>NZ_SORD01000001.1:0-5337761 GCF_004365495.1 Janthinobacterium sp. 75 | reverse complement strand
ACCTCATGCTCGTGGAGCGGCCGATATCTGATTAGCTAGTTGGTAGGGTAAAAGCCTACCAAGGCATCGATCAGTAGCTGGTCTGAGAGGACGACCAGCCACACTGGAACTGAGACACGGTCCAGACTCCTACGGGAGGCAGCAGTGGGGAATTTTGGACAATGGGCGAAAGCCTGATCCAAGCAATGCCGCGTGAGTGAAGAAGGCCTTCGGGTTGTAAAGCTCTTTTGTCAGGGAAGAAACGGTGAGAGCTAATATCTCTTGCTAATGACGGTACCTGAAGAATAAGCACCGGCTACTACGTGCCAGCAGCCGCGGTAATACGTAGGGTGCAAGCGTTAATCGGAATTACTGGGCGTAAAGCGTGCGCAGGCGGTTTTGTAAGTCTGATGTGAAATCCCCGGGCTCAACCTGGGAATTGCATTGGAGACTGCAAGGCTAGAATCTGGCAGAGGGGGGTAGAATTCCACGTGTAGCAGTGAAATGCGTAAGATATGTTGGAGGAACACCGATGGCGAAGGCAGCCCCCTGGGTCAAGATTGACGCTCATGCACGAAAGCGTGGGGAGCAAACAGGATTAGATACCCTGGTAGTCCACGCCCTAAACGATGTCTACTAGTTGTCGGGTCTTAATTGACTTGGTAACGCAGCTAACGCGTGAAGTAGACCGCCTGGGGAGTACGGTCGCAAGATTAAAACTCAAAGGAATTGACGGGGACCCGCACAAGCGGTGGATGAATGTGGATTAATTCGATGCAACGCGAAAAAAACCTTACCTACCCTTGACATGGCTGGAATCCCGGAGAGATTTGGGAGTGCTCGAAAGAGAACCAGTACACAGGTGCTGCATGGCTGTCGTCAGCTCGTGTCGTGAGATTGTTGGGTTAAGTCCCGCAACGAGCGCAACCCTTGTCATTAGTTGCTACGAAAGGGCACTCTAATGAGACTGCCGGTGACAAACCGGAGGAAGGTGGGGATGACGTCAAGTCCTCATGGCCCTTATGGGTAGGGCTTCACACGTCATACAATGGTACATACAGAGCGCCGCCAACCCGCGAGGGGGAGCTAATCGCAGAAAGTGTATCGTAGTCCGGATTGTAGTCTGCAACTCGACTGCATGAAGTTGGAATCGCTAGTAATCGCGGATCAGCATGTCGCGGTGAATACGTTCCCGGGTCTTGTACACACCGCCCGTCACACCATGGGAGCGGGTTTTACCAGAAGTAGGTAGCTTAACCGCAAGGAGGGCGCTTACCACGGTAGGATTCGTGACTGGGGTGAAGTCGTAACAAGGTAGCCGTATCGGAAGGTGCGGCTGGATCACCTCCTTTCTAGAGTTTGCACGAATCATGTAAATGATTCACGCATCAAATGTTCACACTTATCGGCTGTTAATATAAAGAACAGCATTTGGGGCTGTAGCTCAGCTGGTTAGAGCACCGTGTTGATAACGCGGGGGTCGTTGGTTCGAGTCCAACCAGCCCTACCAGTTTCTGCAGTCTGGAAATACCCTAGGGGGATTAGCTCAGCTGGGAGAGCACCTGCTTTGCAAGCAGGGGGTCGTCGGTTCGATCCCGTCATCCTCCACCAAAAGTTCAAACGTAAATTAGTGCTGATTAATGCACGGGGATTTAGGTTTGGTCTTTTCGAGATCAAGTGCTGTATGTTCTTTAACAATCTGGAAGAAGTAAAGATTATTTATTGATTGGTTTGCCGTAAAAAGCAAATCGATGGGTAATGATTGTATGTATCAACAAACAAGCAACAACGTTGTACTTTCTTATCCCTGTAGCGCTCTTTCATTATGCAAATGATGAGAGGCTAACGTTATAGGGACAAGCGAATAAGTGCACATGGTGGATGCCTTGGCGATTACAGGCGATGAAGGACGTAGTAGCTTGCGATAAGCTGCGGGGAGTGAGCAAACACACTTTGATCCGCAGATTTCCGAATGGGGCAACCCACCCTTTTAGGGTATTGCATACTGAATACATAGGTATGCAAGGCGAACGCGGCGAACTGAAACATCTAAGTAGCTGCAGGAAAAGAAATCAACCGAGATTCCCAAAGTAGCGGCGAGCGAAATGGGAAGAGCCTGTACGTGATAGTCGGACCGATAACAGAATCCTCTGGAAATAGGAGCCATAGTGGGTGATAGCCCCGTATGTGAAATTGGACCGGTGATACTAAGCGTACGACAAGTAGGGCGGGACACGTGACATCCTGTCTGAATATGGGGGACCATCCTCCAAGGCTAAATACTCGTAATCGACCGATAGTGAACCAGTACCGTGAGGGAAAGGCGAAAAGAACCCCGGAAGGGGAGTGAAATAGATCCTGAAACCGTGTGCATACAAACAGTAGGAGCGGACTTGTTCCGTGACTGCGTACCTTTTGTATAATGGGTCAGCGACTTACATTCAGTGGCAAGGTTAACCGAATAGGGAAGCCGTAGAGAAATCGAGTCCGAATAGGGCGATCAGTCGCTGGGTGTAGACCCGAAACCAAGTGATCTACTCATGGCCAGGATGAAGGTGCGGTAACACGCCCTGGAGGTCCGAACCCACTAATGTTGAAAAATTAGGGGATGAGCTGTGGGTAGGGGTGAAAGGCTAAACAAACTTGGAAATAGCTGGTTCTCTCCGAAAACTATTTAGGTAGTGCCTCAAGTATCACCATCGGGGGTAGAGCACTGTTATGGCTAGGGGGTCATTGCGACTTACCAAACCATTGCAAACTCCGAATACCGATGAGTGCGAGCTTGGGAGACAGACGTCGGGTGCTAACGTCCGGCGTCAAGAGGGAAACAACCCAGACCGCCAGCTAAGGTCCCAAAGATTGGCTAAGTGGAAAACGAAGTGGGAAGGCTAAAACAGTCAGGATGTTGGCTTAGAAGCAGCCATCATTTAAAGAAAGCGTAATAGCTCACTGATCGAGTCGTCCTGCGCGGAAGATGTAACGGGGCTAAGCCAGTCACCGAAGCTGCGGATATTGTTCTGTGATTTATCACAGATATATATGGTAGGAGAGCGTTCTGTAAGCCTGCGAAGGTGTCTTGTAAAGGATGCTGGAGGTATCAGAAGTGCGAATGCTGACATGAGTAGCGATAATGGGGGTGAAAAGCCTCCACGCCGTAAGCCCAAGGTTTCCTGTTCAACGTTCATCGGAGCAGGGTGAGTCGGCCCCTAAGGCGAGGCAGAGATGCGTAGCTGATGGGAAGCAGGTTAATATTCCTGCACCGTCGTATGATGCGATGGGGGGACGGATCGCGGAAGGTTGTCCAACTGTTGGAATAGTTGGTTTTTGGCTCATAGAAGGCACTTAGGCAAATCCGGGTGCGGAATTCAAGGGGTTGAGACGAGTGAACTTGTTCACGAAGCAATCGGAAGTGGTTCCAAGAAAAGCCTCTAAGCTTCAGTCATACGAGACCGTACCGCAAACCGACACAGGTGGGCGAGATGAGTATTCTAAGGCGCTTGAGAGAACTCGGGAGAAGGAACTCGGCAAATTGGTACCGTAACTTCGGGAAAAGGTACGCCCCGGTAGCTTGATTGGTTTACTCCATGAGGGTGAAAGGGTTGCAATAAACTGGTGGCTGCGACTGTTTAATAAAAACACAGCACTCTGCAAACACGAAAGTGGACGTATAGGGTGTGACGCCTGCCCGGTGCTGGAAGATTAAATGATGGGGTGCAAGCTCTTGATTGAAGTCCCAGTAAACGGCGGCCGTAACTATAACGGTCCTAAGGTAGCGAAATTCCTTGTCGGGTAAGTTCCGACCTGCACGAATGGCGTAACGATGGCCACACTGTCTCCTCCCGAGACTCAGCGAAGTTGAAATGTTTGTGATGATGCAATCTACCCGCGGCTAGACGGAAAGACCCCATGAACCTTTACTGTAGCTTTGCATTGGACTTTGAACCAATCTGTGTAGGATAGGTGGGAGGCTTTGAAGCGGGGACGCTAGTTCTCGTGGAGCCAACCTTGAAATACCACCCTGGTTTGTTTGAGGTTCTAACCTTGGTCCGTTATCCGGATCGGGGACAGTGCATGGTAGGCAGTTTGACTGGGGCGGTCTCCTCCTAAAGTGTAACGGAGGAGTTCGAAGGTACGCTAGATACGGTCGGACATCGTGTTGATAGTGCAATGGCATAAGCGTGCTTAACTGCGAGACTGACAAGTCGAGCAGGTACGAAAGTAGGACATAGTGATCCGGTGGTTCTGTATGGAAGGGCCATCGCTCAACGGATAAAAGGTACTCTGGGGATAACAGGCTGATTCCTCCCAAGAGTTCATATCGACGGGGGAGTTTGGCACCTCGATGTCGGCTCATCACATCCTGGGGCTGTAGCCGGTCCCAAGGGTATGGCTGTTCGCCATTTAAAGTGGTACGTGAGCTGGGTTTAAAACGTCGTGAGACAGTTTGGTCCCTATCTGCCGTGGGCGTTGGAAATTTGAAGGGGGCTGCTCCTAGTACGAGAGGACCGGAGTGGACGAACCTCTGGTGTACCGGTTGTCACGCCAGTGGCATTGCCGGGTAGCTAAGTTCGGAAGAGATAACCGCTGAAAGCATCTAAGCGGGAAACTTGCCTTGAGATGAGATTTCCCAGAGCCTTGAGCTCTTTGAAGGGTCGTTCGAGACCAGGACGTTGATAGGCTGGGTGTGGAAGTGCAGTAATGCATTAAGCTAACCAGTACTAATTGCCCGTACGGCTTGTCCCTATAACCTTAGCAGGTACAGAGGATAAGACGGTACAACGTTGTGAGTTTGTTGATACTACTATTCATTACCCCAATCTTTGCTTCTTCCAGATTCAGGCTTTGTCGCTCAATTGAGGACAAATGCCAGTACAAGTTATGCCTGATGACCATAGCAAGTTGGTCCCACCCCTTCCCATCCCGAACAGGACCGTGAAACAACTTTGCGCCGATGATAGTGCTGCAACCAGTGTGAAAGTAGGTTATCGTCAGGCTTGTTATTCGAAAAAACCCCCATCGGTGATCCGGTGGGGGTTTTTTTACGTCCGCGGGTTTTAGCCATGCCAGCGATTGCCGGTTTTTTGAAAGGGATATCTTGTCTGCTTTGCATACACTGGAACAATTACGCGCTGGCCAACTGGCCGGTGTACGCCGTCTGAAGCTGTCCTGCGGCTTGACTGAATTCCCCCGTGAGATCTTCGATCTGGCTGACAGCCTGGAAATTCTTGATTTGTCCGGCAATGCGCTATCCTCCCTGCCCGACGATTTGCCGCGCCTGCACAAGTTACGCATCATTTTTTGTTCGGATAACTTGTTCGCCACCTTGCCTGCCGTGCTCGGTTCCTGTCTGGAGCTGAGCATGATTGGTTTCAAGGCGAACCGGATACACCACGTGCCGGCCGCAGCTTTGCCGCCCAGCCTGCGTTGGCTGACCCTCACCGACAATGCCATCGAAGTCTTGCCGGATGAGCTCGGCAAGTGCCGTGAATTGCAGAAGCTTATGCTGGCAGGTAATTGCCTGAGCCATTTGCCCGCGTCCCTGGCAGATTGCCGCCAACTGGAGCTGGTGCGCATTGCCGCTAACCGTTTTACGGCGCTGCCTGACTGCCTGCTGTCTTTACCGCGCCTGAGCTGGCTTGCGTACGCGGGCAACCCGTTCACGGAAGTGCGCGAACTGGCAGCCTTGACCGATACCGGCGCGGCGACTGTGGCATGGCAGCGCCTGGCATTGGCGCAGCAGCTGGGCGAGGGCGCATCGGGCGTGATATACCGTGCCCGTCTGGATGGGAGCGATGATGTCGCTGTCAAAGTGTTCAAAGGGGCGATGACCAGCGATGGCTTGCCGCGCAGTGAAATGGCCGCCTGCGTCGGCGCGGGTGCGCACGCGGGCCTGATTCCCATCCTGGGCACCCTGGACGGGCATCCGCAAGGGGCGCCTGGACTCGTCATGCCGCTCATCGATGCAACTTTCGGTAATCTGGCCGGGCCACCGAGTCTGGCCTCATGCACGCGTGATGTGTATGCCGATGGCGTGGGCTTTGACGTGCCGCAAGTGCTGGCGATTGCCCATGGCATCGCCTCCGCCGTGTGCCAGCTGCATGCGCGCGGCATTGTGCATGGCGATTTGTATGGCCACAATATCCTGCATGCGGATGGTGGCGCCTGCTTGCTGGGCGACTTCGGCGCGGCATCCATGTTTGTACCCGGCTCGCCGCAAGCAGATTTGCTGCAGGGTATAGAGGCGCGCGCCTTTGGCGTGCTGCTGGGCGAGCTGATCGCGCACTGTGCGACCCCCTTGCCTGTCATGCAGGCCTTGCAGGAGGCTTGCTTGCAGGAAGAAGCGCTGCAGCGGCCCAAGTTCGAGGTGATTGAACGGGCATTGCTGGAAATGCTTCAGGCATAAAAAATGGCGCAGCCTTCACAGGCTGCGCCATTTTCAGTTCAGGCTGAGAAAATTCAGCCCTGAACTTCTTTTTCTGGCAGGGCGATCTGGTTGTCGACGCTGAACTGGTAGTCCTTGAAGACGTGTTCGGCCGTCAGGATCTGGTATTCGCCGTTGTCGAGCTTGTGCGTGGTGTCCTTCAGGCGATACGTGTAATGGCCGCAGGTCCAGCAGTTGAAGTTGCGCATGTGCGTGCACAGGCAGGTCTTGTCCATCACGACGACGGTTTTTTGCTCGGGATGGGCCGCCACTTCGCGGTTGTACGAGTTGATATAGGCACAGTTGCCCGTCGCGTCGAGCAGATAGCCATACGATTCGCAGCCAGGACGGATGCCGGCGCCGATAGCGGGCGTGTTTTTCAGCATGCGCATCGGGTAGCCAGTTGGCGAGACGCCATTGACGATGATGTCTTCTTCCGAAGCCTTGTAGTATTCCTGCTTGACCTTGTTTGGCAAGCCGCATTCCTCGGTGACGGTGAAGCGCGTCGCCACTTGCACGCCGGCTGCGCCCGCTTCCAGAAAGGAAACGGCATCGCTGCCCGTGAAGATGCCGCCAGCGGCGATCAGCGGGATATCCAGCTGTTCCGTTTTCAGATAGGCCAGCAGTTCCGCAGTGATCGTGTGCAAGTCGTAATTGGCCCAGTCCATGCCGAAACCCAGGTGGCCGCCGGCCAATGGGCCCTCGACGATGATGAAGTCGGGCAGGCGATCCAGCTTGGCGTTCTTGCGCAGGAAAATCTGCAGGGCGCGCACGGACGAGACGATGATGCCCAGTTTGGCATCACGGAAACGTGGATGGTCGGCCATCAAGGCAAACGACCCGAAGTGCAAACCAGCGGACAGGGTGATGCCATCGATGCCCGCGTCCAGCGCCGCATTCAGGCGCACGCGCAAGGTTTCGCGGGGGCCGTTCATGGTCAGCTTTTCCATGCAATTGACGAAGATCAATCCATCGCCTTTTTTCGCTTCCATGGTGCGACCGATATGCAGACGTTGCGCTTCCGCCAGGCGGCCCAGGTCGAATTGCACCACGGCCTTGTCGCTATTATTGATGTTGAACTTGTACAGTTTCGTCTTGTCTTTGACGAAGGTGGTGTCGAAACGACGATCCGACACATCTTCCACCATGGCATCGGAAATATGGCCGATACCGTTCAGCCGGGCCGCTTCCAGGGCCAGCTCCGACGTGGAAATATCCACACCCATTCCGCCTATCATGATGGGCACATATTCTTTTTTGCCAAATCGCAGGCGGAAATCATCAACACGTTTCATTGCTATCCTTAGACTACCGTGGTTATCACTGAGCCAGATGTACGGTCAAGCCCGCTGCCGGTCGGGCGCGCGGGCGCATGTAGCTGTGCGCAGCTTCAATTCTACCCCAAGCGGGCAGGCTCTCCGGGGCAGCTTGCCACCATGGCGGTGCAAGCGCGTGCCGGATCGCGCACCTCATCGAAATTAATCGCGGAAATTGTTAAATTCCAGCGGCATGTCGGGCACGTCCTTGCGCAGCATGGCCATGGCCGCCTGCAGGTCGTCGCGCTTGGCGCCCGTGACGCGCACGGCTTCACCCTGGATGCTCGCTTGGACTTTCATCTTGCTATCCTTGATGACGCGCACGATTTTCTTGGCATCATCCGATTCGATGCCATTCTTGATCTTGATGATCTGCTTGACCTTGTCGCCGCCGATCTTCTTGATGTCGCCTTCGTCGAGGAAGCGCACATCGACCTTGCGTTTGGTCAATTTGTTCGTCAGTACATCGCGCACCTGGCTGAGCTGAAATTCCGAATCCGCAAACGCAGTCAATTCGTTTTCCTTGTGTTCGACGCGGGCGTCGCTGCCCTTGAAGTCGAAGCGGGTGGTGATTTCCTTGTTGGATTGCTCGACGGCATTCTTGACTTCGATCATATCGGCTTCGGAGACTACATCAAATGATGGCATGGTCTGTTCCTTTTCTTGTTAAAGCGAGCGCGCGCTCGGCGCACTGGGCCTTGGCGGCTGATTCTACGCCATGGGACGGCCCTGTTAAAGATGCGACATTTTAACGGACAACGGACGGCCTGCCCTTGTCTTGCGCTGGTTTTTTGTCGGTTTCACTCTATAATCGAGCAAAATAATCGCTATCCCTTGTCTGCAGAGCTCACCATCGAACACAATTACTCCCTCCAGCGCCTGAATACCTTCGGCATCACGGCCAATGCGGCCGCCTACGTACGCATTACTTCGCAAGCCGAATTGCAGGCCGCGTTGCAAGATCCCGCCTTGTCCGCCATGCCGCGCCTGATATTGGGTGGCGGCAGCAATATCGTCCTGACGGGCGACTTTCCCGGCGCCGTGCTGCACATGGCCACGCGCGGCATGCGCCTGGCGCAGGCGGACTTCGAGACCATCCTCGTCACGGCCGCAGCCGGTGAAAACTGGCACGACTTCGTGCAGTGGACCCTGGCGCAAGGCGTGGGCGGGCTGGAAAACCTGTCCTTGATCCCCGGTACGGTGGGTGCGGCCCCTATCCAGAATATTGGCGCGTATGGCGTTGAAATCAAGGATTATCTGCATAGCGTGAGCGTCATGCACAGCGCCAGCGGCATTGTCTTCGACATGGACCGTGACGCTTGCCGTTTCGCTTACCGCGACAGCATCTTCAAGCAGGCAGACGGGCGGGAGCTGATCGTGCTGGAAGTAACGTTTGCCTTGCCTGCCGAGTGGCAGCCGAACTTGCGCTACGCGGAGCTGGCACAGGCCGTGGCCGAGCGCAATCTTGCCGAGCCGACGCCGCAACAAGTGGCCGAAACCGTGATGGCGATACGTCGGCGCAAATTGCCCGACCCGGCCGTGATCGGCAATGCGGGCAGCTTCTTCAAGAATCCCGTGGTATCACGAGAGCAATGTCTTGCCTTGTTGGAGCGCTTTCCCACGCTGGTACACCATGCACAAGCCGATGGCACGGAAAAGCTGGCGGCCGGCTGGCTGATCGATCAGTGTGGCTGGAAGGGAAAAAACCTGGGGCCCGCGGGAGTGTATCCCAAGCAGGCGCTGGTTCTGGTGAATAATGGCGGCGCTCGTGGCGCGGACATTACCCGGCTGGCGGCAGCGATACAGGATGATGTAGAGGCGAAATATGGCGTGCGCCTGTCGCCCGAGCCTGTGTTTATCTAAATAATAAATCCGCGCTTGAAAAAATGTTCAGGGCAAGGCGCATTGCCGAAGACAGTACGCATAGTACGGCGAGGCAGTGCAACGCAGCCATGGACGTTTTTTCTGCGCGAATCAGGCAAAATGGCAGACGTAGTCCACTGTTTCAGTCGTTTCGATATCAAAATAGCTGTTGCCCGGCACCTTGAATTCCGTGCCCGCGCCATAGCTGTTCCACTCTGTCGCATCGGCCAGGCGTACCTTGCACAAGCCGCCGACGATTTCCATCGTTTCCGGTGCGCCCGTGTTGAAGCGCAGCGATGACGGGAAAATTACGCCCACGCTTTTCTTCGTGCCATCGGCCAGGATGACGTTGTGCGAGACGCACTTGCCGTCAAAATAGATATTCGATTTTTTGACGACGCTGACATTGTCCAGTTGTGTGCTCATGCTTCACTTTCCTTCAGTTAAAAATCAGTTTTCGATGTCATCGGCGCACAACACGCTGTTGCGTCCGCCGCGCTTGGCCGCGTACAGGGCCTGGTCGGCGCGGTTGATCAGTTGCTCGACCGTCGAGTCCGGCGAAGGCACGATGGTGGCCACGCCGATCGAGATGGTGACGATGCCCGTGCTGGTCGCCGGATTCTCGATCTGCAAGCCCTCCAGGTGGCGTCGGCATGCTTCGGCGATCAGCAAGGCCCCTGCAGCCTCCGTTTCGGGCAGGATCAGCGCGAATTCCTCACCCCCATAGCGGGCGGCCAGGTCGGCCGGGCGCTTCAAATGTTCCGTCAGTACGGCGGCCACTTTTTTCAGGCACAGGTCGCCCGCCAGGTGGCCAAAGTGATCGTTATAGCTCTTGAAATGGTCGATGTCGCAGAATAGCAGGCTCAGCGGCGTCTTGTCGCGCTGGCCCCGCTGCCATTCGAATTGCAGGGTTTCATCGAAGCGGCGGCGGTTGGCGATGCCCGTCAAGCCATCGAGGGCGGCTAGTTTCTGCAATTCAATATTTGTATCGGCCAGGTTTTTTTGGCTTTCGCGCAGGAAACGAAATGCCTGGTCGCGCTGCAATCGGCTGATGTGCGCGTTGGAATGGTAGCGTATGCGCGCCAGCAACTCCAGGCGGTCCGGCAGTTTCACCACGTAATCATTGGCGCCGACGGCAAAGCTGTGGGCCTTCAGTTTCGGGTCATCCTTGGCCGACAGCACGATCACCGGCACATGCGCCAGCGCCGCGTTTTCGCGGTACAGTTGGATCAGCGCGAAGCCGTCGATGCCCGGCAGCACCAAGTCTTGCAGGATGACGGTCGGTTGCAAGCGCAACGCCGTGTCCAGCGCCTGCGTGGCGTCGGTCACGTAATGAAACTCGATATCGTGCTGGTCGCTCAGCATGCGCCGTATTGCCTCAGCAATGATCAACTGGTCGTCCACCAGCAGCACGCTGACTTTGAATTCGGTCAATGCGGGCTCATGCATGGTGAAACTGGAGGAAAATTCTGGCATTGCATTCTTTTCAGATGTTAGGGGAGGACTCCCACCCACTGTTGAGTTTGGCGCCCAGGCGGCTGCGCAGGCTGACGCCTATTCTATCCAATGGCAGGATTTGTTGCGCTGCATCGAGTTCGGCCGCAGCGCGCGGCATGCCATACACGGCACTGCTGGCCTGGTCTTGCGCTATCGTCGTCTTGCCCGCGCGGCGCATGGCCAGCAATCCCTCGCCGCCGTCGCGGCCCATGCCTGTGAGCAGCACGCCGATGGCATCGCCGCGCCAGTGCTGTGCCACGCAATGAAAGAAGACATCGACGGAAGGACGGTAAACATACTCGCGTGGTGCCGCATCGTAACCCAAACGATAATTTTGATCCAGCAACAGGTGATCATTGGTCTTGGCGACCAGTACGCTGCCGGCCACCAGTTCGTCACCCTCGGCGATCACGCGCACGGGCATCTCCAATTGATCGTCCAGCCATTTGGCGAAATGCGAGGCGAAGGTTTCATCGATATGTTGCACCACCACGATGGCGCAGCCGGGCGGCGCCGTCCAGCCGGACAGCACTTTGGCTACCGCTGACGGCCCTCCCGTCGAAGCGCCGATGGCCACCAGAGTGGTGACCTGGCCGTCGCCGCGTTCACCGTTGGCTTGCACCTGGCGCGGCGGCGGCGCTTCGGCGCTGTGGCGTATCAGCTTGCCGATGGTCTTGATCTTGGCCAGCAGTTCGCTGTCGCCTCCCACTTGTCCCTGCAGCACCGGGGTGGCCGTGACGTCGAGTGCGCCGGCGCCCAGCGCGCGGAAAACCTGGTTGACATTGTCTTGCGGGCGTCCCGTGACAACCAGGATGGCGCACGGGCTTTGTTCCATGATCAGGCGCGTCGCCTCGACGCCATCCATCTCCGGCATGTTCAGGTCCATCAGGATCAGGTCGGGGCGGTTGCCCTCGCACATGCGCACCGCTTCGAGTCCCGTGCGGGCGATCCACAGCACCTGGTGTTCCTGCGTGCTGGCCACCACCCGGCGCAGGGCTTCGGCGGCCATGGCGACATCGTTAACAATGGCAATTTTCATGAAGTACAGCTCATAAGCGGGCATCTCCTATCAGGTCTGCCACCGCGTCGAGCAAGGTCTCGTCGTGGAAGCTGCCTTTGGTCAGATAATAGTCGGCGCCGGCGGACAGGCCGCGCGCGCGGTCTTCCGGGCGGTCCTTGTACGAAACGATCATCACCGGCAGCTTGTGCAGGTGCAAGTCCTTCTTGATCAACGAGACCAGTTCGATGCCATCCATGCGCGGCATGTCCACGTCGGTGATGACCAGATCGTACTCGCCGCTGCGCACCACATTCCAGCCGTCGATGCCATCGATGGCCACGTCGACATCGAAGCCGCGCGCCAGCAGCAGCTTGCGCTCCATCTCGCGTACCGTCAGCGAATCGTCGACCACCAGGATGCGCTTGGCGCGGCGCTGCTGCGCGTGGCCAGCCTGCGCCAGCTGGTGCAGGCCGCCCTCGTGCAGCAGCTTGTCAATCGACAGCAGCAGGTCGGGCACGTCGAGGATCAGCACCGGCTCGCCATCATCGAGCAGGGCGGCGGCGGAAATGTCGCGCATCTTGCCGAAGATCGGATCGATCGCCTGCACCGCCAGGCTTTGCTCGCCGCGGATGGCGTCGACCACCAGCGCATAGCTTTGTTTGCCGCGCCCGATCACCACCACCGGCAAATCGTCGGCGCTACTGGGCGCTTCGCCCAGTTCCAGCACCTGCGCCGCCGACACCAGGCCCAGATGCTCGCCCTTGAGTTCAAAGAACTGCTTGTTTTCCAGCGTATGGACGGCAGCTTGCGGCACGCGCACCACGCTTTCCACCTTGACGATGGGGATGGCGTAGGCTTCGCCCTGTACGTCGATCACCAGCGCGCGCACGATCGACTGCGTCAGCGGCAGGGTAATCAGGGCGCGGAAACCCCGTCCCGGCTCGGACTCCAGGCGCACCGTGCCGTTTTGCTGGCGTATCGTCTCGTGCACGATATCGAGCCCGACGCCACGGCCGGACAGCTGGTTGGCCGTCGCTTTCAGGCTGAATGCGGGCAGGAACAGGAATTCCAGCAGCTCGCCGGGCGACAGCGCGGCGGCCATGGCGGGGCTGGCCATCTTGCGCTCGATCACGGACTGGCGGATTTTTTCCAGGTCGACGCCGCGTCCGTCATCGCTGATCTCGATGCTCAGCATGCCGGCGCGGTGGCGCGCCTCCATGCGTATCGTGCCCATTGCTTCCTTGCCCACCTCGATGCGCTCGTACGGGCCTTCCATGCCATGGTCGATGGCATTCCTGAGCATGTGGTTCAGCGGGCTTTCGATCTTCGCCAGGATGTCGCGGTCGACCAGGGTCTCTTCGCCGTCGATTTTCAGCTGCACTTCCTTGCCCAGGCTACGCGCCAGGTCGCGCACCATGCGGGGAAATGCGTGGATGCCGTCGCGGAAAGGGCGCATGCGCAGGGCCAGCACTTCGTCGACCATACCCTGCGAGACGGCCAGCAGGCGCCGTTCATAGGTTTCGATGTCGGCGATGTGCTCCAGCATGAACTGCTTCAGGGGTTGCGTCTTTTGCAGTGCCAGCAGGGATTTTTCCATCAGGCCCGCGTCGCCCGAGCGGGCAATGGCCTCATGCAGGTGTTCGATGGCGGAAAACAGGCTGCTTTGGTTGCGCTTGAAGCGTTGCAGGGCGCCGATGAAGGGGTGCATCTGGTGCGCATTGATGCGCGATTCGCTGGCCAGCGACAGCAGTTTGTCGAAATTCTGTGCCGGGGCCTTGGCGGGCGCACCGGCTCGCGGCGGGGGCGCGGCCGCAGACGACTCCACTTCCTCGCCCGCCAGGCCGCTGGCCACGAGGGCTTGCGGCTCGGCGGCTTCCGGCGCCAAGGGGGCCGGCGTTGGCGCCGGCACAGACAAAGGCAGCGAGGGCAGGGCAGGCAGTTCGGGCAGCTCGGCGATGCCGGCGATGGCGTTCAGGGTCTGGTCGATCTGCGCCGCGTTGGCTGCCAGCCACGCTTCGGCACCCGCATCGTCCAGGCGCGACAGCTGCACGATCAGGTCGACGCCCGACAGCAGCACGTCGACCCGTTCCGGCGTGAGTTTCAAGCGGCCGTGCTGGGCGGCGACAAAGCTGTCTTCCATGCCGTGCGCCAGCTGCACCACCACTTGCAGGCCGACGATGGCGGCGGCGCCCTTGATCGAGTGCGCCGCGCGCATCATCGCTTCGACGGCGGCCGCGTCGCCCGCATGGCGCTCCATGGCCAGCAAGCCATCGGTGAGAATCTGGGTCTGGCTGTCCGCCTCCATGCGGAACAGGTCCAGCATGGAAAAGGCACTCAGGTCGCCGTGCTGGTCCTGGCTCATCGTAATAGTCTCGCAAGTTGAAAGCCGATCAGCGCCGTGTCCAGGCAGCCGATGCGCATGTCGCCCTCGGTGATCACGCCCGACAGAAAGCGCGACAGGCCCTTGTTGATGGTGGCCGCAGGCGTTTGCACGTTGCCCGACGCATAGCGCACGATGCCGTGCAGGTCGGCCACAGGCAGGGCGTAGGCTTGCTCTTCCCAGCGCATCAGCAGCAGGCGCGGAAAGGTGTGACGGCCCTTGACTGGCGGTGCGCCCTGTTCGTCGATGCCCAGCAAACTGGCCAGCGACATGCACGGATACAGCTTGCCGCCGATGTTGACGATGCCAGACAGGCCGCGCCCACTGCGGTGCGGCAGCACGTGCGGCCTGGCTTGCGGCGCCACGGAGTCGAACACGCGCGTGGGCAGCGCCAGCCATTCACGGCCGATGCGAAACACCAGCGCCGAGCTGTCGCGCACTTCCCCGCCCGTATCGATCTGGCGGAAGTGGCTGGCCCAGTCGCGCTGGTAGTGTTCGTCCACGGGCCGCTGCAGGTTGCGCTGGGCCGCGCCCGCATACACGTCGCAGTTGCGGCAATGGACATTGGCTGGCAGCTTTGGGCAGCTCTGGTCGCCGACCACGCCGATATGGTTCCAGCAGTCGTCAATGCTTTCCAGGGTCTCGCTGCCGATGATGTTTGTCATGCTTGCCCCTTAGTTGGACGCCTGGCGGCGCTGGTAGATGCGCGCCGCGCGCGCCTTCAGGGTGGTGGCAGCCGTGTGGTTACCGTTGCGCTCGGCCAGCAGGGCCAGATGGCACAGCGCCTCGTAATGATCCGGCTGCAAATAGATGCAGCGGCGCCAGTAGTCGTCGGCCAGGTCCGTCTTGCCCGCCAGTTCATTGATCATGCCCAGCATGAAATACGCTTCCGATGCTTCGGGTACGCGGGCCAGGTGGGCGTGGCATTTTTCACCGGCTTCGCGCAACTGGCCACGGTCGGCCAGCAGGCGTGCTTCGGCCAGCAAGTCGGCGTGGGCGGCCTGCGCCGGCTGGTGCGATGGTGCGGACACGGGGCGCGTGCGCGGCGCCTCCTGTGTGATGGGCGGGGCGGGAGCGGCTGCGCGCCTCGGTGCGGGCGGCACGCTGCGCAGGGTACGCGCGGCCGGAAGCGGTACCGCCTGGAAGGGGGCCGCCGGCGCCGCCGTTTCCTTCTTCAGGGCGAAGGCCTGGCGGAACTGCAGCGTCGCAAAGCCGTTCTGGCAGAACGAGGGCACTTCCGCGTAGCCGGCCAGCAGCATGCCGTCGTCGGCCAGCAGGGCCGACAGCTTATGGATGGCCGCGCGCGTGGTCGGCTTGTCAAAATAGATCAGCAGATTGCGGCAGAAGATGACGTCGTAATGGCGGCTGTAGGTGGCGGTATCGAACTGCAGCAGGTTGCCCTGCCTGAAGCTTACCTGATCGCGCAAGGCGTCAATGATGCGGTAGGCATCGTCGGCAACGTGCGTGAAATAGCGTTCGCGGAAGGCCACGTCCTGCGCGCGGAAGGCGTTGCGGCCATACACGCCCGCCTGCGCCCGCTCGATGCAGCCGGGGCTCAGGTCATAGGCGTCGATGCTGAACGCCTGTTTCGGCACGCCGCCATCGCGCAATGCCATGGCCATCGAATAGGGTTCCTCTCCACCCGCGCAGGGAATCGACAGGATGCGCGTGGCGCGCCCCCGTGCCCAGCGTTCCTGCACCAGTTCGACGGTAGCGTAAAACGCCTGCGGGTCGCGGAACAGCCACGATTCGGGCACCACCACCAGTTCGATCAGCTGCGTCATTTCGGCCGGCGTGAGCGCCTGCAGATAGGCTACGCTATCGCTGAAGCCCGTCTGCTCCATGCGCTGGCCCACGGCCCGTTCGGCCACGGCTTTGGAGACGGACAGGCCGGTCGCGCGGCGCAGCAGGGCTTGTGCCGTCATGCCGTGCTCGCATCTTGAAACAGCAGCGCACGCACGTCGGGCGGCAGCAGTTGTGCCAACTCGACCAGCTGCACGATACCGTCGGCGTCGCTGGCCACCTGGCCCAGGAAGGGCACCGTCGCCACGCCGCTGTCTTCAAGCTGTTGCGTGTCGATGTCGGCGATCCCGCGCACCTGCGAAGCCAGCAGGCCCAGCGCATGCGTGGCGCCGCCAGGTGCGCGGTAGTCGACGATGATGATGCGCGTGTCAAACTGCGCGGCAGCAGCTGGCAGCCCGGCCAGGCGCGACAGATCGATCACGGGCACGGGCTTGCCGTGCAAGTCCATCAGGCCGGCCACATAGTCTGGCGTGAGCGGCAATTGTTTCAGCTCCAGCAGCGGCAGCACGCGCACGATGCCTGCCAGGGGCAGGCCGTAGCGGTCGCGTCCGATGTGAAAGAGCAGCACTTTCATGGGATCAGATGTTCACGGCGAAGGTCGAGACGCTCGACTGCAGGTCGCCCGCCGCATATTGCAGCTGGTGCACCGCCTCGCTGGTGGCTTTTAAGGACTCCACCGTCTGCTGGGTGGCATCGTTGAGCTGCATCATGGTGTCGGAAATCTGCGACGCGCCTATCGCTTGCGACTGCATGCCTTGCAGCACGGCATCAAATTGCGGCGTGAGCTTTTGCACCTGGTCCATCACGGACGACAGCTGTTCGGCCACTTGCCGTACTTCGCCTACGCTGCGGCGAATTTCCTCCGAGAATTTATCCATGCCCATCACGCTGGCCGATACGGCCGACTGCATTTCCTTGAGCATTTGCTCGATATCCCAGGTGGAGACGGAGGTTTGATCAGCCAGGCGGCGGATTTCGGTCGCCACCACGGAGAAGCCGCGGCCCGCCTCGCCCGCTTTTTCCGCCTCGATGGCGGCGTTCAGCGACAGGATATTGGTCTGGTCGGCCACCTTCGTGATGGTGATCAGTACGCTATTGATATTGCTGGCCTTTTCCGACAGGGCGGCCAGCTTGGCGTTGATGGAATCGGTGGCCGATACCATATGCTGCATGGTCGAATCCATGCGCTTGAGGTTATTCTGTGCTTCGGCCGTGGCATTCGTCGTGTAATCGGCCACGGCGGTCGCGTCTTCCATGGTTTTCAGCAACTGGCTCGTATTGGCCGAGATTTCCTTGGTGGTGCTGAGAATTTCCACGCTGGTTTGCGCTTGCTCAATGCCCGTGGCTTCCTGCTGGCGCGCCGAGGCGGCGATTTCAGTGGCGGACGTCGTGACCTGGATGCCGGCCTTTTGCACATTGTTGAGCAGGCTGCGCAGGTTCTCGAACATCTTCGCCAGGCCGTTGCCCAGCTGGCCGATGGCGTCGCTGCCCGTGATGCTGACCTTGCCCGTCAGGTCGCCCGAGGCCGCCTTCGACACCACTTCCAGCAGCGAATCGACCTTGGCGCGCAAGGTGTTCGTGGCGGCCAGTTCATTGGACTGGTTGTCCTGGATGGTTTGCGCCATGCGGTTGAATTCTTCCGTCACCTTGCCCAGCTCGTCGCGCGAGAGGATGGCGGCGCGCGCGTTTTGCTCGCCGCCGGCGATGCGCCCGACGGCATCCGTCAGGTTGTTCAGCGGACCGAGGATGGAACGGCCCAGCAGGTAGGAAATGCCCAGCGCCAGCACGACGCACAGCAAGCCGCCCAGCGCCAGGGTCAGCAGCATGGTTTCCTGCAATTTCGCCGTGGTGGCCGTGCGTTCGGCCAGCAAGCGGCTTTCCTCGGCAGCGACTTCGTCGAGCAGCTTGTTGGCCTGTGCGACGGCTGGGTATCCGGTAGGCGGCATGGTGCGCGCCACCGCTTCCGTGGCGCCCGGGCCATTGCCCAGCGCGCGGCGCTTTTCGATCAGGGGATTGATCCACTCCTTGACCCAGGTGCTGGTCAGCGCGTCGATCTTGCGGAAGCGTTCCGACTGCACCTTGTTGTCGACCGTCATGCTGATGGCTTTTTGCGTGTGCTGCGACAGCACCGCCATCTCGTCCGTTTCCGGGTTCAGCGAGGCTTCGTTGCCGGTGAGAATGAAACCGCGCACTTCCACCTGGATTTGCAGGATGGAATTGTGAATTTTATCGATTTCGACCAGCACGTCCATCGTGTGCCGGTCCCATGCATTGGCTTCCGAGAGGCGCGAAAAACTGTTGTAGGCCACGCCCAGCAGGATCAGGATGATGGCCACGATCGAGCCGAAGCCCAGGTACAGTTTATTCTTGATACGCAGGTCTTTGAACATGGCAGGGCTCCGGAAGCGGGACGGTCGGCATAATTGCAATGTAGCATTTTGCCATGAGGACAGCAAAATGGGGGGGATGGCGGGGCGTGCAAGTCCGTAAATCGTGGCCGGGAGTGCTCCAGATGAAAAAAAGCCGCCCGTAGGCGGCTTTCGGCGGGCGCGGGAGGGGTTGCCTCCCGGCCGGGGATTACTTCTGGCCGCGCTTTTCGCGGGCGATGGCGGCGATGCGCATGCGCAAGGCGTTCAGCTTGATGAAGCCGCCGGCGTCGGCCTGGTTGTAGGCGCCGCCGTCTTCGTCGAAGGTGGCGATGTTCATGTCGAACAGCGAGTCCGTCTTCGAATCGCGCGAGACGACGATGACATTGCCCTTGTACAGCTTGATGCGTACCCAGCCGTTCACGGTTTCCTGCGTGTGGTCGATCAGGGTTTGCAGGGCAACGCGCTCAGGCGCCCACCAGTAGCCGTTGTAGATCATCGACGCGTAGCGCGGCATCAAATCATCTTTCAGATGGGCCACTTCGCGGTCCAGGGTGATCGATTCGATGGCGCGGTGGGCTTTCAGCATGATGGTGCCGCCCGGGGTTTCATAGCAGCCGCGCGATTTCATGCCGACGTAGCGGTTTTCCACCAGGTCCAGGCGTCCCACGCCATGCTTGCCGCCAACTTTGTTCAGTTCGGCCAGCACGGTGGCGGGCGACATGCGCACGCCGTTGATCGCGACGATATCGCCTTTTTCATATTCGATGTCCAGGTATTCCGCTTCGTCCGGCGCGTTTTCAGGGCTGACGGTCCAGCGCCACATGGTTTCTTCCGCTTCGGCGCTGGGGTTTTCCAGGTGGCGGCCTTCAAAGCTGATGTGCAGCAAGTTGGCGTCCATCGAGTACGGCGCGCCGCCGTTCTTGTGCTTCATGTCGATTTCGATGCCGGCGTCTTCCGCGTACTTCAGCAGTTTTTCACGCGACAGCAAATCCCACTCGCGCCATGGGGCGATGATTTTCACGCCTGGCTTCAGGGCGTAGGCGCCCAGTTCGAAACGCACCTGGTCATTGCCCTTGCCGGTGGCGCCGTGCGAGATGGCGTCGGCGCCGGTGGCGTTGGCGATTTCGATCAGGCGCTTGGCGATCAGCGGACGGGCGATCGAGGTGCCCAGCAGGTATTCGCCTTCATACACGGTGTTGGCGCGGAACATCGGGAAGACGAAATCGCGCACGAATTCTTCGCGTACGTCTTCGATATGGATGTTTTCCGGCTTGATGCCGAATTTGATGGCCTTGGCGCGCGCCGGTTCCAGTTCTTCGCCCTGGCCCAGGTCGGCCGTGAAGGTGACGATTTCGCACTGGTAGTTATCTTGCAGCCATTTCAGGATGACGGAGGTGTCGAGTCCGCCGGAATAGGCCAGGACTACTTTTTTAATGTCGCTCATATTGCTTCCAGTTGTCGTTGTCGATGTATGTATTGCGATGCTGCCAGAATATATGCACCTGGCGAATTAGTTGATTTTACCCAGTAACAGGTACTCGATCAGCGCTTTTTGCACGTGCAGACGGTTTTCCGCCTCGTCCCACACCACCGATTGCGGGCCGTCGATCACTTCGGCGGCCACTTCCTCGCCGCGGTGGGCGGGCAGGCAGTGCATGAACAGGGCGTCGGGCGCGGCGCGGGCCATCTTCGCGCCATCGACGATCCAGCCGTCGAAGGCGGCAATACGGGCCGCGTTTTCCGCTTCGTAGCCCATGCTGGTCCACACGTCCGTGTTGACCAGGTGCGCGCCCTCGCAGGCGTCGGAAGGGTTGGCGAAGAACGTGTAGCGCTCGGTTTTGACTTGCGACAGGTCGATGTCGTAGCCTTTTGGCGTCGACACATTGACGTGGAAGCCGAACACTTCGGCCGCCTGCAGCCATGAGTACAGCATGTTGTTGGCGTCGCCGATCCAGGCAACGACCTTGCCAGCGATTGAGCCGCGGTGTTCGATGTAGGTGAAGATGTCGGCAAACACCTGGCACGGGTGGTGTTCATTGGTCAGGCCATTGATCACCGGCACGCGCGAGTTGGCGGCGAAACGCTCGATGATTTCCTGGCCGAAGGTGCGCACCATGATGATGTCGCACATGCGCGACATGACCTGGCCCGCATCTTCCACTGGCTCGCCGCGGCCCAGCTGGGAGTCGCGCGTGTTCAGGTAGATGGCGGCACCGCCCAGCTGGTGCATGCCGGCTTCGAACGACAGTCGCGTGCGGGTGGAGTTCTTTTCAAAGACCATCACCAGGGTGCGGTCGATCAGTGGATGGTAGATTTCGTAATTCTTGAACTTGCGCTTGATCAGATGGGCGCGTTCGATCACATATTCGTACTCTTCCAACGTGAAATCGGAGAACTGGAGGTAGTGCTTGATCGGTTTTTTTATCGACATAATGACCACTTGAAGATGCGCAGGCCGCCGGCGGCGTGCCTTTCCCGCCGGGTTGCATCAGCGTATAACATCTCGTCTGATGACTGCCTCGCCCGGCGCGCTGCTGTGTTGATCGGTGCCCGTGTCTGTTTGTCGCGCGGGTCGATGCGGTTTGCCAAGTTGTAAATCATGCAATGGCAGGGACTCCAGCTATTCAATTATAAGGGTTTTGCTTTTAGATTGGAAAGACTGGTCGGACGGGGACTTGTGTAGACAAGTGGCCGCGTCCAGCCTGGATCTTGCCGGCTCAATATATGTTGGCCGGGGTGGCCGCATCGATCTGCGGCGCCACCAGGGGCAGCTCGAGCGTGAAGCGCGTGCCGGTGCGGCTGCTGGCCACCTGAATGGTGCCGCCCAGCAGGGCCGTGACGATGTTGTAGCTGATCGACAATCCCAGGCCGCTGCCGCCCTGGCCCAGCTTGGTCGTAAAGAAGGGGTCGAAGATGCGCGACAGATGCTGTTCTGCGATGCCGCCGCCATTGTCGGCAAAGACGATCTGCACGCGCGCCCCATCGAGCGTGGCGGACAGGCGCATGCAGCCCGTGCCGGCGGCACCATCGTTGGGCGCGGGGGCGAAGGCGTGCAGCAGGGCGTTGTTGATCAGATTGGTGATCACCTGGCCTAACGGACCCGGATAGCTGTCCATGGCGATGCCGAAATCGATGTCCGTCTCGATGCGGTGGCCCGAGCTGCGGATGCGGTTCATGACGGTGGCGATGATTTCATTGCTCACCTGTTGCAGGTCAAACTGGCGCCGCTGTTCGGTGGTGCGGTCGACGGCCACCTGCTTGAAGCTGTTGACCAGGTCGGCCGCGCTGTGCAGGCCGCGCATCACCAGCGCCGATGCCTTGGCCGCATCCTCGATGTAGGCGGACAGGTCGGAGCGGCGCAGGCCCGGACCGTTCATCAGGCGTTCCATGTCTTCCGTCTTTTGCTGCATGGTGCTGGCGATCAACAGACTGTTGCCGATGGGCGTATTAAGTTCATGCGCCACGCCCGCCATCAGGGAACCCAGGGCGGCGAGTTTTTCCTGCGACACCAGTTGCGCCTGGGCATCTTGCAGCTGCCGGTAGGCGCTGGCATTGTCGAGTGCGATGGCGCCATACGCGCACAGGGTGCGGAAGATCAGCCGCTCGCGTTCGCCGTAGGCATGGGCATGGCAAGCCTGCACCGTCATCACGCCCAGCACGCGCTCGCCCACCGTCAAGGGCACATACAGCACGCTCTGGTTATGCAGGGTGCCCGGCACGGTGTAGGCGTGGCGCTTGGGCGGCACCTGGTCGATATACACTTCGCGCCGCTCCAGCAGGCAGCGCACGGAGTAGGCGCGCGGATTGCTCAGGGGAATGGCGTTGTCGGACAGGGGCCGGCCCGCTTCCATGCCGTGCGCGCGGCGCAGCGCCGTGCCCGACGCATCGAGCATGTAGACGGCGAAGGTGTTGACTGGCAGCAAGGCATGCACGTGGCGATCGAGTACCTGGAACACGGCGCTGGCGTCGAGGTGGGTGGTGATTTCCTGGCCGATGGCCGACAGCCGTTCCAGGGTGTCGCTGGTCTGTTGCAATACTTCGGCGCGGCGTGCTTCGGAGGCGGCCAGTTCGCGGTGATGATAGCCTTCCGAGCGCGCATGTTCGGTCTGGTGGTAGACCTGCATGGCGGTGGCGCGGTTGGCGGCTTGCTGGGTGTGGCTTTTTTCGCGCGCCACGCCCGCATCGAGGGCAATATCGTAGGCGCGCGCATAGTCGCCCGCATGCGCGTATTCGCGCGCCAGCGCATCGAGCAGTTCGCCGGGCGGCGAATAGCCTTCAATGGAACAGGCTACCTGCAGCGCCTGGTGCAGGAAATGCAGGGCTGGATTGCGTTCTTGCATGTCTGCCGGCGGCGGCAGCTCATGGCGCGCATGCAGCATGGACAAGACGCGCAGCGCCGCCACCTGGTGCATGGCGTCGCCCTGCGCCGTGGCCAGCTGCCGCGCCCGCTCGGCCGCCTGCAGCGCTTCGTCCGGGCGGTCCAGATAGGACAGTGCGTGGGCGCTACCGCGCTGGGCCATGCTGCGAAAATCGGCCTGGCCCAGCGCTTCGGCGCGTTGCGCCAGCCGGCTGAAGGCGTCGAGCGCCGTGTCGTAGTCGCCCTTGTCCAGGCTCAGTTCGCCCAGGTGGAACAGCGCGTTGGCATACGTGCGTGCGCCCGACACGGGGGCCAGGATGTGCAGCGCTTCGCGCAGCAAGCCTTCGGCGGTGGCCAGGCGTCCCAGCTTGCGCATGGTTTCGGCCGTATGCGTCTGGCAGGCGCCGATGCTGCGCGGCCAGCCGGTGGGGCGCGCCAGGTCCAGCGCGCACTGCATCCATTCGAGGGCCGATTCGTTGTCGTTGAGGCTGGAGAAACAGTCGCCGATATTGATGGCGGCCGTGATCGCGCCGCGCAGTTGCCCGCTTTCCAGCGCCGCCTCATAGCTTTGCATGTAGTGGCCGGCGGCCGCGCCCAGGTCGCGCGATTTGTGCGCCAGCAAGCCGCGGAAGTCATGCACCCAGGCTGCCAGCGGCGCTGGCAGCTTGCCGCTGGCGCTGTCAGCCTGGAAGTGCCTGCCCCAGCGTGCCTGGGCGGCTGGCGCATCGCGCAAGACGGCCCAGCGCGCCATGGCCGCGTTGGCCAGGCTGGCACGCATCGCATCGCCGGCGCTGCGCGCCTGCTCCGCCGCCGCCAGCAATTCGGCGTCGCAGCGGGCATGGTCGCCCCGGTCAACCGCGATCGACGAGAGCAGCCAGTGGGCGTCGGCGCAGCCAGCACCGTTGCCGTGCGCACACAGGATGGCGTGCGCCGCCCAGGCGTGTTTCTCGGCAACATCCAGTTCGCCATGTAGCCACTCGAGTTCCGCCTGCACCAGTTGCAAGCGCGCCTGCGCCTGTTCCAGCGCGGCGGAGTCCAAGCCGGCCAGCGGCAGCAGCACGCGGGCTTCCTCGCCGAGCTGGCTGGCGCGCAGGCAGTCGCGTTGCCGCAGATGCCAGGACAGCAACAGCAAGTGCGGTACGCGCCCGGCGTCGCGCAGCGACGGCAGCTCGCTTTCCCACTGCGCTATTTCATGCTCGAGCGCGAACATTTCCATTCGACAAATCTCCCCGCAAAACAGTGGTGATGGCCTGCGGGCGCCAGGCCATATGTCACTGCATTGTAAGCTGCATTGGGGAGCAATTGTCCAGTGTGGCAGGCAGATTTCGCGCGCGCAGGCCTGCACGGGGCGGCTGCCGCTGCCGCATGGGGATAGTCTAGCGCGAGACGAGCCGCACCGAATGCGCGCCTTCGAGCCGCATGGCCGTGCGGCTGTCGGCGGGCATGCGCAGTCCCGGCAGATACTGGGCATCGTCGATCACCACGTGCTCGCCAGCATTACTGAAAGCAAAGGTGGCTCCGCGTCGTGTGACGAACAGGCCTGGCGCCTGGGGAAAGATTTCGACTTCCGCCTTGTCGTGGCGTCCGTTCTTGTCGCTCAGGCGGCCGTAGAAATGCTGGTTCTGTTCGCGCACCACGAGGATCTGCTGATTCGACAGCAGGTACTGTTGCTCGATTTCCAGCGCTTCCTGCGCGGTGACGCTGTGCGGCGAACTGACGGTAACGCGTACGCTGTCGGCATGTTGCGGGGTCGCTTGCGCCAGGGCGCTGGCGCTGGCTAGCGACAACAGTGCGGCGGCGGCAAACGGGAAAAGACGTGGGGTATGCATGACATTCACCTTCAATCAGGGTTGAGGATAGGATTTGGACCGGATGATCTCTGCCAGGTTTCCTGCAGGGACTGATGTCAAGGTAGCAAATGCCCATCGCCATCACCAGCAGACGGTGATGAAATGCCGGTTTCGTGCGCTGAACTGCATAAAAACGGTGGCGGATGGTTTTTGGGATTAAACGCGGAAAGCTGGCTGTGCAACGGAATTTAATTTTTCCGGTCGAGCTGTGGCTGGTATTAAATTTGCATGGTCGCGCCGCCACACCATGGCGGACGCGACCGGCGGCGGTCAGTAGAGGGTCTGGGCCGATTCGTGCAGCAGCTGGCCATACAGGGTATGGCGCATTCTGGAGATTTTGCCTTCAGACAAGGCTTGCAGGATGGCGCACTGCGGCTCGATCAGGTGGCGGCAGTTGTAGAACTTGCAACCGCCCAGGTAAGGCTGGAATTCGCGGAAGGCCCGCTCCAGCATGCCTTCGGACAGGTGGTACAGGCCGAATTCCTGGAAGCCGGGCGAATCGATGATGGAACTGTTGACACCCAGTTCATCGAGTTTGTACAGGCGCGTAAAGGTCGTCGTGTGCTTGCCCGTGTCGAGCGCGGCCGAGATTTCGCGCACGGCGATGTCCGCATCGGGCACCAGCAGGTTGATCAGCGACGACTTGCCCATGCCCGACTGGCCGATGAGGATAGACGACTGGCCCGCCAGTAGCGGTGCCAGGGTGGCCACGGCGTGCTCCGGTTCGGCGCGCGCCGACACTTCATCGACGGGATAGCCCATCGAAGAATACGGCAGCAGGCGTTCGCGGGCTCTGTCCAGCGAGGCCGTCACGTCCGTTTTATTCAGGATGATGCGCGCCTCGATGCCTGCCGCGTCGGCCGCCACCAGCGAGCGCGAGATCAGGTCGTCGGCGAAGCCCGGTTCCGTCGCGACGACGATGAACAGTTGCGTCAAATTGGCCGCCAGCAATTTCGATTTGTACTGGTCCGAGCGGTACAGCAGGGTCTTGCGCTCCTCGATGCGGTCGATGACGGCCTGGTCGTTGGACGTGCGCGTCAGGTGCACGATGTCGCCCACGGCCACATTGGTTTTCTTGCCGCGCGTTACGCATTGCAGCTTGGCGCCATCCACGTCGGCCAGGTAATGGCGGCCGTGGGCGGCGATGATGACGCCAGTTAACTTGCCTTCGCTCATGGGGCCACCTGGCTGCTCTGGTAGATGAGGTCAGCCTTGGCGGCGCAGATGAAGTCGTTTTCGGACAGGCCGCCGGCGCCCTGGTTGACCGAGTGCGTGTCGTAGCGCACGGTGCAGGTTTTATAAGTAATGATGAGCTCCGGATGGTGGTCTTGCGTGTGTGTCATATAGGCCAGGGCGTTCACGAACGCCAGGGTCTGGTAGTAATTCTTGAAGCCGAAGTCGCGGCACAGCTTGCCATTTTGCAAGGTCCACTGGGGCAGCAGGGCATGCAGGGTGGCGATGTCGGTGTCGCCCAGCGCCTGCTGGCGCGGCGCGCAGGACAGTTGGGTCAGGCCTTGCGAAGTCGATGGCGTATTCATGTGGAAGCCCCTTTCAGGTGGCGGATGCGCACGCTGGCCGGCGGGTGTGAGTCATAGAAGGCCGAGTGCAGCGGGTCGGGCGTCAGGGTCGACGCATTGTCTTCATACATTTTCACGAGGGCCGAGACCAGGTCGTCGGCCTGCGTGTGCGTGGCGGCAAAGGCGTCGGCTTCGAATTCGTGCTTGCGCGAGCTGAGCGACGTCAGCGGTCCCAGCAGGAAAGTGAAAACGGGCAAGGCCAACATGAATAGCAGCAGGGCCAGCGCGTCCGTCGGCTGGCCCGTCAGCGCCAGGGCGACGGGATCGATGCCCAGGCCCGCGTAAAACCACGGCTGCGTCTTCAGGAAGCCCAGCAGGGCCAGAAAGCCCAGCGAGATGACGAACATCATGGCGATGCGCTTGACGATGTGCTTGAGCTTGAAATGGCCCAGTTCATGCGCCAGCACGGCTTCGATTTCCTGCGGCGCCAGGCGCGACAGCAGGGTGTCGAAGAAGACAATGCGCTTGTTGGCGCCAAAACCCGAGAAATACGCATTGCCGTGGGCGCTGCGCTTCGAGCCATCCATGACGAACAAGCCTTTCGAGGCGAAACCCACGCGCTGCATCAAGCCTTCGATGCGGCTTTTCAAGGAGTCATCGGCCAGCGGCGTGAATTTGTTAAACAGGGGGGCGATGACGGTGGGAAACAACACCATCATCAGCAACTGGAAGCCGCTCCAGACGAACCATGCATACAGCCACCACAGGTCGCCCGACTTGGCCATCAGGGTCAGCACGACCCAGATCAGGGGCAGGCCGATGACGGCTCCCAGACCCACGCCCTTGAGCATGTCAGTAAAGAACAGCTTGCGTGCCATGGTGTTGAAGCCGAAACGTTGTTCTAGCACAAATTGGCGGTAGTAATCGAAAGGCAGGTCGATCAGGCCGGAAATGGCGGCAAAGGCGGCGATCAGGCCAATCTGGTACAGCATGGGCGAACCCGCTCCCATCCATTCATTCAGGTATAGCGCCAGCCATTGCAAGCCGCCCAGCAAAGTAAAACCGATCAGCACGGCATAGTTGATCAGCAGGGTTAGCACGCCGAACTTGGTCTTGGCCACCGTGTAGTCGGCCGCCTTCTGGTGGGCGGCCAGCGGGATCTTTTCCACGAATTCGGGTGGGACTGCAGAGCGGTGGGCCAGCACGTGGCGAATCTGCCGCGAAGCGAGCCAGAAGCGCACTGCGAGGGTCAAAACGAGGACGGATACAAACAAAATCGAAAACGCGAGTGAATACATTCTGTGCCTGTGAGAAAATGGCTGATTATTTAGTTTGATTAGGCCAAGAGAGAATTATGTCACAAGCGACCGACTTAACTGCACCCACCTCTGCATCCACCCCAGCACCTGCGGTGCCGGCACGTCCAAATGAGATGAATCTGGTCTGGGTCGACATGGAAATGACGGGCCTGGAACCCGATACCGACCGCATCATCGAGGTGGCGGTGGTGGTGACGGATATGCATTTGAACCTGCTGGCCGAAGGCCCCGTGTTCGTGATTCACCAGTCGGATGAAACCCTGAACAAGATGGATGCCTGGAACAAGGGCACGCACGGCCGCTCCGGCCTGATCGACAAGGTGAAGGCGTCGACCGTGACGGAAGCGCAGGCGGAGGCGGAACTGATCGCGTTCCTGAAGAAATACGTGCCGGCAGGCAAGTCGCCCATGTGCGGCAACACCATCGGCCAGGACCGCCGCTTCATGGTGCGCGGCATGCCGAAGCTGGAAGCGTTCTTCCACTATCGCAATGTTGACGTATCGACGCTGAAAGAGTTGTGCAAGCGCTGGAAGCCGGAAATCGCCACCGGTTTCAAGAAACACCAGAAGCACACGGCACTGGCCGATATCCTGGAGTCGATCGAAGAACTGAAATATTACCGCGAGCACTTTATTAAACTGTAATGGTGTTGTCGGCTTACGCGCTGCGCGCTAAGCCGACCTACGAGCCATTCAGCGCCGCTGGCGTAGGTCGGGTTAGCGCCCTGGCGCGTAACCCGACACATCCGCCGCCTCAAAGACAAGGCTGTGCCAATCGCCACCCTCATCCTGCCACTCCAGCGCAAACGGTCCCGTTTGCCGTAAAGCCGTGATCCAGCGCACGTCGCCTGGCTGGCGGTAATATTCCACGCACTGCCCGAACGGCTGTTCCAGCCGACACAGCATCAATCCCTCGCCTGCCACAGCACACCATCGCTCATTGATGTCGATCAGGGCCACGGCCGGGTCGCCATAGAATTCCCCCAGGCTGGTTTGCCGGCCATCGGCCGCCGTCACGCTGGCCTCTTCATATTCATGCTGGACAATAAATTGGGCGCTGCGCGCCAGTTCCCTGTTCGTCATGCTGTCTCCACGGTGGGCCAGACGGTTTCCTGGTCGGCGCGCGCCTCGGCGATCAGCCATTCGCAGAATGCGTGCACGAGGGGGCGCGTTTCCGCCTGGGGTGAGCGCAGCAGGTAATAGCAGTGGGGGCCGCGCACCGCGTGTTCGAATACGCGCACCAGGCGGCCCGAGCGCAGATCGTCGCCGATCAGCGGGCTGGCGGCGATGGCCACGCCCTGGCCGCTGGCGGCCGCGTCCAGGCATAAATACGTGTGCGAGAAGCGCGCGCCGCTGTTGCCGCTATTGCCGCTGTAATGCACGCCGCAGCTGTGCAGCCAGCGCGTCCAGTCGATTTCGCCGGGCAGGTGTACTTCCGGCTCGTCGTGCAGCAGCGGATAGCGCAGCAGGTCGGCGGGCTGGCGCAGGCTGGCCGCGTTGGCGCGAAAGCCGGGGCTGCAGACGGCGGAAAACCATTCTTCCATCAATAAATCGACTTTGAGGCCCGGATAGCGGCCCGGCCCCAGGCGGATGGCCACGTCCACGCCATCGCGCACCAGGTCGACCGGGTGCATCGACGCCAGCACGCGCAGTTCGATCTGCGGATAGCGGTCGCGCAGCCGGCCCAGGCGCGGCATCAGCCAGCGCGAGACAAGCGAGCTGGTGGCAGTCACCGTCACCACCTTGTCATCGCCCTGGCGCCGCGCCTGCTCGGACACATCGGCCAGCTGGTTGAGGATGGGGCCCAGCGAGGCCGCATAGCGCTGGCCGGCGCTGGTGAGCACCACGCCGCGCGGCAGGCGCTGGAACAGCACCACGCCCAGCCACGCTTCCAGCTGTTTCACGTGATGGCCGATGGCGCCGGCCGAGACATGCAATTCTTCGCCCGCGCGCTGGAAACCTTCATGGCGGGCGGCCGCCTCGAAGGCATGCAGGGCGGCGAGCGGTGGCAAAGGACGTGACATGCGGGGGAGCCTTCTCGTTGAGGCTAAGTAATATTGAGCCTATCCGTTAAGAATATTGGTTTGTTTCATTTTGCGCAAGCGAATATGATGCCGGCTATGCGTGAAGTGACCCGCAATATGATTCACGCATGAATCTTCCCCAGCCTTACCTGGCATTTATATTTACAACGCCTGGGAAAACCGTCGCGATGCGCAGCAGGTTTGCCCAGGTGTACTCAAAGAGGTTAGTCATGTCTGATCGCCGCGCTGTTGCGCTGGTGTTGCTGTCGGCCGCCGGTTTCGGCAGTTCCGCTGTGTTTGCCAAGGCGGCATATGCGTCCGGGGTCAACCCGTCGACCATGCTGGCCTTGCGTTTCGTCATCGCCGCCATGTTGCTGCTGCCGCTGGTGTGGCTGGGCGGCTGGCGCTTGCCACGCGGCCGCTTGCTGGCCGGCTACATGCTGATGGGCCTGATGTACACGGCCCAGTCGCAAGGCTATTTCAATGCCCTGATGTATGCCAGCAGCGGCCTGTGCGGCATGTTGCTGTACGTGTATCCCGTGTTGGTGACCATCCTCGCGCTGGCGCTGGGCTGGGAAAAGCTGGACCGCCGCATGCTGGTGCTGATGGCGCTGGCGATTGCCGGCATGGCCATCACCCTGGGTGGCAAGCTGCAGGGGCAGCCCATCGGCATCACCCTGGCATTGATGGCGGCCGGCGTGTACGCCGTGTACATCCTATTTGGCAACAGCCTGTCGAAAAGCCGCGAGAATATTCACCCATTGGCCGCTTGCGTGGTGATCCTGGGCACGGCTGGCCTGTCGAATACTGCGATTGCGTTGTGGCAAGGCGTGTCCTTGCCGGGCACGGCGACGGGCTGGCTGGCCGTCAGCGCCATCGCCCTGTTCTCGACGGCCATCGCGATTGCCGCCTTCTTTGCCGGCGTGGCGCAAATCGGCGCGGCCAAGGCCTCCATCATTTCCACCTTTGAACCTGTCATCACGATGGCGTTCGGCGTGACTTTGCTGAAGGAATCCGTCAGCGGCACGCAATTGCTGGGCGGCGCCATGGTACTGGCCGCCGTGGTCTTGCTGGCGCAGCGGCCCTCGCCCAAGGTGGCGGCCATGCCGGCCGTGCAGGCGAGCGCCTGAACTTTTTTCCTGAACTGATCGGCTGTATCGATCGGTCTCCTTTGGCGCCGCGACGGGTTTCCTGTCGCGGCGCTTTTTTTGCGCGGAAATTTTGAACATAAATAAGTCTTGATTGCGAATGATTCTCATTTATAATTGATTTCAAGATTCCACCACCACCAGCCAGCCCCTGCCAGCCAGTGTTCGCCTTGAAAGGAGACACCGTGTCGAGCACCTTCCCCATTTGCAATACCGAGCTGGTCACCAGTGAATTTGCCCGCCTGCGCCGTGAGAAAAAAGCCCGCCACCGCGACATCGCCGAGGACCTGGGCATTTCCGAAGGCGAGATGATTGCCGCGCATGCTGGCCTGTCGCTGGCCGATGGCGCCTTGCTGGGTGCCGAGCGCCTGCAGGCCGACTGGCCCGCCATCATTGCCGCCCTGGAACCGCTGGGCGAAGTCATGGCGCTGACGCGCAACGCCTCATGCGTGCATGAAAAGACGGGCGTCTACCGCAAGGCCAGCCACAACAACCACGTGGGCCTGGTGCTCGGTGGCGACATCGACTTGCGCGTGTTTTACCGCCACTGGGCGCATGGCTTTGCCGTACGCGAGATGGGAGAGCAAGAAGTGCAGCGCAGCCTGCAATTTTTCGATGCGGCCGGCCATGCTGTGCACAAGATTTTCCTCAAGCCGCAAAGCGACCTGGCCGCTTACGATGCGCTGGTGGCGCGCTTTGCGGACGCGGACCAGGCGGCAGGCATCGCCGTGACGGCGGCGGCGCCGCCGCCGGCGGAATTGCCCGACGCGCAGATCGACGTGGCCGGTTTTCGCGCCGCCTGGGCCGACTTGCGCGACACGCATGATTTTTTCACCGTGCTGAAAAAATACTCGGTCTCGCGCCTGCAGGGCCTGCGCCTGGCCGAAGCGCGCTTCGTGCAGCAGATCGACAAATCCTGCGTGCTTGACCTGCTCAATAGCGCAGCCCTCGAAAAAGTGTCCATCATGGCTTTCGTCGGCAATGCCGGCATGATCCAGATCCATTCTGGCCCCGTGCACAAGATCGCCGTGATGGGGCCATGGATCAACGTCCTCGACACGCGCTTCAACCTGCATTTGCGCGACGACCAGATCGCCAGCGCCTGGGTGGTGAAAAAACCGACCGTCGATGGTCTGGTGACGTCCGTGGAACTGTTCGATGCCAAGGGCGACACCATCGTCATGTTTTTCGGCGAACGCAAGCCGGGCGTGCATGAGTTGTGCGAATGGCGCCATATCGTCGAAAGAGTGGCGCAGGAGGGCGAACTATGCGCCGCATGATCGCCGCCAGCGTGGCGCGCCGCATCGCGCTGAAAAAAATGGGCGCGGGAGCGCTGGCGCTGGCAGCGCCGATGCAGGTGCTGGCCGCCGTCAGCGACGCGGCCAAGCCGATTATCAAGGCGCGGCGCATCGTCAGCGTCGGCGGCGCCCTGACGGAAATCATCTATGCGCTCGAGGCGCAGGGCGAACTGGTGGGCGTCGATACCACCTCGCTGTATCCGGCAGTGGCGCAACAACTGCCGCAGGTTGGTTACGCGCGCACCCTGTCGGTCGAAGGCGTGCTGTCGCTGGCGCCCACGCAGCTGATCGCCACCGAGGAAGCGGGGCCGCAAGCGGTGCTGCGCCAGGTGCGCGACGCGGGCGTGCCGGTGGCGGTGCTGAACGCAAATAACAAATTCGAAGGCTCGCTCGCACGGGTAAAACAGGTGGGCCAGATCACGGGACGTACTGACCCCGCCGCGCGCCTGGCGCAAGCCTTGCAACAGCAGTGGAACGGCGCCCTGGCCAAGGTGGGCCAGCGCAGCCACGCGCCCGTGCGCGTATTGTTCATCCTCGCCCATGCGCCCAACCAGGTGATGGTGGGTGGGCGCGAGACGGGCGCCGACGCCATGCTGGCGTATGCGGGCGCCGTCAACGTGATGGGCGGGCAGGGTGGATTCTCCGGCTACAAGCCGCTCACGCCCGAAGCCGTGATCGCCGCGCGGCCCGACCTCGTCCTCGTCACGGACCAAGGGCTGAAGGCCTCGGGCGGCGTGGATGGCATATTGAAACTGCCAGGGCTGGCGCAGACGCCGGCCGGCCGCAAGCACCGCATCGTCTCGCTGGAAGCCATGCTGCTGCTGGGCTTTGGCCCGCGCATGCCGCAGGCGCTGGCCGACCTGGACGCGGCCGTCGCGCAAGCCATGGCCGCATGAACGTGGCCTCCGTGGTGTCCGTTGCTCCGTGGCGCTGGCCACGCTGGAGCGCAGGCGGGCTGCTGGCCGCCGCACTGGCTTGCGGTTTGCTCGCCGCCGTGCAGGCAGGTGCCGTGCCGGTGACCCTGGCAGACTGGCTGGCGCCGTTTCAATCTGGCGACGCGGCGCAGTCCGGCGGCGCCTATGTGCTGTGGCATATCCGCCTGCCGCGCGCCCTGTTCTCCATCTTGATCGGCGCCGCGCTGGCGCTGGCCGGCGGCTTGACGCAAGGGCTGTTTCGCAATCCGCTGGCCGACCCGGGGCTGCTGGGCGTGAGCAGCGGCGCCGCCTGCGCGGGCGCGGCCACCATCGTCTTCGCGGCCAGCCTGCACGTGGCGCCCGAGTTGCGCGTATGGCTATTACCGGCCGCCGCGTTTGCCGGCGCCATGCTCATTTGCGTGCTGCTCGACAGGGTCGCCCGCTGGGCCACGCCCGGTTCCATCGTCGGCCTGCTGCTGACGGGCGTGGCGCTGAACGCCATCACGGTGGCTGTCATGGGCCTGTGCATTTACCTGGCCAGCGACGACCAGTTACGCACCCTGACTTTCTGGACCCTCGGCTCGCTGTCGGCCGGCAGCTGGCGCCAGGTAGCGGCCTTGCTGCTGGTGCTGGCCTGCGCGCTGTGGGCCACGCGTTTCCTGATGCGTTCACTCAATGCACTGGCGCTGGGCGAAGCGCAGGCGCTGCACGTGGGCATCGACGTGGGCCGGTTGCGCACACAGGTGATTGTGCTGGTGGCCGTGCTGACGGGTTTTGCCGTCGCCTGGTGCGGCGGCATCGGCTTCATCGGCCTGATCGCGCCGCACCTGGTGCGCACATGGATGGGGGCCGACCAGCGCCGCGTGCTGCCGCTGGGCATGCTGATGGGCGGCTTGCTGCTGCTGTTGGGCGACACGCTGGCGCGCACGGTCGCCATTCCCGCGGAAGTCCCCGTCGGTATTTTCACGGCCTTGCTGGGCGGGCCATTTTTCCTGATGCTGTTGCGGCGCTTCCGCCACAGCAGCACCTGAAAGGATAAGCATGACGCCCCTGCTGGAACTCTCTTTCGCCACCACGCAACTGGGCCAGCAGTACTTCGGTCCCTTCAATGTGCAGGTACATGCCGGCGAGCGCATCGCCATCCTCGGTCCCAGCGGCGCGGGCAAGTCGACCCTGCTCAAACTGCTGGCGCGCGAACTGCGTCCGCAGGCGGGCCAGGTGGCGTTCGCGGGCCGGCCGCTGGCGCAGTGGCCGCTGGCCGAACTGGCGCTGCGCCGGGCCGTCCTGCCGCAAGGTTCGAACGTGGCCTTCGGATTGCAGTGCGAGCTGGTGATCGGCCTGGGGCGGGTGGCGCGCCTGGCCGACCCGCAACTGGAGCGGATCGTGCAGGACGCGGCCGCCCTGGCGCATGCCGCGCATCTGCTGGGCCGCCGTTTGGACACCCTGTCCGGCGGCGAACAGGCCAGGGTGCAGCTGGCGCGCATCTTCGCGCAGATGTGGGATGTGCAGGATGGCTTGATACTGGTCGACGAACCGCTGGCGGCGCTCGATCCCGGTCTGCAGTTCGATCTGCTCGATAGCCTGCAGCAGTTCTGTGCCGCGCGCGGCCACGCCGTCGTCGCCATCCTGCACGACATCAATCATGCCTTGCTGGGCTTCGAGCGGCTGCTGCTGGTGCGCTCGGGCCAGCTGGTCGCCGATCTCGCCAGCGGTGCCGGCGCCGTGCCGGCCCTTGCCGCGCTGTACGGCATCGCCCTGACGACGGCGACCAACAGCGATGGCGACGTGTGCGTCATCCCTGCCAGAAGCGCGGTCCGCAGGGCCGCCTGATTCACCAGACGTCCGCCGCGCGCGGCCGCGCCATCTGGCCGCTGCCCAGCAGCCACACCATCAGGGCCTCGGCCTGTTCGCGCGTGGCCGCCACTTCCTGCACGATACCAAAGGCTTTCATGGCGCCCGCCGTCATCGCCTGCAGGCGCGCGCGTTGTTCCGCGTCCGCCTCGACTGACACCAGGCCCCGGCAAAGGGCGGCCAGCGCTACCTTGTTGTGCTTGAGCCACAGGCCGCGCCGCTTGCGGTCGATGTGCGCTTCGTCGCTGCGTTCCTCTTCGAACAGCATGACGAACGGTACACCATGGCGCAGCAGGGCGTCCATGTCGTTTTCCCACAGCGGAGCATAGCCGGTGACGGCCGTTTCAGGGCGAAAGCGCACGATGGGAAAGTCGCTGACGTCGTGGATGGAAAAGTGTGCGGGATTCGGTTTCATGGCATGCTTCCTTGCGAGGTGGTTGAAAATGCTTGCCAGCCGCCGCCCAGCGCCTTGTAGACCTGGACCAGCGACAGCGAAGCGGTGGCGTGGCTGTCGACCAGCGCCGCTTCGTTGTTCAATAAAGTGTTTTGCACATGCAGCACGTTGATCAAGTCCGTGCCGCCCTGGCGGTACTGCAGTTCCGCGCTGCCCAGCGCCCGCCGTCCCTGCTTGACGGCTTCATCGAGGCTAGCCTGGCGGCGGGCGTTGGCCTGGTAGCCAGATAGCGCATCTTCCACTTCGTGCCAGGCGGCCAGCACCGTCTGGCGGTAGGCGATGGCCGCTTCCTGCTGCTGCGCCTCGCGCAATTGCAGATTGCCGCGCAGGCGGCCGCCGTCGAACAGGGGCACGCTGAAGCCGGGGCCGAAGGCAAAGCGCTTGGCGTCCCAGCCGATGTCGGACAGCTGCATCGCTTGCAAGCCGATGCTGCCCGAGAGCGTGATGCGCGGATAAAAATCGCCTTGCGCCACGCCGATGGCGGCCGTGGCCGCGTGCAGCTGCGCTTCGGCGCGGCGGATGTCGGGGCGCCGCCCGGCCAGGCTGCTCGGCACACCCAGCTGCACCTGCATGGCCACTGTGGGAATGCCCTTGCCCGCCGCCAGTTCCGCCTGCAGGGACTGCGGCGGCAGCGCCAGCAAGAGGGCGAGGGCATTGCCCAGGCGCGCTTCGCGCTGCTGCAGCGGCGGCAGGCGCGCTTCGATGGTGGCCACGTGGGCCGCCGCCTCGGCCTCGTCGAGCTGAGTCGCCGCGCCTTCCTGCAGGCGGATGCGGGTCAGGTCTAGGGTATGGCGGGCGATATCGAGCAGCTGCTGCGTGATGGCCAGCGTCTGCTGCGCGCCGCGCAACTCGATGTAGTCGCGCGCCGTTTCGGCCAGCACGGCCAGCAGCACGCCGCGTTGCGTTTCCAGGGCCACCTCGACCCTGGCGTCGGCCGCTTCCACTTCGCGCCGCACGCGGCCCCACAGGTCCAGCTCCCAGGCTGCATCGAGATTGCTTTGCCACAGGCTGTAGGCGGATTGGCCGTCGTTGCGCGACGGGTCGCTCAAGCCTTGTGCACTGTTACGCGCGCGGCCATAGCTGCCATTCGCGCCCAGGGATGGGCTTTGCGCGGCACCGGCCACGCCGCGCGCGGCGCGGCTTTGTTGCAGCCGGCTGCTTGCCGCCAGCACGTCGAGGTTGGCGCCGGCGGCGCGCTGCAGCAAGGACGACAGGGTGGTATCGCCAAAGCTGTCCCACCAGCGCTGCTCGATGGCGCCATCCTGCCTTGCGGTGAAACGGGCATCCTCCGCCTGGCGCCATTGCTGTCCCAGATCGTTGTGCGGGCGCTGGAAGTCGGTGCCGACGCTGCCGCAGCCGGCCAGGCCCAGGGCCGTGATGAGTACCAGTGCTTTCATCGTGCGCTCACCTGTTGCAGCTGTTGGCGGCGCACGGCCGTATCGATGCGCACTTCGGCCGACATGCCCACGCGCAGGCGATGTTCGCCATCCTGGCCGGGATCGAGCGCGATCCTGACGGGGATGCGCTGCACCACCTTGGTGAAATTGCCGGTGGCGTTTTCCGGCGCGATGGCGGCAAACGTCACGCCTGTGGCGGGCGCGATGCTGTGCACCGTGCCGTGCAGGAGCACGCCCGGATAGGCGTCGACGGCGATGCTGGCGGGCTGGCCCTGGCGCACGTGGGTCAGCTGAGTTTCCTGCAGGTTGGCGACGACGAAGCTGCGGTTCAAGGGCACCACGGCCATCAGGCTGGCGCCGGGAGTTACCAGGGCGCCGACGCGCACGGCACGGCGTCCCACGATGCCGTCGATGGGGGCGCGCAGCTGCGTATGCGACAAATCAAGTTCGGCCCGTTGCAGGCTGGCGTGGGCGCGCAGCAGGGCCGCTTCTGCCGCGCCTTGCTGCGCTTGCAAAATTTCCGTCTGCTTGCGGGTGGAAACCAGGGCGGCGCGGTTTTGCGCCAGGCGTGCGCGGCTCACGTCGAAGCGCGATTGCGCCTGCTGCGCGTTCTGCACGCTCCCCGCGCCCTGGCCGGCCAGATGCTGCGAACGGGCCAGTTCCTGCTGCGCCAGTTTGTCTTCCGCCTGGTTGGCGTCGACCAGGGTGGTGGCTTGTTCGATCACCGATTGCTGGCGCTGCAAGGTGGAGCGGGCATGGTCCAGCTGCGCCTCGGCGCCGGCTACTTCGGCGCGGGCCGAGGCGGCGGCGGCCTGGTAGTCGCGGTCGTCGATGCGCGCCAGCAGATCACCCGCCGTGACAGTCTGGTTGTCTTCCACCAGCACTTCCCGCACGATGCCCCCCACCTTGGGGGACAGTACGGTGTAGTCGGCGCTGACAAAGGCGTCGTCGGTGCTTTGTTCATCGCCATGGGCGAATAGCATTTGCCAGGCGCAAAAGGCGAGGGCGCAGGCCAGCAGGGCCAGGCCGAGGATAAAAGCGCGCGAGCGCAGGATGGGGACATTCATGGTGAGGCTCTTTCGTAAAAATGAAAACTCAAGCGGCGCGCGGCGGATAGACGCGCGTCGGCAGGATGGGAATGATCAGGATCATGGCCAGCGCGATCATGGCCACGGTGAGGTACAGGTCGGACGAGGTCAGGGTGACGACTTGCGCATGCATGCGCTGTGCCAAACCCGGTACGTCCACGGCGGTCGGCAGGTTGCCCAGGCGCTCGCTGAGCACCGTCGAATGGAAATGATTGCGGCGCGTGATCAGCGCATCGAGCACGCCGGTGGCGACGACGGCCGACATGCCCTTGATGGTGTTGAACCAGGCCGAGGCGAATGGGCCATCCTGCGGCGCCAGGCCCGTGGTGGCCAGCAGCAGCAAGGGGATCACGGCCATGGGTTGCGCAAAGATCTGTACCGCTTGCAGCAGGTAGAAATGCGTGCGTATCCAGTCCGGCGACATGCGCGCTCCGAGCACGCAGGACAGGGCCAGCAGGGCCAGGCCGATGGCCAGTACCCAGCGGCAGTCGACCGCGCGGATATTGCACAGGGCGGCCACCAGCGGCAGGGCGATCAACTGCGGCAGCGCCACCATCAGCATCACGGGCGCCGTTTGCAGCGGGCGATAGGCGTGCACCTGCGCCAGGTAGGACGAGGGAATCAGGATTACGGCCAGCAGCACGAACAGCACGCCGCCCAGGGTCAGCAGGGCGTGGCTGAGGTTGCGCCGCGACAGCAGCTGCAGTTTGAAGAACGGCAGCGGATGCGACCACTCGTTGATGAAAAACAGCACCAGCAGCAGGAGACCGCCCCCCAGCAGCACGCAGATCAGCGGCGAGGCGAACCATGCCAGGCGCTCGCCCTGCAGCATGCCGACCACCAGCATGCTGATGGCGGGCAGGCCAAGCAGCAGGCCGCGCCAGTCGAACTGGCGGAAGCGCTCCAGGCGCAGCGGGTCTTGCGGCAAGCCCCAGGACACCATTAGCAGAGCGACGATGCTGCCCGGGACGACTTGCCAGAAGGCCCATTGCCAGCCCAGGTACTCGGCCCAGAAGGCCGCCAGCGGCGTGCCCAGGCTCGGGCCAAAGGTGGCGCTCAGCGCATAGCCGCCCAGGCCATACAGCTTGATATTCGGCGGCAGGAAGCGCAGCGCCACCGTCATCAGCATGGGCGGCAGGGCGCCGCCGGCCGCGCCCTGCACCACGCGCAGGAACATCAGCACGGACAAGTTCGGTGCGAACGGGCATAGCAGGCCGGCGGCCATGCAGACGAGGATGGCGGTGGCCGTCAGGCGGCGCAGCGAGAAGGTGACGGAGCACCACGGCGCAAACGCCATGGCCGACACCGAGGCGGCCGCATACAGGGCGACGAGCCAGCTGGCGTCGTCGCGCGCGATGCCCATGGCGCCGCGGATATCGGCCAGCGCGACCTTGGTGATGTTTTCATTCAGGCCGGACACCAGCACGGCCAGCAGCACGCCGGCCAGGCCCGTGGCCAGGCGCAGGCCGAAAACGGGGGGCGCGGGCGGTGAAGGGGGAGGCGGCGCCGTCGGGACGGCGCCGGGTAGCAGTACAGCGGACACAGGGAACTCCGTGGATGAGAATCATTCCACGCAGTATAGGTAGCCGTTAATCTTGTGAAAATTGATAATTAATGAAGTCTGAATTGCGTCTGGTGCAATGATGCTGGGGCTCAGACCCTAAGCGTCCGGCGGCGTGCTGCCGCACAGCTCCTTGATCATGCGGCGCAGCCAGCGGTGCGCATGGTCGTGATCGAGGCGCGGGTGCCAGGCCTGAAACACGTCGACATTGTCGACGGGAATGGGCAGCGGGAACTGTCGTAGCTTCAAGCCCAGCCGCTCGACGATGGGCAGCAGGGGCGCGGGCATCAGCGGCAGCAGCAGGCGCGAATCGGCGACGGCGAAGATGGCAGACTGAAAATTGGGCGTGATCAGCGAGACTCGGCGCGCGTAGCCCCGCTCGGCCAGGGCCGTGTCGAACGGGCCGCGCGCCAGGCCGCGCCGCGAGACGCTGATATGTTCGTGCTCGGTAAAGCTGTCGAGGTTGATGGGGCCGTCGAAGATCGGATGGTCGCTGCGGGCGATGCCGACAAAGCTGCTGGAAAACAGATGCTGCAGCTTGATGTCTGGTGCAAAGGCGCGCCGGGCGCTGATGTACAGGTCGATGCGGCCCGCGTGCAGGGCGTCGTTTTCCGTGGCGCCATCGCCTTCTGGCACGAAGCGCAGCGCCGTGTGCGGCGCATGGATGGCCAGCAGGTCGCGCAGTTTGCCGCCATACGCGCCGACAAATACGTCGTTGGCGCACAGGCTGAAGGTACGTTCCAGCGTGCGCAGGTCGATTTCCCGGCCGGAAGTGAAGACGGCGTGCGCCTGCTCCACCACGCTGCGCACCTGCTCGCGCAATTCCAGCGCGCGCGGGGTGGGCGTCAGGCCGCGCCCGGAGCGCACGAAGACGGGGTCGCCGATGGCGTCGCGGATGCGCGACAGGGTGCGGCTCATGGCCGGTGCGCTCAAATTCATGCGCCGCGCTGCGGCCACGGCGCTGCCTTCCTCGAGCAGGATGTCGAGGGCAACGAGCAGGTTCAGGTCGGGGAGTTTCATGCGGCGATTATAGCCCTTGGGCCAACGCCAGCGCTGCGCCGGCAGGACGCCGGCGCAGAGGGAGATGCTACTGCTGGATTACTCGGCTGCCGGCTCGGCGCCGCAGCATTTCTTGAACTTCTTGCCGCTGCCACAAGGGCAGTCGTCGTTACGGCCCACTTTTGGCTCTTCGCGCTTCATGGTTTGCACGGGTGCCTTGCGGCGCGGTACCCAGAAACGGTGGATGGCCGGCAGGTTCGCTTCCAGTTCCTGCGCCAGCTTGTGCGCCTTGACCGGGTCTTCCACCAGTTTCAGTTCTTCTTCCTTGATTTCGTCGGCGCCCAGCAGGTAGATTGGCTGCATCAGCTCGGCTACTTCGGAATCCCAGATTTCGTTCCACGAGCCAGGACGCAGTTCCATGCCGTCCCAGAAGCCCCAGCACCAGGCTTCGGCGTCGATCAGGGTCTGGCCTTCGTAGTCGTGTTCGACGAACAGGGCCTCGAATTCCTTCGGTGCGACTTCAAACGTCACCAGCACTTCGTTCATGAAGCGCATGATCAGGTTGACGATGCGCTCTTCTTCCTTGCTGTTCTTGAATTTTGGTGCATCTTCGGCATCTTCGCCCCAGACGCGCGGCAACCACTCTGCCGGCATGATCGGTTCCGGGCCGATGGCCACCGCCGTCAGATAGCCGTGCAGCATATCCATGGTCATCGCGTCTTCGGAGCAGCGGTCCGACAACAGGAATTGGTCTAATTCGTCAAATTCTTTTTCTGATAATGGCTGTTCGAGTTGCATGGCTTGCTCTTTGTATTGAATGTAAGCCGCCAGTATACGCTGAGCTGCGGCTTACCGCCGAATAACCCCCAATTAAACCTGCTGCACGTCGTGATTTTTCATCTCCGATGCTCACTGCACCAAAGTACAGTTCCGCTTCTCGACGCCAACTTCCTCCCACTGGCGAGGGTTTTCTCAGGTGTAATCAGCATGATTTTTTGTGCGCGCCTTACAATGTCGCTTATGCACAATGAAAACCAGCCGCACGAGGACGACCGGCCCGTCCATCCCTTTTCCGCTCTGAGCCCCGATTGCGTCCTCGACGCCCTCGATAGCGTGGGACTGCGCGGCGATGGCCGCCTGCTGGCGCTCAACAGCTATGAAAACCGCGTCTACCAGGTGGGCATCGAAGACAGCGCGCCCCTGGTGGCCAAGTTTTACCGCCCCAAGCGCTGGAGCGATACGGCCATCCTGGAAGAACACGCGTTCGTGTCCGAGCTGGTCGAACGCGAAATCCAGGTGGTGCCGGCGCTGGAAATCAATGGCAGCACCTTGCACCAGTACCAGGGCTTCCGCTTTGCCGTCTTCCCCCGTCACGGAGGCCGCGCGCCCGAGCTGGACGACCCTGCCACCCTGGAGTGGACAGGGCGCTTCATCGGCCGTATCCATGCCGTCGGCGCACTGTCCACCTACAAGGAGCGGCCGGCGCTCGATCACCAGACGTTCGGCGTCGAGCCGCGCGAGTTTTTGCTGGAGGGAAATTTCCTGCCGCCCGAACTGCTGGCCGCGTATTCCAGCGTGGCGCAGCAGGCGCTCGATGGCGTCAAGCGCTGCTATGACCGCGCGGGTGACGTGGCCGTGCTGCGCACGCATGGCGATTGCCATGGCGGCAACGTGCTGTGGACGGACGCAGGTCCCCATTTCGTCGATTTCGACGATAGCCGCATGGGCCCGGCCATCCAGGACCTGTGGATGATGCTGTCTGGCGAGCGGGGTGACATGGTGCGCCAGATGAGCGACATCCTGGCCGGCTACGAAGACTTTTGCGATTTCGACCCGCGCCAGCTATACCTGGTCGAAGCGCTGCGCACGCTGCGCCTGATCCATTATTCGGCCTGGCTGGCGCGCCGCTGGGACGACCCCGCCTTTCCCGTTGCCTTCCCGTGGTTTAACACGCAGCGCTACTGGCAAGACCGCATCCTTGAACTCAGGGAGCAAGTTGCCCTGATGGACGAAGCGCCGCTCTGGCCAATTTAAGCGCGCGATAAAACGCCTATGGCGGCGTTGCATTGCCTAGGCGTACTATTCGCACTGCCTTCGGCAATGCGCCTTGCCCTGAGCATTTTCTCGGACGCTTAAATCCCAGCCAAATCCTGAAAAGAGCGGTAAAAGTCGCTCTTCTTGCCGTGCTGATTTGCATGTGCTTGCTCGATAATGGTGTTAATAAATTCCCATAAGCAACGGAATTCACCCGAATAAGCGAGAAATCATGCAAGCACAGCAAAATCAGCGCCAGGCCGCCTCCCTCACCGTCGCGTATTCCGCCGACGACGAGTTCGACCAGGACAGCCTGGTCTCGCTGCATGATTTCAAGGACCTGGAGCGCAAGGCGGAAGCGCCCGTTGTCGCCAACACGCCAGCACTGCAAGCCGAGCCGGCAGCGGAAGCCGACAGCAAGTCGCCTGTCGCCGAACGCCAAAAAATGGAATTGAAAGCTATCCACGAGGCGATTGCCCGCGTGGAGGCGGAAGCGAAGGCCACCTGTGCCGCCGAAAGCCGCGCGCTGGCCGAGGCGCGCGTGCGCTCGCTGGCCGAGGACCGCGCCGCCATCGATGCCGCCGCCGCCGCCGCCGCACAGCAAAATGCGCAGGCCGCCGAAGAAGCCATTGCCGCCAACCGCGAACGTCTCGATACCATGCGCGCCGCCGCGCAAGCCAGCGTGGCCCGTCTGGAAGCGGTCAAGCAGGAGACGGCCGAACTGCGCGCCCGCGTGGAGTCCGATAATGCCATCCGCCTGGCTGCCGAGCAGCGTTCGCGCGCCGAGCAGGAAAGCCGTTTGCGCGCCAGCGAGCAGGTGGCCGTGCAGTCGGAGCTGGCCGAACAGGCCGCCCGCGCCGCCGAAGAATTGCAGGTGCAGACGGAGCAGGCCCGCCTGCAAGCCGTCGAGCGCGTCGCCGCCGTGCAGGCGGCCAAGGATGAAATGGTGGGTATCGCCTCGGCCGATGCCCGAGTCGCCGTGCTGGCGCGCGAACGCGAGCGCCATGCGCACGGTGCGCGCCAGACGGCGCAGATGCTGGCCGAAGCGGAAAGCGAAGCGCTGGACTTGACGGTGCAGCGCGAGCGCGCCGACCAGATCGCGCTGGAATCGGCCTTTAACCGGGCAGCCGCCGAAGTGCGCGCCCTGGAAGAAGCGCGTGCGCTGGCGCACCTGGAACAGGAACGCGAAGCCATCGCCCTGGCGCAGGCGGAATCGGAACGCCATGCGGCGCAGTCCCTGCGTCTGCGCTTGCAGACGGAAAAGGAATTGCGCGACGCAGCCATCCACCGCGAGCGCCTGGAAATGGTCGCCGTCGCCAGCGCGCAGGCGCGCCGCGATGCCGACGTGCGCATCCTTGCCGCCACCGAGGCGCGCATCGAGGTGGACCGACAGTTGCGTGCCGTGGCGCTGGCCCGCGTGGCCGCCGAACAGGATGCGGAAATCGCCGGCCACGCCAAGCTGGAAGCGGAAACGGCCGCCCTCGAAGAAACCAGGGCACGCGAAGCGTCTGAGCAGGCAGCCGCCGTAGCAGCGGCCCGTGAACTGGAAGAGCAGCAGCGCGCCGCCAGCCTGGCGCAGGAACGCACCGAACTGGCGCGACAGGCGTCGGAACTGGCTGCCATCCAGAACGATGCCGAGCAGGCCGAGGTCGATGCCGGCAAGGCTACAGTGGCAATGCAGGCGCAGGCATCGCAACTGGCGCAGGAAAAAGCCCGCCAGGCAGAGCAATTGCTGCAAGCCGAGCAGGAGCGCCTGGCTGCCGAACAAGCCGCCATCGTGGCATTGAAAGAGAAACTGGAAGCGGAAGCGCTGGCGTTCAACGCGGCGCAGGAACGCATCGCCGCCGAAGGCGCGCAAGCTGAACTGCTGCGCGGCCAGCATGCGGCCGAGCAGGCCTTGCGGGAAGCGGCGCAAAAGGAAGCCGACGCTATCCGCATCCTGATGGATCAGGCGCTGGTCGAGGGCGAGCAGAAAGCCGCTGCCGCGCAAGCCGTGCAGGCGCAGGCGCGCCTGGCCGTGGAACTGGGCCAGGTGCATAGCGAGCGCGCCCGCGTGGAAGAAGACAAAGCCCTGGCAGCCGACGCACTGCTGGCATCCGAACGCGATTTCGTCGCCGCCGAGCGCGAGTCGCTGGCGCTGATCGCGCAAAAACTGGTGCAGCAGCGCCAGACCAGCAGTGCCGAAGAGCGCGCCTCGCAAGCCATCGCCGGCCGTCTGGAAGCGGAAAAGCAGGCGACGGCGGCCGCCGAATCGCGCGCCGCCACGGAACAGCAGGCGCTCGACGCCATGCGCCAGCGCGAGCAGCTGGAACGGACCGCGCAGCAAGCGGCCAGCGAGAAACTCGCCGCGCAGCAAGCCTTGCTGGCCAGCGCCCAGGCCCATGCGGCCCTGCAGCGCAAGGCCGCCGAGACCACGCGCGCGATGGCTGCGGCCAAGCAGCAATTGCTGGACCTGGAAACGGCGCGCGCGCAGCAGCAAGAGCGCGAACTGGCCGCCCTGCGCGCCAGCCTGGAGCAGCCGCAAACTGTCTTTTCCAGCTCCTTGAGCGCCGCCCGTGCGAAAGCCGAACAAGTGAGCTCGGCGAGTCTGACGCGCGAAGTGATTGAGCGCTTGACGCAGCCTAACGAGGCAGGTGCCGTCTGGCGTTCGCGCTAGGCAGGATACCGAACCAAACCTACTGCGCGGCGCGCTTTGCGCCCGGCGATGCTCACCGTACTAGAGTACGGTTGCGCTTCTCGGCCACAAATCACTGCCGCTCGCTATGGTTTTGTTCGGTATCGTTACTTTAGTGGAAGAGCGAGATTTTTTACGTTTCTCTATCAGAACTTTCTCCCCACTCCCACCAAAATCACATCCGCATCGCGGTGGTAATCCGTCACCACCCGGTTCCAGGCAACTTGCGCCACCCAGCGGCGGTCGAGGTGGTAGCGGGCAGTGGCCGACAGCAAGCCTGTCAGGCGCGTGCTGTGGCCCTGGGTGTCGCGCCCGTCCCACGCCAGGTAGGGACCGCCACCCATGCCGAATTCCACCTTTTCATTGAGCGAACGGATCAGCCACAGCTGGGCGGCCACGCCGCGCCGGTGCGCCAGGTCGGTATTGCCCTCATCGAGGGCGGTGACCGTCCAGTCCACGTATTCTCCCGCCGCGCGCCGGTATTCCAGGGTGAACGGGCGCGCGCTTTCCGAGCGCAAGCTGTTGACGATGGTGTGGCCCGTCGATAGCGTCAATGTGTCGTCGTGGGCCCAGTTCTGCAGGTGCAGCTTGGCGCCTGGCACGCCGTCATAGCGGTAGCCGGCGCCGATCAGCAGGTGCGTGGTGTTGTCCTTGCCATCGGGCTTGATGCGGTTGATTTGCGCTTGCGCATACCAGCGGTTGTCGAACTGCCAGCGCGCCTGCAGGCTGACGATGGAACCCCAGCCGTGGTCATTGTCGAAGTTGTGCAGGCCGTCGTCGGTTCTGGCCGTGTCAAAGAAGAAATAGCGGCCCACGCCGGCGCCTAGCATCAGGCCCTGGTCCACTTTTTTCGTGCGCAGCCAGAACTGGCCCGCCATGCCGTCGCGGTGATGGTCTTCCGGGTGCCCTTCGTTGATGTACGACAGACTGACGGCGTTGTAGTTGCCCACTGGCTGCGTGTAGCTGATGGCGGCAACAAAGGTGCGCTCATTGGTCGAACTGACTTTCAGGGCGCCGGCCATGCCGGACAGGTCCTGTGCCTGGACGGACAGGGGGAGCGAGGCGGCCAGCAAGGCCAGGACAGAATGGCGGATGCGCATGAAATTTCCGGTGATGATGCAGGCTGAAGGTCGGCTGGCTGGGCAACATGCGATAGCGCAATAATCACGCACATTTACTACATTAGTAAAATGTCTCAGTCAGAACTAATTGCCCTAGTGTATAAGAAAGTGAGAATGTGTGAGGCGCGCCAGCCGCGCCATGCATTTCTTGCTGGCAGGGAATCGGTGGCTGAAGGGGAGGGGAATGGCGCCGGCACGAGTATGGCTGGCCGGCGCGATGCTGCTGGAGTTGCTGGAGTTGCTGGACTTGCGGTCGTATTACTGTCTTATTATTGGCTGAGTACGACTTTGTCGGCAAAATATTCGGTCTCGCCGAAGCATTGCGTCGGCACGCCCTTGTGCTGGCTGTAGGTGACGAGGATGCGCTTGCCGGCGGCGGCCGACAACTGCTTCGCCACTTCCTCGTCGCGCACGCTGAACTGGAATTTTTCAGGGATGGTGCCCGGCAGTGCCGTCAGCAGTAATTCACCCTCCCATGTCTTGCAAATCCAGCCCCGTTTGGAGAACTTTTGCAGGTAGCCCGCCCGTTCGCCTTCCGAGTACGAGAAGCTGAGGGCCATCCACGTGTAGGCCGCCAGCAGCAGGAAGCCGGCCACGAGGAAGATGGCGAAGGCGAAGGTGACTTTTTTGGTCGTAGGGGTCATGTTGACTTTTATCGTTAAATTGAGGAAAACCCGGGGTCAGACGGGGACGCCGAGTCCCGGCGGGTCTGACCCCAGCCTTCCGCTAGTGGTGTACGTACACTCAGTCTTTCCGTCCGGCTTTCCAGTTCAGTCCGAAATTGTAGCGCTCGTCCATGGCCTGGTGCGCCGTGATTTTACCTTGGCCGCCGAAGTATTCCACCAATTTTGTCACCTGCAGGTTGCCGCCGTGGTTTTCCAGCATGGCGATGGCGCACATGGCGTGCGAGCTGTCTGTGTCAAGGCGCACTTCCACGGTAGGCTGGCCGGGAATCTCGATCGTCACCACGCCATCCGTGGCGGCCCAGTTCGGTACGCCTTCGTAGATGAAGGCGTAGACGAGCACGCGCTTGATCTGGTCGAAATGGCTGCCGTTGATGAAGATGTTTTCGCCGCTGCTGATGCTGCCCGTACGGTCGTCGCCTTCCAGATGGATGTAGGGCGGCCGGTCGTAGGCGCCCCAGCTGTTGCCCAGCGCCTGCACGGCGCTCTTGCTGCCATTGCTCATTTCGAACAGGCAGCCGATGTCGAGGTCGATGCCGCCCGCGCGGCCGGCTGGCTTGTTGAACAGCTTGCCGAGGAAGCCCGTGTCCAGTTTCGAAGCTGGCGCCTGGCCTTGCGCGGCGTTCTGGTTCCAGTTCAGGTTGACGCGGATGCGGCCATAGCCGCCGCTGTCGCGCTTGTCGAGCGAAATCTTGTCGCCGCGCTTTTCCAGGCGGATTTTCGACAGCGAGATTTTATTCGCTGGCGGCGGGGCCGCTGGTGTGGAGACGGGAATCGGTGCAGGGGCAGGAGCCGATTGCCCCGCCTCGCTGCCGCCGAAGTGCTTCAGCAGCGCCGCCAGGCCGCCGGCGAAACCCTGGCCCACGGCGCCGAAGCGCCAGCTGCCGTCGCGGCGATACAGTTCGCCGATGATGACGGCTTTTTCATCCTGGAAGTCATTACCCGTGAAGGCAAACGTGGCGGCCTGGCCCAGCGCCATGCTGGAGTTGCCCAGCGCGCGCATGCTGCCCTGTTCCGTCGCCGCCGTGAACACCAGCTTGTCGATCGAGGCGGGCAGGCGGGAAAGGTCCACCTGGAAGGTGGAGCGGGGGCCGTTCAAGTCCACCGTGATGGCGTTGTCCGGCGCGCTTTTCTGGTTGAAGAACACCATGTAGCGGTCGTCCGACAGCTTGCCGGCCGCATCGACGCCGAAGCAGCTGACGTCCACTTCCATCGAACCCGAAACGATATCGAGCGTGACGGCAAACGGGCCATTCAAGCCCAGGTCAGCCAGTTTGCCTTTTTGTCCACGTGTGAAATTGGTCATGGTCGTGCAGTCCCTTCGTCGCTGGAGAGTTGAGTATTCAATGAGTGATGCAAATGAGGGGCGGGCGCCGCAGCGCCGTCGGCCGCATGGCGGATGCCGAACAGGCGCGCCTGCTCGATGATGCGCTGCGCCCAGCTGGAGTGGGTCGCCACTTCGCACATCGATTCCTGCATGCGGAACACGGCCGGGCTGTCCGGGTCGATGATGCGCAGTGCCAGTTCGATGTCCGACTGGGCCACCTGGTAGTGGCGCTCGATCTGCGGCACCTGGTCCGGGTGGATGGCCGTCTTGGCGATCATGCCGTGCGCCATGTCCTGCGCCACTTCGGCGTCCAGCCAGCTGCCTTGCGACAAGTGCTCGAAGACGGGTGCCGTCAGCTGGAAGCCGTGCGGCTTGAAGATGGTGACCAGGCGGCCGATGACTTGCCCCAGCGGCGTTTGATAGATGGTGCCGCTGGTGGGACGGCGCAGGCCCAGCAGGGCCAGTAAATCGTTGCCGCCAATGCGCAGGGCCAGGATGCGGCGGCGTACTTCCGGCGCCGACAGGAGGAGGCGGAACTGCTTCATTTCCTCGTCGTCGAACACTTCCGCCGTTTCCAGCGTCGGCATCAGCAAATGATGCGTGTGGCGCACCAGCTCGAAATACGCGGCGAAATTGTGGCGGGTGGATTTGGGCAGCACGAAGCCGCTCAATTTGTCGGCGCCGGGCATGGCCAGCACGCGCGCCAGTACGTCGAGATTGCGCACGCGCACGAAGCGCAGGGTATCCGATTCGTCGCACATGTTTTGCAGCGCCAGCGATAAATTGAACAGCGCGTAACTGAGGTCGCGCTCCGCGATGGCGTCTTCGGTGCAAAGTATGACCGAACGCAAATGACTGAATTTGTCGCCATTGGCGATCGCCAGCAAGTCCTTGTGCGTGGTCGGCACATACATGGAGGCGCCCAGCGCCGCTTTATGCTCACTTTGTGGGTGTAGGGAGTTGTTATCCATCGACTGCGCTCCTGATAAGGGCGACCGCCTGGTAGGGCAGCGCCGGTTCTACGGTGACGGGTATGGCTTTTTCCTGCGCCAGAAGCAGCAAATGTGCCACGTCCGGCGCATTCGTGTCGCGCACGATCAGGCGCTCGGGCACGCGGCGCAGCAGCACGCGCGTCGCTTCGCCGATGCCTGGCTTGATCAGATTGATGTCGCTGATGCCGTATTCCTGCTGCGCTTGCGCCATGTAGGCTTGCGAGCGGGCCGCCATGGCTGGCGCATCGCTCGCCTCGGCCAGCGGAACGCCGCTGCTGGCGGCGATCGCCATGGCGTCGGCCACCAGGCCGTCGGCGAAATCGCGCGACTGGTCGTGCTGCTCGAACTGCGCATAGTACACGCAGCCATGGAAGTCGTCCGGACCGATGGCTTCATTGAGCACGGAGCGGCTGACGAGGCCCGAGACGGTGGCATTCAAAATGCTCGACGGGATCAGGTAGTCGCTGGCCGAGGCGGCGCAGGCGGCCGTGCCGGCCAGGTCGGACAGCACGAACAGGCCGCCGTCGATCAACGTGCCCTGCGCGGCGTTGAAATCCTTGACCGTTTGGCGCAGTTCGCGCGAAATCACGCCCTTGCCCGTCCAGCCATCGACGAAGACGATGGAAGCGTCGCCATGACCCTGCGCCAGGATGTGCTTGAGGGCGTTCGCATCGATGCCGCGGTCGCGGATGATGGAGACGGAATAATGGCTGCACTCGCGCTGGAACAACTGGCGCAGCAAATGACCGAGGATGACGCCCACGGGCGTGCCGGCGCGCGCCAGCGACACCAGGGTGATGGCGCCGGTACGACGCGCCGCGATCAGGGCCGCCAGACGCAGGCAGTCGCGCGCCATCTGCAGGCGGTTGGCGGCAAACGCGCTTTGGAACAGCGCCAGGTAGGCCGGCGAGGGCAGGGATTCCGGCGACAGCATTTCGCTGTAGTGGCGTTGGCCCGACTGGATCAAACGCTCCTTTTCGGCCAGGTCGAGGATGGGTTCGAGCGCCATAGGCGTGAGCAGGAACTCCACATCTTCCTGTCGGTAGCTGCCGCTGAAATGCTGCGTGCCTTCGGTCATAGCGCCGCCACCGTGAGTGCCGCCAGCTGGGTGCCGTTGGGGATGATGGCGTAGTCGCATTCGGCCATGAAACGCGCGTCCGAACGGCTGTCGCCCATGCCAAAGCTGACGATGGGGCCATGCTCGGCTTCCAGTTCCGCGCGCAGGTAGGCCACGGCGCGCGCCTTGTTCAGGGTCTTCGGCAGCACGGCAAGGTTGTTGCCGTTGCGGTGGATGAAGTAGTCGGCGCCTTCGGTGGCGATCCACTGCTGCAGCACCTGCTCCTCGATGTCGGCCAGGCGCTCGCCGCGCGCTTCATGGTCCTTGACGACGATGTAGAAAGGCGTGTTGTAATCCTCGATCAGGCGCGCGCGCGAGGGCATGCCTGCCTTGATCTGGAAATCGTCGATGATGCGCATGGCGTCCTGCAGGCCGGGCAGCGCCGTCTGCATGTCGTTCTGCATCAGCGCCAGCCAGCCCGCGTCGAGCGCGCCGCCAGGCTGCAGCACGATGCCGCCGTAGTCGAGCACGCTGTAGCTGGTAAACGGCAGGTCGACCCGGCGGAAGGCGTCGCCATTCCTTGCCGTGGCGGGAATCAGGGTCATGCCGCTTTGTGCGAATTCAAAGAAGGCGCGCTGGCGCGCCGTCGTAAACGAGCAGGCGTCGCCATTTTTCAGGTAGGCGGCGGCTTGCAGGTCGGTCGCGCCGACGCATTTCTTAGGGGTCTGGAACAGTGTGTCGTCCAGATCAACAAACAGGAATTTCTTCAATTTTGGTCTCTGACTGAAAGTGGAACAGGCGGCCGTTCAACTGGCCGGCGAGTTGCATGAGGGCCGGACTGGCCGGGGTTTCATGGCAGATGAAAACGTGCTGGTACTGGCCAGGCGCCACGTTGTACAGATAGTTGGCGATGCCTTCGCCGTAATTGTCGTCGCAGCGGACGATATGGCCGACGGAGCCCCACGACAAAATCGGTGAGCGCGTGGTCGATTGCACCACGACGTTCTTGCCCAGCGCTTCTAGCTCGCGCGCGAGCAAAAACGACGGGTGCATGAATTCGCCCGTGCCCAGCACCAGCACGGAGTCGCCCGCGCCGATTTCTTGCGCCAGCTGCACCGCCAGGCCTTGCGGCGGCGTCAAGGCGCGTCCCACGCCGATACGGCCGAAGGCAGGGCTGGCACCCCTTTCTTCATTCGCCTCGAAACGCTGCGCGCTGGCCGCTATCGGAGCCGGCGCATCGCCGGCCTGGAAAGTGTACTGGCCGGATAGCGCCGCGCCTATGGTGGTGGGCAGGCCGAAACGCTGCGTGAGGCCCGCGTTGGCTGCCTGGCCCATGAAATTGGTGATCACGCCCAGGTGCAGTTTTTCCAGCTGCGGATAGCGTGCGCGGCACACTTGCACCAGGTTGGCGAAGGTGTTGCCGGTCGACGCTTCATCGTCGATCAGCACCAGGCTGCGCGCCGTGGAAAACAGCGCGCTGGCCGCGACCGACAGGTGTAAAAACTGGCGCGGTGCGTGGCTGTGCGATTCCTCGAATTCGAAGAAGGGCACGCTGCCCACGCGATAGCGCGAGCTGTGCAGGAACAGGGCCTTGCCGTTCGGATTGGCGCGCAACCACGCTTCGAACACTCCCTGGCCCAGGCCGACGGCCGTTTCGGCCATGGCGATGAAGACCACGGGGCCGGGCAGGCTGGGGGGGATTTGCGCTGCCAGGTCGTCGTGGATGGCTTCCATGGCGCGCGGCGTGACGGGCCAGTGCTTGCCCAGCACCTTGGAAAGGAACAGGAAGCCGCGCTTCGCGTTGGCGCGCGCGGCATAGCCGATCAGCCAGTCCAGCGGAAAGCGCGCCTCGTCCACTTTCAAGGTCAGCTCGCCCGTGGGCATCTGCTGCTTGACGAAGTTCATGGCAGCTCCACGGCGTAGGCGGCTTCGCCCACGCGCATGCCTTCGTGGATGGCGGGCACGGTGAGCTTGTCAAAGCCCTGGTCGAAACCGGCCAGCGCCAGGTAGGGCAGGTTCGGACCTGCCGCGCACGCCATGCCGATGCCGCCCGACATGCGCGGGTTGATTTCCAACAAAGCCAGGCCGTTCGCGCCTTCGCGGAACTGGATGTTGAAGACGCCATTGAGGCGGTAGTCGCGCGCCAGTTTGTCGCAGGCTGCCAGCAAGTCGGCGCGCAGCTCGATCAGCTGGCCGCTGCCACCGCCATGCAGCTTCTTGCGCGGCACGGCGCAAATGAGCTTGCCCTGATCGGCGACGCAGTCGGCGCTGTATTCGTGGCCGTCAAGGTATTCCATCAGCAGCAGGGTCTTGAACGTTTCCATCTGCGCCAGGCCGCTGCGCAGCTCTTGCGCATTGATCTGGTAGGCGGCGCCGGCCAGCAACAGCTGGGCGCTGGTGCGCTCTTCATCGAGAATGGCAAAGCCCAGGGCATACACGGATTCGGACGGCTTGATGCACAGTTTGCGGTGCAGCGGGCGCAGCTCGGCGTAGGCGGCGTCGTATTCCGCGATGGTCGTCACGGCACGGTAGTCGGCTGGGCGCGCCATCGGCAGATCGAGGCCGTCGCAGAAGCGCGCCTTGTCGTGCATCAGGGTCAGTGTTTCTTCGCTGGCCACGCTGAGCACGCGCGTGCCGAGGGCGGCGAAACGCGAGCTGGCGCTGCCGATCAGGCCCGCTTCCTTGCCGGGCCAGAAAATCGTGATGTTGCGGTCGCGGCAGAATTCCAGGCACCACTCCACATAATTGAGGCCCGTTAATCCCGACGGTTCGACCGCATATTCGTGGGCCGACAAAAAGGCCGCCGCATGCGCGTTCGTATTGCTGCACACGATGTGGTAGCGGGGCTGGCCGCCAGTTGCGGCCATATCGGCCTCGCGGATCAGGCGCATGGCCGTGCCGACCGAGGAAAATGTTTTGTTGAACCAGACTCTTTGCATGTACGGGGACCGGGTGGAAATAGGGGAAGCCGCGCGCAGGTGCGCGCGCGGGAAGTCTATATAGCCAGACTTAACCTGGCCTTAGATAGAGGGAATCAGCCAGCTTTGCCGCTGGCGGTCCATTTCAAAAATGCGTCGCGGTTGCGCGAGCAGATAAACACTTTGCCCGAGCCGGAAAAGCGCAGCACGATACCTTCGCCGCTGGTCACGCTATTGACGATATTGCCGAGGAAACCGCCGATGCCGCCGCCGTTGGCGCCGCCACCCGTGGTCACGGAAATCTCGTATTTCAGGCTATTGTCCCAGCACACCACGTGGGAATTGTCGATCACGACATCCTTGCCCGGCTCGACGTCGAGCTGGAACATGGAGCCGAAGCCCGACACCACCACTTGCCCCGTGCCGGCTGTTTCCATGACGAAGAAGCCGCCCGACTGGGCGAACAGCGCGTTACCGATGCTTTGCGTGCGCACTTTCATTTCCGTGCCCGAGGTGGCGGCGACAAAGGCACCGTCGTTGAGCAGGTACTGGCGCGCGCCCACGTCGACCACTTCGATGGCGCCTGGAAGGGTGGGCGAGAGCAGGCAGTCGCCACTGCCGCGCACCGCTTCGATATGCTGCTGGAAGAACGATTCGCCATTCGCGAAGCGGCGCATGATGGCACTGCCCAAGCCGCCGGTCATTTTGCCTTTCAAGTCCAGCGCCGTTTCCATCATCACCATCGCATCGGATTCGCAATAGATGGTTTCGCCCTGCTTCATGCTGACGTGAAGGAAGGGATCGACGTCGCCGGTGACACTAAATACTGGCATGATAAATCTCCAAAAAAAAGCCGCCTGAGTACGTCCAGGCGGCTGTGTTTAGCGCATAAAACGTTTAGGCATTCACACCGAACGAACGGGCCAGAGGGCCGAGGCCGCCATTGAAGCCCTGGCCGATGGCCTTGAACTTCCATTCGCCGTTGTAGCGGTAGATTTCGCCAAAGATCATCGCCGTTTCCGTCGAGCTGTCTTCGGACAGGTCGTAGCGGGCGATTTCTTTTTCGCCTTCCGCGTTCAGGCAGCGGATGAAGGCTTTCGAGACCATGCCGAAGTTCTGGCGGCGCGCGTCGGCGTCGTGAATGGTGACGGTGACGCTGATGCGGTCGATGTCGGCCGGTACGCGCGACAGGTCGATTTCGATACGCTCATCGTCGCCTTCGCCTTCGCCCGTGGTGTTGTCGCCCGTGTGGACGACGGAACCGTCGGTCGACTTCAGGTTGTTGTAGAAGATGAAGTCAGAGTCGCCACGGACTTTGCCGTCGCTTTTCAGGAGGAAAGCACTACCGTCAAGGTCGAAGGTGGCGCCGTCCGTGGAACGAGGATCCCAGCCGAGGCCGACGATGATCTTCTTCAGGTTCGGTGCTTCCTTGCTCAGGTTGACGTTGCCGCCTTTTTGCAAACTGATTGCCATGTGGTGCTCCTTTTTATTAAATAACTCAAACATACCTTCATGGGATGAGCGCAAGGCGCTCGTGCCATTACTCTCTCAATTGGGGGCGAGCCCCCCGATTTCAAGCTTGTGCCGCGTGCCGTTTGCGATAACGCAGGGACGACCACAGCGAGACCAGGATGAAGGCCACGCCCGACAGGCCCGTGAACCACTCCGGAATATGGTACTTGACGGACGCCAGCATGATCAAGGCCAGGATGCCGATCGCATAATGGGCGCCGTGCTCCAGGTAGACGAATTCGTCCAGCGTGCCCTTGTGCACCAGGAAGACTGTCATCGAGCGCACGAACATGGCGCCGATGGCCAGGCCCAGCATGATGATGACGACGTCGTTGGTGATGGCGAATGCGCCGATCACGCCGTCAAAGCTGAACGAGGCGTCCAGCACTTCCAGGTACAGGAAGCCGCCGATGCTGCCGCGCGCCACCGTTTTGACGAGATCGCCATTGCCGTTCCTGGCTGGCGCGGCGCCTTCTTCTGCGTCATCCAGCAAGTCCGGTTCGCCTTCTTCCAGCAAGCCGCTGATCCAGTTTACGCCGATGTAGACGGCGATGCCGACGATGCCCGCAGCGAGCACGCTGTATTTTTCATCCGCAGGGCCCATCGCCACGCAGGCCGCCACGGCGCCCATGGTGATCAGCACGGCCAGGCTTTCGGTGCCCAGCGCATTGACTTTTTCCTCGGCCCAGCCCAGCCAGTGCAATTCCTTCTCGTCGTCAAACAGGAAGTTCAGGAAGACCAGCAGCAGGAAGGCGCCGCCGAAGGCCGCCACTTGCGCATGGTTGTCCGTCAGGTGCTTGGCATAGACATCCGGCGTGGTGGTGGCCATGGTCCACACGTCGACCAGGCCCAGGCCCGTGGCCACCGATACGATGACCAGTGGAAACAGCAGCCGCATGCCGAAGACGGCCACGAGGATACCGACCGTCAAGAACAGTTTTTGCCAGAATTCATTCCAGTGACGCAAGACCGAGGCATTCACCACGGCATTGTCGAACGACAGCGACACTTCCATGATGCCCAGCACGCCCGTGATCCACAGCGCCTGGATCATGCCTGACATGCCGCCATGGCTGTAACCCCACCAGCCCGACACTGCCATCAGGATAAAAGTGACTAAAAAGGAAATTCTGAAATGCCGCATGAGGACCCCGTTGCAAGTATGAAAGACGTTTGATTATCCGCGCCGCTGTGCGCGCCGCGCTCAGTGTTGATATACGTCAATTGTTGTATATGCCATGATTTTATATTAGTTGCCGCCAAGGGCGGCGTTTTATAGGTTGACGACAGACAGTTCTGCTGGCGCGGATGATCTGCGATAATTGCGGCGCGCCCCTCCGGCTGCCGCAGCCCCTGACACACTCTATACATATAAGAAGGAATACCCCGTGGATATCGCTTACCTCGTCACGCCCCTGATCACCTGGATCCTGGTCGGACCGATCAAATTCCTGATCAACAGTGTCCGCACGCGGCAATGGGCATTCGGCCTGGTCGGCAATGGCGGTTTTCCCAGCAATCACAGCGCCGTCGTTTCCAGCATGGCTACCCTGATCGCCTTGCGCGAGGGCATAGGCCACCCCGCCTTCGGCGTGGCCGTCACCCTGGCCTTCATCGTCATCATCGATGCGAACAGCCTGCGCCAGCACGTGGGCAAGCAGGCGGCGGCGATCAACCGCCTGGCCGTGGAAGCGGCCAGCACCGCGCACAAGACCTTGCGCGAGCGCATGGGCCATACCCTGGTGGAAATCGCCGGCGGCCTGTGCACGGGCGTGGCGATCGGTTTCCTGATCAACACCGTTTTTGCCCGCTAAGCGTCTTCGACCCTGAAACGCACAACCCCGCCCAAGGCGGGGTTTTGCGTTTCAGGGCGTAAAAACTACGTTTCATCCATTCAATAAAGCATTACAGGAATCCGTTGATTGACATGCCCGGACACGCTCATGGATACTTTGGCGCTTGTGGTTTTAATAAAAATAAACGCCTGCTAACGCCTGCAGCCCTATCCGGGCCGCCGGGACGGTAGCGGTGCTATCTATCCGGAGAATTACCCATGTTGCGCAAAACCCTGTTTGTTCTGGCAATCGCTTCTGCCCTGACCGCCTGCGGCAAAGAGTCCAAGGATCCTGGCAAGGGCGATGGCAAGGGCGCCAAGGAACAGGCGGGCGCCGCCGTCAATTTGCTCGTCTCTCCGGAAGACCTGCTGACCATACAAAGCAATGCGCTGGCGTCGGGTCCCGTCATCACCGGTTCCGTGCAGCCCGAGCGCAACGCGGACTTGCGCGCCGAGGTATCGGCCGTGGTGATCCAGGTCATGAAGGAAAACGGTGAAGTCGTCAAACGGGGAGACGTGCTGGTGCGTCTGGATGAAACGTCCATCCGCGACAGCCTCAATTCGGCCGAGGAAGCCAGCCGTGCCGCCAGCCAGGTGCTGGAGCAGTCCGAACGCATGTTCCAGCGCATGAAAACCCTGCGCGCCTCGGGCATGACGTCGACGCAGGCGCTGGAAGACGCGGAAATTCGCCGCAACAATGCGCAAAGCGACTTGTCCGCCGCGAAAAGCCGCGCCGCCCAGGCCCGCCAGCAGCTGCAGCGCACCCTCGTGCGCGCGCCGTTCGACGGCATCGTGAGCGAGCGCAAGGTATCGAATGGCGATACGGCGCAAATCGGCAAGGAATTGATCAAGGTCATCGATCCGACCAGCATGCGCCTCGAAGGCCTGGTGTCGGCCGACAAGATCGGCGTCGTCAAGGTGGGCCAGCCCGTGCTGTTCCGCATCAATGGTTATCCAGGCCAGGATTTCGCGGGCAAGGTGCGCCGCGTCGATCCTGCCGCCAACACTGTCACCCGCCAGGTGGCCGTGCTGGTCGATTTCAACGACAAGGAGCAGCCGCGCGTGGCCGGTCTGTATGCGGAAGGGCGCATCGAGACGGAAACCGTCAGCGCGTTGATGATACCCGACTCGGCCCTGGTGAAGGCGGGCGACGTCACTTACACGTGGAAAGTCAAGGACAAGGCTTTGCACAAAGTCACGCTGCGTATCGGGGCGCGCGACGTGCGCACTGGCCAGTGGGAAGTGCAAAGCGGCCTGGCCAGCGGCGACACCGTGCTGCGCACGCCCGGTTCGACCTTCAAGGATGGGCAGAAAGTGGAATTGACGGCCGGCAAGGCCGTGCCGGCCGCCGCCGTGGCCAGCAGCAGCAACGCCGTTGCCGGTAAAGGAAACTAAGCCATGTTCCTTTCCGATTTCAGTATCAAGCGGCCCACCGCCACCATCGTCCTGATCCTGGCCATGATGTGCGTCGGTTTGCTTGCGCTCAAGAAACTGCGTGTCAACCAGAATCCGGACGTCGAAGTGCCCTTCATCGTCGTCAGCATTCCTTACCCTGGCGCATCGCCTGATACGGTCGAGCGCGAAGTGGTGAACCGCCTGGAAAAGTCGCTGCAAAGCATTTCCGGCGTGACCGAGGTCAACAGCGACTCGAATGAAGGTTCGGCCAGCATCTTCCTGAAGTTCTCTTTCAATACCAATTTGATCGAGGCATCCGACAATATCCGCAATGCGATTGCCGCCGTGCGCTACAAGTTGCCGACGGAAATGCGTGAGCCTATTCTGCAGCGCATCGACCCGGCTGCCGAGCCGATCATGCAGCTGGCCCTGTCGTCGAATACGCAAAGCCATGCGGAAATTTCGCGCCTGGCAGAAGACGTGCTGTCGGACCGCTTCCGCACCGTCGATGGCGTGGCGCTGGTCAACGTGGGCGGTTCGCTGAAGCGCGAACTGTCCGTGCTGCTGCGGGCGGAAAAGTTGCGTGAATATAACGTTTCCGTCAGCGATGTCGTGACCGCCTTGCGCAACCAGAACACGAACGCGCCCGTGGGCAAGGTGCGCGGCACCCTGGACGAGAAAAGCATCCGCCTGGTGGGCCGCATCGAGTCGCCAGCCGATTTCGAAAAAGTGGTGATCAAGCGCCGCGGCGAGGAAATCGTGCGCCTGGCGCAAGTGGCCACCATCGAGGATGGCTTTGCCGAAGTCAACAGCCTGAGCATGCGCAGCGGCAAGCCCAACGTGGGGATATCGATTACCCGCGTGCGCGATGCCTCCACTGTCAGCGTGGCCAACAAGATCCGCGACATGGTGGCGGAAATCAACAAGACCTTGCCGAAAGGCACGATACTGCAAGTGACGCGCGACGGTGGCGAAAACGCCCAGCATAGCTTGAACAATGTGATCGAATCACTGGTGCTGGGCGCCGTGCTGACCATTTTCGTCGTCTACGCCTTCCTGAACTCCTGGCGTTCGACCCTGATCACGGCGCTGAGCCTGCCCACGTCCGTGATTGCCGCCTTCATTGCCGTGTGGCTGTGCGGCTTTACCCTGAACTTCATGACCCTGCTGGGCCTGTCGCTGGCCATCGGCGTGCTGATCGATGACGCCATCGTGGTGCGCGAAAACATCGTGCGCCACATGCAGATGGGCAAGGACCGCCGCACGGCCGCGCTGGAAGGCACGGCCGAGATCGGCATGGCCGTGGCCGCCACGACCTTCTCCATCATCGCCGTCTTCATTCCCGTGGCCTTCATGCCGGGCATTTCCGGCGAATGGTTCCGTCCGTTTGCCTTGACGGTGACGTGCTCGGTGCTGGTCAGCCTGGGCATCTCGTTTACGCTCGACCCGATGCTGTCGGCCTACTGGGGCGACCCGGTCGAGGAACACTCGGCGCCGAAAAAGGGCATCGGCCGCGTGCTGGAGCGTTTCAACCACTGGTTCGACCACCAGGCCGACCGCTATGGCCGCGTCATCGCCTGGGCACTGCATCACCGCCGCTGGATGGCCGTCATCGCCTTCGGCAGCCTGGTGGGCGCCATCGTCCTGCACGCCACGCATGGCGGCACGAGTTTCTTGCCGGCATCCGACTCGGGCAATTTGATGATCAATGTGCGCACGCCATCGTCGAGCAGCATCGAGTACTCGCGTTTGAAACTGGAAGCGGCGGCCGTGCTGGCGCGGACCTTGCCTGAAACCAAGGATACCAACAGCTCCATCAATGCGGGCGGCGGACGCGTGTATGTCGACATCGGCAAGCGCAACACCCGCAAGCGTTCGGCCAAGGAAATCGCCGTCGAGCTGCGCGAGAAGATGTCGCGTCTGGTGGGCGCCGAATACGTGGTGCAGGATGACTTGAGCAACGGTTCGCAAAAACCCATCCAGGTGGAATTCACGGGTCCTGATTCGCGCAAACTGATGGAAATTACCAACGCCTATATGGACAAGCTGCGCGCCATTCCCGGCGCCGTCGACGTGGGCCTGTCCGAGCAGGATCCGAAGAATGAGTTGCAGATTGAGCTCAACCGTGGCCTGGCCAATTCGATGGGTATTTCCGTCAATGATGCTGCACAATCGTTGCGCGTGGCGTTTGCTGGCGTGGAAGTGGGCGACTGGGTCGATCCGACGGGCGAAACGCGTGACGTGGCCGTGCGCCTGCATCCCGATGACCGCGTGGCATCGGAAAACATCGAGCGCCTGCCGATCAGTGTGACGGGCACGTCGCAAATGGTGCCGCTCGACCAGATCGCCACCATTACCATGGGCAAGGGCCCGTCCGGCATCGAGCACAAGAATGGCAAGCGCACGATTACCGTGTCGGCCAATGCGCAGGGCCGCTCGAACGGCGAAGTGACGAGCGACGCCATGAAACTGGCCAACTCCATCGACTTCCCGCCCGGCTACGGTCTGGCGCTCGGTGGCGCAGGCCAGGACCAGCAAGAGCTGTTCACGGAAATGCTGATCGCGCTGGTGATGGGTATCGGCCTGATGTATTTGATCCTGGTCATGCAGTTTGGTTCCTTCACGGCGCCGGTGGCCGTGATGATGTCCTTGCCGCTGAGTCTGATTGGCGTGGTGGTGGCGCTGGTGATCACCAACAATACCCTCAATCTGATGAGCTTTATCGGCATCATCATGCTGATGGGTCTGGTCGCCAAGAACGCCATCCTGCTGCTCGATGCGGCGCGCAAGCGCGAGGAAGAGGGGCATGGCCGCGAAGACGCGCTGATGTATGCGGGCCGCATGCGTCTGCGCCCCATCCTGATGACGACGTTCGCACTGATCGCCGGCATGTTCCCCGTGGCGCTGGGCCTGGGCGAGGGAGGCGAGTTCTACCGTCCATTGGCGATCGCCATCATCGGCGGCACCATCACCTCGACGATTTTGACCCTGCTGGTCGTGCCGACTTTCTATGACAGTATCGAAATCGCCCGCGATGGCGCAGTGGCCAAGTTCCACCGCCGCGCCGCGCGCATGCCCGTGGCCGTGGCCATGATATTGACCCTGCTCGAGTGCGTGCTGACATTGCTGCTGGTGCGCTTCGTCTACCGCATGCTGAAGAAGGCCGTGCTGTTCCTGATGGGGCGCCGCACGCCGAAGGCGACGTCGGTCAGCCTGCAAAAGTAATACCGGGCCAAGGCCAGCTTGCGCTGCGCCGTGGTATTCCAGGAGCCTTCTGCGGAAGGCTCTTTTTTTTGCCCGTCCAGCGGACCAGGGTTCAGTCGCTGGCCGTTGCGCGGCGGCGTGATGGTGTCATCGGGATGGCTGGAGGTGGCCGTCGCCGGGGGCAGAGCGCAGGACTTGAGGTGGCACAAACCTGCAAGGGATATCGCCAGGTGGGCCAGGACAGGATGCCCTGGCCGCGCAAGACGATTTATTTGGCGGGTGGCGACTTGCTCACTTCCACTTGCCAATCCACACCCGACTCGATGTGATACTTGGCCGCAAAGTCACCCTGGCTGAGGGCCACGGCCACATCGAGCAGGCTGTTCAGATAGACCAGGGGCTTGCCCTTGGCGACGCCGCCAAACGTGTGTTCAAACGGCGCCGTGACCTGGGCCACTTGCTTGCCCTTGTGCAGGATGCGTACTTGCAGCGGGTCATGCAGTTTCACCTGCAATTCGTCGAGCAGGGCTTTCGGGATATTCGTCCACACATTGCCATATTTCACGTCCAGCACGGGCACGATGCCGCGGATGGTATTGCCGTCGCGTACAGGTTTTTGATACGCGATCTTGACCACCGATTCGTTCGGCAATAGCGGGCCCACCTGTTCATAGCTGATGGCGCCCGAGGCCAGGCGCGCACCCACATAGGCATACACGTCGCGGCCATGGAAGGTGTAGGACTCGCCTGATCCTGCCAGGCGGTTGACCTTTTCATCGATTTCCCGCAGTTCGGCCACGCCGTCGCGCTCGGCGATCAGGGTGAACAGGCCGTTATCCGGCCCCACGAAGTAGCGGCCACCCTTGGTTTTCAGCACCACCGACTTGCGGTTGGTGCCCACGCCGGGATCGATGACGGATACAAACACTGTGCCTTGCGGCCAGTAATTGGCTGTCTGGTACAGGCGGTAGGCACCCAGCCAGATGTCGTAGTCGGGAATCTGGTGCGTCAGGTCCGAGATGGTGAGCTTGGGGTCGACGCCATAGGCCACGCCATGCATGGCGGACACGGCGCCGTCGGCCGTGCCGAAGTCCGTCATCAGCACCAGCGGTGCGGCAGCCTGGGCGCTGGACAGCAGGAGAGCGCTCAGGCAGGCGCCGGCGACGAGGTGGGAGAGCTGTTTGATGATCATGATTTCCTTTGTGTCCAGTGTCAGAACGTGTAGCTTAATTTAGCGTAAAAGTAGGCGCCATTGACGCCGATGGGGTTGATGAAATTGTAGGGCAGGGCGCCGCCATACGTGGCGTTATTCGTCTGGCGCACGCGCTGCGGATAGCGGTCGAGGATGTTGTTGCCACCCACGCTCAAGATCAGTTGCTTGCTCAGCTTCAACTGGCCTTCCAGGTCCAGCGACCATACGGCGCCGAAGCGCTGTGCGGGGATGCCATCGATCAAGGGCGCGTCGCTGTCATACGAAAAATCTTTCAGTTCGCCAAAGCGCGTGGCGCGCGCCTGCACGCTCCAGCCGGCCGCCTGCCAGTCGGCACCCAGTATCAATTTGCTGGTGGGTGACGCCTGTTTGATGCGGAACAAACTCGTCTCCGTCAGCAGGCTCAAACTGGGATCGATGGTGCTCAACGCTGCGGCACTCTGGCGTACTTTGTCGAGACTGGTCTTGTTCAGGTTCAAGGCTGCGTTCAGGCTCAGCTTGCCTGACGCGAAGGCGAGGTCGTGATTCAGCACCACGTCCAGGCCCTTTGTGCGCGTGTCGAGCAGGTTGGCCAGGTAGGCGACGGACTGGATGTCGCTGCGGCCATTGGCGGCCAGGTAGGCGGTGACGGCATCGCTTTGCAAGTCGCTCGAGCGCGTGATGCGGTCGCGGATGCGGATCACATAGGCATCCACCGTCACGCTGGTGGCGGCAGCCGGTTTCCAGGCCAGGCCCAGGGACAGGTTGGTCGATTTTTCCGGTTTCAGCTGTTGCGCGCCGAAGCTGCGCGCCAGCGGGTCGCTGGCCGGCAGCAGGGCCGATGTTTGCAGGGCCGTTCCATCGGCGTTGAAGTTTAACGTAGCAAAGCGGAAGCCCGTCTGCACGAGGGCTGGTGCGCGGAAGCTGTTCGACAGCGAACCGCGCACGAGGAAATTCTCCGTCACTTTATAGCGCGTGGATAGCTTGCCCGTGCTGGCGCTGCCAAAGTCGCTGTAGTCGGAATAGCGGGCGGCGGCACCCACCAGCAGGCGCGGCGTGAGATCGCTTTCCACGTCCGCATACACGGAGCGGATTTGCCGGCTGCCGTCGTAGGCGTCGGACGGGCGCAAGCCCGGTCCCGCCTGCGCGCCCGGTGGAGCGTCCGTAAAGCTGCCGGCCGCGTACGAAGCCGGGTCGCCCGCCGAGCTGGTGTAGGTTTCGCGCATCCATTCGGCGCCCACGGCCACGCTCAAGGGTGAGGGCAAGCCTATGTCGACGCTGCGTGTGGCATCGAGGTTCAAGGCGTTCTGGCGGAAGTCGAAGCCGGCCAGCTTGAAACGCGTGGGGCTGGCGGCGCCCAGCGAGGCGTTGACGGAGTGGCTCACGCCGTAGTCAAAGCGGTCGCTGCCGTGGCGCGCGCTGGCATCCCAGTTCCACTCGCCGGCACTGCCGCGTACGCCGGCCACGATGCTGAGGTCGCGCTTGTCGCCGTTGGTGACGGGGCGGTAGCCGTTCGGATACAGGGCCAGTACGTTCGACGGGTCGCCCGGATAGCGAAAGTAGGCGCTGCCGTCCGATTTGCGCTCGTTCAAGGTAGCAAACGAGTACAGGTCCAGGCCGTTGGCGAGGGTGAGCTGGGTGTTGTAGAACAGGTAGTTGTTGTGCTGGCGCGAGTCGCCTGACTTGAATACCACCTTGCCATCGAGCGCCTGGTCGGCTGGGGTGAAGTTGTAGGAAGTCCAGCCCGCGTCGCTGGGGCCGGCCCGTTCCGTGGGCGAGCGGCGCCGCGATTCCGCGCCGAAGCGGAAGAATCCCGCCTCGCCCAGCGGCACGCCATAGTCGGCGTTGACGATGACGGTCTGGCCATCCGTCAGGGTTTGGTCGGTCGGGTCGAAATGCGTGTGGTTGGCACCATAGCTGACGGAAGCGGCGCCGCCTGCGCGCGCCTTTTTCAGCACGATGTTGATCACGCCCGCTACGGCGTCGCTGCCGTACTGGGCGCCCGCGCCGTCGCGCAGGATTTCGATGTGGTCGATGGCGTTGGGCGGAATGGCATTGATGTCCACCGGCACGGTGCCGGCAAAGCTGCTTTCCGTGTCGAGCACGGCGCTCGTGTGGCGGCGCTTGCCGTTGATCAGCACCAGCACCTGGTCGGGCGCCAGGCCCCGCAACTGGATGCCGCGCACGGAGTCCGACGCGCCGCTCGACTCGATGCGGGGGAAGTTGATCGAGGGCGACAGGTTTTGCAGGGCCGCGCCCACGTCGCCTGTCGATAGCGCATTGCTCACTTCGCGCGCGCCGAAACGGTCGATGGGCACGCTGCTGTCGAAGACGGTGCGGTTGCGCGCGCGCGAGCCGACGACGGTGACCTGGTCGATGCTGGCGCTGGCCGTTTCAGCGGTGGTGCCGGTGGTGGCTTGCGCCTCTTGTGCCCAGGCGGACGGTGCGCCGAGCATGGCGCAGGCCAGCATGATGGCGCGCAGCGGCGTGGCGGGAAGGGAGAGGGAGGCGTATGAATGGCGCGGATACAAGGCGGTGTCCTTTGGGCTCGATTAGTGTCGGTATGGAAACTGTTGCCATGAGCTTAAGGGAGGTGGCGGCGCGCGCTAACGATTCTTTCTGGATATGCTTATGCTGTTGTTTTTATGCCGCCAGCAGCGCAGCTGGGAAGACGCGAACTCGATGGCGGACATGGACAAGGTCTAGGACTTGGGTGCGGCCGGCCTGTCGGGCTGGGCCGTGACGGGGGTACAGGCCGCTTCCAGCGGCGCGACGAAGTTGCACAGGTCCAGCTGCAGCTTGCCGTGCCTGCCCAGGGCGGGGTTGAAGGCGTACGACGTGATGCCGCAGTCGGGCACGTCGGCGGCCTTGTCGATGGCCAGGATGGCCTGCTCGTCGCAGCGCTCCAGCAGGTAGCGGAAGCAATTGACGATGACCTGGTGGCCGACGATCAGCACCCGCTCGCCCCGGTATTCGCGGGTGATGGTGTCGAGCACGCTGCGCAGGCGCAGGATGACGTCGCACCAGCTTTCGCCGCCCGGTGGGCGGAAGTAAAACTTGCCCACGTGCTGGCGCTGTTCGTGCAGTTCCGGGTACTTGCCGGCGATGCCGTGCACGGTCAGGCGGTCGAGGAGCGCAGGCGCTCGTCGGCCGCCACCGAGCCAAAGCTGTCCGCGTCGATACGCGGCAGCACGGCTTGCGCCGTCTGCTGCGCCCGCACGTAGGGCGAGTACAGCACGACGGTCGGTTGTTGCTCAGGGGGAGGGGTGGCGAACCAGTCGCCCAAGGCGTGCGCCTGGCGCGCGCTCAGGTCGGAGAGGGGGACGTCGACATCGCGCTCGGCGATGGCGATCAATAACTGTTTTTCCGCTTCGGCGGCATCGCGCGCCACGTTGCCGGCACTTTGGCCGCGACGCACGATCCAGATTTGCTGCGGCCATTTCTGTTCCATCGCCTTGCGCCTTCCTCTGTATTTATTGTAAATAAATATAGGCGAAAGGGGCAAGGCGCGGCGCGCCGGTGGATGGCTACTTAAGCGGCGTGTTCCGCTTCGTCCAGGTCGGGTGCGTCGTCGCTGTTGTAGACGGCCAGGTCGGTCTGCCCCATGACCCGGCTGGTGACGGTGCCGGCCGTAATCGAGCCGCTCACGTTCAGGGCCGTGCGGCCCATGTCGATCAGCGGTTCGACGGAGATCAGCAAGCCGGCCAGGGCGACGGGCAAGTCCATGGCCGACAGCACGATCAGGGCGGCAAACGTGGCGCCGCCGCCCACGCCGGCCACGCCGACGGAACCGATGGTGATAATGGCCAGCAAGGGCAGCAGGAAGCTGACGGTGAACGGGTCGACGCCGACGGTGGGGGCGATCATCACGGCCAGCATGGCCGGATAGATGCCGGCGCAGCCGTTCTGGCCGATGGTCGAGCCGAACGAGGCGGCGAAGTTGGCGATGCCTTCCGGCGTGCCCAGGCGTTGGGTTTGTGTCTGCACACTCATCGGGATCGAACCGGCGCTGGTGCGCGAGGTGAAGGCGAAAGCCAGCACGGGGAAGACTTTTTTCACGAAGCGCAGCGGGTTCAGGCCGACGCCGGCGATGATGGCCAGGTGCACCAGGAACATCAAGATCAGCGCGCTGTACGAGGCGACGACGAAATTGATCAGTTTCAAAATGTCCGTATAGCTCGACGACGCCACCACTTCAAACATCAGCGCAAATACGCCGTACGGCGTCAGGCGCAGCACCAGGGTGACCATGCGCATGACGATGGCGTGCGCCACTTTCATGAAGCTCTCGAAGGAAGCGAATATTTCCGGCTTTTTCGCGGCGATGCCCGTGGCCGAGATGCCGATGAAGATGGAGAACACCACCACAGCGATGGTCGACGTCTTGCGCGCGCCCGTCATGTCGAGGAAGGGGTTGGTCGGCACGAAGCTGACCAGCAACTTTGGCAAGGACAGGGCTTTCGCCGTTTCCAGCGAGCCTTGCAGCTGCACGCCGCGCGCCACTTCGGCCGCGCTCGACGTCAGGCCGACAGCCGTCAAGCCGAACAGCTTGGCCATCAGGATGCCCAGCGCGGCGGCGATCGTGGTGGTGATCAGGAGGGTGCCGATGGTCAGCGCGCTGATCTTGCCCAGGGAACTGGCATCCTTGAGTTTCAGGATGGCGGAAATGATGGAGACCATGATCAGCGGCATGATGATCATTTGCAGCAGTTTCACATAGCCGCTGCCGACGATGTCGATGTATTCATTGGTGCCCGCGATGATGGGCGAACCGGCGCCATACAGCGCTTGCGCTGCCGCACCCAGCAGTACGCCCAGGCCCAGGCCCGTGAAGACGCGAACGGTAAACGTCGCGTGTTTGCTTTGCTGGTGGAACATGAAAGCGAAGACGATCAGCGCAACGAGCAGGTTCAGAATGATGTTAATTGCCATGAAGGGGCCTTATCTTGGTTTTATTCGAGACTGCAGAGAGCATGAGAACTTTACTACAAGTAATTGCTGCCCCAGCCCGGGGCGGAAGGGCAAGCACTGTACAGTACTATGGGGGCGTTTTATACGATGCCGCTGCGAATATTACGCTATATGAATATGCTCCACAGGCATAAGCGCAGGTATAGGTCTGCCGGATGATTGTGAAAAGGTAGATTTCGTGCCAGCATTGCATGTTTGTTCGCTTGCTAATTTGGCGCACTATTTTTTAAGGAAAAAGATGAATGCTTTAACGGAAGCTCAAGTACTCGATGCGGAAGAGCGCTTGCGCCTGGCCATGATGGCCTCCGACGTGGCGGCACTGAATGTGCTGCTGGCCGATGACTTATTGTTTACCAATCACCTGGGTCATCTGCTGAGCAAGCATGCGGACCTGGCAGCGCATGAGCAGCGCTTGCTGACCATCACCGATCTGCGCGCCTCCGAGCGCCATGTGCGCATCAACGGCAGCGTGGCCGTGGTCTCCGTGCGCATGCAGCTGACGGGCAGTTATCACGACGTGGAAACGCATGGCGACTTCCGTTTTACGCGCGTCTGGACGCAGGATGCGGCCGGCGCGCTGCAAGTGATCGCCGCCCATTCGGGCGTCGTGGCATAGGGGTGATGTAGTGGATCATCGTTCCAAAGGGCAGTTGTTTGAAGCTGTCATCGCCGCCGGTCCGGCCACCCTGGCCATTACGGCCGGCTATCCCGTGCTGGTGTACAACCTGGTGCGCACCTATGCCGACGCACCCGGCGCCAATGCCCTGGCCGGGCTATTGCTGACGGGCGGCCTGTGGGCCTTGCTGGAATTCTGGCGCATCGCGCTGGCCACAGTGGCGCGCAAGGCCTACGCGTTCAATTGGCGCTTCTGGCTCGCCATCGCCAGCTTTCTTGCCTGCTTCGTGCGTTTCGTGCCGGACATGCCGGCCGGACTGATGTTGTTGTTGATGGTGCTGCCGGCGCTGGCGTGGACGCATTTCATCTTGCTGCAGGTCAAACGTCCGCGCGGCGTCTGAGTTTCGCACAAGCACCGCAAGCCGTGGCAAGATCGTCATGCCACGGCCCCTGGCTATCGATATAATCATTCCCCGCATGCACGGCAAACGGCATGTTTGGCGTAACTTCTCTTATTTTGAAAGAATTTCGATGAAAGCTCTCTTTTTGCTGCTGTTCGTATCGGGCGCGGCCCTGGCCGATGATACTGCCATGTTGCAATGTCGTTCGCTGACCGATATCGCCAGCCGCGTGAAATGCTATGACGCCATTCCTCTGGGCGCCGCCGCGCCTGTCGCCGCCCCCGTTGCCGCGGTGCCGACCGCGCAGCAGCGCGAGCAGAGCTTTGGCATGGAAACGGTCAAGGCGCCCAAGGCATCCGAGCCGGAAGAACACAAGTCGATCAGCAGCAGCATCGCCGGCAAGTTTGATGGCTGGAGTGGCAACGAACTGATCAAATTGAGCAATGGCCAGGTGTGGCGTATCGTTGATGGCAGCTCCGCCGTGCTGCCGCCGCTGAGCAATCCCAAGGTGACGGTCGAACGCAATTTCGTCGGCACCTTCTTCCTGAAGATCGAAGGCACGAACAACTCGCCCAAGGTACGCCGCGTGCAATAAGCTGCGCCAGTCCCAGTCCCTGTCCGATTCTCAGTCCTCGGCGTCGAGCCAGGCGATGCGTCCATTGCCCGCTTCATTCAGGTGGGCGAGCAGGGCGGTGGCGGCCGTTTCAGGCAGACTGAAGTCGAACAGCACGTCTTCGCTGTGCGCCACGTTCAGCAAGGTGGCGCCAGCGCTATCGAGTTCGCGGCGCAGCATGCCTTCCATCGCATACGGCACCGTGCAACGCAAGGTTCGCTGGCGCACGATGGCCGTCTTTTCCGCCTGCAACAGCGCTTGCGCCACGCTGTCCGTATAGGCGCGCACCAGGCCGCCCGCGCCCAGCTTGATCCCGCCAAAGTAACGCACGACTGTCGCCAGCACGCCTTCCAGGTCCTGGTGGCGCAGCACGTCGAGCATGGGCCGTCCGGCCGTGCCGCTCGGTTCGCCATCATCGACGGCCGCCGACTGCCCGCCCGCCAGCAGGGCCCAGCACACATGGCAGGCGCCCGGATGCTGCGCCTTCAAGTCATTGACCACCTGCTGCGCGCTGGCGCGGTCCGTCATCGGCTGCACGCAACCGATGAAACGGCTTTTCTTGATGATCAGTTCGCTGTGGACGGGGGTGGCAATGGTAAACGGCATGGCGGGTGCGAAGGCGGGTAAAGCAGCATGATAGAGGAAATGCGCGCCGGGCACGAGCCGGTGCCGCCTAGGCTCCCGATGGCGACACCAGTTCGCGCAGCGCCGCGTCGCGCACCTGCAGAATGTCGAATAGTCCCAGCGCGTGCAGGGCGGGCAAGGCGTCGAGGATGTCGCGCTCGGCGATGGCCTTTTCGTCGATGCTGCTGGCGTCATCCAGCCATAGCCTGGCATTGGCGAGGAAGGCGCCCACCGTGCCCTTGCGCACGGTGACGCCATTGAACTGGCCCTGGTTTTGTTGATCGGCTAATACGTCTTCTGCACGCATGGTGAACTCCTGAACGATGGAAAGACTCCACTGTATGATGACGGGTTTGTCTTGCCTGCGTTGTTTATGTCATTCGATACGTCAAATCCGTCAATTTTGCCAGCGTCGCTGCCGTCGCCGTTGCGTGCCATGCGCATTGCCCAGCCGCAGGAACGGGTGACGGCGGCGCACCGCCATGCCAGCGGCCAGCTGTTCGGTGCGATACAGGGTTTGCTCTCCGTTGCCGCCGACAGCGGACAGTGGGTGGTGCCTGCCAGCCACTGCGTGTGGATGCCGCCCCATCACGTCCATGCGCTGCGTTCGCATGGCCCGTTTGCGGGCTGGAGCGTGTATGTGGACGAGGCCAGTTGCGCCAGCTTGCCCGCCGCGCCTTGCGTGATGCGCGTCTCGGGCTTGCTGCGCGAGGCGGTGGCCCGCGCCAGCGCCTGGAACGATGGCGCGTTCGATGCGCGCCAAGCCCGGGTGGCGGGCGTGATTCTTGACGAGATCGCTGCCTCGCCGCACGAGCCCTTCGGCTTGCCCTTGCCCACGGACCCGCGCCTGCTGCGCGTGGCGCGCGCCATGCTCGATGACCTGGCCGACGAGCGGGGCGTGGAAGCGCTGGCCGCCTGGGCCGGCGTGTCGCCGCGCACCCTTGCCCGCCGCTTCACGATCGAGACCGGCTTTACCCCCTCGGCCTGGCGCCAGCGCGCCCGCATCCTGCGCGCCTTGGAATTATTGGCCGCCGGCCGGCCCGTCACGACCATTGCGCTGGACCTGGGCTACGACAACGTCAGCGCCTTCATCGCCATGTTCAAGCTGGTGATGGGAGTGACGCCGGGCAGGTATGGGGAAGGGCATGGCAGTGAATCGAGCAATATCGGTATTTTGTAAAGCGCCACTTGCTGCAGATAGAGACGGCCAAGGCTTAAATCGTGTAAGAATGCCGGACTTGACCGCGGCACCCCCGATAAAATCTTGAATGGAGTAAGTAAGATTCGATTCATTCGCACTGATGAACGGCAAAGCCAGATGACTTTCGTGTGGATTAGTCCGGCTTGGCCGGGTAATCATTCTCCTTCGAAGTAGTCTGTGTCGATCTTCTTGAGCTCGTACATGCCGATGGTTGACACACCCACATTATGATCAATCATCATTGCTGCCAGTTGCTGACCATCAATGAGAATAATCTTCGTATTTATTAGGTTGGCAAACTCCACAGCTTCCCGGGAATAGGTAGATGTAGTAATGAAAACTCCCTTACTTGCTCGCTGTCCCTGCAGCGCTCCAGCAAATTTCTGAATCTCTGGCCGGCCCACGGTCCCCTCCCACCGCTTAGCTTGGACATAAATAACGTCTAGGCCAAGCTTGTCTTCTTTGATAATTCCATCTATTCCGCCATCACCGCTTTTTCCTATTGCGCGGCCAGCGTCTTGCCGTGAGCCGCCATAGCCCATTCCAACGAGAAGATCGATAACCAGGCGCTCGAAAAACACCGGTGTGACCGATTTCACTTGCTCAAGCAAGTCAAATTCGAGCTCGGATCGTAGCCGACCATAGGCAAAAGCGAGTTGATCCTCAGGAGTTTGGGTAGCTGACGATTCCTGTTCAGCTTGGCGCGGAACTGCAGCATTATTTTCTGCTGCAGTGTCGCGTCGACGTTCACGGAAAGCGCGAAACTCATCGAACTGCTCTAAAGTTGAGACATTAATTTGTGCTGGCCCTTTTGCTAATAATGCCTTACCTCGTTCGGTTATTTGGAAAACGCCACGTTTTGGCGAGGTCAGCAACCCAGCCTGTTTCAGGTATGTTCTTGCCCATCCAACACGGTTGTCAAAAAGAGGCGCAGTCCCGCTCGGGAGCATCTCACTTCGCTCCTCATCCGTGAGGGCAAAGTCTTGGGCTAGGCATTCAATTGCGTCACGAGATCGATACTCCTTCCCGTCAGCCGCGAGACGGAGTAAGGGGAGCATGGCAGTTTGATAATCGGGGATAGACATGATTTTTTTGCCTTTAATACGTGGGTGCCGTTCACCAGAGGATTCTAGCTTTTAAAGCAAGTAAAAGTGAATCAGTCATGTTACTTATCCTCAATGATTAATACAACTAGTGGCATATGATTCGCCATGTACAGCGTGTCTCCAGTCGGTGAGAATCCAGCAGAAAATGAGAGCATGCGGAAAATGCGTTTTGGCTACTAGAGATCGGAGAAGGCTAGGGATGCTGCCGAATGGATCGCTGGGGATCGTTCGGAGCAACTGCTTGGCTCGTCAAGGCGGCCTATTTTTTGCATGTATGGTCTGGGCAAAGCGCATACCGTCCGGGGCGATCAACATCATTGGCAGTTGCGAAATCAAGATGTGGATAGTGCCCCGGCGGATTGTGTATTTAATTGACAGTTTTCAACCAAATAGGGGCTTTAGTGTTGTGGTCGACCTCTGCATTTGACTTCGAAGCGCGCAGGGAACTTAACCTCGTTAGGTGCTCGCAAATTTGGTCAATCGGCATGTAGGCAATCATTAGTCACCGTCCTTTCCGAAGATGCGTTGGAGCAAAGACAAAATCGCTTTCGAAGTCAGGAGTGTCGTGACTACTTTCGAATGTCCTGTCAAACAGAGTGCAAGAATGGCGAACACCGTGATCGCAAAAACTTCGTTTTCCGCGACGAGGACGATCAGAATCGCTCCAAATATTGCAAAATAGGCAATGTTTTGACTGTTTTGCGGCGAAGGAGGCGGGGACGGAGTCGAAGGAAACTGAGGGGGGGAGATCGTGCTGGGAGCAACGTTCTGCGGAGTCGTAACGGTAGTGCGGGTTTTTTTCTGAGGACGACGGGTTTGGAAAGGGGGACGCTGAGGCCCATCTCCATCGCCGTCGCCACCACCGCCATCTCCACCAGAGGACTTCGCGCTTTTCTTGGCTGATGACTTTCGCCCAGTTCCGGTTGCACCAGCCTTATTACGGGCCATTGGTCGGTCTTGTGAGGCTACAGCCATCATCTGGCGTCGGATACGGTCAAAGATTTCCATCGCCTGCTGAGTTCGCTCGATGTGTTCAAGAACCTGTTGCCGTGCGGTACGAATCGACCGGTAGATACTCGACACCTCGCTCAGCTCCACAATCTTGCGAATATGTTCTACCTCTTGCAGTTGCGCAGCTTGCCGTTGGAAACTCTCAGCTTGCTCGATCACGATCCTTTGTCGTTCAAACACCGCAAGGTCCCGCATCAGCCTCTCTTGGAACGGTGATATTGATAAATTCATAACTTCCTCAATGTAGGTTAGTGCCACATGGCACCCTTCAGATTCTACCTTGACTTATGACGCCATCACCAATTTTTCACCTGTAGTTCAACCTGTAGTCGTCCGTGACAAAGGTCTTCAGCGTGAGGTTAGCTGGGACTATCGCCTCAGGTTCGCGCGGTGGGTCAATGCCGCCTGCAATTTTCCCGCGCATGTCTAGCGCGGGTGCCTTGCATCCGTCACGTGCATCTGCGGATAAACCCCCAATTTCATGCTGCGTTTTGCGCCGTTGAAGGTATAGCGAAGGAGGAAGTACTTGCGGCCTTTACGGGTCACGATCACGCGCATGCCCGCCACTTCCGTGTCGGAGTATTCGCTTTCCTTCGATTTCACTTCTTCGGGATGCGGGGGCAGGACATCGATCAGCTTCTTGTTGAAGCGGAACTGTCGGTTCATTGATTGCGCTCCTATGTGGGCGGGTGGATTCATGGTGCTGGGTTTGGTGTTCCGGGAGGTTCGAATCCGTGGATCTGGGCGCGACTTCGGCTGAGGAGCCGTGATAGATGAGGTAGGGCGTAACAGGGCGAGAGCCAGGCTTTGGGCGCAACTTCTGCCGAGTGGTTTCCGGTCTATTTCTGGTCAGGGCGGCTGTTCGCTTGACCAGGGTTCGGCCGCAAGAGGATTTCGTAGTGTTGATAATATGAAAGTTGTTTTTGAGATATTAGATGGTTGGTGATAGCATGACTGAAGAGATCTACCCCTGTCCTACATCCTATTAAGGAATTGAAAAATGAACGCAGCAGAGTACGCGGGACCATTCGCGTTTTTCCGTAGGCACTACAACGGTGATTATTCGTTGGGCCGGTCTTATTGGGTGAATACGCTTTTAGTATCGTTATTCGCACCGGCTATTGGGATAATGTTATTGCCTTGGCTTACTGAGGAGTTTCCCGCTCGCTACGGATCAATTGGTGTTTTGCTTCTGACAATCTTCGGTGTTTTAGCTTGGTTCTGGGCTGTGGCTGGGACTTGGGCATCGGCGGGGAAGCATGTTCAAAGCGGGGGTAAATCTGGTTGGGCAACGGTCGCAAAAGTGATGATTGTTTTGGGCGCTCTGAGGTTGTTTGGCGATATCGTCAATATCTTGCCCACCCTCCAAGAGCATGCTCGTGTCGCTAGCGGACAGCAGTTCGGGCCGAGCACGAAATTAGAGATGCGAGCTGATGGACGCTCCATTCTTCTATCTGGAGGAGTTAACGACGGAAGCGCTGAACAGTTAGACAAGGCTTTGCAGATCGCTCCTTCCATTACTACCGTCGTGCTTGCATCCGACGGGGGATGGATTCGTGAAGGAAAAATGGTGGCCGAAGTGATTCGCAAACGAGGGCTGAATACTTATGTCGAGGGAAGTTGCGCGTCAGCATGCACTATTGCGTTTCTTGCTGGTAAAGACCGTGCGGCTGCTCCTGTAGCAAGGATCGGTTTTCATGCTAGCCGTAGTATTGGTGCTGTCGCTAAAGCTGCGCCGGAAGAAACTGCAGAGCTACGGACAATTTATCGTGGAGCAGGACTACCTGAAACATTCGTGGACCAGGCGATCAATACTCCCAACGATAAGATGTGGTACCCCTCACACGATGTTTTGTTGTCGGCCGGTGTATTGACTCGGAGAAGCCTAGGAGGGGAAACGGCGGCGCTGTCTACAGTGGTTCGGTCAAAGGCAGGTCTTGCCGTAGATTTCAAAAAAGTCGATTTGTTTGCGTTGTTGGCTGAGAGGTCTCCGAAAGACTTTGACGCAGTAATTGAGGCGGCTTGGGGAAAAACTCAGCAGGGCGCGACCGACGCTGAGGTAACTACTGCTGCGCGGGCAGAACTAACTGCGGCACTTCCTAAATTTTTGCCGTTGGCTAGTGATAAGACCTTGGTAGCCTACCAATCATTGATGCAGGAAGAGCTTGAGGCTTTGCGCGATAGGGACCCCGCAGCTTGCGTTGAAATGGCATTCCCATCAGGGAAGCCTATGAGTATTCTTGGGAACTTGCCGCAGGAATTGATTAAGCGCGAGCTAATCCTAATGACGAACATGCTCCGAGAATACGACTCATCTCGCAGCATTAAGCTTAGTCAGCAAGTTATTGAACAGGTGGCGCAGCGCGCTGCGGCAAGCATGACTCAAGAGCAATTGCTGGTGTTTAGTGATGAAGATATTCGTAGGCAAAGCCGCCCCGCTTTATCATGTGACGCGGCTATCGCGTTTTTCGCGGGCCTGAATGCAATTCCTTTAGCTGAGCGAGGACACGCTATTCGAGTGATATACGCAGCACACTGAATAGTCTAGTCAGTAAGGCTGCCTAGCCTTTTCACTTATACGCTAAACAGCGAAATTCCATGCCTGATTGATAAGAATTGCAGGTTCCTTGATTCTTCGGAAGCGACCAGAGAGCGACCAGAAACAAAAAAGCCCACGAACCGAAATTCGTGGGCTTCTCTGAAGTATTTGGTAGGCCGTGCGGGATTCGAACCTGCGACCAACGGATTAAAAGTCCGCTGCTCTACCAGCTGAGCTAACGACCCAAAAACTTTGACTACTTGCTGCGGTAACACTGTGCGGTACGTGCTTGCCATGAAGGCAAGTAAGCGGACTGCAAATTCTTGGTAGGCCGTGCGGGATTCGAACCTGCGACCAACGGATTAAAAGTCCGCTGCTCTACCAGCTGAGCTAACGACCCAAGGGCGGCTATTATGACGGCCAAAGGCGGTTTTGGGAAGGGCAGGGGAGGAAAAAGCCTTGCATGGTCCTGATGCGCGGTCTAATATGGGTAGGTAGCCTACCTATATATATGCCATGTCCACTATCGAAGACCTTCCCATCCCCGAGCGCGCGCTGGCGCTGTCCGACGAATTGCGTACGGCGTTCAAGCGCTTGCTGCGTTCCATGCAGCGCGAAGGGGGCGAGCTGGAAGGCAGTGTATCGATGATGCAAACCATGCTGCTGGCGCTGATCCACGAGCAGCCAGGCATCGGCGTGGCAGCGCTGGCGCGGCTGCAGAATGTGCGCGGGCCCACCGTCAGCGCGCAAGTCAAGTCGCTGGCCGAAGCGGGGCTGGTCGAGCGCAGCGCACCCGATCCGCAGGACCGGCGCCGTTCCGGTCTGCAAGTGTCCGCGCAAGGCCTGGCCGTCCTCGAAACCTTGCGCGCGCGGCGCCGCGATGCGCTGGCGCGGCGCATCGCCCGCCTGTCGCCGCAACAGATCGATGCGCTGGCCGCCGCCATGCAGCCCCTGCTTGAGATAGGCCAGGCATGAGCGACCACGATCACGCCGCAGGCGCAGAAAAAGACGCGGCCAAACCCGTCACCGAGCGCGAAGTGCGCGCCATCTACCTGGGCCTGATGGCCGTGCTGGGCCTTGGTGCGCTGGACCAGAGCATCGTCGCCACGGCCTTGCCGCGCATCGTCGATGACCTTGGCGGCATGGCGCATCTGTCGTGGGTGGTCACGGCGTATGTGCTGGCGTCGACGGCCACCATGCCCCTGTACGGGAAGCTGGCCGACCAGTATGGTCGCCGCCCCATGATCTTTACGGCCCTGCTGACCTTTTTGCTCGGTTCCGTGCTGTGCGGGCTGGCGCAGAACATGACGGAGCTGATCATCTTCCGCGCCATCCAGGGCCTCGGCGCGGGCGGCTTCATGCCGCTGGCGCAAATCATCATCGGCGACATCGTGCCGCCGGCCGAGCGGGGCAAGCGCCAGGGCATGGTGCCCATCGTGTTTGCCGTCACCAGCGTGCTGGGCCCCGTGCTGGGCGGCGTCATTACGGATGCCTTGTCGTGGCACTGGATTTTCTATGTCAACCTGCCCATCGGCGCGGCCGCCTTTGTCATCATTGCGCGCGCCATGCGCAAGCCCGCACGCACCCATGCGCACAAGATCGACTACCTGGGTTCTGCCTTGCTGACGGGGGCCATCACGGCGGCTCTGCTGGTGCTGGCGCTGGGCGGCACCGAGTGGCCGTGGGACTCGCTGGCCATCAAGGTGTGCGGTGGCGTCGCCCTGCTGCTGGGCGCCTGGCTGGCCTTCCACGTGGGGCGGGTGGATGAACCCGTGCTGCCGCCCGACCTGTTCGAGAACCGTACTTTCAATATCGCCAGCCTGGTGATGGCCATGACCTTCATGGGCCTGATGGGCGCCAGCGTCTTCTTCCCCCTGTTCTTCCAGCTGGTGATGGGCGCCAGTCCCGCCGAATCGGGCGTGATGACGGTGGCCATGATGGTGGGGCTGGTGGCCTCGTCGATGTTCAACGGCCGGGTGTTGTCGCGCTCGGGCAAGTACAAGATGGTGCAGGTGGCGGGGCTGGCGGTGGCGCTGGTGGCGTTTGCCGTGCTGGCCTGGGCCATGGCAACGTCGCGCGGTTACTGGATCATCGAGCCGGCCATCTTCTTCCTGGGCACGGGGCTGGGACTGGTGATGCCGAACATGACGATCGCCGTGCAAAATGCCTTGCCCCTGGCGCGCCGTGGCGTGGGCACGGCCATGCTGGCCTTTTTCCGCTCGCTGGGAGGCTTGCTGGGCGTGACGGCGTCCGGCGCCATCCTGGCGCACCAGCTGCACCAGCATGGCGTGGAAGCCGTCTCGGCGCTCGGTGCGCACGCGGCGTCGCAGACGGTGGAAGTGTATCGCCACGCGATCGCCAGCGTGTTTGGCGCCGGCGCCGTGCTGCTGCTATTGGGACTGGTCTTCCTGCTGTTCCTGCCGGAACTGCCCCTGGAGGGGCATCCGGCAACGGTCAAGGATGATGGATGATCAATAGCGTTCCAGCCAGTGCGCGTAGGGCGCGGGCAGGGTCCACGAGGCGCGCTCCACGCCGAGTTCCTTGGCGGCAAAGTATGCCCAGTGCGGATTGGTCAGGTGCGCCTTGCCGACCATCACCACGTCCAGCTGTTCTTCCTTGACGACACGCTCGGCGATGGCCGGCGTGCCGAAGCCCCAGGCGGACGAGACGGGCACACCTGCTTCGCGGCGGACTCTTTCTGCAATCGGGCCCATGAAGGCGGGGCCCCACGGAATCGATACGTCGGGAATCGTGAAGCCCATGCTGACGCTGAGCATATCCATGCCCGCATCCTTGAACTGGCGCACCAGGCCTATCGATTCGAGCAGGGTTTGCTCGTCGCGGCCGTCGAATTCCAGCACGCCAAAGCGGATCGTCAGCGGCAGGTGCTCGGGCCACACTTCACGCACGGCTTTCAAGGTTTCCAGCAGGAAGCGGCTGCGGTTTTCCACGCTGCCGCCATAGATGTCGTCGCGCTGGTTCGAGTGGGCGGAAAAGAAGCTTTGCGCCAGGTAGCCGTGGGCGAAGTGCAGTTCCAGCCATTCGAAGCCCACTTCGCGGGCGCGCACGGCGGCGTCGACGAAGTTCTGGCGCACGCGGGCGATATCATCGAGGTCCATGGCGCGCGGCACTTTCGGCAGGCCGCCGCCAAAGGCAATGGCGGACGGGGCGATGGTTTGCCAGCCGCGTGTATCACCTTCAGCGATATGGTCATCGCCTTCCCATGGGCGGTTGGCGCTGGCCTTGCGGCCCGCGTGGGCGATCTGGATGCCGGGCACGGAGCCGGCCGCCTTGATGGCTTTCACGACAGGCACGAAAGCTTGCGCCAGATCATCGTTCCAGATGCCCGTGCAGCCGGGCGTGATGCGGCCTTCTGGCGCCACGGCCGTCGCTTCGACGATTACCAGTCCCGCGCCGCCACGGGCCATGCCCGCGTAATGCGACAGGTGCCAGTCATTGACCTGGCCATCGACGGCCATGTACTGGCACATGGGCGGCACGGCGATGCGGTTGCGCAGGGTGATATCTTTAAGACTGAATGGCTGGAAGAGGGCGGACATGGTGGCCTTTGTGTGTTGGTGGAGAGGTAGATAAATGCTGATTCGGTAGTTCGTAAATATTCGAAGAATGGAATTAGTATAGCGCATGCTGTATGATTCTGCTCATGCGTCCACACAAACATCCCTCCGCCAGCGAATTCGTGCTCGAAAGAGTGCTGTACGCCTTGAGCGATTCCATCCGCCTCGACATCGTGCGCCACCTGGCCAGAGTTGACGCGGCCGCTTGTGGCGACCTTGATGGCGGACGGCCGAAGTCGACTGTCTCGCACCATTTCAAGGTCTTGCGCGAAGCTGGCCTGGTCTACACGGAAAACGCGGGCACGACGCACATGAACACCCTGCGCCGCACCGATATCGAGAGCCGCTTCCCCGGTTTGCTCGATGCCATCCTGGCGCAGCAGCCATTGTCCGCCGAGGCGCCGGAGGCGGGCGGGCAGGGAGTCTAGCTGCCTGCCGTGCCCCGCCATCTTCCAGGCTCGGCTATCATATCGGCCTTTCGGTAAATCCTCAGCCGCGTGCCTGTTGCGCGATGGCTGGCGACACTACCTGGCATGGCAAGGGATGGGAATGACGGCAGTAGCATCGGTATCACAGGCGGACCTGGCAAATCGTCCGCAGTTTGGCTGGATCAATGGTTTGAAAGCGGGCGCGGCGCAGTTGATCGTGTTGCACCACCTGGCGTTTTACGGGCCGATGTCTGACTATGTGCAGCCCCTGTGGCCCGCATTGCTGGACTGGCTGGGCGGCAGCGCGCGCATCGCCGTGCAAGTGTTTCTCGTCATCGGCGGCTTTCTCGTCGCCAAATCCCTTTCGCCCGCCGGCCGCCCCGGCATCGCCTCGCCGCTGCAGGCGATCTGGCGCCGCTATGCCAAGCTGGCGCCGCCTTTCCTGGCTGCCACCTTGCTTGCCGCCGTCATTACGCCTGTGGCTGGTATCTGGATGCTGCATGATTCCATGTCGGCCGCCGTCACCCTGGGCCAGCTGAGCGCCCATGCCTTGCTGCTGCATGGCGTGCTGGGCTATGAATCGCTGTCGGCCGGCGCCTGGTACGTGGCCATCGATTTCCAGCTATACCTGCTGACGGTATCGCTGCTGTGGCTGGGCGGCCGCCTGGCGGGCCAGCGGCGCATGGGCTGGCTGATGCCGCTGGCCGTTACATTGGGTATCACCTTTTCCCTGCTGTACTTCAATCTCGATGCGGGCTGGGACAACTGGGCGCCGTATTTCTTCGGCAGCTACGGCCTCGGCATGCTGGCCTGGTGGGCCAGCGACCCGGCCCGCAAGCCCGGTTCCATGACCGCGCTCATGGCGATGGCCGCCGTGCCCGTGCTGCTGGCCCTGGCCGTCGACTACCGCAGCCGCATCGCCCTGGCGCTGATCGTCGCCTGCGTCCTGTTCCTGTTTGGCCGTGCCCGCACGCCTGCGCAGGGCGGCGCCTGGCATATCATCAATACTCTGGGCCGCATCTCGTATGCCGTGTTTCTCGTGCACTTTCCCGTCAGCCTGCTGGTCAATGCCTTGTTTACCGCCTATGTCCCATTGGAGCCGGCCTGGCAGGCGCTGGGCATGCTGACGGCCTGGGGCGCCAGCATGGTGGCCGGTGCGGCGTTTTACCGCTGGGTGGAGGTGCCGCTGGGGCGGTTGATGGGCAGTGTGGTGGCGCATCTGGCGGGGAGGCCGGCATGGGTATCGCGTTAAGGTCGACGCTGTCGAGTGCCGATCGCGCTCGCCTTCTGAAATAATGCTGCCTGTTTCTATTCTGAAAAACAAAAAAGCCAACCGCGAACGGTTGGCTTCTTCATAGTATTTGGTAGGCCGTGCGGGATTCGAACCTGCGACCAACGGATTAAAAGTCCGCTGCTCTACCAGCTGAGCTAACGACCCAAAAACTTTTTACAACAACTTCGGTAACACTGTGCCGTAAAAAAATGCTTGCTATAACAACTCGCAAGCAGATCAGTACTGCGTATTCGTGGTAGGCCGTGCGGGATTCGAACCTGCGACCAACGGATTAAAAGTCCGCTGCTCTACCAGCTGAGCTAACGACCCGAAGAAGAAAGATTATAGGGGGTGCCCGGGATTCTGTCAAACCTAACGGGCAACTTTTTCCCCGGTTTTACTTTTTGCCGCCCCGTTCCTTCGCTGCCTGGGCGGCGCTGGAGTCAGGGTAGCGCGAGATCAGGGCGTTCAGCGTCTTGGTCGCGTTCGACTTGTCTTTCAGCTCCGTGTAGCAGCTGGCGATGTTGAGCATGGCGTCGGGCGCCTTCGGGCTGTCCGGATAATGCTTCAGCACGGCCTGCTGGGCCGTGATGGCGCTCTTGCAGTCACGCTGGGCGTAATAGGCATTTCCCAGCCAGTATTGCGCATTGGCCGCGTAGGCCGATTCCGGATAGCGTTTCACGAAGGCGTCCAGTGCCGTGACAGCGCCCTTGTAGTCGCCCGACTTGAACAGGCCGAACGCGGACTCATACGAGCTTTGCTCGGAGACGCCTACGGCCGCTTCCTGGCCATCGATGGTGACCTGGCGCGGCTCCAGTTTGCGCAGGCGCGCGTCGATGTCGGTGTAGAAATCCTTCTGGCGCTTTTGCGTGTTCGCCAGGTCGTTGCCCAGTACTTCGATCTGGCCGCGCAGGCGGGCGATCTCTTGCATGGTCTGGTCGTGCTGGTTGAGCAGGCTCAAGGTGCTGGTCTTGTCCGCCTTGGTGTCGATGCGGCCGTTCAGGTCGCGCGCCATGGCGTCCACCTTGGCGCGCAGCTCCAGGATGGCCTTGCGCGCTTCGTCGTCGTCGAACAGGGCGGCGTTGGCGTGCAGGGGCAGGTAGGCAAACGCGGCCATCAAGGCGGCGGCGACGCCGGCTTTCGAGAATGTCATCATGGGTCGGGCTTTCAAAGGTTACGCAAAACATGCAAACGGGGCGCCGGGCGGTGAATCACCGCGCTGCGCCCCATTATTATGCCTATGACTGGCCAGTTAGGTAAGCGTCAATGCTGCAGCGCTCACCCATGAACATCAATAAACGATGTCAGCGCGGCGGTTTTCAGCCCATGCTGCTTCGTTGCTGCCTTGTGCTTTAGGCTTTTCTTTGCCCAGCGACACGGCTTCCATTTGGCCTTCTGGCACGCCCAGGGCGGCCATCGACTTGCGCACGGCTTCAGCACGTTTCTGGCCCAGGGCCAGGTTGTACTCAGCGCCACCGCGTTCATCGGTGTTACCTTGGATCAGGATCTTGCGTGCCGGGGTTTTTACCAGGTAGGCGGCGTGGTTTTGCACGACTGGGGTGTCCGCTTCGCGCACGACGTATTTGTTGAAGTCGAAGTAGATGCTGCGGTTAGCCAGCACGCCTTTTGGATCGTCCAGTGGATCGACCGATGCGGTCGTTACTGGCTGAACTTGACGGGTGTCAACTGGAGCTGCGACTTTTTCAGGAGCGCGCTCAACCACTGGGGTCTCTGCGACTTTGACTGGGGTGCTGCAGGCGGACAGCAGGGCTGCGGTAGCGGCGATGAAAGCCAAACTTTTAAAGTTACTCATTTTTATTCTCCGGGTCATGGTTAAAGGTGAAACTGTACAGCATTTACTTCATAAAAGGACCCCAGGTGGGCTCCTTGATATTGCCAGCTTGCGTAGTCAAACGCTGTTTGACGCGGCCATCCACCGATACCACTGCCAGCGACTTGCGTCGTCCGGATTCGGTCGCGTACATAATATATTTCCCGTTGGGCGAAAAGCTCGGTGATTCGTCGTTGGCGGTGTCCGACAGACGCAGTTCCTGGCCACTAGCCAGGTCGAGCGCGTAGAGCTGGAAATTGCCGTCGCGACGGGAAATATAAGCGAGAGTCTTCCCGTCGGATGAAATCCGCGGGCTGATGTTGTAGGAGCCGCCAAACGTCACGCGCTTGGCTTCGCCGCCGCTGACCGACATGCGATAGATTTGTGGTCCGCCGCTGCGATCGCTGGTGAAGTAAATGCTTTGTCCATCGGCCGAGAACTGAGGTTCCGTATCGATGCCGCTGCTGTTGCTGACGCGGCGCAAGCCGCTGCCGTCGGCATTGACGGTATAGACCTGGGTATGGCCATCGCGCGACAGGGCCACGGCAAGGCGCGAACCGTCCGGGCTCCAGGTGGGCGCAGAATTGCTGCCTTTTTCATTCGATACGATGGTGCGCTGGCGCGTCACCAGATTTTGCACGTAAACGATGGGCTTTTTCTTTTCAAACGACACATACGCCACCTTGGTGCCATCCGGCGACCACGATGGCGAAATGATAGGCTCATTCGAGCGCAGGGCGACCTGGATGCCTTCGCCATCGGCGTCGGCCACTTCCAGGCGGTATTCGCGGCCCGATTGCGTGACGTAGGCGATGCGCGTGGCGAATGCGCCTTTGACGCCCGTCAGCTTCTCATAGATGTCATCGGCAATTTTGTGCGCCAGCAGGCGGTTGAACTGCGGCGCGGCCGCATTGTTCATGCTGGAGATCTGGGTGCCCTTGATTGTGTCGAACAGCTTGTAGCGCACGTCCAGGCGGCCATCGGCCATGCTTTGCACGGTGCCGGCTGCCAGCGCGTCTGCGCCGCGCGACTTCCATTGGTCGTAGCTGACGGGCGCCGTTTCCGACACGGGCGCATCGGCGTCGATCAGCTTGAACACGCCGCTGCGTGCAAGGTCGGCCTTGATGATGCCCGACAGCGATTGCGGCGCCGCCGATTCATTGACAAAGCTGGCGACAGCTACCGGGATCTGGTTGCTGCCGATCCCTGTAATCTCCACGCGCAGCTGCGCCTGGGCGCCAGAGGCTCCCAGCATCAGGCCGGCACAGAGCACGACATAGCTCATTTTTTTCATGGTCATCATTTAGGCAAATCCTTCATCTCGAATATGAGTTCAATCTCGCGTTCCACGGTGCCGTCTTTTTTCTTCGGCAGTGGCGACGATTTATTAATGGCGTTTTCCACCGAGCTGTCATACGCCGGCAGGCCGCTACTTTTAATCTTTCGGACCGAAATAATTTCCCCAGTTGGCAGTTGCTCGATCTTGAACACGGCGCGCGGGTTGCCCGGCACGTCCGTGCTACCGCTGTACGCGATATTGCTCTTGATCTTGCTCGTCAGGGCAGCGACATAGCCGCTGTCCTTGCGCGGCGCGGTCGCTTTCTCGGCCGTGCCCGTTGTGCCATTGCCTGCCTGCGCCATCATCCGCTTCATATCATCGGCACGGATTTTGGCGGCGGCGGCATTTTCCGCCGCCGCTTTCTTGGCTTTGGCTGCTTTTTCCGCCGCCGCTTTTTTATCGGACAGTTCTTTCTCGGCTTTTTCTTCCGCCGCTTTTTCTTTCTCTTTGGCTTCTTTGGCTTCTTTGGCTTTCGCCAGTTTGTCGACCTTTTCTTTTTCCAGCTTTTCAGCCTTGTCTTTTTCTTTCTGCTTCTGTTTCTCCAGTTCGCGCTTTTCTTCCTCGCGTTCCTTCAGTTCCTGCTTGCGGCGCTCTTCCGCTGCCGCTTTCTCTTTTTCTTCTTTCAGCTTGGCCTTCTTGCGTTCCAGGGCGATCTCCGCCTCGCGCAGGTCGACCTTCGGCTCGGGTGCTGCCACCGGCGGCGGTGGCGGCGGGGCCGGCTGTTCCACTTGCGGTTCCGGTGGCGGCGCCGGTGTCGGCTCCGGTTCCGTCGCCACGTCGGGCGGCGGCGCTGCCGTCTGCACTTTCAGGTCCCACACTTCCGCTTCGACGGCGACGGGTTCCGTATTTTGCCAGTGTACGCCCACCCACAGGAAAAACAGCAGGCCAAGGTGCATCGCCAGCGCCAGGCCCAGCGAGGGCCAGCGGCTGCGTTCGCGCGGCACGCTGTAGGGCTTGCCGAGTACATGGTCGATTTGTTTGGTCTGCAAAGTCTAGTCTATCTAAAAACGGTCAAGTCTGGAAACAGGATGCTGTGCTTACTTGGTGGCCAGGCCGACGCGGGTAATGCCCATTTTTTTCGCTTCCGAAATGAGCTGGATCACATCGTCGTACTTGCTTTCCTTGTCGCCCGCAATCATCACGGGATAGTCGGGATTGCTCTCGTGCAAACCGCGCAGCTTGCGCAGCAGGGCGTCGCGGTTCGGTTCCGTTTCCGGCGACAACTGTTCCTTGCCGATGACGCCGATCGACAGCGAACCATTCGGTTTGAGCACGATCTGGATATAGTCATCGGGCGGCTTCGCCGACCTTTCCGCGTTGGGCAAGTTCACCACGCTGGGATTGTTCGACGACGGCATGACCATGAAGATGATCAGCAGCACCAGCATCACGTCGATGTACGGCACGACGTTGATCTCGGACTTGAACTTGCGGCCACGGCCGCCGCGCATGCCGCCGCTATTGAATGAGGAACCCATGAACGCTGCTCCCTCTTAGCGCGACTGGCGCTGCAAGATGTTGGAGAATTCCTCGACGAAGCTCTCGAAACGGATCGCCAGGCGGTCGATGTCATGCGAAAAACGGTTGTAGGCGACGACGGCGGGAATTGCCGCGAACAGGCCGATGGCGGTGGCGATCAGCGCTTCGGCAATGCCGGGCGCGACGGCGGCCAGGGTGGCTTGCTGCACGTTGGCCAGGCCGCGGAAGGCGTTCATGATGCCCCAGACGGTACCGAGCAGGCCGATGTAGGGCGAGACGGAACCGACGGAAGCGAGGAAGGCCAGATGCGATTCGAGCACGTCCATTTCACGCTGGAAGGCGGCGCGCATGGCGCGGCGGGCACCGTCGAGCACGGCGCCCACGTCCAGCGCTTCGCGCGAACCATAGGATGCCTTGCCCTTGATGAATTCGCCCATGCCGGCGTCGAAGATGCGGGCCAGCGCGCCGCTCTGGTCGCGGTTGCCGCTGGCGTTTTGATGCAGCGCATGCAGGTTGCCGCCGGCCCAGAAGCTGCGTTCGAATTCGATGGTTTGCTTGCGCGCCTGGCGCACGGCAAACATCTTGCGGAAAATGTAGGTCCAGCTGGTCAGGGAAATCAGCAGCAGCAGGGCCATGATCAGTTGCACGATCAAATGGGCATTGGTGATGAGCGCGAGGAAAGAAAGATCTTGTGTAACGTTCATTGGCTGGCAGTCTGTTGGGTGAATTGTCCGGGGGTGGCGGGTAGGGCTCAGGCGGCGCGCATGCGGGCCGCCACTGCATCAGGCACGGCGCGCGGGCGCAATGCCGAGTCGACGCAGCCGATCTTGACGCGGGCCGTGTTCAGCAGGCGCTCGCCGCACCAGGCTTGTTGCAGGAAAACGATGGAGGCGCGCCCCATCTTTTCTATGCTTAAGGTTAATCTTACCGTGTCATCGAGCCTGGCTGGCGCATGATAGTCGGCGTTGACGCTTTTGACAACGAACATCGCGTCGTGCTGTTCCAGCAGCTCCTGCTGGCCCACGTCGATGGCGCGCAGCCATTCGGTACGCGCACGTTCGAAGAATTTCAGGTAATTTGCGTAATAGACGATGCCGCCGGCGTCGGTGTCTTCATAGTAGACACGTACGTTCCAGGTAAAGACTGAAGGCATGTTTATTGCGCCAGTAGTGAGATTGAGCAACATTTTACGCGATTTTTCTTCTTGTGACGGTGGGCGCTTGCTGGAAAGCTATGCAAAAGCTGCATATAAGTTGCACCGCAGCATTGTAAATCGGGGGTGCATAATGGCAAGCTTCGTAACATACGCTTACATGCCGCAGCCAGGTTTAAGTTCAGCTTAAGAGCCGCAGGCACGCCCCGGGGCGGTCTGTGGCCATGCCCGGGCTGCGATGGCGCGCGGCGATTATAGCTGCACGGTTGCATTCCTTGCTCAATTTGGGCACTTAACTTACAATTTGATTTCCATTACGTCTCACGTGACTGGCGAAAAGTCGGGCGATCTCCCTGGATGGTGATCGGCAAACCGGCGAAAGGTGGGCACCCACCGGGAAACGTGAGATTTTTCATCAGCCGTTCGCCTGGGTAGCCACTATGGAAAAGCACGAAGAGGCTGCCTGTCCAATGTTGTTATTCAATTAACGCCGGCTCCCCTCATTCGATCCAACCTGCCAGTACAAGCACCCTCATCCTTGGAGTTTTTACATGTTTGCAAAAGATCACACCCTCGCCAACGTCGACCCTGAATTGTTCGCCGTCATTCAAAAAGAGAACACGCGCCAGCACGACCACATCGAACTGATCGCGTCGGAGAACTACACATCGCCGGCCGTAATGGAAGCGCAAGGCTCGCAGCTGACGAATAAATATGCCGAAGGCTATCCAGGCAAGCGCTACTATGGTGGCTGCGAATACGTCGACGTGGCCGAGCAACTGGCCATCGACCGTGTAAAACAGCTGTTCGGCGCCGAATGCGCGAATGTGCAGCCGAACTCCGGCTCGCAGGCGAACCAGGGCGTGTTCTTTGCCGTGCTGAAACCAGGCGACCTGATCATGGGTATGTCGCTGGCCGAAGGCGGCCACCTGACCCACGGCATGCCGCTGAACATGTCCGGTAAATGGTTCGACGTCGTATCGTATGGCTTGACGGCGGAAGAAGACATCGACTACGAGGCTATGGAGCGCCTGGCCCGCGAACGCAAGCCCAAGCTGATCATCGCCGGCGCGTCGGCGTTCTCGAAAAAGATCGACTTCGAGCGTTTCGGCAAGATCGCCAAGGAAGTGGGCGCCTACTTCATGGTCGACATGGCCCACTACGCCGGCTTGATCGCCGCCGGCCTGTACCCGAATCCGGTGCCGTTCGCCGACTTCGTCACCTCGACCACGCATAAGTCCTTGCGCGGCCCTCGCGGCGGCATCATCCTGATGAAGGCTGAACACGAAAAAGCCATCAACTCGGCCATCTTCCCTGGCATTCAGGGCGGCCCGCTGATGCACGTGATCGCCGGCAAGGCCGTCGCCTTCAAGGAAGCACTGAGCCCTGACTTCGTTGAATACCAGAAGCAAGTGGTCAAGAACGCCGACGTTCTGGCGAAAACCCTGATCAAGCGCGGCCTGCGCATCGTTTCCGGCGGCACCGAATCGCACGTCATGCTGGTCGACCTGCGCGCCAAGAACCTGACGGGCAAGGAAGCCGAAGCCATCCTCGGTTCCGCGCACATCACCTGCAACAAGAACGGCATCCCGAACGATCCGCAAAAACCTTTCGTCACCTCGGGCATCCGCCTGGGCAGCCCGGCGATGACGACGCGCGGTTTCAAGGAAGCGCAAGCGGAAGAAGTGGGCAACCTGATCGCCGACGTGCTGGACAATCCGCATGACGCCGCCACCATCGAGCGCGTGAAAGCGGCCGTGAAAGTGCTGGCCGATGCACACCCGGTGTACGCCGCGTAATTATTTGTCCAGAATGTGTCATACAGAGTAAGATTCTGTCTGACACATTCCAGTCGTGCCCAAGGGCGCCCGGAGTGATTCGGGCGCCCTTTCATTTAAGGGCGGCGATTTCCCGTAATTATTACTATAAAGTTGTAGCCAGCCCATGAAATGTCCATTTTGCCAGCACGGCGACACCCAGGTCCTCGATACGCGCGTATCGGAGGACGGGGATGCCATTCGGCGGCGCCGCCGTTGCGGTAAATGCGACAAGCGCTTCACCACCTACGAACGCATTGAACTTATCATGCCGGCCGTCGTCAAAAAGAATGGCAGCCGGACGGAGTTCGCTGCGGATAAGTTGCGCGGCAGTTTGATGCTGGCCTTGCGCAAGCGTCCCGTCGCGGCCGCCTCCGTGGATACGGCCATCGCTTCCATCCAGGAAAAATTGCTGACCAGCGGCTTGCGCGAAGTCGATTCCGGCTATATCGGCGAACTCGTCATGCAGGAACTCAAGCGCCTGGACAAGATCGCCTACATCCGCTTCGCCTCCGTCTACAAGAATTTCGAAGACCTGGCCGAGTTCCAGGATGCGATTGCCGAAGTGGGACAGGCGCGCAGCAAGCCCTGATGTCCCCTTATTGAAAACGGGGCCGGTCCTGCGCCCCGTGTTCATCACGCCAGCGTTCGCCTGGCAAGCGACCGATCAATCCCAACGCTGTTTTTCTCACCATATCGCCGTGCTGTTTGCGCTAGCGCAGACGCGGTTGTTTGCGCGCGCCTATCGTGTAAGTGGGCCGGGCGCCGGCGCGGCTCCCGTCCTGGTTACATTCTGTCGGCAGGAGAAGCTCATGCACAGTGGCACGCGTGGTCCCATGGATGGCAGCAGCCTTGTCGAGGTGCTGGTATCGCTGCTGCTGTTGGCGTTGGGCTTGCTGGGCGCCAGCATCCTGCAACTGAGTTCCCTGCGCGCGCGCCATGAGTCGGCGCTGTTGTCGGCGGGTGTGCAACTGGCCGCCGGCATGGCCGAACGCATGCGGGCGAACAGCGTGCTCATGCATGGCCCCGATGCGGGTAATCCCTACCTGAGCGTTGCCTACGCGGCGGAGGACGGCGCCGAGGCTGGCGGCGGCGCGCCCGGCTGCTTCGGCGCCGCCGTCTGCAGCGCGGCCGAGCTGGCGCAATTCGACATCGCCGAATGGAAACAGCAGCTGCAGTCGGCCTTGCCTGGCGCGCGGCTGCATATCTGCCGCGACCTTGCCGCGTGGGATGCCGCCGCCCAGGGTTTGCACTGGGCGTGCAGCGGCGGCAAGGGCGCGCCCATCATCATCAAGCTGGGCTGGCGCGGCAGGCAGGCCAATGGATCACCCGCAGTGAATGCGGCAGGCGAATCGTTGCCCAGGCTGGCATTCCAGCTTGGGGGAGGCGGCGCATGAACACTGTCTTGCGCGGGCATCGCGGCATGAGCCTGCTTGAATTGCTGGTGGCCCTGTCGCTGGGCGCGTTGTTGATGCTGGCGGCCAGTACCGTGCTGCTGGCTACCAGCGGCAGTTATGGTGAGCAGTCCGCCAGCGCGCGCCTGGATGACAATGGCCGCTATGCACTCGACACCATCGCCCGCGCCGTGCGCCAGACAGCGTATGTGAACTGGGACAGCAGCGCCGCGCCCGTCGCCCATGCGGATTACGACAGCGCGAGTATCGCCGGGCTCGACGCGCGTAGCCTGGGCAAGAACAGCGAAGGCATCAGCGGCGCGCTGCCCGACGCCGTGCAGGGCAGCGACGTGCTGGCCCTGCGCTATTACGGCGCCGGCAAGGAGGAGGGCGGCGACGGATCCGTGCTCAATTGCGCCGGCTTCGCCGTGGGCGCCGCGCAAACGGAGGCGCAGCGGGGCTGGAGTATTTTCTATGTGGCCCAGGGAGCCGATGGCGAAGGCGAGCTGCGTTGCAAATATCGCGGCGCGAACGGCTGGGGCGCGGACGCCATTATCCGCGGCGTCGACAGTTTCCAGGTGCTGTATGGCCTCGATACGGATACGCCGCCCGACGGCGTGGCGAACCACTATGTCAATGCCAGCGCGCTCGACGCCGACGATGCGGCGCTGGTGCTGGCGGGCGCGGATGCGGCCGCGCGCCAGCGCGATTTTTACCGGCGCACGCACTGGAAGCGCGTGGCCAGCGTGCGCGTGGCGCTGCTGTTGCATGGCGAGGCGGGCCAGGTGGACAAGATGGCGGAACTGGGACCGGCGCAGTTCGACCTGTTCGGCAAGGCTTATGCCGAAGCGCACGGCGCCGGCGACACGGGCGTGCGCATCGCGCGCGCGGCCTTGCCCGCAGCAACGCGCTCCAGGCTGCGGCAACTGGTGCAGACAAGCATCATGCTGCGCAACGGGCCGGCATAGGCGGGCGCCACCGTGGCTTGCATGGGCGTCCGTTGTTGTCCTGGCTGCTGCATTCCGGGCGCGCAAGGGCGTGGCGCCACCATGGTGTATGTGCTGTGCCTGCTTGTGATCATCTTGCTGCTGGGCATATCGGCGGCGCAGATGGCCTTGCAGGGCGAAAAGGCGGCACGCGGCGAGCGTGACCGGCAGATCGCGTTTCAGGCGGCGGAGGAGGCATTGGTGGATGCGCAAAACGATATCGAAGGCTTGCCTGGCGCGCCGGGCCGGGCAAGCCTCTTTGCGCCGGGCAGTGCGGCAGGGTTTGCCGCCGGCTGCGGCGAAGGGGGCGCACTGGGCCTGTGCCTGCCCGCGCCCGAGGATGCGCCGGCGCTCTGGCTGAGCATGGACCTCGATGGCGCGGACGCTGAAAGCCGTGCGGTACCGTATGGCCAGTTTACGGGCGCGGTCATGCAGACGGGGCAGGGTTTCCTGCCGTCTCGCCGGCCCCGCTACCTCATCGAACTGCTGCCGTTCCACCCGCCCGGCGCACAGGCAGCGGCAGTGGCCGGCGGCCTGGCCACGGAAAGCTATGTGTACCGCATCACGGCCATGGGGTTTGGCGCGCAAGAAAGCACGCAAGTCGTGCTGCAAAGCTACTACCGCAAAGAGGCGGCGGGAGCGGGGCCATGAGGGCTATGTGGTCTTTCTGCTTGATACTGCTGACTTGCCTGGCTATTGGCGCCGCTGTCGCGGCCCAGCCGACGGTGACGCTGGCGCGGGCCGACGCGGGCTTGCAGGGCGCCAGAGTGCCGCCGAATCTGTTGCTTAACCTGTCCTTCACGCATGCGGCCGCTGCGGCTGCGTACGGCAGCGACTATGCGCCGCAGCGCGAGTACGCCGGTTACTTTCATGCGCGCATGTGCTACAGCTATCCGTACCGCAGCAAGGACGGCGTCATGCTGCCGGACTTGCGCGTAGCGACCGCTTACTTCTCCGTGCTGAAACCGGCCGATGCGCTACACGGCTGCGGCGGCGATAGTTTCAGCGGCAACTTTCTCAACTGGGCCAGCGCCAGCATGCTCGACATCGTCCGTTACGCCCTGACGGGCGGCGACCGCGTCATTGACGAGGTGCGCAAGACGGTGCTGCAGCGCGCCTACCTGCCCGATGCCGACGGCCCCATCGACTATTTTGCCCATCCCACCTTTTTTCCGCGCAAGGTCTTGCATGCAGGCGTGGCGGCGGCGACGCCGTTTGCGCTGGCGCAACTGGCCATCGTGTCCTGCCGCAACCGCCTGCTGTTCGGCGATGCCAGCCTTGGCCAGCCCGCAGGTGGCAGTTGCGACGCGCCCGGCTTTGCTGCCACGCATGGCGTGTTTCTCGCGCGCGTGCGCGTTTGCGACGCCGATGAGGGGCCGCTGCGCGAGGATTTGTGCCTGGCATACGGCAAGAATTACAAGCCGGTGGGGGCCGTGCAGCGCCATGGCGGCAGGGTGCGCGTGGGCGTGTTTGGTCACTTGAACGGCACGCCCGCCAGCGCCGGTCCCGTGTATGGCGGCGTGCTGCGCGCGCCGCTGGCGCACGTTGGACGGCAGCGCTGGACGGCGCCCGACTATATGCCGCAAGACAACGCCGATGCCGAGTGGAATCCCGCCACTGGCGTCTATATGGCGCAGGCTGTGGCCCAGGGTGCGAGCCCTGGTGGCGGGGTGACCGCTTACATCAATGGCCTGGGCCGCAGTAATGCCGGGCACCCAGGTGCGTACGCCAGGGCGGCGCCGCTGGCTGAATTGCTGTATGAATCGCTGCGCTACTTGCAGGGGCGGCAAGCGAGTACCGCTGTGCCGCCTGCCAAGGCCGCGCCTGCCATCGATGAAGGCTTGCCGGTCGTGACGTATTGGAGCGACCCGCAATCGGCCAGCTGCCAGCGCCACATCGTCGTCAGCCTCGGCGATGCGGGCATGGCGGGCGACCGCTACGTGCCCGGCAATGTTCCGGCGACTCCCGCATCAAACGGCGACCGCGCACGCGCCGCCGATGGTTTTGCGCCGCCGCCGTTCGATGCGATGGCCTGGACGCATGCGGTGGGCAGCCTGGAAAGCAGTGGCGCGCAGGGTAATCCTGCGCCACGGACCGAACTGGCGGCACTGGAATTGCTGGCCGACGGGGCGGGCGGCGCCAGCTACCATGCTGCAGGGCTGGCCTACTGGTCGCATGTGCAGGCGCTGCGTCCTGGCGCCAGGAACGACGGCGTTGCAAAGGTCGAGCACTATGCGGGCGACTTGCGCCAGGGCGACCCCGCGGGCGTGTCCGCCGTCATGCCCGCCTCGACACCCTTGTTGCTGGTGGCCAAATATGGCGGCTTTCTCGATGCGAACGGCGACGCCAACCCCTACAAGAGCGCGACGGGCAACGCGCTGGAGGAGTGGAGCGTGGACGGCCGTTGGCCCTCACATTACTTGCCCGGCAGCGATCCGGCTGCCCTGATTGCGGGATTGCGGGCAGCTTTTGCGGCAGCCGACATGGGCAGCTTGCCGGCGACGCTGGCGGGGCCGGCCCTGATGGCCTTGGCCAGTGGCACGGAAGAGGCATACTGGTTCCAGACGCAGATGCGCCTGGCCGATGGCAGCATGAGCTTGTCGCGCACCGCGTTTGCCGTGGGTGCCGACGGCGCGCTGCTTCCCGGCAAACCAGGGTGGCGCGTTGGCGGCCAAGAGAAGTTGGTGCCGGATGGCACGCCCGTGTCCTTGCGTCCCGTCTACACGCTCGACGCCCGGGGCAGCCTGATGCCGCTGGCCTGGAACCGTCTCGACGCGGAACAGCGCGGCGCATTCGAAGGCGGCAATGGCCAGGCGGGCCAGGGAGAGGCGCGCCTGGCATATCTGCTGGGCAAGCGCACGCACGAGGTGGGCCAGCCGGGCGGCTTCCTGCGGCGCCGTTCAGGCAGCCTGGGTGCGGCGCCATATGGCAATCTGCTGTACGTGGGCGCGCCGGGGCTGGGCGTGCCGGGCGCCGGCTATGGCTTGCACCGCAAGTTGCTGCTGCAGCGTCGGAAAATGCTCTACCTGGGGGCCAACGATGGCTTGCTGCATGCGTTCGATGCGCGCACGGGCAGCGAATTGTTTGCCTATCTGCCGCAAGCGCTGCTGCACGCGGCGGCGGCCGCTGCGAGCACTCGCTACAGCCCCGGCCCGCTGCTCGATGGCGCGGCGGCCACGGCGGAAGTACAGGCATCGGGACGCTGGAAGACGGTGCTGGTGTCGGGCCTGGGTGGCGGAGCGCAAGGCGTGTTTGCGCTCGATATCACCGACCCGGCGCGCTTCGCGCAAGAAGGGGCGCTGTGGGAATTCACGGACCGCGACGACAAGCTGATGGGCAATGTGCGCGCGCCGCCCGCCTTTGCCCGTATCAATATGGGCGGCAAGGAGGGGGCGCCGGCTTTCCGCGATTTTGCCGTCGTCGCCAGCGGCTATAACAACCATGCGGACGACGGCAAGGACACGACGGCCCCCGCATCGGCCGCCGCCATCTTCCTGCTGGCGCTGGACAAGGCGCCTGGCACGCCCTGGCAATTGGGAAGTAATTACTTCCGGCTCAAGGTGCCCGTGGCCAGTGATGGCCATGGCGGCGATGCGGATGGGACGGTGGGCGCGGAAGCCGTGTCCCAGGCGCTGGGCCCGCCGGCCGTGGTGCCGGGCGCCGATGGCGAACAGGTTTATATCTATGCGGGAGATTTGCAGGGCAATATCTGGCGCCTCGGCATGGCTGGCGGGCCGCCGTGGAAGGAGGGACAGGCGCGCAAGCTGGTGTTTGTGGCGCGCGATGTGCAGGGCAGGCGCCAGCCCGTGACGCAGCGGCTGAATGTGGCGTATGCGCCCGGTGGCGGCTATGTGCTGCTGTTCGGCACGGGCAAGCTGGTCGAAGCGGCCGATACTTGGCCTTCCGCCTTTCTGCCGCAGTCGTTTTACGCCGTGCACGATGATTTGCGGGAGTCGTCCCACACACGCAGCCGGGCCGACCTGGAGCAGCGCAGCCTGGGCGAGGCGGTGGGCGGCGTGCGCGTCGACGGCGCCGAGTTGCGCTATACGGGCAGCGACGCCATGCGGGGCTGGTACCTCGATTTTCTCCATACCGCGCAGACGGGCGAACGCAGTGTCAACAGTCCCGTACTGGCTGCCGGCAAGGTGCTGTTCAATACCGTACTGCCGGGGCGCGACTCTTGCGTCAAGCCCGCCACGCGCCTGTATGTGCTCGATGTGCTGAGCGGTTTTGCCGCCGATGGCGCCGGTCTCGTGCAGGCGGGGGCACAGACAGGGCGCTTGTTCGATGGCCTGGCGCGCGCGCCGCCGCTGGCGTTGGAGCTGAACAGCACGGTGGGCGCCGTGACGGCGTCGGGGCGTGCCGAGGGGCGCAAGGAACTTGCCGTGCTGCAGCCTGGCTTGCCCGGCGCGGCCAGCGGGGTGGGGCTCAAGGTCGTCAGCGCGCCGCTGCCGGCCCGGCGCCTCAGCTGGCGGGAAGTGGCGAACTGGCGCGAATTGCACGAGGCGGCCAAGAAGAAATAGGCGCCGGCATGGCTGGCGTGCGGAAAGCTAAAGCGGTACTGGCTGGCGCAGCGGCTGGCACTTTTTTGGAGAGGGGGAGATCCCATGGGCGTGCTGGCAAGGCGGAATGAGCCCGCTGCAAACGGTGGCGCCCCTGCAGCCACCTTAGGCTTCAGCCTGATCGAACTGCTGGCCGCGCTGGCGATCATGAGCCTGCTGCTTGCGCTGGCCGTGCCCGCTTATCACGGCCATGTCGTGCGCGCCAAGCGGGTGCAGGGACAGGCGGCCCTGCTGCGGCTGATGCAGCAGCAGGAGCGCTATTATTCGCAAAACAATCACTATCTGGCCTTTTCTTCGGCGTCGCCGGCGACCCAGGCGCAAGCGTTTCCGTGGTGGTCCGGCGAAGGGGGGGCGCCCGGCAGCGCCTATGAAATCGAGGCGCTGGCCTGCCCCGGCTTGACGATCGGGCAATGCGTGCTGTTGCGGGCCATACCGGGCACGTCCAAGGTCGATGCGCGGTTCCAGGATGCCGATTGCGGCGTTCTCTCCTTGAACAGCACGGGCCAGCGCGGCAGCAGCGGTCCCGCCAGCCATTGCTGGCACTAGGCCATGGCCACGCATCAGCGCCCACGGTGGACAGGGCATACCTTGATCGAATTGCTGGCCGTGCTGGCGATGGCCGCGCTGCTGGCGGCCGCTGCCATGCCCGGCTTGCAGCATCTGCTGGCGCGCCAGCAGGTACGCGCGGCGGCCACGGACCTGTTTTCGGCCATCGAACTGACGCGGGCGCAGGCGATGGCGCGCAGACAGCGCGTACTGCTGATGCCGGCTGGACCAGGGGGCACGGACTGGGGCACGGGCTGGCTGGTCTTTATTGACCGCAATGCCAACCTGGCGTTCGACGACGGCGACGAATTGCTGTTTCGCCAGGGGCCGCTACCTGCAGGCATCACGGCGCAGTTCGCGTTTTCCTCGGCCACGGCGCCGTTTTATATCGCCTACAATGGCGCAGGACGCAGTTGCAGCGCGACCAATAGCCTGGCCGCGCGCTGGGGTACCTTGTCCCTGACTTTGGGAAAGCAGGTGCGCCATATTAAAATCAATATGCTGGGCAGGGTGCGTGTCTGTGACCCGCAGCAGCAAGCGGCCAATTGCAGCGGCGTGGCCGACAGTTCATAACCCGACTCACCTATCACTCACTATCAAAGAAGCCCGTGGAAATACTCAACGATATCGATGGCATGCGCCTGGCGCTGGAATGGGCTGCGCGCGGTTTATATACGACCTCGCCCAATCCCCGCATCGGCTGCGTGATCGTCAGGGATGGCCAGGTGATCGGCGCCGGCGTGACGCAGGCGGCGGGGCAGGATCATGCCGAGGTACAAGCCTTGGCGAATGCGGCTGCTCGCGGCAACGACGTGCGCGGCGCCACCGCTTACGTCACCCTGGAGCCGTGCAACCACCATGGCCGCACGCCGCCCTGCTCCGATGCGCTCGTGCGCGCAGGGCTGGGGCGTGTCGTGGCCGCCATGACGGACCCGAACCCGCTGGTGGCGGGGCAGGGGCTGGCCAAGCTGGAAGCGGCCGGCATCGCCGTCACCACGGGCGTGCTGGCTGACGAGGCGCATGAAATGAATATCGGCTTCTTTTCGCGCATGCAGCGTGGCAAGCCGTGGGTGCGCATGAAAACGGCGGCCAGCCTGGATGGCATGACGGCTTTGCACAACGGGCAAAGCCAGTGGATCACGGGGCCTGCAGCGCGTGCCGACGGCCATGCGTGGCGCGCGCGCGCCTGCGCCATCCTGACGGGCATCGGCACGGTCAAGGCGGACGATCCGCAATTGAACGTGCGCGCCGTCGAAACGCCGCGCCAGCCGCGCCGCATCGTCATCGACAGCCGGCTCGACATCAGCCTCGACGCGCGCATCTTGCAGGGCGGCGGCACCTGGATCGTGGCGGCCGTCGCCCATCCCGAGAAGGAAGCGCAGCTGCGCGCCCTGGGCGCGGAAGTCATCGTGCTGCCGAATGCGGCCGGCAAGGTCGACCTGGCCGCGCTGATGCTGGAACTGGGCCGCCGGCAATGCAATGAAGTCCACGTCGAGGCCGGCTCCAAGCTGAACGGCTCCTTGATCCGCGAAGGCTGCGTCGACGAGCTGCTGGTCTACCTGGCGCCCACCTTGCTGGGCGATGCGCAAGGCATGTTTGCCTTGCCCGCCTTGACGGATATCAAACAGCAGCGCACTTTGCAATTTCACCAGGTTCAGCAAGTGGGCGAAGATGTGCGTATCCTTGCCAGATTCGCCAAGCGCAATTAATACTTTCACACTTTTTATAGGGTATAGCTCCATGTTTACAGGAATTGTTGCCGCCATTGGCAAGATTGACACCGTGCAAGCACTCGAAGGCGGCCTCGATGCCGGCGTGCGCCTGACCATTCACGCGGGCGGCTTGCCGCTGGCCGACGTGGCCCTGGGCGATTCGATCGCCATCAATGGCGCCTGCATGACGGTGGTGGAAAAGTCGGACACGGGCTTTGCCGTCGATGTCTCGCGTGAAAGCCTCAATTGCACAGTGGGCCTCGATACGACCACGGAAGTGAACCTGGAAAAAGCCCTGACCCTGGCCGAGCGCCTGGGCGGCCACCTGGTTTCCGGCCACGTCGACGGCCTGGGCATCGTGCGCAAGTTCGAAGCCGTGGGCGAATCGTGGGAACTGGTCATCGAAGCACCGCACGAACTGGCGAAATACCTGGCCTTCAAAGGTTCCGTCGTCGTCAATGGCGTGTCCCTGACCGTCAACCGCGTGGAAGACCTGGGCGCGGGTGCCGTCAACGGCTGCCGCTTCTCGATCAACCTGATACCGCACACCATCGCCATGACGACCCTGAAACACTTGACGGTCGATGGCAAGGTCAACCTGGAAATCGACCTGATCGCCCGCTATGTCGAGCGCATGCTGTCGCTGGACAAGGCCGCCGCCTGACATGGCAGCGTAAAGGAGCAACACCCCCGTCGGCCTTTCGTCGTGCCAAGCGTGTGTTGCTTTTCTTCCAGACGCGCATACTATGAAGCTTTCCGCAGTGGAGGCTAGCCATGGACCCGATTTCGCGCGCAACCGTGCCCAATGCCATACCGGCGACGCCTCGCGTGGGCGGGATGGCACCGCTGGCGCCGGCGCAGCCTGTGCCGTCTTCCAGCGCGGCGGCGGCCCTGGCCATTCAGTCATCGACCCAGGTCGACCTCTCCCCGCTGGGCCAGTTCCTGTCAGGCGTGGCCTTGTCGCGCCGGCAACTGCTGGCCTTGCAGGGCGCCACCGAGCAGGCCGGCGCGGCAAATATCCCCGTCAACGTCAATGACGACTTGCTGGCGCTGGCGCGGCAGCTGACGGAATCGTTTACCCAGTTGCAAACGAGCGGCATCGATGCCAGCCAGCTGGCGACGGCTGGCGACACGACGGGCAGCCTGGCGCAGCGCTACGATTTGCTGTCGGGCGATGGCACGACGGGTGCTGCGGCCGCGCTGGCGCAGGACGGCGGCTTGCTCACGCAAGCACAGCTGGCCCGCATCGGCATCGATTTGCGCAATGAAGATGTCAATGTAGTAACTTTGCAAGCGGCATATGCGGCTGACAGTCATGCCACCCTGGACGCCTTGCAACAGGGAACGGACGTGCTGGCGCAGGTGGGCGCCATGCTGGCCCGGCAGCAGGGCGCGCCGCTGGCGGCCAGCGTCGAAGCGGATTTGGCGGGTGCCGCCGTGCCGGCGTATGCCGCGCAGGCCGTGGCTCAAGGGGTGCCGACGCAAACGGCTGCCATTGCACAACGACAACTGGAACTGCAGCAGCAGCTGGAGGCGGAAGAGCTGAACCTGGACTTGCAGGAATTGCGGCCTCAGCCGCAGGCGCAAGCAGCCTCCGATGCAGCGCAATTGCTGCAGACGCAGCGCACGGACAAGCAGCGCGCCGATACCGCGCGCCTTGACGCCGAACGCCTGGACAGCGAACGCATCAATACAGATAAGCAGGCGCAGCAGCAGGAAGTTGCACGGGTGGACGATCTGCGCCAAGGACAAGTGCAGCAGCAGGGCTTGCAGCAGCGGGCGCAAGCGGCAGCGGACGATGCGGCGCGGGCCCAGCTGGCCGCAAGCGACGCGCAAATGGCGGCCCAGGCGGCCAGTGAGCGGGCGCAATCGCTGGCACGCGCAGCGCAAGTGCAAGCCGATGCGGGCCAGGCGACGGCGCAAGCCCAGCTGGCCCAGCAAAATGCGCAGGCGCAAGAGCTGGCCGCGCAAAACGCGGGCATGACTGTACCGCCGCCCTCGTCGCAAGATCCGTCAGTGGCGGCAGCCATCGCCGCGTATAACCTGAATAATGCAGCCCTGAATCCCGGCTTGATGAACCGGCCATTGCCGGCCAGCGACTCGCGCCTGCCACTGGTGGCGCCGGTGGCCGCCGTGGAACCCGTCAAGCCCGTGACTAAAATCTAGGGCAGCAGGCTGGCGTCCAGGGTAATGTTGGCTTTAAGTAACTTCGACACGGGGCAGCCGGCCTTGGCCTTCGCCGTCAATGCCTCGAATGTCGCCTGGTCGGCGCCCGGTATTTTTGCTTTCAGGATCAGGTGGACGGCCGTGATGGCAAAACCGTCGTCCCCCTTGTCGAGGGTCACTTCAGCCGTCGTCTCCATCTTTTCCGCCGTCAGGCCCGCTTCGCCCAGGATCAGCGACAGGGCCATGGTGAAGCAGCCCGCGTGGGCGGCGCCGATCAGTTCTTCGGGATTGGTGCCGGGTTTGCCTTCGAAGCGGCTGGCAAAGCCGTAGGGATAGTCCTGCAAGGCGCCGCTGCGTGTGCTGATGGCGCCCTTGCCGTCCTTGATGCCGCCTGACCAGATGGCCGATCCGTTGGTTTTCATGTTGCCGCTCCTGTGTGGGTATCGCTGCGAGTGGGGTGTCAGCGCCGTGGTGGTGACTGGCTGATCTTATGCTCTTCGCAAGACTGATGGCGCGCGTTTTGCCGTCGCCGTGTGCGCTGGATCGGGGAAGCGGCGCTTTGCGGGGCAAGCAGGGCGGCGGCCTGCATATTGGTGTTGCTGGGCTGTCTTATTTCAGGTCTGCAAGCGCTAAATCCTTTAAAATAGCAGGTTATAAGAAAATTCCCGGAAATTCGCGGAATATTCGCGCTCGACGTTTCAATTTCAGTTTCAGTTTTTAGTTACATTAACAACGCCCGGAAAAAACCGTCGCGAGCGGAAGGGAGAGGTGGCTGAGAAGCGCAACCGTACGAAGGTACGGTGAGCATCGCAGGCCGCCTATACCAACGCGCAGCAGGTTTTGCCTGGCGTCTCAAGAGGATGAATAATGTCTATATCCAGCACCGAAGAGATCGTCGCTGAATTGCGCGCCGGCCGCATGGTGATACTGGTCGATGAAGAAGACCGGGAAAATGAAGGCGATCTGGTGCTTGCCGCCGATTTCGTGACGCCTGAAGCCATCAATTTCATGATTACGCATGCGCGTGGTCTGGTCTGCCTGACCCTGACGGAAGAGCGTTGCGACGAGCTGAACCTGTCGATGATGACCTCGCGCAACGGTACCGCCTACGGCACCAACTTTACCGTCTCCATCGAAGCGGCCGAAGGCGTAACGACAGGCATATCCGCCGCCGACCGCGCCAAGACCATCCAGGTGGCCGTGGCCAAGGGAACACAGCCCAGCGATATCGTCCAGCCTGGCCATATCTTCCCCTTGAAAGCGCAAAAGGGCGGCGTGCTGATGCGCGCAGGCCATACGGAAGCCGGTTGCGACCTGACGGCCATGGCCGGCCTGACGCCCGCGTCCGTGATTTGCGAAATCATGAAGGACGACGGCACCATGGCCCGCCTGCCGGACTTGCTGGTGTTCGCTGAGCAGCATGGCCTGAAAATCGGCACGATTGCCGACCTGATCCATTACCGCAGCCAGACGGAATCGCTGGTCGAACGCGTTGCCGAGCGTAAGCTGCATACGGCGCACGGTGAATTCCGCTTGATCGCGTTCCGCGACAAGCCCAGCGCGTCGGCCCACCTGGCCCTCGTGCATGGCGACCTGGCGCCCGGCCTGGAAGCGCTGGTGCGCGTGCACCAGCCTGTTTCCCTGCTGGATGTGCTGGAAAGCGAAGCGACCACTCACTCGTGGACGGTGGCCGCCTCGATGGCCGCCATCAAGCAGTCCGAGCGGGGCGTGATGGTCTTGCTGAACTGCGGCGAAACGTCGGGCGAACTGTTTGCCCAGTTCGCCGCGCTCGATACGCCGCAAGCCAAGCCGAAAGGCCGCGCCGCCAGCATGGACTTGCGTAGCTACGGCATCGGCGCGCAAATCCTGCGCGACCTGGGCGTGAGCAAGATGCAATTGCTGGCCAGTCCACGCAAGATGCCGTCGATGGCCGGTTTCGACCTGGAAGTCACAGGTTTTCAGTGCCATCCGGGCCAGGACGCCTAAATAAATCTACTGCGCGTCGCGATTTGCGGCCTGCGATGCTCACTGTACTATTCGTACAGTTGCGCTTCTCGGCCACAACTCGCTGCCGCTCGCTACGATTTTGTCAGGCGTCGATGTGAGAGTAAACGATGGCGGCATGTGCGTGTCGCCCAGAACCACCAGATTAAAGAGGCATATGATGACCGTAGGAACATACGAAACCAATTTTGCCGGCGAAGGTTTGCGCGTCGGTATCGTCCAGGCACGATTCAATGAAATCGTCGGTGGTGGCTTGCTGTCGGCATGCCTGGAAGAGTTGAGCAAGCTGGGCGTGGCCGATGAAGATATCCTGCACGTGACCGTGCCGGGCGCCCTGGAAATCCCACTGATTCTGCAAAAAATGGCAGAAACCGAGCAATTCGACGCCCTGATCGCACTGGGCGCCGTGATCCGCGGTGAAACCTACCACTTCGAGCTGGTATCGAACGAATCGGGCGCAGGCATCACGCGCATCGGTCTCGATTACGGCATCCCCATCGCCAACGCAGTGTTGACGACCGAAAACGACGAGCAGGCGGAAGTGCGCATGCTGGTCAAGGGAGCCGAAGCGGCACGCGTGGCAGTGGAAATGGCCAATCTGGCGCAAGCGCTAGAAGAGTTGCAAGACACAGACGAGGATTAATCGTGCTTGCGCCGCGGCGTGCTGTCCAACAGCACGCCGCGGTATTCGTCACTATTTGCAGTACATACGTATTTAAGAACAGGTAACAATCATGACTGAGAAAAATTTGCTCGCCAATCCCAGCAAGAACCGCACGCCGCGTCACCGCGCGCGCGAGTTTGCGCTGCAGGGCTTGTACCAGTGGCTGCTGAACAATGAAGACGCGACCACCGTCGTGAACAATATTCGCGCCGCGCATGGCTTTGACAAGGCTGATGGCGATCACTTCACGGTGCTGCTGTATGGCGCCATCAAGGATTCGCTGGCGCTGCGCGACAGCATGGCACCCTTGATTGACCGCAATATCGCGGAACTGTCGCCCATCGAACACGGCATCCTGCTGATCGGCGCGTTCGAACTGAAGAACAACATGGAAATCCCGTACCGCGTCGTCATCAACGAAGCGGTCGAGCTGGCCAAGTCGTTTGGCGGTATCGATGGCCACAAGTATGTGAACGGCGTGCTGGACAAGCTGGCAGTGAAATTCCGCGAGGAAGAAGTCAACGCCAACAAGCGCAAGTAATATAGGTAGGGATCCAGCGGCGAAGGCCGCAATGGATGCAAAAAGGGCAGACTGAAAAGTCTGCCCTTTTTGCTGTCGGAGTGTTGCGCATTAACGCATCGGCGCCTCTTCAAACCGTAGCGAGCAAGCCCGATGTCGGGTTGAGTAACGCAGCTGTACTGGAGTACAGCGAGTAACGCCGACCCGAGAGCGGGCTGCGCAGTAGGTTGGAAGAGCGCGCTACTACAGGCCGGCGATCTCGTTGTGGGGCAGCACTTTGATGGTGATGCCGCTTTCCGCTACCGGCGCCTTGGCTGGCGCTGGCGTGTTCGATGCCATCACCGGCGTCGTCGTCGGCACGCGCTGGCCTGCCGACACTTGCTTCAGGCGGCGGTATTCGGCCAGCACGCGCGAGCCGTAGCCCGAGTCGGTGGCGAAGTTGGCGGCGCCCACGTAGGTTTTCAAGCCCGCTTCGACGGAACCGCCACGCGTGACGTAGTCTTTCAGGATCAGGGAGCCGACACGGATGTTGGCGACCGGGTTCAGAGCTGCTTGCACGCCGCCCATTTCCTGGAAGCGCTCATGGTGCACTTTCGACATGACTTGCATCAAGCCTTGCGCGCCCACGGGGCTTTCCGCGAACGGGTTCAAGCCCGATTCGATGGCCATCACGGCCAGGATCAGCAGCGGGTCCAGCTTGATTTCACGTGCTGTCAGGTAGGCCGTCGACACGAGCATATTGGTGGCGTCGTTGGCCACGCGGTAGCGCTTGGAGAGCCAGTTGGTGACCCATTGCTGCTGCTTTTGCGTGCCCAGCAAGGCTTTTTCTTCCTTGCTCAGCGGTGCCTCTTTGGCGGCGGCCGTTTGCACGGATGCAGGCGCTTCCATCAGTGCCGACAGAGCCGGCGCTTCGACAGCTTGCGCTTCTGCCATCGGCAGTGGGAACAGGCTGTGCGTCAGTTGCTTGCCCAGGTCGGGGCGGAACATCAGCAGGGCGATCAGTGCCAAGGCGGAAATGCCGAAGACTGTCAGTGTATGTTGCGCCGTGGTCAATACGCCACGGGCCGAAATGGCTTGTGCGCGGGCGCGCAAACGCGCCAACGCTGGCTGGCCAGCCACGGTTGAAGCAGGCAAGGCTGCTTCAGTGCTACGATGAGTCATAGAGTTCCCCGAAATGTCGCGTCAACAGGCAGTCCCTCCGCGGTTTCGCGGTGTTGTGGGTACTGCCAATGCCGTGCATCAGAAATATCATCGTTTCCGCCGCGTATGGATGCGTGCGAGAAACGCCGTCATTGCTTGCTTGAGCTGATCGGTCCCATGCTGGTATTGGATCAGTTGCAATACAACTTTTACCGGGGGTAAGGCAGACGCCTTTTGAAAACACTCCTTAAAATGTCATGTGGAGCCCCGACTCCGTGAATGAAAGAGAAACGCTAAAATCAAGCTCTGGGCCGGCGTGCTCTTTCAAGTTGGGCGAATTGTAGAAGCCGTTTTATATCAAGTCAATACTAATGAATCGATTCTTTATTACTTTTATGTCTTACTTTTTGTCTTGCATTGTGCCAAAAGCCAATAAAATCAATTACTTGGCATAGATCCTTCAGCAACGGCGTCCGACGTCAAAAAAAATTAAAAACACATGAAATATTCAGATTTGCGAGATTTTATTTCTCAACTGCAACAAATGGGTGAACTTAAGCCCATTTCGACCCCCATTTCACCGATTTTGGAGATGACCGAAGTATGCGACCGCACCTTGCGCGCAGGTGGGCCGGCCTTGCTGTTCAATAATCCCACGGGATACGACATGCCGGTGCTGGGCAATCTGTTCGGCACCACGCGTCGCGTGGCACTGGGCATGGGGGCGGAAGATGTCAGCGAGTTGCGCAAGATCGGCCATGTGCTGGCGCGCCTGAAGGAACCGGAACCGCCGAAGGATTTCAAGGATTTGCTGGGCCTCGGCTCGCTGGTGAAATCCGTGTGGGACATGTCGCCGAAAGAGTTGCGCGGCGCCAAGTGCCAGGAAATCGTCTGGGAAGGCAATGACGTCGACCTGGCGCGCCTGCCCATCCAGCATTGCTGGCCCGGCGATATCGCCCCCCTGATCACCTGGGGCCTGGTCATCACCAAGGGGCCGAACAAGAAGCGGCAAAACCTGGGCATTTACCGCCAGCAAGTGCTGGGGCGCAATAAAGTCATCATGCGCTGGCTGGCCCATCGGGGCGGGGCGCTGGACTTCCGGGAGCATGCGATTCAAAGCAAGGGCAAGCCGTACCCGATCGCCGTGGCGCTCGGTGCCGATCCCGCTACTATATTAGGGGCCGTCACGCCGGTGCCGGACAGCCTGTCCGAATATCAGTTCGCCGGCTTGCTGCGCGGCAGCCGCACGGAGCTGGTGAAAGCCATCGGCAGCGAGCTGCGCGTGCCCGCGTCGGCCGAAATCGTGCTCGAAGGCCATATCTACCCGGACGAAAATCATCCGAGCGGCTATGAACACGCGCTGGAAGGGCCGTATGGCGACCACACGGGCTACTATAATGAGCAGGACAGTTTCCCCGTGTTTACCATCGACCGCATCACCATGCGCCGCGACCCGATCTATCACTCTACGTACACGGGCAAACCACCCGACGAGCCGGCCGTGCTTGGCCTGGCCCTGAACGAAGTGTTCGTGCCCCTGCTGCAAAAGCAGTTCAGCGAAATCACCGACTTTTACCTGCCGCCCGAAGGCTGCAGCTACCGCATGGCCGTGGTGCAGATCAAGAAGCAGTACGCGGGCCACGCCAAGCGCGTGATGTTCGGCGTGTGGAGCTTCCTGCGCCAGTTCATGTATACCAAGTTCATCGTGGTGGTCGACGAAGATGTGAATATCCGCGACTGGAAGGAAGTCATCTGGGCCATCACCACGCGCGTCGACCCCATCCGCGATACCACCCTGGTCGACAACACGCCCATCGATTACCTGGACTTCGCCTCGCCGGTCAGCGGCCTGGGCAGCAAGATGGGTATCGATGCGACGAATAAATGGCCGGGCGAAACCACGCGCGAGTGGGGCACGACGATAGCCATGACGCCGGAAGTGAAGGCCAAGGTGGATGGCATCTGGCAAGAGCTGGGTTTGTAGGTATTGGATAGGTCGGGGTAGGTCGGGTTAGCGCTTGCGCGTAACCCGACGTTGCTTGCATGTTCACGATCTGCATACTCGGCAGTGTCGGCTTACGGCCTGCGGCCTAAGCCGACCTACGCAGCATTGACACGGCAATTTCCCAATCCTGCGCAGACCGGTTATAATTGTCCCTGGCGGGCCCCTGCGCATCGTGGCATGGCTAACCTGGTCAGGTCGGGAACGAAGCAGCCACGGCTATTAACCATGAGTGCCGCAGATCAGGCTCGCCTCCTTCGGGATTGTTGTATCGGGATCGTCAATCAAGCTGCCATGGGCAGCTTTTTTGCTTTTACGGCCACATTTTCCCGTGGCGCCGCAGCATTGCCGGGCTTGCCGTGTTTTCCATATTTCCACCTGGCCATGTTATACAATTGCTGCTTTGCCGCGTTTGCCAAGTCTTGCTTGAACTTGACCTGGCCCGGCCATGAGGCTTGCGCCCGTCGCGCAGGATCACCCGCAAAATCGCATGGTAAAATCTCAGCATGTCCTATCAAGTCCTCGCCCGTAAATACCGCCCCAAGAATTTCGAGACGCTCGTTGGCCAGGAGCACGTCGTGCGCGCGCTCACGCATGCCTTGCACAGCGGCCGATTGCATCACGCCTATCTGTTCACGGGCACGCGCGGCGTCGGCAAGACGACCCTGTCGCGCATCCTGGCCAAATCGCTCAATTGCATCGGCCCCGATGGCACGGGCGGCATCACGGCCCAGCCTTGCGGCGTGTGTGTAGCGTGCACGGCAATCGATGCGGGACGCTTTGTCGACTATATAGAGATGGATGCGGCATCGAACCGCGGCGTCGATGAAATGGCGCAGCTGCTGGAACAGGCGGTGTATGCCCCAAGCAATGCGCGCTTCAAGGTCTACATGATCGATGAGGTGCACATGTTGACGAACCACGCGTTCAATTCCATGCTGAAGACGCTGGAAGAGCCGCCCGAGCACGTCAAGTTCATCCTGGCCACCACGGACCCGCAAAAGATTCCCGTGACCGTGCTGTCGCGCTGCCTGCAGTTCAACCTCAAGCAGATGCCGCCCGGCCACATCATCAGCCACCTGGACAATATCCTGGGACAGGAAGGCATCGCCTTCGAACAGCCGGCCTTGCGCCTGCTGGCCCAGGGCGCCCACGGTTCCATGCGCGATGCGCTCTCCTTGACGGACCAGGCCATCGCGTACGCGGCCGGTGAAGTCACCCTCGATGCAGTGCAAGGCATGCTGGGTGCGCTCGACCAATCCTATCTGGTGCGCCTGCTCGATGCGCTGGCGCAGCAGGACGGTGCCGATCTGCTGGCTGTGGCCGACGAGATGGCCTCGCGCAGCCTTTCCTACAACGGCGCCCTGCAGGATTTGGGCACCTTGCTGCACCGCATTGCGCTGGCGCAAACCGTGCCGGCCGCCTTGCCGCAGGATTTGCCCGAATACGCGGACATTGTCCGTTTGGCTGGTGCGTTTGACGCAGAAGAAGTGCAGCTGTTTTACCAGATCGCCGTGCATGGCCGCAATGAGCTGGGCTTGGCGCCCGACGAATACGCGGGCTTTACCATGACCTTGCTGCGCATGCTGGCCTTTCGGCCCGGCATAGGCGGCGCCGATGGCGTGCCGGCGGCCGCGCCAGCATCAGTTCCGGGCAACCGTCCCGGCTTTGTCGCCGCCGCGCGCGCCGCAGCAGGTTCGGCTCCCGCCGCCCGCGCCGCCACGAACAGCGTGGCCAGCCATGCAGCCGTGACACCGCCTGCCGTCGTGGCCGCCACTGCCGCCAGCATGGCCCGCAGCGAAGCGCCGCCGCCACGCGTGGCTGCTCCTGCCCCGGCACCGGCACCCGTTTCCGCCCCGGCGCCAGCACCGGCCACGCCTCCGCCAGCCGCTCCGGCTGCGCCTGCCCCGGCCGCATCAGGCGCCCCTATCAGTTCCGCCCGCGCCGCCATCAATGCCGCGCTGGAAGCGGCCCGTGCCGCCTCGAAAGGCCGTCCGGGCAGTGCGCCGTCGGCGCCATCGTCGGCGCCCAAGCCAGCCGCACCGGCACCGGCACCGGCCGCTGCCGTCGCCACGCCAGCCCCAATCGCGCCCGTCCAGGCAGCGCCGCCACCGCCCGCCGCCGCGAAAGCGCCGGCGCCATGGGAAGATGCGCCTCCCGTGGCCGTCATGGAAGCGCCCACGCTCGTGCAGCCGGCACGCCAGGCACCGCCGCCACAGCAGGCGCCGGCCGACGACGACTTGCCGCCGTGGGTCACCGAATTTTCCGACGATAGCGCCTCGGCTGCCGTGTCGGCGCCAGCCGCGCAAAGTGCCGAGCAGCCTGCTGTCGTCATGCCACAGCGTGCCGCCAAGCAAGCCGCGCCCAGCGGGCCGTATGTGATTACGCCCGTGCCGGATCTGGACTGGGATGGCAACTGGCCGGCCGTCGCCGCCGTGCTGCCCTTGCGTGGCGTGGCCCAACAACTGGCCGTGCAGGCCGAGCTGATCGAATGCCTGCACGACGGCCACAGCACCACGTTCCGCCTGCGCGTGCCCATCGACACGTGGCGCAGCCCCGCCAACGTGGAAAAGCTGGCTGCCGCGCTGACCGAACGCTTTGGCCGCAAGGTCAATGTCGACACGGAACTGGGCGCCGTCTGGTACACGGCCAGCGCGGAGGCGCAGGCTCACCGCGAGGCGTGTCAGCTGCAAGCGGAAGAAACCATCGCAAGCGATCCCTTTGTGCTCGACATGAAGCGTGCATTCGACGCTTTTGTCGTGCCGGGCACGATTACCCCTGCACCGGCCGGCTCCGCCGCGCCGACCCTGCATTGATGATTAACACACTCACAAACTGAATTGAACGGAGCATTCTCATGATGAAAAATCAACTGGCTGGCCTGATGAAGCAGGCGCAAGCAATGCAAGACAACATGAAAAAGGCCCAGGAACAACTGGCGCTGGTGGAAGTGGAAGGCCAGTCCGGCGCCGGTCTGGTGAAGATCGTCATGACGTGCAAGAACGACGTCAAGCGCGTCTCTATCGACCCATCCTTGCTGGCCGACGACAAGGACATGCTGGAAGACCTGGTGGCAGCTGCCTTCAACGACGCCGTGCGCAAGGCGGAAGCGACGTCTGCGGAAAAAATGTCAGGCTTGACCGGCGGCATGAACTTGCCAGCCGGCTTCAAAATGCCATTCTGATGCCATACCGCATGCGCTCGATCTGTGGCACGGGGCAGGGTTGATCCATGTCCAAGTCGCTTGAATTTTTGACCGAGGCGCTGCGGCGCCTGCCCGGCGTCGGCCCCAAGTCGGCGCAGCGGATGGCGTTTCATTTGTTGCAGCACGATAGGGAGGGCGCGGCCATGCTGTCGCGCGCCCTGTTCCAGGCCGTCGATGCCGTGCATCACTGCGGCCTGTGCAATACATTTACCGAACACGACGTGTGCGAGACCTGTCTCGACGAAGAGCGCGACAAGCGCTTGCTGTGCGTGGTGGAAACGCCCGCCGACCAGCTGATGATCGAGCAAACGCTGACCTACAAGGGCCTGTATTTCGTGCTCATGGGGAGATTATCTCCGCTGGACGGCATCGGGCCGAAAGATATCCACCTCGAAAAACTGCTGAGCCGTGCCAACGATGGCGTGGTCGGTGAAGTGGTGCTGGCCACCAATTTCACCAATGAAGGCGAAGCGACGGCCCATTACATCAGCGAAATGCTGAAGGCGCGGGGCTTGCGCGTGAGCCGTCTGGCCCGCGGCGTGCCCGTGGGTGGCGAACTGGAATACGTCGACGCGGGCACGATTGCCCGCGCGATGCTCGACCGCAGGGCAACCTAAATCATGCAAGAGAAAACGTCGGCTGGTCCTTTGGCGGGTATCAAAGTCCTGGAACTGGGCACCCTGATCGCGGGGCCGTTCTGTGCCCGCATGCTGGCCGAATTCGGCGCCGACGTGATCAAGATCGAGTCGCCCGACGGTGGCGATCCCATCCGTACCTGGCGCGTGCTGAAGGATGGCACCTCGCTGTGGTGGTCGGTGCAGGCGCGCAACAAGAAAAGTCTGACCTTGAACCTGAAAGCGCCGGAAGGCCGCGCCATCGCGCGCCAGCTGGCCCTGGAGGCGGACATCATCATCGAGAATTACCGCCCCGGCGTGCTGGAAAAGTGGGACCTCGGCTATGAGCAGCTCAAGCAGATCAAACCCTCCCTCATCATGGTGCGCCTGTCCGGCTTTGGGCAGACGGGGCCGATGAAGGACTTGCCCGGCTTCGGCGCCATCGGCGAATCCATGGGCGGCTTGCGCTATGTGTCCGGCTTTGCCGACCGCCCGCCCGTGCGGGTCGGCGTATCCATCGGCGACTCCGTGGCGGCCCTGCATGGCGTGATCGGCGCCATGATGGCCCTGCGCCACCGCGACGTGACGGGTGGTGCGGTTGCCGGCGAAGGGCAGATGGTCGACGTGGCCCTGTACGAATCCGTGTTCAACTTGATGGAATCGCTGGTGCCCGAATACGACCAGGCCGGCGTGGTGCGCGAGCGCACGGGCGGTTCGCTGCCCGGCATCGTGCCCTCGAATACCTACACGACGGGTGACGGCGAAAACATCGTGATTGCCGGCAATGGCGATGCCATCTTCAAGCGGCTGATGCTGGCCATGGGCCGCATCGACATGGCGGGCGACCCGCAGCTGGCGCGCAACGATGGCCGCGTGGCGCGCACGCAGGAAATCGACGATGCCATCGGCGCCTGGTGCGCCACGCACACGATAGACAGCGCGCTGGCCGTACTGAAGGCGGCCGACGTGCCGTCCGGCAAAATTTACTCCGTGCGCGACATGATGAGCGATCCGCAATTTCTCGCCCGTAATATGTTCGAGCAGCACCATTTCGCCGACGGCACGCCCGTCAAATTGCCCGCCATCAGCCCGAAACTGTCCGCCACGCCGGGCAAGACCCAGTGGCTGGGACCGACCCTGGGCCAGCACAACGATGAAGTGCTGGCGTCGCTCGGCTATGACGCTGCCGCCATCGCGCGGCTCAAGGCCGATGGGGTGGTGTAATTCGTTATTAACCCACACAACTAAAGCTGGGGTCAGACTCGGCGGGTCTGACCCCGGAATTTGCTTCCTGACTTATTTGATACCGATCATGCCTCCATTGTTCTGTACCGCGCTTGCCCTGGCGTCCGCCGCCATCCTTCTCTCCGCCTGTGCCAGCTTCCCGCATGACGCGCCGATTGCCGGCCTGCGCCTGATCGGCGAACAGCGCATCGCCTTGAAACAGGCATTCCAGGGCACCACCGTGGGCGGCTTGTCCGGCATCGACTATGATGCGGCCAATAATAGCTGGGTGATGGAAAGCGATGACCGCTCGGAAATCAATCCGGCGCGCTTCTACCGCGCCACCCTGGCCTACGACAGCAAGGCGTTTAGGGGCGTGACGCTGAGCAGCGTGCATTTCTTCACGCAGCCCGACGGCAGCCGCTATCCGAATCTGGCGCATGCCAAGCTCGACAGTGGCGACCAGGTGCCCGATATCGAAACCATCCGCGTCGATCCGCAGGACGGCAGCCTGTGGTACGGCAGCGAAGGAAACCGCAAGGTGGGCTTGCACCCGTTCGTGCGCCACGCCGATAGCGGTGGCCACTACCTGGCAACCTTGCCCACGCCCGCCATGTTCAATGTCTCGAAGGACGAGGTGGGTTCGCGCAACAACATGAGCTTCGAGGCACTGTCGTTCTCGTCGGATGGCAAGAGCCTGTGGCTGGGCATGGAAGCGGCCCTGTACCAGGATGGCCCGCTGGCCGCGCCCGGCAACGGTTCCGTCGTGCGCATCACGCGCCTGGACCGCGCCGGCAAGGTGCTGCGCCAGTATGCGTATGCTATCGAACCGGTGGCTTCGCGGCCCGCGCCGGGGCGCGAAGCGGACAATGGCGTGTCGGAAATCCTCGCCGTGAACGACCACCAGGTGCTGGTAGTGGAGCGGGCCGGCGTGGAAAACGCGGACGGCATCTATACGAATCACGTGCGCGTCTACGCGATGGAAACGGATGGCGCCACCGATATCCAGGCCATCCCGGCCCTGGCGGGCGCGGCCTATGTGCCGGCGCGCAAGCGCTTGCTGCTGGACCTGGAAAAGATCGGCCTTGAAAGAGTTGACAATATCGAAGGCATCAGTTGGGGCCCGCGCCTGGAAAACGGCCGCCGCAGCCTGGTAATGATTTCCGACGATAATTTCAACGCCCAGCAAGTCACGCAAATCCTTGCTTTCGAAGTGCTCTAGATTGCAGGCTGGCCAGCGGACCCTTCTGTCTGGCCAGCATGGCCGTGATCGTGTCGTGCGGCGAGGGATGGCCCAGGAAATAGCCTTGCGCCATGTCGCAGCCGTATTTTTCCAGCATCAGCAGCTGCTCGTCCGTCTCCACGCCTTCGGCCACGACCACCATCTTCAAACCGTGCGCCATGGCGATGATGGCGCGCGTGATGGCCGCGTTTTCCGTATCCTGCGGCAAGCCGGCAATAAAACTCTTGTCGATTTTCAAGGCCCGCACGTCGAAGCGTTTCAGGTAATTCATTGACGAGTATCCCGTTCCGAAGTCGTCGATGGACAGGTATACGCCGATGCCGCGCAACTGCTCCAGGGTCACCATGGTGGCGCGCGCATCGTCCATCAAGGTTCCTTCCGTCAATTCCAGCTCCAGCAGGCGCGCGTCGAGGCCCGTGTCGGCCAGGGCCGAGAGCACGATCTGCATCAGGTTTTCATCCTTGAATTGTTTGGCCGACAGGTTCACGGCCATGCGGATGGCGCGTCCGCCATCGCTTTGCCAGGCCTTGGCCTGGTTGCACGCCGTGCGCAGCACCCATTCGCCGATGGGCACGATCAATCCCGTCTCTTCGGCCAGCGGGATGAATTCCGTGGGCGAGATGATGCCCCGCTCGGGGTGGCGCCACCGGACCAGCGCTTCCACGCCCACGATCTGTGTGCTCGGTACGTCTATCTGCGGCTGGTACAACAAGTACAGCTCGTTGTTCTGCAAGGCCTTGCGCAGCCCCACTTCCATCTTCACATGGCTCATGATTTCCATCGTCAGCGAAGAGCTGTACAGCTTGGCGTTGTTCTTGCCGCAGTTCTTCGCGTGGTACATGGCCGTGTCCGCAAATTTGAGCAGCGAGTTGCAATCCTCGCCATCTTCCGGATACAGCGAGATGCCGATGCTGGCCGTGACGAAAATCTCGTGCCCCTCGATCATGAAGGGCCGCCGCATGGCTTCCTTCACCCTGTGCGCCACATTCAGCGCGTCTTCCACCCGCTCCAGGTCGGGAATTAATATCGTGAATTCATCGCCGCCGAGACGCGCCAGGTTGCTGCCGCCGAAGGTGGCCTCACACTCGTGTTCGTTGCGCAGCACCAGGTCGCTGGGGCGGATGGTTTCGCGCAGGCGCTCGGACACCACCTTGAGCAGGTGGTCGCCCACGTCGTGGCCCAGGGTGTCGTTGATGCGCTTGAAGGCATCGAGGTCCATGAACAGCACGGCGAATTTCTTGTCGTGCTCTTTCGAGCGCACCAGTTCGCGTTCCAGTGTTTCCAGAAAGGCTTGCCGGTTGGGAATGCCCGTCAGGCTGTCGCAATAGGCGAGGCGGCGGATCTGTTCTTCCGTGCGCTTGCGCTCGCTGATGTCGCGCACCAGGCCCAGCACTTCGTCGGCGCCCGTCGCCACCAGGCGCGCCTCGAAGTGACGCGTGCTGTTTTCGTGGGTGAGCGTGTAGTCGACCGAGCCGATGTGCTGCGTGGCCAGCACGGCGTGCGCCTGGTCCAGCAGGCGCGCGGCGATTTCGGGCGGCAGCACGTCGCGGATATGGCTGCCCACGCAGTCGCTGAGGGAAAAGCCGGCGCTGGCGTCGTGGCCCTGTTCGTAGTCGAGATAAAAGCCTTCGCGGTTCAGGCGAAAGAAGGTGTCGGGGATGGCTGCCAGCACGGCGCGGTTGTGCGCGTCGGCAATGCGCAGGCGGGCGATGGCGTCGCTGGCGCGCAGCACGTACAGTGCGCGATGGCCCAGGATGGGCCAGTTGATGGGCTTGGAAATGAAATCCGTGGCGCCCACTTCGTAGGCACGCGTGACCGCATCCAACTCGTCGTCGCCCGTGACCATGATGATGGGCACGGTGCCGCCCACTTCCTGGAGGCGTATTTCGCGGCATACGGCAAAGCCGTCCAGGGCCGGCATGTCGACGTCGAGCATGACCAGGTCCGGCCCGCTGTGCTTGTAGCTGGCCAGCGCCTGCACGCCGTCTTCGGCCTCGATCACGTCCAGGCCCACTTGCGTGAGCATTTGCCGCATCAGCATGCGCATCACGGGATCGTCGTCGGCAACCAGCACCAGGCCGCGTGGGGAAGGGAGGGGCGCTGTCATGTCAGTGTTCCTTCACGAGGATGGCGCTCAGCGATTCGCTTACGGCCAGGAAGGCTTGCTGCATCTGCAGCAGCAGGATAGTCGCACCCTCGGTACTGCCGGCGCGGCCCAGTTTTTCCATCTCCTTGCATAGCTGCGCCAGACGATCGGCGCCCACGTTGGCGCTGCCCGACTTGAGGCTGTGGGCCACTTTGCGCAGCGCATCCGCATCCGCGCCGGCAATCGCTACGCGCATGGCGCTCAATTGGCGCGGCGTCTCGCTCGTAAAAGCGAGGATGACCCGCTCGAGCAGCGCATCGCCATCGGCGCGCGACAGGGTGCGGATGTTTTCCAGCGCCTGCCGGTTCAGCGGCTGGCACGCTGGCGGGGCGGCGGCCAAAGGCGGCGCCACCTCCGGCGATGCCTGCGGCTCCGGCTCTGGCTCTGGCTCTGGCGCCACGCTGTGGTGCACGGTGGCCGCGCGCGGCAGGGTGATCCAGCGCGCAATCGTGTGGCCCAGGTCTTGCTGCGTAAACGGCTTGCTCAGGTAATCGTCCATGCCGGCCGCCAGGCATGCTTCGCGGTCGCCCTGCAACGCATTGGCCGTGATGGCGACGATCGGCAGTACGCGCGCGTGGCCGCACTGCTGTTCATGGCGGCGGATTTCCGCCGTGGCGGCAAAGCCATCCATCACGGGCATCTGGCAATCCATCAGTATCAAATCGAAATCCTCGGCCTGCGCCGCCTGCAAAGCCTCTTCGCCGTTGCCCGCACACACCACGTCCAGGCCCAGGCTGTCGAGCATGGCCAGCGCCACTTCCACGTTGACGCGATTGTCCTCGGCCAGCAGCACGCGGCGGCGCTGGCGCCGGCCCACCTGGCGGGCCGTGTATGGCGGATGGATGCGCATGCCCTCGCTGGCGCGCGGCGGCGTGACGATGCAGTCGAACAGGTCGCATTCGCGGGCCGGCTTGATCAGCTGGAAGGCCACGCCCGCCTCGCGCCGCTGCACGGGATCGGCCGCCGCCTGCTCCGTGCTCAGCAGCAGAAGCTTCAGGTCGGCCAGCAGCGGCTCGCTCTTGATGTTGGCCGCCAGGGCCAGGCCGCTGGTGCGCGGCAATTCCATGTCGAGCAGGGCCACGGCATACGGGGTGCCCGCCTGCGCGGCCGCGCGCAGCTTGGCCAGGCAATCGCTGGCCGTGCCGGCGCTGTCGCTGACGATGTGCCAGCTGGCCAGCTGCCGTTCCAGCACGGCACGCGTGGCGGGTGTGTGGTCGACGATCAAGGCGCGTAACCCTCGTGTGGTTTTCAGGTTGAAGGACGGGTCGTCGCTGTCGACCCGTCGCTTATCGAAATTTACTTCGAACCAGAAGATCGATCCTTGCGTTAAAGCATTATCAACGCCGATAGTGCCGCCCATCAGTTCCACCAGCTGTTTCGAGATCGTCAATCCCAGGCCCGTGCCGCCGTGCTTGCGCGTGGTCGAGCCGTCCGCCTGCGAGAACGATTCGAAGATGCGCGTCTGTGCCTCGTTTGACACGCCGATGCCCGTGTCGTGCACCTCGAAGCGCAAGCCCACGCTGGCCGCATCTTCGCTGCACACTGCCACTGTCACGGTGACCTTGCCCGTTTCCGTGAACTTGATGGCGTTGCCCAGCAGATTGACGATGATCTGGCGCAAACGGTTGGGGTCGCCGCAAATGGCAATGGGAATGTCAAACGCGATATCGAATTCCAGGCTGATATTTTTCGCTTCCGCCTGCGGCGCGAACACGTGCTCTATATCGTCGAGCAATTCGCGGAAATTGAAGCGGATGTATTCCACGCTCAACTTGCCCGCCTCGATCTTGGAAAAGTCGAGGATATCGTTGATGATCACCAACAAATTCTGCCCCGAGCGCTGCACCATGCTCGTGTAGTGGCGCTGCTGCGGGCTCAAAGGGCTGGCCAGCAGCAGTTCCGTCATGCCCAGCACGCCATTCATGGGCGTGCGGATTTCATGGCTCATGGTGGCGAGGAAGGCACTTTTTGCCTGGCTGGCTGCCTCGGCTGCATCCTTGGCCTTTTCCAGCTGCGCCGTGCGCACGCCCACCTGGCGCTCGAGCTGGTCGCGGTAATTGGCCAGGGTGCTGTCGCGGCTGTCGATCTGCGCCAGCATGTCGTTGAAACTGTCGATCAGCACGCCCAGCTCGTCGCTGCGCTGGTGCGCGATGCGGTGGCTGTAGGTCTGGCTGCGGGACACTTTTTGCGCGGTATCGATCAGCTTGGTGATCGGCTCGGCGATCACGCTTTTGAAACGCCGCGCCAGGAAGACGGCGATCAGGAAGGACAGTACGGTAGCGCCGCCGATGGCGCCCACGTGGCGGCCGATGTTGCGCCACATGTGGTTCAGGTCGGCTTCGATCAGTACGGCGCCGACGATCTGCTGCGGCGCGCCCGGCCGGTAGACGGGACGGTACAAGCGCATGGTGGGCGCCAGGGGCGTGCCCGCTCCTTGCGTGACGGGCTGCACGGCCATGTCGGCCAGCAAGGCCGGGTTCATGTCTTCCGGCGTCGCCAGGCCCGCCAGCTCCTTGTCGTGCTGCGGCGCGCGGTACAGGGCGAACAGGCGTCCGCCCCGGTCGAACAGGGCCGCCTGGGCGATCTCGTCGCGCGCCGCCAGCGCCGCCAGCATCTGTTCCGCCTGCGGCTGTGCCGATTTTCCCACCATCAATGGCGCCGCGCTGGCCGCACCGATCACCCCCGCCAGGGACAGCAGTTGCTTGCCTTCATCGTTCTTGTGGCTGAGCACGGACGTCAGGGCTAACGCCACGAACACCAGCAGCAGCGCGCAGCCCGACGACAGCACGGAGATCATGGTCAGCTTCTGGCTGATGCTGGAGCGGTGGAAATTGAACATGGTGGCGGCGCTTCCCCGGTCGGCCCCTTGACTGTTTTTTAATTCCTATTGGAAAAATATAGACGCGAAGACACACCCTGATGTTGATATGGGTCTAAGGGAGGAGAGGGGAGGGGAACTTATACGAGATGAAACAAATAGGGCGGTTCCGCAAGACCGCCCTCAAATTATTGCTGAGCAACAACATCTGACCCAGCCGTAGCGAGCGGAAGGCAGAGGTGGCCGAGAAGCGCAACCGTACTGAAGTACGGTGAGCATCGCAAGCCGCCTATGCCGACGCGCAGCAGGCTGGGTCAGGTGTCACCACAACTAGCAACAGCCGCCGCGCTTGCCGGCTCCGCCGTAGCGGGCTTCCTGGCGTTCGCGGAAGAACTCTTCATACGTCATCATCGGCTCGCCGGGATGGGTCACTTCCCGGTGCGCCACGTAGGTGTCGTACTCGGGCAAGCCGCACATCAGCCGCATGCTTTGCCCCAGATACCGTCCAGCCTTGATGATTTCATCGATCATCATTGCACCGTGGGCATGGCCTGGAACGGCGTTTCCTTGGTGCTCGGACGGCTGTCGGCGCGCGCCTTCATGATGGTGCGGATGCCGAAGAACAGCACGCTGATCACGACGATGACGAAGAAGGCGGCCAGGCCGGCGTCCAGGTAATCGTTGAAGATGATCTGCTGCATCTGCGCTACCGACTTGGCCGGCGCCAGCAGGGTGCCTTCATCCAATGCCGCCGAATATTTCTTTGCATGCGCCAGGAAGCCGACGCGCGGATTGGCATCGAAAATCTTTTGCCAGCCGGCCGTCAGGGTGCACAGCAGCAGCCAGATGGTCGGCGTGATGGTGACCCATGCGTACTGGCCCTTCTTCATCTTGAACAGCACGCAGGTGCCGAGGATCAGCGCTATCGCCGCCAGCATCTGGTTGGCGATGCCGAACAGTGGCCACAGGGTGTTGATGCCGCCCAATGGATCGACCACGCCCTGGTACAGGAAGTAGCCCCAGGCCGCCACGCACAGGCCCGTGGCCAGCAGGTTGGCGATGACGTTTTCCGTCTGTTTCAAGCTTGGCACGAAGCTGCCCAGCAAGTCTTGGAGCATGAAGCGGCCCGCACGCGTACCCGCGTCGACGGCCGTCAGGATGAACAGCGCTTCGAACAGGATCGCGAAGTGGTACCAGAAGGCCATCATGGCCTTGCCGCCGATGGCGCCGGAAAGAATCTGCGCCATGCCGACCGCCAGGGTCGGTGCGCCGCCAGCGCGCGAAATGATGCTGTGCTCGCCCACGTCCTTGGCCGTCTGCGTCAGCATTTCCGGTGTCACATAGAAGCCCCATTGCGAGATCGCCTGTGCGGCGGACTCTGCCGTAGTGCCGATCAGGGCGGCCGGGCTGTTCATGGCGAAATAGATGCCCGGCTCGATGGTCGAGGCTGCCACCAGGGCCATGATGGCAACAAACGATTCCATCAGCATGGCGCCATAGCCGATGAAGCGGGCATGGCTTTCGTTTTCAATCATTTTCGGCGTAGTGCCCGAGGAAATCAGCGCGTGGAAGCCGGAGACGGCGCCGCAGGCGATGGTAATGAACAGGAAGGGGAACAGATTGCCCGACCAGACGGGGCCGGAGCCGTCGATGAACTTGGTCATGGCCGGCATTTTCAGGTAAGGCGCGACGACGATGATGCCGATGGCCAGGCCCAGGATGGTGCCGATTTTCAGGAAAGTCGACAGGTAGTCGCGCGGCGCCAGCAGCAGCCACACGGGCAGCACGGAAGCGATGAAGCCGTAGCCGATCAGCATCCACGTCAGTTCCGTGCCGGTAAACGTGAACATCGGGCCGAGAACGGCGTGTTCCTGCACGTACTGGCCGCCGATGATGGCCAGCATCAGCAGCACAAAACCGATGATGGAAATTTCGCCGATGCGGCCCACGCGGATAAAGCGTGAGTACACGCCCATGAACAGGGCGATAGGGATGGTCGCCATGACGGTGAAGCTGCCCCATGGGGAGCCCGTCAGCGCCTTGACCACGATCAATGCCAGCACGGCCAGAATGATGACCATGATCATGAAGCAGCCCAGCAAAGCGATCATGCCAGGAATTTCGCCCAGTTCAGCCTTGATCAGGTCGCCCAGGGAGCGGCCGTCGCGGCGCATGGAAATGAACAGCACGATGAAATCTTGCACGGCGCCGGCAAACACGACGCCCGCCAAAATCCACAGCATGCCGGGCAAATAGCCCATTTGCGCAGCCAGCACGGGGCCGACCAGGGGGCCGGCGCCGGCAATCGCCGCGAAATGGTGGCCGAACAGCACATATTTATTCGTCGGCACGTGGTCCAGGCCATCGTTGTGCTTGAAGGCGGGCGTCATGCGGCGCGCATCCAGTCCCAGTACCTTGTCGGCGATGAACAGGCTGTAGAAACGGTAGGCGATCAGGTAGACGCAGACGGCGGCGATGACGATCCAGATCGCGCTGATCGGCTCGCCACGTTGCAGGGCGACGACGCCCAGGGACCCGGCGCCGGCCAGCGCAAGCGCTGCCCAGCCGAGCTGTTTGAAAATGCGGTTCATGCTTCCTCCAGAGATTTGACGGGCGCTATGCCGTGCGATGATGGTGTTTTGCTCCTGGTCGTCGCCAGTTTGATGTTACTTTTGGTGTATTTGCAGCTTATGGCGAGTATTCAGGAATCGTATAATTGCCGCAAGCGCACGACTACGCAGTAACGCTCAGTATTACTACGCAGGGCGATTGCCACGCCGCGACGTAAAATCACGGATTCCCACCAGCATCGACGCCGCCGGAGCGCCAGGCCATGAAACTCAGACAGAAAGTCATCTTCCTGGCTATCACGCCGCTCATTCTTGCCCTGTGCGCCATCGCGTTTGCCGTGCGGCACCAGGCCATCACCCTGGCCGAGCAGCAGCGCGCGACCATCCAGCAAGCCTACCTGGCCAGCAAGGAAGCCGAACTCAAGCATTACGTGACCCTGGCCAGCCATTCCATCGCGTCCCTATACCAGTCGGGGCGCAAGGATGCCGCCACGCAAGAGGAAGCCAAGCGCATCCTGTCCGCCCTCAGCTATGGCGACGATGGCTATTTCTTCATCTATGATTTGCAGGGCAAGTCGCTGATGCACCCGCGCCAGCCCGAACTGGTGGGGCAGAATCTGTGGCAATTGCGCGACGCGGACGGCAATCTGACCATCCAGCGCCTGATGCAGCGGGCGAAGAGCGGCGGCGGCTTCGAGCGCTACAACTGGATCAAGCCGTCGACGAACAAGTCCGCACCCAAGCTCGGCTATGTGATCTTGATGCCGGAATGGGGATGGATGATGGGTACCGGCATTTACATGGATGACGTGGACCAGGCGCTGGCCAAGGTCGACGCCCAGCAGTCGCGCAATATCCGCTCGACCATGGAATTGATCGCCGCCATCGCCATCCTCGGCTCCCTGCTGGTGGCCTCCTGCGGCCTGGTGCTGAATTTGCGCGAATTGAGGGTGGCCGACGCCAAGCTGAAAGTGCTGGCGCAGCGGGTGGTCGAATCGCAGGAGGAGGAACGGGCGCGGCTGTCGCGCGACTTGCATGACGGCATCAGTCAGTGGCTCGTTTCCATCAAGCTGCAGATCGAGGCGGGCATCGCGCGCCTGGCCGGCAATGCCGAGCAGAAAGAAAAGGCGCCCGTCACCTTCGAGCGGGCCGCCGAGCAACTGAACAAGGTGCTGGGCGAGGTGCGGCGCATTTCGCACAACCTGCGCCCCGCCATTCTCGACGACCTGGGCCTGGCCGCCGCGCTCGACCACCTGGTGCATGAATTTAACGACAGCAGCAGCGCGCAAGCCAGTTTCACGGCCAGTCCGGCGGCGGCGGGCGAGGGCTTGACCGACATGGTCAATACCGTGTTGTTCCGTATCGCCCAGGAAGCGCTGACCAATTGCGAGCGCCATGCCCACGCCAGCGGCGTGGAAGTGAGCCTGCACGAGGCAGGCAAGGCGGTGGAGTTGCGCATCCAGGATAATGGCGGCGGCTTCGACTTCGACGGCATCGCCCTGCATCCGCAGCGCGGCATCGGCCTGCGCAACATGACGGAACGCATGGAAGCCATCGGCGGCAGCCTGCACATCTCTTCCTCGCCGGCCGGCACCCTGGTGCTGGCGCGGCTCGCCCTTCCACCCACACATTAATTAATAGATTCCGAGACATGACCGAGACGATCAACATCCTGCTGGTGGACGACCATCCCCTCGTGCGCGACGGCTTGCGCGCGCGCCTGGAGGCGGTGGCGCATTTCGACGTGGTGGCCGAGGCGGGCGGCGCCGACGAAGCCCTGGCCCAGGCGCGCCTCCACCAGGTGGACCTCGTGTTGATGGATATCAATATGCGTGGCATCAACGGCATCGAAGCGACGGCGCTGTTCAAGCAGGCGTTTCCGCAGATTGCCGTGCTGATCCTGTCCATGCACGACAAGCTCGAATATGTGTCGCAAGCCATCGCCGCCGGTGCGCGCGGCTATGTGCTTAAAGATGCTCCAGGGAAAGATATCGTCTTCGCCATCGAGACGGTGATGTCCGGCGGCATTTATTACAGCGCGGCCCTGGCGCGGCAACTGTCGCGCCCGCAAGTGCACGATTCCTTCCTCACCACGCGCGAACAGCAAGTGCTGCAGCACATCGCGGCGGGCCAGTCGAACAAGCAGATCGCCCGCGACCTGGACCTGAGTGTGCGCACGGTGGAGACGCACCGGCTGAACATCAAGCGCAAGCTGGGCATCGAAGGGCAGGCTGAATTGATCAAATATGCGGTCGAGCACGCGCATGGCGGCAGCAACTGACGAGGCGCACGCCGCGCCGTGCTTTATCAAACCCGCATGACAGGCGGGTCTCGCGGGGGAATGTTCTTTTTGAACATTTATTGCCAAAATTAAACTGTTTCGCGGGTGAGATTCGGATAGAATGATTCTCGCTGTCGAGGGCATCCCTGTCGGGCCAGGGTTGCCAATGCTGGTCAGTTTATTTACTATGGCGCCCTACCCACACTGAGATACCGATGTCAGCGTCTGAATCAAACCTGTTTCCGTTGGTGGGATTACAAGCAGTGGCCAATGCTCATAATGAGTGGGTCGCTGTCACCCTGCATGTACCGCAGGCATCGACGGCGCCGCTGCTGGCGGCGCTGGCCGCTGCCGATGCGTATGCGTTTCTGGCACCGCTCGACTGCATCATTCCCCTGGCCGACCCGCATGGCGTGGACGAGGCCGTGCTGGCGCAACTGGCGCCACAACGCACCATCTTCCGTTTGCCGGCCCAGCTTGCCGGCGACAAGCAGATCCAGAAAAAATGCCAGCAATGGCGCGACGCCGGCTACCGCATCCTTCTCGATGGTGCCGATGCCGGTCCCGTGGTGGCGGCGCAGGTGGACGCGCGCGCGCTGAGTTTTGACGCGGCGGGCGCACGCCCGGCCCTGCATCAGCTGCTGCCCTTGCCGGGGCCGCACCTGGCCTACAATATCGTCGACGCGGGGCAGTTTGCTGCCTTGCAAGAAATCGGCGTGAGCTGGTTTGCCGGCGACTATGCCCTGCACCATGCACGCCAGCAAAGCGAGCCGGAAGATGCCACCTCGCGCCGGCGCCTGCTGGCGCTGCTGGGCCTGCTGGCCCGCGATGCCGACGCGCACGAGCTGGAAGTGCCGCTCAAGCAAGACCCATCGCTCAGCTATCATTTATTGAAACTGGTCAACTCAGCCGCCTTCGGTTTCACGGCGCCGATTACCAGCTTCAGCCAGGCCATCACCCTGCTGGGACGGCGCCAGCTGCAGCGCTGGCTGCAACTGCTGCTCTATGCGCGCCAGCAAGACGACGGCAAGATCCATGCGCTGCTGCCGCTGGCGGCCGTGCGCGCGGCACAGATGGAAGCGCTGTGCCAGCTGCGCGGCGGCGATCGCGATGCGCAAGACCTGGCCTTCATGGCGGGCGTGTTTTCCCTGCTCGACGTCCTGTTGGGCATGCCGATGGAAGAGATTATCGCCACCCTGAACCTGGCGCCTGAAGTCAGTGTAGCCTTGTTGGAACGCAATGGCGAGCTGGGTACCTTGCTGGCGCTGGTCGAAAGCGCCACGCCGCCGCCGGAAGGCTTGCGCCGTGCCGGCATCGATGGAGAAACCTATTGGCGCAGCCTGCTACAGGCCTACCAATGGGCGATCCAGGTCAGCCGGAACCTGTAGCATGACCTTGCTGCCGGTGTCGGATTACCTTGGTGACAGCGCCGCCCTGTGCGATGCCGTCGTGCGTTTGCGCGGCCCCGCGCTGGTAGCTGAACTGGGCCGTATCGCCAGCGCCGTGATGGCCAGCCCGCATGGCCAGTTCCTGCCCTCAGTCAGCGCCGATGGCGCCACGTCAGCAACGCTGCCCGCGCCTTTCCCACGCGATACGCCCGCCTTGCTGCAGGAAATCAGTTTCGACGGCCACTGCTTCGGCCATTACAGCGTGGCGGGACGCAGCCTGTACAACGACGCCGACCGCCGCCACCTGGCCAGCCTGGCTTCGTTGACGGCCGGCGTGCTGCAGGTGCATTCGCTGGCGCAACGCTCGACCCATGCTTTTGCGCAAGTCGAAGCCTTGCTGGCGCAGCAGACCCAAATTCTCGACCAGTTACACGAATCCGTGCTGACGATGGACTTGACGGGCTACATCACCAGCTGGAACAAGGGCGCCGAGCGCCTGTTCGGCTACACCTCGGTGGAAGCCGTGGGGCGCAACATCCTGTTCCTGTACGACGATGAAGACACGGCTTTCCACGACGCCTTCCTGGAGCAGGGAGGCCGCCTGATGGAGGTGCGCCGCCGAAAGAAGTCGGGCGAGATTTTCTGGGCCAGCCTGTCCTTGTCTCCGCTGCAGGACATGGACGACAAGCCCATCGGACTCATCGCCTACCTGACGGACATCACGGAACGCAAACTGGCCGAGGAGCGCCTGCACCACCTGGCCTATTACGACCCGCTGACCAGCCTGCCCAACCGCACCTTGCTGGCCAAGCTGGTCGACCAGGCCCTCAGTGTGGCGCAGCGCAGCAAGATGCTCGGCTGCGTGCTGTTCATCGATCTGAACCGCTTCAAACTGATCAACGACACCCTGGGCCGGCGCATCGGCGACGAACTGCTGCGCCAGGTCTCCTTGCGTTTTCGCAAGGTATTGCGCGATCAGGACCTGGTGGCGCGCCTGGGCGGTGACGAGTTTGCCGTTGGTCTGTTCGACATCGGCCAGCATTTCGAAGCCAGTATGGTGGCGCAAAAGCTGCTGGCCTCCCTGGTGCAACCGTTCCTGATCGAAGGCCACGACTTGCGCGTGGGCGCCAGCATCGGCATCAGTGTGTATCCGCAAGACGGGCATGACGCGGAAACCTTGCTGCGCCTGGCCGACATCGCCATGTATCGCGCCAAGCAGGACAGCGGCGGCGAAGCGGAAAGCGTGGCCTTCTACAGCCAGGACATGAATGTGGGCATGCAGGCGCGCATGCGCCTGGAAACTGGCTTGCGCCAGGCATTGTCGGAACAGCAACTGTTGCTGCACTACCAGCCGAAGTACGCTTTGGGCAGCGGCCGCATCATCGGCGCCGAAGCCCTGGTGCGCTGGCACCACCCGCAGCACGGCATGATTCCGCCCGCTGAGTTCATTCCCCTGGCCGAATCGACGGGCCTGGTGGTGCAAGTGGGCGAATGGGTGCTGGAAGCGGCCTGCGCCCAGGCGCAGGCGTGGAAGCTGGCCGGCCTGCCGCCCATTCGCCTGGCCGTCAATGTGTCCGCGCGCGAATTCACTTCGGCCCTGCCCGCCAGAGTGGCGGCCACGCTGGCCCGCTACGGCCTGGAAGCGGCGTGGCTGGAACTGGAAATCACGGAAAGCACGCTGATGCACAATATCGAGCGCGTGATCGGCATCATGGACCGCATCACGGCCTTGGGCGTGGCCTTGTCGCTGGACGACTTCGGCACCGGTTATTCAAGCTTGTCCTACCTCAAACGCTTCCCCATCGACACCTTGAAAATCGACCGATCGTTTACCACCGGCATCCCCACCGACGCCAGCGACTGCGCCATCGCCAGCACCATCATCAGCATCGCGCAGCAGTTGCATCACAAGGTGATCGCCGAAGGCGTGGAAACGGCCGAGCAGCTGGCCTTCCTGAAGAGTTCGGGCTGTGACGAAGTGCAAGGTTATTTGTTCTCGCGCCCGTTGCCGGCGGCGGAGTTCGAGAAGGCACTGCGGGAAAACTGGGGCCTGTAGTTCATGCTTGTTGGCTCTTTCCTGTCAGAAGAATGAGTTGCGACAGTGCCAGCCATTGGTAAGCCACGGACCTTTATGTATAATGCTGCCATCAGGAAGCGTGGCCGAGTGGTTGAAGGCACTAGTCTTGAAAACTAGCGACGGGTTAAACTGTTCGTGAGTTCGAATCTCACCGCTTCCGCCAAGTACATAAAAAATTCGTGAGTATACTCAACCTATATTCAGCCGAATTTCATTGAAAATCAACGACTTAGCTTGATTTTCAGCCTTCCGAATCGCAGATTCGGTGGTATCCATAAAGGCTCTCGCAGAATGACGCGTAGGCTAAATTGTAGGTATCATGCGGTTTTTCTCAGAACCGTACCTACAGGATATCGCATGGCCATCAATACCCTTACCGACGCAGACTGCCGCCGCGCAACGCCGAATGACGGCAAGCTGCGCAAGCTCTTCGATGGCCATGGCCTGATGCTGGCAGTCCTGCCAAGCGGAAACAAGGTTTGGCGCATGGCCTATCGTAACGACGAGGGCAAGCAGCAAACTGCCGTGATCGGCCCGTATCCCCTGATTGGCCTCAAGGAAGCCCGCGAGCGCCGGGACGTTTTGCGGTTGAAACTGATCGACGGGGAAGACCTCAAGCCCAAGCGCAAGACAAGCAGCCCATCCATTGCACTTGATGCCGCCATCGATACCTACTGGGCCGGGCGCACGGACATCAGCGCCGGCTACAAGGCAAATGCACTGCGCGCGCTGGCCATGTATATCTCGCCGACGTTGGGCGCGAAAACTGTGCGTGAAATTACCAAGGAAGACTTGATGGCCGCGCTGCGTCCGATGGATGCCGCCGGCCTGTCCGTGTACGTCCGGCGCGTGCGCATGTGGGTGGGCCAGGTACTCGACTGGTCCATTCAGCACGGCCACTGCGAAGAGAACCCCGCATCGAACATCAATTCGAAGGTCGCTTTTTCACGCAAGCCGCGCGAAGGTTTCGCCGCCCTGGCATTGGCCGAGGTGCATCCGTTCATGGAGCGCCTGGACCTGGAAGATGAAATTCAGTCTGTGCTGGCCTGCAAGCTGCTGGCGTTGACGTGGACGCGCACGGACGAGTTGCGGCGCATGACCTGGGCGGAAGTGGAGGGCGATGTCTGGCGGATACCGGGCAAGCGCATGAAGAAGGGCCGCGAGCACTTGGTGCCGCTGTCTTCGCAGGCGCTGGAACTGCTGGCTGAAATGAAGCTGCGTTCGCGGGGCAGCATCTACGTTTTCCCGAACGACCGGGGCGGCAGCCGCCCCATGAGTGAAAACGCGATTCTTTACCTCATTCACCGTATCGGCTTCAAAGGCAAGATGACAGGCCACGGATGGCGCAAGGTCGGTTCCACCTGGGCCAACGAGCATGACTACAACTCGGATCACGTCGAGGTGCAGCTCGCGCACAAGGACGGCGGCGTGCGCGGAGTCTACAACTCGGCGGAATACCTGAAGCAGCGCCGGGTGATGCTTCAGGCCTTCGCTGACTGGCTGCTAAAGCAGCCTGATCCCAGCGGCTTGGAGCGTTGATAGGCGCCATCCCAGCGTGCGCTGGGTGATGGCAACGTCCGCTGGAGGCAGTTTGTTCTCCTTCACCCATCTGCGTAGCGTTTCCGAGGTGACGCCCAGCATTTTGTACAAGTCCTGTCGATAGATAATTCGGTCTTCATTCATCAGTTTTTTCCTTTCGTTGGTTGATTGCTTTGATGTTGGTCGAGCTGATTCTTCATGAACTCCATTTTTCTGTGAGCCACTTCCTGCTGCTCCCAGCCATGTGGGCGCCCCGCTTCACGTTGCTGCGTGCGCAGGTGATTTACGTGCCATACTTGCCCAGTTGGCGCACCGTACTTGCCTTATAGCAAGCGCTGCGTTTGCGAATCAGCGAGTAGACGGGGGCCGTCTGGTTTGCTAGGTGGTGGCTAGTAATTTGGGCGGGGTTTTCGATCACATTAAAATTGAATTTTTGTTAATACATATGAGCACTAAAGCTGATTTGGTTTGTTTGGCTTACAAACGCCACATAATTGAAATTACAGTCTCTGTAGCTCCTCAATCACATTCTTGGAAAAGTTCGTACATTGTCGTCGACACCCGTATTTCCCAAATGCTGCTCGGACGATTTGATGAACGAAGTGACGCAATTAATGCCTCTTACCAATGTGCCAAGGACGCTATTGATAAGGAATTCTGTTGATGTCATGCCTGCCGCCTGGCTGTGTAAGGATTCACATCGTTGGTACGAGCGCTCATTTAGGCAACCCTAATTGGCAATTACCGCGCACTGTCCAGCTTTAGTGCTAACAGGCCGTACAGCTGCAAGGGGCACCGCGCGGAACGTTTCAGCACACTGGCGGTCTAGCTCAACCCAGGCGTGCAACTCCCCATTGCCCACGTCGCGGCGCAAGTCGTTGACGGTGCCGGCTTGGTAGCCTTCATCGCTGTCGAAACTCACACGATCGCCTACTGCAACAGTGCGTTCCTCGCATTTTTTCCTGACGAGCATGTCGAGGAGAGCCAACAACGCATCTACTTCGGCAATCATCTCAAGTTGCAGGGCGATTTTTACATCGTCGGAAGACCTCAATCCGGACAGATAGGCTTTGCGCTCTCTCAGCGCATTGCGGGCCTTATTGACCTGATAGTTGGACATTGTCAAAGTGCTCAGCATTGCGGTTTCCCTTTCAGTTTGGCTGTAACGCCACACAAGCCGAAGCGGTCGATGGCAGCGTCGATCACGTCGCCGCTGGATGCGGCAACCTCAAAAAAATCAAAGCGTTCGGTTTGCGTGCGAACAATCACGGCAAAGGTGCTCATGTGCCATTTCCTTCATGTGGTGGGTTGTCGGGGACGATCAGCCGGGGCCACGGGCAGGCGTTGACGGCCGCCCAGGCGGCAATCAGCGCTGTTTTTGCCTCGTCGGGCAGGTCAGGTATGGGCGCTGCCGGCGGCGTGGCCGGGGCAGGGCGGTCGGGGTGCGTACAGTTATTTACACGAGTCCGAGGAACGGCAACCCCAACAGCCACCCCGCGCCCGCCTGTGGCCTGTACCGGCGTCCACGTATGGCGCACGGACTTGAAGACCACGCCGATGAGGTCGCTGCAGCGCACGCCGTAGGGCGTGATGCGTTGTGTTTCGCCGTAGCGGCCGATGACGGTCTTTTCGTCCTTGGCCAGCGTGACGACTAGTTCCTTGCGCGGCACCAGGGCGCCGCCCTGGGCACGCAGGTATTCGGCCCAGCAGGCGCGCTTTTCGCCGTCGATCTTTTGCACGGCGTCCCAGGCGCGGCGCATGGCGGCCGGGGCTTCGTTGAGCATGCTTTCCTCGATGCGGCGCAGTTCGCGCCACACGGTGACTGGGGCGCCGCCCCATTGCTGGAATTGACGGATACCCCAGCACGCGGCCCAGGACTCGACGCGCGCCGATGGCGTCAGTTCGACATCGCCTTCGGTGTCGGCCGTGACGACATAGCCCTCTTTCGTCTTGTGTTCGGCCACGCCATCGATGTTCTTGGCCACGTACTTGGCGATGTAGCCGGCGGCGCTGCCCTTGGCCCAGTCGATGCGCTTGACGTCCAGGCGGCGCGCGAAGGCGCCCGGTTCGCCACGGTCCACGCGCCAGGCGTAGCGCTTCATGATGCGGATGGCGCGACCGGCCACGTCCTGCAGGTGGACCGTCTTGTATTTCGCGGTGGGGCGCACGAACAGCAGCAGATGCCAATGTGGACAGCCATCGTGATGCGGCTCGGCGATGCGAAAGCCATACAGGCCGATGCCCCGGCGCGCCAGTGCGGAACGGCACAGCGATGTCATCTTGCCCAGGTAAGCATTCGCCTCGCGCGGCGTCGAGCCATCAAATTTGCCGTTTGGCTTTCCGCTGTGCTGCATGGCGTGAAAGCGCGATGGGCACGTCCAGGTGATGAAAATGCCTTGGTCGCCGCACTCGCGGGCGATCTGCTCAAAGCCGTTGATGCGCAACATCAGTTCGCCGCGCCGGATGGCTTTATTCGCGGTCGTTTTCTCGGCCAGCTCGGCGATGCTGAATTGTTGGCCGTTTTCGTTCTGCACCAGGGTGGCCGCCAGCGCTGCCGCGTTGCGGCGGTTCTGCGCCAAGCGCGACAGCACGGCGTCATTGCTGGCGTAGGGTTCGCCGCGATAGTTCACGTAGCCCAGACGGATATTGCCCGCTTCAAAGGCGCGCTTGACCCGCTTGCGCAACTGGCGGCGCCACCAGCGGGCATCCACCAGGCGGGCGATGGTGTCGGTCATCGTGTCGAACTCGGGCAGCTCGATGCCGTACGAGGCGCATTCGTCTTCCATGATCTGCAGGGCGTGCGTATCGGACACAGCCATCCACAGCATCTTGGTCACGCCTGCCGCCGCGCGCTCGGCGGTGCTCACGATATCGGCATCGCTCTGTGACAGGTCCACGCCGGCCGGCACGTACTGTTCGGCGAACTCGCGCACAAAGCCGGTGGCGACTGACTCATAAATTTTGTACCAGGACGACCAGGCCATCTTGGCCAGGGCGGCCGTGATGACGCGGTTGCGCCATTTGTAGGGAATGCGGGCCAGCTCGGGCGCGAACTGGGCGGATCGCAAAAAGGCTTCGTGACGCTGTGGGGCAGGCAGCAGGATTTGTTTAGATTGCATTCAACAGTCTTTCGTACACACGGATTGCGGCAGAGGTGGCGGCGCGCAGCTCGATGCGCTCTTCCTCGGTAAATGAATGGATGGGTGATTCCCAGCGGTCGGCGTCCATGCCGGCGGCGATCAGCACGGAGCGGCGGGCGCCTCGCGGCGACAATCCCCAGGCCTGTGCGATAAATCGCGCCTCGCTAGCCCGCCGCTGTTCGACGGCGCGCAAGCTGGCCCGCTCGGCCAGGCTGGCTTTCGCCGCAGCAATGGCGGCCAGCGCCTCTGGCGCCCCTGGGGGAGTCGGCACGTCCCTGTCACGGGCGGCGAGGATGGCCGCCGCAGGCAGGAACGACAGGTGATTGTCGATAAGGGACGCCGGCATGGCTCAGTCCTTGATGGCGCCGATGGCCCGCAGCACGTCAGGGATGATGACGATCAGGAGCGACAGCAGCCAGATGCCGCAGGTTTTGAGCAAGCGCAGCATTACCGCTCTCCCGCCATATCGCCGCTGCATGGGATTTTTCCGTCCGCATGCGATACCAAGACAGTCAGGCCGATTCGCGCCTGGCGCGCGATCTCTGGATGGACCATGGCCGCATACTTGCCACCTGGGCAGCAGTCGACCGCTGGGGGGATTACATCGCCCACATGGCCGCATGCTTGGCAATAGCGAACAGCGTTGATTGCGCCTCTCAGACTGATGATGGCGAAATCTGCCATGGAGATTTCGCGCTGGACCCAAGTGCGATGCGATGACTCAACACATTGCTGTAAAAGCTCTTTGTCCTGCAAGCGCTGACGCCCAAGGGCGCATAATGCGGTCAGCACAGACTCATGCGATAAGGTGACGGTTTTGAGCATTTGAAGACCGTTTAACATCGAATTTCCTTATTTCAGGTTGAACGAATCCCGCACGCTCAAAAGGGAGCGCAGCAGGGCATAGCAAAAGAGGGGAGTTACAGCGGCCGGGTTACGGCGGCGCGAGGATCGGGATAGTCATCAGCAGCCCGCAGTCAGGTCCAGGGCCAGCTGGCTGGTGGCTGCCGCGCGCGCATGCTGGGACATCGGGATGCGGATATCCGGCTTGGGCATGGCAGACAGCGAGAGGGTGCGCAGTACTTCCAGGCCTGCCACGAAGGAGTGCCCGCATTCGGGGTTCTGGCACATGTAGGTGATTTCCTTGAACATGGCGGACATCGTGCGGCTTTTGACGGCGCGGACGGTGTTTTCGCAATGCGGGCAGGGCAGGCCGATGACTCTCATTTCAGCTTTCTTTCCACTTGGTACAGGGCGCGACCGCGACCCGTCATGTTTTTCGACTGTATGCGTAAGCGCGACTTGACGAGCCATTCAGCCGCCTGGTCGATACTTGCCAGCCCCTGGCGTTGGCGCACGAGTTCCAGCACCGCGCGCTCTTCGTCATTGAGGTGAATTTGATGGTCTGGCATTTTCTGTAACTTTAGAGTTGCTCAAAAGTGACTCGGTTTAAACGCTGCGACGCTGTACGCTGTCGATGGTGGCGTCATCCAAGGCGATCACGGCCAAGGCTTCACGCATCACGATCTGGCGCACCAGCACGGCAAGCTCTTCGCCTTGGTAGTTGGCGATCGAGGAAACAAGCTGGTGCTCATAGTCATCGAGGCGCAGCATGACGCGGTGGCTGCGGATACGTTTTGCATCGGGGTACATGACGTGGTCCTTAGTGGGTGGATTTGGATGCGAGTTCGCGCTTGTAGTCAGCGAGGCCGCGCAGGATCAGGAAGCGAAGAAACCAGGCTCTGGAGCGCTCAAGCTTCTTTGCGTGACCCTCGACCTCGTCTACCTCATCAGGGGTCAGGCGGACGCCGAGTGGTCGAGAAGTGACGCCCTTCGCAGTACGTCCGACTTTTGACAAATTATTCATAATGTTATGATCTGTAATCGCTACGGAATGGCGTAAATATATCACTCATTTGAGTGATTTGGAAAGGTATTTGTACTCAAATGAAGTATTTTTTTGATCGACTGAAGGAAGAACGCAAGCGCCTTGGCCTCAATCAGGATGAGTTTGCGGCCCTTGGTGGGGTAAAAAAGGGCGCCCAGTTCAACTATGAAAATGGCTCTCGCACGCCAGATTCTGACTATCTTGCTGCCGTTGCTGCGGCTGGGGTAGATGTGTTGTATTTGCTGACAGGGGAACATGCGCTCTCTGCATTGCCTGCGGATGAGCATGAATTGTTGACTGGCTATCGCAAACTGGATATTCGAGCGAAAGCGAGGGTTCTTGGTGTAGTTGAGGGAAGTGTTGAGCCTTCAGCCACCCCGCCATCCAGATCAGTTGAACGCAATACGCAAATGGTTTTCCACGGTAAAGTTGGCCAGCAAATCCATGGCGATATTACGGCACCCCAAACGATCAACGTTGGTCGCAAAAAAAAATCACCGACGTAAAACGGGGCGGAGTGGGCGGTTTTCGTTGCTAAAAAGTGCCTGCAGATGGAAAGTTGCGGCTCTTGCTCCATTGCTCTTTGCTTGCTGCTGGCCACAATACAGATGTGAAATGATGACCGCCGTTGTCAGCAAGTTCATCAGAAATTCCTGCTATTACGACGGGAGAGCTTATACCGTCGGTATCGTCATTGAGACGGCACAAGGTGTCAAGTGCCAGTGTGTTACTGCTGTTTCTGACGGTTTTCCGACCTGGGTGAGCGGGAACTGGAGTTAACTACTTTCGCTACGGCAGATGACAGTTTCGTGATCGACGGCAATTTCCTCCATCCGGAAGAAGCTGCTTTCCGAAATGATTATGTAATTATTTGGACGAAATATGAAATTCAAAGTTAGGGCGTTGTCTGTCAATTTGACTGTGGAACCACATACGTTTACTGAGGCGCGCGATGAAATTATCGACACAGAAAGCAATGCGATTTTCGATGCTTGTGTGTCGATTCGAGATGTCGAAATTGTCTATGAGGACTTTTGGAACTATCTGAATAGCGAGAATGAAATTCATGATGCATCATCAAAAGTAAAGGTCTTATCAGTGACCCCTATTGTTGCTTAGCGGCCAGAAGCAGTCATTCGCGTTGATGTGACAATGCGTGACTTTCCTCGCTTGGTAATTCGTTATGCTCATGGGCCGCTGGCGGCCAGAAGCAGGCGTTGGCGACAGTCCGAAATCGGACCACAGAATTATGTTCACAGGGATCTACCTATCCCGGACAAAACAATATGGAGAACTGATGCACTTTTACAAAGCAGATAATAACCGAAGCTGCAAACCCCCGCCGCGAGCGGTGCTTCCATGTATTGTATATACAGTAGACAACTGGGATGACTACCATTTTAAGACGCTCTATCACCTGTGCCTCGTCAAAAAGAATGGAAGCCATGAAATGTTGGGCTCAGTCAAGATCCTGCAGCGCGGTGAGCACAGCACGCAATTGCCGGAAGACTTTCCCGAGCTTCCCGACGAGTTTTTCAGCTTAGGTCAAGAGCCAGACTACTACAAAAATTTTCGACTGCATTTGCCCAAGTCGCATCGTGGCGTACTGGCGAAGCTCAACGATGTTGTTGTAAAGCCCCAGTTACTTGAAGAAGTCGAGACGAGTAGCGGGTTCAGGAACTCTCTAATTCGGTTCAACGATGCGAAAATCTGCTTGCGCGACGGCCTAGCTATTCTTGATGACGTTGAGCGTCAGAAGGGCTACTCATTTCAGTATAAGGGTAATATCCCAGGAGCCGAAACCGACGTAGCTATCGAAGTTGACCTAAATCCTGATGATTTAGTTCCAGGACGAATCCTTGCCATCATTGGACGCAATGGCGTCGGTAAGACTCAGTTCATGGCAAAGCTTGCACGAGACCTAGCAAGGACGCAGCGCGTATCCAAAGAGACAATAGACGAGATGGAGTCGGCCTTTAAGCCGGCTCGGCCGCTGTTCTCACGAGTGATCGCATTGTCGTTTAGTGCCTTTGACAGATTCCAGCGGCCGGAGCCTCAGAAGTTTTTTAGCTACATATATTGCGGCGTCCGAGACGATAGTGGCGGGCTATCTCGTCGCGCCCTCGAGAGTCGGCACGTTCAATACTTGAAACGAATCAAAGAACAAAATCGTGACGATATTTGGGAGTTTCATGTCTCCAAAGTGGTAGGCGTCTCCGAGAAGCTAGTGTCCATCGACCAAACAATCGAAGAACTGGAGGACGGTCAGACGCCTTCGATGAGTTCGGGACAGTCGATTCTTGCGTACTTCATCTCTGCCGCGATTGCATACCTGAAGGACGAGTCTTTGGTGCTGTTTGATGAACCCGAGATTCACCTACACCCAAATGCTGTAGCATTGTTGATGCAGACATTGCAGGCTTTGCTGGAGGCTTATAATTCATATGCGGTCATTGCCACGCACTCGCCCGTTGTCATACAGGAGGTGCCCCGCAAACGTGTTATCCGATTCGAGCGCGAAGGAAACATTACTAGCGCTCACTCATTGGCGGTAGAGTCCTTTGGTGAAAACATCGCCCAGCTTACTCGTCAGGTGTTCGAGACTGTCGAAATTCCTAACTTCTACAAGGCAACGTTCAAGGAACTTGCAAAAAAGAAAACCTTCAACGAGATTTCCGCACTTTTCGATGATCAACTGAGCCTGCATGCCACCGCATACTTGGCATCACTGTACGAGGACGGTAATGCATAAATTGCGCAGAGTGAAAGAAATTCCTAAAAAATTTCTGACACAAATTGTTGGCGGAAAGGCTGGGGATCGAGGTGTACGCCTAACTAAGATGCTTCCAGACATCGAGAAGCGATATGAGGTGCTGGAGGACGCGTTTACGATTGCAGACATAGGCGGCGTGGCAAAGGATACATGGACAAAGGTGCAGCGGGAGGACCTACTGCATTGCTACGAGAGTACCGCGCAAGCCTTAGAAGAGCTTAAGCGCCTGATCATGGAGCGGCAAAGCGAAGGCATCCGGGACTTCTGCCCATACTGCGGGATCGGAGCCCCCAGACAGTTTGACCACTATCTTCCGAAAGAGAAGTACCCTGAACTTAGTGTTCACGCCCATAACTTGGTCCCATGTTGCGGCACTTGCAACGGCAAGAAATCGGATATTTGGTTAGATGCCACGAATAATCGCGTCTTCGTCAATTTCTACTTGGACTCCCTGCCGACTGCACCAATGCTTAAACCCGACGTCAAGTGGGTCGTAAGAAAGGGGAAACGGGTTCCGACGGTGTCGTTCGAGCTCATCCGGCCCGCCGGCTTCAGTGTGGCCAAATTCAGTCTAATCGAGTCTCACTTTAAAAAGCTTGAATTGCTGAGCCGTTACAAGGATCAGTCACACACGGAATTCTCACTGCTCCGAGATGCTTCAATTGCTAGGGAGGCGAAGACCATTACCACTCTGCGAAAATTTTTGCAAAAATTCCTAGAACAGCGCGAACACACGCTTGGGCCGCTTAACTGGCGGATAGCTTTGTACAGGTCTCTAGTTTTGGATGTACCCTTCCTAACAGAATGCTTGAAGCCGTAAAATTCGCTTGAAAAATTTCTGTAGGTACTGCGTTCTTCAAAAAGGTGTCACAGGGGTAATGGTAGTGAAACCGAAGGCTGGCGATCAAAAAAGGGGAGCAGCGCTTAGCAGGTCCTACTCGGGAGCCAAGAGATCACAAGGCTCGGGGGTGGACGAATTAGCTGCTGCATACCGCATTGCACGTGGGGCGCCGGCCAGTCGTATGCCGGCAATCCGTGCTGTTCTGCGCGGCTACTTGGATGCCTCTGCGGCGATCATTGACGGGATTCCTGCGACGCGTCAGCGCGCGAAGGTTGACGGTTATTTAAGTCGCTTGCTTGAACTACGAGCCGGCTCATTGGCTCCGGGTGATTGGAAAATTGACGTTTTAGAATGGTTGCGGAACGAAAGTGACCCCTTGCAGTATCTGCGATCCAAGAAAATTCGTTAAGCTCACTGGGAGCACATCTCTTGAAGGCAACGTCAGCGCGGCTATGCTGAACTGGCTCCGCGCGCAGTGATAATACGACGATAAGTCGCGGGATATAATCGAACCGCGTGCTCATAAAATGCACCGATTTCGGCTACTGAAACGTACGAACCGGCAAACGGATGACTGGAAAGGATAGGTTGCGGCTCATGGCCGGATATCCAGGTTTTGTCGATTAAATATGCGGGGGAAAGCTGCCACTGAGCGGACATAATTGGCGCACGGTCATGTCGCTCCTGCATCGGCTACCGCTTGCGTAGGTTTTCACGTTGGCTCTTCGCTATTCTCGCGGATGATGTCCCGCACTTCCTCAATATGCTTCCACGCATGCAGGGCCGCCCGCTTGGCGGCCTGCTTGCTCTTGTAAACATGCTCCAACGTATTGAGAGTGCCTGTGGCCCCGGCCATTTCCTGTCCCGTCTTTTTCTTCTTCGCCGCTACGTCCTTCCATTTGGCCAGCACGCCCGTGATGCCTTCATCCGGGTCTTTTTCGTCCTCGCGCTCGGCCTCGACCGCTTCCGTCTTGGTTTCAAACTCCACTCGCGTGGTAAAACCGTTGCCGCCCAGGTTGTGCGTGACCTTGACCGATAGCCACTCGGTGGCGTTGATCTCGGGCTTGAAGCCTGTTACGGTCACGGGCGATTGCGGGAATACGGCCGGGTTGCCCAGGGCCAGGGACATTTCAAAGGTGGCCAGGCCGCGCAGGATGCGCTGCCATTCGGCCACGGCCGCCGCGCGCGCGTCCGTTTCGTTGGCGAAGGTGGTGCGCAGGCGCTTGCTGTTGCCGGGCACGCCCGCCACCACGCTGCGGCGGCGCGCGTAGCGCTCGTCGTGCCAGAAGGCGCGCACGCCCGTGTAGGCGTCGCTTTCGGCGCTATGGTAGCGGTGGCCGTCGCCCAAGGCGCGCGTGATGGGGATGACGGGCAGCGCCTTGCCGCTGGCGGTGCGGCTCTGGTTGATGGGGATGAAGAGCAGGGTGTCATTCTTGACGGTGGCCACCGCGTCGTATTTCCTGCCCAGTCGGCGCAGGAAGGCCGCATCGCTTTCGTGCGTCTGGTCGATGTGCTCGATGGCCGTATCGCGCAGGCGCGCCGACACGCCCGACGCCAGCTCATTGCGGAAGGCAATCGCCTCGATGATGGCGCCCAGGGTGGTCTTGTGAAAGCTGTGTTCCTGCTGCTGTTTGAAGGTGTCGATCAGGTTGGCCGACCTGGCGCGCAAGGTGATGGTGTCGGGCGCGCCGCTGTGCTCCACCTCGTCGACGGTGAACTTGCCCATATCCACCAGGCCGGACGCTTGCCAGCCCAGCGCCAGGGCGATCTGCGCGCCGCGCGGCGGCAGGGCCAGCTTGCCGTCGCTGTCGTCCAGGGAAATATCGAGCTGGTCGCTCTCGTCGCCACGGCACAGGGTCAAGGTCAGATTGATCAGCCGCGGCGAAACGATGGCCGTCAGATCCTTGTCCTCGATGCTGACCTTGAAGGCGGGGATATGCTCGCTCATTTGAACTTGTCCGCCGCGCTGCCGATGGCGCCGCTGATGCTGCCACCGATCTTGTCTTTCATTTCGCTGACCACGCCGCCGTATTTCGAGGTGATGCCGCCCACGACATTGCCGACCACGCTGCCCACTGCATTCTTGGCCGCGCCGGCGATGCTGCTGGTCATGCCGTCGATGCTGAGCATGTTTTTTAGGTCGCCGATGTCGCCCAGGCCCACCATGGCCAGCACGCCGTCGTCGTCGCGCTTGAGCGCAATCGAGAACTCGACGCGGCGCGCGCCGCCGCTGCCGTCCAGGATGCTGCGGCCTTCCGTCATGCTGGTGATGCGGTAGGAGCCGAGAATGCGGCCCGTGCCCTGGATCAGAATCCACGATTTACCCGTGTCGGCCATCATGCGCAGCGCATCGAGCGAGTACAGGGAGCCGGTCAGTTCCGGCGCCACCCAGCCCGACAGGGTAATGGTGTCGTCGCCGGGCCCTACGTACTGGTGCGCGTCGCGCAAGCCCACGCGGGCCGTGCTGGCGTGCTTCCATTCCGTTTGCCGCTGCAGCTCGTGATAGGCCAGCGTCGGCAGGCTGAACACGAACATTCCTAAAATCATCATCATGGTGCTGTTCTTTCTTAATCGTGGTCGCGCAGGGATGAGCGGATGCGCGCCGCCTTTTCGCGGTCGCGCTGCTCCATGGCCGCGTACACGGCGCGGGCGATGGCCTGCGGATCAGAACCGGCTTGCGCCTGGATCGTGATTTCGATCTTGTCGCCCTGGATCGTCATTCCGGCGCCAAACGTGCCCTGGGACAGCGGGGCGCGCGTGTCGAAGGCGCTGACGGGCAGGGCGGTGGCCGTGCCGATGGCAATGCCTGCGCCCAGTTGCGTCAGGCGCTGCGCCAGGCCGGAAACCTTGGCAATGGGCGCGCCCTCGCTACGGTCCAGGCCCACGGCCAGCCCCTGCATGGTGTAGTCGCCCAGCTGGGCAAACACGCGGCTCGGGCTGTGGATGCCCAGCTTTTCCTTGAACCAGGCAATGGTGCTTGAACCGGCATTGCTGATGGCGTCCTTGACGGCGCCCATGGAACCCGTGATGCCGTTGACCAGGCCGCGCAGGATGTTGGCGCCGAACTCGGTGAACTGGGCGGGCAGCTTGATGCCGAACCAGCTCATGACGCCCGCGAACGCCTGGTAAAACACGCCGACGGGTGACCAGTTGATAATCAGGGCGCTAATACCCGCCAGGCCGCTGCCACATGTCGCCTTGAGCTGCGACCACACGTCGGCAAAGAACGTCTTGACCGGCTCCCAGCATTGATAGATGACGTTCAAGCTACTTGTGATGCCGCTGGCCATACCGCGCAGCAGGCCGCTTCCAAAGTCGGTGAACGTGGCCGGCAGCGCGATGCCGAACCAGCCCAGCACGCCGGCGAAGGCGCGATAGAACATGCCCAGCGGCGACCAGTTGGCGATCAAGGTGCTGACGCCGCCGATGCCACCAGCAAACGCGGTCTTAATGTGCGACCAGATGCCGGAAAAGAAACCCTTGATCGGCTCCCAGTACTTATAGATCAGGTAGGCGGCGCCGGCGATGACAGTGATGGCGATGCCAATCGGGTTCATCAGAAGAGCGCGGCCCAGCCACAACACCGCCCGGCCCGCCCACATGAAGGCGCCACCCAGGCCGCGCAGGATGGGCGTGAGCACGCCGCCCGTCACGCCCATCTTGGCGAACATGACGTGCAGCATGGCATACGGGCCAATCAGGGCGGCAATGCCCAGCATCAGCGGGCCGAGCACCAGCAGCAGGCCGGCCAGCACGGCAAAGGCGGTAATCATGACCTTGGCCACGGTCGGGTTGCGCTCCATGAAGCCATTCAGCCGCGTGATAGCGGAAATCGCCATCTCCAGCCCTTGCGCATACAGCGGCAGGATTTTTTCGCCCATGGTCAGCTTGAGGTTGGCCAGCTTCGACTGCGCTTCCAATTCCTTGCCGGCGGCCGAGTCGCGGCCCAGCTTTTCCAGCCGGCCGATATCGGCGGCGCCACGGTTGAGCTTTTCGTTCTTGTGGATCTGCACGCGCTGCAAATACATCTGCGAATACAGGTTCGACGCCGTGCGATTGGAAAAGATGCTTCCGATGGCATCGAGCACCTGTTTCTTTTCCGTGATGCCCTTCTTGGCCAGTTGCGGCAACAGCACCTTTTCCATCCACTCAAACTGATTTTCGCGGAACAGCTCGGAACCCAGCAGCGCACCGGGATCGAGGAATGCAATTTGCCCGGCTTTATCTGGCGTGACCTTGCTTTTGTCGCCAATCAGGCCAAACTCGTCCAGCTTCCTGGCCGAGCGCTTCGTCGTGCGGCCCTGGTACAAGTTCTGGTAGGCACTCATGAGGGAGGTGCCGACGCGGTTACCGCTCATTTCCTGCACCAGCGGCTCCATCTGGTAGTAGAAGGCGTCATCTTTCAAGCCCTTGGCGGCGATGCCGCCCGTCTTGATCATATTCAACCATTCATTCGGGCCGACGCGCCCGCCCGTGGCGGTGATGACTTGCTGCACGATATTGGCCTGGGCTTCGAACTTTTCCTTGCTTTCCAGGCCGCCGCGCAGCTCGATCACCTTGAGCATGTCCATGAACTTGCGTTCGTTATCGGCCCCCTCGGCCTCGCCAAAGAAGGCGTGATTGGCAAACTTCATCTTGGCTAGCGTAGGGGCGACCATTTCCGCATGATGCACGTCGGCAAAGGCGCTCATGCCGTCGCGCATGAGCTGCAGGTTGTCGAGCTGGCTGGTGCCGTAGGTCTTCATGTTGCGCGCGAAGGCGACGGCCTCGGCTGACACTTTGTCGCCCAGGCCCAGGGCGTTGACGCGGCCCACTTCCGTTTGATAGTGCTTGGCCTCGTTCAGTCCCTTGACGACGGGCGCGCCAAGCACGGCGCCCGTGGCAGTTGCGCCAGCGCCGGCCATGGCCAGGTTGCCCGCCTTGTTGCGCAGCTTGTCGGCGTGTTGGGTGGCATTGGTGACGCGCTGCTGCTTGGCCGCCGCGTTGGCCAGCTTCTGCTGCTGCAGCGTCATGGTTTTGTTGGTGGCCTCGATTTCGCGGCGCAAGGTGCGCTCGTGGTTGGCCAGGTCTTTGGTGCCGATACCTGCGCCCGCTAGGCGCTCACGCATGACCTGCAGTTGCTGGGCCTGCTGCTGGCCTGCCGTCTTCAAGGCGCCGGCCGCTTTGACTGCGGCGTTAAATTCGCGCGTCATGGCGCGCGTGGGCGCCTCCGTCTGCTTCATCTTGACGGCCAGGCTGGCGACCTTCTGCTGGGCTGCTTCCAGCTTGGTGCGGGTCGCGTCCAGGCCGCCGTGCAGCTCGCGGAATTTGCTGATGTTCTTTTGCTGGGCGTTCAAGTCGCGCAGGCGGTCACTGGTGGCCTTCAATGCCTTGGCCGTCTCGCTGGAACCAGCCATAATCTTTTTCAGCGGGCCGGTGATCTTGTCCAGTGCCGCAAATACCACCTGTAGTTTCAAATCCCGACCAGCCATCTATTCCGCTCCGCTTCGTTGCCTGGCGCGTTCGCGCCAGGCCATCAGTTCATCAATCGTAAGATCGTCCATCGCTGCCGGCGTCCAGTGGAAGACGCCGGCAATGTCCGCCATGGCGTCTTCTACTTCGCCGGGGATACCGAAAGGCGATCTGCTTTGCTCGCCAAAAAACCGGCAACCTCGGCGCCCACCGCCAGCAGGTCGGCCGGGTCCATGTTGGCGATGTCGTGCGCCGTCAAGGTCGGCTCGGTGATGCGCGGCAGCACGATCTGCAGGGCCGACACGTTCAGGTTGGCCAGTTCGATCAGGGAAATGCCCCGCAGGGCGCCCGCCTTGGGCTTGCGCACGGTCAGCGAGGTAATGAGGCTGTCGCCACGTTTGATCGGTTCGTCCAGCTCGATGACGGCGCTGTTTTGGGTATCGTTGTTCATGGTGTTGTCCTTGTAGGGTAGTGGTGAATAAAAAAGCGGATTACAGGCCGCTGGCCTTGCGGATGGCCGCATTGGTATCGACGCCTCCGATGTTCTCGATGCCGCTCATGAAGTCCAGTTCGATGACGGTGGCGCCGTCGATCATCAGCTTGTAATAGCTGCAAGCCATGGTGTATTTGTGTGTGGTGTCGTCGCCCATCTTGGCGCCGCCCATATCGATTTCCTTGTAACGGCCGCGCACGACCACTTCGACGGCTGCCACGTTGCCGTCCTCGTCGTTCTGATAAGCCCCGGCAAAGCGCAGCATCACGGCCCCGTGCGCATGCGCGCCGTACTGCTTCAAGGCTTCGGCGATCAGACCGCCTGCGCTCCACTCCAGCGACAGCGCCTCGTTGCCGAAGTCCACCGACACGGGGCCGCTCATGCCGCCGGCGCGGTACTCTTCCATCTTGCGGCTCAGTTTCGGCAGGGTGACCTCGGGCACCATGCCCATGAACAGCACGCCGTTTTGAAACACGTTGAATTGTTTAAGTTTGTGGGGCATGCCCATAATTTCTCCAGTTATTCAGTGCGCCCGCGCGGGCGCGGGCAGGGTGGTGGTGCTTAGGCGGCGATACGCGAGGCGAAGTCGGCCAGGTAACGGTCGGTGATGCGTTGCTGGAAGCGCAGGTTTTCCAGCGGTGGCACGGGCGTGTAGTCGTAATCGATGGCCAGCTTGCCGTCTTTCAGCCCTGTCTTGTCGTTGTACTGCTCGTCATACCAGGCCTGGCCGTCGATGATGTAGCCCTGCAATTTCAGGTCGCGGAACTTGGCGTTGATGCTTTCCAGCAGGTCGCGCACCAGGGACGGATGCAAGGGCAGATCGACAAAGGCGAAATGCGCCTCGGCGATGGTGTCGGCCAGCACCTGGGCCGTGCGCGTGTAGCTTTCGAAATAGAAGAAGCCACCCGGCACCTCGCAGGTGCGCGAACCCCAGAAGCGGTAGCCGCCCATGTTAATCAGGGTGGTCACTTCCTTGGCGTTGAGCACGCCGGCGTCGGTGGCCGGGTCTTGCAGGTCGAAAAACACGTCCTTGGTGAGTCCGGTTGGGCCGTTGACGACCACGTTGGACAGCGTCTTGTGCCAGCCCGTTTCCTCGTCGATCTTGGCGCGCAGGCCCATGGCGTAGGCCACGGCGGAAATACTGGCCTCTTCGTCGGTGGCGGTATTCCAGTTCACAAAATCCGGCCAGATGATCATGACCTCGCGCTGGCCGAACTGGCCGCGATAGGTGGTGGCGGCGACCACGTTGCTGCAGCCATACGCGGAGGCGTACACGAAGCTGCGCAGTTGCTGCGCCACGCTGGCCAGGGCGTTGGTCACAGCCTGGGTGTCCAGGCCCGGCGCGCCCAGGATGCGCGGTTTCACGCCCAGCTTGCTTTGCGCGGCCAGCAAGGCTTTCACGCCCAGGTATTTGCCGTCCGGCGAGACGCCGCCCACCACATTGGTGGTGGTTTCCGCTTCTGTCTCTCCTTCTTCCACGCGCACGACGACGCACAAGGGCTTGGTCTGCGCGGCAATCGCCTCCAGCGCGCGGTACAGTGTGCCCGTCTTGCCTGCCTTGCCCATGGCGGCCAGCACGTTGGTGACGAGCACGGGCGTGTCGAGCGGGAAGGCGACCGGGTCGGCATCGTCGGCCGTGGCGATCAGGCCCAGCACGGCCGTGGAGACGGTGCGGATCGGGCGCGAACCCTCGTTGATTTCAATGACGCGCACGCCATGGTGGTAGTCGGTGGCCATTCATTTCTCCTGTGAGATGGTTTTTGTTGCGGGTAGTTGGATGCTTGTGTCATTTCATCTAAGGCCAGGCAACATAGGCAGATGGCACTGCGCACCCCAGTTGATGCGTGATCAATGCGGCGCGGTCCATCACCAGGCCACCTCGCTGACAGCTTCCGGCGTCTCTGCTTTTTCCAGTGCGGATTCCAGGAATTGCCGGCGCCCGATCGTTTGCCCGGAGACGGCCGCATAGGCCTCGGCCTTGATGCGTACCAGATTCGCCAGGTCGACGACTGAGATGCCGCGCACGGCCGCGATGGCGGTCAGCAGCGGGGTTGGTGCGTCGGCGTCGATGGCAAGCGCGGCCGCCTCGGCAACCTGCTGTGGCCAGCTTTTTACTTCCCCGTCTGGATAGGGGGCCGCGATAGATGCCAGAGCCTGCGCGCAGGATTGGTTGATCGCATCCATGCGCTCCGCCTTTGCTGCGGCCAACTGGGCTGCGGGATCTGCCGGCAGATCGAGCGTTCCGATCAGCTCCGTGTCAGCAGCAGCGCAGGCCGGGATGGTCGCCATGGCACCGGCAACGCGCACCGCCACAAAATATCCGCTGGCGATGTACTCGGCCGGCACCTTCCATGCCGTGACTGTGGCGGCGGTCGGCAGGCACGGCAATTCTTCCGAGTGCGCGCCTATGGTCAGGATGTGATTTTCAATTTTCATGTGTTGCGCTCCCTCTGGTGATGAAAAAATCATCGTTCTTTGCCGTGAGTACGAAAGCCTGGTTGACTGTGATGGTCTTTCGCCCACCACGTCATGATTCATGTTGCTTAACACATCACACCTTTGCCAAACGAGCTCCGATGCTCATGCCAGCACTCGACGCCACGCGGTTGCAGTTTACGCACCACAAACCCGCAGCGGCTGCGAAGTTCCAGTCGCCACCGACGACCGGGAAATACTCGCCATCAGAAAGTAAATATTGATAATCCGGTGCAGTAGCGGAAGTGTTATAGGTCGGCCCGGTATCGCCGATGAAGATGTCGTCAAAGTCGTAACCGGCGCCGGACCCGGTGATGAAGGTGGTCGGGTAGATCCCGCCCTCGGCCGCAGTGCGTTTTTTGCCGGTATTGCGCCACGTCCTGTTGCCGTCCTTGTCCCACAGGTTGACCACGCCATAGACGGTTTTCATACCGTCGAGCCATTGGTAGACGTTGCCCCACAAACCGGTGATGCCGCGATACGTGGCCGTGGCTACATCGGCTGCATCGACACGGGCCTCGTTGGCGGCACTGACGCGGCCCTGGCCGGTTTTGGTCTGGCTGTTCATCGTGGCATTTTCGACCAGGTACAGCCATTGGATCGCCGCAGCCTGATAGAACGACAGGGACATGAACCCGGCCACCCCTCGGGTATTGCGCGCCGCTGCGGCTGCGATGGCTTCGGTCAGGGTGATGGCGAGAACTGGCGACATGCCTGGCTTCGATTCCAGCATTGTCCCGCTCTTGCTGGCCTGATATTTTCCGTACCAGAATTGATCGATATCGGCGCCGAAGCTGCGGAATGCTGGGTGAATGGTGTAACCGGCAATCGGCTGGTCGGAAATCCAGCGGCCTTCCTTGCCGGCATTCGCGCCCGAGGCAATGATTGCGCGCTTACGGTAGAACTTGGGCACCTTGACCATAATCTGGCCGTCAATCGTGACGTCCTGAATACTGCCGAATACCGGGTGTGCATTGAAATAGGCCGCACTTGGGTTGGCTACAGTGTTGCCGTCTGCATCGATGTAGGCCCACGTCCCGCCGTCGCCACCACTGGCCAGCAGCACAACGCCGGCAATGTTGGCGTAGACCTGCTTGGTCGTGATCTTGATTTCGTTTGACCATTCCGACCAGCCCAGCGTCGAGCCTTTATGGCGGACGCGCAGGAAATACTGCTGCTGGCCAGCGGCCAGGATGCCGGCGGGGAGGGTGCGCGACAGCAGGTTGACCGTATCTTCCGCAGAATCCCAGGCCGGCGCCGTCCATACGCCGGCTGCGGTGCGTACCTGCCACTGACTGGCCGCGTGGGAGGAGGCGCCGCCGACCACGGCGAAGGCGCCGGTCTGCAGGATAGGCTGCTCACCGATGTCGATAGCATTGCTGGCCGGACTGACCAGGGTCGGGGATGCCACATAGGCGAACGTGGCTGCAGTGGTAAAGCTGGTGACGGCAGCCCAGTCGGACCAGAGTCCCGCAACGTCCTTAACGCGGGCGCGGATGTAGTAGATGGTGTTGGCGATCAGCACGCCGGCCGGCAATAGATATGACAGGCTGGCAGCGATTTCGCCGGAATCGTGCTGCAGTACCGCGAAACTGTTTGTTTTCGATACCTGGAATTGCACGCCTGCCTGCGCAGACCCGCCCGGGCTGGTGTAGCCGCCCACGGATAATGTCGGACGCTCGGCGATATTGATGGCCGCAGCGGCTGGCGTGGCCATGACCGGCGCCGCCGGGCGCATGGCCGGATTGGTGAAGCCGCCCAGGCCGGTGGCGGTCGACAGCGCAATGATGTGCTTGATCGTCACGCTTTCGACGCCGATGTCCATGCGCAGACTGCCGTCGCCGCGCATCGGGATTGCGTATTCATAATCGGCAAATCCGGGCGGGATGTCGCCGCCCTGTCGGCGCGACGACCACATGCGCTCAGTCCAGTTCGGCGTGTAGGCATCGATAAAGTACAGACGTGCCTCGGCACTGTTGAGGCTACGCCGTACCACGACAGCACCGCCATCCATGTCATTGCCGATGTTGATCGGCCGGCCCAGCCAAATGTCGCCTGGCCGCGCGGTCGCCTGCGCCTTGCCCACATGGTTCATCGAACAACGGCTCAGAACGCCGGTTCCCATCGTGCGCGGCAGGTCGGCGGCGATGCGGATTCTGTTCGGCGACAGGATGGCGGCGCATTTGATCAGAATAGAGCCAGCATCGTCGCTCAAGACGTAAAACTCATTGGCGCGCAGTTGCAGCGTGCTGGCGACGTCGACCGAATCATCGCCGGCAATGCCTTGCACCAGGGCGGTGTCGATGGCGTCGATCATGGTAAAACCCGGCGTCCACAGTTCGAACGCGATGCGGTTGTCACGGTATAGCCAGTCCAGCGTGACTGCGCGCTGCACGCTGGCGGAACTCGTTTCCTCCAGGCTGCCGATGCGGCCAGCGACTTCGGCCAGTTCTTCACCAGCGGCCGTGAGCGCTGATTTCAGGTAGGTATCATTGTTGATGAGCGTCTGATAATTCGGGTTCCAGGTGTCCGGGTGCTTTGGATCGGTGGTTTCCAGACGACGCACGCTGCCCGTAAATTCTGGGATGCCGGTAAGTTGGGTCATTGGTGCTCCTCTTTAATATTGGAAAACAAGTTCGATTTCAAGCTGGGTTTCTGGCTCCAGCTCTTTGGGCGTCAGTACGCGGCGCCCCATCAATGTGCCGTCCGCTGCAAACACGCCAACTTCGCGCAGCACATGTGCCCCGGCAGCAATGCCGGTCAGCACGCCGGCCACCGTCATTTGCACGCCATCCACGCTGTTGTTGGCCGCCACGCGGAAAAATTCTGATTCCATGGCGATGTCATCGAGGGTGTATGGCCTGGCGCCGGCGCCAAAGGCCACCCATGCCGCCTTGGGTAATGCGCCGCCGGCCGCTGCAGTCAATGCAACCTTGTGGCGATAGGCGTTTGTTGCCGCGATAGCGGTAGTGCTCATTGCAATGTCTCCGTGGTGATGAGGCTGCCGCGCCGCAAGGTGACGCGCGCAGAAAACCAGATGCCGTCCAGGCCCGGGATATCGCCCAGGAAGCCGACGCCATCGAGCGTGTCTTCCGGGCCGCCGATGGTGGGGTAATACAGCGTGCCGATGCCGTCAATGGCGCTCAGGCCATCGAGTAGCTCGCCGGTGAGCGGCGCGCCGTCCAGATAGCCCGAGCCGCCATCGAGGTAGCCATGATCGGCCCGGTTCCCGCCAGCAGCGGGCAGGGCGATGCGACTGCGCAGACGCTGCGTGTACCCCCATGCGCCGCCGTCCAATGGCTCTCCGGTCGCAGCCGTCCCGCTCAGGCTGTCGCTGCCGTCGAGTGCGCCAAGGCCATCCAGCAGGCTGGGAATGTGGTCCCCGTCGACCAGGCCGCAACCGTCCAGCGTGTCAAAGCCGGGCACGGGAAAGCGCCTGCAATGGTCCATTCGACCGGTAATGCGTGCCGTTGCCCTGGCAATGCGGATGGCTGCATTGAAATCGAAGCGTATGGCCGTCACCAGCGCGGTCAGATGGCTGCGGATGGGGGCGTATGCCCTGGCGACGCGGATGATTTCGCGCTGGCGGGTGCGTGACCATGGCCCCTCGGCCAGGTTGATCCGAATGGCATATTCTGCCCAGTGACGGGTAGTAAAACGGTAGGTGTAACCATCTGGCGCTGACAGGTCGGAACCGCCATCAAGTGCGCCGATGCCGTCCAGGACTTCGCCGCCGGCGGCGTGCCACGCCTGCGTCGTCTGGCTGTGCTCGATGGTTTCGGAGCCTGGATAGCCGATTTTTGCCAGGGCAGTTTCGACTGCCCATGGCGTGCCCTTGTAGCGGTGCAGCTCAAAGCTGTCTTTGATCAGGGCGCGCCGATCCTCTTCATTGAGGGCATACTCCCAGCCGTCGACGTGACGCTCCCACGCCAGCCACGGCAAGATATGGGGCGGACACTCAGCTGCCATCAATACGCTGCGCAGTACATCCGGGTTAGCCTTGGATTCCATAGCGCAGCTAAGCGCTGCTTCCAGGCGCGTGCGGTTTGGCGGCAATAGGGAATGGCGCAGCGGCTCAGACATCGGCTGCCCCCATGCTGATGGCGGCGCCGACGCAGCGCGCCGCCTGTGTCGGGCCGATGACGATGTCCGCCGTTGGCGCGATCAGTTCGACGCGCTTGACGCCCGGACGATGCAGCGCGGCATAGATGCCAGACAGCGTGATGTCTTCGCCGATCTTGGCCGTGCTATCAGCATAGGCGGACAGGGCAGCGATGGCGGCATCCAGTACCGGCCCCGATGCCGGACCCGGGTAGCAGTGGATGAGCGCCGTGACCGTGTAATCGATGATCTGTGCCGCCTGGACGATGACCGTGTCATTGAGCGGGCGGACCTTTTTTCCGGAAAGATGCCCTTGCACCGTCGCAATGAGGTCGGCGTCGGCCAGCATGCTGGCATCGGTAGACAGGATCGTAACCAGCACATCGCCCGGCAGCGGGCTGCTGATGGCGACATCGCGCACCTTGGCTGATGCGGACAGCGCCTGGAAAATGTAACTGCCTTCCGGCCCTGCCACGGTGGCCGATTCGGGCGCCATCTGCACGCGCAGGCGCAGGCGCTCGTCGCTTTCGTAGATGGCCGGTGTCGGTGGATTGGTAGCGGGGTTCGCGGCGCTGACCTGCAGCCGCGCAATGTTCAGTTCCGCTGCCTTGTGTTCCAGATCACTGCCCGTGCTGTACGCCAGCAAGAGCGCCCTTGCCGCATCGTTGACGCGAGCGCGCAGCAGCATTTCCCGATAGCTGCACACTTCGATCAGCTTGGTGATTGGCTCCGATTCCAGTTGCAGCACATCGGCCAGCTCGGGCATGCGCTCGATCAAGTCGGCCTGAATCTCCGTATTGATGCGCTCAAAGTCCAGCGTTTCAATCACGTCCGGGGGCGGCAGTTGTGACAGGTCGATGGCGATACTCATGGCGTGCCGCCCTGGCCGATGCCGACCGCAAGTTGTACAGATTGGCCATCGGCCACGCCGTCCAGGATCAGGGCGGCCGCGCCAGCCTCGTCTGCTTCCAACTGCAGGCCGGTCAGGCTGATGCGCGGCTCCCACAGCCGGATGGCGTAGGCGGTGGCGGCGTAGATGCGCAGCACCGTGGCGCTGTTCAAAGGCTGGTCCATCAGCTCCGGCACTTCCGAACCATAGCGGCGGCGCATCAAGCGCGAGCCGATAGGCGTGGTCAAAATGTCGGTGATCGACTGGCGGATATGGGCAATCCCGGACAGGGTGCGGCCAGTGCTAGCGTTCATGCCCAGCATCACAGCGGCCCGCCCGATTGATCGCTGCCCGCCTTGACGCCGCCGTGCGCATGCGTGGCCAGGCTGATGGCGCCGGCCAGTACGTCCTCGCTGGCCTTGACAGTGCCTTGCACGTCCATGGCCACACCGCCAGCGGCGCCAGCCTTGGCGTTCACGCCGCCATTCAGGGTGGTGGCGCCGTTGACGGTCGCCGATTGCTCGACAAGCAGATTGCCCATGACGGTCAGGTCGCCCGTGCAGATGGTGCTCGGTGCGTTCGACGTCACCTTGTCGGCCGTGATGGTGGCCGTGCCGCCGGGCAGGGTGGCCGTCAGGGCGTGGGCTGCATGATCGTACTGCACCACGGCGCCGTCGGGGTAGTGCGTGGTGTGGACGGTGTCGCTGGTTTCGGGCGCGTCAAATGCCTGCGAGTACAGCGCCGGCACGATGATGCCGCGCGTCAGGTCGCCGCCAGGGGAAAGGACGATTACCTGTTCGCCCACGATGGGCGCCGACCAGGTGCGCGTGCTTCCTGCGTGTTGCGTGGCCCATTTCAGCCATTCGGTGGTGAGTGTCGGCCCGAGCTGCACGCGCGCCTTGGCCCCTTTGACCTCGGCGATGGTGCCCAGGCGGATCAGGTTTTGCAGCAAGCGGGTGAGGTCGGACAGGTCGGCGTTCATGCAATGCATGTTGCCGAAGTCCGCGTGCGGATGCACGCGCGGGCGGGTTGATAAGTGGCTTAGTGACTATGGCAATGTTGGATACGCCAATTCATATTTTCCAAGTAGGTGCGATGTGGCGGCTGTCTGCTTTCGCCCCATTGCGGACCTTTGAATTAAATTGCGCTAGATCTAATAAGTCACTCAACATATGCAAGGTGTGCTGCCGTGGCATATCACCGACGGAAGTTGCGGCCTTCGATAGGGACCAGTATCTTGGGGCCATCTATTTTTCTGAGTACTAGGTAGTAGGTGGAATGCCATCTATCGAGTGGGAAAAAGGACAAAGGAGCATCGGCCTCTGGATGCTTGCCTTCGGCCGCTTCCTGTTCCTCCATCGCAGCAAGTAACTGTTTCGGAAAAGCGGGCATGGCGTCCTCCTGCATTTCAGGATCACCATTAGTGAATGAGATTAACGCTGGCCCCATAAGCATTGGCCATCGCTTCCGTGCCCAGTTGGGCCACCACCACGGCCCCAGTTCGTCAATTAGGGCTGCTCGAAGTTCATCTACCGCTTGTCGGTGGGTCCTTTCATCGTCTTTCGCGTGAAATGCGAGGCCGATAATTGCCGAGGTCGCGTTTGCAATCAGCAGTGGCCCGAGGATGCGTTCAATATCCTTTCTTGTCGGCGGCGGATTTGAGGTATGGGCCTCGGCCAGCTTCTTTTGGAGCTCAAGCACGGCCTCATTACGAAAGCGGTCCGACTTCACCAGATTACGATAGAGTTTCGCGCTGTACACCATCGAATTTAGCTTCGGTATGTGCTTACGCCGTTCCATCAAGAAGCTGAGGGATGGAAAGTCTATGGACGATTCGGCATACGCCTGAAACGTCGCTTGTGCCAACATGAACACAGGAGCATTCGGCCCACGCGCTGGATTCGCTACGTCGTAACGAAAGCTTTTTCGAAAGCCCAGGTAGTCGTCGATCTGGTCGCGCAGCGTCAGTAGTGCCAGATTGCCAGCTGCAACCCTCTCCCTGTGAAGCTTGCGAGCATCGTTGTACCGTGCCACCACAAAGGCAAAAGTTGCACCGACAAACGGGCCAACGGTCAGCTTCACCAAGTCCCAGTTACGAGTCGCTTCGACTAACATCGGGGCGCTGTGCGGCAGTATGTTCATTGGCTTCCTTGATGGGATTACAGCTCTGCATTATCACTCTCTTACCACGCTGGTATCAAGGACATTGCTGCCTGTGAGGCTCACAAGGTGGCGGGCTGCTCGGATATTGGACTGACGGGGTTCGACACGCACGTCGAATAGCAGCTTTTGGCCGTTAACGGCAGCTACTCAATCGCGGATGTTAAGTCGGGTTGATCCCAATTGAACAAAAAATTATGCTTAGGAGGCCGCAAATATTTATCAGCATATGCCTCAAACTTAGAGGCCCAAATAAAACTACCGTTGCGCCCAGGCGACTCAACACGAATCACATAATCAGGAACGATAGCGAGTTCTTCAAGCGTACTAAGGATGAATATTCCTTCAACAATTACTGGTCGTTTGCACCGGTGTCGCGATTCGATAAGCGTTCTAAGAATCCTCAAGTCTATGGTCGGCTCTTGGTATCCTTCCATTAAACACAAGTCCGTTTCTATGACTGGCACTCCAAGCCAACAAGCTAAAAATCGTGCCAACGTTGACTTACCTGAATCATCTACTCCATCAACTGCAATGGTCATTTTCTTCCGTGGCCAAACATAAGGCTGGAGTTCAGAAAGCAGTTCCGTATGAGCCAACGTAATATCCATAGGTAGTTATTTACGCTATCAAGTCAATGTATGTTTTTGATCGGTTGCGGTCGGTTTCATGTGACTCTAACTCATTTGACAACTAATGTCAGTTGAAGTTTGCATTGAGGTATCTTAGTTTTTTCCCATGTGATGCAGCAGCGATTCGCGTATCAAAGTCCGATCCGGCTCACTTAAGCCAAGCAGCCGCCGCTCGGGGTACGTGTAAACTGGCCCTTTCTTTGTAATCTTATCCTGCCGTCCAAACTGATGCACCCTCGCCACGCGCGTCACCCAGCCAAAGAAGCCGACCTCGATCTGGTCGCCGGTCGCCTTCATCTTCAGGTGTTTGGCGGTGCGAATTTTGGCGAACATCGCCGTCTTCTGCCGCTTGATGCGCCCGTTCTTTCCCTTGAATTCCTTGCGCCGCTTGCGCGCCGGGTAGGCTGCGCCATCCGGTCCCTGCTGCGCCTTGATGCGCTGCGCCTGGCTGCGGCGCAGGTCGATGGCGACCTTGTGATTGACGGCGCGGCGCTGGGCTGGCTGCAGCTTGGCCAGCAGGGCGCCGGCCCAGGTTTCCAGTGCGTGCAGGTCGGCGCTCATGGCGTGGCCTCGGGCGTGCGCCATTCGGCCAGCAGGGTGTCGCCGTCATACAGCTTCCAGAACTCGTCCGCATAGGCCGGCATGTGCTGTATCTCGGCCAGGTGCTGGATATTCAGGCGGCCCGCGTCGCCAGCCTTGACGGCCACACGCTCGGCCAGGTCCAGCTTGATCGATATATCGACCGTTTCATGGTTGTTGAAGTCCACTTCGAAGGCAATGCCGTGCTTGCGGGTTTCTTCGTTGGCCATCAGGTCGAGCTGATGGACTTTGAGCCAGGCGATCAGGGCCACCATGATAGCGTCGGCGTCGCCCGCGTAGTCGGTGACGATCAGGTTGAGCTTGAAACGGTATTCGAAGGAGAGGGAGGCGGTGGCCGACGCCACCACGTTGCCCTCGTCGGCGAAAACCAGCAGGCGGTCGGGGTCGCGCTGCAGGTCGGGGATGGCGGCGGCCAAGTGCTGACGCAGGCTATTCGGTTTGTACATGGTAGGTGTCTCGCACGGTGTTGTAGGCGTCGATGCAGGCGTTCAGTTGCCGGGTGGCGTCGTCGCCGTCGCCGGCAATGGCGTCAAGAGCTGCCGCAGTCGCTGGGTCAAGTTCGGCGCGCGCTTCAATCCGATGGCCTGCGGCAGAGGAGGTATCTGCAGCTGCGGCGCAATGACCACCGGCGACGGGGATTGACAGGCGCACAGCGCCGCTGCGCACGTCAGCATTGAAACGGTCACGTTCAGTTTTCGCATGGGTTTGATCCTGGGTGAGGTGGTCGGCGCGCTGCGCCAGAGCGGCGCCGGCGGCGCGCTCCAGCGTCAGCACGCGGGCGGTGGCCTGGGCCAGTTCGGTGGCGGCGGTGGCTGCTTGGATAGCCGCCTGCCGCTGCAGTTCGGCGATGCTGGCGTCCTTGCGCCAGCCCTGCGCCGTCCAGCCCACGATGGCGCCGCAAAGCAAGCATGCGACCAGCGGGCGCCAGGTGGTCGCAGTCACATGGCCACCCGTTCCTTGATCCAGCCGAACAGGAAACGGCGCTGGCTCTTGTTGGCTTCGGTGATGTCCAGGTAACGCGCTGCCTGCAAGCCGTTCAAGGCGCGCAGCAGCACGGTGGCGCCATCCTGGCCGCGCCATTTCAGGAAGGATGCAAGTGCGCCCAGCGACTGTGCGCCCAAGCGGCCGTCGACGAACAGGGCGGGATAGCGGGTGCCCGTGTCATTGAACCCGTTCAGCCAGCGCTGCAGGAACTCGGCCGCGCGGTGCGGCCCCATGTTCACGCCCGTGTCGATCAGCTCGGCGCCGATGCCGGCATGGATGGCCAGCACCTGGTCGAACTTCGGTTCCATGATGTAGCGCGCCGTGTAGATGGCGCGCGCCACAGTCACGGGCAGGTCGCGCATTGGCCCCGTGTAGCCGTTGGCACGGGCCACAGCGAGCGTGATGCCGTAATTGGTTTCGCCACCTTTGTCGGCCGGGTCGTTCACATAGCCGCCTTCGGCGCGCAGGATGGCGTCGATGACGCGCGCGATCAGTGGATTGTCGGTGGTGGCCATCAATGCTCCTTCGCGTCCTTGACCAGCTCGGCGATGTCCTTGTCGCTGCGACGCTGGAACCACAGGGCCACGGCGCGCGATACCCACCAGCCGGGGGCGCCGACGATCAGGTCGATGGCGGAGGCGTTGACCATGGCGCCGATGGCCGGGAGCTGCGCGCACAGCAGCTGGTACACGGTGCCGCCCAGCAGGCACGAGAACACGCCAGCGCAGGCCAGGCGCGCGACAAATTCACCCTTGTTGAAGGTGCCGTCGCTATTTAACGGCGGCAGCACGATGTACAGCATGGCGGCGCCGACCATGCCTAGCGCCGCCTTGAAGCCGTACAGTTTGACCAGGGTGGCGAAACCACCAAACGATTCTGCGGACATTGCTTGATTCTCCGGGGTGAGGGGTGATAGATTTTTCATGATGAATAAAAGGGTGAATGCCGGGGTTAATCCCATAGCTGCACAAGATCGGCTGCGGCCACGGTGGCGGTGCCGTGCGCCGGCTCGGGCAGGGTGACGACCAGGCCGGCCGGCAGCACGGCGCCGTGGCGCGCCAGCGCGGGATTCATTTCCAGGGTTTGCTCGACGTATCCCGCACCGTCGCCCAGGTAGCGCCACACCAGGGCGTCTACCGTGTCGTGCTGCTGCGTGCGCACCTGCATCAGATCAATTCCACGGTGAGGTGCGTTCGGCCGACGATATCGGCAATCGCCCATTGCGCGTTGCGCCGCTGCGCGCCGGGCGCTTCGTCCAGCCATTCCATGCTTTTCTTGTCGCTGACGGACGTGGCTGTGCTGTCGTAGTCCCGGTAACGCTCGATCAGGTCCGCTTTCGCCGTGCTGTAGACGGCGCGCCGGTACTGCGCCAGCAGGCGGGATTCGCGGTTGATACGCGTGGCCGGCACGTCCACCAGGGCGGCAATGCCGGCCACGGCATGTGTGCTTTGCCACTGCGCCAGTTCGCGGTTGACCTGCAGGATGGCATCGACCACGGCTTGCACCAGGCGCGCGTCGGTGACGGTGCCGTCCAGGCGCATGGCATCGCGCATATCGGAGAGCAGGATGTCGGGAAACCAGCCGTCGTTCTCGATGATGCCAGGGCCCTGCGCTGGCGGTGCCGGGGCGGCGCCAGGCTGGGTTGACGGGGGCAGAGCCATGAAGGACATTCGGGACGCTTTCAAAATGGGGCGGTGGACGGGGTTCATCAGGTCAAAGGGTTGGCCAGAATCCCCCCGTGCCGCCGTGCTGCGGGGGATGCTCTTTACGTGGAACCGGCCGCGCGCTTGAGGCGCCGTTCAAGCCGTTCCATATCTTTCTTGACGCCGCACGACTCGGACAGGGCGCGCGCGCGTTTCAAATGGCCCATGGCCGTTTCCGCTTGCGCCACCAGCGCCGGGGCGATGTCCGTGTCGTCGTTTTGATCCAGCACGGCGATCATGGCCAGGCCGATGGCCTTGTGCAGCTTGGCGCGCGCCTGGTCGGGCGCGTCGCTGGCAGCCGTCAGCTGCTCGACGGTGCCCAGCACCTGGGCCGCATGCTGCGGATCGGCGGCCAGCTTGCCATGCAAATAGCCTTCGGCGAACTCGTCCAGCATCAGCGTGGCGATATCGCGGCTGTAGGTATCGGGCAGGGTGAACTTGTGCGCCAGCGCGTAAGCGGCCATGACCAGGGCGCGCTCGTACTCGCCTGTGTCGATGTGCCACACCAGCAGGGTGGCGAACACGTCATCCTGGGCGCCCTTGCCGCCGGCCAGCACGCCGTCGATCCATTGCGCATAGTCGGGCAGCAAGGTAGCCTTGACCTCGATCTTGCGTTCGACGGACTGAATGGACTTCAGCCGGCGCCGGTCGTCGGCCAGTTTGTAGAGCATCATTTCATAGACCGTACCGGTCGTGACGCCTTGCGGCGACGCGGTGCCGGCCGTGCGCTCGGCCAGCATGCGCGCACGGTGGCGCAGGGCAGGGGATTGATTGGCCATCACTTGTCCTTCAGCTCGATGTTTTCCACCAGCGCGGCCAGGCCCAGGTCTTCGATCACGTAGGCGTCGTTGGACGACTCGTAATTCTCGATGCGGTCGCGCTTGGGCACGTCCTCGACGCGGCGGCGACGCGCGCCTTCCTGGAAGTAGATCGACAGATTGTCGAAGCGCGTAATCAGGATGGCGTTGTCAGGGAAGTAGGGCACGCGCGCGGCCGGCAAGCCGCCGATGCGTTTCTGGCTGATGATGATGTCGGCCGCCAGGGTTTCCGTGGGTGCCTGCTTGGCGTTGACCAGCGGGAAATACTTGTCGTTCAACAGCTTGCGCCCGACGATGGCCACCAGATTGGTATCTTCCTGATACCACGGGTCCAGCAGGTTGACGGCATCGGTGACGGCCGCGTCCAGGTTGGCATAGTCGGCATCGGCCACGTCGCCGATGATGACCTTGCCTGGCATGCCGTTGGCCACCAGGCCCAGCACGCGCTCGGGCGCCAGTTCGCGCAGGTGCTGCAGCCAGCCCTTGTTCACGTCCTGCAGCAGCGGATTGGCGTCCAGGTCGGTGTCGGCCATGGCCTTGACGCCATTGAAGCCGATGACGATGCGGTCGAGCGCCTGGCGCGTCAAAATGGCATTGGCCACGCGCGACTGGAAGTCGGAGAACTTGGCCCAGGCGTCCAGCTTGGCATAGTTCAAATGCGTATCGAAGTTGGTTTGCTCGCAGCGGTACTTGGTGCCGTCCAGGGTGGACAGGTCGCGCGTCTTGCGTTCCTTGTCCTTGGTGTTGGTGCGCCCGGCAATCGGCCCGGACACGCCTAGGCCCAGCTTTTCGCCTTCCTGCTCGGTCACGCCAATGATGTTGACCTTCGACAGAAATTCGCTCGATTCCTGCATCTTCGTTTCCAGCTTTTGCTGCACGCTGGGCGTGACGCTGAAGGTCTTGGCCACATTGTCCGTGTCGTTCAGCTGGCCCAGGCGGGTTTCGTATTGGCCAAATACCTGGCGCGTTAGCTTTTTCATGTATCAGTGCTCCGTTGTTGATGGGGATAGGTAGATGGGGCGGGCGCTTAAAACTCGGTCTGCACGGCGCCATCGTTGCCGGTCGCGGCAGGGCGGCGCGGGCCGTTGCCGGGTGCCTCGTCCATCTGCGCCTTGAAGGCGGCCAGCTCGTCCTGCGTGGCCTTCAGGGCGGTTTCGGTTTTTTCCAGGCGCTTGACGGCGTCCGCATAGTTGTCGTTGGCGGTGACGACGTGGCCGGCCAGTGTCTCCACGGCTTCGCTGATGTCGGCGAACTGCGCTGAGTCGGTGCCGGATTTATTGGAAAAGCGCGACAGCAGGTTTTTCACTGCGTCGGCCAGTTTGATGCCTTGCGGCTCTTCAAACTCCAGCGTCACCTCGACGGCGGAAGTAAACAGGTTGTCGCTTTGCTGCTTGCGGCCGGCGGAGAATTTCAGCGCCTCGGTGCCCAGGCTGGCCGGGCTGTCGGTGACGCCCAAGCCGACCAGGTAGGGCTGTGCCGAATCGGCAAAGTCGGGCTGGATTTCCAGGCTGGTGTAAAGCTTCTGTTTCGCCTTGTTGATGGCGACCAGTTCCGGCGTGGGTTCGATCTGCGCGAACAGGGCCAGTTTCTTGCCGCTGTCGGTGTCCACCTCTTCGGCTTTCACCGCGATCACGTCGCCGTAGGCCTTGAACTGGCTGTCGGGCAGGATGCCGCGAATGTGCTCCAGCCAGATGCGCGCGCCGTAGGTCTTGGGGTTGTAGGTGGCGGCGAGCTGCTCGATGGTGGCGCGGTCGATGTTACGGCCGTCCGTGGTGGCGCCTTCGGTGGCGACGCGAAAGAATTGGGATTTGGGCATGGTGGCGTGTCTCGGTTGATCGGATAACGCCATGGTCAACGTCTTGGCGCTGCGATTCAATGCGGTGCGGGTTGCTATGGGCCATAGCGACTTTTGCCTTTCCCCGCTCCGCGCGCGCGCGGCCTACGCTGGCGGCATGCTGACAATCGAGAAAATAAGCGAACAAACCCCCGACGAGAAAATCGCCGAATTGGCCGTGCCCGAATCCGAACCGCGCCGCGCCGCGCGCGCCCTGTACTGGAAGGGCTGGCGCATTTCATCCATCGCCCGCCACCTGGGGATCAAGCGCAGCACCATCAATAGCTGGAAAGAGCGCGACGAGTGGGACAAGGCGCAGGCTATCGAGCACGTCGAGGCATCGGCTGAGCTGCGCCTGGTGAAACTGATCGAAAAGGAGGTCAAGAGCGGCAGCGATTACAAGGAAATTGACTTGCTGGCGCGCACCATCGTGCAGATGGCGCGCGTGCGCCGCTATGAGCAGCCGGGCGGCAACGAGGTGGATCTCAATCCGAAGCTGGCGAACCGCAACGCCGGGCCGAAGAAGAAACCGACCCGCAACGACTTCAGCGAAGAACAGAAAATCCAGCTGCTCGACGCTTTCCAGGACTCGCTCTTCGACTATCAAAAGGTCTGGTATCGCAACGGCGACCAGCGCACGCGCGCCATTTTGAAGTCGCGCCAGATCGGCGCCACCTGGTACTTCGCCCGCGAGGCGCTGGCCGACGCCATGGCGACGGGCCGCAACCAGATTTTCCTGTCCGCCTCAAAAAGCCAGGCGCACGTCTTCAAGCAATACATCGTGCAATTCGCGCGCGAGGCGGCCGGCATCGAGCTGGCGGGCGACCCCATCGTGCTGCCGAACGGCGCCCATCTGTACTTCCTGGGCACCAATGCACGCACGGCGCAGGGCTACCACGGCAATTTTTACTTTGACGAATTTTTCTGGACACAGAACTTCCAGGAGTTGAACAAGGTGGCCTCGGGCATGGCCATCCACAAGAAGTGGCGCAAGACCTACTTTTCCACGCCATCCTCGACCACGCACCAAGCCTATCCGTTCTGGACGGGCGAGCTGTTCAACAAGCGCCGCGCCAAGGCGGACCAGGTGAATATCGATGTGAGTCATGGGCGCCTGTCGTCAGGTTTTACGGGCGAGGACAAGATATGGCGCCAGATCGTCACCATCCTGGACGCCGAGCGCGGCGGCTGCAACTTGTTCGACATCGACGAGCTGCGCAACTTCGAATACAGCCCGGACCAGTTCGACAACCTGCTGATGTGCAACTTCATCGACGACTCGGCCTCGGTCTTCCCGCTGGGCGAGCTGCAACGCTGCATGGTGGACTCTTGGGTCGAATGGGACGACTACAAGCCGTTACTGGGACTGCGCCCGTTCGGCAACCGGCCCGTGTGGATCGGCTACGACCCGGCCTTGAACGGCGATAGCGCCGGCTGCGTGGTGCTGGCGCCGCCCATGACGGCCGGCGGCAAGTTCCGCATCCTGGAGCGCCACCAGTGGCGCGGCAAGGACTTCAAAGACCATGCGGAAGAAATCCGCCAGATGACCCAGCGCTACAACGTCGAATACATCGGCATTGATACCACTGGCATGGGCATCGGCGTGTTCCCCATCGTGCGCCAGTTCTTCCCGGCGGTCACCGCCATCAACTACTCGCCCGAAGTCAAAACCCGCATGGTCTTGAAGGCCAAAAACATCATCAGCCGCGCGCGGCTGGAGTTTGACGCCGGCTGGACCGACATTGCGCAATCGTTCATGGCCATCCGCAAGACCCTCACCCCCAGCGGGCGCAACGTCACTTACGTGGCAGGGCGCACCGATGAAACCGGCCACGCCGACCTGGCGTGGGCCTGCATGCACGCCCTCGACCACGAGCCATTCGAAGGCACGACCGACAACCACCAATCTTTCATGGAGATTTATTCTTGAGCAAAGCACGACACTTGCGCGCGCGCGGCCAGCAGGCCCAGGGCGCGCCATCACCAGCGGCCACGGCGCCGGCCGCCGCCGGCATCGAGGCGTTTTCCTTTGGCGACCCGACGCCCGTGCTCGAGCACGCCGACATTCTTGACTGCTTCGAATGCTGGAAGAACGGCCACTGGTATGAGCCGCCCGTCAACCTGGCCGGCCTGGCCAAGTCCTTCAACGCGGGCGTGCACCACAGCAGCGCCATCCACTTCAAGGCCAACGTGCTGGCGTCCACCTTGATCCCCAGCAAATACCTGTCGCGCGACGCCTTCAAGCGCACGGCCCTGGACTTTCTGACGTTTGGCAATGCCTACCTGGAAGACCGGCCCAGCCGCAGTGGCAAGGCGCTGGCGTATCAGCATGCGCTGGCCAAGTACATGCGGCGCGGTGTCGATCTGGATACCTACTTTTTTGTGAACGGTTACCAGGCCGTGCACCAGTTCGACAAAGGCCGCGTGTTCCACCTGATGGAACCGGACGTGAACCAGGAGCTGTACGGCGTGCCGCAGTACCTGAGCGCGCTGCAATCGGCCTGGCTCAACGAGGCGGCGACCCTGTTCCGCCGCAAGTACTACAAGAACGGCTCGCATGCGGGTTTCGTCTTTTATATGACGGACGCCGCCGCCAACACCCAGGACGTGGACAACCTGCGCCAGGCCATGCGCGACAGCAAGGGGCCGGGCAACTTCCGCAACCTGTTCATGTACGCGCCGAACGGCAAGAAGGACGGCATCCAGATTTTGCCCGTGTCGGACGTGGCCGCCAAGGACGAGTTTTTCAACATCAAGAGCGTGACGCGCGATGACCAACTGGCCGCGCACCGCGTGCCGCCGCAGCTCATGGGCATCCTGCCGAACAATGCAGGCGGCTTTGGCGCCGTCGAGCCTGCCGCGCGTGTCTTCGCCCGCAATGAACTGGTGCCGCTGCAGGCGCAGTTCATGGCGATCAACGAGTGGGCCGGCGTGGAGGTGGTGAAGTTCGCCCCGTATGACCTGGCTACAGGCGGGGAGGGCGCGCAATGAGCGACCACGTCGACAACACGGACAAGATCATCTTTGCCGAAGTGGCGCGGGGCCTGGCTGCCGTGCGCTGCCGGCCGGGCTTGGTGGCGCATGGCTGCTGCCACTACTGCGACGAGGCGCTGGCGCCGGCGCTGCTGTTCTGTGGCGTGGACTGCCGCGACGACTACGATAAGGAACACGCGGCGAGGACACGCGCCGGCCGCGCAGGATGAGCGCCACGCCGCGATAGCCGACAAGGCGGGGTCGCGACAGGCCAGCCACGCCAGCGCGCCCCAGCCACCGCACAAGCCGCCCATGAGGCGGCTTTTTCACGTCCTGATGATTGATGTTGCCCCAGAAGCAAGAAAAAGGCCCGTTTCGGCCCGGCGCGCGCAGTTGTCCCCCCTCCACACCTGCCCGCTATATAGGGGTCTTTTGACTCAAATTTGCGCCATGGCCGAAGGCGCATGAGGACTGGAGCGGCGGGGCGTAGAAGGGGTGTGCGATTTGACGCATTTTGACGCACTTTGAGCGGTTTTTTCTCGTGTGGCTGGTGCGTCATTGGGACGGGCGGCTTTTTTGCCTTGGCAGGGCTGCCTCGCAGCCCTGCACGCCTTACTTATTCCGCGCTGACCGCGATCTACCGGTGGTCGTAAATGTACAATTAGGGTGAGGTTACGGTTGCCGAGATTTATTCTGGCATTTCCAAGTCTATTGGGAGCGCGCGATCACTCCAGTCATCACCAGTACCTGCCGCACTATCAAAACGATGATGCGCTAGAATTTTCCCATTGCACAGCAATGTGACTTGAAACGGTCGAGATGCCAAAAATTGAAATCCTATTAGCTCCTTGAACGAAGCATGTGCAATCTGTAATTCATGCGTGACTGTCGTAGACCACTGGTAGATATATCGGTCAGCAATTGAGAGATAGACCATATACATGACATTAATCCCTAAGAATTAAGAAGTTGGAAAAAGCGTTAATTCCTTAGATTTTCTAGATTTTTTCAGGTACTGCTGGACTCTGCCACGACTCAATAGGTGAACCTGTCACCGTGCAAATCTTTCCATCGCGAATTACTTCATGTGCGTAGGCTGATGCCTCGATTTCTGTAGCCTGGAAGCACATAGCTGTGGTGAAGGTCTCAAAAAATTAACGTATCGACTACTATTCCTGTTTCGTATATTTGCTAAATGGTAGCTATTTTCGCAACTGTTTTGCTATCAGTGTGGTAGTCATGGAGAACTCTTATCCGCGCCAAGTGTGTGGACTTGAACTTAGCATCGAGATTGCCGTTGCTATATCGCAATACCATTATCTGCTGAAGAAGTAGGCCCGAAGCAATAACGCTGATAATGTTGATCTATATCAATAGGTTGACTGTGCCTTGTGGCCGGGCACATTCAAAGTCCCAATGTATTAACTTACGTTGACCACCATGCTTATAAAATTTTGGTGGTATTGTGTTCTGGTAGCGCAAAGGCCTGCTTAACCGCCTACTGAGTGAACTAGAATGATTTTTTGGCGAAAAGTTGCAAAATGGCAAGCAATAGATCGTTTTCAATGAGCAAGTGATGATGTGAAAACAATTCTGAAAAAGGGTAGGAGAATTTATGAAATTGAATTCGGAATTAACAATCTGCCGACTCGTTAAAACTGGCCTGACGATGAGTGTCCTTTTCTCACCGAAAATGCAACTGGGAGTTAAATACAAGGTTAATGTCATGAACTCAAAATTTCCACGAAGAAATATTGCAGTCGATGCGTGGACTTTGCGGGAGGATGGCATGCTTCAGTTTTATTTTGAAGATGGTATTTCAGGACACATCAATTCCCTAAGTTTAGAAGAAGCAAGGAATCAGGTATCTTGACCTGGAAACGGTGAGAATCGAACCCTTACCATGGATGTTGCGAACCTGGTCGATTTACTGGCAAAACGCTGGCAGTACAGACCACTCTTGTACAAAAAAACGTTTCCGCATCATCCGTGTGGGGCGGTGAAAACAGTACGTTGCAAGATGGTGGGGAAACATTACGTGCGGAAAGAAATTACGTGTAAGCATTTGAAATATATGAAGTATTTTTAAGACTTGAAAATTAGAGGCTACTAGTTTTTTTCAGGCCGATGATGCACTAGCCTCATAGGTCGAGCACGAATGCCCGGCGATAGGCGAAAAAAAAGGCTGTCATTTTGTTGTCATTCTTAGGCTTAAACAGCCCAAAAACAACCCAAATAATGACAGCCTTCTACTTGCTAACTACTTGATTTTAAACAATTCAGTGGTGGAGACGGCGGGAATCGAACCCGCCGCGCACGAAGTCCACTTTGGACCAGTCCAGGGCTACCGGTTCGTAGGTGCGCAAGCCGGTTCGGAACACAGGTTGCAACAGGTTGTGGCCTTTATCTGTTGTGTACGGGAAGATGCAGGCTCATAAAGACTTTTTGTGGCGATTTTTACCGGTAGGTAGCGTGGTAGGTACGATTGCTATATGGCGGCTTGAAAGCCGCAAAAAACCTAGATATTTGCATTACACCGCTTCCGCCAGAAATATGAAAATAAGCCCTTGATTATCAAGGGCTTATTTTTTTTGTGCTGTCGACTGCAAAATCCCTGATGTAAAACATCAGTTTCAACTTGGTGCCAATTTGCGGAAATGGTTTCCGCAACTCGCCGCTAGCGGGTAGGGCGGACAGCCTGGCCAATGCGCCGATAGACCTTTTCCGTGATGACTTTTTCACTATGTCCCAGCAGGGAGCTGGCGGCGCCCAGGTCGGCAATGTCGCTGGCAGAGCGCGCCCGGATATCGCGGAACTGGAATGCCTTGATGCGGCGGTCAGCTCTTCGTCGCCAGCTTTTAGCGCCAGATCGGCTGCAGCTTTCCGTGCGCTATCGAAGCGCAGGCGCAAATGCCACTTCTTGACCTGGCAACCATTCGGCAGCGCGACGATGAAGGTGGTGCGCGGCCGGTGCGGGCGCGCGTGGATGCGCTCGATGACCTTCGCCAGTTCGGACTTGATGCCGTCGTGCTCGAGCACGATGCGCAGATGCCAGTTTTGGGCACCAACTACACGGAACTGTGCTGACGAACCTATGCAGACACGCTCCCATTCGTCGCATAAGCGTTTGAGGCGGTCCACTGGCTCATGGATATGCCAAACTGGCGCACCGCGCTGACCATGACCGCCGCGCCGCGATAGCTGGCAGGGCGGGGCCGCGATAGCCCAGCCGCGCCAGAGCGCGCCAGCCACCACCCAAGCCGCCCATGAGGCGGCTTTTTCAGGTCCCGCCGATTGATGTTGCTCTTGGAGCAAGAAAAAGGTTGGTTTCGGCCCGGCGCACGCAGTTTCCCCCTCCACACTTGCCCGCTAGTTAGGGGGCTTTTGACTCAAATTTGCGCCATGGCCGGAGGCGCATGAGGACTGGCGCGGCGGGGCGAAGAGGGGGCGCGCGATTTGACGCATTTTGACGCACTTTGATAGAGAGTTAATGTAGCTAGTTCCTCGCTAAATCAAGCGACAACGCAATATTGTGAAACTTTGCCTATCCACGTTTAATTCATATCTCCGCAGATCGAGAAATTAACAAGTTAATAATATTTGTAATTCCGACAAAGTTTGTCGGGAATTGCTTAGGTTTGCTCAGATTCAAATTAACATAATGTGTTAGATTTTAAGTAATGTTTTGTGATAATCTTTTTTAATTTACATAATTGCAAAAATAGATGTAGATATGGTCAATAGGTTTGCTAATAGTGCCTAACTAAAGTGTTATTTTTTTGACACTCTCCCTTTTATCAGAGGGGGAAGTCTGGAGAGTTCATGAGAGTATCAATTTTCAACTTCATTCCTTGGCTGACCAAGAGAATGGTGTCCGCCGGATTACTGCTCGTAGCCTTGCTGCTTGTGAATGTCGCGCAAGCAGCAGGTCCCACGATTGTCTCGCCACCGTCCGGCACTGTCTTGCCGACCATACCGGTAGGTCAGGTGATGAACATTACGATCACAGCGGTATTAGATGGTGATGGGCGGCCGATCGACAGGTGGGCTGAATGCGACATCGACGACCCCGATTACGATGGTGTCACACCATGCCTACCACCAGGACTGATACTAGACGCTTCCCCTGGCAGTTTGACTACCAGGCTGTATGGTTCGCCTACCAAGGCGGGCAACTACACGTTTGCCATCGGAGTCAACGACCAGAGCAACCGCGGCGGCGTCGCAACCTATACCTTAGTCGTTACCGGTAGTGCCAATCCGACATTGACTTCGCTTACCCCTGCCAGTGGAAGTAGCTCCGGCGGAACTTCGGTGACACTGACTGGTACCAATCTGACTGGTGCAACAGCAGTCAGTTTTGGCGGTACTGCAGCCGCCAGCTTCATCGTCAACAGCGCCACGACGATTACCGCCACGACACCTGCCCATGCAGCAGGCGCGGTGAATGTGATCGTTACAACTTCAGGTGGAACAGCCACGCTGACCAACGGTTATACATATACACCACCACCGCCTCCTCCTCCGCTGGCCAATGCAGTCAGCGCCACGGTGGCGGCCAACAGCAGCGCCAATCCCATCACCCTGAGCCTCGGCGGCGGCGCAGCCACCAGCGTGGCGGTGGCATCTGCCGCCAGCCATGGCACGGCGACAGCCAGCGGCACGGCCATCACGTACACGCCAACAGCCGGCTACTCGGGCACGGACAGTTTTACTTACACGGCGACGAACGCCGGAGGCACCTCCAGCGCAGCGACGGTGACGATTACCGTCAGCGCACCCACCTTGATCCTGACGCCGGCCTCGCTGGGCAATGGCACGACGGGCACGCCTTACGCTGCCACCATCAGTGCCGCTGGCGGCACCGCACCGTATAGCTTCGCCATCACCGCTGGCTCCTTGCCGGCAGGCCTGAGCCTCAATACTGGCACCGGCGCGATTAGCGGTACGCCTACTGCCAGCGGCACGACGAACCTGACCATCACGGCCACCGATGCCAACAGCGCGACGGGTTCGAAGCCTTACACCCTGGTGATCGGTGTCCAGGCGCCAGTGGCCAATGCCGTCAGCGTCACGGTTGCCGCTAACAGCAGCGCCAATCCCATTACGCTCAACCTGAGCGGTGGCACCGCCAGCAGCGTTGCCATCGCCAGCGCCGCCAGCCATGGCACGGCGACAGCCAGCGGCACGGCCATCACGTACACGCCAACAGCCGGCTACTCGGGCACGGACAGTTTTACTTACACGGCGACGAACGCCGGAGGCACCTCCAGCGCAGCGACGGTAACGATCACTGTCAGCGCACCCACCTTGATCCTGACGCCGGCCTCGCTGGGCAATGGCACGATGGGCACGCCTTACGCTGCCACCATCAGTGCCGCTGGCGGCACCGCACCGTATAGCTTCGCCATCACCGCTGGCTCCTTGCCGGCAGGCCTGAGCCTCAATACTAGCACCGGCGCGATTAGCGGCACGCCTACTACCAGCGGCACGACGAACCTGACCATCACGGCCACCGATGCCAACAGCGTGACGGGTTCGAAGCCTTACACCCTGGTGATCGGTGTCCAGGCGCCGCTGGCCAATGCCGTCAGCGCCACGGTTGCCGCTAACAGCAGCGCCAATCCCATCACCTTGAGCCTCGGCGGCGGTACTGCCACCAGCGTGGCGGTGGCATCTGCCGCCAGCCATGGCACGGCGACAGCCAGCGGCACGGCCATCACCTACACGCCTACGGCTGGCTACTCGGGCACGGACAGTTTTACCTATACAGCGACGAACGCCGGTGGTACCTCCGGCGCAGCGACGGTGACGATCACCGTCAGCGCACCCACCTTGATCTTGACGCCGGCCTCGCTGGGCAATGGCACGACGGGCACGCCTTACGCTGCCACCATCAGTGCCGCTGGCGGCACCGCACCGTATAGCTTCGCCATCACCGCCGGCACCTTGCCGGCAGGCCTGAGCCTCAATACTGGCACCGGCGCGATTAGCGGTACGCCTACTACCAGCGGCACGACGAACCTGACCATCACGGCCACCGATGCCAACAGCGTGACGGGTTCGAAGCCTTACACCCTGGTGATCGGCGCCCAGGCGCCAGTGGCCAATGCCGTCAGCGCCACAGTGGCCGCCAATAGCAGCGCCAATCCCATTACGCTCAACCTGGGCGGCGGCACTCCCACCAGCGTGACGGTGGCATCGGCCCCCAGCCATGGCACAGCCACGGCTAGTGGAACCAGCATCACGTACACGCCAAATGTCAACTATTCGGGCACGGACAGCTTTACTTATACGGCAACGAACGCTAGCGGTACCTCCAGTGCTGCCACCGTGACGATCACCGTCAACGCGCCGACGATCAGCGTCGGGCCGGCAAGCATGCCATTGGGTAAGGTTGCTCAATTGTATAGTGTTCAATTGACAGCGGCAGGCGGTACCGCACCGTATGACTATGTGGTGGCGAATGGTAGTGCTTTGCCGCCTGGCATGAGCCTCGGCATCACGGGACAGGTGATTGGTACACCCACAGCCAGTGGCGAGTTCACCTTCGACATTCAGGCAATCGATGCGCATGGTTTTACCGGAAGCCGCACATATACGCTAGTCGTGGCGTCAGCGACCATTAGTCTGGCGCAGGCCAGCTTGCCCAACCCCACAGCGGAAAGTGTCTATGGCGCGAGCCTGACTGTGACTGGGGGCACCGCGCCCTATCATTTTGAGGTGAGCGGCAATTTGCCGCCCGGTCTGGTGCTCGACATGCTCACCGGTACGCTGTCCGGCACGACGAATGTGGCTGGCAGCTTCTCCTTCAGCATCAAGGTCACGGATAGCAGCACAGGCGTGGGTGCACCTTATAGTGTTAGCCAAAACTATACGCTGGTGGTAGCCGCGCCAGCCTTGACGCTCTCACCGTCCAGCTTGGCCGGCACCCGTGCCGGCGACGCCTATCGCCAGCGGTTCACGGCTGCGGGCGGCGTCGCGCCGTACGCGTATTCCCTGAGCAGCGGCGCCTTGCCGGCTGGACTGACGCTCGATGCGGCGACCGGCATCGTCAGCGGCACGCCGACGGTGGCGGGCAGTTACAACTTCACCTTGCAAGCCAGGGATGCGCACCAGTTCACGGTGCAGCAAGCGTTGACCCTGCAGGTGAATCAGGCGCCGCCACAGATTGCCAATGAAACGGCGACCACCCCGGTCAACCAGGGGTTGAGCCTGACCATCGTTTCCACCGATGGCAGCCCGATCACCGACGTCACCATCGTCACGCCGCCGCAGAACGGGCGCGTCACGGTGGTGTCGACGGGGGCGCTGGCGCGCATGGCGCGCGCCGTGGGCGCGAGCTTCAAGTTGACGTACGTGCCGAATGCCGACTACTTTGGTCCTGACGCCTTCAGCTACACGGTCACGGGCCCTGGCGGCACGTCCGCGCCGGCCACGGTCAGCGTGACGGTGGCGCCGCAGCCGGTGCCCGTGCCGGTCGCCAAGACGGCGACGGTGCTGGCCGGCACGCCGGTGATCTTGAACGTGACGCAAGGCGCGACCGGTGGGCCGTTCACGGCAGTGGCCATCACCACGCAGCCCGCCAGCGGCACGGCGACGGTCAATGGCCTGGACATCGTCTACACGCCAGGCATCAATACCAGCGGCGACATCAGCATCGGCTACACCGTGTCGAACGTGTTCGGCACTTCGGCGCCGGTGAAATCGACGATCAGGGTCAATCCGATGCCGCAAGTGCTCGACCAGAGCGCCACGGTGGTGGCCGGCCTGACGGTGACCGTCGATCTCACTGCGGGCGCCACGGGCGGTCCGTTCACGGCGGCCAATGTGCTCAGCGTCACGCCGGCGGAGGCGGGCAAGGCGGAGGTGCGCGACGTGGGCACGGCCGGCAAGCCGTCGTACCAGCTGAGCTTTGCTGCGTCGGGCAAGTTTGCCGGCGCGGCTGTCGTCAGCTACACCCTGAGCAATGCCTTTGCCACCTCGAAACCGGGCGTGGTCAACGTGACCGTGACGGCGCGTCGCGATCCGTCGGTCGATCCGGAAGTGATCGGCTTGCAGGCGGCGCAAGCCGATGCGGCGCGGCGCTTCGCCAGCGCGCAGCTGTCGAACTTCACGCAGCGCCTGGAAAGCCTGCATGGTGACGGCTGGGGACGTTCCAACTTCGGCCTGAGCATGACGCCGCCGAACGATAGTGGCAACCCGACGGCGGCGCTGGCGCGCTGGCAGGAGCAGGAAGCAGACCGAGCTTTCGGCACGAATCCACGTAAACAAGGACGTCGCACCACCCTGAAAACGGGTGTACAGCAGCCGGGGGCAGCAAGAGGCGGTACCGAGGCGGACTCAGCCGCCTTGCCGGACATGCCGCAAAAGCCGGACGCACAGAAACGGGCCCTGTCCCTGTGGCTTGGTGGCGCGGTCGATTTCGGCCAGCATTATGTGAAGGGCCGCGAGACGGGCTTCCGATTCCGCACCAATGGCGTCAGTGTGGGCGGCGATTACCGCCTCAGCGACCTGGCGACCCTGGGCGTGGGTGCCGGTTTCAGCCATGACCGCAGCGACGTGGGTCAGAACGGCAGCCGCAGTACGGCCGACAGCGCCGTGGCGGCCGTGTATGGCAGCCTGCGTCCGAGCAAGGGTGTCTTTGTCGATGGCGTGCTCGGCTACGGCACATTGCAATACGACGCCTCGCGTTACCTGAGCGATGGCAGCGGTTTTGCCACGGGTGAACGCGACGGCAAGCAAGTGTTCGGTGCAGTCGTCGGCGGTATCGAGATGCGCCATGAAACTTGGATGTGGTCCCCATATGGCCGCGTGGAACTGATGTCGGCCAAGCTCGATCCGTACACGGAGAAGGCGGCGGGCATCAATGCCCTGAGCTACTTCAAGCAGACCGTGCGTTCGCGCATCGGCGCGCTGGGCGTGCGAGCCGAGGGCATCTATGTCGGCGGCCTGGGCACGTGGTTCCCGCGTGCGCGGCTCGAGTACCGCCACCAGTTCCAGGGCGCCGATGATGCGCGCCTGGCGTATGCCGACCTGGCGGCGGACGGTCCCGTATATGTGATCCGCACCTTGCCGCAGCAGACGGGCAACTGGACGGCGGGGCTGGGCATGAAGCTGCTGCTGTCGAACGGTACGACACTGACTCTGGACTACAACAGCAATCTGAGTATCGATAGCGGGCGTACCCAGTCGGTTATGTTTGGCGTGGAAGTACCGTTGAAATAGTCGAAGGAAAAGTGCAAATATCGCCCCCCTAGCCTGAGCTCGTCGCAGGCAAGGGGCGTGATGCGATTACTCCACTGATCTTGAGGAGTCGCATTTATTTGATATCATTTTTTTTACCGCCTTCTATATTACCTATAAGTTAAATCAGCAAAGCAGTATGTGGATCGGTACCTTTGGTCTGAATAGTTCGCTCCACAAACGTAAAATGCACCGTATAGATGGCTGCTTATACGGCCGTTAGAATGTCATTTTTACGAAGCAGAAACGGGCCGAAAGCCCGCATGGTTGTTGAGTTCCTTGTCGAGCTTCCCAAGCTTGCGATAGAACGCTGTTAGCTTGGGCTAACGCATGCTTTGCAACGTTGTCTTTGCACAGCAAAATTGTTTCCGCATCATATGTATGTGGCCGCCAAAACAGTACGTTGCGTGGTTGTGAAAAAAACATTGCGTACGGAACGATATCGCGCGCCCAGCTTTCACGGCACGCAATGCACAAGTCTGTATCTGAATGCCAGAATTGCCCCTCGCGTCCTGTTCCTCAGCAAGTGCTACAAGAACGGCCCGCACGCCGGTTTCCTCCTATACATGGCCGACGTCGCCGCCGACACCCAGGACGTGGACAAGCTGCGCCAGACCATGCGCGACAGCAAGGGGCCGGGCAACTTCCGTGAACTGTTCATGTACGCGGGCCGAACGGCAAGAAGGACGGCATCCAGATTCTGCCCGCTATATAGGGCTCTTTTGACTCAAATCTGCGCCATGGCCGAAGGCGCATGTGCACTGGCGGGGCGGGGCGAAGAGGTGGGCGTGCGTTTTGACGGTTTTTGGCGCACTTTGAACGGATTTTCGCGCGCGTGGTGCGATGGTGGGAACGCTGATTCTTGTGCCCTGACGGGGCTGTATTGTAGCCCCACAGCCTATGCCCATTCGATACTGGCCAGGGGAGTTGCAGGGGGCGTAGCGGTGTACTCTGGCTACAATAATAGGTGTTTTTCTCCTGTGCCTCCTCGCGTTCTTATCTGCATGATTTCATAGCCTTTTGATAGTTAAATTTTTACTGCTTCAAAAACTTGATTAAATAAAATATTTACTCAAAAATGGAAATATAAGTTATCTTTAAGGCAAATAAGAAGAGACATTTTTCTCTTTGTTAATGGGGCAAAAATGCACTCTAATAACTTTGATGCACCCATACCAGCTACTGCAGCTAACCAAAATTATGACTGTTTAAGGCATGACGGTCTTACTGCGCAAAAAGTCGACGTTGGAGTCATTTTTCAAGACATGCTAGGCACAGCGACTGCGGCCGCATACCTGGCAAAAAACAAAGTTCCTATGCACGTGGCCCTCCGGGTCTTGACCCAAACGCGCCGCAAGGCAATGAAATGAGGGTATTGCTGTTGTTGCAGAGTCACAGAGGTACGAAAAAAGGCTGTCAGTTTGGTGTCATTCCTACGCTGTAACAGCCTCTAAAAAATCCAAACAATGACAGCCTTCTTCTTGCTAACTACTTGATTCTAAAAAGTTAAGTGGTGGAGGCGGCGGGAATCAAACCCGCCGCGCGCGAAGTCCACTTTGGAGCAGTCCAGGGCTAGGGATTCGGAAATACGCAAGCCGGTTCAGAATACAAGCTGCAACAGCTTGCGGCCCTTAGCGGTTGCGTGCGTGAGGATGCGTGCTCATGGGGTTTAATTGTCGATCAAGGAACCCAGCATGGCGTGCGCTTGCAGATCGCTCCGGGCCGCCGCCTGTTCCTCGCCGCTTAAAATCCAGTGCGTCCTGCCGTCTTGCGTATGACTGCTGCCATATGCCTGCATCGCCTTGTGCAATGCCTGTTGACGCTCCGGCGGCAGCGCGTCGAGCCTGGACTGGCTGAAAATACTGATGGGATAAACGTCGCGGATGTGCTCATACTGCAGGCCTTTGCGCTTGATGGCGCCCCAGTTATTGCCAGGATCGGGCCTGGCTGGTACATACGGATGGGCTTCATCGATTATCCGGTAGCCGCGTGCGTAACCCGTACCATAGCCTAGCGTTTCGCTGTAGCCGTACACATAATCGCAATGGTCGAGCAAGCCAGATATGCCCTCTGCGCATTGAAACAGCTGCGCCAGCGGCATCTTGCTGGCGTGGATAGCCAGCATCAGCGAACAGCTATGTGAATACAGGGCAAGAACGTCGCAGTTCGCCCACTCGTCTATATTGTCGGGTGGTACGACCCGAGGCGAATACAGGCTGATGCTGTCGGCATCAGGTGCGAACAGGGTTTTCTCGTAGTTTTTCTGCGAAAACTTGACGACCTTGCCGGTCTTGCTGCCGTAGCGGTCGACGCGCTCGCCCACTTGCTCAAACCAGGCAAACAGTTGCGCGCTGGCGGTGGCAGGCATAAATGGGCTATTCTTTTTGAATTCGCCTACCAGGAAATGAAATTGCTCCATGTGTCACCATAGTGAATGTGCTGCGCGCATGATGCCATGCGCGCGGCCATGCGGCTAGTGTGCGAGAGAGTGTGCGGGGGGCGAATGCTGTCGTGACTTTCATCGTAAAGCGGCCTGAGTAGACGGGAAATATTAGTTTGCCGATGGGGAGAATTGTTTGCGAGGTAGTCTGGTAGGCATGGTTGTTCAATTGTTCGTAAGAGGCGCATAAAACCTGTTTATTCGCATTACACGGTTTCCGCCACAACGATGAGAGTAAGCCCTTGATTATCAGGGAATAATTTTTTTTGCTCAAAATTTCACGATGCATAGATCTGATATTGGCCCTGGTACCGAGGACTAGTCACCTTGCGTTTTCGATAATTTTTTTTGCAAGAAATGTGACTGTTCAGCAGCTAAGCAGATCCAAGCATTGAGCTGGACAGGATTCAGCGGTGCCCCCCCGCCGCCGGCTGGTGCGGGTAACGCTTCCCCCCCCGCAAAATTCATCCGCATAATACTGAGCCGTTTTGGGACCGTAAACCCTATGAAAGGGCGGCTTGGCGCCACCATCGTGCAGAGAGGCGTTGAGGCGGTGCCTGTAGCGGGTATTATGCTCAATCCGAGTAACTGGGAGGTTCATCCCAAAATGGAAGGAGGGGATGTTGAGAACGCAGAAAAGATGCATGGGCTATGTGGCCATCGTCGTCGACGATTACGATCGGGCGATCGAGTACTACACAGAAAAACTCGGATTTACGGTGGTCGAAGATACGCCACAAGCAGGGAAACGTTGGGTGGTTGTAACGCCGAACCCAGAAAGCGACTGTAATCTTTTGTTGGCGCGTGCCTCAAACGACAGGCAGGAGGTATTTATTGGCAATCAGTGTGGCGGGAGGGTTTTCCTATTTCTTCACACAGACGATTTTTGGCGAGATTATGGTGCCATGAAGGCTGCGGGCGTTCACTTTTGTGAGGAACCGAGGCAGGAAGAGTACGGAACGGTCGTGGTATTTGAAGATCTCTACGGAAATCGCTGGGACCTGTATCAAAACAAATGATGACTGTTCAGCGGCTAAGCAGTGCATCGCTTGTGCTGATGCGCTCGCGTCTTGGACGCTGGAAGAAGCTTTCCGCGACAGCATTATCATGGCAGTTGCCACGCCGGTCCATGCTGGGCTATAGCCAATGCACCGTCAGGAAATCGCGCCAGTCCTTGCCGGTGAATTGCGAGCACTGATCCGAATGCGCCATGACAGGATTGGCCGGTTTGCGTCGCCAAACCGCCGTCAGCAGCGCATTCATCGTCTGCGGTCAACGCGATGAATGCCGCATCGCTCGTCCAGGTCACCGGATGGCAAGCCCTGACTCTCGCGCCCGCACAGCCCTCGCGCTCCGTACCGTGCTTTCTGTTGTGGGTTCTGAAAAATTCCACCAGGTGTACCTTGTTCGTCCAGAAGTACTGTGTAAAAATACAGTGTCAACATTCAAAAAGGACACTTCATGATCAAAGGCAGTTGCTGCTGTGGTTCGGTAAAGTTTGAATTGGCATCCCCTCCAAGCATGATGGGCATGTGTCACTGTTCTCGTTGTCGGAAGGCCGGAGCGAGTGCCTTGGCCTTCGTTGATAAAGATTCATTTACCTTGCTGGAGGGGCGAGAATTTATTCAACGATATGAGCCAGAGCCTCCCTTTAAATACGCCAGAACTTTTTGCAAAAACTGCGGGACTTCTTTGGGGGAAATTGGCTCAGAGAATGATTCATTTCCGGTGTCAGTTAACTGCCTGGATGATGACCCTGAGGTAAGAATACAATTTCATGTTTATGTTGGTTCCAAGCCGGCATGGTATGAAATTTGTGATCATGCAAAACAGTTCCAAGAAAGTCCAACATAGAAAAGAGCCAGTCTGTTGACTGGCTTTTTTATCGCACTCTTGATATTTTGAAGAATTTCGATGTTCGTTCTCTGCCTTCGCGCCCTGCCGTGAGATTCGAACGGCTGGGCCTCCCGGTCCAGACCGCCCTTAATCCACCAACGGGAGCATCGCATCCACCTCGAATCTCAAATCATCGACTCTTTGAAATCACACCACTCATGTATTGATTTAAATCGCGAAAATCCTGGACCTTCCATGCGTACGGCGATATTTTTACGCCATTTTCTCGCAAAGTTTTTGGAATCAAGTCGCCATTTGGGCGAAGTATGACTGATGAAACAATGACGCCCGGATAGTCTTTTAGTCGTTTTTTGAAAGCCGATGTTGTAAGATCAGGTGTTGGAGGAGTGCTTTTATTCGCCAATGGTCCGGTTCCTTTGATATCTATTCCGTGGCACATGGCGCATCTCTGTACATAGAGATTTTTCCCGTTAACATTATCCGCGAAGGATGGTGGCGTTTGAATGAGCGATAGCATTCCCAGGGAGGAAATGAAGAATATGTTGATTTTCATGGGGTATTGTCGCATCAATAAAATCTGAGTCGATTATTGTATATGCTGTTGTTCGCTTGCACTAGGCCGGTGATTTCAGGCGCGAAATTGTGGTGGCAGTGCCAAGGCAGTTCCGCGCACCGCAGGCGAGAGTTCGCGGTTCTGCTTATCTCATCGGCTGAGCCAGATTCTGCGACGTCCAGCACATCAGGTCGTGTACAAACAGCAGGCCTGATCCTCGCGACCATGGACAGTTAAATCGATCATGCCCCCGCCGTGATCATTTATGCGCCATCGGCCTCTTATCGATTGGTACGAACACTTGCCATTTCTTTTGCATGGTAGGCTTGACGGTCTTGTCGCAAATCACAGCGACATTCGGCCCAGACAGGCCATGGCTTTTCGGAACCCATGCCACCCGCAAAGATAGGGCACATTTGGCAACCAGAATCTTCCGGTTCGGCTCCATGGCCTGCCAGCGTGTTCCATTTTTCAGATTCTCTGCTGCAATGAACTTTACAGCTGCATCCCTTATCTCAAACAATCCATGTATGTCGCCTCTAGTCCGATCTTCGTCAAGCGTGCTAGCGAGTGCCGATGAAGTACCCGCAACAAAAAAAAAGGAGCCGGCAAGGGCGGCGTACAGGCGTTTATTCAATCGTAACGGTAGCAACATATTTACAATCCTTGCCAAGTTTTCTCTTTATCAGACAGGTTTCAGCGTGCCTGCTGCGTGACCTGAGCGCCCCGGTCTTGATGGGTGTTAATTGTGGGCATGCGTCTTGTCTATGGCACGGCTGGCACCGCACGACGCGCCAGCCCCTGCCCGCATGACGGAAGCGCTTATTGCGCCATGGCCTGGCATGTGCGCGTTGGCGTGTTCCACGCCATGACAAAGTCAGGCTTCTTCATTCCGTCTGAATACGAATTGTTGGCGGCTAATGCCTTGTGTGACAAAGTCCGCATCCGGCGGTATCGTTTCCCAGAAAAATACATGTTTGAAAATTGGGATTTTGTTGAATTTTCGCGAACGAAATATCCATCTGTTTTTCGTAAAATCGCTGTAGCGGTCCCCTTTGAACTGCTGGTGTACAGCCGTGAAAGGAAGCAGTCTCTCCGCAATGTCCGGGAAAGAATAATCTGGATGGTCGTCTTTGATTTTTTCAAAAATTCCAAACTGATCTCTGCAGATGACTTGAATGGCCGTTTCCGGGAATCGATAGCGCGGCGACCACAGGACATTCCAGCCTGATTCTATTACATTGATGAAATTTACCAGGCGAGGCGTCATGATATAGGCGTCAGACTCGATGTGGATGATTTTATCCACGCCTAATTCATTGGCCACCTTGACCGAGTGGAGAAAACTGCGCCACCAGCCAGGGTAGTCAGCCCCGCTTTGTCGTCCAAGATTGTTATCGAAGCGAATGATGAGATTTTTATCTGTATTTGAAGCCAGCGGAGCGCTATGGGAAATTGTATTGATGATTTCGGCGGGCGGAAGAAATGGCGAGCCATCGTCAATCATTATTTTTTTTATTGCATTGATTGGTATGTCTTCGTAATAATCGAGCCACCGTTGATACCGGCTTTCCCATGATGGGGCATCTTTTATAAAGCTGGTGCAGAATATAATGGCTTTCATTTGCTAAGCACATTCCTTGTGGCTAAAAAATACGGGTTATTCATGATCTAATCACTAAATTTTTGAACTATTTTAACAGATTGGGGGCGCTTGAATAAGCGTGGCGGCATGCCGGCGATGTGGTCGTTGGCAGCATCGAGCCTCTGGCGCCTCTCGTTCTCGACGCTGGCGCTCAAGCATCGGCGCCAGGGACCCGACTTTTCACTTATGTCGTATCGTCCACATGCCTGGACCATCGCTGCCTGGTTATACTATTTGCATAGAAGAGATTTCGCATGGGCGATATCCTTGCACCCGTGAACCGATGAAAAATATCACTGTCGAGTATCGTCATAACTTTCCTCTTGATCCGTTGGATGTTGTTCGTGTCTTCGATCATTCCGGCATCAAGCGGCCCACCAGCGAGCTCCCGAGAATCGCGCGCATGTTTGCCGCGCCTTGCCTCTTGCTGTCGGCATGGGTGGATGGCGAGCTCGTGGGGCTGGCCCGGTCGCTGACCGACTATGCGTATTGCTGTTATCTCTCGGACCTGGCGGTAGACAAGCAATACCAGGGCCTTGGTATCGGCAAAGAGCTGGTCAAGCGCACCCAGGCAGTCATCGGCGACGAAGTGTCCCTCATATTGCTCTCCGCTCCCGATGCCATGTCCTACTATCCGACGCTTGGTTTTGAAGCTGCCGGCAATGCATACGTCATTCGGCGCAAACATTGAGTGAGCGCTTCCAGGCACTTTTGCGCCCCTAAGAAACGCCTCTACACCTTCGCCGAAACGCTGGCACAAGACCCCGCTCGCCTCGCCAAGACGCTAGCCCAGACCCCACTTGGGCCTGTAAGGCAGCCACGGCCTGTTCCCCTCCGACCCGTGGCGGGAAAGCATCAAAGCGGGACACTGATGGCAGTGTCAATGTCGCGCGTATCGTGCTGGCAGGGTACTGCGCTTTGCCGCCACACCACCCATCTGCGCAGAATTGATTCCGGACAAGTTTCCCACCGAAATGCATTTGACCGCCGACTGCGCCTGGCCTAGAGTCAACAGTAAGACCTCAACCGACTCCGTCGCCCCTCCCATGGCCAAGCCTTTTCCCTTGAACCCCAAGAACCCCGAACGCATCTGCTGGGGCTGCGACAAGTATTGTCCGCCGGACGCCATGCGCTGCGGCAATGGTTCCGAGCGCACGCAGCATCCGATCGAGCTGTTTGGAGAAGGCTGGAATGACTGGGGGCTGGCGGCGGCCGACAGGGAAGAGGCTGAGAAAACACCTTGACGGTGACAGCCAGCTAACGAAGCAGCGACCCGCTACAATTGCTCATCGCGCCGAGTTGAGGAAGCACAATGCATGAAACCCTTTCCCGCTGGCTGGCAAGCAACGCCGGTGATGACACTTTGGCCGAGCACCCGGCCGTGCACACCATCGATGAAGCTCTGATTCACGTGCCGGCCATGCCGGGCCTGATGGTGAAAAACCTGTTCGTACGCGACGAGAAGGGCCGCCGGCATTTGCTCGTCATCGTTCCCTTCGACAAGCGCATCGACTTGGCTGCGCTGGGGCGCTTGCTGCCGGCCAGCAAGCTGAGCATGGCCTCGCCCCAGCGCCTGCAGCAGCACCTGGGCATCACGCCCGGATCCGTCAGCCTGTTTGCCCTGATACACGACAGCGCGCAGGCGGTGGAATTGGTGCTGGACCAGGCCGTGTGGGAAGCTGAATTTGTGCAAGCCCATCCGCTGCGCAACACGGCCACGGTGGCGCTGTCGCACGCCGCCCTGGTCAGTTTCCTCGCGCATACAGGCCATGTGCCCCGCATCGTGACGGTGCCGGCGGCTGATTAAACGGCAGCTATTTCAATGCCCGGCGGCGGGTGCGTTACCGCTGCGCCGTCCCGGTCGGAAGCCATGTTTGCAGGCCGACCAGGCGAGCACGAAAGCCAGCACGAGCAAGGAAAGCATGGTCCATGGGAAGGCGCCCGCGCCCCAGGTTTCCAGCAGGGTGCCACCCACCACGCCCGCAGCCGCAATCGCTCCATTCCACGCCACCACATTCATCGACAAGGCCACGTCGGCGCCGCTGCCGGCCGTGTCGGCCAGCGCCGTTTGCAACAGCGTTGCCGCGCCGCCAAAGCTCAGACCCCAGACGGCCATGCCTAGGTAGATGACGGCAGGCAGATGTGACGCGACGCCCAGCACGAGGGCTGTTCCGGCGAACATGGCCAGGCTGGACAGTACGGTGGCGCGCAAGTGGCGTTCAACCAGCTTGCCCGTGATCCAGATGCCAGCCATGGCGGCGGCGCCGAAGACGAGCAAGACCAAGTCGATGCGGCCCGTCAATCCGGCAGGCGCCACGAACGGGGCGATGTAGGTGTAGAGAATGTTGTGCGCCAGCATCCAGGCAATGACGACGGCCAGCACGGGACGCACGCCGGGCGTCGTGAAGACGCGGCGCAGGGGCATGCGCTCATGGACGGACTGGCCGGGGTAGTCCGGCACCTTCGCCAGCACCCAGGCGATGAGGATCAATGTCAGTGCGGAAATGATCCAGAATGCTGCGCGCCAGCCGACCAGCGAACCGAGCAAGGTGCCCAACGGCACGCCCAGGGACAGGGCGACGGGTGCGCCCACCATGGCCAGCGCCAGGGCGCGGCCTTGCTGCTGCGGCGCCACCATGCGCCGCGCATAGCCGGCCAGCAAGCTCCACGCCAGCCCGGCTGCCATGCCGGCAAAAAACCGGGCCGCCAGTGTCAGCCAGTAGTGGGATGACAGGGCCGTGACGGTATTGAACACGAGAAAGCCGATGACGGTGAGCAACAGCACCTTGCGGCGTCGCCAGCCGCGGGTGGCGATGGTAAGCGGAATGGCTGCCAGCAAGGAACCGAGGGCATAGGCCGTGACCATTTGCCCGGCCATCGCGGCGCTGATGCCGAGTCCCGCACTGATCTGCGGCAGCAAGCCGGCGGGCAAGGTTTCCGTGACGATGCAGATAAAACCCGTCATTGCGAGGGCCAGGAGGCCCGAGACGGGGAGGCGGTCGGCCAGCGCTGGGCTGGGTCCGGTGGTGAGCGTGACGTGATGCAAAGCTGAATATCCTTGGAAGTGTGACGAGTCGGCCAGGCGCAGGAATGCCCCTGAGCGTCGTTGTGGTATATATGTATCGATCGGTACAAATATAGGTGATGGGGCGCAGCGTTGTCAACGATTTTTGTATCGAGTAGTATGTAAGTAGCTTTTAAGTAGATGAGAAGGAGCGATGGATGGCGCAAATGGGACGGCCGCGCACGTTTGACCGGCAGGCAGCGGTCGAGCAGGCCATGTTTTTATTTTGGCAGCAAGGGTATGAATCGACGTCCTTGAGCCAGCTCAAGGCGAGCCTGGGTGGCGGCATTTCCGCGCCCAGCTTTTACGCGGCGTTCGGCTCGAAGGAAGCGTTGTTCCGCGAGGCGGCGCAGTGCTACCTGGATACCTTTGCGCGCGTGACGGAGTGTTTGTGGGACGAAGGCATGGCGCCGCGCGCGGCCATCGAGCTGGCCTTGCGCCAGTCGGCCAGCATGCAGTCCGAGCCGGGTCACCCTCCCGGCTGCATGGTGGCGCTCGGCTGCATGAGCGCGCCGACGGCCGAACATGCGGCCGTGGCCGAGCCGCTCACGGCATCGCGCGCGCGCACGCGCAGCGGCTTCGTGCATTGCGTCGAGCGTGGCATGGTCAGTGGCGAATTGCGGGCGGGTATAGACGCGTACGCGCTGGCGGCTGTCTTCGACAGTTTCTTGTCGGGCGTCTCCATCCAGGCCCGCGATGGCGTGGCCTACGCCGTGTTTGATGCAGCCATTACGCAGATCCTGCGCGTGTGGGATGCCAACCGCGTGTTGGGCTAGACGCTAGGCCGGAAAGCGAAACTCCAGTACGTCGTCGCCATACTTGTCCGTCTCGCCCGTAGCGGTCCAGCCCAGGTAGCGGTAAAAGCCGTAGGAGCGCGAGGCGGGGTCGCTGGAACAGCCGAGGAACAGCCGTTGATGGCCCTGCGCGCGCAGCTGCGCCATGATCCCCTCCAGCAAGGTCTTGCCGATGCCCAGTCCTTCGAATTCCGGCAGCAGGGCCAGGACGATGATTTCGCCCGTGTCGCGCTCGCCAAAGCAGTAGCCGACCAGCTGGCCGTCGTGGTGGCAGACCTGGCCGGGCAGGCTGCCCGAGCGCATCATCTCGGCCCAGGATTCGGCCGTGATGCCCACCTCGGCCAGGCGTTCACTGGAAATGGCGTTTTGCCGCGTCTTGCCGCGCAATGCGATGAAGGCGGCTGTATCGTCCGCATTGGCGGCATGGAAGGTGATGGAAGCGGGATGTGTCGTCATGTGTGCGTGAATGGTGGGATGGAATTGAGGGATTTACTCCCAGGGTTTGCGCATGATTTGCGCATGGCGCTGCCAGTCAACTACTTTGGTATTTTCGATGGCCTGCTGGCCTGGATTGCCGCTATCGATGATTTCATCCTTGACGAGTATCAAGTCATTTTTTTCATTCAAGCGATACTCCCGATAGCGCTCGCAATCCTGCTCGCGCCGGGCGATGGCAATTAATCTGTTCGCCTGCCAGGCATAGCTGTCTTCATAAAAGCATTGTGCCGCGCAGCCGCAATTGGCGATGCCGCCCGCGATTCCTTGATCTGCAATGCTGATGTCCAGATTCGGAATTGCTGATAATGGTTTGTTGAAACTGTATTTTTTCGCTTGCGCATCCCATAGCCACACATCGGAACAGCGGACGCGTCCCTGGCTATCCGTGTAGCCGGTGACCCACAGGTCGGCATGGCCGTCGAAATTCATGTCCAGCAGCAGCGCGTGCAAATTGCCCGTGCCGCTGCTGCTGCAACTGCCAGGTATCCATTGCTTCCCGATTTTCAGCTGGTAAGTCTGTTTTTCATCGTGATTCGCATAGCGGATATCGGCGGCTTGCCGCACTTTGCCTGTCGCGGCTTTGTCCAGGTGCAGCGTGCCGCAATAAGCCGAGGTGGAAATCAGGGATAAAAGCAGAGCAATCAATTTCATGGCGATATTCGTGGGCGGGCATTGAGGCACAATGCCCCGATTGCATCAGGCGGAGAGTGATCATACTGCATGGTTTGGGCAATATGCCACACCATTCCCTATCGTGCATTCTGCGCGGAACAGTGCTGTGTACAATGCCCAAAAATCCCCGATTAAGGAATTCTTATGACATCCTCTCCCGAATCTTTTAATGAAGCGGGCATCCTCGCTTATAACGACGGTCATCACGCCGAAGCATTCAAGCAATTCGACGCGGCCGCGCGCACGGGCGATCCTGCCGGCCAGCATTTATTGGCCAGCCTGTATTACCAGGGACATGGCGTCGAGCAAAATTTGCCGAAGGCGGTAGAACTGTTCACGGCGGCCGCGCAAGCGGGTTTTCCGCCCTCGCTGGCCAATCTGGCCTTGATGTATGCGAGCGGGGATGGCGTCGTGCAAGACATCGCGCAATCGCTGGCCTATGGACGCCAGGCGGCCGAGGCGGGCGATGGCCAGTCGCAATTCAACCTGGCGCAGGCGTACCGCAAGGGCGATGGTGTACCGCAAGACTTTGCCGAGGCGGCGTTCTGGTACAAGCAGGCGGCCGAAGCCGGTTCCCTGTCGGCGCAGAATGAATATGGCTTGCTGTACGCGCAAGGGCAGGGCGTGGAACTCGATTACGTGCAAGCGTATGCATGGATCGCCATGCCGGCCGAGGCGGGCAGCGCGCAGTCGGTCAAGAACCGCGACCAGTTGCTGGAAATCCTCACGCCCTCACAGCAGCAGGCGGCGCGCGCGCTGGCGGCCGAGTATGCGGCGCAGTACGGCGTCAATCCCCACTGAACGACGATTTTGCCGCCAACTTGGTGAGCACGCCCGCCGCATCGATCTCATAACTGTCGAAGTCGCGCGCCAGGAACAGTTCACCCGAGTAATGCAGCCGCGCTTCCGCTTCCAGTTCGGCCATGCCGTCCGCATTGTGATAGCGGGCGCTGAAGTGGGTGAGGATCAGGTTCGGCAAGCGCACCGCTTCGGCAAACTGCGCCACGCGCTGCACGGAACTGTGCGTGGGACCGGGGCCTACTTTTTGCAGCATCGCTTCCGTGTAGGTGGCTTCATGTACGAGCAACTGCGCGTCCGCGCAAGCCTCTGCCAGCAACGCTGGCGTGTCGTTGTCGCCGCCGATCACCACCGTGGCGCGCTGCGTTTCCATCTGGCGGAAAGTGGCGGCGTGCAAGACCGTGCCATCGTCGAGTCGCGCATCCTGGCCCGCCTGCAAGAGCCCCCAGGCGGGGCCGGGCGGCGCACCAGCCGCCTGCAGGGCGGCCTTGTCCAGCTTCCACCTGCTCGTCTCCAGCGCAAAACGGTAGCCCACGCTAGGTGCGCGGTGCGATAGCGCATGGCGCTCGATGGTCAAGCCCGCCTCTTGGTGGACCACTTGCGCGCTGTCGACGTCGATGTGGATCAGCGGATACGTCAGGAACAGTTCCGTGTGCAGCAGGGTCGCGTCGATCCAGGCCTTGATGGCGGTCGGCGCGATCAGCAGCAAGGGCTTCTTGCGCCCCGTCATGGAGGCGCTGGCGAGCAAGCCCGGCAGCCCATAGCTGTGGTCGCCATGCACGTGGGTGATGCAGATGCCCACCAGGTCGTGCACGGACAAGGGCAGGCGCTGCAGCCTGTGCTGTGTGGCTTCGCCGCAATCGATCATCCACCAGTCGCGGTTGTGCGTGGTTTGCAGGGCCAGCGACGTGACGTTGCGGTGGCGCGTGGGCACGCCGGAAGACGTGCCTAGAAAAGTCAGTTTGAACATGCCCGCATTATGCGGCAGGCGTGCCGGCTTGCCAACGTTCTGTTCCTCAGTGCGCCGACGGCACGGCATCGGCCGTGTCGCCGACACAGCCGTCGCGGCTGCTAAAGCTCGCCTCTTGCATGCAGGCCTGGCCTCCGGTGCGGATGGCCGGCGAGGCGGGCGTCATGGTTGTCGTTTTGTGCTGCGATAGCACGGTGACCATGGGCATGCTGCGGCAAATGTGTGGCGTAGGCTATGATGGCGTCACCAACAAGGACAGGCTGCTGGATATTTCCACTGCGCTGTCGTCGGCGATCTATTATGTGCCTGGCATCGATGCATTGCTGGCAATGGGTATTTCGCCGGCCATTCCCGATTATTACTTGACAAGGAGTTTTCCATGCGTATTCGTCCCGCTACATTGCTGTCCGCCCTGGTATTTGGCAGCGTCGTCTTCAGCGCATCCGCTTCCGCCGTCGGGCTGGGTTTCCTGGCCGACACGCCGATGGCTTACCTGAACAAGAACGACAAGCCTGTCTTCGTGAAAGCCGTCACCGACGTGCTCAATGACAAGAAGGATGGCGAAACCGTGCAATGGAGTAATGAAGGCTTGCGCAATTCCGTGCGCATCGCCGCCGAAATTACGGCCAGCGACACGGAAAAGACGGATGCGCAAACCTGCCGCAAGGTGCAGGTGGGCTTGAGCGCCAAGGGTCAGGAACAAACCCTCAAGCTGAAAGTCTGCAAAGCCGGCACGGCCGCCTGGAAAGTGGCGAAGTCCTGATTCCCTGCTCTCGCGGGACTGCCCTTGCCGGCGATCTGTACCGGCAAGGCGAAGACTTTCTCATAAGTAAGTGTTGCAGCGGTTAGAATCACGCTTTACCTTCACTTTCACCATCTGCATGCAGCAAAGTCGCCTCCTGTTTTTCCGCCTGGTCGGCCAGTTTCGCCGCTACGGCGCCATCGTTGCCGCCACTTTGCTGGCCGTGGGCGTGGCGTCCGCCACCGATGTGTTGTTAATCCGCCAGCTACAAAACGTCGTTGACGCCATGCGCACGACGGCCAGCGCACAGGTCGCGCCTGCGTCCGGCGTGATGGGCATGCTGCAGGGCTGGGTCGACCGTTTCCTGCCGGCGCAGGCAGGGCAGGTGGACTTGTGGGTCATCCCCGCCACCATTCTGGGGCTGGCCGTGCTGCGCATGGTGTCCAGTTTTGCCGGCGATTACGGTTCCGTATGGCTATCAAGCCGTGTGCAGGCCGACCTGCGCGAAAAGATGTTCGCCACCATCATGCGTCTGCCCAGCCGCTTTTTCGATACCACCACCACCAGCTTGACGCAGTCGCGCGTGGCCTTCGACGCCAGCCAGGTGTCGCAGGCGGGCTTGAACGTGCTCAATGTGATGGTGCGCGACTCCGTCGCCACCATCGGCTACCTGATCCTGTTGTTCAGCATCGATGTGAAACTGGCCCTGTTCTGCATGGCGTCGATGCCCATCGTGGCCATCGTCGTGACCCTGGCCGGAAGGCGCATGCGCCATTTGAGCAAGAGTTCGCAGCAAGCCGTGGGCGAGCTGACCTCCGTGCTGGACGAAAGCATAGCCGGCCAGCGCGTGGTGAAAATCTTCGGCGGGCAGGATTATGAGCAGGCGCGCTTCGTCGACGTCGTCAAGCGCAACCGCCAGCTGGCCGTCAAGCATGCAGCCACCTCGGCCATGAATTCCGGCTTCATCATGATGCTCGTCGGCATTACCCTGTCTTCCGTGATCTATTTCGCCATGCTGCGCGCACAAAGCGGCGCCATCACGCCGGGCGCCTTCGTTGCCTTCATGGGCGCGCTGATGGCGATGCAGTCGCCGATCAAGAATTTGACCAAGATCAATGAACCGCTGCAACGGGGCCTGGCGGCGGCCGAATCCGTCTTCGGCCTGATCGACACGCCGCTGGAACCGGACCCGGGCAGCATCGCCCCGGCGGCCGTGCAAGGCAATCTGTCGCTGCAAAGCGTCCAATTCCGCTACAACAGTGACGATCCCGATGCGCCCACGGCCTTGAGCGATATCACGCTCGACATCCGCGCCGGCGAAACGGTGGCCCTGGTGGGCGGCTCGGGCGGGGGCAAGACGACTTTGCTGGGCTTGCTGCCGCGCTTCTACGACGTCAGCGGCGGCCAGATCCTGCTCGACGGCGTCGACGTGCGCAACTACGCCTTGCTGGCCCTGCGGCGCCAGTTCGCCCTCGTCAGCCAGGATGTGATTTTGTTCAACGACACGATGGCGGCGAATATCGCGTATGGCGACCCGGCCCCGGACATGGCCCGCATCGAAGCGTCGGCGCGCGCCGCCTACGCGCACGACTTCATCATGCAGTTGCCGCAAGGTTATGCAACGCAGGCTGGCCAGAACGGTTCGCGCCTGTCGGGCGGACAACGCCAGCGCCTGGCCATTGCGCGTGCCCTGTACAAGGACGCGCCTATCCTCTTGCTCGACGAAGCCACCAGCGCGCTGGACACGGAGTCGGAGCGGCAGGTGCAGGCGGCGCTGGAAGTGCTGATGCGCAAGCGCACCACCATCGTCATCGCCCACAGGCTGTCCACCATCGAAAGCGCCGACCGCATCGTCGTCATGCAGGGCGGGCGCCTGGTGGAATCGGGCAGCCATGCCGCCTTGCTGCAACAGGGCGGCGCGTATGCGCGCCTGCATGCAAGCCAGTTGTCGCCTGTCAAGGATGGCGCGGCTTAGAACACGTGAATTTCCTGTAATACCAGCCTGGCGCCCAGCGCCGTGCTCTCCACACGAAACGTGGCGGTGAGATCGGACCAAACGCCATTCAGGGGCAGGGAATGGCGCGCTTCGGCAAGCTCCGCGCCGCCGTCCTGGCTGGCCGGGCGCTCGACGCAGCGCTCCTGCCGCGTGCCGCTGGCCTCTGCCGCCGGCGTGACGCGATATACCGTGCCATCCGCATACGGCTCCGGCGAACCATAACCTTCGATCACGGCGCGTAGCAGCGCCGGCGTCCAGCCGTAATACGCGTCGTGCGCCGTGCGCGCATGGGCGCACGCGTAATCGCCGCGCGCCAGGTCGGCGATCCAGGCATCGATGATGTCCAGTATCTGGGTGTCGCCAGGGGGCGCGGGCAAGTGCATGGATTTCTTTCGTGACGGGGGAAAACGTTGCTTTCCATTATGATTGCAGCCGCACAATAACATTGCAACGGAACTCAATGCACATACAACAGACGATGCGCTGGCTGCTGGCTGCCGCGCTGGGCATGGGCGCAGCCCTGCCGCTGGCAGCGCAGGAACAGTCGGCGGCGCCAACGCCAACCTTACAGGAGGAAGACCACACCATGTATTTGGATATAAATTTTATGCCCAGCAACCAGCGCCGTGCCGTATATGCGCTGCGCACGCCGCCCGTGCGCGACGAGGCGCTGGGCGCTTGGCATGTGCGGCTCGAATTTCCCGACACACCGGGTGCGCTGGCCTTTGAAACCTACACCACCGACCTGGACTTGAGTCAGGTCAGGTTCGTGCGCTTTCGCAAGCATTACTACGAGAATGGCCAGCTGCTGCGCGAAACCTATTTCAATGCCCAGGGCGAGGAGCTGCTGGGCGGCTGCGTGTACTTCGAGAATGGCCAGGTCCAGCAGCGGGTGACCGCGTTGCCGAACGGGCGCGACAGCATCTCGGAAACGTATCACGAGAATGGCCAGCTGGCGTACAAGACGCTGTATCACGATGACGAGATGGCCGATGGCGAGCAAGTGTCGTATGCCGCGAACGGGGCCGTCAGCCACCGCTCGTATCAACGCAATGGCAAGATGGATGGCGTGCAGGAATCGTTTTATGACGATGGCAAGCTGTTCCAACGGGGACAGTTTGTGAATGGCAAGCGCGAGGGCGAGTTTGTCACCTATGCCAAGGACGGCAGCCTGCTGGCCAGGACCGTCTGGGTGCACGACCAGCCCGACGGCTGGTCGTTTGAAAGCCATGGCAATGGCGTCGTGTCGAGTAAAACGCTGTACCGGAAAGGTGCCGTGCTCAGCTTGCAAACGTGGGAGCCGAGTGGCCGGCCCAATTTTGCGTGGCAAAAAGACGCACATGGGCGCGACCACGGCGACACGACGGACTGGCATGCCAACGGCTTGCGCGCCAGCGTGACACCGTTTGTCAAAGGCCAGCGCCACGGCTTGCTGCAGACCTGGTACAGCGATGGCAGCCTGCGGCAGATCGTGCCGTACGAACACGGCAAGAAGCACGGCATCGAGCGCCAGTGGGACAAGGCCGGCAAGCTGGTGCTGGAACAGGCGTGGCAGGATGGCCAGCCGGTGGCGGCGAAGTAGGGGATCACATGCCTTATCGACAGACCATGCGGACCGTGCGCCTGGCGCTGCTGGGGGCGCTCATGACGGCCCTGCCGCTGGCGGCGCAGGAGCAGACACAGGAGCAACAGCAGGCTGCGGCACAGTGGCAGCAGCAAGCGCAGGACAAGAGCATCTACCTGGACGAAGACTATGCGGCGAGCGACGTGCGCCACGCCGCGTATGCGCTGCGCACGGCGCCCGTGCGCGACGAGGCGCTGGGCGCCTGGCACGTGCTGCTGGAGTTTCCCGACGCGCCGGGCACGGTGGCGCTGGAAACCTACGCCACGGACCTTGATTTGCGCCAGGCCACGTTCGTCCACCTGCGCAAGTGGTATTACCCGAATGGACAGCTGGCCCGCGATGAGAGGCTGGACGCCAAGGGCAATGTGCTGACCGGTGGCGCGTCATTCTATGCCAACGGGCAGGTCAAGCAGCGCGTGACCCTGCTGCCGAACGGGCGCGACAGCACCTCCGAGAATTACCATGAAAATGGCCAGCTGATGAACCGCATCAGCTACCACGGCAAGCAGATGGCCGATGGCGAGTACGTGTCATACGGGCCGAATGGCAAGATGAGCAGCCACGCCTTCCTGAAAGGCGGCAAGATGCATGGCGTGCAGGAAGTGTTTTACGCCGATGGCAAACTGTTCCAGCGTAGTCATTTTATTAATGACAAGCAGGATGGCGAGTTCCTCACCCTGGCCGAGGATGGCAAGGTGCTCGCCCGCAAGGTCTGGGTGGATGGCGAAGCCGATGGCTGGTCATTTGAAAGCCATGACAATGGCCAGCTGGCGCAAAAGGCAATGTACCGCAAGGGCAAGCTGCTCAGCATGCAGAAGTGGGGCAGCAATGGCAAGCCGTCGATCGCCTGGCAGCAGGACGCGCAGGGGCGCGAGCAGGGCGATGTCACGCAATGGCATGACAATGGCGTGCGCGCCAAGGTCATCCCCATGCGCGATGGCCAGCGCCATGGCTTGCTGCAAGTCTGGGCCAGCGACGGCAGCCTGCTGCAGCTCGTGCCGTATGAGCATGGCAAGAAGCAGGGCATCGAGCGCCGCTGGGACAAGCTGGGAAAACAGGTATGGGAGAAGGCTTGGCAGGCCGGAGCGCCAGTGCCTGCCGGGCTATAGGCAGTAGAGGGCCGCCCGCCTTTGCAGGTATCATGTACGGATTCCGGCCCGCCAGCAGGCGTGAAGCCGGCAGGATAACTGGAGGCAATGGTGGTGGAAGCGGAAGGTTCGGCGATGGCCAAGGCGCAAGGCATGGCCTTGCAAAACATGCGCGTCGTCATGCGCGCGGCGCAGCGGCACTCGGCACAGATCGAGAAACAATGTGGCGTGTCGGGCGCGCAATTGTGGGTGATGCAGGAATTGCTGGAGCAGCCAGGCTTGCGCATGGGCGAGCTGGCCAGCAAGATATCCATCCACCAGACGACGGCCAGCAACCTGGTCGATGCGCTGGTGAAAAAAGCCTATGTGCGCAAGGCGCGCGACCAACCCGACCAGCGCGTGGTCACGTTGACCTTGACGGCGGAGGGCCAGGCCGTGATCGCCGGCGCGCCGCAGCCGGCCCGCGGCTTGCTGCCCAGCGCGCTGGCCCAGCTGGACCCCGACAGCCTGGCGCACCTGAACCAGGGCTTGAACGCCTTGCTGGCCGTGGTCGCCCCCGATGACAGGCAGGCGGGCATGCAGCCGTTTCCTTTCACCATGTAATCCAGGGGCAAGCGTGTGGCGGGACTGCCCCGCTTGCCATTATCATCGGCGCTGTCGCACCGTTGATGAGAGTTCGCATTGAAGATAGTCATACCCGTTTTGCTGGCCACCGTCCTGGCCAGTTCTCCCATCATTTCCATGGCCAATGAGTCGGCCATCCTGGCCTTGCCTTCCGGGCAATCGCCGGCCACCCTGCATTTCGACGCGGATTACCAGCCCGCCGTACCCGCTGCGGCCGTGTACGAGCAGCGTGCGCCGCTGCGCCATGATGCGGCCCGCCAGGCCTGGCATTGGCAGCTGCATTTCGCGCAGCCGCCAGGCAAGCTGCACATGGATGCCTGGCTGCTGGACGCCGACGTGGCGTCGCCCCGCTACGCCTACCAGCGCAGCGTGTATTTCGCCGATGGCCAGCTGGCCCTGCTGGAAGAGCGCAACGGGGAGGGCGATTTCGACGGCGTGAGCGTCGAGTACCATGCGAACGGCGTGGTGAAGAGCCGCAAGGCTTACCGCGACGGCGAGTTCGAGGGCTTGCACAGCCATTATCATGCGAATGGCCAGCTGAGCCGTGAATTGCGGTACCAGGCGGGCCAGCCCGCCGATGGCGAATACTTGAGCTTTGATGCCCATGGCCAGGTGAGCAACCGCGCGCATTTTGCCGATGGCGTGCTGTCGGGCGAGGCGCAAGCGTTTCATCCGAATGGCAGGCTGGCTGAGCGGGGGCCGTATCTGGAAGGCCAGCGCAACGGCCTGCACCAGACGTGGTGGCCGGATGGCCGTGAAAAGTCGCGCCTCAATTTCCTGCATGGCAAGCCGCAGGGCTGGTCGCTGCTATATTTCGCGAATGGCCAGCTGGACCAGAAAATCCTGTTCGAGGATGGCGTCATGTTGAGCACGCAAAGCTGGCGCGAGGATGGCACGCCACTGCACGCCGTCGAGTATGTCGACGGTCGCAAGCACGGCCTGGAGCGCAGCTGGGGCGAGGGCGGCACGCGCACCCTCTGCGCCTGGCAGCAGGGCCGTTTGCTGCGCCCCTGCAGCCATTTTTAGTTGGGTGGCGCCGGCAGCCGTTGCAGCTGCAACTGCGCCAGCGCCCCGTACAGCGGTTCGCTGAGCACGCGCGACACGGTGCTGGCCACCACGGCGCAGGCCATCAGGCTCAGTACCATGCCGTGGCCGTCGACCATTTCCATGACAATGATGAAAGCTGTCAGCGGCGCTTGCGTGGCGGCGGCCAGGAAACCCACCATGCCCAGCGCGATCAGGGCAGGCGCGTGCGGGTAGTGCAGCAGCACGGCGATATCGTGGCCGATGCCTGCGCCGATGGCCAGAGAGGGCGCGAAGATGCCTGCCGGCACGCCCGACCAGACGGTCAGCCAGGTGGCCACATATTTGAAGGCAACAAAGGCGGGCGAGGCGTCGCTGGCGCCATCGAGCATGGCGCGCGTGGCCACGGTGCCGCTGCCGAAGGTGGCGCCATGGCTGGCGATGCCGATGGCTGCCACCAGCAGACCGCAGATGGCGGCGAACAGCACGGGCCGGCCTTTTCTCCACGCGGACAATCGTCCCAGCGGATTGCCCCGGGCGGAGGCCAGCAGCAGCCGCGCAAACAGGCCGCCGGCCACGCCCGCCACCAGGGTCACCAGCAAGCCGGGCAAGGCCAGCGCCAGGCCGATAGGGCCGGGGTGGATGATGCCGAAGTGGGTAGCGTTGCCGTGGATCGACACAGCCATCATGCCGGCCAGCACGATGCCTGCCACGATCAGGCCGCTGTTGCGCTGCTCGGGCGAGCGCGACAGCTCCTCGATGGCAAACATGACGCCTGCCAGCGGCGTATTGAAGGCGGCCGCGATGCCGGCCGCGCCGCCCGCGACCAGCAGTGAATGGGCGCTCACCTGCGAGTGACGGGGCAGCCAGCGGCGCGCGGCCAGCATCACGCCGGCGGCGATCTGCACGGACGGCCCTTCGCGCCCCAGTGACAATCCCCCCAGCAAGCCACCCGCCGTCAGGACGATCTTCGCGGCGCTGAGCTTCAGGGAGACGAACAGCGAACGCTGCTCGGGCGCCACGGCCGGGTCCAGGGTGGCCATCACTTGCGGGATGCCGGAACCGGCCGCGCCCATGGCGTAGCGGCGCGTCAGCCAGACCAGCAAGGCGGCGCAGGCTGGTGTCCACAGCAGGGCGAACCACCAGGCTTTGCCGTTAAAAAAGAGAAACAGGTCCAGTGCTTCCTCCGCCAGCCACGTAAAGCCGACGACGACGAGGCCCGCGATGGCGGCCATGCCGACGACGACGGCGCGCGACCACCACAGGCGCGGGTTGGCAAATTCATGCTTGAAGGCAGAGGGGATGTCGTGCAAGTGCTTCATTGCGGCAAGTCCAGGGTAGGGCGCGCAGGGCGTCGGGGAGACTTGCCATTATATCGATATATTTGTGCAAATGTATTTCATGCGCCTGATCCGTGGGCGGCTGGCAACAGAATGCCTGCCTCGGCCAGGAAATCGACGAGCGCCCGCACTTTTGGCGCCAGGTGCGGCCCGGACGGCCACAGCAGCCAGCAACTGTGGGCCCGATGATCGGTGATCGCGTAGTCCTTCAGCACCTCGACCAGACTGCCTTCGGCCAGCGCGCCGCGCACATGAAAGTCGGGCAGCCAGGCGATACCCAGGCCTTGCCGGGCGAAGTGCAGGCGCGCATCGACGTTGTTGCACACCATCGACACGGGCAAGTCCAGGGGCGCAGCGTCCGCCTCCTGGCGCAGCTGCCACTGTTCGATCTTGCCGCTGTGGCGGAAACGGTAGTGCAGGCAGTCATGTTGGTGCAGCTCAAGAGGATGGCTGGGCGTGCCGTGGCGCGCCAGGTAGGCGGGCGAGGCCACGAGGCAGGAGCGGAACTGGCCCAGCTTGCGGGCTGCCAGGCGCGAATCGCGGGGCGCGCCGATGCGGATGACGGCGTCGAAGCCATCGCCGACGACGTCGGCCAGCGCGTCGGAAAAGTCCAGGTCCAGGGCGATGGCGGGGTGCTGCCGGGAAAATTCGGCCAGCGCGGACAGGAACAGGCCGCCCAGTTCCGGCAAGCCCAGGCGCAGACGGCCGCGCGGCGCCAGAGTGCCCGCCAGCTCCTCCTGCGCCACCTGCATTTCCGCCAGGATGGTCTCGCTGCGCGCGAGAAAGAGCTTGCCCTCGGTCGTCAGACTCAGCTGGCGGGTGCTGCGCTGGAACAGGCGCGCGCCCAGCCGTTGCTCCAGGCGCGCCAGACTCTTGCTGACGGCCGACGGCGAAATGCCGGCCTGGCGCGCGGCGGCGACAAAGCTGCCCGCCTGTGCCAGTTGCACGAACAGGGCCACGCCGGAGAGGTTATCGGTATTCTGCTTTTGCATGATTCATGACAGTTTGGTCAGGTGTGAAACGCATTGAAGCATATTTTTCTTTGTCGCGTGGCTGCTTACCATGGGCTTTTAACTGCAGGGAGCATGCAATGAAGATGATTGGATTCAGGAAGGGCAGTAGCTTGGAGGAGAACGATGGCTTGTTCGACATGATGGGAGACTTGCCTGTGCCGGGCCCGCGCGAGGTGCTGGTGCAAGTGCGCGCCGTGGGCGTCAACCCGCTCGACACCAAGGTGCGCGCGGGGCTTGTGAACGTGCCGGAGCGTGTCGTGACCCTGGGATGGGATGCGGCCGGCATGGTGCATGCCGTCGGCAGCGAGGTCACCCTGTTCGCGCCGGGACAGGCCGTGTATTACGCGGGCTCCTTCGACCGCACGGGCGCGAACGCCGAATACCACCTGGTCGACGAGCGCATTGCCGCGCGCATGCCGGCGACCCTGGATTGTGCACAGGCGGCCAGCGTGCCATTGGCGGCACTGACGGCGTGGCAGCTGCTGTTCGAGCGCTTTGCCATCACGCCCGGCGACCGGCAGCCACGGGGCAGCCTGCTGGTGCTGGGCGGCGCGGGCGGCGTCGGTTCGCTGCTGATCCAGCTGGCGCGCCAGTTGACGGGATTGACCGTGATCGCCACCGCCTCGCGCAAGGACAGCGCGGATTGGTGCCGGGCCATGGGCGCGCATCACGTGATCGACCATGCGCTGCCCATGCCGGCACAGGTGGCGGCCTTGGACGTGGCTCCCGTGCACCATATCGCCGCCCTGTCGCATACGGCGCAGCATGTCGCGGAACTGGTGGCGCTGATCGCGCCGCACGGCAAGCTGGCCGTCATCGATGACCACGATGTTTTTGATGCGGCGCCGCTGAAGGGCAAGAGCATTTCCCTGCACTGGGAAATGGTGTTTACGCGGCCTTTGTACGCCACCGGCGATATGCAGGAACAGCAGCGCATCCTGACCCGCGTGGCGGCACTGCTGGACGAGGGCGTGCTGCGCCACACGCTGCAGCAGCGCCTGTCGCCCATGGACGCGGCCACCTTGCGGCGCGCGCATGCGCTGCAGGAGCGGGGCGGGCAGCCGGGCAAAATCGTGGTCAGCGACTGAACAGGCTTACACGAACAGTTCGTGCCGCGCGCTCTGGCTGATGGCGATGGTGGCCGGGTGGCTCAAACGCCGTTCCGTGGTGATCGCGTAGACTTGCTCGACCAGGCTGTCGACCCGGCCCAGCGCCATCACGGCGTACTGTTCGCAGACCTGGGGCGCGATGACGGTGGGCGCGAAAAACAGGCCGGCGCCGGACTGGCCGAAGGCCTTCATCATGGCGCTGTCGTCAAATTCGCCGACGATGCGCGGGTGCAGATGATTGTCGCCTAGCCACTGCAGCAAGCGCCCGTAAATGGCGAAGTCTTCACCGGGCAGCAGCAGCGGTGCGCCATCCAGGCATTGCGGGAAGCCTCCAGTCAGGGTGGCGGCCAGGGCTGGCGTGCCGAACAGGGTCATGCCGCTTTCGCCCAGCAAATGGTTAAAACCGCGCACGCTCAAATGGGCAGGCATGGGCCGGTCCGCCATGATCAGGTCGAGCCGGTGCACGGCCAGGTCCGCCAGCAGGCTGGCCAGCCGCCCTTCGCGGCAAATGATGCGCAGCGGTTCGGCCAGGCCCAGCGCGGGCGCGACCAGGCGGCAGGCAATCAGTTTCGACACGGAATCGGCGCAGCCCACGCGAAACGTCGTCGTCGCCGTGCGCGACTGGTCGCGCACGATTTCCAGCAATGCGTCACCCGTGCTGAAAATGCTTTCGGCATGGCTGAGGATGCGCCGGCCCGTATCCGTCAATTCCAGCTGGCGCCCGCTGCGGCGGAACAATTCCACGCCCAGGGTGTCGGCAAACTCGCTGAGCTGCCCGGAAATCGATTGCGGCGTCAGGTGCAGCTGTTCGGCCGCGCGGGCGATGCTGCCCGTCTTGGCCACCATCCAGAAATAGCGCAAGTGCTTGAAGTTAAGTGTGGACATACTTTTCCCTGAAATAAATACATCGATTTTTTCGATGTATTCGTCAATTATATTCGATTTGTTCGATGTTTATATTCAGACTATGATGGCTGCTCAATTCATGCAAGGAGAGTGCCATGGGCATCAGGATAGAGACAGACAGTTGCGGAGGCCACCGATGAACGGCCTGGAAAGTATTGCGACGGCACCCATGTGGGCCGGCTTCATCGCCTTTGTCCTGGTGATGCTGGCACTGGACCTGTTCGTCTTCGGCGGCAACAAGGCGCACAAGGTCAGTGTCAAGGAAGCGGCGACCTGGTCGCTGGTGTGGGTCAGCCTGGCCCTGCTGTTTAACGGCGGCCTGTGGTGGTATCTGAACGGTACGGCCGGTCCCGAGATCGCCAACCAGAAGGCGCTGGAATTTTTCTCCGGCTACCTGATCGAGAAAGCGCTGTCGGTCGATAACGTGTTCGTCTTCCTGCTGATCTTCAGCGCCTTCCAGGTGCCGATCCAGTACCAGCGCCGCGTGTTGATTTACGGCGTGCTGGGCGCGATCGTCATGCGTGCCGTGATGATCATGGCCGGGGCCTGGGTGGTAAGCGAGTTCAGCTGGGTGCTGTATCTGTTTGGCGCCTTCCTGTTGATTACCGGCATGCGCATGCTGGTGGCGGCCGATGCAGAGCCGGACGTGGCGAACAACCCCGTGCTGCGCTTTGCCCGCCGCCACTTGCGGGTAGCGGACGGCGACCATGGTGAGCGTTTCTTCGTGGCAAAGGGTGGCTTGCGCTATGTCACCCCGCTGTTCCTGGTGCTGATCCTGATCGAGGTGACGGACCTGGTGTTCGCGGTCGATTCGATCCCGGCGATCTTCGCCATCACGACGGACCCGTTCATCGTCTTCACGTCGAACCTGTTCGCCATCATGGGATTGCGGGCCCTGTACTTCCTGCTGGTGGACGTGGCTGACCGCTTCCACATGCTCAAATATGGCCTGGCGATGGTGCTGGTGTTCATCGGCGCCAAGATGCTGATCATGCCGTGGTACCACGTGCCGGTGGAAGCTTCGTTGCTGGTGGTGGCAGTGCTGATCGTATCGAGCTGCGTGGCGAGCGTATTCATCACCCGCAGCGACAAGAAATAAACAGCAGTACGGCGCGCCCCGCAAGGCGGTGGCGCGCTTGTTAACGCTTTTTAATTAAGTAACTGAGAAAGTAGAAAATCATGCGTACCTATGAAATGAACAGTCCCCAGGCAGCGGGCCGTATTTTGGCCCTGATGATGGTAGTCGACGGCAACCTGGCCAGCGCCGAGCTGCAAGCCATGCACCGCAGCAAGATTCTCGAGCATATCGACCTGGCGCCAGCCACTTTTCAGCAACTGTTGCAAGACTTGTGCGACGACATGCTGACGTCGACCGTGCATGGGGCCGTGCAGCTGGCCAATGGCGTGATCGACAGCCTGCTCGATGAAATCGATGACCCGGATCTGCGCCGCAAGCTGCTGCAAGCCATGTGGAAGATCGCCGATGCGGACGACTGGCTGGCCGATGGCGAAGCCGTGTTGCTGGCCCGCGCCAGCGCGGCATGGTCGGCGGAAACGAATTTCCGCGCGCATGGTGCCTGATGCACATCAAGCCGCCTTGTGCCCCATGGCAATGACGGCGGCGCCGGCCAGGGCCAGGCCCACGCCCGCGATGTCCGTCCAGGCGGGCGTGATGCCGTCGACCAGCCACAGCCATCCCAGGGCCGTGGCGATATAGATGGCGCCATACGTGGCATACACCCTGCCGCTGGCGGCTGGATGCAAGGTCAGCAGCCACACGAAGATCAAGAGGCTGATGGCGGCCGGCAACAGCAGCCAGGCGCTGCCTTTGTTGCTGAGCCACAGCATGGGCAGGTAGCAGCCCAGCAGTTCAGCCACGGCCGTGACGGTAAACAGCCCGAAAGTGCGGGCAAGACTGGTCCATTCGATGGCGTCGCTCATGGTATTCCTGTGATGTGCTCAAGACGCTATTCTAGCTGCCAAGCAATTTGGCACCCGCTGGCGCGGGCAGCGTCGGCCCTGCTATGATCGGGATCGGATACCCGAGGAGAACACAATGACGACGCCCCCAGTGCCGCGCGCCTTGCTGCAAGCCATGTTCCACGCCGCCATCGCGGCGGCCCAGCCATCGCACTGCATACCGCCCCATCTGCCGCCCGCGCCCAAGGGGCGTTTGATCGTCATCGGCGCCGGCAAGGCGTCGGCCGCCATGGCGCAAGCCGTGGAACGGCACTGGCCGGGGCCGCTGTCGGGACTGGTCGTCACGCGCTACGGCTATGCCGTGCCGTGTGAACGCATCGAGATCGTCGAAGCCTCGCATCCCGTTCCCGATGCTGCCGGCATGCAGGCAGCGCAGCGCATGCTTGACCTGGTCGCCAACTTGCAGCCCGACGATACCGTGCTGTGTCTGATTTCGGGCGGCGGCTCTTCCCTGCTGGCTTTGCCGCTGGATGGCATCAGCCTGGAAGACAAGCAAGCCTTGAACCGCGCGCTGCTGGCATCGGGCGCCACCATCGGCGAAATGAATTGCGTGCGCCGGCATTTGTCTGCCATCAAGGGAGGCCGGCTGGCGGCCGCCTGCCATCCGGCGCAAGTCATCACTTTGGCCATTTCCGACGTGCCCGGCGACAAGCTCGGCGATATCGCTTCCGGCCCCACCGTGGGCGACGCCACCACCTGCGAGGATGCGCTGGCCATCGTGCGCCGCTATGGCATGGACTTGCCGGACAGCATACGAGCAACGCTGGAAAGCGGGCGCGGCGAATCGGTCAAGCCTGATGACCCCCGCCTGGCGCGCACGCAGACGACCCTGATCGCCACGCCGCAGATGGCGCTCGAAGCGGCCGCTAGCGTGGCGCGCGCGGCCGGCGTCAAGGCGTATATCTTGGGCGACAGCCTGGAAGGCGAGGCGCGCGACGTGGGGAAAGTCATGGCTGGCATCGCGCTGCAAACGGCCTTGCGGGGCCAGCCGTTCCCCGCCCCGTGCGTGCTGTTGTCGGGCGGCGAAACGACGGTCACCGTGCGCGGCAAAGGCCGCGGCGGGCGCAACGTGGAATTCCTGCTGGCGCTGGGTATCGCGCTGGAAGGTCAGGAAGGCATCCACGCGCTGGCGGGCGACACGGATGGCGTCGACGGCCAGGAAGACATCGCTGGCGCGGTCCTGGCGCCCGACACCCTGCAGCGCGCCTGGGCGCTGGGCATCAAGCCCCGCGACAGCCTCGACAAGAACGATGGCCACGGCTTCTTCCAGGCGCTGGGAGATAGTGTAATCACGGGCCCGACCTTGACGAATGTCAACGATTTCCGGGCCATTTTGATTACCTGATTACTGGAAATTTTCCAGCACGATTTTCCCTTTTGCTGTGTTACTTTCCAGCAGGGCGTGCGCGCGCTTCAGATTTGCCGCGTTGATCCTGCCGAAGCGCTCGGCCAGGGTTGTCTTGATGATGCCGGCATCCACCAGCTGCGCCAGTTCTTCCAGTAATTCATGCTGCCGTACCATGTCGGCCGTCTGGAACAGCGAACGGGTAAACATCAGTTCCCAGTGCAGCGACACGCTCTTGCCCTTGAACTTGCGCACGTCGACGTGCTCGGGGTCATCGATCAGGGCGAACTTGCCTTGCGGCGCGATCAATTCGACGATCTGGTCGAAATGCTTGTCGGTCTGGTTCAGGCTGATCACATAATCGACGGGTGGCAAGCCCAGGCGCGTGATTTCCCCCGCCAGCGGCAAGCTGTGGTCGATCACGTGGTGTGCACCCAGGTCCGTGACCCAGGCGGCCGTTTCCTCGCGCGAGGCCGTGCCGATGATGGTGACACCCGTCAATTGCCGCGCCAGTTGCACCAGCACGGAGCCGACACCGCCGGCCGCGCCGATCACCAGCAGGGACTTGCCCGTCAGAATCTTGTCGCGGCTGATCTGCAGGCGGTCGAACAGCAATTCCCAGGCTGTAATGCTTGTGAGGGGCAGGGCAGCGGCCGCAGCGAAATCGAGGCTGGCCGGCATGTGACCGACGATGCGCTCGTCGACCAGCTGGAATTCGCTGTTGCTGCCGGGGCGGTTGATGGCGCCCGCGTACCAGACCTTGTCGCCCACCTGGAACAGGGTCACGTCGGGGCCGACGGCGGTGACGACGCCGGCCGCATCCCAGCCCAGCACTTCCGGCTGGCCATCTTTTGGTGCACGGTTATTGCGCACCTTGGTATCGACGGGGTTGACGGAGATGGCCTGGACTGAGACGAGCAGGTCGCGCCCCGTGGCGACGGGCGTGGGCAGCTCGATGTCGAGCAGGGCATCTTCATCCGTGATGGGCAGGCTGTGGTGGTAGGCGATGGCTTTCATGCTAATCCTTGGTCAAGAGTGGGGAGGCGATGACGTATGATGGTTGCTTTCGCGCTCAGGAAAAAGAGGGCGCGTACCGAAACACTTTCAAAGGAATGCTGAAAATTGCTGCGACTCGATGACTTGCAGGTGTTTGTGCGCACGGCCGACCGGGGCAGCCTGTCGGCGGCCGCGCGCGAGATCGGCATTTCGCCTGCGCTGGCGAGCGCCGCCGTCAAGCGCCTGGAAGGGGAGTTGGGCTTGCGCCTGCTGACCCGCACGACCCGCTCGCTGAGCCTGACGCCGGAAGGCACGCAATACCTCGAGCACGCGCGCGAAGCGCTGCGCCTGCTGCGCGCGGGCCACGATGCGCTGCTGGCAGGCAAGGACAGTTTCGGCGGAACCTTGAAAATTGCCATGCCTTCGGACCTGGGGCGCAACCTGATGCTGGGCTGGCTGGACGAATTCCAGTCGCGCCACCCGAAGCTGCACTACCAGCTCAGCGTCAGCGACCGGGTGGCCGACATGGTGCGCCAGCAAGTCGATATTGCCCTGCGTTACGGGCAGCAGGACGATTCAAGCATGATCGCCATGCCCATCGCGCCGGCCAACGACAGAGTGCTGGTGGCCTCTCCCGCGTACCTGCGCGAGTATGGCCCCCTGCTGGCGTTGGAAGACTTGTCGCAGCGCAATTGTTTGCGCTTCGCGCTGGAAGACGGCATGCACGACCGCTGGACCTTTTACCGCCTGCCCCAGCGCGAGCAAGTTACCGTCCAAGTGAGCGGCAACCGCAGCGCGGACGATGCTGAGCTGGTGCGGCGCTGGGCCGTGGCGGGCCTGGGCATCGCCTACAAATCACGGCTCGACGTTGCTGGGGATGTGGCGGCGGGCCGCCTGCACGTGCTGCTGCCCGAGGTGGCGGGCGAAGCCACGCCCTTGCAGCTGCTGTGCATGCACCGGGCCCAGGTGACGCCGCTGGTGCTGCAGCTGCGCGATTTCCTGCGCGACAAGTGTGCAGAATTATTAAAATAACATCTTTGATTACAACTCGTTGCAAATGGCAATCATGTGCGGGTCAACCTGGGCGTACCCTCAAGCATTCTGCATGAAACCGCTTGAAGGACCGCCATGACCCCGCCCCGATTATTGCCGACCACCTTGATTTCCCTGCTCTTGCTGGCCGGCTGCGCCGCAACCGGACCTGCCGTCCAGTCCGATCCTCGTGCGCAGACCAGTTCCGCGCAGGACATTGCCATGCTGGAACGGGTCAGCTGGGGCGTGAATGGGGGCAGCGTGCGCCAGGTACAGGCGCAAGGCTGGAACGCCTACCTGCAGGCGCAGTTGCATCCACGAAAAGCAGCCTTGCCGCCGGCTATCGCCGCGCAAATCGACGCCATGACCATCAGCCAGGTGCCGCTGGATCAATTGGTGCTATCCATGGAGCAAAAGCGCAAGGAGTCGGCCGGCGTGATGGACGACATGGCGAAGCAGCAGGCGCAAAAGGAGTACCAGCAGGAACTCAACCGCCTGGCGCGCGAGGCGGCCACGCGCTCCCTGCTGCTCGACGTGTATTCGACCAACCAGTTGCAACAGCAGCTGAGCTGGTTTTGGCTCAACCATTTCAGCGTGCACCAGGGCAAGCACAACTTGCGCGCCATGGTGGGCGATTATGAGGCGAACGCCATCGCGCCACATGCCCTGGGGAAATTTCGCGACTTGCTGGGCGCAACCGTCCACCATCCGGCCATGCTGCGCTACCTGGACAATGAAGCCAATGCCGTCAAGCGCATCAATGAAAACTATGCGCGCGAGCTGATGGAACTGCACACGCTGGGTGTCAACGGCGGCTACAGCCAGGCTGACGTGCAAGAGCTGGCGCGCATCCTGACGGGGGTGGGCGTCAACCTGGGACCGGATACGCCGAAAGTCAAGCCGGCGCTGCAGTCGCAATATGTGCGCCGGGGCTTGTTCGAGTTCAATCCGAACCGCCACGATTACGGCGATAAACAATTTCTCGGGCAAACGGTGAAGGGCAGGGGACTGGCCGAGCTCGATGAAGCGCTGGACCGCCTCAGCCGTAGTCCCGCCACCGCGCACTTTATCAGCGGCAAGCTGGCGCAGTATTTCGTCGGCGACAATCCGCCCGAGCCGCTGGTGGCGCGCATGGCGGCTACCTTCCAGAAAAGCGATGGCATGATCGCCGACGTGCTGCAGACCATGTTCAGCAGCCCGGAGTTCAGGCAATCGCTGGGCAAGAAATTCAAGGACCCCATGCATTATGTGGTGTCGGCCGTGCGCCTCAGCTATGACGACAAGCCCATCCTGAACGCGGGTCCCATGCTGAACTGGCTCTCGCGCATGGGCCAGCCCCTGTACGGGCGCCAGACGCCGGACGGCTACCCCTTGACGGATGCATCCTGGGCCAGCCCCGGGCAGATGACGACGCGCTTCGATATCGCCCGCACCATCGGCTCGGGCAGCGCCGGCCTGTTCAAGACGGAGGGCCCGCAGCAGCAGGAAAAGATAGCGTTTCCCCAACTGGCCAGCGCCCTGTATTACCAGTCGCTGCAGCCGGCTTTGAGTTCCGCCACGCGGCAGGCTCTGGAGCAGGCCGCCTCGCCGCAGGAGTGGAACACTTTTTTGCTCTCTTCGCCAGAAATGATGCATCGTTGAAAGGATTGCCATGAACCGCCGTGACCTGTTGAAAGCCCTGGCTGCCGCTCCCTTGTTGTCTCACGCGGGTAGCTTGCTGGCCGCGCCCGCCACGAATGCCAGACTGCTGTTCGTCTTCTTGCGCGGCGGCTATGACGCCAACAATCTGCTGGTACCGGTCGGCAGCGATTTTTACTATGCATCGCGGCCGAATATCGCCATTGCGAAACCGGGTGCGGACAACGGCGCGCTGGCCCTCAATAGCGACTGGGCCTTGCATCCGGCCTTGCGCGAGACCGTTTACCCCATGTTCAACGGCGGCGAGGCGGCCTTCATCCCGTTTGCGGGCACGACGGATTTGACGCGCAGCCATTTCGAGACGCAGGACAGCATCGAACTGGGACAGGAGATCGGCGGACGCCGCGATTTCCGCTCGGGCTTTTTGAACCGGCTGGCGCAAAGCCTCAATAGCAACCAGGGCAACCACGCCATTTCCTTTACGGACCAGCTGCCCTTGATCTTCCAGGGCGGTGTGCAGGTACCGAACATGGGGCTGCGCTCCGTGGGCAAGTCCGGGATTGATGCGCGTCAAAGTCAGGTCATCGCCGCCATGTACAAGGGCACACCCTTGCAGCAACCCGTCAGCGCGGGCTTTGCCGTGCGCGACGATGTGACGAAGGAATTGACGGGCGAGATGCAGGCGGCCAACCGCAACGCCATCAGTACCAAGGGCTTTGAACTGGAAGCGCAGCGCATCGCCCGCTTGATGAAGGACAAATACAACATCGGCTTCGTCGACGTGGGCGGCTGGGATACGCATGTGGGGCAGGGCGGTGCCACCGGCTACCTGGCGGGGCGCTTCGATGAGCTGGGGCGTGGCCTGGCCGCGTTTTCTCAGGAAATGGGCAGCGAGTGGCGCAATACCGTCGTCGTCGTGGTCAGCGAATTTGGCCGCACCTTCCGCGAAAACGGCAACCGCGGCACGGATCACGGCCACGGCAGCGTGTTCTGGGTGCTGGGTGGCGGAATCAAGGGCAAGCAGGTGGCGGGCGAACAGCTGGCGATTTCGCAGGCGAACTTGTTCCAGAACCGCGACATGCCCGTGCTCAATGAATACCGCGCCGTGCTGGGCGGCTTGCTGCGCCGCACGTTCGGTTTGACGCCGGCGCAACTCGATCATGTGTTTGCCGGCGTCAAACCGGTGGAGCTGGGCCTCGTATAAATTGCCATGCCGCCGTGTTACGCTACGCCTGCGCAACTGGCGCGTAAGCAAGCCCCGTCCCTATCCCCGGTGCGGGGCTCGAATGGAGTGGTATGAGCGATACCCAGCGCGACATCGTCAGCGCAGGCTTTTCCCTGGCCCTGATCGCCGTGACGGCCTTCGTCATGCAGCGTTTCTTTTTGCCGCTCGTGTGGGCCGGCATCCTGTGCGTGGCCACCTGGCCCCTGTACCTGCGCGTGCGCGCGGCTCTGGGCCAGCGCACCATCATCGCGGCGGCCGTGCTGACCCTGGTGTTCGCCTGCATCTTCATCATTCCCGTGCTGTTCGGTGTGGCGCAGGCTGCGCGAGAAGTGCCTGTGCTGGCCAATTTCGTCGTCAACGCGAATACCAACGGCTTGCCCATGCCGGATTGGGTGGCGCACATTCCGCTGGCGGGCAGCGCCATCGGCGACTGGTGGCTAGCCACCCTGAGCCAGCCCCATGGTCTGGGCCACTTTTTTGCGGGCAGCGCCGTGGGCGGATTTCATTCGGCGCGCGACATACTGAAAATCCTTGGCGCGGACGTGTTCCACCGCCTGGTCGACTTCGGCCTGGCCTTTTTGTGCCTGTTTTTCTTTTACAAGGATGGTGAGGCGCTGACGCGTCAGATCACGGCCGTCGGCAGCCATTTCTTGCGTCCCGAACGCTGGGGCCGCTATGCGCAAAAGATTCCCACTGCCATACGCGCGACAGTTAACGGCCTGGTGCTGGTGGGCCTGGCCGAAGGGGTGCTGATCGGTATCGCCTACGCCATCGCCGGATTGCCGTCGCCGGCCCTGTGGGCGTTTGCCACGGGCATCCTGGCCATTATCCCGTTTGGCGCGCCGCTCGCTTATCTGTGCGCCGCAGCCTTGCTGGTCTTCCAGGGCAATGTGGGCGCCGCCATCGGCGTGGCCGCGTGGGGCACCGTGGTGCTGTTCGTGGCTGATCACTTCGTGCGTCCCGGCATGATCGGCAACGCCACCCGCTTGCCCTTCCTGGCCGTGCTGTTCGGCATTCTGGGCGGCGTGGAAACCCTGGGCCTCGTGGGCCTGTTCATCGGCCCCGTCGTGATGGTGCTGTTCGTGACGCTGTGGTATGAAGCGAATATGTTTGACAAGGTGTTTCCAGTGAAAACACCTGCCAGTCCGGCCGCACCGGAACGCACACAGTAATGAGGGGTCGGCCAGCGTTGCCGCTGGCCGGTACTGGTGCGCTCCCGGCGTGGCCGGACGAGGCTTTCAAGCAAGGTGTCGAAAGCCCCGGAATACGCCGAGAAAAATCGTAGCGAGCGGCAACGAGTTGTGACTAAGAAGCGCAGCTGTACTTTAGTACAGCGAGCATCGCAGGCCGCAAATCGCGCCGCGCAGTAGATTTTTACGGCGTATTTAATGCGCCTTGGATAAGATAAGCAACCAACGGCGCATCAGCAGCACTTCAACATAGCCCGGCTCGATGCCCGTACCGCACTCGATCAAGGGATTGACGGTGTAGTAGCGCTTGCGGAAGTCGCGGCAAACGAGGATTTCGCGCTTGCCCATGCGGACGAGGAAAGAGCTTGGGGCGTATTCCAGGCCGAACCGTGAGCCAAAACCGCTATTCAATGTTGCCATGACAATTCCTTTGAGGGAGATGTGTTGAACGAGTCATCAGAATAGCATAACTACTGTATGAAAACACAGCTACTGTATGAATAAACAGTATTTTTTTACTGGTGTGGTTTTTTTGATCATCACCGCGAACCGGAAAGTGAGAGCAGTTTGCAAGAGAAGAATGACATGGGCATGACCGCGGGCTGGACCACGAAACTGCGCCGCTTCGTCGAGGCGCGTTTGTCGCCCGAGGGCGAGCTGGGCCTGCATATGACGGTCGGCGTGGCCCTGATGCTGGTGGCCATCGTGGTATTCCACGAGATCGCCGAAGCGGTGATGGGCATGCAGCAAATTACGGTGATCGACTTGCAGGTGGCGCAGTGGTTTAACCAGCATGCCGTGCCGTGGATCACCAGTTGCCTACTGGTCATCACGCACCTGCATGGCGTGATCGGCGCCATTACCCTGGCCGCCTTGCTGGGCTGGTATCTGCACCGCAAGGGCGCCACCTACTGGCTGTTTACCCTGCTCATCACCATGCCGGGCGTCATGTTTTTGAACTTGCTGCTAAAGTTCATTTTTGTCCGCGCGCGGCCCAGTTTTGACGAGCCCATCTTGCCGACGGCACTGAGCACCTACAGCTTTCCCAGTGGCCATACGGCCACCTCGACGGCCCTGTACGGCTTGCTGGCCGCCTACCTGATTTGCCAGACGGCGCCGGGCGCCTGGGGCAAGCGCATCGCCATCGCGCTGGGCGCCTTCCTGATGGCGGCGCTCGTGGGTTTCAGCCGCATTTACCTGGGCGCGCATTACCTGAGCGATGTGCTGGCGGCCATGGCGGAAAGCTATGGCTGGCTGGCCATCTGCATCGCCGGCGTGTCGACCCTGCGCCGCCGCCGGCATATCCGGCAAACCAAATAAGGGGAAACGATCCTGAGCAAGATTGCAGTCATCATCAATGGGGGCGCCGGCTGCGGCTACGCGCCCGACTGGGCGCAGCAGCTCGAAGCGAAATTCGCGGTCGTGGGACTCGACGTCGCCATCACGCTGGCCGCCAGCGGCGCCGAGATGATCGCCACGGCCGAGCAGGCCCTGCGCGATGGCGCGCCCATCGTCGTGGCCGGTGGCGGCGACGGCACCATCAATGCCGTCGCTTCCGTCGTTGCCGGCAGCGGCACGCCGTTTGGTGTCTTGCCGCTGGGAACCCTGAACCATTTCGCCAAGGATTTGAACATCCCGCTCGAACTCGATGCGGCGATTGCCAATGTGGCGCAGGGCGTGCCGCACCAGGTCGACGTGGGTGACGTCAATGGCCGCATCTTCCTGAACAATTCCAGCCTGGGCCTGTATCCGGACATCGTGCGCGACCGCGAAAAGCAGCAGCGCCGGCTGGGACGGGGCAAGTGGCTGGCCTTCAGCTGGGCCCTGGTGGCCGCCTTGCGCCGCTATCCCTTCCTCAGCGTGCAATTGAAACTCAATGACGCCGTGCATGCGCGGCGCACGCCGTTTGTGTTCATCGGCAATAATGAATATCTGATGGAAGGCTTGAATATCGGCGAGCGCGAGCGGCTCGATGGCGGTCAGCTGAGCCTGTACGTGGCGCAGCGTCCGGGCCGCCTGGGCTTGCTGAAACTGGCCTTGCATGCACTGTTCGGCAAACTGTCACAAGCCAAGGACTTCGATATGCTGACGGCCAATGACCTGGAAATCGCCACCAAACACCGCCGCCTTCGCGTGGCCACCGATGGCGAGGTGACCATCATGAATACGCCACTGCAATATCGTATCCGCCCGGCCGCGCTGGCGGTGCTGGTACCCGCACGTGCACCTTCCGGGGAGTAAGGCCATGCGTACTCTCGTGCATTTATCTGATTTGCATTTCGGCCGGGTCGATGCTGCCTTGCTGGCGCCCCTGCGCGCGCTGGTCGAGCGCCTGGAACCGGACGTGGTGGTGGTTTCGGGCGACCTCACGCAGCGCGCCCGCAGCAGCCAGTTCCAGCAGGCGCGGCATTTCCTCGATAGCTTGCCGGGGCCGCAGATCGTGGTGCCTGGCAACCATGACGTGCCCCTGTACAACCTCTTTTCCCGCTTTTTGACGCCGCTGGTGAAATACCGGCGCCATGTGACGGAAGATATGTCGCCCGAATATGTGGACGGGGAAATCGCCGTGTTGGGCATCAACACGGCCCGCTCCCTGACGTTCAAGGATGGCCGTATCAGCCACGAACAGATTGGTACCCTGCGTGAACGCCTGGGCAGTTTGCCGCCTGGGTTGACGCGCATCATCGTCACGCATCATCCCTTTGACTTGCCCGAGCATTTCGACAAGGATGACCTGGTCGACCGCGCGCCGCTGGCGCTGCAAATGTTTTCCGAATGCGGCGTGGACCTGTTGCTGGCCGGACACTTGCATGCCAGCCATGCGGGCGATACGTCGGCGCGCTACAAGATCGACGGCTACGCTGCCCTGATGGTGCAGGCAGGCACGGCCACGTCCACGCGGGGCAGGGGCGAGTCGAACTCGTTCAATGTCATCCGTATCGACGACAGCTGCATCCGCGTCGAGCGCTATAGCTGGAATGAAGGCAGTGCCGACTTTGAAAAGGTCAGTACGGAAGCGTTCGAGCGCCAGGGCGGGGTATGGGCCAGCTTGCGGCCCTTGTAGGTCGGATTGGCGGGGCGAAGCCACGAGTAGTCCGACGCTATTGTTGGCTTTGGTCATAGCTGTGGTGATGTCGGATTACGCTCCGCTAATCCGACCTACGCCGACCTGCCGGGGCACACTTCTGTGCCTTACAGCCAGTAATTCATGAAACGCGCCGCCCACTCCTTCATGCGGTCCGAGATGGGTCGCGTTTCCCATTTCGCTTTGGTGATTTCTTCCGAGTCGCGCAAGTCTTCCTGGAAGGCATTTTCCATTTCGCGGCCGAAGCTGTCGCCCAGTACGATCACGTTCAGCTCGCTGTTATGCAGGAAGCTGCGCATGTCGATGTTGGTCGAGCCCACGGTCGACCAGGCGCCGTCGATGACGGCCGTCTTGGCGTGCAGCACGGCCAGTTTCAAATGAAAAATGCGGATGCCGCCAGCCAGCAGCTGGTCGTATAGCGCGTGTCCCGCATGAAATACCAGGCCGCTGTCGGACACGCCGGGCAGCACCACAGTGACATCCACGCCCCGCTTGGCGGCTGCGACCAGCGCGTCGACTGTCTGCTGGTCGGGCACGAAATAGGCGGAGGTGATGTGGATGGACTTTTTTGCTTCCTGGATGGCTAAAATATACGCCTTGTAGATTTCAAAGCCGCCGTCCGGCTCGCTGGCCACCACGCGCACCAGCTTGTCGCCCACTTCGGACAGCACGGGGAAATAATTGGCGTCCGGCAAGTCGGCCTGGTCTTGCTGGGCCCAGGTGCGGATGAACAGCCACTGGAAGGCGGCCACGGCCGGGCCTTCCACTTTCACGTGCGTATCGCGCCAGCCCACGTCCTTCTTGTCGGTGGGTTTCGATTTCGAGCGGAACAGCGAGCTCTTGGCATAGGTATCGCTGATATTGATGCCGCCCGTAAATGCCATCTTGCCGTCGACGATCAGCACCTTGCGGTGATCGCGGTTGTTGATCTTCCAGTCGTCGCCCTTGAGCTTGGCGGGATTGACGGGGTTGAACGCCACCAGGTGCACGCCGGCCGCGCGCATGCGGTCAAAGAAGGCTTGCGGCACGCCCAGGGTGCCCACGCTGTCGTAGATGACGTTGACCGTCACGCCCGATTGCTGCTTTTCGATCAGCATGTCGGCAAATTTCAGGCCCAGCGGGTCCTGGTCGAAAATATACGTTTCCAGGTTGATGCTGTTCTTCGCTTCGCTGATGGCCTGGAACATGGCGGCCATGGTTTGCGGGCCGTCAAACAGCAGGGTTACCTTGTTGCCCTTGATCAAAGGCACGCCCGTGGCCGCCTCTTCCAGTGCGGCCTGGGCCTTCAAGTCCATGCCGGACTTGGCCCAGCGCTTGTTGAGCAGGGCGGCGCGGCTGTTGACGTTCAGCAAGGCGCCCTTGCCCGTGATCACATTGGGCTTGGCTACGGGTTCCAGGGTGGTATTGAGGTTCTTGACATTGGGCAGCGAGGCGCATGCAGCCAGGGTCCAGCACAGCAGTAGGGCGGTGAGACAGGGTTGCATGCGCCTGGCGGTCATTTTTGAGCCTTGGTCGTGGGTGACAGGTTTGCCGAATCATCGGCCAGTGCCAGTGGTGGCGGGTTTTTCGAGCCGAAGAAGAAGACGATGGGCGAGCGCAGGAAGCGCTTGCCCAGAATCTTCAACAATTGCATGCCGTGCTTGAAACGCACCTGGCGCGAACGCAGTGCCACCCACAGGGCCAGACCGAAACTGACCAGCAGGTTGGCCGTGCCGATGGCGAAGATGCCCGACAGCGACTTGACGGCCAGCTGCCAGCTCATGTTGTGGTCGAGTCCCACCAGCGCGGTCGCAAAGTTGGCGGCCGAGAAAGTGATGTGGCGGATATCGATCGGCAAGCCGATCAAAAAGCCCAGGGTGCCGATGGATCCCAGCAGGATACCGAAATAAAAATTACCCATCAGGCCGCCCAAGTTGTTTTCCAGGTACAAGCCCAGCCGTTGCAAGCGATCCTGGCCGATCACGCGGCCCAGGCCGCGCAATTGCGCGATGCGCTGCGCCCAGCGCGTGTACAGCGCCTGGTTGTCATAGTAGCCCGAAATCAGGCCTGCCACGAACAGGCACACGCCGGCGATCATGGCGTAAAAGATGGCGGGGCTGCCGATGGGGTCGATATCGTGCAGCAGATGCATGGCTTTTTCCGGCGACACCAGGTGGTGGCCCGTGATTGCCTTGTAGCCGAGCGCGATCAGCCAGGCCGTGGGGATAGCCGTGGCAAGGTTGCCCAGCACGGCCATGTTTTGCGTGCGGAAGACCTTGTTGATCAGTTCCGCCATGCTGTCGAGGTCGATATTTCGCCCATCCTTGCTGTGCAGGCCGGCGGCGATGCGCGAGGCCGTCATGGCCGGCTGCTTGGTAGCCACCGTAAAGTGCAGCAAGTGGATGAACATGAAGCCGATCGAGTAATTCATGCTGAACATGAACGCTTCGACCAGTGGCGCCGAGCGCAAATACGACATCAATATCTTGAACAGGGCCATGAAGCCGATGATGATGCCCGCGCCCGCCGAGGACAGGAACATGGCGCCCATTTCGCGCCGGCTTTCCGCGATGTAGTGCTCGCCCGTGCGGCTGGCGTTTTCCGTCACATTGCGTGCCAGCAAGTTGATATTGTCGGAAAACAGGTCGCTGACCTTGTACTTGTGGTTATGCGCGCGTATCAGTTCCAGCGCCAGTCCGACGGCGCCTGCGCGGCGGCGGCTGACAGGCTGCGGGTGCAGCAAGTCCTGCGTGGCGTCCACCGTGATGGCGGCGATGTCCACGTTGCTGGATGCGGGCAGCTCGCCGCTCGTGTCGACCAGGAACAGCAGCTTGCGCAGGCGGTCGATGCTTTGCGCCAGCGCCACCAATAAATACGTGAGGGGAATGCTGGTGCCCTGGTACAGGGCCTTCTTGCGGATCTTGGCGATGACGGCGTCGCACTGGTCCAGCATCACCAGCAAATGGCGCGCATCCTCGATGTGCTCGATATTGCCGTGCAGTAAATTCGTGTAGGCGTCCAGGTAGGCGTTCACTTCCGTGTTCTGCACCATGAACGGCGACTGGAACACTTCGATTTCATTGTGGAAACGCGTCAGTTCCGGTTCCAGGCCCATGGCGCAGACGCGGTAGGACAGGGTGCGGATGGCGTCCAGCATGCCCGGCAGCATGATATTGCCATCGCCGACGGCCAGTTCGATATCGTCGCTGGTGAGCACGTCGAACAGTTCCAGCCAATCCGTAGCGGGCACGTTGCTGATCCACAAATAATCGGTCTTCAGGTACAGCACCTGGTCGAGCGCGTCGTTCAGGTACTCGTCGCCCAAGGCGGGCGGCAGCATGCGGTAGGCGATGCGGCGTTTCAATTCCGTGAAAAAACCGCTGTTCGACAGCACGCCGATGTCCGTGTACAGGCTGGCGTGACGACGCGCGGCCAGCACGCGCAGCACGTATTCGTGCAGGGCGCGCGCTTGCGCGGGGTTACCTTTGAGAAGCTGGCGCAGGGTGCGCACGTTGGCGATCGCGGTAGCGCTGTCGTGGGGGCGCTTGGGACGCAGTGAGTTGAATAATTCCACCAGCAAGTCGATATTGCTGGAGTTGGGGTCAATGCGTTCGAGGATAGCTAGCATGCAGAAAAAACGGGCGAGCCGCTGTCGGTAAAACCAGTAGTGTACCGCCTGCGTCAAATCGCGCAACGTTCGCCACCGAACATTGCTTTGCGGCAGGGCCTGCTTTTAACGCCATTTTGCCGTAAGTATCCCAATCATGGTCAAACTTGCGTGTGGTCAGTGCGCGACTCTTTTCCCGGGGCTAAGCTGAAGTTTTCTGTTGTACAACGCACTGATGGCTGGACAAAAAGCGAGGATAAGGTAACACTAAGATCAGACACACAGCGCATGTCCTGATCAATACCGGAAAGTTTCAACTCACGTGACCGAGATATTTATCATGAAGACCTCGTATTTTGCGCTTGCTGTGATAGGGATGGGGCCATTTGCGCTGGGCGCACCGGCCCAGGCTGCCGATGGCGCGGGCAGTGCCGCATCCAGTAACGTTGCCGTGTATGGCGTGCTTGACGCGGGTGTCGTGGCCGAACGGGGCTGTGCAGCCAATTGCGCCGGCACCAAGGTGTCCGGCGGCGCTGCGTCCGGCTCGCGCCTTGGGCTGCAGGGCCGCGAAGCGCTAGGCAATGACGTGTCCGCCGTATTTACCCTGGAAGCGGGCGTGCAGAACGACACGGGCCAGTCGGAAGACGGCCGTCTGTTCGGCCGCCAAGCCTATGTGGGCCTGGACAGCCGCCTGGGCGCGCTGACCCTGGGGCGCCAGTACAACCTGCAATACCTGACCCTGACCGACGTGGCCGACCCGTTCAAGGGCGGCATGGCCGGCAGCGCCAGCAACCTGGCCGGCTACAGTGTGAAACGTTACGACAATACGGTCAAATACGTGACGCCCGCCTTGCGCGGCGTCTCCGCCAGCGCCATCTACAGTTTTGGCGAGTCGCCGTACAGCAGCGCCAACAACCGCGCGTATGGCGCCACCCTGGGCTATTCGGCCGGCGCCGTGAATGTCAGCGTGTCGCACCAGCGCAAGAACAACTTCATCCTCGCTTCCGGTACCTTGCCCGCCATCGACATGTCGTCGCGCAACACCCTGATCGCGGCGAATATCGACCTGAAAGTGGCCACCGCCTTTGTCGCCGTGGGCGTGAACAAGGGCTATGGCAGTTCGCCGTGGGACCCCAGCAATGCGTACAGCTCGCTGGCCCTGTCGATGTCGTCCTCGGACAGCCGCGACACCTTGCTGGGCGTGTCCGTGCCCGTGGGCGGCTTCAAGCTGCTGGCGTCATGGGTGCGCAAGGATGACCGCGACCTGGCCAACCGCGACGCCAGCCAGGTGGCCGTCGGCCTCACGTATTCCCTGTCAAAGCGCAGCGATTTCTACGCGTCCTACGCGAAGATCCACAACAAGAACGGTGCCCGCTACACGGTGGGCAATGCCAGCGACGCGGGACGTGGCGACGCCGCTTTTAATATAGGCTTCCGTCACGGCTTTTGAGCTGCCGTCGTAGCAGGGGCAGGGCAGCTGGCACCCAGCCACTTGCCGTTGCTCGTCACGTTCACCTGTTCCGGCGTGCCGCGCGCGCTGGTCGTCACCGCCAGCTGCATGCTGAAAGCCTGGTCGCCACTGAAGCGTACCTGGCCTTCGCCGCTCGATTTCGGGTTCGCGCAGGTGAACGATATATTCATGCCGCCCGCGATGTCGGTATTCTTCGACTTGCAATCGCCGGGCTGGCCCGTGGGAATCTGCTTGCGCGCAGCCATTTCCGGCGTCACGCACGCCGTCACGCGCACGGCGCCGTCGGCGCCTACGGTGGGCATGGCCATGCCGCGGCTGGCGGCCATGCTTTCGAGCTGCTTGCGTTGATCGGGAGGAAGGTTGCCCAGCTGCTGCAGCACCATGGACATGGCGTTGTCGGTGGCGGCATCGGGCGATGCCATCTTGCTGTCGACTTGCCACAGGCCCGGCTTGATGGCGGTGGATGGCGAGGCGGCCTGGGCGCCGGCCTGGGCGCCGATGGCGGCGCAGGCCAGCAAACTCAGGCGTAGCAGGGAGTGGTTCATGTTGGCATCTCCAAAAAAGGCAGACTCCAGCATACGGCATGGCAAGCGGTGCACGCTTGCCATTGTGTTACAAACTGTGATCGGGCTCGATGCGGCGCACGTCCACGCAGGCGATGCGGCGCTCGTCGGCTTCGACGATTTCATAGCGCAAGTCATCGAGCTCCAGCACCTCGCCCACGGCCGGCATGTTTTCAAAGTGCGCCAGCAGGAAGCCGGCCAGCGAGTTGTACTCGCCGTCGTCGCTGACCAGCGATTCCGTCTCGAAGACTTGCTCCAGGTAATGCAGGTCGGTGGCGCCGTCGATGCGCCAGTGGCCGGGCCCCAGCACTTCCACGTCGGGTAGCTCGTCCTCGTCGGGGAATTCGCCGGCGATGGCTTCCAGGATGTCGATGGGCGTGAGCACGCCTTGCACGGTGCCGAACTCGTCCACCACCAGCACCAGCTGCCCGCGCGAGCGCTTCAGGGTTTCCATGGCTTTCAGTACGCCGGCCGCTTCCGGCACGACGACGGCTTCGCGCATGCTGGCCGGGTCGATCTTGCCATGCGAGACCAGATCCTCGATCAGGTCCTTGCTGCGCGCGATGCCGATCACATTGTCCAGGTCATCATTGCAGACAGGAATCATGCTGTGCGGCGTTTCGCGCAGCAGTTGCAGCATCTTCGCGCTGCTGTCGTTCAGGTTGACCCACGAGACGTCGCCGCGCGGCGTCATCACGGAGCGGATCGAGCGTTCGGCCAGGGTCAGCACGCCGCTGACCATGTTGCGCTCTTCCACGCCAAAGGCGGAGACGTCGGGTATTTCCTTGACTTCATGCTCTTCGACGGCTTCGCGGCCCTTGCGTCCGCCCAGCAGGCTCAGGACGGCTTGCGCCGTGCGGTCGCGCAACGGCGCGTTCGACTGCAGCTTGAGGAAGTTGCGGCGGGCAAGTTGATTGAAGAACTCGATGACGATCGAGAAGCCGATAGCGGCGTACAAGTATCCCTTCGGAATATGGAAGCCCAGGCCTTCGGCCACCAAGGAGAGGCCGATCATCAGCAAGAAGCTCAGGCACAACACCACGACGGTGGGGTGGGCGTTGACGAAGCGTGTCAGCACCTTCGAGGCGAGCATCATGACGACGATGGAAATGACGACGGCCGCCATCATCACGTACAGGTTGTCCACCATGCCGACGGCCGTGATGACGGCGTCGAGCGAGAAGACGGCGTCGAGCACGACGATCTGCGCCACCACCAGGCCGAAGCCGGCGTACACTTTCGGGCCCGTCTGGGCATGGGTGACGCCTTCCAGGCGCTCATGCAACTCGGTGGTGGCCTTGAACAGCAGAAACAGACCGCCGATGAGCAGGATCAGGTCGCGTCCGGAGAACGAGAATGTCCATAGGGAAAACAGAGGCGTGGTCAGTGTCACCAGCCAGGAAATCAGCGAGAGCAGGCCCAGGCGCATGACGAGGGCCAGGGTCAGGCCCAGCACGCGCGCCTTGTCGCGCTGGTGCGGCGGCAGCTTTTCGGCCAGGATGGCGATAAAGATCAGGTTGTCGATACCCAGTACGATTTCCAGTACGACCAGCGTCAGCAGGCCGACCCAGATTGTCGGGTCAAATAACCATTCCATGTGTGTAACCTTGTAAAGTCAATCAATATAAAGCGTGCCCGGCGGCGGATTGCCCCGGGCCTGAATGCGATGCGTGCTGCGGTGTCAGTGGCGGACACGCGGCGGCCGGGTGGCCTGCCGCGCGTCCGCTTCGGCAAGTGCGCCCGGTCCCGCTTGCCAAATGATGGCGCAAAACGGCGCCCCCTGGCGCGAGGGCGGGTACAGCGTGATGGGGTCGTTGTCGCATTCTTCGGCGTCGCAGTTGTCGCCGGGCTGGCCCGCATGGGCGCCGGGGTCAAGGCAATCCGCGACGAAGGCAGGCGTGGCAGTAGTGCCGGCCGCGATTGCATGCTGGAATGGGGAAGGGCTGGCGTAAGCCATGCTGGCGAACGCCTGGGGTAAGGCGATGAAAACAAAAAGGCAGAGCAGGACGAGAGCTCGTCTCATATACAGGCAGATAGTTCTGGAACTGAGGAGTATAACACGGGCAGATAACAGCTCCATGACAGGACTTGCGTAACTGATAAGTATGCCGTAAATTGGGAGGGCAATCATTTCCCTGGGCGGCGAAGACGCAGCGCGGGCCTGTGGCAATTCTTGCGTTTGTATCGCATTGTGCTTACGCATCTTTCGTTTGTGCATCTTTCGCACTTTTATATCGTAGTGTTAATAGGACTCCGACTTGAAACCAATTACCGCTCTCCTGCTTGCCGCCGGCATCCTTTCGCCTTCCTTCATCCTGGCCGCCACCCCTGTGGAAACCGCACCTGCCCAGAAAACCGGCAAGGCTGCACCCAACCGCAGCGCCGCCGTCAAAGTCACCTCCGTCGAAGGCATCACCGAATACCGTCTGGCCAATGGCTTGCGCGTGCTGCTATTCCCCGACGCCAGCAAGCCTACCTTGACCACCAACATCGTCTACCTGGTCGGCTCGCGCCATGAAAACTATGGCGAAACGGGGATGGCCCACTTGCTCGAGCACTTGCTGTTCAAGCCCAGCGCCAACTTCGGCGTCAAGAAGGGCACGAAAACCCCCGTCGAGATCCTGAACTCGACGGGCGCGCAGTTCAACGGCACCACCTGGTACGACCGCACCAATTACTACGCCACCTTCCCCGCCAACGACGACAACCTGCGCCAGATGCTGGCCATGGAAGCGGACCGCATGGTCAACGCGGCCATCGACCAGAACGATCTGTGGAATCCGAAGACGCAGAAGGGTGAAATGACGGTCGTGCGCAACGAGTTCGAGATGGGCGAGAGCGATCCGATCGGCGTGACGAGCGAACGCATCCAGGCCATTGCCTATGATTGGCACAATTACGGCAAGTCGACCATCGGCGCCCGTTCCGACATCGAGCAGGTGAACATTCCCCGCTTGCGCGCCTTTTATCATAAGTACTACCAGCCGGATAATGCCGTGCTGATGGTGGCGGGCCGTTTCGATGAAGCCAAGGTCTTGAAGCAGATCAATGAGCTGTTCGGCAAGATTCCAAAACCGACGCGCGTGATCGAGCCGACCTACACGGCCGAACCGGTGCAAGATGGCGAGCGCGCCGTGACGGTGCGCCGCAGTGGCGGCACGCAATTCGTCGGCGCCGGCTATCACGTGGCGCCGTCCGGCAACCCCGATGCCGTCGCCATCGAGGTGCTGGGCCACGTGCTGACGGATGCTCCTGCCGGCCGTTTGCACAAGGCGCTGGTGGAAACCAAGCTGGCCAGCAAGATCGAATACAACTCGGTGAGCAACCTGGAGCCCGGTTACAACCTGTTTGGCGCGCTGGTGCCACTCGATGGCAACCTTGATGCAGCGCAAGCGGCCATGTTGAAGGTACTGGAAGAGCTGAAATCGCAACCGGTCACGGATGCGGAAGTGGCGCGCGTCAAGCAGCAATTGAACAAGCAGATCGAACTGGCCACCTCGAACACGGCGCGCCTGACGATTGCCCTGACGGAGTCCCTGGCGGCCGGCGACTGGCGTCTGTTCTTCCTGCAGCGCGACCAGCTCGACAAATTGACGACGGCGCAGGTGCAGGCGGCGGCCGAGAAATACCTGAAGAGCTCGAATCGCACCCTGGGCCGCTTCATTCCTACCGATGCGCCGGACCGCACTGTCGTGCCGGCCTACGCCGACGTGGCGCCGCAGCTGGCCGGCTATACGGGCCGCGCTGTGGTGGCGCAAGGCGAAGCGTTCGATCCCAGCCCGGACAATATCGAAGCGCGCACCACGCGCTTCACTTTGCCGAACGGTTTGAAGGGCGCCTTGCTGCCGAAGAAAACCAAGGGCAGCACCGTCAGCGTCGTGCTGAAATTGCAGATCGGCAGCGAAGAGAGCTTGCGCGGCAAGGGGGCAGTGGGCAGTTACACGGCTAATCTGCTGTCGCGCGGCACGGATAAACTGTCGCGCCAGGAAGTGAAGGACAAATTCGACCAGCTGGGCACGCAAGTGGCCATCTCGGGCGGCGCCGAGGGCGTCACGGCAATGCTGACGGGCAAGCGCGAGAACTTGCCGGCCGCCATGGACCTGCTGGCGCAAGTGCTGCAAAAGCCGGCCCTGAACGAAACGGAATTCCTGGAATTGCAGCGCGAACGCGTCGGCCGCGCCGAGCAGGAATTGCCTGAACCGCAACCGCAGGCCGTGAACGCCTTCCGCCGCCTGCTCGATGCCACGCCGCCAGGTCATGTGCGCCATATCGGCACCTTGCCAGAAGAACTGGCGCAATGGAAAGCCATCAAGGTAGCCGATGTGCAAGCCTTCCATGGCGCCTACTATGGCGCATCGAACGCCACCTTTACCGCCGTGGGAGACTTCGACCCTGCCGCGCTGAAGGCGCAAGTGGCCAGCCTGTACGGCAGCTGGAAGGCGAAGCAGCCGTATGTGCGCATTCCTGACGCCGTCAAGCCCGTCAGTGGCGAGAAAGTCACGCTGGAAACGCCGGACAAGGCCAATAGCGTGCTGTTCGCCATCCAGCCGATTCCCCTCAAGGATGACGCCGCCAGCTATCCGGCCTTGCTGATCGCCAATCACATGCTCGGTGGCGGCGCCTTGCGCAGCCGCCTGGCGGACCGCATCCGCCAGAAGGAAGGCCTGTCGTACGGCGTCGGCTCGCAAGTGACCGTGCCATCGCGCGAGCCGGCCGGCTTCTGGATGGCGTATGCCATCAGCGCGCCGCAAAACACGGTCAAGGTGGAAGCGGCCCTGCGCGAGGAAATCGCCAAGGTGCTGGCTGACGGCTTTACGCAAGAGGAATTGGTCGAGGCGAAGAAAGGCTGGCTGCAATCGGAAGAAGTGGGCCGCACGCAAGACAGTGGCCTGGCGCGTGGTCTGGCCGAATACCTGGCGCAAGACCGTACCATGGCTTACGACAAGGACCTGGAAGCGAAAGTGGCAGCATTGACCCTGGCGCAAGTGAACCAGGGCTTGCGCGAGTACCTGAAGCCATCGGCCATCTCGATCGTGACGGCCGGCGATTTTGCCAAGGTGGCGAAAGAGGGTGAGAGCGGCGCGAAGGCAACGACGTCGAAATAAGCTGTTTTACAGACAAAAAACCCGCCGGCAATGACCTTGCCGGCGGGTTTTTTTATTGATGCGTGTCAGCTTAGCGTGGTGCCATTTCGGCTACGTAGATTTCCACGCGGCGGTTGCGTGCGCGTCCCGAGGCATCGGCGTTCGAGGCGATAGGCTCGCGGGCGCCGCGGCCTTCCGTGACGACGCGGGTCGGCGAGACGCCGCGCATGGACAGGTAGTCGCGTGTGTGAGCCGCGCGTTCCACCGACAGCGGTTCGTTGATGGAAGCGCTGCCCGTGCTGTCCGTATGGCCGATGATACTGACCGTGGTGTTCTGGTTTTCGTTCAGGGTGGCGGCAAAACGGTCGAGAATGGGGCGGAAGTTGCCCTTGATGTCGGCGCGGTTGGTGTCGAAGGAAATGTCGCTTGGAATTTCCATTTTCAAGCGGTTATCGGCCGTCTGCGACACTTGCACACCAGTACCCTGTGTAGCTTGTTCCATCGCGCGCTTCTGGTTTTCCATGCGGTTCGACCAGATATTGCCGATGACGGCGCCCGCTGCCGCGCCGATCAGGGCGCCGCCAGCCGTGCGGCCGCCGCTGCCGCCACCGGTGGTGCCGCCGATCAAGGCGCCCAGGCCTGCGCCCACGCCTGCGCCCGTGGCCGTGCCACGTTGTGTGGCGGACATATCCGCGCAGCCGCTAGCGGCCAGTGCGATAACCAGCATGCCGATCAGGGATTTGGCGCCAGGGCCTTTTTTGAATGTTTCTTTCATGGATTTTCTCCTTGTGTTGTTATTGGGACATACCCAGGAATTACCTGCACACGTTACTGCAAAATGCCGCGGCTTGCCAGCGTGTGCACACTGTACATAAAAGGCGACAAAAAGGCGGCGCCCGTTTGCACGTGCGCCGCCCTGTCACCCTGCGCTAACGGCCTGGGCTATAAGCCGCGCCCGCTGATCAGGCGCAACAGGATCATGATGACCGCCACCACCAGCAGAATGTGGATGAAGCCACCGATGGTGTAGGAAGTTACCAGGCCTAGCAGCCAAAGAATAATGAGTACGACGGCGATTGTATACAGCATGATATGTCCTCCGAGAGTAATGTGTGGATAACGGCGACTGCCTTGGCCTTGTGAGGCGCTGGCGTCTGGCGCTGTCATCGGCTTTTTGTCATTGCGCGGCGACTGGGTCGCTGAACGCTGATGCCATGACTCAGTGTCTACTTTGTTTCCCTTGTGTTCTGTACGCTGTCGTACACAAGGATCAACTATTGGGGCCGGTCGGCGTGTTCGTCTGCCATGCCCGGTATCCAGGCCAACATGCCGGCCATGCCGACGGCGCCCGCCAGGCAACTGACCATGCCGCCCGTCAGCAGCAGCATGACGCCGAACACGGGCGCGCTTGCTTGCAATTGCGCCAGGTCCAAGGCGCAGAAGCCCAGCGCGGTGGCCAGGATGCCGCCACCGATAAAGCCGAGCCAGATCCGGTTGGCGCCTGTCTTGTCGTTTTTCATCGCATCTCCTTGAAGATATCCGTTGAGCTTTCCTGAGTGCATCATCTCGCGGGACGGCAAGCTCATCTGTACGCCAACGAACATGGCCAAAAAGAAAACGCCCGGACAGGCCGGGCGTGTGTGTAATGTGCCACATTGTCGGGCGGCGCGCTGGCCGCCGACCGCTTAGCCGATGGCGCGCAGGCCGCCATTGACGACGCGCACGCGGTCGCCCTGGCGCCAGTTCGGCGCGGCGCTCTGGTGTACGGTGCGCGTCTTGCCGTTGTCGAGGCGCACGACGATGTTGTAGCTGCGCGTGGCGCGCACGCTGCCTTCGATCTGGTTGCCAGCCACGGCGCCGCCAACAGCGCCCAGCACGGTGGCCAGCTGCTTGCCATGGCCGCCGCCCACCTGGTTGCCCAGCAAGCCGCCAACGACGGCGCCGCCGGCCGCACCCACGCCGCTGCCTTCGGCGCGCGTATTGACTTCATGGATGGCCTCGATCACGCCGCAATTGCCGCACACCTGCGGCGCCGGGGCTGCCGCGTATTGCTGCTGTGGTTGCTGTTGGGGCTGCGGCTTGCGCACGGGTTCCTGCTGTTGCTGCGGCGGCAGGGCAGCCAGCGCTTGCGCGCCGGCAGGCTGCAAGTTCGTTTGTGGCTGGTTCGCCTGCAGGCTGGCCAGCTGTTCCGCCGAAGTGCTGGCCGCCAGTGGCTGGGCATCGCGCTGCGAAGAGGGCAGCCAGCCCATCAGGGCCGCCGTGCCCACGCCGCAAAACAGCAGGACGGCGACGGCGGCGGCAAGCACCAGCGGATGAAGGGATTTGGTGGTGGTGGTCATGGAGAGCTCCTTGGTTTTTTTAAATAATGAAATGGGTAGTGCGTGTTATCCGTGCATGCAGCCAGTGTGCTGTGCTGCGTGCCCCGCTTCCGTGCGTCACCGTACATACAGGGACGGTACTGCACCGTAGGCTAAGTAAAAATTATGTCGAGTTGTAACGACACCAAGGAAAAGCAATGCCACCAAGGAACGCCAGCATGACCCTGTCCCGCGACACAGGCCGATCCGGCCTGGGCACGCCTGCGGGCACGCTTGACGCTGGCAACCGTTTGCTGGCCAGCCTGCCCGAGCCCGACTTGCGGCACCTGACGGCGCTGTTCGATACGGTCACGGTCGAGGTGGGCGAGGTGCTCTACGAACCGGGCCAGCCTATTGGCCACATCTATTTCCCCAGCGACTGCCTGATCTCGCTGCTGGCCGTGGCGGAAGGCCGGATGACCCTGGAAGTGGGCTCCGTCGGCCGCGAAGGCGTGCTGGGCGCTTCCGTCGCGCTGGGCCATGACTTGGCGCAGGTGCGTGCCGTGGTGCAACGTTCCGGCAGGGCCAGCCGCATCGGCCGGGCCGAGTTCTGCGCCGAGTTCGCCCAGCTCGATTCCCTGCAGCGCCTGCTGTATCGCTATACGGACACCTTGCTGGCGCAAGCCATCCAGATTGCCGTGTGCAGCCGCTTTCACGTACTTGAGGCGCGTCTGGCCCGTTCGCTGCTGATCACGCGCGACCGCCTGCAGTCGGAAAAATTTCACCTGACGCATGAATTCCTTGCCCATACCCTGGGCGTGAGGCGGGTTGGCGTGACCAAGGCGGCCAGCGCGCTGCAACAGCAAAAACTGATTACCTACAGCCGCGGCAATATCGAAATCCTCGATTCGGCCGGCCTGGAAGCCGTCTCCTGCCGTTGCTACGCGCTGGTCAAGGACAGCGGCGCCATCGGCATGGCCAACGTCTTCGTCTGATTTTCCTCATCCTCGTGCCGCAGACGCAAAAAAGCGGGGCGGGCGCCTGGGCACCCACCCCGCTTTCTTGATCTGCGATTACTTCGGCTTGACCTGGTTACCGATCACGCCGCCGACGGCGGCGCCGCCGACTGCGCCGACGGCGCTGCCGCCCGTCAGCACGGAACCGGCAACGGCGCCGACACCGGCGCCGATGGCCGTGTTTTTATCCTGGCCCGACATGTTGGCGCAAGCGGTCAAGCTCAGCAGCAGAGCTGCAACGGAAGTGGTAGCGGCGATTTTTTTAATGATTTGCATGATAGTTCTCCTATGAATTCGGACCTCGTGGCGCCGGCTTGGTAGTGGCCGGTGGAATTTCGTATCGCCACGTGTTCAGGCACGATCACAGAATAGGATTGTGACAAGGCAGGGTCTGTTCGGCAACGCACATAGGGGTGTAACAATTGTAAATGCCCCCGGTTGTCGTACCGTTCAGCGGCTTTTGCCCGCTGTCCTGCCTGGTTTTGGCGCCACCGGCTTGACGCGCGCCTGGGCCAGCAGGCTTGCACATTCGCTGTCCTCGCCGGGACCGGTATTGACCAAGGGCAGCAGGGCGGCCACGGGCGCCACCACGGCCAGCGCCAGGGCGCCGCCGGCGCGCAGGGCCAGCACACCCTTGTCGACGCTCACGTCGGGCTTGCTGAAAGTTCCCTGCACATACAGGGGCGAACGTAGCGAAAAGACGCGCAAGCCCTTGCTGTCCGGCTGCAGAGTCAGGTTCAGCTGCTCATTGGCCAGGTTCACCGTGCCATCGACATGCAGCAGGGCATCGTCCGTGTCGACGATGAACTGGCGCGTGCGCATCATGCCCTTGGTGACGACGAAATCGGCGGCCATGCAGTTCAGCTTGACCTGCTTGTCGCCCACCAGCTTGGTCAGCACAATACTGCCGATATTCAATCCCATTTCTTCCAGTAGCAGCTTGCTGATGCTGCCCCGGTTGATCAGCGCCCGCACTTCGCCATTCGAACTGCCCAGCAGGCTGGCGACGGAATTGCCCGTGGCCGACAGCGAAGCATCGCCATTGATTTCACCCATGCTCGCTTGCAGCGCCGGCAGGCGGGGAAACAGTTGCTGGATGTGCAGATGGCGGGCACTGGCCTTGAGCTCGGCCGCGATGCCGTTGGCAATGACCTTGCCGCTGCCGTCGAGCTTGATCTGCGAGCTCAGCGTGCCGCCCGCCACATTGAAGTTGAGCGGCGTCAAGGACAGCACGCCATCCGTCAGCACCACATGCGTGTCGAGCTTGCTGATCGGCAACTCGGCATCGCGCGTGATTTTATCGGCCGTGTAGCGCACGTCGGCGTCCAGGCTGGTCCAGCGTTCCGTCTTGAATGTTTCTACCGGCAGCACGCGGCCGGCCGGCTGCGTCGACGGCACGCCCCGCTCCTTCTTGCTGGCGCTGGAATCGGCACCCACCAGCGGGCCAAGGTCGGAAAACTGCAGCAGGCGCGAGTGCACTTCGCCCGTCAGGCGCTTGCGCGGCGTGTTGGCCGAAAACGCCAGCTTGCCGCTAATGTCGCTCGACCCCACCTTGCCGCTGAACTTGTCGTAGACCCATTCGCCGCCGCGGGGCGCCAGGGTGCCGGTCAAATGGCCTTCCGTGCTGAAGTGCGGCGTTTCCGGCAGCAACACGCCCGTCAATGGATACAGGCGCGCCATGCTGGGCCCGGATATTTTCAGGCGCACGTCGAGCGCGGCAAGGTCTGCCGGGCGCGTCAGCGTGCCTTCGATGGCCACGCTGCTGCCGCTCGCGCGCATGTCGGCCTGGATGGGGAAGGGTGTGCCTTGCTGCTGCAGCGACAGCACGCTGCCCGCCTTGCCGCCGCCCTGGATGTTTTCGCCACGGTATTTGCCGGCCAGCTTCCAGGCGATGCCGTAGCGCGCATCGTCCGCGATGGTGTCGACATCGGCGCGCATCGCCGTGTGCGTGACGGCATCGTCCAGCGTCACAGTGCCCTTGCTGAAGACCACGCTTTGCAGTTCCAGCTGCCACGGCGATGGCTGCTCCTGCTTGTCGAAGGTCCAGTTGTTTTTGCCATCTTTGTTGCGCAGCAGGCGCACCTGCGGCGTGTCGAAGCGCAATTGCGGGATGATGATTTTCTTGTCCAGCAGGGCCAGGGGATTGAGCGTAAACGCCAGCTGGCTCACGCTGGCCAGTGGCGCCTGCTCATCCGCCGCTGCCATGGTACTCGGGTTGCCCAGGCGTACGTCTTGCGCCTGCAAGTGCGGCCACGGCAGGTAGGTGCGCCAGCTTTGTTGCCCCGCGGCGGGTGGCTGCTGCCACGTCAGCGACAGGTCGCCCGCGATGGCGAAGGGCCGGCCCAGCGCTTCGCTGGCGCGCGCATTGAGCCAGGGCTTGGCGCGGTTCCAGTCCATATTGAGCAGGACGACGGCGGCCGTGACGGGCAGGGCGACCAGCACGGCGGCGCTGGCGAGGGCGATTTTCTGGCGGCGCGAGAGAGAGATAGAACGTGGCATAGGGTGTGGGGTAAGAAGTGTTTCTTTCTGAACAGAAGCACGATGCTACAGGAATCGCTTAAAAACCGGGCCCGTTTCAGGTTTTGCTGTCGCAGGCGTGCGCTGGCGCACGTTGCCCATGCAAGTATTGTCGATTTCTTACTCTATGTGCGGCACCGAACGGATATGCGGTGAGCCGGAGCCTATAACGTCATACATCAAACGCAGTTCCTGATTCCAGATGCATTGACATCACCCCTCACGCTTAACATTCTCCAGGAGAAGAAAAATGACAAACCGAGATTTCAAGATTTCCCCGCTGGCCGCTTTCGCCGCATGTGCCACAGCCGTCGTCCTGATGACGGGCTGTTCCAGCATGAAAACGCCTGCCACGGCCGACGTCGCCGTGTCGCGCGCCGCCGTCGATAACGCTGCCAGCGCCGGCGCCGCCGAACTGGCTCCCGATGAAATGCGTTCGGCCCGCGAAAAAATGCGCATGGCCAACCAAGCCTTGAAAGACCGCGACTACAAGACGGCACGCGACCTGGCCGACCAGGCGCAAGCCGATGCCAAGCTGGCGCAAAGCAAGGCCAACTCGGCCAAGGCCACCAGCGCCGCCGATGAAATCAACGAGAACATCCGCGTCATGCGCGAAGAGCTCGATCGTGCCAACCAGCAAGCCCCAAAACAATAATTAATCAATAACTAATAACAATAACCAGGACCCCATCATGAAAAAAACTACTTACACCACACTTCCCGGCCTGTTGGCCATGGCCGCTTTTGTAGCCGCCTGCAGCTCCGCACCGACCACCACCAGCCTGCTCGACCAGACGCGTGGCGACTACATGGCGGCGCAATCGAACCCTATCGTGTCGACCTATGCGCCACGTGAATTCCGCGAAGCGAGCGCTGCGCTGGAAGCGGCGAACGCGGCTGCCACGCGCCAGGAAGATAGCGAAAAAGTCGACAAGCTGGCCTACCTGGCCAAGCAAAAGATAGCCACGGCGCAAGAAGTCGCCAAGCAGAAGGCAGCTGAGGCGGATATCGCCAACGCCGGCAAGCAGCGTGACCAATTGCGCCTTGATGCGCGCACGCAGCAGGCTGACCAGGCCACGGCCCGCGCCCAGGCGGCGCAAGCCGATGCGGAAGCAGCCAAGGCCCAGGCGCAATCGGCCGAAGCGTCGGCGCGTGACGCCACCGCCCGCGCCGCCGCGCTGGAAGTGCAGCTGGCCGACCTGGCCGCCAAGAAAACCGAACGCGGCATGGTGATCACCCTGGGCGACGTGCTGTTTGGCACGGACAAGGCGAACCTGACGGCCGATGGCGCGAATACGGCGCGCAAGCTGGCCGACGTGCTGAAAAACAACCCGCAGCGCACCGTGCTGATCGAAGGCTTTACGGATAGCACAGGCGGTTCCGCGCACAACCTGGAATTGTCGCAGCGCCGCGCCGAATCCGTGCGCAATGCGCTGCTGGAGCAAGGCATCAGCCGCGACCGCATCGCCACGAAAGGCTACGGCGCCGCGTATCCGGCCGCCGGCAATGACAGCGCGGCGAATCGCCAGCTGAATCGCCGGGTGGAAATCGTTCTGTCGGAAGATAACACGGCGATTCCCGCCCGCCGATAGTATTGGGTCGCCGCCGAGTGCGGCAGTACCCAGGCAGCACCGGCCGCAGGTCGGCCGGTGGATACCCATGCAAGACTTGAAAGGAAACATCATGACACCAACATCTGTTGAGATTCCAGCTGGCATCGATACGGCCGCCATCCGAGCTGCCGCCAAAAACCTGGACGACGGCGCCGTGACGGCCGGCTACCAAGCCGACCGTGAGGAGTTGATCACCCTGTTGAATGGGGCGCTGGCCACCGAACTGGTGTGCATTGCGCGCTATAAACGCCATTACTACACTGTGAGCGGGCGCGACAATGGCAGTATCAAGGCCGAGTTCCTCGAGCATGCGCAGCAGGAGCAGGAACACGCCGATTGGCTGGCCGAACGCATCGTCCAATTGAATGGCAAGCCAGATTTTAATCCTGCAACATTGCTTGCGCGTAGTCATGCCGAGTATGATGACTCTGAAGACGTGCAGAGCATGGTGCGTGCCAATTTGATCGCGGAACGGGTAGCAATCGAGTCGTATCGCCAGATGATCGTGAAAATTGGCGACAAAGACCCGACCACACGCCATTTGTTGATCAAAATCATGGCTGTCGAGGAAGAGCACGCCGATGATATGCGCGATCTAATGGAATAGTGTTTTTGAGTAAAGTAGGTATAGTAACTACATTCATCCACAGCTAAGGAGCTAAACCATGTTGGAAAACAATATCACCACCGTCAATAACGATGTCAAAACCCTGGTCAAGGATGCGCAAGCCCTGTTCAGCGCCGCTGCCGCCCTGACCGGCGAAAAAGCCGATGAAGTGCGCGTCAAGGGTATGAAAACCCTGGACGCCGCGCTGGCCAAGGCGCATGAGGCGCAAGCATCGGCCATCGTTGCGACCAAGCAGCTCGCCTCCCAGGCTGACGGTTATGTCAAGGAAAACCCATGGCGCACGGTGGCCGTCGCCGCTGGCGTCGGCGTGCTGGTCGGCTTCATCCTGGGCCGCAAGTAATCCACTGTCAGGAGCGATATGGACAAGTCTGCTTCGTCTCACCAGGGGCCGGGATTGATCGGCTCGGTCGCCGGCCTGGCCAAGAACGCCGTCGGACTGATGTTGTCGCGGCTGGAACTGGCCACCATCGAACTGTCGGAAGTGCGCAATCACATGCTGCAGCTGGTGGTCATTTTCGCGCTGGCGACGGTGGCGGGCTTGTTTGCCATCGCTTACGGCAGCGTGCTGATCGTTTTCCTGGCCTGGGATAGCCTGGGCTGGAAGATCCTGGCGATCATGACGGTCGTGTTCGTACTGCTGGCTATCGCGCTGGTCACGTATGCGCGCGCCATGCTGCGTCAAGGAAAGTTGTCCATGCCCGCCACCATGGCGGAATTGAAGGCCGACCGCGACATGCTGATGTAAGCTGCTGGCGGGAACCAGCCGGACCTGTGCCGGCGGGTCTCGCCATGTCCAGCCTGCCTTACGAGGAGAATTCATGTCGGAACACGACAAACTGGCGGCGCAAGCCGCCCGCAAGCGCCTGCTGATCGCCCAGGGCGAAATGTACCGCGTGGGCATCGTGCATGCGCGCGCCAACGTGGGTTATGCATTGCGTCCCGAATCGCTGCTGCAGGGCGTGGTCGAGACGGCCGTCGGCTTTGCCGGCCACCGCGTCGAATCCTTGCTGGCGCCTGGTGGCATGCGCTTGCAAGGCGCCATGCCCTACGTGCTGACGGCGCTATCGTTTATCGGACGCAAGAAGCTGGTCAAGCCGGCCCTGGTCCTCTTGGCCGTGGCCGCCGTTGCCGCCAGCTGGCTGCGCCGCAAGCGCTGACGCTGGAATTGCCTGGAACGCCGTCATCGACGGCGTTTTTTTTTGCCCGTACACAAGGTCCGCCACATGCCGATGCAAGCGCGGACGCAAGCGCGGGGACAATCCCTTACAATGATTCACGCCGCATTTCCCGCGGCAAACAGAGGGACCATCTTGATGACGCATACGAAGACACCGATCAATCAGTTAAATCCCTCGCGCCTGCGCATCGTGCTGGTGCTACAGGGCGGCGGCGCACTGGGCGCCTACCAGGCCGGCGTCTACCACGCGCTGCACGAACATGGCCTGGCGCCCGACTGGGTGGTGGGCACTTCGATCGGCGCCATCAATGCCGCCATTTTGGCCGGCAACAAGCACGAGGACAGGCTGGTGCGCTTGAAACAGTTCTGGCAGCGCGTGGCGCACCGCGACAGCATCGACATGAACCTCGTGTCAGACCAGCAGCGCCGCTCGAACATCTGGCTGGCCACGCTCGATACGGTGCTGCGCGGCGTGCCCGGCTTCTTCAAGCCGCGCGCCTTCAGCCTGTTTTCCGCAGGAATCGCCGTCAAGCCGGAAGAAGCGAGTTTTTATGACACCAGCGAACTGGCCAGCACCCTCGATGAACTGGTCGATTTCGATTACCTGAACCAGCCGGGCGGCATGCGCCTGACGGTCAACGCCCTGCGCGTCAAATGCGGCAGCCTCACCAGTTTCGACAGCCTGCAACAGCCGCTGACGGCGGAGCATATCCGCGCCAGTGGCGCCTTGCCGCCTGGCTTTGCCGGCGTGCGCGTCGATGGCGACCTGTACTGGGATGGCGGCCTGTATTCGAATACGCCGCTGGAAACCGTGCTCGACGACACGCCCCACGTCGACACCCTGGTCTTCATGGTCGACCTGTGGAGTTCGGAAGGCCCGGAACCGACCACACTGGATGAAGTGCAGACGCGGCAAAAAGATGTGACCTTCGCTTCGCGGTCGAAGCGGCATATCGCCGATTATGTCAGTACGCACACCTTGCAGCGCAAATTGCGCGAACTGTACGCCAAGCTGCCTGATACGGCGCACAACCGCCAGCAGACGGAAGAACTGGTAGCGCTGGGCTGCGACAGCACCATGCACATCGTGCGCCTGCCATATGCGGGGCGCGACTGGCATATGGCGGCCAAGGACATCAATTTCTCCAGGGGCTCCATCGAGTGGCGCTGGGAGCAGGGCTACCAGGATGGCTTGCGCGCGATCAAGGCGGCCGGCTGGCTCGCTTTTGTCACGCAAGACACGCCACTCGTGGTGCACGAGTTGCCCCCGTACGAACGCGACGCCGTTTAGTGACGCCTGTCAAAACCTGCTGCGTGTCGGTATAGGCGGCCTGCGATGCGCACCGTACCTTCGTGCGGTGGCGCTTCCTGGCCACCTCTCCCTTCCGCTGGCGACGGTTTTGTCAGACGTCGCAATAATGTGTTCATCACTGCGGATGGGCCGCTACGCGCAGTTTTTCCGCGTTCGCCATGTCTTGCCGGTAAGTGTCTTGCGCATCCTTCAGGCAAGTGGCCTGCGTGGCAGACGGTTCCAGACGGCAGGCTTTTTTTGCCTCCGCCAGGGCGGCGGCAATCTCCTTGCGCAAGGTGCGCAGCTGGGCTTGCACCGTGCTGTCTTCCTGGTACCAGCGTTGCGGGTCGCCCGGCTGTGGCATGGCTGTCTGGGCCAGCGCCAGTGGGGCCAGGCTACAGGCGAACAGGACGCTCAATAGGGTGTTGTGGGTAGTCATGATCTTTCCTCCTCAAAATAAGAAAGGCGCCGCAGCGCCTTTTTTTACAACCTGCCTGTCAGTAATAGCAGGATCAGTATCACGACGACCAGGCCGGCGATGCCGCTGGGGCCGTAACCCCAGTTGCGGCTATGCGGCCAGGTAGGCAGGACGCCGACCAGGGCCAGGATCAAGATGATCAGAATGATGGTGCCCATGGCAACTCCTTGTTATCGTACGATGTATGCGGGATGGCGGACGCCTGCTGGCAAGCTCCGCCGAGAATTAATAGCGGTAGACGCGGCCATCAACGACGCGCACGCGGTTGCCTGGGCGCAAGTCATTCGCATTGTCCTGCACCACGGTGCGGTATTCGCCGTTGTCGAGGCGCACGCTGATCTGGTAGGCCTGCGCTTGCTGCCTGCGGCCTTCCACCTGGTTGCCGACCACGCCGCCGGCAACGGCGCCCGCGACGGTGGCGGCCGTGCGTCCACCGCCCGAGCCTATGGTATTGCCCAGCAGGGCGCCGGCAATGCCGCCGACCACGGCGCCGGCGCCACTGGTTTGACCGCCACCCTGCACGATCTGGATGGAATCGACGGTGCCATACATGGCGGACTCAGGCTGGTTGGCCGGATAATATTGTTGTGACTGGGAAGGGCCGGTGGCGCAACCGCTCAGTACGGCGGTGGCAGCGAGCATCAGTGCAGCCAAGGTGGCATTGGTTTTCATTTTATTCTCCTGACGAGGTGAGGGTGTAGTGCCATCTTAGTCATGCCCCTGTCCCCGGTCTGTACGCTGCCGCACGCACTTATTTCGTGTCGAAATGATATTTTTTCCCCCGTGCGATTCACCAAAACGTTGTTATTTATCCCAGTCTGCCTCCAAGTTCTAAAATAAATTACTTGTGTACGGCAGCGTACAGAAGAGAGGCGACGATCCACGTAAAACGGTAGTCATGCCAAGCAGACATGCTTGTCACCACCAGGGAGAAATACATGAATAAAAATAAGCTTTTCACCGCCATCGTTGTCAGCCTGGCGTGCGCCGCCTGGGGCGGCCAGGCAGTGGCCGCCACGCCGGAAGCGAAAGCAGCCTACAAGGCGGCCAATGAACAGGCTGGCCTGAATTACAAGCTTGCACATGCGGAATGCGAAAAAATCACGGGCAACCCGAAGGATGTCTGCATCGCCGAAGCGAAGGCCGTGCGCACTTACGATGAAGCAGTGGCGCAGGCCCAATATACGAATACCCTGCGTGCCTACACCAAGGCGCGCATCAAGATTGCCGATGCCAATTACGACGTCGACCTGGCCCGCTGCAATGCGCTGACGGGCAACGACAAGGATGTCTGCGTCAAGCTGGCCAAGTCCACCAAGGTGGCGGCCCTGGCCGACGCCAAGGCGGACAAGAAAGTCATCGAAGCGCGCAGCGATGCGCGTGAAGCAAAAAGAAAAGCCGAGTACAAGGTCGCTACAGAAAAATGCGATGCATTAGCCGGCGCAGCCAAGGATGACTGTATCAAGGCTGCAAAAACCCAGTTTGGCTACTGAACGCCATTTGGCGCGCAGTCACCACACTGGTATAAGAAGCTCATTGTGAGCACATTGATTGACCACTCCTAAGGAAAAACCATGAAATTTACTAAATCTATCGCTACTGGCCTTTTCGTCGCTTCCCTGTTCGCTGTTGCAGGTTGCGCTTCGACGCCAACCAAAGAAGGCACGGGCGAGTACATCGACGACGCGGCCATCACCACCAAAGTGAAAGCCAGCATCTTCAATGAGCCTACCCTGAAATCGACGGAAATCAACGTTGAAACCTTCAAGGGTGTGGTTCAGCTGAGCGGCTTCGTTGCCCAGCCAGCAGATGCCGCCAAAGCGGGCGAAATTACCCGTGGCGTCAAGGGCGTGAAGTCGGTGAAAAACGACATCCGCGTCAAGTAATGGCATGACCTGCCGCAGTGCCCGGCTCCACGGCTGGCACTGCGGCCCTCCACCGACCGTCGCGGGAATCGCATGCATATCCAGCCTTCAGATACCCCGCCCGAGCCGGTGGTGGCTGCCTCCACCGAGCCTGCCGGGCCACCCTCAGGTATGCCCACAGAGCACCTGGACCCATCCTTGCGCCTGCCTCTGCATGTCAATGCGCGAGGCCTGGCCCTGGGCATCATCGCTACTGTCAGCTTCATCTATGCGCTGCAGTGGGCGCAGAAATTCCTCATTCCCGTCATCTTCGGCATTTTTATTGCCTACACCCTCAATCCCGTCGTCGGCTGGCTGGAAAAGCTGCGCCTGCCGCGCGCCATCGGCGCCACGGCCGTCACGGCCCTGATACTGTTCGGCTCCATCGTCGTGGTCGAGCGCGTGCAGGGCGAATTTGAATCCATCGTTGAAGAGTTGCCAGCCGCCACGCACAAGCTGTCGCGCCTGATTGCCGCCAGTACGGGCGGCAAGAACAGCACCTTCCAGAAGATGCAGGCCGTCGCCAATGAAATCGAGCAAGTGGCCGCCGGCGCCGAAGCGCGCCGCAACAACCGCCGCGCCGCCGCTGCCGAGGCACCCAATTTCAAGATCATGGACTGGGTCTGGGCCGGTTCGCTGGGCCTGGTGGGCTTCCTCAGCCAGGCGACCATGGTCATCTTTCTCGTGTTTTTCCTGCTGCTGTCGGGCGATACCTTCAAGCGCAAGCTCGTCAAGCTAACGGGACCGTCGCTGAGCCGCAAGAAGGTCACCGTGCACATCCTGGAAGACATCAACAGCTCGATTCAGAACTATATGTTCATGCTGCTCGTCACGAATGGCTTGCTGGCCGTCCTGATGTGGATCGCCTTGCGCGTGATCGGCCTGGAAAATGCGGGCGCCTGGGCCATCGTGGCCGGCTTGCTGCACATCATGCCGTATTTCGGCCCCTTGCTTATCACCATCGCCACGGGGCTGGTGGCTTTTTTGCAGTTCGAATCGCTGCAAATGGTCTTGCTGGTGACGGGTACTTCGATGGCCATCGCCACCCTGGTCGGCACCTTTGTTACCACCTGGATGACGGGGCGTATTGCCCGCATGAATCCCACTGCCGTCTTCATCAGCCTGCTGTTCTGGGGCTGGCTGTGGGGCGTCTGGGGCTTGCTGCTGGGCGTGCCCATCATCGTCATCGTGAAGGTGGTGGCCGAGCGCGTGCAGGGCATGGAAGTGGTGGCGGAACTGCTGGGCGAATAGCTTGCCTCAGCGCCAAAGCCAACGGCGCCCGCGGGCGCCGTTGTTGCATCTGGAATGCTGATTTACGACTGGTGGCGTTTCAGTATCTTGACTTGCACATCGCCGTCGTCCGTCTTCGGCATATCCTTCATGCTGCCCAGCTGGAGGGCGAACTGGCGCGTGAATTCGGCGCCCAGGAAGAAGATTTGCGCCGAGTAATACACCCACAGCAGCAGGGCTACCAGCGAACCGGCCGCGCCATAGCTGCTGGCCACGCCGCTATTGCCGATATACACGCCTATGGCATATTTGCCCAAGGAAAACATGAAAGCCGTGCCCACGGCTCCGATCAGCACGTCGCGCCAGGACAGGCGCACGCGCGGCAGCATTTTATAGATGACGGCGAACAGGCTGGCGATGACGGCAAAGCCGATCAGGTTCGACAATATGGTAAACAGCACGGCTGTGTCTTTCCACACGCCTTCCCAGAAGTTGGCGAGGATGGCCATGGCGGCGTTGACTACCAGCGACACCATTAGCAGGAAGGCCAGCACCAGCACCAGGCCGAAGGACAGCAAACGCGTGCGCAGCATGTCCCAGGCACCCGCTTCCTTCAGCGGCGGCACTTGCCAGATTTCATCGAGACTGGCTTTCAGTTCGGCAAACACGCTGGTGGCGCCAAACAGCAGCAGGGCGCTGGCGATCAGGGTGGCGATGCGCCCCTGTTCATGGTTCTTTGCGCCGGCCAGCACCAACTGGATGGCTTCGGCGCCCTGCGTGCCCAGCAAACCTTGCAGTTGCCCCATCAGCTCGCCGCGCGCGGCGGCCGGTCCATAGAAAAAGCCGGCGATGGCAATCACCAGCACGAGGATGGGGGCGATGGAAAACAGGGTGTAGTAGGCGAGGGCCGCGCCCTTGCTTGAAGCGCGGTGTTCCAGCCATTCGGTGACGGAACAGACGAGGACACTGCGCATCTGTTTGCTGAACGGTGCCAGGCCGGCCAGTCTGGGATAGCGGGTAGAAAAATTCATGATGGCTTTCAATGCAAAAAAGGGGCGCGAGCCCCTTTTTTTATTCATAAGTGGCGTACCACTGTTCAGCTTACTGCACGCGGCGTTCGATAGTGATTTGTTCCACTTCAACGCGGCGGTTTGGTTCCAGGCACTTGATCAGGTCGGCACGCTTCTTGTTATTGCAGGTGACGACAGGATTGGTGGAGCCCTTGCCTTCGGCCGTCAGGCGGTTGGCGGCGACACCGTTAGCGACCAGGTATTCCTTGACTGCATCAGCGCGCTGCTGCGACAGTTTCAGATTGTACTTGGGCGAACCGATGCGGTCGGCATAACCACTGATGACGACGTTGTTGACGTCCGGCGCTGCGTTCAGCACGCGGGCGATTTCGTCGAGCTTGGTCTGTGTCGGACCCAGCTTGGCGCTGTCGAACGCGAACAGTTCCGTTGCGGCCATCGTCACTTTTTCAAAGCGCGGTGGCGGTGGTGGCGGTGGCGGCGGCACGACCACGACGACTTCCTCGCGTACTGGCGGCGGTGGCGGTGGTGGTGGCGGTGCAGGTGGTTTGTCGAACGCGAAGTTCAGGCCCAAGGTCACGTAGTAGTTGTTGGACTTGCTGCTTGGATCGAAGGTATTGCCGCGCAGGAAACCGTGCACATTGCGCACGTCGGCCTGGAACGACAGTTGATCGGTGATGGTGGACTGGAAGCCCAGGCCCACGCTCGCGTATGGCGAGCTCTTGCTGCGTTCACCGAAAGCGAAGCTGGTGTCCTTGTCGCGCTGCATGCCGGCACCGACCAGCAGGAAGGGGCGGAAGGCTTTGCGAGAGAACATGTACAGACCGTCTACGCCCAGCGTATTTTGCTGGTAGCGCTGACCGCCATCCTTGGAGCGGGCATACGTGGTGCCCAATTGGATATCCCAGTCCTGGGAAACGGGTTTACCGAAACGCAAGCCTGCGCCATAGCCGGTTTTATCCGTGGCGAAGTCAGAATCTGGCTTGAGTGCGTTGAGGCTAGGTTGAATGTACCAGGAAGGATTGATTTCCTGGGCCTGTGCGCCGAGGGCGGAGCACAGAACTGCGGCGGCAACGGCGATTTTTTTTAGTTTATTCACAAGTAACTCCCAACGTTGATAAGAGATTTTCTCTATTGCATCAATGCGACTACTGCCAGACATGCTATTGCTAGAGATAGACAACAATTCCAGGTGCGCTTTCTTGCGATAAATGCACTGCTGTTGGACTAGAGAATACGATGGCAGGTTCGCAAGTTCCGTGCGTTAGCGCACAAAGCATTGTGGTATATCAATGATGTTGCAGATTCACGACAAAGACTTCAGTGTTGAAAAAAACTAATTTGCCTCGGGAAACTTTTGCAATTACAGGCACTTCCCGGGGGCGCGACCAGCGGCAATCGTACGACTTGTTACCCGCGTGCCACTGTATATTAGCAACAATGATGAGCTTGATAACTAATATTACATTGATGTTGTATTCTTGCCGCGTTCTGTTGCCTTGCCGGGCTTCCTCCGGGCAACTTTTGCGCGCCGCAGCCAGCTCCGCCACTTTTCATCAAGGAGTCACCCGTGCCTGACCTGTCCCGTATCTTTTCTTCCCCGCTTGCTGGCAAAGTGGGCCCGCTGGGTCTGCTGTGCCTGCTGCTGTCACCGGGCATGGCGACGCCGGCCTGGGCCGATAGCGGCGTGTCCCTGTTTTCGCCCAGTGGCACGGTCAAGGCCGTGCGCCAGGTGCGGGCCCAGTTCGCCACGCCGATGGTGCCGTTCGGCGACATGGGTTTGCCCGCGCCGTTCGCCATCGATTGCGGCAAGGCCGAGCCTGCCGTCGTGGCGGGTGCGGGGCGCTGGGCCGACGAGCGCAACTGGAACTATGATTTCGAGCGCGACTTGCCGGCCGGCGTAGCGTGCAGCTTTACCTTGAAAGCGGGGCTGAAGGACCTGGCGGGCAAGCCCTTGCAAGGGACGACGTCCTACCGCTTTTCCACGGGAGGCCCGGCCATCGTCGAGGCTGTACCCTATGACGGCCAGCCGTATATCGATGAAAACCAGATCTTCGTGCTGGGTCTGGACGCCGTGCCAAACGAGGCCAGCGTGGCCGCGAATGCATATTGCCGCGCCGATGGCATCAATGAAAAGATTCCCGTGCGGCGGCTTGTGGGCAAGGAGCTGGAGCAGGTATTGACCCTGCGCAAGAGCTTTCTCGACCGCTACTTGACCGTGTACTTCAAGAAGCGGGGGACGCTGTGGAAAGTGGGTATGCCCGTCGCCAGCAAGGGTGCGCCGCCGTTGCCCGTCACCGTGCTGCAATGCAAGCGCAGCTTCCCCGCCAACGCCAAGGTCTCCCTGGTGTGGGGCGAGGGCATCGCCAGCGCCAGCGGCATCGCCACGGAGAAGGCGCAAACCCTGCAGTTCAAGACGCGTCCCGATTTTACGGCCAAGTTCAGTTGCGAACGCAGCAACCCGAAGGAGCAGTGCATCCCCTTCCTGCCCATGCGCTTGCAGTTTTCCGCGCCCGTGAAAGCGTCGCTGGTGCGCGCCATGACCCTGACAGGGGGCGGCAAGACGTATGCGCCAACGATCTCGAAGGAAGAGGAAAAAGCGGAATTCGTACAAGACGTGACGTTCAACGGGCCATTTCCCGTGCAAGCCAGTTTTGTCCTGAACCTGCCGCCGAAACTCACGGATGACGCGGGCCGTGCCTTGCTCAACCGTGCGCGCTTCCCCATGACGGTGCGCACGGGCGAACAGCCGCCGCTGCTGAAGTTCCCGGCCCCGTTCGGTATCATCGAAGCCAAGGGCGACGGCTTGCTGCCCGTCACGGTGCGCAATATCGAGCCCGTGCTGTCGGGCAAGGAAATCGCCAGGGAATCGGCACCGGCATCGGCCGCCACGGGCGCCACCTTGCGCGTGCCCGACAATGACGACAAATTCATCATCGAGTGGATGCAGCGCCTGGCCGGCAATGGCGACGGGGGAGAATACTGGCAACCGTATGCCCAGTATGCTGGCAACATGAGCAAATCCGTGCTGGCCGGTGCCGCCGGCACGCGCCCCATCAGCCTCCCGCGCCCCGATGGCAAGAAAACCTTTGAAGTGATCGGCATTCCGCTGCAGAAACCAGGCTTTTACGTGGTCGAGCTGGCCAGCCCCATCCTGGGCAAGGTGCTGCTGGGTAAACCGACCACGGCCTACATCCGTACTGCCGCGCTGGTGACCAACCTGGCGGCCCACTTCAAGCACGGTGCGCAATCGTCACTCGTGTGGGTAACGTCGCTGGACAAGGGCGCGCCTGTTGCGAAAGCACAAGTGGCCGTGCGCGACTGCGCCGGCAAGCTGCTGTGGCAAGGCGCCACGGGCGCGGACGGCGTGGCGCACATCCCCGGCGAGCTGGCCAATTCCAGCTGCAAGAACAATGGCCGCTACTTTATCAGTGCGCGCAGCGGCGGCGACATGACGTTCACCCTGTCGGACTGGGTGGGCGGCATCGAAGCCTGGCGCTTCAATTTGCCCACGGACGACACGCGCGCCGACAACACTTTGCTTGCCACGGTATTTGACCGCACCTTGCTGCGCGCCGGCGAAACCGTGCACATGAAGCATTTCATCCGCAAGCACACGGCCGAAGGCATGAGCCTGGTCGACAGGAACAACGGCCCCGGCAGCGCCACTTCCGTCGTCATCACGCACCAGGGCAGCGACCAGAATTACCAGCTGCCCCTGCGCTGGTCGGCCAGCGGCACGGCGGAAAGCGACTGGCTCATTCCCGCCGACGCCAAGCAGGGCGAATACAGCGTGACCATGGCGGGCCGCCCGTCCGGCAGTTTCCGTGTGGAAGCGTTCCGCGTGCCCACCATGAAAGCCGTGCTGCAGGGCCCGAAAGCGCCCGCCGTGCAGGCGAAACAGCTGGCCCTGGATGCGCAAATCACGTATCTGGCCGGCGGCGCCGCCACCAACGCGCCCGTCAAGCTGCGCACGGTGCTGCAGGACAAGAGCGTGACTTTTCCCGATTATCCCGATGTCAGCTTCAGCAATGGCGACGTGAAAGAAGGCCTGGTGAAACAGGGCACGGGCTATGACGACGATGAGGGCGAATGGCAGGACGAAGGCAATGGCGGGCCAGCGGGCCCCGGCGCCACGGCCGCGCGCACGCAAAGCTTGACCCTGGACAAGGCGGGCGGCGCGCGCATCGTCATCGACCAGCTGCCGCAGCTGTCCGCGCCGCGTGACCTGGTGGCGGAAATGGCTTTCCAGGATGCGAATGGCGAGACGGCTTCCGTCGCCACGCGCGTGCCGCTGTGGCCATCGAACTATGTGATCGGCATCAAGCCAGACGCCTGGGCCTTGAGCAAGGATGCCTTCAAGTTCACAGTGGCCGTGCTGGGCACCAATGGCAAGCCCGTGGCAAACGCGGCCGTGGCCGTCGACTTCTTTCAGCGCAACAGCTATTCGCACCGCCGCCGCCTGATCGGTGGTTTCTATGCGTATGAAAACAGCAGCGAAATCGTCAAGCTGGGTTCCGCCTGCACTGGCAAGACGGACAACAAGGGCTTGCTGGTCTGCGACGTGAAGGCACCGGCCAGCGGCAATTTGATTCTGCGCGCCCGCACGCAGGATGCGTCCGGCAACGCGGCAGTCGCCAATCGCGAAACCTGGGTGGCCGGCAGCGGCGACTGGTGGTTCAACGCCAGCGACAATGACCGCATCGACGTTTTGCCTGAAAAGAAACGCTATGAACCGGGCCAGGAAGCGAGCTTGCAAGTGCGCATGCCGTTCCGCTCGGGCACGGCGCTGATCACGGTCGAGCGCGAAGGCATCCTCGACACCTATGTGCGCCAGCTCAATGGCCGGGAACCGGTGGTAAATATCCCGGTCAAACCGAACTACGCGCCAAATGTGTATGTCTCCGTGTTTGTCGTGCGGGGCAGGGTGGATGGCGTGCAGCCGACGGCCCTGGTCGACCTGGGCAAGCCAGCCTACAAGATGGGCATCGCGCCCCTGAACGTGGGGTGGCAGGCGCATGAGCTGAACGTCATGGTGGTGTCCGACAAGGAAGTGTACAAAACGCGCGACAAGGCAGAGGTGTCCGTGCGCGTGCGTCGCGCCGATGGCAAAGCCCTGCCAGCAGGCGCGGAAGTGGCGCTGGCAGCCGTCGATACGGGCTTGCTGGAACTCATGCCCAACGATAGCTGGAAATTGCTCGACACCATGATGGCGCAGCGCAGCCTGCAGGTGGAAACGGCGACGGCGCAGATGCAGGTGATCGGCAAGCGTCACTTCGGCCGCAAGGCCTTCCCGGCCGGCGGTGGCGGCGGCAAGGGCGCCAGCCGCGAACTGTTCGACACCCTGCTGTTCTGGAAAGGTACCGTCAAGCTCGACGCCAAGGGCGAAGCCACGGTGCAAGTACCGCTGAACGACTCGCTGACGGCGTTTCGCATCGTCGCCATCGCCAGCGCGGGCAAGGAATTGTTTGGCACGGGCAGCACGGATATCCGCAGTTCGCAAGACCTGATCCTGATGTCGGGCTTGCCGACCCTCGTGCGCGAAGGCGACCAGTTGCGCGCAGGATTCACCGTGCGCAACACCTCGGCCGCATCCTTGAGCGTGGAACTCAATGCAACGGCGGCCGGCAAGGCGCAGCCGCGCCAGAACTTGACCTTGGCGGCGGGCGAAGCGCGCGAAGTGGGCTGGGATTACCAGGTGCCGCTGGGCGCGCAAACTGTCGTGTGGGAGATTAGCGCGAAAGCGGGCAGCCATACGGATAAACTGAAAATCACGCAAAAGGTAGGCCAGGCCACCCCCGTGCGCACCTACCAGGCCACCTTGCTGCAGTTAGAAAAGCCGGTGAATATGTCGGTGCAGATGCCGGCCGGTGCCTTGCCTGGCCGGGGCGGTATCCAGACCAGCTTTGTCGCCAAGCTGGGCGGCGAGCTGCCCGGAGTGCGCGAGTACATGGCCGCCTACCCCTACACCTGCTTCGAGCAGAACACGTCGAAAGCCATCGCCCTGCAAGACCAGGACGCGTGGAACAAGCTGGCCGCCAGCTTGCCCGCCTACCTGGACAGCGATGGCATGCTGAAATATTTCCCCATCATGGAGCAGGGCAGTGACAGCCTGACGGCGTACGTGCTGTCGGCAAGCAGGGAAGCGGGCTATGCAATTCCCGAGCAGACGAAGAACCGCATGGAAGAAGCCTTGACCGCCTTCGTGCAGGGCCGCATCGTGCGCCGCTCCGCGCTGGCCACGACCGACCTGGCCGTGCGCAAGCTGGCCGCGCTGGAAGCACTCTCGCGTTCCAACAAAGTGCCACCCGATGCCTTGGAGAGCATCAGCATCAGTCCGAACCTGTGGCCCACTTCCGCTGTCATCGACTGGAGCTTGTTGTTGCAACGCACGCCAAGCCTGGCGCGCCGCGATGCGCTGCTGGCCGAGGCGCAGCAGATTTTGCGTTCGCGCCTGAATTTCCAGGGCACGACCATGGGCTTTTCCACCGAGCGCAAGGATAACTGGTGGTGGCTGATGGTCTCCGGCGACGTCAACGCCAACCGATTGCTGTTGGCCGTGATGGACGACCCGGCGTGGAAGGATGACATCGGCCGCCTCGTGCGCGGCAGCATGGGCCGCCAGAAAAAGGGCCGTTGGGATACCACGGTGGCCAACGCCTGGGGTACCCTGGCGATTGCCAAATTCTCGGCCAAGTTCGAGTCCACGCCCGTGACGGGCGCCAGCGCCGTGAAGCTGGGCAGCGATACGCAAGCGCTCGTGTGGAACGGCGCGGCGAAAGTCGGCCCCGTGCTGCAAGCGTGGCCGAAGGGCATGGATACCCTGGGCCTGGCCCACAGCGGCACGGGCAAGCCTTGGGCCACCGTGCAAAGCCTGGCGGCCATCCCGCTCAAGGCGCCCGTGTCGAGCGGTTACACGATCAAGAAGACCATTACGCCCGTGGAACAGAAAACCACTGGCGTATGGTCGCGCGGCGATGTGTACCGCGTGCGCCTGGACTTGTCGGCGCAGGCGGACATGAGCTGGGTGGTGGTCGATGATCCGATTCCCGCCAGCGCCACAGTGCTGGGCAATGGCCTGGGGCGCGATTCGCAGCTGATGACGGCCGGCGAAAAATCCACGGGCTGGGTCTGGCCTACGTTCGAGGAACGGGCCTTCGACGCCTTCCGCGCCTATTACGCCTTCGTGCCGAAGGGTAACTGGAGCGTGGAATACACGGTGCGCCTGAACAATGCGGGCGACTTCAGCCTGCCTGCCACGCGCATCGAAGCCATGTATTCGCCCGAGATGTTTGGCGAGTCGCCGAACGCGAATGTGAAGGTCGGGCAGTGAGAGGTAAGACTGTGAAGCGGTTGATTTTTGTCATGGGCTACGTGCTGGCTGGCCCCGCATTTGCGCAAGCTGTGCTGACGCCGGCCCAGGTGCAGGCCGCCTACCGCAGTTCGGAAGCGCAGCTGCTGGACCGCAGCGGCGCCCCGCTGCAATCCTTGCGCGTTGACATGAAGGTGCGGCGTTTGCCGTGGGTGCCGCTGGCCGAAATCTCCCCCGCCGTGCAGCAGGCCGTGCTGCTGGCGGAAGACCAGCGCTTCATGCGCCATGGCGGCGTGGATGTGTCCGCGCTGGCCACGGCCGCCTGGGACAATCTGTTTTCAAAAAAGCCCCGGGGCGCCTCGACCATCACCATGCAGCTGGCGGGCCAGCTCGACGCGGACTTGCAGGCTCAAGCGGGCGGGCGCAGCCTGCGCCAGAAATGGGACCAGATGCGCGCGGCGCAAGCCATCGAGGATAGCTGGAGCAAGGCCCAGATTTTCGAGGCTTACCTGAATCTCGTCTCGTTCCGCGGCGAGCTGCAAGGCATCGCGTCCGCCTCGTACAGCCTGTTCGGCAAGGCGCCATCGGGCCTGAACCAGACGGATGGCATCATTCTGGCCAGCCTGGTGCGGGCGCCGAATGCGCCGCCGGCCACTGTCACGCGCCGTGCCTGCGCGCTGGCGAAGGAATGGCGCATGGACAGCAGCTGCCAGCTGATCGGCCAGCGCGTGCAGACGGCCTTGCAGCGCACGGCCCTGTACGCCGACCTCGCACCGGCGCCGCAGGTGGCGCAGCAGCTGCTCAAGCAATCGGGCGCCTCCGTGCGTAGCACCCTCGATGGCCCCTTGCAGCGCTTTGCGCAGGAAAATCTGCGCCAGCAGTTGGCGTCCTTGCGCGAGCGCAATGTCAACGATGGCGCCATCATCGTGCTCGACAACCGCAGCGGAGAAGTCCTTGCTTATGTGGGCAATGCGGGCGGCAGCCATGTCGATGGCGTGACGGCTCTGCGCCAGGCCGGTTCCACTTTGAAACCATTCCTGTATGAACTGGCCATCGAGCGCCGGCTGATGACGGCCGCCTCCGTCATGGACGATTCGCCGCTGGACGTCGCCACGGCGTCGGGCATGTATGCGCCGCAAAACTACGACCGCAACTTCAAGGGATACGTCAGCGCCCGCACCAGCCTGGCCAGTTCGCTCAACATTCCCGCCGTGCGCACGGTGCTGCTGACGGGGCAGGACGGCTTCTACAATCGCCTCAAGGAAGTGGGCTTGTCCAGCCTGACGGAACCGGCCGAATATTACGGCCCTTCGCTGGCGCTGGGCTCGTCGGAAGTGACCCTGCTGGAACTGGCCAATGCCTACCGCGCGCTGGCGAATGGCGGGCTGTACAGCACTGCCAGCCTGCAGCCGGGGCAGGCGGGCAAGGATAGGCGCCGCGTGATGGAGCCGGGCGCCGCCTTCATCGTCGGCGATATCCTGGCAGACCGCGCCGCGCGCAGCATGACGTTTGGCTTGCGCAACGAGCTGGGGACGAATTTCTGGAGCGCCGTCAAGACGGGCACCAGCAAGGACATGCGCGACAACTGGTGCATGGGCTACTCGGAACGCTACACGGTGGGCGTGTGGGTGGGCAACTTCGACGGCAAGCCCATGTGGGACGTCTCGGGCGTGACGGGCGCCGCGCCCGTGTGGCGCGACGTCATGGACTACCTGCACAAGAACGTCCCCAGCCATGCACCAAAAGCGCCGCCCGGCGTGCTGCAGCAGATGGTCGCTTACCAGCCCGCGCTGGAAGCGCCGCGCCGCGAATGGTTCATCGCTGGTACTGAAAGCCCCGTCATCGCCGTGCTGGGCGACACAGTGAAGCCAGCCGTCATCGTGTATCCGGCCGAGGACAGCATCCTTGCCATCGACCCCGACATCCCGCCCGCCCTGCAGCGCGTCTTCTTCCAGGCGCAGGGCAGCCACGGCTTGCGCTGGGTGCTCGACGGCAAGGATCTGGGCGCGGCAACTGAGAGCATCAGCTGGCGCCCCGTGCCGGGCAAGCACGCGCTGGCTCTCGTCGATGATGCCGGCAAGACGGTGGCGCGGGTGGCGTTCCAGGTGCGGGGGAATGCGCTGGCGCAGAGGCATTAGTTCTGACGGTATTGCGGCTGCCATTCGCCTGTCCTGCTGTTTGAATCATGCGCGTTGACTCATTGATCAGAAAAGTGTGCTGCTGTGCCTGTCATGGATGCTGTCTCTGTTGGAATAGTGTGTGGAATATCAAAGTGGAAATATCGGCAAAAATGTGTAGATGAAAAGCTCCAAAAAAAGCGGGAAAAAAATAGATACATTTCAATAGGGGGAGTATATTCTCGCTGTCTTCTGCTGCAAGATCGCTAGCGGCTGGTGTATGGCAAGAGAGGATGTGGAACAACCTTGCCCTATTTTTATGTTGAAAATAAATTTCAGAAATATTTTGCGGTAATTAAGATGCGGAACTTCTATTTTCTTGTTATTTTTTTGGGGTTTGGAATAATGCTGCCACCAGGGCATGCTACAGAGAGAGTAGTAGCTACTGAGGAAAGAACTGCCAATGCCAAAGCATTGGATTTTAGCTTTATGAAAGAGCCACCTGATCGGAAGATAAAAAACAGGGTGGATCTTTCTGCAATCAAGACTGCCGAAGATTTGGCTGTGGTGAAAGATGCTATTAATCCTGTGATGGACTTTTTCCAGGTTTATAGCCAGGTTCGAGCAACCCCATCATCATTTTCCGCGCTTGCTTCCAGTGACGGGATTAAGCAGATGCGATTTCCTCCGAAAATAGATCACCTAAATTATTACATATCGAAAAAAATATGGAATTGGGTGGTGCACGATCCCCAGACTATTTTCTTGACCGTGGATTTTCGCGGCATGCCGCCCGACACCGGCGTTCATCGCGATACTTTTGTATTTGTGAAAAGGGATGGCGTATGGTTGTTTGATCGCCATGATCTCTAGCTGCGGCGGGGGACGGCCCTATCGCTGGGCCAGTTTCTTGACTGCCAGGCCAGGCGCCAGCCATAGCAGCAATATCCAGAGCAGAAAAGAAAGGCTACGCTGCAGCGGCACGCAGCACAGGCTGAAAATATTGATCCAGGCCAAAGAAAACGTGCGTGGTACTTGCGCGCAATCTAGCAGCCACAGCGTCGCGCCCATGGCGAGAAACATGACTGGCATGGCAAACCACCATTTGCGTTCGATCGGCGACATGATTTCCTGATAAGAGAAGTATGTGTCCCCGATTCTAACGTAAAAGTTGTCAAAAATTACGGCGCGCTGATGATTTTCGTCAATGCGATACGGTAAGCCGGCTGCACATCGCCATCCTTGTCCAGCTTGTCCGTCATGATCACGCCGTAGCCTTGCGCGTACCACACGTATTCGCCGCTTTTGCCTTTGCTTTTTCCACCGACGTCACGCAGTTCGAACTTGCAGGCGTCGGGGAAGCGGCGCCCGCCCAGTTCCAGGCGTTCCCAGCCCAGGAAGGTGATGGAGAAATCGCGTTTATCCGTGCGCGTGGAGGTGGTGATTTTGTCGGACAGGCCCGCCAGCGGGTAGTGGGTGCTTGTTTGCGTGTCCGTGAACTGTACGCGCACTTCCTGGCCGGGGCGCATATTGGCGGGGATGGCCGACTGCGGCGCGTAAACGTTCTTGCTGCGCACGCTGCCGTCTTCATTGTAATGGACCGTGCCCGTCAGGAATACCTGGCCGTCGCGGATGTCCTGGTAGGACGTGGCCAGCAGGACGCCGCCGTCGAGGATCAGCTGCGTACCCTTGAGTTTCTTGCCCTCGAAGGTTTCCTCGACGTTGACTTGCGCGTCGCCATTGTTCTTGCTGAACTTGATGCCCGTGGTCAGTTCCATGCACTCGCCCACCGTGGGGGCCGCCTGTACACCGGCGGCGGCCAGCACGCCTGCCGCCATCATCGTTTGCCATGCTGCTTTCATTGCCATCCTAGCTATCTTGTAAAGTCGCGATGATAGCGTGCCTGGAAGCAACGTGGCGCAGCGCTGATACTATTTCGTAGGGGAGATGGGGATGCTGGGCATAGCGGGTGTGGACGCTGGCGTGGCCGTCGGCTTGTTACGCCGCGTGCGCTTGTCCGTGCGCGCCTTGGCTGGCTTGCCGTCGTGCACCAGCTTGCCTTTGTTGTCCAGTTTGTCGGACTGATCCGATTTCTGGCCCGGATCATTCGGATTGTTGGTGTGGTTGCCCGTCTGGTTGACATTTGTCGTCGACTGGGCTTGTACCCAGGCGCCGCCGACGGTCATCAGGGTGGCGGCCAGCAAGAGAGCGGCGGTTTTCATGGCAGTGTCCTGTGCAAGTGTTGATTCGAGCTGGCATTGTCACACAGGAGTCCGCCCGCACGGGTAGGACGGCGCCTCATGCTTGTGTCGGTTAGTTGCCAATGATTATCGGAATTGCTCCGTCGAGATATCAAAGCGCTTGAGCTTGTCGTACAGGGTTTTCTTTGGGATATTCAGTGCGGCCGCCGCCTCGATGACGTTGCCATTGTGGCGGCGCAAGGCTTCTTCGATGATGGAAATCTCGAAGGTGTCGACTTGCTCGGCCAGCGACGCTTCGCGGCAGCCGGCCGGGCTGAGGGTGTCGTCGAGCAAGCCCAGCACGAAGCGGTCGGCCACATTGTGCAGCTCGCGCACGTTGCCGGCCCAGCGCTGCGCCATCAGGGACGCGATCAGTTCGCCGCTGACGAGGGCGGCCGGCTGGCCATAGCGCAGCGCCGCCTGCAGCACGAAAAACTCGAACAGCAGGGGGATATCCTCGCGCCGGTTGCGCAGCGCCGGCAGGGTCAGGCTGGCCACGTTCAGGCGGTAATACAGGTCGGGGCGGAACTTGCCCTGTTCCGCCAGCACACTCAAGTCTTCCTTGGCGGCCGCAATCACGCGGAAATTGACGGAAATGAGCTTGTTCGATCCCAGGCGTTCGACTTGCCGTTCCTGCAGCACGCGCAGCAGTTTTACTTGCAGGGCCAGCGGCATGCTTTCGATTTCGTCCAGGAACAAGGTGCCGCCGTTGGCGTACTCGATCTTGCCGATGCGCTGGCGTTGCGCGCCCGTAAAGGCACCTTCCTCGTGGCCGAACAGTTCCGATTCAAAAATCGATTCGGGCAGCGCGCCGCAGTTGATCGCCACGAAAGGGTGGTCGCGCCGCTCGCTGAAGTCGTGCAGGCAGCGGGCAATCAGTTCCTTGCCGGTACCCGTTTCGCCCAGGATGATGATGTCGGCCGACTTCGGCGCCAGGTTCAGCACCAGCTGGCGCACCTTGGCCATGGCCGCGCTGCGCCCCACGATGCGCGCCTCGATGCCCACCCGCTGCTCGAGCTGGCGGCGCAAGTTCATGTTTTCCAGCACCAGATGGCGTTTATCGAGCGCGCGCCGGCACACTTCCACCAGCAAGTCGGCGGAAAACGGCTTTTCGATGAAATCGTAGGCGCCACGGCGCATGGCGCCCACGGCCATCGATACGTCGCCATGACCGGTGACGAGGATGACGGGCAGGCTGGCATCCTGCGCCACGGCGATGTCGAGCAGTTTCAAGCCATCCATGCCGGGCAGTTTGATATCGCTCAATAAAATGCCCGCAAATTCGGGCACCAGGTAGGGCAGCGCTTCTTCGGCCGTGGCGACGGCCGTCACTTGCAGCCCTGCCAGTTCCAGCGATTGCCGGGCGCCCTTGCGCACGACGGCATCGTCTTCCACCAGCAGCACTTGCATGCCTTCAAAATTATTCTCGTGCATCAGATGTGTCCTTCGTCTCTCTCCCCCGGGTCGCAGCTCAGGGTGATGGTAAATTGTGCGCCGCCCCCTTCCTGCGCGCTGCGGTTGCGCACGGCCAGTGCGCTGCCGGCCGCGCGCAGTATGCCTGCACTGATCGACAATCCCAAGCCCAGCCCGTGTTCCTTGGTGGTATAAAAAGGGTCGAAGATCTTGTCGAGCGAGGCCAGCGGGATGCCGGGGCCATTATCGGTGATATGCAGCACGGCGAGCTCGCCTTCGCGGCGCACCTGGAACCATATATGCACGGGCTCGCTTTCCGGCACGGCATCCATGGCGTTGGTGATCAGGTTGGTAAACACCTGCTCCAGCCCGATGGCGTTGCACAGCACGATGATGTCGTCCTCAAGCCAGCTTTCATGCAGGGTCAGGCGTTGCGAATGCTTGCGCGTGCGGATTTGCAGCATGGTTTGCGCAAACGCCTGGCGCACGCTGACCGGTTTGCGCGCATCGTCGCTGCGCCGCGCAAAGCCCTTCAGTTGCGAGGTGACATAGCCGAGGCGCTTGACGAGGTCGGAAATGGTGGACAGATTGTCCAGCGCATCGTCGATGCGACCGCGTGCCAAAAAGACTTTGGCATTGTCGGAAAAGGTTTGCAGGGCGGCCAGCGGCTGGTTCAGTTCGTGCGTGACGCCGGCCGCCATCTGCCCGATGGCAGCCAGCTTGCCGCTTTGCACCAGTTCCGCCTGGGCATAGCGCAGGGTCTGTTCGGCCCGCTCGCGTTCGGCCACTTCCGCCTGCAGGCGGCCATTCGCGTGCACCAGGTCGGCCGTGCGCTGTTCGACCTTGATTTCCAGCTGTTCATAGGCGCGCGCCAGGGTTTGTTGCGCATTGAGCTTGTCGGCGATGCGGCGCCGGCGCTGGCGCGCATACATCTGGGCCAGCAGCAGCAAGGCCCAGCCCAGCGCGGCGGCCATGGCCGCGTTGCGCGCCGCCTCGTTGACCTGGTCGAGTTCGGCCAGCACGGTGATTTGCCACTGCAGCGGACCCAGCGAGCGGTTCACGGCCAGGTAGTCGGCGCTGCCGGACAGGGCCGGCGTGTCGCCCGACTGCTGGCGCTCCAGGGTCATGACGCTGGCGCCGTCGGCGAACTGGCGCAGCACCTTGTGCGGCAAAATGGGCAGGTTTTCCTGCAGGAACTGGCGTTGTTCGCTGATATCGTTCTTGGCGGCCGGCGACAGGGGCGCCAGGGTCTTGAACTTGAAGGCTTGCGTGGTGGCCAGGATGATCACGCCATTCGCATCCTTGACCCAGATCTGTTCGCCCGCACCGGGCGTGCGCCACGATTGCTCGATCCAGTCCAGGTTGACCTTGGCGGCGACGATGCCGATGATGCGCCCGTCGCGCAACACGGGCTGGGAAATGAAATAGCCAGCCTCGAAGGTGGAGAAGCCGATGCCGTAGAAGCGGCCGATGCCGCCCGCAATGGCGTTCTTGAAATAGGGACGGAAGCCGTAGTTGACGCCCACGTAGGAACTGCGGTCTTGCCAGTTGCTTGACGCCAGGGTCGTGCCCTTGTCGTCGAGCACGTAGACGGCAAAGGCGCCCGCGCGGCGGTTCATGTCGACCAGGTAGGCGTTGATCTGCGTGACTTTGTCGGCGCTGGGCTGCTCCAGCAGCTGCGCCACGGCATCGCTCTGGGCTACGGCCAGGGGCAGAAATTCGTATTTGTTGAGGGCGCCGCCGATGGATGCGGCATACAGTTCCGCGCGCGAATCGAGCGTGCGGTGCAATTCATCGAGCTGGCGCTGCTTGACCCAGGCATACGACGCCCATGTCAGCATGACCAGTGAACCCACGGCCAGCAGGGGGGCGAGCGCGGGTCTCAGGGGCCATTTGCCGAATGCCATGGTGCTCCGTGTGTCGGGTTGATCTTGCGTGCGCCGCAAAGTAGGAATGGTAGTGTACGGCGGGATTCACCCGAGAGGGTGAATCCTGATTTACGACTGACATGCAAATTTGCAGTGTCTGACAAAACCGTAGCGAGCGGAAGGTAGAGGTGGCCGAGAAGCGGAGCCGTACTCTAGTACGGTGAGCATCGCAGGCCGCCTATACCGACGCGCAGTAGGTTTGGTCAGACACCACTAATCAGCGGTACTCGCCATCGTTTCTGCATTATGGTGCCTTTGCTGCTCTTCCATCACCATCTCGCCCAGCATGCGCTTCAGGCGGTTGAACTCCGGGTCGCTCGGGTCGCGCGGGCGAGGCAGGTCGATGGCCACGTCGCGCTTGATGGTGCCGGGACGGTAGGTCATGACGATGGTGCGGTCGGCCAGGTAGATCGATTCCTCGATCGAGTGCGTGACGAAGACGATGGTGGTGCCGAAGACTTTCCAGATTTTCAGCAATTCATCTTGCAGGTTGCGCCGCGTCAAGGCGTCCAGTGCGCCAAACGGTTCATCCATCAGCATGATGGGCGAATCGAGGGCCAGCACGCGGGCAATGGCCACGCGCTGGCGCATGCCGCCGGACAAGTCTTTCGGGTAGCGGGCACGGAATTCCGTCAAGCCCAGCATGCTCAGCAGCATGTCGACACGTTCCTTGATTTCGGCCGGCGTCTTGCCGGCGATTTCCAGGCCGAAGGCGATATTGCTCTCGATGGTCATCCATGGGAATAGCGCGTATTCCTGGAACACCATGCCGCGGTCGGGACCGGGCTCGGTGATCAGCTTGCCGCCGGCCAGGATCTGGCCGGAAGTCGGCTGCGAGAAGCCGGCGATGGCATTGAGCAGGGTCGACTTGCCGCAGCCCGATGGCCCCAGCAGGCAGATGAACTCGCCGCTGGCAATTTCCAGGTTGATGTCCTTGAGGGCGATGACGTCGGCGCCGCCCGTGGTGAAGATTTTATTGACTGCATTGATATTGATCGTGGTCATGGCCGTTCCTCTCAGTGTTCCAGGCCGCGGTGCCACTGCAGCAAATGATTATTCAGGGCATTCATGGCCATATCGATGGCCAGGCCGAACAGGCCGATGGTAAACATGCCGGCGATAATTTTGTCAGACCAGAAATACTCGCGCGCTTCCAGGATGCGGAAGCCCAGGCCGCTGTTGACGGCGATCATTTCCGCCACGATCACGACGATAAAGGCCGTGCCCATGCCGATGCGCGCGCCGGCCAAAATATACGGCGTGGCCGCTGGCAGGATGACGCGGCGGAACATCGTCATCTGGCTGGCGCCCAGGTTGCGCGCGGCGCGGATATAGATGCCGTCGACCTGGCGCACGCCGGCGATGGTATTCATCAGCACGGGGAAGAAGGAACCGATGCTGATCAGGAAGAAGGCGGGCGGATTGCCCAGGCCGAACCACAAAATCGCCAGCGGGATGTAGGCGATGGGCGGAATCGGGCGCAGCACCTGCACCAGCGGGTCGAACAGTTTATAGATGGTCTTGTTGGTGCCCATCAGCAAGCCCAGCGGCAAGGCCAGGCCGGCGCCGATGGCGAAGCCGCCCAGCACGCGCGAGAGGCTGGCCCACGCGTCGTGCGGCAGTTCGCCGGAGAACATCCACACCAGGTAGTTGCCCGCTTCCGGCGTGTACGCTTGCATGGGAATCAGGTATTCATACCACTTCACCAGTACGGCCACGGGCGAGGGCAGGATTTGCGGATTGATCCAGCCAAACGTGGACAGTGCTTGCCAGAACAGCAACACGACCACGGGCACGATGGCACCGTGCGCGAAGCGTTTCATCATTTGAATATTCATCGTGACACTTTCAGATTAGCGTGGTCGTGTTTAGCGTGCTACGTAGGACTTCTTGGCTTTTTCCAGCAAGTCCAGCTTGACCCAATCCTGGGCGGCAGGCGCCTTGGCCATGCGGCCCACGCCAAATTTCACCATGTAGTCGGTGGTCAGCTGCACGTGGCTTTGCGTGATGTCTTCCGTGAAGATGGCGTTGTCGATGGCATCGCGGTAATCCTCGGACGTGATCTGGTTCTTGAACATCGATTCGCGCACGTATTTTTCCGCCAGTTTCGGGTCGGCCAGGAAGGCGCGGGTGGCGGCGACGAAGCAATCCATGAAGCGCTGGGCCACGGCCGGCTTTTCCTTGTACATCTTTTCCGTCATCACGAGGGCGCGCACGGGCTCGCCCAACGGCGTGTCATACGGCTTGATGATGGCCGCACCGTATTTCTTGTGGATGGCTTGCGTGGAGTAGGGCTCGGACTGGCTCATGACGTCGATATCCTTGGTCAGCAGCGCCTGGTTCAGGTCCGGGTAGCCCATGTACAGGATTTGCACGTCCTTGCCCGGCTTGTCGGACCAGGTCAGCTTGGCCTTGGTGAGTTCGGCAAACAGCAGGATTTCCTGTGGGCCGCCGCGCGTGACGCCGACTTTCTTGCCTTTCAGATCGGCAATGCCCTTGATGTTCAGGTCGGGACGCCCGACGATTTGCACGCCGCCCTTGGCGAAGCCGCCCACCAGGTACACGGGCAAGCCCGTGGCGCGGCCCGTGATGGCCGCTTCCAGCGCGCTGGCGGACACGTCGATTTCGCCGGCGATCATGGCCGGCACGATGTCGAGGCCCTTGGCGAAGATGCGTTCTTCGATCTTCAGGTCGTATTTGGGCGCGATTTCCTTCATGTAGGCGACGGCGCCGTAATGGGCGAATTTCAGGTTGCCCAGGCGTACCAGGTCGGCCGCGTGGACGGCCAGCGGGAATTGTGCGGCCAGTGCGACGGCCACGGCCAGTGCCTTGGTGTTCAGTAAGGACGAGATGCGGAAGGTGCTTGCCATGCTGTTGTCTCCAAAAAGTAGATGGTTTTTATATAGTGGGTCAGGCTGCCGCTCTGGTGGCGGTTATGAAAATATAAAAGCATCTTCCGTGCCAGTGGAGCGCATTTTGGCGTTTATTGCAAGTGATTGTTTATAAAGGTTTAATTTGATTTTGTTGAAAGCGGGAAATATGGATATTCCGTCTTTCCGCACGGCGAGGGTAAAGCTCGTGCGGAATGCCGCATTCTTGGCGGGTGGATTTCATGCTGGCCGGTGCTGCGCCTGCCGTGGAACCTTCATGGCGTGACCGACTCCAATCGTAAAAAAACGCGTTGCAAACAGGCTGGCAACGCGTAACTCCCCCGAGGAGTAGGGGCGGCGCCGCGCGGGCGCCTGCGGGATCGCCGTCTGGCGGCCCTCGTCTGACTTATTTTGGCGTGGTGGCGGGCGGCAGTGCTGGCGCGGTGGCCGGATCGGTCAGCGGCGCGGGCGGTGTCACGTGGCCGGGACCCGTCTCCGGCATGGCCGGGGTCACGGGAGCAGGCATCACTTGTGGGGCGGACGTGGGGTTGGGCGCCGTTTCGGGTAGCGGCGCTTCTGCCGGTTTTTTACAGGCGGACAGGGTGACGAGCAAGGCGGAGGCCAACAGGGCAGGTATTTTCATGATGTTTCCTTTGCAAGAGTCGAAGGTTCGCGATGCGGGCGGCGGCGCCGCGCGCGAAGCTTAAATTTATTGCAAGATTGTCGACGCATCTGTTCGCTACTTCACCATGAACGCAGAAATGTCACCGTGTTTAGATGTCGTATGGAAATAATTCAGTAGGGAAATATTTTTCACTTTCTTGCTTCTAATGTTCGTTAACGCACAGACCAAGGAAGAGCAGGGTGGCATTCTGTGCCCAGACGCTCAGGATTCGTGGTGTTCTGGTATAAAAATTGCCAAGAACTTAACAATCCGGGCTACCGGCAATCGTTTAAAAGGAGTATTCAAATGCATGCAATGACTCAGTCTCACGTGAAGAGCGAATTAAAGGCAGCGCACCAGGAACTTCGTAGCCCCGAAAAAGGCTCGCAAATGGTAGAACGCGCAGCACCCATCCCCCCGGAGCGCATGAATCCCATTTCCATGGCACCGATAGAGCGCGTGCGTTCGACGTCGGCCACCCTGCGCCGCATCGAAAACATGCAAAAACTGATCGGCGAACTGTCGCTGCACGAGATGCTGGCCGATGAAATCGCCTGGTTCCTCAAGTTTTCGCCATCGGGTGCCCGCAAATACATCCGCGACCTGCGCGAAGCGGGCGTGATCGAACTGGCCCGCTACATCGAAGGCACCGCCACTTATCTGGGCAAGGCAGTGTACCAGCTGACGCCAGATCCAGAGCGCGTGCGTGCTTTCCTGGCCGCTATCGTCCAGCCAAAACGCGAAGGCGCGCCACCGCGCAAGGATCGTCCCGGCCTGCGCGAGCAAAGCATGGCTGGCAGCGGCCGCCACTTCCACATCCTGGCCGATGACACGCATTACGCCATCCGCGTCAACCGCGGTCCCGTGACGCGCGATCCATTGGTTGCCGCCCTGTTTGGTGCGCCTCAGCAGAAGGCTGCAGAGTAAACAATATTGCGCCTGACTGGCCGCGCGGCGGCTGGCGGGCCTGATGCTTGTCGTGTGCATTATCGGAAGCATGTTGAAAGCCGGGTTAAGCCCCGGCTTTTGGCGTTGGACCAGGCCCTTTGATCTTGGCGGATTGAAAAGAAGTTAATCAACCCCATGTGGGCTGGACTGCCCGCCCGTCCCGATGCGGGTTCATTCGAAGGAGCTTGTCCTTGTCTGCCTACGCCGTTTCCCTTGGTCTCATTTCCCTCCTTGTCCTGAAGCGGGCCGTCCCATGAATCCGCTGCTATGGATCGTCCTCGTCACGGCCGCCATCGTCTTTTCGCTGTGGTTCCCCCGCTGGCGTTTGAGGCGTGCCCTGGCCAGGCCCTTGCCGCCCGAAGGCCTGGCCGTGCTGGAAAAGAATATTCCCGTGTATGCGCACATGCCGGCGCCGCTGCAGGAACAATTGCGCCGTCTCGTCGTGCAATTCCTGTACCAGAAGAAATTCGTCGGCTGTGGCGGCCTGGAGATCACCGATGAGATGCGCTACACCATCGCCGGCCAGGCCTGCCTGCTGCTGCTGAATCGTCAGACGCAGGTGTATCCTGAACTCGACACCATCCTTGTGTATCCCACGGAATTCATTGTCACGCGCAATGAAGTGGGGCCGGGCGGCGTGGTGACGCCATCGGCGAATGGTTTATTGGGCGAATCCTGGGGCGATGGCCGCGTGGTGCTGGCCTGGGACCACGTGCAGCGCGGGGCCGCCGACTGGACTGATGGCCACAATGTGGTGTTGCATGAATTCGCCCACCAGCTCGACAGTGAATCGGGCGCCGCGAATGGCGCGCCTTACCTGCCCAGCGTGTCCAGCTACCGCAGCTGGGCCACGGTGCTGTCGCGCGACTTCGACAATCTGCGCCACGACGCCATGGTTCAGCAGCAAAGCGTGATGGACCATTACGGCGCCACCAATCCCGCCGAATTCTTTGCCGTGGCCACGGAAACCTTTTTTGAAAAGCCCTACCAGATGGCCGAGCACCATGCAGAGCTGTATGCGCAATTTTTGCAATACTACAAGGTCGACCCGCGCGACTGGATGGCGCCGCCCGTGGAAGCCGAGCACATGGCTTCGCCATTTCCCAACTTTGCCCAGCATTGGTAGCCGGCCTGCATTTCAGCCCAGCAGCCGCTGTTTCAGCGCCGGATAGCTGCTGCGCGACACGGGGATGCCCGTGCTGGTCTGCGTGTCGAGCGCGTATTTTCCGCCCGCGGCGATCTGCAGCCGCTTGAAACCCAGGCTGTTGACGATGTAGGAGCGGTGCACGCGCAGGAAGTGGGGCGGCAGCAAGGCCATGAGCTTGTCGATAGGCAAGTCGTGAAAGCAGTGCTCGCCGCTGCGCAGCACGATATTGCTGTAGTGGCCATCGGCTTGCACGTGGTCGATGTCTGCCATGGCGATCCATTCCAGCGCGCCCCGTTTCTTGACGGCCAGCGAGGCCGCTTCCGTGTGCCGCCCGGTATAACGTTGCAGCGCCTTGTGCAGGCGCTCGCGGCTGAAAGGCTTGGCGACGAAGTCGAGTACGCCAAATTCGAACGCGGTGATAGAGCGTTCTGCGTGGGCCGAGACGATGATGGTCTGGAACGGGGCTTTTTGGACCTGGCGCAGCAAGTCGTAGCCGTCCGCGCCGTGCAGGTGCAAGTCCAGCAGCAACAAGTCATAGTCATGCTGCCGCAAGGCGGCCAGCGCCTGTTCCACATTGTCATGTAGCGCCAGCGCCGCCAGGCGTGCGCCGAAATGCGCGCGCACCTCGCGTTCCAGGCCTTGCGCGATCAGCGGTTCATCTTCCAGTATCAAGACATGCATGGTGTCACCGGCAAGGTGAAGGTGAGGCGCCAGCCTGCTGGCTGTTGTTTGCTGGCATATCCGCTGGCATAGCTTGCGGCATCGCCGAAGACGGCATGCAGGCTGGCGCGGATGTACTGTTCACCCACGCCGCTGCCCGCATGCGGGCGCGCCTCGCCTTCGGGCAAGATCAGGGTAAGTACTTGCGTCTGCGCAAGCCTGGCAATGTGCAGGACAAACAGGGCACCCTGGCGGTAGCGGTTGTGGCTGAACGCATTTTCCAGCGCCGTCAGCAGCATGGCGGGCGGCACGGTGATGCCCGCCGCCTCGCCATCGAACTGCAAACGGCACGGCTGCTGCAGCCGCGTGCCCATGATGCTCAGGTAATTCTCGCACAGGGCCAATTCCTGCGTCAGGGCAATGCTGGGCTGCTGGGCAAACTCGTTGAGCATGCGCAACTCGGCGCCCAGCGCCTCGATGAAGGTTTCGGCCGCCTGCGGCGACTGCGCATTGAGTTCGCTGATCAGGCTGAGGGAATTCATCAGGAAATGCGGTTGCATGCTTTTGCGCAAGAGCTGGTTTTCCAGTTGCTGGGCGCGCGCCGCCTTGCTACGTTCGTGCAACAGCTGTGCCAGCAATTGCGCGCACAGGGGCAGCAGCAAAAAGCACACGACGAGGGCGAAGCCGCCTTCGGCAAACTGGCTGCCCGTCAACAGAAACAGGGCACACGAGGCCAGCGCGATCAGCGCGCCGCCGCGGCTGCCCGGCAGGCGGCGCCACAGGGCAAGCAGGTTGAGCGCCAGGCTCGCTGCCAGGCCCGTCAGAAACATCAGCCAGCAGCGCGCGTCGAAATGCGCGGGCAGCGCGCCGGCCAGCGCGATGCATGCCAGCAGCACTGCCGCCGCCAGGGGCCAGCGCGGCAGGCGCCAGGCCGTATAAAAATACAGGGGCAGCAAGGCGGAAAACAGCCAGGTCAGGGCGCTGACGGCATACAGGCGCGGCAAGTGCCAGGGATAGGCATAGCCGGTCAAGCTGCGCCAGATCTCCACCACCAGCAGCAGCGCCGCCACCAGGCACAGCGCGGAAAACATGGACCAGTGCCGTTGCCGCTGGTACAGCACCGTCAAGGCCAGGAAGAGCAGGGCGACGGCGCCCAGCGCCCCGGCCAGCAGCAGCGGCGGCAGCCGGTACCAGGCCAGCCCCGCGCGGTAGTCTTGCCGGTCGACCAGGTACAGCGCATAAAATGGCGACGCCAGGTGCGCCGGCACCTGCTGCGTCGATAACAGCAGGCGCAGGTGGTGCTTGCCGGCGGTCAGCTGCTGTGGCGTCAGGTGGATGGCGAAATCGATGTCACCCGCACGTTCCCCGCTGGCCTGACGGGCCGGTTGGCCATTGCTGCCGATCAATACGCCATCCAGCCACAGCTCGCTGGAAGTCAGCGCGGACAGTACCAGCAGCTGCGTCGACGATGGCGTGGCGGCCAGGGTGACGTCGCGCTCGACGCACAGCAGCTGGCCCGGCCGGACCAGCTGCTGCAGTGAGGCGGCTGGCGCAGATGGTGTGTTGCCGCAAGTGCGCCAGCCTTCGTCCAGCCATAGCGGCTGCATGGCGCAGGCAAAGGTGGGCAAGGCCAGGCAGCAAGCGAGGCAGTACCGCAGCAGGTAGTGGAAGTAAGAGGGCATGGCGGGCATTGTAGCTGCTCATTTGCGACCCCTTTGCAACATTTTCATCAACTTCGGTGCCGTTCGTGCGGGGCAAGTGCATTTCGTGCACCGCCCGCCAAAAATGTGTAAAAGACACTTACCATGCATCAGCGCCGCGTGGTGGACGCGGCCCTCACCAGGAATGATTGACTATGCAAAGCAGCAAACATTACGGTTTCGCCGGCGCACTGGCGCTATTGTGCGGCGTGGCGCAGGCCGCTTCCGAACCTGCCCCCGCTCTGGCCGCGCGCCTGGCGGACTTCGACGGCTGGGCGGCCCAGCGCATGGCCACGCAGCGCTTGCCGGGCGTGACCGTCGGTTTCAGCCAGGGCGACGTGGAATGGGTGAAGGGTTACGGCTATGCCGACCTGGAAAACCGCGTGCCGGCCACGGCCCGCTCCAGCTACCGGCTGGCGTCCGTCACCAAGCCCATGACGGCGGTAGCCATTTTGCAACTGGTCGAACAGGGCAAGGTCGACCTGGATGCGCCCGTGCAAACCTATGTGCCGTACTTCCCCGTCAAACCGTTCCCCGTGACGGTGCGCCAGCTGCTGGGCCACCTGGGCGGCATCGATGCCTACCGCAATAGCCAGGTGGAACAGCATTTCAAGGAGCACAAGGATACGCGCCAGTCCATCGCCGTGTTCGAGCAGTTCGACCTGATCGCCGAACCGGGCACGCGCTTCCGCTACACCAGCTATGGCTACAACTTGCTGGGCGCCGTCATCGAGGGCGCCTCGGGCGAAAGCTATGGCGGCTACATGCGGCGCCATGTGTGGGGGCCGCTGGGCATGGATGCCACCGTGCTGGATGACCCGGACGCCGTGATCGCCCATCGCGTGCGCGGCTACCGGCTGGCCGGTAAAGAGTTGAAGAATTCCGAATTCGTCGACATCAGCAGCCGCTTTTCGGCCGGCGGCACACGCGCAAGCGTGCCCGACATGCTGGCGTTCGGCAGGGGAGTCCATGCAGGCAAGATACTGTCGGCGGCCAGCGTGGCCGCCATGGTGCAGCCGATGGCCACGCGCGCCGGCCGCTTGACGCACTATGGCATGGGCTGGGAAATCTTCCCCACGGGTGGGCGCTACGCCATCGCCCATAGCGGCCAGCAGCCGGAAACCGTCACCTATCTGTACAGTTTTCCCTCGCGCAAGCTCACCATTGCCGTCGCCGCCAATCTCGAGCGCGTCAATCCGGAAGCGTTCGTGCAGCGCCTGTTCGAGGTGGTCACGGGCGAGCCGTGGCAGCTGAAAACGTATATCGCCGACGCGGGCGCGCAGCGCGCTTACCAGGTGGCGCAGGGCCTGTTCGAGGAGGGCAGGGCGCACGCCGAGCGCACGCATGAACCTTATGCCGATGCGGCCGCCACGCGCCTAGCCTTTACGCAAATCAACGGGCAAGCGCTGGCGCCGGACGCCACTGTGGCGCGCCCCTTCATCGAGGCGGCCCGCCATCCCGCCGGCGGGAGAGTCTTCCTGGCGGCCGGCGCCAGCATGGCCGAGGCGCTGCGCCAGTCGGGCATTGACCTGGACACCTATTCGCGCGGTGGCGCGCTGGCGTTTGCGCGCGACTATGTCCTGTTGTCGCGAAGCAAAGCGGCCGGCACCTTGCCCCGTTTTGACCCCGCCTTCGAGCAAGCCATCGTGGCCCTGGCCGCCAGTTGGGACCGCACGTCCGCCATCGCCTGGCCGGCCGCACCTGCACCCGCCTCCGCCTCCATCGCCGCAATCGACAGGCAGCTGCGTGCGGCCTTCCACGGCCAGCGCGCCTATCCCGATTTCGTGCCCGAGCTGCAAGAACTGGCGCAAGCGTCGGCCGGGCGCGGCGAGGCGGAATCGGCGCTGGCGGCCAGCCGCCTGGCAGTGGAGCTGTATCCGCTCAGCGATCGCGCACATGCGCTGCAGGGCTTGACCTTGCTGGGCGCCGGCAAGCGGGAACCGGCCCTTGCCGCCCTGCGCCTGGCGCTGGCCCGCGATCCGCTGGGTGCGGCCAGTCCGGCGGCGCTGAACCTGGAAGCTTACCGCTTGAAAGGCAGCGGCGCCGTGGCACAAGGCATGGCCGTGCTGCAGGCGGCCGCCAGCCTGCATCCGCGCGATGCGAATCTGCAGGACAGCCTGGCCGAGTTTTATGTCGAGCAAGGCTTGCGCCCGCAGGCGGTAGCAGCGTATCGCCAGGCGCTGCAGCTCGATCCCCGCTATCCGGGCGCTGTGGGCGCCAGGGCGGCAATCATTCGCCTCGGTGGCGAGACGAAGGCGCTGGCGCCTTAGATGAATTCTGCATAAACATGGGTGAAAAGATTCCTTTTTGGAAATAAGCGCGCCGCGGTCTAATGGCGGCATTCGTTATCCACCAGAGGAATTCCATGCAGACCCGTCTTCACTTCGCCGCGCTTCTTTTCACCTCCATCGCCTTCACGCAAGTGGCGCAAGCGGACCAGCTGGCCGCCATCAAGGCGAAGGGCGAGCTGGTCTGCGGCACCCTGGGAACGGACGAGCCGAACAGTTTCATCGACGCCAAGTCGCGCCAGCTGGTCGGCTATGAAGTGGACCTGTGCCGCGCCATCGCCCAGGGCCTCGGTGTCAAACCGGTGATCAAGCAGCTGGCCGTGGCTGCCCGCATCCCCGAATTGCAGCAGGGTCGCATCGATATCCTGACAGCGTCCCTGACGCACAACAAGGAACGTGAAGCCTTGATCGACTTTTCCCTCTCCACGTTTTACACGGGCCAGCGCGTGCTGGTCAAAAAAAGCAGCAATATCACGACGGTCGCGGGCCTGGCCGGCAAGAAAGTGCTGACCGTCAAGGGCGGCACGCAGGAACCGAATATCCGCAAGGCCGTGCCCGGCGTGGACGTGGTGACGTTCGAGACGGCGGGCCAGGCCTATCTGGGCTTGCAGCAAGGCAAGGGCGTCGGCTATGTCGACGATGAAGTCTCGCTGCTGAATAATTACGCCAAGCTGGGCGCCGCGCAAAAGGATTATCTTGTGCTGCCGCAAAACATCAGTCAGGAAGTGTTTGCCTTCGGCATCCGCAAGGGCGAGACGGGCGTGAAAACAGCCGTCGACCAGGTGCTGCGCGGGCTGGAAAAATCGGGCGAGGCAGAAAAACTGTTTTTCAAATGGTATGGCCCGACCAGCAATGTGAAATTTCAAAAACGCACATTCAAGATCGAATCGGACAAGATCGACGCCTGAACCTCGCCTGACTCTTCCGCATGTTTGATCTGAACTTTTTGCTGTCCGGCGACTACCGCGACTGGCTGGTTTCCGGCTTGCTGCTGTCATTGCACCTGATGGGCATCACCTTGCTGCTGGCCCTGCCGCTGGCGTGCGGTGTCGCCATGCTGCGCCTCGCCCCGTCGCGCCTGCTCAATGCCCTGGGCGCCGCGTATGTCGAGCTGATCCGCAACGTGCCCTTGCTGGCGCACTTCCTGTTCTGGTACTTCGGCGCACCAGAACTGCTGCCCGACACGTGGAAGGAGCGCTTGTATGCCGGCAATATCGAAGCCGTCAGCGCCGTCACTGCCCTGACTTTATACACGGCCGCCTACATGGCGGAAGACATCCGCAGCGGTATCCGCGCCATTCCTGTCCAGCAATTCGAGGCGGGCCGGGCGCTGGGTTTCAGTTTTCTCGCCACCATGCGCCTGTGCATCCTGCCGCAGGCGCTGCGCCTGGCCGCGCCGCCGTTGCTGTCGCAAACCCTGAACCTGTGGCAAAACACCAGCATCGCCACCGTCATCGGCGTGGCCGAGCTGATGTACCAGACGCAGCGCGTGGAAGCGGCCTCGTTCCGCAGCGTCGAGGCGTTCGTCTTCGCCAGCGTGGCTTACCTGCTCGTCTCCCTGGTGATCGCCGGCCTGGCAGCCTTGCTGCAAAGGAAGGTGTCCTGATGCTGGAACTGTTGCAGGACTACTGGCTGTATTTTCTCGTGGGACGCTATCCCGAGGGGCCGCTGGGCGGTTTGGCGCTGACGGTGCTGCTGGCCAGCCTGGCGCTGGTGCTCAGCTTGCCCTTCGGCCTGCTGCTGGGGCTGGCGCGCCTGAGTCCCTGGCGATTGTTGCGCTGGCCTGTCGCCGCGCTGATCCACGTGGTGCGGGGCATCCCCTTGCTGCTGGTGATCTTCTGGGCATATTTCTTCCTGCCCAGCATCACCGGCCACGAAAGCGGGCAGTTCGGCACCATGCTGGCGGCCCTCGTCATCTTCGACGGTATTTACCTGGCCGAGATCGTGCGCGCCGGCGTGCAAGCCGTGCCCAAGGGGCAGGTGGAGGCGGCCCGTTCGCTGGGCTTGAACTACCGGGACAGCATGCGCTCGGTGGTGTTGCCGCAGGCGCTGCGCCACATGCTGCCCTCGCTGGTCAACCAGTTCGTCTCGACGATCAAGGAAACGTCGCTCGGTACCATCATCGGCCTGGCCGAAGTGTCGTTCATCGCCTCGCAAGTCAATGGCCTGGTGCTGACGAAACCCGTGCAAGTGTATTTCCTGCTGGGCATGACGTATTTTGTTTTGTGTTTCAGCCTGTCGCGCGCCGCCTTCTGGCTCGAGCGGCGCCAGGCGCGACTCTTGAAAGCGGTAGCATGATTAGCTTTGACAACGTCAATAAATACTATGGCGAGTATCACGCCTTGAGCGGCATCAATGAACACGTCGCCAAGGGCGAAGTACTGGTCGTGTGCGGCCCGTCCGGTTCCGGCAAGTCGACCCTGATCCGCACCATCAACCGTCTGGAGGCGATCGCCTCGGGCCGCATCACGGTGGCGGGCCAGGACATTTACGCTCCGGGGCTGGACGTGAATGCCTTGCGTTCGCACATCGGTTTTGTGTTTCAGCAATTCAACCTGTTTCCCCATTTATCGGTGCTGGACAATTGCGCGCTGGCGCCGCAGCGCTTGCGCGGCCTCAGCCGGCGCGAAGCGCAAGAGCGGGCGCTGGCCCTGCTGGAACGGGTGGGGCTGGCGCACAAGGCGCACGCCATGCCGGCTGCCCTGTCGGGCGGGCAGCTGCAGCGGGTGGCCATCGCCCGCGCGCTGGCCATGCAGCCGCCGCTGATGCTGTTCGACGAACCGACCAGCGCGCTGGACCCGGAAATGGTGGGCGAGGTGCTGCAAGTGATGCGCGACCTGGCGCAGGGCGGCATGACGATGGTATGCGTCACGCACGAGATGGGTTTCGCGCGCGAGGTGGCGGACCGCGTCTGGTTCATGGATCACGGGCAAGTGCTGGAGCGGGCCACGCCCGAAGAGTTCTTTGCGCGGCCGCAACATGCGCGCGCCCAACAGTTCCTGTCCGATATCCGCAGCCCGTTCAGCGTGTCCGCATGATCGGCTGTGTGCGCAAGCGAACGGTATTTCGCTGTCGGTGAGCGCACTCTAGAAGAGTGGCGCATGGTGCGCCCGCAGCCGACCAGGAGGGCCGTATCATGTCACGCATCATTGCAGGTCATTTTCAGTTGCAGGAGCAGCTAGACGCCGCGCGCGCCGCCCTGAACCAGGCGGGCTTTCCCGATAGCCGCATCAGCGCCTTCTTCGTCAACCAGCCGGGCCAGCACGACTTGCACGCGTTTGGCGGCGACCGCGACGTGTCGCCTGGGGCCAAAGAGACGCCGGAGGGCGTGGTCGAAGGCGTGGCCGTCGGGGCCGCCGTGGGCGCGGGCATCGGCGCGGCCGCCACCCTGGCGACGGGGCCGCTGGGCCCGGTGGTGGGAGCGCTGGTGGGCGCCCACGTGGGCTCGCTCTACAGTTTCAATAAAATGAAGGAGGCGGGCGAATCCGAGAAGCATGGCGACAAGAACGGCGAAAACCGCCGCCAGCCACGCCATCCGGGCATGCTGATTGCCGTGGCACTGGGCGGCCTCGACGAGCGCGAACGGGCGCTCGAGGTGATGCACCGGCTGGGCGCCGAGCATATCGAGGAAGCGGAAGGCACGATTGCCAATGGCGACTGGTACGACTTTGATCCGCTCAGCATTCCCGTGCTGGTGGCGTGAGCCTGCGCACCAGCCGTGCAATATGCTTAAATGCCGCGCCGTACGAATTTTAGGTATGATCCTTGTTAGTATTGGTAATCAATGCCGACAGGGATAGTTTCCGCGCGCCCGTAGTGACACTGGACCAAGGTGACTGCCTGTAGTACTTGCCTCGCATGCTAACGAGTATGAATAGGAGGTCGCGTCATGACACAGGCATGGTTCATTCTGACACGGGCCGATGGGCGCGACATCTGCGCGCCCTCGCCGGCACAGCTGGCCGATGCGCTGGCCGAAGTCTACCGCGGCGGCGTCACGCCGGACGGTAGTCCGGCCGCTGTCTTGTTACGCTTTGGCTACGACGACGGCTTGATGTATCAGGTCGAGGTCGCTAGCGGAGGCGAAGTTACTTTCGAGGAATGGTCGGACCGCGATTGCGAAATCGCCCTGGCCAGTCCGCGCCATATGTCAGCCCTGCCGCAGGACGCCGCTCTGCAGCTGTGGCAGTGGCTGACGCAGCGCCAGGTGGCGAAGATCCGCAGCCAGCCCTGGCAGGGCGGTTAGCCCTGCCGTCTCTCCCAAGGCCTAGTGCGCCATCAGCACGGGGATCGTCATGCTTTGCAGTATCGTGCGCGTGACGCCGCCCAGGATGGTCTCGCGCAAGCGCGAATGGCCATACGCTCCCATCACCAGCAAATCGGCCGACAGGTCGGCCGCCTGCGACAGCAGCGCTTCGCCGATATCGCCGCGCCGCACGCCACCGCCATCGAGCAAATGCAGGCGCGCCTCCACGCCGTGCCGCGCCAGGTAGTGCGTCAGCTCGGCGCCCGGCTGTTCGCCATGCTCGGTGGCATGCACCTGGGCATCGAAGATGGCTACGTGGACTTGCCCCGCGCGCTGCAGCAGGGGCAGGGCGGCGCTCACTGCGCGGCTCGCTTCCTTGCTGGCATTCCAGGAAATGAGCACATTGCGCGCGGCCGCCGGCGGCGCCAGCAGGGGAAGCGGCGGCGCATACGGCACGATCAGCACGGGGCGGCCCGAATGCAGCAGCACATAGGCGGGAAAGTCGCGCATCACGGACGGCGATTTATCCTTGGCATTGTATTGGCTGATGACGACCAGGTCCGCATAGCGGGCCAGCTGGCTGATGCCGCCCGCCGCCTCGTCGTCGAGCACGCGCTGTTCGAACGAGGCGACGCCGGCCGCGCGCACCTGTTGTTCGAAACCGTCGAGGGCGCGCGTGGCCCGTTCGCGCAGGAAATTGAGGTGCAAGCTCAGGTTCGGGTCGGCATCGAGGTCGGGCTGGTTCTGGTACAGCAGGCGCGACACGCCCGTCAGCGCTACGCCCGTCAGGTGGCCGCCGCAAGCTTGGGCGATGCTGGCGGCCGTTTCGATGCGGGCTGCGCGCCCGGCGCTGTCGTCGATGTGGAGCAATACGGTCTTATACGTCATGGCCTGGCCTCTCGCTGTGCAGTAGTGGCCATTCTGGCACAATCCGGGGTGCCGGCCGCGCACGACTGCATCAGGCTGAGCACTTGATCTGGCGCAAAGCTGGCGATAAGAACTGCTCCTACACTTGATCCCACGCAGAATAACCATAACAAGCGGGGAGGGACAGCAATGAGGGAACAGAAGGTAGCGCTGGTCACAGGCGGCATGGGTGGGCTGGGCACGGCCTTGTGCCGCCGGCTGTATGCGGCGGGCTTTGCCGTCGTGGCGGCGCACACGCCTGGCAATGCGCGCGTCGGAAGCTGGCTCGACGAGCAACAGGCGCAGCAGTATTATTTTCATCCCTTGCCGCTCGACGTGAGCGATTTCGATGCCTGCAGCGTAGCCGTGGCAGGCGTGCTGGCGCAGTTTGGCCGCATCGACGTGCTGGTCAACAACGCCGGCATCACGCGCGACCAGAGCATGCGCAAGATGGAATTGCCGCACTGGGCCGAGGTCATGCGCACCAATCTCGACAGCCTGTTCAACATGAGCAAGCAGGTGCTCGAACCGATGCTGGCCAAGCGCTGGGGCCGCATCATCAATATCTCGTCCGTGAATGGCCAGAAGGGCGCATTTGGCCAGTGCAACTACGCGGCCGCCAAGGCGGGCGTGCATGGCTTCAGCAAGGCGCTGGCGCTGGAAGTGGCGCGCCACGGCATCACCGTCAACACGGTCTCGCCCGGCTACCTGCGCACGCAGATGGTGACGGCCGTGCCAGCCGATATCCTGGAAACGAAGATTTTGCCGCAAATTCCCCTGGGTCGCCTGGGCGAACCGGACGAGGTGGCGGCCCTGGTGGCCTACCTGGCGTCGGACGAGGCGGCGTTCGTCACGGGCGCAAACATCGCCATCAATGGCGGACAGCACATGAGTTAATCAAGCCGAGTCAAGCAAGTTGAGTCAAGCAAGCTGAGTCAAGCAAGCTGAGTCAGGCGAGCTGAGTCAGGCAAGCGTGCAGCTTGCAGCAGGGCAATGGCAGTAGAGGAGACCCGTCCACCCAGCCGGCACACAGACGCTGGCGGACAGACGGATGGCAGTTGCTAGACAACAGGGGGCAGGGTAGTGATGCCTTGCCCTTTGTTGTTGCGCAGTCATGGTGGCGAGCGCTGGGCTTTTTCCAGCCGTGTCTGGCAATCGATGCACAGGAGCGCCTCGGGGCGCGCATTCAGACGCGACAGGCCAATGGCTTCGCCGCAGTTGTCGCACAGGCCGTAGCTGCCATCGGCAACCTTGACCAGTGCGTGCTTGATGATGGCCAGCTGTGCCTGATTGTGCTCGGCCGCTTCGCTGACGAGGTCGTTCAAGGTGCGCACGCTGGCGTTGTCGGCCGGCGAGGCTTCGATTTCATTGAGCAGCGAGGCGCGCGCATCCGCTTCGGCCGCTTCGTTCTCTATCTGTTCCAGCAACGCCAGCTTGCGTTGCTCCAGCACGCCTTGCAGGTGCTGCAGCTGGTCTTGCGGCAATCCATTCATGGTCATCACCCGGTAAGAGCTTATTGTCATCATGGTAATCCAAGATTGGCAGCTCTGCTTGCGCCACTACCTGCGCCGCGTTTGACGCGACGCAGGCAGGCATGGGCCGTTCTAAGCTGGGTCCTTCAGGCAGTTGACCATCCAGGCGACGCCGAACTGGTCTTTCAGCATGCCGAAGCGCTTGGCCCAGAATGTTTCCTCCAGCGGCATCTGGATATTGCCGTCCCGCGCCAGCGCGTTGAAGGCCTGTTCCGCTTCCTCGGGCGTGTCGAGGGTCAGGCAGACGGCGCTGCCGCTCATGCCCTTGGCGCCATCTTCGGTACATCCACCGTCCGAGCCCATCAGCATGGTGGGACCCAACTGCACGGAGCCGTGCATGATCTTGTCGTACCAGTCTTCCTTGACTTGGTCCTGGGCTGGCGAGCCCCGATACGGCATCAGGTACAGCCTGTCGCCATGCAGGTGCTGGCGGTAGTATTCCAGCGCTTGCGCGCAATTTCCATTGAATTGCAAATACGGTTCGATACGCATATTGGCCTCCTTTGGTTGGCCCGCCGACACGATTGCCAGGCCGGGACGTCCCAGTATAGGCGCTCGCCGGCCAAATTCAATCAGTCCGGCGCCATCTCCTGCAACCGCTCACGTACCTTGCCCAGGGTGCCGAGGATGCGCTCGGGATTGCCGGCGAGGACGGCGCTGCCCAGGTGCAACAAGCTCGTCGCCAGGCTGATCCAGTGCCGCACGTCGTCGTTGCGGGCGATACGCAGGCGCACCGTGTCGAGCAGGCCGCTGAGGTGGCGCTGCGCCGTTTCCAGGCCGGCCACCGTATGCCCGGCGGCATCGGCATACAGCTGGTTGGCTTGCTGGCGCAGTGCCACTTCCAGGGCGAAGACGGCCTGTGCCTGGCTGTGGCTGATACCGTTTTCTCCCTGGCTGGCGCGCTTGCGGATGGCGCGCATGACGGCACCATGCAGGGTGATGGCCGCCTGCGACAGGCTATCGGCCAGTTGCTCGACGCGCATGGCGCTGCTGAGAGCCGCTTCGCGTCGTTCGCTGCTTAGCGATCCGTCCATCGTGCCTCCGTGGTGGTGAGGGCGGCAGCGAGCTGGGCGTGTTCGCGCCCCAGTGCCGCCAGTTTCCGGCGCGCCAGCGTATGGCGCAGGCCAATCAGGCGATATTCCTCGGCTTTGCTTTGCTGCATGTTTTTCGCCAGCACGGCCAGCAGGCGCTGCTGCGGCGTGTCGGCATACGCGATGTCCACGTCCAGCAAGCCGAGCACGATGTCGCGCTCGTTATCACCGCTTTTGTCGTACAGCAGCAGCAAGTTGTCGAGCGCGGCCAGCAGGGCTTGCAGCGGCGCGTCGCCGTCGTGCAGCACTTGTGCCAGGTGCGCCTGCTGGCTGGCCGCGCCGCCAAGGCGCGATAGTTGCTGCAGCAACAGGGTGTAGGCGCTGACATGGCGGTCGTCGATGCCGCTGCCAGGCCAGGCGCGGATGGCGGCGCCAGCACCAGCCAGTTCGGGCTGCACGTCATACGCATCGGCTTGCGCCAGCCGGCCCAGCGCCTGCAGGTACAGGCGCACGGCTTGCGTCAGGCGCGCGACATCCGCTTGCGCGGCGTGGCGCTGCGCATCGAGCAGCCGTTCGCGCGCGTCTTCGGCCGGTGATAGAAAGGGACGGGCGCGCTGGTAGCTGTCCACGTGGCGTTGCGACAGTTCGCTGAAGGCGTTCAGGGCATCGGTGCCGGCGGCAAGGGCGCGTACTTGCGCGAGGTCGGTACGTGGAGTGGTGCAGCCGCACAGGACTGCAACCAGGCAGAGGCGCAGGCAAAGGGTGCGGCGATGGCGGGCGGGCAGGGCGAACACGTCACCTCTCGACAGTAAATACTGTATGGAAAGGTATTGTCGTGTCGCACTGCGCTGCCCGCCTTGTGCGGGCGCAAGCGCGTTGCGATCAGTTGCCTATCGCGCGCGCAATGTTTGATGTGCCCGTCAATTGCTCTCGCCAGCCCAGTCCGGCCACGGTATCGCTGGCGGGACGGTATTCGCAGCCGACCCAGCCTGCGTAGCCGACCTGGTCCAGCAGCTTGAACAAGTGGCGATAGTTGATCTCCCCCGTGCCCGGTTCGTGACGGCCCGGCGTGTCGGCGATCTGGATGTGGCGGATCAGGGGCAGCAGGGCGCGGATAGTATTGCTCAGTTCGCCTTCCATGCGCTGCATGTGATAAATGTCGTATTGCAAGAAAATATTGCTGCGCTGACAGTCGGCGATGATGTCGGCCGCCTGCTGGCTATGGTTCAGAAAGTAAGCGGGCATGTCGTAGTGGTTGATCGGCTCGATCAGTACGTTGATGCCGTGTGGACGGCAGGCGTCGGCCGCACATTGCAGGTTGCCGATCAGGCATTGCCGCGCCCGCTCCTGGCTTATGCCGGGCGGCACAATGCCAGCCATGCAGTGCAACTGTTTCGCCCCCAGCGCTAGCGCATAGTTGAGCGCCAGTTGCACGTTGCTGTGGAATTCCTCGCGCCGGCGAGGATCGCAGGCGATGCCCCGTTCACCATGTTCCCAGTCGCCGGGCGGAAAGTTGAACACGGCCAGTTGCAGGTGGTGGCGTTCCAGCCGCATGGCGATCTGGCGCGCCTCGACGGCATAGGGAAACAGGAATTCGACGGCATCGAAGCCCGCTTCCCTGGCGGCGGCAAAACGGTCCAGGAAGGGCAGTTCGGTAAACATCATGCTGAGGTTGGCAGCGAAGTTCGGCATGGCAGCACGCAGGTGAGGACGATAGGCACTATCCTAGCCCAAATTGGCAATTGGTGGCGTGCATAAAAAAACCGTTCCAGAAGCAAGTTCTGGAACGGTCTTATCGTCTTTTTAATCAAGACAAACGCCGCCTGAAAGCGTAGCGAGCGGCAGTGATATTGCGTCGAGTCGCGCAGCCGTACTGGAGTACGGCGAGCAAGGCAAACGCAATAGCGCCCCGCGCAGCAGCGTTAAGGCCGCGGTTTAGCGGCCGCGGCCGCCGGAACGGTGATTCGCTGCCGAACGCGGCGCATTGCCGCTACGGTTGCCACCACCGCCGCCCGCTGGGCCGGCGCTGCGTGGCTTGGCGCCGCTGCCGCCGGTTTTCACGCGCACCACGGCGCCTGCTGGCGCGCGGCTGTTGTTGCGATGACCACCGGTGCCGCTGCGCAATTGCACAGGCTGGGCGCGGGCGTTCAGGTCTGGCTCGAAGCCTTCGATGACTTCGCGCGGCAGGGTTTGCTTGATCAGCTTTTCGATGTCTTTCAACATTTCGTGCTCATCCACGCAGACCAGCGACACGGCTTCGCCCTTGGCGCCGGCACGGCCCGTGCGGCCGATACGGTGTACATAGTCTTCCGGAATGTTCGGCAAGTCGTAGTTGACGACGTGCGGCAACTGGTCGATATCGATACCGCGCGCGGCGATGTCGGTGGCGACCAGCACTTGCAAGGTACCATCCTTGAACTCGGACAGCGCGCGCGTGCGCGCCGACTGGCTCTTGTTGCCGTGGATGGCCAGGGCGCCAATGCCGTCCGCGCCCAGCTGCTCGACCAGTTTATTGGCGCCATGCTTGGTGCGCGTAAACACCAGCACTTGCGTCCAGTTGTTCGATTTGATCAGGTAGGACAGCATCGGGTGCTTCTTGTCGCGGTCGACGGGATGGATCTTTTGCTTGATCACTTCCACGGTCGAATTGCGGCGCGCCACTTCGATCATGGCTGGCTTGTTCAGCAAGCCGTCGGCCAGGGCCTTGATCTCTTCCGAGAACGTGGCCGAGAACAACAGGTTCTGGCGTTTTGGCGGCAGCACGGCCAGTACTTTCTTGATGTCGCGGATGAAGCCCATGTCGAGCATGCGGTCGGCTTCGTCGAGAATCAGGATTTCCACTTTCGACAGGTCAACCGTGCCCTGGCCCATGTGGTCCAGCAGGCGGCCCGGCGTGGCGACGAGCACGTCGACGCCGTGTTTGAGCTGCTTGATTTGCGGGTTGATGCCGACGCCGCCGAAGATCACGGTGGAGTTCAGCTTGGTGTATTTGCCGTAGGTGCGCACGCTTTCCTCGACCTGCGCGGCGAGTTCGCGCGTCGGTGCCAGGATCAGGGCGCGGATCGGGCGCGTGGAAGTGTTGCTGGTGATGGCCGCGCCATTCGCGTCAGTCGACAGGCGGTGCAGCACGGGCAGGGTGAAGCCGGCCGTCTTGCCGGTGCCGGTCTGTGCGCCGGCCAGCAAGTCGCCGCCAGCCAGCACGGCGGGAATCGCCTGCGACTGAATCGGGGTGGGCACGGTGTAGCCGTGTTCGGTAACGGCACGTACGATAGCGTCGGACAATCCGAGGGAGGAAAAGGACATGGTAACTTTATTGTGAGATCGGCCTGTCGCCATCGTGGGGCGCCAGTCGCAGGCAATCAGATTAGGGGTCGAAAGACAGCGGCAAGGGGACTGGTCATATGTGCCGCACACGCGAAGTATAACAGCATGGCAAAAACGCGCCTGTTTTGTTTCAGGTTTGCAATGCCGCAAGTAAAGAAAAGTAAGGGCGCGCTTCGTATTGTCGTTCTTCCCTATTATTCCCTGCAGCACTCCATGCGCGGGACTCACCGTGGCGCCGGGGTGTTCATTCCTGGAGGATTATCATGCGTATCGCCGATCTTCGCATCGCCACCCGCCTGTATGGCGGTTTCGGCACCATCGTCCTGTTGCTGGCCGCCCTGGTCACTGTCGCCACACTGAATGTCTCACGGCTGGGCGACGCCAATGCCATCAATACCCACACTTACCAGGTACTCGCCGAAAACAGTGCGATCCTGGAAAGCCTGATCAACATGGAAACAGGCCAGCGCGGCTACGTGATCACGGGCGCGGAGGCATCGTTGGAGCCCTACAAGGCGGGTCAGGCCGGGTTTGGCACGCACCTGGCCACGGCGCGCGCCTTGACTATCGATAACCGGGCTCAGCAGGAGCGCCTGGCGAAGCTCGATATTGCCAAGCAAGCCTGGCTGGCTGGCGCGCTCGAGCCCGTGATCGCCATGCGGCGTGCCGTGGCGCAGGGCACGGCCGCCATCGAGCCTGTACTGGCGCTGGTGAAGGAGGGCCGGGGCAAGCAGGGCATGGATGGCATGCGGGCACTGCTGGGCGAAATCGGCCAGGCGGAAACGACGCTGCTGGCGCGGCGCTCGGAAGCGGCGGCGGCCTTGCAGGCGCAGACGCATTGGACCTTGTTGGGCGGCGGCGCGGTGGCGCTGATCCTGGCCGCCATGATCGCCTGGTGGCTGGCGCGTAACATCAGCACGCCGTTGCGCTCGGCGATCAACGTGGCCAGGCAGGTGGCGCAGGGCGACTTGACGGTGCAGGTGGAAGTGCGCTCAAAGGATGAGACGGGCGAGCTGATGCAGGCATTGAAAGACATGACGACCAGCTTGCTGCGCATCGTCACCGAAGTGCGCGGCGGCACGCAGGCCATCGCCACGGCATCGCGCCAGATTGCCTCGGGCAATATCGACTTGTCCGCGCGCACGGAACAGCAGGCCAGTTCCCTGGAAGAGACGGCGTCGTCGATGGAGGAACTGACCAGCACGGTACAGCAGAACGCGCAGAATGCCAGCGAGGCCAACGGCCTGGCGGCGTCGGCCTCGGCCGTGGCCGGCAAAGGCGGCGCAGTGGTGGCGCAAGTGGTGGACACCATGGGGTCGATCAACGACTCGTCGCGCAAGATCGTCGACATCATCGGCGTGATCGACGGCATCGCCTTCCAGACGAATATCCTGGCCCTGAACGCGGCCGTCGAGGCGGCCCGGGCGGGTGAGCAGGGGCGCGGCTTTGCGGTCGTCGCCACCGAGGTGCGCAACCTGGCGCAACGTTCGGCCAGTGCCGCCAGGGAAATCAAGGCTCTCATCAACGACTCGGTGGCGCAGGTGGAGAGTGGCGCGCGCCTGGTCGACGAGGCGGGCCACACCATGCGCGAGATCGTCGATAGCGTGCACAAGGTCAGCAGCATTGTCGGGCATATCTCGGCCGCCAGCGACGAGCAGCGGGCCGGCATCGAGCAAGTCAACCAGGCGATCAGCGAAATGGACCAGGTGACCCAGCAAAACGCCGCGCTGGTGGAAGAGGCTGCGGCAGCGGCGGAATCCATGCAGGAGCAGGCCGCCCGTCTGGCCGATGCGGTGAGCGTGTTCACGACAGCGCAGGTGGACGCCATTCCGGCGCTGGCTCCCCGTCCCATCGTGCGCCATCCCGCGCCCGTGGTGGCAGCGCGCGCGGTGGCCCGTCTTCCCGCCAGGGCAGTGGCGCCCCGCGCGCCACAAGCTCTGGCGGGGAAACAGCGTTCGGGAGGGGATGAGTGGGAAGAATTCTAATGATTCAGCGCATGCGACAGATGTCGCAAATAGCGCTTGCGCGCGTGTGACTGTTGTCGCATAATTGTGTCAATAGTCACTAGAAGGAATCACCATGAGTACGCCCTCCGTCACTGAACTATCGTTATTGAAAGCCCTGTGGAAAGAGCAGCCGCTTTCCGCGCGTGAGTTGCACGCCCGCGTGGAAGATGCGCTGGGCTGGTCGTTTTCATCCACGCGCAAGACCCTGGAGCGCATGCTGGACAAGGGCATGCTGCTGCAGCGCAGCGTGCACGGCGTACTCGTCTATGAAGCCAATGTGGACAAGGTGGCCACCCTGGCCGCGTTCGCCCATGACTTCGGCCGCCGCGTGATGGAAATCGATAGCCCCTTGCCGGTCAGTATGTTTACAGGCAGCAAACTGGTGGACCAGCAGGAACTGGCGGCGCTGGAACAACTGCTGCACGACTGGCCTCTCGACAGCAAGGAGTAAGCGATGAGCTTGTTTACCCTGACTTTGCTGCAGGCAACGGCTGCCTGCCTGCTGAGCGGCTGGCTGCTGCAAGGCTTGCTGTACCTGGGGCAACGGCGCTGGCCTGCGCTGGCGGCGCAGCGCAGCGTGTGGCTCGGCGCGCAATTGGTGCTGGCCGCCGTGTTTGTGCTGCCGCTGTTGCCTGACACGCGACAGCTGAGCGTGGTGCCCGGGGTGAGCGTGCCGGTTTCCCTGGCCAGCGCAACGCCCGGCATGGCGATGGCCATGGATGCGCCAGTTGCCGGGCTGCCATCCGGTGCTGCGTGGCTGTCCCTGGTTCCGGCCGCCTGGAGCCTGGTCTATCTGCTGGGCGTCGCTTGCACAGCCTGGCGCTGGCAGCGTGGCCGCGCCATGTTGCGCACCTTGCTCCGGCTGGCGCAGCGGCGCCGGCTGCATGGCATGGATGTGCTGGAAGTGGATGCGCCTATCTCGCCGATGCTGGTGGGCGTATGGCGGCCGCGTCTGCTGCTGCCGGCACACCTGGCGCAATTTACGCCCGAACAGCAGCAAATGGTGATCGCCCATGAGTTGACCCATGCACGCCGCCGCGACCCCTTGCTCCTGCTGCTGGCCACCATGCTGCAGGCGCTGCTGTGGTTCAATCCGGCCGCACGCTGGCTGTCCGGCAAGCTGGCATGGGCGCAGGAGCTCGGTTGCGACCGCCAGGTACTGGCTGGCCGCCCTGCGCGCCAGCGCCAGCAATATGCGGCGGCGCTGGTCAAGCAGCTGGGCCTGCAGGCCCAGCCGCTGCCAGGGTTGGCGTTTGGCGGCGGCCGCCTGGCCGAGCGCCTGCTGCGGATGCGTGACGGGCAGGATCGCTTGCCTCCGGCCTTGCGGGCACTGACGGCGCTGCTGCTGTGCGCCATCGGCGCGGCCAGCCTGGCGCTGCAGCCGGCACTGGCGTGGGCGGTGGCTGCCGCACCGGCAGCCGTGCTCGCTGCGCCAGCCCCGGCGCCAACTGTCTGGCGCAATCCCCTCGATACCATGCGTGTGACCGGCTTCTTTGGCGTGGTGCGCGAGATGACGCCGCAAGGACATAGCGGCATCGATTTGGGCGCCAGGCGCGGCACGCCCGTGCATGCGGCGGCCGACGGCATCGCCAGCGTCAGCGAAGATGCGCGCCTCGGCAAGGCCGTCCGCATTGATCATGGCGGTGGCATCGAGACGCTGTATGCGCATCTCGACCGGGTCACGCTCACGACCGGCATGGCCGTCACGGCAGGGCAGGCCATCGGCTCAGTGGGCGCCACGGGCCTGGCGACGGGGCCGCATTTGCATTTCCAGGTCAGCCATAACGGGCGCTTGCAGGATCCGCAGCAGTGGCTGGCCGGCCTCGATGCCAACGCCAGCGCGCGCGCCTTGCGCATGCGCAAGGAGCAGTTCGGCCGCTGACGCCTGCAGGCCGGGCCGGCGCGGCGCGCCTGGCCCGGTGACCGTTCATCCTTTTTGGAATTCCCATGCGATTGAGTATTCTCTTGTGCAGCCTCGCGCTGCCGTTGACGGCGCACGTCCGTGCCGACGACACCCTTCCTTCCGTGACAGTCAGTGCGGGAAAAATGGACCAGCGCCGCAGCGACTCTGTCGCCGGCATCGTCGTCGGCCACGATGAACTGATACGCCAGGGCGACCGCGTGCTGTCCGATGCCTTGAAGCGCCTGCCCGGCGTTACCATCGGCGCGCCGGCCGGCACGCCTTCGGGCACGACTGGCGGGCAAATCCAGCTGCGCGGGCTGGGACAGGGGTATACCCTCGTCATGCTCGACGGCGTGCCCGTGCCGGCCGGTTTTTCGCTCGACTCTCTGGACCCGGAACTGGTCGAGCGCGTGGAAATCATGCGCGCCGCCACGGCGGAGTTTTCCGCGCAGGCGATCGCCGGCTCCATCAACATCGTGCTGAAAAGATCTGGCAAGCGGCGCGAGCGCACCTTCAAGCTGGGTAGCTCGGCCAGCAACGGCATGTCCGCCGGCAGCGCTGGCGTGCAATGGACGGACCGGGACGGGCGCCTGTCGTATGCGCTGGCCGGCACGCTAGGCCACACAGGGCGCCGGGGTTTGCTCGATGAATGGAACCGCGAATATGCTGCCGGTGGCACGCCCACGGTAGTGCGCCACATGCCGCTGACCGAGCGCGTGACCAGTGATACGTTCGAGCTGGCGCCCCGATTGCAATGGGCGCTGGCGGGCGAGGGCAGCCTGGCCTGGCAAAGCCTGCTCAATGTCCGCCGCCTGGCCAGCCGCCGTCATGTGGTGGAAACGGCTTACCTGGGCGGTCATACCGGGTATCCGGACAACGACGCCGCCTTCAATCAGGACAGCAGCACCGTGCGCAGCGATCTGCACTGGCTGCGCAAGCTCGAACATGGTGCCAGCCTCGATGTAAAACTCGGCCTCGATGTCAACCACCGCAGCAGCGATTATCTGTTCCAGGGTGTCGGCGCCGTGCCCGGGCCGGCGAATGTGCGCCTGGTCGATGCGGGCGTGGACGATGTGGGCGTGCAGGCCAGCGGAACTTATCGCCGGACTCTGGGCGAGGGGCACGCGCTGGCGGCGGGCTGGGAAGCGGGCCACCGGCGGCGCGCGGATTTTCGCCGCGAGCGACAGCTGGAACCGGGCGGGCCGCCTGTCTTGCCGGAAGAAGAGTATGTGGCCACGGTGCGGCGCCTGGCTCTGTTCGCGCAGGATGAATGGGAGGTGTCCGCGCGCTGGTCGCTGTATCTGGGCCTGCGCTGGGAAGCCTGGCGCACGGCCAGCGCCACCGGTGGCGCGGAGCCCGTCGACGTGCGCGCACAGGTGTGGAGCCCCGTGCTGCAAAGCCTGTGGAAGTTCGCTGGCAAGGATCAAGTGCGCCTGGCCATCACGCGCACCTACAAGGCGCCGCAGATTTTCCAGCTGATCCCGCGCCCCTATATCGTCGACAACGGCAATAGTCCCACGAACCCCGACAACCAGGGCAACCCTGCGCTGCGCCCTGAACTGGCATGGGGCCTGGATGCCGCCTACGAATACTACCTGGGCGAGGGGGCCATGTTGGGTGCCAGCGCTTCGCTGCGCACGATCAGCGACGTCATGCTGGACCGCCTGCACCTGGCCAACGGGCGCTGGGTGGCCGGGCCCGTCAACAATGGCCGTGCGCAGGTGCGCAGCATCGAGCTGGAAGCGAAGCTGCCGTTGACGGCGCTGTTTGCCGGTGCCCCTGCGCTGGACCTGCGGGCGAATCTGGCGCGCAACTGGTCCGCGGTGGACGCCGTCCCCGGCCCATACAACCGCCTCGATGGCCAGCTGCCGTGGAGCGCCAACCTGGGCGCGGATTACCAGCTGGCCAACAGGCCGCTGACCCTGGGCGGCAACCTGCATTACCAGGCGGGAGGGCTGTCGCGCGAGTCAAGCCAGCTGCTGGCCTGGCAGGGCGCCCGGCGCGAGCTGGATATTTATGCGCTGTGGAAGTTCAGCGAGCAGCTGCGCCTGCGCGTGTCGGGCGCCAACCTGCTGCGGCAGCCTGAGCGCACGCGCAGCCTGTATGCGGATGGCGCGGGCAGTGCCCTGCGCACGGTCGCTGCGGGCACCTACCGCAGCTGGCGGGTGATGCTGGAAGGCGCCCTGTAGCTTCAGTCGTCGATCTCCTCGACGGCATGCGGCACGCCCTGCGCATCGAGGTAGGAGCGCAGGGCGTCCAGGCCATGCCACGCCTCCGGGCGCAAGGACTGGCAGATATACAGGCCGGCATTCGTCAGCCTGACGTCCGTGTCGGGCATGTTGCTGGGCGCCTGCGGCCGCGCCGCCAGCAGTTGTTCGAGGTGCTGGCGCTGGCCCGGCGTCAGGCTGGCCGTGATCCTGAATTCAAATCCCATGTTTTTCTCCGTGTAGTTGGTCTCGGTGTGCTTATTTTGCATCATCGAAAAAATCGAATATAGCTTGGTATTCTTTCCGTTTTTGTTTTCAATTTGATGCATGCATACTGCATATCACTGACCCGCAGCATGCTGGCGCAAGAAGAAAGGCGCTACATTGCGCGGGAGGGACACGATTATTTTATATTCAATTATTTTCACGAGGAAAACATCATGCCTGTCGCCACCGCCCAAGCCGCACAAAAACTGCTGACCCCGAACGATCATACCCTGATCATGATCGATCACCAGTCGCAGATGGCGTTTGCCACCCGCTCCATCGACCTGGCCCTGCTGCGCAACAATGCGGCCCTGGTGGCCAAGGCGGCGGCCGAATTCACGGTGCCGACGATCCTGACGACGGTGGCCGCCAAGTCCTTCTCCGGCCCCATCTTCGACGAAATCCAGTCCGTCTTCCCGGAACAGGCGCCGGTCGACCGCACCAGCATGAACACCTGGGAAGATGCCCGCATCGCCGACAAGGTGAATGGCTACGGCAAGGACAAGATCGTGCTGGCGGGCCTGTGGACGTCCGTCTGCATCGTGGGCCCCGCGCTGTCGGCGCTGGAGCAGGGATTCGAGGTGTACGTGATCGCCGATGCCAGCGGCGACGTGTCCGATGAAGCGCATGCGATGGCCATGCAGCGCATGATACAGGCGGGCGCGCAGCCGATGACGTCCGTGCAATACTTGCTGGAACTTCAGCGCGACTGGGCCCGCGGCGAGACCTACAACGAGACGGTGGCGACGGCCGTGGCGCACGGCGGCGGCTATGGCCTGGGCTTGATCTACGCCAAATCCATGTTCAACGCCAGCGAAGGCCATTGAGATTTTATTGATATCACGCCACCGCCGCCCTACGGCGGGGCGGTATCATTCACCTGAATCGGGAGTTCCCATGCACGCTAGCACGATTTTACTCAATGGCCGTTTCCATACGGTCGACAGGACGCAGCCGCTGGCGTCCGCCGTCGCCATCGCCGATGGCAAATTTCTCGCCGTGGGCGACGCTGAAGACGTGATGCGCCATCGCGGTCCCGCCACGCAGGTGATCGACCTGGATGGCCGCACGGTGATTCCCGGCCTGAACGACTCGCATTTGCACCTGATACGAGGCGGCTTGAACTACAACCTGGAATTGCGCTGGGAAGGCGTGCCCTCGCTGGCCGACGCCTTGCGCATGCTGAAAGATCAGGCGCTGCGCACGCCAAATCCGCAATGGGTGCGCGTGGTGGGCGGCTGGACGGAATTCCAGTTCGCGGAAAAACGCATGCCCACTCTCGATGAAATCAACGCGGCCGCGCCCGACACGCCCGTCTTCATCTTGCACTTGTACGACCGCGCCCTGCTGAACCGCGCCGCCCTGCGCGCCGTCGGCTACGATAAAAATACGCCGAACCCGCCGGGCGGCGAAATCGTGCGCGACGCTGCCGGCAACCCCACCGGCTTGCTGATTGCCCGCCCGAACGCCATGATTTTATATGCGACCCTGGCGAAAGGCCCGAAATTGCCGCTCGATTTGCAAGTCAACTCCACGCGCCAGTTCATGCGCGAACTGAATCGCCTGGGCATCACCAGCGCCATCGACGCGGGCGGCGGCTTCCAGAATTATCCCGAGGATTACGCCGTCGTCGATGAGCTGGCGCAAAAAGAGCAGCTGACCATCCGCATCGCTTACAACCTGTTCACGCAGAACAAGGGCGCGGAATTGCAGGACTTCCAGAAGTGGACCGGCATGGTGAATCCCGGCGACGGCACGGACTTTTACCGGCATAACGGCGCCGGCGAAATGCTGGTGTTTTCCGCCGCCGATTTCGAGGATTTCCTCGAACCGCGCCCGGAGCTGGCGGCCGGCATGGAAGACGAGTTGGAAAAGGTCGTGCGCCACCTGGTCGAGCAGCGCTGGCCCTTCCGCCTGCACGCTACCTATGACGAATCGATCAGCCGCATGCTCGACGTGTTCGAAAAGGTCAACCGCGACACGCCTTTCGGGGGCTTGCACTGGCTGTTCGACCACGCGGAAACCATCAGCCCCAAAAATATCGACCGCGTCAAGGCGCTGGGCGGCGGCCTGGCCATCCAGCACCGCATGGCTTTCCAGGGCGAGTACTTTGTCGAGCGCTATGGCGCCGACGCAGCCAAGGCGACGCCGCCAGTGCAGCGCATGCTGGATGCGGGCGTGCCCGTGGGCGGCGGCACGGATGCAACGCGGGTCGCCAGCTACAACCCGTGGACGGCGCTGTACTGGCTGGTATCCGGGCGCACCGTGGGCGGGCTGGCCCTGACGGATGCAGCGGGCAGATTGTCGCGCGATACGGCGCTGGAACTGTGGACGGCGGGCAGCGCCTGGTTTTCCAGCGAACAAGGCAAGAAGGGACGTATCCGCGAAGGCATGCTGGCCGACCTTGCCGTGCTGTCGGCCGATTATTTCACGCTGCCGGAAGAGGCGATCAAGTCCATCGAATCCGTGCTGACCATGGTGGGCGGCAAGATCGTCTACGGCCAGGGGGCATTTTCCTCCCTGGCGCCGCCTCTGATTCCCGTGCTGCCCGAATGGTCGCCCGTGCGCGCGGTGCCGGGCCATTACCGTCCTGCAGCCAAGCCGGCGCAAGCCTTGCTGCCGCACCAGTGCGCGGGCGCCTGCGGCGTGCATGCCCATGCCCACGACAGGGCACGCAAATCGGCCGTGCCGATTGCCGACTTTTCCGGTTTCTGGGGCACGCTGGGCTGCAGCTGCTTCGCGTTCTAGGAGGCGACATGCGCTACCGGAAAGTGATGCTGGGCCTGCTGCTGGCCTTTGTCGTGGGTTTTGTCTGCCAGTTGGCACGCATCCCCGTACCGGCGCCGCCCTTGCTGGGCGCCGCGCTGCTGGTGTTTCTGACCAGCTGCGGCTACTGGTTGACGGACCTGTACCTGCAGCGCCGTGCATTGACGGGGGAGGCGCCATGAACGTGATGCTGGCCGGCTCCGTGCTCGGCGTGCTGGTGGGCGTGGCCTGCCGCTGGTTCGACCTGCCATCGCCCGCACCACCCACGCCGACAGGCGCGGCGATGGTGGTGGCCATGACCCTGGGTTTTGTCGTGGCGGGGCATTTCAGCCCCTGAATGCAAAAAAACCGGCCAGAGCCGGTTTTTTCGTGGGAACTGCTTGTGTTACATCAAGCGAATGGCGTCAGCAAGGTAATCATCTGGCCAAAGATCTTCGGGCTGGCGGCGATGACGTCGCCCTTGTACAGGTAGTCCGATTCGCCGCTGAATTCACCGACGATGCCGCCCGATTCCGTGATCATCAGGGCGCCGGCGGCGATATCCCATGGCTTCAAGCCTTTTTCGTAGAAGCCGTCCAGGCGGCCGCAAGCGACGTAGGCCAGGTCCAGTGCGGCCGAGCCGGCGCGACGTACGCCCTGGCTGCGTTCACCCATGATCGCGTACATCTTCAGGTATTCATCCAGCGCGCGGGCGCTGCCGGCCACGTAGCCGGTGCCCAGCAGGGCATTCGAGATGCGGTCCAGCTTGGTCACGCGGATGCGTTTTTCGTTCAGGTAGGCGCCGGCGCCCTTGGTGGCCGTGAACAGGTCGTTGCGTACCGGATCGTAGATGACGGCTTGCGTGACGACGCCGCGATGCGCGAGCGCGATCGAGATGCAGTATTGCGGGAAACCGTGGATAAAGTTGGTGGTGCCATCGATCGGGTCGATGATCCACTGATATTCATTCTCGTCGTGCGAGTTGGCGGAAGCTCCCGATTCCTCAGCCAGGAACGCGTGGTCCGGGTAGGCTTTGGACAGCACCTCGATAATGGCTTGTTCAGCCGCCTGGTCGACGTCAGTGACGAAATCGTTATGTTGTTTTTCCGTGACGACGACGCGGTCGAGGTCAAAAGAGGCGCGATTGATGACGGCGGCGCCGCGGCGGGCGGCTTTGATCGCCGTGTTGAGCATTGGGTGCATGTGAGCTTCCGTTAAAAGCACGCGACCGCCCAGCGTCGCCTTTCGGCGCCGGTACGATAGAGTGCAAGAATGAATTAAAGAGCGGAGCGGTGCCGAAGTGGTTAAAATCCCGGCCTGGAGTCAGCGTTTTGTGACTCCGTTTCCCGAAATTTCCTGTATCGATACCGCGCAATAGCGCTATTTTAAATGAATCTGCCCGAAATCAACACGTCTCTTTTCAAACGCCTGCGATTTATTCTTGTCGAAACTAGTCGTCCTGGCAACATTGGCGGCGTCGCGCGGGCCATGAAAACGATGGGTTTTTCCGATCTGGTGCTGGTCAATCCCCGTTTTCCCGATGCCTTGACGGACGCGGAAGCGGTGGCCTTCGCCAGCGGCGCACAGGATATTTTGTCCGGCGCGCGCATCGTTGGCTCGATCGCCGAGGCGCTCGAAGGCTGCAACTACGCGGCCGCTGTCTCGGCCCGCCTGCGCGAATTCTCGCCGCCCGTCACGGCCCCGCGCGCCATCGCGGCCCAGCTGGCGGCGGGCACCGAGCTGCACGCGGCCGTCATCTTCGGCAACGAGCGTTTCGGTTTGCCCAACGAGATCGTCGAGCAGTGCAATGTGCTGATCAACATCCCCGCCAATCCCGAGTATTCCTCGCTGAACCTGTCGCAGGCGGCGCAGGTCGTCGCCTATGAATGCCGCGTGGCGGCCCTGGGTGATGGGCAGCTGGCCAGCCCCGTCGGTTTCCATGGCGACGCAGCCAGCCTGGCGCAGGTCGACGGCATGTACGATCACTTGCAGCAGGCGCTGGTGGCGATCGATTTTCTGGACGCCGACAACCCGAAAAAGCTGATGCCCCGCTTGAAACGCCTGTTTTCGCGCACGGGGCTGGAGACGGAAGAAGTCAATATCCTGCGCGGCATCGCGCGGCATATCCTGGCGATGGCGAAAAAAGGCCCATGATAGAAACCCGGCTGCTGCGCCAGTTCATCGCCGTCGCCGAGGAACTCAATTTCCGGCGCGCGGCCGAACGGCTGCACATGGCGCAGCCGCCGTTGTCGCAGGCTATCCTGCGGCTGGAAGCGGCGTTGGGCTACCCCGTATTCGAGCGCAGCAACCGCAAGGTCAGCTTGAGCCCGGCCGGCAGCACTTTTCTTGTCACGGCGCGCCAGGTGCTGGCCAGCCTGGAAGAGGGCGTGGCGGCCACGCGCCGCGTGGCGCAGGGCATCGAGGGCCACTTGCGCCTCAGTTTCATCCACATCACGCCGTATGCCCACGTATTGCAAGCCTTGCGCGCCTTCCGCGCCGCTTCGCCCGCCGTGCAATTTACCTTGCGCGAAGCGTCGACGCAGCAACAGGTCGAGTGGCTGGAGCAGGGTGAGGTGGATATCGCCCTGCTGCGCGCGCCGGGGCGCAGCACGCCCGGCTTGCGCTTCGAGCGTCTGTCCGGCGAAGACATCCTGATAGCGCTGCCGTCCGACCACCGCTGCGCGGGGCAGGCGAGGGTGGATCTGGCAGACCTGGCCGGCGCCGATTTCGTCGCCTCGCCACGCGAGTTGGGCCAGGGTTTTCATGACCAGCTGGCCAGCCTGTGCCTGCACGCGGGCTTCGTGCCGCACGTGGTGCAGCAGGCGCGCCGATTGCAAACGGTGCTGGGCCTGGTAGCGGCCGGTTTCGGCGTGGCCCTGCTGCCGGCCAGTCTGGCCGCGTCCATGCCCGCCGGTGTCGTCATGCGACCGCTGCACAGCGCTGCGCCCGAAGCCTTGCGTCAGCTTGACCTGTATATGGCGTGGGATCCGCAGCGCACCTCCCCCGTGCGCGAGCGGCTGCTGGCGCAACTGCGGCTGTCTGCCACACAGTGTGACGTTAGATTGAGACGTTAAGCGTCTCGTTTCAAGATAAATAAGATATTTTACAGATGATGGCCCAGGGGCCAGCATGGCGTTTTTGCCTGTCCTGGAATCGCCATGTCCCTAGCTTCTACCTCCGCCGCGCCCCGCGCCGCCACCGCACTGCCGCCCGCCATTTATCTGCTCTCCCTGTGCAGCTTTGCCTTCGGCCTGTCCGAATTCATTGCCGCCGGCATGTTGTCCGGCATGGCGCGCGACTTGCATGCCAGCGTGGCCGCCGCCGGTGGCGCCATCGCTGCGTATGCGCTGGGGGCGGCCATCGGTGCGCCCATGCTGACGGCCATGCTGGCGCGCCGGCCCACGCGCCAGGTTCTGGTAGCCACGATGGCCGTGCTGGCGGTCGGCAGCTTGGGCATGGCGCAAGCGCCGGCACTGGGCGCGCTGCTGGGCGTGCGCTTTGTCGTGGGCCTGGCGCATGGCGTGTTCATGGCGGTGGCCTCGCACGCGGCCACGAGCCTGGTCGACCCTTCCCGTGCGGGGCGCGCCCTGTCCATCGTCTGGCTGGGCCTGACCCTGGCGCTGGCCGGCGGCGTGCCGCTGGGGACCTGGGTGGGCGCCGTCTCGTCCTGGCGCTGGGTATTCGCCGCCATCGGCGTGCTGGCCCTGTGCGGCGGCGCCGGCTTGCGCTTCGCCATGCCTGCCGCGCGCCAGGAGACGGTTGCCGCATCGCCGCTGGCCAGCCTGCGCGCCATCGTGCGGCCGCCCCTGCTGCTGGCGGCCGGGGTGGCGGCGCTGGTCAGCGTAGCCGCCTTCAGCTTTTTCACGTATATCTCGCCCTTCCTGCTGCAACTGGGCGGACTCGATGCGGGCTGGCTGGGCGCCGCCATGCTGTGCTTTGGCGCGGGCGCCATCGGCGGCAACCTGCTGGGCGGCTGGTGCGCGGATCGCCCATCCGCATTGAGATCCACCATGCTGGCCCTGGCTGCGCTGGCGTGCAACCTCCTGGGGTTTTATGTGCTGCGTGCCCAGCCGCTGGCCATGCTGGCCCTGTGCGGCACTTTGGGCTTGCTGTTCTTTGCCCTCGTCACCCTGTCTACCATGCGTTTGCTACGCCTGGCGCAGCAGCATTGCCCGGGCAGTGACGCCGTGGCGGCGGGCTTGAATATTGCCGCCTTCAATGCGGGCACGGCCGCTGGCGGTGCGCTGGGCGGCGCGCTGATCGTCGCATTCGGTTTGCCCAGCATCGCCATCGGCGGTGCGCTGGCGGCGCTGCTGGCCATGCTGCTGTTATGGTTTGCGTCGAAAAAATAGACGCGACGCTCTAGGTTTTGCGTGCGGACAGCCCATGCCTTTGGCGTACACTGGCCTGCAAAAGGCCGTACAAAACAAGGGGAGACATGGTGGTGGAGACATGCTGATGCGACGCAGATCGTTTCTGAAACTGGGCTTGCTGGGCGCCTGTGCGCTGGCCGCCGGCGGCGCCGCGTACCGCGCGCTGCGGGGGCCGGCGCCACCGGGCCGTTTTGTACTCGATGGCGAGGCGCGCGCGGCGCTGGCGGCCATCGTGCCGGCCATGCTGGGCGAGGCATTGCCACAGGGGGGCGATACACGCAGCAAGGCGCTCGATGGCGCTATCGCCGGGGTGGAAACGGCCATCCACGGCCTGCCCCTGGCGGCCCAGCAAGAGGTGCAGGACCTGTTTGGTTTGCTGGCGCTGGCACCCGCGCGGCGCTTCGTTGCCGGCGTGCACGGTGGCTGGCCCGGGGCCGACCCGGCCCAGGTGGCCGCTTTCCTGCAGTCGTGGCGTACGCACCGCCTGGCCACCCTGCAGACGGCTTATCTGGCCCTGCACGACCTGATCCTCGGCGCCTGGTACGCCGATGCCGCCCACTGGGCCGCCATCGGCTATCCGGGACCGCTGCCCGAACTGAGCTGACATGGACACTATGAGCACATCTCCCATTCCCGACCCCATCGCCATCGGCGTGGCCAGTGGCTGGAACGTCACCGACGCCAGCACCCTGGCCTCCGACCGAAGCCTGGAAGCTGATGTCGTCGTCATCGGCAGCGGTGCCGGTGGCGGCGTGACGGCGGAAATCCTCGCGCTGGCTGGCCTGAAGGTCTTGATCGTCGAAGAGGGCGGCTTGAAGTCCTCAAAAGACTTCAAGATGCGCGAAGCGCAGGCCTATCCTGCGCTGTACCAGGAATCGGCCGCGCGCAAGACGCGCGACAAGGCCATCAACATCCTGCAGGGGCGCACCGTGGGCGGCTCCACCACCGTCAACTGGACCTCGAGTTTTCGCACACCGCCCGGCACCCTGGAATACTGGCACAAGCACTTCGGCCTGGCCGGCTACACGGTGGATGCGATGGCGCCGTGGTTCGCCATGATGGAAAAACGCCTGCACGTGAGCGACTGGGCCGTGCCGCCCAACGAAAACAACGATCTGCTGCGCCGTGGCGCCACGGTGCTGGGCATCCCGACGGCAGCCATCCGGCGCAATGTGAACGGCTGCTGGAACCTTGGCTACTGCGGCATGGGCTGCCCGACCAACGCCAAGCAGTCGATGCTGGTGACGACGATCCCCGCTGCGCTGGCGCTGGGCGCGGGCCTGCTCGTGCATGCGCGCGCGGAGCGTTTCATCTTCAAGGGCGAGCGCATCGACAGCCTGCAAGTGACCGCGCTGGACGCCAGCGGGCAGGTACCGACGGGCGTGCGCATGACCGTGAAGGCGAAACATTTTGTGCTGGCCGGCGGCGCCATCAACTCGCCGGCGCTGCTGCTGCGCTCGCAGGCGCCTGACCCGCATGGCTTGCTGGGCCGGCGCACCTTTTTGCATCCGACGGTGATCTCGGCGGGCCTGTTCCCGCAGCGCGTCGACGCCTACGCGGGCGCGCCGCAAACGATTTATTCCGACCATTTCCTGCACGTGGCGCCCATCGATGGTCCTATCGGCTACAAACTCGAAGCGCCGCCTTTGCACCCGCTGCTGATGGCCACCACCATGGGCGGCTTCGGTGATGAACATGCGCGCACCATGCGCGAATTCCCCCATGCGCACGGTTTGCTGGCGTTGCTGCGCGACGGCTTTCACCATGATTCGGCGGGCGGCAGCGTGTCCATCGACAGCTTCGGCGCGCCCGTGCTCGACTATCCGCTCACGCCATTCATCTGGGATGGCGTGCGGCGCGCGCTGCTGTCGATGGCGGAAATCCAGTTCGCCGCTGGCGCGAAAAGCGTGTATCCCGTACACGAGCTGGCCAGCCACTACACCAGCTGGGCTCAGGCGAAACAGGCCATTAACGGCTTGCCATTCAAGGCGCTGCTGGCCAGAGTGGTGTCAGCCCACGTGATGGGCGGCTGCGCCATGTCGGACGATGCGCGCCTTGGCGTGACGGGGGCCGATGGCCGCTACCACGGCGTGCGCAACCTGTCGGTGCATGACGGTTCGCTGTTCCCCACCTCGATAGGCGCCAATCCGCAGCTGAGCATCTATGCGCTGGCCGCGCGCCTGGCCAGCGGCCTGGCGCAAGCGTTGACGGGCAAGCCCGCGCCCGTTCCCGTTTCTGCTGCGACGACGGCATGATCTCGCGCATCCTCAAGTGGCTGATGCTGCTGCAAGTGCTGGCCGTGCTGGCAGTGGCATATCTGGCCATGCAGGCATGGGGCGTCGCCTCTCCCGCCATGGCCGTGCTGCTGGCGCTGGCCATGCTGCTGGCCGCGCGTGCGCTGATCGTGGCGCGCAATTTCTGGCAGAGCCGACGCGCCGGCAGCCCCGTGCCAGCGCAATATCAGTTGGGTGTGCTGGGCGTCGCGCGCCTGTTCCTGGGCGAATTGCGCGCCACCTTGTGGACCTCGTCGTGGGACATGCTGCGGCCGCGCCTGCAGGCGCCTGGCGCCGCCACGGATGCTGGGGACTTGCCGGTGCTGCTGATTCACGGCTATGTGTGCAACCGCGGCTACTGGACGCAGCTGAGCCGTCAGTTGGCGCGGGCCGGCATCGCGCATGACGCCGTCGACCTGGAGCCCATAGCCGCCGATATTGAGGATTTCGTGCCGCAAGTCGAGCAAGCCATTACCCAGCTGTGCGCCCGCACGGGCAGCGGGCAAGTCATTCTGGTGGCCCACAGCATGGGCGGCCTCGTGGCGCGCGCCTGGCTGCGCCGGCATGGCGTGGCCCGCGTGGCCCGCATCATCACCATCGGCACGCCGCACCATGGCACGGCGCTGGCCAACCTGGCGGCGGGCAGCAATGCGCGCCAGATGAGCCGCATCAATGGCGCACCGGACGCCTGGCTGTCGCAGCTGGCCGCCAGCGAGACGCCGGAACGGCGCGCACTGATCACTTCGATGTATTCACATCACGATAATATTGTCGCGCCTCAAACTTCCGCCCATTTGCCCGGCGCGCGCAATCTGGCCTTCGGCGGCATCGGCCATGTGGCGCTAGCCAGCGATGCGCGCGTGCTGCGTCAGCTCTTGGCACAAATCACTATCAAGAACGAAGTCACCCAGCCCCCGTCTTGCGCCCACTTTTCCTGAATCTTGTTGTGTTTTGTCTGCACGGCAAGACTGACTCTTTTGACTCTGCTGTTGCCTGTATTTAACAGCGCAAGGGACAGATAATGCTGTTTTCCACTGGCGTACTGTATTAAGCTAGCGTCGGAAGACAGCCGGGAAAAATTTACTCCCGAGGCCGCTTGTGCCGTTCCGCAGGCGACTTGCGGCCACCTATTTCTCTGAATGTATGGCAAGATGTTGCAGGATTGTTATGTAGGCCGCGCATGCGGAAAATCGAACGCAGGCAGAAAATGAGTCCATGCAGTTTTTATTGGGGGTGCTAATTGTCCGCACGTATCCTGATTATCGAAGATAACGCCACCAATATGGAATTGATGGTGTACCTGTTGCGTGCCTTCGGGTACACACCACTGGCCGCCTATGACGGCGAAGAAGGCGTGCGCATGGCACGCAGCGAATTGCCGGACCTGATCATCTGCGATGTGCATTTGCCCAAGCTCGATGGCTATGGCGTGGTGGCCGAGCTGAAGAAAGACCCGCTGCTGCGCAAGATCCCGGCCCTGGCCGTGACGGCGCTGGCCATGGTGGGCGACCGCGAACGCCTGCTCGAAGCGGGTTTCAATGGCTATATAGGCAAACCGATTGAGCCGGACCTGTTCGTGGCGGAGCTGGAATCTTTTTTACCCGGGGCGCCGTCGACGCCAGTTAAAAACGACATAGCTACCATCTTGATCGTTGACGATCATGTGCTGAATCGCGAATTCCTGACAGCACTGCTGGGCTACGGCGGCCACCGCCTGCTGGAGGCGGCCAATGGCGCCGACGCGCTGGAGATACTGCGCACCGAGCGGCCGGACCTGATCATCTCGGACATCCTCATGCCGAACATGGACGGCTACGAATTCGTCACGCGCGTGCATGCCGATCCCGCGCTGACCGACGTGCCCATCATCTTTTATACGGCCACCTACCGCGAGCAGGAAGCGATCTTGCTGGCGCAGGCATGCGGCGTGCGCTGGGTGTTGCCCAAGCCGTCCGACCCCGAGGTGATCGTGCGCACGGTCAATGAGGCGCTGGGACTGATGCCGGCGGCCGCCCAGGCGCCCGTTGTGCCGGGCGCGGGCGATGGTGCGGCCCCTCCCGCCACTGGCAAGCTGGCCGGCATCGATCACCAGGTCAGCGGCTACCTCGACGAAGTTGAGTCCAGCAGCCAGCAGATTTCGCAGCTGGCCAGCCAGAGCGAAGGCCATGCCGCCATGCCCGAAGACCTGGGCATCATGACCGAGCGCCTGTCGCGTTCTCTGTCGAGCCTGCAGGCGGTGAGCCTGCGCCTGACGGCCCTGATCGAACTGGGCATCGAGTTGGGTGCAGAACGCGATCCGCGCGCCTTGATCGAGGCGGGTTGCAAGGTGGCGCAGAATATTTGCGTCTCCAAGTACGCCTGCATCGGCGTGCTGGAAGAGGGCGCCGAAAAGCTCAGCTATTTTTCGTCGTGCGGTGCAGAGAAAGACCTCGAGCGTATCGCCAGCGCACCGCGCACGGGTATCCTGAACCGCTTGCTGGAACAGCGCCAGCCCTACCGTGTAAATGGCTTGAAGGGCGACCCCGGCGCGCTGGGTCTGCCCGACACGCACCCGCCCGTGCACTCCTTCCTGGGCGTCGCCATCGCCTCGCGCGAGCGCAGTCACGGCTGGCTGTACCTGGTCGACAAGCTGGGGGCGAACGAGTTTTCCGAAGTCGACGAGCGGGTGGCCGCCACGGTAGCGGCGCAGATCGCCGTCGCCTATGACAACCTGCTGCTGTACGACGAGATCAAGCGCCACCACGAGCAGCTGACCCTGGACATGGCGGCGCGCATCCGCCTCGATGAAGACTTGCGCCGCTTCCGCCTGGCGATGGATGCCACGGCTGACGCGATTTTTCTCGTCGACCGCGCCGGCATGTGCTTCGTCGACGTCAACCAGACTGCCTGCCGCATGCTGGGCTTTGAACGCGAGGATTTCCTGCGCGTGGGGCCGGGGCGCGCGAACGAGGGCGAGACCCAGTTGGAAGAGCTGTACAACAAGCTGCTGGCCGGCGACCAGGGCGGCCCGATGACGGAATTGCAGCTGCAGCGCAAGGATGGCTCGCCGCTGTCGGTGGAAGTGCAGCGGCGTACCCTGCGCTCGGGGCAGAGCTGGATTCTGGTGGCCGTGGCGCGCGACATCACCGAGCGCAAGGATGCCGAGCAGCGCCTGATGAAGCTGGCCCATTTCGATACCTTGACGGGCTTGCCGAACCGCAGCCAGTTTTACGCCTCGCTGACGCACTCGCTGTCGCAGGCGGCCGAACACCAGTGGGCCGTCGCCGTGCTGTTCATGGACATCGACCGCTTCAAGAATATCAACGACACCCTGGGCCACACCATCGGCGACGACCTGCTGCGCCAGTTTTCCAGCCGCCTGGTCGATTGCCTGCGCGTGCGCGATACCATCGGCCGCTTTGGTGGCGATGAGTTTGCCACCATCCTGGTGCTGCCAGAAGGCGCCCAACATGCCGTGGGCGTGGTCGACAAGATCCGCGAAGCGATGCGCAAGCCTTTCGACTTGCAGGGCCACGAGGTGACGGTGACGGTCAGCATCGGCATTTCGGTGTTCCCCGAAGACGGCGTCGATGCGGACACCCTGATTCAGTACGCCGACACGGCCATGTACCGCGCCAAGGAGGCCGGGCGCGATGCCTTCCGCTTCTTTACGGCGGAAATGAATGCACAATCGATGGCGCGGCTGGACATGGAAAATGCCTTGCGGCGTGCCATCGACAACGAGGAATTCGTACTGTTCTTCCAGCCCAAGGTGAATATCATCTCGGGGCGCATCAGCGGCGCCGAGGCGCTGATACGCTGGCGCCGCCCCGGCCACGGCATGGTCTCGCCGGCCCTGTTCATCCCCCTGCTGGAAGAAACGGGGCTGATCGTGCGCGTCGGTAACTGGGTGCTGGACGAAGCCTGCAAGAAGATCAGCGAGTGGTGTGCCAGCAGCATCGGCCCCGTACACCTGTCGGTGAATGTGTCGGGTATCCAGTTTTTCGTCGGCGGCCTGGAAGAAGAGGTCCTCAAGGCGATCAGCAAGCACGATATCGCGCCCGACCTGCTGGAACTGGAGCTGACGGAAAGCTCGCTGATGTCGAATGCCGAGGAAACCATCGCTGTGCTGCGCAACCTGAAGGCGCTGGGCATCCAGATTTCCATCGACGATTTCGGCACCGGCTATTCCAGCCTGGCCTACCTGAAGCGTTTCCCCATCGACAAGCTGAAGATCGACATCGCCTTCGTGCGCGAAGTGACCAGCAATCCGGACGACGCGGCCATCGTGCTGGCCATCATCAGCATGGCGCACAGCATGAAGCTGGAAGTGATCGCAGAAGGCGTGGAAAACGATGCGCAACTGGCCTACCTGCGTCGCCACGGCTGCGACGAGATGCAGGGTTATTATTTCAGCCGCCCCGTGCCGCAGGAAGAATTCGAGCAGATGCTGATGGGCGGCAAGCTGCTGCAGGCGCCGCAGGATGCCGATGGCGACGAACAGCAAACCTTGCTGATCGTCGACGACGATGTCTTCATGCTCGACGTGCTCAGCGACTTCCTGGCGCAGGACGGCTACCGCATCCTGACGGCGCAGACGGCCGCCGAGGGCTTCGACATCCTCGCGCGCCACAAGGTGCAGGTGATCCTCTGTGACCAGTGCATGCCGCTCATGAGCGGCACCGAATTCATGGAGCGGGTCAAGCACTTGTGTCCCGCCACCTTCCGCATCATGCTGTCGGCCTTCGCCGACCTGACGCCCATCATGGCGGCCATCAACCGTGGCGCCGTCGACCGCTTCTATACCAAGCCGTGGAAAGGCGCTGTGCTGCGCGAGAATATTCGCGAAGGCTTCCGCCTGCACAAGCTGCTGCATGGCCCGGTGAAAGCGGCCGCCTAGGGGCGGGCCATTGGGTGCGCTGGCGTACGTTTAGAAGCAGCTTTCTATCGAATTAGACTCCCGTCTCTAGTTTTGCTCACTAGAATAAAAAGCATCCATGAAGTGGCATGGCCTTTCATATGACGGGAGCGGGCGATGGTGAAGAAATTGAAGGAGTTGACGGAAGACAAGGAATTGGCGAGCGCCGTGCGCGCGTCCGCGCAGCAGATCTGGCAAGCGGGCCTCGGTGCCTTCGCCAAGGCGCAGGAAGAGGGCGGGCGCGTGTTTTCCAAGCTGGTGAAGGACGGCACGGAATTCCAGAAGCGCGCCGAAGACAAGGTGGCCGATGTCAGCGACAGCGTCAGCAAACTGGCCGATGGCGTGGGCAAGCAGGCCAGCGGCTCCTGGGACAAGCTGGAACAGGTATTTGAAGAGCGCGTGGCGCGTGCCCTGGCCACCATCGGCGTGCCCATGCAAAACGATATCGCCGCGCTGCATGCCAAGATCGATGCCTTGAGCCTGCAGGTGGCAGCGCTGTCCGGCAAGGCTGCGCCGGCGCCCAAGCCGAAGGCTGGGGCCAAGCCCGCCGTGAAAGCGGCGCCGAAAGCGGCCGTCGCCAAGGCCCCGGCCAAGCCGGCAGCCAGGGCCGCGCCGCGCGCCGCAGCCCAGCCAGTGAGCAAGCCTGCTGCGAGAGCGGCGGCGAAGAAAAAAGCGCCGCCAGCCTGAGTCGGCGCAGCCTTCCTCCAGCCTGCTCGCGCAGGCTTTTTTTTGCCCGGACTTTTCGCCGGCGCCGTGGGGCGGCGTGTTTCATTACGGCTATCTAAGGTGGTATGCTTGAGGCAGAACACAGAGAGATTGCCCGCCATGCTACAAAAAGCACCACGCCGTACCCGCGAACGCATCCTGGAGTTGTCGCTACGCCTGTTCAATGAGTTTGGTGAGCCGAATATCACGACGACCGTGATTGCGGAAGAGATGAATATTTCGCCGGGAAACCTGTATTACCACTTCCGTAACAAGGACGACATCGTCAATTCGATCTTCGTCCAGTTCGAGGCGGAAATCGAACGCATCCTGACCGTGCCTGACGGGCGCCGCTCGAATATCGAGGATGTCTGGCTGTATTTGCACCTGATGTTCGAACTGATCTGGCGCTACCGCTTTTTCTATCGCGACCTCAATGATTTGCTGTCGCGCAACCGCAAGCTGGAACTGCACTTCAAGCTGATCCTGGCGCACAAGATCAAGGTGGCCACGCAGCTGTGCGAAGATTTGCGCAGCGAACAGTCCCTGGAGGCGTCGGACATGGAAGTCGCTGCCATGGCGACGAATATGGTGGTCGTTGCCACCTACTGGCTGTCGTACGAGTATGTGCGCAACCCGCGCAAGTACAGCGAGCAGCAATCGATGTCCGATGCGCTGGCGCGCGGCTGCTACCAGGTGCTGTCCCTGATCGGGCCGTATTTGCGCAATGAAACGCATTTGCTGTTTCGCAAACTGTCGGAAGAGTATGTGACCAAACTCAAGAAAGACTGACACGGTCGCTGGCGGCAAGTGCTTATTTACAGGAGAAATGTATGGCTTGGAAACAATTCCCCTATCCGGGCGAAGCATATGTCTACACGCCGCAAACCCTGGAGGCAGCCTGGGCGCGCCTGCATGCGGGCGACGTGGAACCGTTTCCCACGCACGCGGCGCTGGTGCAGGCCTGGCTGGCCTTCCACGCGGGCGACTTCGAGCGCGCCGTGAAGCTGGGCCTGGCCGTCGGCGTGCCCGGCTATGCGGTGGCGCACAAGGCGACCTGTATTTATGCCACGCACCTGGAGGTGAACGACAGCCAGAAACTCGACATGTACGAAGAAGTGGCCGAGCGCTGCGAGCGCCAGCAGAGCGAGCAGCCGGACAATCCGGCCGGCTACTACTGGCATGCCTACAGCCTGGGCCGCTACGCGCTGGGTACGTCCGTCGTCAAGGCCCTGGCGCAGGGCATGGGGGCGCGCGTGCGCAACAGCCTGGACCGCACGATGACCATGGCGCCCATGCATGCGGAAGCGCATATCGCGTTTGGGATATATCATGCGGAAATTATCGACAAGGTCGGCGCCATGATAGGCGGCCTGACCTACGGCGCCAACAAGGAAGATGGCTATCAGCACTTCAAGACGGCGCTGGCCCTGACGCCGTATTCGGCGCTGGCGCACAGCGAGTACGCGCGGGCCTTGAACATGCTCGACGGAAAGAAAAAGCTGGCGGAAGCGCTGGCCCTGTATGAAAAGGCGGCCGAGTGTGTGGCCCTGGACGCCAAGGAACGCCTCGAGGTCGAGGCGGCGATCGATGAACTGAAAGGGTAGGAAATACTGTGATCAAGGCTTTATGTGTGTACTGTGGCGCTAACGCGGGTGTCTCGCCCGACTATGCGGTGGCGGCGCGCGAACTGGCGCGCGTGCTGGTGGCGGAAAATATCTCACTGGTGTATGGCGGCGGCAAGGTCGGCCTGATGGGCGTGATCGCCGATGAAGTGCTGCGCCTCGGTGGCGAGGTGACGGGCGTGATTCCCACCCAGCTGGTTGAACGCGAAGTGGGCCACACGGGCTTGACGCGTCAGTTCATCGTGAAGGACATGCATGAACGCAAGGCGATGATGGCCAGCCTGTCCGATGCCTTCATCGCCATGCCCGGCGGCTATGGCACCCTGGAAGAGCTGTTCGAGATGCTCACGTGGGCCCAGCTGGGCTTGCATGCCAAGCCCATCGGCCTGCTCAATGTTGACCGTTTCTATGATGGCCTGATTGCTTTCGTGGAAAACGGCAGGGAACAGGGCTTCATCCGCCCGCAGCACGCGGCTTTCCTCAACGCCGATGCCGATCCTGCCGCGCTGGTGCAGCGCCTGAAGGACTGCGCGCCCTAGCGTCGTCGATGCCTTGCGATACAGCCATGCCTTGGAAAGTGCATGGCTTTTTTGTTTCCGCACGGGAAAATTGATCGCGCTCAACATTTCAATTAATAAAAATATATCTAAAATATTTCCTTCGAGGCATGTTTTTTTGAAAATTAAGATGCTTTTTATGCATGGATGTGGTCTACTGGCATGGTTCAAAAGTTAGGAATATCGGACACCGACGAGTGTTGTACGGACTCCCAAAAAAAGGTGCCGATCCGTTTCCAGTTGCCGCAACCACGCTACTTCATCATCTCGAAAGGATGCTATTTTGAAACCAATGACCCTCTTGCGCGCGACTGCTGTCGCTGCCCTTCTCGCCGCTGGCGGCGCCCACGCGCAAACCACTACCATCGGCTTCGATGCGCTGGAACAGCCCGGCATCCTCGGTTCCCTTTTCCCCTCCTACTCGGAAGGCGGCTACGATTTCAACAGCAGCTTCCTGGGTCTGTTGAGTTCTGCGCATCAGAGCAGCTTGGCCTACGCGGGCTCGGCCGGCCTGAGCGCCACGCTGCTGTCGACGACAACCTTGAGCCGTACCGACGGTGCTGCATTCTCGCTCAGCTCGATCAGCCTGGCTGACTTCGTGAGCTTGCCCGGTTCCTACGACGTGACCTTTGTCGGCCATCAGGTGGGCGGCGGCACGGTGACCCAGACCTTCAGTCTCGATGGCAGCCATACTTTCAGCGATTACACGTTCACGGGCTTCGACAATCTGGTGTCGGCATCGTGGAAGGAAGGCGCCTTGCACACCTTCCAGGTCGATAATATCGCCGCCAGTGTGAGCGCCGTGCCCGAACCGGCCACGTATGGCATGCTGCTGGGCGGCCTGGGCCTGCTGGCCTTCCTGCGCCGCCGCAAGAACGCCGCCTGAGCCTGAATTAGCGCCGACCCTGCCGGCGCACACGAAAAAAAGCCGCCTTTTACCAGGCGGCTTTTTCACGCCGGTCGACACCGGCCGTCACGACCACAGGCGCTGGCCCGACAGGTCGAGCTGGGTCAGGTACAGGCGCACGTCGAATTCGTACTGGTGGTACTGCGGTTCCATGTACGCACACAGCTTGTAGAAGGCCTTGTCATGTTGCTTTTCTTTTACATGCGCCAGTTCGTGCACGGCGATCATGCGCAGGAATTCCAGCGGCACTTCCTTGAACATGGTGGCCACGCGGATTTCATGCTTGGCCTTGAGCTTGCCGCCCTGCACGCGCGAGATCGAGGTATGCAAGCCCAGCGCATGCTGGATCACGTGGATCTTGCTGTCGAACGCCACCTTGTTAATGGGCTCGGCGTTGCGCAGGAATTCATTCTTCAAGTCTTGCACGTACTGGTACAACGCCTTGTCGTTGCGCACATCGTGCGCATTCGGGTAGCGTTTTAACAGGACTTCGCCCAGCTTGTCTTGCGCGATCAGTTGCTGCACTTGCGCTTGCGTTTGTTCGGAATAGGCGCTCAGGTATTTCAGGGATGGCTGCATGCGGGGAAGGGCGGGGTGGCGGGGAAGGCGAGAATGTACCATACCGCCGCCCCCCGCGCTGCGCCGGCCCCGGCATGGGGCCGCCAGCGCCGCCCCGTGCCGTCCTCAAGCCGTGCGTGGCAGGTCAGCCAGTCAGCACTAGCCCTGGCCCTTGTCGTCCTCGTCTTTGCTGCCTTGCCGGCTCGCCTTGGCTTGCTGCTCGGCGCTGCCGCTGCCTGCCGTGCTGCTGCTGCGGCTTTCATTGGCGCGCTGGGCCGATTGCCGGCTTTCGCCACCCTTGCGGCCGATTTCCGCCATGTGTACACGGTTGCGGCTGACGGCTTCGCCGCCTTTCTGCCCGGCCCGGCGCGCCTCTTCCGAGTCGAATTCATGCGCCGTGCCCTTTTGATGGGCTGCCTGACCGCCCTTGCTGGCAATTTCGCGTTGCTGCTGCTCGTTCATGGCGGCGAAGCCGCGCTTGATCGTTCCTTTGGCGTTGCCCGATTCCTTGGTTTTCTGGCTGCTGCCAGCGCCGTTGCCCTGCTCATTACTGTTAGCCATGTCGCTCTCCTTGCTGTCGGGTGGGGTCTGGTGTTCAATTCAAGTGTTCAATGCACCTGATCGGATTGCCTGCTGGTATCGCCGCTGTGGCCCGCGCCATCGCGGTGCTCCATGGCGTGCATTTTCTCGATCATGTCGCGCTGGCGCTGCGTGGCCTTTTCCGTTTCTGCCGCCGTCTTGCGCGCCACTTCGTCAGCAAAGGCCACGGCTGTGCGGCTCGCTTCGGGCAGGTGATACTGTGCCGTTTGGTTCATCTCGACATTGGCACTGGCGACGAGATTGCCGAGTCGCTGCTGGTATTGGCGTAGTTTGTTGCTGCCCGGCTGGAATTGGGCAGCGGCCAGCGACATGAACTCGCCCGTGTCGCGCGCGCACAGCAGTTGCTGGCTGGCGCTGCTCCATTCCTCCAGCAGCTCTTGCGCCAGCCGCAGATGGAGCTCGCTCAGTTGCTGCGCCGTGTCGAACAGCTTGCGCGATAGGTCTGTGGCGAAGTTGCACTGGGCCTCCAGATGGGACTTCAGGGCGGGGATGGGACTTGGGGGGAGACTGTTTGTGGACATGTTCTACCTCAATGAAAAGCTGATCCAGGAAACACCCGGCGCACCGGATGCGACGTATGCGGAGACAAGCAAAGAGATAGACGCCGAATGGCGTGCCAGGTTCCACGCCGGATGCCCGTTTAGCCCGGAAATGGCAGCTGGCAGGTGGAAAATCGCGATGACTTTGTGCCAGATCAAATGAACGACAATCGTCTTGCCAGCGCTGGCAGTCATGCTGCTTGTGTGGAAAATGCTGGCTTACAGGCCCTGCCGTGCGACAATAGCCAGCTCGCGGCAGCGCAGCCGATGGCCGGCGCGCGTGGCTGAGCCGAGCATAGACCACCTTTTTTGCCTTATTCCGCGACCATGACGCATCCCGAATACATCCTGACCCTGTCCTGCCTGGACCAGCGCGGCATCGTGCACCGCGTATCCGGCTTCCTGGCCGAACACGGCTGCAACATCATCGATTCCGCCCAGTTCGGCGACCAGGAGTCCCAGCTGTTCTTCATGCGCGTGCATTTCGCGCTCGAAGACGGCGCCATCAGCGACGCCCAGTTGCGCAGCGACTTCGCCGACCTGTCGCAAGCCATGCAGCTCAATGGCCAATTACACGATGCGCGCGTCAAGCCGCGCGTCATGCTGATGGTGTCGAAGATTGGTCACTGCCTGAACGATTTGCTGTTCCGCTACAAGAGCGGCTTGCTGAACGTGGAAATCCCCGCCATCGTATCGAACCACATGGAGTTCTACCAGCTGGCGGCCAGCTACAATATTCCCTTCCACCACCTGCCGCTGGCGGCTGGCGCGCCGGAAGCGGCCAAGCTGGCGCAGGAAGCGAAGATCATCGACTTGATGGACACGCACAAGATCGACCTGGTGGTGCTGGCGCGCTACATGCAGATCCTGTCGCCCGGCCTGTGCCAGGCGCTCGACGGCCGCGCCATCAATATTCACCATTCTTTCCTGCCCAGCTTCAAGGGCGCCAAGCCGTATGCGCAGGCGCACTTGCGCGGCGTCAAGCTGATCGGCGCGACGGCCCATTTCGTCACGGGCGACCTGGATGAAGGCCCGATCATCGAGCAGGATGTCGAGCGCGTCGACCATGCGATGGATGCCGAAACGCTGACGGCCATCGGCCGCGACGTCGAGTGCGTGGTGCTGGCGCGCGCCGTGAAATGGTTCGTCGAACACCGCATCCTGAAAAATGGCGACAAGACGGTAGTGTTCCGCTGATGCCGTCGCCCGTACAATATTGACATCCACTTTACCGAGACAGAAACACGATGGCCCTTAAAGCAACAATTTTCAAAGCCGATCTGCAGATCGCCGACATGGACCGTAACTATTACCAGGATCACGCGCTGACCCTGGCACGCCACCCGTCAGAAACGGACGAGCGCATGATGGTGCGCCTGCTGGCGTTCGCCATCCACGCCGACGAGGCGCTGACTTTCACCAAGGGCTTGTTCGATACGGAAGAACCCGACCTGTGGCAGAAAGACCTGACGGGCGCCATCCAGCTGTGGATTGAAGTGGGCCAGCCCGACGAAAAGCGTATCCTGAAGGCGTGCGGGCGTTCGGAACAAGTGATCGTCTACAGCTATGGCGCAACCAGCCATATCTGGTGGAAGCAAATCGCGAACAAACTGGAACGGGCGAAGAACTTGACCGTAATCAACCTGCCATCCGAGGCGGCGCAAGACATGAGCAAGCTGGCGCAGCGCAACATGCAGTTGCAATGCACGATCCAGGATGGCCAGATCTGGCTGACCGACAGCGTCAACACGGTCTTGATCGACCGCGAACCGGTGAAGCCGGCGCGCTGATTCTGACCGTTAGAAACGCCAAAAGCCCGGAGCGATCCGGGCTTTTGTCATTGCAGGCGCTTAATTCGGCGCGCTGCCCAGGCGCTTGATGCTGCTGGAGCGTTGCATGCGGCGGCTGATGCGCGGATCGCCGTAGTAGCTCACCTCGCCCGAGCCGCCTATGCTGATGGTCAAGTCGTCCTTAGCCCACACTTCCGCCTCGCCCGAGCCGCCGATGCTTACCTGCACCTCACGCGCGGCCAGGCGGCCCGCCTGGATATTGCCCGAGCCGCCGATCGATGCCGTCAGTTGCTCCGTCTTGCCGCTGGCCTTGAAGTTGCCGCTGCCGCCGATGGCCACGGCCACCTGGCGGCTGTCGAGATCGCGCGCGTTGATGGAACCGGAGCCGCCCACGTCGAAGCGCAGATTGTCGGCGCGCAAGCCCGTCGCCGTGATGCTGCCCGAGCCGCCCACGCTGATGCGCTCCACCTGGCGCGCCTGGATGACGATGGTCAGGTTGCTCTGGCGGAAAAACGTATTGCGCCTGGCGGGGCGGATGCGCAGGGTGCCGTTTTCCACCACCGTTTCGATCAGCGGCAGGATATTGTCGTCGGCCTCGATGGTGATGCTGTCCGTGTTGCCAATGCGCAATTCGACCGTGCCCTGCACATTCAGCGCCACGCCATGGAAGCTGCCTACTTCGCGCGTCTGTTTTTGCAGCTTGCCGCTGCCCTGGATACCGTTGCTGGAGATCCAGTCGAGCGGCGACGCCAGCGCCGGCGCCGCCGGGATGGCCAGGGCGCAGACGGCCAGCAGCAGGGCGGCGCCAGCGTGGCGGCGGTGGCGCAGGTGGAAAAGTGGCTGTGTCATTCTTGCTCCCTGTTTTGAATTGGACTGCCTGCATGGTATGCCAGCCGGTGGTGCCTGCGTACCGTGCTGCGACAGACTGCGGCAGCGGCGGCACAGAATGCGGGAGGATGCGACAGGATGGCATGAGGTATCATGCGGGTATTGGACATACGACGACCGGCACGCGCCGGCCACACTACTGGAATTACATGCTGATCATCACCATCAAACAGGGCAAGGAAAAGAGCTTGCTGGGCCAATCGTGGATTTACGCGTCCGCGATTGAAAAAGTCGAAGGCAAGCCGCAGGAAAAAATGAAGCCCGGCTCGACGGCCATCGTGCAAAGCTCGGCCAAGCAGTTCATCGCCCGCGCCGCCTACAATTCGAAGTCGCAGATCCGCGCGCGCATCTGGAGCTTCAAGGAAGACGAACCGGTCGACCACGCGCTGATCAAGCGCAGGGTCAAGGCCGCCATCGAGAAAAAGCTGCCGGCCATCAAGAAGGCGGGCGAGAACCAGCTGTTGACCCTGATCAAGGGCGAAGACGAGGGCTTGCCGGGCCTGGTGGTGCAGCTGTTTGGCGGCGTGCAAGGCTATCTGATCTGCGAATTCAATGCCGGTGGCGTCGATGCGTGGAAAGTGGCCATCGTGCAATCGCTGATGGCGTCCACGGGCTGCGTGAACGCGTATGAGCGTTGTGACGACTTGATGCGCAAGGGCGAAGGCTTGCCCCTGATCGACGGCGCCCTGGCCGGCGAAGAGCCGCCCGATGAAGTCATGCTGACGGACAACGGTGTGCGCTATGCGCTGGATTTGAAGACGGGGCACAAGAGCAAGTTTCGCTGAGAATTGCTGTGGTTCATGAAAAAGCCGGCGCGAGCCGGCTTTTTCATGCCTGCTACTCCAGCGGCACGCTGCGGTATTTATTGACTTCCAGCGCAGACACCGCCGGCGCGTCATTGCCCCAGGAAGCGCGCAGATACGTCACCACGGCTGCCACCTCGGCGTCATCCATGACGGGGCCGAACGGCGGCATGCCGTAGGGGCGCGGGTTGCCGCTTGTCCCCGGCGCAAAACCGCCGTTGAGCACCAGGCGGATGGCGTTGACGGCCGAGGCCGTCGTCAGCGCGCGGTTGCCGGCCAGCGGCGGGTAGCCGGGCGGCACGCCCTTGCCGTCGGCCTGGTGGCAGCTTGCGCATTGCGCTTCATACAGTTTTGCGCCCAGCGCCAGTTGCTGCCTTGCTTGTTCCGATGTCTCGCGCGGCGCCCGTGGCGCCGCCTGCGCCGGGCCGGGCAAGCTTTTCAGGTACACGGCCATCGCTTGCAGGTCGGTGGTGCCCATGTATTGCAAGCTTTGCCGCACCACCTCGGCCATGGGGCCGAAGACGGTGGCGCGCGGCGAGACGCCCGTTTGCAGCAATTCCACGATATGCGCCGTGTCCCAGTCACCGAGGCCCGCTTCCGCGTCCGACGTCAGCGAAGGTGCGTACCAGCCCAGCACGGGGATCAGGCCGCCCGACAGGCCGTCGTTGCTGCCGCCCAGGGTGGTGCGGCTGCTATGGCAGGCGCTGCAGTGGCCCAGGCCCTGCACCAGGTAGGCGCCGCGGTTCCATTCCATGCTTTGCGTCGTCAGCGGCTGGTACACGCCCGGCTTGAAGTACAGCGCGCGCCAGGCGGCCAGCGCGATTTGCTGGTTGTAGGGGAAGCGCAGCGCGTGCGGCGCGTTTGCCTGCCTGTGCGGCGGCACGCTCTGAAAGTACGCGTACAGGGCGTCGCTATCTTCGCGCCGCACCTTGGTGTAGCTGGTGTAGGGAAAGGCCGGGTACAGCAAACGGCCATCTTTCGACTTGCCGTTGTGGATGGCGCGCCAGAAATCGTCGGCCGTCCAACTGCCGATGCCCGTTTCCCTGTCGGCCGTGATGTTGGGCGAGAGCACTTTGCCGAACGGCGTCTGCAAGGCCCGTCCGCCAGCGTACGGCACGCCGCCGCGTGTCGTGTGGCATGCCATGCAGTCGCCCGCCTTGGCCAGGTAGGCGCCGCGCGCGACCAGCTGCTGCCGGCTCAAGGTGCTGGCAACGGCGGGCGGGCCGATGTCGTCATCCGGGTACAGCAGGAATTTGGCGCTGCCGCCAGCGATCAGCACCAGGCCGGCCGCGATCATCCATTTTTTCATGGTGCCACCTGCGCGCCGGAGCCCGGCACGCCGCCGCAATGCAGGGGCAAGGGCAGGGCAATGCTGCTGGCGGGACGCGCATCGGCGCTGGCCACCTGCGTGCCGAGCCAGGCCGAGACGGCACCCACGTCCGCGTCCGACAGGCGCTGCGCTACCTGCGCCATGCAGTCGGGCGCATGGGCGCGGCGTATGCCGTTCTTCCAGGCGCCCAGCTGGGCGTTGATGTAGTCGCGCGGCAAGCCCAGCAAGCCGGGAATGGCAGGCGCCACGCCAGCCAGTTGCTGGCCATGGCAGGCGATGCAGGCCGGGATTTTTTTCGCGCTATCGCCTAGCAGCACCAGTTGCTTGCCCCGCGCCAGGGCCGTCGTGCCGGCGCTGCTGGGCTGGGCCGGCAGCGGGGCAGGGTGCTGCGCCGCAAAATAGTCGGCGATCTCGCGCAGGTAATCGTCCGGCAAGTGCTCGACCATGTAATTCATCATCGGATACTGGCGCCTTCCCTCGCGGAAATTGAGCAGCTGGTTGTACAGGTAGCCGGCCGGCTTGCCGGCGATGCGGGGGAAAAAGGCGTCATGGCGCTCTTTTTGCGCATGACAGGCCGTGCAGGCCTTGATGCGCTGTTCCAGGCTGTCGTGGCCCGCTGGCAGGGTGGCCGGTGCGGCCTCCGCCATGCGGGGCAAGGCGGAGGCCAGGACCAGCATCAGCACGAGGGGGGAATGCAGTAGCATGGAAAGTCGCATGGGAAAATAAGCTGTCTCGTCGGTCGGTGATATGCCGGTGTTGCTGCCCGGATGTTGTTACCCTAGCATATACCGGGCACTGTCATCGTGACAGGATCAGTTGTGCAATAAAACTACGGATCAGTTTGAGGAGCAGGGTTGAAACGATATGAGGAATTGGCGGAAGAAGTTGCCGCCATGATCAGCACGCAGTTGTTGCTGCCAGGTGATAAATTGCCCTCCGTGCGCCAGCAGCATGCGCGCAGGGGCGTGAGCCCGTCGACGGTGTTCCAGGCGTATTATTTGCTCGAAGCGCGCGGCATGATCGTCTCGCGTCCCCGCTCCGGCTATTACGTGGCGCCGCAGCGCGCCGCGCTGGCGCCCGAGCCGGACAGTTCGCGCCCGCTCGACGCCAGCACCACCGTCGATGTCAGCGACCTCGTCTTCGAGGTGCTGGGCGCCGTCGGTGCGCGCGATATCGTGCCCTTCGGCTCGGCCTTTCCCAGCCCCCATCTGTTCCCGATGGAACGGCTGGCGCGGGCCGTTTCGGCCAGCATGCGCCGTCTCGACCCGTGGAGCACGGTTACGGATTTATCCCTGGGCAATGCAGAATTGCGCCGCCAGATCGCCCTGCGCTATCAGCTTGACGGCGTGCTCGTCTCCAGCGACGACATCGTCATCACGAATGGCGCGCTGGAGGCGCTGAACCTGTGCCTGCAAGCCGTCACGCGGCCCGGCGACACGGTGCTGATCGAGTCACCCAGCTTTTATGCCTGCCTGCAGGCGCTGGAGCGGTTGGAACTCAAGGCCGTCGAGATCGCCACCAGCCCGCGTGACGGCGTCGATCTGGCGGCGCTGGAAGAGTTGTTGCAGCGCCACCAGCCCAAGGCGTGCTGGCTGATGACGAGTTTCCAGAATCCCCTGGGCAGCCTGATGCCGCCGGAAAAGAAGCGCGCGCTGGTGGACCTGCTGGCGCGCCATGGCGTGCCGCTGATCGAAGATGATGTGTATGGCGAGTTGTATTTTGGCAAGCAGCGCCCGGGCCTGACGAAAAGCCATGACAGCGCTGGCCTCGTCATGCATTGCAGTTCGTTCTCCAAGACCCTGGCGCCCGGCTTCCGCCTGGGTTGGGCCGTGGCGGGCCGCTACGCGCGCCAGGTCGAGCGCTTGAAACTGACCACCAGCCTGTCGGCGCCGATCCCGCTACAGATGGCACTGGCCGATTACCTGGCGCAAGGTGGCTACGACCGCCATTTGCGCCAGCTCCGGCTGACGTTGGCGGCACAGCAAAACACCATGCTGCAAGCCATCGCCGTGCATTTTCCGCGCGGCACGCGGGTCACGCGGCCGCAGGGCGGTTATTTTGTCTGGGTGGAAATGCCTGCCGGCGTCGATGCGCTGGCCTTGCACCGCAGCGCGCTGGCGGCAGGCATCAGCATCGCGCCCGGCCCCATTTTTTCCGCCACGCGCGCGTTTCGCCACTGTATCCGCCTCAATTACGGCCACCCGTGGAGTCCGCAGCTGGAAGAGGCCATCGCTACCCTTGGGCGGCTGGCGCTGGCGGCGGCATAGGGGCGCGTGAAAAAAAGTCCCTTGCGCCAGCAAGTGTTTCATTTCAAAAAGAAATATTACTGTTATATTGGTGTATCTATAACTAATGATGGGAATAATAATGGATAACATGCAGCCGGAAGTGGCTCGTACGCAAGATACGACGCTGGCCATCCTGTCCCACGTTGGCGGCCTGTTCACCAGTTGGGTGGCGCCGCTGATCATTTATTTGATCAAGAAAGATGATGCGGATAAATTCTCGGCCGAGAACGCCCGCGAAGCGCTGAATTTCCAGATCACCCTGATCATCTGGTATTTCGCCTGCTTCATCCTGTCGTTCGTGCTGATTGGCCTGTTCCTGTTCTGGGTAGTGGCGCTGGCCAACCTGGTGTGCTCGATCGTCGCGGCAGTCAAAGCCAGCAATGGCATCACTTACCGTTATCCATTGACCTTGCGCCTCGTCAAATAAGGTTGTGCTGGTTGCCGGGTTTCAGCCCGGGCGGCCGGGCAGTGCCAGGAATGCGGCAAAGTCGGGCGCCACCGAGCTGGTGGCGCCTGTTTCGTGCGACCACAGCACGACCACTGCTTCACCGCTCGGCCCCGTTTGCGCATAGTCAAAGCAGTAATAGTCGCCGGCGCCGAACTGGGCAAAGGGCAGCAGCTCACCCGCATCGTTGCCGCCATCCACATTCTCCAGCCATTCCTTCCAGCTCGTGTTGTAGTGGCGTGTTATCGATTCCCAGGTCTTGCGCGCACAGTTCGCGTCGTAGACGGGAAACACGTTCAAGGCGCCCAGCGCGCGGCCATTGTTTTCCAATAACCATTGCACGTAGGACGCGGGCAGCGGACGTCCCAGCGTCTGTTCGGCAGCGGTGATCGCTGCCAGGCTGGTGCCGATGGATTTGTTCTTGCTCATGCTGCAGGGCGGCACGCCGGCTCAGGCGGTAATAGGCGGCGTGGCCGGTGGTGTGCTGGCACGTGGCGCTTTTTGCGGCGCCACCTTGCCACCGTCGGCGATCCAGCGGCGGTACACGCGCAGGGCCACTTGCGCATCGTCGGCGGCATACAGGATCTGCTTTTCCGTCAGGCGCGACGTAGCCCAGTTGGTGGTGGAGATCTTTTTCGACTTCTGCAGGTGCAGGCCGAAGAATTTGGCCACGGCCGTCTTGGCGCCCAGATCGTTGCGCTGGCCGCCGCGCAGGGCGACAGACAGGTCCAGCACTTGCGCTGGAACAATGCCCAGCTTGTTGCGCAGGCGCTTGACGTCGTCGGACAGGCCAAAGCCCACCTTCAGGGTGGTGGTCGATTCGAGGATGGCTTTCAGTTCGGCCAGGGGCGGCGTGGCGCCCACCTGGAACAGGTAGGCAATCTCGTCGGTGGCCAGCTGGATCAGGTGTGGCCCCGTGGAGGACTCGCCCTTGACGAACGTCGGCTTCGATTCCGTATCGAAGCCAATGGCGTCCGCTGCCAGCAGGGCGGCCATGGCTGCCCTGGCGTCGTCACTGGTGCGTACCAGCTTGACATGGTCGAGTGCAATGCCTTGATAGGGGGGCAATGGCGGTGCGGCAGCTGTATCCATGAAACCGGATCAACCTTTGCGCGAGAATTTCGCGGTCAGCTGATTCAGTTTTTCCAGGCGCAAACGGTTCGCTTCTTCGGCGGCAGCCGCGTCGCGCTCGGCTTTCTTGCGCTCGGCTTCCTTCTTGAAGCGCTGCTGCAGTACTTGCGTGGCGTGGTCGCGGTGGGTTTGCGTCACTTCCGCGCCGGCGGTGCCGTCGAGGTCGTAGCGGATCTTGGCTTTTTCCATCACGCGCAGGTAGCGCAGCGAACCCGTGTGGATGCCCAGCGCCGTGCGCATCAGCTTGCGGTCCAGATCTGGCAGGCGCGCCAGGATCTGCTTGTCGATACCGATCGACAAGGGCAGGCAATCGCGGAATGGCGGGAATTGCTCCTGGAACTGCTTCAGCAGGGCGCGCGCGGTCAGGCCGGCAGGTGCCGGCGTGGTTGCCGCGGCCGGTGCCGCCGCTGGGGCTGCATCGACTGGCGTGTCAGGAGTGGTGGCTTGCTGGTCTGGCGTGGAGCTGGTCATCGACATCATTGGTTGGGCTATAAAAGGGGAGCATAGCACGCGCCACAGGCAAGTGCATTGTCTTTTTTGGCAACTTGCACAGAGATAAGCGGGCCCGGACTACAGTGTGCGCAGCGCGAAATGCGGGAAATGTGTATAATGTCGGCTTGCGCTGATGACTGGACCCCGTATTTGACGGTCTGGCTCAGGTGTGCAGGGGATAGGAGCAGTGCGGTGCAGGGCCATCATTATTGATATTTTTGATATCAGATATTTTGCTTATCAATTATCCAGATAACTGGCCTTCGTGCATAATCTTGCTCTCCGCTGTGTCTTCACTGAACAACAATAGATTCAAGCCCGTTCTGGTACGGGCTTTTTTTCATTCCGCAATGTACATCGCTTATTTATCTGATCCGGCTTCGGCCCCGCCGCTCTCGTTGCGGGATGCGCGGGCTTTGAGCGCCCCGATAGACAGGCGCCGCTGCCTTTGACGGCAGCCGCAACAACACGCTCCATCGAGTCCGGTTTCGCAGGCTTAGGTGGAATCATTCACTTCGCGCCGACACCATCTGGTCTCGCATTAAGAGATATCTCATGAAGAATACGCCAAAAACTTTAACGTTGTCCGCCAAGGCGCCACGCCCAGCTGCGGCGCCACTTGCCGTACCCAAAACGACTTTATCTTACTTCATCGATAATGCGCAAGCGAATCCGGAAGCCACCGTCACGACGGCGCCCACCGTCGTCACCGTGGTCAAGAAAAGCCGTTCGCGCCTCGCTGCCGTGCCACCGGCCGAGTTGGCTGCGGAAGCCTCCGTTGCCGTACCGGCCGCCGAGGCCGTTGCCGAGGTCGCCGACGCCGCAGCAGTCAAAACGCCGAGCGTCAAAGTGGCTCCAGGCGCCAAGGTGGCGCCTGCGCCACGCAAGGTCAGCGAAAGCGCCGCCACGAATAAAGTGGTGACGGCAGCCCGTTCGAAAGTCGTGCGCGCCAAGCCCGAAGCGGCGCCCGTGACCATCATTACCGGCGCGCAAGTGGTCAGCAAGACGACGGACGCCGATGCCCTGGCTGCCATCGATACCTCGAATTACTTCTTGCCGACCGTCAAGGTGCCGGGCCGCCGTGGCCGCAAACCAAGCGAATTCACGCCGGAAAACGATGAAGTGGCAGCACTGAACGCCGTCGAGCGCGCCGAACTGAAGGCCGTGTCGAAAGCGCGCGACCGCAAGGCCAAGGGCGGCCTGGCGGACGCGCTCGGTGATCCGGAAGCCTCGGCAGCGGACCTGGAACGCCGCCGCAAGCAGATCACGGGCTTGATCAATATGGGCAAGGAACGCGGTTTCCTTACCTATGCCGAGATCAATGACCAATTGCCGGAAAACATCATCGATCCGGAAGCGATCGAAGGCATCATCGCCACTTTCAACGACATGGGCATCGCCGTCTACGAGCGCGCCCCTGACGCGGAAAGCTTGTTGTTGACCGACAACGTCGCCACTGTCACCAGCGACGATGAAGTGGAAGCGGCTGCCGCTACCGCCCTGTCGACGGTCGACTCCGACTTCGGCCGCACCACCGACCCCGTGCGCATGTACATGCGTGAAATGGGCGCCGTGGCGCTGCTGACGCGCGAAGGCGAGATCGAGATCGCCAAGCGCATCGAAGGCGGCCTGAAAGACATGATCCAGGCGATTTCCGCCTGCCCCACGACCATCGGCGAAATCGTTGCGCTGTCGCAAAAAATCGCGCGCGACGAAATCAAGGTCGATGAAGTGGTCGATGGCTTCGTGGATTTGAACGAAAGCAATGCCCCGGCGCCTGCCGTTGCCGCCGCACCTGCTGCCGCCAGCGGTGACGACGAGGAAGAGGAAGAAGAAGCCGAGGAAGAAGATGGCGACGCCAATGGCGGCGCGGCCGGTTTCTCCAGCGAACAGTTGGCGCAGCTGAAAAAGAATGCCTTGGAGAAATTCAACGTCATTTCGACGCAGTACGACAAGATGCGCAAGGCGCCCGAGGGTTACAACTCGAAAGCCTACATCAAGGCGCAGGAAGCCATTTCTCAGGAATTGCTGGGCATTCGCTTCACGGCCAAGGTCGTGGAAAAGCTGTGCGACACCCTGCGCGGCCAGATGGAAGAAGTGCGCCACATCGAGCGCGCCGTGCTGGAGTTGTGCGTGAACAAATGCGGCATGCCGCGCGCCCACTTCATCAAGGTATTCCCGGGCAATGAATGCGACCTGGAATGGGTCGACCGCGAAGTCGATTGCAAGTATCCGTACAGCGCCATCCTCAGCCGCAACGTGCCTGCCGTCAAGGAACTGCAAAAGAAGATGATCGATCTGCAAGCGCGCGTGGCCCTGCCATTGGCTGACTTGCGCAAGATCAACAAGCAGATGGCTGCAGGCGAAAAGCGCGCCCGTCACGCGAAACGCGAAATGACGGTCGCCAACTTGCGTCTGGTCATCTCGATCGCCAAGAAATACATCAACCGCGGCTTGCAATTCCTCGATCTGATCCAGGAAGGCAACATCGGTCTGCTGAAGGCGGTCGATAAATTCGAATACCGCCGCGGCTACAAGTTCTCGACCTACGCCACCTGGTGGATCCGCCAGGCCATCACGCGTTCGATCGCCGACATGGCCCGCACCATCCGTGTGCCGGTGCACATGATCGAAACGATCAACAAGATGAACCGCATCTCGCGCCAGATCATGCAGGAAACGGGCAGCGAGCCGGACCTGGCCACCCTGGCCGTCAAGATGGAAATGCCGGAAAACAAGGTGCGCGAGATCATGAAGATCGCCAAGGAGCCGATTTCCATGGAAACGCCGATGGGCGAAGATGGCGATTCGCAACTGGGCGACTTCATCGAAGACAACACCACCCTGGCACCGCTGGACGCCGCGTTGCACGCGTCGATGCGCAACGTGATCAAGGAAGTGCTCGATTCGCTGACGCCGCGCGAAGCGAAAGTGCTGCGCATGCGTTACGGCGTGGAAATGTCGAACGACCATACGCTGGAAGAAGTGGGCAAGCAGTTCGACGTGACGCGCGAGCGTATCCGCCAGATCGAAGCGAAAGCCATGAGCAAGCTGCGCCAGCCTTCGCGTTCGGACAAGCTGAAGACTTTCCTGACGCAAAATTAAGCGTAGGGCAAGCACACAAAAAAGAGGCGCAAGCCTCTTTTTTTACGCCTGTAGCATGCCTTGTCTACATAAAACGCGTGCGCTCTCCCAGCAGGCCCATGCGATAGTTGTGCTGCAATTTGTACAGCACCACGCCGCTGGCGGAGATGAGGATGGTGATGACCAGCCAGTCCAATGGGTTGCTGCGGTGTGGTGCGGGAGCCGCTTGCGATGGCACGGCGAAGGCCTGGAATTTATGCCCCGTATAGATGGCGCCCACCACCAGGCCGGCGTCCGTGATCTTGTTGGTCAGGTACAGGCCATCGTCGCGGCGGCGCACCGTCATCACGCCTTCCTTGTAGACAAAGGTCATCGGTTCAAAGCCGTTGATGTTGACGCTGCCGACGATATGTCCGGCCGCGTTGACTGCCGTGGCGTAGCTATCGCCCTGGCCGATCATGGCGCCCAGGTCGAGCATGCGCTTGCCATCCCAGGCAAAGGCGTGCCAGCGGCGTTTTTCCGTTTCCGAGGCGCCCACGACCAGGCCCGCGTCATTGATGGCGGTGGCCGAGCTGATGCGTCCGCCGGGCAGGGTGCCGATTTCCTGCATGCCCGCGCCGGGACGGTAGACGAAGGCGCGGCGGTAGCCATCGCCCCGCTGCGCCGTGCCCACCACCACGCCATGCCGGTTCAGACCGCTGGCATAGCTGCTGGCACCGCCCAGGGTGCCCAGGTCCTGCAGGCTGTGGTCGGCTTTCGTGACAAAGGCGTGGAAATCGCCGTCGCTGGTATCGGCATAGCCGGCCACCTGGCCGTCGCGCGTGATGGCCGTGGCATAGCTGCTGGTGCCGCCCAGGGTGCCCAGGTCGCGCATGCCGCCCGCTTCTTCAAAGCGGAATGCATGCCAGGCGCCACTGGGCGTTTGTGCCGAGCCCACCACCACGCCATGGGTATTGATAGCCTTGGTGAAACCTTCATTGCCGCCCAGGGTGCCCAGCTCGCGGATGCGGCCATGCTGATACGTCACGGCGCGGCGTCGTCCTTCTGCTTCCATGATGATGCCGGCCACCAGGCCGGCCGGGTTCAGGTCGGACGCGATGCTGCCATTGCCATCTTTTTCACCAAAGCCGTGTTCGGCATAGATGGTGGCGCTGGCAGCGGGGACGGTGGCCAGAAGGAATAGGCCGAGCAGTGTGGCAGGGAGGCAGGGGAACCGTAGCGGCATGATAGTTTCCTCATAGAAAAACTTACTATACTTTTTTATGCTGCAAATGCATACTTAATTTGCTACTATTTTTACTAATTTTTGTTTATTGCTATCGGCATGCCCTTTACTTGCCCGCTGCGGCAGATGGATGGCCAGCGCCGTCCCCTGGCCTGCCTGGCTGTCGATGTGCAATTCACCACCCAGCGCGTGGACACGTTCGCGTATGCTTTTCAGGCCGAAGGCGGCCCGCTTGCCGTGGTCGCCCGGCTGCATGCCGATGCCGTTGTCGCTGATACGCAGCACGATGGCATCCGCATCTTGCGCCAGCGCGACTTCCACTTCGCTGGCCTGGGCGTGGCGCACGATGTTCGACAGCGATTCCTGCAGCACGCGGAAGATGGCCAACGTCTGGCGCTGGTCCAGGCCCAGGTCGGGCGCCTCGCTGTCGAGCGTGAGCCAGTAGCGGATGGCGCTGCGGCTTTCCATCTGGCGTATCAGCCACTCGGCCGCCGGGCCCAGTCCCAGCTCCAGGGTGCTGGGATGCAAGTCATTGATGATGGTGCGCACGGAGCGGATGGTGGTGTCGATGGTGTCGAGCACGCGCTGCGCATGGTGGTGCAGGCGCGGGTGGGTGGTGGCCGTGCGCGCGTGCAACAGCGACACATCGATGCGCAGCACCATCAGATTCTGCCCCAGGTCGTCATGAATATCGAGCGCGATGCGGCGTCTTTCCTGTTCCTTGATGGTTTGCTGGTGGTCGGTCAGTTCGCGCAGCTGGGCCAGGGTGCGCTGCAGGTTTTCCTCGTTGCGCTTGCTGTCGGTGACGTCGACGGCCATGGCGATGATCATCTGCGGCCGGCCGTCGGCGTCAAACACGGGTTTCTTGTGCGTCTGCACGAGGCGATTTTCCTGCAACTGCGCGTTCCATACCAGTTCTTCGCGTATCACCACCTGACGGCTGGCAAACGCCTGCTGGTCGGCAGCGAGGAAGCCCGCGTTCTGTTCCTCGGGGAAGTGCTGCAAGTCGCGCCCTTCGGCGACGTCCTGCTGGCGTACGCCCCATTGCTGCTCGCAGGCCTGGTTCATCAGCACGATGCGCGAATCGGCATCTTTCAGGAATAGCGACAGGGGCATCATGGAAATGATGTCCTGCAGCCGCTCCTCGCTGCGCGCCAGGGCCGCTTCCGTTTGCGCGCGCATGGCGATTTCCGCGGATAGCTGGATGTTTACGTCGAGCAACTGGGCCGTGCGCAGGGCCACGCGGCTTTCCAGTTCCGCATGGGCCAGGCTCAACGCGTGTTCGGCCCGCTTGTGTTCCGTGATGTCGCTGGCCATGACCAGCGCGCCCGTCAAGGCGCCGTGCTGGTCGTACAGGCGGCGGCCGCTGAGCATGGCCCAGCGCTGCGTGCCGTCGCCATGCTGGTAATGCAGTTCGCCCATGCAGCTATCGCTCGCCGTCTGGCGTAGCGGACACAGACGCAGCAAGGTGGCCTCGTCGTGGAATTCGTCCATGGCGTGGTCCAGCAACTGTTCGGCGGGGATGCCCAGCATGTCGCACAGTCGCTGGTTGACGTACAGAATGTGGCCGTCCGCATCTGTTTGCCACATGCCGTCCTGCGCCGTTTCGCTCAGGTGCTGGTAGCGCATGAGGCTGGCATCCAGCTGGGAGCGCGTGCTGGCGAGGTGGGCGCGCAGCCTGTGCATCAGCCACATGGCCGTTCCGGCGGCGGCGGCCAGCAGCAGGGTCAGCCAGACATGCTCCCAGAAGTCGAGCGCCGGCCAGGCCGCGCCCGCCAGCCAGCCCAGCATGATCAGGATAAGGGCGGCGCATGCCGCACTCGGCGTTTCAATCGACCATTTGCTCATCCGCGTCCCTGGCGTCATGGTTGGCCGTTGCTGTGCGCATGGGGCCGGAGTGTGGGGAAGTATCCGACGCTAGTGTAATACCAATTGTTGTTTTATTGAGAATATTTTGCTAACGAGCAAGCAAAAGGGCCGGCCCTTGCGGTGCCGGCCCCTGCAGGGCAAAAGCAGCCTGACGCGATCAGCCCGTGTTGCGCAGGCCAGCCGCGACGCCGTTGATCGACAGCTGGATGCCGCGGTGGACCCTTTCGTCGATCTTGCTTTCCGTCGACAGGGCGCGGTTGCGCTTGATCAATTCCACTTGCAAGTGGTTCAGCGGGTCGAGATAGGCGAAGCGGTTCTGGATCGAGCGGGCCAGCAGCGGATTGCCCGCCAGGCGCTCGGTGTTGCCGGTGATCAGCTCCAGGCAGCGCAGGGTGTTGCCATGCTCATCCGTGATGCGCTTGTAGATACGTTCGCGCAAGTCCTGGTCGGCCACCAGTTCCGCATAGCGCGAGGCAATTGCCAGGTCCGTCTTGGCCAGCACCATGTCCATGTTCGACAGCAGGGTGGCAAAGAAGGGCCATTCGGCGTACATGGCGCGCAGAGTGGCGATCTTTTCCACTTTGGCCGCACCCGCAGCATCGTTGATCCACGCCTCGATGGCGCTGCCGAAGCCGAACCAGCCCGGCAGCAGCAAGCGGCACTGGCCCCAGGAAAAGCCCCAGGGAATGGCGCGCAAGTCTTCGATGCGCTGGTTGGCCTTGCGCGAGGCCGGGCGCGAGCCGAGGTTCAGCTCGGCGATTTCCGCGATCGGCGTGGCCGAGAAGAAATACTCCGTAAACCCCGGCGTTTCATACACGAGGTGTCGGTAGGCGTGGTAGGCCAGTTTCGACAGGTCCGCCATCACGGCTTCGAACTGCGCCAGCTGGCTCGCGTGCGCGGGATTGGCAGCCTGCGGTGCCAGGCTCGCTTCCAGGGTGGCGGCGACCAGCAATTCCAGATTGCGCCGGCCGATTTCCGCGTTGGAAAACTTTGAGGCGATGATTTCGCCCTGTTCCGTCAGGCGGATCTGGCCGTTGACGGTGCCCGGCGGCTGGGCCAGGATGGCTTCATAGCTGGGCCCGCCGCCACGGCCCACCGTGCCGCCGCGGCCATGGAACAGACGCAGCTTGACGCCTGCCTTCTGGAAGTCGGCGACCAGTGCCAGTTCCGCCTTGTACAGTTCCCAGTTCGAGGTGAGAAAACCGCCATCTTTGTTTGAATCGGAATAGCCGAGCATGACTTCCTGTAACTGCCCTTGCTTGGCGATCAATTGCTTGACCAACGGCAAGGCCATCACCTCGCTCATGATGCCGGCCGCGCGCTGCAGGTCGGGTATCGTCTCGAACAGGGGGATGACCATCAGCTCGCACGTGCTGTCGCCGCCGGCCCCGGCCTTCCAGTCGGTGCGCAGCAAGCCCGTTTCCTTTTGCAACAGCAACACTTCCAGCAAGTCGGACACGGTTTCCGTGTGCGAAATGATGTAGTTGCGGATGGCCCGCGCGCCGTAGCGCTGGCGGATGTCGCGCGCCGCGCGCAGGATCGCCAGCTCGGAATCCGTTTCCGTGGCGTAGGCGATGTAGGGCGAGTACAGCAGACGCGGCTGGGCCAGTTCGCTCAGCAGCAGCGCCTGCTTGTCTTCCTCGCTCAGGGATGGGTAGTCGGCGGCCACGCCGCTTTTCGCGAACAGGTCGGCCAGCACGCGCTCGTGCACATCGGAAGTCTGGCGCATGTCCAGCGATGCCAGGTGGAAACCGAAGATGTCTGCCGCACGGGCCAAGGTGGCCAGGCGGGGGCGCACGAGGGCTGCGCCATGGTGCGATTCGAGCGAGGCGACGATGGTGCGCAAGTCGGCGACAAACGCGGCCGCGTCGGGATACGCGGCGGCCGGCCCCACTTCCTTGCGCAGGATGTTGGTGGCGCCCAGGGCGCGGGCCGTGGCGGCCAGGCGCGCATAGATGCCGATCAGGGCGCGGCGGTACGGTTCGTCGCTGCGGTGCGGCGAGGCGTCCGGCGACTGGTCGGCCAGCGCCTGCAGTTCGGCGCTCACGCCCACCATCAGGGTAGAGACGGATAATTCCGCGCCCAGGGTGTGCACTTCATCGAGGTAAAAGTCGAGGATGGTGGTGGCGTGGCGCGCCAGCGCATGCTGCATGGTGCCCGCATTCACGTTCGGGTTGCCGTCGCGGTCGCCGCCGATCCAGCTGCCCATCTGCACGTAGGCGGCGTTGATGGGTTCGATGGTACCGTCGCCGTTCGGGTATTCGGCGGCGATATCTTCCTCGATATCGTCATACAGGCCCGGCAGTTCGCGCAAAAAGGTGATGCGGTAGTAGGACAGGGCGTTTTCGATCTCGTCGGCTACAGTCAGCTTCGAGTAGCGCAGCATGCGCGTCTGCCACAGGGTGGAGACGCGCGAGCGCAGCAGCTGCATATTGGCTTGCCGCTCTTTCGGCGTCTGCGGCAGGTCGCGCTCGGCCAGCAGGCGGGCGATGTCGTGCTCGGCGTCGAGGATGCTCTTGCGCTGCACTTCCGTCGGGTGGGCCGTCAGCACGGGGGCGATCAGGGCGTCCTGGAAGAAGGTGTCGACGGTTTTGCGCGGCACGCCGGCGGCGCGCAGTTTTTTCAGCGCGAAGCTGACGCTGCCCTTTTGCGCAGGCGAGCCGGCCAGCAGGTGGGCGCGGCGGCGGCGGATGTGGTGCTGGTCTTCCGCGATGTTGGCCAGGTGCGAAAAATAGGAAAAGGCGCGCACCACGGAAATCGTCTGTTCGCGGCTCAGTTCCTTGAGCATGGCGTCGAGTTCCAGCGCGGCGCCCGCGTCCGCTTCGCGGCGGAAGCGTACGGACGTCTGGCGTATGGTTTCCACCACATTGTAGACGGCGTCGCCTTCCTGTTCGCGCAGCACGTCGCCCAACAGGCGGCCCAGCAGGCGGATATCTTCTTTCAGTGGCGCGTCCTTGTCGGAGCCGGCCGCTGGAACTATTTCTGGTGCTACTGCGTCATTGAGCATAATAAAGAACCAAAGTAAGTGTAAAAGCAAGGGAATGTGGATCGCACCGGGCGTTTGGCCGCAGAGGGGAGGGGGCGCATGATAAAATTTATGGTCTTCAACATGGACGCTAGCCTGACTTGGCCTTCTAGGCTAAGGGATACCGATTATAGCGACGCCGGGCGCCACCCGATACAACTGATATCGGACGGGCGAAATGGCAACGATAATGACAACGACAGTCACAGCGAAAGAACTTGTTTTGAAAGCATCCGAATTGACCCCGAACGAATTGAAGCCGATGATTCCCGCCCGCCTGGTGATCGCCTCGCGCGAGAGCCGTCTTGCCATGTGGCAAGCTGAACATGTGCGTGCGCGCCTGGCCGCCCTGTATCCGCAGTGTAGCGTTGAAATTCTCGGCATGACCACACGCGGCGACCAGATTCTCGACCGCGCCCTGTCCAAGGTAGGCGGCAAGGGCCTGTTCGTCAAGGAACTGGAAGTGGCGATGGAGGATGGCCGTGCCGACCTGGCCGTGCATTGCCTCAAGGATTTACCGATGGACTTGCCGGAAGGGTACACCCTAGCCGCCATCATGGAGCGCGAAGATCCGCGCGACGCCTTTGTGTCGAACGACTATGCCAGCCTGGCCGAGTTGCCGCATGGCGCCGTCGTCGGCACCAGCAGCCTGCGCCGCCAGGCCCTGATCGCCGCGCGTTATCCACACCTGACGATTTTGCCCCTGCGCGGCAACCTCGATACGCGTTTGGGCAAGCTGGACCGTGGCGATTACGCCGCCATCATTCTGGCTGCCGCCGGCCTGAAACGCCTGGGCCTGGCGTCGCGCATCCGCGCGCTGTTGTCGCCGGAACTGAGCCTGCCAGCTGCCGGCCAGGGCACGCTGGCCATTGAAATCATGGGCCAGCGCGCCGATGGCATCGACCTGCAGCGCCTGCTGGCGCCCCTGAACGACGTCGAGGCCACGCAAGTGTCGCTGGCCGAGCGCAAGGTGTCGCGCATCTTTGGCGGCAGTTGCCAGATTCCATTGGCGGCCTACGCCACCATTGATGGCGACACCATGCGTTTGCGCGCCATGGTCGCCACGCCGGACGGCGCACGCATGGCCAGCGCCGACGTCAGTGGCCCGGCTGCTGCGCCGGAACTGCTGGGCGAACAGGTGGCCGAGCTGCTGCGCGGCCAGGACGCCGCCGGCATCCTCGCCTCGTGCTTTGTTACGCCCGACAACCATGAAGGCCTGGCGCCGCATGCCTGACACCGTGGTGATCACGCGGCCCGCAGCGCAAGCGGGGCCGCTGGCCGCCAGAATCGCGGCGCTGGGCTTGCCCGTGACCTTGCTGCCGCTGCTGGAAATTCATGCGCTTGACGGCGAGGACGAATGCGCGCAGCTGCAAGCCGTGCTGGCGCGCCTGGCCGAGTACGACCTGGTGGCGTTTGTCTCGCCCAACGCCATCGATTGCGTCTTTGCGCATTTGCCGGACTGGCCGCCTGGTGTGCCCTTGGCAGTGGTGGGCGAGGGCAGCCGTATGGCATTGGGGGCGCACGGCGTCACGGATGCCAATGCGACCATCACCAGCCCGCTCGATACGGCGCGCAGCGATTCCGAACATTTGTTGCTGGCGCTGGACTTGCCGGCCCTGCGCGGCAAGCGCGTGCTGATCGTGCGCGGCGATGGCGGCCGCGATTACCTGGCCGACGGCTTGCGCGCAGCGGGCGCCGAAGTCGAGTTCGTCACGGCTTACCGCCGCAAGGTGCCGCTGCTGACGCCAGCCTTGCGCGCGACCCTGGAGAACCTGTTGCAGCATAATAATGACTGGGTCATCACCAGCTCGGAAGCGCTGCGGGGTTTGCTGGCGCTGCTCGAAGAATTGGATGGTAAAAAGACGGCTGTTGCGAAAATGCAACAGCAGCATCTGATCGTGCCGCACGCCCGCATTGCACAAACGGCGGCGGCCCTGGGTTTTGCCCGTGTCACCTTGACAGGATCAGGCGACGCAGGAGTGCTCGCCGCGTTACAATCACGACCATGAACGAAATGCCTACACTCTCCGAACCGAATGCAACGCCTGGCAGCGCCGTGAAGACGGCGCCGCAGGCGGCCGACCAACCCGCTGGCCGCGCGCCGACCCTGCTCGAACAGCTGCAAAAGCCTATGAGCATTGCCGTCATCGTGCTGGCCGTGCTGCTCGCTGCGCAAAGCTGGTCGACCAGCAAGCAGATCCGCAACCTGCGCGAAGAAGTGGCCAAGCGCCTGCAAAAGGGCGATGTCAGCAATGCCGAAACGGGCGTGCTGGCGCGCAACGTGCAAGAAGGCACGAAAGAGCTGCAAATCAAGGTGGGCGCGCTGGAAAACCGCCAGAGCGAAACGCAAAGCCAGCAGCTGGCCCTGGAACAACTGTATAACGACTTGTCGAAGAACCGCGACGAGTGGGCGCTGACGGAAATCGAGCAAGTGCTGTCGACGGCCAGCCAGCAGCTGCAACTGGCCGGCAACGTGCCCGGTGCGCTGATCGCGCTGCAAAACGCCGACCGCAGCCTGTCGCGTTCCGACAAGCCGCAATTCATCACCATCCGCCGCGCCATCGGGCGCGACATGGAAAAACTCAAGGCCCTGCCCAGCGTCGATTCGACGGGCGTGGCCTTGCGCCTCGATGCCGTGATCGCCCAGGTCGACTCCCTGCCGATGCTGTCGGATGAAACGCCCGCTTTGCCGGCCGCACCGGAAAAACCGGGCAAGGCCAAGCCCGTGCGCGATGCTAGCGGCAAGCTGGTAGGGCCGCCCGCGCCGGAACCGCTGCTGCAAAAAGTGCGCGACGGCTGGAATACCTGGAGCGGCGACATGTGGGCCGACGTGCGCCAATTGATACGCATCCGCCGCGTCGATACGCCGGAAGCGCTGATGCTGTCGCCGACGCAATCGTATTTCTTGCGCGAAAACGTTAAGCTGCGCCTGCTCAATGCCCGCATGGCATTGTTGTCGCGCAACGAAACTGCTTTCAGGAATGATCTGATCGCCGCGCAGGATGCGCTGGCCAAGTATTTCGATACCCGCGCCAAGAGCACGCAGACGGCGCAAGCCTTGCTGCGCCAGGTGCAGGGCAGCAACCTGGCCATCGAAATGCCAACCTTGTCCGACAGCCTGACGGCTGTGCGCAACTACAAAGCGAAGTCCTGAGCCCATGCGTCTATTTCTCTGGTTACTCGCCCTGATGGCCGCGGCGATCGGTATCGCCGTGACGGCCCGTTTCAATCCCGGCAACGTGGTGCTGTTCTATCCGCCTTACCGCATCGATTTGTCGCTGAACTTCTTCTTGTTGCTGCAGGTCGTGCTGTTCGTGCTGCTGTACCTGCTGGTGCGCGCCGTGCGCGCCACCGTGCGCATGCCGGCGCAAGTGGCAGCCTACCGCCAGCGCAAGCGTGAGCGCGATGGCAACAAGGGCTTGCGCGAAGCCTTGAAAGCCCTGTTCGAAGGGCGTTTCGGCCATGCGGAAAAAGCCGCCCTGCGCGCCGCAGAACTCGATGAGAACGCCGGCCTGGCCGCGCTGATCGGCGCGCGTGCCGCGCATCGCATGCGCCAGTCCGAGCGCCGCGACAGCTGGCTGGCCAGAGTCGAAGGCGATGCCAGCCTGAAGACGGCCCGTTTGATGACGGTGACGGAATTGCTGGTCGACGACCACCAGCCGGAAGCGGCCCTGGCGGCGGTACGCGAACTCAATGCCAGCGGCACGCGCCACATCCACGCGCTGCAATGGTCGCTCAAGGCCGAGCAGCAGGCGAAGAACTGGCCGGAAGTGCTGCGCCTCGTGCGTTCGCTCGACAAGCACCGCGCCCTGCATCCGGCCCTGTCGTCGCGCTTGCGCGAGCTGGCCTATGACCATCTGCTGTCCGACCCATCGCATGACGCCGAATCCCTGATGCGCGTGTGGTCCACCGTGCCAAGCGCGGATCGCGTCAAGCCGTATATTGCCTGCCGCGCTGCCACGGCCCTGAATGCGCGTGGCCTGCACGATGAAGCGCGCCTCGTGTGCGAAGAGTCGCTGGCCGCCGATTGGGACGAGCGCGTCGTGCGCGCCTACCGCGAAGCGGCGGCACCAGCCGGCACGCCGGCCCTGCTGCTGCAGATCGAGCATTGCGAACAATGGATGAAACAGCGTCCGCTGGATGCGGAACTGGCGCTGACCTTGGGCACCTTGTGCCTCAAGCAAAAGCTGTGGGGCAAGGCCCAGCGTCACCTGGAGCAGGCTTTGTCGGACGCGAACGAGCCGCAAATGGTGCGCGACGCCCACCTGAAGCTGGCGCAAATGCACGATGCCTTGCAGCAAACGGAGCAGGCCGCGGCCCATTACCGGCAGTGTGCCTTGGCCACCATGCTTTAAGCTACTCGCAGACGTAAAAAAGCCGTTCAGTGCAGACTGAACGGCTTTTTTTACGTGCGCACTGCATGGCGCAGTGCGCTGCTACCTTACTTCTTCGGTACGGCGGTGCCTTCCGGCAAGGCATACGCGATCAGGGTGTCGCTCATCTTCGTACCCAGCGAACCGTGGCCACCGGCCATGACGACGACGAACTGGCGTCCCGACTTGTTCGAGACATAGCTCATCGGCGTAGCCTGACCGCCGGCGGGCAAGCGGGCTTTCCAGATGACTTTACCGTTGCTGACATCGTAGCCGCGGATATAGTAGTCGAGCGTGCTGCTGAGGAAGGTCACGCCGCCACCCGTGGTGACCATGCCGCCCAGGCTGGGCACGCCCAGTGGCAGTGGAATCGGCACTGGACCGCTGTCGCGCGTGGTGCCGTTCTTGTGCATCCACACTTTTTTCATGGTGCGCAGGTCGACGGCGGCCACATAGCCCCAAGGCGGTGCCTGGCATGGGAAGCCCAGCGGCGACAAAAAGGCCTTGATTTCCACGGCGAACGGTACGCCCGTCTGTGGCTGCAAGCCCATTTCGCCGCCCGTGCCGCCCTTGGCCGTCGTTTCGGCGCGTGGCACGAGTTTTTCCAGGAAGCCCATGTAGTCAGGGTTGACGATCAACAACTGGCGCACGGGGTCGATGGCTGCGCCGCCCCATTCGAAGATGCCCAGCGGGCCCGGGGAGATGACGGCACCCTTGCCGGCTGTTTGCGGCGTGAACGGGCCTTCATAGCGGCGTTCCTTGAAGATGATGCGGCAAGCAAGCTGGTCGAACGGCGTCGTGCCCCACATGTCTGCTTCGCTGATGTTGCGCTCAGGTAAGAAGGTCAGGGCCGAGAAAGGCTGCGTGGGTGACAGGGTGTCGCCAGCGGCAGGATTGCTCGTTGGCACGGGTTTTTCCGGCGCCGGCACGACCAGGCTGCCATCGCGGCGGTCGATCACATAGATATCGCCCCGCTTTGTCGTGGCAACCACGGACGGGACCTTGCCTTTTGGCGTATCGATGTCGACCAGCGAAGGTTGTCCGCCGATATCCATGTCCCAGATATCGTGGTGTACGGTCTGGTACACCCAGCGTACTTTGCCCGTCGCCAGGTCCAGCGCGACGATGGCGCTGTTGAATTTCTCGCCATTCTTGTTGCGATTGCCACCCCAGGTGTCGGGGGTTTCATTACCCATTGGAATGTAGACCATGCCCAGCTTTTCATCGATGCTGGCCACGCCCCACGAGTTAGGCGAGTTGTTGGTGTAGTTCTTGCCTTCAGGGAAGGGCTTGGTATCTTCCGGTGTGGCGGGGTCCCAGTTCCACAGCAGCTTGCCCGTGACAGGGTCGTAGCCGCGGATCACGCCCGATGGTTCTTCCGTCGAATGGTTGTCGGTCACGCTGGCGGCGATAACGGCCACGTTTTGCGCTACGGCAGGCGGGGAAGTGGGCATCAGGAAACCGCGCTTGATCATGGCCATGTTTTTATACAGGTTGACGACGCCGTTGTTGCCAAAGCTCTTGCACGACTCGCCCGTATCGGCATTGACGGCGATCATGGTGCCATCCATGGTCGGCGCCAGGATGCGGCGGGGACATTCCATGCTGGCAGCTTCGGGGGCAGGATTGTTCCTGGCGCGGCCCGCATTGACGTCCCAGTAGGCGACGCCACGGCAGATCATGTGCTGGTAACTGGCCGCGTCGCGGTTGATCTTCGGGTCGTGGCGCCAGATTTCCTTGCCTGTGTCCGGATTCAGGGCGATGACGATATTGTGCGGCGTGCACAGGTACAGCATGTCATTGACCTTCAGCGGCGTGACTTCGTTGGCGATTTCGCCCGGGTCGTTCGGTCCCTTGAAGTCGCCCGTGTGATAGGTCCAGGCTTCCTTCAGTCCGGAAATATTGGCCGGCGTGATCTGCGCAGCCGGGGCATAGCGGTCGCCATAGCCGGAGCGGCCATACGCGGACCAGTCATTGTGCTCGACGCCGGGTGCCAGATCGCCAGTGGCGGTGGCCGCCATGTTGTCGGCAGGCACGTCGCCATGCAAGTCATGGTAGTCCTGGAACAGGGCGATGACGCCGGCGATGACGGTCAGGGCCACGGCGGCGCTGAGGGCCGTCCTTCCCACTTGCGGCTGTTTCGCTGCGGCGGGTGGCGCCAGGCGGCGGCTGACGAAGGGCAGCAGCAGCCAGACGGCGGCGGCAAACCAGATGTCGAGGCGCGGCAGTAATTGCCACCAGTCGAATTTCACTTCAATGACGGACCAGATGAGGGTGGCGATCAGCAGCAGCGCCATGAACGGTTGCGCACTGCGCTTGCCCTGGAACACCAGCACGCCAGCAACGAGCATGCCTATGCCTGCCAGCAAGTAGTACCAGGAGCCGCCGAGACTGGCCAGCCAGATGCCGCCGCCCAGCAGGGCGAGGCCAAACAGAATGAAAATAACACCGGTGACCTTTAATAAAGGACCGGGTCGGAAAGAGGGAATCATCATATTCCTTTTTGCAAGGATTTATCGGTGGCGCGTTGAGAACGCCATATTGAATTCAGGGAAGGCGTCGATTGCAGAATATACAAAGTTTGGAATCACCAGAATGTTATAGTTTATCAGAATTGATGATTGTCTTCTGGTTGCGCCATTTTTTGGCGGGGTCGCCATTTGAATCAATTGAACGCTTCAAATAAGAACAATTATTATGCTCGATGGTGGGTTTGCCGGGCTGGAAGGTTCCCTGCCGGGCGATGATCGACGGGCCTTGACATGGCGGCGCATTAACAAGGATTTATTGGGTATCGATTAATCGGCAAAACCGTTGCCATAAGTGGCTGTAAAAATTGCAATTCAAAATATAATAACCATATTATCGGTATGGTGATATTGAAGTGAAAATAGGCAGATGCTTCCTGTATTAATTCAGGGTTCCCGTAGTATTACTTAAGTGTTTTCACTTATTATGTTCGGCGGCCGCTTTATTCCCTCGTTGGCCGGCTGCGGCGGACAGTAAAGCCGGGCGGGCGGCAGGCTGCGCGGGCCAGGGGGCCGTGCATGCCACTGTTGTTGGCGTGATGCGCAATACGCCGGCGGGCCGCTGCTGCATCGCACAAGCCGCCTGTACTTCGCTATAATTGCGCGGTTAAAACACAATCCGCTAATGAGGAACCCCATGAGTTTGAATAACGTCTCTTCCGGCCGCGACCTGCCGAACGATTTCAACGTCGTCATCGAAATCCCGATGAATGCCGATCCGATCAAGTACGAAGTTGACAAGGAAAGCGGCGCGATCTTCGTCGATCGCTTCATGGGTACCGCCATGCATTACCCGTGCAACTATGGCTATGTGCCGAACACCCTGTCGCCGGATGGCGACCCGGTTGACGTGCTGGTCATCACCCCATTCCCGCTGATCCCGGGCGTGGTCGTGCGCTGCCGTCCTATTGGCGTGCTGAAAATGACCGACGAGTCGGGCGAAGATGCGAAAGTGCTGGCCGTGCCAGTCGACAAGGTCCTGTCGATCTACAGCCACTGGCAAAAGCCGGAAGACTTGAACGAACTGCGCCTGCGCCAGATCCAGCATTTCTTCGAGCACTACAAAGACCTGGAAAAAGGCAAATGGGTCAAGATCGACGGCTGGTATGGTCCAGACGTGGCCAAGGAAGAAATCCTGAACGGCGTCGCCGCCTTCAAGAAAGATGCTGAAAAGGCATAACATCAGCCAGTTAAAAAACGCTCCCCGCCAGTCATGGCCGGGAGCGTTTTTTTATGCGCGAAACGGGCTGTGGTCGTTCAATTCGTCGAGGTAGGCATCGATGCCACCCCGTTCGCGCTCGAGGAAGCGCTGCACTGCGTCGGCGAAGGCCGGATGCGCCAGCCAGTGGGCGGACCAGGTCTTTTGCGGCAGGAAGCCCCGCGCCATCTTGTGCTCCCCCTGGGCGCCTCCTTCGAAGGTGGTGATGCCGTTGGCGATGCAAAACTCCAGCGGCTGGTAATACGCCGTCTCGAAATGCAAGCAGGGCACGTGCTCGAGCGCGCCCCAGTAGCGGCCATACAGGGTGTCGGTTGTGTGGATCACCAGCGAGGCGGCAATGGCCCGGCCTTCGCGCTCGGCGATCACCAATAAAATGTTCTGCGGCATGCTGGCACCGATGCGCAGGAAGAAGTCCAACGACAAATACGGCGAGGAGCGGTGTTCCGCATAGGTATTGCTGTAGCAGCGATGGAACAGTGTCCAGTCGGCGTCAAGGGCGTCCACCCCGCGCACCTGGCGCATGGTCACACCCGCTTCCTGTACCTTGCGCCGCTCGGCGCGGATATTCTTGCGCTTCTTGTTTTCCAGAGTGGAGAGGAATTGCTCGAAATCCGAGTAGCCGGGATTGATCCAGTGAAATTGCACGCCACTACGCATCAGGTAGCCGGCTTGCGCCAGCTGGCGTGCTTCGCTTTCCGGCGGGAACAGGATGTGGCAGGACGAGACGGCGCTGGCTTGCTGCTGGGCCTGCAGGAAGGCCAGCAGGGCGGCGCGTGCCTGGCCATCGCGGGCCAGCAAGCGCGCGCCGCTGACGGGCGTGAAGGGTATCGCGGACAACAGTTTCGGGTAATATTCAAGGCCATGCTGCTGATACGCGTCGGCCCAGGCCCAGTCGAACACATATTCGCCATACGAGTGCATCTTCAGGTACAGGGGCAGGGCGGCAGCCAGGGTCTCGCCTTGCCATAACGCCAGGTAATTCGGCTGCCAGCCCGTCTCTGCGCTGGCGCAGCCGGACTCATGCAGCGCGTGCAGAAAGGCGTAGGAGAGGAAGGGAGTGGCGTCCGCCTGGCTGGCCAGCAGTTCAGTCCAGGCCGCTTCGCCAATTTCAGCCAGAGTGGAGACGATAGCCGTGCGATAATTCATTGTTGTAGTGTGCATTCTTCACTCTCGGGGCGCCACCATCGGCCTGCGCGCCCCTGTCTTGTTCTTGTTTAATAAAATTAATAAAACGAAATTTCCACCATCATGACAGTCAAAGTCGCAATTGCTCAAATGAATAGTACGGTCGGCGATCTGGCCGGCAACCGTGCCAAGATCTTCGACCTTTCCCGCCGCGCCTTTGAGGCGGGCGCCGATATCGTGCTCACGCCGGAACTGTCGCTGGTCGGCTATCCACCCGAGGACCTGTTGCTGCGCAATGCATTCTACGCAAAAACGCAGGAAGCGTTTGCGGGGCTGGCCTTGGAGCTGGCCCAGTTCAAGGATTTGCACGTGGTGGTGGGCTTGCCTCTGCAAGACGAGAAGGGCGTGCGCCACAATGCCGCCTCCGTGCTGCTGAACGGCGAAGTGCTGGGCACCTACCGCAAGCACGACTTGCCGAACACGACCGTTTTCGATGAAAAGCGTTACTTTACGTCGTCGGATCAGGCCTTCGTGTTTGGCGTGAAAGGCGTGCGTTTCGGCATCAATATCTGCGAAGACACGTGGTTCCAGCACGCGCCCATGCGTGCCCGCGCGGCTGGCGCGCAAGTGCTGCTGGTGCCGAACGGCTCGCCGTATCACATGAACAAGCAGCATCTGCGCTATGAAACCATGCGCAAGAACGTCAGCGCGCAAGGCATGGCCCTGGTCTACGCCAACCTGGTCGGTGGCCAGGATGAGCTGATTTTCGATGGCGACTCGTTTGTCATGGATGCGGCCGGCACGATTTGCGCCCAGCTGCGCCATTTTGAGGAAGATTTGCAGCTGGTCGAGTTCGACGGCGCCACGCCCGTGCCGCAGGCCCTGGCCGCCCCGTTGACGACCGAGGCGCAGGTGTACCAGGCGCTGGTGCTGGGCGTACGCGACTATATCGGCAAGAATGGCTTCCCTGGCGTGCTGATCGGCATGTCGGGCGGCGTCGATTCCGCCCTGACCCTGGCCATCGCCGTCGATGCACTGGGCGCCGACAAGGTGCGCGCCGTGATGATGCCATCGCAGTTTACGGCCGATATCTCGTGGATCGATTCGCGCGACATGGTAAATCGCCTCAATGTGCGCTACGATGAAATTCCGATCAAGCAAACCTTCGATGCCTTCCGCGCCACCCTGGCAGGGGAATTCGCGGGACTGGCGGAAGACGCGACGGAAGAGAACATCCAGGCGCGCATCCGCGGCACCTTGCTGATGGCCCTGTCGAACAAGCATGGCAGCATCGTGCTGACGACGGGCAACAAGAGCGAGATGGCGGTCGGTTATTGCACCCTGTACGGCGACATGGCGGGCGGCTTTGCCGTCATCAAGGATATCGCCAAGACGCTGGTGTACCGCCTGTGTGCGTGGCGTAACAGCGTGTCGGACGTGATACCCGAGCGTATCCTGACGCGCGGACCGTCGGCCGAGCTGCGCGCCGACCAGCTGGACCAGGATTCCTTGCCGCCGTATGAGGTACTCGACGGCATCATGCAGCTGTACATGGAAGAAAACCGTCCGATCGCCGAGATTATCGAGGCTGGCTACCCGCCGGCCGATGTGGCCCGGGTCACGCGCCTGATCAAGATCAACGAATACAAGCGGCGCCAGTCGCCGGTGGGCATCCGCGTCACGCACCGTGGCTTCGGCCGCGACTGGCGCTATCCGATTACCTCCAAGTTCTACGAGTAAGCAGCCATCTGTCCACAATCCAACAATATTAAGGAGTAGCCATGAAACAGATTACCGCCATCATCAAACCATTCAAGCTCGACGAAGTACGCGAGGCCCTGGCCGATGTGAACGTGACGGGCTTGACCGTGACGGAAGTGAAGGGCTTTGGCCGCCAGAAGGGGCATACCGAGCTGTACCGTGGCGCCGAGTACGTGGTCGACTTCTTGCCGAAAGTTAAAGTCGAAGTGGTGGTGGACGACAGCGTGTCCGAACTGGTGGTCGACGCCATCATCAAGGCTGCTCGCACGGGCAAGATCGGCGATGGCAAGATCTTCGTGCGCGACGTGGAGCAAGTGATCCGCATCCGCACGGGTGAAACGGGTCCGGACGCCGTCTAAGTTTTTGCTGGTGGCTGCGCCAGCGATGTTGTCGGATTGCGGCTCTTCGAGCCTCATCCGACCTACGTATAGCAATGTGTGTCATGCCGCAGGTCGGGTTAGCGCGCCAGCGCGTAAGCCGACGCTGCTGAGCCACCAAAGCTGCCCGATTGCGCAGCAGCGCGCTTCACCGCCCCAGCCGCATGTCGAATTTCCAGCATATCAGGCGCAAGATTGTGATGCCGCTGGCGCTGGTCCACAGCGCGAAGTCGTGCTCGGCGCCGAAGTGCATCTGCAGCAGGTAGGCCCAGCAGCCGAAAAACGCGCAAATGGCGTACGGTTTGCCGTCGCGAAATACCATCGGTACTTCATTGCAGACGATGTCGCGCATCACGCCGCCAAAAATCCCCGTAATTACCCCCATCATTGAGGCGATGAAGATCGGCATGCCGGCGCGCATGGCTTCGGCCACGCCCGCGATGGCGAACATGCCCAGGCCGATGGCGTCGGCAATGACGATCAGACGTTCCGAGACGATCTGGCGCAAATGCTGGATCAATGGCGCGGCCGTCAGGGCCAGCACGAAGATGAGAATGGCGTATTCCTGGTGCGAGACCCAGAACAAGGGCCGCTTGTCGAGCAGGATATCGCGCAAGGTGCCGCCGCCAAACGCCGTAATGAATGCCACGACGAACACGCCGACCAGGTCCATGCGCTTGCGGCGCGCTTCGATGAAGCCGGAAAACGCGCCCACCAGGATGGCGATGACCTCAATGATCTTGATCAGCGAGCCAGGCGGCAATTGGGGTGGCATCATGGGTGGAGCGCTTGAGCAGGAAATAATTGTCACAGGTTAACATGACACGGCCCCGAATGGTGACAAACGGGGCCGTGTGCATGGGACTTAATTGGGCTAACTTGTTACTGAATTGTGTTTTCTTGCTGGCAAGCTCAGCGAATGGGCTGAAGAGCGGAAGAAAGCAATACCACCAGCGCGCCATCGCCCCCTTCGGAGCGGCGTGCCTGGCAAAAGGCGATGACTTCATCCTTTTGCACGAGCCAGCTGTGCACCATCGATTTCAAGACCGGTTCCTGGCCTTTCGAGCCAAAACCCTTGCCGTGGATCACGCGCACGCAGCGCAGCTTGCGCCGCGTCGCCTGGTTCAAAAAGGCGCCGATGCCGTCGCGCGCTTCGTCGCGGCGCAAACCGTGCAAGTCCAGCTCATCCTGGATTGGCCAGTGGCCCTTGCGCATCTTCTTCACCACGTCCGGTCCCACGCCGGGGCGGGCGTAATTCAGGGCCGGATCGTTTTCCAGGTAATGGTCGACCTCGAACAAGTCCGACAGCGACTCGCGCAACACGGCCGCATGATCCTCTTCCGGCGTCAGCTTGCGCGCCGGCTGCTGGGCCGCCATGGCGCCCGCCTTGGGCAGGCTGGGCGCGTAGCGATCCGACTCGGGCAGGCGCTTGACGCCGCCGATGCTGGCCTTGAACAGATTGCTCTCCACGGCCTGCACCTTGACCTGCTGGGCGCGTTCAGCCGCGGCTTGCGCGCGCGCGTCTGCCTGCTCCTTGAGTTGCTTGCTGACCGCTTTCAGGTCGGCGAAGTCTTTCATCGACGCCATGCGACGCTTACTCCTGGCCTTCCAGGTAGCGCTGGGCGTCCAGTGCTGCCATGCAACCCGTGCCGGCACTGGTGATGGCCTGGCGGTAGATATGGTCTTGCACGTCGCCGGCGGCAAACACGCCCGGCGCGCTGGTGGCCGTGGCCATGCCTTCCAGGCCCGTCTTGGTCTTGATGTAGCCGTTGTGCATGTCCAGCTGGCCTTCGAAGATGCCCGTGTTTGGCTTGTGGCCGATGGCGATGAATACGCCGTGCACGCTCAACGCTTCGACCTTGCCATCGATGGTCGATTTGATGTTCAGGCCCGTTACGCCGCCTTCGTTGCCCGTCACTTCGTCCAGAGTGTGGTTATATTTCAACACGATTTTGCCTTCGGCAACCTTGGCGTTCAGGCGGTCGATCAAAATCGCTTCGGCGCGGAACTTGTCGCGGCGGTGGATCAAGGTGACTTTATTGGCGATGTTCGACAGGTACAGCGCTTCTTCGACGGCGGTATTGCCGCCGCCGACGACGGCCACTTCCTGGTTGCGGTAGAAGAAGCCATCGCAGGTGGCGCAGGCGGACACGCCCTTGCCCATGAATTGCGCTTCCGATGGCAGGCCCAGGTATTGCGCGGATGCGCCCGTGGCGATGATCAGGGTGTCGCACGTGTATTCGTGGCTGTCGCCCTTCAGGCGGATCGGCTTTTCGTTGAGGAAGGTGGTGTGGATGTGGTCAAACACGATTTCCGTATTGAAACGCTCGGCATGCTGCAGCAGGCGCTGCATCAGGTCCGGGCCTTGCACGCCCATCGGGTCGCCTGGCCAGTTTTCCACGTCCGTGGTGGTCATCAACTGGCCGCCCTGTTCCACACCGGTGACCAGCATTGGGTTCAGGTTGGCGCGGGCGGCGTAGACGGCGGCGCTGTAGCCGGCTGGGCCGGAGCCGAGGATCAAAACGCGGGCGTGTTTGGTAGTGGTCATGGGAAGCTTCTCTATGAGTGGGGTCTATCCGAATTGGGGGCATACGCGCGAAGAACAAGGGCGTATTGCGCTTGCGCAAGCAATCCACGATTATAGACCAAGCCGCCTGTAGCGACGAATCGTGGGGCCGTCCGGGGCATATATGGCTTAGAATACTTCCTTATTATGGGAAATTCCCTTTCAGAAACATTTATCACCTTGCAGCGCTTCCCAGAATGACTAAACCAGCCCAGGCCAATCAAAATAGCTACACCCGTAAACCGGTCGAACGCCGGCCTCTGCCGAACCGGCTGGTACGGCTGCTGTCCGAGGCGCGCTGGTTCGCGCTGGCCGCGTTTGCCCTGTACTTTGTGCTGATACTGGCCAGCTTCCACAAGCTTGACCCGGGCTGGTCGCATGCGACCTCCGTCGACAAGGTGGCCAACCTGGGCGGCAAGCTGGGTGCGACCTTCTCCGATCTGTTGCTGTATATCTTCGGCTTTTCCGCCTGGTGGTGGTGCGTGTGGCTGCTGCGCACGGTGTGGAATGGCTATCGCCGCCTGAGCAAGCGCTTCCTGCTGGAAGAGGAAGAGGTGGAGCGCGAGCACCATGTCGAGATGCTGATCCGCATCGTCGGCTTCTCCATCATGCTGATCGGCAGCATGGGCCTGGAATACCTGCGCATGGCGAAGAGCCTGCACGTGCAGCTGCCGCGCGAGCCGGGCGGCGTGCTGGGCCAGCTGGTGGGCCACTCGGCCCACGTGGCGTTTGGTTTCACGGGCGCCACCTTGTTGTTGCTGCTGCTGTTTGGCCTGGGGTTCAGCCTGTTCTTCCATGTGTCCTGGTTACAAGTAGCCGAGCGCATCGGCGGCACCATCGAAGACGCCTTCAACTGGTTCGTGCTGCGCTACCAGGACCGCGAAGACCGCCGCCAGGGCGAAGTGGCTGCCGTGCGCCGCGACGAAGTGGTGGTCATCGAGCGGGCCAAGCACGTGGAAAAGCACGTGGCCGCGCCGCCCGTGAAGATCGAGCCGCAAGTCGTTACCGTGGTGAAATCGGAGCGCGTGGAAAAAGAGCGCCAGGCGCATCTGTTTGAAACCCCCGGCGATGGCAAGCTGCCGCCGCTGTCCCTGCTTGACGAGGCGCCGCCCGTGGTGGAAACGGTATCCGTGGAAACGCTGGAATTCACGAGCCGCCTGATTGAAAAGAAATTGTCGGACTTTGGCGTGGACGCCAAGGTAGTGGCCGCTTACCCCGGCCCTGTGGTCACGCGCTATGAAATCGAGCCGGCCACGGGCGTGAAGGGTAGCCAGATCGTGGGCCTGGCGCGCGACCTCGCCCGTTCGCTGTCGCTGACCTCGATCCGCGTTGTGGAAACCATTCCCGGCAAGAATTACATGGCGTTGGAATTGCCGAACAGCAAGCGCCAGATCGTGCGCCTGACGGAAATCCTCGGCTCCAAGGTCTACAACGATGGCGTGTCCAGCCTGACGATTGCGCTGGGCAAGGATATCGCCGGCAAGCCCGTCGTGGCGGACCTGGCCAAGATGCCCCACTTGCTGGTGGCCGGCACGACCGGTTCCGGTAAATCCGTGGGCATCAATGCGACGATCCTGTCGCTGCTGTATAAATCCGACCCGCTCGACGTGCGCCTGATCCTGATCGATCCGAAGATGCTGGAAATGTCCGTCTACGAAGGCATCCCGCATTTGCTGGCGCCCGTGGTCACCGACATGCGCCAGGCCGGCCACGCGCTGAACTGGGCCGTGAACGAGATGGAACGCCGCTACAAGCTGATGAGCAAGATGGGCGTGCGTAACCTGGCCGGCTACAACGCGAAGATTGCCGATGCGAAAAAGCGCGAAGAACATATCCCCAATCCGTTCAGCCTGACGCCGGATTCGCCGGAACCGCTGGATAAACTGCCAACCATCGTCATCATCATCGACGAGCTGGCCGATTTGATGATGGTGGTGGGCAAAAAAGTCGAGGAATTGATCGCGCGTATCGCGCAAAAGGCGCGTGCCGCCGGCTTGCACTTGATTCTGGCCACGCAGCGCCCATCTGTAGACGTGATCACGGGCTTGATCAAGGCCAACATTCCTACGCGTATCGCCTTCCAGGTATCGTCGAAGATCGACTCGCGCACCATTCTCGACCAGATGGGCGCGGAAACCCTGCTGGGCATGGGCGACATGCTGTACATGCCGCCCGGCACCGGTTTGCCGATGCGCGTGCACGGTGCGTTTGTGTCTGATGAAGAAGTGCACAGGGTCGTCAGCCATTTGAAGCTGCAGGGCGAACCGAATTACATCGAGGGCATCCTCGAAGGCGGCACCCTGGAAGGCGATGGCGCCGAAGGCGGCGCGCCGGGCGAGGGCGGCGGCGAGGCCGATGCCCTGTACGACCAGGCGGTGGCGGTGGTGCTGAAAAACCGCCGCGCGTCGATTTCGCTGGTGCAGCGTCATTTGCGCATCGGCTACAACCGCGCCGCCCGTCTGCTCGAGCAGATGGAGCAGAGCGGGGTAGTATCAACCATGCAATCCAATGGCAACCGGGAAATCCTGGTGCCGGCGGCAAGTAGCGAACAAGGGTAAATAGAATGAAAAGCAATACTTTCGCAACAAAAATGATGATAGGTGCGGCCAGCGTTGCCTGCAGCCTGCTGTTCGCGGCCAGCGCCTCGGCCAGCGCGCTGGAACAATTCAAAAGCTTTGCCGCCGGCACCAAGTCGGCCAAGGGCGAGTTCGTGCAGCGCCAGGTCAAGAAGGCGGACGCCAGCGGCAAGGCGAAAGTGTCGACGCCGGCCAGCGGCACGTTCGAGTTTGCCCGTCCAGGCAAGTTCATCTGGACCTATCTGAAACCGTACGAGCAGCTGCTGCAAGCCGATGGCGACAAGTTGTATATCTACGACAAGGACTTGAGCCAGGTGACGGTCAAGAAACTGGGCGACGCGCTCGGTTCCTCGCCAGCCGCCATCCTGTTTGGCAGCAACGACCTGGAAAAGAATTTCACCCTGGCCGAAGCGGGTACGCGCGATGGCCTGGAATGGCTGAAAGCGACGCCGAAGGCCAAGGATACGACGTTTGATGAAATCACCATCGGCCTGCGCAATGGCGTGCCCGAAGCGATGGAATTGCGTGACTCGTTCGGCCAGACCTCGGTGCTGGCGTTCAAGAATTTCCAGAAAAACCCGGCCTTATCTGCCAATCACTTTAAATTTGTCATGCCCAAGGGCGCGGATGTGATAAATAATTAACGTCATTCGTGCTTCATTATCGACCGGCCTCGCAGCGATGCGGGGCTTTTGCTTTTCTTACTGGACATTGTCATGGCGGATCTGTTTTCGCAAAAGCCCGTGGCGCCGCTCGCTGAAGCGTTGCGCCCCAAGACCCTCGATGAGGTTGTTGGCCAGTCACATTTGCTGGGGGAAGGCAAGCCTTTAAGGCTGGCTTTCCAGTCGGGCCAGCCGCACTCCATGATTTTTTGGGGACCTCCGGGTGTTGGTAAAACCACTCTGGCGCGCCTGACTGCGTCGGCCTTCAAGTGCGAGTTCATTGCCCTCTCTGCCGTCTTCTCCGGCGTAAAGGATATTCGTGCCTCAATGGAGCAGGCTGAGCAGAATTTGGCTCTGGGTAAGCACACGATCTTGTTTGTGGACGAAATTCACAGGTTCAACAAGTCTCAACAGGATGCTCTTCTACCCTATGCGGAAAGCGGCTTGGTGACCTTCATTGGAGCTACAACCGAGAACCCTTCTTTTGAGGTGAATTCCGCCTTGTTGTCACGTGCTCAGGTCTATGTCCTGAAATCGCTGACAGAGGAAGAACTCAAGCTGTTATTGACACGTGTTCAAGAGGAAGGCGTTCTTGGCGCTCTCACGTTTGAAGACCAGGCTGTCGATACTATTATTGGCTATGCAGACGGTGACGCCCGGCGATTCTTGAATCTTCTGGAGCAGGCCAATACAGCGGCCAAGACCTCTGGCATCACGCTTATCACCGCTGACTTTCTTCAAAACGCGCTGACCTTGAATAGTCGGCGGTTTGACAAAGGCGGGGATAATTTCTATGACCAGATTTCGGCCCTGCACAAATCTGTTCGCGGCTCCAATCCTGATGCGGCCCTTTACTGGCTAACGAGAATGTTGGACGGTGGTGCTGATCCTCGTTATTTGTCCCGGCGCATTGTTCGCATGGCATGGGAAGATATTGGTCTTGCCGATCCAAGGGCCATGCAGATTGCCAACGATGCAGCGTTGACGTATGAGCGCCTTGGCAGTCCGGAGGGTGAATTGGCCTTAGGCCAAGCGGTAATCTATCTGGCTGTTGCTGCTAAAAGCAATGCGGGCTACAACGCATATAACCAGGCCAAGGCATTTGTGAAGAAAGACAAAAGCCGTGAAGTGCCCGTTCATTTGCGTAATGCTCCGACCAAGCTCATGAAAGAACTTGGCTATGGGCATGAATACCGATATGCTCATGATGAACCCAATGCTTATGCTGCTGGTGAAACCTATCTTCCTGACGGTATTGGTGATCCAGGGTGGTACCAACCCGTACCAAGGGGGTTAGAGATCAAAATTGGTGAAAAGCTTGCTGTGCTCAGGAAGTGGGATAAAGAAGCGAGCAAGTAGGGATTTTCCAAGCACGAAACTGGTCATTGTTACCATTACATGATAGCGTTTGATAACAATGAAGTAGATGGTGCATATACGAGGAGTGAGTTGCTGAGGCTAATCAAAAAACTTTAATTTCCATGCTGTTAATTAGATAATTGTAAAATTACATATCGGGGAAAAGTTACTTTTGGCAATATTATCATTAACTCCCTTTTAGCTAATTGAACATGAAAAAGCTCTTACTTGTTGATCTGGAAAACAAGCACAAGGTTGATTTGTCTACCCTCGATGAGAGCTTCCGAGCCATCATCTTCGTCGGCGCCAATCAGAACCCTCCAAAAGCTGCCAGGAAGCCAGCAACGGCTCACAGGTTCAGCCGTGTGGACTTCCTGAAAATATCAGGTAGCGGCAAGAATGCCTTGGACTTCCATATAGCTTTTGAATTAGGTAGGACGTTTGAAACAGCTCCTGATACCCAATGCTTCGTACTCAGTGGCGATAAGGGTTTTGATCCGCTTCTGAACCACTTGAACATCAACGGCATGAGTTGCAAACGGGTGGAGAGCATTGCAGAGCTCGTGAGCACCAACATGGCGCCGGCCACGGTGCATGACCAAGTTGTCTGTCCTCATTGCAAGAAGGCCAGTACGATTGAGCACCACGGTGGTCATTGGTGTAGCAACTGCGGCAGGTTTGCTACACCACCCGATCCGAAGCTGTTGCCGTCTCATCAGGCGGGCTACACAGAGCCGAAACGATTTAAGTATGAAGATACCCATGCTTCCCATGAGTGTGGCTGGTGCAACCAGCATACCGATATGACTGGAGGGATTTATGACGATGGCGAATGGATGTGTGGGAACTGTATAGCTCGTTATGCGACATAAATTACAGTTTGGTGATAAATGAAATTGTCGGATTTTTCAGCCCAAAGGATTGCTGAGTTCATTGCCGGTGATCTCAGCGGCTGGCCCTACAGAAGTGGGCCGAAGCTCGTTGCCTTTTTCAATAAAATGGGCTTCAGAGATGTCTATCAGCAAGGGTTTCCTAGTAGATCTGCTTTTTCCAAAGAAAAAGTAGCTGAACTTAATGGGAAACCTAAACTGAAGGACGTCATAAGAGAGATGCTTGATCCGAGACTGTGGATTGAGCTTGCTGCGAACGGACATGTTGTTGAAGCATGTGCGATCCAGCTAAACGAGATATTACGCTATGACGGCTATGAAGCTATCCGTGATGGAAATTTCTATAAGGTTCGTGAATTAGCTGGTGGGATCATTGAAGTAGAAAATCGCTTTGAAGAGTCGCAAGAACTCGGTGAGCTCCTAATTGAAGAGCAGATTCAAAAGTGTCGAGAAAAAATTGATGTGGGTGATTATTCAGGTGCAATCACCAATGCTAGAAGCTTGATAGAGGCAGTATGCGTCAAAATTGAGGCTGAGCTCGATCCCTCACAATCGGTAGGAAACGACGGTGATTTAGTGAAAATGTTCAACCGAACTCGTAAGCTACTTCAGTTAGATCCCAGTAGGCAAGACATTTCCGACTCACTCAAGCAGGTTTTAACTGGGCTAAGTAATATCATCAATGGTTTGGCGGCAATGCGAAATAAAATGTCCGATGCTCATGGCGTTACCTATAAGCCTAGTCGACATCATGCCAAACTTGCGGTTAATTCGGCCAAAACATTAGCTGATTTCCTCTTCGATTCTATGAGCTATCAAATCGGAAAAGGAAGCCTAACAAAGAAATAAAGAGCACCTTCGGGTGCTTTTTTGTACCCGGCACTTCAGCACCGCAAGTGCTTTTCCTATATGGATAAAAATTTTGAGGAAGTACATGAAGCTCAACATCGATCTTAGCACATGCCTTTATGAATCATAAAACATCAGCAATTGCTTTTGGCGGGGCAAGGGCTGAGGCTACAAACCCAGCAATATAAAACCGTCATCCTGCGGCGCGTAGCCCACCAGCTGGCGCGTCGCCGTAATCGACAACCGTTTATAGCGGTTCTCCGATACCCCATGCACGACGTGGTAGCCGGCCGGCACCTGTGCACTCACGCAGCGGGCCAGCAGCTGTACTACGTCGCGTTCGCTGATAAAGGCGGCGATGTCGCGCGCGCTGTGCTGTTGACCTGGCGCAAAGTGGGCCACGTTGGCGATGCGCACGGCTATCGTCGTCATGCCATGCTGTTGCGCGAACGCGCAAGCCACGCCTTCGCCGAAGGCCTTGCTGGCGCCATACATATTGGCTGGCCGGGCCGGCATGCTTTCCTGCACCTGCATATCCAGCGGATAGCCTTCCACGGCTTGCGCGCTGCTGGCAAACACCACTCTTCTCACTCCCTGCGCCTGTGCCGCGCGGAAGATGTTGTGCGTGCCGATGATGTTCGGCTGCAGCAATTGCGCATCGAAGTCGGCGCTGGCGTGCGGCACGCCGGCCAGGTGCAGTACCACGTCGACGTCCGCGCAAGCGGCCAGGCAGGCAGCGTAGTCGGCCACATCGAGCCGGGTGGAGGGGCAGGGCGCTTCAGCCAATCCCTCAGTGTGCAGGTCGGCCAGGCGTAGGGAGAATTCCCCGTGCCGGCGCTTCCAGAAAGCGGTGCCGATGATGCCGGCCGCGCCCGTGACGAGGACGCGTAATGGGGTGGCTGCTAGAGTCATGTATTCCTTGTATTCAGTGGGTGAGGCAGTGCCAGGTTCAGCCAGCGCAGCAGGGCGGGACGGGGTGCGGCTGTCCCATGCACGCGGATGTGGCCGCTACCCACGGCTTCGACCAGCACCAGGCCGTCATTCGGTATCGTGTAGCGTTCGCCGCTGCGCAGCACGCAATCCTCGAACTGGGCATAGGCCGTAATCCAGGCCGTGCCGGACAGGCATTCGATAACCTTGGTGCGCGCTTTTTCCAGGCGTAAAGGTCGTTCGCTGCGTAATTCGTGGTCGGTATGCATGGCATCGCTCCTGTTGTGCTGACAGGAACAGCTTAGGCGCTTGCCTTGAACCATGACAGATGCAGGAAAACGAAATTGTAATGATCACAGTGACCTTTGCCGTACACTGTGCTTGTCAAAAAATTGGGCAACTGTATCTGTGCGGGCCGCGCGCGGCAGCCGCATACTGAAGGGATGAACATGAGCGCGCATTTGAATCTGTACGAGCACCTGGCCAACGAGCTGGGCGCCCTGATCGACTCGCGCGTGTTCGCGCCCGGCGACCGGCTGCCGTCGATCCGCCACCTGGCGCAGCAAAAGCGCATCTCCGTGAGCACGGTGATGCAAGCCTTGCGCCTGATGGAAGACCGGGGGCAAGTCGATGCGCGGCCCCAGTCCGGCTATTTCGTGCGCCACCGCGCGCCGCGCCGGCCCTGCAGCGCGGACGCCCAGCACTTGAAGGAACCGGCCTTTGTCGGCATCAATAATCTCTTGATGCGCGTGCTGAAGGACAACGAAACGGCGAATATCGTGCAACTGGGCACGGCCTGGCCGCCCGACGAAATCCTGCCCGTCAAGCGCATGCAGCGCACCATCAGCGCGGTAGCTCGGCGCGAACCCGCTTTATTGAGCAAGGTCAGTTGCTACGACGTCAGCGAAGGCAATTTCTTGCGCCAGGTCACGCGCCGGGCGCTGGACTGGGGCAAGCTGGACCCGCACGAGATCGTCGTGACGAATTCCTGCACGGAAGCGATCAGCCTGTGCCTGCGCGCCGTGGCCAAACCGGGCGACACCATCGCCATCGAGTCTGCCACGTATTTCGTGCTGCTGCAGATGATAGAAAGCCTGGGCATGAAGGCGCTGGAAATTCCCACCGACCCGAAGACGGGACCGTCGCTCGACGCGCTGGAGCTGGCCTTGCGCGCCGGCCTCGTGCAAGCCTGCCTGTTCGTGCCGAATGCGAATAACCCCCTCGGTTGCGTCATGCCGGAAGCAAACAAGAAGCGCCTGGCCAGTCTGCTGTCGGAGTTCAATATTCCGCTGGTGGAAGACGATGTGTATGGCGACCTGTGCTTTGCGCCGCAGCGTCCGTGGCCCGTGAAAGCCTATGATACGAGCGGCAACGTCTTATTGTGCTCCTCGTTTTCCAAGGCCATCACGCCCGCCTCGCGCGTGGGCTACGTGCTGGCAGGGCGCTTCGCGCAGGAAGTGGCCCTGCTGAAAACCGTGTCGAGCGGCGCCACCAGCCATTTCTTCCAGGCCGTGCTGGCCGATTTCTTGGAGGGCAGCAGCTACGACCAGCAGCTGCGCAAGATGCGGCGCACCCTGGTGCAGCGCATCGCCTGCATGTCCGACGCCGTGGCGGCCCACTTTCCGGCGGACTGCATGCTGTCCGAGCCGCAGGGCGGTTTCGTGCTGTGGGTGCAGATGCCGCCGCAAGTCGATGCGCTGGCCCTGCACGGTCAGGCCATCGCGGACGGCGTGGCGTATATGCCGGGCCAGCTGTTCTCGGCTTCGGGCAAGTTCAGTAATTACCTGCGCCTCAATTGCGGCAATGCCTGGACGCCGCGCATCGAGCAGGCGATCAGCCGTTTGGGGCGCCTCGTCAAGGATTCCTTGTAACTATTCTTTGCGCTTCAATCCCCGTTTTTCACCGTTCGCTCCCTGTTTTTTGCTGCTGGTCGCAAGCCGGTGGCGTTGTTTGTCGCCGTTGGCTAAAGTACCACCATACCAGCAGCAGTCAACGACGCAAACCAACCAGGAGTCACATCATGCACGCACTGAAAAACATGGAAATCACCTTTGTCGCCGCCGCCATCATCGCCATCGGCGCCAGCTTCGCCACCGCCGGTGCGAATACCGTGGAAGTGAGCGCCAATAACACCGTGATCGCCCAGGCTGCCGACAGCACGATACCCGTCGTCACCGTCAGCGCCCGCCGCCTCACCGCTGCCGAAAAAGCCGCCTTTATTTGAGCCGCAACCTGAGCACCAGCCGTAAAGCGGGCGCGAGTGCCCAGCCATGCCGCCATGACGATGGTTGGCCATGTGCAAAACTCATAAAGAACTGATCGGGTCTTGGTACAATGAGTGCTTTCGATACATCGGCACCGCCATCCAACCATGATAGATATCCAACTTCTCCGTAAAGACATCGCCACCGTCGCAGAACGCCTGGCGACGCGCAAATTCCAGCTCGACGTGGCAGGTTTCAATGCCCTCGAAGCCGAACGCAAGGCGATCCAGACGCGTACCGAAGAGCTGCAGGGCAAGCGCAACGCGCTGTCCAAGCAAATCGGCATGTTGAAAGGCAAGGGGGAAGACACCTCGGCCGTGATGGCGCAAGTGGCCGGCCTGGGCGATGAGCTGAAAGCCGATGAAGCGGCCCTGACCCTGGTGCAAGCCAAGCTGAGCGATTTCATCATGGCCGTGCCGAATTTGCCGCACGAGTCGTCGCCCGTGGGTACGGACGAGTCGGGCAACGTGGAAGTGCGCAAGGTCGGCACGCCACGCGCCTTCGATTTTGAAGTCAAGGATCACGTCGACGTGGGTGCCCCACTGGGTCTGGATTTCGAAGTGGCGACCAAGCTGACCGGTTCGCGTTTCTCCGTCATGAAGGGCGGCATCGCCCGTTTGCACCGCGCGCTGGCGCAATTCATGCTCAACACGCACGTGGACGAGCATGGCTACACGGAATGCTATACGCCGTACATGGTCAACGCCGATTCGCTGCGCGGCACGGGCCAGCTGCCGAAATTCGAAGCCGATCTGTTCTCGGTGAAAAAAGGCGGCGCGGAAGGCGAGGGCGAGACCTTCTACCTGATCCCCACGTCGGAAGTGTCGCTGACCAACATCGCGCGCGATGAAATCCTGGCGCTCGATCAATTGCCCCTGAAAATGACGGCCCACACGCCATGCTTCCGTTCGGAAGCGGGCAGCTATGGCCGCGACACGCGCGGCATGATCCGCCAGCATCAGTTCGACAAGGTGGAAATGGTGCAAGTGGTGCACCCGGACACGTCGTACCAGGTGCTCGATGAAATGGTCGGCCATGCGGAAGCGATTTTGCAACGCCTGGGCCTGCCATACCGCGTGATGTCGCTATGCACGGGCGACATGGGCTTTGGCGCCACCAAGACCTTCGACCTGGAAGTGTGGCTGCCGGCGCAAAACACCTACCGCGAGATTTCGTCCCTGTCGAACTGCGAAGCCTTCCAGGCCCGCCGCATGCAGGCGCGTTTCCGCAACGCTGCCGGCAAGCCGGAACTGGCGCACACCCTGAACGGCTCCGGCCTGGCAGTGGGCCGCACCCTGGTCGCCGTGCTGGAAAATTACCAGCAGGCGGACGGCAGTGTCGAGATCCCAGCAGTGCTGCGCCCGTACATGGGCGGCCTGACGCATCTGAAGGCGTAAAAGGTTCGCGCAGACTGTGCAATGGAAGGCTGAAAATAGTCCTTCCATTTTTTCAAGCGGCTGCTATAATCTTGCCTTCCCGCAGCAATGCGGGAAAAGACCGCAGTAAATGGAGAGGTGGCAGAGTGGTCGAATGTACTTGACTCGAAATCAAGCGTACGTTAAATCGTACCGTGGGTTCGAATCCCACCCTCTCCGCCAGAACAAATAAAAAGAGCTCCCGCAAGGGAGCTTTTTTTATTTGTTCTGGCGGAGAGGAGTACGCCCCCTGCGGGGCGTACGCGTGGGATTCGAAGCTCCGCGCATATTTGCGCGGAGCTCTCCGAATCGTCCAATTGGTTTTGACGCGTGCGCCAAGGCGGCAGGTTCGAAGACGCGCGCGTGCTCGCGCGAGTCTCACCGAATCGCCCATATGGGTTTTGGTTTTAATTACCAGCCCTCAGTTGCAATTCACCAATAAAACCCCTACCCAAGCCAACAATGCCCATGCTAAAATAGCGCCTCGTTCAAACCGGCACGCCAGTTTGAATGAATAGACCGCAGTAAACGGAGAGGTGGCAGAGTGGTCGAATGTACTTGACTCGAAATCAAGCGTACGTTAAATCGTACCGTGGGTTCGAATCCCACCCTCTCCGCCAGAATACATAAGAGAAGCTCCCGCAAGGGAGCTTTTTTTATGCCCGCCACAGATGCCAACCGACCTGCGAGGTATCAATGCAGGTAGAAAAACCGCCCAAAGCGCGCAGCGCAAGGCGTTTTTTCCTCCATTCAAGCTCTAATGGCCAGCGCCCCGCCACCTTGATCTATCCCAGCCATGGTAATCTACCCGATCACCATCCTGCCCCCATACCAAAGCAAAGCAATGAGCCGATTCTGGAGCAACATCGTCAGCGAGCTGACCCCCTACATCCCCGGTGAGCAACCCAAACTGCCCGACCTGGTCAAACTCAACACCAACGAAAACCCCTATGGTCCGTCGCCGCAGGTGCTGGCCGCGCTGCGCGAAGCAGCCAACGACAGCCTGCGCCTGTACCCGGACCCGTCCGCCAGCGAATTGAAGCAAACCCTGGCCGCCTACCACGGCTTGACCAGCGCGCAAGTGTTCGTCGGCAACGGTTCCGACGAAGTGCTGGCACTGGCCTTCATGGCCTTGCTCAAGCACGATGCGCCGTTGTTGTTCCCCGACATCAGCTATAGCTTCTATCCCGTGTACTGCAAGCTGTATGGCATCGATTACCGCACCGTGCCCCTCGACGACGCCATGCGCATACGCCCGGAAGACTATCAGGGCCCATGCGGCGCCATCATCTTCCCCAATCCCAACGCGCCCACGGGCGTGGACTTGCCTTTGGCCGGCGTGGAAACCTTGCTGCGCGAGCATCCCGATGCCGTGGTGGTGGTCGATGAAGCGTATGTGGATTTCGGCGGCGAGAGCGCCGTGGCTTTGGTCGACCGTTATCCGAACTTGCTGGTGGTGCAGACGTTCTCGAAATCGCGCTCGCTGGCCGGCTTGCGCGTGGGCTGTGCCTTCGGGCATGCGGACCTGATCGAGGCGCTGGAACGGGTCAAGAACAGTTTCAACTCGTATCCGCTGGACCGGCTGGCGCTGGCCGGCGCCGTCGCTTCGCTGCACGACGAAGCGTATTTCCAGCAGACGCGCCAGGCCGTCATCGCCAGCCGCGAACAGCTGACGGCGGACTTGGCGGCGCTGGGCTTCGAGGTGCTGCCTTCGGTGGCCAATTTTGTCTTTGCCCGCCACCCGCAGCATGACGCGGCGCAGCTGGCGGCCGGCTTGCGCGCCCGCTCCGTCATCGTGCGCCATTTCAATGCACCGCGCATCAGCCAGTATTTGCGCATCAGCATCGGTAACCCGGCCGAGTGTGCAGCCTTGATGATCGCATTTCGCGAAGTGCTTTGATCTTGTGCAAGGTAATGCAACAATAATCGGATTCATTCATCGACAGGACGGACAATATGGCAAAAGTGGCATTCATCGGTTTGGGCGTCATGGGTTTCCCCATGGCAGGTCACCTGGCGGCGGGCGGACATGACGTCACCGTGTACAACCGCAACCCGGCCCGCGCGGCCGCCTGGCTGGAGCAGCACAAGGGCAGCAGCGCCGCCACGCCGGCCGCGGCCGCTGCGGGCGCCGAGTTTGTCTTCACCTGCATCGGCAACGATAACGATCTGTATCAAGTCATCCTGGAAGAGGGCGGCCTGCTGTCGGCCATGGCGCCGGGCAGCATACTGATCGACCACACGACGGCCTCGGCCGAAGCGGCGCGCACCATCCACGCGGCGGCGAAAGAGAAGGGCGTGTTCTTCCTTGACGCGCCCGTGTCCGGCGGCCAGGCGGGCGCGGAAAACGGCAAGCTGACGGTGATGGTGGGCGGCGACGCGCAAGCCTATGCGCGCGCCGAACCCGTCATCGCCTTGTTCTCGCGCGCGGTCACCTACATGGGCGCGTCCGGTTCCGGCCAGTTGACGAAGATGGTCAACCAGATCTGCATCGCCGGCCTGGTGCAGGCGCTGAGCGAAGGCATCGCCTTTGCGGAAAACGCGGGCTTGGACGCGGCGCTGGTGGTGGACGTCATTTCCAAGGGCGCGGCGCAGTCGTGGCAGCTGGAAAACCGGGGCAAGACCATGATCGAACGCAAGTTCGACTTCGGTTTTGCCGTCGACCTGATGCGCAAGGACCTGGGCATCTGCCTCGCCGAAGCCAGGCGCAACGGCAGCGACTTGCCCGTGACGACCTTGACGGACCAGTTCTATGGCGAAGTGCAGCAGGCGGGCGGCAACCGCTATGACACGTCCAGCCTGATCACCCGCCTCAGCAAGAAATAGATCGTCACAACGTCAATGAGCGGCGCGTCCCTGCAAAGGGCCGCGCCGCTTGTCGTTTACGCCAGTATCAACATCAAAACGTCAGTTTCCGGAACATCCGGTTTCGATTTTCATGGAAAAGCATGGACTTCGCTAGCTCATCGTGTATTATTAAAAAACGAGATGAAATGTCCCAATTTTTAAAACATTATGAGCGGACCCGCATGAAAACCAACTCCTCAGCGATAACACGCGTTGTCGACAAAAACATTCCCTACCTGTCTTCCGCCGTTGCCATCTGGCGCCCACGCGCTGTGCTGCGCAGCTGGCCCGGCGTCGCCATCGCGCTGGTGATCGCCCTGTCGGCCACCTTTATTTCCAGCAATTACGGCGGCCCCCAACTGCTGTATGCGCTGTTTTTCGGCCTGGCCTTCCACTTCCTCGCCTCCGATCCCACCTGCAAGCCCGGCATCGAGTTTTGCAGCAAGGTGCTGCTGCGCACGGGCGTGGCCCTGCTGGGCGCGCGCATCACCTTCAATCAGATCGCTTCTGTGGGCGTGACGCCCCTGCTGATCGTCGTCGGCGGCCTGATTGCCACCCTGGGTTTCGGTTATTTGCTGGCCAAGTGGCTGAAACGCCCCATCACGGAAGGTATTTTGTCGGGCGGTTCCGTGGCCATCTGCGGCGCCTCGGCCGCGCTGGCCATCTCGGCCGTGCTGCCGCAAACCAAGGAAAATGAAAAATTCACCCTGCTGACGGTGGTGGGCGTGACGTCGCTGTCGACCCTGGCCATGATCGTCTACCCGCTGCTGGTCAAACTGCTGGGCTTTGACCCCACGGAAGCGGGCGTGTTCATCGGCGGCACCATCCATGACGTGGCGCAAGTGGTGGGCGCCGGCTATCTGGTGAGCAACCATACGGGCGACGTGGCCACCTTCGTCAAATTGACGCGCGTGGCTTGCCTCGTGCCCGTCGTGCTGGGCCTGTCGATCATGTTCAAGCGCAAGGATGGCAAGAGCGAAGTCGATGCGCCGCCGCTGGTGCCTTTCTTCCTGATCGGCTTTGTCTGGCTGGTGATTACCAACAGCCTGGGCCTGATCCCGCAGGAAGTGAATGGCTGGATCAACAATGCCTCGCGCGCCTGCCTCGTCATCGCCATCGCCGCGCTGGGCGTGAAAACGTCGTTCCAGTCGCTGGCCTCGCTGGGCTGGCGTCCCGTGATCATGCTGGTAATGGAAACGGTGTGGATCGCCGCCTTCGTCGCCATCGCCGTGCTGCTGACGCGCTAAGCGAGTCGAGCCCGCCATGAAGATCCTTGTCCTCGGCGCCGGCGTGGTCGGCACGGCATCGGCCTGGTATTTGCGCCAGGCGGGCCACGATGTGCGCGTGCTTGAGCGCCAGGCGGGCGCCGCGCAGGAAACCAGTTTTGGCAATGGCGGGCAGATTTCCGTCTCGCACGCGGAACCGTGGGCCAACCCCGCCACCTTGCGCAAGGTGCTCACGTGGCTGGGCAAGGATGATGCGCCGCTGCTGTTTCGTCCACGCCTTGATGTGCTGCAATGGCAGTGGGTGCTGCATTACCTGCGCGAATGCCTGCCGTCGCGCGTGTCGCGCAATATGCGCCAGATCGTCGCCCTGGCCGAGTACAGCCGCCAGAGCCTGCAAGCGTTGCGCCGCGAGACGGGCATAGCCTATGACCACCTGGAGCGGGGCATCTTGCATTTCTATACGGACCAGCAGGAATTTGACAAATCGCAAGCAGGTGCCGCGCTCTTGCGCGCACTGGGCTGCCCGCGCAACACCGTCAGCGCCAATGAAGTGATACGGCTGGAACCTGCCCTGCGCCACGTGCGCAGCCGCATCGTCGGCGGCGACTTTACTGCCAGCGACGAGTCGGGCGACGTGCATTTGTTTACCACGGCCCTGGCCGCGCGCGCCGTTACGGCGGGCGTGGATTTCCGGTACGGCACGACGGTGACGCGCTTGCTGGCAGATGGCGAGCGCATCATTGGAGTGGAATGCATCGATGTGCAAGGGCGTCATCGCCTCGAGCATGCGGATGCCGTGGTGGTGGCCATGGGCAGCTTTTCCGCGCCCCTGCTGCAGCCGCTGGGCATCCGCTTGATGCTGTATCCGGGCAAGGGATACTCTGCCACCTATCCGATTGTCGACCCCGTCAGCGCACCTTCCGTCTCGCTGACGGACGACGGCCACAAACTGGTGTTTTCGCGCCTGGGCGAGCGCCTGCGCGTGGCGGGAACGTGCGAGTTGAACGGCTACACGCGCGAACTTAATTCCGTGCGCTGTGCCGCCATCACGCGCCGCGTGCAAGCGCTGTTTCCCCACGCCTGCGATTACAGCGACCCCGTCTACTGGGCCGGCCTGCGTCCCCTGACGCCCTCGAACGTGCCGTACATCGGCGCCACGCGCTACCGCCAGCTCTTCCTCAACACGGGCCACGGCACCCTGGGCTGGACCATGGGCTGCGGCGCGGGCAGGGCGATTGCCGATCTCGTGTCAGGACGGCGGCCCGAAGTCGATTTTGCGTTTTGCGGGGAGCCACCCCGGCAAGAGGCCGCTTTGGTTCAACTTAGGAGAGCACCACGATGAGAGACGACGCCACCCCCAGCCAAGCACCTACCGGCCTGACCCTGGCCGGCACCACCTACCAGTCGCGCCTGCTGGTGGGTACAGGAAAATACAAGGATTTCGAGGAAACGCGCCTCGCCATCGAAGAGAGCGGCGCCGAGATCGTCACCGTCACGATTCGCAGGGTCAACATTGGCCAGGAAAAGGGCGAGCCGAATTTGCTGGACTTCATTCCGCCGTCGAAATATACGATCTTGCCCAACACGGGCGGCTGCTACAACGCGCGCGACGCCGTCTACACGTTGCAACTGGCACGCGAACTGCTGGGCGGCCACCCGCTGTGCAAGCTGGAAGTGCTCGGTGATGAAAAGACCCTGTTTCCGAACATGCCGGAAACGTTAAAAGCGGCCGGGGAACTAGTGCGCGACGGCTTCCAGGTGATGGTGTATTGCAGCGACGATCCCATCCAGGCGCGCATGCTGGAAGACCTTGGCTGCATCGCCGTCATGCCGCTGGCGTCACTGATCGGCTCGGGCATGGGCATTTTGAATCCGTGGAATCTGTCGCTGATCATCGAGCAAGCCACGGTACCCGTGCTGGTCGATGCCGGCGTTGGCACGGCGTCGGACGCGGCCATCGCCATGGAGCTCGGTTGCGACGGCATCCTGATGAATACCGCCATCGCGGCGGCGCGCGAACCGATACGCATGGCGCGCGCCATGAAACTGGCAGTGCAGGGTGGACGCGAGGCTTATCTGGCCGGACGCATGCCTCGGAGAGCGGGCGCCATGAGCGCCTCGCCCTCGTCGCCGATGGCCGGGCTGATCGCCTGAGCCGTCGCATTACCGCATTTGCAGCACCGTTGTTGATTCCTGTTTGAAGCACGATAAAAACCACAATACCTGGAGATGACATGAAACACACACTCGTAGCGGCGGCCGTCATGGCCACACTCTTCGCCGGCAGCGCCAGCGCCCAATCGTCCGTCACCGTGTACGGCTTGCTCGACGCGGGCCTGACGTCCGAACACGGCGGCGCGGACGGTTCCGTCACCAAGCTGGCCACCGGCGTGCAGTCGGGTAGCCGCATCGGCTTCAAGGGTACGGAAGACCTGGGCAACAAGCTGAAAGCCAATTTCTTGCTGGAAAATGGCCTCGACCTCGATACGGGCGCTTACCGCCAGGGCGCCTTGTTCGGGCGCAAGGCTTACGTGGGCCTGTCGGGCGACTTCGGCGCCGTGAATATCGGCTTGCAGCACAATCCGCTGTTCACCGCGCTGGACAATATCGACCCCTTCGAGACGGGCCTGACGGGCGCCTCGATCAACCTGATGAGCGTGGCCAGCCTGCGCACGAAAAACTCCATCATGTACGAAACGCCGAAGGTGAACGGCTTGTCGGCCGCCATCATGCTTGGCCTCGGCGAAAAGCCGGACAGCAACACCCTGGGCCGCACTATCGACTTTTCCATCGATTACGCCAACGGCCCGCTGGTGCTGACCCTGGCGCACGACAACCGCAAGGACACGCCGCTGAACACGGCGAAAGTCACCTTGCTGGGCGGTACCTACGACTTCGGCCCCGCCAAGCTGCACGCCGCGTATGAAACGGACAAGGATGATGCGGGCACGGATTTCCGCGATGTCATGCTGGGCGTGTCGGCCCCCGTGGGCGTGGCTGGCAGCGTGATGGCGTCTTACATCAAGAAGGATGACCGCACGAATGCGCGTCGCGGCGGGCGCCAGCTGGCCATCGGCTATACCTATGCCTTGTCTAAGCGCACCAATCTGTACACCTCGTATGGACGTATCAGCAACGATGGCGCGGGCACCAACTTCGTTGGCGACGCATCGAGCGGCGGCAGCGTGCCCTTGCCGGGCCATAACTCGAGCGCCTTCACGGCCGGCATGCGCCTGAAGTTCTAGGACGCAGCGCACGAGGTATCGATGGCGGGCTGTCTTTTGCGGATAGCCCGCCATTGTTGTTTCAGGAGTGGGTCAAAGCCAGGGATTCCGGATTCAGGAATGAAACAGTCCGATTTTTCATGAATTTTCATTGACAGCGCATTTCGCAACCGTTAAATTGAACACGTATTTCAAATATCGGAACAAAATATACCGATTTTTTATAAAACCGTAAGGAGACTGTGCCATGACCGATTTGTCCGACCAAAAAGCCGCCGCCGCTGCCACTACCGCAGCAACCCCGGTGGGCCCGCAAAAGATGACGCCTTCCGAAGCGTTCGTGGAAACCCTGGCCGCCAATGGCGTGACCGACATGTTCGGCATCATGGGCTCGGCCTTCATGGACCCGATGGATATCTTTGCTCCCGCCGGCATCCGATTGATTCCCGTCGTGCACGAGCAGGGCGCCGGCCACATGGCCGACGGTTACGCCCGCGTCTCGGGCCGCCATGGCGTGGTCATCGGCCAGAACGGCCCCGGCATCAGCAATTGCGTGACCGCCATCGCCGCCGCCTACTGGGCGCACACCCCGGTCGTCATCATTACCCCTGAGACGGGCACCATGAGCATGGGCCTGGGCGGCTTCCAGGAAGCGAACCAGCTGCCGATGTTCGAGGAATTCACGAAATATCAAGGCCACGTGACCAATCCTGCCCGCATGGCCGAATTCACGGGCCGCTGCTTTGACCGCGCCATGTCGGAAATGGGCCCGACCCAGCTGAACATCCCGCGCGACTATTTCTATGGCGAAATCAAGGCCGAGATTCCAAAACCGAACCGCCTGGACCGTGGCGCCGGCGGCGAGCAAAGCCTCAACGATGCGGCCGAACTGCTGGCGAAAGCCAAGTTCCCCGTGATCATCTCGGGCGGCGGCGTCGTCATGGGCGAAGCGATCGAAGAATGCAAGGCATTGGCCGAACGCCTCGGTGCCCCCGTCGTCAACAGCTATCTGCACAACGACTCGTTTCCCGCCAGCCACCCGCTGTGGTGCGGCCCGCTCGGTTATCAAGGGTCCAAGGCGGCCATGAAACTGATCGCCAAGGCCGACGTCGTCGTCGCCCTCGGTTCGCGCCTGGGTCCGTTCGGCACCTTGCCGCAGCACGGCATGGATTACTGGCCGAAAAACGCCAAGATCATCCAGATCGACGCCGACAACAAGATGCTGGGCCTGGTCAAGAAAATCTCGGTGGGCATCTGCGGCGACGCCAAGGCGGCCGCGAAAGCCATCCTGTCCCGCCTGGATGGCAAGAGCCTCGATTGTGACGCGACGCGCGACGAGCGCTATGCCACCGTGCAAGCGGAAAAGGCCGCGTGGGAAGAGGAATTGACGAACTGGACGCATGAAAAAGATGCGTACAGCCTGGACATGATCGAAGAGCAAAAGAAGGAGCCGGGCAATTACCTGCACCCGCGCCAGGTCTTGCGCGAGCTGGAAAAAGCCATGCCGGAAGACGTGATGGTGTCGACCGACATCGGCAACATCAACTCGGTGGCGAACAGTTATTTGCGCTTCGAAAAGCCGCGCAGCTTCTTTGCAGCGATGAGCTTTGGCAACTGCGGCTATGCGTTTCCGACCATCATCGGCGCGAAAGTGGCCGCACCGCACCGTCCGGCCGTGTCGTATGCGGGCGACGGCGCCTGGGGCATGAGCTTGATGGAAACGATGACCTGCGTGCGCCACAACATTCCCGTGACGGCCGTGGTGTTCCACAACCGCCAGTGGGGCGCGGAAAAGAAAAATCAGGTCGATTTCTACAATCGCCGCTTCGTCGCCGGTGAGCTCGACAACCAGAGCTTCGCGGAAATCGCGCGCGCCATGGGCGCCGAAGGCATCACGGTCGACAAGCTGGAAGACGTGGGTCCGGCCTTGAAAAAGGCCATCGACATGCAGATGAATGAAGGCAAGACCACCATCATTGAAATCATGTGCACGCGCGAGCTGGGCGATCCGTTCCGCCGCGATGCGCTGAGCAGACCTGTGCGTCACCTGGACAAGTACAAAGACTACGTGTAATCAGTCAGCAGTCTGCCCGATCCTTGTATGACCCCGGCTTGCCGGGTTTTATGTGCCGGAACCATGGTTCATTCTTCATGCTTCATGCTTCCATGGTTCCGGCACTTTTTTTACCGAATTGGAGTACCCATGAAAGCCCTGCACCGCATCATCGCCCAAGCCCGCGCCGTGCCGAAAAACATCGTGTTGTGCGAGGGCGACGATGCGCGCGTGCTGCAGGCGGCCGCGCGCGCAGCAAGTGTAGGCCTGGCGCATATCACCATTGTGGGCAAGCCGGCCGCCATCCTGGCCCTGGCGCATGAACATGCGCTGAACCTGGACGCCGTGCGCCTGGTGGACCCTGCCACTTCCGAGGAGTCGGAACACTATGCCCAGCAATTGTTTGTGCTGCGCCAGGCCAAGGGCATGACGGTGGAGCAGGCCAGGCTCGCCGTGCAAGACCCGCTGTGCTACGCCAACCTGATGGTGCGCCTGGGCGACGCCGACGGCTGCGTGGCGGGGGCCGTGCATACGACGGCCGACGTGGTGCGCAGCGCTATCCAGATTATCGGCGTCGACCCAGCCTTCAAGCTGGTGTCCAGCTTTTTCCTGATGATGCTGTGCGAACCATTCCACAGCCTGAAGGGCGGTTTCATTTTTTCCGACTGCGCCCTGGTAGTCGACCCGAAGGCGGAAGAGCTGGCCGACATCGCCATGGCCGCCGCCGACAGCGCGCAAGCCTTGCTGATGGAAGAGCCACGGGTCGCCATGCTGTCGTTTTCCACCAGCGGCAGCGCCCATCACGCGGCCGTCGACAAGGTGCATGCGGCCACGGACCGGGTCAAGGCCCAGCGTCCGCTGCTGGCCATCGATGGCGACGTGCAGCTCGACGCGGCCATCGTGGCCGAGATTTCCCAGCGCAAGGTCAAGGATTCCGTCGTCAACGGACGCGCGAACGTGCTGGTATTCCCGAACCTCGATGCAGGCAATATCGGCTACAAGCTGGCCGAGCGCATGGGCGGCGCCGTCGCCATCGGCCCCTTGCTGCAAGGCTTGAACAAGCCGGCCAATGATTTGTCGCGCGGTTGCAGCGCCGACGATGTGTATAACGTCATTGCCGTGACGTCCGTGCAGGCCCAGGGTGGGCGCTGAGTTGTTCAGCCTGTCCGTGCTGGCGCTGCTGGGCGTGGTGGCGGTGGGCACATATTTCCAGACCGTCACGGGCTTTGGCCTGGGCATGATCGTCATGGGCATGGCCAGCGGACTGGGCCTGGCGCCCGTGCCCGCGCTGGCGGCCCTCGTCAGTTTGTTGTCGTTGGCTAACTGCCTGGTGGCATTGCCGGGTGCCTTGCACCACCTGGACTGGCGCGCCATCCGCGCGGCCAGCATCGGCTTGCTGCCGGCCATGGCGGCCGGCGTGTTGTTATTGGGATATCTGGACCAGGCATATGCGCCCTTGCTGAAGCTGCTGCTGGGCGCGGCCATCGTGTATGGCGGCGTCAGCATCCTGCTGCAGGCGCCGCCTGGACCGGGCGCGGCCGATAAACGCAGCTTTTTCATCAGCGGCGTGTGCGGCGGCCTGTTCTCGGGCCTGTTTTCGCTGGCCGGGCCACCGCTCGTGTACCAGTTTTACCGCCAGGAAATGAGCTTGACCACCATCCGCTACAGCCTGATCTTCCTGTTCGCCATCAGCGCGGGTGGACGCTCGCTGATGGCGGGCAGCCAGGGCCAGCTGGACGCGAAAGTCCTGCTGCTGTGCGCGCTGGCCTTGCCCGTGGGCGTGCTGGCCACGATGGCCGGCAAGCGCTACCCGCCACCGATCGCCCAACGTGGCATGCGCCGCATCGCGTTTGCCGTGCTGACCGCCATCGGTATCTCATTGATGGCGGCCGCCGTGCCGCAATTGCTGCATTAGACCTTGCCCCTAGGCCTTGAACGTCAATAAAGGTTTCAGTCGCGCGACCGATTGCAGCAAGCCCGCTTCCTCCTGCGCGGCGATGACGGGACCGATCTTCTTGTATGCCATCGGCGCTTCCTCGACGCGGCGTTCTTCGCGCAGGGTCACGCACTGGAAGGCCATTTCGTCGCTACCCACCGTGGGCCTGATCGCGCGCATGGCCTGGCGGCGGATGCTGCGCCCCGCGCCATGCGAACACGACCACAGCCAGTCTGGATTGCCCATCCCCGTTGCTACATAGGAATAGTCGCCCATGGAGCCGGGGATCAGCGCCAGGTCGCCTTCGCGCGCCGGCGTGGCGCCCTTGCGGTGGATGTTCATGCCGTGCTCGCGCAAGATGACGTTGTGCGGCACGTCCACCACCAGGCGCGAGCTATCGTGCGCATACACCTGCGACAGGCTGTCACGCACCAGCTCGGCCAGCACCATGCGGTTGAGCCAGGCGTAGCGCGACGCCACGCCCATGGCGTCCATGTAGTCGCCGGCCAGTTCGCCCGTCAAGCCGTACAGGCCCGATTGCGGGTGGCGCATGCCTGTCGGCCAGGCTTCTTTGGCGCGGTCCATCCAGCGGCTGCCGACGAAAAAGCCCACGTCGCGGCTGCCGCTGTGGATCATGACGACTACTTCGCCGGGCACCAGTCCGTGCCGGTACGCGGCGTGGCGGCCCATGACAGTATCGACCAGCTGGATTTCCACGAAATGGTTGCCCGATCCCGTGGTGCCCAGGCTGGGGTCGCGTATCACTTCGCGCGTGCCCACCAGCGCTTCGGGCGCATGGCGCAAGCCGCCGCCCAGTTCGCGCAGGGCAATGCAATCGTCGAGTTCGCGCAGCAGCCGCGCCTTGTCGACCCGGGGCCACAAGCCGCACATGCCATCCTTGTGCAAGCTGTCGATGAACGCTTCCGGCCCCACGTCGAACAGGGCGGCAAACGCTTTCGAACGCAGCGGCACGTTGCGGCCGTCTTCCAGCAGCACATGCTTGAGCTTGCTCAACAGCTGCGGCTTGCGCGCTTCGAACTGCGCCAGGGTCAAGCCTGTTGTGATCAGGCGCATGCCGCAGGCGATGTCCGTGCCGGGGATGGCGGGGATCACCATGTCGGCACTGGTGGCGACGATGCTGCCCACGGGCGCGATGCTGCCAGGGTGAAAGTCGGGCGTGGCGCAGGCCTTGCACACATGGCCATCCTGGCCGGGCACGGCGACGGCGGCAAACTCCATCAGTTGACGCACGGCTTTTTCCTCGAGGGGAAAGTTGTGGGGCAGCAGCACGGACGCCTGGGCGTGCGGATTGCTGAGTGTATAAATGCCGTCGGCATAGGCGACAGCGATGCCCTGGCGGCGCAGGGCTTTTTGTAATCTGGATAGGGGAAACACGATTCTGCTCCGGAAATAACGAATGCACGGCCTTTTTGCAAGGGCCATGTTTGTTTTCCACGCAGCAGCGACAGGAAGTGCCGCCAGCTTAGCAAATTTCGTGGTGATTGCAAAGCGAGGGTCAGCACTGGAGTGCGCACGATACGCGGAGCCACTTGCAAAATAATCAAACAGCCTTTATATTCCACGTTCTTTCTCGAACCTCTTCCTTATTGGAGCCAAAAGTGCCTCGCTACTTCGCCATCACCTGCTAACGCTGACGAAATGCTCTCTGCAGCATCGTTCGGCGCGTTGACGCCCCCGATTGCTGCGGCACTGTTTTTGCTCCATCCGCACACGTATCCGTGACGCTAGTCTCGATCGTCCACGCCCGAACACGTCGTCAGCACCCCTGACCCTGTATGGACACGCCCCGGTGAACGCGGCGTGGGACGCTATGTTTTTACAATCTTTACCCTTATTCAAATACCCGCGCACGCCGCACCTGGAAGGCTCGCGCCTGCAGGACGGCGACGACGGTTCCGACCAGATGCCCCTGAAAAAGCTGGCCGGCCAGTACGTCGTCATCGAGGAAAAAATCGATGGCGCCAACTCTGCCGTGTCGTTCAGCGATGCGGGCGAGGTGCTGCTGCAGTCGCGCGGTCACTACCTGGCAGGCGGCGGCAGCGAACGCCAGTTCAACCTGTTGAAACCGTGGGCGCATGCGCATGAACACGCCTTGCTGCATTTGCTGGAAGATCAATTTGTGCTGTTTGGCGAATGGTCTTACAGCAAGCATTCCGTGTTTTACGACCGCCTGCCCCATTATTTCAACGAGTTCGACGTGTATTGCCGGCGTACGCAAATGTTCCTGTCGACGGCGCGCCGCCACGCCATGCTGGCAGGCTCGCCCGTGCTATCGGTTCCCGTGCTGTATGCGGGCAAGATGCCTACGTCGCCCAGGCAGCTGTGGCAGCTGCTGCGCCATTCGCTGGCCAAGTCCCTGCTGTGGCGCGATGCTTTTGAACACGCGGTGGCGCGCGAGCGCCTGCCGCTGGACCTGTGCTGGAAACAGACGGACAAGTCGGACCACGCGGAAGGGCTGTACCTGAAAGTGGAAGACGACGAGCAAGTGCTGGCCCGCTACAAGCTGGTGCGGCATGACTTTACGCAAACCATCCTCGACAGCGGCTCGCACCACAGCACGCGGCCATTGATCCCCAACCAGCTGGCCGAGGGCGTGGACCTGTACGCGCCGCAGCCGCTGGTCACGTGGGAGAGCCTGGGCTTGCACACCTGCCAGTCGCTGGACGAACTGGCTGCCTTCTCAAGGAGTACAAAATGATGCACTGGAAAACCCTGCAACAACTGGTGCCGCCAGCGGGGCGCTCACCCGACTTTAGCGCCTGCCTGGCTGCCTTTCCGCAACTGGAACTGGCGAAGACGACGCCGCAAAATCCCGTCTACCACGCGGAAGGCGATGTGTGGACGCATACCATGATGGTGGTGGAATCCCTGCTGGCCATGCCCGACTACCAGGCTGCCACGCGCGCCGAACAGGAAATCGTGTTCCTGGCCGCCTTGCTGCATGACGTGGCCAAGTGCAGCACCACGGTGATCGACCCGGCGACGGGTGCCATCGGCCAGCCCGGCCATTCGCGCAAGGGCGCGCTCGATGCGCGCATCGCGCTGTGGGACTGCGACGTGCCATTTGCCGTGCGCGAGGATATCTGCCGCCTGATCAATGTGCACCAGGTGCCCTTCTTTGCGCTGGAAACCTCGCGGCGCGGCGTGACGCCGGAATTTACCGTGCGCGAACTGTCGTGGCAGGTCGATATCCGCTTGCTGGCCATGCTGGCCGAGGCGGATATTCGCGGACGCATCTGCCCCGATCCGCAGCGCATACTTGACGCCATCGAGCTGTTCAGAGAGCTGGCGCGCGAGGAGGGTTGCTATGGACAGCGGAGGGTTTTTGTTGACGACCACACGCGCGTGAAATACTTTCGCGGCGCCGAGGCGCATCCCGATTATCCCCTGTTCCAGGAGCCGGGTTCGCACGTGATCGTCATGTCGGGCTTGCCCGCGTCCGGCAAGAATACGTGGGTGGACAAACACCATCCGCGCCTGCCCGTCGTGTCCTTCGACGATGCGCGCACGGCCTTGGGCTTGAAGCACGGCAAGAACGAGGGGCAGGTGGGTGATTATGCGGAAGAACGGGCGCGCGAACTGTTGCGCAAGGGCGAACCGTTCGTGTGGAACGCCACGCATCTGTCGAAACTGATGCGCGAAAAGACGCTCAATCTGCTGTACAAATACCACGCGCAGGTGGAGCTCGTGTACCTGGAACAGCCACGCAAGGAATTACTGCGGCGCAACGGTCAGCGCGACACCTCGCTGAGCAACAAGAAGCTGCAATCGATGCTGTGGAACTGGGAAATCCCGCTGCCGATGGAAGCGCATGCCGTGCGCTATTGCGTCAGTTAGCCCAGCAGCGGTCAAGCGCAGTTGAAAGCGCTTGACCGGCCCCGCGCCACGCGCCATGATGGGCGCATGACCCTTGTTTTCCCTTCTTTCCTGTAAGCCTGCCGCAGATCCGCCCCGCAGGGGGCGGGCCGCTGCATGGCTGCCTTTGATTCCCTTACATCATCGTCGTGCGTTGCCGCCCCCGCATGGGGTACGCCTGCGCGCGCCACAAGGAAAAGAACATGAAAACAATGCATCTCGCCGTCGCCGGCGCCTCCGGCCAACTGGGCACCCTGGTCGTCAATGAACTCATCCGGCAGCGCGCCATCCATCCGGGCATGGCGCTCACGGCTATCACCCGCACACCCGGGCACCACGCGGCGTGGCAGGAGCAGGGCATTGATGTGCGCTTCGGCGACTACGACCAGCCGCAGGGCCTGGCCGCCGCCTTCCACGGCGTCGAGCGCCTGCTGTTGATCAGTACAAATGCCATCGATGGCACGGGGCGGCGCCTGGAGCAGCACCGCCATGCCATTGCGGCGGCGCGGCTGGCGGGCGTGGACCATATCGTCTACACCTCGTTCCTGCAGCCGGAAGAGGGAAAAACGTCGTTGCTGAACGACGACCACCTTGCCACGGAAGCGCTGCTGCAAGAGAGCGGTATCGGCCACACGATTTTGCGCAATGCGTTTTACCAGGACTTGCTGCTGGTGGTATTGGGCACTGCCGCCATGGATGGCCAGTTGCGCACGGCCATGGGGCAAGGCCATGTGTCCTGCGTGGCGCGCGAGGATTGCGCGCATGCGGCCGCCGCGGCCCTGGCGGCTGACTACCGTGGCAACCGCATCCTGGATATCACGGGTCCCGCCGCCCTCGATGCACGGGCGCTGGCCGCCATCGCCGCCCAGGTATTCGGCAAGTCCATCGAGGTCGTGGCCCTTGATGCGGATTCGCGCGCGCGCCATTTCATCGCTGCCGGCATGCCCGCGTCGATGGCAACGATGCTGGCCGGTATCGAGCGCTGGCTGGCCACCGATGCCATGCACCTGGTCAGCGATGACTTTACCCGCTTGACGGGCAGGCAGGCGTCGCCGGTGCAAGCGTTTTTGCAGGCGCATCGCCGGCAGTTGCTGGCGCCGACGCTGCCGCCGGCATAGGGCGCTATTTTTTTCGCCCGGCGAGCAGATGCGCGATTTCGCTGAACAGCTCATTGTTCAGCGAGGCGGGCAGGGTGGTGGCCAGGCTGCGGCTGTAGTAGGCGCCCAGGTCCAGGCCCAGTCCCAGGCCGCGGATTTCCACGGCGCCCTGCGCTTCGCGGCGCGCCACCACTTGTTTTAAATGCTGCGCCAGGTAAAACTCGTCGTTGGCCAGATTCGTGGCCGTGTCCATCGGGCAACCGTCGGAGACGACGAGCAGGATGCGCCGCCGCTCCGGGCGCGCCAGCATGCGCTTGCACGCCCAGTCCACGGCTTCGCCATCGACGCCTTCGCGGTACAGATCTGCCTTTAACAGGGCCGCGATGTCGGGACGCGCGCGGCGCCAGTTCGTGTCGCCATCCTTGAAGACCATGTGCACGCGTTCGTTCAAGCGGCCCGGGTTGACGGGTGAGCGGGCGCGCATCCAGTCGCGTTTGACCCGTCCCCCGTTCCATGCGCCCGTCGTAAAGCCCAGCAACTCTGTCTTGATGCCAGCCTGGTCCAGCGCGCGCAGCAGGATGTCCAGCAACACGGCCACGGATTCCGCATGCGTCTTCATGGAACCGGAGCAATCGACGAGGAAGGTGACCAGGCAATCGGCCTGGGGCAGGAATTGTTCTTTGCGAAACAGCCGGCGCTCGGACGGCGAGCTGATCAGCTGCGCCAGGCGGCGACCGTCGATAGTCCCTTCTTCCTCGCCGAACGACCAGCCGTCGCGTTGGGGCACGGCCAGCAGTTGCGTAAAACGCCGTGCCAGGCGCGCCGTGTTGATGCCCAGGCTGGCGATGCGACCATCCATGCGCTCGCGGTATTCGAGCAGCAGGGCGCGGCGCACCAGTTCGCCCGCTTTTTCTTCCCGGTCGTATGCCGTGGAGTAAGCCCTGTAGGCGCCATCGCCGTCGCCGAAGGCACGGCTGTCGCCCAGCGGGGCGCTATCGGGAAAATTGTCGTTATCGCTGTCGAAATCGAGCAGCAGCTTGAAGGCCGCCTGCGCTTTCGCGTCCTGGGCCGCGTTTTGCTGCTCATCCTGCGCCGCTTGCGCCTCTTTCAGCATGGCGTCGACGGCATGGGCAATGGCCAGCGCGTGGCGGGCAAAGGCAGCCTGGGCCAATCGGTGGCGGCGCAATCCCGCCAGGTCGCCACTTAGTTGCGAAGAAACGGACCAGCGCGTCGCCTCGATGAAATCTTCCGTCTTTTCCAGCACGGGCCGGGCCGTCAGGCGCGACCAGCACATCTGGAACACTGTATACAAGAGCAAGCCGGAAGCGCCTTCGGCCAGGCCGGAATCGTAAAACGCATGCGACCAGGCCGTGAAGCGGTGGCGCAGGTTGTTGATCACTCCGGCATGTTGATCTGGCGCAAGCGTTTCCACTCTTAACTGCTCCAGCAGTTCGAACACCAGACGCGCCACGGGTTCTGGCGGACACAGCGTTTTGTGCAGGGCAGCGTCCGTATGCAGCAAACGCAGGGCCACGCTGTCGGCCGCGCCGCGCAGCGAGGGCAAATCCTGCAGCGCCGCATCGGGCTGCAGATGGGCCGCATGGATGGGCAGGGGGCGGTGGCCGTCGTGCAGGCGCCGGCCCCGGTAGCGGATGGCGGCAACGCCGCTCAGCGCCCGGATCGCGCCCGCACACAGTTCATCCGTTTCCTGCTGTTCGCGCGTGTAGGGGGCAGGCGCGGTCGCTTCGGCGCTCATGGCGCCGTCGCCAGCAATTCCTCGTTAAAACAGCGCTGGTAATACTCGGCCACCATGGGCCGTTCGGCCTCGTCGCATTTGTTGAGGAAGGACAGGCGGAAGGCCAGCGCCGGATCGCGGAAGATTTGGCAATTCTCGGCCCAGGTAATCACCGTGCGCGGCGACATCAAACAGGCCAGGTCGCCCGCCGCATAGCCGTGGCGCGTGAGGCCGGCCACGGCCACCATGCTGCTTGCCAGCTGGCGGCCCGCCTCGTCATTCATGGCGGGGACACGCGCCAGCACGATCTCCGTTTCTTCCGCCTGCGACAGATAGTTCAAGGTGGCAACGATGTTCCAGCGGTCGATCTGCGCGTGATTGAGCACCTGCGTGCCGTGGTACATGCCGTTCAAGTTGCCGAGGCCCACGGTGTTCGAGGTGGCAAACAGGCGGAAATGGGGATGCGGTGTGATGACCCGGTTCTGGTCCAGCAGGGTGAATTTCCCGTCGCGCTCCAAAATGCGCTGGATGACGAACATTACGTCTGGGCGGCCCGCGTCGTACTCGTCGAAGATCAGGGCCACGGGGCGCTGCAATGACCAGGGCACGATGCCCTCCTGGAACTCCGTCACCTGCTGCTGCTCGCGCAGCACGATGGCGTCCTTGCCGACAAGATCGAGGCGGCTGATGTGGCCGTCGAGGTTGACGCGCACGCAGGGCCAGTTCAGGCGCGCCGCCACCTGCTCGATATGCGTGGACTTGCCCGTGCCATGCAAGCCTTGCACCATCACGCGGCGGTTGTGGCTGAAGCCGGCCAAAATCGCCAGGGTCACGTCCTTGTTGAAGCGGTAGGCGGGATCGATGTCTGGCACATGCGGGTCGCGCTCCGTAAAGACGGGCACGAGCAGGTCGCTGTCGATATTGAACAGGCTGCGCACGGACTGCAAGGTTTGCGCCGCTGCGGCGGGGGGATGTTGGCGTGAATCTGGCACCTTGTTCTCCTGGTCTAGCCGCAGCATGGGTGCCGCAGCGGTTATGAATTACCTGCCTGCAATGCGTCGTCGTCCCCGCCCGTCGTCGGCATGGTTTCCGATTCGATGGCGGCCAGGGCTTGCGCGGCGCGTTGCAATGCTGGTAAGAAATGTAAAGCCTTGTCGTGCGTCAAACGGATGATGGGTGCCTGGATCGCCACGGCCAGGTTCGAGCGGCCGTTCGGATTCGGCACCAGCACGGCCACGCACAGCAGGCCGGGCAGGAATTCCTCGTCGTCCAGCGCGTAGCCGTTGCGGCGCACCAGTTCCAGTTCGCGTTCCAGCTTGACGGGGTCCGTTTCCGTCTTGTCCGTAAAGCGCGTCAATTCCATATGGCCCAGCAGGCGGCGCCGTTGCACGGGCGTCATTTGCGCCAGGAACAGCTTGCCGCTCGACGAGCAGTGGGCCGGCACCCTCGAACCGGGATGCAGGTAGAAGCGCAGCGGGGCCGCCGTTTCCACCCTGTCCAGGTACACCACTTCGCTGCCGCTGAAGGCCGTCAGGTTGCAGCTTTCGCCCACTTCCTCGACCAGCTGGCGCAAGACCATGCGGCGGGCGCCATGGAAAGTGTTGTTAATCAGCAGGTTCGATGCCAGCCGGCGCAGGCGCACGCCCGTGCTGTAGTGGCGGCCATCGCTTTCGCGTTGCAGCACGCCCACGCTTTCCAGCTGTTGCAGCATGCGGTGCAAGGTGGGTTTTGGCAGCCCCGTTTCTTCCACCAGCGCTTGCAGCGACAGCAACTGGTCCTTCTCGGCAATCACTTCCAGCAAGGCAAACAAACGCATTGTGGGCGTGTCGCCTTCCAGCTTTTCTGGCTCAAGTTTTGGGGATGAAATCATGTCCATGGTGGCCTCGGTGTGTTATTTCATTTTCGAACTCAAATTGTACCGTTTCCTTGAAAATCTGTTTGACTTTTGATTCCCGAACGCTTAAATTGAATTGTATATCAAATTTCGGAACAAAATATACCGATTTTTAATAAATGAGTTGATCATTTCAACAGCCTCACACCACAGACCAGGAGACACCCATGAATGACATGACTGAGCAAAAAGCCGCCGCAGCCGCGATACCTGTAGGCCCGCAAAAGATGACGCCTTCCGAAGCGTTCGTGGAAACCCTGGCCGCCAATGGCGTGACCGACATGTTCGGCATCATGGGCTCGGCCTTCATGGACCCGATGGATATCTTTGCTCCCGCCGGCATCCGATTGATTCCCGTCGTGCACGAGCAGGGCGCCGGCCACATGGCCGACGGTTACGCCCGCGTCTCTGGCCGCCATGGCGTGGTCATCGGCCAGAACGGCCCCGGCATCAGCAATTGCGTCACCGCCATCGCCGCCGCCTACTGGGCGCACACCCCGGTCGTCATCATTACCCCTGAGACGGGCACCATGAGCATGGGCCTGGGCGGCTTCCAGGAAGCGAACCAGCTGCCGATGTTCGAGGAATTCACGAAATATCAAGGCCACGTGACCAATCCTGCCCGCATGGCCGAATTCACGGGCCGCTGCTTTGACCGCGCCATGTCGGAAATGGGCCCGACCCAGCTGAACATCCCGCGCGACTATTTCTATGGCGAAATCAAGGCCGAGATTCCAAAACCGAACCGCCTGGACCGTGGCGCCGGCGGCGAGCAAAGCCTCAACGATGCGGCCGAACTGCTGGCGAAAGCCAAGTTCCCCGTGATCATCTCGGGCGGCGGCGTCGTCATGGGCGAAGCGATCGAAGAATGCAAGGCATTGGCCGAACGCCTCGGTGCCCCCGTCGTCAACAGCTATCTGCACAACGACTCGTTTCCCGCCAGCCACCCGCTGTGGTGCGGCCCGCTCGGTTATCAAGGGTCCAAGGCGGCCATGAAACTGATCGCCAAGGCCGACGTCGTCGTCGCCCTCGGTTCGCGCCTGGGCCCGTTCGGCACCTTGCCGCAGCACGGCATGGATTACTGGCCGAAGAACGCCAAGATCATCCAGATCGATGCGGACAACAAGATGCTGGGCCTGGTGAAAAAGATTTCGGTGGGCATCTGCGGCGACGCCAAGGCGGCCGCGAAAGCCATCCTGGCCCGCCTGGACGGCAAGAGCCTCGATTGCGACGCGACGCGCGACGAGCGCTATGCCACCGTGCAAGCGGAAAAGGCCGCGTGGGAAGAGGAATTGACGAACTGGACGCATGAAAAAGATGCGTACAGCCTGGACATGATCGAAGAGCAAAAGAAGGAGCCGGGCAATTACCTGCACCCGCGCCAAGTCTTGCGCGAGCTGGAAAAAGCCATGCCGGAAGACGTGATGGTGTCGACCGACATCGGCAACATCAACTCGGTGGCGAACAGTTATTTGCGCTTCGAAAAGCCGCGCAGCTTCTTTGCAGCGATGAGCTTTGGCAACTGCGGCTATGCGTTTCCGACCATCATCGGCGCGAAAGTGGCCGCACCGCACCGTCCGGCCGTGTCGTATGCGGGCGACGGCGCCTGGGGCATGAGCTTGATGGAAACGATGACCTGCGTGCGCCACAACATTCCCGTGACGGCCGTGGTGTTCCACAACCGCCAGTGGGGCGCGGAAAAGAAAAATCAGGTCGATTTCTACAATCGCCGCTTCGTGGCTGGTGAGCTCGACAACCAGAGCTTCGCGGAAATCGCGCGCGCCATGGGCGCCGAAGGCATCACGGTCGACAAGCTGGAAGACGTGGGTCCGGCCTTGAAAAAGGCCATCGACATGCAGATGAATGAAGGCAAGACCACCATCATCGAAATCATGTGCACGCGCGAACTGGGCGACCCGTTCCGCCGCGATGCGCTGAGCAAACCTGTGCGTCACCTGGATAAATATAAAGACTACGTCTGATTTGCTGGTGTTGTTGGATTACGCCCTCTGGGCCTCGGCGGCCCCGCTAATCCGACCTACCCAACCTGCGCGACTGTGTAGGTCGGATTAGCCGGGCCTCTGCCCGGCGTAATCCGACACAGCGTTGTGACCAAATTCTCACAGATTGTCACTGAAGTATCATAATTTCATTAAAGAATACAAGGCGTCCCGTTTTTTGAATTATTTGATTTGACAAGGCCATACTTAAGGCTTAAATTCAATAAAAGACAAAAAACGGAACGTATCGTATCAAAAACGATTTACGGAGACAAAAATGAATACACGAGTACCTACCGACGCCGTCACCACCGCCGTGACTACTGATTTCCTTCAAGCGTTCGGCGATGCCTGGAACCGCCACGATATCGACGCCCTGATGGCCGCCATGGCCGATGACTGCGAATTTCACGCCGTGGCCGGTCCTGACTTGCTGGGCAAGAGCTTCATCGGCCGCGACGCCGTGCGCGCCGGCTTCGAGCTGGCCTGGCAAACCTTCCCCGATGCCGCCTGGCTCAACCCCGTGCACTTCGTCAGCGGCCAGCACGGCGTGACGGAGTCGACCTTTGCCGGCACCAAGGCGGACGGCACGCGCATCGAAGCGCGCATGGTCGACATCTTCACCTTCCGTGACGGCAAGATCGCCGTGAAGAATGCCTTCCGCAAGGATCGCCCACCGGTCGTCACGGCTGCCAAAGCCTGAGCCAGCACGTTCACCAGGAATGATCATGAACAAACCTGTCGACACCCCGCCTGGCGTACTGGGCAACAGCACCGCCGCCCGCACGCCCTACGATCCCGCCTTTGATCCGCTGGTGGCCCAGCGTCCCGGCCACGGCAATGCCTACGCGCCCACCTACTGGATCGGCACGGCCGGCGAGCCGCCTGCCGACGATGGCCCCATCACGCATGACATCGACGTCGACGTGGCCATCATCGGCTCGGGTTTTACCGGTCTCTCCTGCGCCATCTTCCTGGCCCAGGAACACGGCATCAAGGCGACGGTGCTGGAAGCGAACCGCGTCAGCTGGGGCTGCAGCACGCGCAATGGCGGCCAGGCCCAATGCACGACGGGCCGCCTGAAGCGCTCGCAGTGGATAGACCGCTACGGCATGGATACGGCCCTGAAACTGCACACGGAAGTGTGTGACGCGATGGAAACGTTCAAGAAGATCACGGCCGACATCGATTGCGACCCGCAACCGGGCGGCCACCTGTACATCGCCCACAAGGCGAAAGCCATGCCCGCGCTGGAAAAAGAAGCCAAGGTCATGCGCGAGATCTTCAAATACGACGCGCGCATACTCGACGCCGACACCGTCAAGCGCGAATTCGTCGACGACAAGGAAGCGGCCGGCGCGCTGCACGAGCCGGAAGGCATCGGCATCCACGCGGGCAAGCTGGCTTTCGGCTACCTGCGCAAGGCGCGCGCGCTGGGCGCCAAGGTGCATCCGTCCAGCCCCGTGATGGGCTGGGAAACGCGCAACGGCGTGCATTATCTGCAAACGCCGGGTGGCGTGGTGCGTGCACGCTCCGTGGCCGTGGCCACGGGCGGCTACACCTCGCCCCATCTGCATCCGCAAGTGAAAAACCGCTTGCTGCCGATTTTGTCGAACTCGCTCGTCACGCGTCCGCTGACCCCCGCGGAAATCGAGGCGTGCAACTTCCGCACCCACCAGGTGATCACGGATACGCGCATCCTGCGCCACTACTACCGCTTGATGCCGGACAATCGCGTGCAGATCGGCAGCCGTAGCGCCATCACGGGCGCCGACGCGCCGGACGACAAGTACAAACAGTTTTTGATCAACGATCTGCACCGCAAGTTCCCCGCGCTGACGGGCATCGCCATCGATTATTCGTGGTGGGGCTGGGTCGACGTCAGTCACGACATGATGCCGCGCATCGTGCAACCGGACCCCAGGCAATCGATTTTCTATTCGCTCGGTTACGGCGGCAACGGCGTCATGTACTCGGCGCAGGCTGGGCGGCGCATGGCCGAGCGCATCGCGGGCAAGGCCAGCGACACGGGCTTGCCGATCTTCAATTCGAAACTGCCGTATCCCAACATGATGGAACTGGTCGAGTCGCAAGCCTTCGCCCCGTTCCGCCGCCTGGGCCAGCGCTTCCTGTACCGCTGGTATCACTTGAAGGATGAAGTGTTTTAAATAGTAATAGCAGTAGCCGTACTAAGCCGCCGCATGCGTTGACATAGATCGACCAGCGGCGCCTCCCGCGAGGGATGAGATTGCCCGCACGTTCACACATAACAATAAATCTTGGAGTGAGACATGAACACAAATACGAGCAAAAACACGGTTTTTTCAACGATGCGCCGCGCCGTCCTCGGCACCCTGGTGCTGGGCGTTACCCTTGCCTCCAGCGGTACGGCCTTTGCGCAAAGCAAGGAAGTGACGATTGCCTATCAGGAAATCAACGGTCCCTTCCTGGTGGCCATCGCCAGCGGTGAAGTGGAAAAAACCACCGGCTATAAAATCAACTGGCGCAAGTTTGATTCGGGTGCCAAGGTGGCCACCGGCATGGCTTCCGGCGACGTGCAGATCGGCGTCATCGGTTCCAGCCCCCTGACGGCGGCTGTCAGCCGCGGCGTCGATCTGCAACTGTTCTGGATCATCGACGACATCAATGAAGCCGAAGCGATGGTGGCCCGCAATGGGGCCGGCATCAGCAAGCCCACCGATTTGCGCGGCAAGAAGATTGCCGTGCCATTCGTTTCCACCACGCACTTCCACACCATGTTCGCGCTGGAAACCTGGGGCATCAAGCCCACGGAAGTGAAGTTGCTCAACATGCAGCCGAATCAGATCGCCGCCGCCTGGGAACGGGGCGACATCGATGCCGCCTTCGTGTGGGATCCGGCCTTGAGCAAACTCAAGCAAAACGGCAAGGTGCTGGTGACCTCCGGTGAACTGAGCAAGAAGGGCAAGGCCACGTTTGACGGCATGGCCGTCGAGCGCGCCTGGGGCGAAGCGAATGCGGATTTCATGGCCAAGTTCGTCAAGGTGATGGCCGCGGCCGACGCCGACTACCGCGCCAATCCGAAGGCGTGGACCATCGATTCGCCGCAAGTGAAAGCCAACGTCAAGCATTCGGGCGCTGCCGCCAAGGACGTGGCCGCTTCCGTGGCCCTCTACGCCTACCCATCGCTGCAGGAGCAGGCTTCACCGGCCTGGCTCGGTGGCGGCGCGAAGGGCGGCGTGGCGCAAGCCTTGCTGGCCACGGCGCAATTCCTCAAGGGCGAAGGCAAGATCGACACCCTGGCAACAGATTACGCCAAATATGTGACACCCAAGTATGCACAGGCCGCCGGCCTGCTGAAGTAAACGTTGTGCGATGGCGCGCCTGCGGGCGCGCTGACTGAACAGAATGCGTTGAACTGAAGTACTACCTATGCGGGGACATCATGGAAAATCTGTACGTCAAGGATGTCAGCGTGATTTATCCGGGCAAGACGGCCGGTGAACGCGTACATGCCTTAAATAACATCAATCTGACCATCAATAGCGGCGACTTCGTCGTTGCGCTGGGTGCATCAGGTTGCGGCAAGACAACCTTGCTGAGCCTGATGGCGGGCTTTATCGCCCCGTCCAAGGGCGAAATCATGCTGGGCGACAATAAAGTGGAAGGGCCGGGCGCCGACCGTGGCGTGGTGTTCCAGAAACATGCTTTGCTGCCATGGCTGAACGTGATGGAAAACGTGGAATTCGGCTTGAAGCTGCAAGGCGTGCCGAAAGCCGTGCGGCGCGAACAGGCGGCCAAGAACCTGGCGTTGGTGGGCTTGAAGGACTTTCACGACAATATGATTTATCAATTGTCGGGCGGCATGCAGCAAAGGGTAGGCATCGCCCGCGCCCTGACCAGCAATCCCGCCATGCTGCTGATGGATGAACCGATGGCGGCGCTCGATGCGCTGACGCGCGAAACCATCCAGGAATTGCTGCTCGATATCTGGGCCAAGTCCAGCACCATGTTCTTCTTCATTACCCACAGCGTCGACGAGGCGCTGTTCCTGGCGAACCGGCTGATCGTCATGTCGCCCCGTCCGGGCCGCATCACGCACACGTATGAACTCGATTTCAACAAGCGCTTCCTCGAATGCCGCGATGCGCGCGCCGTGAAATCGAGCCCGGACTTCATCAAGATGCGCGAAACGGTGCTCAACATCATTTATGGCGACGAGCGCGCAGTCAACAAAGAGCTGGAGGTGTCCCATGCATAGCCCATCCGTCGTGGGATTTCCTCCCACCACCGCCAAGCGCGCCGGCTTTTTTGCGCGCCTGTTCGCTCCCCGCTGCGCCATGCCGGGCGAAGCGTTCGGCGCGCCGGGGCAGGGCAATTCCAGCCGCATCGCCACCGTTACCGTCATCGCCGTGCTGCTGCTGTGGTTAGCCGTGACGGCCAGCGGCATGGTCAAGCCGCTGTTCCTGCCGTCGCCGCAAGCCGTGTACGAGAAATTCATCATGGCGGCCACGACCGGTTTCGGCGGCGCCACTTTGTGGGAACACACGGTGGCCAGCCTGGTCCGGGTGTTCGGCGCCTTCGGTCTGGCTTGCCTGTTTGCCATCCCCGTCGGCGTGATGATGGGCGTCAATCGCGTGGCACGCGGCATCTTCGATCCCTTGATCGAGTTCTACCGTCCGCTGCCGCCGCTTGCTTACTTGCCACTGGTCATCATCTGGTTCGGTATCGGCGAATTCTCGAAGGTCTACCTGATCTTCCTGGCCATCTTCGCCCCGATGGCGATTGCGGCCCGGGCCGGCGTCAGCTCCGTATCGCTGGAGCAAATCCACGCGGCCTACTCGATGGGTGCTACCCGCTTCCAGGTCATCGTGCATGTGATTCTGCGTGCCGCCATCCCGGAAATTCTCACCGGCATGCGCATCGGCATCGGCGTGGGCTGGACCACCCTGGTGGCGGGCGAGATGGTGGCGGCCACGCGCGGCCTAGGCTACATGGTGCTCAGCGCCTCCGAGTTCCTGGCCAGCGATGTGGTGATCATGGGCATTATCGTGATCGGCTTCTTTGCTTTCCTGTTTGATTTGATGATGCGTTACCTCGAACGTACCCTCGTGCCATGGAAGGGCAAGGTGTAAGACGTTCCCTGGAGTGGCGCGCACGCCACAAGTGTTGCCGCCGCTCCCTTTTTTCAACCGCCATACCCCGTAGGTATCCTCCTGTGCGCTTGTCCCTTGGGCGCCGCGCCGGGCCGCTGCATTTCCAGATTGACTTCTGGCATGCAGCCAACCAGACTGATTTGATGATGTATCGATGCTGCTTGACGGTGTTGCCCAAATAAAACAAAGCCGCGCGGCACTTCCCCGCCGCAGCAGGCCAGGGTGCACCGAGCTTCAGATATTACTAGGAGACAAAAATGATTAGCGACAACCACAACAACACGGGCTTGCAGCACTCGCTGAAGCAACGCCACATGAGCATGATCGCCATCGGCGGCGTGATCGGCGCCGGCCTCTTTGTCGGCAGCGGCGTCATCGCCAAGGCCGCCGGACCGGCAGCCATCCTTTCTTTCTTGCTCACGGGCGGCCTGGTCGTCCTGATCATGCGCATGCTGGGCGAGCTGGCCTCGTCCCTGCCCGTGGTCGGCTCCTTTTACGAATATGCGCGCCTGGCCTTCGATGACAAGCCGAAAGTGTCGAAATTCCTCGGCTTCATGAGCGGCTGGATGTACTGGTATTTCTGGGTCGTCGTCGTGGCGCTGGAAGCCATTGCCGGCGCCAAGCTGGTCAACTTCTGGCTGCCCGACGTGCCATCGTGGTCCATCAGCCTGGTGCTACTCGTGTCGATGACCATCCTGAACCTGTTTTCCGTGAAGGCCTTCGGTGAATTCGAGTTCTGGTTCGCCTCGATCAAGGTGGTTGCCATCGTCGTCTTCCTCTTTGTCGGTGCTCTGTTCATTACAGGCAGCTTGCCCAACAGCATCCCTAGCCTGGGTTTCCTGACCAGCAACGGCGGCTTCATGCCTCATGGCTGGGGGCCTGTATTGAGTGGCGCCGTCGCCGCCACGGCCTTTTACTCTGGCGCCGAGATCGTCACCATTGCCGCCGCCGAAACGTCGGACCCGGCCAAGGCCATCGCCCGCGCCACCAATTCCGTCATCACGCGCGTGCTGATGTTTTATGTGGGGTCCATGTTTGTCGTCGTCTGCATCGTGCCCTGGGATTCGCCGGCCATCGCCACGCCCTTCGTCAGCGCCCTGACCGTCATGAACATTCCGTACGCGGCCCACATCATGAACGCCATCATTTTGACGGCCGTGCTGTCGGCCTTGAATTCCAGCCTGTACGCTTCGTCGCGCATGATCTTTGCGCTGACGCGCCGCGGCGACGCGCCCACGGGCCTGGTCAAACTGAGCAAGAACGGCGTGCCCATTCGCGCCATACTGTTCAGCACCCTGTTTGCCTATTTCGCCATTGCCGTCTCGTATGTGTCAGCCGACCTGGTGTTTCCCTTCATCGTCAATTCCTACGGCATCCTGATCCTGTTTGTCTACCTGCTCATTGCGATATCTCAATTGCGTCTGCGCCGTCGCCTGGAGCGTGAATGCCCGGAACGCATCAAGGTGCGCATGTGGCTGTTCCCCTACCTGACGTATTTCACCATCATCGCCATGCTGGTGATCCTGGGCGCCATGAGCGTGTCCTCCGATACGGAGCAGCGCGTGTCGTTCTGGTTCGGCCTGTTGAGCGTGGTCATCATGAGTGTCATGTATTACATCAAGAAGCTGGTCAACGACGACCGCAACGGCGGTGAAGCGGCCGACACCAAAGTGGAGCTCAAACATGTCTGATGCGACCTTGTTGCCTGCAAGCAGGCGCCGCTTTCTGCGCACCACGACCGCTCTGGGCGCCGCTGCAGTGGCGGGGCCTGGGTCAGCCTTGGCTGCTTCCGTCACCTTGCCGTTTGAAAATGGCGAGCGCGAACTGGTGGCCTTCCCGCAAAAGCGCCCGCTGATCCTGCTGACCAGCCGTCCGCCCCAGCTGGAAACGCCGTTCAGCGTCTTCAATGAAGGCGCGATTACTCCCAACGACGCGTTTTTCGTGCGCTATCACTGGAGCGGCTTGCCTACCAGCATCGATGGCGGCAGCTACCGCCTGCGCATTGCCGGCCTGGTCAAGACACCTTTGGAGCTGTCGCTGGCGGAACTGAAACAGCTGGCCGAACCCGTCGACGTGGTGGCCGTGACGCAATGCTCGGGCAATAGCCGCGGCTTCTTTGCCCCGCGCGCCAACGGCGGGCAGCTGGGCAATGGCGCCATGGGGAATGCCCGCTGGACGGGCATTCCCCTGAAAACCGTGCTGGAAAAGGCCGGCATCGGGGCCGGCGCCGTGCAGGTGGCCTTCAATGGACTGGAAACGCCGCCCGTGGGCGACGGCCCCGATTTTCAGAAAGCCTTGTCCGTCGAGCACATCATGGCCGGTGACGTACTGCTGGCCTGGGCCATGAATGGCGAAGACATTCCCTTCCTTAACGGCTATCCGCTGCGCCTGATCGTGCCCGGCTATTACGGCACTTACTGGGTCAAGCACCTGAGCGACATCACCGTGCTCGACAAACCCTTCGACGGCTTCTGGATGAGCACGGGCTACCGCATCCCCGACAATGGCTCCGGTTTCATCGAGCCGGGTGCGCCCGTAGGCAAGACGACGCCCATCAGCCGCCTCAACGTGCGCTCCTTCATTACCAGCGTGCAAGATGGCGCGCAAGTCAAGGCCGGGCGCGACCTGGCCTTGCGCGGCATCGCTTTTGATGGCGGGCAGGGCATCAGCGAAGTGGCGATTTCAGCCGATGGCGGCCAGAGCTGGCAGGAAGCAAAGCTGGGCAAGGACCTGGGGCGCTTTTCGTTCCGCGAATGGACGCTGGTCCTGAAGGCGCCGCGCAAGGGAAAACACGTGCTGATGGTGCGCGCCGTCAACCGCGTTGGCCAGAGCCAACCGATGAAAGCCCTGTGGAATCCCATGGGTTATATGCGCAATGTGGTGGAAACCACGCGCATCCAGGCAGTGTGAGGAGAGTGCCATGCTGATAAGAACACTTGCCACCGCCGTGGCCCTGATGCTAACGGGCAGCGCGGGCGCGCTGGAAATCCATTTGCCGCCGGAAACGGCAACTTACAAACCCAGCGAATTACCCGGCTACCAGTTGGTGCAGCGTAATTGCATGACGTGCCATGCGGCCCAGTATGCATCGAGCCAGCCGCCTGCCTCGCCGCGCGCCTACTGGGAAGCGACTGTCAAGAAGATGAAAAAGCCGTTTAGCGCCCAGTTTGACGACGCGGACATGCCGGCCATGGTCGATTACCTGGTGAAAACCTATGGAGCGGAGCGGGGCGCCGCCGTCCCTGCAGCGGAAGTGGGCAGGCCAGCCGCAGCGGCTGTCCAGGCCGCCAGCGGCAAGGATGTCAAAACCTTGCTGGCTGCGAATGGCTGCATGGCATGCCACGCCCTGGACCAGAAAGTGGTCGGTCCCGGCTTTGCCGAGGTGGCAGCCAGATACAAGGGCAAGGACAGTACCGCTGTCGTGGCGGCGAACATCCGCAGTGGCGGCGCCGGCAAATGGGGCCCCGTGCCCATGCCGCCATTCAGCCAGCTTAGCGTAGCCGATGCGGCGACCCTGGCGAAATACGTGCTGAACAGATAAGTTCGTCCTTGTTGCGCGGCAACCCTTAATACCACTTGCCGCCACGCCTCCTGCGCGGTATTGCCCGCTGCCATCATGCAGCGGGCTTTTTATTACTTTCGCCATTCACCGACGCATCGCATGCCAGCGCAGTGATTGCTACCACTGGTATTGTAAAAAACACCGTTATATAAAACCACTTGACTACCAATTTTCGGCGTCGCATTCTCTGTGCAGAAAGCCGATGCTTCGCTGCGCTTTCTTTACGTACAACATAAAAAGCTACTTCGATAGTTTTCTTATAACGTTCAGGAGACAATGTGATGACACGGCAATCAAGCCGGCTGGCTACGCCATTCATGGCTGGCCTGCTGGGCAGCGCGCTGCTCGCTTGCGGCGGCAATTCCACCACCGAACCCCCGGCGACCCTGCTGGCCGCCACCACCACCGCCAGCGACAGTTGCGCGGCCTGGAGCGCCAGCGCTGTCTACACGACGGGGCAGTGCGCCGTGTACGACGGCAAGGTGTATCGGGCCAAATGGTGGGTGCAGGGCACGGCACCGAGCAACGACCAATGGGGACCGTGGAGCCTCGACATCACCACCCCGACACCGACGCCTACCCCGACACCCACCCCGACACCGACACCCACTCCGACACCGACTCCGACACCCACCCCGACACCGACACCCACGCCAGGCGTGCCCACCAAAGCCCAGGCCGAGGCGAACGAGGCGGCGCTGACGAACAACGATTTCTTCCGCAAGGTAAAAGCGTCGATCCGCACCCTGGGCAATATGGCCGTCGAAGCCGTGCAGCCTGGCCTGGCCAGCAATCCGCTCAACGTCAAGCGCGTCGAACGCCTGCTGCCGGCGGCTAAGTGGGAATACTATTTTGCTGCGCGCGACGCCAGCTATACCTACCAGCGCTTCCTGCAAGCCGTCGCCAAGTTCCCCTCCGTGTGCGACGACTACAGCGACGGGCGCAATGCGGATGCCATTTGCCGCCATAGCCTGGCCACCATGTTTGCCCACTTCGGGCAAGAAACGGGTGACCATAATGCCAGCAGCCCCTTGCCGCAATGGCGCCAGGGATTGAAGTATCTGCGCGAGCTGGGCTGCGATGAAACGGGCGCGGGCTGCGGCTACAACATCGAATGCGCGGACCCCGTCTTCAACAAGGTGTGGACCTGTGGCAAGAATGCCGATGGCAGCTTCAAGAAATACTTTGGCCGCGGCGCCAAGCAGCTGTCCTACAACTACAACTATGGGCCGTTTTCGCAAGCGATGCATGACGGCGATCAATCCGTCCTGCTGAAAAATCCGGACCTGGTGGCATCGACCTGGCTGAACCTGGCATCGGCCACGTTCTTCTTTGTCTATCCGCAACCACCAAAACCATCGATGCTGCATGTGCTCGACGGCACGTGGGTGCCGAACGCGGCCGATACGACGGCCGGCGCGGGCAATAATTTCGCCACCACCATCATGATCATCAATGCGGAATGCGGGCAGGGCACGGAAAAACAGGCCGCGCAAAACCGCATCGATTACTACAAGCAGTTTGCCGCCGACATGGGCTGGGATTATTCCGGCGAACAATTGTCTTGCGTCAACATGCAACGCTTCACTCCGGCCAGTTCCGCTTCCTACAACATTTACTGGGAAAAGAACTGGAGCGCCGGTGGCGACAACCAATGCCAGCTGGTCAGCTATCAAACCCCGTACAGCGCCTTGCTGGCCGGGAACTACGTGAAATGTGTGGAAGCCAACTGGAATGTGAAGTTGCAGTAGCAGCAAAGGCAGGACCAGCCGGCCAGGGATAACAGTTGACAAGAGCCCCTCGAGGGGCCTGCAACAGCTCTCGATGTAAAACCATAACGGAGACCAATACAACATGAAATCGAATGCATTATTGATGGCCCTGCTCAGCGGCGTGCTCGTCGCTTGCGGCGGGGGCCAGGAAGGCGCGACAGCCACGCCAAACACCTTGCTTGCCACCGTGGAAGCGTGCGCCGTCTGGGATGCCGCCACCGTCTATACGGGCGGCCAGTGCGTGCTTTACCAGGGCGTCACTTACAAGGCCAAGTGGTGGACGCAGGGCAATGTCCCCAGCGCCACCGACCAGTGGGGACCGTGGGCCGTGACGGATACCCCAACACCAACACCAACACCAACACCAACACCAACACCAACACCAACACCAACACCGACACCAACACCAACACCAACACCAACACCGACACCCACGGCTTGCCGTCCGGACGGCTTGATCTCGGCCGTGCCGAACGTGCCGTATTGCAAGGTATATGACGCGAATGGCCGCGAAGTGCTGGGCAATGGCTTGAACCGGCGCATCGTCGGCTATTTCGCCAGCTGGCGCACGGGCGTCGATGGCAGCCCGGCGTATCTGGTGAATAACTTGCCGTGGGACAAGATCACCCACCTGAACTATGCGTTCGCCTCCGTTGACCCGGCGACGTCAAAGATCGCCATCGGCAGCGGCGCGGTCAATCCCGATACGGGCTTGACATGGCCCAACGTGCCGGCGGCAGCCATGGACCCATCCTTGCCGTACAAGGGCCACTTCAACTTGCTGGCGCAATACAAGAAGAAATATCCGGGCGTCAAATTGATGATTTCCGTGGGCGGCTGGGCCGGCAGCGGCGGCTTTTACACGGCCACGACGAACGCGGACGGCAGCATCAACACGGCAGGCATCAATACCCTGGCCGATTCCATGGTGGCCTTCGTGCGCCAGTACAACTTCTTCGATGGCGTCGATGTCGATTACGAACACCCGACCACCAACAATGAGGCGGGCAATCCGAACGACTTCGCCGCATCGAAACCGCGCCTGGCGGGGTTGATGACGAGCTACAACGTGCTGCTGAAAGTGCTGCGCCAGAAGCTTGACGAAGCGGCCGTGCAGGACAACAAGTATTACCTGCTCACCATCGCCGGTTCCGCTTCGGGCTGGGTGTTACGGGGCGAGGAAAACATGTCGGGATTGAAATATCTCGATTACGCCAGCCTGATGACCTATGACTTGCACGGCGCGTGGAACCAGTACGTGGGACCGAACGCGGCGCTGTTTGACGATGGCAACGATGGCGAGTTGCGCGCCGGCAATGCCTACCAGTATCAGAACATCGGCTACCTGAATACGGACTGGGCTTACCGCTACTACCGTGGCGCCATGCAGGCGGGACGCATCAATATCGGCGTGCCGTTCTACACGCGGGGCTGGAAGGATGTGACGGGCGGCACCAACGGCTTGTGGGGCACGACGGCGCTGACCAATTCCACCGTCACGTGCGCCGGGGTGAAAACATGCGGCACGGGCGCCACCGGCATCGATAACGTGTGGTACGACCTCGATTCGCAGGGCAGGCCGACACCGGGCGGCGGCAACCCCATCTGGCATGCGCTGAACTTGCAAAACGGCATCGTTCCAAGCTACCTCGACGCCTATAAAGTCACGGACAAGGCGCTGGTGGGCACCTATGTGCCGTACTACAGCAGTACCATGGTGGCGCCGTGGCTGTGGAATGCGAGCAAAAAAGTGTTCCTTTCCACGGAAACAACACAGTCGATCGCGGCCAAGGCCCAGTACATCGTCAACAACAATATCGGCGGCGTGATGATCTGGGAAATGGCGGGCGACTATGCCTGGGATGCCACGCGCAATGGCGGCAAGGGTGAGTATTTCATGGGCACCACCCTGACGGACGTGCTGTATCAGGCCTTCCGCACGGCTGGCGTGTATGGCAACAAGCGCGCCGAAATCGCCATGCCGGGCACGGCGGCCAACGTCAGCATCACTTTGGGCGGCTGGAAGCTGGGCGATAACAACTTTCCCATCAATCCGGTAATGACGGTGAAGAACAACACGACGTCGACCTTGCCTGGTGGTACCGTGGTGGAGTTCGACTACCCCGTCTCGGCGCCATCGGACATGAGCGACCAGTCGGGCTTCGGCTTGACAGTGATCAATGCCGGTTACACGGGGCCGAACAATATCGGCGGCTTCACGAAGAACTACAACCGGGCCCGCTTTGCGATTCCCGCCTGGCAATCGCTGGCGCCGGGCGGCTCCGTGGCGCTGACCCTGAACTATCGCCTGCCGATTTCGGGACCGGCCAACTATACGGTCACCGTGGGCGGCACCAAGTATGCGCTGACGCAGGAGTATCCGGAATTGCCGGTGGCCTTGCCGTAAGTTGGTGATGCCGTAAAGTAAAAGGGCGGAACCGAGGTTCCGCCCTTTTTTAATTGCGACCGTTAAGCTGGCTTAAAACCACGTTTCTACCTGGAAGCCATACGACGTGCCGCTGGTATTGTTGTTATAGATCGGGCCGCCGTTGTTCGACGCATTGACCGACGCGGTGGCCGCATCGTTCCATTTGCCATAGGTGACGAAAGCGCGCAGTTCAGGACGCGACCACAGGCCAGGGCCGGCGGAGATCGTCGGTGCGATGGTCAGCTTGGTCAAACGCTTGGCTGGCAGGCCGCCCGCTTGCGTTACGCGGTCCGTGCCCAGTTCGCCCACCAGCTTGAAGTTGTCGGTGAACGCGTACACGGGACGCACGCCAACCGAGGTCCAGGTCGAGGAACCGGTGGCATTCGACTCGTCTTTTTGCCACAGGGCGACGAATTCCATGCCGAAGTTGGCCATCGGCTGGATCGCCATGTCATTGAAGATGCGCGTGCGTTTCACGTCCGAACCAAAATTGGTGTCGCCCGAAGCGCCGAACTGCGCGCCCTTGCCGGTGCCAGGACCGACGCCGTATTGCACGCCGAAGGTATTGCCGCCGCCAAATACTTTACCTTGACGGTGGAATGCCGACAACTGCCAGCCATTGTGTTTCTGGCCAAAAGCGTCGTTGTCCTTGCCTTCACCGATGATGTAGGTCGCAGCCAGGTCCAGCGTGCCGTTTTCATTGACGGGAATTTCGCCGTAAATGAAGTTCTGGCGCACGGCAGACTTGGTGCTTACGACGCCGGTCGGCGACACGGTATTGATATCGTTGTCCTTGAAGAAGGCATACGAGAATTTACCCGGGCCTGCAGGAATGCGGTCCAGGCCGGCGCCCGTGCCGTTCATGTTGATGTATTGCAAGTCGAGCATGTGGATATCAGGACGGTAGTAGAAGCGCTTACCGATCCAGGCCGTGCCGCCGTTCAGGAAATCGAGTCCCTGCGCTTCGACATAGGCCTTGACGATGCCCAGCTTGTTGTCGCCGAAATCGGAATTTGGCGCGTAGGCATTGACCCAGATGGTGGCCAGGTAGTTCACGCCGCCGGACTTGGCGACGGACTTGGTGTAGCCGAATTCCGTGTAGGCGTCGCACTCATTGCCCAGACGGTATTTCATGGTATTGCCAGCCAGGCCGAAGCAGCCTTGCGAACCGCCGTCGCCCGATGTATTGCTGCCGGCGCCAGCGCGCAGGTAGCCATGGAAGCCTTCGGAATCACTTGGGTACATGGGGTCGGCCAGGGCGGAAGCGCTGGCGATGGCCAGGAGCAAGGCAGGTAAGGTTTTCAATGCAGTGCGATTCATGCAGTCTCCAGAATAATGTAGGTGGTAGCGCTGGCGCCCCCGAGGACGGCCACCGCATACGGTCTAATGCCGAAAACCAAGTCTAGCAGCGCTTTTTTAACCACCCTGATACAAAACGAACAAGTGACGATACTTTCTTTCAGAGTGTTGTTTTTGCTGCATATCGATACTCTCGCGCATAGTGGGCTTGCAAAAGAGTATCGAATTGCGGTTTTGGAGTATCAGAAAGTATCAAAGGCCGGTGCTACATTGTGGTCGTGGTGCTAAGTATCTGAGCATTGCCAACGACAAAAAACACTGGAGACACACAATGAAACGTTCCGCCATCGCCGCGCTATGCGCCGCCTGCCTCAGCTCGTCCGCCTTTGCCGCCACCGACCTGGTCATCGCCACCGTCAACAACGGCCACATGATCGAAATGCAAAAGCTCGGCAAGTTCTTCGAGCAAGCCAATCCCGACATCAAGCTCAAATGGGTGACCCTGGAAGAGGGCGTCTTGCGCCAGCGCATGACCACCGATATCGCCACCAAGGGCGGCCAGTTCGACGTGATGACCATCGGCTTGTATGAAACGCCCATCTGGGGCAAGAAAAACTGGCTGATCCCCATCAAGCCTGACGCCAAATACGATATCGACGACTTGCTGCCGGCCATACGCGAAGGACTCTCCGGCGACGGCAAGCTGTACGCGTCGCCGTTCTATGGCGAAAGCTCGATGATCATGTACCGTAGCGACCTGGTCAAAAAAGCGGGCATGACGATCGAAGACCGCCCCACCTGGAACCAGTTGCGCGACGTTGCTGCCAAGCTGCACGATCCGGCCAACGGCGTGTACGGCATCTGCCTGCGCGGCAAGCCGGGCTGGGGCGACAACATGGCCCTGATCACCACCATGGCCAATTCCTACGGCGGCCAGCTGTTCGATATGCAATGGAAGCCGCAATTTACCAGCAAGCCGTGGAAGGATGCGGTCACCATGTATGTCGACCTGATGAAGAAATACGGCCCGCCGGGCGCAGCCGCCAACAGTTTCAATGAAAACCTGGCGCTGTTTAACCAGGGCAAGTGCGGCATCTGGATCGACGCGACGATCGCCGCCTCCTTCATTACCGACCCCAAACAAAGCAAGGTAGCCGACAAGGTGGCGTTCGCCCAGTCGCCCGTGGGCGTGACGGAGCGGGGCGCCAACTGGCTGTGGATCTGGTCGCTGGCCATCCCGTCGAGCTCCAAGCACCCGAATGAAGCGCAACGCTTCATCAACTGGGCAACTTCGCCCGACTACGTGAAACTGGTGGCCAAGGAAACGAGCTGGGCCAACGTGCCGACGGGTACGCGCAAATCGACGTATGCCAGCCCCGAGTTCCAGAAAGTGGCGAAATTTGCCGCCGCCGAAGGCAAGGCTCTGGCCACCACGCGCGCCGTGCAAAGCACCATGCTGCCATCGCCTTACGTGGGCGTGCAATTTGCGTCCATCCCCGAATTCCAGGTGATCGGCGTGGCTGCCGGCCAGCAGATGGCGGCAGCGCTGCTGGGCAAGGTAACGGTGGACCAGGCGCTGGAATTGTCGCAGCAGACGGCGGAGCGCGAGATGCGTAAAGGTGGCTACTACAAATAAGGCAGTGTCTTTGTCGAGTAGCTTGCTTACCCCAATGGCGTAAAGCAGGGGTCAGTCCTTCGGATCGGAATGCGTCCCATTGGGCCGCATTCCCCCGCCGGGTCTGACCCCAGACTTCCCCTTGTCCCAAGAGAACATTATGAAACGCATTATCCCCCGGACTTTGCTGACGCCGGCCGTGGTCGCCGTCTCCGTCATTTCCGTCATTCCGCTGCTGATTACCCTGTTTTACTCGTTCGTGCGCTATTCCATGCTCGATCCGAGCGGCCATCCTTTCCATGGCCTGGCCAATTTCCACTTTTTCTTTACCGATGCCTCGTTCCTGCCGGCATTGCAGAACACCTTTACCCTGCTGTTTTCCGTCATGCTGATCACGGTGGTGCTGGGTACGGCGCTGGGGCTGCTGATCAATGAAGCCTTCCCCGGGCGCGCCATCGTGCGCGTGCTGTTGATCTCGCCGTTTCTTGTCATGCCGGCCGTGAATGCCCTGATGTGGAAAAACATGCTGCTCAACCCGATCTACGGCCTGTTTGCGCAAATCAGCATCTTCTTTGGCGCCACGCCCGTCGACTGGCTGTCGGCCCACCCCCTGTTTTCCATCATCATGATGGTGTCTTGGCAATGGCTGCCGTTTGCCTGCCTGATCTTCATGACTGCCCTGCAATCGATGGACCGCGAGCAGCTGGAAGCGGCGCGCATGGATGGCGCCACCTACCTGCAGCAGTTGCGCTACCTCTACATTCCCCACCTGGGCCGCGCCGTTTCGGTGGTGCTGATGATCGAGATGATCTTCCTGTTGTCGATATTTGCGGAAATATTCACCACCACGGGCGGCGGTCCCGGCTTCGATACGACCACCATCACCTTCATGATTTATCAGCAGGCATTGCTGTCGTATGACGTGGGAGCGGCCTCGGCCGGTGCCCTGTTCGCCGTGCTCATCGCCAACATCGCCGCCTTCTTCCTGATGCGCGTCATCGGCAAGAATTTGTCGAAATAAGGAGACCTTGATGCCTAGCAAATTCAATCTGGTTGGCCGCACGGCCGCCGCCTGGCTGTGCGCGCTGCTGCTGTTCTTTCCCATTTTCTGGCTGGGCCTGATGGCTTTCAAGACGGAAGGGCAAGCCATTTCCACGCCGCCCCTGCTGGTTTTCACGCCGACCCTCGACAGCTTCCGCGAAGTGCTGGCGCGCGACAATTACTTCGGCTACGCGTGGAACTCGCTATTTACCAGCGTGGTGTCGACCGCCATCGGCCTGTTGATCGCCATTCCCGCCGCGTATTCGATGGCCTTCTTCCCTACGGGCGGCACCATCGGTTTGCTGAAATTCATGCTCAGCTCGCGCTACATGCCCGGCGTGGGCGCCCTGATGCCCATCTATATCTGCTACCAGTACTTCGGCCTGCTCGACACGCGCATTGGCCTGACCATCATGTTCATGCTGATGAATTTGCCCATCATGATCTGGCTGTTGTACACGAGCATGAAGGAGTTGCCGCGCGAAATCCTGGAAGCGTCGCGCATGGATGGCGCCACCGTGTGGGATGAATTCCGCCACGTCGTACTGCCACTGTCCGTGGGCGGCATCGCTTCCACGGCCCTCGTGTGCATGGTCTGGTCGTGGAATGAATCGTTCTGGTCGCTGAACCTGGGCGCGTCCAATGCGGGCACCCTGGCCTGGCTCATCGCCTCGTATTCCAGCCCGGAAGGCTTGTTCTGGGCCAAATTGTCGGCCGCTTCCCTGATGGCGATCGCCCCCATCATGGCGCTGGGCTGGTTCTGCCAAAAACAATTGGTCCAGGGTATGACCTTTGGCGCAGTCAAGTAGCATCGAAAAACAAATCAGAATTGAGACAATCATGGCTTACCTTCAACTGAGCAATATCGAAAAATTCTTTGGCGAGCACCGCGCCATCAAGGGCATCGACCTGGACATCCAACAGGGCGAGTTCGTCGTCTTCGTGGGACCGTCAGGTTGCGGAAAATCAACCCTGCTGCGCCTGATCGCGGGGCTGGAGCCGATCGACGGCGGCAAGCTGTCGCTCGACGGGCGCGACATCACGAACGTGCCGTCGTCCAAGCGCGACCTGGCGATGGTGTTCCAGTCGTATGCGCTGTACCCGCACATGACGGTGTTCCAGAACATGTCGTTCGCCTTGAAACTGGCCGGCGTCGATCCGGCCATCATCCGCGAGAAAGTCGACAAGGCGGCCGCCATCCTTGACCTGGGGAAGTACCTGGAACGCACGCCGAAGGAGCTGTCGGGCGGCCAGCGGCAGAGGGTGGCCATCGGCCGCGCCATCGTGCGCGACCCGAAAGTGTTTTTGTTCGATGAACCGCTGTCGAACCTCGATGCGGCCCTGCGCGTGCAGACGCGCATCGAGATCGCCAAGCTGCACCGCGAGCTGGGCGCCACCACCATCTATGTCACGCACGACCAGGTCGAGGCGATGACCCTGGCCGACAGGGTGGTGGTGCTGCGCGACGGCCAGATCGAGCAGCATGGCGCGCCACTGGAACTGTATGACCATCCCGCCAACCGTTTTGTCGCGCAATTCATCGGCACGCCCAGCATGAACGTGGTACCCGCCGACGCTGCACCGCAGCTGCTGGCGCAGGCGGGCAGCGCGGCGCAGGCCGATGGTTTTGTCGGCATCCGCCCCGAACACGTGCACCTGGGCGCGGCGCAGCCGGGCAGCGTGCCCGTCACCGTCGACCTGGTAGAGTCCCTGGGCGTGGAAACGCTCACTTATGTGCGCTTGCCGAACAATGTGCAGCTGGTCTCGCGCGGAGCCGAACGCAGCAGCCTGCAGCCGGGCCAGCAGACGCATTTGACGTTCGAACCGGGCTTCGTGCATTATTTTGACCGCGCCGGCAAGACTTACGCGGCGGCGAAAGGAGCGCTGTAATGGACGCGATCGCATTGAAGCAGGCGAACCTGGAGCGACTGCCCGCCAACGTTGCCGTGCCCGCGTATGTGCGCGGCGCGCTCGTGGACAGCATCGTGCATATCGGCGTGGGCGGCTTTTTCCGCGCCCACCAGGCCGTGTACCTTGACGATTTGCTGGCCTTGCCCGGAAATGAGCAATGGGGCTATTGCGGCGTGGGCTTGCTGCCGCATGACGCGGCCATGCGCGACGCCATGCGGATGCAGGACGGCTTGTACACGGTGGTCGAGCGCAGTGCAGCCGGCGATACCGCGCGCATCATCGGCTGCATAGGCGAATACCTGTATGCGCCCGACGAGCCGCAGGCCGTGCTGGAAAAACTGGCCGATCCTGGCACGCGCATCGTCGCGCTGACCATCACCGAGGGCGGCTACTATGTGAACCAGGGCACGGGCGAATTCGACGCGCAACACCCCGACATCGTGCATGAACTGGCGCACCCGCAGGCGCCGCGCTGCTCGTTCGGCTACCTGGCCGCCGCCCTGGCCTTGCGCCACCGGCGCGGCCTGGCGCCCTTTACCATCATGTCCTGCGACAACCTGCAAAACAATGGCGATGTGACGCGCAAGATGCTGCTGGCCTTTGTCGCCCTGCGCGACGGGGAACTGGCGCGCTGGCTGGCCACGCATGGCAGCTTCCCCAACAGCATGGTCGACCGCATCACGCCGGCCACCACGGATGAACACCGGGCGCTGGTGCGTGACAGCTTCGGCATCGTCGATGCCTGGCCCGTTGTGTGCGAGCCGTTCCGCCAGTGGGTTATCGAAGACGAATTCCCGCAGGGCCGGCCGGCCTGGGAAAAGGTGGGCGCGCAGATGACGCACGACGTGCTGCCATATGAAAAAATGAAGCTACGCTTGCTCAATGCCAGCCACCAGGCCCTGTGCTACATCGGCATGCAGCTCGGCTACACGTTTGCGCATGAAGCGATGCTTGACCCTGGCATCCGCGCGCTCGTGCGGCGCATGATGGATGACGAGGTCACGCCCCTGCTCGGCGCAGTGGAAGGCATCAACCTGGCCAGCTACAAGGATACCTTGATCGAGCGCTTTTCGAATCCGGCGGTGCGCGACCAGTTGGCGCGCATCGGTACGGAAGGCTCCGCGCGCATCCCGAAATTCGTGCTGCCCTCCGTGCGCGAAGCGCTGGCGCAAGATGGCGCCATCAAGCTGCTGGCTTTCACGGTGGCGTGCTGGTTCCGCTACCTGGAAGGCCACGACGAGCAGGGGCGCGAGATGCCCCTGAACGACCCGTATGCGGTGCGCCTGCGCGCGCTGGCGCTGCAGGGCGGGGCGGATACCTCGCCGTTGCTGTCCTTGCGCGAGCTGTTTGGCGACCTTTCCGACACGCCCGCGTTTACGCAGGCGGTGGGGCAGGCGCTGGCCAGCCTGTACGGGCTGGGCGCGCGCGCGGCGCTGGAACGGGTACTGGCCTGACGGGGAGGCGCGCCATGCCACGCAAAGCCGATGCCGCATTGCCGCAGATGGAGCTGGAACAGCAGCGCGACGCCACGCCCGGCTTCGAGCCGAAAGGCAGTTTCGGCTTCATCCGCTACCTGGAGCACGGCTTTCCGAATGCGCTGGTGCGCTGGCATTACCACGACGAGTACGAGCTGCACCTGATCGTCAAGACGAGCGGCAAGGTCTTCGTGGGGGACTACATCGGCCAGTTTGCACCCGGCCACCTGGTGCTGACGGGGCCGCGCGTGCCGCACAACTGGGTCTCGCTCGACACGCCTCCCGAAGGCGTGGCCCTGCGCGACATGGTGATCCAGTTTTCGCATGCGCCGCTCGCTTCGATGGCGGCCGCCATCCCGGAACTGAAAGGAATTTTTCCGCTGCTGCAGCGCGCCCTGCACGGCGTGGAGTTTTTCGGGGCCAGCGAGCAGTCGCTGCGGCGCTTCCGGCGCATCCGCGACAGCAGCGGTTTGCCGCGCTTCATCGAGTTTCTGACCTTGCTGGGCGAACTGGCGCAGACGAGCGACTACCAGCTGCTGTCGACGGTGCCCATGCAGTCGAGCGACGACGACGTGGCTTTGGCGCGCATCAGTTCAGCCATCAACTTCATCGTGCACAATTACAGCAGCCAGTTTTCGCTGAAACAGCTGGCTGAGCAGGTGGACATGCCAGAGCGGACGTTTTCGCGCTTCTTTCGCAGCGCCACGGGCAACAGCTTCACGGACTTCGTCAACCGCCTGCGCATCAACAAGGCGTGCCAGCTGCTGATGGAGACGGAGCGCTATGTCAGCAACATCTGCTACGAAGCGGGATTCAATAATGTGGCCAACTTCAACCGGCGCTTCCTGGAATTGAAGGGCATGACGCCGAAGGAGTTTCGCCAGCAGGCGCTGGGCCGCTTTGGGGAATGACGGTAATTGGAGTACATTGGATGGCACAGGCGGGACAGCCTGGGAGGGACAAGCATGGAACACCTGTGGCAAAAGGACAGCGATCGCAAGGCGCCCGAACTGGAGCGCGAAAGCTACGACGGCATCATCAATTACCTGGAACATGGCTATCCCAGTTCGCGCGTGCGCTGGCACTGCCATGAAGAGTATGAACTGCACCTGATCGTCGCCACCAGCGGACGATTGTTCGTGGGCGACTATATCGGCGAGTTCTCGCCCGGCCACCTGGTGCTGACGGGGCCGCGCCTGCCGCACAACTGGATTTCCAACGTGGTGCCGGAAGGGGGCGTGGCCTTGCGCGACATGATCGTGCAATTCGCCCACGCGCCGCTGGCCGGCGCCGCGCGTGTCATCCCCGAATTGCGCGAACTGCTGCCGCTGCTGGAGCGCTCCAGCTATGGCGTGGAGTTTTTTGACATGGGCCACGAGGCCGAGCAGCACCTGGCGCGCATCCGCGTCACGCATGGCGCCGAGCGCTTCGCCGAATTCGTGCAATTAATGAGCAAGCTGGCGCGCACCGCCAATTACCGTTTGCTGTCGAGCGCCTCCCTGCGTTCGTACGACGATGACGCCACCCTGGCCAAGGTCAATGCCGTCCTCAACTACATCACGGACAATTACCGCGAGCCGATTTCGGCGGAAATGCTGGCCGAGCAGGTCGGCATGTCCCTGAGCAAATTCTCGCGCTTCTTCCGCAAGGCGACAGGCAACAGCTTCACGGATTTCATCAGCCGCCTGCGCATCAACAAGGCCTGCCAGCTGCTGATGGATACCGATCATTATGTGTCGAACGTCTGCTACGACGTGGGTTTTCAGAACGTGGCCAACTTCAACCGCCGCTTCCTGCAGGTGAAGGGCGTCACGCCCAAGGAATTCCGGCGCCAGGCCGACGGCCGCTTTGGCGGCATCGGCGGGCCTGTTGCGGATACGCCACTGGCCTAGCCGCTGTCATTACCTTGTCATTATGCCCAGCTAATCTCCTCGGTTTCACTCTCAACCTGAACCGAGGAATGCATGAACGTCGCAGCGACCCTGATACCGACCCCGAAACTGACCCTGCTGGCCATCGCCGCCGGCTTGTGCCTGTCCGCTTGCGGCGGCAGCGATAATACGCCGGCGGAACCGGCCAAGCCCGTGGCGCAGACGGGCGTCTTCCTCGACGGCGCGGTGGAGGGCCTCGATTACGTGGCCGGTAGTGCGGCCAAGGCCAGCACCAATGCCAAGGGCGAATTCATTTGCAACCCTGGCGAGACGGTGGCTTTCAGTGTGGGCGGCCTGGCCCTGGGTTCGGCGCCATGCGGCGCCGTCGTCACGCCGCTGGCGCTGGCCGGCAGCACGAATGTGGCGGACGACAAGGTCGTCAACCGCCTGCTGGCGCTGCAACTGCTCGATGACGACAGCGATCCGTCGAACGGCATCAAGCTCACGGCCGAAGTGAAGACGGCGCTGGCCGGCAAGACACTGGACTTTGCCAGCGCCCCCGCCGTATTCAATACGGCCCTGGCCGCACACTTGAGCAGCGCGGGCGGAAAATTCGCCAGCCGCACGGTCGACGGGGAGCGCCGCGCCCTCGTGCGCGAGCATTTCGAAGACACCCTCGCTTCCAAGGTGGGTGCGCCCTTCAATGAAGCGCTGACGCAGGCTAATTCGGTCGGCGAAGTGAAAGTCACGGTGACGCGCTACCAGATCCAGGCGGCGGACAAATACTATGTACCGTACGAAGGCGCGAATGCCAAGATCAAGGGCGAGTTCCCGAACGGCTTTTTGCCGTCGTACGGCTCCGGCCTGGCCTACAAGGGCAAGAATGCGGCGGGCGACCTGGAGTTCTATGGCTTGACGGACCGCGGCCCGAACGGCGACGGTCCGCTGGTGCCCGATCCATCGGGCAAGGGCACCATCGGCAGCAAGATCTTCCCGTCGCCCAGCTTTACTCCCTCTTTTGGCGTGCTCACGGTGGGCAAGAACGGCGCCATCTTGACTTCGTCGACGCCGATCAAGGTGTCCGCCACGGTGAACACCTCGGGCTTGCCCGTGCCGGTGGGCGCGGTGGGCAATTCGGCCGAGATTCCCGTCATGGATGTGATGAAGTTCGACCCGGCCGGCAAGGCCGTCTTCAACGCGGGCGGCCTCGATTCGGAAGCCATCGTCGTCGATGCGAAGCGCAACGCGCTGTGGGTGTCCGACGAATACGGCCCCTTCATCATCAGGATCGATGCGGCCACGGGTATCATCCAGGCCAAGTACGAGCCGGGCAAGGGCTTGCCGGCGCTGTTCGCCAAGCGCCGCGCGAACCGGGGCATGGAAGGCATGACCCTCGACACGAGCAACGACAAGCTGTACGCCTTCCTGCAAAGCCCCCTGTCCGATGGCACGGCACCGTACTCGGTGACGAAGAAAAATGAACAGGTGGAGCGTTTCGCCCGCTTTACGCGCTGGATCGAATTCGATCCGACGACGGGCACCAGCGGCAAGATGTATGCGTATCCCCTGAATGCGGCCGATTACCAGGATGGCCGCACGGGCAATGCCAAGCTGGGCGACATGGTGGCGCTGGGCGGCGGCAAGTTCCTCGTCATCGAGCAGGGTGCCGCGCCATCGGGCAAGGTCTTCAATAAACTGATGCTGGTCGAATTGAAGGGCGCCACCGATATCGCGGCCGCCGCCTTCAACGCGACGACCTCCGACCTGGAAAAGAGCAGCATGGGCGGCGCGGCCGTCAATGGCGCCGACTGGGCCGCTGTCATGCCGCTCAAGAAAACCCTGCTGCTGGACTTGAACGCCATCGGCTGGGCGGCGGAAAAGGCGGAAGGACTGACCCTGATCGACGACTCCACCATCGCGCTGGCCAACGACAATGACTTCGGCCTGAAAACCAAGATCTTTGACGCGAATGGCGTGGAAGTGGCGGACGCCGACGTGACCAAGTGCACGGTCGACGCGAACGGCGCCATCGTCACCAGCGCTGCCGTCGGCTGCACTGCGGGCAATACCATCCGCGTGGCGCGCGGCGACGACCGTGAACGTCCAAGCCGTTTGTGGATCGTGAAGTTCGCCAAGGCGCTCAATACGTATTGATATGATGTGCAGTGTCGGATTACGCGGCGCGCGCGCCGCTAATCCGACCTACAAAACAAAAAGCCGCGCGGTGCTGGATGCACCGCGCGGCTTTTTATTGTGGAAATCGAGGGTAGTTCGGATTAGGCGGGGCCGCCGAGGCCAAAGGCCGTAATCCGACATTCACCCGCTTACTTCTTGGTGTAGGTATTCAACCAATCCAAAACCGTGTGATGCCACAGCAGCGAGTTGGCCGGTTTCAGCACCCAGTGGTTTTCGTCAGGGAAGACCAGCAGCTTGCTCGGGATACCCTGGCGCTGCAGCGCCGTGAAGGTGCCCAGGCCTTGCGCGGTGGGGATGCGGAAGTCCAGGTCGCCCTGGACCACCAGCATCGGCGTCTTCCAGTTTTTCACGAAGTTCACGGGATTGAACTGTTCGTGCTTGGCTGGCGCATCGTAGTACGGGCCGCCGTTTTCCCATTCGGTGAACCAGAGTTCTTCCGTCGCGTAAGCCATGCCGCGATTGTCGAACACGCCATCGTGGTTGACCAGGCATTTGAAGCCGTCCGGCCAGTTCCCGGCGATCCAGTTCATCATGTAGCCGCCGTACGACGCGCCCAGCGCGCAGCTGCGCTCGCGGTCCAGCCATGGAAACTTCTTGGTGGCCGCTTCCAGGCCCTTTTGCAGGTCGACCAGCGGCTTGCCGCCCCAGTCGCCGCTGATGGAGTCCGTGAACTTCTGGCCATAGCCGGTGGAGCCGTGGAAGTCGATGAAGACGGTGGCGTAGCCGGCGCCTGCATACACTTGCGGATTCCAGCGGTAGCTCCAGCTATTGCCGAAGCTGCCTTGCGGGCCGCCGTGCACGAGGAATGCGACAGGATACTTTTCACCCGCCTTGGCGTTCCATGGCTTCATCACGTGGCCGTAGACGGTTTCGCCATTCGCGCCCGCGAACGAGAATTGTTCATATTCGCCGAAACGCACATCGGCCAGCGCTTGCGCATTCTGTTTCGTCAGCTGGACCATCGGCGCGTTTTCCGACTTCGCGTCGAGCTTGCGCGTGTACAGCTGCGCGCCCGAGGCCAGGTTGGCTTGCGCCAGCACGATGGTGTTGCCGCGCACGTCGAAGTCGCCCACGGCGCCCTTGCCAGTCAGCGCATTGACCTTGCCGCTGGCCGCGTCGATGTGGAACAGACGGTGCTGGCCTACGTCATCGGCGGCGACGAGGAAGGCCTTGCCATCCGGCGTCCAGCGGAAGTCGGCCACGGAACGGTCCCAGTCGTCGGCCACGGTGCGCTTCTTGCCTGTGGCGACATCCATCAAGACCAGGTGGAAGCGGTCCGCCTCGAAGCCCGGCTTGGTCATGGCCACATAGGCCAGGGTGCGGCCATCGGGCGAGTAGGTGGCCTTGGCATCCCAGGCGGGATTGTCGGCGGTGAGGTTGCGCGGCGCCTGGCCACCAGTTGCTGGAATAGTGTAGACGTCGAAGTTGGTCGACCACGATTCCGTGCGACCGGCCACCCGCACGGAGAAGGCTACCGTCTTGCCGTCCGGGCTGAAGTGGTATTCGCCATTGTCGCCGAAGGGCTTCGATGGCGCGTCGCCATCGAGGGTGCCGCTCAGGCTAACGGGCGTGGCGCTGACCTTGCCGGTGGCGTCGATGGGCGCCGAGTACAGCGCGTTGCGTCGGCCGTCGGCCCAAGTATCCCAGTGGCGCACGAACATCTGGTCGTAGACCATGCCGCTCGCCTTGTTCTTGGCTTTTTCATCCAGGCGCTTCTTGGTGCAGGCGATATCCGCGCAATCGAGGAAGACGCCCATGCTGAAGGCCAGGCGATCGCCCTGCGGCGACAGCCGGTAGGTGTCGACTTCCAGCGCCAGGTCGGTGACCTTGGCCGCTTCGCCGCCGTTGAGGGGAAGCTGCCACACTTGTGAGGAGCCGGAACGGCCCGAGAGGAAGTAGATGGCGTCGCCGTTTGGCGACCATTGCGGGTCGCTGGCGCTGGCATCGCCGCGCGTGAGCTGGCGTGGCGCCGCGTTCGGCGCGCGCAGGTCGATCATCCACAGCTGCGTGTTGCCGCGGTTTTTGTCCAGGTTGGTGGTACGCACCGTGTAGACGACGCGCGTGGCGTCCGGCGACAGCACGGGGCTACCCACGCGTTCCATGGCGACCATGTCTTCGACGGTGAAACCACGTGGCGCGGCCAGCGCCGGTTCTGCAGCAACGGCGGCGGTGGTGGCCATGGCGGCACTGAATGCTCCCAAGAGCAGCAGACGTAAACTCATTCAAACTCCCGATTCTTATGACGACGTTATTGATATGGTATTGACGTGGCCGGCTGTACCGCCGGCAGCCCGACATCATAGCAATAAAGACGTGCTTGTTGCGGGAGTTGACAGTCGGTTAGCCGGTCGGCGGTGTCAGTTGGTCGAGTGGTCGGGCGCGCAGATGTTTTCTTACAGAAACAGCTGTTTTTATGCAAAGTGCTAGACTGCCGGCCTTTGACGACTACTCTCGATACCCATGCGCCTGACTACTCTCACCCTGACCGCCGCCGCCCTGTTCGCCGCCTTGCCGGTCCATGCCGCCACCATGCCCACGCTGGAGCAAATCCAGGCTGCCGTGCAGGAGGGCGTGGCCAAGACCCAAGCCAAGATGCAATCGGCTATGCCGGTACCGATCGCCGTCAAGGTCAAGAGCCTGCAGGGTTGCCAGGATTCGCTGGAAGTGCCGGGCGAAGTGGTGTGCCTGGTTGGCATGAGCGCCGGCATGCGCGACGGTTTTAATGTATTGCCGCTGCGCAATGAAGGCGACACCTGGGTCGGCGTCGAGCGCAAGAACGCCAAGTTCGCGGGACCCTCGCCGGCCGAGGCGCAAGCGATGATACGCGCCTGGGCCAAGGAAGAAGTGGCGCGCAATCCGGAAGCGGCCAAGGATGTGCAGATGCAGGAAGCGCAGAGCACCATGCAGGTCAAGGTCGTCAACGAGTGCGATGTCCAGCGCAAGACTGGCTACCTGGTATGCGATACGGAATTGAGCCTGCCGAGCCGCCCGCAAGGCTTCAATACGGAACTGACCGTCATGCTGGAACGCGGCAACTGGCGCTACGTGCCGCGTTAAGCTGCCGGACGTCACACCGCTCACGTATCAAAGTGCGGCGCGCCAGCGGCCGCATTCCCACACCTCATCCCCACACTCCTGCCCGGGCATTGCTGCGCGTCCATCAGACATGCGCCCGGCGGCAGGCAGACATTCCTTCCCCTATAGCGCCAGCATCTCTTTCAATTAATATGGATTAATTGATAAATTTATCAATTAATTACTTGTTTTCAATGAAAGTGATAGAATTGGTGATTATTGCTGAATTTGTTGTGATTTCACCATATAAACTAATTTATTTGTTTTAATCATTATTTTTTGGCGTATGATATTGATAATGCGAAAGTAAATGCCGCAATGTGCATGTCTGGAGAGTCGCCTTGCTGAAAAAAATAACGAGTAATGAACTGGTACTGGGAATGTATGTCGAGCGCCTCGGCCGCTCCTGGCTCGATACCCCTTTCTGGACGCGTTCCTTCCTGCTCGAGTCGCCGGCTGACCTGGAGCGTATCCGCGCGGCACGCCTCTGCGAGGTGTGGATCGACACGGCGCGCGGGCTGGCGCTGGCGGAACCGGCATCGGCATGCGCATCGTTCGCTGCTGTGGAACCGCCAGTCGCAAATGCAGCGCCCGCGCCCGCAGCCCATGCTGGCCCGGCCCGCTCGCGCGAAGAGGAAATGGCGCACGCCCGGCGCCTGCTGGAGCGCTCGCGCCAGGCCGTGCAGACGATGTTCGACGAGGCGCGCATGGGCAAGGCCCTGTCGGCGGCGCAGGCCTACGAGCTGGTCGATGATATCGCCGCCTCGGTGCTGCGCGGTGGCGACGTGCTGCTGGGGTTGGCACGCCTGAAGACCGCCGACAATTACACGTATATGCATTCGGTGGCCGTGTGCGCGCTGATGACGGCGCTGGCCAGGGAACTGGGTCTGGCGCCCGAGCAGGTGCGCTCGGCCGGCCTGGCGGGTTTGCTGCACGATATCGGCAAGATGGCCGTACCGTCCGCCATCCTCAACAAGCCGGGCAGCCTGAGCGAAGTGGAATTTTCCTCCGTGCGCGCCCATGCGGCGGCCGGCCATCGCATGCTGATCGAGGTGGGCGATATCGATCCGGTGGCGCTGGACGTGTGTCTGCACCACCATGAAAAACTCGATGGCAGCGGTTATCCCAAGGGTTTGTGTGGCGAGGAAATCAGCCTGTATGCGCGCATGGGCGCCATCTGCGACGTGTACGACGCGATCACCTCGAACCGGCCGTACAAGAAGGGCTGGTGCCCGGCCGAGTCGCTGCGCCGCATGGCGGCCTGGCGCGGCGGGCATCTGGACGCGAGACTGTTTGCCGCCTTCGTCAAATGCCTGGGCATTTATCCGCTGGGCACCCTGGTGCGCCTGCAATCGGAGCGCCTGGCCGTGGTGGTGGGGCAGGCGGCGGGCAAGACGCTGACTTCGCCCACGGTACGCGTGTTTTTTTCCATCCGCGCCGGCACCTGTATCGCACCCTGCGTCATTGACTTGGCGGCGCCAGGTTGCCAAGAGCGCGTTGTTTCCACGGAAAGCGCGGAGCGGTGGGGCTTGCTGGACGTCGACCGTTACTGGGCCGGCGAACCAGCCGTGGCATAGCGCAAGCCACGGCTGGAATTAAGTATATTTTGTTAATAACAAAATATTAAAATAAGGGTGCCAGTGCCGCGTCCGTTTTCCTTTCTGGCGACTGTGCCTTGTCCGCTTACCCGTCACCGTACGGGCTACCTCTGAGGATGTGACCATGCGACTCAATCTTCCCGTCAGCGATACCGAGATCAATCTGAGCGATACCGAGACCATCGTCTCGACTACCGACTTGCAAGGCAATATCACGTATGCGAACCCGTACTTCATCGCCGTCAGCGGTTACAGTGGGGAAGAGTTGATAGGCGCGCCGCAAAACATTCTGCGCCATCCGGACATGCCGGTCGAAGCGTTTGCCGATTTCTGGGCCACCATCCGCTCAGGGCGTTCGTGGAGCGGCATGGTCAAGAATCGCTGCAAGAATGGCGATTACTACTGGGTGCTGGCGAACGTGACGCCGGTGGTCGAGGATGGCGTGGCTGTCGGCTACATGTCCGTGCGCACCAAACCGACGCGCCAGCAGGTGGCGCAGGCATCCGCCCTGTACGCGCGCATCAAGGCGGGGCAGGCCGATGGCATCGTCATCAGCCAGGGCGCGGCGGTGCGCACGGGCTGGCTGGCCAAGGTGCTCAGCTTGCGCGACCTGGCGCTGGGCAAGCGCATTGGCTGGAACCTGGGTTTGCTGAGTTTGGTATTGCTGCTGCAGCTGGCGTGGACTGCGGGCGTGCTGCCGGCAAGCGCGGGCGGCTGGCTGACGGGCCTGTCCGCGGTGGCCCTGTGCGCGACCCTGTATTTCTGGCATAGCTTGTACCGCGCCGTGCTGCAGCCCTTGCAGCAGGCGCGCCAGGCCTGCGACGTGATGGCAGGCGGCGACCTGACAGGCGAGTTCGACACCACGCGGCGCGACGAGATGGGGCAGCTGCTGCGCTCCTTGCGCCAGTTGCGCGTGAACTTGCACTCCATCGTCGGCGATGTGCGTGGCAATTTCCTGCGCATCAGCATGGCCAGCCAGGAAATTGCCGCCGGCAATATGGACTTGTCGGGCCGCACCGAAGCGCAGGCATCGGCCCTGGAGCAGACGGCATCGAGCATGGAGCAGCTGGCGGCCACGGTGCAGCAAAACAGCGGCAACGCCGTGCAAGCCAGCGACATGGCGGGCAAGGTGCATGGCCTGGCGGGGCGCGGCGGCGAGATCGTCGGCCAGGTGGTGAGCATGATGGCGGAAATTAACGCATCGTCGAAGAAAATCGGCGACATTACGGGCATTATCGAAGGCATTGCCTTCCAGACCAATATCCTCGCCCTGAACGCGGCCGTGGAAGCGGCGCGCGCGGGCGACCAGGGACGTGGTTTTGCCGTCGTGGCGGGGGAGGTGCGCAGCCTGGCCCAGCGCAGTGCGTCGGCGGCCACGGAAATCAAGCAATTGATCACGGCATCGCTGGCCCAGGTGCAGGCGGGCGCGAAGCTGGCGCAACAGGCGGGCGCCAGCAGCGCCGAGATGCTGGGCGCCGTGCAGGGCGTGCATGGCATCATGGAGGAGATCGCCTCGGCCTCGCGAGAGCAGAGCCATGGCATCGGCCAGGTCAACATGGCCGTCACGCAGATGGACGAGGTGACGCAGCAGAACGCGGCGCTGGTGGAGGAATCGGCGGCCGCCTCTGCGTCGCTGCAAGACCAGGCCTTGCAACTGGAGCAAGCCATGGCCTTGTTCAAGCTGGAACGGCGGAGCCGGGGGCAGGCGGGCCCTGCCAAGCCCCTGCGCGCACCGGAGCGCCGCCGCGCTACAGCAGGCGCTCTGACAGCGCCTTGAAGTCCACTTGCGGTACGAGAAAGGCAAACGGCTTCGATAGGGGCGGCAGTTGCCCCAGCATGCCGCAGTCGGCGCGCAAGGCCGTCAGCGCTTGCACTTGATCCACATCAACGGGCAGGTCGATTTCGCCGAAAACCAGCTTGCCGTTGCGCGGCACGTGCGCGATGGCCGCATCCTGGCAAGCCAGGAAGGCGACGGCATCGTGCCAGTTACCGAACAGCGCTTGCCAGTCGGCATCAAGATCATGCTTCGCGGTGATGTCTGCCTGCACATCCAGCGCAGGGGCGCTGCCGGTGCCGCCTGCAATGCTGCAGTGCGCCTGCGTGGCGCTGACTTCCAGTGTCATGTTGTCGGCCAGGTGCGTCGGTAATATATCGCTGAACAGCCGCGTGCCCAGCGCATGTGGCAAGCCATCCATGATGTTTTTCAAAAAAAACACGCAGGGCACGTCGGGCGCTCCCCGTGGCGTATGGTCCAGATATAAACGCCAGTTGCTTTGCAGGGGCGATGGCAGCAGCCGGCGCAAGGGGCCTGGCAGGGCAGGGCCGAAATGTCCGTGGCGGTAGCTCAGCACGGTAAACGGCGTCTTGCCGTCGCGCTGCCACAAGGTCACGCCGGCGGGCAACAGCCGCTGCGCTGCCCGGGCGTCCACCAGCCAGCTCACGTAGACGACGTCGCGCACGTCGCTGTGCAGGGTAAGGAAAGGCAGGCGGGACATGACAGCCTGGCGCACGTTGGCAAAGTGCGTGCAGTTGGCGAGCGCGGCAAACAGGCGTCCTGGCCAGCCCGCGCGCGGGTGACGGTAAGTATTGTCTTGCAATGGGGAAGTCCTTCGGTTGCGGTGATGCAGGCGGACGGCGCCGCCTGCCGTAAACGCCAGGTGTTACTGCATGTGCCAGCCGTGGCTCACTACGATAGACTGGCCGCTCAGCGCCGTCGACGGGAAGGCTGCCAGGAAGACGGCCGTTTGCGCCACGTCCTGCGTGGTGGTGAATTCGCCGTCAATCGTGTCTTTCAGCATCACTTTCTTGATCACATCTTCTTCGCTGATGTTCAGCTGGGCCGCCTGTTCGGGGATTTGCTTGTCGACCAGCGGCGTGCGCACGAAGCCGGGGCAGATGACGTTGGCGCGGATGTGATCTTTTGCGCCTTCCTTGGCCACGACCTTGGCGAGGCCAAGCAAGCCGTGCTTGGCGGCAACGTAGGCGCTCTTGAAGGGAGACCCTTCGTGCGAATGCACGGAACCCATGTAGATGATGGCGCCGCCGCGGCCCGCCTTGATCATTTCGCGCATGCAGGCGCGCGTGGTAAGGAAAGCGCCGTCCAGGTGGATGGCCAGCATCTTTTTCCACTGATCGAACGGGTAGTCGACGACGGGGCTGATGATCTGGATGCCTGCGTTGCTGATCAGGACATCGATGCCGCCAAAGTGGGCCACGGCATCCGCCACGCCCTTGTCGACCTGCGCTTCGCTGGAGACATCCATGGCGACGGCAAACGCCTGGCCGCCCGACTGCCTGATTTCTTCGGCCGTCTTGCTGGCCGCTTCCAGGGCAAGGTCGGCGATGACCACCTTGGCGCCTTGTTTCGCGTATTCAATGGCCATTTCCTTGCCGATACCACTGGCGGCGCCGGTAATCAGTGCGACTTTGTCTTTGAGTTGCATATTAATCCTTTGCATTGCGGGTTGGAGTGATCGTGGAATTCAGACTATGCCAGTATAGCCAGAAAACGCGCCAGGCATGGCCCGTGCACGCCTACAAACCGACTTGCCTTGCCTGCATTTCTTGCAAGCGCCAGGCGCCGGGATTGGTGCCCGACCAGGTGCGAAACGCGTGATTGAAGGCGCTTTGTTCCTGGTAGCCCAGCAGGAAGGCGATGTCGACCAGCGACAAATCCGGTGCGCGCAAATAATCGCGCGCCAGGCCGTAGCGGGCCTGGTCCAGCAGGGCCTGGAAGCTGGTGCCCGCGTCGGCCAGCTTACGCTGCAGGGTGCGCGGCGTGACGGCCAGCGTGGCGGCAACGCTGGCCAGCCGCGCCGAACCCTGGCGCAAGCCGGCCACGATGGCCGCGTGTACCTGCGCCTCGATGGCGCCGCCGTTCTCTGCTGCGGCATGGCGCTGCGCCAGCAGTTGTTCCGCATGCTGGCACAGTACGGGGTACAGGCTGACGTCGGCGTTCGGCACGGGCCAGTCCAGCAATTGCGCGTCAAAGGTGGCCGTGTTGGCGCTGGCGCCAAAGGCGGGCAGGCTGCCCAGCACGCGCACGTATTCGTCGCGGTGCGCGGCGTGGCGCAGCAAGTCGCCGCCGCCATCATGGGTAAACGCCAGTTGCGCCGGCGGCAACGGCATGCCCGCCAGCCAGTCGCCGCACACGCGGATGCCGGCAAAGACGCTGTCGACCAGGTGCCGGCTGGCGCCCGGATAGTGGCTGGTCCAGCGGTAATGCGCGAGAGCTCCATCGCGCTGCAGGGTCGAGCGGCCCAGGTCGTGCGCCAGCCGTTCATAGCGCGCCGTCTGTTCCAGCGCCTGGCCCACGTTGCTGCAACTGAGTAAAATCAGGCCATACGCGCTGTAAGTGCCCATGCGCACCCGCTGGCCCACGTGCAGGCCGAAATGCGCGTCGCCCGCCAACTGCGCGCCCGCATCGAGCAGGCGCACGTAGTCGTGCGCGGCCAGACTGGCCGCTGTCGCTTCCAGGCTGTGCGGCGCCACGCCGGCCGCGCTTGCCAATATGGTGGCAGTGATGCCGTGCGCGCCGGCCGCTTCGAGCAGCGGCTGCAGATAGGCGCCGGCGACCCGGCCTTCCGCGTCGCGGCTGTCAATGCCTGGCATGATGGAACAATGCAATTGTCATGAAAAACCAATACCCTTCGTCTTAGGCGGCATATGCTATTGATCTAGCAAGAAAATCAGGCAAGGACAGTATAGCAAGCCGCCGTGGCGCGCAACTGGCCAAACACAGGGGATGTCGATGCAACGCTGGAATGGGTGGGGGGACGAGAGCGTCACGTATGCGCTGAGCGCGGAGGCACTGGCTTTTTTGGGCGAGCGCCTTGGGCCGGGCAGCGGCATGCAGGACGCCACATTGGACGACGTTTGCGCGCAAGTGCCCGCGTCGCGCCTGGCGCCGCATCCGCTGATCGATACCACGCCCGCCACGCGCGTGCGTCATGCGCTGGGCCAAAGCCTGCCCGACTGGTTTAAATTGCGCCACGGTCGCATCGGCGCCGTGCCCGATGGCGTGGCCTTTCCCGACAGCGCGCTGCAAGTGCGCCAGCTGCTCGAGTATGCGCGCCAGGCGTGCGTGGCCGTGATACCCCACGGTGGCGGCACCAGCGTGGCAGGGCACCTGACGGTGGCGGCGGGGCCGCGCCCCGTGCTGGCGCTGAGCCTCCGGCGTTTGTCTGCGCTGGGCCACCTGGACCGCGAAGCGCAGCTGGCCACGTTTGGCGCGGGCGTGTATGGCCCCGACCTGGAAGCGCAGCTGCGCGCGCACGGCTATACCCTGGGCCACTATCCGCAGTCGTTCGAATACTCCACCCTGGGCGGTTGGATCGCCACGCGCTCGTCGGGCCAGCAATCGCTGCGCTATGGCCGCATCGAGCAGCTGTTCGCGGGCGGTGAGGTGGAAACGCCGTCCGGCACCATGAACATCCCCACGTTTCCCGCCTCGGCGGCCGGCATCGACCTGCGCGAAATGGTGCTTGGTTCCGAGGGGCGGCTGGGCATCCTGACGCAGGCCACCGTGCGCGTCTCGCCGCTGCCGCCCTACGAAGCATTCCATGCCGTGTTTTTCGCCGACTGGGGCAAGGCTCAGGCGGCCGTGCGGGCGCTGGCCCAGTCGCGCCTGCCCCTGTGCATGCTGCGCCTGTCGAACGCGCTCGAGACGAAAACCATGCTGACCCTGGCCGGGCATGAAAGACTGGTGGGACTGCTGGAGCGCTACCTGTCCCTGCGCGGCTGTGCGGAAGAAAAATGCATGCTGATGGTGGGCGTCAGCGGAGACGCGAAACCGGCGCGCGCGGCCCTGCGCGGCGCCCTGGCGCTGGCGCGGCGGCACAAGGGCGTGCACGTGGGACGCCACATGGGCGACAAGTGGAAGCAGGGGAGATTTCGCAACGTCTACCTGCGCAATGGCGCCTGGGAACACGGCTATGTCATCGATACGGTGGAAACGGCCGTTGACTGGCCCCGTGTTACGGCGATGATGGCGGCGCTGGAGCAGGCAGGTGCCAATGCGCTGGCGGCGCATGGCGAGCAGGTGCACGCATACACGCATCTGTCGCACGTGTACGCGCAGGGCGCCAGCGTCTACACCACGTATGTGTACCGGCTGGCGCATACGTATGAAGAAAACATGGCGCGCTGGCGTACCTTGAAAGACGCCGCCTGCGCCGCCATCGTGGCCAATGGCGGCACTATCAGCCACCAGCATGGCGTGGGCACGGACCACGCGCCGTGGCTGGCCGCCGAAAAGGGAGAATTGGGCATCGCGGCCATGCGCGCGCTGTTCCGTCAGGTCGACCCGCAGGGCATGATGAACCCCGGCAAACTGCTGCCTGACGTCGGAGGCCCATTGTGAGCAGGGCGGATCTGCCTGGCCTCCTGGCGCGCGACTGGGATGTGCTGATCGTCGGCGGCGGCATCACGGGCGCCGGCATCCTGCTGGAAGCATCGCGGCGCGGCCTGAAGGCGCTGCTGGTGGAGCAGCGCGATTTCGCCTGGGGTACGTCGAGTCGCTCCTCGAAGCTGGTGCACGGCGGCTTGCGTTATCTGAAGCAGGGACAGTTCGCGCTGACGCGCGAATCGGTGCATGAGCGGCAAGCCTTGCTGACGGATGCGGCGGGCCTGGTCGAGCCGCAGGGCTTTGCCTTTGGCGACTACGCCGGCAGAAAACCGGGGCGGCGCCAATTCATGCTGGGCCTGGCCATTTATGACGTGATGGCGGGCCGGCGCGCGCGCCGCTATGTTAATGCCGTCGATTTTTCCATGCTGGCGCCGCACGTCCAGCGCGAAGGGCTGAGGGGCGGCATGCTGTATCAGGATGCCAAGACAGACGACGCGCGCCTGGTGCTGCGCGTGCTGCAGGAAGCGCGGCGCCATGGCGGCGTGGCCTTCAATTACCTGGGCGTGGAATCACTGCTGCGCGAGGGCGACAAGGTCGTCGGCGCCAGTTTGCACGATGCGCTCGACGGCGCGGTAGACAGCGTGCGCGCGCGCCTGGTGATCAGCGCCACGGGTGCCTGGGCCGACGGCCTGCGCGGCCAGGTGGGAGAAAAGCCGAAGCTGCGGCCCCTGCGCGGCAGCCATCTGCTGCTGCCTGCCTGGCGCCTGCCGCTGGCGCAAGCCGTCAGCCTGATGCACCCGCAGGATGGCCGTCCCGTGTTTGCGTATCCATGGGAGGGCGTGACCCTGGTGGGCACCACCGATGTCGATCACGGCGCCAGCCTGGACCTGGAGCCTGCCATCACGCGCGGCGAACTCGATTATCTGATGACAGCGCTGCGCTGGCAGTTCCCGCAGCTGGCGCTGGGCGAAGACGATGTGCTGGCCACGTTTGCCGGTGTGCGGCCCGTCATCGACAGCGGCCAGCTTGACCCGTCGAAGGAAGCGCGCGAACATGCGCTATGGCTGGAAAACGGCTTGCTGACGGTGGCCGGCGGCAAGCTGACGACGTTTCGCGTGATCGCCCTTGACGCGCTGCGCTGCGCCGCGCCGCTGCTGCCGGGCTGGCAGGCGGATTTGACGCCCTTGCCTATTTTTGACGCCACGCCGCCCCTGTCGGGCAAGGCCTTGCTGCTCGATGTCGAACAGCGCGCGCGCCTGCTGGGCCGTCATGGCGCGGCCGCGCAAGCCCTGTGCGATGCGGCGCACGACGGCGAACTGGAGCAGATTCCCGGCACGCAAACCCTGTGGGCGCAGCTGCGCTGGGGCGCGCGCAACGAGGATGTGCAGCACCTGGACGACCTGTTGTTGCGGCGCACGCGCCTCGGTTTGCAGCTGGCAGGCGGCGCGCTTGCTATCATGCCGCGCCTGCGTGCCATCTGCCAGCGTGAACTGGGCTGGGACGATGCGTGCTGGGAGGCGGAACAGGCGCGCTACCTGGCCCTGTGGCGCAGTCATTACAGCGTGCCGCAAGGCAACTGAAGCAAAGATAAAAATATAAAAGAGGAGAGCATCATCGAGACCATCCTGTTTGGCCAGCCCCTGGCGCTGGGCGAGGCCCGCATCACCTATGACAGCCTGTCGCCGCTGGACCTGCGCCAGCCCGTGGATGTCCTCGTCGACGATCTGGGGGAAGACCTGCTGCAAATCACGTGCGCGAATGGCGACATCGTCGACGTCGGCTGGTATCCGGCCTGGAGCGAACAGGGACGCTTGCGCGTGGTGGCCGTGCGCGGGCAGGACTGGGAAGCGCCCGTGTTCAGCGCGCAGCCGGAAAAAGATCCGCAGGCGCTGCTGCAGGCGCTGCGCTCCGCACTGGCCAGCGTGGCATAACCATGGACTCCGTAGCGGGCAATGGCCCATATATACTCTCCATCGACAATGGCACGCAAAGCGTGCGCGCGCTGCTGTTCGACAGGGATGGCAAGCTGGCGTCCAAGGCGCAAGTGTTCCTCGATCCGTATTTCTCCGAGCATCCCGGCTGGGCCGAGCATGATGCCGACGGTTACTGGCAAGCTGTGTGCGAAGCGTGCCAGCAGCTGTGGCGCAGCACTGTCATTGAAAAATCGTCGGTCGTAGGCGTGGCCGTGACCACGCAGCGCGGCACGGTGGTCAACGTGGATGAACATGGCGTACCCCTGCGTCCCGCCATCACCTGGCTGGACCAGCGCAGCACGCGCCAGATTCCCCGGCTGGCGCCTTGGTGGCGCGCCGCTTTCCGCGTCACGCGCCTCGAGGGCACGATCGCGTACTTCCGCCGCGAGGCCGAGATCAACTGGATCGCGGCACACCAGCCCGATATCTGGCGCCGCACGCACAAATTCCTGCTGCTGTCGGGTTTTCTGAATCACCGCCTCTGCGGAAAGTATATCGATTCGACGGGTTCGCAGGTGGCCTACATCCCGTTCGACTACAAGCGCCACGCCTGGGCCGGGCGCTTCGACTGGAAGTGGCAGGCACTGGCGATTCAACGTTCCATGCTGCCGGAGCTGGTGACGCCGGGCACGCGCATGGGTGCCATCACCAGGGCTGCCGCCGCGGTGACGGGCATCCCCGAGGGTACGCCCTTGCTGGCGGCCGCCGCCGACAAGGCGTGTGAAGTGCTGGGCGCCGGCTGCGTCGAACCGCATGTGGCGTGCCTCAGTTACGGCACCACGGCCACCATCAACACGACCAACCGCAACTACGTGGAAGTGACGCGCTTTATTCCGCCGTATCCAGCCGCCATGCCGGGCGCCTACAGTACGGAAGTGCAGATTTTTCGCGGCTATTGGATGGTCAACTGGTTCAAGGAGCAGTTCGGCGACCGCGAACGGGCGGCGGCCGCCGAAGATGGCACGGGCTTGTCCGCCGAGGCGCTGTTCGACCGTCTGGTCGAGGCCGTGCCGCCCGGGTCCATGGGATTGATGCTGCAGCCGTACTGGAGCCCTGGCATCAAGGTGCCTGGCCCGGAAGCGAAAGGCGCCATGATCGGCTTTGGCGACGTGCACACGCGCGCGCACATCTACCGCGCCATTCTCGAAGGCCTCGCGTATGCGCTGCGCGAAGGCAAGGAGCGCATCGAGCGGCGCAGCGGTATTGCCATTACGGAGCTGCGCATCGCGGGCGGTGGCTCGCAAAGCGACGCGGCCATGCAGCTGACGGCCGACATCTTCGGCTTGCCCGCCGCGCGCGCCCACGTGTATGAAAGTTCGGGCCTGGGCGCGGCCATCGCCGCTGCCGTGGGGCTGGGCTGGCATGCGGATTTTCCCGCCGCCGTGCAAGCCATGACGCGCAAGGGCAAGGTATTCCAGCCGAACTCCGGACACAGCAAGGTCTATGAGCAACTGTATCGGCGCGTGTACCAGAAGATGTACGCGCGGCTGCAGCCCCTGTACCGCGAGATAGCCGACATTACCGGCTATCCTGAAAAGTGAAGGTGAAGGTGAAGGTGAAGGTGAAGGTGGCTAGGGCTGGACGAGCGCCTTGACCATTTCCCGGGCCATGCTGCCCGAATGCGTGGCGCGCACCTGGTTGCGCCCCCCTTCCTTGGCCACGTACAGGGCGCGGTCGGCGGCGACGAACAGCGCTTCGCGGTCGTCCAGCTGGTGCGGGAAGATGGTTGCCACGCCGATGCTGACGGTGATCCACGGCGAGGTGGCGGAGCGGGGGTGCGGCAGTTGCAGTGCTTCGATGTGCATGCGGATGGCTTCTGCCAGATGCAGGGCGCCGTCGGCGTCGGTGTCGGCGAACAGCATGACGAATTCCTCGCCGCCGTAGCGGGCTGCCAGGTCGCCCGGGCGGGCGGCATGCGAGGCGATGGCTTGCGCCACCTGCTGCAGGCAGCTGTCGCCGGCCGGATGGCCCAGGCTGTCGTTGTATAGCTTGAAGTGGTCGACGTCGAGCACCACCAGCGACAGGGCGGTGGCGCCGCGCACGGCGCGCTGCCACTCTTTTTCCAGGAAACTGTCGAAATGCCGGCGGTTGGCGATCTTTGTCAGTGGGTCGAGGTAGGCGGCGCGCTGCAAGGCGTTCTCGGACTGCTTGTGGTGCGTGATGTCATGCAGCAGGCCGATGTACAGGGGCTGGCGCAGATACATGGGCGTGAGCGTCAGGTCCATGCTCAGCGTCGCGCCGTTGCGGTGGCGGATCGCCACTTCGCGCGTGCCGTGGTTGTGCGCCGTCTCCGGATTGGCAGCGTACATGGTGAAGTAATCGAGGTATTCCTGCGTCACCAAGGGGCTGAGCAGTTCAGCGATCGAGCGTCCGGCCAGTTCGTTTTCGCGGTAGCCCAGGTACTGGTCGCAGGCGGGGTTGGTGTACTGGATGCGCCCGTCCGCCTCGATGATCAGCAGGCCCTCGGCCATGTTGTTGACGATGGTGCGCAGGCGCTCGGCCTGTTCCTGCTGGGTTTCATTGCTGCTGCGGATGTGCAGCTGGGCGCGCACGCGCGCACACACTTCGGCCATGCGCAGCGGTTTGCTGATGTAGTCGACGGCGCCGCAGTCGAAACCGGCCACCACATCTTCCGTTTCTGTCCTGGCGCTCATGAAGATGACGGGAATGCCCTGCGTCAGCGGATGCTGCTTGAGGCGGCGGCACGTTTCGATGCCATCCATGTCCGGCATCAGCACGTCGAGCAGGATCAGGTCGGGATGGGCGCGCTGGGCGATCTCCAGCGCCCGTTCGCCGGACGTGGCGACATAGGTTTGATAACCCTGTTCGCTCATCAGCTTGCGCAGCAGCTCAAGGTTGGCCGGCGCATCATCGACAATCAAAATGGCGGCGTCGTGCCGCTGGGAATGCCCCACACTGCCTGGACTCATTGCTTCCGGCCTTCTCGGATGTACTCTGCGATGCCAGCGTTTGCTGCACCTTCGGTGATGCTGACTGGGTTCAAATCGGATACAGCGGTTAAATCATACCGCCTTGCCAATTTCTTGGGTGGAAAAATCGATGCTGAAAGAGGCGGTAAAATATTATTTTTATATTGTTTTTATGATATTTTTAAGAATATATACACGCAGTAGTTATCGTGATGGCGGTTTTTAGGCGGAAAAGACGCGTGCCCCTTGGTGCTGGGGCAGCAGTGACACGCCCCGCGTCAGGCGGGGCGTGAGGAGTGGAATTACATTTTTGCGGCGATCAGTTTGCCCAGAATGGCGATACCCTCGCGGATGCGTTCCGGCGGCACCGTAACGAAGGACAGGCGCAGGGTGTGCGTTTCCGGCGTGTTTGCATAGAACGGCGCGCCTGGTACGAAGGCGACCTTGTTGGCGATGGCTTCATCGAGCAGTTTCATGGCGTCGATGTGTTTCGGCAGGGTGACCCAGATGAACATGCCGCCTTCAGGCTTCGTCCAGGTGACGCCGGCCGGGAAGTGCTCGTCCAGCGCCGACAGCATGGCCTGGCACTGGTTGCCGTACAAGCTGCGAATGCTGGGGATATGCCGGTCCAGGAAGCCATCCTTGATGACTTCATGCACGACCATCTGCGTCAGCTGGGACGTGTGCAGGTCGGCCGCCTGCTTGGCCAGTTCCAGGCGGCGCACCAGCGGCATCGGCGCCACGACGTAGCCGAGGCGGATGCCGGGCGTGAGCACCTTGGAGAACGAGCCCATGTAGATGACGCCGTCCGGATTCATGTTGATCATCTTCGGATACGGCTCGCCGCTGTAGCTCAGGGCGCCGTATGGATCATCCTCGATCAGCGGCAGGCCGTGGCGGGCGCAGGTTTCCACCAGTTCCACGCGGCGCGCCACGGACAGGCTGCGGCCCGTCGGGTTCTGGAAGTTCGGCAGCGCGTACAGCAGGCGCGCGCCATCGGCGACGGGGTCGATCGACGACGGCACCAGGCCCTCGTCATCGGTGTCGACGGAAACGAATTCGGGGCGATAGACGGAAAACGCCTGCAGCGCGCCCAGGTAGCTGGGAGTTTCCACCAGTACGCGGCTGCCTTCATCGATCAGCACCTTGCCCAGCAAGTCCAGCGCCTGCTGCGAGCCGGACGTCATCAGCACTTGTTCCGGAAGGATGGTGCTGCCATTGCTGGACAAGGAGTCGGCGATCCACTGGCGCAGCGGCAGGTAGCCGTCGGTGGGGCCGTATTGCAGGGCCACCTTGCCATTATTGGACAGGACCTTGTCGAAGGCGGTCTTCATTTCTTCCACGGGGAAGGTGGCGGGCGAGGGCAGGCCGCCGGCAAACGAGATGATCTCTGGGCGCTGCGTGATCTTCAGGATTTCGCGGATGAACGAGCTTTGCAGCTGTTCCGCGCGTTCGGCAAAGCGCCATTGGATCGGATTCGGATTTTCAATTTTCATACGAGTCTCACAGAAGATGCCGAGCTGCGCCGGCTGGATTTGTTGGCCCGCTTGTGGCGGTGCGTGCGCAAGCGGCGCCGGATAGGCGTCGCCATGGTGCTGCAGTATTGTACGGCTTGCACGCCGCTCTGCCCATCTGCACGCGCAAGGGCGTTGCAAACGGGCGTCAGGCCAGCCTATTTCAGCTTGCGTCCGATGGCCACCACGGCGATCACGGCACCGGCAAACAGCAGGCTTTCGCCCGTCAATGGCTCGTTCAGCAGCACGGCCGCGCCCACCAGCGTGAGGAAGGGCTGTAGCAGCTGCGTCTGTCCCACGCGGGCCACGCCGCCCAGCGCCATGCCCCGGTACCAGAAAAAGAAGCCGATAAACATGGAAAATACGGAGATATAGGCAAAGCCCAGCCAGGCCGCGCCGCTGGCCTGCGCCATCAGCGCGCGCTGCGGCCAGGCGTTCCACAGCACCACGGGCAAGACAAAAGGCACGGCCAGCAGCAGCGCCCAGGAAATTACATGCTGGCCCGGCATGGCTTGCGCCAGGCGCCCCCCTTCGGCATAGCCGAGTGCAGCCAGCAGCACGGCGGCAAAGATCAGGCAGTCGGCCAGGTGGAAGCTGCCGCCACCCTGGCGCAGTGCGAACGCCACCACCAGCGCCGTGCCGAGCAGGGCCATTAGCCAGAAGCCCGGGGAAGGGCGTTCCTTGCCGCGCAGCACGGCAAACACGGCGGTGGCCAGCGGCAAAATGCCCACCAGCACGGCACCGTGCGAGGCGGGCAGGCTGCGCATGGCGATCGACGTCAGCCAGGGGAAGCCCAGCACGCAGCCCAGCGACACGAGCGCCAGCGGCATCCATTGTTCGCGGCGGGGCAAGGGTGCGCGTTGCTGCCATAGCCACAGGCCGGCCAGGCAGGCAGCCACCAGGGCGCGCCCCAGGGCGACAAAGGTGGGGTCGAGTTCGGCCACCGCCATGCGCGTAAAGGGCAGGGTCAGGCTGAAGAGGATGACGGCGATGAGGCCCAGCAACAGGCCTTTGCGGTCGGCGTCGAGGCGCAGGGGGTGGCTTGGGGAGGTGGTGGCGTGCGATGGCATGGCTGTCCTGGTACGGTGGCATGGGTCTATGGGCAGGGTGGATAAATCCGCCCCGTACTGTTATCCTAGGGCTCAATTGCAATACAGTGCAAATACACTTCCACGCATAATTTCACATACTGTAATGGTCAAATGAGTCATACACTTCCTTTGCTGTCGCGCGCCTCGGGCGAAACGCTGATCGACCAGATCGTGCGTTCACTGGCGGCACGCATCGACGACAAGCTGCTGCGCGGCGGCGCGCGCATGCCATCGATCCGCCAGTGCGCCGCCAAGCTGAACGTGTCGTGCGCCACGGTGGTGGCCAGCTACGACAAGCTGGTGGCGCGCGGCTACCTCGAATCACGGCGCGGCGCCGGCTTTTTCGTGCGCGAGCGCTCGCCATTGAACGCGCCGGCGCCACAGGCTGGCGCGCAGGATGCGGCCGCGCAGACTATGGACGTGGTCTGGCTGATCCGAAACATGTTCCGCCAGACGCCGGTCATCCCCGCGCCCGGCTCCGGCATGCTGCCCGCCGAGTGGCTGGACGGCGACCTGGTGGCGCGCGCCTTGCGCGACGTTAGCCGCCAGCCCGGCAACTTGCTGCTGGGGTATGGCGCGCCGCAGGGTTTTCTGCCGCTGCGCCAGCAGTTGCAACTGAAACTGGCGGGGCTGGAAATCGCCTGTCCGCCCGAGCAGATCGTCACCACGGTGGGCGTGATGCAGGCGCTGGACCTGGTGGCGCGCGAGTTTGTCCGTCCTGGCGAAACCATTTTCGTCGACGATCCTGCGTATTGGCTGATGTTCGGCGCCTTTGCCGCCATGGGCATGAACGTCATCGGTATTCCTCGCCTGAGTGACGGGCCCGATATCGCCGTGCTGGCCGAACTGGCGGCCTTGCATCGCCCCAAGCTGTATGTGATCAATTCGGTGCTGCACAACCCCAGCTCGACGTCGCTGTCGGCAGCCAAGGCTTTCCAGGTGCTGCGCCTGGCCGAACAGCACGATTTCCTGCTCGTCGAGGATGATATCTATTGCGACATGCACCCGGGCGGCGCGGTACAGCCGGCCACGCGCCTGGCTGCACTGGACCAGCTGCGCCGCGTGATCTATCTGGGCGGCTTCTCCAAGAGCCTGGCGGCGAACCTGCGGGTAGGCTTCATCGCCACGTCGCCGGAGCGGGCGCAGCGCCTGGCCGACCGCAAGATGCTGGCTACCCTGACCACCAGCGACATCGGCGAACGCGTGGTGTATAAAATCCTCTCGCAGGGCCTGTACCGCAAGCATGCGGAGCGTCTGCGCGCGCGGCTCGACAATGTGCGCGAGAGAACTTACCGCAAGGTCGAGCAGGCGGGCTTGCGTTTCGAGCCGGCGCCGGCTGGCATGTTCGTGTGGGCGGACGCGGGCTGCGACACGAATGTGCTGGCTGAAAAGGCGCTGGCCGAGGGGCTGGTACTGGCGCCGGGCAGCCTGTTTTCGCCGCGCCAGCTGCCGTCCACCCGCATGCGCCTGAACCTGGCCACGGTGCAGGACGAGCGCATATGGGCATTTTTCGCCCGCGCACTGGGATAAACAGGACATTGCAGGACATTCGGCCGGGGCTCTTGAAATCGCTTGTACCATCCCCAACTCCGTAGAATCCGTCCCATCCACAAGACTATGAGGTAAAAATGGCTGTCTCCGAAAAGCAAACCCTGGGTTTTCAGACCGAAGTGAAGCAAATGCTGCACCTGATGATCCATTCCCTGTACTCGAACAAGGAAATCTTCCTGCGCGAATTGATTTCGAACGCTTCCGACGCGGCCGACAAATTGCGCTTCGAAGCGATCGATAACGATGCCCTGTATGGCAACGATCACGAATTGAAGATCAAGGTCAGCTTCGACAAGGATGCGCGCACCATCACCATTTCCGATAATGGCATTGGCATGACCCGTGACGAGGCGATCTCGCACCTGGGCACCATCGCCAAGTCGGGCACCAAGGAATTCTTCGGCAAGTTGTCGGGCGACCAGCAGCAGGACGCGGCCCTGATCGGCCAGTTCGGTGTGGGCTTCTATTCGGGCTTCATCGTGGCCGACAAGATCACCGTCGAAACGCGCCGCGCCGGCGCACAAGCTGCTGAAGGCGTGCGCTGGGAGTCGGCTGGCGAAGGCGACTACAGCATCGAGAACATCGACAAGCCGTCGCGCGGCACGGACATCATCCTGCACCTGCGCGAAGGCGAGGACGAATTGCTGTCGAGCTGGAAGATCAAGTCCATCATCCGCAAATACTCGGACCATATCTCGCTGCCGATCGTGATGCAGAAGGAAGAGTGGGACGAGGAGAAAAAAGAAACCGTCCTGAAGGACGAATTCGAAACCGTCAACCAGGCCAGCGCCCTGTGGGCCCGCAACAAGGCCGACATCACGCCGGAACAGTACGACGAATTTTACAAGCACGTGTCGCACGACTTCCAGTCGCCGCTGACGCACACGCATAACCGCGTGGAAGGCCGTAGCGAATACACGCAGCTGCTGTACATCCCGGCCAAGGCGCCGTTCGACATGTGGGACCGCAACAAGCGCGGCGGCATCAAGCTGTACGTCAAGCGCGTCTTCATCATGGACGATGCCGAGCAGCTGATGCCGACCTATTTGCGCTTCGTGCGCGGGGTGATCGATTCGGCCGACCTGCCGCTGAACGTGTCGCGTGAAATCTTGCAGGAATCGCGCGATGTGAAAGTCATCCGCGAAGGCTCGACCAAGCGCGTGCTGGGCATGCTGGAAGAATTGGCGAACGCGGACGAGCAGGACAAGAAGGACAAGTACGCCGCTTTCTGGAAGGAATTCGGCCAGGTGCTGAAAGAAGGCATCGGCGAAGACGCGGCCAATAAGGAACGCCTGGCCAAGCTGCTGCGCTTTGCCTCGACCGCCAATGACAGCGACGCGCAAATCACCGCGTTTGCCGACTACGTGGCGCGCATGAAGGAAGGCCAGGACAAGATTTATTACGTCACGGCTGACAATTACGCCGCCGCCAAGAACAGCCCGCACCTGGAAATCTTCCGCAAGAAAGGCGTCGAAGTGCTGCTGCTGACGGATCGCGTCGATGAATGGATGCTGTCCTTCCTGCAGGATTTCGAAGGCAAGGAACTGGTCTCCGTCGCAAAAGGTGGCCTGGACCTGGGCGCGCTGGAAGACGAAGCGGAAAAGAAAGAGCACGAAGAAACGGAAACCTCGTACGCCGACCTGGTGGGCAAAATGAAGACCGTGCTGGCCGACAAGGCCAAGGACGTGCGCGTGACGTTCCGCCTGACCGATTCGCCAGCCTGCCTGGTGGCCGATGAAAACGAATTGTCGGGCAACCTGCTGCGCATGCTGAAGGCGGCGGGCCAGAGCGCGCCGGAATCGAAGCCGATTCTGGAGATCAACCCGAACCACCCGCTGGTAACGCGTCTGAAGTACGAAGACGCGCAAGGCGGCAAATTCGGCGACTGGGCCAACATCCTGTTCGACCAGGCCATGCTGGCAGAAGGCGGCTCGCTGGCCGATCCTGCCAGTTTCGTCAAGCGCCTGAACGAATTGCTGCTCAATACGGCGAAGTAATCGCTTTGCTGTCGACGTAATCAAGCCGGCCCTTTCTTCGTGAAAGGGCCGGCTTTTTCTTTTGGGAGCCTCATGAAAATCCGCTTGATGGCGGGCCTGGGCGCGCACGCGCTGGGCTGCCTGCTGTTTATTGTATTGAGCTGGCTGGGATTTTACCTGTACACGCAGCTGTTCGGCAGCCTCGGTTCGCGCGGCGTGTCCGGTGGCCTGGCCTTGCTGCTGGTGTTCTATGTGTATGCGGCGACGAATCTGCTGCTGGCGCTGCTGCCGCCCGGCAGGGTGAAACCGCTGCTGTGCGGCTTGCTGGGTGCGGCGGTGTTCGGGTATCTGCTGCCCCAGCATCCGTTGCGCGCCATCTATTTCAGCGTGCTGTCGGGCGCCTTGAGCTGGCTGGCCGTGCTGGCCAGTTCACGTTTGGTTGGGCGCCTGCGGGGCTGACAGACCCGTGAGAAAGGCGGCGACCGCGCCGGCGGCCGCTTCCGGCGCCGCTTGCAGCAGCATGTGCGGCGCGGCGATATCGACCAGCTGCGCGCCCGCTGCCTGCCGCAGTATCTGCAGGGCGTTTGCCGGCGGCACCAGGCGGTCATGGCGGGCGCGCAGATACAGCACGGGCAGGCTGCCGCGCGCGAAGCTGGGAGAGGCATCTGTTTCCAGCACGGCGCGCAGGCGCTGGCGCAGCACGCTGGGCGGCACCTGCGCCAGCGCCGCTGCCAGTTCCTCCTGCAGTGGCGGCGTGGCGTAGGGCGCCAGCAGCGCCTGGCGCAGGGCGAAGCCGGGCAGGGCGCCAAAGGGGACGAGGTCCAGCAGGTGGCGCAGTGGCGCCAGCATCGGGCGCGGATTGCGCACGAAGGAACAGCACAGGATCAGGGCGCGCATGCCGGGCGGCGGATCGGCGCGCAAAGCTGCCCCCAGCGGTCCCGAAAACGATTCGGCCAGCAGTACGAAAGGGCGGTCGCACGGCAAGCGTTCGCGCACGAACGCTTCCAGTGCCGCATAGTCCAGCGGTGCTGCCGGATAAGCGATGGCCAGGGTGTCGATGGCGGCGAGCGCGCGCAAGGCAGCATCAAAATGGTGAAAAAGTCGGGCCGTACCATCCATGCCGGGCAGGAGGACAAGCAGTGTCGAGGCGGGGGGAGAGATCGTCATTGCGGCCATCATAACAGCCGCACCGGCACACCCGCCGTCCGCCAGCCGCACCGCATGGGGGCTGGCGCCATGCTAGAATCAGCGGCGCGTCATGCGTGGCCGTCACAGCGGCCAAATTCCCGACAGACAGAATCATGCATATCATCTTTTCGAATTACCGCACCCTGGGCTGCGCCTTGCTGGCAGCGGCCTGCGTCCTTTCCCAGCCCGCCCGCGCCACGGCGGCACCCTCGGCGCCTGCCGGGAAAAGCCTGTCTTCCCTGGCGGCCGGCGGTCCCTTGCCGCGCCTGAGCGACGATGCGCAGGTGCGTGCGGCCCTGTTCGATTTCTTCGGCTATGCGCGCGGCAGCTACACGGAAGACGATGAACTGCTGCTGGCGCAGGCGCTTGAAGCGATCAGCGAAAAGCGCGACGCCACGCGCACCGTGCTGGCCGATGGCCGCCAGTTGCTGGCGTCGATGAATGACCGCAAGCAGGGCCGCGAACGGGGCGCCATGCTGCTCGACAAGCGTGGCGCCATCATCGCCTTTGGCCTGGTCAACGGGCATTGCCGCCTTGAGGGCCAGCCGCTGGCGAAAGTCTGCAATCCCGACCCGAATGCAGTGCTGACGGTGTTCCACCGCAAGGGCATGCTGGTCGGCGAAGCGGCGCCCTTGCTGGCCTGGTCCCGGCAATTGCCGCCCATGCTGGCGCTGATCGCGGGCGACAAGGAAGCGGGCGCCGATGGGCAGAAGATCTCCAGCGTCGAATATGTGCTGGCGCAGCCGGCCTTGCCGGGCTGGAACCGCGCCCAGCTGCCGCCCGCGTATCCGCCGGCGCTCTTGCCGCTGCTGCTTGATAAATCCACAGTGCTGACCTCGGCCGGCGCGGGCATATTTGCCTATCCGCTCACGCTCAAGGGCAAGAAACAGGACAATGTGCTGGATCATGCCGAAGGCCGCCCGCCGCGCGACCTGGAAGTGGCGCTGCGCAGCTACGCCAGTTTCGATGCGGTGGTGGAACGCTACCGCCAGCTGGCCAAGGGCGCCCGGCTCCAGCGCAACGAACGCACTGCTTACCTCGATGGCGACATGGGGCAGGGCAGCTACCGCGTCTACATTCGCAACACGGGTGCGGACGGCGTGATGATCGACGTGGCGCTGTGGCAGCGCAAGCTGGCGGCCAGCCGCTAGCATCAATAGAAGCGCGCCTTGTCGTAGCCCAGTTGTGCCAGTTGCGCGGCGATGGCGTCATCGCGTGTTTTCCTGCCGGTGCGCAGATGCGCATGCGTCAGGGACGCGGGCAAGCCATGCGCCAGCAGCGCGTCGATGTCGAGCATGGTCTCGGATGCCGACAGCTGGCGCAAGGTGGGCAGGGTGGCGAGGCCGGGCAGGCTGTCGAGCGTCTTGCAGGTGTGCAGGTCCAGGCGTTCGAGCATGGGATTGGGGCCCAGTACGATCTGCCGCAGCTTGATCTGGTCTTCTACCCATAGCGCCTGCAGCAGGGGAAAACGGCCGATATCGCCCAGCGTTTCCAGGCCGCGCACACGTATCACTTCCAGTGTCTTCAACAGCGGCGCATCGATGTGCGCGAGCGATTCGCGGCCACCCAGCTGCAACAGCAGCCTGTCCAGGCGGGCCATCTCCGAGATGAAATCCAGCGGCACCTTGTTCTTGATGCGGTACAGCGACAGCTCATGCAGCGCCGGCAGGCCGGCGAGGGTGTCGATATGCTGGTGGTGGCCCTCGATGACCAGGCTGGCCAGATGCGCATAGTGGCGCAGGGGGGCCAGATCGATATTGTTCCTGGCCGCCTCGCCCAGGTTCAGGTATTCGAGGCCGCGTAAATTTTCCAGCTGCAGTATGTCGGCTTGCGCCAGCTCGTACACGCCCAGGCTCAGGCGCTTCAGGTGGCGCAGCTCGCCCAACGCTTCCAGATGGATGGCTTGCCGGTGGCAATCGATGGACAGGCTGGCCACATGCGGCAGCGCGCGCAGGATGCGGGCATCGAACACCCTCGGGTCGTAACCGTAGATACGGATGGTCAGCGCCGTGCCGCAAGTAGCGGCCAGGGCGTCGAGGTCGGCCAGCAGCGGCTCCGGCTCGCCCAGGGCATTGAACTGCACCAGCACGTTCTGGTCGTTCGCGATGGCGGCGCGGATCGCCCCGGCGTCGATGCGCTCGGGGTTCTGGATGCACTGCGGCTGTCTTGCTTGCGTCATTGTCACAGTCCGATGGGGTAGTCCACCTGCCTGGCGGGCGGGCAGCCTTCCGGCCCCGGGAACGTCTGCTTGCCCGTGTCATCGAAGCGCTTGCCGCAATCGACGAGCACGCGTTTGCGGAAAGTGAAAATACTGGCCACCTTGCCGTTCGGGTGGTAGCAGATATTGTCGCCATCGCGGTCGGCCGAGCCGTAGCTGATCATGCTCTGGCCATTCACCGTGCGTGTGCTGTGGCCGCTGCGCGGTTCCGTGCATTTGAGCTGGCCGCTTTCGTAATACGCGTTGACGACGGAAGTGTCGGCGGCGCGGTCGACCAGCAGTTCGTCCTTGCGCTTGCCGTTCGGGTAGTTCGAATAGCCTTCCTGGCGCTGGCCGTACTGGAAGGCGTAGTAATACTGCGGCTTGCCGTCCGGGTAGTACATGTGATGGTATTCGCATACGTCGTCGCGCGTGCTGCCGTACTCTTTGAAAGTGCAGCGGTGGATGTCGTTGAGCAGCTGGCCGTCTTCGTAGTATTCGCGCAGGTGCGTGAGGAGTCTGCCCTGGTCGATGACGGCCAGGCGCTCCGGCTTGCCGTTCGGGTAGTAGCGCGCGTCCAGGCCCTGCTTCTTGCCGTTGTCCCACAGCGTATCGAGGCGCAGGATCTTGCCGCTGTCGTCGAACGCCTGTTCGCGGCCATCGAGCTGGCCATTGCGGTAGGTGGCCGTGTAGATCACGTATTCCTTGCCGGCAGGACCCAGATAGCGCGTGCGCGCGCCTTCCAGCACCCCCGCCTGGTAATGGTCGCGCTGACGCAGCGCGCCTTGCGCATCCGTGTCGACTGCCTCGCCCTGTTTTTTGCCTTTCACGAAAGTGACGCTTTGCGTGACCTTGTCCTTGAGCTTGAGTTTCCACGGCCCGTCGCGCAAGCCTTCGATAAAGCTGCCGTCGCCGTCTTCCGTGATCCACGCTCCATGGCGCGTGCCGTTGACGTAGTTGCCGCGCGTTTGCAGCTTGCCTCCCATGCTGCGCTCGTGCGGCCCATTCAGCTGGCCGCCCGCGTAGGTGTCGAAGCCCGTCACTTCCTCTTCAGCGGCATAGTTGACGATCGTCCAGCGGCCTTCGCGCTTGCCGGCCCGGTACATGCCGCTCTCGCTCTGTTTGGGATAATTGAAGTGCCACAGGCCTTCCTGCAGGCCGTTGACGAAATGTCCCTTTTCGCTTCCTTCGTGCATGCCTTCGCGTACCCACAGGCCCTGGCGCTTGCCTTTCACGTATTGACCCCGTTCGACCACCGAGCCATCGTCCCAGGCCAGGCTGTAAATGACGGACGGGCCGTCTGCGCTGCCAGTGAATTGCTTTGGCATCGTCTCCCACGTCACTTGCCACAGGCGGTAGTTGGGCAGGATGCCCGCGCCCGCGTCGCTGTACAGGGTGTAGCTGGCGGTGAGATAGCGGTCGCCTTTTTTCTGGAAGGTTTTCTTGTAGGTGATGGCGTCCTTGCCACCGCTCGCCACGGGCTTGCCGTCATCGCTGTAGTAGCCGACGATAGTGCCTTGCGTATGGTCGATGGCGTCGAAGTCCGCATTGCCGCTCTTGCCGCGCGGGACGCTGTAGTCCATCGGCGCCAGTTTCGCCAGTGCGGCCTTGACCTGTCCCGCGTTGGGAGCGCTGCTTTGCGCCACGATACGGTTCAGTGCCGGCTGCAAGCCGTCCAGGCGCCGGTATTTGCCGGAGCTGCGATGGTAGCGGTAGGCGCGTAAGCCATTTTTGTCGCCCTGGCGGAACAGCACCAGCATGGTTTGCACGCTGTCGTCCGTTTCCTTGTCCAGTGAGGCGTAGAAGACGGAACGGATGACGGCATTGCCGAACTGGTCGAGCAAAATGGGTTTCGCGCTGCTGCTCTTGCACTCGCAGTAATAGCCGTTGACGCTTTCTTTTTCCTTGAGAAAGGCGACATCCAGGCCGCTGTCTTGCGAAGCGCTGATGGCGGGATGGGCGAGGCTCTTGCCTTCGTAGAAGGGCGCGCCGTGGGCGAGGGCGGAGCAAAGCAGCAAGGGCAGAAGCAGACGTTTCATCGTGAGGCTGGCGCCAGAGCGCCGCAATGGAAAGGCCACGATTCTGCCTGTGTTCTTACTTGCGGGCAAATACTGGTCTATCGTGCGCGCCCCGATTCAGGGCTGGTGCGCGGCGCAAAAATCCAGCAGCATATGCTCGCCTTCCGGCCACGGGCCGTAGCCTGCATCGCCATTGACATGGCCGGCGTCGCCGATCATGGTGAGATCGCTGCCCCAGGCGGCGGCAAACGCGCGTGCCCGCGCAAAGCTGACATAGGGATCATCACCGCTGGCCACCACCAGGCTGGGAAACGGCAAGGCTTGCAGCGGCATGGGCGCAAAGCCCGTCGTGCCGGCGGGATAGGATGGCGCCTCTACATCGCTGGGGGCGACGAGGAAGGCGCCGGCGATCCTGTGCGGCGAGCCGCTGGCCGCCCAATGGGCCACCAGCGCGCAGGCCAGGCTGTGCGCGGCCAGCACGGGCGGGCGCTCGCAGGCGGCGATGGCGCTGTCGAGCTCCGCCACCCATTCGTCCTTGTCCGGCGTCTGCCATTCCCGGTGCGGCACGCGCGACCATTGCGGGTGGCGCGCTTCCCAATGGGTTTGCCAGTGCTGCGGCCCGGAATTCCACAGGCCGGCCAGGGTCAGGACGAGAGGCGACATCGATGCTCCTTAAAGTTCGGTGCGTAGGGCGAAAAGCTCCGGGAACAATACCACGTCGAGCATCTTGCGCAAATAGCTCACGCCCGCCGTGCCGCCGGTACCTGTCTTGAAGCCGATGATGCGTTCCACCGTCGTCACATGGCGGAAGCGCCAGAAGCGGAAGGCCGTTTCCAGATCCACCAGCTTTTCTGCTAGCTCGTACAGGGCCCAGTGTTTCGACGGGTCGCGGTAGACTTCCAGCCAGGCCGCTTTTACCGAGGCGTCGGTGGTGGTTGGCAGGGTCCAGTCGGCGTTCAGGCGCTCGGGCGCGATGGGCAGGCCGCTGCGCGCCAGCAGCTTGATGGCTTCATCGTAGACGGATGGCGAGCGCAGGGCGGCATCGAGCACTTTGTAGGTGTCGGGTGCCGTCGTATGTACATTCAGCAGGGCGGCGTTCTTGTTCCCCAGGATGAATTCGATTTCGCGGTACTGGAAGGACTGGAAGCCGGACGAGGCGCCCAGGTAGGGACGGATGGCTGTGTATTCGGGTGGCGTCATGGTGGCCAGTACGTCCCAGGCATGCACCAGCTGGTCCATGATGCGCGCCACGCGGGCCAGCATTTTAAAAGCGGGCGCCAGGTCGCCGCTTTGCAGGTTGGCGCGCACGGCGTGCATTTCGTGCAGCATCAGCTTCATCCACAGTTCGCTCGTCTGGTGCTGCACGATGAACAGCATTTCGTTGTGGTTCGGCGACAGCGGATGCTGGGCCGTCAGGATGCGGTCCAGTGCCAGGTAGTTACCGTAGCTCATCGATTCGCTGAAATCCATCTGCGCGCCATGCCACTGCGCATCCTGGGCGCCCGCATGCATGGGGCAGCCGCTGGTGTTTTCCTTGTTCATATTCTTGTCGTCGCTCATGGGATGCTTCAGGTGACGGCATCGCGCTTGGCGGCGATGTCATAGGCTTGGGTGTCGAGGATGTCGCGCAGGATTTCCACGGCATCCCACACGTCGGCAAAGCTCGTGTACAGGGGTGTGAAACCGAAGCGCATGATGGCCGGCTCGCGGTAGTCGCCGATCACGCCGCGCGCGATCAGCGCCTGCATCACGGCATAGCCGTGCGGATGCGTGAAGCTGACCTGGCTGCCGCGCCGCGCATGCTCGCGCGGCGTGACGAGGCCCAGCGGATGGCTGGCGCAGCGCTGTTCCACCAGGGCGATGAACAGGTCCGTCAGAGCCAGCGACTTGCGCCGGATGGCTTCCATGCTCGTCTGCGCAAAGATCTCCAGGCCGCATTCGACCAGGGCCAGCGAGACGATGGGCTGCGTGCCGCACAGGGCGCGGGCGATGCCGTCGGCGGGCGCAAAGCCCGGATCCATGGCGAACGGCGTAGCGTGGCCCCACCAGCCGGACAGCGGCTGGCGGAAGCGCGCCTGGTGTTTTTCGGGTACCCAGATGAAGGCGGGCGAGCCTGGGCCGCCGTTCAGGTATTTATAGGTGCAGCCAACGGCCAGGTCGGCGCCGGCGCCGTTCAGGTCCAGCGGCACGGCGCCGGCCGAATGGGCCAGGTCCCACAGCGCCAGCGCGCCTTGCGCGTGGCAATGGCTGCTGATGGCTGCCATGTCGTGCTGGTAGCCGGTACGGTAGTTGACGTGCGTGAGCATGGCGACGGCACAATCGGCGGCTATGGCCTGCGCCAGCTCCTCGGGGCTGTCGACCAGGCGCAGCTGGTAGCCGCGATCGAGCCAGTCGGCAAGACCTTGCGCCATGTACAGGTCGGTGGGGAAGTTGCTGCGTTCGCTGACGATGATTCTGCGCGCGGCATGCGCGGGATCGCTGGCCTGCATCTGCAGGGCGGCGGCCAGGGCCTTGAACAGGTTGACGGAGGTGGTGTCGGTGATCGCCACTTCACCCGTGCCGGCGCCCAGCAGGGGGGCCAGGCGGTCGCCCAGGCGCTTGGGCAAATCGAACCAACCGGCGGTATTCCAGCTGCGGATCAGGTCGGTGCCCCATTCGGCCGTGATGACGTGCTGGGCGCGGGCAAGGGCCGCTTTCGGCCGCGCACCCAGGGAATTGCCATCGAGGTAAATCACGCCTTGCGGCAAGTCGAATTGCTGGCGCAGGGGCGCCAGGGGATCGTCGAGATCGCGCGCGCTGCAGTCGTGTCGAGAAATCATGGTGGCTTTCATGTTGATACTTGTCTCAATGACATGATATTGCTTGAGGCTTAAAGTATTGTGCGGAAGCAGGCAGTGTAGCAAATCCCCGCCAAAATGCGGAATTTTCGCCCCGGATGGGGTGCGGAAATTATCTCTTTGCCGGGCGTCAACGAAATAAATCACCTTTTTTTTAAAATATTTTCAAATCACCCTAAAGTTTAGCCAGACGCCGCCGTCAACGATTACATGAACGGCGTCAAGCCGCCAAAAAGAATGCGGGTTTTTAAATATTTTTCAAAAAAACCCTAAAGTTCCTGTCAAGGCAGCCGTTATCTAGGTAAGCAGACTTGACTTTGGTCAAGTTGTTGTAAAAAAGTGATATTTTTTACAGGCCTGAAACTGGGTAAATCCCACACAGCGGCCACCTCCCACATCCGCGCCGTTACGGGCGTGCGACCATGATCGAGTAGTGTTTGTCAGACAAACACCTACGGTCCTGCCCGTCATTTCCCGACCAAAAATACAGTGCTTCGCCTCTGTTGCATTTGATGTTGCTCCTGCAGAATGTATCTCACTGGCAACATACAACGCCAGCTGAATTCAACGGATTGAGGAGATGGAAATGACTGCTAACGACATGATGGCTGAGATTCGCGACGCTAACCTGAGCTACCTGATGCTGGCCCAGCAAATGATTCGTGCGGACAAGGTAACGGCCATCTTCCGTTTGGGCATCGCCGCTGAAATCGCCGAATTGATCGAAGGCATGAGCAACGCGCAGATCCTGAAGCTCGCTGGCGGCAACATGATGCTGGCCCGCTTCCGCTTCGACGACAGCGCCATCCTGGGTATGTTGACGAACTACAATAAAGACCGCTCGCTGGCCCAGTCGCATGCCGCTATCCTGATGGCCGGCCAGGGCGTCGAAGAAATCGCCTAAGTTTTTAAATTAGTACTCGTCAGTCCCGGAGCAGTCAGCATGGCCAAGAAAAGTGTCGTATCGGAAGCGCAAGAAATCCAGCTGGCCATCGAGTTAATACAGCTGGGCGCACGCCTGCAACTGCTGGAGACGGAAGTCTCGCTGTCGCGCGAACGCCTGCTGAACCTGTACAAGGAATTGAAAGGCGTCTCGCCGCCCAAGGGTATGCTGCCCTTTTCCACCGACTGGTTCCTCACCTGGCAGCCGAATATCCATTCCTCGCTGTTCATTAATATCCATAAATTCCTTGTCGACCACGCTGGCGCCACCGGTATCGAAGCCGTGATGAAGGCGTATAAACTGTATCTGGAGCAGATGCCGCCCGAAGCCGGTGAAGAGCCGCTGCTCTCGCTGACGCGGGCCTGGACACTGGTGCGCTTTTTCAGCAGCAAAATGCTGGACATGGCACCCTGCGGCAAGTGTGGCGGCAAGTTTGTCGTCAACTGCCTCGACCTGAATTCCGATTATGTCTGCGGCCTGTGCCACATGCCTTCGCGTGCCGGCAAGACCAAGAAGGCGCGCGATGAAGCGGCCGCTGTTGCCCACCGAGCATAAGCACCTGAGATTGCTCCGCATCGTACCAGCCGGAGCCGGTCGCCAGACCGGACTCCGGCTTTTTCATGCTGCTTTCGCTTACACTGGCGTTTTCCTCCGACGACTGTCCCATGCTGCAACAAATCCTGCGTGCGCCCGCGCTCAAGGCCATCCTGATCCAGGTGCTGGCTTTTCCTTTGATGTTGCTATTGGTCTATTGCTTGGCGCGCGCAGGGGTGGTCATGTCATTGCCAGTCGTGGCCTTGCTGCAAGGTGTGCTGGCGGCCCTCATTACCTGGCGCGCTGGCCTGGCGCGCTGGTGGTGTGCCATCGGCCTGCTGTTTGCGCCCGCGCTGCTGGCGGCCAGCCTGCTTCACTGGCCCCCGGCCGTGTTCCTGGCGGCCTTTGTTTTCCTGTTGAGCCTGTATTGGTCCACGTTTCGTACCCAAGTGCCGTTCTATCCGTCAGGGCCGCGCGTGTGGCATGCGGTCGCCGAGTTGATCGCGGACCGTCCCGGCGTGCGTCTGGTTGATATAGGTAGCGGCCTGGGCGGCCTGGTGCTGGACCTCGCGCGACGCCGTCCCGATGGGCAGTTTTCCGGCATCGAGCTGGCGCCGCTGCCGTGGCTGGCAAGCCGCCTGCGCGCGCGGCTGTCGGGGAGTCGCGCGCGCTTCCTGCGCGGCGACTACGAAGCGCTCGATTTCAGCCGCTACGATGCGGTCTTTGCCTACTTGTCGCCGGCGGCGATGGCGGCCCTGTGGGGCAAGGCGGAAAGGGAAATGTTGCCCGGTAGCATGCTTCTTAGTTACGAATTTCAGATTGCGGCACGCGAACCCGATAAGACCATCGCCGCCACAGAGGGTGGCCCTTTGCTTTACATATGGTGCTTTTAAGCAATTGTCTGCGTTATTTGCTTGCCCGGAGGGCAATCTCACGTTATTGTAGTTCCACACGGCATTTTCTCGGAATTGCGTTGAAAAGCAGGGCATTTCAATTAACTTCCGGTTACTTTTTTTTGCCGCTGTCTTCGTCGGCGGCGCAGCCGCCAGAGGGCAGGAACAGGTTTGAACATGCCGGGCACACAGCCCCGGCCATTATTGGGAGTCAGGGCACTTGTTAGTCATAATCGGATACATCATCGTCTGCGCCTCGGTCTTTGGCGGCTTTGCGCTGGCTGGCGGCCATCTGGCGGCGCTGTTCCAGCCGCTGGAGTTGCTGATGATCGGCGGCGCCGCCCTGGGCGCCTTCCTTGTTGGTAACAATAACAAGGCGATCAAGGCGACGATCGCCGCCTTGCCCAGCCTGTTCAAAGGCTCGCGCTATACCAAAGAGCTGTACATGGAACTGATGTCGCTGCTGTTCGAAGTGCTCAGCAAGGTGCGCAAGGAAGGCTTGATGTCGATCGAAGGCGATATCGACAAGCCCGAAGAAAGTCCTTTGTTTTCCAAGTATCCGGCCGTGCTGGCCGATCACCACATCGTCGAATTCATGACCGATTACCTGCGCCTGATGGTATCGGGCAATATGGATGCCTTCCAGATCGAAAACTTGATGGACAACGAAATCGAGACGCACCATCACGAAGGCGCTGTGCCAGCCCACGTGATTGCCAAGGTGGGCGATGGCTTGCCCGCTTTCGGTATCGTCGCCGCCGTCATGGGCGTGGTGCACACGATGGAATCGGTGGGCATACCCCCAGCCGAGCTTGGCATGCTGATCGCGCACGCGCTGGTCGGCACCTTCCTCGGCATCTTGCTGGCCTATGGTTTCGTGGGCCCACTGGCCAGCCTGCTGGAGCAGAAGCTGGAAGAGTCGAGCAAGATGTTTCAGTGCGTGAAAGTAACCCTGCTGGCCAGCCTGAACGGTTATGCGCCGGCGCTGGCCGTGGAGTTCGGCCGCAAGGTCCTGTTCTCGACCGAGCGCCCGACGTTCAACGAGCTGGAAGACCACATCAAGAAATCGAAAACGAAGTAAGCAGTGAACATACGCCTGAACACCATGAGTCATTTGCAGCACACGGAAGGGGGACGCCATGGCCGATGAAGGCATGCGCCCGATTATTGTCAAGCGCATCAAGAAAACGGCCGGTGGGCACCATGGCGGGGCGTGGAAAATCGCCTACGCCGACTTCGTCACGGCCATGATGGCCTTCTTCCTGCTGATGTGGCTGTTGGGCTCCACGTCGAAGGGCGACTTGAACGGCATATCGGAATTTTTCAAGACACCCCTGAAAGTGGCGATGGCGGGCGGCTCCGGCAGCGGCGAGAGCAATTCCGTGATCCAGGGCGGCGGCCAGGACCTGTCGCGCCAGGATGGTGAAGTGCGCAAGGCACAGGAAACTCAGCAGCGCAAGTCGTTTGACCTCAATTCCGCCAAGGCCGCGCTTGAGCGTGAGGAAGGCAAGCGCCTGCAGGCGCTCAAGGCGCGCATTGAGGCGACCATCGATGCCAATCCACTGCTGAAAAAATACAAGAACCAGTTGCTGCTCGATATCACCAGCGAAGGCTTGCGCATCCAGATCGTCGACGAGCAGAATCGTCCGATGTTTGCGCTCGCCAATGCGAATCTGCAACCATATACCAAGGAAATCCTGCATGCCATCGGTTCGGTGCTCAATGAAGTGCCGAACCGCATCGGCCTGTCCGGGCACACGGACTCGACGCCCTACATGAGCGATGCCGGCTACAGCAACTGGGAATTGTCGGCTGACCGCGCGAATGCGTCGCGGCGCGAACTGGTGATCGGCGGCATGAAGGAAGAAAAAGTATTGCGCGTGGTGGGACTGGGCTCGGCCGCTCACCTGGACAAGCTCGACCCCTTCAATCCGATCAACCGGCGCATCAGCATCATCGTCATGAACAAACGCACGGAAGAAAATGTCCTGCGCGATGGATCGGCGATAGAGCTGCCGGTGACCGATGCCGCTTCCGCTGCTGTCGCTTCGGGGCTGGCGGCCGGTGCGCCGCCTGCGGCGGCACCCGCTCCGGGCCCGGCAGCGGCGAAAAAATAACACGCATGGATGTCAACGCGTGGTGTATTGAAACAATGAGACCTTTATGACAAGAAAGAAAATACTTGGCTCGCATGTAAAGCGCCTGCTGTCTGGCGTATCGGACCATGGCCGCAAGCACTTGACGGAGGTGGAAACCGACCTGGTGCAGACCGGCATCTTGCTGGAAGAGGCGATCGAGAAGCTGTCCTTCAATTTCATGGCGATACACGCAGCCGTCGCTGCGCAGCAAGATACCATCGCCATGCTGCTCGAAGGCGGTATTCCGGCCGAGCAGCAGCGGGAAAAACTGCTGGCATTGCAGGACGAAGTTGGGGGGTACGTGAATGCCGCCATCACCAGCCTGCAGTTCCAGGACATGACCAGTCAGCTGATCGAGCGCACCTTGAAGCGCGTGACGGGCTTGCGCGAGTTCCTCGGTACCTTGGGCTCGCATGGCGCGGAGATGTTGCCGGAAAGCGACAATGAAGAAATTGTCGCTTTGCTGGGGCGGGTCAGCATGGCGCTGGCGATTCAAAGCCTGGAGTTGCGCAGCGTGCTGCGCAAGGCTGTCAGTCAGCAGCATTTGGAAAGTGGCGACATCGAGCTGTTCTAGCATGCCAGTGCGGAACACTTGCGGTTGCATGGATTGATTAATCAAATACTCGGGCAGGATGTCCGGAATAAGTGGGAGCAAAGATGGCCAAAACGATACTTGCAGTGGACGATTCCAGCTCATTGCGCCAGATGGTGGCGTTCAGTCTGAAAGCCGCCGGTTACCAGGTGGTGGAGGCCGTCGACGGCCAGGACGGACTGGAAAAAGCCAAGCTGCAAACCGTGGACCTGGTATTGACGGACCAGAACATGCCGCGCATGGATGGCCTGGAGCTGATCAAGTTGCTGCGCGAACTGCCGACGTACCAGAAGGTGCCCATTCTGATGCTGACGACGGAGTCGTCGGACGAAATGAAGTCGAAAGGACGTGCTGCCGGCGCCAATGGCTGGCTGGTCAAGCCCTTCGATCCGCAACGCCTGATCGAAGTGGTCAAGAAGGTAATCGGCTGATGCCAGCCGCGCAGCGCAACGATGCAAATGACGGAGTCACCCTATGACCATCGATATTAGCCAGTTTTTTCAGGTCTTTTTCGATGAGGCCGAAGAACTGCTGGCTGAAAAAGAACGGCTGTTGCTGGCCGTCGATATTGCGGCGCCCGACGCCGAAGACCTGAATGCCATTTTCCGCACCGCCCATTCGATCAAGGGCGGCGCATCGACGTTCGGCCTGAGCGACATGAGCGAGGTGACGCACATCCTCGAGTCGCTGCTCGACCGCATCCGCCAGGGCCAGATGGCCCTGACGGCGGAACACGTCGACGCCTTTCTGGCCGCCAAGGACATCCTCAAGATGCAGCTCGACGGCCATCGTCTTGGCAGCGCCGTCGACCAGGATGCCGTGGCCAATGTGCGCATGATGCTGCAGTCGTTCTCGCAGGACGTGCCCGTGGCCGCGCTCACGCCCGTCGCGCCAGCCTTCCATACGGCGGAAAAAGCAGCCGTCAGCCACGCCGGTGGCCAGCGCTACCGCCTGGAGCTGCCGAAGATGGAGGAGCGCGAAGTCGAGGCACTGGCGGCCGAGCTGGGCTTGCTGGGCGACGTCGCCATGTCCACCCTGGCCGACGCACGCAAGGTGCTGGAAGTGACGACGCATGAAAGCCTGGACGATATCCTGGCCATCTGCTCGTTCGTGCTCAATCCCGACGACATGGTGATCACGCAGGCACCGCCATTGGCGCCAGGCGAAGCCGAAGCGGCCCGCGCGGCGCAGGAAAAGGCCCAGGGTTATGGTTTCTTCGACCCGCTGCCAGGGGCGCCTGCCGCTCAGGGCGCGGCGGATCCCGGCTATGGCTTCTTCCAGCCGCTCGAGGATATCCGCGCCGCCGCCGGTGTGCAGAGCGAGGCCGAACAGGGCTACGGTTTTTTCCAGCCTTTGGCCCAGATCCGTGCCGATGCCGCCAAGGCGGGCAATGGCGGCGCTGCCGCCGTACCGGCCGTGGCGAGCGCCGCGACCGAGGTAGAGCAGGAAAAGAAACCGGCCAAGAAAGAGGGCGACAAGGCTGGTGCCGAATCGTCGTCGATCCGCGTCTCGATCGAAAAAGTCGACCAGCTGATCAACCTGGTGGGCGAACTGGTGATCACGCAGGCGATGATCGAGCAGCGCGCCAGCGCGCTCGACCCGATGCTGCATGAAAAACTGCTCGACAGCGTCAGCCACCTGACGCGCAATACGCGCGACTTGCAGGAAGCGGTGATGTCTATCCGCATGATGCCGATGGATTTCGTCTTTTCGCGCTTCCCGCGCATGGTGCGCGACCTGGCGACCAAGTTGGGCAAGAAGGTCGACTTCATCACCAATGGCGCCGCCACGGAACTGGACAAGGGTCTCATCGAACGCATCGTCGATCCGCTGACGCACCTGGTGCGCAACAGCATCGACCACGGTGTGGAAATGCCTGCCGCCCGCGTGGCCGCCGGCAAGACCGAGGCCGGCCGTTTGTTCCTCTCGGCCAGCCACCAGGGCGGCAACATCATCATCGAAGTATCCGATGATGGCGCGGGACTGAACCGCGAGCGCATCCTGGCCAAGGCGCAGCAGCAGGGACTGGACGTGTCCGAGACGATGAGCGACGCCGACGTGTGGCAGCTGATATTCGCGCCCGGCTTTTCCACTGCCGAAGCGGTCACCGACGTGTCGGGCCGCGGCGTGGGCATGGATGTCGTCAAGCGCAATATCAGCGCCATGGGCGGCGTGGTCGACATCCGTTCGGCGAAGGGTTTTGGCACGACGATTTCCATCTCGCTGCCGCTGACCCTTGCCATCCTGGACGGCATGTCGATCCGTGTCGGCGATGAAGTGTATATTTTACCGTTGGGCTTTGTCATCGAATCACTGCAGCCAGCCGTTGAGGATATCAAGGACATCAGTGGCAAGGGGCAAGTGGTGAAAGTGCGCGGCGAATACCTGCCGTTGATCCCCCTGTACCAGATGTTCGACATCGCACCGCGCTTTACCAGTCCATCGGAAGGCATCTGCGTGATTCTCGAGACGGAAGGGCGCAAGGCAGCCCTGTTTGTCGACGACCTGGTGGGACAGCAGCAGGTCGTGGTGAAAAACCTCGAATCGAATTACCGCAAGGTGGTCGGCATTTCCGGCGCCACCATCCTGGGCGATGGCGGCGTGTCGCTGATTCTTGATGTCGCCGCCCTGATCCGCTCCTCTCGCCAGCTAGCCGACGAGTCCATTTTTTCGTAATACCGATAGATAAAAGATAGGAAAACGCACCATGTCAGATACTCAACAAACATCCGGAAGCAATACGGGCGACGGCAAGGACATCGCCGGACGTGAATTCCTGGCCTTCACCCTGGGCTCCGAAGAGTACGGCATCGATATCCTGAAGGTCCAGGAAATCCGTGGTTACGAAGCGGTCACCCGCATCGCCAACGCGCCTGAATTCATCAAGGGCGTGATCAACCTGCGCGGCATCATCATTCCCGTGGTCGACATGCGCATCAAGTTCAACCTGGGCACGCCCGTATACGACCAGTTCACGGTGGTGATCATCCTGAACATCGGCGGACGCATCGTCGGCATGGTGGTCGACAGCGTTTCCGACGTGACCACCCTGACGCCGGAGCAAGTGAAACCGGCGCCGGAAATGGGCACCGCCTTCTCGACCGACTACATGATTGGCCTCGGTACCATCGACGAGCGCATGCTGATCCTGGTCGACATCGACAAGCTGATGTCGAGCAGCGAGATGGGCCTGATCGACAAGCTGGCGGCGTAAGCAGCCGCATGGCAGCAAGGCGGCGCCAGGTGCGCCGCCGTTTTGGCACGCAAAGAATCACTACAGATATGCATGTACCGGCGCGAGCAGCATCTAGAGGCGCGCCGGCAGGCTGCAAGGTCCGACAGAGACCAGGCCACAACACGGCGCCGTCCGGTTGAACGGGCGCCGTTCACATAAATATTGGAGACTGTAATGAGTTTGCGCGATTTCAAGATAGGCACCCGGCTGGGGATAGGTTTTGGCAGCATCCTCGCCATCCTGGTGGTGGTGATCGTTTCGGCGAATGCACTGAATTATCGTAACAAGGCCCAGTTGCTCACGGGCCTGGAGCTGGCAAGCGAAAAAAATACGCAGGCGTCGTTGATGAAAAGCGCGATGCTGGAAACCGGTATCGCCATGCGCAATATCGGCCTGCAGGGCGATGTTGGCCTGATGCAGGTGGAGGAGGGCAAGGTGCGCGAGCAGCGCAAGCTGTACGACGGCGCGCGCGGCAAGCTGTCCAGCCTGGGCCTGTCCGATGGTGAGAAGACGCTGCTGGCCAATATCGCCAAGGTCGACGGCGAAGTCGATGCCGCCTTCAAGGAGGCGATGGGGCAGGTGCTGGCGTTTAACAGCGAGGGCGCGGCCAAGGTGATTGCCACCCGCATCGACCCTTTGAACAAGACGACCCTGGCCGATATCAACAAGCTGCTCGCCTTGCAGCATGTGGCCCAGCAAAGCTTCATGGACGACTCGCTGGCGGCTGACGCGCGCCTGATGACGGTACTGTTCATCCTGGGTGGGGCGGCGGTGGCGATCGGCGCCTGGTGCGCCATCTTCATCACGCGCTCGATCACGGTGCCCTTGTCCGGTGCCCTGGCGGTGGCGCAGAAGGTGGCAGCGGGCGAGCTGACATCGCACGTGGTGGTCGAGGGCAAGGATGAAACGAGCGCGCTGCAGCAGGCGCTCAAGGACATGAACGAAAGCCTGGTACAGACGGTCAGCGACGTGCGCAATGGGACGGACACCATCACCGTGGCGTCGCGCGAGATCGCCAGCGGCAATGCGGACCTGTCGGCGCGCACGGAAACGCAGGCCAGTTCGCTCGAAGAAACGGCGTCGTCGATGGAAGAGCTGACGTCGACCGTGAAGCAGAACGCGGACAACGCGCGTCAGGCCAACCAGCTGGCCGTGTCGGCATCGTCGGTGGCGGAGCAGGGCGGCAAGGTGGTGGCGCAAGTGGTCGATACCATGGGTTCCATCAAGGACAGTTCGCGCAAGATTGTCGATATTATCGGCGTCATTGACGGCATTGCGTTCCAGACGAATATCCTGGCGCTGAATGCGGCCGTCGAGGCGGCGCGTGCAGGCGAGCAGGGACGTGGCTTTGCGGTGGTGGCGTCCGAAGTGCGCAATCTTGCCCAAAGATCCGCTGGCGCAGCCAAAGAGATCAAGGGACTGATCGGCGACTCGGTCGACAAGGTCGATGCCGGCAGCCGCCTGGTGGACGAGGCGGGGCAGACCATGGGTCTGATCGTCACGTCGATCCGGCAGGTGGCCGACATCATGGGCGAGATTACGGCGGCAACGCAGGAACAGAGCCATGGCATCGAGGAAGTGAACCAGGCCATCGCGCAGATGGACCAGATGACGCAGCAGAATGCGGCGCTGGTCGAGGAAGCGGCGGCCGCCGCCGAAAGCATGCAGGACCAGGCGCAGAAACTGGCCGACGCCGTCAGCATCTTCAAGCTGGGCGGCGAGAGCGCGGCGCAGGCGTCCATGCCGGCGCCCGTGAAGGCGGTGGCACGGACGGCACCGAGTGTGGCGGCAAATACACGGCGGGTGGCAAAGGCGGCGCAGGCCGGCACGCCACCGCCTGCGAAAAAGCTGGCGGCGGCCGGCGGCGACGATTGGGAAGAGTTCTGACGCCAACCCGGTCCCGCTAGTTATACTTGCAAAGGCATTGGTCAGAGTAGTCATAGAGAGGTAAAAACAAATGCCGCAAACTAAAACGGATTCGGTCAAGGAATTTGATTTCACTGGCAAGGACTTCGAGCGGGTCCGCGCCATGATTTACAAGCGGGCCGGCATCGCGCTGGCCGACAGCAAGCAGGAGATGGTCTACAGCCGTCTGGCCAGGCGCCTGCGGGCGACCGGCATCTCCTCGTTCGTCCGCTACCTGGACGACCTGGAAGCGGGCCGCATGGGCGACGAGTGGGAAGCGTTCACGAATGCGCTGACGACCAACCTGACGTCGTTTTTCCGCGAGGCGCATCACTTCCCGTTGCTGGCCGAGCATGTGAAAAAACTGAGCGGGCCGATCACCATCTGGTGTTCGGCCAGTTCCACCGGCGAGGAGCCATACTCGATCGCCATGACGGTGTGCGAGGCGTTCAATACGCTCACGCCGCCGGTCACCATCATCGCCACGGATATCGACACGAATGTGCTGGCTACGGCCGCCAATGGCGTCTACAACCTGGACCGGCTCGACAAGATGCCGGCCGACCGTGCGCGGCGCTTTTTCTTGCGCGGCAAGGGCGATCGCGAGGGGCAGGTGCGGGTGCGCCCGGAACTGCGCCAGATGATCACCTTCAAACCGCTCAACCTGCTGGCCGACAGCTGGCCCCTGACGGGACAGTTCGACGTCATCTTCTGCCGTAACGTGATGATTTATTTTGACAAGGCGACGCAGCGCAAGATTCTGTCGCGCTTTGTGCCGTTGATGAAGTCCGATGCCCTGCTGTTTGCGGGCCACTCGGAGAATTTTCTGTACGTGTCGGATTCATTGAAGCTGCGCGGTAAAACAGTCTATGAGCTCGACCAGCCGCGGGGCGCCGCACCCAAGGCATCGTCGCATCGTACATGAGAGTGAAATATGAGCCTGGAATCCAAAGAGCAATTTGCCACTAACGTCTATTACGACAGGACGTTCAATTGTGACGCCGCCAAGATCTTGCCTGGTGAGTATTACTTTACCAACAAGGACATGCTGATCGTCACCGTGCTCGGCTCCTGCGTCTCGGCCTGCATCCGTGATCGTGTCACCGGTCTGGGCGGCATGAACCATTTCATGCTGCCCGACGGCGGCAGCGATCCGAATAGCCCGATTTCAGCGTCGATGCGCTATGGCACCTACGCCATGGAGATATTGATCAACGATCTGCTGAAGGCCGGTGCGCGGCGCGAGAACATGGAAGCGAAAGTATTTGGCGGCGGCGCCGTGCTGCGCGGCTTCACGGCGATTAACGTCGGCGAACGCAATGCGGCCTTCGTCATCAATTACCTGAAGGCGGAAAAGATGCGCGTGGTGGCCGAGGACTTGAATGATATCCACCCGCGCAAGGTGTATTTTTTCCCTCGCAGCGGCAAGGTGCTGGTGAAAAAACTGATGCAGACGCATAACGATACCTTGGTGCGCCGCGAACTCGATTACGCAAGCCGTCTCAAGGTTGCGCCCGTGGGTGGCGAGATCGAGCTGTTCTAGTAACACCAGGCCCGACCTGCTGCGCGTCGTGCTTTGCGGCCTGCGATGCTCACCGTGCTTCAGCACGGTTGCGCTTCTTGGCCACAAATCACTGCCGCTTGCTACGGTTTTGTCTGGCGTTTTTACCGATTAAGAATAAGGGCCGCAAGGTCTGGAAGGGTATTGTATGAAGATCAAAGTATTGATCGTGGATGATTCGGCGCTGATCCGCAGCGTCATGACGGAAATCGTGAATAGCCAGCCCGACATGGAAGTGGTGGGGGCGGCGCCCGATCCGCTGGTGGCGCGCGAGATGATCAAGCAGACCAACCCCGATGTGCTGACCCTGGACGTCGAGATGCCGAAGATGGATGGCCTCGATTTCCTGGAAAAACTCATGCGTTTGCGTCCGATGCCGGTGCTGATGGTGTCATCGCTGACCGAGCGCGGTTCGGAAATCACCATGCGCGCGCTGGAGCTGGGCGCTGTCGATTTTGTCACCAAGCCAAAGATTTCCATCCAGAGCGGCATGCGCGAGTACACCGACATGATTGCCGACAAGATCCGTGCCGCCGCGAAGGCGCGCATCCGCGCGCGCACTCTGCCGTCGGCCGGCGACAGGGTCGCCGCACCGTTGCCTGCGCTGCGCAGCCCCTTGACGTCGAGCGAAAAGCTGATCATCGTGGGTGCCTCCACGGGCGGCACGGAAGCGATCCGCGAATTCCTCATGCAGATGCCGTCCGATTGCCCCGGCATCCTGATCACGCAGCACATGCCGGAAGGCTTTACGCGTTCGTTTGCGCGCCGCCTCGATTCGCTGTGCAAGATCTCGGTGCAGGAAGCTGCAGGCGGCGAACGCGTGCTACCCGGCCACGCCTACATCGCGCCCGGTCATTCGCACCTGACCTTGACGCGTAGTGGCGCCAATTACATGACCAAGATCGACCAGGGTGAACCGGTCAACCGTCACCGCCCCTCGGTCGATGTGCTGTTCCGTTCGGCCGCGCAATCGGCCGGCAAAAATGCCGTCGGCGTGATCCTGACCGGCATGGGCAAGGATGGCGCACAAGGCATGTTGGAGATGAAGGCCGCAGGAGCGTATAATTTTGCGCAGGATGAAGCCAGTTGCGTGGTGTTCGGCATGCCGCGCGAGGCGATCGCCATCGGTGCTACGCATGAGGTCGGCGCTCTGACGGCGCTGCCCGGCATGGTGCTGGGACACCTGGCTGCGCATGGCATGCGTGCTTTGCGCGTGTAAGCCACGTTTTATATGATCTGGGGCAAGTTTGTTCGCCTAAAAGCAACGAAAATGCTATCCTACAGCTTGCTGCCGTAGTGTCGACCATAATGTCGGCATTCATGTCGATATTATTAACAAACCGCTACAGAAACAACGGAGTTATTCATGGCTGATCCAAAGATGAAATTTTTAGTCGTTGACGATTTTTCGACGATGCGCCGCATTGTCCGGAATCTGTTGAAGGAACTGGGTTATGCCAACGTCGATGAGGCGGAAGACGGCGTGATGGGCCTGGCCAAGCTGCGCGCGGAATCCTACGATTTCGTCGTCTCGGACTGGAACATGCCTAACATGGACGGCCTGACGATGCTGCAGCATATCCGCGCCGATCCCGCACTGGCCAAGTTGCCCGTGCTGATGGTGACCGCCGAGGCGAAAAAAGAGAACATCATCGCCGCCGCGCAAGCTGGCGCCAGCGGTTATGTTGTCAAGCCGTTCACGGCCGCAACCCTCGATGAAAAGCTGAACAAGATTTTCGAGAAGCTGGAAAAAGCCGGCGCCTGATCACGGTTTGAACCGCTTCAAAAAAAACGCTGCCAGTGCGAACTGGCAGCGTTTTTTTTCGTGGGCCTGCACCTTGCTTACACCAGGCCGCCGTTGGCGCGCAGGGTCTGGCCATTGACCCAGCGGCCGTCGGGGCCAGCCAGGAAGGCGACGGCGGCGGCGATGTCGTCCGGCGTGCCCAGGCGTTCCAGGGGGGCCATCTTGCTCATGCGCTGTATCGCTTCTGTCGTCTTGCCGTTCAAGAACAGGGCCGTGGCCGTGGGGCCGGGGGCGATGGCATTGACGGTGATGTTCTTGCCGCGCAATTCCTTGGCGAAGATGGCCGTCATCGTCTCGATGGCGGCCTTGCTGGCGCCGTAGATAGCATAGCCGGGCAGGGCCAGGCCAATCACGCTGCTCGAGAAGTTGATGACGCTGCCGCCCTGGCGCAAGTACGTCGCCGCCCGGCGCATGGTGTTGAAGCTGCCCTTGACGTTGATGGCGAACAGGGTGTCGAAGGTGGCGTCATCCGTGTCTGCCAGGGCAGGCAGCGCGGGTGGCATGATGCCGGCGTTGTTGACCAGCACGTCGACACCGTCGAAGGCCGCTTCAGCCGCAGCGAACAGCGCCTGCACCTCGTCCGCATTGGCCACGTTGGCCTTGACCGCGATGGCGCTGCCGCCGTCGGCGAGAATGGTTGCCACCAGCTCGTCTGCCGCCTCCTTGCCGCTCGCGTAATTGACGACGACCTGCATGCCGTCGCGCGCCAGGCGGCGGGCGATGGCCGCGCCGATGCCGCGCGAGGCGCCCGTGATGATGGCGACCTTGGCCGGGGTGGATGCTGTATTCATGGTGTTTCTCCTGTCGTGGTGGCAAGCCTGTGGAATGTCGTTGCGAGCCCGTATGGCGATTGTGATCTTTATTGTTGTGTGGATAAAGATGACTGGAATAGTTTAAGTGTGCAATCCAGATTAACAATCCTGTTCAATCCGCTGCGCTGCCGGTCTGGCAAATGCGGTCACGCAGCCAGTTGCGGTATGGAATGAAATATTTCCGAAAGTTAACTTTACACGTCAACTAAAGTGGCTCATGATCGCAGCACTATTCCACCTTTGTCCCCGCCCCCGACAAGAAGGAGCGCAACATGCGCCGAGCACCCGTATTATTCTTTGCCCTGAGCACGGCCTTGCTGGCTGCTTGCGGCGTGAGCCTTGAACAAACCAGCGTCGCACCGGCCATCGTCGAGGCGCAGCCTGGCGATGTCCGGGAGCCGGCCACGCACTTGCCTGCCGAAGGCGATGGCCGGCATGCCTATCTGCACCGCCTGGGCGGCCACGATTACGTCAGCCTGAGCCAGTATGGCCCGCAGGGCGGCTTGCCGATCCTCACGGGGGCGCAGCGCGGTGCGCACGCCATCCGCCTGCTGGCGGCCGATCCGGCCCAGGCCAGGGCCATCCTGCGCAGCCTGAGGTTGCCTGCGAACCAGCGCAAGCTATGGTCGGGAGAGGAAATCGTGCTCGATGCGGCCAGTTATGACATGCTGCAGGCGGCACGCGGCCACAACAAGCCGCTGTTTGCCGAGCTCAAGCTGGTAGGGATGGAGAAGTAAGAAAAAGAAACGGGGCCGAACGGCCCCGCTGTGACTGCGCTTAAATTTCCAGGTTGTCGATCAGGCGCGTCTGCCCAAGCTTGGCGGCAGCCAGCACCACCAGCGGTTCACCGGCGGCCAGTTCGGCGGCGCTCGGCGCCTGCAGGTTGGCGCGCTTGCGCACGGCGATATAGTCCGACTTCCAGCCACGGCTGTTCAGTAGCTGCATGCTGGCCTGTTCCAGTTCAGCGACAGCCAGATTGCCCTTGCGCACTTCCTCGGCCACAAAATTGAGTCCCTTGAACAGTTCCGGGGCCTCGGCGCGTTCGCTTTCCGACAGATACATATTGCGCGACGACAAAGCCAGGCCATCGTCGGCCCGGTACGTTTCGGCGGCAATGATTTCCGTCGGCAGCGCGAACTGGCGCGCCATGTTGCGGATGATCATCAACTGCTGGTAATCCTTCTTGCCGAACACGGCCACTCTCGGACCCACGCAGGAAAACAGCTTGGTGACGACCGTGCACACGCCTTCGAAGAAGCCGGGGCGGAATTCCCCTTCCAGGGTATTGCCCAGGTCATCAGGCGGGCGCACGCGGTATTCCTGCGGTTCTGGGTACAGTTCCTTTTCCGTCGGGGCGAACAGCACGTACACGCCTTCCTTTTCCAGCTTGGCGATATCGGCCGCCATGGTGCGCGGGTATTTTTCGAAGTCTTCGTTCGGGCCGAATTGCAGGCGGTTCACGAAGATCGAGGCGACGACGGGGTCGCCATGCTTGCGCGCCAGGCGCATCAGCGACAGATGGCCCTCATGCAGGTTGCCCATGGTGGGGACGAACGCCGTGCGCAGCTGTCCGCTGAGCTGGTCGCGCAATTCTTCGATGTCGGAAATAATTTTCATGGATTGCTTTCGCTAAAACCCCGTTGTACGGTGGTCAGTGACAAAGGGAAGGGATCAGGCGGGCGAATACGCCAGCCGGACGTAGATGGGGGCAAACGGTTCTGCCTGCGTGATTTCGATCAGGGTTTCCTTGGCCAGTTCCAGCAGGGCCACGAAGTTGACCACCACCACGGGCACGCCGCCGGCAATGTCGAACAGCTCGCTGAACTCGACGAAGCGCGACGATTGCAAATGGCGCAGGATGCTCGACATGTGCTCGCGCACGGACAGTTCCTGGCGGCTGATGCGGTGGTGCTGGGTCAGCTTGGCGCGTTTCAGCACATCGAGCCACGCCTGCTGCAAGTCCACCGGTTCCACGTCGGGCCAGGTGGGCGTCAGGCTTTGCTCGATGAAAATCTGCGTGCGCACGAAATCGCGCTCGAACTGGGGAATGGCGTTCAGGTCGTAGGCGGCCAGCTTGATCTGCTCGTACTCGAGCAGGCGGCGCACCAGTTCAGCCCGTGGGTCGCCGCCATCTTCCTCGACGTCGCTCTTGCGCGATGGCAAGAGCATGCGCGACTTGATCTCGATCAACATGGCGGCCATCAGCAGGTATTCGGCGGCCAGTTCCAGGTTGCGCACGCGGATCTGGTCCACATATTTCAGATATTGCAGGGTCACCTGCGCCATCGGAATATCGAGAATGTTGAAGTTTTGCTTGCGGATCAGGTAGAGCAGCAAGTCGAGCGGGCCTTCGAAGGCTTCGAGGAAGATTTCCAGCGCGTCCGGCGGAATGTACAAATCCGTCGGCATGCGCAGCATGGGCTCGCCATACAGGCGGGCGATGCCCAGGGGATCGGCGGCGGGCGCCGCATCCGTCACCGCTGTTGCAGAAGTTGCAGGGTCACCGCCGCCATCGCCGCCAGCGACGGTTTCGGGCAACTCGATGACTGCGCCGGCACCGGAGGCGTCGGCTTCCGGCGTGACTGCAGACTCTTCAGGCAACATCGTGCCGGATCCAGGTCTTAGTTCTTGTTCTGGTAAACGTAAGCCTGTTGCTTGACGGCCGATGCCAGCTGGCGTTCCTGCTCATCGATGCTGACGGCCGGCTTGTCCCACAGCAGGGCGCGGCCCGCTTGCTGGCCCGCTTCCATGCCAGGATTCTTGGCCTTCAGTTCGGCGATGAACAAGGTGTGGTCGGATACGTAGTTGTTGTGTTTTGCAGGCAGTTTCATATTCTCTTCTGAGTGTCTTATAAGTAAGGTCAGCCGGCCGTATTTTACCGCGCCATGTCGCTTGGCGGGTTGTTGTATCGGCAAGTCCGGGGGCGAAATTGCTAAAAATCAATAACGCAACAAACGCCGCATCACCATCGGCGCCGGTTCGGCGGGGTTGGCGTGCGAATATTCCAGTTCTTCGGCCAGTTCGAATTCAAAGGCCGCATAAAAATCGATCAGTTTGCGCTGGTCGCGCCGCACGGCGAGGCGCAATTCCTCGGCCTGGCACGACAGGCCGTGATGAATGATGGCTTCCAGCAAGTGCTGCGAGACATGGCTGCCCCGGTAAGCGGGCAGCACGCCCATGCGTGAAATCTTCCAGATGGCGGGGTCGCTGTCGAGCGGCATCCAGCGCAGCGAGCCGGCTGGAATGTCGTCGATCAGCAACACAAAGCCGCCGCCGTGGCGCAGTTGCTCTTCCACCTGCCGTGCCGTCTCGTGGTGTCCACTGGACGAGGCCGCCACCTTGCCGGCCCACGCAGCGCGGGTCAGCTCGGCCATCAGTTGTGCATCGGCATTTGTTGCTTCGCGCACCACGATATTCATCATTGGTCCTTAGCGGATGCGCATGCCAGGTTCGGCGCCCGGCCACGGGTTCAGGATGTAGATGCCCGGATTCGCCTTTTCATCGGCGGCGGACGCTGCCATGACCATGCCTTCGGAAATGCCGAACTTCATCTTGCGCGGCGCCAGATTGGCTACCAGCACCGTCAGCTTGCCGATCAGTTCTTCCGGCTGGTAAGCCGAGCGGATGCCGGAGAACACATTGCGCAAACGGCCTTCGCCCGCGTCCAGGGTCAGGCGCAGCAGCTTGTCCGAGCCGTCCACCAGTTCGCAGTTGACGATTTTGGCGATGCGCAGGTCGACCTTGAGGAAGTCGTCGATCTTGATCTCGGGCGCCAGTTCCTCGATGGCGGCTGCTGCTGTGGTAGCGGCTGGCGCGGCGGCGTCATTGGCGGCGTCGCCGGCGGGCGCTGCAATAGCGGCGGCCGCTTGCGGCGCGTCGAACAGCGCTTCGATCATCTTTGCATCCATGCGCGTCATCAAGTGGCTGTAGGCGCCGATGGTGCGGCCCAGCATGCTGTTCGACACGGCGTCGCCAAACACTTGCGTGTCGGCCCAGGTAAATTGTTCGTCGTTGAGGAAGGACGCCACGTTCTTCGCCACGCCCGGCAGGACCGGCGACAGCAAGATCGTCAGCTGGCGGAACAGGATCAGGGCCGTGGTGCACACGTCGTGCAGCTCGGCCGTTTTTTCGACGTCCTTGGCCAGGATCCACGGTTTGTTTTCATCGACATACTGGTTGGTGATGTCGGCGATTTCCATGATTTCGCGCAAGGCCTTGCCGAATTCGCGGTTCTCGAAGTGCGCGGCGATGCTGGCCTGGCGCTCGACGATGACGCCGTTTACGTCCACCGTCAGTGCGCGGTTGATCCAGCTTTGCGCGCCTTCCGACAGCATTGATGCCAGCTTGCCGTCGAAACGCTTGGCGATGAAGCCGGCGCAGCGGCTGGCGATGTTCACGTACTTGCCGATCAGGTCGCTGTTCACGCGGGCCACAAAGTCTTCACCGTTGAAGTCCAGGTCTTCCACTTTGGAGTTCAGCTTGAAGGCGATGTAGTAGCGCAGCCATTCCGGGTTCATGCCCAGGTCCAGGTAGCGCAGCGGCGAAATACCCGTGCCACGCGACTTCGACATTTTTTCGTTGTTGACCGTCAGGAAGCCGTGGACGTTGACTTTCAGTTTGTCGATCACCGGGTGATTGGCAAATTTCAGCATGGCAGGCCAGAACAGCAGGTGGAAGGAAACGATGTCCTTGCCAATGAAGTGGATCTGTTCGGTTGTCGGGTCATTCAAAAAGGCGTCGAAATCGATGCCTTTCTTGTCGCAATAGTTTTTCAGGCTGGCCAGGTAGCCGACGGGCGCGTCCATCCATACGTAGAAGAACTTGCCCGGCGCATCGGGAATCGGGATGCCGAAGTAGGGCGCATCGCGCGAGATATCCCAGTCGGCCAGCTTTTCGCCCGCTTCGCCCAGCCATTCGCTGACCTTGTTGACCATTTCCGGCTGCAAGCGGCCTGGCGTATTGAGCCATTCCTTGAGGAATTCGAAGCAGCGCGGGTCGGACAGTTTGAAGAAATACTGTTCCGACGGCTTCATCACGGGCGTCGCGTTGGTAAACACGGAGAACGGGTTGACCAGGTCGGTCGGCTGGTAGGCGGCGCCGCACACTTCGCAATTGTCGCCGTACTGGTTCTTGGCGCCGCATTTCGGGCATTCGCCCTTGATGTTGCGGTCGGCCAGGAACATGCCTTTTACCGGGTCGAAGAAGCGGTCGACGGTTTTCGTGACGATCAGGCCCGTATCGCGCAGCTTGCGGTAGATCGATTGCGACAGGTCGACGTTTTCCGGCGAATCGGTCGAATACCAGTTATCGAAGGCGATATGGAAGCCATCGAGGTACTGGGCGCGACCGGCGGCGATGTTGGCGACGAATTGCTGCGGCGTGATGCCTTCCTTTTCGGCGGCGATCATGATGGGCGTGCCATGCGTATCGTCGGCGCCCACAAAGTGCACTTCACGGCCGGCTGCGCCATCGCGTTGCATTCGCTGGAACCGGACCCAGATATCAGCCTGGATGTATTCCATGATGTGGCCAATGTGAAAAGCGGCGTTTGCGTAAGGCAGGGCAGTGGTGACGAACAGCTTGCGAGTCATGATTGATGCACTTTTGGGATGGATAATAGGTCATTTTAACAGCGGAAAGGCAATAAGAGCAGATGCAGCGCCGGCAAGTGATGCTTTTGCCGCCATCGCGCCATGCAAATTTGCGCTAGACTGCGCGTATTGCACATATGTAGTACACACGGAGATTTACATGAGCATCACAGTAGAAGACGTCAAGGCCGCGCTGGCCCAGGTTATTGATCCAAATACACATAAAGATTTCGTTTCCAGCAAAACCGTCAAGAATCTGAAAGTCGATGGCAATGATATTTCGCTCGACATCGAACTGGGCTACCCCGCCAAAAGCCAGATCGATCTGATCCGCAAATCCGTGCTGGCCGCCCTGCGCGTGCTGCCGGGCGTGGGCAACGTCAGCGTGGGCGTGTCGTCGAAAATCATTTCGCACACGGTGCAGCGCGGCTTGAAGCCGATGAGCAACGTGAAAAACATCATTGCGGTGGCTTCCGGCAAGGGCGGCGTTGGTAAATCGACCACGGCCGTCAACCTGGCCCTGGCCCTGGCCGCCGAAGGCGCCACCGTCGGCATGCTGGACGCCGATATCTATGGCCCGTCGCAGCCGATGATGCTGGGCATCAGTGGCCAGCCGAAGACCCTCGATGGCAAGAGCATGGAGCCAATGGAAAACCATGGCCTGCAAGTGTCGTCGATCGGCTTCATGATCGATCCGGACGAGCCCATGGTGTGGCGCGGCCCCATGGTCACGCAAGCCTTGCAGCAACTGCTGGATCAGACGAACTGGCGCGATCTCGACTACCTGATCGTCGACATGCCGCCAGGCACGGGCGACATTCAATTGACGCTGTCGCAGAAAGTGCCGGTCACGGGTGCCGTCATCGTCACGACGCCGCAGGACATCGCGCTGCTGGACGCGCGCAAAGGCTTGAAAATGTTCGAGAAAGTCGGCATCCCGATCCTCGGCGTGGTGGAAAACATGAGCACGCATATCTGCTCGAACTGCGGCCATGCGGAAGAAATCTTTGGCGCCGGCGGCGGTGCGAAGATGTGCGCTGACTTTGGTGTGGAATTCCTCGGCGCCTTGCCACTGACCATGGCGATCCGCCAGCAGACGGATTCGGGCACGCCCACCGTCGTGGCTGAGCCGGATGGCCCCGTCGCCGTGATCTACAAGCAGATCGCCCGCACCATCGCCATCAAGGTGGCGGAAAAGGCGAAGGATATGACGAGCAAGTTCCCTAGCATCGTGATCAAGAACGATTAAACGTTGGGCTTGGCGCTCCCATGCGCCAGTGTCAGCGGGGGATGGTTTCATGCAGTCCGTGTTGTTATTAAACAAGAGGAGACATCATGCAATTGACCACCGTATTCCTGCGCCAGGCTGCAGTCCTGATTGCTGGCAGCCTGTTGGCCGCCAGCGCGTTTGCCCAGTCCGTTTCATTTGTCGAGCCGGTTGATGGTGCGACAGTGACCAGTCCGTTCAAGGTCAAGTTTGCCGTCAGCGGCATGGACGTCAAGCCGGCCGGCGACATGACGGCCAAGACGGGCCATCATCATTTGCTCATCAATGTGGGGTCGATGAAGGCGGGCGAGATGATACCCATGGATGACAAACATTTGCATTTCGGCAAAGGGCAAACGGAAACGGACGTCACCTTGCCGCCGGGCCAGTACACCTTGACGATGCAGTTCGCCAATGGCGCGCACCAGTCGTATGGGCCGGAGTTGAGCAAAAGCATCAAGGTGACGGTCAAGTAAGTCAGACCTATTCATCTGTTTCGGCAAAGGCCGGGTTCCAGCGATGGAGCCTGGCCTTTTTTATATTGTTGCCCCTTGTCATTATTGTGTCATATAGTCGGCGTATGCTGGCCGGTGGCCTAACTTTGGATGAGTGCATATGAGCAAGAATTTCTCCCTTTCCCGACAACTGGCGCAGGCCTTGCTGCTGGTGGCCAGCGTGGCGGAGTGCCAGGCGCATGCGGCCAAGGCCGTTCCTGCTGCTGCCACGGCGGCGCAGCCGAAGCTGGTGGTGGTGCTGGTGGTGGACGGCTTGCCGCAGGAGCAGGTGACGCGCTACCGCGACCAGTTCGGCCAGGGTGGCTTCCGCCGCCTGCTGGAGCAGGGCGCGTGGTTCAGCGATGCGCACCAGGCGCATGGCATCACGGTGACCGCCATCGGCCACTCGGCCGTGCTGTCGGGCGCCTACCCGTACCAGCATGGCGTGATCGGCAATAACTGGATCGATCCCGTCACGAAAAAATCCGTATATTGCACCGAGGATGGCAATTTCCATTACATCGGCGAAGAGACGAAGCCCGACGATGGAACGGCGCCGACCAAGCTGCGCGTGAGCACCCTGGGCGACGAGCTGCGCTATTCCACGGGCGACAAGGCCAAGGTCGTCACCGTCTCGGGCAAGGACCGTGGCGCCATCCTGCTGGCGGGGAAAACGGGCACGGCCTACATGTACATGGAAAAGACGGGTAACTTCGCCAGCAGCACCTATTACATGCAGCAGCATCCGCAATGGGTGCAGCGCTACCAGGCGGCCAGGCCGCAGGACCGTTATTACGGCAAGAGCTGGACACCGCTGCTGGCCGATTCGGCCTATGCGCGGGACGCCCGTGATGATCTGGTGCCGGCCAAGCCGGGCACGCGCAACACCTTCCCGTTCGCCTACTACAGCGACAGCGGCAAGCTCGATGGCGAGTACTACAGCCGGCTGAAGTCCGGTCCCTTCCTCGACGAGCTGACCCTGGAATTTGCCCGCGCCGCCGTCGATGGCGAGAACCTGGGCCGCAACCCGGCCGGCGTGCCCGATATCCTGGGCGTGAGCCTGTCCGCGCACGATTATGTGAACCACGCCTACGGTCCGGAAAGCAAGATGTCGCATGACCACCTGCAGCGCCTGGACCGCATGCTGGCCGGTTTCTTTGCCGACCTCGATAAAAAAGTCGGCATGGACAACGTGCTGGTGGTGCTGACGGCCGACCATGGTTTTGCCAACGTGCCTGAATTTACGGAAGCGCGCGGTGGCTTTTCCGCCAAGCGCATCGACGGCGACAAGCTGGTGGCGGCATTAAACCAGCACCTGGCCACGACCTTGGGCACGGACAAGCTGGTGACGTCGTCGTCGCTGCCGAATATCTACCTCGATTACGCGCTGGCGGAAAAGAGCGGCGTCAATCGCGCTGCCCTGGAAGACGCGGCAGCCCGCTTCCTGCTGCAGCAGGACGGCCTGGCGCAAGTCTACACGCGCACGCAGATGGAATCGGGGGCGGTGGCCACGCGCATGGATACTCTGATGCGCCGTGCCTGGAACCGCCAGCTGTCGGGCGACCTGATGCTGGTGACGAAACCGGCCTGGTACTTCGGCAAGGGCGTTAGAGGCACCTCGCACGGCACGCCGTACACATATGACACCAATGTGCCGCTGATGGTATTCGGTCCCCGCTGGATCAAGCCGGGCGCCTATGGCAAGTACGCGGAAGTGGTCGACATCGCCCCGACCCTGGCCCATTTGCTGCGCATACGCCAGCCGTCCGCGTCGGAAGGGCGGGTGTTGACGGAAGCGGTGCGGTAAAAGAGGGGGCTACGTGCTTGTCGGGTTACGCGCTTTGCGCTAACCCGACCTACGATGACCTTGCGAAGAGCGTAGGTCGGATTAGCGGGGCAAAGCCCCGCGTAATCCGACAACAGTGTTGGCAAAACAGCTTACAGCAGCCAATCGATCGGTAGCACCGACAGAATCGCCACCCCCATGCGCTTCCACACGCTGGTGCCCGGCTCCGTGTCGTAGCGCGTGACACCGCCGTTGGCGTCGCGGGCGAGCCAGTACAGCGCGCCATCGTCGCCAAGCAGCACCTGGTAGGCGCGCTGCGGGATGGTGGTGCGCATGGCTTTCCCCAACTGGCTGGCCAGCGCGGGACTGTCGATGACGAGGCCCATTTCCGTGTTCAATGCGATCGAGCGCGGATCGAAGTTGAACGAGCCCACGAAGATGCGCTGGTCGTCGACGGCAAAGGTTTTTGCGTGCAGGCTCGATGCGGAGCTGCCCAGGTGACCCGGCTGCGCGCGCGCATCGCCTGCTTCCCACGAACGGCGCGATTCATATAGCAGCACGCCCGCTTCCAGCAGCGGTTTCCTCCACTTCGCATAGCCCGCATGCACGGCCGCCACGTCGGTTGCTTCCAGCGCATTCGTCAGGATGCGCACGCCCACGCCCTGTTTTGCCAGATCGGCAAAGGCCTGGGTGCCGGATTTGCCGGGAACGAAATACGGCGACACCAGGTCCACTTCCTTTTCCGGCACGCCCAGCAGGGTTCGCAGGTTTTCCGCCACGCCCGTGCCTGGCCGGGCCTTGTCCAGCACTTTCGCCGGGTCGTCGCTGACCATGCGCGTGCGCGCCCATTCGAAGGGCAGGGTGCGTTCCATCATCTGCTTGACGAAGGGCGAGGTGCGCAGCGCCTGCACGTATTCCCCGGCTGCCCTGGTGTCGTCGATGTGGTCCGCTTCGGCGGCGATGGTGGCAGCGTCGCCATCGACGGGGCTGGTCAGCAGCAGACTGGCCGGGTAGGCCGAGGCGCTGTTCCAGTAGCGGTCGAATTCCTGCGAGACCTCGTTGACGACGGGGCCGACGGCCAGTACGTCAAGGTCGGCAAACAGGACATCGCCGGCCGCGCCAAAATATTCATCGCCCACATTGCGCCCGCCCACGATGGTGGCCTGGTTATCGGCCGTGAACGATTTATTGTGCATGCGCCGGTTGAGGCGTGAAAAATCGGCGACAAAGGCCAGCGCGCGCGGCGCACGGGGCACGAAGGGATTGAACAGGCGAATTTCCAGATTCTGCTGCTTGCCCAGCATGGTCAGGGTCTGGTCCAGGCCCGCCGTGTTGTTATCGTCGAGCAGCAGGCGCACGCGCACGCCCCGTTCGGCCGCCTGGCGCAGGGCGTCGAACAGCAGGGTGCCGGTGATGTCCTTGTGCCAGATGTAGTACTGCACGTCCAGGCTGCGCTGGGCGGCGGCGGCCAGCAGGGCGCGCGCGGCAAAGGCGTCGCGGCCATCGACCAGCGGGTAAATGCCGGACACGCCGGGATGCTGCGCCACCATGGGCGCTATGGCCGTGGCCAGCTGGGTGTGCGCCGTATCGGTGATGACGGTGGAGGCGCTGCGTCCGTCCAGCGAGGGCAGCGCGGCGCAGCCGGCAAGGACGGCGGACAGCAGCAGGGGCAGCAGCAGCCGGGTGATGCTGCGGAAGGGAAGTGCAAGGGCGGGCATGGCGGGCTTTCATCGAGTTGCCCCGATGTTAGCAGATGCGCATGCCCGCACGGGGCGGGTATCGGAAACCGCTTAGAACTGTTCCAGCGCGATCAGTTCTGCCACTGTCTGGCGGCGGCGGATCAGCCGCGAAGCCTCGCCATCGACCAGGTATTCGGCCGCATGCGGGCGGCTGTTGTAGTTCGACGACATCGACGCGCCATACGCGCCTGCGCCTTCGAAGACGACGTAGTCGCCCACCTGCGCTGCGGGCAACAAGCGGGTTTCCACCACGCCGCCATCGCGCTGGGTAAAGACGTCGCCCGATTCGCACAGGGGGCCGCCGACCACGGTGGGGCATGCCGGGTTGGCATCGAGAGCGCGGCCGTCATGCGCAATCACCGACATTTCATGGTAGCTGCCGTACATGGCGGGGCGCATCAGTTCATTGAAGCCCGTATCCAGCAAGGTGAAGTGGTTGCCGCCCATTTGCTTGGTGGCGCGCACTTCGGCCACCAGCAGGCCCGCGTCGGCCACCAGGAAGCGGCCCGGTTCGATTTCCAGGTGCACGGCGTGGCCCAGGTGCGCCTCGATCTGCTTGCGCGCCGCATCCCACAGCTGAAAGTAGTGGTTAGTGTCGACGGGCTGTTCGCCTTCCCGGTAGGGCACGGACAGGCCGCCGCCCGTGGAAATGGCTTCCAGGTCATGACCCATGTTTTTGACCAGGTCGACCATGGTGCCGCAGACGGTTTCCAGGTGGCTGTAGTCAACGCCGGAGCCGATGTGCATGTGCAGGCCCACCAGGTGCAGTCCATGTGCGCGGATGACGGCCAGCGCCTCTGGCAGCTCTTCATGCCAGATGCCGTGCTTGCTGTTTTCGCCGCCGGTATTGGTCTTGTTGCTGTGGCCATGGCCATAGCCGGGATTGATGCGCAGCCAGACGCGGTGGCCGGGAGACACTGGGCCCAGCTGGCGTAGCATGTCGACGGAGCCGCAATTGACTTCGATCTTCGCCGCCGCCACGCGCGCCAGTGTGGCGCGGTCGAACAGGTCGCAGGTAAATACCACGCCGGCGGCGCCGTTGGTCTGCGCCGGAGTAAAGCCTGCCTGCAGCGCGCGTTCGATTTCGCCCAGCGACACGGCGTCCACGTGCACGCCCGCTTCGCGCATCAGGGTGAGCAGATGGATGTTCGAATTGGCCTTTTGCGCGAAGCGCACGGTATCGAACTGCGCCAGCTGCGCCACGCGGGCGCGGATGGTGGCCGCGTCATACACCCATAGTGGCGTGCCGTGTTCCTGGGCGAGTTGGGCGAGGGTCTGGTCGTTGACGGGCTTCATCGGGTGCTTTCGGGGGAATGGGGAGATGACTGCATGATGGCCGATTGCGCTTCGACTATAAAATATCCATTTGGGCCTACCTTATTCATTTATGATATGACCATGACTATCTCCTTGCGCCATATCGAGGTCTTCCGCGCCATCATGACGACGGGCAGCGTGACGGCCGCCGCCGCCATGCTGCACACCTCGCAGCCCACCGTCAGCCGCGAGCTGGCGCGCCTCGAACACTTGACGGGCCTGACCCTGTTCGAGCGCGAGCGGGGGCGGCTGCGCCCCACGGCCCAGGCGCTGCAGTTGTTCGAGGAAGTGCAGCGCGCGTATTTCGGCCTGGAGCGCATCGTCAGCACGGCGGCGGCCTTGCGCCAGTTCGACCAGGGGCAGTTGTCGATCGCCTGCCTGCCCGTGTTTTCCCAGTCGCTGCTGCCGCAGGCGTGCAAGCGCTTCGTGGCTGATTTTTCGAAGGTGAGCATCAGCATCACGCCGCAGGAGTCGCCGCTGCTGGAAGAGTGGCTGTCGGCGCAGCGCCACGATATCGGCCTGACGGAAGTGGGCAATGCGCCTCCGGGTACCGTACTCGATACCCTGATGTCCGTCGATGAAGTGTGCGTGCTGCCCGACGGCCATCCTTTGGCCGGCAAGATGACCTTGGCTCCGGAAGACTTTGCTGGCCAGCCTTTCATTAGCCTGGCCGCCGTCGACCCTTACCGCCAGCAGATCGACGCCATTTTCGCGCAGGCTGGCGTGGAGCGGCGCATGGCGCTTGATACGCATAGCGCCGCCTCCGTCTGCGCCATGGTGCGCGAGGGCGTGGGGCTGGCCATCGTCAATCCGCTCACGGCCCTCGATTACGCGGGGCAGGGCTTGCAAGTCCGCCGCTTCGCCGTGTCCTTGCCGTTCACCGTGAATCTGGTCAAGCCCTTGCATCGGCCCTTGTCGCAATTGGTCGCCTTGTTCGAGCTGGCGCTGCATGCCCAGGCGAACGAGGTGAAAAGTCGGCTGATGCAGCTGTGATGTCGCTTATGGAGCGGCGGCGGTCAACAGAGTAAAATGGTGTTTTTCTTCAAAGCCTGATTACTTCGATGACCACAACCGCTACTCCCGTTCGTACCCGTTTCGCTCCCAGCCCGACCGGCTATCTGCACCTGGGCGGCGCCCGCACCGCCTTGTACAGTTGGGCGTATGCCCGTCACTTCGGCGGCACTTTCGTGCTGCGCATCGAAGACACGGACGTGGAGCGCTCCACGCCGGAAGCCGTGCAAGCCATCATCGAAGGCATGAAGTGGCTGGGCCTGGACCACGACGAAGGCCCGTTCTACCAGATGCAGCGCATGGACCGCTACCGCGAAGTGGTGGCGCAGATGCTGGCCGAAGGCACTGCATATCACTGCTATTCGTCGCCGGAAGAAGTCGAAGCGATGCGCGAGCGCATGCGCGCCGCTGGCGAAAAGCCACGCTACGACGGCACCTGGCGCCCGGAGCCGGGCAAGACCCTGCCGGCCGTCCCCTTTGATCGCAAGCCCGTCGTGCGCTTCAAGAACCCGCTCGATGGCGACGTGACGTGGGACGACGTGGTCAAGGGCACGATCACGATTTCCAACCGCGAGCTGGACGACCTGGTGATCGCGCGCCCGGACGGCACGCCGACATATAATTTCTGCGTGGCAGTCGATGACTGGGACATGCAGATCACCCACGTGATCCGCGGCGACGACCATGTCAACAACACCCCGCGCCAGATCAATATCCTGCGCGCCATCGGTGCACCGCTGCCCCTGTATGGTCACCTGCCGATGATTTTGGGTGCGGACGGCGAAAAGCTGTCGAAGCGTCACGGCGCCGTCAGCGTGATGGATTACCCGGCGCAAGGCTTCCTGCCGGAAGCGATGTTGAACTACCTGGCGCGCCTGGGCTGGAGCCATGGCGATGATGAGGTGTTCTCGACCGAGCAGTTCTGCGAGTGGTTCAACCTGAATCACCTGTCGAAATCGGCGGCCCAGTTCAACAATGAAAAACTGGCCTGGCTGAACAACCACTATATCAAGCAGGCCGACAACATCCGTCTGGCCGACCTGGCCCGCCCGCAAATGCTGGCCGCCGGCGCCGTCTTCGAAGGCGCGCCTGATCTGGCGCAAGTGCTGGGCATGATGAAAGAGCGCGCCAATACGGTCAATGAACTGGCTGCCGCCTCGATGCTGTTCTTCCGCGAGCCGCAGCCGGAAGCGGAACTGGTGGCGCAGCACATCACGGATGCCATCAAGCCCGTGCTGGTGCAGTTTGCCGAGCGCATCGCCGCGGTGGAGTGGAGCAAGGAAGCCGTGGCCGCCATGATCAAGGAAGTGCTGGCTGCCAACACCATCAAGATGCCGCTGCTGGCCATGCCCTTGCGCCTGATTTTGACGGGCCAGCTGCAGACGCCGGCCATCGATCAGGTGGTGGTGATATTCGGTCGCGAGACCGTGCTGGCGCGCCTGGCAAAGTGGCTGTAAGCATCGCGACGAAAGAACCGTAAAAACAGGGCGCGGAAACCTCCCCTATGAAAAGTTGCTCATAGGCGTAAAAGGGTATTTGCAGAGTGAAACTTCTTTGCTATACTCTTGTTTCTGCACCAACGGGGGTATAGCTCAGCTGGGAGAGCGCTTGCATGGCATGCAAGAGGTCAGCGGTTCGATCCCGCTTACCTCCACCAGCAGCAAAATCGCAGTCAGGTTTTGTTAGTCGTTGAAGTGGTGCAGATGTTGTTTGGAAGTTCCGCGGTCCCCATCGTCTAGAGGCCTAGGACATCACCCTTTCACGGTGAGTACAGGGGTTCGAATCCCCTTGGGGACGCCAAGTAGTTGTGGTATAGTAGTGGCAGTTGTTTGTACTGATTGTTGTAAGTTCAGGCCGGTAAAAAACGGGTTCTGGATGGAAAGCAAGTAGTGGAACAAAGTCGCCAAGTGCGGCTTTTATTATTTCTGCGCCCGGGGGGTATAGCTCAGCTGGGAGAGCGCTTGCATGGCATGCAAGAGGTCAGCGGTTCGATCCCGCTTACCTCCACCAACAGCGCAGAAGTAAGGTAGCAAACGTCGTTCCGTGGTCCCCATCGTCTAGAGGCCTAGGACATCACCCTTTCACGGTGAGTACAGGGGTTCGAATCCCCTTGGGGACGCCAGTTCAGTCTGGTGTTTTGGTAGTGAAGAAGTAATAGTGTTTCTGCGCCCGGGGGGTATAGCTCAGCTGGGAGAGCGCTTGCATGGCATGCAAGAGGTCAGCGGTTCGATCCCGCTTACCTCCACCAACAGCGCAGAAGTCACATGATAATCAAAGTCGCCTTGAGCGGCTTTTTTTATTTGCGCGACACTTTCCGCCACACCCCTCCGGGGAATGTGGCTAAGCTGTCAGCGCACTTGCATGGCATGCAAGAGGTCAGTGCTTAGCTCCCGCTTACCTCCACCAACAGCGCAGAAACAGCTAGTGAATAAATCAAAGTCGCCTCGAGCGGCTTTTTTTATTTGCGCCAGTGATTTCTTCGCTCGAGGGGAATATGGCTAAGCTGTTAGCGCGCTTGCATGGCATGCAAGAGGTCAGTGCTTAGCTCCCGCTTACCTCCACCAACAGCGCAGAAGTCATCGATAATCAAAGTCGCCTTGAGCGGCTTTTTTTATTTGCGTCAGCGATTTCTTCGCTCGGGGGAATATGGCTAAGCTGTTAGCGCACTTGCATGGCATGCAAGCGGTCAGTGCTTAGCTCCCGCTTACCTCCACCAACAGCGCAGAAACAGCTAGTGAATAAATCAAAGTCGCCTTGAGCGGCTTTTTTCGCCTTTACTTTCTGCTTTCCTTGTTGCTCGCGCGCGGCATATCCGCATCATTTGCGTTTCGGAATGCCATTTTTACCATTCATCGCTTTGGGGTGGAGATTGTAGTGTCGGGTGTTTAAGATTTCTGGCGTTGAAGCTGCCGATAGTCAGGTTTGCGCATGCGGCGGTTTTTGCGCCTGTCAGTATTCATGGAATTACTTAACTCCGGAGGTGGAATGTCCCGTTTGCTTGTCAGCATTTTGTTTGCCGCTTTCTTTTCCGCTCCGGCTTTCGTTGCCGCGGCACCTGCTGCTCCCTTCGATCCCGCTGCCTACAAGTTGCAATCGGGGCGTATCAATGAGGTGATGGTGCTGGGCACGCCGCACCTGTCGCAGTTGCCGAAGTCGTTTGATCCCGCGCATCTGAGCACCTTGAACGCGCGCTTGCTGGGCTGGAAGCCGCAAGCCATTGCCATCGAGGCCTTGTCCGGTCTGCAGTGTGCGTACCTGCGCAGCTACCCGCAACGCTATGCGGACACGATCAAGTCCTATTGTTGGGATCCTGCCGCCGCGCATGCGGCGACCGGCCTGGATGTGGTGGCGGCCACCGTGCAGGCGCAGCGGTTGCTGGCCGCATGGCCGGCGGCACCATCCGCCGCGCAGCGGCGCACCCTGGCGTCGCTGTTCCTGGCTGGCGGCGAGCGGGCATCCGCGCTGGTGCAATGGTTGCGTCTGCCGGAGGCGGAGCGACGGGCGGGCGACGGGCTTGATGCCAGGCTGGTGAGCATGCTCAATGACCGGCTGCAGCGGGGCGGCGAGGATGTGCTGATCGCAGCCGTGGTGGCGGCGAAGAGCGGTCATGAACAGGTGTATGCCATGGACGACCATACGTCGGACGCGCCCGCCGACAATGCGCGGGAGGAAAAGGCTTCCGGCGAGGCGATCATGAAGGCGTGGGACAATCCGCATACGGCGCAGCGCAAGCGTAGCAGTGCAGCGCTGGAAGCGGCATTGGCGACGCCGGCAGGCGTGCTGGCCATGTACCGTGCCTATAACGAGCCTGGCCAGGCCGAGCTGATCTTCCGCAGCGATTTCGGTGCGGCGCTGGAAGAGCCGTCGCCACAGCATTTCGGCCGCAATTACGTGGCCTACTGGGAGACGCGCAATTTGCGCATGGCATCGAATATCCGCGAAGTCATGATGGCGCGGCCTGGCATGCGCGTCCTGGTGGTGGTGGGGGCGTCGCACAAGGCTTACCTGGAAGCCTATTTGAGCCAGATGCATGACGTGCGCATCGCTGGCACGGATGCTGTCCTGCGCCAGGCAGACTGATCGCCCGTTTGCTTGCCTTCCTGCCATCATCGCGTTTCCATGGGGGCGGGAAGTGCAATAAGATGGAAAATAAGAGGCCAGCAGTTGATTTCGTGAATCGCTTCGTGTTAAACTTCGCGCACGCTTTTTTGAGGGGCTAAGCAAAGCCTTCAACGAAGAGTCCGCTGAGAGTAAAGCCAGCACAGGTCCCCATCGTCTAGAGGCCTAGGACATCACCCTTTCACGGTGAGTACAGGGGTTCGAATCCCCTTGGGGACGCCAGGATTTAGTTGTAAGGTAATAGCGCAGTGCTGAACGGGCCTGACAAGTCAGGCTTTTTTTGTTTCTGCAACATTGCTGCAGTACCGGGTCAGGATGCGGAGTACTGCATTCAGGACAGATTTCTGTCCCCATCGTCTAGAGGCCTAGGACATCACCCTTTCACGGTGAGTACAGGGGTTCGAATCCCCTTGGGGACGCCAGATTCGCAAGTAGCAAGAGGCCGGGATGCAGGGTAGCGCATCCAGGACAGATTTTCTGTCCCCATCGTCTAGAGGCCTAGGACATCACCCTTTCACGGTGAGTACAGGGGTTCGAATCCCCTTGGGGACGCCAGACCGGCTGAATCAGCCAACAAAAAAGCCGCCTGGTAACAGCGCGGCTTTTTTGTTGTTTGCCGGCATGCCAACGTTTTCCCATCATTTTGCCTGCTCATGTCACTACCTAGCGATCGCGCACCATCCTTGGCCATCTTCTGCAAAGTCGTCGACAACTACGGCGATATTGGCATTTGCTGGCGCCTGGCGCGGCAGTTGAGCGGGGAGCATGGCGTTGCCGTCACCTTGTGGGTTGACGATCTTGTAAGCTTCCAGCGCATCTGCCCCGGCATCGACGTGGCGGCGGAAATACAGCAGGCCAGCGGCGTGACGGTGCGCCACTGGCGCGATCAGGATGGCGTGTTTGCGCCTGCCGATGTTGCCGACATCGTCATCGAGTTTTTTGCCTGCGACATTCCGCCCGGCTACATCGCGGCCATGGCGCAATGCGCGCCGCAGCCGGTGTGGCTGAACCTGGAAGGCTTGACAGCGGAAGAGTGGGTCGAGGGCTGCCATGCGCTGACGTCGCCGCGCCATGGCATGATCAAGCATTTCTTCTTTCCCGGTTTTACGAATAAAACGGGCGGCCTGCTGCGCGAAGCGGCGCTCGACGAAAAAAGGCTGGCATTCCAGGCTGATGCCGGCGCAATGGCGGCATTCCTGGGGCAATTCGGTGTGAGCCAGGCGGAAATGTCTGCTTTGAAAGTGTCGCTGTTTTGCTATCCGTCCGCCCCGGTCGCCGAGCTGTTTGGCGTTTGGCAGGCGGGCAGCGAACCCGTGACGTGCCTGGTGCCGGAAGGCGTCGCATTCGATGCTGTTCAAGCGTTTATCGGCGACGATGCCACCGCCGGTGCGGCCCGCACGCGCGGTGCGCTCACCGTGCGCGTGCTGCCGTTCGTGTCGCAAGACGATTACGACCGCCTGCTGTGGACTTGCGACGTCAATCTCGTGCGCGGCGAGGATTCCTTTGTGCGCGCCCAGTGGGCCGGCCAGCCTTTTCTCTGGCATATCTACCTGCAGGATGAAAACTTGCACCACGTGAAATTGCGCGCCTTCCTGCAGCGCCATGCGGTGGATGCGGAGGGTGCCATCGACAGCCTGGTGCAGGCGGCGCTGGCCTGGAATGGCGCCAGCGCGGATGCCTTGCCGTGGACGCTGCTGTGGCCTGCCTTGCAGGCCGACCTGGCGCGCATCCGGGCGCGCGCGCAGGCCTGGCAGCTGCAGATGCAGTCCAATGGCGATCTGGCAAGTAACTTGCTGGCGTTCGCCGGCGCGACGAGATAGGCGCTTGCCAAAAATTAAGGTAAAATGCCCGGTTATTTCTAACGTATTTTTAACCGATCAAACGCAAGCTTGCGGCGCTGATGGCGCACAGGCGGCAGATGATCTTCATGCAACCCACTTTTTACGTACATTCCTATGAAACCCGCAAAAGAAATTCGTGTTGGCAATATCATCATGGTCGACAGCAAGCCAATGATCGTGTTGCGTTCTGATGTCAACGGTTCGAGCCGCACGGGCTTCACCTACAAATGGAAGATGAAAAATCTTCTGACGAACACCCCGATGGAAAACGTGTTCCGCGGCGACGACAAGTTTGACGTTGTTGTTCTGGATAAAAAACCAGTGACGTATTCGTACTTCGCCGACCCGCTGTTCGTCTTCATGGACACCGAGTACAACCAGTACGAAATCGAAGAAGAAAACCTGGGCGATGCACTGCATTACCTGAAGGACGGCATGGAATGCGAAGCCATTTTCTACGACGGCAAGGCTATCTCCGTTGAACTGCCTACGACCATCGCCCGTCAAGTGGTGTACTCGGAGCCTGCAGTCAAGGGCAACACTTCGGGCAACGTCCTGAAAGAAGCCAAGATCGAAAACGCCATCGACGCACATCGCCACATCGTGCAAGTACCGCTGTTCGTGGCACAGGACGACGTCATCGAAATCGACACCCGTACCAACGAATACAAGCGTGTCGTACGCAACTGATAGCTCGTCACGCTGCGCTGCTCGCAGGGCCGGGCAAACGCCAGCCTGGCTTGCTCCAGTGTTCGACCATCAAGAAACGCTGCCTTCGGGCGGCGTTTTTTTTTGCTTAAAAATTAATGCCCGTCGACAACAATTGAGTTGCAAGGGCTGCTATGCTATGGATAGTGCATTATTGCGTTAGAAACACTTAAGTTTCCTGGAGATACCATGCAGCGTAGTCATATGGTGCGCAACGGCGCATATCGGGACGCGAAGCCTGTCGCGGCGGCCGTGCCAGCGCGCGTGTCGCGCCCCGTGCTGCCCCGTGCCACAGCGCCCGCCAGCCCCATGGCCCATCTGCTCGATGCGGGCGTGTTGCCGCAACAGCAGATGATGCAGGCAGGCAAGCTCAGTTCCCATGCGCTGACGTCGCAGTACCTGGCCCGTATCCGCTCCCTGTGCAGCATCGGCGCGCGTGCCTATCCCGGCATTGAAATCAATCCCGATGCGCTGAAAATTGCCCTGGAAATGGACCGTGAGCGGCAGGGGCACAAGGTGCGCGGCCCCTTGCATGGCATCCCCATCGTTTTGCGCGACAATATCGCCACGGGCGACCGCATGAAGACGCGTACGCAGGCGCCGCTGGCCACGCATGCCAGCTGTGACTCCTTTGTCGCGGCGCGCTTGCGCGCGGCCGGTGCCGTCATCATCGGCAAAAGCAATTTGCGCCAGTGGGCCGCCGTCAGCGTGCCGCATGCCAGTGCCAGCTGGGCCGGCCTGACCATCCTGGCCGTGGACAGCGCGGCGGACGGTTCCATCGTCGCGCCCGCATCGACGTGCGGCCTGGTTGCCATCAAGCCCACGGGCAGGCCTGCCAGCGGGCAGGGCGGTGAGCCAGCCACGGCGGGGCCGATGGCACCCAGCGTGCGCGAGGCGGCCTGGCTGCTCGCTGCTCTGAATGGCGAGCGCCTGGCCGATGGCATGGTGCTCGATGTCGCCGGCTTGCATGGGCGCCGAATCGGCGTGGCGCGCCACCTGTTCGGCAAGTGTGCCGGGACCGATGCCGTGATCGAGCAGGCACTGCTGGTGCTGCGCGAACAGGGTGCGGAGCTGATCGAGCCGCCGCCCGCGTCCGAGCCCGGCGGCATCGCAGCGTTGCTGTGCTCGCATGGGCTCGATGCGCTGGTGGGACCCACGTGTCATGGGGTATCGCAGGCGCAGTCTGCCTTGCCGCACATTACGGTGCCTGCCGGCCTGGCAGGGGGCTTGCCCATCGGTTTGTCCTTCATCGGCCCTGCCCATGGCGAAATGCCGCTCATTGCGATGGCATATGCCTACGAGCAGGCGACCTTGCACCGGCGCACACCCGCATTGCCGTCCAGCATCATGCAGGCGCTGCGTTGACCATGATGATACTTTTCGCTTTCTATCGCTAAACTATGCTTGCAACCTTGCTGCTGAGTGTGGCCGTGGCCGCCACCCCGACTCCTTTTGATGCCGCGCAACTGTCTGGTAGCTGGTCCGACAGCGTGAATACCAATAGTGTTTGCGAAGAAGCGCGACACTTTACGCGCATGCAGCTGTCTGACGACCATCAGCGGCTGGCGATCTTCAACGACCGCACCTGGAAGAGCAAGCTCGGTGAAACCAATCGCTTTGCCGCGACCGTGGTGGCAGAAACGGAGCGCAGCCTGACTTTGCGCTATGACAATGAAACCCGCCTCAATGCCGCTGGCAAGCTGGTGGAATGGCAGTTGATCATCGTCGCACCCGGCGTGTACCGCTGGCGCGAGACGGGCTGGCCCGAAGGCAAGGTTAACGGGGTCGTCGGCATCCGCTGCTCTCCTTGATGCCGTTGTGCAAGCATGGCATTCTGCTATGCTGCCCGCATTACACTATGCTTTTAGGAGATGTCATGTCCGCACGTATGCTGTTCCCCTTGTTTCTGGGCGCCGCCGTAGCGCTGGCCGCCATGCCGGCACAAGCGCGAACGCCCAAGCTGTCGCTCGTTGAGCAAGCGCAAAGCTGCGACGGTGGCCACACCTGTCCGTATTTCCCCGACGTCTACAAGGCGGACTACGCCTTTCGCAAGGCCTTCAATGTGGGCTTGAAAAAAGCCGGCCTGAAGCGACAGCGCTGGGTGCCGGACGGCGTGGCTAGTCCGCTCAAGCCTGTCGAGATTGATGGCAAGGCACGCCTGCTGAGCAGTGTTTGCGAACCGCACAATTGCGGCCACCACTACACCATCCTGTACGATCCCGTCGAGCGCAGCATGACTGGCGTGTATATGGGCAGCGATGCCAAGGGCGGCTTGCGCACCGTGTACTTCGGCGAGCCCAGCATCGCCGAAGCTGACTTGTTGTTCAAGAACTGATGCACGCGCCACTGCGCATTTCCAGCGAGCGCGACGAACTTGACATCCCCATGATCCACCGCTACCTGAGCGAACAGTCGTATTGGAAGCGCGGCGTGGCGATTGAAACGGTGGGCAAGGGGATCGCCAACGCCCTGTGTTTTGGCGGCTATGTCGATGGCCAGCAAGTGGCTTTCGCCAGGGTAATCACCGATTACACGGATTTTGCCTACCTGCGCGATGTGTTTGTGCTGCCCGCTTTTCAGGGGCGCGGATATGGGAAGCAGGTGGTGGCTGCCGTGCTCGGCGATGCACGCTTGCGCGATGTCGCCTGGATGCTGGGGACCGATGATGCGCATGCTCTGTATGCGGGCTTTGGTTTTGCGCCACTGGAGGCACCGCAACAATACATGCGCCGCCCCGCGCCGTAGGAATTATCAAAAAAACCTTTGATTGGCAAGAAAACTATTGGCATTATTGTACTGAATAATGTTGCATTGATAATGACGTCATGTCATTATTCGCGCTCTGCAGCGTGCAGTGCGTTGCTGGTGCTGTGCTTTGTCGTCGCCTTCGGGCGCGGGCAATGTTGGTGAGCGGTCCGATTGGTCGTCCCTGGCACGTTTTCTCGTTACTTTAAAGGAATACATCATGAAACAATATGGAGCCGAGTTCCTCGGCACGTTCTGGCTGGTGCTGGGCGGTTGCGGCAGCGCCGTACTTGCCGCTGGCTTTCCCGGTCTGGGCATCGGTTTTGCCGGCGTGGCGCTGGCGTTTGGTCTGACGGTGCTGACCATGGCCTACGCCATCGGCCACATCTCGGGTTGCCATTTGAATCCAGCCGTGTCGATCGGCCTGTGGGCCGGTGGCCGCTTTCCCGCCAATCAATTATTGCCATACATTATCGCCCAAGTGCTGGGCGCCATCGTGGCCGGCGGCGTGCTGTACGTGATCGCCAGCGGGCAGGCCGGCTTCGATGTCAGCAAGGGCTTTGCCTCGAATGGTTATGGGGCCCATTCGCCGGGCGGCTATTCGATGCTGTCGGCGCTGGTGATTGAAATCGTGCTGACGATGTTCTTCCTGATCGTCATCCTGGGTGCCACCGACAAGCGGGCGCCGGCCGGCTTTGCCCCACTGCCGATCGGCTTGGCGCTGACCCTGATTCACCTGATCAGCATCCCCGTGACGAATACCTCCGTCAACCCGGCCCGCAGCACGGGCGTGGCCTTGTACGTGGGCGACTGGGCCACCAGCCAGCTGTGGCTGTTCTGGCTCGCTCCCATCATCGGTGCCTTGCTGGGCGCGCTGGCTTACCGCTTGATCGCCGGCGAGAAGAAGTAGCCGACAATGCCGACAGCGTAGCTTGTCGACTTACGCGGCGCGCCACTCGCTGAGGTAGTGCTGCGGAGTGCGGCCCAGGATGCGGCGGAACATGGCGCTGAAGGCGCTGGGGCTGGCATAGCCCAGCGCATAGGCGATGGCCGCCACGCCTTCGCCCCGGTCCAGGCGGCAAAATGCCTCGGCCAGATGGACTTGCTGCAGCCATTGGCGGTAGTGCAAGCCCGTTTCCTTGGGGAATAGACGGATCAGGGTGCGCGCACTGGCGCCCGCATCCTGCGCCCAGTCTTCGATGCTGCGCCGGCTGCCCGGCGCGCTCATGATGGCCGAGCAGACGGCCACCAGGCGGCGGTCGCGGGGCCACGGTATGGCGATGGGCACGGTATCGGCCGCCGTCAGTTCCGACAGGATCAGGTGCGCGAGCCAGTCGCCGCGCCCCGCCAGCGCATATTCTATCGGTTCGGCCAGCAAGGCCAGGATCAGCTCGCGCAGCAGCCGGCTTACTTCCAGCACCTTGCAATCGGCGCCGTACGGGGCCGCCACCTGCGCATCGATGTACACGGTGCGCATGCTCAGTTCACTCAAGATATGGACTTCATGCACGACGCCCACGGGAATCAGCAGGGCGCGCCGGGGCGGCAGGATCCATACGCCGTGCTCGGTAGAGACGCGCATCACGCCTTCCGTTGCATACAGCAGTTGCGCCCGCACATGGCTGTGCGGCGCCGTATAGTCGCCCACTGCATATTGCCTGGACATGGCCGTCACGGGCCGCGGTACGTGCTGGTAATCGTGCGAGCTGGTGCTGCGGCTGAAGGGCACGCCGTCGGGGTGGGTCTGGGCGGGTTGCTGGCTGTACATGTGGGCCGTTGGATTCTCACTTAATTGTCACTCACTTGTCACTTAAGCGACGATTATTGGAAGTTATCAGTTCGATGACCATACTATACTGGCTTCTTTGCCGGGCCGCCCGTCGTGCCCGATCATTGCGGAAGACACATGCACACAACACCACCTGCCCCAGCATTGGCCAAGTCCATGCCGGCGGCCCCCTCGCTTCATCGTTCCGAACAACAATCCGGTCTGGCCATGCACATCCTGGGCGCCGTTGCCTTCGTGCATTTGCTCAATGACTTGATCCAGGCCTTGTTGCCGTCGATTTACCCGATGCTGAAAGCCGAGTTTTCACTCAGTTTTACCCAGGTCGGCCTTATAACCCTGACGTTCCAGTGCACGGCATCGTTGCTGCAGCCCTGGATCGGCTTGTACACGGACCGCCGTCCGCTGCCATTCCTGTTGCCCATCGGCATGTGCTTTACCTTGGCCGGCGTGCTGATGCTGTCCATTGTCTCGACTTTCCCGACCCTGTTGCTCGCCTCGGGCCTGATCGGTGTCGGCTCGTCGACCTTCCACCCGGAAGCGTCGCGCGTGGCGCGCATGGCCTCGGGCGGGCGCTACGGCTTTGCGCAATCGCTGTTCCAGGTAGGCGGCAATGTGGGCTCCGCCCTGGGGCCGCTGCTGGCGGCGGCCGTCATCGTGAACCGTGGCCACGGCAATATCGCCTGGTTCGGCCTGCTGGCCGTGCTGGCCATCGGCGTGCTGTACAAGGTCAGCCATTGGTATAGCGGCCACCTGGCCAGCTTTAAGCCGAAGGCGGGCGGGCATGGGCCGAACTTGTCGCGCAACAAGGTGATGGGCGCGCTGGGCGTGCTGGCCCTGCTGGTGTTCTCGAAGTACATCTATATGGCCAGCCTGTCGAGCTATTACACCTTCTACCTGATCGACAAATTCCACCTGTCGCTCGGCGATGCCCAGCTATACCTGTTCCTCTTCCTCGCGGCCGTGGCGGCCGGCACCTTCATGGGCGGTCCCATCGGCGACCGGATCGGCCGCAAGCGCGTGATCTGGATTTCCATCCTGGGCGCGGCGCCGTTTACCCTGCTGCTGCCGTATGTCGACCTGTTCTGGACGGCCGTATTGACGGTCATCATCGGTTTCGTGATTTCGTCCGCGTTTTCCGCCATCGTTGTTTTCGCACAAGAATTGGTGCCGGGCAAGGTGGGCATGATCGCGGGGATTTTCTTTGGCCTGATGTTCGGCGTCTCCGGCATCGCCGCCGCCGCCATGGGCCACCTGGCAGACGTGTCGGGCATCGCCTATGTGTATAAAATCTGTTCCTACCTGCCGCTGCTGGGCATATTGACGGTGCTGCTGCCGCATATCGAGCAGGCGAAAAAATAGGCCAATGTCGGGGGCGGGCTTGACGGCCCGCCCGCGCGCATGCGATATTTGTTCTATGATCACATTCATCCTCCCTCCAGTTCTTGCATACCGCGCCGCTGCTGCGCTGTGTCCGTGTACCTGGCTTCGTGAGGATGCGGCCCGGCGCCGTTAAACTTTTTACTCCTCATTCCGATGGCCACAGTGTTGAAAAACCTGTGGCCATTTTCTTTTTCCGCAGCGCTAATGAAAGTCCCGCATGACACTCCATTTGTACGATACGTATAGCCGCAGCCTGCGCCCGTTTGAACCCATCGCTCCGGGCCAGGCGGGCCTGTACGCCTGCGGCCCCACCGTCTACGATTACGCGCACATCGGCAACCTGCGCACTTATCTGTTCGTCGACGGCTTGCGCCGCGCGCTCGCGTTCAACGGCTTGCAGGTGCGCCACGTGATGAATATCACGGACGTGGGCCATTTGACGTCGGATGCGGATAGTGGAGACGACAAGGTCGAGGCACGCAGCGCCCGCAGCGGCAAGTCCGCCTGGGACATCGCCTCTGAATTTACCCGCGCATTCGAGGGCGATCTGCGCCAGTTGAATATCCTGCCGCCTACCGTCTGGTGCCGCGCCACGGACCACATCGCGGAACAGATCGCGTTCATCGCCGACCTGGAAGCGAAGGGCTATACCTACCGCACCGCCGACGGCATTTACTTCGACACGACGCGCCAGGACGATTATGGCAAGCTGGCGCGCCTGAAGCGCGATGGCTTGCAAGCGGGCAAGCGGGTGGAGCTGGGAGAGAAGCGCGATATCTGCGACTTCGCGCTGTGGAAGTTCAGTGGCGTGCCGGGACAGCGCCAGATGGAGTGGGACAGCCCCTGGGGCCTGGGTTTCCCGGGCTGGCACATCGAATGCTCGGCCATGGCCGAAAAGCACCTGGGCGCGTATTTCGACATCCATTGCGGCGGCGAAGACCATGTGGCCGTCCACCACAGCAACGAAATCGCGCAGACGCAGGCGCGCCACGGCACGCGCCTGGCCAACTACTGGCTGCACGGCGCTTTCCTCAAGACGCAGGAGGCGAAGATGTCGAAATCGTCGGGTGACTTCCTGCGCCTGCAAAGCCTGGTGGAGCAGGGAGTCGATCCGCTCGCCTACCGCTACCTGTGCCTGGGCGCCCATTACCGCAGCAGCCTCAATTTCACGGACGACGCCCTGCGTGCTGCCGCCAGCGGCCTGGCGCGCCTGCGCGTGGCCGTGCATGGCCTGGGTGATGCGGGCGGTGAAGCCGACCCCGCGTGGCTGGCGCGTTTTACGATCTGCATCAACGATGACTTGAATTATCCGCGCGCGCTGGCCGTGGCCTGGGAACTGCTGAAAAGTGATGTACCCGATAGCGCCAAAAAAGCGACCTTGCTGCGCTTCGACGAGGCGTTGGGTCTGGACTTGCTGCGCTGGCAGCCGGCGCAGGTGGACGTGCCGCAGCAGGTGCAGGCGTGGATGGCAGAAAGGGCGCTCGCCCGCGCGCAGCGCCTGTGGGCCGAGGCTGACCGCTTGCGCGCACTGGCGCGTGCGGCTGGCTACGACATCGAAGATACGCCGCAGGGCCAGCAGGCGCGCGCCTTGTGAGTGCCTTATGCGTGCCGGCGGGGCATAATGTCCGCCTGATGAACGCGGGAGATGCCGTGAAGCGTAGTGTGCTGCTATTGAGTTCTTGTCTTGCCTTCTCGTCCGCCCAGGCGGCCAGTGAATGTCCCGGCTTTCCCGCCCTGGCTACGTCGGGCGAGGCGCTGCTGGCGCAAGTGCGCGCGCTGCCGCCCGTCGGCATTGACCGTGAGCTGCAGGCGTGCGCGCCGGCGACCGTCATCGATTTCGCCTACAGCGGGGGCACCTTGTGCCGCTTTGGCGGCGAGGTCGATGCCGCGACAGCCGCCGTCACGCGCCTGGCGGAGGGCGATGAACTGGTCGAGTACTTGTATCTGTTCCCGTATGCGCCCGCCTCGCACGCGCGCTTGCTGGCGCTGCTGGCCGCGCATTTCAGCCAGGTCGACAAGGCGGCTTATCCACCCTTCCTGCAGGCCGCCAGGGCGGGCAAGGAAACCACGGCCCTGTTTGCGCATGGCGGCTACTATATCTCGCTGGCCAAGCCCACCGATGGCGATTCCGCCGCATGGTATTCGAATGTGATCTTTGAAAAAATGGACAAGCCCGCGCTGGGCGTGCGCAAAGTCTGCCAGGATGCTGCCGATGACTGAAGCCGACGCCTTTCCGGCGGCATTGTCCGGCACCTTGGCGCGGCTGTTGCCCGCGCTGTCCACAGGCCAGCTTCACGCGCCGTCGGCACCGTTTGACGTGCATCAGGATGGCAGACTGCTGCGCATTCCCGTGCGCACCTATTACCAGCGCGAGCAGCTGCTGGCCTGTACGCAGCTGGCAGGCGACGCGGGCGTGCTCGCCCTGTGCCTGGGCACGCGCCACCATGACGGCCATTTGCGGGAAGCCTGTTTACGACGGTTGCTGCTGCAGGAGCGGGCGTGGACGGCGCCGTTCGTCGTGCACCTGTGCGGCGAATATGTGCTGGAGATTGTCGAGGCAATTGAGGTGGCGCTGCCAGCCTGGAATGCGGAAGCGCTGGCGCGCTATCTGCGGGAGAATCCCGCGTATGTGGCGACGCTGGAGAGGCGCGCCGTCAGCTACTGGAACTGCTACTATCGTTGGCAATATCCCGTGTGGAAAGCGTATCCGGGAAGCAGGGCCATGGCGGCCCTGCGTGCCTTGCAGGCGCTTACGCCTCGATAAAGCGCATCTTGAAGCTGCGGCCCTTGATGTTGCCAAAGTCGCGGCCCAGCGTATTGCCCGCGTTCAGGCGCTTGAAGGCCGCTTCGGCCACTTTGCGGTCCAGCGCCACGTAGGTCATGAACTCGAATACGTTGATCTTGCCCACTTGCTCCTTGGTCAGGCCAGCGTCGCCCGTCAGTGCGCCCAGCAAGTCGCCCGGGCGCAGCTTGTCCTTCTTGCCGCCCATGATGCACAGGGTGACCATGGGCGCCGGCAGCGCCTCGATCCCGTCATCTTCAGCCAGTTCCTTCAGGTCGTGCCATTCGGCGGCGCTGTTCTGGTACTGCTCGATCAGCTTGACCCATTTTTTCTCGTTTGGCGCGCACAGTGACAGGGCCAGGCCCTTCTTGCTGCCGCGGCCCGTGCGGCCGATGCGGTGGATGTGCACTTCCGTGTCTTTCGATACGTCGACGTTGATCACGGCGCCCAGGTCGGATATATCGAGGCCGCGCGCGGCAACGTCGGTGGCCACCAGCACGGAGCAACTGCGGTTGGCGAACAGCACCAGGATTTCATCGCGCTCGCGCTGTTCCAGCTCGCCGTACAGGGCCAGCGCGGAAAAGCCTTGCTGGCGCAGTTCTTCGGCCAGTTCGCGGCAATGCACCTTGGTGTTGCAGAAGGCCAGGGTCGATTCCGGCTTGAAGTGTTTCAACAGCTTGCCGACGGCGCTATTGCGTTCGTCGAAGCCGATTTCATAGAAGCGCTGCTCGATCTTGTCGTTGTCATGCTGCGCCTCGACCGTCACTTCCAGCGGATTGACGAGGAACGATGCCGTGGCGCGGCGAATGTCTTCCGGATACGTGGCCGAGAACAGCAGGGTCTGGCGGCGTGCCGGGCAGGCGCTGACGATGCCGGCGATTTCCTCGTAAAAGCCCATGTCCGTCATGCGGTCCGCTTCATCGAGCACCAGGGTCTGTACGTGGTTCAGGTTGATGGTGCCGCGGCCCAGGTGGTCGCGCATGCGGCCCGGCGTGCCGACGACGATGTGGGCGCCATGTTCCAGCGAGGCGATTTGCGGGCGCATCGGTGCGCCGCCCGTCAGGGTCAGGATCTTGATGTTGCCGGCCGCGCGGGCCAGGCGGCGCAGCTCATTGGCCACCTGGTCTGCCAGTTCGCGCGTGGGGCACAGCACCAGGCCCTGCACGGCAAACCAGGCCGGATTGAGTTTGTGCAGGATGCCGATACCGAAGGCAGCGGTCTTGCCGCTGCCCGTTTTCGCCTGGGCGATCAAGTCGCGGCCATCGAGCACCGCCGGCAGGCTTTGCGCCTGGATGGTGGTCATCTCGTGGTAGCCGAGCGAGTCCAGATTGGCCAAAAAGGCGGGCGTCAGCGGCAGGCTGGAAAAAGAATTGGTGTTGGCGGTGGTCGTGTTCATAGGGGCGGAGCCGGTAAAAAGCGGGTGGATGGGCACAGTCTACAGGCTTACGCCCTTGTGCGGTGGTGTGGAAGCCGGCGGCAAACGGCCGCCCGCATGGGGTGTTAATTATCGGGTGCCCAGATGGGCAAACCGGTCAGATCGAGTCCGGCGTCGCGTGTCCACACGGGCAAGCCAGTGGCGTCCGTCGGCTCCAGCAATTCGAGCTGTACCTGCTTCAGCGCCACCTTGCGCACGCGCGTGCGGCGCTGCGGTTCCGGCGCCGGCTCTGGCGCCTCGTGCGCTGGCAGCGGGCCGAAGCCGGGCAGGTCGATGGTGGCGTTGTCTTTTTTATCTCTCATTTCTGAACCTCTGGTCCCTGGCCGCGAAAAATGGCGCCGGGGAGCGGGCAAAAAGCTGTCCGCTGTGTGAATACTCTGTGCGTCTCGTCCACAAAACAAAAGCCCGGCTACTGGAGTCGGGCTCATTGTTGGAACAACCGTCAGGAATACCTGCCCTGCGGATTTAAGTGCGGCACGCAGTGTATCACAGGCGTGCCGCACTGTGGGAGGCGCCGCGATGTACCGATGCTTTATCAGCGGAAGCTCAGGGCGCCCGTCAAGTCACCCGGCGGCAGCGCGCCACGGGCCGCGAAGGCATCGTTGCGCACTTTCAGGCCTTCGAGCAGCGGCAAATCATGCAGGCGCGTGATCAGTCGCAGGATCGAGGTCGTGTCATAGAAACTGTGGTCGACGGCGCCTTTCTTCGCGTAGGGCGAGACGACGATGGCGGGAATGCGCGTGCCCGGACCCCAGCGGTCGCCCTTCGGCGGCGCCACGTGATCCCACCAGCCGCCGTTTTCATCGAACGTGATCACCACGATCATGTCTTTCCACTGCGGCGATTCCTTCAGATGCTGGATGACGTTGGCCACGTGCTGGTCGCCCGATTCGATATCTGAATAACCGGCGTGCAGGTTCAGATTGCCCTGCGGCTTGTAGAAGGTCACGGCGGGCAGCTTGCCTGCCACGGCGGCGGCCAGGAATTTGTTCGAGATCGGGCTGTCGCCAGTGCCGCCGTCGCGCAGGTGCTCGGCGCGCGCCGCCGTGCCAGGCGCGAACTGCTTGAAGTAGTTCAGCGGCTGGTGGTGGAACTGGAAATTCGGCTTGCTGCCGCCGCCCTTCTGGTCGAGCGCTGCTTGCCAGCCGCCGCCATACCATGCCCAGCTGACGCCCTTGCGCGACAGCAGGTCGCCGATGGTGTCATAGGTTTGCGGCGGCAAGGTGTTCGCGTCAGCCGGGTCGGCATGCAGCGGATCGCCGTCAAAGGCGGGGCGGACGTAACTCGGTTGATATGGCGGCGCCATGGTGTTGACGGCATAGCCGTCCGGCGTGAGGGCGCCGTCGTTCACGTACTTCGGCTTGCCATCGAGCGCCGAGGCGGGGCACTCGGGGGAGATCGCCAGGCGCACGCCTTGCGGGCCGTCGGACAGCACGGCGATTTTTTTCTTCGCTGCCGTCTCGGCAGCATTGAAATATTCGTTGGCGCGGCCCGTCACCAGGAACTGGTGGTTCATGTAAGAGCCGCCGAAGGCCGCCATGAAGAAGTTGTCGCACAGCGTGTACTGCTCGGCGATCTGCCACAGGTTCAGGTTTTTCGACGTTTCGCCGTAATGGCCCATCACCAGGCCGCCGCTGTCGGCCCACGCGGCAAAGCCGTCGTTCTTGCCGCCGTTGATCTGCATCTGGTTGTTATAGAAGCGGTGCACCAGGTCGCGCGTGATGATGCTCTCGGGCAGGGGCTTGCCGGCCGCGTCGCTCAATTTGTAGGGAGCGTTGGGCAGGCCGGAAATCTGGTCTTCCTTGATCAGGTAATCGATGCCGCCGATATTTTGCTGGTTCGGCACCAGGCCGCCCCAGATTTTCGGCAGGGTGGCCAGCGGCTTGCCGTCGCGGTCCAGCTGCCGCGCCTGTTCGGCCGTGACGGCGGACAAGGGCGCGCTGGTGCCGGGGAAGTTGGCGAACAGGTTGTTGAAACTGCGGTTTTCCAGGTAGATCACGACCACGTTCTTGACGTGGGCCTTGAGTTTCGCGTCGAGCGAACCCTTGGCGATGGTCTTTTTGGCTGGCGCGGCGTCGGCCAGCGCCGGCAGGCTGGCGGCCAGGCCGACTGCGGAAGCGGCCTGAAAAATGCGCCGGCGCGAGGGATTGGCGGGTTGGTCGGCCGGATCGGCTGGCAGGGCGGGGGCGAGGTCCTTCACACATTCTCCTTGGGTGTCTCTGTGGGCACGAGTACCGGTGGCGCGGGCCATCGACACTCGTGAAGCGGGAAAATTGTATCACCGGCCCTGCGCCGGCGTGAACTATTCAGCCAGCCCTAGAACTGATAACGCACCTTCAGTGCCACCTTGCGCGCCGGACCATACATGCCCGAGTACCACCAGTCCGACACGGAAGCCGTGTACTGCTTGTCGAACAGGTTGGCCACGTTGACGGTGGCCGACAGCTTGTCGTTGACGTCGTAGCGCGCCATCAGGCTGGCCACCGAATACGCCTTTTGCTCCCAGTGCAGGGTGCGGTCGATCTGCCAAGCGTCGACCTCCGAATACACGCGGCTTTGCCAGTTCATGCCGCCGCCAAGCGTCAGGCGATTCAGCTCGCCAGGCAGCCGATAAGTGGTCCACAGCTTCACCAGGTGGCGCGGGAAGGTGGTCAGGATCGCTTTGCCGGCATTGTTTTCCGTCTGGCTGTAAGACCACGAGGCCGAGATGTTCCAGCTTGGGGTGAGGGCGCCCGTCGCTTCCAGGTCCACGCCCTGGGTCTTGGCGCCCTTGATGGTGCGGTTGGCGGGATTGTTTGTACCAGGCACGGTGTAGCCCGGGTCCGATTCGGCCAGATTGCTCTGGCGGATCTGGTACAGCGCGGCAGCCGTGTTCAGGCGGCCATCGAGCCAGCCGCTCTTGACGCCCGCTTCAAAGGTCTTGCCTTCGCGTGGGGCCAGCAGCTTGCCGTAGCGGTCTTGCTGGGCTTGCGGCTGGTAGATGGTGGAATAACTGGCGTAGGCGCTGTGCGTGCCGTCGATGTCGAATACCAGGCCGCCATACGGCGTGACGACGCGGCTCTCCGAGGCTGGGGACGCACTGTAGAAGGGCACGGAAGGCGCATCCGAGATGTAATTCTCGCTGTAGCGCAGCACCTTGGCGCCGGCGATCAGTTTCAGGCGCTCGGAGAGATTGAGGCGCGTGGCGGCATACGCGCTGGCCTGGCGGCGCGTGCTGTCGTAGGTGACAAAGGTGTCGCCAAACACGGGCGTTGCCGTGCGATTCCAGCGGTACAGGTTGGCGGGCGTGGTCTGGATACGCTTGTCGAAGCGGCCATCCGTCGTGCTTTGAAATTCGCTGTAGTCCATGCCCAGCACCAGTTCGTGCTGGCGACCGAACGCGCTGAAGGGGCCGCGCACATTGATGTCCACGCTGTTGACCTGGAGCTGGTAATCGCGGTAATCGGCGCTCAAGCGCAGGCCATCGCCCGTGGCCTGATCTGGGAAGCCATCGCTCACGTTCAGGTAGACGGCGCGCTCTTCCTGCGACGACTGCACGCGGTTGGCCGAGATTTTCAGCTTCCAGTCGCTGGCCAGTGCGTGTTCCACTGTGGCGAAGAGGTCGGTCGAATTGGTGCCGAAGCGATTCGACGTGGCCGCCGGACTGAAGGAGCGGGGCAGGTCCGTCATGGCGCCATTGCTGTAGAACAGGGGAAAGCCCAGGTAGGACAGGGATCCATTCGAGCGCTTGCGCTGGTGCGTGACGCCGGCTGTCAGTTTCGTGTCGGCTGACAGGTCCGCCTCGACCACGCCGTAGACCACTTTCTTGTCGCGGCTGTAGCCGTCGATGATGCTGTCGCCTTCCTCGTACACCGTCACCAGGCGGCCGCGCACCGTGCGCGCTTCGTTGAGCGGGCCGGCAATGTCGGCCAGGACGCGCCGCTCATTGTAGGAAGCCAGCTCGCCCTCGACGGAGGCCTGAAACTGTGGCGTCGGCTTTTTGCGCACCATGTTGATGGCACCCGAGGCATCGCCCGCGCCCGTCATCAGGCCCGAGGCGCCGCGCAGCACTTCGATGCGGTCATATAGCGCCATGTCGGCCAGGCTTTGCGACGGTATCGCGTTGAGGCCCAGGTTTTCCGAATGCGTGCTGACGCCATCGAGCTGGTAATTGGTGATCGAATAGCCGCGCGAAGTAAAGCCCGTGCGCTCGCTGCCCAGCGAGAAGAGGGTGATGCCCGGCGTTTGCGCCATTACTTGCGCGATGGTGCTCAAGCCCTGGTCCTGCATGCGCTGCTGCGTGATGACGCTGACCGACTGCGGCGTTTCCCGGATCGACAGGCCCAGCGGCGTGGCCGTGGCGATGGGCAGGGTGGAAACATACGCGCCCGACCCTTCCGTCGCATCCTGCTGCGCTTTCACCGACACTTCCGGCATCATGGACAGCGCCTCGCCGCCCGCCGCGATATCGGCCGGGCGCAGTACATAGCTGCCGTTGGCGCTGCGCTCGGCCTTCAGGCCCGTGCCGCGCAGCACGCCGTTCAGGGCGGCCAGCACCTCGTGGCGGCCCGTGAGGCCAGAAGACGTCTTGCCGCGCGTCTGTTCCGGCGTGAAGCTGAGGATGACCCTGGACTGGCTGGCAACCTGGCGCAGCGCCGCTGCGAGGTCGCCGGCAGGCACCTGGAAGTCCTGGCTGGCCGCTGGCGCTGCCGCGCTTTCCTGCGCCAGGGCTGGCGCCAGGGCGTTCAGCAGCAGGGCCGAACCGATGAAGACGAGTTGGATGGCATGCGCCATGCGTTTGATGTGCGGCCGTGACCGGGACCTGGAAGACATAACTGGAGACATGGTTACCTTGTGGTGTAGTCGTCAAAAAGAACGTTGCCTACACAGGTCACGCGAGAATCGCAAACGGGTAAGGTTTTTTTTGCGGTGGACTCAAAATAAATGCTTGGCTTGCCGGCGCGCTTCCACCTGCACCCAGTAGCGCGTACGCAGGCGCACGTCGACGGGCAGGGACTCGGGCAGCGACAGCAGCACGGCGTCCAGGTCGGCCAGCGGGAAGACCCCGGAAATGCGCAGCGCGGCGACGTCATCGTCACAGCCCAGCAAGCCGTGGCGGTAGCGGCTCAGTTCATTGAGGAAGTCGCGCAGCGGCATGGCGTCGGCCAGCAGCAAGCCCTGGCGCCAGGCCCAAATGTCGGGCGAGACGGCATGCGTGGGCAAGATCTGTTGCGCCGTCATGCCGCCGCCCTGGCCCGCCTGGATCACCAGCTTGGCGTCGCCATGGCGCGGCGTCAGCCGCACGGCGCCTTCCTCGACGGCGACCAGGGTGTTGCCGTCCGCCTGGCGTACCGAGTAGCGCGTGCCCAGCGCCTGCGCCTGGCCTTGCGCGGTGTCGACGATGAAGGGGCGGTAGGGCAGGCCCGTGTCGCGGGCGGTGGCGATGAACACCTCGCCCCGCACCAGTTGCAGCAGCCGTTGCGTGCCGCTGAAGCGGATGTTCACGGCACTGCCGCCATTCAGGTGCAAACGGCTGCCGTCGGGCAGGGTCAGCTCGCGGCGCTCGTTGATGCCCGTGGCAATGTCGGCCAGTGCGGCACGGGCCATGTCGGGTGCATAGGGCGAGCGCGCGCCGAACCAGCCCGTGATGCCGATGGTCGATATCCACGCCAGCAGTTGCAGGCTGTTGCGGCGCGAGACGGGTGCCGGAGGACGCCGTGCCAGGGCCGTGCGGCACGCTTGCGCATCGAGTTCCCGCAAGCCGCCGCTGGCGCTTTCGATGTGTTTCCACGCCCGCTCATGGTCGGGGTGCGCCTGGCGCCACTGGTGCCAGGCCGTTTTTTCCGCCGGCGTGGTGGCGCCACTCATCAGGGTGGCCAGCCATTCGGCTGCCTGCATGGCGATGGCCAGGTCGATGGGTTGGCCCTGTGCGTAGACGGTGGCGCCGCGCATGTCAGTGGCTGGCAAAATCGGGTACGGCAAAAAAGCACAGCAAATTGGCCTTGCTCAGGTATTTTTTGACGGAGTGCGTGGTGGTGCCCAGTTCGGCGGCGATCTCGGCGTAGCTCATGCCGTCCAGGTGGGCCAGCAGGAAGGCAGCCTTGGCCTTGGCGGAGAGCTGATCCAGCGCGCGGTCGATCAGTTGCAGTGATTCGAGCAGGAGGGACATCGCTTCCGGTGAGGGTGCGCAGGCTTGCGGCTGCTGCTGCAGCGCGTCGAGGTAGGCCCGTTCGAGTTCTTCGCGCCGGCAGTGATTGGCCAGCAGGCGCTTGGCGATGGTGGCTAGGAAAGGCCGCGGCTGCACGATGCCGGCACTGCTGCGCGCAACGAAGATTTTGACGAAGGTATCTTGCGCCAGATCGCCGGCCAGCCCCGCATCGTGCAGGCGGCGCTTCAGCCAGTGCAGCAGCCAGGAGTGGTGCTCGGCATACAGGGCCTGGAAATCGGGCGGAGGTGAAGGGGTGGACAGCATGCGTACAGGACGCCTTAATCTAAATGAGAATTGTTCTCATAATAACCTGGCAGTGCGCGCCAGGCAATCAGGAAAACGCGGCGTTGCTGAAATGCGACTGCGCCCCGGGCCGCGCACGGTGGTGGATTTGCGCTGCTGCACGGTAGATGTAAAAGTTTCCTTGACGCAAGCTTTCATGTGAGAAAATGCGGGCTGTCGATGTGGTACGGAGCGAAAAATGATGTGGATGGTTGGCGGTGCCCTGATTCTTTTGGTCGCCAGATTTTTATGGTTGGCCTTTTTTCATCGGGTCAACGCGATGTCACGCCAGGCGGAGCTGATGAACTGGCTCGACATCGGCCGGGTGTCGAATGCTGATGGCGGCAAGGATATTTTGTTGGCGAGAAATGAGCGCGGCGCCAGGATCGACTGGCGCACGGGCGAGGTCTGGTTGATGAATCCCAAGGTGGAGGAGCCGTTTGCCGATTTTCTCGCCGTCGAGCGCTGGCTTACCATGCGCGACATGCCGAAGGCGGACAGGCCTGCGCCAGCAGCCCCAGCGGAGCCGGAACCGGAGCCGGCGCCTGAACCCGGACCCGCGCGCGATACCTTGCCGGTCTTCCAGCAAAAGGTCGACGAATGCCTGGCTAAGGCGGAAGGCGGCCAGGAATTGCTGGAAACGAAGCAGGCGTTCGAGGCGGGCAGCGAGCCTTATCTCGAGGCGTCGACGGAATTGAGCAAGACCGCGCTTGAGCTCGACGTGTCGCCAGCGATGGTGGCCACGTTTCATATCAGCGCCTTTGCCGCGCTGGCTGAAACGGCGGGCGCCGACAAGCTGGAACGGGTGGCGGCCAGCCTGCATGCTGCAGCCAGGCAGATCAGGGCCAGCGTCGCAGCCTGAGCACGGGCCAGGCCTGGAATGAAAAAGCCGCTGATACCCTTGCGGGTATCAGCGGCTTTCATGTATTGGTTGCGGGGACAGGATTTGAACCTGTGACCTTCGGGTTATGAGCCCGACGAGCTGCCAGACTGCTCCACCCCGCAGGCGAATTATAGCGGGGTTTGCTGCAATGCGCAATGGCCAGGGTAATTGCGCAGGATAGGGCGCAAGGCGGCGGCACGGCAACGCCATTGTGGCGCAGGCATCATCGTGATTTATGCCGCCGTCGAGCGGATGGCGGCGGCCAGGCGGCGCAGTGAGTCCCGCGTCTGTGGATCGGCGGCATTGGAATACAGCAGCACGTCCAGCGTGGGCAGGGCCGGTAGTCCGAACGTTGGCCCCGCGTCCATCGTTCCTGCGGGCGCCACCCGGCACCCCAGCGCCGCAATGGCGAAACCTGCCGTAATGGCGGCGCCGATGGTGGTGATGCCGCCGCCGACGAAAACCTCGGTCCAAGCGATGCCGTGCTCCTTGAGCGCGGCGAGTGCAATGCTTCTTACCCGGCAAGACTCGGATTGCGCCGCGAGACGCAAGGGCTCGTCCGGGTGGTATGCGAAGCCGGGGGCGGCCATCCAGCCGAAGCGTTCTTCGAGTATCACGTCGCCACCTTTGCGCAGATGGTCATGCCCCAGCACGATGGCGGCATCAAGCGTGCCGCGATCAAAGCAGCCGAGCACTTCGTGCGATGAGGCGATGCGTACTTCCAGCACCAGATCCGGCTCGGCGTCGTGCATGTGTTTCAGCAAGAGTGGCAGTTCCGCGCCGACGATGTGGTGGCTGATGCCGATCACCAGTCGCCGCTTGCTGGCGCTGAACGCGGCAAGTGCGCCTTGATGGGCCGCTACCAGCTTGCGCGCTGCGACCATGAACTGGTGTCCATCCGCAGACAGGCCCACCAGGCGCGGCGTACGGTCCAGCAAATGCCGGCCGAGCATCTTTTCCAGTCGCTTGATCTTCAGGCTGACGGCCGACTGGGTGGTGTCGAGCGCCTCGGCCGCGCGCGTGAAGCTTTTCAGTTCCGCTGCCAGAACGAAGGCTTGCACGGCCTCGATATCGAGCGTCTTCATGGGCAATCATTTAAAAAGCGAATCATTGAAATATGGTGCCATGTGTTTTCATTATGGTCAATAGCGCCTATCGTTAGCTATCTCAATCAACCATCAGGAAGGAGTCACTCATGCCGATGACACGCGTATCTCTGCGGCGGGGCAAGCCCGCCACCTATCGCCAGGCCATACTGGATGGCTTGTATCTGGCCATGCGCGAAACGTTTGACGTGCCGGACGATGACCGCTTCATGACGATCAGCGAACACGACGAAGACGATTTCAACTACGGCAAGTCGTATCTTGGCATCGCGCGCAGCGACGATCTCGTCATGATCCAGATCACGATCAGCAAGACCCGGACGATAGCGCAGAAAAAGGCGCTCTATGGCCGGATCGCCGAGCGCCTGTCCAGCAGTCCCGGTCTGCGTCCCGAAGACATTTTTATCAACCTCGTCGAAGTAGCGCCCGAAAACTGGTCGTTCGGCCATGGCGTCGCTCATTACGCGCCGCGCGACGCCTAAGCATTACAGGCATGAAAAAGCCGCTGATCCCTTTGCAAGAATCAGCGGCTTTCATGTATCTGGTTGCGGGGACAGGATTTGAACCTGTGACCTTCGGGTTATGAGCCCGACGAGCTGCCAGACTGCTCCACCCCGCAGGCGAATTATAGCGGGGTTTGCTGCAATGCGCAATGGCCTTGCAGCAGATCTGTTATCAGGCAGCTGCCAGGCGCCACAGCGACGTGATTTCCTTCGAGCGGGCCGCGTGCAGGCTGTCCGTGGCGTCCTGCGCGCGCGGGTGCGTGGGTTTCACGTCCAGGCGGTCGAGCACTTTCAAACCCGCTTGCGCTATCCACTCGAGCAATTGTGCGCGGGGGCGCAGGCCCAGGTGCTCGGCCAGGTCCGATAAGATCAGCCAGCCTTCGCCAGCCGGCTCCAGATGATCGGCCAGGCCGGCGAGGAAACCGCGCAGCATGCGGCTGTCCGGATCGTAGACGGCGTATTCGATGGGCGAGCTTGGACGGGCCGGCAGCCATGGCGGATTGCACACGACCAGCGGCGCGCGTCCAGCAGGGAACAGGTCGGCCTGTACCACGTCGACCTTGCCTTGCAAATCGAGGCGGGCCAGGTTTTCGCGCGCGCAGGACAGGGCGCGCGGGTCCTGGTCGGTGGCGACGATGTGGTCGATGCCGCGCTGCGCCAGCACGGCGGCCAGCACGCCCGTGCCCGTGCCGATGTCGAAGGCCAGTCTGGCGCGCGGGGGCAGGGGCGCGTCGGCCACCAGACCCACGTATTCGCCGCGGATGGGCGCGAACACGCCGTAATGGGGGTGGATGCGCTGGCCCAGGGCCGGCAGTTCCACGCCCGTGCGGCGCCATTCGTGCGCGCCGATCAGGCCCAGCAGCTCGCGCAGCGAGGCGACGAAGGTCTCGTCGCCGCGGCCATATGCCTCATTGCATGCCAGTTTCACGTCCGGCGCGCGGCGCAGCGGAATCGTGTAGTCGGCGTCAAAAGGCAGCAGCAGCATGGCCAGGGTGCGGGCGCGTTGCGATTGGGCCTGGCGGTGCAGATGGAAGGCTTCCGTGGCGGACGGTTCCGGTTTTGCCAGCTTGGCGGCCTTGGCCTTCTTGCTGGGTTTGTCGTTTTTGTGGTCGGCGCGCCGCGCCAGCGCCTGCAGCAGCTGGCGCGCGTTCTGGAAGTCGCCGCGCCACAGCATGGCCGTGCCTTCGCAGGCCAGACGGTAGGCCTGGTCGGCCGTCGTGCGGTCATCCGCGATGACGACGCGCTTGGGTGGCGGCATGCCGCTTTCCGAGCGCCAGCGGGCCGAATGCTCGGCGCCGTTTTCGCTCCAGTGGATCTGCGGATGAACGGTAGGTGAAGAGGTGTCGGACATGGGATTCAATCGATAGAAGGGGGCGCGCGGCATGGTCGCCTGCGCAGGCCGTCTTCCATTATACGTCGCTGGACGTACTGTCAGCGGTGTCCGTGCCATAGGCGAGTGCCAGCGCACGGGCGCGCGCCTGGTCTTCGGGCGCCGTTGCCACGGCTTTTTTTGCGGTCTCGGCGGCATTGTCTGGCTGCACCAGCTTGAGCAAGCGCAAGCTCAGGCTGCCCGCCAGGTCGCCATCCTTGCCGCTGGCGCTGGCGCCGTCGGACGCGCTCTGATGGAGATTGCTTTGCAATTGTTGGCCCAGCAGCTTGAACAGATCGTGCAGATTGCCGGCGAAGGTCGTTGCGGGCAAATCTTTGGCGGGCAGGGCGGCGTCATCGGATGGCGGAACTTCCTGTGCATCATCTTGCGTTTGCGCAAATGCACCTGCGCTGATGTTCGATTGATACTGCACTTCCAGTTCGAAGTCGAACGTCTGGCCATCGGCCGTGGTGATCTTGCCCTTGCCGATAAAATGGGCATTTTCATCGAGGCTGAAGGCGGCGGCGCGACTGCTGCTGCCGGCGCCCGAGACGCTGGCATTGCCGCTGCTGAAGCTGGAACCGGCTTGCAGGTCGACTGAATCGAAGGCGATCGTGGCGCCGTCGCCGAACAGCTGGCGTGTCATGTTGGTCAGAAAATCCTGCGCCACGTCGACGGTGGCGTTGCCCAGCGCATCGGTCCGTTGCGAGAGTCCCCTGGCCGACAGGTCCAGGCCATTCTTCGACAGGGCCACCACGTCTTGCGCCGTGCGCTGCATCAGGGGTGAAGCGCCCAGGCTAGCCACACCGGTGCCCGCCTTTTGCGGCGCTTGCCCGGCCAGGGTATTGGCAGCAGGCTGGCGCGAGCCGGAAACGAGGGCGGGAAGCTGGGACATGGTCGGTTCAAATGGGGAGGATATGCGAATTAACGGCAGTATCTCCCCATTCTTTAACCATTAGTGGTGGTGCGACCAGCTACCGTCTGCCGACTCCAGGTAAGACTTGACGGCATCGGCCTGGCCCGTGGCGTGGCGCTTGAGTTCGCCGCATGCGCAAATGCCCTGATACGGCTGGATATGCGAGCAGGCAGAGACTTTTTGCAGGTAGACCTGCATGGATTTGTGACATTTTACGCACTTGAAGGTGAGGCTGCGGGCGGCTTTCATGGGTTTCCTTGAACTGTTGCGGGGCGTAGGGGGTGCCGGCGCGAAGGCGGCGATTTTAACGCACTCCGGCCACCGTTACACGTTGTTGCATCTGCGCCACGCGCACGTCAACTGAATCCGCGCCATGACGTTGAACGTATACAGGAGGTCACCTGACCGCCATTGAAGAGGTAGCACCATGGAAAAGCATGACAAGGAAAAGCCAGTACAGCCCGCCAAGGAGCTGGTCAGGAAGTGGTTGAAAGCGGAGCTGGAACAGCGCCGGCCCCCGCCCGACCCCGAGCAAATCCGCCGCGAACTGGGCTGGGATTTGCTCAGGCTGGAACGGGAACCCCTGCTTCGCTGACGTCCTTGCCACTCCGCTAGCGCACCGTCACCACGCTCTTGCCGCCGGACCCCGGCTGCACAAGGATGCGGGTGGCGATGCGCTCCGTCATTTCCTGCACGTGCGAGATGACCCCTACCTTGCGCCCCATCGCCTGCAAGCCGTCGAGCGCATCCATGGCCACGCGCAGGGTTTCCGTATCGAGGCTGCCAAAGCCCTCGTCGATGAACAGCGATTCAACGCGCACGCGGTTCGAGGATAGCGAAGCCAGGCCCAGCGCCAGGGCCAGCGAGACGAGGAACGATTCGCCGCCCGACAGCGAGTGCACGGAGCGCAGTTCGCCGCCCATGTCCTGGTCGCGCACCATCAGGCCCAGCGACGGATTGTTCGGATTGTCGATGCGTTCCAGCTGATAGCGACGCGCCAGGTGATTCAGGTGTGCGTTGGCATAGCCGAGCAGCACTTCCAGTGTGAATTGCTGCGCATAGTTGCGAAATTTCTTGCCGTCTGCCGAGCCGATCAACTCATTCAGGCTGGCCCAGCGCCGCTCGATGGCCGCCTGCGCCTCGATCTGCGCCAGCATCGATTGCGCGCTGTGGCGCCGCGCATCGTCCTGCGCGATGGCCAGGCGCAGGCGCGTCGCTTCCTGATTGGCTGCCTGGCGTTCCGCGCCAAGCGCGTCGAGCGCGGCCTGCAGCGCCGCCACGTCCGTTTCCAGTGCTTCCGGTGGCCGCTCCAGGTGGGCCGCCAGTTGCTGCCGGCGTTCGGCCAGCACGGAGAGCGCCGCCGTGTGGCGGTCGGCGATCACTTGCAGGGCGTCCCGTTCCGCGCGCATGGCTTCCGGCGCGATGGCCAGATGCGCACGCAAGGCTGCCATGTCGGCTGGCGCATGGGCCGGATGGGTAAGCTGGAACCGGTGCAGCCAGTCCTCCAGCGCTGCCGCAGCAGCGCTGTCTTGCTGGCGCAAGGTATCGAGGCGCAGTGCCGCTTGCGTGCATGCTTCGTCCAGCCGCGCGCGCGCCTGGCTGGCCGCTTGCGCCGCCGCTTGCTGCTGCGCCAGATGGTCTTTTGCGCGCCCGACGGCGCCTGCCAGCGCACCTTCCACCTCGGCCACGGCCTGGCCATTCCACAGCGCCGCGCGCTGCGCTTGCAGCGCTTTCAGCTGCGCGTCCAGGGCGGCGTATGCTGCATGCGCCTCCAGTGCCAGCTGCTGCGTCGTGCGCGCGGCAGCATTGGCCGCGTCCAGCTGCGCGGCCAGGGTCGCCAGCGCGTGGAGGCGGCTATCCTGGTCCGCCTGCTGCTTCAGCCATTGCCGGCTTTCCGTGTCGCGCGCCGCGCGGAAGGCGGCGGGGCCGGCGCGCCAGCCATCTTTCCAGCCTTCGGCGCCTTCCACGTCGTCAAACGCGGCATCGAGCTGCGCCAACAAGCCGTCAAGCATGCTGCGCGACGTCTCGGCCTTGTCATGGCTGGCCGCCAGCTGCGCCTGCAACTGCGCCAGCCGTGTTTGCGTTTCGGCGACGGCGGCCGTCAGGCGCCCGTGTTCGGCGCCTGCCAGTTCGTGCGCCGCCTGCGCTTGCTCACGCCGCGCGCTGGCCTGGCGCAGCGCCGTCTCCTGCTGCGCCAGCGCCTGCAAGCCGGCCGCATTGGCCGCCAGTTGCTGCGTGAACCAGTCCGCGCGCTGGTCTTCGGGCGGCAATTGCAGGGTAGCGGCATGCGGCAGCCACTGCGCCTCCAGGGCGGCGATGGCGGACGGCAGGGCCGCCAGTTCGGGCGCTATTTGCGCCTGTTCGCGCGCATAGCCGGCCAGCGCTGCCTTGTGCGTGGCCAACTGCTCCAGATTGCCGCGCGCCTGCGCGCGGCAGGCCAGCACGTCATCCTGCAAGCTGGACAGCATTGCCTTCAAGGCGTGGTTGCTATGGTCGGCGTGAGTGTACGGGTGCTCCAGCGCGCCGCAGACGGGGCAGGGCTGTTCATCCTGCAAGGTCGCACGCAGCTGTTCGACGCTGGCCGCGCATGCCGCTTCCGCGCCTTTCAAGGACTTTTCCGCCTGCGCCAGGCGCGCTTCCAGCAATGCCGTTTGTGCCGCTGCCGCCGCCAGCGCCGTGTGTTCCGTTTGCGTGGCTTGCGCCAGTTGTGCGGCCCTCGCTTGCCCGTGCGCCAGCGCCTGCTGCTGGCGCGCCAGCTCCATCCACGTCTTTTCCGCCGCATTCAACTGGTGCGCATGGTCTTCCAGCTGGCCGCGCTGTTCCTGCAGCAGCTGCCCGTCGATGGCCTGCACGGCGGACAGCGCCTCGCGCCGCTGCGCGTCGTGCGCGGCGAGCGTGGCGGCGGCGGCCGTCAACGCCGCTTGTGCTTCGTGGCCCGCGTTGCCTGCCGCGCGCACCAGCTGCGCCGCTTCGGCCACCTTGGCATCGGCCGCATCGGCTTGCGCGGCGGCCTGGCCGGCCTGGGCGAACAGCTGGTCCGACAATTGCCATGACGTGGCCAGCGCTTGCCACTGCTGGTGCGACGCCAGCCACAGGCGGCCCGTTTCCTGCTCCGCCTGCATGGCGTGCTGGCGCTGCTGCAGATCGTGCAGCGCGCTGCGCGCCCTCTCGTTGGCCTGGTCGGCGGCCAGGGCGCCATCTTGCGCCTGGCGGTGCGCCGGCAAGTGGGCTGCAATGCCGGCATCAAGCGCCTTGGCGGCATCGAGCAGGGGCGCCGCATCGCGTTGCGCCCCTTCCCTGGCAAGCAAGGCCGCTGCAGCCAGCTGCAAGGCCTGCGCCAGTTGCGCTTCGCTGGCCACGGCGTGCGCCGCCTGTACGCGCGACGCTTCCAGTACCGCGCCGGTGCTGGCGATCTCGCTGGCCAGGCGCGCCACGTCGTCGATGAGGGGCCGCGCCGGCTGCAGCAATTCCCACTGCGCCAGCGCTCTGCGGCGCTCTTCTGCGGCGGCCCGTTCGGCATCGGCGCTGCCCAGCGCTTCTTGCGCGGCGCTTACCTGGGCGTGCAGCTTGTGCGTCTCCTGGTGCCAGCGCTGCTGCAGTTCCAGCACCGCCTTGCGCAGGTCGAGGTGTTGCAGGGTGCTTTCGGCCGCGCCGCACAGCGCCTCGGCGTCGGTGCGCTCTTGCGGCGACAAGGGCCGCTGGTCGGCCAGTTTTTCGCCCAGGCGTTCGAGGACCTGCTTTTCCTTCTTCGCCCGCTCGAAGGCGCGCACGGAAATATCGGTATAGATGCTGCTGCCCGTCAGGGTTTCCAGCAATTCTCCCCGTTCATTGTCTTCTGTCTTGAGGAAGGTGGAAAACTCGTTCTGCGCCAGCAGCACGGCGCGGGTGAACTGGTCGAACGACAGACCGATGCGTTTCTCGATCTCGTCCTTCACTTCCGTCTTGGTGCCGCCGATGGGCTGCAGCGCTGGCAGCTGGTGCAAGCTCATGGCGGTCGCCTGCAGCGCCCCTTCGGCCCGGGTGCGCGAGCGGCGCACGCTCCAGCGCGCGCGGTAGTGAGCGCCGTCGTTGCCGACGAAATCGACTTGCGCGTAACCGTCCGGCGTACCGCGGCGCAGCAGGGTGCGCGTATCCTGGGCGTTGACGGTTTCCTTGCCCACGTCAGGCAGGGCGCTGCCCCTGCCCAGTACCTTCAACAGGCGCGGCGTAGCGTCGTACAGCGCCAGGCATAGCGCGTCGAGCAGGGTGCTCTTGCCCGCGCCCGTGGGGCCGCTGATGGCAAACAGGCCGGCGGACGCCAGCGGCTCCTGCTGGAAGTCGACTTCAAATTCGCCGGCCAGCGAAGCCAGGTTCTTACCGCTGATTTTCAGGATTTTCATGGTTCTCAGGTGCGCTCAGGCGCCGGGCAGCAGCAGTTCGGCCAGGGCCGAGAGGAGTTCGGGTGGTGCTTCCTTGGCGTATTTTTGCAGGTACAAGCGGCGGAAGATGTCGTCCGGCTGCAGCTGGCCCAATTGGTCGAGCGTCATGTTCTCGGGTGCGCTGCTGCGCGCGGCGCTCGACGTCTCGATCTTTGCCAGGCGCACGCTCTTGCCGTCGAGCGCCGTCTCGATGCGCGTGCGCAGGCCCGGCTCGGGCGCGTCCAGTCGCACGCGCACTTCCAGGAAGGGCTGCGCTTCCGGTGGCGCAGCGGGTACGTCGAGGGCTGCCAGCTGCGCCAGCACTTCGGCTATGGGCGCAGGCGTGCTTGGCACGCGCAGCAGGGGCACGGCGCGCGGCACCTCGATGACGCGTACCTCGCGTAATTGCTCGCCTTCGATATCGAGGCACAGCACCTGGTGGCGGTAGTTCACTTCCGCGAAGGACAGGGGAATCGGGCTGCCGCAATAGCGGATGTGTTCTTGCCCGCCGACGGCCTGCGCCTTGTGCAGGTGGCCCAGCGCCGCGTAGGCGATGGCGGCATCGAAGATTCCCGACGGCAGCATCTCGGTGCCGCCGATGACGATGCGCCGTTCGGAATCGTTCGACATTTCGCCGCCCACCATGTGGCAGTGGCCCATGGCAAGGATGGCTTGCCCGGGCTGGCGGCGCGCCAGCGCCAGGTCCGCCAGTTGGCGGTACAGCAGGGCGATGCCGCCCAGGTAGGCATCCTGGGTGTCGCCGGCGGGCAGCTTCGGCACGTCTCCGGGGCGCAAGAAGGGCACGGCCAGGCACCATGCCTGCACCTGCCCATCGGCGCCCGACAAGGGCAGCAGCAGGCGTTCCAGGTCGATATCGCCATCTTCGCCGCGCAGCACATGGCCGATCACGTGGGTGCCGTGCGCGGCCAGCAGAGGGCCGGGCGCTTCCAGCCGACCGGCCGAATCGTGGTTGCCGGCGACGACCACCAGCTGTAGCGCGGGCAGGCGCGCGCGCGCCTGCTGCAGGAACACGTACAGCTGCTTTTGCGAGGCGGCCGACGGGTTGGCGTTGTCGAACACGTCGCCGGCCACCAGCAGCACGTCGACGCGTTCGGCCACGACTGTGTCAAGCAGCCAGTCGAGGAAGCGCTGATGTTCGTAGCCCCGTTCGTAGTTGTGCAGGGTCTGGCCCAGATGCCAGTCGGAAGTGTGCAGCAGGCGCATGGTGGGGCAAGGGTAGGGAAGACAGGCGCCAATATAGCAGGAATGGCGCCAGGCGCCATTGGCTGGATCAAACTACTGCAGCACCCGCGCGATACGTGTTCCTGCCATCCTGCTTGGCCTGGTACAGCAGCACGTCGGCCCGCTGCAGCAGTACGGCAGGGGGGATGTCTTCGTCGCGGTAGAAGGCCAGGCCGATGCTGGCGGAAATGCGCACGATGATGCCATCGAGTTCGAACGGCTGCTGCATGGCGGCGACGATCTTTTCCGCCAGGACGGCCGCGTCGTCGGGCCGGGTGATCTGTTCCATGATGATGGTGAATTCGTCGCCTCCCAGGCGGGCGATGATGTCGGTGGCGCGCATGGTCTGCGTCAGGCGCTGTGCAAAGGCGCGCAGCAGGGCGTCGCCGGTGCCGTGGCCGTGCGTGTCGTTGACGGGCTTGAAGCGGTCGATATCCATGTACATGACGGCCATCAGGTGCCGCTGCCGGCGGCTGGCGTGCATGGCGTCGCTGAGTTTTTGCTGGAAGCCGGCGCGGTTCGACAAGCCGGTCAGGGCATCGACCTGGGCCAGCTTCAGCAAGCGCTGTTTTTCGCGCTTTTGCACGGTGATATCCTGGCGCATCACGTGAAAGCCCGCCACCTGCAGCCTGTCTTCGCCGATCTGCGGGATGTAGATCACTTCCATGCAGCGTTCGATGCCTTCTTTTTCGTCTTCTTCCTCGAAGCTCAGGGTTTCACCGGCAAGCACTCTTTCGATATATGGCGCCATCGTGCGGTAGCGCGCCTCGCCGACGGTCTCGCGCACGCTCTTGCCCAGCGCCTGCCGGCCCGTCAAGCCGAATTCGCGCTCATAGGCGATGTTCAGGAAGCGGTAGACCTGGTCGGCGTCGATATACGCGATCATGGCCGGCAGGGAGTCGGCGATGGTGCGCAGGCGCGCTTCGCTTTCCCGTAGCGCCACTTCCGATTCGCGCAGGGTGGTGATGTCGTCCAGGCTGCCCACATAGCCTTCGATCTTGCCGTCGATGAGGATGGGGGCGATCTTCACGGAGACCCAGACCAGCCTGCCGTCGCGCTGCAGGCAGCGCAGGGTGGACTGGAACGGCGCATGGCTGCGCGTGAGCTGCTCCAGCGCCACGTGCATCAGCGGATAGTCGTCCGGGTGCAGGGCGCTGGTCCAGCCGGCGCCCAGGGCGGCGGCGCGCGGCAGGCCCGTGATCGATTCGAAGGTGCGGTTGACGTAAGTGCAGCGGCGCTGGCGGTCCAGGCGCACCAGCCCGAGCGGCGAGGCGTCGTTGACGGCGGCCAGTTCGGCCTGTTTCTGGCGCAGTTCCAGTTCCTGCTGGCGACGCTGTGAGATATCTTCGGCGATGCACAGGATATGTTCGATCTGCTGGCGCTCATCGAACACGGGCACGGAGACGGCGCGCAGGTAGCGCAGGCTGCCATCATGCAGGCGCAGCGGTTTTTCCGTATGGTCGATGACGCCACGTTCTGCCAGGATGGCGCGGTCGTCCGCGGCGTCGTGCAGGCCGAAGTCAGGCGGGAATGCCTGGCAATCTGTCTTGCCGATGACGTCGGCGGCCAGGTGGCCGGTGATATCCTCGGCCGCCTTGTTCCACACTTCCATCTGGCCGAAATTTTCCGGGCGCGCGCTTTTCACGTAGACCAGCACCGGCAAATGGTCGATCAATGACTGCAGGAAGCTGCGGTTGTCCTGCAGCGCCAGTTCGTCGTGCTTGCGCGCGCTGATGTCGCGCGAAGTGACGGCCACGCCGTCGGTGATCGGCACCACCTGGTGGCGCAGCCAGCGTGTGCCGCCCGAGGCCAGCGGCAGCTCGAATTCATCTTCCAGCGGCCGGCCCGTTTCCATCACCAGCACGAAGCGCTTGAAAAAGCGCTCGTCGCGCAGCAGCGGCACTCGCGGCAGCACGCGCTGGCCCAGCAGTTCGGAGCGTGGCTTGCCCAGCATGTCGGCGGCCCGCTCGTTGACGTCGGCGAAGATGAAGTCTTCCACCGGCTTGCCCGGCGCTGGGCGCCAGGCCTTCAGCAGCAGCACGGCATCGAGGCTGCCCTGGTGCGCCGCGCGCAGCAGCGCTTGCGTTTCCTTTGCCTGGCGGATGCTGCGGCGCAGGCGCGCGCTCTGGCGCATCAGCAGGGCCGTAAAGCCGGCAATGAGCACGCTGGCGGCGAGCAGCGCGCCGACATACGCCAGGCGGCGGTGTTCGAAGCGCGTCAGGGCGGTGGCGCGGCTCACTCCCACCACGGCCAGCAGCGGGTAGCGCGGCAGTTCGCGGTAGCTGTAGATGCGCGCCGTCTTGTCGACGGGCGGCTCGATCAGCAATTCTTCGGCGGCATGCTGGGGCGGCCCAGGCATGCGGAAGTCGATGCGGTCGCTGAGAATCAATTGCTCGCCGATGCGTCCCACCGTCAGGCCGCTGTCGCGTGCCACCAGCATCAGCGCTCCCTGTTCATCGAGGTTCAGGCGATCGTAATCGTCGACAAAATAGGTGGGGTCGACGTGGATGATGATGGCGCCGGCAAAGCGGCCCTGACCATCGTTCAGGCGGCGTGCCAGGCGGATGGTCCAGTGCTTGCTGCCCGCGTCGAGCATCGGCGTGTCGACCAGGGCCGTGTCGGAAGCATTGGCGGCCAGCGCCCTGAAAAATGCCTGCTTGGCCAGGTTTTCCGGCAAATAGGCGTTAGTGCTGTCGAGCACATTGCCCCGCGCGTCGACCAGCGCGATCGGCAGTGCCAGTTTCGATGGCAGCACGCTGTCGAGCAGGCCCTGGCGGCGCGTGAATTCATTCAGGCGCAGGCCGCCGTCCGTTTCCTCGTATTTTAGCTTGAACAATTGCGTGGCGTGATCGGTCTGACGCAGAGTGAAACTGGTATGGTCGGCCAGAGTACGCGCCAGTGACTGGCTGACGGCCACGGCGTCGCGCACGGCGCTGGCTCGCTCCTGTCCCACCTGATAAAAGACGGCCGCCCACAGCGCCAGCAGCAAGATGAGCGCGAACAGGGGCACCAGGCTGAAACGGTACAGGCGGCGGGCAAGGCGTTGCAGGGGTCTTGTTATCGCTATCACGGGCGCTTGCAGGCTATATTCATGGAAAAGGGGAGGGGCGGCGTGGCGCGCATGATAGCCGATCCGGCTGCCTTGCGCGTAACCCTGTTGCCGCCGCTCCCATCGTCTGTTCGCGGTCTGTCGCTAGGCTTATTTTGCGTTAAATCAAATATTCGTGGTGCCGCGCACGCTAAAAAAAGCACGCCGGCGGCGATACGGGCTGGCGGCGTGGCAGAAAAAGTACAATTGCGCCTCCATCCTCATTAAAATGAGTGCTTCTCCCTCCCATATCGAAAGTTGTCATGCAGAGTAAAAAGCCCGACGCGGCAAGACTGGACAAGATCGTGGCCGAAGCGCGCCGCGCCGCCGACCAGCGCGAGAGCGGCTACCGCGAGCGCTCGCTGAAGATGTATCCGTGGGTATGCGGCCGCTGCATGCGCGAATTTACGCGCGCCAACGTGCAGCAACTGACGGTGCACCACCGCGACCATAACCACGACAACAATCCGCCCGATGGCAGCAACTGGGAACTGCTGTGCCTGTATTGCCACGACAATGAGCACTCGCGTTATCTGGAAGCGGACCGTGGCGCCGGCCTGCAATCGGCCGAGGTGGCGCCCGCCACGCACAATCCCTTCGCCGCACTCGCTGGCCTGATCAAGAAAAAGGACTGAGCGGGCCATCAGGCCTTGATCCCATGCGCATCTTGCTGACCGAAGACGACCCGCAGCTGGGCCGCGCCACGCAGATCGGTCTGGAACAGGGCGGCTATGCCGTCGACTGGGTCACGAGCGCCGAACACGCGCACACGGCCGTGCGCCTGCACGACTATGGCTGCATCCTGCTCGACCTGGGCTTGCCGGGGCAGGACGGCATGCAGGCGCTGGGCGTGCTGCGCGACAACGGCTATAGCGGCGCCGTGCTGGTCGTCACGGCGCGCGACCAGGTGGACGAGCGCATAGCCGGACTCGATGCGGGCGCCGATGACTTTATCGTGAAACCGTTCGACCTCGACGAGCTGGCCGCGCGCATCCGCAGCGCTTGCCGCCGCGCCGCCGGCCGCCTGCGCGAAAACCTCGTGCACGGCGACCTGGTGCTCGATATCGCGGACCGGCAGGTGACGCAAGGGGGAATGCCCGTGATGTTGACGGTGAAGGAATTTCGCATCCTGCAACTGCTGCTGGAACACGGCGGCCGGGTGCTGAGCCGGGAACAGCTGGAGAAAAACCTGTACAGCTGGGGCGATGAAGTGGAAAGCAATGCCGTACAAGTGCATATCCACCACCTGCGCAAGAAGCTGGGGCGGGATTTGATACGCACCGTGCATGCGATCGGTTACTGCATCGACAAGCCTAAAGCGGCTTGACGAAAAAACGGGCGGCCCGCAGGCCGCCCGCTTGATCAGAAATCGACGGTCGCTGACAGCCACAGACGGCGTCCGTCCAGGCTGTTGACGTAGCGGTTGGCGTAGGTCAACGTCGGAGCGCGGTAAGGCTGGTAGTCGACGAAGTCCTTGTTGAGCAGGTTGTACACGGCCGCGTTGAGGGTGACGCGCTGGTTCAGCTGGTAGCTGCTGCCCAGGTGCAACATGGTGTAACCCTGGTAGTCGCCCAGCGCGGCCTTGGCGGCGCGCGTGGAAGCCGAGGTGCCCGGATCGCGGAAGCGTTCGCTGCGGTATTCGGCGCGCAGCCAGCCGTTCCATGCGCGCGAGATATCCCACGTCAGGCGCGCATTGACGGCGTGCTTGGGCGTGTCGCTCAGGGGCTTGCCGGCGTTGCTGCCGCTTTTCTGTTCGCTTTCCGTGTAGGTGTAGTTGGCGCTGGCCGACAAGGTCTTGCCCAGCGGGAAGCGCGTGTTCAGCTCGACGCCGCGCGTGACGGCCTCATCCACGTTGACCGACTGGCCAAACGCATCGACGTTGGGCCAGTTGCCGAAGCTGACGCAGCCGGGACGGTTCGGCGCGGGACGGTAATCGCAGTTGACGAGGCCTGTGCCCGTGGTGATCTTGTCCTTGAATGCGTTGTTGAACAGGGAGCCGCTGGCGGTCCAGCCCGCCAGGTTGTCGAAATACGCGCCGATTTCCGTCGTCGTGCTCGTTTCCGGCTTCAGGTTCGGGCTGCCGACGAGAGGAATCGTGCCCTGGCCGCCGAAACCGTTGATGCCAGGTGACAATTGCTCCACGCGCGGCGTCTTGTAACCCTTGCTGACGCCGCCCTTGATGGTCCAGTTCGGCGTCGCATTCCACACGGCGTAGGCACGCGGGCTGGTCTGGCCGCCAAAGATGCTGTGATTGTCATGGCGGGCGCCGAAGGTCAGCGCGACATGCTCCAGCACCTGCCATTCGTCTTCCACGTACAGGGCTTTTTGCGTGAATTCGAATTTCTTTGGCGCCACGCCGTCCGTCATGTCCGCTTTCCACCATTGCGCGCCGACGGTAGCCATGTGTTTGCCCAAAGGCATGACCAATTTGGTGTCAAACACCTGGCTTTCCACTTCCAGCGTGCGCGCGCTGCCGGCGACGGCGCCCGGCGTGCCTGGCGGAATCGTGCGGCCCAGCGTTTCCGTCTTGTTCACCATGTAGCTACTGTCGAGCGTGCCGAAGCCGAAGCGGCCCGTGTGCGACAGGGTCCACTGGTCGCGCTTGTATTTCTGCTCGGGACCGTAGCCGCCCTGCAAGCCCAAGGTGCCCAGCTGCTGTTTCGAATTGTCGTAGGTCTGGCGGCCCGCGTCGGCGTCGAGGATGACGGTGTGGTAGCGGTTTGGCGTAAAGGCCAGGCGCGCGCCAACGTTTTCAATGTCCGCGCGCACGGGGTTGGCGCCCATGTTCGGCGCGGTTCCCGGACCGGCCGCGCCGTTGTAGCGGATATCGGCCGCATCGCGGCGCTGCTTGCTGCCGCGCAGGGACAGGCCCAGCAGGTCGGCGGCGATGGGGCCGCTCAGGTAGTAGCGGCCGTTTTTCACGTCGCCAAAGTCCGATTCCTGCTGCAAGGTGTAGTCGGCGGAGATAGAACCCATCCATTGCTTGGCCACCTTGCGCGTGATGATGTTGATCACGCCGCCCATGGCGTCCGAGCCGTACAGGGTCGACATGGGGCCGCGGATGATCTCGATGCGCTCGATGGCGGCCAGCGGCGGCATGAAGCTCGTTTGCGTGCCGCCGAAGCCGTTCGGCGTGATATTGCCGGCCGCGTTCTGGCGGCGCCCGTCGATCAGCACCAGCGTGTAGTCGCTGGGCATGCCGCGGATGCTGATGTTCATGCCACCCGTCTTGTCGCCCGCCGCACCGACGTCGATGCCTTCCACGCTTTCCAGCGCCTGCGTCAGGTTGCCGAAGCGCTCTTTCGACAGCTCCTCGCGCGTCAGCACGGTGATCGAGGCGGGCGCCTGTTTGATATCCTGCTCAAAACCTGAGGCGGAAACCACCACTTCGGGCATGCTGGCAGGCGTGCCCGTCTGGCCGTGAGCGGGCAGGCAGGACAGGGCGGCCAAGGCCAGGGCCAGGGTGGTAGGACGCGGCAGGCGCGCGCGGCGGGTGCTGTTGGACATGCAAACTCCTGGAGGGTTGATTCGTAATTGGTCTGTATTTTCTAGGTAATGGGAATCATGAAAGCAATAAGAATCATTCACAATTACTGACCTGGCTTCCCAAAAAATATTTGGCTCCGGATCATGCGCAGAAGTTCTTAAGAGATTCTTAACAAGCTGGCCGGGAATGCACGGCGCTGTGTTCTCGTCGGCGGCTGCGGCGTCGTGCGCCTGGGCTTCCTGCCGTTGCCGGGCAAGCCGATAGCGATAAAACGTGCAAGTGTCACGCGGAATGCGGTATCTTTCAGCTATGCACAGCCCAGACAAGCACATTTCTCCCGACCTCCCCCCTTTATCGCTGGCTGCCGCGCGCGCCTTGCACCTGGCCGCGCAGGGATTGCTGCAAGCGCGCCGCAAGAAGGCCGTGAAGGCCGACGTTCTGGCCGCCATCCGCCAGATGGGCGTGCTGCAGATCGACACCATCCATGTGGTGGCGCGCAGCCCGTACCTGGTGCTGTGGAGCCGGCTGGGCGATTATCCGCAGCCGTGGCTGGAGCAGCTGCTGGCCGAGGGCGCGCTGTTCGAATACTGGGCGCATGAAGCCTGCTTCGTGCCCATCGAAGACTATGGCTTGTATCGCCACCGCATGCTCGACCCGGCCGCCATGGGCTGGAAATACTCGGTAAAGTGGATGGCCGAGCAGGGCGATGCCGTGGCCGCCGTGCTGGAGCACATCCGTGCCAACGGCCCCGCGCGCTCGGCTGACTTTGAACGCACGGATGGCCAGGCGGGCGGCTGGTGGAGCTGGAAGCCGGAGAAACGCTCGCTGGAAGTGCTGTTTACGTCGGGCGTGCTGATGATCGCGAAACGCCATCATTTCCAGCGCTATTACGACCTGGCCGAAAGAGTGCTGCCCGGCTGGCACGATGGCTTGCTGCCGCCTGAAGAGCAGGTGCGCCGCCACCTGCTGCTGGCCAGCGTGAAGGCGCTGGGCCTGGCGCGGGCCAGCTGGATCAGCGACTATTTCCGCACGAAGCAGTCGCGCGCCAGTCTGGCGCAGGATTTGCAGGCGCTGGTGGACGAGGGAGTGCTGCTGCGCTGCGCAGTAGCCGGCTGGGATGATGCCGTCTACGTGCATGCCGAGCATGGCGAATGGATGCGCGCGGCGGCGGCCGGCAAGCTCTCGCCCACCCTGACGACGATATTGTCGCCGTTCGACCCCGTCGTCTGGGACCGTCGCCGCGCGCTGGAATTGTTCGGCTTTGACTACCGGCTTGAATGCTATACGCCGGCAGAGAAGCGCCGCCACGGCTACTTCACTTTACCTATCCTGCGCCGCGGTGCGCTGGTGGGGCGACTGGACGCCAAGGCGCACCGCGCGCAGGGGCGCTTCGAGATCAAGTCGCTGGCGCTGGAAGACGGCGTACGCCTCAGTGCCCGCCTGGTGCAGGACGTGGCCGGCGCCGTGCAGCGTCTGGCGCTCTGGCATGCCTGCCCCGCGATTGATATGGCGCGAGCGCAGCCGGCAGCCTTTGGCGCGCAGCTGGCTGCCGCCCTGCAGAATGGCAGCGAAGCGGCAAGGCGGGCCGCATGATGCTGCCACCAGCCCCGCCCGAACTGCTGGACGCCGACGGCCAGCCCCGTTTCGGCCGCTACACGGGGCAGTTGAATGCCTTCGACTGGGCCGCGTTGTCGCCGCCGCATGCGCGCGGCGCCTTCTGGCGTTTGTTCCACCACAAGCGCTGGCATTACGTGGCCCTGTCCACGCCCACCCTGTTTTGCGGCTTGGCCATCGTCGACCTGGGCTGGACCAGCACGGCGTTCGCGTATGCCTTCGACCGTCACAAGGGCAAGATCGTGGCCAGCTTTTCGCAGGATGGCATTCCTGGCCTGTCCGCTGCCGTGGCGCCGCACGCCGCTGCCAGCAGCCGTTTCCGCTTCCTGTCGCACACCATCGTCATCGAGTCCCAGCCGCAGCAGCGCTACCGTTTGCAGCTCGATTGCGGCCATTTCGGCATCGATGCGGAATTCGGCCCGCCCGTGGCGCCGACCCTGCTGGCTATCGGGCCGGTGGCCGAAGGCGGCAGTGTGCATGCGACGCAAAAATCGGGCGGCCTGCCTTTGTGGGGCACGGTGCGCTGCGGCGCCATGGGCTACAGCCTCGATGACGGCGTGGCCAGTTTCGACTATTCGAACGGCTTGCTGGCGCGCGAGACGGAATGGCGCTGGGCTTCGGCGCACAGCCTGGACCTGGGTTTCAATCTGCAGGCCGGCTATTTCGGCGCGCATGAAAATGCGCTGTGGCTCGATGGCCAGCTGTATGCGCTGGGCCGCGCGCATTTTGACTTCAATCCCGACAACCCGCTGGCGCCCTGGCACGTGTGGACGGACGACGATTTACTGGACCTGCACTTCAAGCCTGAAGGCGCGCGGCGCGAGGACAAGAACCTGTGGATCGCCGCCAGCCGCTACATCCAGCCCATCGGTACTTTCAGCGGCTGGGTACGCACCAGCGCGCAATCTCCCAAGCGCATCGTGGCGCATCTGGCGGGCGTGACGGAAAGCCACCGCTCGCGCTGGTAGGCACGCGCGGTTTTTTTGCGAAACGCGCTACAAGGTCAAGTTTTTTTGGCAGCGCATCCTATACACTGGCGCGTAGCCGCTCCGGCAATCCATGAGGCCAGAACATGAGTATCCGTAATCTCGACAAGCTGTTCAAGCCGGCCTCAGTGGCCCTGATCGGCGCCACGGCGCGCGAACACAAGCTGGGCGCCATCGCCCTGGCCAACCTGCTGGGAGGGGAGGGGCAGGGTGCGCAGGACAAAGGGGCGCAGTACAGAGGTGATATCTGGCCCGTCAATCCCAAGTATGACGAGTTGATGGGCCTGAAATGCTACCGCAAGCTGTCCCAGTTGCCCAAGGCGCCGGACCTGGCCATCATCTGCACGCCGCCCGCCACGATTACCGGCCTGATCCGTGACCTGGGTGCGCTGGGCACGCGCGCAGCCATCGTCATGACTTCCGGCCTCGATCCGGTGCGCGAGCAGTCCCTGCGCCTGGCCATGCTGAAAGCGGCCAAGCCGCATCTGCTGCGCATCCTCGGCCCCAACAGCATGGGGCTGCTCGTGCCGAAGCTGGGCTTGAATGCCAGCTTCGCCCACCTGGGTGCGACCAGCGGCAAGATCGCCTTCGTGTCGCAGTCGGGCGCGCTGGTGTCGGGCGTGCTCGATTGGGCCAACGCGCACGGCGTGGGCTTTTCCAAGTTCATTTCGCTCGGTGGCAGCTATGACATCGATTTCGGCGATCTGCTCGACTACCTCGCCGGCGACATCGACACGGCTGCCATCCTGTTGTACATGGAAGATATCCAGGCGGCGCGCAAATTCATGTCGGCGGCGCGGGCGGCCGCGCGCAGCAAACCCGTCATCGTCCTGAAAGCGGGACGCGAGGCGGAAGGCGCCGCCGTGGCGGCCTGGCATACGGGCGCGCTGGCCGGTTCCGACGCCGTGTACGACGCGGCCATCCGCCGCGCCGGCATGCTGCGCGTGTACTCGGCCGAGGAACTGTTCGATGCCGTGGAAACGCTTACGCATATCCGCGCCCAGCGCGGCGAGCGCCTGGCGATTTTATGCAACGGCGGCGGTCTGGGCGTGATGGCCACCGATGCGCTGGTGGGCAGCGGCGGCAAGCTGGCCGATTTGTCGCCCGATACCGTGATCGCGCTGGAAAAGGCCCTGCCACGTGGCTGGTCGCACGACAACCCCGTGGGCTTGCCCGGCGACGCGCCCGTGCAGCGCTATGTCGATGCCATCAAGCCGCTGCTCGACGAGCCGCAGGCGGATGCCTTGCTGCTGCTGCACGCGCCCACGGCCATGGTCTCGTCGATCGACATCGCCGAAGCCGTCACGCCGCTGATCAAGGCCACCTCGCGCACGGTGCTGTCGTGCCTGCTGGGCGGCACCACGGTGGCGCCTGCGCGCCAGGTCTTCAACCGGGCCGGCATTCCCACCTACGACACGCCGGAAAAGGCCGTGCATGGTTTCATGCAGATCGTGCAGTACCGGCGCAACCAGGAAACCCTGATGCAGGTGCCGGCGCAGCTGCCCATGTCGGCCACGCCGCGCCGCGCGCGCGTGCGCGAAATCGTCGCCGCCGCGCTGGCCGCCGGCCAGACGGTGCTGGGCGAATGCCGCTCGAAGGAAATCCTGGCTGCCTACGGCATTCCGGTGGCGATGACGCGCATGGCGGCCGACGTGGAAGAGGCGCTGGCCGTGGCCGCGGACATCGGCTACCCGGTGGCGCTGAAAATTCATTCGCCCGACATCGCCCACAAATCCGACGTGGGCGGCGTGGCGCTTGACCTCGACACGCCCGACATCCTGCGCACGGCCGCCGCCGCCATGCTCAAGCGCGTGCGCCGCATGCGCCCCGATGCGCTGATCGACGGCTTTACGGTGCAGCAGATGGCGCGCCGGCCGCAATCGCATGAACTGATCGTCGGCGTCACCACGGACGCCGCCTTCGGCCCCGTCATCCTGGTGGGGCAGGGCGGCATCGCCGTGGAAGTGACGGCCGACCATTCCATCGGTCTGCCGCCGCTGAACATGGTGCTGGCGCGCGACATGCTGGCCCGCACGCGCGTGTCGAAACTGCTGGCTGGCTACCGCAACCAGCCGCCGGCCGACATCGATGCCATCTGCTACACCCTGATCCAGGTGGCCGAACTGGTGGCCGATATCGGCGAGCTGGCCGAACTCGACATCAACCCGCTGGTGGCCGACGCCGACGGCGTGATCGCCCTCGACGCGCGCATCCGTCTGGAACCGGGCCAGAAGAGCGACCGCTTGGCCATCCGCCCGTATCCGCAGGAGCTGGAAGAGCAGGTGACGTGGATGGGGCAATCCATTTTGCTGCGCCCTATCCGCCCCGAGGACGCGCCGCAGCACCTGGACCTGTTCAATGCGCTGGACCCGGACGACGTGCGCCTGCGCTTCTTTACCTCCATGCGCGAGCTGCCCGTGTCGCAGCTGGCGCGCCTGACGCAGATCGATTACGACCGCGCCATGGCCTTCATCGCCACGCACACGGGCCCGGACGGCAAGCCGGAAACCCTGGGCGTGGTGCGCGCCGTGGCCGACCCGGACAATATCCACGCCGATTTCGCCATCGCCGTGCGCTCGGCCCTGAAGGCCAAGGGCCTGGGCCACATCCTGTTTGAAAAGCTGGTCGACTACTTCCGCAGCCGCGGCACGGAAGCGCTGGTGGGCGAGGCGATGGCGCGCAACAAGGGCATGCAGCGGCTGGTGAAAAGTTTTGGCGGCGAAGTCACGCCATCGGAAGAGCCGGGCGTGGTCAACCTGCATATCGGCTTGCGCGCGCCCTGAAAAAAGCCGGTGCGGGTTTGTGCAGGATCAAACCCGCCCCTGTCGGTAGTCTTTACACTTTCACTTCCAGGATGAGACATCCAGCGCATTTTCGGGAGTGAGTGCATGCTTACGGCAACATATATATTGGTTTCCCTGTCGGTGGAACAGGCCAGTATCCGCATGAGTTTGCTGGCATTTCAAAAATACATGCAGGTGCAACTGCGCCAGCAGAGCCGGCTGAGTCTGGCGCAACTGCAGTACACGGGCGACTGGCTCAACCGGCTGTATCAGGGCGGCTACTGGCGCAAGGTGGAGATGTATCTGATCCCCGCCATGCGCCAGGCCACACCGCATGCGGATGGCTTGCTCAATGGTCTGCTCGATGAACTCAACGGCCTGAACCACGCGGCGCTGGAGAGCATCAACGTCGTGCAGCAGCGCGCAGGAGCCACCCTCGACTGCTCCGAGCAGCAAACCGAGCAGCTGTGTGCGGCCATCGATGCCTTTTGCACGGCCTTGTTGCAGCGCCTGGAAAAAGAAGAGCGCGAACTGTTCGCGCTGGCGCGCAAGGTCATCGTGGGCGAAGCGTGGTTTGCCATCGCCTACCAGTTCCTTGCCCACGATGCGCAGGTGCGGGAAGCACGTCGTGGCAGGGCGCAAGTGCTGCCCTTTATTTTGCCCGTGCCTGTGCCGGCATCGGGGACGCCCGGCGGTGCCATTGCAACCACGGGTAGCGCCCGCACCTCGGCGGAGGATGCCTTGCCTGGCATGCCACCGTCCCTGCTTGCGCAGGCTTGAACGGGTAGCGAGCGCCCACCCCGTCCGCCCGTTTGCGCCAGCTCCGCGCCCCTGATTTTGCGCTGGCGCCAGCTGGGGAGAAATGTTGTGTTACTCATTTGGTAACTTGTACAGACCTGTCCGATGCAATACCCCGGGCTTTGTTATGATGATGGTTTTGATTCACGCGAAACCCGTCATGTTCGAATTTCTTTTCAAGCGTTCTGCCAGCAAGTCTTCCGCACCAGACCCTGTCGTGGCAGAGCAGGCCGCCGCTACGGCGCAGAGCGCATCGCGCCGCGCCGAACAGGTTGCGCGTGCCCACGCCGTGGCGGGCGACGAAGTCGCTGCCGCCGATTTTATTGTTTCCAGCGAATTTGCCGATGCCCGCCTGATCGCGGCTGAACACGTCCATACCTTGCCTCTGCTGGAAAAAGTCCACCAGGCCATGCGTAACACGGACCGCCGCGTCGCCAAGCTGATGCAGGGCCGCATCGACCTGATCCGCCATCAGGCGGCGGAAACCCAGCGCGCCCAAGCCAGCATAGCTACGGCCCAGCGCCTGTTGAACGATGACAAGCTCAGTCCCAATCAGGTAGCCGAGCTGGACCGCCAATGGCAAGTCATCAAGGCCACGCCCGAACTGGCGGCGGCCTTTGCCGCCGCGCGTGCCGCGCTGGCCGCCCGCCTGGAAGCGCAAGTGGTATTGCAACGCGCCGTGATCGACGCCGTCGCCGCCGCGCGCGCACTGGCCAGCAATGGTCAGTCCGCCGACGAACTGGCGCAGGCGCTGGCCCGCCTGGATGCGGAACATGCGCAGCATGCGCAATCGCCCGAATGCGGTTCGCTGCCGAAACACCTGGAAAGCGATTTTATCCAGGCGCGCGAACAGGCGCAGTCCGCTTTGCAAGCCCTGCAGCAGCACCAGGCCGTGTTCGACGCGCGCCAGGCCGCGCTGGCCGAATGGCAGGCGCAGGACGCCGCCACCCTCGATGTGGATACCCTGAAACGCGCCTGGCAAGCCTTGCCGCGCCTGCCTGAGTCGCCGCTGTCCGACAGCCTGCAGCAGCAATTTGCAGCCGTGCTGGCCAGCGCCCCTGCGCCTGCCGTCACTGCCGCAGTCGTAGCCACGCCAGTGCATGCCGAAGCGGCGCCGCGCAAGCCGCGCCAGGAGCTCGCTGCCGTGTCGAAAGAAGCGACGGAGCAGTTCTTCAAGACGCTCGACGCCATGGAAGCGGCGCTGCAGGATGGCTTGTTGCACGTGGCTTCCGAGCATGACAAAACTTTGCGCGATAGCAAGCACGGGCGCCTGACGCCTGCGCAAGCGGATCGCCTGGCCCATGTGCGCGGGGAGTTCAAGCGCCTGGCCGACTGGGCACGCTGGGGCGGCAACGTGTCGCGCGAGGAACTGGTCAAGGCGGGCGAGGAATTGCCGGCACAAGAATTGCCGATGGCCGAGCTGGCCAAGAAAGTGGGCAGCCTGCGCGAGCGCTGGAAGTCGCTCGACACCTTGTCCGGCCCCGCGCCAAAATCCCTGTGGGAGCGTTTCGATGCCGCCTGCAGCCTGGCGTACGCGCCGGCGGCCCAGCATTTCAAGCAACTGGCCGAAGAGCGCCACGGCAATGCGGCCAAGGCCCAGGAATTGATCGCGGAAACGGCGGCCCTGGCAGCCGAAGAAAGTACCGACTGGAAACACGTCGCCTCCGCCTCGCAGCGCTTGCGTCAGGCGTGGACGCGCCTGGGCACCATCGACCGCAAGGAAAAGAAACGCCTGGATACGGAATTTGGCGCCGCACTGGACGCCTTGTCGAAGCCGCTGGACACGCAGCGCCAGATCGAGACGGCGCGCCGCGAACAATTGATCGTCGAAGTGGGCTTGCTCAAACCATCCGAGCGCAACACGGTCGACATGTTGAAAGCCTTGCAGGATAAATGGCAGGAACTGGCGAAAGCCCTGCCGCTGGAGCGCCGCGCGGAACAGGCGCTGTGGCAGCGCTTCCGCGCCGCCTGCGATGATATCTTTGCCAAGCGCAAGGAAACGGCGCACGCGGCCGACCATGAACGCCGCGAACACCTGCATGCGCGCGTAGCCCTGTGCGCCAGCCTGGAAACGGCCGTCGTGCCCGAGGGTGACGACAAGGCCCGCAGCGCCTTCATCCATCACTTGCTGCGCGAGACGCGTGCCGCCTGGAACGCCACCGGCCCCGTGCCGCGCGCCAGCGAAGCGAAGATCGAACAGCGCTACCAGGCGGCTGTTGCCGGCGTGCAAGCGCAAGCGGATGCCATCGCCGAGCGCGCCGGTGCGGCCCAGGCCAACGCCTTGCGCGACAAGCTGCGCCTGACGCAGGCATTGGAAACGGCCTTGGCCGAAGGTGATGCCGGCGCGGATGCGGCGCCTTGGGTTCAGCGCTGGAGCGCCTTGCCGCCACTCGACGCCCAGTACGAACGCAGCCTGCAACAGCGCTTTGCCGCTGCCCAGGCCGCGCTGGGCGAGGGCGCTGCCGCCTACGTGCAGCAATTGCAGGCTAACCAGGATCGCCTGCGTGATGAAGTGCTGCGCCTGGAAATCGTCGCCGGCGTCGACAGCGGCGCCGAATTTGCCCGCGACCGCCTGAAAATGCAGGTGGAAGTGCTGCAATCGTCGCTCAAGTCAGGCCAGAAGCCGCTCACGCAAGTATCGCAGCTGATGCAGCTGTGCGCGATTGCCGCTGCCACCGATGCGCGCACGGCCAGCCGCATCGAAACCTTGCTGCGCCGCATCGGAGGCCACGCCAAATGAGCACTTCCGTCCGCGTCCAGCAAGCTGATTTTGACCTCAGTCAAGAAATTGCACAATTGCGTGCAGGCAACCCCAAGGTAGGCGCCGTCGTCGGCTTCGTCGGCACGGTGCGCGACATGAACGAGGGGCTGGACGTGGCCGCCATGGAGCTCGAGCACTATCCTGGCATGACGGAAAAGTCGATCGAGGCCATCGTCGAGCAGGCACGGGGTCGCTGGCCCCTGTCCGGCGCGCTGGTGATCCACCGTGTAGGGCCCCTGCAGCCGCAGGAACAGATCGTGCTGGTGGCCGTCTCGTCCGCCCACCGGGGCGAGGCCTTCGCCGCATGCGAGTTCATCATCGATTACCTGAAGACGGAAGCGCCGTTCTGGAAGAAGGAAGACACGCCCGAAGGGGCGCGCTGGGTCGATGCGCGTGACAGTGACGAGACGGCGCTGGACAAATGGACGGCAAAAGCAAGCGCCATTTGAGGCGTATCCGCCGCGCACGTTAGCATTTGCAAGAATGCATCAGTTTTCTGCTTTGTGTATGCTTGAAAAGCACTGCCTCACCCCAATTTGGTTAACAACTAATTAACCGGGAGCGCTTTTCATGCGACAAGACAAACTCACTACCAAATTACAGGAAGCCCTGGCCGATGCGCAAAGCTTGGCCGTGGGCAACGACAACCCCTATATCGAACCAGTCCATCTGCTGACGGCCCTGTTGAACCAGGACGACGGCGGTGCCCGCTCGCTCTTGCAGCGAGCCGGCGTCAACGTAGGCGGCTTGTCCAAGGCCCTGGGCGCCTCGATCGAACGCCTGCCGAAAGTCTCTGGCACGGGAGGCGACGTGCAGGTCAGCCGCGAATTCGTGGCCCTGTTGAACCTGGCCGACAAGGAATCGCAAAAGGCGGGCGACCAGTTTGTGTCCAGCGAAATGGTCTTGCTGGCCATGACGGACGACAAGTCCGACTGCGGCAAGCTGGCGCGCGAAAACGGCCTGACCCGCAAGGCCTTGGCATCGGCCATCGAGGCCGTGCGCGGCGGCAATAAGGTGGACTCGCAAGAGGCCGAAGGCCAGCGCGAAGCCTTGAAAAAATACACCCTGGACCTGACGGAGCGGGCGCGCAAAGGCAAGCTCGACCCTGTAATCGGCCGTGACGATGAAATCCGCCGCACCATCCAGATCCTGCAGCGCCGCAGCAAGAACAATCCCGTGCTGATCGGCGAACCGGGCGTGGGCAAGACGGCCATCGTCGAAGGCCTGGCGCAGCGTATCGTCAATGGCGAAGTGCCGGAATCGCTGAAGGGCAAGCGCGTACTCTCGCTGGACATGGCCGCCCTGCTTGCCGGCGCGAAATTCCGCGGCGAATTCGAGGAACGCCTGAAATCCGTGCTGAAGGAACTGGCCATGGATGAAGGGCAAACCATCGTCTTCATCGACGAGATGCACACCATGGTGGGTGCGGGCAAGGCCGAAGGTGCGATGGATGCCGGCAATATGCTGAAACCGGCGCTGGCGCGCGGGGAGCTCCATTGCGTGGGCGCGACCACCCTCGACGAGTACCGCAAGTACATCGAGAAGGATGCCGCGCTGGAACGCCGCTTCCAGAAAGTGCTGGTCGACGAGCCGACCGTGGAAGCGACCATCGCCATCCTGCGCGGCTTGCAGGATAAATACGCGCTGCACCACAAGGTGGAAATCACGGACGCGGCCATCATCGCCGCCGCCGAGTTGTCGCACCGCTACATCACGGACCGTTTCCTGCCCGACAAGGCGATCGACCTGATCGATGAAGCGGCGGCGAAGATCAAGATCGAGATCGACTCGAAGCCGGAAGTGATGGACAAGCTGGAACGCCGCCTGATCCAGCTCAAGATCGAGCGCGAAGCCGTCAAGAAGGAAAAGGACGAGGCATCGTTGCGCCGCCTGGCCTTGATCGAGGAAGAGATCGTCAAGCTGCAGCGCGAATACAACGACTTCGAGGAAATCCTGAAGGCGGAAAAAGCCGTGGTGCAAGGCAGCACGCACATCAAGGAAGAGATCGAGAACGTCAAGCTGCAGATGGAGCAGGCCACGCGTGAAAGCAACTGGCAGAAAGTATCGGAATTGCAATACGGCAAGTTGCCGCAACTGGAGGCCCAGCTCAAGCAGGCTGACAGCGGCATCCCGAAACGCGATCCCGACCAGCCAAAATTGCTGCGCACCGAAGTGGGCGCCGAGGAAATCGCCGAAGTAGTGTCGCGTGCGACGGGTATTCCCGTATCGCGCATGATGCAGGGCGAGCGCGACAAGCTGCTGCATATCGAAGAAAAGCTGCATGAGCGTGTCGTGGGCCAGGATGAAGCGATCACGGCCGTGGCTGATGCTATCCGCCGCTCGCGCGCGGGCTTGAGCGATCCGAACCGTCCCTATGGTTCCTTCATGTTCCTGGGGCCGACGGGCGTGGGCAAGACCGAGCTGAGCAAGGCGTTGGCGACCTTCCTGTTCGATACGGAAGAATCGATGATACGCATCGACATGAGCGAGTTCATGGAGAAGCATTCCGTGGCCCGTTTGATCGGCGCACCGCCCGGCTATGTGGGCTACGACGAGGGCGGCTACCTGACGGAAGCCGTGCGCCGCAAGCCGTATAGCGTGATTTTGCTCGACGAAGTGGAAAAGGCGCATGCCGACGTCTTCAACGTGTTGCTGCAAGTGCTCGACGATGGGCGCATGACGGACGGCCAGGGCCGCACGGTGGACTTCAAGAATACCGTCATCATCATGACCTCGAACCTGGGCTCGCACAAGATACAGGCCATGGAAAGCGATGATCCCGGTGTCGTGAAGCTGGCCGTGATGGCCGAGGTACGCTCGCACTTCCGTCCCGAATTCGTCAACCGTATCGACGAAATCGTGGTGTTCCATGGCCTCGACGAGAAAAACATCGGCGCGATCGCAAAGATCCAGCTGAAGATCCTCGAAGAACGCCTGGCGCGCATGGACATGCAACTGAGCTTGACGGACGCGGCACTGCAGCAAATCGCTGAAGCGGGCTACGATCCGGTGTATGGAGCGCGTCCTTTGAAGCGGGCGATCCAGCAGCAGATCGAAAATCCGCTGTCGAAGCTGATCCTGGAAGGCAAGTTTGGCCCGAAAGACGAAATCCGCATCGATGCCCAGAACGGCAACCTGGTGTTTTCGGGTGCGCAAGTGGGGCTGGACAAGGTGTAATCTGGCCGGTCAGTCCCTGCGGGATTGGAATTTGCCCCATTGGGGCAAATTCCCCCGTCGGGTCTGACCCCAGTTTTGCGCTGTGGGGTGTTGGCGCGAGCTAACATCGGCATAATCTAAAGCAGGGCGCGATCAGGGTAGACCTGATCGCGCCCTTCTTGCTATCATCGTCACTATTTTCTGATACTTCTGGAGGCGACACGATGGCAAACACATGGCAAGCAGGACGGCGCATTGGAGCGGGATTGACCTTGGCGGCAGCCGTGCTGGCTTTGCCTGCCCAAGCTCAGGCCCAGGAAGAGAAAGTGCTGAACATCTATAACTGGTCGGACTATATTGGCGACGATACGATCAAGAATTTTGAAAAGGAAACGGGCATCAAGGTACGCTACGACGTTTTCGATAACAACGAAATCCTCAACGCGAAACTGGTGGCGGGCAAGTCCGGCTACGACATCGTCGTACCCACGGCCCAGTGGGCGCGCCTGCAGATCGACGCGGGCCTGCTGCGTAAGCTCGACAAGAGCAAGCTGACGAACCTGGGCAACCTGGACCAGAACTTGCAGGCGAAGCTGGCGAAGATCGACCCGAACAACGATTACCTGGTCGACTGGCTTTGGGGCTATACGACGGTGGGCATCAACGTCAACAAGGTCAAGGCCGCGCTGGGCGCCATGCCCATGCCCGACAATGCCTGGGACCTGGTTTTCGACCCGAAATACGCGTCGAAGCTGAAATCGTGCGGCGTCTCCTTCCTCGACTCGCCATCGGAAGTGCTGCCGGCTGCCCTGCAATACCTGGGCAAGCCCGCCTACTCGAAAACGGCTGGCGACTACCAGGAAGCGGGCAAGGTGCTGCAAGCGATCCGCCCCTACGTGACCCTGTTCAGCTCGTCTGGCTACATCAATGACATGGCCAACGGCTCCGTCTGCGTCGCGCTGGGCTGGTCGGGCGATATCAATATCGCGCGCCAGCGTGCCATCGATGCGAAAAACGGCAATGTGATCCAGGTACTGGTGCCGAAGACGGCCGCCCTGATGTTCGACACCATGGCCATCCCCGCCGACGCGCCCCATCCGAACAATGCGCACCTGTTCATCAACTACATCCTGCGCCCGCAAGTGCATGCCAGCCTGAGCAACAAGGTGTTTTACGCGAATCCGAATCCGGCCAGCATCAAGTATGTACGCAAGGACATCGGCGAGAACAAGGCCATCTTCCTGTCGGACACCGACAAGCAGCGCATGGCCGCACCGGAAGCGACCACGGCCGATATCCGCCGATTGATGACGCGCATCTATACGAAGTTCAAAACGGGAGTGTAAATACAAGGATGGCGCGAGGGACGGGCCTGTAGGCCGTCACTGGCGCCATGCGATATTGCCGAGGTGAACACTACTCGTGGTAGCGGTCCATCAGCTTGTGGTGGCTGCCGCGCATTTCTTCGATCAGTTCAAAGGCGACGAAGCCGATGATGGCGGCGAAGATGGCGATGAAGAGAAAAACGAGGAAGGTTAACATGGTCTTTCAGCCGCCGTTGGACGGCTGTCCGCTGGGTTGCTCAAGGTGCCAGAGCATTGCTCCAACACGTCGTTGATGCAATTAAACTCTAGCAGATCGGCAGCGCTTTGCAAGGCTGCCGAGTTGCAATTCCTACTAGTATTTGTCCCAGCGCACTTTTTGTGCATTAAGCTGTTTCACCGCCCCCTTATTTCACCACCAGGTCATGCGCCATCACAGCTTTCAAGTAGACGCTGATCGGGTCGCCCAATTCTCGCTGCGAGAACCACCAGGCGCTGGCCTTGCGCATCTCCCATTCCTGCTCCTCGCCCGTCAGCAGCAGGGCGGCGGCCTGGCCCAGGGTGGGCTGGTGGCCGACGATGAGCACGGTTTCCTTGCCGCCGGGCCAGTTGGCAGCCTTCAGAATGTCTTCCGCCTCGGCACCTGGCGCCAGTTCCGGCATCAGCTTGAACTTGCGCCCCAGCGCTTCCGCCGTTTGCAAGGTGCGCAGGGCGGGGCTGACGAGGATGCGGCAATTTTCCGGTAGTTGCGAGGCCAGCCATTCGCCCATGCGGCGCGCCTGTTTCTGACCTTTGACGGTCAGGGCGCGTTCGAGGTCGGGCAGGCCCGGCTCGGCTTCTGCGTGTCGCCACAAGATGAGATCCATGCTGTGCTCCTCTGTGTAGAAATGCCTATTCGCCGACCTCCGCGCCCGGCGTGCCCAGTGTATGCATCAGATACTGCTGGGCGCTGAATGGCGTTTGCTTGCCGCGTGGCTTGCGGCGCGCATAGTGGCCTGTCGGCTCCAGTTCCCATGCATTCGTATTATCCTTCAAATACGGATTCAGGCCCTCGGCGATCACACGCCGCTTCAGCGCCCGGTCCAGCACGGGGAAGGCCACTTCCACGCGGCGGAACAGGTTGCGGCTCATCCAGTCGGCGCTTGCCAGGTAGACATCGTGCGCCAGGTCGTTGCGGAAGTAATAAATGCGGCTGTGTTCGAGGAAGCGGCCGATCACGGAGCGCACCTTGATGTTTTCCGACAGGCCAGGCACGCCCGGTTTCAGGGTGCAGGCGCCGCGCACGATCAGGTCGATCTTCACGCCATCGGTCGACGCCGCATACAGGGCGCGGATCACGGATTCATCGACCAGCGCGTTGACTTTCACGATGATGCGCCCGCGCCGGCCGGAGCGGGCGATCTTCGCCTCGTTGCGGATGGCCTTGATGATTTCGCTCTGGAGGCCGAACGGCGCCAGCCACAAATGGTTCAGGTTGTGCGGCTTGGTCAGGCTGGTCAGGTGGATGAAGACTTCGTTCACTTCCACGGCCAGGTCCTGGTTGGCCGTCAGCAAGCCAAAATCCGTATACAACTTGGTGGTGGTGGGGTGATAGTTGCCGGTGCCCAAGTGAGCGTAGAAGCGCAGCGCGCCTTCTTCGCGGCGGATGACGAGCGCCACCTTGGCGTGGGTTTTCAGGCCCACCACGCCGTACACGACTTGCGCGCCCGCCTGTTCCAGCTTGTCGGCCCAGTTGATATTGGCTTCTTCGTCGAAACGCGCCATCAATTCCACGATGACTGTCACTTCCTTGCCCATCTTCGCGGCCGCAATGAGTGACTCCATCAAGTCCGAATTCATGCCCGTGCGGTAGATCGTCTGCTTGATGGCCACAACGGACGGATCGTAGGCGGCGCTGCGGATGAAATCGATGACTGTCTGGAACGACTGGTAGGGATGGTGCAGCAGGATGTCATGCTTGTTGAGCGCGGCAAAGATGTCGCTGCCGATGGCTTTATGCGCCAGGCCCGGGAAGAAGGGCGGGAAGCGCAGCTCGGCTTGCTTGACGTGGTCGATCATCTCCGACAGGCGCACCAGGTTCACGGGGCCATTGACGCGGTATAGACGGCTTTGATCAAGGCTGAACTGGTCGAGCAGGAATTGTGACAACTCCGGTGGACAATTGCGCGCCACTTCCAGGCGCACGGAGGTGCCGAACTGGCGTCCCACCAGTTCGCCCTTCAGGGCCTGGCGCAGATTCTTGACTTCGTCTTCGTCCACCCACAGGTCGCTGTCGCGCGTGACCCGGAATTGCGAATAGGCAATCACTTCGCGTCCGGCGAACAGGTCCGAGATGTGTGCATGGATGACGGAGGACAATAAACAGAAGGACACGCCATCACCGGATATCTCGTCCGGCAGCTTGATGACGCGCGGCAAGACACGGGGCGCCTTGACGATGGCGATCGCCGTGCCGCGCCCGAAGGCATCCTTGCCGCTCAGCGAAACGATGAAATTGAGGCTTTTATTCACCACTTGCGGGAAAGGGTGGGCCGGGTCCAGGCCGATAGGTGTGAGCAGGGGGCGCACTTCGCGGTCAAAATACTGCTTCACCCACGCGCGCTGCGCCTCGTTGCGGTCGCTGTCGCGCAGCAAATGCACGCCCGCTTCGCGCAGGGCTGGCAAGACGTCGCTATTTAATATCTCGTACTGGCGTTCCACCAGCGCATGGCATTCCTTGCCGATGCGTTCCAGATTGGCCGCCAGGACAGGGTGGCCCGCCAGTGAACCGCCGATGCTGCCGGCCGCCAGCAAGCTGGCCACGCGCACCTCGAAGAACTCATCCATGTTACTGCTGACGATGCACAGGTAGCGCAGGCGCTCGAGCAGTGGAATGTTCGGGTCTTCCGCCTGGGCCATCACGCGCCGGTTGAAAGTCAGTTGCGACAGTTCGCGGTCAAGCAAGATGCCCGATTTGGTCACTTCCGTGTGCAGTTCAGGTTTCATATTCTTTTGTCTTTGCAGATAGTTAATTCTAGCCGTATTTCATCATGTATGACGCGCTGTGAGTGTAATCATGAAATATGACGTAAGCGTGACATAAGCTGTCATAAAGCGTCGCCCATTCTGTCATTTTTCGTGCCGGAAATGGCGTTCCCCGGGGCGTAGGCAAATATTTCATGAAATTTTGCGCATGTCATAAAGCTGTCATATTCGCTTGCTAGACTGCGCAGCATTCAACCGGGACTTTGAGCCCTAACAACCCTGAGGACTTGATATGCAAATGAAGCAAATGTTCAAATTTATCGTCGTGGGTGCTTCGGCAGCGATGGCATTTTCTTCCGCTTCCGTCATGGCGGCAGATATGACAGGTGCTGGTGCTACCTTCCCATACCCTATCTACGCCAAATGGGCTGAGACTTACAAAGCCAACACCGGCAACGGCCTGAACTACCAGTCCGTAGGTTCCGGCGCTGGCATCAAGCAAATCAAGGCCAAGACTGTTGAATTCGGCGCCTCGGACATGCCTTTGAAGGCAGAAGAGCTGGAAGAAGCAGGCCTGATGCAGTTCCCTGCCATCATGGGCGGCGTGGTCACCATCGTCAACCTGGACGGCGTGAAGCCAGGCCAGCTGAAAATGACGGGCAAGGTCGTTGCCGACATTTACCTGGGCAAGATCACCAAGTGGAGTGCTCCTGAGATCGCCGCACTGAACACGGGCGTCAAGCTGCCAGACACGGAAATCACCGTGGTGCACCGCGCCGACGGTTCGGGTACCTCTTTCCTGTTCACCGACTTCCTGTCGAAAACCAACCCGGAATTCAAATCGAAAATCGGCGCTGGCTCGGCTGTGAAATGGGCCGTGGGCGTGGGCGGCAAGGGTAACGAAGGCGTTGCCGCTAACGTACAGCGTATCAAGGGTTCGATCGGTTACGTCGAGTGGGCTTACGCCAAGAAAAACAATATGTCGCACACCCAGCTGCAAAACAAGGACGGCAACTTCCTGCAGCCTGACGACGACAACTTCAAGGCGGCAGCCGCTTCGGCACCTTGGACGCAAACCCCAGGCTTCGGCGTGGTCCTGACCGACCAGGCTGGCAAGAACAGCTGGCCTATCACGGGCGTGTCGTTCATCCTGATGCACAAAGTCCAGCCTGACGCAGCCAAGGCAAAAGAAGTCCTGAAATTCTTCGACTGGGCCTACAAGAACGGCGGCGCAGCTGCTGTTGAACTGGACTACGTGCCTATGCCAGCATCGGTCGTGAAACTGGTGCAGGAATCGTGGAAAGCCAATCTGAAAGATGCATCGGGCAAAGCGATCTATTAATTCGATAGCTTGACCAAATAAGTACCGATCCTTGTCCCCGCCAGCAGCACGGCGGGGCAGGGAGTTAGCCAGGACCGCCCGCAAGCCCTTGCAGGCGATCCTGGCTAAAAATAAAACATGAGTTCAAAACAAGCAATACCGGCAGTACCACCCACATCTGGCACAATATGAGCGCACAATCAACCTCCTCCACGATCCCCATGCCAGGCGGCACCATGACCGACTCCATCAGTCACGCGCAAATGCTTTCCACCATGCGCAAGCAGCGCATCCAGGATTTCCTGTTCCACAAGGTGACGATGCTGTTCGCCCTGTCGGTGCTGATCGTCCTGGTCGGCATCATCATTTCGCTGATCATGGAATCGATACCGGCCTTCAAGACCTTCGGCCTGCATTTCATCGTGTCGGCAGAATGGGACCCCGTCAATGACCAGTACGGCGCCCTGATCCCCATCATCGGCACCCTGGTGACGTCCGTCATCGCCCTGCTGATCGCTTTTCCCGTCAGCTTCGGCATCGCGCTGTTCCTCACGGAAATCTGCCCGGCCTGGCTGCGTCGCCCGCTGGGCACTGCTGTCGAGCTGCTGGCCGGCGTGCCATCGATCATCTACGGCATCTGGGGTCTGTTTGTCTTCGCGCCCCTGTTTGCCGACCACGTCCAGCCTATACTGAAGGCCACGCTGGGCAACGTGCCCATCATCGGCCAGCTGTTCAGCGGCCCCATGATGGGCATCGGCTTGCTGACGGCAGGTCTGGTGCTGGCCATCATGATCATCCCTTTCATCGCCTCGGTGATGCGCGACGTGTTTGAAATCGTCCCTGCCGTGCTGAAGGAGTCCGCATACGGCCTGGGCTGCACACGCTGGGAAGTGGTGCGCAAGATCGTCTTGCCTTACACCAAGACCGGCGTCGTCGGCGGCGTCATGCTGGGCCTGGGCCGCGCACTCGGTGAAACCATGGCGGTGACCTTCGTCATCGGCAACGCCAACAAGCTGTCGTGGTCGCTGTTTGCCGCCGGTAACAGCATCACCTCCTTGCTGGCCAATGAATTTGGCGAAGCGCAATCGGCGCTGCACGTGTCCTCGCTGTTCTCGCTGGCCCTGATCCTGTTTGTCATCACCTTTATCGTCTTATCCGCCGCCAAGCTGATGCTGGCTGGCATGTCCCGCAAGGAAGGCACGAAATGAGCCAAGTGAGCACCCTCGACGTTCCGGCCAAGCCGGCCATGAATCCCGTCTACCGCAAGCGCCTGCTGATGCACCGCATCGGCATCGCCCTGTCAGTGGCGGCCATGGCCCTGGGCCTGGCCGTGCTGGTATGGATTTTGTTCACGCTGGTGATCAAGGGTTTCGGTGCCTTGTCGATCGACCTGTTCACGCAAACGACGCCGGCCCCCGGCAGCGAAGGCGGCGGCCTGATCAATGCCATCGTCGGCAGCGCCCTGATGGTGGGCCTGGCTACCGTCGTCAGCACCCCGATCGGCATCCTGGCCGGCATCTACCTGGCCGAATACGGCGAAGAAAACAGGCTGGCGCAAGTGACGCGTTTTGTGACGGACATCATGCTGTCGGCGCCATCGATCGTCATCGGCCTGTTCGTGTATGCGCTGTACGTGGCGCATGTCAAGCACTTCTCCGGTTACGCGGGCGCCATCGCGCTGTCGCTGATCGCCGTGCCGGTGGTGGTGCGCACGACGGACAATATGTTGCGCCTGGTGCCGAACAGCCTGCTGGAAGCCGCGTTTGCCCTCGGTGCGCCGCGCTGGAAGGTCGCCACCCTGGTGCGCTTGCGCGCCGTCAAGGCTGGCGTGATCACCGGCGTACTGCTGGCATTGGCCCGCATCGCCGGCGAAACGGCGCCGCTGCTGTTCACGGCCCTGAATAACCAGTTCCAAAGCTTTAACATGAATGCGCCGATGGCCAACTTGCCGTCCGTCATCGCATCGTTTGCGATGAGCCCGTACGACAACTGGCGCTCGCTGGCCTGGGGTGGCGCACTGCTGATCACCTTCAGCGTGCTGGCCTTGAATATCCTGTCGCGCACCGTGTTCAGCCAAAAAGTCCCTAATTAAACAGATATCGAGCGAAGCGAACCCACATGAATACGCAAATGAATCCAGCACAAGACCTGGCACCAAAGAAAAAAACCATCGAAATTTCGGGCCTGAACTTCTTTTACGGCAAAACGCAAAGCTTGCATAACGTCAACCTGGACATTCACGAGAAGAAGGTTACCGCTTTCATCGGCCCGTCCGGTTGCGGCAAATCGACCCTGCTGCGCACCCTGAACCGCATGTACGACCTGTACCCGGGCCAGCGCGCGGAAGGTTCCATCCTGTACCGCGGCCGCAACGTGCTCGACGCCGACCAGGACGTCAACATGCTGCGCGCCAAGGTCGGCATGGTGTTCCAGAAGCCCACGCCGTTCCCCATGTCCGTGTATGACAACATTGCCTTCGGCGTGCGCCTGTATGAAGACCTGTCGAAGGGCGAGATGGACGAGCGCGTCGAGTGGGCCCTGAAAAAAGCGGCGCTGTGGGGCGAGGTCAAGGATAAGCTGAACAAGAGCGGCCTGTCGCTGTCTGGCGGCCAGCAGCAGCGTTTGTGCATCGCGCGCGGCGTGGCCGTGAAGCCGGACGTGTTGCTGCTCGATGAGCCGACCTCGGCGCTGGACCCGATTTCGACGTCGAAGGTGGAAGAGCTGATCAGCGAACTGAAACAGGATTACACGATCGCCATCGTGACGCACAATATGCAGCAGGCGGCGCGCTGCTCCGATTACACGGCCTATATGTATCTGGGCGAACTGGTGGAATTCGGCGAAACGGACCAGATTTTCATGAATCCGGCCCGCAAGGAAACGCAGGATTACATCACGGGCCGCTTCGGCTGATCTGCCCAGAATAACGACATACAAGACAACTGAATACGGAGAGACAGCATGTTAGGCGAACATTCATCCAAGCAATACGACAACGAACTCGAAGCGATCCGCTCGAAAGTGCTCCTGATGGGCGGCATCGTTGAAACCCAGTTCCTCGACGCGATGACGTGCTTTCGCATCGGCAATCCGGAACGCGCCGACCGCGTGATGCGGGAGGACGACGTCGTCAACCAGCTGGAAGTCTCGCTGGACGACGCTTGCAGCCATTTGATCGTGCGCCGCCAGCCGGCCGCCAACGATTTGCGCACCATCATGGCCACCATCAAGGTGATTACCGACCTCGAGCGCGTAGGCGACGAGGCGACCAAAATCGCCCGCGTGGCGAAGAATCTGCACAAGCGCGGCAACGGCGTCGTCAACCATTACGAGATGGTGCGCGGCATTGCCAACACGGCCACCGACATGCTGCACGACGCGCTCGATGCATTCGCACGCAACGATGGCAAGCAGGCCTTACAATTAATTGCACAAGATGCCATCATTGACCATGAGTTTCGGTCTATCATGCGCAACTTGATTACCTTTATGATGGAAGACCCGCGCACGATTTCGGCGGCGCTCGATACCCTGTGGGTGGCCAAGGCCATCGAACGCATCGGCGACCATGCGAAAAACATCGCCGAATACGTGATTTACGTGGTTGAAGGCAAGGACATCCGCCACACCAAGGTGGCTGCTCCCGCCATTTCCGAGGAGCTCCCTGAGTAAGCTTTATGGCATCTGATAAAACCACGGTATTGATTGTTGAAGATGAGCCGGCCATCGTTGAATTGGTGACTTATTCGCTGCGCGAATCCGGCTGGAATTGCTGTTCCGTACAAAACGTTGCCGATGCCTGGGAATTCATCCAGCACCGCACGCCGCACCTGATCTTGCTGGACTGGATGCTGCCGGACCAGACGGGCTTGCGCCTGCTGTCGCGCATCCGCGCCGACCGCAATTTCGCCGCCATCCCCGTCATCATGCTCACCGCCAAGAGCATGGAAGAAGACAAGCTGGCCGGCCTGAACAGCGGGGCCGACGATTACGTCACCAAGCCGTTCTCGCCGCGCGAACTGCTGGCGCGCGCCAAGGCTTTGCTGCGACGCAAGAGTCCGGAACACGCGCAGGCGCCCATGCGCGCCGGCAACGTGGCCTTGGACCCTGTCAGCTGCACCGTGATGATGGATGAACAGAAGATCGATATCGGCCATGCCGAATACAAACTGCTGAAATTCCTGCTGGCCCATCCGGAGCGCGTGTTTTCGCGCAGCCAGTTGCTCGACAAGGTGTGGGGCGACCATGTGGTGATCGAGGAACGCACGGTTGATGTCCACGTATTGCGCTTGCGCAAAGCCTTGAAAGAGGCGGAAAGCCTGATCAAGACCGTGCGCAGCGTCGGCTACATGTTGTCTGAAAAGTAAAGCCTGTCTCTTATGAATCCGAAATTGCTGTTCTGGGTACCGGCCGCCTTGCGCATGGTGCTGGCGCTGCTGGGCGTGACCGTCGTCTGGTATCTGTTTGGCGCCACGTATGCGCTGGGCATCGCCTTCGTGCTGATGGCCATGATGGTGTTCGTGCAGCTGTCGTATCTGTTCCAGCTGAGTAACTGGCTGGACAATCCGCAAAGCGCCAAGTTGCCCGACGGCTGGGGCGCCTGGACCAGCATCTTCGCGCGCCTGTACCGCATGCGCCGCGACGACGAGAAAAACCAGGCCGAGCTGACGGAATGGCTGGCGCGCTTCCGGCAGGCCATGCACCTGTTGCCCGATGGCGTCGTCATCATGGACGACGTGCTGTTCCTCGAATGGTGCAATCCCGCCGCAGAGAAGCATCTGGGCCTGACGCACGAGCGCGACAAGGGCATGCGCGTCACCAACCTGATCCGCAGCCCCGAGTTCATGGATTACATCATCCTGGGCCGCTACGACCAGCCGCTGACGATCACCTTCCGCAACCGCAAGCTGATCGTGCAGATCATTCCGTTTGAAAACCGCCGCCAGATCCTCGTCACCCACGATGTGACGGAGACGGAGCGCATCGAAATGATGCGCCGCGACTTCATCGCCAACGCCTCGCACGAACTGCGCACGCCGCTGACGGTCATCGTGGGTTTCCTGGAAATCGCTTCCGCCGAGCTGGACCTCGATGCCACCACGCGCGCCGCCCACCTCAAGCTGATGACGGAGCAGGGCCACCGCATGCAGCATTTGATCGAGGACATGCTGACCCTGTCGCGCCTGGAATCGGTCGACTATCCGCTGCGTCCCGAGCCCGTGGATGTCAAGAAACTCATGCAGCAAGTCTTGCGCGACGCCAAGGGCTTGTCGGCCGGCAAGCATGAAGTGACGATGGAATGCAATGGCCCCGATGTGCTGGGCAGCTACGACGAGCTGTATAGCGCCTTCGGCAACCTGGCCTCGAACGCCGTGCGCTATACGCCGGCAGGCGGCAGCATCATGCTTCGCTGGCAAGATGGCACGGCAGGACCGCAATTCATCGCGCAAGACACGGGCATCGGCATCAGCCAGGAACATATTTCGCGCCTGACGGAACGTTTCTACCGCGTCGACAAGAGCCGCTCGCGCGAAACCCAAGGCACGGGCCTGGGTCTGGCCATCGTCAAGCATGTGCTGCTGCGCCACGGGGGGACTTTGGCCATCCAGTCCGTGGTTGACAAGGGCAGCAGCTTCATCGTCAGCATGCCCAAGTCCGTCGTCACGCCGCTGCAGGGCGAATTGCTGGTCAAGTAGTTCGCAGGGGGCGACAGTCGCCCCTGTTTCCCCCTGGCTGCTGGTGCATTGTTGGCATAAGTCGTTACAATCAGGTCATGACTTTAATCAACACCTCTTTTCGCCACGCCGGCGCGCAGCAACTGGCCCAGTCGCTGCAGGCTGCGCGCCAGGACACTCTTTCCCTGTTCGACTGTTATGTCAATGCCGGGCTGGACGTGGTGGCGGGCCTGCCCCGCCATCCGCGCCTCAATCCGCCCTTGTGGCAACTCGCGCATATCGCCTGGTTCGCCGAGTGGTTCATCTTGCGCGAAGCCGCTTCCAGCCATCCGGCCGACGCCATCTACAATTCCCTGCTGACGCGCGGCGACGATTTGTTCGACGCCAATATGGTGGAGCACCGTGCGCGCTGGAAGCTGGAACTGCCCAGCCCGGGCGCCGTGAAAACGTATTGCCACGAAGTGCTCGACAGGGTGTTGGACAAGCTGTCGCGTGAACCCAACGTCGACAGTGCCCTGGCGCCGTACCGGCTGGCGCTGGCGCAAGAAGACTTGTGCGGCGAGGAAATGCTGGCCGGCTTGCAATGGCTGGGCCTGGAAGCACCGGAACCCCTGTCTGCCAGCCCGGCCTTGCCGCCCGGGGCGGGGGAGATTGCGTTTCCTGGCGGAAGCATTGAAATGGGCTCGCCGCGCGATGCCGGTTTTGCCTTCGACAATGAATCACCGCCCTATCGCTGCTATGTGCCGCCGTTTTCCATCGATGCTTGCGCCGTATCAAACGCCCAGTTTTCCGATTTCGTCGCCGATGGCGGCTACCAGAACCGCCAGTTCTGGAGCGCGGCCGGCAGCGCCTGGCTGATGCAGCAGGAGCGCTCGTCGCCCCTGTACTGGCTGCGCGAAGCGACGCAGTGGCGCACCATGCGTTTCGGCCGGCGCACGACCTTGCCGCCGAATGAAGCCGTACGCCACATCAATCTGTATGAAGCGCAAGCGTACTGCGCCTGGGCAGGCCGCCGCCTGGCGACCGAGGCGGAATGGGAGTATGCTGCGCTGTCCGGCCATCCGCGCTTTCATTGGGGTCAGGTGTGGGAGTGGACGGCGACGCCGTTCGAACCGTATCCGGGCTTTGCGGCTGATGCCTGGCGCGAATACTCAGCGCCGTATTTCATGCAGCACCAGGTGCTGCGCGGCGCCGCCTTCGCCACGCCGCCACGCCTGCATTCGGCCCGCATGCGCGCCTTCCACGCGCCCGAGCGCGGCGACATCTTTGCCGGCCTGCGCACCTGCGCCTTGTAAGTCCGAGACAGCCAGTTGCAGTTGCTACCCTTTTCAGGAATACTTTTGAGTACAGATAACGCCCCGCAGTTCATTCCCAAACGCATCACGCCCACGCCGGAGCAGGTCGCCGTCCAGACAGCGCAAAAGAAAGTGGTCTTGATCGACGCCAATGCCGGCGCGGCCAAGACGACGACTCTGGCCCTGCGCCTGGCCGAGGCCTTGCACCGGGGGCGCGCGCCCGAACGCATGCTGGCCCTGGTCTTCACCGAGGCGGCGCGCGTGGCCCTGCGCCAGCGCCTGCTGGAAGTGGGCGTGCCGCTGGGCGTCGTCAAGCGCCTGAGCATCGACACCTTCGACGCTTTTGCCGCCAAGGTGTTGCTGCAGCTGGAAAACATGCAGGTGGCGTTCATGCGCAGCGATGAAGAGCTGCGTCCCGTGGCCTGGGAAGCACTGGAAGTCGTGTCGGAAAAGTACGCCCACCGTTATCCGCTGGAAATCAATACGACCAATGGGGCGATTGCCGAGTTTTTGAAACTGCAATTGCGCACCAAGGCCCGCCTGGATTTTCAAAATCCTGACTTCGAGAGCAATTCCCTGGATGACAATCTGGAGCTGCTGGGCATGTCGCGCACGCATTATCTGTGGCTGCGCGAATACGAAGGCTTGCGCGGCGCCGACACGGGTGATATCCAGTTCCGCGCACCGTTCGACGCCACCTACGATCTGGTGCGCATGCTCGACGGCGACGAGCCGCTGCGCCAGCAATTGCCGGCCTTCCAGATCATCGTGGCCGATGAATTGCACGATCTGAACGAAGCGTCGTTCCGCCTGCTGACCATGCTGATACGCCGCGGCAACGCCTTTTTCTGCGGCGCCGGTGACAAGGATCAAGTGATTTACACCTGGTCGGGCGCCGACCACCGCTTCCTGCGCCAGCGCTTCGAGCAGGAGTTTCCTGCCTTGCAGCGCCTGCCGCTGACGGCATCCTACCGCTATGGCACGCAGCTGGCGCAGGCCGTGGGCGTGCTGAAGAACAAGGCCAGCGTGTCGGCCCTTTCGCGCGCCACCCACATCGACGTGCTCGAGTACGATCATGCGCAGCCGCAAGCGTGCAGCGCCCAGCTGATCGCCGCGCTCGAACACGCGCATGCGGGCACGACGGCCATTTTGCTGCGTGACCGCGACCAGGCTATCCGCGTGGAAACGGCGCTGTTCCAGAGCGGCATTGCGTATGGCCTGGTGGACATGAACAGCTATCTGCTGAGCCTGGAAGTGCTGATGCTGCGCGGCATGGTCGCCATCGCCCGCAAGGACTTGCACGCGATCAAGAGCGGCCCGCGCCGCGGCGAAATTCTCGAAGCCCTGGTGGCCTTTGCGGAAATCCCGTTTACCCGCACGGAGTTACAGCAAGCCAAGGCCGACGTGGCCAATTACCCGGACTTGCTGGAAGGCTTCCTGACGAACCAGCTGGCCAAGTCGCACAACCAGGACAAGGCGGCCCTGACCCTGGCCGCCGTCGATTACCTGCGCGCGCTGCCACCCGACGCTTTGGCGGGCGACGCCCTGCAGCACATCTTTGGCCTGATGCAGCTGGAACAGACGGCGCGCCGCATCTATGTCGATCCGGCGCAGGCGCGGGTCGTCGCCCGTTCCCTGCATGGCTTCATTGCCGTGTGCAGCGAAGCGGGCGTGTCGCTGGGCGGCTTTGCCGGCTGGCTGGGCGAGATGGAGGAGGCCGTTGCCGTGACCAGCGGCAAGGCCAGGCTGGTGATCGCCTGCATCGACCAGATCAAGGGCCTCGAATACAACCACGTCATCTTGCCTTACCTTGCCGTCGATGAATTCCCGCGCAGCAAGACTGACCCGCTGGAAGAGGAAAACCGTTTTTATGTGGCCGCCACGCGCGCGCGCGACAGGCTCACCTTAATCACGCCGCAAGACCCCGGCTACCGGAGCCGTTACATTGCCGCCCTGCAGCTCAAACAGAAGATTGTTGCGTCCAAGTCATAGATCTTTTGCTGGACAGCTGCTTTTTGCGAAAGGGGAAACGGCGCATACTTTGTTGGTGTGATTGATTGCAATCTAAACCAACAAAGGAGTAATGATGCGAGTATTTTTGACGGGCGCAGCTGGCTTCATCGGCAGTTCCATCGCGGCGGGCCTCGTGCGCGCCGGCCATCAGGTCACGGGCCTCGTGCGCAAACCGGAACAGCTGGCCGAGTTGGCCACCCTGGGCGTGCACGGCGTCGTCGGCACACTGAACGACCGCGAATTGCTCATCGAGCAGGCGAAGGCGGCGGATGCCGTCATCAATGCGGCCAGCAGCGACCACCGGGGCGCCGTCGAAGCCATCCTCGACGCACTGGCCGGCACGAACAAAGTGTTCCTGCACACGAGCGGCTCGTCCATCGTCGGCGACGCTTCGGGCGGCGAGGGTACCAAGCAGATTTATGATGAAGACAAGCTGCCCGCGCCTGCGGCCGACAAGGCGGCCCGGGTCGCCATCGACGACCTGGTATTGGCCAGCGCCAGTCAGGGTATCCGTGCCAGCGTGCTGTGCAATACCCTGATCTACGGCCATGGCGCCTTGCCGCGCGACAGCGTGCAGTTGCCCCGTTTGCTCAAGCAGGCGCGCAAGGGCGGCATCGTGCGCCACGTGGGGCCGGGCCGCAACATCTGGTCCAACGTGCATATCGACGACGTCGTCAGCCTGTATCTGCTGGCGCTGGAAAAGTCGCCCGCCGGTACGTTTTACTTTGTCGAGTCGGGCGAAGCGGCCTTCCGCGACATGACGGCCGCCATCGCCAAGGCACTGGACCTGGGGCCTGCGCAGGATTGGCCACTGCCCGAGGCGATTGCCGAATGGGGCTACGAGATGGCTTCCTACGGCCTTGGTTCCAACAGCCGCGTGCGCGGTGCACGGGCACGCACCGTGCTGGGCTGGCAGCCGCAGGGACCGACCGTACTGGAGTGGATCGAGAACGACATGCTGCAGCCGCCGCATGCCATCGCCGCTTGATGCAGCTCAGCAAAACGCCATCTGTGTGCGCTAGCGAACGGTGCTTTGTGGCGATCAGGAGTATGATGGCTTTGCTTGGTTGAGACGCACTGCCGTGAAGTTGGCGGCATGTTCGATCTTCCAGCAGGTCAGCCGGTCGCCTCAAGGATCGGCACCAGATTTCCGCTGTTGGCGCGTTGGCGCCACGCGGCTGTTCACTGTAACTCCAGGTCGCGGTGTGTACTGCGAACCCCTTCAAGGCCGGCGCCAGCCGGTCTTTTTTTGCCTCTCGTTCCTGCCGCTGCGCCATTCACCGCCATCTGTCCGCCATTCGCCGAAGCGGTGTTTTCGCGCGCCCGAAATCCGCGTATCTTTACGATCAACCAACTACCAGGGGTGACCGTGAAATCTGAACCAGCTTATTGCCGCCGTACCCAGCTGCTGTGGGGCGTGCTGCTGATCGCCATCGGCGCCATCATCCTGCTGGACCGGCTCGATGTGATCTATCTCCACGATTACTATGCACTATGGCATTATTGGCCGCTGATACTGGTCGTCTTCGGCCTGAACAAACTGCTCACGCCCGTGTCCGCGAAGCAGGTACTGAGTGGCCTGTGGCTGATCTTTTTCGCTGCCTGGTGGTATGTGTCGTACGAAGAACTGTGGAATTTGAATTTCTACAATAGCTGGCCAGCCTTGCTGATCGCCTGGGGTGTGGGCCTCGTGCTGGAACCGCTGTTGAACAAACATTTTATTGCCTACCGGGAGTCCGAGCATGAAAAATAAACCGCCGCTGCACTCGCCATCGCAGATCGTGCTGGGCGTCATTGTCATCGGCCTGGGCTTGTTGTTCCTGCTCGATAACCTCGGCTTCATCAATGTGCGCTACACCTTCCGCTTCTGGCCCACGGTGCTGATCGTGTTTGGCTTGCTGAAACTGTCGCAAAGCCGCAGTGCGAACGGCTATTTGCTGGGCGGCATGCTGGTGCTGCTGGGTGTGGTATGGACCCTCAAGCACATGGGCATTTTCTACATGAACTGGGACTTGTTGTGGCCCTTGCTCATCATCGGCCTGGGGGTGGCCGTCGTGTCGAAGTCCTTGCCCGGCGCGCAACAGCGCCAGCGGCGCCGGCGCTTTGCCGCGCAGCAGGACAGCACGGCAGCGCCTGACTCTTTCGGCCAGGCCCGCAATGGCGCCGTGTCGCTGGACAAGGACGCCGCAGCGGCAGCGCCCGGCGCCAGCGGGCAGGCGGACGATGACAGCATCATCGAAGTGACGGCCATCCTGGGCGGCTATGTGCGGCGCGTGTCGTCCCGGCGCTTCAGGGGCGGCGATATCAATGTCATCATGGCCGGCTGCGAAATCGACTTGCGCCAGGCCTCGATCGAAGGCGAAGCCGTGCTCAACGTGTTCGCCCTGTGCGGCGGCGTCACCATCAAGATTCCGCCTGACTGGAGCGTGGTGCTGCAGGGCACGCCCATCCTCGGCGGTTTCGAAGAAAAGACCATCGTGCCGCCGAACCAGAACAAGCGTTTGTACGTGACGGGCTACGCCATCATGGGCGGCCTGGAAATTCGCAACTAGGCGCGCATGTCCGGGACCTTGTCGAAGCGGCGCGGCGCCGTGGCCGTGGTGGTGGTTTGCCTGGCGCTGGGCCTGGCCTTGGCGTTCGTGCTGGCCAGGGTGGCCCATGCGCCCAGGCTCAACGCCGTCCTGCTGGTGGTGCCCGCCACGCTCGTGTATGCGATAGGATCCGGTTTTTCCGCGTTTTACCTGTGCCGCGCCTACCCCTTGCACGCGGGCCATCCGCTCGCCATTGCCGGCGTGATGGGCGTAGCGGCCCTGTTCGCCGGCTTGTTGTGGGCCACCTTGCTGCAATTTCTGAACAGCGTCAGCCTGTTGCTGGAACTGCGCTGGCTGGGCGTGAACCTGACGCAATCGCTGCTGGCCCTGTTTTTCGGCCTGGGCTTGCTGCTGTATTGCCTCGCTGTCGCCGTGCATTATCTGCTGCTGGAATTCGTACGCGCCAGGATGGCCGAGCAGCGGGGCCTGGAAGCGCAGCTGATGGCGCAGGAAGCGCAATTGCGCATGCTGCGCACGCAGATCGACCCGCATTTCCTGTTCAACAGCTTGAACTCCATCAGCGCCTTGACGTCTATCAATGCGGCGGGAGCGCGCCAGATGACGGTGCAGCTGGCCAGTTTCTTTCGCCAGAGCCTGAGCTTGGAGGCGCACAAGCACATTACCTTGGAGCAGGAACTGGTACTGATCCGCCATTTCCTTGCCATCGAACAGGTGCGTTTTGGCGAACGCTTGCAAGTGTCGGAAAGCGTCGACACCGCCGCGCTGGCGTGCTTGCTGCCGCCCATGCTGATACAGCCACTGGTGGAAAATGCCGTCAAGCATGGTATCTGTGGCTTGACGGAGGGCGGATTGATCGAGATCGAGGTACGTCGCGCGGGCAGCCTGCTGCAGATTGCCGTGCGCAATGCTGTTGATGCGGATCAAGGACCTGCCCGCGGCAAGGGCATGGGGCTGGAGAATGTGCGCCAGCGCCTGGCCAGCGCCTATGGGCATGAGGCGGGCGTGCACTGGGCGCGGCGCGGTGCGACGTTTGAAGTGACGCTATCGATGCCGGCGCAGACCGGCGACACGGAGGAAGCATAATGCAGGAAAGAATGCGGGTGGCCATCGTCGATGATGAATTGCTGGCGCGCAGCGTGCTGCGCGAATACCTGGCGCGCCATGACGATATCGACATCGTGGCCGAGTGCAGCAATGGCTTCGAGGCCGTCAAGGCCATCGCGGAACTGGAACCGGAACTGGTGTTTCTCGACATCCAGATGCCGCGCCTGGACGGTTTTGAGGTGGCGGAACTGACCGGCGCGAAGACAAAGCTGATCTTTGTCACGGCCTACGACCAGTACGCCTTGAAAGCGTTCGAATGCCATGCCCTGGACTATCTGCTGAAGCCGTTCAGCGAACAGCGCTTCGAGCAGGCGCTGGCCCATGCGCGCGCCAAGCGCAGCACGCCCGCGACTGTGCTGACGGTGGCGCGCGAGGCGGCCACGCGCGCAGCGCCCCTGGACCGCGTGCTGATACGTGACGGCGCCAAGGTCCACGTCATCGCCAGCGCGCGCATCGACTATGTCGAAGCGCAAGACGATTACATCAGCATCCGTTCCGAGGGCAAGTCCTACCTGAAAAGCCAGACCTTGGCGGAGCTGGAAGCCCAGCTCGACCCTGCCAAGTTCCTGCGCGTGCACAGGTCGTATCTGCTCAATATCGACGGTATCCGCCGCATCGAGGCGGCCACCAAGGACAGCCACGTGGCCATCCTGCGCGACGACACGAGGATACCCGTGAGCAAGGCGGGCTACCAGAAGCTCAGATTACTGGTCGGCTAGCTGCACGTCCCACCAGGACGGCAGCAACTGGCGGATTTCCGGCCGGGAAAAGCGGTCGTCGATCAAATACACGACGCCCTTGTCCGACTGCGTGCGGATGACCCTGCCGGCCGCCTGCACCACCTTTTGCATGCCCGGATACAGATACGTGTAGTCGTAGCCGGCGCCGAAGATGTGGCCCATGCGCTGGCGGATCTGTTCGTTGACGGGATTGATCTGCGGCAAACCCAGGGTGGCGATGAAGGCGCCGATCAGGCGCGCGCCGGGCAAGTCGATGCCTTCGCCGAAGGCGCCGCCCAGTACGGCAAAGCCGATGCCGCGCGTATCCAGACCGAAGCGGCCCAGGAATTGTGTGCGGGCACTATCGTCCATGCGGCGCGGCTGCTGCCAGATGGGCACGTCGGGATAATGCTGGGCAAACAGGGTGGCCGTCTTTTCCATGTAATCAAAACTGCTGAAAAAGGCCAGGTAGTTGCCCGGCGTTTCTGCGTATTGCTTCGCCATCAATTGCGCGATGGGCAGCAGCGAGGCGGCGCGGTGCTGGTAGCGCGTGGAAATGCTGTCGGCCACGCGCACGGACAATTGCTCCGCCTGGAATGGCGATTCCACGTCGACCCAGGCCGTGTCGGCTGGCATGCCCAGGGTGTCGCTATAGTAATTCCACGGGCTCAGGGTGGCGGAAAACAGGGCCGTGCTGTGGCTGGCCGCGAAACGTTCCTTGAGGAAGGGCGCCGGCACGATGTTGCGGATGCAGACGGTGGAGCCAGCAGTAGATCCCGTATTTGTCTTGCTGACATCGAACAGCGAATGCTCGCCGAAACTCTCCGCCAGGCGGTTGATCAGCAGCACGTCGAAATAAAAGCGCTGCAAGTCTTCATCGAGCGCCGCCGCATGTTCGGCCAGGTAATCCCCGATGGCCGTCGCCACCCCTTGCAGGGCGCCAAAGAATTTCTCCGGCAAGGCTGGATGCACGTGGTAGTCGCCATCCTGCTCCTTGAGCATGGCCGTCCATTGGCGCGAAAGGCGGTCCAGCGGCTTTTTCAGCCCCTCGGGCGCAAACTTGCGCAGCATTTTCAGGTTGATTTGCGCCAGCTCCGCCGAATACATGCTGCGCGCGCGCGACACCATATTGTGCGCCTCGTCGACCAGCACATTGACCTTCCAGTCGTGGGCCAGGGTCATGCCGTACAGCATGGCGCTGAGGTCGAAGTAATAATTGTAGTCGCCGATGACGACATCGCTCCAGCGCGCCAATTCCATGCCCAGGTAGTAAGGGCAAATACCTTGCTGCAAGGCGATGGCGCGCACGGCTTCCTTGTCCAAAATCAGGCCACTGGCCAGCGCCACTTCGCGCGCCAGCGGCAAGCGGTCGTAAAAACCCTTGGCCAGCGGGCACGATTCGCCATGACAGGCTTTGTCAGGATGCTCGCAGGCGCTGGTCTTGGCGCTCAGCTCCAGCACGCGCAGGGGCAGCAGGGGTGCGCTGTCCTTCAGGATGGCACAGGCGTCGAGCGCCATTTGCCGCCCGGGCACCTTGGCGGCCAGGAAAAACAGCTTGTCGAGGCCATGCGCTGCCGTGGCTTTTAACATGGGAAACAGGCTGCCCACGGTCTTGCCGATGCCTGTTGGAGCCTGGGCCAGCAAGCCGCAGCCGCGGCTGCTGCCCTTGTACATGGCTTCCGCCAGCTGGCGCTGGCCCGGACGGAAACCGGCATGGGGGAAGGCCATGCTGGTCAGCTGCGCATCGCGGCTGGCCCTGTGCGCCAGCTCCTGCTCGGCCCAGTCGAGGAACAGTGCGCAATGCTGCTCAAAGAAAATGCGCAGCGCCTCGGCCGTGCATTCCTCGTGCATCACGGTTTCCTTCTGGCTGGCGATGTCGAAATACACGAGCGCCACCCGCAGCATGGGCAAATTCAGCTGCTGGCACTGCAAATGGCCGTAGATGCGCGCCTGCGCCCAGTGCAGCTGGCGATGGTTGGCCGGCATGGCATCGAGCTCGCCCCGGTAAGTCTTGATCTCTTCCAGCTGCCGCCGGGCCGGGTCGTAGCCATCCGCGCGGCCCCGCACGTGCAGGGGGCCGAAGTCGCCGGACAGGCTGATTTCGCGCTGGTAATCGTCGTCGCGCCGGCCCGTGACGGTGGCGTGGCCGGCCATGCCTTCCTGCGCCGTGGGCGATGGCGTAAAACGCAAGTCCAGGTCGCCCACCTTGGCAGTGAATTCGCACAGGGCGCGCACGGCGATCGTGTACCTGCTGGCGCTCATGTGGACACCTCCCACTGCAGGTAGCACACGCTGACGGGCATGGCGTGTTCGGCGCAATACGCAATCCAGCGCAGCTGATTGTCTTGCAGGCGGTCGCCCGGACCCTTGACTTCGATCATGCGGTAGCGCTGTTCTGCCGGCCAGAACTGGATTAAATCAGGCAAGCCGCTGCGGTTGCTTTTGATATCGAGCAAGATGCGCTCGAACGCTTTCTTCAGGTGGGTGGACGGGATGCAGGCCAGCGCCAGGTCCAGCAAGCCGCCGTCCAGCACTTCCCAGCTGACAAAGGGCGAGACGATGCCGTGCTTGGCGGCATGTGCGGCGCGTATCGTCGCCTGATATGTGCCGTCGTCCAGTTGCGCCAGGCAGGCGGCAAAGTCCAGGCTGCGGCGCTGGTAAAAATCGGCGCTGTGCAAGTCGGCCGGGCCACGGTGGAACGGGTGGAAGAAGGCGCCTGGCATGGGCTTGAAGATGGCGGGCCAGCACAGCAGGCCGAACAGCGAGTTGATCAGGGTGTTTTCCACGTAGTACACGGGCGCGTCGTCCTGCATCAGGTGCTGCTGTACCACGCCCTCCACGTAGCACGCTACGCCTGGATAGGGCAGCAGCAGGTCGATGCGCTCGACGGCGGTGGGGGCGTTGGCCGCCTGCTTCGCATGACCCAGCTTGCGCCGCAAACGGGGCGCCATGCGCAGTAACAATTGCAGTTCCGCCTCGCTTTCGGGCGCTGCCAGCGCGATTGTCAAGCGCTCGTAGGCCGCTTGCGGCTGTTCATCTTTTTCCAGCACGCGGATGGCGCGGCCCCGCGCGCCCGGATAGCGGCAATCGGCGTAGGCGCGGTAGGCGGCAGGCCAGTCCTGGCATTTCTCCAGATGCTGGGCGATCTGGAAACGCAGCTTGTCGCGCCGGCTGGCCAGCCAGGTATTGTCCTGCGACAAGGGTAACGCCGCCAGTTCCTGCAGCACTTCGTTCGCCGGCGCACTGTCGTTGTAGTGTTCGCGGCACTGGTGCAGCACTTCGTAGTACTCGATATCCTGGCGCGTGCGAAAGCCGCGCGATTGCGGCGAGAATTCCACTTTTTCGTACTGGTACACACCGAGGTCGGACAGCACGAATTCCGACCAGTCCTGGCGATAGTTGCCAAAGTAAATCAGGCGCAGGCGGTCGCATAGCGCTTGCAGGCCGATGCGGTACAGCACGTCGTTGCAGGCCGGATGCCAGGTGGAAAACGGTTTATTTTCCGCATGCTGCTCGCGCAAGGCGTCGAGCTGCTCGGCCTTGCGTGCCGCTTTCAGGGGCGCGCCGAGGTGAAAGGCCTGGGCGATCTCAGCTTTTAGTAGCAAGTCGAACAGCTCATCGAGCGAGATGAGGGGATCGGCTTCCACCCATGCCAAGGCCAGCAAGGGCAGGGCGGCCGCGCGCGTGTCGCCGATTTCCGGATAATTGAGCTTGCTGGCGCGAAACAGGCAGCCCTTGCGCATGACGAGGCGCACGAACAGGGCGCGCGACGGCTGCGGCAGTGCGCCGAATGCGGCGATGAACTGCATTTCTTCAGCACTCAGCAGATCGGCGTAACGCGCGCTGATCCAGCTCAGCACATCCTGGAAATTATCCAGATAGTACAGGGGATTTTCCAGGACTCTCAGCATGGGGGTGGCAATAGGGCAAGTTGCAAGGTGAAGGGTTTTACTGTGTTTATATACAGTTTAAACCTTCAGCCGCCGCTTGCCCAGTGAATTATGTTCAGCCAGCCGTGCTGTAGGCAAAACAGTTGTCGAACTTTGCGTAGGGAATCATTCCCTCGCGCAGGCTGGTCAGTTCGGTATCGGTCAGCAAGCCCCGATGGGCTTCCTTGCGTCCTTTCGGCAGCACCACCTCGTAATCGATGATGTCCCTGGCCAGCAGCGTTTGCAGGACCTGCGCCTGTTCCGGCGTCAGGTAGCGTGCATGCGTGCCCAGGGTCTTTGCCAGTTGCTCCCTGAATTCCTCGTCACCGACCTCGTTGTACGTATCCTGGTCCGCCATGCTGATCAACAACATGTGAAATACGAAGTCCTGCAGGTTTTTCGCCAGGTACTGGGCTTCGTTCTGGTCATGCCACAGCAGCACAATGGGCAGCTCGCCCTCGTGCAGGCTGGATGCGAAAAAGCAGTAGTGATCGCCCGCGCCCGTTTGCGCGAACGGGATGAAGCGGAAGGCGGGGTCGATCTGCCGGTAATCGTCCGCGTCGCGCAAGGTGTCCGCTGCTTCGGCAACAGCCTCGATATTGAGCAATTCGAAATCGTCTGCGTGCAGCAGCAGGGTGGGTTTATCTTTTAATGTGGGATAGACCAGCTTGTACCAGTCGGGGCCATATTCACCCACGGCCAGCATGCCGTCGCGCTCCAGCTGGCGGTACAGTGCAGGATAGCTGAAGCCGTGTTTGTGTTCAATTTCTGACAGTGTCATGTTTGCCCTGTTAAACGTGATTCATGGGCGCATGATAGCCGAGGCGATGGTGCGCACGGTGCGCACGGTGCGCATCATGGCGGCAACGCCTGGATAATTAATAAACATTTTGGTTTACTTATGTGGCATGCTCACGTAGTCTTGCCAGAAAATATACTTCGAGCCTGCATGAAAAACATTATCCTGATTTCCGCCGCCTGTTTGCTGGCGCTGCTGTCGACCATCGGCGCCTCCCTGCCATATCCTATCCTGCCGCCTTTGTTTGCCGCCGAGGCGCCGAACGCCTTCAACAATTTCCTGGGCTTGCCGTCGAAACTGCTGTTCGGCCTGGCGCTGACCATCAATCCGCTGGGTTTGCTGATCGGCTCGGCTTTGCTGGGACCCTTGTCGGACCGCTACGGCCGCCGTCCCTTGCTGATGCGCACGGCCGTGGGCGCCGCCATCGGCCACGCCATCACGGCCTGGGCGCTGGTGATACAGTCCTACCCGCTGTTCATTGTGGCCCGTTTCATCACGGGTTTGCTGGAGGGAAACGGCGCCGTGGCGCGCGCCATGCTGGCCGACCAGCTGACAGGGCCGCTACGCCTGCGCGCCATGTCCTGGCTGAATGGCGCCTTTTACCTGGGCTGGCTGGTGGGACCCATCCTGGCGGGCGCGACTCTGCATTGGGGCGTGACGGTGCCGTTCTGGATTGCCGCCGCCGCCCTGATGCTCGTCGCCGTACTGGTGGCCGCCGGCTTGCCGTGCGAAACGCCGTCCTTGCTGACGACGTCGTGGTGGCAGGTGGCGCGCGACCGCCATTCTCTGAACCTGTTGCGCCATGCGGAGCTGCGCACCCTGTTCATCGTGCAACTGGCACTCACCTGCGGCGTGGCAAGCTTTTATGAGTTTTATCCGCTGTGGCTGGTCGAGACGGCCAGTTACCATGCGCAGGAAATTGCCTGGGTGAATGTGGGCCTGTGCGGCACGATGACCATCACTTCGCTGCTGGCGGGCGGTCCCAGCCGCCATGCGCCGCTGCTGCGGGCCAGCTGGTATGCCTGCGGCGTGGCGCTGGCCGTAGGGATCTTGGCGCTAGGCAATATCTGGGTGGGCATCTCTGCCATCGTGCTGTTCGGCATTCCGAATGCGCTGTACAACACGGTGATCCAGGGCTGGTGCGCCGAGCGCTTCAGCGCGCACGGGCAGGGCGCCGTGATGGGCTTGCTGGCCACCACTTTTTGCATCGCCAACATCGTCGTGGCCCTCAGCGGTTCCGTGCTGACCTTGATCGACACGCGGCTGATCCTTGTCGCGGGCGCCTTGTCCGCCGCCTGGGCCGCCTGGCGCATGGCGGCCTGGCGCCGGCAGCTGGACGGCGCCGTGGACGCCAAGGCGGTGGCATGAGCGCGAGTACGTCCGAGCAGACCTTGTTCCTGCTGAAGATGCGCGGGCCGCAAACGGCGCAGCAATTGGCGGCCTTGCTCGATATCACGTCCATGGGCGCGCGACGCCAGCTGGAAGCGGCGCAGGGCAGGGGCCTGGTGGCCTTCGAGGACCTGGCCGACAAGGTGGGGCGCCCGTCGCGGCGCTGGGCGCTGACGGGGGAGGGCCACGCGCGCTATCCTGACCGCCATGCCGACCTGACCCTGGAATTGATTGCGCAAGTCAAAACCCTGTTCGGCGACGAGGGGCTGGATAAGTTGATCGTTGCGCGCGAGCGCAGCAGCGAAGCCGCCTACGCCAGGCTGGTCGACTTGCGGCTTGAATTGGCGCAACGAGTCGATAGCCTGGCGCGGGCGCGCGATGGCGAGGGTTACATGGCCCATGCCGAGCCGCAGGACGATGGCAGTGTCTTACTGGTGGAAAACCATTGCCCGATCTGCGCGGCGGCCACGGCATGCCAGAATTTCTGCCGCTCGGAGCTGGCCATCTTTCAGCGGGTGTTAGGGGACGATTGCAAAGTGGAGCGCAGTGAATATCTGCTGGACGGGGGGAGGCGCTGCGTGTATCGGATCATGCCGGTGAGGTGAACCCTGCAAAAAGCTGAAAGGCTGGGGTCAGACCCGGCGGGTCTGACCCCACATTGAGTCAACTTACTTCTTGGCAGCTTTCGGCTTGGCGGCAGGCGCCGCCTTGTCAGCCGCGGCTTGTGCGCCCGCCGTGGCTTTTTCCGTGGCCTGCGCCACCTGCGCGCTGGCCTTGGCAATTTGATCTTCCACGGTCTTCACAGCTTGCTTGGTGGCCTTGGTCACTTGCTCGTAGCCGAGGAAGGCATTGTCGATGGCGGCCTTGACGATGGCCACGGCGTTTTCCGAGCCCGGCGGCACGTTTTTCGTGACGTCGTAGATCAGGGCGCTCAGATTGCTTTTCGCTTCGGCCACATGGGCTTCTGCGGCCGTGGTGAATTCCGTGTGGATTTCCTTGATGATGTCGTCGAGTTGTTGTTTATAGGCTTTTGCACCGGCCACACCTGGTTGCAGCTGGGCGGCGGCGGCGGCCATGGCGGCCTTCGGATCCTTGGCCTGGCTGATTTCCTTGCTGGCGGCAAGGCCATCTTCGATGCCGGACTTGGCGGTGGCCATGTTCAGCGCCAGTACCTGTTCCACGCCTTGCACGGCTTTGGAGGTGAGCGTGTTGAAGGTCATCAGCTGGAATTCAAACAGGGCCTTGGTGGCCGATGCGAATTGTTCGGGATTCGTAAACATGTGGTCTCCTCGGTTTGAATAGATACGTTCTTATCGTTCCATACTCTTTCGACGCCGCATTGCCATCGCTTGCTCTCAAGCCGGTGCCCCGTGTGGTCATGGCCCCATTATTTAACAAGCGCAGGTTTTTCGCAACGGCTATCTTTGTAAGGTCCTGAAGCCAGTTCCCAGCCAAATCCCAGGGTGGACTGGGCGCACGACAGGGTGCCGTCGACCTTGCTGCGCCACTGGTACCAGGGGGCCGGTCCGGCCATTGCGCAGGCGCACGCTGCCAGCAGGGCCGTGGCGATCAGGTATTTCATAAGTGCTCCGAAATTAATGCCTATGGGCATTGTAGCGCGCTTGCCATTCAGGGGGCGTGCGATTGCGGCGCGGCGGCGGGCAGCTGCAGGGTGAAGGTGGTTCCACTGCCGGCCCCCGTGCTGCTGATGGCGTCGATATGGCCGCCCAGCACGCCGGTGACGATGTTGTGCGCCACATGCAGGCCCAGGCCCGAGCCACCGGAACCGAGCTTGGTCGTGAAGAAGGGGTCGTAGACATGCGCCAGGTCGTCGGCGGCGATGCCCACGCCCGTGTCGGCGATGGACAGGGTGATCGTCTGCCCGTCGTCGCTGCCGCGCGCGGTGATGGCGATACTGCCGCCGCTGCGGCCCTCGAAGGCATGGCGCAGGCAGTTCTCCAGCAGGTTGCTGAGCACCTGGCCCAGCGGACCTGGGTAGCTGTCCATGGCCAGGCCGTCCGGCACGTCTTGCGTCAGGCTCAGGCCGGCGGCCTTGAGGGGCGTGGACATGGGCAGCATCAGTTCGGCGACGAACTGGCGCAGCAGGAAGTGCCGGCGCTGCGAACTGGCGCGGTCAACGGCGATCTGCTTGAAGCTGGAGACCAGGTCGGCGGCGCGCTGCAGGTTGCGCAACATAATGGCATCGGCCTCGCTGGCCTGCGTCAGGTAGGCGCCCAGTTCGGAGCGGCGCAGGCCGCCCTGGAAGCTGGCCTGAATTTCTCGCGTGCGCTCGGCCATGGTGGTGGCGACCACCAGGCCGTTGCCGATCGGCGTATTGAGTTCATGCGCGATGCCGGCCACCAGCGCACCGAGCGCGGCCAGCTTGTCGCGGCGCACCAGTTCTTCCTGCGTGATGGACAGGTTTTCCAGCGCTGCGGCCAGTTCGCGGTTCGCCTGTTCGGAGTGTTCCTTGGCCTGCGTCAGGGCAGCCGTGCGTTCGTCCACGAGCTCTTCCAGGTGGGTGCGGTGACGCTGCAGCTCGCGTTCATGGCGCATGCGGCCGATGGCGATGCCGGCCAGGTCGGTGGCCGTGTCGATCAGCTCGAGGTCGCGCGCATCGGGCTTGCGCACTTCGCGGTAATACATGGCGAACGAGCCGAGCACGGCGCCATCCTGGCCGAAGATGGGGCGTGACCAGCAGGCACGCAAGCCGAACGGCGCCGCCAGCTCGCGGTAGGGTGCCCACAGGGGATCGCGCATGATGTCGCTGACCACCACCGCTTCGCGCAGGAACATGGCCGTGCCGCAGGAGCCCACGTCGGGGCCGATGGCCACGCCTTCGAGCAGGGCCATGTACTCGGGCGGCAGGCTGGGGCCGGCGGCGCTGTGCATGTGAATGCCGTCATCGTCGAGCAGCATGATGGAACAGAGTACGCCGCGCGACTGGCCTTCGATCAGGAGCAGCAGCTGGTTCAGGGTGGGGCTCAGGGGCGCACCCTTGGCGACCATTTCCAGCAAGGCGCTCTGACCCGCGCGCATCGCTTCGGCGAGGTTGCGTTCGGTCAAGTCGATGATGCGCGCATGCACGAGCTGGCGGCCCGGCACGGACAATCGCATCAAACGGATTTCGCAGGCGATCGGGTGGCTGTCGCGGTGACAGCAGCTGGCGCGAAAGACGACGATCTTGCCTTGCAAGGTATCGCGGATCTTTTCTTCCAGTAAATGCTGCGAGGCGCGGCCATCGTCCTGCTGCCTGGGGAACAGCGGTTCCATGCCGCCTTGCAGCAACTCGGCCAGCGGCATGCCGAACAATTCTTCGGCCAGGTGGTTGGCATCGATCAGCAGGCGGTTGTCGATATCGAACAGCAGCACGGCGTCGGGCGAGCCGGCCAGAATGGAATGGTAATTGACTTCCAGTGTTTGCGGATGCAGGGGCCGCAGTGGCGCGGCAGGGGTGGCGGCGGGGCGGGCAGCGGGCGTTACCGCCTTGTGCAGCGCCAGTTCCATGAGGATTTTTTCCGCCACGTCGCGCGCATTGAAGGGCATCTTGATGTAGTCGCTGGCGCCGGCGCCCACGCTACGGCCCTGTTCCTCGGCGCTGGGGCTGGCTGACATCAGCAGCAGCGGCACGCCATGGCTTCCTCCCGCATTGCGCAGCCGCATGCAGGTGGCGCCGATATTCGTGCCTGCCAGGGCCGCGTCGAGCAGGATCAGGTCTGTGCCGCCGGCCGCCAGTTCCACGCCTTCGTCGATATCGCCCGCCAGTCCCGTCCCCAGGTTATGCCGATCCAGTACATACAGCAGTTCGCGCACATCGTTAGGTGAATTGCTCACCAGTAGCACTTTGGCCCGGTCGGCGATGGTAGAAATCAACTGATTCATGGTGTCGCGTCCTTACGCGTTTTGTGAGGCTAGTATTACATCAAGGCAAGTAGGAGTAAACGATAATTCTTGGTGACCAAAAGCAATGCGTTTGCGTGCTGTTTTACGCTGCGGTTTGCGTAGTCCGTGGCGCCAGTTCGGCGCGCGCCAGTTCGATGCGCGGGTAATTATCCTCGATCCAGTCGACCAGCACGGCCAGGCGTTCGGCCGCTTCGCGTCCCAGCGGCGTGAGGCTGTATTCCACCTTGGGTGGTATCACCAGGTACGCCTGGCGCAGGACGAAACCGTCGCCCGCCAGCGCCTCCAGGGTTTGTGCCAGCATTTTTTCGCTGACCCCGCCTACTTCGCGGCGCAGTTCACTGAAGCGCCGTGTGCCGCTCAGCAGTAGTACCAGCACCAGCACGGCCCAGCGGCTGGTCAGGTGGCTGAGCACGGCGCGTGACGGACAGGCGGCCGCCAGCAGGTGCGCTCCCTGGTTTTGCCGGGCGAGGGCGGTGCGCAGGCTGGCGCCGGGAGTGTCTGTGGACATGATAGTTGGCCTTCAATTTGAGTGTTGATTCATACTTACCAAAAGGTACGTACTTACAATAAGTAAGTAATAGTCCTATTATAGGGTTTTACCCACCACCCTCCAAGGAAAAATCATGATCGTCATCACCGGCGCCACAGGTAATCTGGGCCAGCACGTCATCGCCAGCCTGCTCGAATCCGTCCCCGCAGCCACCATCATCGCTGCCGTGCGCAATCCGGCCAAGGCGGCCAAGCTGGCCGCACTGGGCGTGCAAGTGCGCCAGGCCGACTACAACGATGGCGCCAGCCTCGACGTGGCCTTCAAGGGGGCAACAAAGATTTTGCTGATTTCGTCGAGCGAAGTGGGCCAGCGCGCGCAGCAGCACCAGAACGTCATCAATGCGGCCAGGCGCGCCGGCGTGGCCCTGCTGGCCTACACCAGTGTCTTGCGCGCCGACACGTCGCCGCTGGGCCTGGCCGCCGAACATGTCATCACGGAAGCGGCTATTCGCGCCTCCGGCCTGCCATACGCCTTCCTGCGCAACGGCTGGTATCTGGAAAACCATACGGAACACCTGGCGCCCGTGCTCGAGCATGGCATGGTGCTGGGCGCGGCGCAAAACGGCCGTTTCTCGTCCGCCGCGCGACTTGACTACGCAGCCGCCGCCGCCGCCGTGCTGACGTCGGCCCAGCCGCACGCCGTGTATGAACTGGCTGGAGACCAGGGCTTTACCCTGGCCGAGTACGCGGCTGAAGTGGCGCGCCAGTCGGGCGAGGCGATTGTGTACAAAGACTTGCCGCAGGCGGACTTCAAGGCGGCGCTGGTGAGCGTGGGTGTGCCGGAAGGCTTTGCCGACTTGTTGGCCGATTCCGATGCGGGCGCGGCCAAGGGTGGCCTGGAAGACAATGGCAAGCAATTGAGCGCGCTGATTGGCCGTCCGACGACGAGCCTGTTTGACGCCGTCAAGGCGGCGCTGGCCAAATAAGAGGAGGGGGCCGCGGGTCGGGAAGACTGCGCGGTATTCTAGAATGAAAAAAGCCGCAAACTCGTGAAAGTTTGCGGCTTTTTTGCGAATTAGGTAATGGTGCCCACGAAGGGACTCGAACCCCTACACCCGAAGGCACATGGACCTGAACCATGCGCGTCTACCAATTCCGCCACGTGGGCACTGATACTGCTTGCTGCTGATACTGCTATCTCACTACTTTACTGCGGACTACAACGAAAACGACTCGTTGCTGGTGGTGCCCACGAAGGGACTCGAACCCCTACACCCGAAGGCACATGGACCTGAACCATGCGCGTCTACCAATTCCGCCACGTGGGCATTGTGCTGCTTGTTACTACTGGCTACTACTTTACTGCGGATCACAACAATCAACAACTTGTTGCTGGTGGTGCCCACGAAGGGACTCGAACCCCTACACCCGAAGGCACATGGACCTGAACCATGCGCGTCTACCAATTCCGCCACGTGGGCATTGTTACTGCTTGCTGCTTGTCGCTGCGTGTTCTGCAGCGAGGACAAAATCATAAGGGCTGGCGGGCATTCGGTCAATCAACATTTTGCACTTTTCTTCAAGAAACATGTTTTTTCGCCAGAAAAGGGCTTTTCCCTATGAAAAAAGCCCAAATCTGCCTCTTTTTTCAGCGACTTCCCGCCTGTTTCTGTCCTTGGGTGTGCCGCGCTGCCAGGCCGCCGCAGTGCGGCCGGCTGGCGGGGGAGGGTTTTCGTCCCGGAAATGAAAAAAGCCGCAAACTCGTGAAAGTTTGCGGCTTTTTTGCGAATTAGGTAATGGTGCCCACGAAGGGACTCGAACCCCTACACCCGAAGGCACATGGACCTGAACCATGCGCGTCTACCAATTCCGCCACGTGGGCACTGATGCTGCTGTGACTTACTACTTTTTACTGCTCGAGTACTTGTTGTAAAATAACTTTACAGCAATTCTGCTATTATAGCGACTTGAAGAGTTTTGCGCCAGATGAGCTTTCGCTCCATACTGCACATCAACCCTGTACCGCTTTCCTGCAACTGCATTCCCGTGAAGGTTTGTTGCTGCAAGAGACCAAGATTATAGAGCAATATTTGCCGAAGTCAAATGCATTGCGCAGCTTTTCTCCTTTTTTTCATCGGCGGGGCACTTGTTCGGTTTCCGCTACGCTGTCCGTTAGGCAAACCAAGGCGTCCTCCGGTACACTACCGGACATCACCGTGTCAATATTGACGGTGATGTCATCGGTCTTTGTCTTCCGTTTGATCACTGTCAATAACAACTATAGAAATACTTTTGAGCCAAAATACCCACACCATCCCCAGCCGGGAGGACATTCTCGGCATATTCCGCAGCGTCAACGCGCCTCTCGACCCGCAGTCTCTCGGGAAATCGCTGCAAGTGCATGCCGATTCCATGGATGTCCTGGTCCGTCGCCTGAAGGCGATGGAGCGCGACGGCCAGCTCAAGTCTGATGCCAGCGGTGTTTTCAGCCTGGCCGACCAGAGCGCGCTTGTCGCCGGTCGCGTCACCAGCCACCGCGATGGCTTCGGTTTTGTCATCCCCGACGACGCCAGCGCCGACCTGTTCCTGCCTGAGAAAGAAATGCAGAAAGTACTGCATGGCGACAAGGTCATGGCCCGCATCGTCGGCACGGACCGCCGCGGCCGCCCTGAAGGCACGATCGTCGAAGTCACCTACCGCGCCAATACCCACGTCATCGGCCGCCTGATCCAGGAAAACGGCAACTGGGTGGTGGCGCCGGAAGACCAGCGCATCGGCCAGGACATCCTGGTCACCGGTTCGGTGGGCAAGGCGAAAGCCGGCCAGATCGTCAGCGTCGAGCTGACCGAGCAACCGATGCGCTTCAAGCAGCCGGTCGGCAAGATCGTCGAAGTGCTCGGTGCGCTCGATGATCCTGGCATGGAAATTGAAATTGCCGTACGTAAATTCAACGTGCCGCACATCTTTTCCGCTGCCGCCCTGAAACAGGCGGAAAAACTGCCGTTCGACGTGCGCGACGCCGACCTGAAAGACCGTGTCGACCTGCGCGACGTGCCATTGGTGACTATCGATGGCGAAGATGCGCGCGATTTCGACGATGCCGTATATTGCGAGCCCGTCAAGATTGGCCGCGCCAACTGCTTCCGCCTGATCGTGGCGATTGCCGACGTCAGCCATTACGTGAAGCCGAACGACGCGCTCGATATCGATGCGCTCGAACGCAGCACATCCGTGTACTTCCCGCGCCGCGTGATCCCGATGCTGCCGGAAAAACTGTCGAATGGCCTGTGTTCGCTGAACCCGGCCGTCGATCGTCTGACCCTCGTCTGCGACGCCGTCGTCAGCGACAAGGGCGAACTCAAGGCCTACCAGTTCTACCCGGCCGTGATCCATTCGGCCGCGCGCCTCACGTATGACGAAGTCGCTGCCGTGCTGGGCAACACCAAGGGACCTGAAGCGGCACGCCGCGCGGACATCCTGCCGCACCTGCAAAACCTGGAAGCCGTCTACCGCGCCTTGCTGAAAGCGCGCACGGAGCGGGGGGCCATCGATTTCGAGACGACGGAAACGTATATCGTTTGCAATAGCGCGGGCAAGATCGAAAAGATCATCCCCCGCACGCGCAATGAAGCGCACAAGATCATCGAAGAGTGCATGCTGGCGGCCAACGTCTGCGCGGCCGATTTGTTGCTGCGCAACAAGCATCCAGGCACCTACCGCATCCACGCCAGCCCGACCAAGGAAAAGCTCACGCAAGTGCGCACCTTCCTCAAGCAAGTCGGCCTGAATCTGACGGGCGGCGACACGCCATCGGCATCGGATTACCAGACTCTGATGCAGCAGATCAAGGCGCGTCCCGACGCGGCCCTGCTGCAAACGATGCTGCTGCGCTCGATGCAGCAAGCTGTCTACAGCCCGGACAATATCGGCCACTTCGGCCTGGCTTACGAGGCGTATGCCCACTTCACCAGCCCGATCCGCCGCTATCCCGACCTGCTGACGCACCGCGCCATCAAGGCCATTTTGCAAGGCAAGAAATACGAGCCTAAGCTGTCCGAAAAGACCGTGCTGAACACCAACGTGTCGAACGCCACGCGCAAGCAGCAGGCGAAGGACAAGGCCGACGGCAAGCCGAAGAAGACGGACCTGACGATCTGGGATGCGCTGGGCGTGCATTGCTCGGCCAACGAGCGCCGCGCCGACGAAGCGTCGCGCGACGTGGAAGCCTGGCTGAAGTGCTACTTCATGCAAGACAAACTGGGCGAGGAATTCACCGGCACCATTACGGGCGTGACCACGTTCGGCGTGTTCGTGCAGCTCGACACCCTGTTTGTCGAAGGCCTGGTGCACGTCACCGAGCTGGGTACCGACTATTTCCAGTACGACGATGCGCGTCATGAATTGCGCGGCGAACGCACGGGCAAGCGCTACCAGCTGACGGACCGCCTGACGGTGCAAGTGGCAAGAGTCGACCTGGAAACACGCAAGATCGACCTGCGCCTGGTGACCGACGCGGAACTGGCGGGCGAAGAAGCGCCGGCCAAGCCCAATGGCGGCGGCAAGCGCAAGGGCGAGAAGAAATCCATGGTCAAGCCTGGTCCAGCGACCGAGCAGCGCCACGAAATCAAGACCAGCGCCAAGGCCGGCAATGGTTCCGGTGGCCGTTCCAATGGCGCCAAGGCGCAAGCCAAGCCTGCAGCCAAGGCAGCCCTGAAGGAAGCCCCTAAGGCGGCAGCCCCCAAGGCCGCCGCGCCCAAGCGCAGCAAGAAAGCTGCCGCGGCACCAGCTGCGGCGGCACCACGTGCAGCAAAAACTGTATCAAAAACAAGCAAAAGCAAGCGATAAAAGAAGCGATAACACATGAAGAATAAAATGATTTTCGGCTTCCACGCCGTCACCTCGCGCCTGCGTCACGAAGCGTCGTCCGTGGAAGAAATTTTCGTCGATGCCAGCCGCGTTGACGGCCGCATGAAGGACATGATCGCCGCCGCCAAGGCTGCCAACGTGCGCGTCATGCCCGTCGACTCGTCGCGTCTGGACAAGATCGTCGGCACGCGCCGCCACCAGGGCGTGATCGCCTTCGCGTCGCAGCTGTCGCTGGCGCGCAATCTCGATGAGCTGCTGGACGCCATCGACGGCCCGCCGCTGCTGCTGATTCTCGACGGCATCACCGACCCGCACAACCTGGGCGCCTGCCTGCGTGTGGCCGACGGCGTCGGCGCACATGCCGTGATCGTGCCGAAGGACCGCGCCGTGGGCTTGAACGCCACCGCCGCCAAGGTCGCCAGCGGCGCCGCCGAAACCGTGCCGTACATCACCGTGACGAATCTGGCGCGCACCATGCGTGAACTGAAAGAGCGCGGCATCTGGCTGATCGGTACTTCGGATGACGGCGAAAAAGGCTTGTACGAGGCCGATTTCACGGGCCCGACGGCCCTCGTCATGGGTTCCGAAGGCGAAGGCATGCGCCGTTTGACGCGCGATACCTGCGACATCCTTGTCAGCATCCCGATGTTCGGCTCCGTCGAGAGTCTGAACGTGTCAGTCGCTTCCGGCGTGTGTCTGTACGAAGCCCGCCGCCAGCGGATTGCTTTAGAAGTATAAGTTAGCGTCATTTGGGGTCAGACCCGTCGGGTCTGACCCCAGCTTGCCGTTGAGGAGCCTCTCAACGCCAGCCCCTCCAGCATTCCCCCGCCGAATACGCTACCATTTGCGTCTTGTCTCTTACCTATTCAGAAATCCGCCTTATGTTCCACCACCTGCGCGAAGATATCAACAGCATCATTGAACGTGACCCCGCCGCCCGCAATGGCTGGGAGGTGCTGACCTGTTATCCTGGCTTGCACGCCATCGTCATGCATGGCTGGGCGCACTGGTGCTGGATGCGGCACATGAAGTGGGTGGGGCGCTTCATTTCGTATATCGCCCGCATCATCACGGGCATTGAAATCCATCCGGGCGCGGTCATCGGCAGGCGCGTCTTCATCGATCACGGCTTCGGCGTGGTGATCGGCGAGACGGCCATCGTCGGCGACGACTGCACCATCTACCAGGGCGTGACCCTGGGCGGCACCTCGCTGCACAGCGGCGCCAAGCGCCATCCGACCCTGGAGCGGGGTGTCATTGTCGGCGCCGGCGCCCAGGTGCTGGGCAGTTTTACGGTGGGCGAGTACGCCAAGGTGGGCTCGAACGCCGTGCTGTTGAAGCCCGTGCCGTCCGGCGCCACGGCTGTCGGCAACCCGGCGCACATCGTGCAAAAGGATGTCAGCGCCTTGCGCGAGGGCAGTACGGCGCATTTGTTTGCCGCGTATGGCGTGACGCCCAACGGCGACGATCCGCTGTCGAAAGCCCTGCAGGGACTGATCACGCATGCGGTGGCACAGGAAGAGCGCATCGAAACCATCCTCGCCACCCTGAAGGCGGCGGGTATATGCTGCCAGGCCGTGCCCGAGTGTGATAAATTTGATTCCGAGCAAATGAACAAGCTGGTCGATTAAGGATACAGGCATGACTACAGACGTAAACGCAGCAGAAATGAACACCGACAATCCGAATTTGCTCGACCCCTTCGAGATCCGCGTGCTGGCCGTGCTGGCCGAAAAGGAAGCGCTGACGCCGGACAGCTATCCGCTGTCGCTCAACGCGCTGACGAACGGCTGCAACCAATTGTCCAGCCGCGACCCCGTCATGGCCCTGTCCGAGGAAACCGTCTACGACGTGCTGCAGCGCCTGATGCAGCGCAAATTCGTCAACGGTATCACGCAGGCCGGCGCGCGCGTTGCCAAGTACGAGCACCGCATGCGTATCAAGTGGTCGCTGGAACAGGACAAACTGGCCATCCTGACGATATTGATGCTGCGCGGCCTGCAGACGGCTGGCGAGATCCGCAGCCGCAGTGGCCGCGTGCATGAATTCAAGTCGGTGGCGGAAGTGGAGTCCGGCCTGCAATTCCTGATCGACAAATACCCGCCGCTGGTGGCCAAGCTGGCCGTCGCTCCCGGCGCCAAGGAGCCGCGCTACGGCCACTTGCTGGGCGGCGAAGAAGCACTGTCGCAGATCGAGACGGCGGCCGGTTTTGCCGGCGCCGTCAGCGCGCCGCAGCAGGGCAGCCGTGTCGCCCAGCTGGAACAGGAAGTGCTGCAATTGCGCAGCGACTTCGATGGCCTGGCGGCGCAGTTCGAGGCATTCCGCAAGCAGTTCGAATAACGTCACTGCACGCATGACTTTTTCCTTCCTGTGCCGCTCCTGCGGCGAGACCCATACGGGCATGCCCAGTTTCGGCGCCGATGCGCCGTGGCTGTATGAGCAGATGGCACCCGCCGAGCGCGAAGCGCGCTGCCAGCTCGACAGCGACGCCTGCATCGTCGATGAAGCGCACTGCTTCGTGCGCGCCACCATCGACATCCCCGTGCATGGCTCGGATGAGCCGTTCAGCTGGGGCGTGTGGGTGTCGCTGAGCGGCGAGAGCTTCGACGCCTGGGACGCCTGCTTCCACGATGCCAAACGGGCGCATATCGGTCCCTTCTTCGGCTGGCTCAGCACGCAGCTGCCCTGGTATCCGGCTACCATGAACTTGAAAACCCGCGTGCACCTGCGCGACGATGGCCTGCGTCCATTCCTCGAGCTGGAACCGACGCAGCACCCGCTGGCGGTGGAACAGCGCGACGGCATCACTGCCGAGCGCGTGGCCGAGCTGTATGCGCTGCTGGTGCATGGCGCGTGACAGGCCCGGCTTCTTAGCCGCTCCCTGTCAGTTCGGCCCCGTTTCCGGTATCATTCGGCATGAATAATATTTCCTTCCAACCGTTTGTTATTGGTGTCGCTGGCGGAAGCGGCAGTGGCAAGTCCACCGTATCCCAGCAAGTGCTGGCGTCGTTTGGTGCCGACATGGTCTCCGTCGTGATGCAGGACGATTACTACTGCGACCAGACGCACCTGTCCCCTGAAGTCCGCCGCCAGCAGAATTACGACCATCCGCAGGCGTTCGAATGGCCATTGCTGGTCCAGCACATCCAGGCATTGCGCAACGGCAAAGCCATCGAGATGCCGGAGTACGACTTCACGCTGCACAATCGCTCCAGCAGGACCATTCCGGTCAAGCCGGCCCCGGTGATCGTGATCGAGGGCCTGTTTGCCTTGTATGACGCGGACTTGCGCGACATGATGTCGCTGAAGATCTTTGTCGACACCGCCTCCGACGTGCGCTTCATTCGGCGCATGCAAAGGGATATTACTGAACGCGGGCGCTCGGTGGAGAGCGTCATCGAGCAGTATCTGGAAACCGTACGCCCGATGCACAAGCAATTCATCGAGCCCACCAAGCGCAATGCCGATGTCATTTTGCCGCATGGTGCCAATGGCCCCGCGGTCGACATGATTACCGCCAAGGTGGCCAGCGTCATTGGTCAATTGAAACCGGCCGGCTAAAAGCACGCTGCGTCAGCGCTCCCCCATCGACTCTGAAAACGTTTTGGTGATCGGTTTCGTCAGGTAGCGCAAGACCGTCTTGCGCCCCGTGTTAATTTCCACGGTGGCCGTCATGCCGGGCTGGATCAGGATCGGCTCGCCATTCTTGCCCATCAGCTTGCGCCCGCTGGTCTTGATCTGCACGCGGTAGTAGGGCTGTTCGTTGCCCTTGTTGTCCTCGCTCAAGGTATCGGCGCTGATGTAGCTGACGGTGCCGCGCAGGCGACCGTAGATGCCGTAGTCGTAGGCGTCGAGCTTGACGGCCGTGGGCAGGCCGGGCTTGATGAAGGCGATGTCGGCCGGTTTTACTTTTGCCTCGATGATCAGGTCGTCGTCTGTGGGCACGATCTGCAGGATTTCCTCGCCCGGCTTGGCCACGCCGCCCAGGGTGGTGAGGCGCACATTGCGCACGATGCCGTCGGTGGGCGCGTAAATGTCCGTTGAGCCCAGCTGCTCCTTGCGCTGCGTCACCGTCTGCAGCACGCCGGCCAGGTCTTCCTGGGCTTTCACCAGGTCCGTCTGGCTGTCCTGCAGGTATTTGTTGCGCCGGTTGGTGATCTGCGCCTGGATGTCGACCACCTGCCGCCGCAGTTTCAGTACTTCGGCGCGGCTGACGTCCCCCGTTTCCAGCAGCGGCAGATTCATTTCCAGCTCCTCCCTGATCAGCTTCATGGCGCTGTCCAGCGCGCCCACTTCGGCCTGCACGGCGCCCTGGCGCTTGCTGAACAGGGCCAACTGGTTGGTGCGGAAATCGGGATAAGCCTGCAGTTCTGGCGGGAACCTGGGCGCGCCGCCAAACACTTCCGCCTGCAGGCGCGCCACGGTCGCCTTCAGTCCTGCCGCCTTGGCCGTGCTTTCCAGGTAGCTCGTCTCGGCCCGCGTGCGGTCGAAGCGCGCCAGTAGTTCTCCCTTTTTCACCACGCTGCCTTCATGCACGCGCAGTTCTGCCAGCACGCCGCCATCGGCCACCTGGATGATCTGGTTGCGCGAACTGGCGATCACCTGGCCGTTGGCGCGCGTGACCTGGTCCAGCTCCGCCCACGAAGCCCAGGCGATGACACAAGCCAGCGCCGCCGTGCAGCTCCAGATCAGCACCCGGCCCCGTTTGGCTTCTTCCCGCGTTTCCACTTTGGCGAGTTTCATGCCACGGCCCCTTGCGTCATTGGCGCAGTGGCGGCTACCGGCGTGGGCACCGCCTGCGGCTTGCCCGACAGCTTGGCCAGCACGGCATCGCGCGGCCCGTCGAGCAGCACTCGGCCCGCCTGCAGTACCACCAGGCGGTCGAGCAGGGGCAAGAGGGCGTTCTTGTGCGTGGTGGCGACCATGGTCACGCCTTCGGCTGCCAGTTCACCGAGCAGCCCGACGATGCGCGATTCCGTCTTCGCATCCATGGCGCCAGTGGGTTCGTCGAGCAGCCAGATGCGCGGCTTGGCCAGCAGCAGGCGCGTGACGGCGATCAGCTGGCGCTGGCCGCCCGAGACGCCCCGTCCGCCTTCGGTAATGGCCAGTGCCAGTCCCCGCGGCTGGCCCAGTATCAGTTCGATCAGGCCCGTGCGTTTTGCCGCAGCCAGGATCGCTTCTTCGCCCGGGTCGGCCAGTCCCAGCAGCAGGTTGTCGCGCAGGCTGCCGCTGAACAGCCGCGTTTCCTGCGGCAGGTAGCCGATCATTTCGCGCACCACGGCTGGCGCCAGCAGGGCCATGTCGACGTCGCCCAGGTAGGCTTTACCTTCGGCCGGCTGGTACAGGCCCGAGGCCAGTTTCAGCAGGGTGCTCTTGCCCGAGCCGATGGCGCCCACCAGGCCGACGCGCTCGCCGGGGCGGATAGCCAGGCTTTCCACTTCCAGCGCCACCTTTTGCGCGCCGCCATACGTAAAGCGGAGGCGTTCGAAGCGCAAGCCCGTATCGAGGCTGCGCGGCGTCAGCGCGAATTGCGCATTGTCGGCTTCGTTGGGCAGGCTGATGACCTGCTCCAGGCCGTCGATCGAGGCGCGCGCGTGCGCCCACTGCACCATCACGGCTGGCAGTTGCACGATGGGCATCAGGGCGCGGTTGCTGATGATGGTGCACGCCATCAGGGCGCCCATGGTCATCTGGTTTTCCGCCACGAACCACGCACCCATGGAGATCAGCGCCACGTTGGTCAGTTGCTGGAAGGCGGCCGTGATGTTTTGCGACAGGGCCGCATAGTCGCGGATATTCTGTTCCGCGTGGCTGCTCTCGGCCACCAGTTCGGCCCAGCGCGCCTGCATCATCCATTCGGCGCTGCTGCCCTTGAGCGTTTCCACGCCATCGACGGCTTCCACCAGCAAGCCCGCCTTGCGGTTGCTGGCATTGAGGTTCTTGCGCGTGTGGGCCTGGATGGCGCGCTGGAACATCAGTCCGCACACGAGGGCCAGCGGCAGGGCCACCAGCGGCACCACCACCAGCGAGCCGCCGATGATGGTGATCATGGCCAGGAAAATCAGCGCGAAGGGCACGTCCGTCAGCACGAACAGGGACGTCGAGGTGAGCACGCCGCGCACCATCTCGAAGCCTTTCACTTGCGCCGCCAGGGTGCCGACGGAAGCGGGACGCGCCTCCATGCGGATGCCCAGCATGCGCTGGAAAAACCACTCGGACAGTTCATGGTCGACATCGTTGCACGAATGGTCGACGATGCGGCTGCGCACCTGCTTGAGGATGAATTCCAGGCCAATCGACAGGGCTACGCCCACCACCAGCACCCACAGGGTGCTGAAGCTCTGGTTCGGGATGACGCGGTCGTACACCTGCATGGAGAACAGCGAGGTGGCCATGGTCAACAGGGTCACCAGCGCCGTGGCCAGCACGGCGTCGACAAATACGCTCTTTTTCAGCCACAGGGCATTGCGCACCAGGCCGAGTGCGCCGGGGCGGGCGCCGTTTTTCTCGCTGCGGCGGGGCAGGCCCACGCAGGCCAGGCCGGCCAGCGAGGCCAATTGCAAGGCGCGGCCATCGACGCCTTCGCCGCGCCAGGCGCCGTCGGCACCGCGCGACTGCAGCAAGCCCCAGCCCGTGCTGGCACTGTAGACGGCGAACGGCAGCTCGCCCGGCGTCGGTTCGTGCAGCAGGCGCGCCACGCCTTCCAGCCCCCCCGCCTGCCACGCGGTGGTGAGCACTACGCCAGGGGCGCCATTGCCATCGATGTCATCGAGCTGGCGCTGCAGGTCGGCCAGGCGGGCGGCAGGCAGGTGCTGGCCCGTCAGGCGTGCGGCGCGTTCGATGAGTGTCAGCAAGCCATGTTTGATGGAGGTATCCACGCTGTCTCCTGTTGGCATCATGTCGGTGTCAATTCGGTGTCAATTCGGGCGTGCCAGGCCTGCCGGCGCCGTGCGCCCGGCCAGCGTGCCCGTTTGCGCGGCCAGGCGCAGGCTGGCGGCAATCGCCTGCGCGCGCGTGTCTTCCAGTGAAAACTGCGCCTGGGTCGCTTCGCGCACTGCGTTGAGCACATCGTTCCAGGTCTTGCGCCCGATCACGTACTGGCGCGCATACGATTCGAACACCTGCGTCGATGTGGTGCTGGCCTCGCCCGCATTGCCCAGGCGCTGGCGGCTGGCCTCGGCCTCGTTCCAGTCCAGCGTAAAGCGCTCGCGCACGTCGCGTTCGGCCGCATCGTGCGCGGCGCGCGCGCCTTCGCGTTTGGCGACGGCTGCGTCCACGCCAGCCTTGGCCGACAGGCCGGCGCCCGGCTGCGCCTGCAGCACCAGCATGGCGCGCGTGCGATTGTCGGCATTGATGCCACCCGTGGGCTTTTCCATGCGCAGCACGACTTTCGGCATGTAGGCCGAGCGCTGCAGGGTGATGTCGGAATCGGCTGCCTGCGCCTCGAAATCGAGGCGTTGCAGGGTAGGGGAGTAGGCTATGGCCTGGCGCATGACCCGTTCCAGGCTGGCGTCGGGCCGCGGTTCGCCCACGCCGATGCCGGTGCTGCTGACGAGGCGCACGGGCTTGCCGGCCAGTTGCGACAGCTGCGCCAGGGCGTTTTCCAGCGCCTGGCGTGCATTCGACACGTCGTTGGCCGCCTGGTAGCTGCGCGATTCGGCCAGGCGCTGGTCCGTTTGCGAACTGACCGACTGCACCACGCGGCGTTTGATCATGTCCAGCAGGCGCTGGTGCTCCGCCAAGCCTTCTTCGGCCGAGCGTACGCGCGCCGTCTGGCGCAGCGCTTCCGTGTAGGCGGCGATTACGCGCAGGGACAGGGTCAGGCGTTCTTCCTCGATGGCCGCGCCAGCTGCGTCAACCCGGCTGCCGGCGGCATCGATGCCGGCGTCGATGCGGCCACCGCTCCACAGGGGCTGCTCGATGCGCACCACGCCGCCTGTTTCCTGCGAACCGGTGGGCACTTCGGCCGACAGGCTGGGAAAGCGCTGCCATTGCGCGCCATCGAGCTCGGCCCGTGCAGCCGCCTGTGCGGAGCGCTTGCCCTGGACGGCCGGATGGCTTTGCAACGCTTGCTGCAAGATCTGGTCGAAGGTCCAGGCGGTGGCACCCTGGGCGCTGGCGAAAGAGGATACCGATGCCATGGCCACGGCCGCCAGCAAGGCCGCGATGCCTGGCATTGAGGATATTGCTGGGAAACCGCGTAATCTCATCCCGTATTTTTCCGGCACTAGGCCTGACGCATTTCAAGGTGTGGCGGGAGCGCGCTGTTTTGCGCTCCCGCTGCCGTGCCAGGCGCGACGCCTGGCGTGGGTGCCCTGCCTCAGACGACGAAGTTGGCCGCCGTCAGTTGCGTGATGTTCACCCCGCTCAGCAGTACCAGCGCCGTGTCGATGGCGTTGGCGTTGCTCAGGTCGCTCGAGTGATACACCGTCACGGCGCCGCTGTTTTGCGCATCGGCGATGACGATGTAGCCCTGGCCCGACAAGACGCTGCTGTCGGCCGCGATGGCGCTGGCCGCCGCGCCGATCGACACGGAGGTGCCGTCGAAGATGAACAGGTTGTCGTTGCCAAAGTCCGTGCTCAGATTGACGCCTACGGCCACCGCTGCCGTCAGGTCGGCGATGGCCGACATGTCGATCACGTCGCCGCCGGCGGCCGGCAGGCCGGTGCTGAAGTCGGCTACCGTCAGCGGGTTGTGCAGGGCATTCTGGCTCAGTACGAACAGCTGGTTGGCGTCCGTCAGATCGGCCTGCGCCTGGGATGCCGCCGCTGCGGCGGCATCGGCATTCGCCGCTACCGTCAGCGCACTGGCGTCCGTCAGGTTCGCCTGCGCTTGCGCCGATGCGGCGGCGGCCGCCGCCGCATCGGCGGCCAGGTGCAGGGCGTTGGCGTCGGTCTGGGCGGCCGTCTGCGCCGCTGCCAGCGCCGCTGCCGCTGCCGCATCGGCGGCCTGGGTGAGGGCCACGGCATCGGTCTGGTCGGCGATGGCTTGCACGGCGGCGGCGTGGGCCGCGTCCGCATTCGATATAAGCGCCAGGGCGCTGGCGTCGGTTTGCGCGGCGAGTGCGTTTGCCTGCGCCAGGGCGATGTCGGCCGCCTGCGCATTGGCATTGGCCTGGGCCGCCGCCGCGTCGTCCGCCTGCGCTGCGTTGGCATTGGCATGCGCCTGCGCAGCTGCTGCCGCTGCGCTGGCGGCGGCGGCGTCATCGGCTTGGGCTGCTTGCAGGGCCAGCAGGGAAGCGGCTGCCTGGGCCTGCGCCAGCGGTGCGGCCGCATCGGCGGCATGGGCGGCCAGCGCGGCCGCCGCCGCGTTGTTGGCGTTGAGGGTGGCTGCCGCTGCAGCCGTATCGTCCGCCTGAGCCGCCTGCGTGAGTGCCAGCGAGATGGCGGCAGTGGCCGCCGCAGCTGCGGCGGCATCGTCGTCGTTCTGTGCAGCGGTGGCCGCTGCCAGGGCGCTGGCAGCCGTTGCCGCCGTGCTGACGGCCAGGGCGTCGGCGGCGATGGCGGCCGTGTGCGCGGCGGTGGCGGCGGCGGCATTGGCCGCTGCCTGGTTGGCGGCCGTGTCGTCGGCCTGCGCCGCCTGGGCGGCCAGCAGTGACGCTGCCGCTGCGGCGGCGCTGGCTGTGGCGGCGGCATCGGCGGCTGCCGCTGCCGTGGCAGCCGTTTGCGCCAGCGCTGCGGTGGCGGCCGCATCCGCTGCGGCCTGGTCGTCGGCGACGGCTGCGTCGTGCGCAGCCTGAGCGTTGGCGGCGTTGGCCGCTGCCAGCGCGGCTGCCGCGTCATCGGCCTGCGCCGCTTGCGTGGCTGCCAGGGTAATTGCTGCCGCGACGGCCGCTGCCGCTGCCGCTGCATCGGCGTCATGCGCGTTTTGCGCCGCCAGTTGGGCGGCGGCTGCCGCAGCGGCGGTGGCGGCGACGTTGGCGTCGGCTGCCAGGGCTGCGTCCAGCGCCAGTTGCGCATTTGCCGCAGCCGTGGCGGCCGCGGCCGCCGTGGCATCGTCTGCCTGGGCATTGAGCGTGGCGGCCAGCGAAGTTGCCGCTTGCGCCGCTGCCGCTGCCGCTGCTGCATCGGCATTTTGCGCCGCGACCGCCGCAGTATGTGCTGCGATCGCGTTCGCGGCAGCGGTGGCCGCCGCCGCATCGTCTGCCTGGGCTGCAGCCAGCGCCGCATGGGCGGCCGCCGCATTGGCATTGGCCTGGGCAGCGTCATCGGCCGATCCCTGGGCGGCGAGGAGGAGATTCAGTTTCAGCGTTTTGTCATTGTCGGCATCCGTGGCGTTGGTATCGGCCGTCACGGCGGCGTTCAGGTTGGCGATGGCCGCGTTCAGCGCGGCATGGGCATTGAGGGCAGCCGTGTCGGCCAGTTGTGCCGCCAGCGTCGCGGCCGCCGAGAGCGCGGCCGTGTGCGCGGCATTGGCGGCGGCATCGTCGGCGGCCAGCGCCGCGCTGGCTGCTGCCAGTGCATTGTTGGCTGCCGTCGCGAGCGCGGCCAGCCCTGCATCGGCCGCCAGCGCGGCATCGGCAAGGACTTGTGCGGCGGCTGCAGCGGCCGCCGTGCTGGCCGCCGTGGCGTCGGCACCCAGGGCGGCATTGGTGGCGGCGAGCGAGGCGCTGGCAGTCAAGATTGCCGCATTGAGTGTTGCCGTGGCGGCATTCAGGGCCGCTTGCGCGTTGCTGGCCGCCGTGCTGGCTGCCGCGGCAGCGCTGTCGTCGGCCAGGGCCTGGTTCAGCGCCGCCAGCGCGCTCGCCGCCGCTGCCGCGGTCGTGCCGACGGCGAGATCGGCGGCCTGGGCGGCCTGGGTGGCTGCCAGCGAGATGGATGCCGTCAGGGCGGCGGCGGCAGCGGCGATATCATCCGCTTGCGCGTGCTGCGTGGCGGCGGCCGAAATGGCGGCCACGGCGGCGGCTGCCGCGGCGGCGGTGTCGGCGGCGGTAGCGGCGACGGCGGCCGCCGTTGCATTGGTGGAGTTCAGTACAGCCGCAGCGGCCGCCGCATCGTCGGCCAGGGCCGCATTCAGGGAGGTTAGCGCGTTGGCGGCGATGGTGGCGGCGCTGGCGGCGGCACTGTCGGCCAGTTGCGCCGCTTGAGCGGCCGCGTGCGAGACGTTGGCGACGGTGGCGGCCGTCGCAGCCGCCAGATCGTCGGCGACGGCGGCGGCAGAGGCTGCGCTCGCCGTCACGGCGGCGGCGGCCGTGGCGGCCGCATTCGCGTCCGCCTGCAAGGCCGCATTCAGGGCTGCCAGGGCATTGGCCGCCGTCGCTGCCGTCGCGGCGGCGGCTGTATCGGCTGCCTGCGCCGCCTGGGCCGCTGCCAGCGAGGTGGCAGCCACGCCAGCGGCAGTTGCCGCGAGCGTGTCGTCCAGCTGCGCCGCCGTGGCTGCTGCCTGGGACGTCAGGGCCAGGGTGGCGGCGGCGGTGGCGGCATTGTCGGCCGCGAGCGCATTGTTCAGGGCGGTCAGGGATGCAGCAGCCGTGGCGGCTGTCGAGGCGGCCGCCGCGTCGTCCGCTTGCGCCGCCAGGGCAGCGGTGTTCGACAAGCCGGCCGTGGTGGCGGCGACGGTAGCCGCCAGCGCCGCCACCAAGTCGAGCGGATGGGCCGTGGAATAGGCAGCCAGGGCGGCCGCATTGGCGGCGTCGTTGTTGGCGATGGTGGTCAGGGCGGCGGCATCCGTCAAGGCGGCCTTGGTGGCTGCCACGGTGGCGGCCGTGACGTCGAGCGTGTGGGCGGTGCCCAGCAGGACGGCATCGGTGAGGCCTGCAACGGTGGCCGCCGCCGTGGCGGCGGTGGCATTCGCGGTCGCTGCCAGGCCCAGGGCGACGGCGTCCGTCAGGTTGGCCGTCGTCTGTGCGGCGGTGGCGGCAGCTGCATCGACGGTGGCCGTCAAGCCCAAGGCCACGGCGTCCGTCAGGGCGGCCGTGGCGGCGGCTGTGTTGGCGGCGGCCGTGGCGGCTGTCAAGACGGTGCCCAGGGCCACGGCATCCGTCAGGTTGGCGACGGCGGCAGCGGTGCTGGCGGCCGTGTTGGCCGCCGTCGACACGAGGCCCAGTGCCACGGCGTCGGTCAGGTTGGCCGTCGTTTGCAGGGCGGCAGCGGCTGTCGCGTCGGCCGTGGCAACCAGGCCCAATGCCGTCGCGTCTGTCAGCGCTGCCGTGGCGGCGGCCGTATTGGCAGCGGTGTTTGCGGCTGCCGAGAGCGTGCCCAGGGCCACCGCATCGGTCAGGTTGGCAACGTTCGTCGCTGTATTGGCGGCGGTGGCAGCGGCCGTGGCGAGCAGGCCCAGGGCGGCGGCATCCGTCAGGTTGGCCGTTGCCTGCAATACGTTTGCGGCGGTCGCGTCGGCCGTGGAAATGAGTCCCAGCGCTGTGGCATCCGTCAACGCCGCCAGGTTGGCGGCGGAGGTCGCGACCAGCGCATCGGCGTTCGAGATGAGGCTCAGCGCGATGGCGTCGGTCTGGCCAGCGTTCGTGACGGCCGCAGCCGCAGCCGCGTCGGCGGCCGACGACACCAGGCCCAGGGCCACGGCATCGGTCTGGTTGGCAACTAATTGTGCCGTCGTCAGCGCGTTTTGCGCCAGCGTATTGGCGGCCGTCAAGCTGGCGACAGCCGTCTGGGCGGCAATTTGAGCGGCGGCGTCGGCAGTGGAGATGATGCCCAGCGCACCGGCATCGGTCAGTGCGGCTGTGGCAGCGGCGGCAGTAGCTGCGGCCTGTGCCGCGGCTGCGGCGCTGACGGCCGAGATGTCGTTGCCGCCCAGCAGGGCGGCCGTTTCCGCCGCCGAGACGGCGGCAGCGGCGGCGGCGGCGAGCGCGACGGCATCAGTCGCACCGGCGATGGTTTGCAGGCCGGCTGCCGTCAATGCATCGGCGGTGGAGATACCGGCAAGGATGGTGGCATCGAACAGCGCGGCATCGGCATCGGCGCCATCGGCACCGAGCTGCAAGGCATTGACAGTAGCCGTCAGGTCGATGACGCTGGTCTGGCCGGCCGTGACGTTGGCGGCCAGGGCGGCGAGGTTGGCCAGATTGAAAGCATTCAGGGCAACATTAACGTCCAGCAGGCTGGCTTGTGTATTGGCGGCAGCCGCATCGGCATCCGCCTGGTCGGCTGCTTGCTGCAGGGCAACGACATCGGTCTGGTCGGCAACTATCTGGGCATTTGCGGCATCGCTGGCGGCGGCTGCGTCGGCAGCGGCCAAGGCGGCCGCATCCGTCTGGTTAGCCGTCGTTTGCGCTGCCAGCGCGGCGGCGGCATCGGCGTCGGAAATCAATTGCAGGGCGGCGGCGTCCGTCAATGCCGCTTGCGCGGCGGCGCTCACGGATGTGCTGGCAGCCGCATCGGCCGTGATTTGCAGGGCGGCAGCGTCGCTCAGGTTGGCGGTGACGACGGCATTCGCCGCCACGGTGGCGGCAAGGGCTGCTGCGGCGTCGAGCGCGGCGGCATCGCTACTGGCGGCCAAGGCGGCGGCTGCCGCAGCAGCAGCGTCGGCATCGGAAATCAGGGCCAGCGCAGCCGCATCGGTCAGGTTGGCCTGTGCCTGTGCCGCATCCGACGCCAGGGTGGCTGCGTCGGCGATCAGGCCCAGGGTGGGCGCGTCCGTCATGTTCGCCTGTGTCTGTGCATTAGCGGCGTTCGTCGCGGCCGCGTCGGCGGCAGCCTGCAGGGCGACGGCGTCGGTGGCGTTGGCGATGGCAGCGTCCCAGGCGGCGACGCCGGCAGCGGCGTCCGCTGCCATGGTCAAGGCGACGGCATCGGTCAGACCCGCTTGCGTACTGGCCGCGGCGGCGGCATTCGCTGCGGCGGTGGCGGCGATGCCCAGTGCCGCGGCGTCGCTGGCATTGGCGGCTGCCGCTGCATTCGCTGCCGCGGTAGCGGCCGCATTCGAGGCGGCGGTCAGGGCGGCGGCATCGGTGGTGGCGGCCACGCTGGCGGCTGCGGCGGCATTGGCGGCATCCGCATCGGAAATGATGGCCAGGGCGGCGGCATCGGTCAGGCCGGCCTGGATGCCGGCCGCGACGGCGGCGTTGGCGGCGGCCGTTGCCGCCAGGTCCAGCGCGGCGGCGTCCGTGGCATTGGCCAGCGCCGTGGCGGCGGCAGCGGCGGCGGCGTCATTGGCTGAGATGACAGCCAGGGCCGCCGCATCAGTCAGCGCTGCCTGGGTGTCGGCTGCGGTGGCGACCACGTCGGCTGCATCGGCGATGGCTTGCAATGCCGGAGCGTTGGTCTGGTCCGCTTGCGTTTGCGCCGCATCGGCAGCGGCGTGTGCGGCGGCGGCGGCGGCGGCGGCCGTGACGGCAGCCGCATCGTCGTTTTGCGCCGACGTGGTGGCGGCCTGGGAGATGGCGGCGGTAGCGGCAGCCGCAGCGGCCGCGCTGTCGTCATTCGTGGCGGCGGTAGCGGCCGCTTGCGCGCCGGGTACGGCGGCGGCCGTGCTGGCCGCCAGCGTATCGTCGTTGGTGGCGTTATTTGCAGCGAGCAAGGCTGCTGCCGCTGCTGCTGCGGCCTGTGCCGCCAGTTGGTCGGCCAGGAGGGCGGCATTCGCCGCTGCCAGAGAAGCTGCTGCCGTAGCCGCTGCCGCGGCGGCGCTGGCGTCATCGGCCAGGGCATTTGCCGTGGCTGCTGCGGCCGCCGCGGCGGCCAATATTGCCGCGTCGGTGACGATGATGGTGGTGGATTGGTTGCCCGTGCCACCGGTGCCACCCGTACCACCGGTGCCACCCGTGCCACCGGTGCCACCCGTGCCACCGGTGCCACCCGTACCACCGGTGCCACCCGTGCCACCGGTGCCGCCCGTGCCGCCTGTGCCATCGGTACCGCCCGTGCCACCGGTACCGCCCGTACCCTGGCCGCCGGTCGATCCACCCGTCCCCGTGCCGCCGGTGCCAGTGCCACCTGTGCCGGTGCCGCCCGTGCCCGTGCCGCCTGTGCCGCCTGTGCCAGTACCACCTGTGCCACCTGTGCCAGTGCCGCCCGTGCCTGTGCCGCCCGTGCCCGAACCGCCGGCCGCGGCGCCGCCTCCGCCGCCACCGCCTGCCGCAGCGCCAACCAGACCAAGGCCGCCGAGCGCACCCAGCACGCCAAGGCCGCCCAGGCCACCCGCAGCGCCGGCACCTGCTCCGGCACCCGCGCCAGCCGAGGCGCCGGCGACATCCACGACACTGCCGCTGGGAATCCCGGCGGCGCCTGCACCCGCGCCCGTGGCGCCTGCAGCGCCACCGTTGTTATCGCTTTGCTGCGTGCCGGGATCGGCGCTGGCGTTACCGGCCTGGCCTGCGGCCGCGCCACCGCTACCTGCGGCCAAGGCGGCTGCAGCCACCGCAGCTGCCGCGCCAAGGGCGCCGGCATTGCCGCTATCGGCGCTTCCCGTGACTTCGACGACATTTTCAGGCGGCATGGTCTGGCTGGCATCGGCTCCTTGTATGAGTTCGTCGTCGTCATACTGCTTGCGGTCGCCGTTTTTCGGATTGGCGGCTTTTTTTGCAGGCGTCGCGATCTTGGTGCCAGCGCCTTCGGCATTGACGGGAGCTGGAGCTGGATTTTGGGTGGTGGCCATTTTAATGTCTCCGGAAGTTGGCATATATTCGTTCAATTTTTTAAAATATTAAAAAATTAATAATGTAATTCGTTTCCTTACTTACTCCGGCATGGCTTGGGCCGTGGTTGAACTTTGGTGTCGCCGTTGTTGATAGTGGCAAGTAAAACATAACTGGAAAAAAATCGCTGGCGCTCTTCAGTAATATGAAAAATGTTATTTTTGCATTTGTTTTTTTGTGGCTACGTTTGCGCGTATTTTTTTCGCCTCGAATGGGTCCTTCGGGCGATATCTACTGTCAGGACGCGGTCTTTACATGAAGGTAAGACCTGCTGTCATTCTGAGGATAGTTTCAATTTTGAAACTATCGATTCTATTTTGATCACTCAATATGGCTTTATTCTGCCTAGCTTTGCAGGAGGGAATAGTCACGAATTGTCACGAAATGGCCTGTTCCGGCTGAATCTGCTGCCGTTTTCCAGTATTTCTGCGCCTTTCATCCAAAAAGCCGTCTCGCTATCGAATTGCTAGTTGTGGTTTTTTTGTTTTTTGTTGATGTAATGTGATGGCTAATACGATTCTATATAAATAATTTTTTGTAATTATTATATCTATTTGATGCTATCGATTGAGTAGCCTTTATTTGATGCTGAGATGGGCTGATAATAACTATCAGGAGAATAGTTATTATTTCAGGTGGCCGAATGGGGCACAAATGGAAAACGCCCCGACGGGCGGGGCGTTTTTTGATGAGGCAGGGATCGTGTGCTTGTCAGTCTTCTTCGCGCCAGCGGCGCAACCGGATGGCAGCGTATATCAGCGCCGCGCCTGCCGCTGCGCCCAGCCAGACGGCTGGCATGGCCAGGCTGGACCAGGAATTGCTGAACACATCGATGCGTGTCATGTGCGACCCCCCCTCTGCCAGGGCGTGCATGCGCGGCAGCAGTTCCGGTTCGAACAGATACCAGCTGCCGGGGAGAGTGCCCAGCAGCGCGCGTCCGATGACATTCATCTGTATCCAGTTGACGTCGCTTTCCGTCTGCGTCAGCTTGCCGGCCCAGACCGTCAGGATGAGCAGCAGCAAGGGCACGCCGACTGCCCACAGGAAGACTTTCGACTTGGCCCAGCTCGATACCATCAGCAGCCAGCCCACCGTCGGCAAGGCCCACAGGCAATACACGGGCAGCAAGCCGAACACGCGCAGCGGTCCCAGGTATAGCCCGGGAGAACCAAGCAAATCGACAAACACATGGATGCCGTTGGCCGCCAGCACGCCGCTCAGGATCAGGATCAGGGCCAGCGAAGTCAGGCTGGCGGCGGCGGCCACGATGAGCGGCGCGACCAGCAGGGCGATGGCCGCTTTCGACAGCACCGTTTGCGCATCCGAGACGGGCAGCGATTTCCAGAACAGCACGCTGCGGTCGCGGCGGTCGTCATGCAGGGCGCTCAGGCAATAGAAAAATACCAGGAAGCCCAGCGCCAGGAACAGCGGCGCGGCCGCATATGTATAGTTGTTGGCGACGGCATCGATGATTTCCGTACGGCGCGGGCCGAAGGTGCGGGTATTGAAGACGGTGCTCCAGGAAATTTCTTCGCCATTGACGATGAGCGCCGTGTGCATTTTGCTCTTTGCAACGGTCGCGGCCGCCATCAGGGCGCCCAGCAGCGTCATGACGATGCCGATCAGGGCCGGCGTCCACACCAGCATGCCCTTGTGTTCCCACAATTCACGCCGTAGCAGCCATTGCATCTTGTTTGCAGGGGAAATGCTCATTGGTACGATCCTTTCATGGTCGCGACAAACAGGTCAGCCAGGCTGGGCGTGCGTACTTCGCCCAGGGCAGCCAGCTGGGTGCGGGCGACGCCGTCGAACAGCATCACCGACTTGCCAAACACGCTGCGTTCGCTGATCGGCTGCAGGGCGCGCGCTGGATTGAGGTGTTGCGGGCCCACCATCACCTCGATGTAGCGCTCGCCCACCTCTTCCATGGTCGAAGCCAGCACAATCTTGCCGTCGCGAATGAACATCAGGTCGCTGAGGATGTGTTCCACTTCCTCGATCTGGTGCGTGGTGATGACGATGGTCTTGTTTTCGTCGAAATAGTCTTCCAGCAGGTTCTGGTAAAACTGCTTGCGGTACAGGATGTCGAGGCCCAGGGTGGGCTCGTCGAGCACCAGCAGTTTGGCGTCGATGGCCATCACCAGCGCCAGGTGCAGCTGCACCACCATGCCCTTCGACATGGCCTTGACCTTCATCTTCGGTGCCAGCTTGGTGTGGGCCAGGTAGCGTTTGGCCTTGCTGCGATCAAAACGTGGATGCACGCCGGCAACGAAATCGATGGCGTCGGCCACGCGCAGCCAGCCCGGCAGGATGGCCACGTCGGCGATGAAACACACATCGTCCATCAGCGCGTCGCGCTGCACGCGAGGATCGCGCCCCAGCACCGACAGCTCACCGTCGAAGCCCGTCAGGCCGAGGATGGCTTTCAGGGTGGTGGTCTTGCCGGAACCGTTAGGCCCGATCAAGCCGACGATGCGCCCCGGGGCGATGTCAAAGCTGATGCCATCGATGGCCACCTGTTTGCCATACTGCTTGCGCAGGCCCCGAGCGCTGATGACGCTATCGTTGTTCAATGCATTCATGCGCTCTCTCCGTGTGCGCCACTGTCGCGGCTCGCTTGCAGCAGTTGATCGAGGTCCAGTCCCAGTTGCGTGATGCGTTCCAGCATCGCCGGCCATTCTTCGCGCATGAAGCGTTCGCGTTCACTGGCCAGCAATTTGTCGCGGGCGCCTTCCAAGACATACATACCGAGTCCTCTGCGTTTTTCCACCAGGGCATCGTCGACCAGTTCCTGATAGGCGCGCGAGACCGTGATGGGATTCAATTGATAATCGGCCGCCACTTGGCGCACCGAAGGCAGGGCGTCGCCGGACTGCAGCACGCCATCGAGCATCATGCCCACCACCCTGGCCTTGAGCTGGCGGTAGATGGGGCTATTGTCATTCCATTCCGCGCTCACGGGATGCGCTCCGATAGAGACGGGGCGACGCGGCGCGAGAGTAGTGCTGAGGGCATAGTGACTCCTTGGTGTTTTGTTGATTCGGTGTTGTAGTTAACTATAACACTAAGAATCGGGAATGCAAGCATTATTTCAGGCAAGCCGCCGCCGCAGGTCCAGCGCATTGAACAGGGCGGCATCTGCTGCCGTATTGTCGAAGACGCACCAGCTACCGGCCTGTGCCTGTGTGCGCAAGGAGATGGCCAGGCTGGCCAGATACTCGGCGGTGTAGTCCGAGCAGTAGATTTTCGGGCTGCCGTGCAGACGCAGGTACGCCAGGTCCGTGGTCGGCACATGCGGGCCGGCCTGGCCGGCTGGCGGATCGGCGCGCACGCGCGTGATGCTTTGTTGTATCAGTAGTTCGGTGGCCTGCGCGTCGAACCAGCCGGCGTGGCGCGCTTCGCACGCGAGCATGCCGTCGAAGCGCTGGCGCAGCGCATGGAAAAATACGGCGGCCACGTCAGCCTCGAAATGCAGGCTGGGCGGCAACTGCACCAGCACGCAGCCCAGTTTTGTTTCCAGTTGCAAGGCTTCCCCCGCAAAGCGATCCAGCTCGGCCACGCCATCGCGCAAACGCCGTTCGTGCGTGATGCTGCGCGGCAATTTCACGCTGAAGCGGAAATGCTCAGGCACGCTGGCGGCCCAGCGCGCGTAAGTGGCGGGCTGGTGCGGGCGGTAGAAGGAACTATTGATTTCCACGCAGTCCAGCACCTGGGCGTAGCGCTGCAGATGACTGCCATCAAGGGGGAAGTGGCTGGCGGCGGCGCTGGAAATGCTCCAGCCGGCCGTGCCGATCAAGGGCGTGGGAAAGGGCGTGGTCATGCCACCATTACAGCAAAGCTTGGCGGGCGCAGCTGTCAGACAAACGCCCGTGGGGCGGTCGGCGCAGGGCTAGTCGATGATGTTGCCGCTGAGATCGTGGCGCGTGATGTTGCCGCGCGCATCGATGGCGATCCAGCCGCCGCGCGGCTGTTCCGGCGGCGTCACGTCGCATTCCCAGTCGGGCAGGACATAGCGCAAGGTCTGGCCGACTTTATGCACGGCAGGGCGGTGCGTATGGCCGTGGATCATCACGGCACTGGCATGTTCGGCAAATACTTGCGCCACCGCGTCGGGTGTGACATCCATGATGTCCATGGCTTTTTCGCCATTGTGCTCGCGGCTGCTTTTGCGCAAACCGGCTATGATGGCCTTGCGCTGCGCCAGCGGCATGGACAGGAACTGTCTTTGCCAGGCGGGCTGGCGCACCATGGCGCGAAACTCCATGTATTTGACATCGTTCGTGCATTCGGCGTCGCCATGCAGCAAGACGATGCGCTGGTCGGCAATCGCCGCCACGTGCGGTTCGCTGAGCAGGGTGGCGCCGGCGGCGGCGGCAAAGCCGGAGCCGACGAGAAAATCGCGGTTGCCGGCGATCCAGTAGACGTGCACGCCAGCATCGCTGACCGCGCGGATGGCAGCCGTCATGCGTGCATTGAACGGGTCTTCCAGGTCATCGTCGCCGGCCCAGTATTCGAACAGGTCGCCTAATAGATACAGCGCTTGCGCATATTGCGCATGGTGTTCCAGGAAAGAAAGAAACGCCGCGCTGGTGCGCGGGTGCGAGCTCTGCAGATGCAGGTCGGAAATAAAGAGTGCGGCAGGCATTGTCATCGTTCAACGCTCCCAAAAAGTGAAGTGCATGGAGAGGCGCAAACGCTGCAATGCCTGTTGTTCATGATGCCAGAGCCTGATTAAGCGGCTTCGACTTTTTCGATGATGACATCGGTCACTGGCACGTCGGCGAACATGCCGGCGCGCGAGGTTTTCACGGCGCGGATGGCGTCGACGACTTCTTTGCCATCGGTAACTTTACCGAACACGGCGTAGCCCCAGCCGTCCTGGCCTGGGTAGTCGAGGAAGCTGTTGTTCTTGATGTTGATAAAGAACTGTGCCGATGCCGAGTGCGGGTCCGACGTGCGGGCCATGGCCAGGGTGTAGGTATCGTTTTTCAAGCCGTTCTTGGCTTCGTTTTCCACGGTGGTATCGGCAGGCTTTTGTTTCATGCCTGGCTCGAAACCGCCGCCCTGAATCATGAAGCCGTCGATGACGCGGTGGAAAATCGTGTTGTCGTAGTGACCGGCTTTCATGTAGGCCAGGAAGTTGGCAACCGTTTTCGGCGCTTTTTCGGCGTCCAGTTCAGCGGTGATCTTGCCCAGATTGGTGGTGATGATGACGGAGGTCATGATGATCCTTAATAAATTAGATGAAGAATGATTCGACGGCCCCCGTGGTTCAGGGCCGCAAAAACGCTATTTTACAGTTTTGCGGGCGCTGATTTGAGTAAAGTCGCCGATTCGATCACCACGGGAGTGACCGGCACGTTCTGGTGCGGTCCCTTGTCGGCAACGGGCACGGCCTTGATCTTGTCGACCACGTCCATGCCGCTGACGACTTTGCCGAACACCGTGTAGCCGAAGCCGTCGCGGCCAGGGTAGTCGAGCGCGCCGTTATTGTTCACGTTGATGAAGAACTGCGACGTGGCCGAATGCGGGTCGCCCGTGCGCGCCATGGCGATGCTGTAGGTCACGTTCTGCAATCCGTTTTGCGCTTCATTCTTGATCGGCGCTTTTGTCGCTTTCTGCTTCATGTTCTTGTCGAAGCCGCCGCCTTGTATCATGAAGCCATCGATCACGCGGTGAAACACGGTGCCCTTGTAGTAACCGCTTTTGACATACCGCAAGAAATTGGCCACGCTTTGGGGCGCTTTTTCCTGGTCCAGTTCCAGCACGATCTCGCCCAGGCTGGTTTTCAGGGCCACGTGCGGCGTGGGATCGAGGGTAGCCGCAGGGCTGGCTGGCGCGGCTGCCACGACGGCGCTGCCCAGGGTGAGACCGGCAAACAGGGTGCAAAAGCGGGCCAGGAAAGACAGGCGTTTCGATTTGATTTCTTGCATGAAGTTGTCCTTGATCGTTATTTTTCTCTAAACTTGCTTTAATTGTAAATAACTGAAAATTCGGTTGAACATCGTAAAAACCTGATTCATATCGGGCCAGTATGGTTTTTATCAATGTTATACTTGACCGCTAACGCCCTAATTCTAACAAACAAGAACAACACTATAGCGGCTCGACCAGTCTTGGCGCACACGGCAGTTCAGTGGCGCGGCACCCCCGGTGTCCGCGCCTGTCTGTCGTTTTGCCAGGCTGGCGGCCGCTCCACTTGCAAAGTACGATGAGCAATCTAAAGATTTACAACACCCTGGCTCGCGAGAAGCAGGTATTCGTCCCGATGGAAGCGGGCAAGGTACGCATGTACGTCTGCGGCATGACCATCTACGATTATTGCCATATCGGCCATGCGCGCATGATGATGGCGTTCGACGTCATCTATCGTTGGCTGAAAGCGTCCGGTTTCGACGTCACCTATGTGCGCAATATTACGGACATCGACGACAAGATCATCCGCCGCGCAGTGGAAAACGGCGAGACCATTTCCCAACTGACATCGCGTTTCACCCAGTACATGGATGAAGACACGGCCGCGCTGGGCATTTTGACGCCCGATCATACGCCGCGCGCCACTGAATACGTGCCACAGATGGTGCGCCTGATCGAGCAGCTGGAAGCGAAGGGCCTGGCTTACCAGGGCGCCGATGGCGACGTCAATTACGCCGTGCGCAACTTCCCCAGCTACGGCAAGCTGTCGGGCAAGTCGCTCGACGACCTGCGTGCGGGCGAGCGCGTCGACGTGAACACGGGCAAGCGCGATCCGCTCGACTTCGTGCTGTGGAAGTCGTCGAAAGAGTCCGAGCCGGACGAAGTCAAATGGGATACGAAGTGGGGCAAGGGCCGCCCGGGCTGGCATATCGAGTGCTCGGCCATGTCATGCGCCTTGCTCGGCGAACAGTTCGACATCCACGGCGGTGGCGCGGACTTGCAATTTCCGCACCACGAAAATGAGATCGCCCAATCCGAAGGCGCGTTCGGCCACACCAGCGTGAATTACTGGATCCATAACGGCTTCGTGCGCCTGGACAATGAAAAAATGTCCAAGTCTTTGGGCAATTTCTTCACCATCCGCGAAGTGCTGCAAAAGTTCGATGCCGAAGTGATCCGCTTCTTTATCCTGCGCGCGCACTACCGCAGCCCCCTCAATTATTCGGACGTGCACCTCGATGATGCTCGCCTGTCGCTCACGCGCTTGTACACGGCGCTGGCCGACGTGGTGGTGGAAGAGGGCGCCATCGACTGGAGCGAAGCGCATGCCGCCCGCGTGGCCGAAGCCATGGATGACGATTTCAACACACCGCTGGCCGTGGCCGCCCTGTTCGACCTGGCGACGGAAGTCAACAAGAGCAAGTCGCCGGCCCTGGCGCGTCAATTGAAGGGCCTGGCGGGCGTATTCGGCTTGCTCGAGCGCACGCCGCAGCAATTCCTGCAGGCAACCGTTGGCGCTGCCGCCGGCGGCCAGGATGAGGCGGCAGGCATCGAAGCGGCCATCGCGGCGCGCAGCGCGGCGAAAAAGGCGCGCGACTTTGCTCAGTCCGACAAGATCCGGGCTGAACTGTTGGCGGCAGGCATTATTCTCGAAGACAAGCCTGACGGCTCGACGAACTGGCGCCGGGCATGATGCCAACGTCCAGGGAAAACGGGGAAGCCACCAGCATGACGGCCACGGCAGCAGTGATCCAGGTGCCGGCCTACTGGGAAGAGGCGAAGATCGAGCTGATGAAGCGCGACCGCATCATGAAAAAGCTTATCCCGCAATTTGGCGACCTGCACCTGGTCGGCCACAGCGACCCGTTTACCACCCTGGCCCGTTCGCTGGTGGGCCAGCAGATCACGCCCAAGGCGGCGGATGCTGCCTGGAAAAAGCTGCTGCTGGCTTGCCCGAAATGCACGCCTTCACAAGTATTGAAGGCGGGCGCCGAGCAACTGTCCGCCTGCGGCTTGTCCAAACGCAAGACCGAGTACATCCTCGACCTGGCCGACCATTTCAAGGCCAAGCGTGTGCACGCCAGCCAATGGGACCAGATGGATGACGAAGCCGTCATCGCCGAACTGGTGCAAATCCGCGGCATCGGCCGCTGGACAGCCGAGATGTTTCTGATATTTAATCTGCTACGGCCGAATGTCTTGCCGCTCGACGACCCCGGTTTGATCCAGGGTATCAGCGTCAATTATTTTTCCGGCGAACCCGTTTCTCGCAGCGATGCGCGCGAAGTTTCCGCCAATTGGGAACCGTGGCGCACCGTGGCGACGTGGTATTTGTGGCGCAGTCTCGACCCTGCAGCTGCCCCTGCCTCACCCGATGCAGCCCCCGGCGCAGCAGCCGGTACGGTAAAATAAACATAGATGACGCCGCGCGCCCTGGCGCCGTGGCCGGTAAAACCTGGAGGTACAATGACTAAAACGACTTTCCTCAATTTTGAACAGCCGATCGCGGAACTCGATTCCAAGATTGAAGAATTGCGCTTCGTGCAAGACGATTCGGCCGTCGACATCTCGGAAGAGATCGACCGCCTGGCCAAGAAGAGCCAGCAACTGACCAAAGATATCTACGCCAAGCTGACGCCTTGGCAAGTGGCGCAGATCGCGCGCCACCCCCAGCGGCCCTACACCATGGATTACGTGAATGAAATCTTTACCGATTTCCACGAATTGCATGGCGACCGCAGCTACGCCGACGATCTGTCCGTCGTGGGCGGCCTGGCCCGCTTCAATGGCCAGCCGTGCATGGTCATCGGCCATCAGAAGGGCCGCGACACGAAAGAGCGCGCCATGCGCAATTTCGGCATGCCGAAACCGGAAGGCTACCGCAAGGCCATGCGCCTGATGAAAGTGGCTGAAAAGTTCAACTTGCCCATCTTCACCTTCGTCGACACGCCAGGCGCCTTCCCCGGTATCGATGCGGAAGAACGTGGCCAGTCGGAAGCCATCGGCCACAACCTGTACGTGATGGCTGAATTGAAAGTGCCGCTGATCGCCACCATCATCGGTGAAGGCGGTTCCGGCGGTGCACTGGCCATTGCCGTGGGCGATGCCGTGCTGATGCTGCAATACTCGACCTATGCCGTGATTTCGCCGGAAGGCTGCGCCTCCATCCTGTGGAAGAGCGCCGAGCGCGCCTCGGACGCGGCCGAGGCGCTGGGTCTGACTGCCCACCGCCTGAAAGCCATGGGCCTGATCGACAAGATCATCAATGAGCCGCTGGGCGGCGCCCACCGCGATCCGAAACAGATGGCCACCTTGCTCAAGCGCGCCTTGGCCGACACCCTGCGCCAGTTCCATGGCATGAAAACCAAGGATCTGCTGGCCGCGCGCCATGAAAAACTGCTGAGCTACGGCAAGTTCAAGGAAACCACGCCGAGCGAGTAAGCGATATTGGCTACGCAGCAAAATGCTGGGGTTAGACGGGGACGCCGAGTCCCGTCGGGTCTGACCCCTGATTTTCGCCTGCAATGAATAAGTATTTCCAGGGACAGTCCGCTAAACGACACCATCCGTTTAGCCGCCTGTCCCTCTTTGCATTCCCGGAGTCCACATTGAAAAAGCAACAAACCGCCACCGTCGCCGATATCTTTGCCAGCGCGCTGGACGCCTGTGCGCCGCCATCCGGCAGCAGGGTGGGTATCGCCCTCAGCGGCGGCCTCGATTCCTCGGCCCTGCTGCACCTGGCACATGCTTGGGCGCAAGAACACGGCGTGGCCCTGCACGCGTTTCACGTGCACCACGGCCTGAGCCCGAATGCGGATGCCTGGCTGGCGCATTGCGAGCAGTTGTGCGCCGCCATGGGCATCGCCTTCGAAGCGCGCAAGGTGATCCTGGAAAAGAAGGCGACGACGGGCACGGAAGAAGCCGCCCGCAAGCGCCGTTATGCCGCCCTCGGCGAGCTGTGCGCCACGCACGGCGTGCGCTTGCTGCTGACGGCCCACCACCAGGATGACCAGGCCGAGACGGTGCTGCTGCAATTGCTGCGCGGCTCCGGCACGGCGGGCTTGTCCGGCATGGATGGTGCCAACAGCGCGCCCGAGCTGCTGGGCAACCCGGACCTGGTGATGGCGCGTCCCTTGCTGCCCGTGTCGCGCAAGCAGCTCGAAGCGTACGTGGCGAAGCATGCGATAGCGCATATCCACGATGAATCGAACGACGATCCTCACTTTGCCCGCAATGCCTTGCGGCACCAGGTGATGCCCGTGCTGGCGCAGGCCTTTCCCGGTTTCCAGGAGCGTTTCGCCCGCAGCGCCCAGCATGCGCAATCGGCGCAGCGCCTGCTGACGGAACTGGCGACGCAGGATCTGGCCGCTTGCCTCGACGGCGATTGCATCGAACTGGCGAAATTGCGTGAGTTAAGCACGGACCGCTGCTACAACTTGCTGCGTCACTGGTTCAGCACGCGCGGCTTGCGCATGCCGTCGACGGCGTGGCTGGCGGAAATGCTGGCGCAATTGCTGGAAGCGCGGCCCGATGCGCAACTACTGGTGACGCATCCCGAATGCCATGTGCGGCGCCACCGCGACCGGTTGTACCTGACGCCCAAGCTCGATGACCTGGCTGGCATGCGCGACAAGAGTGACGCTGGCATTCCCGGCCTGGAAAAGGCTGGCCAGCAATTTGCGTGGCGCGGCGAAGCCAGCCTGGCCTTCCCCGCGTATGGCGGCGTGCTGCATTTCGATGCGGTGGAAGAGGGCGGGCAAGGTATCGATATTGCCTGGTTGCAATCTCAAACCTTGACGATCGATTTCCGCCAGGGTGGCGAGCGCCTGAAACTGGCCCTGAACCGTCCCACCAAGAGCTTGAAATACCACTACCAGGCGTTTGACGTGCCCGCCTGGGAGCGCGAACGCCTGCCACTTGTCTGTGCGGCGCAACAATTGCTGTATGCGGCCGGTATTGGCCTCGATTGTCATTGCATGAGCCTGCTGGATCGTCCCCGCGTCGCCTTGCGCTGGGTCTCCTGCTGAGCGTAAGCGCAGCTGCTACGGCCACTCTCGGGGTGGCCGGCAAGTGGCTGCCCATGCGCTCCGGACTGCATGGATTGGTTATTTCCATATGCGCAATCGGTATGAGCTAATGCGCTTTTTAGCTTGTTATTTTGCATTGCGGCATGTAGAGTAAAGCCCTCCTTTTTTATTCTTCTTGAGCGGAAACTTCACTCTTATGGCTTTAATCGTCCACAAATATGGCGGTACGTCGATGGGCTCGACTGACCGTATCAAGAATGTCGCCAAGCGCGTTGCCAAGTGGCACGACGCTGGGCATCAAATCGTGGTGGTGCCATCGGCCATGTCGGGCGAAACCAACCGCCTGATTGGACTGGCCAAGGAAATCATGGATCAACCCGATCCCCGTGAACTTGACATGATCGCCTCGACAGGCGAACAAGTGTCCGTCGGCCTATTGTCGATGGCACTGCTGGCGATCGGCAAACAAGCCGTATCCTATGCTGGCTGGCAAGTCGCGATCAAGACCGATTCCGCCTTTACCAAGGCACGCATCCAGTCGATCGATGACGAAAAAGTCAAGCGCGACCTCGATGCGGGCAAGATTGTCATTATTACCGGTTTCCAGGGCGTTGACGAACACGACAACATCGCGACTTTGGGCCGCGGCGGTTCCGATACGTCGGCCGTGGCGATTGCCGCCGCCATGAAGGCGGCCGAATGCCTGATCTTCACGGACGTCGACGGCGTCTACACGACCGATCCGCGCGTGGTCTCTGAGGCGCGCCGCCTGAAGACCATCACCTTTGAAGAAATGCTGGAACTGGCTTCGCTGGGCTCCAAAGTGCTGCAAACGCGTTCGGTGGAATTTGCCGGTAACTACCGCGTTCCCACGCGCGTGCTGTCGTCGCTGACCGACCCGATGTTGCCGCTGGAAATAGAAGCCAATTCAGGCACCCTGATTTCGTTTGAGGAAGATACAAACATGGAACAAGCAGTCATCTCCGGCATCGCCTTCAACCGCGATGAAGCCAAAATCACCGTGCTCGGCGTGCCCGACCGCCCAGGCGTGGCCTACCACATCCTGGGGCCGGTGGCGGACGCGAATATCGAAGTCGACATGATCATACAGAATCAGTCGGTCGACGGTAAAACGGACTTCACCTTCACCGTCTCGCGCGGCGAATACACGCGCGCGCTGGCCGTGCTGGAAGCGAACCGCGAATCGCTGGGCGCGGCCAGCATCACGGGCGACGCCAAAGTGTCGAAATTGTCCGTCGTCGGCGTGGGCATGCGCAGCCACGTTGGCGTGGCATCGCAAATGTTCCGTACCCTGTCGGAAGAGGGCATCAACATCATGATGATCTCCACTTCCGAAATCAAGATCTCCGTGCTGATCGATGAAAAGTACATGGAACTGGCCGTGCGCGCGCTGCATAAAGCGTTCGAGCTGGAAAAAGCTTAAATATCTAAAAATATTGCCCCACGCCCTTGACCAAAGGGGGGGCAATCGATATTATGACGTTCGTCGCTGCAGCGCAGTTAGCTACAGAGACATAGTTGAGTAATCAGCTAGGAGACGTGGCCGAGTGGCCGAAGGCACATCCCTGCTAAGGATGCATACGGCTTATACCTGTATCGTGGGTTCGAATCCCACCGTCTCCGCCAGAATCAAACAAAAAAGCCTCCCCTGCGGGAGGCTTTTTTGTTTGTCTGGACGGAACGGCGGGATTCGAAGGGCTGGGCCGTACTGGCCCAGCCCTTTCCGAATCGCCATTCTGCCGCGCTGTGCGCGGCCGTTGGCCGCACAGCGGCCAACGCCGTCCCCTCACTTCAGGCACTGGCAGCCAGCACATACGCCGCTGTCCACAGCACATACGCCGGCCCAGCCGCACGTATCCATTCTATCCTCCTCATCGCCCCCATCCCTTTGACGGTTGCATAATCTGCAAAAGCTGCGCAGAAACTTCGTTCTGGTGAAGCATCACCGTCGCTTAGCGCGAAATCGCGGCCGGCAATTTCGATCTGTCGTCGGGCATGCAGGCGCAGGCCAATCAGTTACTGGTATCGGCGTCGGAATTTGCCGTGCAGGGCGGGCAGGAGGTCGGGCGCGTGGTCGATACGATGGGCGTCATCAATGGCAGCTCGCGCAAAATCGTCGATATTGTCGATGTGATCGACGGCATCGCTTTCCAGTCGAATATCCTGGCCCTGAATCGATGGCCGGGCATTGCCTTGCCGGCGCGTGATGTATTGGCAGACGCCCCTTGCGCACGGGCCATGCGACAGCGCCGTAGGCGGTACAGTGCCGCGCCTGTCAATGTCGCAATGCTCTTGCCTGCGTGCCGCTTACTCATATGGAAGCAACATGAATGCACGGTATCGCACTGCGATCGTCGTCCTGTGCGCCGGCCTGTCGCCCGCCATGGCGGCGTCTGCCCAGGCCGTACCGCCGTTCCTCGATGTGTTCAGCTATCAGTACGCCAATTGCGTCCAGCCTGCCTATCGCCAGGCCGACCTGCTGATGCAGGGCGGGGCGCTGCCGTATCGACGGCGTCAAGGGCGAGGCCTGCGCGGTCGAATTGCAGGAACGCATGGGCGTTTCGCTGCAGGGCGACGTCTGGCAGCACCAGTTGTCCTTTCCGCCGCGTGATGCGACGGCGTTCGCATATCCCGCATGCGCACAAATAGTAATGATTCTCATTTATAATGCAGATCCATGAGGTAGTGATGGGTTGGCGCCTGGCGCCACGCTCGGTGAAGGAGGGCATGATGGGCAGTGTGTATGGCAAGGAGGACGTGATCGCGCATGAGCATCGCGTACTGATGGGCGAATATGGCCGCGCGCAGGCGCGCTGCAGTGCGCAGCTGGCCGCGCAGGCGGCCCGTATCGCGCAGCTGGATTCGGAATTGATGCGCGCGCGGGCGCAAGTCGTGATCCGTGATACGCAGCTGGCGCTGGCACGCGACGAGCTGGCTGAACTGGCGGCCAGCGTGCCGGGCTTGCCTACGCGTGCGCGGCTGGCCCGCCGGGTCGAGTGGCTCGGTGAGCGCGTGCAGGAATTGATGCGCGAGTTGCTGCGCTTGCAGTGGCTGCCCGTGCCAGGCTTGCAGGCCGACGTACGTGAGAAAGCCGTGCTGTATGTGGGCAGCTATTTGACCCAGGATGCTGGCCAGGTTGCGCACGGTGCGCACATGGCGCAGCAGGCCGTCGAGCAGGCTGGTGGACGCTTCCTGCACCACGCTGGCGGCGACGCTGGTGCCGACGATGCGGCGGCGCTGGAAGCGGGCCTGGTGGCGGCCGACCTGGTGATTTGCCAGACGGGCTGCGTCAGCCACGATGCCTATTGGCGCGTGCATGACCACTGCCGGCGCACGGGCAAGCAGTGCGTGCTGGTGGACCAGCCGCAAGCCATGCATTTTGTGCGCAAGGAGGCGCTGGTCACCTGACTTTCGTGCCGCTTAACGCCGGCTTAATCCGCATGGGTCACAATGGCCATCCATTCGACGTGATAGAGAGTGCCCATGCTGTCCCTGCAAATCGGCCCCCTGGCCCTGCCTACGGGCCTGGTCCTGCTGTTCGTTTCCCTGTGCGTCGCTTACGGCGTCGCGTGGTGGCTGCGGCGGTACCGCCAGTTGCCGGACGCCGGCCCCCTTGTTTCCGACCTGCTGATCGCCGGCCTGCTGGCGGCTCGGCTGGCGTTTGTCTTGCGCTGGCATGAACAGTATCTGGCTGCGCCCTGGTCCATCCTGAATATCCGCGACGGCGGCTTCATGGCGCCGGCCGGCGTTGCTGCCGCGCTGGCCATCGCCGCGTGGCGCTGCCGGCGTCCCGCCATGGCGGCCATGCGCCGGCCCCTGGCCATCAGCGTGGCGTCCGGCGCACTGGCCTGGGGTGTGTTGAGCGCGGGCGTGGGGCTGGCCTATGACAAGCCGACAGCCTTGCCGGCCGTGGCCCTGCATACGCTAGCCGGCGCGCCAACGACTCTGGCGGCGTTGGCCGGCGGCAAGCCCATGGTCGTCAACCTGTGGGCCAGCTGGTGCCCGCCATGCCGGCGCGAAATGCCCGTTCTGGCAGCCGCGCAGCAGGCGCGCGCCGATATCCTCTTCGTGTATGCCAACCAGCGCGAAGAGGCGGCGGCCGCCAGCGCTTTCCTGGACAGTAGCGGCGTGACCCTGCGCAATGTGGTGCTCGACAGCGAGGCGGCACTGGGCAAGGCGGCCGGTTCCTCGGCCTTGCCCACCACCCTGTTTTATGACGCGCAGGGGCGCCTGGTCGATACCCACCTGGGCGAACTGTCCGATGCCTCGCTGGCCAGCAAGCTGCAGAAAATCGCCGCGTCTTCGCCGTAAGGCGCCTCGCGTCCTGATTCAGCCGCTCATCCGCGAGGATGCGCGGCTTTTTTTACGCCTTGCCGCTGCCCGGCTCTCTTTGATAGTATACCCCCTATAGTATTTATCGAGGTGGAATCGTGGGACACACAGCGCACAACAAGACCAAGTTGCTCAATCGCGTGAAGCGCATCCGCGGCCAAGTGGAAGGCCTGGAGCGGGGCCTGGAAGAGGGCCGCGACTGCGGCGAAGTGCTGCAGCTGATCGCCGCCGTGCGTGGCGCCGTGAATGGCCTGATGGCCGAAGTCATCGAAGAGCACTTGCGCGAGCACGTGGCCAGCCCCGATCTGGCCAGCGACGAGCGTGCCAGGGGCGCCGACGACATCGCGGGCATCCTGCGCACCTACCTCAAATAATCATCGGAGAGACCAGCATGAAACTGCAACATATCGAGGAAGACCTCTCCGCCTGGCAGCACGAACACGTCTTTGGCGGGGCCAGCGACAAGGCGGAACGCCGCGCGCGCATCGTCATGTGGATCACCCTGGCCACCATGGTGCTGGAAATCGTCGCCGGCTGGTGGTACAACTCCATGGCCCTGCTGGCCGATGGCTGGCATATGAGTTCGCACGCGCTGGCCATCGGCCTGGCCGCCTTTGCGTATGCGGCCGCGCGCCGCTATGCGCGCGATCCCCGCTTTGCTTTCGGCACGTGGAAGATCGAAGTGCTGGCCGGCTACACCAGCGCCATCCTGCTGCTGGGCGTGGCCGTGCTGATGGTGGCCGCTTCCGTCGAGCGCCTGTTCTCGCCGCAGCCCATCCACTATCCGCAGGCGATGGCGGTGGCGGCCTTCGGCCTGCTGGTGAATCTGGTGTGCGCGCTGATCCTCGGCGGGCACCACGACCACGAGCATCACCATGGTCACGGCCACGATCATCATGATCACCACGGTCATCACGACCACCATGGCCATGGCGAAGACCTGAACATGAAGGCCGCGTACATCCACGTGCTGGCCGACGCCGCCACCTCCGTGCTGGCCATCCTTGCGCTGGGCGGCGCGTGGGCTTACGGCTGGCGCTGGCTCGATCCCGTGATGGGCATCGTCGGTGCCATACTGGTGGCCCTGTGGGCGAAAAAGCTGATGCACGAGACGGGCAAGGTCCTGCTGGACCGCGAGATGGATCACCCCGTGGTGGAGGAAATCCGCGAGGCGGTAGAAGTGGAAAACGCCGGCGACACGCCGCGCATCGTCGACCTGCACGTCTGGAGAGTCGGCAGGCAGCTGTACTCGTGCGCCTTGTCCGTCGTCAGCCGCGATCCCTCGCTGACAGGTGCCAAGCTGCGCGCGCGCATCGGCATCCACGAGGAAATTGTCCACAGCACCATCGAGATTATTCGTCGAGCTTGACAATGATGGCGAAAAAAGCGCGCTGATACGGGGCGTAGGCACTATACTGTCGGCTTTTACAGCACACGCTGTTCACCAGACAGAGAAGAAAATGAGCACATTACCACCATGCCCGCAATGCAAATCCGAATTCACGTATGAAGACGGCAGCCAGTTGATCTGCCCTGAATGCGCGCATGAATGGTCGGCCACGGCAGGCGAAGCGGCGGAAGAGGGCGCCAGGGTGTACCGCGATTCGGCCGGCAACATCCTGCAGGATGGCGACACGGTCAGCGTCATCAAGGACTTGAAATTGAAGGGTGGCGGCGGTGTCGTCAAGATGGGCACCAAGGTCAAGAACATCCGCCTGGTCGACAGCGACCACGATATCGACTGCAAGATCGACGGCTTCGGTTCCATGAGCCTGAAGACGGAATTCGTCAAGAAGGTGTAACGCTTTTACCCGTAACACGGCGCGCTGGCTTCATTCCTGCGCGCCGTTTTTTTATTCAGAATCCATGCAAATCGATCATCTCCGCCAGCGCCTGCGCGCGCTGGGCGCCAAGCCCCTGCACGAACAGCGCGTGCTGCGCGACTGGATACAGGGTCAGCCGCACGACCAGGGCCGGCGCCGCGCCGAAGACTTTTTGCCGCTGCCCGTGCGCGAGGCTTTGCCTGCGCTCGACCTCGAATTACAGGGCATGCTGAAGTTGCTCAGCACCCATCCGGGCGCCGACGGGTCCGCGCGCCTGCTGGTGGGGCTGCACGACGGCCAGACGGTGGAAAGCGTGCTGCTGCCGCGCGACGGCCTGTGCGTATCGAGCCAGGTCGGTTGCGCTGTCGGCTGCCAGTTCTGCATGACGGGCCGCGACGGCTTGATCCGCCAGGTGACCAGCGGCGAGATCGTGGCACAGGTGGTACTGGCGCGCACCCTGCGCCCCGTGAAAAAAGTCGTCTTCATGGGCATGGGTGAACCGGCGCATAACCTGAACAATGTGATGGAAGCGATCGAACTGCTGGGCACCGAGGGCAATATCGGCCACAAGAACCTGGTGTTTTCCACGGTGGGCGACCCGCGCGCCTTCGAGCGCCTGCCGCAAGGGCGCGTCAAGCCGGCGCTGGCCCTGTCCCTGCATACGACCAAGCCGGATCTGCGCGAACAGCTGCTGCCGCGCGCGCCAAAGTTGTCGCCGCGCGAACTGGTGGACTTCGGCGAATCGTATGCGCGCCTCACCAGCTACCCGGTGCAATATCAATGGACCCTGATGGAAGGCGTGAACGATGGCGATGACGAGATGGACGGCATCGTGGCGCTCCTGAAGGGCAAGTACGCCGTGCTTAACATGATCCCGTACAACACCATCGATGACTTGCCGTTCAAGCGCCCCAGCTGGGAAAAGGCGCGCGCCATTGCCGCCGCCCTGCACGAGCGGGGGGTGCTGACCAAATTGCGCGATTCGGCCGGGCAGGATGTGGAGGGCGGCTGCGGGCAGTTGCGCGCACGCGCAGCAAAGGGCAAGAAAATGATCGAGATACACGTAGCGTAGAACCGGGGTCAGCGGCGTAGCGGCGTAGGTCGGATTAGCGGGAACCGCGTAATCCGACATTGCGAGGCCAACAATGGTGTCGGATGACGCTCCGCTAATCCGACCTACTCGGCTCACACCCCACCCAGCAAATCGTTTTCATTCAGGATTGCAAACGCGATCTCGGGATGCGCGGCCAGGCAGCGCCGCACGGCGGCCGGAATGGCGGCGCGCGTCTTGCGGCACAGGCCGGGTTGCTCCACCAGGCGTATCTGGAAGCCGCGCACGGTGCGCACTTCGCCGCCGCCCGGCGCGATCTGCAGTTCCACGCCCAGGTTCTTCTTCAGCAGCAGCTGCAGCTTCTGCAGCTGCGCATGCGTGGCGATGCCTTCGATGTGGGCCAGCAGGCGCTTTTCTTCCGTCAGGTTCAGTCGCAGGATGGCAACGTCTGTCTGCGGATCGTGCAGCAGCCGCTCGCGCTCGCAGTCGCACAGCTGCGGCGGGCACTCCTTGCGGACTTCAAAATCGACGATGCGCATGCTGGTATTCCAATGGCGATCCCGGATGAATCAAGTATCGTCCGCCACCTGGCGCGTGTCAATCAGCGCGGGCTGACGATCAGGCGCCAGCGGATGGCACCTTGCTCGCTGCTGTGCTGGTGATGGTTTTGCGGCGGCATGACGTGGCCTTCCGTGGACACAATTTCATGCGCGCAGCCATCGCAGCGATAGATGCCCGAATACGGCACGGCTTCGCCGGGCGAGGTCAGTTCATCGAAGCGTGGGTGCATGGAGCGGGCCACGTAGCTGGGGTTCTTGTAGTCGGCCATGGATTACTCGGGAAGTGGGTGGCCCCCATTCTGGCACACAATCGTGCGCGGCCTTGACCGCGTGTCTTGGCGTGCGCGCTACCCTGTGTTGTAATGTTGATCATCCCGATTGAGCGCGCAAGGCCATGAGAACCCGTATCAAGATTTGCTGCATCGCTTCCATCGACGAAGCGCAACTGGCGATTGCCGCCGGCGCCGATGCGCTGGGCCTGGTGGCCGCCATGCCGTCCGGCCCCGGCCCGATTCCCGACGCGCGCATCGCGCAGATCGCCGCCTGGACTCCGCCGCCCGTCGCCACGTTCTTGCTGACGTCCGAAACGACGGCGCAGCGCATTGTGGAACATGTGCGCGCCACGCAGCCGTCCACCGTGCAGATCGTCGGGCATATCGACCCAGGCGAAGCGGCGCAGCTGGCGCGCCTGCTGCCGCACGTGCGGCGCGTGCAGGTGATCCACGTGGAAGGGCCGGAGGCTTTGGCGCTGATTCCCGCCTACGCGCCCCATGTGCATGCCTTCCTGCTCGACTCGGGCCGCCCTGGCGCTGCCGTGCCGGAATTGGGCGGTACGGGCCGCCCGCACGACTGGTCCGTCAGCGCGCGCTTCGTGCGGGCCAGCCCCCGCCCTGTCTTCCTGGCCGGTGGGCTGGACGACACCAACGTGGCCGACGCGCTGCGCCAGGTACGCCCCTACGGCATCGACCTTTGCTCGCGCGTGCGCACCGACGGCAAGCTCGATGTGATGAAGCTGGCCTTGCTGATGGGGGCCGTGCGCGATGTGGATGCGGCACTGTACGCGGAAGGTTAAACGGCCGTTGCCAAGGCGTTCATCTCGCGCACGAACGCTTCTGTAAACGCGGCCACCATGCCGCTGGCGGCGCGTGGCGAGATCAGGCCCACGATGGAATGTGATTCTTCGTCCGGCAGCGCTATAAAACACACGCCGGGCGGCGCCACCAGGCGCATGCTGTCGGGGACGATGGCGATGCCCATGTTGGCCTCGATCAGGTTCAGCTGCGAGGTCTTGCGCGACAGGGCGCGCGCCGCCTTCGGAAAGAAGCCCTGCGCCAGGCAAAGGCCCGCCACCAGGTAGCTCAGGCCACCGCGGTCCTTGTGCGGGATCGAGACGAACGCTTCGTCGCGCAGGGCGGCAATCGTCGTGCGCTCCAGCGCGGCCAGCGGCGAGGCCGACGACACGGCCACCACCAGTTTTTCCGCAAACAGTTCGTGTACGACGATTTTGGCGTGCTTGCGCAAGGTGGGCAGGCGCACCAGGCCCAGGTCGGCGCGGCCTTCCTCGATATCGGCTGCCTGGTTTTCCGACGATCCCTTTGATATATCCAGCGAAACGCCTGGAAACTGCGCCAGCAGGCGGTTCAGCACGGCGCCGATGGCGGGCGTGAGGGTGACGGAACTTGAATGCAGCAGGCGGATGATGCCTTGCGCGCCTTGCCCTACATGGCGGGTCTGGCGCACGGTTTCGTCGATGTCTTCGAGGATGCGTTTGGCGCGTTCATAAAATACCTGGCCCGCCGGCGTCAGTTCGATGTGGCGCGCGTCGCGCGTCAGCAGCAGCGCTTGCACCTCGCCTTCCAGCTCCTTGATCTGCCGGCTCAGGGCCGACTGCGCGATATACAGCTTTTCCGCCGCACGCGAGTAGCTGCCCGCATCGACGATTTCGACAAAATAGCGGAACTGTCTGATGGAAATCAATCGTATGCCTTTTCGAGATCGGTGACTGCCTGATTTGATATTAGCCTTGCCCCGGCGTTCAGGCTACAGTGGATTGCTCTGCTGTCACTGCAAAGGAAAGGCCATGCTGGAATTGATCGGGGTGCTGGGTTTGCTCGTCAGTATTATCGCAAAACTGATTTTCGTCCAGATCGGTGGAGCTGATGATGGCAAGGAGGATTGAGAGGGAATCAACCCAACGGCGTAAAGCTGGGGTCAGACCCGTCGGGTCTGACCCCGGATTGTCGCTAACATAGCCACGAAATTTTGCGGCGTCTCCACGGCTTGCAAATGACAATCCAATGCTATCCCGTCCCACTCCATCAATTGTAAACCCGCGCACTTGAGCGCCGCTTCGCGCGCCGTCCAGGCCCGTGCCAGCGCTGCGGGGCGCAGGGAGGCGGGGCCGGCGGCCAGTTCCTGCGCTACCTGCGACCCCAGGTAATCGCGCGCCAGATTCGCCCAGTCGGCAATGTCTTGCACGCGCATCACGTCGATGCCGACAGCGCCATGCAGGTGGATTGCGGCCAGCGACATTCCCTCGTCATGGGTCAATGACAAACCTGCTGTGCGGCCGGCCAGCAGCAGGCGGGGAGGAGCGCCCGGCGTCGACTCCAGCGAGACTGCCTCGCTGTTCAACTTCAGCCACTGCGCCGCCGCTTCCCGCACGGCGGCGCGGATGCGCAGGCGGGCTTCGGCGCGCGGCAGGACGGCGGCGATGCCGATCACCAGCACGCCGTCGCCCGACCAGAGCACCGTTGAATCCATCAGCTGCGCAGTGGCGCCGCCGGGCAACCGGCCCAGTTGCTGCCAGCTGGGATGTGTTCGCCCTTCATCACCAGGGTCAAGGGACCCAGGCGCGCATTGTCGCCCACCTTGGCGCTGTACAGCACGGAGCTGCGCGGGCCCATGTAGACGCGCTGGCCGATCTCCACGTGGTCGATCTTCATCACGCGGTCTTCAAACAAATGCGTTTGCGGGCAGGTCAGCGCGTTCAATTCGCTGTAGTCGCCGATATGCACGCAGTCGAATTCCGTAATGTCCGTCGTGTCCATGTAGACGCCGCGGCCGATCTTGCAGCCGAACAGGCGGAAGGCCAGTGGCAGCCACGGCGTGCCGCGCAGGTAGCGCATGAAGTTGGGCACGGCGATGCCTTCATACAGGTTGGTCACGCCTTCCGAAATCCACACGAACGGCGTCCACATGGGCGCCGCATGCTTGCGGTAGCGTCCCAGCAGCAGCCACTTGAACAGCACGACCACCAAAAAATTGCCGATACCGTAGGCGATGCCGGCGATGGCCAGGTCGCCCACCACTTCGCCCCAGCGCCCGGCGCCCGCGATCGGCATCACGTCCAGCACCAGGGTGTAGCCGACGGCAATCACCACCGCGTGCGGCGCGACGATGCGGAAGGCTTCGATCAGGCTGCGGCCCAGGCGGCGCAGGATGGATGGCTTGAAGGTCAGGTGTTCCGCAAAACCGCTGACCTGTTCGCGCGCAGGCAGGTGCATGGGCGGAGAACCGAGCCAGGTATCGCCACTGTGCATCTGCGCATTGCGCGGCGCATGCGTGTGCACGCCGATCAGCACGTGCTCGGGCAGCACGGTGCCGTCCGGGATATAGCTGCCGTTGCCGACAAAGCTGCGGTGCGAGATGACGGTGGGGCGCATGGTCATCCAGCCGCCGTCGATCTGCTCGTCGCCCAGCATGACGGCGTCGGCGATAAAGGTGTCGTCACCCAGGGTCAGCATGTCGGGCACCACGCCCAGGGCCGTGGAAATCTCGGCGCCCTTGCCCACCTTGGCGCCCAACAGGCGGTACCAGTATGGGGCGTACACGGTGGCGTAGATGCCGTGCAGGACGTTCAGGCTCGATTCCTGGATATGGCTGACCAGCCACTTGGCGCAATAGATATTGCTGTGCACGGGCGAGCTGCCCGGCTTCAAACGGGGCAGCGCGCTCCAGCGGATGGCGGCCGACAGCAGGGCCGTCAGCACGATCAGCACGGCGCTGGCGGGGAAGGCCAGCAGGAAGTAGCGAGCCAGCTGGGTCGTCACGTCGCGCCCCTGCAGCCACGGCATCATTTCGCGTTCGTCGAACCAGTCGATCAGCACGAAGCTGGGGAAAACGGGCATGAAGAACAGCACGGCGATGAGGACCATGCCAAAGCAGAAAAACAGGGTTTCGCCCGTCAGGCGCAGGCGCGAGACGGCGGGGCGGGGCGGCTGGCTGGCAGGATCGTAAGGGCCGATGTCGCGCGCGGGCGAACCCGTATAGACGCGGCCGTCCGGCACGAAGGCGCCGTCGGCCAGCGCCGATTGACCCTCCAGGTGGCCGAAGGCGCCCACCCTGGTATTGCCTTCCAAAATCGCATAGGAACTGATGCAGGCATCGTCGCCGATGCTGATGCGGCCCAGCAGCAAACGGCCCCGCTCGACCCTGGCGTTTTCAAAGTTGACGGCATTGCCCACACTGACGTTGTCGCCGATGGACAGCAGGTCGGGCGCGCGCAGGGTCATCGAGCCGATGACCACTTCCTTGCCCACTTTCGCGCCCAGCGCGCGCAGCCACCAGCTGTTCAGAGACGAGCCGCTGAGCAGATACGCGGGCGCCGATTCGACCAGTCGGTCGGCCAGCCACCAGCGGTAATAGGTGATGCCCCACAGCGGATAGCTGCCCGGTTTCAAACGCCCCGCGATCAGCCACTTGCCGGCAATCGCGATGGCAAATTCGGCCAGGGTCGCCAGCAGGAACACGCCGATGGAGGCGGCGATGGCGCGCGGCACGGTATCTCCCGTGTCGCCCGTGAAGAAGTGGTAGGTGAAAAACGGCGCCATCCACTGCGCCATGCGCAAGGTGACGAGGCCCGGCACGGCGGCCGCCTGCGCCGCGCCGCAGATCCAGCGTTTCAGGGTCGACGGCGGTGTCCACTCCGCTTCCGGCGTGGCAAGCGCGGGCGCTTCGTTCAGCACGGCGGCGATCTTGCCGATCTGGCGATTGTGATAAATATCGCGCACCGTCATGTGGGCGTAAGCCGGATTTGCGCGCAGGGCGGAGGCCAGGCGCGCGGCCAGGAAGGAGTGGCCTCCAAGGTCGCTGAAGAAGTCCAGCTGGCGCCGTATCGGCTGGCCAGGGAAGAGTGTCGCCAGCGCCGCGAACAGGGCCGCTTCGGCGGGGGTTTCCGGCACGTCCGATTCACCCGCTTCGCCAGCCGGTGGTGCGGACAGCGGCATGGCCTTCAGGGCCTTCCTGTCGATTTTTCCCGAAGTCAGGCGCGGCATCAGCGGCAGGAGCTCGAAGCGGCCAGGCACCATATATGGCGGCAAATGCAGGTTCAATGCGCTGCGCAGGGTTTTCGCCGTCAGTGCATCGTCGGGTGCATCGTCGCTGGCGACGATGTAGGCTACCAGCTGGTCGATACCGTCATCCTTGCGCAACAATACGGCCACCGTTCCCACGCCGGGCTGCTGCGCCAGCACGGCCTCAATCTCGCCCAGTTCCACGCGAAAGCCGCGGATCTTCACCTGGTCGTCGGCGCGGCCCAGGCACAGCACCTGGCCGTCGGCATCGATGCGGGCCAGGTCGCCCGTGCGGTACAGGCGCGCATCATCTTCGTTTGTCGCCCACGGGTTGGGCAGGAATTTTTCCACTGTCAGGTCGGGCCGGCCCAGATAACCCTCGGCCAGGCCGGGACCGATGATGCACAATTCCCCCGTTTCGCCGCGTGGCAGCAGGGCCAGGGGGCGGTTTTCTCCCGGCTCGGCCACCTGCAGCACCAGCAAGCCATAGTTGGGTAGCGGCGTGCCGATGGTGACAGGTTCACCGGGCCGCAGGCGCGCCAGGCTGCATGACACTGTCGCCTCGGTGGGGCCATAGGTGTTGAACATGGCGCGGCCAGGGCGCGACCAGCGCTCGACCAGCGATTCCGGGCACATCTCGCCGCCCAGGTTGATCAGGCGCAGACTGGGCACCTCTTCGGCGAACAGGGCCAGCAAGGTCGGCACCGCATGGAGAACAGTTACCTTGTTCTCGGCCAGCGCGCGCGGCAAGGCTTCCGGGTCACCCGAGATATCCTTGGGTCCCAGCCACAGGGTGGCGCCCACCAGGTAGGCGATCCAGATTTCTTCGAACGACATGTCGAAGGCGACGGAAAAGCCCTGGTAGACGGTGTCGGCCTGCGTCACTTCCAGCACGGCGTTTTCGCTGCGCAGGAAGTGGCAGATGCTGCGCTGATTGATCAATATGCCCTTGGGCTTGCCCGTGGAGCCGGAGGTGTAGATTACATACGCCGGGTGTTCGGGCAGCACGGCGCCGCGCGCGGGCAAGTGTTCGCCCGGTGCGGCGGGGGCCAGCAGGCTTTCCGCCGTCCATACGGGGCGTTTAATGCCAGCATCAGACAGGCGCGGCGCGAACTGCGTACAGCTGACGACGCCAGCGCCATTGGCGTCATCGAGGCACACCTGCAGGCGCTCGACGGGCGTGTCTTCATCGACGGGCAGCCAGGCGGCACCCGCCTTGGCAATCGCCGCCTGCATCAGCAGCAGAGGGGCCCCGCGCGGCAGCCACAGGCCCACGATGTCGCCGGGCTTGACGCCGGCCGCCACCAGGCGCGACGCGGCCAGACCCGCCTGGGCATCGAGTTCCGCATACGTGATGCGGCGCTCGCCATCGATCAGGGCGATCTGTCCAGGGCAGCGGCGGGCGGTCGCTTCGAGCAGGTCGGCCAGCACTTCCTCGCGCAGCAGATCCGGTCGCGGCGGGCCGTACAGGATATCGGCGTGGGTGGAAGGGATGCCTGGGCTGACTGCGGTGAAATCGTTCATGGATGACGCTTATCTGTAATGCTGTGTGAGGAATCTGACGGGCTGCACGTGGTGCGCAACACAGTTGATACATTACAGCACGCAAGACTTTTCAGCGTTGCAGAACGGGTAATTTTGTGGGGCTTTCAGCAATTATGTGGCGACTAGCTCAATTGCCATGATTACGGAATGTAAAACGGGGAAACATGGCGCCGATTTGCGCCACGGTGCGCGCCGCAGGATAGCCGTGCAGGGGGCGCCCGGCCAGCGCCGTATCCAGGCAGCCTTCGGCGCGGAACTGCTGCAGCACGTAGTTGTCGACGCCTTTGGCGGCCAGGGTGGTGGCCAGGGCCAGCAGCTGTTCGTCCGGCAGCAAGTCCGGGTGGGTGGTGGTGCGGCATTCGTAGGCGACGCCGCTGGCGAGGATGGCGTCCAGGCAGGCGCGCGCCGGGTCGCCGCTGCCGGCCACGCGGGTCACATGACGATAGTCGGCAAACGGCGCCTTGATGTCGAAGCCCACCCAATCGACCAGGGGCAGCACTTCCTGCAGGCGCTGCGGATAGATGCAAGCCGTGTGCAGGCCGACGCCGAACCCCAGTTCCCTGACGTCCTGCATGGCGCGCGCCAGCGCCGGGTCCATGCACGCCTCGCCGCCGCTGAAGACGACGGCGTCGACCAGGCCCACGCGGCGGCGCAGCCAGGTCAGTACGTCCTGCCAGGGCATGGTGCCCTGCGGCGTGCGCGTCTGCAGATGGGGATTGTGGCAATAGCCGCAACGCCAGGGGCAGCCCTGCACGAAGACCACGGCGGCCAGTTTGCCCGGGTAGTCGGTGGCGGAAAAGGGCGTCAGGCCGCCCACTTTCAACTCAGCCATGGCAGGCGGGCTGGCCAAGCCGGGCGCTCGCTTCCGTAAAATACTGGCGCTCGTGGAATTCGCCCTGCTTGCCGATGTTGAACGAGGCGACAGGACGGTGGTAGCCCATCACGCGGGTCCAGATTTCGCAGCGCTGGCGTTCGGTGTCGAGCAGGGTGATGGCGGGAGTGAAGTCGGGACGTGCATTCATGGCGTTTCCTCAAGTGATGGAGCAGGGTGGGCTTGCTTGCGGGCGATCAGTTCCGCGTCGCAGGTGGGGCAGAATTCATGTTTGCCGGCCAGGTAGCCATGGCGCGGACAGATGGAAAACGTGGGCGTGACCGTGATGTAGGGCAGCGAAAAGCGGCTCAGGGCGCGTTTCACCAGTTCGCGGCAGGCATTCGCGTCCGACAGCGCTTCCGTCATGTACAGGTGCAGCACCGTGCCGCCCGTGTACTTGCGCTGCAGCGCGTCCTGCAATTCCAGCGCCTCGAACGGGTCGTCCGTGTGGCCCACGGGCAGCTGCGACGAGTTCGTGTAATACGGGTTGTCGACGGTGCCGGCCTGCAGGATGGCGGGATAGCGCTTGCGGTCTTCGCGGGCAAAGCGGTAGGTGGTGCCCTCGGCCGGCGTCGCTTCCAGGTTATACATATGGCCCGTTTCTTCCTGGAATTGCACCATGCGGGCGCGCACGTGGTCGAGCAGGCGCACGGCCAGCGCATGGCCTTCCGGTGCCGTGATGTCGTAAGCGTCGCCGCTGAAATTGCGGATCATTTCATTGATGCCGTTCACGCCCAGAGTGGAAAAGTGATTGCGCAGGGTACCCAGGTAACGCTTCGTGTAGGGAAACAGGCCTTGCTGCATCAATTCCTCGATGGTGCTGCGCTTGATTTCCAGGCTGGTCTTGCCCAGTTCCAGCAGGCGGTCCAGGTCCGCCATCAACGCCGCTTCGTCGCCGCGCCACAAATGGCCCAGGCGCGCGCAGTTGATGGTCACCACGCCCAGGGAGCCCGTCTGCTCGGCGGAACCGAACAGGCCATTGCCCCGTTTCAGCAGTTCGCGCAAGTCCAGTTGCAATCGGCAGCACATGGAGCGGATCATGTTCGGCTTGAGTTCCGAATTGATGAAATTCTGGAAGTAGGGCAGGCCGTAGCGGGCTGTCATCTCGAACAGGCGTTCGGCATTTTCGCTATGCCAGTCGAAATCCTCGGTGATGTTATAGGTGGGGATGGGGAAGGTGAAGACGCGGCCTTTGGCGTCGCCCGCCATCATGATCTCGATGTAGGCGCGGTTGATCATGTCCATCTCCGCCTGCAGCTCGCCATAGCTGAAGTCCATCTCCTGGCCGGCGATGACGGGAATCTGCTCGCGCAGGTCGTCCGGGCAGACCCAGTCGAAGGTGAGGTTGGTAAACGGCGTCTGCGTGCCCCAGCGCGATGGCACGTTGAGGTTGAAGATCAGCTCCTGCATATGCTGGCGCACGTCTTCGTAGCGCAGGCTGTCCTTGCGGATGTAGGGTGCCATGTAGGTGTCGAAGGAGCTGAACGCCTGGGCGCCGGCCCATTCATTTTGCAGGGTGCCCAGAAAATTGACGATCTGGCCGATGGCGCTCGACATGTGTTTCGGCGGACCCGATTCGATCTTGCCCGGCACGCCATTCAAGCCTTCATGCAGCAGGGTGCGCAGCGACCAGCCGGCGCAATAGCCGGCCAGCATGTCGAGGTCGTGGATGTGCAGCGCCGCTTCGCGGTGCGCCGCGCCCACTGCCGGCGGATACACCTGGTCCAGCCAGTAGTTGGCGATGACCTTGCCCGACACATTGAGGATCAGTCCACCCAGGGAATACCCCTGGTTGGCATTGGCGTTCACGCGCCAGTCGCGCCGTTCCAGGTATTCATTGATGGACGCGGCGACATCGACCTGGCCGCGTGTGGGGGAAACTGCATTCGTCGTCATGAAACCTCCAATAAACACAACATGCGGTGTTTTTATGAAGGTTATCCACTAAATGTAGTGCGGTCAAAGGTGGCGTGCAAGCGATTCGCATATCCTTGATCCAGGTGAAAAAACCACCTCAGCCGGTTTTGTTCCAGCGTGTTTCGCGCAGGATCAGCCAGCTCGCGCAAAAGAACGCGGCGCCGCAGGCGGCGATGCTGGCGACGGAGGCGGGCAGCACGTGGGTCCAGATTTCCAGCGGCGTATAGGTGCTCCAGCTGGCCACGCGCGCGTCGAACGTGGCGTAGTTCGCCAGCAGCCAGTAGATGGCCAGCAGGCCCGTGCAGATGGCGGCCTGACGCAGCAGCGGCATTTGACGGCGCGCGAACACGGCCAGCAGGAACAGCAGCAGCACGCCCGGATAGGCGCCCAGTACTTCCGGCGACAGCACGGAGATGGTCCCTGCGTCATAGCCATCGGTCGGGCCGGCCCACTGCACTTGCAGCGCGGTGAGGAACAGGGTCAGAAGGAAAATCAGCAGCGGTTTGCGGGTCATGGTGGGAACTGAAACAGGAGGAAAGATGGGCATTTTACAGCCAGGTCAAGCAAGTTGAAGGTGCGCCAGCCATGCATGCATTCCTTCACCTGCGTCAAGGACTGGGCGGCATGGGCGGGGCTATAGTCTGCACCCTGAGCCGATACAGGACTGTGAACATCATGATGCTTGAATCAACCACCGCCACCCGCGTGGCCGGACCGCTGGAACTGGTCTGCCCCGCCGGCAGCCTGCCTGCCTTGAAAGCGGCTGTCGACAATGGCGCCGATACCGTTTACCTGGGCTTTCGCGACGCCACCAATGCGCGCAATTTCGCCGGCCTCAATTTCGACGAGAAGGCCATCGCCGAAGGCGTGCGCTACGCCCACCAGTATGGACGCAAGGTGCTGCTGGCACTGAATACCTATCCGCAGCCGCACAGCTGGGCCGTGTGGCGCAGCGCCATCGACCGTGCCGCCGCGGCGGGCATCGACGCCATGATCGTCGCCGACCCGGGCCTTATGGCCTACGCGGCCCAGCACCAGCCGCAGCTGCGCCTGCATTTGTCTGTGCAGGGCTCGGCCACGAATTATGAAGCGATCAACTTCTATCACGAGCACTTCGGCATCGCCCGCGCCGTGCTGCCGCGCGTGCTGTCGATGGCGCAGGTGGAGCAATTGATCAGCAAGACGGAGGTGGAGATCGAAGTATTCGGCTTCGGCAGCCTGTGCGTGATGGTCGAAGGGCGCTGCGCACTATCGTCGTATGCGACGGGCGAGGCGCCGAATACGCACGGCGTGTGCTCGCCGGCGAAATCCGTGCGCTGGCTGGAAACGCCGAACGGTCTGGAATCGCGCCTGAACGGCGTGCTGATCGACCGCTATGCGCCAGGCGAAAACGCCAGCTATCCCACCCTGTGCAAGGGGCGTTTCGAAGTCAATGACGAAGAATATTACGCGATCGAGGAACCGGCCAGCCTGAACACCCTGGCGCTGCTGCCGCAACTGATCGCCATGGGCGTGCGCGCCGTGAAAATCGAAGGGCGCCAACGCAGTCCCGCCTACGTGGCCCAGGTCACGCGCGTGTGGCGCGAAGCGATCGACGCCTGCCGCGAAGGCAATCCACGCTATGCCGTCAAGCCGGGCTGGATGGCGGCCATGGACAAGCTGGCAGAAGGTCAGCAGCACACCTTGGGCGCTTATCATAGATCTTGGAAATAGAGGATGAACATGCTGAAGCTTTCTTTGGGTCCTTTGCTGTACTACTGGCCGCGCGCCACGGTCTTCGAGTTTTACCAGCAGATCGCCGGCACCGCCGTCGATATCGTGTATCTGGGCGAAACCGTGTGCTCGCGTCGGCATGAGCTGCGCCTGGCCGACTGGCTCGATATCGCCGACCTGCTGGCCGCTGCCGGCAAGGAGGTGGTGCTGTCGACGCAGGCGCTGATCGAGGCGGGCGCCGAACTGGCGACCCTGCGCCGCATCACGGGCAATGGCCGCTATACGGTCGAGGCCAACGACATGGGCGCCGTGCACTGCATGGAAAAGGGCGCGCCCTTTGTCGCCGGCCCCCATCTGAACTTGTTCAATGGCCCCAGCCTGCAACTGCTGGCGCGCCTGGGCGCGCGGCGCTGGGTGATGCCGCTGGAAATGGGGCAGACGGCGCTGGCCGAAATGCAGCGCCAGAAACCGGAAGGGCTGGAGACGGAAGTCTTTGCCTACGGCCGCATGCCGCTGGCGTTTTCCGCCCGCTGTTTCACGGCGCGCAACCGCAACCTGCCGAAGGACGATTGCGGCTATAGCTGCCTGGAAGAGCCGGACGGCCTGCTGCTGCGCACGCGCGACGAGGTGCCCTTCCTCGTACTGAATGGCACGCAGACGCAGTCGGCACTAGTCTATAACCTGGTGCGCGAACTCGACGCCATGCGCGACATGGGCGTGGCGGTGGCGCGTATCAGCCCGCAGGCGATGCATACGGAACAAGTCATCGCCATCTTTGACCGCGCCCGCCGCGGCCAGGTCAGCGGCGTGGGCGCCCAGGCCCAGCTGGCGGCCTGCCAGCCCGCCGGCGCCTGCGACGGCTACTGGCATGGCCAGCCCGGCATGGAACAGCACGCCGCCCATTGAACGCATTGAAAGGAAGCACCATGCAAGATCAACTGGAAAGACTGGCCGTCCCTGCCAAGCCTCCCACGAACAAGCCCGCCATGTCGTACCGGCTGCCCGAGCCGCTGGCCGAATTGCTGTCCAAGCTGCCGCCGTATCCCGCCTCCTGGCTGTTCGTGCAAGGCTTGAATCGCTTGCTGGCGCCGCAATTGCCCGACGATGTGCGCTGCAGCCTGGAAGGACGCAGCCTGCGCTTGCGCCTGTTGGACGCGGGCATCGCCTTCGATTTCGAGTGGCAGGGCACCGTGTTCGTGGCCGAGCGTTATGTGGACGTGCCGGACCTGTGCATCGCCGCCAGCGTGCACGATTTGATGCTGATGGCGCGGCGCCAGGAAGATCCGGACACGCTGTTCTTCAGCCGCCGCCTGAGCCTGGAAGGCGATACGGAGCTGGGCTTGCTGTTCAAGAATACGCTAGACGCCATCGAGCTGCCGCCATTCGACCTGCAGGCGCTGGGGCCGCGCCGCGTGCTGGCGCATCTGCGCGACCGGGGTGCGCGGGGAGGGTGAGCGGGGAGCTGGCGGCAGCAGGCGTTCAGTGGCGGCAGTGGCCGCAGGCGCCGCTGCACGAGGCCAGCTGTTCTACCGCCGTCGTCTCGCCCATGAAGCCGGCGTCATTGACGGCGGCCAGTAGGCGTTCCTGCGTGGCCAGCCGTTCGTCAAATTGCACCGTGGCACCGTGGCGCGCCAGAGAGACGCACACGGTGGCCACGCCGGTGACGGCTTCGAGCGCGCCCGTGAGCCTGTCGGCGCAGCCTTCGTGATCCATCCCGATAATATTCAAGCGCGCTGTTTGCATGGGTTCCTCTTGTTTTTCAAATAAAAAACAGCGTAGGCGAGGGGCGTGCATGCCGTCCAGAGCGGCACGCAAGATTTATTTTTTTATTTACGAGTTTATTGATCTGGATTAACTCCCACCCCTCTTGCTTGGTCCGAAGTTGTTGTTTTTGTTTACATAGTCTGCCTATTCCAGTCGACAAGCACAGCATGCTGCGCGATACTGTCATTCTGATAAGAACGCTATGAAAGCGCTGGAAAGGAGGGGCCATGCAGCGCCGCCCCCTGCTCATGCTTGCCGGCCTGTGGCCGTTGGGCGCCGCCGCCGTCAATGCGCGGCTGCCGCCGCTACCGCTCGTATATCCGCGCCACCAGGCGCTCAATGATCCGCAGCAAGGTTACGTGACGGCCTTGCTGCAAATGGCGCTGGCGCGTTCGGGCCAGGCGTATGCATTGCGCCGTTCGGAACTGCGCATGGTGCAGACGCGTGCCATGCAGGAAATCGCCACGGCGTCGGGCAGCGTCGATGTCGTCTGGGCCATGACGAGCCGCGCGCGCGAAACGCAATTGTTGCCGGTGCGCATCCCCATCGACCGGGGCCTGATCGGCTGGCGCGTGGCGCTGATCCAGGCGCGCCAGCCGCAGCTGCTGCGGTCCGTACGCAGCATCACCGCCCTGGCGCGGCTGTCTGCCGGCCAGATGCGCGACTGGCCCGACTCCGCCATCCTGCAGGCGAACGGCTTGCGCCTCGATACCTCGAGCACCTACGAAGGCCTGTTCCAGCAACTGGCGGCAGGGCGCATCGATTACTTTCCCCGTTCCGTAATCGAGGTGCAAAGCGAGTTGGCCAGCCATGCGCAATTGCCGCTGGCACTCGATGCCCATCTGGTCATCCGCTACCCGGCGGCGCTGTATTTTTTTGTCGGCAAGCACCGGCCGGAACTGGTACGTCACATTGAAATCGGGCTGGAAACCATGCTCGCCGATGGCAGTTTCGCGCAGCTGTTCCAGCGGCATTTTGGTCGTCTCGCAGATGGCTTGAAGCTGTCCCATCGGTACGTGCTGGAACTGGCCAATCCTGACTTGCCCGAGGAGACGCCGCTGGTGCGCAAGGCACTCTGGTATCGTCCAAACCATTACTAGTCACGCCCTTGCAGGCGCAGAGGATCCTGTTCTTTCTGTTCTCCCCGATGAATGAAGAGCAAAAGTACAAGTAGTCGATGAAGCGCTGGCCGCGCAAATGCATGGCGCGGAGTTTTCGCAGGGGCGGCTGAACGGGATGAAGCCGAACGACGCGGCGTTCCGCCTGGCCGAGGAAACGGGCGTCAAGTAGGCGAAGCAGCAAGTGGGTAGCTGCTTGCTCCAAGTCAAGCGGGCACCCCGCAAGAGGCGCCCGTTTTGACATGGCAGCTACCGTAACCAATAGTGCAGGCTGGAATAGACATCCGTAGATATAATTGCTATTGTGAAAGTATAAACATGGCAACCCCGTGCTTTCCCCTCATTCATTGACTGGACGCTACATGGGCAGATTGCAAGGACACTTATCAGTATTGCTGGCGAGCGCGCTAGGCGCGGCCCTGCCCGCCCTGGCGCAGATGCCGGGCGGTGCGCCGCTGACCTTCAGCGAAGCGCTGCAGCAAGCGGCAAAGGCTTCGGGCGCCGTGCAGGGCGCCGCGCTCGACGTGCGCGCAAAAACACTCAAAGCGGAAGCCTTGTCGAATATCGACGGACCTTCCGTGGACTTGACGGCGTTTCGCGGCCGTCTGTCGACGGATTTGAGTATCGATACGAGCGGTTTGTCGGGCGTGGTGGGCGGTATCGAATCAGTGCTGCCGCCCATCCCCGGCTTGCCCACGCCGCACATCCCCAATTCCCTGAACCGCGAAGTGGTGACGGATTTGACCTCGTTCGGCTTGCTGGGCATGTGGCCCATCTACACGGGCGGGCGCCTGGACGCCGTCAAGGGACTCGCTTCCAGCCTGACCCTGGCCGCACAGGCGGAGCGCACGGAAGCGGAAGAGCAACTGGCTACCCTGGTGGCGCAGCGCTATTTCCAGTTGTTGCTGGCCAAGCGTGTGGTGGCCGTGCGGGCCGAAGTGACGGTCGGCGTGACGCAGCACCAGCGCGACGCGGCCAAGCTGGAAAAGGGCGGCCTGATTTCGCGCGCGGAACGCTTGCGCGCCGACGTGGCCCTGGATAGCGCCCGCAGCGAGGAAGCGCAGGCGCGCAGCGATGAGGAAATCGCGCAAGTGGCGCTCGACCGTTTGCTTGCCGTCAACACGCAAGTGCGGCCCAGCACGCCGCTGTTCGTCAATAGCTTGCCCGTTGGCACCTTGCAATCGTTCATCAGCACGGGCATGCGCGAAAACGCGAACTGGAAAAAGATCGACAGCAAGCGCGTGCAGGCCGAGCAAGCCTTGAAGTTGCATGGCAAGGAATACGCGCCCACCGTGTTTGCCATCGGTAACTACAATTTGAATCGCGGCAACGAAAAACTCGTGCGCTCAAACTGGGCCGTCGGCCTGGTCGTGTCCGTGCCGCTGGTGCACCGCATCAATACAGGCAAGATGATCGCCGCCGCCAAGCTCGACCAGGAGCGGGTGGAAGTGGTGGCGCGCCAGGCTGAGCGAGACATTTCCACTCTGATCGAAAAGAACTGGCGCGCGCTGGAAAACGCCCGCATCCAGTATCTGTCCACGGCGTCGTCGGTGGAGCTGGCGCGCGAAAATATCCGTTTGCAAACGGTGGCCTTCCAGCAAGGGCAAGTGACCTCGCTGGAAGTCGTCGACGCGCGCCTGAACCTGGCCAAGGTGGAAACGCAGCGAGCGCAGACTGCCTATAACTATGTGATGGGGCTGGCGCAATTGCTGGAAGCGACAGGCGAGACGCAGCGCCTGGGCAGCCTGGCCGCTGCGGCCGATATCCAATTACCTGTGGACAAATAATAATGAGTACCTCCAAAAAACCATTGGCCATCGGCGCCGCCCTCATTGTTCTGGCCTTCGTGGGCTGGGGCCTGTACCAGGCATTTCAGCCGCAGCGCCTGCCTTTGCAGGGACAGATGGATGCGCAGGAAGTCAATGTGTCGTCGAAAGTGCCGGGCAGGGTGGGCGAACTGTACGTCAAGCTGGGCCAGACGGTGCCGAAAGGCCAGCTGCTGTTCCAGCTGACGAGTCCGGAAGTCGATGCGAAGATAGCGCAAGCGACGGCCGCCACGCAGGCGGCCGATGCCGTGGCAAAGAAGGCGCAAGCGGGCGCACGGCCCGAGGAAGTACGTGCCGCCAAAGCCAACTGGGAGCGGGCGCAAACGGGGGCGAATATTGCCAAAACCACTTATACCCGCGTCAACAATATGTTCGAGCAAGGCGTGATTGCGCAACAGAAACGTGACGAGGCGCAAGCGCAATGGCGCGCCGCCGACCAGCTGGCGCAAGCTGCCCGCGCGCAGTATGACATGGCGCAAACGGGCGCCCGTCCGGAAGACAAGACGGCCGCCGCCGCCCAGGCGCGCCAGGTGGGCGCCGTGTTGACGGAAGCGCAGATCGCCCTGGCGGAAACGAAGATCGCCGCGCCGGTGGCGGGCCAGGTCAGCAAGATCCAGATACAGCCGGGCGAACTGGCGCCGCAAGGTTTCCCGGTGATTACTTTGGTGAACCTCGATGACGCCTGGGCCGTGCTGCAGGTGCGCGAAGATGACATGGCAGCGTTTGGCATGGGCAGCACGCATACGGCCAACGTGCCGGCGCTGAAGCAGCAAGTGAGTTTCAAGGTCAGCTCCGTGGCCGTGCTGCCGGACTTCGCCACGTGGCGCGCGGCCCGTCCGGGCGGCACGGACTTGCGCACATTTGAAATCCGGCTGCGCCCGGCCATCAAGGTCGATGGCTTGCGTCCGGGCATGTCGGTCGTGTTTCCACCGCTCTGATAGCCGATGAACGAAGCGGATAAAGGGCCGGTCTCTACGCTGGCGCGCGAGTGGGCGCGGCTGCGCGGCGATTTTTGGGACTTCGGCATGCTCAGCTGGATTCCCGTCGTGCTGTGCGGCATGTTGTGGCTGGTGTTTTCTGCCGGCATCGCGCGCGACTTGCCCATCGTCGTCATCGATAACGACAACTCCACCCTGTCGCGCCAGCTGACGCGCTGGCTCGACGCCTCACCTGGTATCGAGGTCACGGCGAAAGTGGCGTCCAGCGACGAAGCCCTGCATCGCTTGCGCGAACGCACGGCGTTTGGCTATCTGCTGATCCCGAATGATTTTGAACAGAAATTGCTGGGTGGCCGCCAAGCCACCGTACAGTGGTTGTACAACGCGCAGTTTTCCTCGCATGCGGGCGCCTTGCTGCGTGATGTGCGTACGGTCAGCACGACCTTGTCGGCCGGCATCGAGATGACGGCGAGGATGAAAAAGGGCATGTCGGGCGTGCAGGCGGCGGCCCAGTTCGAACCGATACGCACGACCTTGAACAGTTTGTATAATGAAAACATCAGCTATGAAGCGTTTTTGACCTTGGCCCTGATGCCGGCCATGCTGCAGATTTTCATCGTCGTCGCCGTGGTCACCTCCGTCGGACGCGAGTTGCGCGACGGCACGGTGCCGCAATGGCTGGCCTCGGCCAATGGTAGCTGGCTGCGCGCCGTCGGCGCCAAGCTGTTGTTTCCCCTCATCGCCTACAGTGCGCTGGCGCTGCTGTATCTGTTGTTTTTCAGCCTGGCGCGGGACTGGGCCGTGGCGGGCAGCTTGCCGGCCTTGCTGCTGAGCATGTTGCTGCTGGTGCTCGCCTACTGCGGTCTGGCCACTTTGTTGATAGCCGCTACCCTGTCCTTGCGCCTGGCCCTGTCGGGCGCGGCATTTATTACGGCGCCGGCGTTCGCGTTTGCGGGCCAGGCCTTTCCCTTGATGGCCATGCCGGCGCCGGGCCGCGCCTGGGCGGAAGCCTTGCCGCTCACGCACTATTTGCAGTTGCAAACCAAATACTGGCTGGCCGGCGCGCCGTGGCGCTATGGCGTGCAGGAAATGTTGATACTGGCTGGCTTTGCCATCGGCTGTGGCGCCGTGGGCGTATTCCTGCTGGCGCGCCGCGCGAATGCTCCGGATGCCTGGGGGCGCACATGAATAGCTGCTGGTCCGCCTTTATTGCCACCTGGCGCGCCATGCTGACAGACAAGGGCGCGCTGACCTTGCTGTTCATCGGCGGCATCATTTATTCCTTCTTTTATCCTTTGCCATACTCGACGGAAATCGTCCAGCGCGTGCCCGTGGCGGTCGTCGACCAGGACCGCAGTGCCATGTCGCGCCAGTTGACGCGCTTTGCCATGGCCCATCCGTCGCTGGACGTGATCGCCGTCACGCCGGACTTGCCGGTCGCGCAAGATTTATTGTGGCGCGACAAGGTCATGGGCGTATTGATTCTACCCGACGGCTTGCAGACAGATGTGCTGGCCGGCCGCGCCGCCCACGCGCAGGTGGCGGGCAATGGCTTGTATCTGATGCTCAACAAGGTGGCCCTGAATGGCCTGGCCGAAGTGGTGGGCACCGTGTCGGCTGGTATTGAGCTCAAGCGTTTGGGCGCGGGTACGCCGTCCACCATCCAGGCCAACCAGCAGCGCTCGCCCATCGCCTTCACCGCCGTGCCCCTGTTTAACGTCAAGGAAGGCTATGGCGCGTATGTTGTGCCAGGAGTGGCTACTCTCATTGTGCAGCAGACCTTGCTGATTGGCATGACCATGCTGTTCGGCACCTGGTATCAGCGCAAGAGTTTTCCCCTGGCGGGCCGGCGCAGGGCGGGCGGCTATGCGGGCATGCTGCTGGCGTTTGCCTGCGTGGCATTCATCAACTGCTGCTATTTCTTCGGTTTCGTCTTCTGGTTCCAGGATTACCCCCGTGGCGGCAACTTCGGCGGCATGCTCTTGCTGCTGGTGCTGTTCTCTCTGGCGGAAGCGGCTTTCGGCATGCTGCTGGGCATGCTGTTCCGCACGCGCGAACGGGGCACGCAGCTGATGATCGCCACCTCGATGCCCGTGCTGTTCCTCGCTGGCCTGACCTGGCCTGTGTCATCCATGCCCGTCGTGCTGCAATGGCTGCGCTGGCTGCTGCCATCCACGGCCGGCATCCAGGGCTTTGTCGCGCTCAACCAGATGGGCGCCTCGCTGTATGAAATCCGCCATGAAGTGGCGGGTTTGCTGGCCTTGCTGGTGGCCTGCGTGGCGCTGGGCTGGTGGCGCTGGCGCAGGATGGATGAAACGGTTGTTGATTTGAACAAGGCGTAATGGGAACGATATGCAATAATTTCGTACCCGGGGTCAGACCCGCCGGGTCTGACCCCATTTAAAGTAAACGAACCATGTCCGCCTTCAATTTGTTCCAGCGCCTGTCCCAAGCCCCCACCAAGCCCAAGGCCGCGCCTGCCGCGCGGCAGTTCGACGTGGCGGACCTGTACCAGGGGCCCATCGCGCTGGGAGCAGAAGGCGAGGAGCAAGCGCGACCTTTCGATGAAAAACTGCGCCAGGCCTATTTCTGGATCGTCAACCACGCCATCATCAGCCCCCATTACGACATCGAGTACAACGATGGCCCGTCGCAGACGTATTCGGTGGGCGACAGCCGCCGCACCCTGAACTTGCCGTCGGCGCAAAGCTATTCCAGTTTTATTTTGCTGCCCCTGCTGACCTTTGCCACGCGCCGCAAATGTCTGTTCGTCGGCGGGCCGGGGCGGGGCAAGACGGCCAGCGCGCTGCTGATGGGCGTGCTGGCCGGTTCCTCCGTCAAGGAAGTCAAACGCGCCATGCAGCATGGCCACCCGCAGATGACGGTGGCCGACTTGCTGGGCAATCCGCTGCCTGCCGACCTGGTGAACGCGCAAAGCATGGACGATATCCGCATCGCCTGGCGCGCCTGGCTGGGCATGCGCGTCAAAATCGTCGATGAATACAATCGCATCCCCACGCGCACGCAGAGCGCGCTGCTCACCGTCATGGGCGACAATTACGCGGAAGTGCTGAACCATATTTACGAATGCCCGGAAGCGGCCTGGTATTTGACGGCCAACGACGACCAGGGCGGAGGTACGTATCAGGTGATCGAAGCGCTGCGCGACCGGGTCGACGTGACGGTGCAGGCGCTGGCTTTCAATCCGCGCTTCCTGAATGAACTGCTGCTGCGCGTGGAAGAAAACGTGCGCCCCGAAGAACTGGTACCGCCCGAGATCATCTTCACGGAAGGGGAGGTGGATCAAATTGGCGTATCCATCCGCCAGGTGGGCATACCCGACGCCGTGCGGCGCCGCCTGGAATTTTTCGCCAGCCAGTTCGAGCTGTTCGAGACGGCGGGCGGCCAGTTCGAATACATGACCAAGGATACGGCCCGCCTGGCCGGCGCCGACCGTGGCGCCGCGCAGGCGGCCGACAATGGGCGCGACCGTTTGAAGGACCTGGGCTGCCAGACCCTGAACGGCATCTCCGTGCGCACCCTGATGGCGCTGCTGATCTACGCCAAGGCCATGGCCTACTTCCGCGGTAACGGCGAGGTGGAGCTGGAAGACTTGCGCCAGGTGCTGCCCTTCGTCCTGCATAACAAGCTGCAGCCGGACCCGGACGCGCCATTTTTCGCGCTGCCGGAAAACGCCGCCTACCGCAGCGATAGATTGGGCTGGCTGCGTCGCCTGTTCGATTTGTCGAACGATGAATTCAACCGCCTGGACCTGGACCGCGATGATCCCGTCGGCGTCCTGTCGGCCGAATTCGACCTGGGCCTCGATGGCGTCAGCGAGCGCGAAACCCTGGCACGCCTGAACCGCATCGAAAAGCTGATCGGCGAACGCACGAAAGGGCGCAAGCTGTATGGCCCCCTGTACGACGACCTGCTCAAGCTCAAGTACCTGCATCAGCGCTATACAAATTACCGTAGCTGGCTACGTTCGCAATGAGTATCCTTCATTGTCAAGGCTTCCTGGAAGCGCTGGCCATAATCAATGGCGAAGCGAGCGACCTGTGCGCGAGCTACGAGTTGCAGTGCCTGCCCGACGCACCCGATCTCGCCACGGCGCTGGGCTTGCGCGTCGAAGATTATGCCTTGAACGTCATCGAGCCCGCACGCGACTTGCCGGCAGCCTTGTGGCGCATCGAGCCGGCGCCGTGCGCGCGTACGCACCTGGAGTCGGTGTGCCAGCGCTGGTTTTTCTCATCGCAGCACATGCAGGCGGCGCCACCGGGGCGCTTTCGCGCTCAACTGGTGGCCGCCTTCATCGATTCGCTCGACGATGCACTGGGCGGATTCTCCCTGCATGCAGTGACGATGACCCCACCCGCCGGTTTCTGGTACGCCATCCACTGGGACGAGATCGCGTTCGAACTGGGGGATGAACGTTATCTGCTGCACTTCTCGCACAGCGATTGAGGAGCGGCGATGATCTCTCCTGCTTTTGCCTCGATACTTGCCAGCGGCCGCGCCCAGTTCAACGGCCGCGCTGAGGAAGCGCGCCGGCGTTTTCCATCGCTGGACATGGCCGCCTTCGGCGCTTTCCTGCACGATGGCGTCGATCCGCTGGTAGTGGCCGTGGCCGCCGCTGCGCCTGAGCGCGCAGGCGGCGTCACCTTGGCCGCCTACGACATGGCCCTGGAGCTGGTGGGCCACGGCCTGGCAGGTCCGGCGGCGAAAAATCCCCTCCTCAATAGCGTCTGGCGCGAACTGGCGCCATCGTTTGCGCCGTTGCTGGCGACGGCGCCCGTCGAGGTGCTGGGCATGCTCAGCAACGCCGCCATCCACATAGCCTCCGTGGCGGGCGCGCGTCCCGCGCAGTGGCAGCGCGAGCTGGCTGCCCTGGCAGCGCAGATCGCCACGGTGGCGCAGCTGCGCGCCGTGGGCCAGGTGTTGGCCTGGCGCGCCGGTGTCGCGCATTTCCGCCTGGGCGCGCTGGCCGCCGCCGATACCTTGCCGCCTGCGCTGGCGCTGGCCGCCTTTGGCGAGCCGGCTGCGCACTGGCCGCAGGTGTATGCGCAGTTGCTGGCGAATCCCTGGCGCGGCAATGCCGAGGGCAGGGAGTTTGGCAGCTTCAGCGGCCTCGGTGGCGCTTTCGGCACGCCGCCGCAAGTGCGCGCGACAAACGACGGTTTTGTCGTGCGCAGCGCCGAGCGCCACTACCTGCTGGTGGCCGACGCCTGCGGCGCCGTGCTGCACAGCGCCACGGCGCAGGAGTTCGAGCAGGCGCCAAACGGGCAGCCATCGTCCGTGCGCGTCGATGGTGCGAGCCTGCATATCGGCGCGCGCAGCATCGTGCTCGATGTGCCGCCCGGCGACATCGCTATCGCCGCCAATGCGCATACAGTTGCCATCACGTCGCCGTGGACGCACGCGATCCGCTTGCTGCCGCTCGCATGAAGAAGGACGCCGAACCCGCCCTGATCGACGCCTGGCAGGCTGCCTGGCCCGAGGCCCTTGCCGTGTGGAGCAAATTTACGCGCCTGCGCGACCCGAGCCTGTGCACCAGCCACGTCCAGGCCAGCAAGAAGGGGCTGTCCGGCAGCTTTGCCATGATCCGCCTGCTGGACCAGAGCGTCGTGGTCGACTTGCCGCTGGTGACGGAGCTGGGCCTGGACGACTATGCGCTGGAAATCCTCGCGCATGAAATCGGCCACCACATCCTCGCGCCAGGCAGTGCCAGCGACCAGTTCCGCTTGCTGGCGCGCATGCGCCGTGCCTTGCCCACCCTGGAGCAGCACGCGCCCATGGTGGCCAACCTGTATACGGACCTGTTCATCAACGACCGGCTGCAGCGCCAGGCGAATTTGCGCATGGCCGACATTTATCGCAAGCTGCAGCAGGGCCGCGAGCCTTCGCCGGACGGCAAGGCCAGGGCCAGCGGCGGCGTGTGGACCCTGTACATGCGCATCTATGAAAACCTGTGGCAGCTGGAAAAGGGTGAACTGGGCGGCGGCCAGGCCGACGAGCGCCTGGACACGGATGCCTGGCTGGGTGCGCGCCTGATCCGCGTCTACGCGAACGACTGGATGCTGGCGGCGGGGCGCTTCGCCACCTTGCTGTTGCCTTACCTGGTGGACGACACGGATGCCCTGGGTGGCAGTCTTGACCCCAGCCGCTACCTGCAGGACACGCGCGACGCGGCCCGTGGCTGCCAGACGTATGGCGCGCAGCAGATCGAGGATGACGAAGAGGGCGGCGCCATCCATCCCGTGCACGACAAGCGCATCTCCGGCCTCGACGGTGAAGAGCCGCAAGCCGAGGCGCCGGCCAGGGCGGGTGGCGGCCAGTTGCGCGAGCCGTTCGAGCTGGGCGACATTTTGAAGGCCTCGGGCATCAACCTGAGCGACCATGAGATCGCTATCCGCTACTACCGCGAACGCGCTTTGCCGCACCTGGTGGCGTTTCCCAGCCGCCCCGCGCCCGAGTCGCAGGAGCCGCAGATGGAAGGGCTGGAAGCGTGGGAGATCGGCGACCCTTTGGAAGACATCGACTGGCTGCAATCCGTGATGCAGTCGCCGCGCCCTGTGCCCGGCGTGACCACCATGCGCCGCGTGGTTGGCCGCGAACCGGCGCGCGCCATCGACGCCGTGCCCGTCGACCTGGACATGTACGTGGACAGTTCCGGCTCCATGCCCAACCCGCAGGCGCACACCTCGTTCCTGACCCTGGCTGGCGCCGTCATCGCCTTGTCCGCCCTGCGCGCTGGCGCGAAAGTGCAGGTGACCCTGTGGAGCGGCAAGAATGAGGTGATGCAGACGCCAGGTTTCGTGCGCGATGAAGACATGATCCTGGGCGTGCTGACGGAATTTTTTGGCGGCGGCACCTGCTTCCCCATCCACCGCCTGCGCCAGACGTATGCGGCCAGGCGCGAACGGCCCGTACACATCCTGATGATTTCCGACGATGGCATCACCACCATGTTCGACGACGATGAACTGGGCAACAGCGGCTGGGATATTTCCGCCAAGGCGCTGGCGCAGGGCGGTGCGGGTGGCACCATGGCCCTGAACCTGGAGCGCGGCTGGGATGGCGTGGCGGCCAACAAGTGGCTGCAGCAAACCTATGACGACCTGAAACGGGCGCGCCGCGAGCAGGGCTGGGATATCCACGCCGTCGAGCGCTACGAAGACTTGCTGGACTTTGCGCGGGCGTTCAGCCGCAGGCATTATGTGAAGAGTTAAATAAGATGAATATGCGCAGCAGAATTCCGGGGTCAGACCCGGCGGGTCTGACCCCAGCATTTGCCGTTGGGTTGAGGTAATGACATCATGATGCAAATCGGTCCCCACCTCGAAACCCTGACCCACCGCCTGGCCGACACGCCCGCCGAGTTCCTCGCCGAGCCCCGCATCGCCGGCGTCGCCAACGCGCAGGCGGTGGCGGTTGCCGCACTGGTCAACGACATTTTGCTGTTGCATGGCGCGCGTACGCCGGCCGCGTCACTGCAGGGTTTTATCGGCGCGCAAGTGAAGGCGGACCGCAATCGCCTGGCGCTGGCCATGATCTTGTGCTGGCTGCTGGCCGACGAGTGGTTCATCGGCCAGCAATTGCGGCAGCAGGATTTGCTGCAGGTGCTGGGCGAAACGGCACGCGAACTGGCCGCCGCCACGCCAGCCCACCAGTTCACGCACGACCCGGAGCGGCGCGAGGAGCTGGCGCGCATCGTGCTGGCGCGCCTGGCGTTTCGGCCCCGTGATGAAAGCGTGGCGCAGGCGACGGACAGATTGTCCGCCATCAGCGGCACGGAGCGCCGCCGCCTGCTCGAAGCGAGCCGGCTGGCCGAACAGCGCGCGCGGGAGATCCGCGAGGCGCTGGCGAAGAAGGCGGCCGAGGAATCGGCCGACAAGTGGTCGCGCGAATGACGCTCGCTGGCAAACCTGATGTCAATCTGCCGGGCGGCGCCTGGGAATCGGACCGCCACTACTGTCCCACGCTGACGCAAGCGGGTGCGCGCATGCTGGAAAAACTGCGCAGCCATCCGGCCGCCCCCCAGTACCGCAACCGCAGCGGCAACAAGCTGCTGGCGGCGGAGGTGGCTGCCCTGCGTGTCTATGAGCAGGAAGTCATGGATGCGGCGATCAGCTGGAGCCGCGCCGCGCCGCCATCCTGGCTGCCGGAGTTTCTCAGGGCGACTTATGCCACGGTGCCCTACTATCGTGCCTGCGGTTCGCCACCGGCGCGTCTCATCGATGCAACGCCCATCAGCCGCGCCGAACTGGCGCACGATATCGCCGCCTTCGTGCCCGACGATGCGGACTTGGCGCGCATGATCAATTTCCAGACCACGGGCACCACGGGCCACCCGTTGCTGATCGCTTCGCACCCGCTGGTGGCGGGGCGCTACCTGGCCTTCCACAAGCGCGCGCTGCGGCGTTTTGGCGTGACTTTACGCCATGGCGCGGGACAGGTGGGCGTCATGCTGCTGGGGCATCAGCGTCGCTGCTTCACCTATGTCTCCGTCACGCCCACGATGGACGAATCGGGCCTGGCGAAGATCAACCTGCACGTGGACGACTGGCGCGAGCCGGATGACCGCGCGCGCTACCTGGACGCCATGGCGCCCGAATTGATCGCGGGTGACCCCATTTCGTTTGCCGAGCTGCTGACCTTGTCCATGACGCACAGGCCGGCCGCGCTGCTGTCCGTGTCGATGATGCTGTTGCCCGGCATGCGGGCGCGCCTGGAAGAACGTTTTGGCTGCCCCGTGCTCGACATCTATTCGCTCAATGAAGTGGGTCCCGTGGCCGTCTACGACGAACAGGCGGGCGGCCACGTGCTGCTGCAGCACCGGCTGTACGTGGAAATCCTCGACAGGGAAGGGCGGCCCGTGGCCGACGGGGAGCGCGGCGAAATCACCGTAACGGGCGGTTTTAACTTCTGCCTGCCCCTGGTGCGCTACCGCACGGGCGATTACGCCTCGCTGACGCATGGACCGCACGGTCCCGTGCTGGTGGGCCTGGCGGGGCGCAGCCCCTTGCGCTACAGGATGATCAACGGCGAATGGATCAACAATATCGACATCACGCACGCCCTGAAGCCGCTGGCCATCGCCCTGTTCGGCGTGCACCAGCATGGCGACGGCAGTGTCGTACTGCGCCTGGCGCCGGGCGCCATGCCGCAAGCCGACCGGGCGCGCGCCTTGCTCGCCCCCTTTTTCGGCGCCATTACGGTCGAGACTTTGCAGGCGGAAGACAAGATCATTCAATACACCTCGGATTTGCAGGAAGCAGTGGCATGAACCTTTATAAACGCGGCCTCGTGGTGGGCAAATTCTGCCCGCTGCACAAGGGCCACGAACTGTTGATCAATCGTGCGCAGGAGGCCTGCGAAGAGCTGCTGTTGGTCAGCTACACCAAACCCGAATTTCCCGGCCTGGACCCGGCGCGCCGGGAAGGGTGGCTGCGGGCGCAATTTCCCCAGGCTGTGGTCGTCGCGCTGGACGATGCGCGCCTGGCCGCCCTGTGCGCGGTGCGCGGCGTGCCTGCGCGTTCGCTGCCGCACAATGACGACGAGGGCGACGAGCATCGCCACTTCATGGGCTGGCTGTGCTGGACGGTGCTGGCGCTGCCCGTCGATGCCGTGTTCAGCAGCGAAGACTATGGTCCCGGCTTTGCGGGCGTGCTGGAACGGCATTACGCGATGGGAGCGGTAGCGCATGTCAGCGTGGATCAGGCAAGAGCGCTGGTGCCCGTGTCCGGGACCTTGGTGCGGCAAGACCCGCAGGCGCACAGCGCCTTCCTGTCACCCATCGTGCGCGCCGATTTCGTTATGAGCGTGTGCGTGCTCGGTGGCGAATCGAGCGGCAAGACGACCTTGACGCAGGCGCTGGCGCGGCATTTCGAGACGGAATGGGTGGCCGAATATGGCCGCGAGCTGTGGGAAAGCCAGGATGGCGTCTTGGCCTATGATGATTTGCTGAAGATCGGCCGGGAACAGCTGCGCCGCGAAGCGCAGACGTTATTGGCTGCGCGGCGCTGGCTGTTTTGCGATACATCGCCCCTGACCACCTATTTTTACTGTGTCGAGATGTTCGGCAAGGCCGAGCTGGAGCTGGCGCAACTGGCCGAGCATCGCTACGACCTGGTGCTGCTGTGCGCGCCCGATTTCCCCTTCATCCAGGACGGCACCCGCCGCGACGGGGATTTCCGCGCGCGCCAGCATGCGTGGTATCAGGCAGAGCTGGCGCGGCGGGGGATCGCCTTTGTCGATGTCTCCGGCACGGTGGCCGAGAGGATCAGGCAGGTGGTGCAGTTGTTGGCGGAGCGTAATCCGACATGACCACTACAGCGGCCGCACGGGAATGCAGATCTCGCAAGAGAATTCGCCGGTGGTCGGGTTCATCGCCGTGGCGGCGGAGAAGTGCTCGAAGCACGGGCGCTCATCCCTCAGCAGGCCGCTGGCCGGCAGCCATTCGCGCGTGATGCGCTTCCACGTGCACGGCATTCATGCGCCGTGCATATTCGGTGCGGAACAGGCCGGAAGCAGCCTGTTCCGGCGATGGTAGCGGGAGTTCATGTTGCTTATTATGCCATGAAATTTCCCGCTGGCCGCATGAAGAAGGGCTTACGCCGCGTTCAAGGCCTGCTCCAGGTCTTCGCGCAAGTCGTCGATATGCTCGATGCCCACGGACAGGCGCAGCATGTCTTCGGAGACGCCCGCCTTGGCCAGTTCCGCGGCATTGAGCTGGCGGTGCGTGGTGGACGCCGGGTGGGTGGCCAGCGACTTGGCGTCGCCGATATTGACCAGGCGCGTGAACAGCTGCAGGGCGTCGAGCACGCGGGCGCCGGCCGCGCGCGGGTCCTCGCCAGCGGCCAGTTTCAGGCCGAAGGACAAGATGCCCGAGGCGCGGCCATTCATGTATTTTTTCACCAGCGCGTGGTCCGGATGGTCTTCCAGGCCCGCGTAATTGACCCACGCGACTTTCGGATGGTTTTTCAGGTGCTTGGCCAGGGCCAGGGTATTGTCGCAGATGCGGTCCATGCGCAGGGCCAGGGTTTCGAAGCCCTGGATCAGCTGGAAAGCGCTCAAGGGCGAGATGGCGGCGCCCATATTGCGCAGCGGAACGACGCGCGCGCGGCCGATGAAGGCGGCGGGCCCAAAGGCTTCCGTGTAGACGACGCCGTGATATGACACGTCCGGTTCATTCAGGCGCTTGAAGCGTTCCTTGTGTTCGGCCCACGGAAATTTGCCGCTGTCGACGATGGCGCCGCCCACGGTCGTGCCGTGGCCGCCCAGGTATTTGGTCAGCGAATGGACGACGATGTCGGCGCCATGCTCGATGGGGCGGAACAGATAGGGGCTGGGTACCGTGTTATCGACGATCAGCGGGATGCCGTGCGCATGCGCGATCTCGGCCAGTTTTGCCACGTCCGTCACATTGCCCAGCGGGTTGCCGATCGATTCGCAAAAGATGGCCTTGGTGCGGCTGTCGATCAGGGCGGCGAAGGTCTCGGGCTGGCGCGCGTCGGCAAAGCGCACTTCGATGCCGATCTGCGGCAGGGTGTGGGCAAACAGGTTGTAGGTGCCGCCGTACAGCTGGCTGGCGGAGATGAAATTGTCGCCCGCTTCGGTGATGGTCTGGATCGCGTAGGTGATGGCCGCCATGCCCGACGCCACGGCCAGCGCAGCTACGCCGCCTTCCAGCGCCGCGACGCGCTTTTCCAGCACGTCCTGCGTGGGATTCATGATGCGCGTGTAAATATTGCCGGCGACCTTGAGGTCGAACAGGTCGGCGCCATGCTGCGCATTGTCGAAGGCGTAGGCCACCGTCTGGTAGATGGGGACGGCGGCGGCCTTGGTGGTCGGGTCGGGGGTGTAGCCGGCGTGTACGGCCAGGGTTTCGATTCTCATGTGGTCTCCGGTATCGGTGGTATGCGGTGGTCAAATCCGCAGCCATTGTGCCATGCGCCCGTTAGCTCGATGCTACGCTTGATAGAATATTAAGCTATAAGCTAGTGCTGTCTTGATATAAGTCATGCAGCTGTGGCAGCCCGATGAACCGTTCATGCGTGCCATTCTGCGCGCAGGCAAACGCGCCGGCGATGGCGCCGCAGCGCATGGCAGTGTCCAGGCCTGCATCACCCAGCCAGGCGTGCAGGAAGGCGGCGACAAACGAATCGCCCGCGCCATTCGTGTCCACCACGGGCAACTTCAGGCCTGCCGCCGGAGTGTGCCGCACGGACGCGCTGCCCCGTTCCAGCACATACGCGCCCTGCGCGCCGGCCATGGCGATCACGGCCTGTGCGCGGCCTTCCGCGACTATCGTGCGCATGACGGATTCCGTGCGCTCGGCCAGCGCGGCCGTGCTGAGGAAGACCAGGTCGGCCCGCAGCGCGAACATCTTGTGGTGCGGGTTGATGCCATCCCAGTCGTGCAAATCGGTCGACACCGTGGTGCCGCACACTTGCGCGTCGTCAAACAGCGCCGCCACCCAGCCCATGATGGAAAAGTGCGCATGGCGGGCCGGGCCCAGGTAGGGCAGGTAGAAATTGGGCGGCATGCGCACGTCTTCCGGGTGGCGGCCGTCGTACAGCGACAGTCTGCGTCCTTGCGGGTCGACCAGGTTGACGCTGCGCCGCGTGCCGGACGGTTCGACGATGTGTGAAAAATCGAGCTTTGCCGCTTTGTAACGCTGCAGGATGGCCGCGCCTTGCGCATCGTCGCCGATGAAGTCGATGAACTTGCAGCGCAAGCCCAGCGCATGGCAGCCGAGCGCCACGCCATTGCCAGTGTGCGCCACGTAGTCGTGGATGGGTGGCACGTGTACGGAATCGGCGACGGGCAATTGCAGGTCGGGGACGCGCACGATGGTGTCGATGCCGGCGCCGCCGACTACTAAGACGTCATAGGTACTCATGGTGCAGCGTTCTCCAGCAGGACGGTGCCGGCCGCGTTCACGGCGACGGCGCCATCTTTGACGATATAGGTTTGATGCGTATAGGCGTCGCGCAACAGGGCGCCGTCGGCGAAAACGCCGTGTATCTTCAACGTGATGATCCCCTGCGCCTCGGGCACGGCGATGATGGCGTCATCCTGCGCCACGCGGGCAAACGCATACGGTTTCTCGTCGATCAGGCGATGCTCGCCGCGCGCCAGGGCAGGGTGGCGCAAACGGAACTGGCCCAGCTTGCGCGCATGCGCCAGGGTGGCAGCGTCCAGCGAGTCCCAGTTCATGTCGGAGCGGGTGGCCTGCTGTTCGTCGCCGATGGGTGCCGCGCCAGGCTGGCGGCCGCTTTCATCGCCGTAGAACAGCTGCACGCCACCGGGTGCCAGCAGCAGGGCGGACAATCCATGTTTCAGCTCCTTGCGCGGGAACAGGCTGGTATCGTGCGAAGAGATATACGACAGGATGTCGTAGCGGGGCTCCTTGCCAATGCGCTTGCCCAGCAAGCCCGCGTACTGGCGGTAGACGCCATCGATGCTTTTCCAGTCGCCGCCGGCGCGGTGTTGAAAGTCGAAATTGATCATCGAGTCGAAGCCCGCGTCATGCCAGCTGCTGCGCTCTGGACCATGGCCCCACGCTTCTCCCGTCATCCAGAACGGGGCATCGTCGATTTTCTGTTCGGGATGGCGCGTTTTCCAGTCCTTCAATGCTTCCGTGGCGGCAGCGCGCAGGGCCAGCCAGCTGGCCGGCTCCACGTGCTTGACGGTGTCCGCCCTGAAACCGTCGACGCCGAATTCGCGCACCCAGTCGGCCAGCCAATGGACCAGGTAAGCGCGCACGGTGGTGTCGGGCAGGGCGACGGCGCGCGTGTCGGACTTGCGCTGCAGGATAGGCGGCAAGCCCACGGCCTTGCCGCTTTCCGTGCGAAAGTCGGGCAGGAAGGCCAGCTGCATGGTGAAATCATCCTGGCCGCCGTCGGAATAGCCGGGCAAGCCCGCGCGCACCCAGTCCGGGCCCCACCACTGCTTGAATTCGAAGTTGTTGTAGTCGATGAAGCTATGATAGTCGCGCAGGGTGGCTTTTTCATGGCCGGGCCACAGCACGGGCACCTTGTACTGTGCCAGGGTGCGCAAGTCCGCGTAGCCGGGATGGTTCAGCACCACGTCGAACAGCACGCGGATGCCCTGCGCGTGGGCCGTGTTGATCATCTCGCGCAGTTCTTCGCGCGTGCCCATGTTGGCGTCCATGGTGGTGTAGTCGAGTGCCCAGTAGCCGTGGTAGGCGTAGTGCTGGAATTGCTGCTTGCCGCCCACTACCCAGCCGTGGATCTGTTCATACGGCGCCGTGATCCACAAGGCGTTGACGCCCAGGTCTTGAAAATATCCGGTTTTCAGCTGCTGCGTGATGCCGGCGATGTCGCCGCCGTGAAAGCTGCCCACATCGCCGCCTTGCGGGTCGGCCGCGCGGCCATAACTATGGTCGTTGCCTGGATTGCCGTTGGCGTAGCGATCTGTCACGGCAAAGTAGACGATGGGGTTGTCCGCGAAACTGCCCGCCTGCGCCGGTGCGCAGAAGAGCAAAGCGGCAAGGGCGGTCAGCACGGTCTTCATGTCAGCCCTTCACGCCGCCAGCCGTCAGGCCGGAGATCATCCACTTCTGCGCCAGCAGGAACACGGCCGTGATGGGCAAGCCGGACAAGATGGCCGCCGCGGCGAAGTCGCCCCACAGGTATTTTTGCTCGTACAGGAACAGTTTCGAGCCGACCGCCAGGGTCAGGTTGTTCTGTTCATGCAGCAGCACGGAAGCGATCGGATACTCGATGATGGCGCCGATGAACGACAGCAGGAATACCACCATGAGGATGGGCACCGTCATCGGCAGAAGCACGTAGACAAACGCTTGCCACTGCGTGGCGCCATCGACCTTGGCCGCTTCTTCGATCTCGATGGGGATGGTTTGATAGTATCCCTTGATGGTCCAGATATGCAGGGCGATGCCGCCCGTGTAAGCCAGCACCAGGCTGCCGTGGTGGTCGATGCCCAGCCATGGCACGTAGCTGCCCAGCACATCGAAGATGGCGTAGATGGCCACCAGGGCCAGCACGGCGGGGAACATTTGCAGCAGCATCAGCGCGGACAGGGTTTGCGACTTGAAGCGGAACTGCATGCGCGCGAATGCATACGCACAGGTGGTCGACAGCAGCACGGTGACGGTGGCGCTCATGCTGGCCACCTTGATGGAATTCCACAGCCACAGCAGCACGGGAAAGTCCGGCTCGACCAGGGTGCCGTTGGGCGCCTGGTAAGACATGCCCAGCGCCAATCGCCAGTGCTCGAAGCTGATCTCGGGCGGTATCAAACTGCCCGAAGCGAAGTTGCCGGGCCGCAGGGAGATCGACAGAATCATCAGGAAGGGAAACATCACCAGCGCGATCAGCGCGATCACGGCGACATGGGCCGCCAGGATGCGCCAGCGGTTGGAACGGTCGACAACGATAGCCATGAACTGTCCTTTATGCTTTGTTCATGCGCGTCAGGCGCATGTTGACCAGCGAAATCGCGGCCACGAGGAAGAAAATCAGGGTCGAGATGGCAGCGGCCAGGCCAAAGTTCTGGCCGGAATCCTCGAACGCGATGCGGTAGGTGTAGGACACCAGCAAGTCCGTCGTGCCGGCCGGCAGCGTCGTGTCGAGGAAATCGGGACGCCCGCCCGTCAGCAAGCTGATCAGCACGAAGTTGTTGAAATTGAAACCAAGGCTGGCCACCATCAGCGGCGTGAGCGGCTTGATGATCAACGGCAAAGTGATCTTGAAGAAATTCGTCAGCGGTCCCGCGCCGGCCAGGGCCGACGCTTCGTACAGGTCCGACGGGATCGCCTTGATCAGGCCCATGCACACCACCATCATGTAGGGGTAGCCGAGCCAGGTGTTGACGATCAGGATCATGGCCTTGGCCAGCGTGGTGTCGGAGAACCAGGCGGGCTTGATGCCGAAGAGCGCATCGAGCACCAGGTTGATTTCGCCAAAGTTATTGTTGAACAAGCCCTTGAAGACGAGGATGGAAATGAATCCGGGCACGGCATACGGCAGGAACAGCAGGGTGCGGTACAGGCCGCGGAAGCGCAGCGCATCCCAGTTCAGCAGCACGGCCAGCGCCATGCCCAGGCCCGTCGTGGTGGCCACGCTGATCAGGGCGAAGACGATGGTCCAGACGAAAATGCGCAGGAAGGGGCCGCGAAACGCTTCGTCGGAGAAAATCTTCACGAAGTTGGCGAAACCGACGTTGACCTTGAAGCCCGGTTCCAGTTTCGTGCCGTCCGGCATTTCATAAAATCCCGTCTTGAAATTCGGTGTCACGAGTTCGCCCGTGGCGATCTTCTTCAGCGTCTTGTCGGGGAGTTGCTTGTAGACATGCGCAACGGGGCCGAATTCACGCAAGCCCACCATGCGCAGCTCGATCCTGTTAGGCAGGATGAGTGTCAGCAGCTTCAAATCCTTTTGCAGGGCGATGATGTCCTTGATGGGTAGCGGCGGGGTCAGCACGGGTGCCTGCACGGGATCCGGCGGCGCCACCTCCACGTTCAGGGGGACGGCGCGCTTCAGGGCCAGCGGCTGTGTCAGCAGCACTTCGCCCGTGTCCGGGCTTTCCAGGCGCAAGCGGTATTCTTTATTGTCAGGATGCACTGTCAGCGCGTAGCCCGTGCTTTCCACGCGCTGCGTCTCGTCGAGCAAATATTGCGTGGCCCGCTCGTAGGTGAGCAGGTTGCGCGAACTGAAATTGGTAAAGCCGATCGACACCGTGTACACCATCGGCAGCAGTACGAAGACGATGACTGCCGTGATGCCGGGAAACAGGTAACGGTAGGCATAGGCGCGCGGCGACGTGAAGACAAACGTCGTCAGGGTCAGCAAGCCGAGGAAAATGGCGGCCAGCATGGTCTGGCCGGAAATGTACAACATGAAGAGCAGATACAGACCCAGCGCCATGCTGATGGTCAATACCGTAGGGCCGATAAACTTGCGCACGATGGATACCTGTGAAGATGGAATGATACGAGGTGGCGTAGGTCGGATTAGCGCTTGCGCGTAATCCGACAACACTGTTGGCTGCTGGTGTCGGATTACGGCCCTTCGGGCCTAATCCGACCTACGCCTTGACCTGCTTAATTGGCGGTCGTAATCCGCTTCGCCGCCGCATCCAGGCCATCCTTGGTGGTCTGGCGGCCTTGCGTGATGTTTTCCAGCGCCGATTGCATCGACGACCAGAAGCGGCCCATTTCCGGGTTGTTCGGCATCGGGCGGCCCGCTTGGGCGCTTTCCATCGTCGCCTGGATGTTCGGATTGGCTTTCAATTCCGCGAACAGCACTTTGTTGGCTGGCGTGCCCAGCGGGACGTCGGCGTTGATGGTTTTCAGGCCATTGAGCTGCAGCATCTGGTTTTCCAGGAATTCCGTCGCCAGGTCCTTGTTCGGGCTCGCCTTGGAAATCATTGCGCCCAGCACGCCCACGAATGGGGTGGCCGTCTTGCCTGCCACGGTAGGAATCGTTGCCACGCCGTAATTGATCTTCGATTTGCGCGCGTTGTCCCACGACCATGGGCCGTTGATCATCATGGCGATCTTGCCCTGGTTAAAGCCGGCTTCCATTTCCGCGTAGCCCGCGCCCTTCGGCATGGCGCCACTGTTGATCAAGGTCATCAGCGCATTCACGCCAGCTTGCGAACCGGCATTGTTGACACCCGTCTTGGCCGCATCGTAGCGCCCATCAGCCTTGACTTCAAAGGGGAAACCGCCGCCCGCGCCCAGCAAAGGCCAGGTGAAATAGGTATTCGTGTAATCCCACAGGATGGCTTTCTTGCCTTGCGCAGACAGTTTTTTGTCCAGCGCGGCGATTTCCTCGAAGGTTTTTGGCGGCGTCGGCACCAGGTCCTTGTTGTAGACGAGGGCCACGGCTTCGATGGAGATCGGGTAGCCCCAGGTCTTGCCGCTAACGGTGAAGGCGTTCCAGGCCAGCGGCAGGATGGCGGCGCGCGCTTCCTTGCTTGGCGTCACTGGTTGCAGCAAGCCGGCGTCAATCCAGCCGCCGATACGGTCATGCGGCCAGATCCAGATGTCCGGGCCCTTGCCGGCGGCCGCCGCCTGCTGGAATTTGTTCGGTGCATCTTCCGGGTGCTCGACGACGACCTTGATGCCCGTCTTCTTGGTGAATTCTTCGCCGACCTTGGCCAGGCCCTTGTAGCCCTTGTCGCCATTGATCCAGATCAAGAGGGTACCTGCTTCGGCCGCGTGCGCCATGCTGACGGCGGCCAGGTTGCCGATGCCGGCCAGGGCGGCGGCGATCAGGGTGGTTTTGATGAAGCTGCGTTTCGGGTGTGTGAAGGACATGTCAATCTCCAGTGTCTTTTTTTATGTGAAGTATCAAGGCTGAAACGATGCAACCAGGCCAGGCGGCGCCTGTAGCGCCTGGCCCCTTAAATTCGGAATCAGTTACGGGTCTGGCCGTGCTCGTCGAACACGTGGACGCGGGCGGGCGCCACTTGCAGCGCCACGGACTGGCCGATGGCCCAGTCAGTGTCTGCATCGGCGCGCACCACCAGCGGCTCGTCGCCGCCCGGCACCTGCACATACAGATAGCTGATGTCGCCCAGTTTTTCCACCGCCTGCACGCTGGCCGTGATGGCGGCCGCGGCGCCGGGCGCGCACGCCTGCACGTGTTCAGGGCGGGCGCCGATGGTGACGGGGGTGCCGCTTGCCAGCGGCTGCTGGAGTGCCGCCTGCAGCAAGCCGCCTGCATTCGTGGCAATGGTGGCCACGCCGTCTGCGTAGCTGTGGATCTTGCCTTTGAGGAAGTTCATGCGGGGCGAACCGAGGAAGCCGGCCACGAACAGGTTGGCGGGATGGTGGTATAGCTCCAGCGGTGCGCCCACTTGTTCGATGCGGCCCGCGTTGAGCACGACGATGCGGTCGGCCAGGGTCATCGCTTCGACCTGATCATGCGTGACGTAAATCATGGTTGAGCGCAATTCGCGGTGCAAATTCGCCAGTTCGATGCGCATCTGCACGCGCAGCGAGGCGTCGAGATTCGACAGCGGTTCGTCGAACAGGAAGACGTCGGGTTTGCGGACGATGGCGCGGCCGATGGCCACGCGCTGGCGCTGGCCGCCTGACAAGTCTTTTGGCTTGCGTTCCAGCAAAGGTTCGATGCGCAGGATTTGCGCGGCGCGCTGCACGGCGTCAGCAATTTGTACCTTACTCATGCCGGCCAGTTTCAGGCCAAAGGCCATGTTTTGCGCCACGCTCATGTGCGGATACAGGGCGTAGCTCTGGAATACCATGGCGATGCCGCGTTTGGCGGGCGGCACGTCGTTCATGCGCGTCTTGCCAATATACAAGTCGCCGCCGCTGATTTCTTCCAGGCCGCAGATGCTGCGCAGCAAGGTGGACTTGCCGCAGCCCGACGGTCCCACGAACACCATGAATTCGCCGTCGGCGATCTCCAGGTCGATGCCGTGCAGGGTTTGCACGTCGCCGTATGCCTTTTTCAGGCCTGTTAACTTCAGTCCAGCCATGTCGTCCTCGTTCTCTCAATTTGGCCCCGCTGATGCGCGGGGCTCGTTATTGTAAATGGCGGCATGGCCGCCAAAGCCTGCGATTTACGCCAAGGTGCCGAACCAGCCGCCATGCGGAGGCAGACTGATCTGTTGGTCAACTTTGCTGCCCGGTAAGCCATGACCGGCCAGGTCGGCCGCTGGCGCCGCATCGGGCCAGGTGAACGTCACGGCTTCCGTGCCCAGGTTGAAGGCGGCTAATACAGCAGGTTGGCCGGGCAAGTCGCGGCGCAGGGCCAGCACGGGTTCCGGCGCATCGAAGAAAACGATGTCGCCACGCAGCAATTGCGGCAGGGTGCGGCGCCAGGCGAGGATGTTCTGCGCAAACTGCAAAGGCGAGGCGGCGTCGCGCTCTTCGACATCAACGGCACGCGCAAGATGCTCGGGTGGCACGGGCAGCCAGGGTTTTGCATTGCTGAAGCCGCCGTGCGGCGCGTCGGCCACCCACGGCATCGGCGTGCGGCAGCCGTCGCGGCCCTTGAACTGGGGCCAGAACGGGATGCCGTACGGGTCCTGCAGCGCCTCGAAAGGAATGTCCGCTTCCGTCAGGGCCAGCTCGTCGCCCTGGTATAGGCACGGTGTGCCTTTCAGCGCCGCCTGCACGGCCAGCACCACCTTGGCCAGAGATGGCGATGGATTCTCGCCGCCCCAGCGCGTCATGACGCGCACGCTGTCGTGGTTGCCTACGGACCAGGAAGCCCAGCCGTCGGTCACTTTGGCTTCGAATTCTTCCACCTGCGTGCGGATGTGCGCGGCTGAAAACTCCGCCGTCAGCAAGTTGAAACTGTAAGCCATATGCAGCTTGTCGCCGCCCGTGGTGTAGGCGGCCATGGTGTCCAGCGCATTGTCGTCGCCCACTTCGCCGATGGAAATGGCTTGATATTCGTCAAGCACGGCGCGCACGCGCTGCAGGTAGGCGATGTTTTCCGGCTGCGTCTTGTCATACACGTGCGCTTGCATGCCATACGGGTTGATGGCCGACACGCTGCTCGCGTCGCGCTGCGCGGCTGGCGGATTATCGCGCAGCAACTGGTCGTGATATGGGAAGTTGCAGGAATCGAAGCGGAAGCCATCGACGCCGCGTTCCAGCCAGAACCGCAGGTTATCCAGCTGGGCCTGCTGAACGGCCGGATTGTGGAAATTCAGGTCGGGCTGGCTGGTGAGGAAATCGTGCAGGTAGTACTGGCCGCGGCGCGGCTCCCATTGCCAGGCGGAACCGCCAAACACGGACAGCCAGTTGTTTGGCGCCGTGCCGTCCGGTTTCTGGTCGGCCCACACATACCAGTCGGCCTTGGCATTGTCGCGGCTGGAGCGGCTTTCCACGAACCACGGGTGAAGGTCGGACGAGTGCGACAGCACCTGGTCGATCATCACTTTCAAGCCCAGTTCATGGGCGCGCGCCACCAGACGGTCGAAATCGGCCAGGCTGCCAAACATGGGGTCGACGTCGCAGAAGTCGGCCACGTCGTAGCCGAAGTCTTTCATCGGCGACGTAAAGAAGGGCGAGATCCACACGATGTCGGCGCCCAGGGCGGCGATGTATGCGAGTTTGGAGGTGATGCCGGGCAAGTCGCCGATGCCGTCGCCATTGCTGTCGAGGAAGCTGCGTGGATATACCTGGTAGATGACGGCGCTGCGCCACCAGTCGGCGGGCAGGTTGGCGAGATTGTTCTGGATGGTCGGCATGAATGATTTCTTAAAAGTTGCCTGTAGCCGTGGCTATCAGGACGGCGCTGCTGGTTGGTAGGCGAACGTCTTATTTTAAAATTCAAAGCGCTTTGGGTATGAAATGAGTATAGTTCAAAGCGCTTTGAAAAGTAAAGCGATACACGCACCAGACATACGATTTTTTTATGAGGGTAATTCAGGACGGCGAGGCGGGAGAGCCGGGGTCAGACCCGCCGGGGGATTGCGTCCCAGTGGGACGCAATCCGATCACGCAGTGACTGACCCCGGTATTTTACGGCTTGTGCGGCGAGAGGCTGAATCAGGAGGGTATTGCGGGTCCGGCCGACTCGCCCGGCAGCAGCTCGCACGGCCACAGTTCCTGCAGTTCGGTGACGGGCGTGCCGTCCATCAGGGCCAGCAGCATGTGGATCATCTTCGCGCCGGCGCCACGCGGGTCGGGCTGCACGACGGTGGTGACGTTGTGGCCGGCCAGGGAGTCTTCCATCACGCCCCAGACGATCAGGGACATCTCGCTGCCGATGGCGATGCCCGCGTCGAGCAGGGCGCGCACCGCGCCCACGCCCGACATGTGATTGTCGACGATGACGGCAGTAGGGCGGGGCGAGCGGGCCAGCAGGCGCTGCATGGCCTGGTAGCCGGCGCGGCGGTCGTGCGCATTGTCGACCAGGTTGTCCGGGTCGACGGCAAGGCCGCCCGCCTGCATGGCGTGCTGGAAACTCTCGACGCGCTGGCGCACGAAGTTCAGGTCCGGCGTGGCGCTGATCAGGCCGATGCGCTGGTGGCCCAGCTGTGCCAGGCGTTCGACGGCCAGGCGCATGCCCGCCTCATTGTCGTAGTCGAACCAGGCGTGCGGCTGGTTCAGCTGCGTGCGGCCATGGGCGACAAAGGGCATGCCCTGCTGCGCCAGGTAGGCGATGCGCTCGTCGAACGGTTTTGTCCGTCCGACCACCAGTCCGTCGATGCGGCGTCCCTTGACCATACGTTCATAGGTGTGGAATTCATTGGTGGCCGACGCGGGCGCGATCATCATGTCCATCTGCTGCGCTTCCAGCGCTTCCGACATGCCGCCCACGATCTCGATGAACATGGGGTCAGCCAGGTCGTTCGGCATCAGCGGGTAGATGATGCCGACGATATTCGTGCGCCCGACGGCCAGGCTGCGCGCCATGGGATTGGGACGGTAGCCGGCCGCCTGCGCGGCGGCCAGCACCCGCTCGCGCGTGCGTTCACTCACTTCCGGATAGCCATTCAAGGCGCGGCTGACGGTGGTTTCGGATATTCCTAGCGTTTTGGCGAGATTTTTGAGGTTCATGGATGCTGCAGTCGGGGGCTATCTTGAGTGGGTCTTGCCGCTGCCGGCGTCCTGCCTGTGGGCGGGAGCGGTGCAGTGCAATGCGATTAGGGGTAGTTTATCTGATAAATGCCGGAATGATCAGGGTCATGACCAGCGGCGGCAGCGCCCAAAAAAATACGCGGGCAAACCCAGGGGCGCCCGCGCTAAAAGAGGATACTGCTGAATCACTACATTGAAGCTGCCGGCCATCGCGTGCAGCGGCGAAATGGTGGGTCCGGGTAAAGCATGCCCCCAGGAAGGCGGGCGGTGTTGCTGCCAGTGGCTGGCGCCTTGCGGCATCAGCCAGTGTTGGATGCTCTTACCACCAGGATTCCACTTGGAAACCCATGGAGCTGCCGTTTGTTTTTCCACCAAACACGCCCGTCGACGACAGCGCGGTTTCCGCTGCGGCGGCAGACTGGGCTGCCTTGTTCCATTTGGCGTAGGTGTAGAAGGCGCGCAGCACAGGGCGCGACCAGAAGCTGTTGCCAGCCGACAATTGCGGCGCGAAGGTCAGCTTGGTCAGGTTGCGGCTCTCGCCACCTTCCGGCTTGACGATGTCGTGGCCCAGTTCCACGGCAAGACTGTAGTTGTCCGTGAAGTGGTAGATGGGACGCGCGCCGATCGAGGTCCATTTGCTGCTGACGCCGGCCGTTTGCTTGTCTTCGTAGACGAAGGTGCCCATGCCCGACCAGGAACCTTTGGGCTGAATCATGATTTGTTCCGTCAGGCGCGTGACCTTGTCGTCCTTGTCGGCGCCCAGGCTGAAGCCGCCCGTGTTGGCGGCGCTACCTTTGCCGAACTGCAATGCTACTTTGTTGAAGCCGCCCAGCAGATTGCCTTGCGTATGCATGATGGTCAACAAGTGGCCGCTGGCGATGGGGGCCGCGCCTTGTGCATTGCGTTTCTGATTGAATTGCAGGCCCAGCGTCAGTTCACCGTCCGGGTTGACCTTGATGCCGGAAAAGCGCAAGTCGTGGGACAGGCCCATGCGCTTGCTGTCCTTGTCGTCGGCCGTGCGTACGATGGCGTAGGCCAGCTTGGCGGCGCCCAGGTCGATGTTTTCCAGGCCGGCGCCAGGGCCGCTGTTGTTCCAGAAGTAGTAATCGGTGATGTGCACGTCCTGGCGGTCGTAGTAGCGCTTGCCGACCCAGGCGCGCGCTTCGGCGAAGGCGCCCGTGCCGATCTTGTCAGCCACCACGTTCATTTCACGCCACGACGGGTCCGATTGTTCCCAGTCCTGGTTCTGGTTGACGGAAAACGCCACCAGGGTATTGATGCGGAAGGTGGTGCCGTTGGCTGCCTTGAACGCTTCGCCGCCGAATTTCAGCTCGCCGTAGGTTTCGCACTCATTGCCCAGACGATACTTGGACGAGGCGCCGGCCAGGCCGAAACAGGCTTCCTTGCCGCCTTCGCTGCTGGTGCCGAAGCCCGAGCGGATGTAGCCGCCGAAGTCGATCGGCAAGGCAGCCTGGGCCGATGCGCTCAAGGCCATGAGCACTGCCGCTGGCAACGCTTTCAAGAAAATTTTGTTCATTGTGTCTCCAGGTTTTTTATAGGTGTGGGATCGGCGCGCATCATTTTGCACAACCAAAGCGCTTTAACTATATTTCAAAGCGCTTTGAGTATAGTTCAAAGCGCTTTGATAAGTAAACTCGTTTTATTCTTCACATCCTTTGGAAACTTGGCAGATGTTGCAGAGAAACATCAAAGGCGGGCGGCGGCGCATGGGCGCCGCCGTGTACGGCAAGAGGAATCAGGATGGAGCGTCGCAGGCGGGCAGGGCGGCCGTGTCCGTTGCCGCAGGGACCGGATGACGCAAAAAAGCCAGGATCAGAAGGGCCGAGGCCGTCGTAATGCTGGCCAGCACATACAGCAAGTGGCGGAAGGCATTGCCATACGCTTGCGCCAGCTCGGCGGTGCCTGCCTGCGGCAGCAGGGTAGCCGCATGGCGCAGCTCGCCCAGCGCCAGGAAGGGCCCGGCGTGCGCCGCCTGTGCCGTGCCGACGCCGGCAATCCCGGCACCGCCCAGCGCTGCCACCGTGAAGGTGCCCAGCAGCGCGCTGACGATGGCCAGCGCCAGGCCTTCGCCCGCCACGCGCGTCGTATTGAAGATGCCGGCCGCCATGCCCGCCCGCTCGACCGGCACGACGCTGATGGCCAGGCCATCCATCAAGCCCCAGGGCAGGCTGATGCCGCAACCGATCAGCAGCAACGGGCCCAGCAAGCTGGCGGGCGACTGTCCTGGCGCGCAGCTCGATAGCCACAGCAGGCCGCCCGCCGCCAGCAGCAAGCCGCAGGCGCAGATGTGCGCGGCGGCAATGCGCTGCGCCGCCATGCCAGCCAGGACCGGCAGCACCAGCATGGGCGCGGACAGGGCGATCATCATGCGTCCCGCTTCCAGCGCGCTGTAGCCTTCGATACCGATGAAGCGGGCCGGCAGCAGCACCAGCAGCACGACAAAGGAAAACGCGGGCGCGGCCGCCAGCAGTTGCACGCCGGCAAAGGCGGGCAGGCGGAATAGCGACAGATCCAGCATGGGTCGCGCGGCGCGCCGCTCCACGCGGATGAAAGCGGCCAGCAGCAAGGCCGCGCCACCGAGCAGCCCCAGGCTGGCGGCGCTGCCCCAGCCACTATTGGGCGCCTGCAGCAAGCCATACGTAAACAAGGAGAGCGCGCCGGTAAACGTCAGGGCGCCGGGCCAGTCCACGCCCTGCGCCTGCGGGTCGCGCGATTCGCGCATGGCGCGCGCGGCGGCCAGCAGGGCGGCCAGGCCTGCTACCGCCGTAGCGATGAAGATGGCGCGCCAGCCCGTGTGCGTGATCAAGGTGCCTGCCAGGAAGGGGCCGAAGGCCAGGCCCACGCCGAAGGCCGTGCCAATCAGGCTGAAGGCGCGCGCGCGGGACGGGCCGTCGAATTCCTGCGCCAGGGCCGCCAGTCCGCTCGACAGGGCCATGGCGCAGCCCAGGCCCTGGACGGCGCGCAGCACATCGAGCCACAGGATGCCGGGCGCGGCTGACAATGCCAGCGCGGCAGCGGAAAACACGCCCATGCCCAACAGGAACACGCGTTTGCGGCCATAGCGGTCGGCTAGCGCGCCGGCCACCATCAGGCAGCCGCCAAAGCTGAGCATGAAGGCATTCGTGATCCACGCCAGCGCCAGCGGCGTGCCGTGCAGGTCGGCGGCGATGGCGGGGATGGCGATGGCGGGGCCCGTAAAACTGAGCGGCATGCACAGGGCTGCCAGGCAGACGGCGGCCAGCACGAAGGCGCGCCGGGCCGGGGAGGCAGGCTTCATACGGTGATTCGTATCCATGGGAATGATTCCAGAAAGAGGGAATCCGATGATAATATGTACGCAATCTATGAAAAAGTGGCTGAAATTCCACTCATAGCGGACATATTTTCCCTAATCGAGATGACATGGATAATCTGAACGGCATCTCCGCTTTCGTGCGCGCGGCGGAAACGCGCAGCTATGTGGCGGCCGGGCGCCTGCTCGGCGTGTCGGCTTCTGCCGTGGGCAAGAGCGTGGCGCGGCTGGAAGAAAAGCTGGGCGTGCGCCTGTTGAACCGCAGCACGCGGCGCATCAGCCTGAGCAATGAGGGCGCGCTGTTCTACGAGCGTTGCCAGCGCATCCTTGCCGACCTCGGCGATGCCGAGGCGGAACTGTCGCACCTGGCCGTGGCGCCACGCGGCAAGCTCAAGGTCAGCCTGCCCGTGATCGGCTACCGCATCATCCTGCCCCTGCTGGCCGAGTTTACAAGGCGGTACCCGGAGATCGAACTCGACCTCGATTTCAACGACCGCCTGGTCGACGTGGTGGCCGAAGGCATCGATGTGGCCGTGCGCAGCGGCACCTTGACCGATTCGCGGCTGATGGCGCGCGAGCTGGGGCCGTTTGCCTTTGCCATCGTTGGCGCTCCCGCGTATTTCGCCCGCCATGGCGTGCCGGCCACGCCGCGCGCGCTGGAAGGGCACGCCTGCGTACGCTATAAATTCCCCACCACGGGGAAATTACAGGAATGGGCGCTGCAGCGCGCCGACGGCGACGGCGGTGGCGAACTGCGCTTGCCGACGGCCTTGACCTGCAACAATATCGAGGCCTTGATCGGCGCCGCCACGCAGGGCGTGGGCCTCGCCTATTTGCCTGACTTTATCGTGCGTGACGCCATCGCACGGGGCGAGTTGCAAGCCGTGCTGGGCGAGTACCTGCTGTACTCGAGCAAGTTCTGGGTGCTGTGGCCGTCGAGCCGCCATCTGTCGCCCAAAATTCGCGTTTTTGTTGACCATTTGTGTACCCACCTGCATTTTTCCGCGCCCCCTTCCTCCCCCTGACCAGCCTGGCGGCCGCCATGGCGGCCAGTTGAGGAATATTCCTACCCCAAAGAGATTTTTCCTAACATTGCAGAATATTTATTTGCTGCGATGCACCACGCTACGCCGCATATTGTCAGCTTATACCCTTTCTGAATAACCATCATGCGTTAATTAAATTGCCATAAGGAATTTATTTATGTTAATTTCATATCTGTTTCTGCAATATTGCAATAGTTTCCTGTTGCTGGAACATGGGCATGAATCAGCGTAATAAGCGTGTAGTAACCAACAATTAGGGCGTGAGCCCGGTTCCGTTCAGGGAGTGTGCATGAAGACAGTAAGCACGACGCCGCCACATCCGGCGCCAGCCGCGACACCTGCCCGCAAGACGGGCTTGCTGCTTGGGGGCGGTGCACCAAACTCCACCTTGATCGCGGGCGCGCTGGCCGCGTTTCTCGACGAAGGCATCGAATTCGATGTCATTTCGGCCTCCGGCGCCGGTGTGCTGATGGGTTTGCTTTATACGACGCCGCATGAGGCCACGCCGCGCCAGGCCTTGCAAAGCTGGGCCGACACGGGCGTAGCCGACAGTATCTACAAGATGATTCCGATCAACTACAAGGTGTTCCAGAAGCCGGGCATGCACGCCAGCACATTTCGCGACGCCTTCCAGCCGCCGGCCAACAATCCTTTTTTCCAGGCGTTCCAGCAAACGTTTGCGGGCGTGCCCACGGCCTGGTCGGACTGGGGGAAATTGATGGTGTCGTCGCTGTCGCCATCGGACCTGTCGGCGAAAAGCCTGGGCCTGTGCGCGCACTTGCCCTTCCTGGAAAAAGCCGTGGATTTCTCGGGCGTGGCGCGCATGCGCCCCGATTTCTACATCAATGCCTACAACCTCAGCGAGCACCGCATGCAAATCTGGGGCAAGCACGAGATCGCACCGATCCACGTGCGCGCGGCCCTGTCGTTCCCCTTCCTGTATGCGCCGACGACCATCGATGGCGACGACTACATCGAAGGCGCGGCGCTCGATACGCTCAATTTCGAGCCGTTTATCGAAGGCAAGGGCGAACACCATGACGCCGATACCCTGGTCATCCTCGACATCCTCGGCGACGAGCGATTGCTGCGCAAGCCGCGCAATCTGTACGACGCCTGGGTACGCTCCATCATCACGCCACTGGTGAAAATTTCCAAGAGCGAGCTGCGCCTGTTCGAGCTCGAGCACAACACGGACGCGCGCACGGGCCAGCCCAAGCGGCGCCTGCTGAAACTCGACCTGATGGGCGGCATCCCGGAGCAGCACTGGCCCGATACCCTGGACTGGTCCAGTTCGAACATGCAGCTGCTGTTCGACGTGGGCCACAAGGCGGGCCTGGCGTTTTGCCGCCAGCATGGCGACTTGCTGCGCCGCACGCCTGACGCTTCCCCGCTGGCGGCCTAGCACCGTTCTCCGGCCACCTGATCGGCAGCTACTCATCCTGCCTGGCCTCGCCAGGCTGTTTTTTTGACTGTGAAACACCATGAATATCACCAAGCAATTAATTCTGACCCTCACCATCGCCTTGCTGGCCCTGCTGGTGCTGGGCGCCGGCGGCGCCATCCAGCTGCAGCGCGCCCAGGAGCGTTTTGACACCGTGCAAAACCGCATCATCCCCAGCATCCAGGGCTTGAATGCTGCCAAGGGCTTCCTGGCCGATTCGCGCCTGGCCGGCTACCGCCTGTCCGTGTTCTCCAACCTGGCAGACAAGACGGCGCTGGACAAGGCCGTGGCTGACGCCAACACGAATTTCGACAAGGTCATCGCCACGTATCGCGCCGAGCGCCTGTACGACGCCACGGACAGCAAGATGCTCGACGCTGACCAGGCCGCCATGGAAGCCTACCGCCGCGCGCTGGTACCATTCTTTGCCGCCGCCTACGCGGGCGACATGGATGGCGTGCGCGCCACCTTGCTGGCCGGCACGCCGCTGGCCATCACGGCCGCCGCCGCGAAAAAAAGCATGGATGACCATATCGCCTATAACAACAAGCTGGTCGATGACGTAAAGGCCGAAAGCCTGGCCGCCTACGATACGGCCTTCAACACCATGCTGGCCGTGCTGGGCGTGGCCGTGCTGCTGACGGGCGCGCTGGCCTGGCATATCTACCGCACCATCAGCGGCGGCCTGGGCGATATCGAGCATACTCTTGAACGTGTCAGCGCCTCGCTGGACCTTTCCGCCGCCATGCCCGTCGAGCGGATGGATGAAGTGGGCCGTACGGCCACCGCCTTCAACAAATTCCTCGAACGTATCGTCGACGTGATCGCCACCGTGCGCACTTCGGCTGATACGGTCAGCGTGGCGGCCGCGCAGATTTCCGCCGGCAACGCGGATCTGTCCGTACGCACGGAGCAACAGGCGTCTTCCCTGGAAGAAACGGCGTCCAGTCTGGAAGAGCTGACCTCGGCCGTGCGCCAGAATACGGACAATGCGCGTCAGGCCAATACCCTGGCCGTGTCCGCCTCGGACGTGGCCCGCAAGGGCGGCGCCGTGGTGGCGCAAGTGGTGGGCACGATGGGTTCCATCAATGAATCGGCGAAGAAGATTGCCGACATTATCGGCGTGATCGACGGCATCGCCTTCCAAACCAATATTTTGGCGCTGAATGCAGCAGTGGAAGCGGCCAGTGCGGGCGAGCAGGGCCGCGGCTTCGCCGTGGTGGCCACCGAAGTGCGCAACCTGGCGCAGCGCTCGGCGGCGGCGGCCAAGGAAATCAAGGGCTTGATCGAGGATTCCGTGGATAAAGTCAACACGGGCAGCGCGCTGGTCGATCAGGCGGGCGCGACGATGGAAGAAATCGTCGCCAGCATCCGTCGCGTGACGGACATCATGGGCGACATCGCCGACGCCAGCCACGAGCAAAGCGCCGGCATCGAGCAAGTGAACCAGGCCATTTCGCAAATGGACCAGGTCACCCAGCAAAACGCGGCCCTCGTGGAAGAGGCGGCCGCCGCCGCTTCCTCGCTGCAAGAGCGCGCCGTGGAACTGGTCGACGTGGTGGCCGTGTTCCGCCTGCGTGGCGATGCCCAGGCCAAATCGTTGAAGGTGGCGGGCGGCTTGCCAGCCCGTGCTACACCTGCCTCTAGTCGGCGCTTGGCGCTGCCCGGCCGAAGCGCCAGCGCTTGACCCTTGTGACTACCCCGGTACGCCGGGATTTTTTTTTGCGGTGGAGCCATCCAGTGCGTAAGCGTTGACGTGCTGCACCTGTGGCGGGCGGCGGTAAAGTTGCCCGGGCTGGCAGGGCGGAAGGGATGGCGGGAGGCACCGCCTGGTTCTGCACAGGGTATCAGCCTGACTTTCGTGCGCGTGATTCCGCTTTCGTCCCGAAGCAGACCTTCGCAATGCTGTCATGTGCGCCCAGCCATTGGTGAACATATTCAAGGTCGGAAAAGCTCTTTTTTTGGTCGATGGCGGACGGTGGTGATACCAATATTGTCTCAGGTCGGACAGCCACAGGGAACGGTACCAGATGAATAAATCAGTGCCTCATCGGAAACTGTTGTAGCTCAAAAGCTTTTTAGCAGGTTTTTTCAATATTCAACCGGAGCCCTCTACTCTTCGCAGCACGCACAATTTCCTCAGAAAGCAATGGATCAATCCATATGATTTTATCGACAAAGAAAAAATCTAGCTTCTCACCTTCAGGCTGTTCTATACAAAGATTTTTTATCCCCCTGACCTTATAATCAGGTGAAAGCTCACCACTGGCAAGCTTGCCTAAAACCATAGGCTTTCCCGAATAATCCGAATTGATATAATCAAAACATAAAACTTTATCATTGGCATGAATTAGGAAATACCTTCCCTCTGTGGCTTTCCCATTGAAATAACTGGCGTCCACTGGAAAAAATTCCAAGGAGGTATTATGTTCATCTATAATTTCTTTCATTTGTTCAGAAATAAAGAATGCGCCGCACGTTGTAAGAAAAAAATCGGCTTTGAGTTTTTTTATGCGCTTATCTAAAACAAGGCTAACCTTAGTCTCACGCAAGAGAATTTTTTCACCTAGTTGATAGTGCTTAGGAAGTGCCGGAAAAAACTCCACATCACCATCAATAAACCCACCATCTAGATCTTCATGCCGAAGAATATAGTATTGCACGTTACTTCTCCTAACAAGTCAAACGAGTACCTTCAGGTCTCGGATCTGTATTTTTTAATAGCAGGTTATCAGTGCCTAAGTAGCGACCTCGAAGAGATAATAGTCAAGTAACTCTTGAGCGGACAAGGATAAGCTCAATTCCTCATATACCTCGCGCTCTACGCATTCTGCAGGAGTCTCGCCAATCCCGATGCGACCACCAGGAAGTTCTCACTCATCCCAGCGCCATTTTCCCAGGCGATCGCGCGACTCGATGTGATTGCACAACAACGCTTTACCTGAGCCCTGCCTCACACACATAAGCAATAGCAAACGATTCGTATGGCTGCAGGCTGAGGTGGTCGGTCCAGCTATCACGCTGGGCATAGTTGCTGATCAAGCCTTGCCCGGCAATGCCGTGCAGCATTGCCGGCAGGTCCAGTTCGACGTGTTCGCCGGAGAAGTTGTTGACGACAACCAGCTGTTGGCTCCCCAAGCTGCGCCGGTAGGCGAATACCTGCGGGTGCTGCTCCAGCAACGGCAGGTATTGTCCGTAAACCATGACGTCCCAGTGCTTGCGCAGTTCGATCAGCTTCTGGTAGTGGAAGAAGACCGAATTGGGTTGTTCCAGCGCGGCCGCGACGTTGATCTCACGGTAGTTTGGATTCAGCTTTAGCCATGGCGTGCCACTACTGAAACCGGCGTTGTGTGTGCTGTTCCACTGCATTGGGGTGCGTGCATTGTCCCGCCCGTTGGCGTGGATGCCGGCCATCATCGTCTCCGGTGAAACGCCGGCGGCCGTGCGTTCGCGGTAGAGGTTGAGCGATTCGATGTCGCGATAGTCGTCGATGGAATCGAAACGTACATTGGTCATGCCTATTTCCTCGCCTTGATAGACGTAGGGGGTGCCCTTGAGAAAATGTAGCGCGGTGGCCAGCATCTTGGCCGACTCGACCCGGTAACGGCCGGGGTCGCCGTATTTGGATACGGCGCGCGGCAGGTCGTGGTTATTCCAGAACAGCGAGTTCCAGCCGGCATCGGCCAGCTCGGTCTGCCACTTACTGATGATCTGCTTGAATTCGATCAGATCGAACGGCCGCGACTTCCATTTCCCTTCCTTGGTATCGTGGGTCATTGTGATGTGCTCAAACTGGAAGACCATCGACAGCTCCTGGCGCGCCGGGTCGGAATACAGCTTGGCGGTCTCCGGGGTGGCGCTCCAAGTCTCGCCCACCGACAATACATCACGTGCCGCCAAGGTCGCTTGGTGCATTTGCTGCAGCAGCGGGTGCAGTTGGGCGCCGTTGGCGATAATCTGCTGGTCGACCTGTTTGCCGATGAGATCGATCACATCCATGCGGAAGCCGCCGATGCCCTTGTCCAACCACCAGTTCATCATGCGGTGCACCTCTTCCTGCACCTGGGGATTTTCCCAGTTCAGGTCCGGCTGTCGTCTCGAGAACAGATGGAAGTAATACTCACCGCTGGCGGCAGCGTATTCCCATGCACTCCCGCCAAAAAACGAACGTTGCTGGTCGGGCGGGGAGCCATCGGCGCCTGCATTGCGCCAGATGTAATAGTCACGGTAGGGGCTATCCTTGGATTTCTTCGCCTCGACGAACCAAGCATGCTCGTCAGAGGTGTGGTTGACCACAAGATCCATCAAAATACGGATGTCGCGCTTGGCCGCCTCTGCGATCAACTGCTCCATCTCGGCCAATGTGCCGAATTCAGCGGCGATATCCTGATAGTCGGAGATGTCATAGCCGTTATCGTCCATCGGTGACCGGTACACCGGCGACAGCCAGATCAGGTTGATTCCCAGATGTTGCAGGTAGTCCAGTCTGCCGATGATGCCGGCCAGATCACCGACCCCATCGTGATTGCTGTCTTGAAAACTACGTGGGTAGATCTGATACACGACGGCGTTATGCCACCATTTCTTATCCAACATGATTATCTTTCTCGCTTATGGATTGGCGGCACTGTCTTGCAACGTGCCAAGGGATCGCCAGGGGTAGGGGAGATCCGATCTCGTCGTTGGATCCGGCAGCGATGAGATCGCACACCAGGAGTGTGGCAGGACACCGAGGCTCCAAACACGATCCATCGTGTTTTCATCGTCCGAGAACCATGGATGAGGAGATTCTAAGCTACCGATGGCGTTTTGCTGCAATGGCTCCGTCCGCTTCCGCACCTTACAGCGGACAGTCAGAGGTTTTTCCTTTTAACTGGTCTCAACATGCTCGCCCATCACTCAGGCGCAGGCCGCCGCTTTAGTCGATTTGGACACCGCTACGCTCTCTAGAAAAGACGACATTGAGCACCCGCGGGTTGTCGACGATGAATCCGGTGATCCGCTGACGGCTGTCACGGGTGAAACGCAATAGGTCTTGATCATCGACGGTCACAGTGAACGCGTCCTCGAAAACCGGATTCATCGGTTTAGTCGCCTCGCGCTGCACTTGCTTGAATAGCTTGCCGTCTTTCGCAACGATGGTCCAATGCACGTTGATTTCCGGACTAAAATAAGTTCCGGTATAGTCTTCCAAGTGTATGTAATCTGTTTGAATAGGGCGTACTCGATCCAGTTCAACCGGTTCGCCAGAGCGATATACGATATTCAATAGCTGACGCTTATCCTGCTTCGAAAACTGAAAGGTATTCTCCGTTTTTCGCGGTAATCGGAAACGCTGTTCTCCGCTCTGCTCCAGGGCAACACGTTCCCGCTGCGGCGCAATATACCAAAGTTGACCGGCCTTGAGCTCAATTGTATGGAGCGACTGAGCGTAACGGTCAAGATAAACGCCGGTGTAGCTCGCGAGCTGGGATTCCGAAGACATCGTTTTTCCAGCGGGCGCAATGACAGCATCCTTCGCAGTTTGATTCGAGGCAGTCGCGCCGCGTTTCTTGATCTCCTCGGCCAGGAAAAGATCGGCCACTTTAAAGCTGAGCAGAGTCTGGTCTACGCCGTCGACATTGCATAAAACCATTGCAGAAAATCTCTCGTCGGGCAGCCGCAACAACTGCGCGTGGAAACCTGCGGTATCTCCAGCGTGGTGTACCGACCTCATTCCGCGATAAGCACCATCGACGATCAGTCCACGTGCATAGCTCAAGGCGACACCGTCGCTTCGAACAGCATTCTCTTGCATCTGCTTGACCAGCCATTCGCCACCAACGCGTGATTCGTAGAAATTCTGGTCCCATTTCGTTAGGTCCGACACGGTGGTCAGCACGCCCGTATTGCCTACCTGCTCCCAGTTGACGTCCTTCATGCTGAATCCGCCGCCCCCCACTGGTGCATAGCCCATTGCACGCTGCGCTACCACGACGTCGTACTTGTCACGAAGACGAGTGTGGTGCATGCCCAGCGGTTGAAAAATACGGTCCTGCAGGAATTTCCCGAAATTCCTATGGCTGACTCGTTCGACAATCTTTGCCAGTAAGAAGTAATTCGTATTGCTGTACATGTAATGCGATCCCGGTGCGAAATTCAACGACCTCTGCCGCAGAATGACCGCCATCGCATCCGCATCTGACGAATAGTCAACTTCACGCACACCATTCCCCATCGTCATAAGAACCGTATAGTCCCGCAAGCCGCTAGTATGCGACAGCATCTGATCGACTGAAATCGCCGTGCCGTAATTGTGCATCTCAGGTAGATGCTTGCGAATATCATCATTCAGAGAGATTTTTCCATCCTGCACGAGCAACAGAATGGCCGCAGCCGTGAATTGCTTGGAGGTCGATCCAATGGCAAACAGTGTTTTTTCTGGATCAATAGGTACGCCAAATTCAAGACTGGCGTTTCCGTATCCCTTTTTGTACACAAGCTCGCCGTTTAGGATCACGCCGAGTGCGCAGCCCGGGCTGTCGGCGGCATAGGCCGAAAACAAGGCATCCACACGGCGTGCAAGTTCGGCTTTTTGCAAGGTGTTGTTCACGTCGGCCATCGCTGCTGCGCTGAAAAAGATGGGCGCAATTGAGAAAAAATGCCGGCATGTTGCAAGGAAGTTCATTACGACCTTTCATTAAAAGATCCTGCATGGTTATAGTCCGGTCAGGTGCACAAGTTCGATCGTTGCGCTCCTTTGCGGAAAACACCTTCGATTCCACGGACGCCGGCTTCTGGCCAGCGTTTTCCTTCAGCACCAAGATGAAATGCCCCCATGCTCATGAGGAGCCTGTTAGCACGATAAGAGTTCCGAGAATATTAAACATCAACTCCTTCATTGGCGGGCTGCAGCAAGAGTGAATTCAGCAATCCGGTGCTGACCGGTAGTTGCCGGATGCTACCCAGTCCCAAATCAGCAAACTCTGCCTCCAATTGTCAACGGCCTCAGAGGATAGCAAATTACCAAATGGGGAAACTCACACATTGTTACGTCAACGCGAATGGCTGCTCCTGGCAATGCAGGGTTGATGAAAATGGCCATCGAAACCCATTGCGCGTGCCAAATTTGGCAGGTTTACCTGCATGAAAATTGCGACGATTAGCCCAGTTGGAAGGCCAACATACAAAAGTCACCTTCCTTGGAATCCTTAAAAAATATTGGAACAATCCAGCAGGGTAATCCCCCCAGCAAATGATCGCGTTTAAAGCTGGAGGACGAAAACCGGCGCCTGAAGAAGATGTATGCCGAAGAGCGCTTGAAAGCCGAGATCGCCGACGAGGCCCTGACAAAAAAATGGTAGTGCCATCTCAGCGGCGGGAGATGGCGCAATGGGCCGTGGCCCAGCGTTCAGCCACCATAAGAATGGCCTGCCAAGCACTATCCAGGCCTGCTATCGCTATCGCTAACGCGCCAAGCTCGATGCGGAAAACGCTGTCGTGGCTGACTGGCTGCGACGCCTGACCAGCGAGCAGCGCAACTGGGGCTTCGGCCTGTGCTTCCTGTCTTTGCGCAACGTGAAGGGTTTTAAATGGAACCGCAAGCGCGTCGTCTACCGGATCTATCTCGAACTGGAACTGAATTTGCGGATCAAGCCACGCCATCGGCTGGTGCGCGAACAACCGCTGCCGCTGGCCGTGGCTGTACAAATCAACGAGAGCTGGTCGATGGACTTCATGCACGACTAACGGGCTGATGGCCGTAGCATCCGCTTGTTCAACGTGATTGACGATTCCAACCGTGAGGGACTCGGCATCGAGCTTGATTTCTCATTGCCGTCCGAACGGGTCATCCGGTCCCTTGACAGTATCATCGAATGGCGTGGCAAACCCCAGGCCATTCGCTGCGATAACGGCCCGGAGTACATCAGCGCCGTGACGCTGGCCTGGGGCGCCAGGCGCGGCATACGCATCGTTTTTATCCAGCCTGGCCAGCCGCGGCAGAACGCTGATGTCGAGCGTTACAACCGCACGGTGCGCTATGATTGGTTGGCCCATCACTTGTTTGAAACGTTCGAGGATATCCAGGATTTCGCAAGCCGCTGGCTATGGAATTACGATCACGACCGGCCCAACATGGCACTGGGCGGCATCACGCCAAAACAGAAGCTTGCCTTGGCCGCTTAACCTCTACTTTTAGCGCGCTCTGGAAATGGGGGGATTACCCCGATGATTTTCCGTTCTCTAGGTGAATTTCAGAGTCACCGCATATCTCAACCAGGCAGTAGCCGCCTCGGACTGAATACTTTGGCTGTCACGGTGAAGTGCAAAGGAAAAAGGGCGCAGCCGATACTCAGGACTTGCCCGCGCCGCTGGCGGCGCCGCTGGCGCGCGCCAGGCTCGAGCGCGCGCCAGCCACCGCGCGCAGGCGCTCTTCAAGATAAGCGCTCACGCGGGGATGCTGGCTGAAAGCGACGTTGAAGCGGATGTGCTGGTCGGGCGTGTCGTTGGCCGAGAACGCCGCGCCGCGCATCAGCAGTATCTTGTTGCGGTAGGCATCCTGAACCAGCAAGTCCACGTCCAGCCCTTCGGGCATGCTGCCCCACAGGAAAATTCCTGCGTCGCCGGGCTGCTCGAACAGCACGCCGGCCGCGCTCAGTTGCTGCGTGCTGGCGTTGCGTGCCACCATGATTTTGCGTTGCAGCCGCTCCAGGTGCTTGCGCAGGTTGCCGGCCTTGAGCACTTCCAGCAGAACGTATTCGTTCAGCGCAGGCAACGTCATGATGGCGTGGATCTTGGTTCGCATCAGCAGTTTGAGCAGGGCAGGCGCTGCGGCCAGGTAGCCCATGCGCAGGGCCGGGCTCAGCGCCTTGCACAGGCTGGAGTAGTAGATCACGCCGTCCAGTCCGGACAGCGATGCCAGCCGCGTGCTGTGGGCCTGCTGGAAATGGCCGTGTACGTCGTCTTCGGCTATCAGGAAGCCATGCTGCTGCGCCATGATCAGCACCTTGTGCAGGTTGGCGGCGCTGCTGCTCCACCCGGTAGGATTGTGCAAAGCCGTCTGCACGAACAGCAGGCGCGGACGGTGCGCGCGGCAGGCGGCTTCCAGTTCATCCAGGTCGAGGCCATCGGGGCGGCGCTTGATCGGCACCAGGCGCACGCCGTCCTGGCGCAGCCTGCCGAACATCAGGAAGTATCCGGGGTCTTCCACCAGCACCGTGTCGCCGGGCTGCAGGAAGGTGCGGCAAATCAGATCGATTGCATGGGTGCCGCCGAAAGTGGTGAGGACGTGGCTGGCGTCGGCAGCGATACCGATGCCGCGCAACAGCAGCGCGATCTGTTCGCGCAGTTCGGCCAGCCCTTGCGGCGGACAGCGCGAGGCCATGCCGGCTGCGCTGCGCGCCAGGCCACGTTGCACGGCGGCCGCCGGCAGCGCATCCTGCAGCCAAGTGGGCGGCAAGGCGCCGCTGCTGGCCAGCAGCACGCCCGGCCGCTGGTCGTTCACTTGCTGGCTTAGCCAAACGGGTTCCTGCTCCTGGCCCGCTTCCAGCGCCACCTCGTCGGGAATGGCGTGGCTGGCATCAGTTGGTGCGCAGACGAAGAAGCCCGCCGTGCCGTGCGTATCGATGACGCCTGCGGCCACCAGCCTGTCATAAGCCACCACCACGGTGTTGGTGCTCACCGCGAGCTGCGTGGCGAGCTGGCGGATCGACGGCAGCTTGGTCCCGCCAGGCAGGACGCGTTGCGCGATCTGCTGGCGCAATGCGGCCTCGATCTGCTTGAACAGGGCGATGGGTGAGGAGCGGTCGATGGCGAACATGGGTAGAAGTCTAGCGTAAAAACATCACGGCGAGGACCAGCAGAATAGCACCCATCGCCAGATTGAATATGCGCTGGTTGCGGGGCGCTTTCAGTACGCTGCGAATCGAGACGCCGAACAGCGCCCACATGGTGTTGCACGGCATGCCTACCACGGTGCCGATCACGGACACCAGCAGCGCGTTGGCGAGCATGTTGCTTTGCGAAGGCATGAAGACCGACGCCATGGTGATCGCCTTGAGCCAGCTCTTGGGATTCAACGCCTGAAACAGCGCCGCCTGCGCAAACGACACGGCCTTTGGTGCGCTGCTTCCCGCCACCGAGGCGCCGGCAAGCTTCCAGGCCAAAAACATTAGGTACAGCGCGCCCGCGATCCGCAGTCCCTGCTGCGCCATCGGGTACGCGACGAAGACACTGCCCAGCCCCACGCACATGAGCATGGTCTGCACAAAGATGCCGACCTGTATGCCGAGGATCACCGGCAGCGCACCGCGATAACCGAAATTGGCGCCGGTGGTGGCCAGCATGACGTTGTTTGGCCCGGGCGTGGCGGACATCACAAAGCAATAGCTCATCAGGGGCAGGAGTTCGGTCATGGTATGCAGTCGCAGCGTGGAGAAGGCCCCAGTCTAGAAGCGCTGCACGGCAGAGACAAGGCACAAGGCGCCGCATACAAGCACATGCTGTATCAATCGAACGACTGCTACAGCGGCGAGACAGGCCGGCCCGTCCGGACAAACGTCAGAGACATTGTCGCATCTGCTAGCGCAGCAAGCTGTTCGCGTATGTCATCCCTCGTTGTTGGATCAGGCAGCTACGACATATTCCAAGAACTATGGGGCAGGAAAGTGCAGGCGGGCCGGGCTAGCGTCTATTTTGGCGTGATGCCGCTAGGGGCGAATGATATAGTGGCGGGAATGTATACACTGAAAGAAACTGCCATGAAAAACGACGCAAGCGCTCGCCCGAAAGCAAGTCAAGCCCCTGCCAGGCTCAGCAAAGGGGACTTCGTCACCGCACTGCGCAAACTGCTGCAAGAAGCAGGAAAGGCCGGCGAGACCAGTGTGGACGTGCGCGCTGCGACCCTGCACACCGACGTTGGCGTGTATCCGGCGCGCGGCCATTCGATGCCGACCTGTTGCACGGTGATGTATGAAGAGATGCAGCCGGGTGACGAGATACTGCTGACGCCACCCAGCGGCAAGGGACCGACGCTGCTGGTACGGTATAAATTCCCGCGCTGAAAATCGTGGTCTTCGAGACAGTTGATAACTTGGCGGAAATGTAGGCGATGCAGTCGCAGCGAAGCCATTGCCAAGTAATTCATGGTCTCTGATTCGTCCATGCGCTGCTCGTCATCACGCACCAATCGTCGGTAACTTACAATCTATCGGCTTTTCATCATTCAAGAATTATGGATCAGGAGAGTCCAAGCTGCTGTCGGCGATGTAGCGCGCCAATCGGCTCCGTCTGCTTCCGCCCCAGTGCAGTCATTCAGTTTGCCAGTAGTCGACTGCTGCGGGAGGCGCTCATTAAATCGGGTTTTACCTGACTAGTGTCAAGCAGTAAAAGCGGTCCGCTCCACTTTCTGGTTTTGGGTCCGGGCCACGAACCCATCCCAAAGACGCATACAGGTGAACCGCAGCCCCCAGGTCGCCCCAAGTCTCGAGTTCCAGGGAAGAGCTTTACGGATTGACATTGCTACCTTTTAAGTGAATCAGAGTAATGATTCTATGCGAGGGCTTCTTGTCAGTCGAGTGAGCGCCATTCTTCCCATCAATCACGGACCGTCTGGTATTGGCCGTACTCGGTTCAGAGCAGGGGGCGCTTCTTGTTCATGCGAGAAGCTATCGAATTGTCGCTCCGGAAGTTCTTTCAATTGAACCGGCACCATTTTCGTAACGCCGCCATCTTCGTATCTAGCCTCAATGTCATAGTCCGCTGACTCGACGAGAGCGAAAGACACTTCCCTACCGATACGCGTTCCAATGCCGTGGCAAAAAAGAGCTGCTTGACGACCTTCCAATAATGGCTTCAATTGATGAGCGCGAAGCGCTGCAATTTTATATGGTAAGCCGTCTAACAGTCCGCCACATTGAATGCGTCTCAACCCATTTGGGATTAGTCCAGGGGATTCGCAGTTATGCGGTTGCACTTGCTTCGTTTGACGATGCGAATATATAGCTTTGAACTCTTGCCTCCACTAAAGTTGAGATAATAGCTGCTTTCCAGTAATCCATCCGCTTTTGGCTGAACCCGAGCGTTAATCAGAGACAATGCGCTGTCCCACCTCGAATTCATTCTCATGGCAATAAAACAGGATAAGCGGCGTGTCGTTCGAATAGACCATTGCATCGTCACGTGAAGGGACAAAAATATCCGACCAGTTTTCGACCAGGAACTCGCTGCTGCATAAGAAACAGTCGTTTTCTCCAAACACAACTACGACCTGCTGAATTTCAGGCACGCGCGCACGTAACCACTTGGTTGCGATGGCCGCATCATTTCCAAATTCGATTCGTTCGATTGAGCCAACGGTGTTAACGTTCAAGCCGAGATGCGTCTTCGAGTCATGAAGGCCCACTAAATCATATGCACGGCGCGCACTCTCGGCATTCAGCCAGGCGATATTCGCGGAGTGATGCTCTAGCTCCTGAATCCTCCAATGTGTTGTGTTCATCATCTCTTAAAATCCAATATGCTCACCGCCTTGACGAGCGGGAATTTGTCGTCGAACCGGGCCAACGCTTTCAGGATGGTATCGTGCCAGTGTTTGAAATACCTGTCTCGTTATTTGTCTTGCCCAGCGTGCGCCTGCGCACTGGCATACCGCTTAAGCCTGGCTCCAAACAAGGAGTTCGTCATGGCCCGATTCTGACTGCGACAAGTATAAACAGAATCTAATTATACTTATATGATAAAAAAACAGTGTATCCTTCAATCCCGGCAGGTACATTTTTGTCGATGCAAAGAAAAAGCAGCCGTGTTTTTCCGGCAGGAGGAAGATCCTTTGATAGTCGCAGTTATCCTGGCGATGCTGCATGATGAATGCCATGCTGCCGACCAATATCCAGATACGGTGCGATGCCGGATAGCAGACCCAGTTACTTTCATTAGAATGAAACGGAGATTCCAAATTGAGGCATATTGAAGAAAGCATCCACATTGCAGTCGCGCCCACGGTCATCGACCAAATTTGGAGCGAAGTCGACCGATGGCATCTGTGGGATCCGGACACAAAGCAAGCGCGGCTCAATGGGCCATTTGCGGCTGGGACACAGGGCAGGATAGTTCCTAATAAAGGGATGGGTATTCCGATGGTGGTTACCGAGCGCTCCGCAGGCCGCTCGTTCACCGTCGAGGGCTATATCCCGCTGTTCCGTATCCACTTCGAGCACACGGTTATTGCCGTAGACGGCGGATCGGAAGTCGTTCACCGCGTGTGGTTCACTGGAGCGCTTGCCTTTCTGTTCGGGCCTGGCGTTGCCAAGCAAGTTCGGCAAGGGCTTCCCAAAACGATGCGCTCACTCAAGGCCTATGCCGAGAAGCGCAACGAGACTCTCCATGATGGCGAGGTGGGCGAGGCCAAGGTGACAACAGCCTGATAGATAGTTTCCCCTCGTCAATTCCTTGCAAAGTGCCGCGTCAAATTAACGTGCCCTTCCCGTCATGATGGAATACAATTCCTGCGTGGCAGCCAGCGTGCCTGGCAAGGCCGGGCACGGCGTCACGCTTTGACCTTGGAAAGATGTTTGCTTATGACTCTGCAGTTCCCCCTGCCGAATGTGCCCCCTGCGCCGCGCGCGCCCTCGATTCTGTTTCAGCCATTCGGCTCTCTGCTTACCCTGACCCTGTTCTGCCTGATTCCCGCAGCGTCCGCTGTGGCGGCCGCGCCTGCCAGCAACAGCGTCATGCTGGAAGAACTGACCAGCTCGGAGTTGCGCAGTCGTATCGACCACGGTGCCACGACAGTGCTGGTGCCGATTGGCGGCGTCGAGCAGAGCGGGCCGTATATCGCGCTGGGCAAGCACAATGTGCGCGCCGGGCTGCTGGCGCGCCAGATTGCGCAAAAGCTGGGCAATACCATCGTCGCACCCGTCGTTTCCTACGTGCCGGAAGGCGCGATTTCTCCGCCGGCCGGCCACATGCGCTTTGCCGGCACGATCTCGATACCGCCAGCCGCCTTCGAAGCCGTGCTGGAAGGTACGGCCGCCAGCCTGCGCCAGCATGGTTTTCGCGACATCATATTCCTCGGTGATCACGGTGGGTATCAGAAGAACGAGCAGAATGTGGCGAATAAACTCAACCGTGCCTGGGGGAAAGCTTCTGCTGCCAAAGATGCCCGTGCGTATGCCTTGCTCGACTACTATGACATTACGCAATCGCAATATATTGCCGATCTGCAAAAGCGCGGCTACAGCAGCGCCGAGATCGGCCTGCATGCGGGCTTGGCGGACGCGGCACTAATGCTGGCGACGGACCCGTCGCTGGTGCGCAGCGAAGCCATGGCCCACGGACCCAAGCCCGGCGTGGCGGACGGCGTGCGCGGCGACGCCACGCGCGCTACGGCTGAATTGGGCCAGATCGGCATCAAGCTGCAGGTGGACACCTCGGTGGCCGCCATCAAACAACTGCTACAACGTAACAAGTAAATTCTCCGCCGGAAGTGCTGAACTTCTGGCTTTTGCAACGAAAAGACGCGAAATAACATGAAAAAAACTCAACGACGCACTATCGTCACCTTGTCCGCCCTGGCTGCCGCGCTGGCAGGCCTGGGCATGGCCAGCCAGGTCATTGGCGCCAGCACGCCGGCCCCTGCCGCTGCGGCGCCGGCTGCCGCCTATTCTCCACTGCCGGGCATGCCGCCGCTGGTCGATCCGAAAAACGTGTATGGCAGCATTGCCAGCAGCAATATGAGTCCCGTCGTCAAGGATCACTTGCGCCGCGTCTACGTGCCCAACCTGCGCTCGAACGATGTTTACGTGATCGACCAGGACAGCCTGAAAGTGGTCGACAAGTTCAAGGTCGGCAGCGGTCCGCAGCACGTGGTGCCCTCGTGGGACTTGCGCACCCTGTGGGTGGCGAACAACGCCGAACGCACGGACAAGGGCAGTCTGACCCCGGTCGACCCTTTGAGCGGCAAGCCGGGCAAGGAAGTGCCCGTGGATGATCCCTACAATATGTACTTTACTCCGGATGGCAAGTCGGCCATCGTCGTGGCCGAAGCGCGCCACCGCCTCGATTTCCGCGATCCGAAGACCATGGCGGTGCAGTATTCGATCGACACGCCCCAGTGCGGCGGCATCAACCATGCGGATTTCTCGAATGACGGCCGCTACGCCATGTTCACCTGCGAGTTCGACGGCACCATCGCCAAGATCGACCTGGTGGGGCGCAAGGTCGACGGCTACCTGAAATTGCAGATGCCGGCCAAGCGCTTTGCCGAGTCCGGTCCCGTGGGTGGCCCTGCGAATGAAATCTGCAGCGTCAAGAAGGGCATGCCACAAGATATACGCATCTCGCCGGACGGCAAGAAATTCTATATCGCCGACATGGACGCCGACGGCGTGCACATCGTCGATGGCGCCACCCTGAAGGAAATCGGCTTCATCCAGACGGGTGTGGGCGCGCACGGTCTGTACCCTAGCCGCGATGGCAAGAAACTGTACGTGGCCAACCGCGGCACGCACCGCATCCACGGCAAACCGAAGGGCAAGGGCAGCGTCAGCGTGATCGATTTCGCCACCGAAAAAGTGGTGACGCAGTGGCCGATTCCCGGTGGCGGCAGCCCCGATATGGGCAATGTCAGCGCCGATGGCAAGTATCTGTGGCTGTCCGGCCGCTTCGACGATGTGGTGTATCGCATCGATACGAACAGCGGCGACGTGTCCAAGGTGAAAGTCGGCCAGGAACCGCATGGCCTGACCGTGTGGCCGCAGCCGGGCCGCTATTCGCTGGGCCATACGGGCAATCTGCGCTAGGCGAGGCAGCTGCACGGCCATCGTACCGGGGCGCCTGCGCGGGCATACTCCGCCCGCGCAGGAGTTGTTGTTTTGATTGCCTAAAAAGCAATATTGGCGCATACTGTGCTTCCTATCCCCTTACCTGCAAGGAGCGCCACCATGATTCTTGATCACATCGGTTTGAATGTCAGCGATGCACAGGCCAGCAAGGCCTTTTTTTCGGCCGCCCTGGCGCCCCTGGGCGTGTCGGTGGTGATGGAAGTGCAGGGCTGGGTCGGCCTGGGCAAGGACGGCAAGCCCGATTTCTGGTTCGGCGTGGGCGGTGCGCCGCATGCCGGCATGCATCTTGCCTTCGCGGCGGACAACCGTGCTCAGGTGGACGCGTTTTACAAGGCCGCGCTGGAAGCAGGCGGCAAGGATAACGGCGCCCCAGGCATCCGCGCCATCTATCACCCGAATTACTACGGCGCCTTCGTCCTGGGTCCGGACGGTCACAATGTCGAAGCCGTCTGCCACCATCCCGAACCCTGACACCGTTCATTACCAAAAGAGAGCAGCATGAAGCACAGCGCTACCCTGTTTGCCGACGATGCCGGCCGCTATGCCTACGTGAAAGCGGGTTTTTCCTGGCCGGCCCTGTTGCTGGGTTCGTTCTGGGCCGTGGCCAAGCGCCGCTGGTGGCTATTGCTGCTCATGCTGGCGATGGATGCATGCCTGTGGTTTGGCAGCCATTTGGCCACCGAACTGCGCATTGGTCCGATGATGCTGCTGATGGCCGCCGCGGAACTCAGTTACCTGCTGGCGCGTGGCTGGTATGGCAACCGCTGGCTGGAAGCCTCGCTGCGCAGCCATGGTTACAAGCCCGTCGTGCCGGCCACGGGCACTGTCCGTTGAGCGTGCCTGGCACAGAATTTCTTTCCCCTCACTGACGTTTTGCCAGGGTAAGCCGTCCAGCCGAAACTTTCTGCGCAGCTTAACGCACGTTTGATCCAGATCATCCCTCACCTGCGGTGCTCGCGTAGCCTTGGGACTCGCGTTGCAAAGCATCTTCCCACCAATCGGATATGTTTTTTCGCGTTTCGTGGCGTAGCCCGGTCGTCTGCTTCACCGTTCGACAGCCGGTGGTGTCGCCTTGTGTCTACCCAACCGCTATTGAATGAGGAATTTCATGTATCCATATTCCCGTAGTGTTACCCCTGCCGTCAAAAACCACCTGGAAGCGCAACTGGCTTTTTTCAATAGCCTGTCGAAGTCCTTGTTCCAGTCGGTGCAGCACTTCAATGACCTGAACATGCAGCTGGCGCAAGGCTTGCTGGAAGAAGCCACTGTCTCCAGCCAGAAGCTGCTGACGGTCGAGCGCGCTGAAGATGTGTTCCAGGTGGCTGCCGCTGTGGGCCAGCCAGCCGCCGAGCAACTGCGCAAGTACCAGGAACAGGTATCGCGCCTGGCAGCCGATACGCAGGTCGAACTGGCCAATGTGGCAGAGCGGCATGTGACTGAAGCGAGCCGCACTGCCAAGGCCCTGGCCGAAGAAGTGGCCCGCACGGCTTCGGAAGAAGCGCAGAAAAACGTGCGCAAGCAGCAGGAAGTCATGCAGCGCGTCGCCGAACCATTTCAGGCCAACCATCAAAACGGCGCCAACCGCGACCAGCAGCGCGGTGCGCACAACCGTGAGGGTCAAAGCCTGCAAAGCGCCAGCCAGCAAGGTAGTCAGCAGTCGGCCGGCAGCGAAAGCTCCGCCAGTGGCAGCGCATCGCAAGCGGGTTCGGCACAAAGCAAAACCAGCGGTGCAAGCCGTAAAGAGTAAGCGGGCTGCTGCTGTTAGCCGATGACAGCTGAATACGCATCGCGAGGGGCTAGCCTTGGGATGCGCTTAGCTGGCGCAGCATCGTGCGTCGTGGTCCGGGCAGAACGCCCGTTCTTCAGGGGGCGGGCGTTTTGTCGTGGGCGCGCGCGGCGCCAGCCTGCGTGACGGCGCTCTGCGCCTTTGCCGGACGTGGCAGCGTGGCGGGGATTTCCCGCCCGTCCGTGGCCGCGCCCATATTACGTGTCAGCGTGGTATCGACCTTGCTGTTGGCGTCGATAAAGGCGCTCACGGCGTCCAGCGTGGGGGCCAGCATGCGCAAGGGGCTGGCCAGCGAAGCGACCAGGGTGGTATGGCTGACCTTGTCGAAATACGTTTCCGTCACGGGCCTGGCCAGCGTTCGCAAGGCATTGGCAAGGCCCCCCGTGTTGCGCTGCGGATTGACCAGCTTGTCCTGCCCGGGCAGGGGGGCTATCAGCAGGGCGGGCGGGGCTTCGGCGGTTACGTGATGGATAGGCTGCGAAGAGGCGGGCGTGTCCGGGTAAAAGAAGACGGGCCGGGTGGTGGTGTTTTCAATCGGCAAGAAATCATAGGGACCGGCCAGGCCTATCCAGCCCCGCAAGTCGTGCGGGTGCATGCCGTGGCGTGCCAGCAGGCTGGCGTCGAGCGCCACCATCGCCGCATTGTAAGCGCCGGCGCTATGGCCCATGACGAACAGGCGGGCGGGGTCGCCGCCATGGCGGCTGGACTCCATCGCGGCCCAGGCCACGGCGCGGGCCGCATCTTGCAAGATCTCGGGGTAGTGCACCTCCGGATATAGCCGGTAGTCGGCGATCACGGCCATGTAGCCGCGCGCAGCGAGCGCGTGGCCAACGAAGGCATAGTCTGCGCGCTCGCCCGCCGTCCAGTTGCCGCCATAGAAGAACACCACCACGGGCACGGGTCCCGTGCGGATTTTTGGGACATACACATCGAGTTTTTGCCGTGGCAGGGGGCCGTAGGCCAGGCCCCGCGTCACTTGCGAGGCGCTGCCGGACGACAAGGCATTGATGGCGGTCAAGGGCGAGCAGGCAGCAAGGCCTGTGGCCAGCGGGATGGCCGCCAGCAAACCGAGCAATGTAGTGCGCAGGATCGTCATGCTGGCTCCTGATACTTGTGGGTGATGCTTGCAGTGTAGACCAGGCAGGGCAGGGCGCGCATGGGGAAGTTGCTGTCCGTCATAGATAAATGTTGCATGCGACAATCAATCCTGCAGCAGCCATTTGCGCGCCGTGGCGATGACGGCGTCCGACAAAGTGCGCGTGAGCGGCGTCTGGATATCCCAGGCATGCCAGGTCAGGGGCACGTCGAGTGCTTGCCCCGCCGCCACGTCGATGAGCCTGCCGGCGGCCAGCGCCGTTTCCGCCTGCAGCAAAGGCACCATGCCATAAGCATAGCCCGCTTCGATGAAACGCACGAAGTCGCGCGCCGAACCGAGCACATGGTGCGGATAGCGGCCCGTGTAGCCGAGGCGGTGCTGCAAATAGCGCTCGTGCAGGGCATCCTTGCTGCCAAACGTGATGGCGGGCGCCTGGCTGACGGCCTCCACTGTAAAACCATGGGGGAACCATTGCTGCGCAAATGCGGGCGACGCCACGCACAGGTAGCGCATGCCGCCCAGCGGCGTGGCCGTGGTGCCGGCCACCAGGTCGTTGGCGCTGGTGACGCAGGCAAACACGCGTCCTTCGCGCAGCTGGCTCAGGGTGTGGTCCTGGTCGTCGAGACGGATGTCGAGCAGGCAGGACGGTGGCGACAGCAGCGGCCCCAGCGCTTCCGGTATCCAGGTGGCGGCGCTGTCGGCGTTGACGGCGATGGCCAGCGCCGGCAATTGCGTGGTGGGGCCGGGCTGGGCGTCGAGCGCCGCCTCGAGCAGCTTGACTTGCCGGTAGTGGGCGATCAGGCGCTGGCCCGCTTCCGTGGGCAGGGGCGGGTGGCTGCGGATGATCAACAGGGTGCCTTCCAGGTTTTCCAGGGTGCGTATGCGCTGCGACACGGCTGGCTGGCTGATCGCCAGCGCCTGCGCGGCCTTTTCAAAGCTGCCCAGGCCGATTACGGCGTCGAGGGCGGCCAATCCACGGTAATCGACGACGCGCATAAGTTTCTCTTATATATGGTTAGAATCATTCATTATACTTATATTTACTTTTTCTTTACACTGTTGAAATAGGGTAACAACTCCACTCTCCCGCGCGGTCCTCCTGGTTCCGCTACACCCTCCACCTACCTCTGATGACTTTGCCGTTGCCGGCAGAGCGTGGGCGGCCGTGCGCGTGATGGAAAGCAATGCAAAGGAATCGATATGGACAGCGCAATTTTCTTGAAAGGCATGGGGCTCGGAGCGAGCCTGATCGTGGCCATCGGCACGCAAAACGCATTCTTGCTCAAGCAGGGGCTAAAGCGCCATTACGTGCTCACCTGCATCCTGGTGTGCTTGCTGTGCGACGCCATCCTGATCACGGCCGGCGTGGCTGGCATGGGCACGTTCATTGCCGATAACCCTAATTTCCTGCTGTGGGCCAAGGCCGGCGGCGCCACGTTCCTGATTGCGTATGGCTTGCGCGCTGCAAAGTCGGCCTGGCGTCCAACGGCCATGACGGTGTCGGCTGCCAAGGCGCCCGAAGGCTACTGGGCCGTGATCGGCGCTGCGCTGGCGTTCAGTCTGCTGAACCCGCACGCCTTCCTCGACACGGTCATCCTGCTCGGTTCCATCGGCGGCCAGCATGAAGGCGTAGGACGCTTCTACTTCGCCGGCGGCGCCATCATGGCTTCGGCCCTGTGGTTCTTCCTGCTGGGCTTTGGCGCCCGCTACCTGGCGCCCGTGTTTGCCAAGCCCATGGCGTGGCGCGTGCTCGACGGCATCATCGCCCTCGTGATGTGGGCTATCGCTGCCTCGCTGTTCTTGTAAGGCATCAACGCGTCAGGAAGGCCAGCACGCGGCTGGCCAGCTGGCCATACGGCGGCCACAGCAGTTTCAGCGCGCTGTAGCGGGCCTGGTAAAACACGGGCCGCAGCTTGCTGAAGGTGTGGAAACCTTCCACGCCATGGTAGTGGCCCATGCCGGACTCGCCCACGCCGCCGAAGGGCAAATCGTGCTGGCCCACGTGGTACAGGGCATCGTTGACGGACACGCCGCCCGACATCACCGTGTCGATCAGCAGTTGCACGGTATCTGCCTGATTGCTGAATGGATAGATGGCCAGCGGGCGCGGCCCCGCGTTGATGCTGTCGATCACCGTGTCTAGGGTCGCATAGCCGCGCAGCGGCAGGATGGGGCCGAAGATTTCGCGCGTCAGCAGCACGCTGTCCTCGGGCGCATCGAGCACGATGTGCGGCGCGATCTTGCGCGTGGCCCGGTCGTAGGCAGGCCCTGGCAGCAAGGGAATCACTTGTGCGCCCCGTTCCCGCGCTTCGTCCAGCGCCTGCAGCAGGCGCTCAAAGGCGGCCTCGTCGATGATGGAGGTGTAATCGGGCGTATCCAGCCGCGGGTAGCGCGTGGGCATGATCTGGCGCGCGTGTTCGACGAAGGCGGCGATGCTCGCTTCGGGCAGCCAGGCGTGGTCGACGCTGGTGCAGATTTGCCCCGCGTTCAGGTATTTGACAAACAGGATGCGCTCGGCGGCCGTGCGCAGGGGAAAGTCTGCGCAGACGATGGCCGGCGCCTTGCCGCCCAGTTCCAGGGTGACGGGGCACAGATTGCGCGCGGCTGCCGCCATGACGGCGCGGCCCGTCTGGCCGGACCCCGTAAACAGCAGGTGGTCGAACGGCAGTTGTGAAAAAGCCATGCCCACGCCGCCTGTCTCTTCAAAAAACTGCAATTTTTCAGGCGGGAAGTAGGCTGGCATCTTCTCGATCAGCAGCCGGGCCAGGTGGCGCGAGTTTTCGCTCATCTTGACCATGGCACGGTTGCCAGCGGCAAAGATGTAGGTCAGGGGAACCAGGCTCAGGTTCACAGGAAAATTCCACGGCACGATGACGCCCACCACGCCCAGCGGCTGGGGAAGCACGCGGTTGCGGGCGCCCAGGAAATTGCGCCAGTCCACGCCACGGCGCTGCGGTTTCATCCATTTTTTCAACTGTTTCAGGACATGGGCGATGCCGTCGATGGCGGGAAAGATCTCCGCCAGCAAGGTTTCGTGCCGGGAGCGGTTGCCATAGTCGGCGCTGATCGCCTCGCACAGCGCCTCTTTATGGTCCTGGATGAAGCGCTGCAATGTTTGCAAGTCGCGCTTGCGCTCGGCAAGCGTGGGCACGGGGCGGGCCAGGTAGGCTGCATGCTGCAAGGCCAGGGCGGCGGCGAGTTCTGCGTGAGCTGGCTTGCTGCTCAAATCCATGTTTTCTACGACATCGGGCATTGTTTTCCTTGGCTGGCCGGGCAATGTGCGCGCCGTTCCAGCGCACTATAGTGGAGTATTGGCAAATGCGCCGCCAGCGTGCCGACGGCGCTGCACGATACACCGTAAAATGTTCGGCAACTGTACGCTACCCATTCCAGGAATGCCATGACCTCGACCACGCCAGACTCCCTGCACATCGTGTGCCCCCATTGCGACGCCGTCAACCGCCTGCCGCCCGCCCGGCTCACCGAGCAGCCTAGCTGCGGAAAATGCCAGAAAGATTTATTTACAGGCCAGCCCGTGGACCTGACCAGCGCCCGTTTTCTCAAGCATATCGAGCGCAGCGACATTCCCGTGCTGGTGGATTTCTGGGCGCCCTGGTGCGGCCCGTGCCGCAGCATGGCGCCATTCTATGTGCAAGCCGCCAAGACACTGGAGCCGGCGTTCCGCGTCGTCAAGGTGAATACGGAAGCGTCGCCGGACCTGGGCGGCCGTTTCAATATTCGCAGCATTCCCACCCTGGCCCTGTTCTCGCGTGGCGTGGAAGTGGCGCGCCAGCCGGGCGCCATCGATGCGCAAGCCATCATCGCCTGGGCGAGGGATAAAGCCCGCTTTTGAGCCGCTAGGCAAACCATCATGGTTTTCCATTTGACATTTGGTATGGCGCCATATTATATTGCGCCATATGATAAAGCTCGAACAGAAATACACGGCCCTGCTGGGCGACGTGCAGCGCCGCGCCAGCGGTCTCGACATGACGCAGTCCACGGCGCGCCTGCGCCTGTGCTTTGAAGTGCTGGGCCTGGCATCGGCCATCGATGGCGATTGCGCCACGCGCCTGGGGCGACATGGCTTGTCAGAAGGCAAGTTCGTGCTGCTGTCCCTGCTGCGTGACGTGCCCGAAGGACTCTCGCCGCACGCACTGGCCGAGCAGGCTGGCGTGACGCGCGGCACCATCACGGGCTTGCTCGACGGCCTGGAGCGCGACGGTTTTCTGGCGCGCCACGCGGACCAGTTTGACCGGCGCAAGCTGCTGGTGCGCCTGAGCACCAAGGGGGAAGCTGCCGCCTCCACCCTGGTCGATGAGCACGCGCAATGGATCGCCAGTCTGTTTGCCGATTTCTCGGCCGAGGAAATGCAATTGTTGAGTTCGCTGTTGGAAAAAGCCTGGCGCAAGACGGATAAAGGTGAAATGCAGGGTGAAATGCAGGGTGCATCATGAGCCGCGGCGTCGCCGATGTGACTGCGGAGCGCCTGGCCCTGCTGAACGGGGGAAGCGTGGCCAGCGCCACCCTGACGGAAGGGCTGGCCATCGATTTTGCCCAGCTGCTGGCTGCTGCCGTACCCGCTATCGGCGCCATCCGCCTGGACCGGATGCGCGCGCAGGCCGCTGAGGGCATCACCAGGCGCATGGCCTTGGCGGCGCAATTGCTGCTGGAGGCCAACGTTGACCTGGCGAAATTGCAAGGCCATACCTCCGACACGGTGCGGGGCTGGGCCTGCTTTGCCATCGCCGCCCAGGCGCAATGGTCCTTGCCGCAACAACTGGCGGCCATGCGGCCGCTGGCCGACGATGGGCACTTCGGCGTGCGTGAATGGGCCTGGCTGGCGCTGCGGCCCCATCTGGCGGCGAGTCTTGATGACGCGATTGGCCAGTTGGCGCCCTGGACGGCGGACCCGTCGGAAAGAGTGCGCCGTTTTGCCTGCGAAGCGCTGCGCCCGCGCGGCGTGTGGTGCGCGCACATCGCCCAGTTAAAGGAACAGCCGCAGCGGGCCTTGCCCCTGTTGCAGCCCTTGCGCGCCGACCCGGCCGTCTACGTGCAGGATTCCGTGGCCAACTGGCTCAACGATGCGGCCAAGAGCCAGCCGGAATGGGTACGCAGCCTGTGCGCGCAATGGTTGCAGGAAAGTCCCGACGCCGCCACGCAACGCATCTGCAAGCGGGCCCAGCGCTCGCTGGCTTGACAATTGATTACCCAAGGAGAAAGCATGCATTATTTGTTAGAGCTGTACAGCCCGAAACCGGCCTGGCTGGTCCTCGATGGCGCCGCGCGCCAGGCGTATTTCGACACGGTGGGCGCCGGCATGGCGGCCTTGTCCGGCACTGGCGCCGAAGCGCTCGCCATGGGCGCCATCGACGGCGGCAAGCTGCATGCCGCTGCCCAGCAATTTTATGCCGTCTGGCGCTTCCCGGACGAGGCGGCGCTGGACGCTTTGCTGGCGGGCATCGCCGCCACGGGCTGGCATGATTATTTCGACACCGTCAATGCGGCTGGCCCGGCCGTGGATTTTCCTGGCCACCTGGCGCAGCTGGCCGCCTAAGCGTCCGACGTTTTTCTTGCCGCTGCGGTAAAGTTGGCATTTCCATCCGACCATCGACGTTGATGCCAACCAAACTGCTCTGCCTTCTGCTTCTTGCGCTGGCGCCCATGCTAACCTCGGCAGCCCCTGCTGCCACCCCGCAAGCCCTCGTCGCCGCTGCCCGCAGCCAGGTGGGCGTGACCCTGCAGTACGACCCGCGCTACGAACGTCTCGCCTATCCGGGCGGCGACGTGCCGCTCGAGCGGGGCGTATGCACGGATGTGATCGTGCGCGCCTACCGCAAGCTGGGCCAGGATCTGCAGGTGCTGGTGCATGAGGACATGCGCAAGGCCTGGCCGGTGTACCAGCAGCAGGGGCGCTGGCAGATGAAGGGGCCGGACCGCAATATTGACCACCGCCGCGTGCCGAACCTGGGCACGTTCTTTACGCGCCACGGCACCAGCCTGCGTCCAGCCAAGGAAGCGAACGCTTACCGCGCGGGCGACATCGTCACATGGCGCCTGCCGCGCAACCTCACGCATATTGGCATCGTCAGCGACAAGCAGTCATGGAGTGGCGTGCCGCTCATCATCCACAACATCGGCGAGGGCGCGCGCGAGGAAAATATCTTGTTCAGTTATCCCATCACGGGGCATTATCGTTGGCAACCCGGCTTGCAAGTCCGCTGAGGGGCAGCGGCGCCATCTCTTGCAGGATCGCCAGCACCTTGGCCAGCGCCGTGTCGATATCGAGCCTGTCGATGGCGCCATAGCCGAGGAACAGGCCTTCATGGCGGGCGGGGCCATCGTAAAAGCCGGATAGCGCGTACAAGCTGATGTCGGCCAGGCGCGCGCGGCGCAGCAATTCGGCGATATCGAGCGGCGCCTGCGCCAGCGCCGCCACATGGAAGCCGGCGCTGGCTGGCACCAGGCGGAACCATGGCGACAACGGACCGTTGAACCAGTGCTGCAGCCGTTCGCGCCGCCCTGCATAAATGTCGTGGCAGCGGCGTATGTGGCGCAGCAAATGGCCGTCCAGGATGAACTTGGCCAGCGCATGCTGGCCCAGGCTGGCAGTATGGCAGTCGCTCAGGTACTTCACTGTCCGCATGGCAGCCACGATGGCTTGCGGCAGCACCACATAGCCCAGGCGCAATTCCGGCAGCATGATCTTGGAAAAGCTGCCTACATGCGCGACGACGCCGTAGCGGTCCATGCTTTGCAGGGAATCCTCGGGCCGGCCTTCATAGCGGAAGGCGCTGTCGTAATCGTCCTCGATGATGATGGCACCCAACTGCCGGGCACGCTCCAGCAAGGCATGGCGGCGCGCCATGCTCATCGGCATGCCGAGTGGAAATTGATGCGCGGGTGTGACATAGATCAAGCGCGTGCCGTCCGGGACTTGCGCGACGATGAGGCCATCCTCGTCCACGTCGACGCCCACCACGCGTGCGCCCTGGCTGGCGAACACGGTGCGCGCCACGGGGTAGCCGGGTTCTTCCACGACTACCGTGTCGCCCGCCTCCAGCAGGGTTTGCGCCAGCAGCTGCAAAGCCTGCTGCGCGCCGCTGGTGACGAGTACCTGTTCCTCGGTGCAATGGATGCCGCGGCTGAAGGCGGCATGGCCGGCAATCGCCGTGCGCAAGGCGGGCAAGCCTTCCACTGGACCGTAGCGGCCGCGCGCTTGTCCATCCTGGCGCAGCGCGTGCAGCATGCAGGCGCGCCATTCATCTTGCGGGAAGTGCGCGGGCGTGGCGCGCCCGCCGATGAAGGCGTAGCGGGCGGGCGTTTCCTGGCTGGCGCGGCGCAAGGGCGTGGGCGTCGCTTCCCAGTGGGCGATGCGCTGCGCGCTGGCCAGCGGCGTGCTGGCGTGGCGGCGCTGCGGCGAGGCACGCGGCGTCTGCACGAAGCTGCCCACGCCCACTTTTCCTATGAGCAGCTTCTCATAGCCCAGCTTTTCATACACGTCGGACACCGTCTTGCGGGACAGTCCCAGCTGGCTTGCCAGCAGGCGCGAAGGCGGCAATTGCTGGCCGTCGGCCAGGCGGCCCGAGCGGATGGCTTCGCTGAGCTGGCGATACAGCTGGCCGCCCAGGTCGCGCGTGCCGTCGATCAGGATATGTAATTCCATGGGGTATCTGTGGGTGGTCTGCCGTTTTTCGGCAGGATTGGCCTGCCGCGCGCTGTTGGTGCGCTTCTACAATGGCGCATCTTTCATTATCAAGGAATGCATCATGACACAGCAACGACTCGATTTTACACAAGCTTCGCCAGACGCCGTCAAGGCCATGTACGCGCTGGAAGCGGCGATTGCCAAGCTGGGCGTGGAACACTCGCTGGTCGAGCTGATCCGCCTGCGCGCCTCGCAAATCAATGGCTGCGCCTTTTGTGTGGACATGCACACGAGCGACGCGCGCAAGGCGGGCGAAACGGAGCGCCGCCTGTATGCCGTGTCCGTCTGGCGCGAAACGCCGTTCTTCACGCCGCGCGAGCGTGCCGTGCTGGCCTGGACGGAAGCGCTGACCTTGCTGCCGCAGAATCATGCGTCGGACGAAGACTATGCGGCGCTGGCGGAGCAATTGACGCCGGCGGAAATGGTCAACGTCACCCTGGTCATCGGCGCCATCAATACCTGGAACCGCCTGGCCGTGGGTTTCCGCAAGATGCCCGAATAACTCTGTGTTCGTTCGCGAACAGACGCCTGGCATGTCTTTGCGTAGTCTGGCAAGATGATTGATCAGCCAGGGAGCAGCCATGCAGGTACATATCGGAGAAGGCGTCGAGAAGACGCCGGGGCAGCAGGAAGTAGCACCGGAAGAGGCGCGCCGTGAATTCATTACTGAACTATGGCGGCGCTTTGAAACTTTGCAGGAATGGGCCGTCAGCCACTGGCCGGACCAGCAACATCCTTTGAGTTCCGCCGACTTCGTCGAATCGCGCAAGGAAATCTTGAGTTTGCGTTCGCCGGTCGGGCCGTTGAACCAGCCATCGCAGCAAAATGAAGCGGAACCGGAGCAGGGCGGGGTGCAGTACCTGGATGTGACGCCTGCGCCCTGGCCGTAGGTTGGATTAGGACCGAAGGGCCGTAATCCGACAACGTGGTTGGCGGGTGATGTCGGATTACGCGCTTGCGCTAATCCGACCTACGCTTCAGCCTTACCCTGCGCAAACACCCAGCACAGCAAACTCACCAGCAGTCCCGCCATCACGCCATAGGCCAGGTTCAGCGCGCTGTCGAACAGCAGCGGCGCCACCAGGCCCGAGACCAGCGCAAACAGCAGCATCTGGATGAACGACTGCATCGAGGACGCCAGGCCGCTATTGTTGGGGAAGTGGTTCAGTGCCATCAGGGTCATCGGCGGCATGGCGATGGACAGGGCGAACGAGTAGAAGAACAGGGGCAGCACGGCCCATGGTACTTCGGCGGCAAAGAAGTAGTTGTAGCCGATGTTGGCCAGTGCGGCCACCAGCATCAATATGAAGCCGGCCCAGATCATCTGGCGCTGGCTGTAGCGGTGGGCGATTTTCGCCGACAGGGCCGAGCCGAACACCATGCCGCTGATCAGGGGAATGAACAGCCAGGCGAATGCCGTTTCCGGCAGGTGCAGGATGTTGATGATGAAGTAGGCGGCCGAGCCGATGTACAGGGCGAAGCCGCCAAAGGCGGCGCCGATGGCCGTGGACAGCAGCAGGAACTGGCGGTGGCACAGCACTTTCCAGTAATTGACAGCGATGTCGCCCAGGTGGAAGGCGTGGCGCTGCTCCTTCGGCAGGCTTTCCGGCAGCGCGCGCCAGACGACGACGAACATCAGCACGCCGAAGGCCGTGAGGAACCAGAAGATCCAGCGCCAGCCCAGGCCCACCTGCAGCCAGCCGCCCAGCACGGGGGCGATGGCCGGTGCCAGCGCGAACACCATCATGATGTGCGAGAGGATTTTTTGCGCGGCGGCGCCCGAATAGCGGTCTTGCACGATGGCGCGGCCGATGACGGAACCGGCGCCTGCGGACAGGCCCTGCAGCACGCGCCAGGCCAGCAGCCAGCCCAGCGACGGCGCCAGCGCGGCGCCCACGGAGGCGATCACATACAGCACCAGCGACACGAGAATCACGGGACGGCGGCCGAACGAATCGGACAGCGTGCCGTAAAACAGCATCATGAAGGCGAACGTGAACAGGAAAAAGCTCAGGGTTTGCTGCACCAGCAGGGGGCTGGCATTGAAATCGTGCACGATGGCGGGGAACGACGGCAGATAGGTGTCAATTGCAAGCGGTCCGACCATCGCCAGGCCCGCCAAAATCCATGTTAATAATTTAGTCATGTTAAAGAGTGTTTTTGTTAGCCCGTCATTTTACGCTAGTGGCAACAATCGGGTTTGGCGCCGCCGCTGTTTGCCATCCTTATGCATTTTTCGCATATGGAATCTTGAAATTCTTCGTTTGAATCGTGATGCCTGGCCGCTAAGCTTGGGCGACCCGGCTTGTTTGCCGTTTTCTGGAAGTGATACGCCATGCACAGTATTTATCCCGCAGCGCCCGCTGACGACACGGCCCAGTGGAATCTGGGGCCCGTGATCCAGGCGCTGCGCACCTCGCGCGAAGACAAGCACAAGATCCGCCATAACGGCAGGGTGCGCGAACTGCCGTCGCGTGAAGCTTTGACCACCATCGTCAACGGCCTGTCGGCGGCCCTGTTCCCCACGCATTACGGGCGGCCCAACCTGACGGATGAAAGCATCGACTATTTTGTCGGCGACACGCTCAACACCACCCTGAACCGCCTCAGCGAACAGGTGCGGCGCGGCCTGCTGTTCTCCGTCCCGGCTGGCGATGAAGAGGGTGGTGCCAGCGACGATGCGGCGCTGGCGCAGCAGGCGCGCGACATCACACGCGCCTTTGCCGCCAGCCTGCCCGATATCCGCGCCCTGCTGGTGTCGGACGTGCAGGCCGCTTACGCGGGCGACCCGGCCGCCACCTCGGTAGCTGAAATCATGCTGTGCTATCCGGGCACTATCGCCATCCTGTACCACCGCCTCGCGCACCGCCTGCACGCTCTGGGTGCGCCGTTCCTGGCACGCCTGATCGCCGACATCGCGCACACTTTGACGGGCATCGACATCCATCCGGGCGCGCACATCGGCGCGTCCTTCTTCATTGACCATGGCACGGGCGTGGTGATCGGCGAGACGGCCATCATCGGCCAGCGCGTGCGTCTGTACCAGGCCGTCACCCTGGGCGCCAAGCGTTTTCCTGCGGATGCCAGCGGTGCGCTGATCAAGGGTACGCCGCGCCACCCCATCGTCGAGGACGACGTGGTCATTTACGCGGGCGCGACCGTGCTGGGGCGCATCACCATCGGCGCGGGATCGACCATCGGGGGGAATGTGTGGCTGACGCAAAGCGTGCCGCCTGAGAGTAACGTATCGCAGGCGCAGATGCGCAACGACTAGGTATTGCGGACGGGAAAAAGCCCATAGTCAAGGCTGGGGTCAGACCCGGCGGGTCTGACCCCACAGTTTTACTTCACCGTCAGCGCTTCATAGCGTGCCACGGCCGCGCCATCCTTCAGCAGCAGCAGTTCCTGGTCGGCGTAGCGGTAGCCATTGACTTCGCCCAGGGTGGTCAAGAGCAGGCGCTCGAGGTCCATGTCCTGCGGCTGGCACATCATCATGGTGCCGGCCAGCTGCGAGAAGGCCAGGGTGCTGACGCCATCGCTGGTGTAGCCGCCCATCATCTGGTTGCAGCCGCTGTGGCCACTGGCGCGGCCTTCGGCCAGCTGCAGGGTCACCTCGCGCTGCTCGGGCGCCTTGCGGACCACTTGCTTGCCCTTCAATTCCTTCAGCTTCCATTGCGTGCCCGTCAGCTTCGGTGCCGGCTTGGCAGGCGAGGTGGCGCCTGGCGCGGCGGCGGCAGCGTCGCTGCGCACGGGCGTTTGCGCGCAGCCGGCGGTGATGGCGACGATGGCGGCGAGGGGGATCAGTCTGGCGAGTTTGAACATGGCATTTCCTTCTTGATGTGAATGGCGCCAGCGTAGCAGATTGGCGGCACGCCAGCGTGCACGGTTGACAAGTTCAATGGCAAGCTTACTGCTGTTTTTCCTGGTCCAGACGAGAGTCGAGCAAGGTGCGCGCCGCCGCCACGTAGGCGCGGCAGGCCTGCGGATCGACGAAGGCATCACTGCCGCCCGTGGCGCTCGCTTCCAGTCGTTCCCACAATTGCGACGCCTCCGGATGCGCCGAAATGAGCACGTCGCAGGGCAGTTTTTCCAGGGTCTCGAAGCTGTGGCGCAAGTCCGCCAGGGCGTTCGGATACTCACTGCTGGCGCTGAACTTGAAACCGGGGCGCGAGACGGCGTTGATGCTGTCCGCGTAGACCATGTTCAGGCAGCGGGGGCCGTCGCACGATTGCCACGTCCAGCTCAGGCCCCCGGGCGTGTGCCCTGGCGTGGCATGCGCCGTCAGGTAGACGGGGCCGACATTGAACTGGCTGCCGTCGCGCGCCAGGCGCATGTCCTTGACGGGCGGATATTTGGGCAGCGCATGGTATTGCGGGTCGTCCGGGCCCACTTCGCCCGACGCCAGGTCCAGCGCGGCCGACGGGCTGGCCGCCACCAGGGCATTGCTGCGCCGCTGCAGTTCGGCCAGGCCGCCCGCATGGTCGATATGGCCGTGCGAATTGAGGATCAGCTTGACGTCCTCTATGCGAAAGCCCAGCGCGCCGATATTGGCGATGATCTTGGGCGCCGATTCCGGCAAGCCGCCATCGATCAGCACATGGCCCTGCGGCGACGTCACCAGCACGGAACTGAGGCCTTTCACGCCCACGTAATAGGTATTGCCGAAGAGGCGGAACGGTGCCTGGTCGGCATTCCAGGTGGCGCAGACTTCGCAGCCCGGCGTTGGCGGCGTGGCTGGAGCCGGTGTTTGCGCCTGGGTGCCGGGGCTGGCCAGCAGCAGGGCCAGGACCAGCGCGCGTGGTGGTGTGAGGGACATTGCGATCCTTATCCGTATTGCCAAGGTGGCGTATGCTGACATGGAACGGGGCTGGACGCAAACGCTCACGGGGAGGCTGGCGGGGTGCCGGCGGCATCCTGCTGGTAGACCAGTTCGATCAGGGTATCGTCCGCATAGCGGGTGTCGCCGATGGGAGCGAGAAAGGAGCGCCCCTCTTTTTCCACCTTCAGGGCGATGCGTTGCTCGCCAGCGAGCAGGGTGGCGCTGGCGAGCGGCGCATCGCTGCGGGTGCCCATCTTGAGCTGTTCGGCGGAGCACCAGTCGGTGGTGCGCAGCAAGGTGCCGACCAGGGTGCGTACCCAGAACGGGATCTCTTTCTTGGCGATGGCGATCATCACCTGGCATTGCAGTCGCAGGTCGCCCAGGCGGCGCATGCCGGCCGGCACGCCGTCGCTCTGGATGGCTGGCTGCCAGCGATACTGTCCCTTTTTCTTGTTGGTGATCAGGTCCGCGTCCTCGCTGTCGGCCTGCGCGCTGCGCGGCAAGGTAAAGCTGCCGTCGGCTGACAGGGGCAGTGCAATCGAGGTTTCGTTGCCGGCGATGCGCAAGGCCAGGTCCCGCATGGCGTCGGCCGGGGCGCGGCTGCCCGCGACCAGCTTGAAGCGCACTTCGCGCGCTGTCGGCGCCAGCGCATGGTGTTGGTCGAAGGCATCGAGGCCAGCCGCCATCACGCGGTACGATTTCAGCTCCGGATTGCGGATGCTGTTGATGTGGATGGACTGGCTGGTGTCGGCCGGCGCTTCGGCTGGGGTATCCGCCTGCGTGTCGGCGTGCGCCGCGATGTGACTGGCCGCCAGGATGGCGAGGATGGGAAGGAAAGGAAGGTGCACGTAGTCGCCTGTTTGTTTATAACATGGCAAGCTAACATGAATGACAAGGCTTGTCACTGGCGGCGGTGCGCAAGCTTCAGATCGCATGCGCGGCGTGCAGTTCGCCGAGGATGGCTTCCTTCAATGGGGCGTGCGCCGCCGGCGTGCGCAGGCGCGGCCGTGGCGCGGCCACGTCGTAACGGGCGCGTGGCGGTCCGGCGTGGGTGTCGAGCATGACGATGCGGTCGCTCAGGTACAGTGCTTCATCGATATCGTGCGTCACCAGCAGCACGCTCAAACCATGGCGCGCTGCGACGGTGGCCAGCAGGTCTTGCAGCTTCATGCGGGTAAATGCGTCGACGGCGGAAAACGGTTCGTCCAGCAGCAGGATGCGGGGTTGGCCAAACAGGCCGCGGGCAATCGCCGCCCGCTGCGCCTGGCCGCCCGACAGCTGCTTGGGCAGGCAGTGTGCGTGGCCTTGCAAGCCCACTTCCTCCAGCAATTGCGCGACCCTGGGATCGTGTTCGCCACCAGCACTGAGGCCGAAGGCGATGTTTTGCGCCACTGTCAGCCAGGGAAACAATCGCGGTTCCTGGAAGATCAGGCCGATGTCAGCTTGAACCCCCGCCAGCAGCTTGCCGTCGAGGCGCAGGGCGCCGTGATAGTCCGTATCGAGACCGGCTACGATCGATAGCAGGCTGCTCTTGCCGCAGCCGCTGGCGCCGATCAGGCTGACGATTTCGCCCTGGCGCAGCTGCAATTGCAGATTGTGCAGCACGCGCCGCGCGCCATAGGATTTGTCACGGATGGCAATGTCAAGCAGGGCAGTCATGCGTGGGTGCTTTCGTCAGGGAGTGGCATAGCTGTCGCGCCACGCGAGCAAGCGGGTTTCCAGGCGCTGCATCAGGCTGTCGCTGGACTTGCCCAGCACGGCCAGCAGCACGATGGCAGCAAGCACGATGTCGGCACGGCTCGTTTCGCGCCCGTCGCTGAGCAGGTAGCCGAGGCCCTGGCTGGCGGCGATCAGTTCGGCCGCCACCATGAACATCCAGGCCAGGCTCAAACCGTTGCGCAGCCCCGTGAAGATGGCTGGCAGCGCGGCCGGCAGCAGCACGCGCCACGCCAGCGCAGGGCGGCTCAAACGGTACATGCGGGCCGCGTCGATCAGCTTGCGGTCCACGTCGCGTATCCCCGACGCCACGCCCATGTAGACGGGGAAGAAGGCGCCGACGCCGATCAGCACCAGTTTCGGCGCTTCATCGATGCCCAGCCACAGCAGCAGCAAGGGCACCCAGGCCAGCGAAGGAATGGCACGCAGGGCCTGGAAAGTGGGGTCCAGCAGCGCCTCCATTGTGCGGTTCAGGCCCACGGCCGCACCAATGACAATGGCCAGCAGCGCGCCGCCGGCAAAGCCGATTGCCACGCGTACGGTACTGGCCAGCACGTGGCCGGCCAGGCCCTGGCGCACCAGCTCGGCGATGGTGGCGGCGATGTCGCTCGGCGCCGGCAGCAGGTTGGCAGGGATGGCGCCCGTGCGTACGCCCACTTCCGCCGCCAGCAGTGCCAGCGCGGGCAGCAGCAGGCCAAGCGCCGTGCGCGGCAAGGGCTGGCGAAAGAGCCTGCGCCGGACGCCGGTGTCGTGGGCCGATGCTGGAGCGGCGAGCGTGTTTCTGGCCATGATCGCTTACGCCTTGCGGATGAACGGCTGGGCAAAGCGCGTGTCGACCAGCTCTGCGATGGCGCGGTTCAAGTCGGCACCTGGCTTGATCAGCGCTTCGTCAACGAGGATGGGCGCGGCCACCAGCAGGGCCTTGACGTGTTCGTTCGATGGCTGCGGATTGCTGAAGTCACTGCGCAGTTTTACCTGCAGCAGCGCCACCGGAAGGCTGACCTTGGCTTCTTCCGACAGGATTTTCGCCGCTTCGGCCGGATTTTCGCGTATCCAGGCGCGGGCCCGTTCGTAGGCCTGTATCACCTTGCCGACTTCGGCGGGACGGCTGGCCAGGAAGTCCTCCCGCACGTTCAGGAAACCGTAGGTGTTGAAGGCCACGTTACGGTAGATCAGACGCGAGCCAGCTTCCAGTTCGCTGGCGGCCATGTGCGGATCGAGGCCGGCCCAGGCATCGACCTTGCCTTGCTCCAGCGCCGCGCGGCCATCGGCATGCTGCAGGCTGACGTGTTCTATATCGCTGCGTTTCAGGCCCGCAGTCTTCAATGACCGCAGCAGGAACAGATATGGGTCGGTGCCCTTGGTGGCGGCCACCTTCTTGCCCTTCAAGTCGGCGACGCTGCGGATGGGGCTATCCTTGCGCACCACCAGCGCCGTCCATTCTGGGCGCGAAAAAATGTACGGCGCGCGGATAGGGTTGCCATTGGCGCGCGCCAGCAGGGCGGCCAGGCCGGCGCTCGAGCCGATGTCGATGCTGTTGGCGTTCAGGTATTCGAGCGCGCGGTTGCTGCCCGCGCTGAGCACCCACTTGATGCTGGTGCCATCCGGCTTGAATGCTTCTTCCAGCCAGCCGAAGCGGCGCAGCACCAGGCTGGTGGGCGAATAATAGGCATAGTCGAGGCGCAACTCCTTCAGGGGCGCTTGCGTGGCTGCGCGGGTGAAGCTGGGCAAGGCGGCGAGGGCGGTGCCGCTGGCTGCCAGTTGCAAGATGGTTCTGCGTTTCATGGTGTCCTTGGATGTTGGGGAGAGGGGTCAGGCCGCCAGTGCAGAGGCGGGCGCGGACGCGGGGACGATGCTGACCTGGCGGCCCGCATGAGCAGCCGGCAGGCGCGGACCCTGGCCGAAGACCTTGTGGCGCAAGCTGCCTTCCTCATATTGCGTGCGGTAGCGGCCGCGCCGCTGCAGCTCCGGCACGATGTGGCGCACCACGTCGGCCATGCTGTCGTGGGCCACGGCAAAGGCCAGATTGAAGCCGTCGATGCCCGTCTCGTCCAACCAGCTTTCCAGCTGGTCGGCCACCTGGCGCGCATCGCCCACCAGCACCGGACCGCGCCCACCGAGGCCGATGTATTCGGCAGCCTCGCGCACCGTCCACGTGCGATCCGGATCGGCCTGGCTGAACGAGGCCAGCGCCGAGCGGCCGGCCGGGGAATCGATGTAGTCGATAGTGGCGTCGAGCGGATAGCGGCTGAAATCGACGCCCGTCCAGCCGGACAGCAGTACCAGCGCCGCCTCGATATTGATATGGCGCAGATATTCGGCGTGCTTGGCGCGCGCCTCTTCTTCCGTGGCACCCGTGATGACTAGCGCTTGCGCGTAGATCAGCAGCGCATCGCCATCGCGTCCCGCCAGTCGCACGGCGGCGCGCAAGTCGTCGGCGTAGCGCTTCACTACCGTCTTGCTGGGGCCACTGACAAAGGTGGCCTCCGCATGGCGCGCCGCGAAGCGCGTGCCGCGCGGCGAGGTGCCCGCCTGGTACAGCAGCGGCGTGCGTTGCGGCGACGGTTCGCACAGATGGATGCCGGGCACCTGGTAGTGGCGCCCGGCATGGTTGATCGGATGTACTCGGGCCGGATCGGCGTAGATGCCGCGCACCTTGTCGTTGACGACGGCATCGTCGTCCCAGCTTTTTTCCCACAGCTTGTAGACGACCTCGAGGTATTCATCGGCCAGGTCGTAGCGTTCGTCGTGGCCCAGTTGCTGGCTCAAGCCCAGGTTGCGCGCCGCGCTATCGAGATAGCCGGTGACGATATTCCAGCCGATGCGCCCGCCCGTCAGATGATCCAGGGTGGAGATGCGCCGCGCGAACGTGTACGGATGTTCGTAGGTGAGGGCGCAGGTGACGCCGAAACCCAGGTGCGTGGTGGCCTGCGCCATGATGGGTACGAGCGCCAGCGGATCGTTCAGCGGCACCTGCACGCCGTGTTCCAGGGCCGCATCGTTGCTGCCCCGGTACACGTCATACACGCCCAGCACGTCGGCCAGGAATACCGCGTCGAACAGGCCCGCTTCCAGCAGCCGCGCCAGTTCCGTCCAGTGCTGCGGGTCGGTATAGCGGTGGCTGCAGTCGCGCGCATGCGTCCACAGTCCCGGCGACTGGTGGCCCACCGTGTTCATCTGGAAGGCGTTGAAGCGTATCGACTTGGCCATGGCTTATTTCGCGGCCGTCTGCAAGGCTTGCTGGTAATCGGGTTTCGAGTAGCCGGCAAAGTGCTTGTTGGTGATGTCAAGGAATTCGCGCGAACGGTAGGCGGCCGCCAGGTCTTTCGCGAACTGCTTGTCCTTGTCCGCCGTGCGCACGGCCACCAGGTTGATGTAGTTGGGCGAGATTTTCTCGGCCACCAGCGCGTCCGTCAGCTTCAGTCCCGACGCCAGTGCGTAATTACCGTTGATGAAGGAGTAATCGGTGTCGCCCAGGGAGCGTGGCAGCTGCGCCGCTTCCAGCGGCAGCAGCTTGATTTTCTTCGTGTTGACGGCGATATCCTTTTCCGAGGCGCGCACGGGGTCGAAGCTGGCGCGCAACTTGATCCAGCCCAACTGGTCAAGCAGCACCAGCGCGCGCGCCTGGTTGGTCGGATCGTTCGGCAAGCCTACCGTCGTGCCTTCCTTCACCTCGTCCAGGCTCTTGTGCTTCTTGCTGTAGATGGCGATCGGCGCCGTGGGTATCGTGATCAGGTCGGTCAGGGCCAGCTTGTGTTCCAGCGCGAATTTCTTCAGGTAGACGATGTGCTGGAACACGTTGGCGTCCAGCGAACCTTCGGCCAGCGCGAAGTTCGGCTGGATGTAGTCATTGAATTCCACCAGCTTGACCTTGTAGCCCTGTTTTTCCAGGATAGGCTTGATGCCCAGCTTGATCTGGTCCGCGTACGGGCCGGCGCTGGTGCCGATGGTGATGTCTTTCGGCCCTTTCGCGTGGACGAAACCGCTGGCCAGAGCCAGGGTCAGGGCGGTGAGGAGGATGCTGCGGCGGGCGATGGTCATGTTAACTCCTGCTTAGTGAAGAACTGGGGTCAGACCCGCCGGGTCTGACCCCGGAAGTCCGCTAAATAGCCTGCGGCGCAAATGTATCGATGTGCCCAGGCCCGTTTTTACGAATACGCGGTCGGCTCGGGCACCGTGCCATTCAAGGCAAAGCGTCCCAGGTCGCGCAGCTTGTAGTCGATGGGGTCGTGCAGGGTATGCACGCGCACGTTGCGCCAGTAGCGGTCGAAGCCATACTGGGCCGAGGTGGATCGGGCGCCCGTCAGTTCGAACATCTGGCTGCTGATCTCCAGCCCCGCCTTGTGCGCCAGGCACTTGGCTTCGGCCACGGAGACGGCCAGCAAGCCCCGTTCGTGCGCCGTGACCAGCGGTCCCTTGCGGAACACGGTTTCCAGTGCCTGCGCCGCCGCGTCGGCCAGCACTTGCGCGGGGCGCAGCAGCAGCCACAGCTGGCCGTAGCGGTGCTGCACCAGCGGGTCGTCCGTCGCCTGCGCCACGCCCGAGGCAAACCAGGCTTTCGCCTGCTCGTCCGTGTAGCGGCGCGCCGCCTCAAACGCGCCTTCGGCGATACCCAGATACAGGTTGCTCATGATCAGTTGCGCGATCTGCGAGCGCACGGTGGCTTGCGGCGTGGCGGCCTGCGCGGGCGCCTGCAGCACCAGTTCCTGCGGCAGGGCTACCGCCTTGAAATGCACATTGCCGCTGTCCGTCTGGCGCTGGCCGAAGGCATCCCAGTCCGCCTGCACGGTCACGCCATCCTGGCGCGTGGGCAGGGCGGCGATCAGCGCCGTTTGCGTGGGGGCGTGCCAGGCCGAGACGGTCAGCCAGTCGGAACCGACGGAGCCGGAAGAAAAGCTCTTGATGCCATCGAGGATGAATCCGTCGTCACTGTCGGTTGCCGTGACCCGTTTGTCGAGGGGATTCAGGGCATTGCCCCAGAACAGGCGCTCGTTGACGGTCAAGGCAAGCAGGCGGCGCTGCTGCTGCGCGCTGCCATACAGCTGCAGGCCCGCCAGCTGCAAATGGTGGAAGCCAAAGACATGCGCCAGGGCGCTGTCGGCGCGCGCCAGGATGCGGATCACCTGGTACACGAGGGGCCACGACGCGCCCTGGCCGCCGAATTCCACGGGAATCGACAAGGTCAGCAAGCCTGATTCGCGCAGCCATTCGCGCTCCTGCGCGGCATGTCCGCCGGCCTGGTCGCGGGCATTGGCCGTTTCGGCCAGGCGCGCGGCCAGCGCGGTGGCGACGCTGATGGCGTCCTGCAGCGGTTCCGCTGCGGGGGCGGCGGGACGGGTGGCATGGAGAAAAGCGCTAGGCATGGGGCAGATTCCAGAAAGACGATGACGCCGATATTGCACTGCCAGGCGCGCGCCGTACACGAAGAAAACCGCGCATGGATATGCGAAAAAAGCCGCGCGGGGAGCGGTGCCTTCGCTTGCGGGGCGTCAGGCCCGGATAGTCAAAAAACGCATATCGAAGCGCGAAAGCATTCGTTTTACCAGGCTGCTGATGGCGATAGGCTGCAAGCATCCGAGCAAATCCACTTCGATAACCTACAGGGACGGGCATCACATGAGCATCTTGTTATTGGGCGGTAGCCCGCAACTCCCATCGAGTTCCAGTCGCCTCCTGCTGCATATCGGAGAGCAACTGGCGCTGCAGGGCCACAGCTACGCCGAGCTGCATGTGCGCGACCTGCCGGCGCGTGCCCTGCTGCAGGCCGACTACGACGATGTGACGATTGCCCACGCCGTGCGCGCCGTGGCCGATGCCGACGCCATCGTGATCGCGACGCCCATCTACAAGGCGTCCTATACGGGGCTGCTGAAAGCCTTCCTCGACCTGTTACCGCAAGATGGCCTGGCCGGCAAGCTGGTGCTGCCGCTAGCCACGGGCGGCGGCCATGCCCATACCCTGGCGCTGGACTATGCGCTGCGGCCCGTGCTGCATGCGCTGGGCGCCAAGCAGGTCTTCACCAGCATCTATGCCAATGCACAGCAACTGGAGTGGCACGAAGGGCGGGGCCTGAGCCTGGATGCGCCGATTGCCGCACGCGTGCAGGCCGGCATCGAGGAACTCTCCACCGGCCTGTTCGTGCTGCAGGGGAAGCGCCCGCCAGCACCAGCGCCTGCCGCTGCGGCGGATGCTTCCGTGCCCGGCCGCTCGCTGCGAGACCAGCCTTACGCTGCCCACTATCAAGCCGCCTGATTATTCACCGACCAAGGAAGCACCATGACACACCGCCACGCACAACGACTCTCGCGCCGTACCACTCTGGGCTTGCTGTTTGCAGCCGCCGCCGGCGTGATGGCGGCCGGCATGCCGGCCGCGGCGCTCGCGCAGTCCAAGGGGGAGGTCCGCATCGGTTATCAGAAATATGGCACCCTGACGCTGCTGAAAGGGCGCGGCACGCTGGAAAAACGCCTGGCCGAACAGGGCGTGGGCGTGAAATGGACGGAGTTCCCGGCCGGGCCCGTGCTGCTCGAAGGCTTGAATGTAGGCAGCATCGATTTCGGCACCGTGGGCGAAGCGCCGCCGATTTTTGCGCAGGCGGCCGGCGCCAACCTGGTGTATGTCGGCAATGAGCCGGCGTCGCCGGCCAGCGAAGCCATCGTCGTGCCCAAGGGCTCCGGCCTGCGCACCCTGGCCGACTTGAAGGGCAAGAAAATCGCCCTGAACAAGGGCTCCAACGTGCACTACCTGTTATTGAAAGCGCTGGAAAAGGCCGGTGTCGCGTACGCCGAGATCCAGCCCGTGTTCCTGCCGCCGGCCGATGCACGCGCCGCCTTTGAGCGGGGTAGCGTGGATGCCTGGGCTATCTGGGATCCGTTCCTGGCGGCCGCCGAAAAGCAGTTGGGCGCCCGCGTGCTGGCCGATGGCAAGGGCTTGGTGGCGAACTACCAGTTTTATCTGGCCTCGCGTACCTATGCGGAAAAAAATCCCGAGATCCTGCGCATCGTGCTCGATGAAGTGGCCAAGGTCGATGACTGGGGCCGCACGCACCCGGACGAAGTGGCGACGATCCTCGCCGCGCAGACGGGCTTGAGCACGGAAGTGGTGGCGCTGGCCGCCTCGCGCTATGCCTACGGCGTCAAACCCGTCTCGGTCGATGTCATCGCGTCGCAGCAAAGGGTGGCGGATGCATTTTCCAGCCTGAAGCTGATTCCAAAGCCCATCGTTGTCAAGGATGCGCTGCTGCCGGCGCGCCAACTGGCCACCAGTAGCAAATAATAAAGAGAGAACACCATGTCATTGAATATATTCTGGTTCATCCCCACCCACGGCGACAGCCGCTACCTGGGCACGTCGCAGGGCGCGCGGCCCGTCGATGCCGATTATTTGCGCCAGGTGGCCGTAGCCGCCGATACGCTGGGCTACGACGGCGTGCTGCTGCCCACGGGCCGCTCTTGCGAAGATGCGTGGGTGGTGGCGTCATCGCTGATCAGCGTGACGCAGAAACTCAAATTTTTAGTGGCCGTGCGGCCAGGCCTGTCTACGCCGGGCCTGGCCGTGCGCATGGCATCCACGTTTGACCGGCTGTCGAACGGGCGCCTGCTGATCAATGTCGTCACCGGGGGCGATCAGGGCGAACTGGAAGCGGACGGCCTGTTTGCTGACCATGCCAAGCGTTACGAGATCTCCGATGAATTCATCAAGGTCTGGCGTGCGACGCTGGCGGGCGAGGGCGGCGCGGCCGGCTATGATTTCGAGGGCAAGCATATCCAGGTCAAGGGCGCAAATACCCTGTACCCTCCCGTGCAGAAACCATACCCACCGCTGTACTTCGGCGGCTCGTCGGAGCCGGCGCATGAACTGGCGGCCGAGCAGATGGACGTGTACCTGACCTGGGGCGAGCCGCCTGCTGCAGTCGCCGAGAAAATCGCCGACATCCGCTCGCGTGCGGCAAAACACGGTCGGACGGTGCGCTTCGGCATCCGATTGCACGTGATCGTGCGCGAGACCAACGAGGCGGCATGGCGCGCGGCCGATGAACTGATCAGCCACCTGGACGACGACATCATCGCCAAAGCGCAGGCGGCCTTCGGCAAGATGGATTCCGTGGGCCAGCAGCGCATGGCGGCCTTGCACGGCGGGCGGCGCGACAAGCTCGAAGTGTCGCCCAACCTGTGGGCCGGCGTGGGCCTGGTGCGCGGCGGCGCGGGCACGGCCCTGGTGGGCGATGCGCCCACAGTGGTGGCGCGCATGCAGGAATACGCTGACCTGGGCATCGATACCTTCATTTTCTCGGGCTACCCGCACCTGGAAGAGTCGTACCGTTTCGCCGAACTGGTGTTCCCGCTGCTGGGCAAGGGCAAGGCCGTGGGTGAGCAGTCCTTGAGCGGCCCTTTCGGCGAAGTCATGGCCAGCAATATCGTGCCGGCCGCGCCGCAGAAAAAGGCGGCCTGAGATGGGCGCCGGCCCCACTTTCTCCACCAAGCATCTGCGCGGCACTCTCTGGCGTCATGCGCTGGCGCCGTGGGCCTTGCCCGTGGCGCTGCTGCTGGCCTGGCAACTGGCGGCGCAGTGGGGCTGGCTGTCGAGCCGCATCCTGCCCGAGCCGTGGGCCGTGGCGAAAGCTTTCTGGCAGCTGGCCGTGTCGGGCGAATTGTGGCTGCACCTGAAAACGAGCTTGTGGCGGGCCACTGTCGGCTTCGTCATCGGCGCGGGACTGGGCCTGCTGCTGGGACTCTTGACGGGCAGCTTCCGCCATGCGGAAACCCTGCTCGACACGACATTGCAAATGGTGCGCAACATCCCGGCCCTGGCCCTGATCCCGCTGGTGATACTGTGGTTCGGCATCGACGAGACGGCCAAGCTGTTTCTGCTGGCCGTCGGCGTCTTCTTTCCCGTCTACCTGAACACCTTCCACGGCATCCGCTCGGCCGACCAGGGCTTGATCGAAATGGCTAAAAGCTATGGCCTGTACGGCTGGCCGCTATACCGCGACGTGATCCTGCCGGCCGCCATGCCTTCCATTCTGGTCGGCGTACGCTTTTCGCTGGGACTCGTGTGGGTGCTGCTGATCGTCGCCGAAACCATCTCGGCGCAGGCGGGCATCGGCTACATGACCATGAATGCGCGCGAATTCCTGCAAACGGACGTGGTGCTGGTGGGGATACTGCTGTACGCCTTGCTGGGCAAGCTGGCCGATTTGTTTTCGCGGGGGCTGGAGCGCCACTGCCTGCGCTGGAATCCCGCCTACCGATAGTGACGAAATGAGGAAAGATAAAACCATGCTGCTCGCCCCCATCCAGATTGAAACGGATTTTTTGTCGCACTTCGTCCAATACGACCCGGCCGGCGCGCCGCCGCAAGCGAAGGTCGCCCCGCAGGTCCCTTTGGCGCGCCGTGGCGTGCCGCTGGCATTGACGCAATTGAGCAAGGCCTATGGCGAACGCCCCGTCCTGAACAATGTCGACCTGCAGCTGGAAGCGGGCGAGTTCGTCGCCATCGTGGGGCGCAGCGGATGCGGCAAGAGTACCTTGCTGCGCTCGATCGCGGGGCTGGAAAGTATCGATGAAGGCAAGATTGCCATCGGCAGCGGCGTGGGCGCGCCCGATATCCGCATCATGTTCCAGGAATCGCGTTTGCTGCCGTGGAAGACGGTGCTAGCCAACGTTGCTCTGGGCTTGCCCCGCTCCGTCGGCGCGGCGGCCGCCTCGCTGTGGACGGTGGGTCTGGCCGAGCGGGCCGACGACTGGCCGGCTTCCCTGTCGGGTGGCCAGAAGCAGCGCGTGGCGCTGGCGCGCGCCCTCGTGCACGAGCCGCAATTGCTGCTGCTCGACGAGCCATTGGGTGCGCTCGACGCCCTCACGCGCATCGAGATGCAGCAACTGATCGAGTCGCTGTGGCTGGCGCGCGGTTTCACGGCCGTGCTGGTGACGCACGACGTGGCCGAAGCAGTGGCCCTGGCCGACCGGGTGCTGCTGATCGAGGATGGGCGGATCACCCTGGACATGCAGGTGGACTTGCCGCGCCCCCGCCAGCGCGGTCATGCGGCTTTCGCCGCGCTGGAGCAGGCTATCTTGTCGCGGGTGCTGAAACCGCAGGGTCAGATAGCTGCGCCAGCACGATGAAACCGTCGCCATCGACCGTCGCCACGATGCCCTCGTAGCTGTCGATGGCGGGGTGGCGCGTGGCCAGTGGGTGTGCGTGCGTGGCGGTGACGACGATGATTTTCGCACCAGCGGCTTCGCCCGCCTCGATGCCGACGGACGCGTCTTCAAACACCAGGCAATCAACAGGCGCCACGCCCAGTTTTTCCGCCGCCAGCAGGTAGCAATCGGGTTTCGGCTTGCCCGCCTTGACGTCTTCCGCCGTCACCATGATGGCGGGAATGGGCATGCCGGCCGCCTTCAGGCGGGCCGTCGCCAGCGCGCGCGGCGCCGAGGTGACGATGGCCCATTGCGCCGGCGGCAGCGACTGCAGGAAGCGCAGCGCGCCCGCAATTTCAATAATTCCTTCCACATCGATGATTTCCGCATCCGTGATGCCCTGCGACTCGCGCTGCGCGTCGACGCCGGGCAAGGCCAGCTTGGCGATGGTGTCTACCGAGCGGGCGCCGTGGATGGTGGGCAAAAAGGCCGCCACGTCGAGGCCCTTGCGCTGCGCCCAGGTGCCCCAGATGCGTTCGGCGGCGGCGATGGAATTGATGACGGTGCCGTCCATGTCGAACAGCAGGGCGCGGTAGCGGCCTGCGGCCCGGGGCGGCGTCGACGATAACGGTGGCTGCTGCAGCGGCGAGGGCAGTGCGGACATGGCTTCCTTCCGGATGATGGGCTGGAAGCCATTGTAACGGCAGTCGATTTTTATTTCACAGGTAGACCGATTCAAAGCGGGCCACGGGTGCGCCATCTTTGAGCAGGATCAGGTATTCGCCATCGAAGCGGTAGCCCGTCACGCTGTTCAAATTGGCCAGCACGGCGCTTTCCAGCTGCATCAGTGGAGGCGGGCATGCCATGCGCGTGCCTGCTAGCTGCGTGAAGCGCAGGGCCGTGCCAGCCACCGTGTAGCCACCCATGACCTGGTTGCAGCCCGTAAAACCATGGACCTTGCCATCGTCGGTGAGGGTGATGCGCACTTCGCGCTCCTGCTCCGGCGCCATCGTGACTGGGGCACCATCGAGTTCTGTCAGCTTCCAGTAGGTATTTGTCAGGCTGTAGCTGGGCGTCAGGCCGGCGTCCGGCTTGGCGCTGTCTGACGTGGTGGTGCAACCGCCGGCCATGGCGATGGCGGCGGCGAGTGGCAGGTATTTCAGGCGATGCAGCATGGGACGCTCCTGTGAGAGGGAAAATGCCTGCAGACTAGCAGATTTTTCGCGCCAGCCAGCGTACGGCAGCAGCGATTGTTTTCATTTTGCCAGCCTTGGCATTACACTCATGCTTTCTGCTGTTTTCACTTTATCGGGGAGCCGGGCCGATGCTGCATGCACAAGCGCTGGATAATCGACTGGTCGCCACCACCGGCGACGACGTGCTGGTCGACCGCATCGTGCCCGGCGCCCCGCTGGTAATCGCTTTTGGCTTCGTCGCGTGGACCACGCGCCCCGCCTTTGATTTTTACGGGCGGTTGAGAAAGCTGGAACAGGTCAGCGGCCAGCCGCTGAACAAAATCCTGGTGCGCGACTCCGGCAACGCCTGGTATCACCGCCAGATCGCGGGCCTGGGTAATCACGTGGATGAAACGGCGCAAGCCCTTCGGGAGCTGGTGCGCAGCATTGCGCCCGCCAGCATCACCACCATCGGCCAGTCCATGGGCGCGTATGCGGCCGTCATGTTTGGCTTGCTGATTGAGGCGCAGCAGATCGTCGCCTTTGGGCCATTGTCCTTCCTCGATGTGCAGCAGGCACGCCTGTACCACGAGCTGCGCTGGATGCCCGTGATGGAGTCGCTGGCGCAAGACCCGCCACCCTCGGGCTATTACGACCTGGCGGCCCTGTGCCGCGCCAGGGCGTCGGAGCGCACGCATCTGCACCTGGTGTTCGGCACGCGGCCAGACGCGGTCCGGCCGGACGTGGCCAGCGCGGGAGGCAGTGCCAGCGCCAGCGAATCGGTGAACCTCGACGCCATGCATGCGCAGCGCCTGGCCGCCTTCGGCCGCTGCACCCTGCACCCGTTTCCCCATTCGGGGCACGCGGTGGTGCAGCACCTGATCGACACCAAACGCCTCAACGGCTTGCTGGCAGCATGCATACTCGGTCTCACTTTGGCGCCCGAGCCCATGCCGGAGATCGGCGCCGCGTGGCAGGAATGGGTAGCGGAAAATCTGCGTTTGGGCTGCACCGGCGAACAGCTGGTGGCGGTACTGCAGCAGCATGGCTTTTCGCCGGCCAGCAGCACGGCCGCCGTGGATGCTGCCCGCGCCGCGCGGAAGGCGCCATGACGGCGCAGTTCGAACTCGACACCCTGAAGATCCGCATCGCCGCTCCTGAACTGGCGGCGCTCGACCTGCGCGTGCGCGTGCAGCGCGCGCTGCGCCAGCTGATACTCGATGGCGTGCTGGCGCCTGGCCTGCGCCTGCCGGCCACGCGCGCGCTGGCGCAATCGCTGGGCGTGTCGCGCGACACGGTGGAAATGGCGTACGCGCAGCTGCGACTGGACGGGTATATCCAGCGGCAGGCCGGATCGGGCAGTTTCGTGCCGCAGTCGATAGGCGCCAGCTTGCTGGGCACGTGCCAGAGCGCGCCGTTGCTTCACTTGCCGGCGCAGCCGGTGGCGCTCAGCGCCAGGGGCGCGCACATCCTCGCCAGCGGCGGCGTTGTCGACCAGCAGAGCGTGAAGGCGTTTGCCACGGGCTTGCCGGAAACGCGGGCCTTCCCCCACGACGTGTGGGAGCGCTTGCGGCGCCAGGCGGCCAGTAGCGAACACCATGTGCTGCTGCACGGCGACCCGCAAGGCGCCGCACCGCTGCGGCAAGCGATCGCCGACTATGTCAACCTGGAGCGGGGCGCGCGGGCCACGGCCAGCCAGGTGCTTGTGCTAAGCAGCACGCGCCAGGCCCTGTACCTGTGTGCGCAGGTGCTGGCCGATGCGCATGGCCCGATATTGATGGAAGATCCCGGCTATTTCGGCGCGCGCAAGGCGTTCGAGATGGCGCAGTTGCGGGTGCTGCCCGTGCCCGTCGATGCGCATGGACTGTCCATCGAACACCTGCGGGCGGACCGCAGCGGGGCCAATACGATTTACGTCACGCCGTCGCACCAGTATCCGACGGGCGTCACCCTGACGCTCGAGCGCCGCCTGGCGCTGAACGCCTGGGCTGCCGAGCGGCAGGGCTGGATCATCGAGGATGATTACGACAGCCAGTTTCACTACGCCGGCTTGCCGACGGCTTGCGTGCAGGGGCTAGATACGCAGCAGCGCACGATTTACCTGGGCACCTTCGCCAAGTCGCTGTATCCGGGCTTGCGCATCGGCTACATGGTGCTGCCGCCCGCCCTCGTCAAGCCGATGACGCATGCGCGCAGCATCCTCGACGGCCACACGCCGCAACTGGATCAACTGACACTGGCTCGTTTCATCGCCGACGGCCATTTCGCGGCCCATGTGCGCGCCATGCGGAAGGTCTATGCCGTGCGCCGCGACGCGATGGCGCAGGCCGTGCGCCGGCACTTGCCGCAGGTGGTCACGGCGCAGCTGCCGCCGGGCGGCTTGCAACTGCCGTGTCTGCTGCACGAGGGCAGGGATGAGCTGGAAACGATACGGCTGGCGGCGCAGGCGGGCATCGTGCTGCCGGGCTTGAGCCGGCTGTATGCGACGCCGCCGGAGCGGGGCGGCTGGCTGCTGGGCTTTGCCGCGTTGACCCCGCACGAGATCGATAGCGGCATCGTCCGTCTGGCGCGCGCTCTCGGATAAACACGCTAAAGTGGTCTGCTGTTGTCGGATGAATTGGCCTGCTTTGGCAGTCCATGCGGCCATTAAGATGCTCCCTTTTAATGGCGGGGCATATACATGACGACAAGCGCAACCACAACAAGCACAACAAGCACAACAACCGCCGCCATGGCCAGTCGGCTGCGATGGCGCGATCTTGCTTCTCCCACGTTGGCGGCCTGCATTTCCGTCCTCGTCAACTATGGCGGAACCTTCGTGCTGGTATTCCAGGCGGCCCAGTTGGCCCAGCTGAGCGCGGCACAGACGGCGTCCTGGGTCTGGTCGCTGAGCATCGGCGTGGGTGTGACGGGCATCTGGCTCAGCTACCGCTACCGCGCGCCTGTCATCACGGCCTGGTCCACGCCTGGCGTGGCCTTCCTGGCCACCGTCATGCCGCACACGCCGTACGCGGAAGTGATCGGCGCGTACATGGTGTCCGCGCTCGCCTTCATTGTGCTGGGCATGTCCGGCGCCTTCGAGCGCCTGGTGCGCCTGATTCCTGGCGGCATCGCTGCCGGCTTGCTGGCCGGAATCTTGCTGCAATTTGGCGTGAATGCCTTCGGTGGCGCCAGCGCCGACCCGCTGCTGGTCGTGGTGCTGCTGCTGTCGTATGCCGTGCTGCGCCGTTTCACGGCCCGCTTTGCCGTGGTGGGCATCATGCTGATCGGCCTGGGCCTGCTGCTGGCGCAGGGACGCATCGATGCGCAAGGCATCGAACTGGCCCTGGCGGCGCCCGTGTTCGAGATGCCGCGCTTTTCCGTGGCGTCGCTCTTGGGCGTGGCGCTGCCCCTGTTCCTGATCACCCTGACGGGGCAATACATGCCCGGCATGCTGGTGCTGCGCAATGACGGTTACGGCGTCAGCGCCAATCCAATTCTCACGGTGACGGGCCTCGGTTCGCTGCTGATGGCGCCGTTTGGCGCGCATGCCTTCAACGTGGCCGCCATCACGGCTGCCATTTGCACGGGCAAGGATGCGCATGCGGACCCGTCGAAGCGCTATGTCGCCGGGCTCGCTTGCGGCGTGCTGTACATCCTAGTGGGCGTCTTCGGCGTCACCCTGGCCAGCCTGTTCATGGTCTTGCCGCGCCCCTTCATCACGGCGCTGGCTGGCCTGGCCCTGCTGGGCGCCATCGGCAACAGCCTGGCGCAGGCGATGGCGGACGTGCGCATGCGCGAAACGGCGCTGATCACTTTCCTGGCGACGGCCGCGAACGTGACCCTGCTGGGCGTGGGCGGCGCCCTGTGGGGCCTGGCGGCCGGACTGGCGGCGCATGGGCTGATGCATGGCTGGCGCAAGCCCGTGGCGGCTTGATTGGGACGCATGGGCGATTTTTTGCCCGTTTTCCTTGCCGCCGCATACAATTGCTGCCGCCCGTGCCCGTTGGCACCATGTGACTGAACGATCTGAACGATGCCCGAGCTGACTTCCCTGGCGCAGTACCTGCTGGCGATCACGCCTGCCTTCCTCGTCTGCGCCGCCTTGCTGCTGGTGTTGCCACGGACTGTGCCAGGCTCGGTGCCACTGCTGCGCGTGCTCGTGCACATTGTCTTTTTCGTGCTGGCACGCGATGCGATGACCACGCACGGTTACTGGCAGGTGGCGGCCGGCGGCTTGCGCTTCACGGCGCCGCCGCTGGTCTTGCTGGCGCTGGGCGCCGTGTCACTGGGGCTGGTGGCAAGTACTTGCTGGCTGGAAAGCGAGGCGCGCCGCCAGATCCGCTGGTTCGGCCTGCGGCCGGCCCTGTCCCTGCTGCTGGGCGTGGCGGGCGCCGCCCTGATCATCGCGCTGGCGACGGGCTTGAAAGCCCTGTTCGGCCTGCCATCCCTGGCGCCCGTCGCGCCATCCATGCTGCCCTTGCTGCTGGGCTTTGCGCTGGCGGCCAACTGTTACGAGGAATTGCTGTTCCGCGGCTTGCTGCAGCAGCAATTGCTCGCCTGGCTGCCGGCCTGGCGCGCGGCGCTGGTGTCGGGCTTGCTGTTTGGCCTGTGCCACGCCTTCCTTGCCACCACCGTGACGCAGGTGGGGGCGCCCATCGTCGTATTTACCGTGATCGAAGGCGTGGTGGCTGGGCTGGTATATTGCCGTGCCGGCTTGCTGGGCGCGTCCCTGGCGCATGGCCTTGCCATTTTTGCACTGGCCGCCGGCTGGGTGTGATGCCTGTTGTTTAATTTGATGAAGAGAGAGAGCGATGCCTGTCAGTTCCTACCTGAATACCCGCCCCGTGCTGGGCGAAAGAGTCTACCTGCATGACACGGCGCAAGTGATTGGCGATGTGCAGATCGGTGACGACTGTTCCATCTGGTGCAACAGCGTGCTGCGCGGCGACGTGAACCGCATCGTCATCGGCGAGGGCAGCAATATCCAGGACTTTTCCATGGGTCATGTGTCGCACAAGAATGCGGCCAAACCCGACGGTTCTCCCTTGACCATCGGCAAGTACGTGACCATCGGCCACTCCGTGATCTTGCATGGCTGCACCATCGGTGACGAATGCCTGATCGGCATGGGCAGCATCGTCATGGATGACGTGGTGGTGGAAAAACACGTCATGCTGGGCGCGGGCAGTCTGGTGTCGCCAGGCAAGGTGCTGGAAAGCGGGCATCTGTACGTGGGTCGCCCCGCCGCCAAGGTGCGCCTCTTAAGCGCAGCGGAGATTGCCTACCTGCGCTATTCGGCCGAGCACTATGTGCGCGTAAAGAACAATTACCTGGCCGGTGGGGACGGGGCCTGATAGTCCGCGCGGCCAAGGCGGCGCAATTCCGGCCGCGGCGCCAGGTCTTGCGGCAGGCGCAGGGCGGACACGAGTCCCAGGCGCCGCAAGAGCAGCAACATCCACCAGCCCGGGTCCCATTCACCCGGCAGCAGGCCCAGCCTGGCCGAGCCCGGATAGGCGTGATGGTTGTTGTGCCAGCATTCTCCCATGGTCAGCAGCGAGACCAGGCGGATATTTCTCCCTTGCACGGCGGCGCCATCGACATGAAAGTGCATTTGCCCATGGTTGTGGGCAAAGTAGCCGATCAGCCAGTGGCCCAGCACGCCGGCGCTGACTCGGGCGCAAACACCCCAGCAGACCAGGCCCCAGCCGCCCCAGGCGAAGAAGAGCAGGGCCCACGGCAGTTGCTGCAACATCCATGTTGCTTCCAGAAAACGATAAAAGCGGTCGTGCGCGATGCGCGGCTCGATGGCGATGTGCGGCGGATGGACAAGCTGCAAGCTGCAGTGGAGTTGCCACCAGGCATCGCGCCAGAAGCCGGCGCCGTGGCGCAGGTAAGGGTGGCAGTCGGGCAGGCGCTGGGCATAGTCGCGCAGCTCGTGCTGGCGCAGCAGGCCCAGCGGGCCGCTGAGTCCCACCAGCACGCCCAGGTACACGAGCAGGTATTCCAGCCAGCGGGGGCAGCAGTAGCTGTCGTGGATCAGTTTGCGATGGCTGCCCAGGGAATGGCCGAAGAGCAGGACGATGGCCGTGCTGCTCACAAACAGCAGCAGGCCCGTCCAGCTGAAGAAGAACAGGGCGCCAGTCACGGCGCCGGCCAGCATGGCCGTCAGCCACAGCGATTGCACTGGTGCATGGCGCACCGTGCCGTCAAGCACGCTGTCGGCGTGGGTGGCGCGAGCGCGGTGGCTGTCCAGGCTGGCCGTAGGCATCAGCCTTTGGGGGCAGACGACGGTTGCGTGTACTTGTCGAAGTTGGTGATGTAGTCGTTGAAGTTGTCGGTCAGCATGCGTTTGTACTGTTCCGTGAAGAAGGCCACGGCGCCTTCCTTCTCTTCCTGCATCTTCGCCACGTCGTTGCTCTTGCTGGCGACGAGGAAGGCATTGAAGCGGGCGGCAGCGTACAGCAGCGAGGTGGCCACTTCATTGCCGCCGCTGTGCATGCATTGTTCGTTGGCCAGGGCGATGACCTGGTCGGCGCGTTCCCAGAATTCCGGGCCCGGTGCTGGTTTTGTCGTTGGTGTGGTCATAAACATCCTTCATGAAAGTGCGCGCCAGTCTACACAGGGGGCCGCGGGCTGTCCAGCCGCGCGCCTGTCAGGGCGCTTGCAGGATCTGTTCGACCAGCACGGCCAGAGGCTGGCGGATATCGAGCACGATGCCGGCTTCGTCCTGCTGTAGTGGCTGCAGGGTGGCCAGCTGGCTGGCGAGCAGGCTGGACGGCATGAAATGGCCAGGACGCTGCATCCGGCGCTCCAGCACCTCGCGCGGACCGTCCAGGTGGGCAAAGCGCAGGGCCGGGTCGCCCTCGCGCAGCACGTCCCGGTAGGCGCGTTTCAGGGCCGAGCAGGATACCACCAGGCCACTGCCTTGCGCGCGGGCCATGGCGATCCGCTCGCTCAGGGCGGCCAGCCAGCCGGCCCGGTCGGCATCATCGAGCGCGATGCCGGCCGCCATCTTGGCCACGTTTTCCGGGGAATGCACGTCGTCGCCCTCCACGTAGGGCAGGTGCAAGGCTTCGGCCAGCAGGCTGCCGACGGCGCTCTTGCCGCAGCCGGATACGCCCATCACGACCCAGCGCACGGCGGGCACGCCCACGTTCAAGGCGCCGAGACGATGACGGTGACGCGGCGGTTTTCCGCCTTGCCCGACTTGGTGGCGTTCGAGGCCACAGGTTTGCTCATGCCCAGGCCCTTGACGGTGATGTTGTCGCGCGGAATGCCCGATGCGCTCATGGCGTCGGCCACCACGTTGGCGCGCGCCAGCGACAGCCTGTTGTTGTACGCTTCCGTGCCTTCGTTATCCGTATGGCCTTCCACGCGCATGTGGGTGATGCCCACTTTCAGCAGGGCGGCGCTGATTTTCTGGATGGCGTTGCGGCTCGGCGGCGTCAGCTTGGCGGCGTCGAATTCGAACAGCAGCTTGTCGGTAAAGCTCAGTTCCCAGCCTTCGTCCGTCTGGTTGAAGCCCTGTTCCTTCAAGGTGGCGACTTGCTCGCCACTGAACAGCGGTTTGGCCTCTGGCGTACTCTGGCAGGCGGCCAGCAGGCCCAGCATGAACAGGCCGAGGAAGCCGCGGCATAATTGCTTGTAGATAAAGTGCATGGTGTTGCTCCTTGGTTCAGGGGTGAGTGTGGGGTTGGGGCAGGCGCGCCACCTGGCGCGTGCCGCGCTGAGCCTGCTTGGCGCGGTACATGGCTTCGTCCGCTGCACCGACCAGCGAGGCGGCGTCGATGGCGTGATCGGGGAAGACGGCCACGCCGATGGTCAGCGAGCTGACGATGCTGTTGCCAGTGGGTAGTTCAATGGCTTGCGCCATGGCGGCGATGATGTTGTCGGCGATGTGCATGGCGTCGCTGCTGTTGCGCAGCGGCTTGAGCAGGATGGCGAATTCGTCGCCGCCCAGGCGCGCCACCAGGTCGCCTTCGCGCAATTGCTGCTTGATGCGCGCAGCGATCGTCACCAGCACGCGGTCGCCCGAGGCATGGCCGAAGGTATCGTTGATGTACTTGAACCGGTCGCTGTCAAGGAACAGCACGGCCACCTTGCCGTTGCCGATGCGCGCTTCGAGGATGGCCCGTTCCAGTTCCGCTTCCATGAAGGCGCGGTTCGACAAGCCCGTCAGGCTGTCGTGGTTGGCGCGGTGCGACAGCGAGGCGTGTTCCTTTTGCAGATGGCTTTGCCACTCCTCCAGTTCGTCGAGCAGGGCGTTAAAGTCGTCATTGATCTGGTTCAGTTCGGCGATGTTGGCGGGCGGCACGCGCAATTCGAACGAGCGGTCGCGCCGCACGCGGTGGGCCGTTTCCGCCAGATGGCGCAGGGGCGACGTGATCTCGGCTTCCATGCGGCGCGACAGGCGCACGGCGACGACCAGGCTTAGCACGAGACAAGCGAGCAAACAGGATAGGCCGCTCAGCAGGAAGGGCAGCAGGCTGCGGCTGTGCGGCACCAGCTTGATGTTGCCGATGGCCTGCTCATTGCGCATGATGGGAAACGTCAGCGAGTCGGGCAGTATCCAGCCCGTCAGCGCGCGTTCGATGTAGTAGCGCGTGCCATGCTGGCCCCGTTCCCAGCGGGCCAGCACCTTGCCCGTCTTGTCGCTCACTTGCGCCTGGTCGACATCTTCATTGACGCCGATCAAGGCCAGCGCTTCCTTGGCGGCCATGGAGTCGCCAAAGACGACGGCCCCTTCCACCGTGTAGCTCATCGAGCGGGCCACCAGGCGCAGGTTCTGGTCCGAATACACGCGCAGGGCCAGCAGCGCCACGGCCGTCAGGGTCAGGCCGGCCGCCAGCACGGCGATCAGCGACACGCTCAGGTGGGCGCGCCGCAGCACGCTGTCGAGCGTGGGGCGGGGCCTGCGCGCCAACCGGGAAGGCATGCTGGCGCTCATGGCGGCGGTGCCTTGCGACGTGCAATTTGCAAGGCGTTCGGATGCACGCGCAGGCCGCTGCGGGCGATGGCGTCGAGGTTGACGTCAAAACCGATCTGCGCCTCGTTCAGGCGCAGGCAGAACATGGTGCCCACGGTACAGGACGTGCCGGGTTCGGCGACCGATAAAATTGGCTTGCCGATGATCTGCGCCAGCAGATGCTCGCGTTCGCCCTCGGGCAGGCTGCCCAGGTAGACGACGTCGCATTCGTTGACAGCGGCTGCCGCCGCCGGGATTTTCACGCGGATGCGCTGGCCCAGGCTGGAGGCGGGCGTGTCGACAATAGCCGCGCCATAGCGGGGCGCGCCTAGCATGCAGACGCGCACTTCCGGGCGCGCCACGGGCCAGCGCACATAACTGATGATGCCAAACAGGACCTGGGCCACCTCGGCCGGCCGCTTGGCTTCGGCAGTCGCGCCCGTTTGCGCCCGCGCCACGCACGGCGCCAGCACAATGCAGGCGAGCAGCGAAGCCAGCAGCGAGGTCAGCAGCACGGCGAGCAGGGCGGGCGGCGCGGAGCGCTGCCGATGGAGAGAGAAAGTGGGCACGGCGTCGGGTGTCTTTATGCAGGTCGGGTGGTTACTCAAATTGCTACTCAGCAACACACACTCTACGGAAGTCCATGCTGAAAGTAAATCACGGCACTAGGCCATAAACCTTGCATTATAAACACGAATGTTAAAACTTGCATTCCTTGCCATGAAAATTACTTATTAACACTGTCTTGGCGCGCCAGAGTGTTGCTATTCTTCCAGTGTTGCTTCCAGCAAGTCGATTTCGCGCAGCAGGCGCAAATGGATGGTGTCGTCCAGTTCGCCCGAGATGCGGCGGCGGAACAGTTCGTCCCGCTCCGCATTCAGCGCTTCCAGGCGCAGCGCGCGTTCAGCCTTGGCCAGCTCTTGCAGCCGCATCGCCTCGTCGTTGCTGCTTTCGCCGTATGCCAGGCGGCGCCGGTAGGCTTCGATCAGGCGGTTGGCCGCCTCGGTGACGACTTGCTGCTTGTCATTCTTGTCGATGCCTTTGCACACTTTTTCCAGCCGCGCAATAGCCGCTTCGGCGGCGGCGGCGCGGGCATTGCGTTCTTCCGTCGAACGGCGCGCGGGCGGTGCGAACACCAGGCCCTTGGTCAGCAGGGGCAAGGTGACGCTGGCCAGCAACAGCGACAGCAGAATCACCCCCATGGCCAGGAAGATGACGAGGTCGCGCGCGGGGAAACGATTTCCATCAGGCAAGAACAAAGGCAGGGTCAAAATGCCGGCCAGGGTCAGCGCGCCGCGCACGCCCGCAAACGAGGCAACCAGCAGCAGGCGCAGGCTGGGACGGGCCAGCAGCGCCGCTTCCTTCGATTCGCCCGGCATTTTCTTGTGGTGCTTGAACAAGGTCAGTTTCATGGAAATGAAGACCCAGATGAAGCGCATGAAGGTCAGCCCCACCGTGATGGCGATGACGAACAGGGGCAGTTTCCAGGCGCTGCCGGCGCCCACTTCCATGGACGCGGCGGGCAAGCCGGCCACGGTGGTGGGCAGCTGCGCGCCCAGCATGACGAAGATCACGCCATTCAAGACCAGTTGCACGGTATCCCACACGGCCTTGCGCTGGGTGCGCGTGGCGGCCAGCGGGCGGCCGATCAGGTCGGCGTAATGCATGGACACGCCCGCCGTGGCGGCCGCCAGGATGCCTGAGCCGTGGATTTGCTCGGCGCCCAGGTAGGCGGCGAACGGGATCAGGATGCTGATGAGGATTTGCAGGCCCGGCTCTTCGCCGACCTTGCTCACCAGCCATTTATTCGCCAGGCCCACGCCCCAGGAGATCGCCAGGCCGATGACGATGCCGCCGCCCGCTTCCTGCAGGAAACTCAGCGAGGCGGCGCCGATGGAAAAGCCGCCCGTCATCATGGCGCCCACGGCAAACGTGAAGCAGACCAGGCCCGAGGCGTCGTTCAGCAGGGATTCGCCTTCCAGGATGTGCATCAGGCGCGGCGGGATCGGGTTGCCGGCCGCGATCGCCGACACGGCCACGGGGTCCGTCGGCGACAGGATGGCGCCCAGCGCAAAGGCGACGGCTAGCGGCACGCTGGGGATCAGCCAGTCGATGAAGAAACCCATGCCCAGCACGGTAAACAGCACCAGGCCGATGGCCAGCATCAGGATCGAGCGCGCATCGGAAAAGAAGGCGCCCTTGGGAATGCGCCAGCCATCGAGAAACAGCAGCGGCGGAATGAAGAGCAGGAAGAAAATATCGGGATCGAGCGGCACTTGCACGCCAAACAGAGCCAATCCCGTGCCGCCGGCGATCTGGATCAGTGGCAACGGCAGTTTGACCCAGCGCGAGCGGGCGATGAAGCCGCACAGGACGACGCTCAAGACAAGGATGAGGATGATGGTTACGGTATGCATGAAGGAGCGGCGGCGTGCTGAAACGCTGATTATAAGGTGCAGCCCGCCCGCAGCGTTGCCTGCGTGTCATTGCGTACATACAACAAGTCACAATCGCGGTAAGATTGTCCCTATCATTGTCAACATTTGCCCTGTTGCTGCCGTCCGTGCGCGGCAGGCGCGTGCTCAGCCTTTTATCGGACTCCTGTTTTGCTCAAAAAGATTTTCACCGGCCTGCTGCTATTGCTGGCGCTGCTCATCGTGGCCGCCCTAGCTGCCTACTTGTATTACTGGCGCCCCGCGCTGGCGCCCGTCAATCCGCCTGCCGCCACGGCATTTTCCCCGCAAGTGGTGGAAAAGGGCCGCGTCCTGGCTGGCATGGGCAATTGCGCGGCCTGCCATACGGCCAAGGGCGGTGCCGATTATGCGGGTGGCCACGGCCTGGCCACGCCGTTCGGCACGATCTACGCGACGAATATCACGCCGGACACGCAAACGGGCATCGGCCGCTGGTCGCTGGCCGCCTTCCAGCGGGCCATGCGCGAAGGCGTGGGCCGCGATGGCGCACATTTGTTTCCCGTCTTTCCGTACACCCACTTCAACCTCGTCTCGGACGCCGACCTGACGGCCTTGTACGCGTATTTCATGACGCGCCCGCCCGTGTATGCGGTGGCGCCCCCGAACAGCGTGCCTTTTCCTTTGAACCTGCGCCCCTTGCAGGCGGGCTGGAAGTTGCTGTTCTTTAAGCCGGCCAGCTATCAGCTTGATGCCGCGCAAGGACAGGACTGGAACCGGGGCCGCTATCTGGCCGAAGGCCTGGCCCATTGCGCCGCCTGCCACACGCCGCGCAATGCGCTGGGCGCCGAGCTTGCCGGGTCGTCGTATCTGGGTGCGTCCATCGATCACTGGTATGCACCGGCCCTGACCAGCGCCAATACGGCACCATTGCCGTGGACACAGGATGAACTGTATGCCTTCCTGCGCACGGGGGCGACGGCCCTGCACGGCGTGGCGGCCGGGCCCATGTCGGACGTCGTGCACGAAGGCATGGGCGCCTCGCCCGATGGCGATATCCGCGCGCTGTCCGTGTATTTTGCCGGTGTTTCCGGTGCTGGCGGGCGCAAGGTGGATGTGGATGCAGTGATAAAAACCGGCATCGCCCGTTCGCAGCGCGTCAGCCTGGTCGACAACGACCGTGGCGCCAGCCTGTACGTGGCCGCCTGCGCCTCGTGCCACTCGAACAGCGACGGCCAGCCTGTGGCATTGCGTCCGGAACTAAGCCTGAACAGCGCCGTCAGCGCGCCTGATCCCGCCAACCTGATCCAGGTCATCCTGCACGGTTTGTCCAGGGATGAGGCCATGCCCGGCGTGCTGATGCCCGGCTTTGCCGCCTCGCTGACGGACAACGACGTGGCCCAGCTGGCCGCCTATCTGCGCCGCAGTCGCAGCCACCAGCCGGCCTGGACCAATCTGGAAGCGTTGGTGGCACGCACGCGCGCCGGCAAGTAATTCTTGAAAGTTTCTTATCTACAACACTTATGTATAACATTACCGTGAATGGCCAGCCCTTCGGCACCGAGGCCGACGCCGAGACGCCGCTGCTGTGGGTGCTGCGCGATGAAGTCCATTTGAAAGGCACCAAGTTTGGCTGCGGCATTGGCATGTGCGGCGCCTGCACCGTGCATGTGGATGGCCGCGCCATGCGTTCCTGTATCACGCCCATCGCCGCCGTGACGGGCTGCGCCATCACCACCATCGAAGGCTTGTCGGCGGACGGCACGCATCCTCTGCAGCGGGCTTGGGTCGCCACGCAGGCACCTCAGTGCGGTTATTGCCAGTCGGGCCAGATCATGCAGGCGGCGACCTTGCTGCGCGACTATCCGCAGCCGACGGATGCGAATATTGATGCCGTCATGAGCGGTAACCTGTGCCGTTGTATGGCGTACGTGCGCATCCGCAAGGCGATCAAGCTGGCGGCCGGCATGCAGGAGGCGCCCGGTGTTTAAGTTACCGAAAGAAAATTCTGCTGCCCGTCCCCCTGCACTGGGACGGCGCGGTTTCCTGATCGCCGCCGCCGGTACGGGTTTTTCCCTGGCCTTCTTGCGTGCCGACAGCTCATTGGCCGCCGGAAAGGTGGCAACCGCGCCGCCAAGACAAGACGCTGCGCCTGTGTTCGATCCCAGCATCTGGTTCCAGATCGGCCGCGACGGCATCGTCACCGTGAATATCGCCAAGGCGGAAATGGGCCAGCATATCGGTACGGCACTGGCGCGCATCGTGGCCGAGGAACTGGAGGCGGACTGGGACAAGGTGCGCCTGCATTACGTGGACACGGACCCGAAATGGGGCTTGATGGTGACGGGCGGTAGCTGGTCCGTTTGGCAGAATTTCGATCCGCTCAGCCGTGCTGGCGCGGCCGGCCGCCTCGCGCTGGTCGAGGAGGGCGCGCGCCTGCTGCGCATGCCCGTGTCGGCCTGCCACGCCAGGCTGGGCGTGGTGCATGGCCGGGGGCGGTCCATCAGCTATGGCGACATCGTGCGTCGTGGCAAGCTGGCGCGCCAGTATACGCCCGAGCAACTGCAAGCGATCGTGCTCAAGTCGCCGCAGCAGCGCAGCCTGATCGGCCAGCATGTGCAGGCGCTCGATATTCCGGCAAAAACGGATGGCACGGCCGTGTATGGCATCGATGCGCAGGTGGAAGGCATGCTGTATGCGCGCCCGAAGATCCCGCCCACGCGCTACGGTGCCAAGGTGGTCTCTATCGACGACTCGGCCGCAAAAAAGGTGAAGGGCTACTTGCGCTCGGTGGCCTTGCAGGACCCCAGCGGCACGGTGCCCGGCTGGGTCATGGTGGTGGCCGACACGTATGCGGCCGCCTTGCGCGCGGCCGACCTGGTGCAAGTGAAATGGCGGGCCGGCGCGGCAGCCCACGTGGCGGAGCAGGATATCCTCAACTACGCCACCAAGCAACTGGCCGATGCCAGCCTGGGCGCCCGCGTGGTCGATGATGATGGTGTGGAGCAGGCGTTCAAGGATGCCAGCCTGCAACTGGAACGCCACTACACGACCAGTACCGTGCTGCATTTCCAGCTCGAACCGGTGAATGCGCTGGCGCAGGAAATCGACGGCGTCTGGCATATCCATGCGGGCAACCAGTGGCAATCGTTGATCCTGCCCGTGCTGGCGCAGGCGTTGAAGGTGCCGGAAAGCAAGGTGATGCTGCATACCTATCTGCTGGGCGGCGGCTTCGGTCGACGCCTGAATGGCGATTATTGCGTGCCGGCCGCGCTGGCGGCACAAGCCGTGGGACGCCCCGTCAAGATGATTTGCACGCGGTCCGACGATGCCCGTTTCGATTCGCCCCGCTCGCCATCCGTGCAACATGTGCGCATGGCGTTCGACGACGCCGGCAAGGTGTCGGCGATGGTGCACGAAGCGAGCGCGGGCTGGCCCACGCAAGCGATGATACCCGCCTTCCTGGCCAAGGATACGCAGGGTCATCCATATGACCCGTTCGCCATCGCCGGCGCCGACCACTGGTACGCGGTGGGCGCGCACCGCGTACGGGCCGTGTCGAACGACCTGGCCAACAGCAGTTTCCGCCCCGGCTGGCTGCGTTCCGTGGGACCAGGCTGGACGAATTGGGCAGTGGAAAGTTTTATGGACGAGGCGGCGCAGGCGGCCAAGGTCGACCCGCTGGCCTTCCGTTTGTCGTTGCTGCAGGCGACGGGGCGCAATGCGGGCAGCGCACCGAACGCTGTCGGCGGCGCTGCGCGCCTGGCCCATGTGCTGCAGCGGGTGGCGGACAAGGCGGGCTGGGGCACGGCCATGCCGCCCGACACGGGCCTGGGCATCGCCGCCACGTTCGGCCAGGAACGCGACATGCCCACCTGGACGGCCTGCGTTGCCCGGGTGAAAGTAGACCGCAGCACTTGCATGGTGAAAGTCGAAAAGTTGTTCATGGCCATTGATGCGGGCATCATCGTCGATCCTGATGGCGCGCTGGCGCAGGCGGAAGGGGGCGCCCTGTGGGGCGTGAGCATGGCCTTGCATGAAGGCACGGCTTTCCTGAATGGCGAGGTGAAGGATACCAACCTGAATACCTACACGCCCCTGCGCATGGCCGATGTGCCCGAGCTCGACATCGAATTCGTGGCCAGCACGGCAACTTCGACGGGCATGGGCGAGCCGCCCACGACGGCCGTGGCGCCCGCGATCGGCAACGCCATCTTCGCCGCCGTGGCGTCGCGCGTGCGGCATTTGCCGATCCGCCCGGAAGCCGTGCTGAAGGGGCTGGACCGGCACGGCGCCGTTTGATGCGGACGCGCGGCAAAATGACGTGCGCCGCGCGTGAACGGACGCAGGCTGGTACACTGAGGATTGCAGCGCAGGGCGCGCAGGCGGCGCCCGGTTCGGCAAAATCAGCGCAGCAGTGTGATTTCAGCTTGATGTCAGCTCGATTCCAGCTCGATAGCGGAGGCAGCCATGCAAGAACAATTTGTCAGCATCACGGCCGATGAACTTCAAATGGACGGCGTGCTTGAAATGCCCGAGCGACCGGTCGGCATCGTCCTGTTTGCCCACGGTGCAGGCGCCGATAGCGACTATCTGGGCGCCTCAAGCCACGCCACTTCCCAGGATTTTCTGCGGGCGGGCATCGCCACCCTGCGTTTCGACCAGGGCGGCGTCGGGCCCGGCGGCGGCAGCAATGGCCACTCTTATTTTGTGCGCAGCGACATCGTGCTGCTGGCGCGTCAACTGGAAAAAGCCCTGGGCTGGCTGCAAGTCGATCCAGCCACGCGGCGCTTGCCTTGCGGCCTGTATGGCTATGGCACCAGCGCCGCCGTGGTGATGCAGCTGGCGGCCTGGCGCAGCGCGGAAATCGCCGCGCTGGCTGTCTGTGATGGCCAGGTGGAAATGGCGGGCAAGGCGGCGCTGGAAAATGTGCGTGTGCCTTCGCTGCTGATCGTGGGCGGGCGCGACCCCGATGTGGCTGGCCTGAACCGCATGGCCTTCGCCACCTTGCGCTGCGACAAACAACTGGAACAGATCGCCGCACCCGGTGCTCCCGACACGCGGCACCAGGCGGCCTTGCTGGCCACTGACTGGTACATGCGCCATTTCAACGGGCATACCAGCACGGCGCAATAGGCGCCAGTCAGTCTGTGGCGCGCAGGTTTTGTGCATGGAAGCGCAGATGCTCTTCCATGAAGCTGGCGATGAAATAATAGCCGTGGTCATAGCCGGCATGGCGGCGCAGCTGCAGGGGCTGGCCGGCGTCGCGGCACGCCGCTTCGAACACCTTGGGATACAGTTGCTCGGTCAAGAACTTGTCGGCCAGGCCCTGGTCGATCAAGATGCCGCCAGGAAATAGTGCCGGCTTGCCTTGCAAGCCGCGCATCAGGGCGCTGGCGTCGTATTGCTGCCAGCTTGCTGCATCGCTGCCCAGGTAGCCTGTAAAAGCCTTTTTGCCCCACGGACACTGGCTCGGTGCGGCGATGGGCGCGAAGGCGGACACTGAGCGGAACAGTTCCGGGTTGCGCAAGGCCAGCACCAGCGCGCCGTGGCCGCCCATCGAGTGGCCGAAAATACCCGTGCGTTGCGCATCGATCGCCAGTTCCTGTTCCAGCAGCGCGCGCAGTTCCAGGAGGTAGCTGTACATGCGGTAGTGGCTGCTCCACGGCGCTTCTGTGGCATCGACGTAAAAGCCGGCGCCCGCGCCGAAATCCCAGGCATCCGTCTCGCCCGCGATGTTGGCGCCACGGGGGCTGGTGTCGGGCGCGATCAGGATCAGGCCTTCTTCGGCCGCCACGCGCTGCGCGCCACCCTTGATCATGAACGTTTCTTCCGTGCACGTCAGGCCAGCCAGGTAAAACAGGGCGGGGCGCTTGATGCTGACGGTGTCGCCTGGCGCCGTGTCGGGAATGAATGCCGAAAAACGCATGGGCAAGCCGATGGCTTGCGCGTCGTGGCGATAAAAGCGTTGCACACCGCCAAAACAGGCGTGTTCACTCAACAGTTCCAGCATGAATTCTCCTCGTCAATGTCATAGTATAGCGAGAGCGGCGCACCGCTGAGCCGGGATCAGCCCAGCATGGCCGCTAATGCTGGCAAGATGTCCTGTGCCGGCGCATCGGTCTTGAATGCCAGCAAATGGTCGGCGCGCGTCTTGCCCATGTTGATGGCGGCCACGGGCTTGCCCGTCTCGGCCGCCATGCGGCACAGGCGAAAGCTGGAATACACCATCACGGACGAGCCGACTACCAGCAGGGCGCTGGCCTCCATCAGCTTGTGCTCGGCCTCGGCAGCGCAGGCGGAGGGTACGCCATCGCCAAAGAACACCACGTCGGGCTGCAATGTGCCGCCGCAGCGGGGACAGACGGGAAGGTGGAAGGTGGCCAGTTGCGACGGCTCCAGCAAGGCGTCGCCATCGGGCGCCGGCGTGGCCGTGGCGCCCAGCAGCTGCGGATTGTCGTGTTCCAGCATGTCCTGGATCAGGCGGCGCGTGTGGCGGGCCTGGCAATCGAGGCATACCACGCCATGTATGCTGCCGTGCAACTCCGTGACGGTGGCGCTGCCTGCCTGCTGATGCAGGCCATCCACGTTTTGCGTGACCAGGCCGCCGATGTGCTGGCGCTGCGCCAAATGCGCGATGGCCAGGTGGCCGGGATTCGGCGTGGCGCGCGCCAGGGTGGGCCAGCCTACCATGCTGCGGGCCCAGTAGCGGCGGCGCACGGCTTCCTCTCGGCGAAAGTCGGGACCTTGCACTGGGGCATTGCCGCGCCGCACGCCTTCCGTATCGCGGTAAGCGGGAATGCCGGACGCCGTGCTGATGCCGGCGCCCGTCAGCAGCAGCACCTCGGGATGGCGCTGCAGGAACTGCGCCAGCTGCTCCAGGGCGGGATCGTCGCTGGCGCTCAGCTGGCTGGCGGAGGGAAAGTTTTGCATGATGCGCCATGCTAACCGAAAAGCACGGCGCCGTTGCAAGAGGGGAGGTTTATTCCAGCTTCATGCCGAAACGCTGCAGCCGCGGCTGCCAATGCTCCTCGATATTGGCCGAGACGAGGATGCGCTCGGCCTTGCCAATCAGCAATGCGCGCGGCACGAAGCCGAAATAGCGCGAGTCGGCGCTGTTGTCGCGGTTATCGCCCAGCATGAGGAAATGGTCGGCCGGCACCGTCACGGGGGCAAAGCTGCGCGCCGCGCCCGCGATTTGCGGCAAGACCTGGATGCGGTGCTGCTCGGTCGCGTTGCGCTCGCTGATGCGCTGCGCTGTCAGCTGGCCCAGATGGGCGATGGTTTCGGGCGCCGTGTCGAGCACCGTGTACCGGGCGGGCTGGCCATTGATGATCAGCTGTTCATTGCGCATTTCCACCGTGTCGCCGGGCAGGGCGATGATGCGCTTGATCAAGCGCGTGCCATCTTTCGGCGAGGAAAAGGTGACGATATCGCCCCGCTGCGGGTCGCCCAGGCGTTGCAGCACGATATCGGTCAGCGGCACTTTCAGGTTGAAGGCCAGGCGGTTGACGAAGACGACATCGCCTTCGAGCAGGTTGGGGCGCATGGATGCCGACGGTATCGGATTCCAGTCCGCCACGGCCGTGCGGAAGACGCCGAACAGCAGCAGGAACATCAAAAAACCTTTGTTGGCGCGCATCCATGTTTTCATCTTGGCTCTTTCGCTGGGCCGTGCCCGTGATGGTGAGGAGAGGCGCCATGGCTGCTGGCGCCCTATCCACGATGCACGGCGAGGCTGAAGCCAGTCTTAAATCAGGTGCATGCATGGCCGGCAGCGTGGCCTTTGTTGCGTGCAAACGTCAGCGACGCGGCTATTTGAAGGCCTTGATGACGGCATCGAGCTTGACCTTCAGCGACTTGTCGTGCGCGTGGATGGCCGGCACTTCGCGCTGTACGCCGAGCAGCTGGTAGACGGCCGTCTGCGCTGCGCGTACCGAGTATTCCACGGTGAAGACGACATCGTCGGCGATTTCCACGAACTGGCTGACGAAGGCCAGGTTGACGGAGTTGGCCGGCACGGGCAGGGGACGGTCGCTCTTTGCGCGGGGCATGAACATGCTGGTGATGTAGGGCATGCGGCAGGGAATGCAGTTGGCCGTGGCCATGATGTCGAGGTCGAAGTTCAGGTGGCCGCACAGCTCGCGCAGGATATCCGCGCCGCTGCATTCGGACATGGGCTTGGCGACGAAGTTGCCGATGCGGTCAGGGTGCAGCGCATAGCCCCAGAATACTTGCACGCCCTCGGGCTGGCCGGCGAAATGGGGCTGGTGCGCCAGCACGATGGACATGAACCAGTTGCTGTCCTTGAAGGTGACGAGGCCGCCCGTGCCCGCGCTGTTGCCCGTGAATTGCTCCATCCTGTCAAAGAAGGCGCTGTCTTTCAGGGTGACCGTGTACGAGGCCCAGTATGATTCGGGGATGCTGCTGTTGAAGGCGGCGGGGCGTCCCAGTTCCGGGCGGCCCTCGGCCAGCTTTTCCCACAGGCGCCAGCCCTGGCTGTCGTTTTTCGTGCGCTGGGCCGGCGCGCTGTGCATGCTGCCATAGCTGGAGGCATCCGTCATCGAGGCGTTCTGGAAAAAGACCAGGTCGCCGGCGGCCACAGGGATCACGTCGGCCAGGCCGTGCCGCTGGCAGGCGATGGCGGTGGCGCTCAGGCGGCCGTCGCTCTCCTGCACCTCGATATCGCTCACCGTGCAATCCATGATGATGTTCACGCCTTGCTCCTGCAGCCAGGCGACCAGGGGACGTACCAGCGAATCGTACTGGTTGTAGACGGTGCGCTTGACGCCGGCCAGGGTTTCGATGCGCGAAAACTCCATCATGAAGCGGTGCAGGTAGCGCTTGAACTCGACGGCGCTATGCCAGGGCTGGAAGGCAAACGTGGTGGCCCACATGGTCCAGAACTTGGTGTCGAAGAATTCGGGTGAGAGCCAGTCCGTGATGGCGCTGCTGCCCAAGGTGTCTTCGTCGGCTTCCGTCAGCTTCAGCAGTTCCAGCCTGTCCTGCATGGAAAAGCCCATGCTGCTGACATCGACCTTGAAGCGGTTGCGGTCGACCAGGCGCGCGCGCGAGTGGGGAAGGTGCTGTTCGTTGAAGGCGATGGTTTCATCGTAGACGCTCTGGCCCGCATGTTCGAGCGAGGGTATGCTCTTGAACAGGTCCCAGGTGCACTCGTAATTATCGGTGGTCAGCATGCGCCCGCCGCGCAAGGTGTAGCCATCCTCTGCATTGCCGCCGCCATCGAGGCTGCCCCCGGTCACGGGCGACGCTTCGAAGACGGTAATGTTGCAACCTTGCATGCCGCCGTCGCGTATCATGAATGCGGCTGCGGCCAGCGAGCCGATGCCGCCGCCGACGAGGTAGGCTTTTTTGTCTGTATTAGGCATGGTTTTCCCCTGAGTGTGAGTGCATCTGCATGCGCGAAAGGCCGGCAAGCGGCACGGCTGATGCCGCGCCATATTTGCCTATTTTACAACATCAGGGGAGAATCGGCAGATAAATAGAGCGTTCGTTCGGTTTTTTCAGGCGCTGGCGTGTTCCTTGCGCCGTTCAAAGTACAGCAAATCCGACCAGGCATCCTGGAAGCGCATGGCTTTTTCCGAACGGCCATATTGGCGAAAACCGTTGCGTTGCATGACGGCGATCGAACCCAGGTTTTGCGGCCGCGCCGTCGCTTCCAGGCGCCACAGTTCCAGTGCACCGAACGCTTCTTCCAGCAACAGGGCGACCACGCGCGTGGCGTAGCCGCGTCCGCCGAACCGTTCGCCGATGCGATAGCCGAGCGTCGCCTTGTTGAAATACGGGCGCGTGACGGCAGTCAGGTTGACTCTGCCGATGATCTGCCCGTCCAGCTTGGCCAGGTACTGGTATGCGCTGTCTTTCTCACGTTCGCGCTGCGCCTGCTCGATGGCGGCGGCGATGGCTTCATGGTGGTAATACGATGGTGCGCGCGCCGTGACCCAGCTTTCAAAATACGCGCGGTTTTCCAGTTCAAAGGCCAGCAAGGCGGGAAGGTCGGCGCTGGAGGGGGGGAGCAATTGAAGGCGGTCGAGGTCTGGCATGGGATCGTGTCGGAAAGCGATGCGCCATTATAATCAGCTTGCGCATTTCGCCGCACATGCTTGAATTCATGAAGGAGCAGCATGCTGTCCCATATTTGCCTCGGCACCAACGACTTTCCCCGCGCCTACGCCTTTTACACGGCACTGCTGGGAGAACTCGACTTGATCGAGAAATTTCACGATCCGGCCCAACCCTGGGCGGGCTGGATGGCGAAGGATGCACCGCGCCCCCTGTTCGTGCTGACGGCGCCGCATGACGGCTTGCCGGCCACTCCCGGCAATGGCCAGATGACGGCCTTGCTGGCGGCCAGCCGCTCGCAGGTGGACCGTTGCCACCAGGCCGTGCTGGCGCTGGGCGCCGTGTGCGAAGGGCTGCCCGGCTTGCGGCCCCATTACCACCCCAATTACTATGGCGCTTACTTCCGCGACCTCGATGGCAACAAGTTGTGCGTCTGCTGCCACGGCGAAGATTGATTCAGCGCTCTCCCCACACGTCGTCTTCCGTCCAGCCCAGTTCCAGGAAATCCTGCGCCCGCTCGTCCGCTTCACCTGCGCAATAGAACTCGTCGAGCTGGGGCGCTTCGATGCGCGTGCCGGCCAGCATGGCGTGCACTTGCCCACGGTGGTGGATCTGGTGCTGGAACAAATGCGCCAGCATGCGCTGGCGCCTATCGACTTGCGGGGTGTCGCGCAGTATCGTCACGGGCCGCGCCAGGTCCGCATCGCACAGGCTGCGGCAATGGGCGATCAGGCGCAGGTCCGATGCGCGCTGCGCCGCGTGCAGGGCCGCGCCATCGGTGTACGGTTCGTCCTGTGCAAAAAAGACATAGCAGTCGGAATGAGGCTTTTCGCCGCGCAGCTCGCGTTCGAGTGCGTCGAGATAAAACCAGTCGCACGTCAGTATGTGGTTCAGGGTGAACTGGATGGTGGGGAAAAAGCTGACGCGCGTGGCCTGGAACTCGGCCTGGGTCAGCTGCCCGCAAGCCTTCAGCAAGCGGTGGTTGGCCCAGGCGTTGTTATACGCCTGGCCGGTGACGTAACGGGCCAGTGGATTGTTCATGATGTACCTTGCAAGGCAGGGGAGGCTGCGAGAGCGCCACTGTAGCACTTTGCGCCAGCTGGACCCAGCCGGTCACGCCGGCCGCCCCAGTACTGCTGTCATCAAGTAAAATCGCGCAGCGGATTTCGCGATAGTGATGCATATAAGGTTTGGATAGCAAAATGGGTTGGATAGGAAAATTACTGAACGGCGGCGATGAAAAAAACAAGGCTGCGCCCCTCGCGGCAGCGGCGGCGCCCGAGATGACGCGGCAGCCAGCCACCATCACCGAAATCGATGCCATCTACTACCGCTGGCTGGCCGCCGCCGGTTCGACGCAGGCTCCCGAGCAGGCCGAACAACAGATTCTGGACGAATTGATGCGCCTGGCCCGTGAACCGGTCGCTGGCGCCGCGCTGGTGCCGCGCATTCCGGCCATCATCCCGCAGTTGATGCGTACCTTGCAAAATGAAAACATGAGCGCAGCCGAGCTGTCGCGCCAGCTGGCCCAGGACGTATTGCTGGTCGCCGAGGTCTACCGCGAAGCGAACCGGCCGCGCTACCATTCTCGCTACAACGCCAGCCCGTCGATCAACAACATGGAAGGCGCCATCATGCTGCTTGGGCAAAACGGCATGCGCATGCTGCTCGCCCGCGTCGCCTTCCGCCCCATCGTCAGCATGCAAAGCGGCGGGTTGACCATACGCACGGCGCCGCTGATCTGGCGCCAGTCCGAGAAATGCGCACTGGCGGCCAACCTGCTCGCGCCGGCCATGCAGGCAAACGCCTTCGACGCCTATCTGGCGGGACTGATGGCCAATGTCGGCCTGGTGGTGGCGTTCCGGCTGATCGACCAGATGCATGCGCCCGATGCCTTCCCGCAATCGGACGCCTTCATTGCCCAGGTGTTTGCGCAAGCGCGTATCTTGTCGGTACGGATCGCCGAATTATGGGAGTTTCCCGAGTCCGTGACCAATGCGATCGAGCATGCCGGCGTCGATGCCCACGCCGATGCCGATCCGCAGGCGCAAGCGCTGGCGCTGGGCGATCGCTTGAGCAAGCTGCGCATGCTGGTCGATACGGGCCGCTTTCCTGCCGACGATCCCTTCGTGATGGCCGGACTCGGAAAGAGTCAGCTGCTGGTGTTCGACAAGCTGGCCGACGAGGACGAGGACGACGAGGAGTGATGCCAGCTGCATGCAGCGGATATCACTCAGCGCGCAAAGTAGAGTTCGTGCAGATGCTCGAGATCGACCTCGGAAGCGGCCTGCGACAGCGCCACTTTGCCGCTCTGCATCAGGTAGACGTGATCGGCCACGCCCACGGCGCGCGCCGTGTTTTGCTCGACGAGGATGATGGTGCGCCGGCCATCGTTCAGGCGCGCGAGGATCTCGAACAGCTCGTTGACCACCAGCGGCGCCAGGCCCAGCGAAGGTTCGTCGATGATCAGCAGCGACGGGTCGGACATCAAGCCCCGCGCCATCGCCAGCATCTGCGCCTCGCCACCCGATAATGACCCGGCCAGCTGCTTGCGGCGCTCGTGCAGGCGCGGGAACATGGCGTAGGCTTCGGCCAGGCGCGCCGGCATGTGGCTGCGGTGCTCTTTCGGGAAGGCGCCCATGATCAGGTTTTCTTCCACGCTCATGTCACGGAAGGTCATGCGCCCCTCGGGTATCATGGTGACCCTCGCGTCGCTCATCTTCCACGTCGGTGTGCCATTGATGCCCACGCCATCGAGCGCGATGCTGCCCGCGCCCACGGGCAGCAAACCCATGATGGCGCGCAGCAGGGTGGTCTTTCCGGCCCCGTTCGGGCCGATGATGGTGGTCAGCCTGCCTTTCTGGATGGACAGCGACACATCCCACAGCACATTGATGGCGCCATAGCCGGCGCGCAGCTGACTAATTTCAAGCTTCGTTTCAGGCATGAACTGCTCCCGTATAGCTTTGGATGACGGCTGGATCGCGGAACACGGCGTCCGGCGTGCCGTCGGCGATCAGCTGGCCAAAATTGAGCACGGCCACGCGCTGGCACAGATTGCTGATGGTTTCGATATCGTGCTCGATCATGACGATGCCCACGCCAAAGGCGGCATGCAAGTCCTTGAGCATGCCCATGAAGCGGCGCTTGCCGTTCGTTTCCAGGCCGGCCAGCACTTCATCGAGCAGCAGCAGTTTCGGATTGGTGGCCAGCGCCTTGGCCACTTCCAGCGCTTTCAGTTCCGTCAGCGCCAGTTCGCTGGCAGCGTCGCGCCCGGCCTTGTCCGCCAGGCTGGTGAAATCGAGGATTTCATCGATCTTGCGCTGGTCCACCTTGCCGGTGCCGAAGCGTTGCGCCACGATGAGGTTTTCGCGCACCGTCAGTTCATGCATGGGCTGCGGAATCTGGAAGGTGCGGCCCAGCCCAAGCCGGGCGCGCTGGTACATGGGCGTGGCCATGATGTCGCGCCCGTCGAAGCGGATGTGGCCACTGGTGGGGCGCACCAGGCCGGAAATCGCATTGAACAGGGTGGTCTTGCCGGCACCGTTGGCGCCGACGAGGCCGATCACGTCGTGGCTGCCCACGTTCAGGGTGACGGCATCGACGGCCGTCAGGCCGCCGAAGCGGACGGACACATTATCGAGTTCAAGCATGTGCTTTCTCCTTGACCAGCGCTTTTTTCAGCCATTTTCGCAGCAGCGGCAGCAGGCCGTTCGGACTGAAGACAATCATCGCTACCAGCAGCACGCCCAGCACCAGCTGGTGCCCGGTGGGTATCAGCGACTTGAAAATGAGCTGGTCTACCAGGTAGACCACCACGGCGCCCAGCACGGGGCCGAGTATCGTGCGGTAGCCGCCGAAGATGGCCGCCACGATGGGCAAGGTGACCCACAGGCTGTTGAAGGCGTAGTCCGGTTCCAGGAAGTTGATGTAGTGGGCGTTGAAGGCGCCGAACAGGCCGGCCATGAAGGCCGACACGAGCAGCATCATGCCTTTCAACAGGGTGCTGTTGACGCCGACGACGCGCGTGGCGTCTTCGCTGTCGTGCATGGCGCGCAGGGCGATGCCGTAATGGCTGGAACGGATGCGACTGTACGCCAGCGCGCAGGCCACGACGAGGGTCAGCACCACCAGGTAGGCGCCCGTCTTGCTGGCCAAATCAAAGCCGAAGACGGTGGGCAGGGTGGGAATATTGTTGACGCCGCCGGCGCCGCCCGTCAGCGCACTCCATTCCGTGGCCAGGATGCGGAAGATGTGGGCGTAGGCGAGGATGGCCAGCGCAAAATACGGCCCGCGCAGGCGCAGCACGGGCAGCATGATGACGGCTGCCGCCGCAGCACCGACGCCGCCCAGCAGCATGGCGGCAAACACGGGCAAGCCCAGTTTCACGGTGGTCAGCGCGGAGACATACGCGCCCACGCCGAAGAACGCCGCATGGCCGAAGCTGACCATGCCGCCCAGGTTGCCCAGCAGGGCCCAGGACATGGCCACGCCTCCGATGATCAGGGCCGCCACCACCATGCTCATCACATACTGGTTGCCGCCAAGGGCCAGCGGCACGGCGACATACGCGGCCAGCAGAAGGCCCGTCGTGGATATCAGTGTCGAGCGCTTCATCCGCGCCTCCGTTGTGCGCCAAACAGGCCGTTTGGCATGATGAACAGCACCAGCAGGAACAGCACCATGCCGGACAATTCCTGCAGTGCGGAGCTGGCCAGGGTGACGGTCAGCGCCTCGGCGACGCCCAGCAGTACGGCAGCGAGCAGCACGCCAGGGATCGAACCAATGCCAGCCAATACGGTGATGATGAAGGCTTTCACCGTCAGCGCGCCGCCGTAGGCGGGCTGGATCACGCCATAGCTGAACAGGGCCACGCCGGCGAAGGCGGCCAGGATGCCGGCGACTAAAAACGAGACCAGCTCCGTGCGGCCCGGGTCGATGCCCATCAGCTTGGCCGCGTCGCGGTTGCTGGAGACGGCGCGCACGGCGCGGCCATACCAGCTGGTGGCCAGCCAGCGCCACAGGGCCGCCATCAGCACCAGGCTGACGCCGAAGAAAATCACTTCGCTGCGCATGCTGAAGAAGGGGCCAATCTCGATGCCTTCCTGCAGCCAGCTCGATGAGGTCGAGCGAATGTCCGCCTTCCACACCAGCAGGATGAAATTGGTGAGAATGACGCCGATGCCGTAGGTGAGGATCAGCGAATTGATTTCGCGGTCTTTCTTGATGCGGCTGACGATCAGGTACACGCCCACGGATGTGAGGCTGACGATCACCAGTGCGATGGGAATGGCGAACATGGGACCGAGTCCCAGGCCTGACTCCACGCTGTAGGCGATATAGGCGGCCAGCAGCACCAGTTCGCCGTGCGCCAGGTTGATCACTTTCATGGTGCCGAAGACCAGCGCCAGTCCCAGTGCGATCAGGGCGTAGGAGCCGCCCTGCAGCAAGCCTGAATACAGGGCTTGCAAGATTAATTCTGTCATGTCGTCATCCCGTCAGGCAGCCCTGGCGAGGGCCAGAACTGCCGTTCATCGGTGCGCGCCCTGGCGGGCGCGCGCGTGTGCGCAGGGGAGGCTGCTGTTACCAGGGCAGGGCAGGATAGGCCAGCTTGCCCGTAGCGTGTTCCTTCGGCCAGACGATTACCACCTTCTTGTCCTGGTGCTGCGCCATGCGGTGCACGAAGTTCTGGTTGTCACCATTGGCGGCGAATTGCACCCGGCCGATCAGGGTTTCCCGGTCCGTCTTGCGCATTTCCTCTGCCACGCCGCCTTTCTTGATCGTGCCCTTGTCGGCCGCGCGCGCAATCGCCTCGAACAGCAGCATCGATTGCACGTAGCCGAACTGGCCCAGGTAATCCGGCTCCTTCTTGTACAGCTGCTTGTAGGCATCGCTGAAGGCTTTGCCGTCGGCCGTCTTGAATTCGGTGGGGAAGGGCAGCAGGGCCGTGCCAAAGACATTCGGCATCAGGTCGGGGAAGTCGGCCGCCATTTTCGGCGTGGCCAGCGACCACACGCCCACCATAGCCTTGATCTTCGGCTTCAGTACGCGGGCGGCGCGGATGATGCCAACATAGTCGTTTTCATAGCCGACCATGGCCACCACTTCCGATTTATCCTGCAGCTTGATCTTGTTGATGATGGGCTTGAAGTCGGTAATGGCCGGATCGAACGAGTGCGTCGTCACCTTGACACCCCTGGCGGCCAGGGCCTTTTCCACGTCCTTCGCCAGACCGGTGGTGGCATCCTTGGTCGAATACACGATGGAGACGGACTTGGCGCCCACGTCCTGCAGCAGCCCCAGCATGGCTTTTTCGTAGCCGGCCGTGTTATTGATGCGGAAAAAATTCTTGCGTCCGCTGGCCACCAGGCTGTCGTCCACGCCGCCCGAGGTGATGTAGACCAGGCCCAGTTTGTTCGCCGTGTCCGAGGCGGGCGAGATATTGTTCGAGCCATAGCCGCCCGTGATGGCCACCACGCCCTGGCTGGCCAGTTTTTCCACGGCGGCGATGGCCTTGGCGGGTGCCGATTCGTCGTCGACGGTGACGATCTTGACGGTGTGCTTGCCGTTGGTCTTGTTGAATACCTCGGCTGCCACCATGATCCCTTCCTGCATGCCGGCGCCGACCCTGGCTAGGTTGCCCGTCAAGGGGATTTCGGCCCCGACCAGGAATTCGTCGGCGCTGGCCTGCGCCATCCAGGCGCTGGCAACCAGCGCTGCCATGGCGATGCGTGTGTATGTGCGTTTCATCGTGTCTCCTCCGGTGATGTGACTCGGTTTGCCGGCGCCAGGATCGGCACCGGCAAAACCACCCGCCTGGGTTTTATTGTCGGGTGTATTGAAAGCAACTGCAATGGTGAATGTACTGCCTGTTCTTACTGCCTGTTTTGCGCCATCTGCCGCAGCTGCCCCTTTAAAATCTTGCCTGTGGCGGCCGCCGGCAGCGCTTCCATGACGATGATGGCTGATGGACATTTGTAAGGCGACAGGGTCTGCGCCAGGTAGTCCAGCAAGGCCTGCACCGTCACGGGGTGCTGCGGGTCCAGCTCTACATAGGCGATGACGTCCTCGTTGCCATCGTCCAGGGTGCGTCCCACCACGGCCGATTGCACCACGGAAGCGTGGGCGTTCAGCGCCGTTTCCACTTCCAGCGGATACACATTGAAGCCGGAGCGGATGATCAGTTCCTTGGTGCGGCCCACGATGAACAGCGCGCCATCTGGCTCCTGGCGCGCCATGTCGCCTGTATTGAGCCAGCCGCCGTCGCGCATGGTGGCTGCCGTCATGTCCGGTTCGCGGTAGTAGCCGGCCATGACATTCGGCCCGCGTATCCACAGTTCGCCCGCATCGCCCGGCGCCACGTCCGCGCCGGCCAGGTCCACCACGCGCACTTCCACGCCGGGGATCGGCGTGCCGACGGAACTGTCATGGCGCGGCGCATCGAGCCGCGTCTGGCTGATGGTGGGCGCGCTTTCCGTCATGCCGTAGCCGTTGTGCAGCGCGGTGCCCAGCAGCTTTTCCACGTCGCGCTTGAGCGATGGCGCCAGCGGCGAGCCGCCCGCATACGCAAAGCGCAGTCGCGTGAGCAGCGGCGTATCGGTGCCGCCCAGGGTTTGCAGCAGCTTGGCGTACATGGCGGGCACGCCCTGCACGATGGTCAATTCATCGTCTTTCAGCGCGGCCAGCAGGCCATCGACGGAAAAGCGCGGCACCAGGTACAGAGCGGCGCCCGCATACAGGGTGCCCAGGGCAACCGAGGCCAGGCCGTACACGTGAGAAATCGGCAGCACGCCGTAGGCGCGGTCGCTGCGCGTCAATCCCCGCAAGGTGCTGGAGACGGCGGCAATGAACAGCAGATTGCGGTGCGTCAGCATGACGCCCTTCGATTGTCCCGTCGTGCCCGTGGTGTAGATCAGCGCGGCCACTTGTTCGTTGCCGGGTACGCAGGCTTCCGCGATAGCTGCGCTGTTCAATTCGCCCGCCAGCAGCTCGCCCATGCCGTCGACCGTGGCGCTGGCCGCGCCCAGACGTGCCGCATGCGCTGCCGCTTCCGGCGAGGCGCCGGCCAGGAACAGCACCCGCCGTGCGGAACTGTGCGCCGCGATGGTGTCGATCTCGCGCGCCGACAGGCGGGCGTTGACATTGACGACCCACGCATCGATGCTGGCGGCCGCGAAGATCAGCGCCACCTGCAGCGCGCTGTTCTCGCCCACCACCATCAGGCGGTCGCCGGCGCGCACGTCCAGCTGGCGCAGCAGTTGCGCGGCGCTTGCCACGCTGTGCTGCAGCTGCGCGTAGGTCCAGTGCCGTCCGCCTTCATGCAATGCCGGCGCGTCGGGCGCGCGTGCTGCCCAGTGGGCGGGGATGGCCGAGAGGCGGGCCGGAAGACCGGCCAGCAAGGCTGGAATATCCATCGCTGCCTCCTTCACTTTTGCGCTGCCTTGATCATGTTGCGGGCGATGACGATCTGCTGGATCTGTGTCGTGCCTTCGTAGATGCGGAACAGGCGCACGTCGCGGTAGAAGCGTTCGGCCGCGTATTCGCTGATGTAGCCGGCGCCGCCGTGGATTTGCACGGAGCGGTCGGCCACGCGGCCGCACATCTCGGAGGCGAACAGCTTGCAGCACGACGCTTCCGTCGAAATGTCTTCCTTGTTGTCGCGCCGGCGCGCGGCGTCGAGCACCATGCTGCGTGCCGCGTAAATCTCGGCCTTGCTGTCGGCCAGCATGGCCTGGATCAGCTGGAATTCCGCAATGGGCTGGCCGAACTGCTGGCGCTCCATCGCATACGCCAGCGCGTCAGCCAGCATGCGTTCGGCCGCGCCAACGCAGACGGCGGCGATGTGCAGGCGGCCCTTGTCGAGCACCTTCATGGCTGTCTTGAAACCCACGCCTTCCTTGCCACCGATGATGTTCGCGGCTGGCACGCGGCAGTTTTCAAAGATCACGTCACAGGTGTGCGCGCCTTGCTGGCCCATCTTTTTATCGATTTTTCCCAGCGAGAGGCCCGGCGTGTCCCTTTCCACGATGAAGGCGGAGATGGCAGAGGCGCCCCGCTTGACGGGGTCCGTGCGCGCCATGACGGTAAAAATGCTCGCTTCGGGTGCGTTGGTGATATAGCGTTTGCTGCCATTGAGGATATAGAAGTCGCCGTCGCGCACGGCGCTCGTGCGCAGCGATGCCGCATCGGAGCCGGAACCGGCTTCCGTCAGGGCGAACGAGCCGATGATCTCGCCGGCCGCCAGTTTCGGCAAATAGTGCTGTTTCTGCGCTTCCGTGCCGTCGATGACAATGCCTTGCGAGCCGATGCCGTTGTTCGTGCCGATCAGCGAGCGGAAGGCGGGCGAAGTGCGGGCGATTTCAAACGCGACCCTGACTTCCTCTTCCATGCTCAGTTCCAGGCCGCCGTAGGCTTCCGGGATGGACAGGCCGAACAGGCCCAGTTCGCGCATCTGTGCCACGATGGCGGGCGGTATCGTATCCGTGTCGGCCACCAGCGCCTCGTTTGGTACCAACACTTCGCGCACGAAACGGGCGATGCTGTCGAGCAGGATGTTCAGGGTTTCTTCGTCGCGTATCATCGGGGTCCTCGGAGGCGATGTTGAGAGGGGGCGCGCAGTCTAACCGCGGCCCAGGTTTTTTTCCACTGTCTTGACCAGGGCGACCAGGCGTGGTCCCAAGTCCGATTCGAGTTTTTCACGCGATAGCAGGAAGGCGGGGCCACCGCAATTGAAGGCCATCACCTGTTCGCCGTCAAAGCCCTGCATGGGCACGCCCACGGCATGCACGTCGTTCTGCCACTCGCCGGCCGAGATGCAAAAGCCTCGGTCCTGGTAATCCTTGAAGCCTTGCTCGATGCCGGCCTTGATGCGCGGCCAGCGTTCCGTCTCGTGCACGCGCGCATGGTCCATCAGGTAGTCGCGTTCTGCCTGCGGCAGGATGCACAGTAGGGCCTTGCCCATGGCCGTCGTCATCAAGGGAATGCGCGAGCCGACGTCGAGGCGCAGGGTGACATTGGCGCTGCTGCGGCAGGTTTCCACGTAGACCATGCTGAGACGGTCGCGCGTGCCCAGAGAAACGGAGGCCTGTGCATGTTCGGCCAGTTCTTCCATCAGCGGGCGCGCCATCTTGCGCACGTCGAGGTTCGACAGCATGCGGTAGCCGAGGGCCAGTACGCCGGCGCCCAGCTGGTACTTGCCCAGACTGTCCGAGTAATTCAGGTAGCCCAGTTTGGTGAGTGTGTAGGTGAGGCGCGAAATCGTGGGTTTCGGGATGGCCGTGCGCTTGGCCATGTCCGCGTTCGACAGGAATACTTCGCCGGGTCGGAAGCAGCGCAGCACTTCCAGGCCCCGCGCCAGCGCGTTGACGAACTGGCGGTCCTTGCCTTCCTCGTCATCGCTAAAAACGATGAGTTCCGGATCGGCTGCGGCCTGAGTATTTGTCATATTTGCTTTCATTTTCTGACTCCCTGCAAATCAGTTTGCCTAGCCGAATCTCGCATGTCAATCGTTTTGTGAAACATTCGTTCGCACAGCGAAATGCTGCGCTGCATGAAAAAGGCGTGAAATTTGACCTGCGCAAGTGTTTCCAGTCCTGTCGCTTGAGCAACGCTATATACCTCTGTATATTGCGCTGTTGGGTGACGGCCGCTGCATGTGTGGCCGCTTTTTTTGTATTTTTTTGTATATCGCTATATAAGATGGTATATAACGCATGTAACGAGAGTGGAAAGAGTAAGACGATGTTGAAACAGCTAATGACAGGCGCCGTGATGCTGGCGCTGGCACAGATGGCGCAGGCGCAGCAAACAGCAAGCAAGGATGAGGCGGCGCCGTTCGTGCTGGGCACGGTGACGGTGATCGGCCAGCGCGACCAACCGGGGCAGGTGGCGCAGCCGGGTGAGCAGCAAGTGGGTTCGCGAGTGAGCCGCGCCGAAATGCGCCGCTTTAACCGCGACAACGTGGGCGACGCCCTCAATTTGCTGTCGGGCGTGTCGCTGTCGACCAATTCACGCAACGAAAAAACCGTCGCCATACGTGGCTTCGATGCGCGCCAGGTGCCGCTGTACATCGATGGCATCCCCGTCTACGTGCCATATGACGGCTATGTCGATTTCAACCGCTTCACGACGGCCGACCTGGCCGCCATCCAGGTGGCCAAGGGCTTCAGCTCCGTGGCGTATGGCGCCAACACCCTGGGCGGCGCCATCAATCTGATTTCGCGCAAACCCGCAGCGCGCCTTGAGGGCGATACCTCCATCGGTTTCGGCTCGGGCAGCGAGCGCCAGGTGTCGGCCAACGTGGGCACCAACCAGGGCCTGTGGTATCTGCAGGCGGGTGTGTCTTACATCGACAGCGACGGTTTCCCCCTGTCGTCCGACTTCCGTCCCACGGCCACGGAGGACGGCGGCATGCGCAACAATGCTTACCGCAAGGACCATAAACTGTCGTTCAAAATGGGCTACACGCCCGGGGGCGGCGACGAGTATGCGCTCAGCTACTACAAGCAGCATGGCGAAAAGGGCCAGCCGCCATCGACTAATCCCGTCGGCGCGCGCTACTGGCAATGGCCGTACTGGAACAAGGAAAGCCTGTATTTCGTCTCGCAGACGCGCCTGGGCGAGGTCGAGCGCCTGAAACTGCGGCTGTACCACGACAGCTACGACAATGAAATCACGTCCTACACGAACGGCAGCTACGCGACGCTGAAGACCAGCGGCCAGGGCAGCGTCAGCGGCGGGCGCAGCATCTACAACGACCGCACGAACGGCGGCGCAGTGGAGCTAGAATCGTTCCGCCTCGCCACGCACAGCCTGCGTTTCGTCGCCAGCGTCAAGGCCGACGAACACCAGGAACTGGACGCCAGGGGCGTGCGCAATACCTGGTACAAGGATGTCCTGTGGACCCTGGGTGCGGAAGACAGCATCGCCCTCAATGCGGCGACGGAGCTGTCGCTGGGCGTGTCGCGCAATGCACTGCGCCCGGACACCGTCTACAGCGCCGGCAATGCGTATACCTTGCCGAGCAATCAATCGGCCACCGACCTGCAGGCGGGCCTGTTCCACAAGATTGGCGCAGAGGCGCGCGTGTATGCCACCGTGGCGCGCAAGTCGCGCCTGCCGACCTTGAAGGACCGCTACTCGCAGCGCCTGGGCACGTATATTGAAAACCCGGCCCTGCGCGCGGAAGAGGCGATGAATTATGAGCTGGGGTATCAAGGAAACTCGCAGGGCGCCAAGGTGGAAGTTGCGCTGTTCTACAGCGACGTGAAGGACAAGATCCAGAGCGTGGCGAATGTCTCGGGTGTGCGCGCGCAGATGCGCAACGCGGGCAGGGCGCACATCAGCGGCGTGGAACTGGGCTTGCGCGGCCGCGCCGGCGCCTGGCTGGATGTCGGCGGCAACTACACGTATACGGACATGAAGAATGTCAGCGACCGCGCCATCCGCCTGACGGACGTGCCGCGCCACAAGCTGACGGCGCACGCCGTGCTGCATGCTGCGCGCCAGGTCGACGTGGTGGCCGTCGCGGAATCGAACAGCGGGCGCTGGGTTTCGAACACTTTGGCACTCGGTGGTTTTACGACGCTGAACCTGAAGGCCGTCTACCGCCCCTTGACGGACTTGACCCTGGAAGCGGGCGTGGCGAACCTGGGTGACCGCAATTACGCGCTGTCCGACGGCTTCCCCAGCGCCGGGCGCACTTGGCTGGCCAATGCGCAGTACCAGTTCTGATTTTTGACTGTTCAATGAAAGGACACAGCATGTTCAAGAAAATATTTGCTGCTTGTACAGCGGCGTCGTTGCTGGCGTCGGCACCGGCCGCGTGGTCGGCACCCGCTGGCGCGCGCGACAACATGAGCCACGCGCTTGCCGTGACGGGCATGGTGGAAACACCTTTGATTCTGAAGGTGGCTGACCTGCGCCAGATGCCGCCCGCGAATGGCGGGGAAATCGCCGTCACACGCCATAATGGTGACAAGGCCGAGACCATCACCAGCTATCAGGGTGTGCGCCTGCGCGACATCCTCGACAAGGCGGTGCTCGATGCGCCGGGCCATAACGACGTCAAGAAGATCGCCATCATCGCCACGGCGACCGATGGCTATGCGGTGGTGTTTTCCTGGGGCGAGCTGTATAACGCACCGGCCGGCGAGGGCGTGATCGTCTACTACGAAAAAAACGGCAAGGCGCTCGACGACAACGATGGTGAAATCGCCCTCATCTCGGCGAAAGACATTCGCACGGGGCCGCGCCATGTGAAATGGTTGAACGGCATCGAGGTGCGCAAGCTGGTGGAGTAATGAGAAACGCCGCCGTGGAGCCTTCCCCGGCGGCGTATTTTTTACCGTCGCTGCTTATCTTCCCAGCGCTGTTCGCATCGCCTGGCCCGCCACGTCAAACAATCCCCGCGCCGCTGGCGTCAAGCCCAGCATGTGCATAGCCGCGTGGATCATGCCGTCGAGCTGCACGCATTGCGCCGCGACGCCATCGTCTTGCAAGCGCCGTGCATACGCCGCGCCTTCGTCATGCAGCGGATCAAATTCGCACACCAGCACAGTCGCCGGCGGCAAGTCCTTCAGCGAGGCGGCCCGCAGGGGCGCCGCGTAGGGATGCGCGCCATCGGCCGGCTCGTTCAGGTACGCCGACCAGCAAAAACGCATCGCTTCGCGCGTCAGCGAATGGCCCTCCGCATAGCGCTGGTAGGACGGCGTGTCGAAAGCGAAATCGAGCGCCGGGTACAGCAGCAGCTGGTGCGTCAGCGCGGGACCGGCCTGGTCGCGTGCCATCAGTGCCGCTGCCGCGGCCAGGTTGCCGCCCGCGCTGTCGCCGCCCACGGCCAGGCGCTTCACGTCGATGCCCAGCGCCGCGCCATGCTCGGCGACCCAGCACAGCGCCCCGTAAAAGTCGTTCAGCGGCACGGGGAACTTGTGCTCTGGCGCCAGCCGGTAGTCGACGGAAAAAATCACGCAGCCGGTGGCGTTGGCAAGCGCGCGGCACGGATTGTCGTACAGGTCCAGCGAACACAGGCACCAGCCGCCGCCATGCGCGAAGACGATGGCGGGCAGAGGCTTGCCCGTATCCGCGCCAGCCGGCACGTAAGCGCGCACGGTCAGCGCATGTTCGCCCGGCAGCACGTAATCCTTGATCGAGGCGACGTCTTCCAATGGCCCGTGCAACTGGCGCAGCCCCGTTTCCGTGGCGGCGCGCAGGTCTGCCAGCGAGGCGGGCGGCGGCGCATCGTTTGCCTGTGCCAGGAAGGCCGCTACTTGCGGGTCCAGGCTCATGCCGGCGCTCCCGCCAGGAAGGGCAGCAGGTGGGCGATGAACGCTTCCGGCTGTTCTTCCATGATGAAGTGGCCGCATTCGGCGACGATGGCGCCTTGTAAAATGTCGGCCTTGCCCTGCATGGTCAGCAGGGGCGCGTCATTCGTCGCGTGGTCGGCGCCGATGGCCAGTACGGGCATGGCCAGGCTCTTTTTCGCCCGTTCCAGGTTTTGCCGGATGGTTTCGGGTATGGCCCGGTAGTAGGCGAAGCCCGCGCGCAGGGCGCCCGGCGTGGCGTAGGCATCCGCATACACGTCGACGGCCACCTTGTCGCGGCGGTACGACCAGCGGTCGAAAATGAAGCGGATGTATTCGCGCTCCTTGCCCGCCGTGAGCATTTCCGGCAAGTCCAGTACCTGGTTGAACATGAAATGCCACAGGAAGATGTTGTCGGACGGCGCCACGAAGATGGGCGGCGCCGGCGCGAGGCCGGGAATCACGGCTTCCGTCAGCGCCAGTTTCGTCACGGCCTGCGGGAAGTCGCTGGCCAGCGCATAGCCCACCCACATGCCGATGTCGTGACCGACCACATCGTAGTGCGCGTGGCCCAGGGCCAGCATGGCGCGGTGCAGGGTGGCCGCCACGGTGCCCGTATCGTAGCCATCGGCCGGGCGGCTGGAGTGGCCGCTGCCTGGCGGGTCGATGGCGATGGCCTGGTAGCCATTGGCCGCCAGGGCCGCCATCACGTGGCGCCAGGCATACCAGGTCTGCGGCCAGCCGGGAATCAGCAGCACGGGTTTGCCTTCGCCGGCAATCACGCAATGCAGGCGCTGGCCGTCGATGCGGACGTAATCATGTGTAAATTCGTGGGTAAAATCGTTCACGGGGTTTCCTTGTTTAGTTATGCTCGATGCCGAGCAGGGTGTTGATTTGTCGCGCGCTGACGGGGGCGCCGGCGAAGTCGTCGAAGATCTTGCCCGTCACGGGAATGATGTGGGCATTGATGAAAGCCACGCCCTCGCGCGCACCCACTTCCTGGTCCTTCAGGCAGCATTCCCATTCCAGGGTGGCCCAGCCCGCGTAATCGTTTTGCGCCATCTTCGAAAAGATCGCCTTGAAGTCGACCTGGCCATCGCCCAGCGAGCGGAAGCGCCCGGCGCGGTTTTCCCACGACTGGTAGCCGCCGTAAATGCCTTGCCGTCCCGTCGGATTGAACTCCGCATCCTTCACATGGAACATGCGGATGTGGTCTTTGTAAATATCGATGAATTCCAGGTAGTTCAGCTGCTGCAGCACGAAGTGGCTGGGGTCGAACAGCATCTTGCAGCGCGGGTGGCGTCCCACGCGCTCGTAAAACATCTCGAAGCTGATGCCGTCATGCAGGTCTTCGCTGGGGTGGATTTCGTAGCACAGGTTGACGCCCTGTTCCTCGCACACGTCGAGGATAGGCAGCCAGCGGCGTGCCAGTTCGTCGAAGGCCGTTTCGATCAGGCCGGGTGGGCGCTGCGGGAACGGGAACAGATATGGCCAGGCGAATGAGCCGGAAAATGTGCCCATTTCCGTCAGCCCCAGGCGCTTCGAGGCCATGGCCGCCAGCTTGACCTGCTCGATGGCCCATGCCGTGCGTGCCGCCGGCTGGCCACGCAGGTGTTCCGGCGCGAAGCTGTCGCACAGCGCGTCGTAGGCCGGATGTACGGCCACCAGCTGGCCGAGGATGTGCGTTGTCAGTTCGCTGATGACCAGGCCGTGGCTGGCCAGCATGGCGACCAGTTCGTCGCAGTATTGCTGGCTGTGGGCGGCTTGCGCCACGTCGAACAGGCGCGCATCCCAGGCGGGAATTTGCAGGGCCTTGAAGCCCATGCCGGCCGCCCACTCGGCGATGGCAGGCAGGGTGTTGAAGGGCGCCGTATCGGCGGCGAATTGTGCCAGGTGCAGGCTGGGTCCTTGGATGGTTTTCATATCGGCTCCTATTGTTTGTCGATCGACAAAGAATAGGTGAAATTTTTTGCGCGGTCAAGGTGCAACTGCAAAATAAATCACGAAGGCGGCTTGCATGCCAGGCGTTATACTGGCCGCCAGTTTGCAAGCAGAGGATGAAAATGGCAGGAAGACCGAGGGAATTTGACCGCGCGCTGGCGCTGGCAAAAGCGCGCGACGCATTCTGGACGCGCGGCTACGAGGGTGTGTCGATGGCCGACCTGGTGGCGGCGCTGGGCATCGCCTCGGCGCGCATCTATGCGGCGTTTGGTTCGAAAGAGCAGCTGTTCCGCGAAGCCGTGGAGCTGTACGAGTCGGGTGAGGGCGCGTTTGCCGTGCATGCCTTGGCCGCCAGCTTGAATGTGCGCGACGCGGTGGCGCGCATGCTGGAAGAAGCCGTGCTGCTGTACACGCGCAGCGGCCAGCCGCAAGGCTGCATGGTGGTCACGGCCGCCACGAATACGAGTGCGGAAAACGCCGGCATCGCTGACTGGCTGGCGCAACACCGCCGCGCGCGCACGCAAGCCGTCATCGAGCGCTTGCGCGCGGCGCAGCTGGCGGGAGAATTAAAAAAGGAAGCGGATGTGCAGGCGCTGGGCGATTACTATGCGGCCTTGCTGCACGGCCTGTCGGTGCAGGCGCGCGACGGCATTCCCGCCGAACGGCTGCTGGCGCTGATTCAGCCTGCCATGGCGCCGCTGGCGCTGGCTATGATGTAAATAGTCACAGGGTTCAGGTTTTGACGTCGATCAGGCTACCCAGGGCCTGGTCGGCTGCCTTGACGACATTGGCCGACAGGTTGAAACCTGCCTTGTAGACCAGGTTATCCGTCAGTTCAGAAGCGAGGCCCACGCCGTTCGGCCGGCTTTCAGCCGTCTTGGCCGCAGTCGCATTGGCGCCGCTGACGCTTTCGCCGGCGGCCAGCTTGCGCCCTTCGACGGAGAGGGTGACGCCCGTGCCGGCCGGGCTGGCTTCCTGGAAGTTGGCCGACTGTGGCTGGAAGCCCGGCGTATTCGCATTGGCGATATTGTTGGCGGCCACATCCAGCGCGCGCTGGTTGGCGGTCAGCCCCGAGGTGCCGGTGGTGAGGGCGGATATGGACATGGCAGCTCCTTCAGAATGCACCTAGTTTACTCCTGCCAGCGGGAAAAGTGTGGTGGTGCAAGGCAACAATTTTTCCTGGCGGTACTTGCCGGAAAAGGAGGTGCATGAGGTGATTTTTCATATTCTCCTGTGGCATTTCACTGCCTGGAGTGGCACGGTAGTCTTCCGCCGAGTCCGCCATTTCCTGCCTGTATCGTTTCATGCTCCGGAGGTGTGCTGCTCAACTTGTGTCGGCCAGCGGCGCAGCAGCATGCCGTGCCAGCTGTATTCGGTCGATGAAAGCGTTGCTTCGCCAGGCGCCGGCACCAGCGCGAGTACCGCCGCCGATGCGCAATAGGTGCACCGCGCACGATAGTTGTCGCCGAAACGGGGGATGGGCGAATATACTAGGCGAAAAGGGAGGCGTTGCGCTTCCCGTCCGCCCTTATCATCCAGCGAGAATTCACCCTTATGGCGTCATCCCCAGAAAACCTCAGCATGGCCGTGTTTTGCGACTTCGAAAACGTCGCGCTCGGCGTGCGAGATGCAAATTACGAAAAATTCGATATCAAGCCCATCCTTGAACGCTTGCTGCTCAAGGGCAGCATCGTTGTCAAGAAGGCATATTGCGATTGGGACCGTTATAAAAGTTTCAAGGGCACCATGCATGAGGCGAACTTCGAACTGATCGAAATTCCCCACGTGCGCCAGTCCGGCAAGAATTCGGCCGACATCCGCCTGGTGGTCGATGCTCTGGACCTGTGCTATACCAAGGCTCACGTGAACACCTTCGTCATCATCAGCGGCGATTCCGACTTTTCCCCGCTGGTGTCGAAGCTGCGCGAGAACGCCAAGCAGGTGATCGGCGTGGGCGTCAAGCAATCGACCTCCGACCTGCTGGTGGCCAACTGCGATGAATTCATTTTCTACGACGACCTGGTACGCGAGAGCCGCCGCACGGCCGCCAAGCGCGACGCGCGCGAAAGCCCGGCTGCGGCCACCAAGCGCTCGCCCGACGAAGAAGTGCGCCGCAAGGAAAAATACGAGTCGCGCAAGACGGAAGCGATCGAGATGGCCGTCGAAACCTTCGACGCGCTGGTGTCGGAACGCGGCGACAGCGGCAAGATCTGGGCCTCGATGCTGAAAGAAGCGATCAAGCGCCGCAAACCGGACTTCAGCGAGTCTTACTATGGTTTCCGCACCTTCGGCAACCTGCTGGAAGAAGCGCAGACACGCGGTTTGCTGGAATTTGGACGCGACGAGAAATCGGGCGCCTATGTCTACCGCAGCAGCGGCCTGGTGGCCTTGCCCGCTGCCGCGAACGCGGACGCAGCCAGCGAGACTATCGCCAGTGGCGAGACTGTCGTGACGGCGGAAGAGGGCAATCATCGCGAAGGCGGCAATCGCCGCGATTCGCGCCGCAATGGCCGTGGTGGCCGCAAGCAGAACGAACATCGCCGCGGCGAAGCGCCACAGGCTTTCGTGCCGGTGGCCGAGGCCGAATCGCCTGTCATCGAGCAGCATGCGCCGGCGACGCAGCTTGACGTCGTGCATGAACTGACCGAAGCCGTGGAAGCGGTGGCCGAAGAAGGTAACGCCAAACGCGGTTCGCGTCGCAATGGCCGTGGTGGCCGCAAGAATGGCGATGGCGCCCGTGAAGCGCGCGCCGAAGCGGTCGAGGTGGCGCCAACGCCCGAGCCGGTAGCCGAGCCAGTAGTCGAGCCAGTCGCCGAGGTGGTCGTGGAAACCGTCGCCGAAGCCAAGCCGAAGGCCAAGCCGCGCACGCCAGCGCGCAAGACCGCAGCAGCCAAAAAGCCGGCCAAGAAGGCGGTTGAGGCCGTGCTGGAAGCGGCGCCTGTCGCCGAAGCGGCGCCGGTGGAAGTGGCCGTCGTGGCGGAAGACAAGCCGGCCAAGGCGCCGCGCAAGACCCCGGCACGCCGTCCCGCGCGCAAGAAGGCGGAAGCGGCTTGATTGCAACCCCAAAGCAAGAACTGGGGGCAGACCCGGCGGGTCTGACCCCGGAATTTTGCTGCGTCTTGGCAAAGCGGCATTAGTCCATGTATCACGGTGAACGGTTCAACAGCATTTCCCATACGGTGGGCGCCGCGCTGGCGGCCATCGGCGGCGTCATCCTGATCGTCGCGGCGGCCCGCACGGGCGACCCCTGGAAAATCGTCAGCTGCAGCGTGTATGCTGCCATGCTGCTGACCTTGTACCTCACTTCCACCCTGTATCACAGCGTGCGTGGCAAAGCCAAGGCCGTGCTGCAGCGGCTCGACCACTGCGCCATCTACCTGCTCATCGCGGGAACCTACACGCCCTTCATGCTGGTGACCCTGCGCGGGCCGTGGGGCTGGTCGCTGTTTGGCGTCGTCTGGGGCCTGGCGCTGCTTGGCATCGTGCAGGAATATATGTACGCGAAAGGCGCGCGCATCCTGTCGCTGGTAATTTACGTGGCCATGGGCTGGCTGGTCGTCATCGGCATCAAGCCGCTGCTGGCGGCGCTCGAATGGAACGGCTTCCTGTGGCTGGTGGCAGGCGGGCTGTGCTACACGGGCGGCATCGTTTTCTACGCCACCGATCACAAGCTGCGCCATGGGCACGGCATCTGGCACCTGTTCGTGCTGGCCGGCAGTAGCTGTCACTTTATCGCCATTTTGTTCTACGTTGCCTGACGTTGCCTGTCGCCATCACTGTTGCTGCGATTCCTTTATAATGGCGCCATATGTGAAACACAGGCAATAATAAGGCAGCAATGGATATCAATTCGGACGACTTGAAAATCTTCGTCACCGTCATCGACAGCGGCACCCTGAGCGCGGCCGCCGTGCATCTGGGTCAAACCACCTCGGGGGTCAGCCGCGCCCTGTCGCGCCTGGAAGACAAGTTGGCCACCTCGCTGCTGACGCGCACCACGCGGCGCATGGAGCTGACGGAAGAAGGGCAGTTGTTCCTGGACAAGGCGCGCGCCATCCTCGCCTCGATGGAAGATGTGGAGGAGTCGATCCGCATCCGCCGCCAGAAGCCGGCCGGGCGCTTGTCCGTGGATGCCGCCTCGCCCTTCATGCTGCATTGCGTGGTTCCCCATGTAGCCGAGTTTCGCGCCATGTACCCGGACATCCGCCTGGAGCTGACCAGCAACGACCAGATCGCCGACCTGCTCGAGCACCGTACCGATATCGCCATCCGCATCGGCGCCCTGGTCGACTCGACCCTGCATGCACGCCCGCTCAGTGCCAGTCCTCTGCACGTGCTGGCCACGCCCGCCTACCTGGCGCGCCACGGCGTACCAGAAACGCCGGAAGCGCTGTCTGGCCATGCGCTGCTGGGTTTTGCGCAATATGAACTGGGCAATCACTGGCCGCTGCGCCACGACGCCGGCAACAGCCTGCAGATCGTGCCCGCGCTGGCGGCCTCCAGCGGAGAGACCCTGCGCCAGCTGGCGCTGCATGACCAGGGCATCGTCTGCCTGTCCGACTTCATGACGAAGGACGACATCGCTGCCGGCCGCCTGGTGAAGGTGCTGCAACCGTTTTATACGGGCTACCGCCAGCAGATCCACGCCGTGTACTACCGCAACACGCAGCTGGCGCAGCGCATCAGCTGTTTCCTCGAATTTTTGCAGCACAAGCTGTAGGCATGATGGAGCGAGGCATGCAATGTCCGACTTGCGGCGAGTATGGCGACCTGCTGCACGCAACGGTCAAGAAAACGGGGCAGGCGGTGATCGTTTGCACAGAGTGCGATTTGCTGTGGGCGCATCCACAACAGGATATCGATCCGGCCCGCGCATCAGATGTGGAGTTGTTTTTGGCGCAAGCGGGTCTCGAACCCGATTGGCAAGAGCTGCAATTGGGTGCCAGGGTGCCGCCGCCCCCTAGTGCATGACGTGCGTTTCTTCCGCCCGCAGCAGAGCTTCGACTTCGTGCGCCGGCAGCGGGTGGCTGAAATAATAGCCTTGCGCTTCGTCGCAGCCGTGCTGGCGCAGGTAATCGAGCTGCGCAGCCGTTTCCACGCCTTCGGCTACCACGCGCAACTTTAAATTGTGCGCCAGGGCGATGATGGAGACGACGATGGCAGCATCGTCCGCGTCGCGCGCCACGTCACCGACGAAACTGCGGTCGATCTTCAGCACGTCGATGGGGAAGGTGCGCAGGTAGGCGAAGCTGGAATAGCCGGTGCCGAAGTCGTCGATCGACAGCTGCACCCCCAGCGCCTTCATGTCGTGCAGCTGGCTGACGGCCAGCGCCACGTCGTGCATGAACAGGCTTTCCGTCAGTTCCAGTTCCAGGCAGGCGGGCGGCAGGCCCGTTGCAAGCAGCACTTCGGAGATCGAGGCGACCAGGTTCGGCTCGTTGAACTGGCGTGCCGACAGGTTGACGGCCAGACGCAGCTTGTCCAGTCCCGCCGCGTGCCAGCTTTTCACCTGCGCGCAGGCCTGGCGCATGACCCAGGCACCGATCGGCACGATCAGGCCCGTATCCTCTGCCAGCGCGATGAAGCGCTGCGGCGCCACCATGCCCAGGTCCGGGTGCTGCCAGCGCAGCAGCGCTTCCACGCCGACAATGCGTCCGCTGGCCAGGTCCACTTGCGGCTGGTAATACAGCACGAACTGCTCGCGCTCCAGCGCGTTGCGCAGCGCCGTCTCGATGCGCAGGCGCTCCAGGGTGGCCTGGTTCATGGCCGTCGTGTAGAACTTGATGTTGTTGCGGCCCTGTTTCTTGGCGCAGTACATGGCGATGTCGGCTTGCTCGATCAGGTTCTGCGTCTCGCCATTCAACGTCACGTCGCCCGGGGCGTCGTAGCGCGACATGTCGTAGACGGCCACGCCGATGCTGCAGGTGACGAAAAATTCCTTCCCATCTAACAATACCGGCTGCGCCACGGCATCCATCACGCGCTGCACGATGGCGCCGCTGAGCAATTCGTCGGCCTGTTCGCACAGGATGGCGACGAATTCATCGCCCGACAGGCGCGCCACCGTATCGCTTTCGCGCAGGCTGGCCTGCAAGCGCGTGGCGATGGTTTTCAGCAGCAGGTCGCCGGCCTTGTGACCGAGGCTGTCATTGACGAACTTGAAACGGTCGAGGTCGATCAACAGTACCCACAATGCGCGGTTCTTGCGGCGCGACAGGGCCATCGCCTGGGCCAGGCGGTCGCGCAGCAGGGCGCGGTTGGGCAAGCCCGTCAGCACGTCGTGGTGGGCGATGTGCTGGATTTGCTGTTCGACCAGCTTGCGTTCCGTGATTTCGGACCCCGTACCCCGGTAGCCGCGAAATTCGCCCAGTTCGTTGAACAGCGGTTCGCCATTGATGCTGAACCAGCGCAACTGGCCATCGCGGTCTTTCATCGCATATTCGAGGTTGGAAAAGGGCAGGTGCGCTTCCAGATTGGCGATATGCTGCTTGCCCCAGCGCGAGTTGCGCATCTCCGGGTTGTTTTCCCAGCGCGTCATGCCGATGAAGCGTTCCAGCGGCATGTTCGACTTGTCCGTGAAACCGCTGGTGATGTGGGTGAAGCAGAAGTTGGCATCCTGTTCCCAGTACCAGTCCGAGGACAGGGCCAGCAGGCGGCGGAAGCGCTTTTCGCTTTCCTGCAAGGCGCGCTCCGTGCGCTGGCGCGCCCGCACGTCGGCGCTGAGCAGTTCATTGCTGCGCTTGAGGTCGGCCGTGCGCTGTTCCACCAGCAGCTGTACGCGGCGCGAGCGCTGCGTCAGTGTCTGCACGAAGGCCGCCGTCAGCACGCTGAACAGCAAACCCGTGATCAGGGTGAGCAATGAGCCCAGGTGGTCGGCCAGGAAGGGGCGCGGAAGGGCCACCACGCGCACATGCCAAGGCCGGCCGGCGGAGGAAAAGGCCCGGTCATAATGGCTGTGATAGGCAAATTGCAGCCAGCGTGGCAGCGACTTCCAGGCGTCGCCCGCTTCGTTGGCAGGCGCCTGGCCATGCCGGAAGATCAGCTGGTGCGGATCGGCGCCGGCGTCGGCGTAAACGCTGAGTTCGAGCTGCGGGTCGCCCAGCAGGTCGGCGCCGGCGAGGATCTTCTGCACCAGTTCCCCGGCGCGGACGACGACCGCGGTATCGCCGATCAGCGCCGCGCGCCGCTGCTGCACCGTTTGCAAGGGCACGCCGTGGCGGTACACGGGGCGCAGGATGACGAAACCCTGCTGCGGTCCCTGCGCCAGGGCCAGCAGGCCAGTGGCAGTGGTCTGGCCGCTGATGATGGCCTGTTCCAGCGCGCCGGCCAGCAAGCCGTCAGGGCGCACGTTCAGGCCGAAGGCGGGACGGTTGCCCTGCAGCGGTTCGAGATAGTCCACCACCAGGTAGCTGGCGCGCTTCGTGGCGGGCACGATGACGCCATCGCGCATTTCCGTCATGGCGTAATCGGGGGTGATGCGTCGCAGCTCGGCCTCGAAGGCCGCGCGCTGGGCATGCGGCACGATGCGGTGGAAGTTGAAAGCCTGGATGAAAGGGTGGCGCTGCAGCAGCGGCGTGGTGAAGGCGTGGAACTGCTCGCGTGAGACGGGCACGACGGCGGCAAACAGCTGGTTCGTCGTGGTCAGTACCTCGACCGCGTCATCGAGTCCCTGCTCGATGGCGGCCACGCGCGCGCCGGCGCGCTGCTGCAAGCTCAGGCTCATCTTGTCGTATTCGAGCTGGCTGATGGCGGCGAACAGCATGGCGGTGATGCCGACGCCGCTGGCAAAGGTCAGCGCAGCCGCGGCAGAAATCGACAATGGCAGGCGGCCACGCAGCATGGTTTTTCCTATCTCACTTCATGGACACTTGAATTCGGCGGCGCCTGCCGGCCCCGCGCTGGCCGTAGTTTGTCATAAACCACATTCATCATGCAGATTTTGCACCAAATTACTGCTAATAAGCAACAACATCCATGTCCATGGCGGGGGAAGACGGCAGTCAGTCTCTGCCCGCGCCTGACTGCCGGCGCATACGCCACAACTGCCATGCCGGCAGCCAGCGGTTCAGGAAAGCCATGCCGCACACCCGCCGCCAGCGCACCAGGCGCACGACGCGCAGTGCACGGCCCGCGCCTAGTTTGTCTGGCCTGGCGGCGAAGACGATGCGGTTATTGCCCGCGATGCCGTCGAAGTGGCAGACGGCGCCGCGGAAGGTGAGCATCAGGCGCGCGAGCATGGCGGGATAGTGTTCGTCATAACTGAACAGGTTTGCCACCAGCACGCCGCCGGGTAGCAGGGCGCGCAGGCAGTCCGCATAGAAGCGCGCGCTGCCCAGTGCGGGTGGCAGGCCCGTTTCATCATAGCCATCGAGCAGCAGCACGTCGGCGCAGCCCGGATGCTGGCGGATATAGCTGACGGCGTCCGTTTCGATGATATGCAGGCGCGCGTCGTCGGGCGGCAGCATGAACTGCTCGCGCAGGGCGATCACGTCGGCGCGCAATTCCAGCACGGTGATGCGCGCCTCGGGCAGGTGGCGGTGGCAGAATTTCAGCAGCGAACCGCCGCCCAGTCCCACCATCAGGATGTGCCGGGGACGCGGCACGAACAAGGTGAAGCACATCATGGCGCGCGCATAGCGCAGCAGCAGGTGGTCAGGGCGAGACAGCAGCATTTCGCTCTGGATCATGCCTGGCTGGAATTCCAGGCGGCGCCGGTCGCCGCAGGTATGCACCTGGGGCGCGCGTACGGCAGGTAATTTGCTATCCGACATAGGACGACTTCGCTGAGTGGACTGGGGGAGATGCTTTGTTGCATTCAGAGAAATCTGATAAGCTCCCGTGAGCATACCCGATTAATCCGCACCGAGCGTCCGTATATGGCAGAGGCGGGCTCGCCACTTGCCGTCCGACGTGCGGTGTGGCGCAGCGCAAGGCAGTCTACGGCACGCGGCGCCACGGCCGCGCAGTCGGGCACCATGGAGACAAGCATGTTTTTGGATCACCCCATCATTACCGCGACGAATAGTTTTACCGAGCCTGACCGCATCGAGCGGCTGACGCGCGTATATGGTTACGCAGCGGCGCTGGCCGACGTGGCCGCTAATGTCGGATTCATTGAAAAAGTGGCCCAGATCCACGATCACAAGGGTACCCTCATCGTGTTCTGGCATGAGGCGCCCAACGAAGTGGAAAAGCAGTATTTCGTGCAGGCGTGGGCCAGCAAGGTGGGCGACGGCAGCACGAATGTCGAACACGAAATCTGACCTGGCGCACCGCGCCTGCGCATCGATAGCGTAGCCCATGGATATCAAGACCCTGGTACTGGCCCTGGCGCTCGGCAACCTGAGCCTGTGCGCGGCCCTGTTCTTCTTCGAGTACGAGCGCAAGAAGTCGCTCAGCATGTCCACCTGGGCGGTGGCCAAGCAATGCCAGGCCGTGGCCTGGTGTTTGCTGTATTTCCGTGGCGTCTTGCCCGATGTGCTGTCCATCCTGCTTGGCAACAGCCTGCTGTTTGCCGGCATGGCGCTGGACGCGGGCGCGCTGTGGCAGGCGGCCGGCCGCAGCGGCTGGCGCCGCACCATGCTGCCGGCGCTGGGCCTGTCGGTGGCGCTGTTTGCCGCCTGCTACCTGTTTGACGTGGCGCCGCTGCTGCGCAGCGCCGGCGGTTCGCTGATCGTGGCCGGTTTTTTCATTGCCGGCGTGGCCGCGTTGTGCCTCAAATGGCGGGAGGCGAGCATGCTGCGCCGTTTTCTCGTCGTCAGCATGGGTATGCTGTCGCTGCTGATCGCCGCGCGCGGCGTGCTCGCTGCCGCCATGCCGTATGTTGACGCCGAGCCGCTGCAGCTGGCCGGTTTTGGCGCCCTGTACCTGATGATGCTGACGAACGCCTTCGGCTATCTGCTGCTGTCGCGTGAAAAACTGGGCGGCGAACTGGCGCGCCTGGAAGTGCTCGACGCGGCTACGGGCGTGCCGAACCGGCGCGGCTTTTACCAGGCGCTGGCGCCGTGGATGGCGCTGGCGCGCCGGCCCGGCCTGCCGACGGCGCTGGTGGTGCTCAATATCGACCATTTCAAGCGCGTCAACGACAGCTACGGCCATCCGGTGGGTGACGCAGTGCTGAAAACCATCGTCGATACTTGCCGCCAGCAACTGCGCGACAGCGACCTGATGGGCCGCCTGGGCGGCGCCGAATTTGCCATCCAGCTGCCGCGCACGACCCTGGCCGATGCGCTGATGGTGGCCGAGCGCATCCGCGCCGCCGTCGAAGTGCTGCCCGTCAAGACGGAGCGCGCCGTGCTGCAACTGACGGCCAGCCTGGGCGTGACCACCATCCGTGCCGAGGACAGCACCGTCAGCCTGTTCAAGCGGGCCGACGAGGCGCTGCAGGCTGCCAAACAGGCGGGCCGCAACAGGGTGGTGGAAGCGCAGGGCGCGTGCACGCTGGACGTGTAGCGCCCCTATTTCTTGGGTGACCCCAGCCAGCTGGGCTCTTTGCCGCATTCCTTGCTAAGGAACAAGGCGTCGAGGCCGGGATCGCAGCGCCTGTCGGGCGCCTTCATGGGCTCCACGCTGAACCATTCACTCCTGGGCAGGATCTTTTCTTCGCGTGGCGCCACCGGCGGCGCGGGTGGCAGGCTGTCTTGCCACCTTGGCGCGGCGGCAGGCGCAGGTGGGGTGGCCCAGTTTGCATCAACCTGCACTTCGCGGGCCTGTGGTTTGCTCGCGTCCTCGCGCGGCGCCTGCGTGCCTGCCTGTGCGGCGGCGCACAGGACGCTGGCGAAGACGAATAATACGGTGCGCATGGCTGCGCTGCTTGATCGATTCATGGTCTGTCCTTGGTCGGTAGCGGGAGGGTCTGCCCTGCAGTATGACGGCATCTGCAAGCAAAAAGACAAGGAACTGCAACGGCATGTTACCAAAGGGACTATAGTTATGGGTAGCAAGCAGGTGCACTGCAGCAAGGTGAGCGAGGCGCGGGGCGCCGGCATGCGGACGTGTGTATTCCCTAACTTTCATTTAAGCTAAGCAAGTTATGCTGTGGGGTGCACGCTAGGCCCCTCTTGTCGTCCGCACCGCAGTTCCCCTTTTTTACTCTTGCCAGGCCCATAATGAAAATGCTTAAATCCCTGCCTGTATGGCCGCTTGCCGCCCCCCTTGCCGGCTGGCTGTTCCTGTTCGGTTCCACGTTCAATGTCGGCGGCGCTTACCAGATCCTGTTGGTGGCTGGCTTGATCGGCAGCGTGCTGGCCGCCGTGTACCACGCGGAAGTGGTGGCGCACCGCATCGGCGAACCGTATGGCACCCTGGTGCTGGCGCTGGCCGTGACCCTGATCGAGGTGGCGCTGATCGTCTCGCTGATGCTGGCCGGCGGGCCGGAAACGACGGGACTGGCGCGCGACACCGTGTTTGCCGCCATCATGATCATTTTAAACGGCATCGTCGGCATCTGTTTGTTGCTGGGCGCCGGGCGCCACAGGGAACAGACCTTCGGCCTGCTGGGCGTGAGCGCGTCGCTGGCGACCCTGGCGGCCATCGCGATCCTGACACTGGTGCTGCCGAATTACACCTCCAGCGCCGCCGGACCATATTACAACTCCAGCCAGCTCATTTTCATTGCCGTCATCTCGCTGGTCCTGTACGGCACTTTCGTGCTGGTGCAGACGGTGCGCCACCGGGACTACTTCCTGCCCAAGGAAGCCGTCGGCGACGAAGAGGTGCATGCTGCGCCGCCCACGCCCACCGTCGCCTGGGTCAGCGCCGGTGCGCTGCTGGTGTGCCTGGGCGCCGTGGTGTTGCTGGCCAAGTCGCTGGCGCCCGCGCTGGAAACGGCGATTGCCGCCATGGGGGCGCCGAAAACCCTGGTCGGCATCGTCATCGCCGCCATCGTGCTGCTGCCCGAAGGCCTGGCCGCCGTGCGCGCGGCGCGCGCCAACCGTTTGCAAACGAGCTTGAACCTGGCGCTCGGCTCCGCCCTGGCCAGCATCGGCCTGACGATTCCCGCCGTGGTGGTGGTATCGCTGGCGACTGGCCTGACGATCACCCTGGGACTCGATATCAAGTCGACGGTGCTGTTGCTGCTGTCGCTGATGGTCGCCACACTGTCGCTGGGCACGGGCCGCACCACGGTCATGCAGGGCACGGTGCACCTGGTGATTTTTGCTGTCTATTTGTTTACCACCATCGTGCCTTAAACGTCGTCGCCGCGCGACTTCTTGTCACAATCCTGTCACGCCGCTGTCATACGATGGGGGAGTGTGGTAGGATTTTTAAATCGTTTAAATGATTTATATAGTTTAGCAACTGAGTTTGCCAACTTTTCCGGTTGGCACAGCAATGACAAGACAAGAGGCCAGTATGTATGCAGCGGTGGACCTGGGGTCCAACAGTTTTCGTTTACACGTCGGCAAGCATGATGGCGACACCATACGCGTAGTCAAGAGCGTGCGCGACCCGATACGCCTGGCCGCCGGCCTGGACGCCAATGGCGACCTGACCGAGGCGGCCATGCAGGCGGCGCTGGCCTGCTTGCAGCGCTTTCGCGCCATCCTCGCCGGCTTTGAACTCGATGCCGTGCGCGTCGTGGCCACGTCGGCCATGCGCGTGGCTCGCAATGGCGCCGTCTTCCTGCCGCTGGCCGAGCAAGCCATAGGCTACCCGATCGAGATCATCTCGGGCGAAGAAGAGGGGCGCTTGATCTACATGGGCGTGGCCAATGCGCTGGCCATTCCTGGCGAACGCCGGCTGGTGATGGATATCGGCGGCGGTTCGACCGAACTGATACTGGGGCGTGGCAATGATATCGAACGGGTCGAGTCCTTCAGCCTGGGCACCGTCAAGCAAAGCCTGTCGTTCTTCATCGGCGGGCGCATCGACGCACCGTCGTTCGAGGCGGCCATCCTGTCGGCGCGCAGCCATTTCGAGGATGCCGCGCCGCCGTACCGCCCGCAGCACTGGAAGACGGCCTACGGCTCTTCCGGCACCATCCGCACGATCGCCGACATCATCGCCCGCAACAAGCTCGGTGATGGCTTGCTGTCCGGCACCAGCCTCGATGCGCTGGCGCGCCGTTTCATCGAACTGGGCCACACCAGCCGCATCGACATGCCCGGCTTGCGCCCCGACCGCGCCAGCACCATCGTCGGCGGCCTGGCCATTTTGATCGGCCTGTTCCGCGAACTGGCCATTCCCGTCATGACGCCAATCGAGGCGGGCCTGCGCATGGGCGTGATGTGGGATTTGTACCTGCGTTCGACCAAGCGCGACCGCCGCGAACAGTCGGTGCAGGGCTGCATGGAGAAATTTCATATCGACCAGCAGCGCGCCGGCCGGGTGGCCGAGCAGGCACTGGCCATGTACGCGCAGCTCAAGCCCACGTCCGACGCCCTGGTGAAATGCCTGCGCTGGAGCAGCCTGCTGCACGAAGTGGGCCTGGCCGTGTCGCAGACGGGTTACCACAAGCACGCATCCTATATCGTGGAAAATGCAGACTTGCCCGGTTTTACCACGCGCGAACAGAAGACCATGAGCCGCTTGATCCTGGCGCAGAAGGGCAACTTGCGCAAGATCGGCGAAGTGCTGTCCGATCCCGATTTCGCCAAGGCCGTGCTGGCGCTGCGCCTGTCGATTCTGCTCATGCATGCGCGCATCGAAGCCGATTTCAGCGAACTGCGCCTGCGCATGAAGAGCCGCATCGAGCTCGACATCAAGCGCGGCTGGGTGGCGCACCATCCCACCGTGTCGTTCTGGATCGAGAAGGAGCAGGAATTCTGGGATGAGGTCGGGGTCGATTTCACCATCCGCGCCAGCGCCTAGGAGGTCATGCCGTGCGCATGACTTGATGTGTAGCATGCAAGATTTTAAAAAACAGTATATATTGTTTATATTATTTGTTAAATTGGAAAATCCATGACCAAATCCACCCCAGTGAAAAAAGCCGAGGGCGCGCCCGTATCGATGTTCCCCACCAGCGCCTCGATCAATGCGGCAGCGGCAAAGAGCGCACCGGCCGCCAAGCCTGTCGTGAAGCCAGCTGCCAAGCCGGTGGCAAAAGCCGCAGTCAAGCCAGTGGCCGCCAAGGCCGCCGCAGCGAAGCCTGTTGCCGCCAAGCCTGCCGTTGCCAAGGCGCCCGCCGCCAAGCCGGCGGCCAAGGCCGTCGTCGCCAAACCAGTTGTGGCCAAGCCCGTCGCCAAAGCCGCTGCCAAGCCGGCCGCCAAGGTTGCGGCCAAGGTTGCTGCGAAACCCGCCGCCAAGGCTGCGGTCAAGCCGGCAGCGAAAACTGCCGTCAAACCGGTGGCCAAAGCTGCCGCCAAGCCTGCACCAGCGAAAAAAGCGCCGCTCGCCAAGGTCGCCGCCGTCAAGGAAAAAGCCCGCAAGCCGAAACTGGTGCGCGACAGCTTCACCATGCCGGAAGCGGAGTATGAAGTTTTGGGCCAGGTCAAGAAAGCTTGCCTGAAGGCCGGTTTCGAGATCAAGAAAAGCGAATTGCTGCGCATCGGCGTGGCGCTGATCAGCCAGATCGACCTGGCGACCCTGCAAAACGTGCTGGCCGGCCTGCCGCAGCTGAAAACGGGCCGTCCGAAGAAGGATTGATGACGCGAGCGGAGGGGCCGCCCCCCCGCTTGCCCGTTCTGGTTTACCATGGGGGCTGTGATAGTTCCCCCGTGGTTGCCATGTCAGAAGAAACCAGTATTGAACGCGCCGGCTTCGTCGAGCGCGCCATCATCCGCCACCGCGCGCACCAGTCCATTGATGCCACCGACCATGTCGCCGAGGAAATCCCCGTCGCGCTGGTCTTCAATGGCATTTCCCACGTCGTCATGATGGCCACCCCGCGCGACCTGGAAGCATTTGCCTACGGCTTCGCGCTGACGGAAGGCGTGGTCGCTTCCGCCGGCGCTATTTTCGATTGCGAAGTGGTCCTGCGCCCTGACTCCGCCGAAGTGGCTTTGAGCATTGCCCAGGAGGATTTCGTGCGCCTGAAGGACCGGCGCCGCCAGCTGACGGGCCGCACGGGCTGCGGCGTGTGCGGCATCGACAGCATCGACATGCTCGATTTGCGGCCCGAAGCGCTGCCGCCGCCTCTGATCCACGTCGACTTGCCGGCCGCGCTGGCGCGCGCGTCGGGCGGCTTGCACGAACACCAGGCGCTGATGCGGGCAACGGGCGGCGTGCATGCGGCCGCGTGGTGCACGCCCGAAGGCGATATCGTCCACGTGTTCGAGGATGTCGGCCGGCATAACGGCCTCGATAAACTGATAGGCCATTTGGCACTGAGCGGCACTGACATGCGGCGCGGCTTCGTATTCCTGTCCAGCCGCGGCAGCTACGAGCTGGCGCGCAAGGCGGCGCGCATGCGGATCCCGCTGCTGGCGACGATCTCCGCCCCCAGTTCGCTGGCCATTTCCATTGCCGCGCAGGCGGGCATGAAGCTGGTCGGCTTCTGCCGCCAGGATGCGTACGTCGATTACACGCCCGGGATCACCTTGTAAGTTCCGCTGCGTTCCATCAGCACGGGGACAGATTTCGACGTCGGCGTGCCGGCGCCGTCCGCCGTGCTGGCGAGCGGCACCAGCGCGTTCGTCTCCGGGTAATACGCGCCCAGGCAGCCGCGCGGGATGTCGTAGTCCACCAGCCGGAAACCATCGGCACGGCGCGCCACGCCATCGTCCCAGGCGCCGATCAAGTCCACCAGGTCGCCATCGGAAAAGCCCAGCATGGCGATATCGTCCTTGTTGGCGAAGACCACCTTGCGCGTGCCGTACACGCCGCGGTAGCGGTCATCCATGCCATAGATGGTGGTGTTGTACTGGTCGTGCGAGCGCGTGCTCATCAAGACCATCAGGCGCTCGCCGTGGCGCGCGCGGGCGCGATGCAACGGCGTGTCGAGGTCCAGCGGGGCGACGAGGAAGCTGGCCTTGCCGCTGGCCGTCTTCCATACGCGTTCGCGCGAGGCCACCGTCAGATGAAAGCCGCCCGGCTGGGCCACCCTGGCGTTGTAGTCATAAAAGTCGTCAAACACTTTCTCGATGTCGTCACGGATACGCGCATAGTCGGCCGCATACGCGCGCCAGTCCACCAGGCCGTTGCCCAGCGTCGCTTCGGCCATGCCGGCCACGATGGCCACTTCCGAGCGCAGCTGTGGCGAGGCGGGCGCATTGCGGCCGTACGAGATATGCACCATGCTCATCGAGTCTTCCACCGTCACGCCCTGCGCCACGCCGTGCTGCAGGTCGATCTCCGTGCGCCCCAGGGTAGGCAGCAGCAAGGCTTCCTTGCCGATGACCAGGTGGCTGCGATTGAGCTTGGTGGCCACTTGCACCGTCAGCGCGCACTGGCGCAACGCGGCAAAGGTCAGCGGCGTGTCGGGCGTGGCGGCGGCGAAATTGCCACCCAGCGCAATGAATACCTTGACGTCGCCGCGTTGCATGGCTTCGATGGTGGCTACGACGTCGTGGCCGTGCGCGCGCGGCGGCGCGAAGCCATACACCTGGCCCAGGCGGTCGAGGAAGGCGTTGGTGGGCTTTTCCTCGATGCCCATGGTACGGTCGCCCTGCACGTTCGAGTGGCCGCGCACGGGGCATAGGCCCGCGCCCGGCTTGCCGATCTGGCCGCGCAGCATCATCAGGTTCGACAACATGCGGATGGCTGCCACACTGTGCTTGTGCTGCGTCAGGCCCATGCCCCAGGTGGCGATAATGCGCTGGCCCTTGATGAAGATGTCCGTCAGCGCCCCGATCTGCGCGCGCGCCACGCCCGACTCCCGTACCAGCAGTTCCCAACTTTCTGCGCGCAGGTCGTCGCGGAAGGCCTCGAAACCGCTACAGTGTTCAACGATGAAAGCATAGTCGATGACGGCGGGCTCGCCGCTGGCCTGCGCCGCATCGTCATGCTCGACGACGCGCTTGGCGACAGCCTTGATCAGGGCGAAGTCGCCGCCCAGGGTGGGTTGCACGAACAGGCCGGCCAAGCGCGTGCTGCCCAGGGTCGCCATTTCCAGCGCGCTTTGCGGGTCCATGAAGCGCTGCAAGCCCCGTTCGCGCAGGGGATTGATGGAAACGATTGAGCCGCCGCGGCGCGCGCAATCGCGCAGTTCGCCCAGCATGCGCGGATGGTTGGTGGCGGGATTCTGGCCGAAGATGAGGATGGTGTCGGCCAGTTCGAAGTCGGTCAAGGTCACCGTGCCCTTGCCGATGCCCACGGTGGCCGGCAAGCCGCGGCTGGTCGCCTCGTGGCACATGTTGGAGCAGTCGGGGAAGTTGTTCGTGCCGTACAGGCGCGCCATCAGCTGGTACAAAAAGGCCGCTTCGTTGCTGGCGCGGCCCGACGTATAAAACGCGGCCTGGTTCGGGTCGGGCAGGGCGCGCAGGTGGCGGCCCACGAGGGCGCAGGCGTCTTCCCAGGTGATGGGCACGTAGCGGTCGCTGGCAGGGTCGTACACCATCGGTTCGGTCAGGCGGCCGTGCTGCTCCAGCGCGTAGTCCGACTGTTCCAGCAACTGGGTGACGGTATGGCTGGCAAACAGCTCCGGGCCGGCGCGGCGGCTGGTCGCTTCGGCGGCGACGGCCTTGGCGCCGTTTTCGCAAAAGGCAAACGTGGAAGCGTGGTTGCGGTCCGGCCAGGCGCAGCCGGGGCAGTCGAAGCCGTCCGGCTGGTTTTGCGCCAGCAAGGCTTTCAGATTGCCGGCCGTGACCCGTTCCTGGCGCAGGCTGATGACCACGTGTTTCAATGCATCCCAGCCGGCGGCCGGCTTGGCATAGGGCGTGATGTGGGGTGCTTCGTGTTCGTCCATGGTGGCTTTCCGGAAGGGGCGTGTGGTAATTATGCACGATCCCCGAATGACATTGACTAGCGTCATGGAAATGACATTCGGCTGTCATTTTCCTGACATATTAGGCAAGTACGCTGGAGTCGTCTTGATCACAGGGATGAAACCATGCAAAACATAATCGCATCAAACGAAGCCAAGGCCCGGCCGGTTCAACTGGTGCTGAGCCAGGCCACTACAGCGGCGGAATTGCGCGAAGTCCAGCGTTTGCGTTACAAGGTGTTTATCGAGACCATGGGTCTGACGTCGCTGGCCAACGCCGATGGCCTCGACAGCGATGAATTCGACGCGCACTGCGATCATCTGATCGTGCGCGACGCCGATACCCTGAAAGTGGTGGGCACTTACCGCGTGCTGAGCGCGGCCAAGGCGGCCAAGATTGGCCGGCTGTATTCGGAAAACGAGTTCGACCTGAGCCGCCTGAAGAACCTGCGCGGACGCATGGTCGAAGCGGGCCGCGCCTGCATCCACCCGAAATACCGGGGCGGCAGCGTGATCATGCTGCTGTGGTCGGGCCTGGCCGAGTACATGCGCCGCGAGCGCTGCGACTACCTGGTCGGCTGCGCCAGCATCAGCCTGGCCGATGGCGGACATAACGCCGTCGCCGTGTACCAGGCGCTGGCGGAAAAGCACATGGCGCCGGCCGAATACCGCGTCACGCCGCACCTGCCTTTCCCCATCCACCAGGTGGAAGCAGCGCACAAGCCGCAAGTGCCGCCGCTGATCAAGGGCTACCTGCGTTCGGGTGCCTGGATTTGCGGCGAACCGGCGTGGGATCCTGATTTCGAAAGCGCCGACATGTTCATGATGATGCCGCTGGCGAATCTGGACGAGCGCTACGCGCGCCATTACGGGGTGGTGCCTGGTTAAGGCTGCCAAGGCGAATGCCGGGCAGTGAGGCCAGCCTCGCTACTACCAGCGCGGCCAGGCAGGCATCGGTCATGGCGCGCTGCGCCGGCGCGCCAATTTCACCGGCGCGCCAATTTCACCAGCGGGCCGCGATGGCCGCTTGCGAGCCCGTTTCAACGATGGCCGTGGCGAGGATGGCGCGATGACGTCGGGGCGCATGTCGCCCAGAAGCGTCGCCGGGCTGCGCTTGAGATCGCTGGTTAAAAGCTGACCTTGATGCCTGCGGGGACTATGCGTGTTGTGTCAGATCAAAGGTGAGTGCTCATGCTGGCTGGCAGAGGGCAATGCGGAGTGAATGCGAGGGGGGGATGGCGCTGGAGCGGGTGGGCAGAGAAACGGTCAGCATGGTTTGGGCTGGGTCTCTTCGCTATCGTGCTCGGATGTTGTACTGTGAGCGAACTACGCGAATTTCATGGCAAAAGTTCATGGCGCCGGGGACCTGGGTGCCTGGCATGGCATTACAACAGCGGGTGACTCAATGGACTGGCGTGGCGGACAGTTCCTTCAGTTCGCGGATGGTGATGTCCGACTTTTCATGCATGCGCAATAAAATCGTTGCACCGACCGACAGTTTGCCGTGACGAATCTTGCTGATGATGGGGGGCTGGACTTCCAGAACACGGCACAGTTCCGCATCATTTTTCAGGTTCATCTTCTCGATCAGGGTATCGAGCAGCTTGTTGGGCACAAAACTCGATGGCTCGAGCGCCCGCGCCCGGTTCATCGCTTCAATCATTTCCAGCTTCTTTTGCCGAACGTTCATTTACTCCTCCTTCAGGTTATGCAAGGGACGGGACCACACTGATGCGGCCCCGGCTAAAGTTCGTCATCGCAGTACGGCTGTCTGGGTGACGTGACAACATTCGCGTTAAAACATTGATAACCAGGCAAGTGTTTTCAATAATACTACGATAACAAAACTTGTGACAGATGGTCAGTTAAATTAACTGATTGTTTGATCAATTTGGTTGACGGTTGTTGTATTTTGTAAGCCGTTTTTCGTCAGGATCATGGTTCTGTCCGCCATTTCGGCGGCGGCCAGCGAATGCGTGACCATGATCGCGCAACTGCCGTTGGCCTTGATTTCGGCGCGTAGCAATTGCAGGATGCTGTGCGCCGTATCCGGATCGAGGTTGCCGGTAGGCTCATCGGCCAGCACCAGTGCCGGCTTGTGCACGAGCGCGCGGGCAATGGCCACGCGCTGCATTTCGCCGCCCGACAGTTGCTGCGGAAAGTCGCCGCCGCGTCCGCCCAGGCCGACCGCTTCGAGCATGCTGGTGGCACGCTCCTGGGGCAGTCCGTTGAGCAGCAGCGGCAGGGCCACGTTTTGCAGCAGGGTCAGGTGCGGCAAGACGTGGAAGGCCTGGAAAATAAAGCCCATGCGGGCGCGACGCAGCCGGGTGGCGGCGGCGTCATCGAGGCTGGACATGGCTATGCCGTCCACCAGGATAGGATGCGCTTCGGTACCCGCATCGGGCGTATCGAGGCCGGCGATCAGGTTCAGCAAGGTCGACTTGCCGACGCCCGAGTCACCCATGATGGCGATGAATTCCCCGGCCTTGAAGCGGCAGGAAATGTTGGCCAGCACGGGACGGGCATGGGCATAGGACTTCGACAGATGGCGCAATTCGAGCATGGTGTTAACGGCTATCGTAAAGGGTGGCACGCGGGGGAGAGGGGGGCCTGGGAACTGCAAAGGGGCGCGGATTGTTTGGCCGGCAATGTGTAGTATACGACAGGCTTATCATTTTTGCTGGCTAATACCAATTTTGTTTGCACACTGTTAGTTTGACCTTAAGTTACCTGTCGCACGGCCGGCTTGTGCGGATTCCGCTATGATGGGAAAAAGTCATCGGCAAAGGCGCCCGCAAACCGCTGTGGCAGGGGCGGCGCCCGGTGGCTGACCGTGCAAGTCCATTGTGAACCTTGATAAACGACGCCAGCCCATGACCATGCCATTCGCCCAACACCAGTCAGAGTTGTATCACCCCAACAACGTCCGAGTGGCCAGCGCCACTCCTGCCACAATAGTCGAGATCAGCAGCGGCCTGCTGGCGCGCGATGCCTGGACCTCGCCCAAGTACCTGTACGACGCCTTGGGCTCGAAACTGTTCGAAGCCATTTGCGCCTTGCCCGAGTACTATCCCACGCGCACGGAGGCCGCCATCTTTGCCCGTCACGGCGCCGAGATCGCGCACGCCGTAGGGCCCGGCAGCACCCTGATCGACCTCGGTGCGGGCAATTGCGCCAAGGCCGCCAGCCTGTTCCCCCTGCTGCACCCGGCCCAGTATGTGGCCGTGGATATTTCCTATGATTTCCTTAGCGAATCGCTGAGCCGCCTGCAGCAGCGCTTTCCGCACATCGAGATGACGGGCCTGGGCCTGGATTTTTCCAGCCGCCTGGACTTGCCCGACAGCGTGCGCGAGGCGCGGCGATTGTTCTTCTATCCTGGTTCGTCGATCGGCAATTTTGCTCCCGAGCAAGCGACCGCCTTCCTGCGCCGCCTGCGCGCGAATGCGGACGGCGATGGCGGCCTGTTGATCGGCGTCGATCTGATCAAGGATGATGCCGTCCTCGACGCCGCCTATGACGATGCGCTGGGCGTCACGGCCGCCTTCAACCTGAACATGTTGCGCCACGTGAACGGCCTGATTGGTGCGGACTTCGATGTGCGCGCCTGGCAGCATCATGGCTTTTTCAACGCCGACGAGCGCCGTGTCGAGATGCACCTGGAAGCACGCAGCGAGCAAGTTGTCCATTGGAAAGGTGGTCAGCGGCGTTTCGCGAAAGGCGAGCGTATCCATACAGAAGACAGCTACAAATACACGCGCGCGACCTTCGTCGGCTTGCTGGAGCAGGCGGGGTTTTCCACAGTGCAAGTCTGGACGGATCCGCAGCAGTGGTTTGCCGTCATTTACGCGCGCGTGATCCGGGATTGAGAAGGAAAAGATGCTGATCGATCATTACAACAAGGTGCGCCAGCACTCGCTGCGGCTGGCCGAACCCCTGTCCGACGAAGATTGCGGCGCCCAGTCGATGTCGGACGCCAGTCCCGTGAAATGGCATCTGGCGCATACCACCTGGTTTTTTGAAACGTTTATCCTGGAAAGCATGGAAGCGGCGTTCGCGCCATTCCACCCCGCCTTTCGCGTGCTGTTCAATTCCTACTACAACGGCGTGGGCGAGAAGCATCCGCGCGCGCAACGGGGCTTGCTGACGCGCCCTGGCATGGCGCAAGTACGCGCCTACCGGATGGATGTCGATGCGCGCATCGCCCGTTTGCTGGCGGGCGAACTGGCGCGGCCCGAGCGCGAACGCCTGACCATGCTGCTGGCGCTGGGCCTTGAACACGAGCAGCAGCACCAGGAGTTACTGCTGACGGACGTGAAACACTTGCTGGCGCAGAGCGCCCTCTTTCCCGCTTACCTGGACAGCGCGCTTGCGCCAGCGCAAGAACATGCGCAGCCCACGGTCTGGCTCCCGTTTGACGGCGGCCTGGCGCAGATCGGCCATGCGGGCGATGGTTTTTGCTTCGACAATGAATTGCCGCGCCATCCGCAGTACGTGGCGCCGTTCGAACTGGCCAGCGCGCTGGTGACGAATGGCGAATTTCTCGCCTTCATCGAGGCGGGCGGCTACCGCATGGCGCACTTGTGGCTGGCCGAAGGCTGGGACTGGGTGCGCAGCCAGCAGCTCGTATGCCCGCTGTACTGGCAGCGCGACGAGGCGGGCCACTGGCAGGAATTCACCTTGTTTGGCTTGCGCCCGCTGGACCCGCACGCGCCGGCTACCCACCTGTCGCTGTTCGAGGCGGATGCGTATGCGCACTGGGCCGGCGCGCGCCTGCCGACGGAAGGGGAGTGGGAAGTGGCGGCGCAAGGCGTCGCCGTGGAAGTGGGCCAGCTGCATCCGGCCCCGGCCACCTTGGGCGCAGGCTTGCGGCAAATGTTCGGCCACTGCTGGCAGTGGACCAGCAGCAGCTACGCGCCGTATCCCGGCTACCGCACGGCGCCGGGGGCGCTGGGCGAGTACAACGGCAAGTTCATGTTGAACCAGTATGTGCTGCGCGGCTCGTCGTGCGCCACGCCGGTCGGCCATGCACGCGCCAGCTACCGCAATTTCTTCCCGGCTGGTGCGCGCTGGCAATTTTCCGGCATCCGCCTGGCGCGCCAGGTGGAATAGCTTGCTTACTGCAAGCGCGGAACGGACGGCGCAGGGCGGGGTGGCGCCTTGCGGTCGGCGTTTTGCTCCAGCTTGAACTGGCTGACGAGGGTCTCCAGTTCGCCTGCCTGTTCATGCATCGCTGCCGCCGCTGCTGCCGCCTCCTCGACCAGGGCCGCGTTCTGTTGCGTCGTCTGATCCATCTGCATGATGGCGGCATTGATCTGCTCGATACCTTCGCTCTGCTCGTGGTTGGCGACGCTGATTTCACCGACGATGGCGCTGACCCGGCCCACGCTGGCCACCACTTCTTCCATCGTGGCACCCGCCTGACTGACCAGCTGCGCGCCCTGTCCTACGCGGGTGACGGAGTCGGCAATGAGTTCCTTGATTTCCTTGGCGGCCTGGCTTGACCTCTGCGCCAGGTTGCGCACTTCGGACGCCACCACGGCAAAGCCACGGCCTTGCTCGCCGGCCCTGGCCGCCTCGACTGCCGCGTTCAGGGCCAGGATATTCGTTTGGAAGGCGATGCCGTCGATGACGGCGATGATGTCGACGATCTTGCGCGAGGAAGCATTGATGGCATCCATGGTGCCGATCACTTCCGCCATGGCCGTGCCGCCGCGCTGCGCGATGGCCGACGCCGAGCGGGCCAGGCTGTCCGCCTGGCGCGCATTGTCGCTGTTGCTGCGCACGGTACCCGTCAGTTCGATCATCGACGAGGCCGTTTCTTCCAGCGCGCTGGCCTGCGCTTCCGTGCGGGCCGACAGGTCGGCATTGCCGCTGGCAATCTGGCTCGACGCCACGGCGATGGTGCCCGTGCCGCCGCGCACCTGTCCCACCAGGGTGGCCAGGTTGGTATTCATGTCGCGCAGTGCCTGCAGCAGCTGGCCCGTTTCATCCTTGCCATCGGCCGCGATTTTACTGCTCAGGTCGCCTGCGGCCACGGCTTGCGCCACGCGCAAGGCATACGCGATGGGTGTGGTGATCGAGCGCGTGACCCTCCAGGCGAAGAGCACGCCCAGCAGCAAGGCGGCTGTGCCCAGGCAGGCCATCAGCACATTTGCCGCGGAAATATTCTGCTGGATTTGCTGGCCGCCATGCACGACCACTTGGCGCTGCAGCTCGTTCAGTTGGTTGACCGTTTTTTGCAAGCGGTTCAGGGCGGGCAGGGTATCGTCGCGCACATGCACGGCTGCTTCCGAACGCTGTCCCGCCATCAGCAGCTTGTCGGCCTGGCTGAACGAGACGACATAGGCCTTGCGCTGCTGCTTCAGTGTGGCCAGCAGTTCCTTGCCTTCAGGCAGCACGATCAGGCGGTCGAGGATGGCCAGCGCATCGCTGATGGTGGCCTTGTTCGCGTCGATTTCGCCGTGGATGGCGTTGGCGCGGGCCGGATCTTCATGGATGAACAGCTCCAGCACGAGCGCCGCGTTCGACCGCGTGGTACTGCGGATGGTGGCAATGGCATCGGCCTTGGCCCAGTCTTTCTCAATGATCGCTTCGCTGAGCGCGCCGATCTTGTCCAGTCGGAAAAGGCCCGTGCTTACCAGCACTGCCATCAGCAACAGCACCACGCCAAAACCGGCACCCAGGCGTACGCCTATCTTCATATCCGTCAATTTCATACTGATTCCCTCGGTAGCTAATGATCTGTCTCCGGTGGTCTTCTTATGAAACGATTATACGGTCGGCGATACCTGATTTGCACTATTAATTGCTCAATAGAAATGAAAAAGCGGCACGGCGATCAAGCCGTACCGCTTTTTCTCCCTATGAGGGATGCCCGAGTCGCGCTCAGGCGGCGCTGGCCGCCAAGTCGGCCGCTGTTGTTTTTTCGGCTTCCGTCTGCCCGATGCGGCGGTTCACGGCCGACAGCACGGCCTTGAACGAGGCGGTGACGATATTGCTGTCGATGGCGGCGCCGAACAGGGTCGGGCCGTTGTCGAGGCGCAGTTCCACGTAGCAAGCCGCTTGCGCGTTGGCGCCCGAGCCGATCGAATGCTCATGGTAATCCATCAATTTGATGTCCAGGCCCAGCGCATTGACGAAGGCATCGATGGGGCCGTTGCCGCCGCCTTGCAGGGCCAGCGGGGTCTGGCGGTGCGACAGGCTGATGTCGATCTGCACGGATTCATCGCTGTTCGTGTCTTCCACCATGCGGTGCGAGGCGTAGGCGTACGGCGCCGTCTGCTCCAGGTATTCCTTCTGGAAAATTTCATGGATATCCTGTGCGGCGATTTCGCGGCCCGTGGCATCGGCCACGGCTTGCACGGCGCGCGAGAATTCGATCTGCAGGCGGCGCGGCAAGACCAGGCCGTATTCCTGTTCCAGCAAATACGCCATGCCGCCCTTGCCGGACTGGCTGTTGACGCGGATCACGGCGTCGTAGCTGCGGCCCAGGTCGGCCGGGTCGATCGGCAAGTACGGTACTTCCCAGATGCTGTCCGGTTGTTGCTTGGCAAAACCTTTCTTGATGGCATCCTGGTGCGAGCCGGAAAACGCCGTGAAGACCAGGTCGCCCGCATACGGGTGGCGCGGGTGGACGGGCAACTGATTGCACTCCTCCACGCACTTGCGCACGTTGTCGATGTCGGAGAAATCCAGACCCGGGTGCACGCCCTGCGTGTACAAATTCATCGCCAGGGTGACCAGGTCGACGTTGCCGGTGCGCTCGCCATTGCCGAACAAGCAGCCTTCGACGCGGTCGGCGCCCGCCATCACGGCCAGTTCGGCCGACGCGACGGCCGTGCCGCGGTCGTTGTGCGGGTGCACGCTGATGATGATGGAGTCGCGGCGCGCCAGTTTGCGCGACATCCATTCGATCTGGTCCGCATACACGTTCGGCGTGCTGCATTCCACGGTCGATGGCAAGTTGATGATCATCTTGTTGGCCGGCGTCGGCTTCCAGATGGCGCTGACGGCGTCGCAGATATGCTTGGAGAAATCGAGCTCGGTGGTGGAAAACGATTCCGGCGTGTATTCAAAGCCCCATTCCGTTTCCGGATGCTGGGCTACCAACTGTTTTACCAAGGTGGTGCCGGTGGTGGCGATATTCGTGATTTCTTCGCGCGACATGCCGAACACGACCTTGCGGAACACGGGCGCCACCGAGTTGTACAGGTGGACGATGGCGCGCTTGGCGCCGACGACCGATTCCACCGTGCGGCGTATCAATTCTTCGCGCGACTGGGTCAGCACGATGATGGTGACGTCGTCCGGGATGCGGCCTTCATCGACGAGTTTGCGCACGAAGTCGAAATCCGTCTGCGATGCCGATGGGAAGCCCACCTCGATTTCCTTCAGGCCGATGGCGATCAGCATCTCGAAGAACCGCAGTTTCTTTTCCGCGCTCATGGGCTCGATCAAGGATTGGTTGCCGTCTCGCAAGTCGGTGCTCATCCAGATAGGCGGTTTGCTGATAATCTGGTTTGGCCATTGACGGTCGGTCAATTTGACGGGAGGAAAGGCGCGGTATTTGGAAGCTGGGTTTTGCAACATCATGATCGGGTACTCCTGAAGATAGGGGGAAATCAATGGTTGTGGCGCAAGCTTGCCGGGCGGCCACGCAACACTAGGCCAGGCAAGCGGTCGGTAGTTTTAGCAGGCAAAGCAGGGCAACGGCGCCAGCGGTGGCGGTCGCGTCAGAAGTTACGGGTGTAGCGGGGGATGGTGCAAACATCATCAAACCTTCCAGGTTTTTTGAAACACGCCGGCGTGTGGCCAGGCGAAGCAATGCGGCAAACTTATGCGCGTGCTAGGTGTAGTCGCGATAGCGACAGCAGGGAAGGGGAGGAATGTTTGAAGGAGGACATGCACTTAATGTACGGGAAGTTGGGCGCGGCTGTCAAGCGTTTCCGTTCTACATGTAATGTACCTGCGTCGCCCCGTCCGGTGCATCGTGCGCCATGCGCGCCAGGATGCGCTGCAGGATGGCCGCATCGCGCGGCAGCCGCTCTTCCAGCACGTGCCACCCCATGAATTGTAACTGTTGCGGCATATCCACCAGGCTAGTGATGGCATCCCAGAAGGCATCCCAGTTCATGCCGTAATTGGCAGGAAAGGCCAGCGCGGCTGCCAGGGTGGCATGCAGCTGGCGCGCGGTGTTGATATCGCTCAAGTCGATGCTGATATGGGCTGGCCTGTTCACAGTATGCCCTTGAGCAGGTTCTGCAGGTTTTGCCGCATGCCACCCACCACTGTTTCGTGCCGCTCCAGGATGGAGGAAGCATCGTTGAACGGTGCCGGGTCGAGGTACAGGCGCGGCAAGTCGGCCACGGCCACGCCGCGGGATCCGCCGCGCAGGATGTCGTCCACATGCTTGTTGATCGAGTTGACGGCCGCCTGGATGCGCGGCGTCGCTGACGCGGCCAGGCAGGCGGCCAGCGCGGCATCGAGGTGGGCGCGCGTGGGCGCTTGCGGCAGCACAGGCGCGGCAATCTGTTCCAGCGGCGACATGTTGGCGGCTGGTCTGCGGTAGGCATGCAGGGTATCGAGCGCCATCAGCCGGTGCGGGCCGCCGCGCTGCAGCCAGCCAGCGATGCGCGGCCAAGGCGTGCCCAGCAGCGCCGCCGTCACGCCCCATTGCCCCGCCACGGGCGAGCCGACATGGTCGTCGATCCAGGCCAATGCGGCTGGATTGCCGGTGTAGGCCAGCAAGATGGCGTTCGACGAACGCAGCGCGGGCGCCTGCGTGGCGAGGATGGCGGTCAGCCAGGCGAGGGCGCCATCGGGAGGATAGCTGGATAACTGTTGTGCAAATGGGGCGCTCAGGGCGCGGCTGTCGGAAAATTGATATTCGTCGGACATGTCATCGAAGGGTGGGGAGCCAACGGCCAGTCTAACAGCCGGGGCAGCGCGCACGGAAACATTGTCACCGCAATCATTTAAGACAGCCTTTAGTGCGGGCAACCCCGCTTGCGCTACAATCGGCACTCCTTTGTTGCCACTGCCGCGCGCAGTTCTCTTCTGCCATTATGTTTCCTAAACGCCTGACCCTGCTTGCCCTGGCCGCCTTTGTGCTGGCCGGTTGCGATACCACCGCCCCGAAACCCGTACAAGTATTGACGCCACCCGAGCCCATCGTCGTGGCGCCGCGCAAGATCAAGATCGGCCTGGCGCTGGGTGGCGGCGCGGCACGCGGCTTTGCGCATATCGGGGTGATCAAGGCGCTCGAATCGCAGGGCATCCATGCCGACATTGTCACCGGCACCAGCGCCGGCAGCGTCGTGGGCGCCTTGTATGCGGCAGGCAACTCCGGCTTTGCCTTGCAAAAGATGGCCTTTGACATGGACGAGGCGGCCATTTCGGACTGGGCCTTGCCCCTGTTCGGCAAGTCGTCCGGCGTACTCAAAGGCGAAGCGCTGCAAAGCTATGTCAACAAGGCTGTCGGCGGCTTGCCCCTGGAAAAGCTGAAGATTCCGTTTGGCGTGGTGGCGACCGACCTGAAAAATGGCCAGCCGATCCTGTTCCAGCGTGGCAACACCGGCATGGCCGTGCGCGCCTCGTCGGCAGTGCCCGGTGTGTTCCAGCCCGTGACGATAGCCGGCCACACCTATGTCGATGGCGGCCTGGTCGCTCCCGTGCCCGTGCGCTTTGCGCGCGACATGGGCGCCGATTTCATTATCGCCGTGAATATCTCGTCGCAAACGGATACGCAAAAGGCCATCAGCTCGATGGAGGTGATCATGCAGACGTTTGCCATCATGGGCCAGCGCATCAACCAGTTCGAGCTCAAGGATGCGGACGTGGTGATCCAGCCCAGCCTGGGCACCATGAAGGGCAACGATTTTAACAGCCGCAACCAGGCCATTCTGGCGGGTGAGCAGGCGACGTTTGCCGTCATGGCGCAGCTCAAGCAAAAGCTGAAAGCCAAACGCGAGCAGTAAGCGATAGCGCTGCTGCGCATTTCGTATACAATTTTGATTCAACATAACAAGGATGCACCATGCAATCGAAACCGATTTTGACCCTGGACGACGTAAAGAAAATCGCTGCCGCCGCCGAAGCGGAAGCGGTCAAGAATAACTGGGCGGTCACGATCGCCATCGTCGATGACGGCGGCCACCTGCTGTGGCTGCAGCGCATGGATGGCGTGGCGCCGATCTCGTCGCACATTGCCCCATCGAAAGCCAAGACGGCGGCACTGGGCCGCCGCGAGTCGCGCATCTATGAAGAGATGATCAATGGCGGCCGAGTATCATTCCTGAGCGCGCCGGAAATCGACGGCTTGCTCGAGGGCGGCGTGCCCATCGTGTTTGATGGTCACTACGTGGGCGCCGTTGGCGTCTCGGGCGTCAAGTCGGCGGAAGACGCGCAAATCGCGAAAGCCGGTATTGCTGCGTTAGTGTAATTAATAGGCGCTATAGCCTTGCAAGCCGCCCCGCGCAAGCCGGGCGGCTTTTTTCATGGGGCGGTGGATTTATGCTGCTGTGCAAAAAAATGCCGGCCATTCCACATTTTCTTCCTTGTGGAAAAGCTTCCTTTTGGTTATAATTCAAAGGTTTAGCCAATCACACATATACCGTAGCGACTACCCATCCCCTCATTCAAAATGACCGTTGAAACACCCTGAGTGCATCTGGCTCGGGTATCTAGGCGGTCGGTCTGACGTGGCGCAGCTACGGTAACTTTATCAGGAGTTGCCCTTGCCGCCATTTTTTTCTGGCCCTGCCGTTCCAGCCATATTAGCGCTTGCTGATGGAACGATCTTTAAAGGTTTTTCGATCGGTGCCGCCGGTCATACCACGGGCGAGGTTGTTTTCAACACCTCCATGACCGGGTATCAGGAAATCCTTACCGACCCAAGCTATTGCCGCCAGATGGTCACCCTGACCTATCCGCATATCGGCAATACGGGCGTGAATCCGGAAGATGTCGAGTCTTCCAAGGTACACGCCGCTGGCCTCATCATCCGCGATCTGCCATTGCTGGCATCCAATTTCCGTTCCACCCTCTCCCTGTCCGATTACCTGAAAGCTGAAAATATCGTCGCCATCGCCGGCATCGATACACGCAAGCTTACGCGCATCCTGCGTGAAAAAGGTGCGCAGGGCGGCGCTATCCTGGTCGGTACGCAAGGCAACGAGCCATCCGCCGCGCAAGCGCTGGAACTGGCCCGTTCCTTCCCTGGCCTGGCCGGCATGGACCTGGCCAAGGTGGTATCAAGCAAGACTGCCTATGAATACCGCGAAACGGAATGGACCCTGGGTGCAGGCTATGGCCAGCTGGCGGACGCCGACGCGAAATACCACGTGGTCGCCTTCGACTACGGCGTCAAGCGCAACATCTTGCGCATGCTGACGGCACGCGGCTGCAAAGTCACCGTGCTGCCTGCGCAAGCGAGCGCTGCCGACGCCCTGGCTTTGAACCCGGACGGCATCTTCCTGTCGAACGGCCCCGGCGACCCGGAACCGTGCGATTACGCCATTGCGGCGACCAAGGAATTGATCGAGAAGGGTATCCCGACCTTCGGCATCTGCCTCGGCCACCAGATCATGGCGATCGCTTCCGGCGCGAAAACGTTGAAGATGAAGTTCGGCCACCACGGCGCCAACCACCCGGTACAAGACCTGGAAACCAAGCAAGTCTTGATTACCTCGCAAAACCACGGTTTCGCAGTCGACGCGGCAACCTTGCCTGCAAATTGCCGCGTGACCCATGAATCGCTGTTCGACGGCTCCCTGCAGGGCTTTGCCCGCACGGACAAGCCGGCCTTCTGCTTCCAGGGCCACCCTGAAGCGTCGCCGGGCCCGATGGATGTTGCTTACCTGTTTGACCGCTTCATCAACTTGATGGCTGCGGAGGAGAAAAAGAAAAATGCCTAAACGTTTAGATATTAAAAGTATTCTGATTATTGGCGCTGGCCCGATCGTGATCGGCCAGGCCTGCGAATTCGATTATTCCGGCGCGCAAGCGTGCAAGGCCCTGCGCGAAGAGGGCTATAAAGTCATCCTGGTCAACAGCAATCCTGCGACCATCATGACGGACCCGGAAATGGCCGACGTGACCTATATCGAACCGATCACCTGGTCGGTCGTTGAGCGCATCATCGCCAAGGAGCGTCCTGACGCCATCCTGCCGACGATGGGCGGCCAGACGGCGCTCAATTGCGCGCTGGACCTGTTCAACAATGGCGTGCTGGCAAAATACAACGTCGAGCTGATCGGTGCGTCGCCGGAAGCCATCGACAAGGCGGAAGACCGTTCCAAGTTCAAGGACGCGATGACCAAGATCGGCCTCGGTTCGGCCCGTTCCGGCGTGGCGCACTCGATGGAAGAATCGTGGGCCGTGCAGCGCACGCTGGGCTTCCCGACCATCATCCGTCCATCGTTCACCATGGGCGGTTCCGGCGGCGGCATCGCCTACAACGAAGAAGAATTCGAAACCATCTGCAAGCGCGGCCTGGAAGCCTCGCCGACGAAAGAGCTGCTGATCGAAGAATCGTTGCTGGGCTGGAAAGAGTACGAGATGGAAGTGGTGCGCGACAAGGCGGACAACTGCATCATCATTTGCTCGATCGAAAACCTTGATCCGATGGGCGTGCACACGGGCGACTCCATCACGGTGGCTCCTGCGCAAACCCTGACGGACAAGGAATACCAGATCATGCGCAATGCCTCCCTGGCAGTGCTGCGCGAGATCGGCGTCGACACGGGTGGCTCGAACGTGCAATTCTCGATCAACCCTGTCGATGGCCGCATGATCGTCATCGAGATGAATCCGCGCGTATCGCGTTCGTCGGCCCTGGCATCGAAAGCGACGGGTTTCCCGATCGCGAAAATCGCCGCCAAGCTGGCCGTCGGTTTCACCCTGGACGAGCTGCGCAATGAAATCACGGGCGGCGCCACGCCGGCCTCGTTCGAGCCGTCGATCGATTACGTCGTCACGAAGATCCCCCGTTTCACGTTCGAGAAATTCCCGACCGCCGACCACCACCTGACGACGCAGATGAAATCCGTCGGCGAAGTGATGGCCATAGGCCGTACCTTCCAGGAATCGTTCCAGAAAGCCTTGCGCGGCCTGGAAGTGGGCGTGGACGGCATGAATGAAAAGACCAAGGACCGCGAAAAGATCGAAGAAGAACTGGGCGAGCCCGGTCCTGAGCGCATCTGGTACGTGGGCGATGCGTTTGCCCAGGGTTTCACCCTGGAAGAAGTGCACAACCTGACCAAGATCGACCCATGGTTCCTGATACAGATCAAGGAAATCGTCGACCTGGAACTGTGGCTGGACACACAGAAGCTGGACAACCTGGACAAGAACACCCTGTACAAGTTGAAACAGAAGGGCTTCTCGGACCGTCGCCTGGGCTTCCTGCTGCAGACATCGGACACTGCCATCCGCGCCAAGCGTCACGAGTTGGGTATCCGTCCCGTCTACAAACGCGTCGACACCTGCGCGGCGGAATTCTCGACCGACACGGCGTACATGTATTCCACGTACGACGAAGAGTGCGAATCGAACCCGACCGACAAGAAAAAGATCATGGTGCTGGGCGGTGGCCCGAACCGTATCGGCCAGGGTATCGAGTTTGACTATTGCTGCGTCCACGCTGCCCTCGCCATGCGCGAAGACGGCTATGAAACCATCATGGTCAATTGCAACCCAGAAACGGTTTCGACCGACTACGATACCTCGGACCGCCTGTACTTCGAGTCCCTGACCCTGGAAGACGTGCTGGAAATCGTCGCCATCGAAAAACCGGTGGGCGTGATCGTGCAGTACGGCGGCCAGACGCCATTGAAACTGGCGCTGGATCTGGAAGCGAATGGCGTGCCTATCATCGGCACTTCGCCCGACATGATCGATGCGGCCGAAGACCGCGAGCGTTTCCAGCAAATGCTGCACAAGCTGGAACTGCGCCAGCCGCCTAACCGCACCGCGCGCACGGAAGCCGACGCTCTGGCGCTGGCGCAGGAAATCGGCTACCCGCTGGTCGTGCGTCCATCGTACGTGCTGGGCGGCCGCGCCATGGAAATCGTCCATGAGCAACGCGACCTCGAGCGCTACATGCGCGAAGCCGTCAAGGTATCGCACGATTCGCCCGTGTTGCTGGACCGCTTCCTGAACGACGCCATCGAGTGCGACGTCGATTGCATCTCCGACGGCGAAACCACCTTCATCGGCGGCGTGATGGAACACATCGAACAGGCTGGCGTGCACTCGGGCGACTCGGCTTGCTCCTTGCCACCGTACTCGCTGTCGCAAGAAACCATTGATGAGCTGAAACGCCAGACGGCGCTGATGGCCAAGGGCTTGAACGTGGTCGGTCTGATGAACGTGCAATTCGCGATCCAGAAACAAGAGATCGATGGCGAAATGAAAGACGTCGTCTTCGTGCTGGAAGTCAATCCACGCGCTTCGCGTACCGTGCCTTTCGTGTCGAAAGCCACCGGTTTGCAGCTGGCGAAGATCGCCGCCCGCTGCATGGTCGGTCAGTCGCTGGCTTCGCAAGGCATCACGCAGGAAGTCGTGCCGCCATACTTCAGTGTCAAGGAAGCCGTGTTCCCGTTCGTCAAGTTCCCGGGCGTGGACACCATCCTGGGCCCTGAAATGAAATCGACGGGCGAAGTCATGGGCGTGGGCCTGACGTTCGGCGAAGCGTTCGTGAAATCGCAACTGGGCGCCGGCGTGAACCTGCCAAAATCGGGCAAGGTCTTCATCAGCGTGAAAGCGTCGGACAAGCCGCGCGCCGTGCAAGTGGCGCGTGATCTGGTCGAGTCCGGTTTCACCGTGGTCGCCACCAAGGGTACCGCGGCCGTGATCGCTGCTGCCGGCATCGCCGTCACGCCAGTGAACAAGGTGATCGAAGGTCGTCCGCACATCGTCGACATGATCAAGAACCATGAAATCGTGCTGGTGATCAACACCGTGGAAGAAAAGCGCAGCGCCATCGTCGATTCGCGGGCCATCCGCACCTCGGCCCTGGCCTCGCGCGTAACGACCTACACGACCATCGCCGGTGCGGAAGCGGCCGTCGAAGGCATCCGTCACCTCGATGAGTTGCGTGTGTACGATTTGCAAGGCCTGCACAAGACCCTGCAGCAAGCTGAATAGTCCGCGTGTCATTTGCAGTGGCCGCCGTTAGGCGGTACACTGCATACTTATCAACCACAGAGTTCCGTGCAGAGCAGCGCGCGGCCTCTGTGGTTTTCACTTGGTAAGTCCGTTAAGCGCGACAAAACGCTGCAACGGCGCCGATAACTAGCAGATAGTAGAGATAACATGACCTCAGTCCCATTGACCAAATACGGCGCAGAACTTCTGAAGGAAGAGCTGCATCATTTGAAGACCAAGGAACGCCGCATCGTCATCGATGCGATCGCCGAAGCGCGCTCGCACGGAGATTTGTCGGAAAACGCCGAGTACGATGCCGCCAAGGAACGTCAGGCCTTCGTCGAAGGCCGTATCGCCGAGCTCGAAGGCAAGCTGGGCGCAGCGCAAATCATCGACCCGACCGCGCTCGACGCGGAGGGCCGCGTGGTGTTTGCCTCCACCGTGAACCTGGAAGACCTGGAATCGGGTCAGAAAGTCACTTACCAGATCGTGGGCCTCGATGAAGCCGACCTGAAAAAGAACAAAGTGTCCGTGACGTCCCCGATCGCCCGCGCGCTGATCGGCAAATACGCCGGCGACGTGGTGGAAGTGCAGGCGCCGTCCGGCCCGCGCGAATACGAAATCCTGGAAGTACTGTACATTTGATGCTGAACCGCGTGCGCCTCCTCGTTGCCACCCTGTGGGCGGGCAGCCTGTGGACCATCGGCTTCATCGTGGCGCCGACCCTGTTTGGCACCTTGAGCGACCGCGTGCTGGCTGGCAATATCGCCGGCAGCATGTTCCGCGCCGAGGCCTGGCTGTCCATCGCTTGTGCCTTGGTGTTGCTGGCCTTGCTGCAATGGGGCGCGGGCGCGCTGGAGCTGAAACGCCGGCGCCTGCTGGCCGCGCTGGTGCTGTCCATGCTGGTGTGCGCGCTGCTCAGCCATTTCGGCATCTCGCCCCTGATGGCTGAACTCAAGGCGCAAGCCCCGTCTGGCATCATGGACGAAGCCATGCGCAGCCGCTTCGGCATGCTGCATGGCGTGTCGACCCTGATCTTTGCCGTGCAAAGCTTGCTGGCGGGTGTGCTGATCTGGAAACAGCAGTAATCGCTGCCGTGCTTGTCGGATTACGCACTGCGCGCTAATCCGACCTACATGACAATACGTAGGTCGGACTAGCGAGGCCGTAGGCCACGCGTCATCCGACGCCGCAGCGGCAATAAAAAAGCGGAGCAGGGGATATCCCGTGCTCCGCTTCTTGTTTCAAGCCCGGCAGCCTTGCGGTTGCCGGGTGAACAGGCTTACTTGCTGCCCAGTGCGCTTTTCTTGGCGCTTTTCTGACGTGGCTTGGCACGCTTGATGGAACCGCCTTCGGTAACGCGCTCATTGCCCTTGATCATGACTTTCGTCACGCTGGGGCGCTTGGTGCCGCTGGCGCTGGCCTTGACGATGGTCACTTCGCGCATGCCTTTGCCGGCGCTGACCTTCTCCTTAACCACTTCTTTTTTCGGACGGTAGATTACCAGCAGTTTGCCAATATGTTGTACCGGGGCGGCGCCGAGATTGCCGCAAATCGTATCGTACATTCCGACGCGGGCTTCGCGGTCGTCGCCGAACACGCGGACTTTAATCAGGCCGTGCGAATCCAGGCCAAGGTCGATCTCTTTGAGGACAGCAGGTGTCAAGCCCGCTTCGCCAATGATGACGATAGGCTTCAGCGCGTGTGCTTCGGCGCGCAGTGCGCTGCGCTCTACGGGTGTAAGTTTTAGCATAATAATATTTAGTAATTCCCTTAAAAGCAGTATTCTACGCGAATGGCAAAGAAGAAATTAAACAAAAACTGGTTGCACGACCACATAAATGATCCTTATGTGAAGTTGGCGCAAAAAGAGGGCTACCGCGCCCGGGCAGCATACAAGCTCAAAGAAATCGATGAAGACGAAAAACTGATCAAACCTGGCCAGGTGATTGTCGACCTTGGTTGTACTCCAGGCAGCTGGGCCCAGTACACGCGGCGCAAGCTGGCTGGCAAGGACGGCGGCGGGGTCAATGGTACCCTGATTGGCCTGGACATGCTGGAAATGGAGCCGATCGCCGACTTCCACTTCATTCAGGGCGACTTCCGCGAGGCGCGCGTGCTGCGCCAACTGGAAGTGGTGTTGCAAGGGCGCAAGGTTGACGTGGTCCTGTCGGACATGGCGCCCAACCTGTCGGGCATCGCCACTGCGGACGCCGCGCGCATGGAACACCTGATCGACCTGGCCATCGAATTTTCGCAATTGCATTTGAAACCATCGGGCGTCTTGCTGGTGAAATGCTTCAAAGACATGGGTTTCAGCCAGATCGTGGAAAAATTCCGCGCTGAATTCAAGGTCGTGGTGCAGAAAAAGCCCAAGGCTAGCCGCGATAAATCGTCGGAAATCTTCCTGATGGGCCGTGGAATCAAGAATCCCCTGAAAAATGCCGTGCAAGAAGATGATTCCGCCCTTGATATTTAAGAGGGAATCCGCACATGGGAACGAGAAGTGCAGTAGCGTCTGATGGCATAAAAGCCTAAATTGTTTATACTGCATTTTTTTTGCGTGAACGCGGTTTTTTCGCGCGCACGGATCGGCGGGCTTTGGCACGGCCCGCTTATTGCGAGTAAAATCGTGTTTCTAGCTATTGGTAAAGAGATGCGCACTGCATCCAAGGAGTCTTCGTGAATAACATGTTTTCCAAATCTGCCATCTGGGTAGTCGTATTGCTGCTGTTGTTCATGCTGTTCAAGCAATTCGACAGTCATGGCGCCACAGGCGGCAGCAAGGCCATCGCTTATTCCGATTTGCTGGATGAAGTCAAAGCCAAGCGCGTCAAGGATGTCGTGATCGAAGGTTCGTCGATCACCGCCAAGCTGATGGACGACACCAAGGTGCGTACCACCGCCACCAGCCTCGACAAGGGCCTGATCGGCGACCTGCGCGACAATGGCGTGCATTTCGATGTGCGTCCGCCTGAGGAAGCGTCGTTCCTGCAAACTATTTTTGTATCCTGGTTCCCCATGCTGCTGTTGATCGGCGTCTGGGTGTTCTTCATGCGTCAGATGCAAGGCGGCGGCAAGGGCGGGGCATTCTCGTTCGGCAAGTCGAAGGCGCGCATGATGGATGAAGCCAGCAACACCGTCACCTTCGCCGATGTCGCCGGTTGCGATGAAGCGAAAGAAGAAGTCAATGAAGTGGTCGACTTCCTCAAGGATCCGAGCAAATTCCAGAAACTGGGCGGCCGCATTCCCCGCGGCGTGCTGATGGTCGGTCCTCCGGGCACGGGTAAAACCCTGCTGGCGCGCGCCATCGCCGGCGAAGCCAAGGTACCGTTCTTCTCGATTTCCGGTTCTGACTTCGTGGAAATGTTCGTCGGCGTGGGTGCTAGCCGTGTCCGCGACATGTTCGAGAACGCGAAAAAGCATTCGCCATGCATCATCTTCATCGATGAGATCGACGCTGTCGGTCGTCACCGCGGTGCCGGCATGGGCGGCGGCAATGACGAGCGCGAACAGACCTTGAACCAGTTGCTGGTCGAGATGGACGGTTTTGAAGCGAACTCCGGCGTGATCGTCGTGGCCGCCACCAACCGCGCCGACGTGCTCGACAAAGCTTTGCTGCGTCCGGGTCGTTTCGACCGCCAGGTCTCGGTCGGCTTGCCCGATATCCGCGGTCGCGAGCAGATCTTGAACGTGCACATGCGTAAAGTGCCTATCAGTACTGACGTGAAAGCCGATATTCTGGCCCGCGGCACCCCCGGTTTCTCGGGCGCCGACCTGGCCAATCTGGTCAACGAGGCAGCCCTGTTTGCCGCCCGTCGCAGCAAGCGCCTGGTGGAAATGGCTGACTTCGAAGATGCAAAAGACAAGATTTACATGGGTCCTGAGCGTAAGTCGATGATCATCCGCGAGGAAGAGCGTCGCAATACGGCTTACCATGAGTCCGGTCATGCGGTGGTGGCCAAGCTGCTGCCGAAGGCTGATCCCGTGCATAAAGTGACGATCATGCCGCGCGGCTGGGCCCTGGGCCTGACCTGGCAATTGCCGGAACACGACAACTTGTCCGCCTACAAGGACAAGATGCTGGAAGAAATTTCCATCCTGTTCGGTGGCCGCATCGCCGAAGAGATTTTCGTGGGACAAATGTCCACCGGCGCGTCGAACGACTTCTCGCGTGCCACCAAGCTGGCCCGTTCCATGGTGACCCGCTTCGGCATGTCCGACAGCATGGGCGTGATGGTCTACGAAGACAGCGAAAACGAAGGTTTCTTCGGTGGTGCCACCAAAACGATTTCGGAAGCGACCCAGCAAAAGGTCGATGCTGAAATCCGCAACATTCTCGACAAGCAATATGCTTTGGCGCGTACCTTGCTGGAAAGCAACCGCGACAAGGTCGAAATGATGACCAAAGCCTTGCTGGAATGGGAAACCATTGATGCAGAGCAAATCAATGACATCATGGCCGGCCTGGAGCCGCGTCCACCGAAAGTCATTCCACCACGCCGCAATGCGGGCGGTGATAGCGGCACAGGCGGCATTTCGCCTAACGTGACGGCGCCAGCCTGATAGCGACCACTGCTTGATCGGTGGCGTGAAATAAAAGGGTAAGGAGCAATCCTTGCCCTTTTTCGTTGCCGCAGCAGTTTTTTCCCGACGACTACAAAGATTCACATGCGACACTATTTGCAATTCGGCCGTTTCGGTTTCAACCTGCAGGGCACGCAGGCGCTGGTGATGGGTATCCTGAATATCACGCCCGATTCCTTTTCCGATGCCGGCCAGTACCAACACCTGGAATTTGCCCTCTCGCGCGCGGAGCAGATGATAGTCGACGGCGTCGACATCATCGATATTGGCGGCGAATCGAGCCGTCCCGGCGCGCTGCCGCTGCCGCTGCAGGACGAGCTGCAGCGCGTCATGCCGGTGCTGTACGCCTTGCGCGACTGCGGCAAGCCCCTGTCCGTCGATACATATAAACCCGAAGTGATGCGCGAAGCCATTCTGGCGGGTGCCGACATGATCAACGACATCAACGGTTTCCGCGCGCCGGGCGCCATAGCGGCCGTGCAGGATAGCGATTGCGCGCTGTGCATCATGCACATGCAAAACGTGCCAGTAACCATGCAAGCCCAGCCCCAATATGAGGATGTGGTGCGTGAAGTCATCGACTTCCTGCGCGAGCGCATAGCGACGATGACGGCCGCCGGCATAGACCGCGAGCGCCTGTGCGTCGATCCCGGCTTTGGCTTCGGCAAGACGGTGGAGCAGAACTATGCCTTGCTGCGCGCCACGCGCCAGTTGCGAAGCGAGCTGGACCTGCCCGTGCTGGCCGGCCTGTCGCGCAAATCGATGATAGGCGCCGTGACGGGGCGTCCCGTCGAGCAGCGCCTGGCGGGCAGCGTTGCCGGTGCGCTTGCTGCGGTAGCGCAAGGTGCGGAAATTATCCGCGTGCATGATGTCGCTGAAACCGTCGATGCACTGAAGGTCTGGCGCATGGCGCACTGAAGCTGTAAGATTCATTATAAACAACAAAAAGAGAAATATATGACGCGTAAATATTTTGGCACCGATGGTATTCGCGGCCTGGTGGGCACGGCCCCGATCACCCCCGATTTCGTCATGCGCCTCGGTTATGCGGCCGGCATGGTGCTGGCCAAGTCGCAGGGCGGCAAGGCGCGCCCGACTGTGCTGATCGGCAAGGACACGCGCATTTCCGGCTACATGCTGGAAGCGGCGCTGGAAGCTGGCCTGTCGGCGGCCGGCGTGGACGTGATGCTGGCCGGCCCCATGCCGACGCCGGCGATCGCCTACCTGACGCGGGCGCTGCGCCTGTCTGCCGGGGTGGTCATTTCCGCGTCGCACAATCCGTATCACGACAACGGTATCAAGTTCTTTTCCGGCCAGGGCACCAAGCTGCCCGACAGCGTGGAACTGGAAATCGAAGCGGCGCTCGACGAGCCCATGGCCTGCGTGCCATCCGACAAGCTGGGGCGCGCCAAGCGCCTGGACGATGCCCAGGGCCGCTACATCGAATTTTGCAAGAGCACCTTCCCGAACGAACTGGACTTGCGCGGCCTGAAGATCGTCGTCGATTGCGCGCATGGCGCCGCCTACCATATCGCGCCGCACGTGTTCCATGAGCTGGGCGCGGAAGTCATCGCCATCGGCAACAAGCCCGATGGCTTCAACATCAATGCGGGCTTTGGCGCCACGGCAACCAAGGCCATGGCCGAAGCCGTCGTCGAGCACGGTGCCGATCTCGGCATCGCCCTCGATGGCGACGCCGACCGGCTGATCATGTGCGACGCCACGGGGCGGCTGTATAACGGTGACGAGTTGTTGTATATCATGGTCAAGGACCGCCTGGCGACGGGCCCCGTGGCCGGCGCTGTAGGAACGTTGATGACTAACATGGCGCTGGAAGTGCTGTTCAAGCAGCAGGGCATCGGCTTTGCGCGCGCCAAGGTGGGCGACCGCTATGTGCTGGAAGTCATGAAGGAAAAGGGCTGGATACTGGGCGGCGAGGGCTCCGGCCATTTGCTGTGCCTGGACCGCCACACGACGGGAGACGGTATCGTCTCCGCGCTGCAAGTCTTGTCCGCGCTCAAACGCAGCGGCCAGAGCCTGCAGCAATGCCTGGCCGAACTGGTGCTGTTTCCGCAAACCCTGATCAACCTGCGCGTGGCGCCCGGTTTCGACTGGCAACAAAATGCCGCCATGGTGGCCGAGAAAGCATTGGTCGAGGCTGAGCTGGGCGACACAGGCCGCGTGCTGATCCGCGCTTCGGGCACCGAACCGCTGATCCGCGTGATGGTCGAGGCGAAAGATAAAGTGCAGGCCGAGAGCATGGCGCGCCGCATTGCCGATAAAGTCGCCGCGTGATAGGCAGGAACCGATAGTTATTTCCATCTAATTCGTCTATGGCAATTGACGAAATTGGGTGGGGGCGTTATTATCTTGTCTTCGGAGTGTGGCGCAGCCCGGTAGCGCACCTGGTTTGGGACCAGGGGGTCCAAGGTTCGAATCCTTGTACTCCGACCAAAGTCATAAGCGGGCTGTCAGAAATGACAGCCCGTTTTCTATTCCGCGCAGGCATTTCATTGCTAGCGCGCATGGATTAAAATACTGCACCTCTCCGCCCATCGTTCAACGGATAGGACAACGGTCTTCTAAACCGTGAATGGGGGTTCGATTCCCTCTGGGCGGACCAGTTTCATACTGGCCACGGCTTGCGCCATGCGGCCGCATCCTTCTCTCTTCCTGTCTATACGCACGCGGCCTTATGGCTGCGCAAACAGCACCACGCTCAGCAAATACAGCAGCGGCACCGCGCACAGCAGCGCAGACAATACGGACAATACTTTCTTGCTCGCCAGGCGTGCCAGGCGCAGCCTTTCACGCGCAGGCAAATGCTGGCGGATCAGGTCGCGCGCGCGTGGCTGGAATGGGGATTCATGCATGGAAGCTCCTTCGCAAGGGTGGCGGTGGTGCCAGCCAGCATAGCGAGAGAGGCATAAAGACGGTGTAAAGAGTCGGGCGCCGCGTGTATGCGGCGTGTAAACGCTGCGCTTATTTCTCGCTGTCGTCGGGACTCTTGCCAAACAGGCGGTCCTTGGCATTGAGCAGCTTTTGCACCTTGGCGCCCATTTTCATCAGTTGCGCCATCGATTCGGGCGACAGGCGCTGCAAGTCGTCGAACCAGGTGTTGGCCAGGTCGACCAGTTCATACATTTCGCGCATGCGCTCTTGCGCATACTGGTCCACGGGTTCCGTGGCCGGCGCCAGCAGCGATTCGCGCAGCACTGTCAGGGTGGGCGCCACTTCGCGGCGGCGGCGTTCGGCGGCCACCACGCGGAAGATTTGCCACACATCGCCCAGCGAGGAAAAATATTCGCGCCGGTCGCCGGGGATGCGCGACTGGCGGATCAAGCCCCAGCCCTGCAATTCCTTCAAACCGATGCTGACGTTCGAGCGTGAAAAACTCAGGTGTTCCGCGATTTCGTCCGCGTGCAAAGGAAGCTCCGAGACAAACAACAAGGCGTACACTTGTCCCACCGTACGGTTAAAGCCCCAGCGGCTGCCCATCTCGCCGAAATGGCTGACAAAGGTCAGGATCAGCGGCGTCATGTGGATATTTTGAGTTTTCATAATTATCTGAATTTTTTCACGCCACACCCGCAGGGTCAATTGATTTATGTCATGTTTCGCAGTATTATACAAAAAAACGAATTTACAGAAAATTCTGAAAACTCAAAAAGTTTAGAGATGCCTTCCACGCCACTATCCTTGCCCCGCTTTATTCTTCCCCGTGTTGCCAGCCTGGCGCAAGGTGGTGCCGCCTTGCTGTGGCTGCCGCAAGCGGCCTTGCTGGCCTGGGCCGTGCAAGCCATGCTCGACGGTGCGCCCTGGCGCGCGGCCCTACTGCCGGCCGCTGGCGTGCTGCTGCTGGGCGTGCTGCGCGCCGGCTGTGAAGCGTGGGGCGCGCGGCGCATGTATGCTGCGGCGCGCGAGCACCTGTCCAGCCTGCGCGGGCAAGTGGCGCAGGCGCTGGCGCGCCGTTCGCCGCTTGACCGCCAGCGCGCGCAGTCGGGCCAGGCGGCCAGCGTCATCGCCGAGCAGGCCGAAGCCATCGTGCCGTATCTGGTGCGCTACAAGCCCGCGCGCTGGAAGGTGATGCTTGTGCCCCTCGTGATCCTCTCCGTGGTGACGCCGCTGTCATGGATTGCCGCCTTGATCCTGCTCATCGCCGCGCCCCTGATTCCCGTCTTCATGGCCCTGGTGGGCATGGGCGCGCAAGCGGCCAGCCGCGCGCAGATGGTGGAAATGGGCAGCATGAACGCCTTTCTGCTGGACCGCCTGCGCGGTCTGGCCACCTTGCGCGCGCTCGATGCCGTCGACGCCACGGCCGCAAGGCTGGATGTCTCGTCGCAATCCGTGCGCCGGCGCACGATGGTGGTGCTGCGCATCGCCTTCCTGTCGTCCGCCGTGCTGGAATTGTTTTCCGCGCTGGGCGTGGCCATGGTGGCGGCGTTCATCGGTTTCTCCTTGTTGGGCAGCATCAATTTCGGTATCTGGGGTCGGGAACTGAGCCTGGGGCAGGGCTTGTTCATCCTGCTGCTGGCGCCCGCATTCTTCGAGCCGCTGCGCGAACTGGCCGCCGTCTGGCACGACAAGGCGGCCGGCGAAGCGGGCTTGGCCGGCTTGCACGACTTGGCGGGGGAGGGCGTGCCCTTGCCTGGCGCCGGGGTGGCAGTTGCTGCCGTTTCTGCCGCCGCCATGGCGGTGGCGCCACCTCCCGCCGTCGAGATCCATCAACTGCGCTTTGCCCACCCTGGCGAAGCGCCCGTGTTCGAGCAGTTCAAGCTGACTGTGCGCGCCGGCGAGCACGTGGCGCTGGTGGGCGCCAGCGGCGCCGGCAAGACCACCTTGCTGTCTTTGCTGGCCGGCTTGCTGCCCGTCAGCGGCGGCGAGATCCGCATCGGCGGCGTCCGGCTGAATGACAGCACCGTCAATACCTTGCGCCAGCGCATGGCCTGGATGGGCCAGCGTCCCCACGTGTTTGCCGCTTCCGTCAGCCAGAACGTGACTCTGGGCCGCGTCGGCGCAAATGCCGCGCACGTGACGCAGGCGCTGCACCTGGCCGATCTGGCCGCCGTGGCGCAGGCGCAGCCGGCCGTCATGCTCAGCGATGGCGGCCAGGGCTTGTCCGGCGGCGAGGCCGTGCGCCTTGCGCTGGCCCGCGTGGCTCTGCATCCGCACGCCGATTTGCTGCTGGTCGATGAACCGACGGCCCACCTGGACAGCGAAACGGCGGCACGCGTGACCGATGCCTTGCTGGAATTGGCCAAGGGCAAGACGATGATCGTCGCCACGCATGACCCCGTGCTGGCTGGCCGTTTGCAGCGCACGGTGCAGGTTGATGCGCAGGCGCAAGTGCAGGAGCATAAGGAAGAAGCGCGCGCATGAAAAATTCACTTGTAGCGAACCCTGTCCTGCGGCAATTGCTGCTGGCCCAGCCGGGCAAACTGATCGGTGGCGCCATGCTGGCGGCCCTGACGGCGGTGGCCGGCATGGCCTTGCTGGGCCTGTCCGGCTGGTTCATTACGGCCACCTCTATCGCTGGCTTGCACGCTTCGACGGCCGTGCTGTTCGATGTGTTCGGTCCTTCGGCCGGCATCCGCCTGCTGGCCATCGGCCGCACGGGGTCGCGCTATGCGGAGCGCCTCGTCACGCATGACGCCACATTCGCCGCGCTGGCCAGCATCCGCGTGCAGCTGTTCCGTGGCTGGTCGCGCCCGGAAGCGGCCAGCCGCTTGCTGCGCCAGCCGGCCAAACTGCTGTTCCGCCTGACGGCCGATATCGATGCGCTCGAAGCGCTGTACCTGCGCCTGCTGGTGCCAGCCTTCACGGCACTGTGCGCGGCCTTGCTTGCCGGCGTGGCGCTGGGCGCGATGCAGTGGCAGCTGGGCCTGGGCCTGGCTGCGTGGCTGCTGGCCGCCGGCGGGGGCATCAGCTGGCTGGTCGCGCGCGCTGCCCGCCGCCCAGCCATCGTGCGCTCGCGCGCCATCGAAAAACTGCGTTCCGGCACCATCGACCTGGTGGCGGGCCAGACGGACCTGGTCATGGCGGGGCGCATCGACGCCCAGTGCGCCGCGCTGGGGCAGATTGATCGCTCGCTGGCGCAAGCCGATTTCGCCCTGCAGCGCCTGGAGACGGCAGCTGGCGCCGCTTACGGCGTGGCCGGCAGCGTGACCCTGGCCGGCGTGCTGCTGGCCGTGGCCGCGCTGGTGCAGCAGCAGGCGCTGAACGTGCCGCTGGCAGCCCTGGCCCTGCTGATCGCCCTGACGGCCGTGGAGCCGTTTGCGGGACTGCGCCGTGGCGCCCTGGAAGCGGGCCGCATGCTGCTGGCCATGCGCCGCCTGGCGCCGCGGCTCGATGCTCAAGAGATCGCCGCTCTGCCGGTTGACAGCGCGCCGGGCTTGCGCCTGGAACATGTCAGCGCCGCGCATGCGGGCAGCAATGTCGCCATTTTGCATGACGTATCGCTGCACATCGCGGATGGCGAAAGAGTGGCCTTGATCGGTCCCAGCGGCGCGGGCAAGTCCACCTTGCTGGCCATCGCCGCGCGCGAGCTGGCGCCGTTGTCGGGCAAGGTGAGCGCGCCGCGCGCCTGCCTGTTTACCCAGAAAACGGAACTGTTCCAGGACAGCCTGCGCGATAACCTGCGCCTGGCCGACCCGTCCGCCAGCGATGCGCAGCTGTGGGCTGCGCTGCAATCTGCCGGCCTGGACGAGGAAGTGCGGGCTTTCGCGGGCGGCCTCGATACCTTGCTGGGCGAAGGCGGCCTGGGCTTGTCTGGCGGGCAGGCGCGGCGATTGGCACTGGCGCGATTGTTCCTGCACGAATCGACCTTGTGGCTGCTGGACGAAGCCACCGAGGCGCTCAATGCGCAGGTGGCAATCGATGTCCTGCAGCGCCTGCGCGCGCGCAGCGACGGACGTACCTTGCTGATCGCCACCCACTTGCGGCGCGAAGCGGCGCTGGCGGACCGGCTGGTCAGCCTGCGCGATGGCCGCGTCGTGGCTGACGCGCACCGTGGCACGCAAGCCTTCGAGGCGGCGCTGGCCGGCTTGCGCGGCGATTGAAGAAGAATAGGGGAGCCACAGGCGGCGCTGACTGACAATTTTACAACACCGGCGCCAAGCGGACTACAGCAGATAGATGCCAAGTTTACAATCACAGTAGGGACACACCAAGGAAATCATATGGACTTCGATATTGTCGCTTTATCCAGACTGCAGTTTGCGCTGACAGCTCTGTACCACTTTATATTCGTTCCGCTGACGATAGGCCTGTCAGTGATCCTCGCCATCATGGAGACGGTGTATGTGATGACGAACCGCCCCATCTGGCGCGACATGACCAAGTTCTGGGGTGTCTTGTTCGGCATTAACTTCGCCATGGGCGTGGCGACGGGCATCGTCATGGAATTCCAGTTCGGCATGAACTGGAGCTATTACAGCCATTATGTGGGCGACATTTTCGGCGCGCCGCTGGCCATCGAGGGCTTGATGGCCTTCTTCCTGGAAGCGACCTTCGTCGGCCTGTTCTTCTTCGGCTGGGACAAGCTGTCGAAGCGCGGCCACCTGGTCACGACCTGGCTGGTGGCCATCGGCTCGAACTTTTCCGCCCTGTGGATACTGATCGCCAACGGCTGGATGCAAAATCCCGTCGGCGCGGCCTTCAATCCACAGACTATGCGCATGGAAGTGACGGACTTCGGCGCCGTGCTGACAAATCCTGTAGCACAGGCGAAATTCGTGCACACCGTGTCGGCTGGCTATACGGCTGCGGCGATTTTCGTGCTGGGTATTTCCGCCTGGTATTTGCTGAAAGGCCGCCACGTGCAGCTGGCCAAGCGCTCGATGACGGTGGCTGCCTCGTTCGGCCTGGCCGCCGCGCTGTCGGTGGTGGTGCTCGGCGATGAAAGCGGCTACCTGTCGTCCGAACATCAAAAGATGAAGCTGGCCGCCATCGAAGCCATGTGGACCACGGAGCCGGCGCCTGCCGCCTTCACGGCCTTCGGCTTCCCTGACGCGAAAGCGCGCGAGACGCATTACGCCGTGCATATTCCGATGGTGATGGGCTTGATCGGCACGCGTTCGCTGACGACGGAAATCCCCGGCATCGAGCAATTGGTCGATCGCGGCGAGCTGCTGATCCAGGATGGCATCAAGGCGTATGACGCGCTGCAAACCATCCGCAGCGTGGCGCCAGGCAGCCCCGTGCCGCAAGAGGCGAAGGACATGTTCGAGTCGAAAGGCCAGTCCATGGGTTATGCCCTGTTGCTGAAACGCTATGTCGATGATCCGCGCCAGGCCACGCCCGAGCAGATCCGCAAGGCCGCGCTCGACACCGTGCCGCCCGTGGCGCCATTGTTCTGGTCCTTCCGCGTGATGGTTGGCCTGGGCATGTTCTTTATCTTGCTCACTGGCACGTTCTTCATCCTGTCGACGCGCCGCACCCTGGACAAGCACCGCTGGCTGCTGAAGCTGGCCGTATTCGCCATCCCGCTGCCGTGGGTGGCGATTGAAGCGGGCTGGATCGTGGCCGAAGTGGGCCGCCAGCCGTGGGTGATCGAAGGCGTGCTGCCAACGGCCGTGGCTGTCTCTAACCTGGGCGCTTCGACCCTCTTGATCACGATTGCCGGCTTTGCCGCCATCTACACCGTGCTCTTGGTTATTGAAATGAAGCTCATGCTCAAGGCCATCCGCAAGGGGCCGGAAGAGAAGGCGCCGGCCCCCGTGCCAGCGGCCGCAGCCATTCATACTCAACGCGCCTAAGGAGGGCCAGACCATGATTTTGCATGAAATGATTTCTTACGAAACCCTGCGCCTGATCTGGTGGCTGCTGATCGGCATCTTGCTGGTGGGCTTTGCCATCACGGACGGCTTCGACCTGGGCACGGGCATCTTGCTACCCTTCGCCGGCAAGACGGACCTGGAACGCCGGGTCATCATCAACAGTATCGGCCCCGTATGGGAAGGCAACCAGGTGTGGCTGATCCTCGGCGGCGGCGCCATCTTTGCCGCCTGGCCGCAGCTGTACGCCGTCTCGTTCTCGGGTTTTTACCTGGCCATGTTCGTCATCCTCGTGGCGCTGATCGTGCGTCCCGTGGCCTTCAAATTCCGCAGCAAGCGCGAAGACCCGCGTTGGCGTGCCCGCTGGGACGCGGCCCTGTTCGTGGGCGGCTTCGTACCGGCCCTGATCTGCGGCGTGGCGATAGGCAATGTGCTGCAGGGCGTGCCGTTCCGTTTCTCGCCAGACATGCACATCTTCTATGACGGCAGCTTCTTTGCGCTGCTCAACCCGTTCGCCTTGCTGTGCGGCCTCGTTTCGGTAGCCATGCTGGTGATGCACGGCGCCACCTGGCTGCAAGTGAAAACGGACGGTGCCGTGTCTGACCGTTCGCGCCGCTACGGCAGCGTGGCGGCGATTGCGACCGTCGCACTGTATGCACTGGCCGGCGTGGCCCTGTGGCTGTGGGTCGATGGCTACCGCGTCACCAGCGCCGTCGTCGTCGATGGCCCGTCGAACCCCATGCTGAAAACGGCGGAAGTGCACGTGGGCGCCTGGTTCCTCAACTTTGCCGCTCATCCGTGGACCTGGATCGCCCCTGCGGTGGGCCTGCTGGGCCCCTTGCTGGCCTTCGCCTTCCTGCGCGCGCGCCGCGAAGTGCCTGCCTTGCTGGCCAGCGCGGCCAGCATCGCCGGCATCATCCTCAGCGTGGGTGCGGCCATGTTCCCGTTCATCCTGCCATCGTCGATCGATCCGCGCGCCAGCCTGACGGTGTGGGATTCATCGTCCAGCCACATGACCCTGTTCATCATGCTGGTCGTAACGGCCGTCTTCATTCCCCTCATCGTGGCTTACACGACCTGGGTATATAGAGTGCTGTGGGGTAAGGTTGACGGCAAAGCCATCGAAGACGAAACCGGTCACGCTTACTAAGAATTAACGAAAAGGAAATAATTATGTGGTATTTCGCCTGGATACTGGGTCTTCCGCTGGCGGCGACGTTCGCCGTGCTCAATGCGATGTGGTATGAAGTTGCCGATGGCGACACGACGCCCGAGCAGTACCGCGACACGCCCAAATAGGCGCGTGTCGGCTTGACTGGCCCCGCCTGGCGCAAGCGTGCGCGGCGGGGCTTTTGCTTTCTATTAAAGCAAAATGAATTCGCCGCGGATGCGCAGCTTCATGCCGCGCGGGGCGTCGGCGCCCGCCGCCACGGCCCAGGCCGTGATCCATTGCGCGCAGCGTTGCCGCTCCGCCGCATCGTGCAAGCGCTGCAAGCGCGCATCGGCCTGGTCGATGCGTTGGGCCAGGTACAGGCGCTGGTTCATGGGATCCGTCTTTTTGCTGTAATGCTGCATGGCAATTCCTTTCCGCGTGGTAACTTCGTTTGCTCATGGCATAGCCATGTACGCGGGGGCGGGGCGTCTGGATTCAGTTCAGGCAAAAAAGCCACCGCAAGGGTGGCTGGTCGGGTGTGCTCTCAGGCTGGCGCCTTGCTGGCCGGTTTGGGGGTGGCAATGGCGATCGGGTCGCTGGCCGGAAAGCTTTCTTTCAGTGCTTCATCGAGCGCTTGTTCGGCATGGCTTTCGCTGGCCGGCGTGGGCGAATCGCGTTCTGGTGGCGGGGTGGGCGTGGTGGCGGCGTTGGTGCTCGAATGCATGGTAATCCCCTTGCGGTGGTGCGCCTCGCGGCCGGGATGACCATGGCGCATGCTGATGTTTCCAGCCTAGCACATCGCGCAAAAAGAGCGCGCCCGCTGCGCCTGCGGAAGGGAAGGATGACGGCGTCTGCTACACTGCGCTCCACATTTATCGACGGAACTGCCATGACTTCGAACTCCCTGCCGTACCGCGCCACCGCCTTTGACGCCTGTGCCTGGCTGGCGCAACAGACGGGCACCCCGTGGACCCTGGCGCGCCTGCTGGAGCAGGGCGGCTTGCCATACGTCTGGCTCGATTACAGCGACGAGTGGGCCGAACTTTTCCATGACGGCGTGACGCGCTACGCGGCGCCCGTCGTGTTCATCGGCGACAAGGAGCACCTGGCCTCGGGTGCAGACGATGTGTGGCTGCGCTTTACGCGCGACTCCGGCAATATCGCCATCGAACTGAAGGCACCGGGCTTGCGCGTGCCGGTAGATGGCTTGCATTTCCAGGAACGCGATCTGCTGCGTTTGCTCAAGGACTTGCAGCATCCGCAGCCGGCAGAGGCCGAGATTGACAAGGCGCCGGTGGTCTTGCCCAGCGCCTTGAAGGGCCTGGGACGCGAACAGATTTTGATTGCCTTTGCCGGCGTGGGCAAGGTCAATCTGGACCAGGGGCTGGCCAGTGGCGTAGGCATCTTTGGCGACGATGGCGCGCGCGTGCGCAAGAATTCGCGGGGCGGCAAGAACAGCCACCTGTGGCATCCGGTGACGTTGGCATTCGGCTTGCACGATGTGCATCGGGTGCCGATGGCGCACCTGAAGAAGGCGTTCGCCACGCAGCCCTTGCTGCGCGAATGGAAGGCGGACTGGCTGGAATCGCTGCGCCTGCTGGGCGAGTGAGCTTACAGCTCGATGGGCGCCACCTCGGTGCCGATGTCGGGCGCCGCGTAATGCATGCTGAAATACACGAAAGCGCCGATATTGAGGGCGACCGTGATCCAGAACAGGATGCGGAACGAGCGCTTGCTGGACTTGTGGCGCAGCCATTGCTGGGCCAGCACGGCCCCCGGCCAGCCGCATAGCAGTCCCAGCAGTAGCAAGGTGCGTTCCGAGGTGCGCCAGCGGCCCTGTTTGGCAGCCGACTTGTCGATCGCATAGGCAACGAAGCAGCTCAGGCTCAGCACGCCATACACGAGGGCGACCAGGGCGGGAATGTGGAAAAAGAACGTGGCCAGTAAATACAGAGCGACAAAGAACAGGATGACAAGGTAGGGCATAGGATGTGCAGACTTGAGCGGAGGGCGTGAGTATCCCACACGGGGAGCGATATTGCCGCCTAAAACAAACAGCCTTGTGCCGTATCCACATGCACGGCGCGGCGCCTGGCGTGGCCCGTCTTCAGCGCTTCGCGCTCGCTGGACAAGGAAATGCCTTCCAGTGCCAACAGGGTTGCCTTGGCATGCAGGCCGCCCGCAAAACCCGTCAGTTCGCCCGTGGCGCCGATGACGCGGTGGCAGGGGGCGATGATGGAAATGGGGTTCTTGCCGTTGGCGGCGCCCACGGCGCGCACGGCGGCGGGGCGGCCGATCTGGCGCGCGATCTCGCCATAGCTGCGGGTTTGGCCATACGGTATCGTCAGCAGCGCGCGCCAGACTTCTTGCTGGAATGGCGTACCGGAAAAATCGAGCGGCACATCAAAGCATTGCAGCGTGCCGGCAAAATAGGCGCGCAGCTGGCGTGCCGTTTCCTGCAGCACGGTGCAACCGTCATCGACGCGCATCTGGCCCAGGCGCACGCGGTTCGGCGTGTCGTTTTCCCACAGGATGGCGGCCAGCGCCGCCCCGCGCGCCACCAGGGTCAGCTCGCCCACGGGCGAGGGCACCACGAGGCAGTCGTATTCCATGTTTCTTCCTTGGATCAGATGGCGCCAGTGTAGCAGGATGGCGGCATGCCGCGTATTGCGTGTAGGATGGCGTTTTTCGGCACGGAGCACTTGCTGTGACAAACATTGCCACTTATGACGCCATCCGCGCGATTGCCTTGCGGCTGGTGCAGGAACACTACCCCACGGCCGTGGCGGCCATCATCGGCGGCTCGTTCGCCACGGGCCGGCAGACGCCCACTTCCGATATCGACTTGCTGCTGCTGTTCGAGCACGTCGATTGCGCCTGGCGCGACACCCTTGTCGCCGAGGGACGCACGGTGGAACTGTTCGGGCATGACCAGGGCACGTTCACGTACTTTTGCCAGGAAATGGATGCACCGGGCGGCACGGTGCCGCTGGCGATGATGGTGGTGGAAGGGGAAAATATCCTCACTGGCAGCGATGCCTACGCCCGGCTTCACGCGCTGGCGCAAGGCATCGTCGTGGCCGGGCCGCCCGTGCTCCAGCTCGACAATGTGCAGCGGCGCCGCTACGCCATCACCACCGGGCTGGAAGACCTGGTCGACAGTCGGCACCCGGGCGAGGCGCTGGCCATGGCTTGCCAGCTGTATCAAGCGCTGGCCGACCTGCACCTGCGCGCGGCCGGCGAATGGAGCGGCGGCGGCAAGCACCTGTTCCGCCGCCTGCAGGCATTCGACGCCGATGTCGCCGCCCAGCTCGATGGTGCCCTGCGCCTGGTTGCCAGCGACTTGCCTGCCGGCCAGCGCGCCTTCGAGCAGCTGAGCGCCGTCGTGCTGGCGCCCGTGGGCGGACCCTTGCTGGAAGGATTTACCTTGCCCGCACCCGCCCACTGGCGTGCTTAGAATACCGTGCGCACGGACAGGCTGATGTTGCGCGGCTCGCCCCAGAACACGCCGTCGAAGAAGCCCACGTTGCGGTAGTACTTTTTATCGAGCAAGTTATTCACGTTCAGCTGCACGCTGGCGTGGCTGTTGAGCGCGTAGCTGGCCATGGCGTTGACCAGCGCATAGCCCGCTTGCGGGATGTTGGTGATGGTTCCTGATGGCGGGCGGCCGTACCACGATTCGCTGTAGGTGGCGCTTTGCGCCGTCATGCTGGCGCCTGCTTTCAGGCCAGCCAGGCGGCCGTCGAAGCGGAAGCTGGTGGCCAGGCGCAGCAAATGGCGCGGTTGCGTGGTGGCGGCGCGGCGGCCATCGGCCTCGGCCGCGTGCAGATAGGTGTAGCCGCCGCTCGCTTCCCAGGCGGGCGTGATCTGGCCGGAGACGTCGAATTCCACGCCCTTGGCCGTGATGCCGGCGCCATTGGCCACCATGGCCTGGCCACCGTCGGGCAGCAAAAATCCTGGCGGCACGCTGCGGTCGAGTTCCGCCAGATTCTTTTTCTTCGTGTGAAACACGGCGGCCGACGCGTTCAGCTTGCCTTCATAGAATTCGCCCTTGATGCCCAGTTCCGCATTGTCGCCCGTTTCCGGCGCCAGGAACTGGTTGTTGCGGTCCTTGCTCGATTGCGGGTTGAACAGCTGCGTGAAGCTGGCGTAGGCCGAATATTGCTTGTTGATATCGAACACGGCGCCCACATACGGCGTGACTTCATTGCGCGTTTCCGTAAAGTCGCCGCTGCCCGTGTACACGCCTTGCGTATTGTAGTTGCGCGTATCCGTGCGGTAAGTGCTGCTGCGCGCGCCGATGATCACGTGCAGCGGGTCGGCCAGGCTCAAACGCGTGGCCACATAGCCGCCCGCCAGGCGCGTCACGGTTTCCGTGTGCGCGCCGTCCGGGTGGAAGACGGGGCGGGGGATGTTGCCCGTCCAGCTGCGGTAATCGGGGATAAAGGCCGGGTAATTGATTTCCGCCTCGCCGCCCAGCGAGCGGGCGCGCTGGTTGCCGCCGTTCCAGCCGGCGATGGCCGTATGCTTGCGTCCCAGCAAGGTGAACGGTCCGCTGGCGTAGACGTCGAAATTGTCGCTGGTATTCTTGCCCGCGCCCCAGGCGCCCGTCCACAGGCGCATGCCTGCACCGGTGGCCGGGTCGGGGTAACCCGCGCCCGCGTAGGCGACGGTGGTGCGGTTCGTGCTTTCCGTGCGCGCATAACCGAGGTGCATATTCCAGTTGCCGGGCAGGCGCTGGTCCAGCGACGTGAACAGCGTATGCTGCTTGTTGGCCCAGGTGCTCCATGGCGTCGTGAAACTGGTGTTGCGCGGCAAGTTGGCCAGGCTGCCATCCGCATTCCAATAGGGCACGGCACCCCAGGTGGCGCCTGTCGGCTTGTTGTCCTGGAAGTCGACGCCGGCCGTCAGCAGGGTGCCGGGACGCAAGTCCGCCTCGACGATGAGCATGCCGACTGTCTTGCGCTCGTGATACATATCCAGGTAGGAATCGCGTTTTTGCCAGGCCAGGGCCGTGCGTGCGCGCACGCTGCCTTCGGCGTTCAGCGGCGTGGACAGGTCGGCCTCGAAGCGCTGGTCATCCCAGCGTCCCATGATGAGTCCGGCGCTGGCCTGGAATTCCTTCGTCGGCCGCTTGCGTATCATGTTGATGGTGGCCGACGGATCGCCCGTGCCGCCCATCAGGCCGGTGGCGCCGCGCACGACTTCGATGCGGTCATACAGGATGGTGTCTTGCAGCGGCGCATTGCCGCCGCGCGCCATGCCGTCGATCTGGAGATTGTTGATGCCGAAGCCGCGCGCATAAAACGTCGTGCGCTCCGTGTCGTTCTGGCCTACCTGAATGCCCGTCGTCTGCGCCAGTGCCTGGTCCAGGCGCACAGCGCCCAGGTCGTCGAGCAACTGGCGTGTGATGATGCTGACCGATTGCGGCGTTTCGCGCAGGGACAGGTCCATGCGCGTGGCGCTGCGCGCTTCGCCTGCCGTGTACGATTGCGTGCCTTCCGTAGTCGCCGTCGACTGGCCCAGGACGGTGACGGCCGGCATGGTCACATCGGTCGCAGCGGCGTCGGTGGCCTGTGCCGGCAGGGCCACGCCGGCGGCAAGACTGAGCAGGCTGATGTGTAATAAACGGGGCAGGGGGCGCAAGGCGGGCTGGCGCGAAGTAGAGAGTTCGGTAGTCGATTGCATTATTTTCCTGGCATATTTTTAGTCGTGTTTTCCTATCTCGTCTGGCGAAGTGCGCAGTAGCTGGGGGATGGCATGACGCTGGCCCGTGGTCTGGCTTGGATAGCAGTTCCACCGCAAGGCCCGGCGCGAACGGGTAGTGGAAAAGAAGGGCGCGCGATTTCCGTCGCATTGCGAATAGGAATCATTATCAATATAGATGATATTTGCTACATAATCAAGCGAACGCACCAAAAGAGTGCAGGCAGGCCAGAAGCGGCGCATTGGCTGGCCTTCTGCGATAATGCGGGGCTGATAAAATATTTTCCTTATTGAAAGAAATGCATGCGTACATGGATCGCTTGTGCCGGATGGTTGTGTGTCGTGTCGCTGGGCCAGGCCCAGGAGCACGCGCCGCCGCCAGCTGTTCCCGCGCCGCTGCAGAGCGCCAGCATGCCGCCCGCCATTGATGCCGTGCCTGGCACATCTGCTGCGCCGACGCTGCCGACGGTGCCGGCGCCCGCAGAAGACGCCTTGCCCTCGCAAACGGTGACGATCACGGCCAACAGCGACGCCAAGGCGCCGCGCATCCGTTTCACGGCGTACCGCGAGAGTTATCTGACGGCCAGGAAGGTGTGGCAAGTGTCGAGCGGCAGTGTGGTCATGGCCCTGCGCCTGATTCCGGCCAAGCTGAGCGCCACCATCGACGATGTGCGCGTGGCCCTGCAAGGCAATGGCGCCCCTGTGCCGATCAAGGTGTCCGACGGCGGCGTGTTTGTCGTGCCGCTCAATGAGGACATTGCCGCGCAGGATGGCACGTTCCTGGTGAACAAGGGCAGGGGCGAACTGACGGCAAATATCGTGCTGCAGCCGTCCGTGGCGCGCGATGCGTGGAATGTCACGCGCGTGGGGCAAGTCCTGCGCGACGCGCGGCGCGCCGTGCGGGCCATCACGCCGTGGTACAAGCGGCCGTTCGCCAGCGATGTGCAATCGCTGGCGTTTTGCGCGGCCGAGCGGGGCAGCGCCTTGCAGTTGATGGATGGTGAACAGCTGATCGCTACCTTGCCCATGCACGAGCCGGCCGTCAACGACATCAACCAGCCCGTGTTTTGCAAGATTTTCGACGGCGAAGACAAATACCCGGGACACTACCGCGTGGTCTTGCCCGAGCAAGCCACGGTGCTGCTGCTGTAGTGTCTAGTTCGGCTGGCGCTGTACCAGCTCCAGGGCCGCCGCCAGGGCCAGGTCCATGGTGGCCTGATGAAAGATCAGCCATTGCGGCAAGAGCGATAGCGCATGGCGCCCCTGTTCCAGGTCGCCTTCATCGACGGCGGCCCACGCATGGTGCAATCCGCTGAGCACGCGCGCATGCTGTTCGCGGTGGTTGGCCAGCGAGGGAAAGGCGATTTGCTCCATCAAATCCTCCTCTTCGCGGAAATCGCGTTCGACGGCCGCAATCAGGTCGCGAAACGCCATGCTGAAATGCTGGTCGCTCAACTGCCCCAGCCGCGCAAGTTCTTGAAACAGCGCCTCATGCGCTTCGTCAATGGCGGGAACGCCCAGCGCCATCTCATCCTTCCAACCCGATATACCCATGCCGATGCTCCCGGTTAAGTCCGTCGCGATGTGGAGCGGACTGTTCCAGTGTGGGCGCAGCAAAGGTGGAAATCCATGATCTGGATCAAAAGTATGGCGAAGTGGAGAAAGTGTGGGCTACTGATCAATTTCAACAAAAAGTGGGGAACAAATTCCCACGTGCTACAAGGCGCTTTTGGAACGTGCATGCCACTAGCGAGCGCCGCTGAAAAACGCCGTCAGCAGCGCTTTCTCAGGCCCGCGTATTACTTAGTGCTTGGGCCAGTGGGCCCACAGGGCCTGCGCATCGACATTCGGCACCTGCAATTGCTGCCCGGCCGACAACTGCATGGTATCCCTCAACACGAGGGGGGCGAGCATCAAGGCCGACAGGGCAAGGCAGGCCAGCACTTTAAGCGTCAACATGGTCGTCTCCCGGTGTCCCGGTGGCGGCGCGGGGATGCGGCGCCTGCCGGTCACTTCCTTATGTACTACCATGCTTGCAGTTTAGTTCATCTGATTGTAATTTCAACTTATTGCTGTGATGCACCGCACCAGTTCGCCTATTGCCAGGGTCTTATTTTGCCTTGCGGCGGCGCCGCGGCTTGTCTGTTGGCGGAAGAAAGGAATCGAACCACACCTGCGTCAACTGCTGCGTATTTTTCGCCGCTTCACGCTTGACGGCGGCCGTGGCATGGCCGCGTGCCGTGCTGGCGATGCGGTTAGCGGCGCTCAGGTACATGCTCATCCAGGGGTTCTTCATGGCTAGTCTCGCAGAAAGTGGGTGGGGCGGCGCTTGTGCCGCGATGTCCCCACTCTAATCCGATGGCTGGCGCTGACTGTGCGCCCGCCCACATAGCCGGGCGGCGCCGGCAATGTGCTGAGGCAGATCAATACACGTCGCGGCGGTAGCGTCCGGCCGCCAGCAGGGCGTCGAGACCTTCCTGGCCCAGCACTTCTTGCAGTACAGCATCGATGCCAGCCGCCATGCCTTGCAGGCTGCCGCACACGTAGACGATGGCGCCTTGCGCAAGCCAGTCACGCAGTTCATCCGCGCAGGCGCGCAGGCGATCCTGCACATATTCACGTTTGCCACCTTCCTTGCCATCGCGCGAAAAGACGCGGTCCAGGCGTGCCAGGTGGCCAGTGTCGAGCCAGCCTTGCAACTCTTCGCCGCAGACGCTGTCAAAAGCTTGCTGGCGCTCGCCGAACAGCAGCCAGTTGCGTGCCAGCCCCGCCCGCCGGCGTGCGCGCAGGTGCGCCCGCAGGCCCGCCAGGCCGGAACCGTTGCCAATATAGATGCAGGGCACGTCGACCAGGGCGGGCGCGAAGGCGGGATTGGCTTGCAGGCGCAGGCGGATGGTGGCGCCCGGCGGCGCGAAGCGCGTCAGCCAGCCGGAACAGAGGCCAAAGCCCTGGTTGTCAATGCCCGCATGGCGTTCCTGGCGCACCAGCAACTGCAGTTCGCCGTCCGATGGCAGCGAAGCGAGCGAATAGCTGCGCGGCGCATATTGTGCAAAATGTGCGTCGCCCTCGCTGCCGTCCGCGTTGCACCCGATGATTTCGGCCAGCGCACCCGCTTCCCAGGTGGCTTCGGCCGGGCCTGTCAAGGTGATTTCATGCAGTTCGCCGCCCAGGCTGCCCGGGTTGAGCAGCACGCGGCGCAGCAAACGCCACTCGTCATATGACGCGTCTTCCTGCACGCCGATGGCGTCGATGGCGCTGCCGCTGCAGCGGGCCAGCGCTTGCGACCAGTCGGCCAGCGCGTTCGCGTCGTGTTTGTCGACTTCGATCAGGGGGAACAATGGCGTTGCGCCCAGCGTTTGCAACTGTTGCGCCAACGCATGGCCAAAGCCGCAGAAGGCGCTGTAATGGCGGTCGCCCAGGGCCAGCACACCCACTTGCAATCCAGCCAGCGGCGTGCCCGATGTTTGCTGCAACAGGCGCGCGAAGCGGCGCGTGCCGTCCGGCGCCTCGCCTTCGCCAAAGGTGCTGGCGACGATCAGGGCCCGTTCGTACTGGCGCAATTGTGCGGGATCAAAGCGGTCCAGCGATTGCACATCGACGGCCACGCCCGCCTGCTGCAGGGCGCGCGCGCTTTCCAGCGCCAGGCGCTCGGCCTGGCCCGACTGGCTGGCGTAGGCCACCAGGGTGACCAATCCAGTATTTTTCTTGCCCGTCGCGCCGGCGCCCAGCATGGCCCGCTGCGCCTGCACAGCCCGTTTTGCCTTGCGGCGGCCCAGGTACAGCATCCAGCCCGTGATGGCGAACAGGGGCAGGCCCAGGCTGGCCACGGTGACGATGATGCGGCCCGGCAAGCCGAAATACGTGCCCATGTGCAGCGGATAAATGATGTTGACGAGGCGCGCTCCCAGCGCCTGCTGGCTGTACGGGTCGTTTTCCGTGACCGTGCCATCGGCCGGCAGAATACTCATGCGGCTGCGCGCCCGCTCGTGCGGTGCATCGCTGGCCAGCCACGTGAATTGCACGGCTTCTCCGGAACGGGTGGGCAGGCGCACCGTGGCCAGGGTCCAGCCGGGGGCGTGCTGCTGGAAACTGCTCCAGGCCAGGCCGATGTCGACGGCGGGCGATTGCTCCTTGGGCGCGCCTTTCTTGCCTGGTGCTTGCGCCACCCGTGGGGGCTTGCCTGCCCAGGCGTCGATGTTGTCGCGCACCACGTCATAGCTCCAGTAAATGCCCGTCAGGGTCAGTGCCACGTAGACGAGCAGGCACCAGGTGCCGGCCACGGCGTGCAAGTTCCACAGGAAGGAGCGGCCTTTCAAGGCCGGGTCGACGGTCAGCCAGGTGCGCCAGTCCAGCGGGCGGCGCGGCCAGCGCAGGTACAGGCCGGACAGCGCCAGGCCGAGCAGGCACAGCGCCAGCGCGCCCGCCACTTGCCGGCCCGGATCGCGGGGCAGCAGCAGCCAGCGGTGCAATGACTCCGTCCACTCGAAAAAGCCCGCGCCCGCCAGCGCCGGCCGGGTGGCGCCCGTGTACGGATGTACATAGATGGACTCGCCACGCCGCTGGCCATTCTTCGGCATGAAGAACAGGCGCGGCGCGGCGCCTGCCTGCGCATACACGGTGATGGACGCCACGCGCTGGCCGTGTTCGGCTGCGGCAATGCTGCTCAGCTGGGCGGGCGTCAGCGGCGCGCGGGTTTCCACGGCCACATGGCGCACGCCGGGATTCATGATATCGAGCAATTCCTCCTTGAAGGCCAGGGTGGCCCCGCTCAGGCCGATGATCACCAGCACCGTGCCGGCCGTGATGCCGATGAACCAGTGCAGTTGAAACCAGACCTGCTTCCAGCTCCAGTGCCAGCGCCTTTGTTGCGGCGCGGCGGCAAGCGGGCGCTGCTGGCGGGTATCCGAAGCAGCGTCAGCGCTGGCGCGCAGCTGGGGTTGTGGAAGGGCGGAGGTCGTCATGGCGGCTTTCGATAGCGCTGCCATGCGGGGCGTCAGGCATGGCAGGGAAGAAGGAAGGCTGACATATTAACGCAAACGAGAATCATTCGCAAATGATGGTGTGCATTTTCGCGGGGCGGGGCCGTCGTCTTGCCCATCCTCCTGCCCATCCCTGTCTGGCCATCCTCCTGGCCATTCTCGTTTGCCTGATCGGGCGCCAGAGGCGCTACAATAGGGATACTGTTCACTAGTTACCATTGCTGCCATGACCACTTCCACACCGAATCTCGTCGTCACTCCATCCGCCCACCCCTTGTCCGACGCCGAGCGCGCCGCGCGCATGGTCAGTCCCGCCTTCGGCCGCATCTTCACGGACCACATGGTGGTAATTCCTTACCGTGATGGCAAGTGGCAGCAGGGCGAACTGAAGGCTTACGGCCCGCTGATGCTGGACCCGTCCGCCTCGTCCCTGCACTATGGCCAGGCCATTTTCGAAGGCTATAAAGCGTTTGCCCAGCCCGATGGCAGCATCAAGACATTCCGTCCAGAACAAAATGCCGCGCGTTTCAACCGTAGCGCCGCGCGCCTGGCCATGCCGGCCATCCCTGTCGAGCTGTTCCTGGAAGCGGGCGACGCGCTCATTTCCCAGGATCGCAACTGGGTGCCGAAGAACACGGGCGAGAGCCTGTACATGCGTCCGCTGATGATCGCCACCGATCCTTACCTGGGCGTGCGTCCATCGGAAGAATACCTGTTCGTGCTGTTCGCCTCGCCGGCCGGCGCCTATTTCCCGAAAGGCGTGAAGCCTGTCACCGTGTGGATCAGCGAAGACTTCGTGCGCGCCGCGCCGGGCGGCACCGGTGAAGCCAAGTGTGCAGGCAACTACGCGGCCAGCCTGATGGCCCAGTCGCAAGCACAAGAGAAGGGCTGCGACCAAGTCGTGTGGCTGGACGCCGTGCACCGTGAATTCATCGAAGAAATGGGCGGCATGAATTTGTTCTTCGTCTACAAGGATGGCGAGAAAATCACCGTCGTGACGCCGGAACTGACGGGCACCTTGCTGCCAGGCATTACCCGCCGCAGCCTGCTGGAAATGGCCAAAGACCTCGGCTATGCCACCGAAGAGCGTAAATTGTCCGTCCAGCAATGGCGCGACGACATCGCCTCGGGCCGCATGACGGAAGTGTTCGCCTGCGGCACGGCCGCCGTCATCACGCCCGTGGGCGTGGCCAAGGCTAACGGCTTTGAAATGACCATCAACAACAATGAAAACGGCGCCGTCACCCTGGCCCTGCGCGAAGCGCTGCTGGGCTTGCAGCATGGCACGGCTCCTGATACGCATGGCTGGATGCACACCGTTTGCTAATAGATGTCACCTGACCAAACCTACTGCGCGTCGCGCTTTGCGGCCGGCGATGCTCACCGTACTAGAGTACGGTTGCGCTTCTCGGCCACAAATCACTGACGCTCGCTACGGTTTTGTCAGGTGTCGTGACTGATGTTGTTCGTTTTGACCCCGCCGGCACTTTGTTGTCGGCGTTTTTACATCTTGAAGGAAATACGATGAAAATTCGCTCTGTCTTGCCCGCGCTGGCCGCCATTTTCCTCAGCCTGTCGGCCGGTGCCGTCCACGCGGCCGACGCCACCTGCGCCATTCCCCGCAACGTCAGCTACTACGATTACGACGTCAAGCCGTCGGACGAGAAAAACACCTGCTACAAGCAAAGCACGAACGTGCCCACTGATTCCTTCATCCTGGCGCTGTCGTGGTCGCCCGGTTTTTGCGACAGCCAGCGCCGCCGAGGCGAAGTGTCGAAAAAAGCCGCCTTCCAGTGCGCCGAGAGCAACCACTTCGGCTGGATCGTGCATGGCTTGTGGGCGCAGTCGGCCAATCCGGCCACCTGCGAGGATATTTCCGTGACGCCGCCGCGCAAGACGGAGCTGCATCCGCGTTACTGCAAGGGCAATCTGCCGAAGCTGGCGCCGTCCGAGATCTTGCCCTACATGTGCATGCAGCCCGGTGAAGCCTTGCTGCAGGGCGAATGGGAGAAGCATGGCGCCTGCGATTTCGCTACGGCCAAGGAATATTTCGAGAAAGAACGTGAATTGTTCCAGGCCTTGAAATTGCCGGACAGCACCATGCCAAAGAATGAGCTGTTCCAGTGGATGAAGCAGCACAACCCGCAACTGAAGGGCCGCTGGCTGGGCTATGAAAAGCACTCGGGCGAGTTGCGCATCTGTTATTCGAAAGAGTACAAGGTCATCGACTGCCAGAAGTGATGCAGGGGAATTGGCGGGCCTGCCCGGCAGAGTCCATCCATCCATGCTAGTGTCTTGCCTGCGGCGAGTTGCCGCGCACGCTAGGCATGACGAACAGGCAACATGATGAAGCAGAAAAACGGGGCGCAGCCCTTCCTCGTGGGCGAGGACGGCTTGCCGCCCGATGCCCGGTTATGGGCCATGCTGGCGCTGGCCATTGGTGTGGGCATGGCCTCGCTCGATACGGCGATCGCCAACACCGCCTTGCCGGCCATCGCCAGCGAGCTGCACACGACGCCGGCCGCTTCCGTCTGGATCGTGAATGTGTACCAGTTGGCCATGGTGGCGACCCTGCTGCCGTTTTCCGCCCTGGGCGAGATCGCCGGCTACCGTCGCGTGTTTATCTCCGGCATGTTTTTATTTACCCTGGCATCGCTCGCTTGCGCACTGGCCTGGTCCTTGCCGTCGCTGGTGGTAGCAAGGTTTTTTCAAGGCGTCGGCGCCAGCGCCATGATGAGCGTCAATACGGCGCTGCTGCGCGCCCTGTACCCTAAACATTTGCTGGGCCGCGCGTTCGGCAACAATGCGCTGGTGGTGGCTGTCGCGTTCGCCATCGGGCCCACGGCCGCCTCGCTGATCCTGGCGACGGCGTCGTGGCCGTGGCTGTTCGCCATCAATGTGCCGTTGGGCGTGATCGGCTTCTTCCTCGCCAGCCGCATGCTGCCGGCGACAAAACTCTCAGGGCACACGCTCGATGCGCGTACGGCGCTGTACAACGTGGGCGCCTTCGGCTTGCTCATTTTGCTGTTTGGCGATGCTGCCCATCACGCGTCCAGCGCCGTCCTGCTGCCGGAACTGGTGGCCGTGGCCGTGTTCTTTGTCTTGCTGCTGCGCCGCCAGGCGGGGCACGTGGCGCCCATGTTGCCCATCGACCTGTTTCGCCGCCCCCTGTTCCTGCTGTCATCGCTGACGGCCATCTGCACGTTTGCCGCGCAAGGACTGGCCTTCGTCTCGCTGCCATTCTATTTTGAAGTGACACTGGGCCGCTCACCCGTCGAGACGGGTTTTTTGATGACGCCTTGGGCCGTGCTGGTAGCCGTGATGGCGCCCGTGGCCGGGCGTTTGAGCGACCGTTATTCACCGGGCGTGCTGGGCGGCATCGGCCTTGCTGCGCTGGCCGGCGGCTTGCTGACATTGGTGTGGATACCGGCCCATCCGAGCGCTTTTGACATCGGCTGGCGCATGGCCTTGTGCGGCATCGGTTTCGGCTTTTTCCAGGCGCCCAATTTGAAAGCCATCATGGGCAGCGCGCCGCCCGAACGGGCTGGCGGCGCCAGCGGCGTGGTAGCCACGTCGCGCCTGATCGGACAGGCCACGGGCGCGGCGCTGGTCGCGTATTGTTTTACTGTTTCCGCCGCCAAGGGCACGACCTATGCGCTGTGCCTGGCGGCAGGATTCGCCGCCGTGGCCAGCATCGCCAGCTTTTCGCGCCTGGTGGTGGCGCAGCCGGCATGGCCGCAAGGCAGGCGCGACTGACGGGGTTGGGTCAGACGTCGATGGCCTTGTCTGACTGCATGCGCTTGCGCAACTCGAACTTCTGGATCTTGCCCGTCGAGGTGCGGGGCAGGGGGCCAAAATAAATGGCCTTCGGCACCTTGAAACCGGCCAGGTTGTTCTTGCAAAAGGCGATCAATTCCGCTTCCGTCACGGTGCCGCCTTCGCGCAGTTCGACGAAGGCGCATGGCGTCTCGCCCCATTTCTCGTCCGGCTGGGCGATGACTGCGGCGGCCAGCACCTGCGGGTGGTGGTACAGCGCATCTTCCACTTCCACGCTGGAAATATTCTCGCCTCCGGAAATGATAATGTCCTTGCTGCGGTCCTTCAGCTTGATATAGCCGTCCGGATACATGACGCCCAGATCGCCCGTGTGGAACCAGCCACCGGCGAATGCTTCCTGCGTCGCCCTTTCATTCTTCAGGTAACCCTTCATGCAGATGTTGCCTCGGAACATGATCTCGCCGATCTGCTCGCCGTCGGCCGCCACGTGCTGCATGGTTTCCGGGTCAATCACGGCGACCGCGCTTTGCAAATGGTAGCGCACGCCCTGGCGCGACTTTAATACCGCCCGCTCTTCCTGGCTCAAAGCCGCCCATTCGTCCTGCTCGGCGCAGATGGCGGCCGGGCCATATACTTCCGTCAAGCCATACGAGTGGATCAGATCAAAGCCCATGGCTTCGATCTTTGCCACCATGGCCGCTGGCGGCGGCGCGCCGGCCACCATGCCGCGCACTGACCAGTCGATTCCTTCGCGCCAGTTGGCGGGCGCGTTGGCCAGGGCTGCGTGCACGATGGGCGCCGCGCAATAGTGGGTGATGCGCAATTCGCGCATCAGGTCGAACACCAGTTTCGGCTCGAACTTGCGCAGGCACACGTTGACGCCGGCGCGCGCGGCGATGGTCCACGGGAAGCACCAGCCATTGCAGTGGAACATGGGCAAGGTCCACAGGTAGACGGCATGCTTGGGCATGTCCCACTCTAATATGTTTGACAGGGCATTCAGGGCCGCGCCCCGGTGATGGTAGACCACGCCTTTGGGGTCGCCCGTGGTGCCGGACGTGTAGTTGAGGGCGATGGCATCCCACTCATCTGCTGGCGGCTGCCAGTCGTAATCGGGGTCGCCGCTGGCCAGCAAGCTTTCGTAGTCGAGGTCGGAAAAAGCCTCCACTTCCGGTCCCAGCACGTCATTGACCTGGATCACGCGCAGACCCGGGATCTGCGCCGCCATCTGGCGCGCCAGCTCGGCAAACTCCGTGTCGGCCAGCAAGACTTTCGCCTGGCCGTGGCGCAGCATGAAGGTCAAGGAGGCCAGGTCGAGGCGGATATTCAGTGCGTTGAGGACGGCGCCGGCCATGGGCACGCCAAAGCTCGCTTCCACCATGGCGGGCGTGTTCGGCAGCATCACGGCCACCGTGTCGCCCGTGCCCACGCCCAGCTTGATGAGGCCGGAGGCCAGGCGGCGCGTGCGCGCATACGTTGTGCGCCAGGTCTGGCGCACGGCGCCATGTGCAATTGCCAGGCGATTGCCATATACTGCGGCTGCCCTGGCGATATAGTCGAGCGGGGTGAGGGCGGCGTAGTTGGCGCTGTTTTTGCCGAGGCCGGTGTTGAAATCAGGTGTCATGCTTGTCTCCTGGTAAATAATATTGGCACTGGAATTCTGTAGCTCCCTGTTTCGGGATTGATACCGGCAGCATAGCACCGGCACTTGGAAATCACTGTCATCTTAGTGACAGGTCTGAAAGATGGAATGGATAGCAACGATAGTGTAGACCGTGCGGTGCCTGAACTCGATAGCCACGACTGGTTCAAGGCCCTCGATACGCGGCATCAGGCTCTGTTGCGCGCCGGCAGCGTGCTCCGGCATTACGAGGCGGGCGCCTTCATCACGCGGCGCGGCGAACCGTCGGCGCACTGGATAGGCGTGCACACGGGTTTGATCAAGCTGGCCGTCTACAACGCCGATGGGCGCGGCGCCACGTTTTCCGGCGTGCCGGCGGGCGGCTGGTGCGGCGAGGGCAGCGTGCTCAAGCGCGAACTGCGCCGCTATGACGTGGTGGCCGTGCGCGCCGCGAACATCATCCTGGTGCCGGTGGAGCTGTTTCATCTTCTGCTGGCCGAAAGCTTGTCGTTCAATGCCTTCGTCATCCGCCAGCTGAACGAACGCATGGGCCAATTCATCGCCACCATCCAGAACCAGCGCCTGCTGGCCGTCGACGCGCAAGTGGCGCAAGCGATCGCGCAGCTGTTCCACCCCATGCTATACCCGCGCACCTCCAGCGTGCTTGAGCTGTCGCAGGAAGAAATCGGTTTGCTGACCGGCATTTCGCGCCAGAGGGTGAACCTGGCCCTGGGCCGTCTTGCCGAATTGAAGCTGATCAGCATTGCCTACCAATCCATCCGCGTGGTGGACCTGGACGGCTTGCGCCGCTACGGCGTGGCGTCGCTGTGATGACAGACTGTTTGCGCGATGTGTGGCATGCTAATGGCTTGTTCACCAGATTGACCTGACGCATGGCCCTCGTTTCCGATCATCCCTTGCACTTGCTGGGCTTGCGCTTTCCGCTCAGGCTGCGCGTGACCGTGCGCCAGGGTTTTGTAACCTTGCACAATGAAATCACCACCAAAAAACTGGGCAGCGGCGACAGCTTTGTCGTGCCCGCTTTCTTGCGCTTTGCCTGCGACGTGATGCCGGGGCGAGGCAAGCCGGCCGTGTTCACCCTGGCGCTGGAAGGCGACGCGCCGGAAGGCAGCCACGGCGGCGGCAAGCGCTGGAGCCAGGCGCTGGCGCAGCACATCTTTGATACGCCGCAAGGCAAATGGACGGCGGCGCGTCTGGCGGCCCTGTGGCAAGTGACGCCGCACAAGGCCAGGGCGCGCCTGTTTGCCGAGGGCGAGGCTTTGCTCAGCCTGGTGCGCGAACAGCGCCTGGCGCACGCGCTGCACACGGCGGCCCAAGCGGGCGCCGGTGGCGAAGGCGGCGAGCGCGACCTGGCGCAAGTGGCGGCCGGTTCCGGTTTCGCCTCGATCCCCGCGTTTTGCGACGCCTGCGTGGACGTGGCGGGCGTGCGCCCCAGCCTGTTCCTGCGGGGACAGGTGGGCGCGCTTGCGCAACGCGAAAGCCATACTCCGCTATAATCGGAGGCATGGGATCTTTATTGAAGCGCAAACAGTGGCATCTGTGGTTCGCCTGCCTGGCGATACTGCTCAATGCGCTGTCGCCGTCCCTGTCATATGCGTTTGCCTCGCTGCACGCGAACGCGAACAATGCCGCCGTCGAGATTTGCTCGGCCAGTGGCGCCGTCTACACGCAAGCGGACCTGGCGCCAGCCGTCAAATCCACCACCGATTCCGTTTTGCACCACATCGAGCACTGCCCGTTCTGCATGAGCCATGCGGGTAGTGTGGGCCTGCCGCCGCCGTCATCATCGCCGCTGGCCGTCATCACGGGCCACGACCACTATCCGCCCCTGTTCTACCAGGCGCCCCGGCCCCAGTTTGCGTGGCTGGGCGCCCGCCCGCGCGGCCCGCCCGCGCTGGCCTGAGCATCGCTGTTCTGCCTGCCGCACTGCGGCAGGGCATCTATCTCTTAATTTGTATTCACTATGCCCATTGGGCTGGAATTACCATGAAACGTCGTCTTTTCCTTCTCGCCGGCACGGCGGGACTGCTCACGCTTGCCGCTTGCGAACAAGCACCGAAACCCCATTACAACGGTCTGGACTTGACGGGAGGCGATTACAAGCCCGACTTCAAATTGAGCGGCCCCGATGGCAAGGTCTACACCCTGGCCGATTTCAAGGGCAAGTATGTGATGGTCTTCTTTGGCTTCACGCAATGCCCGGACGTGTGCCCGACTGCCCTGTCGCGCGCGCTGGAAATCCGCCAGAAACTGGGCGCCGATGGGGATAAACTGCAAGTGATCTTCATCAGCATCGACCCCGAGCGCGACACGCCCGAGTTGCTGGGCGAATACATGCGCGCCTTCGATCCCAGCTTCCTGGGCTTGCGCACGGACCCGCAGGCAACGGCGCAGACGGCCTTCAACTACAAGGTCTTTTACCGCCGCGTGCCCAGCGGCAGCTCGTACACGATGGACCACACGGCCATCAGCTATGTGCTCGATACCGAGGGGCGCATGCGCCTGGGCTTGAAACACCAGCTGACGGGCGACGAGTGCGTGCAAGACATCAAGACCCTGATGAAATCGAAATACACCTTATAACAACACCGAGGAAATAATCATGACCCATTTGAAAACCCTGCTGGCCACGGCCCTGACCGTGCTGTCTTTCTCCGCCGTCGCACAAAACAGTGTGCAGATTACCGACCCGTGGGTGCGCGCCACCGTGCCGCAGCAAAAAGCCACGGGCGCCTTCATGCAGATCACGGCACCGAAAGCCATGCGATTGCTGGAAGTGCGCTCGCCCGTGGCCGGCGTGGCGGAAATCCATGAAATGAGCATGACGGACAATATGATGCGCATGCGCCAGGTCAAGGAAATCGCCTTGCCGGCCGGCAAAGCCGTCGAACTGAAGCCGGGCGGCTACCACGTGATGCTGCTGGAACTCAAAGGGCAAGTAAAGGCGGGCGACAAGATCCCGCTGACCCTGGTGCTTGAGGGCGAGGACAAGCACCGCGAAACCATCGAAGTCAATGCCGTGGCACGTCCGCTGGGTGCGACCTCGACTTCACCCGCGATGCCCGCGATGAAACACTAACTCTGCCGCAATGCGCTTGAAAAGCCCGGTGCGCCGGGCTTTTTTGCGTCCATTTGAAAGTTAAACGGCTGTTTGATACAATGGAGGGCAATATTAAACAGCTGTTTAAATAATGGGAATGGCATGACGGAACAGATGGAAAACGATAAGGTCGGCGAACCGGCGCGTGCGCGTATCCTGCAGGCGGCGGCGGACCTGTTTGCCGAGGAGGGCTACAAGGCCGCGTCCGTGCGCAGGATATGCGAGGCGGCGAGGGTCAATGTGGCGATGGTCAATTACTATTTTCATAGCAAGGAAGAGCTGCACCTGGCCGCCTTCGACCATGCGCGCGAGCTGGCGCGGGCCTCGGCCGCCGACGTGGCGGCCGCCAGCGCGAGGGCGCAGCTGCCGCCTGTGGAACAGTTGCGCCTGGCCATCGAGGCGTTGGTGTCCGATATGCTGCGCTCGGGGTCGGCGTCGCTCTTCAGCCGCCTGGTGGCGCGCGAACTGATCGAACCGACGGCCGCCATCCACAAGCTGGCCGAACGTAATGTGCGCCCGCAGCATGCCTTGTTCACGGGTTTGATCCGTGGCGTGGTGGGGCCTTCCATGCCGGCGGACGTGGTGCAGAAATGCGTGTTCAGCGTGATCGGCCAGGCCGTGTTCTATGCCCGTTCGCGCATCGTGCATGAACTGGTGGTGCCGGAAATGACGTATGACGAGGCGGGCATCGCCAGCATCGCGCGCCATGTGTCGCAATTCTCGCTGGCGGCCCTGGCTGGCTTGCGCCGCCAGTGTGACGATGCGCAGGCGGGCGCATGAAGGCCCGCAACCTGACCCTGGTGCTGGCCGGCCTGGCCATGCTGGGCCCGTTCGCCACCGATACATTTTTGCCATCATTTCCCGCGATCGGCATGCATTTCGACGTCAGCAGCGTGCTGGTGCAGCAAACCCTGAGCGTCTACCTGGCCGCCTATGCCTTCATGACCTTGTTCTACGGCACCTTGTCCGACTCCTTCGGCCGCCGTCCCGTGATCCTCGCTTCCCTGCTGATCTTTGCCGTCGGCTCCATCGGCGCCGCGTTTGCGCCCAGCTTTGGCTGGCTGCTGTTCTTCCGTGGCATGCAGGGCGCCTCGGCGGGAGCGGGCAGGGTAGTCGGGCAAGCCATCGTGCGCGACACCCTGTCGGGCGCGGCCGCGCAAAAGATGCTGGCCAATATCATGATGGTGTTCGGCATCGCGCCCGCCATCGCCCCCATCATCGGCGGCTGGCTGCACGTGGCCTATGGCTGGCAATCAACGTTCGTGTTCACCTTTTCCGTCACGGTGCTGCTGGCGTTCGCTTGCCTGAAAGGCTTGCCGGAAAGTTTATCCGTCGAGCAACGCCAGCCTTTCCATCCAGGCAACATCGCGCGCAATTACTGGCTGGCGTTGCGCCACCGGGCATTTCTCTTGCGTTCGCTGGCCGTGGCCTTCGCCTTCGGCGGTTTCGCCCTGTACATCGCGTCCGCGCCGCATTTCATCCTGGAATTGCTGCGCCTGCCGGAAACGGCGTTTGGCTGGATGTTCATCCCCATGGTGGCCGGTTTGGTGCTGGGCTCGGCGCTGTCGGGCAAGCTGGCCCATGCTGTGAAAAGCACCGTGCTGGTGCGCTGGGGCTTGCTGGCCATGGCCGCCACGGGGGCGATCAACATAGGCTACAACCACTGGTTTAGCGCCAGCATCCCCTTTGCCGTCGTGCCGGTGATGCTATACGCCTTCGGCATGTCGCTGGCCTTGCCGGGCATGACCATGTCCACGCTCGACATTTTCCCGCAGATGCGGGGCCTGGCCGCCTCCTTGCAAAACTTCGTGCAAATGCTGGTGTTTGCGCTGGTGTCCGGTTTTGTCGCACCCTTGCTGTTCGACAGTGCCTTCAAGCTGGCGCTGGGACAGGCTTCGGCCGTGGCGCTGGCCGCCGTGTTCTGGTGGCTGGGCAGCCGCCAGGCGGCGGGGCAGGGCGCATCTGCCATTATTAAAACAATATGATAGGCCTTGGAAAATAGTGGCATGCTTCCTGCTTTGTTACACTGTGACAATCAGACCCGTGCTGCGGGCGCCAAAGCACGCGCGCGGGTCTAAGCAGTTTTGCAACTTTACCTTTGGCTATCATGCACTTGATTAACTCCAGTTTGAACCACGCCTTGCGCGTGCCGCTGGCTGCGGAAATCCACTCGCGGCCGTTTTTGCAGCTCGATGCCCCCGAGCTGATCACCCATCTGGCCGTCTACAAGGATGACAGCGCGGCACCGGGCGCGTCGAATATGGCGGCCCAGCACGCCACTTTGGCTGCCCTGTGCACGCATTTCGGCGTCACGCCCCCGACCACCGAAGCCAAGTATTTTTATTACGACTTTGGCCGTTTCCGCCTGAAATGGGAATGCCACACGGAATTTGCCACGTTTACCTTCGCCGAACATGGGGGCGCCGCCTTGCCGCTGGAGCAGGCGTTCGAGCGCATGCCGTTGGAACAGTTGCCGCAGCAATGGCTGGCGGGCTTGAAGGGCAAGCTGATGGTGGCCGCGCACGTGGTGCTGGAGCAGGCGACGGAGCCCGCCGAGATTTTCATGCAGGATTTGTCACGCGTATTCGAGGGCAATACCCTGGCCGGCAGCAAGGTGTTGCAGGGTGGCGAATTGTGGACGGACTTCACCATCCAGTCTGACGGCTTCAGCCGTTTCGTCATCCGCGATGCGGGCATGCGCTCGCAGCAGTCGGGCCGTTTGGTGCAGCGCGTGCTGGAAATCGAAACCTACCGCATGATGGCATTGCTGGGCTTGCCCTACGCCATGCAGGCGGCGCCATCCTTGAACGCCATCGAGAACGAACTGGCGACCTTGGCCGCCGCCATGGTAGACACCGATGACGCGCCGGGCCTGGCCAAGGGCGACGAGGGCCTTGCGGAGCAAGCCTTGCTTGACCGCATCACGCGCCTGGCGGCCCGCATTGAAAAGCTGTCACTTGACAATAGCTACCGTTTTTCTGCCTCGAAAGCCTACATGGGCCTGGTCAAGGCGCGCATCGAGGAATTGCGCGAAGTGCGCATCGAGGGTATTCCCACGGTCGAGGAATTCATGGATCGCCGCTTGACGCCCGCCATGAATACCTGCGAAGCGATGGCCAGCCGACAGGAAGCGATGGCGCAGCGTATCGCCAACACGAATGATTTGCTGCGCACGCGCGTGGGCATCGTGCAGGAATTGCAAAACCGGCAAATCCTGCAATCGATGAACGCCCGCGCGGCGCAGCAGCTGCAGCTGCAGCAAGCGGTGGAAGGCCTCTCCGTGGCGGCAATCTCGTATTACGTAATCGGCCTGTTCAGCTACACGGGCAAGGCGGCCAAGGTGATGGGCTTGCCCGTGAACCCTGAAATCCTCGTCGGCGCCCTGGTGCCCTTCGTGGCGGCCGGCGTCTGGCTGGGGCTGCGGCGCATGCACCACAAGCTGCACGCGCACTGAGCGGGACGACAGGGGGGCAACATTTTTGCTATCTTCCGGCATTCGACCGTCAGGTGTTCTGAAAAGGAAAATGCGTGCTACCGAATGTTGGAGATGTTTACTGTGTGTTTTCGTCCGAGCTGCAGCAATATGTGGCTTGCCAGGTCACCCGCATCAAGGATGCGTCCTCGTCCAGGCCGCTCGCTGCCGTGCTGGAGCTGGACTGGAGCGGTGACGCCTTGCCCGATGCGGCGGCCGTGCAAGCCATGCAGCCGCTTGTGTGCGACTATTTCTTCTGGAATAAGCGCCACGATCACTGCTATGCCACGGCGAATGTGCCGCCTGGACATACCCTCGTTGGCAATATCGCGCCGCTGGTCGATGTGGAAGTCAATAGCTACCGCAGCGGCTGGAACGTGGGGGATAGCGTTGTACGCCAACGCCGCTGGGAGCGCATCGATCCGGTGCGGCGCCAGCAGTTCAAGGCAGCGTCGCGCGAGCATGAAGTGACGCTCGGCGGCCAGGCCTTCCGGCAGGATGCGACGAAAATCAATGACAGCGTCTTGCAGGCGCTGGGCGACATGTCCGAGCTGGAGCAACTGCCTTGCCTGATGTCGATCGAGACTGGTGACGGCACGCAGGCATTGATGGAGTTTATCCAGGGCAATCCCTTCATCAATGAACTGCACTGGCAATCATCGACAGTGCATGTGCTCGATTTCAGCGGCAGCGGCCTGGAACGCCTGATCCTGCAGCCCGATGGCGTCACCAGCCTGGTCTTGAACAAAGGCTTGAGCCTTCTCGCGCTGCGCAGCGCGCCGTCGCCGTCGTTGCGCATCGACGATGGCGCGGATGGCCGCCATCTGACACTCCAGTGTACGCACGCGCTGCCGCCGTTCCACGGTCTCGACCGGCTGGGTGGCCTGTCGCTGGTGAGCATGAAAGAAGTTGATTTGGCACAAGTGGCACAGCGCTTTCCTCATCTGACGGCCTTGCGGATCTGGGGCAAGCCGGGGCTGGCGTCGCATATGAGCAGCCTTGCGCAGCTGACCCAGCTGCAAATGTTTACCACCTATGATCTGTTCGGTTTCAAGGCGGAGGACTTTCCTCTTGCCACACAATTGCCGAAGCTGGGAACCCTGAGGATGACCAGCTTGCCCGCCGATGCGGCCAAGGTCATCAAGGCCGGTTACAAGAAAGCGGCGGCGCTGGGACTGGACTTATCGGTGACCAAGGCGCGCAAGCCGGAATGGCTGGCTGAAAACCTGCTCAACCCCTTCCGCGACTGGGATGGCCGCGAGCATATTTCTCCCGCGTATGCGAAAAAGGCGGCACTGGCCTACAAGAACATGCTGGCCGTGACGCGCAGCATCGATGCCGCCATGGAGGCAACGGCCGCCACTGCGGCGCTGGAGGCCATGGTCGCCGCCTATGTGGACGCCTTCAACAAGATGGACCGGCGCTCTGGCATCATCGAGACGGTGGAACGCGAGGAAATTTACGTGGTGCTGGTGGCGTTGCTGGCTCAGCTGGTACAGCAGCTGGGAGAGCAGGGTGCGGCGCTCGTCGACGAAGCGGCCTTGCTGGAGTTGTTCGACCATTTGCGCGATTTTTAGCTCCTTTCGCTCTCTAGAAAAAAAGTTCTAGACAATCGATTCTAGAATGGGTATTCTGGCTGCATGTTAAAAAATACTTCCACCCCCCATCCCACGGCCGCCGAACTGGACTTGCTGCGCATCTTGTGGCAACGCGGTCCTTCCGACGCCCGGGCCGTGTACGACGCCCTGGCTGCAGAGCGTGCCGACGCCAGTTACGCCACCGTGCTGCGCCAGCTGCAATTGATGCATGGCAAGGGACTCTTGAGCCGCGATGAAAGCCAGCGGCCGCAGTTGTATGCCGCCGTCGACGCGCAGGAAAAGTTGCAAACCAGTTTGCTCAAGGATTTGATCGGCAAGGTGTTTTCCGGTTCCGGCAAGGCGCTGGTGCTGACGGCGCTGCGTGAACACGTGAGCGACGCGGAACGCCTGGAAATTGAAAAGGTACTGCGCAGCAAGGATGGCAAGGCGCCATGAACCTGGACATGCGCTTGGGCATAGAGTTGGGCAACCTTGTCCCGGCGCTGGGCTGGGTCTTGCTGTACTTTGTCTGGCAGGGCGTGATCGTCGGCGCCGTGTCCGCTGTCCTGCTCTGGCTGCTGCGCCACGCCAGCGCGCGCTGGCGCTATGCGGTCTGCGCGCTGGCGCTGCTGCTATGCCTGTGTATTCCCTTGCTTCATCTGCTTACTCTCCTGTCTGGCACATCGCTGGCCCAGTTGCCGATGGCCGCGCCGCCCGCCTGGCGCGCCGCGCTGCAAGCGTGGATGCCGGCCCTGGTGCTGGCCTGGAGCGCGGGCGTTGGGCTGATGAGCTTGCGCCTGTGCCTGGGCCTGGCATGGGTCGGCAAGCTGCGCCGCCAGGCAGTGGCCGCGCCGGCCATCTGGCAGACGCGCCTCGATGCGCTGGCGCTGCGCATGGGCTTGCGCGGCAGTCAGCAAGTGCCGCTGAAGCTGCACGCGGGACTGTCCAGCCCCGTGACCGTGGGTTTCTGGCGCCCCGTCATCCTGCTGCCAGCCGCCTTGCTAAGCGGCATGCCCGTCGCCCTGCTCGAGGCGCTGCTGGCGCATGAGCTGGCGCACGTGCGGCGCTGGGATTACCTGGTCAATCTGCTGCAAAGCGTGGCCGAGGCGCTGCTGTTCTTCCATCCAGTCGTCTGGTGGCTGTCGGCGCGCATGCGGGCCGAGCGCGAACAGGTGGCCGACGCCCTGGCTGCACAGGCACTGCAAGACCCGCAGCAGCTGGCCACGGCGCTGCATGCGCTGTCCTTGCACGCTGCCACGCCGAGCCAGCCCGGCTTGCTGATGTCGGCCCGGGGCGGAGCGCTGCTGACGCGCATCGAACGCCTGATGGCGCCCGGCCCCGACACGGCCGGCTGGAAACTGGCCGTGCCCGCCTTGCTGCTGGCCTGCGCCACCTTGCTGCTGCAGGTGCAGGGCAAGCCTGCCGTCAGCGGGGCGACCCTGGCCGAGGCCGCCGCCGGCATGCTGGCCTTGCCCGTCAGCGCGAAACATATGCTGGTGTTCGACGACGCCAGCGGCAAGGTATTGATGGCGAAAGATGCGGACGCCGTCGTGCCCATCGCTTCGATCACCAAGCTGATGACGGCCATGGTGGTGCTGGACGCGGGCCTCGACCCGGATGAACAGCTGCGCATCGTGCGCGCCGATGGCGACTCTTCGCTGCAGCGCCACAGCCTGCTGGCCGACGGCGTGGCCGTGTCGCGCGGCGCGCTGTTGCAACTGGCGCTGCTGCCGTCCGAAAACCGCGCCGCCGCCGCGCTGGCGCGCACCTATCCGGGTGGCAGTGCGGCGTTTCATCAGGCACTGCAGGCGAAGATCCACAGCCTGGGCCTGGTGCGCACCACCCTGACGGACCCGGTCGGCAGTTCTCCCGCGAATACCTCCACGGCCAGCGAGGTGGCCAAGATCGTGGCGGCCGCCGCGCGCTATCCGGACATTGCCCGCATCACTAGCCACCCGCAGGCCAGCGTGGCCGTCAATGGCAAGACGCGCACCCTGCACAACACGAATCCGCTGGTAGGCGGCAAGGGCTGGGACATTTTGCTGTCCAAGACGGGCAGCAGCCACGAGGCGGGCAGCTGCCTGACCATGCGCATGCGCAGCGGCGGCAAGCACGTCACCGTGGTGCTGCTGGACGCCGATGGCGCGCAGCGGCGCTCGCTCGACGCCGGACACATCCGCGACACCCTGGCCGACAGGACTGGCCGCATGTAGTGATACCCCCCCCGGGCGCGCCAGTGCGGGCGCCCTTCTTTTTACACTCTGGAGATGAAGATGACACTATTGGCGAAGTTGATGCTGGCTACGGTTGCGACCATGGCGGCAGGTACGGTGCAGGCGAAGACGCCGGCACCGGTGCAGGATAAACCGGTCAATTGCGATAATTGCAAAGAATGGAATGCGCCCGTCAAGCCGTTCAATATCCATGGCAACAGCTGGTATGTGGGCACGGCCGGTCTGTCCGCCGTGCTGGTGACGAGTCCGCAGGGCCATATCCTGCTCGACGGCGCGCTGCCGCAATCGGCACCCCTGATCATCGCCAGCATCAAGGCGCTGGGTTTTCGCATCGAGGACGTGAAATACATCCTCAATTCGCATGCCCATTGGGATCATGCGGGCGGCATCGCCGCGCTGCAGCGGGCCAGTGGCGCCACCGTCATGGCCAGCGCAGCGGCGGCCCCGGTGTTGCAAAGCGGCACCAATGGCAAAGATGATCCGCAGTACCAGGCCGATCCCGTCGTGCACGTTGCCAAGATAAGCAAGGTCAGCCTGGTGGGCGAGGGCGATACCGTCAAGGTGGGCCCTTTGACCTTGACGGCCCACATGACGCCGGGCCACACGCCCGGCGGCACGACATGGACCTGGACGTCGTGCGAAGGCCAGCGCTGCCTGGATGTGGTGTATGCGGATAGCCTGAACCCGTATGCCAGCGGCGATTTCCGCTATACGGGCAAAGGCGCGGGCAAGGGTGGCTCGCCTGACGTTTCGGCCTCGTTCGAAGCGAGCATCGCCAAGGTGGCTGCCTTGCCATGCGACATCATCATCCCCGTGCATCCGGGCACGACGGACGTGCTGGGCAAGGCGGCCAAGCGCAGCGGCACGGACAATCCCCTGATTGACGCCAACGCCTGCCGCGCCTATGCAGCCGAAGCGGGCGGCATGCTGGCCAAGCGCCTGGCGAAAGAACGGGGCGTTGCGTTACCAGCCGAAGCCAAAGACGCCGCGCACGCGCATTAATCGTTTTACTCTGCCGCCTGCTGCTGTTTTTGCAGGCGTTTCAGGAACACCGTCATTTCCTTGACGGCTTGCAGGTCGCCTTTCTGCTGGGCCACAGTCACGCCCGTTGTCCAGGCGGCCTGCGCTTCGTCCAGCCGGCCCAGCTGCTGCAAGGCCTTGCCCAGCAGTTTCCAGGCGGCGGAATAGCCCGCTTGCTGTTGCGTCGCCTGCGCCAAGTGCAGGGCTGCTTGCCCGGCGTCATGCTCTTTCAGACAGGCGTCGGCCAGGCCGAAGCGCAGCAGGGCGCTGTCGCGTCCCTGCGCCAGCAGTTTTTCCAGCTTTTCACGCATTCCCGGCCTCATCTTGATATGCAAGTATATTCTTGCATATTAACGCTTCGGCCTGCAAGTAACAAGCCGGCGTTCAATTGGCCACATCCACCACCAGCTTGCCGCGCGCGCTGCCATCGATTTGGGCTACATGCGCATCGTGCACCGTGCGCAAGCTAAAGCGGCGTGGATCAAGCCGCACCCGCAGCTTGCCCGCGTCGATCAGCTTGTTAGCTTCGCGCAAGATCGCGCCATGGCGCGCATGGCCCTCGCCGCTCAACAGGGGCAATAAGGTGAACACGCCCGAGTAGCTGGCCGCGCGCGCCGTCAGCGGGCTCAGGGCGAACGTGCCCCAGCCCAGGCAACTGACGACATGGCCACCATAAACCTTCGCTGCCCGGAAACTGGCGTCCAGGGTGGCGCCGCCCACCGTATCGTAGACGATGTCGAAGCCGGCGCCGCCCGTGTGTTCGGCCACGTAGTCATCCACCGTGCTGGTGCGGTAATCGATGAAGCGCGCGCCCAGCGCCTCGATGGCAGCGCGGCTGGCGGCGCTGCCCGTGGCATACACCGTGGCGCCAAAGGTGAGCGCGAGCTGCACGGCCATGTGCCCAACGCCGCCCGCGCCGCCATGCACCAGTACGGTGTCGCCCGCCTTCACATGGGCGCGGTCGACCAGCCCTTCCCAGGCCGTGATGAAAACGAGGGGCAGGGCGGCCGCTTCGCGCATGCTCAGCGCTGGCGGCACGGGCGCCAGCAGGGCAGCGTCGAAGACGCCGTACTCGGCTAGCGAGCCCTGGACACCTCCGATGCCGCCCGCCATGCCATAGACTGTTGCGCCAACGTGAAAAGTCGTCACGCCCTCGCCCACGGCCGCCACCGTGCCGGCCACGTCGATGCCGAGGATGGCGGGCAGGCGGGGCCGGGCGTGCGGGGCGGTGCCGGCGGCGATTTTCGTGTCCAGCGGATTGACGCCGCTGGCGGCGATGCGCACGAGGACTTGGCCGGGGCCGGGCTGTGGCAAGGGCAGGTTTGCTATGGTCATGGGGGCGGCAAAGGTGGTGAGGACGAGGGCTTGCATGGGGTTCTCCTGTGGTTGATGCCCCAGTCTAGGCGGCGACGGCACAAAGAAAAACGGGGCGCGGCCCGATGCACTATTTCAGTATCGTGGATAATCGCCGGCATCAAGGAGTTCACAGGGAGACAGAAATGGACAGGCTGGAAGCGATGCAGGTGTTTTGCGCGGTGGTCGAGGCGGGCGGCTTCAGCAAGGCAGCGCAGCGTCTGGGCATCTCGACCTCGTCCGTGACGAACCAGGTGGCGGCGCTGGAAAAGCATTTCGGCGTACGGCTCTTGCAGCGCACCACGCGCAGCATGTCGCTCACGGCTGAAGGCCTGCAGTGCCATGCGCAGGCGCGCCAGATGCTGGCCGACATGGCGGCGCTGGAAACGAGCCTGCTGCAGGCGGCCGCGCGGCCATCGGGCAGCTTGCGCGTGGATATGCCCAGCAGCATCAGCCGCAACCTGGTGGCGCCCGCCTTGCCCCGCTTTATCGCCGCCTATCCCGACATCGCCCTGCGCCTGACGGTCAGCGACCGCCTGGTCGACATGGTGGAAGAGGGCGTCGACGTCATGCTGCGCATCGGCGAGCCGCAGGATTCATCGCTGGTGGCGCGCAGCCTGCTGGCAATGGATTATCTGTGCTGCGCCTCGCCCGCCTTTGTCGCCCGGCATGGCATGCCGCAGTCGCCACAGGAACTGGATCAGTTTTCCTGTCTGCATTTCCTGTACCCGAAATCGCGCCAGGTGCGGCCCTGGCTGTTCCAGGACGGGGGCGCGGGTGAACCGTATGCCCACACGCCTGCGGCCACCCTGGCCTTCGACCATATCGAATCGATGATCGCCGCCGCCCAGGCCGGTTGTGGCATCGTCCAGGCGCTGTCCGTCTCCGTGCTGCAGCCGCTGCGCGAGGGCAGCCTCGTGCCAGTGTTACTGCCGTTTCGCACGCGGGGACCCGATTTGTGGGCGCTGTTCCACCCGCGCCAGCTGCGTGCGGCCAAGGTGCAAGTGTTCGTGGATTTTTTGGCGCAGATCTTCCGGGAAGGCTTTAATGGGAATTGATTATCAATTATAATGCAAGTCTATTGCATTAATTTGCGCTATTGTCAGGTATCCCATGTCCTTGTTTTCACGCCGCCCCGTGGCGCTCCTGCTGGCCGCTGCCAGCCCCTGGTCACTGGCAGTCGACAGCGCCGCTGCCGATTCCGCGCCGTCCGACGCTGTCGTCACCGTCAGTGCGCAGCGCCAGCATTACCGCAGCCTGTCCGCCACGGGCGCCACCAAGACGGATGCCTTGCTGATGGACTTGCCGCAAAGCGTGCGCGTGCTGAACAGCGACCTGCTGCGCGACGCGGGCGTGACGACACTGGCCGGTGCGCTGGACCTGGCCAGCGGCATCGCGAAGCAAAGCCCGCTGGGCGGCCTATGGGACAGCTACGCCATGCGCGGCTTCACGGGCGATCCGAATTTCGGTTCCGACTACATGGTCAACGGTTTCAGTTCCAGCCGGGGCTACAACGGCATGCGCGACGCCGGCAACACGCAGAACGTGGAAGTGCTGAAAGGCCCCGCTTCGGCCCTGTATGGCCGGGGCGAGCCGGGCGGTACCGTTAATATCACGACGAAAAAGCCGAAGTTCGCACCGGAATACAGCGCCGATGTTGCCCGCGGCAGCTTCCGCACGCGCCGCGCCGCGCTGGACTTGACGGGGCCCTTGAGCGAGACCATCGCCTACCGCCTGAACGCGGCGCATGAAGAAGGACACAGCTTCCGCGATACCTTGAAAGTCGAGCGCAGCCTGTTTTCTCCCTCCTTCCTCTGGCTGGTGGGCGAGCACACGACCGTGTCGTATGAAATCGAAGCGGTGCGGCAGCGCGCGCCGTTCGACCGGGGCGTGGTGGCCGTGAATGGCAAGCTGGGAGCCGTACCCGTCTCGCGCTTCCTGGGCGAACCGGACGACGGCCCCATGACGGTCAAGTCGCTGGGGCAGCAGCTATTTATCCACCACGCGCTGTCCGACGACTGGACGTTGCAGGCAGGTGCCTCTTATCGCGACAGTGCATTGAACGGCTATTCGACCGAGGCGAACAAGCTGCTGGCCGATGGCCACACCCTGAACCGCCAGCGCCGCCACCGCGATTTTTCGGCCACCGACGTGTCGGCCCGCGTTGAATTACTGGGCAAGTTCAGGACTGGCGCGCTGGCGCACGAGGTGCTGACCGGTGTCGACGCCTATCACTTCGACGACCATCGGGTACAGCTGCGGCGCAATCCATCGGCCGCCAATGCGTATGCCATCGATATTTTTGCGCCCGTGTATGGCGGCAAGGCCGCTCCGCTGGCCCTGTCCATCGACACGCAGGAAGGGCAACAGGCACGCGGCCTGTATGTGCAAGATCAACTGGACCTGGGCGCGCGGTGGAAGGCGCTGGTCGGCGTGCGCCGAGATACATACACGCAGGACGTCACGAACAATCGCCTGAACGTGAGCAACCGCCAGTCGCTGTCGGCCACCAGTCCCCGCGCGGGCCTCGTCTACCAGCCGTCAACAACATGGTCGCTGTATGCGAGCGTGGCCAAGGGCTTCCGGCCCAACAGCGGCATCAGCATAGACAACCAGGCCTTCCCTGCAGAGCGCAGCCGCTCGTATGAGCTGGGCGCGAAGCTGGATACGGGCAAACTGACGGGCACCGTGGCCGTGTACGACATCCGCAAGAGCAATGTGCTGACGACGAATCCCGCCAACACGGACTTCGCGATTGCAGCGGGCGAGGTGGGCAGCCGGGGCCTGGAACTGGACGTGTCGGGCGAAGTGGCGCGCCGCTTGCGCGTCTCGGGCGCCTATTCGTACACGGACGCCACCGTCACGCGCGGCGACAATACGATTTTGACGGGCAGCCGCTTCGCCAACGTGCCGCGCCACAGCGCCAACCTGCTGGCCACGCAGCAATTCGCGCTCGGTGCTGGCACGGCCAGCGTGGGCGGCGGGGTGCAGTACGTGGGCGAGCGCCTGGGCGACGTCGCCGTCAGCAGCAGCTTTACCCTGCCGGCCTATACGACGGCCAGGCTGCTTGCTTCCTATTCGCCGACTGCGAAGCTGCGCCTGGCTTTGAGCGTGGAAAACCTGTTCAACCGCAGCTACTATGCGAGTTCCTATAGCCAGCTGTGGGTGGCGCCGGGGGCGGAGCGCACGGTGACCCTGAATGCGCATTACAGGTTTTGATTTGCTAAATGCCGGGGCATTGTTTAGAACCATCAGCATAAAGCTGGGGTCAGACCCGACGGGTCTGACCCCGGATTTTTGCCTGTGCGGCAAGTGACGTCTACGACACTCCAACGCACCAAGGCACCAATACATAGACATAAACTAATGACTGTTTCCACATCCCTAAATTCCCCCGTCACCCTGCGCACCCGCATCGCCGTCATCGACGTCATGCGCGGCCTCGTCATGCTGATCATGCTGTTCGACCATGTGCGCGAAACGGTCTTCCTGCACCACCAGGTCGGCGACCCGATGGATGTGGCCAGCGTCGATCCGGCCCTGTTCTTCACGCGCCTGGCCGCGCACTTTTGCGCGCCCATGTTCGTCTTCCTGACGGGCTTGTCGGCCTGGCTGTATGCGCATCCGGCCGCCGGCCCCCGCAGCGCTGCCGGCTTTTTGTTCAAGCGGGGCTTGCTGCTGGTGGTGCTGGAACTGGTGTTCGTCAACTTCGCCTGGAGCGGGGCGTTTCCGCCAGCCGTGCTGTATTTGCAGGTGATCTGGGTCATCGGCCTGGCCATGATGGCGCTGGCCGTGCTGCACCGGTTGCCATTGAAAGTGCTGGCGCTGCTGGGCGTGGCGATTATCGCGGGACAGCATCTGTTGACTGGTTTGCGCGCGGAAGAGGGCAGCTTTGCTTATTATCTGCTGACGGTGCTGCTGCAACGTGCTTATCTGGTGGCGGACGGCGCCATGAAAATCAAGGTCAGCTATCCGCTGCTGCCGTGGATAGGCGTGATCGTGCTTGGTTATGCGGCCGGACCCCTGTATGCGCGCAGCCGTTCGCCGGAGGGGAGAAGACGCCTGCTGCTGGCGCTGGGCGGTGGCAGCTTGCTGCTGCTGGCCGTGCTGCGCGGCTTCAATCTGTATGGCGAAACCCTGCCGTGGGTGGCGGACGAGACGGCCGTGCGCACGGCCATGAGCGTGCTGAACTTCACCAAGTATCCGCCTTCGCTGGACTTTTTGCTGTTTACCCTGGGCCTGGGCCTGCTGGGCCTGGCCTGGCTGGAAAGCGTCGACAACTGGTTTACACGGGCTTGCGCCACCTTTGGCGGCGCGCCCATGTTTTATTATCTGCTGCACCTGTATCTGCTGCTGGCCATCGGCATCACCTTGACGGCGGTGCTGGGCGCCAATCATGGTGCCCGCTATGGCGTCGAACATATCTGGCAAGTGTGGCTGATCGCGCTGTCCCTGATGCCCTTGCTGTACTTTCCCTGCCGCGCGTTTGCTAATTACAAGCGCACGTCGAAGCAGGCGTGGGTGCGTTATTTCTAGGCTAGTCTATTGCGTGAGAATGGCTATTTGATCAGCGCCAGCACCTCGCGGAAACGCGGGTGCTTGCAGTCGCGCAGCCATTCAAAGGCCAGCATTTCCACCGTCACCAGATGGGCGCCCAGCTTGCCCAGGCGGGCCAGTGCCGCATCGCGGCTGGCGCCCTGGCGCGAACCGACGGCATCGATGGCGATGATCACCTCATACCCCAGCTCCAGCAGGCCGATGGCCGTCTGCAACATGCACACATGGGCTTCGCAACCCGTGACGACGATCTGTCTGCGCCCGGTGGGCAGTATGGCTTGCAAGCCGTCGGCACAGGCGCCGAAATGCGTCTTGTGCAAGGTCTGTTCGCACAGGGCGGCGATTTCTTCCACGTTCGGTCCCAGTCCCTGGCGGTTCTGTTCCGTGCCCAGCACGGGCACGTCGAGCAGGCGGGCGATCTTTGCCAGGCGCAGGTTCTGCGCCAGCACCAGGCCCGCATCGTGGATGGCCGGCATCAAGCGCCCTTGCAGGTCGACAATGACCAAAACAGCCTGGTTCGCATCCATCAGCATGGCATTCTCCTTTATTTACGCGGTAAGTGGCGACAGTGTAGCGCGCCGCAGCTTGCTTAAGCGGGCCAGCTGGGGCTGGCCGCGTCTCCCATCAGGTAGGCGTGATTGAGGTCGATGGCGGTACGCAGGTAATTCCACAGGGCGCTGACCCTGGCGATATTGCGCCGTTCGCTCGGTGAAATCATCCAGAAGGCGCGCAGCAAATCGATCTCGCCCTCGAGCACGGGTACCAGTTCGTTCGACTGCTGGGCCACGAAGCAGGGCAGGATCGCCAGCGCCTGGCCCGCGCGCGCCGCGTGGTATTGCGCGATCACGCTGGTGCTGCGAAACGCGCGCAGCGAATCGGGCGCCACATTGTCCATGTAGCGCAGCTCCGCGCTGAAGACCAGGTCGTCCACGTAGCCGATGATGGGGTGCTGCGCCAGTTGCGCCACGCTGGTAATGGGCGCGTGGCGCGCCAGGTAGGCCGGCGTGGCATACAGTTTCAAGCGGTAGTCGGACAGCTTCGTCACGACATACGGGCCAGAGAGGGGGCGCTCGATGGAAATGGCCACGTCCGCCTCGCGCTTGGACAGGCTGACGAAACGGGGTACGGCGATCAGGTCCACGCTGATGTGCGGGTATCTCCCGCAAAACTGCGCCAGGTGGGGCGCCAGCACGATGGCGCCGAAGCCCTCGGTAGCGCCCAGGCGCACCTGGCCCGACAGCAGGCGGTTATGTTCGCCCAGTTCCTCGGTGGCGGCAAACACCGTGCTTTCCATCGTTTCCGCGTATTCCATCAGGCGGTGGCCCTCGGGCGTCAGCTGGTAGCCCACGTAGTTGCGGTCGAAGAGCTGCGTGCCCACCTGCTCCTCGAACTTGCGCATGCGCCGCGACACGGTGGAATGGTCGATGCCCAGCTTTTTCGCCGCATCCACCAGGCCAGCGCTGCGCGTCAGTTCCAGGAAGACCCGTACATTGTCCCAATCGAGCATGGCAATCCCTCTCTGTGCATTTTTGCAAAGGAATTATGCATTAATTTCACTTGAGTGCATATTTTTACACATGCAGAATGCATCTAAACATATAAGAAAACCCATCCACCTGGAGACACGCATGAAAAAAACCGTACTGGCCATGGGCGCGCTGGCGCTTTCCCTTTCCTTTGGCGGCGCGCAGGCGCAGATTTCCGATGGCGTCGTCAAGGTCGGCATCCTGACCGACATGTCCGGCCCGTATTCGGCCATGGGCGGGCGCGGCTCCGTCGTCGCCAGCCAGATGGCCGTCGAAGATTGCCTGAAAGCCGAATGCAAGGGCATGAAGATCGAAATCCTCTCGGCCGACCACTTGAACAAGGCGGACATCGCCGCCTCCAAGGCGCGCGAATGGATAGACCGCGACAAGGTCGACGCCATCGCCGATCTCACCAACTCCTCGGTGGCCCTGTCCGTGCAAAAGCTGATGAAAGAGAAGGGCGGCATCGCCATGTTCAGCGGCCCTGCCACCGGGCGCCTGACGAACGAGGATTGCTCGCCGAACGGCTTCCACTGGATGTTCGATACCTATTCGCAGGCGGCCGGCACGGCGGCGGCACTGACTAAATTAGGGCAGAAATCGTGGTATTTCGTCACCGTCGATTATGCGTTCGGCCATTCGCTGGAAAAGGATGCCAGCGAAGTCGTCAAGCGCAATGGCGGCACGGTGCTGGGTGCCGTGCGTCATCCGCTCAACGCGTCCGATTTCTCGTCCTTCCTGGTGCAGGCGCAAGGCTCGAAAGCGCAGGTGATCGGCCTGGCCAATGGCGGCGCCGACACGGTATCCGCCATCAAGCAGGCGCGCGAATTCCGCATCGGCAGCGGCAAGGACCAACGGCTGGCCGCCTTGCTCGTATTCCTCTCCGACGTGCACGCGCTGGGGCTGGAAACGGCCCAGGGCCTGGTCTACGCGGACGGTTTTTACTGGGATTTTGATGACCGCAGCCGCGCCTTCGCCAAGCGTTTCGAGGCGCTCAACAAGGGCGCCAAGCCAACCATGGTGCAGGCGGGCGTGTATTCCAGCGTCTACCACTACCTGAAATCGGTGGCGGCCGCCAAGAGTGACGACTCGAAGATCGTCGCCCAGAAAATGCGCGAACTGCCCATCAAGGATGCCGTCATGAACAACGCCTCCATCCGTCCCGATGGCCGCGTCATCCACGACATGTATCTGGTGCAGGTGAAAACCCCGGCCGAATCGAAAGGCGCGTGGGATTACCTGAAGGTGCTGTCTACCATCCCCGCCGACCAGGCCTTCAAGCCTATGGATGCGGCCGCGTGCAACCTGGTCAAGAAATAATTTTCGGCTGAGCAGCAGAGGGCCGGGGTCAGTTCCTTCGGAATCGGAATTTCCCCCACTGGGGGAAATTCCCCCGGCGGGTCTGACCCCAGTACTCATTTGCTCAGCCGCACCCTATGAATATCGCACACCCGGAGCAAACCATGAACCAAGCACTCACCCAAGTCCCAAGCATCCCCCTGCATATCGGCGGCAAGCACCACGCTTCAATCAGCACCGAGTGGCGCGACGTCGTCAACCCGGCCACGCAGGAAATCGTCGCCAAGGTGCCGTTTTCCACGCCGGACGAAGTCAAGCTGGCCGTCGCCACGGCCAAGGAAGCATTCAAGACGTGGCGGCATACCCCGCTGGCCGCGCGCATGCGCATCATGCTCAAGTACCAGCACCTGATCCGCGAAAATATCGGCACTCTGGCCGCACTGATCACGCGTGAGCACGGCAAGACCCTGCCCGACGCGGAAGGGGAAGTCATGCGCGGCCTGGAAGTGGTGGAGCACGCGTGCTCGATCGCCACCCTGCAGCTGGGAGAAATTGCTGAAAACGCGGCCACCGGCGTCGATGTCTACAATATCTACCAGCCGCTGGGCGTGGGTGCCGGCATCACGGCCTTCAACTTCCCCGTCATGCTGCCGTGCTTCATGTTCCCCATCGCTATCGCCTGCGGCAATACTTTTGTCCTGAAACCGTCGGAGCAGGATCCGTCGTCGACCATGTACCTGGTCGAACTGATGTACCAGGCGGGCTTGCCGGCCGGCGTGCTGAACGTCGTGCATGGCGGTGCCGACGTCGTCAACATGCTGTGCGACCATCCCGACATCAAGGCCGTGTCCTTCATCGGCTCCACCCACGTGGGCACGCATGTGTACCGCCGCGCCAGCGAATCTGGCAAGCGCGCGCAATCGATGATGGGGGCGAAAAACCATTGCGTGGTGCTGGCCGACGCTAACAAGGAACAGGCGATCAATAACCTGATCGGCGCCGCCTTCGGCGCGGCCGGCCAGCGCTGCATGGCCAATTCCGTGGTGGTGCTGGTGGGCGAGGCGCGTTCCTGGCTGCCGGAAATCGTCGCCCGCTCGCAAGCGTTGAAAGTGGGGCCGGGCAGCGACCGCACGGCGGACCTGGGGCCGATGGTCTCGAAAGCGGCCATGCAGCGCGCCGAAAAGCTGATACAGGCGGGCGTGGACGAAGGCGCGGAATTGCTGCTGGACGGCCGTGGCCTCAAGGTGGCCGGCTACGAGGGCGGCAACTTCATGGGGCCGACGATTTTCTCGAAGGTGGCAGCATCGAATTCCGTCTACACGCAGGAAATCTTCGGCCCCGCCATGTGCGTCGTCGAGACGGAAACCCTGGACCAGGCCATCGCCTTCATCAACGCGAACCCGAACGGCAACGGCACCTCGATCTTCACCTCGTCCGGCTGGGCAGGGCGCAAATTCCAGAACGAGATCGACGTGGGGCAGGTGGGTATCAACGTTGCCATACCCGTCCCTGTCGCCTATTTCAGTTTTACGGGGTCGCGCGCGTCGAAACTGGGCGACCTGGGCCCGAACGGCAAGCAAGCCTTGTACTTCTGGACGCAGACCAAGACCGTCACGGCGCGCTGGTTCGCCCCGGACGACGGCGGCAGCGGCGTCAATACCACCATTTCGATGAAATAAGGGGCGGTGATGAGCGCAAACATCGTTTTTATCGGCCTCGGCAACATGGGGCTGCCCATGGCGCAGAACCTGGTGCGCGCCGGCCATGCGGTCACGGGCTTTGACTTGCTGCCGGCCAGCGTACGGCAGTTTGCCAATGGCGGCGGCCTGGTGTCCGATGACCAGGCGGCGGCGATCCAGGCGGCCGACATCGTCATTACCATGTTGCCTGCCAGCCGCCACGTGCTGGGTGCTTATTTGGGTAACCCTTTGGGTGGGACTGGCATCCTGGCGCAGGCGCGGCCCGGCACCCTGCTGATCGACTGCTCGACGATCTCCACCGAAGCGGCGCGCCAGGTGGGCCGCGCTGCGCGGGAGAAGGGCATGCCCATGCTGGATGCGCCCGTCTCGGGCGGCACGGCGGGCGCCACCAACGGCACCCTGACCTTCATGGTGGGCGGCGAAGAGTCCGCGCTGGCGGCGGCGCGACCCTACCTGGAGATCATGGGCAAGGCGATTTTCCACGCGGGCGGCTCGGGTTGCGGCCAGACGGTCAAGATCTGCAACAACATGCTGTTGGGCATACTCATGATCGGCACCAGCGAAGCGATACGCCTGGGCGTGGCCAATGGCCTGGACCCGAAGGTGGTGTCGGACGTGATGGCGAAAAGCTCGGGCCGCAACTGGACCCTGGAAGTGTACAACCCGTGCCCCGGCGTGGCGGAGAACGTGCCCGCGTCGCGTGGCTACACGGGCGGCTTTGGCGTCGACCTGATGCTGAAAGACCTGGGCCTGGCCGTGGAAAGCGCGCTGGCCAGCGGTGCGAGCGTGCCGCTGGGCGCCTTGTCGCGCAATTTATATAGTGTGCACAGCAAGGCGGGAGCGGGCGCGCTGGATTTTTCCAGCATTTATCAACTGCTGGGGGAGAAAGCTTAAGGCTGTTGTGCCTGCAGGGCGGCCAGATCCGCCCTGGCTTTTTCCAGCTTGCCTTCCAGCTTGGCGATCTTTTTCGGCTGTTTGTTCGCTTCCTGGGCCAGGCGCAGCGAACGCTCCGTCTGGTTCACCTTCGCCTGCGCCTTCAGCACCTTCTTGTTGTGACGTTCGACCAGCATGTTGTCGCGGCAGTGGGCGTTGACTTCGTCGAGCGCGCGCGTGAGGCCCGCGACCTTGTCGGACAAGCCCTGTTCCTGCGCCTGGCGCAATTCGCTGCGGATGCTTTCGCGCTTGGCGGCGCAGCCCGTCAGTTGGGTGTCGGCGGCGCTGGCAGTGGCGCTGGCGGCGAGGGCGACGAGCAAGGTCAAGGCGGTTTTCGATAGGCGATTCATGGCGTTCCTGGGGAGGTTGGTTTAGTTGATGCAATGTAAGCCTGCCGGCGTACCCTGTCAAACTTCCCGTGCAGTGCGCGCCTCCCGTGCGGGGCATCGGCTACCATGCGTATTTTCTTCCTCCCGACTCCCCCGCATGCACAAGAATTTGATTCCGCTGGCGCTGTTGCTGCCGCTGGCAGTCCTGGCGCAAACTTCCCCCACTTTGCTCGACCTGCAGTTGCTGGCCATCGAAGCGCGTGCCGATGCGCCGGCCAGGGACCCGGCCAATATCGCCGCATTTGCCGAGACACGGCGTGCTGCCGAAGCGGGCGATGTGGTGGCGCAGCTGGAACTGGCACGCAAGCTACAGCTGGGCGTCGGTGCGCCGCAAAGCACGGCGCAGTCGATGGCCTGGCTGCGCAAGTCGGCCGAAGGCGGCTATGCGCCGGCACAAGGAGACATGGGACTGGCCTATACCGTAGGCGGCAAGGTGCCCATCGACCGCGTGCAGGGCGAGTACTGGCTGCGCAAGGGCGTGGCGCAAGGCGACGTACTGGCGCAAACGATTCTGGCGCTGGAGTTCATCGACGGCGGCAGCAGTGCCGAAGAACAGGCGCTGGCCATCATCTGGCTGAAGGCGGCGGCAGAGCAGCACTTTGTTCCTGCCTACAATGCGCTGGGCGAGCGCCTGATGCGGGTGGCCACGGACGATGAACAGCGCAGCGAGGCCTTCGCCTGGTATGACAAGTCGGCGCGTGAAACGGATCCGGCGGGCATGCGCAACCTGGCCCGCGCGCACGAGCTGGGCCTGGGTGTGAAACAGTCGGACAAGTGGGCGCTGATCTGGTATGAACGGGCCGGATGGAGCGGCGACCTGCCCGCCATGCGGCGCATGATTGACGTGTATGTCAAAGGCGAACTGGGACAACAGGCGAATACCGAAGAGGCCGCCGAATGGCGCGGCAAGCTGGCTGAGAAGGAAAAGAAATGAAGACTATCCTGTTCATCTTGAGCCTGACGCTGGCGCAGCCCGTGCTGGCGCAGCAGGCATCCACCAAAGCACCGCGCCAGCATCCGGCGCTGGCCGAATTCGATATGTCCGGCCTCGATGACATGCGTGCGCGCGTGCAGGCCGTGATCAACCGCCCAGCCGACCTGTCGCCGGACAAGGTCGCCGCCTTCGAGAAGGCGCGTATCGCTGCCGAAGGGGGCGACACGGTCGCCCAGCTGGACCTGGCGCAACTGCTGCACGAAGGCGAGGGCACGCCGCGCGACCGCGACCTGGGTCTGGCGTGGATGCAGAAATCGGCGGAAGGCGGTTATGGTCCGGCGCAGGCTTTCCTGGGCGTGGCGTACACGCTGGGCCAGGGCATGGCAATCGACCGCAAGCTGGGCGAATACTGGTCGCGCAAGGGTGCAGCGCAAGGCGTGGAGCTGGCCAATTTCACGCTGGCCATGCACTTCGAAAACATCCGCAGCAGCGTGGAAGAACAGGCGCACGCGCTGCACTGGCTGAAGTTTTACGCCGAAAAGGGCTTCATCCCCGCCTACAATGAAATCGGCTACCGGCTGATGATGACGGCGCACGATGACGCGCAACGCAAGGAAGCATTTGGCTGGTACATGCAGGCGGCCAAGGTGCTCGACCCGCCCGGCTTGAACAATGTGGCCTACTCGTACGAAGTGGGGCAGGGCGTGCCGCAGAGCGACGAGGCGGCTTTGGGCTGGTACGAAATGGCTGCCATCGCGAAAAGTCCACCGGGCCAGACGGGCTTCGCGCGCCTGCTGGAGCAGGGCCGTGGCGGACCCACCCGGCAGGGGCCGGCGCCAGCGCCGTTCACGCTGTACCTGCTGGCCGCGAAGCAGGGCGATGTGGAAGCCATGGAACGGCTGGTCCAGGTGTACGCTAAGGGTGAACTGGGACAGCTGGCCGATCCCGCGCAGGCGGCGCTGTGGCGTGAAAAGCTCAGACTGGCCAAGACCCCCTGACTGGGCATGACGGAGTGGGGGCGGCATGCTATCATCATTGTTATCGATAACAATATGAAGAGACATTCATGAATCCCGATTTCCGCTCCAGGGAAATGCTCGAAAAGCATATCCTGCACACAATGCACTTTTATCACCCGCGCGCCATCGATGCGAGCGGCGGCTTTTATCACTTCTTCCGCGATGACGGCACGGTGTATGACGCCAGCACGCGCCACCTGGTCAGCAGTACGCGCTTCATCTTCAATTACGCCATGGCTTACCGCCGTTTCGGCGACGACGATTACCAGGCGGCCCTGCGCCACGGCGTGGCCTTTTTGCGCGACGTGCACCGCGATCCGGTCACGGGCGGCTATGCTTGGCAACTGAAATGGCAAGACGGCGGCAAGACGGTGGAAGACGGCGCCAACCACTGCTACGGCCTGGCCTTCGTGCTGCTCGCGTATGCGCACGCCTTGCAAGCGGGTATGCAGGAAGCACGCGCGTATCTGGACGAGACGTTCGAACTGATGGAGCAGCGCTTCTGGCTGCCCGAACACGGCCTGTATGCGGACGTGGCCAGCGCCGACTGGGCCACCCTGGACGGCTACCGGGGCCAGAACGCCAATATGCACGCCTGCGAAGCCATGCTGGCCGCGTTCGAGGCGACGGGCGAAGCGCGCTACCTGCATCGCGCCGAAACCCTGGCACACAATATCACCGTGCGCCAGGCCGGCCTGGCCAATGGCATGATCTGGGAGCACTACAAGTCCGACTGGTCGATCGACTGGGACTACAACCTGCACGACAAGAGCAATATCTTCCGCCCTTGGGGCTACCAGCCCGGCCACTTCACGGAATGGGCCAAGCTGCTGCTGATCATGGAGCGCCACGCCAAGTTCATGGCTGGCCCGTCCGACTGGCTGCTGCCGCGCGCGCGCGCCCTGTACGACACGGCGCTGGCCAAGGCCTGGGATGGCGTGCATGGCGGCATCCACTACGGCTTCGGCCCGCACGATGAAATCTGCGATGGCGACAAATACTTCTGGGTGCAGGCGGAAAGCTTTGCGGCCGCCGCCGTGCTGGCCGCGCGCACGGGCGACGACGCCTACTGGCGCAGCTACGACAAGATCTGGGACTACAGCTGGACGCATTTTGTCGACCATGAACACGGCGCCTGGTACCGCATTTTGACTCCGGAAAATCGCAAGATCAGCGACGAGAAAAGCCCGGCCGGCAAGGTCGATTACCACACCATGGGCGCCTGCCATGAAGTGCTGAACGTGATTGGTGGTGCCGCATGAACGCCACTTTCCCTCCTTTTGTTTCAGCCGGCGAAGCGCTGACGGATATGCTGCGCACGGGCGCGGATACCTGGAGCAGCCAGGTGGGCGGCTCGACCTGGAACGTGGCGCGCGTGATGGCGCGCCTGGGCGTGCCCAGTGCCTTTGCCGGCGCCGTCAGCCTCGACGTCTTCGGCGATGCGCTGGCAGCGGCCACCAAAGCGTCGGGCCTGGACATGCGCTTCTTGCAGCGCCGTGCGAAGTCGCCGCTGCTGGCCATCGTGCACGAACTGCATCCACCCACGTATTACTTCATCGGCGACGACAGCGCCGACCTGCATTTCGACGCGGCGCTCTTGCCGGCCGGCTGGATGCAGGGGGCGCAATGGGTGCATTTTGGCGGCATCAGCCTGGCGCGCGAACCGCTGGCGGGCAAGCTGGTGGCGCTGGCGCAGGAACTCAAGGCGGCTGGCGTGAAAATCAGCTATGACCCGAATTTCCGCGTCATGATGGATGAGCGCTACGACGCCACCCTGCGCCGCATGGTGGAACTGGCTGACGTCGTCAAAGTGTCGGACGAAGACCTGGCGGGCCTGTTTCGCCACGATGATATCGATGGCGCGTTTGCCGTGCTGCGCGGCTGGAATCCGCAAGCCACGTATCTGTATACGCGTGGCGCGCAGGGCGCCGCCCTGTACCAGGGCGAACAGACATGGCAGGCGGCGCCGCCCGTCATCGAGGTGGTCGACTCGGTGGGGGCGGGCGACGCCAGCATCGGCGGCTTGCTGTATAGCCTGATGTACCGGCCCGATGCCGATGGTGGCCAGCACTTGCGCTTCGCCGTCGCGGCCGGTGCGGGCGCCTGCCTGGCCGCTGGCGGCTCGCCGCCCTCCGTGCAATTGGTGGAATCCTTGCTGGAGCGCACTATATTGGGATGATGTGGGCATGGTGTGTGTATTCAGCAGCGCCAGTGCGCCCTTCTTGCAATAAAAGGCGTAAGATTTGCTTTCTTGCCATGTCAAGAGCCTGTCCCTGGAGTGCATTCATCTGCGGGGACAGGCTGCAAGTCATGGGCTGAAAAATATGCCGTTCCTCCCAGTGCCATGCATGGCGCTACCTGGCCGGATCTGTGCGCTTTACAGAGCATGGGCGCTGAGAAGGAAGTCCGCATGCATAAGGTCCGGAAATTTTTCAATCCCAGGAGCTTTAAATTCAAGATGGCTGTGCTTGTGGGCGTGCTGGTGCTGTGCGCGACGGGTTCTGTTGCGCTCACATCGCTCTCTGTCGCGCAAGGGCAGATGGCATCCGTCATCGGCAATCAGCAATATGCCTTGCTGGCCAGCGCGGCCGCATATATCGACGACGATTTGAATGCGAAGAAAGCACTGCTCAGGGTGCTGGCGGAAGGGCTACCCGCGGACGTGGTTGAACATCCGCAGCGCATGCAGGCATTTATTGAAAATCATCCAAGCCTGCGCGAGGAATTTTTCAATCTCGTCGCCTTTGATGCTACGGGAAAATTGATTGCCAGCATGAATGACCGGAGCGTGGTCGGCAAGCTCAATTTCGCCACGCGTGACTACTTTATCGATACCGTCAAATTCAGGGAGGGCGTGATATCGCGTCCATTCAGGAGCATGCTGTCGGGCAAGCCCATCGTGCTGGTAACCGAACCGATCTATGACGAAGCCGGTCAATTGCGGTATATCATCGCTGCCGGTATCAATTTGCAAAGCCCCACATTTTTCGGCCAGTGGGAGCAGCTCAAGCCGGGGAAGAGCGGCTATCTGTTCATGTTGACCCACGACGGCACGATCCTCCACCATCCTGACCCGGCGCGCGTCCTGAAGCGGGTGAGTGAGGAAAAGGGTGGGGCGACGCCTTCCACCGTGGCTGCATTGCGTGGATTCGACGGCTGGATGCAGGGTAAAACCAAGCTGGGCGTGCAGGCAATTATCACGTACAAGCATTTGCGCGCGGCAGATTGGATCATCGGCGCCGTCTACCCTGAAAGCGAGGCATTCACGCCGATCACCGATATTTATGCCAAAGTCATCATTGCTTCGTCAGGCGTCGCCTTGCTGGCCAGTTGTGCCGGCTGGTTCGCGGTGCTGCTGCTCTTGCGCCCCTTGGGCGATCTGGGCCGACATGTGGCGAACATACGCTCAGGCAATGCCGATATTGAGGTTTTTGATATCGCCCGCAAAGACGAATTCGGAAAGCTGAGCCGTGCATTCTATGCGCTGTCGCTGCAGAGGGAGGCTGCGGAGAGCAACCTCGCTGCTTTGGCGCGCACTGACATGCTGACCGGCCTGCACAACAGGCGCATGTTTGACGAGGCGCTGGCTGCGGCATTGACGCGTGCCCGGCGCGCTGGTATGGGCCTGGCGCTGGCTTATCTGGATATCGATTATTTTAAATCAATAAATGACACATATGGGCATGGCATCGGCGACCTGGTATTGATTGAATTTGCCAAACGGCTCAAAGCTTGCATCCGGGCCTCGGACACGGTGGCACGCCTTGCAGGCGATGAGTTTGTGATCATTTTTGAACAACTAACGGATCAGTCCGAACTCGCGATACTGGGCAAGAAAATCGTGCAAGAGATGGTTGTGCGCTTTGATTGCAGCGGTATCGGTCTGCATGTCGCCACCAGTGTCGGCCTGGCGTTCTGCGCCCGGGGCGATACGACGGAAGAGGCTTTATTGACGGCGGCCGATACGGCGCTCTACAAGGCAAAAAGCGCTGGCCGCAACGGTTATGCCATCACTTCGGTCGGCAGCCTCGCCTTGACCGAGGCGCTGTAGGGCCGGGTGCGCCGGCAAGGCGAGTGACTGGCATCGCCTGTTCTGGCAGCGTCAAGGCCTGCGCTGGCCTTTTTCCGCCGGCGGCGCAAATCTACCCGACGATGCCCGCTCTACCAGGGTAAATTCCATCAATCGATGCGTGGCCGGCACGGTTTCCCCCGCGCGGCGCTGGCGTATCTCTTCGATGACGAGATTGACGGCGGCGCGCGCCATATCGGCAATGGGCTGGTGGATGGTGGTCAGCTCGGGCCAGACGGTGCTGGCGACGGGTGTGTCGTCGAAGCCGCACACGCTCAATTGCGCCGGTACCTGCAAGCCCATGCCGTGCGCCACGGCCAGGGTGGCGGCGGCCATGTCATCGTTGCTGGCGAAGATGGCGCTGGGGTACGGTTGTTGCGCCAGCAACTGGCGTGCCGCGTCGAGACCCGAACGATAGGTAAAGTAACCTTGCGCCACCCTGTGCGGCGGCACCTGCAAGCCCGCTTCCCGCATGGCGTCCTCGAAGGCCTGGCGGCGTAGCAGGGCGGGCGTATGCGCCGGATCGCCTTCGATGAAGCCGATGTCGCGGTGGCCCAGCGCGAGCAGATGGCGCGTCATGGCCAGCGCGCCTTCGTAGTCGTCGATGCGCACGGCCGACACATCGGGCGAGGGGCGCGCCGTGGCAACGGCGATGGCGGGGATACCCATCTGATTCAGCTGCGCCAGCACTGCGGGCGAATCGCACAGGGGCGGCGGCACCAGGATGCCATCCACGCCGGCCGCCACCAGGCAGGCGATGCCGGCGCGCTGGCTGTCCAGGTCTTCGCAGCGCTCGAGCAGCAGCTGGCCGCCGCCCTGACGGCATTGATCCATGGCGCCGACCAGGAATTCACTGAGGAAGGCGGCGCTTGGGTTGCTGTATAGCAAGCCGATGCGCAGGGTGCCTGTGCGGGCCGCCCTGGCCGCCAGGTTGGGTTGATAGTGCAGGCTGGCGATCGCCGCCTCGACCTTGTCCCGCGTGGCCGTGCTGACGCTGGCGCGTCCGTTGATGACGCGCGATACCGTCATGGCCGACACGCCTGCCACGCGCGCCACGTCATGCACGGTCGCGCCGCTGGCGGTATCGGGGGCGGCGTGCGCCGCCTTATTCGAGGTGGCCACCGAATTTCAGCTTGCCGCTGATGCGCATGCCGTGCAATTGTCCCTCTTCCAGTTCGGCGGCGCTGGTGCGCTGCGCCGTGTCGCGCCGCGCCAGTCCCACCGACAGGATATCGAGCATCATCAGCTGCAGCAGCCGCACGATCATGGGCACGAAATTGAGGTTGCCCTCCGGGTGGTTCAGGGTCAGCAGCACGTCGGCCAGCTTGGCCAGCGGCGAACCGCTGGCGGTAATGGCCAGCACGCGCGCGCCGCAGCCCTGCGCCACCTTGACGGTGCGCAGCAGCTCGGGCAGGGCGCCCGAGCGGGAAATGACCAGCGCCACGTCGCCGGGCTTGAGCATGGCGGCGCTCATTTCCTGCGCCTGCGGATCGGCAAAGAAGCTGCTGATGATGCCCAGGTTGAGCAGCTTCTGCTGCATGTCATCGGCCACCACGCGGGCGCTGCCCACGGCCAGCAATTCCACGCGCTGCGCGCCGCGCAACAGTTCGATGGCAGCCGTCAGCGCCTTCACGTCGAGCATGTCGCGCAGTGCCAGCGCGGCCGAGGCGTTATTGCCCAGCACCTTGCGCGCCAGTTCGGCGTCGGAGTCCGAAATCTCCACATGGCAGTGGGCCACCGTGATGGCGCCGCCCGTCAGGCCGGAAGCGAGCTTCAATTTGAAGTCGGCCAGGCCCTGCACGCCGATCGAGCGGCAAAATCGCATCACGGTCGGCTGGCTGACGCCGACCCTTTGGGCGATCTCGGCGATCGGCAGGGTCAGCATGGCGTTTGGCTCCTTCAGCACCCAGTCGGCCACCTTGCATTCCGAGGGGCTCATGCGCCCGCGCGCCTGGCGTACGGATTCAAGCACGGGTGCGCCGGAATGGGCGCGCTTGAGCTTTTGCGCCAGGATGGCGGCGATGCCCAGAAAGGTCGGCAGTTCGGCTGTGATCAAGAAAGTGGGGATCTGCGCCAGGTATTCGTTCAGGCGGCCCTTTTGCTCGAAGCGGGCACGGAACTGCGACTGTTCGAACAGGGGCCCCAGGCGCGGCACGATGCCGCCGCCGATATAGATACCGCCCAGCGCACCGAGGGTCATGGCCACGTTGCCGGCGATGGAGCCAAGGATGGCGCAAAAGCAGTCCACCGCTTCGATGCAGACGTCGCATTCATTGTTCAGGGCACGGCTGGTGATGTCGGCTGCCAGCAGCGGTAGGGCATCGGGCTTGCCGGCGCGCTCTGACAGGGCGCGGTAGATCAGTTCCAGCCCGCGCCCGGAGGCGAGACGCTCGGCCGAGACGTGCGACAGCTCGCGCCAGGCGAAGGACAGCACGTCCATCTCGCGCTGGTCGCAGGGCGCGAAGCTGACGTGGCCGCCTTCGCTGCCCAGCGCGATCCAGCGGTCTTCGGCCGGAATCATGCCCGATACGCCCAGGCCCGTGCCCGAACCGAGCAGGCCGATGACGCTGTCGGCGCGCGCCATGCCGCCACCGATCTGCAGGCGCTGGTCGGGCCGCAGATAGGGCAGGGCCATGGCCAGCGCCGTGAAGTCATTCACCACCAGCAAAGTATCGAGGCCCAGCGCGGCGCGCATGGCCTCGATCGAGAAGAACCAGTGATGGTTCATCATGCGGATATTGTCGTCGTCGATGGGATTGGCGATGGCAATGGCCGCATGGCGCACGCGTGCCGAACCGGCGGCGCGCGCCTCGCTGCTATCCATATAGGCGGTGATGGCGTCGAGCAGCGAAGCATAGTCGTCGCAGGGCAGCACGGCTACCGCTTCCAGGTGGCCCTGGCGGGTTTCGAGCACGAAGCGGGCATTGGTGCCGCCGATGTCGGCCAGCAGGCGTGGCCCTTCACTGAAACGCTCCGCCGGATCGCTGCCTGCTACTTCCATTTTTTCATCAATTTTCATGGCGGTGCTTTGTCTCGTCTGCGTGCGCGGTCGTGGCGGCGCACTATCGTTATGGGCAAAAACCAAGGATTTTAATTCGTATACGTGCCGCGTGCCGAAAAATGCAGGGTGCCTGCGCAAATGCCTGTCCACTGTGCCAGATAGGTGGGCGGCAGTGGAAAAAACAGGGCAGTCAAGCCGCACATCAGTACGCAAATAAAGTGTCGCAGAGTAGTCGTAGGATTACAACATAATATGTTGATATTTGTTCGTAGTATAGTTACTATGTCCCTGCTGGAAAGAATTCTGGCCAGTACATTCGGCCACGAATGACTAGATAAAAAATAACTACTGAGGAGACTTACCATGCTGCATAGCACCATGTTGAAGGCCGTGTTGAAAACGCTGCCAGCTGCCATCGTCTTAGCCATCGCCAGCGGTTCCGCTGCCGCCGACCCAATGTACCCAAGTGATTCCGAAGGCTTCCATGGCTACCTGCGCGCTGGCGCCGGCAGCAATACATCGGGCGACGGCGGTTCGCAAGGCTGCTTCGGCCTGGGTGGCAATACCATGAAATACCGTCTGGGCAATGAGTGCGACGCCTACACGGAATTCGGCTACACCAAGTCCGTCGCCAAGTCCGGCGGCGTGAACTACCTGGCCACCATCTGGGTCAATGCCTACGCGCCAAATTCCGATTTCGGCGACAACAAGCTGGGCATCGTCAAGGCCTATGTCGAAGCGCAGGGACTCGATTTCCTGAACGGCGGCACGGCCTGGATCGGTAAGCGCTTCTACTACCGTCCTGACATCCACATGCTGGATCTGCAATACATCAACATGAACGGCACAGGCGCCGGCCTGGACCGCATTCCTGCAGGCCCGGGTAAATTCTCGTATGCCTTCTTCAAGGACAACGATATCAATACCGTGTCGCCGACCGGCGTCGTGAGCACCAAGTCTGCCGTGCGCCAGAACTTCATTTTCGGCGAAATTCCCGTCAATGAAAACGGCACGCTGGACCTGGCTGCGACCTACATCATCGGTGAAGGCAAGGACAACGACGCTTTTGGCCAGAAACACAATGGCTGGCAGTTGTCGGCATTCCACCGTCAAGGTAAAGTATTTGGCGGCGGCAATACCTTCGGCGTGCAATACGGCGTCGGTCCTGGCACCGGCAAGGGCGCGCAGTTCGGCGCTTCGGGCGACACCAATTTCGGTTCGGACGTGAAACGCACGCGCATCTTCAATGACATGGCGATCCAGCCGATGGCCAACTTCGGCATGGAATTCGTCGCCCTGTGGCAAAAAGACGAGTCGAATGCCACCGGTTCCTCGACCTGGACCTCGGTTGGCGTGCGTCCCGTGTACGCGTTCACCGACAACTTCAAGCTGGTGGGCGAACTGGGCACGGACCGCGTAACGCAAGCGGGCGGCCTGCCAGCCAAGCGTTTGACCAAGCTGACCATCGCACCGACGATTTCCGCCGGCCCTGGCCTGTGGTCGCGTCCTGAACTGCGCGCTTTCGTCACCTACGGCAAATGGAACGATGCGGCCACCGCGTCGGTCAACGCATCGAACAACGGCGGCCCGATCTATAACAACAATACCAGCGGCACGTCGTATGGCTTCCAGGTAGAAACCTGGTTCTAAACACCGAACCAAACCTGTTGCGCGGCGCGCTTTTCGGCCACACATGAGTGCCGCGCGCGACGGTTTTGTTCAGCGTTGATGTTTGTAAGTGCAGATCAACCTGGCGCATCCTTCGCGGATGTGTTTTTGGCGCCGCCCCGTGATATAAATACAATGTAAGCATGTCATGGATCACGGCGCCGTCTTTTCACTGATGATGATGCCCGTTTGCAAGCGGGTCTGAGCACAAGAGCGCCGGTACAGGCGCACTATCACCTTTTTCGGCCACCGTATGCCGAAGCCCCCTAAAAGCTTGATCAAAAAAGGAATGTGGAGATGAAACTGAAATTCAAGATTACCCAACTGGCCGCACTGACCACCCTGGCATTTGCCGGCAGCGCTTTTGCAACCGACGTGGAAGTGTTGCACTACTGGACCTCCGGCGGCGAAGCGAAGTCCGTGGGCCAGTTGCAGCAAATCGTGAAGGAAAGCGGCTTTGGCTGGAAAGACTTCGCCGTGGCTGGTGGCGCTGGCGAAAACGCCGCGACCGCGCTGAAAACCCGCGTCATTTCCGGCAACCCGCCAACGGCCGCTCAGATCAAGGGACCATCGATCCAGGAATGGGGCGCGGAAGGCGTGCTGGCCAATATCGATGATGCAGCCATTCCAGGCAAATGGGATGCCGTGCTGCCGAAAGTTGTCGCCGACATCATGAAATACAAGGGCCATTACGTTGCCGCCCCTGTCAACGTTCACCGCGTCAACTGGATGTGGGTGAATCCGGAAGTGCTGAAAAAGGCCGGCGTGGCCACCACCCCGACGACCTGGGATGCGTTCTTCGACGCGGCCGAGAAAATCAAGAAATCGGGCGGCATCGCGATTGCCCACGGCGGCCAGCCATGGCAGGACGCCACCGTGTTTGAATCCGTCGCGCTGGGCGTGGGCGGCACCGAATTCTACAAGAAGGCCATCCTCAAGCTGGACCAGAAGGAATTGACCGGCCCGACCATGCTCAAGGTGTTCGACACCCTGGGCAAGGTGAAGACCTACATCGACAAGGATGCGGCCGGCCGCGACTGGAACCTGGCCACTGCCATGGTCATCAACAACAAGGCCGGCTTCCAGTTCATGGGTGACTGGGCCAAGGGCGAGTTTACGGCTGCCGGCAAGGTGCCGGGCAAGGATTACCTGTGCGTGGCAGCGCCTGGCACGGACAAGGCCTATACCTTCAACATCGATTCGTTTGCCATGTTCACGCAAAAGGATGCGAATGCGAAGAAAGGGCAGATCGCCCTGGCCAACGCCATCATGAATCCGAAGTTCCAGTCGATCTTCAACCTGAACAAGGGTTCCATCCCCGTGCGTTCCGGCGTTTCCAAGGACAAGTTTGACGCTTGCGCCCTGAAATCGATGGAAGACATGGATGCCACCAACAAGACCGGCGGCCTGGTGCCATCGTTCGCCCACGGCATGGCGCTGCCATCGGCCACCCAAGGCGCCGTGACCGACGTCATCGCCAAGTTCATGAATACCAACATGAGCTCGAAAGACGCGGTTGCAGCTTTGGCCAAAGCGGCAAAAGTGAAGTAATCACGCCGGCGCCGGCACTCCCGCCGGCGCCCGCAGTATCGCATGCATCGCAGGCGCCCGCCCTGGCGTTCGTCCAGGCCGGCGCCACACGCAGTTTTACTTCTACGGCTGTCCTATGTCCATACGCAAGCAATTCGACCGATGGATACCGCAGATGGTGCTGGGCCCCACGCTCATCGCCAGCTTGGTATTTGTCTATGGTTTTATCTTTTTGACCGGTTGGCTGTCGCTGACCGAATCGCGGCTGATGCCGAACTACGAGTTCGCCGGCCTGGTGCAATACGTCGAGCTGTTCGACAATGAGCGCTGGTGGACCTCGCTCAAGAACCTCGGTATCTTTGGTGTCCTGTTCATCGGTTGCAGCATCGCCATCGGCCTGTTCCTGGCGATCCTGCTGGACCAGAAAATTCGCGCCGAAGGCGCGCTGCGCGCCATCTACCTGTATCCGATGGCGCTGTCCTTCATCGTCACCGGCACGGCCTGGAAATGGATGCTCAATCCCAGCCTGGGCCTGGAAAAAGTCATGCACGACTGGGGCTGGACGTCGTTTACCTTCGACTGGCTGGTGAACTCCGACATGGCCATCTACACGGTGGTGATCGCCGGCGTATGGCAATCGTCGGGCTTTGTCATGGCCCTCTTCCTGGCCGGCCTGCGCGGCATCGATGATGAAATCATCAAGGCGGCGCAAGTCGATGGCGCGTCCTTGCCGACGATCTACTGGCGCATCGTGATTCCCGCCATGCGTCCCGTGTTCTTCAGCGTGCTGCTGATCCTCGCGCATATCGCCATCAAGAGCTTCGACCTGGTCATCGCTTTGACCGCCGGCGGACCTGGCAATTCGTCGTCCGTGCCGGCCATCTTCATGTACCAGTTTTCCTTCACCCGCGGCCAGCTGGGCCTGGGCTCGGCATCGGCAATGATGATGCTGGCCACCATCGTGGCCGTGCTCGTGCCGCTGATGTACCTGGAAACGCGCAGCGCAAAGGCGATGAGATGACACCTACACGTAATAATCGCCTCACCCTCGGACGGGTGGTTGTATACCTGCTGCTGATTCTGTTTGCGGTGTACTACATCGTGCCCCTGTACGTGACCCTGTCGACGTCGTTCAAGTCGCTCGACGAGATCCGCAGCGGCAACCTGCTGGCCTTGCCGCACGTGTGGCAGTTCGAGTCCTGGTCCAAGGCCTGGTCTTCGGCCTGCACGGGCGTCACCTGCGACGGCATGCAGCCGTTCTTCTGGAACTCGATCAAGATGGTGATTCCCGCCGTGCTGATTTCGACCTTCCTGGGCGCCTTCAATGGCTATGTGTTCGCGCACTGGCGCTTCCGTGGTTCGGAAATCCTGTTTGCCGCCTTGCTGGTGGGCTGCTTCATTCCGTTCCAGGTGGTGATCCTGCCGATGGCGCGCCTGCTGGGTGAATTTGGCCTGGCCAATACCACCACGGGCCTCGTTTTCGTGCATGTGGTGTACGGCACGGCCTTCACGACCCTGTTCTTCCGTAACTACTATATCGGCGTACCGGAAGAACTGATCAAGGCAGCGCGCATCGACGGCGCCGGCTTCTTCCTGATCTTCCGCAAGATCGTGCTGCCGATTTCGGGTCCGATTTTCGTCGTCTGCATCATCTGGCAGTTCACGCAGATCTGGAACGACTTCCTGTTCGGTATCGTTTTCGCCAGCGGCGATTCGCAGCCGATCACTGTGGGCTTGAACAACCTGGTCAACACGTCCACGGGCGTGAAGGAATACAACGTCAACATGGCCGCCGCGGTGATTGCCGCGCTGCCGACCCTGCTGGTCTATCTGGTCGCAGGCCGTTATTTTGTGCGCGGTCTGACCGCAGGCGCAGTCAAAGGTTAAGGAAATAATATGTCCAGTTTATCGATACGCGGTATCCGCAAGGTGTACACGAATGGCGTCGAAGTCCTCAAGGGCATCGACATCGAGATCAAGGATGGCCAGTTCCTGATCCTCGTCGGCGGCTCCGGCTCCGGCAAATCGACCTTGCTCAACATGGTGGCCGGCCTGGAGAGCGTCACCTCGGGCGAAATCCTCATCGACGGCAAGGTCGTCAACGACCTGCCGCCGAAGGACCGCGACATCGCCATGGTGTTCCAGTCCTATGCACTGTATCCGTCGATGACGGTGCGCGAAAACATCGCGTTTGGTTTGAATGTGAAAAAAGTGCCGAAGGCCGAGCAGGAAGAAATCGTCGCCCGTGTCGCCGAAACCCTGCAGATCACGCACTTGCTCGACCGCCGTCCGGCGCAGTTGTCGGGCGGCCAGCGGCAGAGGGTCGCCATGGGGCGCGCCATTTCGCGCAAGCCCTCGCTGTTCCTGTTCGACGAACCGCTGTCGAACCTGGACGCCAAGCTGCGCGTGGAAATGCGCGCCGAGATCAAGCTGCTGCACCAGCGCCTGAAGGCCACCATCGTCTACGTCACGCATGACCAGATCGAGGCGATGACCATGGGCGACCTGATCGCCGTCATGAAGGATGGGGTGGTGCAGCAACTGGGCACGCCGCAGGAGATCTACGACAATCCGGCCAACCTGTTCGTGGCCGGTTTCATCGGCTCGCCATCGATGAACTTCATCACCGTCAAGCCTGTCATCGAGGGCAACGAGGTGTTTGTCGCCATCGAGAATGCGGGCAAGAGCATGCGCCTGGCCCTGCCATTTGCCGCCGACAAGCTGCGCAGCTATGCGGGCCGCGACGTGATCCTGGGCGTGCGCCCGGAGCAAATCACGGACATGAGCAGTGCGCACGGCGACGTAGGCCAGGAACTGGGCTGCCTGATCGACCTGGTCGAGCCAACCGGCCCCGATACCTTGCTGACGACGCGCCTGAACGGTGCTGCCGTGACTTGCCGCACGCATCCGCGCGAAGCCGTGCTGCCGGGGCAGACCATGCAACTGTCGTTCAACCTGTCGAAGGCGGCCATGTTTGATCCGGCCAATGGTGAACGCATCGCGTAAGCAGTATCTGCATAGATAACGGTCCGCCTGTCAGCTGACAGGCGGGCCGTTGTTGTTTACGCCGGCGCGCCTATTTGGCCAGCGATTGCTTGTACGCGATGGCGTAGCGCAGCTTGCCCGTCGGCGTGACCAGCTCGTCCAGCGCCCCCTGCTTGAACACACCCGTCCAGCCCAGCGTTTGCGCCGTCATGCCGCCGCTGACGATATCGGCCGCCTTCAGGCCCGCCATCGCCATCGATGCGCTCCTGATGGTGCCCATGTAGCTGCTGGCATCGCGCATGTCGGTCTTTGCCAGGTCAATGCCGGCCTGCTTGCGCAGCCAGTCTGCCCAGTAGAATTCGAGGAATTCCGTGGCCTTCGATGGCACCACGTAGCCGGCGTCGCGCGTGAAGTAGACGAGCGAGCGGTATGGGTCATTGTCCAGTGCTTTCAAGCCGATGGAGGCCGGCAGCTGGCTGGTATTGATGGCCTTGTTGCTGCCATCTTTCAGCCAGACCTTGTTTGCCTTCTTCATCTGCGTCCAGAACTCGTCTTCATTGAGCTTGCTGAAATTGTCCGTCACCTTGACCCACACTTTCAGCGTATGGTTCTGGCCATCGTCTGCATCCCAGAAAGTGGAAAACGTATGGTGGCCATCGGTCAGGTACAGGGTGCCGCGCGGGCCGATCACGACAGTCTTCATGTCATGCGGACGGCTGCCCACGGCCGCCTTGCAGCGGTAGGCGGCCGGTGGCGCGGCCAGGGTGGCGCCGGCCACATTGGCCGTGTTGGGCAAGACGTCGCCCTGGCCATTGGCTACACACAGGTCGGCGAACTTCTTTGGTTTGGCGATGTCGGCGATGTGCTTTTCTTCGGCGGCATAGCGTCCCAGCTTGTAATACACCTGGTCGTAGCCGATGGCCGGCTGGGTGGGATGCAGTTCATCGAGGCGCACCTGCAGAATGCGCGGATGCGCTGCGCTGCCCACCACGGTGGCCATCAGCGCTTGCTGGCGCGCGCCGAGCGCCGCTGCCGTGGCGACGGCCGCATCCCTGGCCCACGCCACATTGCTGAAGGACAGGGCCAGCAGCAGGGCGCTGGCAGTGTGCGTCGTGTGCATGCGACTCTCCATTATCGTTTGCGCCTCATTCCAGCAGCGCGCTGGGCACGCGCGGCGACGACATCAGGTCACGAAAGGCAGCCCAGTGCTCGGCACGCGTGGCGCCCTGGCGTTCGACATAGGCTTTCGCCATGTCCTGGCCCAGGTTGTAATTGATGACATAAGCACCCATGGCATCGTAGAACTGCAGGCGTTGCGCGGATTTTTCGGCCGGATACAGGCGCACATTGACCAGCCATTCCAGTGCTTCTTCGCGCGTGATGCTACCTTCGAGGTACTGGCGCGCGATGTCGTTGTCGGCGTAGCCGAGTTTGGCCAGCAGCGCATTGAGTTGCGCATAGCGGGGCGCCAGCGCGGGATCGAGGCCGGCCAGCGGGTACAGCACCTGCTGCTCGAAATTCAGTCGTTCCGCATCCGTAAAACTCAGTTCGATGCCGTAATTGGCCGTGCCTTCGGCGATCAAGGATTGCGGCGAATACAGCGGATAAATGCAGTACTCCATCCAGCCCTTGCCGCGCACCAGGTCGCGCTCCAGCAGCACATTGTAGACATGGTGGCCCGGATAAGCCTCGTGGCAACCGAGGTCGACCGCACGGTCTATATACACGGGCAAGTCCGTATTGATCTGGATCACGCTCTGGTAATTGCCCTTGTACCAGTTGTAGCCGCTCCAGGGTTTATCTGTCACAAATTCCAGCACGAAATCTTCGCCTTCGGGCAGGGCGATGTACTGCAAGGTGCGCTCGCGGCCCGCGCGGATGGCCGCATCCATGACGGCGCACAGCTTGTCCGCGGGAATGACGAGTTGCGCGCGCAAGGCGTTGACCCTGTCGCTCACCGTGCCGTCGCCGGGCAGCAGGGCATCGATCTGCGCCACCAGCCGTTCGTACCAGGCACGGTCGTGGTGCGGTGAGACAGCGTCGTACAGGCGCGTGCTTTCCGTATCGAAATCGAGGCGTGCGCCTTGCAGCATGTCCACCTTGGCCAGTACGGCTTGCAACTGCTTGCGCAGGTTGAGGGCGCGCAGGCAGTGTCCGTCAGCCAGCAGGGCCAGCGCTTCATGCGCAGCAGCCTTGATGTCGCTCAAACCCTGTTGCTGTTCGACCGCTTCAGCCTGCCAAACGGGCGGGCCGTAATAGGCGTCGACATACGAGGCATCGTGCTGGCCCATGGCCAGGACCAGCTTGACGTAGCGTTCGGCCACGTGGGAAAGAATAGGGGAATGGCTGTCGTTGATCGTCATGGCGGCGCGGCAAGGGCGGAAATGGTCAGGCGCTTATTGTATAGCGCAATGCCAGGGGCGGTTTCACTGATGGGCTGCGCCTGGCGGTGCAGCCCGTGCAACCATGTCCGCTGGCGGCCTCCTAGAACTCGACCGGGCGTCCTGCGCGCATCGCTTGCGTCATGGCCAGGCCGATGCGCGTCGCTTCTGTCGCGTCGTGCAAGGTCAATGACAGGATGCGCCGGCCCAGCGCCGCATCGGTAAACACCTGCGCCTCGATCAGAAAAGCGTCAGCGAAGCGGGCATAGAAGTCTGGCGTGCATTCATTGCGTACGCCATGCGCATCCGAGATTTCCACGCGGTTCAGGCGCGGATTGCTGCCTACGGCCAGGCGGCCGCCCGTGCCGAACACTTCCGTCAGGGTTTCATGGCCATGCGCCATGGTGCGCGACGCCATGAAGCTGGCCATGCTGCCATCGGCAAACTCGACCGTTGCCAGGCCATTGTCGACGTCGCCGTACGCCTGCAAGCCCGTGTGGATGGCGTTGGTGCCGCTCGCATACACGCGTTTGGGCACGGGGTTGCCCAGCAGCCAGCGCGCCAGGTCGATATCGTGCACGCTGCAATCGAGAAAGATGCCGCCGCTGGTGGGGGCGAAGCGCATGAAGGCGCCGCTGGGGTCGTTCTGGTCGCAGGTTTGCGAACGGACTAGATAGGGCTTGCCGATCAGGCCCTGGGCGATCTTTTGCTGCGCGTCATGGTAGCTGGCGTCGAAACGGCGCACGAAGCCGATCATGATGGTCAGCTGCGGATGGCGCGCCGCTTCCGCCTCTACTTTCAGGCAGTCGGCCAGGTCCAGCGACAGCGGCTTTTCGCAAAACACGTGCTTGCCTGCGCGCAGGGCGGCGATGATCTGCTCCGCATGCAGCGAGGTGGGCGTGACGAGGAACACGGCGTCCAGGCCGGGGTGGGCCAGCAGGGCATCATAGTCGGCATAGCCGGTGGTGACGCCCAGCTGGCTGGCCGCCCAGTCGAGTTCGGCCGGCACCGGGCTGCAGGCGGCCACCACCTCGGCGTTGGGCACGCGCTGCGCCAGGTTGATGGCGTGGCGCTGGCCCAGTCGGCCCAGGCCGACGATGCCGACTTTTAATGTTGGGGATGACATGGTGTCTCCAGATATTTTTATTATTGGTTTATAAGTTGACTACGCGCTGTTCGCGCCACGACAGCGTGGCCGCCTCGGCCAGTTCCAGTGCCTTCAAGCCATCATGGACGGTGGTGCGCAGCGGCGTGCCGTGGCTGAGGGCGTCAAAGAAATGCGCCATTTCCTGCGCGTATGCGACGCGATAACGTTCCAGGAAAAAATCTTCCGGCTTGTCCACGCTGACGTGGACAGCACCATACGCCGTCACTTCCGTCGGCTTGTGGTTGCCCGCCTGCAGCATGCCGGTACTGCCCAGCACTTCGAAGCGCTGGTCGTAGCCATACGCGGCACGGCGCGAGGCATTGATCTGGCACAAGCGTCCTTTCGCCGTGCGGATGGTGACGACGGCGGTGTCCAGGTCGCCCGCCTCGCCTATGGCCGGGTCGACCAGGCAGCTGCCCGTCGCGTGCACGCTGACGGCTTCATCGTCGAGTATCCAGCGGAAGATGTCGAAATCGTGGATCAGCATATCCTTGAAGATGCCGCCCGAGACCTTGATGTAGCTCACGGGGGGCGGGCCCGGATCGCGGCTGGTAACAATGAGCAGCTCCGGCGTGCCGATTTCGCCCGCTTCGATACGTGTCTTGACGGCATTGAAGGTGGGATCATAGCGGCGCTGAAAGCCCAGCATGCACATGACCTTGGCTTCCTTGACGGCGGCGGCGCAGGCGCGTGCCCGGTCTAGCGTCAGGTCGACGGGCTTTTCGCAAAAGATGGCCTTGCCAGCAGCGGCCGAGCGCAGTATCAGGTCCGCGTGCGTGTCCGTGCTGGAAGCGATGACGACGGCCTTGACGGCCGGGTCGGCCAGTGCCGCTTCCACGGTGGCACTGCTGCCGCCGTGCAGGCCGGCCAGCGCGGCGGCCGCTTCCTGGTTGACGTCAACCACGTACTTGAACTGTACGCCGGGTTGGGCGGCCAGATTGGCCGCGTGGATTTTGCCGATGCGTCCGGCGCCGAACAACGCTACTTCAATCATCATGTTCTCCTGGGGTGTGGATTTCTTCGATGTCGAGCTCTAATTTGTATGCCAGCGCGATGAATAGCGCCTGGCACAGGCAGATGGTGCTGGTCAGCGAGCGGAAAGCGAAGGCGCTGCCCTCGGTGACGGTCAACAGCGCGTCGGCGGCCCGCGCGAGCGGCGCCAGCTTGCTGTCGGTAATCACCAGTACCTTGGCGCCCTTGTCTTGCGCTGCCTTGATGCACTGCTGGGTTTCCTTGCCGTAAGGCGAGAAACTGATGGCGATCGCCACATCGCGTTCGCGCACGCTGCGCATCTGCTCGCGGTGCATGCCGCCCAGTCCGCTAATCAGGTGCACGCGCTTGTCCGTGTGTTCCAGCGCGTAGGCGATGTAGGAGGCGATCGGAAACGACCGGCGTACGCCGATCACATAAATATTTTCAGCCTTGAGCAGCAGGTTGACGGCCGCTTCCAGCTGCGCGTCGTCGAGGCCGGCGGCCAGGTCGTCGAGGCCGGCACGGCTGGCGCCGACGAATTCGCGCGTCAGGTCGCCTGCGCTGAGCGCGGCGTCGCGCGTGGAAATGAGCTTGCGGATGCGCTGCTGGTAGTCGGGCGTGGCGCCGGCCTGGTCTGTGTATGCCTGGCGGAACACATCTTGCATTTCACTGAAACCCGTGTAACCGAAGCGCTGCGCGAAACGTACGATGGCCGATGGCTGCACGTCGCAGGCGGTGGCGATATCGCTGATGCGCTCAAGCATCAGGCTGGCGCGGTGCTTTTCGATGTATTGGGCGATGACTTTCAACTGGCGCGACAGATTGTCGTACTCGGCGGCAATGTGCTGCATCAGCTGTTCGATGGGGGCGGTGGCTGCCATGTTGTTTCCTTTGTGCTCTATGTACTGACTGGGCCGCGATGGTCGATGCACGCGGCTGGTTCTGGCGAGAATTATAGGAGTGAATCCAGAAAATAGAAATGATTTTCTATTTAAATATATTTTGAAAATTTTATTGCATTTGTCTTTTTTGTGGCCTAAGCTGTGCGCAGTGCATCGGGTCTTGCCGGTTTTCCGGTTCCCCGCTGACACGCGACAAAAGCTGGCAACTATAAAAATTAATCCTTCAAGGAGACATTCATGCAAAGCAATAAGCGTAAGGGATTTCTGAAGAGCCTGGCCATGCTGGGCCTCGGCCTGGGACTGGGTCTGGGCATGAGCGCCAGCCACGCGGCGGGCGAGAAATTCGTGTTGATCAGCCATGCGCCTGATTCCGATTCCTGGTGGAATACGATTAAAAATTCCGTCAAGCAAGCAGGTGAAGACTTCAATGTCACCGTTGACTACCGCAACCCGCCGAATGGCGACCTGGCCGACATGGCGCGCCTGGTCGAGCAATCGGCAGCCCGCAACTACGACGGCGTGATCGTCAGCATCGCCGACTTCAGCGTGCTGCAAAAACCGCTGGGCCTTGTCGCCGCGAAGAAGATTCCGTTTGTCACGATTAATTCCGGCACCCTGGCGCAAAGCGAGCAGCTGGGCGCCGTGATGCACGTGGGCCAGCCTGAGTACGAGGCTGGCAAGGGTGCCGGCGAAAAAGCCAAGGCGGCCGGCATCAAGTCCTTCGTCTGTGTTAATCACTATGCGACGAATCCATCGTCGTTCGAGCGTTGCCGGGGATTTGCCGAGGCCATCGGCGTCGATTTCAAGGCCGCCACCCTGGATGTGGGCGAAGATCCCACCACCATCGAAAGCAAGTTGAGCGCCTATCTGCGCAACAACCCGAAAACCCAGGCCGTGCTGGCGCTGGGGCCCACCTCGGCCCACGCTTCGCTGAAAGCATTGGAAAAAATGGGCTTGAAGGGCAAGATGTGGTTCGCCACCTTTGACTTGTCCGATGAAATCTCGAAAGGCATCAAGGATGGCAGCATCCAGTTTGCCATCGACCAGCAACCCTACCTGCAAGGCTATATCCCCGTTGCCGTGCTGGCCATCATGAAGCAGGACAAGACCACGGACCTGGCCAAGGTACGCGAAAAGCTGATCAATAACGCCAAGTTCAAGGCGCGCCTGGCCGAATATGGCCTGGCACCGTCGTATGGCCCGCGCCATATCGGTTCCGGTCCTGGTTATGTCACCAAGGACAATATCGGCAAGGTGGAGAAATACGCCGGCCAGTTCCGCTAAGCCCCCGCTTTTCAATTCCACCAATACCTTAGTCGTTGTCCCCGCGCGCAGGCCATGCTTGCCGGCGCGCGGGTCCTGCCGCCCTGGAATGGTTGTTTAGGCTGGCAGGTTGCTATAAAACAAGGGAGACATAGCATGAGTACCGTGAAATTAAGCGTGAAGCAGGGTGGCATGGCCGCCTCGGGCACGCCGCCGCAAAAGCAGGGCGCCGATGAACGCGTGGGGCAGGTCAGCTGGCTCAAGCGGCTGTTCAGCCGCCCGGAATTCGCCTCGATCTCGGGCGCCATCCTGGTGTTCGCCTTCTTCATCCTGACGGCCGGCGACTCTGGCATGTTCAACCTCGACGGCGTGATCAACTGGGCGCAAGTGGCCGCCTACCTGGGCATCATCGCCATCGGCGCCTGCGTATTGATGATCGCCGGCGAATTCGACCTGTCGATCGGCTCCATGATCGGCTTTGCCGGCATGATGATCGCCATCCCTTCCGTCTACTTCCACTGGCCCGTGTGGGCCGCCATCCTGTTCGCCTTTGCCGGTTCGATGGCGCTGGGCTGGCTCAACGGCTACCTGGTCATCAAGACGCGCTTGCCGTCGTTTATCGTCACCCTGGCCTTTTTGTTCATCCTGCGCGGCCTGACCCTGGCCCTGTCCATCATGTTTGCCAACCGCACCATCGTCAGCGGCATCGGCGCGCTGGCCGCCGACGACTGGCTGGCCCTGACGCTGTTCCATGGCGAAGTGGGCACCTCGCTGTTCGCCTGGATGGCCAAGGCGGGCTGGATCACGGCGCTCGACAATGGCGCGCCATTGGTCAAGGGCATACCCAAGGTCATCGTCTGGTGGGCCGGCCTGGCGCTGGTGTCCGGCTTCGTCCTGGCCCGCACCCGCATCGGCAACTGGATTTTCGCCGTCGGCGGCGACGCCAACGCTGCCAAGAATGTGGGCGTGCCCGTGAAAACCATCAAGGTATCGCTGTTTGTCTTCACCGCTTTCTGCGCCTGTTTGTTTGCCACGCTGCAAGTATTTGACGTGGGATCGGCTGCCGCCGACCGCGGCATGCAGAAGGAATTCGAAGCCATCATCGCAGCCGTCATCGGCGGCGCCTTGCTGACGGGCGGCTACGGTTCCGTCGTCGGCGCCTGCTTCGGCGCGCTGATCTTTGGCGTGGTGCAGATCGGCATTACTTATACCAACATCAATTCGGACTGGTTCCGCGTCTTCCTCGGCGTCATGCTGCTGATCGCGGTACTGTTCAACAACTTTGTCCGTGCCCGCGTCACGGAAGCGAGATAAACCATGAGCGAATACATCCTTGCGCTGGAAAATATCAGCAAACGTTTCGGCTCCGTCATCGCCCTGCAAAACGTCACCCTGCGTTTGAAACCGGGCGAGGTGCATTGCCTGCTGGGCGACAACGGCGCCGGCAAGTCGACCCTGATCAAGACCCTGGCCGGCGTGCACCGGCCCACCAGCGGCGACTACCTGGTCGACGGCAAGAGCGTCAGCTTCAATTCGCCGAAAGAGGCGCTGGACCTGGGTGTGGCCACCGTCTACCAGGACCTGGCGCTGGTGCCATTGCTGTCCGTGGCGCGCAATTTCTTCATGGGGCGCGAGCCGATCAGGAAAATGTTCGGCGTGCTGCCCGTGATGGATATGGAGTACGCCGCCACCACGGCGCGCGACAAGCTGGCCGACATGGGCATCATGGTGCGCGACCCGCACCAGGCCGTGGGCACCATGTCGGGCGGCGAGCGGCAATGCCTGGCCATTGCCCGCGCCATTCACTTCGGCGCGCGCGTGCTGATCCTCGACGAGCCGACGGCCGCGCTGGGCGTGAAGCAGTCGTTCAATGTGCTGAAACTGATCTACAAGGCGCGCGAACGGGGCTTGTCCGTGATCTTTATTACCCACAATGTGCATCATGCCTATCCCGTGGGCGACTCGTTCACCCTCTTGAACCGGGGCAGGTCGCTGGGTACCTACACCAAGGAAACCGTTTCCAAGGACGAAGTACTCGACATGATGGCGGGCGGTGCGGAAATGCAAACGCTGATGGCTGAACTCGACGGTGTCACGATTTAAGGATAACCATGAATAACCCGACACAATTTGCCCAGGGCCGCGCGCTGGACGTGATTTGCCTGGGCCGCCTGGCGGTGGACCTGTATGCGCAGCAGATCGGCAGCACCCTGGAAGACGTGACGAGTTTCGCCAAGTACCTGGGCGGCTCGTCGGCGAATATCGCCTTCGGCACGGCCAGGCTGGGCTTGCAGTCCGCCATGCTGTCGAAGGTGGGCGACGACCACATGGGGCGTTTCCTTACCGATACCTTGTCGAAGGAAGGCTGCGACGTCAGCCATGTGGGCATCGACCGCGACCGCCTGACGGCCCTCGTCATGCTGGGCATCAAGGATAAAAACACCTTCCCCCTGATCTTCTACAGGGAAAATTGCGCCGACATGGCCATCGACGCGTCGTCGGTGGATGCGGCCTTCATTGCGTCGAGCAAAGCGCTCCTGATCACCGGCACGCATTTCTCTACGAGCGCCATGCACGCTGTCAGCACGCAAGCCCTGAAATTGGCCCGTGCCAACAACGTGCGCACCGTGCTCGACATCGATTACCGGCCCGTGCTGTGGGGCTTGTCGGGCAAGGCGGACGGCGAAACGCGTTTCGTTTCCAACGAAGGCGTGACCCGCCACCTGCAGGCGATCCTGCCGCAGTTCGACCTGATCGTCGGCACGGAAGAGGAATTCATGATCGCCGGCGGCGGTGCCGATATCATGGCCAGCTTGCGCGCCGTGCGGGCCGCCACCCTCGCCACACTGGTGGTCAAGCGGGGCCCGCTGGGCAGCGCTGTCATCGACACGACCATTCCGCACAGTCTCGACGAAGCGTACAACTACCGTGGCGTGCGCGTGGAAGTGCTGAACGTGCTGGGCGCCGGCGACGCTTTTCTTTCCGGCTTCTTGAAAGGCTGGCTGCGCGGCGAGGATTACGAGGCGTGCTGCCGCTATGCGAATGGCTGCGGCGCCCTCGTCGTGTCGCGCCACGGTTGCGCGCCGGCGATGCCGTCGCCAGTCGAGCTCGACTATTTCCTGGCCAATGCGGCGAAACTGACGCAGCCGGACCAGGATGCGACCCTGTCGCGCCTGCACCGCACGACTGTAGCGCGCAAGCAATGGGATGAGTTGTGCGTGTTTGCGTTTGATCATCGCACGCAGTTCTTTGAGCTGGCACAACAAACGGGCGCAGCCGAATCGCGTATCTCGGCTTTGAAGCAATTGATGGTGCAAGCCGTGGCCCAGACGGAAACGGCCTTGCAGCTGGCTGGCAAGACGGGCGTACTGATCGATGGCCGCTATGGTGTCGATGCGCTCAACGATGCGACGGGGCGGGGCTGGTGGATAGGCCGTCCCGTGGAATTGCCGGGATCTAATCCGCTGCAATTTGACTGGGGCCGTTCCATCGGTTCGCACCTGCTCAGCTGGCCAAAGGAACACGTGATCAAATGCCTGGTGCAGCTGCACCCCGATGATGCCGTGGAAAACCGGCTGGAACAGGAAGCGCAGATCAAGGCCCTGTATGACGCGGCGCAAGTGAGCGGTCACGAACTGTTGCTGGAAGTGATACCGTCGGACGCCTTGCCGCAGAGTGACGATACCGTCTTGCGCGCCGTCAAGCGCCTGTATAACCTGGGCATTTACCCCGAATGGTGGAAGCTGGAAAGCATGTCGGCCCGGCAATGGCAAGCCATCGATGCCCTGGTGCACGAGCGCGATCCCTATTGCCGTGGCGTCGTCTTGCTGGGCTTGAATGCTCCGATCGAAAAACTTGCCGCCAGTTTTGACCAAGCCAGTGCCAGCACGACCTGCCGCGGCTTCATGGTAGGACGCACCATCTTCCAGGAACCGAGCCGCCGCTGGCTGGCAGGCGAACTCGACGATGCGGGCCTGATTGCCGCAGTGCGCGCCAACTTCGAACAGCTTATTGGCCTGTGGCAGCGTACGCGCAAGCACCTGGAGCGTGCAGCATGAGCGCCACGATCAGATTGACCATGGCGCAGGCGCTGGTGCGCTACCTGGCTGCCTTGCGGGTGGAAGGGGGCGAACCATTATTTGGCGGCGCCTTCGCCATCTTTGGCCACGGCAATGTCGCTGGCCTGGGCGAAGCGCTGTACCAGTATCGCGACAGCTTTCCCACTTACCGCGCCCACAACGAACAGGCGATGGCGCACTCGGCTATTGCGTATGCGAAAGCCCACATGCGCCGGCGCATGATGGCCGTCACCAGCTCCATCGGCCCGGGCGCCACGAATCTGTTGACGGCCGCCGCCCTGGCGCATGTGAACCGCTTGCCCGTGCTCTTGCTGCCAGGCGACGTGTTCGTCTCTCGCGCACCGGACCCGGTGCTGCAGCAGCTGGAAGATGCCACGGATGGCAGCGTGTCGGTGAACGATGCCTTCAAACCGCTATCGCGCTATTTTGACCGCATCGTGTATCCGGAACAGTTGCTCACCGCCTTGCCACGCGCCATTGCCGCCTTGACGGACCCGGCCGCCTGCGGTCCCGTGACTTTGTCTCTGCCGCAAGACGTGCAAACGATGGCGTATGACTATCCGGCCGACTTTTTCGAGCCGAGAGTCGTGCGTTTCCGCGCCGTGCCGCCGGTGGAATCCGAACTGGAAGAAGCGGCGCTGCTATTGAAAAATGCGAAACAGCCGCTAATCGTGGCCGGTGGCGGTGTGCTGTACGGCAAGGCCAGCCCCGCCCTGCAGGCGTTCGCCGAGCGCCACGGCATTCCCGTGGCGGAAACCCAGGCGGGTAAAAGTTCCTTGCCGTGGGACCACCCTTTGCAGCTGGGCGCCATCGGCGTGACGGGCTCGCCCGCCGCGAACGCGCTGGCGGCGGACGCGGACGTGGTGCTGGCCATCGGCACGCGCCTGCAGGATTTCACGACCGGCTCGCATTCCCTGTTTGCGCAGGCGCAGTTGCTCAGCCTGAACGTCAACAGTTTTGACGCGCTGAAACGCCGTGGCCTGGGCTTGCAGGCGGACGCGACGCTGGGCTTGCAGGGACTGTCGCGGCTGCTGGGGAACTGGAACAGTGCGGGCCACTGGCTGGACCGTGCGCAGCAGGCGGGCAATGCCTGGCGCGCGACAGTTGCAGGCATCACCGGCCAGCGCGAGGTGGCGGGCTTGCCGTACGACGGTGAAGTCATCGGTGCCGTGCAGCGTTCATCCAGGGATTCCACCACCCGCGACATCGTCGTCTGCGCGGCAGGCACCTTGCCGGCCGAGCTGCACAAGCTGTGGCGCACCAGTACACCGGGCGGCTACCACATGGAATACGGCTATTCGTGCATGGGCTATGAAATCGCCGGCGGCCTCGGTGTCAAGATGGCCAAGCCGGATGCCGAGGTGATCGTCATGGTGGGCGATGGCAGCTATCTGATGATGAATTCGGAAATCGCCACTTCCGTCATGCTGGACAAAAAGCTGATTATTGTCGTGCTCGACAACCGCGGCTATGGCTGCATCAACCGCCTGCAGCAGGCGTGCGGCAATGCCTCGTTCAACAATATGTTGCCCGACAGCGCACCCGTGGTCGACTTCGCCCTGCATGCGCAATCGCTGGGCGCCTTGAGCGAACACGTGGACTCGATTGCTGAACTGGAACAAGCCATGCTGCGCGCCCGCGCCGCCTCGCGCACCTACCTGATTTGCATTAAGACGGACGACACGCGCACGACAGAAGAGGGTGGTTGCTGGTGGGAAGTGGCCGTGCCCGAGGTGTCCACCCAGCCAGGCGTGCAAGCTGCGCGCGCCCGTTATGAACTTGACCGCCTGAAACAAAGGAATTGAGATGAACACTTGGAATGTCAAGATCGGCATTAACCCGATCTCGTGGATGAACGACGATTTGCCAAGCCTGGGCGGCGAAACGCCCCTGGAGACAGCGCTGAAAGAGGGCGCCGAGATTGGCTACGTGGGTTTCGAGCTGGGCAACAAGTTTCCCAAGGATGCCCCCGCGCTGAATGCCGTGCTGCGCAAGTATGGCCTGGCGTGCGTGTCCGGCTGGTATTCGGGCCGGCTGGCGCACCGCTCGGTGGAAGAAGAGATCGCTTCCGTAGCCTCGCATTTACGCTTGCTTGCCGACAGCGGCGCCAGCGTCATGGTCTACGGCGAAGTGGCCGACGCTATCCAGGGCGAAGCCCGCCCCCTGTATAAACGTCCACGTTTCCAGACGCAGCAGCAATGGCAGGCATATGCGGACAAACTGACGGCCTTTGCCGCCCACCTGCTGGCGCATGGCGTGCGGCTGGCCTACCATCATCACATGGGTGCCTACGTGGAAACCCCGGCCGACGTGGATCAACTGATGGCCTTGACGGGGCCGGAAGTGGGCTTGTTGTTTGATACGGGTCATATCACGTTTGCCGGCGGCGACGCGGTGGCGGTGTTAAACAAGCATATCGATCGCATCTGCCACGTGCATTGCAAGGATGTGCGCCCCAACGTGGTGAAACTGGCCCGCAATGGCCACTGGAGTTTCCTGCAGGCTGTCATCAATGGCGCCTTCAGCGTGCCTGGCGACGGCTGCATCGACTTTCCGGCGATCCTGAGGCGTTTGTATCGGCACGGCTACGAGGGCTGGCTGGTGGTGGAGGCGGAGCAAGACCCGGCCGTCGCGCCCAGTTACCAGTACGCCAAGATGGGCCACGATTACCTGGCCCAGCTCGTCGGCGCCATTCCCCGCCTGGGCCGGGAGGCAGCATGAGCCCGCTGCTGGTCAAGGCGCGGCCTGGCGCCACCATCGTCGAGGTCACGCCCGAGTCGGCAGGCTGGACGCATGTGGGCTTTGCCGCGCACCGCCTGGCTGCAGGGGAACAGTTGCATCTGGACACGGGCAGCCGCGAGCTGTGCATCGTCGTATTGACGGGCACGGTCACCGTCCAGGCGGGCGAGCAGAGCTGGGAAGCCATCGGCGGGCGCGCCAGCGTCTTCGAGGACCGCTCGCCATATGCCGTGTATGTCCCCCTGGAGGCGAAGGTCAACATCACGGCGGTGGACGCCGCCGAAGTGGCCTTGTGCAGCGCGCCAGCCACAACGCACCGCCCGGCACGCCTGATCGAACCGGCCACCATGACGCGCTCCGTGCGCGGCAAGGGCGCCAATACCCGCTATGTGTGCGACATCCTGCCGCAGACGGCAGAGGCCGATGGCTTGCTGGTGGTGGAGGTGCTCACGCCGTCCGGCCACTCGTCCAGCTATCCGCCCCATAAACATGACAGCGACAACGTCCCGCTGGAAAGTTCACTGGAAGAAACGTATTACCACCGCCTCAATCCCGAGCAGGGCTTTGCGTACCAAAGAGTCTACACGGATGACCGCTCCATCGACGAGGCCATGGCAGTGGAAAACCACGACGTGGTGATGGTGCCCAGGGGTTACCACCCCGTGACCGTGCCGTATGGCTATGACGGCTATTACCTGAACGTGATGGCCGGCCCGAAACGCGTGTGGCATTTTAAAAACGACCCGGCCCATGAGTGGCTGATGAATACCAAATAATCGAGGATCCCGCTATGACAACGCAACAGATCGGCCACTTTATTGGTGGCAACCCCATGGCTTCGCGCTCCGAGCGTACGAGCGACGTCTTCAATCCCGCCACAGGCGCCGTCACGGCCAAGGTGTCGCTGGCGACTGCCGCCGAGCTGAACGCGGCCGTGGCCGCTGCCCACGCGGCCTTTCCCGCCTGGTCGCAAACCTCGCCCTTGCGCCGCGCGCGGGTCATGTTCAAATTCAAGGAATTGCTGGAAGAACATGCGGATCAATTGGCCGCCCTGATCACGGCCGAGCACGGCAAGGTGTTTACGGATGCCAAAGGGGAAGTGACGCGCGGCATCGAAGTAGTGGAATTTGCCTGCGGCATTCCGCAAATGATGAAGGGAGAGTACTCGGAACAGGTGGCTGGCGGCATCGACGCCTGGTCCATCCGCCAGGCGCTGGGCGTCTGCGTCGGCATCACGCCCTTCAACTTCCCTGTCATGGTGCCGATGTGGATGTTCCCCATGGCGATTGCCTGCGGCAATACCTTTGTCTTGAAACCGTCCGAGCGGGACCCGTCGGCCAGTCTGCTGCTGGCCCAGCTGTTGACAGACGCGGGCTTGCCGGACGGCGTTTTCAACGTGGTGCAGGGAGATAAGGAAGCGGTGGACGGCTTGCTGCACCACCCGGACGTGCGCGCCGTCAGTTTTGTCGGCTCCACGCCGATTGCCGAGTATATTTATGCCACCGGCTGCGCACAGGGCAAGCGCGTGCAAGCCTTGGGTGGCGCGAAAAATCACATGGTCGTCATGCCCGACGCGGATATCCCGCAAACGGTAGACGCCCTGATGGGCGCCGCCTTCGGTTCGGCGGGCGAGCGCTGCATGGCCATTTCTGTCGTCGTGGCGGTGGGCAATGTCGCCGATCAGCTGGTCGAAGCGCTGGTGCCGCGCATCGCGGCCTTGAAAATCACGCAGGGCATGGATTTACAAGCGGAAATGGGTCCTGTCGTCACGCAAGTGCACAAGGAAAAGATCGCCGGCTACATCGCCACGGGCGTCAAGGAAGGCGCCAGGCTGGTGGCCGACGGGCGCGGCTTCGTGCTGCCGGGCCATGAAAATGGCTTTTTCCTCGGCGGCAGCCTGTTCGACCATGTCACGCCGGAAATGACCATCTATAAAGAGGAAATCTTCGGCCCCGTGCTGTGCATCGTGCGCGTGCCCGATTTCGCCACGGCGCTCGATCTCGTCAATGCGCATGAATACGGCAATGGCACGGCGATCTACACGCGCGACGGCAACACGGCGCGCGAATACACGCACAGGGTGCAAGTTGGGATGGTCGGCGTCAACGTGCCCATCCCCGTGCCGATGGCCTTCCACAGCTTCGGCGGCTGGAAGCGCAGCCTGTTCGGCGACCACCACGCGCATGGCCCGGAATCGGTGCGCTTCTATACGAAGCAGAAGGCTGTGACGCAGCGCTGGCCAGCCTCCACGGCCGCCGGTGCCGAATTTGCCATGCCGACCCTGAAGTAAGGCATAGAGCGCCATCTGGTTCGCTTCTTGCTTACTGCAATGGTTAATTGTTTAGCCATTGCAGAATGCTCCCATGACGTCCAGCCGTACCCAGCCTTTGCGCATCGTTGTCGTCAACACCATCGTCGAGCACGGCGTGCACGCGGATTCGGCATTGGCTGCCCAGGTGCAGCGCGGCAATGCCTTGCGCATCGGCTTGCTGGAATCGGGCTTTGACATCGTCGCTTCCTTGCCAGCCGACCTCTACCTTCCCGAACGCATTGCGCAGCTGCAGCCTGACCTCATCATCATCGATGCCGAATCGGACGCGCGCGACGTGCTCGAGCACATCGTCATCGCCACGCGCGACGAGCGCCGCCCCATCGTCCTGTTTACGGAAGACGGCGCCACGGCCAGCATCGACGCGGCCATGGCGGCCGGCGTGTCCGCCTATATCGTGGCCGGCTTGCATGCCGAGCGCATCTTGCCCGTGCTGAACGTGGCGCTGGCGCGCTTCCGCCAGGAAGAAAAATTGCGCGCCGAATTGCTCGACACGCGGCACAAGCTGCTGGAACGCAAAGTGATCGAACGGGCCAAGGGCCTGTTGATGACGCATCAGGGCTTGACGGAAGAGCAGGCATACCAGCGCTTGCGCAGCATGGCCATGAACAAGAAACTGAAGCTGGCGGACATTGCCCAGCGCATCCTCGACGTGGAGGATTTGCTGGGATGACCCGTCCATTTCCTGACACATGCTGGTGCAGTGCACCATCGCGGTGCGTTGCCAGCCTTTCTGAACAGGGCGTATATTTGGCTCAGTCTAGGCACGGTCCTTGCTGCTGGACGGGGAGAGCCTTGCCCATGGTGGCGCGGAAAAACAGTATTTATCATCAAGGAATAGTATGACGGCGCAAGTGGGCAAAGAGGCAGGGCATGGCTCCCAGGTGATGCGGACCCTGTCGCCGGAAAAACAGACGCTACGCATCGGCTATCTGCCGCTGACCGATTGTGCCTCGCTGGTGATGGCCTCGAAGCTCGGCCTGGACGAGAAATATGGCATCAAGATCGAACTGAGACGCGAGATGTCGTGGGCCGGCGTGCGCGACAAATTGAACAACGGTGAACTCGACGCCGCCCACGTATTGTACGGACTCGCATATGGCGTGCAGATGGGCATCGGTGGGCAGCAGCGCGACATGGCCGTATTGATGAACCTCAATCATAGCGGCCAGGCCGTGACATTGTCTGCGGCGCTGGCGCGCGAGGGTGCCCACGATGGTCCCACTTTGGCGCGGCATATGCGCACCGTGGCGCGGCCTTTTGCGTTTGCGCATACTTTTCCGACCGGCAACCACGCGATGCTGCTGCAATACTGGCTGGCCGCGCATGGCATCGACCCGCTGCGCGACGCGCGCGTGATGACGGTGCCGCCATCGCAAATGGTGGCGTCCCTGCGCGCGGGCCAGATGGACGGTTTTTGCGCGGGCGAACCGTGGGGCTACAAGGCCATCGTCGACGGCGTGGGCGTGACGGCCGCCACCAGCGGCGCCATCTGGCCCGACCATCCGGGCAAGGTGCTGGGCACCAGCGCCGCATTTGCGCAGGCGCATCCGAACAGCTGCCGCGCCCTGATCGCCGCCGTGCTCGAGGCGGGGCGCTGGATCGACGCCAGCGATGCCAACCGGCTGGCCATGGCGGCCACCCTGGCCGAGCCCGCTTACTTGAATACACCGCAGGAAATGCTGGTACCGCGCATGCTGGGCCATTATCAGGATGGCCTGGGCAAGACCTGGGACGAGGCGCACTGTGTGAAGTTTTATCAGGGCGGCGCCGTCAATTTCCCCTACCTGTCCGACGGCATGTGGTTCATGACCCAGCACCGGCGCTGGGGCTTGCTGCGCGACGAGCCCGATTACCTGTCGGTGGCAAGGCAGGTGAACCGCATCGACCTGTATCGCCAGGCGGCGGAAATGACGGCCACGCCCTTGCCGCCATCTGCCCTGCGCAGCTCTACCCTGTGCGACGGCGTGGTGTGGGATGGCAGCGCGCCGGAAGCGTACGCGGCATCGTTTGCCATCGGCCATTTTTTCTGATTGGAGAGTGCATCATGGCACAACAGGGTAGCGTGACACTTGTCGGCGCGGGGCCAGGCGATCCGGACTTGCTGACGATCAAGGCCGTGAAGGCCATTGCACGGGCCGACGTGGTGCTGATCGACGACCTCGTCAACCCGGCCATCCTCGCGCATGCGGCACCTGGCGTGCGCGTGGTCGAGGTGGGCAAGCGGGGCGGCTGCGCGTCCACGCCGCAAGCCTTCATCGAGCGCCTGATGCTGGCCGAAGCCCGCGCCGGACTGCATGTGGTGCGCTTGAAAGGGGGCGACCCCTATCTGTTCGGGCGCGGCGGCGAAGAGCGCGCCTACCTGCACAGCCACGGCGTGGCCGTCGAGGTCATACCCGGTATCAGCAGCGGCCTGGCCGCGCCATCGGCCATCGGCGTGCCGCTGACGCACCGCAGCTGGAGCCAGGGCGCGATTTTCGTCACGGGCCACGGCAAGGATAGCGCCTCCGAACCGAACTGGGCGGCATTGGCACAAAGCGGCCTGACCCTGGTCATCTACATGGGCGTGGCGCGGGTGGCGGCCATCCAGGCGGGCTTGCTGGCAGGCGGCATGGCGCCGGGCACGCCGGTAGCCGTGGTGCAGTCGGCCAGCTTGCCGGCGCAGCGCCAGTTGCTGAGTACCTTGCACGCCTTGCCGCACGACTTGCTGGCGAGCGGCCTGGGCAGCCCCAGCATCATCGTCGTGGGCGACGTGGTGCGCTGCGCCGATGCCTGGGATGACCACGGCGCCGCTACCTTGCAGGCCGCTGCCGTCTGACCCTAGCGGATCGGCAGTGCCACTGGGCGGATGGGTGCCGCGTCGCCGCCGCGAAATTTCAGCGAGGCGCCGATGAAGGCAAACTGGTAGACCTTGTCGCGCGACAGCGCTTCCAGGTCGACCAGTTCCATGATGGGCGTGCCCTGCTGCGCCAGCAAATAGGTGTGCACGGGCAGGTAATTGCCCGCCACTTCGGAGGGGAACGCTTCGAAACTGAGGTTGTCCGCCCCCACCACCATGGCGCCGCCATCTTCCACGAGGAATTTCGCCGCATCGAGCGACAGGCCGGGGGGATTCGCCATGTACGCTTGCGCCTGCTCATAGTGCTGCATGCGGCCCGTGCGTATCAGCACCACGTCGCCCTTTTCCAGCGTGACCTTCTGATGCGCCAGCGCCGCGCGCAGGTCCTGCCGCGTCACCCGGTAATTGTCGGGCAGTTGTTGCAATCCCTTGGCCACGGCCACGTCGATCAGCACACCGCGTGCGACGATGGGCGGCAGCTTTTCAGCGCCTGTCACCGTCCAGCCCCGGTCACCCAGGTATTGCGCTTCCGTAAAACCATTCCAGATCTTGCCGTTCAGGCCGAAGTGGTTGAGCGCGTCGATATGCGTGCCCATGTGCGCATACATGGACACGGCCGAGCCAGTGTAACTGACGTGGCGGTTCATCTGTTCGCCCACTCGCATCGAGTCGGCCACCACATTGCCTTTCGGCGTGTGCGTCATCCACATCTGGTAGGGTGGATCGCCGGCCGCCTGCCAGCTGGGCATGCCGATATGGAAATCGACGGCCAGGTCATAGCTCTTGCCGCCATCGATGCGCGCCAGGACGGCGGTGCGCGAGGCCGGCGTCATCAGGTTCAGGCGGCCGATTTCGTCTTTCGGCCCCCAGGGGCTGATGCCCACTTCAGGCAGGGCGGCGGTGGCCGGCGTTGCCTGTGCTGTGCCGGCCAGGAGGGCCAGCAGCAGGGGCACGGTTGTTAACGGGGAAGGGACGGTGAACATGGGGTGCTCCTTGTGTCAGGTGAAGAAAGAAGCCAGCATCATATTGTTTTTCATTTGCATGATAATCAGCGATAAAATAATAAGATATTCAACTGCAAGGAAAGAATGATGGATGTCCTCGCGCACATGCGCGTGTTTCGCAAGGTGGTCGAGCGTGACAGCTTCAGCAAGGCGGCGCTGGACCTGAGCCAGTCGGCGGCGGCCATCAGCAAGCAAGTGCGCCAGTTGGAGGCGCGCTTGGGCATCGTGCTGCTGGTGCGCACCACGCGGCGCATGAGCTTGTCGGACGGCGGGCGCGCCTACTATGTGGAATGCTGCCGCCTGCTTGACGAGGTCGATGCGCTGGAACTGGCTACGCGCGGTAGCGTCGGCAAGGTGGCGGGGCGGCTGCGCGTGAATGCGCCGCTGTCGTTTGGCTTGAAAGTGCTGTCGCCGCTGCTGCCGGATTTCATGGCCCGCTATCCGGAAGTCAAGCTCGAACTGACGCTGGACGACCGCCTGCGCGACGTGGTGGGCGAGGGCTATGACGTGTCGCTGCGCATCCGCGCCGCGCTGGCCGATTCGTCCTTGGTGGCGCGCCGCCTGGGGGACGTCGAGCAGATGATTTGCGCGGCGCCCGCCTACCTGGCGCGGCGCGGCACGCCGCTGCGGGCGCTGGATCTGCATGACCACGATTGCCTGGCCTACCGCCTGGCCGACAGCCCCGGCGTCTGGCAGCTCGATGGCCCGGAAGGAGCGAGCAGCATCGTGCTGCCCGTACGTTTTTCCGCTGACAGCAGCCTGCTGCTGGCCGACATGCTGGTGGCGGGCATCGGCGTGGGCGCGCTGCCATCGTTCGTCGCCGCGCCGCTGCTGGCCAGCGGCGCCCTGGTGCGCGTGCTGCCGTCGCACGGCATGGCCAGGCGCGGCGTGTATGCCTTGACGCCCGACGGACGCCATGTGCAGGAAAAAGTGCGCGCCTTTTGCGACTTCCTGGCGGGGGTGCTGCAGACGGCATAGGGACGCGGTGTTTTCCAGGGCAACCATCGCGCACGCTTTTTTTCGTCCACAAGCGCGTCGGGCAGGGGCTTTGATAGTATCCTCGTACTTGCTGGGCTGCCTGCACGGCCCATTCGAGGAACCGGAATAAGCGATTGACAATGCACACTTTGAGCAAGGGCGGGGCGGGATCAGGCATCAGGATATGGGCAGGCGGCCTGCTGCTGGCGTTGGCGGTGGGCGGCGCCCTGTACGCTGGCGCGGCGCGCACGGTCAATGACGACGCCGAACAGCGTTTCGACAATCTCACGCATGACGCCCAGCATAGCCTGGCCACGCGGGTGAAAAGCTATGCCGACCTGCTGCGCGGCCTCGAAGCCCTGTTCCGCACCAGCGAGCATCTGACGCGCCGCCAGTTCCACGATTACGTGGCCGGCCTCGATATCGCGCGCCAGTTTCCCGCCATCGAATCGGTCAATTATGCGGTGGCGCTGACGCAGGCACAGCGCGCGGCCTATGTCGCCGAGGTGCGCCGCGACTCCAGCCTGTCGCCGCGCGGCTATCCGGCCTTCACCATTCGCCCGCCCGGCGAGCGGCCGGAATACACCGTGCTCACTTACCTGGAGCCCGATTCGCTGCTGCCAGAACGCATGGGCGTCGATATCGGCGCCAACCCGCTGGTGGCGCAGGCCCTGGCGCAGGCGCGCGACAGCGGCGAGCTCAGCGCATCGGGACAGGTGATCATGATCAAGGGCCCGCCCGCGCATGTGGGCCTGGGCATGCGCTTGCCCGTATACCGCAATGGCATGCCGCAAGGCAGCGTGGCCGAGCGCCGCGCCGCTTACCAGGGGTCAGTGGGTATCGGTTTTGGCGTGGCGCAGCTGGTGCACAGCGCGCTCGAACGCAGCGCACTGGAACCGCTGCACCTGACCCTGTACAGCGCGGTCGAACCTTTGCCGGCCCAAGGCGTCCTGCGCATCACGCCGCAGGATCGTTTGCTGTTCAACGATGACGGCGATCTGGCGATACCGCCGCCGCAAGCGGGCAGCGATGCCACATATTTTGACCAAGTCCTGCCCATCGTATATCAGGGAGGACTGTGGAAAGCCCATTTCCGCGTACGCAAGGTGGAGATGTACAGCGGCTTTGACCGCTATTTTCCATGGCTGGCGCTGGCCGTCGGTGTGGCCGGCACCCTGCTCATTTACGGCTATATCTTTACCCTGTACCGTTCGCGACGCAACGCGGTGGCGCAGCGCACCCTGCTCGATACGGTACTCGACAGCGTCGACGCCTACGTCTACATGAAGGATGCCGACCTGCGCTACCGCTACGTGAATGCGCGCACGGCGAAGATACTGGGCCGTTCGGCGGAGCAGCTGATAGGTCGTCAGGATGGCGAGTTGATGCTCGGCGATGCGGCGGCGGCCGCACAGCTGACCGAACGCCAGGTGTTCGACAGCGGCACCAAGTTCGTCGGCGAGGAGCGCTTCGTCGATGCGCAGGGGCAGGTGCATCACTTGTGGAGCGTGAAGGTGCCGCTGGGATTGCCCGGTCCCGTCACTGGCCTGATCGGCCTGTCCACCGACGTGACGGAACTGCATCGTCTGAAAGAGCAGGCCGACGCGGCCAGCCAGGCCAAGAGCGACTTCCTGTCGAACATGAGCCATGAAATCCGCACGCCGATGAACAGCATCATCGGCATGGCGCACCTGGCGCTGAAATCCGTGGCTGACGCGCGCCAGCGCGACTATCTGCAAAAAATATTCCATTCGGGCCAGCACTTGCTGGGCCTGATCAACGATATCCTCGATTTTTCCAAGATCGAGGCAGGCAAGCTGGAACTGGAAGTGCTGGACCTCCGGCTCGACACCCTGCTGGCAAACATCGCCAGCCAGCTCGGCGATGCGGCCGCCGTCAAGGGATTGACGCTGCAGTTCGATATCGCACCCGAGCTGCCGCAGCGCTGGCGTGGCGATCTGCTGCGCCTGGAGCAGGTCTTGCTGAACCTGACCAGCAACGCCATCAAGTTTTCGGACAATGGCAGCATCTTCGTGCGCGTGCGCCAGTCCGAGGAGCGCGGCAGCCACGCCATGCTGCGCTTCGAGGTACAGGACCGGGGCATCGGCATGAAGCAGGAAGAGGTGGCCCAGCTGTTCCGATCCTTCCACCAGGCCGACCCGTCGACCACGCGCAAGTATGGCGGCAGCGGCCTGGGGCTGGTGATCAGCAAACAGCTGGTTGAACTCATGGGCGGCAAGGTGGGCGTGTACAGCCAGCCGGGCCTGGGCAGTACCTTCTGGTTCACGGCGCGCCTGGAGAAAAGCGCGCAGGCGGGCGACGAGCGCATCGCCGAGGTGGAGCCCGAAGTATTGGGCGTGATCCGCGGCGCATCCATCCTGCTGGTGGAGGATAACGTCTTCAGCCAGCAGGTGGGCTGCGAATTGCTGGAGGATGCCGGCGCCACTGTCTGCGTTGCCTGCAATGGCCGCGAAGCGCTGGAATTGCTGGCACACCAGCGCTACGACTGCGTGCTGATGGACGTGCAAATGCCGGAGATGGACGGCTTCGAGGCGACGCGCCGCATCCGCGCCGACCCCAGGCTCAGCGGCCTTTTGGTGATCGCCATGACGGCCAATGCGGGCAGCGAAGACCGTGCCCGCTGCCTGGCGGCCGGCATGGATGAATTCGTGACCAAGCCGATCGCCCCGAATCTGCTGTTTCACTTGTTGGCGAAATGGTTCCGCCTGCGCGGTGGCATCGGCAGCATCGGTCATGCGCGCACGGGCGACAGGCTGGCGGCCGTGCCGAAAGCGCCGCGATCGGCCGCATCGCTGGAATTGCGCGATACGGCCATCCTTGACCTGGCCACCCTGGCGCTCACGTTCAGCAATGACGCCGTGAAGATGCGCAAATACACCCAGCTGTTTCTCGATACGGCGCGCGACGGCATCGCCGAAATGGAGCAGGCCATGGCGCTGGAAGACCTGGGCCGCCTGGCCGACCTGGGACACCGCAGCAAATCGTCGGCGCTGGCCGTGGGCGCCCATGCTTTCGCCAGCCTGTGCACGTCGATCGAAGGCTTGCGCCTGGGCGGCGACCTGCCGCAGGCGCGCGCCCTGCTGACGGCGCTGGAACCGGCTCTGGCGCAGGTGGCAGAACAAATTTCACTGGAATTTGTCGCCAGCGACTCCCCCTGACGCAGGCAGCGGCGATAATATGCCTTTGACGTTTCTGGCCACCCGGCCGGAGACGCGGCAACCCATCGGATCAGCATGCATACTCCCGTCACACCCGGCCTCCTCATCCTGCATGGCAACCAGCTGGAACAGCTGCGCGCCGCCGTCTTCCAGTGGCTGCGCCAGCATCCGCTGGCGCCCCTGGAAACGGATATCTTCCTGGTGCAGTCGAACGGCGTGGCCGAGTGGCTGAAGATCGCCCTGGCGGAGGAGATGGGAGTCTGCGCCGCCACGCGCATCGCGCTGCCGGCGCGCTTGCTGTGGGAAAGCTACCGTGGCATGTTGGGGCGCGAGCGCGTCCCGCGCGTGTCGCCATTCGATAAATCCCCGCTGACCTGGCGTTTGATGCGCCTGTTGCCCTCCCTGCTGCCCGACCCGGTGTTTGCGCCGCTGCGCTACTTCCTTGCCGATGGCGATTGCGAACGCCGGCTGCAGCTGGCCGAGCGCCTGGCCGACTTGTTCGACCAGTACCAGGTGTACCGCGCCGACTGGCTGGCTGATTGGGCGGGCGGACGCGACCAGTTGCGCACGGCGCGCGGCGAATCTATCCCATTGAAGGAAGACCAGCGCTGGCAGGCGCAGTTGTGGCGTGCCGTGTCGGCTGACGTCGAGGCCTTCGAGCGCGACACGGGCCGCGCCGACATTCACGACGCCTTCCTGGCGGCGATCGCCGCCGGCGAGCCGCCTGCCAGCAAGCTGCCGCGCCGGGTGGTGCTGTTTGGCGTGTCGGCCTTGCCGTACCAGACCTTGCAGGCGCTGGCCGCGCTGGCGCGCTACACGCAGGTGGTGCTGGCCGTGCCCAACCCGTGCCAGTTCTACTGGGGCGACATCATCGACGGGCGCGACTTGCTGCGCGCGGAAAACAAGCGCCAGCGGCAGCGCAACGGCACCGATCTGGCGCAAATTCCGCTCGAAGCGCTGCATGCGCACAGCCATCCGTTGCTGGCCAGCTGGGGCAGGCAAGGGCGCGATTTCATCCGCATGCTCGACGAATTCGACGAACATGCGCAAGCCGAGGGGCGCGACGACAGCCTGCGCATCGACCTGTTTGGCGAGGAAACGGGCGAGACTCTGCTGCAGCAGGTGCAGGTGGCCATCCGCGAACTGCGCCCGCTGGCCGAGCACGAGCAAACGCCGCCCGACGTCGGCGACCGCTCAATCGAATTTCACGTGGCGCACAGCGTGCAGCGCGAAGTGGAAGTGCTGCACGACCAGCTGCTGGCCATGTTTGCGCACAGCGCCGAGACGGGCTTGCGTCCGCGCGACGTGGTGGTAATGGTGCCCGATATCGATACCTTCACGGCCGCCATCCACGCCGTCTTTGGCCAATACCGGCGCAATGACGAGCGTTTCATCCCGTTCGAGATCGGCGACGTGAAGGACCGCAGCGTCAACCCGCTGCTCGTCGCGCTCGAGTGGCTGTTGCAACTGCCGCAGCAGCGCTGCCGCCAAAGCGAGGTGCGCGACCTGCTCGACGTGCCCGCGCTGGCGGCCCGTTTCGGCCTGCAGCCGGACGACCTGGCCACCCTGGGCGCCTGGATCGAAGGGGCGGGCGTGCGCTGGGGCCTGGATCAGGCGCACCGCGCCGGCCTCGGTCTGGGCGCGGCCGGAGAACAAAATGCGTGGATCTTCGGCGTGCGGCGCATGCTGCTCGGCTATGCCAGCGGCAGTGGCGCCAGCTTTGGCGGCATCGAACCGTATGCGGAGGTGGGCGGTCTCGATGCGGCGCTGGCCGGATCGCTGGCGCAGCTGGTCGAGGCGCTGCTGCACTGGCGCACCGTGCTGGCCAGCGCCTGCACGCCAGCCGAGTGGGGCGTGCAGGCGCGCGCGCTGCTGGCCGCTTTTTTCGATGCCGACGACGAAGGCGACCGTTTGACCCTGGCGCAGCTGGAAGGCGCCTTGCAGGGCTGGCTGGAAACCTGCGAGCATGCGGGCTTTGTCGAGCAGGTGCCGCTGTCCGTGCTGCGCGTGGCGTGGCTGGGCGCGCTGGACGAGCCGACCCTGAACCACCAGTTTGTCTCCGGCGGGGTGACCTTCTGTACCCTGATGCCGATGCGCGCCGTGCCGTTCCGCGTCGTGTGCCTGCTGGGCATGAACGATGGCGACTTTCCGCGCCGTGCCCAAAAGGCGGATTTCGACTTGCTGGCGCTGCCCGGTATGGCCCGCCCGGGCGACCGCTCGCGCCGCGACGATGACCGCTACCTGATGCTGGAAGCCTTGCTGGCCGCGCGCGACAAACTGTACCTAAGCTGGGTGGGGCGCAATGTGCGCGACAATTCCGAGCAGCCGCCGTCCGTGCTGGTGTCGCAGCTGCGCGATTACCTGGCCGCCGGCTGGTCGCTGGACCGGCACCTGGCGTCGCTCACCACCGAGCATGCGCTGCAGCCATTCAGCCGCCGCTACTTCGAGGCGGACGGCCTGCTCACGTATGCGCGCGAATGGCGCGTGGCCCATGCCGATGCCGATACGGTCGATGCGGATGCACAGGCCGCCGTGCTGCCGCTGGGGCCTTACGAGCTCGATCCCGGCACGCGCTTGAAACTGGGCGAGCTGGCCAGCTTCCTGCGCCAGCCCGTCAAATATTTTTTCCGCCGCCGCTTGAGTGTGCACTTTGCCGACGCGGCCATGCTGGGCGAGGATGAAGAGCCGTTTGGCCTGAATGCGCTCGAGCGCTATCTGCTGGAAGACACCATGCTGGACGACGGCGGCGCCGTCGAAGCGCTCGATGACGTGCGCGCGAGCCTGGAAGCGCGCGCAGGGAAACTGGCGCGCGAAGGGGTGCTGCCCATCGGCCTGATCGGCCAGCAAGTACAGGCGCAATTGGTCGAGGCGCTGGTGCCCGTGCGCAGCGCGTGGCTGTCCTTGCGCGCCTCGTTCCCGCTGGCGGCCGACAAGCGCGCCATCAACCTGCCGTTTGGCGAGCTGCAGATCGACGACTGGCTCGATAAATTGTGCAGCAACGGGCAGGAAACGGCCTGGCTGATGCAGATTTCCTCGAAGGTGACGGACAAGGGCGGCCAGGCACGCGGCGACAAGCTGATGCTCATGTGGCTGCGCCAGCTGGCCGCCGCCGCCCTCGGCTTTCCCGTCACCGGCTACCTGGTGGCGCGCGACGCCATCGTCAGCATGGCGCCGCTCGATCCGGCCACGTCGCGCGAAGCCCTGGCCACTTTGCTGGCGCTATGGCGCGAAGGCATGAACCATCCCTTGCCCACGGCATGCAAAACGGGCCTGGCGCTGGTGCAGCAGGGCGACCCGCGCGCCGTGTACGACGGCGGCTTTGACATGTCGGGCGAGCGCGATGAACTGTGCCTGGCGCGCCTGTGGCCCGAGTTTTCCGCGCTGGCCGCCGAGGAGGCATGGGAAGACTGCACACGCGAGCTGTATGGCCCGCTGGCCGACTGGCTGCAGCAACATATTACGATTGACCCGATCACGATGGACCCGATCAGCGCGCCCAATGATGGTGCGGGAGAAGAACAATGACGAGCCATTTGCTCAACCCCCTGGCATTCCCGCTGCACGGCTCACGCCTGATAGAAGCCTCGGCCGGCACCGGTAAAACCTGGACCATCGCTGCGCTGTACGTGCGCCTCGTTCTGGGCCATGGCGACGACGACAGCCGCTTTACCCGTCCGCTGCTGCCGGCCGATATCCTCGTGATGACGTTTACCCGCGCCGCCACGCGCGAATTGTCGAACCGCGTGCGCGAGCGCCTGATCGAGGCGGCCGCTTATTTTCGCAATGAGTTCCGTAACGAGTCCGGCGGCAGCGATCCCTTTCTCGATGCCTTGCTCGAGTCGTATCCGGACGAGAGCGAGCGGCAAAAGGCCGCGCACCGGCTGATGCTGGCCGCCGAGACGATGGATGAAGCGGCCATTTTCACCATCGACGCGTGGTGCCAGCGCATGCTGCGCGAGCATGCGTTCGACAGCGGCAGCCTGTTCGATGAAGAACTGGTGAGCGACGAGCAAGCCCTGTTCGAGGATGCGGCCCATGATTACTGGCGCCAGCAAGTCTATCCCTTGCCGCCGCAGGCGCTCGACGTGCTGCTGGCCTGCTGGCCCGACGTGGGGGCGCTGAAGAAAGGCGCGCGCGATCTGGCGCGCCGCGCGGATATCATGGGTATGGCGGACGAAGAACCGGTATCGGCACTGATCATGCGCGAACAGCGTGCGCTGGCCGCGCAGCTGGCCACCCTGAAGGCTGGCTGGATCGAGCGCGTGGACCGGATGGCCGCGTGGATCAACGACCAGCGCGCCGCCAATCCCAAGTGTTTTAACGGCGTCAAGATGAAGCCGGACAACCTGGCGAAGTGGTTCGACGGCTTGCGGCGCTGGGCGCAAGATCCCCTGTTGCTGCAGCCGGCCATCACGGCCAAGGCGTGGGAGCGCTTGACGCCCTTCGGCATCGAGGATGCGTTTGCCAAGAGTTTCACGGCGCAAGTGCCGGAGTGCTTCGAACATACCGAGGCGCTGGGGATCGCCCTGGCGGCTTTGACGCCGCTGGCGCACAAACTGCACCTGCATGCGGCGGCGGCCATCGCGCGGCGCATGGACCAATTGAAGCGCCAGTCACGCCAGTTCGGCTTTGCCGACATGCTGCAGCGCCTGCATGACGCGCTCGCTGGCGAGAATGGCGCGGCCCTGCGCCAGCGCATCGTCGACCAGTATCCGCTGGCGATGGTCGATGAATTCCAGGACACGGCGCCGGCGCAGTACCAGATTTTTAACCTGCTGTACCGCATCGCCGACAACGATCCGGCCCTGGGGCTGTTCCTGATCGGCGACCCGAAACAGTCGATCTACGGCTTTCGTGGCGCCGATATCCAGAGCTACCTGGCGGCGCGGCGCGCCACCGCTGGGCGCCACTACCAGCTGGGCACCAACTATCGCTCGACGGCGCCCCTGGTGGCGGCTGTCAACCAGCTATTCCTGCATGCCGAGCGCGCCGAAGTGCCGGCCGGCGCTTTTCGCTATCGTAGAAATGGCGACAATCCGCTGCCGTTCGAAGCCGTCGATGCCAAGGGCCGCGCCGAGCACCTGGTGAACGCCGGCGGCCCGCTGCCGGCGCTGCTGGCGGCCTGCGCCAGCGATGAAGGGCTGCGCGGCGAGAGCTACCGCGAGTATTTCGCACAGCATTGCGCGGAGCACATCGTCGCCATGCTGGCCGATGCGCAAGCCGGTTTCGCTGGCCCTGACGGCTTCGTGCGGCTGCAGCCGGCCGATGTCGCCGTTCTCGTGCGCGACCGCAAGGAAGCGGCGGCCATCCGCCGCGCGCTGGCGCGCCGCCGGGTCGCCAGCGTCTACCTTTCCGACAAGGATTCCGTCGTCGACAGCGAGGAGGCGCAAGACGTGCTGCGCTGGCTGGCGGCGCTGGCCAATCCCCTCGACGGGGCGCTGGCGCGCGCCGCGTTTGCCACGCGCACCATCGGCCTGTCGCTGGGCGAACTGGCGCGCCTGTCCAGCGACGAACTGGAATGGGAGCGCCGGGTCGAGCAACTGAAGGCCTTGCACCTGATCTGGCAGCGCCAGGGCGTGCTAGCTATGCTGCGCCGCTTCATCCACGAACTGCAGCTGCCCGCCATGCTGCTGCAGCAGACGGGCGGCGAGCGGCGCTTGACGAATCTGCTGCACCTGGCCGAACTGCTGCAATCGGCCAGCCGCCAGCTCGATGGCGAACAGGCGCTGATACGCTGGCTTGCCGAGCAGATTGCCGGCGAAGGCGAGGGCGGCGACGAGCGCGTGCTGCGCCTGGAAAGCGATGCTGAGCTGGTGAAGGTCATCACCGTGCATAAATCCAAGGGCCTCGAATACCCGCTGGTCTATTTGCCGTTCGCCGTCACGGCGCGCAAGGTGGATAAGCGCAACCGCAGCTTCTTCGAGTATGCGGGCGAAGACGGCGAGCGCCGCCTCGACCTGTCGCTGTCCGACGAGGCGATGGCAGCGGTCGAAGAGGCGCGCATCGAGGAAGACCTGCGCCTGCTGTACGTGGCCCTGACACGCGCGCGCCATTTCCTGTGGCTGGGCGTGGCCGCCCAGGCGGCGCGCAAGGCTGGCGAGAATACCTTGCACGAATCGGCGCTTGGCTACCTGCTGACGGGGGGCGACAAGCTGCCGTCCGGGCAACTGCTGCTGCGCTGGCAGCAGGTGGCGGGCGATTGCGACGCCATTTATGTCACTTCGCTGGCGCAGCCCGATGCCTGCACGGTGCTGGACCGCGTCGAGCGGCGCCCCGAGTTGCGGCCCGCGCCCGTGTTCGCGGGCGAATTCGAGCGCGACTGGTCGGTGGGCAGCTTTACGTCGCTGACGCGCCAGATCGGCGCCGTGGCTGCCCCCCACGTGCCGCAGCGGGCATTGGAAGAGACCTTGCTGGAAGACGGCGCCAGCGTGGCGGCCGTATCGCCGCTGCAGGCGGGCGACGCCCCGTGGCACCGCTTCCCGCGCGGTTCCGTACCCGGCAATTTCCTGCACGAGCAGCTGGAATGGATGGGCGGCGAAGGCTTTGATAGCATCCACGACGACAATTTCAATACGCGCCTGGCCGCGCGATGCGAGCGGGCGGGCTGGGGACACCGCCAGGAAGATGCCATCGCCTGGCTCCGGGAAATCGCCATCACGCCGCTGCCCCTGCTCGACGCGTCGCTGTCGCAGCTCGATAGCACACTGTCCGAGATGGAGTTCTGGTTCCCCAGCGAGCATTTGTCCACCGGCGCGCTCGACCAGTTGTGCACGCGTTTGCTGCTCGATGGCGCGCCGCGCCCCGTGCTGCCGCGGCGCCAGCTGCACGGCATGTTGAAAGGCTTTGCCGACCTGGTCATCGAACGCGATGGGCGCTACTGGGTGCTCGACTACAAGTCGAATGCGCTGGGCGCCAACGATGCCGCCTACCACACGCAAGCGCTGGCGTCCGGCATGGCGCAGCACCGCTACGATATCCAGGGCGCCATCTACATGCTGGCCCTGCACCGGCTGCTGAAAAGCCGGCTCGGTGATGCCTACGATCCTGCCGAGCACCTGGGCGGCGCGATCTTCCTGTTCTTGCGCGGCATCGCGAATGCGGATACGCATGGCTGCTACTGGCTGGCGCCGCAGCTGGAACTGCTGGACGGCCTCGATCAACTGTTAGAAGAAACGGAACACCATGCAGCATAATGAGCAGATGGATGCCTTGCAAATGAACGCCTTGTTCAGCCATGTCGACGGCATCGCCGGGGCGGGTCATCTGCGCCGCCTGAGCGCCGCCTTCGCGCGCTTTATCGCCAGCCTGGACGACCATGCATCGGATGCACCCGCCGTGGCCGTGGCCTGCGTGGTGCTGTCCGAGCTGGAAGGGCGGGGGCACAGCTGTTTGATGCTGTCTGACCTGGCCGGCGAACCGTCGCAACTGCTGGGTTGGAGCGAGGAGCTGTGGCATGGCGTGCTGGCCGTTTCCGGCCCGCTGCCCGCATCGCTCGAGGGCTGGCGTGCGCTGCTGGCCGGCGCGCCGCAGGTGTGGCAAGTGGGTGCGCCAGATGTGCGCCAGCCGCTGGTGCTCGACGGCGACCGCCTGTACCTGCGCCGCTACTGGCGCGACGAGACCCTGGTGGGCGAGAAAATCGCCGTGCGCGCGCAGGATTTGGGCAATCCGCCGCTGGCGCAGGTGCGCCAATGGCTCGATATCCTGTTCGACCAGCCGACGCAGGATGGTGGCCCGGACTGGCAAAAGGTGGCGTGCGCCATCGCCCTGCGCGGCAAGGTGGCCATCATCACGGGTGGCCCCGGAACGGGCAAAACCTATACGGTGGCGAGCCTGTTGACCTTGCTGTTTGCCGTTTCGCCGCAGCCGGAGCAGCTGCGCATCGCGCTGGCCGCACCCACGGGCAAGGCGGCGGCGCGGTTGAAACAGTCGATCGACAAGGCCCTCGAAGGGCTGGCGGCGAAGGCGGGCGATGCGCTGCCCTTGCTGGAACTGGCGCGGCGCATGGGCGCGGCGCGTACCCTGCATAGTTTGCTGGGCGCGCGGCCCGATACGCGCGCCTTTGCCCACCACGCGGGCAATCCGCTCGACGTCGATGTGCTGATCGTCGATGAAGCGTCGATGGTGCACCTGGAAATGATGGCCTCGGTGCTCGATGCCTTGCCGGCGACGGCCATCTTGATACTGCTGGGCGACAAGGACCAGCTGGCATCGGTGGAAGCGGGCGCCGTGCTGGGCGACTTGTGCCACGATGCGCAGGCGGGCGGTTACACGCCGTCTACCATCGCGTATGCGCAGGCGGCCAGCGGCGTCGCCATTCCGCCCGCCTTCGCGGGAGCGGCGGGCGCGCTGGCGCAGCAGACGGTGATGCTGCGCCACAGCCACCGTTTCAGCGGCCCGATTGGCGAACTGGCGCTGGCCGTGAATGGCGGCAGGCCCGATCTCGCCAAGGCCTGCTTCGCTGGCGACAGCGGCGGCCAGCTGGCGTGGACGGTGCCGGCGCAGCAGGAGGACGTACTGCGCCTGGCCTTGCGCGGCAGAGTCGACGCGCCGGGCGGCTACCAGCCTTACCTGGCACTGGTGAATGCCGGTGAAGCGGCGTACGCGCAGCATGACGACTGGGTGCGCGCCGTGCTGCACGCTTTTGAAGCGTTCCGCATCCTGTGCGCCGTGCGCGAAGGCGAGTGGGGCGTGGCCGGCTTGAACACGGCCATCGAGCTGCGCCTGGAAAAGGAAGGTCTGATCCGCCGCAGCGAGTGGTATGTGGGCCGCCCCGTGATGGTCACACGCAACGACTATGGCACGGGCGTGTTCAACGGCGACATCGGCCTGACCTTGCGCGACCCTGCGCGGCCCGGTTCCCTGCGCGTGTATTTTTTGGAAGGCGAGAATGTGCGCAGCGTGCTGGCCACGCGCTTGCGCCATGTGGAAACGGCGTTCGCCATGACGGTGCATAAATCGCAGGGCTCGGAGTTTCGCCACACGGTCCTGGTGCTGCCGCAGGAAGGCGGCGCCATGCTGGCGCGCGAACTGGTCTACACGGGCATCACGCGCGCGCGCGACTTCTTTACCCTTGTCTCGCCCACGCAGGCCGTGCTCTTCGACGCGATCTTGCGCCGCACGCAGCGCGCCAGCGGGCTGCGGGGCTTGATCGGCTGATTTACTTCGCCAGCTTCGCCTTCGCCACCAGCGCCTGCACCACTTGCAGGGTCGCTTGCTCCACGCCCTGGCGCGGCAAGCCCGTGTTGGCGCCGGCGACCATCGATGGATTGGTCAGGTAGCGCCCGCCCACGATCAGGGTGGGCGTGCTGTCGACCTGGTAGCCGGCGGCCAGGCGGGGCAGGTTTTTCAGCTTGGTCTGCACGCCAAACGACTGGTAGGCGCCTTCGAAGGCGGCTTTGTCCAGGCCATTTTTCAGCGCCCAATCGAGGTTGTCCCTGTCGCTGGCCAGGCGCTTGCGCTCCACATGCCAGGTGTGCATGACTTGCGCGTGCAGCGCCTCTTCCTTCTTCAGCGCTTCCAGGGTCAGGAACAGATGCGCTTCCGGATCATTTTCCGGCGTGTGCGGTAAATGGATGCGGCGGAACGACACGCTGGCGGCATTCTCCCTGACCCAGCGCGCCAGGCCCGGCTCCAGCGCGTTGCAGGCGGGGCAGTGGTACATGAAAAATTCGATCACTTCCACCTTGCCCGGCGCCGCCTGCACGGGCTGCGGCGTGGCCAGCACCAGATAATCGGCGCCCTGCACGGGCGCTTGTGGCGAGGCGATGGCGCTGGCGGCGGCGAAGCTGGCGCAGGCCAGGAAGACGTGGTGCAAACGCATGGAAGCTCCTTGGAAAAATTGATTTTGAGGCAATCATGGTAGAGCATTAATGATTGATGGTGTTGCATTGATGTAATAAACGTTTATTATTCCGAATATTGAATAATAATGTTCCGATTTTTGTGTGAAAATACAAAAACGGGGTGACGGGCGAAAGCGCTGTGTCATACCATCAAACTCAAAAACCAGGAGTCCATCATGTTGTCTTCCCTACGCACGCGGTTGGTGCTCATCTGTGTGGCCATCGTCGTGCTGTCCATGCTGGCCTTGTCGCTCGCCAATTACCTCACCACGCGCAACAGCATGCTGGCGTCGTCCGACCAGCAGATGCAGCAGTTGCTTCAAAGCCAGTCGGCCGTGCTGGCCCAATGGGTCGATGGCAAGAAAAAGGTCATGGCATCCGTCGTCATGTCGGCCGAGACGCCTGATCCGATGCGCGCCTTCCAGATCGCGGAAAAGGCCGGCGATTTTGCGGAAGTGTTCATCGGCTATGCGGACAAGCGCTCCGTGTTTACCCATCCGGGCCGCCCGGCCGATTTCGATCCCACCGCGCGCGCCTGGTACACGGACACCGTCAAGGCAGGCGTGCCGATGCTCACGCCGCCGTATGTGGACGCGGCCAGCCACAAGCTGGTGGTGTCGTTCACGGCGCCCGTCGGCCCAAAAGGGGCACTGGCGGGCGTGGCGGGCGCGGACGTGTTGCTCGACACGGTGATCGCCAACGTGGTGGCGATCAAGCCAACACCGCACAGTTTTGCCTTCCTGGTCGACCAGAGCGGCACCATCATCGCTCATGCCAACAAGGACCTGAGCCTGCAGCCGGTGGCGAAACTCGATGCCACGCTGTCGGCCGCGCAGGTCAACCGGCTGGAAAACACGCGCACGAGCGATGCCGTGCGCCTGAACGACCGCGATGGCAAATTGTATGTCACACGCGTGGCGGGCACCGACTGGCTGCTGGCCGTGGTACTGGATCAGCAGGAAGCCATGCAAGCCTTGCAGACGATGCTGACGGCGGCCACCGTCACAGCGGCGCTGCTGACCGGACTGGCGGCGCTGCTCTTGTCGCTGCTGGTGTTCAAAATGCTCAAGCGCCTGGAACTGGTGCGCGACGCGCTCGACGATATCGCCTCCGGCGAAGGCGACCTGACGCGCCGCCTCGACGCTTCCGGCGTGGATGAGCTGGCGCAGATTGCCGGCGCCTTTAACCGCTTCATCGACAAGATCGCCGCCGTGCTGGTGAAAATCCGCACGGCCAGCGAATCGGTGAAGGTCTCGTCGATGGAAATCGCCGCCGGCAACCAGGACCTGTCGTCGCGCACGGAACAGCAAGCGAGCTCGCTGGAAGAAACGGCCGCCTCGATGGAGGAGTTGACCAGCACGGTCAAGCAAAATGCCGACAATGCGCGCCAGGCCAACCAGATGGCGCAATCGGCGTCCGGCGTGGCCAGCAAGGGCGGGCAAGTGGTGGCGCAGGTGGTCGATACCATGGCGTCGATCAACGATTCGTCGAAGAAGATCGTCGACATCATCAGCGTCATCGACGGCATCGCCTTCCAGACGAATATCCTGGCCTTGAACGCGGCCGTGGAAGCGGCGCGCGCAGGCGAGCAGGGACGGGGCTTTGCCGTGGTGGCGACGGAGGTGCGCAGCCTGGCGCAGCGCTCCAGCCAGGCGGCCAAGGAAATCAAGCTGCTGATCGACGATTCAGTGGACAAGGTCGATTCCGGCGCGCGCCTGGTCGACGAGGCTGGCGCGACGATGCAGGAAATCGTCGACAGCGTGCGCCGTGTGACCGACATCATGGGGGAAATCACGGCCGCCAGCGTCGAACAAAGTTCGGGCATCGAACAGGTGAACCAGGCGATTGCGCAAATGGACCAGGTGACGCAGCAAAATGCGGCCCTGGTGGAAGAGGCTGCGGCCGCCGCGGAAAGCCTGCAGGACCAGGCCAGCACCCTGTCGCAGGTGGTGGGCGTGTTCAAGCTCGATGAAGCACAGGTTGCCGTGGCGCAGCCAGCCAGGCCCGTGGTGCGCGCACCCATCGCGCCGCGCATCGCCAGCCGCCCCGCAGCGAGGGCTGTCGCCAAGCCCGAGCGCAGCGAGGAGTGGGAAACGTTTTAAGGCAGTTTACGTCCGTTTAAGTCAGCGTTTAAGCGCGGCGGGGCGCCAGGGTCGGCGCCATCTGCCGGGCCACCTCGAAGAAAGCATCGGTGGCTGGCGTGTTCTGGCGCCTGTCGCGCACGGCCAGGCCCACCTTGCGGCTGACGGGCGGGTTCAAGGGCAGGGCCAGCAAGTCCGGATACTGCTCGCGCAGGCGCTGCGGCAGGGCCAGTTCAGCCACGATGGACAGGCCGTCGCCGCGGCTGACCATGTCGAGGATGGTGATCACCTGGCTGATGCGGTAAGGAACATTTGGCTGCAAGCCCGCGTTGGCGAACAGCGGTTCGATCAGGCAGGCGCAGCCTGCCTCGGACATGATGAATGGCCCTTCGCACAATTGGGCCAGGGTGATGGTGCTTTCGCTGGACAGCGGATGGCTGCGCGGCACCAGCGCCATCATCTGGTCTTCCACCAGCGGCGCCGTGTCGAAGCGCTCGTCGGGCAGCACGACGAAACCCACATCCACGCGGCGTTCGCGTATCCATTGCACCACCTCGTGGTCGGCGCCTTCGTCGATGCGCAGGGCTATGCCCGGATAGCGCAGGCGGAACTGCGCCGTGATGGCCGGCAGCAGGTTTAATGACGAGGTGGGGCCGAAGGAACCGATGCGCAAGCTGCCCTGGCGCTGGCCCAGCACATCGGCCGCTTCCTGGCGCATGGCTTCCGACAAGCCGAGGATTTCACGCGCGCGCACCAGCAGCTGGCGGCCCACGTCCGTCAGCTCGGCCGAGGCCTGGTGGCGTACTATCAGGTCCACGCCCATCTCCTTTTCCAGCGCCTTCAAGGCGTGCGAGACGGCCGACTGGCTGATGCCCAGCTGCGCGGCGGCGGCGGAAAAGCCGTGCAGTTCGGCCACCAGGGTAAAAATTTCCAGTTGCGTGAAGGTCATGGTGTGGTTTCTTTGTGTTATGAGTATTTACTCATTATTTCATGAGCTGTTATTAGTATTAATATATAAGTATACCGCACGTGCAGCGTCCGCTGTACAAGCGACATCATAGGACTTTCCATGCGTACTTCCGCCGTACCCTCAGCCGCCTTGCCCTCCGTGCAATCGCCGCTCGTCTATATCAAACTGATTTTCGTCGCCCTGTTCTGGGGCGGCACTTTTATCGCCGGGCGCGTGCTGGCGCAGCAGATGCCACCCATGACGGCCGCCAGCGGGCGCTTCGGCGTGGCCGTGCTGCTGCTCGTCGTGCTGGCGTGGAAACTGGAAGGGGGCTTGCCACGTCTGGACCGCAAGCAGCTGGCGACGACGGCGGCGCTGGGCCTGACGGGCATTTTTCTCTACAACCTGTGTTTCCTGGCGGCCCTGTCGCGCATGCCGGCCGGGCGCACGGCCCTGTTCGTGGCCTTGAACCCCATCGTCACGGCGCTCGCCTCGGCCATGCTGTTTCGCGAACGCCTCGGTTCCTTCAAATGGCTGGGCATCATGCTGGCATTTTGCGGCACGGCCATCGTCATCACGCGCGGCGACCTCGCCGGCGTGCTGCACGGTACGGGCGGCGGCATCGGCATGGGCGAAGTGTTCATGTTTTGCGGTATTTCCAGCTGGGCCGCCTATACCCTGATCGGCCGGGTGGCGCTGAAGGGCCTGAGCCCGATTGCCGCCACCACGTATGCGTCGATGTGGGGCCTGGCTTTCCTGCTGGTGGGGGCAGTGGTGGAATTCCCGAGCGTGCCGTGGCACAGCTTCGGCTGGCAAGTGTGGGCCGCCATCGCCTATCTGGGCGTGTTCGGCACGGTGATCGGCTTTGTCTGGTATTACGAGGGCGTGAAAGCGCTGGGGCCGTCGCGCACGGCCGTGTTCAACAACCTCGTGCCCGTGTTCGGTATCGTGCTGGCGGCGGGGCTCTTGGGCGAGCCGGTGCTGGCCTCGATGCTGGTGGGCGGCGCGGTAACGATTGCCGGCGTGGTGATGACCAACCGGCAAGCGAAATAGTTATTTTGCGCGGCGGCGCTTGCTCGGTTTTGCCGGCGCCTTCTTGTGGCGGCTGACGGAAGCGCGCATCACTTTCGGCTCTTCGATGCCGTTCTCGGCCGCCAGCATGCGGCGGATGTTGACGGCGTCCATGGCGCGCACGGAATTGGCGCGCGCGTTGAGCAAGATCATGGTGGCAAACTTGCCGGCCGACTTGATGCGCATGATCAGGCAGCGGCCCGCTTCATTCGTGTAGCCCGTTTTCGACAGGCCGATATCCCAGCCCTTGGCGCCCACCAGGCGGTTCGTGTTGTGGTATTCCACGTCGCGTCCCTTGATCTGGATCACGTCCTTCGAATCGGTGGTGATGCGGCTGATTTCCGGGTAGCGTGAGGCGGCCACGGCCATCTTGACCAGGTCCGCTGCCGTCGACTGGTTGTTCGGCGACAAACCCGTCGGCTCTTCGATGACGGTCTGGCGCATGCCCAGGGCCTTGATCTTGGCGTTGACGGCCACGGCAAACGCTGTCGGGCCGCCGGGGAAGGTGCGCGCCAGCGAGGCGGCGGCGCGGTTGTCGGATGACATCAGCGCCAGTTGCAGCACGTCGTGGCGGCTCAGGGTGGCACCAACGGGCACGCGCGAAGTGCTGTGTTTCAAGGTGTCGACATCTTCGCGGTCGATGCTGATCTCTTCCTGCATATTGGCCTTGGAGTCGAGCACGACCATGGCCGTCATGAGCTTGGTCAGCGAGGCGATGGGCACCACCACGTTGGAATTTTTTTCAAGCAAGACTTTGCCTGTGCCATCTTCGACCACCAGGATCGACTGGGAACCGAAGGGCACGGCGATGGCCGCTGTCGAAAGCGTCATCAGCACCGCGGCGAACATTTTTTTGAGCATGGGATTGTAATGGGAAGCAGTTTTGGGGCGCCATCGAGGGCGCTGCGCGCAAATCCGGGACAGACCTGCGCGGGAACGCGGCGTGTATCTCGGAGGCAATATTTGCCAAGAGTAGACAATACCATTAAAAATATTGCGATGTCTACGGCACACTGGCCGCGCAAGCCGCTTTGCGGCGCGAAACGTGAAAATAATCGCGATCCGGCATGTAACTATTGCCTCACTGAAAATTGTCGCCGTATTATTGATTTCATTAAAGAAATCTAATATTCTTTCTGCAATCTTGCTGCGCATCATATAAGGCAGGTCGCCATCGTCGCTGGTACCCGCAAAATCGTGCCTGGTCATTTCCCCCTGTGCGCCTGCCCATCCCGCCCCCAAACTGCGTTCATGCATGTTGAACTTATCGAGGAGAACGCAATATGTGGGGAAAAATCAAGCAATTGCACCAGCAAATGGACGACGACGCCATCCTGGTGCTGGAATCGCCCGACGCCGCTGCTACCTTGCCGGCCGGCTACCGGCGCTATATCGGCGAGCGACTGGCCACCATGTCATGGATAGAACGTCAGCAATTCCGTGAGTTCCTGTTGAAATACCGCGGCGCCCGCTTCTACAAGGCGGCCGCCAAGCTGCTCATTCCCTTCACTGCGGTAGGCGTGCTGCAGCAACTGCTGTGGCCGGAAAAGCTGAGCTGGCTTGTATCGCTGGTGTTGAGCAACCTGATCGGCTTTTCGCTCGCTTGTGGCCTGATGGGCGTCTGGTTCAACTACCGCATGCTGGTGGCAAACAGGTCATTCAAGCCCTTGCTGCGCATTTTGCTTGCGTGCATGGGCGGCCTGGCTGTCGGTATGGGCGCGGCGACCATCTTCAGCGACCGGCCCATGCTGCTCTCGCCGGAGAAGCTCGCGCGCAACCTGGGTATCGCCCTGCTGGTGGTGAGCCTGCTTTACTTCGTGCCGCTGGGAATAGTCGCCATGTGGCGCAACCGCCAGTACGAAGCACTGACTCTGCAACTGCAGCAAGGTGCCGAGCGCGACCGCCTGGCGCGCGAACTGAGCGAGTCGCAGCTGCGGCTGTTGCGTGCCCAGATCGAACCGCATTTCCTGTTCAATACCCTGGGTGCGGTGCAGCAGCTGGCCGAGCAGGGTGAGCAAGGCGCCGGCAAGGCCGCAGCGTTGACAGCCGACCTGATCGCATTTTTGCGCGCCAGCCTGGCGGAGATGCGCAGCGAGCAAGTGCCGCTGCATAGCGAATTCGACATGGTGGCGGCGTATTTGCGTGTGATGCAGGCGCGCATGGGCGCCCGCCTGCGCTACACACTGGATTTGCCGGCCGAGTTTGCGCACGCGACGATACCCAGCATGATCTTGCTGACATTGGCGGAAAATGCCATCAAGCACGGTATTGAACCCTCCTTGCGCGGCGGCGAGATCCGCCTGTCGGCGCTGCTGGTGGATGGCATGCTGCGCCTGCGCGTGCAGGATACGGGCATGGGTTTGCCAGAAAGCGGCGCGGAGAGCGCGCAGGAAAGTGGTCTGGGCCTGGAAAACGTGCGCAGCCGGCTGTTGCTGTCCGATCCGTCCGCCAGCCTGATCGTGCGCGACGGCGAAGAGGGCGGCGTGATCGCTGAAATATTGCTGTCCATCAAAATTGCATCCAGCCTGAAAGAAGCCGCCGCATGAACACCACCATCCTGATCGCCGAAGACGAACCTTTGATGCGCGAGCGCCTGCAAACGATGCTGGCGCTGGCCTGGCCCGAGGCGCGCATCGTACTGGCGGCGGAAAACGGCAACGATGCCTGGGACGGCTTCCTCGAGCACGAGCCGGACGTGGTCTTTCTCGATATCCGCATGCCTGGCCTGTCGGGCCTGGAAGTGGCCGAGCGCATCGGCAAGCGCGCCCACGTGGTGTTTGTCACGGCCTATGACCAGTACGCCGTTGATGCGTTCGACGCGGGCGCCGTCGACTACCTGTTGAAACCCGTGCAGGCTGGGCGACTGCAGCGGGCGCTGGCGCGTTTGCGCGACAAGCTCGGGGCCCAGCCGGCCGACATGGCCAATTTATTGCAGTCGCTGCGCGCGGCGTTGCCGGCCGCTCCGCGCGACAAGTTGAAATGGATCAAGGCCAGCGTGGGCAAGCAGATCCGTTTGATCGACATCGACGACGTGCTGTTTTTTCAGGCCGACACCAAGTACACGCGCGTGGTGCTGGCCGGCTCGGAAGCGCTCGTGCGCACGCCGCTGAAGGATTTGCTGGGCGGTCTTGATCCCGACCAGTTCTGGCAAATCCACCGCGGCACCATGGTCAACGTGAAAGCCATCGAGGCGGCCGAACGTATCGACGCCGAGCGCATGCAGGTACTGGTGCGCGGCAGCACGGAAAAGTTGCCCGTCAGCCGCACATTCACGTATTTGTTTCGCGATTAGCCTGTAATGCAAACGCCCCGCACTTGGCGGGGCGGGGCGATCAGCGGCGCTGCTGTGCTTACTGGATCTTGGCGATCGACACTTCCGTCGATTTCACCAGGGCGATGACTTCGCTGCCCACTTTCAGGTCCAGGTCCTTGATCGAGCGCGAGGTGATCACCGAAGTGACGATGCCGTGCGGCGTTTCCACGTCCACTTCCGAGACCACGGGGCCAAAGATGATTTCCTTGATCTTGCCGCGAAACTGGTTGCGTACATTCACTTCCGAGATAGCCATGATTTTTCCTCTGTGCCCGTAATACGCCGTGCGGCGCGACATGGCCAGAGTACGGCGCGCGCACGCTTTTGACCACGAATCGATGCGCATATCGATATGCGCAAACCGGGCGGACATGAAAAAACCGGGACAAGTCCCGGTTTTTGTTGATACAGCGCAAGCTTACTTCTGATAAATCTTGTCGAATTCGCCGCCATCGTCAAAATGTTTCTTTTGCGCTTGTTTCCAGCCGCCAAAGACGTCATCGATGGTAAACAGGGAGATCGGCTTGAAGCTGGCCGCATATTTCTTCGCGACGGCTGCCGAACGGGGACGCAGGTAGTGCTTGGCGACCAGTTCCTGGCCCGGTTCCGAGTACAGGTATTGCAGGTAGGCCGTGGCTTCCTTGCGGATGCCACGGCGGTCGACCACCTTGTCGACGACGGCCACTGGCGACTCGGCCAGGATGGAGATGCTCGGATAGACCACTTCGAAGTTGTCGCCGAATTCGGCGCGCACCAGTTGTACTTCGTTTTCAAACGTCACCAGCACGTCGCCGATTTCACGCTGCGTGAAGGTGGTGGTGGCGCCGCGGCCGCCGCCGTCGAGCACGGGCACGTTCTTGAACAGCTTGGTCACCAGCTCGCGCGCCTGCGCTTCGCTGCCACCTTTTTTCACGGCATAGCCCCAGGCTGCCAGATAGGTGTAGCGGCCGTTGCCCGAGGTTTTCGGGTTCGGCACGATGACCTTGATGCCGGGCTTGGCCAGGTCGTCCCAATCCTTGATGTGTTTCGGGTTGCCTTTGCGCACCAGATACACCATGGTGGAATAGAACGGCGCCGCATTGTTCGGAAACTTCTTGGCCCAGTCGGCCACCACCAGGCCACGGTCGACGAGGATATCGATGTCATTCGCCTGGTTCATGGTCACGACGGACGCTTCCAGGCCATCGGCAACGGAGCGCGCCTGCTTGCTCGAGCCGCCGTGCGACTGCTTGATGGTGATGGTTTCGCCCGTTTTGGCTTTCCAATCAGCAATAAATGCAGGATTCACATCCTTGAACAGTTCGCGCATCACGTCGTACGAGGCGTTCAGCAAGACCACGGGTTCGGCGGCGCTGGCGGCCATCGGCAGGCTCATGGCGGCAGCGGAAGCTGCCAGGGCGCTGGCCAGGAACCAGCGGCGCGAGCGTTGGGTGAGTGTCGCTGCGGCAGTCGATACGGCGTTGGAATGGGTCATGTTGAACTCTTATTGTGAGAATAGACAGTCATAGTCTAAAATTCCGGCCGGAAAAGAAACGAATTTTTCGTAATATGCTTAGATCCGATTCCCGTTTGCGCTGAAAAACAGATATCGATTTTTGAAATGATTCGTGGGCAAGACGACAGTCAAGGCTTAGCCTGCAAGAGGTCCGTCATAGGCAAATCCGTCCCGTGGCGTGGCGCGAAAAAACCCGATCGCGCCGCTTGGTGTATAGTCGAACGGCGCGATACAGGGGCAAAACCGTCTGCATCGGCAACTGGAATATTTTGTGAGCGTACATGAGTCTTGAAATTCGTATTGCAACATCGACCGACGCTTTCGAGGCGTGCAACGTATTACGACGCTCCATCGTCGAATGCTGCAGCCTCGATCATCGGGACGATCCGGTCATCCTGGAAGCTTGGCTGGGCAATAAAACACCGCAGATGGTGGCGTGCTGGTTTGCGTCGCCTACCAATTTTTCGCTGGTCGCAATCGAGCATGGCGCCGTCGTCGGCGTCGGTTTGCTGACGCGCGCCGGCAAGCTGGCCCTGTGCTACCTGCTGCCCGAGGCGCAAGGCCGGGGCGCGGGCAAGGCGCTAGTGGAACAGCTGGAAGCGCAGGCGCGCGAGTGGGGCATCAAGGCCCTGCAATTGCACAGCACGGCCAGCAGCCAGGCCTTTTTCGTCAAGCAGGGATATATCGAGGCGGGCAATGTGCGTTCGCCGTATGGCGTGGAAACGATTTTTTGCTGGAAACAGATTGACCCCGCAGGCCTCTCCAGCGGTGACCCCAAGCGCAAGCGCTTTTGCAACTGCAATTCGGCCTGACTTACCGTTGGCGCCTCAGCCCGCCCATCCGGCGGCGGGCCTTCCCCCTCTTTGAATATTTCCCTTCAGTAACTGATCTGGATATACACGCCTTGTTGCGCGCTATCGTTTGCCGGCAGCAAGGTGCCGCCGGCAAACATTTTCAGTTCGCCGGGCGCGAACGCCAGCCAGTCTTCGTTTTGCGTCAGGGGATGCGTGGCGATCACGGCGATGCGGTCGTCCAGGTGGTTGTGCTGGCGAAAGTCGATGCTGCGCTCGCAGTCGATCAGTTGCGCTACGGAAAATGGGTATTCGCGTATCACATAGTGCAAATGCGTGGAGCAGTGGGCAAACAGCAGGTCGCCGTCCGACAGGATGAAGTTGAAACTGCCGTGCACGGCGATGTCCGTGGCGACCTCGGCGATAGCCGCGCGCAGGGCGGCGCGCGTCGGTACGCCCAGGGGAAACTGCGTGCGCAAGCGGGCCAGCAGGTGGCAAAAGGCTTGTTCGCTGTCCGTGTCGCCGCTGGCACGGTAGTAGGCATTGGCAGGCGGGCGCCACGTTTTCAAGTCGCCATTGTGGGCGAAGGACCAGGTCTTGCCCCACAGTTCGCGGGCGAACGGATGGGTGTTTTCCGGTGCGATGCGGCCCTGCGTGGCCTTGCGGATGTGCGCGACGATGTTTTTCGCCTTCACGGGATGCTGCTGCACGGCGGCAGCCAGCGGCGAATCGACGGCGGCCAGGTGATCCGTCAGCAAGGTGCAGCCGCTACTGGAATGATAGGCGATGCCCCAGCCGTCGCGGTGCTCGTCCGTGCGTCCTCCCCGCTCGGCAAAACCGGCAAAGGAAAATCCCAGCGCGGCCGGCTTGCTGCTGTTCATTGCGAGTAACTGGCACATGGCGGCCCTTCCTGATGGTCTTGGTACATGCCCACAGTAAAGGCGGGCGTCTGTGGCGGGAAGGAATGTTTCCGACTATCGTTATGCGCTGTCCATTGCGGTGTTCTTATTTGCTGGCCGCATATCAAAGGGCGAAACCATTCGTTCTCCTTTGCCTGGCGCTGCCTTACTCTGCACACTTTGGCGCCGCCTTCCCCACGAGGGATGCCGGCGCAGCCCGATGAAGGAGCATCCATGCCATTTCCCGTCCTGCAAAATTACCTGGCCCGCTTGTCGCATCAAACCCAGGCCGGCACCAGTGTCTGGCTTGACGGGGAGGGCAGGGCGCTGGGGCGCTTTTTCAATTGCACCATGACCAGCGCTTTCCAGCCGCTGCGCGAACTGGGCAGCGGCAAGCTGGTGGCGTTCGAGGGACTGGCGCGCAGCGTGTCGAAGGCGGACGAGGGCTTGTCGCTGTGGCGTTTGCTCGACCATGCGGCCAGCGACGACGAATCCGTGGAGTTGGACCGCCTGTGCCGCATGTTGCATGCGATTAACTTTTTCCGCCAGAGCGAAGCAGAGCAGTCAGACTTGTACCTGAACGTGCACGACCGCCTGCTGAGTGCCGTCAGCAGCAATCATGGCCATGCCTTCCAGCGCATCCTCGACGCGCTGGGCTTGCCCATCGAGCGCATCGTGCTGCAATTGCCCGCAGTGACACCGAACCAGGGCTGGCTGCTCAACTACGTGGCCGACAATTACCGGCGCAACGGGTTCCGCCTGGCCATCAACGTGGCCAGCGTGCACGAGGCAAGCGGCATGCTGGAGCGCTTGCACCCGCATGCGTTCAAGCTTGACGCGGGCAACCTCAGCGACGAGCAGGCCGTTGCCAGCTTCGTCGCCCTGTGCCATGCGGCGAAAATTCGCGTCATCTTCAAACGCCTCGACACGCCAGCGGCGCTGGCTTCGCTGCAGCGCGTCGCCGCCATCACGGGCTTGCCCATCGTGGCGCAGGGCTATTTGCTGGACAAACCGCTGACGGCACTGGCGCAGGCAAAGCAGGACGTCGCGGCCACCGCAGTCGCCGCGTAGGGTGCCAGATGCTGAAATGAGGGCGACACGATAGGCATTGAGGGTTTTTCTTCGCGGCACAATACGCTATAGTATTCCCATCGTTAAATTGGACTGACTATGGCATCGCGCAGAAATTTTTTACACCACGGTATGGGCTTGGCCGCGCTGGGCCTGGTCGCCACTCCTCTCATCGGCTGCGCCTCGCGCACGGCCGCTCCCGCCTCGGCTTCTGCCAGCGCCAAGCCGCGCGCACCGCGCACGGGCGTGCCACCCCAGCCGACGCAATTGGCCAGCGTCGACCGTTCGATCACTTCGCAGTCGCGCCAGGCCATCACGGAGATGGAACCGCCTCCCGATATATTCGATGCGCAGGCGCTGGATCTGGAATTCTGGCTCAAGCCCCGCACCCTGGAAGTGGTGCGTCCTGCCAGCAATGAGAAGGCCAGGCTGCTGTACTGGAAAGATGGTGAAGTCATCGATTCGGCCTACCAGGAACTGTGCCATTTGCTACGCGACGTGAACGGCAAGAAGACGGCGCCCATCGACCCGAAACTGCTGGAAACCCTGTGGGGCACGCAAGCGTTCGTGGCCCGCTACGGTATCGAGCAGCCGCTGGAGATCCTGTCGGGCTACCGCACGGCCGAGTCGAACAGCCGGCTGCGCGAAGCAGGCGTGCCGGCCGCGCGCCAGTCGCTGCACATCTCGGGCCGCGCCGCAGACATCCGCGTCGCCAACCTGAACGCGGAAGTGCTCGGTTCCCTGGTGCGCAGTTTCAAACAGGGTGGCGTGGGCTTTTATTACCGCTCCGGCCCCCGTGGCGGCTGGATTCATGCCGATACTGGCTTGCAGCGCACCTGGAAAGGTTAAACACCTGACTAAACCTCGCGCGGCGCGCTTTGCGGCCTGTGATGCTCGCCGTACCTTGGTACGGCTGCGCGTCTCGGCCATAATTCACTGCCGCTCGCGACGGTTTTGTCAGGCGTTTGTTTGATCAGTCATCGTGATATGGCGGTTCGGGCACGCTATCGTGTCCGGTGCGCCGCCATGTCCTCAAAATTCCTGGGGCGTTCCCGGTGAATTCCCACTTCAGCTTCCCATGAAACTGTCCAGCCATAACATCGAACTGTTTCTGGCCGTCGTCGACGGCGGTTCGTTCTCGGCCGCCGCGCGCGCCTTGCGCCGGGCGCCATCGGCTGTCAGCATGGCCATTGCCAACATCGAGGCGGAACTGGGCATCGCCCTGTTTGACCGCGGCGCGCGCGAAGCCGTGCCCACGCCGGCTGCGATGGCGCTGATGCCCCACGCGCGCCTGATCGCCGAGCAGTTGAAGCAGTTGCACCTGCACGTACAGGAATTGTCGCAGGGACTGGAAAGCCGCATTTCGCTGGGCATCGCGGCCGAGCTCGACCATGCACCTTTCCTGGCCGCCGTGCGCGCGCTGTCGCAGCGCCATCCGCTGCTCGACATCGAGGTGCTGACGGCGCCGCAGGACGATGTGCTTGACATGCTGCACCGCGGCCGCATCAGCGCCTGCATGGCCTTCGCTGGAGGGCGCATCAATCACGAGGAACAGTTCCAGTTGGTGGGTAGTGATTCCTTGCTTGCAATTATTTCCACCCAGCATCCGCCCAGCGCGGCGGGCCGGCCCCTGTATATCGAGGAATTGGTGAATTTGCGGCAGATCATCGTGGCCAGCCGCGAACTGGACCTGGCCGATGCGCGCCCCGTCGTCGGACTGTCTTATTGGCGCACCGACAGTTTGCCGATGGCGCTGGCGATGGTGGAGGCGGGACTGGGGTGGGGTAACTTTGCCGCCTCGGCCATTGCCCACTCGCTGGCGGCTGGGCGGGTGCGCCGCGTGGCGTTCAAGAATACGGGCAATGGCCTGGTCGTGCCCATCCACCTGGTGTGGATGAAGGACCGGCCGCTGGGTATGGCGGCGCGGTCCTTTCTTCAGTTGCTGACCGAAGTGCCGGCAGTGGCACCCTGAAGTCCGGTCGCTTCTTCCTTCGGCTGCTGCGCCGACAGGGGCACGCCGAACAGGCCATCGAAGAAATAGTTGAAGATGAAGCTGTAGCACGGGATAATCAGCATCAGGGCGAAGTCCAGCACGAAGGCTTGCCACAGGCTGATGTTCAGCCACCAGGCGATCAGCGGGATCAGGTAGATCACCAGCGTGATCTGAAAGCCGATCGCGTGCAGGATGCGGCGCCAGACGGTGCGCGTGCGTGACACTTGGCGGATTTCCCAGTATTCGAAAGCCGTGTTGTAGAGCAGGTTCCAGATCACGGCAATGGTGGTGATCATGATCGCCAGCGGGCCCGTGCTGGTGGGCGATTCGCCCGAAAGCAGGGTCAGCCAAGCCGTGGAAATGGCCATGCCGATGATTTCAAAGGCGGTGACGTAGACGATTTTGCGTTTGATGCCTTGCATGTAAAGCCTGTAAAGAAGAGATGGCGCGTATTTTAAGTCAGGTATGCTGATGTTAAAAGTTGATAGCTATCAGTTTATCTGATGAATGTGCGCCAGCAACACCATGCTGGCCGTGAACGGTGGATAATGGCGCCAGGCGGGCAACCGGTCCCGCCGCATCACCGCAGAAAAGGTCAACGAGCATGCAAGGCGTAGCAGACAGCAACATCCCCGACACCCCCGCCAGCCCGGACGAACGTCCCCGTTTTCGCCCCTGTCCCTGGGAGCACCTGGAAACGCCGTACGACGTGGAAGTGTGGATCGAGGAGCATAACCGCAGCATGCAGGACAATATCCGTGCCACGGAAACGGGCGTGGGCATCTGCTTTACCCTGGCTGAAGGGGGCGATATCTATATGCAGACCAGCGCCGACGGCGCCGTCGTGCTGGACGTGACGCCGGACGCGGCCTGGGTCTCTCCCCTGATCAGCGCGGCGACGGGCTGCGAGGCGCCGGACTCGTCGCTGTGGATCTTGCCTGACGACAAGCTGATCCAGCTGATCGTGGGCCTGTCCAGCCTGGTGGCCAGCACCTTGCTGGTGGTGGGCCATGACTTTGGCTTGCGCCGGCGCAGCATGGGCCGCTGAACCGTTCGCACGGCGGTGGGGAGGGGCGGCCATGCCTCTTGTATGGCTCCGGTTTGCGCTGCAGGACGCGTGCGTTGCAAAAATATGGCATGCCCGCGCCTGGCATGCCTTCCGCCGTACACTCCGATGAAAAGTCCGCGATGCATAATGACAAGCTGGACCTCCACAACATCAGTCTGGTGTGCGTGGAAACGCGTTATCCCGAGCTGGCCAGCTTTGCCATCGAGCGCTGCCTGGCCGGCGCCGATTTCAAGGAATGCCTGCTCTTCACTTCCCGCCTGCATGACTTGCCCCCGCATATGCGCCAGGTGCTGATCGCCCCCATCGAGAGCGTGGAGGCGTATTCGGCATTCGTGGTGCATGAGCTGGGCGACCATTTCAAGGGCACGCATGTGCTCATCGTGCAGTGGGACAGTTTCATCGTGGATGCGCGTCAATGGCAAAGCGCTTTCCTGGACTGTGATTACATAGGCGCACCGTGGTCGCATCGCCCCGTGGCCGTCGGCAATGGCGGTTTTTCGCTGCGATCGCGGCGCCTGTACGAAGTCTTGCCACAGCTGGCCATCACACAAGTCCATCCCGAGGACTATGCGATCTGCGAGTTGCATGGCGACCAGTTGCGCGAGGATTTTGGCGTGCGCTTTGCCGATGCCTGCCTGCTTGCACTACGCGCCAGCTGGCATGCGCTTACGCGTGGCCGCTCGCGCACCGCGGTGCTGCCGGCGCAGGGGGCTTGACGGCCCGTGCTTGTGGTGAAATTGGCCTACCTGCGTGCTTTGCTCGACACTGCGCTTTGCACATGCTAGTCTCGGTACTGCACCCACCTTTTTGCCAGGGCGGCAGTGCAAAGGACAGCCATGGATACGCCACCGCAAGCGGTACCTGTTCCGGATTTCTCTCCACGCTGCCACGACGGCATGCCGCTGCATGCCGCGCCCCTGCTTGATGATGGCGTCTTCAGCCCGGAACGGGTGGAGGCTGAACGCGAGCAAGCCTATTTCAACGATTTATACCTGCTGGCGCCCGTCGCCCATTTCGTGCTGGGACTCGATGGCGTGATCCTGCAAGTCAACCTGGTGGCGGCCGAGCTGTTCGGCCTGCCCCGGGAACGGCCCGGCCACGTGCTGTTCCGCTCCTATGTGCACGAGGCGTTTCGTCACGATTACGAGCGCTTCGTGCAGCGCGTGCTCAATAGCAGCGAGCCCGAGCGTATCCAGCTGCAGGTGCAGTCCCGTCCCGGCGCGCGCGAGGCCGGCTTGCCCGTCTGCCTGCTAGGCAGCGCCGACCCGAACGGCCAGGCCTTGCGCCTGGTGCTGGAGCAGGCCGAGGGCAAACTGGCGGCGCTTGAACGCAGCGAAGAACGCTTCCGGCGCATCGTGCACAGTGCCGAGGAGGGGATTTGGGAAATCGATGCGCAGGCGCTGACCAGCTTTGTCAATCCGAAGATGGCGCACATGCTTGGCTGCCAGATCGAGGATATGCTGGGCCAACCGCTGGTGGCCTTCATGGATGACGAGGGACGCGCCATCCTGGAGCGCAATATTGCGCGGCGCCAGGTTGGCATTGCCGAACGCCACGAATTCAAGTTCCTGCGGCGTGATGGCAGCACCCTGTGGGCCACCCTGGCCACCAATCCCATCTTCGACTCCGGCGGCACCTATCTGGGTGCGCTGGCGCTGGTCAGCGACATCACGGCGCAGCGCGCAGCATCCGAGCGCATCTGGCGGCAAGCCAATTTCGATGAGCTGACGGGCTTGCCGAACCGCCACATGTTTCTCGACCGGCTGCAGCACGAGGCGCACCACGCCAGGCGCGAAGGCACTTGCCTGGCCCTGCTGTTCATCGACCTGGACCATTTCAAGCAGGTGAATGACCGTCTGGGCCACGAGAAGGGCGACATGCTGCTGCGCCAGGCGGCGCGGCGCATCAGCGAACGCGTGCGCGCCACCGATTCGGTAGCGCGTCTGGGCGGCGACGAGTTCACCGTCATCCTGGCCGGCGTGGGGCAGTTGGGTGGCATCGAGCGTGTGCTGCAGGAACTGACGGCCGGGCTGACCCAGCCTTTCGTGCTTGACGGCGATACGGTGCAAGTGTCGGCCAGCGTGGGCGTGGCGCTGTATCCAGCTGACGGCGATACGCCGGACAGCTTGCTGCGGCATGCCGACCAGGCCATGTATGCTGCCAAGAACGGGGGGCGCAACGGCTACAGCTATTTCACGCCGGCGTTGCAGCAGGCGGCCGAAGTGCGCCGCCATACGGTGCGCGAGATGCGCCTGGCCCTGACGCATGAGCAATTTGAAGTGCATTACCAGCCCATCATCCGCCTGCGCGATGGCGCCATCGAGCGGGCCGAGGCGCTGCTGCGCTGGCGCCATCCGCTGCGCGGCCTGTTGCTGCCCGCCGACTTCATCGCTTTTGCCGAGACGAACGGCCTGATCATCGATATCGGCGAGTGGGTGTTTCGCCAGGTCGTGCGCCAGGCACGGCAGTGGCAAGACGAGCATGGTGCCGCGCTCCAGATCAGTATCAACAAGTCGGCCGTGGAATTTCGCTGCGACGGTGCGCTGTACCAGGACTGGGGCGGGCACCTGACGCGGCAGGGCCTGGCGTCGGGCGCCATCGTTATCGAAACAACAGAAGCGGTGCTGCTCGACAAGGCATGCCAGGTGACCGACCGGCTGCGCCAGTTTCGCGCCATGGGCCTGGCGCTGGCGCTCGACGATTTCGGCAGCGGGCAAGTGTCGCTCGCGTGCCTGAAAACAGCCGATATCGACTTTCTCAAGATCGACCGTTCCCTGGTCGGCGAACTGGAACGCGACGATGCCGGGCTGGGCTTGTGCGAATCGATCATTACGCTGGCGCAGCGGCTGGGACTGAAAGTCGTGGCCGAAGGGGTGGAAACGGCGTCGCAGCGCGATCTGTTGCGCGCTGCCGGCTGCGATTATGCGCAGGGGTATTTCTTCTCCCGCGCGCTACCGGCAGGGCAAATGGACCGCCTGCTGGCGGCTCAGGCGGCTGGCTGAACGGTTTCCTGCGCCTGCCCTTCGCCCTCCATCAGCTGTTCCACGGCGGCCAGGGTGTCGGCGTCGCTGACCTTGGCCAAGGTCAGGCCAGGCGCCAGGATGACACGGTAGTGGCGGCTGGCCGGGTAAAACCAGCGGTAGTTATCGGTGCGGATGTAGTAGCCGACGATTTTCTTGTCATACGCCGAGGCGATGTGGATCACCGAGGTGTCGGGTGACAGCACCAGTTCGCAGCGGCGGATCAGGGCCGCCAGTTCGAGGATGTGGCCGGTGGGTGGTGCGGCCATCACGTTGGCATGGCCGGCACCGTCCACGATTTCGGCGGCGCGCGCCTCGGTGCCCGGCGCGGCGATCACCAGCAGCGCATGGCGCGGATAGCGTGCCGCCAGGGTGGCGCAGCAGCGCTGGGCGTCAGCCAGGCTGACCGTGCGTTGCGCATTGCTGCCCTGGAAGTTGAGGCAGAACAAGCCTTCATAGCTACGCAGCAGGGTGTCGCAGGCGGCGTCGACCTGTGCCGCGTGCGCATCGACACCGAACAGTTCATAGCGCATGTCGATGTCGCGCAGGTCAAATTGCCCGAACGTGGCAAAAAAGCTGTGCAGAATGTGGCGGCTGCGGTCGCAGGGCACCGTATGGTCGAACATGCCCAGATTTTCCGTCGAGGTGCCATATTTTGGAATGGCAAAGCCCGTCAAATAGCGCGCGCCCAGCCATTTGATGCGCAGCAGCAAGGGAATCGAAAAACGGTTGTAGGGGTTGAAGATGACGTCGTAGCGGCGTCGGCGCAGCTCGGCGATGGTGGTGCGCAAATCGCGCAGCAGCGGCTGCTTGTCCCAAATGAGGATGTCGCTCACATGCGGATTGTCGGCGATGATGTCGCGGTTGGCGCTGCTGGCTGCCACGTCGATCTGCCAGTGCGGATAGTTCTTTTTCAGCTCGCGCAGCAGTGCGGAGGTCACGATCATGTCGCCGATCTTGTCGTTGCGCAAAATCAATACCTTGCGCACCTTGGCGATATCGAGTGGCTGCTTGTCGGATTTGCCCAGCAGGGCGTAACTGATCAGCCGGGCGGCGGTTTTTATCAAGGGAACTCCGGAAATGGATGGCAGGATGCGCTGGCGTATTGGCTAATAAGCAAGCGACACCAGCATCTTACGGATTTCCACCATCCTGGGCTAGGGGGCATGCCCCGTTTATTGCTGCGTGCGCCAAGATAGCGCACGCGGGGGGGGCGAACTTACTCCAGGCCCAGCAGGGCGACGACGCGCTCGCGGCTGATGCCGACCAGTGCCGAACTGATCGCCAGCAGCGACTCATAGCCAGGCTGGCTGGCCTTTTGCGTGAAGTTTTCGGCCAGCGTATCCATGCTGACGCTCACTTGCACCGGTTGCGCCCGTGCCACACGTCCCGTGGCCTGCGCCAGGGCCAGGCTGACGGAACTGCGCGCCGCCTGCAACCGCGCCAGCGCCTGCACCACTTGCTGCAGGGTGGCGCGCAGGGCTTCCATGTCGCCGGTATGCCATTCTTCCGGGGTAATGGCGGCCGGTTCCGCGTCCGTGCGCACGCGGCTCATCTGGCCGGTCGGGTAGCGGATGCCGCTGCCGCGCACCGACAGGCTGTCGCGCACGTTGGCCCAGGCCGCTTCCGACGTGCTGAACACCAGTTCGCCATTCTCGCCCAGTTTGACGCCGATGCCGGACGGCATGAGTGCACGGTCGAAGCGGGAAACGATTTCATTCTCGCTCAGGCCAGGTTCGATATTCACAGAGCGCAAGGCCTGGTTCGCGCCGCCGACGGAAAACGCCAGCACTTCCTGCGGGCCTTCCTGCAGACTGGCCATGGTCAGGCCACGGATGCTGAAGTTCTGCTGTGATGCCTGCGGGCTGGTATAGCTGAGCTGTGCGTCCAGCGTGCCGCCCGAGGCGCTGGCGCGCTGGCGCCAGGTATTGCTGAACTGGCGTACTCTTGCCTCGACTTGCCCTTCGCGGCCCAGGCGCGCTGCCAGCTTGGCCGCCAGTTCACTTTTCAGCGACTGCAACTGGCTGCTGCTGCGTTCCAGGTAGTCCAGGGTTTGTTGTGCGTTAGAAATTTCCCCCTGCAACTGGTGATCCCAGTTGCTCAGGCCGCGCTGCAGGCCCGCCGCCGACCTCCTTGCCGCCGGCGCCTCGCTGCGCGCGCTGGCGCTGCCGTTGATGGCAGCGGACGCGTCATCGACGACGCGGGCTGTGCCGGCGCCTTTGGCATTGACGCCGGAAGAGGAGGAGGTCTGAACGATTTGCATGATGGTCAGAGAAGATCAAACAGGGAAATAGTGCCAACCTTGGCGTAGGCTTTATAGGTTGCCTGCAGGGCCGTCTGGTAGCCGGTCAGTTCAATGGCTGCCGCACCCATGTCGGTCTTTTTCAGGTCCAGCAGGGCCGAATTGTTCGACAGCGACACATTGGCCAGGTTGCCGGAGAGCGTGGTGAGGATGTTTTGCGCGCCGCCGAAGATGGCGATCTTGCCAGAGAGTAAATCCATGCCGTCATCGGTGCCATCGAGCGCGGCGACCACCACGCTGCGCACGGCCGGATCGTTGGGGCTGACGCCCTTCGTACCGAGGGTGGTGATGGCCTGGTCGATCTTGTTCAGCCATACTTCCAGGTTCTTCACGTCTACGTTGGCCGCCTGTGTGACGCCATTGCCCACCACCACGGTCTGCGTGTCGGTATTGCCGATGTAGGCGTAGCGCGAACCTACAGTTGCTGCCGGATCGTATTTGATGGCGGGTTGGTCGGTAGCGGTGCCGGAAAACATGTAGCGGCCTTCCTGGTCCTTCAGATTGGCCGTGTACAGTACGCTGTCGCGCATGGCGATCAGCGACTGCGTCATCGCATTCAGGTCGTCCGGCGCATTGCCGCCGTCGGCAGCCCACACCAGCAGGTCGCGCGCCTGGCCCATGTCGGTGACCATGCTCGACAGGTAGTTTTCGTTCTTCAGCAGGCGCACTTTCACCGTGGCGATATTGTCCTGGTATTGCGTGACCATGGCTTGCTCGCGCGTCAGGCGCGAAATGCGCACGTTGCCGATTGGATCGTCCGATGGCAGCTGGATGCGCAAGCCCGAAGACATTTGCTGGGTCAGGTAATTGATGCGTTCCTGATTTTGCTGAAGCGATATATTAATCAGCGATTGGTATTGGCTGCTGGCGACACGCATAGTCTTCTCCTTAACCCATCATTTGCAAAGTGGCATCAAACAAGGTGTTCGCCACGGAAATGACTTTCATGTTTGCCTGGTACATATTCTGGAATTCGACCAGATTCATCGCTTCCTCGTCCTTGTTCACGCCGCTGGTGGACTTCCAGTCGTCGATGGCTTGCGCGCGCACCGTGTTAGACGTCTTCAGCAGGGCCTGGTTCTGCTGGCTGTAGATAGCCAGCTTGCCGACCAGTTGCGTATCCGCATCGCTCATCAGGACGGAACCCACCCAGCTGACATTGATCGATTGATTCTTGATATCGATCAATTTTTGCAAGTTGCCGCTGTCGCCTGCCGCACCTGTCAGCGACAGGGCCAGGTCCTTGGCGTTGAAGCCGGGGGTAATGCTCAGCTTGCCGTTCGCGTAGGCCAGCAGGGGGCCGCCGGCGGCGCCAGCCATGGTCTTGCCCAGGGCCAGCTGCGCATTGACCTGGCTGGTCAACTGGGTGGCCATGTCTTGCAGCGACTGTTGCAGCGGTCTCAGGGTGTTTTGCTCGAACTCGCCCAGGCCGCCCATCTGGCCGCCGATGGCTGACAGATCGAGGTTGTACGAGGACTTGGCGAAATCGAGGCTCAGGGTTTGCTGGCCCGTGTTCGTCATGCCGCTGGTCAAGGTGCCGGCCAGGCTGCCGATGACCAGCGGCTGGCCCGACTTCAGCGAAATATTGCGCGAGCCGTCCGGCTGGTCGAGGACGTCGATGCCCATTTGCGAGGCCAGGCCGTCGATCAGCTGGTCGCGCGCATCCATCAGCGATGACACGTTCGTGCCCGAGGCCGTGGAGGTGCTGATGCGCTGGTTCAGCGCGGCGATATTGGCCAGGGTGGTATTGGCTTGTGGCACGATCGCTGCGCGTTGCTGCTGCACCGACAGCAACTGGTTGGCCATGACGGTGCTGATGCTGTTGAAGCGCTGCGCCATGGCGTCGGCGGAGGTGATGATCTGCTGGCGCAGTGGCGTCGAGGTCGGGTCAACGGCCGCCGCGTTGAGGGCGGCGAAAAAGCCGTCGATGCCGTTGCTGATGCTGGAGGCATCGTCGCCCATCACGCGCTCGAGCTGGGTCAGGTAAGGCTGGGTCTGCGAACGGGCACCCTGGTCGGACGCGGCGCGCCACATTTGCTGGCTTTTATACGCATCGGCAAAGCGCAGCAGGGCGGACACTTCCACGCCATTGCCGGCCGAGCGCACGCCGGCGGTGGCGCCCAGCGATGACAGCAGCACGCCCTGGCGCGTGTAGCCCGCCGTTTGCAGGTTGGCGATGTTCTGGCTGGCCGCATTGAGTGCGGCCTGGGCGGCGATGCTGCCTGACAATGCATTGCTGATGATGCTCATTGGGCAAGTTTCTTTCGTGAAGAGTGTGGCGCGTGCGGGTGGGCAGGCATTGAATCGTTGTTACCTTGTACAGGCGACGCTTCAGACAGATTTATTAAGCGGCGCCGCAATATTGTCGGTCTTGACAGGGCTTTTGGCAGCCACGGGGGCGCCGGCCGCCGGCAGCAGCTGGCGTAGGATGGCGTCGGCGATGCCGAAGGCGCGCTGGCCGGCCATCTTGTCGGCCACCAGGTTGTCGGCCATTTCCAGCATGTCGCTGTTGATGGGGTCCTTGAAGACGCTGTCCTCGCCAGCCATCTCGCGCGTGCCCGAACGCATCTGGCGCAGCATGTGCGAGATAAAGAAGGCTTCGAACTTGACGGCCGCCTCGGTGGCCTTGGCCGCGTAGCGGGGATCGGCCGGCGTGGCCGCGGCAGGAGAGCGGTCGTCGAGCGCCGAAGGCAGGGCGCTGCTGCTGTCATTGATATTAAGCATCAGATTACCACCAGTTCGCCTTCGATGGCGCCAGCCTGGTCGAGGGCTTGCAAAATTGCCATGATGTCATCGGGCGAGGCGCCCAGGCTGTTGACCACATCGATGATAGACTGCAGTTTGGCGCCGGCCGGCCATTTGAACATATTGCCGTTGCCCTGGTCGACGGACACTTTTGATTGCGGTGTGACAGTGGTCTGGCCGCGGCCGAACGGCGCCGGCTGGCTCACTGCCGAGCTTTCGGAAATGACGACCTTGAGCGAGCCGTGCGTGACGGCAGCCGCCTTCACGCGCAAGCCTTCGGCGATGACTACGGTGCCGGTGCGCGAATTGAAGACCACTTTCGGGGTGTCGACACCCACATCGACGCTCAAGGCTTCCAGCTTGGCCATGAAAGCCACGCGCTGGGTCGGGTTTTCCGGCGCCAGCACGTCCACGCTGGTGGCGTCGCGCGTGGTGGCGACGGCACCGAAGCGGCGGTTCACGGCTTCGACGATATTGATGGCCGTCTCGAAATGCGGGTGGCGCAAGTTCAGGGTGACGGAAGGCCTGGTGGAAAAGTCGCTGAGAATCTCGCGTTCGATGTTGGCACCGTTGGGAATGCGGCCCGAGGTGGGCGTGTTGACGGTGACGGACGAGCCGCTCTTGCCGGTGGCGTTCAAGCCGCCGACGACCACGTTGCCTTGCGCCAGCGCATACGTTTCATTGTCGGCCGCGCGCAATTGCGTCAGCAGCAAGGTGCCGCCACGCAAGCTTTTCGCATCGCCCAGGGACGAGACGGTGACGTCGATGGCCTGGCCACGGCGGTATCCTGGTGGAAACACGGCGCTGACCATGACGGTGGCGACGTTTTTGCTTTTCGCTTCGGCACCGTCCGGCATCTTCACGCCGAACTGCTTGAGCATGTTGACCACGGACTGGCTGGAAAATTTTACCTGGGTGGTGTCGCCGCTGCCGTTCAGGCCCACGACGAGGCCATAGCCGACCAGCGGGTTGTCGCGCACGCCCTCGATGCTGACCAGGTTGCGCAGCACTTGCGCGGCGCTGGCGGGCAGGGACAGGCCGGAGAGCACGGCCAGCATGGCTGCCAGGGGCAGGGCGGAACGAAATTTCATGAGCTCACCTTAAAACGGCATCCATGGGCCGACGAAGAAGCGCGTCAGCCAGCCTGGTGTATTGGCTTCGGCCAGGGTGCCCTGGCCGGAATAGGCGATTTGCGCATTGGCGATGCGCAAGGACGATACCTGGTTGTTGGAATCGATGTCGGCTGCGCGCAGGTAGCCGCGCAGGCGCACGAATTCTTCGCCCTGGTTCAGGGTCAGCGTCTTCTCGCCTTGCACGCGCAGCAAGCCGTTCGGCAACACTTCCTGCACGATCACGGTGATGGCGCCGGACAGCGCATTTTGCTGCGTGCTGGTCGAGTCGCCGGCGAAGTCGCGTTCGGCAGAGAGGTCTATGCCCGTCTTGGGGAAAGTCTTGCCGAGGATGTTGGCCGCTTTCACGCCGACGGACGAGCCCTTGTTGAAGGAGGTACCGGCCTTCTTGCTGGCCTGCGTGGTTTCCTGCAGGGCCACGGTGACGACGTCACCCACGCGGAAGGCGCGGCTGTCCGAGATCAGGTCCAGGCCCGCGTCAGGATTGAACACGCCGCCTCCCACGCCGCCGCGCGCAGCGCTGCGCGGCGCCACGGGCAGCGGCGTATCGGAAAAGCTGGGCGCCACCGGCGCGGCGGGCTGGCTGGCACAACCGGCCATCAACACCAGCAGCGCGGCCGCCGTGGCTTTCATGGCGCCTGTCATCAGCGTGCCGCTTGCGCCAGGTATTGCAGCATATTGTCGGCGGCCGACAGCACCTTGGTGTTCATTTCATAGGTGCGCTGGGCAGCGATCATGTCGACCATCTCTTCGACCACCTGCACGTTCGAGCCTTCCAGCGCAAACTGCTTCAGCTTGCCCAGGGCGCCTTCACCGGGACGGCCTTCGGTCGGCGTGCCGCTCGATGCCGTTTCCTGGAACAGGTTTTCGCCCAGTGCCAGCAGGCCCGTCGGGTTGATAAAGCTGGTCAGGTTCAGCTGGCCCAGCTGGGTGCCGTTGACATTGCCCGGCACGGTGGCCGTGACCATGCCATTTTCGCCGATGGTGATCGCCGTGGCATTGTTTGGCACGGTGATCTGCGGCACCAGCGGCAAGCCCTGGGCGTTGACCATCACGCCGTTTTCATTGATGCCCAGTTGGCCGGCGCGCGTGTAGGCTGCTTCGCCGTTCGGGCGCAACACTTGCAAAAAGCCGTTGCCGGTGATGGCGACGTCGAATTCGCGGCTCGTCGTTTGCAGGCTGCCGGTGGTAAACACTTTTTGCGTGCCCACCATGTGCGTGCCGTTACCCAGCTGTACGCCCGATGGCGAGAGTGTGTTGTCGGCGCGCTGCGTGCCCGGTTGCTGTTCGACCTGGTAAAACAGGTCTTCGAACACGACGCGGTCGCGCTTGAAACCGACGGTGTTGACGTTGGCCAGGTTATTTGCGATGGCTTGCAGTTTGGCATCTTGTGCCTGCACGCCGGTCTTGCTGATCCACATTGCTGGATTCATGTGTTGCTCCTAGTAATAGTTTGGCGTTGGGCTTAAGCGCCCAGCAGGCGGTTACCGGATTCGGTCATGGAATCGCTGGCCTTGAATACTTTCATTTGCATCTCGAAACTGCGGTTCAGGCTCATGGTGGCGACCATTTCCTCGACGGCCGAGACGTTGCTGCCTTCCAGATGGCGGTCGCGCAGGCGCACCGTCGGGTCAGCCTGCAAGTCTTCGCCGCTGCGCGCGACGATCAGGCCCGCCTCGTTCTTGGTCAGTTCGCCCGCTTCGGCGTTGACCAGCTTGAGTTTGTCGACAGTCTGCATTTGCGCAGTGCCCGGCACCTGGATGGAGATCGTGCCATCACCGCCGATCGACAGGCTGGTGTGCTCGGGAATCGTGATCGGGCCACCTTCGCCCAGCACAGGGCGGCCGTTGATGGTCAGCGCGCCCGTTTCATCGAGGTCCATGGCGCCGGCGCGCGTGTAGGCTTCGCCGTTTTGCCACTGTACCGCGAGAAAACCGTTGCCCGTGACGGCCACGTCGAGTTCGCGTCCCGTTTCCTTGATGGCGCCCGTGCGCGTGCCGACGGCGCTCGACTGCGTCTGCGTCATGTGGCGGTCGTCGTAGCCATAGCCGTTTTGTAGCGGCTGGGCAGTGGACACTTCCAGATTGGCGCGAAAGCCGCCCGTCTCGATGTTGGCCAGGTTGTTGGCGTGTACCTGCTGTGCCCGCAGGGCACGGTCGGCCCCGCTCATGGCGGTATAAATCAGCGCATCCATTGCTCTTTACCTTCGCGTATCGTGGATTACAACGCTTGCATCAGCGATTGCAGCATGGCGTTCTCGGTCGAGATGACCTTCGAATTCGCCTGGTAATTGCGCTGCGACGTCATCAGGCCCACCAGTTCGGAGGTGATGTCGACGTTCGACTGTTCCAGCGAGCTCGTCACCAGTTTGCCGGCCATGCCGACGCCCGGACGGTCATAGATGGCGGTGCCGGACGTGGTCGAGGCGACCCAGCTGGTATCGTTGACGGCCGTCAGCGCGCCTTCGTCTGGGAAGGTGGCCAGGGCGATCACGCCGATGCTTTGCTTCTGGCCGTTCGTGTATTTCGCCACAACGGAGCCGTCATTGGCCAGTTCCACGCCCGTGTAGGTGCCCGAGGCATAGCCGTCGGCGCGGTCGGTCGAGGTGGTGGCTTCGCCCGCGAACTGGGTCGTGCCCGTGTAGTCGATGGCGATCGACAGCGCCGCGGCGCCGGGCGGCGTGCCCAGCGCCAGCGTGACCGCCGTGCCGGTCTGCAGCTTGCCGGACGTGTCGAAGGTCATGTTTGTCACCGGTGCCAGATCGGCGTTGTCGAGGGTGTAGTGCACGGTCACGCCCGTTGCCGTCTTGACGAAGTACTGGCCCAGCGAGTGCTTGGCACCCAGCGAATCGTAGACGATCGAGGACTTGGCGCTGTTGTAGCTCAGTTCATTGGTCTTGTCGAAAGGCGGGGTCTTGATAGGCCACTCGGACGACATGTTGGCGGCATACGCCAGCTTGGTCGACGCTTCTGCAGGAATCTGGCCCGTCGGAATGTTCATGTCGCCCATGGTGCCCAGGGTGGTGCTGCCCTTGACGGAGGCATAGCCCTGTACCAGGCGGCCGTTCGAGTCGATCAGCTTGCCGTCATTGCTGGCCGAAAAGATGCCAACGCGGCTGTAGCTCATGGTGTTTTGCGCATCGCGCGCGACGAAGTAGCCGCGGCCATCGATGGCGGCGTCGAGCGCGCGGCCCGTGTTCAGCACGCCGCCATTGAGCGACATGCTTTGCGTGATCGAGCCGATTTCCGTGCCCGTTGCGCGCGAACCGGCGTACATGGCCGAAAAGTTGGCGCGGCTGCTCTTGAAGCCGTAGGTGCCGGCATTGGCGATATTGTTACTGGTGCTGTTCAACTGTTGGTTGATGGACTGGATACCGGACAGGGCGATGTCGAAACTCATGTTGACTTCCTTTAGTGAAGGACGAGATTAGTGTGCAGGAAACGAAGGGGCGAGCGGATCAGGCCGTCTTGCCGTTGAAGCCGGTGATCGCGCCAGGGTTGACTTCGCCCAGGTTCGACACGCTCAATATCATGCTGCCACCAGACGACAGGCGCACGCTGTTGAGTTTGCCTGCAATATCGACCGATGGTTTTTCGGTGCCGCTGGTGCTGACCTTCATGCTGTAGGTACCGGCAGGCAAGCCCAAGGCCACAGGATCGATGGTAAACGGCACCGTGCCGGGCGATTTGGCGCCCAGTTCGATCTTGTATTCCTTGTCGTCCAGCCCTTTCAGGGTCACGGTGGTCTTGGTGGTGCTGGCGGCCAGCGCGATGGTGCCGCTGACCTTGCTCTTGTCGAGCTGGACCGTTTCGCTGTTGACCATGACTTCTGAGCCCACTTGCGCGCCCAATGCCAGCACCTGCATCGATTGCAGCACGCTGGCATTGGCGCTGGTCAGCGCCGACAGATTCTGCATCGCTTCTGTTTGCGCCTGCTGCGTCAATTGATTGACGAACTGGCTCGGGTCGGTCGGCGCGAGGGGATCCTGGTTTTTGATCTGCGCGACCAGCAACTTGGTGAACATATCCTGGGTGGCATTGCCTTGCGACTTGACGGCATTGTTGTTGCTGCCGCTGCCGCTGGTGTTGTTTGTAAAGAGATTGGTTTCCATGGATTATGCTTCACCTAATTTGAGGAGCGATTGCTGCATCGACTTGATGCGGCCCAGAACTTCGACATTTGTTTCAAACGCGCGCGACGCCGACATCATGTCGGTCATCTCTGCCACCTGATTGACGTTGGGGTAGAACACCATGCCATCGGCATTGGCCATCGGGTGGCCCGGTTCATACACCTTGCGCAGCGGCTCATCGCTTTGCACCACGTCGAGCACTTGTACTCTTCCACCGGCGCCGCTGGCGCCGGGGCCATCCATCACGGCTGCAAACACGGGCTTGCGCGCGCGATAGGTTTCGCCTTCGGAACCGGCAACGGAATCGGCATTGGCCAGGTTGCTGGCGATGGTATTGAGGCGCACGGTCTGCGCCGCCATCGCCGAACCGGCGATCTTGGAAATATCCTGGAAGCTCATGCTGATCCTTATTGTCCGGAAATGGCCTTGGACAGACCCTTCAGTTTCATGTTGACGAAAGTAAGGCTGGTCTGGAAGTCGGTGGCATTCTGCGAGAACGCCGCCTGCTCGACGCCGATTTCGACGGTATTGCCGTCGCGGCTGGGGTGGTAGGGTACGCGGTACAGGGCACTGGCATCGTCATCGGTCGACAGCAGGCCGGCCTCGTTGTCCTGCAACTGCTGCAGGGCGCTGCCGAAATCCATGTCCATGGCCTGGAAGCCGGGCGTATTTTCATTGGCAATATTGGCCGCCAGCACGCGGGTACGGTCGGCACGCAGCGCGAGTGCATCAGCGTGCACGCCCAGCGCATCCTTGAAATTAATCCCCATGGTCATCCTTTGTATTGAATTCGATCGTGCTTTTTGCGGTTCGGGCTAGAAAATAGGTGGTGCAGAGGTAAAATCCCCGCCTGGTCATGTTGACGCATGGTAAGGTCATGCCGCTTCAGTATCTTTGATTAAGGTTAGCAATGATTCATTTCAACAGCATTACGATGATCCGAAACAAGGTGCCACTCCCTCATATACTGCTTCCTGGCCTATTTTTACTGACCAGCCTATATAGTAGTGCAGGTCGCGCAGAATTGCCAGCCGACAATATATTTTCGCGTGTGGAACAGTTGGCGCGAGAGCAATTGGCGCAGCAGGCAGGCAAGGCGGGGTTGCTGGAACCGCAGTTCCAGGTGGCCGTGGTGAAAAGCACGCGCCCCGTGCCTGCTTGCGCGGCGCCTGTTACCCTGGAAACGGCGGACAGCCGTTCGGCGCAGCGCATGCGCTTTGTGGCAGTGTGTCCTGGAAGCAACGGTTGGCGTTACGAAATGCTGGCGCGCGGCAGCATCACGGCTCAGGTCGCCGTCACCAGCGCGCCCGTCACGGCCAATACGCCGTTGCAGGCGGGCGACGTGACGATGGCGCGACGCGACGTGACGATGGTGCCGGACAGTATTTCCTCCCTGCCGGGCGCCGTCGGCCTGTCGAGCCGGCGCAGCTTGCGTGCCGGCGAAGTGCTGCGCCAGGGACAGCTGGCAGCGCCCATGTTGATCAAGCGGGGCAGTGCGGTCAATATCGTGGCACGCAAGGAGCAGGTGGAAGTGAGCATGGCCGGCGAAGCGCTGGATCCCGGCGCGCTGGGGGAGGTGATCCGCGTGCGCAACACCACCAGCGGCACGGTGATACGTGCCAGGGTGGTCGATGCGGGCGTGGTGGAACCGGCCGACATTAGCGGCCGTTAAGGAAGGTCAGTCTGCGGCGGCCGTGCGCTGCAAGCGGGTCGCCAGCTGCGTGAGCTTGGCGGCGTAGTTGGGGTCGGTGGCATAGCCGCCGCGCGCCAGACCTTGCGCGAAGGCGCCCGCGTCGGTACCCGTGTTCAGGGCGGCGCGGTAGCGTGGATTGTCGAGCAACACCTGTGCATAGTCGCGGAAGGCGCTGGCCTGGTCCGGATAGCTGCGGAAGCGCTCGGTTTTCTTCAGCGCCGTGCCGCTGCCCGCTTCGTACTCGGTGGTGACATTGCTGGCCACATCGCCCTGCCATTTGCCGCCGGCCTTGATGCCGAACAGATTATTCGTGTCTGCCCCCGTGCCCTGGCGCAGCGGACGCTGGCCCCAGCCCGATTCCAGCGCGGCGTGGGCGGCGACAATTTCCGGCGCCACGCCCAGGCGCGCGCCCGTTTCTTGCGTCCACGGCTTGATCGAGGCGAGGAACTGCTGCTGCACTTCTCCGATCTCGCCACCCTGGTTGATACTGCCCAGTACATTCACGGGCTGGCTCTGCTCCAGGTAGGCGCGGCCTTGCGGGCTCAGGCTAGTGGCGTTGCCGCCACCCTGTTCGATGAAGCGGGCCACTTCGCCCTGTACCTGCTGGAAAACGCTGCCAAAACTGCCAGCGGCCACCGTGGCAGGGGTAGCGCGCATATTGCTCTGCACGGCGGAGGTGGCCAACGTCGACGGCGTCGCCGCCGTGGCGCGGGTGGTGGGGAAATCAGCCTGGCGCATAGGTATCTTCCTCGCCATGCAGCACACGCCGCATGATGCTGTACTGCTCTGTTAATAAATCACTGTTGCGGGCATTCAGGCGCTTGCATTCCAGCACCATCTGCTCCAGCGCTGCCCAGTCGGCCTCCGCCTTGCTGCGCGCGTCTTCTTGCAACAACGCAAACAATTGCGGCATATCGCCTTGCGGGCCCAGCAGGGCAGTGACCAGGCTGACGCGCTGACGGCGGCGTGCATCGAGGGGATCGACCGCGGCGATGACCTGGTCGGCCAGCGCCGTCAGTCTGGTGCTCTGGTGGTGCAAGGTGGCCTGGAATTGTTCTTCCAGCAAGGTTTTCAGGGCGGCGTAGCCGACGCTGTCGTCCGTCATGCCTTGCAGCACGCGGTGCACGGCTTCCTGACGCGTGATGCCCTTGCGCGATGCGGTCATGACTCACCACCGTGGAAACGCTGGATCAAGCCTGCCAGTTTTGCTGGATCGAATGGCAATTCGCCCTTGGCCAGTGCATCGCGCAGCATTGCCACGCGCTCGTGGTCGATCTCGGGCATGGCGCGCAGGGCGGCCATGGCTGGTTGCAGCACGGCCGACTGCAATTCCGCTCCGGCCGACGAGCCGTGCATGACGCCTGCGGCGCCCGCGTTCTCGGCGATCGCCTCGGCGGGTGCGATGGCGCTGCTGCGTACGGCAGCGCCGGTATTGCCGGAGGAGATTTTCATACGTTGTCCCTTGCCCTTAATTTGCATGCTCATCGCGCTCCTTCTTTGCGGGCAGGCCCAGTTTTTCGCGCAGGCGCTGCAAGGTTCCCGAGTCCGGTTCACCCACTTGCAGCTCTTCGCCTTGCGCCTTTTGCCCCGCCATGCCAAACATGGCGGCGATGCTGTCGGCCTGGCCACGCGTCAATATTAACAGTTCGATGCGGCGGTTGATGCCGGCGCTGGCATTTTTCACGTCCAGCGGCGCGCGGTCGGCCATGCCCACCACTTGCAGCACGCTGTCCGGACTCATGCTGCCAATCAACAATTGCGCGCGCGCCGACATGGCGCGGTTGGCCGACAGGGTCCAGTTCGAATAGCCTTCATAGCCGTTATTGGCGTATTGCATCGAATCCGTGTGGCCAACGATCAGCATCTGGTTGTCCATCTGGGCGAAGACGGGCCCCATCTGGCGCAGCAGCTTGCGGAAACGGTCGGTCGGCACGGCGCTGCCGCGCACGAACATGCCTTGCTTGTCCGTATCGTGCAGCATGACGCGCAAGCCATATGGCGTGATCACGGATTGCAGATTGCTTTTCAATCCCGCTTCGTCGCTGAGCTTGTCGAGTGCGCGCGACAGGGACAGCAAGTCTTCCGGTGACTGGTAGCTGACCTTGGTCTGGTTTTGCGGCGCGGCACCGGCCTTGCCATCGTGCGTTTGCTTGCCTTCCGTGCGCGTGTCGCCCGTGCCCTTGCGGGGCATGGGGAAACGCTCGATCAGGCTGCCGCGCGGGCCGCCTTTCTGTTCCGGCATGACGCCCTGGCCTTCGCCCTGGCGGCTGCCTGCCGACGCGTCCATCATGATTTCCTTCATCGCCTGCTGCTCGCGCGCGGCCATCAGCCACAGCACGAGGAAGAGCGACAGCAGGGCCAGGCAAAAGTCGGCGAACGCTACTTTCCAGGCACCGCCATGGCCATCGTCATCATGCTTGCGACCGGCACGCTTGATGATGGCCTGCTCATGTTTCTCATGCGGCTTTAGCACGGCGGCCTCCCCGGCCTTGGCCTTGCTCTTGCTCGGCGCCGCCATCTTCCAGCGCATTGATCCAGCTTTCCAGCTGGGCGAAGCTCGGCTTGATGTTCAGCTGCACCAAGCGGCGGCCTGCATCGATGGCCAGCAGGGGCGGCTTGCCCGCCACGTGCGTGACCAGCACGACCTTCACGCATTCCATGGTCGAACCTTCCTCGCCCACCAGCTGTTTCATCATGTTGCACATCGGATCGAGCACGCCGTAGCAGAAGAAGATGCCGATGAAGGTACCGACCATCGCGGCGCCCACTTTTTCCGAAATTTCCGCCGCATCGGCGCCGTCTGCCACGGAATTCATGGCCATCACGATACCCAGAACGGCGGCCAGAATACCGAAACCGGGCATGGCTTCGGCGATCTTGTGCAGGGACTTCGACGGTTGCAGCAGTTCGTCGTGGATGGCTTCCAGTTCCTGCTCCAGCACACCTTCGAGCTCATGCGCGTTGATCTTGCCCATCGCCATCAAACGGAAGTTGTCGACGATGAAGGCCAGCAGCTTCGGTTCTTCCAGCACCAGCGGATAGCGCTGGAACAGGGCGCTTTCGCGCGGTGCTTCGACGTGGGCGTCGAGCGCCTTCAGGCCGCCGGCGGCCGTTTGCAGCAGTTCATACATCAGCAGCAGCAACTGGCGCTGGAATTCCGAACCTTGCTTCTTGTGCGTGACGATCTTGCGCATCTGGTGCAGCATTTCCCCGAGTACATGCTTGGGGTTGCCCAGCACCAGGGCGCCGACGGCGGCGCCGATGATGATGATCAACTCGACCGGTTGCCAGATCGCGTGGACGGTGCCGCCCATCAGGGCGAAGCCTCCGAATACACACCCCATCACGATTAAGATACCGATAATTACCATGTCAACTGCCTTTCTGCGTCATTGTGCTACGTCAATTTGATTGGTGCTTCTGAAACTTTTGCTGAAACCTATGCGTCTTGCAGCATGGCTTTCATCTTGCCCAGCGCCGTCTTGTTCAACTGGCAGACGCGGGCGTCGCTCAGGTCCAGCACGGCGGCAATTTCTTTATAGCTCAGTTCGAATTCGTAATACATCTGGATCACGCGCTGCTCGCGTTCGTCGAGCGCGCGCAGGGCTTGCTCCAGGCTGCGCCGCACCATCAATTGCTCTTCCGGGCTCGGTGCGCTGTCGGCCTGGCCCAGGCTTTCCTGCAGCACTTCGTCGAAACTGACGATCAGCTCGGCGTTTTCCGCCAGCTGGTATTCCTGGAAAGCTTCCGGCGTCAGCTTCAGGGCGGCCATGATTTCCGCATCCAGCGGTTCGCGCCCCAGGCGCCGGGTCAGGGCGCGCACGCTGTCGCGCAGGCGATGGCTTTCCTGCCGCACTGCGCGCGGGCGCCAGTCCTGGCGCCGCAGTTCATCGAGGATGGCGCCGCGGATGCGCAGGCTGGCATAGCTGCCGAATGACTGATCCGGCACGCCGTAGCGGCGCAGCGCCTCCAGCAAACCCATCAGGCCGATCTGTTCCATGTCGTCGCGGTCGATGGCGCCCGACACCTGCGAATTGAGCTGGCGCACGATGCGCTTCACCAAAGGGGCATACGCCACCAGATGTTGTTGCTCTTCGGCAATGCTGAGCACGGCCGCGCAAGCGCTGGCGGCGGCATATTCACCGGCGCCATACGCTTCCTGGTATTGCTCTACATAGGCCACGGGGTCTCCCACTAGGTCGGCTGGCGTGTTGGCTTATTCAATGATCAGCTTGCCGACCATGACTTCGGTGTAGGGTTTTTCCATCTGCTCGCGTTCATAGCTGACATTGAAGGCCTTGTTGATCTGCTCGGCATATTGCTCCACCGTCATGGTCTGTGCCTTGTCCATCGGAAAGCTCGACAGGGTGCTGACGGCGATCGAGCGCATCAGCGGCAAGTGGTCCTTGGTCAGCTTTTCCTTTTCTTCGGTGGTGGCGATCACCAGGTCGGCAGACAGATAATGCGTTTCGGTGTCGCCAGGTCCGCGGCGCAGCATCACGATGACCTTATCCAGCGTGAGGAACTTGCGCGCCTTCTTGCCCGTGGCGGGCGGTGGCGGGGCTTTTGCGTCGGCAACCTCGGCATGGCCGGCGACCGGCTTGGCCAAATACCACATGGCGCCGCCAGCCGCGCCGGCGGCCAGCACGGCCACGGCGACAAAGCCGACTATCAGTTTCAGTTTCATATTCATCAGGCGTTCTCTCGCTCGTGCATGGCGTAAGTGGTGCTGGAAGAAGTGCCGGACGGCGTGCCGTCGGACAGGGCGCGGCCCGGCTCGGCATCGTCCTGCTGGCGTCCCGGTTGACGCTGGCCGCGCGCATCGCCTTCGGCAAACGCCTGGGCGGCGGGGCTGCGCGGAGTCGCGCTGATATTCACGGCCACGTCGGTGAACTGGCGCTGTGCCAGGTCGCTGCGCATGTTTTCGCCTATGCCTTGCAACTGGCGCAACACCTCCGAGTTCGACGCCGTGACGTTCACCTGCAGCGCGCCGGCCGTGTGGCGGATGGAAATTTCAATGCGGCCCAGCATGGGCGGATCGAGGCGGATCGTCGCGTGTTCGCTGTTGCGCCCGATCTGCGTCTGCAGGCGTTCGCCCAGCGCTTCGCGCAGCGGTTCCTGCCATTGCTGGGCAGGGCCGTTGAGCTTGATGGTGTCGCCAGCCGGGGCCGCCGTGGCGGTATTGCCGACCGTGCCCGACAAGCCCAGGTTGGGCGTGGCTGGGGCCGGCGTTGCGGCGCCACGCTCGCCCTCGCGTGCGGCAGGGGCGGCGACGGCTGTCGCCGGCGCGCCTTGTTGCAGCAACGCTTCGAACGGCTGTGCCGGCGCGTTACCTTTTGCAACTGTCGCCGGATTGGCGGCGGCCAGCGGCTCGCGCGTGTCGCGCCCTGATGCCGGCGCTGGCGCCGTGGCCGGTGCGGCGAGGGTGATCGCCGCAGGATGCACGCTGATGTTGAGTGCCGGGTTGGCTTGCGCGACATTCGCCTGCACTGGTGTCTGTACTTGCGCCTGGGCAGCGGCACGCGCCTCGGCTGCGGCCGCGTCCGTCGGCGGCATCGTCACCGGCAGCATCGCCGCCGGCAAGCCAATGAGGGGGGCGGCCATGGCTGGCAGGGCGCTGTCGGCCTGGCTGTCGCTGTCGCTGTCCTTGGCGGGTGCGGGCGTGGGTGCGGGCGTGCCGGCATCGGCCGTTTCCACGGCCGTCACATCGAGCACCTGCGCAAACAGGGGCAGGGCGGAGGCCGCGGCGCCATTGCCGGCATAGCCTGGCACACCTGGCGTGCCGGGAAAGGCCGCAGCCTGCTCCGACGCTGGCGCCGGTGCTGCTGCAGTTGCCGCTGTGGCTGCCGGTGCCGGAGCGGCGGCCGCCGTGTTGAAGTTCATGATCATGCTTGATACCCTTCAGAGTCGTATTCGCCGAGCGCGGCGTAGGCGACCCAACCTTCTTTATTTGCCTGTAATGCACCCAGGTGTAAGCCCAGGCGTTCTTTTTCCTCAGAGCAAATTTTAACCGCTTGCGCGTGAATTTTGCGCAATTGCAACAATTCTGCGTGTTCCAGCGCAGTCCATGCACCCCGTTCGGCCAAGAGCGGGATGTTTTTCGCCAGGCTGGCCGAGAGTTTTTCCATCGCATCCCAGTCCGGCTGCGCGATCGCCGCGCTCAATTGCCGGCTCAGCTGCTGCAGCGCAGCGCGCCTAGGCATTGTTGGCCTGCACGCCTACCCAGCCGCGCTTGATGGTGGTCATCAAGGTCGTTACTTCATCGATCAGGGTCGGGTCTAGCTTGATGCCAGCCGTGTACAGGCGCGCCACGCAGTAGTCGTACAGGCGGGCCAGGTTGACTACCACCTCGCCGCCATTGTCGAAATCGAGCGAGCTCGACAGACCGTTGATGATCTGCGTGCATTTATCCAGGCTGATGGCCTTCTGTTCGTAGCGTTTGCCCACGATATGCCCGCGCGCGCGCGCCAGTTCTTCCAGCAAGCCATCGGTCAGGACAAGTACCAGTTCCACCGGCGAGGCGCGCGAGGTCTGGGCATCCAGGTTGACTGCATGGTAATTGCCGTAAGCTTCATTGTTTAACATTATTTCTTCTCGCTATGTTAACGTGCGGCGGCGCTGCAGGCGCATCCGCCTTAGGATTTATTGTTGCTGAACATGGCATCGAACATATCGGACGTCTTGCTCATTTGTTCCTGCATGACTTGCAGGCGGGTAAATTGATCGAGGAAACGTTTGTATGCCGTGTCATATTGGGCCGTGAGGCGTTCACCGCTCTTGACCAGGCTCTTCTGCAGCTTGTCCGTGGCTGCCTGGCGCTGGACGATCTGGCCCTTGGTGATATTGCTCCACTGGCCCAGTACTTTGTCCAGACCGCCCAGCACGCCGGCCGGGGAGGACAGGCTGTTGTTGCCGAACAGCTGATCCAGGCCGGTCGGGTTGGTGGCCAGCTTGGCCGTCAGCTTGGCGGTATTGAGGCTAATGGAGCCATCACGCTGAGCGGTGATGCCATACGACACCAGCGAATCGCCACCGATGCTCAGGCGCAGGGCATTGCCCATGCTGCTGCGCAGCGCGTTCAGTCCGGAATCATGGGCAAAGATGCCTGCGGCGATATTCTTTTCCGGGTTACCGGGACTGGCCAGTCCATCGATCAGGGTTTTCAGTTTGTTGTAGGCATCGACGAACGTTTGCACGTTGGCGGCGGTGCCGCTGCTGTCCGTGGCGACGGTCAACAGCACGGGCGCTTCGCTGGCCATCATGGCGCGCGTGAAAGTGATTTTCACATCCTGCACGTTGGTGAAGGTATTCGACGCTTGCGTGATTTTCGTGCCTGTATCCTTGCCGCCCAGCCAGACGATGGCGTCGTCGGCCTTCACCACTTCCTTGATGTTGGCAGGGGCGATCAGCGCGCCTTTCAGCGCGACGTTGGTGACGCCGCTGGCGTCGAGCGTGGCAGCGTTCGCGATGCCCGTCACATTCGACGTCAGCACCAGTTGCGCTTCGTTGCCGACGGTGACGATGGACGCAGTCACGCGGGAATTGTTCTTGCTGTTGCCATTGATGGCGGCAGCGACTTCCTGTGGCGTCAGCGTGCCATTGCCATCCTTGTCGGCGGCGGCCAGGTCGATATCGAGCGTGTTGTCGCCCACACCATCGCCGATCTTCACTTTCAGAGTGCCGGTGCCGTCGGCCGTGGCAACGCCGCTCAGGCCACCATATGACACCTGGCTGGCCGTGGCGAGTTTTTCCACGAAAAAGCTGTATGAGCCTGGCACGGCCTTGATGCCGGCCGTGGCCGTGCCATAGCCGGCGGTCGGGAAGGTAGCGGACTGGCTCAGCACCGACTTGCTGCCGGTCATGGCCGACATGGCGCTCTGGAAGGTCGAGATGGCCGACTTCAGGTTACCCAGCGCCGTCGTGGTGTTATTGGCCAGCGCCGTTTGCGCCGCCAGGGCAGCTTTCTGCCCTGCGACTGCCTTGGTCGCCAGCTTCTCCGCCGTTGGGATCGGATCGTATTGCGGTGAGGTAATTACGCTTGCCATGCCAGACTCCTGAATAAAGGGATATACCGGTACAAGGCGACCCCCATTCCCGTTTTGTGAAGTTTTCCTGAAAGAAACTTACACAAACCTCATTTTACCTGCCCGCGGAACCAGAACTGCGTCGCAAGCTCGTCTTGCCGCTTGGCATCGACACGCTGTTGCTCATTTGCAACATGCCTTTGTTTTTGCGTCAGCACCTGGTCCAGTACCTCGCGTTTGGCCCAGGCCGTATTCAGGGCGCGCTGCGACACGGCCATGTTGGCTTCGTGCAGGTGCAAATCGGTACGGTGCTGGTCGGCCATCTGCATGACCGCCTGCTTGAAATTGCCGCAATTGACGGACAGGGCCAGGGGCAGGGCGCCGCTGGGGCCGCTATCCGTGTACAGGCCCGTCAGGCGTTCCAGGTTTTTCTGGTAGCGCTCGCGCACGGCCGTCTGCGCCGCCATGTCACTCTGCAGGCGTTCCACTTCAGTGCTGCGCAGGCCGACCAGGGTGGTCAGGTTGCGGATGGTATGCGCGTCGCTCACATATGCTCCTAGGCCATGATCTGTTCAAGTTGGGCTATGCACGGCCCCATCGGCGCCTCTTCCTTGGTGCCCTGGCACAGGAAGGTTTCGATGGGGGCGTGCAGCTGTACGGCGCGGTCGGTAATCGGGTCGGCGCCAGGCACGTAGGCGCCCAGCGGGATCAGGTCGCGCACGCGCGCATGGCGCGCCATCGACGCTTTCAGCGCGCGCGCCGCCTGCATGTGCTCGGGCGTGATCACCTGCGCCATGCAGCGGCTGATCGAGGCGGCGATGTCGATGGCGGGGTAGTGGCCCCGCTCGGCCAGTTCGCGCGTGAGTACGATGTGGCCGTCGAGAATCGCGCGCGCCGTGTCGACCACCGGGTCCTGCTGGTCGTCGCCTTCGGCCAGCACCGTGTAGATGGCGCTCATGCTGCCGTCAGGGTGGGCGCCATTGCCGGCGCTTTCCACCAATTGCGGCAGGTTCGAAAAGACGGACGGCGGATAGCCGCGCGTGGCCGGCGGCTCCCCCAGGGCCAGCGCCACTTCGCGCAAGGCCATCGCATAGCGCGTCAACGAATCGACCAGCAGCAGCACGTGCTTGCCCTGGTCGCGGTAATGCGCGGCAATCGAATGGCACAGTTCGGTGGCCATGATGCGCATCAAGGGCGATTCATCGGCCGGCGCGATCACCAGCACGGCTTTCTTCAAACCTTCGGCGCCCAGCGATTTTTCCACGAATTCGCGCACTTCGCGGCCCCGTTCGCCGATCAGGCCGACGACGACGACATCGGCCACCGTCTGGCGCGTGATCAGGCCCAGCAGCACGCTCTTGCCCACGCCGGAACCGGCCATCAGGCCCACGCGCTGTCCCTTGCCCAGGGTCAGCATGCTGTTAATCGCCCGCACGCCCACGTCCAGCGGTTCGACCACAGGTTGTTTCTTCAGCGGATTGATTTTCGGCGGCGTGACTTCCAGAATGTGTTCGCCACCGAGGCGGCCCAGGTCATCGATCGGCTCGCCCAGTCCATTCACCATGCGGCCCAGCCACGACGGGCCGATCTGCAGGCTGGCCTTGTCGGGCAGGGGCAGCACGCGGGCGCCCGTGGTCAGGCCCGTGGCTTTCTTGAAGGGCATCAGGTAGGAGAGTTTTTCGCGGAAACCGACGACTTGCGCATCGAGCCACTCGCCGCTCACAGTTTCAATTTGACAACGCTGGCCCGTGTGCAGGCGGCAGCCGGCGCTTTCCAGCAGCAGGCCGGACGCGCCGACCAGGCGGCCGGTGGGCGTCGCGACCGGAATGTCGCCGATCTCGAAGCTGCGCAGCGTGTCGGCGATCATGCAGGCGCGCCCTGGTCCGCGTGTTCGGCTGCCAGCGCCAGGTGGCTGCTGACCTGTTCCATGCAGGCCGACAGGCGCTGGTGACAGCCCGCGTCGACTTCATTGTCGCCCGCCTTGATGCGGCATTCGCCCGCGTCGAGGCGGGCGTCGGCGATCAGGTTCCAGCGCTTGGCGCGCTTCGGATCGAGTTCGCTGATGCGTTTGAGTTCTTCCGGATTGAGGAAGACGTCGATTTCTTCTCGCGTGGGCGGCATCGAGGCGAGGGTCTCGTCGACCAGGGCCAGCAATTGCACCGGTTGCAGCGCCAGTTCCGCGCGGATCACCTGGCGGGCCACCTTGGCCACCAGGTCGACCACTTCCTTGCGCTGTGCTTCGCGGTAATCCGCGCGCACTTTTTTCAGGTCGCGCAAGATGGCGTCGACGGGACGCGCCAGGCGGTCCAGCGCCACCAGGGTTTCATTGCGGCCTTCTTCGCGGCCCTGCGCCATGCCATCGCTGCGCCCGGAGTCGTAGCCGTCCTGCTGGCCTTGTACCAGGCCCACTTCGTAGCCGTCGCGCTGGCCCTGCTCGAAACCTTCCGAGACGGACGCCTGCCACTGGCCATCCGTATCCTCGTTGGAGGCGCGCTGGCCGGCGGCGATGAATTGCGACAGGGGCGGGAAACGATACGAGCGGAAGTGTTTCATTCGATCACCGCTTCAGCAAACAGTTGCACTTCGATCTCGCCCGCATCGGCGAGGCCTTTGACGGTGGCCATGATTTCCTGGCGCGTCTGTTCGATACGGGAGAGGGGCACGGGGCCGGAGCGGCGCATCATGTCTTCGAAGCTCTGTGCCTGGCGACGCGGCATGGTTTTCAGCACGGCGTCGCGGATCGACGGTTCCGCGCCCTTGAGGGCGATGGCCCACTGTTCCATCGGCACGTCTTCCAGGATGCGTGTGAGCGTGACATCGCTTTGCGTGGCCAGGATCAGGAAGTCGTACATGCTCAGTTCGATTTCCGAGACGACGTCCGGGTCGTGCGCGCGCAGCAGTTCGACCAGCGCGGCCCGGTTGCCCGGCATGCGGTTGAGGATCTCGGCGGCCTGGCGGATGCCTTCCACGCTGGTGCTTTGCGTGTCGAGCGTGCCCAGGCAGCGGCCTACCAGTTCGTCGAGCTCGACCAGCAGGTCGCGGTCGATTTCGTCCAGGCGCGCCAGGTTCAGCAAAACCAGGTCGCGGCCTTCGACGGGCAGGGCGTCGAGAATCTGGCCTGCCAGCGCGGGTGGCAAAAAGGCCAGGAACACGGCTTGCATCTGCACGTGCTCGTTGACGATGTATTCGGCCAGCCATTTTGGCGAAGCCCACTGCAGGCGCGCCATTTTCGGACGGATCGCGTCGCCATAAATGTTGTTCAGCACGCTGTTTGCGATATCGCTGCCCAGCGCCATGTCCAGCGAGCGCTTCAGGTAGCTGCGCGAGGCGCCGTGCACGCCGCTTTGCTGGCGGTAGTCGTCGAAGAAGGTCTGCATGGCCGTTTTCACGGATTCGACCTTGATGCCGCTCATGCGCGACATCACTTGCGTGACTTCCAGCAATTCTTCGCGCGACAGGCAGCGCAGCACGTTGGCTGCCTGCTCTTCGCCTATGCTCAGCAGCACGATGGCGGCCTGTTCCACTGGATTCAGGCTGACGCTTTCGTACTCAGCGCCGTCGGAGGGATTATTGTTGTTGAGTTCGGCCATTTTTCTGCATCCATTGTTTGACGACTTCGGCGACACGCTCGGGTTCTTTTTCAGCCAGCACTTTCAGGTGATCGACCATCACGTCGACCGCCGAGCCTGGTGGCGGCAAATCATAATTTTCCAGCAGGGGCACGACTGGCATGTTGCCAGCGCTGGCCTCGCCTTCGAGCGCCAGCGGACTGCCATTCACGCCCAGGGCTGGCGCGCCAGCGGCGGCCACGCCATTCGCGCCGGCGCCGCTGCTGCCGCCCAGTGCCAGGGCAGGATCGAGCTGTTTCAGTGCCGGCGGCGCCAGGCGCGTGGTCAGCAAACGCATCAGCGGACGAAGGATCAGGAAGTAGCCGAGCACGGCGCCCAGGGCGTACAGCAGCCAGCTGCTGAAATCGACAACGGTGTCACGCTCTTCCCACCACTGCGCCACGGGCGGCTTGGCAGGGAAGGTCAGCGCAGTCAGACTCAGGCTGTCGCCGCGCTGGGCGTTGATGCCCAGGCCGCTGCTCAGCATTTTTTCAATATTGCCCAGTTCGGCAGGGGTCCAGCCGGTTTTCGGATTCGGTGCGGCGGCGCTGTTGAGGACAACGGCGACGCTGAGTTTTTCCAGGCGGCCACGGCTGCGCTTGATCTGCGTGATGCTGCGGTCGTAGGCGTACTGGCGCGTGGTGGCGTTCTTGCGGGCCGTGCCATCGTCGGACGGCCTCGGTGCTCCGTCGGCCGGCGCGGCGCCTGCTGCATCGGCCGGCGCCGGCACGGCGGCCGCTGGCGGACGGTTCGACAGGCTGCCCGGGATGCCGGCCACGGTGCGGTTGCGTTCCTGCTCTTCACGCATCGCTTCGCTGGTCACTTTCGGGGCTTCGCCGTATTTTTCCAGCGTTTCGTCCACGCGGTCGTTGTTCACGGCGGCCGTCACGCTGAGCTTGAAGTTGTCTTCGCCGATAACGGGACCGAGCAAGCCCGTGACGTTGCGGCGGATTTCATCCTGGAAACGCTTCGCGCCTTCATTGCCGGCGGCCGACGCATCGAAGCCGTCCGTCAGGTCGACGTGCGAGGACAGCAGGTTGCCGCCCTGGTCGACCAGGCTCACGCGCGTAGGCGCCAGGCTGGCGACGCTGCCGGCCACCATATTGATGACGGCGGCGATCTGTTCCGGCGCCAGGGTGCGGCCCGGTTTCAGCGCCACGACGATCGAGGCGGACGATTTGTCGCCGTCGCTGGCGACGAACGAGGTCGACTTGGCAATCGACAGATGGACGCGCGCCGAAGCGATCGCGTCCATCGTCATGATGCTTTGTGCCAGTTCGCCTTCCAGGCCGCGGCGGAAGCGTACGTCCTGCACGAATTGCGATACACCCAGCGGGTCGTTCTTGTCCATCAGCTCCAGGCCTGCCGGCAGCTGCGCCGTCACGCCCTTCGAGGCGAGCAGCATGCGCACCTTGCCCAGCATGGCATCGGGCACCAGCACCTGGCCACTGTCCGGATGCAAACGGTAGGGGATGTGCTCGGCGTCCAGGGTTGCCATCATGTCCGTCACGGCCACTTTTTCGCGCGCGCCAAACACCGGCTTGTAGTTGGCCTGGTCGCGCCAGGCATACATGGTCACCATGGCGGTGATGCCGATGGCCAGCACGACGATGGGAACCAGGTTTTTCAGCAGGGCGGGCGGGATGGCGGGCTGGGCACCAAGGCGCCAGCGCGCAAATGCGGACTTCATGGGGGTAATCACTTGGGGTAACTTTCGCTGGGAGGCTGGGCGTGGATCAGGACGTGAAGATTACAGAGGCAGTTTGATGAGTTCGTCGACGGCGCCCATGACCTTGTTGCGCACTTGCATCAACATGGAGAAGGACAGGCTCGCTTCCTGGCTGGCCAGCATGGCGCCGACCATGTCGTCACTCTTGCCGCTATCGACGTCGCTCATTTTCTGCGCGGCCATGCGGTCGTCGCCATTGACCTTGCCGATGGCGTCTTTCATGCTTTGCGCAAAGGAGAAGCCGGATTGTTCCGGTGCGCCGAACTGGGCGGCCGGGGCGATGCTGGCGCCCAGGGCGTGCGCGTCATTGCTCAGTGCTGCCAGATCGGCCTTGATCAAACCTGCGAGTTCGTTGCTCATCGTGCCCTCTACTTTCAATATGCGGTGACGTATCAATCAGAATTACTGGTGTTGCCAATCCGGCGGAAGTGCATATGAATGCCTTCCTGCCCGGCCCGATCCGCAAGGCCCATCAGTTTTATCAGTTGCCACACCATCCGCTCAAGCAGATTCAAACAAACCCGGCAAAAACACGCCGACATGATTTACATGGCCATGACAACTAATAATTATCTGATAAAAGTTTCTGCTAGTGGCAATAAGAGGAACTGGAATTGCCATAAAAACCGGAATCAGGTAAGCGGAATGGCGCACTGCAAATCACTATTTTGTGGCTATAAGCTTACCTCGGGGCAACTATAAAGTAAAGAGAGGATTGCCTCAAGGAATATTGATACATGGCAATATTCGTCTTTTTCATGTATTGTTCAGCACCGTAGTCATCTAGCATGCGATACGATGCGCAATCGTTTGCTTGCACACCTGTCGGCAAGGCCAAGATGATGCTGTATTTAATTTCGGGCGATCCGTATAATTTGTTCTGCCACCGCAATACCGACATGACCACTACATGACAATCATTACCAAGACAGATCAAACTGTGCGCCATCAAGTCCTCGATTCCTGTCTGCTTGGACGTCCTGTCCATTTGCTGCATGTATTCGGCGCCCAGCTGCGCGACGACCTGGCCGTGGCGCTGCGCCAACCGATGAGCCGTCGCTACTGGGGTAATTTCCAGGTCGACGCCGTGACCTTGTCGCGCGCCGAAAACGAGGACAGCGTGAATCGCTGGCTGAGTTTTTCCACGCCGGCCGGCCAGACGGGCTTCACGCTCGAACGGCAGATACTCTTGAGCGTGCTGAACTATCGCTACGGTAGTGCCGGCGCCAAGGGTGTGCTGCCCGATCCGGCGCAGGTGCGCGTGACGGCCACGGAAGAGCGCCTCGCTGTGGTGTTGGGACAACAGTTGGTGAACAGTTTGTTCGCCCGCGTCCACAAAAACCTGCAAACATTGGGCAAAAGCAGCGACATCGACACCAGTGCCGAGTTTGCCGTGCAGTCGGGCGTGCACCCGTCGCGCGGCAGCTGGATTGTCACCGTGGCGCTCAGCGACGTCGAAGCCGGGCAGAGCGGCCACTTCTGGTTCTCGCTGGACAAGCGCCTGATGACCGACGTGCTGCGCGGCTTGCTGCCCGAGCGCGCGCAGGCGAAGAAGGCGCTGCGCAGCGTGCGCCCGCTCGCTTCGCGCCTGCAAGTGACGCTGGAAGGCCGGCTCGTCAGCAAGCAGGTGCAACTGGGCGCCTTGTTCGACTTGCGCGTGGGCGACGTGATTCCTGTCAGCCTCAGCCGTACTGACGTCATGCTCGACGACTCCCGTCTCTTTACAGCTGCTGTTTCCGAACACAAGGGCAAGCTCTGTTTAACCTCCTTTGAAGATGTCGAATAATATGAATATGACCGATACCAACCAGAGCGAAACCCTGCTGGAAGACCTGGGTGATGACATGATCATCGACCAGGGCGACGTGTCCGACGTGGCCAGCACCCGCGCGCGGCGCGACATTCCGCAGATGATGCGCAAGATTCCCGTCACGCTGACCCTGGAAGTGGGCTCGGCCCGCATTTCGCTGGAAGAACTGATGGCCATCGGCCCGGAAAGCGTGATCGAACTCGACATGCTGGCCGGCGAACCGCTGGTGATCAAGGTCAACGGCACGCCGATCGGCCGTGCCGAAGTGGTGGTGGCCGGCGAGAACTATGGCCTGAAAGTCATCGACCTCGACGGCCTCAATCTCGACCTGATGACAGCATGAAGCTGGCGGTACCCGGTCTGAGCCGGCGCCGCGGCGCGCTGGCTGCCGCGCTGGCTGTCCCCGTTTTGATGCTGTGCTGCAGCGCCGTCGGGGCGCAGGATTTGTTGTCCGGCGTGGTGCCGGGCGCGAAGACTGACCTGTCGGTGAAGATGCAGATCCTCGTCGTCATGACCCTGCTCGGGCTGCTGCCCGTGATGGTCATGATGATGACCAGCTTTACCCGCTTCGTCATCGTGCTGTCCCTCCTGCGCCAGGCCCTGGGCCTGCAGCAGGGTTTGCCCAACCGCATCGTCACGGGCATCGCCCTGATTCTCACCCTGCTGGTCATGCGTCCCATCGGTGACCAGGTGTGGAAGGATGCGTTCGTGCCCTACGATCGCGACCAGATCGGCATGCAGGAAGCCCTGAAGATCGCCGAAGTGCCGATTTCGCGCTTCATGCTGGCGCAGACGAGCAAGGCTGCGCTGGCGCAGATCGCCCATCTGGCAGGCGAGCCGTCCACCATGCGTCCGCAAGACCATAGTTTCACGGTCAAGTTGGCGGCGTTTGTCTTGTCCGAACTCAAGACGGCGTTCCAGATCGGCTGCATGCTGTTCATCCCGTTCCTCATCATCGATCTGGTGGTGGCGTCGGTGCTGATGGCGATGGGCATGATGATGCTCTCGCCGCTGGTGATTTCGCTGCCGTTCAAGCTGCTGCTGTTCGTGCTGGTCGACGGCTGGACCCTGACCGTCAACACCTTGGTTACCAGCATACAGGGCTATTGAACGATGTTTACCCCTGAAGTCGCCGTCGACCTGATCATCGAAGCGCTGCATGTCGTCATGCTGCTGGTGGTGATCCTGGTCGTGCCAGGTCTGCTCATGGGCCTGTTGGTTGCGCTGGTGCAGGCGGCCACCTCGATCAATGAACAGACCATGAGTTTCCTGCCGCGCCTGCTGGTCACCCTGTTGGCGCTGATCCTGGCCGGACGCTGGATGGCCGGTTACCTGATGGATTATTGCGTGTCCATTTTTCAGCGCGCGGCCACCCTGGTCGGATAGCGCCGCGCGCCCATGGATCAGATTTTCAATCAGGTGCTGCCGTTTCTGCTGGCCGTGTGGTGGCCGTTCTGCCGCATCCTGGCCATGCTCAGCGCCTCGCCCGTCATCGGTGACGCCATGGTGCCCGTTCCCGTGCGAGTGTTGCTGTCGCTGGTGCTGGCGATCCTGATGCTGCCCGTGATGCAGGCGTCGGGCATCTCGCAGGACTTGTTGAAAATCGATCCATTTTCCCTGCGCGCCGTCGTCGCCACCCTGGAGCAGGCCATCATCGGCTTCGTCCTCGGCCTGGCTTTCCACTTTGCCATGTCGGTCATGTCGGTGCTCGGCTACCTGGTGTCGAGCCAGGTGGGCTTTTCCATGGCCGTCATGAACGATCCGCTCAATGGCACCTCGTCGGACGTGATTACGGGGATGCTCACCATCATGTGCATGATCGTGTTTTTCGCCATCGACGGCCACCTCGTGCTGACGGGCGTGATCGGCGCCAGTTTTACTGCCTGGCCCGTGGGACAGGGCTACGGGCCGCTGCTGTTGCAGACGGTGGCCTACAACGTGGCGTGGATCTTTGCCGCCGCCATGCTGCTGGCCTTGCCCATCGTTTTTTCCACCATGGTGGTGCAACTGGGCTTCGGCTTCCTGAACCGCGTGGCGCCGTCGCTGAACCTGTTTTCGCTTGGCTTTTCCATGATCACCATGTTCGGCCTGCTGATGCTGGTGCAGATCGTGCGCTTTATCCCGGAACACTATATAGCGATGACGAACCGCGTGCTCGACATGATCGCCGAACAGATGCGGGTGGCCCATGGCGGATAGCAGCACCGGCGACAAGACAGAAAAGGCCTCACAGCAAAAGCTGAAGAAGTCGCGCCAGGAAGGGCAGGTGGTGCGCTCGCGCGACCTGTCGACGGCGCTGGGCATCCTGATCAGCATGAAGGTCTTTATTTACCTGCTGCCGGGCTACCTGCAAAGCTTTCGCGAGCTGTTCGCCATGGCCTTTATGCCGCTCGACAGCAAGGGCGCGCTGGAAAATGCCATGTCGATGGCGTTTACGACGTCGGTGGGCTTGCTGATCAAGATGATCGTACCGCTGTTCTGCGTGCCCCTGTTCGTCGTGCTGGGCTCATTGATCCCTGGCGGCTGGGTCATCAGCTCGAAGAACTGGATGCCGAAAATGGAGCGCCTGAGCCCGGCCAAGAACCTCGGTCGTCTGATTGCGCCCAAGCATGCTTTTGAATTCGGCCTGTCCATCGCCAAGGCCGCCGTGCTGGGCATGGTGCTCGTGCATGTGAGCCGCTCCAGCCTGACGCAGTACGTGGACTTGCAGCACCGGCCCCTGCAACAGGCCATGCTCGATGGCTCGGCGCTGATGCTCGACGGCTTGATGGCGCTCATTTCCGTCTTCGTCCTGTTTGCCATCATCGACGTGCCGGCGCAGGCGTTTTTCTTTGCCCGCAACCAGCGCATGAGCAAGCAGGATGTCAAGGAAGAGCACAAGAGCAGCGAAGGCCGGCCCGAAGTGCGCCAGCGCATCCGCCAGCTGCAGCAGCAGATCGGCCGGCGCAGCGTGCGCAAGACCGTGCCCGACGCCGACGTGGTGATCGTCAATCCCGAGCATTACGCCGTCGCGCTCAAGTATGACCAGGACCGCGCCGAGGCGCCGTTTGTCGTTGCCAAGGGCGTCGACGAGATGGCGCTGTATATCCGGCAAGTGGCGAAGGAACACAATATCGAAACGCTGGAGTTGCCGCCGCTGGCGCGCGCCATCTACAACACCAGCCAGGTACAGCAGCAGATTCCCGTGCAGCTGTACCAGGCCGTGTCGCAGGTACTCAACTACATCCTGCAATTGAAAGCATTCCGGTCCGGGCAGCGTGCTGCCCAGCCCGTATTACCCACCGAGATGGCCGTGCCATCTCATTTGAGCGAGGTAGTCCCTTCATGAATTTCCTGAACCGGTTGGTTGCCGAAATGCGCCGCCACAAGTTCGCCACGCCGCTGTTCCTGCTGGTGATCCTGGCGATGATCATCCTGCCGCTGCCGCCCGTGCTGCTCGATATCTTGTTCACTTTCAATATCGTGCTGGCTCTGATCGTCATCCTGGTCAGCGTGTCGGCCAAGCGGCCGCTTGATTTCTCCGTCTTCCCGACGGTGATCCTGGCCACCACCATGCTCAGGCTGACGTTGAACGTGGCGTCCACGCGCGTGGTGTTGCTGCACGGCCATACGGGCGCGGACGCGGCCGGTAAGGTGATCGAGGCCTTCGGTAATGTGGTGATCGGTGGTAACTTCGTCGTCGGTATCGTGGTCTTCGTGATCTTGATGATCATCAACTTCGCCGTCGTCACCAAGGGCGCCGAACGTATTTCCGAAGTGTCCGCGCGCTTTACCCTCGATGCCTTGCCGGGCAAGCAGATGGCCATCGACGCCGACCTGAACGCCGGCCTGATCAACCAGGAAAAAGCGCAGATCCGGCGCAAGGATGTGGCCGCTGAAGCCGATTTCTATGGCGCCATGGACGGCGCGTCGAAGTTCGTGCGCGGCGATGCCGTCGCCAGTATCCTGATTTTGATCATCAATATGGTCGGTGGCGTGGCCATCGGCTCGCTGATGCACGACCTGTCGTTCGGCGATGCTTTCCGTCAATACGCACTGCTGACCATCGGTGATGGCCTGGTGGCGCAGATCCCGGCGCTGCTGCTGTCGGCCGCGGCCGCCATCCTGGTCACCCGTATCAGCGATTCGGGCGACTTCGAACAGCAGGTGGCAGGCCAGGTACTGACTTCGCCAACGGTGATCTTCAGCGCGTCCGGCATGATGGTGGCGCTGGCATTGATCCCGGGCATGCCGTGGTTCATGTTCATGACCTTCGCCGGTGTGCTGGCCTTCGTGGCATGGCGCCTGACCAAGCGCGTGAAGGGGCCCGATGCGGCCGGCATGGCGGCCATCGAGGCGGCCTTGCGCGACGACAAGCCTGCCGAGCTGGAGTGGCAGCAACTGCCCGCCGTGCAACCGCTGATGGTGATGCTCGGCTATAAACTGGTGGGCATGGTGGATAAAACGCAAGGCGAACCGCTAAACAAGCGTGTCAAGGGTGTGCGCCAGAGCCTGTCCGAATCGATGGGCTTGCTGCTGCCGAACATCGGCGTGCGCGACGACCTGGCTCTGAAGCCATCGCAATATGCCATCGTGTTGTCGGGCACCGTGGTGGCGCAGGCGGAAGTGCAGGCCGACCGCCTGATGGCGATCCCGTCGCCGAACGTGTATGGCCAGCTCGATGGCATTCCCGGCATTGAGCCGGCTTACGGCATGCCCGTCACCTGGATCGAACCCGGTGAAAAGGCGCATGCGCTTGGCCTGGGTTACCAGGTGATTGAGGCGCCAAGCGTGATCGCCACGCACTTGTCGAAGATGGTGCGCGAGTACTTGCCGGAATTGTTCCGCCACGAAGACGTCTCGAACATGATGGAGCGCCTGACGGCCCTGTCGCCCAAGCTGGCCGGCGCGCTCGACAAGGCCCTCACGCACACGCAGATGCTGCGCGTGTTTCGCGTCTTGCTGGCAGAAAATGTGTCACTGAAGGATATCGTGCCCATCGCCACCACCTTGCTCGACAGTTCGGAAACCACCAAGGACCCGATCCTGCTGGCGGCCGAAGTGCGCTGTGCGCTGCGGCGCCAGATCGTCAGCGGCCTGTTTGGCCAGAAGATGGAAATGCAGGCGTTTAACCTAGGTGGCGAGCTGGAAAACATGCTGCTCGGTTCGCTGAACCAGGCGCGCCAGTCGGGCAAGGTCACGCTGGATAATTACCCGATCGACCCGCATCTGCTGTCACAGTTGCAGGTGAACATGCCGGTGGCGCGCGAGCAGATGAAGCAGCAGGCTACGCCGCCGCTGCTGCTGGTGCTGCCGCAGATCCGTCCGTTGCTGGCCCGCTACGCGCGCCTGTTCGCGCCTGGCCTGCATGTGCTGTCGTATAATGAAATCCCGGAGAACCGCGAGGTGAGCATTATCGGCACGGTGGGGTAAACGGTGAAATAAACAAAAAAACGGCGCTTCGGGCGCCGTTTTTTATGTTGTATCAATCTTGCTGTATCAATCCTGCTCGTCGATGGGCGGCAGCAGGTCGTGCTCCTGGCCGTCGGCCAGCAGCAGCACGGTGCTGCCTTGCGCTATTTCTTCCTCATCGCCATAGTCGTATCCGAGCGGCGCCGCCACTTCCTTCGAGGTGATGATGGTTTCCGCTTCAGTTTCGCCCCGGGAAGCCGCGGGCGCCTCGGGATCGGCCGCCGCTTCCGCTTCCGGCTGCGTCAGCAGCAGCGCCACTTCGGCCATGGCGCGGAACAGGGGCAGCGACAGCGACGCGGCGCCCGCCTGCATCGGGTAATTGCCATGCACGCGCTGCGCATGAAGCTGGCGGTTCAGGCGGCAGCGCACCACGCGCAGGCCGGCGCGCCGCACGGCGTCGGCGATTTCGGGCAGGGCCAGGCGCAAATGGCGCAATGCGGCTTCCTCGTCGGCAGCCAGTTCCAGCAGCACGCCGTCGCCGGCCGGTTCCATCTGGATCACGACGCGGCCGATGCCGATGATGATCAGTTCGACGCGCAGCGCCACCTTGCCGCGCCGCCGGGGTGCCGCATCGTCTTCCTCGTCGCTGGCCAGCACGCGCAGCAGCAGGCGCTGGCCGCCCCAGCCATACACGGCAAAGCGCCACGCTTCGCTGTCGACACTCAGTGGAGGACGGGCGCCTTCGCGCAGCAGGGCCGGTTGCTGCTCGGCCATGAACAGGTTGCCCGGTACGTGCTGGCCGCGCGCCTGTTCCTGCAGGGCCGCATATTGCTCGCCGTACGTCTTGACCATCACGCGCCACGAGGCGGCCAATTGCGCCGCGTCGGGCGGCTGCCAGACCAGCTGGCGCGTGAAGAACAGCTGATTGACCTGCATGGCGCTGCTGTCGCGCGGCATGGCGCCGCCCGTACCATCGGCATTGGGCTTGATGAGGGATGCCAGGCTGTCCTGTCCCTTCTGTTGCAGCTGGGCGGGCAGGGTGCCGGCGTCCGGCGCGGGCGCCATGTAGGGGCCGATGGGCACCAGCGGCTGCACCACGCCCGGCACCATCGGCGTCGCGGGGCTGACGTCGAAGCGCTGGGTAATCAGGGGAACCGGGTTACCCGATGAAATGCGGTCTATCGCCATGCCACTATGTCCGGAAGAGAGTCTATACGAGCTGGTGAATCAGGCTGTATCAGCCATCATGGCTGCAACAGTGACAGTATCATTTTCTGCATGCTCTGGCTTTGCTTGAGCATCGCCGTGCTCGCCTGCAGCAACATTTGTGCTGACACCATGTTGGCGCTTTCCGCCGCGTAATCGACATCCATGATGCGGCCGATGGCGGCCTTGGTATTGGTGACCATGTTGGCCAGGTTGTTGTGCACGTGGCCGAGGCGGTTGGCCGCCGCGCCCAGGGCCGAGCGCACGCCGCCGACCTGGTCGAGCGCTGCCGCCAGCTGGTCGATCATGCTGTTGGCGCCGCCATTCGTGGCGATTTCGCTGCCGGCCGTGGCGCCTGGCGCAAAGTTGGCCGAAATGGCTTTCAGAACCGTGTCCATTCCGCCCATCTTGCCTGACACGTCGAACTTCATGGTTTCGCTGCTGCTGGCGCCGATCTGGAAGGTCATCGCCTCCGACAGCGTGCCCTTGCCAATACTACCATTGCCCAGCAACAGGCTGCCGCCGTAGGTGGTATTCGTCATGACGTTGTACAGTTCCAGCCCCAGCGCATCGTATTCGGACTGCATGGCGTCGCGGTCTGTCTGGTTGGAGGAAGCGTCGGCCGCCTGCGTGGCCAGGTCTTTCATGCGTACTAGCATGCTGGTCACTTCGCCAAACGCGCCTTCGGCCGTCTGCAGCATCGAGGTACTGTTCTGCGTATTGCGCATGGCCACCGTCATGCCGCTCACCTGGGCACTGAGGCGCGTGGCGATTTGCAGGCCAGCTGCGTCGTCCATGGCCGAGTTGATGCGAAAGCCGGTGGAGAGGCGCTGCATCGATGTGGATAACTGGCTATGCGCCCATCCCATCGCGCGTTGTGCGTACAGTGCGGCGATATTGGTGTGAATGCTCAGCACTTGGCGGCTCCGGTGGGCGGTGAGGGTGAAACGGGTCTATCTTGTATAGGCGACTGTGGCGCCAGCATTGTTAAATCGAAAGGCAATATAGTCAAATTAATACGTTTCGCATATAAAAAAAAGCCAGACCGCAGCCTGGCTTTGCGTTGCTGGCCGCAAGCGGCCAAGCATAGATTATTGCAGCAGGGACATGACCATCGAGGACATGCTGTTGCTTTGTTTCAGCATCGCGGTGCCGGCTTGCAGCAGCATTTGCGACGATGTCATGTTCGAGCTTTCGGTGGCGAAGTCAACGTCCATGATGCGGCCGGTAGCGGCTTTGGTGTTGGTGGCGATGTTCGACAGGTTGCTGTTGATGTGGTCGAGACGGTTGGCGGCGGCGCCCAGGGCGGAACGCACGGTGCCGACGTTGTCGATGGCAGCTGCCAGTTTGTCGATGGTGGTATTGGCGGTACCGGCGGCAGTCAGTTCGGTACCCACGCCTGCGGTGCTGGCCTTGAAATTGTTGGCCGACAGCGCAATCAGCTTGGTGTTCAGCGCGCCCATGTCAGTGGATACGTTGATGCTCATTTTTTCCGTCGAGCTTGCGCCGATCTGGAAGGTCATCGCATCCGACAGCGTACCCTTGCCGGCGGTGCCGTCGCCCAGCAGGGTCTGGCCACCAAAGGTGGTGTTGGTCATGACGTTGTACAGTTCCAGGCCCAGCGCGTCGTATTCGGCTTGCATGGCGGTTTTGTCCTGGCCGTTCGACGAAGCATCGGCCGCTTGCGTAGCCAGATCCTTCATCCGTACCAGCATGTTAGTGACTTCGCCAAACGCACCTTCAGCCGTTTGCAGCATCGAGGTGCTGTTTTGCGTGTTGCTCATGGCAACGGTCATGCCGCTGGTCTGCGCTTTCAGGCGCGTGGCGATCTGCAGGCCGGCGGCGTCGTCCATGGCTGAGTTGATGCGGTAGCCGGTGGACAAGCGTGTCATCGAGGTCGACAGTTGCGATTGGGTCTTGGCGATCGAGTTCTGTGCGGACAGCGATGCGTTGTTGGTGTGTAGGCTCAGCATATGGTAACTCCTGTGGTAAATGCATTGCAGGACGGTAGTATTTTTCGTCCTCAAGCAAAATAGGCGACCACTTGGAGGTAAACGTTAAATGCTGTGTGAAAATTATTTAATAGAATGCGATGGGTGTAAGAAAGCCAGACGCGCGGTCTGGCTTTCTTGCTGGCCGGTACCAGCGGAAACTACAGGAAGAAAATTATTGCAACAAGGACATGACCATCGAGGACATGCTATTGCTTTGTTTTAACATCGCGGTGCCTGCTTGCAGCAGCATTTGCGACGACGTCATGTTCGAGCTTTCGGTGGCGAAATCGACGTCCATGATGCGGCCGGTCGCGGCCTTGGTGTTGGTGGCGATGTTCGACAGGTTGCTGTTGATGTGGTCGAGGCGGTTGGCGGCAGCGCCCAGGGCCGAGCGTACGGTACCCACGTCGTTGATGGCCGTGGCCAGCAGGTCGATGGTGGCGTTGGCGGTGGTGGTCAGTTCCGACGCGCCGGTCGAGGCAGCGGCGGCGAAGTTCTTCGTCGCGGCCAGCAGCGATGCCGACAGGTCAACCATGTTTTGCTTGACGTCGATCGACATGTTTTCCGTCGAGCTCGCGCCGATTTGGAAGGTCATGGCGGCCGACAGCGTGCCGGTGGTGCCTGTGCCATTACCCATCAGCAAGCTGCCGCCGAAGGTGGTGTTGGTCATGACGTTGTACAGTTCCTGGCCCAGGGCGTTGTACTCTGCCTGCATGGCGGTCTTGTCTTGTGCGTTCGACGAGGCATCGGCAGCTTGGGTGGCCAGATCCTTCATGCGTACCAGCATGTTAGTGACTTCGCCAAACGCGCCTTCAGCAGTTTGCAGCATCGAGGTGCTGTTTTGCGTGTTGCTCATGGCAACGGTCATGCCGCTGGTCTGGGCTTTCAGGCGCGTGGCGATCTGCAGGCCGGCCGCGTCATCCATGGCGGAGTTGATGCGGTAGCCGGTGCTCAGGCGTGTCATCGAGGTCGACAGCTGCGATTGGGTCTTGGCAATCGAGTTCTGTGCGGACAGCGATGCGTTATTGGTGTGAAGGCTCAGCATGGTGTTGCTCCTGTAAGGTGAATTCGTCGAGGGGCAACGTTTCTTGCCCTCATTAGTACAAGACGACCAGATCTGCCGGCTTATTAAATGCTGTATGGAAATTTTTCATAATCGCGTACGGTCATGAAAAAAGCCCCGGCAATCGCTTGCCGGGGCTGTTCTTGAGGCGTAGTCGATTATTGCAGCAGGGACATGACCATCGAGGACATGCTGTTGCTTTGTTTCAGCATCGCGGTGCCGGCTTGCAGCAGCATTTGCGACGACGTCATGTTCGAGCTTTCGGTGGCGAAGTCAACGTCCATGATGCGGCCGGTCGCGGCCTTGGTGTTGGTGGCGATGTTCGACAGGTTGCTGTTGATGTGGTCAAGGCGGTTGGCGGCGGCGCCCAGGGCCGAGCGCACGGTGCCAACCTTGTCGATGGCGGTGGTCAAGTTGCCGATGGCGGCGTTGGCCGCTGCCGTCAATTCCGTACCGGCGGCACCGGCGGTGGAGAAGCTGGCCGAAACGGCTTTCAGGGCAGCTGCCAGGCCGGTCATGCCGGCGGTGACGTCGATCGACATTTTTTCCGTCGAGCTCGCGCCGATCTGGAAGGTCATGGCCGACGACAGCGTGCCGGTGGTGCCCGTGCCATCGCCCAGCAACAAGCTGCCGCCGAAGGTGGTGTTGGTCATGACGTTGGCCAGTTCCGAACCCAGAGCATCGAACTCGGCTTGCATGGCGGTCTTGTCGTCGGTGTTCGACGAGGCATCGGCGGCTTGCGTTGCCAGATCCTTCATGCGGATCAGCATGTTGGTGACTTCACCAAACGCGCCTTCGGCCGTTTGCAGCATCGAGGTGCTGTTTTGCGTGTTGCTCATGGCAACGGTCATACCGCTGGTCTGGGCTTTCAAGCGCGTGGCGATCTGCAGGCCGGCCGCGTCATCCATGGCCGAATTGATGCGGTAGCCTGTGCTCAGGCGGGTCATCGAGGTGGACAGTTGCGATTGCGTTTTAGCAATCGAATTTTGCGCGGACAGCGACGCATTGTTGGTATGCAGGCTCAGCATTGGAAAAACTCCTAATAAGTATGTTCGGTCGGGAGCCGCGAACCATCGCGCTCTCCTTAGTACAAGACGACCATGCCTCGACGTTTATTAAATGCCATATGGAAATTTTTTATATGGATGTTGCTGGATGAAAAAAGCCCCGGCAATCGCTTGCCGGGGCTGGTCTTGAAGTGCAGTCGATTATTGCAGCAGGGACATGACCATCGAGGACATGCTGTTGCTTTGTTTCAGCATCGCGGTGCCGGCTTGCAGCAGCATTTGCGACGACGTCATGTTCGAGCTTTCGGTAGCGAAGTCAACGTCCATGATGCGTCCGGTCGCGGCCTTGGTGTTGGTCGAGATATTCGACAGGTTGCTGTTGATGTGGTCCAGACGGTTGGCTGCGGCGCCCAGTGCGGAGCGCACGGTGCCGACGTTGTCGATGGCATCGGCCAGTGTCTTGATCATGGTATTGGCGGCGGTGCCCGTGGAGATTTCGGCGCCGGCGGTCGTCGTGGCAACCGACGAGAATTTGGTCGACACGGCTTTCAGCGCCGTGTTCAGGGTCGACATGCCACCCGAGACGTCGATCGACATTTTTTCCGTCGAGCTTGCGCCAATCTGGAACGTCATGGTGGTCGACAGGGTCGGCGAACCGGCGGTGCCGGCACCGTCGCCCAGCAGCTTGCTGCCGCCGAACGTGGTGTTGCTCATGATGTTGTACAGTTCTTGGCCCAGGGCGTCGAACTCCGCCTGCATGGCTTTCTGATCATCCGTGTTCGACGAGGCATCTGCCGCTTGCGTAGCCAGATCCTTCATGCGCACCAGCATGTTGGTCACTTCGCCAAACGCGCCTTCGGCCGTTTGCAGCATCGAGGTGCTGTTTTGCGTGTTGCTCATGGCAACGGTCATGCCGCTGGTCTGGGCTTTCAGACGTGTGGCGATCTGCAGGCCGGCGGCGTCGTCCATAGCCGAATTGATGCGGTAGCCGGTGCTCAGGCGGGTCATCGAGGTCGACAATTGCGATTGCGTTTTTGCAATCGAGTTTTGTGCGGACAGCGACGCGTTGTTGGTATGCAAACTCAGCATGGGAAAACTCCTAATAGGGTAAATTCGGCCGGGAGCTGCAAAGTTGCGCTCTCCATCACTACAGGACGACCATCAGCGCTTTTTTATTAAATGCTTTCTGGAAATATTTATGCGGCCAGGGCGCTGTCAGGCAATTTCCTCATGAGAATCCAGTTCAATCTCGAAGGTGGCCGCTGCCTTGCCTTCGCACCAGCGGTGCCACATGGCGCGCATGGCGCCTTCGAGACCGGCGGCGATGACTTCCGAGCGACCCATGGCCGAATTTTCAATCAGTTGGCGCAAATTGCTGCGGATATTGGCCAGCAGCGCCGGATCGTTGGCGATATACGTGCCCTTGGCAACGAAATCATCGGTGTCGCGCGCGATGAAGGCGGTCAGGCCCATGTGGCTGAGGGCGCATGCCGTGACCCTGCCCGGCAAGGTGTTGCCCGGGATGGTCAGCGTGGGCACGCCCATCCACAGGGCATGCATGGTGGTGGTGCCGCCTGTATATGGGAAAGTGTCGAGGCACAGGTCTACTTTGTGATGCAAATGCAAATATTCCTCGGTTGAGGTGCGCGGATGAAACTCGAGGCGGTCGCGCGCGATGCCCTCGCTGGCGAACCAGTCGATGTAAGTATCGAAGGTGCCGCTTTTTGGCATCGCACCCATCAGCATGCGTGCGGTGGGTACGGCGCGCAGCAGTTGCGCCCAGGCGGCGATCACTTCGCGGCTGAGTTTGTTCGGCCGGTTGAAGCTGCCGAAGGTCATATAGCCGTTCTGCAACGCAGGCAGGGCATTCACGGATGGCGACATCGCGGACGGCAGGAACGGCGCAGCAGCCGGCAGATAGGCGATGGCTTCGCTGAACTGCTTTTCCATCTCGCCAGGCGGCAGGTAAAAGCGGTCGCACAGGAAGTAATCGATGGCTTTCAGGCCCGTGGTGCCAGGGTAGCCCATCCAGCTTGCCTGTACTGGCGCCGGTTTGTGGGCAAAGGCCAGCAAGCGGTTGATGCCTGTATGGCCCGACAGGTCGATCAGGACATCGATCCTGTCGTTTTCAATCTGCGCCGCCAGCTCGGTATTGCTGAGGTGATTCACGGGGCGCCAATGGTGCAGCAGTTCGCGGATGCGCGCGGTGCAGTCATCCTCGAGCACATTGGTGTAGTAACCATACAACACGACGCGTGGTGAGGGGCTCAGGTGATGGAAGATGGGTAGGACAAAATTAGCCACCGCGTGGTTATTGAAGTCACCCGAGACAAAGCCCACCTTCAGCACCCGCTCCGGATCGCGGTCATTGCGGTGTTGCGGCCAGCTGGCGCGCAGCGGCGTTTCGAATATGTCGGCAAATTTCTGGTGTTCCGCAAACAGCAGGGCCGGATCAGGGTAATCCAGGTGCGTCAGGCAAAACAGCAAGTTGCTATACACGGGGGCGCATTGCGGATCGATGGCCAGGGCGGCCCGGCAACTGGCGATGGCTTCCTGCAGCATGCCTTTTTCGCACAAGGTTGCGCCCAGGCTGGCATGCGCCTCCAGGTAGGCAGGCTTGAGCGCGATCGCCTGGTTGAACGCGGCGATGGCCTCGTCATAGTGGCTCAGCATGCGATACGCGATGCCCATGTTCAGGTGGGCGGCGGCAAAGCCGGGGTCGAGCGCGATCGCCTTGCGGTATTGCTCCAACGCCTCTTCGTGGCGCTTCTGGTCATGCAGCACGGCACCGATATTGCTATGCACGATGGCATGCCCGGTTTCAAATTCGAGTGCCTTGGCGTACACGAGCAGTGCTTCGTCATAGCATTTGGCTTTTTGCAGGGCGATGCCGAGCCTGTTGTGCAAGTCGGCCGACTCCGGATCCAGTGCCAGCGCCTGGCGTTGGCAATCGACCGCGCCGTCGAAGTCGCGCGCGGCAGTCAGGGCATCTGCCAGATGTAGCAGGGTCTTGCCGTAGCCAGGGTCCAGCTGCAGCGCCTTGCGGTGCATTGCAATGGCGTCGTCCAGGCGTGCCAGCTCCAGCAGAATCAGGCCCAGATTGTTATAGTTGAGGGCATTTTCCGCATCCAGTTCCACCAGGGCCTGATAGATGTCCAGAGCCTGCGGCTTGCGATCCATCGTCAGCAGCGTGCTGCCGAGATTGGTGCAGATGCCAATGTCCATGGGGCTGCTATCATGCGCACGCTGGAAGGCATCGAGCGCCTCTTCCTGCCGCTCCAGCGCATTTAGGCACAGTCCCAAGCCATTCTGGAAAGCGGCATTGCCAGCGTCGAGGCGCACCGCCGTTGCATGGCAGGCCAGCGCTTCGTCCAGCTGCTCCAGGTCTTGCAAGGTGGCGCCCAGGTTGCTGTGGACCAAGGCATAGTCCGGCGCCAGCGCGATGGCGCGCCGGTAACTGGCCGCCGCATCGTCGAGCTGCCCGAGGGCCTGCAGCGCATTGCCCAGGTTGCCGTGCAGTTCGGCATCGTCAGGCACGATCTCCAGCGCTTGGCGATAACTGGTAACGGCGCCGTCCAGGTCGCCCAGCGACTTGAGGGTGTTGCCTAAATTGAAGTGTGCCATGGCATAGGCCGGATTGATGGTCAAGGCCTGGCGATACGCGTGCTCCGCCTCGTCCAGCCGCCCCAGCGCCACCAGTGCACTGCCCAGGTTGCCATGCGCTTCGGCAAAGTCGGGCTGGATCTCCAGTGCTCGCAGATAGGATTCAATGGATTGTTCGTATTGTCCTGTAGCTTGCCAGGCATTGCCCAAATTGCCATGGGCTTCCGCATCGTGTGGTGTGAGCGCCACGGTTTTTTGTAAAGTCGACAGCGCATCTTTCCCCTGCAGTTGCAAGGCCGTACCGAGGACGCTCCATGCAAAGCCCGATTCAGGATAGCTGGCGATAAGGGCGCGCGTGGCACTCTCGAGCTGCGCGTACTGGCCCGCGTTATACAACGCAATCACATGTTGCATTTCCTCTGCGCATGGGGTCTGTGGCAGCTGCGCGACTGCGACTTGGGCGCGAGCCAACAATGCCTGTGACTCCGCGTTATCGAGTCCGCGCTGGATCGCGCTTTCAATGATTTCCAGTCCATGTTCGGCCTGTTCCGCCGCCAGCAGGCCATTTGCATAGGAGATCCAGAATTGGCCTTCGTCCGGATTGACCGACAGCGCCGTGCGCAAATAGGGCAGCGCCGCATCGTGAAAGCCCAGTTGCCCGGCCAGCAGGCCGACATTGTGGTTGGCAATGGCATGATATGGCTGTGCCTGCACTATTGACAGATACAGCGCCTCCGCTTCCGCATGGCGCCCTGCCTGGTGATGTTCGATAGCGCGCTGCAGATCAGCGTCGAGGTTCACTGCTTCAGGGGTCTGGGTGCTCATGGATGTCGGAGGAAGATGTGCCAGCGCGAATTGTAACTGCTGGGAATTGAAATAGAGAGTTTCCGTGTGGAATTTTTTCGCTATATCCGTTTTGCAACAATACGCAGCCAAGGTACTGCGCTGCTAGCGCCGGGCTAGGGATGCCTGAATTGTAATTGCATGCGCAAGCGCTCGTCATCGGCTCCGGGCAGGGGGGAAAAGCCATGGCGGTGATACAGCGCGATGGCCGGCTGATTGTCGCGCGCCACTTCCAGCGTGATTGCGCGCAGCCCTTGCTGGCGCGCATGCGCAAGGCAGGTGGTGAGCATCTGGCTGGCGACGCCCTGGCGGCAGTAATCTGTCAACACGCTGACGTTGCTGATGTAGGCCACACCCGCCGTGGAGTCATGATAGACGGCCAGCAAGCCGGCTAGCCGCCCGCCTGACCACGCTTCGAAGCGCAGCGCGCGTGCGTGCAGCTTGCTGGCGTAATCAGGCAAACTGGTGCGTGCACGCAAGGACGCGAGGAATGCGGGATCGCAGGCGAGAAAATGCGTCATGAGTTCTGCGGCCGAGGCCTGTTCGCGCCGCAAGTCCAGTGCGGTATTCATCGTTCCAGCTTGGCGAGGCCGAAACCATGGCGGCCGAACTGGTTGCCGTTATACAGCAGGTAGACGCTGCCGTCGCACTCGAATACATGCGGATAGCACTGCATTTCCCCATCCCATTCACCCTCGGTGCCTTCCAGGCCTAGCTGGCAGTCGTTGCGCGTCCAGTTCGTCAGGTCGTCGGACCAGGCGTGGCCGATGCGATAGGCGCGCCCGCTGTTCACGCGGAAATCCGATGATTGCCGGTAGCAGAAGAACATATGGTGGCGCCCCTCAATGGTAATCACCGTGGGCAGTGCCTGGCTTTCATCGGGGCCAAGACGGTCCGTGATGATCTGGCGCGCCTCTTCCTTGGTCCAGTTGATGCCGTCACTGGACGTGGCATGGCCGATCTTGTAGGTGCGGTCGGGAGCGTTGTCCTGGCTGTAGCGCCGCCAGCCTGTGCCAAAAATGTACCACATGTGAAAGACACCGTTGATGTGCTTGACGAAACCATCGCCGACCAGGCAAGGCTCGTGCAGTGATGGGCCGAGGACCGGGCCGGGGCCGATGCGCTCGAACGTCAGCCCATTGTCGTGGCTGATGGCCAGGCCGATGGCCGTATCGACGGAAACGGAAACGCGTCGGTTCCAGCCGCATGTGTAGCCATATACGGCGTCGCCATGGCGCATGACGTTCATTGGGAAAATGCCATGTTCGTCGAAACATCCCAGGCCACCGAGGGTGATGACGGGTTGCCTGGCAACGCCGATGATCGTGCGCAGATCCTTGCGCATATCGACGAAGGACACGTGGCTCAGGTATTTGCCATTTGCGGGATCCACTGCGCGGGTAGAGAAATAGATGCGCACGAAATCGTCGAAGACCAACGCTTGTGGCGATTGCGCAAAGTGCTTGCAGTCATTTGCCAGCACATGATCGGCAGGGTCGAATATGTGGCCAAGTTTCTTCCATTGCATGGTTTTGTTCATGCGTAATGTCCTTTCGATGCTGCCTGGTCAAGGTTGCTGCGCCATGGCGATGCCAGCCTTGCTGATGTCGCGGCGGGGAGGTCCCGTGCCTGTTGTGTTGGGTGTGCTGTCATGCCGAGTCCTGCGGCCTCACGCCGTGGGCCGCGTCATGTCGAATTGCTGGCGAATGGCCGTCTGCAAGGAAGCCGGAGCAGTAAACATCATCACGTCGATGATGGATAGCCACGGCACGAATTCGCCCCCGCTTTGGGGGTAGGGGGGCAGGCGCGACTGCAGGAACTCCAGCACGATGCCATTGGCGAGGAAATCCGCCTCGCGATACAGTTGCAGGCCGCCAATGGGGTTGATGTAACGGTCTGCCCCGGTGGCCTGGCACAGGGCCAGAACCTTGTCTTGGCCCTTGAGCGCATGGTCGATGGCGATCTCCGAAGAACGCTGGAACGGTGTGGCGATGCCAAGGTGCCCGCAGGTCTGTGCCAGGCTGTGCAGCAGGAATTCAAACAGGTTCGCAGCAGGGTGGTGCACGATGCTTTCCAGCAGCGCCATAGTCTCGCGCAGATACGGCGCGCGCCGATATGCGCCTTTGAATTGGTTTAGCAGTTTTTCCGCATCGAACTGCGGTGAAATTTCGCGTTCGCAGACATGCAAGTGATCAGAAGCATTTTTTAAGGGCAAGGTGAAGGTGGTGTCCTTGTCATTGAACAGCATGCGATTACGGTTGATCCAGCCTTTCTTGGTGTATTTGATATTGTCATAGACAATAAACAGGTCCGCGGCCGCGATTAGCTGGAAATAGCCGATGTAGGGCAGAAAATACGGCTGCATGATGGCCACTCTCATACTGCCTGCAGCAGCACTGGCGGCGCCCCGTATTGCGCAATCAGGTGACTGATGGCGTCGATTTGTTGCGTCTCCAGCGTGGGATACAGCGGCAGGCAAATCACCTGTTCCGCGGCAACGCGGGCAGCCGGGAGATTCGCTGGCGCAGCCGATGGCATGCCGCGGTACATGGGGAAGTCACTGATCAGCGGATAAAAATAGCGTCGCGCGTAAATATTACTTTCGCGCAATTTCGTGAACAGGGCATCGCGGCTCAGCGGGTAGTCTGGCCTGACCAGTATCGGGAAATATGCGTGGTTGGTGGTGACGTTGGGCGGAGGGGGGATGCAGTCGATGCCCCGCACGTGCGCCAGATTTCTGCGGTAGCGCGCGTCGACTTCTTTGCGCTGAGCAAGGGTCGTATCGATATTCTTGAGTTGCAGTAGCCCGAAGGCGGCGTTGATTTCACTCATTTTGCCGTTAATGCCAGGCGCAACGACGGTTGTTTCATCGACAAAACCAAAATTTTTCAAATGGTCAATACGCTGCTTGGTCTTGGCATCCGGTGAAATGATCGCGCCACCCTCAAAGGTATTGAATACTTTAGTGGCATGAAAGCTCAGTACGGACAGATCGCCGTCATTGAGCACGCTGCCGCCCGCATGTCTGACGCCAAATGCGTGAGCTGCATCGTAGATGACTTTCAGACCGTAATTGTCCGCAATTTTTTGTATGCGATCGACCTCGCAAGGGTGACCGTAGCAGTGCACCGGCATGATGGCGGTTGTCTGCGGCGTAATGGCCGCTTCGATTTTTGAGGGATCGAGGTTGAAAGTGTGCGGATCGATATCGACAAACACCGGTTTGATGCCGTTCCACAGCAGTGAATGCGCTGTGGCCACGAACGAATACGGCGTCGTGATGACTTCGCCGGTGATGCGCAGCGACTGCAAGGCTGTGATCAGGGCCAGCGTGCCATTGGTAAACAGGCTGATATGTTTGACGCCGAGGTAGTCGCAAAGGGCCTGCTCCAGCTGCTGATGGAATGGTCCACCATTCGTCAGGATCTTGTTTTGCCAGATTTCCTGTAAGTAAGGAAGGAAATCCTCCAGCGGCGGCAGCACAGGCTGGGTAACATAGACCGGCTTGGTCAGGGCGTCAGGATACATGCGTGTTCCCGGATGCAATAGGCAGTTCGACAATCATGATATCAATGTCCATTTTGAATGTTTCACGGACGCGCAGATGCACAATCTGTTCAGGGTTGATGGGCATAGCCGGAGCAGCGTTCGCGTTCATGGACAGGAATGAAAATGTTTAGCAACGGGAATTGTAACTGTTGGAAGTGCTTAAGAGAAACTTTCCCGATCGAATTTATATGCGTACGTGGTAGCTTGGCCCGCTTGCTGTTGCAAGTTGGTCGTAGTACCGGGGAATAGGGCGTTTTCGATGCGAAAAAAACAGCGCCACGCCTCGGCAGGCGGGCGCTTCCCGTGCTGCACGGAACGCCAGGTGAATGGGGGCTGGCGAACTTCTTTACGGTGAGCCTGGCGCGCTTCGCGGCATTGCCCATGCGGCCTAATTTCACTTTCACTGCCAGGGGAATATGCGATAATCTTGTCCGCTGGCAAGATTGTCTTTCACTGCTCAACGGCGGCGCAGAGTTGATCTGGCCCTATTTTCGATTGGAGAAGCGAGCGATGTTCAAGTGGGAAAAGCTGGGGAAAATGTTCGACCCGTCGACAGTGAGAGATCGCCCCTGGATGAATGAGTTTTCCCAGGCGCCATCAGTTGTGGTCATGGACCAAGTGGTGCGTGTGTATTTTGCCTGCCGTCCGCCTCCCGATGCGCAGGGTAATTATGTCAGCCTTTCCGCCTACGCCGATTTCCGGCGCGACAACCTTTTCGAATTGGTCGGCGTCAGCGAGCAGCCATTGCTGGAATTGGGCGGCCTCGGCACGTTTGACGAATTCGGCGCCTATTTTACGTCGGTGGTGGCGCGCGACGATGACGTGATGGCCTACTACGTAGGTTATACCCGTTGCGAATCGGTACCGTTTACCATCAATATAGGTGCCGCAGTCAGCAGCGATGGCGGCAATACTTTCACTCGCCTGGGACCCGGACCTCTTTTGCCCTGCACCCCGAATGAGCCATTTTTTCTGACGACTCCTCGGGTCCGGAGGTTCGGTGCGCGCTGGCATATGTGGTATAGCGCCGGCAAACGGTGGGTGAATACCGGCCGCAGGGCGGAGCCTGTGTATCACATACGTATGGCCACTTCGGACGATGGAGTGCACTGGGTGAAGGAAGATCGCGACCTGGTCGAGTGCGTGATAGGCGACAACGAATGCCAGGCCTGTCCCGATGTCTTCGAGTCTGGCGGCAAATACCACATGCTGTTCTGTTATCGGGCGCATGAGAACTACCACGGGAAGGATGGCGGCTACAAGCTCGGTTACGCGGTATCGGACGATCTGCTGCACTGGGAGCGCGACGACAGCAAGGTGGGACTGAGCGTGTCCGAAGAGGGCTGGGACTCGGAAATGGTGTGCTTCCCGCACGTGTTTGCTCTGGATGGCGAGATTTACCTGCTTTACTTGGGCAATCAGATGGGACGGCACGGCTTTGGGCTGGCCAGGATGAACATACAATAAATAATTGCGCAGAGGGAGTAGTGAAAATGCAAACAGGTTTGAATGAGGAAAAAACGCTGCTGGAGAATTATGCGGCCAACTACATTACTTCGGATGATTCGAGCCAGCAGAGGCTGATGCGCCATCTGGAAATGCGGGTATTCAAGCCGTATGTCAACAGGGGACGTGCGCTGGAACTAGGATGCGAAATCGGTTACATGTCCGAACTGATCGCGCCGCTGGTCGACCAGCTGGACATCGTCGATGCTTCCGAGTTGTTCCTGGAAAGAACGCGGGCGCGCAACATTCCCAATGCTCGCTTTTTCTGTTCCCTGTTCGAAGAATATGTTGCGCAGCAGCCTTACGAGGCCGTGTTCGCTTCCCATGTGCTTGAACATCTGCTTGATGTGCAACAGGTCTTGAAGCAGGTCAAGGCGCAGATGTCGCCCACCGGACACCTGCTCGTGGCAGTGCCGAATGCGCGCGCAATGTCGCGTCAGCTCGCGCGTCACATGGGGCTGATCAATGACCTGTATGAGCTGACGCCGAACGATCTGCGTGGCGGTCACCGCCGGGTCTACGACCGCGTAACATTGAACCGTGAACTCGAGACTGCCGGTTTCGAGGTGGTGGCGCTGGGAGGGATTTTCTTCAAGCCGCTGGCAGATTTCCAGATGGATAAGATGATTGATTCCGGTATCCTCGGCGAGCCGCAGCTGGAAGGCTTGTATCGCATGGGCAACGAGTATCCGGATATGTGCGCGGACGTGTACGCGATCGCGCGTCCCAAGGCGTAGCCCTGTCTGGATCGGCTATCGATGAATATTGGAAAGGCGGACATTATAAATAAGCGCGTATTGATTTTTCCCGCAGGGATGCCACGCTCGCTGGTCTACCTCGACCAGGCCCTGGCGAATGGCATGGAGGTGGTGGGTTCGTCTTCGCTCGGGCACGACCCGGCGCGCGAGCGTTACTCGCGCTGGGTGCAACTCCCCTACGTTACCGCGCCGGAATTCGACGAGGCCTTGCGGCAGGCGGTTTCTGCCCATGACGTCGGCAGTATCTACACGCCCAATCCCGTGGTTTGGGATTACCTGCAGCGGCGCCTGGGACACGATTTTCCAGGCCTGGTGCTGGTCAACAGCGCACCGCTCGCCAGTGAAATGGCACCGTATGCCCGTGCCCTCGCATTTGGCAAGGCAGTGCTGGCGCAGCCGTTCGGACTGGCCGCCAGCGGCGAGCGTCCGCCGACCGCCGCCACTGAAATTGCCGCGCTGTTCCGGCATGCCGAAACCATCCCCGGTATGTGCGACCAGGAAAAGATACGCGCCCTGTGCGAAGTTTTCCGCTATTGCCCGACAGGCGACGTGGTGGAGGTGGGCAGCTGGTGGGGGAAATCCGCCTTCGTGCTCGCTTCCCTGGCGCGTTGCCATGGCACGGGCAAGCTGCTGTGCGTTGATCCGTGGACAAGCGAGCATCTGGTGCAGGAAAACAAGAGTGACCTGATCGATAACGTTGCGTGGGATGCCAGTGAGGCGCTGACCGTCTTCCAGATCAACCTGTTACCCTATGCGAATGGTATGGTGAACTATCTGCGCTTGCCATCGGTGGAGGCGGCGCTCGCGTACCGTCAGGATCGCGTGGTCGAGACGGAGGCCTTTGGCCGGACCCAGTACAGTGGAAAAATTGCCCTTCTGCACATCGACGGTAACCACGGCTACGCCGAGGTGCGGGCCGATATTGCTTCTTGGTACGATCTGGTCAGACCGGGTGGCTGGATCGTGATGGACGACTATGCCTGGGCTTATGGTGACGGGCCGCGCCGGGCCACGGACGAATTCCTGGCACAGCATGGCATGCGCATTTCCTGTGCTTTCTTTTCGGGCGGAGCACTCTTCATCCAGATGTCAGGCTAGCTTCAGTCTTGAATCAGCGGTGCCAGCCATGGCACTTCCGGGGCTGGCCCGCCTGGCCAGTCCCGCTATTGCAGTCAGTCCCCAATTGCAGCCAATGAAAGCGGCAACAGCCGCCTCTGGGACGGCTGATCGCAATTTACATGTTCGGATAATTCGGCCCGCCACCACCCTCCGGCGTCACCCACACGATGTTCTGCGTCGGGTCCTTGATGTCGCAGGTCTTGCAGTGCACGCAGTTCTGCGCATTGATCTGCAGGCGTTCGGCGCCGTCATCATTCTTCACGAATTCGTACACGCCGGCGGGACAGTAACGCGCTTCCGGGCCCGCATACGTGGTCAGGTTGACGTCGACGGGGACGCTGGCGTTCTTCAAGGTCAGGTGGATGGGCTGGTCTTCCGCGTGGTTCGTGTTCGAGATGAAGACGGAGGACATCTTGTCGAAAGTCAGCTTGCCATCCGGTTTCGGATACACGATCTTTTTCGACTGGGCCGCAGGCTTCAGGCATTCGTGGTCGCCATGCGAATGGTGCAGGGTCCACGGCGCCTTGCCACGGAAGAGGATCTGGTCGATGCCCGTCATCAGGCTGCCCAGGTACAGGCCTTTCGACAGCCATGGCTTGACGTTGCGCGCCACGTGCAGTTCTTCATGCAGCCACGACTGTTCAAAAGCAACAGGGTAGCCGGCCAGTTCGTCGTGCTGGCGTTGTTCGCCCAGCGCGCCGAAGGCCGCTTCCGCCGCCAGCATGCCGCTCTTGATGGCTGCGTGGCTGCCCTTGATGCGGCTCATGTTCAAAAAGCCCGCATCGCAGCCGATCAGCGCGCCGCCGGCAAACACCAGTCTCGGCAGCGATTGCAGGCCGCCGGCCGTGATGGCGCGCGCGCCGTACGAGATGCGCTTGCCGCCTTCGAAGAACTTGCGGATTTCCGGATGTGTTTTATAACGCTGGAATTCCTCGTACGGCGACAGATACGGGTTTTCGTAGGCCAGGCCCACCACATAGCCGACCATGACCTGGTTGTTTTCCAGGTGGTACAGGAAGGAGCCACCATAGGTTTTGGCGTCCAGCGGCCAGCCCGTCGAGTGGATCACCAAGCCCGGCTTGTGCTGCGCCGGGTCGATTTCCCACAATTCCTTGATGCCGATACCGTAAGATTGGGGATCCTTGCCGGCGTTCAAATCATACTTGGCCATCAGCTGCTTGCCCAGGTGTCCGCGCGCGCCTTCGGCGAACAAGGTGTACTTGGCGTGCAATTCCATGCCCAGCTGGAAGTCGGGACCGGGTTCACCGTCGCGCTTGACACCCATGTTGCCAGTTGCCACGCCCTTGACGGAGCCGTCGTCGTTGTAAAGGATTTCCGCGGCAGGGAAGCCCGGGAAGATTTCCACGCCCAGGTTTTCCGCCTGCTGGCCCATCCAGCGCACCACATTGCCCAGCGAGACAATGTAGTTGCCGTGGTTTTCAAAGCATGCTGGCACGGCGAAGTTCGGTGTCTTGTACGCTTTGGTTTCCGTCAGGAACAGGATGCGGTCTTCCGTCACTGCCGTGTTCAGGGGCGCGCCCAGTTCTTTCCAGTTCGGAATCAGTTCGGTCAGCGCTTTCGGGTCCATGATGGCGCCGGACAGGATGTGAGCGCCCAGTTCGCCGCCTTTTTCCAGCACGCAGACGGACACTTCCTGGCTCTTTTCAGCGGCCAGCTGCTTCAGGCGGATTGCCGCCGCCAAGCCTGCGGGGCCACCGCCGACGATCACCACGTCATACTCCATGGTCTCGCGCGGTCCGTACTGTTCAACTAAGTTATTAGGCTGTGTCATGGTCTCGATTGTTAGTCACTAAATGGGTGGGTGAGGAATCTTCGGATAAATTTAAGCACGAGTGTGCTTGTTTTTGGCGAGGATTGCAACTTTGGCGCCATTTTGCGTGACATTGCCCCTCGCCGCAATCTAAATCCGGCCATTTTGTGTAATGATGGCGTTTACCTTTGCTCAAGTGCGACGCAGGGTATTTTGCCCCTGTGCCAGTGGCACGGTGTAAAGTGTTATCTAAAATAAAACAGGAGTAGCTCGTGGGCATAGAAGTTAATTTCGAGGGCAAGATTGCCCTGATTACCGGCGCATCGAGCGGCCTCGGCGCGCGCTTTGCGAAAGTGCTGGCCCAGGCCGGTGCCCAGGTCGTGCTGGCGTCGCGCCGCACCGAACGCCTGAAGGAATTGCGCGCCGAGATCGAAGCGGACGGCGGTGCCGCGCACGTGGTGTCGCTCGACGTGACCGACTTCGCCAGCATCAAGTCGGCCATCGCGCACGCGGAAACGGAAGCGGGCCCCATCGATATACTCGTCAACAATTCCGGTGTCTCCACCACGCAACGCCTGGTCGATGTCACGCCCGAAGATTATTCGTTCGTGATGGATACCAACCTGCGCGGTTCCTTCTTCGTGGCCCAGCAGACGGCCAAGCGCATGATCGCGCGCGCCAAGGGCGACCCGAAGAAACAGCACCGCATCATCAATATCGCCTCGATGGCGGGCTTGCAAGTGCTGCCGCAGATCGGCGTGTATTGCATGAGCAAGGCGGGCATGGTGCACATGACGCGTGCCATGGCCGTGGAGTGGGGCAAATACGGCATCAACACCAACGCCATCTGTCCCGGCTACATCTCGACCGAGATCAACGAAGATTATTTCGCCACCGAGCAGGGCAAGAAGCTGATCGAAATGCTGCCCAATAAACGTCCGGGGAAACCGGAAGACCTCGATGGCCTGCTGTTGTTGCTGGCGGGCGAGGATTCGCACTTCATCAATGGCGCGATTATCTCGGCCGATGGCGGCATGAGCACCTTTTAATCCGTGTAGAGTAACAGGCAGCTGCAGCGTCAGCGCTGCAGCTGCAGTCCCACCAGTTTGTGCACCAGCTCGGATGACGTGGCGGCCGCGAACTTGCGCATCAGCTTGGCGCGGTGCATTTCCACCGTGCGGGGGCTGAGGTCGATCTGGCGGGCGATGACCTTGCTGGTTTTGCCTTCCACCAGCAGGGCGGCGATTTCGCGCTCGCGCGGGGTCAGCTCCGCCGTCACGGGGCGTTTCTCGCTGACATCCTCGAACGTCCAGATGCCGGCCCCCAGTGGCTGGCCCGGCAGCATGGCGTGGCCCGTCACATGGCACCAGAACAATTCTCCATTGCTGCGGCGCATGATGCGCTCGTCCGAATAGCGTCCCCTGGTGTTCATGATGGGGATGATGCGGTCACCCGTGCGCAGGAATTCGTCGTGCGTGGGGTAGAGTACTTCGAAGGACTGGTTGTCGAGCTGGGCGCGTGCATAGCCGAACATGGCCGCCAGTGCCTCGTTGCAACTGCGCATGATGCGGTTTTCCGACATGCACATGCCCACGGGCGCGTGCAGGAAGATGCTTTCATAATCGATGGCTGACGCGGCGTTCATCTGATACGTATCACTCTCACAGGGGGATGGCTGGCACGGCGCCGGTAGTTCTACGGTATTGTACTTTCCACTCGCGTATTTTATGCTGAGTCGCTGCCTGAGTCATGGACTCAAGACCAAAGCTTAACAAAAGATAGAGGGACACCCATGAATAAAGTTTATCCTGACGCCGCCTCGGCGCTGGTCGGTATCGTCCAAGATGGCCAGACCATCGCCGTTGGCGGCTTTGGCCTGTGCGGCATTCCCGAAGCGCTGATCGCTGCCTTGCGCGATTCGGGCGTGACGGGCCTGACGGCCATTTCCAACAATGCCGGCGTGGACGGCTTCGGCCTGGGCCAGCTGCTTACCACGCGCCAGATCAAGAAAATGATCGCCTCCTACGTGGGCGAAAACAAGGAGTTCGCGCGCCAGTACCTGGCCGGCGAACTGGAACTGGAATTCACGCCGCAAGGTACCCTGGCCGAGAAACTGCGCGCCGGCGGCGCAGGCATTCCCGCCTTCTTCACCAAGACGGGGGTGGGCACCATCGTTGCCGACGGCAAGGAACTGCGCGAGTTCGACGGCGAACAATATGTGATGGAACGCAGCCTGGTGGCCGATGTGTCGCTGGTGAAAGCCTACATGGCGGACCGCGCCGGTAATTTGGTTTACCGCAAGACGGCGCGCAATTTCAACCCGAACGTGGCCATGGCGGGCAAGATTACCATCGTCGAAGTGGAAAAACTGGTGGAAGTGGGCGAGATCGACCCGGACCAGGTGCATACGCCGAGCATCTTCGTGCACCGCATCGTGGTCAACGCGAACCCGGAAAAACGCATCGAGCAGCGCACGGTGCGCACCGAAGCATAAAAAAGAATACGGAGATTAATATGGCTTGGACGAGAGATCAAATGGCCGCGCGCGCGGCGAAAGAGCTGCAAGACGGCTTTTATGTGAACCTGGGCATCGGCTTGCCGACCCTGGTGGCGAACTATGTGCCGGAGAACATCGAAGTATTCCTGCAGTCGGAAAACGGCTTGCTGGGCATCGGCCCGTTTCCCACCGACGCGGAAGTCGATGCTGACCTGATCAACGCGGGCAAGCAGACGGTGACGGCCTTGCCGGGCGCCGCCTACTTCAGCTCGGCTGACTCCTTTGGCATGATCCGTGGCGGCAAGATCAACCTGGCCATCCTGGGTGCCATGCAAGTGTCGGAAAAGGGCGACCTGGCAAACTGGATGATTCCAGGCAAGATGGTCAAGGGTATGGGCGGCGCAATGGACCTCGTCGCTGGCGTCAAGCGTGTCGTCGTGCTGATGGAACACGTGGCCACGGCCAAGGATGGCACGACGTCGCACAAGCTGCTCAAGCAGTGCGACTTGCCGCTGACGGGCGTGGGCGTGGTCGATGTCATCATCAGCGACCTGGGCGTCATCGACGTGACGGAAAACGGACTGAAGCTGGTGGAACTGGCGCCGGGCGTCACCAAGGAACAAGTGCAGGCGGCCACGGGCGCGGAACTGGACGTTTCCGCCGTGTAAGTCGCACGTTGTGGGGCATGAAAGGGCGGACAGCGATGTCCGCCTTTTTTTATGCGTCCGCCTTGCCGCGCAAGCCGTCCAGGCTGTAGGCGCCGGCGCCCGCAACTGCAAAGTACAGGAAGGTGAAGCAGTACATCACGGCCATCTCGCCGCCGTTCAGGATGGGCAGAAAGCCGGCAGGTGCATGTGCCATGAAGTAAGCGGCCGCCATCTGGCCCGACAGGATGAAGGCGACGGGGCGCGTGAACAGGCCCACCAGCAGCAAGCTGCCGCCCACCAGTTCGATGACGCCGGCCGCGCCCATCACGGACAACAGTTGCAGGCCGTCGAACATGGCCACGTGCGGTGCGCCGAACAGCTTGGCAGTGCCGTGCTGCAGGAAGAGAAAACCGAGGATGATGCGCAGCAGGCCAAGCAGGCGTGGGTTCCAGGTGGCGTAGAAGGCGGGCGTGAGGGACATGACGTACTCCATTCAAAAAGGTGGATGGTTCTGTGTCAGGCTTGTATTAACGCAATGTCATTATGCGCGAGCCTGGCGGCGAACAGGTGACAGCACTGTAATGGTTTTTGATTCATTGATCATTATGGTAAATATTGATACATGATTTACTGTGTGTTGATGATGCAATAAAACGTGCGCGCATGAAAAAAGCCCCGCAGATCGCTCTGCGGGGCTCCTAGTGGAGAGGTCAGCTTACTTGACGATATTCACGGCTGGTGCAATGTAGGCGTCGTCGGTCGGGTGGGTGGGATGAGCCAGCTCGCTGTGCAGCTTGTCCATGTCCAGTTCTTTTTCCCATTTCGACACGACGATGGTGGCCACGCCGTTGCCGACGAAGTTGGTCAGCGCGCGGCATTCGCTCATGAAGCGGTCGATGCCCAGGATCAGCGCCATGCCGGCCACGGGAATCGTCGGCACCACGGCCAGGGTGGCGGCCAGGGTAATGAAGCCGGCGCCGGTGATGCCTGAGGCGCCTTTCGAGGTCAGCATCGCCACGCCCAGGATGGTCAGTTCCTGCCAGATGGTCAGTTCCGTGTTGGTCGCTTGCGCCACGAACAGGGCGGCCATGGTCATGTAGATGTTGGTGCCGTCCAGGTTGAACGAGTAGCCGGTAGGCACGACCAGGCCGACCACCGGTTTCGAGCAGCCCAGGCGCTCGAGTTTTTTCATCAGCGCCGGCAGGGCCGATTCCGACGAGCTCGTACCCAGCACGATCAGCAGTTCTTCCTTGATGTACAACAAGAAGCGGCCGATGGAAAAGCCCGTGTACTTGGCGATCAGTCCCAGCACGACGAAGACGAACAGGAAGCAGGTCAGGTAGAACGAACCCATCAGTTTAGCCAGCGGGATCAGCGAAGCCAGGCCGTATTTGCCGATGGTGAAGGCCATCGCGCCGAACGCACCGATGGGAGCGACTTTCATGATGATGTTGACCATGCCGAAGATGGCATGCGACAGTTCGTCGATCAGCTTGGTGACCGGACGGCCGCGCTCGCCCAGCAGGGACAGCGAGAAGCCGAACAGGATGGCGATCAACAGCACTTGCAGGATGTCGCCCTTGGCGAAGGCATCGACGAAGGTCTTCGGGATGATATTCATCAGGAAGTCGACGGTGGTCAAGCCTTCGGCGTGCGTATATTGCGCGATCGACTTGGCATCCAGGTGAGCCGGGTCGGCGTTGAAGCCGGCGCCCGGTTTCAGGATATTGGCAACCAGCAAGCCGATGGCCAGCGCAAAAGTGGAGACCACTTCGAAGTACAGCAGTGCCTTGCCGCCCACTCTGCCGATCTTCTTGACGTCCTGCATGCCGGCAATGCCGGAGACCACGGTACAGAAGATCACCGGGGCGATGATCATCTTGATCAGTTTGATAAAGCCGTCACCCAGCGGTTTCATGTCGACGGCGTTCGATGGGTAGAACACCCCAAGCAGCACGCCTGCCACGATGGCGAACAGGACCTGTACATACAGGATTTTATAGAATGGTTTTTTCACGAGTGGTCTCCTCTTGCGGGTTGATGCTGCGATCATCCGCCCATTGCCAGGCTGGCTCAATTGTGGATAACCGCAGATATGCATTTTCGCTATATCGGGTATTGCTCCATGGTTGGCGTGCTGCGGCGCAGCATTTCAGGCGCGCGCTTGGAGCATTGCCCGCGCTGCGCTACACTGCCGTAGCGTCGCGCGCGGGATACCCCATGGCAGGCAGGAAGCGGTGCTCTTTTTATATCGAATAAGGAAATCGCATGATCGAAGCGAGCATCAAATCTGTCCAGTGCATCTCCCCCGCAGGCTTGCATACCATGTCGTACAAGGAGTGGGGCGCGCCCGACAATCCGAACGTGCTCGTCTGCGCCCATGGCGTGACGCGCGTGGCGGACGACTTCGACAGCCTGGCGCGCGCCATGGCCAGCGATTACCGCGTCATCTGCCCCGACGTGGTGGGGCGCGGGCGTTCGGGCTGGCTGGCCAATCCGCAGTTTTACCGCGTACCGCAATATGTGAGCGACATGGTGACCTTGCTGGCGCGCGTGCTGGCCAATGGCGAGCGCCAGACGGTGGACTGGTTCGGTACTTCAATGGGCGGCTTGATCGGCCTGGGTCTGGCATCGTTGCCGTACAGCCCGATCAGCAAGCTGGTGCTGAACGATATCGGCCCGACCCTGGCGCCGGAAGCCTTGCAGCGCATCGGCGACTACATCGGCCAGGATCTGCGTTTCGAGACGTTCGAGCAGGGTGCCAGGTTTGTGCGCGATGTGTCCGCCAGCTTCGGCCCGCACACGGACGCGGAATGGCATAAACTGGCCGTGGATGTGTTGCGCCAGGATAAGGATGGCCATTGGCGCCGTCACTATGACATGGGACTGGCCATGCCGTTCCGTTCGGCCACACCGGAATCGGCAGCCAGCGACGAAGCCATGCTGTGGGCCGCGTATGATGCCGTGCGCTGTCCCACCTTGCTGGTGCGCGGTTCGGAATCCGATTTGCTGTCGCACGCGACGGCGCAAAGTATGCTGGGCCGTGGTCCGAAGGCGGAGCTGGTGGAAATTGCCGGCGTGGGCCATGCGCCCACTTTTGTCCATGACGACCAGATCGCCATCGCGCGCAAGTTTCTGCTGGGCAAGTAAGTAGTGGTGAGAGATAACGCTGTACAGATTTTGAAACAACCGAAAGAAGAAGCATGGAAATTACACGACTGCACGTAGGCAAACGCCTCTCCGAAGTAGCGATACACAACAACACCATCTACCTGGCTGGGCAGATTGCCGAAGACACGACGCAAGACATCGTCGGCCAGACGCGCGAAGTGCTCGGTCACGTCGACCGCCTGCTGATGGAAGCGGGCAGCGACAAGACCTGCATCCTGTCGTGCCAGATCTATATCGCCGACATGAAAGACTTCCCCGGCATGAATGAAGTGTGGGATGACTGGGTCGCGTCCGGCCACACGCCGCCGCGCGCCACGGTGGAGGCGAAGCTGGCCAATCCGGCATGCCTGGTTGAAATCGTCATCATCGCTGCAGAGCGCTAGGTTATTAAGTTATTTAGTTTTTTAAGTTTATAAGGCATTACATGGTTTCCATCTCGGCCCCGAATAGCGTCACATCGGAACAACTGGTAGAGGGCTTGAGTGCGCCGGACAGCGCCCGCGTGCTGGACGCGCTCGCGTATGCCACCGAAGCGTATGGTGACAAGCAGACCTTTGCCGGCCGTTCTGCGCTGGACTTCGCCATCGGCGTGGCCACCACCCTGGCTTTCCTGCGCAGCGATGCGGAAACGCGCATTGCCGGTCTGATGTTCGAGCTGACGATGCTGGACCCGGATACGGCGGCCGACATCGAGCCGCGCTTCGGCAAGCAGGTGTGCGACCTGGCCACCGGCGTGCGCCAGCTGATTCGCCTGCGCGCGCTGACCCAGACACAGCACGGCAGCGCTGCCGGTCGTGGCAAGAACGCGGCGCAGCAAGCCGTGGCCCAGGTGGAAACCTTGCGCAAGATGCTGCTGGCGATGGCCTCCGACATGCGCGTGGTGCTGGTGCGCCTGGCCGCATGCGTGACGACCTTGCGCTATTTTGCCGAATTGAAGCTGTTCAACGAAATGACGCGTGAATACGGCAAGGAAACGCTGGATTTGTACGCGCCCCTGGCCAACCGCCTCGGCATCTGGCAACTGAAGTGGGAACTGGAAGACTTGTCGTTCCGCTTCATCGAGCCGGAAGCGTATAAACGCATCGCCAAGATGCTGGAAGAAAAGCGCATGATGCGCGAGGGCTTTGTTTCCTCGGCCATCTTGCGCCTGCAGACGGAACTGGCCTCGGCCGGTATCCAGGCGGAAGTATTTGGCCGCCCGAAACACATTTACAGCATCTGGAACAAGATGCGCGGCAAGGAACTCGATTTTACGGCACTGTACGATGTGCGCGCCTTCCGCGTCATCGTCGCCGACGTGAAAACCTGCTACACGGTACTGGGCGTAGTCCACAATATCTGGACCCCCATCCCGAAGGAATTCGACGATTACATTTCGCGGCCAAAACCTAACGGTTATCAGTCGCTGCACACGGTGGTGACGGCCGAGGATGGCCGGCCGCTGGAAGTGCAGATACGCACGAATGAAATGCACAGCTTTGCCGAGTACGGCGTGGCTGCGCACTGGCGCTACAAGGAAGAGGGCGGCTCGAACTTTGCCGGCCAGAAATACGACGAAAAGATCGCCTGGCTACGCCAGTTGCTGGCGTGGAAGACGGAAGTGGCCGATGCTGTCGTGGGCCAGGAAGAAATCCAGCGCGAATGGGTGGAAAAGTTGAAATCCGCCACGCTGGACGACCGCATCTTCGTCATGACGCCGCAGGCGCGGGTGCTGGAATTGCCTGTGGGCGCCACGCCCGTCGATTTTGCGTATCACCTGCATACGGATGTGGGCCACCGCTGCCGCGGCGCCAAGGTCGACGGCATCATGGTGCCCCTGAATACGCAATTAAAGAACGGCCAGACCTGCGAAATCATCACGGCCAAGGGCGCGCCCGGTACGGCCGGGCCGTCGCGCGACTGGTTGGGCGCCGGCTACGCCGTCAGCACGCGCACGCGTTCGAAGATCCGCGCGTGGTTCCATGCCATCGACATGCAGGAAACCCTGGCCCACGGCCGCGCGCTGGTGGAGAAATCCCTGCAGCGCGAAGGCAAGACGGCCGTCAATCTGGAAGCGCTGGCGCAAAAGCTGGGCTTTGCCAAGGTCGACGAGCTGTTCCTGTCGGTCGGCAAGGATGAATTCAGCCTGCGCCACGTAGAGCAGGCGCTGCACGACACTGGCGAAGTGGTGGTGCCGGAAGACGCTGTGCTGGTCGGCAAGAGCCGCGCCTCCAGCGTGGAGCAGGGCGCCAAGTCCGGCGTGCTGGTGGTGGGAACGGAGGGCTTGATGACGGTGCTGGCCAAGTGCTGCAAGCCGGCGCCGCCCGATAGCATCGTGGGCTTCGTGACGCGCGGCAAGGGCGTCTCTATCCACCGCGCCACCTGCAAGAATTTCGAGGAAATGCGCGCCAAGTCGCCCGAACGGGTGATTTTCACGGAGTGGGGCAGCACGGGCGGGCAAGACACCGTGTATCCGGTCGATATCTTCATTCTGGCCGGCGACCGTCAGGGCTTGCTGCGCGACATCTCCGAAATCTTTTCGCGCGAAAAGATCAACGTGATCGGCGTCAACACCCAAAGCGCCAAGGGCCAGGCCCGCATGACATTTACGGCCGAGATTAGCTCGACGGCGCAGCTATTGAAGGCATTGAATGTCATCAAGGACGTGAGTGGTGTCCTGGAGGCAAGGCGCAGTTGACGCAATAAACTGCCGGGGTCAGACCCCCAAGGCCGCTAACGCAAAGTGCTGAGCTAGCGTGGCCGAGGGTCTGACCCCAGGCCTTGCTGGTGGGTCTTGTCACCCGCATGCAACCCAGCCATCGCCGCCGTCTCCGGCTGCAGAGTGATGTGATCGATACCGTGCTTGCTGAGTAACATCTTTTTGATCGCGCGCAATACCTTGGGCCAATGGTCGAGGTGTTCGATTTCCACGTGGCCGATCAGGGCCGGATGGCCCGGCGACATGTCCCACACATGCAGATCGTGCACGGCAATCACGCCGTCCACCTGTTCCACGTCCGTGCCCACGGCGATGTAGTCGATGTGCAAGGGCACGCCTTCCATCAGGAAGTGATAGGACTCGCGCAGCACGCCAAATGTCGACTTTAAAATCAGCAGGGACACCAGCACCGACAGCAGCGGGTCGATCTGCATCCAGCCCGTAAAGTAAATCACGGCGCCGGCGATGATGGCGGCAACCGAACCGAGCAAATCGCCCATCACATGCACGAGGGCGGCACGCGTGTTGACGCTTTGCTTGTCTTTCGATAATACCCACGCCACTACCACGTTGATCGCCAGGCCGATGAAGGCGACGATGAAAACCATGCCGCCCTTGACGGGTTGCGGGGCGGAAAAGCGCAACGCGGCTTCATAGCAGATCCAGCCCACCACGCACAGCATGGCCAGGCCGTTGACGAAGGCGGCCAACGCCTCGGCGCGGCCAAAGCCGAACGAGTGGCGTGGAGACGGGGGGCGGCGCGCGATGAGCTGCGCCAGCAGGGCCAGGCCCAGCGCGGCCGCGTCCGTGACCATGTGGCCCGCGTCGGAAATCAGGGCCAGCGAATTGGACATGAAGCCGGCCACGACCTCGATGCCGGCAAACGACAGGGTCAGTCCCAGCGCCCACGCGAGGATGCTCTGACTGCGTCCCTCGAACGAGTGGGTGTGCTGGGCGTCGCCCTTCAGGTGGGCGTGCAAATGGGTGGCGTCGTGTTCGGTGTGCGTCGGCTGCATGGAATGCTTTGTGGAATGAGGTTGCCGTCAGTGTAATTGAAAAGCAACAAGACAGTCGGCACGTAAAAAAACCTGCAGGGCCGGAGGCGCCGCAGGTTTTTGATGGAGCAGACAACTTTACTGCGCGGCCGTCTCGCCAAACTTGCCCTCGCGGAAGTCCTGCACGGCCTGGAACACTTCTGCCTGGGTATTCATGACAAACGGGCCGTACTGCGCGATGGGCTCGTTCAAGGGCTGGCCGGCGACGAAGATCACGCGGCCACCTTGCGGTGCCTCGATGCGCACGCCGTCGCTGCCCGGCGTGTTGGCGAAGATCGCCATGCGCAGGGCGGGCACGGCCTTGCCGTCCACCTGCACTTCGCCACGGAAGGTGTAGAGGAAAGCGTTATGGCCTTGCGGCAAGGGCTGCTCGAAGCTGCTGCCGGCAGGCAAGTCGATATCCAGGTACAGCGGTTCCGTCAGCTCGCGCTGCACGGCGCCCGTCACGCCATGGCTCGCGCCGGCGATCACTTGCACGGCCACTCCCGCGTCCGTCGTGTAGCGGGGGATTTCGCTGCTGGTGAAATCGCGGTACCACGGCGTGCGCATCTTGTCGCGCGCGGGCAGGTTCAGCCACAGCTGAAAACCTTCCATCACACCTTCTTCCTGTTCTGGCATCTCCGAATGGATCACGCCGCTGCCGGCCGTCATCCATTGCACGCCGCCCGAGCTCAGCAAGCCTTCGTGGCCCGCGCTGTCCTTGTGGCGCATGCGTCCTGTGATCATGTACGAGACCGTTTCAAAACCCCGGTGCGGATGCTCGGGGAAGCCGGCGATGTAGTCGTTTGGCTTGTCGCTGGCGAAATTGTCGAGCATCAAAAACGGGTCGAGACGGCGCTGCAGCTGCTGCGTCAGCACGCGGTTGATCTTCACGCCAGCGCCATCCATGACAGCCTGGCCGGCGATCACGCGCTCGACGGCGCGTGCTTTGTTGACGGTGGTGATGTCGCTCATTGTGTTCTCCTGTTTGGGGTCAGACCCCGGCTTGGTACGTGCGTTACACCAAAATGGCGTTGATTTCGGCGTCCGCTTGCGCCTGTGCCTTGGCCACGGCGTCCGGGCCCATGCCCATGCCTTCCGAATACACGTATTGCACGTCGGTCAGGCCCAGGAAGCCGAACATGGTGTTCAGGTAAGGCACCTGGCTATCGTTGGCGCTGTCGCGGTGCAAGCCGCCGCGGGACAGGCCCACATAGACTTTCTTGCCGGTCAGCAGGCCAACGGGGCCGTTTTCCGTGTACTTGAAAGTGACGTTGGCGCGGGCAATTGCGTCGAACCAGCTTTTCAGTTGCACGGTGATGCCGAAGTTGTACATCGGTGCGCCGATGACGATGACGTCGGCTGCTTGTACTTGCGCAATCAGCGCGTCGTCCAGGGCGATGCGGGCCGCCTGCTCCGGCGTGCGCTTGTCCGCCGGCGTGAACAGCGCTTGCAGGGTCGGCTCGTCGAGCACGGGGTGCGGTTGGGCAGCCAGGTCGCGGCGCACCAGGGTGGCTTCAGGGTTGCTGGCTTGCACGCGGGCAACGATAGCATCAGCCAGACGGGTCGAGGCGGAACCGGTGCTGCGGGCGCTGGAATTGATTTGCAGGATGTTCATCTTGTTTCTCCGTGTGAGGTGTCTTGCGATGGATGAACTATAGCAATTCCAAAAACCATCCGGAAGCCGTTAAAATGGATAACATTAATCCACCAATGGAACAATGGGAACATATGGATATCGATCCTGGAGATTTGCTGCTGTTCGCTCGCGTCGTCGAATGCGGCAGTTTCTCGCGCGCCGCCCAGCGCGTGGACTTGCCCAAGTCGACCCTGTCGCGGCGTATTTCACTGCTGGAGGCCAAGCTGGGCGAACGGCTGCTGCTGCGCACCACGCGCAAGCTGGCGCTGACGGAATTTGGCGCCAGTTTGCTCGAGCATGCGCGCAAGGTAGTCGAGGAAACGGAAGCGGCCGGCGCCTTGGCCCAGCACCGCCAGGCGGGCCCCAGTGGCTTGTTGCGTATTTCCATGCCGGCCGATTTCGGCGATGCGCTGATGCGCCAGGTGCTGGCCGAGTTCGTGCGCCGTTACCCGGCCATTTCGCTGGAACTGGACTTGTCGGCGCGGCGTGTGGATTTGCTGGAAGAAAATTTTGACCTGGCCATCCGCATGGGCAACTTGCCCGATGATGCCAGTCTGTCCGCGCGCCGGGTGGCGTTCAGCACCCTGTCCCTGTATGCCTCACCGCAATATACGAGCGTGCACGGCTTGCCCGAGCATCCCGACGACCTCTACGGCCATGACTTGCTCAGCTTGCCCCGTGCCGTGCATGGCCTCGTGCACTGGACTTTGATCCGCGGCAAGACAACGTGGGAGCGCGATTTGCCCGTGCGCCTGTTGGCGAACTCGCCGGAATTGCTGGTGCGCATGGCCTGCACGGGCGTGGGGATTGCGGCCAGTACGGACCGCTTCGCCAGGGCCTATGTGGCGACGGGGGAATTGGTGCGCGTGCTGCCGGAGTGGAGTTTCCCGCTGGTCACGGGCTGGGCCGTGTTTCCCGGCCGGCGCTTGATGCCGGCCAAGACGCGCGCGTTCCTGGACCTGATGGAGGAAATGTATCAAACCGACGCGCCCGTGTAGGCGCGCGTCCCGTTGGCTTACTTGGGCAGATTGCCCATGACTTCGCCAAGCTGCACTGGACCGGCAGGTTGCCAGTTGGCATTGAATGCCACGGTGTCTTTCGGGAATAGCATGACGACGGTGGAGCCCAGCAGGAAGCGTCCCAGCTCTTCGCCCTGTTTCAGCACGACATTGTCATTCGCATAGCTCCAGTCGCGTACCTGGCCCGTTCGGGGCGGGTTGACGACGCCGTGCCAGACGGTGGCCATGCTGCCGACGATGGTGGCGCCCACCAGGGTCATGACGAAGGGACCGTTGGCCGTGTCGAACACGCAGACGACTCTCTCGTTGCGCGCGAACAGGCCGGGAATGCCGCGCGCCGTCGTCGGGTTGACGGAAAACAGTTCACCAGGGACATAAATCATGCGCGTCAGGCGGCCATCGCACGGCATGTGGATGCGGTGGTAGTCGCGCGGGCTCAGGTACAGGTTGGCGAAGCTGCCGTGATCGAACCTGGCCGCCAGGGCCGCATCGCCGCCCACCAGGGCCGTGGTGCTGAAGTTGTGGCCCTTGGCCTGGAAAATCTGGTCCTTGTCGATGCTGCCGAACTGGCTGATGCGGCCATCGACGGGGCAGACGTAGTCGGCCTTGGCCAAGGGGCGGGCGTCCGGGCGCAGCGCGCGCGTGAAAAAGTCGTTGAAGCTCGTGTAGTGCGTGATGTCCGGGTCCAGCGCCTCATCCATGTTGACGTTGTAGCGGCCCACGAACCAGCGGATCAAACGCGTCGTCATGGCGCCTCCCTTGGCGCCGGCGATGCGGCCGGCAAAGTTGGTCAACGCTCCTTTTGGAAGCAGATATTGAGGCAGGACGGCAAGACGGTCAGACACGATGGGAAGCCTTTGACGGGGTGATGGGAATAATGATGAAAACGCATTATAGCGGCGATGTGGCGCGCAATGATATGCACCGTATGCAAGGGTGCGTATCGCAGGCTGTCACCAAATTTAATTTGCTAAAGGAAATATTTTCAGGAAACTGTGCCGCTCGGAAAAAATTGCAGCACAATACAGCGGCCTGTTTTTTAGCATTTAGCCATTTTTATTCAGCCAACTTTTTTCAGCCAAGTCATGATGCCACGCCGTTGCTTCCGCCTTACCGTTGTTTGTTCCGCTGTCCTGTTTGCCTGGAATGCCCAGGCGCAGCAATCCGAAGCGCCAGTCGGCGCTGACGCTGCCGCCGCGCCGCTGAAGGCTGAAAAGCCTGCCGCGCCCGCCATGCAGACCGTCGAGGTCAAGGGCAGCGGCTATGATCCGCGCCGCGACGATACGGCAAGCAAGATGGTCGTGGGCAGCGAGGAAATCCTCAAGTATGGCGACACGAATGTCACCGATGTGCTCAAGCGCTTGCCCGGCATTACCGTTTCCGGCGCGGCCGGGCGCTCGGGCGGCGAAATCCGCATGCGCGGGCTGGGCAGCGGCTACACGCAGATTCTGCTTAACGGCGAGCGGGCACCGGCCGGTTTTTCGCTCGATACCCTGTCGCCCGACGTGATCGAGCGCATCGAGATTTTGCATGCGGCCAGCGCCGAGTACAGCACGCAGTCGATCGCCGGCACCATCAACGTGGTGCTGAAAAAGGCCGTCAAGACAGCGCAGCGCGAGATCAAGCTGGGCGTGCAGGGCAGCGACGTGAGCTTTTCGCCCAGTGTCAACGTGCAACTGTCCGACCGCGATGGTAATTTCTCGTACTCGATGGCCGGTTCGCTGTTCCGCTATGACTATCATTATGATAATCCCGGACTGGAACTGGGCTACGCGCCCGATGGCCGGCAAAACCTGCTGCGCCGCACGAATGGCACGGGTGATGGCCGCCCGGAAGGCATCAATCTGTCGCCCCGCCTGAATTGGGCGCTGGCCAATGGCGACAATGTGACGGCGCAATTGTTCTTCAACGGCGGGCGCTCGAACCATCGCAATATCAGCCGTGCGGAAACAGAACAGGGCTTGCGCCCCGACTACGACACGAACACGGGCAGCTCCAGCAACCACAATGCCTTCGGCCGCAGCGACCTGACGTGGATGCACAAGCTGGCCGGCGGCGCCAAGCTGGAACTGAAAATTGGCGCCTCTGCCGCCCGCAATACGTCCGACAGCTTGCAGCAAGGCTTCATCGATGGCAGCGGCCTGGCGCTTGAGCGCAAGGTGGGCGTGAAGGCGACGGAAAACGGCGTCAGTTCCACCGGCAAGTATTCCTCGCCCTTGCTGCCGGCCCATGCCCTGTCCATGGGTTGGGATGGTGCCTACACGGAGCGCGAGGAAACCCGCCGCCAGCGCGAAGCGGCCCTGGGCGCGTTGGGTGCACGCCCGCCCGTCAACAGCGACGAAGGTTTCGACGCCACGATCCAGCGCCTGGCCCTGTACGTGCAGGATGAGTGGGAAATTACGCCGCGCTGGTCCATGTATGCGGGCGTGCGATGGGAAGGCATCGATACGCGCAGCGCGGGCGATACCTATGAGGAAGTGAATCAGCGCACCAGCGTGTGGAGCCCGCTGCTGCAAACCCTGTGGAAGTTGCCTGATACCAAGGGCGACCAGGTGCGCCTGGCCCTGACGCGTACCTACAAGGCGCAGCCCACGTCCAGCCTGATTCCGCGCCGCAATACCTCGACCAACAACAGCCAGACGGACCCTGACCGCGAAGGCAATCCGTATCTGAAACCGGAGCTGGCGCTGGGCATCGATGCCTCGTACGAGCACTACTGGGCCGAAGGCGCCTTGCTCAGCGCGCGCGCCTCGGCCCGCCGCATCGACGGCTATACGCGCCAGGGCTTGCTGTTCATCGATGACCGCTGGATATCGACGCCCGTCAACGATGGCCGCGCCAATACGCAGACACTGGAACTGGAAGCGAAGTTCCCGCTGCGCGCCGTGCTGTCCGCGCCCGTGCCGGCCATCGACTTGCGCGCCAGCGTCAGCCGCAACTGGTCGCAGGTGGAGCAGGTGCCGGGGCCGGACAACCGGCTCGACCAGCAAACCCCCGTCAGCGGCAACTTTGGCCTCGACTACAAGACGCCGGACGGCGTGCTGACCACGGGTGGCAGCTTCAATTTCCGCAATGGCGGCCCCGTGCGCATCACCGAGCGCCAGAGCGCCTACACGTCGCCGCGGCGCGACCTCGACATTTATGCGCTGTGGAAATTTGATGCGAAGAACCAGCTGCGCCTGGCCGTGTCGAATTTGCTGGCACAAGACTTTGAAAGCAACACCATCTATACAGACGCCAGCGGCACGATAGTGCGCAACAGCATTTCGCCGAGTTCGCCGCAGGCGCGCGCGACCCTGGAAATGAAGTTCTGATCGTGACGTTCTCGTACTGAAATCCCCGGCCCGCATCCCCGCTGGCCTATAATCTCGGCAATTGCGCGCGCGGCCAGTCCGTGCGCGCCACCTTTTCCTTTGCCAAGATTGCTTTCCCCATGACGTTTTCCTCCCTCGGCCTGATCGATCCCCTGGTCCGCAAACTTGATGAGCTCGGCTATGCCAAGCCCACGCCGGTGCAGGCGCAAGCGATTCCTGCCGTACTGGCCGGGCGCGACCTGATGGCCGCCGCCCAGACGGGCACGGGCAAGACGGCCGGCTTTGCCGTGCCGCTGCTGCAGCGCCTGACCCTGGAAGGCGTGGTGGCGCCCCAGTGCGTGCGCGTGCTGGTGCTGGTGCCCACGCGCGAACTGGCCGAGCAAGTCTATGCCAGCTTCCGCAGCTATGGCGGCAACTTGCCTCTGCGCAGCTTTGTTGCCTATGGCGGCGTGCCGATCGAGCCGCAGATCAGCAAATTGCGCAAGGGCCTCGACGTGCTGGTGGCCACGCCAGGCCGCCTGCTGGACTTGCAGACGCAGGGCGCCGTCAAGTTCGAGCAAGTGCAGACGTTGGTACTGGACGAGGCGGACCGCATGCTGGACCTGGGCTTCGAGCGCGAACTCGATATATTGCTGATGACCATGCCCAAGCAGCGCCAGACCCTGCTGTTTTCGGCCACCTTTTCGGATGCCATCCGCGCCATGGCGAAAACCATGCTGAAGGATCCCGTTTCGGTGGAAGTGAGCGCGCGCAACAGCACGGTCAAGGCCGTCAAGCAGTCGGTGATCGTGTGCGACAAGAAACGCAAGCCGGAACTGTTTTTGCACCTGCTGAAGAAAAAGCGCTGGGGCCAGGTATTGGTCTTCGTCAAGACGCGCAAGGGTGTCGAGCTACTGGTGAACACCTTGCTGGAGCAGGGCGTGCGCGCCGACTCCATCCACGGCGACAAGACGCAGCCGAACCGCCTGCGCGCGCTGGCCCGTTTCAAGGAGGCCGAGGTGCAGGTGCTGGTGGCCACCGACGTGGCCGCCCGCGGCCTGGATATCGATCAATTGCCCGTCGTCGTCAATTTCGACTTGCCCACCGTGGCGGAAGACTATATCCACCGCATCGGCCGTACGGGCCGCGCGGGCGCCTCGGGCGAAGCGATATCGCTGGTCTGCGCCGACGAAGTGGAATTGCTGTCGGCCGTGGAAGCGCTGACGCGGCAAACGCTGAAACGCAATGAGGAGCCCGGTTTCGAGGCGGAACACCGCGTGCCGGGCACGTCCGCCGGCGGTACCATCCAGAAAAAGGCCGTCAAGGTGCTGGCGCCGAAGGCGGCGGAGCGGGCCAAGAAGCGCCGCTTCTACAAATAAGCGGCGCAGTTAGCTTGGCGAGGCAAGGCGCGCAGCACGGATATGCCATTCGTGCCATCATGCGCCTATGACCTCGATACCTTTGTTCCCGCTCAATACGGTGCTGTATCCCGATGGCTATCTGCCCTTGCAGATCTTCGAGGTACGCTACCTGGACATGATACGTCAGTGCATCATGGGTGGGCAGCCGTTTGGCGTGGTGCAGCTGCTGGACGGCGCGGAAGTGCGCAAGCCGGGCCAGCAGGAAACTCTGGCGCCCGTGGGTACCCTGGCGCGCGTCATCGACTGGGCGGCGCCCCTGTCGGGCTTGCTGCAAATCAAATGCATGGGCATGCAGCGCTTTCACATCGTGGCCAGCGAGCAGCTCAAGTACGGCTTGTGGATGGCGCAGATTGAAACCTTGCCGCCCGATAAAACGATTCCCATCCCGCAAGAGCAACAGAACGTGGCCGATGCGCTGGGCGCGTTGATACGCACCTTGCAGGAGCAAAAGATTCCGCCAGAGCAGATGCCCCTGCAGCCGCCGTACCGCCTTGACGAATGCGGCTGGGTGGCGAACCGCTGGTGCGAGCTCTTGTCCCTGAGCGCCATGCAAAAGCAATTGCTGCTGAGCCAAGACAATCCCGTGCTGCGCCTGGAACTGGTGCAAGATATGCTTACTGAAAATGGTTTGCTCGAAGAGTAAATTAGCGGAAGCCGCATGTTTTCTCATGCTTCCGTTGTGCAATTGCAATTTCTATTGAGAAATACTTTACGCTTTGCCGCCGCTAGCATAAGATAATGCCCCTGGGCAAGATTGCCCTGAGCAACATTCAAGAGCACACGATAATGGCAAAAGTAAGCGCGGAACAGATCAATGCGGCAATGGAAGCGATGGCGGGGGAAGGCCAGGCCATCACGGTGCGCGCCTTGCGCGAGCGGCTGGGCAATGGCGCCTGCCTGGGCACTATCAGCAAGCTCTTGCAGCGCCGCAAGGCCGGCGCGCAGCGACAGATCGCTGCCGCCGCCGAACTGTCGCCCGTGCTGCAGCAAGCCATTCTCGATTATGTAGGACAGGAATTAAGCGCCAGCCACAATGCGCATGAAGCCGAGATGAACGACAATCAACAGGAATTGATGGACCTGGCCAGCGAGAACGAGCGCCAGCAAGAGTTGCTTGACCTGCAGGGGGGCGAGCTGGAAACCTTGCGCGAGGAACTCGAACGCGAGCGGCAAGTGGCCAACCAGGCACGCACGGACTTGGCCAAGGCGCAGCTGCGCCTGGAAGGCTTGCCGCGCCTGGAAGAGGCCGCCGAGCAGGCGCGCATGGACCTGGCCAAGGCGCAATTCAAGCTCGAAGGCATCCCCCGCCTGGAAGAGGCAGCCGAAGCGGCGCGCGCCGAATTGATCCAGGCCCAGCTGAAGCTGGAAAGCCTGACCCGCGTGGAAACGGAACTGGCTGCCGCGCGTCTGGAACTGGAAGCGGAACGCGAAGAGCTGGGCGAAACGCGCGCCGAGCTGGACGAAGAGCGCACATTGCGTATCAAGGCGCAGCAGTTCATCGTCGATCCCATCTTCAAGACCCCTGTCTGAGGACACCTGACCAAACCTGCTGCGCGTTGGTATAGGCGGCTTGCGATGCTCACCGTGCTCTAGCACGGTTGCGCTTCGCGGCCACCTCTACCTTCCGCTCGCGACGGTTTTGTCAGGTGCCGATACGTTCCTGGGTAACCCTGGCGGGCGATATCACTCTTTTTGCTGGCTTGCACTCTGCCTTGCAGCCACGCTGATGCGCGCAGTCGGGCCTTGCTGGCTTAAAATGGCGCACTGTCGCGTCATGCCGTGCGACGCCTTGATCGCAAAGAAGGTTTATGTCTGTAGAAAAAGAAGTGCCGCTCCCGCTTGCGGCCGCCCCCCTATCGTCGCGCGCGTTGCCGCCCAGGCCGCCAGCCGCATTCAGTTCGCCCGAAGCGGCACTCGCGCGCAAGCAGGCGCGCGAAGACAAGGATGCGCAGGTGCGCGGCGTTACCTCCATCGATGCCATGCGCGAGGCCATCAAGCAGGCGGCGCGCGACTTGCCCACCATCAGCGCCGTGCCGCGCCTGGCCATGCTCGGCGCCGCCGCCTTCCGCGCGCGCGCCGCGCTGGGCTTGCCTTTCCTGATGCGCGGGCTGGTGCAGCGCTGGCCCCTGTCTGCAGTGGGTCCGGAAATCTTGCGCGAGCAGTTCAGCCACGTGCCCGTGCGCGCGCGGGTGGGCGACTACATCAACACGGCATTTGCGGCCGACCGCGCCATGCAGGACATGTCGATGGGGCAATACCTGGACCTGGTGGCAGAGGGCAAGTATGCGCTGCCGCCGTATCTGGGCAATCTGGAATTGCGCGAATTGAACCGCCTGTGCCACTGGCCCACGTATTTTGACAAGATGGGTCCGCCGCGTTTCTGGGTGGGGCCGGCTGGCACGGTAACGCCTTTGCATTGCGATTACGATGACAATATCTTCGCCCAGGTGTGGGGCTGCAAGCGCATCATTTTATCCCCGCCGCACCACGACGAATTCCTGTATCCCAGCGAAGCGAACGCCATCCTGTTCGGCTCGCCGTTTGACCCGGAAGCGCCCGATTTCGAGCGTTTTCCCCTGGCGCGCCAGGCCAGCATGATCGAATGCCTTGTCGAACCGGGCGACATGTTGTACGTGCCCGCCGGCTGGTATCACCAGGTGCGCGCGCTGACGTTTTCGCTCTCATCGAACCGCTGGGCCAGGGCCATGCCGCTGGCACTGCATGGCGGGGCGGCGCTGCGGCGTACCGCGGCTTAATCTGATGCCGCGATGGCCTTGCCATCGGCGCGCAAGCGCCTGGGCCGCCATTCGCTGAGGATGCCTGCGCCAATGATCAGGATGGCCCCGACGATGGCCAACCCGGGCAAGCGCTCGCCCGCGATGCGCCCGATCACGCCAGCCCAGACTGGCTCGCCCGCATAGATCAGCGTGGCCTTGGTGGCGGAGATGCGCTTTTGCGCCCAGTTCATCACATACTGGATCAGCGCACTGGCGCAGCCCAGCGCGAGGACGCTGAGAATGAAAGTTTTGCTCAGGGCCGGCGGCGCTTCGCCCATGACGGGCATCAACAGCAGGGCAATCAACGACGCCGTTGCCAGTTGCACGATGGTCACGCGCAAGATGTTCAGCTGCGGCGAGACGCGGCTGATGAGGATGATTTCCAGGGCAATCGCGATGGCGCCTATCGCCGTGATCAGCTCGCCTTTGCCCAGGCCCAGGCCCAGGCCCAGGCCATCCGTGCCCGTGAGCAGCAGCAAGCCGACGAATGCCAGCACGACGGCCACCCACACTGCGGGGCGGGGCCGCTGCTTGAAGACCAGCCATTGCACCAGCGGCACAATGGGAACATAGAAGGCCGTGATGAAGGCCGACTTGCTGCTGGAAATATGCATCAAGCCATAGGTTTGCAGTGCGTAGCCGCCAAAGATGCTGACGCCGATGAGCATGCCGGTGAATAACTCGGCCTTGCTCAAGTGACGTAGCTGGCCCCGGCAAACGAGGGCGCCGATGCTGGCGGCGACGGCAAAGCGGGCGGCTACAAAGGCCAGTGGGCCGCTGACCGTCACGGCATGCTGCACGATGAGAAATGTTCCGCCCCAGATGAAGGTGATGGCGATCAGGGCCAGTTCGGGCAGGCCGAAGGCGGGCGGGGGACTTGCGTGCGTTTTCATGGGAGGCTATGCTATGAGCAAAATATTTCCCATCATAATAGGAGCAATATATTGCGCAGTCAAGCCGAGGCCGGTGGCGTGCTGGAGCACCTGGCCAAAAATCTGCGGCGCTTGCGCCTCGCCGCCGGCCTCAGTCAGGAGGAGCTGGCGCGCCAGTCTGGCCTCAGCCGGCGCATGGTCAACGGCGTCGAGGCGGGCAGCACCAACATCAGCCTGGCCAACCTCGACCATGTGGCCGCCGCCTTGGGCGTGGCCTTTGTCGACTTGGTGCAGCCGCCGCGGCAGCCGCACGACAGCCTGCGCGTGCTGATGTGGCAAAGCGCATCGCAAGCGAGCCGGGCAGTGCTGCTGGGCGCCGCGCCCGCCAGCCGCCAGGTGGAGCTGTGGTCGTGGACCCTGGCGCCGGGCGAGCGCTATGATGCGCAAGCCGACCAGGCCGGATTCAGCGAAATGCTCTACGTGCTGGAAGGCGAGCTGCAACTGGTCCTGGCGGCCGGGACGAGAACGCTGGCCACCGGTGATTTTCTTGTATTCAGCAGCGCGCAAGCGTATGCCTACGTCAATGCCGGCGTATCGACCTTGCGCTTTACGCGCAATGTGGCCAGCTAGGAATCAATGGAAACCATGATGACATTAACTTTGCACAACCGTTATCTGGGCGCCATGCTGGCGCTGGCCTGTGGCGATGCCATCGGCACGAGCGTGGAGTTTTCTCCGCGTGGCAGCTTCGCGCCCGTGACGGGCATGACTGGCGGCGGTCCGTTCGGCCTGCAGCCGGGACAATGGACGGACGATACCTCGATGGCGCTATGCCTGGCCGAGAGCCTGGTGCTCAAGGGGGCATTCGCCCCGGAAGACCAGATGGCACGGTATCTGAACTGGTGGCAATGGGGCTATCTGAGCTCCACCGGCACCTGCTTCGATATCGGTGGCACGGTAAGAGACGCGCTGGCCAGGTTCCAGGAAACGGGCAATCCCTGGAGCGGTTCTACCGCGCCGGATTCGGCCGGCAATGGTTCGCTCATGCGCCTGGCCCCGGTGGTGCTGTTTGCTTATCCCGATGTGACGGCGGCCGTGGCCTACGCCGCCGATAGCTCGCGCACGACCCATGCGGCGCCGGAGGCGGTCGAAAGCTGTCAATTGTTTGCTGCCTTGCTGTGCAGCGCGCTGGCGGGTACGCCGAAAGAGGTGCTCATGGGCAGTGTTGCATATCGGCCTGCCGAACCCAGGCTGAGGGAGATGGCCACTGGCCGTTTCATCGCCAAGACGGAAAGGCAGATACGCGGCACGGGCTATTGCGTGGAGTCGCTGGAAGCGGCGCTCTGGTGCTTTTTCAATACCGACTCACTGGAAGAGGCCGTGTTGCGCGCCGTCAATCTGGGCGAGGATGCCGATACGACTGGTGCCATCGTCGGCCAGCTTGCCGGCGCCTATTATGGCGCCCAGGCGATTCCCCCGTGCTGGCTGGATGCGCTGGCCATGCGCGGCGATATCGAAGAGCTTGCGGGCAAATTGTTCGAGCGCACCCGGGGCTAGCGCAGGGCGCAGCCCACCAGCAACAGCATCGGCCGCTCACGCTCTTCGGCCAGGGCTGGCTGCTGCGCGAGCTGTGCGTCGGTGGGACCCCATTCTTCCACATGTTCCAGCTGGAAACCGGCGCGTAACAGGGCATTCAAGGTGGTGCCCAGGGTGCGGTGCTGCTTGATCACGCCGGGCGCCAGCCAGTCCGACACGCGCGGGCCTTGCTGCTGGTAGCTGTCGACAGGCCAGCACTTGCGGCCTTGCGCATCGGTCAGCCAGCCGGGCTGGCGCGGCGCCATGAAGATCGGGTGCTCGACTGAAAACACCAGCTTGCCACCCGGTTTCAAGCCGTGCCGGATGGTGGCCAGCATGGCGTCGAAACCTTCGATGTAGTGGAAGGCCAGCGAGCTGTAGATCAGATCGTAGCTGGCGTGCGGCAAGGCCAGTTGTTCCAGGTCAATCCGGGCATAATCGACCTCCGCATGGCTCCCCATTCCACGCGCCTGCGCCAGCATCTTTTCCGAAACGTCAACGCCCAGCACCCGTGCCGCGCCGGCATCGGCAGCCCAGCGGCAGAACCAGCCATAGCCGCAGCCCAGGTCCAGTACGCTTTTGCCTTGCAACTCTGGCAGCATGGCGCGCAGGGCTGGCCACTCGGGGGCGCTGTCGAGGCCGCCGACGGAGCGGGGCAGCTGGCTGTAGGCCGTGAAGAAAGTGTCGTTGTCGTAGATATTCTGTGTCATGTGTCTTGATCCTTTTGGGCTATGCGTTTGGCGTGGCCGCCCCGCTGCGCCCGGTAAATGCCCGCGTGGCCGGAAAACAGATACGCCACGACGCAGGCGATGGCCGCATACACGCCGATCTCGGCGCCGAACAGTTCCATCGCCATCAGGGTCGAGGCGATGGGCGTGTTGGCCGCGCCTGCAAACACGGCAACAAAGCCGATGGCGGCCAGCAGGGTGACGGGCTGGTGCAGCAGGGGGGCCAGCGCATTGCCCAGGGTCGCGCCGATGTAGAACAGGGGCGTCACTTCGCCGCCCTTGAAGCCCGTGCCCAGCGAAACGATGGTGAACGCCATCTTGCCCAGAAAGTCCCAGGCTGGCAGCGGTTCCTTCAGGGCGTCGACGATGGTGGGAATGCCCAGGCCGATGTAGCGATCCGTACCGATCAGCCAGACGGCAGCGGCGATGACCACGCCGCCGGCCAGCGGGCGCAGTGGCGCGTAGCTGATCCAGCGCTTCATCAACCCGCTCAAGCCATGCGTGGCTTGCGCAAACACTTTGCCCGTCACGCCGAACACCACGCCCGCGATGACCATGGCACACAAGGTCCAGGCAGAGAGGGCGTGGGGCAAAGGCACGGCGTAATGCGTGTGGTGGACGCCCCACAGCAAGCCCACCTGGTCGGCGATGACGGCAGCAGCCAGGCAGGGCAACATGGCTTCGTAGCGCAATCGGCCGATGGCCAGTACTTCCAGGCCGAAGATGGCGCCGGCCAGCGGCGTGCCGAAGACGGAGGCAAAGCCGGCGCTGATGCCGGCCATCAGGATGATGCGGCGGTCTTCATTGTTCAAACGAAATATGCGGGTCAGCTGGTCGGCCAGCGCGCCACCCATCTGCACGGCCGTGCCTTCGCGCCCGACGGAGGCGCCAAACAAATGCGAGAGCACCGTACCGCCCAGCACGAGCGGCGCCATGCGCAGCGGGATGATTTTTTTCGGGTCGTGGATTTCATCGATGAGCAGGTTCGCGCCGCCTTCGACACTGCTGCCGAAGCGCAAGTACAGCCAGCCGACGGCAAAGCCCGCCACAGGAAGCAGCCAGATCAGCCAGGCGTGCGCCAGGCGCGTGCGCGTCGCCCAGTCCAGGGCAAACAGGAAGCCTGCCGAGGCCGTCCCTGCCAGCACGGCCACAACGAAGGCAAGCAGCAGCCATTTCAACAGATGTCGTAACAGATCGGTGAGGGCGCTCAGGCGGTGCATCGGGCATCCAGTCGGGGCTGATGGGTGGGATTGCCTACAGGCCGAGTTCGGCCACCAGCGCCTGGCCGATGGCCCGCTGTTCGGCCAGGATGGCGCGCAGGTGGTGGGGGCGCGTCTTGACATTTGTCATGACTACGCGCAGCACATTGGTCGGGCCAGGGTAGCGCGTCGATTCGAGCACCGTGCGCGACACAAAGCTGTGGCCCTGCGCCTTTTGCCTGTTTTGCAGCTTGGCGTTGAGCGTGTTCAGCTGCTTGTTCAGCTCGGTCGCCGCCTCCGCCTGGCCGCTGGCCAGCAAGCTTTCCATGCGCTGGCGTAAGTGTGCGGGCACGTAGCGGTAGGTCAGAATGAAGGTGTCGGAGCGCGTAAGCAGTTCGAAATCCTGCTGGTCGGCCAATAAATCCTGCAACTGGCCGGACAGAGTGGCAGCCTGCTGCAGCAAGGTCGTGTAGCCGGACACGCCCAGCACCTTGAACGAGGTCCACAGTTTCAAGGCGTCGAAGCGGCGCGACCCTTCCAGCGAAGTCTGGCCCAGGTCGCCCGAGTTGTCGCGCAAGATGTAGTTGGCGTTGTGTTTCAGCAAGTTCAGGCTGGCGCTGTCCTTGAACAGCACCATGCTTTGCGCCATCGGCACCCACAGCAGCTTATGCCCGTCGATGACGACGGAGTCGGCCAGGGCTATGCCGTCGTACAGCGCGCGGTACTGTTCCGCGATCAGCAGGGCGCCGCCCCAGGCCGCGTCCACATGGAACCAGATGCTTTCTCGGGCGGCAATTGCCGCCATGGCGGCCAGCGGATCGATGGCGCCCGTTTCCGTCGTGCCGGCGATGCCGATCATGGCGATGACCTTGATCTTGCGCGACTTCAATTCGGTAATCGTCGCTTCCAGTGCGGCGATATCAATGCGGTTGTCGCGGTCGACGGCCACCAGGTGCAGGGCGTTTTCGCCCAGGCCCAGGGTCGCCAGCGCCTTTTTCACGGAATAATGGCTGCGGGCCGAGCCGATCACGGCCAGCCCCGCATAGCCCGATTCCTGCATGGCGGCAAACAGGCCCCGCTTGCGCGTGCCGGGCAGCTGCTGTTCCAGCGCCACGGCCAGCGCCGTCAAATTGCCCATGGTGCCGCCATTGACGACATTGCCCAGCGCGCCGCTGGTGGCGGCCATCGCCTGCGTGTAGACGCTATCGGGCTGCTGGTATACCTGGCGGTGCAGCCAGCCCAGGATCTGTTTTTCGATCAGGGTCGAGACGTACGCCGTCTCGATCTTCACCTGGTTCTGGTTCAAGGTGGCCGTAAATGCTTCGGCCAGCACGCTGATCCAGGGCAGGGCCTGGGTCATGTGGCCGATGTATTGCGGGTGGTTCAGCTGGGCCGTATTGGCCAGCACGGTGGCGTCGAGTTCTTGCAGGAATGCCGCCACGGGCATGCCGTGCGCGGGCAGGCAGGTGTCGGACAGTTGCGTCAGCAGTTCCGCGTACGGCGTGTGCGGATACGGCGTGTCGCGGTCTGCCGCCAGCCAGCCGCCCAGCATGTGCAGCGCCTGCTGCAGGGGCACGGGCGAGCGTTGCAGCGCATCGATGGAAAAATGCTGCTGCAGCAGCTGTTCGACAGTGGTATCGGTCATGGCGCTTTGTCTTCTCTACGGATTGCTGATGCCACGGTGACAAACGAATTGCGCCCAGGCGGAAGCGGGATTTTACCCGACTCCGCCTGGGCGCATCAGTTTGCTGTTACTGTCTGTGATCAGAAGTAGTTCAGGCCCAGTGCGGACTTGACTTCATCGGCCGTGCGGGCCGCTACTTCGCGTGCCTTGAAGGTACCTTCCTTGAGCATCTGGATGACTTGGCCCTTGTCCTTGGCGAACTCTTCGCGGCGGGCGCGGATCGGCGCCAGCATTTCCTGCAAGACCAGGTCCAGGCGCTTTTTGACGATGCTGTCGCCCAGGCCGCCACGCACATAATGGGCTTTCATGTCGGCCAGCGCCGCTTTTTCCGGGTCAAACGCATCCAGGTAAGTGAAGGCGATATTGCCTTCGAGGTGGCCCGGGTCTTCCACGCGCAGGTGCAGTGGGTCCGTGTAGACTTTTTTCACGGCGGCCGTGATTTCGGCCGATGTGGCGCCCAGGTTGATGGTATTGCCCAGCGACTTGCTCATCTTGGCCTTGCCGTCGATGCCGGGCAGGCGGCCAATGTCCGGCACCAGCGCCTTGCATTCCATCAGCACTTCACGGTTGTACATGCGGTTGAAGCGGCGCACGATTTCATTGGTTTGTTCGATCATGGGGATCTGGTCTTCGCCCACGGGAACCACGCCTGCCTTGAAGGCCGTGATGTCGGCCGCCTGGCTGGCCGGGTAAGTCAAAAAGCCGGCCGGGATGTCCCGCTCGAAGCCGCGCAGGCGGATTTCTTCCTTGACGGTGGGGTTGCGCTCGAGGCGCGCCACGGTGACGATGTTCAGGTAGTAAAAGGTCAGTTCGGCCAGTTCCGGAATTTGCGACTGGATGAATACCGTGGTCTTGGTCGGGTCGATGCCGACGGCCAGGTAATCGAGCGCCACTTCGACGACGTTGCGGTGCACCTTGTCGATGTCATCCATATTGTCCGTCAGCGCTTGCGCGTCGGCCAGCATGATGAATTGCTTGTAGTTGTTTTGATAGGAAACACGGTCGCGCAGGCTGCCGACAAAGTGGCCCAGGTGCAAGGGGCCGGTAGGGCGGTCGCCCGTCAGGATCACGGATTGCGAGGCGATGGCGGCGGCGGACAGCGGTGCGGCTGGGGCGTTATCGGTGTCGGGGGTATCGGGAGTATTAGGCAAGCTCATCAAGTTTCCTTTTGAGCCGCCTGCATCGGGGATGATCCAGGCTGTAACCTGTTACGCCACCGATCGAGGCGGCGTGGATCAAATTCACATCACTATGCAGTGGCCGCGCGAAAGTGAGCGGGACCACCAATTCAAGCAGGCGTGTTGTGACGGGATAAATTTCATGGCGTTATGGTTGCAGTTCGTGCGCGTTCTGTCAAGTTGCGTGCCGATATATCTGCTGCGCCGCGTCAGAGCTTGGTCTACTGCGGAACTTGCTTTCCGGGTACTATTGCCGTTCGGCCACTTTTGCGTGGCATGAATCTATTGGAGAACAGTATGCGCGTGTCGTCCCCCGTCCGGCTCACCGGCCTGGCCCTGGTATTGAGTACCACCTTCGGTTCCCTGTTTGCTGCACCCGTTCTGGCGCAAACGCCACCCATGGCGCCCGATATCGGTGCCAAGCTGGTGATGCCCGACCTGAACGATTACGTCAAGCGCGTGGTGATGATCCCCATGCGCGACGGCGTCAAGCTGTACACGGTAATCGTCGTGCCGAAAGATGCCAAGAGAGCGCCTATCATGCTTACGCGCACGCCGTACAACGCGGCCCGCCGCGCCCAGCGCGCGACCAGCGCCAGCATGCTGGCCACCTTGCCGCAGGGTGACGATACCCTGGTGGAAAACGGCTACATCCGCGTGTTCCAGGACGTGCGCGGCAAGCATGGCTCGGAAGGCGACTACGTGATGACGCGCCCTGTGCGCGGCCCGCTGAACAATACCAAGGTCGATAACGTCACGGATGCGTGGGACACCATCGACTGGCTGTCGAAGAATATTCCGGAGAGCAATGGCAAGGTGGGCATGCTGGGTTCCTCGTACGAGGGCCATACGGTGCTGATGGCCCTGGTCGACCCGCATCCGGCGCTGAAGGTGGCCATACCCATGAGCGCCATGGTCGATGGCTGGCGCGGCGATGACTGGTTCCACAACGGCGCCTTCCGCATGCCGAGCCTGTCTTACCTGGCGTGGCAGACGAGCGTGCGCGGCAGCGCCGAGGCGCCCGTGCTGGGCGTCTACGACGATTACGACGCGTATCTGCGCATAGGCTCGGCCAGCGATTACGCGAAGAAATTCGGCATCGACAAGCTGACCTACACGAAAAAGCTGTTCGAACACCCGGCTTACGACAGTTACTGGCAGGAACAGGCACTCGACAAGATACTGGCGAAGCGCCCGTTGATCGTGCCCACCATGCACGTGGTGGGGCAGTGGGACCAGGAAGATATCTACGGCCCCTACGCCACGTACACGGCATTGGAGGGACGCGACAAGCGCAACAACCTCAATTACCTGGCCATTGGCCCGTGGCGTCATAGCGGCGTCAACTATGACGGTTCCAGTCTGGGCGCCCTGAAGTTTGACGGCGACACGGCGCGCCAGTTCCGCGAAAAAGTCATGCAGCCATTCCTGAATCAATACCTGAAGGATGGCGCACCGGACGCGAACACGGCGCCCGTGGTGTCCTACCAGAGCGGCACGAACCAGTGGCAGCGCCTGCAGCAATGGCCGCTGGCTTGCGAGACTTGCGAGACCAAGCTGACGCCGATCTACCTGCAGGATGGCTACAAGCTGGGCTTTGCGCCGGCGCAAGCGGCGGCTGACTCCGCCAATGGCGCGTATGACGAGTACGTGGCCGACCCGGCGAAACCTGTGCCGTTTGTCGCGCGTCCAGTGCGTCTCGGTGATGCCGACCAGTGGAAACCATGGCTGGTCAGCGACCAGCGCGGCTATGCCGACCGCACGGATGTGCTCAGCTATGTTTCCGAACCGTTGAAGACGGCCGTGCGCATCGCCGGCGCGCCGATGGTCAACCTGTTCGCCGCCACCAGCGGCACGGATGCCGACTGGGTGGTGAAACTGATCGATGTGTATCCGGACGAAGTGCCGTCGCAGCCGGCCATGGGCGGCTACCAGTTGGGGGTGGCGATGGATATCTTCCGTGGCCGCTATCGCGACAGCCTCGAGCATCCGAAGGCCATTCCTGCCGGCAAGGTGGAACGCTATCGCTTCGCCTTGCCGAACGCCAACCACGTCTTCCTGCCTGGCCACCGCATCGCCGTGCAAGTGCAGTCGAGCTGGTTCCCTCTGTACGACCGCAATCCGCAAACCTTCGTGCCAAACATCTTCCTGGCCCAGCCAGGCGATTACAAGAAAGCCACGCAGCGCGTCTACCACGCGGCAGGCGCGGCCAGCGCGATCGAGTTGCCGATAGCGCCGCTAGACGCGCGTTAGGCGATTCGCATCAGGATGGCTCCCGCCGCGATCAGGGCGATGGCCTGGTAGCGGCGGCGGCTGATTTTTTCGCGCAGGAACAGGGCGGCAATCGCGATGGCGAACAGGATCGACGTTTCGCGCAGTGCCGCAATGGCCGCCACGGGCGCCTGGGTCATGGCCCACAGGGCCAGCCCATACGAGGCGAGGGTGCCGAAACCGCCCAGGGCGGCCAGCCGCCATTGGGTTTGCGCATACGCCAGCAAGTCGGCGGGGCGGCGCATTGCCGTCCACAGCAGCAGTCCCGCGCCGTTCAAGACAAAAATCCACATGGTGTAGGCGGCCGGCGCGCCGGACAGCCGTACGCCGACGCCATCGATCAAGGTATAACTGGCAATGACGCAGGCGTTGCCCAGTGCAAAGGCGGTGGCGCGTCCCGTGTTTTTCGGCAGGCTGTCAATGGCGGGCAGGCGCGCCGCAAAATACAGGCCGAAGATGCCAGCGCAGATGCAGGCGACGGCGGCCATTTGCATGGAAGAAAGACGTTCGCCTATCAGCGGCCAGCTGGCCAGCGCCACGAGCAGGGGCGCGCTGCCGCGCATCAGTGGGTAGGCATGGCTCATGTCGCCCGCCTTGTAGGCCGCCGCCAGCAGAGAGTAATACGCCAGTTGCGCCACGGCCGAGGCGGCCAGGTAGGGCCAGCTGGCGGAGGCGGGAGCATCGACGAAGGGTAGCACCGCCAGCGAGATCAGGGCCGCGCCCACGGAAACGAGCACGGTGCTGAGAAAGGTATCCTTGCCGGACTTGACGATGGCATTCCAGCTGGCATGCAGCAGGGCGGCAAACAGAACGACGGCGACAACGAAGCCCGACATGCGAATATCCTTAGCGCGGACGTATGCTGAGCGACAGCAATTCCTGGCGGTGATGGCGCTGGAAGCCTTCCATCAAGGTGCCCGAGCGGCCCGCTTTTTCCAGCAGTTCACGCAGGGTCGCCTGGTCTTCCGCCGTCAGCGACTTGCGCGACAGGTAGACGCCGCTCATGCCCCACGGCAATTCCGGCAAGGCTTCCAGGCGCAGGCGGTCGGCCAGGCCATACACGCGCGCGTCGTTTTGCGCCACGCCGGCCAGGATGGTGGGACTCATGATGGTGGCGTCGATGAAGCCGCTTTGCATCAGGCGCGCCACGGAGAGTGCATCGACTTCGTAGAACAGGCGGCCCTGGCTGCTCAGCTCCTTGGCCAGCGCCTGGTAGGACACGCCATAATCGTAGCCGCGCACCAGCGCCACGCGCAATTCGCGCCGCTCGATCAGTTCCTGCATGGTGTTGACGGGCGCGCGCGCGCTTTGCAGCGAGATCAGCAGGGGACGGTTGCCCATCAGGGGGATGAACAGGCCGTGCTGGTCGCGCCGCGGCGTGCTGCTGGCGGGAATCAGCATATCGGCCTTGCCCGCCTCGAACATCGCTTCCAGGCGCGCGCGCGGCACGGCCGTGAAGATGAAGTTGCAGCCGAGCTTGGCGCCCATGCTGCGCAGCAAGTCGGGATAGATGCCGCCGATGCTGGCGCCATTGATCACCACGCTGGCGCCGATGGCCGAGACGGGCACCTGGATATCGCGCGAGCATTGCGCGCCCGCCAGTGACGGCAGCGCCAGCGCCAGCAGGGCCACGGTTCGGCGCCAGGCGCTGGAATAAAAGTCAGTCATACCCATCCTTGCTTGCCATCGAATCGCGGGCGTTGGCAACGCCCGCTTGATTATCCCATTCTCGCCTATTAATTTCTCAAATGCAATATTATCTTGCCGACTACTTTGTGGTGGAAACCACAAGTCTGGCCTGGCGTTGTGCCTTGAAGTAGCGCCAAGCCACCAGGATGCCCAGGGTTTGCATGATGGCGCACAGATAGAAGGTGCTGCCGATGCGCCAGTCCTGCGGCGGCAAGTGGCTCACTTCGCCGAGAATCATGCTACCGAGCAAGGGCATGATGATGATGCCAAGGCTGCTGATCGATTGCAGGGAGCCCATCAGCTCTCCCTGTTCGCTGGCGGCGGACGCCTTCGAGATGATGCCTTGCAGGGCCGGACCGGCGGCAAAGGCCAGCAGGTTGCACAAAATCAACGCATACATCATCCAGCCTTGCGTGGCCAGGCCGTACAGCAGGTAGGTGAGGGCGCCCGAGGCCATGCCCAGCAGCGACAAGCGCACTTCGCCAAAGCGCTTGATGAGTATCCCCAGCAAGCCCGCCTGCACCACGGCCGCGCACAGGCCCACACAGAACAGGGCGATGCCGTTCTGGCGCGGCGTCCAGTCGAAGCGGAAATGCGTGTACAGCACCCAGGTGGTGTTGAGCATCATTTGCGCAAACGTCATCAGGCCGAAGGCCAGCACCAGGCCGCGGATGTCCACGCGGCGCACCAGTTTCAGCAGGGCGGCAAACGGATTGATGCGCGCCAAAGTAAATGGCGCGCGCGGACCCGGCGGCAGCGATTCGGGCACGAAGAAATAGCCGTAGATGAAATTGGCCGCCGACAGGCCCGCCGCCACGTAAAACGGCAGGTGCAGATTGATCTCGCCCAGCAGGCCTCCCAGCATGGGCCCGCAAATGAAGCCCAGGCCAAAGGCCGCGCCGATCTTGCCAAAGCTCTTGGCGCGGTTGTCGTGCGTGGAAATGTCGGAGGCATAGGCGGATGCGACCGACATGCTGGCCGACGAGACGCCGCCGATGATGCGCCCGATGAACAGGCAGGCCAGGTTGGGCGCCCAGCCCGTGGCGAGAAAATTGATGCCCATGCCGGCCATCGAGTACAGCAGCACGGGACGGCGTCCCACGCGGTCGCTGATGGCGCCCAGCATGGGCATGAAGATGAACTGCAGCAAGCCGAAGACGGCTGCCATGATGCCGTACCAGAATGCTTGCGCTTCCTTGCCGCTGACAAAGTCGCCGATCAGGATGGGCAGCACTGGCACCACTAGGCCGATGCCCAGCATGTCGATGAAGACGCAGACGAGGATGAAATTGAGGTTGCCGGCGCGCGCGGGGGCGGACGGGGAATGGCTGTCGGGGCTGGCTTTATCGGTCATGCATGCTTTCGGCGCGTTGGCAAAGCACCGGCGCGTGACAGGTTTTTGCCGACGCGCGGCGCGATAGCTGAGGCTTGCATTATAGACAGCATGCTCGCTGCTGGCTATCGCCACCAAGCTTATGCGCTCATTCCCCATTCGTCGGCAAAAGCGGCGCGAAAATCCGTCAGCACGGCCAGGCGCTGTGCGGCCAGGGCGCGCCCAGCCACCGTCTGCATCTTGCCGGGCAGCTTGTCGAGCTTGGTGACGATATGGTCGAGCGCGTATGCCTTGTCGTCCAGTGCGCGATGTTCGGCCAGCGGATCGCTGCCATGCGCCAATGCGCTATCCATGCGCGCCGCCGTATAGAACAGGCGTGCCAGTCCCACGGCCCCCAGCGCATCGATGCGGTCGGCATCCTGCACGATTTGCGCTTCGATGGTGTGCGGCGGCAGATTGGCGGAAAAGCTGTGCGTTTCGATGGCGTGCGCTACGCCTGCCAGTTTTTCTGCAGGAAAATCCAGCTCGGCCAGTTGGTGGCAAGCCAGCACGGCCGCCTGGCGCGAGGCCAGGTGGCGTTCAGGATGATTTTTCGGCAAGTTGACCAGGTCGTGCAGGTAACAAGCAGCCATCACGACGAGCGCATCGGCCTGCCCATGCTCCTGCAGCAGGACGGTGGCGTTACGCCACACGCGGTGCAAATGGTTGATATCGTGGGCGCTGTCGTCGCCCAAGCCGGCCATGGCCAGTGCCAGCAGGCGTGGTTGCCATTGGGAAAGCAAAGAGTGCATGGTTCAAAGTCGTCAAAAGCAGGGGCCGCCAGTGTGGCATAAAACGCCGCCGCATGTGGCCGGGAGCTTGGTGCGCTGGCGTGCCGTATTTGCTACATAAGTGCATTTTGGAAAAGCATCAGTCCGGGAATCGCTCTTTTTTAGTGCATGTAAAATTTACATGGGGTAACATTGCCGCACGGAAATTAGAGACATCAGCTAATTGCTGGAAAGTATTTGCAAAAACATACAAGTGGCAGCCATTTCATTGCATCGTGAATGGCTTGTCACGTCCAGGGCGCGCGTGCAGCGTGTCCTGGCCTGCGCCCAAGGCGAGTTAACGAAAGGATTATCATGAACACCATTTCCAGCGATACTGGCGCAACCGTTGCCAAGGCTGCCGAATACCTGGCCTTTACCCTGGGCCAGGAAGAGTATGGCATCGACATCCAGAAAGTCAGCGAAATCCGCAGCTATGAAACGCCGACCCGCATCGCCAACGCGCCCGAGTTCGTCAAGGGCGTGGTCAACTTGCGCGGCATTATCGTGCCGATCGTCGACATGCGCATCAAGTTCAACCTGGGCACGCCCAGCTATGACCAGTTCACCGTCGTCATCATCCTCAATATCGGCAACCGCGTGGTCGGCATGGTCGTGGACCGCGTGTCCGACGTCACTACCTTGCTGCCGGAACAGATCAAGCCGGCGCCGGACATGGGCCGCTCGATCAACACGGAATACGTGATTGGCCTGGGCACCATCGACGAGCGCATGCTGATACTGGTCGATATCGACCAGCTGATGTCCAGCGCCGACATGGGCCTGATCGAGAAACTGGCTGCTTAATGGCGCAGTGAAGAGAATTGCCCTGCATATTGTCAAAAACTATTGACATTAAGTATTGCATATCGTTTCCGCAGGGAGCACGCTAGCGCATTTTCTTGGCGCACGGTTCAACCGAACCGTGCGCCAGTTTACTTGGCGGGACAGATTTGGCGGCGTCCGCCATGCTGTTCCAGGCGCTGGCTGCAGGGCCTCTCTTCGAGATATTAGGATAGTTCACATGAATTTGTTAAGAAACGTCAGCATCGGGGTCCGTCTGGGACTGGGCTTTGCCGTCATTTTGCTGTTTTCCATGATCATCACCGGCATCAGTGTCTGGCGTCTGCATGACGTGGCCAGCGCCACGCGCACGATGATGGAAGAACCGCTGGCCAAGGAACGTTATATTTCCGACTGGTATACACGCATTGACAGCGCCGTGCGGCGCACGATCGCCATCGCCCGCAGCAGCGACACCTCGCTGAGCGGTTATTTCGCCGAAGAGTCGAAAGTGTCTACCGCCAGCTCGGCTGTCCTGCAAAAGAAGATCGCGGCGCTGCTCAAGGACCCGAAAGAGCAGGCCATGTTCGCCAGCTTGCTGGAATTGCGCGAGGTCTACGTCGGCTCGCGCGACCAGGTCTACAAACTCAAGGGCGGGGCCCAGGCCGAGGCCGCCAACGAAGTGTTCGAAAAAACCTTCGTGCCCGCCGCAGCCAAGTACCAGAAGATGGTTTACGGCTTGCTGGAGCACCAGCGCGCCACCATAGACGCCACTGCGCGCCAGATTGATGACATCGCCAGCACCAGCCGCAACTTGCTGTTATTGATGTCGACGCTGGCACTGGCCTTTGGCGTCGTCTGTGCCTGGCTGTTGACGATGGGCATCGTGCGTCCGCTGCGCACGGCCGTGGAGATTGCCCGCAAGGTGGCCGATGGCGACTTGACGGCGCAGATCGATGCCAGCGCCAAGGATGAAACGGGCCAGTTGCTGCAAGCGTTGAAGGACATGAACACCAGCCTGCTCAACATCGTCAGTGAAGTGCGCAGCGGCACGGACAGCATCGCCACATCCTCGACGCAAATTGCCGCCGGCAACCAGGACTTGTCTTCCCGTACGGAAGAGCAGGCCGGTTCGCTGGAAGAAACAGCGTCCTCGATGGAGGAGCTGACCAGTACCGTGAAACAGAATGCGGACAATGCGCGCCAGGCGAATCAACTGGCAGCGTCGGCCGCGCAGGTGGCCGTCAAGGGCGGCGCCGTGGTGGCGCAAGTGGTGGGCACGATGGAATCGATCAACGCTTCGTCGAACAAGATCGTCGACATCATTTCGGTCATCGATGGCATTGCCTTCCAGACGAATATCCTGGCCTTGAACGCAGCCGTGGAAGCGGCCAGGGCCGGCGAGCAGGGCCGCGGCTTTGCCGTGGTGGCGTCCGAAGTGCGCAACCTGGCGCAGCGTTCGGCTTCTGCAGCAAAAGAGATCAAGACCCTGATCGGCGCCTCGGTGGAACAAGTCAACGCAGGCAGCATGCTGGTGGCGCAAGCCGGTTCGACGATGAACGATATCGTCGACAGCGTGCAGCGCGTGAGCGACATCATCACGGAAATCACGGCGGCCAGCAGCGAGCAAAGCGTGGGCATTGACGAGATCAACCGGGCCATCGGCCAGATGGATGCCGTGACGCAACAAAATGCGGCCCTGGTGGAAGAGTCGGCGGCCGCCGCCGAATCGATGCAGCACCAGGCGCACAACTTGGCGCAAGTGGTCAGCGTGTTCAAGCTCAATGGCCAGCAGGCCAAGGTGAGTGGCGCGAGCACGCTGAAGCGCCCGGCAGCGCCACAATCCGCCTTGCGCCTGGGCGCACGCTGAAGGCTGCGGCCGCCCCGTGCCGCCGCAGCCTTCAGTTCCTTTTATATAGTCTGGTTCCGATTTTTTAGGATATTCACATGAATTTGTTAAGAAACGTCAGTATTGGTGTGCGTCTCGGCCTGGGTTTTGCCGTCATTTTGCTGTTTTCCATGGTCATTACCGGCATCAGCGTCTGGCGTTTGCACGACGTGGCCACCGCTACGCGCACCATGATGGAGCAGCCGCTGGCGAAGGAACGCTATATTTCCGACTGGTACAGCAAGATCGACAGCGGCATCCGCCGCACCACGGCCATCGTGCGTAGCGCCGACACCTCGCTGGGACCGTATTTTGCGGAAGAAGCGAAACAGTCGTCCGTTGTCTCGAGTGAATTGCAAAAGAAAATCGAAGCGCTGATTTCCGGCCCGCAAGAAACAGAACTGTTTCGCCAGGTCAGTGAGATGCGCAAGGTATATCTGGATTCCCGTGAGCAAGTATCGAAGCTGAAGGCGGCTGGCCAGACGGAGGAAGCGGAGAAGGCCTTCCAGACCGTGTTCGTGCCTGGCTCGACGAAGTACCAGAAAGTCATCATGAACATGCTGGAACACCAGCGCGCCAGCATCGACGCCACCGCGCGCGAGATCGATGCCGTAGCCAAGACCAGCCGCAACCTGCTGCTGGTGCTGGCCGCGCTGGCGCTGGCTTTTGGCGTCGTCTGCGCCTGGGTCTTGACGATGGGCATCGTGCGTCCGCTGCGCACGGCCGTGGAGATTGCCCGCAAGGTGGCCGATGGCGACTTGACGGCGCAGATCGATGCCAGCGCCAAGGATGAAACGGGCCAGTTGCTGCAAGCGTTGAAGGACATGAACACCAGCCTGCTCAACATCGTCAGTGAAGTGCGCAGCGGCACGGACAGCATCGCCACATCATCGACGCAAATTGCCGCCGGCAACCAGGACTTGTCTTCCCGTACGGAAGAGCAGGCCGGTTCGCTGGAAGAAACAGCGTCCTCGATGGAGGAGCTGACCAGTACCGTGAAACAGAATGCGGACAATGCGCGCCAGGCGAATCAACTGGCGGCATCGGCCGCGCAGGTGGCCGTCAAGGGCGGCGCCGTGGTGGCGCAAGTGGTGGGCACGATGGAATCGATCAACGCTTCGTCGAACAAGATCGTCGACATCATTTCGGTCATCGATGGCATTGCCTTCCAGACGAATATCCTGGCCTTGAACGCGGCCGTGGAAGCGGCGCGCGCCGGCGAGCAGGGCCGTGGCTTTGCCGTGGTGGCGTCCGAAGTGCGCAACCTGGCGCAGCGTTCGGCTTCTGCAGCAAAAGAGATCAAGACCCTGATCGGCGCCTCGGTGGAACAAGTCAACGCAGGCAGCATGCTGGTGGCGCAAGCCGGTTCGACGATGAACGATATCGTCGACAGCGTGCAGCGCGTGAGCGACATCATCACGGAAATCACTGCGGCCAGCAGTGAGCAAAGCGTGGGCATTGACGAGATCAACCGGGCCATCGGCCAGATGGATGCCGTGACGCAACAAAATGCCGCCCTGGTGGAAGAGTCGGCGGCCGCCGCCGAATCGATGCAGCACCAGGCGCACAATCTGGCGCAAGTGGTCAGCGTGTTCAAGCTCAATGGCCAGCAGGCCAGTGTCAGTGGCTTGAAGGGGATGAAGCGCCCAGCGGTCAAGATGCCGCAAGGAACATTGCAGATTGGCCGCGCCGCTTAATCTTCCGGCAATGCAGCATCCTCTACCCAGCCGGCGATCGCCAGCTGCGATAGCCGGTCCGCCTCGCCATTCCTGTGGCGCGGCAGCCAGCGCAAGCTCACATCATTGAATTGTTCCAGCAGGGCCACTACGGTGGCCCTGTGCGTTTCCAGTCCCTTGGCGCCCTGCGGCGTCGTTCCCAGCACATCGTTGATCACCACCTGGCTGTCGCCGTACAGCAGCAGTTGCACGGGCGGCGGGCGCACGCCCTGGGCCGCCTGCAGCACGGCTATCAGTGCCGCATATTCCGCTTCGCTGCTGCTGCCATGGCCGGCCGCCTGGCTCACTTCGATGCGCTCGCCATCCGGCCCCAGCAGCAGGGCGCCTATGCCCAGCTTGCCCGGGTTCGGGTGGGCGGAGCCATCGAACCAGCCGCGCCAGGCCTGCGGGCCGCCGTCGTCCTGGCGCCTGAGCGCCAGCTGCGCGCGGCGGGCCTGCATCTTTGCTTCCTTGCGCTGTTTGCGCGCCTGTGATTCTGCCGTCATGGCTTGATGAGCAAGGTGTCGATCAGGCTGCCTATCCAGCACGCCACCAGCACGCCCACGGCCACCGTCATGGCGGGGCCGTCATTGGCAGAGAGCAGCTCCACTTTTTCCATGATCAGCTGCACATCGAGGGGCAGGGCGCCACTGTCGATCTGTGCCATAAGCTGGTCCAAGCGTGCCATGATCTGGCGCAATATGAGCAACAGGGCGATCAACGCCGGCACGAGGAACAGGCAGCCACGCGTCTTGCGTCCGAGCAGGAAATGCCCGCTGCCGGGAAATACCAGCGCCGACAGCAGCAGGGCCTGATGACGTTTGGAAAGGGGGGAGCCGCTCATGCGCGCCTTTTGTAGAGGAAACAGCCTTTCATCATACTATTGCCAGCCGAATTTGCGCAGATACACGCGTTTCATGAACGTCGTCAGCACGGTGTAGCAGACGAGGATGCCCAGCAGCCATGGAAAGTAGCCCAGTGGCAAGGCTTGCAGCTTGAAGTAAGTCGCCAGCGGTCCCATCGGCAAGAACACGCCCACGGCCATGATGGCAGTGGTGGCCACCAGCAGGGGCACGGACGCGATGCTGTCGATGAAGGGCAGCTTGGGCGTGCGGATCAGGTGCACGATCAGGGTTTGCGTCAGCAAGCCGACGACGAACCAGCCGGATTGGAACAGGGTCTGCTGTTCTGGCGTATTCGCGCCAAACACATGCCACATCAAAATAAAGGTGCTGATGTCGAAGATTGAGCTGATGGGACCGAAGAACACCATGAAGCGGCCAATGTCGCGCGGGTTCCAGCTCAGCGGCTTCTGGATCAGTTCAGCGTCGACATTGTCGAAGGGAATGGCGATCTGCGACACGTCATACAGCAGGTTTTGCACCAATAAGTGCAGCGGCAGCATCGGCAAAAACGGCAAAAAGGCGCTGGCCACCAGCACGGAAAATACATTGCCGAAGTTCGAGCTGGCCGTCATGCGGATATATTTGAGCATGTTGCTGAAGGTGCGCCGGCCTTCCAGCACGCCTTCTTCCAGCACCATCAGGCTTTTTTCCAGCAGGATGATGTCGGCCGCTTCCTTGGCGATATCGACGGCCGAATCGACGGAAATGCCGATGTCGGCCGCGCGCAGGGCGGGCGCGTCGTTGATGCCGTCGCCCATGAAACCGACGATATGGCCATTGCCGCGCAGGGCGCGCACCAGGCGCTCCTTGTGCAGCGGGCTGAGCTTGGCAAACACGGTATTGTCTTCGGCTGCCCTGGCCAGGGTAGCGTCGTCCATGTCGTCCAGTTGCGGGCCTTGCAGCACGCCATGCACGGCCAGGCCCACCTCGCGGCAAATCTTCGCCGTCACCAGATGGTTGTCGCCTGTCAAGACTTTCACGGTGACGCCATGTTCCGCCAGCGCGCGCAGGGCGGGCGCCGTCGATTCCTTCGGCGGATCGAGGAAGGCGACGTAGCCGATCAGGGTCAGTGCCGTTTCATCGGCCACGCCGTACACGGTTTTATGCGGCGGCACTTCCTTGACGGCCACGGCCACCACGCGCAAGCCTTCCGCGTTCAAGCCGTGCGTGGTTTCCAGCACTTTCGCCAGCAGGGCGGCATCGAGCGGCACGTTTACGCCATTCAAGCGCAAATGGCTGCAGGCGGCGAGGATTTCCTCGACGGCACCCTTGCAGATCAGTTCATGGTGATCGTTTTTTTCGGAAACGACGACGGACATGCGGCGGCGCACGAAATCGAAGGGGATTTCATCGACTTTGACGTAATCGCGTGCCAGCTGCATTTCCGTTTGCAGTTCAACATGGTCGAGCACGGCCCGGTCCAGCAGGTTTTTGAGACCAGTCTGGTAATGGCTGTTCAGGAAGGCAAATTGCAGTACTTCATCGGATTGCTGGCCGAACACGTCGGTATGGCGTTCCAGCACGATCTTGTCCTGCGTCAAGGTGCCTGTCTTGTCCGTGCACAGCACATCCATGGCGCCGAAGTTCTGGATCGCATCCAGGCGTTTCACGACGACTTTCTTTTTCGACAGTTTCACGGCGCCCTTGGCCAGGGTGCTGGTGACAATCATGGGCAGCATCTCCGGCGTCAGGCCTACGGCCACGGACAGGGCGAAGAGGAACGCTTCCATCCAGTCGCCCTTGGTCCAGCCATTGATCAGGAACACCAGCGGCGCCATCACGAGGGCGAAGCGGATCAGCAGCCAGCTGACGCTATTCACGCCCGCTTCAAACGCCGTCGGCGTGCGCTCGGTGGCCGTCACGCGCGTGGCGATGGTGCCGAAATAGGTGCGGTTGCCTGTGGCCAAGACCAGCGCCGTGGCGGCGCCCGAGATGACGTTCGTGCCCATGAACAGCAAATTGGCCAGGTCCATCGGGTCTTTGCCATGGGCATCGGCCAGTTCCGCCATCTTTTCCACGGGCAAGGATTCACCCGTCATGGCGGCCTGGCTGACGAACAGGTCTTTCGCGGAAAGCAAGCGGCAATCGGCGGGGATCATGTCGCCGGCCGACAGCACGATGATGTCGCCCTGCACCAGCTGGCGGATAGGCAGCTCGATCTGCTGGCCATTGCGCAGCACGGTGGCGGTATTGCTGACCATGGCTTTCAGGCGCTCGGCGGCCCGGTTCGAGCGGCCTTCCTGCACGAAGCGCAGCAGGGTCGACAAAATCACCATGGTGCCGATGACGATGGTGGCCTTAGGGTCTTCCGTCAGGTAGGACACGATGGCCAGCACCGTCAGCAGCAGGTTGAACGGATTCTTGTAGCAAAGCCACAGGTGCTGGTACCAGGCCAGCGGCTTTTCATGCTCGACTTCATTCGGACCCGTCTGTGCGCCGATGACTTGCGCCTCGGCATCGCGCAAGCCTTCCAGGCGCGTATGCAGGCGGTTCAGGGCACTGTCCAGATCTTCGTGGGCGGCGCCCAGCAGCTGGCGCGCCAGGTGGTCGGGCACGGGACGGGCCGTGCTGTTTTCCAGTGGCATGGCGCGGCGACGGAAATGGCCGGCCGTATGGCGCTTGCGCAGGAACGATTCGAACAAACGGGTGAAGAGATTCATGCTCTTCCTTTCACGACGAGGTGTTGACGGGCGGCGCAGCCGCAGGCAAGACTTGCGTGCCGCCAACGCGGCATGTCGAAGCATGGCGCTGGCGGGCAATCCGGGTCAGTAGCCGGTCGCGATCGGAAAGAGGGGGGAGGCGCGCGGCCAGACTGGCCGCACGAGACACCGCACCTTGCTCAGCAAGGCACGGAGGAAAGAGAGTTCCGCGTTGCTTGCTGTTTAGCTGCCGAGGCAATCACCGATACAAGATCGGCTACTGTCACTAGAACAAGTACCCACGTGGGACTCCGTAAATGAATAATGAGGGCATCTTATGGATGCGCTGCAAGGGTGTCAACTGAAGAAATCTTAGGTTTCCAAAGTGTAATGTGGGTGTGGGCGATTATGAAAGCAAGATGCCAAATAATAAAGGTTGATAGAAGTAGTGCAGGCGGACTTGCTCGTGGGGACCAGAAGCGGCCATTCGCGTTGATGTGACAATGTGTTATTTTTTCCGCCCGGCAATCCGTTATGCTCGGGTACGCTGATGGGCTAGCAATAGCCATGGTAAACGCTATGCATATACAGAAAAACAAATGACTATGGAATTGATCGTGGGGGCAATAGTAGCCGGACTTGTTGTCATGCTCTTTGCCGGCAAGTACTTTTCTAAAAAACTACCCAAAGAAACACATTTCGAATGTGCCCGTTGCGGCACGGTTGCACACCATACCGATCGAACCATCGAAGCCTGGCGTAACAACAAAACCACCTTTTTTTGCCAGTCCTGTCATATCAAATGGGTGCATGCCAGGACGCCACGAGAGCGTGCGCGTAGCGCTTCTCCTGCCGGTTCCAGATCTGGATCGAAATCAGGATGCCTTGGCGTTGTTGTGCTGTTTGCCGTCGTTCCGCTTGCTGGCTTTCTACTGGTGCACGCATATGCCTGACCCATTTCTGGCGTGGTGCGCCTTGCCAGAAACATCTCCTTCCTTTCCAGCTTCTGGGATGTTGCTGCTCAGTATGTCTGGAAACGGGAAGATGACTGTTTTACGGCGAGCACTATTGGCAGCGACGAATGTCTTGCGGCCTATTGTGTTGAAAAGATCGAGCGGCAACAATTTCGGATGGTTTCAGACCTCCAGGCAAGCGGTGAGCGTTCGCTATCAACGATGAACGACAAAATCGACGTTGACGCCGCCGAGAAATATCACCCGCTTGACGTGACGTCAGCGCTCGGCCAAGAGCATACGGTCGCTTTATCAACGAGAAACAGCTTACGCACGCTAACCACCAATTCGGTTGAGCCCCAAACGAAAGATGCCAAACTAAAGTTGCCTCAAGTAAGTAATTGCCGATTTTAAGTGGATGCAGGTTTGTTGGGATAATACGGCCCCTTGGATTACTTTGAAAGTGCGATAGTGGCTATAACGGACGTATCGACCCTATTCTTCGGCATGACACTTAACCTGTCGATCATGGCCGTGGCGTTGCCCTATTTTATGGGGCGGGTGAACCGTGCTGCGCGCTATGCACAAGCCGGTATCGTATTGCAAACTGCAGGTTGGATTTTCCTGCTGTGGTCAAGCACTTTTGAACGGGGCGGCTGGGCCGACCACCTATTGTCAACGATGGCAATGGGCAGCGTCTCGGGCGGCATGGTTTTCAATGCCATGGCCTTTCAATTGTGGTACGGCCGTAAGGCGAGTGCTCGCATTCCAGCCGCCATAGCCGTACTGATGACAGTAGGCTACTGCATCGGTTTTTCCGACTATCCGTTCAGGGTAGGCTGGGCGAATGGCCTGCTGGCATTGCAGATTGCAACCATCATAGTTCCCCTGTGCCGTGCGCCACAGGTAGCAGTTGGACGCTGGCGTTGGCTATTAATCATATGTCTTACAGTTCAGATGCTGGTACTTGCCGGCCGCGCCGTGCTGGGTGCGTTCTACACCGCTGAGTTTCCGAATTTTTTTGGGCCGTATCTGATCAACCGGGTGTTTGCCTTGTCATCGAACTCGATGATGATGATGTCGGTGGTGGCCATCCTCCTTGCGCACCGCGACGAGGCGGCCCGGGAACTGGAACGGTTGGCTACGCTAGACGGTCTGACCGGCGCCTTGAACCGCCGCGCCTGGATACTAAAGTCCGAAATCGACCTGGCCAGAAGTTTGCGATACAAGCAGCCGCTCGGCGTGTTGATGCTTGACCTCGACTATTTCAAGCAAATCAACGACAAGCACGGCCATGCCGGTGGCGACAGGGCGTTGCAAGTTTTCGTCACTGGCTTACGGGCTGTGAGCCGTGCCGGAGATCTGTTCTGCCGCTACGGCGGCGAGGAATTCTGCGTGCTACTCAACTGTGCCGACCTCGCCTCGATCATAGCTTACGACGAACGCATGCGGCAGTGGCTGGCGCTGCATTCGTTCAACGAACTGGGTTTTGCACTCTCTTACAGCGGAGGCATCGCCATGCGTATGCACAAAACCGACTCCATAGAGAATATGCTTGAGCGTGCCGACGTCGCCCTCTACAAAGCCAAGTCGCAGGGGCGTGGCTGTACGCTTGCCAGCTCGGAAGTTCTCTGCGCATAAATCGGTGGTTTCTGTTTCATCTTCAACACTCCTGTAACCTAGCCGTTTAGGTTAGAGTGTTGCGACCACCGATTGAATCCGCAGCCAGAAGCAGCCGTTGAAGCGAAACTTGAATAACTAAAATCAATGATAAAAATTATGGAATATAAAATACGACTTCAGTTGGGACAGAAAATTTCCCGCATTTCTCTATTTTTTTTCTCGTTAATGTTCTTTGGCTGTGCCTTTGCTCCTGAAGTTTTACCGGCTCATGTAAGGTTTTTTTCCTTGGCGCTATCGGCACTATTTGCTTGCGTAGGGAGCAATAAATCTGCTTTGGTTTCACCGGCGAAGAGCTTGCAATGGAAGTTCATGCCGCCGACACCACGAGCTTTGTTTCTCGCTTTTTTTCAGTTGCTAGTATTGTCGGCTGTGATGATGTTCTTGGATGTTTAAATTGCCACGAGTTCACTAGACACTGCTGAACTGCTCATAAGCACTGGCTGGACGACAGTTGCAAAGGGTCAGTAAAGCATCCAATGGGGCGGTACCTGCCAACGACGGCAAGCGGCCAGGAGCAGTCATTGAGTCGCATATCGATGTGCGCATTTGCTCAGCAGGTTTCATGGTTTACGAGGTCAAATCTAAAAGAATTTTTTTGGTCCGTCAAAGTCGAGATTGGAGAATATAATGCTGGAGAAACCCATCACTCGCCTTGCTTTGGACACTCCGCACGACATGTTCGAAAAGTTGAAATGGGAAGAAGCTCGATTAGTTGAATCGTGGAGTGTTTACGATTCCTTTAATTTTATCGTTACCGCACACCATTTGTACGTTGATTGGCTTAAGTCCGATAGTGCAAGTGCGGACCAGATTGCCCGAAAAGCAGAGCTTCCTCAGGGTGCAAAGGATGTTTTCCGTGCGGTGATAGATGTCTCGAATGGATCTAAGCACTGGAAAATGACGAATAAGCACTCGCTGGAGGCTCAAGTTATTGTGAAGATGGAACGACCGTTGATAGGTTGCTGGTTCGCATACTTCCAGAATAAACCCATGGCTTACTTTGACTTTTCCGGTTACAGCCTGAGCATGGCGGAGTTGTCGGCGTTCGTAGTGCACTATTTTGAATGGATCTTGAGCGGTGACGGACTACCATTCCCGGTCGAGTTGACTGCGAATCTAGACGCTCTGAGAATGCCATCGACATCATAAAGAAACAAAGGCCGCAGTCGTCGGAACTATGAGCGCTGACCGAGCCCAATTTTTTGGAAACGCGCCGTAGGTCGGCGATCGGCCAGAAGCTGTCACTCGACGCCAATTGAACATCGCATCTTGATTAGATGAAAAACCATAAATGATGGATACTGTTTTACGTCATTCGATGTCATATGAGCGCCGCGAAGATTTTATTTAAGAAGCTGAGTTGTAATTTAAATTAATTTCGAATAGGTTATCAATGCAATTTTCAACAGAGCAGGAAAATTTCCAGAAGCCATCAGCATCAATTTCTAAAATTAAATTTTCAGGCGGTGCTGAGTTTAAATTTAAAAAAAATGAGAAAATAATATTGGTCGGGCCGAACAATAGTGGAAAATCTCAAACACTTCGTGAAATATATTCCATATGCAAAACTGGAAAAACCGATCACACGGTGGTTATTTCTGATTTGGAATTATTGAAAGATGGAAGCGTAGAATTATTGAAGGAATTCTTTGAGATTCACGGCGACTTGGTTGGAGTTAATTATCAATATAAAAATTGGCAAATCAACGAAGGTCATATTCAGTTTTGGAATGATGACTTTCTCATTCATGGTATTGCGGACGGCTTTATCAAGAACATCAGTGCAAGCGAACGCTTGACCATTTGTAACCAACAAAGCAGTATAGCTCCGGGCGAACAAAAATCAAGACCTCAACATGTGCTCTATGATGACAGTGCCTTGATGAAAAAGATTAGTGGGCTTTTTCGCCGTGCGTTTGGAAAAGACATTATGTTTGACTATAGAGGAGGTAGTAGAATTCCGATTCATGTAGGTGAACTTCCGTCTTTAGATAGCAATATAGACCGTGTTGGCGATGAATATGTTCAGGCTATTCGAAAAAATCCACCTCTGGATTTGCAGGGCGACGGAATGAAAAGCTACGCTGGTATCTTGTTCGATGCAGTCGTGTCCGAAGTCGATATGACGCTAATAGATGAGCCGGAGGCATTTTTACATCCACCTCAAATGCGTCGTCTTGGTGAGACGCTTGCGGCAGAAGTAAAGGGGCAATTAATTGTTGCGACTCATAGTAGCGACATAATGCGCGGATTTTTGGAGGGAATGCGCGGCAACGTCCGAATACTTCGTATTCATCGAGAGAATGGTGTTAACAAAGTCGCCGAGGCAGCTTCCAGTGTAGTAAAAGACCTATGGGAAAAGCCAGAGCTTCGTTACTCTAATGCGCTTGAAGGGATATTTCACGAGCAAACAATAATATGTGAAGATGATAGCGATTGTAGGCTAATAAACTGCATCGCGGACTACATGGCAATGCAGTCCACTTCACAGTGGAAGGACACGGCATACGTTCCTACTGGTGGCAAACATGGAGTTGCCAAAGTTGCAAGTATCCTCCGTCAAGTTGGGGTCCCTGTGAAAGCCGTATTTGATATAGATTTATTGTCCGAGGAAAATCTTCTTCAAACAGTCGTAGAAGCTTTTGGGGGGGATTGGACGAAATTTAAACCGATTTGGGGGCGTATCGACTCAGCCGTACGCAAAGGCAATAAACCAAAAACGGTGAATCAGATTAAAGAAGAGGTGATTTCCATTATTAATAGTGCTGGGCCTGAGGAATTGCCAAAGGGGGATGTGATTGAGGCGATGAAGCAAGGGAAGGCTTGGAGTGTAGTGAAGAAATATGGTTGGCGAGGCATTCCAAATGGAGATTCTCAGAAAGTTGCTATAACTCTCCAGGATATGTTGGAAGATATTGGCGTTTACCTAGTGCCGGTGGGGGAAATAGAAGATTTTTGCCCACAAATAGGGTCACATGGGCCAAAATTTGTATCGAAATTGCTTTCGACCGTTGAATTGGGTGATGCCTGTTTAAATGATTTGCGTGTATTTGTTGACCGAGTACATAACGGGCCACATAGCAATTAGGTGATGCAAAAAACGGTGAAAATTCGAATTCATGGACTAGAGTCGTTACGGTTGTTTATTCGAATCTAAAACATTGTTTGTGAGCGACCGCTTTGGGGCGAAAGCGGAACTTCGCATGCGAAAAATCTGGCAGCAAGTCGTACCACATTTGAATGTGGCAATCCGCTTACTTTGGAGCTACGGCATTGGCATTCGGCGGAGTATCCGACGAATGTCACTTTATCGGGGATGAGTGGTAGTTACCTGGTGGTGAATGGAGTCAACGTCAAATTTTTTAGTTTCCAACATCACCGTCAGTTAGAAACTATCACTGTTAACGCTTGATTAGTGACATGCTATGCTAGGGGCAGCCGACTGCATTTGACCAAAGCGAACTTAGCTCAGTTCGATTTTATGATGTTTTAGCGAAAGAATATAGATGGCTCGAGACAATGAACGAGCGACCTCTGGATTTCATGCTGCGCCTTCGAGATGCGCTAACTGCCTCCTGGGACAAACGAACAGCTTATCTGGAAGTGGAACAAAGAGGCAACCCGCCAATAGCAGCCGGACGTTTTCCAGTATCTGAGATGTTGCATATGAAATTCGATTGGCATGGTGGAGAAATATCACGCACAACGGCAATCGATGTTGACTACCGCAACAGGCAAAACGTTCGGCGGTTTCTTGCCCATGAGTGTGGACCACATTTCAAATTCGACCGTGAACTCATGGCGTGGATGCGCAATGGCAATGCGAAAAACACGGGCGAGGTTGCGGACGAGTGGACGCGTAGCCGTTTAGGACGCGACTGAGTTCGGCTAATCGCGGACTGTCGCGTATTTCTCAAAACGGTGGCTTCAGTATTTATTCATTAGGGGAAAGCAATGAGTCGATTATTTCCAGAAGATCGCATGGCGTTTGCCTGGTTGCGCAACAACTGGTTCTACCCATTGGCAAGTGCCGTAGTCCTTGGCGACGTAAGCGCGCTTTATGTCCAGGACTGGAGCCATCCTCGCCTGCTCGAAGCCGCAGTGGTATTCGACTTGGTGGTTGTTCTGCCGCTACTCTACCTTTGGTGCTACCGCTCCCGAGGAGCAGCGGCGATCGTGCGCGCGGTATGTCTCGCTTCGCTCGGGATCTGGGCAACTGGCCACATTGTTCCCCTTGAGCATCAGCACGTGCTCGGTTCACTCAGCTGGCTGCGCACGACGGCGATGGTGGTGCTTGTACTGATCGAGATCAGAATCTTGTTTAACTTTTATAAGGCAATTTTCGCGTCTGACAAAACGCCTGAAGAAATCGCTGAAAAGCTGGCCAGCGACGTCAAGTTACCGACTTGGCTGACGCGCTTGTTCGCGCTGGAGGCGCGCGCGCTGCGCAGCCTGGCCGGTTTTGTAAAAGGCTTCTTGGGTCGTCGTTAGTATGGGGTTCAAGGTACAACGGAACGGAGAACCGGGTTAGTCTTTTAAAAGACGCTAAGGATGTAGTTGCAACGGCACGCAATTCAAACCGACCATGCTCGCATTTGACGCCGATCCCGGTTCGAATTAACTGCAACTGACGGCCAGGCCGTATTCACGCCAACGTCCGCAGCCAGAAGCGGTCCTTCTAGCGTGATGTTGCTAAATGGGGCCGCCGATCCTCAATAAACTGGAGTCTTGATGTTTCGACATGCGTTTACACTGATTTTGATGGGATGGGCTTTTATTGCGCATGCGCAGGGCCAAAGCGTCGAGTTGAAGGCTCGCATTGAGAAAATTGAGAATGGATTGCTGGAGCCAGTTGCTGTACGTGGGGCGCCCACACGTAAGATGCGGCTGATTGATCGAATGCAAGCCTTGCATGTACCGGGGGTGAGTATCGCCGTGATCAACGCCGGCATGGTGGAATGGGTTGGTTCCTACGGTGTTGCGGACGTGAAGACGGGACGTCCCATCACATCAAACACGTTCTTTCAAGTAGCCTCAATTAGTAAACCGGTGACCGCCTTTGTGACAATGAGGCTAGTGGCCGGTGGAAAGATTGATCTTGATGAAGACGTGAATCGAAGGCTTCGTCAGTGGCATTTGCCTGTCGCGCAGCAGGCCACTACGGCTCGGGCACTGCTAAGCCATACGGCTGGTATGCCAGAGTTTGGACTGCTGGGCTACCGCAACGATGAACCAAAGCCTACACTTTTGCAGGTATTAGAAGGCTTGGTCCCCGCGACCAATCCCCCAGTCGCAGTGAAGAACTCTTTGACCGACCGCTATGCGTACTCTGGCTTGGGCTATGTTGTGCTGCAACAGTACATAAATGACGCTACTGATCTGCCGTTTGACGTTTTGGCCAGTGAAACGGTATTTAAGCCGCTCAGGATGCACGACTCACTATATGCGCAGTCGCTTCCGCCAACCCTAGCTTCACGAGCAGCATTTGGCCACGAAGTGGACGGCACTATCGTTGCGGGAAACTGGCGCGAATATCCTGAGTTAGCCCCCGCTGGTTTATGGAGCACTGCGTACGACTTAGCTCTCTTTGCGGTTGCCATTCAGCGCGCTGCATCCGGACAGGATTCGCGCCTTATTACTCAGCAACACGCAAGGTCGATGCTGACGCCAGTGCGCGGTCATTATGGCCTCGGATTCGAACTCGATCATACCGGGGAGGAGGCCGTATTCCATCACAGCGGTTCGAATGCTGGTTACAAATCGTTGTTGTTTGCATATGAGCGTACCGGGCAAGGCGTGGTAATTCTCGCAAATTCGGATAACGGATGGATTCTAATTGAAGAAATCGCGCGCAGCGTTGCTGCCGAATATGCGTGGGGTGACTACCATCCAATGGAACGCGTAAGCGTCAAACCTAATACTTCTCTATTTAGCCAATTTTCTGGCGACTTCGCAGTGTCCAACACAAAGGTGCGCATCAGCCACGACAATGGTCATCTATTTATTACTGGGCCGCCGGTCGGGCCTCTGTCAGTGGAATTGATCTCGGCAGGCGACTACGATTACTTTATTCGTGAAAAGGACGTCACCTTGCATTTCGATAGCAATGGTAGTGACAAGATTCAGACACTTACTTTTGTCGATGGCCGGCCGCGTAAGGGCACGCGGATTACCCAGACAGCGCCCCACGCAGATTAGCTGCTCAGTACGACGTTGTGCAAGGTTGGTGACCGTCCGCTATGGGTGCGGATTCAATCGATCAACGCAACACACTGTTCAAATTGTTGAGCTGGTGTTTGGTAGTCTAGCGTCTTCCTGGGGCGCTCGTTGAGTCTTCTGGCTACCGCATCGAGTTGCTCTTGCGAATACGTGGAAATATCCAGCCCCTTGGGGAAATACTGGCGCAACAGGCCGTTGGTATTTTCATTTGAACCGCGCTGCCACGGATTCTGTGGATCACAGAAGTAGACCTGGATGTCAGTGGCCAAAGTAAAACTCTTGTGGCCAGCCATCTCTTTGCCTCTGTCCCAGGTCAGTGATTTATACAGTTCGTGGGGTAGCCTGCGGGCATTGTCGATCAGCGCATTGACAACCGTCTCGGTGTCCTTGGCGGCAACTTTCACTAGCATGACGTAGCGCGTCTGGCGCTCGACCAAGGTCACGATCTGGCGGTTGTGGCTGCCGCATAGCAGGTCCCCCTCCCAATGCCCGGGCACCGCTCGATCCGCTGCCGTCGCTGGACGCTCGCTGATCGACACGGCGTCGACAATTCTGCCGTGGTTGTCCGTCTTTTGGGTGTGATGACGTGAACGGCGCATGGCGCGCGTCCGGCGTAAGTGCTCCAGCAGCTCTTTCTTTAAGGCGCCTCGTGCCTGGATATAGAGGCTGCGGTAAATGGTTTCGTGCGACACGTGATACTGCTCGTGGCGCGTGAACAGCTGCTTGAGCCAGCCAGCAATCTGTTCCGGCGACCACTGCAATTGGAGCTTGCTGGCAACCATGTTGGCCAGCATGTGGCTCTCCGTCAGCTTACAAGGTTTGGGGCGGCGGGCCTGATCCCAAGCATGCTGATCGGCTTGAGTTGCGCGATATGCTTCGCGGCCACCGTTGCGCTTGAGTTCCCTGCTGATGGTCGACGGTGCTCGTCCAGGGCGACTGGCAAGTGCGCGGATGGATACGTTGGTAACGATGGCGCGCGATACCTCCTCGCGCTCGGCCAGCGTCAGCGCCATTCTGGAACGGCATCGCGGCGCTGGCCGTATGCCACCAGACTCAGCCAGAATTCGCTGTATCGACGAGTGATTCCGATCAAATAGTTGGGCTATCATTTGTAGGGAATCACCTTGCTTCCAGCGTTTCCACATCAAGGCCTTCTGAGTCTCGGTGTAATAAATGCGTGGTTTCTGTTTCATCTCCAACACTCCTGTAACCTAGGTGTTTAGGTGAGAGTGTTGCGACCACCGATTGAATCCGCAGCCAAAAGCGGCCAGTCAACATTCTTCCACGACGCTAAAAATGTAAGTGTATGGAATTATGTTGCGCCCACCGTCAGGCCTGACGGATGCAGGACTCTGACTGGCAGCGCTCTTCACTGACAATAATAGATTTGCCTTGATCTAGAATGTGATGATGAAGTGAGCGCCATCGTTGACTGGGCGGGCGTAGCGCACAGTTCCGCCGTTTAACTGAATTAGCTGCCGCACCATTGCAAGGCCGATACCGCCTCCCTGTTTTTTGGTCGAGAAAAATGGCGTAAACATTTCCGCCGCTACCCCATCGGCAATGCCATGTCCATTGTCACGCACATCGATGCGCAACCGGCCACCTGTCGTGAGGCGCGCATCGACGGCCACTTGCGGCACCCGACTCGCGGTGGTTGCTTCTAACGCATTCTGGAGCAGGTTAACCAGAGCTTGTTCGATCTGGCCAGAGTCAGCCCGTAATGCCAGCGTGCTTGATGCGACGACGAAAGTCGCGCTTCCTCCGCGGGCCTGCCAGCTCGGTGCCACTAAAGCCGATAAACGTGCAAACAAGTCTTTGATTAGAAATTGCTGCGGCAGAGGCGTAGGTAGGCTAGCCAACACGCGGTAATGGCTGACGAAATGAGCCAGACTTTCAGCGCGACGGCTTATTGCGTCTAGCGCGACGTCAAGGTCTGCGGCCACGTCGGGAGCAAGAGAACCTGCTGCCTCAGCGAGCAGCGTGCGCGACGTTTGCGAAAGGGACGCCACTGGTGTCAGTGAATTCATGATCTCATGGGTCAATACGTGGACGAGCTTGCGCCAGGCTTGCATGGCTTCAGCGGATAGTTCGTCCTCCAGCGGCAGCAGTGCAACAAGGGACTGCGGCGCACCATCGACGGTCAAAGCATTGCGGACGGCTAGGGCACGTTCAGTGCCATGCTCACTGTCGAACTGAACCAGCGTTCGCGTGCCAACGGAAAGGCCGGCTAAAGCCGTATTTAGGGGAACCGTGTCAGTGACACGTCCAGGCGCCAGAAGGCGCCGCGCGCTTGCATTCAATGGTTCCATCCTGGTCGGAGTCATGTTGAACAGAGGGACCGGTGCATGTTCAAGGCGTGCTTCAAGCAATAGCAGTCGGGCAGTCTCAGGCGCTTGCAAAGTCGTGAGTGGAAACTGTCTCTCTGGCGTCATTGCTGTAACGTGTCCGATTGAATGCCACATCAGCGCTGCAGCGAGCACCACTGTCAGGACGAGCAAAACGGCGGAGCGTGCTCCCAGGCCATCAACGCTCTCATTTAGCGTACCTCCTACCCACCCAGCCGCAGCAAGCAGTATCCCGCCGAGGGCGACGCGAGCCTGTCTATAAGCCATGTTTGTCCAGCTTGCGATACAGCGCTGCCCGGCTTACACCCAGCGTCTTGGCAGCCTTGCTGATATTTCCCTTAACTTCCAGCAGCGCCGCGGCGATGGCGGCACGTTCGAGTGTACCCAGTTCACGTGGGACGTCGATGGTGAGCGGGGACGATAATGCAGGCACAGCTGTCTTCGCTGAAATACCAAAGTCAGCGATGGTATAGACATTTTCCCGACCTAGGATGACAGCGCGTTCACAGGCATGGCGCAAGGAGCGAACATTGCCTGGCCATGCATTCGAGCACAGTACATCGAATGCAGTCGCTGCTATGGCGCGCGCGGGTTTGCTATATTGGTGCTCGTAGTGAGCCAAATAATGGCGCAGCAAGTCCGGAATGTCACCCGCGCGCTCGCGTAAGGGCGGGACGCGCAGGACGATAGTATTTAGGCGAAACAGAAGGTCTGTGCGAAAAAGCGCAACGTCGTGCAGCCGGTCTTCTTCGAGATTGGTAGCACTAATGACGCGCACGTCAACGCCCTCGGGAGTGTCCGCGCCCAAGGGCGTCACCTGGCGTCGTTCGAGCACTGTTAGCAGCTTCGCTTGTGCTGTCAAGGGCATATTGCTGACTTCGTCAAGAAACAATGTGCCACCGCACGCTGCCTGGAAGCGGCCCGCGCGGTCATTGCGTGCATCGGTGAACGCACCGCGCCGGTGTCCGAACAATTCGCTTTCCAGCGTTGCCTCTGGCAGGCTCCCCATATCCACTGCGAGAAACTGCCGGGATGCCCGGTGTGAAGCCCGGTGAACGGCTCGCGCCACCAGTTCCTTGCCAACGCCGTTTTCTCCTAGGATCATGACGTTTGCCTCGGTGGGCCCCACACTGGCGATCATGTCACGCAAGGCAGCCATCGCAGTCGAGTTTCCGAGCAATCCATCGGCGTCGGCTGGCGCCGCGTCAGATGCTTTAGCATGAATAGGCTGACGCAAGGCCTGTCGCGCAAAGGCTGCCTCGACAGCATGCACTAGGCGAACGTTATCCCACGGCTTTGTCAGAAAATCGCTTACGCCGCCCTGCATCGCCGCAACGGCCAGAGGAACATCAGCGTACGCGGTCATCGCGATGATATCGGGTGGGTTGGGCAGCGCCCTCAATTGCGCCAAAACTTGCATCCCTTCGCCACCATCCGTCCGTCCCGCCGAAAAATTCAAATCGAGGAGAACAACGTCAGGACGATTGCTGGCGAGCCATGCGGGTAACTGTCCAGGATGGTCAAGTGTCGCGACCTGCGCAACGTGCCGGCGCAGCAGCATACGCGCTGCCAGCGCCACGTCTGCATCATCGTCGAGGATCAGTACATTTGCTTGCTTGCCGGACATTGGAAATAAAGGAATTAACAGAACTCGAGTTTATCAGCATGCGTTGCATGATTCCACAGCGCGATATCACTTTGCACAAAGTGTCCGGAAGTGGACAGTTTGCATGTGCGTTTGCGGACGAATGAGCGGGCAAGTGAAAAAAAATACCGGTCGATTCGTCCGAAACCGCGTGGCACGGATGTTGCAACAGTAGAAATCATGACAAAAGACCACAGCGTAAATACATCACGCCCTACGGGTGCGGCTATGGACCAGCCGGTCCTACGACAGCGCGGCCGGCGTTGGGGCATGGCAATAGCGATTTTGCTCATCTTGATTGGACTTGCTGCACTGGCGTGGTGGCTCTGGCCCAGCGGACTACAGGTACCCGCTGCCAGCGTGCGCATCGCTGTCGTCGAGCGCGGCATCTTGCGCGACGACGTGGCCGCGCGTGCAACGGCCCAGCCGCTGCACTCGGTCGTGCTGGATGTGGTGGAAAATGGCCGGGCCGAAGAGGTGATGGTGCGCGATGGCGCGCTGGTACGCCAAGGCGAATTACTGTTCCGGCTGTCGAATCCACAGCGCCGGCTTGAGGTGCTTGCACGCGAAGCTGAGCATGCGCAGCAGATTTCAAACCTGTTGAACCTGCGTCTCGCGGGTGAATCCAGCCGGGCGGAAAGTGCGCGGCGCAGCGCCGACCTCGCGTTTGCAGTCGTTCAGGCTGAGAAGCAATTCGCGAGGAGCGCGGCACTGGCCAAGCAGGGTTTCGTGTCGGGTTCTGCACTGGAAGAAGTAGCCGACCAGCTGACGCGGCAGCGCCACGCGCTAGCCAGCGAAGACGCTGCTGGGAAAAGCGAAGAGGCAGCCCGGCGCGACGCTATCGGACAGATTGCCCAGGCGGTATCCAGGCTGGAAGATGGCCTGAAGTTGGTCAATGCCGGCGTCGATGCACTGGCCGTGCGCGCGCCCGTTGCCGGCCGCCTTGCAGATTTCAAATTGCAGGTAGGGGAAACAGTCCGATCAGGACAGCGCCTTGGACGCATCGACGACATCGCGCAATTTTGTTTGGCGGCCCAGCTCGACGAATACTATTTACGTCGCCTTGCCACCGGCCGACCGGCGACAGCCGTGATCGATGGCCAGGCCAAGCACGTGATTGTCAGCCGCATATATCCGCAAGTGAGCGACGGCAAATTCACGGTTGAGTTGACGTTCGTTGATGGCCAGCCGGCTACCCTCAGCCCAGGCCAGAGCGTCGACGTCCTGATCACGCTGGGTGCTGCGCGGACTAGCTTGCTTCTTCCAAATGATGCGTTCAGCAATGACACCGGCGGCGGCTGGGTATTCGTCGTGCGCGCTGACGGCGTACAAGCGGAGCACCGGGCCGTGCGTTTTGGCCGGCGCAACAGCACGCAGATCGAAGTACTCGACGGCTTGGTCGCCGGCGAGCGCGTCATCGTGTCGTCATACACGCCGTATGGAACGGCGCTGCATCTTCAGCTTACCCACTAACAGGTCTCTCACGGAAATGACAACATCATGCAATTGAATCGCACACAACAGGAAAGCATGTTCAGGCTCGTCAACATAACGAAAACGTATCGTGGCGGCGAGGTGCAGACAACGGCGCTTGACCGGATTGACCTCACCATCGCCGCGGGTGAATATGTGGCGATCACCGGGCCGTCCGGCTGTGGCAAGTCAACACTCTTGGCTATGCTGGGACTGCTGGACACGCCCGACGGTGGCGAATGCTGGTTCGACGGTCGCAATGTGGCGGGCTGGAGCGAGGCACAGCTCAACCGATTACGGCGCGGACGTATCGGCTTCATTTTTCAGAATTTCAATCTAATCGAAGAATTGACGGTTGCCGAAAATGTGGCATTGGCACTTGACTACCTGGATGTGCCTGCAACGCAACGAAAGGTTCGCGTCGCCGCGATGCTTGATCAACTAGGCGTGGCGCACCGCGCCGGTCACCGTCCGTCGCAACTTTCCGGCGGACAGCAACAGCGTGTAGCCATCGCGCGCGCGCTCGTGGCCAGTCCAGCGCTGCTGCTTGCTGATGAGCCGACGGGCAATCTTGATACAGCACACGGCGACGAGGTGATGCGCATTCTGCGTCAGATCAATGCAGATGGCACGACCATCGTCATGGTGACGCACTCGCCGACGCACGCCGCGCAAGCTTCTCGTACGGTACGGCTGCTGGACGGCCGTATCCTGATCGACGCCCTGCAGCCCGCCTGACCGGAGAGCGAACATGTTATTGACCACGATGCGCCACAGCGCACGCGCACTGCGGCGGGAACCCGCCTACGCTGCCATTGTCATAGTCACCCTAGCTATCGGCATTGCCTCAGCCATACTGATTCTCGGCTTAGTGCGTTACTGCTGGCAATATAATGCCGAAGTGCCCGATGTGGAACATGTCTACGTCGTGAAGCAACGCGACAATGTCGATCCCACGGGCCCCTGGTACGACCAGGCGCCGCTGCTGCTGCGCTCTGTTGCAGCGGCAGCGCCCGGTGTGGCTGCGGCCACCGGCTACTTGCCATCACGTCCCGAGACAGCAGGCTTGACGGTCAACGTTGACGGCAAGCTGCATGCCCTGAAAAGCCTGACTGTCTTGCCTGGGTTTGTCGAGATGTTGGGCCTGAGGGCAGTGCAGGGCGATCTTGCCACCGCATTGGAAGCGCCGGATCAGATCGCGGTCACCGAATTAACTGCAATGCGCTTGTTTGGCACCAAGCAGGCGCTGGGCCGCAGTCTGTTTGCGGAAGGTAAATTGTTACGGGTTGGCGCGGTGCTGCGTACGCCGGCAGCGAATACCACCATGCCATTTGAAGCACTACTAGGCACCGATTCAACGCTAGCGGCCGATGTCCGCGATGAAATGCGAACCGGCCTCAAAGGCTGGCCAGGCAAGCTCCTGGTGCGTGTGCACACCAGCGCGTCTGTGCCGATGCTTGTCCGACAGCTGCAGGACGCAGTCGACGGTGCACCAGCATTACATCAGCAGACCCCCGATATCAAGGCGCGCCTGGGCCGGCGCCCAGTAATGGACATTGCGCTAGCGCGGCTCGACGCAGCCTATTTCGATACGGGCATCAAGGGTAATTTCATCGCCAGCGCGGGCCAGCGGGGCGATCCGGTGGTCGTTGCCGGCCTTGCCGCTGTCGCCGTGCTCATCCTTGTTCTGGCTTCGATCAATTTCGTGAACCTGGCGACCGTGCGGGTAGTGCGGCGCCAGCGTGAACTGGCCATGCGCAAAGTGCTCGGCGCCTCAGCTTGGAGCATTGCGCTCGAATTGCTGGCGGAGGCATGGCTGATCACGTTCTTGGCGGCTGCTGTCGGCCTACTCCTGGCATGGCTGGCACTGCCGCTGTTTTCGACCCTGGTCGGCCGCCAACTCAACGACGCGCTCACAGTTGGCGACCTGGGTTGGGTCGGTATCCTTGTCGTCGGGCTCGGGCTGTTGACGGCGGCCTGGCCGGCGTGGATCGCTTGGTCTGTCCCTTCGGCAAAATCATTGGCCGGGCGCACGGCAACTGAATCGCGTGCGACTGCACGCCTGCGGCGCAGTATGACCGTGGCGCAGCTAACGGCAGCGATTGGATTTGCCAGTGTGACCTTGGCCATCGCCTGGCAGACAAGTTACGCCATGCGCGCTTCGCCTGGATTCGACCCGGCCTCCATACTTATCGTAGATATGCCTGAACAGGTCAAATACAGCGCGCCAGCGCGCGGCCTGATGACGGCTTTGGCGGCTGCGCCCGGGGTACAAGACGTAGCTGTGTCGGATGACGCGATCGGCCGTCATAACGACACGTGGCGCCGCGACCTGAAACGTCCGGATGGCACCAGTGCCACGATGGAAATCAAGCAAGTTAGCCACAATTTTTTTATGCTTTACGCCATCAAGCCAGAAGCCGGGCGCTTGTTCGATCGAACCCTGGACCATGACGACGACTCCGTGCCGCTGGTTCTAAATGCACTTGCAGCACGCCAGCTCGGCTTTGCCGACGCACGAGCAGCACTTGGTCAAATCGTTATCACGACAAGTTTTGATAACAAGCCGGTCCCAGGTCGTGTCATCGGGATCGCGCCACCACTGCGGTTCCAGTCACTGCGCGAAGCACCGGCGCCGATGGCGTTCCAATTGAGTACAGGCGGTAGTGCCTTGAGCGTGCGCACGGATGGCGACCCCGCCAAGGTGGTTGATGTCATCAGGTCCATATGGCCAAGTTATTTTCCCTCGGCCATTGCGTCCATCCAGCCAGCGTCGAGCGTCCTGGCCGCCAATTATGCTGACGATGCGCGCATGGCCAGCCTGCTCGCACTGGCAACAGGTATCGCCCTAACCCTTGCAGCATGTGGAACCTACGTTCTGTCGGCCGATACAGTGCAGCGCCGCGCTCGCGAAATTGTCTTGCGCAAGCTGCATGGTGCAAGTGACTCTGCTATCGGCCTCCTGGTCTTGCGCGGCGTCGGAACTATGCTGTTGGTAGCCGCGTTAATTGGATTGCCGGTTGCAGCAGTAGTCATCGCACGTTATCTGTCTACTTGGGTCGAAACGGCACCAGTCGGGTACTTGACCTTACTGCTCGCGTTCGTCGTGACCAGCGTTGTTGCATTGGCGGCAGCCAGTCGACAAGCGTGGATCGCGATGAAGGTCCGTCCCGCCAATGCCCTTCGAATGTAACGCATCAATGTTCGTTACGAACACTCGACGTAAGCAAAACGCAGCATTTGAAAGGCTGCTTTGGGGGGCAAGCGGAACTTCGCATGTGAAAAATCTTGCAGCAAGCCGTACCACATTTGAATGTGGCAAACCGGTGCTGTCGAAGAGTCGATGGCAGCCTGTGTCAGACCTGTTCGTCGGTACACAGTGTGCCTGCAAGCTATAACGCTTCAGGACGATGGCGCCGCCATCGCCAGCGAATCGGAGAGGATATGCCACAAGGCCGCGTGGCGCTGCTGTAGGGCGGCGCCGCCCGCGTAGATCAGTTCCACGTGCAGGCTGTCGACGATGCCCAGGTAGGCTTGCGAATACAGGTCGAGGCGCTGGGGCGCCAGGGCGGGCGCCATGCGGCCCAGGCTCTTCACGTAATACTGCTGCAATTGCGCCAGCAAGGCTTCGTAGCCCGTACCGACTTCGATGCGCAGGGGGGCGGGCGGTAAATACGCCGTGCGCAGCAAAAAGCGCAAATGGGCCGAATCCGCATAGCGCTGCGCCATGCGGTCGCAGTACAGCGAGCCGGCCAGTTGCCCGTCGGGTGCCTCCAGCGCCGCCTCGTCGGCGAAACAGGCGTCCATGAAGGCTTGCTCTTCGGCCAGCGCGTCGGCAAACACGTCCAGAAACAGGGCGTCCTTGCCGGCGAAATGGGAGTAGAGCGACGCCTTGCGCATGCCGGCTTGCGCGGCGATGTCGCTGAGAGACGAGGCATCGTAGCCATGTTCCGAAAAGTGCACGACGGCGACGGCACAGATGTTATCGGCCGAAGCCGAGCGTTTTTTCATCATTGGGGTGAGAGTGAGTGAGGCGTCAGTGCGCTCCCAGGCTGCTGGCATGGGCCGGATGGACGCGCGCAGTGGCCAGGGTCAGCCATGATACCAGCAGGCCGGCCACCGTCAAGAACAGCAGCCAGGGCAGCGGCCCCCATTCGGACAGGCTGGCCGCCAGCGGCGTGGCCAGCGAGGACAAGGTCATCTGGATGGCGCCCAGCAAGGCCGCCGTGGAACCGAGCGCACGCTGTTGCGAGCCCATGGCCATGGCCATCAGTGCCGCTTCCGCGATGCCCAGGCCAAACAGGGCCACGAACATGCCGGGCACGACGGCGACAATGCCGAAGCCCGCCCACGCACCCAGCAGGGCCAGCACGGCGCCGCCCAGCATGGCGGCGCTACCCGCCACGCAGAGGCGCGCCACACCGTGCTGTTCCACCAGGCGGCCACTGGCCATGGCGCCCAGCAGCACGGCCACGCCCGTGGCGCCGAAGACGAGGCCGAAGCTGCCGGCGGACAGGCCGAAATCGCGCTGGTACACCAGAGACGCCCCGCCGATATAGGCAAGCAGGAAAAAGAAAGTGGCGGACAGGGCCAGCGCGGGCAGCAGGAAGGCGCGGTCCAGCGCGATGCGCGCATAGGTGCGGTGCAGGCCGCGCGGCGAGACTCGCTTGGCGATGGGTAAAGTTTCCGGCAAGAACAGTGCGCTATTGAGCAGGGTCAAGGCGCCCAGCGCGGCCAGGGCCAGCATCACGGCGCGCCAGCCGTATTGGGCATCGAGCAAGCCGCCCACGGCGGGCGCCAGCACGGGCGCCAGGCCCACGATGGTCATCAACAGGGCAAACAGCTGCGCCGCTTTGACCCCATCTGCCACGTCGCGCACCATGCTCATCACCACGACCAAGGTCAGCGCCGCGCCCAGGCCCTGCAGCAAACGCGCCAGCAGCAGGGTGGACAGCTGGTCCGCCTGCGACGCCCATACGGCCGCCACGATGTAGACGGCGATGCCGGCCAGCAGCGGATAGCGCCGGCCCAGCATGTCCGTCAGCGGCCCACACAGCAATTGTCCGCCGCCCAGGGCCAGCAGGAAAACGGTCAGGCTCAGCTGCACATTTGCATACGAGGTGTGCAGTTCCCGCGCCATCGCAGGCATCGAGGCCAGGTACATGTCGATGCCTGCCGGACCGAGCACTGCCACCAGGGCCAGGGAAGCCGCCAGCCCAAGACTGGCGGCGGGGAGAGTGGTTTGCTGCTGCATTGCGATTCCTTCGTGTCATCAAAAAATCGGGGCATGGACGCCGCCGTGTTTTTTATTGTACACTTACTGCCTACCGGTAGGTAGGTTGTTCAATTATGTGAAGGGGATGAGAGCAATGAAGAAAGAAACAATGACGGGAGAACTGGCATGACGGAAGTGGGAATTTCGCTCAGCGGCGTGGCCGTCGCGTTGCTGTTTGCCGCCTGGAGTTCGCACCGCAGCCGCTGTGAGCGGCGCGATGTCATGTTGCTGACGATACTGGGCACCGTGCTGGGGCTGCCGGGTGCGGCCTTGCTGGCGTTGTAAAAGTGAGTCGCGTAGGTCGGATTAGCGGAGCGTAATCCGACCTCACCACACACGCCAACCATGTTGTCGGATTACGGCCCTCCGGGCCTAATCCGACCTACGTACCCTTGCGGGCATGAAAAAAGGCAGGCCGTCTGGCCTGCCTTCCTGTCGCTGGCACGCCCGCGGAAGCGGGCGCGTGGCGTTTACTCTTCTTCGTACGAGCTGATAGGTGCGCAGCCGCAGAACAGGTTGCGGTCGCCGTACACATTGTCGGCGCGGCCGACTGGTGGCCAGTATTTGCGCTGGCGCAGGGACGCGACTGGGTAAGCCGCGATTTCACGGCTGTACTTGCGTTCCCAGTTGTCCGACATCAACACCTGCGCCGTGTGCGGCGCGTTCTTCAAGGGGTTGTCGTCGTGGTCGAATTCACCGCTGGCGACCTTGGCGATTTCCGCGCGGATGGCGATCATGGCGTCGATGAAGCGGTCGATTTCCACTTTCGATTCGCTTTCCGTCGGTTCGATCATCAGCGTGCCCGGCACGGGGAAGCTCATGGTCGGCGCATGGAAACCGAAGTCCATCAGGCGCTTGGCCACGTCTTCGTTGCTGATGCCGGTGGCGTCCGTGATCGGGCGCAGGTCCAGGATGCATTCGTGCGCGACCAGGCCGTCGTGGCCCGAGTACAGCACAGGGTAGTGCGGCGCCAGGCGGCGCGCGATGTAGTTCGCCGCCAGAATCGCCGTCTCGGTCGCTGCCGTCAAGCCTTCCGCGCCCATCATGGCGATGTACATCCACGAAATCGGCAGGATGCTGGCCGAGCCGAATGGCGCGGCGCTGACAGCGCCGATACCGGCGGCATCGCGCTGGTAGCCCGACGAACGCTGGTTCGGCAGGAATTTCGCCAGGTGGGCGCCCACGCCGATCGGGCCGACGCCTGGTCCGCCGCCGCCGTGCGGGATGCAGAAGGTCTTGTGCAGGTTCAGGTGGGACACGTCGCCGCCAAACGAGCCGGGAGCGGCCACGCCGACCAGCGCGTTCATGTTGGCGCCGTCGATGTAGACCTGGCCGCCGTGCGAGTGGATAATCTCGCACAGGTCCTGGATGCCTTCTTCAAACACGCCGTGGGTGGATGGGTAGGTGACCATCACGCAAGCCAGGTTGGCGCTGTGCTTTTCCGCTTTCGCTTTCAGGTCGGCCAGGTCCACGTTGCCGTTGGCGTCGCAGCTGGTGACGACCACCTGCATACCGACCATGTTGGCCGAGGCAGGATTGGTGCCGTGCGCCGACGATGGAATCAAACAGATGTTGCGGTGGCCTTCGCCGCGCGACTCATGGTAGGCCTTGATCACCAGCAGGCCCGCATATTCGCCCTGCGAGCCGGCGTTCGGCTGCAGCGAGACGGCCGCATAGCCAGTCAGCGCGCACAGCATTTCTTCCAGCTGCGCAATCATTTCGCGGTAGCCCACGGTTTGCGCATCGGGCGCGAACGGGTGGATGTTCGAGAATTCCGGCCAGGTCACGGGAATCATTTCGCTCGTCGCGTTCAGCTTCATGGTGCATGAGCCGAGCGGGATCATGGTGCGGTCCAGCGCCAGGTCCTTGTCGGCCAGGCTGCGCAGGTAGCGCAGCATTTCGTGTTCCGAATGGTAGCTGTTGAAGACGGGGTGGGTCAGGTAGGCGCTCTCGCGCGCCAGGTTGGCCGGCAGCGCGCTGGTCACATTCGCTTCCACGCTGTCCAGGTCCGGTGCGGCAGGCGCGTTGACCAGGCCGTGCGCGAACACTTTCCACAGCAGCGCGATATCGTCGCGCGTGGTGGTTTCATCGAGCGACACGCCCACGTGGGTATTGTCGATCTTGCGCAGGTTGACGCCGTGGTGAATGGCCGTCGCGTGCAGTTGCGCCGCATCGGCGACGTTGATGGTCAGGGTGTCGAAGTAGCTTGCATTGACGACGCCATAGCCCAGGGTCTTCAGGTTGGCGGCCAGCACGCCCGTGTAACGGTGCACGCGCTGGGCGATCTGCAGCAGGCCGGCAGGGCCGTGGTAGACGGCGTACATCGAGGCCATCACGGCCAGCAGCACTTGCGCCGTGCAGATGTTGGACGTCGCTTTTTCGCGGCGGATATGCTGTTCGCGCGTTTGCAGGGCCAGGCGATACGCCTTGTTGCCTTGCGCATCGACGGTCACGCCGACCAGGCGGCCCGACATATTGCGCTTGAATTCATCGCGCGTGGACAGGAAGCCAGCGTGCGGGCCGCCGAAACCGAGCGGCACGCCGAAACGCTGGCTGTTGCCGACGACGACGTCGGCGCCCCATTCGCCAGGAGGCGTCAGCATGGTCAGGGCCAGCAGGTCGGCTGCGACGATGACCATGGCGCCATGCGCGTGCAGTTTTTCCACGCCGGCGCGGTAGTCGCGCACGACACCGTTCACGCCAGGATATTGCAGCAGCACGCCGAAGCAGGCGTCCAGCGACTCGATTTCCGCCGGGTCGAAGGTGCGCACCTCGATGCCGATCGGCTGGGCGCGCGTCTGCACCACTTCCAGCGTTTGCGGCAGCACGTCATTGGCCACATACAGCACGTTCGACTTCGACTTGCCCACGCGCTGGATCAACGTCATCGCTTCGGCGGCGGCCGTGCCTTCGTCCAGCATCGAGGCATTCGAGATGCCCATGCCGGTCAGGTCGGTGATCACTTGCTGGAAGTTCAGGATCGCTTCCAGGCGGCCTTGCGAAATCTCGGGCTGGTAGGGCGTGTAGGCCGTGTACCAGGCAGGATTTTCAAAGATGTTGCGTAAAACCACACCAGGGGTGAACGTGTTGTAATAGCCTTGGCCAATCAGCGACTTGAGCACCTGGTTCTTGCCGGCGATGGCTTTCAGGCGCGACAAAGCTTCCTGTTCCGGCATCGGCTGCGAATACGCGCCCAATGGCAGGGCGCCTTTGTTGCGGATGTTGGCCGGTACCAGGGCATCGATCAGCGCGGCGCGCGATGAATAGCCGAGGGTCGCCAGCATGGCTTGCTGTTCGGTGGAGGAAGGGCCGATGTGGCGGGCGATGAAGGCATCGCGTGCTTCGAGTTGGGTCAGGCTGGTGCGGGTCATGATATAGAGGCCAAAAAAGACTGAAAAACCGGGAGGCGGCGCGCGGGCGCTGCTGGAAAAAAGCAAACGGGCCGCAAGCGCGGCCCGTGAGTCAAACGCGATTACGCGCTGGTGGTGGCGCCATAGGCGGCAGCGTCGAGCAAACCGTCCAGGGCCGACACGTCGGCTGGCTTGATCTTGAACAGCCAGTTGGCGTAGGCGTCGGTGTTGATCGATTCAGGCGCATTGACCACGTCGTCGTTGACGGCCACGACTTCGCCGGCGATAGGCGCGTAGATGTCGCTCGCGGCCTTGACCGATTCCACCACGGCGGCGTCGTCGCCGGCGCCATAGGTATTGCCCACGGTTGGCAGTTCGACGAAGACGATGTCGCCCAGGGCGTCCTGCGCGTACTCGGTGATGCCGACGGTGATAGTGCCGTCGCCTTCAAGGCGTACCCATTCGTGGGAGGCTGTGTACTTCAGGTCTGCAGGAATGTTCATGTGTGGCTCCAGATGGTAAGTGTTCGTTATTGATTATGGTTGTTCGGTCTTGCGGGCGGTGGCTCTCTATCGCTAATCGCTTACGCAGCCAGGATTTTACCGTTACGCACGAAAGGAAGCTTGACGACGGAGGCGGCCAGTTGTTTGCCGCGGATTTCCACGTGCACGGTGTCGCCCACGTTCACGCCATTCGGTACGCGCGCCAGGGCAATCGCTTCCTGCATGGTCGGGCTGAAGGTGCCGCTGGTGATTTCGCCTGTGGCTTCGTTGCCGGCGATGATGACTTTTTGGTGGGCGCGCAGCACGCCGCCTTTTTCACGCAGGATCAGACCGACGAATTGCGCGTTCTGGCCTTTTGCCAGCAGGGCGGCCTTGCCGATGAAGTCACGCTCGCTGACCAGGTCGATGGTCCACGCCAGGCCCGCGTCGAGCGGGTTGACGGTTTCATCCATGTCCTGGCCGTACAGGTTCATGCCCGCTTCCAGGCGCAGGGTGTCGCGCGCACCCAGGCCGGCCGGCTTGACGCCGGCGGCGATCAGGGCGTTCCACAGCGCTTCCACCTGGGTCGCGGCCACGCCGATTTCAAAACCGTCTTCGCCCGTGTAGCCGGTGCGCGCCAGCATGACTTCGCCGAACGCGGTGTCCTTGACGATGACGACATTGAAGGGCTTGATGGCTTCGGACGCGGCTTGTGTCTCCGGCAGCACTTGCCACACCTTGGCGCGCGCGTTCGGCCCTTGCACGGCCACCAGGGCCATGGCGTCATTGCCGTCGCGGCGTTCGGTAATCGTCAGGCCGCTGTTGGTGTTGGTATTTTGCTGCTGCATCCAGGCCACGTCTTTTTCCGCCGTGCCCGCATTGACGACCAGGCGGAACCAGTTTTCGCTGAAGAAGTAGACGATCAGGTCATCGATGACGGTACCTTCGGCATTCAACATGCACGAATACAGCGCCTTGCCCGATACTTGCAGCTTGTCGACGTTGTTGGCCAGCAAGCCGCGCAAAAAGGCGCGCACGTTCGGGCCTTCGATATCGACCACGCACATATGGGACACGTCGAACATGCCGGCGTCGCTACGCACGGCATTGTGTTCTTCGATTTGCGAGCCGTAGTTGACGGGCATGTCCCAGCCGCCGAAATCGACCATGCGGGCGCCGAGGGCACGGTGGGCGTTGTTGAGTGGGGTCGCTTTGAGCGTCATGGATTCCTCGGGACGAAGGTAAAGGGGGAAGTTAACAGAACACACAGAGCCAAACACGGCTTTCCGGCGTGATCACTGACCCCCCTGTCCTTTGTACCTGAGAGATTACGGGGGGCTTGCCCCGTGCGCCCCTTCGGTGGGCCGCCGGCAATAGCCGCGGCCGCTCTCCAGAGTTGAGCTAAAGGTGTCGCCAAAGCAACAACTTCAGTCCGCCTGATCGGTCCTTTTGCCTGAGAGTTTTTGGGTAGTGCCCCTTCGGCGGCAACGCTGGGTTGCCCTCTCCCGATCAAGTGTGAGGAATATATGCCAGCAGGGGTATTCTGTCAATCTGTAAAGGCGTTGCCAAATTGCCGTAAAAGCCCCGATTTGCGGGGCTGTTGAGGGGGCTGATCCAGTGCAAAAGGGCGCCCGGCCCCGCGCGAATGGGCTATGATGAAGTTCGGGCTTTCTTGTGGGTGGCTGCCATGAACACGACACAGAGCGGGATACAATACGAGATACAACACGAGATACAAAACAACACCGAGCAGCACGGTTACTTCACCCTCTCGGGCGACGTCAACAGTGACATGGTGCGGCGCGTCTTCAACGCCGTGTCCGACATCACGGAAGACAAGCTCACTACCGCGCACATCCTGATTCAATCGAACGGCGGCTATGTCAGTGATGGCATCTGTCTGTACAACTTCATCAGTCAGTTGCCGCTCGACATCATTACCTATAACGCAGGCGCCGTGGCGTCCATCGCCGTCACCCTGTTTCTGGCGGGGCGGCACCGCCATGCCAGCGACACGGCCCGTTTCATGGTGCACAAGTCGCATGCAACCGCCTCGCCCGGTTCCCGGCCCGATGCGCTGAGCATCATCGTCGAGGGCTTGCGCGCTGATGACATGCGTACGGAGCGCATCCTGCGCGCCCACGTCAAGCTGACGGACGAGCAGTGGCAGGTGCATGCGTATTCCGACCTGCACCTGACGGCCGACCAGGCGCTGGAAGTGGGCATGATCGAATCGATCCGCGATTTTGCGCCGCCCAAGGGCAAACGCCTGACGAATATCTGAGGCGCGCCCGGCGCTGTCAGGCGGATGGTTGGGCGTGGAAATTTTGTAATCGAATGTAATTCTTCGCTGCAGCACAGCAAAAGCCGCGCGGAACAGGGCCGAGTCATGGCATAGTGCGAGTTGTTCATGAAATAAGTGCAAGCACGATGACTTGGTGGAATGGGATTTCTTTTGCGGCTGACATGTCCGTGATGGGGCCGGCTGGTGTGGCGATCGCCCTGTGGCTGCTCGTGTCGCGCCAATGGCGCCTGGTGCTCAGCTGGAGCTTGTGGTACGGCGGCGGACTGGCCCTCGTGGTGCTGTCAAAACTGGCCTTCATGAGCTGGGGCGTGGGCAGCAGCGCGCTCGATTTTACCGGTTTCAGCGGCCACGCCATGCGCGCCGGCGCCGTGTTTCCCGTGCTGATGTATGTGCTGCTGCAGCGGGCTGAACCGCGCTGGCGCAATGCCGGCGTCTTGATCGGCGTGGCGTTTGCCGTGCTGGTCGCCATTTCCCGCGTGGTCGTGCAGGCGCACAGCGTGTCGGAAGCCGTCAGCGGCTGCGTGCTGGGCCTGGCGCTGGCACTGGGCTTCATGTGGAATGCCCGCGGCGTCGTCAATTTCGCCGTCAGTCATGCGCTGGCGCTGGCCAGCATGGTGCTGATGGTGGCGCTGAGCTTCAAGGCCGAGCCCATGCCGACCGAGCAGTGGCTGCAAAAACTGGCCATGTTGCTGTCCGGCCATGAGCGTGTTTTTTCCCGCGAAGACTGGAAGCTGGCGCAGGATGGCCGCCCAGCCCCGTGACAAGGGGCGCGCTGCTGCCTGGCGCTGCTGTTTTTTGGCCAGAAAAGCATCAGGAAATGGTATGATGAACCACTTTTCAGCGGTGAGCAGCCAGGCTGCCGTCGCAATGGTGCATCTGAACTGAATATGAACCGGGTTCGCCGATCTCAACCGCCAGCATAGGCCAGGAACTCTAAAACACGTGCGTCTCTCTTCCATCAAGTTGTCGGGATTTAAGTCTTTCGTCGATCCCACCAATTTCCAGGTGCCAGGCCAGCTCGTGGGCGTGGTCGGGCCTAATGGCTGCGGCAAGTCGAATATCATCGACGCCGTGCGCTGGGTGCTGGGCGAATCGAAAGCGTCTGAATTGCGCGGCGAGTCGATGCAGGACGTCATTTTCAACGGCTCCACTCATCGCAAGCCTGCCGGGCGCGCTTCCGTGGAACTCGTGTTCGACAATAACGATGGCAAGGCGTCCGGCCAGTGGGGCCAGTACGCCGAGATCGCCGTCAAGCGCACCCTGACGCGCGACGGCACGTCCACCTATTACATCAATGGCCAGCCCGTGCGCCGGCGCGACATCCAGGATATTTTCCTCGGCACGGGCCTCGGCCCGCGTGCCTACGCCATCATCGGCCAGGGCATGATTTCGCGCATCATCGAATCGCGCCCCGAAGAATTGCGCGTCTTCCTGGAGGAAGCGGCCGGCGTGTCGAAATACAAGGAACGCCGCCGCGAGACGGAAAACCGTCTGCAGGATACGCGCGAGAATTTGCTGCGCGTGGAAGACATCTTGCGCGAACTCAATGCCAATCTGGAAAAGCTGGAAGCGCAGGCGGCCGTGGCCACGCGTTTCCACGCCTTGCAGGCGGACCAGGAAGAAAAGCAGAAGTTGTTGTGGCTGCTACGCAAGAACGAGGCGCAGAACGAGCAGACGCGCTATTTCCGTGAAGTGGAACAGGCGCAGACGGATCTGGAAGAACAGACGGCCAAGCTGCGCAACGTGGAACTGACCCTGGAGCAGATGCGCCAGGCGCACTTCGCCGTGGGCGACCGTTTGCATACGGCGCAGGGTCATCTGTACCAGACGAATGCGGAAATCGGCAGCCTGGAAGCGCAGATCAAGTTCGTCATCGAATCGCGCGCCCGCCTGCAGGCCCAGCTGGCCACCCTGACAGCCCAGCGCGACCAGTGGAACAGCCAAGGCAGCGAGTACCAGGAACAGATCGAAGAGGCAGAATTCCACCTCGAGGAATTGGCCGCCAAGGTGGAACAATCGCAAATGATGGCCGAGCAGAAGGGCGAGCAATTGCCCGAGCTGGACGCCGCCTGGCGCGCCGCGCAAAACAAGAGCACGGAATCGCGCGCGCGGATCATGCAGGCCCAGCAGCAGCTGGAACTGGAATCGGCGCACCAGCGCAATGCCTCCAACATCCTGGCCAGCCTGTTGACGCGCCGCGAGCGCTTGCAGCAGGAAAAGAACAGCCTGAGCCTGCCAGACAGCAGCCATCTGGAAAACCTGAAACTGCAGCTGGAAGAAAAACAGCAAACGCTGGAAGAACAGGGTTTTTACCTGGAAGAAGCGCTGGAGCAGCAGCCGAAGCTGGAGCAGGAGCGGATGGAGGCGCAGGCGCAGGTCAATGCCGAGACGGCCGCCAACGCGCAGCTGGAAGCGCGTCTTTCCGCTTTGAAACAATTGCAGGAACGAGTACAGACGCAGGGCAAGGTTCAGCCGTGGCTGAAAAAGCACGAACTCGACACCTTGCCGCGCCTGTGGCAAAAGCTGCAGATCGAAGCGGGCTGGGAAGCGGCCATGGAATCGATCCTGCGCGAGCGCACGTCGGCCCTGCAACTGTCGAATATCGACTGGGCCAAGGCTTTCTTTGCCGACGCGCCGCCAGCCAAGCTGGCCCTGTATGCGCCGTCCACCGTGGCGCCGCTGCCCCTGCCAGAAGTGGCGGGCCTGAAACCGTTCCTGAACTTGCTCAAACTCAACGATCCTGGCTTGCGCGGCTTGCTGCAGGATTGGCTGTACAACGCCTACGCCGTGGAAGACGCGGCCGAGGCGCTGGCCGAGCGGGGCAAGTTACCGCCAGGCGGCTATTTCGTCACGCGCGCCGGCCATGTGGTCACAGCGTCCAGCGTGCGTTTCTATGCGGCCGATTCGGAGCAGGAAGGCATGCTGGGCCGCCAGCAGGAAATCGAGAATATCGGCAAGCAGTTGCGCGCACAGCAATTGCTGGCCGAAGAGGCGCGCGCCCGTTCCGTGCGGGCCGACGCGGCCGTCGCTACCCTGACGCGCAACCTGTCCGACTTGCGCCTGCGCATACAGCAACTGACCTCGTCCGTGCATACGTTGCAACTGGACGTGGTGAAACTGTCGGAAGTGGAAGCGCGCTTCAACCAGCGCAGCACGCAGATCGGCGCGGACCTGGCCGAAATCGCCGCGCAGGAAGCGGAACAGATGCAGACCAAGCTGGAATCGGAAGAAAAATTCGAACAGCTGGACATGGAACTGGGCAACTTGCAGGAAGCGCACGAAGACGGCCATACGGACTTCTTGCAAAAGGAACAGCGTCTGGCCGAGGCACGCGAAGCTTTGCGCGACCTGGAGCGGGCCGCCAAGGATACGGAATACGCGGAAAAAGCCCACCGCGCGAAGATCGAGGAATTGCGCCGCAACATCGCCACGGCCAGCACGCAGGCGCAGCAAGTGACGGCCAGCCTGCAGGCGGGCGAACTGGAGCTGGCCAACCTGGAAAGCGGCGCGGCCGCCGACGGCTTGCAGGACTTGCTTGAGCGCCGCACCACGCAGGAGCGGGCGCTGGCGGACGCGCGCCATGAACTGGACCAGATCACGCAGCAACTGCGCCTGTCCGAAGATGCGCGCACGCAGTCGGAGCGCAGCTTGCAGCCGCAGCGCGACAAGATCATGGAAATGCAGCTCAAGGAACAGGCCGCGCGCCTGAATCAGGAGCAGTTCGCCCAGCAATTGCTCGAATCGGGCGCCGATGAAGCGGCCTTGACGGAAAAGTTGCATCCGGACATGCGTCCGTCGTATCTGCAGGGCGAAGTCACGCGGTTGACGAATGCGATCACGTCCCTGGGCGCCGTCAACCTGGCCGCGCTGGATGAACTGGCACAGGCCTCCGAGCGCAAGAACTTCCTCGACGCCCAGAATGCCGACCTGACGGAAGCGATCAACACCTTGGAAGACGCGATCCACAAGATCGACAAGGAGACGCGCGACCTGTTGCAAGACACGTTCGACAAGGTCAACCATCACTTTTCCGAGCTATTCCCGATTCTGTTTGGCGGCGGCCAGGCGAAACTGACCATGACGGGCGACGAGATTCTCGATTCCGGTGTACAAGTCATGGCGCAGCCTCCCGGCAAGAAAAATGCCACCATCCACCTGTTGTCCGGTGGAGAGAAGGCGCTGACCGCGACCGCATTGGTGTTTTCCATGTTCCGCCTGAATCCGGCGCCGTTCTGCCTGCTCGACGAAGTCGATGCACCGCTGGACGATTCGAACACGGAACGCTTCTGCCGCATGGTCAAGCGCATGTCAGACCAGACCCAATTCCTTTTCATTTCGCATAACAAGATTGCGATGGAAATGGCCCATCAATTGATCGGTGTGACGATGCAGGAGCAGGGCGTATCGCGCATCGTGGCGGTGGACATGGAGTCCGCCGCAAATTTTGCTACCGAGGCACAAGCAGCATGACAGACTTACAAATTACCTTGTTCGGCGCCGGCGGCGTCTTTATCGTCGGTGTTTTCTCATACAACAAATGGCAGGAGTACAAGGCCAAGAAAAGCGTGGAACGGGCCTTTTCCACCGACCACGACGATGTGCTGATGCGCGAGGGCGACGCCCCCGTGACGGACGTCCAGGAACCTGTCTTGCGCCAGGAACCGCGCTTTGATGCCGCGCCTGCCGCCAAGGCCGAACCGTCGTTCGGCGCGCCGCCGGCGGCACCCGTGTCCGACGCCCCCGTGCATGCGGAACCGTCGCTGGGGGATAGCCCTGCCGAGCCGGTCCAGGCACCTGCTGCCGAGCCCGTGCAAGAGGTGAGCGCCGCCAGCGAACAGGCGACCAGCCTGGTTGACCCGCTGATCGATTGCCTGCTGCCCCTGTCGCTGGAAGCGCCCGTGCGGGGCGACAAGATCCTGCCGGTCCTGCAAACCTTGCGCCTGGTGGGCAACAAGCCCGTGCACTTCATTGGCTTGCACGTGAATGGCGACTGGGAACCGATCACGCATGGCGGTGTCTATACCAAGATGCAGGGCGGCGTGCAGCTGGCCAGCCGCAGCACGGCCTTGAATGAACTGGAATACTCGGAACTGGTCACGCGGCTGCGCGGTGTAGCGGACGAAATCGGCGCCGAACCGGAAGTGCCCGACATGATGGAAGTGATGGCCGAAGCGCGCAATCTGCACCGTTTTGTCGCCGGTCACGATGCCCAGCTGGGGGTCAACCTGCACACGAACGGCGCGCCATGGGCCATTTCCACCTTGCTCTTCGCCTTGGAAAAGCAAGGCTTTGATGTGCGTCCGGACGGCCGTTTCGTCATGCCCGATGGTGACGGCAGCTATCTGTTCTCGCTGTCGACGAATGTTACGCTGGCCGAGGAAACCACGCCCCGCCTGACCCTGCTGCTGGACGTGCCTTGCGTGGCGCCCGCGCGCGACGGCTTCGGCTCCATGGTTGCCTGCGCCAAAGCGCTGGTGGGCCGCCTCGACGCGACCATCGTCGACGATTACAACCAGGCCTTGTCCGATGCGGCCCTGGCCGAGATCGCCGGCCAGGTGCAAGAGTTTTACCAGGAAATGGACGCGGCCGACATTCCGGCCGGTTCCACCCGCGCCCTGCGTTTATTTAGCTGAAGAATCCCGCAACAATGACTGATCCGACTAACCAGGACGCCGCCCGGCGCGTCCTGGCACTCACTGCCGAACTTAACCGGCATCTGCACGCCTACCACGTGCTCGACAACCCCACCATTCCCGACGCCGAGTACGACAAGCTGTTCGTCGAACTGCAGGCGCTGGAAGCGGCCCATCCTGACTTGCGCACGCCCGATTCGCCCACCTTGCGCGTGGGCGCGGCGCCGCTGCCGCAATTCGAGCAAGTCACGCACACGGTGCCGATGTTGTCGCTGAACAATGGTTTCACCGATGACGATATTGTCAATTTCGACCGTCGCGTGCGCGAAGGCCTGGACCTTGATGGTGCAGAAGTCGAGTATGCCGCCGAGGTGAAATTCGATGGCCTGGCCATCAACCTGCGCTATGAAAACGGTTTGTTCGTGCAGGCGGCCACGCGCGGCGATGGCGCCACGGGCGAGGACGTGACGGCCAATATCCGCACCATCGCTGGCATTCCGCTGCGCTTGCAGGGCGACATGATTCCCTCCGTGCTCGATGTGCGCGGCGAAGTGATGATGTTCAAGGCCGATTTCGCCCGCCTGAACGAACGCCAGCGTGTGGCGGGACACAAGGAGTTCGCCAATCCCCGCAATGCGGCAGCCGGCAGCCTGCGTCAGCTCGATTCGCGCATCACTGCACAGCGCAAGCTGCGTTTTTATGCCTACGGCATCGGCGCCCTCGGTGGCGCCGCCATGCCGGTGTCGCATTCGGCCTTGCTGGACTGGTACGCAACCCTGGGCATTCCCGTGTCCAAGGAACGCCGTGTTGTGCAGGGCGCAAAGGGCTTGCTGGCATACTACGCCGATATCGGCGCGCGTCGTCCCGCCTTGCCCTATGAAATCGACGGTGTGGTCTACAAGGTGAACGCGACGCAAGACCAGCAGGAGCTGGGCTTTGTGTCGCGCGCCCCCCGTTTTGCGCTGGCGCACAAGTTCCCCGCCGAAGAAGCCTTGACCGTGGTGCTGGGTATCGATATCCAGGTGGGCCGCACGGGCGCCATGACGCCCGTGGCGCGCCTGGCGCCCGTGTCCGTCGGCGGCGTGACGGTGACCAACGCCACCTTGCACAATGAAGATGAAGTGCTGCGCAAGGATGTGCGCGTGGGCGATACCGTCGTCGTGCGCCGTGCCGGCGATGTGATCCCTGAAGTGCTGTCCGTGGTGCTGGACAAGCGCCCCGAACCGGCGCCGCCGCCTTTCAAGATGCTGGAACGCTGCCCTGTTTGCGATTCCCACGTGGTGCGCGAAGTGGGCGAAGCGATCGCCCGCTGCTCGGGCGGCCTGTTCTGTTCGGCTCAGCGCAAGGAAGCATTCCGCCATTTCGCGGGCCGCCGCATGATGGATATCGAAGGCCTGGGCGAACGTTATATCGATACCCTGGTCGAACTGGAATACGTGCATGGCCTGGCCGACCTGTACAGCCTGACCCTGGACAAACTGCTGGAAATGAAGCTGCGCGCCGACGAGCGCGATGGTTCGACGCCAGAAACAGTGCAACAAGGCAAGATTCCCACCAAATGGGCGGAAAACTTGCTGGCTGGCATAGACGCGAGCAAGCGCCCGCCGCTCGAGCGTTTCCTGTTCGCGCTGGGCATCCGCCACGTGGGTGAGTCGACGGCCAAGACCCTGGCCGAGTGGCTGGGCAGTCTGGCGTATGTGCGGCAGGCGCCGGCGGCCTTGCTGCGCGTGCTGCCCGATATCGGCGGCACCGTGGCCGAGTCCATTGCCGATTTCTTTGCAGAAGAAAAGAACCAGCAGGCGCTGCAGGCATTGCTGGATGCTGGCGTCACGCCGCAGGGTGAACACGCGCCCAGTGCGAAGCTGCGCACGCAACTGGAGCAAACCACGCTGCTGGCCGCTATCGGTATCCCAAAGCTGACGGAACCGCGCAGCAAGCAACTGGTGGAGCGGGGCGTGACCCTGGCCAGTCTGGCGGCGCAGGGCGCGAGCTTCCACGCGGGCTTGCCCGCCGCCGTGGCTGAATCGCTGGCGCAATGGCTGGCCAATGACGGCAATGTCAGGCTGCTAGCTCAACTGGACGCCTTGCGAAATGAATTACTGTCACAATTACCTGAAATGCCAGCGGCTGGTGGCAAGCTGGACGGCAAGACTTTCGTCCTGACGGGCACCTTGCCCACTATGAGCCGCGACGAGGCTGCGGAGCTGATCGAGGCGGCCGGTGGCAAAGTCAGCGGTTCCGTGTCAAAGAAAACCGCTTACGTCGTGGCCGGCTCGGACGCTGGCAGCAAGCTGGCCAAGGCGCAGGAACTGGGCGTGGCCATACTCGACGAAGCTGGTTTGCTAGCCTTGCTCGCGCAAGACTAATCATTAAAATATTATAGAAGACCCATGAAAAAAATCAGAAAAGCAGTCTTTCCCGTCGCCGGCCTGGGCAGCCGTTTCTTGCCTGCGACCAAGGCACAACCGAAGGAAATGCTGCCCATCGTCGACAAGCCGTTGATCCAGTACGCGGTGGAAGAAGCGGTGGCGGCCGGCATCACGGAAATGATCTTCATCACGGGTCGCAACAAGCGCGCCATTGAAGATCATTTCGATACTGCCTATGAGCTGGAGTCGGAGCTGGAAGCGGCCGGCAAGCGCCAGTTGCTCGAGATGGTGCAAAATGTCATTCCCAAGCACGTCAATTGCATTTACATACGCCAGTCGGCGCCGCTGGGCCTGGGGCATGCCGTGCTGTGCGCCCGTCCCGTGATCGGCGACGAACCGTTTGCTGTCTTGCTGGCTGACGATTTCATGGATGTGGAAGAGGGCGTGCGCCCCGTGCTGGCGCAGATGACCGATGTCTTCCAGTATGAAAATTGCTCGCTGCTGGCGGTGCAGGATGTGCCGCGCGCGGAAACCAAGCAATACGGTATCGTATCGGCAAAGAATTATCAGCCCGACCTGGAACTGGTCTCGGCCATTGTGGAAAAGCCTGCGCCGGAAGAGGCGCCATCGACCCTGGCCGTGGTGGGCCGTTATGTGCTGACCAGCCGTATCTTTAACCACCTGGAAAATATCGGCACGGGCGCCGGCGGCGAAATCCAGTTGACGGACGGCATCGCCGCCCTGATGCGCGAAGAGCGCGTGCTGGCTTACCGCTACCAGGGGCAGCGTTATGATTGCGGCTCCAAACTTGGTTATCTGAAGGCCACGACGGCGATGGGTATGAAGCATCCGGAAACGGGTGCTGCCTTCCGCGCTTACTTGCAAGAACTGCAAACAACACTGGGCGAAAAATGACGGTACGCGAGATTCTGAAGATGGGCGATCCACGCTTGCTGCGCATGGCCGAGCCCGTGCGTGACTTCGATACGCCCGAATTACACGCCTTGATCGCCGACATGTTCGACACCATGCATGCCGCCAATGGCGCGGGCCTGGCGGCGCCGCAGATCGGCATCAACCTGCAACTGGTGATTTACGGCTTTAAGCAGAATCTGCGCTATCCCGATGCGCCGCAAGTGCCGGAAACCGTGTTGATCAACCCTGTGCTGACGCCTTTGTCAGAGCGCAAGGAAGAGGGCTTTGAAGGCTGCCTGTCCGTGCCTGGTATGCGCGGCAGCGTGCCGCGCTGGAGCGAACTGCACTATGAAGGCGTGGACCAGTTTGGCCAGCCCATCAGCCGCGACTGCGACGGCTTCCATGCCCGCGTGGTGCAGCATGAAGTGGATCACTTGCACGGTATTTTGTATCCGATGCGTATCGTTGATTTTACGCAATTCGGTTATACGGAAGTGATGTTCCCCGACCTGGACCCGAACGACGACGATTGATTGGCGCTTAAGCTGGGGGCTGACCCGCCGGGTCAGGCCCCGAACGTTGTCAGTCGCAGTGCCGGGTAAGTATGAAAAATGGCCGCGCAGCTATCAGCTGGGCGGCCATTTTTTCATGTGGTGCAGCTCAGCGCACCTTGCGGTTGCTGCCCAGGTTGTCGAGCAAGGCTTTCAGCTCATCTTGCATGGCATCCGTCAGGTTCAGGAAGCGGCAGCCGATCTGCACTTGCTCGCCCAGCAGGAAGGAGCGGAAGGTGCGCGACAGGCGGATTTCCAGGTCGGCGATCATGACTTTGTCCGGCCCCAGTTCCAGGCGCACGCGCGACAGTTTGCGGCCCACATACAGGCCGACCGTATCGCGCGGGTGGGCACGCATGCCGATGCCGCCGGCCGAGAAGTCATACAGCTGCAATTCATACGGCCGTCCTTCCAGCACAAAGGCGGCCAGGTAGTACACGCCCAGCGGTGTTTCCAGGCGTGCCGATTCGCGCCGTTCCAGCACTAGGCAATGGCTGGGGAAGTTCGTCAGGTAGACGTTCGGCCGCTCGGGATAGGCCTCCCATTCGCCATTGATGGTAAATTGCAGCTTGGCGCTTTGCACCCACGACACAAACGTGGCGCCACCAGGCGGCAGGGTCGCGCCTTCATTCAGTTCCAGCACGAATTGCGGCAAGTCATCGTCGACGGACAATATGCGCGCCATGATGACATCTTCGCCGCCTGTCGGGTAGATGGAAATGGCGTCGCCGTTATCAGCCAGGCTGCATAGGGTTTCGCCGATATCCCACGGATCGCTCATATGGTGCGGCTTGGTGCCTGGCTCCATAGGCTCGGCCACATCGGCCAGGCTGGGCGCGCCTTTGCGCAGGGGATTGGGGATGGGATCGTTCACGACAGCGTATCTCTTTTGTTCTAATGGGGAATAGTGTATAGGTTTAAGGCAATATTTACTAAGTAAATCACAATAATTGTTTTTATATCACTATATTCCTGTGGCTTATGTAGCATGGCATGCCGGGGCGCATGCCATCTCGATACCGTCGCTTAAAACTGTTCGTCCGCGCTCAGGTAGCGCCATTGGCCCGTTGGCAAGTCGCCCAGCTTGACCTTGCCGATGCGCACGCGTTTCAGACCCAGCACTTTCAGGCCGACGGCTTCGCACATGCGGCGGATCTGGCGTTTCTTGCCTTCGCGCAAGGTAAAGCTCAGCTGGTCTTCATTTTGCCAGCGCACCTTGGCCGGCAGCAGCGGTTTGCCGTCGAGCCACAAGCCATGGTTGAGCCTTTTCAGCTCGCTGTCGGGCAGGGTATCGCCTTTGGTGTAGCTCACGCGCACCAGGTATTCCTTGTCGATATCGGTATCGTGGCCGATCAGCTGTTTGGCCACGCGCCCATCCTGCGTCAAGACCAGCAAGCCGACGGAATCGATGTCCAGGCGGCCGGCGGCAACCAGGCTGCGCAGCTGGGTCGGGTGGAACTGTTCCGGGCTGCGGTCTTCCGCCCAGCGGTTTTCCGCCTTGATCAGCGCCACGGCGGGCGTGTAGCCGTCTTCGGCCTGGCCGCTGACATAGCCGACGGGTTTGTTGATCAATACGGTGACGCGCTTCGACTGCTCGGCTGCCGCCTGGCGTTCCACGGTGACGCGCTGGCTGGGATAGACCTTGCTGCCCAGCTCGGACACCACCTTGCCATCGACGCGGACCCAGCCGCGCGCGATCCATTCATCGGCTTCACGGCGCGAGCACAGGCCCAGTTCGGACATGCGTTTGGACAAGCGTAATAATTCTTCGGTCATGTTGTTTCAGTTTCAGTAAGGGTAGGCGCTGCACGCAAGGTTTACACCTTCAGCGCATCGAGTAAATCGGTTTCCAGCAATATCTGGTTGCGGGCATTGTTGAGCGCGGGACCGTCGACGAGGAAGACGTCTTCGACCCGTTCGCCCAGGGTCATGATCTTGGCCGTGTGCAGGTTGATGCGGTACTTGGTCAGCACATTGGCGATCGCATACAGCAGACCCGTGCGGTCGTTGGCGGCCACCGACAGCAGGTAGTACTGTCCCCTTTCGTCGGGCCGCAAATCCACCGTCGGCTGGAAGGGGAAAGTGCGCGACAGGCGCGACAGCCGTCCCTTGCCCGGCGGCGGCAGCGGCGTTTGCGACTGCAGCAGTTCGCCCAGCTCGTGTTCGATCAGGCTGATGATGTCGCGGTAGCTCTTGGCGAAATTCTGCTCCGTGACGAGGAAAGTGTCGAGCGCGTAGCCATTCCTGGTCGTGTGGATCTTCGCGTCAAGGATGCTGAAATTCTTGCGGTCGAAATAGCTGCAGATACGCGCGAACAGGTCGGGCTGGTCGGCCACGTACACGGCTACCTGCAAGCCTTCGCCGATGGGGGCCAAACGGCATTTTACCACCGGCAACTTGCTGTCGAGCTTGTCATACAGCGAGCGCGTCTGCCAGGCGATGTCGGAGGCGTCGTGGCGCAGGAAATACGCCACGTCCAGTTGCTGCCACAGTTTCAGATGGGCATCGGGCGGCAGGCCGTACAGGCGCAGCGTGGCCAGCGCTTCCTGCTGGCGGTTCTTCAGTTCGCGGTCGGCCGTATGCGGTTCGCCGCCCAGCACGCGCAGGGTGATCTTGTACAGGTCTTCCAGCAGTTTGCCTTTCCATGCGTTCCACACTTTCGGACTGGTGCCGCGGATGTCGGCCACCGTCAGCAGGTACAGGCCCGTCAGGTGGCGCTCGTCCTTGACCACTTTCGCAAAGGCGGCGATGACGTCGGGGTCGGACAGGTCCTGCTTTTGCGCCACTTGCGACATGGTCAGGTGATTTTCCACCAGGAAGGCCACCAGTTCCGTGTCCTCTGCCGACATGCCGTGGTCCTGGCAGAACTGGGTGGCGTCGGCCACGCCCAGCTTGGAATGGTCGCCGCCGCGGCCCTTGGCGATGTCGTGGAACAGGGCCGCCACGTACAGCAGCCACGATTGCGAGAAATCGGCCATCAGCTGGCTGCAGAACGGGTATTCGTGCGCATGTTCGCTCATGGTGAAGCGGCGCATGTTGCGCACCACCATCAAAATGTGCTGGTCGACCGTGTACACGTGGAACAGGTCATGCTGCATCTGCCCGACGATGCGGCGGAAATTCGGCAGGTAGCGCCCCAGGATGCTCATCTCGTTCATACGCCGCAGCGCATGGATGATGCCCACGGGCGCCCGCATGATGCGCAGGAAGAGGGCGCGGTTGACGGGATCCTGGCGGAAGGCGGCATCGATCTTGAAGCGCGCATGCCACAGGGCCCGCGTGGCGCGCGACGTCATGCCCTTCAGGGCAGGGCGTTCCGTCATCAGGACAAATATTTCCAGCATGGCCGACGGGTATTGCTCGAACGTATCGTCGGCGCTGATGTCGATCAGGCTGTTGACTTCATTGAAGCGTTCGTTGATGGGCACGGCCACATCGTCTTGGGGAAACAGCCGTGCCTCGATATTTTGCAGCAGAATCGTGTTGAGCTGGGTCACCGTCTTGGCGGCCCAGTAATAGCGCTGCATGAGAAATTCGCTGGCGCGGCGCATGTGCGGCCCGCTGCCCGTGGCTTGCAGGCCCAGTGATTCGGCAATCGCCGTCTGCACGTCGAACACCAGGCGGTCTTCGCGCCGCCCCGCATGCAGGTGCAAACGCACGCGGATATCCTTGAAGGCGCGCTCCTTTTCCATCAACTGGCGCGCTTCCGTCAGGGTGATCAGGCCCCCCGTGGCCAGGGTGCGCCAGGAATTGGCCAGGCCGGCCGCCTTGGCCACCCACAAAATCACCTGCAAGTCGCGCAAGCCGCCCGGGCTTTCCTTGCAATTGGGCTCCAGGCTGAAGGCCGTGTCTTCGTATTTGGCATGGCGCTGGCGCATTTCCGCCGTTTTCGCCTGGAAAAACGCCTGCGGGTCCATGGCGGCCTCGTAGCGCTGCTGCAATTGCGCGAACAAGTCCTCGTTGCCGCACACGAGGCGCGCTTCGAGCAGGCTCGTTTGCACGGTGATGTCGGCTTTCGATTCGACCATGCACTCCTCGACCGTACGGATGCTGTGGCCGATTTCCAGGCCCAGGTCCCACAGCAGTTGCACCAGTTCCTCGAGCTTTTCCTGTGTCGCCGCGTCCGGCGCCTGCTGCAGCAGGATCAGCAAATCGACGTCGGAATACGGAAACAGTTCACCGCGGCCGTAGCCGCCCACGCCCACCAGGGCAGTGCCGGGAGGCAAACCCGCTTCCTGCCAGGCGCGCGCCAGCACCCCATCGACGCTGTGGCGAAGGCCGCGCAGCAGTTTTTCAGGCTTGCCATCGGCCTGGAAGGCCGCAATGACGACCTGGCGGTCGGCTTTCAGTTGCTGTTTCAGCTGTTCCCGAACTTGCTTTTTCATCTGGGCCCTGGGGTGGCGGTGCGTGTGATGGAAGAATCAGGCTTTGTTCAGGATCAAGGCGGGCGGCGGCGGCATGCCAGGCGAGACGGTCAGCACTTCATAGCCCGTTTCCGTCACCAGCACCGTGTGTTCCCACTGCGCCGACAGGCTGCGGTCCTTGGTTTTGATGGTCCAGCCATCGTTCATTTCGCGGATCTCGCGGCGGCCCGAGTTGATCATCGGTTCCACGGTGAAAATCATGCCCGCCTCCAGGCGCTCCAGGGTGCCTGGTTTGCCGTAGTGCAGCACTTGCGGTTCTTCATGGAAGACCTTGCCGATGCCGTGGCCGCAGAATTCGCGCACCACGCTGTAGCCTGCTTTTTCCGCGTGTTGCTGGATGGCGTGTCCGATATCGCCCAGGTGCGCGCCCGGTTTGATCTGGTCTATGCCCAGCCACATGCATTCATAGGTGATTTCCGACAGGCGCTTGGCCAGGATGGTGGGCGTGCCGACGAGGAACATGCGGCTGTTGTCGCCGTGATAGCCATCCTTGATGACGGTGATGTCGAGGTTGACGGAGTCGCCGCTCTTCAAGACCTTGTCGCCCGGAATGCCGTGGCAGATGACGTCGTTGACGGAGGTGCAGATGGCTTTCGGGTACGGCGTATAGCCGGGCGGGCAGTAGTTCAGCGGGGCGGGAATGGTGCCCTGCACATTGACCATGTATTCGTGGCACAGGCGGTCAAGTTCGCCCGTGGTGACGCCCACCTTGACGAAGGGGGTGATGTAGTCGAGCACTTCGGCGCCGAGCTTGCCGGCAACGCGCATGCCTTCGATGTCGGCGGCGCTATTAATACGGATGGTGGACATGGTGTAATTCGCAATCTGCAAGATATTCGGCTGAAAAGCGCGGGTGAAAAGCACAGACGATTCCTGTGTAGGGGAAAAAGTCTGCAAATATGTCGAAATTATAAACGAGCCGCCCTGAATTCGCCGCCTCCTTCCTATGGCCGGGCGGCGATTTGTGGGGGGAATGGAGAGGCGCTGCCGCGGCGGCCATGTCTTGCACCATAGTGGTGCATAGGACGTTTCCGCCGGGCGGGCGATTTGCAGTGCGGACTTGATGCGGCGGTCATTTTGGTGTAGAATCCCGGGTTGCTTGAATTCACTTTTGAGCAATGCAATAAATAGTGTCTTTAATTTTAAATAAACACGCGAATCCGGTCGACAAGGGTGCCTGTATGGTGACTGATCGGATTCCAGACCCAACCCTGGAGTTAATAATGTCCGTAACAATGCGCGAAATGCTGGAAGCCGGTGTCCACTTTGGTCACCAAACCCGTTTTTGGAATCCAAAAATGGCACCGTTCATCTTCGGCCATCGCAACAAGATCCACATCATCAACCTGGAAAAAACCATGGCGATGTACCAGGACGCAATGAAGCACGTGCGTCAACTGGCTGCAAACCGTGGCACCATCCTGATGGTCGGTACCAAGCGTCAAGCTCGCGAAATCATCGCTGCTGAAGCACAACGCGCTGGCGTGCCTTTCGTTGATCAACGTTGGTTGGGCGGCATGCTGACCAACTTCAAAACGATCAAAACCTCGATCAAGCGTCTGAAGGACATGGAAGTGATGGTCGAAGACGGTTCGATCGAGAAGCTGTCGAAAAAAGAAGCGCTGATGTTCTCCCGCGAAATGATCAAGCTGCAAAAATCGATCGGCGGCATCAAGGATATGGGCGGCATTCCTGACGCAATCTTCGTTGTGGACGTCGGCTACCACAAAGGTGCGATCACCGAAGCAGCTAAACTGGGTATCCCGGTCATCGGCGTTGTCGATACCAACCACTCCCCAGAAGGCGTGAACTTCGTGATCCCAGGTAACGATGACTCCTCGAAAGCCATCATGTTGTACGCTCGCGGTGTTGCTGATGCAATCATCGAAGGCCGTGCAGCTGCCGGTAACGAAGTTGTTGAAATGGTTAAAGCAGCCGCTGGCGACGAATTCGTCGAAGTGAACGAACAGGCTTAATAGCCAGGCTATCGCGAGATAGCCGTTTGTAAGCACAGCAGTAAGGGAAAAGGGGTGGCAGCAGCTCCCCCTTTTTTTTAACAAAAAAACGATAGTGACCGCTGGCGAGGCATACCTGCCCGGCCGCGACTATCGACTCACCGAATCAGGAGAAACACATGGCAGCGATTACAGCAGCGATGGTAGGCGAATTGCGCGGCAAAACCGACGCACCAATGATGGAATGCAAAAAGGCACTGACCGAAGCCGATGGCGACATGGCTCGTGCGGAAGAGATCCTGCGCGTCAAACTGGGCGGCAAGGCATCGAAAGCATCGGCACGTATCACCGCTGAAGGCGTCGTGGCAACCTACATCGCCAATGGCGTAGGCGCCCTGGTCGAAGTCAACTCGGAAACCGACTTCGTTGCGAAAAACGACGATTTCCTGGCACTGGCCAACAACGCTGCCCGTCTGGTAGCAGAACACAACCCGGCTGACGTAGCTGCCCTGCTGGCCCTGCCACTCGATGGCAAGACCCTGGAAGAAGTGCGCGCTGCCCTGATCGGCAAAATTGGCGAAAACATGACCATCCGCCGCTTCCAGCGTTTCGAAACCAGCAACAAGCTGGCTTCGTACCTGCACGGTTCGCGCATTGGCGTGATCGTCGAATTCGACGGTGCCGATGAGCAAGTAGGCAAAGACGTGGCCATGCACATCGCTGCCATGAAGCCAGTGTCGCTGTCTTCGAACGAAGTTCCAGCGGAACTGATCGAAAAAGAGCGTTCGGTTGCACAACTGAAAGCCGAAGAAGACGCAGCCAAAGCGGCCGCCGAAGGCAAGCCAGCGCAATCGCCGGAAATCCTGGCCAAGCGCCTGGAAGGTTCCGTACAGAAGTTCCTGAAAGAAGTATCGCTGCTGAACCAGGCTTTCGTGAAAAACGACAAGCTGTCGGTTGAGCAAATGCTGAAGGCGGCTAACACCAGCGTCAAGGGTTTTGCCATGTACGTGGTAGGCGAGGGCATCGAGAAGAAGCAAGACGACTTCGCAGCAGAAGTCGCAGCACAGATGGCTGCCTCCCAGGGAGCGTAAGTAAAGCGGGCCGAGAGGCCCGTTTTTTTGGCCCGCCCGCACCTGTCGTGCCGGGCGGCGGCATGGGCAGCCCCGCGCGCCTGTCCGGCGCTGCAAGGCGCTGCGCCATGTCATACTCGAATAAACTCATTTATGGAGCCCCAGCTCATGTCAAAACCAGCCTACAAGCGCGTCCTCCTCAAGTTGTCCGGCGAAGCCCTGATGGGCGATGATCCCTACGGCATCAACCGCGCCACGATCGAGCGCATGGTGGCCGATGTGGCCGAGGTGGCGAAATTGGGTGTGGAACTGGCAATCGTGATTGGCGGCGGCAATATCTTCCGCGGCGTTGCGCCTGGTGCGCAAGGCATGGATCGTGCCACCGCCGACTACATGGGCATGCTCGCCACCGTGATGAATGCACTGGCCCTGGCCGATGCCATGCGCCATGTCGGGATCACCGCACGCGTCATGTCGGCCATCGGCATCGAACAAGTTGTCGAGCCGTACGTCCGTCCGAAAGCCCTGCAATACCTGGAAGAAGGCAAAGTGGTCGTCTTCGCCGCCGGCACCGGCAATCCGTTCTTCACTACCGACACGGCGGCCGCCCTGCGCGGTTCCGAGATCAGTGCCGAGATCGTCCTGAAGGCCACCAAGGTCGACGGCGTCTACACGGCCGATCCGAAGAAGGATCCGAACGCCACCCTGTTCCACACGATTACGTTCGACGACGCCATCGCCAAGCACCTGCAAGTGATGGATGCCACCGCATTCGCCCTGTGCCGCGACCAGAAACTGCCAATTAAAGTGTTTTCGATCACCAAGCCAGGCGCGCTGATGCGCGTCATCATGGGCGAGGATGAAGGCACCTTAGTGCACGTTTAAGGAGATATGGAAGCCATCCATGGTTGCCATGGATGGTTTCCAGACTCCCGACTGCGCGGGCTTGTTTCCTGAGCCTGGCACAGTAGTATATTTATTATTATCAAGATTGGAGAGCAGCATGTCCTTAGCTGACGTTAAAAAGAACGCCCAGGAACGCATGACGAAGTCGCTGGAAACACTGCGGGCCGACCTGGCCAAGGTGCGTACCGGTCGCGCCCATACGGGCATCCTGGACCACGTGATGGTCGATTACTACGGTTCGCCCACTGCGCTGACCCAGGTTGCCAACGTGACCCTGATCGACGCGCGTACCATCGGTGTGCAGCCGTACGAAAAGAAAATGGCCTCGACCGTTGAAAAAGCTATCCGCGACGCCGACCTGGGCTTGAACCCATCGGCACAGGGCGACCTGATCCGCGTCCCGACGCCGCCGCTGACGGAAGAGCGCCGCAAGGAAATGGTCAAGCTGGTCAAGAGCGAAGCGGAAGACGCGAAGATTGCCGTGCGTAATATTCGTCGCGACGCGAACGAGTCGCTGAAGAAGCTGGTCAAGGAAAAAGCCTGCTCCGAGGACGATGAGCGTCGCTCGTCGGAAGAAGTGCAGAAGCTGACGGACAAGTTTATTGCCGACATAGACAAGATGGTAGTCGATAAAGAAAAAGAAGTGCTGACGGTCTAGTTTTCAGTCCTTTTGACGCTGCCCGGAAAAGCATGGCTTTTCCGGGCAGTGCTATTTGGCGCATAATAGTTATCTGTTATTTTTTGGTATTCGTGTTTTCATGATCTATTCGAGTTCGACAACGGCAGTACCTGAGGTTGGCACGGTGCCGCGCCATGTGGCAATCATTATGGATGGCAATGGCCGCTGGGCAACCAAACGCTTCTTGCCGCGCGTGGCTGGCCACGTAAAGGGCGCTGACGCCGTGCGCGGTGTCGTCGAGACCTGCCTGGAACGGGGCGTCGAGTATCTGACCCTGTTTGCTTTCAGTTCGGAAAACTGGCGCCGCCCGGAAGAGGAGGTGTCGATGCTGATGCGCCTGTTCGTTACCATGCTGGAACGCGAAGTGGTCAAAATGCATGCCAATGACATCCGCCTGAAAGTGGTGGGTGACTTGTCCCGCTTCAACGACCAATTGCAAACCCTGATCGCCGATGCGGAACGCAAGACGGCCCGCAACACGCGTCTGACGGTGACCATCTGCGCTAATTATGGCGGCCGATGGGACATCATGCAGGCAGTCAACAAAATGACGGTCGAGGCTGTAGCCAAGGGCCAGCCTGCCGGACAGGCTTACACGGAAGAACAACTGGCGCCGCACTTGGCCATGGCCTATGCGCCCGAGCCTGACCTGTTCATCCGCACCGGCGGCGAGCAGCGCATTTCCAATTTCCTGCTGTGGCAACTGGCGTACACTGAGCTGTTTTTCACCGAGACTTTCTGGCCCGACTTCAACGAAGAATGCCTCGACGCGGCAATCGCGTCTTACCAGCAGCGCGAACGGCGCTTCGGCCGCACTAGCGCGCAATTAACTGAAAAGACAAACTGATGCTGAAAACACGGATAATCACCGCCCTGGTCCTGTTGGCGGTCTTGCTGCCGGTTCTGTATCTGAATTATTTCCCTGCCTTCGCCGTGATCGCCACGGCGTTCTTCGGCGCCGCCGTATGGGAAAGCTTCCGCATCTTCAAAAATCGCCAGGCGCTCCTGATTGCTGCCGTCTGGACTGCCGCCTTCGCGTATACGTTTTTTGTCGGTAACGGCATGGCGCAGCTCAATTTCTGGTTCGCCCTGTGCGTGGCCATCTGGCTGATCCGTTTCGTGCCATCGCTGGCGACGGGCTTGCCACCCACCGAAGGCTTGGGCAATACCTTGCTCAGTCTGGTGTATCCGGTCACCATCGTCGGCTGCTTCGTCGCCATCATTGCCTTGTTCCTGCATAGCCCTTTGTTCCTGCTGTCCGTCATGGCGCTCGTGTGGATCGCCGATATCGGCGCGTATTTCTCGGGCAAGGCTTTCGGCAAGCGCAAGCTGGCGCCAAGTATTTCCCCGGGGAAATCCTGGGAGGGTGCCATCGGCGGCGGGATCGCCGTCTTGCTCATCGCCGCCATCACCATCGTTGCCGCGCCATCGCTGCCAGTGCTGCAAGACACCTTTGCCGTGCAGCTGCAATTGCGCCGCGGTTGGCTGGTGGCCTTGCTGGTGCTGCTGCTGGTCGTCGCTGCCAGCATCGTCGGCGACCTGTTTGAATCCCAACTGAAGCGCCGCGCCGGCATCAAGGACAGCAGCAACCTGCTGCCCGGCCACGGCGGTGTACTCGACCGTATCGACGCGCTGATCCCGGTCCTGCCATTTGCCGCCCTCGTGGCCAGTTGGCTTTAAGGAAACTCATGCAATACATCACCATCCTTGGCGCGACCGGCTCGATCGGCGTGTCTACCCTGGACGTGCTCGCGCGTCATCCCGAGCAATACAGCGTTTATGCGCTGAGTGCACACAGCCGCGTGGCCGAACTGGCCGCCCAGTGTCTGAAGTTCCGTCCGCAGCGCGCTGTCGTCGGCACTGCGGAAGCCGCTCTTGAACTGACGCGGTTGCTGCGCGGGCAGGGCGTTGATACGCAAGTCGAGTACGGCGTGGAGGCCCTGTGCGCCATTGCCAGCGCGCCGCAGGTGACGGGCGTGATGGCGGCCATCGTTGGCGCAGCAGGCCTGGCGCCTACCTTGGCGGCGGCACGTGCTGGCAAGAAAGTATTGTTGGCCAATAAGGAGGCGCTGGTCATGTCTGGCCAGCTGTTCATCGATGCCGTGCACGATAACGGCGCCGTGCTGTTGCCCATCGACAGTGAGCATAACGCCATCTTCCAATGCATGCCGCACGCCCATGGTCGCGCGCCAGGCGCCGCTGGCGTGGCAAAAATCGTGCTGACGGCTTCCGGCGGCCCCTTCCTCACGCGCGACGTCGAGACGCTCGACAAGGTTACGCCGGACCAGGCCTGCAAGCATCCGACCTGGGCCATGGGGCGCAAGATTTCCGTCGATTCGGCCACCATGATGAACAAGGGGCTGGAGGTAATCGAGGCGCACTGGCTGTTCGGCGCGCCTGCCGAGCAGATCGAAGTGCTGATCCACCCGCAAAGCGTGATCCATTCGATGGTGTCGTATATCGACGGTTCCGTGCTGGCCCAGTTGGGTAACCCGGACATGCGCACGCCGATCGCCCATGCGCTGGCGTATCCGCAGCGCATCGCTTCCGGCGTGGCGCAGCTGGACCTGGCGCAAGTGGCAACCCTGCAGTTCGAACGTCCCGATTTCCGTCGTTTCCCTTGCCTGGCGCTGGCGTTCGACGCCTTGCGCACGGGCGGCACGGCGCCGGCCCTGCTCAATGCGGCCAATGAAGTGGCCGTGCAATCCTTCCTCGACGAGCAGATCGGCTTCCGCCAGATCGACCGCGTCATCGCCCATGTGATCGAGACTGTGCCGCATGGCGCCGCCTCCAGCATCGAGGCCGTGATGGAGCAGGACCGCCTGGCCCGCGTGGCCGCGCACGCGTATATCGCCCAAAGGCTGGCCGCATGACGCTGATCACCACCTTGCTGGCTTTTATCGTCGCGCTCGGTTCGCTGATTACCTTGCACGAGCTGGGTCACTACCTGGTGGCGCGCTGGTGCGGCGTGAAAGTGCTGCGCTTCTCGATCGGCATGGGGAAAGTGGTGTATTCGCGCAAGTTTGGCAAGGACCAGACGGAATGGGCTATTTCCGCGCTGCCGCTGGGCGGCTATGTCAGCATGCTCGACAGCCGCGCGCAAGACCTCAGCGACTTGCCGGAAAGCGAATTGCGCCGCGAATTCACGCGCCAGAGCGTGTGGCGCCGCATTGCCATCGTGGCCGCCGGCCCGCTGGCCAATTTCCTCGTCGCCATCGTGCTGTACGCGGGACTGTTCATGCATGGCATCGAAGAGCCGTCGAGCAAGCTCGGCCCCGTAGCCGAGCAGACAGCGGCCTATGCGGCTGGCTTGCGCAGCGGCGATACGGTCGAAGCGGTGAATGGCAAGGCCGTGGCCAGCTGGTCCGAACTGCGTTGGGAGCTGATCCAGGCCACCCTCGACAAGCAGCCGGCCCGCATCGAAGTGCGCCGCCCCGACCGCGGCCAGCAGGAAGCGACCTTGCCGACGGCCAGCCTGACGGAGACGGACCTTGAAGGCGACGTGCTGGGCAAGCTGGGCCTGACCCTGGCCCGTTCCGCGCCCACCCTGATGGAAATCATGCCCGATGGCGCCGCCGCGCGCGCCGGCCTGCAGAAAAACGACCAGATCCTGGCCATCGACGAACAGCCCGTGCACGACGTGGCGGCCGTCATCGCCACCCTGAGCCAGGCGCCTGGCCGGACCTTGCAATTGCAACTGTTGCGCCAGGGCCAGGACCTGACCTTGCCCATTACGCCGGACGCCGTGCCGGGCACAGGGACAGAGGGAGCTGTAACAGTTGGTAAGATCCAGGCAAAGCTGGGACAGGTGCCGGATATGATTACCGTGGCCTCCGGACCGTTCTCTGCCGTGGGCAAGGCGTCTGCCAAGGTCTGGGATACCAGTGTCATGAGCCTGAAAATGCTGGGTAAAATGGTCACCGGCCAGGTCTCGCTGAAGAATGTGACGGGGCCCATTACCATCGCCGATTACGCGGGCCAGACGGCGCGCATCGGCCTGGTAAGCTACCTGAGCTTCATCGCCTTCATCAGTATCAGTCTGGGCGTGATGAATTTGCTACCCATTCCTGTTCTGGATGGCGGGCATTTGCTGTATTATTCGCTGGAAGTTTTGACCGGACGCCCCTTGCCGGAGCGCGTAGGCGAGATTGCCCAGCGCCTGGGGATCGGTTTGTTACTGACCTTGATGGTGCTTGCCGTCTTTAATGACGTGTTGCGATTGCTTAATTAGGGCGGTGGTTGATGCCATTGCGTGAGTCGCACAAGCAATCTTTTGTGTATGTTGTCCATTGATTTACCCATTGAATAACCCCAATGAAATTACATTCTGCTCGTTTTGCCTTGCCTTCCTTTCGTCGCAGCCTGATCGGCGCCGCCGTCATGGCCTTCTGTGCTGGCCATGCGCTGGCCGTCCAGCCATTTACTGTCAAGGACATCCGGGTCGAAGGGATCCAGCGTACTGAAGCGGGCACTGTTTTCAGCTACCTGCCGGTGCGCGTCGGCGAAACGTTCTCCGACGAGAAGAGTATCGCTGCCATCAAAGCCCTGTACGCGACGGGTTTCTTCAAGGACGTGCGCCTGGAAGTCGATGGCGACGTGCTGGTGGTGCTGGTCGAGGAGCGCCCGGCCATCGCTGCCGTGGAATTCACGGGCACCAAGGAATTTGAAAAAGATGTGCTGGTCAAGGCATTGAAGGAAATCGGCGTCGGCGAAGCCAAGATTTTCGACAAGGCCTCGGTCGACCGCGCGGAACAGGAACTCAAGCGCCAGTACCTGTCGCATGGCCTATACGGCGTGAAGATCACCACTACTGTCACGCCGATCGAGCGTAACCGCGTCAACGTGGTGTTCGCCGTCGACGAGGGCGACGTGGCCCGCATCAAGCAGATCAACATCGTCGGCAACAAGGCCTTCACCGACAAGGAACTGCGTGAGCAGCTGGCCCTGAACACGGGCGGCTGGTTCAGCTGGTATACCAAGGCGGATCAATATTCGAAGACCAAGCTGACGGGCGACATCGAGTCGCTGAAGTCCTACTACCTGGACCGCGGCTATATCGAGATGCAGGTCGACTCCACGCAAGTGTCGATCACGCCCGATAAAAAAGATATCTACCTGACAATCAATATCACCGAAGGTGAAAAGTACAAGATTGCCGGCACCAAGTTCGAAGGCGAGATGTTCGGCCGCGAAGAAGAGCTGAAAGCCCTGAACCTGATGCGCGAAGGCGAGATTTACTCGGGTGCGCGCCTGACAGCCACGAACAAGCGCATCCAGGACCGCCTGGCCACGTTCGGCTATGCCTTTGCCAACGTCAATGCCAATCCGGAAATCAACCGTGAGAAGCATGAAGTGGGTTTTACTTTCTTCATCGATCCGGGCAAGCGCGTCTACGTGCGCCACATGAATATCGCCGGCAACACCACCACGCGCGATGAAGTCATCCGCCGTGAATTCCGCCAGTTCGAATCGTCCTGGTACGACAGCAACAAGATCAAGCTGTCGCGCGACAGGGTCGACCGCCTGGGCTACTTCAAGGACGTGACCATCGACACGCCGGAAGCACAGGGCACGACCGACCAGGTCGACGTCAACGTGACGGTGGTGGAAAAACCGACGGGTAACTTCCTGATCGGTGGTGCCTTCTCGCAATCGGAGAAGTTCACCCTGTCGGCATCGATTTCGCAGGCCAACTTCGCCGGTAGCGGCAACACCGTTGGCATCGAACTCAATACCAGCCATTACAGCCGCACGATCGCGTTTTCGCAAACCAATCCGTACTTTACGGACGATGGTATTTCGCGCAGCTTTGAAGTTTACCTGCGTACAACGGAACCGCCGGCGCTGAACATCGGCAGCTACAAGATCAAGCAAACCGGTGGCCGTGTCAGTTTCGGCGTGCCATTCTCGGAAGTCGACACTGTCTTCTTCGGCATCGGCGCCGAGCGCTCGCGCATCGAAACCGACATCACCAGCCCAATCCGCTTCAAGCAGTACGTGATCGACAATGGCGGCCCGTCCGACGGTATCGGTTCGGCCACCACGAATTCCATCCCGCTGACGGCGGCATGGCAGCGCGACAGCCGCGACAGCGCCCTGACGCCATCGATCGGCCGCTACCAGCGCGTCAACCTGGAGGCTGACCTGATCGGCGACCAGAAGTACTTCCGTGCCATCTATGAGCACCAGTATTTCCGTCCGCTGTTCAGCAAGGTCACCCTGGCGCTGAAAGGCGAGATCGATTACGGCCACGGCATCGGCAATCACGTGTATCCGGTCTTCAAGAACTTCTACGGCGGCGGTATCGGTTCGGTGCGCGGCTACCTGAGTTCCTCGCTGGGCGCGGTCGAACCGAGCACCAACGATGCACTGGGCGGCGCTTCGCGCCTGATCGGTAATGCCGAGCTGCAGATGCCATTCCCCGGTTCGGGCAATGACCGCAGCCTGCGCTGGTTCGGTTTTCTTGACGGCGGCCAGGTCTACCAGGAAGGCGAAAAAATGCGGATCTCGCAATTGCGCTATTCTGCTGGCTTGGGCATCAGCTGGATTTCACCGGTGGGCCCGCTCAAGCTGAGCTATGCCAAACCGCTGAACGCCAAGCCGACTGACCGCCTGGAGCGCTTCCAGTTCCAGATGGGCACCGGTTTCTAACCGGCCATCTGAACCGGGGCGACAGCTTTTACCTTTTGACCATGGAGTATCATGAACACCGCATCCGCTACCCTGCCCAAGTCCCTTGCCGTGATCGCATTGTGCTGGAGTTCGCTGTTGCCGGTGCAGGCGCAGGCTCAGGAGTCGAAAATCGCCTGGATCAGCAGCGAACGTATTTATAACGAGTCAAGGCTGGCCAAAGCGGCCAGCGCCAAGCTGGCCGAAGAGTTCCGCGCGCGCGAAAAAGCCGTGCAGGAACTGGCCAGCCGCTTCAAGGTGGCCAACGAAGCCCTGGAAAAGGACATGCCCACCCTGAGCGAGGCCGAGCGCGCCAAGCGCCAGCGCGAGTTTTTCGAGCTGGACAAGGAGCTGCAACGCCGCCAGCGCGAATTTCGCGAAGACTTGAGCCAGCGCACGAACGAAGAGCGCAGCGCCATCGCGGAAAAAGCCAACACCATCATCCAGCAGATGGCGCATATCGAAGGATATGACATCGTGCTGCAGGAAGCCCTGTGGGCCAGTCCGCGCATCGACATTACCGACAAGGTCTTGAAGGCGCTGGACAAGTAATCGAAACGGTTTTAAGCCTGGCAGTGCCTTAGCGAGCGGATGTGAGTTGTGGTTGAGAAGCGGAGCTGTGCGTATGCACGGGGCCGCCCGAGGCAGTGAGCTTCGGAGACCGCAATTCGCGCCGCGCAGAAGGCGTAGTCAGGCGTTCTTATAAGGGTAAAAGATGGGCACTCGACTAGGAGACTTGGTCGAACGCTTCGGTGGTCAATTGGCGGGCGATCCCAACCTGGAAGTCACAGGGATCGCGCCGCTGGCCGACGCCGGCGCTTCGCACATCAGCTTTCTCAGCAATAGCAAATTTCGCGCACAGGCGGCGCAAAGCGGAGCTGCCGCGCTGATCCTCACGCCTGCCGACGATGCGCTGATCGGCGCCGAGTACGCCGGCACGCGCATCGTCACACCGAATCCCTATGTCTATTTCGCGCGCGCGGCGCAGTATTTCGCCGCACTGCATGAGATCAAGGCACCGGCAGGCATCCATCCGAGCGCCTTTGTCGATGCCGGCGCGCAGGTCGATGCCAGCGCCTCTGTCGGCGCACACGCGGTGATCGAGGCCGGCGCCATTGTCGGCGCCGGCTGCATCATCGGCCCTGGCTGCGTGGTGGGGCGCGATGCGGTCATCGGCGCGGGCACGCAATTGCTCGCCAACGTGACCTTTCATGCGCGCTGCGTGATCGGCCAGCGCGGCATCATCCATTCCGGCGCCGTGATTGGTACCGACGGATTCGGCTTTGCCAACGAAGGCGGCGTGTACATCAAGATTCCGCAAACGGGCAGGGTGGTGATCGGTGACGATGTCGATATCGGCGCCAATACCACCATCGACCGTGGCGCACTGGCTGACACAATCATCGAAGATGGTGTCAAGCTCGATAACCAGATCCAGATCGGCCATAACTGCCATATCGGCGCGCATACGGCCATGGCCGGCTGCGTCGGCGTGGCCGGTAGCGCCGTCATCGGCAAGTACTGCACCTTTGGCGGCGCTGCCATGGTGCTGGGCCATTTGACAATCGCCGACCGCGTCCATGTCGGCTCTGGCAGCATGGTGTCTCGCTCGATCGCGGAACCGGGCCAGTACACGGGTTTTTATCCGCTGGCCAAGAACGCCGACTGGGAAAAGAGCGCCGCCATCGTGCGCAACCTGTCAAGCATGCGCGAGAAGATCCGCACGCTTGAAAAAACAATTAAAACACTGACCACGCAAGACGAAAAATGACTACTGAAAAAAAGACCCTCGACATCCTGGCCATCAAATCGCTGCTGCCGCACCGCTATCCGCTGCTGCTGGTTGACCGCGTGCTGGACTGGGAAGCGAACAAAACCATTACCGCCATCAAGAACGTGACGGTCAACGAAGAGTTCTTCCAGGGCCATTTCCCGCACAAGCCGGTCATGCCTGGCGTGCTGATGATCGAAGCGCTGGCGCAAACGGCGGCCTTGCTGTCGTTCCTGTCGATGGGCGTCAAGCCCGACGAAAATTCGGTGGTGTACTTTGTCGGCATCGACAATGCGCGGTTCAAGCGTCCTGTCGAACCGGGCGACCAGCTGAAGATGGATGTGGAAATCCTGCGCGTCTCGCGCGGCATCTGGAAATACAAGGCAGTTGGCTCGGTCGACGGCAAAGTGGCGCTGGAAGCGGAATTGATGTGCACCATCCGTAGCGCGCAGGATGCGAGCCAGTCTGCGAGCCAGCCAGCGGGGCAGTGATGGCGGCCATCCACTCTACGGCAGTGATTGACCCGAAGGCTGAGCTCGACAGCTCGGTCGAGGTGGGTCCGTATACCATCATCGGTCCGCACGTGCGTATCGGCGCTGGTACCAAGGTCGGCCCGCATGTGGTCATCGATGGCCACACGACGATCGGCTGCGACAACCACCTGTTCCAGTTTTCCTCCATCGGCGCGCAGCCGCAGGATAAAAAATGGGCGGGTGAGGCGACGCGTCTGGAAATCGGCGACCGCAACACCATCCGCGAATTTTGCACCTTCAACACGGGCACCGTGCAGGGTGGCGGCGTGACGCGCCTGGGCAATGACAACTGGATTTCGGCGTACGTTCACCTGGCGCACGACTGCCTGGTTGGCAACAACACGATTTTTTCGAACAACGCGCAGCTGGCGGGCCACGTGGAAATCGGCGACTGGGTCATCATGAGCGGCTTCGCCAATGTGCACCAGTTCTGCAAGATCGGCGCCCACGCCTTTGTCGGCATGAGCACCAGCCTGACGCAGGACGTGCCGCCTTTCGTACTGCTGAACGGCAATCCGGCGCAGGCACATGGCGTCAATATCGAGGGCTTGAAACGCCGCGGCTTTACGCGCGAGCAGATCAACGGCATCCGCACCGCGTATAAACTCATCTACCGCGCGGGACTGACCCTGGAAGAATCCAAGGCAGCCCTGTTCGAAGAAGAAGCGGCGTCGTCGCCTGAGGTGGCGCAACACATTCGCGCCATGCGCGAATTTTTGGGCGTGGCGTCGCGTGGTATCGTCCGCTGACCAGGCCAGCGACCTGTCGGTCGCCAATGTCGCCATCGTCGCCGGCGAGGTGTCGGGCGACCTGCTGGCCAGCCGGCTGCTGTCCGGCCTCGTGCCGCAGTTGCCCGGTGCCCGCTTCCACGGCATCGGCGGCGAGCACATGGCCAAACAGGGTTTCATTTCCGACTGGCCGCTGGACAAGCTGACCGTGCGCGGCCTGTTCGAGATCATTCCCCGCTACCGCGAAATCAAGGGTATCCAGAACGCGCTGCGTGACCAGTTGCTGGCGGAGCGTCCCGCCGTCTTCATCGGCGCCGACTATCCTGGCTTTAACCTGGGGCTGGAGCAGCAGCTCAAGGAAGGCGGCATCCCCACCGTGCACTACATCGGGCCGCAGATCTGGGCCTGGCGCGGTGGACGCATCAAGAAAATCATCAAGGCTGTCTCGCACATGCTGGTGATCTTCCCGTTCGAGGAAGAGATCTACCGCAAAGCGGGCGTGCCCGTCACCTATGTCGGCCATCCACTTGCTGAAATGATTCCCCTGCAGCCGGACGAAGCGGCCGCGCGCCGCGCCCTGGGCTTGCCGGAAGATGCCAACGTGATGACCCTGATGCCGGGCAGCCGCATGGGTGAACTCAAATACAATGCGGTGGCCTTTGTGGCCGCCTGCAAGCTGCTGCTGGCGCGCGACCGCTCGCTGCGTTTCGTCGCGCCCATGGCCGGTGAAAAGCAGCGCCAGTACTTTTTACAGCTGATTACGGAAGCGGGCTTGCAGGACGTCGAGATACTGCTCACCGATGGCGGCTCGCACACGGCCATTTGCGCCGCCGATGCAGTACTGGTGGCGTCCGGCACGGCGTCGCTGGAAGTGGCGCTGTACAAGAAGCCCATGGTCATCGCCTACAAGATGATGCGCGCATCGTGGGAAATCATGCGCCATATGGGCTACCAGCCGTGGATTGGTTTGCCAAATATCCTGGCGCGCGACTACCTGGTGCCTGAGCTGCTGCAGAACGCGGCCAGCCCGCAAGCGCTTGCCGACGCCATGTGGCAGCAGCTGAGTGACGTGCCAGGGCGCTTGCGCCTGGTGCAGCGCTTCACGGACATGCACCACAGCCTGCTGCGCGACAGCGCGCGCGAGAGCGCCAACGCCGTCATGCAAGTCATCGCCGCCCACCGCAAGTAAACTCCGTTCATCGCTTCAATCGCAGTACCAACCAAAGATTCAACGTGAAAAATATCTATCCCGGCCTGTTTGACGACTTGCCATTCTCGCTCGATGAAATCATCTGTGGCGTCGACGAGGCAGGCCGCGGTCCGCTGGCCGGCCCCGTCTTCGCCGCTGCCGTGATCCTCGACCCGCACCAGCCCATCGATGGCTTGCGCGATTCGAAAAAACTCACCGAAGCCAAGCGCGACTTGCTGGCGCCACAGATCAAGGCAAAGGCCCTGGCCTGGGCCATCGCCGAAGCGTCGGAAGAGGAAATCGACCGCCTGAACATTTTGCAAGCGTCGATGCTGGCCATGCGCCGCGCCGTCGAGGCGTTGAGTACCGTACCCACGCTGGCCCTGATCGACGGCAACCGCTGCCCTGTGATGCCGATACGCGGCATGGCCATCATCGGCGGCGACGACAAGGTCGATTCGATTTCCGCCGCCTCGATCCTGGCCAAGACGGCGCGCGACGCGGCCCTGGTGCACCTGCATGCGGCCTATCCGGAGTACTGCTTCGACCAGCACAAGGGCTATGGCACCAAATTGCACCTGGAGCGCTTGCACTTGCACGGCGCCTCGCCCGTGCACCGCCGCTCGTTCGCGCCCGTGCGCAATGTGATCTCCCTGTTCGGTGGACAAGAGGTGGTGGCATGAAGACGATTACCTCGCGCGACAACGCGCAATACAAGGATTTGTTGAAACTGGCGGGCAGTTCGCAGGTGCGCCGCAAGTCGGGCCGTACCTTGCTCGACGGCGTGCATTTGTGCCAGTCTTACTTGCAGCTGCGCGGCATGCCGGAGCAGTGCATCGTCAGCGAAAGCGCCTTGCGTAACCCGGAAGTGGCGGACATCGTCGGCCAGCTGGAAAGCCAGCGCGCGCACGTGCTGGGCTTGCCCGATGCGCTGTACCACGCGGTCAGCCAGGTCGAACACGGCGTGGGCGTGATGTTCCTCATCGAGACACCGGAACGCGCCGTGACGCAGCCCCTGAGCGTGTCGGCCGTGCTGCTCGATAACCTGCAAGACCCGGGCAACGTGGGCTCCATCCTGCGCAGCGCGGCCGCTGCGGGCATCACGCAGGTGTACTGCAGCGCCGGCACGGCTTTCTGCTGGTCGCCGAAAGTCCTGCGCGCGGCGATGGGAGCGCACTTCGTGCTCGACATCTTTGAAAACGTCGACCTGGCGGCGCTTGTTTCCGGCGCCAAAGTGGCGACACTCGCCACCAGCGGCTACGCCACCCAGCGATTGTACGACGTCGATCTGCGTCAGCCCGTCGCCTGGCTGTTTGGCCATGAAGGGCAGGGCGTGGCCGACGATCTGCTGTCGATGGCGACACACCAGGTGGTCATTCCGCACCTGGGCCAGATCGAATCGCTGAACGTGGCCGCCTGCGCCGCCGTCTGCTTTTTCGAGCAGTTGCGCCAGGGCCAGTCCTGATACCTTCCAGGCAAAGCCCGCCATGCCTGATCATCCAGTTCTGCCTTTGCTCGCCGACGGTGCCACACGTGACGAGGCCTGGTGGCGCCAGGTCGCCGCGTTGTATCCCGCGCCGCCGGATGCCATCGTCAATCTCGAACACGGCTATTTCGGCGCCATGGCGGCGCCCGTGCAAGCCGCCTTCGAACAAGCCGTGCGCTACACGAATGAACAGCTGAGTCCCTTCGTGCGCGGCGAATTCACGCGCACGCATGTGGATATTCTGCGCCAGCGCGTCGCCGCGCTGATTCACGCCGAGCCGCACGAAATCCTGCTGACGCGCAGCGGCACCGAGTCCATGCAGGTGCTGATCACGCAATACCATGGCCTGGCGCCCGGTGATACGGTGTTGTGGAGTAATCTCGATTATCCGGCCACGCGCACGGCCATGCGCTGGCTGGCGCAGCGCCGTGGCGTCACCAGCACGCAAGTCACATTGCGCTTGCCCATCAGCGATGACGAAATCATCGCCCGTTACGCGCAAGCCATGCGCCAGGCCGTCAGGCCGAAACTGCTGCTGCTGTCGCAGGTGGCGCCAGCCAATGGCCAGCAACTGCCGGTGAAGGACATCATGGCGCTGGCGCGCGAACACGGCATCGACGTACTGCTCGACAGCGCCCATGCGCTGGGGCAGGTCGACGTGGACGTGCAGGCCATGGGCGTCGATTTCGCCGGTTTCAATCTGCACAAATGGCTGGGTGCTCCGCCGGGGCTGGGCTTTGTGTACATCCGCGCCGCGCAGCTGCACAAGATCGAGCCGCATTTCGGCGACGATGATTATCCATTGGACGATATCCGCAGCCGTCTGCACATGGGCATGCCGCCGATCGGCGCCATCCTGGCCGCGCCCGCCGCGCTCGATTTTCATGAACGCCTGGGCGGCACGCCGGCCAAGATGGAGCGCCTGGCGTGGCTGCGCAATTACTGGGTCAGCCGCGCCGCGCAACTGCCTGGCGTGCGCCTGCTGTCGCCGCTGGACGCGGCGCACGGCACGGCGCTGGTGGCGTTTGCCGTCGATGGCATGGACGCACGCGCGCTGCAACAGACCTTGCTGCACCGTTTCGGGATCTTTACCGTGCAGCGCAATGTCGGTGATACCGATATCGTGCGCGCCACGGTGGCCGTCACGACGCAGACCAGCGAACTTGATCAGCTGGTCGCAGCGCTGACCGTGCTGTCCAGCGAGGCGAACGCCAGCGAGGCGAACGCCTGACAGGTTTGGTCAAGCGTTTTAGTACTCGCGGCGGTTCGGCTTGATCTCTTGCAGGATCGTCGTGGAGATCTCTTCGATCGACTTGGTGGTCGAGGAGAGCCAGCGAATACCTTCGCGTTTCATCATTTTTTCCGCCTCGTTGACCTCGTAACGGCAATTTTCGATGGCCGCATACTTGCTTCCAGCGCGTCTTTCGTTGCGTATTTCCGACAAACGTTCGGGCGTAATGCTCAATCCGAAAATTTTATTCTTAAATTCCAGCAGGGCCGATGGCAGTTTGTCGCGCTCGAAATCGTCGGGAATCAGCGGATAGTTGGCCGCCTTGATACCGTACTGCATGGCCAGATACAGGCTGGTCGGGGTCTTGCCAGAGCGCGAAACACCCACCAGAATGACATCGGCCGAGGACAGGTTCTTGTGCGACTGGCCGTCGTCGTGCGCCAGCGAATAGTTGATCGCCTCGATGCGGTTCTTGTATTCCTCGCTGTCCACGATATTGTGCGAACGCCCGATGGTATGGGTCGACATCACGCCCAGTTCCTGCTCCAGCGGAGCGACAAAGGTCTGGATCAGGTCCATGTGCATGCCGCTGGACTTGCGGATCACGGCCGACAGGTCGTTCTTCACCAGGGTGGAGAAAATGATCGGGCGCTGGCCATCGGTGACAAAGGCTTCGTTGATCTTGCGCGCCGCCTCGTAGGCCTTGTCCATGGTATCGATGAAGGGCAGGCGGATCTGGCGGAAACGCAGATCGAACTGCGTCAGCACCGAGTGGCCGAAGGTCTCGGCGGTAATGCCGGTGCCGTCGGAAACGAAGAAGACGGTGCGGGCCGCGGAGGGCAGAGGGGGGCGTGGATCTTGTGTCATGGGTTTTCGGATCAAGATTGTGCGTCGTCAATTTGCGCCGCACAAGGTAAAATGGCTGCAACGGTATGATTGTGCTGCACGACGCCAAGAATAACAAGAAGACTGTCCGTGCGCCGCGCGTAAAGATTTCTATCATCAGTAAGGGTGTCATTATGACCAACGCAGTATCGCAACAGCAGGAAGACAAGGACGCGGTGTATGTTGCCTCGTTCGAGCATTTGCGCATGACGGATGTTGAATCCGTCGGCGGCAAGAACGCCTCCCTGGGCGAAATGATCAGTCAGCTGGCGGAAGCCGGCGTGCGCGTGCCCGGTGGCTTTGCCACCACGGCGCAGGCATTCCGCGATTTCCTGTCGTACAGCGCCAACGGCGGCTTGCCGCTGGCCGAACGCATCGCCCAGCGCCTCGAAGGGCTGAACATCGATGATGTGCGCTCGCTGGCGCAAGCCGGCGCCGAGATCCGTCAATGGATCGTCGAAACCCCGTTCCAGCCGCGCCTGGCCGCCGAAATCGATCAGTTCTATGCCAAGCTGGTGGCCGATTCCGACACGGAAATGTCGTTTGCCGTACGTTCCTCGGCAACGGCGGAAGACCTGCCGGACGCGTCTTTTGCTGGTCAGCAAGAAACCTTCCTGAACGTGGTCGGCATCGACAATGTGCTCGACGCCATGAAGCAGGTGTTCGCGTCGCTGTATAACGACCGCGCCATTTCGTATCGCGTGCACAAGGGCTTTACGCATGCTGAAGTAGCCTTGTCGGCTGGCGTGCAGCGCATGGTGCGTTCCGACCTGGGCGCGGCCGGCGTGATGTTTACCATCGATACCGAGTCGGGCTTCAAGGACGTGGTTTTCGTTACCTCCAGCTATGGCCTGGGCGAGACCGTGGTGCAGGGCGCCGTCAATCCCGACGAATTCTATGTGCACAAGCCGATGCTGGAAAAAGGCAAGTCGCCTGTGATCCGCCGCAATATCGGCTCGAAGCTGCTGAAAATGGAATTTACGAACGAAGCGAAAGCTGGCCGTTCCGTGAAAACCGTCGACGTGCCCGTCGAAATGCGCAACCGCTACTCGCTGAACGACAGTGAAGTGGTGGAGCTGGCAAAGTACGCCGTCATCATCGAAAACCACTACGGCCGTGCGATGGACATCGAGTGGGGCAAGGATGGCCGCGACGGCAAGCTGTACATCCTGCAAGCGCGTCCTGAAACCGTCAAGTCGCAGCAAAAGGCGACTGACGTGCAGGAACGCTTCAAGCTGAAAAGCACGGGCACCGTGCTGACGTCCGGCCGTGCCATCGGCCAGAAGATCGGCGCCGGCCCTGTGCGCGTGATTCACGATCCGGCCGACATGGAACGCGTGCAGCCAGGCGACGTGCTCGTTGCTGACATGACGGACCCGAACTGGGAACCGGTCATGAAGCGTGCATCGGCCATCGTCACCAACCGTGGCGGCCGCACTTGCCACGCGGCAATTATTGCGCGTGAACTGGGCGTGCCTGCTGTCGTCGGCTGCGGCAATGCCACCGACGTGCTGAAAGACGGCACCTTTGTCACCGTAGTGTGCTCCGAAGGCGACGAAGGCAAGATCTACGATGGCTTGCTGGAAACGGAAGTGTCGGAAGTGTCGCGTGGCGAATTGCCGAAGCTTGACACCAAGATCATGCTCAACGTGGGCAATCCGCAGCTGGCGTTCGACTTCCAGTCCGTGCCGAATGCGGGCGTGGGCCTGGCGCGCCTGGAATTCATCATCAATAACAATATTGGTGTGCATCCGCGCGCGATCCTGGAATACCCGAACATCGACGCCGACCTGAAAAAGGCCGTGGAATCGGTGGCGCGTGGCCACGCTTCGCCGAAAGCCTTCTATATCGACAAGCTGGCCGAAGGCATCGCCACCATCGCCGCCGCCTTCTGGCCGAAAAAGGTCATCGTGCGCCTGTCCGACTTCAAGTCGAACGAGTACAAGAAGCTGATCGGCGGTTCGCGCTATGAGCCGGACGAGGAAAACCCGATGCTGGGCTTCCGCGGCGCGGCGCGCTACCTGTCGGCCGACTTCTCCGAAGCGTTCAACATGGAATGCGAAGCGATGAAGCGCGTGCGCAATGACATGGGCCTGACGAACGTGGAAATCATGGTGCCATTCGTGCGCACCCTGGGCCAGGCCGAGAAAGTCATCGACCTGCTGGCGAAAAACGGCTTGAAGCGCGGCGAGAACGACTTGCGCGTCATCATGATGTGCGAAGTACCGTCGAACGCCATCCTGGCCGACAAGTTCCTCGACCATTTCGACGGCTTCTCGATTGGTTCGAACGATCTGACCCAGCTGACCCTGGGCCTGGACCGCGATTCCGGCATGGAATTGCTTGCCGCCGACTTCGACGAGCGCGATCCAGCCGTGAAAGCGCTGCTGTCGCTGGCTATCAAGGCTTGCCTGGCGCGCGGCAAGTACATCGGCATTTGCGGCCAGGGTCCTTCGGATCACCCTGACTTCGCCGTATGGCTGATGGAGCAGGGCATCGAGTCGATGTCCCTGAATCCTGACTCGGTGATCGACACCTGGCAGAAGCTCGCTGCGCTGAAAGCGTAAGCATCTTTTCGCCCTCTGAAAACCCGCTGCCGCTCACCTGGCAGCGGGTTTTTTTTATGCCTTGCTCATTGCCATCAAGTTCATCGCGGTCGGCGCACGCGCCTGAACGATGAGGTGGCGCAAGATCAGCTAAAATGATTCCACCAACACATAGACGGGAGTTCACATGGCAAGCAAGAAACCGAGCAAAGCTGCAAAGATCGACATCGGTATTTCCGAGGCGGACCGCGCGAAGATCGCGGAAGGCCTGTCCGGCCTGCTGGCCGACAGCTATACCCTGTACCTGATGACGCATAATTTCCACTGGAACGTCAAGGGACCGATGTTCAACACCCTGCACCTGATGTTCATGACGCAATACACGGAGCAGTGGGCCGCGCTGGACCTGATCGCCGAGCGTATCCGCGCCCTTGGCTATCCGGCGCCGGGCACCTACAAGGAATTCGTCAAACTGGCCTCGATCAAGGAAATCGACGGCGTGCCGCCGGCGCTGGATATGGTCAGCCACCTGGTGGCGGCACAGGAAGCGACCGCGCGTACGGCGCGCCGCTTGTTCCCTCTGCTGGAAAAAGCCAATGACCAGCCGACCGCCGACCTGATCACGCAGCGCCTCGATGTGCATGAAAAGACGGCGTGGATGCTGCGCAGTCTGCTCGAGGAATAAAAGCCGGGCCGGCGGCGCTAATTCGCCCCCGGCTATTGACGCCATCAGGAATTGCGTTAGACTGTTTGTATATAGGTGTTTGGCAAGAGGAATATCAGGCAGCACTGCGCATTAAACCCCGTCGCTTATATAGGCCGCGGGGTTTTTTTATTTTTGGATTCGCAAGGATGGAGGCATCATGGCTGAATGGGTAGGCTGGTTTGTTGCGGCTGGCGCGGTATTGATCCTGGAACTGTTTACGGGCACGTTTTATTTGCTGATGATCGCCATCGGTATCGGTGCCGGAGGACTGGTGGCGCTGGCGGGAGGCAATGGCAGTTGGCAGGCCGCGACCGCGGCCATAGTCGGCGTGGCGGCCACGCTGTTATTGCGGCGCAGCCGCTTTGGCAGGGCGGCGCGGCGCGATGCGGCACAGGATCCGAATGTGAACCTGGATATTGGCCAAAGCGTGGCGGTCGCGCATTGGGTCGATGGCGCTGCGCGCGTCATGTATCGCGGCGCCTTGTGGGATGTGGAACTGATTGCCGGCAGCGATACGCAGGCCGGTCATTACACCATACGTGCCGTACGTGGCAGCCGTTTGATTGTTGGATAACCTGGAGAGTAGATTATGGAAGTAAGCATCGGAAGCATGTCGCTGATCTTGTTATTGCTGGCATTGGTATTTGTCTTCAAGACGGTCAATGTGGTGCCGCAGCAGCATGCCTGGGTGGTGGAGCGCCTGGGCAAGTTCCACGCGGTATTGGGTCCTGGCCTGAATATCGTTGTGCCCTTCGTCGACCGCATCGCTTACAAGCACGTGCTCAAGGAAATTCCACTCGACGTGCCGCCACAGGTATGCATTACGCGTGACAATACGCAATTACAGGTCGATGGCATTCTGTATTTTCAGATTACCGACGCCATGCGTGCTTCATATGGCTCGTCGAATTATATTGCCGCCATTACGCAGTTGGCGCAAACGACCTTGCGTTCGGTGATCGGTAAAATGGAACTCGACAAGACATTTGAAGAGCGCGACCATATTAATACCGCCATCGTGAATGCCATCGATGAATCGGCAGCGAATTGGGGGGTCAAGGTGTTGCGTTATGAAATCAAGGATTTGACGCCGCCCAAGGAGATTCTGCATGCGATGCAGGCGCAGATTACGGCCGAGCGTGAAAAGCGCGCACTGATTGCCGCCTCGGAAGGGCGCAAGCAGGAGCAGATCAATATTGCCAGCGGCGAGCGCGAAGCGAACATTGCCCGCTCGGAAGGCGAAAAGCAGGCATCCATCAACCGCGCCGAAGGCCAGGCCACGGCCATCGTCGCGCTGGCGCAAGCCAGTGCTGAAGCGCTGCGCCAGGTAGGCGCCGCCATCCGCGAACCGGGCGGTGAGGATGCCGTCAATTTGAAAGTGGCCGAGCAGTATGTGGGCGCGTTCGCGCAATTGGCGAAAACGAATAACTCGATTATCGTGCCGGCCAATCTGGGCGATATGAGTGGTTTGATCGCCACGGCGATGCAAGTGGTGAAGACGCAGAAGCCGAAGGGCAGCGTGGCTATGCCCTGATTGCCTGACTGGCTGGGTAAATAGCAAGCTTGTAGCAAGGTTTCATCAATACTGCCCGCTGTATAGCGGGCAGTTTGCATTTGCGCTTTCCTGATTATCTGGTGGTGGTAGGGCTGACGTATCGGTGGCTACATGAATTGCGTTGAAAATATTTTGTTTATGCTATGCTAAGCGCACATTCAGGATTACTTGCTGTCATGTTGCGCTTATTTCTTTGACTGGCGTACCATCTGCTGCGCAGGATCCCTGGTAGCATTTGCAGGCGATTGGCGATAGTATCGGACCCATGTATATTTTGAATTGCATTTTATAGTTGTTATAAATTGCAATGAAACAAAAAGTGCTGCAGAATAAATATAGCCGATGGCGCTGTATTGAATCGCAGCCGCACAAGGCAGGGTACTTGCACAGACAGTCCATGGCCGATTTTCGCTCCCGTGATGGAACACCAACATCGCTTGAACGCCCGGGATGCAGTTTTTTGGTCAGAGAATTGTAAAAAACAATCAAATCTTAAGAAAAATCACCTTAGGCGCGTTACAATTGGATAGAATTTAACTATTCAGTTATATTTTTCAACTCACACAAGGAAATATCATGGATCTGTCGAGCTTATCCCTGTCCGAGCTGCGCACCTTGCAGGACGACATCAAGAAGCAAATGAAGAAGCGCGAACAGGACGATCTGTCCAAGGCGCGCGAACAAATCCTGGCGATTGCCCAGAGCGTCGGCGTTTCTGTAAAAGATCTGGTTGGTACGGGTATCCGCGCTAAAACCGGCACGGTTGCAGTACGCTATCGCAATCCGGATGATGCGACACAACAATGGACTGGCCGTGGCCGTCAACCGAAATGGGTCAAAGAATGGACCGATTCGGGCAAGTCGCGTGATCTGCTGAAGGTTTGATTCTGAAGGTTTAAAAAACCGTTCATTCGGATGCTTGTACTGTGGAGTAGTGCAGGTGCAGTACACGGCAGCATGCAAGCATCCGGAACTTTCCAGCTTTATCGTCTTTGGCTAGACAGGCCAAGCTAATGTACACAGGCTTATCTCAATGGTATTTTCGCCAATACCAGTCTTTTCCCCGCCTTACCTGCTTCCTTTCCCGTTTTATTTCCGTCGCGCTGAGTTCTTTTCCGTTTGCTGCAGGCAATCGGCAAAATAAAACCCGGCATATAGCCGGGCTTGTTGATATGGCGTCAGCACGCTGCGCGCAGCGTCGTATCAGCGGCGGTGCGACTTCATTGCCGCCTGCACTTCGCGCGCGCCATCGCGGTCGCGCTCTGCAGCCCGCTTGTCGTGCTGTTTCTTGCCCTTGGCCAGGCCGATCTCGCATTTCACGCGGCCGCCCTTGTAGTGCAGGTTGAGCGGCACCAGCGTGTAGCCGGAGCGCTCCACCTTGCCGATCAGTTTATCCATTTCCGTGCGGTGCAGCAGCAGCTTGCGCGTGCGTACGGCTTCCGGATGAATATGGGTGGAGGCGGTCGGCAGGGCGCTGATATGCGCGCCGAACAGGAAGAGTTCGTCGCCGCGGACGACGACGTAGGCTTCCTTGATTTGTACACGGGCGTCGCGGATGGCTTTGACTTCCCAGCCTTCCAGCACGATGCCGGCTTCGTAGCGATCCTCGATAAAGTAGTCGTGGAAGGCTTTTCTGTTGTCTGCTATGGTCATGAGATGGTAAATGTGCGCGGGTCGGTTAAACTACTGTCTCGCGCAAGCGCGATAAAATCAAATGTATCCAACATCATAGCAAATGGTTCTTCAATGGCAGTAGTACATAAATCAGTTTTTCTCGGGTATAGCGCCGAACAAATGTTCGCGCTGGTGGCGGCGGTGGAAGATTATCCCAAATTCCTGCCCTGGTGTGGTGCGGTCGAGATTCGCGAGCGGAGCGAGAACACGGTTGTCGCCAGCGTGGGCATACATTACCACGGCGTGCGCCAAAGCTTCACCACGTCCAACGAGAACGTGCCGCCGACATCCATCAAGATGAAGCTGGTGGACGGTCCTTTCAAGACCCTCGACGGCGTGTGGACCTTCAAGGCCCTGCGCGAAGATGCCTGCAAGATCGAACTGGATCTGCACTACGAGTTCTCCAGCCGCGTGCTCGAGCAGATCATCGGCCCCGTCTTCGGCATGATCGCCAACAGCATGGTCGATTCCTTCTGCAAGCGCGCGGAGACGGTATATGGCTGAAGCAGACATCACGGTACAAGTATGCTACGCGATGCCGGACAGCACGTTCCTGCGCTCCTTGAGCGTGCCTGTGGGCACTACTATCGGGCAGGCTGTGGCGCAGAGCGGCTTGCTGCAGGCCAACCCCGGCATCGATCTGGCCATCAATATGGCTGGCATCTATGGCAAGAGGAAGCCGCTCGATACCGTATTGCACGAGCATGACCGTGTGGAAGTGTACCGGCCCTTGCTGGCCGACCCGAAGGAGGCGCGCCGGCGCCGCGCCAGCAGCAAGCCTGCCAAAGGCTGAGGCGCCAGGGCGGCACCGTCTGACGACCGCTATTTTTTGCCATTCTCAAGTATCTTTTCTATGCTGCAAGGATGGAGGGCGCTTTTTCCTTGATAAGTTGCTTTTATCCGTCACAAGCGATTATCCATGCGGGTTCCAGCCATTCCGCAATAGGCATGGGCGAAACGTGGGCGAAAAAGCTAAGCGCCCCTTGCCTTAAGCCCATCCGTCAATTCGCAGTAGTGATCGGGCAATACCCCTCCTTCCTGCTCAATCCAGTGGCCGTAAGTTCTTATGGTCGTATCGGTATGTCCCATTTGCTTTGCCACGTACATCGCGTTGGCGCCCGTCGTTAGCAGGGGCGACGCGAAGGTGTGCCTTGTTTGATACGGATTTCGGTAGCGGACCTGGGCCTTCTCGATCATTGCCGTCCAGAAGAGGGTCAGGCGCTGCGTGTTGTCCCAGCCCTGACCGGTAGCCGGATCAAGGAGTACCAGGCCGCCAGCAAGCAGGCTATGTCGTTTCTGCGCAAGCAGCGCGTCGACGGCGCCGCTACGCAGATCGACCAGGCGGCCGGCGCGCGTCTCCAGTTCCTCCCGAGACTTGCCCATCACGCGTCACCGTGCTGGGCCATTGCTATCCGGACGTATCGAACCTGAGCGACATGACCAAGATCGCCGTCCTGGTCCGAGTCGGCTTCTTGCCTGCGCCGGACGTCTTCTGCGGCGGCACGCCGTGCCAAGTGTTCTCGATTGCGGGCCTGCGCAATTCGCTCGACGACGAGCGCAGTAACCTTTCCCTTGTTTTTTGCGAGATCGCAGATGAAATTGACGCACGACGCGCTGCAGCTGGTCTTCTTCCAACCGTTGTTTTTTAGCCGACCTGGAGCGGCGCTTGGTCGATCAAGCCCGCGCCAACGAAATCGAAGCGCAGCGTTTGCGCGACGAAGCGGCAGCACGGGCTGCTGGGGCTGTCGCCAATTCGCAAGTTGCCAGCCTGAGCTGCAGACTGCGCTGTATCACAAAGGCATCAACTATCCCACAGCAAAAAACAAGGCTGAACTGCAAGCGCTGCTGGGCGTTTGAGCGAGCCAGTCGTGACCGGCAATGAAACGGGCGCCATCATGCCAGGCGCCGGCTTCGATCAAGTGGACTTGTTCTTGCGACGAGCCACGAAGCCGAGGAGGCCCAGGCCCGCCAGGAGCATGCCGTAGGTTTCTGGCTCAGGCACGGCGGCGGTGATATTCGCTGTATAGGTCAGATTGCTTACATAATAGGTGTCCCACGCCTGATTCAAATCAAGGGGATTTTTGCCACCAGAATTCAGATACACGAAATTGCCTGCCAAGCCACCGTCGCCGGTCGACCCTAGCATCGTTACGCTTGAAATGGGATTGGTGATGCCCGCGACTGTTAAGTATGCGATGTATTTTGCATTGGCCTCTAAGGTCAAATTGATTCCATTTGCTCCAAGCAGCTGGCTGCCGCCGGTGTACGCGATGGGTGAACTGGTGTACAAGGCGGGCCCGATGGCTTTGCTGCCATCCCAGGCTGCAATTGTCAGCCCTACGTTGCCTCTAGCCCCTGAAGTCGCATAAAAGGTGAAATCTTGAAGCACTCCGCCGAGTGAGGTGAAAGTTTCGCCATAACTGGTCGTGTCAGGAGCGCCGAGGGAGGAGATTGCCGTACCTATTGTCCCGACGTTGGAATAGGTCGTGGCTTGTGCATGGATAGAGGAGCAGCAAATGAGAGCGCTGAGTACAATTTTGGCAACGGCTTGTGTGTTCATTTTCCCCCCGTACTATTGATGTTTAAAAGGTACAAAAATTAATTATATGATAATTTCCGCGGGGTATTCCGGCTATAGTTTTTTATTATAAAAACAACATAAGTGATTGTGATCATCATAGAATCTGGCACCGGCCTGCCTAATGCCGACTCCCAAGCCGGCATTGCCGCAGCGGACGCCCGTTGCACCAGCCTGGGCGGCGCTGGATGAGGCAGCCAAGGAAGTCGCGTTGCGCAAGGGGCAGACGATGGGCAATGTTGTCGGAAAACCGCACGCCGCGGTATGCCACGAATTGGATGGAACTGCCCAAGGTGAGGGCGCAGTAAAACCCGGCATGCCTATTGGCCTCGACGTGAATTTCTATGCTACTGCCTCGCGGAGTGGCGTTGCGCTGACAGCGACTTGGGGAGCGTTGCAGTAGTTCCACCAGATATGCAGCAGCAGGATGCGTTTTTCCAGCAAGTCGTCCCTGCGATACGCCGCCTCCACCTTGTCAGGCAAGCTGTGCGCCAGCCGATGTTCGCACACTTCGCGCGGGAAAAAGTTTGCAACCGATTCCAAGCACCAGTCGCGTAACGTCGACCGGAAGCCGTGCACGGTGATAGTAGGCCGGTTCCTGTGGCGCCGCTGCCCGCGTTGCGGCCTATCCCATCGGCGGGCTACCTCCTGACGCAGTGGCGCGAGATATTCAAGCCTTGATCCTGGTGGCTGCGACGGGGCGGGCGTGTCAGGCGTTTGTGTGGGGCAATTGCATGCGTCTGTAGCTTCATGTAATCGCCCTGTGTTGCCTACGGCTATCATTTATTGACAATGAGCTTCAGCTCCAGTAGCCTGATGGTATTATCTAAAACACAAAGAAAAACATGTCCCAGCCCTTTTTTACCAATTCCACAGCCTATATCGGCGAGCAATTTTTCACGATGTATTTCGATGTGGCGCTCGATGCTGGGCATCCGCCGCTGGCAAACGAGTTTAGCTTGCTGATCAACGGCATCGACTCCACCGTGACAGGCGTGACGGTGGATAGCGTCGCCAAGACCGTCACCTTGACCTTCAGCGCCTTGTCGCTCAACGGCGGCGACTACGTCGAATTCTGGTATAACGACCCGAGCGGCGGCAACGACGTCAATGCCATCCAGGGGGTGGACGGCGCCGACACGGCCAGCTTCTATGAATACGTCATCGTCTCCGGCTTCCGTCCCCCCCCGTCCGCACCGTCGACGCCGGCGCTCTCCAGCGGCAGCGACAGCGGCATACTGGGCGACGGCATCACGAATGACACAACGCCGACGGTGACCGGAACCGCCGCCGCTAATGCCACCGTCAAGCTGTACGACACCAACGGCACCACCTTACTGGGTAGCAGCACCGCCGATGGTTCCGGCAACTGGAGCATCACCAGCAGCGCGCTGACCGAGGGTACGCACTCGCTTAAGGCGACCCAGACCGACAGCGGCAACAAAACATCGCCGCTGAGCACCGGACTGTCGCTGACCATCGACACCACGGTGATCGCGCCGAGCAGCCTGCAGTTGTCGAACGGCAGCGACAGCGGCAGCCTGGGCGACGGCATTACCAACGCCGGCACGCCGACCATCACCGGCCACGCCGAAGCCAACGCCGCCGTGCGCCTGTACGACACTAACGGCACCACCTTGCTGGGCTCGACCACCGCCGACGGCTCCGGCAACTGGAGCATCACCAGCAGCACGCTGATCGAGGGTGCGCACACGCTGACGGCCAAGCAGACCGACGCCGCCGGCAACGTCTCCGGTACGTCCAGCGGCTTCAGCTACATGCTCGACACCATCGGCCCCGTCGGCATGGCGCTGAGTTCGACCTCGGTGGCGATGTCCAACGCCACCAACGGCGCCACCATCGCCACGCTGTCGGCCACCGATGCCACTGCCATCACGTACGGCTTCGCGGTTGGCAACGGCACCACCGACGCCGACAACGGCAAATTCACCGTCTCCGGCACATCACTTGTGGCGGCGCAGAGCCTGGCCGCCGGCACTTACCATATCTACATGAAGGCCACCGACGCTTCCGGCAATGGCGCGTACCAGATTTTCGCCATCCAAGTGGTCAACGCCCCCAGCGTCACCGCCATCGAGCGCACCGCAGGGGCCTCGCTCACCGTGCCGAGCGGCGCCACCTCGGTGAACTACACTGTCACCTTCGACCAGTCGGTCACCGGCGTCGACACCGGCGACTTCACGCTGACCGCCACCGGCAACGCCGCCGGCACCATCAGCGGGGTCGCCGGCAGTGGCAGCACCTACACCGTCACCGTCAATGGCGTCAGCGGCGACGGCACGCTGCGGTTGGACCTGAACAGTAGCGGCACCGGCATCCAGAACGGCTCGTCGGTCGCTATCATCGGCGGCTACGCGGCGGGCCAGATCTTCGGGCTGGACCACACGGCCTCCTCCGCGCCGTCCACTCCGGTGATGACGGCCGGCGCCGACACAGGCACTTCCAACACCGACGGCATCACCAGCAATGCCATGCCGGAATTCACCGGCACCGCAGAGGCCAACGCCACCGTCAAGTTGTACGACACAAACGGCACCACCTTGCTGGGCTCGACCACCGCCGACGGCTCCGGCAACTGGAGCATCACCAGCAGCACGCTGACCGACGGCAGCCATACGCTGACGGCCAAGCAGACCGACGCCGCTGGTAACACCTCGGGCGCCAGCGGTTCATTGGTGGCGGTGATCGACACCAGCGCCGCAGCGCCGGCTGCACCCACGCTGGCCGTTGCCAGTGATGGTGGCGTGCCGGGTGACGGCATCACCAAGTATGCCACGCCGACCATCACAGGCACGGCCGAAGCCCATGCCAGTGTGACGCTGTACGATACCGACGGCATGACCGTGCTGGGTATTGCGACGGCCGATGCCAGCGGTGCCTGGAGCCTCGTTTCTTCTCCCCTGAGCGAAGGCAGTCATACGCTGAGCGTGAAGCAGGTCGACTTGGCAGGCAACGTTTCGTCCATCAGCGCCGGCCTAGCGCTGACCATCGATACGCAGGCGCCGCCCGCGCCGTCCGTTCCTGTGCTGGCAGTCGCCAGCGACAGCGGCACCGTGGGCGACAACATCACCGATATCACCGCACCCGTCATCAAGGGCAGCGCGGAGGCCAACGCCACCGTCAAACTGTACGATACCGACGGCACGACGGTGTTGGGCACGGCCGTCGCCGATGGCGCGGGTAACTGGAGCATCACGAGCAGTACGTTGGCGGTCGGCGTGCATACCCTGAGCGCCAGGCAGGTCGACCTGGCCGGCAACGAGTCGTCGGCCAGTGCATCGCTGGCGCTGACGATCAAGGCCTTGCCAACGCCGTCGCTGCCGACGACACCCGTTACCTCGATCGATGGCGTGGACGTGACGCAGCAGCCGGTTGCCTTGCCGGGCGGCGGCACAGGTACCCAGACCACGATTCCGATCGTCAGCAACGACCGCAGCGAATCGACCGGCAATGCCAGCGTCGCCGACATTCCACTGGTAACGGCGGGTGTCAATAACCTGCTGCTGGCGCAGCTGTCCCCCGGCTTCGGCTTGACGGCCAGCGGCGGAGCCAGTCAACCGGCCGGCAGTTCGATCGAGCATCTGCTTCAAGCCATCCTGGCGGCCACATCTGGCCATGCCGCCAGCGATCAGGGGCATCTGACCGGCAACGGCCTGGCGTTTTTGAACCAGTTGGCCGCCAGCGTGCCGCTGCTGGTACAGACCATTGTGCCGACCAGTACGCCGACGGCGCCGAGCGGCGCGCTGACGCTGACCGGCACCAGCACCGACGCGCAACACACGGCGTTGGTCATCGACGCCAGCCATCTGGCCGCCAGCAGCTCGCTGGTGCTAAACGCTGTGGATTTCGCCGCCATCGTCGGTGCCGCCAACGTGGTTGCCAATACCAGCGGGCAGGTTTTGGCGGGCGACGCCGCCAGCCAGCAATTCACGGTTTCTTCAGCCAGTGGCGGCGCAGTATTCTCGGGCGGCGGCAACGATACCCTGCTGTTCAATTCGCCGTCGGCCGTACCGGCCGGTGCCACTGGAGTGGCCGCGCGGGCTGCTGCCGGCGCTGACACGACCACTATCCTGCACGGTGGACTGGGCAGCGATACTGTGGCTTTCAGCGGCGCCAGTTCCGACTACACGGTGGAGGCCCATGAAGGCTATCTGATTGTGACCGCCAAGACGCAGCCGACGCAGCACGCGCTGGTATTGAACGCGGAGAACCTGAAGTTCAGCGATACCACGGTGGCCGTGGAAAATCGAGAGGTGCTGACGTCGATTGCCGGCCTGTACCAGGATATCCTGGGGCGCCAGGCCGATTACTTGGGCATCGAGTACTGGGCCACGGCGGAAAAGAATGGCGTCAGCATGGGCAAGATTGCGCTCGACATGATCAGCGCGTCAGAGGGCCACCTCTTGCAGTCCACGCCTTTTAACGGTGACAGCGCGCATGACCTGGAACTGCTGTACCAAGGGATCTTCAGTCGCCACAGCGATGCTGGTGGATTGACGTACTGGAGCGACAAGATGGCGCAGGGCATGAGCCTGGAATTGGTGGCACAGAACATGATCGCCGCCGAGGAAATGAACGGGCATAAGGTGGCGGTGCAGGACTGGAATTTCTTCGCCTAGCCGTGCCGTCGGTGCGGAGATCTGCTGCCTGAGGTCTCCGCTCGCCTGAGCTATCGGGTGTGGCGCGACATCAAATAACGATTTCGCGCCGCACACCAAATGGTCTATTGATGCCCATCATGGGCGGCATGGCGAAGGACCGGGCGGCCGCCTGTTGTTTTGCCCGGCAGTTTGCATTGGCCCGTACACTACCGGAACCCGGCCGCCTCTCCACCGTAATTGCGCTGTAGGCGCTCGCCCGGGTGCTGACAACTGACGGGCGCGCCGTAGCGGGCGGCGAGTGCGAAGCTGTCCAGCCCTATCAGATCGCCGCTGCGGCGTTCAACAATGCCATTTGATCTGCAACGGCACAATGCAGGCAAGAGGAGGGCGCCCAGCGCGTGCTTCATTGCAATCTTTCTATTTTCTTATGTTTGCAGATGGCACTGCCTTCGATTATGTCGGGTGCCTGTCTACCTGATCTTGGGCAGCATCAGAAAGAGACGAAGAAGCCGCCAAAACAGGGGCGAAATTTGGGCGAAAACGTGGACATTTCCAGACATTTCGATGGGGCCGAAAACGGCATTCCCACTATGTCTACCGAGGTTTGTGAATGTTCAAGACAAGAGGCAGGAATTTCTGTATAATCTGCTTTTGCGCCAATAGGAAATGCTATGCGTCTACTTCAAAAAGCACTCACATTCGATGACGTGCTGCTCGTCCCAGCCTACTCCAACGTTCTGCCCGCCGATACGTCCCTCAAAACTCGCCTGACCCGCAATATCACCCTGAATATTCCCTTGCTGTCCGCAGCCATGGATACGGTGACGGAAGCCCGCCTGGCGATCGCGATGGCCCAGGAGGGCGGCATCGGCATCATCCACAAGAATTTGAATCCGAAGGACCAGGCGCGTGAAGTGGCCCGCGTAAAGCGTTTCGAAGCTGGCGTATTGCGTGATCCGATCACGATTCCGCCGGATATGAAAATCCGCGACGTGATTGCGCTGACGGAACAATACGGCATCAGCGGTTTCCCTGTCGTCAAGGGTAAGGAAGTCGTCGGTATCATCACCAACCGCGATTTGCGCTTTGAAAAGGAACTCGACGCGGAAGCTTCCGCCAAGATGACCCCGCGCGAAAAACTCGTGGTGGTCAATGAAGATGCCGATACGGCCGAAGCCAAGCGCCTGATGAACAAGCATCGCCTCGAGCGCGTGCTGGTCGTCAACGACGCATTCGAATTGCGCGGCCTGATCACCGTCAAGGATATCCAGAAGTCGACTTCTCACCCGTTCGCGTCGAAAGACAGCCAGGGCAAGCTGCTGGTCGGCGCGGCCGTCGGCGTAGGCGCCAAGGATGAAGAGCGCATCGACCTGCTGGTCGCTGCTGGCGTCGACGTGCTGGTGGTCGACACGGCCCACGGCCACTCGCAGGGCATCCTGGACCGCGTACGCTGGATCAAGACGAAGTATCCGCAAGTAGAAGTGATTGGCGGCAATATCGCCACTGCTGCTGCCGCCAAGGCGCTGGTGGAATACGGCGCCGATGCAGTCAAGGTCGGTATCGGTCCTGGCTCCATCTGCACCACGCGTATCGTCGCCGGTGTGGGCGTGCCGCAAATCACGGCCATCTCGAACGTTGCCGAAGCACTGGAAGGCACAGGCGTGCCATGTATCGCCGACGGCGGAATCCGCTTCTCGGGCGATATCTCGAAAGCGCTGGCCGCTGGCGCTTCGACCGTCATGATGGGTTCCATGTTTGCCGGTACGGAAGAAGCACCGGGCGAAGTGATCCTGTACCAGGGCCGCAGCTATAAATCGTACCGCGGCATGGGTTCGCTGGGCGCGATGTCCGATGGTTCGGCAGACCGTTATTTCCAGGACGCCACCATGAAGGCCGACAAGTTCGTGCCTGAAGGTATCGAAGGCCGCGTCGCTTACAAGGGCAGTGTGCTGGCGATCATCTTCCAGCTGGTCGGCGGCGTGCGTCAATCGATGGGTTACTGCGGTTGCGCAACCATCGACGAATTGCGCGAAAAAGCGGAATTTGTGGAAATCACCTCGGCCGGCATGCGCGAGTCGCATGTCCATGATGTGCAGATCACGAAAGAAGCGCCAAACTACCGTTCAGAGTAATTAGCGACAGACCAGACCGGCGCCTAGTGCGCCGGTTTTGTAATGACCTCAGATAAAGTCCCCATCATGCATTCTAAAATCCTCATTCTCGATTTCGGTTCCCAAGTCACCCAGTTGATCGCCCGCCGCGTGCGCGATTCCGGCGTGTTTTCCGAAGTCTTTCCGTATGACGTCAGCGACGAATTTGTGCGCAACTATGGCGCCGCCGGCGTGATCCTCTCGGGCAGCCACAACTCTACCCTGGACGGTGATTCGCCGCGTGCGCCGCAAGCCGTGTTCGAGCTGGGCGTGCCTGTGCTGGGCATCTGCTACGGCATGCAAACCATGGCGGCCCAGCTGGGCGGCAAGGTTGAAAACGGCCTGGTACGCGAATTTGGCTACGCCGAAGTGCGCGCCCGCAGCCACACCAAGTTGCTCAACGGTATTGCCGACTTCGTCACCGACGAAGGCCACGGCATGTTGAAAGTGTGGATGAGCCACGGCGACAAAGTGCTGGAGATGCCGCCTGGCTTCAAGCTGATGGGCAACACCCCGAGCTGCCCGATCGCCGCCATGGCCGATGAAGAGCGCCAGTTCTACGGTGTGCAATTCCACCCGGAAGTGACGCACACGGTGCAGGGCAAGGCCATGATCGGTCGTTTCGTGCATGAAATCTGCGGCTGCAAGTCGGACTGGAACATGCCTGACTACATCAGCGAAGCGGTGGAAAAAATCCGTGCGCAAGTCGGCACCGACGACGTCATCCTGGGCCTGTCGGGCGGCGTCGATTCCTCCGTGGCCGCTGCCCTGATCCACCGCGCCATCGGCGACCAGCTGACCTGCGTCTTCGTCGACCACGGCCTGCTGCGCCTGGACGAAGGCAAGATGGTGATGGACATGTTCGCCAAGAACCTGGGCGTGAAGGTCATCCGCGTCGATGCGGAAGACCAGTTCATGGGCCACCTGGCCGGCGTCACCGACCCGGAGCAGAAGCGCAAGATCATCGGCCGCGAGTTCGTCGAAGTGTTCCAGGTCGAATCGGGCAAGCTGGTCAACGCAAAATGGCTGGCGCAGGGCACGATTTACCCGGACGTCATCGAATCGGCCGGCAAGGGCAAGAAAGGCCAGACCATCAAGAGCCACCACAACGTGGGCGGCTTGCCGGACACCATGAAGCTCAAGCTGCTCGAACCCTTGCGTGAATTGTTCAAGGATGAAGTGCGTAAGCTGGGCGTGGCCCTGGGCTTGCCGCATGACATGGTCTACCGTCACCCATTCCCGGGCCCGGGCCTGGGCGTGCGCATCCTCGGTGAAGTCAAGAAAGACTACGCCGACCTGCTGCGCCGTGCCGATGCCATCTTCATCGAAGAACTGCGCAACACGCCCTACGAATTCGTCGCCGGCCAGGCCGTCGACCCGGACGCGCTGCCAGCGAACTGGTACGAGGCTACCAGCCAGGCTTTCGCCGTCTTCCTGCCCGTCAAATCGGTGGGCGTGATGGGCGATGGCCGCACCTATGAATACGTGGTGGCCCTGCGCGCCGTGCAGACGCAAGACTTCATGACGGCCCACTGGGCGCATCTGCCGCACAGTCTTCTGGGCAAGGTGTCGAACCGCATCATCAATGAAGTACGCGGCATCAACCGTGTCGTCTACGATATTTCGGGCAAGCCGCCGGCGACCATCGAATGGGAATGACGAGTTCGCTTTAACTGATTGACTTAAAGTGAAAAACATATGGCCCTGGATCATTCCAAGAGAATTATCCAGGGCCATTTTTTTGATGTGCATTCGCTTGATCATCTCAGCGCACATGCGCTGAACTGGACAGGCATCGTTTTACCTGGTCTTGTCGACCTCAGACCAATGGCAAGGCTGAACGCTTCATTCCATCGGCGCTGTGCGAATGGGTCTATGGCTTTGTCTGCCAGAACTTGCAGGGGCGTTTGCGCATGCTCAAGGAATGGAATCATCACGACAATTGGCGCCTGCCACATCAGGGCGTTGCTGGCAAGGCCCCGATGTCACGGCGCAGATCCTGTGCGAATAACTTCTTGCAATTCCACATATTCTTTGAGAACAGGCTGCGTAGTCATAGCGAGGATTGGCCTGTGCCGCCGCGACGCAGGAGAGAGTTGAAACTTGCGGATATCTTGCTCGAATTTCAAGCACGCGCCGCTACTTCATCTGTTGTAACTGCACCAGCAATCCATTTAGCGCACCTTGCGCCGGGGGGCTCAGTTGTGGGGAGCGCCGGTCGATTTCATTGGCCAGGTCGGATGCCAGCCACTCCAGTTCGTCGAGCATGTGGCGTAATTCTGCCAACATATCGGGGTCATCCTGGGCAATGACAAGCATGCTCGCCATGCTTTCCGGGTCGAATCCTGCCTGTAAAATCAAGGAGCGCATGGTGGCCATGCGTTCGAACAGGAATTCCAGTGCCGTGGTGTCGGCCTTTGCAGGGGCAGCTTCCTGCCTGATGATGCCACGCAAGGTGATCCACGTTTCCAGCAATGCAGTCATATGCTCCACCTGGGCAGTTGCATTGCGGGCCGGCCGCATATTCTGTGCATCGGTGGTGGTAATGTGCAGCAGGTCGCGCAAGGCATTGACGATGTTGCTGTCAAAGCGCTTCTGACCGAGCCTGAACAGCATCTCCACACGCAGAAGATCAAAACGCCGGATGGCGGTCTCCGCGACGTCGGCGACCGCCAGCACTCGTGCGGGCATCGCTATGCTGTCGCCCTGCAGGGCGTTGGGATAGCCGCTGCCGTCGAGTCGTTCATGATGCTGCAAAATGGCCAGGGTGGCATCGTTTGAAAAACCGGACAAGCCTTGCACCAGTACATGACCCGTGATGGGGTGGACATGGATGTACCGGCGTTCGTCTTGGGTAATGTCGTGCTCAGCAACAAGTATTTCGGGGTCGGTATGCATCTCGCCGAAATCGTGGCAAAGTGCTCCCAGCAGGATGGCGGCCCGTTGCCCCTCGGGCAGATCGAGGCTCTGCGCCAGTGCGAAGGCGATCAGTGCAGTATGTATCGAATGCATGAACAGTTCGGGCCGGCGCTCGCGCATGACCGTCAGGCGTAGCATGACCTCCGGCGCGAGCTGCATGCTGGAGAGCGCTTGTTTCATGGCGTGCGGGTCGCCCGTCCGCGTCAATATGCGCCGATAGACAGCTTCATGTTTGACGACACTGTCCAGCTCCATCACGAGGCTGTGCGTATTGACCGGATGCTTTGCCGTGAGCATGCTGTCCAGCGGTGCCGTGAGGCGGTGCTGGGTAAGCCGGTTGAACAGACGGCTATCGATACGTGTGCCCTTGGCAACCAACTTCATGCCATTGCTTTCGAAGATGTCCACATGGGCGATCACTTCCTGCGTGTCGCCCACTTGCGTGATGGCGCGAATATAGTGCGGATTTTCGTCTGGCGGAAAGGAGAGGCGGATGTCAGGAACATTTTTGTTCATCAAAGTACCTCCGTGCAGAAGGAAATCCACAGGCCGGACATATGCGACACTCTGCCGTGCATGGCGCCTGCAATTGTTTCTAGTAGGACACAGTATGTGCCTGGATGTGTACACCAGGTACTGCGTAAACTCTCAGTACTGTGTGGCAATTACATGGCATTTAATGTAGGGGAACACCTGCATGCGCCTACAGTTTGTTGTCAGCAGCCCCCGGGATCTCCCAAACCTGACTATGCTGTCGCCGGCGCACCTGGATCGGCGATCCACTTCAGCCGCAGCGACACGGGTGTTCAAGGTGCCGTTGAATGCTCGTCAGAAGCGGGCAGGGCTGGCTTGACTGCGGATGCGGCGCAAGCCAGGTCCTTCTGGCGCATGGCATCAAGGCCCAGATGTACCAGGTCCAGCACTTCCATCTCGACGGTGCTGCCATTTTGCATGGCCAGTCGCTTTACGACGAAGGCAAGCGCGGGGGGAAGTTCCAGGAATTTCAGGATCAGCCCCCCTCCGGCCGGCACGGGAGGGTCGATTTGTGTCCCTCTTGCAACAGGTAACGTCCCGTGCACGAGCCAGGCGGTGCTGACGCCGAGCGCTGCGGCGATCTTCTCTGCCGCTTCCGGCCGCAGTTTGGCCTTTCCTGATTCGTAGCGATAAAGCTGCGTTGGATTGATGCCCGCCAGTTCGGCAAGAAACACTTGCGAGATACGCAGATTTTCGCGGCAGTTTTTGATCCGTTCAGAAACATGGGTGTCGCCAGACATACATTTTGCCTTTCAATAGACAGCGTTCGTGAATGACCGGCTGTCGCGCACTTGTCAGCGGAGTGATGAACGGTACGGTCGCGCTTTTCCAGCGACAGCCTGGTCACCAGCATGAATTTTACCGCCTGGGCGTGCCACCGCGGCATCTCCTTGTCCGGAATGGGGCCGGTTTGTGTTGACGAGATAGCCAAGGCTCATGCTAGTGCCGCTCGCCGGCGATTGACCATGATCTACATCACTGTTCTCGTTCGTGCCAGGCCTCAGGCCCTAGTCTCCCAGGCAGTGGCAGTGCCACTTGACGCATTGGCAGCGCTGCGACAGTATGGCTGCACAATGAGGAGCCAGCATGCCAACGCCACCGGTTACCAATATCCAGCCGTCCTCGTCCACCAGCGAGCCCATGGTGCAATCCTTGATCTCGTTTCTCGAACACGAGGTCCAGCCGATGATCGTGCTTGACCCCAATTACACCATTCTGGCTGCGAACGTCGCTTACCAGCGGCAATTTGGCAGCATCGGCCAGCCGGTGACCGGCCACAAGTGCTACCGCATCTCGCATCACTACGATGCCCCTTGCGACCAGGCCGGTGAACATTGCCCCATGAAGAAAGCGCGGGAATTGCGCGGACCCGACCGTGTGCTGCACATCCACCATACGCCGCGGGGCCCCGAACACGTCGCCGTCGAACTGCGTCCGATCTTCGATGCCGACGGCACTATTACCGCGTATGTCGAGCGGCTGGAAGTGGTGCGCAGCGCCTCGGCCAAGCCGAGCGAGGAAGGGCTGGTTGGGCGTTCCGCGCCATTTAACCGGGTGCTGTCGGCATTGCAGCGGGTGGCGCCCTCGATGCTGTCGGTGCTGCTGCTGGGCGAGTCAGGCACCGGCAAGGAACTGTTTGCGCGCGCCGTGCATGAAAGCAGCACGCGGGCCGCAGGACCGTTCGTCGTGGTCGATTGCTCCGGACTGACCGAAACGCTGTTTGAAAGCGAATTGTTCGGGCACGAAAAGGGCGCCTTCACCGGCGCGACCTCGCGCAAACCGGGGCTGGTCGATACGGCGCAAGGCGGCACCTTGTTTCTCGACGAAATAGGCGACGTGCCCCTTTCCATGCAAGTCAAGCTGCTGCGCCTGATTGAGTCGGGCACTTACCGGCGCGTGGGCAGTGTCGAGACCCAGCATGCGAATTTCCGCCTGGTCGCCGCCACCCACAAGTCGCTGGAACACATGATGGCGCGGGGCGAGTTCCGGCAGGACTTGTATTACCGCATCAGTGCTTTTCCCATCGCCTTGCCGCCGCTGCGCGAGCGGCCGGACGATATCGCGTTGCTGGTGCAGTCATTCCTGCGCCGCGCGGGTGCGGGCAAACGCCCCCTGACGATAGACGCCGATGCCATGGCGCAGCTGCAGCGGCGCCCATGGCCCGGCAATATCCGCGAACTGCGCAACGTGCTGGACAGGGCCAGCCTGTTCGCCGATGATGGCGTGATCCGCGTCGAGCAGCTGCTGGCGGCGCCGGTGGAGCAGGGCGCCTGGTCAGGCATGGCGCTGCGCGGCGCCAGCATACCGCTGGCCGAGGTGCACGCCACCTTCGGCGGCACGCGCAAGGAACTGGCGGCTTACCTGGGCCTCAGCGAGCGCACCTTGTACCGCCGCCTGAAAGCGCTGGGTATCGCCTAGCGGGAGCCGGGAGCGATGGCCGGCCGGGGCCTGGCGGCACTGCCATGCTGTCAGCGTGGCAGTGCCGCCGGTCGAATGGCAGCGCGCTGCTGCCTGCCACATCGTCCCAAGTCCCTGTTTTCTATCCATTCCTCACCTCGTGTAACGCTGGCATGAAATATGCTCAGATGTAGCATGACGCGTACCGGGAATGAGGGCGCGCGTCTCTTGTTGTCATCGCGACGATCAACCATTGAGGAGCAAGACCATGAACGCGAACGTCGGCAATATCGATCGTGCCATTCGGATACTGTTGGGGCTGGGCCTGATCACCGCCACCCTGGCTGGCGCCATCGGCGTCTGGGGCTGGCTGGGCGTTATTCCCCTGGCGACAGGCATCTTCCGCTTCTGTCCCGCGTATCTGCCGTTTGGGATTCGTACCTGTGCGGTGAAAAAATGAAACTGGGAAGGGAGGTTGAAACATGACCATGCAAGCTGGTGGCTACCGCGCATTGACGCAGTCGGTGTCACAACAATTGGCGACTCTGCGCACCGATATGCCCGACGTGATGAAAGGCTTTGGCGATCTGGCGCGCGCGGCAACGCGCGATGGTGCGCTGGACAAGAAAACCAAGGAGTTCATCGCGCTGGCCCTGGGCATCGCGGCCCATTGCGATGCCTGCATCGGATTTCATGTCCAGGCTCTCGTCAAATTGGGCGCTACGCGGGCCGAATTCGAAGAGACCCTGGGCATGGCCATCTACATGGGCGGCGGGCCGTCGGCGATGTATTGCGCCAATGCGATGGCGGCGTTCGAGGAGTTTTCCGTTCCTGCGTGAGCCGCATGCTGCTGCCGCGTATTGCCTTTGACCTCAGGCCGCAATGTGTCACTTTAGTCTCGCAGCGATTGATCTATGTCATGAAGGGCCAGTGACGTGACTGCCCGCAGTCGCGTACATTGGCCGGTAGTGGCCACACTTGCCGCCATGAGCGTGTGGGACTAAGCTGCCGCAATATCGACCGGATTGCCACCATGGGAGTAATTTTCATGCAACGAACCGCACTCGTCACTGGTGGCACCCGAGGCCTGGGCAAAGCCATTTCGCTCGCATTGCAAGCAGGCGGTCACCGGGTCGCCGCTGTCTACCACAGCAATGCGGACACCGCCGCTACCTTTTCCGAGGCCACAGCGATTCCCGTATTCCGATGGGATGTCAGCGATTTCAACGCCTGCCGTGACGGCATTGCCGCCGTGGAACAGCAACTGGGACCCATCGATATCCTGATCAACAATGCCGGCATCACCAGCGATGCGCTATTGCACCGCATGGACCCGGATCAGTGGTGGCAGGTCCTCAATACCAATCTCGGCTCGATGTTCAATATGTGCCGTCATGTCATGGAAGGCATGCGGGCGCGCGAGTTCGGCCGTATCGTCAATATCAGTTCGGTCAATGGAGAGAAGGGCCAGCTTGGGCAGGCCAACTACGCCGCCGCCAAAGCCGGTATTCTCGGCTTTAGCAGGGCGCTGGCGCTGGAGGGTGCGCGCAAGAAAATCACGGTCAACGCGGTCGCTCCCGGCTATTGTGATACCGACATGGTGTCCGAGGTCGCCCCCGATGTCTTGCAAAAAATCATCGCCGGCATCCCCGTTGGCCGGCTCGGCACGCCCGAGGACATCGCGCGCCTGGTGGCATTCCTGGCCGACGACGCCAGTGGCTTCATCACGGGGGCAACCTTTGATGTCAATGGCGGCCAATACATGGGCTAGCGCTACCCGCAGCCGCGCATGCGGCTTGACGCGGTGCAGCGGCGTCTTTGCGGTACGCCGGGAGTGGCTCGCATGATCTCGCTGACGGTCAATGGGCGGGCTGTTGACGTCGAGGAAGGCGCGACCTGCCTCGATGCCGCCAGGGAGGCAGGCGTGCATATTCCCACTCTTTGCTACTATCCGCGCTTGCCCACTCATGCCGTGTGCCGCATGTGCCTCGTGCATGTCGCAGGCCAGCCGCAGCTGCAGCCGGCCTGCATCACGCTGGCAAAAGCAGGCGACGTTGTCGAGACGGCATCGAGCGACCTGCAAGCATTTCGCGCAATGGATGCACAATGGCTGCTGGCGCGCCATCCGAACGATTGCCTGCGCTGCGAAGTCAACGGGTCTTGCCGCTTGCAAAGCCTGATCGGCGAAAATGAATGGGTAGAGCGCTGGGAAAAGATGCCGCGCGGCTCGGTGGCGCATCCCGAGCACCGCTTGATCGATCATACCTCGCCGAGTATCTGGCGCGACCTGTCCAAATGCATTGAATGCGGCCTGTGCGTGGAAGCGTGCGGCGCGTCGGGACAGCAGCAATACGTGATCGGCTTTGCCGAACGCGGCTCGGGGCGCTTGCCGGTGACTGTATTTGACCATACCCTGGCCAATACTCAATGTATTTCCTGCGGTCAATGTACGCTGGTCTGTCCCGTCGGGGCGCTCGTCGAGACGCCGCACTGGCATGCGGTGCTCCACACCCTGGATGCGCACAAGCGCGTCTCCGTGGTGCAAGTTGCGCCCGCCACCCGCGTTGCCATCGGCGAAGAATTCGGCATGCTGGCCGGCACGGTCAGTACGGGAAAAATGATCAATGCCTTGCGACAATTTGGTTTTGACTACGTGTTCGACACCAATTTCGGCGCCGACCTGACGATCATGGAAGAAGCCAGCGAGTTGCTAGCGCGTATACAGGGGCAGGCAGGAAACGCGCAGCCCTTGCCCCTGTTGACTTCCTGTTGCCCGGGATGGGTGAACTGGGTGGAAATCAACCGGCCCGACCTGCTGGACCACCTGAGCACGACCCGGTCGCCGCAGCAAATGCATGGCGCCTTGACGAAGCGCAGCGCCTTCGCGCGCACGCTCGGTCCCGCCTTTGCCGAGGGCAGGGAGGAGCCTTACGTGGTCAGCGTCATGCCCTGCACGGCCAAGAAGGACGAGGCGGTCCGGCCCGGCCTGTCCGGCGATGTCGACCATGTCCTGACCACGCGGGAACTGGCCAGGATGATCAAGTCGCGCGGCATCGCCTTTCATGCGCTGGCCGACGATGGCGCATTCGACGACCCCTTTGGGGAAAGCACGGGTGCCGCGCAAATCTTCGCCGCGTCGGGCGGCGTCATGGAGGCCATGCTGCGCACCGCCGCCTACTTGCTCGGCAGGCCAGAGCCGCTGGCGCTGGCGTGGCTGCCACTGCGCGGCATCGGGCCAGGGATCAAGACAGCGCAGATCGCCGGCGTGGGGGCGGTCGCCATTTGCAATGGCATCGCCGCGGCACAGCATCTGCTGGTGACAGAGGCCTGGCGCGATCAATTCGTCGCCATCGAGGTCATGGCCTGCGTCGGGGGATGCCTGGGCGGCGGTGGCGAGCCCAAATCGATGGATCCCCTGGTGCTGGACAAGCGCATGCGGGCGATTTACGCACTCGACGAGCAGGCAGCGCAGCGCAGTGCACATGAAAACCGGGCCGTGCAAACCTGGTACGCCACTGAGCTGCAGGAACCCCATGCCGTCCAGGCGCGCGCGCTGCTGCACAAAAGCTATGCCGCGCGCAATTCCGGGCGCCTGCTGCTGATGCAATTTCTCGATTGCGTGGACCGGCGCGACGGCGCGCAGGCGGCAGCCTTGCTGCATCCCGATGCGTGGTGGTCGACGGCGTCTCCATTCGGCGACGTTCACGGCGCCAGCGCGATCCAGGCGCTGATCGATACAAAGTTGCCTCCACGCAAGTATGGACCGGCGTTCGCCCGGCACCGGATGGTATCGGTCGCCGATGTGGACGACCTGGCCGTCATCACCCCGATGGGCGAGCTGTGCAGCTTCAGCGTGGAGGTTGACCGCAGCCAGTCACCGATGGTGATCAGCAGGCTGGTACGCACCATGCGCCAGGAATGCGTTCTGTTGTCAGCTGCGGCAGATCCGGCCCTCCTGGCAAAGGGAACGGGGTGAGACAGCGGCTTTCCGTGGTGAAATGGCTGGCGCCGCCGCGCTTTCCGGCATAAGGATCCCTGCGCCGTTTGATGTGCATCATTCATTTTCCTGTAGCAAATCAATATCATAAGTTCAAGCATCTATCCGGGTGCCGGTCAACAGGGAGGGAACATTGTCATGGTTAATCGTCTGACTCGATTCGATCCATTTTCTGACATCGCACGCTTCGAACCCCTGAACGGCATCGAGGACTGGTTTCGCGATTTTCAGCTTCGACCCTCCTTGCGCGACTGGAATGTGGAGCCGCGCATCAAGATCGATGTGTCGGAAACGGATGTGGCGTATACCGTGAAGGCGGAGATTCCCGGCGTGAAGAAGGAGGACATCAAGGTGGACGTCGAGGGCGGTGTCGTGTCGATCACGGCCGAATTGAAACACGAGAGCGAAGTGGAAACCGGCAAGTTGCTGCGTACGGAGCGTACATACGGCGAACAGCGCCGCAGTTTTACGCTGGCGCAGGATATCGACGATGCCAAGGTGGTCGCCAGTTATGCCGACGGCGTGCTGACCCTCAGTTTGCCGAAAAAAAGTGGCAAGGCAAGCCAGCACATCCCGATCAGCTAGGACTGTTGCGCGGCGGGTATGAGGCTGTCCTGACATGCGCGCCAGCGTAGGAACTGCATGCCGGGATGCAACAGGAACGTTGCCGGGGGAGGGGGCGCCGCATGCTGCATCCCATGTGGGCAATGTGGCTGCGACGAGCCACCGGGCACTTCCAGTGACGCCAGGGCCGCGTTCACCGCGCATCGTTTCCGTCTTGCTGCATCTGTATGCCGAGTGAAAAGGGCGAGTCTATGTCTGCTACGGTGCGTTCTGCCACCCATCCAGGGTGGATTGTTTTCCGGAAATTTTCCCTGGTCGCGTTGGCGGCTGGATGTGTAGTGCTGGCATGCCTTTTTATCCTGGCGATCCAGTTGTCGACGATATGGCGCGCGCGCGAAGTACGGTTGCACGAGGCGGGCGACGCGGCTGCGAATGTCAGCCAGGCGGTCGCACAGCATGCCTATGACACGTTCAAGGAGGTCGATACGCAGTTGCTTGGACTGGTCGAGCGCGGCGACATTTTGGGGCCGTCAGACATCGATCGTTCCCGCATGCAGGCGTTGTTGAGGAGCCGCGTCGCCGAACTTCCCCAATTGCAGGCAATCGTCGTGTTTGCCGATGACGGCAGGGCGCTGATCAGTTCCGGTACTGGCATGCCAGTCCATTTCGATAGCGCAGACAATGAATATCTTGGCCACCATCGTCAGCAGAATGATTTGCAGCCGTATATAGGGATGGGGGTGGGAAACCAGGCAAATGGTGACTGGATCATGGCAGTGTCGCGCCGAATCAATCTGCCCGACGGGCGGTTCGGCGGCGTTGTGCTGGCTACCCTCCGCCTCGACTATTTTAGGAAGTTCTACGAAGAGTTTTCCATCGGCGAGCAAGGGGCGATCCTGATGCAAAGCGCTGCTGGCCGTATCGTGCTGAAAAGGCCATTTGATGGTGACCTGCCAGAAATTGAGACACGGCCATCGACTTTCTTTTCGGAAGCCCTGGCGGCGGTGAAGCTCAAGGAAACGCGCGCCAGCCAGGGGCAAGACGGGAAATCAAGGATCATCAGCTATCGTAAAATCACCGACTATCCATTGGTCGTATTGACTGCCTTGTCACAGGATGAAGCCTTGAGGGCGTGGCGTAATGATGGCTGTCTGCAAATTGCGGCGTTGAGCGCCCTGATCCTGCTCATCGGATTTTTGGGCTGCCGCATGATCAGGCAGCTGACTTCGCGCCTGATCATCGAGGAGGAATTCAAGGAGTCGAGCGATGAATTAAAAGTATCCAACCAGCTTCTGACGCACCTCGCCCTGCAGGATGGATTGACGGGCTTGGCAAATCGACGCAGTTTTGATGACGCATTGACTGTGGAGTTCAGTCGTGCCCAGCGTGCGGGAAATTCCCTGGGCCTGATGATGGTCGATGTTGATTTTTTCAAGCAATATAATGACCTTTATGGCCATGTGGCCGGTGATGAATGCTTGAAGAAAATTGCCTGCGTGGTCGCCACTGGCATGCGCAGGGCGGGCGATATGGCGGCACGCTATGGCGGCGAGGAAATGGTGTTGTTATTGCCAGGATCGGATATCGCCGGAGCCGTATCGCTTGCGGAAACCATACGTCATGGCATAGAGAGTTTAGGCATTTCCCATCTTGGCAGTCCCCTGTGCAAGGTGACGGTAAGTATCGGGGTGGCGGTGTTCCCCCTGATTAAAATGGATACGATGGCCATTACCCTGCTAAATGCTGCCGACCATGCCCTGTACAAGGCCAAGGCCTCGGGGCGCAATAATGTATGTACCTGCGATTCGCGCGAAAAGAAGTTCTTCCGCAGCAATGCCGTTGAAATCAATGAGAACTGGTGCCAGGAATATGTGGCACAGGCAGACGTGCGTTCGGAACGTTAGCGACGGCTGCCAGGCAGATCCGCAAATGGCATGAGAACCAGCTTGTCCATCGGGGCGAGAAAATTCCAAAATATAACATTCTATTTTTGATAACTGTGTTGTTGTCAGGCTCAGTTATTCGCCTCATTGATGTAGATCATTCATCTGCCGTGACTGTACCTATTTGGAACGATACAGTACACATCAGCAAGCACCCCATTCACCCTTCCCCAGCAACGGCTTGGGTCGACCCAAGGCAGAGCCCAGCACAGCGGGCATATGCACAACGATAGGAAGCTCTCCATGCATGCAGATATCTGGATAGTTCGGAACGGTAGCGATTATCTCTTGTTGCATGGCCATTTGCGCCTGCATTCCACCTTGAACGGCGAGGGTGCCGCCTATGTCGAGGTGGCGGACGAAGGTATCGTCAAGATCACCTGCGTATCGGGCTGCCTCCAGGTCGATTCCGGCAATGCGCTGTCACCACTTTGTGTCCAGGGGGCAACAGTCAAGGCCCTGGGCGAAAACCTGCCCAGCGCTTGGTGACGGACAGCGGCCTGGCGAGCCACAGCGCCGGGCGATCACATCGATCCATGCGGGTTATTCTGGCCGCATGTTGTGCAAAAAAACGGCATATTTTTTTCGCGACTATGACTGAGCTCGCTATTGCGCTAATATAAATTAGATTGCTTGTTAGTACATTCCATCCATGAACCTTGCCAAGATGTGATGCGGCAGGGGGACAACTTGCTAACGATGGATATGGTTAACGAATTATGTGCGCGAAGCGAAGAAAGTATTTTGCCGCTCCCTTTCAGACTGAGCAATATTGGCACTCATTGCGTCAGCATGCGGAGCAGCGGCTGAAATTACAACAGGGATCGTCCAGGCGTCTCTCTCATGAGCGTTATCCCGCGTCGCTGCAAGCAGTGCGGCGAGAAATGAGCGTGCGGGAGATCGAGCTGGAAATGCAGAACGATGAACTGCGCGCCGCCCAGGCCGCATTGAAGAATACTGGCGAATTGTATAACCGCCTGTACGACCAGGCGCCCGTCGGCTATGTCAGCATGGATGCCCGCGGCATCATCATCCAGTCGAATCTCACCGCTTCGGCCTTACTGGCCATTTCGCCGGAAATGCTGCCTGGCCAGCCGTTCACGCGTTTCATTGTGCCGGATGACCAGGATATCTTTCACTTTTTACGCCAGCGCCTCCTCGCTGGCACCGCATCGTGTTCGGCCGTACTGCGCATGAAAAAGGGCGAGGGTGCCACATTTTCAGCGATGGTGGAGGCCAAGCTGAGCCAGGAACATTTTGGGCCCGGCGTCGTGTTGTTGGTACTCAATGATATTACCGAGCGCACCGTGGCGGCGGCACAGCTGCATGCCAGCGAGGAACGTTTTCGCGGTGTGTTTGAAAACGCCACACTGGGCATGATCATTGCTGACATGCATGGCAGCTGGGTCAATGTAAACCGGGCGCTGTGCGAGATGCTGGGCTACACGGGGCCGGAACTGCTGGCGAAGGGATACCTGAAACTGACGCACCCCGACGACGTGGACAATAGCGTGCAGTTCGGGCGGCGCCTGTGCAGCGGCGAGATCGGCAGCTATCGCATCGAAAAACGCTATGTGCACAAGGATGGCACTGCCATCTGGACCGTGCTCAGCGCCACGACGGTATGCGATGCCACCGGGCTTACCCGGCAGTACGTGGGTTTGGTGGAAGATATCAGCGTGCGCAAGCTGGCATTGGAAACGCTGGAACTATCGCATGAGAAACTGCGCCAGTTCATCGCCCACCAGGAGCGCGTGAAGGAAGGGGAGCGTATACGGATTGCCCGGGAAATGCACGATGAACTCGGTAGTGTATTAACTGGGGTCAAGGCCCACCTTTCCGTTGCCCTGATACATGACCAGCGCAATGGCGGCATGCTGCAACCCCGCCTTGACGATGCCTGTTCCTTGCTCGATACGGCGACCGCCGCCGTGCGCAGGGTGATTACCGAACTGCGCCCCAGCGTGCTCGACCAGCTTGGTGTCTGGGCAGCGCTGGATTGGCACGCGGAGGAGGTCTGTGCCAGGGCGGGACTCATTTGCCATGTCCGCCTTCATCCTGAAACTGTTCTGCTGGAGATCGACCCCGAGCGCAGTACCGCCTTGTTCCGTATCTTGCAGGAAGCGCTCACCAATGTCGTCCGCCATGCCGGGGCAACGCGGGTCGACGTGCGCGTCAGTCATGCCTACGCATCGATCCGGCTGGAAGTGGAAGACGATGGCAGGGGCATGGATTGCGAAAGCCTGTTGACGGCCAACTCCTGGGGGCTGGCGGGCATGCGCGAGCGCGCCCATCATTTTGGTGGCGATATCCGTTTCATGGCGGTCGAGCGTGGCACCTTGCTGGTTTTGCAGTTGCCGATACGGGGGGGCGCATGAGAAGCGGAAAAATCAGGGTGCTGCTGGTGGACGACCACGTTGTCGCCCGCAACGGCATTCGGCTGATGCTGGGCACGGATGATGGCATCGAAGTTGTGGCCGAGGCCGAAACTGCGCGTGCGGCATTGTATCTGCTGCAGTCTCAGCAATTTGACCTTGCCATTGTCGATATCGGACTCCCCGATCAGAACGGTTTGCAATTGCTGAAGCAATTTCGCCGGGAGCAACCACGCCTTGCCGTGCTGATGCTTTCCATGTATGCCGAGACGGTGTACGCCGTGCGGGCCCTGCAATACGGCGCTGCCGGCTATCTGACCAAGAACTGCAACGCGTCCGTACTGCTCGGGGCGGTACACAAGGCTGCCTCCGGAGGGAAATACATCAGCTCGGCAGTGACGGAAGATCTCGCCGACATGATCAGTGGCAGCAGGATGGCCTGGCACGAGAAACTCTCGGACCGCGAGCTGGAAGTCCTGCGCCTGCTTGCCGCCGGCGAAGACCTGGCTGATATCGCGCAAATATTGCATTTGAGCATTAATACCGTGGGGACTTACCGGGCGCGCCTGTTGGAAAAGACGCGCGCCAAGAATAATGTGCAGCTGACGCGCTTCGCCATCGAACATGGCGTCGGTCCGCCGATTCTTGGCGGCGCTTAGCCTGTGCGCCGGCACCGATGCAAGGCCGCTGGATCCGGCACTGCATCGATGTGGCGCTGCTCAAGCCTGCTTCGCTGTCCTTGAAATGGAGGCCAGTATCGCCGTGGTGTGCTTCGTGAGCGATTCCATGCCTGATACTGTTTCCATGCTTTCGCCGTTGGCCAGCGCCGCGATGGCGGCATGATTGAGGATATGCAGGTCTTTGCCGTCCGTGCTGATCCAGCCCTGGCGGCGGAACTTCGACATCAGGCGACTGACGCTTTCCATCGTCAAGCCGATATAGTTCCCGATGTCTTCACGCGACATCAGCACCGTGAAGTCGTAGCGCGAATATCCCCGGGCCGCGAAACGGTTCGACAGATCCAGCAGGAAAGTGGCAAATCGCAGTTCGGCCGAGCTGCCCAGGAAGCGCATGACGCGCTGGTCGCGATTGATTTCCTCACTCAAGATGCGGTGGAAATGTTGTTGTAGTGCTGGAATGCTGGCGCACAGGATCTGCAGCTGGGCAAAGGGAACTTCGCAGACCTCGCTATCCTCGAACGCCATCGCATTGCTGTCATGAATGCCGTTACTGATGGCGTTCATGCCCAGAATTTCGCCTGCCATGTGAAACCCCATGACATGCTGTTTGCCATGTGCGTTATCGCGGAATGTCTTGAACTGGCCACCGTGAATAATGTACAGGCAATGAAAGGGTTCGCCTACCCGTATCAGCAGCTCATTGCGTTCCACCCAGTGGCGTTTGCCGATAATTCTGTCGAGCTGAGCTACGCCGCGCTCGTCCAGGCCGAATGGCAGGCAGCGCAGCTTCGAACTGCATTTCGCGCAGGTATTGTTTGCAGTGTAGTTTTTCTCTGGCAACGATTGACAGGTCGAGAGTTGGACGTTCATGGGATCCTCTTATTGCTGTTCATGGTTTGCATTGAGCGTCTTGTGTTTCTGATTACATTTTTTGCTACATGCTTAATAGTATGTGCGCACACAAGCACCGTGCATATCAGATTTAACCCCTGCCTAGCGTAGCAATTTCCTCATATCGCAGGGTAGGGGAATCCCTGCATGCATCCTTGGCCCCTACGCATGGGCTTTGTTTGCCGCGCAGGCACGCCGGTTTCAGCCTGGCGTTGACGCCGCTTGCCGTTGGGCGCAGAATCAAATGCATGAAAATCATCGATTCACGCTAGGCTAGGCATGTTCAGGACGTCGGTCATGGAAGCGAAAAACATTCGGGTGCTCTTGGTTGACGACCATGCCATCGCGCGCAATGGCGTGTCGCTGATGCTGGGCACGGCAACGGACATTTGCGTTGCTGCCCAGGCGGCATCCTTTGACGACGCGAGCGAACGTATTGCTTCCGAGGAATTCGATGTCGCCCTCGTTGACATTGCCATGCCAGGCAAGAGCGGTTTGCAACTATTGCAAATGCTGCGGTTGACCAGGCCGCGCATGCCAGTGGTGGTACTGAGTCATTACTCGGAGGAAGTCTATGGCTTGCGGGCGCTGCATTTGGGAGCAGCTGGCTACCTGACCAAGGATGTTTCAGCCGACGTGCTGGTGCAGGCCGTGCGCAAGGTGGGGTCTGGAGGGAAATATGTCAGCGAGGAAATGGCGGAGCGGCTGGGAATGCTGGTTGCGCAGGGGCCGCTGGGTGCGCACGAGAATCTGTCCGAGCGCGAATTGCAAGTGTTCCAGCGCATCGCCGCTGGCCAGTCGCTGGTGCAGATCGGCACCGCATTGAATTTGCGCCCGAATACCGTCACCAGTTACCGTGCACGCGTTCTGAAAAAGATGAAAATGGCATGTAACGCCGATTTGACCCGCTATGCGCTGGAACTTGGCATGCTGTAGGCTAGTCAGGGCTCTGTCGGCAAGGAAGCCGCGTCACACGCGCGCCATGGGACCGGACGTCCAGTAGCGACTGAACGTTGTGCTGCTGACTTGGGGGCAATGCTGCAACTGACGTTTTTGGGCGCGACGGAGACGGTCACTGGTTCGCAATATCTGCTCACCAGCGGGAATGAACGGATTCTGGTCGATTGCGGCCTGCTCCAGGGGTATAAGCAGTGACGCTTCGGCAGAAGACGCGGCATCGGTCCGGCGCGCGAAGCGCTCGACGTGCTGGCCGTGTTGCAGAATCACAGCGGTGGGCCGGATGACTTGCGCCAGCGGGCGCTGGCCGCAGGCTTGCTGGAGCTCGCCGGCAAGGCGTCCCAGGGTGCCGGCACGGTCATGGCCATCGACAACCGACTGCTCGCCCGGACAGCCAAGCTGGCCGGCGCACCCAAGACGCCGGCGGCAGGCATGGTATTTCATGCGTCGCTAGTTACGCTGGTGGCGGTGGGGCAACCGCTGTTTACCTTGCACGCAGGCTCCCCCGGCGAACTCGCGTATGCGCTTGCCTATGCACAGTCGCAGGATAATCTCGTCACGATCGGCGAGGCGGGGTAGGCGCCGGTCTGGCCGGCGCTGGACCAGGCTTCCGAGCGTGCTCAGGCGGCACGAAAGACCAGCACCGGCAGAGGGCTGTGCACGAGGACTTTGTGTGTTTCGCTGCCCAGCAGCACGCCTTTCAAGCCGAATTTGCTATGCGTCCCCATGGCGATCAGGTCGCAGCCGTTTGCCTCGGCCGTCTCGAGTATTTTTTCGTGGGGGTGATCGGAGCGCGTCAGGAAGGTGCCACACTCGACACCGGCTTCGCGCGCCTGCCCGCAGACGAAATCGAGCACTCTCTTGCCGTTCTCCATGCTTTCGTCCAGATAAGTTGTGCGGGTCGCCTCCAGCATCTCCGTATCATGGCTGAGGACGTGAAAATCCGGCACCACATGCAGCGCGGTAATGCGCGCGCCGCACGATCGCGCCAGCGCGATGGCCGACAGCAGCGCAGGCCTCGAGGCGGGCGAACCATCCGTTGGAACCAATATGTGCTTGAACATGGTGCTCTCCTCAAACTTGTTGTGGTGCGTCCAGTGTGACGTTTATACTGCAGAGTAACCATGATCCTGATCATTCTGGCGACAGCAAATGTATGCCTGGCATGGGCTGCCACGCCGGGTGATGGTCGGTATTGTCGCTTGCCGTACTCGCACTTCCTTTCGATGCAGGATGCTGCCCTGCGGCAATCTGATGCAGGGCAGGGCGGTCGAGCAGGCGAAGCTGGCGATATCTGACGGAGATGATGCCGAGCTCCTGCAGGTGCGAGATCATGCGCGTGACGGTGGCATGCGTCAGGTCAAGGTAGTCGGCAATCTCCTTGCGCGACAAGGCAAGGTGCAATTGAGGCACGTGATCGTTCTGGTCGCCGCCTTTCCAGGCCTGGTGCGACAGGAACTGCGCGAATTTCTGTTCCGCATAATCACACCGGACCAGCAGGCCCAGCTCCTGCTGTTGCCCCAATTGCTTGCTCAGCCGCCATTCCAGCGAACGCGCAAGTCCAGGAAAGTGCCGCGCCGCTTCAATGAGTTGGGGATAGGAAAACTCGCACACTGTGCTGTCGCAGAGCGCCGTCGTTGAGTCGGTGTAGCGATCGAGGTCGAGGCTGTCGAGTCCCAGCAGGTCGCCTTCACTGGCGAACCTGGTAATACAGGGTTTTCCATGCTGGTCTGCCTGAAAGGACTTGAACTGGCCACTGCGAACGGCATACCAGCGACCGCGCACCGGTTCATTGACTCCTTGCAAGGCATCGCCCCGCACCAGGTGATGCTGCTGCAGCACCAGGCCGCTGACCCTGCCGCAGTCCGCGTCGCTCATGTCTGCTGGCAAGCATACGCCGCGCGTGCTGCACTCGGAGCATGGAAGAGGAGAGGCCGCATCGCTGGCGGAACTGGAGGTCTCGTACATGATTAGCTCGTCGAAGAGTGGCTGATGGCAAAGGGGGAGCGGGCAGCATGGGGTGAAGCTGGGTGCGCGGCAGTGGCGATCGTTTCCATTGCGCCGGCATCAAGGAGCACGATATAGCGGTTTTCCAGCAAAATGAGACCGGCTTGCTTGAAGTGATGCATGACCCTGCTGACGCTTTCCGGCGACAGGTGCAGGTAGTTGCCTATGTCGCAACGCGACATGGGCAAGCGATAGCATGGCGGCGTGCCTTCCAGGCGGGTGTGCCTGGCCCGCTCAAGCAGAAAAGCGGCCAGTCGCTGCTCGGCCGTGGCCTGATGCATTTGCACTGTGCCTGCGCGCATTTCCCGGATGCTCAATGCGAGCAGGTGGTGCAATATGGTCAGCTGCTGGCGCAATATGGCGTAGCTGATCACATACACTTCGCTGTCTTCCAGCGCCACGGCGGTACAGGGATGCCAGTCAAGCCCGATACTGTCGAGCGCAAGGAAATCCCCGCGGGCAGGGAAACAGGTGATTTTCCTTGCCCCCGTCTCATCCGTACGATAGTGCTTGAAACTGCCGGCGTGTATGAAAAACACGCAATCGGTGACGCGATCTCCAGAACGATACAGGCTGGTATTGCGCCTGATCCACTGGCGCTGCCCACCGGCGATGTGATCGGGAAACCCGCGAGCGGCAGGTGTAGTGTCATTGTGCATTACGTCCTCGCTTGCCAGGGCGCGCGAACCAGCCGCCTGTGCACTAAGATAGTCAGGGAAACCATCGCCTCATGCTCCCGCCGCTAGCGGTCCGGCATTGCGCAGTCGTTGAGCGACAGGGACACGAATGGCCCCGCTTCCACGCCGGTCTGCAGCCCGGTGCCCAGTTTGAAGAAGGCGGGAGCGCTCCAGCTGCCATTCTCCCGCTTGCGCAGCAGTACACCGGTGCCGCCGCTGGCGCCGAAGGCCAGCGTGGCGCGGCGGCAGGAGGGCAGTATGAAGACTCCTTTCGACCAGCGCAGCGCTTCCGTCATCAGCGTATCCTTTTCCAGCAAGGCCACAGCAGTGCGCGCGTTGTCGACATGCTCATTTGCCGTCGCTTGCAACTGCACTCTTGCGATTTCCTGGTCGGACACAAGTCCATCCTTCGGCTGGGTTAGGGCGAGCATGGGAACGCAAGCGAGCAGGATGCCGCACAGCACGCTGCCAAGCGGTTTTATATGGGCAATCATGGCCTTACTCCTGTTTTAGGGGGGCAACTGCCTTTCACACTACAGGCAGGCAGCCACCGCTTGCCATGATCTGTATCAATACCGCGCTTGAATAGTGTTGTGCAGCCCCTGTGCCATCCGCGATGGCTGTCACCCGGGCTAGGCCTGCGTCTGCCGATTACCGTCGCTTTTGATATCGATCATTGTTCGGACAGACAAGTGGAAATTCACCCTTTATAGTGAGCTTGGGTACACGGTTGCCGCTGCCCGCGAACGCCCGGCGATACGGCGACGGGAGCTTGGCCAGCCGATTTTCAGGTAATGGAGGGGAAGTGAAGAAAAATGCACTGACAAGCGAACCTTTGCCGTTGATGGGGCCGGGTACGTTCGAACTCGATGCCGATATCAGTGCCCTGGGCATGGCCCTCATCGAGGTGTTGAAATTGCGCCAGTCGCAGCGCGAATTCAGCGAGCACGAGCTGTCCTGGTACCGGCTCTCGCGCCTGCTGTGGGCCGCCGATGGCTGCAACCGCCCCAGCACGGGCCATCGAACGGCGCCATCCGTTTGCAATGCGCAGGAAATTGAGATTTATGTCGCCATGTCCAGCGGCCTGTACCGATATGATCCGGTGGCGCCATCACTGCGGCAACTGAGCACTGTCGATATCCGGGCCGTGACGGGGAAGCAGGATTTCGTGGCGACGGCGCCCGTCAACCTGCTGTATGTCGCCAATTTGTCGCGGATGCCGCCCGAGGAGCAGGCCAGGCAGTTGCTGTTTGCCGCCCTCGACGCCGGTCACATCAGCCAGAACGTGTACCTGTTTTGCGCCGCCGAGGGCCTGGCGGTGGTATCGCGTGGCTGGTTCGACCAGGGAGAGCTGGCCGCGGCCATGGGCTTGGCGGATGGACACCACGTGATGCTGGCGCAATCGCTTGGCCATCCGCTGGCTGTCGCGGCGCCACCGCGCTACTCCTGAGTGTCGGGGCGGCTGGGGAGGGCATGCGGCACCTGACTAGGACGAGCCGATTTTCTGCCACTGCTTGTAGCCGTCATAGAGGGTCGAACTGCCGCCTTCCACCAAGGTGCGTTGCATGTCCAGCAGGATGGCGAACAGATTCACGCGGTAATCATCGCCCAGTGTGCATTGCGCTTTCAAACTGGCAGCATCGAACTCGTACAGGTGGGCGACGCCTTTCTCTTGCACGCGCTGGAGCAGCGTGTTCATGTTTGCCTGTGACAAGTCTTGCAGGTAATGCAGTGTCAGGCGCGCGGCGTCTGCGCCATTGTCGAGTGTGTGCTCCGCCATCGCATGGTAGTGATCGAGCAAGCTGCTGCTGCCCGAAGTGAGCAGCTTGGCAAAGTTGATGTTGATGTCGGGCATGTTGGCTCTCCGGCGTAGGCGTGTCGCGGCACGCAGGGTTTGCTGCGGGAAACGCAGTGATGACGTCAGTGTAGTAGCCGGCATCCGCAGCGGAAGGCGGTGAATTGATGCGTATCAAGCGCGACATTAATCTGCCATGCCCAGGCGCAAAGCCGGTGACGCGCCATGTATCAGCTGACAGCAAATAATTCGGTGTTGCCGAACCCCAGTTCATAGTTCAGCAAGGAAATGACGCTTGGCTTGATGCGCAGGAAGACGAGGCCAGGCCACGGCGCGGCCGTGTTGGCCCCCATGACGTCGCGCAGTTGGGGAAAGCGAAACAGCATCAGGTCGGCCACCTGCTCGTTTTCGCTGGCATTGTCGACCAGGGTTGCCGTGCCCGCCATGGAAAGGCCGCGGATATGCTGCCAGTCATGGTACGGGGGCGTAATGGCCAGAGAGACCTTGTCGTGCTGCCGGATATTATGCGCTTTCTGGCTGTTCAGGCCGATGCTGCAATACAGCGTCAGGTCGTCGTGCACGTAACTGACCACCGTCGTCTGAGGGTAGCCATCCGGACGCACGGTGGCCAGGGCCATGTCCGGCGTGGCTGCGAGTACATCGGCAATGAACTGGCGATGGGATGAGTCCAGCGGCATCATGATGGCTCCTTGACGCAATGCACGGTGGGCGCACTGGGCCCGGACTTTGATAGTAGTAAGTTGCACGGTGTTTGGCAAGGCGCCAGATCATGTGCCTGCGATGCTGCCCGGCCGGCGTGCCGCAGACGCCAGCGACTTTGTAGCGTTAATGTGATATGCCTAAAAGTACCAGGAAGGCAACGTTATCGCGACGCGCTACAGTGGACGGGTGGCAGCGCGAACATGCTGCTCAGACTACATCAAGGTGCGGCAGACATGACTCAGCGTAATCGCAAACGGCAGGCGCGTATCGAGCAGCTGGAGCAGGAGCCGGGACACGATGGGCGGCAGCGGGAAACGGTAGCGCCATGCGCACTGAAGGGCTGCCGAATCCTCGATGCCGGTGTCCCGCCCATATGGGAGGTCGCTTCAGTTGCCAACCTGAAGCTGGTTCGTGACGGCAGTGATGCCAGGCGCCATCCAGGCCGCGCGCTCGACCTCGTCGCGTTCAGTCCAGGAACGTACCTTGCCGCTCAGGATGACCGCATCGCCATCCGCCTCGACCTTGATGCCGCTGGCCTCGATCAGGGCGCTGCGCTTGAGGGCTGCCTGGATGCGCGCCTTGATATCGGCCGGGATGGCCTTGTGGCTGATATCGATGGCGCTCTCGATGCTGCGTATGCCATGGACATGGCGCAGTGCCATCTGGGCGTGCTCGCGCTGGTAGTTCCAGTCAACCGTGCCTTCCAGCCTGACATGGCCATGCTCGACGATGACCTTGATCGTTTTTGAGGACACGGGCAGTTGCAGTGCGATGGCGGCGATGGCATCGTGGGCAATTTCCGCGTCCAGCCGCGAGTGGGGGCGCACCTCGATGTCATTGGCCACGCCCAGCACGCCAGCGAGGCATTGCGCGTCGCGCTCGGCGTGCAGCTTGTGGCTGTAGGCATGCACAAAGCCCGACAGCGTGACGACACGGTCGTTGACCGAGATGCCGATGTGGCTGGGATTAATGCGTGCATCCCACAGCAATTCCTGTTCGACTTGCGCCTTGATGTCGTTGTCGGTGATCATGAGTGTGCTCCCTGGAGGATGAAAAGGCGCTTGCTGCCTGCGCCTCGGCATCAGCAGTGCGCAAGCGGCCGGGCGGCGACGCCGCTCAATGGCCCAGCAATACCGGCAAGCGTGACTGGCTCAGCAGGCTTTGCGTCGTCCCGCCGAGCACCCATTCCTGGAAGCGGCTGCGGCCGAAAGCCCCTGCCACAATCAGGTCCGCGCCGCTCTCCTGGGCCAGGCGGCACAATGCCGTACCGCATTCTTCGGTGGTTTCGCTGCGAATGACTTCCGCCCGCACGCCATGGCGCACCAGGTAGGTGGCCAGGTCGGCTCCTGGCTCCTGTCCATGCTGCCCATAATGCTGGCGCGGGTTCAGGACGACGATTTGCACACGCTGCGCCCGACGCAGCAGCGGCAGCGCGCCAGCCACCGCGCGGCTGGCCTCGGCAGTGGCATTCCAGCCGATGACGATGGAGCGGCCGGGGGTGGTCACCGGGCCATCGCCATCGGGTATGACCAGCAAGGGACGGGCGCTGTGCAGCGCGAGATACGCGGGCAGGCGGGTCGACCAGATGAGCGACCGGTCGCTCAGGTCGCTCTGGCCCGTAATGACCAGATCGCAGTACAGCGATTGCAGTATCAGCGCATCGGCCGCGCTGCTATCCTGAAAGCGGGTTTCGTACGAGGCGACGCCGAGCTGGCGGCAGCGCTCGTCGAAGCGGGCCAGCTGTTCCCGCGCCGCGTCGCGCAAGGGCTCGTGATCGATCGGCGGGGGCGGCGCCAGCGTTACCGCCCCGTAGACCAGGTAATCGAGTTGCGGCCCGCCGCTGGCCACAGTGCCTATCAAATGCGAGTCGGCTTTGCTGGCGAGTGCCGCTGCCACTTGCAGGCGCCGTTCGAAACCGGAAAACTGGTCGGCATACATCAGGATGGTCTTGTACATGGTGGCCTCCAGAAAAGACTTACGATACGTGTTTCAGCCTTGCCTGTAATGAGCGCCAACTGATCCAGGTCAAGCCAGCCATCAATTCATGGCTTTTGGGAACTGGCGCAGGGCAAGCAGTGATCCGGATCATGTTTTCTGGCGGAGTGGCCATGCTAGGATCCTGCCGGAAAGCTGATGCACAGCAAGAAGAGGCGGTTTGCCCACGGCGTCTGGCCCCAGGAGGAAAGCATGTTGACCGATGCTGAAGTCAAGCAAAATGTAGAGCATGAACTCAGCTTTGTTGCCCGGATAGGGCCGCCTTCCATCGTGGTGTCCGTCAATCACGGTGTCGTCGCCTTGTCGGGACGCGTGCATTGTTTTCCCGACAAGATGCGGGCCGGGCGCTGTGCCGCAGGCATGGCCGGGGTGGCTGGCGTGCTCAATAACATCGAGGTGGCGCTGTTGGGCGAGAAGCGCCCGGATGCGGACCTGGCGCGCGCGGCGGTGGCGGCCGTCAAGGCGCAATTTCCCAGCTCCGCCGACGCCATCGCGGTGCTGGCACAGCACGGCATGCTGCGGCTCGAAGGGACGCTGTGCTGGAACTATCAGCGCAAGCGGGCCGAGGAAGCAGTGTATGCCTTGTGCGGGGTGCGCGGCGTCGAGAACCGCATTGCCCTGGCGCCCGCAGGCCCTTGCAGTGAAATACGATGGAAAAGACGGCTGCCTTCCCATGTCAATGGCGACATCCATGCTCTCCGGCGAAACCCGGCCGCGCAGGGCAACGCTGTGCGATTCGGCGACAATGTAGCCAGGCAGACCGGTGTACTGCCCCTCGTCGCGCAGGGGCCGATGCACATGCCGCAAAGCGAGCAGCAGTGGCCGGATAGCAGGCAAAGCCACGTGGAGGAGTACGAGGTTTTGCGGCAAACCAGGCTATTGCGCCGTCTGGCCCATCGCCTCGACAGCGAAGGTGCGCCGGTGCAGGTCATCGTCACCGATATTTCACGCATCATGCTGGTGGGCGACCTGGCCTACAAGTTCAAGACGGCCCTGCATCGCGACGTGCTCGATTACAGTACCCTGTCAGCGCGGCGGTATGCATGCGAGGAAGAGTTGCGCTTGAATCGGCGCCTGGCGCCGGAATTGTACCTGGGCTTGGCAAGCATTACCGGTACGCGGGCCTGTCCCGCCATCGACGGCGAGGGCCCGGTAATCGAGTACGCCGTGCGCATGCGTCGCTTTGAGCAGTCCGCCCTGTGGCAGGCGCGCTTGAATGCCAGCCAGCTAGGCGCGGATGAAGTCAGCGCTCTTGCGTTGTTGCTGGCGGATTTTCATGCGGGCGCTGCGCGGGCGACACGCCAGTCGCCCTGGGGCAACGGTGCATTGATCGTTGCCCGCACCCACGAGGATGTGGCTGGCATTGCCGCCGTACTCGACGACACGCGCCAGCGAGCCATGCTCGACGAGATTGCTGCCTGGTTGACACGGCAGGAGCAGGCCCTGGCGCCGCTGTTTACCCGCCGCAAGGCTGATGGCTGGGTGCGCGAATGCCATGGTGATTTGCATTGCAGCAACATCCTGACCCTGGCCGGACAGGTTCGCGTGTTTGACGGCATTGAATTTAACACCGCATTGCGCTGGATCGACGTGGCGCAGGACCTGGCTTTTGCCTGGATGGACTTGCAATGCCAGGGCCGCCGCGGTCTGGCCGCCCGCTTGCTGAACGATTATCTGGGGCGTTGCGGTGACTACGGCAGCCTGGCGCTGCTGCCGTATTACCGGGTGCAGCGGGCACTGGTGCGCTGCAAGGTGTTCCTGTTGCGCTCCCGGGCTGGCGGCCGTGGACGCTCTGCGGCGTTGCTGCAGGCGCAGCGCTATCTGGCCTTCGCGCATGCGTGCATCGCACCGGCCTCGCCGGCGCTGCTGATCTCCTGCGGACTGGCCGGCAGCGGCAAGTCATGGCTGTGCAATGCGCTGGTCGAAGGGCTGGAGGCGGTGCGTATGCGCTCGGATGTCGAGCGCAAGCGCCTGTTTGCGGGGCCGGCCGCCACCGGCACCACAGCTTCGCCTGCGCAGGGGATGTATGACCAGGCCGGTAACGCAGCGACCTACCGGCGGCTGGCGCAGCTCGCACAGCAAGGGCTGGCGGCCGGCTTCGTGATGGTGGTGGACGCCACTTTCCTGGAGCGCCGCCGGCGCCTGGCCTTTCGCGCCTTTGCGCGCCGCAGCCAGGTGCCGTTCCTGCTGCTGCACGTCGATGCGCCGTTGCCCGTGCTGGCGTCCCGTCTGGCCTCCCGTGCGCGAGCCGGTACCGACCCATCCGATGCGGACATGGCCGTTCTCGCCGGCCAGATGGAGCGCTGCGCCGGTCAAGGCTTGCGTCCGGACGAAGCGGCTGACGTCATCGAGATCGCCAACGGTCCCGAATTTGACGCCGCAGCGTTGGCGTTGCTGGTGGAACAGCTGCGCCAGGCCTTGCTGCGGCGCGCCGCAGCATACTAGCCGCATCGGAACACGACATGATCTGCCTCCACGGGAGCCGTGTGGTGTGAACTGCTGAAGCGGCTCCGACGCCCATCCACTGGGACTTGACCCGGCGCCCACGGCCCGGAAGCGGTGTGCTCAACGCGAACAAGCGCCGAGGGGGCGGTTGATCTACGCTCTGTTTGCGCAATGTCTCTTTTTAACTGTGGATACAGCAATATTCTTTTAATTTATTAAAAAGCAAAATTTCATATTAAAATTACTACTTGGTTGCCAGGGCTGTGCCAACTTGGCTAGTCACGAATCACTGACACGGTGATTTTTGCCGTTGTTATTTGTATGTTGATAGTCAGCTTGCGGCCGCCGCGACAGCCTCCAAGCCCAGTACCGGACAGGGAGTGATGATGCAATTGAAGACCCCCGGCGTGTATATCGTCGAGCAGGATGCATTTCCCAATACGGTCATCGAGGTGCCCACGGCAATACCGGTGTTTCTTGGCTACACCGAAAAGGCTGTCGATGGAGCGGTTCCCAAGGCAGGCATTCCCACCTGTATCGGCTCGCTGCTGGACTATGTGCGTATCTTCGGCGGCCCACCGGTGCCGAGGTTTTCGCTGGCCCCCAGCGTTGACCAGGAGACCCTCACCGCCGCATTGGCGCAGCGGTTTTTCCTTTATCACGGTGTGAAGCTGTACTTCATGAACGGCGGCGGACCGGCCTACGTGCTATCGGTGGGAACTTTTGCCAGCGTCAAGGCTAATGGCATCCAAGCCTCGGATTTCATGCCGGAGCCTGATCCCGCTATTGATAGGGTAGCACCGTTCGATGCCTTGGAAAAAGTGCCGGAGGTGACGCTGATCGTGGCGCCAGACAGCACCCTGCTCGATAGCGCAGACGATTGCTACAGGTTCTGGCAGGCGGCGCTCCAGCATTGCAGCACGATGCAAAGCCGCATGGCGCTGATCGACATCCATGGCGGCGGCACGAAGCGCAGCCATGACCCGGACGGTGATGTTATTTCCGGCAAGAACGATGGCTTTCGCGAGAAAATCGGCAGCAATTTTCTCAATTACGGCGCAGCCTATTATCCGTGGCTTAATTTTGATGTGGTTGACGCAGGCAGCATTAGCTACGACAACCTCACAGACGCAGGGCTGGCGGTGCTGGCTGACGCGCTCAAGGGCGAACTGGCGGCGATGAAGCCGCAACCCTCCGCCCAGATGCAAGTCCACATGAGCACCCTGTATGCCGCCATCCGACAGCGGCTGCCTGCCGACGTAGCTCCGCTGCCAGCCGGCACGGAAAGCCGCACGGAGGTGATCGCGCGCGGCCATCAGCAGCTCATGCAGGTGAGTCCCCTGTACCAGCGCGTGGCGGCCGACATGCTGACGCTGGCCAACCAACTGCCGCCTGCCTGCGCCATGGCTGGCGTGTACGCGCAGAGGGATGCAAACAGTGGCGTGTGGATGGCGCCGGCGAACACCAGCATCGTGGGGGCGGTCTCGCCGATGGTGGATATCTCGCAGGACAAGCAGGAGGATCTGAACATGCCGCTCGACGGACGGGCGGTCAACGCGATCCGCACCATTCCCACGCGTGGCCTGGTGGTGTGGGGCGCCCGCACGCTCGATGGCAACAGCGACGACTGGCGCTACATCAATGTGCGGCGCACGCTGCTCATGATGGAGCAATCGATCAAGAACGCGATGCTCGCCTATATCTTCGCGCCCAACGTGGCTACCACCTGGGTGGCGGTGCAGAATATGATTTCCAACTTCCTGATCAACTTGTGGGCGCAGGGTGCGCTGGCCGGCGCCAAGGCGCAGGATGCGTTCAGCGTCCAGGTCGGTCTGAACAGCACCATGAGCAGCGACGATATCCTGAACGGCTATATGCGCGTGTCGGTACGCGTGGCATTGGTCCATCCGGGCGAATTCATCGTGCTGACATTCCAGCAGCAACAGCCGGTTTCCTGAGCGCTTATTGAGGAGTCATTATGATGGCAGGTGAAGCGCAAGACGCAGGCATATGGCCGTTGCCGAAGTTCCATTTTTCTGTGGACATCGGCGACATGAAGGACCTGGCGTTCCAGGAAGTGAGCGGATTGGAGGCGGATGCGCAGATCATCGAGTACCGCGCCGGCAACAGCAAGCAGTTCTCCGGCGTGAAGATGCCCGGCATCGCCAAGTGCGGACATGTCACGCTGAAGAAAGGCGTTTTCGCCAGGGGCAACAGCTTCTCCGCCTGGTACGCGCAAATCTCGATGAACCTGGTCAAGCGGGTAACGATGGTGATCAGGCTGCTCGACGAGAAGGGCAACCCGACCATGGTCTGGACCTTGCAGAATGCCTGGCCTACCAAGGTCAGCGGCACCGACCTGAAAGCCGACGGCAACGAGGTGGCGATCGAGACGCTGGAAATCGCCTACGAGAGCCTGGTCATTGCTGTTCCGCCGCCACCCGGGGGCGCCGCATGAACGTTTCGCCGCTGGACGGCGAGACTGACCTGGTGTCGATGACGGTCATGCTGAACGGGCATGCCATGCCAGATGACTATGTAGTCGAAAGCATGCACGTCACGCGCGAGGTCAGTCGCCTGGGCACGGCCCGCATCGTGCTCGCCGACGGCGATCCATCGATGGGGGGATTCAAGCTCAGTACGGCAGACACGCTGGCACCCGGCGTGATGGTGGAGGTCAGAATGGGCTACCACCAGAACACCAGCACCGTGTTCAAGGGCATTATCGTCAAGCACGGCGTGAGGATGGACCAGAAGGGCCGTTCGCAGCTGGTACTGACCTGCACCGACAGCGCCGTCAAACTGACGGCGGGCCGCAAGAGCGCCGTGTATCGCGGCCAGAGCGAGGCCGATATCTGGCGGGCACTGCTGGAGGCGCAGGGGCTGACGCTGGTGCAGGGCGGGGCAGCCGGAACAGGGGAGGGTGCGGTGGCCGGACCGTCGGACCTGGTGCGCTATGACAGCAGCGACTGGGACTTCATGCTGGCCCGCGCCGAGGCTGGCGGCCTGGTGCTGCTGGTGGACGACACCGAGGTCGCCATCGGTGCGCCGGTGCAAGCCGACAACGGCTGCGGGCTGCTACTCGCCTATGGCGTGTCGATGATCGCGTTCAATGCCGACATAGATGCGCGTAACCAGCTCAGCGCGGTAAGTGCCGGCGAGGTGCCCGGCGCAGGCGTGCGCGGTACGGTGAGTTTCCAGGGCAACGCACTGGCGGTGCCGGGCAAGACCATCAAACTTGCCGGACTGGGTGGGCGCTTCGACGGCGACGTGTATATCGCCCGTGTGGAGCACACGCTGGAACAAGGTAACTGGGTGACCGAGGTCGCTTTCGGCCTGCCGCCGCGCTGCTTCGCCAGTGACGACGCGCAGGTGCATGCTCCGGCCGTGTTGGGCTTGCAGGTTGGCAGCGTGCTGCAGATTGAAGCCGCCCACCAGGGCCAGTTGCGCGTCCGTGTCAGCTTGCCCATGCTTGACGCCGAAGACAAAGGCGTGTGGGCACGGCTGGACACGCCATACGCGACGGACCAGGGCGGGCTGACGGTATTGCCGGAGGATGTCAGGAAGATCACCACCATCAGCACGCCGGGCGGCCATACGCTGGTGCAGGATGATGACGGCCAGTCAAACACCATCACCGACTCGGATGCGAAGATGGTGGCCATGTCGAAGGAGGGCGTGGCCCGGTGCAGCAAGACCGGGCTGCCCCTCAGCGCCGACGGGGACAGCGAGATCACGGCCGCCAGGGCGCTGGAGGCCGAGCTGACCTGGCTGGATGCCGTCATCGCGTCGTCGATGGCGCATCATTTCCAGCGCGCCGACGCTCCTTGCATGCTGGAGCCGCCCACCTTGCCGGCGCACGCGCCGTATGCCTTGGCGTTGCACAAATGGGGGCTGAGTGCCGAGGAGCGGCTGGTGCTGATACTCGCGCTGGCGCCGCATGTGCGTCCGCAGGCGCTGGACAGTTTTCTGATTCGCAACGCCAGCCTGGATTTGCCGTTCAGCGAATTCGGCGGGCAGGGCGGTAGCCACCGGGGCTTCTGGCCGACAGCCGAGACCGCGTCATTTCTGCTGGCCGGCGACCGGCTGGCGGCACGCGTGGCCACGCAGCGCCTGTTCGGCGCCGGCGCGCCGCTGCGCAGGCTGGGCTTGCTGGCCTGGGATGAGTTGCCAGCCGACGGCGCTGCGCCCCGGGCCCTGTTCAATCACCCGCTGACACTGGGACGCGATGCGCTGTCGTTGCTGGTCACCGGGGAGTCTTGCCAGCCCGACTACGACGGCGACTTTCCGGCCCGGCGCCTCAGTACCACCTTGGACTGGGACCAACTGGTGCTGGCGCCGCAGCTGCAGGACCAGGTGGACGAAATCCGCGCCTGGATCGAACACCGCGACACGCTGCTGCGTGGCTGGGGATTGGAGTGGCGCATCCAGCCGGGCTTCCGCAGCCTGTTTTATGGCCCGCCCGGCACCGGCAAGTCGCTCACCGCCGCGCTGCTGGGCAAGCAGAGCGGCTTGCCGGTGTACCGCATCGACCTGTCGATGGTGGTGTCGAAATATGTCGGCGAGACGGAGAAAAACCTGGCGCGCGTGTTTGAACAGGCCGAGCAGCAAGACTGGATCTTGTTCTTCGACGCGGCTGATGCACTGTTCGGCAAGCGCAGCGGCGGCTCCGGCGTCAACGGCCGCTACGCCAGCGAGGACGCTGCCCGCCTGTTGCAGCGGATAGAGGATTACCCAGGCGTGGCCATTCTGGCGACTAATCTCAAGGACGATATCGACGAGGCCTACGCGCGGCGCTTCCAGTCGATGCTGCATTTCCCGATGCCGGACCGCGCCGAGCGCCTGCGGCTATGGCAGGACGCCTTTGCGCCGCCGTGCCGGCTGGCGCCGGACTGCGTGCTCGATGTGCTGGCCGATGAATTTGAACTGAGCGGCGGCGCCATCATCAACGTGCTGCGCTACGCGGCGTTGGCTTGCCTGCGTCGCGGTAGCGAGGAAATCGGCATGGACGACGTACGCCGGGGCGTGCGGCGCGCGTTGCGCCAAGACGCTTGCCTTCCCCTTCTGGAGAAACGATGTTAGGGCAGAGCGTTTCCTGAACTCTCCAATGGCAGTCGCAAAACTGCCGGCGATACCTGCATCGACTACTCTGTCGTCTGCCCCAGGCTGACCAGGCGAGCCAGCGTCTCCTGCGCGTTCATTGACTTGGCCAAGGAAACGGCATTCATGCCGCGGCTGTCCACGGCATCGATGCTCGCGCCGTGCTGCAGCAGCAGGTCGAAGATGGCCAGGCGGTTGAACATGGCGGCCATCATCAACGGTGTCTTGCCGTCCGGGCTGGCGCCTTCCACGCTGGCGCCGTGCTGCAGCAGCAGTTCGGCGATCTCCAGATAGCCCTTGTAGGCCACGCCGGCCAGTGGCGTCTGGCCCTGGTCGTTGGGCACGTTGGCGTCGGCGCCCGCTTCGAGCAGCAGGCGCGACGTTTCCAAGTGGCCGAGGTAGCTGGCCAGCATGATCAGGCTGTCGCCTTTTTCGTTGCGGAAGTTCACTGGCACGCCGTGGGCGAGCATGACGCCCAGTTGCTGCGTGTCGCCTTCGCGCACCAGGGCGAACAGGCCCTGGATGAATTCCAGCGTTTCGGCATCCATCGTTGCCGGGATTTTTCGTGCATCGGTGTTCATCGTATGTTTTCCGCAAAGGTGGGTCATGCCTGTAGTCTACTATGTGGCTGGCGCCAGCGCCTTTTGCCGCGAGGCCAGCGCCGCGCCGATGAAAAGGGCGATGGCCGAGGCGATCAGCCCCCGCTCCAGGCCGGCGGGCCCGTCGGCGATCCAGCCGACCACGATGGGGCCGACGATCTGGCCCAGCGCGAATACCGTCGTGTAAGCGCTGATGCCGGCCGTCCAGGATTGCTGCGGAAGGTTATGCCGCACCAGGGCCGTGGTCGACGCCACCACCGACAGGAACACGGCGCCGAAGACCAGTCCGGACAGGAACACGACGGGGACAAAGCTGGTTAGCGCAGGCAGGATGGTGACCACGCCCAGCACGCCATTCAATATAGCCAGCGATTCGCCGCCCCTGTAGCGGTCCAGCATGCGTGCCCAGATGCGCGACGACGCCACCACCGCCAGGCCCAATACCGTGTAGAACACGGTGATCAAGGCAGGCGGCATGCCTTGCTGCTTGAGCAGGGCGATGACGAAGGTCATGTAGCCGATGTAGCCGACGCCGAACATGAAGTAGCCGGCCAGGCTGGGGAAAAAGTCGCGCCAGGCGAAGCGCAGCGGCGTGTCGAGGGTGCGTGGCGCTTCGCCGATGGCTTTCGCCGGCAGGGCCATGATGGCAGTGGCGGCCAGGCAGGCGATGCCCAGTGCCAGCCATGGCCATTGCCAGGCATGCGCGGCGCCATGCTCCTGTGCAGATGTCAACGCGGCCGGCACCAGCAAGGCCGACAGCGCGATGCCGAAACCCGTGCCGCCGTAGTACAGGCCGATATAGAAGCCGGCGCGCTGGCTGTGCATGGAACCGAGGCGCGCCGCCAGCACGCCACCGGCGATGAACATGAAGGCGCTGGCCACGCCCGCACACACACGCTGCAGGAACAGGGTAGTCGTATCGCTGACGAGGCCCGACATCAGCATGAAGATGCTGGCCAGCACGGAGCCGGCGATCAGCAAGCGCCACACGCCCAGGCGGCGCATCAGCGCTGGCGTGGCCAGGGCACCGAGAAAATAGCCGAGCGCATTGAAGGTGTTCATGGCGCCGGCCAGCAGGTAGGACCAGCCCAGGTCGGCACGCATGGGCGGCAGCAGCAAGCCATAGGAAAAACGCGACAGGCCCAGGGCCACGGCGGCACCCAGCGAGAGTGCCAGCGCCGTGGCCAGCGGATGGGAGGGGGAATGATCGTGTGACGGCATGGCCTGGTGACCCATCTAGAGGAAAGCGTGCGGTGGAGTTGGCGCCGGGGCTGGGCGCGGTGCAAGGTCTGTCGGTCGCGGTGGCACTCACCGTACGCCGTTTTTTACTGCCAAGTTAATGAATTGAGCTTGAGAAGTCAAGCATGCGCCGTAGCTGCATGGCACTGGCAATAAGGCAATCCTTTCCGCCTTTACTTTTGGAAAAGATTATGAAACACGCAATCCCATTTGATTGCAAGCAGAAAATCAACTTTCTTGCAATTAATTTTGCAGCTTGCTCCTGATCCTCCATGGCATAAGGGCACTATGAACAAGAACAAACCTGGCGCATTGTTGGCTGGCTGCGCTTCGGAGTCGTCGCAAGCCCTGGCTGTCCTCACGTTGGTCCACGCACCCTGAGCGCTGTCGGCAAGTTCGACAAGCGCGAGAATTTCATGCGCGCCATCTTTTCCGATGGCATTGACCGTCTGGGCAGCCAGTTGAAAACGTTTTTGATTGTGCACCTGCAGACGTCCAACCGTTTCAATGTGCTCAACCGCGATAACGTGGCCGAACTCAAGCAGGAAGCGCAGTTCAAGAAGGATATCTTGCCTGATTCTTGCCGTGCTAGGAATCTATGAGTATGAAAATGGCACAGCAGGAATTGATATTGCGACTGCGGTCATCACAGAGTTCGCTCTAGCGGTAGTATTTTTCAATCTTTGGCGAAGTGACCGGACGCTGTTAGCGCGCATGCTGATCGGCCGTACATAAATCTGACAGGATGTTAAAGGGTAAGCGCTGCCGTAGTCTGATATCGGCCAGGAGCAGACCTATTGCGAGGCTACGCCTTAACTCGTCATGTAGTCGTTACATCGAATTCTCATTGTTCGTTGTTCGACTTCAGAGATAATCATCAGTAACCCCAGATTCAGCATCCTCCAAACGTAGCAAGAAAGGATTCAATGCGCCGTCTCGTCACCTTAATTCCCCTGATGTTTTGCACTCCTATGGCCTTTGCTGCCGTACCAGTGAATATTCACGTTCCACCTAATGTACAAGCGTGCACTCGTGCGCAACCCTGTCCAGTTGCAATCCTTAGCCCAGGATATGGGCTTTCCGGTTCAGACTACTCATTCGTCACACGAAATCTCAACCGAATGGGTTACTTGGTTGTCGCGTTGCAAGATAGCTCTGGCGGCATAGAGTTAGATCGAGACGCGCCGATTAGGAAGCAACTACAGGCGATGGCCCGCGTAGCTTCACGGTCGATCTCCACCGTGATCGACGGGACCGCAGTCCGCTATCCTCAGTTCGATTGGCGACACTTGCTTCTCGTCGGGCACTCCCTTGGTGGCGACAGTTCGGCTCAGTTTTCCGCTGACAACCCGAGCCGCGTATCCAGCTTTATCAGCCTCGACAGCCGTCGGGTCGCGTTGCCCCGCTCAGCTGGTATCCACGTCCTCACAATTCGTGCCAGTGACACCACTGCCGACCCCGGTGTACTGCCGAATAAGAAAGAGCGCGGCTACTACGGTACATGCGTGGTCCACATCAAAGGCTCGCGCCACAAGGATATGCAAGATGCTGGTAGTGAACAATTGAAGGCCAAAATTGTATCCGCTATCGATACTTTCCTCGCTCCAGCGCAGCACCCTAAATACGCTTGCGACCGAGACTCAAAGCTCGAATAATGTTCAGGCGATCATTTTGATATTGCAAAGTCCGCTAAGGGGTGGAACCTGCCGATGACTGCGACCGGCCAGGAGCGGACAGTCGGCAATTGACCAATCAAACTTTACTCAGAAAGTCAGCATGTCTCACCGTGATCCTTTTGATGTTATTTCATGCACCGTTGATCTGGATGATCCGGCAGAGCACGGTGATGCTCAACGCTTTATGGTTAACGCCCTGGCTCGGGTGATCGGATGTCTACCCGTTACCGCGCAATCTTCTGTTTTGGATGCTAAACGATATCTTGAGGGCGCGGCAACGGATAGCGAGGCCTTAGCTGTCCGGGCGAGGCTTTGGGAGGCCATCCGAGGACGCGATTTGTCGGATGACCCTGAGGTGTTGCGTATCAGAACCACGATCTGTGCGCTGCACGGCATGGACGCTGAAGCTCCTTACGACAAGTTGGAATACTTTCTGACGTGTTGGGAGCGCAGCGGCTTAAGCATGGTCGAGCTAGCTGGAGCGATGTTCGACACATACGGCGTTGTTTATCACGACGCTTAATCGGCTGCGGTGACATATGTCGAATGCGCCAGAACTATGTCTCTATGTATGCTTCGAGGCGGAGCCTGGCAACGATGGCAACCAGCCACAGCGGACTTAAGTACTGCATGAAAATTGATAAATATTTGATCACACGACTGCCAAAGAACGGTAAGGATGTGGACGGTGCCAAAGAACTGTTGGCCTTAGAGCAAGATGTCCATTCGGGGCGATAGTGGTCGTTTTGCGAGGCTACTTTGAGCCGAGCTGCTCGAAAGCAGAGGCTCGCTAACCCTGCCGCCCCTGTTGAATGTCCGCTTAGTTTATTTAAGGAAGAATTGATGTCAAAAATATCTATATCGCTCGCAATGCCAAGTAATAATTTGGATGCTGTGAAATTGATTCATAAGGTAACGGGGTTGCCACTTGGTGTGGCAAAAGAAAAGATTTCGATGGGTGAAAAGGGAGTATTTTATTCTACTGAATTATTCCTTAATGATCACGTCACTAGGGACAAAGAAATTAGAGCACTAATCCATGGATTTCATGAAATTGGTCTCGATTTGTATATTGCTGAAATACCTTATGATCAAGATTGGGATGCTGCAGTTGATATCGGTCGTATAGATGAAGAAATATTGGAGAATATGTTGGATAGCGCATACGATTAGAAAAGGAGCAAGAAGGCCGGCCCTGTGGCTCCTGCGGGAATATGCGTCAGGGGAGCTTCCGCTTTGGGGGGGCAGACGGTCGCCTGACGTGATGTGTCAGCTCAAGTCTGAGCTACTGCAATTCAGGTCAGCTTCAACGTGGTATCGGAAGAGATGCGGGACAAGACCGCGCTGGCCTTCCTGAAACCGCAGAACCCGCAGAGCAAATGCCAGATCCATGCCTGGCAAGTGTTGACGGGCGTGCCTGACACCACCAAATCTATCGTCTACCCCCATATCCAATTCGACGGCAACTGCTACGTCGTCGCCAGACCCGTCGGGCCATACAATATGTCGATGCGCACTCGGCCACGATGCAGGGCGTGGCGCCGGTCCCGGCCGGCGTCAGTGGGCAGGGGCGACAATGCCTGCGTACCGGGTCACTTGCTTGCTGACGTGGCGGGCGCCAGCCGGCTTCTCCCAGCCGCGTTAAGATAGCGGTATTTTCAAGACTGTGAGGGGCCTGCGTGCGCGTGTTACTGGTGGAGGATGATCCGATGATCGGGGAAAGCCTGGTCGAGGGCTTGCGCGGTGAGTGCTATGCCGTGGACTGGGTGCGCGATGGCCACGATGCGGAGCTGGCGCTGGCCGGTTTCGCCTACGATTTGATGCTGCTGGACCTGGGCTTGCCCGGCAAGGAGGGCATGGAGGTGTTGCGCGCGATGCGTGCCCGGGGCGCCGAGTTGCCCGTGCTGATCATCACGGCGCGCGATGGCACGCCGGCACGCGTCGAAGGACTCGACAGCGGCGCCGATGATTACCTGATAAAACCGTTCGACCTCGATGAATTGCTGGCGCGCATACGCGCGCTGCTGCGCCGCAGGGTCAGCCGTTCGCGCTCCGTCATTGAACATGGCGCGCTGACCCTGGACCTGGCCAGCCACGACGTCACTTATGAAGGTGCACAGATCAAGCTGCCGCCGCGTGAGTTTTCCGTGCTGCGCGCTTTGCTTGACCATCCGGGCAAGGTGGTGTCGAAGCGCCAGCTGAGCGAAAAGCTGTACGGCTGGGATAGCGAAGTGGAAAGCAATACCGTTGACGTGTATGTCTACCAGCTGCGCAAGAAGCTGGGCGCGGACAGCATCCAGACCGTGCGCGGCGTGGGCTACAAGATGCGGGTAGCAGCTTGATGACCATCCGCCGCCAGTTGCTGCTGGGTTTACTGGCGGCCACCTTGCTATGCGTGCTCGGCGCGGGCATTTCGCTGTTCCGTTCGCTGCTGGAAGAAGCCAATGAACTGGCCGATTTGCAGCTGCGCCAGCTGGCCGTGGCCTTGCCCGACGAGTTCGAGCCGCAAACGGGTCTGGCCGCCGCGCAAGAGCCGGAAGAAGCGTTCGCGCTGCAGGCGTGGGACGAGGACGGCCAGCCGCTGTCCGTCTTGCCGGACCAGCCGGCACTGCCGCGCTATGCGCTGGCCGGCTTTGCCGATGTCACCTTGCGCGGCGAGGACTGGCGCCTGTACGGCGAGACGCGGCGCGGCCGCTACGTGCAGGTGGCGCAGGCGCAGGCCGTGCGCGACCAGCTGGCCTGGCAGATGACGATGCGCGCTGGCGCACCCCTGCTGGTGTTCGCGCTGATCCTGGCGTTGCTGATCGTCGCCGTGGTGGGACGCGCGCTGGCGCCCCTGCACCGGCTGGCCGAATCGGTGGCGGGCCGTTCGCCGGATACCCTGACGCCGCTGGTGGCCGACGCCATGCCGCCTGAGCTGCGGCCCGTGGCGCTGGCGCTGAATGGATTGATGGGGCAGTTCGAGGCGGCGCTGACGGCGCAGCGTACCTTCGTTGCCGATGCCGCGCATGAATTGCGTTCGCCGCTGACGGCGCTGAAATTGCAGCTGCAGGTGGCCGAGCGGGCGGGCAGCGAGGAAGAACGCCGCGTCGCGCTGGCGCGTCTGCATGAACGGCTGGACCGCAGCACGCACCTGGTGCGGCAACTGCTCAGTCTGGCGCGCCACGAAACGGCGCTGACGGCCAGCCAGCTGCACACGGTGGACCTGGGGCAGTTGCTGGAAGCGGCCGTGGCCGATCACAGCGCGCTGGCCGACAGCCGCGCCATCGACCTGGGCGTGGTGGATACGTTGCCGGCCAGGGTGCTGGTGCAGGCCGATCCCGATGGTTTGCAAGTGTTGCTGAATAACCTGATTGACAACGCCTTGCGTTACACGCAGCAGGGCGGAAGGGTCGACTTGCAGGCGGCGGTGGAAGACGGCCGGCCCGTGCTGCGCGTCTCCGACAACGGCCCCGGCGTGCCGCGCCAGCACCATGCACGCCTGTTCGACCGCTTCTTCCGTCCCGACGGCAACGACGCCTGGGGCTGTGGCCTGGGCCTGTCCATCGTGCGCCATATCGCCGAGCACCACCGAGCCGATATCGCGCTGGCCGATGGGGAAGCGGGGCGGGGCTTGCAGGTGACGGTGCGCTTTCCGCAGCCAGCCTGAATGTAAAAAAAGCGGATGCCGTCGCCAGCATCCGCTTTTCAGTCACGGGCGAAGCGCTTACGCCAGCTCGGTGATGAACTGCTCGCGCGCAGGGCGCACTTTTTTCAGGTCCACCAGCCAGTCGCCCTCGTCGGCGCGGTAGCCCAGCGGCAGCATGACGACGGAGCGCAAGCCTTTTTCGCGCAAGCCCAGGATCTCGTCGACCTTGGCCGGATCAAAACCTTCCATCGGCGTCGAATCGACCTTTTCCTGCGCCGCGGCGATCAGGGCCGTGCCCACGCCGATATACGCCTGGCGCGCCGCGTGCTGGTAGTTGGTTTCCGCATCGCGCTGCGGATACGTGGCCAGGATTTGCTGGCGGTAGGCTTCCCAGCCTTCGTTCTTGAAGCCGCGCACGGTGTTGACCAGGTCAAACATCTTGTTGATGCGTTCAACCGTGTAATTGTCCCAGGCAGCAAACACCAGCAGGTGCGAGGCGTCTGTCACTTGCGATTGGTTCCATGCATGCGGCTTGATCTGCTCGCGCAGGGCCGGATTCGTCACGACGAATACTTCATACGGGTGCAGACCGCTGGAGCTGGCTGTCAGGCGCACGGCTTCCAGAATGCGCTCGACCTTGTCTTGCGGCACCGTTTTCGTCGGGTCCATCTTCTTGGTGGCGTAGCGCCATTGCAGTGTTTCGAGCAAATCGGACATGTAAGTCCCTTTCATAATGAATAGTTCAGATTGGAAATGATAGCGGATTCAGGCATTTCAAGTGCAAAGGGCCAAAGAACTTGTATAGCGCACTCAAACGGGGTTGTCTACAGGCCAAGCATGGCAAGCTCATGCTGTGGATAGCGCGCGCCCTGCACGCTGGCGGGCGCGAAGGCGGCGCCGATGGCGGCCAGTTCGGTTTCGCTCAGGGTGATCTGCGCAGCAGCCACATTCTCTTCCAGGTGCGTCACGCTGCGGGCGCCAGGAATGGGCACGAGATCGGCGCCCTGGGCCAGCAGCCAGGCCAGTGCCAGCTGGGCCGCTGTGGCGCCGCGCGCCGCCGCCAGGCGCTGCAGCTCGGCAATCATGTGCGCGTTGGCCGCCATCGCCAGCGGCTGGAAACGGGGCAGGCTGTGGCGGTAGTCATCCGGCGCCAGTGCGGCGCTGGACGTGAGCTGGCCCGTCAGGAAGCCCCGGCCTAGCGGGCTGTAGGGGACGAAGCCGACGCCCAGCGCGCGGCAGGCCGGCAGCACTTCGGCTTCCACGTCGCGGCTCCACAGCGAATACTCGGATTGTACGGCCGCAATCGGGTGCACGGCGTGGGCGCGGCGCAGGGTGGCGGCCGATACTTCCGACAGCCCCAGGTTGCGCACCTTGCCCGCGCGCACCAGATCGGCCATGGCGCCCACGACGTCCTCGATGGGCACGGCGGGGTCCACGCGGTGCTGGTACAGCAGGTCGATACACTCGATGTCCAGCCTGGACAGCGATGCTTCCACGGCGCGGACGATGTGCTCGGGGCGGCTGTCCACGCCCGCCATGCGTTCCACACCCTGGCCGTGGGGCAAGATCTTGAAGCCGAACTTGGTGGCCACACTGACCTTGACTTTGCCGCGCAGCTGCTTCAGGGCGCGGCCCACCAGCTCTTCGTTGGCGTAGGGGCCGTAGACTTCCGCCGTATCGATCAGGGTGACGCCCAGTTCCACGGCGCGGTGCAGCACGCGCAGCGAGGTGGCTTCGTCGGCGCCGCCGTAGGCAAAGCTCATGCCCATGCAGCCCAGGCCGATGGGGGCGACGCGCAAGCCGGACTTGCCCAATGTTCTGTATTCCATTTCCATTCCTCGTCAAAAAAGATGCAATGAGTATGGACGAAGCAACAGCATGCGATAAGATCACTTATTCTGCATGTATTACTGAATATGGCTCATTAATCTTTTTCCTCCATCATGGCTGACCTGAATGAATTGACGGCCTTTGCCGCCGTCGCCCGCCTGCGCAGCTTTCGCAAGGCGGCCCTCGAACGGGGCGTGTCCGCCTCGGCCCTGAGCCATGCGCTGCGCACGCTGGAAGAGCGCCTGGGCGTGCGCCTGCTGAACCGCACCACGCGCAGCGTCACGCCGACCGAGGCGGGGCAGCAGTTGCTGGCGCGCCTGGCGCCGGCCATGCGCGAAATCGATGATGCCTTGCTGGACCTGAGCACCTTGCAGGATGTGCCTGCAGGCAAGCTGCGCCTGAACGTGCCCCGTCCGGCCGCGCGGCTGCTGCTGGCGCCCATGCTGAGCTGTTTTGTGGCCCGCTATCCGCGCGTGCAAGTGGAACTGGTTACCGATGACGGCATGATCGATATCGTGCGCGACGGTTTTGACGCGGGCATCCGCTTCGGCGAGCAGGTGGCGGCCGATATGATTGCCGTGCCTGTGGGCGCGCCGCAACCGTTCTTGGTGGTGGCGTCGCCCGCCTACCTGGCTGCGCATGGCGCACCGGCCACGCCGCACGCGCTACTGGAGCATGCCTGTATCGGTCGGCGTTTTCCCAGCGGGCGCCAGTATGCGTGGGAGTTCGGGCAGGAGGGGGAAGCCGTCAGCATCGCCGTCAGCGGTCCGCTGGTATTCGACGATGATGAGCTGATGCTGCGCGCGGCCCGCGATGGCGCGGGACTGGCGTATGTGTACGAGGCCGATGCGCGCGCCGATATCGCGGCGGGGCGCCTGGTCAATGTGCTGGAGCGCTGCTTGCCGCCGCCGTCCCGTTACTTCCTGTATTACCCCAGCAGGCGGCAGATGCCGGCCGTATTGCGCGCCTTTGTCGACATGCTGCGTGCGCCGCCGGTGTAGTCAGCCGGTGGCCGGCGGCGCGCCATGCTCGACCGGCCACTTGATCGTAAACAGGCTGCCGCCCGCCTTGCCGCGCGTGCACACCGCGCTGCCGCCATGGGCCCGGGCGATGGCTTCGACCACGGCCAGCCCCAGGCCGCTGCCCGCGTTCAGGTCGACACGCGCGCTGTCGCCGCGGCGGAACGCCTCGAACACGTGCGGCGCCAGTTCCTCGGCAATACCGGGACCCGCATCCTCGACGCTCAGGTAGTACTGGCCGGCCTGTACGCGGGTGCGCAGGCGCAGCAGGCCCGGATGCGCATAGCGGCGCGCGTTGTCGAGCAGGGCCAGCACGATTTGCCGGATGCGCGCGGCGTCGCAGCAGACGGGATGGTCGGACAGGTGCAACTGCAGGGAAAAGCCGGCCGCTTCCATGTCCGGCGCCAGCAGGCGGCCCACTTCCTCGATTTCCAGCGTCAGGTCCGTCCACGCCATGCGCAGCTGCATGTAGCCGCTGTCGGCCAGGCTCAGGGTGCGCAAGTCCTCGATCAGGCGGCCCAGGTCCTCGACTTGCGATAGCAGGCTGGAAAACGGCACTTCTTCGGGCTTGAAGACGCCGTCGACCACACCCTGCAAGGTGCCGCGCAGGATGGTCACGGGCGTGCGCAGTTCGTGCGCGATGGCGGCATTCCACGTCTCGCTTTCCTTGGCCGCCCGCTGCAGGCGCTCGGCCATGCTGTTGAAGTCATCGACCAGCATGGCCGTCTCGCCCAGGCTGCGGTCGCCCGCGAAGGCGCGCGCGGACAGGTCGCCATGCGCCACGCGGCGCACGCTGTCCATCACCGAATTGATGGGTTTCAGGATGCGCGAAGCGAGTTTGATGGCGAAAAACGCGGCCAGCAGCAAGCCGAAGATGGTGATGGCGAAGATCCACAGCCACTCGACGGTACTGGGCGACCAGTCGTCGGGTTCGGACAGCATGTTGGGGTCGATCTTGAAGGCGACGGCAAAGAAGATCCATGAACCCATCCAGATGAGCAGGATGCTGCTAACCATCAGCACGGACATCGACAGCACGATCTGCCGGTTCAAGCCTGTGAAGCGCATCAGTCGCTTTCCAGCCGGTAACCTACGCCGCGCAGGCTGGCCGGCATGTTCATGACGCCCGCTTCCTCGAGCTTCTTGCGCAGCTTGCTGACATGGCTGTCCACCGTGCGTTCCAGCGAATTGCTCTCGGGCATGCACGACTCCAGCAATTCCAGGCGGCTGCAGACGCGCCGCGGCGTGCGCGCCAGGTGGGCCAGCAGGCGAAATTCCGTCAGCGTCAGGCTGAGCATGAGGGGCTGGGGCGCGCCTTCGCGCAGCACGCTGGCCACATACGTTTCCTGGTCGATTTCGATGGCCCCGCAGCGCAGGCGCTGGCCGCCCACCGGGTGGTGGCGCACGCGCGAGCGGCGCAGCACGGCCGCCACGCGCGCCACCACTTCGGCTGGATTGAAGGGCTTGATGATGTAGTCGTCGGCGCCCACGCGCAGGGCGGCCAGCTTGTCCGCATCCTGGTCGCGCGCCGTGAGCATGATGACGGGCGTTTCGCCGCGCCGCCGCACTTCCGTCAGCACGCCCCAGCCATCGACCTTGGGCATTTGCACGTCGAGCAGCAGCAGGTCCGGCGCCAGCGCCAGGTGCTGCTGCAGCGCTTCCTGGCCGTCCAGGGCGAAGGCCGTGCGGTAGCCATCTCGCTCCAGGTAACCGGCGAGGATGCGGGCGATTTGCGGTTCATCTTCAGCGATCAGGACGAGGGCGGAAGGGGGTATGGTGGCAAGAAACGAGGGCTGCGTGGCGCTGTGATGATAGTTCATATAAATAGTCTAGCATTCTTCGCGCTCTCCATCGAATCTCCACATTTCTTTGACGAAACATCCACGCAAGGCTTTTATGCTGCGCTTATCTGTCGACCGGACCGCCGGTTGGGATCCGCCATAGAGAAAAGTCATGCCAGTAAAGTACCTCACCAGGAAAAACATATTCATCGCCGCGGCACTGCTCAGCCTTGCCGCCTGTTCCAAACCCGCGCCGGAAGAAGGCGCCGCACCGCCCGCCGCCGTGACGGTGCTCAAGCTGCAAGCGGCGCCCGTGGTCCTCAGCGACGAATTGCCGGGCCGCGTGGCCGCCTTCCGCACGGCCGATATCCGCCCGCAGGTGGGCGGCATCGTGCTGCGTCGCCAGTTCGAGCAGGGCGCCGAAGTGAAGGCGGGGCAGAAGCTGTTCCAGCTCAACCCCGCGCCGTTCCAGGCGGAAGTCGATTCGGCCGCCGCCGCCCTGCAGCATGCGGTGGCCACGGCGAACCGCGCCAGCAGCCAGGCCGACCGTTTGAAACCGCTGGTGGAGGCGGACGCCATCAGCCGCCAGGCATATGACGATGCAGTTGCCCAGCGCGAGCAAGCCGTGGCCACCGTGGCGCAGGCGCGGGCCAGCCTCGCGCGCCGCCGCCTGGACCTGGCCTTTGCCAGTATCGAGGCACCGATTGCCGGGCGCATCGGCTCCGAACTGGTGACCGAAGGCGCGCTCGTGGGCCTTGCCGATGCAACGCCGATGGCGCGCATCCAGCAAATCGACAAGGTGTATGTCGACGTGCGCCAGCCAGCCGCCGCGCTGGCAGCGCTGCAAGCCTCAGGCAACGGAGGCGCTGACAAGCTGCCCGTGACGATCCTGGGCGCGGACGGCCAGCCGCATCCCGTGACGGGGCGCATCCTGTTCTCGGGCATCAGCGTCGATGCGGGCACGGGCGACGCCGTCATCCGCGTGCTGGTCGACAATCCGCAGCGCCAGCTCTTGCCGGGCATGTTCGTGCGTGCCCGCATCGCCCGCGCCGTGCAGGCAAATGGCGTGCTCGTGCCGCAGCAAGCCGTCTTGCGCAGCAGCGATGGCCAGGCGCAGGCCTGGGTGCTCGATGGCACGCACAAAGCCAGCCTGAAACCGATTGCCGTGGGCGACGTGGTCGAGCACCAGTATGTGGTCAACGGCGGATTGAAGGCCGGTGAAACCGTCGTCATCGAAGGCCAGGAACGCTTGCAACCAGGCGCCACCGCCGCGCCCCAGCCGTGGAAGCGCGCTGCCGCCGTTGCCAAAGCACCTCCCGTCAGCGCCGTGCGCTGAGCCGTACGCATTGAAAGTGTACTTACTGAAAGTGGTTTAATCACATGCCTCAATTTTTCATCAACCGCCCCGTCTTTGCGTGGGTGGTGGCGGTCTTCATCGTCCTGTTCGGACTGATCGCCATACCGCAATTGCCGATTGCGCGCTTTCCTTCCGTGGCGCCGCCTAGCGTCAGCATCAGCGCCAACTACCCTGGCGCCACGCCGCAAACCATGAACGATTCCGTGGTGGGCCTGATTGAACGCGAGCTGTCTGGCGTCAAGCACCTGCTGTATTTCGAGTCGTCCACCGATACGTCGGGTTCGGCCTCGATCACCGTCACTTTCCAGCCCGGCACCGATCCGGAAATGGCGCAGGTGGACGTGCAAAACCGCCTGAAAGCCATCGAACCGCGCCTGCCGCAAGCCGTGCGGCAAAATGGCCTGACGGTGGAATCTGCGTCGTCGGGCTTTTTGATGATCGTCAGTTTGATCTCCGAGAATGGCCAGCACGATGAAGTAGCGCTGGGCGACTACCTGGCGCGCAATGTGACGGAAGAACTGCGCCGCATTCCCGGCGTGGGCAAGGTGCAGCTGTTCGGCTCCGAGCGGGCCATGCGCATCTGGGTGGACCCGGCCAAACTGGTATCGTACAACATCGCCATGGGCGAGCTGACGGCCGCCATCGCGCAGCAAAATGCGCAGATTGCGCCCGGCCGCCTGGGCGACTCGCCCGCCGTCGAAGGCCAGCGTGTCACCATTCCGCTGACGGTGCAGGGCCAGCTGCAAACGCCGGCCGAATTTTCCGCCATCGTGCTGCGCGCGAATGCGGATGGCTCGAAAGTGACGATTGGCGACGTGGCGCGCGTGTCCTTGGGGGCGCAAAGCTTCAACTTCAGCATCCGCGAAAACGGACAAGCCGCGTCTGGTGCCGCCATCATGCTGTCGCCGGGCGCCAACGCCGTGCAGACGGCCGCCGCCGTGCGCGCGCGCATGGCCGAGCTGGCGCACACCATGCCTGCCGGGATCAAGTACTCGGTGCCGTTCGACACGGCGCCGTTCGTGAAAATCTCGATTGAAAAGGTCATCGTCACCTTGCTAGAAGCGATGGTACTGGTGTTCCTTGTCATGTACCTATTCCTGCAAAAGATACGCTACACGCTGATTCCCGCCATCGTCGCGCCGATTGCCCTGATGGGCACTTTTACGGTGATGCTGCTGGCCGGCTATTCGGTCAACGTACTGACCATGTTCGGCATGGTGCTGGCCATCGGCATCATCGTCGATGACGCCATCGTGGTCGTGGAGGCGGTGGAGCGCCTGATGGCCACCGAAGGCTTGTCGCCAAAGGAAGCGACGTCGAAAGCGATGCGCGAAATCACGGGCGCCGTGGTCGGCATCACCCTGGTGCTGACTGCCGTGTTCATCCCCATGGCCTTGGCCAGCGGTTCCGTGGGCGCCATCTACCGCCAGTTTACGCTGGCCATGGCCGTGTCGATCCTGTTTTCGGCGTTTTTGGCGCTGACCCTGACGCCGGCCCTGTGCGCCACCATGCTGAAACCGATCGGCCCGCACGACCACGATAAAAAGGGATTCTTCCTGTGGTTCGACCGCCAGTTCGAGCGCATGACGGCCCGCTATGAAAAGGGCGTGGTGGCGATGCTGAAACGCGCCGGCCGTTCGATGGTGCTGTATGGCGCCATCGTCGCGGCGCTGGGCGTGGCCTTCATGCAGCTCCCATCGGCCTTTTTGCCCGAGGAAGACCAGGGTTATTTCATCACCTCGATCCAGCTGCCGTCCGACGCCACCATGGAGCGCACGCTCGATGTCGTCAAACTGTATGAGCAGCACGTGGCCACGCGGCCCGGCATTGAGGTGAATCAATCGATCCTCGGCTTCAGCTTTTCCGGCGCGGGACCAAATGCGGGCCTGGCGTTCACCATGCTGAAGGACTGGAAAGAGCGCAAGGGCGCCACGGCGCAGGAAGAAGTGGCGCTGGCGCAGGCCGCCATGTCGCAGGCGAAGGAGGGCGTGATCATGAGCCTGATGCCGCCCGCCATCGATGAACTGGGCAACTCGTCCGGCTTTTCCCTGCGCCTGCAAGACCGCGCCAACCAGGGTATCAACGCTTTGCAGGCGGCGCAGAACGAGTTGCTGGGCCTGGCCGCGCAAAGCAGCAAGGTGGCGGGCGTGTATCCGGACGGCTTGCCGCCCGGCGCCAGCGTGCGCCTCGATATCGACCGCACCAAGGCCGAGGCATTGGGCGTGTCATTTACAGCCATCGCCGACATGCTGACGGCGGCCATGGGCTCGACCTATGTCAATGATTTCCCGAATGCTGGCCGCATGCAGCAAGTGATCATCCAGGCCGATGCCGCCGCGCGCATGCAGTTGAACGACGTGCTGGCCTTGCGCATCCGCAACAACGCGGCCGGCATGGTGGCCTTGGGCGAGCTGGTGCGCCCCGTGTGGAGCGAATCGCCGCTGCAACTGGTGCGCTACCAGGGTTATCCGGCGGCGCGCATTTCGGGCAGCGCGGCGCCCGGCGTGTCCAGCGGCGAGGCCATGCTGGAAATGGAACGTCTGGTGAAACAGCTGCCGCCCGGCTTCACGCTGGCGTGGACGGGACAGTCGCTGCAAGAGAAGGAATCGGCTTCGCAGGCGCCCATGCTGATGGCACTGTCGATGCTGGTGGTCTTCCTCGTGCTGGCGGCCCTGTATGAAAGCTGGTCGATTCCCGTCTCCGTGATGCTGGTGGTGCCGCTGGGATTGCTTGGCGCCGTGCTGGCCGTGATGGTGCGCGGTATGCCGAACGATGTGTTCTTCAAGGTGGGCATGATCACGATCATCGGCCTGTCGGCGAAGAATGCCATTTTGATCGTCGAATATGCGCGCCAGTTGCAGGCGCAGGGCAAGGGGCTGGTCGAAGCGACAGTGGAAGCGGCCCGCTTGCGTCTGCGCCCGATTCTGATGACGTCTTTGGCGTTCGCGCTGGGCGTCGTGCCGCTGATGCTGGCCACGGGCGCCAGCGCCGAGACGCAGCATGCAATCGGCACGGGCGTGTTCGGCGGCATGATCACCGCCACCGTGCTGGCCGTGTTCTTCGTGCCCGTGTTCTTTGTCGTGGTGCTGGGCGCCGTGGACAAGATGGGCAGGTACTTCAACAAACGCAGTAATCGCATCGCCGTCAAGGCGGTGGAAGGAGAGTTGTAATGCGTTTATTTTTTATTACGCCGCTGGCTGCGCTGGCCTTGTCGGCGTGTTCCTTGACGCCGCCGCTGGTCAAGCCGGCGCCGCTCATTCCCGCCAGTTATGAGGCGACGCCGACAGTGGCGCCAGGCATGGCGGACACTGCGGCCGACCTGGGCTGGCGCCAGATGCTGCTCGATGCGCGCCTGCAGCGCCTGGTCGACATCGCACTGGAAAACAACCGCGACTTGCGCGTGGCCTCGCTCAACGTGGAAGCCGTGCGGGCCCAGTACCAGATCCAGGATGCGGGCCGCACTCCGGCCATCGGCGCCAATGCGGGCGGTGTGCGCCAGCGCGGCGCCGATGCGGTGACACAGAATCAGTTCACTTCGGGCATCGCCATGAGCGCGTTCGAGATCGACCTGTTCGGCCGCCTGCGTTCCCTGTCGGACGCCGCGTTTGCCCGCTACCTGGCCACGCAGCAGGGCCAGCGCGCCGCGCACATGGCCTTGATCGGGGCCGTGGCCGATGCCTACCTGGAACAGCGGCTGGCGGAAGAGCAACTGGCGCTGGCCCGGCAAACCCTGGCCGACTGGCGCCAGGCTTTGATCTTGACGCAGCGCCTGCACGGCGCGCAGCAGGGCAGTGGCCTGGACGTGGCGCAGGCCGAAGGGCAGGCCGCCACGGCGGAAGCGGATGTGCAGGCCCGGGAGCGGGCCAGCGCCTTGGCGCGCAACAACCTGGAGCTGCTGCTGGGCGCGCCCCTGCCAGCAGATTTGCCGGCCGGCCGCGCACTCGACGGCCAGCCCGTGCTGACGCAGCTGCCGCCCGGGCTGCCGTCGGACTTGCTGGTGCGCCGGCCCGATATTTTGCAAGCCGAGTACACGCTGGTGGCGGCAAATGCGGAAATCGGCGCCGCCCGCGCCGCCTTCTTCCCCCGTCTGTCCTTGACGGCGTCGCTGGGCATGGCCAGCCCGGAGCTCGGTGACCTGTTCCGTGGCAGCGCGCGCAGCTGGTCGTTCGCGCCGCAAATCACCCAGCCCCTGTTCCAGGGCGGCCAGCTGCGCGCGGAGCTGCAACTGTCGCGCCTGCGCAAGGACGTGGCCGTGCTGCAGTACGAGCAAGCGATCCAGGCGGCGTTTCGCGACGTGCGCGACGGCCTGGCCGGCAGCGCCACGTATGCGCAGCAAATCGATGCGCAGCAGCGCGTGGTGGTGGCGGCGCAGCAGCGCCAGCGCCTGTCGCAGCTGCGCTACGACGCGGGCCAGGACAGTCGCCTGGAATTGCTGGATGCGCAGCGCCAGTCATATGCGGCCCAGCAAACCTTGCTCGACGTGCGGCGCGACCAGTTCAAGTCGGCCGTGGCCCTGTACAAGGCGCTGGGGGGAGGGCTGGAAGAGTAGTCGCTGCGCGGGCCTGGCCCGTACACGCCCCGATCGATCGCTTGCGCTCCAGGCTCCAGCCCGTCGTGTGTTCGGCTGCAGGCTGGCCGTCCGCCTGGTGCAGGCTGTCGGTCCAGAGGATTTCCGTCAAGCGCAGCTTGAACTGCTCGGTCGGCATGTCATTGGGATGGGTTTGCAACTCGATTTCGCTGATCAGGGCGTCGCGCAGGGCGATGGCGATGACGGGGCGCCCCTGGATGCGCGCCGCGTTGCTGACGTCTGTCGTTAATTGCTGCTGTATGCCCTGGCCCTGGTGCAGCGAAACCAGTTCCATGCAGTTCGTCCTATCCTGGAATGTGGCGCCATCGTCCCAGATGGCATCGTTGCCAACCCTGACCTCGTGTTCGGCGCCTTGCCGAACACGAGGTCAGGGTTGGCGGGTTCCGGCAAAATCAAATCCATGACGCGCTCCTCCGCCTGATGTCAGGCGCCGCCGTGCGACAGGCAGCCCTTGTACCGATGTGGCCTGGCCCAGCCTGCCTCGCTGGCCTGGTCGACAAAACAGATGGTCAGCTGCGCAAAGCCTTGCGAGGTGAAATACACGCTGGCCGTGGCATCCTGGCGCTCACGGGTGATGAACCACTGCGCGTCGCCATGCGCCAGGCCCAGGCTGGCAACGCGGTGCACGAACAAGTCGGCGTTGCCGCGCGGCACGATGGCCACCCGCAAGTCGGCTTCGGCCATGTTGTTGGTCTGAAAGATGCGCGCCACTGTCCTGCCTCCTGTTTCAATCGTGCCTGCGACTATACATCGATTATGTTGCTTAACGACAATTAAAAACGGCGGTGGAGACACTTTTTTTCCACCGCTGCATCCAAAAGCGCGCATGGGGGGTAGTACCGGGGTGCGCTCGCTGCAACAGCGGCTTGGGCGGCACTTCCATTCACTCACTTACCGGAGTCACGCTCATGTCCACACTGCCATCCTTGCCATTTGCCAAGCTGTTGCTCGCTTCCGCCGTCGCCATCACCTTGTCCGCCTGCGGGGGCGGCGACAGCCACGATGATGTCGTCGTCACGCCTCCGCCGCCACCGCCGCCAGCGGTCGTCACGGGCGACGTGTTTGTGCTAACGGCCAGCAATAAACTGTTGTCGTTCGACCGCGCCGCGCCGGGCACCATTCGCAGCACGGTCACCGTGACGGGCCTGCAGGCGGGGGAAAACCTGCTGGGCATCGATTTCCGGCCCGCCGATGGCCAGCTGTATGGCGTTGGCAGCACGGGCCGCATCTACACCTTGAATGGCAGCACGGGCGCCGCCACCGTGAAAGCCAGCCTGGCGGCCGATGCAGCCGACACCACGGCGCCCTACACGGCGCTGGCCGGCACGGAATTTGGCGTCGATTTCAACCCCGTCGCCGACCGCCTGCGCATCGTCAGCAACACGGGCCAGAGCCTGCGCATCAATGTCGATACGGGCGCCACCACCACGGATGGCAACATCAATGGCGGCGTGGCCAGCACCGCCATCACGGCTGCCGCCTATACCAACAGTTTCGCCGGCACGGCCAGCACCACTTTATTTGTCATCGATGGGGTCAACGCTACCCTGTACACGCAAAATCCGCCGAACAACGGCACCCTGGCCGGCGCCGTGCCGCTGGGCGTCACCGCCACGGCGGTGGCCGGTTTCGACATCGATGCGCGCACGAACACGGGCTACGCCGTCATGACGGTGGCCGGTGCGCGCAAGCTGTACAGCGTCAACCTGGCGGCGGCCAGCGCCCCGGCGACCCTGGTAGCGGCCATCGGCGTGACGGAAGAGCTGCGCGGCATCGCCTTGACGCCGCTGGCGGCGCCCGTCGCCTACGGTTTGACGGACGATGGCCGCATCGTCACCTTCAAGACGGCTACGCCAAACACGCTCGATGCCAACGTGGCCGTCACGGGCCTGGCGGCGGGCGAGCGCCTGCTGGGCTTTGATATTCGTCCCAAGGATGGCCTGCTGTACGGGATATCCTCGACGGGCCGTATCGTCACCATCGACCCGGCTACGGGCGCCGTCACCGTCAAGGCGACGCTGGCGGCCGAAGCGGCGGACACCAGCGCGCCGTACACGGCCATCGCCGGCACGGCCTTCGGCGTCGACTTCAATCCCGTCGCCGACCGCCTGCGCGTGATCGGTAACACGGGGCAAAGCCTGCGCATCAATGTCGATACGGGCGCCACCACCACCGATGGCGCCATCAACCGCGCGGGTGCGGCGCCTGTCGTCACGGCAGCGGCCTATACCAACAGCTTTGCGGGCACGGTGACGACCATGCTGTTCGATATCGACACGGCCAGCGCCAGTCTCGCGCTGCAAAACCCGCCGAATGACGGCACCCTGGCCAATGTGGGGCTGCCGGGCGCGCTCGGTGTCGCCGTGGCGGGCGACGTAGGCTTCGATATCGCGGGCGGCGCCAACGGGCTGGCGCTGGCGGCCCTGCGCACGGCGGCCGGCGGCCCCAGCTCGCTGTACCGCATTGACCTGGCGACGGGGGCGGCGGTGCTGAGCGGCGGTGCGGCCACGCCGGCCCTGTCGGCTATCGGCAATGGGACGGTGGGATTGAGCGATATCGCCATCGTACTGAAATAGGGCAGCTTCGCCGCAGCCTTTGCATTCATTCAATAATTCCAGTATTATGGAATTATTGTTGACATTCACAGGCTGCGGCGCATGGTGCCCGCGATGCCGCATCGCACGGGACCATAGCCGCATGCTGACCGCTTTCCTCATCTTTCTCGCTACCCTGATCCTCGTCATCTGGCAACCGCGCGGCCTGGGTATCGGCTGGAGCGCCGTCATCGGCGCTTGCGTCGCCTTGCTGGCCGGCGTGATCCACTGGGGCGACATCCCCGTCGTCTGGCATATCGTGTGGAACGCCACTGGCACCTTCGTCGCCGTGATCATCATCAGCCTGCTGCTGGACGCGGCCGGCTTCTTTGAATGGGCCGCCTTGCACGTGGCGCGCTGGGGCGACGGCAGCGGGCGCAAGTTGTTTGTCTTGCTGGTCTTGCTGGGCGCCGCCGTGTCCGCCGTGTTCGCCAACGATGGGGCCGCGCTGATCCTGACGCCCATCGTCATCGCCATGTTGCGGGCGCTGAAGTTTTCCACCAGGGCCACGCTGGCCTACGTGATGGCGGCCGGTTTCATCGCCGACACGGCCAGCTTGCCGCTGGTGGTGTCGAACCTGGTGAATATCGTCTCGGCCGATTTCTTCAAGATCGGCTTTGCCGAGTACGCGTCTGTGATGGTGCCCGTCAACGTCGTCGCCGTGCTGGCAACCTTGGCGGCCTTGCTGCTCTTTTTCCGCCAGGATATTCCACGCGACTATGAAGTGGCGCAGCTGAAACGCCCGGACGCCGCCATTCGCGACCTGGCCACCTTCCGCGCCGGCTGGGTGGTGCTGGCGCTGCTGCTGGTGGGCTTTTTTTCCCAGGAACACCTCGGCGTGCCGATCAGCCTGATCGCCGCCGCCGGCGCCGCACTGCTGCTGGGCGTGGCGGCCAAGGGCCACGTGATTTCCACACGCCACGTGATCCGCCATGCGCCGTGGCATATCGTTGTCTTTTCGCTCGGCATGTATCTGGTCGTGTATGGCTTGCGCAATGCGGGCTTGACGGCTTACCTGACGGGCATGCTGAATCACTTTGCGCAGTACGGCGTGTGGGGCGCGGCCATGGGCACGGGCGTGCTGACGGCGTTATTATCTTCCGTGATGAACAACCTGCCGACGGTGCTGGTGGGTGCGCTGGCCATCGACCCCACGACGGCGCAGGGAGCTGTGCGCGAAGCAATGATCTACGCGAACGTCATCGGCAGCGACCTGGGGCCGAAGATCACGCCTATCGGCAGCCTGGCTACCTTGCTGTGGCTGCATGTGCTCGACAGCAAGGATATCCACATTTCCTGGGGCTACTATTTCCGTGTCGGCATCGTGCTGACCGTGCCCGTGCTGCTGGTGACCCTGGCGGCATTGGCGCTGCGCCTGGGGTGATGCCAGAGGCGAATATCGTTTACTAGACGATCGGTCAGATTTGTTGCTATACTGGTCGCATGAGCAAAAAATCCTCCGCTGACATGCGCCAGCACCTGATCAATATCGCCAAGGCACTGATGGCAGAGAAGGGCTACACGGCCGTGGGCCTGGCGGAACTGGTGGCGGCGGCCGGCGTGCCGAAAGGTTCCTTTTACTATTATTTCAAGTCGAAAGAAGAGTTTGGGCAAGCCTTGCTCGACGATTATTTCAGCAGCTATCTGCAGACGGTCGACGCCTTGCTGGCGGGGCCTGGCAATGCCCGTGAGCGCCTGCTGGCCTATTTTGACAACTGGAGCGCGACCCAGGCAAGCAGCGCGCCGGAAGGCAAATGCCTGGTGGTCAAGCTGGGTGCCGAAGTGTGCGACTTGTCGGTGGACATGGGCGCCGTGCTGCAGCGAGGCACGGGCGCCATCCTGGAACGCCTGATGCTGTGCGTGGAAGCGGGCCATCTCGACGGTTCCGTGGCGACGACGACGCCGGCGCGGATGCTGGCGGAGTCCCTTTACCAGTTGTGGCTGGGCGCTTCCCTGATGGTCAAGGTCGCCAGGAACGGCGGGCCGTTCGACTCGGCGATGGTGACCACGCAACGGCTGCTGTCGTAGGCATTTTTTTAATCACAAACTAGACGACCGGTCAGTTATGTCGGTTTTTTCTCACAGAACATGAAAGCAATACGATGATCGAGCAGCATGAAAGCGATTTGTTTTCTCCCGTCAAACTGGGTGCGCTGGCCCTGGCGAACCGCATCGTCATGGCGCCGCTGACGCGCAGCCGCATGGACGACGATGGCGTGGCGCTGGCCGTGGCACCGCGCGAGGCGTATTACGGTGGTGGCGCCCATGGCTACACCGACTGGCTCGCAAGCCCGTACTGATTTCTTTTTCACCCAACTAGGGAGCGCAACATGAACAACACCACTTATGTACAGGATTACCAGGCGATTGTCGCCGTGCTGAATCGATACAATGCGGGCGGCGCGCAGGCCGACAGCAGCATCATGCGCCCGGCTTTCAGCAGCCAGGCCACCATTTTCGGCGTCGATGGCGAAGATAAACTGACGGGCGGGCCTATCGAGGGCCTGTTCGAGATCATCGACAGTGCCTTCCGGCCATCGCCGCAGGCGCAGGCGGCTATCGTGCGCGTCGATATCGTGGGCACGGCCGCCAGTGCGCGCGTCGACACGGATGATATCTCGGGTTTCCGCTTCACCGACTTTTTCAACCTGCTCAAGGTGCAAGGCGAGTGGAGCATCGTCAGCAAAATCTATCACACGCACGCAGGCGCCTGACGCACAGGCGGGTACAGGGGCATCAGATGCTGTATCGTGTGGCGTCGAGCATGCGGGGAGAAGGAATGAAACTGATACTGATAGGCGCCACCGGCCTGGTGGGCCGCGAAGTACTGCGCCTGGCGCTGATGGACGCGCGCGTCAGCAAGGTTGTGGCGCCAGCGCGCAAGGCTTTGCCGGCGCATCCAAAACTGGAAGCGCCCGTCGTCGACTTCGATCACTTGCCGCCCGACGCGCCCTGGTGGCAGGCGGATGCCGTCATCTGCACCCTGGGCACGACCATGAAGGTGGCCGGCACGCGGCAGATGTTCATGCGCGTCGACCACGACTATCCCCTGGCCGTGGCGCGCCTGGCACTGGCGGCCGGCACGCGCACGTATGCGCTCAACTCCGCCGCCGGCGCCAACGCCGCTTCGCGCTTTTTCTACAACCGGGTCAAGGGCGAGCTGGAACGCGACCTGGAAGCGCTGGGCTTTGCCTCCCTCACGCATGTGCGCCCCGGCCTGATCGGCGGCGAGCGCGACCTGGCCCGGGCGGGCGAGGGCGCCGCCTTGCGCCTCCTGCGTGTGCTGGGCCCCGTGCTGCCGCGCCGCTGGCGCATCAATCCCGCACCGCGCATCGCCCGTGCCTTGCTGGAGGCGGCCATCGCCGCTGCGCCAGGCGTGCATGTGGTGACGTCGGAACATCTGCTGTGAAGGGCGGAGCCGACTAATTTCCCTTCCTGTTTTTGAAAGGATAACAATGCAGACAGTACGTCCTTACCGGGCCAGTGACCGCGATAGCTGCCTGGCCCTCTTCGATGGCAATACGCCGCGTTTTTTCGACCTCTCGGAGCGCGCCGGCTTTGCCGCCTGGCTCGATACGTCGACGAACCCGTATCTGGTCATCGAGCGCATCGTCGATGGTGACGCGCGCATCGTCGCCTGCGGCGGCCATGCGCTGGACGCGGGCGGCGCCGTTGCCAGCCTGTGCTGGGGCATGGTGGCGCAGGATCTGCATGGGCAGGGACTGGGCCGCGCGCTGACGCAGGCGCGCCTGGACGCCATCCGTGCCCTGCCGGGAGTCGCCAGCGTGAGCATGAATACCAGCCAGCACACGCAGGGTTTTTATGCGCGCTTCGGTTTTGAGACAGTTAAAGTGACGCCGGACGGCTTCGGGCCAGGCATCGACCAGTGGGATATGCACCTGTCCCTGAAAAACGGGGAGCCTGAACATGGTCATATCGCCCCCGTGCCACTGGAAAAAGCCTATCGCCTGCTCAACCACGGCCCGTCCATCCTCGTCTCTGCCCGCCATGCTGGCATCGACAACGTCATGGCCGCCGCCTGGGCTTGCGCCCTTGATTTTGCGCCACCGAAACTGACCGTGGTGCTGGACAAGGCCACGCGCACGCGCGCGCTGGTCGAGAGCAGTGGCACGTTTGTCATCCAGGTGCCGACGGCGGCGCAGCTGCAACTGACGTATGCCGTGGGCACGCACAGCCTCGACGCGCAGCCCGACAAGCTGGCGCGCGCCGGCGTGCAGCTGTTTCACATGGCAGGTTTTGATTTACCGTTCGTCGCCGGCTGCTCAGCCTGGCTGGCCTGCCGTTTGATTCCCGAGCCGCACAACCAGGCTGCGTATGATCTGTTCATCGGAGAGGTGGTGGGCGCCTGGGCCGATACGCGCGTGTTTCGCGACGGGCATTGGCATTTCGAGGAGGCCGATCCATCCTGGCGCAGCCTGCACTATATCGCGGGCGGGCGCTTTTACGCGATTGGCGAAGCGCTCGACGCGGATACCTAACTAATCGAGGGCGATGATACGGTCGTTTGCTCCGGGCACGCAGCCGTCGGCGATCGGTTCCCAGCCCCGGTGCACCACCACCTGCTTGCCGTCGTGGCAGATTTCCACGCGTTCGCTGGCGGGCAGGCGCTGGCGCGCGAACGCTTCCAGACTGGCCGGCAGGCTCACTGCCAGCTGCATCGTGCCGATGGCCTCCGGCGGATGGTCGTCCATATGTACCAGGGGGACGAAAATCGAACCGACCATCAGCCAGCGCGCGCCCACGTCGACGGGGGCGGGCGCATACGGCGCGGCGCGCAACCAGTCCTGGGCGCGCGCGCGCAAATCACTGCCCTCGGCCAGCTCGCCCCAGGCGGCGGCCAGCAATTCCACCACCCATTGATTGCAATTCTGGTATTTCAGGCTGAACGCATAGGCGTTGGCGCTGTAGCGGCCAGCCAGCAACTGCTGCACGCGCACCGGGTCGAGCAGGGCGCGGCGCAGGGGCGGCACGGTTTCCGCAGGCAGTTTCACGACAGAGATGTAGCCGAGTGAGGGATTGTCCGTACCCAGTGCGAAACCGGCCGTGCCCTGGTCGAAGATGCGCGGGCGGCCTTCGTCGCAGGCGTAGTAGAGCTGGCGCGCGGACCAGCCCTTGTCATCGTCATGACGCCAGGCCAGCGCAGCGTGCGAATAGCGGATGCCGAAGCGGGCCAGGTCCAGGCCGGAGCGGCTGATCAGGGCCACGCTGCCTTCGCTGGCGGCCAGCTCCTCGCGCACCACGGCGGCAAAGCGCAACAGGCGATCCTGCTCCGTGGCCGTGAGTTCCTGTGCGCGGTCGCAAAAGCGCGATGAGGCGAGCGAAGTAGCTGCCTGGGCGGTGCCAGCCAGGACCAGGGCGGCGCAGCAGGCCAGCAGCCGCGCCAGGTGACGCGAGGTCAAACGAGGGATCAAAGGCTGACGGGACGCGTGGCCAGTTCGCCGTACCAGTCATCGGCCAGCACGAGGAAGAAGGCGGCGCGCGTGTCGTCGCGCGAGAATTCGATGCCGTAGGCGCGGTTTTGCGCATGTACCATGTCGCCCTGCGCCAGCTGCTGCTTGTCGAGCGCCGCTTGCGGCAAGTCCAGCACCAGCGGCGTTGCCGTGGCATCGGCCTGCATCGTCAGGCGCGTCATGCCGTCGCGGCCCGGCATGGCGGCCACGTCGATGATGCGGTAAGGGCCATTGGCCACCTTGTTGTCGCGCGAGGAGCTGTTGCTCGAACCGTTGAGCGAATCGGAAATGCTGCCGCTCGACTGGGAACCGGCGCTGGAGGCCGAAGAAACGAAGCTGTCGGCGTTGGCGTTGCACGCCATGGTCAAAGCTGCGGCCAGGCCGAGCATGCGTAGGGAGGTAGTCAAGGCAGTTTTCCAGTGGACGTCAATGAAAGCGGGGCCGGGTCCATCCCGGCTGCGCCATCATAGCAGATCGGCTATCAGCTGAGCAGTACCTCGATCAGGCCCTTTGCTTCGGCCGACGGCTCGGTGCGCAGCGCCTGCAGCACGGGATCGTGCTCCAGGTAGGCTTGCAGCGGAGCGCTGACGGTGACGTTGGCCTGCGGTAGCGGCGAGGGCACGGGCGCGAGCGCCTTGGCCAGCAGCAGGGTATCGCGCAAGCCTTCGGGCGGCAGCATGATGGTCGAGCCGGGCAAGGCATTGACGGCATCAGCGACGGGCAGCGGCACGCTCAGCTGGCGCATCAGCGCGCGGCCAATCACTTCCAGGGTGGATGCCATCTGGATTTCCAGCTGGGCGTACAGGCCCGGGGTCTTGTCGGCCTGGGCCAGCATGTAAAAGCCGGCCACTTCATGCACGATGCCGGCGAACAGGGCCGTATCGGCATCCGTGTGCGTGACGGTGCCAGCCAGCGCATGCGCCAGCGCCGCCACGTGCACGGTGTGTGCCCACAGCTGGGTGGCCCGGGCGCGCAAGGCTTCGTCGCGGATGCCGGCGTTCAACTGGCGGATCACGGCCGCCGTCGCCAGCGCATACAGGTTGCGGTGGCCAAGCCGTTCGACGGCGGCGCGCACGCTGGTGATGGCGGGCGCCTGGCCCGGCGAGAACAGGGCCGAATTGGCCAGCGCCACGGCACGTGCCGACAAGGTCGGTTCGCACAGCAGCAGCCGGCTGATGTCGGACGAATGGCAATCCGGGTTGGCCAGTTCCTTTTGCAGGAGCAGGGCCGTGTTGATGCTGGTGGGAAAGGCCAGGGTTTCCGTTTCGGCACTGGCCAAAAGTTGCGCCAGGCTGCTGAGCGTGTTGACGTGCATGGATAGGGGGGAGCGAGAAGTAGCAATGCCCCATCTTATCAGGCAATCCGGCTCGCATGGCGCCCGCCAGCCTTTTCAGCCATGCGCCTGCCCGGGGGCAAGCTGTTGCGCGGCGTTGCCGAGGCCGTCACTGTCAAGGCAGCAGCAGCGTATGCTGGCTGGCCGTATGAAAATCGCGCCACACGCGGTTGATGGTGCTGTCTTCGCGGGCTGCGTACAGGCCGCAGTAAGGATACAACGCGTCGACGGCCGCGCGGCAGACGGCCACCAGGGCCAGCGAAGTGGTTTGCACGGCCTGCATGGCGTCGTCGTCCAGCGCCGCGCCGGCAGCCACTTGCGCCCAGCTGTCGTCCAGCACGGTGTAGTAGCGGGTGCGGGCGGCGGTGAACGCATCTTTCCTGTCCTGCAACATGTTGGCCACTTCCGGCACGTCCAGCAGCGGCAAGCCGGCGCGCGCATGGCGGCGATGGCGCATGCATGCTTCGGCCAATTCCATGAAATGCCCGGCCATGCCGGCCATATTCGCGGCCAGGGTCACATAGGCTAGCGAGTAAAACGGGTAGCGGTACAGGGGGCCGCCAGCCGTCGCGGCTGCGGGGCTGATCGTAAAACCGTGTTCCTTGCTCAGCCACTGGCCGTCGATGCGGTAGCTGTGCGAGGCGCTGGCGCGCATGCCGATGCTGTTCCACGATGGCACCAGTTGCACCAGCGCGGCAGGGACCAGGAAGGCGCGGATGCGCGGCTTGCCTTCTGCATCGAGCAGGGGCTGGCCATCGCGCTGCAGCCGGGCGTTCAGGGTGAAATGCGTGGCCATCGGCGCGCCGCTGGCGTAATCCCAGCTGCCCGTGATGCGGTAGCCGTCGCCTTCCTCGTCCGCGCAGCCCGTGGCCGCTCCGCTGCCGCCCAGGCAGACACGGGGCGTGCCGATGATGCTGCGCGCCATGTCAGGGGCCAGAAAACCCGCGAACCAGCCCGCGCCCGCGCACAGGGTCAATACCCAGCCCATGCTGCCGTCGACGGCGGCCACTGCTTCTTCCAGGCGCACCACGTGCGGCAAGGGCAGCTCGGCGCCGCCCGCGCTGCGCGGCGCCAGCATCGTCAGCCAGCCGCGCCGGTGCAGCAAGGCTTGCTGGGCCGGATGCAAAAAGCGGGCGGCGTCGGCTGCCGGCGCATGGCGGGCGATGCGGCGGGCGTCGCGCTCGCAAAGGGTATCGATGACAGCGTGCGGCATGGGCAGAATCCGGCAATGGCGAAGGCGGGCATTTTCGCACAGCCCGGCGCGCCGGGGCCAGCCTTCGCCCGTTATCGTCCCAGTCCGGTGCCTCCAAGCTGCAGGAACGGGGACGCCATGAGCAGATCGGGAACGTCATCTATGCCACCACCGCAGTGCTGCGCAGGTGACAGCGGTGATCGTTCCCGTCGGACAATAAGGGTGGCGATAGGGCCGGACGGCAAGGCTATTTGCCGATTTGTTTGCTGACCACATTTTCCTGCTGGTTCAGGGCGCGCTGGTCTGCCTTGGTGATATGGCCGTTATCGAGCTTGGCCATACTGCGCTCTTCGCGGCGGATGCTGCGGTCTTCGCGGTGCAGGGCGGCCGCCTGCCCTTTGGTGATGTCGCCTTCCTTGACTTCCTTGTGGATGCGCGCGTTTTGATGCGCGAGGCGGTTGTTCACCTGTTCGCGGCGCGGATGGTTTTTCTGCCAGGTCGTTTCTGCGGCAAAGCTGCTGGCGGTAGCCGAGGCAAGAGTCATCAGGAGGATGGCGGACAGAGTGGTGGTTTTCATTGCAGTCTCCAGGTGGATGGTCAGGGATGTGACCCTGCTCAAACGTGCCGCCGGGGCCGCTGGTGCACAGCATATTTGTTTCAAATGTAAGCAAATGTGGCTGGAACGGCGGTTTTGCCGCATCATTGAGCGGACCAGTGCCACCACCAGGAACATCGCCATGAGCGCATCGGCTGCGACGCAATTGAACCGCTGGCAAGATGTCAGTGCCGGCCTGTCGATCGCCGGCCTGCTGCTGCCGGAAGCGGTGGCGTATGCCAGCATCGGCAATCTGGCGCCCCAGGCGGGTATCCTGGCCCTGTTCGCCGGTTTACTCTGCTATGGCGTGCTGGGCACGAGCCGCTTTGCCATCGTTTCAGCCACGTCGTCATCTGCCGCCGTGCTGGCCGCCGCCATGGCGTCCATGCCGGGCGGTACGGCGGGGCACCGGCTCATGCTGATGGCGGGATTGGTGATGTTGACGGGGGCATTTTTCCTGCTGGCCTGGGTGGCCCGGCTGGGCAGCGTCACGCAATTCATCGCCAAGCCGGTATTGCGGGGCTTTTCCTTCGGCCTGGCCATCGTCATCATCGTGAAACAGCTGCCCGGCGTGCTGGGCGTGCAGCCGCCGCAGGGCGACATGCTGCACCTGGTGCCCGGCTTGCTGGCGCGGGCAGGGCAGTGGAACGGGGTTGGCGCGGGCCTGTGCGCGGCGGCCCTGCTGTTGCTGTTCCTGCTGCGGTGCCGGCGGCGCTGGCCCGCCGGCCTGATCGTCATTGCGCTGGGCATAATTGCAGGCCGCTGGCTGGATCTGCCTCGCCACGGCGTGGCCCTGGTGGGCGCCATCGATGTCAGCCTGGCCATGCCCGTCCTGCCGCGCCTGACGCAAGAGGAATGGACGCGCCTGGCCGAGCTGGCGTTTGCACTGGCGCTGATCCTGTATGCCGAATCGTATGGCGCCATCCGCAGTTTTGCCTTGAAGCACGGCGATCCTGTGGCGCCCGAGCGCGACTTGCTGGCGCTGGGCGCGGCGAATGTGTTGGCGGGATTGCTGCAAGCCATGCCGGTGGGCGCCGGCTATTCGGCCACCTCCGCCAACGAGGCGGCTGGCGCCACCTCGCGCCTGGCGGGCCTGGTGGCCGCCGCCGTGGTAGGCCTGATCGTGCTGACCCTGCTGCCGCTGGTGGCGTTCACGCCCGTACCCGTGCTGGCCGCCGTGGTCATCCACGCGGTCAGCCATACCCTGAATCCTGTTTCTTTGCAGCCATACTTTGCCTGGCGCCGCGACCGCCTGCTGGTGCTGGCGGCGATTGCCGGCGTGCTGCTGTTCGGTGTCCTCGACGGCTTGCTGGTGGCCATCGCCATCAGCCTTCTGCTGATGCTGCGCCGCCTGTCGCGGCCGGGCATGTCCGTGCTGGGGCGGCTGGGCAACAGCCACGACTACGTCAAGCTGGCGCTGCATCGCGATGCCCGGCCGCAGCCGGAGCTGCTGATACTGCGTCTCGATGAACCCCTGTTCTTTGTTAACGCCGAGCGCAGCCTGCACCTGGCGCGTGCCATGCTGGAAGAGCGGGCCGGTCCGCTGCGCAAGGTAATCCTCAGTCTGGAAGAGTCGCCCGACCTCGATGGCAGCAGCGTCGAAGCCTTGCGCGACTTTGCCGCGTTTGTGCGTCAGCAGGGGCTGGCGCTGGCGCTGGCGCGGCTGAAGGAGCCGGCCTGCAGCGTGCTGCAACTGGCCTTGCGCGACATGCTGGCTGTCCAAGCCGGGCCGGCACTGCTGCTCAGTGAGTTGAGCGTGGCCGAGGCCGTGCGACTGCTGGACGGCGCCACGCCTGAACAGTAGCGGCGACTATGCTACGCTGGCGGCCAGGCGATGCACCTTGGGAGATGGCATGACAAGCGCGAAACCGCAACTGGTCAAGGCAAGGCTGAACAAGCTGCTGCCCACGCAAATCACGGTCGGCATGGCTGAGGTGGCGCTCAAGCGCGCGCACTGGGCCAGCCTGGGCAGGAAGGCACGGACGGCGGCGCTGGCCGATCACTGGTTTCCCAGCATCATCGGCCCGGAAGGACGCCACTACATCGTCGACCATCACCATTTCGGCCTCGCGCTGCACCAGGAAGGCGTGAAAACCGTCAGCCTGATGATACTCAAGGATTTGTCCTGGCTGGAGCCGCTGCACTTCTGGCATGTGATGGACCACCACCAGTGGGTGCACCCCTACGACAGCGAGGGCTTGCGCCGCGATTTTTCCGCCATTCCCCGGCACCTGAGCGGCTTGCACGACGATCCTTACCGCAGCCTGGCCGGCGAATTGCGCGGCGCAGGCGGTTATGCCAAGGATGTGACGCCGTTCAGCGAGTTCCTGTGGGCCGATTTCCTGCGCAGCCGTATCGCGCCCGCAAGCCTGCAAAAGAATTTCTCCAAGGCACTGGCGCAAGCGATGAAGCTGGCGCGCGGCCAGCAGGCGCGCTATCTGCCAGGCTGGAGCGGCGTCGTGCCACCCGCCTGACAGCGTCTACAGCAGGAAGGCGCTGCCGGCCGCCAGTATGCCGGCCGCGGCCGCGGCCGCGCCCACGGAGTCCCACAGCCGCCAGCGGCGCCGCGTCAGCACCGTGATGGCGGCCAGCGCGACGGCGATCTGGATGAAGGTCAGGGCCATGGCCAGGCGTTCGTGCGGGCGCAGCTTGGCTTCCGATTCCTCGCCCAGCTTTCTTGATTGAACTTCCAGCTGGCGCGCGATGGATTGCACCACCAGTTTTTCCCTTTCCTGTCTGGCCTGCTTTTCGCGGGGGCAGGTGGGAACGAAGGAACTGGTATTGACATGATGTCACTACCGCATCTGCCATGCAAGCTGGCGAGCGCCGCAACATGGTGCGAACAGGCATAAGCGGGTACAGTACAGCGTTCCGTCCCTGAAAGCGTATAGCCCATGAGCACGACCCGTCTTCCCGACCCGCAATTTGCCGACAGAGTCCGCGCCAGTTTTGATTTGCAGAATGCCATGACCCTGATTCAGGCCAGCCTGCCCTTGGTGGCGCATGGCAGTACGGAAATCCACGTGCCGCACTGGAGCGGCATCGAGCAGCAGCACGGTTTTGTGCATGGCGGCGTGGTGGGCATGATCGCGGACTCGGCCGCCGGCTACGCGGCCATGAGCATGGTGCCGGACGGTGCTTCCGTGCTGACCGTGGAATACAAGATGAATCTGGTGGCGCCCGCCGATGGCGAGAAACTGATCGCGCGCGGCAAGGTGGTGCGCCCGGGCCGGACCCTGATCGTCACGCAGGCCGAAGTGTTCGCCGTCAAGGATGGCCGGGAAACGCTGTGCGCGCTGATGCAGCAAACCATCATGGTGATGCACGGCAAGTCGGAAAAAACCTGAACCGTACACCACGGCACGCGATTCAAGCGGCTTTTGCCAGGCCTTCCGCTTCCCAAGCAGCCTTGACGCTGTCGCGCTGGGCAATTCTGCCCAGGAAGGCCTGCATATTTGCCAGGCCCGACAAATCCACGCCCACGCGCGGCGCCCAGCCCGTGATGACGAACAGGTAGGCATCGGCCACGGTGAACGTGTCGCCCGTCAGGTAGGCCTGGCCTTCCAGGCGGCTGTCCACCCATTTGAACTTCTTGCCAAGTTGCTCAATGAATAAGGCCTTGGTGGCGGCGTCGTAGCGGGGATCGAACAGGGGACTGAACGATTTGTGCAGCTCGGACGTGATGTAGTTCTGCCATTCCAGCACCTTGTAGCGGGCAAAGTTGCCCACAGGGGGCAGCAAGTCCTGCCTGCCCGCCAGTTCGGCGATGTATTGGGCGATGACGGGGCCTTCGCTCAATGTCGTCCCATTGTCGAGCGCCAGCAGCGGCACCTGCCCCTTTGGGTTAAGTTCGTAGTAATTGCCGCCTTCCTGCGTCTGGTGCTGGCCCAGGTCGACCTTGACCAGAGTGAATGGTGTGCCCGTTTCGCGCAGGATGATGTGCGGTGCCTGGGAGCAGGCGCCCGGCGAGTAAAAGAGTTTCATGGCGATCCTTGAACAGGTGGGAAAGAAGCCACTATAGACCTGCATCGCCGCACGGTAAACGCGTGTTCGTGTGGTGACTGTGCACGTCGTGTGTCGTTTGCGCGTCAGTACGTTGTTCGAGCAAGCCACGCATAAAGAAAGTCGAGGTCACGTCCAAGTCCTATCCTTCCTCCTGTGGCTAGGGGGGCGATCACAGGAGCCGCACGACTGGCACGGTGGCTGTAGTGGACGGTGAGATTTTTCATCAAGCTGCCTTTGCTGCTGCTACTGTCATATCGCCGCAGCCGCTGACCACTCGCGCAGCAATTGCCCGAACGCTTCGGCCGCCGCCGTGGTACTCGCGGCACGCCAGAGCAGCTGGAACTGGGCGGCGGGCAGGGCGGGCAAGCCATGCTGGCCATCGATGACCACCATGCCCGGCTCCAGATCGCCCTGTGGCAGGGCCGTGATCGCCAGGCCCGCCAGCACGGCGGCGCGCAAGCCCTGCTGGCTGGGCGAGGTGAACGCCACGCGCCAGTCGAGGCCGGCGCCGTCGAGGGCGTCGACGCCCACTTGCCGGTGCATGCACGGCGCCGGTGAAAACGCCAGCGGCAGCGGCGCCTGGCCGTCATGGCGAAAATCCTGCGCCGCCGCCCAGACGAAGCGCGTGCGGCGCAGCACGGCCGGCTCATCTTGCCCGCCGGCCAGCGCCATGACGACGGCCAGGTCCAGCGCATCGGCGGCGACCAGTTTCTGCAAGTCGAGATACGTGCCGACTGTCACATCCAGGCGCACGGCGGGAAACAGGTGCGCAAACTGCGCCAGCAGGGCCGGCAGGCGCGCACCCATGAAATTTTCCGGTACGCCAAAACGCACGGCGCCAGCGATCGAGGAACGCTGGAAGCGCCGCGACAGCGCATCCTGGGCCGCCAGGATTTGCCGTGCGTGGCGCAGGAAATCCTCGCCATCTTCCGTCAGGCGCAGGCTGCGCGTCGTGCGTACCAGCAGCGCGGCGCCCGCCTGCTCTTCCAGGCGGCGGATCTGGTGGCTGATGGCGGACTGGCTCAGGTGCAGCCGTTCGGCGGCGCGCGTAAAGCCGCCTGTGTCCTGGACGGCGACGAAGGCGCGCAGCAGGGCGGTATCGAAGTCCATCGTGTCTGGCTCCTGTGATTCATGATGAAAATGAATGAATTGTACAAAACTTTATCATTTCCCTCATGAGTCGATGCTTTCTAAAATGGTGGCTCCAGCGCGCCGGCACCACGCGCTCCTCCATGACTACCGACATCAAGGCTTCGATGCACCTGACTACTTCGCAACAAAATGCACTGATCCTGGCCGCCGTGTGCCTGGCCTCGCTCATGTTCGGCCTGGAAATTTCCAGCGTACCCGTCATCCTGCCCACCCTGGAAACCGTGTTGCACGGCGACTTCAAGGACTTGCAATGGATCATGAACGCCTACACCCTGGCCTGCACCACGGTGCTGATGGCAACGGGCACCCTGGCCGACCGTTATGGCCGCAAGCGCTTGTTGCTCGCCAGCCTGGCACTGTTCGGCCTCAGTTCGCTGGCATGTGGATGGGCCGGCAGCACCGGCCTGCTGATCGCCGCGCGCGCGCTGCAGGGCATGGCCGGTGGCGCCATGCTGATTTGCCAGGTGGCCGTACTGTCGCAGCAATTTCCGGCCGGCGCCGCGCGGGGCAGGGCGTTTGGCGCCTGGGGCATCGTCTTTGGCCTGGGCCTGGGTTTTGGCCCTATCATAGGCGCGGCCATCGTCGCGCTGTCAAACTGGCAATGGGTATTTCTCGTGCACGGGCCGCTGGCGCTGGCGGCCCTGCTGCTGGTGGCGCTGTGCGTGAGCGAATCGCGCGATCCGCAGCAGCGCAAGCTGGACGTGGCGGGTATCTCCACCCTGTCGCTGGCCGTGTTCAGCCTGGCATGGTGCCTCACGCAGGGGCCGGCGCTGGGTTTCACGGACCCGCTCACGGTGGCCAGCCTGGCCGTGGCGCTGCTCAGCCTGATGCTCTTTGTCATGATCGAGCGGCGCCAGCCTGAACCGATGATCGACTTCAGCGTATTTCGCATTCGCCGTTTTTCGGGAGCACTGCTCGGTTCGGCGGGCATGAACTGCAGTTTCTGGCCGCTGATGATTTATCTTCCCCTGTACGTGCAACATGGCCTCGGCTACAGCAGCCTGGGCACGGGCCTGACCTTGCTGGCCTACACCTTGCCCACCTTGCTCGTGCCGCCCCTGGCCGAACGGCTGGCGCTGCGCTACCAGGCCGATACGGTCATTCCTGCCGGCTTGCTGGCCATCGGCCTGGGTTTTCTGCTGATGCTGTGGGGCAGCAGTGTGGATGCCGCCAACTGGCTGACGATCTTGCCCGGCTGCCTGCTGGCCGGCACGGGCCTGGGCTTGACGAATACACCCGTCACCAACACGACGACGGGCGCCGTGCCCGGCGAACGGGCCGGCATGGCGTCCAGCATCGACATCAGCGCGCGCATGGTCAGCCTGTCGATCAATATCGCGCTGATGGGCTTTATCCTCGTCGAAGCCATACAGTCCGCCTTGCGGCCCCATCTGCCAAATGGACTGGACGCGGCCACATTGCGCGCCATGGCGGAAGATTTGTCTGCCGGCAAGGGGGCCGTCGAACTGCCGGCCGGCGTGGCGCAGCTTGCGCTGGCACAAGGCTTCGGCGCCGTGATGCTGTACGGCGGCGTGGCCGCCTGCCTGTTCGCCGTGGCCAGCTGGCTGGTATTTGGCGCCGGGCGGACGCGGCAGGCAGCCGGGCAGCCGGTGCGCTGAAATCCAGGAGCAGGGGAGGCTATAATCTGGGCACGTTGGCAAGTGTTGCTCAACGTCATAACGAGGCTGCCCATGCATAAACTGATTTCCGAACTCACCCGCCTGTACCTGTTCGAGGAACAGCAGCATTATCTGGATGCGGATGGCGGCGCGCAAGCGCTGACGCCGGCTGTGCTGGCGCGCCATCTGTCGGGCGAGCAGACGGTGGCCGTAGAACTGGTACAGGATCGCGGCCATGGCGGGCTGACGCGCGCGCTGGTGCTGGAGTTTGGCGGCAAGGGCGGCGGCGAAGCGCACTGGAGCGCGCTGTGCACGATCGCCAATGCCGTGCAGCACGAGCTGGACTTGCCGGCGCCCGCCGTCAGCATCTCGGGCACGGCGTTCCAGTTATGGCTGTCGCTGGCCACGCCCGTACCCGTCGCCCAGGCGCGCCAGTTCGTGCAGCTGCTGCGCTCGACCTTTTTACCCGCCGCGACCGACATCCTTGCCGTCGCGCCGCCAGGCGACGTGGAACAGGTGGCGCTGCCGCCATGTTTGCAGCCGTCGGGCAAGTGGGCAGCTTTCATCCACCCCAGCATGGGGGCCGCCTTTGTCGACGAACCGGGCCTGGACATGCCGCCACCGCCAGCCGCCCAACTGGGCTTCCTGGAAAGCTTGCGCAGCATCAACCCGGCCCAGTTCGCGCAGGCGCTGGCGAAGTTGCAAAGACATGCGGGCTTGCTTGATGTCGTGTCAACTTCCGTGCCCGTGCCCGTGCCCGCTCCCGTCGCCGCCGCATTGCCAGCGCCTATGCCTGTTACACAACCAGGCTTGCTGCTGCAGGACGCCACCCTGGAAGACATCGTGCGCTGGCTGCACGCGCGCAATATCGAGCCCACTTTCCGGCACCGGCTGCCGTAACGGGGGAGCCTGCAGATAACGGCAGCGGGCGGCCAGCAGTGGATATTTCCACTGGTGTGACAATGTATGCATTTTTCTTACCGGCAATTTGCTATCGTTCACGGCCGCTCTCGACTCATGTTTTCAATGAAAAGCCAGGCCGAGCATCGCAACAAATCAAATCCAGGAAACCGTCAATGCAACTGCCAGCCGATAAAAATGCCCCCCGGGATTTTGATTTCATCATCGGTGACTGGCTCGTGAAACATCGCCGGCTCAATTCCAGATTCACCGATTGCAAGGAATGGACGGAATTTGACGGGCTATCTTCGACCGTAAAGACACTGGGTGGCTTTGGAAACCTGGAGGATAACGTACTCTACTTCCCGGAAGGCAGCTTCCGCGCCCTTGCACTGCGCTCGTTTTGTATTAAATCCGACACCTGGTCGATCTGGTGGCTCGATGCACGCAAGCCGACAACGCTCGATGTCCCAGTTGTTGGAAAATTCTCCAATCACGTCGGCGTATTTTTTGCCGATGACCTACTCGATGGTCAAGCAATAAAGGTGCGCTTTACCTGGACTGCAACACCTGGGAAAAATCCTCGCTGGGATCAGGCTTTTTCCAAGGACCAGGGAAGAACATGGGAAACGAACTGGACTATGGATTTCATGCGCACCGCACAGGCAAGGGCACCCATTCAGCCTTGAAGGCTGCCACTGCCAACGGTAGCAAGCGGCCAGAAGCGGACGTAGTGAAAATGAGGACAGATGGTTATGCTTCCAGCTATACAGATCTTCACAGCCATCATCAGTGCAGCGTGCGCCGTTATGATCGCCTCGTATGCAACGTGGTTGTTGATGCATCGGCTGAGGCAACAAGAGTCCAAACGCCTCGCGTTTAGAAATTGGGTTCGTCATCTCTTCGAGGCTGTTATGGGCCTCTAAGATTTATAGTGCTTGCGCCGGGTGAATGTCCGCAGGCGGAACCTGGCAACGGCGGCAACCGGCCACAAGCGGCCAGTCAATTTACCCTAGGCAAGCGGAATGAACAGAATCCCACGTGAATGGCTGAAACTTACTTACCATCGCCCTAGAATAATCTTAAATGGGTTGAGACGCATTCAATGTGGCGGACAGTTAAACGGCTTGCCATATACAATTGCAGCGCTTCGTACTCGTGAATTGAAGCCATTTTTGGAAGGTCGTCAAGCAGCTCTTTTTTGCCATGGCATTGGAACGCGTATCGGTCGGGAAGTGTCCTTCGCTCTCTTCGAGTCAGCGGACTATGACATTGTGGCTAGATACGAAGATGGCGGCGTTATGAGAATGGTGCCGGTTCAATTAAAAGAGCTTCCGCCTTCGGCGGTCAATTCAAATGTCGATTTACAGCAGATATTGGATAAGCTTGGAAAGAAGCTTCCAGACTCTAAGGATCTCGTGGTGGCCATTCACCTGAATCGAGATATACAGGGATTACATACAGAGGGGTTACGAATACCGACAGGGTTTGGTCAAATCTGGTTGTATGGTGGAAAAAATCATACGCAGCAGGCTTGGTCTTTGATAGGTGATTTGCTAAAGAATTCGAACCTTGTTAGCGACTTCCACTATCCTTCCGATATGATCTACTCGGCAATGTGGCAACAGGACATAATAGGACGTTGTTTAGGAAGCATCAGTTTGTCATTTGGATTAAATCCTATATGTCAGTAAAAAATATGAGCGTCTGCAAATTCGCCGGTCCGCAAGGGAGCGGCTTCAGCCCGGCGTGACAATTCGATAGCTTCTCACATAAGCAAAATGCTACCCCTGCTATGGACCGAGTTCGGCCAATAGCAGCCTCCGACATGAAATTTAAATTTTCAAACTTACCTCCGGTCCTTAAATGCATATAGTGAATTTCGTTGCGCGTGCGCCAACTGCCGCCGTTGGGTGGAGTGTATATGTTCCGTTGTATAGTGCACTCATAGCTTCGTTTGTAACAATTCTGGGGATAATCTTAAATAATTATTTTTCGCGGGTACACAAGAAGGAAGAACAAGCGCACTCCATTAAAAAGGAGATTTTTTTAAATTTTGCCGAATATATTTCTAGTTCGATGGCATTGTTGCAGTCTGTGGCAGACCCGAATTCTGACCTGCAAGGTCTACTTTCGAAGTATAAGGAGCAGACTGGGGTTATCGGAAAAATGTATGTGGTTGCAGAGCCAAGTCTTTTACTTGAGGCGAGGGCGCTGGTAACAGAACTCGAAGAATGCGGCTCTGAGATGGTTGCATTGCGCCAAGGTGTGGATCAAATAAAATTAAAGGTCGAAAGTTTGAAGGGGCAGCGTGTGGATACCTCGAAGGCGCTTGATAATCTTACCAATCATCATTTATCGCTGATTAGGACGGGAGTAATGCCTCCTGAAAATGTTCAGCTTGCTCTTCAGTGGGAACGTGATTTTACGACGAAGCGATTGGATAGTCTTAGCGATGAGATTTATAAAGCCGAGGTTGAGGCATATCATTCGGCATTATCTCTTTTCGAATTCGGTATCCTGGCCTCTCAGAAGGTGGAAGCCAGTACGTTACCAACTTTACGGCGAATAAAAAGTGAATTGGGCATTCCTCATGACGCGCTTAACTATGAAAAGGTAGTTGAAGCGCAGAATAAGAGGAGAATTGAAGCGGCGAGGAAGCAAATTGGGTTGCAAAAGACTACCAACCCTGATGCTCAGAAAAATGACTGAAATACATTGCCTCCAATTTTTCTCCAGCAATAGTCAAATCTCGAATTCCGCAAATTGCGGAAGGTCGGCTTTGGGGCGAATCCAGCATGACGATGCAGCCGCTAGATTTTCACCCTGACAACCTGCTATGCTGCCCGAACGGCCGGGTTCGGCCACAAGCGGCCAGTCAGCATACATCCTTTGGACCGATGATTATGAGCAATCTTGAACGGATCGATGAGTACAAGTATCTATGGGATGGATCTCAGCCAGGGTGGGTTTTGAAGCGGTTCTGCGGTAACTATATCGATCTTTCGCTGGCTTTTCCTAGCACCGGTCCATCGACACGTGAGCTAATGGCTGTAAGGCGGACTGTTGCGCCCTATAGGGCCCTGCCAGTGAAAGAAGTGGTGACCCAGTTGCGTGGGCAGGAATCGCTGCTTCTAGGGCGATTTGAGCCGAAAGAAGCCCGCGTAATTGCTGCAGCGTGTCGCCGCGAGGATTTGAACCTCGTCGAGAGTATCGTCGACGCGCCAGAATTTCTACCGATGAATGAGTTAACCGGCGTCGCATTGATCATCGAGGATGATCTACTTGCCGAGCATGTATATACCGAAGCGCTACTTCACGGGATACCTGTGCGTCAGGTTGAATTGTGAGAGCAGTGACTCACGCAAACAACGCGAACGGCTGCTATGGGGCGATTGCTGACGTAAAATCTGCGCTGTAGAATGAAGTAAATTTCAGAACTGTGTTAAGGATTTTTCAATGTTCCTATCTCTTCCAGATGTGTTGCGTACGCAAAGAATGATATTGCGTAAACCGCGTCAATCAGATGTCCGGATTATTTTTGATGCATATGCCCAAGATGTTGAAGTAGTACGCTACATGGTATGGCGTCCACACCGCACATTGGCCGAGACTGAAGCCTTCATTTCATATTGTATCGAGGAGTGGGATAGTGGTCGTAGCCGTCCTTATGTTTTGGCCCTTGAGGAAAATGACGACGAGCCAATTGGTATGTTGGAAGCAAGTTTGCATGATCACATGATAGATATTGGATACGTTTTGCAACGCAAGTATTGGGGCGCGAAACTCATGTCCGAGGCAATAAATACTTTGAGTGAAGCAGCCTTGGCGCTGCCGCACTGTTTTCGTATTCAGGCAACCTGTGACACAGAAAATTATGCATCTGCGCGTACATTGGAAAAGTCCGGGTTTGTACTTGAGGGCAAGCTTGCGCGACACCTGGTTCTACCAAATCTTGCTGACGAACCTCGGCCATCTCTGATGTATGCCCGCTGCAGGTAAGGCGCCAAAGGTACGGACTTGAAAGGAGGTCGCTACCGTTCAGGAGCAGATTTTTAAGAATCCGTATGCGTGTACCTTATGATTGCGCTCAGAAAATGTATACTCACTAGACATTCAATAGTTTGCGATAGGTGCCAGTGTGCATCTTCTGACGATTGGATGTCCGCAAAGGCGAAAGCGGATACTCCTGTGTAGCCGTAGCGCCGGGCCACCTTTTTATCTCCAGGTAACACATGGCCTGTGGCATAGCTGTCCTGGCGGCAATCATGTCAACGGCATGCTGAAATCAGCGCCCCATTTCCCTAGCCAAAGTCAACACCAGTTCCTCCGCGCCCATTTCCCGCGCCAGCGGCGCGCCCTGGCCGGCCCATTGCGCGGCGAATTCACTGTTGCCGTGCTGGCTGGCTGCTGCGTTCAATTGTTTTGCGGCATCGTAGGCGACCGGGTAGTCGGCCGGCGGTGGGCTGCCTGGCGCTTCGCCATGTTCGATCAAGCGGTTCACCATGCCGCGCGCCAGCCGGCCCGACAAGGTCGCCGTCAATCGCGTACTGGCGGCCCGTTCGCTTTTCAGGTTGGCGCGGTAGCCCGCGTTGGCCGCCGATTCCGGGCATAGCACGAATGCCGTGCCCAGTTGGACGGCGGCGGCGCCCAGGTCCAGCGCGGCGCGGATGCCTTGTCCATCCATGATGCCGCCGGCGGCGATGAGGGGCAGGGCAGTGCGGCCCGCCAGCAGGCGCAGCAGCACGCTGGTGCTGTGGCGCTCGTCGTGCGCTTGCGGATCGAAGACGCCGCGATGCCCGCCCGCTTCCACGCCCTGCGCCACGATGGCGTCGACCCCTGCCTGTTCGATCAGGATCGCTTCGCGCACGCTGGTGGCCGTGGCCATCGTGTAGATGCCGGCCTGGCGCAGGGCGGCAATCTGCTGCTGCGTCGGCAAGCCAAAATGAAAGCTGACGACGGCAGGGCGCTGCTCCAGCAACAGGGCGAATGCCGCCGCATCGCCGATAAACGTCCGGTAGATTTCTTCCAGTCCTGCCGGCACGGCCGCGCCCAGCTCCGCAAACAGGGGCGCCAGATGGGCCAGCCAAGCCGCTTCGCGCCGCGCATCCCTTGCCGCAGGCGCATGGCAAAACACATTGATGTTGAAGGGGCGGTCCGTCAGCGCGCGCGTCTCTTCGATCATCTGGCGCGCCTGCGCCACGCTGCCGGCGCCAATGCCCAGCGAACCGAGGCCGCCCGCATTCGAGACGGCGGCGGCGAGGCGCGGCGTGGAGACGCCCGCCATTGGCGCCTGGATGATGGGCAATTGCAGGCCGAGGCGGTCGAGGAAGCGCTGGGACGAGCTCATGATGTTTCCTTCAGGAAGTTGAGGATGCTGTGTCGTACGCATATTCGTATTCGTATTTTAAGAATATAATAGCATAATCATTTCGAATGAGAGAACATGATGGACATGGAGTCATTGACGATTTTTTGTGCCGTGGCCAGTGAACTGAGCGTCACCCAGGCCGCAGCCAGGCTGGGCCGCGCGCCGTCCAGCGTCACCACGCGCATCCAGCAGCTGGAAGCCGATATAGGCGCCGCACTGTTCGTGCGCACGAACAAGCGCATGGCCCTGACGGCGGCCGGCGAGCGCTTTCTCGAGTATGCGCAGCGTCTGCTGGCGCTGGCAGAAGAGGCCAGGCATGTCGTCACCGGCGGGCGCGAGGGCGGCACCTTGCGCGTCGGCAGCATGGACAGCACAGCGGCCAGCCGCCTGCCGGCGCTGCTGGCCGCATATCACGCCCGCTATCCGGCGACGCGGCTGGCGCTGAGCACGGGGCCGTCGCGCCCCCTGATCGAGCAGGTGCGCACAGGTTTGCTCGACTGTGCTTTTGTCGCCTTGCCGCCATCCTTCGGCGGCGCCGCCGCCTTGGCGGAGCTGGGCCTGGCCGCGACAGCCGTGTGGCGCGAGGAATTGTGTTTGCTGCTGCCGGCCAGCGAAGCGCAGGCGCGCCGCGCCGCGGACGTGCGCACGCGCTCGCTGGCGGCGTTTCCGCAGGGCTGCACCTATCGCGGCATCGCCGAAGAGTTGCTGGGCGTGGCCGGCGGCACGCAGTGGCGGGTGCAGGAAATGAGTTCGTATCACACTATGATCGCTTGCGTGGCGGCCGGCGCCTGCGTGACCCTGCTGCCGGCGAGCGTGCTGGCGCTGTCCGAGGCGCCGGCCGCCTTGGTGACGCTGTCCGCTGGACAAGCCGACACCTTGCTGGTGTGGCGCGCCGGATTCGACGTGCCCGCCTTTCAACACTTGCTGGCGCAGCTGGGCGAGGTGGCGCCGTGAGCGCGCCGGCCAGGCTGCGTGCAGCCATCGCCGCAGCGGCCATCCTCGCCATCGGCATGGGCTTCGGCCGCTTCGCCTTCACGGCCATCTACCCGCATATGCTCGGCGAAGGCGTCTTGAGCCTGCGCGATGGCAGCCTGGCCGCTTCGGCCAACTATGCCGGTTACTTGCTGGGCGCCATCCTGGCCATGCGCGCGCGGGCCCACAGCGCGCACCGGCTATGCCTGTGGTCGGTGGCTGGTACGGCGCTATGCCTTGGCGTGCTGGCCTTGACTATGCCGGTCTGGCTCATCGTGACGGTGCGGGGCGTGGCGGGCGTCTTCAGCGCCCTGGCCATGGTCGCCGCGTCATTGTGGCTGCTGGAACAGCGCCGGCATGGTCGCGGTGCGCCGCTGCTGTACGCGGGCGTGGGCGCTGGCATCGCCGTGTCGGCCGAATTGCTGGTGCTGGCATCGCACCTGGGCTGGGACAGCGCCGGCATGTGGCTGCTGCTGGCCGGCGTCACCGTGCTGCTGGGGCTGGCGGCTGCGCCCGCCATCGCCGCCAGTGGCCAGGCGACGCTGGATGCGCCGCCGCATGCCGCTGCATCAACCTTGGCGCCCGTGGCGCCGTGGCCGCTGGTGCTGATCTACGGACTGGCGGGGCTCGGTTACATCGTTACGGCCACGTATCTGCCCGTGATGGTGGGCGTCGCCTTGCCCGGGCTCAATTCCGCCCATGTGTGGGCCATGTTCGGCCTGGGCGCGGCGCCGTCGTGTTTCCTGTGGCACCGGCTGCACGAGCGCCTGGGCACGCGCCAGGCACTCAGGCTGAACTTGCTGCTGCAGGCGCTGGGCGTGGCCTTGCCCGTGCTGGCGCCTTCGGCCGCCGCTTATCTGCTCAGCGCCATCCTCGTCGGCGGCACGTTTGTCGGCACGGTGACCATCGCCATGCCCGCCGCGCAGCGGGCCGCCGGCAAGGTGGGCAAGTTTGGCACCAACATGATGGCCATCATGACGGTGGTGTATGGCATCGGCCAGATCATCGGCCCCGTGCTGGCGGCCAGCCTGTATGCGCAGTCGCACAGTTTTAATAGTGCACTATTGGCGGCGGCCGGCGCGCTGCTGCTGGCCATCGCCGTGAGCTTGCGCCTGTAAGAACGCCTATCAACACCTGCTGCGCGTCGTAATTTGCGGCCTGCGATGCTCGCTGCCTCGGCGGCCCCGTACTTCGTACAGTTGCGCTTCTCGAGCCAACGGGGCGCCGAGCCTTCCTTCCGCTCGCTACGGTTTGGTTAGGCGTTGTAAAACTTAGAGATCGAACGCGTAGCGCATGACGTCGCTCCGCAGCGCGTTGATCCTGGTGAAATCGCGCGTGTAATACAGCTTGTTCGTCAGCAGCACCGCATAGCGGCCGCGCCTGGGGCTGATCCACATGGCCGTGCCGGTGAAGCCCAGGTGGCACCAGACGTCGTCTTCCGGCCCGGTGCCTGCCGCCGGATGCCAGAACAGGCCGCGCGACGGAGTCAGCGAACCGGTCTGCACCGTCAGCGAAGCGCGCACCCAGTTGGCGTCCAGCACCTCGCCCTGCAGGTCCTGCGCCAGCATCGCCTGCAGGAAGCGCTGCAGGTCGGGTACGTTCGAAAACAGCCCGGAGATGCCGCACACGCCCCCCAGCAGGCGGGTGGAGAAATCATGCGTGACGCCAGAAAGGTGTGCACCCGCCTGCTCGCAATATTCAGTCGGCGCGACCTGCTTGCCATGCGCAGCTGCCAGCGGGCCGAAGCCCGTGGCAGCCATGCCCAGCGGCCGCAGGACATGCTCGGCCAAGGCCTGGTCCAGGGGCAGATCCAGCAACCGCTCGATGACCAGGCCGAGGATCAGGGCCGCGCGGTCCGTGTATTCCACGGCTAGTCCCGGCGTGCCTTCCAGCGGCTCGCGCAGTACGCCACGCACGATATCGTCGTACACCTCGCCATAGCTGGCCCGCAGGCGCGCGCGCAACGGCAAGCCAGCCGTATGGGTGAGCAGCTGGAAAATCGTGATGGGCGCCAGCGCATGGCCCTGCGTGCCGGGCAGCACGTCGGCCAGGCAGCTGTCCAGGCGCAGGCGATTTTTGCGCAGCAGCCAGCCCATCAGCGACCAGACGCTGATGATCTTGGTCAGCGAAGCGATGTCGAACAAGGTGTCGACCTGCATCGCTGCACTGCCGGGCTCGGGCGTGAGCCGCCCGGCCGCGCCCGCCACGCCGTGGTCGCTGGTGCCCATGGCCCAGGCCGCGCCTGGAAAAATCTGTTCCTGGACGCCGGCTTGCACCAGCGCTGTCAGCTGTTCTGTATGGTCCGTCAGGTTTGCTATTGGCATATTGATTGTGTCGTGGAGGTCTTGTCATGCACTGCCGCGTCCACCCCCAGCCAGCGCGCCACCGATTGCGCCACCCATTCCCCCTCGTCCAGCGGCAAGTCGTGCCCGGCGTCGCGGTGGATCAGGCAGTCGGCCTGCCAGGCGCGCGCCAGGCGCTGCGAGCAGCGGTGGTCGACCAGCCGGTCTTGCGCGCCGGCCATCACCAGCACGGGCATGGCGGGGCGGATGAGGGGGGCGCGGTAGCGGGCGGCCGACAGTAGCTGGCGCAGCGCGTTGCGGCGGCTGACGGGATATTCTTGCTGATATGCACACCAGTCGGCCAGCAGGGCGGCGTTGCCCTGTGCATGCCGGCGGCTGGTCAGGCGCAAGATCAGCGCTTCCTGGCTGCGTTGGTCGCCCAGCAGCAGTTGGCGCAGCAGGGCGCCGTAGTTTTGCCAGCGCAGGCGCCGGTAAAACGGATTGAACGGTCGCATGCTGGTGTTGAGCAGCACGCAGCGGGCGATTTCCTGCGGGTAGCGGCTAGCCCATTCGACGGCCACCATGCCGCCCAGCGACAGGGCCAGCAAGTGGTACGGTGCAGCGATGCCCCGCGCCGACAGGTCCTGGCGGCAAGCTGCCACCATATCTGCCACACGGGTGGCGCTGTCCTGCGCGTGGCGCCTGCCATTGCCGGGCAAGTCGGGCGTGACAATGCTGGCGCCGGGCAGGGCGCGCGCCAGGGTGGCGGGGAAGTCACCCCAGTGGCGTTGTTCGCGCATCAGGCCGCGCAATAAAATCCATGTGGGCTGCGTCATGACTCATACCATTGCGCCAGGGCGCGCCGGCGCTGCGCCTTGCGCAGCAAGCCTTCCGGCATCCAGCGGCCGTGGCTGCTGGCGGCGCGCATGAGGAAATCGAACCACACCAGGTGCCGCCGCAACACCCGCTGCAGGCGGTGCGCGGCCGTGGGGTTGAAGATGCTGACCCGGTTGAACAGCTGGCGCGGGTTTTTCTTGACCCACAGCCACGAGCCCATTTCCAGAGTCAGCGGCAGGAACACGCGCCCGCTGTAGCTGGTGCCGTTCAGGTACAGATAGTCCCACAGGTCGCCATGCGTGCGGTATTGCCGGCTTTGCGGCTCGAACACATAGTTGTGGTTGGGGTAGCTTTGGCTGAACAGTTCTTCCAGGGCGCCGATCTCGGCCAGGTGCTCTATCGGCACCTTGGTATGCGCATGGGGAAACCAGATGCGGTCGCGCAAGCCGAAGCCGGAATGGCAATCGAGGGCGATGCTGAACTGGCGCGACAGCAGCTCACGCTCGACCAGGTCGCACACGGCCTGGCTTTCCTGCTCCATGGGCGCATCGGCTGCGCCCCGGTACCAGGGCAGTCGGGCGCTGTAGCGCTGTCCACCCAGCATGAACGGCACTTTTTCGCGCGCGCTCAGCGGTGCGTTGCGCATCAGGTCCACGCCGCGCGGATTGCAGCGCGTGGCTTGCCACATGCCGCCCGGGTTGACCAGCGGCATGAATACGAGGCGCATGGTTTCCAGCTGCTGGTGCAGGGTGGCATCCCAGCGCAGGCGCGCGATCAGGCTTTCGAGGAAGGACAAAAGCACTTGCGTGCCGATGCGTTCGAGGCCGTGGATGCCGCCAAAAAAGCCCAGCACGGGCACGTCGGGGCCGGGATTGCCCAGGGCGATGGAGTACACGGGAAAGTCGCGCCCATCCATGGCGATGCTGCAGGGCGCGGCCACTTCCAGGTGGCTGCCACCTTCGTCAATGAGACGCTTTAGCATGACCAGCTCGGGCAGATTCTTTTCGATCATCAGGCGTCAGAAAGGGAAAGTAACAGCCAGTGTAGCCGAAATAATTGCTGCGCCAGACGTCCCGCATGGCGAAATTTATTGGTGGCAAGCATGTCACGAAGCCGTCATGTTTGCTGTGTAGGCTATTGCAGCTGACACAAGAATTATTACTCGGCACTACCCCATTTCCACGCCGTTCCACCCTCACGCAATAGCGACGCGATAGCAATATGACAGGCAGGTCGGCATCCGTCCATGTGCTGGCGCTGGGGGATATCTGGTGCTGCCGGGCTTCCTGATTGCGGTAGGGCCCGCACGGGCCATGCGGCGCTGGGCGGCGCCGGCACGACCCGGCGCAGCCTGAGGCTGAACGTTCGTTCGCGTACAGACGCGTCACATTCCTGCCGCCAGACTGGCACTTCGGGCCTGCATGCGCCCACCCAGCCAGTTAACAGCCAGGAGGAAGCGCGAGATGACAGAGTGTAATCACATCAATGCCGGCCGGCGCGGCTTGCTGATCGCCGGCGCGCTGTCGGCCACGGCCGTGGCTGTGCCCGGCGTGGCCGGGGCCGCTGAAGCTGCCCATGCTGCGGCCCAAGCCGGCCAGGCGCCGCCCGTCCTGATGAAGGTCAATCTGGATATCAACGGCCAGCGCCATAGCCTGGAACTCGACACGCGCACCACCTTGCTCGACGCCTTGCGCGAATACCTGCATCTGACGGGAACCAAAAAGGGCTGCGACCACGGCCAGTGCGGCGCCTGCACCGTCATGCTGGACGGCCAGCGCATCAACGCCTGCCTGAGCCTGGCCGTGATGCACGAGGGCGCCCGCATCACCACCATCGAGGGACTGGGCACGCCCGACAAGCTGCACCCGATGCAGGCCGCCTTCATTGCGCATGACGGCTATCAATGTGGCTATTGCACACCGGGGCAAATCTGCTCTGCCGTCGCTGCACTGGGAGAAATCCGCCAGGGCATCCCCAGCCACGTCAGCGTGGACTTGAACGCTGCCCCGCAGGCGACACCGGAAGAGTTGCGCGAACGCATGAGCGGCAATCTCTGCCGCTGCGGCGCCTATTCCAACATCATCGAGGCGATTTCCGAGGTGGCGGGGAGGCCGGCATGAGAGTGTTCAGCTACCAGAAGGCTGCCACGCCGGCCGAAGCGGCGGCCGCCGCCTTGAACACGCCGGGTGCCCGCTTTATAGCCGGCGGCACGAATCTGCTCGATCTGATGAAACTGGAGATCGAAACGCCTACGCATTTGATCGACGTCAATGGCCTCGCGCTCGATCGCATTGAAACGACTGCGGACGGCGGCTTGCGCATCGGCGCCCTGGTACGCAACACGGCGCTGGCCGCCCACGTCACGGTGCGGCGCGATTATGGCGTATTGTCGCGCGCCTTGCTGGCCGGTGCTTCGGCACAATTGCGCAACAAGGCGACGACGGCGGGCAACCTGCTGCAGCGCACGCGCTGCCCGTATTTTTATGACACCAACCAGGCCTGCAACAAGCGCGTGCCGGGCAGCGGCTGCTCCGCCATCGGGGGTTTCAGCCGGCCGCTGGCCATCCTGGGCGGCAGCGATACCTGCATCGCCACGCATCCCAGCGACATGGCCGTGGCCATGCGCGTACTCGACGCCGGCATCGATACCGTGCGGGCCGACGGTGCCGTGCGCACCATCCCGATTGCCGATTTTTACCGCTTGCCGGGCACCACGCCGCAGCTGGAAACGCTGCTGCAGCCGGGCGAACTGATCACCAGCGTGACCTTGCCCCCGCCCGTCGGCGGCACGCACGTCTATCGCAAGGTGCGCGACCGCGCTTCTTACGCGTTCGCGCTGGTGTCCGTGGCGGCGATTATCTTGCCCGATGGCACGGGCAGGCTGGCTCTGGGCGGCGTCGCGCCGCAGCCGTGGCGGGTTGCCGGCGCGGAGCAGGCGATGCCCGCTGGCGCCGCCGCCGTGAACGAACGCCTGCTGGCCGGCGCCAAACCGACTGCCGACAATGCCTACAAGCTCATCCTGGCGCAGCGTACCGTGGCAGCCGTGTTGAGGGAAACACCAGTAATGAAAGGCTAAGTCCATGAAATTCACGACACCCGCCACTACCAACCCCATCGACCAGCTGAAAGTCGTGGGCCGCCCCACGGACCGCATCGACGGCCCCCTGAAAACCACGGGCACGGCGCCGTACGCGTACGAGCAGCACGCCGCGGCGCCGCATGCCGCCTACGGCCATGTCGTCGGCGCGGCCATCGCCAAGGGGCGCATCGCCTCCATCAACACCAGCGCCGCGCGGCGCGCACCGGGGGTGCTGGCCGTGGTGACGGCGGAATCCGCAGGAAAACTGGGCAAAGGCAAGATGAACACGGCGCATCTGCTGGGCGGCCCGGAGATTGAGCATTATCACCAGGCCATCGCGCTGGTGGTGGCGGAAACCTTCGAACAAGCACGCTCGGCCGCGCAATTGCTCGACGTAAAGTATATCGAGCAGCCGGGCGCGTTCGACTTGGCCAAGGCGAAGAACACGGCGGCCAAGCCGAAGGACGGCAAGCCCGACAGCAAGGCTGGCAATTTTGCCGGCGCCTTTGCCCATGCCCCCGTGCGCCTGGACGCCAGCTACACGACGCCTGACCAGTCACATGCCATGATGGAGCCGCACGCCTCGATTGCCGCCTGGGAGGGGGACAAGCTGACGCTCTGGACGGCGAACCAGATGGTGGACTGGAGCAGGGGCGACCTGGCCCGCACCCTTGGCATTGCAAAAGACCAGGTGCGCATCGTCTCGCCCTATATCGGCGGCGGTTTCGGCGGCAAGCTGTTCTTGCGCGCCGAAGCGCTGCTGGCGGCCCTGGGCGCGCGCGCGGCACAGCGTCCCGTAAAGGTGGCCCTGACGCGGCCCTTGATGTTCAACAACACCACGCACCGGCCCGCCACCATCCAGCGACTGCGCATCGGCGCCACGCGCGACGGCAAGATCACGGCCATCGGCCACGAATCGTGGTCGGGCGATCTCAAAGGCGGGCAGCCGGAAACTGCCGTGATGCAGACGCGGCTGCTGTACGCGGGACCAAACCGCATGACGGCCATGCGCCTGGCCATACTCGACTTGCCGGAAGGTAATTCCATGCGGGCGCCGGGCGAGGCGCCGGGCCTGATGGCGCTGGAAATCGCCATGGACGAGATGGCGGAAAAGCTGAACATGGACCCTATCGTCTTGCGCATCCTGAACGACACGAAAGTGGACCCGGAAAAACCGGGCCGCCCGTTTTCCCAGCGCCGCCTGATCGATTGCCTGCGCACGGGCGCCGTGGAATTTGGCTGGAAGGAGCGGCAAGCACAGCCCGGCAAGCGGCGCGACGGCCGCTGGCTGGTGGGCATGGGCGTGGCGGCCGCCTTCCGCAATAATCTCGTCATGCGGTCCGCCGCCCGGGTGCGCCTGGACGGCAAGGGCATGATCACGGTGGAAACGGACATGACGGACATCGGCACGGGCAGCTACACCATCATTGCCCAGACGGCGGCGGAAATGCTGGGCGTGACCCTGAACCGTGTCGTGGTGCACCTGGGCGACTCGGATTTTCCCGTCTCGGCCGGTTCGGGTGGGCAATGGGGCGGCAACAGTTCCACGGCGGGCGTGTATGCGGCTTGCGTGCGCTTGCGCCAGGCCATCGCAGGCAAGCTGGGCTTTGACGAAAATCAAGCGCGCTTTTCCGATGGGCAAGTAAGTCAGGGCGAGCGCAGCGTGCCGCTCGCTGCCGCTGCCTTGCATGGCGATGTGGTGGCGGAAGACCACATGGAATACGGCGACCTCGACAAAAAATTCCAGCAATCCACGTTTGGCGCCCATTTCGTGGAAGTGGGCGTGGACAGCGACACGGGCGAAGTGCGCGTGCGCCGCATGCTGGCCGTCTGCGCGGCCGGCCGCATCCTGAATCCGAAAGCGGCGCGCAGCCAGGTGATCGGCGCCATGACCATGGGCGTGGGTGCGGCCCTGATGGAAGAACTGGTGGTCGACCGGCGCCGCGGCTTTTTCGTCAACCACGACCTGGCCGGCTACGAAGTGCCCGTGCACGCCGATATCCCGCACCAGGACGTCATTTTCCTGGACGAAACAGACCCCATATCCTCGCCCATGAAAGCCAAGGGCGTGGGCGAGCTGGGCATCTGCGGCGTGGCGGCGGCCATCGCGAATGCCGTGCATAACGCCACGGGGGTGAGGGTGCGCCACTATCCGCTGACCCTGGACAAGCTGCTGCGTGGGCTACCCGAGGTCACCTAGCACCGTTGCGCCGCCGCGCGCGTGACAAAGCGTGTATTTTTGGTAATTTTCAAGTGCTATGCTCGGAACGCATGCTGCGGGGCAAGTTCCCGGTCCGCAAGGTCATGCCGCCAGGAGAATGCATGAATAGCTCATCAATGCCGCCGCGTATCCTCATCGTCGATGACGAGCTGGCGCATGTGTACGCGCTGTGCGATACCTTGCGGGGGCAGGCGTATGACACGACGGGGCTGGCTTCGGGCGAGGCGGCGCTGTCCCTGCTAGCCGTCGAATCGTTCGATCTGCTGCTGGTCGACCTGATGATGCCGGGCATGAACGGCATCGCCGTGGTGGAAGCGGCGCGCCTGATAGATCCGGACCTGGCCTGCGTCATCATGACGGGCGAAGGCACGATTGCCTCGGCCGTGCAGGCCATGAAGGCGGGCGCGCTCGATTATGTGGTCAAGCCGTTCAAGGTATCGGGCATCCTGCTGATACTGGCGCGGGCGCTGGAAACGCGCCAGCTGCGCATCGCCAATGCGCGCCTGGAATTGCTGCTGCGCCAGCACACGGCCGAACTCGACGCCATGAACAAGGATTTGCAGCTGGCCCGCGAAGTGGCCGAGCGGGCGAACCAGGAAAAGACCAATTTCCTGTCCAGCATGAGCCACGAGCTGCGCACGCCGCTCAACGCCATCCTGGGCTTTTCGCAGATGCTGATGTCCGATTCCATCCCCTCGACGGCGCAGGAAAAGAAAACCTTTGCCTCGCACATTTTCGGCGCGGGCCGGCATTTGCTGACCCTGATCAACGATATCCTCGATATCGGCAGGATCGAGTCGGGCAATATGTCGCTGGCGATGGAAGCCGTGGAACTGGCCGGCATCTACCATGAATGCTGGCAAATGATGGAACCGCTGGCGCACAAGCGCGGCATCACCTTGACGTTCGTCGATGCGGGCGGCATGCATGTGCTGGCCGACCGCACGCGCCTCAAGCAGGTGCTGCTCAACCTGCTGTCGAACGCCGTCAAGTACAACCGTGAACAGGGCGAGATCCACGTTGATTGCCAGCCCGTCGATGCGCGGCAACTGCGCCTTTCCGTGCGCGACACGGGCGGTGGCATGAGTAGCGCGCAGCTGGAGGCGCTGTTCCAGCCCTACAACCGCCTGGGACGCGATGCGCGCGACGAAGAGGGCACGGGCCTGGGGCTGGTGGTCAGCAAGCGCCTGGCCGAAGCCATGCAGGCCAGGCTGGGCGTGGACAGCACGCCCGGACGCGGCACCACCTTCTGGCTCGATATCGCCAGTTGCCCGGCGCGCCAGCCGCTGCAGGAAAGCCCACGCCTGTCCGCCATTGCCCGACCCGCAGAAACGATACGGCTGCCGGACCGCAAGACGCTGCTGTATGTGGAAGACAATCCCCTGAATCTGGCCCTGGTGGCGGGCCTGATCCATTTTCGCCCCGATCTTGACCTGCTGTCGGCCGGCGACGGCCAGACGGGCCTGGAGCTGGCGCGCCGCCACCTGCCGCAACTGATACTGATGGACAGCGACCTGCCCGACATCAGCGGCACGCAAGTCATGCAGCTGCTGCGCGCCGATGCCCGCACCGCGCATATCCCCGTCATCGCCCTGACGGCCATGGCCGGGCCGGGCGATGTACGCCAGGGGCTGGCGGCGGGCTTCTACCGCTATCTCACCAAGCCGATCGACGTGGTGGCGTTTTCCGAGGCCATCAACAGTGCGCTGGAATCGGCCACGGCGCAGCGCAGCGCATGAATGGCGAGGCGCCGGTGCGGCGGGCGATCTGGCTGGCGGCCGCAGTGCTGCTGGCGCTGGCCGCTGCAGCCGTCTGGCTGCTCAATGCCCGTCCTGGCCCGCCGCCCGGCCCCGTGGAAGTATTGCGCGTGGCCGTGAATGCGGAATATGTGGGCAGCTGCCCCGTGCTGGCCGCGCGCGCACAGGGCTATTTTGCGCGTGAAGGCATCGACGCGCTGCTGCAACCGTATTCCTCGGGCAAGGCGTCGATGGAAGCCGTGTTGGGGGGCAGGGCCGACCTGGGCACCGTTTCCGACATCCCCGTGGTGCTGGCCAGCCTGAAGAACCAGTCCGTCGTCATCATCGCCAGCATTTTCGAGGCCGAGCGCGACCACGGCATCGTGGGGCGCCTGGACCGCGGCGTGTCCACGCCCGCCAGCCTGAAAGGCAAGCGCATCGGCGTCACCCTGGGCACCTCCGGCCATTTCACGCTGGACGCCTTTTTGAACCGCCAGAAACTGTTGCCCGCTGAAGTCACCTTGCGCAACTACACGCCGGACCAGCTGGCCGGTGCGCTGGCCCGGGGCGATGTCGACGCGGCGGCCGGCTGGGAACCGTTCCTGACGGGCATGACGCATGCTATCGCTGGCAACGCGGCCATCTTCTATGGCGAAGACGTGTATGCGGGCCTGTTCAACGTGGCCGGCACGGGCGATTATGTGCGCAGTCACCCGGCGACGATGCGCAAGGTGCTGCGCGCGCTGCTTGCCGGGGCGCGCTTTTGCCGCGACGAACCCGACGCCGCGCGCGCCCTGTTTACCACGGCGTCGGCCAGCGAGGCGGCGCGCCTGCAAGCGGCCTGGCACGGTTATCAGTTCGGCATCGTGCTCGACCAGGGCTTGCTGCTGGCGCTGGAAGACGAGGCGCGCTGGGCCATCAAGAACCGGCTGGCCGAACGCGGCGAGATGCCGAACTTCCTCGATGCCGTCTACCTGGACGGCCTGGAAGCCGTGGCGCCATCGGCCGTGACGGTCATTCATTGAGAAAGCCACCGTGAAAATCGTAACGCGCTTCAAGCTGGCAGAACTGTTTTGCGTGGTGCTCGTGGCCATCATCGTCGCCATGCTGTTCTCCACCACCATGGCGATGCAGCGCGAACTGGCGAAGAACAAGGCTGCGGGTGATATCCTGCAAGCCGTCACGTCGCTGCGCTACCTGTCGATCGAATATGCGCTGCACCACGGCGCGCGCACGCGCGCCCAGTGGCAGCTGCGCAGCGAATCGCTGTCCACGGGCTTGCTGGCCACGCCCGCCTTCAGCACCGGCGAGGAGCGCGCGCTGCTGCGCGAATTGCAGACCGACCTGGCCGGCGTGGGCGCTCTGTTCGAGCTGTTTGTGGCGAATCACCGCGAGCTGGGGCAGGACCCGCTGCGGCGCGAGGTGCTGGGCGAACTGGAGTCGCGCCTGTCCGGCCAGATCATGGGCAAGGTGCAGGGCATGATCTCGGACGCGATGCGGCTGTCCGAATTGAGCCGGCAAGGCGTGCTCGATGCGCAGCAGCGGGCCAATGTCGCCGTGATGTTGTTTGGCGGCGTGATCATCGCCCTGGTGGCCGGCCTGATTTACTTCACCATGACCAGCGTCACGGGACCGCTGGAAAAGCTGCGCCAGGGGACCTTGATCGTCGGCGCTGGCAAGCTCGATTTTGCGCTGGGCGTGCACACCAAAAATGAAATCGGCGACCTGGCGCGCGCCTTCGACGGCATGACGGAAAAGCTGCGCCGCACCACCGTCTCGCGCGACGAGCTGGCGCACACGAATGCCGCCCTGGAAACGCAGATCGCCGAGCGCCAGCTGGCCGAGCGCAAGGTGCATGAGCAGCTCGAGCGCCTGAACCTGCTGCAGCAGATCACGCGCTCTATCGGCGAGCGGCAGGACTTGCGCAGCATCTTCCAGGTGGTGGTGCGCAGCCTGGAAGACCAGCTGCCCATCGATTTCAGCTGCATCTGCCTGTACGAGCCGTCCCAGCACGCGCTGCAGGTAACGTGCGTGGGCGTACGCAGCGAAGCGCTGGCGCACGCCTTCATGATGGGCGAACAGGCGCACATTCCCATCGACGAGAATGGCCTGTCGAGCTGCGTGCGCGGCAAGCTCGTGTATGAAGCCGACATCGCCGAGGTAGCGTTTCCGTTCCCACAGCGGCTGGCGCAAGGAGGCTTGCGCGCCCTCGTCATGGCGCCGCTGCTGGCCGAAAACACGGTTTTCGGTATCCTGATCGTGGCGCGCCGCACCGCGCACAGCTTCACCAGCGGTGAATGCGAGTTCCTCAGCCAGCTGAGCGAGCACGTGGCGCTGGCCGCCAACCAGGCTCAGCTCTACGGCGCACTGCAGCGCGCGTATGATGATTTGCGCCAGACGCAGCAATCGGTGATGCAGCAGGAGCGCTTGCGCGCGCTGGGGCAGATGGCCAGCGGCATCGCGCACGACATCAATAACGCCATTTCCCCCGTGGCCCTGTACACGGAATCGCTACTGGAGACGGAAACCAGCCTCAGTCCACAGGGCCGGCATTGCCTGGAAGTGATCGAGCGCGCCATCGACGACGTGGCCGCCACGGTGGCGCGCATGCGCGAATTCTACCGCCAGCGCGAACCGCAACTGGCGCTGTCGCCCATCAATGCCAACCTGGTGGTGCAGCAGGTGCTCGACCTGACGCGCGCGCGCTGGAGCGACATGCCGCAGCAGCGCGGCATCGTCATCGCCCTGCGCACGGAGCTGGCGGACGAGCTGCCCATGCTGCCCGGCAGCGTGGGCGAACTGCGCGAAGCGCTGACCAACCTGGTCTTCAACGCCGTCGACGCCATGCCGGACGGCGGCACCCTGACTGTGCGCACCAGCTGCATTGGCGTGCCCGGTCAGGGGGCGCGCCAGGTGCAGATCGAGGTGGGCGATACGGGCATCGGCATGGACGAGAATACGCGCCGCCGCTGCCTGGAACCGTTTTTCACCACCAAGGGCGAGCGGGGAACGGGCCTGGGCCTGGCCATGGTGTACGGCATGATGGAGCGCCATGGCGCCAGCATCGACATCCTCACGGCGCCGGGGCAGGGCACGGCGGTGCGCCTGGCTTTTCCCGCCTGCGCGGCAGGCGAGGGGGAGGAAGCGCCCGACACGGCCCACGCCGTGCCGCCGCGCCTGCGTATCCTCGTGGTGGACGATGATCCGATGGTGCTCAAGTCCCTGCGCGACATCCTGGAAATCGATGGCCACGAAGTGGTGTCCGCCGATGGGGGGCAGGCCGGCATCGATTGCTTCCTGGCCGCGCGCGACCGGCACGAACACTTTGCGGTGGTCATCACGGACCTGGGCATGCCCCACGTGGACGGGCGCAAGGTGGCCAGCGCGGTGCGCCAGTGCTCGCCGGACACGCCCATCATCATGCTCACGGGCTGGGGCCAGCGCCTGGCTGCCGACAGCGATTTCCCCGAACACGTCAACTGCGTGCTGGGCAAGCCGCCCCGGCTGAAGGAGTTGCGGCGCGCGCTGAACGCGGTCATGTCGATAGGGTAAGGACATGCAGGCAGGAGCAAGGCCGTCGGCGCCTTGCCGCGTTGCCGGCCGGGGAGGGGCTTACTATGCTCCCGTGCAAGTCGTTTCGGTCATATTCATATTTGCGGGATTGATGCGGGCATTCAGGCGGAATTCCCGGCCCCGTCCAATTGGCGCATCTTGCGTGCTATAGATGCCGGCGCCGCCATCATGCGCGGCACCGGGACCCGTGATGATGCCCTGGTTAAGATTAGCGTGTGTACCGATGCCCCAGATACGGGTAGTGGGCGAGGCCAGATATCTGCAAGGTATCGCCGGCGCCGTCGGCGATCTGTCCCAGGGCCTGCGAGCCCGTTGCACACTTCCACTTGCCGTCCGATGTACCGCTGCTGATGGCCGCGATGCGCGATGGCGCGGTGGCATCGCCACCGCTATCGCTCTCTAGCAATGTAAAAAACCGGAGCCGTCGCGCCTGGCCTGCTCCGGTGCCGGGGTTCAGAACCGGTACGTCAAGGTTCCCCGCACGCTGCGCGGCGCGCCATACGTGCCTTGCGCATAGGTATTGATGTTGATGTATTTTTTATCCAGCACGTTTTCCACGTTCAGCTGGGCCGTCAACTGGCGCGACAGCTGGTACGTGGCCATCAGGCTCACCGTGCTGTAGGCCTCCTGCGTCACGCGCTCCTTGCCGTTCGGCCCTTCGTCGTCAAAGTAGAACTTGCTTTGCCAGTTGACGCCGCCGCCCACGGTGAGGCCGGGCTTGACTTTCCAGGTGGTAAACAATCGCGCCGTCGAGCGGGGCGACAGGGTGTTGATGTCCTGCTGCTCGCGGTCCCTGGCCCGGAAGTGGCTGGCGCTGGCCGTCACATTCCAGCCCGGCGCCACGCGGCCCGACAATTCCCCCTCGATGCCGCGGCTGGTGGCACCCCGCGCCGCATAATACGCTTGCGTGGTGGTGCCGGGGACGCGGTGCGCGCCGTCCGGCTGGGCCAGCTTGTCCTGCTTGATTTCAAAGATGCCGATGGAACCGTTGGCCCGGCCCTCCGCCAGTTCTCCCTTCAAGCCCACTTCCATGCTTTGCCCTGTCAGCGGGTCCAGCCAGGCACCTGTGCGGTCCTGGTTTTCCTGAGGGCGGAAGATGTCCGTGTAGCTGGCATACAGCGAATACGTGTCGTTGAGGTCCACCACCACGCCCGCGTAGGGAACAAACTTGCTCTTGGCGAAGGCAAAGCGGGCGCTGCCGTCAAAGCCGATGCGCTCCTTGTCCCAGCGGCTCAAGCGTCCACCGAGGATCAGCTTGGTGTTCTCGGCCAGATTCAGGCGCGCGGCGCCATACGCGCCATATTGCTTGGTGGTATATTTTTCCGACAGCACGGGTTCGCCCCAGGCCGGCTGCGGGTAGCTGCCATCCCAGGCGAGGAAATTGCCGATCGGTTCAGGGTCGAGCGCTTCCTTGACGCTGAACTCGGCGTGCTGCAGCGTGTAATTGGCGCCGACGATGACTTCATGCTGGCGTCCGCCCAGGGTAAGCGGGCCGGACAGCTTCACGTCGGCGCTGCTCTGGTCGCGCGCGCCGATGTAGCGGTTCGGGTAGCCGAGCATGCCCAGGCCCGTGATGCGGTCCGGCCGCTCGGCCAGGAACACCAGCGGCGTGTCTTCCGTGTGCTTGCTGTACATGGCTTGCGCCTGCGCCTTCCAGCCCTGGCCCAGCGCGTGTTCCAGGGTGGCGTGCACATTCGTCTGTTCCGTGGCCCAGGCGGCCCAGCGGGGCGCCGTCGTGACGGAACGGTCGAAATCGGTGCGCGAGCCGTCGCTGTACCACAGGGGGAAGCCGCCCCAGTTGCTGCCTTTCGGATCGTTCTTCTGGTAGCTGGCGCCCACCATGGCCACGCTGCCGGGAGCCAGGTCCGCCTCGACGGTCGCGTAGGCGAGCTGGCGCTGGTTCGAATAGCCATCGGTAAACGATTTGCGGTCCTGCCAGGCGCCCGCCACCCGGCCGCGCACGGAGCCGTCCCCGTTCAGCGGCGTGGCCAGGTCGAGCGTGCCCCGGTAATCGCTCCACGAGCCGGCCGCCAGCGACCATTGCCCTTCGAATTGCCTGGCGCTGGCGCGCTTGCGCACCAGGTTGATCGAGGCCGACGGGTAGCCGGCGCCCGTCAGCAAGCCCGTGGCGCCCCGCGTCACCTCCACGCGGTCGTAGATCAGCGAGTCCATTTCCGACTCGCCGCCAGAATACTGCACCTTGTAAGTGGTGGGCACGCCGTCGTACTGGAAATTGTCGACGTCGAAGCCGCGCGCGGAAAAGGTGCTGCGTTCCGTGTCGAACTGGTTGACGGCGATGCCGGGCGTGTTGCGCAGCACGTCGCGCACTGTCAGCAAGTCCTGGTCGTCCATGCGCTGGCGCGTGATGACGCTGACCGATTGCGGCGTCTCGCGCAACGACAGTACCAGTCCCGTGGCGCTGGCCGTGGCCGGCGTCGTGTACGAGCCCGTGCCTTCCGTGCTGGTGCTGCGTTCGGCCGTGGCGCGCACGGAGATGCCGGGCAGGGTGGCCGCGTCGGCTATCGAGGGCAGCCTGCGCACGGCGTAGTGGCCGCCGCCCTGGTCGACGGCAATGAGGCCGCTGCCATCGAGCAGGCGGGCGAAACCGTCAGCCACCTGGTAGTTGCCGTTCAAACCGCGGCTGTGCAAGCCCGCATACAGGCTGGCGGCGCCGGAAATGCTGACGCCGGCGTCGGCCGCAAACGCGGACAGGGCCGTGCCCAGGGGGCCGGGCGCCACCTGGTAGTGGCGCGCGGGCGCCTGCTGCGGTTGCTGCTGGGCGAATGCGGGCGCGGCCAGGGCCAGGCTGCCCAGCAGGGCCAGGGTCATGGTAGTGTGGCGGGGGTGCTTCATCAGGTGTTTCCCTTCGTTCATGTGTTGGTCCTGTGTGGATTGACGGGGTACATGCGCGAAAGGGACATACTTTTCCAAAAACTTTATGCGGACTCGACAGAAATCCACCAACGGCTGTGGCGCCGTACGCGGATGGGCAGCGACGCCTGCAACAGGGCCAGCAGGGCGTCCGTGTCGTGCAACTGGTACACGCCCGACACGCGCAGCCGCGCCACGACCGGATCGCAGCGCACCACGCCGGGGCGGTAGCGGGCCAGCTGCGTCAGCACCTCGGCCAGCGGCGTGTCGTCCGCGTACAGCAGGCCATTGAGCCAGGCGGCCGCATGCGGTGCCAGCGGCCGTGGCGCGCTGGCGGCCATTCCATCGAAACTGGCTTGCCAGCCCGCCTGCACGATGACGGGCCTTCCATCGGCAGGCCGCACTTCGACGGCGCCCTGTGACACGGCCACGTGGGTATGCGCGCCCAGCAGGCGGTCCTCATGGCGCACCGTGAAGCGCGTGCCGATGGCGCGGATGCTGCCATTGCTGGTGCGCACGAGGAAGGGCCGCCGCAGGGGATCGGGGCTGGTCGCCACGTGGATTTCGCCGGCACGCAGGTGGACCAGGCGCAGGGACGCGCCGAAGACGATGTCGGCGGTACTGGCCGTATTCAGGCTCAGCGCGCTGCCATCGGCCAGGGGGACATGGCGGATTTCTCCCGTGGCCGTGTGCAGGTCGGCCGTCCATGCCTGCCATGGCGCCACGCGCAGCAAGGCCCAGCCGGCTGGCCCTGCGACGATCAGCACGGCCAGGGTTCTCAGGATGGCGCGGCGCTGGGCGCGGGCCGGGCGGTCCAGCACTTGCCTGGACAACGGCATGGCCAGCGGCGGGGGCAGCATGCCAAAGGTGCGGCACACTTGCTCGGCCCGCTGCCACGCCGTTTCATGGTCAGCGTGAGCGGCGCGCCAGCGGGCCAGCCCCTGTTGCGCGGCAGCGTCCAGTTCGCCGCCTTGCAGGCGCATCATCCAGTGCGCCGCTTCGCGCGCGGCGCGCGCATCGATGGCTGCGCTCATGTCAGGCCAGCAGCAGGATGCATCGTTCGAACGCCTGCACCATGTAGCGCTTGACGGTGCGCTCGCTGACGCTCAGGCGCGCGGCGATGTCCGCATACGCCATGCCTTCCAGCTGCGACAGCAGGAAGGCCGTGCGCACTTTCGCACCCAGGCCGTCGAGCATGGCGTCGATCTGGTGCAGGGTTTCCAGGATCAGCAAGCGGTCTTCCGCCGACGGCGTGACGGGGGCGGGCAACTGCGCCAGGGTGGCCAGCCATGCCTGCTCCAGCGACTGGCGACGGTAATGGTCGATCAGCAGGCGGCGCGCCACGGTAGTCAGGTAGGCGCGCGGCTCGCGCAGGGTGACGGCGCGTTCGCCGGGCGTGGCCAGCAGCTTGACGAAGGTATCCTGCGCCAGGTCGGCCGCGTGATCCGTGCAAGACAATTTTCCGCGCAGCCAGCGCAGCAGCCAGGGGTGGTGCTGGACATACAGATGAGCTAAAGAATCGGCGGCAGGCGATACGGCATACGTCACGGCACACTCCAGGTTGGCGCGGAAGTCCCGTGCCGCTGGCGCATGCAGGCCCTTCTTAAATGCGAATGGTTCTCATTTTACATTGGCGCGCCTGAATGTCAATGCGGCAAGCTCCGTTGGCAGGGCAATCACGGTCTTTCCGCTATACTGGCCCCCCGATATTGCCGCCATTCTTAGAAAATCACCATGGACCTGAGTACCCACGCCGCCGTCGTCAATTGCGAAGCCTATCGCGATGGCAAGAAAATCGCCCATTTCGACATCGACAAGGTGGGCGACTTCCTCGGCGACTCCGATTGTTTCGTCTGGATCGGCATGGCCAGCCCCGACGTCACGGCCATGCAGGCGTTGCAATCGGCCTTCGGCTTGCATGAACTGGCGGTCGAGGATGCGCAGGGCGCGCACGAGCGGCCCAAGCTGGAAGAGTACGGCGACACCCTGTTCATGGTGATGCACACGGCTACCCTCGACGGCGACGCCATCGTTTACGGCGAAACCCACGTCTTTCTCGGCCCCCGCTTCATCATCACGGTGCGCCACGGCGCCTCGGCCGGCTATGCGAAGTTGCGTGAGCGCAAGGAAAGCGTGCCCGAGAAATTGGCGAGCGGCCCCGGCTACGTGCTGTATTCCATCATCGACTTCATCGTCGACCAGTACCAGCCCTGCATCGACCATTTGCAGTCCCGCTTCCAGCACTATGAGCTGCAACTGTTCAAGCCCAGTCTCTCCGAAGACAAGTTGCAGGATTTCTACCAGCTCAAGACGGAGCTGCTGAAGCTGGACGCGGCCGTCAATCCCCTGCATGACATTTGCACTCAGCTGATCCGTTTCCATGGCGATATCGTGCCCAAGGAAAACCGCATCTATTACCGCGATATTCTCGATCACGTCAAACGGGTCACGCACACGGCGGGACAGATGCGCGAACTGGTCAATTCGGCCATGCAGGTGGCGCTGGGGCAAATTTCGATCCGCCAGAACGAGGTGGTCAAACGCCTGGCCGCCTGGGCCGCCATCCTGGCCGTGCCCACCATGGTCTTCAGCCTGTATGGCATGAACTTCGAATTCATGCCGGAACTGAAGTGGCGCGGCAGCTATCCGGCCGTGATCGTTGTCATTATCGCCGGCTGTTACTGGCTGCACCGGCGCTTGAAGCGCGAAGGCTGGCTGTAGGCAGCAGGCCGATTTTTAGGCCACCGCGCCGCTTCCTGGATCGACGCAGCCGCTCCTGCTCATGTGCTACCCCTGGTGTGGGGTGGGAACATCGGCGCCGTGCATGAAGCACGGCTAAGCGCCGCATGAAGACAGGCTGAAGGGCGGTGCGCGCTACAGCATGCGCTGGAAGACGCCGTCCTTGTCCAGCAGCAGATGCTTGACGCCCGCCAGTACATGCAGCACGATCAGACCGGCCAGGGTCCAGGCGCCCAGTTCATGCAGGCCGAACCACTGTTCGGCCAGCGCATGGTTGGGCGCAAACCAGCGCGGCAGCACCAAACCGAAGAAGGCCACGCCGCTCTTGCTTAGCAGCGCCCCCGCCAGGCCAGCGGCAGGCACCAGCAGCATGCCCGCATACAGCAGGCCGTGGCCCAGGCGCGACAGGCGCGCCTGCAACGGCGCCACCGACGGCGGCAGGCTTGCCGGCCTGTGGCCCAGGCGCCAGGCGGCGCGCGCGGCGAGCAGCAGCAATAGCAGCAGGCCCAGCGATTTATGCAGATTGAAGTACACCTCGCTGCCGGGATCGTCTTCGACCTCCATCATATACCAGCCCAAGGCCAGCATAACGGGGATCAGCACCGCCATCAGCCAGTGCAGCAGCCGTGCCGGAGCTGCATAGCGCCAGTCTTGCGTCGTCCATTTCTCGGTGTTCATGGTGTTTCCTTTTCGGTGAGTCGCATGGATGAATCGTGTAAGCGCCGCATCAGTCGATGGACCAGATGGCGTGGGCGTCGAGCTGCAGGCGCGCCTGGGACGCCAGCGCCTCGATCTGGGCCGTCTGCGCCGTCAGCGCCGCGTCGAGCGCCTGCCGCCTGCCGGCCAGTGCTTCGGCCAGTGTGCATTCGCCCGCCTGGTAGGCGCGCTGCATCAGTTCGGCCTGGCGGATGGTTTGTTGTTGTACCTCTTGCAATGTAGTCCATATTGCGTGGCTATGCACGCTGTCGCTGGCGGCACGCCGGGCCGCCAAAGCGACGCGCAGCTGTGTCTGCGCCACCCGTTCGCGCGCCATCGAAGCCTTGATGGCCGCCGCCGACCTGTCCGCTGCACGTCCGGCGCCGGGCAGGGGAAACGACAGGCTGACGCCGAATACCCGCTCCTGGCCGTCGCGCTCGCGCGCGGCCCGCAGTGCCAGCGTCGGGTCGGGCATGGCGTCGCTGGCCAGCCGGCTGGCGCGCATGGCGTACAGGTCCGCTTCCGCCTGGGCCAGCTGCAGTTCGTGGTTGTCGTGCACGATGCGCTCGGCCAAGCCGTCTACGGCTTCGCTGCCGGCTTGCGGCAGTGGCAGCGAGTCGGCCAGCGGACGTGGCAAGCCGGGGTAGCTGATGGCCAGCAGCGTGAGCGTCTGTTCGCTGCGCTGGCGCGCCTGTTGCAGCAGGGCCAGCACGCGCCGCTGTTCCGTGTTGGCCTGCAGCAAGTCGAGCGCGGCGCCGTCGCCGGCCTGCACGCGGCGCGCGGCAATCGATTGCAAGCGCTGCGTCACGGCCAGCTGCTCTTCCAGCCGCGCTACGCCGGCCAGGTCGCGCAGCGCGTCGAACCAGTCGCGCAGCAGGGTGCGTCCCGCTTCGTGCCAGGCGTCGCCATGCAGCGCGCGCGCCACAGTCAGCCCTTGCTCGCCCAGCGCCTGGTCCAGGCTGGCCTTGCCGAACCAGCGCAGGGGCCGTTCCAGCGCCACTTCCTGCTCCAGGTAGCGTTCCGCGCCGGGGGCGGTGCGCCGGCTGGCGCCGGCACGCACCGTCCATTCATAGGGGCCGGCGGCCAGTTTGTCCCGTTCCGCGCCGGCCAGTGCGGTGTTTTGCATCCCCTGGCGCAGCGCAGGCAGGCTGGCCAGCACGCGCCGCACCTCGGCTTCGGGCGGCAGCGCGGAAGGGTTGCCAGGCGCCGCCTGCGCTCCCGCCGCGAGGAACAGCAGCGCCAGGGCGCGCGCCTTCATGCCAGCCTCCCGTGGCACAGCACGGGGCTGATCCAGTAGGCGATGTCGGGTTTGGGCAGCTGTGCCGCCAGCGCCTGCACGAGCAGGCGCAAGTTGGTATCGGCGCCGGCGATCAGGACCAGCTTGCGCCGTCCCCGTCCCCGTACTTGCTCCAGGCTGGAGGGGTAGGCGGCGCCCGGTCCCATGCCTTGCGCATCGAGCACGGAAAAACCGGCCGCCCAAGCCGGGTGCAGCAGCAGGAAATCGAGGACGTCCTCTTCGAGGGCTACGGGCATGGCCAGCGTCAGCATGGCGTCGCAGGGGGAATGGTCAGGGTGCTGCATGGTGGGCTCCAGTCAAGGCAATGGTAGGGACAGATGGCCGCGCCACGCCGTAGCGGCGGAACAGCAGGGGCAGCAGCACGAGGGTCAGCACGGTGGCGCTGAGCAGGCCACCGATGACGACGATGGCCAGCGGCTTCTGGATTTCCGAGCCAGGCCCCGTGGCCAGCAACAGCGGCACCAAGCCCAGGCCTGTAATACAGGCCGTCATCATGACGGGACGAAAACGCCGGACGGCGCCTTGCAGGACCAGGTCGCCGACGGCCGCGCCGCGCGCATGCAGATCGTTGAAACAGGTGATCATCACCAGGCCATTGAGCACGGCGATGCCCATCAGCGCGATGAAGCCCACCGAGGCGGGCACGGACAGGTATTCGCCCGTCAGGGCCAGCGCATACACGCCGCCCGTCAGCGCGAACGGGATGTTGACCAGCACCAGCAGGGTTTGCCGGATGCTGCGCAAGGTACAGAACAGCAGCAGGAAGATCAGTGCCAGCGCCACAGGCACGACCAGCGCCAGGCGGGCTGCCGCGCGCTGCTGGTTCTCGAACTGGCCGCCCCAGGCAATGCGGTAGCCGGGCGGCAGCGGCACCTGGCGCGCCACCAGGGCCTTGGCCTCGTCGACAAAGCCGACCAGGTCGCGGCCGCGCACATTGGCGCGCACCACCACCAGGCGCGCGGCGTTTTCCCGTTCCACCTTGACGGGGCCGTCGACTGTGCGCAGGCTGGCCACCTGGCTCAAGGCGATGGCCGGGCCGTCGGCCATGGGCAGGCGCAGCTGCTGGAACAGGTCGGCCGACAGCTGCAGCTGTTCGCCGCCGCGCAGCAGCAGGGGCAGCCGCTTGCCGCCTTCGATGACGATGCCCGCCTGGCGCCCTTCGACAAGGGTGCGCAAATCGCCCTGGATCTGTTCCACGGAGAGGCCCAGGCGGGCGGCCGCCACGCGGTCGATATCGACCTGCAGGTATTGCACGCCCGAGTTTTGCGTCGTCAGCACATCTTCACTGCCGGCCAGCGTTTGCAGCTGCGTCACGATGCGCGCGGCCAGCGCGCCCAGCGCCTTGCTGTCCGGGCCGTAGATCTTGACGGCCATGTCACCGCGCACGCCGGACAGCATTTCAGAGGTGCGCATTTCGATGGGCTGGGTAAAGCTGATGTTGACGCCTGGAAAGCTTGCCGTGGCCGCCCGCAAGGCATCGACCAGCGCTTCCTTGTCCGCGCTGCGCCATTGCGCGCGCGGTTTGAGCACGAGGAAGGAGTCCGTTTCGTTCAGGCCCATGGGATCGAGTCCCAGTTCGTCCGACCCCAGGCGTGCCACGATGCGCTGCACCTCGGGCACCTGTTCCAGGATGCGGCGCTGGATGGCCTGGTCCAGGCGCGCCGATTCCTGCAAGTTCACGGATGGCAGTTTTTCGATCTGCATGATGATGTCGCCTTCGTCCAGCGTGGGCATGAACGATTTGCCCACGTGCAGGAAGACGCCGGCGGCCAGCAGCAGCGCCGCCACGGCCACGCCGCCGACCAGGCGCTCGCGGCGCAGGGCGCGCCCGAGCAGAGCCAGGTAGGCCGCTTCCATTTTCTGCACCAGGCGCGGCGTGCCCGCGTGGCGTTCGGACAGCAGCAGCGAGGCGAGCACGGGAATGACGGTCAGCGACAGCAGCAGCGAGGCGGCCAGCGCGAAGAGGATGGTCAGCGCCACGGGGACGAACAGCTTGCCTTCCAGGCCCTGCAGGGTCAGCAGGGGCAGGAAGACGATCATGATCACCAGCATGCCGGCGCTGACGGGCAGGGCAACCTCGCGCACGGCCCGGTAGATGCGGTGCAGGCGCGGCACGCCCGGCTGGGCATGGGCGCCATGGGCCTCGATGTTTTCCACCACCACGACGGCCGCATCGACCAGCATGCCGATGGCGATGGCCAGGCCGCCCAGCGACATCAGGTTGGCGCTCAGGCCATATGCCTGCATGAGCAGGAAGGTGCCCAGCGCCGCCAGCGGCAGGATGCAGGCGACCACCAACGCCGAGCGCAAGTTGCCCAGAAAAACAGTCAGCAGCACGATCACCAGCACGGTGGCTTCGGCCAGGGCGCCCGTGACGCTGGCCACGGCCCGCTCCACCAGCTTGCCGCGGTCGTAGAAGGTGCTGATGCGGGTGCCTTTGGGCAGGCTGGGGCCCAGCGCATCGAGGCGGGCGCGCACTTGCTGCACCACTTGCTGTGCATTCGAGCCGCGCATGGCCAGCACCAGCGCCTGCACGGCTTCGCCGCGCCCATCCTGCGTGACGGCGCCGTAGCGCGTCAGCTGGCCGATGCGCACCGTGGCCACCTGGCCCACGTTCACCGCCATGTCGCCGCGCCGCGTGATGCCGATGGCGCGCACGTCAGCGAGCGTGCGGATGCCCGCGTCGCTGCGGATCAGCAGCGCCTCTTCGCCGCTGCCCAGGCGGCCCGCGCCATCGCTGCGGTTGTTCGCTTCCAGTACCTGCTGCAGCTGGGCCAGCGACAGGCCGCGCGCGGCCAGGGCGGCCAGGTCGGGTACCACTTCGAAGCTGCGCACCATGCCGCCAAGCGAATTGACGTCGGCTACGCCGGCGATGTTGCGCAGCTGGGGACGGATGGTCCATTCGAGCAAGGTGCGTTTTTCCATCAGGCTCAAAGGCCCCTCGATGGTGAACATGAAGATTTCACCCAGCGGCGTGGTGATGGGCGCCAGGCCGCCGCTGACGGAGGCAGGCAAGTCCTTCAGCACGCCGGCCAGCCGCTCGCTCACCTGCTGGCGCGCCCAGAAGACGTCCGTGCCTTCCTGGAAGTCCAGTGTGATGTCGGCGATCGCATACTTGGACTGCGAGCGCAGCACGGCCTGGCGCGGTATGCCCAGCAGTTCCTGCTCGATGGGGGCGACGATGCGCGCCTCGACTTCTTCCGGCGTCATGCCAGGCGCTTTCAGGATCAGCTTGACCTGGGTGCCGGCGACATCGGGAAAGGCGTCGATGGGGAGCGCGCGGAAGGCTTGCACGCCGGCCGCCGCCATCAGCGCGGCCAGTACCAGTACCAGCAGGCGCTGCGACAGCGACAGGGCGATCAGGCGGGCCAGCATCACTGGCCTCCTTGGGCGGGCGCGTCCGCAGCTTGTCCCAGGCCGCTCCAGCTGCCCTTGAGGGCCGCCAGGCCGCGTACCGCCACCGCGTCGCCTGCGGCCAGTGCGCCGCGCACCCAGGCCATGCCGCCGCCGGCCGGCGTGGCTTGCACGGGGGTGACCAGGAAGCCCCTGGCGTTGGCGACAAAGACATAGTCTTGCCGCGCCTCGCCCATGCCGCGCACCAGCGCCACGGCCGGTACGGCCACGCCGCCCACCGCGCCCGCCCGTTGCGCCGGGCGCAGCAGGCGCGCTTCGACAAAGGCGTTCACCTTCAGGCACGGATCCTGGCCCACTTGCTGTGCGCGCAGCTGCGCGCTTTGCGTGGCGCCGTCGACGACGGGAGAGATGGCCGTCACGCGCAGCCTTGCGCAGCCGTCCACCTGCAGCAGGTCGCCCACGTGCAGCAGCGGCAGTTGCACACGGCTCGCCTGCAGCTGCACCCACAGCGGGCCGCTGGCGGCCATGCGGGCCAGCAGCGCGCCCGCTTCGACATGCTGCCCCTCCTCGACAGGCAATGCCAGCACGCTGCCGGCGCGGCTGGCGCGCACCGTCAGCAGGGGCGACAGCGTGCGTTGTTCGCGCAGGCGCCGCAGCGCCACGCCATCGAGGCCGGCGCTGCGCAGCGCCTGTTCGCGTTCGCTGGCCGCCAGCGTGGCCAGCTGCGCCGCATCGCGGCTTTCATCGAGACGGGCACGGGCGATGATGCCGTCGCCGTACAGTCCTTCGTCGCGCGCCAGCCTGGCATGCGCCAGCCGCGCCGCACTGGCCTTTTCCAGGTAGGCGCGCTGCCACTCCAGCCAGCCCTGGCTGTACAGGGTCAGCAGCGGCATGCCGGCACGCACCTGTTGCAGCGGCGTCACGTGCACCTGCTGTACCACGCCGCCCTGCACGGCGCTGGCCACGGCGCCCGAGCTGGGCGGCGCCACCACGGTGCCCGACAGGACCAGGTCGTTGCCCGCCGGCGTCCCTTCGCCGGCCAGCGTGGCGACCGCCGGCGTGGTGGCGATGCCGGCACGGCTGATTTGTTGCGGATTCAGCAGAAGTTGCTGTGGCGCTGCCGCCGATAGCAGCGGCCAGCCGAACAGGGCCAGTATTGTCCAGCAAGGCTGGCAGCGGTTAAGATGGGGAGAAGCGGGCATGGGAGGCAGCCGGAAGTGGATGATGGACGGATAGTCGCCAGCAGATGTTAAGAAGTTCTTAATGTCCGGCGCCTACGCTGCCAGCATGAAATTCGGACACGACATCCAGACAGGACAAGCCACGATGCGCATATTGCTGACAGAAGACGACCCCCAGCTGGGGCGCGCCACGCAGATGGGGCTGGAGCAGGCCGGCTATGCGGTCGACTGGGTACAGACGGCTGAAAGCGCGCATATGGCCGTGCGCCTGCACCGCTATGGCTGTTTGCTGCTCGACCTGGCCCTGCCGGGCGAGGATGGCATGCAGGCGCTGGCGACCTTGCGCCGCGGCGGTTACGACGGGGCGATCCTGATCGTCACGGCGCGCGACCAGATTGCCGACCGCGTGACGGGCCTGGATGCGGGCGCCGACGACTTCATCGTCAAACCCTTCGACCTCGATGAGCTGGCGGCGCGCATGCGCAGCGCCTGCCGCCGCGCGGCCGGGCGCACGCACGAAGAACTCGTGCATGGCGATATCGTCATCGATGTCGCCGCCCGCCAGGTGCGGCAGGCTGGCGTGGCGGTGCCAGTGACGGGCAAGGAGTTCAGCATCCTGCTGATGCTTGTCGAGCAGCGCGGGCGCATCCTGAGCCGCGTGCAGCTGGAAGAAGGCGTCTATAGCTGGGGCGAGGAAGTCGACAGCAACGCGCTGCAGGTACATATCCACCATTTGCGGCGCAAGCTGGGCAAGGCGCTGATCCGCACCGTGCATGCCATCGGCTACAGCATCGACAAACCCGATACCCAGGAGTGTCCATGACGACGCGCGCCCTGCGCGCCGCCGGCGCATGGTCGCTGCGGCGCACGCTGCTGGCCGTGTTGCTGGGACTGACGTTCACCTTATGGGGCTTCAGCGCCGCCATCGTGTACCTGGAAGCGGGGCGCGAAAGCCAGGAACTGTTCGACCAGTCGCTGGCCGAGACGGGGCATTTGCTGCTCTCCCTGGCCGAGCACGAGGTGCAGGAACATGGCGCGAGCACGTCGCTGGTGATGCCGGTGGCGCAGAACCGCAACCACCGCCAGTATCTGCTGTTCCAGGTGTGGGATGCGCAGCGGCGCCTGTTGTACAAGAATGCCGGCGCGCCGGACCAGGCGTTCGCCGCGCCGGCCGATGTCGGCTACAGCTGGCACGACAACGATGGCCAGCTGTGGCGCATCTACACGAGCTGGAATCATGACGCGCAGCTGCAGATCCAGGTGGCGGAACCGGCCAGCCACCGCCAGGAAATCAGCAGCCGCTTCGCCCTGAAGCTGCTGGCCATCGGCTTGCCGATGGCGGCCCTGGCGGCGCTGGCCATCTGGTGGAGCATCAACCGCGTGTTTCGCGCCCTGCGCCGTAGCGCCGATGAAGTGGCGCAGCGCACGCCCGACGATCTCGCCAGTGTCAGCGTGACGGGCGCGCCGCTGGAAGTGCAGCCGCTGCTGCAGGCCATCAACCGCCTGTTCGTGCGCGTGCGCCAGACGCGCGAGCAGGAGCAGCGCTTCACGGCCGATGCCGCGCATGAATTGCGCACGCCGCTGGCGGCCATCAAGACCAACCTGCAGGTGTTGCAGCGCGCGCGCAGCGATGCGGAACGCAGCGAGTCCGTGACGGGCCTGGGCTTGAGCGTGGACCGTGCCACGCGCCTGGTGGGGCAGTTGCTGACCCTGTCCCGGCTCGACCCGCAGTCGCAGCCGCCGCCCGACCTGCCCGTGCTGGACCTGGCCGCCGTGCTGGCTGAACAGCTGCCTGGCTGGATGGCGCAGGCGCAGCGCCAGGATCTGCAACTGCGGGCCGACCTGGCCACGGCGCCGTGCCGCCTGCAGCTGGACCATGTCCTGATCCTGGTGCGCAACCTGATGGACAATGCCATGCGCTATACCCCGGCCGGCGGCACGCTGATGCTGGCCTGCCGCACCGAGGCCGATGGCGTGCTGCTGCGCGTGAGCGATACGGGGCCCGGCATCGCCGAGCAGTTGCGCGAGCGCGTGTTCGAACGCTTTTTCCGCGCCGCCGGCGCGCACCAGCCAGGCAGCGGCCTGGGCTTGTCGATCGTGCGGCGCATCGCCGAAACGCATGGCGCCAGCGTGCAGCTGGCCGCCGGACCGGATGGCGCGGGCCTGGTGGTGACGGTGCACTTCCCCGCGCCCGCCGGCGCGCCCATTCATGAATAAAGGAGGCTGACCATGCCATTGCGACACCGCGAGTTTCACCGGATGGACAACGTGGGCTGGCTGCGCGCCGCCGTGCTGGGCGCCAATGACGGCATCGTTTCGACGGCCAGCCTGGTGCTGGGCGTGGTGGCGGCGCACGCCACGCACGACAGCATCCTGGTGGCCGGCGTGGCTGGCCTGGTGGCGGGCGCCATGTCGATGGCCACGGGCGAATATGTCTCGGTGCAGTCGCAGGCCGATACGGAACAGGCGGCGCTGGAACGCGAGGGCGGCGAACTGTTCGATGATCCCAAGGGGGAGCTGCACGAGCTGACGCACATTTATGTGGCGCGCGGCCTGGAACCGGCGCTGGCCGCGCAAGTGGCCAGGGCCCTGACGGCGCACGACGCGCTCGGCGCGCATGCGCGCGATGAACTGGGCATCACCGAAAGCATGCGCGCGCGCCCGCTACAGGCGGCGCTGGCCTCGGCGCTCAGTTTTGCCGTCGGCGCGGCGTTGCCGCTGCTGGTGGTGCTGCTGGCGCCCATGCCCATGCTGGCGCCGGCCATCGTTGCTTCCGCGCTGCTATTTCTGGCGCTGCTCGGTGGCTTGGCGGCCAGGGCCGGCGGCGCGCGCTTGGGCCGGGGCGTGCTGCGCGTGGTGTTCTGGAGCGCGCTGTCGATGGCGGCGGCATCGGGCATCGGGGCGCTGTTCGGCGCCACGGTCGCGTGACGCTGTCAGTGTGATACCAGCACCGGCAAGGTCATCTCCTGTAACACCGTGCGCGTGACGCCGCCCAGCAGCGTCTCGCGCAGGCGCATGTGGCCGTAGCAGCCCATCACCACCAGGTCGCAGCGCCGCTGCGCCGCCATCGCCAGCAGGGCCGTGCCCACGTCCTGGCCAGGCGGCGTGTCATGCTGCAGCACTTCGACGTTGACGCCGTGGCGCGCCAGGTACAGGGCCAGGTCGGCACCCGGCTGCTCGCCGTGCGCGGCCGGCTGGGCGTGCGAATTGACGACGGCCAGGCTGACCTGCTGCGCGCGTTGCAGCAGCGGCAGCGCGTCCGTGATGGCGCGCAGCGCTTCGGCGCTGCCGTTCCAGGCCAGCAGGGGATGCTGCGCGCTGCCCGATAGTGCGGCGGACGGGGCGTGCGGCACCATCAGCACGGGCCGGCCGCAATGGAGCATCAGGTATTCGGGCGTGCCGGCGATGACGCGCGACGGCGTATCCTGCGCGTCGGTCTGGCCGAGGATCAGCAAGTCGCAATAGCGCGCCTGCAGCAGCAGAGCGCCTTGCGCGTCGTCGTCGACGAAGCGCGTTTCGTAGGTGCCAAGGCCTTCTTCGCGGGCGATGCGCTCGAATTCGTGCAGGGCTTCGCTGGCCTGGCTGCGCAGCGCCTGCATCTGCGCCGGCGCAAATTGCAGCGCGTTGACGCCGCCGCCATACGCATAGCGCGAGATGCCGCTCATGGCCGAGCCGATCAGGTGGGCGCCTTCTGCGACGGCCAGGCGTACGGCCAGGCGGATGCGCTGGGCACAGTGGCGGGAATTGTCTACGTGGACCAGCAGGGTAGTGTAGGGCATGGCGTTTTCCTCGGTTGTCTGAAGTCGGTTGTCAAGTCTGCAGCACGTAGTTGCCCGGCGCGTCGCCCAAGTCTGGGCCCATGGCTGGCGGCGCCACCTGCGCGCCCGAGCGCTCTGCCAGCCAGGCTTGCCAGGCAGGCCACCATGAACCGTCGTGACGCGTCGTGTCGCGCTGCCAGCTGTCCGCGTCGATGTAGGGCGCGTCGTGGGCGTGCGTGGCCAGCTGGTAGCTGCGGCGCGCCTGTCCCGGTGGCGAGACCACGCCTGCATTGTGCCCGCCCGAGGTGAGCAAAAAGGTGACGTCCGTGTCGGTCAGCAGCTGCAGCTTGTACACAGAGCGCCATGGCGCCACGTGGTCCGTCAGCGTGCCGACGGCAAAGATGGGCGCGTCGATGTCCGGCAGGGCGATATGGCGGCCTGCCGTGCGGTAGCGGCCTTCGGCCAGGTCGTTGTGCAGGAAAAGGCGGCGCAGGTATTCCGCATGCATGCGGCAGGGCATGCGCGTGGCGTCCGCATTCCAGGCCATCAGGTCGCTGTCCTGCTCGTCCAGCCCCAGCAGGTAATGGCGCAGCCGGCGCGACCAGATCAGATCGTTCGAACGCAGCAGCTGGAAGGCGCCCGCCATCTGCCGCGTATCGAGGTAACCCTGCTTCCACATGGCCGCCTCCAGGAAGCTCACCTGGCTCTCGTCGATGAACAGCGACAGTTCGCCCGGTTCCTTGAAGTCCACCTGCGACGCCAGCATGGTGAGGCTGGCCAGGCGCGCATCGCCGTCGCGCGCCATGCTTGCTGCGGCAACCGCCAGCAGGGTACCGCCCAGGCAGTAGCCGGCCGCGTGCACCTGCGGCGCGCCCGTGATGCGGGCAACGGCGTCGAGCGCGTCCATCACCCCCAGCTGGCGGTAGTCTTCCAGCGACAGCTCGCGGTCTTCTTCGAGCGGATTTTTCCATGAAATCATGAACACCGTGTGGCCTTGTTCCACCAGGTAGCGCACCAGCGAATTGTGCGGCGACAGGTCGAGTATGTAGTATTTCATGATCCAGGCCGGCACGAACAGCAGGGGCGTGGCATGCACGGTCGCTGTCGCTGGCGCGTACTGCAGCAGCTCGATCAGGTCATTGCGGTAGACCACCTTGCCGGGCGTGACGGCCACGTTGTCGCCTGCCTTGTAGCTGCGCTGGTCGGGCGCATGCGCGCCCATGGCGGCGCGGCGCCAGTCGTCGGCCAGGTGCCGTGCGCCATTCGCCAGGTTGGCGCCGCCGCTCGCCAGGGTTGCCTGCTGCACCACGGGATTGGTCAGCATGAAGTTCGACGGCGCCAGCATGTCGAGCCACTGGCGCACGGTGAACGTGACGACATCTTCGTGATGCGGCGAGACGCCGCGCACGCCAGTGGTGGCGCGGTGCCACCACTGCTGCTGCAGCAAGAAGCCCTGGTAGGCCAGGTTGTAGGGCCAGCGCTGCCAGGCCGGGTCTTCGAAGCGCCGGTCCTGCGGCAGCGGCGCGATGCAAGGCGGCTCACTGGCGCTGCCGGTCTGGGCCGATTGCAGCGCAGATTGCAGCGCGTACTGCTGCCAGCGGCCGATCTTCTTCCACGCTTCCTGCAGCAAGGTTAGCTGCTTCGATGGCGCCAGTGCCAGGTGGCTGAGCCAGTCGGCATAAGCATTGCCCAGCGCGGCCGGCGAAATGCCGCCCGTGAACTTGCCCAGCCAGGCGTTTAGCAGCAGGTCGAGAGTGGCGCCTTCCGGTGCGCTCTCCGGATAGTCGGGCGCCGGCACGCCTTGCCAGGCGCTGCCCTGGCGCTCATGTTCAACTTTTTGCTCCGCATTGCTCGGCTGCGTCTTGCTCATCCAGGACTCCTGTCATTTTTTTACAGGATAGCAAGAGCTTGTTCAAAAAATTATGATCTACATCAAGTTTGCCCGGATGCGTGCAGTGTCCCGCCTGTCGCCTCGATGGCCGCGCCCGTTTCTTGCACAAACAGCCGCAACTGTTCCTCCAGCGCATCGAGGCGCGCCAGCAACGCCGTTTGCGGGGCCTGGGCTGCTTCGCGCTCGATGGCTGCGACGATGGCGACGGCGGGGAGGGCATGGAAGTTGGCCAGCAAGCCAGCCAGGGTATGTGCCTGGCGGCTCGCGGTGGGCCGGTCGCCCGCCAGCATGGCTGCGCGCAAGGCCGTCAGCTGCTCCGGCAAGCCGGCCAGGAAGGAGGCGCCGATGATGCCGATCACGTCGGCGTCGGCGTTGGCCAGCGCGGCGGCGTAGTCGAAGCGCGGCGCGCTGCCGGTGGCCGGCGCTGCCACTTCCGGCGCCATGGCGGGCGGCAGCGTAAACTTGCTTATCTGCAACACATGCTGCTCGATCAGACTTTGGAAGGCGGCGGTGCGGAAAGGCTTGGACAGGTAATCGTCCATGCCGCCGGCGATGCAGCGTTCGCGGTCGCCTTCGAAGGCGCTGGCCGTCATGGCGATGATGACGCTCTTCGGCATGCCTTGCGCTTCGCGCTGGCGTATCTGCGCGGTGGCTTCGAAACCGCCCATTTCCGGCATCTGCAGGTCCATCAGGATCATGTCGAAATGGGCTGCCGCCTGGCAATCGAGGGCGATGCGGCCGTTCGCCGCATGCGTGACCCGGTGGCCCGCATTGGACAGCAGTACGGTGGCCAGTTCGCGGTTCATGGCGTTGTCCTCGACCAGCAGGATGTCCAGGCTGGACGTGCCTTCGCGCACGGAATGGCGCGTCACCACGGGCGCAGCGCTGGGCATGCCGCGGCAGGTGCCCAGCACGCTCATGGTGATGGCCAGCAATTCCTCGGGGCTGGCCGGCTTGAGCAGGTAGCCCTGGATGCCCAGTTCGCGGCAGCGCGCCGCGTCGCCCAGGCTGCCGCTGGAGGACAGCATGACGATGGGCACCTGGCTCCAGTGGGGCAGGGCGGCGAGGGCCGCTGCCGTGTCGAAGCCATTCAGGCCGGGCATGGCAAAGTCCATGATGATGCAGTCGACCGGCAGGGCGGTGCGGCAGTGCTCCAGCGCCGCCTCGCCCGACTCGCAGGCGGTGACGCTGGCGCCGCTGTGCCCGAAGATCTTGCGCAGGATGGTCAGGCTGCTGGAATTGTCGTCGACCAGCAGGATCGCCCGCCCCGCCAGCGAGGCAGCCGGCGGCGGCAGGCAAGGCTGATTCTCGCCGATGGGCAGGGCCAGATCCACGGTGAAGCTGCTACCCTTGCCCAGTTCGCTCGACAGGCCGATGCTGCCTTCCATCATCGTCACCAGGCGGCGCGTGATCGACAAGCCCAGTCCCGTGCCGCCGAAGCGCCGCGTGGTCGAACCGTCTTCCTGCTGGAAGGCATCGAAGACGGCCTCCTGCATGTCGGCGGCGATGCCGATGCCGGTGTCGCGCACGCACAGCTGCACCTGGGCCATGCCATCGGCGCAGGCGCGCAGCTGGGCACTGACAGTCACCTCGCCGCGGGGTGTGAACTTGATGGCGTTGCCCGCCAGGTTGGTCAGCACCTGGCGCAGCCGGCCAGGGTCGCCGAGCAAGGTTTGCGGCAGCGCGGGATCGACGTCGAGCACCAGTTCCAGGCCCTTGGCCTGGGCCCGCATGGCCTGGGCACGCATGGTTTCCTGCATCAGCTGGCGCAGATTGAAAGGAATGCTTTCCAGGGTCAGCATGCCCGCCTCGATCTTCGAGAAATCGAGGATGTCGTTGATAATGCACAGCAGGGCGTCGGCTGAAGCCTTGACGATTTCCAGGTATTTGCGCTGGTGGACGTCGAGTTCGGAATCGAGTACCAGATCCGTCATGCCCAGGATGCCATTCATCGGCGTGCGGATTTCGTGGCTCATGTTGGCCAGGAATTCGCTCTTCGAGCGGCTGGCCGATTCGGCCACTTCCTTGGCCAGCAACAGCGCGCGCTCTGCCGCCTTTTGGCTGGAAATGTCGACTATGGTGCCCACCAGGCCGAGCAGGCTGCCGTCCGACTTCAGCAGGGCCGCCTTGCTGAACAGGACATCGACCTGGCGCGTGCCGATGGTCAGGCGGTCTTCAAACGTCTGCTTGCCCTGGTCCTGCAGCAGGTGGCAATCGTGCAGAATCACTTGCTGCGCCCCCTGCTGCGGCAGGATGTCGGCCATCGTCATGCCCAGGATGTCCGTTTGAGCGAGATCGAAGAAGGCGCAAAAGGCGCGGTTGGCGCGCAGGTAGCGGCCCTGCACATCCTTCAGGTACAGGGGAATCGGGATGGTCTCGATCAGTGCATCGACGAAGTTGAGGTTGTGCTGCAGGTCGCGCGCCGCCAGGCGCCGTTCGGTGATATCGGTCAGGCTGCCGGTGATGCCAGCCAGGCGTCCCTGGCCATCGCGTTCGGCGCGTGCGCACACGTCGACCCAGCGCACGTTGCCGTCCTTGGTGACGTAGCGCGCTTCATGGCGCATCGTGTCCACCTGGCCTGCCAGAAGCTGTGCCAGGCCGATGCCGGCGCGCTCCCGGTCGCGCGCATCGATGAATTGCAGGACATTCTTGCCCATGCTGTCGGCGGCGCTGAAGCCGGTGATGGTGTGCCATGCGGGGTTCAGGAAGGTCCAGGCGCAGTCCAGGTCTGTGCGGAAGACCACTTCATTGAGGCTGTTGACAACGTTGCGGTATTCGCGCTCGCTTTTGGCGATGGTTTCGGCCATGCGCTTGCTTTCGCTGATTTCCGTGCGGATGGCGATGTACTGATAGGGCTTGCCGGCCGCATCGAGGAAGGGCACGATGGTGGCGTCGACCCAGTATTGCCCGCCATCCTTGGCGTGGTTGCAGATTTCCCCGTGCCACACCTGGCCGGCGGTAATGGTTTGCCACATCTGCGCAAAGAAGGCGTCAGGATGCGTGCGCGAATTGATCAGGCGGTGCGTCTTGCCGATCAGCTCTTCGCGCACGAACCCGCTGATGGCGCAGAACTTGTCGTTGACGTAAATGATGACGCCGGCTGTGTCGGTAATGCTGATAATGGCATGCTGGTCCATCGCAAAGCGCTGGTTCTGCAGTTCGATGCGGCGCAGTTCCTGTTGCGACACCAGCTCGGCGAGCAGCACCGAGAGGCCTTCGATATCGCCTTCCTGCGGCAGGTGCTGGCCGGAATCGTCGTTGTCGAGCAGGTGCACGGCCGCCACGCGCAGCGATTGCAGGACGCGGTTGCGGCTGGCCAGTTCCGTGCGCAGCAGATCGTTGGTCATGCTCAGTTCTGTCGAACTCAGCTCCAGGCTGCGCGAGCGCAAGTCCAGGTCGCGTTCGGACTGTTCGTAGGCGCTGTCGATGCGCAGCAGCAGGGCCGGCAGGCCGGCCAGGAAAGCGGCCAGTTCGGGGGGCGTGCCGGCTTGCGCCCCTAAGGCCTGGGCCTGTTCCAGCAAGGCGATGCAGGCGCTTTCCGAGTCGATATTGCAGACGCGGCTCAGTTGGCGGGCAAGGGTACGGTTCATGCTTCGCTCAGCACGGTCACGGTCATCGTCTGGTTATGCAGCTGGCACGCGCCATGCGGCTGCGTGATGCCGATTTCGCCGTTCGAGTAGAAACCGGCGATACAGGTGGCACCGCTGCCCAGTACGTCGGCCACCGCTTCGACCTCTTCCTCGACACTGTCGCCCATGACCAGCTTGCGCCCCACGCAGCTGACCAGCAGGGCCAGCTGGTCGCCCACCGAATCGGCGTGGAGCTGGACGCTGCGCGCGGCCGTTTCGGCCCCGTCTATCAGCCGGTTGGTACTGGAATGCATTAATTTCAGGTAGCCGTCGGCGAGGATGTCACCGGCCAGTGTCAGCGAACCCTGTTCTTCATCGACGGCGAGGATGGTGCGAAACACATTGCTTTTTTCATGCGCCGCCGTGAGCATTTCAAACGGAAACAGCAGGCCCGAGCCCGGCAGGTCGCGCGCATAGTCGCCCAGGTACAGTTTGTAGATGTCCAGCGCCCGCGCGCCATCCAGCCCATACAGCACGTTGTCGACGCAGCGCGTCACCTTGCGCGCCGGACCGAACGCTTCCCATCCCGCATGGCTGCCGTAGCCGAGGCGGATATGCTCGCCGTACAGGCCGACGGCGATGATGGTATTGTCGGCCGTACCGCGTGGACCCAGGGTCCAGGTCTGGCGGAAGGCGCCGCCGTCGGCGGCCAGCCCGCCGGATATGGTGACGCCCGGGGGAAGATTCGCCTGCAGGCCAGCGATGAGGGCACTGCCGTTGATGGCCACGCCCGTGCCCAGCATGAAGACCGCCGTCAGGTTTTCCTGCGGCAGCGCCTGCGCCAGGCGCTCGCCCGCATCGTGCGAGTCCGCCATGTCGCAGATAATGGCGTCGGCGATGGCCACCGCCGTGTGCGCGAAGGCGATGGCGGTGATGACGCAGCTGTCGTCATAGACGCGCTTGCCGGCGATCTCGCCGGCCGTGGAGCAGCCGGCGATAACGGCGCCGGGCAGTTGGCGGCGCAGCGCCGCCGTCAGCTCCGGGGTGGAGAAATAGGCGCAGGCGCCAAAGACAAGCACCAGCTGCGGCTGTATGGCGGCCAGGGGTGCCAGTGCGGCATCGATATCGGCACGATTTTTCAGGATCAGTTGTTGCACGCGCATGGCAGGGTCCTCGCTTACAGTGGGTGGGCGTGATGCTGGACGGGGTCGGGCAGGCTGCTGCGGATATCGAGCACCTCGTCCCAGGCGCCCAGGAAGGCGTCGATGCAGCGCGGGCAGAAATGACTGCCCGTATTCTGTTGGAGGAACAGGTACGCTTGCTCCACTGGCCAGGCCGGCTTGTACGGGCGTTCCGAACTGAGCGCGTCGAAGACGTCAGCCACGGCGACGATGCGCGCCGACAGTGGTATTTGTTCGCCCGCCAGGCCGTCCGGATAGCCGCTGCCGTCGTATTTTTCATGGTGGCTGCGGGCGATTTCCTCGGCCAGGCGGATCAGCGGCGCATCGCTGCCGGCGAGGATCTGGCCGCCGATTTCCGCGTGCTGGCGCATGATGGCCATTTCCTCGTGGTTCAGTCGCCCCGGCTTGAGCAGGATATGGTCGGGCGTGGCCAGCTTGCCCACGTCGTGCATGGGGGCTGCCTTGAGCAGCAGTTCCTGCCATTGCGCATCCATGCCCAGGTTCCTGGCGATCAGCGCCGAGTAGCGGGCCATGCGCATGATGTGAGCGCCCGTTTCAGGGTCGCGGAATTCGGCCGCCCGCGCCAGGCGCGTAACCAGTTCCATCTCGCGCGCCGTGACGTTGGCGATGGCCTCGCTCACTTCATGCTCGAGCAGCTTGGCACGGTCGGCCAGCATGGTTTGCGCTGTGCGCAGGGCCAGCAGATTGCGCACGCGCAGGCTGAACTCGATGGTGTCGACGGGCTTGGTGAGAAACTCCGTGACACCGAGCGAAAATGCCTGCTTGCGCACGGCGCGGTCGTTCTCGGTGGTGACCATGATGATGGGGATGTCGGCCATGCCTTGCATCTTGCGGAAAATGCTGAGAAATTCATTGCCCGACAGGCTGGGCATCCGGTAGTCGAGCAACACCAGGTCCGGCACATGCGACTCGCACCAGGTCAGCGCATCGATGGGGTCGTTCATGCAGACGGGCTCGATGCTGCTGGCCTTGCGCGCCAGGGTCGATAGCAGGCTCAGGTTGGTGTCGTTGTCATCGACGATCAGGATGCTCATATTGTCTCCGGAGGATGGCTGTCAGGTGGCGGCCGGGATGGCGATGGCTGCCTCAGGCAGCCAGTTTGCCCGTGGCGGGCATGCCCAAGCCTGACAGCAGGCTGTCCATGTCGAGCACGATCAGCAGCCGTTCATCCAGGCTGCCGATGGCCGTTACATGGCCGGCCATCGCCGAGCCGTGCAACTGCGGCGGGGGCTTGAGCTGTGCCGGCATCAACGGCACCACATCGGCCACGCGGTCGACCACGATGCCGGTGGCGCCATGCGCAAAGATGAGGATGATCACCACGGTCGAGGCGTCGTATGCGGGCGCGGCCTGGCCCAGTGCAATGCGCAGGTCGATCAGCGGCACGATGCTGCCGCGCAGGTGGATGAAGCCCTTGAGGAAGGCGGGCGCATTGGCGATACGGGTCACGGCGCCGTAGCCGCGGATTTCCTGCACCTGGCCGATGTCGATGGCGTATTCCTCATTGCCAAGGCCAAAGACCAGCAATTCCCGGGCGCCCGCTTGCGCCAGCTGGCTTGCTGCCGCGGCATGTGTTGTGGTGGTTTCCATGTGCTTGCTCCTGTCAGGTGATGCGTGATGCATGAAACTGCGAGGGTTACCGGGTGATGCTCAAACCTGCTCGATGCGGTTGCGGCCATTGCTCTTGGCCTGGTACAGGGCGGCGTCGGCTTGCATGAAGCCGGCTTTCCAGTCACCGTCTGCAGGCAGCGGCGCCAGGCCGATGCTGATCGTCACCGTGATGGGCGTGTGCTCGAAGTCGACGCACGTTTCGGCCACGGCAAGGCGGATGCGTTCGGCCACCTGGCGCGCCATGACCATGTCTGTATGGAGAAACAGCAGGCCAAATTCCTCGCCGCCCATGCGGGCGACGACATCGGATGCCCGCGCCTGGCTCTGGAGCACGGCCGAGATGGCTTGCAGCACGGCGTCGCCGGCGGCGTGGCCATGCCGGTCGTTGACGAGCTTGAAGAAATCGATGTCGGCGATGCCGATGGTCATCGGACTACCCGCGCGCCTGGCCCGCGTGGACGAACGCACGGCGTCTATCTCGAAGGCGCGGCGATTGGGCAGGTGAGTCAGGGGATCGCTCAGGGCGATGCGCTGCAACTGCTGCCAGCGGGCCGCGTTCTGCAGTTCGATGGCGCGTTCGTGGCGCTGGTCGATGAAGAAAGCGCCCATGTAGTTTTCATTATCCAGCTTGCCCAGATCCATGGCCTTGAGCATGATGGGCAGCATCGTGCCATCGCGATGGCGAATGGCGAAATGGCGCTTGTTGCCCAGCACCTTGGGGTTCTTGCAGCTGCCGGCCAGATAGGCGCCGATCTGCTCGCCATGCTGCTCGCGCACGGCGTTAGGCAGCAGCGTTTCGATCTGCTGGCCCGGCAGGCTGCCTGCGTCATAGCCGCTCAGCGCATACATGGCATCATTGGCATAGTGGATGCGTGAAGCGGCATCGATGATGATGGCTGCATCGTCGGCGACGTCGAGCAGGCGCAAGGCCAGGATTTGGTTCATGTACTTCTCCCCTGCAAAGAATACGGAGATGCCGGGTGGTCGAGGCTGCGATAGCTGTTGCACCACTTTGATTTCTCCTTGGAAATCATCATACATCAAATAAAATTGATTTCAACAAATATTTTGATTTTCATGATTTTATTTGGTTTTTTTGCACGCGACAAAATCCCGCTCTTGATCGCCTTGCCAGCGTACCGGTCGTCATTTCACTCTCCGGGCAGCTGTATTTTCCCAGTATTCGTTTGCCTGTCGGCAAAGGAAATTGTATTTTTCGGGTATATATTTATTGTATTTGGTAAATTTATGCAGCAAAATACCAGGGATACAGGTCAGTCACTGTAAATGGAGGAGATGGACATGCGTACGAAGATGCCGGTCAGGGGCAGGGCAGTGGTGCACAAGGGCGGGCCGGCATCCGGCAGCGCTCCCCATCGGCACAGGCTGGGCGATGGCGTCTCCCGTTCAGCGTCGCGGCGCCTGAAGGCGATCGCCTGTCTGATCTTGTTGCTGGCCGTGATACCGGCCGCGACTTGCATCGCCACGGGGCACGCCGGCGTGCCGAAGCTGTTCAGCACCGTGTGCGGCGTGGTGTCGTGCGCGGCCGCGGCTGGCAGCGTGCACGGCTGGTAGGTGGCGCTTACAGCGCCTGGCTGGCGGCGTAGATCAGCAAGCCGGCCAGGCCGCCCACGATGGTGCCGTTGATGCGGATGAATTGCAGGTCACGCCCGATGGCCAGCTCGATGCGCTCGCTCATTTCTTCCTTGCTCCACAGGTCCAGCCGACTGGCGATGAAGGCGCCCACTTCGCCACGGTAGCGGCGCACCAGCGCACCGCTGCCGGTGACGATGGCGTCGTTCAGCCATTGCCGCGCAGCCGTATCCGCGGCCAGCACCTGGCCCGTGTTGCGCGCCAGGCTGGCGATGGCTTGCGCCATCACAGGCTGGGCCGTGTGCAGGTCGGCCAGCAAGCGCGTACTGAGGTTGTTCCAGACGTCGCCCAGCATCGCTTGCACCGTATCGCTGGCGATCAGCTGCCGCTGGTAGCGGCGCACGGTCTCTTGCCACTGCGGGTCGGCCTTCAGGTGCAAGGCGCTGTCGGCGATCCAGCCGGCGATGCGCTGGCGCAGCGGGTGCTGCGGATCGACGCGCACGGCGAGGGCAAATTTTTGCAGCGAGGCGATCATGCGCGGCTCATACGCTTTCACGGCTTTTTTCACCAGCGTGTTTTCGATCTGGAAGGCGCCCAGCACGAAATCGCCGATGGCGGCGTGGTGGCGCTCGTCGTCCAGGTAGGCGGCGCTGCGGTCGAGCATGAAGTCCAGCAGTTCCTGCGGCTTGCCGTCAGCGATCAGCGCGTCGATACAGTCCGCCGCCACCTCCGATACATTCAATTGGCCCAGGTAGTTGCTGGCCTGTACACGCAGCAGCCGGCCCAGTGCTTCGTGGTCGGCCATTGCCAGCAGTTGCCTGGCGACGCCGGCGCTGGCCATGCCCAGCTGCTGCGCATGGGCAGGCTGGGCCAGCCAGGCGCCCAGGCGTGCGGCAGGATCGGCCTGCACGATGCGTTCGGCGATGCCTTGTTCGGTAATGAAATGGTTTTCCACGAAGGCACCCAGGCTGCGGCCGATGTCCGCCTTGCTGTTCGGGATGATGGCCGTATGCCACAGCGGGATGCCCAGCGGGTGGCGGAACAGGGCCACCACGGCGAACCAGTCGGCAATCGCACCCACCATAGACGCTTCGGCGAATGCCTCCACATAGCCCCAGGCGGGATGGCTGCCGCGCTGCGAACGGGCCACGGCGAAGACCAGCGCTGCGAGCAGCAGCAAGCCGACGGCCAGCCACTGCATGCTGCGCAGGCGCGCGCGCTTGAGCTGGTCCGTGCTCTGGTCCAGTTGTTTGATGAGGTCGGGGGAACGTTGCATGGATGGCGGCCTGTATTGCTGCGAGACCGCCATCTTAACTGGGACAGCGACAGAATATGTCGCAGCAGGGACTTTTACTGCGGCGGGTGCAGCAGCGAGCGCCGGCGCGCGTAGCCGAAGTAAATAACCAGGCCGATCGCCAGCCAGATGCTGAAGGCCATCCAGGTGACCCAGCTGAGGAAGGTCATCAGGCCCACGCACAGGATCACGGCCAGCGCCGGTACATAGGGCACGCCGGGGCAGCGGAAGGCGCGCGGCAGGTCGGGACGCTTCTTGCGCAGCACCACCACGGCGACGGAGACCATGGTGAAGGCGGCCAAAGTACCAATGTTGATCAGCTCGGCGAGGATATTGAGCGGGATCACGGCGGCGATCAGGCCGAAGACGATGCCGACCAGCCAGGTGGCGAAGAACGGCGTGTGGAAGCGCGGGTGCACGGTCGACAGGCGCTTTGGCAGCAAGCCGTCGCGTGACATGGCGAAGATGATGCGCGTCTGGCCGAAGGCCATCACCAGGATGACGGTCGTCATGCCAAGGATGGCGCCCAGGTCGACGAAGCCGGCGATCCAGTTTTCGCCCGCGTATTGCAGGGCCAGCGAGACGGGATGGTCGACGCCGAGGAATTTCTGATACGGCACGATGCCCGTCATGATGGCCGAGACCACCACGTACAGCACGGCGCACACGGCCAGGGAGCCGATAATGCCGATCGGCAAATCGCGCGATGGTTTCTTGACTTCCTCGGCCGCCGAGGTGACGGCGTCAAAGCCGATGAAGGCGAAGAACACGAGCGCGGCGGCGCTCAGCATGCCGTGGTAGCCGAACGGCATGTAGGGCTGCCAGTTGGCCGGCTGCACGTGGCGCGCACCGAAAATGATGAACAGCAGCACCACGCCCACCTTGATGGCCACCATGATGTTGTTCAGGCGCGCCGATTCGCGCACTCCCCAGCCCAGCATGGCCGTCAGCAGCAGCATGATGACCAGGGCCGGCAGGTTGATGAAGGTGGTGACGCCCGGCAGCGCGCCCGGCGCGGCCGTGAGGGCCGCAGGCAGGGCGATGCCAAAGCCCGACAGCAGCGACTGGAAGTAGCCGGACCAGCCGACGGAGACGGCGGCCGCGGCCAGGCCGTATTCGAGCAGCAAGTCCCAGCCTATCATCCAGGCGGCCAGCTCGCCCAAAGTCGCATAGCTATAGGTGTAGATGGAGCCGGCCACGGGCACGGTGGAGGCGAATTCCGCATAGCACAGGGCGGCGAAACAGCAGGCGACGGCGGCCACGACAAACGACAGCGAGAGGGCGGGGCCGGCCGTCAGCGCGCCCGTGCCGGTGAGCACGAAAATGCCGGTGCCGACGATGGCGCCTATGCCCATGAGCACCAGGTCGAAGGGCCCAAGCACCTTGGCCAGTCCTCCCGGCTTCTTGCTGTGGGCAATCATGTCATCCAAATTCTTGGTTCTAAATAAGCTCACTGTGTCTCCTGGTAGTTTTTGTCATGGCGCCATTGCCGCCTCGTGAGTAGCACGACGCAGCCAGATTCTAGCCCAGGCGGCGCGCATTCCAGAAGGAAAACTGTACTGTGCCGTGCCTGCCCGCCTGCAAGCTTGTCTGGCAGGCAAAAAAAAGCCCCGGGATGATGGACCGGGGCTGTAAAGGAGACTGCTTTATTTATCTATTTTGCTATTTTGCAAAATGGGCTTCGATCTCTTCCAGAGTCTTGCCCTTGGTCTCGGGCAGCAAAAACGCGGCCGCCAGGAAGTACAGCACGGTGCAGCCGGCGCCGAAGAAGAACAGTGTCGAATAGCCGTGCAAGCCCACCGTCGGCAGGAAGATGGCGGCGATCACCGTCGAGACGAACTGGTTCACCAGCAGGGCGATGCTCATGCCGTTCGAGCGGATACGGGTCGGCATCAGTTCGGACAGGGCCAGCCACACGCACACGCCCGGTCCCACGGCAAAGCTGGAGACAAACACGCAGATGGCGATCGCCACCAGCCAGCCGTGCGTGGACGAGGGCACGGGACCCAGGCTGGCCTTCTCGATGCGCAGCGGCGCTTCGCGGCCGGCGGCCGGGTCGGCGAACGGGTTCAGGTGCAGCTTGCGGAAGAACACGCCGATCACGCTGTCGGCCTGTACGGCGTCTTCGCGGGCGATGCTGACCTGGCGCAGCACGGGATCATCGCTGCGCAGGCTTTTCACATTCGTGAACGGGCCGTAGGCGTAGGCGATGGTCAGCTGCTGCGGCGTGCCGTCGGCCGCCGCGCCCAGGGCGGTCAAGGTGGCCGCATCGAGGCGCAAGGCCAGGGCGTCGTTCTGCACCTGGGTGGCGATGGCGGGGCGCACGTCAACCAGATGCGCTTCGGCGCCGCGGAACAGCAAACCGGCCGCCAGCAGAGAGACGACGATGCCGCCCGTGCCCAGCATCAGCAGGAATTTGCGGCCCTTGCGGTCCACCAGCAGCACAGCTACCACCGTCATCACGGCATTCAGTACTTTCAGCAGGACGTCCGCCATGTTGGCCGAGGCGCCGGACAGCCCCGCCTGGTTGAGGATGTTGACAACATACGCGAGGATGGAATTGATGCCCGTCGCCTGCGTGCAGGCCAGGATCAGGCAAGCGAGCAGGAAGGGCAGCACATAGCGGCGGCTCAGCAGCGGGTCCTTCGCCTTGCCGTTTCCGCTGGCCTTGGCCGCATTTTCGGGGGTATCGAGCATTTCGCGCAGCTCCAGGTCGGCAACGGCGGGCAGGCGCGTGCGCAGCAGCGACTGGCGCGCCTGTTCGATGCGGCCGCGTTGCGCCAGCCAGCGCGGCGATTCGGCCAGCAGCAGGGCACCGATGGTAAACACCAGGCCCGGCGTCAGGCAGACCCAGAAGATGCTGCGCCAGGCGTGGTCCTTGGCCGTGAAGATGGCGGCGATGCGGCCCGCTTCCGGCAAGGCTTGCGCCGCTTGCGTGGCCGTTTCCACCGTCTGCGCCTGCTGCAGGCCGATCAGGGCGGCGGCTACCAGGCCGATGGTCAGCAGCAGCTGGAACAGGGCGGCGCCCCGTCCGCGCTGTTGCGCGGGCAGGCATTCGGCCAGGTACAGGGGCACGACGACGCCGATCAAGCCGCCGCTGATGCCTTGCAGCAGACGGCCCAGCAGCAGTGGCGTGTAGCCATCGGCCAGGGCGATCAGGGGAATACTGGCGCTGAAAAGGGCGCCGGCCAGGAACATCACCCAGCGCCTGCCGAGGAGATCGGCCAGGGCGCCGGCGAACAGCGAAGAAAGAACTGAACCCAATAGCACGGCGGCGACGATAAAACTCAGCTGCTGGGCCGTCAGTTTCCACGCCACCGAGGCCGTCGATTCCAGGTAGGGCAGGGCGCCTGCGATGATGCCGATGTCTATGCCGTACAGCAATCCCCCCATGCCGGCAATGAATAGCAGGTAGCGCATGGCCCACACGGGGGCCTTGTGTGACGTGTCGTGCATGAAAACTCCGGGACGGGGTTGAGGTAGGTTGAGGTGGTCTAGCGGGTGGAAAGATCGATGGCCGCGCCTTCGACGAAGACGGACACTGGCTGCAAGTTGGTATCGAGGACAACGATATCGGCCCAGGCGCCGGGCGCCAATCGGCCCCGTTCGGATTCGCCCAGGTAATCGGCGGGGTACAGCGACAAACGGTTCGAGGCGTCGGCCAGGTCCAGCCCCAGCTCGACGAAATTGCGCAGGGCCTGGTCCATGGTCAGCACGCTGCCTGCCAGCGACCCCGTGGCCAGGCGCACGCAGCCCAGGCATTTGTAGACGCGCTGCGTGCCCAGACCATATTCGCCATCGGGCATGCCGGTGGCCGAGGTGGCGTCCGTCACGCCGTACAGGCGCGGAATGGCGCGCAGGGCCGCGCGCAGGGCGCCCTTGGCCACGTGCTGCAGGTCGGGGATGATTTCCGCGTACTCGGCATGCGCGAGCGCGGCGCCCACCATGCCCGGGTCGTAATGGGTCATGCCCGTCATGCCGTTGTACAGGTGGGTAAAGCCGGCGACGCCGGCTTTCAGGGCCGCCACGCCTTCGTCATACGTGCCGGCGCTATGGCCGATCTGCACGCGGATGCCCATCGCCGCCAGTTGCGGGATCAGTTCCATGTGGCCGGGGATTTCCGGCGCCATGGTGAGTACCTTGATGGGGGCGATGGCGTGAAAACGCTGCACCAGCGCCAGGCTGGCTTGCACTACGTCGGGCGGCTGCGCGCCCAGGCGGTGCAGGTTTAAAAAAGGTCCTTCCAGGTGCACGCCCAGCATGCGCGCGCCGTTGGCCGGGCGCTCGGCGATGACGCCGGCCAGACCTTGCAGGGCGCGCAGGATCGAGGGTTCCTTGGCCGTCAGGGTGGTGCCCAGCAGGGCGGTGGTGCCGTGGCGCGCATGCACTTGCGCCACGGTGGCGCCCGCGTCGCCCCCTTCCATGATGTCGACGCCGGCCGCGCCATGCACGTGCAGGTCGATAAAACCGGGCAAAATGGTCAGCGCGCTGTCGGCGGCAGGGTCTTCTTGTATCTGGACGATACGCTGGTCAAAAGTGATGGTGCCCGTGATCCAGCCAGATGGGGTAAGGATTCTGCCGCTCAGCATGTGTTATTCCGCTATAAAAAGTTCGATGCCCAGCTTTTGCAGCCCTTCGCGGTATTCCTGGCTGATGCTGGCATCGGTGATGACGGTATCGACGCGGTCCAGCTGCACGATGCGGTGCAGGCTGACGCGGCCGAACTTGGAGGCGTCCGTGAGGACGATGATTTTCTTGGCCCGTTCCACCATCTTGTGGTTCAGGCTCGCTTCCGCTTCGTGGTGGGTGGTGACGCCGAACTGCAGGTCGAAGCCGTCCACGCCCAAAAACAGCTTGTCGAAACTGTAGGCTTGCAAACAGGTTTCCGCCTGGCTGCCCTGGATCGACAGCGATTGCTTGCGCAGCAGGCCGCCCGTGAGGATCAGGTCCACGCCGGGCGCGTCGGCCAGTTCCCACGCGATGTTGAGGCCATTCGTGGCCACCGTCACGCCGGTCGCATCGCGCAAATGGCGCGCCAGCGAGATGGTGGTGGTGCCCGAGTCGATGATGATGTTGTCGCCCGGTTCCACCAGCCGCGCCGCATAGGCGCCGATGCGCTCCTTTTGCTCGTGGTTGATGGCGTCCTTCTGGCGTATCGTATGCTCGGGCGGCGGCGTGCGCGTCAGGGTCGCGCCGCCGTGGCTGCGTGTGGCCATGCCTTGCGCTTCCAGCGCATTCAAGTCGCTGCGGATGGTGACCGCGGACACGCCGAGTTTTTCCACCAAGTCGGTCACTTGTACCGAGCCCTGCTGGGTAAGCATTTGGAGGATGGATTCACGGCGTTGGCTGGTATTTCGCATGGTGGCGGGCTCAGTAAAAAATGAAAATATCGAGCTTAACAGATTGCCGCTTCGGCAACGACGGGGACTGCCGTATTGCGGTTGCAGGCACGCGCATATTGCGCCAGCAGGCTGCCGATCTTGTGCTCGATCAAGGCCGGCGCCTCCGCCCTCAAGCTGCCCTGCACCACAGCCAGGTACTGCTCCGGCAAATGCTGGCTCAGGAGCGGCAGCGGAATCGTCAAGGCGTCCAGGTTGGCCAGCAGCTTGTCGACGGTGGCTGCCACTTCCGGCTCGCCCCAGTAATAGCGGCAACGGTCGCTCAAGCCGTAGCGGCGCATCAGACGCTGTTCTTCCGGCGTGCCCAGGTAATGCTTGATCCAGTTCTTCGGCTTGGCCAGCATCACGTCGTCGAGTACCTGCATCAGCCGCGAGGTGGCGTGCGCCGGCAGCAGTTCCTCCTCGATCTGGCATAGTGCATACAGCGCCTCGCGCAGGGCGAAGGTGGCGGCCGGACCCACTTTCAGGATGGCGAAATGGTCGCGCACCATGGCGTGCAGGGCCGATTCGCGCTGGTAGTCGGTGGAATGGGCCTCAAATACCAGGCCAGGCTGCTCGGCAACAAAGGCCGACAGTTCGGCGGCCGCAGGCGCATCGTAGTGCTGGATGCTGCTTTGATCGAAATCAACGCCCGGCTGCACCACCATGGCGATGACGCGGCGCCAGGCGCCGTGCAAGTCATTTTCCAGGAAGGCGCTGCGGTGCACGTCCAGGGTGCGGCGCGCGGCCTGCGGGCTGGTGACGGCGCCGGCCTGCGCCAGCGATGCTTCGCCGCCGGGTATCGGCACTTCCGTGCCGATCACGTAGACGGGCGGCGCGAAGCCGGCGGCGGCGGCGGCCGCTTCGGCGACGATGCACAGGCGCGCCGAACGGGCGGCCACGGTTTCATCGTCGAGCTGCAAAGGGTCATCGGCACAGCGCATGCTGCAATCGAGGTGTATTTTATGGAAACCGGCCGACGCATACGCGGCGATCAGGGTCTCGGCGTGGTGCATGGCGGTGGCCGCATCGAGGTGCTGCCAGGCGTTCGGGCCAAGATGGTCGCCGCCCAGCACCAGGCGCTCGGTCGGGAAACCCTGTTCCCGCGCCAGTGCCAGCATGGTGTCGCGGAAAACGGCCGGCGTCATGCCCGTGTAGCCGCCGAACTGGTCGACCTGGTTCGAGGTCGCTTCGACCAGCAGCACGGTGTCGTAGTCGCTGGCCACGCGCATGGCGGCGCGCAGCACGCTCGGGTGGCTGCAGCAGACGGCGTACAGTCCCATGCGTTCGCCGCGGCGGTGCGCCTTGATCACTTGCTGGATGGGGGACAGTGTAAAGGTCGGGTTTTCCACTTGCTTCATCATGTTGACGCCTTTGTATGTTGTCGTATCAAAAGGGCCGCGCCGCGCGCGCCGCCGGCGTCGCCAAAGCGGGGCGGCAAAATGGGCGGCACGTGCACGCCGGGGAACAGATGGCGCTTGACGGCGGCCGGCAGCTTGTCGTACAGGTGGGGCAGCTTGGACAGGCCGCCACCGAGCACGATGACGTGCGGATCGTAGGCCAGCACCAGGCTGGCCAGCGCGTGGCCCAGCACATCGAGGTGCACGGCCACCGTGCGTTCGGCCACGGCATCGCCCATGTTGGCCCGGGCCACGATGGCCAGCGGCTCGGCGCCGTCGCCGCCGAAATGCGCGTGGATTTTGCTCATGGCTGGGCCGGAGACGTAGCGTTCCAGGCAGCCCGTCTTGCCGCATGGGCAGGGATAGTCGGCCAGGCCATGCTGCGTTAGCAGGGTGGCGGGCAGGCTCCAGTGGCCCCATTCGCCGGCCACGCCGTTAAAGCCGCGCAGCAGCTGGCCGCCCACGCAATAGCCGCCGCCGGCGCCCGTGCCGAGGATGGCGCCGAACATGCTGGCGGCATTCTCGGCCGCGCCGCCTTGCGCTTCGGACAGGGCGAAACACTGGCAATCGTTGCCGATGGCAACCGGGCGCTGCAAGGCCTGTTGCAGGGTTTGCGCCACCAGCCGGCCGTTCAGGGCGGGCACGTTGGAACTCAGTTGCCGGCCGCTGGCGCTGTCGATCACACCGGGCAAGCCGATGCCGACAGGCGCCGCCGTGCCCAGGGCGGCGTCGCCGCGCGCTACCAGGTCGACGATGGCTTGCACGAAGGCGGCAAAATCGTCACCGGGCGTGGCCACCCGTTCGCGGAACATTTCCGTCAGCGTGCCGTCGCGGTCGGCAAAGGCCACCAGCTCCATCTTGCTGCCGCCGATGTCGATGCCGTGGTAGCCCGCGGTAGGGTTAGAATTGGTCATGGCCATAGATGGTGACGCCCTGCACGACACGGTTGACGATGCCGCCGGCAAATGGATTGTCGGGGCGCAGTTGCAGCAGCGCGGACTGGTGCAGCGCATATTGCTGCGCCATCAGCAGCCACAGCGGAGCCAGCCACGCATCGGGCCAGGCCGGTGCATCGGCCGAGAGGTCGCCGCCGATGCCTACCGTCAGGCACGTCTGTGCCACGCTGTCGCGCTGCAGCTCTTTAAGCAAGTCATCTTCATACTGGCGCGCCAGCGGCTTGCTGCTGCGCAGCAGTATCACCAGCGACTCCGTGGTGACGGCCGATTTCGGGCCGTGGCGGAAACCCAATGGGGTATTCGCCATCGCCATCACGCGGCCACCCGTCAGTTCCAGGATCTTCAGGGCCGCTTCCTTGGCCAGCGCTTCCAGCGGACCGCTGCCCAGGTAGACGACGCGCTGCACCGGGGTTGATCCCAGGTCCGCCACAGGCGCCGACCAGTCGCGCAAGGCTTGTTCGCCCAGTTGCGCCAGCGTCTCCAGGCGGGTCAGGTCCGTGCCCTTGCCCAGCACCGACAGGGCCGCCAGCAGCATGCTGCTAAAGCTGCTGGTCATGGCGAAGCCGCGATCACAGCTGCCTTCCGGCATCAGCAGGTTATAGGTATTGCTGTCATTGGCGCCCTGGCGCGCCAGCTTGCCGTCCGCGTTGCAGGTGATGTTCAGGAAGCGCGCGCCGGGCACGACCTGGCGCAGCAATTCCACGGCGGCCAGGCTTTCCGGGCTATCGCCGCTGCGGGCAAACGAAACGAGCAGGGTGGGCGCGTCCGCTTCCAGGTACAGCTCGTGGTGCGTCAGCAGGGTGGTGGTGGCGATGGCGCGGATCTGCGCGGGCCAGGCGGCATTCAAGGTGTCGACGACGATTTCGCCCACGTAGGCCGAGCTGCCGGCGCCCGTCAGGATGACGCGCTGCACGGGATTGGACAGCGCGTCGCCCAGGAAGGCGGCCAGGCTGGCCTGCTCGCTGCGCAAAATGCCGGCCAGCGCACGCCAGATGGCCGGCTGGTGGGCGATTTCCTCGGCCGTGTGCAGGCCGCCGATGTCGCGCCAGGTTTGAATGTCACGCTGAAGTAGGGTAGTCATGGAGTGTCAGTAAAGTGTTTGTTGGAGAAAGCATAAATACTAAATTTCGAAAAGTCAAATACGAAAGTAAAACGAAAGTAAATTGTTTTTCGACTTGCGAAATAATGTCGTTTTATCGGGTCTGGATCGTGTTGCGGTGCCGCATGAAACCCAGTTGAGCTGCTGCTTGTCGCTGAAATGCGACGATAACGAAAGTATGTTTTGTGACATTTTGGTGAAACGTAAGGAAAATGCGCCAATTTTGGGCATTTTATTAATAAATTGCTTGCAAAACTTTGTTTTGATTGACGATATTTATTTTTCTTCTTAAAGTATTTCCATCACTTCGATTTTCTGAAAGCCGCCTGATGAATCCACTCCCGCTTCCCCGCCGCGTCCTTGCCGCCTGTGTCCTCGCCGCACTTGCCACCCTGGCTGCCCCTGGCCTGCATGCCGCGCCGCTCGGCAATTTGCAGTCGCTCTCCGCCGTGCACCTGGCCGACGTGGCCAAGGGCGAGGCGCTGGGCTGGGATGTGCGCAGCGATACGGGCATGCAGTTGCGTATCAGCCTGCCACAGGTGGACGTGCTGCGCATCCAGGCGGGCGGCAAGGCCGGTTTGACGGGGCCGGGCGACAAGGCCGCGCCCATCGTTGTCGGTCAGCCTGCGGCGCAGGTGGCGTATCAGCTCAGCGAGCAGGCCGACCATGTCCTGATCAGCACCGAGGCCCTGAGCTTGCGCATCGACCGCAAACCCTTGCGCTTTACCTTGTTCCGCAAGGGCGACGCGGTACCGCTGTGGCGCGAGGTGCAGCCTTTGTCGCTGGACGACAAGCAGGGCGTGCAGGTGCTTTCCAGCCTGCCGGGAGAACGCTATTTCGGTGGCGGCCAGCAAAATGGCCGCTTCGAATTCAAGGGCAAGCAGGTGCCCGTGTCGTATTCGGGCGGCTGGGAAGAGGGCGACCGCCCGAATCCCGCGCCATTTTTGATGAGTTCACGGGGCTGGGGCATGCTGCGCAATACCTGGTCCGACGGTAATTACGACTTGCGCGACAAGGAGCAGATCTCGCTGCAGCACGCGGAAGGCCGCTTCGATGCGTATTTCTTTGTCGGCAAGGACCTGCGCGACGTCGTCGCCCGCTACACTGACTTGACGGGCCGCGCGCGCATGTTGCCCCGCTGGGCACTGGAATACGGCGACGCCGATTGCTACAACGACGGCGACAATGTGAAAAAGCCCGGCTCCGTGCCGAAGGGCTGGACCGATGGCCCCACGGGCAAGACGCCGGACGTGGTGGAAACGGTGGCGCGCCAGTACCGCGAACACGACATGCCGGGCGGCTGGATCCTGCCCAACGATGGCTATGGCTGCGGCTATACGAACTTGCCGGAAACGGTGAAGGGACTGGCTGGCTATGGCTTCCGCACGGGCCTGTGGACGGAAAATGGTGTCGACAAGATCGCCTGGGAAGTGGGCCAGGCGGGCAGCCGCGTGCAAAAGCTGGACGTGGCGTGGACGGGCAAGGGCTACCAGTTCGCCATGGATGCGAACAAATCAGCCTACGACGGCATCCTGAACAATTCCGACAGCCGCCCCTTCCTGTGGACGGTGATGGGTTGGGCCGGTATCCAGCGCTACGCCGTGGCGTGGACGGGGGACCAGAGCGCCAGCTGGGACTACATCCGCTGGCACATTCCGACCCTGATCGGTTCGGGCCTGTCGGGCCAGGCGTATGCGTCCGGTGACGTCGATGCCATCTTCGGCGGCAGCCCGGAAACCTATCTGCGCGACCTGCAGTGGAAAAGCTTTACGCCCGTCCTGATGGGCATGTCCGGCTGGGCCGCGGCCGAGCGCAAGCATCCGTGGTGGTTCGATGCGCCGTACCGCGACATCAATCGCCGCTATTTGAAACTCAAGATGCGTTTGACACCGTATATGTATACGCTCGTGCGCGAAGCGGAGCAATCGGGCGCACCGCTGGTACGCGGCCTGATGTGGGATTACCCGCAAGACCCGGCCGCCTACACGGAAGCGTACAAATACCAATTCCTGCTGGGGCGCGACGTGCTGGTGGCGCCCGTTTACCGCAGCCAGGCCGTCAGCGGCGGCTGGCGCAAGGGCATCCACCTGCCGCAAGGTACGTGGTACGACTACTGGGATGGCCGCCAGGCCACGGCGGACGCGAAAGGGCGCGACCTGGATATGCAGGTGACGCTGGACAAGCTGCCCGTGTTTGTGCGCGCTGGCGCCATCCTGCCCATGTATCCGGAAATGTTGTACGACGGCCAGAAGCCCAAGGATCAGCTGACCCTCGATATCTACCCGCATGGCGATTCCGCGTATACGCTGTATGAAGACGACGGCAACACGCGCCAGTACCAGGGCGGCGCCTTCAGCCAGCAAGTCATCCGCATGCGCCAGACGGGCGGCGATGTGCAGGTCGACATCGGCGCCGTCGATGGCAAGTACCAGGGCCAGGAGGCGCGCCGCGGTTACGCGCTGCGCATGCTGGCGGGCAAGGCACCGGCCGCCGTGCGCGCGGGTGAGCGCCTGATCGCGGCATCCGGTGTCCGTGCCGCCTATGACAAGGCGATCGAAGGCTGGTATTTCGACGCGGCAGACCGGCAAGGCACCCTGCACGTGAAAGTGGCGTCGCAGGACATCCGCCAGCCTTTGATGCTGCAGGTCGCTGGTGCGCTGGCCGTGGCGAGAATCGATGCAGATTTCCCGGCCGCCCCCGTGCCGGGCCGCGCCTTGCCGGCCGACGCCATGCAGGTGGTGGCGCGTCCGTTTGAAGAAAGCGGCTATCCGCTGGAAAACGCCTTCGATGGCAAGCCGGAGACATGGTTCCGCACCGTGCGTAGCCCGTCCGTGAAAAGCGGTCCGCACGAATGGGTGATCGGTTTTACGGAACGGCGTTTGGTGGACGGCATCGAACTGGCGCCGCGCAACGACCAGCACTGGAAGCATGGCCAGGTGCGCGACTATGAAATCTACATCGGCGACAACAACGGCGAGTGGGGGGCGCCGCTGGTGCGCGGCACCCTCAAGCTGCAGGAAGGCAAGCAGACGATCAACTTTCCGGCCACGGCCGGGCGCTTGCTGCGCTTCCGCGTCATGAGCACGCAAAATCCGGAAGGTGACGGCGCAGCGTCCACCGATCCGATGGTCACTGCGGCGCAAGCGGGGCCGGTGGCGCGCGCGTTTGATGCGGCGCTGGCGACCGACGTGGCGCCAGTGACCTTGTCCGAATTCCGCGTGCTCGAACACCGCATGGCCGAAGGCGAGGAGGTGCTGCGCTACCTGTCGGACCTGGCGCTGCCGAAGAATATCGCGAAAGACCGGCCGGCCGGCAAGGCGGCCGAGATGCGCATGAACGGGCTGTGGTTCCGCAAGGGCCTTGGCGTGGGACCAGCCAGCCGCATCGACTTGCAGCTGGCTGGCAATTGGAATCTGCTGCGCGCCGACCTGGGCGTGGACGATAGCTGCCGCAGCGCGGGCGGCTTGCAATTCCAGGTATGGAGCGGTGAGCGGCTGCTGTACGACAGCGGCCTGGTCACGGCTCCCGGGGTGGTCAAACCCGAAATCGACGTGCGCGGCCTGAGCCAGCTCAGTTTGCGCACTCTGGGCGCGCGCGGCGCCCAACCGGCCCAGGTGTGCGGCAACTGGGCCAATGCCGTGCTGACCGGCACGGAAGGCGCGACAGTCAAGCCGCGCTAACCGGCCTTCAATCATTTCACTAAAAACGAGCCCCTCTTCGGACCGGGGAGGGGCTCTTGCAGCCTGACGAAAACAAATCACTTATAAGAGGGAGATGGGAATGCACTTGAAAAAACTGATGGCCGCCATGGTGGCGGTAGGGTTGGCGTCGACAGCGCTGGCAGCGGAGGAGGAGAAACTGGCGCGCGTCGAAGTGACGGGCTCGAGCCTGAAGCGCATCAACGCGGAAACGGCGTCGCCGGTACAGGTGATCAATGCCAAGCAGATCGAAAACATGGGCGCGCTCACCTTGCTGCAGGTGCTCGACAACCTGCCCGCCGCCCGCCCGGCGCAGCAGGACTTCCGCTCGATGTTCACGGGGTCGGACGGCGGTTCGCAAGCGAACTTGCGCGGCCTGGGGGCGCAGGGCACCTTGGTGCTGCTGAATGGCCGCCGCCTGTCGTTCTATGGCGCGCCAGCCGGCTTCCAGACCATGTTCGTCAATATCGACGCCATTCCTGCCGCCGCCATCGAGCGCATGGAAATTTTGACGGACGGCGCGTCGGCCGTGTATGGCTCCGATGCCGTGGCCGGCGTGATCAACGTGATCACCAAAAAGAGCTACCAGGGCCTGGAAGCGCGCGCCAACGGCGAGTTTTCTCCCCGCGTGAAAGCCTATGGCGAGCGCCAGGCCAGCGTGCTGTACGGCCTGGGCGACCTGGCCAGCGACGGCTACAACATCTACGGTTCCGTGAACGTCTACCAGCGCGACCGCATCGCGCTGGCCGATACCTACCAGAAGCGTCCCTCGTATTTTTATGTAAACAATCCCAATTTCATTCCGAACATGCGCGTGGGCGTCGGCAGCGAACCGGGTGTGATGAATCCCGGGACCTTCTTTGTCTTCGACAAGGCCAACAACAATGCCCGCACCCAGCGCGCCGCGCCAGGCTGCAACAACAGCATCACAGAGGCGTCGGGTAGTCGCTGCGTGTGGAATGCGCTGCCCAACCAGCTCGACACGGGCCCGACCTCGGAGCGTGCAACGGCTTACCTGAGCGGCCGGCTGAAACTGGGTGGCGACATGGAAGCGTTCGCGGAAGGCGCCTTCACTCACATCAAGATGCGCGGCGAGAATGGTCCGTCCAGCTTCAACAGTGGCAGCACAAATAACTGGTTCGCGCGTAACACAGGCAATACCCTCAACACCTTCGCCACGCCTTTCCTGAGCCCGAACAACGTCTACCTGAAAGGCAAGCTCGATGCCGACATGGTGGCCAAAATGGGCGGTGCGGCCGGCTTGAATTACCTGTTGCAGGATGCGACGAGCCACTTCGGCCAGAAGAATGTCGATGAAAACTACCGCGCGCTCGTCGGCTTGCGCGGCAGCATCGGCGGCGGCTGGGATTTTGAAACGGCGCTGAGCGTGGCGGGCAGCCACTCCACGCTGTTCCAGACGGCGAATATCAACATTAAGGGTTTTGAACAGGCGTTTGGCCCGTTCACGAAAGACCCTGTCAGCGGCCGCACGTATATCTCGGACAATCCCGCCTACAAGTTCGGCGAAATCAGCGACGCCAACGCGGCGCTCCTGCGTGCCGCCTACCCGACCTTCGCCATCGAATCCTGGACCAAGCTGATGACCTGGGATGCGAAGCTGGAAGGCACCTTGTTCAAGCTCGGTGAGCGCGAAGTGCGCGCCGCCGTGGGTACCAACATCATGCGTGAGAGCTTCCTCACGCCCGGCAACGCGGACGCGGCCAATGGCCTGATCACGCAGCAGGGCGGTTCCTGGTTTGATGGCCGGCGCACCATCGCCGCCGTGTTTGGCGAAGTGGTGGTGCCGCTCAGCGACACGCTGGAAGTCAATGCGGCCGCGCGCCTGGACAAATATCCGCATTTCGCCGCCAACCTGGCGCCCAAGCTGGGCGTGATCTGGCGCGCGCGGCCTGACCTGATGCTGCGCGGGACATATTCCGAGGGCTTCCGCGCGCCCAATCTGGCTGAAGCGGGTTCGGGCGGCGTCTTTGCGCAGGTGGGCGGCATCCGCGACACTGTGCGCTGCGATGAAACGAACGCCATGGCGCGCGCCCTGATGAAGTCCCGGGTGGCGACGGATGCGGACCTGGGCAAGAGCTTGCTCAATTCGAATTGCTCGACGACCGTGGGCGGCCTGACCCCGCCGAACCAGAACCTGCGTCCGGAGAAGGCCAAGATTTCGACCGTGGGCCTGGTCCTGCAGCCGGCCAAAGACGTGAGCATTTCGCTCGATTACTGGTTCATCAACCGCCGCGACGAAATCGTGCGCCAGGACTTCAACGAGCTGTTTACGGAGTTGGTGGACAAGTACGGCCCCACTCTGGCCGGCACGTCGAGCGCCATCCGCAATGGCTTGACCGACGCGGACCGGGGCAACATGGCGGCGGTGGCGGCCATGTGCGCCAATCCCGCCAACGCGGGCGTGTGCGCGGCTGGCGTGCCGGGCTACTCGGTGGGCAACCTGGGCGGCTTGATCAACTCGTATTCGAACCGTGGCCGTACCCTGATGGACGGCGTGGACATCGATGCGCGCACGCGCTTTGCGCTGGGCGACTGGGGCAAGCTGAGCACCGGCATCGCGGCCACCATCCGCAAGCGCGACACCCATGACAGCGAAGACGGCAGCGACATCAAGGGCAATACCGTCGGCTACTACGATTCGCCGCGCTACCGCGCTACCGTCAACGCCGACTGGAGCTACCACAACTTCGTCAGCAGCGTGTTCGTCAATTACTCGGGCAAGACGCGCTGGGCGTATGGTCCTTGGGACAAGGACAACACACCGGAAAACTGCACTGCGGCCTCCGTGGCCCTGCCTGCAGGACAGTGCAAGGGAGCGCCGTCGTACACCACGGTCAACCTGGCCTTCAGCTGGAAGCCGATCAAGCACCTGGACGTGGGCCTGAACGTGAAAAACGCGTTCAACAAGCAGCCGTACTACGACCCGAACGGATGGGAAGGCTACAACCATAGCCAGGACCTGTTCGGCCGCCAGTTTGCCCTCTCGGCCAGCTACAAGTTCTTTTAAGACGTGATGATGCCCCGGCCCGCCAGCGCGACCTGCGTTATGGCGAGCTGGGCTACTGTCATGAAAAGAAAAAGACAGCATTCCGAAATGCGCAATACGAAAGATAAGCGTAAGCGAAAGTGGATAGCCATGTCCACTTTCGCGTTTTTCTCCCCCGGTTCCTGTGCGAAATATGCGCTGCCGACCGTCTCCTTGCGTTCAGGTGTATCTGCCACACCACGGTAACGAAAGTTATCTGCCTCGACACTCATTCAATCGAAAGATAAATCGCCTTTTCGTGCCACGTTTAACGATAATTTTGCCTTATAACTTTCTTTTCATTGACGATACTTATTTTTCTTTTTAAAGTAATCCCAAGAAAACGAAAATCGGCCGATACGGACCGATTTCCCGAAAGGTGCGGTTGCCTGGCTGCACCGGCCGACGACCACCATAAAAATTGCGCCCCCGACTCCGCCCTGGAGCTGGGAGGGCGCGTAAAACCCTCGATATAGACGGAGAGACAATCATGCATACCACCCGACTCAAATTGCGCGACATCAGCCGCGCCGCCGCGATCGTGATCGCACTGGCGGCCGGCGTGCCAGGCCAGGCCTGGGCACAGTCGAACGCCACCAGTACCATTTTCGGCGAAGTGAGCGCACCTGCCGGCGCCACCGTGGTGCTGGAAAACCTGGCGACGGGCGTGCAGCGTACCCTGACGCCGGATACGTCGGGCCGCTATGTGGCCAACTCCATGCCGCCAGGCCGCTATGCGGTGCGCGTGCTGCGTGCCGGTTCGGTCGAGGCATCTCAGGAAGTCGAAGCGCTGATCGGCGCGGGCGCCGAAGCCAACTTCGGCCCTGCCAGCGCGGCCGGTACCGTGGGGCAGGAGCAGACCGTCGTGGTGAAAGCGTCGCGCAATCCGATCGACGTGTCGAATACGAACAATGGCGTGATCTTCACCGCCAAGGAATTGAAAGCGCTGCCAGTCGGTAACGACGTGGCTTCCATCGTGCAGCTGACGCCGGGCGTGGCGCGCGGCACCAACAGCGTGTACGGCAATGCGCCATCGATCGGCGGGTCGGGCCAGTCGGAAAACGCCTTTTACGTCAACGGCTTCCCCATCACCAACATCCTGACCCAGGTGGGCGCGTCGGAGCTGCCGTTTGGCGCGATCTCGAACCTGCAGGTGCTGTCGGGCGGCTATGGTTCGGAGTTTGGCCGCTCCACGGGCGGCGTGATCAACATCACCACCAAGAGCGGCGGCAACAAGGTCGAATTCGGCGGCAAGGTGTCCATCATCCCCCTCTCGCTGAAGGGCGAGCCGGAAAACACCTATTACCCGAATACGGGCGCCAATCCCAAGACGGACGGCAATCTGCTGTACTGGAACCGCGACAATGGCAGCACCAGCAAGGTGGTGGGCTTGTACGGCAGTGGCCCCCTGATCAAGAACAAGCTGTTCGCCTTCGTGGCGCTGGAACAGACGCGCACCGACAGCCAGGCCGTTGCCGCCACCGCCGACTCGGGCACGGCCCTGGCGCGCGGCTGGAGCACCAGCCAGAGCAAGGTGGACCGCATGATGGCCAAGCTCGACTACAACCTGACGGACGACCATCACTTCGAATACACCAAGCTGTATGACCGCACGAAGACGGACAGCCAGGCGTATGGCTACAGCTACGCCACGCATGCGAGCAACGGCGTACAGGCAGGCAAGGGCGAGACGACGGTCAACTGCTGCGGCTCATCGGCCGCGCCGGGCGCCAATATCGACATCTTCAAATACACGGGCTACCTGACGGACAATCTGACGGTGACGGCCATGATGGGCGAATCGCGCACTTCGCACACCCGTACGCCCAATGGCTACAATCCGCTGCTGGCGCAAACGTCGTCGAATGCATCGACACAGGTGCCTGGCCTGGCGTACGCCAATCCGCAAACGGTGACGGGCACCCTGGTCGACCCGTCGTCGGAAGACCGCCAGAAAGCCAAGCGCCTGGATCTCGAATACAAACTGGGCCAGCACTCGCTGCGCGGTGGCATCGATCGCATCGACGTGGAATCGAAGGTGGGCCTGAGTCTGGCCGGTGGCTACCGCTGGAGCTACCAGCGGGCGACCGATCCGAACCGGGCTATCAACGGCGCTTTTGAGACGCCGGCCCAGGGGGGCGGCTATGGCGCGCAAGGCTATTACGTCAGCAAGGACCTGAACGCCAACCTGGCGCGTCCGACCAGCGTGCAATCGGCGCAATACATTCAGGATCACTACCAGGTCACCGAACGGGTGCTGCTGGACCTGGGCCTGCGCCGCGAACAGTTCACCAACTACAGCACCGATGGCGTGGCTTTCATTTCGCAGCGCAACATGATTGCCCCGCGCGTGGGCGCCACCTGGGATTACCTGGGCGACGGCACCCTGAAATTCTTTGCCAACGGCGGCCGCTACCACTTGCCGGTGCCATCGAATTTGTCGAGCAACATGGCCAGCCCCTTCCTGGCCACCAGCGAGATGTACACTTACACGGGCGTCGATCCCGTCACTGGCGCACCGACGGGCCTGCATGCGATCAGCAAGCCATATTCGGCCAACAACGCTTATGGCCAGAGCCGCGATGCGCGCGAAGTGACGGCCATCGGCCTGAAACCGCTGTCGCAGGATGAATTCTCGCTGGGCTTCGAACGTGCCCTGAGCAAGAAACTGGTGGTGGGCGCCAGCGTCCTGTACCGCAAGCTGAACGATACCAACGACGACGTCTGCGACGCGCGTCCGCTGCAAGCCTGGGCCACGCGCAACAGCGTCGACACGAGCAACTGGGGCGGCTTCCAGTGCGCCATCATCAACCCGGGCCGCGACAACAGCCTGATGGTGGACTTCGATGACGGCAAGGGCTTGCGCCGCGTGGATATCTCGGCGGCAGAGTGGGGCAATCCGCTGCCATCGCGCACCTATCGCGCCTTGAACATGTTCGTCGAACATCCTTACACGAACGGCTGGTACGGCAAACTGACCTACACCCTGTCCGCGCTGAAGGGCAATATGGAAGGCCAGACGGACAGCATCGGCGGCGGCGACGTGGGCCTGACAGTCAGCGACGACCACAAGGAACTGATGTACAACGCCTATGGCTACCTGCCGGGCGACCACCGCCACGCCTTCAAGGCCTACGGCTTCATGCAGGTCATCCCGGACGTGACGGTGGGCGCCAACCTGTCGCTGACCTCGGGCGCGCCACGCAACTGCATCGGCGCGCTGCCCGATAACCTGAAGTTCGAGAACGATTACGGCGATTCCTACTTCTATTGCAATGGCAAGCCGGCGCCGCGCGGCAGCCAGGGCCGCCTGCCATGGCAAGCCCAGCTGGACATGAATGTGGCCTATACTCCCAGCGCCGTCAAGGGCCTGAGCCTGAAAGTGGACGTCTTCAATGTGTTCAACAGCCAGACCGTGACCCGCTATAACGAGACGCGCGAAGACCATGGAGCCATCGCCCGCAGCTATTTGCAGGTGGCCGGCCGCACGGCGCCGCGGTCCGTGCGCTTCACTGCTGAATACACCTATTAAACTGCAGCCGGTCTGCCAAGCGGCGGGCCGGCGACGATCATTACCAATGGAAGCGAGAAGAGACCAATGACGACAACACAATTCAATCGACGCAATTTCCTGTCCGCCAGCGCCGCGCTGGCCGGTGGCGCCATGGCCGGCAGCGCATTGCTGCCTGGCGCCGCCAACGCCGCCCCTGCCGCCGCCCGCGACAAGGTGCGCCTGGGTCTGATCGGCACGGGCATGCGTGGCCAGGTGCTGCTGGCGGAACTGGTGCGCCGCGATGATGTGGAAGTGGTTGCCCTGTGCGATATCGAACCGATCATGCTGAAACACGCGCTGGGCCAGGTGGAAAAAGCCGGCAAGCCGCGTCCGCGCACGTATGGCGAAGACCGCGACCAGAAAGCCTACAAGCGCATGCTGGACGCGGGCGGACTCGATGGCGTGATCATCGCCACGCCGTGGGAATTCCATGCGCCCATGGCGATCGCCGCCATGCAGGCCAAGATACCCGTCGGTTGCGAAGTGGTGGCCGGCATCACCCTGCAAGACCACTGGGATGTGCTCAACACCCAGCTGAAAACGGGCACGCCCTACATGTTGCTGGAAAACGTATGCTACCGCCGCGATGTGATGGCCGCGCTGCAGATGGTGCGCGCGGGGCTGTTCGGCGAACTGCTGCACCTGCAGGGCGGCTACCAGCACGATCTGCGCGCCGTCAAATTCAACAGCGGCAATCCGGCCAAGCCATATGGCGGTGGCGTGGAATTCGGCGAAAAGGGCTGGTCGGAAGCCCATTGGCGCACGCAGCACTCGGTCGAGCGCAATGGCGAACTGTATCCTAGCCACGGCATCGGCCCGTGCGCCATGTACACGAACATCAACCGCGGCAACCGTTTTACGCGCATCAACGCCTTCGCCACCAAGGCGCGCGGCCTGCACGACTACATCGTCAAGCAGCCGGGCGGCGCGCAGCATGCGAATGCCAAGGTGAAATTCAAGCTGGGCGATATCGTCACCACCACGCTGGCGTGCGAAAACGGCGAAACCATCATCCTGCAGCACGACACGAGCCTGCCGCGTCCGTATTCGCTGGGTTTCCGGGTGCAAGGCACGGACGGCCTGTGGATGGACTTGAACAACTCGATTCACATCGAAGGCGTCAGCAAGCCGCACCAGTGGGACGACTTCAAGGCCTACCAGGACAAGTATGACCACCCGGTCTGGCGCAAGTACGCGGCGCAGGCGGAAGGCGCGGGCCACGGCGGCATGGACTTCTTCGTCATCCACGCCTTTGTCGAAGCCCTCAAGGCCAACGCGCCGATGCCGATCGATATCTACGATGCCGTGACGTGGAGCGCCATCACGCCGCTGTCCGAACAGTCTATTGCCGCCAACTTCCAGACCCTGGACTTCCCGGACTTCACGGGCGGGCAGTGGAAATCGCGCAAGCCGATCTTTGCCCTCGACGGCAAGTACTAAGCCTTCACAACCCGCTACCGCGCCTGCCGCCGTAGCGGGTTTTTTCTATTCCAGGAGACGTTGATGAAACACCGAGGTTCATTGCTGTACGCAGTCCTTCCCGCCATGCCCTTGCTGCTGGCAGCCTGCGGCGGCGCCACCGCCACCACCAGCACGGGCGGAACCGCCTTGCTGGCCGCCAGCGTGGCTGCGCCCGCCACGTCCGCCAGCGTGGAACTGGCCGGCAATGCCTTCATCACCAGGGGGCAGGAGGGCGCCGTCATCGGCGAACATGGCCTGGCCGGCTGGAGTAATTCGGCTGCGATAGCCAGTACGTATTTCCGCGTGGACGGGGCGGGCCCCGTCCAGGTGGCGCTCGACGCCAGCCTGGCCGATGGCGGCAACAGCACCATTCGCGTGAAGATCAATGGCACGCCGTTCGACGTCAAGCTGGCCGGCAAGGCCAGCAAGACCTACGCCGTCGGCACCGTCAATGTGCCGGCGGCCGGCTATGTGAAGGTGGACTTGCAGGGATTGACGCGCGCCAAGGCCACGTTCGGCGACGTCACCGCGCTGAAAGTGACGGCGAATGCCACGCTCAATTATGCCAACGATCCGGCTAATTATTACTGGTCGCGGCGCGGACCTTCCGTGCACATGGGCTACACGGTGCCGGCCAATACCGAGTATTTTTATAACGAGATGACGATACCCAAGGGACAGGATGCGATCGGCTCCTATTTCATGGCCAACGGCTTCGGCCAGGGCTATATGGGCATCCAGGTGAAGTCACCGAGCGAGCGCTGGATATTGTTCTCGGTGTGGGATGCCGACAATGGCGCGAAGACCACCCTAGTCAGCAAGGGCGCCGGCGTGGTCGATAATGCTTTCGGTGGCGAAGGCACGGGCGGACAGACTTATCTGTCGTATGACTGGGCGGCCGGCACCACCTACCGTTTCATCACGCGCGCGCGGCCTGATGGCAAGGGCGGCAGCGATTACTCGGCCTGGTTCTTCGCGCCCGAAACGGGCAAGTGGCGCTACATCGCCACCTGGAAGCGGCCGGCCATCAGCACATATTTGACGGGCGTGCATTCCTTCCTCGAGAACTTCATCGATACCCTGGGGTACACGGAGCGCCGCGTCCAGTTCGGCAACCAGTGGGCGAGGAACGTTGCCGGCACCTGGTCGGAAGTGACGGCAGGGCGCTACACGGGCGACGCCACGGCCACCAACGCGCAGCGCATGGATTACGCAGGCGGCCTGGAAAACGGCAGGTTTTACCTGCATAACGGCGGCTTTTTTGCCGATGTCGTGAAAACCGGCCAGAACTTCACACGCCCGGCCACGGGCCAGGCGCCGGCCGTCGATGTGGCAGCCTTGCCGATGCAATAGGCGCCCTTAGCCCGGCCGCTTGCCCACCATCGCCTCGATGCCGCGATAGTAGGTGAGTGGCCGGCCTATCGTCACGCCCATCAATGCCGCCGCCTGGATGATGTCGTTTGTATCGCGCCGGTACACCAGCAGCGCATCCATTTCGTCGGAACCGTTGCCGTCGATCTGGATCAGGTCATAGCCGCCTTCTTCCACGGCGCGCTGCGCCAGTTCCGTGTCCAGCCACTCGAAATAGGGCAGCACGCTGCCGCCACTTTCCTTGAGCAGTTCGTACGGGAAGTCGGGGAATTCGTCGAACATGTCTTGTATCTGTTCGTGCAGTTCATCGAGCTTGTCGCTCGACGCGATATAGTCGACCAGGTGCGAGAGGATCGCCACCGCGTAGGCTTGCGCATCGCTGTCGATCCACTCGTCGCGTGGAGCGGAGGGCGCATCGGTGATGGCGGTGACAGCCTCGTCGAGCTCCTTTCCTTCCAGGTCACCGCAGGTCAGCTTGGTCAGCAGTTCAGATAGCAGCATGTTTGCCTTTCGATGGGGGCGGCATGGCCGGGATGGCCAGCTTGTGCAAGATGTCATAAATACTATCATTGCCGTGCAAGCTGGCGCGTTCTGCAGAACCGATCACGCGCCCTCCGCCGACCGCTTGCGCCGCAGCACCGCCTAGATATAGAATGCGAATCATTATTATTTGCGAACCAGGGAGTATGCGACGTGTCGGCTGCCCAATCCGGCGTCCACCAGGAGGTGGGCAGCCTGTATCACGAACACCACAGGTGGCTGCAAGGCTGGCTCAGGCACAAGTTGGGCAATGCGTTTGACGCGGCCGACGTGGCGCACGACACCTTCATGCGCCTGCTGAGCCGCGACGAGGCCATCGCCGCGCGCGAGCCGCGTGCCTTTCTGACGACGGTGGCCAAAGGCGTGCTGGGCAATCTGTACCGCCGCCGCGACCTGGAGGCGGCCTACCTGGAAACCCTGGCCAGCCTGCCGTCGCAAAGTGCGCCCGATCCCGAGGCGCAGGCGATTTTGCTCGAAGCCCTGTTCGACATCGACCGCCGCCTCGATGGCCTGGCGCCTGCCGTGCGCCGCGCCTTTCTGCTGTCGCAGCTCGATGGCATGCCGCAGGCGGCCATCGCGCTGGAACTGAATATCTCACTGGCCACCGTACAGCGCCACCTGGTTAAAGCCATGCACCAGTGTTTCTTTTCCCAGCCGGCGCCGTGATGGGCGCCTTGACGCCGGAAGCGGCCAGCTTGCAGGCGGTCGAATGGCTGGTGCGCCTGCAGGACGGTGACGCCACGCCGGAAGTGGAGCAGGCGTGGTGCGCCTGGCGCGGCAGCGACCCGAAAAACGAGCAAGCCTGGCAGCATGTGGAAGGCTGCATGGCGCGCATGCGTGCCTTGCCCGCGCCGCTGGCGCACGGCACCCTGGTGCGCAAGCCCGCGCATGCGCAGGCCAATGCGGCGCGCCGGCAGTCGCTCAAGTTGCTGGCGCTGCTGGCCGTGGGTGGCGGCGGCTGGCTGGCGGGCGGCGATGAGCAGGCGCGATACTGGCTGGCCGATTACCGCACCGGCACTGGCGAATTGCGCCACGTCGTGCTGGCGGACGGCACGCGCATCACCCTCAATACGGCCACCTCCATCGACGTGCGCTACGACGCGGACCAGCGCCTGGTGACCCTGTTAAAAGGCGAGATCATGGTCGCTACGGCGCGCGATGTGGCGGGCCGGCCTTTTTTCGTGCGCACGGCCCACGGCCGCTTGCAACCCGTGGGCACGCGCTTTGCCGTGCGAGCTGGCAGCGAAGTCACGCGCCTGGGCGTGTTTGCGGGCGCCGTCGACATGGTGCCGGAACAAGCGCCCGATGCGGCGCGCAGGCTGCAGGCCGGCCAGCAAACCAGCTTTACGGCGGCGCAGATCGGTGCAGTGCAAGCCCTGCCTGCCGGCGCGGATGCGTGGACGGCAGGCATGCTGGTGGCGCACGACATGCCGCTGGCCGATTTTGTCGGTGAGCTGGCCCGCTACCGCCATGGCCGCCTGGCCTGCGATCCCGCCATCGCCCACCTGCGCGTTTCGGGCATCTATCCGCTGGCCGATACGGTGCAAGTACTCGACATGCTGACGCGCACCTTGCCCGTCGACGTGCGCGAGAGCACGCGCTTCTGGGTGACCGTGGTGCCGCATCGGAAGAATTCATGATTAATTTCTGAAAAACTGAGGGGTTTTCGATTTTCGCGTGACATAGCAAGTGAACCCTTCATTCACTTTCAGGAAAACAGTCCGCATGCCCAGCACAACACCTATTTACGCCTCTTCCGCTTCCAGCACATGCCGCCGCAGCGTGGTGGCGCTGGCCGTCAGCCACGCCCTGTGGCTGCTCGCCGCCAGCGGCGCCTCGGCTGCCGCACCTATTGCCCAGGCAGCCAATGCGGCGCGCATCGAACTGGCGATACCCGCCGGCACCCTGGAACAGGTGCTGGTGCGCTTCGGCCAGGAGACGGGCACCATGATCTCTTACCAGGCCGCCACCGTGGCGGGCAAGCGCAGTGCCGGACTGACGGGCAGCTACAGCGTGCCCGAGGCGCTGGGCGCCATCGTCGCCGGTTCCGGCTTGCGCGCCGTGCCGCAGGCAAATGGCGGTTATGTGCTCGACGTGGCTGCGGCCGATGGCGGCCAGACCATGCCCGAGATGAAGGTCAGCGCGAGCGCCGAGGCGAATGGCGCGACGGAAGGCAGCGGCTCGTATACGACGCAGACCATGCGCTCGGCCACGCGCCTGGGCCTGTCCGTGCGCGAGACGCCGCAAGCCGTCAGCGTGGTCACGCGCCAGCAGATGGACGACCAAAATTTACAGACGGTGGAGGAGGTGCTGCAAAACGCGGCCGGCGTGGCCATCAACCGCTACGACAGCGACCGTACCTCATTCTTTGCGCGCGGCTTTTCCATCGCCAGCTACCAGTACGACGGCATTCCCACCACGGTCGACAATGCCTACAACGTGGGTGACAGCACTCTGGACATGACGGCCTACGACAGGGTCGAGATCGTGCGCGGCGCCACGGGCCTGCTCACTGGCGCTGGCGAGCCGTCGGCCACCATCAACCTGGTGCGCAAGCGCGCGTCTTCGAGGCAGCTGGCCGGGAATGCCGCCCTGAGCCTGGGTTCCTGGAACAATGCGCGCGCCAGCGCCGACCTGTCCACGCCCTTGAGCAGCGATGGCAAGGTGCGTGGGCGCGTCGTGGCCAGCTACCAGGACAGCGAATCGTATGTGAACCTGTATCACGGCAAGAAAGCCATGGCCTACGCCACCGTGGAAGCGGACCTGGCGCCCGGCAGCGTGCTGATCGCCGGCTATGAATACCAGGATAACCGCCCGCGCGGCGGCATGTATGGCGGCTTGCCGCTGTGGTATGCGGATGGCGAGCACGCCACGTTTTCCCGCTCCACCACGACGGCAGCCACCTGGAGCCGCTGGTTCAGCACCAGCCAGACGGCTTTCCTGCGCCTGGAGCAGGACCTGGGCAAGGGCTGGAACCTGACGGCCATGCTGAATCACGGCTGGGGCAATTATTCGGCCGCCGAGACCTTCGCCTATACCTGGCCAGACAAGGCCACGGGGCAGGGCGTGACGGGCAGCCCCGGGTTTTACTCGGGCACGCGGCGCCAGGATAGCGTCGACGCCTATGTGCAAGGGCCGCTGCAGCTGCTGGGCCGCACGCACGACCTGGCGTTCGGCGTCTCGGGCAGCAACCAGTTCGCCAGCAATCCTGGCATTTCGGGCGGCAGCGTCGATTACGCCAATTTCCATCAGTGGCAGGGCGTGGCGCCGGAGCCGGACTGGAATGACCCGAATTTTTACCGCTGGAAGCTGCTCGATACGGTGCAGCAGCGTGGCATCTATGGCACGGCGCGCTTGTCGCTGGCCGACCCATTGAAATTGATCGTCGGCGCGCGCTACAGCCGCTACAAGGCTGACCACGTCGATGACTGGGGCGGCAACTACTCCTATGCCAAGCACGCCGTCACGCCCTACGCGGGCCTCGTGTGGGATATTGATGCACAGCATGCGCTGTACACCAGCTACAGCAAGATCTTCAAGCCGCAGGGCTACCAGGACCGCTTCGGGCGCTACCTTGATCCCGTACAAGGCAAGAATTTGGAAGCGGGCGTGAAGGGCGAGTATTTCGGCGGCAAACTCAATGCGGCGCTGGCCGTGTTCCGCATCGCGCAAGATGGCCTGGCGCAGGAAGACACGGGCCATTTTGTCGGCAATTCGCTGACGCAGGCGTATTACGCGGCATCGGGCACCACCAGCAAGGGCGTGGAACTGGACGTCTCGGGCGAGCTGGCACAGGGTTGGAACGTATCGGCCAGCCTGTCGCACGCGGCGGCCGAGGACAACAAGGGAGCGCGCCTGAACAGCTATGTGCCGCAAACCCTGGCGCGCGTGTTTTCCACATACCAGCTGCCTGGCGGCTGGCGCGCATTGTCCGTGGGCGGCGGCGTGAACTGGCAAAGCGGCGCCTACCGCGACGCCACCGGACCGAAGGGCACGCAGCGCGTGGAGCAGGGCGGTTATGCCGTGGCCAGCCTGATGGCGAAATACGCGCTGTCGCGCCAGTTGTCCCTGCAGGCGAACATCAACAACCTGTTCGACAAGCATTACTACAGCCAGCTTGGCATGTACAACCAGGGTTACTGGGGCGCCCCGCGCAACGCCAGCGTCACCCTGCGCTATATCTTCTGATGTATCAGAGTGGCCATGCCTGTTTGGTGACGGCCACGGCGACGATGTAGGCAAATACCAGCACGGCGAGTGCGAAGGCGGCGCCGCGCACGGCTGGCGTCTTGCCACGTTTCAGGGCGATGGTGCCCAGCACGATGTAGGCCACCAGCGCGCACAGCTTGGCGGCCAGCCAGGGCTGGCTGCCCGGCGACTGGCCGCTCCACACGGCCAGGGCGATGGCGCTGGCCAGCAAGGCCGTGTCGACCAGGTGCGGCAGGATTTTTACCCAGCGCTGCTGCAAGGCGGGCGAGGCGCGCAACATCCAGGCGCCACGCAAGAGGAAAAGAAAGCCGCTGGCAGCGGCGCAACCCATGTGGAAATGCTTGAGGCTCAGATAATCCATGCGTGATGTGATGGGCGTTGATTGACGATGGCGCCAGCATAGCCGCCTTTGACGTGCCGCGCCATACGCCGTCGGGAGGACGCGCAATCAGCGGCACCATTTTACGTACACCAACTCCGGGTCACCCTCATCGAGATGGTCGATCTGGCCGCTGCGCACGAAGCCCGCGCGGGCGAACAACTGTTGCGCTGCCAGGTTGGACGCGTTGGTCGAGGTGAATATTTTCGCTGTCTGGCACGCGGCTTCGGCGGCCGCCAGCAGGCGCAAGCCCACGCCGCGCCGCTGCTGCCCGGGAGCGACTACCACCAGCGAGACAAAAGCGTAGCCAAAGAAGTCGTCGTGCGTGAGGACATAGCCGGCCACCTGGCCGGCGCAAATGGCCACCAGGCATTGCCCCTTGCCTACGGCGGCGCCCACGGCATCGCCCCGGCTGGCGTGCGCCTGCGCGTACGCATCGCAGGCCAGCATGGCTTCCACATCGCCAGCCTGGGCCGCGCGCGTGAGGACGGTGTCTGTTTCGTTCCTGTTCTCCATGCCGCTCCTATTCTCCAGGCGCCGAGTGTGCCAAAAATACGTCCGTTTGTAAAACGCCCGCCATCCAGGCTAGGTCCGCGTGCCTGCATCTAGTCACTTTTGCCGATGCGGCTATCCAGATTGCCTTCCCAAAATCACCCTGTGGCCGATAGTGCCTTTCGTCACTGCCACGTAAGCTGGTCGGGACGGCTGGCCAGACGGCCAGTGCATTCATGGAGAAACATCGTGGCTACCCTAGATGGCACTAAGAACAACAGTAGTAACAAGGCAGTCGAACCGGGCATGCGGCGCAAGCAGGCGTCCGTGCTGATCAGCAGTACCTTCGCGTTTACCATCTGCTTTGCGGTATGGATGATGTTTGCCGTGCTGGGCATCCCCATCAAGACCAGCCTGGGCTTGACGGAAACGCAATTCGGCCTTCTGGCCGCCATGCCCGTGCTGACGGGTTCCCTCGTGCGCGTGCCGCTGGGTATCTGGACGGACAAATACGGCGGACGCCGCGTTTTCTTCCTGCTGATGCTGGCCAGCGTGGTGCCGATTTACCTGATTTCCTACGCCACCGCCTACTGGCACTTCCTCTTGCTGGGCATGTTCGTGGGTCTGGCGGGCGGCTCGTTCTCCGTCGGTACGCCGTATGTGGCGCGCTGGTATGAAAAGGAGCGCCGCGGCCTGGCAATGGGCATTTTCGGTGCGGGGAACTCCGGTTCGGCGCTGACCAAGTTCGTCGCGCCGGGCATCGTCGCCGCCTTTGGCTGGCAAATGCTGCCGAAGGTGTATGCGGTGGCCATGCTGGCCACGGCCATCATCTTCTGGCTGTTTTCGTACACGGACAAATCACACCTGGCACCATCGGGCGAAAGCTTTTCGGCGCAGATGAAGGTGCTGAAGGACCCGCGCGTGTGGCGCTACTGCCAGTACTACTCGGTGGTGTTCGGCGGCTACGTGGCGCTGGCGCTGTGGATGACGAAGTACTACGTGGCCGAATACGGCTTCGACCTGAAGCATGCGGCGCTGCTGGCCGCCTGCTTCTCGCTGCCTGGCGGCGTGCTGCGCGCGCTGGGCGGCTGGATCTCGGACAAATACGGTGCGGCAAAGGTGACGTGGGCCGTGATGTGGGTGTGCTGGGTGTGCTTCTTCCTGCTGTCGTATCCGCAAACGCAGATGGTGGTGGAAACTGTCACGGGGCCGCTGGCTATCCACATCGGCCTGTCGCCGCTGTGGTTCACCGCGCTGCTGTTCATCGTCGGCATCGCCATGGCCGTGGGCAAGGCGTCCGTCTTCAAGTTCATCGGTGATGACTTTTCCGACAATATCGGTGCCGTTTCGGGCGTGGTGGGCCTGGCGGGCGGTCTCGGTGGCTTCATCTTGCCCGTGATGTTCGGCGCCCTGGTGGACTTCACCGGCGTGCGCTCGAGCGCCTTCATGCTCCTGTACGGCACCGTCTGCGTTTCCCTCGTCTGGATGTATTTCTCGTTCAAGCCGCTCCGTGCGGCGACTAACCCTCAACCTGCAGGAGTAACGTTATGAGTAAGCTCGTGAGCCGCTACATGATCAATACGTGGGAGCCGGAAACCCCGAGCTTCTGGCAAAACACGGGCAAGGCCACGGCCGCGCGCAACCTGTGGATTTCGATTCCCGCGCTGCTGCTGGCGTTCGCCGTGTGGATGGTGTGGAGCGTGGTGGTCGTCAACCTGCCCAACATCGGTTTCACCTACAGCAACAACCAGCTGTTCTGGCTGACGGCCTTGCCTGGCCTGTCCGGCGCCACCTTGCGCATCTTTTATTCGTTCATGGTGCCCATCTTTGGCGGCCGCCGCTGGACGGCCATTTCCACGGGATCGCTCCTGATTCCCGCGATCGGCATCGGCCTGGCCGTGCAGGATGTAAACACGGGCTATCCGACCATGCTGATCCTGGCGCTGCTGTGCGGCTTTGGCGGCGGCAATTTTGCCTCGTCGATGGCCAACATCAGCTTTTTCTATCCGAAGGCGAGCAAGGGCTTCGCGCTGGGCATGAATGCTGGCCTGGGCAACCTGGGCGTGTCGGTGGTGCAGTTCGTCGTGCCGCTGGTGATCACCTTCGCCGTCTTCGGCGCCTGGGGCGGCGATTCGCTCACCTGGATCAAGAATGGCGTGAGCAAGGACATGTGGCTGCAAAACGCGGGCTTCATCTGGGTGCCATTCATCGCCTTGAGTACCTTGCTGGCCTGGTTCGGCATGAATGACCTGGCCTCGGCCAAGGCTTCGTTTTCCGAACAGGCCGTGATCTTCAAGCGCAAGCACAACTGGCTCATGTGCTGGCTGTACACGGGCACCTTCGGCTCCTTCATCGGTTATTCGGCCGCCTTTCCGCTGCTGATCAAGATCCAGTTCCCCGACGTGAACCCGCTCGATTATGCCTTCCTCGGCCCCTTGGTAGGTGCGCTGGCGCGCGTGGCCGGTGGCGTGATTTCCGATAAATTGGGCGGCGCCCGCGTCACCCTGTGGTCCTTCCTGCTGATGATAGGCGCCGTGCTGGGCGTGCTGTACTTCATGCCGCAAGCCGGCGTGGGTGGTAGTTTTAGTGGCTTCTTCTGGATGTTCATGCTGCTGTTCGCCGGCACGGGCATCGGCAATGCGTCGACCTTCCGCATGATTCCCGTGATCTTTTTGACGGAGCATCAGCGCGCGGCCGCCGGCAAGGGCAAGGCGGCGCAGGAGCAAGCCATCGTCGACGCCAACAAGGAGGGGGCGGCAGTCCTGGGCTTCACGTCGGCCGTGGCGGCCTACGGTGCCTTCTTCATTCCGAAAAGCTATGGCACCTCGATTTCGCTGACGGGCAGCCCCGATGCGGCCCTGTGGTGCTTCATCGGCTTTTATGTCAGCTGCATCGCGATCACCTGGTGGTGCTATGCCCGCAAGAACGCGCCGATGCCTTGCTAGTTAGAACGTCTGGCAAGTCGTTCTTGCCAGACGTTGAGGAAATGAAAGTATGTCATGGAAGAACTGGAAAAATTCGTCAACGGCTTCAGCCTGTTTCAGCAGCAGTACTTCAGCGAGCCGCAGACCTTGTACGACAGCTTGCGCGATGGGCAGCGGCCCACGACCTTGCTGATCGGTTGCTGCGATTCGCGCGTCGACCCCATGCTGCTGACGGGCAGCGACCCGGGTGACATGTTCGTCGTGCGCAATATCGCCAACCTGGTGCCGCCGTGTACGCCCGACGCGCCGCCCGGCGTCAGCTCGGCCATCGAGTTCGCCGTCTGCAAGCTCGAAGTGGCCAGGGTGATCGTGCTCGGACATGCGCGCTGCGGCGGCATCCGCGCGTTGCTGGAACCGCAGCCGCGCGCGGAAGGCCAGGAAACGGACTTCGTCGGCCAGTGGATGCGCATTGCCGAACCGGTGGCGCAGCGCGTGCGGCGCGAGCTGGCGCACCGCTCATCGGAAGAGCAGCACCATGCGTGCGAACTGGCCAGCATCCTGCAGTCGCTGGACAATCTGCTGACCTACCCTTGGCTGAAGCGCCGGGTGGAGCAAGGGGTGTTGAAACTGCATGGCTGGTATTTCGACATCGACAGCGGCGCCCTGATGGCGTATTCGGCGCGCCAGCAGCAGTTTTTGCCCCTGGTATGCCCGATAGAGCGCGCGCGGCATCTGCATGAGCGCCCGTGGCCCGATGCGGCCAGGTAATCCGAAACGTGCCGCCAACAATGTGTCGGATTACGCTACGCTAATCCGACCTACCTTGCATAATTGGTGGAAGAATGATGTAGGTCGGATTAGCCCGCAGGGCGTAATCCGACAAGTTCCCTCAGCTAAAACGTAACAAATCCCCGCTGCGGTCAAACGCCAGCAGGCCGTCGATGCGCCCTTGCTCGATGGCTGTCACCATGGCGCGCAGGGGCGCTTCGCATTCCTGCGCGGCGGGCGGCTGGCCGTCCTGGCCCGCCAGTCCCGCCACGAAGACCACGTCCCAGTGCGTCTGCATCTGTTTCGACTCCTCCTTCAATGTATCGAAGCTGTCCAGCTCCTCGGGCAGCTTGTCTGCGCACATCACAGGCGTGAGGGACTTGCCCTGGCCGCCAGGCTGGGCCTGCGCCTGGGTAAAGGTGAACAGCAGGCGTTGCGGCTGCTCCTGGTTGCGGGCGCTGCGCAGCAGGCTGGCGTAATCGGTGATGGACATGGTTTTCTCCTGGTTGAACGATGGCGACAGGTATACCGCAGCAGGTCTGCGGTGCCCATAGGCAATAGTGACTACCCGCCTATGCATTCCTGGTGCGGGAAACCGACTTCTTGCCAATACCGCCGAGCAGGGCGCATCGATAGACTGTTTGTATCGACGCTTGAGCCATCCTGCTTGCAGCGTTTTTTAAGACCTGGCGCCGCTGTCCGCGGCGTAATGTGGAGGTAGCATGAGTCACTTTCTGGACCGCCTGAAATTTTTTAGCAAGCCCGCCGAGCCGTTTTCCAACGGCCATGGCACCGTGGTCGATGAAGACCGTACCTGGGAAAACGCCTATCGCCAGCGCTGGCAGCACGACAAGATCGTGCGTTCCACGCATGGCGTGAACTGTACCGGCTCGTGCAGCTGGAAGGTGTATGTCAAGAATGGCCTGATCACCTGGGAAACCCAGCAAACCGATTACCCGCGCACGCGGCCCGACCTGCCCAATCACGAGCCCCGCGGCTGCCCGCGCGGCGCCAGCTATTCCTGGTACGTGTATTCGGCGCAGCGCGTGAAGTATCCGATGGTGCGCGGCCGCCTGATGGAAATGTGGCGCGAGGCGCGCAAGACCATGGACCCCGTGACGGCCTGGGACTGGATCAGCCAGGATCCCGTGCGCTCGCAGCAGTACAAATCCATCCGCGGCCTGGGCGGCTTCGTGCGCGCCACGTGGGAAGAATCGAATGAAATCATCGCCGCCGCGAATGCGCTGACGATCAAAAAATATGGCCCGGACCGCATCGTCGGCTTCTCGCCGATTCCCGCCATGTCCATGGTCAGCTATGCCTCCGGCACGCGCTACCTGTCGCTGATCGGCGGCGTGGCCCTGAGCTTCTACGACTGGTACTGCGACTTGCCGCCCGCCAGCCCGCAAGTGTGGGGCGAACAGACGGACGTGCCGGAATCGGCCGACTGGTACAACTCGACCTATTTGATGGTGTGGGGCTCGAACGTGCCGATGACGCGCACGCCGGACGCCCACTTCTACACGGAAGTGCGCTACAAGGGCACGAAAACCGTGGCTATCTCTCCCGATTACGGCGAAATGGTGAAGTTCGGCGACATCTGGCTGGCGCCTAAACAAGGCACGGACGCCGCGCTGGCGCTGGCCATGGGGCACGTCATCCTCAAGGAATTCCACTCGGAAGGGCAGAGCGCCTACTTCCGCGAGTATGCGCGCCAGTACACGGACTTCCCCATGCTGGTGCTGCTCAAGGAGCATAACGGCACCCTGGTGCCCGACTACTTCCTGCGCGCTTCGCACCTGGACAACAACCTCGACGAAACCAATAACCCGGAATGGAAAACCCTGGTCATCGACGAAACCACGGGGACAATCACGGCGCCGGCCGGCTCCATCGGCTTCCGCTGGGGTGAGTCGGGCAAGTGGAACCTGGAACAGAAGGCGGGCGGCAGCGGCGTGCCCATCGTGCCGATGCTCTCCATGATCAACGACAGCGACGCCGTCACGGAAGTGGGTTTCGCCTACTTCGGCGGCAAGGATGCGGCTGACATGCTGCTGCGCAAAGTGCCGGTGAAGACCATCCGCCTGGCCGATGGCACGACGGGCCTGGTCACCACCGTGTTCGACCTGACCCTCGCCAACTACGGCATCGACCGTGGCCTCGGTGGCGGAAACGTGGCGGAAAGCTATGACGACGACGTGCCTTACACCCCCGCGTGGCAGGAAAAGCACACAGGCGTGAAGCGCGCCGACGTCATCACCGTGGCGCGCCAGTTCGCGCAAAACGCGGACCAGACGCGCGGCAAGAGCATGGTCATCGTGGGCGCCGGCCTGAATCACTGGTACCACATGGACATGACCTATCGCGGCATCATCAACATGCTGATGATGTGCGGCTGTATCGGCCAGTCCGGCGGCGGCTGGGCCCACTACGTGGGCCAGGAAAAACTGCGTCCGCAAACGGGCTGGACGCCATTGGCCTTCGCCCAGGACTGGGTGCGTCCGATGCGCCAGATGAACGGCACCTCGTTCTTCTATGCCCACACCAGCCAATGGCGCCACGAAAAGCTGGAAACGGGCGACATCGCCTCACCATCGGCGGCGGGCGGCACGGGTGACCTGACTCTGCTCGACTATAACGCCAAGGCTGAACGCATGGGCTGGCTGCCATCGGCGCCGCAGCTGCAAACCAATCCGCTGGAAGTGGCCAAGGCCGCCAAGGCGGCAGGGCAGGCACCGGCCGCGTATGCGCTCGATCAGATCAAGGCGGGCCAGCTGCAGTTCTCGTGCGACGATCCGGACAATCCAGCCAACTTCCCGCGCAATATGTTTGTCTGGCGCTCGAATATCCTGGGCAGCTCGGGCAAGGGCCACGAGTACTTCCTCAAGTATTTGCTGGGCACGCAGAATGGCTTGCTCAGCGACGAAGACGACTGCATCACGCCAAAGCAGGTGAAAGTGCGTCCCGCCGCCGAAGGCAAGCTCGATCTGCTGGTGGTGCTGGACTTCCGCATGTCGACCACCTGCCTGTATGGCGACGTGGTGCTGCCGACGGCCACCTGGTATGAAAAGGATGACTTGAATACCTCGGACATGCACCCCTTCATCCACCCGCTGTCGGAAGCCGTGCAGCCCCTGTGGCAATCGAAGTCGGACTGGGAAATCTACAAGGGCATCGCCGAGAAATTCTCGGAAATCGGTGGCGAACTTCTGGGCACCCAGCAAGACATCATCCTCACGCCGCTGATGCACGATACGCCAGGCGAGCTGGGCCAGCCTTTCGATCCCAAGGACTGGCGCGCCGGTGAATGCGAGGCCATCCCGGGCAAGACCATGCCGAACATGACCGTGGTCGAGCGCAATTACCGCGACGTGTACAAGAAGTTCACCTCGATCGGACCGCTGCTGGAGAGCATCGGCAACGGCGGCAAGGGCATTTCCTGGAAAACGGGCCATGAAGTCGAGGTACTGCGCGGCATCAACCGCACGGTGCTCGATGAAGGCGTGTCGAAGGGCCAGCCGCGCCTCGACACGGCCATCGATGCGGCCGAGATGATCCTGACGCTGGCGCCGGAAACGAATGGCCACGTGGCCGTCAAGGCCTGGGCCGCGCTGTCCGCCATCACGGGACGCGAGCACACGCATCTGGCCAAGCCGCGCGAGCATGACAGCATCCGCTTCCGCGATGTACAGGCGCAGCCGCGCAAGATCATTTCCTCGCCCACCTGGTCAGGACTGGAAAGCGAAGAAGTCAGCTACACGGCCGGCTATACCAACGTGCATGAAATGATCCCATGGCGCACCCTGACGGGCCGCCAGCAGTTTTACCAGGATCACCTGTGGATGCGTGATTTTGGCGAAGGGCTGTGCGTGTACAAGCCGGCCATCAACACGAAGACGACGGAAGCGCTGTTGGGTACCAAGCCGAACGGCAACAGGGAACTGGCGCTGAACTTTCTGACGCCGCACCAGAAATGGGGCATCCACTCCACGTATTCGGACAACCTGCGCATGCTGACCCTGTCACGCGGCGGGCCGCACGTATGGCTGTCGGAAATCGATGCGAAAACGGCCGGTATCGTCGACAACGACTGGATCGAAGTCTTCAACGTGAATGGCAGCCTGACGGCGCGTGCCATCGTCAGCCAGCGCATCCCGGCCGGCATGACGATGATGTACCACGCCCAGGAAAAGATCATCAACGTGCCCGGCGCGGAGATGACGGGCAAGCGGGGCGGCATCCATAACTCGGTGACGCGCGCCGTGCCCAAGCCGACGCACATGATCGGCGGCTACGCCCAGCTGGCCTACGGTTTCAATTACTACGGCACGGTGGGCTCCAACCGCGATGAATTCGTATTGGTGCGCAAGATGAACAAGGTTGACTGGCTCGAAGGCCCGTTGCAGGAAGAAGGAGCATAGTATGAAAATCAGAGCGCAAATCGGCATGGTGCTGAACCTGGACAAGTGCATCGGCTGCCACACCTGTTCCGTCACCTGCAAGAACGTATGGACCAGCCGCGACGGCGTCGAGTACGCATGGTTCAACAACGTTGAAACCAAGCCCGGCATCGGCTATCCGAAGCAGTGGGAAAACCAGGACAAATGGAATGGCGGCTGGCGCCGCACGGACGCAGGCAAGATCGAGCCGCGCCAGGGCAGCCGTCTGAAGATCCTGGCGAATATCTTCGCCAACCCGAACCTGCCGGCCATCGACGAGTACTACGAGCCGTTCACCTACGACTACGAGCACCTGCAAAGCGCACCGCTGTCGCAGACGCCGCCGACGGCCCGTCCGATCTCCGTGCTGACGGGGAAAAAGATGGAAAAAATCGAGTGGGGTCCGAATTGGGAAGATGACCTGGGTGGTGAATTTGCCCAGCGTAGCAAGGACAAGCTGTTCGACAACATGCAGAAGGAGATGTACGGCACCTTCGAAAACACCTTCATGATGTATTTGCCGCGCCTGTGCGAGCATTGTCTCAACCCGACGTGCGTGGCGTCCTGCCCTTCCGGCTCTGTGTACAAGCGCGAAGACGACGGCATCGTGCTGATCGACCAGGACAAGTGCCGCGGCTGGCGCATGTGCATCTCCGGTTGCCCGTACAAGAAGATTTACTACAATTGGTCGTCAGGCAAGGCGGAGAAGTGCACCTTCTGCTTCCCCCGCATCGAGGCAGGCCAACCTACCGTGTGCTCGGAAACGTGCGTGGGCCGCATCCGCTACCTGGGCGTGCTGCTGTACGACGCCGACAAGATCGAAGCTGCCGCCTCCGTGCCGCAGGAGCAGGACTTGTACCAGGCGCAGCTGGACCTGTTCCTCGATCCGCACGACCCGGCCATCATCGCCGAGGCGCGCCGCCAGGGCATTCCTGACCTTTGGCTGGAAGCGGCCGTCAAGTCGCCCGTCTACAAGATGGCCGTCGAGTGGAAAGTGGCGTTCCCGCTGCATCCCGAGTACCGTACCTTGCCGATGGTGTGGTACGTGCCGCCCCTTTCGCCGATCCAGGCGGCTGCCGAATCGGGCAAGCTGGGCGTGAATGGCGTGCTGCCGGACACGCAAAGCCTGCGCATTCCCGTGCAATACCTGGCCAATTTGCTGACGGCGGGCGACCAGCCGCCCATCATCTCGGCGCTGGACCGCATGCTGGCCATGCGCGCCTATATGCGCAGCAAAACCGTCGAGAAGGTGGAGAACATGACGGTATTGAAACAGGTGGGCCTGACCAAGGCGCAGGTGGAGGACATGTACCACATCATGGCCATCGCCAATTACGAAGACCGCTTCGTCATTCCCAGCAGCCACAAGGAAATGGCGGAAGACAGCTTCAACGAGAAGGGTTCGTGCGGCTTCAGCTTCGGCAATGGCTGCTCGGACGGCAGCAGCGAACCGACCTTGTTCGGCAAGAAAAAACATGGTTCGGCCATCTTCATGCAGATGCCGAAGTCGCGCAAAACGGCGCCAGGCGCTTAAGGAATCGATATGACACACGCTATGAATCACTATCAAATCCTCTCGCGCCTGCTGCTGTATCCCGAGCCCGAGCTGATCTCGCACCTGCCGCAGCTGGACGCGGCGCTGGCCGCCATGCCGGAACAGCACGCCTTGCTGCGGCCCTTGCTGTCGCACCTGGAAAGCAGCAGCCTGATCGACCTGCAGCAGCAGTACGTGGCCACGTTTGACCGCAATCCATCGCACTCGCTGCACCTGTTCGAGCATATCCACGGCGAATCGCGCGACCGGGGCCAGGCCATGGTTGACCTGATGGAGGAATACAAGCGCCATGGCTTGCAGATGACGGGGGACGATCTGCCCGACTTCGTGCCCTTGTTCCTGGAATTCCTGGCGCAGCTCGACGCGGCGGCATCGGCGCCGCTGCTGGGCGACGCCGTCCACGTACTGGCGCATATCGGCCGCAAGCTGACGGCCAACGGCAGTCCATATGCGCCCGTCTTCACGGTGCTCGAACGACTGAGCCCCGTGGCAGCCGAAATGCTGGCCGAACCGCCCATCCGCGACATGGATGAAGCGCTGGAAACCTTCGGTCCTGGTGCGGATGGCGTCGAGCCATTGCTGCGCCCAGGTCAGGGCCAGGTCGCAGGCGGCGTCCATCCCGTGCATTTTCACCCGCAGCCGCGGCGCGCAGCTTGAAGCGCGCCCGCATGAGGAGAGTACATCATGAATAATTATCTGCATCAATTTGTGTATGGCATCTATCCATACATCGCGCTGGCCATCTTTTTCCTTGGCAGCCTGATCCGTTTCGACCGCGAGCAATACACGTGGAAGTCCGACTCCAGCCAGCTGCTGCACCGTGGCAGTCTGCGCCTGGGCAATATCCTGTTCCACATCGGCATCATCGGCCTGCTGTTCGGCCATGCGGCCGGCTTGCTTACCCCCGTCTGGGTGTGGGATACCCTGGGCGTGACGCACAGCCTGAAGCAGGGCGTGGCCATGGCGGCAGGCGGCATCATGGGCGGACTGTGCCTTGCCGGCCTGCTGATCCTGCTGGTGCGCCGCTTTTCCAATGACCGGCTGCGCGCCGTCACCACGGCTGGCGACAAGCTGGTGATGGTGTGGATTTTGCTGACCTTGCTGCTGGGCCTGTCGTCGATCTTTGTCTCGGCTTCGCACATGGATGGTCACATGATGGTCTTGCTGATGAATTGGGCGCAGCACATCGTCACCTTCCGCGGCGATGCGGCCAGCTTCATCTTTGACGCGCCGCTGGTCTTCAAGCTGCATCTGTTCATGGGCATGTCCCTGTTCGTCATCTTCCCGTTCACCCGTCTGGTGCACGTGTGGAGCGGCTTTGGCGCAGTTGCCTATTTGGGCCGCGCCTATCAACTGGTGCGCCGCCGCTAAGAAAGGAGTCAGTCATGGGAATCTCCGTCAATGGCATCGATATCGACGATGCCGACATCGCGCAGGAACTGCCGCATCACGACCGTGCCGGCAATCCGCTGAAACAGGCTGTGCATGAACTGGTGCTGCGCCGGATGCTGCAAGACGAGGCCGAGCGCCTCGAGGTGCCGGGCGACAGTATCGACGACCGCATCGAGGCGCTGTTCGAGCAGGAAGTGCGCGTACCGCCCGCCGACGATGCGGCTTGCCGCACCTTTTATGCGCAGCGTCCGCAGCTGTTCCGCAGCGGCGCGCTGGTCGAGGCGCGCCACATCCTGTTCCAGGTGACGCCGGAAGCGCCACTGGAGCTGCTGCGCGCGACGGCACAAGCCGTGCTCGATGCCCTGAAACAGGCACCGGAACGCTTCGCCGAACTGGCAGCGCAGTATTCGAATTGCCCGTCAGGCGCGCTGGGGGGCAACCTGGGCCAGCTCTCACCGGGGCAGAGCGTGCCGGAATTCGACGCGCTGCTGTTCCGCCTGGAGGCGGGTGCGCTGGCCGGGCACTTGCTGGAAACGCGTTTCGGTTACCACATCGTGGAGGTGCAGCGCCGGGTCGAAGGCCAGGCTATCGCCTACGAGGCGGTGCAGGCACAGATCGCCGACCGCCTGTCGCGCGCCGCGTGGCAGCGCGCCGTGCACCAGTATCTGCACATGCTGGTGGCGCGCGCCGAGATCTCGGGCATTGAACTGGAAGGTGCAAGCGTCGAAGGCACCGCCAGCCCGCTGGTTCAGTAGGCTGAAATGCCTAGGCCGGAAGGCGTAGGCCGCTAGGCCTTATGGGGCACAGCCAGATCGTGCCCCAGCCTTTACAATCAAGGAAGAAACAGGAGTAGCGTCATGGGTAGCGTCAAGTTGCAGGACCGTTTTGGCCGTTCGATCGATTATGTGCGGCTGTCCGTTACCGACCGCTGTGATTTGCGTTGCAGTTATTGCATGCCCAAGGGCTTTCGCGGCTTCGAAGAGCCGAAGGACTGGCTGACGTTCGACGAGATCGAGCGCTTGCTGGGCATCTTTGTGCGCCTGGGCACGCGCCGCGTGCGCCTGACGGGCGGCGAGCCGCTGTTGCGGCGCGACCTGCCCGAACTGGCGCAGAAGCTGTCCGCGCTGCCCGGTTTGCAGGATTTGTCGCTGTCGACGAACGCTACCCAATTGGGCAAGCATGCCGTGGCACTGCGCGCGGCGGGCGTGGACCGCATCAATGTCAGCCTGGACTCTTTGGACCGCGCCTGCATGCAGCAGATCACGGGACGTGACAGCCTGCAGCCTATTTTGGACGGCCTGATGGCGGGCAAGGCGGCCGGTTTCGACCCGATCAAGATCAATATGGTGGCCATGCGCGGCATCAATGACGGCCAGATCGAGGCCATGGCGGCCTTCTGCATCGAGCAGCAGTTCATCCTGCGGCTGATCGAAGCCATGCCCATGGGCAGTACGGGCCGCAATGCCAGCTACATGCCGCTGGGGCCCGTGCGCGAGCGCCTGGCGTCCCGCTTTGGCCTGGTGCCGCAGGCGATGGAGCTCGGTGGCGGGCCGGCGCGCTACATGGCGACACCCGATGGACGCTCGAGCATCGGCTTCATCACGCCCATGTCGCAGCATTTCTGCGCCAGCTGCAACCGCGTGCGCCTGTCCGTCGATGGTACCCTGTATCTGTGCCTGGGCCAGGAAGAAAAATTCGCCTTTGGCCCCATGCTGCGTGGCGGGGCCACGGATGCGGAGATCGAAGCGGCAATCCGCGCCGCCATCGAACTGAAGCCGCAGCAGCATGATTTCAATACGCAGCCGGACAAGATCGTGCGCTTCATGGCGCAGACGGGCGGCTGAGTGGAGGTGTCACTGCCGGGGGTCAGACCCGCCGGGTCTGACCCCGGATCTTGGCCTGTGGGTGGAGTGATGTCGCTGACTTGACTGCATAAGGGCCACAAACAGGCATTTATTAGGGGTAGTATGAAAATCAAGGCGATGTTTTCCTCCTGGCAGAAGCTGTCGACCAAGATCGTCGGCGCGCTGCTGCTCATGCTGGTGCTGGCCTTGAGTGCCATCGGCTGTACCCTGTTCCTGTCGTGGCAGCTCGAAGGCAGCTCGGCCGCCATCAACGAGACGGGCCGATTGCGCATGCAGACTTACCGTCTGACCCTGCTGCTTGCCAGCGACGCCGATGAGCAGGCACGCCAGCAAGTGCTGCTGATCGACGAGACCCTGGCCAAGATCGGCCACGGCGACCCGCAGCGCCCCTTGTTTCTCCCCCCCAGCACGGCCATCAAGTCGGAATTCGAGCGCATCAGCGCCGCGTGGCGCGGCGCCTTGCGCCCGGCCGCACTGGCTGCCGCTTCCGCCGCGCGCGCGCGCCAGTTCGAGCACGACGCCGATACCTTTGTCGGCCAGGTCGACCAGCTGGTGCGCCTGATCGAGCATGATAGCGAACAGCGCACCTTCTGGCTGCGCGCCTCGCAGCTGATCCTGGTGGGCATGGCCGTCATCGGCACGGTCAGCATGATTTACCTGATGTTCATGCTCATCATCGAGCCTGTGACGCGGCTGCGCCTGGGCATGCAACGCATGAAGGAACGCGATTTCAGCGTGCGCCTGGCCGTCGAAAGCAATGACGAATTCGGCCAGCTGGCCAGTGGCTTCAACCAGATGGCCGACCGCCTGCAGGCCCTCTACGGCAACCTGGAAGAGGGCGTGCGCAGCAAGACAGCTACCCTGGAGTACCGCAACCGCGAATTGGCCCTGCTGTATGAAAGCTCAGCTTTCCTGCAGCGCCCCCAGCCCCTGGAAGATCTTTGCGGGGGCTTCATGCAGCGCATCGTCGATTATTTCGAGGCGGACGGCTCCACCGTGCGCGTGCTCGATGCGGAGCGGGGCAACCTGCACATGGTGGTGCACCACGGCCTGTCCGAGGAACTGGTGGCGTCCGAGCATTGCCTGAAAGTGGGCGACTGCCTGTGCGGCACGGCCGTCGAGATGAAGGTGGCGAAGGTGCATGACATGCGCCGTATCGACAAGGCGCATGAGCTGCGCTGCCACCGCGAGGGCTTTGCCACCGTCTCCGTCTTTCAACTCCACGCGCACGAACAGCACCTGGGCTTCTTCAACCTGCATTTCCGCCATGCGCGCGTGTTTTCCGCGCGCGAGCTGGCTTTGCTGGAAACCCTGGGCCAGTTGCTGGGTATCGCCCTGGAAAACATGCGCCTGGCCGCGCGCGAGCGCGAGATGGCCATTTCCGAAGAGCGCAACCTGGTAGCGCAGGGGCTGCACGACAGCATCGCGCAAAGCCTCAATTTCCTCAACCTGCAAGTGCAGATGCTCGACGATTCCGTGCGCAATGCGCGCTTCGATGAAGTGGCAGGCATCGTGCCGGCCCTGCATGCGGGCGTGAAGGAAAGCTATGAAGACGTGCGCGAACTGCTGGCCAACTTCCGCAGCCGCCTGATGGAGGATGATCTGATCGGCTCCCTGCGCGCGGCAATCGATAAATTCCGCCGCCAGACGGGCATCGAGGCCGAGCTGCTGGCCGATGTCGACGGCGCGCCATTCCCCCGGGAACAGCAATTGCAGTTACTATTCATCGTGCAGGAAGCGCTGTCGAACATCCGCAAGCACGCCCAGGCCAGCCATGTCGAGGTGCGCCTCGCCGATCACCAGGACTTTACGCTGACGATCAGCGACAACGGTGTCGGCTTCGATGCTTGCGCCTTGCTGGAAAAGGGCGACAGCCATGTCGGCATCCATATCATGCGCGAGCGCGCACAGCGCATCGAAGCGACGTTCGACGTGCACGCCTGTCCCGGTGGCGGCACGACCGTCGAACTGCATCTGTCGCGCGAGCAGCGCCGCGCCGCCTAAGCCACTATCTGAAAGTACAAAAAAAATGGAGATTCCCGATAAACCGATCACCGTCATGCTGGTGGACGACCACGCGCTGTTCCGCAGCGGCATACGCTCGTTGCTGCAGCGGCATACCGAATTTTCCGTGGTGGGCGAGGCGGCCGATGGCGTGGAAGGCATCAAGCGCGCCATCCAGCTGCAGCCCGACGTAGTCCTGCTGGACCTGAACATGGCCGGCATGTCGGGCGTCGAAGCGCTGCAGCTGATGCAGCATGACTGTCCCGACACGGCCATCGTCATGCTGACCGTGTCCGAAGATGCCGAGGACCTGGCGACAGCCCTGCGCGCGGGCGCCTGCGGTTATCTGATCAAGAATATCGACGCCGAGTACCTGGTGCGCGCCATCCGCCGCGCGGCCGCCGGCGAAGTCGTCATCGCCGAAGCCATGACGGGCAAACTGGTGGCGCAGCTCCAGGCGGGCACGCGGCGCGAGGAACCCGTGTCGGAACTCGACAAGCTCACGCCGCGCGAAAAGGAAATCATCGACTGCCTGTCACGCGGCGAGAGCAACAAGGGCATCGCGCGCACCCTTGACCTGGCCGAAAGCACGGTCAAGATCCACGTGCAGAACGTGCTGAAAAAACTCAATCTCACCAGCAGGGTGCAGGCCGCCGTGTATGCGGTCGAGCACCGCCAGGGCAAGTAGCCCGGTAAATGGGGTCGGACCCGCCGGGTCGGACCCCATGCCCACTTCCATCTATTTCGCTAGTTCTTTTTGCCGATAGCCGTCTTTGTGCTTTTAAAGTAGTATATTGAATATATCTTTAAAAACGAGTCCATCATGGCCATCACCCCGATCAGCGAACCTACCCCATCCTCTACGACAGCCGGCGCCGCGCCCTGGCATGCCCGCCATGCCGTCTGGCAGCTGGGTTTTAGACCGTTCTATCTGCTGGCGGCCGTGTTTGCGGCCCTCAGTATTCCGCTGTGGCTGGCCAGCTATGCCGGCTTGTTGACGGGCAGCCTGCAAGTGGGCCTGGGCTGGCACATGCATGAAATGGTGTTCGGCTTCGCGCTGGCCGTCGTCGTGGGTTTTTTGTACACGGCGGGCCGCAACTGGACGGGCTTGCCCACGCCGCATGGTGCCCAGCTGATGGCGCTGCTTGGCCTGTGGTTGGCGGGGCGCATCGCCATGCTGTGCGGGCCCGGGCTGGTGGCGGCGCTGGTCGATTGGCTGTTCCTGCCGCTGGCCGCCTGGCCCCTGTATCAGGTACTGCGCCGCTCCGGCAATACGCGCAATCTGTTTCTGGTGGGGCTGCTGGCCTTGCTGGCGTTGGCCAATGGCCTGTTCCACGCGGCCGTGCTGGGCTGGCTGACGCTATCCGTATTCCTACCCGTGCAGGCGGCCATCTTCCTCATCGTGCTGATCGAATCGGTGATCGGCGCGCGCGTCATTCCCATGTTTACCCGCAATGGAGCGCCTGGCAGTTCGCCCGTGGCCAGTCCGAAGCGTGCGCTGGTGGCCGTGGCCTGCATGGCGGCGGCGGCCATCGCGTGGCTGGCCGGCGCGCCAGCCTGGCTGACGGCGCCGCTAGCCCTGGCGGCAAGCGGCGTGTCGCTGGCCAATCTGCTGGCCTGGCAGCCGCATCGCACCGTGCGCGTGCCCTTGCTGTGGATTTTGCACCTGTCGTATGCGTGGATAGGCGTGGGCTTTGCGCTGCTGGCGCTGGCCAGCCTGGGGCTGCTGCCAGCCAGCGCCGTATTTCACGCGCTGACGGTGGGCTCGATGGCGGGATTGATCATCGGCATGATGACGCGCACCACGCTGGGCCACACGGGCCGCCCTTTGACGGGCGGCCGTGCAGAAGCGGCGATGTACTGGCTGATCCAACTCGGCGCGCTGGCACGCCTGCTGGCCGCCGTCGGTCCAGCAGCACTGGTCATGCCACTGCTGCTGGCTGCCGGCACGTGCTGGTCGCTGGCCTTTGGCGCGTATGTGTGCGTGTATGCACCCTATCTGTGGCGTGCCAGGGTGGACGGGCGCGAAGGGTAGGCGGCTGTCAGAAAGGGCGCCAGGCCATCAGTTTCCTGATTTCCGGCGACCAGTAAGACAGCGATTCGCCCACGACGAATAGCAGCAGGCCCAGCATCAAGGCTCTCAGCAGCACATCCCTGCACCAGATCATAGCGTCCCCCGAATTTTCATATTGGCAAGTTTACCATTGGTATGCGCTGGCAGGTTGAGTTTATGGCGCTGACCCTGCTCATTGCAGGCACAGCTTGCCTGGTTCATTGCACTACTCCTGCCCCCACGGCTGGCTGGCTGGGTGGCGGTGTTTGCGCCGTGAAGGCAGCGACGGCATCGATGGCGCGCGCCAGGGCCTGTTCCAGTGTGTCGAGCGCGGCCGACGCATCGTCGCCGGCATGCAGCAACTGCTCTGCTTGCTGTGCAGCGTGCAGGGTGGCGGGCAGGGCCAGGCTGCCAGCCTCGCCCGCCAGCTTGTGCGCGAGCGCGGCGGCATCGTCGCGCGCGTTGGCCGCCAACAGTTCGCGCATGGCGCCCACCGCGTTGCGGTAGTTGCGGCCAAAGCGCGACAGATGCTGGCGGTAGGGCGCCTCATCGGGCCACTGCGCCATGCCTTGCGCCAGGTCGATCACGGATGCCGCGCCGCATGGCGGCACGGGCATCGTCGCTTCGGCCACGACCGGGGCCAGGGCTGGCAGACCTTGCGCATGGCGGCGATGCGCGCGCGCGATCAGGGCGATGGTCTGCGGCACGTCGAATGGTTTGCTGATGAAATGATTCACGCCCGCTTCGAGTGCCGCCGTGCGCTGTGCCTGGAACGCCCCGGCCGTCAGCGCCACCACGGGCAAGTCTTGAAACTGCGGCAGCTGGCGCAACGCGCGCGTCGCCTGCAATCCATCCATGACGGGCATCTGCACATCCATCAGCACGATGTCGACGTCGGCGGGATGGGCCAGCAGCCAGTCCAGCGCCTGCCTGCCATCGCAAGCGAACGATGGCACTGCCCCCTGGTCGCACAGGATATGGTTGACCACATCGCGGTTGATTTCGCTGTCGTCGACCACCAGCACCCGCACGCCGGCAAGCACGCGTCCTTCCAGTGTATCCGGGCTGGCATCCACGCCGGCCGCCCGGGTGCGCTGCTGGCGCGCTTCCATCGTCGCGTTGTACAGGCTGGAAGCCGTCACCGGCTCGTTGAGGACGGCGTCGGCAGGATCGGCCGGGTCACTATGGCGCCGCGCCGGCCGCGTGGCTGGCACGTCGCTGGCCGCCAGGATGATGACGGGGCAGTCCTGCGGTGGCAGGTGTTCGCGCAGCGCGCGCGCCGTGGCTTCGCCGTCCAGCTCGGGCATGCGCGCGGCCAGCAGGACGACGCCGGGCCGCGCGCCCTCGGCGCAGGCGAGCGCATAGTCGAGGGCCGCCCGCCCGCCGGACACGGCATGCACGCTCCAGCCCAGGCCGCGCGCCACGGCGGCAACGGCATCGCGCGTGTCGGCATTGGCATCGGCCAGCAAGGCATGCAGGGCTTTCATGTCCGGCGAGGACAGGGCGCCGGCGGGCAGTAGTTGCAGCGGCACCGTGAAACTGAAGTCGCTGCCCTGGCCCAGGCCGCTTTCCAGGCGCAGCGAGCCGCCCATCAGGCTGACCAGCTGGCGGCAGATGGTCAGGCCCAGGCCCGTGCCGCCGAAGCGGCGCGTGGTGGATGTGTCTGCCTGGGCGAAGGCGGAAAAGATTGTCTCCTGCACCTCGGGGGCGACGCCGATGCCCGTGTCGCGCACGCTGAAACGCAGTACGGCGGCGTCGCCGTCGCGGCGCTCCAGTGTGGTCAACAGCTCCACCGTGCCTTGCGGCGTGAACTTGATGGCATTGCTGGTCAGGTTGACCAGCACCTGCTCCAGCCGCAGCGCGTCGCCCAGCACCTGGTCTACGCCATCGGGCAGCGGCCCGATACGCACGGCGATGGGTTTGTCATGGGCGGCAACGTCCATGCTGGCGGCGATCTTCTCGATCACCTCGGCCAGGCGGAACGGCGCCTGTTCGATGGTCATGTGGCCCGCCTCGATTTTAGACACGTCGAGCACGTCGTTGATGATGCCCAGCAAAGATTGGCCGGCGGCGCGGATTTTGCGCGTCATATCGAGTCCTTCCCCGTCTAGCCTGCCACGTTCCAGCAGCCATGCCATGCCGAGGATGGCGTTCAGCGGCGAGCGGATTTCATGGCTCATGTTGGCGAGGAATTCCGCCTTGCTGCGGTTGGCCGCTTCGGCCGCATCGCGCGCCAGCAGCATGGCCTCTTCGGCCTGCTTTTGCGCGGAAATATCCTGCGCAAAGATCAAGGTGGCCGGTCCATCCTTGAGCATCACGCGCGTGGTGGTCTTGAACACGGGCACGGAAAGGCCCTGCTTGCCCAGGCCGATGGCTTCGAATACCTGTTCGCTGGGCGAGTCCGCCTCGATCAACGCCTCGTTGGTAGCCAGTGCCGCCTGCGATTGTGCGGAAATCATGGCGGACCAGGGCAGGCCGTTCAAATCGTCTTCAAACGAGTAGCCATGCAGCCTGCGGTAGCGGGGATTCGAGTAGATGAAGCGTCCGTGGCGCAGGATGGCGATGGCCACGGGCGCATCTTCGATCAGCGTGCGAAAGCGCGTTTCGCTGTCGGATATGGCTTGCATGGCCTGGCGCTCCGTTTGCTGTTTCGCATGCCATGCCGCCTGCTGCCGGCGCCGCCGCTGGCTCCAGAACAGCAGGCTGGCCGCGGCCAGCGCCAGCACGGCAAAACAGAGGGTGTAGGCCAGCGCCTGCCGCCGCAATGGGGCGGCGATGGCCGCTTCGTCGCGGCTCAGGCCAATGATGATGGCGCGGTCCATGTGCAGCGCGGGAGGCGCGATGGTCGCCATGGCCATGATGCGGGGTGCCGCCACGCTGGCGCCGGCGATCACGACGCCGCTCAGCACGCCAGCCTCATAGCCGCTGTCGCGGAAGCGCCGCAGGAAGCTGCCGGGGACATCCATATTGCCGCCATCAGCAGTCCTGGCGGGATAGTTCAGGAATTGCCGGCCGTCGCCATGCAGCAGCACGGCCCAGACATCGGGGGCATACATGGCGGTGCGGAACTTGGCCGTGAAGTATTCGGGATCGAGGGTAGCCACCACCACGCCGGCAAATCGGCCCTGCTTGTCCTGCACCATGCGCGACGCCGTGATGACCAGGTCGCGCTTGAAAGACAGGAAGGGGGCCGAGATGTACAGCATGCGCGCATCAGGGGCGTCGCGCGCCGTCTGGTAGTAGCCGCGGCGCGAAAAATCCTGGTCGGCCAGTTCCGGGATATTGGTGGCGATAGGCTTGCCCTTCGCATCGATGACCAGCATGGTGCGCACGCCCGGCATGGCGTCGACCACTGCGGCCAGGCGCCGGGGCAGGGCTTGCGCGGAATCCGTTGCGCCGGCGGCAAGATAGTCGCGGATCACGCCGTCGAGCACCAGGTTGGTCGCTGCCAGGTCGACTTCAATATTTTTTGCCAGCAGTGCCGTCAGCACGCTGAGCCGTTCACGCTCGGCCGCGTCGTGCCGCGCCGCTTCGGCCAGATGCGCGTAGGCAAGGGCAGCCGCCACGAGGAGCAGCCCGAGGAGTAAGAAAAGCCATTCGATCCATCGTCTGCGTACCGCCGCCGCATCTGTGTGGTAGGTCATGGGACGATGCTATACCCGATATGCACGGAGGACAACGTTTGCGTACGACTACGCATGCGATAGTGTGGTCAATTTGCCGCCCGCCGCCATCGCGCCGGCAGTGCCGCCGAGCGGCAGCCGCAGGCGGAAGGCGGCGCCGTGGCCCGGCGCGGATGCCACGCCGATGCTGCCGCCCATCAAGGTGGCGAGCTGGCGCGCGATGGCCAGCCCCATGCCGGCGCCACCATGGGCGCGGCTCGGCGAGTCGTCCGCCTGCGAGAATTTGTCGAAAATGGTGGCTTGCTGTGTCTGCGCGATGCCGATGCCCGTATCGCGCACCTCGATTTGCAGGTCCGCGCCATTGCGCATGACGTGGACATCGACCCGCCCAGCGGACGTGTAGCGGATGGCATTGTCGAGCAGTATATCAAGCACGCGCACCAGGCGGACGCGGTCGCAATCGATGCTGAGCGGCGTTGCGGGCGCGACGTGCGAGGCCAGCAGCAGGCCCTTGTGCGCTGCGCGCTGCCGGTGCGGCGCCAGCGCCAGCGCCAGCAGCTGGTCCAGCGGCACGGCGCCAGACTCCAGCCGCACCTGGTCGTTTTCGAGCGCGCTCAGTTCCATCGCGGCCTCGACCATGCCAAGCAGCTGGCGGCCGCTGTTCTGTATCGTTTGCGCGTAGGCGGCCTGTTCCGGCTCGTGCAGCTGCTCCAGCAGCAGCTCGGAGAAACCCAGGATGGCATTGAGGGGCGTGCGCAATTCATGCGACATGTTCGACAGGAAGCGCGACTTGGCCTCACTGGCGGCGATGGCCCTGGCGCGGCTGCCGATGAGGCGGCCGATCAGCAGCACCAGCGCAGCCCAGGAAAGCACGATCAGCGCGCTCGTGACGGCGGCCATCTGCAAGGCCTGGTTGCGGCGCGACACGTAGTCTGCCAGCACCGTGTCGTGGTCCAGTCCGACCAGCATGTAGAGCGGGTAGTTGGCCAGTTTTTCGAAGGCGTAAATGCGCAGGGTGCCGTCGACGGGACTGCGCTCGGTGAAGCTGCCCCGCGTGTTACCTTGCATCAAGCCAAATACCTTGCTGCCGCTGACATCCTGGCCGATGGTGTTGTCGGCGCCGACCCGGCGCGCGCGCACCACGCCATCGCTGCCGACGAGCGTGATGGAACTGTTCGCGCCCAGGTCGACTTCGTCATACAGGCGCGTAAAGTAATACGGATCCATCGAGACCACCACCACGCCCTTGAAGTGGCCATCGGCATGGTTGATGCGGCGCGTCATCTGGATCGACCATTTTTTCGACACGCGGCCCAGCACCGGCTTGCTGATATACAGTTCGCCGCTGTCGCCTTGCATGTGTACCCGGATGTGTTCCCGGTCGGCCAGGTTGGTCGGTTTGAAGGGGCGGCTCGACAGTACTGTGTCGCCACGTTCGTCGACGATGGTAAACAGGTTATACAGGGGGCCGGGATTGAGGCCTTGCTGCAGGTCTGCCACGATGTCGAGTTGCTTGCCCAACGCCTGGTAGCGGCTGCGCAGGTAGGTGACCGCCTGGTCCGCCGCCTCGATCGTGCGGATCGCGTGTTCGTCGAAGACGCGCGCCATGCTGCGCGCATCGCGTCCGGCATCGGTGATGGCGGCATCGTGCGCGCGCTGCAATTGCAGCAAGGTGATGCTCCACAACCCTGCCAGCAGGACCGCCATGAAGAGCGACAGCAGGGTGCGCGTATCGCAGCGCTCCCAGGCCATGGCTTTCCAGTATCTGTACTCCCGCATGCTGCCTCCGCAAGGTCTGCCGTTCGCCTGGGTACCCGGCGTCACCGGCGCGTTGATTTGTCAATTATAGCGAATATAATTGATTTCATCAAATAAAACGATTTTTATGTGTAGGTGTTGTTTTCAGCGCAGGCCCGCGCGGCTAGCGCATTGCCGCCTGGCGCGTCAGCCAGTGCTCCACCGTCGCGCGCAACTGGGCGGCGGTAAAGGGCTTGGAGAGATAGTCGTCCATGCCGGCCGCCACGCAGCGCTGCCGGTCGTCCTCGGTAACGCCGGCCGTCAGGGCGATGACGGGCAGGCGTGCCGCGCCGCTGGCCGTTTCGCGGGCGCGCAAGGCCTGGCAAGCCTGGTAGCCATCCATGACGGGCATCATGCAATCCATCAGGACCAGGTCGTACTGCTGTCCGGCCAGCGCTTCCAGGCCCAGTGCGCCGTTTTCCGCCGTGTCGATGCTGTAGCCGCGGCCGGCCAGCTGCAGGCATACCAGCTGGCGGTTCAGCGCCGTATCCTCGACCAGCAGGATGCGTGCGACCGGCACGGATGCCGATGCGGGTGTGGCTGCGGGTAGTGGCGCAGGACCCGGCTCCGGCATGGAAGCGGCCGGTGTCTGGGCCGCCTGGCAGGGAATGCGCACGGTGAAGCGGGAGCCGGCGCCGGGCTCGCTGCTGCAGAAAATTTCGCCGCCCAGCAACGCCACCAGGTGCTTGCAGATGCTCAGACCCAGTCCCGTGCCGCCATAGGCGCCGCTGATGCTGTCGTCGGCCTGGCAAAACGGCTCGAAGATGCGGCTCAGCTGCTGCCCGGTCATGCCGATGCCCTGGTCGTTGACGCTGGCGACGAGGCAGGGGCCGGCGCCGTCCGGCGTGGCCGGTTCCAGGTGCAGGCGCACGGTCACGCTGCCGGAGGGCGTAAACTTGATGGCGTTGCTGAGCAGGTTGCCGAGGATTTGCGCGATGCGCGTGCGGTCCGAGCACACCAACTGCGGCACGCTGTTGCCGATTTCGCTGGCAAGTTGCAGCTTCTTCCTGTCGGCTTGCGGGCGGTGCAGCGCCAGCACGTCATCAAGCAGCAGGCGCGGGTCGAAGTCGCGCAGTTCGATGCTCATCTGGCCTGCTTCCACCTTGGACAGGTCGAGGATGTCATTCAGGATGCGCATCAGGTGCTGCACGCCATCGCCGATGCGGTGCGCATATTGCTGCTGCGAGGCGTCGAGTTCGGTTTCCCGCAGCAGTTCGCCCATGCCGGCGATACCGGCCATCGGCGTGCGGATCTCGTGGCTCATGATGGCCAGGAAGCGCGACTTGGCCGCATTCGCCGCGTCCGCGCGCGCCTGCAGTGCCAGCGCCATGGCCGCGTCGCGTTCCTGGCGCCGCAGCAGGGCCATGATCAGCGCAATAGCCAGGGCCAGCACGAGCAGGCTGATGACCGCGGCGCCGCCCATGGTGCGCAGCATGCGCCGCCAGGCCGCCAGGTAGACGTCGTCGCTAATGGTCACGTTGATGGCCAGCGGATAGTCGCGCACCAGCCGTACGCCGGCCAGGCGGTCGACCGTGCGCCCCTGCTCGGCCGTGCGCGGCGAGTCCACCTGCAGCACGCCATCGGTCTTGCCCTGTTCCAGCAGGCGGTAGGTGCTGCCCGTCAGGTTGCGCTTGCCCATCATCGCGGGTACGGCTGGCCATCGCGCCAGCAGCGTGTAGTCGCTGCGATACAGGGAAAAGGCCGTGTGCTCGCCGATGCTGGCGTTCTGGAAGAACTTGCTGAAGAAATCGCACGACAGGCCCACCAGCACCACGCCCAGGAAGCGGCCGTCGGGGCTGCTGATGCGCCGGCTGATATAGAAGGTCCAGGCGCCATTGCCCTTGTTTTGCACGGGTGCGCTGACATGCATGCCGCCGTCCGGGTGGCGCCGGTGATATTCGAAGTAATCGCGCTCGTCGAGGCGGATGGGCGGCGCGGGATACGCGCGGCTGAAGGCCAGTACGCTGGCATCGCTGCCGACGATGGATACGACGTCCACTTGCGGTACGCCGCCGATCTTGTGCAGCAGCATCTGGTGCATGGCCGGGGTGCCGACGGCGGCCGCCAGCGCGTGCGCGTCTGCGGGGGCGGCGGCCTGGATGTCGCTGCTGACGCCGTCGAGCACCAGGCGGGCCGCCGTCATGCTTTGCGCCGTGTTTTCCGCCAGCAGCAGCGACAGGTTGGACAGATCCTGCTTCCAGTCATCGACAGCTTCGCGGTGCAGCAGTACGCCGGAAACGACGATGCGCAGCGCCAGCAGGCACACCAGCACCAGGCCCACTACGGCTGCCGTGCTGCGCGGGCGATAGCGGTGCGCCAGGCGCAAGACGGCCTGGCGTGGGTTCATGCCTGCGCGCCCGTGTACTCGCGCATGCTGCGGCGCACCTCCTGCTCCACTGCGCCGACCAGTGCTGCCGTTTCCGCCAGCCAGCCGGCTGCCGCCACGCCCTGGTGGCGCACCAGCTGTTCCAGTTCCGCCAGGCGCGCTACCAGCGCGCTGGCGCCCAGCAGGGCCACGGTGCCGCGCAAGGTATGGCAGCTATGCACGATGGCTTGCGCCGCACCGCCCCGTACGGCCTGTTCCACGCGCGCGAACATGGCCGGTGAAGTGTCGAGGTAGGTCTGGGACAGGGCGCGGAACATCTCCAGGTCATGGCCGGTGGCCTGGAACAGCACGGCTGGATCGATGTGGCTATAGGCTTGCATGGCGGCTCCGTGGCGAGGGAAAAACGGTGGCGGGCTAGGCGGCCAGGCTGTTGCGCCGCGCATGGCCGGCGCAGCAGGCGCGCAGATAGCCACGCAGCTCGTCGTAATTGACGGGTTTGGCAAAGAACACCACGCCGGGCGGCACGCCACCGCGTTCTTCCAGTTCCTCCGGCGTCAGGCTCGACAGCATGGCGATATGCATGTCCGCCAGCAGCGGGTCGGCCAGGATGGTACGGATGACCTCGTAGCCATCGATGCCTTCCATGACGATGTCGGCCAGCAGGATGTCGGGCTGGTCGCGGGCGATTTCCATCAGCGCCTGGTAGCCGTTCTCGCAAAAGCGCAGGCTTGCCTGCAAGCCCCATGAACCGATCTGCTTTTCATACAGCGCGCGTTCGATCGGATTGTCTTCGATCACCAGGATGGACGGCGGGCGGCCCGATGGTGCGGGGCGGCTGGCGCGTGCCGTGCGCTGATCCTGGCCTTGCTGGCCCGGGTTGCCCTTGTAGGCCTCGACGGCCGCGAGGGGAATGCGGCGGTGGCCGCCCTTGGTCTTCCAGGCTTCGATAACGCCGGCCTCGACCAATTGCTGCACCGATGTGACCGAAATGCCGAGGATTTCGGCGGCCTTTTGGGTAGTGCATACGTCTGCAGTGTGCATGATGGACTTTATGGTCGAGGATGAGGATGAATGGAATGATACGCAATCACGCTCAAAAAATCAATTTCAACAAATTAGATGAATTCACTAAAAACCTGCCGCGCGGCGGGCCCGATTCTGATGCGCGTGCGGCAAAGGGCAATATGGGCGTGCGGTTCGAGGATCTCGCGCCATTCGCTCCACTCCGCGTTGCTGTGGCGCAGCAGGGTTTCCATGTGGTCCACATCCAGCCCCAGTACTTGCGCTGCGGCCGTGGCCGGCCCCCGCGGTCCCTGGCCATTGCGCAGTATCAGGTCGGCGAAACTGCTGGCCAGTTTCAGCAGCCAGGCCAGGTCTGTCATGCGTCCGGCCTGCCCGAAACCGGGTGGCGCGGCATGGCAGCGCACGGCGTCGCACAGGATGTCCGGCATGCCCCAGCCCCGCATGAGGCTAGCTGATAGCGCCAGTTGATGGTGGCCGAAACGCCGCGATTCCTCGCGCAGCAGCAGCGCCCTGGCAGTGCTCCCGTGCTGGTCCAGCAGTTGATCATACGCTTGCGGATGCAGCACAGCCAGGGCCAGTTGGCCGGTATTGGCCAGCAAGCCGCAAGTGTACAGCTCTTTGGGCGGCGCCAATTTCAGCGCATCGCCCGCCACGCGGGCAGCGCAGGCCATGGCCTGCGAATGCGACCAGTAACGCTGTTCGTCGAAGTGCGCACACGTGGCCGCTGGCAGGGCCGGGATGGCGAACGCCTGTCGCAGGGCGGGCAGGCCGATGGCTTCCAGCATCGCGGCGTCGACTGCCGCATGCTTGTGCCCGCCCTGTGGCTCGGCCCCATTCGCCAGGCCGATGATCTTGCCGGTCAGGGCCGGATCGCAGCCCAGTTGTTCTGCCATTTCATCGAACGGTACCTGCTGCTGGCATAGCGTCGCCAGCCAGTGGCGCCGCCAGGCGGGCGAGGGCAGGATGGCGCCGCCGAGCAGGCGCGCCAGGTCGATGTGCGCGCTCATGGCCGGCTCTCTACGCCGTCGCGATCATCGGCCAATACCGCGCCCGTTTGCAGAGCGGTGACCGCTTGAGACAGGGCATCGAGCGCCATCAGCAGTTCCGCGTGCAGGTGGCGCAGCGCGCCGATGTCGTTGGAAAAGCCCGCATGCACGGCCTTGCGCGCCAGTGCCTGCAAGGGAAGCAGGCCCATGGCCTGGCTGCTGTCGAGAATTTCCTGCGCCAGTACGCGTGCCGGGGCGGGGCGTTCGCAGCGCAGCGCATGGGCGATGCCGGCCAGGCGGTCGCGCGTCTCGGCCACGAAGAGGGCCAGAATTTCACCCTGCAGGCGCCGGTCGTGGCCAAACATGGCGTCCAGGCGGGCCAGCTCGAACGGCGGCCTGTCCAGTGCCTCTGGCTCTGGCGGCGGTGCCGTGTCTGCCGCCTTGGCCGGGTGGATAGCCTTGCGCATTTGCAGCTGCTGATGCAGATCGACAGCTGTCGCGTTGGCGGCAGGTGCACAGCCGGCCTGGCGCCAGCGGAGGCGGCGCCAGAGCAGGGCGGCCAGCAGCAGCATCAGGCCTGCCAGGGCCAGCGCCGGCCGCATCAGCGAGACGTCGTCGCAGCGAAGGAATGGTTGGGCGGCGAGGAAGGCGTTCATGGCAAGGCCTGCATGCAGTGAGAATGGTTGGAAACGGATGTCATGGCGATGCTCCAGGATGATCGATGCTGATGTGGCTGCGTGCTGGCTGGGTCAGAATTCTTCCCAGTCGCCGCCGGCACTGGTACTGGTCGTGCTGCGGGCATGGCCGGGGTCGCGCTGCGCGACCAGCTTGAGCCGCGCCACCTTGCGCGCTGCAGGCGGCTTGGCGGCTGGGGCTGGGCGCACCGGCGTGCTTTGTTGCGCCGTGTTGGCTTGACCATGCGCCAGCTTGAAGGCGCCGACCAGGTTGGCCAGGTTGCCTGCCTGCTCCTGCAGCGATTGCGATGCCGCCGCTGCTTCTTCGACCAGGGCTGCATTCTGCTGCGTGACTTCGTCCATCTGCGTGATGGCGCGGTTGATTTCGTCGATGCCCGTGCTTTGCTCGGCGCTGGCGGCCGAGATCTCGCTGACGATGTCGGTGACGCTGCGTACCGTGTCGACCACTTCCGTCATGGCCGCGCCGGCTTGCTGGACCAGCTTGCCACCTTGTTCCACCTGCTCCACGGAGTCGCTGATGAGTGCCTTGATTTCCTTGGCCGCCGCCGCCGAACGGTGCGCCAGGTTGCGCACTTCGGTGGCCACAACGGCAAAGCCGCGTCCTTGTTCCCCCGCCCGGGCCGCTTCCACGGCCGCATTCAGGGCCAGGATGTTGGTCTGGAAGGCGATGCCGTCGATGACGCTGATGATGTCGGCGATCTTGTTGGACGAGCTGTCGATCGCTTCCATGGTGCGGATGACGTCGCCCATCACCTCGCCGCCCCGCACCGCCTTGTCCGAGGCGCTGACGGCCATTTGCTTGGCCTGGCGGGCGTTGTCCGAGTTTTGCCGCACAGTAGCCGTCAGTTCTTCCATGGCCGAGGCGGTTTCTTCCAGCGAGCCGGCCTGTTGTTCCGTGCGTGCCGACAGGTCCAGGTTGCCTGCCGCGATCTCGCCCGAGGCCGTGTTGATGGTCTCCGTGCCGGAGCGCACTTCGGAGACGATGCGCACCAGGCTCTCGCTCATGTCGGCCATGGCGGTCATCAACTGACCTACCTCGTCGTTCGAGGCGGCGCTGATCTGCACGCTGAGATCGCCGCCTGCAATGGTGCGGGCAACACCGACGGCGCTGGCCAGCGAGGAGGCGATGCGCCGTGCCAGCATCAAGCCCATGCCGGCCACCAGCACCGTCACGGCCAGGGCCAGGACTATGGAAATCCAGCGCGCACTGGCAGCGGCAGCGGCGCCGTCGGCGGCGCCCTTGGTGGCCAGGCTTTCGTTGTAGTGGTGGTGGGCGGCGAGGGCGTCGACCAGTTCCTTAATGATGGGCTGGTTCTGCATCAGCAAGTCGCGTGCCGCGTCGAGCTCACCCGCCTTCGACAGCGCCAGTACCTTGTCGCGCACGCCATCGTAGCGCAGCAATACGGCACGGTCCGTGGCCAGCAGCGCTTTGTCTTGCTCGTCGGAAATATCCTCTTTTTCATATTTGTCGAGCGCCTGGCTGACTGCCGCGCGCGCTTCATTGATGCTCGCTTCCAGCTTGGCGCGCGCGGCGGCATCCTTGCTGGCCATATGTTGCCAGACGGCCGTGCGCATCTGTGTAAAGGGCACGAAAGCCTGGTTCAAGGTCAGCAGGCTGGGAACGGTGTTGACCGTGGCATAGCTGGCCGCTGTGTAGACGCGGTCCATTTCATAGATGCTGAAGCCCGTCAGCGCGGCGAGTCCGAGGACGACGGAGAGTATTAATGCATACAGGCGTTTTGCGATTGTCATGATGGGTGCCGCTCCACGTGAAGGTTGAAAATCGGGAAAATCGGTTGCAAAAGTTCATATTTTTCATTTTACGGGAAAAATTTGATTTATTCGAGAAATTTGTGATTTATTTGATTTGTTTTGTGTTTTTTTGAAGTCACAAGATGAAGGGCCTGCTGGCGGGGACGGATTGTGATGAAAAGCAACACCGCGCGGATATCGCTTTCTGGCGTGTGCCACGCTTGGCAAAATAGTGAAAAAATGGAACTCCTTGATTGCCATCAAATACGGTGCGCAGGCGCGTGCCGCCGACCGACTCTTGTAAAGGAGCATCATGACTGCCTCTGCCCGGCCTGGACCCTTGCTTATCCTCACCGCAGTCATCTTCATCTTGCTGGGCCTGGCGCTTGCCGGCGGCGGCGCCTGGCTCGTCAGCCTGGGCGGCTCCTGGTATTACGTCGTGGCCGGCATCGGCATGCTTGTCGCCGGTGCGCTGGTATGGCGAGGGCGGCGCAGCGCACAGCTGTGTCTCGCGCTGCTTTTGTTCGCCACCCTGATCTGGTCCGTGATCGAAGTGAAGTTCGACTGGTGGCAATTGCTGCCCCGCCTCGATATTTGGTTTGCCGCTGCCGTCTGGCTGCTGCTGCCCTTCATCGACCGCCGCCTCGATCCGCCATTGACGGCCGGGGCGAAACCGCGCGACGCCGGCAAGAGCGCCCTGGCCGCCGCCGTGCTGCTGACGGCCGCCGTGGGCGTGTTCTCGCTGTTCCAGGATTACACCACCTTGGACGGCGAAGTGCCGGCCGAGAACATGGCGGCCGCGCCGCAAGGCGATTTTGCGCCCGGTGTGGCGCCCAACGACTGGGCTGCGTATGGCCGCTCCGGCTATGGCGATCGCTACGCGCCGGCCGCGCAGATCACGCCGGCCAACGCCGCGCAACTGAAACAGGCGTGGGTGTACAACACGGGCGACTTCAAGGGGCCGAACGATCCGGGCGAGATCGCCAATGAAGTCACGCCCCTGAAAGTGAACGGCATGCTGTATCTGTGCACGCCGCACAACATCGTCATCGCGCTGGACCCCGACACGGGCAAGGAAATCTGGCGCCACGATCCGAAGATCAACCGCGACGCATCCAGCTACCAGCACATGATTTGCCGTGGCGTCGCCTATTGGGATGTCAAGGCTGGCCGCGCCAAGGATGATCCGGCGCCCGAAGCTGCCAGCATGGAATGTCCGCGCCGCATCTTTGCCCCCACCATGGATGCGACCCTGATTGCCGTCAATGCCGATACGGGAGTAGCGTGCAAAAGCTTTGGCGAAAACGGGGTGATTGGCCTGTACCACGGCATGGGCATGAAGAAGCGGGGCTTTTTGATGCCCACGTCGCCGCCGGCCGTGGCGCAAAACGTGGTGGTGATGGCTGCCAGCGTGACGGATAATTTTTCCACGGAAGAACCGTCAGGCGTGATCCGCGGCTACGATCCCGTTACCGGCAAGCTGATGTGGAACTGGGATGCTTCGAATCCGGACGACACGGCGCCGATTGCCGAGGGAAAAACCTACACGAACAATTCACCCAATTCCTGGGGCGTGTCCAGCGTGGATGAAAAACTGGGCATGGTGTATATCCCGATGGGTAATGAAACGCCGGATACCTGGGGCGGCAACCGCAATCCAAACGGAGAGAAATACAATAGCGCCATCGTCGCGCTCGATCTTGCCACCGGCAAGGTGCGCTGGGTCTACCAGACCGTGCACCACGATATCTGGGACATGGATATCGGCGGCCAGCCCACCCTGGTCGACATCGACACGCCGAAAGGCAAGGTCCCGTCCGTGGTCGCCACAACCAAGCGGGGCGACATCTATGTGATCGACCGCCGCGACGGCAGCCTGGTCGTGCCGGCGCCGGAAAAACCCGTGCCGACGAATAACCCCGCTCCGGGCGACCGTTTGTCACCCACGCAGCCATTCTCGGCCCTCACTTTCCTGCCCGAGAAAAACATCAGCGAAACGGATATGTGGGGCACGACGCCGTTCGACCAGCTGGCGTGCCGCATCATCTTCCGCCAGCACCGCTATGAAGGGCCGTTCACGCCGCAGACGGTGGCCGAAGGCAAGATCAAGGGCGCCATCATCTCGCCGGGTCCGCTGGGCATCTTCGAGTGGGGCGGGGCGGCCGTCGATCCCGTGCGTCAGTTGCTGTTGGTCAATCCCGACTACATGGGATTCCTGGAGCGCCTGGTGCCGCGCGCGCAAGCCAACGCGAAAGGCGGCACGGGCACGGAAATGGGCTTGCAGCCGCAGACGGGCGTGCCGTTTGCCGTGGAAATCAAGCCCTTCCTGTCGCCACTGGGCTTCCCATGCCAGGCGCCGCCGTGGGGCTATATCGCCGCCGTCGACCTGCGCACCATGAAAAAAGTGTGGATGCACAAGAACGGCACCACGCGCGACAGCGCGCCCGTGCCCATCGCCTTGCCGCTGGGCGTGCCCAGCCTGGGCGGCATGAGCACCACGGGCGGCGGCGTGGCCTTCCTCAGCAGCACGCTCGACTACTACATCCGCGGTTACGACGTGCGCAATGGCAAAACCGTCTGGAAAGCCCGCTTGCCGGCCGGCGGCCAGGCTACGCCGATGAGCTATGTCTCCGACAAGACGGGCAAGCAATATGTCGTCGTCATGGCTGGCGGCCACGGTTCGCTGGGCACCAAGATGGGCGATAGCCTGGTGGCGTTTGCCTTGCCGGATGAAGCGGTGAAGGAGGCGGGGAAAACGAAATAGAGCATGGACGGTGCGGCGCCATCGCGTGGATGGTGCCGCATGCAATTGCGCATGGCGGCACTCGGCCACCTGCGCTTGTTTTATTTGAAAGGCAGCCATGAGTACAGCCAGGACCAGATTGATTGGAGCGCTCAGTGCCGTCCTGAGCTTTCTCGCGGTATTTCTCGTCTACACGAGCTTTGAAAATTTCCCAGGCATGGTGCATGTATTGGCCATCGCTTCATGCGGATTGGTCATCGGCATATGCCAGGGTTTTTTTATCCAGCGTCCACAACATCGAACCATCGGCATGGCGACCTTCGTCGGTGTGTTGATTTTATGGCTGCCGGTGGTCTTTGTTACTTACGGGTTTGCCTTGCTGGCACTGCCCCTGCTGGCTGCATTTTCGCTGCTGGTCTTCTACGGTGCCAGACTGGGTAGCCATATACGCGCGTCGGCTTGGCGGTCCGCATAGCAAGCCGCCGGCACTGCTACCGCTTGCATGGCGTTGCCGCAAGCTTGTTGCCGCAACGCCTGTCGATTACTGCGCAGCCAATCCCAGCTTCAGGCCCACCAGCTTGCCCGGCGCGGCCTCCGTTTTTTCCGGCGCGCCCGCGCTGACCCTGGCAGCCGGTGTACCGTCCTGCTGCAGGGCCGCCAGAATGGCCGCGCTGCGCTGGGCGCCCAGCTTGCTCAAGGCATCGGCAGGCAAGGGCTGCTTGGCTTCCAGCTGTTCGCGCAAGCCGGTATAGAAGGCGCCCGTATCGGCCACTTGCGGCTCGCCTTCAATCAGCTTGCCCAAACGTTGGAAGACGGGGATTTTTGCCGCTGCGGGAGCGGAGGCGGCAGATGAGGCCGCCGCTGTCGCCGGCGCGGCCGATTCCGCCGCCTTCTTCTGCTTGTCCAGCTCGGCCTTGCCGAAGCGTTCGCCGTACAGGTCGCGCAGGGCGCCCCGTATCTTGCGTTCGCCCAGGTTCAACGGTCCCGGTTCTTCTCCCGCTTCCAGCTTGATGCCGGCCTTGGCGGCGACGGCGCGGCGCACGGCCTGGGCGCGCAGGGCAGCCGCATCCGTGTCGCTGTACTGGCCCGGGACGGCCAGCTTCAGCTGTTCGCGTTTGGCCAGGATTTGCGCCACCTGCTTGAGCTTTTCCCGCTCGGGCGGCAGCAGCACGGCGCTGCCCGCGTCGAAGTCGATGGCTTCGAGCTTGTCGGCGCTGATGCCCAGCAAGTTGCCCAGCGCGCGGAACGGCGCCGTGACGATTTTCGTCAGCACATTGCCCACGGCTTTCCAGATCAGGGCGCCATAGCTGAATTGCGGGTCGTTCATGTCACCCGACACGGGCAGACCCAGGTCGATACGCCCATCGCTATCCTTGAGGATGGCCAGTGCCAGTTCCAAAGGCAGCTTCAGGGCATCCGGGCTGTCGATGCGCTCGCCCAGGGTCAGCTTGTCGAGCACGATCTGGTTGGTGCCGTCGAGCTGGCGGTTGCGCACCTTGTATTGCAAGTCCAGCGAAATCTTGCCTTCCGCCACCTTGTAGCCGGCGAACTTCATCGTGTACGGCGAGGCGGACACCATGTCGACGTTCTTGAAGACCACATTCAAGTCCGTGTTGTCGGTGGGCGCGAACGGGTTCAGCTGGCCGCGCACGCGGGCCAGGCCGAATTCGTCGATGCGGCCATCGAGTTCGATCTGGCTGCGCGCATCGCGTTTCGTCGACAGGCCCGTGACGACGCCATTGAGTTCATAGATCTTGGCGGCGAACTGGGGCCGCAGGCTGAGGTCGGCAAAGTCCAGCTTGGCGTTTTGCAGGCGCACGCGGCGCACGCGCACGGGGAAGGCGGCGTCGGCCGCCGGCGTGGCGGTGGCGACGGGGGCGGCGGCGGACGGCGCTGTTGCCGGCTCCGGCGCCTTGACCAGCAGGCGCTGCGCATTGAGGCTGCGGTCGTTTTCGATGATCAGCTGGGCGTTCGGTTCCACCACGCGCAGTTCGGGGATGTCGACAAAATCGGGGCCCACGCTGGCCGTCAACTTGTCGGCGCGCACGCTTTTCCACGACGCAAAACGCTTGCCATCCGTTTCATTGAGCACCAGGCCGGCGATATCAACGCCGCCCTCATAGCGTACTTTTGGCGTTTTCGGCGCACCGCCGCCCGTCGTCAGGCGGCCGCTGCCGGAGAGCGAGCCGCCCGCCAGTTTCAGCTTCACATGCTGCGCCAGCAAGGGTTGCACTGGCGCCAGGGTCAGCTGTTTCAGGTTCAGCTGCGCATCGACGGCGCCCGTGCCAGGCACGAACTTGCCATTGGCCGTGAGCAAGCCGCCTTCGCGCAAGCCCACGCCCAGCTCGAACGGCAGCGCCTGTTTCATGTCGTTGCTGACGTTGTGCAGGGACAGGCGTGCATCCTGCAAGTTGCCCTTGATGCCAGTGCCCGCATCATCGAAACGGGCGCCGAACTTGCTCAGTTCCACCTTGTCCACCTTGGTGGACCACGGTGCGGATGGTGCATCCTTGCCCGCGTCGGCCTTGCCGGAGGCAAATACGGGCAGCTTTTGCGCAATCGCAAACTCTCCCTGGCGGTTGCGCGCCAGGTCGATCTGCGCGCCACTGGCCGTCAGCGCGCCCAGGTGCACGGTATGCGCTGCCAGATCGATCTTGCCTTCCGTAAAGCCCAATTGGTCCAGCTTGAACGGTGTTTGCGCACCGCGCTGCATGGTGAGATCGGCCAGGCCGAAACTGGCGCCATCGACAATGATGCTGTTCCCCGCCTGCCCTTGCTGCAAGGCCAGTTGCAGGTTCAGCTGCAGCTGCCTGGCGCTCAGTTGCAGGGCCGGCGAAACGGTTTCATCAATGGCGGACACGTCCACGTTGGCCAGCGCCAATTGCTTCAAGTCCACCTTCCACTTGCCAGGCTTGGATGGCGCGGTGGTGGCTGATGCTGCCGGTGCGGGATTGCCAGGCAGCATCAAATTTGCCACGTCGATTTCGCCCCTGGCATCGCGGCGCACGGCCACCTTGCCGCCATACAGATTGATTTTATCGACGGTGACGCTCTGGTGCGCCAGGTCGGCGTTCACGCCGGCAATACCCAAGGTGTTCAGCGACGTAAATGCTTCTCCCTTGCCGTCGCGTACCAGCGCCAGGTCGCGCAAGGCCAGGCCAGCGCCTTTGACCGTGGCTTCCAGCTTGCCGTCGGTATAGGAAAAGGCGTAGGGCAGGCGCGCGGACAGCTTGCCGCTAGTCACTCGCGCGCGCGTATAGGCTTTCAAATACGCGGCCAGGCCGGGCAGGGAGGCGTCGTTCAGGATCAGTTCGCCTTCGCCACGGATGGGGCTGAGCGAGGCCGTGCCGCGCCAGTGCAGCTTGCCGCCGCGCGCCGCATCGGCGCTGAGGCTATAGCTGCCGTTGGCGTCAGGCAGGGTGGAGATATTGTCGAGCGTGAAGTTGATCGGCGTGAAGTTATCCGCATAGCCCGCCTTTTGATCTTGCCAGTCCACTTTGCCTTGCTCCAGCGCAAAGTGGGCGATGACGAGGCGCGGCATGCCGCCGTCGCTCTTTTCCGGGTGATTGCGTTGCCAGGTGGCCAGCACTTCGGCCAGGTTGAACTTGCCGTCGGGCGTGATCGTCAGATGCGTTTGCGGTGCCGTGATGCGGATTTCCGCCAGGCTCCAGGCGCGGCGCACGATGGACTTCCATTCCAATTGCACGGCCAGCGCACCAATGGACAGCAGCGGCGCACCGGTTTTGCCATCCGCGCTGGCCGCTTCCCTGAAAGCGATCTTGTCCGCATCCAGGCGCAAGGTAAACGGGTTGAAGCGTACGTCGTCTATGCTGGCCTGGCGCGCGAGTTCTTTTTCGGCAAATTTGGGTAACTGGTTTTTGATGACGTAGGGCACCAGCCAGAAGCCGGCCGCGCTGTAGGCCGCCAGGGCGCAGCCTGTGCCAACGGCCCAGCGCTGCCAGCGTTTCCAGCGAAATGTTTTCGTCTGCACGCTTTTGTTGTCGATTGTGTTCACGAACTTACCTTTTGATCTTGTTGGGCGGCGCACCTGTGCGCCGTGACTGTCAGTATGCCTCTTTGCGGCCTCGTCTGCAAAATCCAAACGTGTTCATGTGATAACAGGCGCCAGAGGGAGCTTGTTTCTTCTGTAAAACTCACACAAACTCACCATTTCTTGATAATGATTCTCATTACGAGTATCATGCTCGCTTACCGTAAGTTTCCATTTGTACATATTTCCTCATTGAAAGCCCGATGTCATGCCTGTCGTTTCTCTCCGCACCCGCCTGCTTCCACTCGCCGCTTCTCTGTCGCTGGCCTTCGCTCCCCACGCCGCGCTGGCGGTCAATGGGGCCAGCGGCCAGGACGACTTGACGGCGGACGATGCGAAAGTCATGCAAGCCGTGCAAGTGACGGGCGCACGGGCACAAGGTCTGGTGCCCGTCACTACGGAGGCGGGCAGCTTTCGCGGCGCCAACATCATGGATGTGCCATCGACCGTTAACGTGATCACGCGCGAATTGCTGGAACAGCAAGCCGTCTCCGGCCTGTACGATGCCGTGCGCAATACGGCCGGCGTGACGCGCCAGCAAAATGGCGGCGAAACCTGGGACCAATTGGTGATACGCGGCATCGCCGTGGAAAACCGCACGAATTACCGCCTCAACGGTTCCATGCCCATCATGAACTTCTCGCAAGTACCCATGGAAAACAAGGAAAGGGTGGAAGTGCTGAAAGGCGCCTCGGCCCTGTACTACGGTTTCACCTCGCCGGCCGGCGTCGTCAACTTTGTCACCAAGCGGGCCGGTAGCCAGCCCGTCACCAGCATGGGCCTGAGCCTCGATGACCGGGGCAGTGCCGTGGCAAACGTGGACATCGGCCGCCGCTTTGGCGCGCAGCAGGAATTCGGCGTGCGCATCAACGCCGCCGGCGGCACCCTGGGTTCTTACCTGGACCATGTCGGCAACGGCAACCGCCGTTTTATCTCCACGGCGCTGGACTGGCGCGTGAGCAACAAACTGCTGCTGAAGGCGGACCTGGAATACGAGCGCCGCAAGGTGACGGAGCAGGCGGGCGTGGCCTTGCCGGCCGCCGTGAAAGGCGTGATCACCTTGCCGCACGCCGTCGATCCGCGCCAGTTGATCGGCCCCGACTGGTCCGCTTTCGAGGCGCAAACGAAAAACGCGCAATTGCGCGCCGATTACGCCATCGCGGATGGCTGGGCCTTGACGGTAGAGGCGGGCCACTCGGAAACGGCGCGCGACCGCCGCCTGGCCATCTTTCGCCTGAACAATGCGGCGGCACTGGCCACGGGCGCGGGCCGCATCACGGGCAATATCCAGCACAGCGTGACGGCGTCGGACTTGCTGCGCCTTGAACTGGCCGGCAATTTCCACACGGGTTTGATTGCCCATGAACTGACCCTGGGCGCTTCGCGCACGGACAAGTCGCAAGACCCGATTTACCAGAGCAATTACACGATTGCGTCGCAAAACCTGTACAACCCTGTGCCCGTGACGAATGTCGTGTTCGGTCCCAAGCCGACTTCGCCCACGACGGCTGCGCTCGACACGCGCGACACGGGCTTGTACGCGCTCGACCGCATGGTCTTCAGTCCGCAATGGCAAAGTATCATCGGCGTGCGCCGCAGCAGCTATCAAAGCGACCAGGGCGCCAGCCACTACGACGTCAGCAAGACGACGCCGATGGCCTCGCTGATTTACAAGTCCACGCCCGAACTGTCGTTCTACGCGTCCACGGCGCGGGGGCTGGAAGAGGGAGAGACAGGCCCGACGGGCACCGTCAACCAGGGCGTCAAGATGGCGCCCGGCGTGAGTAAACAAAAGGAACTGGGCGCGCGCTGGCTGACGCCTGCTGGCACCTTGCTGTCGGCCGCGCTGTTCGACATCACGCGCCCCGGCTATTACACGGATGCCAGCAATGTGTTTACGTCGGATGGCGAACAGCGCTACCGCGGCCTGGAACTGTCGACGCAGGGCAAGCTGACGCGCCAGCTGTCGTGGCAGACGTCGGCCCAGTTCCTCGACCCCAAGTTTGCCAATATCAATGCCGATTACAACGGCAAGGCGCCGGAAAACGCTTCCAAGCGCACGGCCAGCGCCTTCCTCGCCTACGCGTTTGACGCTGTGCCGGGCCTGTCCGTCAATGGCGGCGCGTACTACTATAGCGCCCGTCCCGTCAACGATTTGAACCAGGCCTTCCTGGGCGGGGTGACACTGTTCAGTGCGGGCGCCCGCTATGCGAGCCGCGTGATGGACAAGTCTGTCGTGTGGCAGCTGAACGTGGAAAACCTTGCCGACAAGCGCTACTGGGCCGGCGCCGGCACGCGCCTGGCGTCCGGTGCGCCGCGCGCCATCAAGCTGTCGATGAAGGTGGATTTGTAAGAACGCCTATCAAAACCTACTGCGCGTCGGTATAGGCGGCCTGCGATGCTCACCGTGCTCAAGCACGGTTGCGCTTCTCAGCCACCTCTTCCTTCCGCTCGCTACGGTTTTGTTAGGCGTTGTCAGTCAGGTTTGACCTGCGCCCTGTGCGCAGGGTGCTTGCCCTGATACAATGTTGCCATGTTCATCAGCAAAAGCAAGGTTAGCATCGTCCTGTGGATCGCGTGTATCGCCATCTTCCTGGCCACGCTCGCCCCTACGGTGTCGCGCGCGCTGACGGTCGCCAGCGGCATGGCCGTGCCCAGCCTGGAAATCTGCTCGGTGGCGGGCGGCATGCAAGCCATGCCCATCCGCTACAGCGCGGAGCTGCCATCGGCGCCTGAAAAATCGGGCATGCGCATGGCTGATTGCCCCTGCTGCAGCATGCATGCTGACACTTTATCGATTCCGCCCACCTCTCTCGTGCTCGCTTCCGGAGAACTGCTCACGGGCTTGCTGCCCGAGCTGTTCTACCAGTCCGCCACGCCGCTGTTCGCCTGGACGCCCGTCCAGCCCCGTGGCCCACCCGCCGCTTTCTGATCTGTCCCTTTCCCTGAACAGCCTTGCGCCGCGCGTGTCGTGCGCTTGCGTCTGTTCGACTTACCTATACAGAATTTGAAAGCAGCACCATGAAACATTTACCGTTATTGATTTCCCTCGCCATCGCCATGCCTGCCTTGGCGCAATCCCGCAATGAAGCAGATAGCACCGTCCTGCCCGAGATGAAAGTCATCGTTACGGCCATTGGTGATGGCTACCGGCCCGTCGCCGACACGGCGCTGATGCTCAGCAGTACGCCTGGCTATAGCGTGGCGGCAGGCGGCGGGGTGTCCGGCTTGCCAGTGGTCAATGGCTTTGCGGATGACCGCATCAAGATTCGCATCGACGGCATGGAACTGACGTCGGCCTGTGCCAATCACATGAATGCGCCATTGTCTTACATTGATCCGCAACAAGTGCAGCGCATACGCCTGATCGCCGGCGTCACGCCCGTCAGCGCGGGCGGCGACAGCATAGCCGGCACCATCGAGGTGCAATCGAACGTACCCGTGTTCGCCCAGCCCGGCGCGCCGTTGTTGACGCAAGGCAGCTTTGCCGTGTCGGGCCGCAGCGTCAACAATAGCGTGGCGACCAGCGTGCATGCCTTGGCCGCCAGCGACAGCCTGAGCGTCGGCTACAGCGGCGCCTATACACGCGGCCACAGCTATGACGATGGTCATGGCAACAAGGTGCTGGGCAGCATGTTCGAGAGCATCAACCAGGCCATCGTGCTGGCGGCAAAAGGCCAGGCCCAGCAACTGACCCTGCGCGCCGGCGTGCAGCACATCCCGTATCAGGGTTTTCCGAACCAGTATATGGACATGACGGACAACCACGGCCAGTTCGCCAATCTCGCTTACAAGGGCGAATTCGGCTGGGGCGTGCTTGATGCGCGTGCCTACTGGCAACAGACGGACCATGAAATGGGCTTTTTTACGCCCGAGCGCACTGGCACGATGCCGATGCTGACGCACGGGCGCAACACGGGCTATGCGTTGATGGCCAGCCTGCCCACGGGTACGGGCGAGTTGCGCCTGGGGCAGGAGTGGCACGGTTTTCGCCTTGACGATTACTGGCCGGCCGTGCCCGGTTCCATGATGATGGGGCCGCGCACCTATCTGAACATCAACGACGGCAAGCGCGACCGCACCGTGCTGTTCGGCGAACTGGAAACGCGCCACGATGCGCGCTGGACGAGCGTGCTGGGCTTGCGCGGCGAATCCGTGCGCATGGACACGGGCGACGTGCAATCGTATGGGACCAATATGATGAACATGCCGGACGTGATGGCCGCCAGGGCCTTCAATGCGCGCAGCCGCAGCCAGCGCGACACGAATATTGATGCCTCGGCGCAAGCGACCTTCACACCGGACGCGGCCAGCAACTATGCATTCGCGCTGGCGCGCAAGGTGCGCTCGCCGAATCTGTACGAGCGCTACTCGTGGGGCCGCGGTTCGATGGCGATGACCATGACCAACTGGTTTGGCGATGGCAACGGTTACGTGGGTGATATCGACCTCAAGCCCGAGACGGCTTACACGGCAGCCTTCACGGCCGACTGGCATGGCGGCGGCGAGGAGGGCTGGTTCCTGCGCGTCAACCCCTATTACAGCAAGGTCGACAATTACATCGATGTCGATGTGCTGGCGTCTTTCCACCCGTATATGAAAATGGTTGCGAACGGCAATTTGCTGCGCTTTGCCAACCACGACGCCAAGCTGTACGGCGCCAATGTGGCATGGCAGCTGCCGCTGGCCAGCAGCGCACGCTGGGGCCGCTTCATGGCGACGGGCAATGCTGCTTACACGCGGGGCAAGCGCAGCGATGGTGGCGACCTCTACCGCATGATGCCGTTCAACGCCTTGCTGGCCGTCGAGCACAAGCTGGGCGCCTGGAGCAGCCGCATCGAAACGAAGATCGTTGCCCGCAAGGACAAGGTCGACGCCCGCCGCTTTGAACCGGAAACGGGCGGCTATGCCCTCGTGAACCTGCGCAGCAGCGTGGCATTGAGCAAGATGGCTAGCCTGAGCGCGGGCGTGAGCAACCTGTTCAATCGCACGTATGCGGACCCGCTCGGTGGCGTGTATTTGTCGGGCTTGAAGGCGAATGGCGGGGCGCTGCAAGCCTTGCCGGCCGAGGGCCGGTCGATTGATGTGGGGCTGCAGCTCAAGTTCTAAGGTTGCCATCAGAAAGGGCGTCTTCCTGCTGCCGATGCCGGGAGCGGAAGGCGCCCGCTGACTTTTCGTATCGGCGACAGCCAGATGTTCGTGACAATGTGCGCATGTTTCGTTTCGGTAATTTGTTATTGTTTACAACTTACTGTTTCCGGCATTTTCCACACAGGAGTGCAATAGCGAGGCTCGTCGTTGTCGGTGGATGATGCTGACTTGCAAAAAGGGTGTACATGATCGCATTTAAAGATTTTCGTTCGTCGACTTCAGGCAGTCCTCTCTCCGATGGCATCGACAGATCGCTGGTGTTGGCCAATGAATGGCTGCAGAAAACGGGTGTCCGTCCTGTCAACATCGAAACCATCACGGAAACCAGGGGCTCGATGACGATAACCTTGGTTGAGCGGGGTCTGCGGGTGTGGTATGAAGTGGGCTCCATGCCGCTCACTCCGTAAGGGGATTGGTATTTTTCCCCGCAAACTGCTAGGCGACGATGCCGCCGCCATCGTGCTGTCCCTGACCGTTGTCGCGTATGTGGCATCCTTGTTGTTAACGGCAATCGTGGACTCCCACGAAGTCTTGCTGGGTGGGGGCGTATTATTGCTCGGCTGGCTAGGGCCGTTGACCGGCAGTTTTGCCTGGTTTGCCAATCCGCTGCTTATTTTTGCCATGTACTTCTCGAAAGAGAAGCCCAGTGCCGCAATGGTGGCCGCCTTTTTTGGCTTTGCACTGGCCCTGACTACCTTTGGCATCAAGACAATTCCCAGTGATAATGGTTACTACACGGTGCTGGGATTCGGTGCCGGATGCTATCTTTGGCTGGCCTGTTTTCCAGCCGTGTTCATCGCATCGTTCTTAAGCAGCAGAAAATCCACGGCCCTTGCTCCTGGCGAATAGCATGGTGTTTTCTGTAGCAGCATGACAGATGACCTCTCGTCATCCATTGCCTGATCAACCATCCTTTGCCAGCGGCGCCCGGATGCGGTCTAATCATGGCTTGTTCCTTCACGAGGTTGCCATGCTGCCCACTTCCGCCATCGCCGCGCTGCGCGAAAAATTTCCCCTGATTACAGACCTGATGGCCTTGCAGCCCTTGAGCTGGTTCAATCCCGGCATCGCGCCGTCGGCCGAAGCCTTGAACGACGTGGGCTTGACGGCTGCTGACGTGGCGGACGCCAGCGCGCGCCTGGCGCGCTTTGCGCCGTACCTGGCCAAGGCCTTTCCTGAAACGCAGGCCAGCGGCGGCATCATCGAGTCGCCCGTCGTGCCGCTGCCTGCCATGCAGGCGGCGCTGGGTTTGGCGTTAGGCATGACGAGCGGTCAGCTATGGCTCAAGCAGGATAGCCATTTGCCCATTTCCGGCTCCATCAAGGCGCGTGGCGGCATCTATGAAGTGCTGAAGCACGCGGAAATGCTGGCGCTGGACGCGGGTTTGCTCAAGGAGGGCGACGATTACAGCCTGCTGGCCAGCGACGCCGTGCGGGCGTTTTTCGGCCAGTACGCGATCGCCGTCGGTTCCACGGGCAATCTGGGCTTGTCGATCGGCATCATGAGCGCGCGTCTGGGCTTTCGCGCCACCGTGCACATGTCGGCTGACGCGCGCCAGTGGAAAAAGGATAAATTGCGCAGCCATGGCGTCACCGTCGTCGAGTACGCGACCGACTACAGCGTGGCAGTGGAAGCGGGGCGCAAGCAGGCGGAGAGCGACCCGACCTGCCACTTCGTCGACGATGAAAATTCGCACGATCTGTTTCTCGGCTACGCGGTGGCGGGCCAGCGCCTGAAAGCCCAGTTCGACGCAAACGGCGTCAAGGTGGATGCGGATCACCCTCTGTTCGTGTATTTGCCGTGCGGCGTGGGCGGCGGCCCCGGCGGCGTGGCCTTCGGCTTGAAGCTGGCGTTTGGCGATTTCGTCCACTGCGTCTTCGTCGAGCCGACGCACTCGCCGTGCATGCTGCTGGGCGTGCATACGGGCTTGCATGAAGGCATCAGCGTGCAGGAGATCGGCATCGACAACCTCACGGCCGCCGATGGCTTGGCCGTGGGCCGGCCTTCCGGCTTCGTCGGGCGCGCCATGCAGCGGCTGATCGACGGCTACGCCACCGTCACGGATGAAGAACTGTACCGTTTGCTGGCGACGCTTGAGCAAACGCAAGGCTTGCGTTTGGAACCGTCCGCCGTGGCCGGTTTCGCGGGCATAGCACCTGTGCTGGCCGCGCCGCAATATCAGCAGCACCTGGAAACGGCCACGCACCTGGTCTGGGGCACGGGCGGCAGCATGGTGCCGGAGGAGGAAATGGTGGCCTATGTGGCGCGCGGCCGCGCGCTGCTGGCGGCCGGAGTGGTTTGATGCCGGCCAGCGCGCCGCGCATGGCCGCGCTGACGGCCAGCCAGTTCGCCAACCTGCACACCTTCCTGGTGGCGGCGCGCCACGCCAGCTTCGCGCTGGCCGCGCAGGAACTGGCGCTCACGCCCAGCGCAGTCAGCCACCGCATCGCCCGCCTGGAAAGCAGCCTGGGCCTGCGGCTGTTCGAACGACTGACGCGGCAAGTCAAGCTGACGCAAGACGGCGAACGCATCTTCGCCGCGCTGCAAATTGGCTGGGATGGCTTGCATGCGGCCATTGCCGGCGGCGATACGCTGGCGGGCAGCATCACCGTGCATGCGCGCCCCTCGGTGGCGCAATGCTGGCTGGTGCCACGCCTGGCAGGATTCGCTGCGCAGTATCCGGACTTGTCGATTGACTTGCGCGTGGGAAATGATAGCGTGGACTTTCGCGCCGGCCAGGTGGACCTGGCCTTGCACTATGGCGATGGCCACTTTCCCGGCCTGGCATCGCGCAAGCTGATGGAGGAATGGCTGGCGCCCGTGTGCAGTCCCGCGTATGCGCGCGAGCACGGCTTGTTTGACGCGCCGCGACAGCTGTCCGGCGCGACGGTGCTGCACGACACCCTGGCCTGGCCCGCCTGCGCGCCCGATGCCGAGTGGCGCCTGTGGCTGGACGCGCTGGCGCCAGAGGTGAACTTGCCCGTGCGCAGCCTGCGTTTCGACCGCGCCGACCTGTGCGCGCAGGCGGCCATCCACCACGCGGGCGTGGCCATGGGCCGGCGCCAGCTGGTGCAGCCGTGGCTAGCGAGCGGCCAGCTAGTCTTGCCGTTTGGCGGATTTACCTTGGCCAGTCCGCAGGCGTATTACCTCGTGCATGCCGCGCGGACACTGCCGGCGAGAGTGCAGGCGCTGCTGGAATGGCTGATGGGGCAGGCAATTTGATACACTGCGCCCCTTATCGGCATCAGCGCACCAAGGAAACACCATGCACGCAACATCCCCACTGACCTTCACCGCGCCACAGGAATTGCGCACGTATGCGCTTGCTTGCCTGCTCGAACCAGACCCGGCAACCAAGGTGGCGATGGTGGCGGCCATGGCCGAGGCGCCACTGGCACTCGATGCGCAATCACCTTTGGCCCCCACCGGCCCCGTGCCGGGCCGTCCCGAGCGCCCGGAATTGGTGCCGCCGCGCCTGGTGGGGCGGCGTTCGATGATCACGCCGGAAGGGCGCGCCATGCTCGTGCATGCGCTCGCGCATATCGAATTCAATGCGATGAACCTGGCACTCGACGCCCTGTGGCGCTTCCCGGACCTGCCCTTTGACTACTACACGGACTGGCTGCGCGTGGCCAAGGAAGAAGCCACGCATTTCGCCATGCTGCAGGCGCATCTGCAGGTGCTGGGTCATACGTATGGCGATTTCCCCGGCCACGACAGCCTCTGGGAAATGGTCGACAAGACGCGCGGCGACGTGCTGGCGCGCATGGCGCTGGTGCCGCGCACCCTGGAAGCGCGGGGCCTGGACGCGATTCCACCGCTGCGCGCCAAGCTGGCGCAGGCGGGCGACATGGCCGCCGCCGCCATCCTCGACATCATCCTGCGCGATGAAGTGGGGCATGTGGAAATCGGCAACCGCTGGTATGGCTACCTGTGCCAGCAGCGGGGCCTGGAGTTGCGCGCCACGTATGCCGAACTGGCCCTGCGCTATGAAGCGCCCACCCTGCGCGGCCCGTTCAACCTGGAAGCGCGGCGCCGGGCCGGGTTTTCGGAGCTGGAATTGTCCGATTTGCCGACCTGATTAAGCGACCCACATTCTGTCGGGTGGGATCAACGCGCCCGCGTTGACCAGGTCCGGCGTGGCTGGCTCATGCGGCGGTTTCCCGATGACGATCCTACGCTGCCAGGGCAGATGGAAGACGTGATCTGGCCGTGGCACTACGACCATATCCCTCCGCAAGGCTTGCTTTGCAATGAAATGCCTGGCGCGCTCCGTGACTGGCCGCGCTCGCCTGGACATTTGCGCAGGATGATACCTTAACCATGAACTGCAATTGTTGAGCCTGTCAGCGTTGTCCTACCCGTCTTGTCGAAACTGTCTGATTGTATGCCTTGTGGAAACACGCGATGATCGTGTTCAAGCTGCAACAGCCAAACCAATCCGATGGAGTATGCGATGCACAAGCCAGACCAGTCCATTCACGTGAACAAGCCTTTCCTGCTGATCTGCCTGTTCACCTTCTCGACCCTGGCGGCGACGTTGATGAATACGGGCGATGCGCAGACGAGCGATGCCACACCGGCCGCCGTGGCGCGCGATGCGGGGCACGGCGCCTTGCCGGTCTGCAGCAGCGATGCCCTCAAGCTGTCGGCACACTGCCAGCCTGGGCGCCAGGCTTGACTTGAGCGGGCCCTTGCAGCCGTTGCTGCAGCAAGGCCAGCACGGCCGCTTCTTCCGGCGCCAGCGCCGGCAAGTCTTCCTGCAACTGCTGGCGCGCCCGTACGCGCATGCCTTCCAATAGACTGCCATCCAGATACGACGCCAGCACGGCCGGGTGCACATAGCACTTGCGGCAGATTGTCGGCGTGTTACCCAGTTTTTTTGCCACCGACTCGATTGCCTGCACGATGTTCTTCTTGGCCTGCGCCTGGGAATCGACTTGCTCGAACGCCTGCAGGGCCAGCGCGGCGAGCACGGTGCCGGACCAGGTGCGGAAATCCTTGGCCGTGTAATCCTCGCCCGTCACCTCGCGCAAGTAATCGTTGACGTCTCCCGAATCGATGCCGTGGCGCTCGCCGTTTTCATCGACATATTGAAACAGTTCCTGCCCCGGCAGCTCGCGCATGCGTTGCAGCACCCTGGCCAGCTTGCGGTCGCTCAGGCGGATATCGTGGCGCACGCCGCTCTTGCCCCTGAAGTGAAATGCCACGGCGCTGCCATCGACCTGCACGTGGCGCGTGCGCAGGGTGGTCAGGCCGAACGATTTATTCGTGCGCGCATATTCTTCGTTGCCGATGCGCATCATCGTCAATTCCAGCAAGTGCACGATGGTGGCCAGTACTTTTTCACGGGGTAAGCCAGGCAGCTGCATGCCGCGCGCGACGGCGGCGCGGATGACGGGCAGGGCGCCGCCAAAGCTGAGCATGCGCTCGTACTTGGCCTCGTCGCGCACCGCGCGCCAGCGCGCATGGTAGCGGTATTGCTTGCGGCCCCGCGCATCGCGCCCCGTCGCCTGCAGGTGGCCGTTCGCACGCGCGCAGATCCACACGTCCGTCCAGGCCGGTGGGATGGCCAGTGCCTTGATGCGCGTCAAGGTGGCGGCATCGCGCAGGAGCTGGCCTTCGCCGTCGCGGTAGCGGAACTTGCCGGGCTTGCCCAGGCGGATGATGCCGCTTTGATGGTCGCCCGTGTAGCGCAGGCCGGCGGCGCGGGCCGTAGTGGTAGCAGATATTTCCATGACGATAGCTTACCTTGCACACCGCCCGTCCGGCGCGCCGTTATGCTAAGGTGCGCATTCGTAACGCCGTGCGCGGCAGACAGGAGCAGCAGATGTTTGGCAGAAAAAAGAATCTGGAAGAAGACCACGCCCCCCAGGCCGACAAACAGTATGAAAAGAAATACACGGAAGACAGCTTCTGGGACAAGGTCGTCAAGTTCGCCAAGACGGCAGGGCGCGAAGTCATCGAGAAAGCCCTGTGGCTATACTACGCGGCGCAGCAGCCGAACACCCCGCTATGGGCCAAGACGGCCATTTACGGCGCGCTCGGCTACTTCATTTCCCCCATTGATGCGATTCCCGACATCACGCCCGTGATCGGTTATGCGGATGACCTGGCCGTGCTGGCGGCGGCCGTTGCCACGGTCGCCACCTATATCACGGCCGACGTCAAGGAACGCGCCGCCGAGAAACTGCGCGGCTGGTTCGGCGCCTAGCCTTTCTTGACAGCACGCGCGCCTGCTGCCGCCATGCGCCAGCAGGCGCAGCACGACTTCTTTCTGGAACGAACGAAACTCCTTGTCGGCGCCGACGTTGGCGAAGGCCAGCACGGCGGTCTTGCTGGCGCGGTCGACGCAGACGACGGACGCGGCGCCCGGGTCGCCGCCACTGTGCGTGGCCAGCGCCTTGCCGTCGACATCGCGCAGCAGCCACACCAGGGCCTGGCGCACGGACGAATCGGCAGGCACGACGGCAGCCGTTTGCGGGGCAAAAAATAATTGCAGGGTGGCATCTTGCAGGTAGCGGTGGCCATCGACCCGGCCGCCATTGCTGAAAATGGCCAGGAAGCGGGCAAAATCATGCGCCGAGCTGCGCAGCAGGCCGGCCGGCCAGTCCGGATAGCCGACGGGCGGCAGCACTTGCAGGCCCGGCTCCTTGTGCGCATACGGCTGGGCAACGATGGCGCGCCGCGGCAAGCCGGCCAGATTCCAGGCCGTGCTGTCCATGCCCAGTGGCTCGAACAGGTGCTCGTGCGTGTAGGCATCAAGACCGTCGGGGTTCAAGCGGCCCACCAGATAGCCGAGCAGGGCGATGGCCACATTGCTGTAGCGCCATTCCGTGCCGGGCCGGGCGGCAAACGATACATCCGCGTCATACCAGGCGCCGCCGCGCGACAGATAGCCCTTGACGAAGTCGCGCAGTGGTAATCGCGGATCGCCCTGCACGGCAAACGCCGTCGTCTTTTCGTACACGGCATCGGAAATGCCTGACGTGTGGCTGAGCAAATGGCGAAAGGTGATGGGCACGTCGGGAAACTTCGGATGCATGAGCGGGAAGTCCAGATAGGCGGCCACCTTGTCGTCGAGCTGGAAGACGCCCTGTTCCATCAGCATCATGACGGCCGTGGCCGTGACGAGCTTGCTGACGGAGGCGACATGGAACACCGTGTTGGCATCGGCCTTCTTGCCGGCCTGGATGTCGGCCCATCCATAACCGCGCGCGAAAATGGTTTGCTCTCCGCGCACCACGGCCACGCTCATGCCCGGCGTTTCCGTGCGGGCCAGCCCGTCGCGCATGAAGCCGTCAAATTCTGTTTCCCACGCCAGCCTGGCCGGATCGGTGGCGCAGCCCGTTTGCAGCAGGGCCAGTGAGACACCCAGTCCCAGCACGCTTCTTCGTTTCATTGATTCTCTCTTTTGCCGTTTTTAATTATCTTAACAATATTTCCGCCCGTCATAGGGGCAATTGACAAAACATTGCTTTGCAGCAATGACAAAGGGGGCTGACCAGTGCTTATTTGCACCAGTTATTTGCGCCAGTAGCGTTCCAGCAAGGGTTTGACGGTCAGGCCGTGCGCGACGATGGAGAGGATGACGACGACGACGGTGATGTCGGCCAGTTCGCGCGCCAGGGTGCGCGGCAAGCCATGCGCGATGGCATAGCTGAGGTAGTACAGCGAGCCGATGCCGCGCACGCCGAACCAGGCGGCCAGGCCCCGCAGGCGCATGCTGGTGCCCGAAGCCAGCAAACCGAGCATCACGCTGGCCGGGCGCGCTACCAGCAGCAGGAACAGTGCCACGCTCCACGCCTGCCAGCTCCAGGCGGCCGCCGTGACAGTACCGCCCAGCAACAGCACCAGGGTCAGTTCGGACAGGCGTTCCAGGTGTTCCTTGAAGACGAGCGATTCGCCGCTGACGGTCAGCGGCACCTCGCTGTCGTGCGGCTTGGTGGCGGACACCGCGTGGGTTTCCTCCGCTTGCAGCAAGCCTTGCCTGTCCTTCGGCGCGCCGGCCAGCCGCAGTTCCGTCTGGCGCAGGGCCACGCCGGCAAAGAATACGGCCAGGAAGCCCCAGGCGTGCAGCCACGTGGCCACGCCATACACGAGGGCGATCAGGCCCAGGGCGGCCAGGTCGTCCAGCATCGCGTGTTTCGGTTCCTTGGCGCGCACCTGCCAGCCCAGCCAGGCCAGCAGCGCGCCGCCGGCCGCGCCCAGGGCGATGGCGGCCCCGCTGGCCCAGAATAAATCGCGCCACAGCCAGGTGGCGCCATGCGGCCCCAGCTCATGCAGGCCCAGCAAGCCCAGGCCCAGCATGACGAAAGGAAAGCCGCTGCCATCGTTCATGCCCGCTTCGCTGGTCAGCATGAAGCGCAATTGCTCGCTGTCGCCCGCATGGCGCAGCTGCACGTCGGTAGCCAGCACGGGATCGGTGGGCGCGAGGATGGCGCCCAGCAGCACGCCCGCACCCAGGGGCAGGCCCAGCACCAGGCACGCAAAGGCCGCCACCAGCGCTACGGAGACGGCCATCGATAGCCAGGCCAGGCGCAGCGACGGCAGCCAGCGTGCCAGGCTGAAGGGGACGGGCATCTTGACGCCGGCGGAAAACAGCGAGATGAGGACGGCGATTTCCGTCAGGGTTTCCAGCAGCGGGGCCTGCTGCAGCAGGTCGAACGCAAACAGGCCGAGAAACATGGGTCCCAGCAGCAGGCCCACGCCCAGGTAAGCCATGGCCGAAGTCAAGGGCAGGCGCGCGATGCGGTCGGCGCCCAGGCCACGCGCCAGCATCAGGCAGCCGATCAGGATGAACCAGGCGGTGGTGCTCATGCGGCCATTGTAGCGGCGCGTGGGCCAGGGCAGCGCGCCGCAGGTTTTTTCAAGCCTGGTTTTTAGCCTGGTCCTAAGCCTTGTACAGCGACACGCTGTCGTTCTGCGCCTGCATCTCGCGCACTTCGATGGGGTCGTGCGTGGAGCGCAGGCGGGGCAGGCCGTGCGGGTAATTGGCCGTAATAAATGCCAGCATCTGCTCGCGCACGATGCAACGCAGTTCGAAGGCCGTGCCCGAATCTTTCGCGCTGATCAGAAAGCGTACGCGCACGGCCCGCTCGTTCGAATCCGTCGCCTGCACCGTGCAGACCCGGCCATCCCATTGTGTGGCGGACTCGCAGATGCGCGTCAGTTCCGCGCGCAGCGGCTTGATCGGGATGCTGAAATCGAGCCACAGAAACACCGTGCCCAGGATGTCCGAGGAGGTATGCGTCCAGTTTTCGAACGGATTTTCGATGAACCACTGCAGCGGCACGATCAAACGCCGTTCATCCCACACGCGCACGACCACATACGTACCCTTGATTTCCTCGACCGTGCCCCATTCGCCATTGACGATCAGCACGTCGTCGATGCGGATGGGTTGAGAGAACGCAATTTGCAGCCCTGCAATGAAATTACCGAGCACGGGGCGGGCGGCGATACCGGCCACCAGGCCCGCCACGCCGGCCGAAGCGAGCAGGCTGGCGCCAATCTGCCGCGCGCCCGGCAGGGTCAGCAGTACGAAGGACAGGCCCAGTATGACGACGATGGCGTGTGCGCTGCGCGTCAGCACGCGCGCCTGGGTGATCCGGCGCCGCGCGCGCAGGTTGTCGGCCGCGTCGACGGGATTGATCTGGGAAATCGTGATGGAAAGCGACTCGATGCATTGCATGGCCAGCCAGGTCAGCGCGATGATCAGCGCCACGCTGGTGAGATGCGACATGGCGACCAGGCCCGGCGTGTCGTCGGGCGCGCCGGCCAGCACCATGCGCAGGCCGAAGACGATCATGCACAGCTGGCTGGCGCGGAAGGCCACGCGCGCGACGTTGCTGGTGAACGGGTGGCCATTGGCCAGTTTTTTCAGCAAGCCGATGCCGGCCCGGTGCACGACGATGGCGACCAGGGTGACGAGCAGGGCGGAAACGAGCACGGTCAGCGCCGAGCGCAGCGGGCCTCCCATCAGCGAGTGGAACGTGCTGAGATCCATAGGCGAAAACTCCTTGAGATGGTGAGATGGATATTGGAAGCGGCTATTTTACGGGCAGATGACGTCGCGGGGGCGTGCGTTGCCGTACGGATAAGACTTGGATCAAGGTAGATACTGGCAGAAATTGCTGCGGTGCGCCATGCCACGTTGACGTTTCAATACGCAAAGCAAACGGGCGCCGCCTTTTTGGAAATGTAGCCATACTTGCAATGGTTGTTTATGTCTGCAAAGGAAAACGATGATAGTACGATCACTCCGAATGTCCTTGCGCTTCATCCTGCCACTGGCCCTGGTGCTGGGATTGTTTGCTTATATTGTGGTACCCCTGCTCGATAATATTACCTTGCGCTGGTATGTGCGCGACCTCGACAGCCGGGCGGAATTGCTTGCTGGAACACTCCGGCCCTCGCTCAGCGAATACCTGCCCGCCCAAGACGCCACGCGCGTCAAAGAACTGTTCCAGGGCGCCACGCGCGACGAACGCCTGATCGCCATCGGCTTTTGCGACAATGCGGGCCACCTCGTCTACCAATCCGCGCAATTCCCGGCCTCGATCGGCTGCTGGACCACGCCTTCCACGGGCGGCCTGTACAAATCCCTGGCGCAGTTGCCGCAAGGGCAAGTCCACATCAGCGAAACTCCCGTCATGCAGGACGCGACCCAGCTGGGCCGCCTGGTGCTGGTGCAGGACATGAGCTTTGTCGAGCGCCGCAATACGGATACCAAGCGTTTCATCTTTGCCTTCCTGGCCGTGCTGGCCGTGCTGATTTCCCTGATGACCGTGTTCGTGGCGCATCTGAGCTGGCGCGGCTGGCTGTCGGCCGTGAAGGATATATTGCGGGGCGAGTTGATGCCGCGCAGCGCCATGGCCGTCCAGGCCGCCGATGCGCCCGCCGCCGCGCCCGCGCCGCCGCCGGAAATGCAGCCGCTGATCGGCGACTTGCGCGAATTGCTGCAGGAATACCATCTGGAACGCCAGGGCGACAGTGGCTGGACCTCGGAATGGACGCCGGAAAAACTGCGCGGCTTGCTGGAAGCGGATCTTGCGGGAGATCAAGTGCTGGTGGTATCGAACCGCGAACCGTATATCCACACCAAAACGGAAGATGGGATAGCGGTGCAGCGCCCGGCCAGCGGCCTGGTCACGGCCGTGGAAGCGGTGATGCGCGCCTGCTCTGGCACTTGGATCGCGCATGGCGCCGGTTCCGCCGACCGCGAAACGGTGGATAAACTCGACCACGTGCCCGTGCCGCCCGATCATCCCAGTTATACCTTGCGCCGCGTGTGGCTGACGGAAGAGGAAGAGCAGGGCTATTATTATGGCTTCGCCAATGAAGGCATGTGGCCGCTGTGCCATATCGCCCACGTGCGCCCCGTGTTCCGCTCGTCCGACTGGGATCAGTATGTGAAGGTCAACCGCCGCTTCGCCGAAGCCGTGATCGCCGAGGCGAAGACGGACAATCCCGTCGTGCTGGTGCAGGATTACCACTTCGCCTTGCTGCCGCGCATGGTGCGCGAAGCCTTGCCGAAAGCGACGATTATTACCTTCTGGCATATCCCTTGGCCTAACTCGGAATCGTTCGGCATTTGCCCGTGGCGCGAAGAAATCCTCGACGGTTTGCTGGGCAGCACGATCCTCGGCTTCCACACGCCATTCCACCGCAAGAATTTCCTGGAAACGGTGGACCGCTACCTGGAAACCCGCATCGAGCCGGAAGCGTCGACGATTTCGTATGGCGGCGAGATGACGCAGGTGGAGGATTACCCGATTTCCATCGCCTGGCCGGAAGTTGATCCGGCACAGCCCGACGTGGCAACCTGCCGCGCGCAAATCCGTGCCGAGCTGGGCGTGGCGCCCGATCACTTGCTAGGCATCGGCGTGGATCGCCTCGATTACACGAAAGGCATCGTCGAGCGCTTCCAGGCCGTCGAGCGCATGCTGGAACAGCAGCCTGGCATGGTCGGCAATTTTACCTTCGTGCAAATTGCCGCCCCCAGCCGTGCTTCCCTGGACGAATATCAAAGTTTCGATGCCCGCGTGCGCAAGATGGTCGAGCGCATCAACCGCCGTTTCGGCAGCGGCAACTACGTGCCCATCCTGCTGAAAGCCGAACACCATGGCCAGGACGACTTGCAGCGCTATTTCCGCGCTTCCGAGGTGTGCATGGTGACAAGCTTGCATGACGGCATGAATCTGGTGGCCAAGGAATTCATCGCCGCGCGCGACGATGAGATGGGCGTGCTGGTGCTGTCCCAATTCACGGGCGCGGCGCGGGAACTGCATGAAGCGCTGATCATCAATCCGTATCATATCGAGCAGGGCGCTGATGCCTTGTACCGTGGCCTGGTGATGCCGCCCGTGGAGCAGCGCGAGCGCATGAAGAGCATGCGGGCTAGAGTCAAACATTTCAATGTCTACCGCTGGGCCGGACGCATGCTGCTGGATGCGGCCCGTTTGCGCCAGCGCGACAAGGTCATGACCAAGATCGACGCCCACAGCCGCATCAAGCGGCGCAAGGGGATTTGATGACGGACATGCCTGACGATAGCGCAGCCCTTTTGGAGCTGCTGAGTACCCCCGGCAGCGCCGTCTTTCTCGACTTCGACGGCACCCTGGTCGACCTGGCGCCCACGCCCGATGGCGTGCGCCTGGAACCGGGTGTGGTGGAAGCGCTGGCGCTGCTGGCCGAGCGCCATGGCGGCGCGCTGGCCCTTATTTCCGGGCGTCCCGTGGCGCAGATCGATGCCATGCTGGCGCCCCTGGTCTTGCCGGTGGCGGGCGTGCATGGCGTGGAGCGGCGCGGCGCGGACGGCGCGCTGCATGTGGCGGGTACGCCCGACGTGTCGCCCGTGCTGGCGCGCGCCCGGGCGCTGGCGGCGATACACCCCGGCTTGCTGGTGGAGCAGAAGCGGGGCGCCGTGGCCCTGCATTACCGGCTGGCGCCCGAACTCGAGCATTTGTGCTCGCAGGAAATGACGGCCGCCGTGCAAGCGTGCCCGGGGGTGTTGCTGTTGCATGGCAAAATGGTCCTGGAAGCCAAACCGGCTGCCACCGACAAGGGCGGCGCCATCGCCGCCTTCATGCAGGAAGCCCCGTTTGCCGGCCGCCGGCCCGTGTTCGCGGGCGACGACACCACCGACGAAGCAGGCTTTGCCTTTGTACAACAAGTTGGCGGGCAGGGCGTGAAAGTGGGCAGCGGCTCCAGCGCCGCCACCCTGCGCCTGGCCAGCCCGGGCACCCTGCGCACAGCGCTGCTGGCCGCCTCCGTATCCCCAGAAGGAGTAGATGATGACGCAATCCCAGGAACAACCGTATGACACGCCCAGCGGCGCCGCCGATTCGCTGGCTGCTTCCGCCACTGCCGCAGCCAGCGCGTCGGCACCCGTCACGCCCATCCAGGCTAGTCTCAACTGCGGCGTGGTGGGCAATTGCGCCTTCAGCGCCCTGATCGACCAGGCAGGGCAGGTCGTCTGGTCCTGCCTGCCCCGTTTCGATGGCGATCCCGTGTTCAACAGCCTGCTGGACGCGACGGAAAACGGCAGCGTGTGGGGCATCGATATTGAAAACTATGCGCGCAGCGAGCAATTCTACGAGCCGAACACGGCCGTGCTGCGCACGCGCCTGTACGACACGGAAGGGCGCGGCGTGGAAATCACGGATTTCGCGCCCCGTTTTCTCAGCCGCGACCGCATGTTCCGCCCGCTGATGCTGATCCGCCGCGTGCGTCCGCTCGATCACGCCGTGCGCATCAGGGTACGCCTGCGCCCCCGCTACGACTGGGGCAAGCTGGCGCCGCAGATCACGCAGGGCAGCCACCACATCCGCTATGTGGGGCCGGAACAGACCTTGCGCCTGAACACGGATGTATCGCTCAACTATGTACTGAGCGAAACGTATTTCGTGCTGGGGGGCACCGCCAACTTCCTGCTGGGACCCGATGAAACCCTGGCTGGCGGCATCGACGAGACGGCGCGCATCTTTGAAAAGGAAACCATCAACTACTGGCGCACCTACACGCGCCGCCTGGCCGTGCCCCTGGAATGGCAGGACGTAGTCATCCGCGCCGCCATCACCCTGAAACTGTCGCTGTATGAAGACACGGGCGCCATCATCGCCGCCATGACCACCAGCATCCCCGAAGCGCCGGGCAGCAGCCGCAACTGGGATTACCGCTATTGCTGGCTGCGCGACGCTTTCTTTGTCGTGCGCGCGCTGAACAGCTTGTCCGAAGTGGGCACGATGGAAGAGTATTTGCGCTGGCTGACGAATATCGTCGCCCGCTCGAAGGGCGGCCATATCCAGCCACTGTACGGTATCGGCCTGGAAGAGCAGTTGCCGGAATCGACGCTAGCCCACTTGCCCGGCTACCGGGGCAACGGCCCCGTGCGCGTGGGCAACCAGGCGCAGGAACACTTCCAGCACGATGTCTACGGCAATATCGTGCTGGGCGCGGCGCAGGCGTTTCTTGACCACCGTTTGTTCCACCGGGCCGGCAAGGCCGAGTTTGCCGCGCTGGAAGCCGTGGGCGACCAGGCATTCCGCTTGCATGCGGAACCGGACGCGGGCATGTGGGAGCTGCGCACGCGGGCGCGTGTCCACACTTCGTCCATGCTGATGAGCTGGGCCGCCTGCGACCGCCTGGCGAAAGTGGCGCATAAACTGGGCTTGCCGGACCGGGCCGACCACTGGAACAGCCGCGCCGTGCTGATCCGCGAACGCTTGCTGCGCGAAGCGTGGAGCGAGGAGCGCCAGGCCTTTGCCGAAAGCCTGGGCGGGCGCGACCTCGACGCCTCCGTCTTGCTGATGGCGGAAGTCAATTTCATCGACCCCATGGACCCCCGTTTCATCGCCACCGTCGATGCGCTGGAAGCATCGCTGTGCGACGGTCCCTACATGCGCCGCTACGAGGCGCCTGACGACTTCGGCAAGCCCGAGACCGCCTTCAACATCTGCACCTTCTGGCGCATCGACGCCCTGGCGCGCATCGGCAGGAAAGACGAGGCGCGCAAAATTTTTGAGACCATGCTGCTGGCGCGCAACCACCTGGGCCTGCTGTCGGAAGACACGCATCCGGTGACAGGCGAAATGTGGGGCAATTTCCCGCAGACGTATTCGATGGTAGGCTTGATTAACTGCGCCGTGAGGTTGTCGGCGCCGTGGGATAGCGCTATTTAAGTGCGGGCCTGGATCGCGGGCCCGGGGAGCCCGAGGTTTCGGGCTTCGATGTAATCATGCGCTTCGCTCGCCACGCCCATACAAGCGGCACTCGGCCGCCAGCGCCAGCAAATTCGGGTCGCGCTCGCGGCTGCTCAGCATCAGCAGGGTGATCTGCTGGTGCGAGCCGTAGCGCGCGTCCAGCGGCAGCAGTTCGATGCGCGAGCTGAAGGCGCGCACCCGGCCGGGCAGCAGGCTGTAGCCGATGCCGCCGCTGACCAGGTTGATCAGCGAGAAGATATCGCCCACGCGCATGGCCGTGTCGGGTACGAAGCCCGCCAGTTCAAACGCGTGGTTGAAGCTTTGCGAGGTGACGAAACCCTCGTTGAGCGTGACGAATTTATCGTCGCGCAGCTGCTGCAAGTCTACCGATGCGGCTCCCGCATAGGGCGAGGCTAGCGGCGCGGCCAGGTAGACGTCGTCCTGGAACAGGGGCACCGCTACCAGGCCCGCATGCTGTTCGTCTTCCTGCACGCCGATGATGATGGCGTCCAGGCGGCCGTCAGCCAGGCTTTGCAGCAGGTCGCGGTTCGAGCCCAGGGTCAGGTCGATGTCGAGACCGGGCCGGCGCAGCTTCAGGGCGATCACCAGCTGCGGGATGCAGTGCAGGGTCAATGAATACAGCGAACCGATCTTCAGGCGCACGGGATTGATGCCCGACATTTCGCGCACCTTGCGCACACCTTCCTCGCATTCGGCCAACGCGCGCCGGGCCGATTCGGCAAAGGTGTAGGCCGCATGCAGGGGGATCAGGCTGCGCCCCTCGCGCTTGAACAGGGGGCAGCGCAAGCCGTCTTCCAGCGAGTGCAGGGCGCGGTGCACGCTGACGGTGCTCTGGCCAAGTGCATCGGCCACCCGCGCCAGGTTGTTCAATTCCATGAAGCTGAGAAAAACTTCCAGCTTTTTCAGGGTAATTTCTTCGTTGATAGCCATGGCTAGCCCCTTCCAAGGGAGTTCATTAACTTCAGGGTAATGAACATGGTAGCAGCTTGATTGTAGTGGTGCCGCCTTTTCACTATCGTTGAAGTTCGATAGCTAACAGGGAGGCATGATGTCAACCGCCACAGCAGCGCCAGCGCAGCGGCAAAAACAATGGGACACGCGGCGCACCGAGAAACGCCGCCGTCTCGACGCCGTGCGCCATTACGCGAACGGTCCCGTCCTGCAACAGGGGGACATGGTCGCCGTGCTCGAAGCCTTGCTCGCGCCGGGCGACCGCGTTGTTCTTGAAGGCAATAACCAGAAGCAGGCCGATTTCCTTGCCCGCATGCTGACCCAGGTCAACCCCGACAAGATCCACCATCTGCACTTGATCATGCCCAGCGTCAGCCTGCCCGAGCACCTGGACCTGTTCGAACGGGGCATCGCCCGCAAGCTGGACTTTTCCTTTGCCGGCACGCAAAGCCTGCGCATCGCCCAGTTCCTGCAGGATGGCTTGCTGGAAGTGGGCGCCATCCATACCTATATCGAGCTGTATGCGCGCCTGTTCGTCGATCTCACGCCCAACGTCGTCATGGTGGCCGGCTACATGGCTGACCGCCAGGGCAATCTGTACACGGGCCCCAGCACGGAAGACACGCCCACCCTGGTGGAATCGGCGGCCTTCCGCGACGGTATCGTCATCGCCCAGGTGAACCAGATCGTCGATGATGTCAGCGACTTGCCCCGGGTCGACGTGCCCGGCTCGTGGATCGATTTCGTCGTGCAGTCCGACAAGCCGTTCTTCATCGAGCCTCTGTTTACCCGCGACCCGCGCGTGATCAAGCCCGTGCACGTGCTGATGGCCATGATGGCGATTCGCGGCGTGTATGAAAAACACCAGGTGCAGTCGCTCAATCACGGCATCGGCTTCAATACGGCCGCCATCGAGCTGATTTTGCCCACCTACGGCGAGCAGCTGGGGCTGAAAGGCAAGATTTGCCGCAACTGGGTGCTCAACCCCCATCCCACCCTGATACCGGCCATCGAGACGGGCTGGGTCGAGAGCGTGCATTGCTTCGGCGCGGAGCTGGGCATGGAAGGCTATGCGGCCGCGCGGCCCGACGTGTTTTTCACGGGCCGGGACGGCTCCATGCGCTCGAACCGCGCCCTGTGCCAGCTGGCGGGCCAGTACGCGGTCGACCTGTTCATCGGTGCGACCCTGCAGATGGATGGCCTGGGCAACTCGTCGACCGTGACGAATGGCCGCCTGGCGGGTTTCGGCGGCGCGCCCAATATGGGCCACGATCCGCATGGCCGGCGCCACCCGACGCCCGCCTGGCTGGACCTGATCGAGACGGACGACCCTCTGGCGCGCGGCAGGAAGCTGGTGGTACAGATGGTCGAAACGTTCCAGGATGGCGGCCAGCCGACCATCGTCGAATCGCTCGATGCCGTGGCTGTGGGACAGGCCAGCGGCATGCCGCTGGCGCCCGTGATGATCTATGGCGACGACGTCACCCACGTGCTGACGGAAGAGGGCATCGCTTATCTGTATAAGGCCCGCTCGCTCGACGAGCGCAAGGCCATGCTGGCGGCGGTGGCTGGCGTGACGCCCATCGGCCTGCGCCATGACCCGAAAACCACGGCCAAGCTGCGCGCCGACGGCCTGATCGCGCTGCCCGAGGATATCGGCGTGCAGCGCGGCGACGCGAATCGCTCGCTGCTGGCGGCGAAAAGCATTGCCGATCTGGTCGAATGGTCCGACGGCCTGTATCAACCCCCCGCCAAATTCAGGAGCTGGTAATGACCACAATGATGACAATGACTATCGCGATGCCAGTGCGGGAACGCTCTGCCGCGCTGGCGCGGCAGGTGCTGCAGGCGCTGCTCGACGAAGTGACCCTGACGCCGAAACCGGGCCTGGTCGATTTGCGCAGCCGCGGCGCCCACACGGACTTGAACTGGGCCCTGATGTGCCATTCGGCCTGCGCGCTTCGGCCTGTGTTTGCCGCCATGGCGCAAGCGGGTTGGGAAAGTAACGATGACGACGGCCTGCGCCAGCGCATCGGCGCCATCGGCCGCGATGGCGAAGCGCTGATGCTGGCGGCCACGGATGGCGTGAACACGCACCGGGGCGCCATCTGGGCACTGGGATTGCTGGTGACGGCGGCGGCGCAGCTGAGCGCGCGCGGCGCGTCGCTGGCGCCGCGAGCCGTGGCGGCGCGGGCCGGTGCGCTGGCCCGTTTGCAGGACCGCAGCGCGCCAGGCGAGACGGGTAACAAGGGCGAGCTGGCGTGCCGCCAGTACCAGGTCGGGGGCGCACGGGGCCAGGCCCGCGCCGGTTTTCCCCTGGTGACGGGCGCCGGCTTGCGGCAGCTGCGCGCCTCGCGGTCGCGCGGCGACAACGAAACGACGGCGCGCCTGAATGCCTTGCTGGCCATTATCAGCCAGCTGGACGACACCTGCGTGCTGTCGCGCGGCGGCGAGACTGCCTTGCTGGAATTGCAAGCGGGAGCGGCGCAGGTGCTGGCGGCGGGCGGCGCGGCCACGGCCGCCGGGTCGCAGGCGCTGCTGGCGCTGGAAGCGTGCGCGCTGGCGCGGGGCGTGTCACCGGGCGGCGCGGCCGATTTGCTGGCGGCGACCCTGTTCCTGGATCGATTGACTGAAGGAGAAGCGCATGGAAACGCGTGACTATACATTCCCGGCCGGGAAGCCGGCGGCAGGGCGCGCCTTGGCCGGCGTCGTCGGTTCGGGCGACCTGGAAGTGCTGCTGCAGCCTGGCGACGATGGCGTGACACGCATCGTCGTCAACACTTCCGTCGACGGCAAGGGCGCCGTCTGGGATGCGCTCCTGCAGCGCGTATTCGGCGGCGAGCCGCTGCCAGCGGCCAGCATCGCCATCAACGACTGCGGCGCCACGCCGGGCGTGGTGCGCATGCGCATCGAGCAGGCCTACGAAGAATTGCAAGCGGGGAGGGCGGCATGAGCACATTGAAGGAATTACTCGAGCGCGACAGCTTCATCGAACGGAGCGCGCGCAGCCGGGCACGCGCCTTGCTGGACGCAGGCAGCATGCGCGAACTGCTCGACCCGTTCTACGGTATCGCTTCGCCCTGGCTGCCGCAGCAGGGTGTCACGGCGCAGGCGGACGACGGCGTGGTGGTGGCCAAGGGCCTGTTCGACGGCCAGCCGGCCGTGGTGCTGGCCATCGAGGGCGCCTACCAGGGCGGCAGCATGGGCGAAGTGGGCGGAGCAAAAATCGCCGGCGCCCTGGAACTGGCGGCGCGCGACAACCGCCAGGGCGTGCCGACGCGCGCCGTGATCCTGTTCGAGACGGGCGGCGTGCGCCTGCAGGAAGCCAACCTGGGCCTGGCGGCGATTGCCGACATTCATGCGGCCATCGTCGACTTGCGCCGCTACCAGCCCGTGATCGGCATCACGGCCGGCACGGTCGGCTGCTACGGCGGCATGTCCATCGCGGCGGGCCTGTGCAGCTATTTTGTAGTCACGCGCGATGCGCGCCTGGGCCTCAACGGCCCCGCCGTGATCGAGCAGGAGGCGGGCGTGGACGAATTCGACTCGCGCAACAAGCCCTTCATCTGGAGCCTGACGGGTGGCGAGCAGCGCTTTCACAGCGGCCTGGCCGACGCCTATGTGGCAGACGACACGGCGCAGATGCGCGCCACGGTGGCTGAATTGTTCCGCCGCGGCCTGCCGGCGCAGCACCGCAGCGATCAGGCAGAGGGCTTTCTGGCCTGTTTGGCCGAAGTGGACGCCAGCGTGCAAGCGACGCCGGACGCCGTGCGCACCATCTACAGCAAAGGAGCCGCAGCATGAACGCCCTTACCGACACGAGCCGCGGCGCCACCTGGCTGGCGGCACTCACGGATAACACTGCGCCGCTGGACGGCTATCCGCTTTCCGTGCGCGTGGTGGACGCGCCACTGGCGGGCGAACTGGCGCGCTACCTGGCCGTGCTGCCGGACCCGGACAACCGCTTTACGCGCGCACGCACGGGTGAAATCGGCCTGGTCGAAGCGTGGCAACTGGCGCGCGCCGTGCAGCAGGTGGTTCATGAAGACCACGCGCTGGCCGTCAAACGTCCCATCGTCGCCGTCATCGACGTGGCCAGCCAGGCGTATGGCAGGCGCGAAGAGGCGTATGGCATCCACCAGGCGCTGGCCGGCGCGGCGGGAGCTTATGCCAGGGCGCGCCTGGCAGGCCACCCCGTCGTCGGCCTGATCGTCGGCAAGGCCATGTCGGGCGCTTTTCTGGCGCACGGCTACCAGGCCAACCGCCTGATCGCGCTCGACGATCCGCAAGTGATGGTGCACGCCATGGGCAAGGCGTCGGCGGCGCGTATCACCTTGCGCACTGTGGAGGCACTGGAAGCGCTGGCCGAGACCATCGCGCCCATGGCCTACGACATCAGGAACTACGCCACCCTGGGGCTGCTGTGGCAAACCTTGCAGGTGGCGCAGCCGGATGCGCCGTCAGCGCTTGATCTGGCGCAGGTGCGCGCCAGCCTGCAGGCAGCGCTGGCCGACATCCGCGCTGACCCGCTGGCGGACCTCTCCAGCCGGCTGGGCGCACCGCACCGCCAGGCTTCGGCCAGGGTCAGGGAGGTGCTACGGCAGCAATGGTAGGTGAATCAAAAGAGAAGACAAAAAGTCATTCCTATTCCTCATCCTGTAACGGAGACAATCATGATCATTTACGGAACCGCACTGCTGGCCCTGTGCCATTTGCTCGGCATCTTCCTGGGCGACTTGCTCGGGCAGCTGATGGGCGTCAAGACCAACGTGGGCGGGGTGGGCATCGCCATGCTGCTTTTGATCTGCGCCCGGCTCTACATGCAGCGGCGATCCTGGCTGCCGCAGATGACCGAACGGGGCGTCGAATACTGGGGCGCCATGTATATTCCCGTGGTGGTGGCCATGGCGGCGCAGCAGGATGTGGTCGCGGCGCTGCGCGGCGGCCCGGTGGCCGTGCTGGCCGCCATCGGCTCCGTGCTCGTCTGCGGCGCCGTGATTTCTCTGATTAACAGGATGGAAAGCCCGGCCGCCGTCGCCGCCGCCGAAGCTGAGTCGATTCTGATCAAGGAGCACCGTCATGCTTGAAATCTTTGAAAAAGCCGCCATCCACAATGGCCTGGTGACGGCATTCGCCTTTGTCGGCCTGATCATGCTGCTGTCGGTGGCGCTGTCGAAGTATCTGACCCTGGGCCGCGTGCACGGCTCGGCCATTGCCATCGTGATCGGCCTGGGCCTCGCATACTGGGGCGGGGTGCATAGCGGCGGCCATAAGGGCCTGGCCGATTTGTCGCTGTTTGGCGGCATCGGCCTGATGGGCGGTGCCATGCTGCGCGACTTTGCCATCGTTGCCACCGCTTTCGAAGTGCAGGCGACGGAGGCGCGCAAGGCTGGCCTGATCGGCGTCGTGGCCCTGATGCTGGGCGTGGTGCTGCCCTTTCTCGTGGGCGCTGGCGTTGCCTACGCGTTTGGCTACTCGGACGCCGTCAGCATGACCACCATCGGCGCTGGTGCCGTCACGTATATCGTCGGCCCCGTCACGGGCGCGGCCATCGGCGCCAGTTCGGATGTCATGGCCTTGAGCATCGCGGCGGGCTTGATCAAGGCCATCCTGGTGATGGTGGGCACGCCCGCAGCGGCGCGCTTCCTGCGCCTGAAAACGCCGCGTTCGGCGATGGTCTTCGGCGGCCTGGCCGGTACCGTCAGCGGCGTGTCGGCCGGCCTGGCGGCAACCGACCGCAGGCTGGTGCCGTATGGCGCGCTGGTGGCCACGTTTCACACGGGCCTGGGCTGCCTGCTGGGTCCATCCTTGCTGTTCTTTGCCGTCAAGGCGGTGGTGGCCTGATGCAAAATCTTCGCGCGCATGATCTGCTCTGGGCATCCGGCCTGCCTGAGGGGGCGCCGTTGCCCGCCTGGCTAGACGCGCTCTGGCTGCGGGCGGCGCCGCTGGTGGTGCGGCGCGCCAGCTGCGCGCCCGGACGCATTCCCGTAGGCGCGCGCGGCATGCTGCGCAGCGAGCGGCACGCGTGCGAAGTGGAGGCCGCCGCCGTGCTGCACCGCGTGACGCCGGAAATGCTGGCGCGGCTGGCGCACGCGCCGCTGCCTGGCTTTTCCTGCGCTGCGCTCGATGCGCTGCGGCAGGTGGCGCCCCTGCTCGACGCCACGGGCTGGAACTGGGGCCCGACGGGCGGCGTGGGTTTCGCGCTGGCCAGCGGCTTGCCCGTGCTGCGCGCCGACAGCGACCTCGATTTGCTGCTGCGCATCGCCGCGCCGCCGGATGGCGCGCAAGCCGATTCCCTGCGCGCCATCGCGGCGAGTGTCACGGCGTGCCGGCTGGACTTGCAGATCGACACGGGCATAGGCGGCTTTGCGTATGCCGAATGGGCGGAGGACCGGGGCAGGGTCTTGCTGAAAACGGATCGCGGCCCGCTTCTGACGGCCACGCCCTGGGAGCTTGCATGAGCGTGTTATTTACCTTTCCGGGCCAGGGGGCCCAGACTCCGGGCATGCTGCATGCGCTGCCGGACGATGCGGCCGTGACGGATACCCTGGCCGAAGCGGCGGCCGTGCTGGGCCGCGATCCGCTGGCGCTGGACACGGCCGTCGCACTGGCCTCGACGCGGGCCGTGCAACTGTGTCTGCTGATCGCGGGTGTGGCCATGGCGCGTTCCCTGGCCACGCGCGGCGCGCTACCGGACATGGTGGCCGGCTTTTCGATCGGCGAGTATGCGGCGGCCGTCGTCGCCGGCGCGCTCGATTATGCCGATGCCCTGCGCCTGGTGGCGCGGCGCGGACAATTGATGGAACAGGCGTATCCCAGCGGTTACGGCATGGCGGCCATCATCGGGCTTGATTTGGCGCAACTCGAATCCTTGCTGGCGCAAGTGCACGGCGCCGCCACGCCCGTGTATATCGCCAACCTGAATGCGCCGCGCCAGATCGCCATCGCCGGCAGCGAACCCGCCCTGCAAGCCGTGATGGCGCTGGCCCTGGCGCATGGCGCCAGGAAGGCCAAGCGCCTGGCCATCAGCGTGCCGTCGCATTGCCCGCTGCTGGACGGTGCCGCGACCGACATGGCCGCCGCCTTCGATGGCGTGGTTGTGCGCCGGCCGTCGCTGGTCTACCTGAGCAGCAGCACGGCGCGCGCGCTGTTCGACCCGGCCCGCATCCGCGACAGCCTGGCCGCCAACATGGCGCAGCGCGTGCAGTGGACTGCTACCTCGCGCCTGGCATGGGAGCGAGGCGCGCGGCTGGCGCTGGAAATGCCGCCGGGCAGCGTGCTGACGCGCCTGACGGCGCCCGACTTCACCGATGGCGTGGCCGTCTGCTGCGATGGCAACCGGAGCGACAGCCTGTTGGCGCTGGTGCAGCGTGAGCGGGGTAGTGCCGCTTAATCGGCCGCCGCAAGCTTTTTCTTCGCCTGCAGCCGGCGCGAACGGCGTTTTCTTTCCCAGATGACGATGCCCGTCACCGACAGCATGGCGACCATCACGCCCATGAAGGACATCAGTATGCGTCCCGGCAAGCCGAGGATGCGGCCCGAGTGCAGGGGGAACTGCAGTTGCACGAAGACGTCGGCGGCAGTGCCTTGCCACGGCTTGTGCTGGCCGATGATGCTGCCGTCCATGCCATCGACGTAGAGGTTGGACAAGCCCATGCCGGCCGCGCCGAACTCGTCGGCCGGGTCGAAGAACGACACGTTGTAGAAGGAATAATTACCGCCATAATAGATGCCGCCTATGGGTGCCGTGATACCGCGCTGCACGGCTTGCTCTTTTGCAATATCCACGGCCTGCTCGAAACCGATCACGGGCTTGATGTAGCTGCCGTAGGGTGCCGGCGTCTGCGTTTCATACGGGCCTGGCGTGGTTGTCGATACCAGCGACATGAGGGGATAGAACACTTCGCGGTACAAATTCAGCGAGAACGAGGTAAACGCGACGACAATGATGATGGCCCACACCCACAGGCCCCCCGCGCGGTGCAAATCGAAGTTGAGCTTGTAGCCGCCGGCCGCCCAGCGCACCACCCACGATGGTTTCCAGCGTTGCCACCAGCTGGCAGCATCGCGGTGGCGCGGCGCCTCGTCCGGGGCGCGCGGGCGCAAACGGCGTGGCGTGGTCAGATAAAACGCCACCATGCTGTCGAGCAGCCAGATCAGGGCGACCGTTCCCATCAGCCAGTAGCCCCAACGGTCGGTGCCCCAGAAGGCGGGCACGTGCAGGCTGTAGTGCAGGTGGCGCAAGAACGGCATCAGGCTGCGGCGCGACAGGGAAATGGCGGTCGAATCGCGCGTGCCCGTGATGTGCGCCGTGACGGGGTCGATGTAGACTGTGTCGTAGTCGAGCACGAACGGCTTGTTGCTCGCCGGGTCCGTCAATGGGCGGACCATGAAGGCGGCGGCATGGCCTTCTTCCAGGCCCAGGGTCAGGTAATTGACTTCCACGCGCGGGTCTGCGGCGGCTACCTTGTGCGCCAGCGCAAACGGCGCCTGCAGGGGGCCGCGGCCCGGCGTGTCCATGATGTCGGCGTTGAGCCACTCGTCCAGTTCATGGTCCCACGAGGTGACGGCGCCCGTGAGGCCTGCGACGATGAGAAAAAGGGCGATGGTGAGGCCAGCCCAGCGGTGTATGACAGTCCAGAAAGCGCGCATGCAGTACAAACCTTCAACATGAAACCGGCTTGTTGCCGCCAGCGGGCGCCATAGCGGCGCACAGGGAAAGCCAGGCACACGCCTGGAATTTTGATAATAGGAATCGTTCTCATTATCCGTCGTGGCCAGGCGTTTGTCCAGCGCGAACGGTGTTGCCCAAGGTGCAATTGTGCATGCTAAGATGCCGGCAAGTAGGTAATTTACATTCCCAATGGAAATATTCGGAGCATGCGCATGGAAGATCTGCAGCATGTCCGCGTGAGCGAATGCGCCGGTGCGCCGCAGGCGTCGCGGTGTTCATGCACGGCCATGCCGTCAGCGGAGGTCCCGTGATTTGCGTGGGCCACTTCAGCGCCATGAACGCCTTGCCGGCTGCCATCGCCGCAGCGATCCCTGCGGCCAGCATCTCATCCTCGTGGCCATCACGGGCCAGGACAAGGACCGCCAACTGGCGTCCGATGGGGGCTTTGATTTGCACCTGAGCAAGCCTGCGGATGTTAATGCGCTCGATGCGATGTTGCAAAAAGATGCTGCAAACGGGGTGAGGATGGTATGAGTAAAATGAAAGACATGGAACAACTGACAGAACTTGAAATCGCCGTTTTCCAGCTCGACATGGGTTTTGCTCCGGCTGAGCGCTGCGTGGACTGGGCCGTGGAACGTCTGCGCCTGGACCAGGAAGGCGACGACCTGGAGGTCGTGCTGCTGGCCAGCGCCCGGGGTCGCGATGAAGTGCTGCCGCTGGCCGACGTGATCATCGCGCGCTACCGTGGCGCGCAGCGGCGCGATCAGCAGTTTTTGGCTGGCAAATACATCGTCGAGTTGCACCTTGCCTATCTGCAAAGACTGGAAAGCGTGTCGTCGCTCGATGCCATCTTTACCCGCTTGTACCCGGCGCTCGCTTATCCGGACTGGCTGGTCATGTTGAGCCGCAATTGCGAGTATGCGATGGACGTGCCCGATTTCGAGCAGCCGTTCGAAGAGGAATTCAATTACATCGCCGCATTGTGGGCGAATGCTGACAGTCGCGCTGACTTTGATCGCCTGTATAGCCGCGAGACGTCGAACCGGCATGATGTCATGCTGGGCTAGGGAATGGCCACACTGGCCTTGCCAACCATCGTTGAGAAAAGAATCCATAAACTGATGAAAATTGTCCACGTATCCGATGCTGCCGGCGCGAAGAGTAATGAAGATCTGGTGGCGGTTTATCTGCACAATGCGGGAATCGTGGATATCCTGATATTTGATGGTGCAAGCTCGGTCTCCGAAAAGAATTATTTCGATACGCTGGTAGGCGACGCCGCCTGGTTCGTGTCGGCTTTTGCGGCCCTGCTGAAAGAGGTGGTCGCGCCCGGATTAAGTCAGCATGACAGCATCAAGCTGGCATTGGCACATTTTCAGCGCGATGTGCAGGCGAGTTTTAATCTGGCGCAGATTCCTGCGTATGCCTACCCGATTGCCGCCTTGACGTGGGCACGCATTATCGAAGGCGGCGTGGATGCCGCTGTACAGATCTACGCGCTTGGCGATTGCAAGGTGTTTGTCTCGAACGCAGCCGGGGAAGTGCGCGATATTGATCCCTACGAGAATGCGCAGGAAGATATTCTGAAGGCGGCCATTGCACAGTTGAAAGCGCAAGGTGTCGAGGATAAGGCGCAGGTATTCGCGGCCTTGCTGCCGATGTTGCGGGAGCGGCGCGCATTCCAGAATATGCATGCTGCGCCGACGATACTGTGCATGTATCCGCAAGGGGAATTCGAGGCCAGGCAATATGCGTTTGACATGGAGGGGCAATCGCAACTGCTGGCAATGACAGATGGCTTCTACCGCCTGGTCGATACCTATGGCCTGTATTCCATGGACGGACTGGTGCGGCGCTGTGCTGAAACGGAGCTGGACACGCTGCTGCAGGAATTGCGCCAGTTTGAACAGGATAATCTGGCGTCCGGCGCACATTCCGTCAAAAAGTCCGACGATGCCTCGGCCGTGCGTTATGCGCGGCGCGCGCTCAACGGCGAGAGCATTGCAATTTTGTAAGCCTGGCCACGCCTTTGCTTGGCTTGCTTCAACGTATAATTTGCGCAATTCATTGCGTGGGATTTGACGTGCAAAACAAGACTATTGGTTTAATTGGCGGCATCGGCTGGGCTTCCACCCTCGAATACTACCGCTTGCTCAATGAAATGCTGGTGGCGCGCATCGGTCCCGCCCATAGCGCGCGCATCTTGCTGGTCAGCATAGACCAGGCGGATTTTGTCGCGCACGCATCGCAGCCCGATTCCCATGCTATCGAGCAATTCCTGGTCGGGGAAGGGCAGCGTCTGCAAGGCATGGGCGCGGATTTCTTCCTGCTGTGCGCGAATGGCGCGCACCGCTTCGCCCCGGCCGTTGTGCCGCAGATCGGCTTGCCATTCATCAGCATCGTCGAGGAAACGGCGAAAAGGGTGCAGCAGTCGGGCGCTCACAAGGTGGGCTTGCTTGGCGTCAAACAGACGATGGGGGGCAGGTTTTATCACCAGGCACTGGAACAGTGCGGCATCGCGACGGTGACACCCGATGCGGCCGACCAGGAAATCGTCCACGACATCATCTACAAGGAACTGGTGCAGAATATTTTTACCGACGCCAGCCGGGAAATTTTTCTCGGCATCATCGAGAAACTGCGGCTGCAAGGCGTGCAGGGCGTGATTTTGGGTTGTACGGAGATACCGCTGCTGATCCGGCAGGGCGATGTCGACTTACCGCTATTTAATACCACGGAGATTCATTGCGAGGCGGCGGTGGCATTTGCCGTTGCGGACTAGGCGCAGGCAAATGAGCGGCCGACCAAGCTGGTCGCCGCTCTTGTCAATCATCAAGCCGGCTGCGCGCCGCTCAGGTTGCGGCTGCGGTTTTCCACCAGTACGGAAATGCCGAGCACGACGATGCCGCCGCAGGCCAGCATGGCGCCGACCCAGCCTGTCGAGCGCAAGCCCATGCCCATGGCGATGGCGATGCCGCCGGCCCAGGCGCCCAGCGCGTTGGCGATGTTGAAGGCGGAATGGTTGAGGGCGGCGGCTACGGTTTGCGCGTCGCCGGCCACGTCCATCAAGCGCGTTTGCACGGCGGGGGCGACGGCGATGCCGGCGCCGATGGCGAACAGGTTGATCGCCGTCAGCCAGACATTGCTGCTGGTGTAAGTAAATGCGGCCAGCGCGGCCACGTTCCACAGCAGCACGCCAAAAATCGTCCACAGGCGCGAGCGGTCGGCCAGCCAGCCGCCGATCAGATTACCCAAGGTCATGCCGACACCGATAATGGCCAGCAAGATGGAAATGACCAGCGGTGACACTTTCGTGATTTCCAGCAAGGTGGGCGTGATGAACGTGTAGACGGCAAACATGCCGCCGAAGCCGATCGCCACCATCAGCAGGGTCAGCCATACTTGCAGGCGGCGGAACACGCCCAGTTCGCGGCGCGGGCTGGAATCGCCGGCAGCGACCATGGGCACGAAGATGCGCACCATCAGCATGGTCAGCAAACCCAGCGCGGCGACCAGCAAAAAGGCGGAGCGCCAGCCCAGGGTCTGGCCGATATACGTGGCCAGCGGCACGCCGAAGATATTCGCGACCGTCAAGCCCATCAGGACACGCGCCACGGCCTGGCCCCGCTTGTCCGGTTCGGCCAGGGCGGCCGCCACCAGGGCTGCCACGCCAAAATAGGCGCCATGGGGAATGCCGGCGACGAAGCGGGCCACCACCAGCAAGCCATAGTTGGGGGCGATGGCGCTGAGCAAGTTGCCGCCAGCGAACATCAGCATCAAACAGATCAGCATCAGCCGACGCGGCATGCGCGCCAGGAAGATCGTGATCAGGGGCGCGCCGATGACCACGCCCAGCGCGTAGGCGCTGATCATGTGGCTCATCTGCGGCAAGGTCGTGCCCAGGTCGTCGGCCACCACGGGCAAGATGCTCATGGAAGCAAATTCGCCCGTGCCGATGGCGAGGCCGCCGATGGCCAGGGCCAGGTCGGCATAGCCAGCGCCAAAAGGCGCGGTGACGCGCGGAATGAGGGGATCTACGGAGGCGTGCATGTTCTTGTTAGTTGGGTAAGGAATGACAGGGTGGAGAGGCGTGCTGTGGCCCGGCCGGAAGTGGCCATATGCCACCAGAGTCGACGGCTGGCCGGTATTTTCGGGCGATAAGAACTGCTCAAGGACAACATTGTAAAAGATTCGGGCAAGCTCTGCTGGGCGATGGCTAAAATCTGCTGCACTGCACACACCAGCGATTGCTATGTTTGTTAACGATAACACGGAACGCGTCCGCTGGTGGGATCTTCCGCGAGACCTTGCTGGAGCAGGCGGGCATCGCCGCCTAGATTTTCCTGGCGTGCTTCAAGTGCAAGGGCAGCCACCACCACATGCAGATGATGAGTGAGCCCATCAGCACGCAGGCGACGATGCCGGCGACGTGGCCGAAGACTTCCGACATCACCAAATTGGTGCCGAGGATGAAGGCCAGTGCCAGGGAGAAGGCACCGCACATCATGATGCGGTCTGCCACGCGCTTGAAGCGCTCGCGGTCTTGCAGGGGGCGCATGACGCGGTGCTGGATGGCTGGCGCGCTGAGCAGCACCAGGCTGGTCATGGAGAGGAAAAACGTCAACAGGAAGACGATCTTTTCCGCTTGCACGATCTTTGCGAAGCCGCCGTTGAAGGGCAGGATGATGAGGAAGGCCGTCAGCATTTGCGCGCCCGGCAGCAGGATGCGCAATTCGCTGAGCAGGTCGGACAAATCGCCTTCGTCGCCTGGCTGGCCATCTTCATCCTGGTGTTGCGCGTGTGGCATGGGAGCGTCCTCGTGGTGGTGATGGGGCCAGTCTACGCACAAGCGCCCAGGCCGACTGTGGCCCGGCGCACCGTCAGAAGCATTGCGTGTAGTGTCGACGCAAACGCCACAGGGGCGTCGAAACGATGGGCGTGGCGCTGTGCGAGGCATCATGGCCGCAATGGCCGCAACTGTGGCGCCGGTGCGGCGCCAGCGCGAAGCTGCCCAGGTCCAGATGCGGGTGGCCGCAGCGGGCGCAGTCGCTGCAGTCCATCGGCATGGCCGCCTGCAAGGCGGCGGCGTAGGCTTGCGCGGCGGGCGGCGTGATATTCAGCTGCACGATGTCGGGAGGGAACAAGCCGGGCAGGGCGCGGCAGTCGATGGCCAGCGCGGCTGCGTTGCGTGCCAGCAGGGTGCCGCCGTCACCAGTCCGGGCGCGCAGTTGCAGCAAGCCATCGGGGCCCAGACGCAAGGTGGTGGCGTGAAACTGGCTGGGGTCGAACAGCACCGGATACAGTACATAGCCCATGGGACTGGCGTGCTGGCGGCAACGCATCTGCTGGCTTGCTTGCCGGTCGGCCAAGTCGGCCTGAGTGCCCCAGTAGCATTGGTGCGTGCGGCACCAGTGGCGTGCTGCGCCATTGCGAAACTTTCCGGCGGGGAGCAGGTCGCACAGGACGATGGCGTCTTCGCCCGCGCCGGCGCGAAAGTGGCCGGTGATGTGGGCGGTGGTGACGGCCAGATGGCCCGTGCTCGCTTGCAAGGGCCAGCAGATGCCGGGCAGGGTCAGCGGCATAGACAATGGCGGCTCCGCGCAGCTATCGGCTTGCCAGCCAATAGCCTCCCGGAATGAAAAAGCCCGCCGACTTGGGCGGGCTGTGCTGACGGGCTTGGCTGGTGCATGTTCCCGTCTATTCTTCCGTATCGGCCAGGGTGACGATGGCGCGCGCCCACTTCGAGTATTTCAGGTTCGCCAGGTCGCGCACGGTCTTGATATTGAATGCCTGCTTGAGCAGCTCTGCATCCTTCTCGCTTACGCCTTGCAGCGCATCAACAGGGGCATCAGCGATTTCCTTGAACGTTTTTTTCTCGTAGGCTTTGTCTACCGCTTTATTGATGTTCATGTATTGATACTCCTCAGTAAGTAGGAAAATTAATTCTACACGTTTTTGCGAGCCGTCAATTTACGCTTGCATGTTGTGCCGAACTAAATATGATGGAGGTGGGCGCAGCTGAGGCCAAGCCTGTTTTTGAATAGCTTGTTGCATTGTAAATATGGCATGTGAATTATGTATAGTATAATTGTTGTGTATGTCGGCGACTAGGCGTCGGCCTACCGGACGCCGCTATACGCGGCACTAATGGACAGCGTTCAGGAGAATACGATGAGTTTGCTAGATCAACTTGCGGGACAGGCGATGAGCGCTTTGGGCAATAAGGGCGCGGATGGGGAGGCCCCGTCGGGGCTGATGGCCAGTGTAATGGATCTGGTCAACCAGCATGGCGGCTTGCCGGGCCTGCTGCAGAAATTCCAGGAAAGCGGCCTGGGCGACCAGGTGGCCAGCTGGATCGGCACCGGTGCCAATGCGCCCGTCTCCGGCGAACAGATCAAGGATGCGCTGGGTGCCGACACGATCTCCCAGATCGCTGAAAAAGCGGGCGTCGCACCGGACGCGGCCTCGGGCGGCCTGGCAGCCTTGCTGCCCCAGCTGATCGACAAGCTGACGCCCAACGGTCAAGTGCCAGAAAGCAATGACCTCGTCAGCCAGGGCTTGAATATGCTCAAGGGTAAGTTCTTCGGTTGATTTTCTGGTCTTGGAAGTGAAAAACCTCGCAGCGATGCGAGGTTTTTTTATGCGCAAGGTCTTGCGTGTAATGTGTGAACGTCTGAAAAACGCCTGCGGCCAGGCGCCGCCCCGATGGCAGTAGGCCAGTACGGCGAAGGACTAGAGTAAGCCCGGCAACAACGCCACGGTTTTTTTTCAGGCAGCGGCCATCATGCCGAAATGGGGTTGCGCGTCGGTCAGCCGCGCCGTACTTCCCTCCACCAGATAGGAACAATAGCGCCGCCGCTCGGCGATGCCGCCGCGCCGCTCCATCAGTTCGCCCAGCATGGCGACGGCATCGGCAGCCATTTTTTGCACGGGCTGGCGCAGGGTGGTGATGTCGTAGCTGAGCCAGCCGGACGCTTCCAGCGCGTCGAAACCGGCCACCGACATTTGCAGCGGCACCTGGATGCCCAACTGGTGGCGCGCCGTGTCCAGGCAGCCGATGGCCATGATGTCGTTGCCGCAAATGACGGCGTCCGGCACGCGACCCAGGCGGTCGATGACCTTGCGCAAGCCCCGACCGCCGCTGGCGTAATCGTAGTTGCCGCTGACGACGATGGGCGCGGGCAAGCCCAGCGTGAACAGCCGGTCCAGCACGCCGGCCTTGCGTTCCTGCGCCACGGCCGAATCGCCGGGGCCATCGATGATGGCGAACTGGCGGTGACCCGCCTCGGCCAGGCGCGAGACGAGCAGGCGCGCCGCTTCCGCCTGGTCGCACAGCACGGCATGCACGGCGTGCTCTCGGGGGCTGCGGTTGAACAGCACCAGCGGCACGTCGCGGCGGCCAAATTCGGCCATTTGCTCGTCCGACAGGCAGGCGGCCACGACGGCGCCATCGACCTGGTATTGCCACACATCGCTCAAGACTTTGCCGATGTCCGCTTCGCGCTCCAGGGTAAATAGCAATAAACGCTTGCCCTGGCGGGCGATTTGCTGGCTCAGGTCGGACAACACTTGTGGATAGTACAAATTGGCCAGGTTGGAAATGATGACGGCAACCAGGTTCGAGCGGCGCGTGATCAAGCTGCGCGCGGCCGCGTTGGGGATGTAGTCGAGGCTGATTGCCGCCTGCATGACCTTGGCATGCGTGGCGGGCGAGATGCTGGCGCCCGGCTTGAAGCATCGCGATACGGCCGATTGCGACACGCCGGCAAGCAGGGCCACATCATACGAGGTCACGCGCCGTCCGGCACCGGGTGCGGGGCGGGTGGTGATGGGTGTCCGGGCCACAGTATTCTTTTTTCGCATATTGGTCTGGCAAGCAATCTGTCTCAAAATATTCCTGCAGGCCCGGCCGCTCGTGGCGGCCTGGGCGGGCAGAATGAGCATAGCGCAAAAGATTGCCGCATGGCAAGACTGTTTTCTTGTTCATGTTGCAAAAAATATGACTGAATGGCAAGTGGTATGCTTGCCCTTGAATCGGTACCGCGCCGCCGCCGTCGCAGCAGACCAGGGAAACGAGGAGGGCAGCCAGCAACGCTGCGGCCAGGGCGCGCGGGCGGTGCATGGGGGCGTAGGGCGCGATGGGTCTCCGGGAGCTGGCCGAGTTGCTCGGTGTCACTTCCCAAGAGTAGCTTTTGCACGCCGTAGCTACTTGATGAAAAGCAAGCTTGTTGTCTTGGCCGTACCGGAAGTATTTTTCTGGTGCAATGGCGTGCATTCTGATAAGATAACGCCCCTTTATTCAGGGAAGGGTCGACATGGCCAATGCTTGCGGCGTCGATTTCGGCACGTCAAATTCCACGGTAGGCTGGGCGCGTCCCGGGCAGAGCACCATGCTCGGCCTGGAAGATGGCAAGACGACCTTACCGTCCGTTGTCTTCTTCAATGCGGAAGACGAGGAAGTCAGTTTTGGCCGCGCGGCGCTGGCCGGCTATCTGGCCGGCTACGAGGGGCGCTTGATGCGCTCGCTGAAAAGCTTGCTGGGCACCAGTCTCATCGACGGCCAGACGGAAGTGGGCGGCCGTGCGCTGCCATTTCGCATGTTGCTGGCCCAATTCATAGGCGAAGTGAAGCGCCGCGCCGAGCAATCCGCCGGCCGCGAATTTTCGTCCGCCGTGTTCGGCCGTCCCGTCTTCTTTATCGACGACAATGCGCAGGCCGACCAGCTGGCGCAAGATACCCTGGCCGAGGTGGCCCGTTCCGTGGGCTTCAAGGACGTTGCTTTCCAGTTCGAGCCGATTGCCGCTGCGTTTGACTACGAGTCGCAAATCGACAGGGAAGAGCTGGTACTGATCGCCGACATCGGTGGCGGTACATCCGACTTTTCCCTGGTGCGGCTGTCGCCGGAGCGTGCGAAGAAGACGGAGCGGCGCGAGGATATCCTCGCCACCGGCGGCGTACACATCGGCGGCACGGACTTCGATAAATACCTGAGCCTGTCTTCCGTCATGCCTCTGCTCGGCTATGGCAGCCGCCTGCACAACAATAGCGAAGTGCCATCCAGCTATTATTTCAACCTGGCTACCTGGCACACCATTAACCTGGCTTACACCAAGAAGATCTGGATGCAGCTGGCCGACGTGTGTCGCGATTCGCGTGAGCAAGACAAAGTGAAACGTTTGCAAAAGCTCATCGACGAGCGCGCCGGTCATTGGCTGGCCATGAAAGTGGAAGAGGGCAAGATTGCCCTGTCCGACGCGGCCGAAGTGCAGTTGGAGCTCGACCGTTTGTCGCCCGCGCAAAGCCTGTTGCTGAAGCGCACGCAATTCGACGAAGCCATCGGCCATTTGTGCGGTTCCGTGGAAGAAACCGTGCTGCGTTTGCTGCGCGATGCGGGCGTGGCGCCGGAAGCCGTTGACACCGTGTTCTTCACGGGCGGCTCTTCCGGCGTGCGCTTGCTGCGCGAAAAGATCGCCGCCCTGGTGCCGGCCGCGCGCAAAGTCGAAGGCGACTTGTTCGGCAGTATTGGCGCGGGATTGGCGCTGGACGCAGTACGTAAATTTGGTTGATAATCATCACCCCGCCGCACCTCCGAAAGAACGCCCCATGAATGTGTTTGACAAACCGATCGTCATGATCGACTTCGAGACGACCGGTCTGTCACCCGACATGGGCGATCGCATCACGGAAGTGGCGGCCTTGCGCATCGAGGGCGGGAAAATCACCGACCGCTATGTGACCCTGATCAATTGCAATGCGCGCATTCCCTCGTTCATCACGGGCTTGACGGGCATTACGCAGGCCATGGTGGACAAGGCACCGCCCGTGGCCGAGGTGGTGCCGCAGCTGATCGATTTCATCGGCAGCGATGCCTTGTCGGCGCACAATGCCAGTTTCGATGAAAAATTCCTGCGCGCGGAAAGCGCCAGGCTGAACCTGACGCCCGCGCACCAGTCGCTCGTGTGTTCCTTGAAACTGTCGCGCCGCGTGTTTCCCGGCATGGCCAGCTACAAGCTGGGCTTGCTGTCGAGCCAGCTGGGCATCGCCTTCAAGAGCGCCGCCCACAGGGCCGAGTCCGACGCGGAAGTGGCGGCGCAAGTGCTGATCCATATTGGCCGCCATTTGCGCAGCAATTACGGCATTGCCGATGTCGACGCCGACCTGCTGGTGTCACTGAACAAGCTGGCGGCCGCGAAAGTGCCGCAATTCCTGCAAAAGCACCCATCACGCCGCTGAGCTGCATTGCGCATCGAAGCGGGCTCATCAAAACGATATGATTTTGCTATTTCGTTTGAGCCTGCTCAAGTCCTTCCCCCGCATCGAATTTACAATTTAGGCAACACACGATTTCGCCGCCCTGGGCCGCCGTTTTGCGCGTGCCGCCGGCAAGCGCGATGTGGGTGGGGGCGCACATGGACAAGCACCATACTGCCAGAGATAGCCATCAGGCGTATATCTGGTTCCGCACGGCTGCCGAGCAGGGCAATGCCTATGCCCAGTTCAACCTGGGATTGCTGTACAGGAAGGGCGAAGGCGTGGCGCAGGACGACGCGCGCGCCTTTGTCTGGCTACGCCTGGCCGCGCTGCAAGGGCTGGCTTATGCGCAGAACCACCTGGGCGCCCTGTATTACCACGGCCGCGGCGTGGCGCAGAGCGACGAGGACGCCGTTCTGTGGTTTCGCCGCGCGGCCGCCCAGGGCGATGCTTCGGCCCAGCATAACCTGGGACAGATGTACCGCAAGGGGCGGGGCGTGCTGCAGAGCGACGAGCTGGCCCTGGCGTGGTTTTACCGCGCCTCGGAGCAGGGCGTGGCCAGTGCGCAATCGCTGCTGGGTGTAGCGTATGCCCGAGGGCTGGGAGCGCAAAAGAACGATGCGCTTGCCCTGGCCTGGTTCCGCAAGGCAGCCTTGCAGGGCGATGCGCAGGCGCAGCTGAACCTGGGGTTCGTCTACAAGCGCGGCCAGGGCGTGGCGCAAAACGATGCGCAGGCGCTGTCCTGGTTCCGCCAGGCCGCTGCCCAGGGCTTGGCCGTGGCCCAGCGGCAACTGGGCGTGGCGTATGCGGAAGGCCTGGGCGTGGCCCCCGACCAGCGGCGTGCCTATGCCTGGCTGCAGCGTGCAGCCGAGCAGGATGATGCCGAAGCCCAGTTCAACCTGGGTCTGATGCTGGCGCGCGGCCGGGGCGTGGAGCAGGACGAGGCGCGCGCCCTTGCCTGGTACCGGCGCGCTGCCCTGCAGGGCCATGGCATGGCGCAATACAATCTGGGCGGCATGTATGCGGGCGGGCGCGGCATCGCCCGCGACTTGCGCCAGGCGCTGGACTGGTATGCCAGGGCGGCTGCCCAGGGCGCGTCGAATGCGCAGTTCAACCTGGGCGTGATGTATGCCAATGGCCAGGGCGTGGAACGCGACGAAGTCTGTGCCGTGCGCTGGTATCGCACGGCCGCCGAGCAGGGCGATGCCAGCGCGCAAAACAACCTGGGCGTCATGTATGCGAATGGCCATGGCGTGCCGCAAGATGACAGCCTGGCCGTGCAATGGTATGCGCGCGCGGCCAGCCAGGGCCTTGCGCTGGCCCAGTACAACCTGGGTTGCATGTATAACAGCGGGCGCGGCGTGGAGAAGGACTTGCCGTGCGGTTACATGTGGCTGGCGCTTGCGGCCGAGGGTGGCGATAGTGGGGCGGCCAGGGCCAGGGAAGCGGCGGCCGCCAGCCTGGAACCGGCACAGTTGGAAGAGGCGCAGCAGCGCTTGCGGCAATGGCAGCAGGGGCGTTACCCGCCGTCGCCGTCGCCTGACTGAAGCGCGGCCACTGTGCGCGCACGCACGCGCACTGCATGCGATAATTGCTCACCGGCATGTCGCGCCGCATTGAGGCAATGCGCGCATGCGTGCGGCGCAGATTTTTGGCATAGTGAAAGGTGGAACATGGTAAGGCAGGCAGGCGAGGATGCATCCGAGCAAAAAGTCATCGACGACATCGCCACGCATGGCTGGCATGGCGTCCATATCAGTGCTGATGAAGAAGGTCCCGGCTATGCCTTCACCATAGGGGCTGGCCACAGCTTTGGCCAGCCCGAATTTCTCATCATGGGCTTGCCGCGCGCCATGGCCCATCAGATACTTGACCTGGCGCTGGATGCCGTGCGCAGCGGCGCCATCACGGATTTCGCGGCCACCACGGACGTCTTGCTGGAAGGCCATCAGTGCGCCTTCGTGCGCGTGCCCGTCGAGCAATACCGCAACTATGTGGGCTATGCGCGCTGGTACTACCAGGGCGACGATTTTACCTTGTACCAGATCGTCTGGCCGTCGCGTGATGGCCATTTCCCGTGGCAGGCGCAGGCCAGTGCGCAATATGTGGATAGCCAGCCCCTGCTGGGACCGGCGCCGCTGGCGGCATGACGGCAGGGACGACGGCCAGGGTTTGTACCGATACGGCTACCCTGTGCGTGTTCGACCCGGCGCTCTTGCGTCACAAGCTGGACGATGACTGCGACTGGTGGAGCATCCCCGGCGCGGAACTGGCGGCCGTGAATGCGGGCCAGGTGGCTTTTTTTAACGTGAGCGGCGACGGCGCGTATGACCTGGTAGTGCACGCAGAACTTGCCGAGCCGCACGTGAGCGTGCATCTGGCCGTGGTCTCGGGCCGCGTCTTCATCGGTGCCGGGGAAGACGTCACGGGCGGCGGCCTGGAACCGGACACGGCATTTGGCGGCCTGTTCGTGGACGTGCCCGTGGGCGGCTGCCGCGTGCAGGCGCGCCGCGATGGCGACTTGATCAGCCTGGCATTCGTGCCCGATGCGCGCAGCAGCAATGCATTTGGCGACCTCGTGCGTATCTGATCCCCATTCATTCTCTTGCTATCGACCCTGGCTAGGCATCCAGGCGCGCCACGCCCGCACCTTGCCGCCGGTCCAGGAACAGGCTGTTGCCGTGGATTTTTTTCGCCTGCTTCTTTGCTTCGGCCGCCTGCGTGGCAATCTGATGGTGGGTGTAGTACTGGTGCGCCTCGACCTTGATGACGCCCAGGGATAAGCTGATCAATGAATAAAACACTTTCTTGCCCTGCCGGTCTTCGCTGATGTAGCCGCCCCGTTCGCAGTCGCTTGTGCTGTAATAGGCGAGAATGGCGGCGGCAAAGCGCTCCAGGATGGCCTGGCAGCGCGTTTCCCAGTCTTCGCTCTGGAACAGAATCATGAAATCGTCGCCGCCGATGTGGCCGATGAAGTCGCGGTTCGGGTCGCAATGGCTGCTGAGGATTTCCCCCGTCAGCTGGATCACGTCGTCACCCTTGCGGTAGCCGTATACATCGTTGAAGGGCTTGAAGTGGTCGAGGTCGCAATAGCAGACCCAGAAACGGGCACCGCTGTGCAGCAGGCGGTCGATATGCTCGTTAATGGGCACGTTGCCGGGCAGTTGCGTCAGCGGGTTGGCGTAACGCGCTGCATTGATCTGCATCTGCGTGATTTCGCGCATCAGGTCGTGGCCCGTGCCCATGCCCAGGTAGCGGCCCTCTTCGGTGATGATGAAGCCGTTGAACAGATGGTGGGCATCGGACTGCACCATGGTGTAGCTGAGTTCCTGCAAGCTCGTCTCGTGATCGGCAATCAGGGGCGTGGCATCCATGAACAGGCTGCATGATTTCTTGCCATACAGTTCGCGCTGGTAGGGACGGGCGAAGTGGTCGATCATCTCGAAGCGGCTGATCAGGCCCAGCGGCACGCCGTCATCGACGACGGGGATGATCATCAACTTCGGTTCTTTCAGGAAGATATCGTATACCTCGTTATTATTGCGCTGCGGCGAGACGGCCGCCACCCGGTGCAGCAGCTTGCGGATGCTGGAGCCGTTCTTTTCCAAGCTGCTGCGCTGCGGATACACGGCCACGCCGTTGCGCCCCAGCGCCTGCACCACTTCGGCCGGCAGCGCGCGAGCCGGCACCGCGTTGGGCCGTCCCAGGTGATAGCCTTGCCCGAAGGCCACGCCCAAGTCGCGCAAGACCAGCAATTCCGTCTGCGCCTCGATGCCTTCGGCAATGACCAGGGTGCCCGATTTTTCCGCGATTTCCTGGATCGAGCGCACGAACTGCAGTTTCACGGGATCATGATTGATGCCCTGGATGAAATGCATGTCGATTTTTACGTATTCCGGGCGCAGTTCCGACCACAGGCGCAAGCTGGAAAAGCCTTCGCCCAGGTCGTCGATGGCGATCTGGAAACCCATATTGCGGTAATGTAGCACCGCTTCGCGCATCAGCTCGTAATCGTAGGTGGGTTGGTTTTCCGTCAGCTCGATGATGACACGGTCCGGATTGATGCCGATGTGCTCGATGTATTCCAGCGTTTCGCCATGGCGGGCATTGCGTAGCAGCAGGCATTCGGGGCTGACATTGAGAAACAGCTTGCCCGGTAGCTGCAGTTCGGCAAAGCGTTCGAGCACCACTTGGCGGCACAAGTGTTCCACTTCCAGGGTCAGGTCATGCGCGCGCGCCACCTTGAACAGATTCATCGGCGCGTGCAGGGGGCTGTCGGACGGTCCCCGTATCAAGCCTTCGTAGCCGATGATGTCGCCGCTGTGCATGTGGATGATGGGCTGGAACAGTGCGCTGAGTTTGCGGCCCGCCAGGATCTCGTGCAAGGCATCCGTTCCTTCGATGGGCATGGGGGCCGATGGCGGCTTCAGGTAAGCCACATTCGATGGCATCGCGCCGGGCGGCGCGGCGGTGGTGGAAGGGAGGGCGAGAGTGTGCATAGGAGGATGTGGCGGCACGGCCTCTGGACGGGCCATGAACATGTTGCCTATAGTAAAGAAGATTTATGACAGCTTGATGAAACGTATTAGCTTTTGATAATGTTTCTTTCCTACCTGTCAGTTTGCCGATTCTCCCCAAAAACGTGATTTACCACGGCGTTTACTGTGGAAATCCCAAACAAAAAACGGCAAATCCCGCAGATAACTGTGCTTTAAAAGTGGCAATCCGCGCTATGATTTCTCTTGGCGAAAGTCAACATGGGCAGCCGCCACGCGTGTTTGTGCGGCCTGCTTTCCTCGACATCCAACAATGAGACAAACAACCCATGCAATTACGTAGTGCAACCCTCATATTCAGCTTGCTGGCCGCTTTCGGTGGCAATGCCATGGCACAGTCCGCACCAGCATGCCCGGCAGGCGACGGCGCTCCCGTGACGTATCCGCTCAGCAAAAAAGTCGACCAGCAAGACAGCTATTTCGGCACCACCATCGCCGATCCGTACCGCTGGCTGGAAGACGCCAACAGTGCGGAAACGGGCGAATGGGTCACGGCGCAAAACAAGCTGACGCAGTCGTACCTGGGCACCATTCCCGAGCGCGCCGCGATCAAGCAGCGCCTGACCAAGCTGTGGAATTATGAGCGTTTCTCTACGCCAACGAAGCAGGGCGGGCGCTACTTCTACAGCCGCAACGACGGCTTGCAGAACCAGGCCGTGCTGTACACGGTGAAAAAACTGACGGACGAACCGCGCCTGCTGCTGGACCCGAACACCCTGTCCACCGATGGTACGGTGGCGCTGGCCGGCACCTCGATCAGCCCGAACGGCAAATATCTGGCTTATGCCACGTCCGCTTCCGGTTCCGACTGGAACGAGTGGAAAGTGCGCGACATCGAATCGGGCAAGGATTTGACGGACCACATCAAGTGGGCCAAGTTCTCGGGCGCCTCGTGGACCAAGGACAACAAGGGTTTCTTCTATAGCCGCTATGACGCGCCGAATGAAGCAACCAAGCTGGCTGATATCAATTACTTCCAGAAATTGTATTTCCACAAGATCGGTACGCCGCAAAGCGACGACGTGCTGGTCTTCGACCGTCCCGACCAGAAAGAATGGGCGTTTGGCGGCAGCACCGTCAGCGATGACGGCAATTATTTGATCATCACGGCCACGCAGGGCACGGAACGCAAGAACCGTGTCTTCTACAAGGATTTGCGCCAAAAGAACGCCAAGGTGGTGGGCTTGCTGGAAGCGTTCGACGCTTCCTACTCCTTCATCGACAATGACGGCCCCGTGTTCTTCTTCAAGACGGACAACAATGCGCCGAAATCGCGCGTAATCGCCATCGATACGCGCAAACCTGCGCCTGCCGACTGGAAAGAAGTCGTGCCGCAAAGCGCGGAAACCCTGGTTGCCGTCAACCTGATCAACAATCAGCTGGTGCTCGATTACCTGAAAGATGCGCAAACGCAAATCAAGATCGTCGACCTGAACGGCAAGCTGGTGCGCGAAGTGGCCTTGCCGGGCATCGGTTCGGCGGGAGGCTTTGCCGGTAAACGTAGCGACACGGAAACGTTCTACTCGTTTACCAGTTTTACGACGCCAGCGACCATCTACCGCTACGACATGAAGTCGGGCAAAAGTACGGTGTACCGCCAGCCGAAGGTCGATTTCGACCCGAATGCCTTTGAAACGCGCCAGCAATTCTTTACCAGCCGCGACGGCACCAAGGTGCCGATGTTCATCGTCTCGAAAAAAGGCATGAAGCTCGATGGCACGAACCCGACCTATCTGTACGGCTATGGCGGCTTCAATATTTCGCTCACGCCTAGCTTCTCCGTGGCGAATCTTGCCTGGGTGGAAATGGGCGGCGTCTACGTGATGGCCAACCTGCGCGGCGGCGGCGAATACGGCGAAGCCTGGCACCAGGCTGGCACCAAGCTGAACAAGCAAAACGTGTTCGACGATTTTATCGGCGCGGCGCAGTGGCTGGTGGACAACAAGGTTACCTCGCCATCGAAACTGGCGATCGGCGGCGGCAGCAATGGCGGCCTGCTGGTGGGCGCGGCCATGACGCAGCGTCCGGACCTGTTCGCTGCAGCCATCCCGCAAGTGGGCGTGCTTGACATGTTGCGTTTCCACAAGTTCACCGTGGGCTGGGGCTGGGTGCCTGACTACGGTTCGTCGGACGACGCAGAGCAGTTCAAGGCGCTGGTGAAGTACTCGCCATTGCACAACCTGAAGGCGGGCGGCTGCTATCCGGCCACCATGATCACCACGGCCGACCACGACGACCGCGTCGTGCCAGCCCACAGCTTCAAGTTCGCCGCTGCTGCCCAGGCGGCGCAAGGTGGCCCGGCACCCGTGCTGATCCGCATCGACAGCAAGGCGGGCCATGGCGCCGGCAAGCCGACGACCAAGCAGATCGAAGAAGTGGCTGACCGCTGGGGCTTCCTCAGCCGTTCGCTGAAGATGACGCCGGTAGTGGCGGAGCCGGCCAAGGTGGCGGCGCAGTAAAACACGGCAGGTCGGATTAGCGCGGCATCGCCGTGCGTAATCCGACACCACCTGTCATGTCAGCACGATGTCGGATTACGCGGGGCTTTTCGCCCCGCTAATTCGACCTACAGTCACAATCCTCGCCAGCACACCCTCCCCAAACAAGGCCTGAAACGGCAAATCCTTGCGCTGCGCATAGCCGATATAGCAATCGCACTTGAAGCGGGGGCAGGGCCGTTCCTGCAGCATGTCCTCCAGTTCATCCGCGTACAAATTCCCCAGCCGCTCGGGCACGAAGTGGCAGCGCGCCAGTTCGCCAGCGCCATCGACGGACAGCGACGCTTCGCCCGCCAGGCAAGGTTTGCCGCGTGAGGGAGACGGGCGGCGGTTTTGCGCGAACCACGGGTCGACGCCATCGAGCCAGGCCAGGTCTTGCTCGCTGTAGTAGCCGGGGCCACGGCGGTCATACGCATTCAGCCACAGGTAGACGTGGGCGGGCAGGGACTTGCGAAGGGCGCGGATGGCATCCAGGTGTTCATTCATTGCCACGACGCCCACGGAATAGCGCACGCCCATGGCGTCCAGGCGCGCGCAGCGTGCGAGAAAACGGGCCAGTGTCGTCTGGTCCGGATGGTAGGTGCACCACAGGCCGATCTTTTCCAGCCCGTCCATGTTCTCCAGCCAGCCCAATGGGCCGGACAGATTCGTCTGTAGCGCCACCTGGCGCACGTGCGGCAGGCTTGCCAGGGTTTGCATGGCCGTACGGTAGTGGCGCCGCACCAGCGCTTCGCCCCAGGGCGTGAACAGGACACTGATGTTCCGGTTTTGCGCCGCCACCCAACTGGTGAAGCGCGCCACTTCGTGCGCATCGCGGGCCAGCGCAGCGCGGCTGTCGCGTTTCTTGGCAAACGGGCAGTAGCCGCAGGCGTAATTGCAGCTCGATAGCGTGCCCCGGTACAGCAGGGACAGCGTTGCTGCCGGCGCTGTCAGCACGCCTGGCCGCCTTCGGCCATCAGCGCCCGCACCGTATCGGACGCCAGCCAGGGGCCGATGGTATCGGCGTAGCTGTAGCCCCGCTCATTCAGGCGCAGCAGCGGGCCATCCTCTTGCACCAGGGCCAAGGAGTGCAGCTCGGCCAGTTGCGGCAAGTCTTCTTCGCAGCGCGTGCCGAAGCGCGCCATGTAGGTGTCGCGGTCCAGGCCCGGTTCGGTCAGCAGCGACTGGATCACGTAGCGGCGGCGCTGTTCCGCTTCATCAAGCTGGTAGCCGTGTTCTGCCTGCGCGAAGCGCGCTTCATCGAGCGCCAGATACTGTTCGATGATGTTGATGGTGTCCGTGCGCGCCACTGCGTACTCGCTCGAATAATGGAGGTTGGCCGTGTAGGAGCGGGCGCCCGCGCCCAGGCCCACCATGCCATCGTTCTGGCAGCAGTACGATGGCCCGTTTTGTTCCGGCGCATGGGGCGCGCGGAACATGCGCATCGAGACCTGCTCGTAGCCTTGCGCGCGCAAATGGTCGCGCGCGGCCGCGTACAGGGCCAAACGGCTGTCGCCGTCCTGCGCCAGCATGATGGGATTGAGCGATTGAGCGCCCTGGCGGCGCGCCACCTTGCCGAGGCCCGTCTGCTCGCGCACGTACAGCGGATACAAATAGATTTCCTCGGGCGCGAAGGCCAGCGCGCTGTCGATGGAGGCCAGAAGGCTGGCCACGGTTTGCCCGGCGATGCCGTAGATAAGGTCCAGGTTCAGGGTCGGAAAACCGGCGGCGCGTATCAGGCCGATGGCGTGATGGACGGTGGCGTTTTGCTGCGGCCGGGCCAGCGCGCGCATTTCGCCGGCGGCAAAACTCTGGATGCCCAGGCTGACCCGGTCGATGCCATGCGCGCGGCACACGGCCAGGCGTTCGGTGGTGATGGTTTCAGGCGACGCTTCGATGCCGGCCGGCGTGTGCTGCAGGTCGATGCCGAGGATATCGCGCGCGCCGCGCAGCAAGGTGTCCAGCTGCGCCGGCGACAGATAGGTGGGCGTGCCGCCCCCCAGCGCGAAGCGGGCAAAGCGCCGTTCGCCCAGTGCGCCAGCCAGGGCGCGCATCTGCACCAGCACTTGCTGCACGTAGCGCTCGACCATGTCGCCGCTTGGGCGGGCCATGGCGAACAGGTTGCAAAAGCCGCAGCGCATCTCGCAAAACGGGATGTGGATGTAGGCAAAGAGGGCGGAACGGTCTTGCTGCGCCCACAGTGGCGCGAGGGGCGCCGCCTGCGGCAAGGCGCGGTAGGCTGCCTTGTGCGGATAGGAGTAGGAATACGCCTGGTAGGGCGTGTGGCGCATGCGCTGCGCCAGGGTGCCAGGCTGTTCGGCTGGGTTCACGGTGGGGACTCCTTGGGATGTGTATCGGGGGCGATGAGGAAGTGCGCGTACGGCACGTTCCATACGCTGTCATGGGCCACCCTGTGGCCCCGGTAACCGTCTTCGCCATACGCGCTGCCGTGATCCGAGCAGACGATGGCAAACGTGGGCGCGCGCGCGGCGCAGGCGGCAAACAGTGGCGCCAGCGCCTGGTCGACATAGCGCAGGGCCGCCGCATGGCTTTCCAGGCAGTCGGCGCGGCAGCCGGGCAGGTAGGCGCGGTTCGGCGTGTGCAGGGCCGCCACGTTGATGAACAAGAAGGTGCGCTGATCGCCGTCCGCCAGGCGGGCTATGGCCAGAGCTACCTGTTTTTGCGTCGAATGGCGGCTGGCCACGCCCATGCCGGCGTTCCAGTGGCTTTCCTGGAACAGCGCCGGCAGCACCGTGCCCAGCGCCGTCTGTTTATTAAAGAAACCCACGCCGCCGATGCAGATGGTGCGGTAGCCGCGCGCGGCCAGCGCGGAGGGAAGGTCCGCTTGCTCGAACGCAAACGTGTGCTTTGAGGTGGTTTCGCTGCCCGCGAAGGCGGAAGCGAACAGGCGCGGATGGCGGCCCGGTGCGGCCGGCGTGGGCAAAAAGCCCGCGAAGAAGGCCTGGTGCGCCGCATACGTGAAGGTCGCGGGCGAGTGGCGCCGTTCCCAGCCTCCCGGTGGTAAAAAACGCCCGAGCACGGGTAGTTCGCCTGCTTCATGCAGCGCTTGCGCTACGTCAAAGCGCAGGGTGTCAAGCGTGATGAAGACGATGTCGTGGCTGCCGACGATGGCGTGCATGTCAGGGATGGTCGGTGGTTCTTTAGGCATGTTGGCTGAAATGAGAGAGCTGCGCCGTGTACGTATCCGCGTCATGCCACAGCAGGCCGGGCAGCAGGTCGCCAAAGGCATTGGCTTCGAGCACGCGGGCCTGGCCGTTGCTCACGACAAGGTCGTAGCCTGTCACATGGCTGGCGGGGAAGGCGCGCGCCGCTTGGGAGCTTGTGTTCTCCAGTGCGCGCATGTCGGCGTCGTTCAGCAGGCTGGAAGCGTCGCCGCGCCGGTTGTCGAGGTGCAGATTGGTCATCATGTGTTGTCCGATGCGCGCCACGCGGTGCGCGGGCTGGCCGGCTACGGTCACCACGCGCAGGTCGTAATGGCTGTCGCCGCAGCGGGGTTTGTTCAGCCACGCTTCCGCGTACAGTTCCTGCGCGGCCAGCGCATCGACCAGGGCCGCGATGTCGTGTTGCGTCTCGTAGCGCGCCATGCGCTTGACATTGAACAAGCGTGTCTGGCCATCCGCCTGCGATAAGGTGGCCGAGGTGGTGGCTTGCTGCCGCCCGGCCTTGTTCCTGCGGTAGGCGACGACGCCAGACGCGGACGAGCCGTAGCGCGGCTTCAGATACACGCGGTCCAGGTCATGCTGGTGCAGCAGCGACTGCAGGTGCGCGTAGCCGTGCACGGGGCCGAGCAGGGTGGGAATGGCGACGCCATGCGCGGCCAGGTGTCGCTGGCAGGCCAGCTTGTCCGTCATGAGGCGGATGTCGGCCGGCGCATTGAGCACGCGCGCCGGCGGCAGCTCGGCCAGCTGCGCGGCCAGGGTCGCCATGGCAGACGTAAAACCGGCAAACCAGGCATCCATGGCCAGCAGTTCGCCATGCGCAGGCGCGGCGACCGGCGGACGGTCCAGCAGCCGGCAGCCTGCCTGCAGCAGGAGCAAATGGGCGGCGGGATCGTCGCCGGGCGGTTCGATTTTCAATAGGCCGGGATGCGCCAACGCGACATTGAGCAAGGCGGGCTGACTTAGCCAGTCGCGCCATTCCAGCACCTGCGCGGGCGGCAGGCGCAGCTGCGCGCGCGCCGCCTGCATCAGGCGCACGCGCTTGCTACCTGCGGTCGCCAGCAGGGTGAGATGCGTGTGCAAGGAATGAAACTCCGTTTACTTGACCACGACTACTCGCCCACGGCCACGTAACGGTAGCTTTCACCGTCGTCTTCGTCCGCTTCCTGCGGATCGTCCAGCACCACCTCGAAGGGCAGCGCCTTCAGTTTCGCCTGGTTTTCCTCGGAAATGTAGTGGTGCGACAGGTCCAGGCGCGTCAAGCCGCCCAGCTGCGTGTGATTGAGCACGGCCACGGCGCCCAGGTCGCCGATGGTGCCCAGCGACAGGTCAAGCGTGGCGAGCTGTGCCACCAGCGGTTCTTGCGCCAGCCAGACGGCCAGGTCGTCGGCGATTTCCGCGTCGCGCAAGCCCAGGTAACGCAGGGAAGGCACGGTCAGCTGTGCCAGCACCTTGCGGTACAGGTCGACGTCGCCCGAAAAGCCATAGTCGTCCGTGCCCAGCCACAGTTCCAGGTGCTCCAGCTGCGGCATGCTCGATTGCGCCAGTGCTTCGGCGATCTTTTGATCGAGTCCGCCCGCTTCGATGATGAAGCGACGCAGGTGCTGGTGGGCGAACGGTTCGATGACAAGTTCATTGCCGCCGCGGATACGCAACTCTTCCAGCTGAGGAAAGGCATCCAGCAGGGGCTTGTAGCTGCCTTGCACGATCCACGAGATTTCGCATTCCTCGTACGTCATGTCGCCGATGAACAGGGCGCGCAAGCTGGGCAGTTCGGCGGCGTGCGCGATCAGCGCGGCCATCACCTCGTCGGCGCCCGATTCGTACGGGTCGCCCCACATGCCGATGATCAGCGCTTCGAGCGCATTCTTGTCGGCCTTGCCGAGGAAGCCGGCGATCAGCTCGTCCATCTTGCGCTCGTCGTCGTACTCGAGCGACAAACGGTAGACGATGTCGGGCGAGGCGTCGAACGGCAGGTCCGGGTCGTACTGGACGACTTTCTTGTTGTGGAAGGTGGTGGTGCTGTCGGAAATCGTCATTGCTAAGGCTCCATGAAAGACAGTGAAAATCTTGTCTAATCCAAAATCTTAGCATGGGCGAAAGAGCTTATTGCACACTGCTGAAAAGCAACTATCTATGGATGACCACTAATAAGGCCTTGCCTTCGGTCTTGCCCAGGTTGCGGATGATATGCGGCTGGTCCGCCGGATAGCGTGCCGTACCGCCATTCTTGACCTTTTTCTTTGCCGCGCCCACTTCCAGTTCCAGGTTGCCGTGGATGACCGTCAAATGCTCGGTGGTGCCCGGATCATGCGGCTGCGACGCCAGTTCGCCACCCGGTGCCAGGGTCACTTCATACCATTCATATTTGCCCGCCAGTTCCATCGGCCCCAGGATGCGCAGCACGTAGCCCGCATGGTCGCCGGGCAGGGTGGGGGTTTCGTGGGCGTCCGTGATGCGGATGGTTTCCACGGCTTTTTCCGCGCTGGACAGCAATTCGCCGATCTGCACGCCCAGGGCGTTGGCCAGGCGCCAGGTGATGGCGATGGTGGGATTGGCTTTTTCGCGCTCGATTTGCGACAGCATGGACTTCGAGACGCCCGCGATGCGCGACAAATCCTCGAGTGTCAGGCCGCGCGCCAGGCGCAGCCGTTGCAGGGTGGCACCCACTTCAGGGGGAGAATTGGTCGAAACACTGGTTTTCATCGGCGGGTGGCTTGCAAAGTTCAATCGGCTTGGGTAATATCCACTATATTGAATTTCAGTTCGACATAGTGGATTTTGAGGAAAAACACGGAAACGTGTAGACTTCAAACAGCGCTTCACGGTACAGCATACTGCGCGCACCGGTCAAGCGGCCGCCCCCCCTATGACGGCTGAGGTCACCCGGCTACCACACATACAACAGGGACACACAAGGATCATCATGAGCGAGCAAGCGAAGAACACCTTTTTCAGCGGTCTGCAACAGAATCTCGATCAATTGCGCCAGCACGGCTTGTACAAGCCCGAGCGCGTGATCGCCTCGCGCCAGGGCGCTGAAGTGGTGTGCGACGATGGCCGTACCCTGATCAATATGTGTGCGAATAACTATTTGGGCCTGTCCGGCGACCTGCAAACGCAGGAAGCGTCTATTGCCGCTACGCAAAAATACGGTTACGGCCTGTCGTCCGTGCGCTTCATTTGCGGCACGCAAACCGTGCACAAGGAACTGGAACAGGCGATTTCCGCTTTTCTGGGTACCGAGGACACGATTTTGTACGCGGCCGCATTCGATGCCAACGGCGGCGTGTTCGAGCCTCTGTTCGATGAAAACGACGCCATCATCTCGGACGCGCTGAACCACGCCTCCATCATCGACGGCATCCGCCTGTGCAAGGCTGGCCGCTACCGCTATGCGCACAACGACATGGCGGACCTGGAAGTGCAGCTGCAAGCAGCGATTGCCGCCGGCAAGCGCCATAAAGTCATCGTGACGGACGGCGTATTCTCGATGGATGGCACGATTGCGCAACTCGACAAGATCTGCGACCTGGCCGACAAATACGGCGCGCTGGTGATGATCGACGAATGCCACGCCTCCGGCTTCATGGGCGCGACGGGCCGCGGCACGCACGAACACCACAATGTGATGGGCCGCATCGACATCATCACGGGCACCCTGGGCAAGGCACTGGGCGGCGCCATGGGTGGCTTTACCTCGGCGCGCAAGGAAGTCATCGACACGCTGCGCCAGAAATCGCGTCCGTACCTGTTTTCGAATACCCTGGCGCCATCGATCGCAGGCGCCTCGCTGTCGGTGCTGGAGCGTCTGGCCAAGTCGACCGAGCTGCGCGACCGCCTGCATGAAAACACGGCTTTCTTCCGCAGCGAGATCGAGCGCATCGGCTTCACCATCAAGCCGGGCACGCATCCGGTGGTTCCCGTGATGCTGTTCGACGCCCCCGTGGCGCAGAAGTTTGCCGCCCGCCTGTATGAACTGGGCGTGCTGGTGACGGGTTTCTTCTACCCGGTCGTGCCGATGGGCCAGGCCCGTGTCCGCGTGCAACTGTCGGCTGCCCATACCCGTGAACAGCTGGTGCAAGTGCTGGCCGCCTTCGAGCAGGCCGGCAAGGAACTCGGTCTGCTGACCACTACCACTACCAATTAACAAGAACCCAGGAAAATAGCATGGAACGCATCTTAGTCATAGGCGCAAACGGCCAAATCGGTAGTGAGTTGGTGGGCGCGCTGGCGCAGCAGCACGGCGCGGACAACGTCATCGCCAGCGACATCGGCACGAACAACCTTTACCAGGCCAAGCGCTATGCCCAGCTGAACGTGCTGGACAAGGACGGCCTGGCGAAAATCATCGCCGACGAAGGCATCACCCAGGTATACCAGCTGGCGGCCATGCTGTCGGCCACGGGCGAGGCGGCGCCATTGAAGGCGTGGAGCCTGAACATGGATGGCTTGCTCAATATCCTGGAACTGGCGCGCGAACGGGGCGAAGCGGGCAAGCCATTGCGCATCTTCTGGCCATCGTCGATTGCCGCCTTTGGCCCGAACACGCCGCAGGTCAATACGCCGCAAATGACGGTGATGGACCCGACGTCGATGTACGGCATCAGCAAGCTGGCCGGCGAACGCCTGTGCGAGTACTACTTCAACAAGTATGGCGTGGACGTGCGCAGCATCCGCTACCCTGGCATCATCAGCTATAAATCGCCTCCGGGCGGCGGCACCACCGATTACGCCATCGCCATCTTCCATGCGGCCTTGCGCGGCGAACGCTACGACTGCTTCCTCGATGCGAACACCACCTTGCCGATGATTTACATGCCCGACGCCATCCGCGCCACCATCGAACTGATGGACGCGCCGGCTGCATCGATCCAGATCCGTTCGTCCTACAATGTGGCCGGCGTGTCGTTCAATCCCGAGCAACTGGCGAAAGCCATCGTGCACATGGTGCCGGACTTCAAGATCAGCTACAAGCCGGACAGCCGTCAGGCCATCGCCGACAGCTGGCCGCAAAGCCTGGACGACAGCAAGGCCAGTGCCGACTGGGGCTGGAAGGCGCAGATCGGCGTCGAGCAGATGGTCACCGACATGCTGGCCAATGTCGATGCAGGGCAGCCGGCCAAGGCAGCCTGAGTCCCACACAAGCATTCATAAAAACATACTAATATAAAGAGACACTACATGGATATGAGCGTATTTGACCTGTTCAAGATCGGCATCGGGCCGTCGAGTTCCCATACTGTGGGGCCGATGGCGGCGGCGCGGCGTTTTCTGGTCGAATACGGTCCGCTGGACCAGGTAGTGGGCGTCGAGGCGGCCCTGTATGGCTCGCTGGCGCTGACAGGTGTGGGCCATGCGACGGACAAGGCCGTCATTCTGGGTTTGATGGGTGAAACGCCGCAAGACGTCGCGCCCGATGCGGTCGACAGCAAGCTGGCCGCCATCGAGTCGGCCGGTGAAATCGCGCTGCTGGGCACGCATGTAGTGCCGTTTACGGCGGCCACGGGCTTGATCTGGCACAAGAGCGAGTCCCTGCCCGAGCACCCGAACGGCATGCGCTTTACCTTGAAACTGGCGGACGGCAGCCGTGTCGACAAGGTGTATTACTCGATCGGCGGCGGTTTTATCCGCGAAGCGGGCGAGGCGCAGGCCGAAGCGGCCGTGGAGTCGGCCGCCAGCGCCAGAGTTGTCTTTCCGTTCGACACCATGGAACAGTTGCTGGCGCATGGCGTGGAAAGCGGCCTGTCGATTCCGGAAATGCTGCGCGCCAACGAGTGCGTCAAGCGCAGCGACGAAGAATTGAATGCTGGGCTGGACCGCATCTGGCAGGTCATGCGCGACTGCATCGCGCACGGCCTGGAAACGACGGGTAACCTGCCGGGCGGCTTGAACGTCAAGCGCCGCGCCGCCAAACTATGGCGTCTGGCGCAAGAGGCGAAGGCGTCCGACAACCGCGCCAACGACTTGCCGCACGACGCCGTGCACCTGGTCAGCCTGTACGCGATGGCTGTCAACGAAGAAAACGCTGCCGGCGGGCGCGTGGTAACGGCGCCGACCAACGGCGCCGCCGGCATCATCCCGGCCGTGTTGCGCTATTACGCGCAGGATTGCCGCCCCAGCGACCCCGTGGGCGGCGTGCGCCGCTTCATGCTGACGGCAGCGGCCATTGGCATGTTGTGCAAACGCAATGCCTCGATCTCGGGCGCCGAAGTGGGTTGCCAGGGCGAAGTGGGCGTGGCCTGCGCCATGGCGGCTGCCGGCCTGGTGGCGGCCCTGGGCGGCACGAACGAACAAATCGAAAACGCGGCCGAAATCGGCATCGAGCACCACCTGGGCATGACCTGCGACCCTATCGGCGGCCTGGTGCAGATTCCCTGCATCGAGCGCAACGGCATGGGCGCCGTGAAAGCGATTACGGCCGCCTCGCTGGCGCTGAAGGGCGACGGCACGCATTTCGTCAGCCTCGACGAAGTCATCGAAACCATGCGCCAGACAGGCGCGGACATGCAGGAGAAGTACAAGGAAACGTCGCTGGGCGGCTTGGCCATTCACGTCATCACGGTGAACCACGCCGCTTGTTGATGCGCTGGCGGTGGTGTCGGATTACGCGCGCAGCGCTAATCCGACCTACGATACGCCACGGTCGGCGTAGGTCGGCTTAGCCCGCAGGGGGTAAGCCGACATCACCACCTCAGCCACCAACTTCACTCCTCCTCAAACAGCTGCTCCAGCCTTCTCGGGTAGTGATTCAAAAAATCGCGCGTCACGGCATAGTGTTCCGTATCCTCATACGCAACTTCGTGGATGCCGCCGCCCGTAAACATCAGGATTTTCGCGTTCGGGTAGGCCAATAAAATCGGCGAGTGGGTGGCGATGATCAGCTGCGAGTCGTCCTGCACCAGCTGGTGGATCACCGACAAGGCCGCCATCTGACGGCTGGGCGACAGGGCCGCCTCGGGCTCGTCCAGCAGATACAGACCCTTGCCCCGCAGCTTGTTGATCAAGGTCGCCATGAACGCTTCGCCGTGCGATTGCGCGTGCAGTGACTTGCCGCCATAGCTTTGCAGGTATTCCGGCGGCATCTCGTCCATGTAGGTGGCGACGTTGAAAAAGCTCTCGGCGCGCAAAAAATAACTGTCATCGGGCTTCTTGTAACTCTTGCTCAGACGCAAGTGCGCGTGCAAGCCCGATTCCTCGTCCGATGGCAGGGCGATGCGCACATTGCGCGTGCCGCCATCCTTGCCGAAGCCCAGCGCCACGGCCAGCGCTTCGAGCATGGTCGACTTGCCGCTGCCATTCTCGCCGACGAAAAACGTCACGTCGCGGTGGAAGTCCATGTGCACGAAGTCACGGATGGCGGGGATGGTGAATGGATAGTGGTCCAGGTCGACGACGGCGTCGGTGCGCAGCGTGGCGCTTTGCAGATACGGTTTTTTACTCAGCGACATGGCCTGTTCCATGAATGGCCGCAATTCGGCCGACAAACACCAGTGTGGCGCAAATCAGGCGCGTACGCCAGTATGCGAGCCCTACTTTACGCGGGGCGTTGATCTCGCCATAGAAAATTTCCAAAGTGCAATGGTTCTAGCTCTGCCGGGCGCTGCTGTTTGACAACAGATGGGGAGGGCAGGACGGCTGTGTTCGCAGGCGATTCGCCTTGGGGAGCGGCTGGCACTATAATATCCGCTGCCATTCATGATCAACCGCACTCAGCTCAACTGGACTCTTCAAATCTATGCATTACGTGTCTACCCGCGCTGATAAAGCGCCTTTGCAGTCGCAACAGTCATCTTTGCAGCAATTTTCCGACATCCTCCTGGGCGGCCTGGCCCCCGATGGCGGACTGTATCTCCCAGAACACTACCCGCAAGTCACTGGTGCCGAGCTCAATGCCTGGCGCACATTGTCGTATGCCGACCTGGCATTCGAAATCCTGAAGAAGTTCGCCACCGATATCCCGGCCGCGGACCTGAAGGCACTGACGGCGAAAACCTATACCAAGGCAGTTTACAAGAACGCCCGCGCCGGCGAAAACGCGGCCGACATCACGCCGCTGCGCGTGCTCGAAGAAAACGTCGTCAAGGGCGGCCAGACCACCCTGATGCTGCAGGCGCTGTCGAACGGCCCGACCCTGGCCTTCAAGGACATGGCCATGCAGCTGCTGGGCAACCTGTTCGAATATACCCTGGCCAAGCACGATGCCGAGCTCAATATCTTCGGCGCCACGTCCGGCGACACGGGCAGCGCGGCTGAATACGCGATGCGCGGCAAGAAGGGCATCCGCGTCTTCATGTTGTCGCCGCACAAAAAAATGAGCGCCTTCCAGACGGCGCAGATGTTCAGCCTGCAAGATCCGAACATCTACAACATCGCCGTCAAAGGCGTGTTCGACGACTGCCAGGATATGGTCAAGGCCGTGTCGAACGATTTGCCGTTCAAGGCGAAACAGAAAATCGGCACCGTCAATTCCATCAACTGGGCTAGAGTCGTGGCGCAAGTCGTGTATTACTTCCGCGGGTACCTGGCGGCCACCACCAGCAATGAGCAAAAAGTGTCGTTCACGGTGCCGTCTGGCAACTTTGGCAATATCTGCGCCGGCCATATCGCCCGCATGATGGGGCTGCCGATCTCGAAACTGGTGGCGGCGACGAATGAAAACGACGTGCTCGACGAATTCTTCCGCACGGGTGTGTATCGTGTGCGCAAGTCGGCCGAAACCTACCACACGAGCAGCCCGTCGATGGATATCTCGAAAGCGTCGAACTTCGAGCGTTTCGTCTACGACCTGGTGGGCCGCGACAGCGAGCGCGTGCGCGCGCTGTTTGCCAAAGTGGAAACGCACGGCGGTTTTGACTTGTCCGGCAAGCCTGGCAGCGATGGCGACGAGTTCAAGCTGGTGGCAAAATATGGTTTCAAATCTGGCAAGTCCACGCACCAGGACCGCCTCGACACCATCCGCGACGTGGCCGACGACTACGGCATCACCATCGACACGCACACTGCCGACGGCATCAAGGTGGCGCGCGAGCACCTGGAGCCGAACGTGCCGATGATCGTGCTGGAAACGGCGCTGGCGGCCAAGTTCAACGAAACCATCCTCGAGGCGCTGGGCGTCGACGCCGAGCGCCCGGCCGGCTTCGAAAACATCGAGGACTTGCCGCAAAAGTTCGACGTGATGGATGCCGACGTCGAGAAAATGAAGGCGTACATCGCCGCCAACACGGGACTGTGATGACAGACGCCAGCACTGTACGCAAGCCGATGCTGTCGGTGGCCGAGGCGCAAGCCTTCATGCTGGGCGCGGCGCGTCCGGTGGCCGAGGTGGAGCATATTGACACCATGCGCGCCAATGGCCGCGTGCTGGCGACGGCGCAAACGTCGACCCTGAACGTGCCCGAACGCGACAACACGCAAATGGATGGCTACGCCGTGCGCGCGCAGGATTGCGCCAGCGGCGCGGCCATGCTGGCCGTGTCGCAGCGCATCGCGGCTGGCCACGTGGGCCAGCCCCTGCAGCCGGGGACGGCGGCGCGCATCTTTACGGGCGCCTTGCTCCCGGACGGCGCCGATTGCGTGGTGATGCAGGAGCAGTGCACCTTGCTTGAGGGCGTGGTGACGGTGAATCACGTGCCGCAGGCGGGTGAATGGGTGCGCCGCCAAGGCGAAGATATCCGCGCCGGCGGCGAGATCCTCGGTGCAGGGCGGCGCCTGCGCAGCCAGGAAATGGGCCTGGCTGCCTCCGTGGGCCTGGCCCAGGTGCCCGTGCTGCGCAAGCTGCGCGTCGCCGTCTTCTTTACGGGCGATGAACTGGCCATGCCCGGTGAACCCTTGGCGCCGGGCGCCGTCTACAACTCGAACCGGTTTACCCTGCGCGGCCTGCTGGAAAACCTCGGCTGCGAGATCACGGACCTGGGTATCGTTCCCGACAGCCTGGAGGCCACGCGCGCCGTGCTGCGTCGGGCTGCCCAGGGCAATGATTTGATCATCACCTCGGGCGGCGTGTCCGTGGGCGAGGAAGACCATATCAAGCCGGCCGTGGAAGCGGAAGGGCGGCTGAACATGTGGCAGATCGCCGTCAAGCCGGGCAAACCGCTGGCGTTTGGCGAAGTGCAGGATGCGTTCTTTGTCGGCCTGCCCGGCAATCCCGTGTCCAGCTTCGTTACCTTCCTGCTGTTCGTGCGTCCGTTCATCCTGCGCCTGCAGGGCGTGGCGGGCAATCTGGCGCCGCGCAGCTACAGGCTGCCGGCTGCGTTTGAACGCCTGAAGGCGGACAGGCGCAACGAGTTTTTGCGCGCCAGGATCAATGAGGAGGGCGAACTGGAACTGTTCGCCAACCAGAGTTCGGGCGTGCTGACGTCCACCGTGTGGGGTGACGGCTTGATCGATTGCCCGCCGGGGCTGTCGATTGCGCGCGGCGACATGCTGCGTTTTATCCCGTTTAACGAATTGCTGTACTAAGGAAGTATCGATGAAGATCAATCTGCGTTTTTTCGCCAGCGTGCGCGAGCTGGTGGGCACGGGCCAGGAAGTGCTGGAGGTGGCCGGGCCGCTGACGGTGGGCGAGGTGAGAACCCTGCTGATCGCCCGCGGCGGCAACTGGGAATATGCGCTGGCGCAGGGCCGTGCGCTGCGCATGGCGCATAATCAGGTGATGTGCGATGCCGATACCGTGATTGCGGAAGGCGATGAAGTGGCATTCTTCCCGCCCGTGACGGGTGGCTGATCGGGCTTGCCCAAATGAAACGGCCACTTCATCGAAGTGGCCGTTTTTTCATGAGGACTTGGTTTTCCGCTTGCTGGCCGGTGTATCGCTGCAGGTGGCGCAGGCGATGGCTTTCTTGTAGCGCCAGTATTTCGAGCCGATGAAGATGGCCGACGCCACCAGTGACCAGGCCAGGGCACTGAGGATATCGGCCTGGCTGGTCGTGCCCTTGCTGTACTCGACCACTGAAAGGATGATGAATAAAATCGAGCTGGCCAGCAGATAGCGGGAAATCCAGAATCCTGCACCCATGTGTTTCTCCTCTTGTCGTCTCATTGTCTCGTGAAGTCAAAGTACTGATCGCTACAGCATGTCCGCGCAGTATGCATCATTTTTCGGCATTATTGCCATCCCCTGGCCTTATCTCGACTAAAATGCCGGGGTTTTCAGCGTCTTCCCTGCTTGCCATGACCAACTCCAGTTCCCCTCCGTTTCACATCGCCGTCATCGGCGGCGGCCCCGCCGGCCTGATGGCCGCACAGGCGGCCGCCGACCAGGGCGCGCAGGTGGAATTGTTCGACGCCATGCCGTCCGTCGGCCGCAAATTCCTGCTGGCTGGGCGCGGAGGCATGAATATCACGCACGCGGAAGGCTATCAGGCCTTTGTCTCGCGCTACGCCAGGCAGGCCAGCCGCCTGAAACCGGCGCTGGACCAGTTTGGCCCGCAGAGGGTGCGCGATTGGGTGCACGGCCTGGGCGTGGACACCTTCGTCGGCTCATCGAACCGCGTCTTCCCCACCGATATGAAGGCCGCACCCTTGCTGCGCGCATGGCTGCACCGCTTGCGCGAAGCGGGCGTGCAATTTCACATGCGCCACCGCTGGACGGGTTGGCGGGACGGCCAGCTGGCCTTCGCCACGCCGGACGGCGAACGCCTGCGCTCCTTCGACGCCGTGATCCTGGCGCTGGGTGGCGGCAGCTGGGCGCGCCTCGGTTCCGATGGCGCCTGGGTGCCTTTGCTGCAAGGGCAGGGCGTGGCCGTGGCAGCGCTGGCGCCGGCCAATTGCGGCTTCGACGTGGACTGGAGCGAACATTTCAGCAGCCGTTACGCGGGCGAGCACCTGGCCACGGTGGCCATCACGGCGCATGACATCGACGGCTTGACTGTCAAGCGCCAGGGGCAGTGCGTCATCACGGCCGGCGGCGTCGAAGGCGGCCTGATTTATGCGCTGTCGGCCGCACTGCGCGAGCAGATCGCCGCTGAGGGCCACACCACCATCTGGCTGGACCTGGCGCCCGACCACAGCCATGAGCGGGTGTTCGAGGAAGTCACGCGCCCGCGTGGCGCCCGTTCCATGTCCAGCCATCTGCAAAGCCGGCTGGGCATAAAGGGCGTGAAATCGGGCTTGCTGCGCGAATGCCTGGGCGCGGCCGACTTTGCCGACGAGGCCAGGCTGGCTGCCGCCATCAAGCTGCTGCCCGTCAACTTGCAGCGCCCGCGCCCCATCGATGAAGCCATCAGCAGCGCCGGCGGCGTAGACTTCGATGGCATCGACGGCAGCATGCTGCGCGCCATGCCGGGCGTGTTTGTCGCCGGTGAAATGGTGGACTGGGAAGCGCCCACGGGCGGCTACCTGCTGACGGCCTGCCTGGCGCAAGGCAAGGCGGCCGGCGAGCAGGCGGTCAGTTGGCTGGAAGGGAATTCTTGAAATTACAACAGCATTTGGTCGTTCGCGCCATCATTAATGCCAGATGATGTCGCCTGATCCGCTTTTCTGCGCATCGCGCTGGCGCGGGTTGCCGTGGACGTGGATGTCGCCGCTGCCGCGCAAGGTCAGGTTGGCGGCGTCGCGCACGAAGACGGTGCTCTGACCCGAGCCTTGCAGGCTGACGCTGGCCTTGTCGGTGGCCAGATGCTCGGCATCGATGTCGCCTGAGCCGCTCAAGTCGGCGCGCAGGAATTTCGTGTTGCCGCTGGCGGCGATACGCCCGGAACCCACCATTTCCAGCACCACGCTATCGCTGTTGCCGCCATTGATGTCGAGGTCACCGCTGCCGTTGACCGTCGCTTGCACCTGCTTGTAGCGTCCCGTGAAGCTGACGTCGCCCGAACCCGTCAATTCCAGGATGAAACTATCGCCCGAAAATCCCGTGATCTTGCTGTCGCCATTGCCGTGCACTTCCAAGCGCACGAGCGATGGCAGCACCAGTTCCACCTGTAACGGCTGGCGATGGTGGAAGAGCATGCCTTTCTGGCCGATATGCAGGGTCGTGCCGTCGGCGGTGGTCGCGACGTTCGACAGCAAACGCTGCTCGCCGCTCACCTTCATCGATGGCATGGCGCCGCGGCGCAGCACCAGGTCGATGGGGCCGGCCAGGTCGATGCTGTTGATATCGGCGGAAATCGGGCGCGTTTCGCTGCGCACGGCGCGGCCGGCAGCGCTGCTGGGATTGCTGATTCCCTTGGCGCGCAGCGCCGCATAGGACATGGCGATCAGGACCATTGCCAGCAGCAGCATGGACAGGCCAACTTTGAGCAAGCGTTTCATGGCAGCCTTTCTAGTGACCTTTGAGCAGGGAGACATTCATGGCGATGTAGCGCTTGATACCGATCAAGGTGTAGCGCGTTACCACCAGACTGAGCAGGAAGATGGCGATGCCGCCGAGCAGCATGCCCACGCCGAAGACGGTTTGCGTGGTGCGCGCATCGCGGTCCATATCGGTGGAGATGCGGATGCCGCCTCCGGCCAGCGCTTCGGCCCGTTCCATCATGCGCGACGACGCACCAGGCGCCTCGGGTTCGGACTCAGCTTTGACGGGGCCGGGCAGGTGATCGACTTCGATGCCCGTGTCGCCGATGGTGATGCGTGTCTCGCGGCGCTCGCCGCCATCGTCGTCATGGATGAAGACGTGGCGCAAGGGGCCGTCGAGCACCAGTTCGTTGGCGCCGGACAGGCCGCTGGCCGTGATGGCGATGCCGGCCAGGTAAAAGCTCAGGCCCACGGCATACAGGGTGGCCAGCAGGGCCGCGTAGACGGCGGCAGGCACGACCATGAACAGGTTGAAGATGGCCAGGCCCACCAGCGAGACGAGCAGGCGCAGCAGGTTGACGGGGGTTTTTTTGTGTTCGAAGGCCTGGCGGTGTGTGCTGTTGCGCAAGGTCAGGGCGATTTTCTTCGGGTCGCCCAGGTCGTCGGCCATCTCCTGCTCGCTGCGGCCGGCCGCAGCGCCTTCGATGAAGGTCTGTTCGTAATAATCGAGGGTCTTGGCCACCAGATCCGGTGGCAAGCCTGCCAGCGCGCGCCGCAGAGAGTCGAGATAGTCTTGCTTGTTCATCATATTCTTCCTGTCCGTCCGCTTCGCCGCCTCAGCCCACTGCTGGCAGCAACATGCTTGCCTGGCTCAGCAGCAATGGCGCTTGTGGCGCCTGCTGACCGTGTATGACGATCAGGGTGGCCAGCGCCACGCAAGCCAGCAGCGCCAGGGCTTTCAAGCTGTTTTTCAAGTGCAAGGTGGTGTGCATGGTATTCCCCGTGGCATGGCCGTTGTCGATGATCAGACTGTACCCAAGCACACGCGAGCGCACCAGCGCGGTGCGACAGAATGCAATTTCGCAGGGGCGAGCGACACCAGGGGAGGATGCACCGTCAAGTCTACTTTGCCACCTTGCCCGCGGTGACGGCCTTTGCCGCCGCCACGCCGCTGCGCACGGCCGCCTCGATGGTGGCCGGATAGTCTTGCGTTCGGTCATCATTGGCCGTGTAATCGCCCGCCAGCAGCAGGCCCGGCATGCCGCTGGCGTTGCCGGGACGCAATAAATCCGGCGTGCAGGCAAAGGTGGCGCGTTTTTCCGTGATCAGCTGGGTCCAGATCGGTTGTGCCAGTTGCGCCCGCTGCAATACCTGCGCCAGCTGCGCCGCGATGGCTTGCGCCAGCGGCCCATGGCCTTGCTCGGCGGCAGGGCCGGAGGCGCTGATGACAACGGCCAGCAAGCCCGCCTGGCGCGCGTCGAGCTGACCCCGGTCGAAGACGAACTGGCCCCAGTGCTGCCGCTCCGGCGCATCGACAAGGGCGTAAAACGGCAAGTCCAGGCGCACGGTGGCGTCGTATTGCAGGTAGCAGGTGCTGATGGCTTCCGGCGTGAAAGCTTGTATGCGGCTAATGACGTCGTCGAGGCGCGGATCCTGCAAGCCTTGCAGCAGGCTGGCCGCCTGCACGGACGAGGTGGCCACGATGACGCCATCATAGTGCTCGCCATCATGGCCGCCGTCATCGAGCCGCCAGCGGCCATCGGGCAAGGCGTGCAAGGCGGCCACCTTGGCGCCCGTGCGCACTGCGCCGCCATGCTGGACCAGATATCGGGCGGCGGCCTCGGGAAACAGGGCACTCAGGTTTGCTTTCGGGATCAGCATGTCGGAGGCGCGGCGGCGGCTCGCGCCCAGGCTGTCTCGTAGCACATTGATGAAGACGCGCGCCGAGGCCCGCTCGGGCGGCGTATTCAGTGCAGCCAGGCACAGTGGATACCACATCAGCCGGTTCAGGCGGTCCGTCTGGTCAAAGCGCTGCAGCAGTTCGCTGACAGTGCAATCGTTGTACAGTTGCCAGCCCATCCACCGCATGGCGGTGGAAAAGCGCATCAGAGCGAGCTTGTCGGCGCGCAGCAAGCCCTGGGCGCGCAGCAGGGCCCATGCCAGGTGCAGCGGCGCGGGCAGGCGCGGCGCGACGAAATCCATACCATCGGAACCGGGCGGATAGCGCATCTGCAGGGGCAGGGTGAGGATCACTTCGGCCGGGTCTTGCCCCGCCAGCTTGATCAGGCGCAAGGTTTCCGTGTAGGCGCCCAGCAAGATGTGCTGGCCGTTGTCGAGGACAGTGTTTTCTCTCTCGACCCGGCGCGCGCGCCCGCCCAGGGTACGCGCCGCCTCGAAGACGGTGACGGCATGGCCGGCGCGCGCCAGTTCCATGGCCGCCGCGCAACCAGCCCAGCCGGCGCCGATGACGGCGTAGCGTTGCTTCACGCTACTCTCAGCCACGAACCCAGGTCTTCCAGGCCAGCCACAGTTTGCGGATCGGCGTGAGCGAAATGCGCTGTTTCAGCACGTGATAGCCGTCGCGCTCGACTTCATTGAGCACGGTACGGTAGATGGCCGCCATGATCAGGCCCGGGCGCTGGGCGCGGCGGTCCTCGGCTGGCAGGAGCGCAAACGCTTCGTCATACGCCTTTTGCGCGCGCGCTACCTGGAAACGCATGAGATTTTCAAAGTTTTCGCTGTGGCGCGCGTTCAGCAGGTCGGCCGCCGTGACATTAAATTGCTGCAACTCGCTGATCGGCAGGTAGATGCGCCCCTTGCGCGCATCTTCGCCCACATCGCGGATGATATTGGTCAGCTGGAAGGCGTGACCCAGCTTTTCCGCGTACAGCAGCGTTTCCGGGCGCGTCGCGCCAAAGATGCTGGCCGACAAGATACCGACCACGCTGGCCACGTGCCAGCAATAGCGGCTCATGGCCTGGTAGTCGAGGTAGCGGGTCTGGTTCAAGTCCATTTCCATGCCGTCGATGATGGCCTGCAAATGCTTTTCTTCCAGCTTGTAGGTGTCCAGATGGGGCTGCAGCGCGCGCATCACGGGATGCGTGGGATTGCCCTCGTACATGGCCTTGACTTCCTTGCGCCACCAGACCAACTTGGTGCGTGCCACGGCTTCGTCCGTGCATTCATCGACCGTGTCATCGACTTCGCGGCAGAAGGCATACAGGGCCGTGATGGCCTTGCGGCGCTCCGCAGGCAGGAACAGAAAGCTGTAGTAGAAGCTGGAGCCGCTCTGGGCGGCCTTTTGTTGGCAGTATTCGTCGGGAGACATAGTCAAAAGAGCAAGGGTTGCAGATCGAAGCCGCTATTCTATCGTCTTACAGAGTGGGCGACGGGGGAAAAGCCGTTTTTACTTGCGTCTCTTGATGCAGGCTTTTGCGCGACATGCGCAGCGCGCGCCAGAAAATGATCAGCCAGTCGCGTTTCTCCAGCTTGGGGCGGCGCCGGAACACGTCGTAATTGACCGCTTCGATGGCTTCGAGGATGCGCAAGCCTCCTTGCACCACGAGACGCAATTCCCAGCCGATGCGCCCCCGCAAACGCAGGGCCAGCGGCGCGCCGGACAGCATCAGGGCGCGCGTGCGGGCCACTTCGAAGCGCATCAGGGCGCTCCACTTGCCGTGCGCCTCGGGCCGCTCAAAGGAGGCGGCGGAGACGGCAAAGCGGGTCAGGTCTTCCATCGGCAGGTAGATGCGCTCCTTTTGCTGGTCGATGGCGACGTCTTGCAGGAAATTAATTAGTTGCAAAGCTGAGCAAATCGCATCGGAATCGCGTACATTCTGTTCATCGGCCGCACCGTACAGGTGCAGCATCAGCAGCCCCACCGGGTTGGCGGAACGGGCGCAGTAATCGAGCACGTCGTCGTAGCTGGCATAGCGCGTCGTTTCCACATCCTGCTTGAAGGCCGACAACAGATCGTAAAACGGCTTGAGCGGCAGCTGGAATTTGGCGATGACGGCGGCCAGGCGTTCAAACATGGCGGCGTTCTCGCCCGCATGGCCTTCGTGGCGGGCTATGCGGCCCAACGCCTCTTCGTAGGCGTGCAGGGCTGCCAGGCGTTCGGCCGGCGTGGCGTCGCCTTCATCGGCCAGGTCGTCGGCGCTGCGGGCGAAGGCATAGATGGCCTCGACAGCGGGCACCAGGCGGCGCGGCAGCAGGAATGATGCAACAGGAAAATTTTCGTAATGGTCTACAGGCATGAACACACTTCTCTAGTCTTGCGTTTGTCCGGCACCCTGCCAACGCAGGAAGCGCCAAACGTTGTACGTCTCAAGATTAATGACGCAAAAGTCACTAAAAGCTTTTGCGCACGATTATAATTAATAACCAGAAAGTCATTAGGGGGAATCGCTCCCTGTCATGACCAAGCTGATATTGTCACAAATTTAAGGATATCGTGTGCGAAAAAGTTTGGCTAGCATCACTTAGCAAGCGAAAAGTTTCCTCACGCAAAAATCTAACAGCCCGCATAGTAAAGGAAAATACCTTGTTTGCCCTGAAAACCCTGCGCCGCGAGACCGGCGCACCCGCACTGCCCGCTCTGCGGCTGATTGCCGCCGCCGCCCTGGCACTGACCCTGGTGGCCTGTTCCAAGCCGGCCGTCAAAGTGGAAGATGTGCGCCCCGTGCGCGCGATGGTGTTGTCTAGCAGTAATGTTGACGTCAGTGCGGAACTGGCGGGCGAGGTCGTGCCCCGCGTCGTGTCGCAACTGGGTTTCCGCGTGGGCGGCAAGATCGTCGCGCGCAAGGTCGATGTGGGCGCCAGCGTGAAAAAGGGGCAAGTGTTGATGCAACTCGATCCCGTCGACTTGCAGCTGTCGCAAGCCCAGGCCAAGGCGTCGCTGGTCAGCGCGGAAACGAACCGCGACCTGGCACGCGCGGAATTGAAGCGCTACCAGGATTTGCGCGCGAAGAATTTCGTCAGCCAGGCTGTGCTTGATGGCAAGGATGCCACTTACAAGGCGGCGCAGGCCAACGTGGAAGCGGCCCAGGCCCTGCACCGCGGCCAGGCCAACCAGTCCGGCTATGCCAGCTTGCTGGCCGACGTCGATGGCGTCGTCACGCGCATCGAGGCCGAGGTGGGGCAGGTGGTCGCGGCTGGCACGCCCGTGGTGCAGGTGGCCAAAAGCGGCGAAAAGGAAGTCGTGATCGGCCTTCCCGAAGACAAGGTCGAGACCTTGCGCAGCGTCAGGGATGTGGTGGTGCGCCTGTGGGCCGATCCGAAGCAGGGCTGGCCGGGCAAGATACGCGAAGTGTCGCCCGTGGCCGATGCCGCCACGCGCACTTACCTGGCCAAGGTCAGCATCCCGGACGTGCCGCAAGCGCGCCTGGGCATGACGGCCGTGGTGCAGTTCGCTTCGCAGTCGGCCACGCCGCAGATCAAGGTGCCGCTGACGGCCCTGTTCAATGAAAAGTCGCAAAGCTCAGTATGGGTGGTGGAAAACGGCGCCGTGAAACTGGTCCCGGTCACCGTGGGCGGCGTGGCGGGCAATGAATTGCTGCTGACCTCGGGCGTGAAAGCGGGGCAGACGGTGGTCACGGCCGGCGTCAACTTGCTCAAGCCTGGGCAGAAAGTCTCTATCCTTGGCGCAGAACTGGCCAGCAAGCCGGATGTGGCCGCCGCCGCAGTCAGCGTGGGGGCCGGCAAATGAAGGGCGGCTTCAATCTGTCTCGCTGGGCCCTCGAACACATCCCGCTGACGCGCTACCTGATGGCCGTGCTGCTGATCGGCGGCATGCTCAGCTATGCCAGCCTCGGCCAGGATGAAGATCCCCCGTTTACCTTCCGCGCCATGGTCTTGCAAGCGTACTGGCCCGGTGCAACGGCGCTGCAGATGGCCGAGCAGGTGACGGACAAGCTGGAAAAGAAGCTGCAGGAAACGCCCTACATCAATGAAATCACCAGTTATTCGAAGCCCGGCGAAACCCTGATCTTGCTGGAGCTGCGCGAATCGGCGCCGCCCAAGGAAACGGCGGCCGCCTGGTACCAGGTGCGCAAAAAGATCGGCGACATCAAGGGTGCCTTGCCGGCCGGCGTGGTGGGACCGTTCTTCAATGACGAGTTCGGAGACACCTACGGCTCCATCTTCGCCCTGTCCGGCGACGGTTTTACCTACGCTGAAATGAAGGATTACGCGGACAAGGTGCGCCAGGAGCTGCTGGCCGTGGGGCAGGTATCGAAGGTGGAACTGTTCGGCGTGCAAGACGAGAAGATCAATATCATCTTTTCGCACAAGAAATTTGCCCAGCTGGGCATTCCTTTTGACGCCATCGTGCAGCAATTGTCCGAGCAAAACAGCATCAACGCCACGGGCGTGCTGGTGACGCCGACAGACAATCTGCAAGTGCGCGTGACGGGCGCCATGGTCACCGTCAAGGATCTGGAAAACCTGGAGCTGCGCGCCAACGGCACGACCTTCCGGCTCGGCGACTTTGCCACCGTGAAACGCGAATTCGTCGATCCGCCGAAGGACAAGATGCGTTTCAATGGCAAGGAAGTGATCGGCCTGGGCGTGTCGATGGAAAAGGGCGGCAACATCATCGACATGGGCAAGGCCTTGCAAGCGACGGTGACGCGCATGAAGAGCGAATTGCCGGTGGGCATAGAGCTGCAGCGCGTGTCGAACCAGCCGGAAGCCGTGTCCGCCTCCGTGGGCGAGTTCGTGCATACCCTGATCGAAGCCATCCTGATCGTACTGGCCGTCAGCTTTGTCGCGCTGGGCCTGCACACGAAACCGCTGCGCATCGACGTGCGGCCCGGCCTGGTGGTGGCCCTGACCATCCCCCTGGTGCTGGCCGTCACCTTCCTCTTCATGCGCCTGCTCGACATCGACTTGCACAAGATTTCCTTGGGCGCCCTGATCATCGCGCTGGGACTGCTGGTCGATGACGCCATCATTGCCGTCGAAATGATGGTGCGCAAGATGGAAGAGGGCATGTCGCGCTTCGACGCGGCCACGTTCGCCTACACGTCGACAGCCATGCCCATGCTGACGGGCACCCTGATCACGGTGGCGGGCTTCCTGCCCATCGGCATGGCCAAGTCGGCCGCCGGCGAATACACGTTCTCCCTGTTCTCCGTCAATGCGCTGGCCCTGATCATTTCCTGGGTGGTGGCCGTCGTCTTCACGCCCTATATCGGCTACGTCTTGTTGAAAGTGAAACCGCACGCGCATAACGACCATGAATTGTTCGATACGCCGAACTTCCGCCGCTTCCGCCGTGCCGTCACCTGGTGCGTGGAATGGCGCAAGACGACGATCGCCGCCACCCTGGTCATCTTTGCGCTGGGTATTTATGGTTTTAACTTCATCGAAAAGCAATTTTTCCCCGATTCCAGCCGTCCTGAATTGATGGTGGAGCTGTGGTCGCCCGAGGGCACGACCTTTGCCGCGAATGAAAAGCAGGTGAAGAAATTCGAGGCCTATGTGGGCAAGCTCGACGGTGTGGACAGCGTGACCAGCTATGTAGGCACGGGTAGCCCCCGTTTCTACCTGCCGCTGGACCAGATCTTCCCGCAGACCAATGTGTCACAAGTGGTGATCTTGCCCAAGAGCCTGGCGGATCGCGAGCAACTGCGCCAGAAGATCATCGATGTCTTCAAGAAGGATTTCCCGGAAGTGCGGGGCAGGGTAAAACTGTTGCCGAACGGGCCGCCCGTGCCGTATCCCGTGCAATTCCGTGTCACGGGGCCGGAAGTGGCGGGCGTGCGCACCATTGCCGACCAGGTCAAGGACATCTTGCGCGCCAATCCGAACACTCTGGGCGTCAACGATAACTGGAACGAATCGGTAAAAGTGCTGCGCCTGGACCTGGATCAGGACAAGATGCGCGCGCTGGGCGTCACTTCGAAAACCGTGATGCAGGCGGCCAATACGATTCTGTCGGGCACCGTCATCGGCCAGTTCCGCGAAGACAATAAGCTGATCGATATCCAGGTGCGCCAGCCACTGGAAGAGCGGGCGACGATATCCGTGCTGAATGACACGAATATCCCGACGGCAACGGGCAAGTCCGTGCCCATCTCGCAGCTGGCCCGCGCGCATTTCGTGTGGGAGCCGGGCGTGGTCTGGCGCGACAAGCGTGAATGGGCCATTACCGTGCAGTCCGACGTGGTCGACGGCATCCAGGGCGCGACGGTCTCCACGCAGCTGGCGCCGCAGCTCGACGCCTTGCGCGCCAAGATGCCGGCCGGCTACCGCATCACCGTGAAGGGCGTGGCGGCCGACAGCGGCGAGGCGGAAGCATCGATCGCGGCCAACCTGCCGCTGGCCATCTTCATCATCTTCACCTTGCTGATGCTGCAGCTGCACAGTTTCTCGCGCTCCCTGCTGGTGTTCCTGACGGGCCCGCTGGGCGTGGCGGGAGCCGCATTTGCCTTGCTCCTGCTGCATCGCCCGCTGGGCTTTGTGGCCAACCTGGGCGTCATCGCGCTGTTCGGCATGATCATCCGCAACTCCGTGATCCTGGTCGACCAGATCGAGCAAGACATCAAGGATGGCTCGGCCCCCTGGGATGCCATCATCGACTCGGCCGTGCGCCGTTGCCGCCCCATCGTGCTGACGGCCGCCGCCGCCGCACTGGCCATGATTCCTTTGTCGCGCTCCGTCTTCTGGGGCCCGATGGCGGTCGCCATCATGGGCGGCCTGATCCTGGCGACGGCCTTGACCTTGCTGTTCCTGCCGGCCCTGTATGCGGCCTGGTTCCGGGTCAAGAAGCCGGAGCCGGTGAGTGCAAAAGAGGGCTAGGGACAGGCGCCATGGTATCAGCATAAAAAAGGCGGCATTCCTCTGGGAAATCCAGTAGAATGCCGCCTTTGCTTTAGCGCGGGCTTGCTCGACAAGTCCAAGGTAGCCAGATCGTTCCCGAGTTGTTAAAATCAGTAACGGCAGGTGTGTAGCCTGCGGCAAGTAGTACGAAATGCGGATGTGGTGGAATTGGTAGACACGCTGGTCTTAGAAGCCAGTGCTTCGGCTTGGGAGTTCGAGTCTCCCCATCCGCACCAATCCGGGTTGTTTCAGCCCGGACGTGCAGCACCATCAAGTTGTTCTTCAGCCTCGTTGCAGGCATCTTTTTTGTTTTCCTGTTGCCTTTGCTATATTTCCGTCGTTCGGGATGTCTTCGTTTGCACTTTTTTTGCCAGAGATCGGGCGGCGGTGCAGGAGCCGGGCGGAGATTTGCCTGGAAAATGGCCAAATTGAGGTAAATCAAAGGTTTTTTGCCCGAAATCTTCGCCAAGAGCGCATTTCTTTGTTTCGGACGGAGCGACAGTTCGCATATACTAATGAACGAAGCAGGCTGGAAAGCCTGTCTCTGGCGAAATAAAGAATGCCGGGGCAAGAGTAAAGACAGGGCCATCCAGGCTGTGGCGATTCGTTCGCCGCCGCTGGCATCCTCTGTGGTCGGGCTGCAAAGCCAGCCACTTTCCCGAAGTCCTTTGTTATAATGCCACGCTTTACCGAATGATGGCCGGCCTTGCATTTACTTGGAAGCAAAGCTGGACGCTCGGAGCCCTGTCGCAGTACTGGAAGCGGCGGATTGTTTGGTGCCTGGTGCGGGTTTTTCCCTCAGCCGGGTAGACCAGGTCCATCGTCCTGTTTTCCAGTACTTTTACAGATGAATATGCGAGCGAGTGAAGCTGGACCCATGTCTTGCCGCCAGTGATGGCGCAAGGGGTCGGGTCTTCTTTTCTCGCACCAACAGTGTTTATTTTTTGGACGATTTTTTACATGGCAACTGCAGTCGAAACCTTGGGCAAACTCGAACGTCGTATCACGATCTCCTTCCCGCTGACGGACGTCCGCACGGAAGTTGAGAAGCGCCTGAAAGTGCAAGCCCGTACGGCTAAGGCACCGGGCTTCCGTCCGGGCAAAGTGCCGTTGAAAATGGTCGCAGCACAATACGGCTACCAAATTGAATCGGAAGTGCTGAATGACAAAGTCGGCCGCGCGTTCAACGACGCCGCCAACGAAAACAATCTGCGCGTGGCCGGTTTCCCGAACATCGTGCCGAAAGAAGAAGCAGCCGAAGGCCAGCTGGCTTTCGATGCAACCTTCGAAGTGTATCCGGAAGTCGCCATCGGCGACCTGACGGCTGTTGAAATCGAAACCGTGCAAGCCGACGTGTCGGAAGCCGAAATCGACAAGACCATCGACATCCTGCGCAAGCAGCGCGTGCACTTCCACACCAAGGGCGAAGCTGGCGAACACGGCGACGGCGGTGAGCCGATCGCTGCCAACGGCGACCGCGTGACCGTCGACTTCGTCGGTTCTATCGATGGCGTTGAATTCCCGGGCGGCAAAGCTGAAGGCTACGCTTTCGTGCTGGGCGAAGGCCGCATGCTGCCAGAATTCGAAGCAGCGACCCTGGGCCTGAAAGTGGGCGAGTCCAAGACTTTCCCATTGTCGTTCCCTGAGGATTACCATGGCAAGGACGTGGCCGGCAAGACCGCCTCGTTCACCATCACCCTGCAAAAGCTGGAATGGGCGCACCTGCCGGAAGTCAACGCTGAATTCGCAAAGTCCTTGGGCGTTGCCGATGGCGATCTGGCCAAAATGCGCGAAGACATCAAAGTCAACCTGCAACGCGAAGTTGCTGGCCGCGTAAAAGCACGCAACAAGGAAGCCGTCATGGACGCGCTGATCAAAGTTGCTGAACTGGACGTGCCAAAAACGCTGATCGCTCAGGATTCCGAGCGTCTGGCCGAAATGACCCGTCAAGACATGGCGCAGCGCGGCATGAACGTCAAGGACGTGCCTTTCCCAGCAGAACTGTTCGCAGAAAAAGCCGAGCGTCGCGTACGCCTGGGTCTGATCCTGTCGCAACTGGTGGGCGACAACAAGCTGCAGGCAACGCCTGAGCAAGTCAAGGCGCAAATCGAAGATTTCGCTCAAAGCTACGAAGATCCACGCGAAGTGCTGAAGTACTACTACAGCGACCGTCGTCGTCTGGGTGAGATCGAAGCCCTTGTATTGGAAGAAAACGTCGTCACTTACGTGTTGGGCCTGTCGAAAGTCACGACGAAAGCAGTTGCTTTCGACGAACTGATGGGAAGCAACGCACAAGCGTAAACCAGTTGGTATTGGGATGCCATTGTTGCTGAAAAGTAATGGTGGTATCCCCTAACTGCTTCACAAGGAAATGAAATGACAGGTATGAACCGTAATCCAGCGCTGGACACAGAGATGCTCGGCCTGGTGCCGATGGTGGTGGAACAAAGCGGTCGCGGCGAGCGCTCGTATGATATTTACTCGCGCCTGCTGAAGGAACGCTTGATTTTCATGGTCGGCCCGGTCAATGACCAGATGGCCAACCTGGTGGTCGCCCAGTTGCTGTTCCTGGAAAGCGAAAATCCGGAAAAGGAAATTTCGCTCTACATCAACTCGCCAGGTGGTTCGGTCTCGGCCGGCATGGCCATCTACGATACCATGCAGTTCATCAAGCCGGACGTCTCGACCCTGTGTACGGGCATGGCTGCTTCGATGGGCGCTTTCCTGCTGGCCGCTGGCGCCAAGGGCAAGCGTTTCTCGCTGCCGAACTCGCGCATCATGATTCACCAGCCGTCCGGTGGTTCGCAAGGCATGGCGTCCGATATCGAGATCCAGGCAAGGGAAATCCTTTACCTGCGCACCCGCTTGAACGGCATCATGGCCGAGCGCACGGGCCAGTCGATCGAACAGATCGCCAAGGACACCGACCGCGACCGTTTCATGTCCGCCGACGAGGCCGTTGAGTATGGTTTGATCGACAAAGTGTTGACCAGCCGCGCTTGATGAGCCCCTACCGGTATTGCTAAGCTTGTAAGTAAACGCCCGGGCGATCAAACGTTCGGGCGTTTCGCTTTTATTTCGGGTAGCATGGAGCTTGTGCACGTTGTTGGCTTGCGCCATGGGTGGCTGTCTTTCGGACAACTACCGCACTCCGGCTTGCGATTTTGCAATATTGTTAATGCAGTTCCAACCAAAATGCCTTATGTCAGACAAAAAATCCTCTAGCGGCGAAAAATTACTGTATTGCTCGTTCTGCGGCAAAAGCCAGCACGAGGTGAAGAAACTCATCGCCGGCCCGTCCGTGTTCATTTGCGACGAGTGCATCGACCTGTGCAACGACATCATCCGTGATGAAACGTCGAGCATCGAGACGGTGACGGGTAGCAAATCCGACCTGCCGACGCCGCAAGAAATTGCCGCCTTGCTCGATCAGTACGTGATCGGCCAGCAGACTGCCAAGCGCATCCTGTCGGTGGCGGTGTACAACCATTACAAGCGCCTCAAGCACCTGGGCAAGAAAGACGACATCGAGCTGGCCAAGAGCAACATCTTGCTGGTCGGTCCTACCGGCTCGGGCAAGACCCTGCTGGCACAGACCCTGGCGCGCATGCTCAACGTGCCGTTCGTGATCGCCGACGCCACCACCTTGACCGAAGCCGGTTACGTGGGTGAAGACGTGGAAAACATCATCCAGAAGCTGCTGCAAAGCTGCAACTATGACGTCGAGAAAGCCCAGCGCGGCATCGTCTACATCGATGAAATCGACAAGATTTCGCGCAAGTCCGACAATCCGTCCATCACGCGCGACGTGTCGGGCGAGGGCGTGCAGCAAGCCTTGTTGAAACTCATCGAAGGCACGATGGCTTCCGTGCCGCCACAAGGCGGCCGCAAGCACCCGAACCAGGATTTCGTGCAGATCGACACGACCAACATCATGTTCATCTGCGGCGGCGCCTTCGACGGCCTGTCGAAAGTGATCGCCAACCGTTCCGAAAAGAGCGGCATCGGCTTCTCGGCCACGGTGCGCAGCAAGTCGCAAAGCTCGGCCAGCGAACTGATGCTGCAAGCAGAACCGGAAGATTTGGTCAAGTTCGGCCTGATCCCGGAACTGGTGGGTCGTCTGCCCGTCATCGCCACCCTGGCGGAATTGACGGAAGAGGCGCTGATCCAGATTCTGGTCGAGCCAAAGAATGCGCTGATCAAGCAGTATTCGAAGCTGCTTGAGATGGAAGGCGCGGAACTGGAGATTCGTCCGGCCGCCCTGCATGCGATCGCCAAGAAGGCGCTGGCGCGCAAGACCGGTGCCCGTGGCCTGCGTTCCATCCTGGAACATGCTTTGCTGGACGTCATGTACGAACTGCCGAGCGAACAAAATGTGGTGAAGGTCGTTATCGACGAAAATACCATCACCAGTGGTGCCAAACCTTTGTTGATTTACCAAGAGACTGCCAAAGCCTCCGGAGAAAATTGAAAACTGCCGAGACAAATGCATAAAAAGGGTTTTGATTCCTTAATGCATGGCAGTACAATTTAAATTAATGAGTGCAGGCTTCAATCGTAAAGCCACTCGCGGCGCTTAGCTGCGCGTGGCTTTTTTACTGTTAAAACTGCATTTGTTACAGTCATGCGGGTGTGTTTTGCGAAATAGACTCTATGTTTGTTTCACAGAATTATTTATTCTCGCCGGTCTTGTGTTTTGGCAGCGAGCGCCAACATCGTAAACACGCTTTCTATAAGGTACGCCATGACAACTTCCAAATTAACTGAGCAAACTCAACTGCCGTTATTGCCGTTGCGGGATGTCGTCGTTTTCCCGCATATGGTGATACCGCTGTTCGTTGGCCGTCCAAAGTCGATCAAGGCGCTGGAAGCTGCGATGGAGCAGGGCAAGAGTATTATGCTTGCCGCTCAAAAAGCAGCCGCGAAGGACGAGCCGTCCCCTTCGGATATCTATGAAATTGGCTGTGTCGCCAATATTCTGCAAATGCTGAAGCTGCCCGATGGCACCGTCAAGGTGCTGGTCGAAGGCGCGCAGCGTGCCCGAATCAACCACATCAGCGATTCGCCGACGCACTTCATCGCCGACCTGACGCCGCTCGAGTCCGAGCCGGGCGACGAGTCGGAAGTCGAAGCCATGCGCCGCGCGATCGTGCAGCAGTTTGATCAGTACGTCAAACTGAACAAAAAGATTCCACCGGAAATCCTCGCTTCGCTGTCGGGCATCGACGATGCCGGCCGCCTGGCCGACACGGTGGCCGCGCATCTGCCTTTGAAGCTTGAGCAAAAACAAGTCATCCTGGAAATTTTCAGCGTGGCCAAGCGTCTCGAGCACCTGCTGGGCCAACTCGAAGGTGAGCTCGACATTCTGCAGGTGGAAAAGCGCATTCGCGGCCGCGTGAAGCGGCAGATGGAAAAATCGCAGCGCGAGTACTACCTGAACGAGCAAGTCAAGGCGATCCAGAAAGAACTGGGCGAGGGCGAAGATGGCGCCGACCTCGACGAGCTGGAGAAAAAAGTCGCTTCGGCAAAAATGCCGAAGGAAGCGCTCGACAAGGCGACCAACGAGTTGAAAAAGCTCAAGCTGATGTCGCCGATGTCGGCCGAAGCCACCGTCGTGCGCAACTACATCGACACCCTGGTCAACTTGCCTTGGAAAAAGAAATCCAAGGTCAATAACGACCTGGCGAATGCGGAAAAAGTGCTCGAAGGCGACCACTACGGCCTCGACAAGGTCAAGGAACGCATTCTGGAATACCTCGCGGTGCAACAGCGCGTCGACAAGCTGAAAGCGCCTATCCTGTGCTTCGTCGGTCCTCCGGGCGTGGGTAAAACCTCGCTGGGCCAGTCCATCGCCCGCGCCACGAACCGCAAGTTCGTGCGCATGGCTCTGGGCGGCGTGCGCGACGAAGCCGAGATCCGCGGTCACCGCCGCACCTACATCGGTTCGATGCCGGGCAAGATCTTGCAATCGCTGTCGAAAGTCGGCGTGCGCAATCCCCTGTTCCTGCTCGATGAAGTCGACAAAATGGGTGCCGATTTCCGTGGCGACCCGTCGTCGGCCCTGCTGGAAGTGCTCGATCCTGAACAGAACCACACGTTCTCCGACCATTACATCGAAGTCGATTTCGACCTCTCCGACGTGATGTTCGTGGCGACGTCGAACTCGTACAACATTCCGCCAGCCTTGCTTGACCGCATGGAAGTGATCCGTCTGTCCGGTTACACGGAAGATGAAAAGACCAGCATCGCGCAGCGTTACCTGCTGCCGAAGCAGATCAAGAACAATGGCTTGAAGGAAGAGGAAATCTCGGTGGCCGAGTCGGCCTTGCGCGACATCATCCGCTACTACACGCGGGAAGCCGGTGTGCGTTCGCTCGAGCGTGAAGTGTCGAAGATCTGCCGCAAGGTGGTTAAGATGCTGCTGCTGAAGAAATCCGACAAGAAGGTCATCGTCAACTCGAAGAACCTGGATAAATTCCTTGGCGTGCGCCGCTATGATTTTGGTGTCGCAGAGAAAGAAAACCAGGTGGGTCAGGTGGTCGGTCTGGCATGGACGGAAGTGGGCGGCGATCTGCTGACCATCGAAGCCGTGTCGATGCCGGGCAAGGGCGGCATCATCCGCACGGGTACCCTGGGCGACGTCATGAAAGAGTCGATCGAGGCAGCCCGCACGGTGGTGCGCAGCCGGGCGCAGCGCCTGGGCATCAAGGCGGACGTGTTCGAGAAGAGCGATATCCACATCCACGTGCCGGAAGGCGCGACACCGAAGGATGGTCCTTCGGCTGGCGCGGCCATGACGGTGGCGATGGTGTCGGTCTTCACGGGCATCCCCGTGCGCGCCGACGTGGCGATGACGGGCGAGATCACCTTGCGCGGCGAAGTGTTGCCGATTGGCGGCCTGAAAGAGAAGCTGCTGGCGGCCCATCGCGGCGGCATCAAGACGGTCCTGATCCCAGAGCAAAATGTGAAGGACCTGGCCGAAATTCCGGACAACGTCAAGAACAAGCTGGAGATCGTGCCTGTGCGCTGGATCGACAAAGTGCTGGAAATCGCCCTCGAGCGCATGCCTGAACCGTTGGTCGAAGTCGCTGCGGTGGAGGCCGTCACGGCCGCCGCAGCCAAGCCTGACGCGGCTGGCGAGGTGGTAAAACACTAACGTTTTACCCCTGTTTTCCCCAAACAAGCGCTTTTAGAGCGCTTGTTTTATATTGAAACGTGAATTGCGGCCCCAAAGCGCTTGACACATATACAGTGTGGCTTGTTTAATACGCCTGCACATTTTTTTCGCCGGACAGCTGTGGTGCCAAAAGTGCCGCAACGATACGGTAAACGTTTTATACCTTTGTAATTGGGGATGCTAGTGAACAAGACTGAATTGATCGACCACATTGCTGAAAAAGCTGACATTTCCAAAGCCGCCGCTGCGCGCGCACTCGACGCTGTTATCGGCGGCGTGACGGAAACTTTGAAAAACAACGACAGCGTGACGCTGGTTGGTTTTGGCACTTTCTCGGTCAGCGAACGCGCTGAGCGTACCGGCCGCAATCCGCGTACCAAAGAAGCGATCACGATCGAAGCAGCAAAAGTTCCAAAATTTAAAGCTGGTAAAGCTTTGAAGGATGCTGTAAACTAACGGACTTCGGTGAGGTGACAATCACCGGAAACATTTGGCGGTGCCCCCGGGTGCCGCGATTTCAGGATCGAAGTTCCTTGAATAACGATCCTGGATGCAAATGCAAGTAGTACTGTGTATTTTTCGGAGTGGTAGTTCAGTTGGTTAGAATGCCGGCCTGTCACGTCGGAGGTCGCGGGTTCGAGTCCCGTCCGCTCCGCCAAAAAAATACGCTCTTAAGGAGTGGTAGTTCAGTTGGTTAGAATACCGGCCTGTCACGTCGGGGGTCGCGGGTTCGAGTCCCGTCCGCTCCGCCAGAATATAGAAGCCCGCGCTGCTGAATAAGTAGCGCGGGTTTTTCTTTTATGCGTCCGATTATCTTGGTGCTCTTTCATTTTCAATTATCCGCCTGCCGTTTTTAATTGGACGGCGCGGGTATTTAAATCCGCTTTAAGCTTTGCCGTGTTTAATGTCCCTGCTGGCGCCTTGCCAGCCCGGCGCCGCCGGGGCAGGGCGCGCGCCCTGATTTACTCTTGCTATAGCGCTATGGGCATTGTAGAATCAGGAGATAATGGCTTGGGCGTCAGAATCCTGCTTTAGTTCCAGCGCCAAGTTGTTGAATCTAAAGGGGAAGTGGACATCTGTCCCGTCCATTCCGCCGAAGAAATCAAGGCGAACGCATGTTCGCCTTTTTTTATAGTGATCCACTCATCCCGAATTGGCTGACCATGTTTGAATTTATTCGTACCCATCGACGCTTGATGCAGTTTCTCTTGATGCTGGTCATCGTCCCGTCTTTTGCACTGGTCGGTATCAGCGGCTACCAAAGCTTCGGCGACGGCGCGAACACCATCGCCAAGGTCGGCGACCAGGTCGTGACGCAGCAGCAATATGAAGAAGCGCAACGTCAGCAGATCGACCGCTACCGCCAGATGATGGGCGAGCAGTTCGACCAGAAAATGTTTGACACGCCGGAAGCGCGCCAGAGCATCCTCGACAATCTGATCGCCGAGCGTGCCGTGGCCGCCGAAGTGGGCCGTAGCCACCTGGTCATCAGCGATGCCGCGCTGCAAAAGGAAGTGCTGGAAATCCCAGGCTTGACCTTGCCGGACGGTAAATTCGACCTGGAACGCTACAAGTCCATGCTGGCCGCCCAAGGCATGACGCCGCAGATGTACGATGCGCGCCGCCGCAGCGACATGGCCCTGCAGCAATTGGCCGGCGCCGTGCAAGGCACCGCCTTCGCGCCGAACACCGTCGCCAAGCGCCTGTCCGACATCACCTCGGAAGAGCGTGAAGTGCAGGAATTGCTGTTGCCGATCGCGCAGTACGTGCCGGAAGTCAAAGTGACGGACGCCATGATCAAGGCTTTCTATGACAAGAACAGCAAGTTCTTCGAAATCCCGGAACAAGCCAAGATCGAATACGTCGTGCTGGACGACAGCGCTGCCGGCGAGCAAGTCGACGTCACCGACGCCGACGTGACCGGCTACTACGCGAAGAACCAGAAAGCCTACACGACCGAAGAAGCGCGCCAGGCCAGCCACATCCTCGTAGCCGTCAAGAAAGACGCATCGGCCGCCGACAAGGCAGCTGCCAAGGCCAAGGCTGAAGCGATCCTGGCCGACGTGCGCAAGGCACCTGCCAGCTTTGCCGCCGTGGCCAAGGCCAAGTCGGAAGACCCGGCCTCCGCCGAACAAGGCGGCGACCTGGGCGTGATCGGCAAAGATGGCTTGCCGGCACCACTGCTGAGCGCAGTCAGCAAACTCAAGCAAGGCGAAATCAGCGATGTTGTCGCTTCCGATTTCGGCTACCACATCCTGACCGTTACCTCGCTCAAACCACAGCACGTGCGGGCGCTCGATGAAGTACGCGGTGAAATCACGGCCGACCTGCGAAAGCAATTTGCTGCCAAGAAATACTCGGAAATGGCTGAGACGTTCACCAACACGGTCTACGAGCAATCGGACAGCCTGAAACCGGTGGCTGACAAGTTGAAGCTGAAAGTGGAAACCGCCGCCAACCTGTCGCGCACGCCGTCGCCAGCATTGGGCAAGGCGCCGTTCAACAACGCCAAGTTCCTCGCCGCCATCTTCTCGAACGATACACTGAAAGACAAGCGCAATACGGAAGCCGTCACCGTTGCACCGAACGTGCTGATCGCCGGCCGTGTGGTGGAATTCAAGCCTGCCTCGAAGCGTCCTCTGGCTGAAGTCGAAGCGATGATCCGTCAGCGCGTGACGATGGAAGAAGCGGAAAAGCTGGCCAAGAAAGCGGGCGAGACCAAGCTGGCAGCCTTGAAGGCTTCTGGTGATGCCAGCGGTTTCGGCGCCGCACAATGGGTGTCGCGCAGCAAGCTTGACGGCATCAACCGTGCCGCCATTGCGCAAGTCATGAAAGCGGATACGAGCAAGCTGCCAGCCTATGTGGGCGTGGACTTGCCAGCCCTGGGCTATGGCATCTATCGCATCGGCAAGGTGCAGCAGCCGGCGCAAGTCGATGCAGCACGCCGCCAGCAAGAGAAAGACCAGATCAGCGGCATCCTGGCACAACAGGAAATGTTCGATTACGTCGAGTACCTGAAATCCAAGGCCAAGGTGAAGATCGTCAAGCCGGTCACCGCCCCGGCAGCCACAGCGCCAGAAGCACCATAAGAGTTAGTTTCCACGCATAAGAATAGCCGCTTTCGAGCGGCTATTTTTTTGTCTGCGTGTCGTGAACTTTATTCAACCCGCCGGCGTAAGACTGGGGCCAGTCACTTCGTGATCGGAATACGCTCCATTGGAGCGTATTCCCCCGGCGGGTCTGACCCCGGATTCTTGTCTCGGGCTGGAGGTAACGTCTACAACTGGCTTACTTCGCGTTCAGTAACGGCGCTAGCTGCGGCCAGATATTCTTCAGTATCGTTGGATGCGCCTGCGCATTCGGGTGCATGCGGTCGGCCTGGAATAGCTGCGGCTGGTCGGCGATGCCTTCGAACATGAAGGGCACCAGCGGCGCCTTCCATTCCCTGGCCAGCTTGCCGTACACGCCATAAAACTGCTCGCCATAGGCGCGGCCATAGTTGGGCGGCATGCGCATGCCCACCAGCACCACTTGCGCGCCCGATTTCCTGGCCGCCTCGCCCATGGCGCGCAGATTCGCTTCGGCCGCCGCCACGGGCAAGCCGCGCAAGCCGTCGTTGGCGCCCAGTTCGATCAGCACGACATCGGGCTGGTGCTTCGTCAGCAGCGCAGGCAGGCGCGCGCGGCCGCCGCTGGTGGTCTCGCCGCTGATGCTGGCGTTGACGATGCGCGTATCGTTCTTTTGCGCTGCCAACCGCTGTTCCAGCAGCGCCACCCAGCCCGTGCCCCGTGCCAGCCCATACTCGGCCGAGAGGCTGTCGCCGAGCACCAGCAGCGTTTTTGGTGCAGAATAGGCATTCGTCATGCTCGATACCAGCAGCAGGGCTGCCGCAGGAAGCAGGGACAGCGTGCGCCGTCGCATGCGGCTGCTGCCCTTGACACTTATTTGTTCACGAAATTTTTTAAGATAGATCAGCATGCCCGAATTCCCTAAAGCGACTTCCACCAGTTTTCTCCCGTCCGACGCAGCGGCCCAGCGGCCTGCTGCAGCCAACAGCCAAAATGCCCAGCCGGCCATCGAAGTGGTCCAGCTGGCCAAGCGCGTACCCGATGCCGATGGTGAGCTGACCATCCTGCATCAAGTCGATTTTACCGTGCAAACGGGCGAGACGCTGGCCATCGTCGGCGCCTCCGGTTCCGGCAAGTCGACTTTATTGGGCCTGCTGGCCGGCCTGGACACACCGAGCGAGGGCAAGGTCATCCTCGACGGCACCGATATCTTCGCCCTCGACGAAGACGGTCGCGCCGGTTTCCGCAAGGAAAAGCTCGGCTTCGTGTTCCAGTCCTTCCAGCTGCTGGCCCACCTGACGGCGCTGGAAAACGTCATGCTGCCGCTGGAATTGCGGGGCGACCCGGACGCGAAGGAAAAGGCGCAAGCCATGTTGGGCAGAGTCAACCTGGGCAGCCGCCTGAAACACTATCCAAAATACCTGTCCGGCGGCGAGCAGCAGCGCGTGGCCCTGGCGCGCGCCTTTGTGACGGAGCCTCCGCTGCTGTTTGCCGATGAGCCGACTGGCAGCCTGGACGCGGCCACAGGGGAGGCCGTGATCCAGCTGATGTTCGAGTTGAACCGCGAACGGGGTTCGACCCTGGTTCTCGTCACGCATGACAGTTCGATTGCGGCCCGTTGCGGGCGCACCATTACGATTGCGGCGGGCAGGTTGGTGTGATTGCGGCGCGGTGGTGTTGGATTACGCTGCGCTAATCCAACCTACGGCTTGAGGATATCGGACGTCGGGTAGGTCGGATTAGCGGAACGCGTAATCCGACAAACACGCACCGTATACCTATGCCGACAAGGCATTGATCAGCTTGCGGATGGCCGGGATCAATTCCCCTGCCGTCAGGCCGATGGGGCCGCTGCCTGCGGCCACCAGCGCATCGGCCGCCGCACCATGCAGCCAGACGGCGCCGAGCGCCGCTTCCCATTCCGGCCAGCCCTGCGCCAGCAGGCTGCCGCACAGGCCGGACAGCACATCGCCCGTGCCGGCAGTCGCCAATGCGGGGCCGCCCGTGTTGTTGATGACGATGCCACCATCGGGTGCGGCGATGACCGTGCCCGAACCCTTCAACACCACAATGACGCCCAGCTGCGTGGCCAGCTGGCGCGCCGCGCCCAGGCGGTCGGCCTGGACCTCGGCCACTGTCAGGTCGAGCAGGCGTGCCGCTTCCAGCGGATGGGGCGTCAATATTGTCGCCCCCGCGCCCGTGCGCACGGCCAGCGCCGATTGCAGTTCCGGTTCGGCCGCCATCAGGTTCAGCGCATCGGCGTCGAGCAGCAGCGGGCTGTCGCTCTCGAACGTCCGCTGCAGCAGTTCCACCGTATCGACATCGTCGCCCAAGCCTGGTCCCACCACCAGCGCGGCAAAGTGCAGGCCCGAGAAATCCACGTCCCTGGCGTGCCGGCACATCAGTTCTGGCTGGCCGCTGTCAAATGCTGGCGGCGTGTCGGGAAAGGCGATATAGACTCTTCCCGCGCCCGCATGCAGGGCCGTGCGGGCCGCCAGGATGGGTGCGCCCGCCATGCCTTGCGCGCCGCCGATGATGGCCACGCTGCCGTAGCTGCCCTTGTGCGTATTCTGGCGCCGTGGCTGCAACTGGCGGGCGAACAGGTGCAGGCCGCCCAGCTGGGCTTTGGCGGGCTGCAGCAGGGAAGGATCGATGGCCAGCGCGGCCACTTCCACCTCGCCCGCATAATCGCGGCCGTTTGCCGTGTGCAGACCAGGCTTGTCGCCGATGAAGGTGAGCGTATGCGTGGCGCGGATGGCGACGCCGTCGATGGCGCCCGTGTCCGCTTGCAAGCCGCTGGGCACGTCGAGCGCCAGCACGGGGCATGCCAGCTTGTTGACCAACTGCGCCACTTCGCGGCATTCGCCGTCCAGGGGGCGCGATGCGCCGATGCCGAACAGGCCATCGATGACGAGGTGCCATGACGCTGCGCCCACTGCCGCCGAGGCCATGGAAGTTGCCGCGTCCATGAAGCGCGCGGCGCTGTTGCGCGCGCGGCTCAGGGCTTGTTCGCGCTCGGGCGACGTGGCTTGCGCCTCGGGCGCCAGCCATATCAGCACCTCGGTGCCGCTGGCGGCCAGGTGCGCGGCCGCTTCCAGCGCATCGCCGCCGTTGTCGCCGGGGCCGGCCAGCACCAGTACGCGCCGGTGGCCCGCTTCGCCGTCTTCCGTGGCGTGCAGCAGCTTCAAGGCGGCACTGGCGGCGGCCTGGCCCGCCCGCTGCATCAGCAGCCCTTGCGGCAGGTCTTGCATGGCGGCTTGTTCGATGGCGCGCAGTTCGGCGACGGAATAGAGGGGAAGGGCGGTGCTGGCAAAGTCGGTCGGGGTCATGGTGCGTTCCATTTGTTGGTATGCCTTCAACATAAGGCCGATCCACGCGGAAGGCAAGGCGCGCACGCCTGAAACGCGCGTCTGTTTGGCGGCTACAATAGCCATCTCACATAAGTACGGGGGCGTGGCGATGGACTGGCAATTCTGGATCGACCGGGGCGGCACCTTTACGGACATCGTGGCGCGCCGTCCTGACGGCAGCCTGGCCACCCACAAGCTGCTGTCGGAGAACCCGGGCCAGTACCGCGATGCGGCGCTGGCCGGCATGCGCCGGCTAATGGGCCTTGCACCCGGCGCACCGCTGCCCGTCGAGCGGTTGGGTGCCATCAAGATGGGCACGACGGTAGCGACCAATGCGCTGCTTGAGCGCAAGGGCGAGCCCACCGTGCTGGCCATCACGCGCGGTTTTCGCGACGCCTTGCGCATCGCCTATCAGAACCGGCCGCAGCTGTTTGCGCGCCAGATCATCTTGCCGGAACTGCTGTACGGCGACGTAATCGAGATCAATGAACGCCTGGGCGCCCACGGCGAAGTGGTGCAGGAGCTCGACGAGGCGGCTGCGCGCGCGGCGCTGGAACACGCGCATGCGCGCGGCGTGCGCGCCATCGCCATCGTGCTGATGCACGGCTACCGCTACCACGCGCACGAGGCGCGGGTGGCGCAGCTGGCGCGCCAGGCGGGATTTACCCAGGTATCCGTGTCGCACGAGGTGAGCCCCATGATGAAACTGGTGGCGCGCGGCGACACCACGGTGGTCGACGCCTATTTGTCGCCCATCTTGCGCCGTTATGTCGACCAGCTGGCAGCCGAGCTGCCCGGCGTGCACCTGCAATTCATGCAGTCGAACGGCGGCTTGACGGATGCGCGCGCTTTCCAGGGCAAGGACAGCATTTTGTCCGGCCCTGCGGGCGGCATCGTCGGCATGGTGCGCGCCAGCGCGCTGGCCGGTTTCGATAAGGTCATCGGCTTCGACATGGGCGGCACGTCCACCGATGTGTCGCACTACGCGGGCGAGTTCGAGCGCGTGTTCGAGACGCAGATCGCCGGCGTGCGCATGCGCGCGCCCATGATGAGCATCCACACGGTGGCGGCGGGCGGCGGCTCCATCCTGCATTTCGATGGCGCCCGCTACAAGGTGGGGCCGGACAGCGCGGGCGCCAATCCCGGCCCCGCCAGCTACCGGTGCGGCGGCCCGCTGGCCGTCACCGACTGCAATGTCATGCTGGGCAAGCTGCAGCCGGCATTCTTCCCGCGCGTTTTCGGCCCGGACGCCAATGAAGCGCTGGACGCGGCCACCGTGCGCGCCCAGTTCGTGGCGCTGGCGCGCACGGTGAACTCGACGCCGGAGCAGGTGGCCGAAGGCTATATCGCCATCGCCGTGGGCAATATGGCCAACGCCATCAAGCAGATTTCCGTGCAACGCGGTCATGACGTCACCGAATATACCCTGACCAGCTTTGGCGGCGCGGGCGGCCAGCACGCCTGCCTGGTGGCCGATGCGCTGGGCATGCGTACGGTCTTCATCCACAGCCTGGCGGGTGTGATGTCGGCCTACGGCATGGGCCTGGCCGACCAGAGCGCCATGCGCGAGCAGGCCATCGAGGCGGTATTGGGCGTGGACCTGGCGCGTGATGTCGCGGCGCTGGGCGAGCTGGCGCGGGGCGACTTGCTGCGCCAGGGCGTGGCAGGGCAGCGTATCGCGCTGGTGTCGCGCGTGCACCTGCGCTATGAAGGCACAGATTCTGCCCTCGTCGTGCTGTTTGACACGCTGGCCGGCATGCAGGCGCAGTTCGAGGCGGCATACAAAAAGCGCTTTTCCTTTTTGATGCCGGCGCGGGCATTGATCGTCGAAGCGATCTCCGTGGAAGCCATCGGCGCGTCCGATGCGCCGCCAGTGGCCACGCCGGCGTATGCATCGCGTGAAGGCGGGCTGGCGCCCCTGCAGACGGTGGAGATGTACTGCGCCGGAAGGTGGCGGCCAAGCGGCCTGTTTGGGGCTGACAGTCTGCGCCCCGGCGATACCATAGCCGGTCCTGCCATCGTCAGTGACGCCAACGCCACCACCGTCATCGAGCCGGGCTGGCGCGCGGAAGTGACGGCGCATGGCCATTTGATCTTGCGCAGGGTCGTCGCCTTGCCGCAGCGTGTCGCTATCGGGACGCAGGCCGACCCCGTGATGCTGGAAATATTCAATAATCTGTTCATGTCGATCGCCGAGCAGATGGGACTGCGCCTGCAAAACACGGCCCATTCCGTCAACATCAAGGAGCGGCTCGATTTCAGCTGCGCCATCTTCGACGCACAAGGCCACTTGATTGCGAATGCGCCCCACATGCCCGTGCACCTTGGTTCCATGGGCGAGAGCATCCGCACGGTGATGACGCGCAACGCGGGCGTCATGCAGCCGGGCGACGTCTTCATGCTGAACGACCCGTATCATGGGGGCACGCATTTGCCCGACGTGACGGTCATTTCTCCTGTCTTCGATGAAGAAGGCAAGGCCATCCTGTTCTATGTCGGTTCGCGCGGCCACCATGCGGACATCGGCGGCACCACGCCCGGTTCGATGCCGCCCGATTCCACGCGCATCGAGGAAGAGGGCGTGTTGATCGATAATTTCAAGCTGGTGGACGGCGCCACGGGACGGTTAGCAGAAGACGAGACCCTGGCCATGCTGGCGGGCGCCACCTGGCCCGCCCGCAATCCTCGGCAAAACCTCGCCGATTTGCGCGCCCAGGTGGCGGCCAACCAGAAGGGGGCCGAGGAACTGCATGGCATGGTCGCGCATTTTGGCCTGGACGTGGTGCAAGCCTATATGGGCCATGTGCAGGACAATGCCGAGGAAGCCGTGCGCAGGGTCATTACGACCCTGAAGGATGGCAGCTACGCGCTGGACCTGGACAACGGCGCGCGCATCGAGGTGGCGATCAGGGTCGACGTGGCTGCGCGCAGTGCCACCATCGACTTTACGGGGACTTCAAGCCAGCTGCCGAACAACTTCAACGCGCCGTCCGCCGTCTGCATGGCGGCCGTGCTGTACGTGTTCCGCACCTTGGTTGACGACGAGATTCCGCTCAATGCGGGCTGTCTGAAGCCTTTGACCGTGATCATCCCGCCCGGCTCCATGCTCAATCCGCAGTACCCGGCCTCCGTCGTCTCGGGCAATGTGGAAACCTCGACCTGTATCACGAATGCCCTGTATGGCGCGCTGGGGGCGATGGCTGCCTCGCAGGGCACGATGAACAATTTCACGTTCGGCAGCGCCAAATACCAGTATTACGAGACGATTTCGGGTGGCTCTGGCGCCGGCCCGGGCTTCGACGGTACGGATGTGGTGCAGACGAACATGACCAATTCGCGCCTGACGGACCCGGAAATCCTCGAATGGCGTTACCCCGTGCGGCTTGACAGCTATAGCATCCGCGCAGGCTCTGGCGGCGCGGGGCGCTGGCACGGCGGCAATGGTGGCGTGCGCCGGGTGCGCTTTTTGGAAGCGATGACGGCGGCGATCTTGTCGAACAACCGTGTCCATCCTCCGTTTGGCATGGATGGCGGTGCGGCGGGCGCGCTGGGGCGCAACTACGTGGAGCGCGCGGACGGTACGGTGGAGCACCTGGCGCATATCGGCAAGACCGGCATGCAGGCAGGTGACGTGTTCGTGATCGAGACGCCGGGCGGCGGCGGTTACGGCAAGACGGAATAGGCGGTGCCGGCGCTGGCCCCGCTGAGCTGCGCGCGCACCTGGCCCACGTCGCGCATCGGTGCGCGGCCGAACTGGCGGCTGTATTCGCGGCTGAACTGCGATTCGCTGGCGTAGCCGACCCGGTAGCCGGCCGTGCCTGCGTCGATCTGCTCGACCAGCATCAATCGCCGCGCTTCCTGCAGGCGCAGCAGCTTCTGGTACTGCATCGGCGTCATGGCGGTAATCGCCTTGAAGTGGTGGTGCAGCGACGACATGCTCATGTTCGCCATGCCGGCCAGGTGCTCGATGCGCAGCGGCTGCGCGTAATGGTGCTTGATCCAGTCGATGGCTTGTCCCACCTGGTGCGACTGGCTGCTTGCCAGCGCCATGTGGCGCAGGCGCGCGCCGACAGGGCCGTTCAGCAGCCGGTAGGTCAGCTCGCGGCGGATCAAGGGCGCCAGCGCGGCGATTTCTGCCGGTTTGTCCAGCAGGCGCACGAGGCGCAGCATGGCGTCGAGCAGCTCGGGCGAGACGTCGCTGACGGAAATGCCGCGCGTGGCGGGCAGGATTTTCTGCTGCGCCGCACCGCCTGCGCTTTCACTGTCGAGCAGCGCCGCCACGTCGGCGATGTCGATGCCCAGCACCACGCACAAATGTGGTTGTTCTTCGCTCGCTTGCGCCACGCGCACCTGGACGGGCAATTCGACGGACGTCAGCAGGTACTGCATGCGGCTGTAATGGAAGGTTTCCGTGCCCAGGGTGACGTCCTTCGCGCCTTGCGCGATGATGGCCACGCTGGGTCGCGCCGCATGGAACAGCGATTCCGTGACGGACGACTGGCGGTGAAACGTCAGGTTGCCGATCGCCGTCGCGTAGTCGCCGTTGCGCGGCGCGTGGCGGCTGATCAGGGCGGCAATTTCATCTTGCGGAGCGAGTGGTGTGGGCATGGAGTTCAGTATGCGTCAGGCGAGGAGGGGCAGGGGGTGATCTTACCCAGATTTGGAGGATCGTGCAAAGGTCTTGCAGGATCGCGATAACGGCGGGCCGGCATCTCGGGCACACTTGTGCAATCGCATGCATGGCAGGCGTCCCCCTCGTCACACACATATAGATACAGGAGTTTTCATGACCACCATCGCCAAAGGCTACGCCGCACTGGGCCCGACTTCCGCACTGCAACCGTTCACGTTCGAGCGCCGCGCCCCGCGCGAAGACGACGTGGCCATCTCGATCAAATACTGTGGCGTGTGCCATTCCGACATCCACCAGGCGCGCGACGAATGGGGTGGCGCCGCCTTCCCGATGGTGCCTGGCCATGAAATCGCCGGCGTCGTCACGGCCGTTGGCGCCAACGTCAGCAAGTTCAAGGTGGGCGACCATGTGGGCGTGGGCTGCTTCGTCGATTCCTGCACCACCTGCAAGACGCGCAACGTGGACCTGGAGCAGTACATGCCAGGCCTGATCCAGACCTACAACGGCCTGGAAGCGGATGGCAAGACGGCCACGCAGGGCGGCTACTCGGACAGCATCGTCGTCAAGGAAGGCTATGTGCTGTCGATACCCGACAACCTGCCGCTGGACGCAGCCGCGCCGCTGCTGTGCGCCGGCATCACCCTGTACTCGCCGCTGAACCACTGGAAGGCCGGCCCTGGCAAGCAGGTCGCCATCCTGGGCATGGGTGGCCTGGGCCACATGGGCGTCAAGATCGCCCACGCCATGGGCGCCGAAGTGACGGTGCTGAGCCAGACTCTGTCGAAGCGCGAAGACGGCTTGCGCCTGGGCGCCAAGCATTACTACGCCACCAATGATGCGGAAACCTTCAGCAAGCTGGCCGGCACGTTCGACCTGATCATCTGCACCGTGGGCGCATCCATCGACTGGAACCAGTACATCAACTTGCTGAAAGTCGATGGCAGCATGGTCATCGTCGGTATCCCGGACGGTGCCGTGCCGCCGATCAGCGCCTTCGGCCTCGTGGGTGCGCGCCGCAGCCTGTCTGGCTCCATGATCGGCTCGATCAAGGAAACCCAGGAAATGCTGGATTTCTGCGGCAAGCACAATATTGTCTCCGACATCGAAATCATCCGCATCCAGGAGATCAATGAGGCGTTCGAGCGTGTGGTGAAGAGCGACGTCAGATATCGTTTTGTGATCGACATGGCATCGCTGTAACACCCGGCGCAGCTGTGTTTGTTGGATTACGCGCAAGCGCGTAATCCGACAATCCCACCAACGTCCCCATCCCCGCCAAAAATCAAGCTCGCGCGTCACTTTCTTTACTTGCGTCAAGAATCGGCCTAAAATGAAACCGTACAGTACAGTTTCACTACGTAGATTTAAAAAATCAGCCATCCCCGGCGTATTTGCCTGGGCAGGGGAGGCGTCTTGGATAAAAAATGGATACTTCAACAAAGAATGGAGCGGCGGCAATCCCACCGGTCTCCAGGGGCAAGCGCATTGCGCTGGCGGTTTTTGGCATGTTTCTTGGACTTTCCGGCCTGGCCCTGGCGGCGGGCGGCATCGAACTCATTACCCTTGGCGGTTCCTGGTATTACCTGCTGGCCGGTCTCGGCCTGATCCTGGCCGGCGTGCTGTATCTGCGCCGCAAACCGCTGGCGGGCAATATCGTCGGCGCGCTGCTCGTCGCCACCCTGATCTGGGCTGTATGGGAAATCGGGTTTGCCTTCTGGCCCATGGTGCCGCGCCTGGCACCCTTCCTCGTCATCGGCCTGGTGGCCACCCTCGTACATCCGTGGCTGACTGGCCAGGCACACACTGGCCAGTCGCGCGGTTTCGCCGCCCTGTTTGCCGTCGTGCTGGTGGCCGGTTTCGCTGCCATGTTCAAGCCGCATGGCGTGACGGACGCTGCGGTGCAGCCGCAGCAGGATGCCGTGACGCCCGTCAATGACGGCAGCGCCAACTGGGCACACTATGGCTATGGGCCGAAAGGCACGCGCTTCGCGCCGTACACGCAGATCGACAAGGCTAACGTCGATCAATTGCAGGTGGCCTGGACCTACCGCTCGGGCGAATTGGCCGAAGGCGCTTCCGAGTCGCAAAACACGCCGCTGCAGATCGGCGACACCATCTACACGTGCACGCCGACCAGCAAGGTCATCGCGCTGGATGCGGACACGGGCAAGGAGCGCTGGACCTTCGATCCCAAGCCGGCCAACACCAAGACGTGGAACCGCTGCCGCGGCGTGGGCTATTACGAGCCTGCCAAGGTCACAAAACCCTTCCAGTTCGAAGGCATGCAGGCGGCCAGCGCTGCGGCGGCCGGCGCGTGTGCCAAGCGCATCGTGCAAGTGACCATGGATGCGCGCCTGATCGAGATCGACGCGCAGACGGGCAAGCAGTGCGAGGGCTTTGGCGACAAGGGCTCCGTCGACCTGACGGTCGGCCTGGGCAAGGTGAAGATGAACGTGCCGTATTACGCCTACACGTCCGCGCCCACGGTGGCGCGCAACCTGATCATCCTCGGCGGCTGGGTGTTCGACGGCCGCTCCACCGATGAACCATCGGGTGTCGTGCGCGCCTACAGCGCCGACACGGGTGAACTGGTATGGGCCTGGGACCTGGGCAATCCGGCCATCACCAAGCTGCCGCCGGAAGGGCAGACGTACACGCGCAGCACGCCGAACATGTGGTCGGCGCCCGCGTTCGATGATGCACTGGGTCTGGTGTACCTGCCGACGGGGAACGAGCAGCCCGACTTCTGGGGCGGCAAGCGTCCGCCGCTGACGGAAAAATACGCGTCGGCCATCGTCGCCCTCGACATGGCCACGGGCCGCGAGCGTTGGACCTATCAAACCGTCCACCACGATATCTGGGATTACGACGTGGCCGCGCAGCCGGCCCTGTACGACGTCCCGGACGGCAAGGGCGGCAAGATCCCTGCGCTGGTGCAGCTGACCAAGCGTGGCCAGATCTTCATGCTGGACCGCCGCACGGGAAAACCCATTGCCGACGTGGTGGAAAAACCCGTGCCGCAGGAGCACGCGGCCGGCGACTGGGTGGCAAAGACGCAACCCTATTCCACCGGCATGCCGGCCCTCGGTGCAGAAACGCTGACGGAGCGCGACATGTGGGGCGCCACTTTCTTTGACCAGCTGGCGTGCCGCATCAGCTTCCGCAAGCTCAATTACCAGGGCGAGTTCACGGCCCCAAGCACAAAGGAAACGCTGATCTACCCGGGCTATTACGGTGGCTTCAACTGGGGCGGTGCAGCCGTCGATGAAAGCAACGGCTATATGTTCGTCAACGATATCCGCATGCCGCAAGTGGTCAAGCTGGTGCCGCGCGAAACGGTGGACGTGGCCAAGCTGACGGCTGGCCACGGCGTGGGCAGCACCTATCCGATGGATGGGACGCCGTTCGTCATCGACCACAAGGCCTTCAATTCGCCGCTGGGCATACCTTGCCAAAGCCCGCCCTGGGGCGTGTTTGCCGCCATCGACCTGAAAACCCGCACGAAAGTGTGGGAACGTCCGGCCGGCACGGTGCAAGATGCCGTCATTAACGGCGTGCGCGCGCGCCTGCCTATCCCGCTGGGCATGCCCACCCTGGGCGGCGGCATGAGTACGGCGTCGGGTCTGGTGTTTTATGCGGGCACGCAGGATTACTATCTGCGCGCCATGGATATCGCCACTGGGCGTGACGTGTGGAAGGTGCGCATGCCCGTGGGCTCGCAAGGCACGCCGATGACGTATGTGTCGCCCAAGTCGGGCCGCCAGTATGTCGTGGTGGTGGCGGGCGGCGCCCGCCAGAGTCCGGATCGGGGAGATTACGTGATAGCATACGCGCTTCCCAAGACACAGTAAGAGTTTGCTTCATGCCCCAGTTGCGCACCGTTCCAGCTTCCCCGACTACCCGAAGCGAGGAGCGGCGCCGCAAGCTGCTGGTGGCGGCCGCGGACCTGTTTCTCGCCTCCGGCTACGACGGCGTCAGCATGGATGCCATCGTGGCCGAGGCGGGTGGCTCGAAAGCCACCGCTTACCGCTACTTCGGCAGCAAGCAGGAGCTGCTGGTGGCGGTGGTCGAATACCTGTGCGCGGACTTCATCATCGCGCTGCGCCAGCTCGATACGTCGCAAGCGGGCCTGGAACAGGGTTTGCAGCTGATCCTCGATGAACTGGTGGCCGTCGTCACCAGCCCCCGCCACGTGGCTTTCTACCGTCTCGTCGTAACCGGCGCCGCCGCCGTGCCGGCCGTGGGCCTGACCTGGTACGAACACGGCCCGCAAGTGTGGCACGCCCTGATATTGCGCCTGCTGGAGCAGCAGCGCGCCCAGGGCCGCATCGCGCCCGATACCTCGTTTTCCAACCTGCCGCAGATTCTGTTCGACGCCGTCTTCTCGCACCTGACCACGCGCACCGTCATGCTGGGGCAGGGCGGCAACGCAGCCACCTTCCGGCCATTGATTGCGGAATTGATCGAGCTGGTGGTGGCGAGGGTGGCGCGCAGGGCGAATTAAGCCCCAAGAGCGGCTGACATACTTTCAACATACGTCACTGAAACGTGGCCGAGCGCCTTTCGGCGACGGTGTGCTGAAGGCGAGCAGCAAAAAGGACGCGGGACCCACCAGGCTGCATTGCTTTAACCATTGCATCAGTTCAGCTCACTATCCTATTGCTGACCGCCGCGTCCGTCCGCTTTCGCCCAAATCGGACCTTCGCGTTAATTGAAAACGCTGGTGTTCCATACCTGCGCCAAAAGACATAAAAAACTAGCCCGGCCGAACCGCGCAGGGCAACTCTGCTCACCTACTTCGTGTCTCTCAGCCTCCGTGCAAACTCGCGCATCGTCTCCGTGAACTTATTTGGCTCGATGACCTGTAGACGGCGGGCGCGCAATTTGGAGATAAATTGGAATTGCAAGGGATCGCTCTCGATGCCCCCCATCGACCACTCCTCAAAGATCCGATCGTTCGCCGGGGAAATATAAAGAATCTGTGCGTCGCTGTGTCTTGGATCATCTAGAATCTTCACATATTTTCGAAGCACATCCTGTTCCGGCCCTTCTAAAACTTGCATGAACAGTCCTCCACCGTGGATCAGGATGCCAGTGATACTGCTGGCCGAATTATTTCGGCGCGAGGACAGAAGGATGTCCTGCACTTGTTCATCCGATATCATGGGGGCGGCGTGGCTGATATAGAGAAGTCGAATCATTGAGTTATCTTCGTAGGGCCAGCCGCAACGGCATGAGGGTTGTTGTTGGAATGGATCACGAACGTCCGGTTGAAGCGTTATTTGTTGTCGTGGTCATAGGGCTCGACAATGCGCAAGACAGGACTTCATTTTCTGAACGGCGGCTTCTGGCCGCTAGCGGACGAGGGTGCTCGGAATAGCCTAGCGTACTAGGTTGTTGCTTTCCGAGCAAATAAGTGATTTCGTCAGGTGCGCTAAAACCGCAAGCCAGGACCGCGGTTGGACGGGGACGCCGAGTCCCCCAGGGTCCAAACCCGTCAGTCAAAGGGGGCAGGCAGGAGTCAGGTCGCAATACCGTATTTATGCTGGGTCGCCGCATACTGCTGCTTGAGCGACTCCAGCTTCGGATGCCTGGGGTCGATCTTGCGGATCACTTGCATCTGGTGCTGCGCCTGTTCGGCCAGCGGGGCTTCCCAGCCCAGCATATTGAGCTGGCGCAAGATGGCATCGACGGAGGCGAACAGCACGGGCAGGTTGCCTGGGGTCTTACGCAGGGCCTGGCGCAGTACGAACACAGCTCCCTTGAGTTCTCCGCTTTCCGACTTGCTGGCCGCATCCTGCATCAATTCCTGCACCTGGTTCGTGATCTGCTGGCCCATGCCTTGCGCCAGGTCATGCCGGCCCGCCTTTTCAAACACGTCGACGGCCGCTTCCATCGTCACGTCGCTGTCGGCTTCGTTGACGAGTTTCATCATGACGTCGGACGCTGCCTGCTCCAGGTTGTTTTTCAGGCAGCTCTGCACCAGGCCCACCTTCAGTTGGGTCGACAGGCCCCGCGCCGTGTCCAGGGCGGCGGCGGCAAGCTGCAGTTCGCTGGCGGCGGCGATGTCGTTGCCAGACAATTCATGCAGCATGGCGGCCGAGATGGCGCGGCAGGCTTCCACGTTGGCGCCGCCCCGCAGGGAGCGCTCCATGTCGCGCAGCACGCCGCTCGCTTGCGGCGCATCGCCCTTCTTGACCAGCGTTTTCACCAGGTTGACGTGGTCTTCGGGATCGCGGAATTCAGAGTACTTCGCTTTCGTCACCACTTGCTTGTAGGCCCGTTCGGCCGCGCCGATATCGCCCGTGTCAAACGCGATGCCGCCCAGGTGGCGCAGGCGGCGCACCATGTGCGGCGAAATGGCCACCGCGTCTTCGAGGATTTTCTTCGCCTGCAGCTGCTGGCCCATGGCTTCATGGTTTTGCGCCAGCAGGTCGTAGGCGGCCATGAAGCGGGGATAGGTCTCCACCAGTTCCAGCAGCGCTTCCTGCGCCTCTTCATGGCGCTGCTGTTCGAACAGGGTGCGCGCCAGGCCCAGGTGGGCCCAGGCCATGGGCCGCGTGGCCAGCATGTCGGCGTACAGCTGTTCCGCCTCCTTCCATTCATCGAGGGAGATGTGCAGCTCGGCGCGCAGGCGGGTGAAATCGGCCGCCAGGCGCGGGTGCTGCAGTTCGGCCGCGCGGCAGCTTTTCACGGCTTCACGCAAGTCGCCCTTGTCGATCAGCTGATACGTGGGCAGGAAGATGGCGCGCCGTTCGATGGCGCGGGCGATGCGTCCGCTCAGCACATCGACGGTGAACGGTTTCAAGATGTAGTCGGACGGGGTCAGTTCGGCCGCGCTGATCACCTTGCTGTGGATGGCTTCGGAGGTCAGCATGATGAAGATCGTCCACAGGCCGATCAGCTTGTGGTGGCGCAAGTCTTCCAGCAATTGCTGGCCATCCTGGCCGTCCGTGCCACTACCAAGATCGTATTCGCACAGGATGATGTCGAACGGTTTCTTCATCAGCAGGCGGATGGCCGTGCCTGAATTGACGGCATATTCCACCTTGGTGATGGCCGCCTGGTTCAGCATATTGTGCAGATTGCCCCGCATGCTGGGGTTGGGGTCGACGATCAGGACAGATAAGTCGCTAGTTTCTGGCATTGTTCAGCTCTCGTTCATCTGTTCGGTCATTTGCGGGAACTCTCTTATATGTCTCTGCCCGGCAGCATTATTTTTTATCAGCATACTGCAAAGCTGGCTGGCACTGCCAGCAAAATGCATGCAATCCGGCGCGCTGCGTGAGGGCAGGCGCGTCCGGCGCCGTCCAGCGTTGTATTTCATGACACAGAGTTCCGCTTGTGGCGGTGCCAGCAGCTGTTTTTTCGTCCATTGATTGACTAGCGTGATAGTATTTTATAAATGCAACATTTGTTGCATACCGCGCCATGTCGCGGCCAGGCATGCGCAGGCTGTACGGGCGCTTTCTCCCTCTCTGGTATTGAAACCCGTCATGCGCTTACCTGATCTGTCTACCTTGCGGCGTATTGCCGTTCCGCTTGCATTTGGCGGCAACAGCGAACAGCAGCATACCTATTTTGCGGAACTGCACCGGGTCGGCATGGTCACGCAGCTGCTGGGCATCATCGCCTACAGCCTGACCTGGCTGATGATGCCGGAGCCCTATCATCCGAATCTGGTGCACGCCGTGCTGGCGCTGCTGGGCATGCTGGCCAGCCTGGTGGTGCGCTACCGCTGCACCACCCTTGCCGTGCTGACTGTCACCGGCGCTTGCGCCGTGCTGGCTCTGACCTTCGGCCTGCGCACCATGGCCGACGCCGTCCAGCACGCCAGCTTCTGGGTCTTGCCCGTGGGCGTCTTCATGACCCTGGCCATCGCCTCCATTTTCAATGGCGGCCTCAGCTACCTGGCCGTGGTGGCGGGCGTCTGGTGGAACGTGGGCCACGGCCTGTACCCGGTGAACGCGGGCTTGCCTGACCAATCCTGGGCGCCCTTGATGATTGCCGTCAGCGTCCTGTTCGGGCTGGCGCTGAACGTCAGCTTCAGCCTATTGCGTTTGCGCAACTATCACGCCAAAGTGGAATTGACGCGGCTGGCCTTTCAGGACAGCCTGACTGGCCTGAATAACCGCCGCATGTTCACGCAGCGCGCCCAGCAGATGCACGGCGCGACTCGAGGCGGCATGCTGTATTTCCTGATGATCGATATCGACGATTTCAAGGTCATCAACGACCAGCAGGGGCACGATGCGGGCGACGAGGTGCTGGTGCGCACGGCCGCCATCATCGCCGACAAGGCGCAAGGCCATTTGTGCGGACGCCTGGGCGGCGAGGAATTCGGCGTGGTCTACGCGGGCAGCCGCGAGGATGCGGGCGCCTTTGCTGGCGGCCTTGTCGAGGCCGTCAGCCAGGCCTTCCTGACAGCGCAGTTCGTGTCGATCAGCGTGGGCGTGGCCGAACTGGACCGGGGCAAGGAGCTGGGCCACAGCTACCGGCTGGCCGACGAAGCGCTGTACCTGGCCAAGCGCCAGGGCAAGAACCGCTATGTGATCGCCTGATGATTGCCGGAGGGTGTTGCTGGCGTGTCAAAAACTGCCGCTTTGCGGGGCAAAAGGGTGGCAAAAGGGGGGCAAAACCGCAAGTTCCGGTCATAAGGCAGGGGTAAAACGGGTATAATGCGCGCAAAGGAAATTTGCCGTACGAAAGATATTGTCATACCTACCTTTAACCCGCAGCCACGCTGCATCAACCACCTTCCAATCATGTTGATACTGCCGGGTTCCAATGCCCTGTCCGTTTTCCGTAGCCACCGTCTGTTAAGCCAACTGCAAGCCGTGTCGCCTGCGATTGTTGCCGTACAAGCACGCTATGTCCATTTCATCGATGCCAGCGCGCCTCTCACCAACGACGACAGCACGCGCCTTGGCGCCTTGCTGACGTACGGCGAGCCGGCCCAAGCTGACAATACGGAAGGCGCTGCCGAAGAATTCTTCGTCATCCCCCGTTTCGGCACGATTTCGCCGTGGGCCTCGAAAGCCACCGACATCGCGCACAATTGCGGGATGGCGCACATCAAGCGCGTCGAACGCGGCATCGCTTTCCGCATCAACCTGAAATCGGGCATCCTGGGCAGCGCCATTGGCGCCGGCAAATTGTCGGACGAGCAGGTGCAGGCTGTGGCCGACCTGCTGCACGACCGCATGACGGAATCCGTGTTGCGCAGCGCTGACCAGGCCAAGGACTTGTTCCGCACCCTGGAAGCGCGCCCGCTCGAATCGATCGACTTGCTGGGGCAGGGCAAGCGTGCCCTGGAAACGGCGAACACGGAACTGGGCCTGGCGATGTCGGAAGACGAAATCGACTACCTGGACGCCGCCTTCACCAAGGCTGGCCGCAATCCGACGGACGTGGAACTGATGATGTTCGCGCAAGCGAACAGCGAGCATTGCCGCCACAAGATCTTCAACGCCGACTGGACCATCGACGGCGTGGCGCAGCCAAAATCCTTGTTCGGCATGATCAAGAACACGCATGAATTGCAGCCGAAGGGCACCGTCGTCGCCTACAGCGACAATTCCTCGATCATGGAAGGCGCGACGGTATCGCGCTTCTACCCGCGCGGCGCCAGCCACGAATATGCGGCATCGACGGAACTGACGCACACCCTGATGAAGGTGGAAACGCATAATCACCCGACGGCGATTTCTCCTTTCCCCGGCGCCTCCACGGGCGCAGGCGGCGAGATCCGCGACGAAGGCGCGACGGGCCGCGGCGCCAAGCCAAAAGCTGGCCTGACCGGTTTCACCGTATCGAACCTGTCCTTGCCGGATGCAGTGCGCAGCTGGGAAACGGCCGCTTCCGTGACGGCGTCTCTGGCTGGCCGTACTGACGCCGATCAATACGGCAAACCGGAGCGCATCGCTTCGCCGCTGCAAATCATGATCGAAGGCCCGTTGGGCGGCGCCGCATTCTCGAACGAATTCGGTCGTCCCGTGCTGGGCGGCTACTTCCGCACGTATGAACAGAACGTCGGCGCAAAAGAAGCGGGCGCCCCTGACGACGTGTTCGGCTACCACAAGCCGATCATGATCGCTGGCGGCATCGGCAATATCTCGGCGCAGCACACGCACAAGAACGACATCCCCGTCGGCAGCCTGCTGGTGCAGCTCGGTGGCCCGGGCATGCGCATCGGCATGGGCGGCAGCGCCGCCTCGTCGATGACCACTGGCAGCAACACGGCCGACCTGGACTTCGATTCCGTCCAGCGCGGCAATCCGGAAATGGAACGCCGCGCCCAGGAAGTCATCAACGCCTGCTGGCAAATGGGCGCTGACAATCCGATCATCTCCATCCACGACGTGGGTGCGGGCGGCTTGTCGAACGCATTCCCGGAAATCACCAACGACGCCAAGCGCGGCGCGATTTTCGACCTGCGCAAGATTCCGCTGGAAGAATCGGGCATGGCGCCGAAAGAAATCTGGAGCAACGAGTCGCAGGAACGCTATGTTCTCGCCATCGCGCCGGAAAGCCTGCCCCTGTTCAAAGCCATGTGCGAACGCGAACGCTGCCTGTTCGCCGCCGTGGGCGTGGCCACCGAAGAGCGTCAACTCAAGCTGATCGACCCGGAACTGGGCAACGAGCCGGTCGACATGCCGATGGACGTCTTGCTGGGCAAGCCGCCCAAGATGCAGCGCGACGTGGTTCACGTGGCCAACGATTTCCCCGCCATCGACCTGACGGGCATGGACCTGGTGGACGTAGCGCAAAAAGTGCTGCTGTTGCCGACCGTGGCCGACAAATCCTTCCTGATCACCATCGGCGACCGCAGCGTGGGCGGCATGACCGTGCGCGACCAGATGGTGGGGCCATGGCAAGTGCCGGTGGCCGATTGCGCCGTCACCACCATGAGCTTCGAAGGCTACCTGGGTGAAGCGATGGCCATGGGCGAACGCACGCCGCTGGCCGTCATCGACGCCGCTGCCTCGGGCCGCATGGCCGTGGGTGAAGCCGTCACCAACATCGCTGCCGCCGCGATTGCCGACATTTCCGACATCAAGCTGTCCGCCAACTGGATGGCCGCCTGCGGCCAGCCTGGCCAGGATGCAGCCCTGTACGACACGGTGAAAGCCGTCGGCATGGACCTGTGCCCGGCGCTGGGCATCAGCATCCCCGTCGGCAAGGATTCGCTGTCGATGCGCACGACGTGGAAAGACGACAGCACGGGCGCGGCGAAATCCGTCACGTCGCCAGTGTCCCTGATCGTGTCCTCGTTCGCACCAGTGACGGACGTGCGCAAGTCGCTCACGCCGCAGCTGAAAACGGACAAGGGCGATACGTCATTGATCTTGATCGACCTGGGCCGCGGCAAGAACCGCTTGGGCGCCTCCGCCCTGGCGCAAGTCATGGGCCAGCTGGGCAATGAGACGCCGGACGTGGACAGCGCGGAAGACCTGAAAGGCTTCTTCGCCGCCATCCAGAAATTGAACAGCGACGACAAGCTGCTGGCCTACCATGACCGTTCGGACGGCGGCCTGTACGCCACCCTGACGGAAATGGCCTTCGCCGGCCACACGGGCATGTCCGTCAACCTGGACATGCTGACCATGGAAGGCGAGCACTCCAGCGACTGGGGCGACGCCAAGAACTGGACGGGCCAGGTAGCGGAGCGCCGCAACGAACTGACCCTGCGCGCCTTGTTCAGCGAAGAGCTGGGCGCCGTCATCCAGGTGCGTGCGGAAGAAAAATCGCTCGTTATGGACGTACTGCGCACCTTCAATCTGGGCGCCTGCAGCCATATCATCGGCAAATTGAACGACCGCGACGTGATCGAATTCACGCGCGACGCCAAGCTGATTTACACCCAGCCACGCGCAGCCCTGCACCGCCTGTGGAGCGAAACGAGCTGGCGCATCGCCCGCCTGCGCGACAATCCGGCTTGCGCGGACGCCGAATACGACCGCCTGCTGGACGTGCAAGACCCGGGCATGTCGCCTATCGTCACGTTCGACCAGAACGACAACATCGCCGCGCCATTCATCGCCACCGGCGTGCGTCCGCGTGTCGCCATCCTGCGCGAGCAGGGCGTCAACTCGCACATCGAGACGGCTTACGTGATGCACCAGGCAGGTTTCACGGCTGTCGACGTGCACATGAGCGACCTGATTGCGGGCCGCGTCAAGCTGGACGACTTCCAGGGCGTCATCGCCGTGGGCGGCTTCTCGTACGGCGATGTGCTGGGCGCGGGCGAAGGCTGGGCGAAAACGATTTTGTTCAACGCCAGCCTGGCGGAACAGTTCGCGCGCTTCTTCAACCGCACGGACAGCTTCGGCCTGGGTATCTGCAACGGCTGCCAGATGATGAGCAACTTGAAATCCATCATCCCTGGCGCCCACGCCTGGCCTAAATTTACGCGCAACAAGTCGGAGAAATTCGAAGGCCGCTTTGCCATGGTCGAAGTGATGGATTCTCCATCGATCTTCTTCAACGGCATGGCAGGCACGCAAGCCGGCATCGCCATCGCCCACGGCGAAGGCTACGCCGACTTCTCGCAAACGGGCGACATCACCCAGGTCAGCAAAGCCATGCGCTTCGTCGACAACAAGGGCGCCGCCACCGAAGCGTACCCGTACAACCCGAACGGCTCGCCCGAAGGCATCACCTCCGTCACCACGCCAGACGGCCGCTTCACCGTGCTGATGCCGCATGCAGAACGCGTGTTCCGCAGCGTGCAGCAGTCGTATCACCCTGAAGCATGGGGCGAGGATTCGCCGTGGATGCGCATGTTCAGGAATGCGCGGAAGTTTGTGGGGTAATTCAGAGCTGTTTGCGGCGCGGCGCCTTGGTTCAAGGCGCTGCTGCTGGGGTAGAAATGAGAAAGCCGCTGTCGGGAGACAGCGGCTTTTTATTTTTTAAAATACATCACTTCATATTTTTAATGATAGCTTGCAAATTCTGAAATCGTTGCTCATTAAGAAATTTTACTTCACCTATGCTTCCAAGGTCGAAAATCTCGGCAGCTTTTTTTAATCGACTAAGTAAAGGTATGGCAATTCCATCTACCAAATCTGCAAAACCTATCATGTCGGAATAGCTAGATGGTATTTTGTAACCCTTAGTCGAACTGGCTATTACAACATCATGATCTCTAAGTTTTGCAATTATATTTGAGCGTAGATACTGCTTAGTAATCTCATGAAATCCTTGATTTTTTAAATGTTCAAGAATTTCATTTGTTGATGTGAATGTTTTTCCAGAAGGGAATCTGGCACAAAAAAGCAAGTAGCTGAGCGTTGCGTACTGAATTTCTATTTCCGGATCCGATGAATTAAAATTATTTCTTAAAAATTCAGATGCTCTAAGAAGTGAGATGGTGGAAATTTTTGAGTCAATGTCGGTGGATGAGTTGTTGGCTGCTAGTTCTGTTTCGAATTTCGGCGGCCACTCATCTATCCTTATTCTCCTATTTTGAATGAAGCTTAGAAAACTGTCTCGTACGTTCCCAGAAACTTTTTCCTCGTACAGCTTTGCTGTGGTGCCAACCAAAAAGTCAGCAAGCTGAACTAATATTTGGGTTCTGCTATCCACAATCTCAATTTTCGATTCGAAAAAAAGATCGGGAACATGAGTTTTGGTGACGTAATTTCTAAAGCTGTTAATGAAATCTGAACCCCCGTGGCCATCAGCATAAATCGTTATATTTTTTACTGACTTGAAAAGTTGATTGTATAGGAGTCCATTTATGAATTTAATGAAAGATTTTTGTATTGCAATCCGCTATCTTTTATTATTCGTGATTTATCCACGCAAACTGCATAAAATCTGAAATTTAAAGGTGATATCTCATTGATTATTTTCAGTCTTTTGGCGTCGCTTAGTTTGTTTGATTTAATTTCGCCAGAATTGAAATATTTTATTCTAATATTCTCCATCGATGCTTCAAGTTCCGATCTTTCTTCGGTCGGAATTATTACTGCTAGTACTATGAAGTAATTTGAGGCGCCATCCTTCTCGGTTGCTAAATCATGGTTTCCGGATTCATCAACAAAGGCAAAGTAATCACTCATTAGTAGCCCATTTTAAATTTGTACTTTTGGATATTCTTGAATATTCACAACCCCTTCGCCACCCCTACAATCACCACCGCCGACGGCACCAGCAAAAACTGCGCAATCAGTGTCCCGGCCAACCGACTCCCCACCAGCCACACCACCGCGCGCCGGAATTGCGATTCTTCGATCTTGCCTTGGATGACGTCGTCCGTCATGCCCGACATATGCGGGTCGATGAAGACGGCCATCATGATGGTGGCGCCGCCGTTGATGATCGATGAAAGCGTGCTGGAGGTGACGCGCACGCTGGGATCGAGCACGCCTGCGTACAGTGCAGCGAAGACGCCTACCGTCCACAGGGCCGTGGCGATGACGTTCATGGCGGTCATGGAGACGGAGACGCCGGATTGTTGGCGCAGGCCAGTGACGTTGGCGGGTTTGGGCAGGCTGGCGGAGGTCTTGAGATAGGACAAGCCGCCCTTGAAGACGGCGTGCAGCAGCAGTTTCGGTACCGACCTGTGCACCTGGAAATGCTCGACGGCGCGGCAGAAGGCGCGCTGGAAGGTGGGGATCAGTATCGCGCCAATAATTGTGGCCAGGCTGGCGGAGAACAGCAGCCAGCGGAAGTCTATCAATAGCGTGCTGGCGGCAACATGCTGGTCTATGCCCGTTTCCACACGCTTGGCGAGGAATGGCCCGAGGAAAGAGTTCGAGGTGCGCGACAGCAGCATCAGAATACTGAACAGGGCCAGCGAGACGGCGATGCGTCGCGTGCGGATGCCGGCGATGCGCACGGAGTAGGCGAGGGTGCCGATAATGTGGATGATGAACGTCAGTGCGCAAATCAACAGCAATTGCTTGTCCATCACAACCTTGCAGTAAAGAAAATGTAATTCCATGCTGCCATGGAGTTACTTATTTTTCAACTGCAAATAAGATAATTTTATGTGATTGGGGTTTTGTGGTGGTTTGTGTGGAGTTGACTGAATTTCATCCCAAGGCAGAAACTGGGGTCAGACCCGACGGGTCTGACCGCGGCCTTTGCCTGTGGGGGAGATAAATGCCGCCAGTGAGTGTATGGCGTGGTTTCCTTGCTTGTATTTCAAGCTTGCACCCTCAACTACCGCACATGGCGGCGTGTCTTGCCGCACTGATCAATTACCCAACCCGGAGGTACACCGTGAGTTTCGATTCCTTTCTGTCCAAACTGAAGACCAAAGCCAGCGAACTGAAAACCGAGGCCTTGAAGTATAAGAACAAGGATTTCCTGAACGCCGCGATGGCAGGCTCGGCCTTGATCGCCATGGCCGACGGCAGCGTCAGTGCGGAAGAGAAGCAGAAGATGGTGAAGTTTATTGAAAGCAATGATGCGCTGTCGGTGTTTACCACCACGGACGTGATCAAGGCTTTCCAGGACTATGTCGGCCAGCTGGAATTCGACAAGGATATCGGCGAAGCCAAGGCGTATCAGGCGCTGGGCAAGATGAAGTCGAATGTGGAGGCGTCGCGCTTGCTGGTGCGCATGATCATCGCCGTCGCTTCGTCGGACGGCAATTTCGACGCCAACGAGCAGCGCGTGGCCAGCAAGATCGCGCGCGAGCTGGGCTTGACTCCTGCGGAGTTCGAGTTACAGTAACTGCCAAGCCAGCCGACCCCGGCTGGCTAGCTCAAGCCTTCCAGGTCATCGTCATGCCGCATCGGCTTGCCAGCGTCATAGGTAAAGCGCAGGATGACTTGCGTGGGCTTGCTGGCAGGATGGATGGCGCGTGGTGCTGGTGCAGGCGGCGCTGACCAGGGCCGGCAGTGGCCAGGCCAGCAGGCGCAGGCCGCCGCGCAGCACAGTCAATATCGGGCTACTGCGAGTGTCTGCATTGCGCTCCATGGGTCGTTGCCATTCCTTCAAGGAAATGGCGGCGATGGTAGCATGCGATGGCAGCGCAAACCTTCCTGGCACTCTGCTACGGTATAGCGCCATTCGTTTCTATTAACGGTGCCCGCCGCCTCAACGCGACGCCAGGCCGATGGTTTGCACGTGGGAGGGCACGATGCCGCCGCTCGACACATTCTGCGACGGCACCACCATCACCAGTTCGCCATCCACGCTGCCGTCATCGTTGTGGTCGATGCGCACCTTCAACTGGCGGTCCAGCGCGACGAAGGCGTTGTGGTCGGTGGCGACGATGCGGTGCTCTTCCTGCTGGCCGATCCGCGCATACTTGACAGCGCCGGCGAGGCGCAGTTCCAGGGTGTCGCCATTCGACAGATCATAGGTGCCGACGAATTTCTTGAAATCCTGGCGCATCATGTAGCGCTGGTGTTCTGGCACGTCGATGCTCGGCGAGTTGCCCGGCACGGTGACAGTGTGTTCTGGCGGCAGGGTCTGCGCGATGGCTGCCGTGCTGGCGGCGGCGAGACACAGGAGTGTGCTCAGGATGATGGTTTTCATTGTCGTCCTCGTTGGTTTGTGGCCTCTGGCGCATGGTGCGGGTGGGCTAGGAGCAGTAAGCAGTCTAGGTGCGGGTTTGGCGATGTGCATTGTTCATTCGATGGAGAGCCGCAGTTCATGCGGCGTCGATATTCAGCGGGACCATGCTAGGACGCGCCGTGATTCAATTCCTGCAGCACTTTCTTGCACAGCAGCCCGTAGCCCATGCCCGTGCCGCGTTTGTGTGCGGCAAGGTCGTAGCTGGCGCTGATATCGTCCCACGCCACGCTGCCGGGCAAGGGCCGCAAATCGTCGTCCAGGTCCATCTCGAAATGGATGAAGTGGCCGTCGGCGCTCAGCAGCTTGCCGTACACGGCGGGCATGCCAGGGTAGGCCAGTTGCAGGTCAAGCATGAGGGCCGTGCCCAGTGCCACGCCATGGTTGGCGGCGCACTGGCGCAAGGCGTCGGGCAAGGGGCGGGCGCGCCACCAGGCCGCCGTCTGTCGGATGGCGGCCAGGGTCAGCGCGTTTTGCTGTTGGACAGAATATTGTTTGCTCATGGCTGCCACCGATGCGGAATGCAACATGCCCCCTCAACGTGATGCCAGGCCCATGTTTTGCACGTGGGCAGGCACGAGGTCGCCGTTCGCCAGTTTCTCGGCCGGTACCTGCATCAGCACTTCGCCACCCACGCTGCCATCGTCGCGCAAGTCGATGCGCATGGCCAGTTGCCGGTCGAGCGCCACGAAGGTATCGCGGGAAGAAGCGACGATCCGGTGTTCTTCCTGGTCATCGATGCGCGCATACATGAAGGCGCCGATGCTGCCCGCATTGCGCAGGTGGAGCACCTGGCCGTTCGCCAATTCATAGCCGCCGCGGAACGGGGCAAATTCTTGCGCAGTCATAAGGTGCCTGTGGGCCGGCAGTTCGATCGCGTGCAGGCGTCCACCGGGAATGGTGACGGTCTGGCTGTCGGGAAGCGTTTGCGCATTTGCCAGCAGGGCGCAGACGCCCAGGGTGCCGGCCAAGATCCATGTTTTCATTTTTTTACCCATCCTTGAACTTTGGTGCCGTCCGCTGCCGGCGCGGCGATGTTGATGTGGGTGCCAGGGAACCAAACCGGCTGGTCCGTGTGCGGTGCTGTCACTCTGGCAAGGCGCGGGCTACCGGTCTTGCCAGTGTAGGCAGGCAATATGCACCGCGCATCATCCGATCGGATGACATGTCCTCATGCATCAAGGACGGCCAGGTGCGCCGTTGCGCCGTGGATCAGGGCGATCAGCTCGCCCTGGCGCCGTGTATCCGTCTTTAAATAGGTGTGGTGCAAATGCGTCTTGACGGTGTTGACGCTGATGCCGCTTCGTGCGGCGATTTCCTCGATGGTGGCCCCTTGCGCCAGCGCCTTGCCGACCTGCGCTTCGGCTTGCGTGAGGTCAAACAGCTGCCGCAAGGCCGGGACGGAAGTGCTCGTTTTTGTGGGGTCGTGCGCGATCATCAGCGCGCAGGCGGGCTGGCAATCGGCAAGCGGGGTGACAGTCATGGCCAGTGGCGCTTGCTGCTTGCGCGCCAGGCGCAGCGACTGGCATTGCTGTGCGCCGTCGGCGCTGGCGATGACCAGGCGCACGGCGCGCGCCAGGGTGGGCGGCACGGACGGTTCCAGTTGTGCCGCATGCAGGGCGTGGCCGGCGGGGGTGGCAAAGCGCAGTCCGAGGCCCGCGTCGAGCACCAGCACGGCGGCGCCCATGGCGTCGAGCGCCGCCAGTGCGCAGTGGCTGGCCAGTTGCGCTTCGCGCAGGCGCTGCTGCAGGCACAGTGCGCGTTGCAGATGCGGCAAGAGTTCCTGCCATTGCTGGCCGCTCAGACCTGCGCTGTCGAGTTGCGGCCAGTCGCCTGCGCCGCAGGCCGAGTCGTACATGGCCCCGATCAGCTTGCTTACATCTGTTGCCGTGCCCATGCTTGCCCCCATTGCCCGATGACATCAGTGTGCCGCAGGCGTGCAGGTGCGGAACTGGGTAAGGGCGGTGTTGTGCAGCGATCCTCCCCACCTTTGTGAGGAAGGGGTGGTCGCTGCCATCTGGCCTGGGCAACTTTCAAGATAGTACAAAGATAGTGCTGCTGCAATGGCGCGCGCAAATCTGCCTGGATAGTGTTCTGTAGGAAACTCGCGCGGCTAAAACGCGTCCATGATGTAAGATTCGCACTATGTCCGATTTCACATTTACCGATTGCCCATGAGTTCAATAATGATTCCCGACGTCGCCCTGGTCGACAACACCGAACAACGCACGCCGCTGGTGCTCGTGCTGGACTGTTCCGGCAGCATGGATGGCGAACCCGTGTCGCTGCTGAACGAAGGCCTGGCCTTGCTGGAACAGGAACTCAAGTCAGACGTGATCGCCGCCAAGCGCGTGCGCATTCTGGTGATTCAATATGGCGCCCACGATGAAGCGGTGGTCGCCAGCAACTGGTGCGATGCCATGGATTTCACGGCGCCCCACCTGGAAGCGAACGGCACCACGCCGACCGGTGCAGCTGTCGAGTTGGCCCTGGCCGAGATCGAGCAGGAAAAGCAGCGCTTCCGCCAGGCGGGCGTGGCGTACACGCGGCCGTGGCTATTCCTGATGTCGGACGGCGAACCGACGGACCGCTGGCAGCATGGCGCCGAACAGGCGCGCGCGGCCGAGCAGGCCAATAAAGTGGCGATCTTCCCCATCGCCGTGGGCGACAACGCGAATATCGATAGCCTTGGGCAGTTTTCCAGCCGTGGCGAGCGGGGCGTGAAGCAGCTGAAAGGCTTGCAGTTCCGCGAACTGTTCCTGTGGCTGAGCGCCAGCATGCAGGTGGTGTCGCAATCGCGTCCTGGCGCGCAGGCGCAGTTGGCCTCGACGGACGGCTGGTCTGTCGTGAATACGTGAAAGCCCGCTGATCCATGGCGATAGCAAATAAGCATTGGCGCGTGTTTGGCGCGTCCGTCACGGGCAAGGCGCACCTGGATAAAGATATCCCATGCCAGGATGCGCACGCGCATGCCGTCGTCAACGGGGTACTGGTGGCCATCGTTTGCGATGGCGCCGGTTCGGCGCGGTTGAGCGAGCAGGGCGCGCAGTTTGTCGCAATGCAAACCGTGCAGGCGCTGGCCGGACGGCTGGAGCAGGGTGCCACCGTGCAGGATTTGCATGACGGTGCGCTGGCGGGCGCCCTGGCGCAGATCCGTGCCGCACTGGACGACATCGCACGCGCCGCCAACGCCACCCTGGACGACTATGCCAGCACCGTGGTGGGCGTGGTCATGGGCGCCGACCAGGGCTTCTTTTTCCACCTGGGCGATGGCCTGGGCGTGGCGCAATTGCCGGACGGTGGAGAGCTGATTTCGCTGCCCGCCAACGGCGAGTATGCCAACGAAACCTACTTTATCAGCGGCGAGCGCTGGCGCGAACAGCTGCGCCTGCTTGCGATTCCGCAAGCCGCGCGCGGCGTCGTGCTGATGTCGGACGGCTGCATGCCCTTTGCCATGAGCAAGAACAATGCGGCGCTGTATGCGCCTTTCATGGATGCCGTGCAAGGCTATCTGCGCACGGTCGGGAGTATCGAACTGGGCAACGAGGCGCTGGCGTCCACCCTGGCCGACCCGCGCACGCACCAGATCACGGGCGACGACAAGACCCTGCTGCTGGCCTTGCGCGCATGAGCCAGAAGCAGGGTGTGACACCGGGCCTGAGTCCGGGTGGAAAAATTTGGCTGGATAAAGTCCGTAGTTTGATCCTGGGCAAACTCGTCAAGAGCGGCGGCGCGGGTAGCGTGTATCTGTTGCCCGGCGCGCCCGCGCAGGTGGCCAAGCTGTACCACCCGCACCTGGACCGGGCCGCCAACCGGCGCAAGCTCGAAGCGATGCTGGAACTGTCGCCCGAGCTGCCCGATCAATTGGAAAACGGCAAGCGCTACGTGCAGATCGCCTGGCCGCAAGCGGCCGTGTTCGACGGCCAGGGCGGCTTTGCCGGTTTCGTCATGCCCCTGCTGGACATGGCGCAGACGGCGGAGCTGGAACAGATCATGCAGGAGCGCCAGGCGCGCGCGGCCGGCTTGCCCACGGGGCTCGGTCCCAAGCTGACCCTGGCCGCCAACCTGGCCGCCGTCATCGATGCGCTGCACCAGCAGCAGCATTACGTGGTCGATCTGAAACCTGTGAACTTGCGCTTTTACCGCGATTCGCTGTACATCGCCATGCTTGACTGCGATGGTTTCAGCATCCAGGGCCATGCCGAGCGTTTTCCTGCCGAGCAATTCACGGCTGACTACCTGGCGCCGGAATTCCAGCGCAAGGGCATGCCGGCGGGCACCGAAATGGCGCAAGACCGATTTGCGCTGGCCGTTATCATCTTCCAGTTGCTCAACTTCGGCATCCACCCGTACAGCGGGCGGCCAGGCAATGCGCAGGTGGCCACCGACATTCCCGGGCGCATTCGCGACGGCTGCTATGCGTATGGCGTGAAGCGCCACAAGCAGCTGGCGCCGAACGCCACCAGCGGCCACGCGCTGATGCCGCCCGAATTGCGTGCCATGTTCGATCGTGCGTTTTCCCAGTCCCCCAAACCGCAGCGCCCGTCGGCTGCCGACTGGGCGCAGTTGTTGCGCGGCTATGCACAGCGCAGCGGCGGCAAGCTCGTCGTGTGTACCGTCAATCCCGAACACCAGCATTTTGCGGGCCAGGGCTGCGCCGCCTGCGCGCGCGACAAGGTCATCGTCGCGGCCGCGCAAGCGTCCGTGCAGGCGCAGCAGCAGATACTGGCGCAGTCTCAGCCTCAGCCTCAGCCGCCGCAGCGCAGTACGCGCCGCACGGCGCCGGGGCAGGCGCCCGCCGCCATTCCAGTGGCGGGCAACACGGGCGGCGGCATCACGGGCAAGGGCTGGGCCGTCGTGGTGCTGCTGATCGTGCTGTTCCTGATCGGCTTTACGGCCTGGACCTCGTCGCCGAATGAAACCAAGGCCAAGGCCAGCTTGCAGGCGCAAGCCGAGCAGGCGGCTGGCCTGGAAGTGTTTCGCTGGCGTACGCGCAAGGCGGCCGGTTTCCAGCCGTCCGATGCGCGCAAGGCCGTGCGCAGCCTGTCGCAAGCGATCAGCAAGGGCGACGATGACGCCGTCACGCGCGGCTTGCAGCTGTTGTACCGTTCCGGCCAGGAAAAGCCGTCCGACTACGGCGTCGACCGCACGCAGGCGCAGCTGCGCGCCTCGTTGCTGGAGGGCCTGGGCTGGGTGCCCGGCTATGAGCCGGGGCTGGTCGCGACCTATCTTGACCTGCTGCAAGCGAACCCGCGCGACCATCTGGTGGCGGCGGCCATGGGCCGCATGCATCTGAGCCTGAACGAACCGCAGGCGGCGCGCCAGTACTTCGAGCAAGCCGTGTGGGCGCACCCAACGGATGGCACGGCCTGGCTGGGCATCGCGGCCGCGGCGCAGCTGCGCGGCGGCGACGAGGGCGATGCCGTCAATCTGGTGGCGCTGGCGCAACTGACGGCTTACCGCTACGCCGTGGAGCATGCCTTGCCAGCCGAGCCGGGTCAGCCGGCCGACAATGGCGTCGCGCGCATGACGCAGCGCATGGATCTGAACGCCAAGGTGCTGCGTCTGGCGCAGCCGGGCGCTTACCAGAAACGTTGGGACAAGGTGCTGGCCGAGGGCGCGCTGCTGGCAGCCAGGCTGAAGGCCTTGCCGCCCTTGCGGGACCAGGTCGGCAGTGTACAGCGCGAGACGATGACGACGGTTGCGTATGGCGTGCTGGACGAAAAGCACGCAACGGGTGAAAACCGCCTGACCCTGACCATCGCGGCCGACGGCACCCTGACCTATGCGGCGGCCGAGTTGCCGATGGAGCCGATGCTTAACAAGGTGCTGCTCGATAGCGTCAAGCGCTGGACCTACTTGCCGGCCGTGCAGCACGGTCAATTGCGGGATGCCGAGGTGGTGGTGCTGGTGCGCTACCGCGATGGCCGGGTCAGCTTCGTGCCGGGCGGTGTGGCCGTCACGGCGGAAAATTAAAGGAATCCCATGAAAATCAAGATTATATGCGCCTTACTGGGCGCCTCCTTGCTGGCCTCAGGCATGGCGCAGGCGGACATCGTGCAGCGCCTGGTAGTGACAGCCATGGCGGCCGAGCCAGATAGCGAAGGCGGCGATGTGTACACTATTGCGGGCACGACGGCCTGCGGCGGCAAGCAGATACGCATGGATGCCCGCTCGGTGAACCTGGACGAGGCGCCTTACGACGCGCTGAAAGCCGATCTGGCCCGGCACATTCGCAACAAGACGCCCATGCGCGTCACCCTGAAAAAATGCCCGGAGGATGCGAGCGTACCCATCGTGCGCGACATCGCCGCCTGCACGCCAGCGGTCTGCGCCGATGGCCGGGCGCGGCTGTACCTGCACGACCGTTTCTTCCCCATCGAGCAAGAAAAAGCACCGAATGTGCTGCTGTTGCCCTTGCCGAAAGGCAAGCTGCCAGGCACGTGGAAAGTGGAGATTTATAGCGTCGCCGGCCACAAGCTGCGCCTGTCCGGCCAGGTCAACAAGGCCGATTATGCATCCGGGGAACTGGTGGGCGGCTATGTCACGTATTACCCGAACGGCAAAATCGAGAAACAGGTTGCGCAGGATGGGCAGGGTCAGCAGCACGGCATCGGCAGCAAGTACTTTCCCGATGGCACCCTGGAGTTGCGCGGTAACTGGCGCCATGGTTTGCCCGAGGGCGAGCACCAGCGTTATCACGCCACGGGCAAGCTGAGCGAGACGAGCAGCTACCGAGATGGCAAGCAACTCGACGGGCCCGTGCAGAAGTTTGATGAAAATGGCAAGCTGAGCAGCAGCTACACTTTGCGCGACGGCAAGATGGATGGCGAGATGCTCACGTACTTCCCGGATGGAAAAATCTCCAGCCGCGCGGAAATGCAGCACGGCAAGTTCAACGGCGTGAGCACGAATTACTACCCCGATGGCGCCGTGCGAGCCAGGATGACGCAGGTTAACGATTTACCCACGGGCGTGGCAATGGAATTCTATCCAGATGGCAAGGTGGAGAGCCGCCAGGAGTATGGCGACAAGGGCGGGCTGCTGAGCTTGCAGCGCTACAGCCCCCAGGGTGTGCTGGTGCTGGAAAGACGGTGGGATGCGCAATTGCGTGAACAAGGCACGTCGCGCTCGTGGTACGAGAACGGCAAGCCCGAGCAATCCATCGAGTACGTGAACGACCGGCGCGAGGGATGGAGCCGCAGTTGGCGCGAGGATGGCAGTCTGAAGAGTGAATGCCAGTATGTGGCCGGCAAGGCTCAGGGGGCTTGCGGCGAAGCGCCGCCAGCGCCGGAATTGTTGCGCAAGGAGCAGGCATGGCGCGCACTTTGAAACATTTATTTGGCGCCATGCTGCTGTTGCCGGCGCTGGCCAACGCCGAGATTGAGCAGCGGCAAGTAGTCACCGCGATCAAGGCGACGCCCGACGGCGATGTGCTGACCCTCGCCAGCGACAGCGGCTGCGGCGGCAGGCAGGTGCTGATGAATGCCGTTTCCGTGCGCCTGGATAAGGATCAGTATGTCGCCATGAAGCATCAATTGGCTACCTTGATCCGCAACAAGACGCCCTTGTTGATGCGTATCACATTCTGTCCCGCGCCAGGCAAGGTGGGAGGCGAAGCGGGAGCGCTCGCCATGCCCGAAGTTGGCAAGCTGGGCCGCTGCGAGCCGCAGGCCTGTGCCGACGGCAAGCCGCGTTTGTACCTGAATCACAATCTGTCGCGCGGCGAAGTCAAGGAACATGCGCGCTATGCGCTGGTCCTGCCGCTGCCGCCAGGCAGTACGCCAGGCACCTGGCAAGTCGAGGTTTATCATGTGCGCGAAGGCGAGCCGAAGCGTCTGACGGGTCTGGTCAACGATCCAGATTACCTGCGCGGCAAGCTGGTGGGCAACTACAGCATGTATTACCCGCATGGACAGCTGGAAATGCAGGTTGAGCAAGATGGGCGAGGCGTGCAGCAGGGGACGCAGACCCGCTATTACCCTGACGGCAAGATGTCCATACGCGGCACGTGGCGCAACGGCGTGCAGGAGGGGGAAGAGCAGACCTATCACCAGAATGGCAAGCTGATCGAGTCGCGCACCTACCGCAACGGCGCCCGTGCCGATGGTCTGGTGGAAACGTTCGACAAGGATGGCAAGCTGCGCACGCGCATGACGCAGGTCAAGGGCCAGACGGAGGGCGAATTGCTGCTGTTCTATCCGGACGGCACAGTAGAAAGCCGCAGCCTGTATGTGAACGGCATCCAGACGGGGCCGAGCACCAGTTATTTCCCGGATGGCAAGGTGCATCGCACAGGCAACTATGTCGACGGCAAGCCTGCCGGCGAAAGCGTCGAGTATTATCCGGACGGCAAGGTCGCCAGCAAGCGCACGCATAGCGGGCACTACGTCATGCGCAGCGAACAGCGCTTCAGCCGGGCCGGCGTCTTGATCGTGCAAAAGCAGTGGAATGCAGGTGGGCGCGAGGAGGGCGCATTGCGTTCGTGGTACGCCGATGGCAAGCCGCGCCAGCTGATCGAGTACGTGAATGGCGAACGCCAGGGCTGGACCCGGCACTGGCGTGCAGATGGCAGTGTGGAAAGCGAATGCCGCTATGTAGCTGACGAGCCCCAGGGAAAGTGCACTGGAGATTCAGCCAAAATGTCGTACACGGAAGATGGGATTGCGTTCGACATGCCGGAACCCTGACCAGGGAAAGTTATTGCCTTTCGATCCGTAATGCGTGGCCTGACTTTTTGCGACGCATGTACCGCTACTGGAAAGGACACTGGGGGGAGTTCAGACTTTGTCCCGTCGCGTCACGGTGCCGGTGGCGTCGTTTCGCGTATAAACACCGCTGCCAGCCTGCACCGGACCGTGGCGCACGGCTGCCTGCGCCGAGCAGGGCTTGTTGTGGTCGGCAGCTGTCTCCCCATAGCCGCCGTTCGAGTTTCGATGGCCACGGTCTGCTATGTAACGCTTACCGGCTGATGCCCACATGCAAGCTGACCGGATGCGTGGGAAGAGGCGCTTGCATAAAACCTGAAAAATCGCATCCAGCTCCTGTCAAGCTCAGCCGGCCGCTCGGCTTTCGTCACTGGGGACATGACTTTCTATCCGCGTGGAATCCCGTACACATCATTCAATGCGGTAAAGGCTGTCAAAGCCGCCTACCTCCACTGACGTGCTGTCTGCGCCACCAAGCAGCGGTAGACCCTGGCTCCATCCGGCTGCCAAGACCTGCACGTCACGCACAGGATCGGACGCCTTGGCCCTCTCGTTGCGGATGCGACAGGTTTCGGTATCTGTGGCGAACAACCCACGTGCGAAGACCCGGCCCTGTTCCGCCAGCCTTGCGGTTTTGGGAGCGCGAATTCTCGCAAACGCCTGGAAGATGTCTTCCAAGCCTCCACTTGCACCATCCAAACACCGGGCCAAATGCCACGCATCCTCAAGCGCCTGGCAGGCTCCTTGCCCCGACGTCGGCAACGGCGCGTGCGCCGCATCTCCCACGAGCAGCACATTTGCCCGGCTCCACGTGTGCAGCGGCTCCAAGTCGTGCACGGCAATCAGTCGGATGGCATCCGCCGGTGTCGCCTGGATGAGACGTGTGACAGGCTCAGGCCATTCCGCGAACAGGTCCTCAATTTCCTTACGCATATCCGCTGCAGGCGCCGCCATCGGCAATGGCCGTGCCTGCGCCGCCGCCCAGTAGACCAGATCCGGCCGGACCGGCACGCAACCGAAGCGCTTGCCCACCCCCCAGAAGTCTTGAATCGAAACATCGTTCACCAGCGCATGCGGCCCCTGCGCTACGCCAATCCAGTTCACAAAGCCTTGATAGATTGGTGTGTTGTCACCCGCGACAAACCTGCGCGCCACTGATTCCATGCGGCCGTCGGCCCCAATGAGCAGATCCGGGCGGACGCTCGCGCCATTTTCGAAATGGGCCACGGCTCTGCTATGAGTATCAAGCTCAATAGCCACCGCCCGGTGCCCGAACTCCACCGGAATCCCTGCCCGTGCCGCATGATCCAGCAACACCTCCTGCAGGTGCCTGCGCAGCACCGTGTAGGTCGGGTATCCCATCGTCCGGTCCAGCAAACCAATATCGAGGCCCCCCAGTGCATTTCCCGCAGCATCCTGGCGACGCATTGTCAGCGGTCTACCGCCAATGGCCTCAATGTCTTGCAGCAGTCCCAGTTCTTCCAGCACAAAGCTGGCATTGGGCCAGAGCGTCACGCCAGCCCCCATGGTTGCCGGCCCCGCCCGGCGCTCATATACGCGGGGACTGTACCCCCGCTTGCTCAAGGCAAGCGCCACGCTCAACCCTGCAATGCCGCCGCCAAGTATTCCGATTTCCATGCTAAAGCTCTCCTATTCAATCCGTCCCGACGTGCCGCCGACGGCGATTCATCGGACGAGATGGCATATTAAATTCCGCCACTGTGGAGTACTAGTATGTGAAAATGGATAGCTTTCATACCTTAATCGGGATAATAATGCGCAATGCCCTCGACCTGAATACAGTCCGTGTCTACGTGGCGGTCGTCGATGAACAAAGCTTTGCCGGCGCAGCACGCCTGCTGACCCTGCCATCTTCTAACGTTAGCCGCCACGTCGCCTCGCTGGAACGCATGCTGGGCGTCCGCCTGCTGGAACGCAGCACCCGCCACCTGCGCATGACGGAAGCTGGCAGGCTACTCTACGAACGCGCAAAACCCTTGCTCGACGCCTTGCTCTCCACCGAGGAAGAGCTTGGCGCAGTACAGCGTGAGCTGCGTGGCCCCCTAAGGATGTGCATGCCAGGCGAAGCGCCAAGGCTGCTAGCTCCTATCCTGGCCGAATTCTGTAGCCTCCATCCAGGCATCGAGCTTGAATGCGATACCCGGATGACCGGACTTGAGGTACTTCGAGAGGACGTCGATCTTTCAATCGTCTTCCACCGTGGCCATCAGGAGGACAGTACTTTCATCACCCGCGAACTCGCCACCCTGCCCAGCATCGTGGTTGCCGCCCCCACCTTGCTAGCCAAGACCGGCATGCCACACTATGTGCGCGAACTGAAGTCTCTACCGTGCATCACCACCCTCAGTGCGCTGAAAGGTCAGCCCTGGCAGTTTCAGAACGCTGCGGGAGAAATCGTCAAGGTGCCGGTCCGCAGCCGTTACCGCGTCAACAGCGGAGAACTGGCAGTGGCAGGCGCACGGCAAGGCATCGGCTTCGCGATTGTGGCGGCCTATCCCTGCCAGGAAGATCTTGCTACGGGCCGATTGCAGGAGGTACCACTGGACCTGTGTCCCGCGCCCCTGAAATTACTGGGGGCATACAGCCATCGCCATTCCGTGACCGCGCGTGTGCGGGCGCTGCTGGATTTGATACAAGTGCGGTTGGCTGGGTCGGTTAACCCTCCCGTGGACCCCATAACTTGTGGAACGGTCTAGGATCGAAGTAGTGCACTGGACTCAAAGTGGAGTTCTTCGGCGCAGAAGCAGTCGCTCGGTATGACTTTCTCAATGTCAGCTTTTGGCCGAACCCGGCCGTTCGGGCAGCATAGCAGGTTGTCAGGGTGAAAATCTAGCGGCTGCATCGTCAGGCTGGATTCGCCCCAAAGCGGACCTTCCAGCATCCATCAGGAACGGGCGGCCGCCAATGGCTTGGCGCCTGGATATCGGGTAACGAACGAATCGATGGCCTGCGCTGGCAGATTGATCAGAATCGTTCCACTACTATCCCAGCAAGCAATTTCGAACAAAGCACCTTCTAGCTGCGGCCCCGGTTCCGTGCCGTCCCAATATCGCGGGTTGTCCTCAACGCATGGCGCCGGAGTAGTTATCGGACGAAGCCCCTTCGGTACCGCACTAAACACCGCCCAGATAAACTGAATCTCGTTGGCAAGCAGAAAGCCTGCGAGTTCGTCGCCGGTGAACCATTGATCATCCAGCTTAAACCCCGGTGGCTTCCAGTTAGTTTCGATGTCGCTGACGTACCAGTCATAGTCTTGCGGCGCAATGTTGGCGGCCTCGAACACGTCGCGCATGTTGGTATACCAGCGGACCTGATCGGTTTTTTCCAAGATGAGATTTTTCATTTTTCCCTTTAGCCCTTGACCGTTGAAGGACCGGTTTTGGCCGATTGCCGTCGTCGGCAGTTTCCGCCCCAAAGCGGAAGTTCGAAATTATTCCTCATCACGCAATCGCGTCCGAGCTTTTGACAGCGCTTGACCATATTCCATATTAAATGGAGCTACTGATTTCTTCTCAAAAAAGCAGCACAGATTCCAGAGCGCTCTTTGTTCTGCTTGGTCTACTATGTTCAACTGGTCTGAATCAGAGTAGCGGCTCAACAGCTCAAATAACACAAGGGCTACGTCAGCAGTAAGTGTTATTCCCTCCAACCCTTCTATGGTGTCACGAGCTGCGCAGAAGCGCTGCCTTCGGGGATAATCAGGGCAAAGTCGTAGCCGTTGATCAGGTTAAACATTTCAATGTCGCCCCCCGCCAGTTTGCGCGAGCCTGGCCGCAGTGACCGCATATCAAATAGAGACCAGCTGCCGTCGGTGGCGCCTGCACTGGCCAGCAGATTGAAGGCCGGGCTGTCAAGTTCGATGTGTGCCGGCTGATATGGCTTGCGCGCTCCCGCGAATCTCAGTTGCGTACCCTTCGCCGCCAGCACGATCAGGTGCAGCGAGGTACGGCCCTGGCCTTCGGCGCGTTCAGCCAGAAAGTTGCCAATGTCACGATTGTTGAGTGGATTAATACCCTTGTATGCGTGATTTGCGCCGACCTTGACCACCAGCTTTTGCTCTTGCATGCCGAGGCGGGTTTCCAGGGTCCGCTTTAACAGCGTCAAACGTAAGCGGTTGGAGAGGTCGCGATCACCGGGCACTTGAGAGGCGCTTTTCTGATAGATGGCGCGGGTGGCCAGCAATGCATCGAGCAGCCCTAGCGCGGTTTGCTCTTTGGGGCCGGCAAGTAGCGGGCGCAACGAGGTCAGTTCCTCGCTTGGGGCCGACAGCATAAAGTACTCGAAGGGATTGCCGGTGGCTGCCGCCTTTTGAGATGCGACAGCTTCCATTTGACGCAAGGCTTCCAGCTTCGCGCGGGCGGCCGGATTAACCGGCTGGGCCAGCATCAGGGTGATCAGGTATTTGGCCGCCCCCACGAATTCCTGATCGATGCCCCAGTGCTTGAAGCGCGGTCCTGCGGCCAGGGCAAAGCCGGCGAGCATCTCTGCTTCCTGGCGCATGGTGTAGAAAGCAACGGAGTCTGGATAGGTGGCGTCGAATCTGGCGATAGCAGCAACCGCGTCGGGGCCCTTGAGTATCCCTTCGAGCGCGCTCGTCACGGCTGGACCATTTTCAGTTACCAAGGTCGTGAAGCCGGCAGGGGGCAAGGCATTGAAGTAGGCGGATGAGAATTGGGCGATCTCGGCGACACCGTGATCCTCGCCGAGGAGGACGTACTGCGCCTGGCGCGAAGCCTGTAGCAGCAGTGCCGCACCGGGTCCCGATAACGTGCCTTTGTCAACGGTGATAGCGAGCCGGCTGGCCGTGAGTTTTTCAAGGACGGCGGTATCGGCGACGGCCGAATCGGCGAAGCCGAGCGTCAGGGTGGCGGCAAGGAAGGCGAGACGGATGAACATAATAGTGTGGGCCGATCAGGGCGGTCAGTGAATGTATCAACAGTTTAACTGTCGCTTGCAACATCGGCTTCTGGCCGAAAGCTGCTATTGCCAGGTTCCGTTCCAAAGCGTACCGTTTGACCTCACGCTGAGGCCTATACGATCAAGTTATTTCTACCCGCACGCCGTTGTCATGGATGCGGCAACACCATTTCGCGGGTTTGCTCCACTCGCCATTGGCAGCAACGTCATTCAATTCAGCAGTGCCCTCGGCAAGCAAATACTCTTCGGTGCCATCGGCGTAGCAATTGTATTCATAAACAAATACCGGCAGGCCTTCACTAAGCAATACACTGGCACTCGTTGCATCAATAACAAGGTCGGTTTTTGATAGCAACACCACATCCGGTTGAACCAGTTCGTTGAAGTCCACTTGTATTCTTGGCTTTTCCATCGCTCTCATCGTAAGCGAAGCGTCATGTCAATCAAGTAATTCGTTGCGATGGCCGCTACTGGCCGATAGCGGAACACCGCAATGACTGATCGCACGATGCGCCTGCCTTCCGAATCAGGAGGCGGTTGCCTTGTTGTCTACCTGTGCGGCGGCGTCAGCACGCTGGCGATGGCCTTCGGCAAGGTTTCCGGATAATCACGGCTGAAGTGCAGGCCACGGCTTTCGCGGCGCGACAGGGCGCTGTTGACGATCATCGACGCCACGTCGACCAGATTGCGCAATTCCAGCAAGTCGTGCGTGATGCGGAAGTTGCGGTAGTACTCGTCGATTTCCTCTTTCAGCAGGGCGATGCGGTGCTGGGCCCGCTCCAGGCGCTTGGTCGTGCGCACAATGCCCACGTAATTCCACATGAAGCGGCGCAGTTCATCCCAATTGTGGGAAATCACCACTTCTTCATCCGCATCCGTGACGCGGCTTTCATCCCAGTCGGGCAAATACGGCGTGCCCAGCTTTTCCTTGCTTTCGATATCCTGTGCGCAAGCGCGGCCGATGACGATGCATTCCAGCAAGGAATTCGACGCCAGGCGGTTCGCGCCGTGCAAGCCGGTACAGGCCGTCTCGCCCACTGCATACAGGCCCGGCAAGTCGGCGCGACCGGACAGGTCCGTGACGACGCCGCCGCAAGTGTAGTGGGCGGCAGGCACGATGGGGATAGGCTGCTTGGTGATGTCGATGCCCAGTTCCAAACAGCGCGCGTAAATTGTGGGGAAGTGTTCGATGAGGAACTCGGCCGGCTTGTGGCTGATATCCAGGTGCACGTAATCGAGGCCGCGCTTTTTGATCTCAAAGTCGATGGCGCGCGCCACCACGTCGCGCGGCGCCAGTTCGGCCCGCTCATCGTGGGCCAGCATGAAGCGCTGGCCGGCCGCTGCGCCCGCTTCAGGCGGCAGTTTCAGCAAACCGCCTTCGCCACGGATGGCTTCGGTGATCAGGAAGGATTTCGCATACGGGTGGTACAAACAAGTCGGGTGGAACTGGATGAATTCCATGTTCGACACGCGGCAGCCGGCGCGCCAGGCCATGGCGATGCCGTCGCCGCTGGCCGTGTCGGGATTCGTTGTGTATAAATACACCTTGCCGGCACCTCCCGTGGCCAGCACCGTGTGCTCGGCGGCAAAGGTGTGCACCTTGCCCGTTTGCTCATCCTGCACGTACAGGCCGTGGCAATGCGGTTGCGCATTGCGCTGTGTCGGCTTCATGCCCAGCTTGTCGGAGGTGATCAGGTCGATGGCGCAATGGTGTTCGAACAGGCTGATGTTCGGGTGGGAACGTACCTTTTCTTCCAGGGTCACCTGCACGGCATGGCCCGTGGCGTCGGCCGCGTGGATGATGCGGCGCTGGCTATGGCCACCTTCGCGGGTCAGATGGAAGCCCAGTTCGGCCGTGGCGTCGCGCGTAAACGGCACGCCTTGCTCGATCAGCCATTCGATGGCTTCGCGGCCGTGTTCGACGATATAGCGCGTGGCGCTCTCGTCGCACAGGCCGCCGCCCGCTATCAGTGTGTCTTCGATGTGCTGCTGATGGCTGTCGCCCGAGTCCAGCACGGCCGCGATCCCGCCTTGCGCCCAGTTGCTGGCGCCATCGAGCAGCGCGCGTTTGGAAATGATCGCGACAGTGCGCGTCTCAGCTAAATGCAGTGCAACCGATAAACCCGCCAGGCCACTGCCGACAATCGCTACATCAAATTTCATGACATTCATCTCATTTAGGGGAAGCATACTATATGCCATTTCCCCTCATTCGGTAATGTGTTGAGATAAATTCTGCAAGCGAAAGATCGCCGGGGGCGTAGCTTGTGGCGCATCAATGTCCTCGCGGAACAGTTGGCCATCATGGCAAGACAGCAGCAGGTCGCCCTGTGCGCGGCGTGCCGCTTTTTGCCGCAGGAGGAACCATGATCCGCATCTTCAGCCATTATGTCTCGAAAACAGCGTTTATATTGCTGTTGCTGGAAATCATGATCCTGTTGCTGTCGGCCACCCTGACATCGATGCTGTGGCTGGCGGACGACAGCCGCCTGGTGCGGGTGGGTGAGCTTTACCTTTCGTCCACGATCTTTGCGCTGGTCATCGTGCTGAGCATGAGTGCGCTGGGCATGTACCAGCACCGCTCGCGTGAAGATATCCGCAACACTTTATTGCGCATCCTGCCTTCGTTCGCGCTGGGCTTTGCCGTGCTCAGCGTCTTGATCCGTTTCATCCCGTCCTTGCATTTCGGGCGCGGCAGCGTGCTGATCTTTGGCCTGGGCGCCATCGGCGTGCTGCTGGCGCGCCTGGTGGTGTTCAAATCCTCGCAATCGCCGCTGATGGAAGGCCGGCTGATCCTGGTGGGTGGCGGGGCACTGGCGCGCGAATGCATGGACTTGGCAGCGAGCAAGATCGGTTTCCACCAGTTTACGGTGGTCGGCTGCGTCGATGTGGCTGGAGAGCAATGCTGCGTGCCGGTCTCGGCCTTGCTGCCGGCCGAGCCGTCGCTGCTGGCCATGGCCCAGCGCCATGCGGCGCATGAGATCGTGGTGTCCGTCAGCGACCGGCGCAATGGGGCGTTTCCTGCCAAGCAGCTATTGGAATGCGCGCTGGGCGGCGTGAAAGTGATCGACGCGGCCACGTTTTTCGAGCGCGAAGCGTGCCAAATCCGCATCGATTCCTTGCAGCCCAGCTATCTGATCTATGGCGGCGGCTTCGACCAGAGTTTTTTCCGCGCCGCCTCGAAGCGCCTGTTTGACCTGGCCGCCAGCAGCGTCATCTGCCTGGCGGCGCTGCCCGTGATGCTGGTGACAGCACTGAGCATCCGCCTGGAAGACGGCGGCCCCGTTTTTTACCAGCAGGAGCGGGTGGGGCGCGACGGCTTGCCCTTTAAGGTGCTGAAATTTCGCAGCATGCGCTGCGATGCCGAGCGCGATGGCAAGCCCATCTGGGCGCTGGCCAATGATGCGCGCATCACACGGGTGGGCAATCTGATCCGCAAGCTGCGCATCGACGAATTGCCGCAAATGCTCAATGTGTTTCGCGGCGAGATGAGTTTTGTGGGGCCGCGCCCCGAGCGTGCCTACTTTGTCGAGCAACTGAAGCAGCAGGTGCCGTACTACAACATTCGTCATAGCATCAAGCCCGGCATCACGGGCCTGGCGCAGGTGCGCTATCAATATGGCGCCTCCGTCGACGATGCCGTGAAGAAGCTGCAATACGATTTATATTATGTGAAAAATAATAGCCTCTTCCTCGACTTGCTGATCCTGCTCGACACGGTGCAGGTGGTGCTGTTTGGCAAGGGCAGCCGATAATGCGGGCGCAATCGGCCTGGCTGGCGCAGACTGATGCGGCGGCCCTCAGCCACGGCCTCGCGTCGCTGGCCTTCTTCGCGCTGGCACTGCTATTCATCAGCAACTGGCGCGCGCGGCAAAACGTGCGCGCCTTGCTGCTCGCCTGCCTGGCGACGGGGGGCTGGGCCACGGGCACGGTGGTGCTGGTGCTGCTGGGGCAACGCATCGCGCTGGCCGGCGATGCGCTGGAGTTGCTGCGCACCCTGGCCTGGCTGGTTTTTTTGCTGCTGCTGATCGAACCGTCGCGGCCCCGCTTGCGTCTGGTGCTGGCCGGCGTCGCCCTCACGGCGCTGGCGCCCTGGCTGTTGTCCATGGCCTCGTCGTGGCTGGCGCTGCCTTTGCCGGCGCGTATCATCGCCAGTGTCTGCCGTTTGCTGCTGGCCGTGCTGGGCATGCTGCTGGTGGAGCAGTGGTACCGCAACACGCCGCCCTTGAAACGCTGGGGCATCAAGTTTGCCTGCCTGGGCGTGGGCGGCCTGTTTGCCTACGATTTCTATCTGTACAGCGACGCCTTGCTGTTTCGCGCGATCAACGATGATATCTGGGCCGCGCGCGGCATCGTCGACGCCCTGTGCGCCCCGCTGCTGGCCGTGTCGGCCGCGCGCAATCCAGGCTGGGCGCTGGGTCTGTCCGTCTCGCGCCAGATGCTGTACCGTTCGGCCGCTTTGCTGGGTTCGGCCATCTATTTGCTGGCCATGGCGGCCAGCGCCTACTACTTGCGCTATGTCGGCGGCACCTGGGGTTCGCTGATGCAGATGGCTTACCTGGGCGGCGCGGCCCTGCTGCTGGCGGGCGCGCTGTTCTCCGGCAGTCTGCGCGCCAAGCTCAAGGTCACCATCAACAAGCATTTCTATAACGCCATCTTCGATTACCGCGAAGAATGGCTGCGTTTTACGCGGGCCTTGTCTGAAGATGGCCCGGCCCTGGGCGAACGCACGATACAGGCCATGGCGCAGCTGGTCGAAAGCCGCGCCGGCGCGCTGTGGATAGTGCGCGAACAGGGGCAGTTTGCCCCGGCCGCCACCTGGAACTGGCCACCGAGCACGTGGAGCGAGCCGGCGACCGGCAGCCTGTGTCAGTTTCTGGAAGCGCGGCAGTGGGTGATCGACGTGCCTTACTGTCGGCAAAACCCGCGCCAGTACGGTGGCTTGCAGCTACCGCCTGCGCTGCTGGCGCTGCCCGACGTGTGGCTGCTGCTGCCCTTGATGCTGCATGGCCAGCTGTTCGCCTTTGTCGCGCTGGCGCGGCCCCGTACGCGTATCGGCTTGAACTGGGAAATCCGCGACGTGCTGAAAATTGCCGGCAGCCAAGCCGCCAGCTACCTGGCGCACCGCGAATCGCTCGACACCCTGACGGTGTCGCGCCAGTTTGACTCGTTCAACCGCATGTCCACTTTTATTGTGCATGACTTGAAAAACCTCGTGTTCCAGCTGTCCTTGTTGTTAAGCAATGCCGAAAAGCACCGCGCCAATCCCGCCTTCCAGCAGGACATGCTGGGCACCCTGGACCATTCCGTGCAGAAAATGAAGACCTTGCTGCAGAAGCTGGCGCGTGGCGAGGCGCCGGAAGCGCCGGCGCCGCTGCTGCTCGATGGCTTGCTGCGCCAGGCCGTGGCCGCCAAGGCCAGCCTGGCGCCGGCGCCCCGACTGGAAATTGTCGATGCCGAGCTGACGGTGCTGGCCAACCGCGCTCGGCTGGAAAGAGTGCTGGGCCATTTGATCCAGAACGCCATCGAGGCCACAGCCAGCGATGGCAAGGTGGCCGTACGGCTGCGGCGCGAGCAGCACACGGCCGTGGTCGAGCTCGACGATACGGGGCAGGGCATGAGCGAGCAATTCATCCGCGAACGCCTGTTCAAGCCCTTTGACACGACCAAGACGGCGGGCATGGGCATCGGCGTGTTCGAAAGCCGCGAATACCTGCGCGAAGTGGGCGGCAGCCTGGAAGTGCGCAGCGAACCCGAGGTCGGCACCAGGTTTCGCGTGATCCTGCCGCTGCACGCGGCCTAGCAAAGGAGTGCCATGGGCAAGCAAAAACTGCTGGTCATCGAAGACGATCCGGGCCTGCAAAAGCAGTTGCACTGGAGTTTTGACGGCTATGAAGTCTTGTTGGCGGGCGAGCGTGAAACGGCGCTGGCGCTGGTGCGGCGCCACCAGCCATCCGTGGTGACGATGGATCTGGGCTTGCCGCCGGACCCGGACGGCGCCACGGAAGGCCTGGCCACCCTGCAGCACATCCTCGCGCTGGCGCCGGACACCAAGGTCATCATCCTCTCGGGCAACCAGGAGCGGGCGCATGCGTTAAAGGCCATCGCCCTGGGCGCCTACGATTTCCACCAGAAACCGTTCGACGCCGACATGCTGGGCCTGGTCATCGCCCGCGCGTTCTACCTGCACGCCATGCAGCAGGAAAACCGCCGCATGCTGCAGACGCAGGCGGACTCGCCGCTGGCCGGCATCGTCAGCCGCGATCCGGGCATGCTGAAACTGTGCCGCAGCGTGGAAAAAGTGGCGCCCTCGTCGGCCAGCGTGATGCTGCTGGGCGACTCGGGCAGCGGCAAGGAATTGATTGCGAAGGGCTTGCATGCACTGTCCAGCCGCCATGCGCAGCGTTTTGTGGCCATCAATTGCGCGGCCATCCCGGAAAACCTGCTGGAAAGCGAGCTGTTCGGTTATGAGCGGGGAGCATTTACGGGCGCGGCGCGGCAAACCCTGGGCAAGATCGAGCTGGCTCACGGCGGCACCTTCTTTCTCGACGAGGTCGGCGACATGCCGATGGCCCTGCAGGCGAAATTGCTGCGCTTCCTGCAGGAAAGAGTCATCGAAAGGGTGGGCGGGCGCGCCGAGATCGCCGTCGACGTGCGCATCGTCTGCGCCACGCACCAGGATTTGAAAATGCTGGCGGAACAGGGGCGTTTCCGCGAAGACCTGTTCTACCGCCTCAGCGAAATCGTCTTGCGCATTCCGCCCCTGCGCGAACGAGCTGGCGATGCAGCCTTGCTGGCCCACCATTTCAAGAACAAGTTCTGCGCCAGCGAGGGACGCAGCAACCTGCATTTCAGCGCGGGCGCGCTGCAGCTGATCGAAAGCCATGGCTGGCCCGGCAATGTGCGCGAGGTGGAAAACTGCATCAAGCGCGCCGTCATCATGAGCGACGGGCCGCAGATCGCGGCCGACGATCTGGGCTTGTCCGCCAGCGCCCAAGCGGCGCCCATGGAAGAGGCCATCAACCTGCGCCAGGCCCGCGAAGCGGCCGAATACAAGGCCATGGTGCGTGCGCTGGCGCGGGCTGACGGCAATATCGCCCGCGCGGCTGACTTGCTGGGTGTGAGCCGGCCCACCTTGTACGACCTGATGGGCCATCACGGCATCAAGTAGCCGCAGGATACTGATATGAATTGAATATCAAGTTTGTGTAAGGCGTCGCACATACGCTGACGCCGCCATGGCGCATCCTTGTCTCATCCACAACAAGGAGGCGCCATGAATGCGATCAGTTTATTAATGCAGGACCACAAGGCCGTCAAAGCCTTGTTTGCCCAATATGAAGGCTTGAGCGACCGCTCATTCGCCACCAAGAAAAAGTTGGCCGACCAGATCTGCCAGGAATTGACCGTGCACACGCAGCTGGAAGAAGAAATCTTCTACCCGGCCGTGCGCCGCCCCATCCACGACGGCGATTTGATGGATGAAGCCGTCGTCGAGCACGCGAGCGCCAAGGAACTCATCGCGCAGATCGAAGCGATGGATCCCGCCGACGACCTGTACGACGCCAAGGTCAAGGTGCTGTCCGAACAGATCGAACACCACGTCAAGGAAGAAGAGGGTGACATGTTTCCCAAAGTGCGCCATACAGCCGTCGACCTCGATGCGCTGGGCCGGGAAATGGCCGCGCGCAAGGAACAGCTGAAGGGCGTGGCCACCTGAACGGCTTAAAAAAATCAACAACCAAGGGAGAATTCCATGCAAGCTACACAATTGTCCGTGTCGGACCTGAACAATCCGGGCGTATCCTGGGGCGCCGTGCTGGCGGGCGCTGCCGCTGCAGCCGCCTTGTCCTTCATCCTGCTGATCCTCGGCGTGGGCCTGAGCCTGTCGTCCGTGTCGCCGTGGTCGTTCAACGCCACGGCCATCGGCGTGTCGACCATCGCATGGCTGGCCTTCATGCAACTGGCCGCGTCCGGCATCGGCGGCTACATGGCCGGCCGTTTGCGTGTGAAATGGAGTTCCATCCACACGGATGAAGTGCATTTCCGCGATACGGCGCATGGCTTGCTGGCCTGGGCCGTGGCCACCCTGATCACCGTGGCCGTGTTGGCCGGCGGCACGCGCGCCGTGCTCAGCGGCGCCATCGATGCGGGCAGCGGCGTGGCGGCGGCAGTGTCCCCGGCCGCAGCGGCTGGTGCTGGCGTGGCTGCGTCCAAGGCGGGCGAGGGCGGCAGTGCCGTCAATCCGCTCGATTACTTCTCGGACATGCTGCTGCGCGCCGCACCCGCATCCGCTGCCGTCAGCGGCGCGCCCATGCCAGCATCTGCTGGCGTCACGCTCGCCGACCAGCGCGTGGAAATCGGCAAGATCTTTGCAACGGGCCTGTCCACGGGCAGCCTGGCCGCCGATGACCGCGCCTACCTGGGCCAGGTCGTGGCCAGCCGCACGGGCTTGACGCAAGCTGAAGCAGAAGCGCGAGTCGACGCTGTCTACGGCCGCGCCGCCAAGGCCGCCGCCGATGCCAAGGCAAGTGCCCAGCAAGCGGCCGATACGGCACGCAAGGCCGGTGCCCACACGGCCCTGTGGATGTTCGTCGCCTTGCTGCTGGGCGCTTTCGTCGCCAGCCTGGCCGCCACTGTTGGCGGGCGCCAGCGCGACCATGAGCGCGTGCTGCGCCATGTGACCATTTAAATCATCCATTTCAATCTAGGAGACTGCCATGCGTTCCATCCTCTTGCTGCTGCTGGGCATTCCATTGCCCATCGTCATACTGATCGCCCTGTTCGTGCACTAACAAAGCAAGAACCGGCGCCCGCCGCAAGGTGGGCGCCGGTTTTTGCGTGAAAGCGGCCGCATGTGTAAGATGGCGCCATCTTTCCACCGAGACTATCCATGAATGTGACCGCCATCCGTCCCTTGCTGAAAACCGCCGCCATCGCCGCTTTTACCTGCACGCTGCTGGCCTCGTGCTCCACCCTGATCGGCCCGCGCGACGTGAATGTGTCGCTGAGCAAGATGCAGCAAGGCCTGGAGCGCCGCTTTCCCATCGACAAGCGCGTGTTGTCCGTGCTGGACGTCAAGCTGACCCACCCGCAACTGTCCTTGCAGCCCGAGCGCGAGCGCGTGGCCCTGAGCGTGGATGCGAGCGTCTTGCCGCCGTTCATACGTCAGAGCTGGCGCGGCAGCCTGGCCATGTCGGGCCGTCTGGTGCTCGACGCCCAGCGCAATGCCGTCTACCTGAGCGAAGCGAGCGTGGACAAGGTAAGCATCGACGGCATGGATGAAGCGCAGCAGCGCCAGTTCGCCAAGGTGGCCAGCCTGGTGGCCGACCAGCTCATGCATGAAACGCCGATCTACACCTTCAAGCCCGATGAATTGCGCTACGCGGGCGTGCAATTCGTGCCCACGCAGATCAGGACCACCGGCAATGGGCTGACGGTGACGTTCGAGCCGGTGAAATAGGCTAGACCTCGAACGCTGGCGAGCTGATTTGCGTTGCCGTGTTATTGCGCGGCGTCGCCTCTTCGTGGAACAGGTCAGCCAGGTATTCGCACAACGCATCGGCTTGAATATCGTCCGGAATAATGAAATCGGCGGGCCGGCGCTTGCCTTCCGTGCCGAGATAGAATGCGCGCCATGCTCCCGGATTTCCCCGGACGGCAATCAGCGTGCCGAAAATATTGAATCTGCATTCCTGCATCAAGCTGCTCCATTTCCTTGCTCAAGTTTGACATTTGTTGTGCTATAGTAATATTTACTTATATAGTAACATTTACTTATCCAAGGGCGGGCAATGGTCAATATCAGCACGGCGGGAATCCAACCCGGGGCACTGTCTGCCGCGGAAGGCAGCAAGGTGTCATCAGGCAAGGCAGCATCGGACAAGGCCCAGACAACCCAGGCGCCGGCCGGCGCTGGCGCCGTGGCGGACGATGTCGTGATTTCGACCCTGGCCGGGCGCCTGGGGAAGGCTGCCACGGCCACCAGCGCCACCATCCGGGGCTTCGATCATGCGGCGCTGGGTCGGTGGGTGAATGACAATACCGATGACATCCTGTATCCGCTGGACGCCGAACACAAGGCGGCCGCGGCAAAGCAGGTGCCGCAACCGAATGACGCGGCATCGGCAAAGTCGGCCGCCGCCGCCACCGCTTATGTCGACAGGAAGGGCCCCAATCCGTTTGCCGGGCTTTCGCGCGAGCAATTGTCCGCCATTTCGAACGATGACAGCGGGACATTTACCATCAACGAGCGGCGTGCCGCCTTTATGCAGGCGTATCAGGAAGAAGAGGCCTGGCGCACTCAAGTCGTGGCGCAAGCCATGCATGAATACAATACTACCGGCAAGACGACCAATTTCTTCAAGTCGGTGCTCGCGCATTTCAATGCATTGCCCCAGCTGGAACAGTCGCAATATCCCGCCAATTATGCGAGCGACCTGGAAGACAAGATCAAGCTCGATTTTAACTATTTCAATCATGCGGCCGGCAATGGGGGGCCAACGCCGGGTTCGCTTGCAGACATGCTGAAAAATCAGGATAGAAAAGGCCTGGATCTGTTTGATCTCCTGGGCCGCTGACCTCTGGAATTGTTCAACTGTCATTGTTGCCCGCAGGCAGGCCGACTATAATCCTGCCTCCCATGCCTGGACACAGCATGTTACCCAACATGAAGTTAAAACAATTAAAGGAATCTTCGTGAAACGTTCACTCATCAGCGCCGCTTGCTGCGCCTTGCTCGCCTTATCTTCGCCATCGCTGTACGCCCAGCAAGGTGCTACCGCCGCCGCGCCAGTCTCCGGCATCGACCTGAAAACCCTGGACCCCGCGGTCAGCCCCAAGGATGATTTCTACGGCTACGTCAACGGCGTGTGGACCCGCAATACGGAAATCCCGGCCGACAAATCCGTCTGGGGCACGTATATCGAATTGCGCGAAATCGCGCAAGGCCAGCTGCGCGGCCTGATCGATGCCACCGTCAAGAACCCCGGCAAACCCGGCAGCGAGGCGCACAAGATCGCCGACCTGTACACGAGTTTCATGAACGACAAGGCGCGCGATGCGGCCGGCTTCAAGCCCCTGCGCACCGAGCTGGCCCGCGTTGCTGCCGTAAAAGACAAGAAGGACTTGCCAGCGCTGTTCGCTTACCTGCAAGGCAATGGCGTTGCCACGCCGTTTTCCGCCTATGTGGCGCCCGATGCGCAAGATCCCGAGCACTACACGGTCAACATCAGCCAGTCCGGCCTGGGCTTGCCTGACCGCGACTACTATCTGAAGGAAGACGACGCCAAGCTGCAAGCCGTGCGCGCCAAATACCTCAAGCATATCGAGACCATGCTGGCCATGAGCGGCGACAAGGGCGCCGTTGAACACGCGGCGCAGATCCTCGATGTCGAAACGCGTCTGGCGGCCGTGCAGTGGACGCGCGTGCAGATGCGCGACCCCGTCAAGTCCTATAACCGCGTCGACTTCGACAAGTTCGCGGCACTGGCGCCGGCCTTCGACTGGAAAGCCTACTTTGCCGCAGCCGGCCTGGCGCCGAAAGCCTCTTCGGCCGTCGTGCGCCAGCCCAGCTTCCTCAATGGTTTTTCCGAGGCTGTGGCTGCCGTGCCGCTGGCATCGTGGAAGAGCTATCTGAACTGGCGCATCATCGAAAGCTATGCGTCCTACCTGGACAGCGCCAGCGTCAAAGAGCGTTTTGCGTTCGACGGCACGGTGCTGCGCGGCGTGCCGCAAAGCGAACCGCAGTGGCAGCTGGCGCTGCGCTTCACGGATAACGCCATCAGCGACGCCGTCGGCAAGCGCTACGTGGACATGTATCTGCCGCCGGAAACGAAGCCGCGCGTGATGGCCATGTTCGACAATTTCGTCGCTTCGTTCAAGGATGGCATCGAGCAGCTCGACTGGATGGGCCCGGAAACCAAGAAGGAAGCCCAGCTCAAGCTGGCCGCCTTGAAGCCGAAGATCGCCTATCCGGATACCTGGCGCGACTACAGCAGCATGAAGACGCAGCCAAACGACTTGATCGCCAACGTGCGTGCGTCGCGCGCGTGGAGCCGCCAGCAAAACCTGGACAAGCTGGGCAAACCCGTCGACCGCGACGAATGGTCGATGACGCCGCAAACCGTCAACGCCAGCTACAGCCCGGCCCTCAACGCCATCACGATTCCCGCCGCCATCCTGCAGCCGCCATTTTTCAATGTGAAAGCGGAAGATGCCGTCAATTACGGCTTGCTGGGCATTACTTTCGGCCATGAAATCAGCCATGCCTTCGACGATTCGGGCAGCCAATATGATGCCAAGGGCCGTTTGCGCAACTGGTGGACGGCAGAGGACCGCACGGCCTTCAAGGCGCTGGCCGCCGGTCTCGTCAAGCAATACGGTGCCTACAGCCCCGTGCCTGGCTACCACATCAATGGCGAGCTGACCCTGGGTGAAAACATCGGCGACAATTCCGGCCTGTCCATCACCTACAAGGCCTATCAGCGTTCGCTCGGCGGCAAGCCATCGCCCGTACTCGACGGCCTGACGGGCGAACAGCGCCTGTACATCGGTTTTGCGCAGAAATGGCGCGCGAAACTGCGTCCGGAAGCGGCGATTGCCCAGATCAAGAGCGACCCGCATTCGCCGGGCGAATTCCGCGCCAAGGGCACGGTGAAGAACCAGCCCGGCTTCTATGAAGCGTTCGGCATCAAGCCGGGCGACCCGATGTATCTGCCGCCCGAGCAGCGCGTGATCATGTGGTAAATCATGTGGTAAGCCCGTAGGGCAGTCGGGCAAGCGCGCCGGGGACTATTCCTTGGCGTGGTTGAGCGTGTACCGGGGCAGTTCCACGGTCAGGTCTTCCTGGCTGACGCGTGCCTGGCACGACAGGCGGGAATGGGGCTGCAAGCCCCAGGCCTGGTCAAGCATGTCTTCCTCATTGTCGCCCAGTTCATTGAGCGAGTCGAAACCCTGCACCACGACCACGTGGCAGGTGGAACAGGCGCCCACCTGGCCGCAGGCGTGTTCCATGTCAATCTTGTTGAGCAGCAAGGCGTCGCAAATGCTCATTGTTTCTGGCGCGTCGAACACTGCGCCGTCGGGGGCCAGCTCGGGATGGGGCAGGACGGTAATTTTTGGCATGCGGGGTTCTCCTCGGTTATCCTTCAATCCCGTCACCTTGGACCTTCCCGCCTTGGCAAGGTCAAGCCCCTGCGCGATCCTGTCCGACGATGCACGCATCCAGATGGTCGAGCAATTGCAGGAACACGCGTTTATCTGCAATGTGATTCATCGTGGCACTCGTCAATACATCGCTGGCAGCCGCCGTCACGGCCTCCTTGGCCGCTGCGCAGGCGGCATGCAGTTGCGCGCTATCCAGTTCCAGCAGCGCCGTGTCGATGCCTGCGTGCGTGAAATCGAAGGCATCCATGCCGCAGCAGCCGGCCACGCAATGGGTTTCCAGTCGGCAAATTAGTGGCCACAGCCCGTCCAGCAGGGCATCGATGTCGCCGGCCTGATCATAGCGCTCCCCGATGTCGATGCATTCGATCCAGGCATCATCGGCGATCTGGATATCGTATTGGCGCTCGCGTTGAGTCATTTTTCAACATTCTCCTGGTCATTAGCATCGCATTATAAAAAAAACCGCCCGAAGGCGGTTTGCTTGCATCCGAGACGGCGCGTCAGCTAAATAAGCTAGATGAAGTAGATCAGCGCGACCACACCCACGACGAGGGCCACGCGGGTAATTTGATACGCGGTCTTGTTCCACGCCTTGAAGCGGCGGCGGTACTGGCCCATGGTCCAGGAAATCTGGAACAGTTTGCTGACACCGCCCACCTGGTCGCCCAGTTCGTTTGGCGAGGCGGCGGCCGTCATCAGGGTGCGGCCCAGCCAGCGGTTCAGACCTTGCGCCCAGCGGTAGCGCATCGGGCGCTCGATGTCGCAGAACAGGATGATGCGGTCGCTGTCGGCATCGTTACGGGCCCAGTGTATATACGTTTCATCGAACATCACGGCCTGGCCATCGCGCCAGCTGTGGCGTTCGCCATCGACGTCGATGAAGCAGCGGTCGTCGTTGGGCGTCTGCAAGCCCAGGTGGTAGCGCAGCGAACCGGCGAACGGGTCGCGGTGCGGGTTGAGCTTGCCGCCTTGCGGCAGTTCCGCAAACATGGCTGCCTTGATCGAGGGAATCGATTGCAGCAGCGCATAGGTTTGCGGGCACATCTGCTGAGCAGACGGGTGGTTCGCGTCATACCATTTCAGGTAGAAACGCTTCCAGCCATATTTGAAGAAGGAATTGAAGCCCACGTCATTGTTCTTTTCCGCCGCTTTGATCTTTTTCATTTCCTGCATGCGCAGCGCTTCATCGCGGATGATCTGCCAGTTCTGCTGCAGCGGCGCCAGTTCGGGAAATTGATCGACGGAAAGATATGGCGTGGCCGGCACCTTGGAAAAGGTATGCATGAACAGGTTCAGCGGCGCCATGAACGAGGAGTGATCGAAGATCTGGCGGCGAAACGGCAGGCGCACCTTGCCACGAAAATGAATATGTAAAACAGAAAACACAAAAATGCCCAGCAAGGCCCACTTCATACACAACCTCGTTTTTTAAGAATGGGGCAATTATAACCAGTTAATGCCACCGCTACCCCCTGCGACGGTGAAGGAAAGATGAAGCTGCGCGTGCGCGCCGCCTGCCCTACAATGGTTTTTTCTCCACACTTATCCGAGGTAACAATGGAAATCTGGCACGCACCGCTCGACCTGGCCACCCTCAACGCCGCCTGTGTAGGCACGGCCATGCGCCACCTGGGCATTGCATTCACGGCCTTCGGCCCCGACTGGATCGAGGCGACCATGCCCGTCGACCACCGCACCATGCAGCCGTTCAAGCTGCTGCATGGCGGCGCTTCCGTGCTGCTGGCCGAAACCCTGGGCAGCATGGCCGCGAATGCCTGCCTCGATTCCAGCCGGCAAGTGAGCGTGGGACAGGAAATCAACGCCAACCACGTGCGCGGCGTGCGCGGTGGCCACGTGACGGGGCGCGCCACGCCGATACACCGGGGCCGCAGCAGCCAGGTGTGGGAAATCCGCATCGTCGACGATGACGGCAAACTGTGCTGTATATCGCGCATCACCATGGCCGTCATCGACGCGCCTTGACTTGCATCAAAGCAATAAAAGTGAGCGCGTGAAATCATCCATAACGCTGTTCGCTTATAATTCAGTGTGCTGTTGTGTGGCGTGGGGTGTCTCCCGCATGCCTGCATTGCCCGAATATTAGAAGCTGACTGCCCAAAAAACGCCAGTTGGATACTGATATTGCTCTCTACGCAATATCGGCAAATGACGGTGAGCAGATCGCCCGGTTCCAGCGGAGCCGGCAAAAATCAACTTTATTACAGGGCAATAATAACAATGATGTCATTCAATCGTTTGACGATAGGCGCACGCCTGAGCGCAGGTTTCGGCTTGCTGGTGGTATTGATGCTGGTTCTGGCTGCCTTCGCGCTGCTGCGCATCGCTGCCATCTCCGGTGCCATGGACGCGCAGGACAAGGTACAGCAGGAAAAACTCGACCCGCTGTACGTGGCGCGCGAAGCGCTGGACCAGACGGGCCTGGCCGCCCGCAACGCGTATATCTTTCATGATCAGGCCGCCGCCGAAAAAGAGCTGGCCATCCTCGACAGCCAGAAGGCGCTGTACCTGGAAGCGCTGGCCAGGCTGGCGCCGAAATTCGCCGGTGACGCGCAATTCGAGAAAGTCAGCACGGGCCTGAAAACCATGGCGCAGGAATTGCAGCGTCCGCGCCAGTTCCGCGCCACGGGCCAGATGGACCAGTACGGTACCTTCCTCGTTGAGGAGTGCAGCCCCTTGCGGCGCCAGATCGTCGCCGACATCGATGCGGTCCTGAAAAACGTGCAGCACGAATCGGAGCAAGCCAGCGTGGCCGCGCGCGCCATCTACGGCCAGTCGCTGCGCTGGATCGGCGTGCTGGCCGCGCTCAGCGTGCTCATTTGCATTGCGGTGGCCACCGTCATCACGCGGGGCCTGCTGCGCCAGCTGGGCGGAGAACCGGCGTATGCGGCTTCGATTGCCGGGCGCATCGCGCTGGGCGAACTGGCCATCGACGTGCACACGCGCCAAGGCGACGATAGCAGTTTATTATTTGCCATCAAAACCATGCGCGACAACCTGGCCGCCATCGTCGGCAAGGTGCGCCACGGTACGGAAAGCATCGCCACGGCCTCGACCGAGATCGCTACGGGCAACCGGGATTTGTCGCAGCGCACGGAGCAGCAGGCCGGTTCGCTGGAAGAAGTGGCGTCGTCGATGGAAGAACTGATCTCCACCGTGCGCCAGAATGCGGACAACGCGCAGCAGGCGAACCGTTTGGCGCGCGAAGCGTCCACCGTGTCGGAACAGGGCGGCAAGGCGGTGGCCGAAGTGGTGCACACCATGGGCTTGATCAATGCCTCGTCGAACAAGATCGTCGACATCATCGGCGTGATCGACAGCATCGCCTTCCAGACCAATATCCTGGCCTTGAACGCGGCCGTGGAAGCGGCGCGCGCCGGTGAACAGGGTCGCGGTTTCGCCGTGGTCGCCACCGAAGTGCGCAGCCTGGCGCAGCGTTCGGCCGCCGCCGCGCGTGAAATCAAGACCCTGATCGACGATTCCGTCAGCAAGGTGGGCACGGGCACGGTGCTCGTCGAGCAGGCAGGCGCCACCATGCATGAGGTGGTGGCCGGCATCGGCAGGGTGACGGGCATCATGGCCGAGATCAGCCACGCCACGCAGGAGCAGGGCGCCGGCATCGAACAAGTCAACCGCGCCATCGTCGACATGGACCGCGTCACCCAGCAAAACGCGGCCCTGGTGGAACAGGCGGCCGCCGCCGCGCATGAGCTGCAGCAGCAGGCAGCCCAGCTGGAACAGGAAGTGGGTATCTTCAAACTGGCCCAGCCGGCCAACGCTCCCTTGCGCCTGGCGGCCTGAGACCGTTCGCGCAGCAGCGCGGCGCGCCAGCTGCCATATTACGCGCTACAATAAGAGCTGGATCACCGCCAGGACTACTCATGCAAGTGCGCAGCAGCCACGATCTCTCCAGCCCGGACGACGACAAGCCGGCGCCGCCCGTGCTGCAGCTGGCCCTTGCCGGCCTGGGCTGGGGCTTGCTCACCTGCATGCTGTGTTTTGCCATCCTGTTCCTCACCAAATGGCTGCTGCCGCCCGACTACTGGGGCGCGCACACGGGCCTGACCAAGTTCAAGCGCGAAATGTCGCTGCCCTTGCTGGTGTTCTGGGTCGTCATCTATTCTCCCATCCTGGAAACCTTTCTTGGCCAGCTCCTGCCGCTGGAAATTCTCAAGCGCCTGGGCGCCAGCCGCCAGCTGAGCATTTTCATCGGCGCCATCCTGTGGGCCATCGTGCATTTCATCAGCGGCGGCTTGCTGCACGCCATTGTCGCGCTGGGCTCGGGCGCCATGTTCAGCTTTGTCTACCTGCGCTACCGCGCTCCCGGCGTGGCTGTTGCTTATGCGACGACGACCTTTTCCCGCGCCTGCAACAATATCGCCGTTCTGGTCGCCGTGTTCTATGGCCTTGATGCCTGAGTCCCATCCTTTCTGAGCAAATACGGCACCAGCGCCGCCAGTGTCACGGCCAGCCCCGCCAAGCCGCCCAGCAATTGGCGGAAGGCGGCGTCATAGCTGGCGCGCACCAGCGTTTCCTGCCCGCCCAGCAGCTGTGTTGCTTGTTGGATATCGCCGAGTGCGGCGCGGCTGGCAGCCGCCAGCACGGGCAGATCGGCAGGCAGCTGGCGCGCCAGGCCCGCGCCGATCAGACCGGCCAGCACGGCGCCCGCCAGGGCCAGCGCCACGCCATCGGCGCTGATGCGCACGGTATTGAAGATGCCCGTTGCCATGCCGGCCCGCGCTGTTTCCACCACGTTCAGAGCCATGCCGTCCATCAAGCCCCAGGGTAAGCCGATGCCCGTGCCGATAAGTAGCAGCGGTCCGGCCCAATCCGCAGGGGTGCCATGACCCAGGACCTGCGCCAGCCAGGCCAGGCCCGCCGCCGCCAGCAGCAGACCTGCCGCGCACACGGTACCGGCCTTGACCCAACGCAACAGCAGCGGCGCCAGCATGGGCACGAGCAGCAGCGGCGCGGCCAGGGCGGTCATCAGGCGGCCCGCCGCCAGCGCGGACATATTGTCGATGCCGATGAAGCGCCCCGGTAGCATGACGATGAGCACGATGAACAGGAAGGCGGGCGAGGCGGCCAGCACTTGCACTGCGACAAAGCGACGCTGGCGGAACAGGCTCAAGTCCAGCATGGGCTGCGTCGTCCTGCGCTCGATCGCGATAAAAACGCATACCAGCAGCACGGACAAGGCAACGGGCAACAGCACGGCCCCGCTGCGCCAGCCGTGTTCGGGCGCCAGCAGCATGCCCAGGGTCAACAGGGCCAGCGCGGCGCTAAAGCTGAGGGCGCCAGGCCAGTCCAGCCGGCCCTTGCCGCGCGGCGGATCGGCCGGCACCTTGCCCCATACCAGCAATATGCCAATGACGCCCAGTGCGGCCGTGGCGTAAAAGATGGCGGGCCAGCGGGCCAGTGCCAGCATGGCGCCCGCTACCAGGGGACCGAAAGCCAGGCCCATGCCAAAGGTCGTGCCCAGCACGCTCATCACGCGGTTGCGCGCCGCACCGTGGAACAATGGCGCCAGCGACGACATGGCGGCGGCGAACGCGGCCGCGCCACCGAGGCCCTGCACGAAGCGCAGCGCGGCGATCCAGGCCACCGAGGGCGCGACGGCAATGGCCAGGGTTGCCACGCAAAACAGCGCCAGCCCCGCGAGCCAGACCCGGCGCCGTCCCAGCACGTCCGTCAGGCTGCCGGCCACCATCATGGCGCTGCCATAGCTGAGGATATACGCATTGATGACCCAGTTCAGGGCGGCGGCGCTGCCGTGCAATTCTGCGCCGAGGGCGGGCAGCGCCACGGCAGGGCCCGTGAAACACAGGGGTATCAGCAGGCCCGTGAGGCAGGCGGCCAGCACTTGCAGGGAGAGTGAAAAAGATGAGGAAGAGGGCATGGAAATCGGCTCGGAGTGAAGGAGTGGCGAGTATGGCGCGCCCGTCATTGAAGAAAAATGGGCTAAACTGCCGAACATATCGGACAAAAATGTCCGCAATTGGGAATCATATGGATAGCTTGAGTGGCATCGCCATGTTTGTGCAGGTGGCCGACAGTGGCAGTTTTTCGGCCACGGGCCGGCTGCTGGGCTTGTCGTCGTCGGCCGTGGGCAAGAGCGTGGCGCGCATGGAGGCGCGACTCGGCGCGCGCCTGTTCCAGCGCAGCACGCGGCACTTGGCGCTGACGGACGAGGGCGAGAAATTCCTGCTGCGCTGCAAGCGCATCCTGGCCGAGGTGGCGGCGGCCGAGCGCGAACTGAGCGAGTCCAGCAGCGGTCCCAGCGGACGCTTGCGCATCAGCCTGCCACGCTACAGCGGCCTGTTCGAGCCGGCCATCGGCGCCTTCATGCAAGCCTATCCCGCCATCGAACTCGATCTCGATTTCTCCGACGCCATGGTCAACCTCGTCAACGACGGCTATGACGTCGCCGTGCGCACGGGCGAACTGGACGACTCGGGCTTGACGCGTCGCAAACTGTGCACGTTTCGCCGCCTGCTGGTTGCGTCCCCCGCCTACCTGGCGCGCCATGGCCGGCCCCTCGATGGCGCCGAGATGCTGCTGCACCGGCGCCTGGATTACCGTTTTCCCGCCACGGGCCGCCTGGAACAGTGGCCGCTGCCGGACGAGGCAACCCAGCCGGCGCCCGGCATGGTTTGCAACAGCGTGGAAATGCGCGTCTTCCTGGCCGTGCAGGGGCGGGGCATAGCCTACCTGCCTGCCTTTGCCGTGCAGCGCGAGCTGGCGGCGGGACAACTGGTGTCGTTGCTGGACGAGCATACGCAGGCGCGCACGGCCTTCTGGCTGCTGTGGCCAGCCAGTCGCCACCTGCCGCCGCGCCTGCGCGTGTTGATCGATTTCCTGGTGGAACAATTGCAGGATCAGGCTTTTGGCGCGCAGCCCTGACGCTTGCTTCTTCCCGGGAAGCGCCGTAGCTGCATGTGCCTGGTGCCATCGCGCGCCATGGCCGCGCAATAGTGACTATATTGATAGCTATCCTTCCCGGCGCGGGAAGGCGTTCCTATCCTGACTATTCCGACCTAGGGAGACATCATGCACAGCGTACAAAAGATTACCCCATGCCTATGGTTCAACGGCAACGCCGAGGCGGCGGCCCGGTTTTATACGGGAATATTTCCCAATTCGAAGCTTGGCCAGATCCTGCGCTACGGCGAGGAGGGCAGGGAAATTCACGGCCAGGAACCGGGCAGCGTACTGACGGTGGCCTTCGAACTCGATGGCCAGACGTTTACGGGCTTGAACGGCGGCCCTTTGTTCCAGTTTTCCGAGGCCATCTCGTTTCAGGTCAATTGCGAAACCCAGGACGAAGTCGACCACTACTGGAAGCAGCTGTCCCAAGGTGGTCCACCGGAAGCGCAGCAATGCAGCTGGCTCAAGGACCAGTTTGGCGTGTCCTGGCAAATCGTGCCCACCCTCATGATCCGCCTGTTGACGGACCCTGATCCCGTCAAGGCCGCGCGGGTGATGAAAGCCATGATGGGCATGAAAAAAATCGACATTGACGAGATCAAGCGGGCTTACGCCGGTTAGTGCGAGCCGCCGGATGGGGACGAGCGACCGCACGCCAGCGGCGCGCCCTGTCCAAGATGGCCCGCATTTGTTATAGTCCCAGCCATCTTTCCAACGCCACCTGACCCTGCCATGACCTCAAGCACCAGCAGCACCATCGCGCCCCGCACCTTCGGCACGCCCCTGTCGTCCACCGCCATCAAAGTCATGCTGCTGGGCTCGGGCGAACTGGGCAAGGAAGTGATCATTTCGCTGCAGCGCCTGGGCGTGGAAGTGATCGCCGTCGACCGCTATCCGAACGCGCCGGGCCACCCCGTGGCGCACCGCTCGCACGTGATCGACATGAGCGATGGCGTGGCGCTGGCCGCCCTGATCGACCTGGAAAAGCCGGATTTGATCGTGCCGGAAATCGAAGCCATCGCCACCGATACCCTGGCGGCGCTGGAAGCGGCCGGCCAGATCACCTGCATCCCGAACGCGCGCGCGGCCGTACTGACGATGAACCGCGAAGGCATCCGCACGCTGGCGGCCGAAACGCTGGGCGTGGCAACGTCGCCATACCGCTTCGCCAGCAGCCTGCAGGAGCTGCAGCTGGCGTGCCAGGAAATCGGTTTCCCTTGTGTCGTGAAACCCGTGATGTCGTCGTCCGGCAAGGGCCAGTCCAAGCTCGATAGCGCCGCTGACGTGGACGCGGCGTGGGCGTATGCGGCCAGCGGCGGCAGGGTCGACACGGGCCGGGTCATCGTCGAAGGCTTCATCGACTTCGATTACGAAATCACCTTGCTGACCGTGCGCGCCGTCGGTGCCTCGGGACAGATCGAGACGCAGTTTTGCGAACCGATCGGCCACTTGCAGGTGCAGGGCGATTACGTGGAATCGTGGCAGCCGGCCCGCATGGCGCCGCTGGCCCTGGAGCGTTCGCGCGACATCGCCCGCAGGGTGACGGATAACCTGGGTGGCCTGGGCCTGTTCGGCGTGGAACTGTTCGTCAAGGACGACATGGTATGGTTCTCGGAGGTAAGCCCCCGTCCGCACGACACGGGCATGGTCACCATGGCCAGCCAGGTGCAGAGCGAATTCGAGCTGCACGCGAAAGCCATCCTCGGCTTGCCTGTCAACGTGGCGTTGCGTTCGCCCGGCGCATCGGCCGTCATCTACGGCCAGCTGGAAGCGAAGGGTATCGCCTTCGAAGGCGTGGCCGACGCCTTGAGCGTGCCGGGCGCAGACTTGCGCCTGTTTGGCAAGCCGGAATCGTTCGCCCGCCGCCGCATGGGCGTGGCGCTGGCCACGGCGGACGATACTGACACGGCCCGCGCGCGCGCCGTGCTGGCCGCGTCCAAGGTCAAGCCGGTCGCGAGGTAATGGCTGGCCTGATGGTGGCCCCCAGCCTGCCGCTGGCCGACGCTGGCGGCGACGACATCAAGCGCAAGCTGCGCGGCCACATCGCGCGGCGCAACCTGGCCGGCGCCGCCAACGACTGCAAGTGGAACGAGCTGCTGGCCTTCATGCGCGGGCAAACTGAATGGCTGCCGTCGTACCGCTATGGTTCAGTGTCCGGCTATGTCTCGCGCTGGGATACGGAATGGGATTACCATCCGCCGTTCCCGTTCATGGGCGTGGAATGGTTCGACATCGGCCTGACCTCGGAAGAACACGTGGGCATGCTGCTGCCGAAGATCATCATCGACCATGGCGTGTGGATCGTGCCTGAACTGGAACGTATCGGCTTCGATTTCGAGGTGCGGGACCGGGTGGCGCGCATCTGGGGCTATTTGCCCCGCAACTATCACGACTTTCCACCCGCTGACTAATTCAAAGAGTAATCTCATGCCTGAAAACGATATCCCGCAAGTACCGCAACCGGACGACGCAGTCGTCGGCAAGGAAGCGGGCGCGCAGATGCTTGCTGCGGCCTGCGCCGCGCGCGACGCTTTTTATGCCACCCTGGGCACCATGGACGCCGACGTGCTGGCGCCGCTGGTCAATCCCGCCTTCATGGGAGGCCCCCGCTGGCCGTCACTGCGCCAAGCCTGGCGCGTGATCCGCCGGCCTGACTCGGTCATTATCGCCAGCGACGGCTTGAGCGACCCGTTCGAGGATGACGACGACGTTTTCGTCCCGCGCGGCCACCTGCTGGAAGTGTGCATCGAGGCGCCGCTGGCCGCCTTCGACGGCGATCCGGTGCAGGCCTCGTGGCTGTTCGACGTGATCTATCAAATCAGCCAGAACGTGGCCGATCATGGCTCCGTCGATTTGCTGCTGCAGCGCCACGGCAGCGTATCGATGGTGCTGGATGTGCAGGATGCGCCGGAGGGGCTGGAAGACGAGAACGAACAGGTGGGCGTGCTGCTGGCGCAGCGGGCAAGCACCATCCCGCCATTGTTCGCCACGCCATATGGGGAAGTGATGCTGCTCACCGCCACCGTGCTGCAGCCGGCCGAACTGGCGTACATCAGCGAGGCCGCCGACAAGGCGCAGTCGCGGCGCGACCTGGCCGCTGCGCTGGCTGCTTCGCCGACGGGGCATTTGAGCGTGGCCAAGCGGCCGGCCGTCATTCCCCGCTAGTTTTTTCGGCTGGCACGGCAGTTGCAGGTACTGGCGTTTCTTCCGTTTTAGGGGCTGCCTTCGCTTCTTTATCTTGAATGACGGCCGGCGGCGGATCGCGCCACTGGCCCGCCGCTTTCAGTTTATTCTTCAGCCCCGGCAGGGGAAAACCCAGCGCATAGGCTTTTTGCGCGTGCGCGCTGGCCTTGTCGTATTCCTTCTTTTTGACATACATCAGGCCCAGGTTGTACTGGATGGTGGCCTGGTCGGGCGCCAGGCGGCTGGCCGCCTCCAGCTGTTCCAGCGCCGTCGCATCCTGGCCCATGGCCAGCAGGTAGTTGCCATACACCATGCGTGCCGTCACGTCGTGCGGCGCGAAGGCGATGGCCCGTTCGAAAAAGCAGCTGACCGTATAGCGGGCGCCGACTGGCTGCGCGCTTTTCAGGCGCAAGCCCAGCCTGGCCATGGAGGCCAGTGCACGGTGGTGGTTCGGGAAGTGCTCCAATGTGTAGCTGATGTCGCCCCCCAGACTGCCCGTCATACCTTGCGTGAGCGTTTCCACGGCGCGCGAAAAATGGAATTTCTCGACCACGGACAGGCCGGAGCGGTCTTCCGCGCTCGTATAGTCGCCGCCCGGCGTGTGCTTGACGTAGGGCGGGCAGTCGGCGGCGCCGGTATGGGCGCAGCAGGCGGCGAGGGCGCAGGCAAGTATCAGGTGTTTCATGTTCTTCTCCTGTGGCTGACCTGGTCCAGCAAGTCGGCCAGGGCGTTGCTGCGGGCTTGCCGCGATTGCAGGGCGATGGCGTTGGGACTGGCCAGAGGGGCGCGTCCCTGGCGCGCCAGTTCCAGGAAGCGCAGCAACGCGCGCGCGCAGTCGGTGCTGGAATCGAGCCGGCCGATGGTGTCGATGCCGCAGTGGCGCAGCTTGGCCGCGCTGTCGCCCGCCAGGTCGGTCAGCGCCAGGATGGGCCGGCGGCAGCGCAGGTATTCATACAGCTTGGCGGGAATCTGCGCATTGCAATTAGCCGCCTGCAGCAGCAGCAAGCCGTCGGCCGCCAGCATTTCCTGCAGCGCCGCACCGTGTGGCTGCAAAGGTTCCAGGCGCACCAGGTCCCGGATGCCGTATTTCGCCAGCAGGCAGGCCAACCATGCATCGTGGCCTGTGGCGCGCAGCATCAGCTGGAAATTATGCGCCTGCAGCACGCCGTCGTGGCGCAGCCTGGCCAGGGCCTCGAACAGCGGTTGGGGATCGCGCTCGGACGGGTAGATCACGCCGCTGTGCAGCAGCAGGAAGCGGCTGCGGTGGCCGCCCGGCCCGTGCGGCGGCGCGTCGCCTTCGTCATCGTCATGGCCATTTTCGATCAGGCGGAAGCGCTCGCGCCCCACCTGCGCCAAGCGCCGCCGGTGCGCGTCGATGGCGCCCGGCGTGGTGCAGACGATGGCCGCGCTGCGCGCCGCGATGCGCTGTTCTATCCACGCATGCATGCGGTGCAGCTGCGGTTCGGTCGGATACGGCGCCAGCGGGTCGCTGTCGTCCAGCATGGGGTCGCGCTGGTCGGCGACCCAGGGCAGGCCGCTGAGTTTTTGCAAGGTCAGCGCGATCAGGTGCGCCGTGGCGATCGGGTACGTGGACCAGATGGCGTCGGGGCGGTACTGGCGGATCATGCGCAGGCCGGCCGGCACGGCGCTCAGCCACCAGGATATCCAGCGGTCGGGCAGCGCCAGGCAGCGCGGATAGCGCCCGGCGATGGCCAGGTGGCGCGCCGCATCCAGCGCCAGGGTGCGCCGCACGGTCGCTTGCGCGCCGATCCGCGCCAGCTGCGCATCGCCCCGCTGCGCATACGCGAGCGGCGCGGGGCTGAGCACCAGCGGCTGCCAGCCGCAGTCGGGCAAATGGCGCGCGAAGCCCAGGGTGCGCAGGATGCCGCTGCCGCCAGCAAGCGGCGGGAAATGGTAGGCCACCATCAGCACCCGTTTTGGTCGGGCCGCGTTCGGTCGGGCCGCGTCCGGCGTGATCCCTACCATGACTGCAGCCACCGTGCACACAGTTGTTCGACTTCGCCGCGCCAGGCGCCGCTGGCGAAAGTGTGGTTGGCGCCAGCCACCTGCGCCTGCGTCCAGTGCGCGCGCGCGGCGACGGCGCGCCACGCCACATCGCCATCGAGCAGGGCTTGCCACTCGCGCGCGCCCAGATCGTCGCCGCTGAGGATCAGGAGCACCTTGCCCTGGAATTGCGCCAGCGCCCGCAGCAGGGCCGGCGCGGGCGCATCGTCTTGCTGCATTGCCTGCAGCTGCGTTGCGGCCGCCACCTGCCGCAGCGAGGCCAGGCTGGCGCCCAGCTGCAGTCCGCCGCCAGCCAGCTTGCGCCAGAACGCACCTTGCAGCAGGCGTGGCAAATAGTAGTGGCGCAAGGTGGCCCGCGCCAGGCCCATGCTGCTGCGTACCCACGGGTTGAGCAGGATCAGTGCGACGATGCGCGCGTCGTTTGGCGCATGGCAGGCGGCGGCCGTGGCGCCATCGCACAAGCCCCATAGTGCCACTTCGCGCAGCGACGGCACGCTGTCGAAGAATTGCGTGAGCGCGCCCGCGATGTCGGGGCCGGCGGCGCGGTAATCGCGCGCGCTCCCTTCGCTGTCACCCATGCCGCGCAAGTCGAAGCGCAGCACGGGCCAGCCGTGCGCGGCCAGGGCGCGCGCCAGCAAGACAAACTGGCGGTGGCTGCCCACCCGGTACTGGGGCCCGCCCGTGATGATCAACACGCCGCGCGGCCCTGGTGCGGCGGGCAGGCTGAGGATGCCGACCATGCGCGCCGGCGCTTCGGCGTCGTCGGCCGCGCTGCGAAAGCGCAGGGGCAGTTCGCGTACGCTGTGCCCTGCGAGGTGCTGCTGACTGCTGTCGCGCTTCATGGCCGCGTCCTTTCCTCGCCGAGCCAGTCGTGGCACAGTTTTCGCGTGGCGTCCAGCAGTTGCGGACACGCCAGCAGCTCGCCGCTGTGCCAGAACGGACCGTCGCCGAAGCTGGCCACATGCACGGCGGCGCCATGTTCGCGCCACTGGCGCGCCAGCGAAGGCACTGGTGCGCAGGTTTGCTCCGGTGCCTGGTAATTGAGCCAATAGACAGGTACCGCGGGCAGCAGCGCTGCTGCGCTGACGCCATCGATGGCCAGCGCCAGTTCGGGCGCCAGCAGGTAGCCGGCCACTTCCACAGCCTCGCCTTTCGCCAGTGTGGCGCGTGCCTGGCCGGGCACTTCCCGCGTGCTGCTGGCCAGCATGCTGGTGGCCAGGCGCAGGCGCAGGAAGCGGTCGATGCTGCGCCGTCCATCGAGTTCCGGTTGCCAGAGCAGCAAACGCGCCAGGGGCAGCGGCGCGCGGCTGGCGAAATCGAGGGCCAGCAGGGCGCCCAGGCGCAAGCCCCACACGGTCAAGGGACCATCGACCCGCTGCGCCAGCCACGCGCAAGCCAGGTGCAGGTCGTTGTGCCAGATGTCCCAGCGCGCCTCGCCGAAGTCGCCGCTGCTGTCGCCGCAGCCAAACAGGTCGATTTGCAGCACGCTGTAGCCAGAGGAGGCAAAGGCGCGCGCCTGCGCGGCAGCCACGTGGCGACTTTTATTGAGTTCTTCCGTAAATGGATGCACATAGAGAATGCCGCCGCGCGCGCTGCGGCCCGGCGGCGGCAGGTGCAGCAGGCAGTAGCGCTGTCCGCCGCTGGCGGGCTGGAAGAATGGCAGCAGCGGCAGCGCGTCGATGGCGGCGCTGTTCATGGTCGCAGCTGTGCAGACACGAAATCATGCAGGGTGCCGACAGTGGCGAAGTGGCGCGCGTGGATGTCGTCGTCGGCGACAAAGATGCCGAAATGGTCTTCCAGCGCAGCGATCAAGCCGATCACGGCCATCGAGTCGAGCTCCGGCACGCTGCCAAGGAGCGGCGTGTGGGCTTCCAGCGCGCGCCCGTTCAAGCACAGCGTGGTGTCGAGGATGTATTTTACTGCTTCAAGATGCGGCATGTCAGCTCCAGGGATGGGTAGTGGGGCAGGCGGCTGGTATCGAAGGCCAGGCAGGGAACATCGTCGGGCCGGCGCGACAGGTAGAGATACGGCGGCAGGCTGGCGGCCATCCATTGCCAGTGCCCGCAGCGGATGAACGTGGCCGTGCCCAGCGGGTGCGTGCCCAGGCGCGCATGGGCGCCCAGCGAAGCGCGGTTGAAACGCGAAATGCGGCTGCACGACCAGCGCACGCCCTGCGCGTACAGCACGGCGTTGGCTTCTTCCCACAGGCGTGCGAAGACCAAGCCGCCCCGTTGCGCGGGATGCACCCACACGTCCAGGTCCCACGAAGACTGTCCCGACGCCAGCGCATAGCGGGCGCGCACCTCGTCTTCCTGGCAGCCGTGGCGCAGCAGCCAGATCCAGCCGGACATGCATGCCGTCTTCTCGTCTTGCGCGCTGCGCGCGACCAGGCATTGCGCGCCCTGGCGGTAGCGCTCGCGCAACGCGCCGGGACGGCGCTCGGGACCGGACGGCAAGTCCGCCTCCGCCAGGCAGGGCGTGACGGTGATCGACTGGCCGCGCCCGCGGCACAGCGAGCCGGGCGCCACCGCTTGCGCCACGAACTGGTAGCGGTGCAGCGCGCAGCGCCCGCCCGGCACCATCGCCAGCAGCCGCGCCAGGGCCAGCCAGGCGCTGTCGCACCAGCCCAGCTGGCGAAGGCTGGCGGCAAGCCGTTGCAGGCGGGGGGAATGGAGGAAATGGACGAAGCTGGCCATGGCGCTCAAGAATGGGACGGCTTTGCAGCCAACGCTATTCATTAGAGCGCAGCGGCCAGCGGCGGTCTTGCGCCGGCTCAAGCTGTGTTGCTGAAACTGTTAATTGATCAAAATCAAGACCGTTGTGGCCGTTTGTCTGAATCATAGGGGAATGCATGGCAATCATGGCAACCCGGGAGCGAAACGATGGCGACACTGATACACGAGCTGATCTTCGACGCGGCGCAGCGCGCCCCCCATGCGCCGGCGCTGTCGTGGCAGGGCGAGGAAATCAGCTATGCAGCGTTGGCGCAATCCGTGCGCGATGGCGCAAGCACTTTGCTGACCCTGGGCTTGCAGCGCGGCGCGCGCGTGGCCGTGTACCTGGAAAAACGCCCGGAAAACGTCAGCGCCATGTTTGGCGCGGCGGCTGCCGGCGGCGTGTTCGTGCCCGTCAATCCGCTGCTCAAGCCGGACCAGGTAGCGTATATCCTGGCCGATTGCAACGTGGTCATCCTCGTCACATCGCGCGAACGCCTGGCGCGGCTGGGCCCTGCACTGGCCGCCTGCCCGGACTTGCGGACGGTGCTGTTGACGGGCGAACTACCGCCGCAAAACAGCCTGGACGGCGTACGGCTGCTGCCGTGGAATGGCGTACCCGCGGGCGGCGCGCCCGCGCCCGAACCCCTGTGGCATACGGTAATCGACACGGACATGGCCGCCATCCTGTACACCTCGGGCAGCACGGGGCTGCCGAAAGGCGTGGTGCTGTCGCACCGGAACATGCTGGCGGGCGCGCTCAGCGTGTCGTCCTACCTGCGCAATACGCCGCAAGACCGGATCTTGTGCGTCCTGCCGCTCAGTTTTGACTATGGCCTGAGCCAGCTGACGACGGCATTTGCCAGCGGCGCCTGCGCCGTGCTGATGAATTACCTGCTGCTGCGCGACATCGTCGAAGCCGTGGAGCAGGAGGCCATCACGGGATTGGCCGCCGTGCCGCCCCTGTGGGTGCAGTTGTCTCAGCTGAGCTGGCCCCTGTCCACGCCCTTGCGCTACATCACCAATTCGGGCGGCGTGATGCAGAGATCCACGCTCGACCGTCTGCGCCATGCGCTACCGCGCACCCAGGTCTACCTGATGTATGGCTTGACGGAAGCGTTCCGCTCCACCTATCTGGCGCCGGAACAGCTGGAGCGGCGTCCCGATTCCATCGGGCAAGCGATTCCCAACGCGGAAGTGCTGGTGCTGCGCCCCGATGGCAGCCTTTGCGACGCCGATGAGCTGGGCGAGCTCGTGCACCGTGGCGCGCTGGTGGCGCTTGGCTACTGGAACGATGCGGCGCGTACGGCCGCGCGCTTCAAGCCGCTGCCGCCGCAGGCGAGCGGCCTGGTGCTGCCGGAACTGGCCGTCTGGTCGGGCGACACCGTGCGCCGCGATGCGGACGGCTATCTGTACTTCGTGGGCCGTAGCGACGACATGATCAAGACGTCCGGCTACCGTGTCAGCCCGGCCGAGATCGAGAAAGTCGCGTATGCGAGCGGGCTCGTGGGGGAGGCTGCCGCGCTGGGCCTGCCCCATGCCGTGCTGGGCCAGGCTATCGCCTTGCTCGTCACGCCCGCGCCGGGCGTCGCATTGCTGCGCGAGAGCGTGCTGGCCGCCTGCCGCGCGCGCCTGCCCAGTTATATGGTGCCGCTGTGGGTGGAAATCCGCGACGGCGTGCTGCCGCGCAATCCGAACGGCAAGATCGACCGTCCCTTGCTGGCCAGGGAACTGGCGCGCGCGGGTGCGGTCCAATCAGGAGACGCGGCATGAATGGTCCCGCCATGAAAGACGCCCATTTGAGCAGCCCCGATAGCGCGGAAAGCCCCGATAGGCTGGAGCTGCCCTCGCACGCGCCCCTGCGCCAGTTCGCCGTTGCGGGCGACATGCTGCACGTCGGCGGCATGCCTTTGCGCCGCCTGGCACAGCGCGTGGGCAGCACACCGTTCTATGCGTATGAACGCGCGCACATCACGCGTCGCATGGCGGAACTGCGCGCTGCCTTGCCCGCTGGCGTGCACGTGCATTACGCGATGAAGGCCAATCCCATGCCGGCCGTGGTGCAGTGGCTGGCCGGTCTGGTCGATGGCATCGACGTGGCATCGGGCGGCGAACTGTCGACCGCGCTCGATACGACCATGGCGGTCGAACGCATCAGTTTTGCAGGGCCGGGCAAGAGCGATGGGGAACTGGCGCGGGCTGTGGCGGCTGGCGTGCTGATCAACGTGGAATCTGGCGCCCAGCTGGAAAGGGTGGCGCTGGCCAGTGAACGGCTGGGCGTGACGGCCAGAGTGGCCGTGCGCGTGAATCCCGATTTCGCCTTGCGCCGCACGGGCATGCGCATGGGCGGCGGGGCGCAGCCGTTTGGCGTCGATGCGGCCCTGGTGCCCGCGCTGCTGGGCCGCATCGGCCAGCTGGGCCTGGATTTCCACGGCTTTCACCTATATGCGGGCTCGCAAAACCTGTCGGCGGCGGCCCTGGCTGAAGCGCAGGCGCTCAGCGTGCAACTGGCCCTGCAACTGGCCGACAGCGCGCCGTCGCCCTTGCGTACCCTGAATATCGGCGGCGGCTTTGGCGTGCCATATTTTCCCGGCGAGCAGGCACTCGAGTTGGCGCCCGTGGCGGACGGCCTGCAGCGGCAGCTCGCCATCCTGGCCGAGGCGGCACCCGGGGCGCGCCTGAACCTGGAATTGGGCCGCTATCTGGTGGCCGAGGCCGGTGTTTATGTGTGCAAGGTGATCGAACGCAAGCTGTCGCATGGGCAAGTGTTTCTCGTCACGGATGGGGGTTTGCACCATCATCTGGCCGCTTCCGGCAATTTCGGCCAGCTGATCCGCAAGAATTATCCGGTCGCCATCGGTAGCCGCCTGCAGGGCGGGGCGCGCGAAGTGGCGTCCGTCGTGGGGCCGTTGTGCACACCGCTGGACTTGTTGGCCGACCAGATGGAGATGACGCGCGCCGAGGAGGGCGACCTGGTGGTGGTGTTCCAGTCGGGCGCATATGGCTTGACGGCCAGTCCGACGGCCTTCCTCGGCCATCCTTTGCCGGCCGAGGTGCTCGTATGAGCGGCCTGTGCGGTTGGCTGGCGGCGGCGGGCAGCGTTGCGGCAGCCGATGGCGCGGCGCGGGCCACCTTGGCGAGCATGGCCGCGCCCCTGTCGCGTTTCGATGGCGCTCCCCTGGCCACCAGCGCAAGTGACGTGGGCAGCGTAGCCGTGGCCGCCATCGATGGCAGCCGCCATGTATTTCAGCAGGATGGCTTGCAAGTGGCCATCTGGGGGCGGCCCGTGCTCGACGGCTCGGCAGACGACGTGGCGGGCCGCCTCGCATCCCTGTGGCTGAGCCGGGGCGTAGGCGCCTGCGCCTGCCTGTCCGGCCCCTTTTCGATGGCCATCCTCGATGCTTTTTCCGGCTCTGCCCTGCTGGCCGTGGACCGCGCCGGCATGCATCCGCTCAGCTATGCGAGTAATGCGCAAGGCCTGTTCTTTGCCTCCTCGCACGACGCCTTGCTGGCCCATCCGAGCGTGCGGGGCGCGCTCGATCCCCAAGCCCTGTATCACTACCTGTTCTTCCACATGGTGCCTGGCCCGGCCACGGCTTACCTGGGCCAGCAGCGCTTGCTGCCGGGCGAGTACCTGCATGTGCGGGGCGGCAAGCCATGCAAGGGCCGCTATTGGCAGCTAGCCTTCCAGGAACCAGGCGCGGCGCACGCGCGGGCCAGCTTTGCCGGCAACAAGCAGGAATTCCTGCGCTTGCTGCGCCTGGCCGTGGAAAGCAGCCTGGGGGCGGATGGCGCGGACACCGGCGCATTTCTCAGTGGCGGCACGGACAGTTCCACCCTGGCCGCCATCATGGGCCAGGTGACGGGCCGGCCCGCGCGCACGTATTCCATCGGTTTTGATGCGCCCGGCTATGACGAAATGGCGTATGCGCGCCTGGCCGCCAGTCATGCGGGCAGCATCCACCACGAGCGCTACGTGACACCAAACGACGTGCTGGCCGCGATTCCTGCCATGGCGGCCGTCTTCGACCAGCCTTTCGGCAATGCCTCGGCCATTCCCGCCTTTTACTGCGCGCAGATGGCGCGCGAGGATGGCGTGAGACGTTTGTTGGGCGGCGATGGCGGCGATGAATTGTTTGGAGGCAATGAACGCTATGCGCACCAGGCCTTGCTGTCGCATTACGGGCGCTTGCCCATCATGCTGCGCCAGGCCATCATCGAGCCGCTGCTGTTCCGTGTGCGCGCGGGCAAGCCGTGGCGACTGGGCGACAAGGCGCGCCGCTACATCGAGCAAGCGAGCCTGCCGTTGCCGGCCCGCCTAGACAGCTATAACCTGCTGCTGCGCCATGGCCATGGCACGGTGCTGGAAGCGGGTTTTATAGACACCATCGTCCCGGGCATGGCACCTGGCTGCGTGAACCTCGCCTATTGGGAGCGGCAAGGCCAGGGCTTGAGCCAGATCAATCAGTTGCTGGCGCTGGACATGCGCTTTACCCTGGCCGACAACGACCTGTTCAAGGTGCGCAAGGCCTGCGAGCTGGCCGGCGTGGAAGCGGCCTTTCCCTTCCTGCACGATGCGATGGTAGCGTTCGCTTCGCGCCTGGCGCCGCGCGAGAAGCTCGACGGCAGGCAGTTGCGGCCCTTCTTCAAGCGGGCGCTGGCGGACATCCTGCCGCCGGCCATCGTGCGCAAGAAAAAGCACGGCTTCGGCTTGCCCTTCGGCTTATGGCTGCACAGCCACGCGCCGCTGCGCGAATTTGCCTTTGATAACCTGACGCAGCTGCGGGGGCGCGGCATCGTGCGGCCCGCCTTCATCGACGATTTAAAAGGGCGGCTGCTGGCGGAGCACCCGGCCTATCACGGCACCATGGTGTGGCTGCTGCTGATGCTGGAGCAGTGGCTCAGCCAGCATCCAGGCGCGCTGGGTGCGCTTGCCGGCGGTTTTGCCGCAAGCGCCACAGAAATGCCAGCCGTCCTCGATCCCACGGCGTAAAGCGGGGCAGCTGCAGCAGATCCAGCCCCGCGCCGGGGCGCGCCACGCCCCAGTCCGTGGCCACGGCCGCTTTGAAACCGAGGTTACGGACCATTGCCACGTGCGGCGCGCCATAGTCGCGCCCGGCCTTGCCGTTCGGATAAGCAAACAGGGTGACGGGCGCCTGGATCAAGTCTTCCAGCTGATGCTTGCCCTTGGCGATGTCCAGCCGCGCCTCCCGCTCCGCCATGGTGGACAGGATAGGGTGGCTCGCCGTGTGCGCGCCCAGGCCCATGCCGGCCCCGTGCAACTGGCGCAGCTGCGCCGTGCTCAGCATGGCGGGCGGTCCGGGCGTGGCGCCCGCCTGGTGGCGGATGTGCATGGCCAGCTGCTGGCGTTGGGCGAATGGCAGGTACTTGAGCTGCCCGAGCAAGGTGGCGATGGCCGCTTGCCGCTGCGCCAGGCTGGCGACGGACAGGCAGTCCAGACCGAGGCCTCGCAAATCGAGCACGGGACCGGGCGCATGGCGCACGGCATCGATCACCGTGTCGTTCCACATCTGTCCGCCGTCCAGGTAGCCCGTGGCGATAAAAAACGTGGCGTGCAAGCCATGGCGCTGCAGCAGCGGCAGGGCGACTTGCGCATTGTCCGCGTAGCCGTCGTCAAAGGTAATACAGGCGGCGCGCGGCGCCAGGTTGCCATCCTGCAGCCGCTGCACGGCCACGGCCAGGGGCAGCGGCGCATAAAAGCGTTTCAACAGACGCAGCTGGCGCTCGAACAAGCGCGCATCGACTTCGCCGGGAAACAGGGGATCGGGCCGCGCCAGCACGCGGTGGTAAATCAAAATGCTCAGGCTGGCCGTCATGGCTGCTCCGCGATGGCGGCCCGGGCCTTGGCCTGGCGGGCGGTGGCGTCGGGGGTGAGGATGGGTGCCTGCTGCTCGACGATGATGCGCGTGGCGATCAGGGCGGCCATCAGGTAATACGGCATGTCGAAATACAGCAGGCTGAGGAAGGCGCCGCCCACGGCAAAGCCGATCAGGCTGGCCTGGCTCATGGTGGCCAGGCCGTGTGCCCAGCGCAGTTCCGGCTTGCCCCGCGTGCGGCGGATGATGGCGGCAGCTGTGCGCCAGGTGGCGACGCCCAACGCCAGGTAAATGAACAAGCCGACGAAGCCGTGTTCGCCCAGCGCCTGGAAGTAGATGCTGTGCGCGGCATGCACGTCCATGGGGTTGGGCGCGTAGCGGGCAAAGATGGCGGCGTCGGATACATCGAAGCCACCTCCAGGAAAACGGTCGCGCGCCAGGTTCCAGGCCATGCGCCAGGCATTCAGGCGGCCCATGGCGGACACGTCATCCTGATACGTGTTGATGGTGTCCATGCGTTCGGCCCAGCGCTCGGGCATGAAAGCCAGCAGCAGAGGAGCGACTGCACCGAGCAGCGCGCCCAGCACCAGCTTGCGGTCGCTTTTCAGCCACATGAACAAGCCCATGGCGGCAATGGCCAGCAGGCCACCGCGTGAGTACGAGCCCAGCGCGGCCAGCGCCGACAGCAGCATCGCCGCCGACAAGCCGTGGCGCACCCAGCGCTTGCCCGTGTTTTGCTGCAAATAATACATGAGGGGAATGATGATGATCAGGGCCAGGGCCAGCGCATTGTTATCCCCGATAAACGTTTCTTCCGGCCCCCAGACCCGTTCCGTTCCGCCGCTGCGGAGGGTGAAGATGCCGCCTTTCACGCCGTAATAGCCGATGGAGCCCACCAGCACCCACACGAGGCGCACGATGTCGCGCCGCGTGCGTATCACCATCATGATCACAAAGCTCATCAGCATGATCTTCATGACCTTGTTCCACTGCACCCACGACGCATCGGGCAGCAGGGCGAACGGCGCCGTGACATTCATCCACCCGACGAACAGCAGCAGCAGCACGCTGACGGGTGTGAGCGGCAGGCTTTTCGGCTCGCGCGTCATCATCAGGCTGAGCATGGTGGCGATGGCGATGATGAAGGCGAATGGCAGATGGGTGGCAAAGCCCCACGCTTGCGTGTGGGGGTTCATTACGCTGACCCAGACCCACATCAGGCCGCCGATGGCCGGTGACTTCAGGATGAAGGGCAGCGAACCCAGAATGATGATGGTAATCAGTATGTCGCGCATGAAGGGGGACGCTCCTGTTGTTGCCCGGCTTGGCAAGGTCTTGATGCCTGTCAACGGGCTGGCGGGCAAGCTCGGTAGACTGGATTAAACCTGTTCAGCGCTGCTGAAACTGCGGATCAGTTTTGTCATGGTAAGACCAGGGAGGCATGTCCTTGTTGACCGTTCTCATGGCGACCTACAATGGCGCCGGCACCTTGCCCCAGGTATTGCGCGCCTACATGGCGCTGCGCCCGCCCGTGGGTGGCTGGCGCCTGATCATCGCCGACAATGGCAGCACGGACGCGACGGCGCAGGTGATCGCCGCCTTCTGCGGGCGCTTGCCCTTGAGTTCGGTCTACGTGGCGCGGCGCGGCCGCAGTCCCGCCCTGAACGGGGCCGTCGAGCACGCCTTGCGCCAGGGCGGCGATGGCAGCGAGCTGTTCGTCTTTGGCGACGACGACGCCATGCCCGCGCCCGACTGGCTGTGCCGCTTGCAGGACAGCGCGCGTGATCACCCCGGCTATGCCCTGTTTGGCGGCGCCATCGTGCCCGCCTGGCGGGAGCCACCGGCGGACTGGCTGCTGCGCCTGACTCCTGTCGGTTTGACATGGGGCATCACCAGCCCCGACCTGCGCGACGCGCCCGTCTATCCGGGCCTGGTGTGGGGCGCCAACATGGCGATTCGCCGCCGCATCTTCGAGGCGGGCGCCCGCTATGACGAAAGCATCGGCCCGCAAGGGAGCAATTACGCCATGGGCAGTGAAACCCGGCTCAACCTGGAGATGCATGCGGCCGGCAACCCTTCCTGGTTCTGTCCGCAGGCCAGTGTGGCGCATATCATCCGCGCCGCACAAGTGCAGCGCGACTGGATACTGCGCCGCGCCATGCTGTTCGGACGGGGCCAGTGCCGGCTGGCGACCTTTGCGCCCAGCGTGGAGCTGCTTGGCGTGCCCCGCTGGATGCTGGGCAGATACCTGCGCGATTCCCTCTGCGCCGCGCGGGCCTGGCTGCGGCGCGACCGCGCCGACCTGTTCCTGCGCCAGTGGGAACGTGCCTGGCTGCGGGGCTTCTTCCATGAAGCGTGGCGGGGGCGACGCAAGCGGCTGCCGCGCATCGTCATCAGCAGTTATTCGGGCGAACTGGGCGGCATGGAGCTGCGCATGGCGCAAGAGGCGAAAGTACTGGGTGCGAGCGGCTATGACAGCGTGCTGGCGCTGCGCCGCTTTCCCGGTTTTCAAGCCTGGGTGCGGGGCTTGCGCGCGCAGCATCTGCAGGTGTGCGTGTATGAACCGCCCTTGTTTCTAGAACACTGGGCGTGGCGCCGCTGGAATCAGCTGCGCGCCAGGGTCTCGGGCGCCTGGCGGCTGCGGCGGCTGCGGCCGGATCTGGTCCACGTGGCGTTTTGCTGGACCAGTTATGGCGCTTCTATCCTCTGGCTGGCCCGGCAATGCCGTTTGCCGGCCGTGATCAGCGTGCACAATGCGTTTCCTCTGGAAACCTTCAGCGACTGGCAGCGGCCCCGCTTGCAGGAAGCATTCCACAGCGTCAAAGGCGTGTATGCCGTGTCGGACTCGGCCATGCGGCACTTCCTCGACCTGTACCGCGACATGCTGCCGCCGCAAACGCGGCTGGCCGTCATTCCCAATGGCGTCGATACGGACACTTTTATTGTCTCGCCCGAACGGAAAGTGCTGGCGCGCAAGCAACTCGGGCTGCCGCCCGATGCTCTGGTGCTCGGTTGCGTGGCCAGATTATCTACGCAAAAGCGTCCGCAAGCGCTGCTGGCCCTGTTCGCCCGCCTGGCGCCGCAGTTTCCCCAGTTACATCTGGTGCTGGTGGGCACGGGGCCACTGGAAGCCATGTTGCGGCGGCAGGTGCAACAGACGGGCGTGCAGGAGCGCGTGGTGTTTGCCGGCTTCCAGCAGCGCATCGAGTTGCTGATGCCTGCCTTCGACCTGCATGTGCTGCTGAGTAAAAATGAAGGCTTCGGCATCGCCACCATCGAAGCCATGGCCTGCGGGGTGCCAGCCGTGGGGACGGATGTGCCGGGCACCCACGATATCCTGCACGATAGTGCAGGGGGGCTGCTGCTGCCGCTCGACGACGATAACGCCGCCTGCGCGGCCATCGCAAAGCTGCTGCTGGATGCCCCCCGGCGCGCCCGCATGGGACGGCTGGCGCGCGAGGAAACCGTGCAGCGCTACTCGATGCCAGGCCTGGAACGCCAGTTGCGCCAGTTCTATGCAGGCCTCGTGTAGACGCGGGCGGCCCGCATGAGTGCCACCCGCCATTCGTTTTTCTTTTCCTTCGCCGAAAAATACACGGTGCTGCTGCTGGGCATCATCGCCACCATGGTGCTGTCGCGCCTGCTTACGCCGGCCGAGGTGGGCGTGTATTCGCTGGGCGCCGTGCTGGTGGCGCTGGCGCAAGTGGTGCGTGATTTCGGGGTAGGGCAATACCTGATTCAGGAAAAGCAGCTCGATACCGCGAAACTGCGGGCCGCGCTGGCGACCAGCCTGCTCGTTGCCTGGCTGCTGGCGGGCCTGGTGCTGCTGGCCAGCGCGCCGCTGGCGCAGTTCTATGGCGAACCCCGGCTGACCCTCGTGCTGCGCCTGCTGTCGCTCAATTTCCTCTTGATACCGTTGAGTGCCTTGACACTCCCCATGCTGCGCCGGCAATTGCGTTTTCGCGCCATCTACGCCATCAACGCGGCCAATAGCGTGGTCAACCTGCTGGTGGCCGTGCTGCTGGCGCTGCATGGCTACAGTTACATGAGCATGGTGTGGGCGGCGTTGGCCGGTTCCTGTGCTTCGCTGCTGGTGAGCCTGCTGGTGCGGCCTGGCGAGCTGCCGTGGTTGCCGGGCCGGCGCGGCATGGGCGCCATCGCCCGTTTTGGCGCGTATGCGACGGGTGGCAGCCTGGTCGACGAGGCTGGGGTGGCGGCGCCGGACCTCATCATTGGCAAGCTGATCGGCATTGAAAGCCTGGCCCTGTTCGGCAAGGCGCAAAGCGTGCTCAATATCTTTAACCAGGCCATCACCAGCGCCATTTCTCCCGTGGTGTTTCCCCTGTTTGCGGCCCGTGCTCGCGGAGACGGGGGGCAGGGCGGGGCGGAAATCGTGTATTTGCGCACGATCAGCTACATGACGTCACTGGCCTGGCCCTTCTTTTTCTTCCTTGCCTGCATGGCTTTGCCCCTGGTCAAGGTGTTGTATGGCACGCAATGGCTAGCCTGTGTGCCCTTGATCCGCATCATGTGCCTGTCTTCGGCCGTGTATAGCATGTTCAGCATGGCCCGTTATCTGTTGGTGGCGACGGGCCAGCTGCCTGCACAGGTGCGGCTCGATGCCTGCGCTGGCGTAATCAAAGTGGCGCTGCTGCTGGCCGCGGCGCCGTTCGGCCTGGTGGCGGTGGCCTGGGCCGTGGTGCTCGGCAATGTGCTGCGCAGCTGCCTGGTCTATGGCTGCCTGCGGCGCTTGAGCGCTCTGGACTGGCGAATTTTGGCGCGGGCCGTGCGCAAAAGCCTGCTGTTATGCGGCATCAGCGGCATGGCGCCCGTCGCTGCGCTGCTGTGGCTGCCGCTTGATACACCGGCGTTGCTGGCGCTGACGGGCACTGCGCTGCTCTCCTTGCTGTGCTGGCTGGCCGGTCTTTTCCTGTTGAAGCATGAGCTTGCCGGCGAATTCCTGTTGTTGCAGCGTCAGCTGCTTGGCCGATGGCTGGCAGTCAAATCACCGCACTGAGCCGTTGACAGTGGCGCGGGCGAACGAAAGGGTGACCATGCGTGTTGGTATCTTGTCCTACCCGATGCTGTTCCAGCGCGACGGCGGCTTGCAGATACAGGTACGTGAAACTATTGCCGCACTGAAGCTGCTGCCCCAGCGAGCGGCGCACACGCTGGACGTGCAACTGGTCGACGCCAACCACCAGCGGCTGGCCGATTTCGACGTGCTGCACGTGTTTTCAGCCAACAATGGCACTTACCGCATCATGGAAGCGGCCAGCGAGCAAGGCGTGCCCGTGGTGCTGTCCCCCTTGCTGTCGCCGGGCTGGAGCCGTGCCAGTGCCTGGCGCGCGCGGCTGGCCGACCGGTTGGCCGGGCGCCTGACGGCATGGATGGTGCAAACGAGCTATGCACAGACGCGGCGCGCCTTGCAGCTGGCCGACGTGGTGATCGCGCTGGGCGAGGCCGAGCGCGACGCCATCGTGCAAGGTTTCGGCATGCAGGACGACGCCATTCGCGTCTTGCCGAATGGGATCAACCCGCATTTCTTCACGGCGAATGGCGATTTTTTTCTGCGCGAAACGGGTATCGCCGGGCCATTCGTGTTAATGGTGGCCAGCATTTCACCGTACAAGAATCAGCTTGGGCTGGCCCAGGCGCTGGTCGGGGCCGGTTTGCCCCTGGTGCTGATCGGCGCGGCGCCCCGCGAACAGCAAGCGTATCTGCAGCAGTTGCTGGCTTTGCCGCATGTCAGATGGCTGGGCGCGCTCGATCACGCCGACCCGCTGCTGGCCAGCGCCTACCATGCGGCGGCCGTGGCAGCCTTGCCCAGCCAGGGCGAAGTGTTTCCCTTGAGCGTGCTCGAAGCGCTGGCGACCGGCACGCCCGTTGTCATGACGGCGCAAAGCGCGCTGGACCTGCCCGATTCTGCGTTCGCGCTGCGCAAGGTGGCCTGGAACGATGGCCCCGCGCAGCGCCAGGCCATCCTCGAATTGCTGGAGCTGCCGCCCGAGCGCTGCCGCGTGCGGGCGCTGGTGGAACGTTTTACGTGGGAAAGGGTGGCGGCCCAGATTGCCGATTGTTACTACCAGGTCCAGTCCTTGCCTGCCAGGAGGCAACATGCTGTTTAATTCCTTCGCCTTCCTGTTCGCTTATCTACCCATCGTGCTGGCCGGCTATTTTCTGCTGGACCGCCGGGCGTCCTGCGCCAGTTGGCGCCTGGCGCCAGCCGTGTGGCTGGCGCTCGCCTCGCTGTTCTTCTATGCCTGGTGGGACGTGCGCTATCTGCCGCTGCTGCTGGTCTCCATTTGCGTCAATTATGGTGCCGGGCGCCTGCTGGGGGCCAGCGCGGGCGCGGCCCGAAAGCGCGTGCTGGTGGCGGCGCTGGCGCTGAACCTGGGTTTGCTTGCGTACTACAAATATGCAAATTTCTTCATCGATAGCGTGAACGCCATCGCCGAGCTTGCTGGTGCTCGTGCTGGCGCTGGCAGCCAGCCGTGGCATGGCCTGGCCATCATCCTGCCGATCGGCATCTCGTTCTTTACTTTCACGCAGATCGCCTTTCTCGTCGATTGCTACCGGGGCAAGGTGCGCGAGTACCGTTTCATTCATTACGTGCTGTTCGTCAGCTATTTCCCCCATTTGATCGCCGGCCCCGTGCTGCACCACCGCGACATGATGCCGCAGTTTGCCGACCCGGCCAACGCCCATCCTCGCGCCGCCAATTTCGCCATCGGCCTGTCGATTTTCACCATCGGCCTGGCAAAAAAGGTGCTGATCGCCGACAACCTGTCGCCGCTGGCCATCCCTGTCTTTGCGGCCGGTGCCACACCCGCCCTGATCGAAGCGTGGATCGGCGTGCTGGCCTACACCTTCCAGCTGTATTTCGACTTTTCCGGCTATTCGGACATGGCCATTGGCCTGTCGCGCCTGTTTGGCGTGAAATTGCCGCTGAACTTCAACTCGCCGTACAAGGCGGCCAATATCGCCGACTTCTGGCGCCGCTGGCACATGACACTGTCGCGTTTCCTGCGCGACTATCTGTACATTCCCCTGGGCGGCAGCCGGCGTGGTGTCGCCATGCGCTACCGCAACCTGATGCTCACCATGCTGCTGGGCGGCCTGTGGCATGGCGCCGGCTGGACCTTCGTCATCTGGGGCGGCTTGCACGGCCTGTACCTGGTGTTGCAGCAGGCATGGCAGCGGGTCTTTGGCGCGGCCCGGTCTCGTTGCTGGCCGGCCATCCTGACCTTTCTTGCCGTGATGCTGGCCTGGATATTTTTCCGCGCGCCCGATGTGGCCACGGCCTGGGATATCGCGGGCGCCCTGGTGGGGGCGAACGGCGTGAGCCTGCCGCGCGGCCTGGTGAGTCACGCGGCCAGCCTGGCGCAGTGGGGATTGCATCCGGCCTTCGACGGCATCCGCTGGATCGAACTGGCGGGACCGGGCTTGCCCGTGCTGCTGTGCGCCATGCTGCTCGCTTTCAAGGCACCCAATACGCAAGAAATCTTCTTTCTCTACGAGCCTGCCATTGAAAGAATATTTCAACCCGCAGGACGCTGGGCCTTCAGTTGGCGGCCCACGCGCCGCTGGAGCGTGGGTTGTGCCGCGTTGTTCGTCGCCTGCATCTTTGGCATGAACCGGGTCACCGAATTTCTCTACTTCCAGTTCTGAGCATGGATACCAACGCCCGCCATTACCTCGCCATCTTCCTTGCCTGCGTGCTGGCCGCGCTGGTCCTCGTTTCCGCCGTGAATTACCGTGTCGATCCCTACTTGCTGCACCAGTGGGACACGCCCCTGGTGCAGCGCCTGCGTCCCACGTCTGAAAAGCTGGCCGTGTGGGGCAAGACGTATGCCGTGGCGCGCTACCGGCCCGCCGTCGTCTACATCGGCAATTCGCGCACGGAAATGGGCTTGCCGACGAGCAGCATGCGTACTTTATTCGAGGGCAAGAGTGTCTTCAACAGCGCCGTGTCGGGTGCCTCCATCGGCGACGCCATCTTGCTGGCCGAGCACGCGGCCAGGGTCAGCCATGTCGACACCATGGTCTGGGGCATCGACGCACCCTCGTTTTCCCTGGAACTGGGTTCGGCCGGGGTGGAGCCGGGCCTGACGGAGGGCGGACCCGCGTTTTTCGCGCGGCGCGCCTTGCTCAACATCAAGCGCGGCCTGAGCCTGGACATGACGCGCGACACCTGGCGCATCCTCAGCGGCAGCTACGACGGCGCCTGCCTATCCAGCCTGGCCCTGCATGGCCAGCGCGACCAGGCTTGCATCACCAGCCGCAATCACGGCTGGGCCGGCACGGCGCGCGCGTTCACGCCGCGCCTGCAGGAATTCGGCGACGGCCTGGGGCCGACGGCGCCCGCGCTGCAAGCCTTCGATACGAGTGTGGGCAAGCTGTGCCGGGGCGGCACGCGCTTGCGCCTGTACATCAATCCCACGCATGCGCTCACGCTCGACGCCCTGTACTGGCGCGGCAAGTGGGACGCCATGCAGCAGTGGCAGCGCGATCTGGCGTGGATGGCCGGGCGCTATCGGCGCCAGGGCTGTGACGTGCGTCTGTACGATTTTTCAGGTTTCAACAGCATCACCAGCGAGCCGATCCCGCAGGTGACGGGGGGGCGCGCGATGCGCTATTACTGGGAAGCGTCGCACTACCGCGACAATGTGGGCCGCTACATCCTGGCGCGCCTGTTCGGCGGCGCGCCACAGCCGCCGGCGGACTTTGGCGTGGAGCTGACGGAAACCGGCATCGCCGCCCACCAGGCGGCCATGCGCGCCGCGCGCGAGCGCTACCATGCGCAACATGCGGACGAGACAGCGTACCTGCGCCATGCCTTGACCTTGCCCCGCGAGCCCAAATAGGCGGAAGCCGGTGCCAGGCGTACGCCGTGGGGCAGGGCGCTTGCGTTATGATAATGTTTTGCCATTCAGCAAGTTCCAGGACTCCCCATGAAAATCGCCTTCTTTGCCAGCCAACCTTACGACCGCCGCTTCTTTGACGAAGCCTTGCCGTCCCAGCCCGACTCTGCCGGCATCGAACTGGTCTTCCACAGCGCCTTGCTGAGCGAGGAAACCGTGGTCCTGGCGCAAGGCGTGGACGCCGTCTGCGTCTTCGTCAACGACGTGCTTGACGCGCAAGTGCTGGAATCCCTGCACGGCTACGGCGTGCGCGCCATCCTGCTGCGCTGCGCCGGCTACAACAACCTCGACCTGGAAGCGGCGAAGCGCCTGGGCTTTTTTGTCGCCCGCGTGCCCGCGTATTCGCCGGAAGCCGTGGCCGAATACACGCTGGCCCTGGTGCAGACCCTGAACCGCCACACGCACCGCGCCTACGCCCGCGTGCGTGAAGGCAATTTCTCGCTCGATGGCTTGCTGGGCGCCACCTTGCATGGCAAGACAGTGGGTATCGTCGGCACGGGCAAGATCGGCCTGGCAACGGCGCGCATTTTCAAGGGTTTCGGCTGTACGGTGCTGGGCCACGACCCGTATCCGGCGCCCGCGTTCGCAGATCTGGGCACAATGGTGGAATTGCCGCAATTGCTGGCCGAATCCGACATCGTTTCCCTGCATTGCCCCTTGATGGAAAGCACGCGCCACATGATCAGCGAAGCAACGTTGCCGCTGATGAAGAAGGGCGCCATGCTGGTGAACACCTCGCGTGGCGGCCTGATCGACACGGGCGCCGTCATCGAAGCGCTGAAATCGCGCCAGCTGGGTTCCCTGGCCATCGACGTGTACGAGCAGGAGAGCAATCTGTTCTTCCAGGACCGTTCGTCCGACATCATCGACGACGACATCTTTCAGCGCCTGATGACGTTCCCGAACGTGCTGGTGACGGGCCACCAGGGCTTCTTCACGATCGAAGCGCTGCGCGAGATCGCCGCCATCACCTATCACAACCTGCAATGCTTCCTGCAGGGCAAAGTTTGCGAAAACAGCGTATTAGCTGGCTGAAGCCGGTTTTCTGGGCTTGGGCGGCGGCTTGGGTTTGGGCAGCGGCAAGGCGTCCGCCGTGCGCCGCGCCAGCTGGCTCAGCCAGTCGCGCTCGTCCCATAGCCCGCCATCGATCAAAAAGTATGGCTTGGCTTGCGGGTAGGGCGGCGCTTCCTGCAGCGTGCCTTGCGCGCTGATCCAGGCGCGGCCTGCGTCCGTCGGCTTGATGAACAGCTGGTCGTCGGCGACGATGGCGAACATCTTGCCGTCGCAATACAGGCCATATTCGCCAAACATTTTTTTCGCATGGATGTTGCCTGCGCCCGCCAGCTGGTCGAGCAAAAAATCCACCGTGCCTTGCTGTGATGCCATGTTGTCCTCCATTTGAGCGGCCAGTGTAGCGCAAGCTATTTAGCCCAGCGGCCTTTTTCGGCGGCGCTCTGGCCAGCGGGCGGCCGGCGCGGCTACACTATCGCCATTATTTATTGAGCACTGTTTATTTTTCCATGACTCCCCACCTGATCACTCACCGCGGCATTTCCATCGCCACCCTCGCATCGACCCAGGACGTGGCAGACCACTGCGCGCCGGGCCAGACAGCCATCCGCGAGCAGGGCGACGGCTGGTGGCTGTATTTTGTCGACGAACACGGCACGGTCGACGGCTATGACAGCCCGTTCGCCAGCTACGCCGAGGCGCTGTGGGCGGCCAAGGCCGCGGCCGAGTTCAGCGCGCAATGAAGGCCAGTCCATGGGCTTTCCTGGGTTTGCGGCAAGCGCCAGTGCCGGAAGCGGAAAGCGCGGACTACGGCGCCTGCCGCGCCGAGCTGCACGGCAAGCGGCTGGTCTTGCGCGTGGCGAAAACCACGCCGACGAAAACCGGCCAGTTCGTCACCGTCTGGAAGCGCCCCCATCCCGATGCCGAGATCGCCCCGCTGGATGAAGCGGACCCCGTCGATGTCGTCATCATCGCCGTGGGCGACGGGGCGCAGCACGGCTTCTTTGTCTTTTCCCGCGCCGTGCTCCTGGAACGGGGCGTGATGTCGCGCGCGTGCAGCGGCGGCAAGCGCGCGCTGCGCGTCTATCCGCCGTGGTGCGCGCCCGCATCCATCCAGGCCCAGCGCACCCAGCGCTGGCAGGTCGAGTGTTTTGTAGCGGCCGGGGATCAGCAAGGGCTGGAGCAACTATGCAGGAGCGGAAAGGTTCAGGGTGAATTTTGATTTTTTCGATCGTTGCCCCAAAAGATGTCGTGCGCAACTCTTTCGGCAGCTCATCAATATTATGTCGCATACCAAGTCCTAAAGTTATCGAAACGCTTGATCCTTTCAATGGGGAAGGTAAGCGTCGCCAAAAAAAGAAAGTCGTGTCGATGCAAATTTCAATGAATGACGTGATCACTGAGCAGGAAGTTATTGACATCTACAAGGCCAATAACTGGTCGTCTGCAGAAAAACCAAAAGAACTGATGGCCGCGCTGCGCAATTCCCACAGCCTGGTTACGGCCCGCGCAGCTGGAAAGTTAATTGGCATCGGCAATGCCATTTCCGATGGATATCTGGTTGTCTATTTCCCGCATATGCTCGTCGATCCGATGTCGCAAGGACTAGGTGTCGGCAGAAGGATGATGGCTGCCATGCTTGAAAAATACGCGGGGTTTCACCAGCAAATGCTGACAGCAGACGGCAAGGCCATCGACTTCTACAAGTCCGTGGGTTTCGTTCGCGCCGGGAAAACAGAGCCCATGTGGATCTATGCAGGCGACGAGCACTGAAACTGACCATGTTGGAAATACCAAAGCTAATAGAGCCCGTCTTTCGAGAAGCAGGCTGGAAGGGACCGAAGAGCCAAGCACCTCTAGGCAGGCCTCCAGCGTCTGCCTATGCCATCGCCAATCAAATAGTTGATGAGTTCGGAGGTTTGACTGTAGGTACCTGTGGCTTAGGAACAGAAATGGCATCGAGCGACGTGCGCTTCTACGAGTGTCCTCGTTGCGGTTTGTTTCAAGCTTGGGCAGAACAAATTGGTGAGGTTGTCGCATTTGCCTCGGCCCACCATGACCACATGATCTTGTCTGTCGGCACTGATGGGACATTTTATGTATTTACCGATCCTGACGGTCAGCTATACCAAGGGCCGCAGAATTTCGGAGAGCTGATGCGTCGTTTGCTTTGGGGCTTTTCCTACGGTTCCACAATGTCAAAAGACGCGTACCAGTTCTAAGATCGCACCGTTCGCCGCTGATTAAAAAGACCGACTTTGCCTGCGGGTAGGGTAGCGCCTCCTGTGGGCGCCGAGTTTTGCTGACCAAACCCATTGCGCGCCTGGGCAAACGGCCATCCGGGAACAGGGGCGAATGTAATGCTTTGATTCTGCACTCCTTTAGTGATTTTACATAATATAAATTATGCGAAGGACTGGTAGTTTACGGAGTGTTGCGCATTTTACTCAAGTACCAAATCGCAAATGCGATTTTAGCCCTCTGCGCGCAGCTACCGTTGCTGTGCGCCTTCGCTTGAACCAGCTACGTGAAATATGGCTTGTCCCCGTCCGTGTTCGGTTTGTTCACGCCCAGGTTGGCGTGCCGGTGCAAGTCTGGTGCGTCGATGATGCTGGCGATCAGGTCTGCCACGCTCCTGCGCGATACCACGGTGCCTTTGAATGGCGCGTGGCGCGTCGTCAGTTCGTAGTCGACTTCGTCTTCATTCCCACTTTCATCATGGCACGGTGCCATGATGAAAGTTACAGGCTTTCTCTAACGAAAGAAACACGGCGCGTTTACAAAAAAGAGATCGCCCCGTGAAGCGTGCCGGCCCATCGCCTTGTCTCGTGGTAAATTGCCGCCCGTGACACATCTTTCATTGCCTGCGATATCAATCAAATCGGCAATAAAATCAGTCCCTTGCCGACTATTCTGAATGAAAAGTCTCAACATTGAGTTTCGATGATCAGGAGACCCGCATGACACAGGCGCATCCACGTACCGTGCTTTTATCGCAGTCCCGCCGCTTTCTGTCCCTTGCCGGCGCGCTGGCCATCGCGGCCGCTTTGTCTGCCTGTGCCAGTAAGCCCGGTCCTTGGCCTGCACGCGCCCTGCCGCCGTCTGCTGCCGTGTCGGTCGATGCCACGCAGTTTCTATCCAGGAAGCAATTGGTCGACTGGCAAGTCGACCTCGATGAGCGCCGCCTGCGTGCCACGGGATCGCCGCGGCATGAAGCGTATATCGACGCCCTGCATGAACGCCTGACGCGCGCCGGTGTCAAACAGCTGCGCTACGAGCCGTTCAGTTTCCGGCAATGGTCTGTGGAAGCGGAAAACTGGGGTCTGGACGTGGTCTACGACGACAGATCTGGCGTGCTGCCCTCGGCTGGCTATATTCCGTATTCGGGCGTGACGCCGGCGTCCGGCATTACGGGACGCGTCGTCTATCTGGCGCCAGGGGCCCGGCCCGATGCCAGTCTGGCGGGCAAGTTGGTGCTCGTCGAGATGCCAAAAGTGGCGTGGACAGGCCAGGTTTTCCAGCAATCCGCCGTCCACATTCACGATCCTGACCACGCCATGGGGCCGGACACGCCATATGTGCGCCCGTTCCAGATGCTGGGGCCATTCATCGCCTTGCTGGACAGCTTGCAGGAGGCCGGTGCGGCGGGCGTGATCGTCACTCTCGATACGCCGTCCAAGATGGCGGATGGCTTGTATGCGCCCCACGACGGCGTAGTGCGCCAGTTGCCTGGCGTGTTTATTGACCGCGAACTGGGCAAGCGCCTGCGCGAAAGAGTGCTGGCAGGCACGGCCCCAGTCTTGCGGCTGACCATGGCTGCCACCGTGCGGCAGGTGCAGACGCGCAACCTGGTCGGCATCATCCCCGGCGAGTCCGGGGAATTGATGGTGCTGGCTAGTCACACGGATGGCCCGAACGGGCTGGATGACAATGGGGCGAACGCCATCGTCGACATGGCCCAGTACCTGACGCGCTTGCCGCAGAACAGCCTGCCGCGCAGCGTCATGCTGCTGTTGACGAGTGGCCATTTCGCGGGCGGCGTGGGTATCGAGCAGTTTTTCACGCGCCACCAAGACGATGGATTGACGCAGCGCATGGCCGCGATACTGGCCATCGAGCACCTGGGCGCGCTGGAAGTGCTGCCCGACAGCAATGGTTATTTGCATCCCACTGGCAGGTCCGAGCCGGCCGCCTTGTTTTCGCCGCGCACACCCGCCTTGATGGATGCGTCCTACGCCATGCTGAAACAGGCCAACGCAGCACCCGCGTTCGTGCTGCCGTCGATCCAGCCCGGCCCGAAGCACGCCGCCTGGCTTGGCGAAGGCCGGTATTTCCAGGTGGCGCTGCCCATTCCCACGCTTCATTACATGGCGCAACCGTATTATTTGCTCAACCATGGCATCGACACCACGACCCAGCTGGATTACCGACTGATGCAGCGCCAGACCGTGGCCTTGACGCAGATGCTGCTGGACCTGTCGCGCGTGCCGTCTGCCGACTTGCGCAAGGAAACGGCGCCGTAACCGCCGCAAGATCTTGCCTGGCGTCCTCCTCCCTTCCCCGCCCTGCTCCCGGCACCATTCCGGACACCATACCAGCGCACTGGAAAACAGGCACTGGTATGGCCCACAAAGCCCATCTCCTGGGGTAATGCCACAACTGGTATTGTGATCTTGCGCAAAAGACGAAACCAGTTGACTACCAGCTACTGTGCTTGCACTCTGAAAAATCGGACGGTGTCCAGCCGCCCGGCCATGAAAAAATACACAAGGAGATGCGATGAACCGGACAGTCATGAATACCCTCATCCTTACCCTCTTCGGGGGGACGTTGGCCGCCTGCGGCGGTGGCAGCGGCGACGGGTCCAGCGGGGGCGCGAGCCAGCTGCTGGCCGCCTCGACGGAAGCAGTCGCCTGCTTTACGCCGTGGAACAGCGGCACCGCCTACAACGGCGGCGGCAAGGCCAGCTACAATAACGTGAACTACACGGCCAATTGGTGGACGCAAGGCAATAACCCGTCGACCAGCAGCGGCGGCGCCGGTAGCGGCCAGCCCTGGACGGCGGTGGGAGACTGCGGCACGCCGACTCCTACTCCAACGCCTACCCCGACACCAACGCCTACTCCAACTCCGACTCCGACACCAACGCCTACTCCGACACCAACCCCGACTCCAACACCCACGCCTTCCCCCAACGGCCTGGCGAAACACGCGCTGATCGGCTACTGGCACAACTTTACCAACCCCAGCGGCGCCACCTACCCGATCAGCCAGGTCAGCGATGACTGGGATGTGATCGTCGTCTCGTTTGGCGACAATGCGGGCGGCGGCAATGTCAGCCTGACCATCGATCCGGGCGCGGGCACGGAAGCGCAGTTCATCGCCGACGTGGCGGCCAAGCGTGCCAAGGGCAAGAAAGTCATCCTGTCGCTGGGCGGGCAGAACGGCTCCGTTTCCGTCGGCAACACGGCCGAAGCGACGAATTTCACCAACAGCCTGTACGCCATCATCACGAAATATGGCTTCGACGGCATCGACCTGGACCTGGAAAACGGCGTGGCGCAAGGCGCGGCCATCCAGACCTATCTGCCGATCGCCGTGAAAAACCTGAAAACCAAGGTCGGCAGCAGCTTTTATCTGTCGATGGCGCCGGAATGGGTATATGTGGAAGGCGGATACACGAGCTATGGCAGCATCTGGGGCGCTTACATTCCCATCATCAACGCCTTGCGCTCCGAGTTGACGGTGCTGCACCCGCAGTACTACAACAATGGCGACATCTACACGCCGTATGCGACGGGCGCCATCAAGGCTGGCTCGGCCGACCAACTGGTGGCCACGGCGCGTATGCTGATCGAAGGATTCAACTATGGCGGCAACACCTTCGCTGGCCTGCGTCCTGACCAGGTGGGCTTCGGCGTGCCATCGGGACGCAGCTCGGCGGGCTCGGGATTTACCACCAACGCCGACGTCAGCAATGCCCTCAATTGCCTGACGCGCTTGCTCAACTGCGGCACCATCAAGCCGCTGCAGGCGTATCCGGACTTCCGCGGCGTGATGACGTGGTCGATCAACTGGGACCGCCACGATGGCTATAACTTCTCCGTGCCGACGAAGACTGTGCTGAAGACCTTGCCGTAAGCTGCATTAGCCACGGTCGAGCAGCAGCAGGTCGTCCAGGGAAAGTGGTTCCAGGTGTTCGAACAGGAACTGGCGCTCGCCGCGTTCGTGGACGGAGGCGGCGAGCATCAGCTCAGGCCCCCTTGCAAGAACAGGCCGAACAGGATTTTATCCATGAGAACTGGTACTGGGAGCACTGAATTTTTTTAACAGACGCAACTGGGAAAAAATGACAATAAATCGCGCCACAGCCGCAAAAGTCTTGGAATGGTAAGCGATCCGTGCATTCCTATTTAAATGTAATTGCAAATTTATATATAAAAATTACTAAAAAACCGTGTTAATCCTATCAGGCCGCCATACGATTAAGCGAAGTAACTAATACCACCACCAAGCATAATCAGCTCCCCTCAGCAATATCACCATTCAGGGCATCGCCCGAAGTTGCATTACCGCGATCTCCACCGGATACCATTATTACTTCACCCATAATCAATATTTGCATATTTAATCCTGTTTGGTCAACGATCACTTCTCCGGGCCGGCGCAGGGCGTCACCTGCGCCCCGGACACCGTGCTTCACGCCCGCCGCTATTGCGGGCCGCGCGGCTTTGCCCTATTCTGCTGCTTTTATGGCAATTCCTGGGGCCGTCACATTCATGTTTACACTGCGCTCCGCCATTGATGGCCTGCGAATCTGCCTGTCCGCGCGACGCTTGTGCGTGGCCGGGCTGGCTGCGCTATTCGAATTCTCCCTGTTTTCCCTGTCCTGGGAAGATCCGCTATGGTATCTGGCCATGGCGGTCTTCCTGCCGGCGCTGGCGGCGCTGCTGGCGTATGGCCTGTTCGAGCGCTGGCCGCGCCGCTTGCCCGGCAGGCTGTCCCACTGGGTGTTGCAGGTGGTGGGCGTGGCGCTGGCGATCGTGCTGACCCTGGCCAGCTTGTATCTGTTCAATACCAAGCCCGGTGCGCCGCCGTTCTGGCAAGTGCCGGAGCGCTTGCAGAGTTATGTCGCGCTCGCTTTCCTGGGACTGTTGCTTGGCCCATGGACGGCGATGGCCGCCCTGCTGCGCCAGCGCGACGCCCGCGTGCGCGAAGCCGAGCGCAGGCGCGGCGAGCTGGAACGCCAGGCCCGCGATGCGCGCGTGTGGCTGCTGCAGGCTCAGGTCCAGCCACATTTCCTGTTCAATACGCTGGCCAGCCTGCAAGCCCTGCTTGATGCGGGATCCAGCCATGCGGCGCCAGTCCTGGCGCACCTGGTCACGTATCTGCGGGCCGCCGTGCCGCGCCTGAGCGAAGCGGCCACCCGCCTGGAACAGGAACTGGAGATGGTGCGCGCCTACCTGGTACTGATGCAGATGCGCATGCCTGACCGCCTGCAGTTCGGCATAGCCGTTGCGCCTGGCTGCGAGAGACTGCAGTGTCCGCCCATGACCCTGATGACGCTAGTCGAGAATGCGGTGCGCCATGGCATCGATCCCTGCATGAATGGGGGGCGTATCGATGTACGCATCGGCGAGGTGAATGGCCGTTGCCATATCGAGGTCAGCGATACCGGAGCGGGCCTGCAAGCGGGCAGCCCCGGCCTCGGCACGGGACTTGGCAGCCTGCGCGAGCGCCTGGCGCTGATGTTTGGCGGCGAAGCGGCCTTGCGCATCAGCGAACTTGCCCCTCACGGTTTCCGTGTTTCCATAGAATGCCCCGCATGGCCATGACATTGACCGCCCTGATTGCCGACGATGAACCCTTGCTGCGCGCCAGCCTGCGGCGCCAGCTGGCCGAGTGCTGGCCGGAGCTGCTGGTCGTGGCCGAAGCGCGCAACGGACCGGAGGCGCTCGCGCTGTTCGAACGGCACCGCCCGGCGGTCTGCTTCCTCGATGTGCACATGCCGGGCCTGTCCGGCGTCGACGTGGCAAGCCAGATCGGCGACCGCGCCCACCTGGTCTTTGTCACCGCCTACGACCAGTATGCGCTGCGCGCCTTCGAGCAGGGAGTGCTCGACTATCTGGTCAAGCCGGTGCAGCTGGCCCGCCTGGCCGCTACCGTGACGCGCTTGCGCGAGCGCCTGGCGGCCATCCAGCCCGGCGCCGCCAGCGAGTCGCTGTTGCGGCAACTGGCGGCGTACCTGCAGGCCGCCCCTGGGCCGGTGCCTGCACCAGCTGCGCTGCGCTGGCTGCGCGCAAGCGTGGGCCCGGCCGTGCGGCTGATACCGGTCGATGATGTCGATTACCTGAAGTCCGACGATAAGTACACGCTGGTTGCCTGGCGCGACGGCGGCAAGCCCGCCGAAGCGCTGCTGCGTCATTCCCTCAAGGAATTGCTGGTGCAGCTCGATCCAGCGCAGTTCCAGCAAATCCACCGGGCCGTGGTGGTCAATCTGCATGCCATCCGCCAAGTCGTGCGCGGCGCTCACGAGACGGCCGAAGTGACCTTGAAGCACCGGCCGGAAGTGCTGCCGGTCAGCCGCACCTTCCTCCACCTGTTCAAGGCGGAATAGTCCCCGGGCGCGGCAGGGCCGCGTCACTCATCGTGCATAGGCGCAATTCGGCCCCTTGGGCGCGTGACGCGTCGGATCGGCCTTGCCGCGGCGCGTCCGTATGCCGACACTGCGCTCGCTGGTCCTGCCTCGGCAGGCTTGATCCCACTCCGACAAAGGTGTATCGATGAACCAAACCAACTCCTCCGCCACGCGGCAAGCCCCTCCCCTGTTCGCCTTGCCCCTGCAGCGAGGCGCCGCCATCCCGTTGGGGCGGTGGCTGGGACTGGGCTTGCTACTTATTTTCGGCCTGGGCATCTGGTCGAATTTCTGGCTGCAGGAACAAGTATTTGCCGCGCCGGGTTTCCTCTTGCGGGCGGCCGGCATGCCGCTACAGGTGGGGCTGATCGTCATGCTCGGTCTGCTCACGGCCTTGATTGGTCTGGCTATCGCGGCAGCCCTGCGCGGCCTGTATGGCGAGCAGCACCCCATCCTGAGCCGCTGCTACGTGGCGCTGGTGGCGGCGGCGCTGGCAACCAGCCTGTTCGAAGGCACGCTAGTGCTGGCCATGCGCAGCCTGAGTATCGCCTTCCTCAACGCCGGCGCAGACGGCAATGTCTATGAGCCGGTGCGCGCTTTGCTGGCGGGACTGCGTAACGGCGTGCACTTTCCGGACAAGCTGCTGGGCGGACTCGGCGTGACCCTGATGTATCTGCTGCTGTACCGCGCCCGGGCGATCCCGCGCCTGCTGGCCCTGGCTGGCATGCTGGCCGGCGTGCTGCAGTGGATCGCCGTGGCGCGCGAACTGTTTGGCCTGGATGTGATGCACGCCTTGCTGATTCCGCTGGGCCTGGTGTACCCGCTGACCGGGCTGTGGCTCTTGCTGCGGGGCCTGGCGCCGCGGCCTGCCGGTCGTTGATGCTGTCGTCCTCGCGGAGGTCGCAATGAAATGAAGACTATTAATAGTCTGTATCTATTGATTCGGTTGAAATATTTTACTTCCTTTTGTAAATGAGAATCGTTACTATCTAAATCAAGGATAAGCGAATTCACCAGAAAGGAGCATCCCTTGTTCACCGCCATCAAAACATTCAGCCAGGTCTGCACGCACATGTCGATCGCCTTCAGCCTCGCCTATTTGCTGACGGGGTCGCTCGCGCTCGGTGGCTTGGCCGCCATCATTGAACCGATCATCAATGTGGGCTTGCTGCCATGGCATGAAAAAGCCTGGCACGCGATCCGCCGCCGCCATGCCGCCAGCCGCGTGGGCTTTGCCGCCCTGGTCGGCGAAAAGCTGAGCCAGACGGCCTTGCACATGGGCGTGGCCTTCGGCGTCATGTACTGGGCCACGGGTTCCATGGCGTTCGGCGGCTTGCTGGCCGTGGTCGAGCCGATCTGCAATGTGATTGTGCTGCCCTTCCACGACCGGCTGTGGGAAAAAGTCCGCTTTCGCCTGGAAAGCCGGGGCGCGGCGCCGCTGGCTACGATGCCCACCTGATACTTTTCACCCAAGAACAAGGACTAGGGTCGGACCCGCCGGGTCCGACCCTGGCTTCTTGTCGCTGGCCAAAGCCGTTATGGTGGCCGGTTTCAGCTTTCTGCAAGGCATGCTTACACCTTGCCCGCCCACACGGGTGGCCGCCTTTGGCCCCATGGCGCCGCCCGTTCCAGCTGCCCTGCCAGGCGCAGCAGGACGCCATCCCTGGCGTAGCTTGCCATGAATTGCATGCCTATCGGCAAGCCTTCCTCCGACATGGCCAGCGGCACGGACATGGCCGGCAAGCCCGCCACGTTTGCCAGCGGGGTGTACGGTGAATGCTCGAACAGGCGCGCCGTCCAGCCCAGCCCATCGAGTGTTTCCTCGTCCTCACCATAGCGCCCCAGCTGCCACGGCACATCCGGCAAGGTGGGCGTCAGCAAGACGTCGTATTGCTCAAACAAGGCGCCTGCGTGGCGCGTGACCGTGTTGCGCACGTCGAGGGCGGCGACGAAATCGACGGCCGAGACCATCTGCCCATGGCGGTAGCAGGCCAGGGTCGCCGGCTCCAGGGTATCGCGAGACACATCGCGGCCGCTCTCGCGCGCCAGGCTGTCTATCCATGGCACCAGATTGGCGCACCAGATGCTGGCATTGGCGTGCACGAACGCGTCCCACGACACGCCCAGCGCGGGTGCTACTTCTTCCACGTGGTGGCCCAGGCTTTCCAGCAGGCGCACGGTAATGTCCAGCGCGCCATCGATGGCGGGCGCGGGACGGGCGCCATTGCTGGCTGCGCGCTGCACGCCGATGCGCAAGGTGCCCGGCGCCACACTCACCTGCGACAGCCAGCTGTGGCCGGGAGGACTCGTCAGATAGGGTTCACCGGGTAGTACTGCCTGCGTGCAATCGAGCAAGGCGGCGCTGTCGCGCACGGTGCGGCTCACGCCCAGTTGCACGCCCAGGCCGCTGAAAATCTCGTCCATGGCAGGGCCGTTCGACACTCTTCCCCGGCTCGGTTTGACGCCGAACAGGCCCGTGGAGGCGGCTGGAACGCGGATGGAACCGGCTGCGTCCGTCGCATGGGCCAGCGGCACGATGCCGGCCGCCACGGCTGCCGCTGCGCCGCCGCTGGAGCCGCCCGCGCTCAAGCTGACGTTCCACGGGTTGCGCGTGGCGCCGTACAAGACCGGTTCCGTGGTGGTGGCAAAGGCCATTTCAGGCGTGCTGGTGCGGCCGAACGTCACCAGTCCTGCCTGACGGAACTGCGTCATCAGATGGGAATCGACGGGCGCGACATGGCCGGCGCCCAGGCGGCTGCCCGCTTCGCTGCGCTGGCCCGCCATTGTCACGGCCACATCCTTGATCAGGAATGGCACGCCGGCAAACGGCGCCGCATGGTCAATCTTGGAAAAATCCGCTGGCCACAGCTCGACCACGGCGTTGAGGCGCGGGTTGACTGCGGCGCAGGCGCGCACGGCTGCGTCGTGCAATTCGGCGGCCGAGACGGCGCCAGTGCGCAGCAGTTGTGCCAGTCCTAAACCATCAAAGCTTGTATATTCATGGAGTTGCATCACTTAGTTCCTGTAATAGATGAAGAATGGATATCACAGAAACTACTCTAAGGCTTGCGCTATCATAGTGGAAATGAATAGATGATATACAAGGTATAGCCATGAACAATTTGCGCAAGCTGGACTTGAACCTGCTGCTGACCCTGAACGCGCTGTTAATTGAACGCAACGTCACACGGGCGGCCGCGCGGCTGCACCTGAGCCAGCCTTCCGTCAGCGTCCAGCTGGCCAAGCTGCGCAAGGCTTTCGACGATCCCTTGCTCTTGCCCGGTCCGCGCGGCATGCTGCCCACAGCGCGCGCGCTGGCCTTGTTTGAACCACTGCAAGCCGTGTTGGCCCAGCTGGAGCAAGTCTTGCAGCCAGGAAAGGCGTTCGAGCCGGCCACGGCCCAGGTGTGCTGGGACCTGGCGGCGGCCGATGCCACCGAATATGCGATTTTGCTGCCCCTGCTGCCGTCCCTGCGCGCACAGGCGCCCTTGTCGCGCATGGCCGTGTTCGAAGCCGTGCCGGCGCGCATGGCGCAAGACCTGGAAAGCGGCCAGGTCGACCTGGGCTTTTTGGCGCAGGAGGAAGCGCCGCCCGGCTTGCGCCACCGCAGCCTGTTTACCGAGCACTATGTGCTGGCAGGCCGCCACGATCACCCGCTGCTGCAGGCACCGCCCGACCTCGATCAGTTTTGCGCGCTGGAATTCATCGTCGTCTCGCCCAACGGCGGCGGGTTTCGCAGCAACGTCGATACGGCCTTGCAGCAGCGGGCCCGCACGCGCAAAGTGGTGCTGTCCGTGCCGCATTTCCTCATTGTCCCGCCCCTGCTGGCGGCGTCCGACATGGTGGCCCTGCTGCCGTCGCGCCTGCTGAAGAATGCGCTGGGCGCGCTGCGCACGTGGGAGCCGCCCGTCACCTTGCCCGATTACGAGATGGCCATGGTCTGGCACGAGCGCATGCATCTGGATCCGGCGCACCGCTGGCTGCGCGAGCGCATCATGGCCAGCTTGCAGCCTGCCTTACACGATTTTCCAGTGTGAAACACTAGGGAAGATTACCTAGTTGATCGAAAGAAACTCCCAATTTTCGCCGTGGTGACGAATGCGTAAGCTTGCGCTTAATAATAAAGGGTCACCATGAACGCCATTTCCATCCTGCATCGCGGTGCGCACCGCTCTCTTGCCTCTATCTTTGCGACAACTACCTGGCTGGCGACAATGCTGCTACTCTTGGGCATGCTGGCCGTTTGCGCCAACGCCTGGGCCGCGCCCGCCATGCCCGCCGCCTCTGCCAAACTGATCAAGCGCGGTGAATATGTCGCCCGCCTGGGCGACTGCGTGGCTTGCCACACCAGCCCGAACGGCGCCTCCATGGCCGGCGGTCTGGAGCTGAAAACGCCGTTCGGCACCATTTACAGCACAAATATCACGCCCGACGCCAAGACAGGCCTGGGCACGTACACCTTCGTGCAATTCGACCGCGCCATGCGCAAGGGCGTGGCGGCTGATGGGCACAAGCTTTATCCGGCCATGCCCTACCCTTCCTACGCGAAGATCACGCCGGACGACATGCAAGCGCTGTACGCCTACCTGCAACGGGGCGTGGCGCCCGTGGCGCAGCAAAACCGCGAAACGGACATGAAATGGCCATTTAGCATGCGCTGGGGCTTGTCCTTGTGGAATGCCGTCTTCCTCGACGATGCGCCATTCAAGCCCGACAGCGCCAAGTCGGCCATGTGGAACCGGGGCAGCTACCTCGCCCAGGGCCTCGGCCATTGCGGCTCCTGCCACACGCCGCGCGGCGTGGCCTTCCAGGAAAAAACCATGAGCCAGGATGGCAGCAGCGGCAAGCAATACCTGGCCGGCTTCACGTTCGACGGCTGGCATGCGGTGAACCTTCGCAATCTGTGGACGCCGGGTGACATCGTGCAATTGCTCAAGACGGGCCGCAACAGTTTCGGCACGGCGGCCGGCAGCATGACGGAAGTCATCACCCACAGCACGCAATACTTTACGGATGGCGACCTCGATGCGCTGGCGCATTACCTGCACGGCTTGCCGGCCAAGGACGGGGCAGGCGCGCCGCCGAAGAAAACGGCGCCCCTGGTGGCGGCCAGCAACGATGCGCTGTACAACACGCGCGGCGGTCTCGGTTACCTGCAGTTTTGCGCTACTTGCCACCGCCGCGACGGCCGTGGTGTAGAAAACATCTTCCCGCCGCTGGCGCAAAATGACACGGTGCAGTCGAAGGACGCCACTTCCGTCATCCATATCGCGCTGACGGGCTGGCAGTCGGCAGTCACGCAGCACTCGCCCCGTTCCTTCGGCATGCCTTCATATGACCGCCTGTCGGACACGGAACTGGCGGAAATCCTCACCTTTGTACGCGGCAAGTGGGGTAACCATGGCGCCCCCGTCACGCCCGCGCAGATCGCCAAAGTGCGCAAGGAACTCAAGCTCAAGGCGCCAGACGCGGGCGGTTTCGTCACGCCCCGCTTCGCGGCCCTGACGGCCGATCCGAATGCCAGCCAGCTGATCCACGGCATGCAGCTGATGACGGAAACGCGCGCGCGCCTGCCGCAAAACGTGGGCAACGACCTCAATTGCAGCAGTTGCCACCTGAATGGCGGCACCGTGGCCAACGGTTCGCCCTTTCTCGGCATTGCCGCCTTCTTCCCGTCGGAAGCACCGCGCGCCGGCAAGGTCATCAGCCTGGGCGAGCGCATCAATGGCTGCTTCCGCCGCTCCATGCACGGCAAGCCGCTGCCCGTGGACGGCCCCGACCTGCAGGCGATGGTCGCCTACATCGACTGGATGAAGGGCGCCACGCAAGCGAACGACAAGGTGCCGGGACGGGGCGTGGCGAAGATAGCCCGCAATCTGCTGCCCGATCCCGTGCATGGCAAAAAATTGTATTCCGAGCAGTGCGCCGTCTGCCATGGCGCGAATGGCGAGGGCATCAAGGGAGCCAACGGCGTGGTGGCATTCCCGCCGCTGTGGGGCGAGCGTTCGTTCAATATCGGCGCCGGCATGGCCCGCACTTACACGGCGGCCGGCTTCGTCAAGGCGAACATGGTGATGGGCCACGGTCAGAAATTCCCGCTGGGCCAGGGCAACCTGTCCGACCAGGATGCCGTCGACGTGGCCGAATATTTTACGCACATGCCGCGCCCGGACTTCCCCGACAAAGTCAAGGATTGGCCGAAGGGCGGCAAGCCCAAGGATGCGCGCTACTGACGCCCTATCAAAGTCAAATATTTATGGGCCTGTGTATGCGAGCAAACAGAAGAATGTGGCGTTGGCGGCAATGATGGGGCACACTCACCTATTACAAGGAAAAGCCATGTTCGCCATTCCACGCCCACCCCTGCCCTACGAGCCACGCTACGAGTTTGAAGAGGAAGGCGAGCAGGAGACGTGCGCGCACCTGCTGCAAACCCTGCACGGCATTTCCGCCACCACCTATGCCGACTCGGGCCATGCCACGCGCAGCGTGCATGCGAAAAGCCACGGCTTGCTGCGCGCCCGCCTGCAGGTGCTCGATGGCCTGGCGCCCGAGCTGGCGCAAGGCCTGTTCGCCACACCGGCCAGCTACGACGTGGTGATGCGCATCTCCACCATCCCTGGCGACATGCTTGACGACAAGGTGTCCGTGCCGCGTGGCATGGCCATCAAAGTGATCGGCGTACCGGGCACGCAGCTGTCCAGCCTGGAACCGGACGATGGCACGGAACCCGCCAGTACGCAGGATTTCGTGCTCGTCAACGGCCCCGCCTTCCTCGCACCTAGCGCGAAAAAGTTCCTCGGCAGTTTGAAGCTGCTGGCCAGCACCACGGATAAAGTCCCGCGTCTGAAACAGGCACTGTCGACCGTACTGCAGGGGGCGGAAAAGGCGCTCGAAGCAGTGGGCGGCGAAAGCGGTACGCTGAAAAGCCTGGGAGGCCATCCGGAAACTCATGTGCTGGGCGAAACCTACTATAGCCAGGCGCCCATTTTATATGGGGCCTACATGGCCAAAGTGGCGCTGGTGCCCGTGTTGCCGGAACTGTCAGCCCTGAAAAATGCGCCTGTGGACCTGGATGACAAGCCGAATGGCTTGCGCGACGCCGTCGTGGCCTACTTTGCCCGCCATGCCGCCACCTGGGAAGTGCGTATCCAGCTGTGCCGCGACATCGCCAGCATGCCGCTGGAAGACGCCTCCGTCGCCTGGCCCGAGGAAGACAGCCCGTATCTTTCCGTGGCGCGCATCACGGCCCCGCCGCAGGCGGGCTGGAGCGAAGCACTGTCGCGCGCCGTCGATGACGGCATGGCCTTTAGTCCCTGGCATGGCCTGCTGGCACATCGCCCCCTCGGTTCCATCATGCGCGTGCGCAAGGCCGCGTATGCGATGTCGGCCCATTTCCGCTTCGAGCGCACGGGCACAGTGGCCCGCGAACCGCACAATCTTGACGATTTCCCAAGCCATTGACACCCCCTCATGCACAGCGACATGCCCACGAATGACAAACCAGTCCCTTCCGACACCTGGCTGGGCAAGCTGGGGCCGGGCCTGATCACGGGCGCGGCCGACGACGACCCCAGCGGCATCGCCACGTATTCGCAGGCGGGCGCCCAGTTCGGCTTCGGCATGCTGTGGACCGTATGCCTGACGTTTCCCCTGATGCTGGGCATCCAGGTCATCAGCGCCAAGATCGGCCGCGTCAGCGGCCATGGGCTGGCGACGAATATTCGCCGCCACTATCCCCGTTCCTTGTTGTACGCCATCGTCGGCTTGCTGCTGCTGGCCAATGTCATCAATATCGCCGCCGACGTGGCCGCCATGGGCGATGCGTTGACCCTGATCATCGGCGGCCCCACCCATTTGTACGCCGTGGGCTTCGGCCTGCTGTCCCTGCTGCTGCAAGTATTCATTCCCTATCAAAAGTACGTGCGCATCCTGAAATGGCTGACCCTGGGCTTGCTGGCCTATGTGGCCACCGTGCTGACCGTGCACATTCCATGGGGCGAGGTGGCGCTGCGCACCGTCTGGCCTCAGTTCGCCTGGTCGGCCGCCTCGGTGACCATGATCGTGGCCGTGTTCGGCACCACCATCAGTCCCTACTTATTTTTCTGGCAAGCTTCGCAGGAAGTGGAAGACTTGCAGGCGGATTCTGGCGCGCAAGCCTTGCGCCGCACGCCCGAGCAGGCGCCACGGCAATTCCAGCGCATCAAGATGGACACGGCCATCGGCATGGGCTTTTCCAACCTGGTGGCGTTCTTCATCATGCTGACCACGGCCGTGACACTGGGCGCGCAAGGCATCACGCACATCGACACCTCCGCGCAAGCCGCTTCCGCCCTGCGCCCCATCGCGGGCGAGTTCGCCTTCGCCCTGTTCAGCCTGGGCATCATTGGCACGGGCTTGCTGGCCATTCCCGTGCTGGCCGGCTCGGCCGCCTACGCCATGGCGGGCGCCTTTCATTGGAAAAACAGCCTGGAACTGGCGCCCAAGGCCGCCAAGAAGTTCTACGGCATCATCGTCACGGCCACCGTGATCGGCGCCGCCCTGTGCTTTTCGCCGCTCGACCCCATCAAGGCCCTGTACTGGAGCGCCGTCATCAATGGCGTCATTTCCGTGCCCATCATGGCCCTGATGATGGTGATGGCTTCGCGCCCCGCCATCATGGGCACGCTGACCATTTCGCGGCGCCTGCGGGCGCTGGGCTGGCTGTCGACCATCGTCATGGCGACAGCCGTGCTGGCCATGTTCGCCACCATGGCGTTCTGAAGCCTACGCCGCCCTCGGCTTGAGCATGCCTTCCACGATGCCCAGCACGGTCTGTCGGGGCAGCAATCGCGGCAGCCAGGCCAGCAGCCGGTTGGGACGGCCCGCCACGTGGCTGCTACGGCCCCGGTCCAGCGCGCGCAGCGCTTCATCGACGACATCTTGCGGTGCCATGCGCTTGCCCACGGCAGCCTCGGGCGCGGCCACCACGTCAAAGAAGGCCGTTTCCGTGGCGCCCGGGCACAGGGCCAGCACGCGCACGCCGCGGCTGCGGTTTTCCGCCCACAGCGCTTCCGAAAACGACAGCACGAAGGCTTTGCTGGCACCGTAAATCGCCATGTAGGGATCGGGCTGGAGAGCGGCCGTGGACGCCACGTTGATGATGGCGCCCCGCCCTTGCGCCAGCATGTGCGGCAAGGCGCAGTGCGTGAGTTCCATGAGGGCCGTGCAATTGACGGTCACTTCGGCCGCCTGGCGCGCCAGATCGATGCTTTCGAAGCGGCCATGGGTGGCAAAACCCGCGTTATTGATCAGCACGTCGGGCGGCATGCCCAGCGCGCACGCTTGCGCATGGGCGTGGGCGGCCGCGCCGGGCAGGCTCAGGTCGGCCACCAGTGCATGCGCGCGGATGCCGTGCCGCCGGGAAAGGTCGGCGGCCAGCGCATCGAGCACGGCGCCCGAGCGGGCCAGCAGCAGCAAATGCGCGCCGCGTGCGGCCAGGGTTTCCGCAAAGACACGGCCGATGCCGGACGAGGCACCTGTGATCAGCACGGTTTGATTGGTGTAATTGAAAGCGGTCATGGCAGCGGTGTGGAGTGAATGGAGTTTTCACTGTAAACTGTGGTCTTTAGTCCACGGTCAAGGGGAATCGATGCGCATCGGAGAAATCACCCGCCTGACGGGCGTCAGCAAGGATACGGTGCGCTTCTACGAGCGCCAGGGACTGCTGGATGAAGCGCCGCAGCCGGGCATGACGAACAACTATAAAGAGTACTCGGCGCAAGCCTTGCGGCGCATCGAGCTGATCGGTCACGCCAAGGCGCTGGGCTTTACCTTGAAGGAAATCGCCGAAGTCATCGCCGTATGGCAGGAAAATGCCCTCGATGCGGCGACCAAGCGGGTCATGCTGGAAACGAAAATCGCCCAGATCGACGAAAAGGCCCGTTCGATGGCCCTGCTGCGCGCCGGTCTCGTCGATGCGCTGGCAAAGGTAGAGACGGGCTGTGAGGACGGTGTGGCGATCGCAAGAAATTTACAAGGATAATCAATGACTTATTACACGCAATACCGCCACCTGGCGCTCGAGGGCGCCAAGCCTGCCCCCACGGCGCAGCAGATCGCCGCCATCGAAACCTTGCTGGAAGCCCCGCTGCCGCCCGCCTTCCTGGCTTTCCTGCAAGTGGCCAACGGCGCCTGGTTCGACTACACCACGGATGTGCCGGACGGCAGTGGTGGCGTGGAAAGAATGGGGTTCAACACCTTCTTCAGCGCCGACGAAGGTGATTTCTGCGATGAAACGCTGGTGGGCGAAATCCGCGCCGCGCGCCAGCATACGGACATGCCGGTGCGCATCCTGCCCTTTGCCCGCGATGGCGGCAATTCCATGGTTTACCTGGATTTGACGCAAGAAGGCGGCGGACGCGTGCTGGCCTATGTGCAAGAGTTGCCCGAGTGGACGGGCAAGCGCGCCCACGGTTTCATCGAACTGGCGCCCTCCTTCGATGCCTGGCTGGACAGCCTGTACATCGACCGCGACACGGTGCTGGACGAACTCGAACACAGCGTCTCGGAGCCATGCCATCTGGATGCGATGGCGGAGTGGCTCGATATCGGCATGCCCGCCTGGCGCCGCGATGCCGGCATCGCCGCCTTGTTTGCTCTGAAACAAGTCGAACTGTGCGCTAACGAACAGGATTAGTCCTACGGGCATGGCCGCGAATGTCCTATGGGTGTGCGCAGGCTGCGGGCTTAACATTGCCATCAGCTTGCAGAAAAAACCATACTTGAAAGGCATCCCATGCGCATCTCGACCACCAGTTCCCGTACCCCCTCCCTGAAAAGCGTGGCCATCGGCGCCGCCGTGGCGCTGTTGAGTGGCATCGCCATCAACAGCATCGCCGCTGCAGCACCGGGCGCGTACGACAAGCAATTCCTCAGCAAGGCTGCCGACGCGGGCAGTACGGAAATCGCCGCCAGCAAGGTGGCGCAAAGCAAGAGCAGCAATCCCGAGGTGAAGAAATTCGCCGACGCCATGGTGACGGAACACGCGAAAGTCGCGGAGGAACTGAAACAGCTGGCCAGCAGCAAGCAGATCGCGGTCAGCGACCAGCCCGGCGCGAAGCACAAGCTACAGATCGACAAGCTGGGCCGGCTGGAAGGCCAGCAATTCGACAAGGAATATGCGGCCAGCATCGGCGTCGCCGCGCACAAGGAGGCCGTGAAACTGTTCACGGATGCCAGCCAGAAAGCCGGCGATCCCGACATCAAGGCTTTTGCCGCGAAAACATTGCCAACGTTGCAACATCACCTGGATATGGCGAATGCCTTGCAGGCAGCATTGGCGAAATAGGCAACCATACGGGGCGAAATGCGTGCTGTACGTGCTGTACGGCAAGCACTTCCGGTCTTGACATACAATGCGGCAACTCAGTTTCTGGCACCGCCATGACCTCATGCAGCTACTCAAGAAAACCGGCCTGATCGCCGCCGCCATCCTCTTCCTCATCCTGCTGGCAGGCTGGCTCTTCATCAAGGTGAGCGCGGCGCGCAATGCCACCGTGTATACCCAGCAGTGGAACGACCAGGGCACGTGCGTGATCAAGACCTATGTGCCGCACTATGGCAACGGCGTGCCGCACACCATCGTGCGCGCACTGAGCACCTCCACGTTTTTTCGTGTCTATCACAAGGATGGCACCTTGCTGGAAAGCACGGAATGGGTGCTGGACATGCATGAAGACGGCATCCTCGACCATGCCCGCTGGGGCCAGAACCAGAACCGCGCCATCTACCCGACCGACATGGGCTATGAAGGCTGGACCTTGCCCGAGTGCGCGTAAGCCAGCCATGATGCCGAAATCTAAGTCTACAGGCCTACGCAGCCCCTGGGTCGACGTGCCATATGAACCCACGCTGTACCATTTACTCGGCCCCTTCGACGTGTATGACCGCGAACACACGCTGGGCGTGGAACTGGACGCCTGGGACATGAATGATCCTGCCCAGCGCGCGGCGCTGATACGGCGCGATATCACGTCGCAATACAAGGAACTCAGCTACCGGCACCGCCATGCGCTGATGGCCGTGCTGGCGCAGGCGCTACAGGACCCTGATTATGACTTCCAGGCCATCCTCGAACATGACCCGGAGAGTACCTACGCCCTGCCCGCCCGGTGGGATGAGATGGCCGACCCGCGCGCCTTCTTTGCCGATATCTACCGCCTGGTGCAGCAGGACTGGCGCGACGACCTGGCGCGCGCGGCGGCGGAAGACCCGTCCAGCTGGTAGGACGGTGTGGATGCCACACTAGCGTATCGATAGTCTGCTGCCCTCTTTCTCCTCTGAAAACTCCATGGTGGCAAGGTGCAAGTGGCGTTGCAAAAACGCCCATCTGAAAAAAAATCTGTTGCACCAGCGCATGCCCGTCGGCATCGCGCTACCATGAACCGTCAGCATTCACCCCACCGCACCGGTTCCCCGCCGGCTTTCCCTGCCGCAATGTGAAGGAGATTCTCATGTCCAAGTTCGCCCCTGCCGTTGGCCTGTCGCTCATGCTTGCCGCCGCCACCCTGCCATCCATCGCCAGCGCTGCCGACGGCGGCGCCACGCGCCCCGATGCCGAAGCCATGGTCAAGAAAGGCGTGGCCTACATCAAGAGCGCCGGCGACGCCAAGGCGTATGGCGAGATCACGGCCAAGTCGCCGCAATTCATCCTGCACGACCTGTACCTGGTGGTCTACAAACTCGATGGCACGGTCGTCGCGCATGGCGCCAACCCGAAAATGGTGGGCAAGAACTTGATCGAGCTGAAGGATATCGACGGCAAGGCTTTCGTCAAGGAGCGCGTCGACCTGGCCAGGAGCAAGGGGACGTTCTGGCAGGAATACAAATTCACGAATCCGGAAACCAAGAAGATTGAGCCAAAGGTGATGTATTGCGAAAAGCTGTCCGAAACCGTCGTCTGCGGCGGCATCTACCTGTAGCCATCGCCGCGCCGCCAGTGGCGCGACGGCACACCGATCTCGCAACGAATTTCTCAACGATACAGGCCCCGATGAAAATCGCACAGAAGATGTTGATCGTCCCGGTGGTCGCTCTGGCTTGCCTGCTGGCCATGGGGGCCTTGTCTTACTTCGCCATGCAGCAGAACGAGCAGCGCATGCGTGACCTGAAAGACGTCACCCTGACGGCCGAGCGGCTTGCCAACCAGCAAGCTATCGCCCTGGGCCAGGTGCATGCCGACGTGTATGCGAAGATTGCCATCGCCGCCAGTCTGTCGGACGAGCAGTTCAAGCAATTCGGCGCGCAAACGGATGGCCAGCTGAACGCCATCGTGCAAGGCTTGACGGAACTCAAGAAATTTTCTGGCGCGGCCACGGAAGCAAGCCAGGCCCTGCCGGGCGTCGAGCGCTACCGAGCCAGCGTGGCGCAGGCACTGGATCTGGCCTCGATGGACCCGAATACGGGTGTGGCAGCGATGCAAAATGCCGCCACGCACTACCAGCAGGTGCGCGGGCAGCTGCACCAGGTGCTGCTCAATCTCGACCATCGCACTGTCGATGCGCTGCAGGAGACAAAAAATGCGGGCCAGCGCGCCGGCTGGCTGTCGCTGGGCACCATGGCCATCGGCTTTGCCCTGCTGGCCCTGATCGCCATCTGGGTGGCGCGCTCCGTGGTCGGCCCCATCGACGAAGCGTACCGCGCCGCCGAAAGCCTGGCCGCCGGCGACCTGACCATGCGCATCGATGCCCGGGGCGACGACGAGGTGGGCAAGCTGTCGCGGGCACTGGCTACCGTGGTGAAAAACTGGAGTACCTTATTGGGCGAGATACGCCAGGCGGGCTCCACCATCACGGTGGAAGCGAGCGAAATCGCGCTGGGCAATGCTGACTTGTCGGCCCGCACGGAGTCGCAAGCCCATTCCTTGCAGGAAACGGCAACCTCCATGCATGCCCTGACCGATACCGTGCGCGAAAACGCCAGCCATGCGCACCAGGCCAACCAAATGGTGCTGTCGACCTCGAACGTGGCGCTGGAAGGCGGCCGCGTGGTGGGCCAGGTAGTCGAGACCATGGGTTCGATCAAGGCCAGTTCCGGGCGCATCGTCGATATCATCGCCGTCATCGACGGCATTGCCTTCCAGACCAACATCCTTGCCCTGAACGCGGCCGTGGAAGCGGCGCGCGCGGGCGAACAGGGGCGCGGCTTTGCCGTCGTCGCCACCGAAGTGCGGGGCCTGGCCCAGCGCTCGGCCACGGCGGCGCGCGAAATCAAGCAGCTGATCGAGGATTCCGTTGCCAGGATAGAAACGGGCAGCGAGCTGGCCGACAGCGCCGGGCGCACCATGGGCGACATCGTCGCGTCCGTCCAGCAGGTGACGGCGATCATGAACGACATCACGGCGGCCAGCCAGCGCCAGAGCAAGGGCATCGAGGAAGTCAACAATGCCATCACGGAAATGGACGAATTGACCCAGCGCAATGCCGCCCTGGTCGAGCAATCGGCCGCTGCCGCGCAAAGCATGCAGGACCAGGCGCATGATTTGCTCAGGGTAGTCGACGCCTTCCGCCTGGGCGATGGCGGCCCGCCGCTGTTGCCGCGTTAGTGGCGTTGCGGCAACGCGGCCTTGGCGCAGGCCAGCATCTTATTGCCCGCCTCAGCCAGCGCGGGGTCCGGGTCCGCCTGCAAGATGCTGCCCCTGCTGTTCTGGTCATCGTAACTGCCCAGCATGGCCGCATACAGCGAGGCCTGGTCCTGCAGGCGCCAGGTGGCGCTGCGGGAATTGCCGGGCGCGGCAGGCATACTGGCGCTGAAGTAACTATACAAGCCGCCGACCTGTTTCTTGTGCAGCCATTCCATCAATTGCACGATGCGGTACTGTTCCAGCAGCGTCAATTCGCTGACATTGACGCCGGACAGGGTGTAATACAGTTCCAATCGGGCCATCCAGTTGCCCTTTGCGCCAGCCGCCACCAGCGCATCCCAGGCGGGGCCGGAGCGTACGCTGCGCACGGCGCGCGGCGCGCCTATCCAGGCGTCAACGGCGGCCTGGTCCGGCACGGGGCCGTAGTGGCCGGGTGCGCGGCAGACGAACTGGCGCGCCTCTGGCCGACCATCCTTGAGCGCGTTGCTAATCTGCGCGGCAACCTTGTCGCCTATGCCCAGCAGGCGCTTGCCATAGCCTTCCAGGGTCCAGCTCGACGGCAGGCGCCCCAGCCAGGCCAGTGCATCGTCGTTGGCCCTTGCCGCCACCGCATAGGCGGCGATCCTGGCCTGCATCTTGGCGTCCTTCTGCTGCTCCGCCAGCTTGAGCGCATCCTGCTCTTCGTCATAGCGGCTCGTGGTTTTGGCCAGTTGCATGCATTGCTGGAAGGCGTCAGGGGCGCCCAGCCAGCATTGCGCGGGGACCTTCAGCTGCCAGCGCATGCTGACGGTTTTCAGGATATAGTTTTCTTCGCCCTCCTCCGCCTTGACATAGGCGCGGCCATCGGCCTTCGTCACCCCCTTCGTCAGCTGCTTGCCGCCAGCCGTGCTCCAGGTGTACGGGTCATCGTCCTGCGGCACGCCGGGCACGGCGTACAGGGTCAGGTAATGGCCAGCAGCGGCAGGCGGATCGGCCGCATGGCTTAGCGGCGACAGCAGGGATAAGGTCAGCAGAGTTCTTCCAGGTAGCAGTTTCAGCATGCAGTCATCGGTTCAATGGAGTTCGGTATGGCAGGCGCAGTCGTGGCCGCTGGCCGCCTCGGACAGGTTTTGCAGGATGGCGCAGTCTTGCGACGGCTGCGGCTGGTCACATTGGTGGCGCAGGGTCACCAGTTGCTGCTGCAGGGTTTGCAAATTCGCCATCTGTTCGGCAATGCGCAAGATATGGTGGTCGAGCAATTCATTGACGCTTTGACAACCTTCGGCCGGATTGTTCTTGAACTCCAGCAAGGCGCGGATATCCGTCAAGCCGATCTGCAGGGAGCGGCAATGGCGGATGAACTGCAGCCGTTCCTGGTGTTCTTCGCGGTATTCGCGGTAGCCGGCGCTGTTGCGCCCCGGTTCCTGCAGCAAGCCCGCCTTTTCATAGTAACGCACGGTTTCCACGTCACAATCTGTCCGTTTGGCCAGTTCTCCGATACGCATGGCATCCCCTTTTCATTCTTTCGTGCAAATTCTGCTTGACCCTGTAGCGGCTACAGGGTTTCTAATGGAAGCATACACCAATCCTGAAGGATGATGCGATGCCGCACGATAGCCATAACCACGCGCACGACCATGACCACGAGCACGAGCACAAGCCTGCGCAAAATGCCAAGCCTAGCCACGGCGGCTGCTGCTCACACAGCCACGCCGCCCCCGCTGGCGACTCCGCGCCTGTCCTGCCCAGCGCTCCCATCGCTGGCGCGAGCACGGCCAAATACCAGATTGCCAACATGGATTGCCCCACGGAAGAGCGTTTGATCCGCAACAAGCTGGCCAATATGAGCGGCGTGGTGGGCCTCGATTTCAACCTGATGAACCGCGTGCTGGACGTGCACCACACCTTGCCGTCGCTGGCCACGGTGGAAGCGGCGCTGCACGGCATCGGCATGCAGGCGATTCCCATGGAGGCGGACGCCGTCGTCGCGCGCGATCCGAACGAAGGCAGCCTTAGCGGCCTGCAGAAAGGCTTGCTGGTCGTCTCCGGCCTGGCTGCTGCCGGCGCCGAGGCGCTGGCGTGGACCACGCATGAAGACAGTTCGCCCCTCGTCATCGCCCTGGCCCTGCTGTCGATCGCCACGGGCGGCTGGCCGACCCTGAAGAAGGGCTGGATTGCCCTGAAAACCTTCACTCTGAACATCAATTTCCTGATGAGCCTAGCGGTGTTTGGCGCCATCGCCATCGGCCAGTGGCCGGAAGCGGCCATGGTCATCTTCCTGTTCGCCATTGCCGAGCTGATCGAAGGCTTGTCCCTGAACCGCGCACGCAACGCCGTGCACAGCCTGATGCAACTGGCGCCCGACACGGCGACGGTCGCCGACGCCAGCGGCGCCTGGCAGCCAGTATCCGTCGCCACGGTTGCCATCGGCACCTTGATGCGCGTCAAGCCGGGCGAACGCATCGCGCTCGATGGCGTGGTGGCCAGCGGCGCATCGTCCGTCAACCAGGCGCCGATCACGGGCGAAAGCATGCCGGTGGACAAGGCCGTGGGCGATGTCGTGTATGCGGGCACCATCAATGAGCGGGGCTTGCTCGACGTCACGGTGACAGCCAACAGCGGCAACAGCACCCTGGCCAAAATCGTCAAGGTGATCGAGGAAACCCAGGGAAAACAGGCGCCCACGCAGCGCTTTGTCGATAACTTCGCCCGCTATTACACGCCGGCCGTGGTCGTGTTCGCCATCCTCGTGGCCGTGCTGCCGCCACTGCTGCTGGGTCAGCCCTTCATGGCCTGGGTCTATAAAGCGTTGGTGATGCTGGTGATCGCCTGCCCGTGCGCGCTGGTCATTTCCACGCCGGTGACGGTGGTCAGCGGCCTGACGGCGGCTGCGCGTCGCGGCATCCTGGTAAAAGGCGGGCAATTCCTGGAAACGGGCTACCGCCTAAAGGCAATCGCCGTCGACAAGACGGGCACCCTGACCATGGGCAAACCGGCCGTCACGGACGTGGTGGCCATGGACGGCAGCAACCGCGACGCCATCCTGCTGCTGGCCGCCAGCCTGGACGCCAATTCGGCCCACCCGTTGGCTGCCGCCATCGTCAAGGCCGGTCCGCCCGCCAGCAGCCACTTGCCTGTCACCCAGTTTGCCGCCCTGCATGGACGCGGCGTGCAAGGCGATATCGCTGGCCAGACCTATTATCTGGGCAATGCGCGCCTGATGGCGGAATTGAAGGTTTTGACACCGGAACTGCAAGCCATCCTGGCGCGGCTGGAACAGCAAGCGTACACGGCCATGGTGCTGTCCACCTCAGCCGGCGCCTTGGGCGTGATCGCCGTGGCCGACGTGCTGCGCTCCACGGCGGCGTCCGCCATCGCCAGACTGAATGCCCTGGGCGTGACCACCGTGATGCTGACGGGAGACAATTTGCTGACGGCGCAGCGCATCGGCGCCGAGGTGGGCGTCAGCCTGGTCAAGGCGGAATTATTGCCGGAAAACAAACTCGATGAAATCAAGGCCTTGCAGCAGCAATTCGGCGTGGTGGCCATGCTGGGCGACGGCGTCAACGACGCCCCGGCCCTGGCGCAGGCCGACATCGGCTTTGCCATGGGCGCAGCCGGCAGCGACACGGCCATCGAAACGGCGGACGTCGCCCTGATGGATGATGAACTGGGCAAATTGCCTGAATTCATCAGCCTGAGCCAGCGCACGCGCAGCATTCTCGTGCAAAACATCAGCTTCGCCATCGGCATCAAGGCCGTCTTCTTCGGCCTGGCCCTGGCCGGTACGGCGACCCTGTGGATGGCCGTCTTCGCGGACGTGGGCGCCAGCCTGCTGGTGGTAGCCAACGGTCTGCGCTTGCTGCGTCATGGCAAGCGCCCTTAAATTGCTGGGAAAATATTTCCATCTGGATAAGTGTGGGAGGAGCGCTGGCTTGGCGGCTATACTTTAGCGCCGCCAGGGCAGCCGGTGTCATTTCTGAGGCTTGCCTGTCGAGCGCACATAATACAGCCGCCCTTCTTACTTCTTAATTAAGGAAAATAGCCAAGATGAAAACCGCCCTTTCCTGTGCAGTTCTGCTTGCCATGTCAGGTTCCGCGTGTGCGGCACCACAAACGGAAAAACAGATAGCCGAGCTTGTCAATCGCACTGTTATGCCGTTGATGAAAGAGCAGGCCGTTCCGGGCATGGCGGTGGCAGTAATTTATCATGGCCGGCCTTACTACTTCACTTGGGGAATGGCAAATATCGCAAGCAAGCAGCCCGTCACGCAACAGACATTGTTCGAGCTCGGGTCGGTCAGTAAAACGTTCACCGGTGTATTAGGCGGTGATGCCGTTGCCCGTGGCGAAATCAGCCTTAGCGATCCGGCGAGCAAATACTGGCCAGCACTTTCGGGTAAACAATGGGAAAAGATCAGTTTGCAGCATCTGGCGACTTATACTGCCGGTGGCTTGCCGCTGCAGGTTCCCGATGAGGTTAGCGATGAAGCGTCGCTGCAGAATTATTATCAAGCCTGGCAGCCGCAGTGGCCACCTGGCGTAAAGCGGCTTTATGCGAACACGAGTATTGGATTGTTCGGCATGCTGGCTGTCAAGCCGTCAGGCATGACCTTTGAGCAGGCGATGCTCAAACGCGTGTTCCAGCCCTTGAAATTAAAACATACCTGGATACACGTTCCGCAGCAGGAAGAAAAGCACTATGCCTGGGGCTATCGCGATGGGAAAGCTGTTCACGTTTCTCCGGGCATGCTGGATGCGGAAGCCTACGGCGTGAAATCGTCGATCGAGGATATGGCAAGCTGGGTGCAGCTAAACATGACGCCATCTGAAGTAAGTGAAACCTCGCTGCAAAAGGGAATGATGCTTGCTCAGTCACGCTACTGGCATGTGGGTAATATGTACCAGGGTCTGGGCTGGGAAATACTGGACTGGCCGATGCAAGCAAAAAACTTGGTCGGCGGTAGCGATAATAAAGTCGCACTGGCACCGCTGAGCGCCACAGAAATTAAACCGCCAGCGCCAGTGTCACTAGCCACTTGGGTACATAAAACCGGCTCAACCGGCGGGTTTGGCAGCTATGTGGCCTTCATTCCTGAAAAGAAAATCGGCATCGTGATGCTGGCGAACAAAAGCTATCCTAATCCCGTGCGTGTTGAAGCGGCTTACCGTATTCTTCAGGCACTACAGTGAATTTTTGACAATTAATGAATGTCTAATCAATCAATCCTAAAAAAAACAGCCTCCGAGCTATCGACACTAATCGCGCGCCAAGAATTAACGTCCGAGCAAGTGGTTTATGCCCATTGGGAAAATATGGTGCAACTTCAGCCAGCGCTCAATGCGGCAGCATTCATTCGCTGGGAAGGAGCGTTGAAAGAGGCTCGCATACTTGATCAGCAGCTTGCTGGCGGGAAAATCAAAGGGACATTGCATGGTGTGCCTTTTACGGTGAAGGACTGGATCGATGTCGCGGGGATGCCCTGTGCCGGGGGAGACATCAAGTATGCTAAACGGGTCCCAGCGCAGGATGCGACGGTGGTGAGACGATTGAGGCAAGCCGGTGGGATTGTTCTGGCGAAAAGTGCGGTGTTGGTTGAGGCTGAGATGTATGGCCGAGTATGCAATCCCCATCAAGTTGGCGCCAGTCCGGGAGGTTCCAGCAGTGGAGAAGCAGCCCTTATTGCTGCCTACGCCAGCCCACTTGGTATTGGAAGCGACTCGGGCGGTTCCATTCGCCAGCCGGCGGGGTATTGTGGCATTACCGGGTTAAAGCCGACTTCAGGAAGAGTTCCACTGACCGGGCATTTTCCTCAGATTAATCCCTTGGCCGATCCGAGAACAGTTATCGGTCCAATGGCCAGAAGTGTCCAGGATTTGTGCTTGGCGCTGAACATAATAGCTGGCGAGGACGGCGTAGATCCAAGCGTAATGCCAGTACCGTTAAGTTCAGCGATGGACGTGGCCATTCCTGGTTTGAGGGTGGCATTTTATACCTCGGTTGATGAGGCGCTCAACGTTGCTCCCGTTGCTCAAGAGATCGTGCAGGCGGTGCAAAATGTAGCGAAACTACTGGAGAAGTCCGGTTGCCAAGTTCAGGAAATGGCGCCGCCTCTATCAATCGAAGCGATGGCTATTACCCGCGATTACTGGGCGCGACCTGAATCGGGATCATGGGATGAGTGGCAGGTCAACTCCATGGTGTCGACGCTTAGCGCGGACCGGGTGGAACAGCATCTTTTCGCGTGGGACAAGTATCGACGCTCCCTGCTGAGGTTCATGAATGACGTCGATATTATTATTTGTCCGATTGCTGAACGTACCGCCGCCTTAACGGGCGAGGATGAAGGGAGTGTCATCTTCACGGCTCCGTACAGCCTGACCGGTTATCCGGTGGTAGCTATCCCTGTTACTAAGTCAAGCAATGGTTTGCCGATAGGTGTTCAGGTAATTGCCGGTCCTTGGCGGGAGGATCGTGCGCTTGCCGTGGCTCTTGTGATTGAGCAGGCCTTTGGCGGCGCGCCGTTGTGAAATGCTATGCTCCAGACAAGGTGGCGCCGCTGCTCAAGCGTCGAGCGGAATAGCTGCGCGACGCGCCCGCAGATGCAGGTGGCGGATGGTGGCCGATCAGTTTGCCGCCCTGCATGGGCGGGGCGTGCAAGGCACGATCGTTGGCCAAACCTATTATCTGGGTAATGCGCGCCTGATGACGGAATTGAATCTCTTGTCGCTGGAATTGCAAGCCATCCTGGCGCAGTTGGAACAGCAAGCCTACACGGCCATGGTGCTGGCCACGCCAGCCGGTGCGCTGGGCGTGATTGCCGTGGCCGACGTGCTGCGCCCGACGGCGCCCGCCGCCATCGCCAAATTGAATGCCTTGGGCGTGACCACCGTGATGCTGACGGGAGATAAGCTGTTGACGGCGCAGCGCATCTGCGAAGAAGTTGGCGTGAACCTGGTCAAGGCGGAATTGCTGCCGGAAAACAAGCTCGATGAAATCAATGCCTTGCAGCAGCAGTTTGGCGTGGTGGCCATGCTGGGCGACGGCGTCAACGACGCCCCGGCGCTGGCGCAGGCGGACATCGGCTTTGCCATCGGCATCAAGGCCGTCTTCTTCGGCCTGGCCCTGGCCGGCATGGCCACCCTGTGGATGGCCGTGTTCGCGGACGTGGGCGCCAGCCTGCTGGTGGTAGCCAACGGGCTGCGCTTGCTGCGTCATGGCAAGCGCCCTTAAATTACTGGAAAAATATTTCCATCTGGACAAGTGTGGTAAAAAACGCTACTTTGGGGCTTTTCACAACAATCCCACAATAGCCGATGCAACCCACCTTCCGCCTGGCCCTGCTGTCCGGCCTGCTGTTGTCCAGCACCAGCTTGCATGCCGAACCCGCCGGCAGCATCTGCGCCTCGCCCGCGCAGCCCGTGCGCGAACAGGGTTACGTGGCCATCAATGGCATCGAGCAATGGATCACGGTCACGGGAGCCGCCTGCGGCAATCCCGTGATCCTGTTCATCCATGGCGGTCCCGGCAATGCCTTGAGCCCTTACGCGGACGCCATCTATGCGGGCTGGGAACGCCACTACACCCTGGTACAGTGGGACCAGCGCGGCGCGGGCATGACGTATGCGAAACAGCGGCCCACAGACGACGTACCCTTGACGGTGGAACAGATGCGTGACGACGGCATTGCTGTCGCCCGCTATGTCGAACAGCATCTGGGCCAGCAGAAAGTCATTCTGATGGGCAGTTCCTGGGGCTCCATCCTGGGCGTGCACATGGCCAGGGCGCGCCCCGACTTGTTCCACGCATACATTGGCACGGCGCAGGTAATCAATGCGCGGGCCAACGAGACTGGCATGTACCGGGAAGTGCTTGCGCTGGCGCAAGCGGCCGGCGATACGACCACGGTGGACAAGCTGGCGGCGCTCGGTGCGCCACCATGGACGGACCCGCGCAACTTCGGCATCTTGCGCCGCTACGACCGAAAATATGAAGCCCTGGCAACGGATGCGCCGCCAAAACACTGGTGGCAGCCGGCGCCGTTCTACGCCACGCCGCAAGCGCTGGCCGATGCCGAGGCTTCCGACGATTACTCGTATATCCAGTTCATCGGCATGCGCGGCGACGGCATGTTCGCCAGGGTCGACCTGCCCGCGCTGGGCATGCGCTTTGAGCTGCCCGTCTTCTTCATCATGGGCGAAGCGGACCTGCTGACCTCGCCCGCCATCGCACACACGTATTTCGACAGCATCACGGCGCCCTACAAGAGTTTTACCCTGGTGAAACGGGCCGGCCACGACCCCAACCAGGCCGTGCTCGATGCACAATGGACGATCTTGCGCGACAAGGTGGCGCCTTTACTTAAGTAGTCAAGTAGAACGCCCGGCGCGGCGCATTCACGGCAAACCGTCCTTGTCGATTTGCGCCGTGAACTGGCGCTCGAAGTCCATCAGCTCCGGCACATTGAGGTCCGAGATGAGCCTGTACTCCATGCCGGACCGGCTCCAGCGTATCAAGTGATGGCCCTGCTTCACGGTCAGGCGTCGCGGCGCTTCTCGCTGCGCCTTGTCACGCCAGACATACAGGTTCAGCACATGTTGATCGCGGCGATGTGTGAGCGCGGCGACGGGACGCTCCTTGATATAGTCGAGGCGCCCACCGACCAATGGGAAGCCGGCTTGCGCCAGGTCAACTACGGGTGGTGAAAAATTGAGCTTGCCGCTGAACCATGGCTTGACGGTGTGCTGGTCGGATGACGCCACGTCGGCCAGGTGATCGGGCATCAGCGAACGGAAATGGCTGGCCACGATCTCCTGGTCCAGCCGTTCCGCATCCGATGGCACGGACAGATACAGCGCCAGAGTAACGGCAAAGGCCGCCGTGCTGGCGGCTGCAAGAGCAAGATTGATCCAAGGCCACGGCAGTTGCGCCCATTGTCGCCGACGCGGCGTCTTCATCGCCTATCGGCGACAGCCAGCTGGAATGGCTGAAGAGCGACCTGGACAAGCAGGTAAAATTGGGCGCGCTGCTGACGGTGGCCGCCATCGATGCCCAGGAAGTCAAGGAAGGTGCCGCGTTGGAACGGATCATTAACATCCAGGCGAAAAAATTCGTTTACACGCCAAGCGAAATCACCTTGAAGAAGGATGAGCCCGTGGTGCTGGCGTTCACGGCCATCGATTTCATCCATGGTTTTTTCATCCCGGACATGAAAATCCGTGCCGATCTGATGCCGGGCCAGCTCACGCAAGTGCGGCTGACACCCGGCCAGGCCGGTGAATACGCTTTCCTATGCGACAATTTTTGTGGCAGCGGCCACGAACTGATGGACGGAGAAATCATCGTCACGGACTAAGTGGTGCGATGAGCGGCGATTGTTCAAATCGTCATTCAGGCGGCCGCCCCCCGGCACCGCGTTGCGCCTGCCGCGCCGATGCCAGCGCCTCGACGAAGGCGGCGTCGCCCTCGGTGCAGGCGCTGGCCATGCAGCTGCCCGTGTCCTCGGCGATTCGGAAGCCTTCGCCCAGGCTGCTGGCATTGCCGCGCCCGCCATGCCCGCGCGCGGCGCTACGCAGCACCTGGCGCGAGGAAGAATAGCTGCCGCCCCGCGTGATGAAATAATCGCCTTCCGCTTCGCAGCCCCGGATCCAGGCCGCGCCATCGGCGGGCGCCCCCCGGTAATCGGGGTGCTGGCAATCGGCCACCCACTCGGCCACATTGCCCATCATGTCGTGCAGGCCGTAGCCGTTGGGCGCATACATGCCCACGACAGCCGTGTACTCGGCGCCATCGTCGCAATCGGTGACCAGCATGTCGAGGCCATGATCGCGCAGGGCCGCTGCCTTGAAGCGCCGGTCTTTCATATTGGCGTAGGTACATAACTGCTCGGGATGATCACCGGACGAGTATTTCGTGCTGGTGCCGGCGCGCGCCGCGTATTCCCATTCCGCCTCGCTGGGCAGGCGGAATGGGCGGCCCGTTTCCCGCGCCAGCCATTGCACATAGGCCGTCGCGTCGTTCCAGCTCACGCAGATGACGGGGTGATAGTCCGTTGGCGCATGCGCGGGGGCGTTCCAGCCCGACTCCTTTTGCGCGATGCCGTCAGTGCGGTCGAATGCCCAACATTCGCCAGCCGCCCGATAACCGGTGGCTGCAACAAATTGCCGGAACTGCGCCACCGTCGTCTCGTATTTTGCCAGTCGGAATGCGGCCACGCGCACTTCGTGGGGCGGCCCCTCGGCCGGATTGTGGCTGCCGTCGCCGATGCGCGGCTCCGTGCTGCCCATGGTAAACACACCGGCGGGAATACTGGCCATGGGCGGGAGGATGGGTGCGGCGTCGGCCTGGGCGCTGCAAAAGATGGCGCAGGCAAAGATAAGCGTGATGTGCTTCATGTGGCTCCTGTAATCGGTGGGTGAAAACACAGATTGACAGTTCGGCCAGAGGATGGCGGTGCGCATGCGACGAATCGACAATAGGGCCGATGAATGGCAAGCCATGTTCTGGTCAATCAGGCAACGGGCCGCTACACTATGCCCATGATCAGAAAAACGACTTTGGCACAGGGCTGGCATTCACTTTGGGAACTGCGCCCCCGGCACGATGTGTCCACCCTGAGCCGCCTGCTGGTCGTTTCCCTGATCGGTGTGGCCCTGGCATTGGCCCTGATGGCCATCGTGGCCATCTTCGGCCGGGTCGACCGGCCGCTCTGGTGGTGGGCGTCGCTGCTGCCGAACATCGGCATCTGCCTGTGCATCGTGCATACCCTGTTTGGCGTGCTGCGCCTTGCCGAGCGCTGCCTGCCGGCGCCGCTCGTCGAGCGCATGTCGAACGTGCGCGACTTGCGCGCCGGCATGGGTCTGGGCGCGCTGGCCCTGGGCGGCATTATCGTCGGCATGAGCATCGGTTTCACCATCGTCCCGATACTGGTGGGTTTCAAGGTGTGGGGCATGTTCGTCTCCCTGCCTGCCGCGCTGACCAAGTTTGCCGTGTTCATCCTGTTTGTGATGGCGGCCAACTGGGCCTGGTGGCGTTCGCGCCTGCGCCAGCAGCAGCTGCAAACCGAGGTGACGGATGCGCACCTGCGCCTGCTGCAGGGCCAGATCGAGCCGCACCTGCTGTTCAATACCCTGGCGAATATCCAGAGCCTGATGGACTACGACCCGCCGCGCGCGAAACGCATGCTGGAAATGTTTTCCAGCTATCTGCGCGCCAGCCTGGCCCAGCTGCGCCAGGGCGACAGCACCCTGGACGCGGAACTCGACATGGCGAGCCAGTATCTTTCATTGTTACAAATACGCATGGATGAGCGCCTGCGTTTCCGCATCGACGCCAGCGCGGAGGCGCGCCTGGCCCGCATGCCCACGCTGATGCTGCAGCCGCTAGTCGAGAACGCCGTCCAGCACGGACTGGCGCCCAGGCTGGACGGCGGCAGCGTCGTCGTGCATGCGGCAGTGCACGCGGGCCGCCTGGAAATCCGCGTGCTTGACGACGGCGTGGGCTTGACGGCGCCCGGCAAGCCACGCCGTGCGGGTGGCGGCCTGGCGCTGGCCAATCTGCGGTCGCGCCTGCAGGCTCAGTTCGGCGCCGCCGCCAGCCTGAGCCTGCGTGAGCGCGAGATTGGGCCTGGCGTCGAAGCCGTGCTGGAGCTGCCCTACCAGCGCGCCGCCGGCGCCCCCGCAGTGCAGGCAGCGGCATGATGCGCGCCCTGATCGCGGACGATGAACCGCACTTGGCGCTCTACCTGCGCGACCAGCTGCTGGCCCTGTGGCCGGACTTGCAGATCATTCATATGGCGCGCAATGGCGTCGAGGCCGCCGCCTGCATCGCCGAGCTGGAACCCGATATCGCCTTCCTCGATATCCAGATGCCGGGACTGACCGGACTGGAGGTGGCGCAAGGCATCGAAGGCCATACCCGCGTGGTATTCGTCACGGCCTACGACGAATTTGCCCTGCAAGCCTTCGAGCACGCGGCGCTCGATTACGTATTGAAACCCCTCACCATCGAACGGCTGGCCCGAACCGTGGCGCGCTTGCGGTCGGTGGCGCCCTTGCCTCCCGCCAGTGCGGCCATGGCACAGGCGCTGCAGCAACTGACGGCCGCGCCCTGCCCTGTCCGCCCCCGGCTGCGCTACATACTCGCGTCCCGGGGCGAGCGCACGCACCACCTCGACGTGGCCAAGGTGCGCTTTTTTCATGCCGACGACAAGTACACGGTCGTCGCCAGCGTGGACGGCGAATTCCTGATACGCACGCCCATCACGGAACTGGCCAACCAACTTGATCCGGAACAATTCTGGCAAGTGCACCGCTCCACTCTGATCAACCTGGCCTGGCTGGACGGCACGCGCCGCGACGACGCCAGCCGTTTGTTCCTGCGCATGCGCGACCATGCGGGCGAGCTGCCCGTGAGCCGCGCTTTCGTCCACCTGTTCAGGGCCATGTAGCTCCAGCTACCAAGTAGCGCTGACGTCGCCGGAGGTCGTCCTGGCGTCGATCTGGCAAGTCTTGCCCTCAGCCAACTGCGGGTCCGAGGTACGAAAATGCAACTGGCCCGCCGTTTGCGCGGCGAGCCAGTATTCAGTTCAATATTGTCGGGGCGTAAGGCCCCGTCCATCAAACCGCGCGGCGTGCCCTCAGATGCAAATGGCGGATGGTGGCCGCGGCCGCCATCAGGATGGCGGAAGCCGTTGCCAGCACGACAATAAATGCCTTGTCGAACGCTGAACGGGCCAGCTCCGACACTTGCAAGCCCAGTTCGGCCGGCAATTGCTCGGCGGCCAGCAGCGCCGCGTCGAGGGTGTCATGGGCATTCGGCAACAGGCCAGCGCTTTCCGGGATCACCAGAGTGGCGCTGTAGACCGCCGACATGATCGTGCCTAGCACCGTCACGCCGATCACGGCGCCCAGTTCGTACGACACTTCCTCGATCGAGGCGGCCATGCCAGCCTGTTGCGGTGCCACGTTCAGCATCACGGCGCTGGATGCGGCCGTCATGACGGCGCCCAGGCCAAGGCCCAGGATCACCAGGCTGGCCACTTGCGCCGAGACGGCGGCGTCATGCAGCACCAAATACGATGCCATGCCGATACCGGACAGCAGCAGCGAACCCCACAATACCTTGGCCTTGTCGGCGCGCGGCAGCATGAAACCCGTCAGCGGGCCGGCAAATACGGACGCCAGCGGCAGCGGCAACAGCAGCAAGCCAGCTTCCAGCGGTGACAGCTCGCGCACCAGCTGCATGTGCTGGCTCAGCGCCAGTTCCATGCCGATCAGGGCGGCGGACGCCACCATGGCGGCCGCCACGGCGCTGGAAAACGGCAGTTCGCGGAACAGGGCGAAGTCGATCAGCGGCTTGGCTTGGCGCTTCTGGCGGCGCACGAACTTCAGCATGAAGAAGGCGCCCACGGCGAACGAGGCGGCCGCCAGCGCATACGAGGGCTGCGACTTGCCCAGCTCCTTGATCGCATACACGCCACCAAGCAGACCCATCATGATTTGCAACGAGCCCTTCAAGTCCCACGGCTTGTCGCGGTTACCGGCCCGTTTTGGCAGTACCACGGCGGCCAGCACCAGGGTCAGCAGCACGATGGGCACGTTGATCAGGAAGACGGAGCCCCACCAGTAGTGTTCCATCAGGAAACCGCCCAGCACGGGGCCGAACGCGGCGCCACCGGAGGCAATCGCCGCCCACACGCCGATGGCGAACGAGCGCTCGCGGTTATCGGTAAAGGTCAGGCGGATGATGGACAAGGTGGCCGGCATCATCAGCGCGGCGCCGATGGCCAGCAGGATGCGGGCAAAAATCAGCCATTCCGGCGCGGGCGAAAACGCGGCGCACAGCGAAGCGATGCCGAACACGGCCAGGCCGGCGAGGAAAACGGGTTTGTGGCTCAAACGGTCACCGAGGGTGCCGAGGCCGGGCAGCAGACCGGAGACGACCAGCGCGTACACGTTGATGATCCACAGTTTTTGCGAGGATGTCGCCTGCAAGTCGCGCGTCAGCGCGGGCAAGGCGGTGTAGAGCACGGTCATGTCGACCACGATCAGGAACAGGGCGCTGGAGACGATGGCCAGCGTCAGCCATTTTTTCATTGGATGCATAAACAACTCATGTATTATTTAACAACTATCGGTTTGGATGAATTTGGTGCTGCGCAAATATTTACGTTCCAGGCTGCCACGGGCCTGGCCTTGTCGGGGGCGGCGGGCGTCAGCCACGGTCGCCATCCTTGTCATCTACCGCAGCGCTCGCTGGGGAAGCGTCCAGTTCGCGCAGCATGACGACGGACACTTGCTTGAAACCACGACCCTGGAAGAATTTCTGTGCCGTCAGGTTATGCGCGCCGCATTCGAGGAATAAACGGGCGATGCCGTGGCTGCGCAGCTCGTCGGCTACCCACTCCACCAGCAAGCTGCCGATGCCGCTGCCGCGCACGGAAGGCAGCAAGACCAGGTCGTCCAGCGCGGCGAACGATTTCGAGGCGCGCTGGCGCGTGTCTATCGACACGAGGGCCATGCCGACGATGGCGTCGCCGGACATGGCGACAGCCAGCAGGGTCGAATCGCCATGCGCCCAGTCATGCGACAGGGCGGCGCGGATTTCGCCGCGTATCACCTCAGGCAAGTCCGCGCGCCAGTTGCCAGGCGCATCGGCGCGCTCTCCCTGCAGCTCCGAATGGGAGATATAGTCGGCGCTGACGTTGTCAAGATATAAATTGCACAAAGTATCTTCGGCGGTGGCGTCGTGACACCAGCTGAAGCTGATGGCGGGGGTATGGGCTTGAGCGTTTTTCATGGCGGATCTCATGTTATTGAATTAGTAAAGGCATTTTATGTCGCCCCTGAATGGCATTCAAGTTAAAATCCATCTGTAAAACAGATAGGTGGATGCCATGCAATGGACTTTGGAACAAATGCGCTACTTTGAGGCGGCTGTCGCGGCCGGTTCTTTCTCGGGCGCGGCGCGCCGGCTGGGCCGCGCCCAATCGGTGGTCAGCACCTCGATCGGCTTGCTGGAAGCGGAATTCGGCGTGGAACTGTTCGATCGCTCGCGCCGCAGCGCCGTGCTGACAGAAGCGGGCAAGGTGATGCACCTGGAAGCGTGCGAACTGCTGCGCCAGGCCGAGCGATTGCAGCTGCGCGCGCAACTCTTGAGCGTGGCACCCGAAGCCCAGCTCACCCTGGCACTGGACGAAGCCCTGCCCTACCTGGCCATCAGTACGCTGGTGAAAGAATTGGCGGCACGCTACCCGGCGCTGGAACTGGTCATGCTCAACGCGACGGCGTCGGAAGTGGCGCAATACGTGGAGCAGCAGCAAGCCGACGTGGCCTTCCACTTCGACCGCGGCCCCATCTCGCCCGTGCTGGAACAGCAGCACATCGGCAGCGTGGCGCAAGGCGTGTTCGTCGCGAAAGGCCACCCCATGGCCCACGGCCAGGAAGTGAGCCGCAACGAACTGACCCGCTACCGCCAGCTGATCATGGATTCCGAGTTGAACCGCGAACACGCCTTCAGCCCCGCCGTCTGGTTTTCCGACAGTTTTTACAGCATCGCGGAAATGGTCGCGGACGAGCTGGGCTGGGCCATTCTGCCGCTGAATATCGCCAATTACGACAACTACAAGGGTTATTTGCAGGAAGTGCCCTGCCCTGCCTTGGCCTTGTCACGCCTGCCCGTGCGGCGCTTGTCGATTCATGGGAAGAAACTCAGCGAGACGAGTTTGTGGCTGACGACGAGGCTGGCGGAATTGCTGTTGGATGGGCCGAGGGGCTAAGGCTTACTGCAGTCATTCAAGTAATAAAGAAGTAAAAACCGGTTCCGGCATTTTGGTGGCATGGCAAAGGCAGTATGATGGCCGTAGTTGAAAGGTATATCGAAAAGATGCCCCTTGCATTGAATGCCATCTCAATTCACAAGCAGAACTGGCGGCATAAAATTGCACTGCACGGTGACTTTACTGTGACTGCGAGAAGGAGCACAGCATGGATTTCGATTGGCATGGCGGCGTCATTAAGCGGAACACGGTCATTGATGCCCACTACAGGAGCACGCAAAACGTGAGGCGTTTCCTGTTTGACCAGTGCGGTCCCGCATTCAAGCTTGACCGTGATTTCATGGCCTGGATACGCGACGGCGCCGTCAAAACCATGGGCGATGTCGCGGATGAATGGATGCGTAGGCATCATCAAGCCAGTGATGCGTAAATAAACAAATTAAACAAATATTAGTTAGACCTGAAAGCTTTACATGATGCACTCAACTGTCTTAAGCAACTGGCTCGCCATGGCGAAAGACGATGCCGTGGAGATTGATCCCGACGACATCAATCACGAAGCATTGAGCAATATGTGGAGGTTTTCTCCCACGGACGAGGAAACGCCGCAGATCCATGCGGCGGATATCGTTGCGTTCATCGGCCAGGTGATTGCGGCCCGCAGCAGCGCACTCAAAGGCGAGGACATGCTGTTCTATTGCTGGCACGATGCGCAATGCCGCCAACTACGGTTCAGCCTGGTGTCGCGTTCGCATGGCCGGCTGCCGTTTCGCTGCGAGTTGCGCGAAACGCAGGATCTGGCGCTGATCGTCGACCGCGTGGTGAACGGGGACTGGCGCAACGAGCACTATATGCAGGAACCGCCAGAGCAAGGGGATGAACAGGAGCCGGCGCCGTTCGTCCTGCCCGTCTTCGTGGCGCCTGTGCCGCAGGAATCCGCGCACGATCACGCCTGAAAACGCGCGGGCCGGCAAGCCTCCAGGGCTGACGCTGGCTGTCCATCGACGATTTCCTCGCTGGCGAGCTGGCCCACGATGGCCGCCAGCACCACGCCCGGATGCATGGCGCATACGTACACGCTTTCGACCTGCGGCAAATAGCCGATGACGGGTACGCCGTCAAAGGGCATGGGGCGCAGGCCGACACAGGCAAGTTCCAGCGCGATGGCGTCGGCGCCCTCGAGTTCATTGCGGATCGTGCTGGCCGTTTGCTGTGCCATGGCGGCAGGCTGGTTTTCAGGCGCGTCATCCACGTAGTCTTCCGCTGCCAGCAGGGTCCCGTCTTCGGCTTGCCGCACTTCCATTGCATGGCTGGAAATAATGCCGCACACCAGGCCCGGAGGCGCCTTGTAGCGCAGGAAGATGGCGGGCGAGGCGTGGATGGGCAGGCTGGCGCCCAGTTTCTGCGCCAGCGCGGCAGTGCCTGTGCCCGCTGCCAGCACGACCATATCGGCCTCGATGACCTTGGTGGCCGTTTCCACGCCCGTCACCCGCCCGTCCTGGATGGAAAAGCCCAGCACGGGCGTGTGCGTGCGGACAGTCGCGCCCAGCGCCCGGGCCGCTGCCAGCAAGGCATGCGTGGCGGCAACGGCGTCGAGGGCGCCATGCTCCGGCTCGTACAGCGCTTGTTCCGGCGGCTGCCGCAGCTGCGGTTCAAGCTGGGCGATGCGCGAGCGGTCTATCAAGATGGACCCGGGCGACACCCGCCCATCCTGCGTGCCATACGACAAGGCGCCATGCCAGCGCACCGTCAAGCCGGGCACTTGTGTTTCCAGCTGCCGATAGGCCTCGATGGCGCCGCCGCGCAGGGCCGCAATGGGGGCGGACCCCGCGCAGGACGTGTTAATCCAGGCAAACGAGGTGCTCGTCACGCCGGAAGCGATGCCGCCCGCCTCGACCACGGTGACTTGCGCGCCCTTGCTGGCCAGGTGATACGCGAGCGACGCACCGACGATGCCGGCGCCGATGACGATGATGTGTTGCGGCTTTTTTCGATTCATATTTGCTAACTTTGAATATTTGTCACAGGGCAGAGTCTACCCCAGCCACCCGCAAATCCAGCGTGTAGGCATGGCCATCGACGACCTTGCCTTCCACCATGGCAATATCGGGTACGGCCCTTCCCTGCACGAAACCGCAGCGTTCCAGCACGCGGATTGACGCCGCATTGCCATCGATGGCGTAGGCGCACAGGCTGGCAAGCTGCCATTCGTCTTGCGCCAGGGAAATCAGGAAGCGCAGCGCGGCCGTGGCCAGGCCCTTGCCCGCCTGCTGTTCCCCGATGCGGTAGCCGACTTCGGCCGTTTTAGCCTGCGCGTCTATATCCTTGAGGTTGGCGCGGCCGATCAAATGTCCGTCTTCATCGACAATGACGCAGGGGTGCAAACGCTCCTGTTCGTGCTCGTCCAGGAATTGCCTGACGTGAGCATGGATGCCCTCAATACTGTAAAAATCGTCCGGGCGCGAGTCGATATGGCGCTCGAACCAGGCCCGGTTGGCTTGCTCAAATGCCAGCAGTGGCCCGGCGTCGTCCCGGTGCAAGATGCGGATGGTGTATGTGCTCATGGATGCTCCGAACTATGCCGGTGTGGGCAGGGAAAGGCATGAGTCTAGTGATGCGCCACCCGGCCCGTCAATCTTGATTCCATCAATCAATATAAAATGACAAACGCTACAATGGCCGCCATGAACAACGATTTGTCCGCTACTGAGGCGGCGCGCCTCTTGGGCGTCAGCCTGCCTACCCTCTATTCCTATGTCAGCCGGGGCTTGCTGGTTTCCGTCAGCCATGGCGCGGCGCGCCGCAAGCGCTATCCGCAAGAGGAAGTATTGCGCCTGGCAGCCCGCAAGAATGACGCCAGGCGGGGTGGCCAGGCGGCCGTGACCGCCATGCACTGGGGTTTGCCGGTGCTGGAAACGCAGATTTCCCACATTCTCGAAGGACGATTGCTGTACCGGGGCTGCGATGCGACGTTGCTGGCGCAGCACGCAAGCCTGGAAACGGCCGCCAGCCTGCTGTGGGACGATGGCGCAATCGACTATTTTCATCAAGACGCGCCGCCCCTGCCGCCACAGCTGGCCAGCGCGCCGGACGCCACGCCACTCACGCGCGCCATGGTCGCCATGGTCGCCATGGCCATGCCGGCGTCCACGCCCGCGCCGGCGACTACGCCTGCAAGCATGCTGCAGGCCGGCCCCGCCCTGATGCGCACCCTGGCCGCCGCCCTGCTGCAGACGGCGCCGTCCGCCCTGCCGTTGCACCAGCAACTGGCTCTGGCGTGGCAAGCCGACGCGGAACAGACTGAATTGCTTCGCGCCGCGCTGGTGCTGCTGGCCGACCATGAATTGAATGCGTCGACCTTTGCCGTACGCTGCGTCGCTTCGACGGGCGCCAGCCTGCCCGCCGCGCTGGGTGCGGGCTTGGCGGCCCTGTCAGGAGACAGGCACGGCGGCGGGAGCGCAGCGGCGCGGCGCATGTTGACGCAGGCGTTGGCAGCGTCTGACGCCAGGGACGCCGTCGGCGCCTATTACATGAGCATCGCACCGGAGTTTGCCGGCTTTGGCCACCCGCTGTATCCTCACGGCGACCCGCGTGCCGCGTATCTGCTGGGAATCTTGGCGACGCTGGCGCACGAGCCCCCGCGGCTGCAGGCGATCCTGGCTGCATGCGCCACGGCGGAAGAGTTGCTCGACGCCCGCCCGAATGCCGACCTGGCGCTCGCCGCCATGGAGCTGGCTTTCGGCTGGCCCGAGGGCGCGGGCATGAGCGTGTTTGCGCTGGCCCGCTCGGCCGGCTGGATCGCGCATGCTGCCGAGCAAGCCGCCAGCGCGGCCCTGATACGGCCGCGGGCCCGCTACATCGGGCGCCACCTGCGCGATTAAAAATCCAGGCTTGATTTATTACGCATACGTAGTAGTATACTTCGCATGCGTACCAATACCTTCCCTCAGCCCGAACTTTCCAATACCCCAGCAGCCTGCCCGCTGGGCGAGCGTTCGCCGCGCCTGTTCAATCTGCTCAACCTGGCGCGCCAGAACCTGTTCCGCTCGGCCGATGCCGTCTTTACCAGCGAACTGGGCTTTTCCGGCACGCAAGTTGTCGCCCTGTTTGCCCTGAAGGGCGAGGAAGGCTGCCAATTGAAGGATCTGGGACGATTGTTGCAGCTGAAAAATTCGGCCGTGACAGGTCTGGTGGCGCGCATGGAAGAAAACGGCCTCATCGTGCGCGGCCAGTCGGCGTTAGATGCGCGCGCCGGCACCCTGCACATGTCGGCCAAGGGCGGCGAGGTGCTGGCCGCCGCCCTGCCCCTGCTCGACAGCCTGAATGAACAATTGAAGCAAGGTTTCAGCGAAGAAGAACTGGCCGTCGTCGCACGCTTCCTGCTGCACGCCTCGCGCCTGCGTTTTGCGCAGGACGTCTGAGTCATCCCCACATCACCACCACAGGAGTTACCCATGCACCCGAACGACATGACTGGTTTGCAACTGATGCAAGCTTTCGCGCAAGGCCTGTTTCCACGGCCCGGCATCTCCAAGACCATGCCCATGGACGCGCACACGGTGGAGCATGGCCGCGTGATTTTCACGGCCACGGCAAATGAAACGCACACCAATCCCATGGGCGGCGTGCACGGCGGTTTCGCCGCCACCGTGCTCGACACGGTCACGGGCTGTGCCACGCACACGGTCTTGCCGGCCGGCGAAAGCTATGGCACGACGGACCTGAACATCAAGATGTGCCGCCCCCTGCCCTTCAACGTGACGGTCTACGCAGAAGGAAAAGTGATCAATGCGGGGCGCAACCTGGTCATTTCCGAAGGCACCATCCGCGACGAAGCCGGTAAAGTCTACGCCCATGCGACGGCCACCTGCATGATCATCCGCCCCCGGGAGCAGGCGGCTGCATGATACGCATGGGTAACATCGAGGAAGCCTGGCAGGTGCTGCAGGCGATACCCGAGTTCGACCAGCGGCGCAGTCTGGCGCAGCTGCGAGACCGGCTGCCCGCCGGCGCGCTGATCCTGATCGCGGAAGCGGACGGCCAGCCCGTCGGTTTCAAGCTGGGATATGGCGCCGAGGATGGCTCTTTATATAGCTGGCTCGGCGCCGTGCTGCCCGCGTACCGCAAGGCGGGCCTGGCGCAGCGCCTGCTGGAAGCTCAGGAAGCTTGGGCTGCCGAAAACGGCTTTGCGGCCGTCACAGTGAAATCGATGAACCGCTACCCGTCCATGCTGCGTTTGCTGATACGCAATGGATACCAGATCCGGCTAGTGGAGCACTTTGGCGACCCGGCCAGGGAGCGCATCCACTTCATCAAGCCCTTGCCCTGGAACGGCGCACAAGGCCACTTGCTTGCCAATAGAGCATTGATGTGACGATCATTTTCCTGGCTTACTCCTTGTGACGAATAGCTTCGACAACAATCCGCAGTGCCCTCGATTCGTGGCGGCGGCTGGGATAGTAGGCATGGAGGCCAGGAAACTTTCCACACCAGTCTTTCATGACGCTGATTAATCGGCCTTCCCGTACGTGTCCGGCCACCAGGTCTTCCGTGACGAACGCCAAACCATTGCCGCTCAAGGCGGCTTGTACCATGGGCACGGCGCTGGTAAACACGGCCTGGCCACTCACCCGCGCCTCCACGTTGCGCCCGTCATGCTGCAGCTCCCACGCGTAGATGCCACCACTGCCTGCGAGCCGTAGTGTGATGCAATTTTGCTTCATCAGGTCTTGCAGCTTGGCGGGTTGCGCATGCCAGGAGAAGTAGGCGGGCGAGCCAACGATCATGGTAGGTATGTCGGGCGTGAGCCGGACGGCAATCATGTCTTCCGCTACCTGATCTCCATAGCGCACCCCAATGTCATAACGGTCCGCCGCAATATCGATCAACTTGTAATCCGACTGAATCTCGATATGCAGGTCTGGATAGTGAGGCAGGACGGGAGCCAGCCTTGGCCACAGCAGGGTATCAATAACATGGTCGATGGCCGTGATGCGCACGGTACCCGCCGGTTTGCCATTCAAATCGCTGACGGCGGCAATTTCAGCATGGACTTCCTCAAGCCGCGGCGCGACATTGCTCAGCAGGCGCTCGCCTGCTTCGGTCGGCGAAACACTCCTGGTCGTACGATTGAGCAGCCGCACGCCCAGCCGGGCTTCCAGATCCCGAATGATGTGACTGAGAGTGGATTGGGACATGCCCAGCTTGATGGCGGCACGGGTGAAACTGCGTTCGCGAGCGACCTCGAAAAATATAAGAATATCAATAATATTATCTCTGGCCATATGAGTCATTCCTGAAGCCGGCTGTTAAGGGTATCCCGTCGTGGTGCCTGGCAATGGATGATAGCAGTGGAATGAGCGATTTTTAATATAAATATACGTAGCATTCATGGCCTGGGCACATATACCTGTTCGAGATTTCGGTGCGCAGATGCGTTAGCCGCAACGTACGATGTCCGTCAACGCATGCAACGCGCCCCATACCTGACGAACTGGAGAAACAGACATGACCATAGATGATGTCGCACGCCGAGATTTCCTGAAGACTGCTGGCACAGGCATGGCCGTCCTGGGCAGCCTTTCCATTGCCGCCAGTTCCGCGTTCGCCGCCGATAACAATCCAGTACCGGACATGTCCAACAACGCTGACAACTTCTACAGGAGCGCCACAGTCACTGCGCGCAAGGTCAGTTTCAACAACCAGTACCAGATGCAGGTCGTCGGCGAGCTATTCACGCCCAAGGATCTCAACCGCAATGCCAGGCATCCCGCGATCATCATCGGCCACCCGATGGGCGCGGTAAAGGAGCAAAGCTCGAATCTGTACGCGCAAAAACTGGCCGAACAGGGCTTTGTCACCCTGGCCATCGATCAGTCATTCTGGGGCGAAAGCGCCGGCCAGCCGCGCAATGCTGTGGCGCCGGATATCTACTCGGAAGCCTTCAGCGCAGCGGTAGACTATCTTGGTACCCAGCCGTTCGCCGACAGGGAACGGATCGGCGTTCTCGGCATTTGCGGCAGTGGCAGTTTCGTCATCAGCGCCGCCAAGATTGATCCGCGCATGAAGGCGATTGCCACCGTCAGCATGTACGATATGGGCGCCGCCAACCGCAATGCCTTGCACCATTCGCAGACGCTGGAGCAACGCAAGCAGATCATTGCCGAGGCGGCGCAACAACGCTACGTGGAATTTACCGGCGGCGCCATCAGTTACACCGGCGGCACCGTGCACAAGCTCGATGGCAATACGCATCCCATCCAGCGCGAGTTCTACGACTTTTATCGCACCTCGCGCGGCGAGTTCACGTCGGCAGGTTCGCCGCGCGAATGGACGACGCACCCCACGCTGTCCAGCAACGTCAAGTTCATGAACTTTTATCCGTTCAACGACATCGAGACGATTTCGCCGCGTCCCTTGTTGTTCATCACGGGCGACCAGGCGCATTCCCGCGAGTTCAGCGACGATGCCTACCGGCTTTCGGCCCAGCCCAAGGAACTGGTGATCGTTCCAGGCGCCGGGCACGTCGATCTGTATGACCGGGTGAAACTCATCCCCTGGGAGAAGCTGAACGCGTTCTTCCACAAGAATCTGGCATAGGCGCATCCCATGACAGCACCAATAAGCAGCACGCCCCACGTTGGCGTGCAGGAAGGGCATGCTGATGTCAGCACTCAGGCAGCCATGTGGGGCGGGGTCTTCGCCATGACGCTGTGCGTTTTCGCGCTGATCGCCTCGGAGTTCATGCCCGTTAGCCTGTTGACGCCTATGGCCAGGGATCTCCGGGTCAGCGAAGGCCTGGCTGGACAGGGAATTGCCATATCGGGGGCATGCGCCGTGCTCACCAGCCTGTCGATTTCCGTCATGGCTGGCAGCATGAATCGCAAGATGCTCCTGCTGGGGCTGACCGCCCTGATGGCCGTCTCCGGGGCCGTTGTCGCGATGGCGCCGAACTATTTCCTGTATATGGTGGGACGTGCGCTGATCGGCGTGGTGGTGGGCGGTTTCTGGTCCTTGTCGGCGGCCACCGCGATGCGCCTTGTGCCATCCCATCAGGTGCCGCGTGCCCTGGCCATCTTCAATGGCGGCAATGCGCTGGCGACCGTCGTCGCCGCCCCCCTGGGCAGCTATCTCGGTTCCGTCATCGGATGGCGTGGCGCTTTCTTTTGCCTGGTGCCAGTGGCCTTGATTGCCTTTGTCTGGCAGTGGATCAGCCTGCCTTCCATGCCGCCCCAGGCTGCCTCGGCGGGTTCCCGCAACGTCTTCAGACTGCTTCGGGATCCGAAGGTTGCCCTGGGCATGCTGGCTGTCAGCACGTTTTTCATGGGCCAGTTCGCCTTGTTCACTTATTTGCGCCCATTCCTTGAAAACGTGACGCGGGTAGGCATCTCCACCTTGTCGCTGATTCTGCTGGCAATTGGCGTAGGCGGCTTTATCGGCACCACCGTCATCAGCAAGTTCCTGAAGTGGCATTTTTCCCGGACCTTGGTTGCCATTCCCATCGTGATGGCAATGATCGCCGTGGCGCTGACCATCTTTGGCAGCAAACTTGCTGCCGTGACGGTACTGCTGGGCATCTGGGGCGTTGTCGCAACCGCTGCGCCCGTGGGCTGGTGGTCCTGGCTGGCAACAACGCTGCCCCGGGATGCAGAGGCAGGTGGTGGCCTCATGGTTGCAGTCGTGCAACTCGCCATCGCCCTGGGTTCCACGATCGGCGGTTTCCTGTTCGACAAGAGTGGATACCAAAGCACGTTTATCGCCAGCGCGGCCGTACTGCTGCTAGCTGCCTTGCTGACCTCGCGCGCGCAAGCGCTGCGGGCAAGCTGAGCCATACATCAAGGAAGGAGCAAGCAATGGTCACACGCAAATTCGCGGTTCGCAACGGCGCTCGGCATCCAGTAGCCAGCATGAGCGAGTGCCGCCTGTCCGATCGCCTGCATGGACTGGGCCTGTTGCTTGGCTTGCTCTTCCTCGGCGCTTGCGAAGCCCGACAGCAATCTTCCTCCGGGTTCCGCCTCGGCTGAGGCTGCAGCCGCCCTGAAGCCCGATGAGTCGCGCATGTCGATGATCGTTGGAGAACGTCGCTTCGTCGTCACCTTGTCAGACAATGCGACTGGGCGAGCCTTTGCCCAGATGCTGCCGCTGACCCTGGATATGGCCGAACTCAACGAAAACGAGAAGCATGCAGATCTGCCAAAGCCGCTACCGGCTCACGCGACTAGAACGCAGATAATCTGCAATGGTGACCTCTTACAGTACGGTTCGAAGACCTTGGTTGTCTTCTATAAGGCATTTACTTCACCGTATTCCTACTCAAACGTTGGCCGCGTGGACGATCCGGATGGGCTGGCCCATGCACTGGGCCAGCACGGTGTGCGGGTCGAGCTTCTTCAATGTAAATGACCGCCCTCAAGGCTTGTTCAAAGACCGTTTTGGGGTGAAAGCAGACGCACAAATCCGTGACGCGGGCATAAGGCTGGCCGTCCTGTCGGCCGCCGGACTGACGCCCGCGTGGGCCGTTGAGGGATTCCTTGCACGGCGGCACCGATTTCGAAGAACGCGCAGCCGCCATGAGCGATGAGCAGACCTTCAACAAGCGTTCCTTTCGCGCCTTCCGTAGACACGCAGCAAGGTCTTGCCGGGCGCCCTCAGCCCGCCGGCTTCTTCTTTCCCTTCAATAAACTGCCCGCCGCATTTTCCTCGAAGCGCCCCGCCTCTTCTATATAGCCATGCACGGTGCCGTCGTGGCGCCAGCCGCCCTGGCGCTTGATGGCCTGGAAATCAGCGCCTGCCCGGTGCGCACTGGTGGCCATGCCGCGGCGCAGGCTGTGGCTCGATAGTTCCGGCACGTAATCGAGCGCCGCCAACCCGGCGCAGCTTGCCAAGATCGTATTGATGCTGCTCGCGTGTAATCCTTTCATGCTCACGTGGCCCCACTGATTGACGGGGCGCAAGAGCGGTCCTGTGCGGATATGCGCGGCGGCCAGCCAGGCGCGCAGGGCCGTGGCTGGGCAGCAAACGCCGTCGCCAAACGGGATCGCCTTGATGATGCCCTCCCCCAATTGGTCCGTTTTCGAGCGAGGCAAGGTGATCACCATGCCCTGCGGTTCCCAGCTCACGTCTTCCAGCATCAATCCCACCAATTCGCTGCGGCGAAACCCTCCAAAAAAGCCCAGTTGCAGCAGCGCGCTGTCGCGCAGGGCCTTGACGGTGCCCAGCGCGGCCAGTTTGGCGACAATTACTTCCAAATCTTCCAAAGGCAAAGCCTTGGCCTTCTTCTTCGGCTTGCCATGCAGGCGGGCGATGCCGGCCAGGGTCTTGCGCACGGTGGGCGTGGACGCGGGGTCGGCAAAGCCCTGGTACACATGCCATTGCGACAGAGCCGTCAAACGCAGGGCCAGGGTGCGCGCGTTCAGGCTATCCGCATAGGCCAGCAGGTAGCGGATGACGGTGGACTCGTCCGCAGGCAGCGCCCCGCCCCAGCCCTGGAAGTGGCGGATGGCAGAACGGTAGGTGCGGCGCGTATTGTCGGACGTGGCGGCCGCAATAAAAGCCTGGTGGCGCGCGGCAAGCTCGGCATCAATCAGGGTGCCGCGTAATGGCGCAGCGGCGACGGCGGCGCTTTTCGGTACGACAACACGGCGTTTCGGGAGGGGTAAATCAGGCATGGCGGCAGCGAAATCGTGGTTTTGTACTGTGAGGTACGCAGAATAGCATGCAAAACACCCACATAACACGCGATAAGCGACTTTATCGCAACTTATATTTCTAAAAAATATGCAAAATTTCTATCGTAATATAATGCAATATTACGTATCATGTAATACGTTACTAAATTTCGCTCATAGGTGGTTTTATGGCCCGCACCGGCATTTTGTACTCTGATGTTATGAAAGCAGCCCAAATCGTTGCTGCCGATGGGCGCAATCCCACGGTCGACAGCGTGCGCGAAGCACTGGGCAGCACGGGCAGCAAGAGCACCATCGCGCCCCTGCTGAAACGTTGGAAGGAAGAGTTCCAGGGCGCGGGCGCCGTGAAAACGGAGGCAGGCTTGCCGGCCGAACTGATGGAAGCGATGCGCGGCGTCTATGACAAGCAGCAGCGCGACGTGGCGCACCAGCTGGAAACGGGCATGCAGCAAAACCGCGCCGAACTCGATGCGGCGCTGGAAAAGCTGAAGAAGACGGAAAACGAAGGACTGAAACTGACGGAGGCGCGCGCCGCCCTCACCCAGGAGTTGCGCGCCACCCAGCATGCGCTTGCACAACTGAAGGAAGAACACCATTTTCGCGCTGTCACCCTGGCCACCTTGCACAGCGATAACGCGGGCCTGACGCAGCGCCTGGCCGACCGCAGCGAAGAAATCGCCGCCCTCAACCGCCAGCTGGCGCAAGTGCGCTCGCAGTTCGACCATTACCAGGAAGCGGCAGCCGCACAACGCAGCGAGGAACGGGCGGAGGCACAGCAACGGATCAGCCGGCTGGAACAGGACAACGCGCAGCTGCAACAGCGCCTGCAAGGCCAGCAAGCGACCCTGGTGCAGCAAGACATGCGCCTGGCGCAACTGCAGGCGGAACACGCGCATTTATCCAGCGTAGCGACCGCCGACCGCGAAGCGCTGGCCAGCGTGCGTCCCGAGCGCGACCAGTTCGAATTTCAATACTTGCAGGCGGCCGCGTCCGCCGACGCCTTGCTGGCCAAGCTCGACACGGCCTTGCTGGCGCTGAATGACGCCAAGGTCGCGCTCGCCGCGCAAGACCGGCAGCTCGACATGCTGGCGGAAAATACACAGGCATCGCAGCAGAAGATAGAAAGCCTGGCGCAGGAGCGCGATGGTTTGTTGCGCGAGAATGCCGGCATGGCGGCCAGGCTGGCCCTGCTCATGGATAGCAAGGAGAAACGTGATGGTTGAACCGGTTTGCGTGGCATGGGATATTGACGGTGCCAGCCCGGTCGGGCCTGGCCAGCGAACAATGACTGAAAGCGCAGCCAGGCGGCGTGCTGCGTGCAGGCGAAGTGCAGTGTTCACTTTGCGCCACGTCCAATCTGAAGCTAATCTGACGCGTCACTCTCGCTTTCGGATACAAGTGGCAGCCCCGTATTGGCCAGCAACTGCTACAGGCGGCGGTTCAGCACGCTGTCGATATCGTGGCTAGGCAGTTCAAGGTCGACCTTGCCGTCTTGCAGCCAGTAGCCGTCACCTCCCCGTTGCAGCGCATCCATGTCGAGCGTGCCCAGCGCTGGCGGGATGACGCCCGTGAGCATCGCTGCCACGTCATCCCACGCCGCATAGAAAAGTTTCAAATACCAGCCGTCGTCATGGGCAAAGGCGAGAAAGCGGCTGCGCAGGGCCGGCAGCGGCGTGAGGGCGCCGCGATGGTCGAGCATCGCGGCCACGTCCGCCTCAAGGGAAGCAGGCGGCTTGCCCTGGCCATCCTTGTGCCAATCGGCCCAGGCATGGCTGCCGCAGGCGTACAGGTCTTCGTGCGCCATGGCCGGCAGTTGCTGCCGCGCCAAGGTCTGGTAGCGGCCAGGTTTCCTGGGTGTCCCGGCGCTGCCCGTGCGCAGCACGATGCCGTCCGCCTTGCCGAGGGCGGGGATAAAGTCCTTGAACTCGATGCCCGAAGCAACCAGCATGCGTTCGGCCGGCTCGTGCCAGATATACAGATAATGTCTCAAGTAGAAGTCCGTTTTGGTTTTGGCGCCGTATTTGCGGCCACCGCGGCGCGTATCAGCGCCTTGAACGCCGCAGTGTCGAGGTGCTCGCCTTCGTGTATGTCGATGGCCCGGCGCGTGTTGCCGTCCAGGCTGGCATTGAACAGGCGGGCCGGATCGGGCAAGGCGGCGCCCTTGGCGAAGGTGAGCTTGACAGCCAGTTGATAGGTTTCGCCCGTGCAAATCATGCCCGCGTGCGACCAGACGGGCACGCCGCGCCATTTGACTTCTTCGACCACGTCAGGGTCCGCCTCGTGGATCAGTGCGCGCACGCTGGCCAGGGTCTTCCCGCGCCAGTCCGCCAGCGAGGCGATCTTCGCGTCGATCAGACTGGCGGCGGGTCCTGCGTTCGCGGCGTCATCGTCGGGCGGCTTGCCCGCTGCTGCTTTTTTCATGGCTGGTATCTCCTTCAATGCACGTACGCCTTAAGTGCCGTACAGGCCACGCAACTGACCAGGGAGGCAGGCGCTGGTCGAGCAAGGGCTGGTATTGCCCATCCGCCGAAAAGTCACGCGGATCGGCAGGCTGGTTCTGTATGCAGGCGGTGGCGACCGTGCGGCTGGCGGCGTGCAGCAGCCAATACAGACTGATGATACCCGGTGCCTGCGCGATACTGGCGTTATGCAATCCTGGCACTTCCACGCCATCGCGCGCGTCCGTTTCCAGAGGCAGCTGCTGCGGCGGCTTGCCCGTGGCGGCCATTTCCTGCATCTGCGCCACGATGGTCTCGCGGTCGGCGGCAAACTGGCCTTCGGCGCTGCGTTCGATCTTCAGGTTCGCGAAAAGCAAGCTGCTCTTGCGCCTTGACCTTGAACTCGCTGCGATTGATGCATTGTGCCAATGACGCCAAAGGATCTGCCTTGCGGCCTTGCGCCTGGACGCCCGGGGCGGCAAGCAAGGCGGGGATGGCAAGCACATGGCGGCGGTGCATGAAAGGCATCCATCATGGAGTCCAGGTGCCGCGAGCATAACTGTCCATATTACCAGAAGGCAAATGTTTAGTTGTCATCCTCTAAATACCCATGGGGATAGCTTCTTAATATGAACTTCACCTTGCCCGCGTAGCATTCAAACTGGCAAGGCTCTCATTGTGCAGCGCCTGCCATTTCCCGGCAAAACCATGAATGACATCGCTTTAACCTTGTGCCACGGCACCGCCGTGGCGCCACATCGCGCCAGCGGGCACCGCCTGAAAGCGGCGCTGGGCGCCCTCTTCTTCCCCCGCCAGCGCACACGCTGGCAAGCCTTCCTGGGCAGCATGCCCGGCTTGAACTCTCTGGCGCAGCTGCATCCCTGCTTGCGCTTCAAGATTTACCGCCCTTATGCCTCGCGCCAGCTTGCTTGCGCAGATCGCCTGGCCTTGCTGGAAGGGCATTACCGCTTCCTGTGGCAGGCGGGTGCGCGCACGCTGGTCGAGCGGGCCGCGCGCCTGCCCGTGGTGCTGGCCGCGTTCGAAGGCAAGGATGGGGCGCTGTACCGATTGCAGTTGACGGCCATCCACGACAGCTACCGCGAAGGCGAACTGTGCCTACGCTTGATACGCGACGGCGAGCCCCTGTACCTGGCCAGTTTTTTGTTCCTGCCGCGCGCCGATGGCGTTTCCTTGCAGCTGGGCGCGCTGCAAGGCTTGCGCTCGGAGGCGGGCAAGCTGGCCGTCAAGGAAGCCACGCGGGCGCTGCACGGTTGCCGTCCGAAAAACCTGATGGTGGCGGCCCTGCGCGATTTCGGAGATTTTTTTGCCTGCAATAACCTGTTTTTGATCTGCAATGACAACCGCATCGCCCTGAATGCGCGCCGGCGCCGCCGTATCGCCGCCGACTATGACCTGGTGTGGCAGGAATTGCACGCCTTGCGCATGCGCGACGGTAATTATCACTTGCCTTGCATCCCCTACCGGGCACCGGATCTGGCCGATGTGCCATCGAAAAAACGCGCCGATGCGCGCCGACGTGGCGAATTGTTGTTCGGCATGGCCGCCGACATGCGCGCGCAGCTAGCGGCCATGATCACCGCGCCATCTTGCCAAAACGGCCATCTTGTCAATGAAACTGTTATGCTGTATTCCCATCAATCACATACCTGACGGAATCGACGATGCTCCCACGCTTACGCACCCTGCTGCTACCCATGCTGTCCCTGTCCAGCGCCGCCACCCTGGCCGCCCCCGCCCTCGATGCCGCCGTGCGTCAACGGGCAGAAGCATTGGTGCGTGACGGCAAGCATGCGAGCCTGGTCATCGCCGTGATCGACGGCAAGGACAGCGCCGTGTACGGCTTCGGCCGCGCGCGGCCCGGCGACAAAGGCGTGCCCGATGCGGATACCGTGTATGAAATCGGCTCCGTGACGAAAACCATGACGGGCTTGCTGCTGGCCGACGCCATCGTGGCAGGCAAGGCGCAGCTGGAACAGCCGGTGGCCGAACTGCTACCAGCCTACGCCATCCCCGCGCTGGCGAGCCAGAAAATTACTGTAGGCCAACTGGCCACGCACTTTTCCGGCTTGCCCCGCCTGCCCGCCAATCTGGCGCCGGCGGACATGCGCAATCCCTACGGCGACTATGCCGAAGGCCAGTTGCGCACTTTTTTGGCCGGCCATGCGCTGGCGCGCGCGCCGGGCGCCGCGTATGAATACTCGAACCTGGCGTATGGCTTGCTGGGCACGGCATTGGCCACGCAAGCCAATATGTCTTACGAAGAACTGCTGCAAGCGCGTATTTTCCGTCCGCTGGGCATGGCCAGCAGCTCGGCAGTGACGACGCCCGCCCTGCGCGTGCGTCTGGCGCCGGGCCACCTTGCCGACGGCAAGCCGGCCGAGAACTGGGACTTCCAGGCCATCGCAGGGGCTGGCGCCGTGCGTTCCAGCGCCCGCGATATGATTGCCTACATGCAATCGTACATGCGGGCGACCAGTCCCGCGCAGCAACTGGCCGTGCAGCCGCGCCGGGTACTGGCCGGCGAAGGCGATGGCGATGGCGTGAAAAAGATCGGCCTGGCGTGGATGCTCGACCAGGTCAAGGGCCAGCCTTTTGCCTGGCATAACGGGCAGACGGGCGGCTATGCCAGCTTTGCCGGCTACACCCTGGATGGCAAGCGGGGCGTGGTGGTGCTGAGCAGCACGGCACGCGACGTCGATGGGCTGGGTGTGGGCGTGCTGCTACCCGGCAGCCTGCCGCCGCCAAATGCCCCGGCGCGGAAGGAAATCGCCATCGCCCCCGCCGAACTGGCCCAATATGCGGGCCAGTATGCGCTGGCGCCCACGTTTGTCCTCAGCGTGCGCCAGGGTCCGGACGGTTTGCTGGTGGGCGCCACGGGCCAGCCCGAAGCCCCCGTGTACGCCAGCGCGAAAGACACCTTCTTTTACAAGGTGGTCGAAGCGCAACTGGTATTCCAGCGCGACGCCCAGGGCGCCATCACGGGCGTCGTCCTGCACCAGAATGGCCAGGCGATGCCGGGCAAGCGAAAACCCTAAATATTGCCAAATCAGCAAAAGTGGCATAAAACTCAGGCGGCCTTCATGTTGGCGCCGTATCCTTCCCAGCGCATGCCAGCCACCTTATCCAGGCGCTGGCCTGTATTCGGCCCACCCTGGACAAGGTTCCCATGACACCCACTTTCGCCCTTCTCCCCCTTTGCCTCATCGGCAGCAGCGCCCTGGCCGCCCCCACCCTCGACGACGCCGTACGCCAGCGCGCGGAAGAACTCACGCGCACTGGCATGCACGCCAGCATTGTCATCGCCGTGATCGAGGGCAAGGATAGCGCCGTGTATGGCTTTGGCAGCGTGCATGCAGGCAAGAACGCCAAACCGGGTGCCGATACCGTCTACCAGATCGGTTCCGTCACCAAGACCATGACAGGCTTGCTGCTGGCCGACGCCGTCGTCGATGGCAAGGTCACGCTCGAGGAGCCGGTGGCGACATTATTGCCCGGCTATACGGTGCCTGCGTTCGAGGGCAAGACGATCAGCGTGCTCGACCTGGCCACGCATTACTCCGGGCTGCCACGCCTGCCCGACAACTTCGCGCCGAAAGACCCCGCCAATCCGTATGCAGATTACACGGACCCCAAACAGCGGCAGTTTCTCGCCGCCTACCATCTGCCGCGCGCCCCCGGCAGCGCCTTTGACTATTCGAATATAGGCTATGCCGTGCTGGGCACAGCCCTGGCTACGCAGGCGGGCAGCAGTTATGAAGCGCTGCTGCAGTCGCGCATCGCCGTGCCCTTGGGCATGCGCTCGACCTCGAACACGCCCACCCACGGCATGTTGGCGCGCCTGGCGCCCGGCCACCAGCTGTCGGGCGAACCGACGCCGGCCTGGGACTTGAACGTGGTGGCGCCGGCCGGCGGCGTGTATTCGAGCGCGCGCGACATGATCGCCTATCTGCAAGCCTACATGTTCAAGCCGCTGCGTCCGTATGCGCTGGCGATCAAGCCGCAGCGTCCGCTGGCGCCGGACAGCGACACAAAAATCGGCCTGGCCTGGCTGGTGGAGCAGCAACAGGGACAAAGCTACGCCTGGCACAGCGGGCAGACAGGCGGCTACACCAGCTATGCGGCATTTACCACGGATGGCAAGCGGGGGGTAGTAGTGCTGACGAACACGGCGCGCACCGTCGACACCCTGGGCTTGTCCGCCTTGCTGCCTGGCACGCCCTTGCCGCCCCTGAAAAAGCCGCAAGCCGCCATCGAGCTGCCGCGCGCAACGTTGGCTGAATACGTGGCCGACTATGTGCTTGAGCATTCCCCTGAGGAACATTTCACCTTGACGGTGAGTCAGGGCAAGCATGGGCTGGAAGCGGCCGGCACGGGCGTCGGCTCGGCGCCCCTGTTTGCCAGCGCAAAAGACCAGTTTTTCTTCCGCGCCATCGAGGCGGAGCTGACCTTTACGCGCGACGCCACGGGCAAGATCGTCAGCGCCGTGCTCAAGCAAGGCGGGCAGGACGTGGTCTTGGCGCGCAAACAGTAAAACTCAAGCTGCCGGGTCTTGCATGAATTGCTCGACCCGTTCAACAAACGCCGCCTTGCTGCGCGTGCGCCATTCCCCAAGGAACACCTCGCTGCCCTTGACGGCTTTGCCGTGGCGGTCATAGTCCACCTTGCCCATTTCCAGCACGAATTCACCGTCTGGATCGTCTTCCGGCTCGAAGTGCGAATTGAAGCAGTAGCCGCTATCGCGACGATGGCCCCACAGCAGCAGCGCGCTGCTGAACCACTGCATGGTGTCCGGGCTGGGTTCCACCTCGAACAGGGTATTGACGGTGATGTGCCAGCCACCGGGCACGCGCAGCGGCTGTAGCGGATAAGGGAAGTTTGCCTGTTTCATGTGGACGATGGCGCGCGGCGCGCCCGGTAAAAAGTGAGGAATTCTGCAGCCGGCAGCGCTTTGGCAAACAGCCAGCCCTGGCCGAATTCGACTTTGCGTTCCAGCAAATAATCGGCTTGCTGCTGCGTTTCTATGCCTTCGGCCACGATCAGCATGTTCAAGGTGCGGGCCATGGCGATGATGTGCGGCGTGACGCTGCTGGTGGCGGCGTCCGTGCCGATGGTGTCGACGAAGGATTTGTCGATTTTCAGGGCGTCGAGCGGCAGGTTTTGCAAGCTCGACAGGCTGGAGTATCCCGTGCCGAAGTCGTCGATGGCCACGGCGTGGCCGCGTGCTCTCGCCTTGTCGATGGTGGCGCGCGCCGCTTCCACGTTGATGAAGCCCCGCTCCGTTGCTTCCAGCCAGATCTGCTGCGCCTCGATGCCCGTGCCGGCCAGGGCACGCTCGAGCACGTCGAGCACCCTGCCCGTTTCGATATCGCTGGCGCACAGGTTGATGGCGATGTGCAGATCGCGGTCGGCCAGCAGCGCGGCGCGCATGTCGGCGATGACGCATGCGATGACCTGGTCGGTGATGGGCAGTATCAGCTCGCTTTCTTCGGCAACGGGGATGAACAGGTCAGGCCTGATCATGCTGCCATCGGGACGGCGCCAGCGTATCAGCGCTTCGGCGCCCACGCACACGCCCGTGTCGAGCGCGATGATGGGTTGATAGTGGACAAAGAATTCGCGCCGCTCGATGGCGATCTTCAGTTCTCCCATCAGCGACAAACGACGGCGCGACAGCCACACGACGATGCCGACGATGAAGGCGGCCATCAGCAGGCCCAGCGGCAAAAGCAGCAGCTGTTCGCGCCGCAGCCTGTCGTTCAGCTTGCTGCGCGGCTCGATCATGACGGCCGTCAAGCCGTCGCGGTACAGCATGGCATGGATGCTGCCGTCCTCGGTGGCGCCGCCCGCCCCTGGCTGGCCGGCGAGCAAGGCTTGCACCAGCGTGGGATCGGGATGGTGCAAGGTGTCGAGCACGCCACCCTTGCCGATGGCCACGGCCATCTGGATATCGCTGTCGACGATGACGTCGGAAAAGCGCACGGGGTCGATCAGCACTTTATAGGCGCGGTAAGTCAGCCCCACCATGCGCTTGCCGCCACTGACGACGGGGCGCAGATTGAAATCGAGGCCCATGCCATTGTCCAGGATGAAATCGGGGGGCGTGACGGCGATGTGCTCGTCCTCCATGCCCGTGGAGGTGCATTTAAGCAAACCATTCTCGATATAGCCGATATCGTCGATACTGCGCGTGGTGATGGTGATGCGGCGCAGTTGCTGGACATGCGCTTCCGAGCACGGCGCCAGGTCCAGCGCATCGGCGCTGCGCAGGGCCATGCTGGCCGAGGCGATCGAACGGTGGGCACGCTCGAGCGCGTAGCCGGCCAGCAGGCGCAGGCGTTCCTGCTCGCCTTGCTCGGCGCGCACGGACGACAGGTAGAAGGCCAGGCTCAAGGGAGCGGCCACGCCGATGACTGCGACCAGCACGCTGGTGATGATGATGCGTTTTCTGCGCATGCGATTGCCTGTGGTAGTTATATGATTGCCATGTATTTCCTGATGGCATCATATTACAAGCCGAGGCCGTGTACTTGAATATTGCTGAACAGTTACACTTTTCATACTTTCTGTACCGGCCGGGCCAGCACGAAGACCAGCGCCGCCACCACGGCCGCCAGCCCGCCAGCCAGGTAGAGCACGCTGGCAAAGCCATCGATAAAGGCGTGCCGGGCCGCTTCCTGCGCCACGGCCTGCATGGCGGGCGGTAGCTGGCCGAAAGCCTCGGCCGCGTTGCCGGCGACGATACGCCCGATCATCTCGGGCGAGGCCTTCAAGCCGTGCAACCACGCCAGCTTGTCGAACGAGGCAGCCGTGCGCATGGCCAGCACGGCGCCCAGCGCGCCCACGGCCAGGACGATGCCGACAAAGCGCGTGGTGGTGCTGATGCCGGACCCCATGCCCGTGCGCTCGCGGGGAATGCAGGCGAGGATGGCTTTTTGCGTCGTTCCATTGAGCAATCCTGCCCCCGCGCCCGTGACGACCATGCCGGCTGCCACCAGGCCATACTGCAAACTGGCGGCGGCCAAGGCAGTGGCCACGTTGCCCACGGCGACGATCAACAGACCCGTCACCAGGATGCCGCGGTCGTCCAGATGGCGCATGGCGCGTGGCGCCAGCCGGGAAAACACCACCATGGCGACGGCAAACGGCAACATGGCACAGCCGGCCAGCACGGCGGAAAAGCCGAAGGCGTTCTGCAAATACAGGGGCAAGAAGGTCATCATCACTTGCGCGGCGATGGCGTAGCCGAACATGCCCAGCACGGCGCCGACAAACACGCGGCGGCCAAACAGGGACAGATCGACCATGGGCGCGCGCTGGCGCCGTTCCACCAGCACGAACACGGCCAGCAGCGCCGCGCCCGCCATAAACCGCAGCACAGTGGCGTGGCTGGCCCAGCCCGCCACGCTGGCGTCGATCAAGCCCCAGATGATGCAGAACAGGCCAGCCGAGAACAGCAGCGCGCCCAGCGGGTCGAAACTGGCGTTGGACGCATCCTTCGATTCATCCACATGCTTGCCTACCAGCCACATCAGGATGGCGACTACGGGCAGGTTCAGATAAAAAATCCAGCGCCAGTTGATGGCGCTCGTGATCAGGCCGCCCAACAGCGGCGCCACCGTCATGGCCACGCCCATGGCCGCGCCCCACACGGACCACGCCCTCGCCCGCTCCTTTTCCGCGTGAAAGGTGTGGCCGATGACGGCCAGCGCGGACGTGAGCAGCAGCGCGGCGCCCAGGCCCTTGATGGCGCGCGCCACGTTGAGCACGAACGGCGTCCACGCCAGGCCGCACAGCAGGGACGCCAGCGCGAACACGGCCAGGCCAAACAGCATCACCCTGCGCCGCCCCAGACGGTCGGCAATGCTGCCGGCCGGCAGCAAAAACGAGGCGAACGCCAGCATGTAGGCGCTGACTACCCATTCCACGTCGACAAAGCTGGCATTGAGCGAGCGGGCGATCGACGGCAGGGAGACGGCCACCACGTTGGTGTCGAGCATGATCAATGCACACACGCCCGAGCACGTATATAAGGTCCAGTTGGTATTCTTCATGCCTCGATTGTAAGCAAGCTTGTATTATTTCCTGTTATAAGATGAGCGCCTTATAATTCACCCATGGTGAATATAGACAAAGACATGGAGTTGCGGCACTTCCGCTGCGTGCTGGCCGTGGCGCACAGCCTGCATTTCGCGCGGGCGGCTGCCGAGCTTGGCATTTCGCCTCCCGCGCTGACCAAGCAGGTGCAGGAAACGGAGCACCTGCTGGGCACGCGCCTGTTCCAGCGCAGCAAGCGCGCCGTGGCCCTGACGGCCGCCGGAGAATTGTTCGTCATCGAGGCCACGCGCGCGCTGGCGCAGCTGGCGCAGGCGCAGGACGTGGCGCGGCGCGCGGGCCGGGGAGAGCTTGGAAGGCTGGAAATCGGCTACGTGGCCTCGGCCGCCTATTCCGGCGTGCTGCAAGACCAGTTTGCCCGCTTTCGCGCCAGCCACCCCGGCATCCACATCTGTGCGCGCGAACAGGCGATGGATACCCTGCCCGGCTTGCTGGACCAGGGCCGCGTTGACCTGGCGTTCGTGCGCCCGCCCCTGCACCTGCCGGACGGCATAGACATGGTGGTCTTGCTGCGCGACCGCTTCGTGCTGGCCCTGCAGGCAGACAGCCCGCTGGCCCGCCTGGACGTGGCGGAACCGGCCGCGCTGGCGCAGCAGGCCTTCATCGTGCCGGAACAAGAGCTGGGAACACTGGAAGTCAGCCGGCGCGGCGGCTTTGCGCCACAGGTAGTGTCGCGCCCCGGCAGCCTGGTGGCCGTGCTGACGGAAGTATCGCTGGGCGTGGGCTGCGCCATCGTGCCCCACTCCGTGATGGCCAGCGTGCAATTGCCCGGTGTGTGCTTCCGCGACCTGGCAGCGCCGCAGATCAGCTCGGAAATCGCCGTAGCCTTCCGCCGCCACGAACAGGCGCCCGCCGCGCGCGCCTTCATTGCCCAGCTGCGCGCTGCGGCGCTGAATTGAGAAGATGCTGCCTCAGCCCTGCTTCAGCACGACCACGGCATAGGTGCAATCGCTGGCCGTTTCATTCCTGAACACGCAGTCGGCGGGCGGACCCAGTTCCAGGCAATCGCCCGCGTCCAGCACGTGGCGGGTATCGCCTTCGATGAAGACGAGGCTGCCGCTGAGTGACCAGATCAGCTGGCGCCGCGCCACATAGGCGGCGGCCGGCATCGCCACCACGGCGCCTGGCGGCAAGCTAATATGCACGAGGTCGAGCGGCATGTCGGACGCGGGCGACACATGGCGCCGCACATAGTCACTCTGCGGGTCGATCCACACGGGCTGCTCGGCCTTGCGCAGCAAGCGCCCTTCGCGCATCTCCGCGCGGGCGATCAGTTCTGACATGCTCAGGCCGAAGGCGCCGGACAGCCTTGCCAGCAAGGTGGCCGTGGGGCTGCAGTCGCCCCGCTCCACCTTGTGCACCATCGCGCGCGAGACGCCCGAACGGGCCGCCAACTCCGTCAGCGACCAGCCCAGCGCTTCCCGTTCGAGGCGCACCCTGGCGCCGATGCGCTGGTTCAATTCGTCTGGTTTAGTGGACATGGGTCAGATTCTATTCGGATTCTATTGGACAAGGCTTGGACGGCAATCTATGATTTGTCCATTATAGTAGACGACTAGCAAGGAGATCAACATGCACATCCGCGATGCCCATGCGGGCGATATCGAGGCAATCACGGCCATCTATAACGATGCCGTCAGCAATACCCTGGCCATCTGGAATGAACGGACCGTCGATGCGGCCAACCGCGCAGCCTGGCTGGCCGACCGCGAGCGGGCCGGCTATCCGGTGCTGGTAGCCATCGATGCGCAGCACAATGTCGCCGGCTACGCCTCGTTTGGCGACTGGCGCCCGTTCGAGGGTTTTCGGCATACGGTCGAGCATTCCGTGTATGTGCGGGCCGATCGCCGCGGCGCCGGCGTCGGCAAGGCCTTGATGGGGGAACTGATCGTGCGCGCGCGCGGCCTGGGCAAGCACGTCATGGTGGCGGGCATCGAAGCGGGCAACGCCGCCTCGATCGCCCTGCACAAGCAGCTGGGTTTCGAAGAGGTGGGATTGATGCGCCAGGTGGGCACCAAGTTTGGCGCCTGGCTGGACCTGACATTCCTCCAGCTTCAGCTCGATGCGCGCAGCGATCCGGACGGCATCACGCCGTCCAGATAAGGTCAGGCAGGCATCAGGGATCGCGTATCAGAGATCGCGTATCAAAGATCGATATCCGGCGGCGGGCGGCGCAAGGCCATGTGTTCCCAGACGGCCACCAGGACCAGCACGCAACTGGTGATGCAGGCCAGGGTCAACGGCGTGTACAGGCGGCCATAGGCCATCGGGATCAGCGCCAGGATGATCAGGATGCCCAGCAGATGCGACAGCGGCGGCGTGGCGCGGTCATTGCTGACCCATTTGAACAGCGCATTGCCCAGCAGATACAGGATCGGCCCGCCCAGCAAGGCGCTGATGCCGGCGAAGCTCGCTTCATCCGGATGCACGAGCGCCAGTTCGTCGGCCACGGCGCTGACGATCACGCCGCCCACGATCAGCACGTGGATATACGTGTACGCCTTGCGGGCGATGCGGCCCGGGTCCTTCGAGTGGGCGATGCGGTGGTGGCCCGCCTCGGCGCCCGTATCGAAATAAATCCACCACATGGCGATGCTGCCGACCAGTGCCGACAAAAAGCCCAGCCAATTGCCGGCCGTCCATTCCAGCCCCGCGAAGGTGGCGCCCGTCACCAGCAGGGATTCACCGAGGGCGATGATGACGAACAGGCCGCAGCGTTCGGCCATGTGGCTGCCATCGACATCCCAGTCGGCGATCGTCGAGCGGCCCAGGCCCGGCAGGCCGAACTGCATCCATGGGCCGGCCAGGTCGATCAGCAGGGCCGCGCCCCACCAGAAGATGCGCTGCTCGGGCGACGCGAGGCCGCCGGCGATCCAGAAGATGCCGGACAGCACGGCCCACAGCGCGATGCGCTGGAAATTGCGGCGGCGCGCCAGCGCTTCATGGCGCACTGCCCACCAGGCGAACAGGGGCCGGCCCACCTGCATGGCCACGTAGGCGCCCGCAAAGCCCAGGCCCCGCGTGCCGAACGCTTCGGGAATCGAGGCCGACATGATCAGGCCGCCCAGCATCAGCGCGAACAGGCTGATGCGCACGGGAATGCGCTCGGGATCGAGCCAGTTGGTGATCCACGACGTAAAGATCCATACCCACCAGACGGCCATCAGGAGCAGGCCCGTCTGCAGCCAGCCCATGGCGCTCAGGTGCGCCAGCAAGCCGTGCGACAGTTGCGTCACGGCAAACACGAACACCAGGTCGAAGAACAGCTCGATCATGCCCACCTTGCCGCTGTCCTGCCCGCCGCGCGTGCGCAACAGCGATTTTGTCAATTCCATAGATACTCTTTCATTCATGCTAGTAAAACGTTCAATTCGGGCGTTTATGACTTTACCGGCGTCAATAAGGGCAAGCCGGCAAAGTGCGCCGCCAGATTATCGACGACCAGTTGCCCCATCGCATGGCGCGTTTCCACGGTCAGGCTGCCCACATGCGGCGTCAGCACCACGTTCGGCAAGGCGCGCAAGGCGGCCGGCACGCGCGGTTCGTCCGCAAACACATCCAGACCTGCCGCGCCCAGGTGGCCATCCTGCAAGGCGGCAATCATGGCGTCTTCGTCGATGAGGGCGCCACGGGCGATATTGATCAGGGTGCCTTGCGGGCCCAGCGCGTCTAGCACGGTGCGGTCGATAATCTTGCGCGTGGCGGGCGTGCCCGGCGCGCAGACGATCAGATAATCGCATTCCTGCGCCAGGGCCAGCAAGGATTCGGCGCGCGGTACGGATGTGCCGGCAATGGCGCGGGGCTGAAAGTAGCGCACCTGGACCCCGAAGGCGGCCAGGCGCAGCGCGATGGCCTGGCCGATCTGGCCGAAGCCGAAGATGCCGGCCGTCTTGCCGCGCAGGCTGGAGGCGGGGGCGATGGCCTCGCGGCGTTCCCAGCCGCCATCGCGCACGAAACGGTCGAGCGTCACGATGTGCCGCGCGCTGGCCAGCAGCAAGGCCAACGCCACGTCGGCCACGTCATCCGTCAGCACGTTCGGCGTGGTGGTGACGGCGATGCCGCGCGCGCGGGCTGCGTCGAGGGCCACGCCATCGAGGCCCACGCCATTCACGGCGATGATTTCCAGGGCGGGCAGCAAGGCCATGTCGGTGGCGTTCAAGCCCAGCGCGCCCGTCGTCACGACGGCGCGGATGGCAGGCGCGCGTTCGGCCAGCCAGGCATGGCGCTCGTCCGCCGGCACTTGCCAGGCGTGGTGGCAGGTATATTGCTGCTCCAGCTGCGCGTTAACGGCAGCCGAGGGGCTGGGAGCGAGGATGAGGAGTTCGGGTGGCATGGGCGTCCTGGGGCGTGTCGACATAAGGGTGGGAAACAAACGCAGACGCAACTTAGCATATTTGACGCCCAGCCGGGGATGGCTGCCCCGGAATGGCCGTCAATCCCATACCATTGATGCGGTCTTTAGCCAGGGCAAGGCACGCGTTTCACCTTGCCGCCCGTCTTGAACGGGTCAGCGCCAGAGCCAGGATTCTCGGCCATGCCATAGCAGGTGGCGCCGCCGGCGCTGACCACGCGCGTGGCGGGCCGGCCATCAGCCGTCAGGTATTCCTCCACGCGAATGACGGGGCCGCCGCGCCAGGCGGAGGCGACCAGCTTCTGGAAAGCGCTTTCGCTTTTGAGTTCGGCTGCGGCCAGCCACGGCTTGTCTTGCTTGATTTCGCCGCGCAGGGACTTGTCGGCGGCCCCCGCGGCCAGACGGGCGCGCGTGCGCAAGTCTGCGGCGGGCGCAGCTGCGGGCGATTCTTCGGCAGGCACGGTGATGGTTTCTGCTGCAACGGCGGGCGGTGCGAGGATGGCGGGAGGCGTGGCAGGCGTTGCACTGGCGCGCGCACGCGGCATGGGAAACGGCAGCGGCAGCGGCAAGGCCATCGGCGGCGTCTGCGGCGGTGGACGGGGCGGCATCAGGCTCATGAAGGCCACTTCCGTGTATTGCTTGAGCTGGCGCGCCGGCAGCAGGAGGAAATACAGGCCCAGCGCGTGCATGGCGAGTATCAGCGCAACAGCCATGCCTTTCAGGCTCAAGCCCCGCCGGATGCGCAGGGAGGCGGACTGTAGATGGCGGTGCAATGGCATGCGGTTTCCTGTGGGCGCCGGGCGCGATGGCCCATTTTAGCGAAACTTGACCATAGGCATTAATAAATCCATAAGGTATCGTCTGGCGCGCCTTTTTCCGCCAGATTCCAGTGCCTGCCTGCCTGGTGTTGTACGAATGGCGACTTTTTTTATGACATTCTCACACTTATTCACGCCCCGCGCCGCACTGGAATATAATGATAATCATTCTCATTAATATCCAAACAACACCATGCGCCCCTTCCGCCTCGCTCCTACCCCCTTCGCCCTGGCCGCCTTCCTGCTGGCCAGCACTGCCGCCCACGCCCAACATACGTCGCCAGACAGCGATGCGCAAACCATGCCCACGGTGGAAGTGAATGCCTCGGCCGATGCGTCGGCGGAAGGCTTGTCGAAAGCGTATGCGGGTGGCCAGGTGGCGCGCGGCGGGCGTTTGGGCTTGCTGGGCAACGTGGACATGATGGACACGCCCTTCAACAGCACCAACTATACGCAGGCGCTGATCCAGGACCAGCAGGCACAGGGCGTGGGCGATGTACTGCAAAACGATGCTGGCGTGCGCGTGACGCGCGGCTTCGGCAATTTCCAGGAAATGTACATGATCCGCGGCTTCGCCGTGAATTCGGACGACCTCGCGTATAACGGCCTGTATGGCTTGCTGCCACGCCAGTTTGTCGCTTCCGAATTGCTGGAACGCGTGGAAGTGTTCCGTGGCGCGAATAGCTTCATCAATGGTGCGGCGCCCGGCGGTGGCGGCGTCGGCGGCACCATCAATCTGGTGCCCAAGCGCGCCACCGATGCACCGCTGACACAGATTACGGTCGGCACGGAAAGCGGCGGCCAGGGCTATGTGGCAGCCGATATCGGCCGCCGCTTCGGCCCCGACAATAATACCGGCGTGCGCATCAATGCAGTACGACGCGATGGCGACACAGCCGTCGACCGCGAAAAGCGCGAACTGAGCGTATTCTCTGTCGGCGCCGATTACCGCGGGCGCGATTTCCGCCTGTCGGCCGATGCCGGCTTTCAGGAACACAAGCTGCGCAATCCGCGCCCAAGCGTCAGTGTGGCCAGCGGCGTTGCCGTGCCCGCTGCGCCTGACGCCAGCAGCAACTTCGCGCAAGGCTGGACGCACTCCAACGAACGCGATACTTTCGGCACCCTGCGCGGAGAATACGACCTCGCCAAGGACGTCGTGGCTTGGGCTGCCATGGGCTTTCGTAATGGCGACGAGTCGAACGTGCTGGCAGCGCCCACGGTGAACAGTACGTCCGGCGCGGCCAGTTCCTATCGCTTCGACAATACCCGCCACGATAGCGTCCGTACGGGCGAGATCGGCGTGCGCGGCAAGCTGCGCACAGGCAGCGTCGGGCATACCATCAGTGCCACCGTCTCGACCTTCTGGTCGCAATCGAAGAACGCCTATGGCATGAGCGATTTTGTGACAGGCTTTGGCACGAATATCTATGCTCCCGTGCAGGTAGCCGCGCCCGCGCCAACCTGGTTCATGGGCGGCGACCTGGCGCATCCGCTGGTGACGGCACGCACCATGCTGTCGAGCTTTGCCATTGCCGACACCCTGGCCTTTGCCGATGACAAGGTATTGCTGACTGTGGGCGCGCGCCGCCAGACCATCAAGGACGATTCGTACGACTACAACACGGGCGTCCGGTTTGATAGCAGCAGCTACAGCGAAAGCACCACCACGCCTGTGCTGGGCCTGGTGTATCGCCCAGTCAAGGAAGTGTCCGTCTATGCCAACTATATCGAAGGCCTGCAAAAAGGCGCGGTCGCCGCTGGCACCGGGGTGACCAATGTCGGCCAGGCGTTCGCGCCCTACAAGTCGAAACAGAAAGAAATCGGCGTCAAGTATGACGCTGGCCGCATCGGCGCCAGCCTTGCCCTGTTTACCACCAAGCAGCCATCGGCCTATGTGGAAAACGGTATCTTCGGCGTGTTTGGCGAACAGCGCAACCGCGGCATCGAATTGTCGGTCTTCGGTACACCTGCCCGTGGCCTGCGCCTGCTGGGCGGCCTGACACTGCTCGACACGGAGCAGTTGAGCGCCATGAACGCTGCCAACGTGGGCAAGGATGCCATCGGCGTGCCTGCTACCCAGCTGAATTTCGGTGCGGAATGGGATGTGCCCGGCGTACGCGGCCTGGCTTTGACGGGACGCACCTTGTATACGTCGAAGCAATACATCGATGGCGCCAATATGCAGAAAGTGCCGTCCTGGACACGCCTGGACTTGGGCGCACGCTACCTGACCACCATCGCCGACCGCGCCGTCACCTTGCGCGCGCGCCTGGATAACGTGACCGACAAGAACTACTGGGCGTCTGCCGGCGGCGCCTCGGGCGCTGGCTATCTTGTGCTGGGCGCCCCACGCACCGTCGTCGTGTCGGCGTCAGTGGACTTCTAAGCCAGAAGACAAAGCTGCCCGAGGGCAGCTTTTTTTTTCGCGTGCGCGCCTGTGTCGGCACGCCCGATTCGGCGACAATGCCCGCATGAAACGACTCCCCGCCCTGCTGCTCTTGCTCTGTCTATCCCTGCCGGCGGCTGCCCAGAAGCAAGCCGCCTGCCCCTATGCCGCCTGGAAAAGCGGCTTCAAAGGTGATGCGCGGGCGCAAGCCACGTGTTTATTACGTCCCGTCAAGTTGTATGCGCGCCTGGGCGACAGCGCGCCGCTACCGGACATTCTTGCCGCCCACATCGGCCAGCGCACGGGCATCACTCCGGCACGGCTGCGCGCCTGGCTGGCACAGCAGTCGATCAGTGAAGCGGACGTGGGCGGCGCCGTCGACGCACCGCTGTCGCGCGCCGTGGGCCGGCTGGCGGCGCCTATGGCCCGCTATTTTGTCATCCATGACACCAGCTACCCGAATTTCTTGCTGGAAACTATTCCCGACCATATCAACGATGCCAGCTGGGACTTCAACGATTTTAGCTTGCGCAATCCGGCGCTGGGTGGCGGGCCGAAAGGCCATGTGTATGTGAACCGCCTGGGCGCCTCGCTGCAAGTGCGCGACTTTGGCACGCCCAGCTACGCCAGCAAGCTGGAAAAGGACAAGCCGTCGCTGACGGGCCTTTTTCTGCACGTGGAGCTGGTGCAGCCGCGCAATTCCGTGCCGGGCGGCGGCAAGGGCAACGACGGGCTGGCCCCCGATCCGGGCTTTACGCCAGCGCAATACGACCGCCTGGCCCTGCTGTACATCGCTGCCAGCGTGCGCAAGGGCACGTGGCTGATTCCCGCCTTCCACGCCGTGCTCGATACGGGTTTTGCGAACGGTCATGACGACCCGCAGAACTTTTCTCTGGACGAGTGGTCAGCATCGCTTTCCCGCCTGCAGGCGGCTCTGCGGCAAGCCGATACGGGACAATAAGGCGTTTCCCTGGCCGCCGAATTGGCGCATACTATGATGAGCATAGCCATTCCTGTCAGGGAGTTCAGGTGAATATTGCCACGGATCATCAGGCGGACCGCCAGGCGGGCGCGCGCCATCCACTGCAGCGCGCACAGCGCATCTTTGCCATGCGCGACGCCGTCCTTGGCGTCTGGGAACAGCGCGTGCGGGCCAGCGTGCGCGGCGCGGATCAGTTGCTCAAGCCCATACTCACCAACACCCTGCCCGCTTTTTTCGATAATCTGGCCGAAGCACTGACCCCGGGCCACCCGCGCGAAAACGCCGCCAGCAACAGTAACGTGCCCGCCGTGCATGGCAATGAGCGGGCGCGCATGACGAATTACGGGCCGGAACAGGTAATCCAGGAATACCAGATCTTCCGCGACTGCTTTGCCGCCGTCGCGCATGAATCAGGTATCACCCTGCGCAGCAAGGATTGGCATGTCATCAACGAGTCCATCGACGTGGGCATCTGCGAATCGATACGCGAATTTACCAACATGCACGAAGCTTTCCGGCGCCGCATCGCGGCCGGTCTGTCGCACGACATGCGCAACCCCCTCGCTGTTATCAGCACCAGCGCCCAGTTGCTGCTCAGGCCAGTGGACCCGGAACGGGTGGTATTGCTGGCGCACAAGATTGCCGAGCACAGCAAACGGCTCGACAGCATGATCGAGGAATTGCTCGATAGCCTCAGCTACCACCAGGGCCAGCGGCTGCCGCTTGCCCTGAGCCAGTTCGATGTGCTGCCCCTGGTGCACGCCGTGGCCAGTCAGGTCAATCTGCAGCTGCCCGACAAATGCCAGGTCAACGGCCAACCTGTCGTCGGCTGGTGGTGCGAGAACTCGCTGCGACGCGCGCTGGAAAACCTGCTCGGCAATGCCATCAAGTACGGCGACGACGCGCCCATCAGCGTGCACGTGGAAGCGGTCCACGAACGCCTGATCATGACCGTCCACAATGGCGGCCAGGCCATCGCGCCGGAGCAGGCCGAACGCATCTTCGACTACCTGCGCCGCGAGAACGACAGCCCCGCGCCAGGCTGGGGCATCGGCCTGCCTTTCGTGCAGAACGTGGCCGAAAGCCACGGCGGCAGCATCGCCGTCGACAGCGCACCTGAAACGGGCACCAGCTTCATCTTTGACGTGCCCGTCGATTGCCGTCCCTTCGTCCAGCCCGCCGACTTCCCCAAGAGTGACAGTTAGCGCACCAAATCGGTGCGAAGAACGCCGCAACGCCACAAAAGTGGTCATATTTGCACATCTTCGAGGCCACCCTGTTGGCACGCTTCCTGCTGAGCTATACATAGACACGGCTCAAGGGAAATCACAACATGGCAAATTTTTTCAATGAAATGACTGCGGATGAAGTGGGTACGGACAGCAAGGTACGTGAACACTATCGTGAATTTGACAACTGGCTGGCGCAGCAATCCCCCGAGACCATCGCCCGCAAGCGGGCCGAAGCCGACCTGACGTTCCGCCGGGTCGGCATCACCTTCGCCGTGTATGGCGACGATGCCGGCACGGAGCGCCTGATACCGTTCGACACCATCCCCCGCATCATCCCCGCCGCCGAATGGGCGCAGATGCAAACGGGCCTGGTGCAGCGCGTGCAAGCCTTGAACATGTTCATCCATGATATTTATCATGGGCAAAACATCATCAAGGCGGGCATCATTCCTGCCGAGCAAATCTACAAGAATGCCCAGTATCGGCCGGAAATGCAGGGTATTTCCGTCGCCTCCGACATCTACGCGCACATCGCCGGTGTCGATATCGTGCGCGCCGGCCAGGGCGAATTTTATGTACTGGAAGACAATTTAAGGGTGCCTTCGGGCGTGTCCTACATGCTGGAAGACCGCAAGATGATGATGCGGCTGTTCCCGGAACTGTTCGCCCGCAACCGCATCGCCCCCGTTGACCATTATCCGGACATGCTGCTCGACAACCTGCGCTCCGTCGCGCCCATGGGCGTGGATGACCCAACGGTCGTCGTCATGACACCCGGCATGTACAACTCCGCCTACTTCGAACACGCCTTTTTAGCCCAGCAAATGGGCGTGGAACTGGTCGAAGGCAAGGATTTGTTTGTCAACGACAACTCCGTGTACATGCGCACCACGCGCGGCCCCAAGCGCGTCGACGTGATCTACCGCCGCGTCGATGACGATTTCCTCGATCCGCTGGCTTTCCGCTCCGATTCCTCGCTGGGCGTGCCAGGCCTGCTGTCCGTCTACCGGGCCGGAAGAGTCACCTTGGCCAACGCCATCGGCACGGGCGTGGCCGACGACAAGTCCATCTACCCCTTCGTGCCCGACATGATCAAGTTTTACCTGTCGCAGGAGCCGATACTCAACAACGTGCCCACTTACCAGTGCCGCAAATCGGCCGACCTGTCCTACGTGCTGGCGAATTTGTCCAAGCTGGTGGTCAAGGAAGTGCATGGCGCGGGCGGCTATGGCATGCTGGTGGGCCCGGCATCGAGCGCCGCGCAGATCGAGGATTTCCGCCAGCGCCTGCTGGCCAATCCGGGCGGCTACATCGCCCAGCCTACACTTGCCCTGTCCGCCTGCCCCACGTATGTGGACGCCGGCATTGCGCCGCGCCATATCGATTTGCGCCCGTTCGTGCTGTCTGGCAAGACGATTTCCATGGTGCCGGGCGGCCTGACCCGCGTGGCGCTGGGCGAAGGCTCGCTGGTAGTCAATTCCTCGCAAGGGGGCGGCACCAAGGATACCTGGGTACTGGAAGCCACATCCGCTTTTGCAGGAGAAAAAACATGCTGAGCCGCACTGCCGATCATTTGTTCTGGATGGCCCGCTACACGGAACGGGCGGAAAACACGGCGCGCATGCTGGACGTCAACATGCAGACCTCGATGCTGCCCCAGTCCGAGCAGGACGCGGAACAGGGCTGGCGCGCCACCCTGGGTATTTCCGAACTGCAAAGCGCGTATGACCACAAATATGGCCGCTTCCATACGCGCGACGTACTCGACTTCATGGTGCGCGACCCGAACAACCCGTCTTCCATCCTGGCCTGCCTGCCTGACGGGCGCGCGCGAAAACGCCCGCGCCGTGCGGGGGACATTGACGACCGAAGTGTGGGAAATCCAGAACGCCACCTGGCTCGACATGCAGAAACGCCTGAAGAGCAATCTGCTGGAAACGGACCCCAGCCAGTTCTTCGAATGGGTCAAGTACCGCTCGCACCTGTCGCGCGGCGTGACCCTGGGCACCATGCTCAAGGATGAAGCCATCCATTTCATCCGCCTGGGCACCTTTCTGGAGCGCGCCGACAACACGGCGCGCATCCTCGACGTGAAGTTCCACGGCGCGCGCGACACGTCGAAAGACATCACCCAGCGCGACTTTTACTACTGGGCGGCCCTGCTGCGCTCCGTCTCCGGCTTTGAAATCTACCGCAAGGTCTACCGCGACGTGATCACCCCGGCGCGGGTAGCGGAATTGCTGATGCTGCGCGGCGACATGCCCAGATCCTTGCTGGCCTGCATGGATGACGTGGTGGAAAATCTGAAGCATATCCGCAACGATGTGTCGGCCGATACGGAGCGGTTCGCCGGCAAATTGCATGCCGAGTTAAAATTTGGCCATATCGACGACATCATGAAGGCTGGCTTGCACCAAACATTGACGGAGTTTCTGGAAAACATTTATGAGCTGGGCAACCGGGTCAGCCGCGACTTCCTCGTTCCCCTGGCGGCCTGATGCAGCTCACCATCCGCCACGAAACCCATTACGCCTATAGTGCACCGCTGGCCTACACCATCCAGCAGCTGCATCTGACGCCGCGTATCGAGCCGCAGCAGCGCGCCCTGTCCTGGCAGATCACCACGCCAGGCCGGTGCCACGCTTATACGGATGCCTACGGCAATTTGTCGCACATGCTGACCATCAGCGGCAGCCATCAATCCCTGAGCCTGGTGGCGCACGGCGTGGTGGACACCATCTACCCGCACAAGGGACGGCTGAACCTGATCGACACCTTGTCGCCGCTCTTGTTTACCATGCCGACACCCCTGACGCAGGCTAACCCCGCCATCCTTGAACTGGCGGCTGCCAGCCTGCCGGACCGCCGGGTGACGGCCGGCACGGGACATTTGCTGCGCCTGGCCGAGCACATCGTCGGCAAGGTGGCGTATGAAAGCGGTGCCACCATGGTCACCACCACCGCTGGCGATGCCCTGGCGCTGGGACGCGGCGTGTGCCAGGACCACGCCCATCTGTTCCTGGCCTGCTGCCACGCCTGGGGCATCCCGGCCCGCTATGTGTCCGGCTATATCGATCCGGGCACGACGGGCCATGCGGCTAGTCACGCCTGGGTCGACGCCTGGACGGAAGACACGGATTTCGCAGGCTGGGTCAGCATCGACGTCACGCATGCGCGCCTGATGACGGACGCGTATTGCCGCCTGGCCATCGGGCGTGACTATGATTCGGCCGCCCCCGTGCGCGGCGTGCGCCAGGGTGGCGGCACGGAAACGTTGCGGGTCGATGTGCAGATCGTGCCCGTGTAACTGGCAGGAATGAGGCTGGCCGGGCCTTGCCAGCAGGTGGCAAGGCCCGGCTGGTGTAGAATGTCCACCCTTTTGACTTGATTTACGACGATGACTTATTGCATAGGCATGCGCCTCAACGAAGGCCTGGTCTTCCTGTCCGACTCCCGCACCAACGCCGGCGTGGACCAGGTGGGCACCTTCCGCAAGATGAGCGTGTTCGAAAACCCGGGCGACCGCATGCTGGTCCTGATGACGGCCGGCAACCTGTCAATCTCGCAGGCGATCCGCCAGATCGTCTCCGAACACGTGGATGCAGATGGATGCAGTATCTGGAACGTGGCCAGCATGTACGATGCGGCGCGCATCGTGGGCGAAGCCGTGCGCACCGTGCACCAGCGCGAAGCGAAGGCCCTGGCCGAGTGCGGCATCGATTTCAATGTCAGCTTCATTTTAGGGGGCCAGATAGGCGCCGAACGCTGCCGGCTGTTCCAGGTGTATTCGGCCGGCAATTTCATCGAATCGCACGATGAAAACACGTATTTCCAGATCGGCGAAGCGAAATACGGAAAGCCCATCATCGACCGGGTGATCAACCCGGCCACGCGCCTGGACGAAGCGGCCAAGTGCGCGCTGATCTCCATGGATTCGACCCTGCGTTCGAACATTTCCGTTGGCTTGCCGCTCGATCTGCTCGTCTACGAGACGGGCAGCCTGGCCGTCACGCGCTTCGTCACCATCGATGAAAAGAACCAGTATTTCCGCATGATCCGCGACACCTGGGGTGAGCAATTGAAACATGTTTTCGAAGGCATCGTCGATCCCGTGTGGAATGCGGCGCCGGAAACCACGACGAACGTATTGTCGTCGGCCAACATGCACAGCAAGCCCGTGCGCGTGGCCATTCCCGAGCACGTGAGTCGCGGCGGCCTGACGGTGGCGCCCTTGCAATCGCTGGCGCAGCAGTTCGGCGACGACAAACAGCATTGATCTGCCGCGCACCGCCCGCGCGCGGTGCTGGACAAATCGCCACTACCGTGCTTTTATGGCAATATGGCTTGACATTCAATCCAGATTGACCTGAAAGGCAGGTGGCGCATGGACTTGATTACTTCCGCCGTCGTGGCGGCCATCGGACAGGGCGCGCCTGACCACGCGTCCGAAGCCGTTACCAGCCATTTTCAAAGGCTCAAGCGGGCCATCGCCAAGTTCGACAGCGCGGCCTCCATCCTGGCCGCCATCGCCGCCGTGGAGGCGGCGCCGGACCATACCCGGCTGCAACTGGCCCTGTCGGCCGCCCTGTCCAGCGCGAAAGTACCTGATGACATGGAAGCCCTGTTCGCCGCGCAAGGCTTGCTCGATGCGTTGCAGCGGCCTTTCCCCCAAATACCTGAAGTGCAAGCGGTGCCCGCACCTGCCGATAAAAGCGCCGTCGTGTCCAATTATGCGGTGATGAAAGTGTATTTCGCCACGGACCGCCAGCGCGACGTGGGCAAGCCGCCCGCCCAGCGCTTCAGCGGCGAACGCAGTAAAGGAATGAGCAGCGGCAACGGCGGCGGCGATGGCCTGCTCAGCTATGGCAGCTGCGACATCAGCATCCCCCGCGACCACCGCATGGGCCAGCTGGAATCGCCGTCGTTGTGGCGCCTGGAATTTCGCGACGACCCGGCCAAGCATGTCGTGCTGCTGGACGCCGTGGTGCAAGACCGCGAGCTGTTCTTTGCGGCCTTGAAAACGCAGATCCGCGCCTCGGCCGGCAAGAGCGCCTTTGTCTTCGTGCACGGCTACAACGTGAGTTTCGAGGATGCGGCGCGGCGCACTGGGCAAATGGCCTACGACCTGGGTTTCGATGGCGCGCCCGTTTTCTACAGCTGGCCGTCGCGCGGCGACCTGGCCGGCTACACCATCGACGAAAACAATATCGAGTGGAGCACGCCCCATATCACCAATTTCCTGGCCGACTTTCTCGCCAGCACGGAAGCGGCGCAAGTCTATCTGGTGGGACATAGCATGGGCAGCCGGGGCCTGGCGCGCGCCGTGGCCGACTTGCTGGCCGCGCAGCCGCAGCTGGCGCAAAAGATCACGGAAATCATCTTGTCCGCGCCCGACATCGACGCCGCCATCTTCAAGCATGATATCGCGCCGAAACTGGCCGGCGCGCGCAACCCCATCACTTTATATGCCTCGTCGCAAGACCTGGCCCTGGCCGCCTCGCAAGCCGTGCACGGCTACCCGCGCGCGGGCGACAGCGGCGCCGCCATGCTGATCGTGGCGGGCGTGGAAACCATCGACGCCACGGGAGTCGACACGAGTTTCATGAAGCACGCCTACTTTGCGGAAAAGCGCTCTGCCCTGTCCGACATATTCTATTTGATACGCAACCATGCGCGTGCCGACCAGCGTTTTCTCGACCCCGTCGATACAGTAGCCGGCCGCTACTGGACGTTCAAACCATGACGCGGCTTCATGCTAGTGGGCACGCATGCTAAGATACGGCCAAGAGGGTGGCAACGGGCACGGCGATGACGCCGTCAGCCGATCCCCCGCAAGCAGGCCATATCATGTTGACATCATCTTCTACACCGCAAGCCGAATCATTGATCCGCAATACCAACGCCCGCGTCACCAAGACGCGCGTGAAGGTGCTCGACTTTTTAATGGCGCAAAGCCGTTCGCTGACCCACCATGAAATCCAGCAGGCATTGTCGCAGGACAGCGATATCGATTCCGTCACCCTGTACCGGGTATTGGAATGGTTGACGGAAAATGAACTGGTGCACCGCATCGCGGGTGCCGACCAAGTGTGGCGCTTCAGCGCGGGCGCTGGCCACCAGGCGCACGAACACGCGCACTTCCAGTGCACCAAATGCGCCAACGTCACCTGCTTCAATGAAGTCAAGCTGCCACCGCCCGTGCTGTTGCCGGAAGGTTTCAGCGGCGGCGAAGTCGATTATTTGATCAAGGGCCTGTGCCCCCGCTGCAAGTAAGGCACTTCTGACATCACTTGAGCAGCCAGGCCAGGTGATGCTCGTCATAAAAAAATTGCCCACGCGCATAGAGCGCGGCTCCGTGCCATACGGGATAAATCACGGCGATTCATATAATTGCCGTGTGGCATTGTTTTCCGCATTCACGCTTATATATGACTGCAGGGTCCGTCCCGGCCTGTTCCATGCAGGCGTTGACGGGACGCGACGCCCCCCCCTTACCCCGCTGCGCCACATCGACGCAGACGCCCCACAGCAAGGCCTTGTGCCACAGCTGGCGCAGCGGTTCGCGCCGCAGACCGGCAAAGCCCACGAGGCGTTCGCAGTCGAAGGCGCCTAAGCCGCGCTACAGGGCGCCGCCGGCGATGCGCTGCGCGTGTTCTTCTTGCGCGCGCCAGTTCGTCCTCGCGCGAAGATGAAAACGCGCTGGGCGAATCAAGGATGGCGCGCAGGTGCAGTGCGCAGAGGCGGCGGGGTCTGCTGGCGTCAGCAGGCGGATGACGATAGCCGGTGCGTGCCTGATGGAGTTCGGCTTTTTTCCATCCTGCCCACGGCCTGCCCTTACGCAGGCGCGCGGCGCAAGACTAGCAAGGTCCAGCCGTACAGGGCCGCCATCAGCAATACCATGGCCCCGCCCAGTGACGCCATCCAGCTTTCCGGCAGCGACCAGGCGTCGTTCAGCTTGCCGGCGGCCATGCAGGCGGCCATGGCCACACAGATGGCGACGATGGGCCAGCCCAGGCGGCGCCGGAAGGCCCGCACGATATCAATCTTGCCGGTGCGCATGACTTTCGCCGTGACCCAGCCATCGAAGGTATCCGTCACGCCCATGCCCACGGCAAACACCGTACCAGTGAGCAAGGCCGGCTCCATGCCGCCCAGCGCCACGGCCGCATAGCCCCAGGCGGCCGCCTGCACGGCCGTGTCGAACACCAGCGCGAACAGCATGCCGACGAGGATGGCGGCAAGCGGCCCGGACGTGTCCCGCACCCAGCGGGGTAGCAGCCGGGTGCGCACCTCGGCCAGTTGCGCGCCCGCCAGCAAGCTGCGCGCGTTCAGGGCTGCGATGAGCAGCAGCAAGGCGATGGGCAGCCACTCCAGCCAGCCGAACACGGCTTCCGATGGTGAGAAATGCCTTGAGGCCAGCGCGGCGACAGCCACGATGGCCAGCACGCTGACGCCATGCCCCAGCGCAGCCAGTCCGCCCATCCACGGCGCCCAGCGCGGATGGGCGGACTGGCTGCGCAGGGTCAGGCCATCGACGGCGGCCAGATGGTCCGGCTCCAAACCATGCCGCATGCCGAGCAGGAAAATCAGCGCCAGGGCGGGCAAGCCCGCGTCCACGCTCATGCGGCCGCCAGGCTGGGGGCGCTGGTCGCGCCTGCCACGCAGCGGTCCAGGCCCCGCGTCAGCATCTCCTGCGGCAGGTCGCGACCGATGAAAATCATCTTGCTGGCGCGCGTCTCATCGTCGCGCCATGGCGCGCCCAGTTCCGAGCCCATCAGCATGTGCACACCCTGGAAGACGGCGCGGCATGGCAAGTCGGCAACATACAAAATGCCTTTGTAACGTATCAGCTGGGTGCCGAACAGCTGCACCACGGCGTCAAGGAAGTTTTCCACCTGCAGCAAATCGAGGGGCTGGGACTGGTGGTACACGAACGATTGCACGCCGTCGCCATGGCGGTGGCCCAGTTCCCCCAGGAAATCCGGCTCCAGCTCGACGATGGCGTTCAAATTGAAACCGCGAATGTTCAGGATATCGCGCAGCGGTACATTGCCAAAGCGCACTTTCTGTATGCTGGCGCGGCCATTGATGGCGACCAGGCGCTGGCGCAGCGCGGCCAGCTCGTCCTTGCTGACCAGGTCCGTCTTCGACAGCAGGATGCGGTCGGCAAAGCCAACCTGCTCCTGCGCTTCCTTGTGCGCCGTCAATTGCTGTTGCGCATGGCGGGCGTCGACCACCGTCAGGATGGCGTCGAGCATGAAAAACTCGCTGACGGACGGCTCGGCAAAGAAGGTTTGCGCCACGGGGCCGGGCGCGGCCAAGCCTGTCGTTTCGATGATCACGTGGTCAAAGGCGATCATCGCGGCGGCCCGTTTGGCCTGCAATTCGCCCAGGATGCGGATCAGGTCGCCACGTACGCTGCAGCAGATGCAGCCATTGTTCATTTCCACGATCTGCTCGTCGCTATCTTGCACCAGCAAGCCATGGTCGACGCTTTCGGCGGCAAATTCATTTTCGATCACGGCGATGCGCACACCGTGATCGCCCTGCAATATGCGCTTGAGCAAGGTGGTTTTCCCGCTGCCGAGAAAACCCGTAATGATGGTGACGGGGATCAGTTCTGTCATGGTGCGTTCCTATCGATGGTTAATCTTCCAGTTCTTCCATGCGTTGCCATTGGGGAAACGGGTCGGGCAACTTGCGCCAGGCGGCCATGCCCTGGCGCGTTTCAGTGTAGTTGAGTTGACATTTCTTTAAGTCCGCCTCGATGGCGGCCTGGTCCATGTCCTGGCCGATGAAGACGAGTTCCTGGTAGCGGTCGCCATACGTTTCGCTCCAGCCCGCTTTGACTTCCGCCAGCGAGGCCGCATCGGTCGGCCAGCGATCTTTCGGCACGGAGGCCCACCACAGGCCCACGGGTTCGATATTCATCAGCTTGCCTGCTCCGGACAGGCTGGCCACCCATTCGGGCCGGCTGGCCAGCCAGAAATAGCCCTTGCTGCGTACCACGCCAGGTATCGGCCGGGAAACATAGTCATGCAGGCGCTGCGCGTGGAAAGGCTCTTTCGCCCGGTAGACGAAGCTGTGAATGCCATACGTGTCCGTTTCCGGCGTATGGATGCCGGCCAGCTCTTGCGCCCAGCCCGGCATGGCGGCCGCCTGCTCCAGGTCGAACAGGTTTGTGCCCAAAATGGCGTCCAGCGGCACGACGGACTGGTTGGTTTCAATGATGCGCGCTGCCGGATTCAATGCCTTGAGGATGGCCAGCACGCGCCGGCGCGCATCCGCATCGACCATGTCAACCTTGTTGAGGACGATGACATTGGCAAACTCGATCTGTTCCGTCAGCAAATTGGCCAATTGACGGTCGTCGCACTCGCCCGCGATCTCGCCGCGCTGCTCCAGGCTGTCTTCGCTGTGAAAATCCGCCAGCAGGTTGGCGCAGTCGACCACGGTGACCATGCAGTCGATGCGCGCCACGTCGTTCAGGCTGTCGCCGTGCTCATCCTCGAAGTCGAAGGTGGCGGCCACGGGCATGGGCTCCCCTACGCCCGTCGATTCGATCAGCAGGTAATCGAAACGGTCTTCGGCAGCCAGGCGCCGCACTTCCAGCAACAAATCGTCGCGCAAGGTGCAGCAGATGCAGCCATTGGACATTTCCACCAGTTTTTCTTCCGTGCGCGACAGGGCCGCGCCGGCCGCCTCGGCACTGTCCTTGACCAGCGAGGCATCGATATTGACTTCGCTCATGTCGTTGACGATGACGGCCACGCGCTTGCCTTCGCGGTTGCGCAGTATGTGGTTGAGCAAGGTGGTCTTGCCGGCGCCGAGAAAGCCGGACAGGACGGTGACGGGGAGTTTGCGCTGGGTCATGGGTAATCCTTCGGATTGGTGAGTTCGTGATGGTGGACGTAAATGCAGCTTAGTTGCATTTTTAAATTATAATGCAACTTACTTGCATTTGCATGGCAATCGTTACCCACCATGACGAAAGAAACCTTGCTACACACTCGCATTTCACGACATGTCGTGCAGTCAAGGACCACGCTCCTCAAGGTGCTATAGTGAAATTGTGTCGGCCATGCTATCGAAGCAAGCGCATGGCGACTGAACAGTCAAATTCTCACAGTTTCCAAGGAATCGATGATCTTGCGCAGCTATACAATGTTTCTTGCATTAGTTATTTTGATGATGGGCAGTGCGATTGCCGCAGAAATAAAACACCCGATCAAACACTATATTTACTTTAATCACCGCGAACTGAACGGGGAAAACATCACCTCGGATAAAGCACTAAACGATCCCCGTTTCAGCGGCGCGCAAATCGTGTACACGTGGCGCAGCCTGGAGCCGGAACAGGACCGTTATGATTTTGCGGCGATCCGCCACGACATCGCCTATCTCGATTCAATCGGGAAAAAACTGTGGATACAACTGCAGGAAAAATCATTCACGCCACGCTATAACGTGCCGGCCTATTTGCTCAGTGATCCTCGCTACCATGGCGGCATCATCAAGCAAAGCATGCTTTCGGCGCCGGAACGCGACCCGCGCAAGCCGGTGACGGATGATGAGTACGGCTGGTCGCCAAAAATGTGGGAAGCACCGGTACGCGAGCGCTATCAACGCTTGATACGGGCGCTGGGCAAGGAATTCGACGGGAAAATCGAGGGCATTAATTTCAGCGAAAGCTCGATCGACATTGGCGTTGAGGACAGCAAGGGAAATACTACTTTCCCCGATGATTTCAAGCCGCAAGAATATGTGGATGCCATCAAGGAAAACATGCAGGTACTGGCCACTGCTTTTCCCCACACCACCACCATGGTGTACTTAAACTTTCTGCCGGGTGAATGGCTGCCGTGGACCGACAAGGGCTATATGCGCAGCCTGTTTGCGCAAGCGCAAACGCTGCATATGGGCGTGGGCGGTCCTGACCTGATGCCGTATCGAAAAAGCCATATGGGCCAGAGTTACGGCTTTATCAAGGACTACCCTGCGAACCTGGTCAAGGGCATGGCCGTACAGGACGGCAACCTGCGCCAGATCAATCCCCGTACCAGGAAAAAAAATTCCGTGGAAGATTTGCTCGATTTTGCCCGCAATTACCTGGGTCTGAACTATATTTTCTGGGTAGAAGACGAGCCTTACTTTAGCAATGAAGTGCTGAAAAAACTGCCGGCGCATTGATACGCAATCGCGCCATCGCGCGGCAGCGTGTATCCATGCGCCTTGCACGGCTGTCATCGGCGCGTCATATGGCGGCGCTACAGTCGCGTCCTTTGAATCTTTCCGAGGGCGGTAATGAAAACAAATTGGGTCATGCTGGCGGCGCTGGCAAGTGCAGGTTTAACTGGCTGCAACGGCAGCTCGACGACGGCGCAGGTCATTCAAGAAGGGACGACGGTCACCGTGGCATTACTGGAAACCACGGATATCCACTCGAACGTCCTGAGCTACAACTATTACGCGCTGGCCGAAGACACCAGCCTGGGCCTGGAGCGCACGTCGACCCTGATCCAGGCGGCGCGCGCGGAAAACCCGAACAATGTGCTGCTTGACGATGGCGACGTCATCCAGGGCACCCTGCTGGCCGACCTGCAAGCCGTGGCCGCGCCCGTGCCCTGCTCCGGCACTCTGGCCGTGCACAAGGCCATGAACGCGCTGAAATACGATGCGGGCGGCATGGGCAACCATGAATTCAATTATGGCTTGCCCTACCTGAGCCAGATCACCAACACGGATTTCGGCATTCCCGGCGTGGCCAAGCCGACGGGCACCTGCGGCGCGCCCGCCTTCCCTTCCGTGCTGAGCAATGTCGTCGGCGTAGCCAGCGGCAAGCCCATCTTCCAGCCCTACACCCTGCTGCCCCGCGATTTCACCGCCACGGCACCCGATGGCAGCAAGCTGACCGTGAAGATCAATGTGGGCGTGCTGAGCTTTGTGCCGCCGCAAATCCTCGAATGGGATCAAAAAGTACTCGCTGGCAAGGTCAGCGTGACTGGCGTGCAGGAAGCGGCCAAGCAATACGTGCCGGAACTGCGCAGCAAGGGCGCCGACCTCGTCGTGGCCCTGTCGCATGGAGGCCTGGACACCAGCGCCTACAGCCCGAAGATGGAAAACGGCAGCTATCACCTGACCAGCACGGGCATCGACGCACTGATGATCGGCCATTCGCACCTGATCTTCCCGAAGGGTAAAGAAACGGGCGCGGCCGCGCTGGACGCGTCGTTTGCCGCCTTCCCCGCCAGCGCCAAGATCGACGCCGTCAACGGTTTCGTCAATGGCGTGCCCACCGTCATGGCACAAAGCTGGGGCCGCCGTCTGGGTATCATCAAGCTGACCATGGTGTATCAGGGCGGGCGATGGGTAGTACAGCCGGCCAAGACGACGGTGGAATCGCGCGGCTTCAAGTACACGGATGGCACGACCCTCGTGAAAGCCGACCCGGCCATCGCGCCCCTGGTCGCCACCGAGCACGCGGCCACCATCGCCTATGCCAAGCAGCCGCTGGGCATCAGCACGGATTTCGAAATGTCCGCCTATTTTGCGCTGGTGGGCGACGTCAGCGCCATCCAGCTGGTGAACCAGGCCCAGCTCGATTACGTGAAGAACTTCATCGCCACCAGCACGGATGCCACCTTGGCCAGCTACAAGAACATCCCCGTCATCTCGTGCAGCGCGCCTTTCAAGGCGGGCCGCAACGGGCCATCGGACTTCACGGACGTGGCTGCAGGCGCGACGCCAGCCGCACCAATCGGCTTGCAGGTGCGCAATCCGGGCGACTTGTATTTATATAGCAACAACAACCTGCAAGCCGTCAAAATCAAGGGTTCGGACTTGAAGGCGTGGCTGGAAACGTCGGCCAAGCAATTCAATCAGATCGACCCGAGCGCCACGGCCGAGCAAGACCTGGTGCCGTCGTATGGCACGATTTACAACTATGACGTGTTCTACGCGGAAAACAATGCTCTCACATACCAGATCGACGTGACGAAAAAGGTCGGTAGCCGCATCGTCAATCTCACGTACAAGGGCGCACCCGTGGCCGATGGCGATGACTTCATCGTCGCCACCAACGACTACCGCGCCGGTGGCGGCGGCGCCGTGCCGGGCATCGATGGCAGCAAGACCATCATCAAGTCGCCCGATGCGAACCAGGCCGTGGTCAGCAACTACCTGGCGTCGCTCAGCACCAAGGGCGGCAAGGTGACCCTGGCGGCCAATGGCAGCGCACGCAGCTGGAGCTTCGTCAAGACAGCCACGGCCGGCCCCGTGATCCTGCGTTCGGCACCGGGCCATCTGGCCTTGGCGCAAGGCAACGGTATCGCCAACGTGGCGGCTGAAGGCGGACTCGACGCCAGCGGTTTCGCCAAGTACCGCATCGACCTGAGCAAATAAGGTCCATGGGCCGGGACTGCGGTGGTTCCGGCCTGTTTTGATGAAAGGTGATCCAGATGAAACATGCACTCTCCCTCCCCGCCGTCGTGCTGGCTGCCGTCCTGGCCGCCTGCCAGGCATCGCCGCCGCCCACGCCGGCTGAAATCGAAGCCGTGGCCATGCATGCGCGCCAGGCGGGCGACCACCAGGCCGAGCGCCGTGTGCGCAGCTGGGCCACCAAGGACATCCCCGTCGCCGAGCGCGAACTGGCGCTGATTTACCAGCCCCGTCCGGAACGCCGCGCCGAGGCGCTGAGTCTGTTCGAACAGGCGGCCCGCGCCGGCGATACGGAAGCGGCATTCGAACTGGGGCAAATGCTGCGCGCGGCAGCGCCCGGCCAGGCCTGGTTATGGTACCGGCAAGCGGCCCAGCAAGGCCATGCGAAGGCGGCATTGATGCTGGGCTTGCTGGCAGCGAACGGCGAAGGCGTGCCAAAAGATCAAAGCGAAGCGGCGCGCTGGCTGGAAAAATCGAGTGAGCTGGGCAACCCGCACGCCATGTTCCTGCTGTACAACGCCTACCGCGAAGGCCGCGGCGTGCAGCGCGACCTGGTCAAAGGCCATGCCCTGCTGGAAGAAGCGGCCCACCACGAATACCCGCCCGCCATCCAGGAACTGGCCATGACGGTGCAGGCGGACGACGCTCTGCGCGCGGGGCATCTGATGAAGGAAGCGACGGAACACCGGCACAATAACTGGAACAAGTTTTAAGCCAGTTCAATGTCAAGCCGTATTGCTGGATGCCACATATCGCTAGCGCCAGAAAATCACGCTGCGCTTTGGGCCAGGTCAATCGTGTTGGACTGGACATTGCCGAGGGGCTATGATGAACAAGCTGCTTCCGTGGAGGCGGCGGGGCTGTTGCCGGCCCCGAAATAGCACACTGTATTTGCTTTTTAGAAATTTGTTACTCTGGACCAGCCTCGGTGAGCGCGTCGTACGCGTTCAGCCCAGCCAGTGTTTGGGTAGGCCCTGGCTCGTCCGTTGACCTCCCTATAAGAAAGAGTCCAATGAAAAAGCTGACCACCGCCTTTGGCGCGCCTGTCGTCGACAACCAGAACATCCAGACGGCCGGCCCGCGTGGCCCTGCCCTCTTGCAAGATGTGTGGTTCCTGGAAAAGCTGGCCCACTTCGACCGCGAAGTCATCCCCGAGCGCCGCATGCATGCAAAGGGTTCCGGCGCGCACGGCACGTTTACCGTCACGCACGACATCACGCGCTACACCCGGGCGAAGATTTTTGGCGCCGTGGGCAAGCAAACGCCCATGTTCGCACGCTTTTCCACGGTGGCTGGCGAGCGGGGTGCGGCGGACGCGGAACGCGACATCCGCGGCTTTGCCCTGAAGTTCTATACGGAAGAAGGCAACTGGGATTTGGTCGGCAACAACACCCCCGTGTTTTTCATGCGCGACCCGCTGAAATTCCCGGATTTAAATCACGCCATCAAGCGCGACCCGCGCACGGGCTTGCGCAGCGCCAACAGCAACTGGGATTTCTGGACCTCGCTGCCCGAAGCGCTGCACCAGGTGACGGTGGTGATGAGCGACCGGGGCTTGCCGCGCAGCTTCCGCCACATGCATGGCTTCGGCAGTCATACCTTCAGCTTCCTGAATGCGCAAAACGAGCGTTTCTGGGTCAAGTTCACGTTTAAAACCCAGCAAGGGATACAAAACCTGACGGACGCCGAAGCAGAGGCGCTAGTGGGCAAGGACCGCGAAAGCTCGCACCGCGACCTGTACGAAAGCATCGAGAACAAGGATTTTCCCCGCTGGACCCTGTACGTGCAGATCATGCCGGAAAAAGAGGCAGGCACATATCACATCAACCCCTTCGACCTGTCGAAGGTGTGGCCGCACGGCGACTATCCGCTGATCGAGGTGGGCGTGCTGGAACTGAACCGCAATGCCGACAACCATTTCGCGGAAGTGGAACAAGCTGCCTTCAACCCGGCCAACGTGGTGCCCGGCATCAGTTTTTCGCCTGACAAGATGCTGCAAGGCCGCTTGTTTTCGTATGGCGACGCACAGCGCTACCGCCTCGGCGTCAACCACAGCCTTATCCCCGTCAACGCGCCAAAGTGCCCGTTCCACAGCTACCACCGCGACGGCCAGATGCGCGTCGACGGCAACCAGGGCGGAACCCTGGCCTATGAGCCGAACAGCGAACAGGAATGGGCCGAGCAGCCGGATTTCCGCGAACCTCCGCTGAGTATCGAAGGCGCGGCCGACCACTGGAACCACCGGGTCGACGAAGATTACTTTTCGCAACCGCGGGCCCTGTTCCGCCTGATGACCCCGGCACAGCAGCAAGTGTTGTTCGACAACACGGCGCGCGCCATCTCGGGCGCCTCGGAGCAAGTCAAGCAACGCCACATCGGCAACTGTACCCTGTGCGACCCCGCTTATGGGGCGGGCGTGGCCGAAGCGATCGGCCGCCTGAGCAAATAAGGGCAGGCTGAAAGCAGGCAGGCATGAAAGACGGCGGCGCCAGGCCTGGCAACAGGCCTGGCCCGCAACACCGTGCGACTTGGTGGCCAGAGGCGCTTGCCTAGCTGCGCTCGATATCGACCTGGCCCGTGATGCTCGTTTCCACCGGATAGCCATCGACTTGCGACGGCACGCGCCGCCTGACGGACGCATCATGCAGATACACGACGAGGGCTTCGCCGCCGATGGCGGTCTGTCCCAGGCTGACGCCTTCGACCCCATCGATCGCCATCAGCGCCCGCTCGTGGCGCCGCTTTGCCGCTTCCAGCCGGCCAGGTGGCGGGGCCGCATGAGCGAAGCCCGCCACCGCGTGGCCACTGGCCTCGTCCGGCACATATGGCATGGCCCCATCCTCGAAAACGGCGTATGGCGCTTGTACGAATTTACTGTTTGACATGACACATCCTCCCGATGCTGCCCATGGCACGCATGGAACAAGGAGGCACGGCAGCGCCTCTTGCCCGTCAGGCCATGCATGGCAGCCACACCTGACCATCTCATCATCGTGCAAAAGGCCGCGCAGTGCAAGGTAGCATCACGCCGCCACGCCGTTTTCTGTGACAATGATCAAGTGTACAACTCTCGGTTCGTCCCTTGCCGCTGCTGCCCGGCGGGGTGCCCGCAGTCTGCGACGTGCAGCTCCTTGCGCACGCTGTCCATGCGGCGGCCGTGTTCGCCATCCTCAGCCGCCTGCGCGAGCACGGCCGCTTCCAGAAAGTGCGCGCAGCCGTGAAGGCGCACATGGCCGAACTGCTCGCCACGCCGGATCTGATGGCACGCTACCCATGCTGACCTCCTGCGCAACCGATGCGCACCTCAGGCCAGGTCCGCCTGCGCCACATACCAGGCAATGGTCTGCCGCAAGCCCTGCGTCAGGTCGTGCGTGGGCACATAGCCGAGCAGGCGGGCCGCCTTGGCGATGTCCGCCTGCGAATGGCGCACGTCGCCGGCGCGGAATGCGCCATATTGCGGCGCCAGCGGCACGTGCTGCGGGCGGGCGGCCAGCAACATCTGCTGCATGGTGGCGTGCAGCTGCGTCAGGCTGGTGCTGGCGTTGACGGCCACGTTGTAGACCTGGTTCACGGCGGCCGGATCGGCTTGCGTGGCGGCCAGGATATTGGCTTGCACGGCATTGTGCACAAAGCAGAAGTCGCGGCTGGTGGCGCCGTCGCCATGGATGTACACGGCCTGCTCGTCCAGCATGGCGGCGATCCAGCGGGGAATGACGGCCGCGTAGGCGCCCAGCGGGTCTTGCCTGGGGCCGAAGACATTGAAGTAGCGCAGCCCCACCGTCTGCATGGCGTAGCAGCGCGCGTACACCTGCGCATACAACTCGTTGACATACTTGCTCAAGGCATACGGCGACAGGGGCGCGCCGATGTGCTGCTCCACCTTCGGCAAGGCCGGGTGGTCGCCATAGGTGGCGCTGGAGGCGGCGTACACGAAGCGCTGCACGCCCGTGTCGCGCGCGGCGGCCAGCATGTTCAGGAAGCCGCTGACATTGACGGCGTGGCACAGCAGCGGGTCTTCCAGCGAGCGCGAGACGGAACCGAGCGCCGCCTGGTGCAGCACGTAGTCGACAGGACCGCCAGTCCCGGCACGGCCGCAGCCGGCAGTCTCCGCTTCACCGTCGCCAACGCTGGCGGCCTGCGTCGGCGCGCCACACGCGCGCGCGCATGCCTGCGGGTCGCGGATATCGGCTTCGATGAAGGTGAAACGCCGCCATGCCGCTTCGCCCACGCTGGCGCGCACCAGTTCCAGATTGTGGCGGTGGCCCGTCAGGAAATTGTCCAGGCCTCGCACTTCCTGCCCCAGCTGCAGCAAGGTTTCCAGCAGGTGAGAGCCGATGAAGCCGGCCACGCCCGTCACCAGCCAGCGGCGCGGTTCCCTGGCCAGCTGCGCGCAGGCCAGCGCATACGCGCCTGTCGCCGGGCCGCCGGCGGGAGCGCCTTGCGCCATGTTTGCGCCTTGATCGAAGGCATCGGCCGCCATCACAGCCGCCACACATGCAAGCCCCCATCCTCCAGCGGACGGGGGTCGAAATGCGATTTGATGTCGATGAAGCAGCCGTTTTCCAGCACCTTGGCCTGGAAATCGGCCAGCGGGCGGGCCAGCAAGGCCTGGTGCGAGACGGCGCTGATAATGGCCTCGGCACGCGGCAGCTGCTCCCAGCTTTCCAGCGCCAAACCGTATTCTTCCAGCGCTTCGTGGCCATCGGCGACGGGGTCGTGCACATGCACCTGCACGCCATACGATTGCAGTTCGTGGATCATGTCGACCACTTTCGAGTTGCGCAAGTCCGGGCAATTTTCCTTGAAGGTCAAGCCCAGCACATTCACGTGCGCGCCCTTGAGTTTAAAACCGGCGCGCACCATTTCCTTGATGGTTTTTTCCGCCACGAACTTGGCCATGCCGTCGTTGATGCGGCGCCCGGCCAGTATCACATGCGGGTGGTAGCCCAGCATTTCAGCCTTGTGCGTCAAATAATAGGGGTCGACGCCGATGCAGTGGCCGCCCACCAGCCCCGGGCGGAATGGCAGAAAATTCCATTTCGTGCCCGCCGCCTGCAGTACTTCCAGGGTGTCGATGCCGATGCGGTCGAAGATGATGGCCAGCTCGTTCATCAGCGCGATGTTCAGGTCGCGCTGCGTGTTTTCGATGACCTTGGCCGCTTCCGCCACGCGGATGCTCGACGCCCGGTGCACGCCCGCCGCGACCACGCCTTCGTACAGGGCGGCCACCTTGTCCAGCGTGGCGTCGTCGTCCCCCGAGACCACCTTGCGGATGCTGTGCAGGGTATGCGCCTTGTCGCCAGGGTTGATGCGCTCCGGCGAAAAGCCCACATGAAAATCTTCCTTCCAGCGCAGGCCAGAATGCCGCTCCAGTATGGGGATGCAGATTTCCTCGGTGGCGCCCGGATACACGGTGGACTCGTAAATGACGATGGCGCCGCGCCGCATGTGGCGGCCGACGGCCGCGCTGGCGCCGGCCAGGGCGGAGAAATCGGGATTGTGCGCGCTGTCAACGGGTGTGGGCACGGCCACGACAAGAAAATCGGCCAGTTGCAGCTCGGCCGGATCGCAGCCCACGCTCAGCCACTGCGCCGCGCGCAACTGTTCCGTACTCACTTCGCCCGTGGGATCGACATGGTTGCGGTAACTTTCTACCTTGCGTGCCGACAAGTCAAAGCCGATGGTGCGCTGGCGCATGCCAAAGGCCACGGCCAGCTGCAAGCCGACATAACCGAGCCCTACCACCGCCACCACGTCCGCCTTGCCACCTTCCTTGCTATCCATATGCATGTGCTCCCAATGGTTGCGGCCTGAGCAACGCCGTCCGGGAAATTCTACGGTCGCCGGCCCGGTAATTCTTGAGCGGGAACAAGGAACACGGAGCATGGGCAGGCAGGCGCGCGGCCAATCGGCCGCTTGTTGAGCGCAATCAAGGAGAGCTTCGGCCATCTTTTTAAGCTAGGCCATGCCCATCCTTCATGCACGCCGCTACCGGAGACTTCCATGGCCCGCTCCCTGCCCCGTCCTTTTTCCGCCTTGCCGGCCGCTGCGCTGTGCTGCACCCTGCTGCTGCCCGTGCTGACGGGGTGCCACGGCACGCAGAGCAGCGCATCCCTGCTGGCTGACGCGCAGCAGTACCGCCAGAAGGGCGAGGCGCGCGCCGCGATCATCCAGTTGAAGAACCTGCTGCAAAAGGAACCGGACAATGCAGCGGCCCGCTTGCTGCTGGGCAGCATCTATCTCGACACGGGCGAAGCGCTGTCGGCCGAGAAAGAATTGCGCAGGGCAAAGTCGCTGGGCTTAGCGGCGCAGCAAGTGATGCCATTGCTGGGCAAGGCCTGGCTCATGCTGGGCCAGTTCGACAAGGTACTGGCCGAGATCGCCGACGATGCGGCGCAGCCCGCCAGCGTGCTGGCCCTGCGCGGTGATGCCTTGCTGGCCCTGGGCCGTCAGGACGAGGCGCGCGGCGTGTTTGCGCGCCTGCTCGAAACCCATCCTGGCCAGGTCGAGGCCCTGCTGGGCCTGGCGCGACTGGCGGCACTGGAGCAGCTGGTCGCGGCGGCCGAGCTGCTACTGGCGCAAGCCTTGAAAGGCGCGCCCGCCAACCTCGACGCCTTGCGCCTGCAGGGCGACCTGCTGCGCCTGCAGGGCAAGAATGGCGCGGCGCGCCGCGCCTACATGCAGATCCTCAAGCTCAAGCCGGACAATACCCAGGCGCATATCGACCTGGCCAACCTCGACCTCCTGGAAAACCGCTACCTGGAAGCGGCGGCCCAGCTAGCCACGGCGCGCAAGACGGCGCCCAACAGTCTGGCCTTGCTGCAGGCGCAGGCGCTACTCGATTTCCGCCAGGGCAAGAACAAAGCGGCCCTGCAATCCTTGCAACTGGTGCTCAAGGCGGCACCCGAGCACATGCCGTCCGTCCTGCTGGCCGGCGCCGTGCAACTGAAGCTGGGCTCGCTGCAACTGGCGGAAAACTATCTGCAGCGCTTCCTGGCTGCCTATCCCAGACATGTGTACGCGCTCAAGATGATGGCGTCAATCGAACTGATGCGCGGCAAGACGGACGCCGCCCTCGACATGCTGCTACCCGTGCTGTCCGCCTTTCCCGACGACGTGGAACTGCTGTCGCTGGTGGGCGAGGCGCATTTGCGCGCCCGCCGCTACGACAAGGCCTCGGCGTACTTCGAAAGGGCCAATACCCTGGCGCCGGACACGGCCAGGCTGCATGCGGCGCTGGGCATCAGCAGCCTGGGCATGGGAGAGAACAGCCGTGCCATCGACGAGCTGGAACGCGCCAGCATGCTCGACAAGAGCACGCCGCAGGTGGGCACCATGCTGGTGCTGACCTTGCTACGCAACAAGCAGAACGACAAGGCCCTGGCCACCGTCAAGATGCTGGAACAGCAGCAGAAAGGCACGAATCCGCTGTTGCTGAACCTGAAAGGCGGCGTCTACCTGGCCTTGCGCGACTTGCCCGCCGCGCGCGCCAGCTTCGACCAGGCCCTGGCGATGGACCCTGTCTATCTTCCCGCCCTGAACAACCTGGCGCAGATCGACCTGGCCGGAAAAAAGCCGGAACAGGCGAAACAGCGCTTCGAGCGGGCGCTGGCAAAAGCGCCAAAAAATGCCGACCTGTGCGCGGCGTTGGCCAAGCTGGCCGCCTCGCAGGGCAAGACGGACGAGGCGCGGCGCTGGCTGGAACGGGCCCACCGCGACAATCCAGACGCCGTCGCGCCGGCTCTGCTGCTGAGTAACTTTTACCTGCAGAGGGGCTCGCCCGAGAAGGCGCTGGAACTGGCACGCACCCTGCAGGCTGGCCACCCGGGCGACGCCGATGCGCTGGCCCTGCGGGCGCAGGTCGAATACGGCGCCGGCCAGACGCAGGCTGCGCTCGACAGCTACAGCAAGCTGGCCAGCATACAGACGACGTCGGCACCGCTGCAGATGCGCATCGCCAGCCTGCACCTGGCGCTGGGCGACCGCCACAATGCGCTGCAAGCCGTCAAGCGGGCGCAGGTGCTCGATTCCACGCTGCTCGAAGCGCGCGTGGTCGAAGTGACGCTGCTGCTGGGCCTGAACCGCCAGCACGATGCGCTGGCCGTGGCGCGCCACGTGCAGGAGCAGCAGCCGAAGCTCGCGGCCGGCTACAAGCTCGAAGGCGATGTGCTGATGGAGCAGAAACGGCCGCAGGAAGCCGTCAAGCTGTACCAACACGCCCTCCAGCTCAGCAAGATCGGCCCCATGCAAGTGCAGCTGCACCGTGCCTTGCTGGCCGCGGGCCAGGTGCGCGAGGCGGATGCACGCATGGCGGCCTGGCTGAAGGACAAGCCAGATGACCTGGGTGTGCGCACCTATCTGGCCGGCGCCAAGCTGGCCGCAAAGCAATACGGCGCGGCCATCGAACAGCTCCAGCACATCGTTGCCAAGGACACGGCCAATGTGGCGGCGCTGAACGACCTGGCGTGGGCGTATCAGCAGCAAAGAGATCCGCGCGCGCAGGCGACGGCCGAGCAGGCGCTCAAGATGGTGCCGGACAACCCCATCGTACTCGACACCCTGGGCTGGATCGTGCTGGAACAGGGCGACATCAAGCGCGCGACCACCCTGCTGCGCAAGGCGGCCGGCCTGGCGCCGGAGTTGCTCGACATCCAGTACCACCTGGGGGCGGCGCTGGCGAAATCGGGCGACAAGCCGGGGGCGCGCAAGCAACTGGAACAGCTGCTTGCCGCCAGCAAGGATTTCCCGCAGCGGGCCGAGGCGCAAGCCTTGCTGACCCAGCTCTAGGCCATGCTGGCGCATGCAGCCCTGCCCGGCCTGGCAGCGCGGCTGCTGGCCTTGCTGGCGGGCGCGGCCTGCATGCTGGCCCTGCGCCATTATCCGCTGGACCACGGCTGGCCCGCCCTGCTCTTTGCCACCCTGTTGCCCACCTATTTCCTGCTGCTGTGCTGGCGTCCCGCCTGCTGGCTGTTCTGCCTGCCGGCCTTGCTGCCCGTGCTGGACCTGGCGCCGTGGACGGGCTGGTTCTTCTTCGAAGAAATCGATGTGCTGCTGTTGCTGACGGTGGCCTGCGGCTATTGGCGCCTGGGCGGGCGGGCCCGGCCTGCAGCGGCGCAGCTTTCGCCCGCCTCCCGCGCCTGTCTGCTGCTGTGCAGCCTGGCCTGGCTGGCGGCGCTGTTGCGCGGCGTCCTGCCGCTGCCACCCCCAGCCGTGTATGCCTGGGATAATTACTTGAACCCCTACAACAGCTTGCGACTGGGCAAGGCCTGGGCCTGGAGCATGCTGCTGCTGCCGCTGCTGCTGCGCGACGGCAACGCAGCCGCCCTGCGCCGCTATGCGCTGCCGGGCATGTTGGCCGGGCTGGCCATGGTGTCGCTGTTCGCGCTGTGGGAACGGGCCGTGTTTCCCGGTGTGATGAACCTGTCCAGCGACTACCGCATCACGGCGCCGTTTTCCGCCATGCACACGGGCGGCGCCGCGCTGGACGGCTATCTGGCCCTGAGCCTGCCATTTGCGGGACTGTGGCTGGCACGCGCGCGCAGCCGCTGGCCAGCGGCGCTGGCCATGCTGCTGCTGGCACTGGCCCTGCACGCGGCATGCGCCACTTTTTCACGGGGCCTGTACGCGGCCGTGGCGGCGGCCGTACTGCTGGCCTTGTGGCACGTCTTGCGGACGCCCCCCGGCGCGGCGCGGCGCCCGGCCGGCCCGCTGCCAGCGGGGGGCATGTTGCTGAGGCTGCTGCTGGCCGGCTTGGGCACTGTACTGCTCGTGACCATGTTCAGTCTGGCCGGCTACCGGGGCTTGCTCGCCGCTGTGGTCATGCTCGCAGCCAGCTTCGTGCTGGCGGCGCGGTCCTTGCCGTGGCGCTTGGCGCCAGCCACCGTGCTGTGCGCGCTGTGCCTGCAGGGGCTGCTGGCCGGCTGGTGGCCGGAACCTGCCGGCCAACAGGCTGCCGGCTGGCTGAAAGGCCCGTATTTCCTGTTCCTGCTGTCCGCCATGCTGCTGGCGGGCGCGCTGTGGCCGGGCGGTGCTGCCAGCAAAAGCCCAGCCAGGCTGGGCCTGGCAATGATGGCGTGGACCATGCTGGCGTGCAATCTCGTCTGGATAGGCTGGCACTGGGCCGGTGCTCCCGCCCTGATGCCAGCCGGGCTGGTCGTGCTGCTGGCCATGCTGATGCTGTGCAATGGACGCTTGCGCCCTCCGTTGTGGCGACTGGACCGCGCAAGCCTGAGCATGGCGGGCGCGGCCGGTATCGTGTTGCTGCTGGCCATACCCGTCTCGGCCAGCTATTACGCCACAGAACGTTTCGCTACCACCGCCTTCGACATGCAAGGCCGCTTGCGCCATTGGCGGCAAGTGCTGGCCATGCAGCCATCCGACTGGGGCGATCAGCTGTTCGGCATCGGCATGGGCAGCTTTCCCGCCACGTACTACTGGCACAATCCCCAGCGCGAGGTGCCGGCCAGCATCGCCTATGCCGAAGAAGTGGGCCAGCCTGGCAATGCCGGCAACACCTATGTGCGCCTGGCCAGTCCCGGCTACAGCGCCGGCTACGGCGAACTGCTGCGGCTGCTGCAACGCCTGCCGGTGCAGCCGGCCACGCGCTACACCCTTGCGCTCGACGCGCGTAGAAGCGGCACCATGCCCGTGCTGCTGGTGCGCCTGTGCCAAAGACAATTGCTGTACGCACAAAATTGCGTGCCTATCCCCCTGCGCCTGCGCCTCCCGCAGCCAGGCGAGCCGGCCGGCACGTGGCAGCACTATGAAGTAGCGTTCGACAGCGCATGGCTGGGTGCGGGCGCCTGGCTGCTGCGCCCGCCCGTGCAACTGGAACTGGCGGCCAGCGGGACGGCCGCCTCATCCGTGATCGAGCTCGATAATCTGAGCCTGCACGCACCGGGCGGCGAGGAATTGATCGCCAACGGACGTTTTACGCAGGCCAATAATTACTGGTTTTTCAGTAGCGACCACCACCACTTGCCGTGGCATATCAAGAGCCTGGCGCTGCAACTGCTGGTGGAAACGGGCTGGTGCGGCGCACTGTCCATGCTGGGCCTGCTGGCCCTGGCCGGCCTGCGCCTGCTGCGCCAGGCGGCGGGAGGCGACCAGGGCGCGCTGGCCTGCGCCGCCGCCCTGCTGGGTTTTCTCGTCGTCGGCCTGTTCGACAGCCTGCTTGACGTGCCACGCATTGCCCTGTTGTGCTATCTGATGCTGCTATGCGCGCTGCTGCAGCCCCCGCCATCTCCTCCTGCTGAAAGTACGCCGCCATGAAAGCCCTGCCGCAGACGCTCTCCTCCGCCCTGATGTCCTGCCTTGCCTTGGCCCTGGCCCTGGCAAGCGCACCCTGCCGCGCCGACGATGCGCTGGCGCAAGTCATTGCGCGCGTGAAACCGTCCATCGTCGGCGTGGGCAGCTGGCAAAAGACGCGCACGCCGCCCATGCATTTCATTGGCACGGGCTTCGTGGCGGGCGACGGCTTGAGCGTGCTCACTTGCGCCCATGTGATCCAGAAGCTGCTAGACGCCAATCCGGACGAAGTCATCGGCATACTCACGGGCCAGGGCGAGGCGACGCAATTTCGCCCCGCCAAAGTCCAGGTGCTGGACACGGAACACGACCTGGCCCTGCTGCGCTTGGCTGGCGCGCCGCTGCCTGCCTTGGCGCTGGGCGACGCGGCCACGGTGCGCGAAGGCCAGGCCATGGCCTTTACGGGATTTCCTCTGGCTACCTTGCTGGGCTTATATCACGTCACGCACCGCGCCACCGTGTCGTCGCTGACGCCGGTGGTCACGCCCAGCGACAATGCGCAGCGCCTTGACCCACGGCGCCTGGCGCAACTGAAAAAAGCACCGTACATCGTGTTCCAGCTGGACGCGACGGCGTATCCGGGCAGCAGCGGCAGCCCCCTGTTCGACCCCGAGACTGGTCTCGTCTACGGCATCGTCAACATGGTGTATGTCAAAGGTTTGAAAGAAGCGGCCATCAGCACGCCCAGCGGTATCACCTACGCGATTCCGGGCAGCCACATGCAAACGATCCTGCTGAAAGATAAATGCGTCAGTTGCGTCCCTGCCTCAGCCGGTCGGTGATGCCAGGTTCATCCCATGTCGGGAAAAAATAGGGGTAAAACGATCGTTCACCCCCATGCTGCTCCATCATGCCGCCGTACTCGCGGATCCTGGCCCCCATGTAGTCGAGGTCCAGACGCAGCAGCACGGCCGGCGCCCCTACGCGCGTGCACTCTCGCTGGCCGCCAAAATCCTTGAAACCGAGCATGCGCTTGTAAAACACCACATGCCGTGGATTGACTTCGATCACATAATCCGTAAAACCGTGAATATTGTGGGCATAGATATACGAAATATGAATCAACGCCGCAAACACGCGCTTGCTCACGCCCTTGTCGATGGCCAGGCGCGATGGTTCGCAAAGACGCCGCCCCTCTGCGCGCAGCGAGTCGAGCTTGTCGCGGAAGTTTTCATCGGCGGGCAAGCCCGTCTCTTCATTGTCCAGGCACAAGGTCATGGTACCGACGGTGGAGCCTGCCGTTTCCGCAAACAGGGTGATTTTGTTCAGGGCATGCGCGATGCCGGGATCGACGGCATAGCCGCGCCAGCCGTACATCTTGCGGATCAGCAAACTGGCCGCTTCGCGCCGGCCACGCGAATTGGCCATGCGGATATGAAAGCGCTGCAGGTCGAGCTCGTGCTCCATGGCCGGGTCGATCTGTCCCTCGCCCACCACCAGGTCACTGAAGGTGCCTGGCGTGTCGAAGGAAATAATGGGTTCATCTTTCACGCTCATCTTGTCCTCACGTTCATCGGCCGCCATCGCGACGGATTGAAGCCAATGCATTGAGACAAGAAAAAGTCGAGAAAAGTTCCCAATTCCAGACAAATAAACAGAAGATGGTGCCTTTGGATGGCAACATTGCGCGCTGAAATTTACTGAAGAGTACAAAAAGACAAATGTCACTGCGGTTTTAATATTGCTGAGTTCGCTACTAAAAGAAGCTCTCCGGTATCAACAGCACGTCACCCGGCCGCATCATGACGTTGGCGGAAATATCGCCACTCTTGAGCAGGTCATCCAGGCGCACACCCAGCTGCTGCTGCCTGCCATCGGTCGTGCGGATGATGCTGGCCTTGTTGCCAGCAGCAAAGTCCGTAATGCCGCCCACGGCGATGAGCACATCCATCAGCGACATGCCCAGGCGGTACGGCAGCGCCTGCGGCTTGGCCGCCTCGCCGATGACCCGGATCTGCTCGCCGTACGGGCCGGAGAAATTGGTGACAATGACCGTCACCACCGGTTGCTGGATGAACTTGCCCAAGGCGTGCTCGATGTCGCGCGCCAGCTGGGTCGATGTCTTGCCGCTGGCGGCCAAATCCTCGACCAGCGGCGTCGTGATCTTGCCGTCCGGCCGCACGGCCACCGTTAGCGACACTTCCGGATTGCGCCACACAACGATGTTGACGGAGTCGCCCGGGCCGATCAGGTAATCGTGCATGGGGGCGCTGTCGTCGGCGGGCGCCAGCGGATAGCGTGCGCGGCAGCCCCCCAGCAAGCTCGCGCTACAGGCCAGGACCAGCGTGTGGCAGACAAATGCACGGCGAAACGGATTCATGCGGGGCCTCTTCGAGTCGATGGCGCGTCCATGGCAGTTCCCGCAGAACCAGCCTGGGCCGCGAACTTCCTATGATTATTAAAACCCGGCAAGTGAACCTTGAGGCGTATCAAGAAGCAATCATCTTGGGAAATCTTGCCCGACAGGCGCTCTATACTTTGCTTACTCAACAGGCAAGCATTCCTTGCAAGACGCCGTTGTCCGCGCCGCCCAGCCATCGACCGTGCAGCACCGTCACCTGAAGGAAGCGACATGGAGCAATTGATACAGCAACTGCTTTCCAGCCTGAAGGGCATCTGGAAATACCGCTGGCATGCCGTGCTGGTGGCATGGCTGGTGGCGATCGGCAGCTTCATCAGGGTGATTACGCTACCCGACGACTTCCAGACGTCGGCGCGCGTGTTTGTCGATACGCAAACCATCCTCAAGCCGCTGCTGGCCGGCATGACCAGCGTGCCGAACACGGAGCAGCAGGTGGCCATCATGAGCCGCACCCTGCTCAGCCGCCCGAACGTGGAGCGCGTCATGCGCATGGTCGACCTCGATCTCGATTCGAAGACCGTGCGCGAACATGAAGCCCGGCTCGATGAGCTGATGAGCCGCATCAAGATCACCGGCACCAACGCCTACGATATCTACACCATCAGCTACAGCGGACGCGACCCGAAGCTGGTGCGCGACGTGGTGCAAAGCCTGCTGACCATCTTTGTCGAAGGCAGTTTCCAGGGAAAAAAAGGCGATTCGCAGAAAGCCGTGCAATTCATCGACGAGCAGATCAAGAATTACGAGGACAAGCTGAGCGCGGCGGAAAACCTGATGAAGGAATTCAAGATCCGCAACAATCTGCTGCTGCCGCGCCAAGGCATCGACTATGGCAGCCAGTTGCAGATGTCGTCCGATAGTCTGAACAATGCGAAGCTGGAATTGCTCGAGGCGGAGCAATCGCGCAAGGCCATCCTGAGCCAGATCGAGGGCGACGAGCCCGTGCTCGACCTGGAGCCGAACGCGTCGGCCATCACGAACCCGGAACTCGACGAGCGCATCGCCTCGCTCAACAAGAATCTGGACAGCCTGCGCATGCAATTTACGGAGTTGCACCCCGACATCATCGCCTCGAAGCGCCTCATTGCCCAGCTGGAAGAGCGCAAGGTCGAGGAAAGCAAGCTGAAAGCGGCGTCAGGCGACCCGGGCAAGAACTACAGTCCCATGCTGCAGCAGCTGAAGGTGGCGCTGACGGACGCGGACGCCAAGGTGGCCGCCATCCGCGCCCGCGTGCAGGAATACAAGGCGCGCAATGAGCGCCTGCTGGCGCAAAGCAATGCCGTGCCCGAGGTGGAATCGCAACTGGCGCAACTGAACCGCGACTACATCATCAACAAGGAAAACTATGAAAAGCTGATTGGCCGGCGCGAAGCGGCCAAGCTGTCGGGCGAACTCAGTTCCACCACCGAGATGATGGCCTTCAAGATCATCGATCCGCCCACGGTGCAATATGCGCCCGTCGGCCCGAACCGTCCGCTGCTGTTCAGCGCGGCGCTGGGCGCAGCCCTGGTGGCCGGCATCGCCACGGCCCTCTTGATCAGCCAGGTGCGCCCCACCTTTCTCAGCCCCGCCGAACTGCGCGATGCCACGGGCTTGAACGTGCTGGGCACGGTATCGATGAACTGGACGCCGCTGCAGCAGGTGCGCCGTCGCCGCGCCCGCTATGGATTTACCGCCTGTCTGGGCAGCCTGTTTTTGCTGTACAGCGGGGTCATGACGGCCGCCCTGCTCAAATTCTAGACCACGCCACGGGAGCGACGATGACCAGCAAGGAGTGCATCAGCAAGGACAGCGGCAGACAGGATGGCCTCATCCCGGGCGTGGCGGAAACCCCCATGCCGTACGCAGCGGACGACGCCGATGATGCCGACAGCGCGGACACCCTGGCGGCGGCCAGCAACCCCCAGTACCGCGCCCTGAACCTGGCCAGGCTGGCGGAGCAAGGCATGCTCACGCTGGAAGGCGGGCGCAGTTCGGTGGCCGAAGACTTCCGCATCATCAAGCGCCCGCTGCTGCGCCAGGCGCGCGCCAGCGGCGCCGAGGCCATCCGCCACGGCAACCTGATCGTCGTCACCAGCGCCATGCCAGGCGAAGGCAAAACGTATTGCGCCGTCAACCTGGCCATGAGCATCGCCATGGAAATGGATATCACGGTGCTGCTGGTCGATGCCGACGTGGCGCGCCCGTCCGTGCTGAAAGTGCTGGGCCTGTCGCCCGAGCCGGGGCTGATGGACGTGCTGCTCGACCCGCAGCTGGCCATGGCGGACGTGATCCTGAAAACCAACGTGGCCAACCTGAGCATCCTGCCTGCCGGGCGCAGCAACAAGCATGCGACGGAGTTACTGGCCAGCCGGGCCATGAGCCGGCTGCTGGCCGAGATCGCCAGCCTCTACGCCGACCGCGTCGTCGTCTTCGATTCGCCGCCCCTCTTGATCACCAGCGAAGCGCACGCGCTCGTGGGACAGATGGGCCAGGTGGTGATGGTGGTCGAGGCGGAAACGACGACCCAGCACGCCGTCAAGGAAGCGCTGCGCCAGATCGAATCGTGCGAACACATCCATTTAATCTATAACAAGACCAAATCGTTTCCCGGCAACGACTACTACGGCTATGGCTATTACGACTAGCCGCCGCACGCCGCCGGCGATGCCGCTGCTGCCCTTGCTGTCCCTGCTGCTGCCCGTGCCGGCCCTGGCTGTCGACTGGCTGGTGCAACCCTCGCTGCGCCAGCGTGTCAGTTATACGGACAATGCGCTGCGCGCGCCGCCCGGCAAGGCGCAATCGGATTACATCACGGAAATCGCACCCGCCATCGCCCTCATCGGCACGGGCCCTCGCCTGCGCGTGGACCTCGATTACAGCTGGCACAAATCCCTCTCGGGGCAGCGCGGCAATAGCGAAGACCACGACTTGCGCGCTGCGGCCGACGCCGAACTGGTGCAGGACTGGTTCTTCATCGATGCCAACGCCAGCGTGAGTCGGCGCAACATCTCGCCATTCGGCCAGCAACTGATAGCCGATCTTCTGGACAAGGACAATGCCAGCACGGTGCGCACCACCGGCATCAGCCCCTACCTGCGCCACCGCTTCCGTGGCCTGGCCACAGCCGAACTGCGCTACACGCGCAATTCGGTCGACAGCGGCGGCGACCTGCTGTCCGTACACAGCGACGAGCTGGAATTGCTGCTCGGCGGCGAGCCGCGCAGCCAGGGCTGGACCTGGAACGCCAGCCACGACGTGCGCCGCACGCAGGACAGCAAGCTGGCGCCCGTGCGCATGCAGCGCAGCAGCGTGGGCCTGCGCTATCCGTTCGGCAGAAAATGGGCGGCCACGGCCAGCGGCGGCACGGAAAAGGAAGGCTATATGTCGAGCACCGGCAAGGCGCCGGAAGGCCGTTTCTGGTCGCTGGGCGGCGTGTGGACACCGTCGCCGCGCACCAGCCTGGCCTTCAGCACGGGCAAGCGCTTTTTTGGCAACACCTACAGCCTCGATGCCACGCTCCTGCAGCGCCATACCAACTGGCAACTGAGCTACAGCGAAAAAATTACCACCCTGCCCACGCAGTTTGCGCGCCTGAGCGACCGCGACGCGGGCCAGTTGCTCGATCAATTATGGCGCGCAATCCTTCCCAATGCGCGTGACAGGCGCTTGCGCATCGCTGCCTTCCTGCGCTACGCCAACAAGCTGGGGCCGGAACGGGGCGCCATCAATTACTTCAGTCACCGCTATTTCCTGCAAAAACAGCTGCAACTGACGATGGCGCGCGCCACGGCGAAAAGCGCGATGGTCGTCGGCGTCACGGCCGTCGACCGCACGGCGCAAACGGCCAGCGGCATCGACAGCGCCTTACTGCCTGGCATGACATTCGGCAGCGAAGACCGCATGCGCCAGGTCGGCGGCAATCTGGGCTGGAGCTGGCAAGCCAGTTCGCGCAGCAGCGTGAATGTCGATGCCGGTTACGCCAGCGTGCGCTCGCTGAGCGTGCCGCGGCGCGACAACAACATCACCGTGACGGCGGGCTATACGCGCATCCTGCAGCCGAACATGACGGCCAGCATCGACGTGCGGCACGTGCGGCACACCAGCAACCGGGGCGGCGACTACCGCGAAAACGGCGTCAGCGCCACGCTCACCATGCAATTCTAAGGAGGCTGCAGCATGTCCGACCCTGCCCTTTCATCCGGCGCGCCCGCGCACCTGCTGTGCGTGGTGGCCGCGCGCCCCAATCTCACGAAAATGGCGCCCATCCTGGCCGCCCTGGCGCGCCAGGCGCCTGCCGTGCGCGTGACCTTGTTGCATACTGGCCAACATTACGACATGGCCATGAACGGACAGCTGTTTGCCGACCTGGGCATGCGCGCGCCCGACATCGCCCTCGACGTCGGCTCCGGCAATCACGCGCAGCAGACGGCCGAGATCATGCGCCGCTTCGATGCCGTGCTCGACGCCCCTCCGCCGCTGGCGCCCGACGCGGTGCTGGTGGTGGGCGACGTCAATTCCACCTTGGCGTGCGCGCTGGTGGCGGCCAAGCGCGGCACGCCCGTGATCCATGTGGAGGCGGGCTTGCGCAGCGGTGACCGGCACATGCCCGAGGAAATCAACCGCGTGCTGACGGACCAGTTGTCCGACTTGCTGCTGACCAGCGAGGAAGGCGCGCGCGCCAACCTGCTGCGCGAAGGCATCGCCCCCGAACGCATCCACTTCACGGGCAACGTCATGATCGACAGCCTGCGGCAGCAACTGCCGCGCGCAGTCAAGCCCGCCACCACCCTGCGCGCCCACGGCCACGCCTGCCCGCCCGCGTATGGCCTGTTGACCCTGCACCGGCCATCGAACGTGGATGACGCAGTGCGGCTGGAAGCACTGCTGCGGGCGCTGGGGCAACTGGCGCGACAGCTGCCGCTGCTGTTTCCCATCCACCCGCGCACCCGGGCCAGCTTGCGCCTGGCGGGCATGGAAGCGTTGCTGGCGCGGCAAGCCATCGTCTGCCTGCCGCCGTTGGGCTACCTGGAAATGCTGGGCCTGATGCAGGGCGCGCGCCTGGTGCTGACCGATTCGGGCGGCATCCAGGAAGAAAGCACGGCCCTGGGCGTTCCCTGTCTGACCTTGCGCGCCAGTACGGAGCGGCCCGTCACGGTCAGCGATGGCACGAACACCCTGGCCGGCACGGACCCGGCCGCGATCCTGGCGCTGGCACGCGCCATCCTGGAGACGGGCGGCAAGCGTGGCCGCATCCCCCCCCTGTGGGATGGCCACGCGGCCACGCGCATCGCCGCCGTCATCGCGCCCTGGCTGGCGGCGCGCCGGGGAGCGCCATGACGCCGCCAGCCATACTACGCAACGCCCTGACCATTGACGTGGAAGATTATTTCCAGGTGTCCGCCTTCGCGCCACATATCGCGCGCGCCGACTGGCCGCACCTGGAATGCCGGGTCGAGGCGAATATCGAGCGCATCCTGCTGCTGCTGGAAGAGCGCCGCATCCACGCCACCTTTTTTACATTAGGCTGGATCGCCGAGCGCTACCCGGCCATGCTGCGCCGCGTGGCCGCCGCCGGGCATGAAGTGGCCAGCCACGGCTATGCGCACCTGCGCGCCTGCGAGCAGTCGGCCGCGCAGTTCGCCGACGATGTACGCCGCAGCAAGACCATCCTGGAACAAGTGACGGGGCTGGCCGTGGTCGGCTACCGGGCGCCCAGCTTTTCCATCGGCGCGGCCAATCTGTGGGCCTTCGACGTGCTGCTGGAAGCGGGCTACCGCTACAGTTCCAGCATCTACCCGATCCGCCACGACCACTACGGCATGCCAGATGCTCCCCGCTTCGCCTGGCGTCCGCGGGGGCCGCAAGGCGTGCTGGAATTGCCTGTCAGCACCGTGCGCCTGCACGGGCGCAACGTACCGGCCGGCGGCGGCGGCTATTTTCGCCTGATGCCGTATGGACTGTCGCGCTGGCTTTTGCGACGCATCAATTCGCGCGACGGGCAAGCTGGCATATTCTATTTTCATCCCTGGGAACTCGATCCCGGCCAGCCGCGCCCACCCGGCCTGAGCGCGAGGACGCGCTTTCGCCACTACCTGAACCTGGGGCGCATGGAAGCGCGGCTGGCGCGCCTGACGGGCGACTTCGCCTGGGACCGCATGGACCGTATTTTTCTGGAAAGCACATGATGCACGAAGCCAGCCGTCCTCCCGACCCGGCGCCGTCCAGCGCTGCCATTGCCGTGCGCTCGCTGCAGGCGCATGAGCATGCGCGCTGGGATGCCTTTGTCGACGCCTGTCCCGACGCCACCTTCTTTCACCGGGCAGGCTGGAAAACCATCATGGAGCAAGGCTTCGGGCACGACAGTCATTTCCTGTACGCGGAACAGGATGGGCGCATCGCCGGCGTGCTGCCGCTGGCCCATGTGCGCAGCCGCTTGTTCGGCACGTCCCTCGTCTCGCTGCCGTTTTGCGTGTACGGCGGCATCGCCGGCGGCAGCCCGGCCGTGCGGCTGGCCCTCGACGACGCGGCGCAGGCGCTGGCGCGGCGTCACGGCGTGGGGCACCTGGAATACCGCTGGCGCGAGGTGGAGGAAAATGCGCCGGAAAGCGCCGATGCATGCTGGCAGCAGAAACCCCTGTACGCCACCTTCCGCCGCCCCCTGCGCGCTGATGCCGAACAGAATCTGCTGGCGATACCGCGCAAGCAGCGCGCCGTCGTGCGCAAGGCCATGTCGGCCGGTCTGCACAGCAGCATCGAGCATGACCTCCGTCATTTCTACCCGATCTACGCGGCCAGCGTGCACCGGCTGGGCACGCCCGTCTTCGCGCGCCGCCATTTTGCCCTGCTGCGCACGGTCTTCGGCACCGATTGCGACATCCTCACCGTGTATCACGGCCAGCAGGCGCAGGCCAGTGTGCTGCTTTTCTATTTCCGCGATGAAGTGCTGCCTTATTACGGCGGCGGCACGCCGCTGGCGCGCAGCACGGGTGCCAACGACTTCATGTACTGGGAAACGATGCGCCGCGCCTGCGAACGCGGCTGCCACCTGTTCGATTTCGGCCGCAGCAAGCTGGGTACGGGTGCATACGACTTCAAGAAGAACTGGGGCTTTACGCCGCAGCCCTTGCCATACGCCTACCAGCTCGTGCGTGCCACGGCCTTGCCGGAAGTGAACCCGCTCAATCCCAGGTACGCACTGTTCATTCGCGCCTGGCGCCACCTGCCGCTACCACTGGCCAATCTGCTGGGGCCGCACATCGTGCGGCAGCTGGGCTAAGCAACTGGATACACTATGCGCGAACTTCTATTCCTCGCCCACCGCCTGCCGTATCCGCCCAACAAGGGCGACAAGATACGCTCGTGGCACATGCTGCAGTACCTGAGCCGGCATTTCCGCGTGCACCTGGGCTGTTTCATCGACGATGACGACGACTGGCAGCATGCGAAGACCGTGGCCGCCCTGTGCGCCAGCACGCGCTTCATAGGCTTGCGGCGCGGCGCGGCCCGCTGGCGCGCCATGCAGGCGCTACTGTCGCGGCAAGCCATGAGCGTGCATTACTACCGCGATGCGCGCCTGCGGCAATGGGTCGATGGCCTGCTATCGGGCGGCAATGTGCAACACGCGCTGGCCTTTTCCGGACCCATGGCGCAATACATCGACGGCAGCGCGGGTCGCGCCCTGCACCGCGTGATCGATTTCGTCGATGTCGATTCCGATAAATGGCGGCAGTACGGCGACAGCAAGCCCTGGCCCATGTCGCTGCTGTACCGGCGCGAAGCACAGCTGCTGCTGCAATACGAGCGCCATATCGCCCAGCAGTTCACGGCCGCCAGCTTCGTCTCGCCGGCCGAAGCGGCCCTGTTCCGCCAGTGCGCGCCGATGGCGCGGCGCAAGACGGGCCATGTCAATAATGGCGTCGACACGGCGTATTTCGCGCCCACGCCGGCCCAGCCCGGCGTGTATCCACCCGGCGTGCAGGCGCTGGTGTTTACGGGCGCCATGGATTACTGGCCGAACATCGACGCCGTGCAATGGTTCGTGCGCCACGTCTGGCCCGCGCTGCGGCGCCAGTTTCCCCAGTTGCAGTTCTATATCGTCGGCAGCGCGCCCGTGCCCGCCGTGACGGCGCTGGCCAGGGTGGCCGGCGTGGTGGTGACGGGCAAGGTGCCCGACATCCGGCCCTATCTGGCCGGCGCGGCGGTGGCCGTGGCGCCCCTGCGCATCGCCCGGGGCGTGCAGAACAAGGTGCTGGAAGCGATGGCGATGGGCAAGATCGTGCTGGCCACGCAGCAGGCACTGGAAGGTATCGCCGCCCAGCCGGGCCTGGAACTGCTGCTGGCGCGCGACGACGCCGAATTCATCCACCATGCCGCGCGCGTGCTGCGCAACGCCCATGGCGGCACGGCCGAAGGGAGCGGCGCGGCCATCGGCGCGGCGGCGCGCCAGCTGGTCTTGCAGGATTACGACTGGGAACGCAATCTGCGCAGCCTGGGCGCCATGCTGGGCCTGCCTGCCGAGGCCGCAGCCGGAGCCAGCACCGACGCCGCGCCGACGCCGCCCGTGGGGGTACCATCTACATGAGTTTGCAACTCGACCAGGTCGCCCCCGTGCCGGACGCGGCCGTCCTGCCGCATGGGCATCATGGCCAGGGCCGGCGCCAGGCCGCCCTGGCTGCCCTGCCGCTGGCCCTGGCCGCCATCGTGCTGCTGTACCACGCCACTTTCTGGTCGATGGTGGAATTGTGGTCGCGCTCGCAGACCTTCGCGCACGGTTTCCTGATCGTTCCCATCAGTTGCTGGCTGGCCTGGCGCCAGCGCACCCGCCTGGCTGCGCTGGTGCCCCAGCCGTCACGGCAAGGCTTGCCGCTGCTGGGGACGCTGGGCCTGGCCTGGCTGCTGGCCGATGCCGCCAACGTGCCCGTGGTGGAACAATATGCGGCCACGGCCATGCTGCCCGCCTGCGTGCTGGCCATCCTCGGCTGGCCGGCCGTGCGCCTGCTGGCCTTTCCGCTGGCGTACCTGTTTCTCGCCGTGCCGTTTGGCGAAGTCTTCCTCGATCCCCTGATCGACTTCACGGCCGCCTTCACCGTCACCGCGCTGCAATGGACGGGCGTGCCCGTGTTTCGCGATGGCAGCCATTTTTCGCTACCCACCGGTAACTGGTCGGTGGTGGAGGCCTGCAGCGGCTTGCGTTACCTGATCGCCGCGCTGGCCCTGGGCGCCCTGTACGCCCATGTGCACTTTCACAGCATGGGGCGGCGCCTGGCCGTCATGGCCGCCGCCCTGCTCGTACCCATCCTCGCCAATGGCGTGCGCGCCTACCTGATCGTGATGCTGGGTCACCTGAGCAATATGCGCCTGGCCGTGGGCGTCGACCACCTGATCTATGGCTGGCTGTTTTTCGGCGTGGTGGTGCTGCTGCTGTTCTGGCTGGCCGCGCGCTGGCGCGAATTGCCGCCAGCGCGCGCCGCCCGCCCCCCCACCCTGCCCGTGTACCCTGGTGCGGGCGTGCCCGACAAGCGCGCCACCATCCGCGCGAGCGTGGCCTGCCTGCTGCTGGCGGCGCTGTGGCCGGTGCTGGCCCTGGCCAGCCACCGCCACGACGGCACCAAGGCGCCCGGTTCCCCCGTTGTGCTGGCCTTACCCGACCCGCCTGCCTGGCGGCGCCTGCACGACGCGGCGTCGGGCGGGCCGATCTGGCAGGCGCCGTATGCGGGCGCGCCCGCGCGGTTTGCCGCCACGTATGCGCGCCAGGACGGCGATGGCGCGCCGGTGGGGCTGCAACTGCACTGGTATGCGCGCCAGGCGCGCGATGCCGAACTGCTGACGCACCTATCCTCGCCATACGGCGCGCGCTGGACGCCCCTGGCGCAGCGCGTGCAAGACGTCACCCTGGCCAGCGGCGCCCTGGCCGTGCGCGAAAGCGTGCTGGGGCACGGCGGCGAACGGCTGCTGGTGTGGCGCGTCTACCGCCAGGGCGGCGTCGTCACGGCCCGGCCCGTGCTGGTGAAACTGCTGCTGGCGCAAGCCAAGCTGCTGGGCAGGCGACAGGATGGCGCCGACATCATCGTCTCTGCCGCCTACGACGAGCTGGCGCCGCCACCGCGCGCACGCCTGCAAGCCTTCCTGCGGGCAGCAATGCCCGTCATCGAACGACGCTTGCAGGAGCTGCCGCATGGCCCCTGACCTCGATACCGGCGGCACCCACGTGGCCGGCGCCGCCCCCCTGATCGTGCACGTGATCCACCAGCTCGACGTGGGCGGGCTGGAAAACGGCCTGGTCAACCTGATCAACCATCTGCCGCCTGAACGCTACCGGCACACCATCGTCTGCCTGAAGAACGCCACCGCGTTTCGCCAGCGCCTGACCACGCCGGGTGTCGATGTCATCAGCCTGGACAAGCGCGAGGGCAAGGACTGGCGCCACTACCTGCGGCTGTACCGCGTTCTGAAACAGCTGCGCCCGGCACTCGTGCATACGCGCAACCTGGGCTGCCTCGATGCGCAGCTGCTGGCCTGCCTGGCCGGCGTGCGCCTGCGCGTGCATGGCGAACACGGGCGCGACATGAGCGACTTGTACGGCACGCGCCGCAAATACCGGCTGCTGCGCAAATGCATGTTGCCACTGGTGCAGCACTTCATTGCCGTCAGCGCCGACCTGGGGCAATGGCTGGTAGAGACCATCGGCGCGGTTCCCACGCAGGTGTCGCACATCGGCAATGGCGTCGACAGCGTGCAATTCCATCCACGCCTGGGGCCGCCCGCCGCCGTGGGCCCGCCCGGTTTCCTGTGCAACGGCGCCTTCGTCATCGGCAGCGTGGGCCGCATGGCGGCCGTCAAGGACCATGCATCGCTGGTGCAAGCGTTCTTGCTGCTCCTGGCGCAACCGGGCGCCCACGCGCGCCTGCGCCTGATCATCGCCGGCGACGGACCGTGCCGCCAAACATGCATGGCCCTGCTGCAGCAGGCCGGCGTGGCCCATCTTGCCTGGCTGCCCGGCGCGCGCGACGACGTGGCGCAACTGCTGCGCGCCATGGATCTGTTCGTCCTGCCCTCGCTGGCCGAAGGCAGCTCGAACACCATCCTCGAAGCGATGGCAACGGGTCTGCCCATCGTCGCCACCCAGGTGGGCGGCAACGCGGAACTGTTGCAGTCGGGCTGGAGCGGCACCCTGGTACCGCCCGGTTCGCCCGAGATGCTGGCCGACGCCATGCTCGACTACTACAGCATGCCCGAACTGGGCCCGCGCCACGGTGCACGCGGGCGGCGCCAGGTGCTGGCCGAGCACAGCCTGCCGGCCATGGCCGGCGCCTACCTGGCCGTGTACGACCGCCTGACCGGCGCGCGCCAGCCCTCTCCCCTGTCCACCACTCCCTTAAAGGCCTCCCATGTGCGGCATCAGCGGCATCTTTGACTTGCAGGGCCAGCGCGACATCGACGTGCTGCTGCTGGCGCGAATGAACCACAGCCTGCGCCACCGTGGGCCGGACGAAGGGGGGCTGCACCGCGAGCCGGGACTGGGCCTTGCGCACCGGCGATTGTCCGTGATCGACCTGGCCAGCGGCCAGCAGCCGCTGTTCAACGCCGACCGCAGCATCGCCATTGTCTTCAATGGCGAAATCTATAATTACCGCAGCCTGATGGCCGAATTGCGCCAGTTTGGCCACCAGTTTCGCACCAGCAGCGACACGGAAGTCATCGTCCACGCCTGGGAACAATGGGGCGAGCAATGCGTGCAGCGCCTGCGCGGCATGTTCGCCTTCGCCCTGTGGGACCGCCGCCGCCATCTGCTGTTCCTGGCGCGCGACCGCCTGGGCGTGAAGCCCCTGTATTACGGCGAGGCGCAGGACGGCACCCTGCTGTTCGGCTCCGAACTGAAAGCCCTGCTCGCGCATCCGGCCATGCCACGCGCGCTCGACCCGCTGGCCGTGGAAGAGTATTTCGCCTACGGCTACGTGCCCGAGCCGCGCAGCATCTTCCAGCACGCGCGCAAGCTGCCACCCGGCCATACCCTCTCCCTCCGCGCGGGCCAGCCGCTGCCCGCGCCGCAATCGTACTGGGACATTCCATTTACGCCGAATCCGCCCGTCAGCGAGGCGCAGGCTGCCGACGAACTGCTGGCGCGCCTGCGTGAAGCGGTGCACATCCGCATGGTGGCCGAAGTGCCGCTGGGGGCCTTTTTGTCGGGCGGCGTCGATTCCAGCGCCGTCGTGGCGCTGATGGCCGGCGCGAGCGCCACGCCCGTCAACACCTTCTCCATCTCGTTCGGCGACCCGGCGTACAACGAGGCGCACTATGCCGACCTGGTGGCGCGCCGCTACGCCACGGCGCATCATGCGCGCCAGGTGGAGCAGGACGACTTCGAGCTGATCGACCTGCTGGCCAGGCTGTACGACGAACCGTTCGCCGACAGTTCCTCCATGCCCACCTACCGCGTCTGCCAGCTGGCGCGCCAGCGCGTCACGGTGGCCCTGTCGGGCGACGGCGGCGATGAAAGCCTGGCCGGCTATCGGCGCTACCGCCTGCACACGCGCGAGGAAAAAGTGCGCAAGGCGATGGCTCCCTTGCTGCCGGCCGGCCTGCGCCAGTCGCTGTTCGGTACCCTGGGGCGGCTGTACCCGAAGGCCGATTGGGCGCCCCGCTTCCTGCGCGCCAAGTCCACTTTCGAGGGCCTGGCGCGCGACACGACGGACGCGTATTTTCACGGCGTCAGCCTGCTGGGCGACGCCATGCGCGCGCGTTTGTTCAGTGCCGAGCTGCGGCGCAGCCTGCACGGCTACCGCGCCGTGGAAGTACTGCGCCGGCACGCGCTGGCCAGCCCTGCGCAAGATCCGCTGGCGCAGCTGCAGTATCTCGACTTGAAAACTTACCTGCCCGGCGACATCCTGACCAAGGTGGACCGGGCCAGCATGGCGCATGCGCTGGAAGTGCGTTCGCCCCTGCTCGACCATGAACTGGTGGCGTGGATGTCCGGCTTGCCGCCGCAGTTCAAGCTGCGGTGCGGCGTAGGCAAATACCTGCTGAAAAAAGCCTTGCGCCCGCTGCTGCCAGACGCGCTGCTGTACCGCCAGAAGATGGGTTTTTCGATCCCGCTGGCCGACTGGCTTCGCGGCCCGCTGCGCCAGCGCCTGCAACAGCGCCTGCTGGGTCCCACCCTGGCGCAGTGCGGGCTGTTCGACATGGACTACGTGCGCCAGCTGCTCGAGCAGCATGCGAGCGGGCGGCGCGACTACAGCGCGCCCCTGTGGGCGCTGCTGATGTTCGAGGCGTTCCTGCGCCAGGTTGCAACGGGGTCTGACCCGTCGGGTCAGACCCCAGCCGTCCCGGTAGCAGCCACCGTCCCAGGCTAATCCATGCGCATCCTGCATATCCTCGACCACTCGCTGCCCTTGCACAGCGGCTACACGTTTCGCACTCTGGCCATCCTGCGGCAGCAGCGCGCGCTGGGCTGGCACACGACGCACCTCACGAGTGCCAAGCAGGGGCCGTCCGACAGCGCGCAGCAGCTGGTCGACGGCTGGCATTTCTATCGCACGGCGCCGAATGCACGGTGGTGGGCGCGCCTGCCCGTGCTGCATCAGGTGGCCGTCATCATCGGCCTGGCCGTGCGCCTGCGCCAGCTGGCGCGGCAAGCCAGGCCGGACATCCTGCATGCGCATTCGCCGGCCCTGAACGCTATCGCTGCCCTTAACGCAGGACGCGCGCTGGGCATCCCCGTCGTGTATGAGGTGCGCGCCTTCTGGGAAGATGCGGCCGCCGACCATGGCAGCAGCCGGCCCGGCGGCTTGCGCTACCGGCTCACGCGCGCACTGGAAAGTTATGCGCTGCGACGCGCCGACGCCGTCACCACCATCTGCGACGGCTTGCGGCGTGAACTGTGCGCGCGTGGCGTGCCCGCGCATAAAATCACGGTCATCCCGAACGCCGTCGACGCGGTGGCCTTCGATGCCGTCGCCGATCCCGCGCTGGTGCGCAGTCTGGGTCTGGATGGCTGTCCTGTCATCGGCTTCATCGGCTCTTTCTATGCCTACGAGGGACTGGCGCTGCTGCTGCGCGCCATGCCGCGCCTGCTGACAGCGCAGCCTGCGCTGCGGCTGCTGCTGGCCGGCGGCGGCCCGCAGGAAACGGCGCTGCGCGCGCTGGCGGCGCAATTGGGCATAGACCACGCCGTGGTCTTCGCGGGCAGAGTGCCGCATGCGCAGGTGGCCTCTTATTATCAGTTGGTCGACATCTGCGTATATCCGCGCCTGCCCATGCGCCTGACGGAACTGGTGACGCCCTTGAAGCCGCTCGAAGCGATGGCCCTGGGCCGTCTCGTGGTGGCGTCCGACGTGGGCGGCCACCGCGAACTGGTAGAACACGGCAAGACGGGCATGCTGTTTCGCGCCGGCGACGCCGAGGCGCTGGCGCAGGCAATATTGAACCTGCTGCTGGCGCCCGCCAGCTGGCCGGCGCTGCGGCGCCAGGCGCGCACTTTCGTCGAGACGGAGCGCAGCTGGGACGCCAGCGTGGGCCGCTATGCGCCCGTGTATGCGCGCGTGGCGGCGGCGGGAACGGCGGGAGCGATGCCATGATCTTTACGGGCTTGCGCATCGCCCTGGTCGGCCCGCTGCCGCCACCGGCCGGCGGCATGGCCAATCAAACGCAGCAGCTGGCGCGGCTGCTGCGCGAGAATGGCGCGCATGTGCAGCTGCTGGCCGTCAACGGCCCCGCACTACCACCCTGGCTGGCGCGTATCCGCTACCTGCGCGCGGCGCTGCTCCTGCCCGTGTACCTGTGGCGCCTGTGGCGCACGGCCAGTACGGTCGACCTGTTCCACATCATGGCCAATTCCGGCTGGTCCTGGCATCTGCATGCGGCACCGGCATTATGGATCGCCAGCCTGAAAGGCAAGCCGACCCTGCTCAATTACCGGGGCGGCGAAGCGGCCGCCTTTTTTGCCCGTTCGCCGCGCCTGGTGGCGTTCAGCCTGCGCCGCGTCAGCGCCATCGTCGTGCCCTCGGCCTACCTGGCCGGCATCTTCGAGCAGTATGGTCACACGGCCCACATCGTGCCGAACGTGGTGGACTTGCAGCGCTTTACGCCGGCGCCGCCGCGCACGCGCGCCGAAGATCCGTGCATCCTCGTGGCGCGCCACCTGGAGCAGCTGTACGACAACGCCAGCGCCGTGCGCGCCTTTGCCCTCGTGCGACTGGCCTTTCCCAGGGCGCGCCTTGTGCTGGCAGGCGGCGGGCCGCAGCGCGCTGCTCTGGCGTGCCTGGCCAGGTCGCTCGGCGTTCTGGACTCCGTGCGCTTCGCCGGACCTGTCGACAACGCCGCCATGCCTGCGCTGTACCAGGCCAGCGACATCGTCCTCAACCCCAGCCTGGCCGACAACATGCCCATTTCCGTGCTCGAAGCGCTGGCCTGCGGCGTGCCGGTCGTCAGCACCAATGTGGGCGGCATCCCCTCCCTGCTACAGGACGGCGTGACGGCGCTGCTGGTGCCGCCCGGCGATCCGGCCGCCATGGCGCAGGCCATCGTGGCGCTGCTGCGCGACCCGCGGCGCGCACAGGCGCTGGCAGACGCGGGCCTGGCGCACGCCGCCACTTTCGGCTGGCCCGGCATCGCGCCCTGCCTGGCCGCGCATTACCGCCGCATCCGTGCAGCGCCGCGCCCGGGTGCCTACACGCGCTGCGTCGCCCGCTGGCTATTTCCCCTGCATGAATGGCTCAAGGGCCACCACAGCGTACGCCTGCTGCGCCGCCTGGAACGCTCGCAGTGGTGGAGCGCCCAGCAGCTGCAGGAGTGGCAGCTGGCGCGCCTGCGCGCGCTGCTGCGCCACGCCGGCGAGCACGTGCCCTACTACCGCGCGCTGTTTTCCAGCAGCGGCTTCGACCCGGAACAGGTACGGAAACTGGCCGATTTGTCTCGTTTGCCACTGCTGCGCAAGGTTGACATTGCGAGTGCGCGCGACAGCTTCAAGTCCGCCCGCGCCGTGGGCTTGCGCCCGTTTGCCACGGGCGGCTCCAGCGGTGAACCGCTGCAGTTTTTCCTGGGACGGTGCCGGATCAGCCACGACATCGCCGCCAAGTGGCGCGCCACGCGCTGGTGGGGCGTCGATATCGGCGACCGCGAAGCCGTGTTGTGGGGTTCGCCCATCGAGCTGCAGGCGCAAGACCGCCTGCGCCGCCTGCGCGATGCGCTGCTGCGCAGCACCCTGCTGCCCGCGTTTGCCATGTCGCCCGCGCGCCTCGATGGCTACGTGCGGCAGCTGCGCCGATGGCGTCCGCGCATGCTGTTCGGCTACCCGTCCGCCCTGTGCCGCATCGCCAGCCACGCCGGCGCGCGCGCGCTGCCGCTCGACGGCCTGGGCGTGAAAGTGGCGTTCGTCACGGCCGAACGCCTGTATGACGAGCAGCGCGCGCAGATCGCCGCCGCCTTCGGCTGCCCTGTGGCCAACGGCTACGGCGGGCGCGACGCGGGTTTCATCGCGCACGAATGCCCGGACGGCGGCATGCACATCACGGCCGAAGACATCATCGTGGAAATCATTGATGGCAACGGCCAGCCGCTGCCGCCAGGGGCCACGGGCGAAATCGTCGTCACCCATTTGGCCACGCAGGACTATCCCTTTATCCGCTACGCCACGGGCGACGTGGGCGCGCTGGGCACGCAACCGTGCGCCTGCGGACGCGGCTTGCCCCTGCTGCAAAAGATCGAAGGCCGCAGCACGGATTTCATCACGGCCGTCGATGGCACCGTCATGCACGGCCTGGCCCTCGTCTACATCGTGCGCGAACTGCCGCAAGTGCAAAGTTTTAAAATCATCCAGGAAAGCCTGCTGCGCACGCGCGTGCTGCTGGTCTGCGTGGCGCGCCTGGATGACGCCACGCGCAGCGCCATCGTGAGCGGTTTCCAGGCCAGGCTGGGCGCGCAAGTGGACATCGCCATCGAGGAAGTCGACGAGATCGCGGCCGAGGCGTCGGGCAAGTACCGCTATGTGGTGAGCGAGGTGGCGTAGGCCGGCGGCTCAGCTGCCCAGGTCCCAGAGTGAAGGTATATGCCAGAATGGCATGTACTCGTGCCAGCCGGCGAAGAAGGAGAAGACAACATGAATTACCGGCGATGAGGCAAAAGCCAACAACACATACCAGGCGAACTCGCTGCGCTGCATGCGGAACGCCAGCGGAGGAAGCGCAAGGGTCACGTCCCTTATCTCCTTGTTACTGTCTGCCCATGCGACGATCCTCATCGCACGCAGCGCACGGATGCAATGTCCGGCACCAGACAAAAAAGCCTGCTTATGCAGCGCTGGGCTGCTTGGGGAAGCGTGGTAGCACTGAAGTTCGCGATATCGCTAACGTGCGCTGATACATTGATGTAGATCAATCATTTTTTGAACTGTGTGCAGCAGAATATGAGCATTCGCAAGTGTCTGTTGATCAGACCATGGCAGTGCGCCTGACTGACCAAGCACAACACGTCAGCCCAGCACCCGCGCCCTGCGCTACGCATGACTAACTTCATAAGGAATAACATGACACCCACTACCATGAAAGCCGCCGTTGTCGAACAACTGGGCCAGCCCCTGGTGCTGCGCGACGTTCCCGTGCCGGTTCCCGGCCCCGGCCAGATCCTGGTCAAGACGGAAGCTTGCGGCGTGTGTCACACTGACTTGCACGCGGCGCGCGGGGACTGGCCCGTCAAGCCGACGCCGCCGTTCATTCCCGGCCACGAAGGTATCGGCCTGGTGGTGGCCATGGGTACTGGCGTGACCGAAGTGCAGCTGGGCGACAGGGTCGGCGTGCCCTGGCTCTACTCGGCTTGCGGCCATTGCGAACATTGCCTGGCCGCCTGGGAAACCGTGTGCGCCGAGGCGCAGTTCGGCGGCTACACCAAGAATGGCGGCTTTGCCGAATACATCCTGGCCGACCCGCGCTACGTCGCGCATATTCCGGCCGGGTTGTCCGCAGTGCAGGCGGCGCCCATCATCTGCGCCGGCGTGACCAGTTACAAGGGCATCAAGGAAACGGGCGCGCGGCCGGGCCAGTGGCTGGCCGTGTCCGGCATCGGCGGACTGGGCCACCTGGCCATCGAGTATGCGGTGGCCATGGGCTTGCGCGTGGCGGCCGTCGACATCGATGAAGGCAAGCTGGAACACGCGCGCGCCCTCGGAGCCGAAGTGACCATCAATGCCCGCCAGGGCGATCCCGTCGCGGCCCTGCGCGAAGCGACCGGTGGCGGCGCCCACGGCGTGCTGATCACCGCGCCATCGATTGATGCCTTCCAGCAAGGCGTGGCGATGACGCGCAAGCGCGGCACCTGCGTGCTGGTGGGCTTGCCGCCAGGCGACTTCCCAACGCCGCTGTTCGACGTCGTCGCCAATTGCGTGACAATACGCGGCTCCTTCGTCGGCACCCGCCAGGACATGGCCGAGGCGCTCGCCTTTGCCGCCACTGGCAAGGTCAAGGCTGGCGTGGAATTGCAACCGCTGTCAGCCATCAACGACATCTTCAGCCGCCTGGAGCAAGGCAAGGTTGCCTCGCGCGTGGTGCTCGATTTCAGCAGCAACTGATCAGTACTCAGGCCAAGCGGTGTATCTGTGCGACGGCAAGGAATTGCCGTTGCTATGATGGCATATCATAAAGGACACACCGATGAAAACCTCCCGCTTTTCCTCCCTCTCTTCCCTGCTGGCCTGCGCCGCCCTCGCCTGGCCGCTTGCTGCCAGCGCGGCCGATCAGGCCACGCCCTCCCTGCCCGGACACTATTACCTGCAAGGTGTCATGGAAACGGGCTCCGAACTGCTGCTGAAAAAGGACGGCACCTTCGAATGGATGCTCAGTTACGGCAATACCGACCAGCAAGCCAGCGGCGAGTGGCGCGTTGCCGGGGACACGCTGACCCTGGTGGCAGGCAACGGCGACAAGGAGCCGCAGTTCCGCGTGTTCGAGGAATCGGAAATGCGCATCCAGAAACCGGCCGAAGCGGGATTGTGGGTGGCCATCGTCGGTTTTCCCCGGCTGGGGCCGATGGCTGGCGTGGAAGTGAAGTTCGAAGCGCAAAGCGGTAAGACGGCCACGGCTGTGAGCATCGCGAACGGCGACGCCATCGTCCGTATGCCAGCGTCGGAACGCTGGGTGCGCGCCGGCTTGCGCCGCCAGGGATCAAAGGCCGACTATCAATGGCTGGCCGTGCCGTCCGGGCGCGCACAGGAACGCATCGCCGCCTTCGCCGTCACCGACCCACAGTGGCTCAGAGGTCAGGCATTCCAGAAACTGGCCTTGCGTATCGTCAAAGGCGGGCTCCAAGTGGACGAGACAGACAGCAGCCTGGCCCGAGGCCTGTACGCGAAACCGGCATCGAAGCAATAGCCCCGCTCCACCTCACTCATCTTCCAGGCACGCTGCCCTGATCAAGGATATTGACCAGGGCAGCACTGTTTGTGCCCAGGCGCAGCCGTGCGCCGTTGACACCCTGCACGGTCTGTCCTATAGTCGCCGGGTTAACAAGAAATGAGAATGAGAATCATGTTCATTAAAATGAAAAAGTGGCTCGCATGCTATCCGCTCGTGGCCGCCAGCCTGTTGCTGGCCGGTGGCGCGCAGGCGCAAGTGGCCGATCCTGGTGCCGGTGCCAAGCAATTGTGGCAATTGATAGACTATGTTGCCGTCGATTACAGCGGTGCCGTCGAACACGGCAAGGTGGTCAGCGAGGCCGAATACGCGGAAATGCTCGATTTTACCGACAACGCGACGACGCAAATCGCTGCCCTGCCTGCCCACGCTTCGCAGGCGGCCATCGCCGCCGCCATCGCCGACCTGCGCAAAGCCGTCGTGGCCAAGGCCGATGGCGCGGAAGTCAAGCGCCTGGCGCACCACGCGAATGGTTTGCTGATTGCCGCTTACCCGATTCCCGTGGCGCCCAAAGTGCTGCCCAATCTGGCGCGCGGCGCGGCCCTGTATGCGGCCCAGTGCGCTTCTTGTCATGGCGTGGCCGGTGGCGGCGACGGTCCGCTGGCGGCCAGCCTGGAGCCGAAACCGATCGCCTTCACGGATGGCGAACGGGCGCAGTCGCGCAGCCTGATGGCGCTGTACCAGGTCATTTCGCAAGGCGTGGCGGGCACTTCGATGGCCAGTTTTGGCCAGCTGTCCGAAAATGAGCGCTGGGACCTGGCCTTCTTTGTCGGTGGCATGTCGCACGATGCGGCGGCGCGCGCGCGCGGCGAAAAGCTGTGGCAGGACGATCCGCGCAGTAAAAACCTGTACACCGACCTGGCCGCCGTGACGACCCTGACGCAAGAAGCGGCGGCCGCCAAGCTGGGTGCGGACGAAGCGCAAGCCTTGACGGCGTACTTGCGCAGCACCCCTGGCAAGGCCGAGGCGCACAAGCCGGCGGGCCTGGCCCTGTCGCGCTTGCGCCTGGAAGAAAGCCTGGCCGCCGTGCACGCAGGCGACCGAGCGGCCGCCACGCGCCTGGGCCTGTCGGCCTACCTGGACGGTTTCGAGCCGATCGAGCCGATGGTCGGTGCACGCAACAAGTCCTTGCTGCTGGCCGTGGAAAACGCCATGCTGGCCTACCGTTCCGCCGTTGCCAAGGGCACGGTGGCCGATGCCGAGGCGGCGGGTGAAAAGCTGCAGCAACTGTTCAGCCACGTGGAAGCGGAACTGGGGGACGCCAAGGCGGAGCCGATGACGACCTTTATCGGCGCCCTGACGATCTTGCTGCGCGAAGGCGTGGAAGCGCTGCTGATCGTGATCGGCATTATCGCCTTCCTGCGCAAGGCCAAGCGCAACGACGTGCTGCCGTATGTGCATGGCGGCTGGATCAGCGCGCTGGTGGCGGGCGGCCTGACCTGGGTGGCGGCAACGTATCTGGTCACCATCAGCGGCGCCAGCCGGGAAGTGAGCGAAGGACTCGGTTCCGTGTTTGCTGCCCTGGTCCTGCTCAGCGTGGGCTTGTGGATGCACCAGAAGAGCAGCGCCGGACGCTGGCAGGAATACCTGCATGAGAAACTCACGGCAGCGATGAGCCGGCGCTCTGCCTGGGGCCTGTTCGCTCTGGCCTTCATCGCCGTCTACCGCGAAGTCTTTGAAACTGTGCTGTTCTATTCCGCCCTGGCGGCGGACGGCAATGGCGGCGCCCTGCTGGGAGGCTTCCTGGTGGCCATCGTGCTGCTGGTCGTGATCGCCTGGGCCTTGCTGCGCACCAGCGCCCGCATGCCGATCGGCAAGTTCTTCTCGTGGACGTCCGCCTTCGTGGCCGTGCTGGCCGTAATACTGATGGGTAAAGGCGTGGCCGCGCTGCAGGAAGCGGGCTGGGTCGGCGTCACCCCCGTCGATTTCATGCGCATCGACCTGCTGGGCATCCTGCCGACCCTGGAAACGCTGCTGGCGCAGACGGCCATCGTGGCCATCATCATCGCCGGCTACGGCTGGAACCGCGTGTCCGCAGGCAAACGCAAGCTGGCCTGAGCTTGACACTCGCCCCTTGAAACGCGCCGGCACGGGCGTTTCCACCATCCCCCAATCGCTGCAGCCAGCCATTGGGGGATTTTTCATTGCAGCCGCTAGGTGCGACATTTCGCCTGACGACTTTCATCCGACAACAGCGCTGGCCTGCAACAGGAAAATCGCTGGTCACGACCAGCTTGGCATCTTTGCCGCTGCTGGCCATCAGCCACATTCAAGAAATCGTCCATAGCTGTCCAGTCCCTCCAGATCGGCCCGGCTGTCGAATCGGGTCTGCTGCAATAGCTCGCCGATACGGCCGTTGTATCGTTCGGTCATGCCCTTCGTTCGCGGATGCCGGGGCGGTGCCAGGCGGTGTTCGATGCCCATGGCGGCGCAAACTTTATCGACGGCGTGCTGGCCACTGGGCTTCCTGTCTTTTGTGGTGTAGCGGTCGGTGAATGGCGAACCGTAGTCAGTCAACAGTTTGATGATCCTGATCGGCGAGTCCAGCTTGCGCCGGCGCAGGAAGTCAACGCTGCTTTTATCGCTCAAATCACCGAAGGTGTGTATATGAGGCCGTCTGGACTAGATGAGATGGAAAGGCTGGCGGCGGAGAATGACAACGATCACTGCGCGATTGCAGGAATGCGGCATCGATGCGGAACAGGCAGACGCCTCGGCGCAGGATATTGAACAAAAGAAGTATGGCCCCCTGCTGCAGCAGTTGCTGCTGCGCGGCCTCGGCTATGACGTCGAGGCCGCGCCCGACGTGCAACTGGGGTATGTGGATGAGGCCGGCGCACCGCACCTGCACGGCAGCCTGCATGATGCGCTGGAAGAACTGGATCCGGCGGGCCGCCACGGCCAGCCCCGCTCGCTGGAACTGCGCCAGTTTGGCGGCTTGCCGGGCGATCTGCAGATGCAGCTCAAGGACTTGCTGGAGAAGAAAGCCTGGTCGCAGGCGGCCGTCCTGTGGAAGCGTGCCGTTGGCGGCGAGCTGGCGCACTGCCTGGCGGCAATGCAGCAGTTGGCGCGCCAGCTGTAATACCTTACCAGTAGCCAAGCACCTTCCACCACGTCGTGCCGACAATGGCAAAGATCAGCAGTTCCACCACGCACATGATGAAGCCGACCCGCCACCAGTTGCCCATCGTCACGAAGCCGCTGCCAAAGATGATGGGCGATGTGCCCGTCGCGTAGTGGGTCAGGGTCATCATGATGGCCGAGCCGGCCGTCATCATCAGCATGAACGGCACGTGGTATTCGGCGGGAATCAGGTGCAGGCCCACCGTGAGGAAGGCCAGCAGCATGGCGCTGATGTGGGCCGTCGTGCTGGCAAAGAAGTAATGCGAAAAGACAAACACCAGCACCAGGACGGCGGCGATCGGCAGCCAATCCATGCCGCTGGCGACGATGGCGGCCTTCATGCCGGCCGAGAACCAGGCAATCACGCCCGTCTTGTTCAATTGCTCGGCCATCATGACGAGCGCGCCGAACCACACGAGGGTATCCCAGGCGCTCTTCTCGGACAGCACGTCGTCCCAGTCGATGGTGCCCGTTATAATCAACACGAACAAGCCGACAAAGGCTACCACCGTCGCATCGAGTGCAAACGCGGGGCCGAACAGCATGGCGGGCACGTTCGCCCACAGCAACAGCAGCAGGGCAAAGGTGCCCAGCATGACTTTTTCCGACGGCGACAAGGGACCCATGCTCTTCAATTCCGCCTTGGCGTAAGTGACGGCGTCCGGCGTGGCTTTCAGTTCCGGCGGCGACAGCCAGTAGATAATCAAGGGCATCACCAGCAGGCAGACGAGGCCCGGCAACAGCATGCACAGGGCCCAGGTGGTCCACGTCAGATGAAAACTCTGGCCGCTGGCCTTGGCCACGAAATCGACCACCAGCGGATTGGGCGCCGTGGCTGTCAGGAACATGGCCGAGGTAATCGGGTTGGCGTGGTAGTTCACGAGGGCCAGATACGTGCCCACTTTACCTTCCGTGCCCTTGGCAGGGTCCGAATCGAAGGCGTTGGCGATCGATTTCATGACGGGGTGGACGATGCCGCCACCGCGTGCGGTGTTACTTGGCGTAAAGGGCGCCAGCACCAGTTCGCAAATGGCCAGGCCGTAGCCGATGCCCATGGTGCGCTTGCCCAGCAGGGAAATGAACAGCAGACCGATGCGGCTGCCCAGCCCCGTCTTTTTCAGGCCGCGCGAAATCAAAATCGCCACCACGATCAGCCAGATCAACGGATTCGAGAAACTGCTGAGCGCATCCGTGATGGCGCCTTTGGACGAGGTCGACGTTACTTGTGACAATGACACGATGACGATGGCCATCATGGCCATCACGCCGATGGGCATGACTTTTAAAATGATCGCCAGGATGGTGGTGAGGAAGATTGCCACCAGGCCCCAGGCCTTGGGCGTCAAGCCATCGGGCGCCGGCAGCAATAGCATGCTCACCAGCAAGGCCGTGCAAATCAGGGCGGGGACGAGGCGGAATGGGACAGCTTCCTTGAAATGCAGGAACATGTCGCGCACTGTTTTATACATCTTTATTACCTTTCGCTGTGGGTCAGGCATCGTGGCAAGCGGCATGGTGCGCGCAGAGTCTTGGGCTGGCGCGCAGGAAAAACGCACCTTCTACGATGACAGATGCCCAACAATTCTGTTCGGCAATATCATACACGCAAGCCGTGCCCGTCCCCGGCTCCATTCGGCCCGCCGTTCCCGCCAATTGCAAAATCGTTGACCTGCGAGCGACATATGTCGCATAATCGCCCCTCATGTCGCCTAAGCCTACGAGGAAGCCATTGCAAGCACGCAACCATCATATCGACGCCTTGCGGGGCGCGGCCATCCTGTGCGTGCTGCTGCTGCACTTCGCGCTGGCCTACGGCCTGAAGAACAGCCCGCTCTCCGCCTTGCCGGGCTGGCTGCTGGGCGCCGCCTACCAGGGCAATTACGGCGTGACCATCTTCTTCGTTATTTCCGGCTACCTGATCACCTCGACCTCGCTACGCCGCTGGGGCGACCTGGCGCGCATAGACCTGGCCGCGTTTTATCTCTACCGCATCGCCCGCCTGCTGCCCTCTCTGCTGCTGGCCCTGTCCCTCATCGTGCTGCTGGGCGTGCTGGACGTGCCCTTCTTTGCCAATTCGGACGGCGGCAAGGACTTGCCAGCCAGCTATTTCGTCATCGCCATCGCTTCGGTGCTGACCTTCTGGCACAACGTGCTGATGCAAAGCGCCGGCTATTTCAATTACTGCCTGAACGTCTACTGGTCGCTATCGGTCGAGGAAATGTTTTATCTGCTGCTGCCGCTGTCGTGCCGCTTGCTGCGCCAGCGCCACTGGATCATGCTGCTGTGCGGCGCTGCCATCGTGGCCGGCCCCGTCTACCGCAGCTTGCACGCGGATAATGAGATTGACTTCATGTACGGCTACCTTGCCTGTTTCGACGCCATCGCCATCGGCTGCCTGACGGCACTGTTGACACAGCATTGGCAGCCGGGCGCGCGTGCCGGCCAACGCTTGCGCTGGACAGCGGGCCTGGCCCTGGCGGCCCTGTACGTGCGCGGCATTGGCGGCCATGAAGTCTTTGGTTTCAGCGCGATCGCGCTGGCCAGCGCCGCCTTCATCGTGGGCGCCACGGCGGGCCAGGCAGCCAGCCAGGGCCGCCCTGGCCCGCTGCAATGGCTGGGACGGCACAGCTATGAGCTGTACTTGTTCCATATCATCGTGCTGGCCGCCATGCGCAATGTCGTCGACAAGGCGGGCCTGGGCTACTCGGAGCGCCTGCCGTGGCTGGCGCTCTTCCTGGCTGCGACCGCACTGGCGGCCGCCCTCGTCGCCCGCTGCGTGTCCGAACCGGCCAATACCGCCCTGCGCCGGCGCTTCCGGAGCGCCGCCACGGCCGCGCCTGCACGCGCGGGGGGCAGCCCTGGAGCGGCGCCTTGAAAAAGTGAGCCAGGTCAAGAGACCGCATGCCGGTCGTGCGTTTCAGGGGGATTTCCAGCCCGAACTTGCCATCCGCACTATAATGTCGGCACCGCGTGCGGCAGCATTGGCGGCGATAGACGGTAACAATTTCGTGTGGACGCCAGTACAATAGCGTCTGGGCCTACACAGGGTTTCACTTTTGCCAGCAGTTGCCAGCAACTAACCATTTTTTTGACCAGCCAACAAACACTATGAGTTCGATGAATGAAGAGCGCGTATTAAGCGTGCACCACTGGACGGATACCCTGTTCTCCTTTACCACCACGCGCGACCCGTCGCTGCGTTTCTCGAATGGCCATTTCACCATGATCGGCCTGCGCGTCGATGGCAAGCCACTGCTGCGCGCCTACAGTATCGCCAGCGCCAATTATGAAGACCACCTGGAGTTTTTCAGCATCAAGGTGCCGGGCGGCCCGTTGACGTCGCGTTTGCAGCACTTGCAAGTGGGCGACACCGTCATCGTCGGCCGCAAGCCGACGGGCACCCTGGTGTCCGACTACCTGCTGCCAGGCAAGCGCCTGTACATGCTGTCGACGGGCACGGGCCTGGCCCCTTTCCTCAGCATCGTGCGCGATCCGGACATCTACGAGCGCTTCGACCAGTTGATCCTCGTGCACGGCGTGCGCCAGGTCGATGAACTGGCCTACCGCGAGCTGCTGGAAGAGCACCTGCCGAAACATGAATTCCTGGGCGAAATGGTCAGCGACAAGCTGCGCTACTACCCGACCGTCACGCGCGAAGACTTCCGCAACATGGGCCGCATCACGGCACTGATCGAGAACGGCAAGCTGGCCGAAGACCTGGGCTTGCCAGAGCTGAACCCGGCCGAAGACCGCGTCATGATCTGCGGTAGCTCGGACATGCTGCGCGACCTGAAAGAGATGCTGGAAGCGCGTGGCTTCAAGGAAGGCAATACCTCGACGCCTGGCGACTTCGTTGTCGAGCGCGCGTTCGCCGAGAAGTAATCCGCAACGCTACAGGTGCCGGGTCCCGCCGCTTTGCGCGGCGGGACCCGGCTTTTTTATTGCTGGATCAACGGGCCAGCGCTGCCCCGCGCTGGTATTGCAAGCCATTCATGAAGCGCTGCACGGGCTGAAAGCCGCCGCTGAGGATATCGTCATGCGCCGCGTAATAGCGCGTCTCGATCTTCAGCAGGCCCAGCACGGTCGCATCGAGCTTGTCGGTCTGATATGGCCGGCTTTCCAGCGCGGCGCGCGCGGCCGTCGATTGCGGCGCTTGCCGGTTGCTCCAGATCAACATGGGAATTTCATAACCACTCTTGTCCGAGGCGGAATGGCCCGCGTGATTGCGGCTGTAACCCACTTCCTGCCCATGGTCAGAAACGAACAGCAGCGAGGCGGCGCGGTCGGTCTTGGCCTTTTCCGCCATGCCGATCAGGGTGCCCAGCACGTAATCGCCATAGCGGATTGCGTTATCGTACTCATCGCGCTGGTTGCGTATCCAGCCAGACCTGCCCTGGCTGGCCATCTGCACGCTGACGGCGTCCTGCGCCTTGTCGAAATGCGCAAAGCGGCTGGGATAGCGCATGTCATAGCTGGGATGGGCACCCAGCAAGTGCACGACAATCAGCTTTTTCGGCGCGTCGTCGCGCAGCGCATGGGCGAAAGGCTGGAACAGGTTGCCATCGAAATTGTTTTCGCCGCGGCCAGTACCGTAGTTGATGAAGTCGCTTTCATCGGCCTCGCCCGCCAGCAGACCGATCCAGCCGTCGTTGCGCGTCTGGTTCGATACCCAGAAAGTCTTGTAGCCGGCCGCCTCGGCCAGCATCAGCAAATTCGGCTTGGCCATCCACGCATCGGGGTTGCCGATATCGGCCGGCGTGAGCATCGTCATCATCGATTCCACCGTGCTGGACGCGGGCGAAATGACATCGTTGAACACCAGCAGCTTCGCACGCATGGCGTCGAGCCTGGGCGTGGTGGCGCGCGGGTAGCCATACAGCGACATCGAGGCGCGGTTGGTGCTCTCGCCGATCACCAGGATGACGGTGCGCGCATCCTCGCCCACATAGCGCACATGCCAGTCGCGCGGCGCGGCCATGGCCGCCGTCAGCGCATGCTGCATGGACTTCATCGCGTCCAGCTGCGCGCTGTACTGCTGGTAGCGCAGTGGCCAGAACAGCGCCGGATTTTCGCGCCGCATGGTGGTATTGACGTGCAGCAGCACGAGAAAGACGGCCATGCTGGCAGCAAAGCTTTTTTGCAGCACGCCCGGCACGCGACTGGCGCGCGCCGCTTGCCAGCGCAGCAGCTGGCGGTCAGCCAGCAGCACCGCCGCCGTCACGAGTACAAACCAGCCCGCCGATTGCGCCAGCGCGATGCTGTTGTGCAGGAAAAATTCACCCGTTTCGGCTTGATCTGTCGCAAACATGGCCTGTAAAACTGCATTCGGATTCGGCCGCATGCCAAAATAGCCACGCAAAAAACCTTTGATGGCGGCGTCGAGGTAAAACACGGACACCACGATGCGCACCAGCACGGTGACCACGCCGGCGCTGGTGCTGCTGCGCCAGGCATGCAGCATGCCGCCTATGCCCAGCAGGAAGGCCGCCAGCAAGACGCACAATTTCAGGCATTCGTTCGCACTTAACTGATCGAAGAGGAAGAACAGCAGCAGGCCAGCAAGACTTAACAGGACACGGAAAAACAGAATCAGCATGGAGGCAGTAGATAGTAAACGTTCGACGGGGACAGGCCCGAGCGGACGGGCCAGCGATTGTAGCGTAGTCCCTTGCCACGCGTAGCAGCATTTCTTGCATGATCCTGACAGAAATTGTCAGTGCTATCCATTATGCTTTTGGCACCAGCAGGCTAAGCAGCCTGTACTATTGATATCTCCACCTGCGACAGGACTTTTCATGACCCGTGCCATCACCATACTGACCGAGAACTTTGCCGATTGGGAAACCGCCCTGATCAATTCCACGGCGCGCCTGTATTACGGCTTTTACACGCAGTTCGCCACGCCGGGCGGCCTGCCTGTCACCTCGTCCGGCGGCATGCTGGTCACGCCGCAACTGGCGCTGGAATCCATTTCGCTCGACGAACTCGACTTGCTGATGGTATGCGGCGGCAGCCACTGGCAAAGCGGCAAGGCGCCCGACCTGGGTCCGCTGCTGCGCGCCGCCCGCGACAAGGGCGTGGCGCTGGCCGGCATATGCGACGGCACGCGCGTGCTGGCGCAGGCCGGCGTGCTCGACACCGTGCGCCACACTTCCAATTCCGCCGACAACCTGATGGACACGGGCTATGCGGGCGCCGCCCAATACCAGGATGTGCCCTGGGCCGTGGCAGACCAGCGCATCATCACGGCGCCCGGCACGGCGCCCGTCACCTTCACGCAAGAAGTCTTGCGCGCCCTGGGCATAGCCGACGAGAACCTGGCCGCCTACCTGGCCTTGCATGGTGCCGAGCACGGCAAGGCTGCAGCTGCCCAGGCAGCCCGCTAGTCGGCAGCCAGCACGCGCAAGCGCGCCACGGCGTGCTTGTTGCCGGGGTCCAGTTCCAGCGAGCGGCGGTAATGCGTGATGGCCGATGCCGAGGCACCGTCCGCCTCGTACGCTTCGGCCAGGCTGTCGTGGCCGTTCGCCCCTTGCGGGTAGAGTTGCACGCCAAGCTGGAAGACGGCAACCGCCTGCTTCAGCTGCTGCCGGCCCAGCAGGCGGTAACCCCAGGCGTTCAAGTCGTCTTCGGTGGGCGCAGACAGCCCGTGCTGGCGCCGGATGGCCGCCAGTTTCTTGTCCAGCCCGTCGAAACCACCGCTGGCCGCGCTGTTGCGCAGCAGGTGCGCGGCATACGCGCCGCCACGCTGCTGGCGCAGGACGGGAATGTAGAAGCCGGCGATGGTATCGATCAACTGTTCCGGCTGGCCGCCAGCCAGGTTGCTCAGGATAATGATGGCCAGGTCATCGTCCGGGTACACATAAAAGGCGGAGCGGGCGCCGCCGATGCCGGCCACGGCGCGGTGGCCATCGCGGCCGATCGTGGGCCAGCCCAGCGCCCACGGTGCCGGCTTGCCGTCATTCAAGCTGGTCGGCTGCCACAGCCGTTCCACGCTGGCGGGCGCCAGCAAGCGTCCTGACTGTAGCGCGATAAGCCAGTTCGTCAGTTCACCCACATTGCTGTTGATGCCGGCCCCCGCGCGCATGAACACGGGGAAGTCCTCGATCACGTTGCGGTAACCGTTGCCGCCCCGGTTCAGCACATAGGAACTGGCCTTGTTGGCGACCACGTCCTTCGCATCGCCAAAACCGCTGTGCGGCATGCCCGCCACGTCGAACTGCCTGTGCTGGATGAAGGAGACAAAGGGCTGGCCGCTTTGCCGCTCGATCAGTTGCGCCAGCAACACATAATTGGTCTGGTTATAGCGGAAGCGCTGACCTGGGTGGGCTTCCACCGGCAGCGCCTGCACGGCTGTCCACGCCGCGTCGGCGTCGTCCGGCTGCGGCCCCACAAGCTTGCCGCTGCGCTGGTCCAGCACATCGGGCAAGCCCGAAGTATGGTTGAGCAATTGCGTCACCGTCACGGCATGCCAGGCTGGCGGCAGCCCCGTCAGGTACTGGCCGATGGGCGCCGCCAGGTCGATCTTGCCCTGCTGTACTAGCTGCATCACGGCCACGCCCGCAAATGCTTTCGTTGCCGAATTGATGGAAAACAGGCTGGCGTCCGTCACCGGTACCTGATATTGCAAGCTGGCCAGGCCGAAATTGTGCTTCAGCACGACCTTGCCACCTCGGATGACCGCCAGTTGCAGACCTGGAATCTGGCGCTCCTGCATTTCACTGCGCAAGAAGGCGGCAATTTCCTGTTCCGCGGGGGACGCCTTCGGCCCGCTGGCGGGCGCGGCAGTGGCGGCCACGGTGACGGGAGCGGCAATGGCGGCAAGCGCCATAACGAGCAGAACAGATGGGAGGCGTGGCTTCAAGATGCGGCTTTCGGCAAGAGAAAACGGAACAGCAGCATCCCATACCTATTTATCAACGTCAACGAGAATATTGCTGCTTAGAAAGTTACTCTTCCAGCCACACGTCCTCATAGCCTTCCCGGTCGATAATGAATTTGGCGCCGCTGGGCAAGGCCAGGTAATCGAGCACCTGCGGCAGCATCTCGTGCAGGTGTTCCACATGCAGGGGCTGGTAAAAGCCGCTGGCAGTGTCATGCTCGCCGCAGTGGATGAACCAGCTGATGGTGCCGTTTTCCGGCAGCACGATGCGCGTGCCGTAGATGGGCGACTGCGCCAGGCTGCCGATGGCCAGGGCCACCATGGGCTCGGGCGCCTGCGCCGGCAAGCCGAATTTGTCGCAAATGCGCCGCTGTGTTTCGCTGATCAGTTCAGTCATGGTGCTTTCAGGATCCGATATATTGATAATGCAGCCGCAGCGCGCCATCGGCGCCGGACATTTCCAGGTGCAAGGTCGCTTCGCCTGGCTTGCCATCGGCCAGCAACATGCATTCCAGGCCCAGCGGCCCGGCGTCGGTGGCATACACATCGATGGCGGAACGGCCACCCTTGCCCGGCACAAAGGCCTCGGCCAGCGGCGCCAGGGAGAGCGCCTGGTTTGCCGAAAAATAGCTGTCGAGCATCTCGAGGATCTCCTCGGCCACGCCCGCAGACAGAAACCAGTCGCGTTGCAGCGCAACAGGATCGCGCAGGTCGAGCGTCTGCACGAAGGCGGCCGCCTGTGCATAGGCCTGTTGCCGCAGGCTGTCGGTAATACTCATTTCCATGCTGCGATTCCTCTCTCTTGAACAGGCGCCATTATAGTGCGCGCCCCGGTCGATTCGGCACAGTCGCCATGCCAACAGTTGCATGACAGTACGGCATCCCTGTAAAGTGGGCCACGATGAAAAAAATCTACCATGGCAGTTGCCACTGCGGCAGCGTGCGCTTCGCGGCCGAGATCGACCTGGCCGCTCCCAGCCTGCGCTGCAACTGTTCCTATTGCCTGAAAATCCGCTGCTGGGCTAGCCAAGTGCCGCCCACAGCATTCCACCTGCTGGCAGGAGAAGCGGACTTGAGCGAATACCGCTTTGGCGCCGGTCGGGAACGCCACTACTTTTGCCGCCACTGCGGCGTGCGCCCGTTTGGCCGCGGCGATTCTGCCCGCAGCGGCCCGTTTGTCGGCATCGGCGTGAACTGCCTCGACGATGCCTCGGTGGCCGAACTGGCCCAGGTGCCCGTCACCTTTGTCGATGGCTGGCATGACGACTGGGACGCGCCGCCGCAGGAAACGCGGCATCTGTAAAAATGCAATGTAGAAATGGTTGTCACGCACCACGGAGTTTTCCTACGTGGCGACAGGTAGTGTCCCTATGGTGAAGCCAGCGTCCGGCAGCGAAAATGGCCTTAACGGTGCTGCACGGCGCCGGAGGCCAGGCAGGAGCATCCTTAATCCATCCTTACGCCATCCTTGGTGCGGATGATGACGCAGACTAACCACAGGGGGAACGATCATGACGTCAAACAGCAACGACAAAAGCGGCAAGCAGTCGAGCAAACCGCAATCGGGCAACCAACAGTCGGACAAGCAGCAGGCGGACAAGCCATCCGGCACCCGCCAGCCATCCGGTGGCACCCAGGGCGGCAAGCACGAGCAGAACATTGACGCGAGCCGCCAAAGCCACAAAAATGACGGCAACAAGCAATCTGCTTCGCAACAAATGGGTCTGGGCAGGAGCGCCAGTGAACAATCGGGTTCGGGCGCCGGTTCGCGTGGCGGCACGCATGATCAGCAAACGGAAACTGGACGTCAAGGCCACAAGAATGATGACAAATCCTGATAGCCGAATCGTGTGATTGCCGGCAAATCTGCCAAGACTTCGCTGCAGCATGGGCCGGTGCGGCAGTGCCGTGCCGGCCCATGGGTAGCGTAAGGCCAGGCCCGCCACTTCATGGGAGGTCAGACAGGTGAGGTGCGAAAGGCCGTTGTCTGGATCCGCATTCTGGGTGATAATTACGCCCATGAACGATACCACTACCTTACCCCCATTGCCCGATCGCCTGTCGATCGACCCTAGCAGCCCTTTCCACGTTGCAGCCGTGTTCGAGAATGACGTCGGCATCCGCTTCAACGACAAGGAACGTCTTGACGTGGAAGAATATTGCATCAGCGAACGCTGGATCAAGGTCGCTTCCACCAAGTCCCTGGACCGCCGCGGCCGTCCGCTGCAGATCAAGCTGAAGGGCAAAGTCGAAGCGTTTTACCGCTAAGCAACACATGTAATGTCATCGAGGCCGATTTCCATCGGCCTTTTTTTCGTCTGCAGGTATTGCTCAGCCGTGTAGCGATCAAGCCGCCGGTGGCGGCTGGTATGCGCAAAAGCCCGGCCACTGGTCGCGGCTGTCGCACACTTTCAGGCAGCCTTTATTATCCTTGAACGTGGCGACAACCTTGATGTGGAAACCATATTTTGGTGTGGTGGCCAGAAAGGCGGACGGGCAGCTTTGCTCATTGCTGAAGCGGAAAGTGATTTCTTCGCGGCGGCCCTTGCGCTCAAAACCCAGCATGAAGGTTTCATTGCTGTTCCACTGCGCCTTGCCCGGCACGCGGAAGCGGTAGCGCGGACTGCCCTGCTGCTGGCCTTCGAGTTTCTGGCCGAAGACGCGGCTGCTGGCCGTGGCCGTCTCGACTTTGGCAACCGGATACACGATGGCAAACATATAGGTGCCAGCGAAACCCTGGTCAAAACCGAGTCCCTTCTGGTAGAACGGCACGACGATATGCGGCGCGCCCCCGTACTCCACCGTGTTGCGGGCCGTCACGCGCGACGTCAGCTTGTCATCGGGCGCTTGCCCGAAGACCACGTCCAGTTCCAGCAGCGCTTGTTGCTTGTCGATATCTTGTGCCAGATAATCCTTGGGGAACATTTCGCCGTGCACGCAGCCGGCCAGCAAGGAGGCGGCGAGGCAGCCGGTGAGGAGTTTAGGTATTGTCATGGCTGTTTTCCTTCTGGCGGCGTTGAACTGAGGCCCAGCCCCGTCACTTGCCAGCCATTCTTGCCTTGTTTCCATTGAAATTGCTGGCCGAACCAGGCCAGTTCCAGTTCGCGCCGGATGCGGTTCGAATCGGTGCGGCCCTGGCGCGCCTTGATGGCGGTGCCCGCCTGTTCGGAAGCCGCCTCCGACAAGGGCTTCAACCACCGTTGATAGGTGTCGGGCGGCAAAGCCAGGACTCCGGCGACGCCGTCGTCGCGCGTAGCAACGATGATTTGCAATTTGGTCAGCTTCCTGGCGAGATAGGCGCCGCGCCGCCCGTCGGGCGAAACGGAGACCAGCATGGCGGGCGCGTAATCGCCAGTGACGGTGTCCGGCATGTCAAACCACAGCAGCTCGCCCGTGTCCGTATCGAGCGCGCGGCCGTCGCGGGCAAACAGCAGTACTTCGGGACGGCCCGGCTGCGGCACGCCCCATTCCGGATCGCGCTCTGTGCGCACCATGCTGTCGCGCTGCATGGGACTGAGGGGGCGCATCAGCGGTTCGCCATTTTGCACGCCGATGAGGATGGTGCCCTGCCCCGTATAGCCCTTGGTAAAGGCCAGCAGCATGGGTTGGCCCTCGCGCGTGGCCTTGAGGGGGCGCACTTCCACCACTTCGCGCGCGCCGCCGGGCCAGTAGCCGTGCTGGCGGAAAGACAAAGTGACGAGCGAGTCGAAGCGGTCATTCGTGACGACGAAGTCGCCGTATTGTTTGGACACCGGCACGTACGGCGCTTGCGCCAGCGCGGCAGGCACGAAGGCGGCCGCCAGAGCGGCGGCGGCCGCCAGGCGGCGTAAAGATAGCGACAGAGGTAGGAACAGCATGGCATCCTGTGTGGGTCGCACTGGGCGAAGGATGCATATCATAGACGATTCCTCGCCAGCAACACTGTCCGGTAGGAAACATCAGTGGCGCTGGATTTCGATCAGCTCGATCTCGAACAGTTTGGGCCACAGTTTGCCCGTGACAAACAGGCGCTTGCCGCGCGCGTCCCAGGCGATACCGTTGAGCACGGCGTCGGGATTGGCCGTGCCCCGCTTCTCGGGCGGCAGCAAGCCAGTGAGGTCGATCCAGCCCACGACCTTGCCGCTGGCAGGGTCGATGCGGGCGATCACGTCCGCGCCCCACACATTGGCAAACAGCTCGCCGTCGACCATTTCCAGTTCATTCAGGCGGTCGATGGGGCGGCCTTCGGCCTTCACTTCGAAGCGGCGCACCTCGGCCAGGGTTTTCGGATTGAGCACGCGGATGGCGGAGGTGCCGTCGCTCATGTAGACAAATTTGTCATCGCTGGCCAGGCCCCACCCTTCGCCCTGGTAGCTGAAGCTGCGTTTCAGTTTGAACGTCTTCTGGTCGAACACATAGCCAGTCTGCGAAATCCACGTCAGGCCCAGGATTTCATCGCCCACATCCGTGATGCCTTCGCCGAACACTTTTTTGTCGAGCATGCTTTTCTGCAAGACCTTGCCCGTCGTCAATTCCACCTTGCGCAGCGAGGACTGGCCGTTCTGGCCCGTGCTTTCATACAAATGGCCATCCTTGAACAGCAAGCCCTGGGTAAACGCCTGGGGGTCGTGCGGATAGGTGTTCTTGACGAAATAACCATACACGGGAAGCGCGGCCTGGGCGTAGCCCATTTCGCTCATCAGGCCCACGGTGCATAACAATCCCAGCAGCAGCGAGCCGGCGGTGCGTTTGAGTCTGGCGTTGACGTTGATGTTCATCTGGTGGGGCGGAAGTTGGTGTACGCCTATTGTAAACGTGCCGCGTCCGCCATGCGCGCCCTGACGAGGTCCAGCCAGGCGCGCCCCGCGAAAGACAGGCGTCCACCGCGGCGCCAGGCCAGCATCAGATTCCATTCCACGGGCGGACCGTCCAGGGGAATGACGGCAAACTGCGCCGGCTCGAGCGTGTCGCAATACATCTTCGGCAACAGGCAGATGCCCACGCCCAACCGCACCAGCGAGGCAATGAAGTCCCACTGGCCGCTGCGGCCCGTGATGCGCGGCGCAAAACCGGCCCGCTGGCAGGCATCCTGCACAATGTCGTTCAGGGCAAACGCTGCGCCATAGAAGATGAAGGGGCTGTCGGCCAGCTCGGCCAGGGCCACCGAGGCGCGCCCCTGCCACGGCGAGCCGGGCGCCGCAAGCAGGCACAGGGGCGAGCGCACGATGGGCAGCGACTCGAAATCCTGCCAGGTGGCCGCATTGCCTGGATAGTCAAGCATGGTGCCCAGTTCCACCGTGCCGGTGCGCAAGTCGCGTTCAATGGCTTGCGTGCCGCTTTCATACATTTTCAGCTCGATGCCCGGATAGCGCTGATGGTATTCGGCCAGCCACGGCGCCAAGGTGGAATGCGTCTGCGGCGATACGCCCACGCGCAATTCCCCCCGTTCCAGTTCTTGCAGGTCGCGCAATTCCACCTTCAGTTCCGCATGCAGGGCCAGCAGCTCATGCGCGCGCGACAGCACCACCTTGCCCGCGTCCGTCAAGGTAAAACGCTTGCCCGCGCGGTCCAGCAAGGCCAGGTCCAGCGACTGCTCCAGCTGGGCAATCATCTTGCTGACGGTGGGCTGCGTCACGTGCAGCTTGGCGGCCGCGCGCGTAAAACTGTTTTGCTCGACCACCTCGACGAAGTAGCGCAAGGAGCGGATATCCATGATGCATTCCAATATCGAATGATAATCATGAGTTTAAGTCATTTTATCTTTTGATGTTGGGTCACTACAATGAAGACTTCCCCCAGCCGTTTGAAAGCCCGCCGTGAAAGCACCAGCCTTGCAGCATTCCATCCATCCCGCCCCCGGGCTGCCGTCCGCCCCTGCCTGGCGCCAGCCCGCGCAGACCGCGTGGCAAGTGGGCATACTGATTGCCGCCTGGTGGCTGGCCGACGAGGCTGCATCCGCCCTGCATTTGCCGTTTTCCGGCGGCGTGGTGGGCCTGTTCGTGCTGGTGGCCCTGCTGCTGTCGGGTTGGGTGCGGCCTGCCGCCATCGAACTGGGCGCGAACTGGCTGCTGGCCAATATGCTGCTGTTCTTTATTCCGCTGGTGGTATCCGTGGTGCAATTTACGCAACTGTTGAAATCGCAGGGTCTGATGCTGTTCGTGAATATCGGCCTGGGCTTTGCCAGCGTGATGCTGGCCACGGCGTTGACGGTGGAATGGGTGTGCCGTTATGAGCGCAAGCTGCGCCTGCAAAAACTCGTGCGCCAGCGCACAGCCAGGGCGGCAGCATGAGTACCCTGATTCTGTCCCTGCTGTTCTTGCTGCTGACCCTGGTCTTGTTCTATGGCAATCAGGCCGTGCACCGCCGCCACCCGCATTTTTTGCTGACGCCCGCCATCTGCACCTCGGCGATATTGATCGTCATCGTGCAGGCGACCTCGACGCCGTTCGCCACGTACTTCGGCGAAACGCGCTGGCTGCCGTGGCTGCTGGGGCCGGCCACCATCGCCTTCGCCCTGCCCATCTTTCAGGAGCGCAAGCTGATTCGCAAGCATTGGCTGGCCCTGTCGCTGGGCAGCTGCGCCGGCATCGTGGCATCCGTCGCCGCCACCCTGCTGCTGGACCGGCTGATGGGCGTGCATGGCGACATGGCGCGCAGCCTGCTGGCGCGGTCTGTCTCGACGCCATTCGCGCTGGAAGCGTCGCGCCACATGGGCGGCTCGGCCCAGCTGACGGGAATTTTTGTCGTGATGACGGGCTTGTTCGGCTTGATGCTGGGCAAACCCTTGTTAAAACTGCTGCCCTTGCGCATGCGTATCGCCCGTGGCGCGCCGTATGGCGCGGCCGCGCACGGTTTTGGCCTGTCCGTGGCGCGCCGCGTGGGCACGGAAGAAGGCGCCGTGGCCAGTCTGACGATGATTTTTTCGGGCGTCGTGACGGTGCTGCTGGCACCGCTGCTGGGGCATCTTTTGGGCTAGCGGTCCGCTTGCAGCACCTGCATGCCATGCACGATCAGGTCGATTCCCGCCAGAAAATCCTCCCGGTCGTCGTGCGTGCGCAACTGCCCCGCCACCTTGCGGGCAAACGGAAACGCCTGCGCATCGAGGCGTGACCACGCGCCCGCCAGGCTGTCGAGGAAATGCGCGCGCTCCAGGCCCTTGTCCCTGGCGATGACGGCATTGGCCGCATTTTGTCCGCTCACGCCCAGCAAATAGTTCAACAAGGTGCATGCTGCCAGCCATTGCCTGTGCTGCGGCACGCCCAGGGCATCGACTTGCTGGCCCAGGCGTTCCAGAATGCGCACGCTGGGCAGCTGGCCCGGCGCGCGCGACAGGGCCGAGCCCAGCCACGGATGCGCATCCATGGCCTCGAACATGGTCAGCGCCACGGCGCGTATGCCCGCCTGCGGCGAAGCTCCTTGCGGGGCGGCATCCATGGCCCGGGTGACGATGGCGTCGCTGGCCGCCGTGAACAAATCATCCTTGTCGGCCACGTGCCAGTAAATGGCGCCCGCCCCCGTGGACAGGCGCGTGGCCAGGGCGCGGAAGGTCAGGCCGCCCTCGCCGGCTGTATCGAGCAAGGCAATGGCGGCATCGATGATGGTGTCGCGCGTCAGGGCATCGGCGCGTCGTGGAGGGGGCGCTACAGTATTGGACATCGCTTATCTTGACACAGATGCTGGCTTGCCGCAAAATTCCTCTGGAACGCTGTTCCACCAACATTTTGGACACTACCCTCAAGGATCACCATGCATATCGCCATCATCGGCGCGGGCCTGGGCGGGCTGATGCTCGCCCGCGTGCTGCACGTCCACGGCATCGCCGCCACAGTATATGAGGCGGATGCGTCGCCGCAGGCGCGCCGCCAGGGTGGCCTGCTCGATATCCACGAGGAAAGCGGCCAGCAAGCGCTGCGGGCGGCTGGCTTGCATGACGCCTTCCGCACCCTCATCCATGCAGGCGGCGAGGCCAGCCGCGTGCTCGATCAGCACGGCACCGTTTTGCTCGACGAGGGGGACGATGGCACCGGTGGCCGGCCGGAAGTGGCGCGCGGCGAACTGCGCCGCATCCTGCTCGATGCCTTGCCTGACGGCTGCGTGCGCTGGGGCCATAAATTGACCAGCATCACAACCATGGACGGCGGCCAACACATGCTGAGCTTTGCAAATGGCGCCACGGCAACCAGCGACCTGCTGGTGGGCGCGGACGGCGCCTGGTCCAGGGTGCGGCCCCTGCTCTCAAGCGCGCAGCCCGGGTACAGCGGCATTGCCTTCATCGAAACGTATCTGTTCGACAGCGACCGTCGCCACCAGGCCAGCGCGCAAGCCGTGGGCGCGGGCGCCCTGTTCGCGCTGGCGCCGGGAAAAGGCATCCAGGCGCACCGGGAAGCCGATGGCGTGCTGCATGCGTATGTGGCCTTGAGCAAGCCCGAGGAATGGCTGGCCGCCATCGATTTTGCCGATCCCGCCGCCGCCCGCGCTTGCATCGCCGCGCAATTTGCCGGCTGGGCGCCCGCGCTGACGGCCCTGATCACGGACGCGGACACACCGCCCGTGCCCCGTCCCGTGCACCTGCTGCCCGTCGACCACCGCTGGCAGCGCGTTGCGGGCGTAACCTTGCTGGGCGACGCTGCCCATTTGATGGCGCCGGCCGGCGAAGGCGCCAACCTGGCCATGCTCGATGGCGCCGAGCTGGCGCAGGCGCTTGCCGCGCAGCCGGGCGACATGGACGCGGCCCTGCTGGCGTATGAAACGGCGCTGTTTGCGCGCAGCAGCGTGGCTGCGGCGGAGTCCAAGCGCATCCTGCACCTGTGCTTTGGCGACGAGGCGCCGCACAGCCTGGTCCAGTTCTTTTCCGGCATGCAAGATGCCGGCCCTGAGCGGGAAGTGTAAGGGCGGCGGTGAGGCGCGGCGCCAAAGCCCCACGCCAGCGGCCTTTATCGGGGATAATACATCTTTCCCCATTCCAAGCAGCCGCGCCACGATGAAATACCCTGCAGTCCTGCCTTTCAGCGACATCCTGTCCCGCTTGCACGAGTTCGATGCCATCATCGACGTGCGCAGCCCGTCCGAATTCGCGGAAGACCACTTGCCGGGCGCCATCAACCTGCCCGTGCTGGACGACGAGCAGCGCGTACGGGTGGGCACTTTATATAAACAGACGAGCGCCTTCGAAGCGAAGAAGCTGGGCGCGGCGCTGGTGGCGAAAAATATCGCACGGCATATCGAAGAGAGTTTTCTGGGCCACCCGCACGACTGGAAGCCCCTCGTCTACTGCTGGCGCGGCGGCAACCGCAGCGGCGCCATGGCGCACATCCTGGCGCGTATCGGCTGGCCCGTCACGCAGCTTGAGGGCGGCTACAAGGATTATCGGCGCCATGTGAACGCCGAGCTGGCCACCCTGCCCGAGCGCTTCGACTTCATCAACGTGCTGTGCGGTCCCACGGGCAGCGGCAAGAGCCGCTTGCTGCAGGTACTCGACAAACAAGGCGCGCAAGTAATCGACCTGGAAGACCTGGCGGCCCACCGCGGCTCCGTGCTGGGCGGTTTGCCCGAGGAAGAGCAACCAGCGCAAAAAGCGTTTGAAAGTGCGCTGTGGCAGCAACTGCGTACTTTTGACCCGTTGCTGCCTGTATTCATCGAGTCCGAAAGCAAAAAAGTGGGTCGGTTGCGCGTGCCCGATGCGCTGATGGAAAAGATGCGTGCTTCCGCCTGCACGGACGTGCGGCTCGATACGGCCCAGCGCGTGCAATTGCTGATGCAAGACTATGCGCATTTCGTCGGCGACCCGGCCCGCCTGAACGTGCAGCTGGCCCTGTTGACGCAGCTGCATGGCAAGGAGAAAATTGCCCACTGGCAGCAACTGGCCACTTCGGGCCGCATGGCCGAGCTGGTGGAAGAGTTGCTGGTGCAGCATTACGACCCCGTCTACCGGCAATCGATCGCCCGCAACTTCAGCCGCTACGCCCAGGCGACGCCGCTGGTCTTGCCCGATATTTCAGAACATGCCTTTGAGCAAGCCGCGCGTGCATTATGTGCTATCGTCGGCGAACCCCGTACCGCCAGCGCCGCGTAAGCGCCGGCGTAGCTTCCAATGACCTTTTTGAGCAGGATGACGACCATGTCCGATAGCGTTCCAACCCCCATCCGATTGACCGAATTTGCCCATGGCGGCGGCTGCGGCTGCAAAATTGCGCCCGGCGTGCTGGCCGACATTTTAAAGGGCAGCGGCGGCTTTCCCCTGCCGAAGGAATTGCTGGTCGGCATAGAAACCTCGGATGACGCGGCCGTCTACCAGCTCAACGACGAGCAGGCGCTGATCGCCACCACGGATTTCTTCATGCCCATCGTCGACGACCCGTTCGACTTTGGCCGCATCGCCGCCACCAATGCCATTTCCGATGTGTACGCCATGGGCGGCACGCCCATCATGGCCCTGGCCCTGGTGGGCATGCCGATCAACAAGCTTCCCGTGGAAACCATCGGCCTCATCTTGAAGGGCGGCGAAACCATCTGCGCCCAGGCCGGCATTCCCATCGCGGGCGGCCACACCATCGATTCCGTCGAGCCGATCTACGGCCTGGTCGTGCTGGGCCTGGTCCACCCCTCGCAAGTGAAGCGCAATGCGGGCGCGCGCGCCGGTGATAAATTGGTATTGGGCAAGCCGATCGGCGTGGGTATCTTGTCGGCCGCGCTGAAAAAGAATGCGCTGGACGCGGATGGCTACGCCTCGCTGATAGCCAACACCACCAAATTGAATACCCCGGGCAAGAAACTGGCCCTGCTGGACGGCGTGCATGCGCTGACGGATGTGACGGGCTTTGGCTTGCTGGGCCACACCCTCGAACTGGCGCGCGGCGCCAAATTGCAGGCGCGCATCGCCATGGCATCCGTGCCGCTGCTGCCGCAAGTGCAGCAACTGGCGCAGAATGGCAATATCACGGGCGCCTCCGGCCGCAACTGGCAGGGCTACGGCGCGCAAGTGGCGCTGGCCGACAGCCTGAGCGCCATCGACAAGGCGATTTTGACGGACCCGCAGACGGCAGGCCCCCTGCTGGTGGCGTGTGCGCCGGAAGCCGTCGAGCAAGTGCTGGCGATTTTCCGCGCCGAAGGCTTTGGCGACGCCGTTGTCATCGGCGAGATGCAGGACGGCAGTACCGGGGTTTCCGTATATTAATGAACAATTTTCTTAAAGGCAGTCCCATGACCACGTTCTCCAACTCATTGAGCAAGTTCCCCGCCATCCTGGCCACCGTCGCCGCCACCCTGGCCATCCACAGCGGCTTGGCGCAGGCGCAGCAAGTGTTGCGCGTGTCCGCCATCCCCGATGAAGCGCCGACGGAACTGCAGCGCAAGTTCAAGCCGCTGGGCAGCTATCTGGAGAAAAAGCTGGGCATGAAGGTGGAATTTACGCCTGTCACCGATTACGCGGCGTCCGTGGAAGGCTTGATCAATAACAAGCTCGATATGGTCTGGTTCGGCGGCTTTACCTTCGTACAAGCGAACGTGCGCAGCGGCGGCAAGATCGTGCCCCTGGTGCAGCGCGAGGAAGACACGAAATTTCGCTCCGTATTCGTGACCACCAGCAAGGACATCAATCAATTGTCCGACCTGAAAGGCAAAAATTTCACGTTCGGCTCGGAATCATCGACCTCGGGCCATTTGATGCCGCGCTACTACTTGCTGGCCGCCAAGATCAACCCGGATACGGACATGAAGCGTATCGCGTTTTCCGGCGCGCATGACGCCACCGTGGCGGCAGTGGCCGGCGGCAAGGTCGATGCTGGCACCTTGAATATTTCTGTGTGGGAAAAGCTGGTGGAAGCGAAAAAAGTCGATCCGAGCAAGGTGCGCGTGTTCTACACGACGCCCGGCTACTACGACTACAACTGGAGCGTGCGCGCCGACATGAATCCCGTCGTGCGCAAGAAGCTGACGGACGCCTTCCTGGCGCTGGACCCTTCCACGCCGGAAGGCAAGGAAATCCTCGAACTGCAGCGCGCCACGAAGTTCATCCCGACCAAGGCCGAGAACTACAAGGATATCGAAGCGGCCGCGCGCGATGCGAAGCTGTTGAAGTAATTTACGCCGACGCGTTTACCGTAGGTCGGATTAGGCCGGAGGCCGTAATCCGACAACATTGTTGGCTTCACTGTGTCGGATTACGCGGCTTCGCCGCTAATCCGACCTACGTTGCCCTTGCATGGCGTAATCCGACACCGCCCCAAAAAACCGAAACATCGCATGACATTCCAACTTCACAAGGTCAGCGTCCACCACGCGGGCGCCGCCAGCAATGCGCTGGCACTGCGCGAGCTGGACCTGGACGTGGCCCAGGGCGAACAGATCGCCCTGATCGGCCCTTCCGGCGCAGGCAAGACCAGTTTGCTGCATACCCTGGCCTGCGCGCTGCGCCCTGAATCCGGCAGCCTGAACATCCTCGGCACTTCTCCCTGGCAGATCGCCAGCGGCGAACGCCACGCCTTGCGCGCGCGATTGTTCCTGGCGCCGCAAACGCCGCCGCTGCCGCCGCGCCAGAGGGTCGTCAACGCCGTGCTGGCAGGCCGATTGCCGCAATGGAGCTTGTGGACGGCCATCCGTTCCCTGCTGGCGCCCGTCGACCCGCGCGCCGCGTGGGAAGCCCTGGGCAAATTCGAGCTGCAGGACAAATTGTATGCAAGAGTCGACCGCCTGTCCGGCGGCGAACGCCAGCGCTGCGGCATGGCACGCGCGCTCGTGTCGGATGCGGAGGTCTTCCTCGTCGACGAACCGCTGTCCGCGCTCGACCCCACACTCGCTTTGCAGACGATCCATGTGCTGCAAGCGGAAGCGACAGCGCGCAACGCCACCCTGATCTGCAGCCTGCACCAGGTGGAAATCGCACGCGCCTGTTTTACGCGCATCGTCGCCTTGCGCGATGGCAAGATCGTCTTCGACGCGGCAAGCGCCGACGTCAGTGACGCCATGATAGAGCAGCTGTACCGCAACAAGGCCGATCCGGCGCCCCTGATCGAGGTGCTGGAGGCGAACCAGGACGCGGCGAGGCCCCTTTGCTGAAGAATGCCAACGCCGCCATGCCGCGCGATCCCGCCTGGCGCGGGCGCCTGATCGGGGCTGCCGTCGTGCTGCTCGTGCTGTGGCCGATGCTGGTGCAGGCCGAATTCAAGCCGTGGATTTTATGGGATGCGCAAAGCCTGGCCGCCACCTGGCAATTCCTTGCCAGCTTCGTGCCGCCCGCCCACTCGCTGGAATTCCTGCAGCTGGTGGCCATTTCCAGCTGGGAAACCATCGCCATGGCCACGGCCGGCATGGCGCTGGCCATGCTGGGGGCCATACCGCTGACGTTATTGGTGACGGAGCGCCTGTCGATTTCGCGCATCGGCAGCGGCACCGTCTCGCCCCTGGCCGCCAACGCGCGCCACGCAGTCCGGGCGCTGCTGGTGCTGCTGCGCAGCGTGCCGGAACTGGTCTGGGCCTTGTTATTGGTGCGCATCGTGGGACTGGGACCGACGGCGGGCGTGATCGCCATCGCCCTCACCTATTGCGGCATGCTGGGCAAGGTGTATGCGGAAATCCTCGAATCGTCGGATGCCGCCGCCTGCAACGCCTTGCTCAATAACGGCAGCGGCCGCTTGAAAGCCCTGCTGTATGGCGCCTTGCCGGAATCGGCCGCCGAACTGGTGTCGTACACGATTTACCGCTGGGAATGCGCGATCCGCGGCTCCGTCGTCATGGGCTTTGTCGGTGCGGGCGGCCTGGGCCAGCGCATGGATGAATCGATGAAGATGATGGCGGGCAATGAACTGGCCACCATGCTGATCGTCTTCGTGTTACTGGTGGCGGGCGCTGACGCCGTTTCCGCCATGCTGCGCCGGAGGTTGGCATGAAAACGGGACCGATGCTGCCCGCCTTGCCTGCGTCCGCTCCCGTGCGCTGGTCGACCTGGGCCTTGCTGGCAGGGTTATTACTGCTGGTCATCGCCAGCTTCGCCACACTGCCCCTGAAATGGGGCGAGTTCTTCAGCGCCGACGCCGTGCGCACGAGCGCCGACTTCCTGCACGGCTTCGCCCCGCCCGAGCTGGCGCCCAACTTTTTGATGAAAGTCGGCGTGGCCACCTTCGAGACCCTGGCCATGTCGGCCATCGGCACGGTGATCGCCGCCGTGCTGGGCGCGCTGCTGGCCCTGCCCGCCAGCGGCCGTTTTGGCAAGCTGGCGCGCAATGCCACGCGCGCGGTGCTCAACGTGCTGCGCTCGATTCCCGAACTGGTGTGGGCCTCGATCCTGCTGATCGCCGCCGGCCTGGGACCTTTCGCGGGCACCCTGGCGCTGGCTCTGCATACGGTGGGCGTGCTGGGACGCTTGTTTGCCGATGCGTTTGAAAATTGCCCGCCCTTGCCGGCCGCCACCTTGCGCATCAATGGCGCGCGCCCTGCCGTAGCCTTCCTGTACGCGACCTTGCCACAATGCAGCCCGCAAATGATGTCCTACACGCTGTACCGCTGGGAAAACAATATCCGCGCCGCCGCCATCCTCGGCGTCGTCGGTGCGGGCGGCCTGGGGCAGATGCTGAAGTACCATCTGTCGCTGTTCCAGATGCAGAGTGCCGCCACGGTCATCGCCGCCATGCTGCTGATGGTGGCCGCCGTCGATGGGCTCAGCTATGTGCTGCGCCGGGCCATGACCCGTTAAATATTACTTTTCACAAGGAGTGCCCATGTCAGGCTGGTGGACCATTATCTCGACGCAAACGCCCGAACAGATGGCCGATATGACGAAAGTCAACAAGGAAGCCTTTCTGGCCAGCTGGGAAGCGGGCCTGTTCGGCGCGGACTGGATCGCCCAACTGTGCGCACAAGGCAAGGCGACCCAGCTGGCGTTCAACGGCTTTCCCAACCGCTATACGGCCCCGGTGGACATCATCGCGCCCCTGCTGCAGGCGGGCATTGCCGAGGCGCACGATGGCGACTTTCCGCAAGATGAACTCACGGGCTGGCCCGGCAGCATCACCGTGTATCCCGAACGCATCGCCGCTTGCCTGTCAGGACAGTTGCTCAGCATCGAAGTGTGGGACCAGTCCTAAGTTGCGCGCAATCAATACAAATGCGCAGCCGGCATGGCAGCGATCCTGTTAATATTGTCAAATACTTCAATGTTTGGCGTCACCCCATGGAGAGGCGCCACACCATTCAAGCATGATGGACGCATTTTCCTGCACTGCAGGCCACTCTTGCATAGGCTGACAACACCATGAAGAAACTGCTCCTGGGCGCCCTCGCCGCCTGCTGCGCGCTGCACGCCAGCGCCGCCCCTGTCGAAGACTTTATTGGCACCTGGAAACTGGAACGCACCACCGTCCCGAACTATATCGTCATCAAACAGGAAGGCGAGCGGCTCATCGCGCTGCGCTATACGCGCAATGTCCTCGGCAACAAGATCACCGAACGGCGCTTTCCCGCCAGTTATGCAAACGGCGATGTCACCATCACTGCGGGAGAAACGCTCATCGAGGCGCGCAGCGTGAACGATGTGGCGACCGTCACGATGCTGGCAGAAGCGTACAGGAAGATATCGTCGTCCACGGCCGCGCCCACCAGTTAAGGCATGTCGCCGATTTGAAGACTATCATTATCCGCCCCACCAGCGCCGCCGACTGGCCGGCGCTGAAAGCCACGCGCCTGGCCGCCCTGCTCGACGCCCCCACCGCCTTTGGCACCAGCCACGCCAGCGCGGCCCGCCTTAGCGATGCAGACTGGCAACAGCGCGCCATCAGCACGCCGCAGCGCACGTTTTTCCTCGCCTTGGAGAGAGAACAGCCCATCGGCCTCGCCGCGCAAGTGGTAGCCGGCAATGGCGATTGCCATCTGATCGCCATGTGGGTACATCCGGAATGTCGGGGTCTGGACGTGGCGCAAGGCCTGGTCGACGCCGTGAAACAATGTGCCGTCGGCAACGGCCACGCGCGGCTGGTGCTCGACGTGGCACAGGAGAATGCGCGCGCGGCGGCGTTTTACCAGAAACAGGGCTTTGTCTTTTTGCCGGAATGGGAGCCGCTGGAAAGCCATCCCCATATCCAGGTGCAAAAGATGGCGTGGCTGGCGGCGGCTTGAGCTCAATCAGCCTATCTGACGACCATTGCAGCCATCCATGCCGCTGCTTGTGCCCCCCGAGGATATACCGTGCTTGACTGGATTTTCGACGCCATCGTATGGATCGTACGCCTGTTACTGTATGGCCTGTTGGGAACAGTCATAGAAAAACTGTTCTATTGGCCAGGCTGGGCAATGCTGCGACTACTCACGCTGGGCCACTATCCTCCGGCCAGGGGGTTCCCTCACAATCGCTTTGCCGTTGCCCTGTTTGCGGCGGTAGTCATTGCTTCCGGCTTGCTGATGGCACTGACGTAAATACCGGTGCGCCTAATGCGGGAAAACAGCACTTTCACGCATTCCATTGATCCCCCATTCACATTCTGTCTTAATAACTTGCTCGTGGCGTTGTTTTTTTCTACACTCACGTTTCCATTGATGCGTAGAAAGATCGGGGATGCGAGCAATCAAGAAAACTGGTCTTCTGCTGTGCTTGTGCGGCGCTGCGGCGCAGGCATACGCTGATACTGATCAAGTCATGGCGCAAGCGGGGCAGGATGCGGCGGCGTCAGTCAATGTGAAGGGTATACGGGATCCGGACTGGAAGCCCTACAGTGCCATGCTCAAGGGCGTAAAACGGTTCGAAGAAAAACATGCGCTGGCGCCAGGCGCCGAATTGCGCTTCATCCTGGAAGCGCGCCGTCCCGACGTCGACATGCACGCCATCGCGCTCAGGCTGGAAAGTGACGATGCAGGTACGGCGATACCGCTGGGGGAGCGCAATATCTTCGGCTTGCCCGTCGAACTGGGCCCGCTGTATGAAAAGGCCGAGCTGACCTTGAACCGCAAGGCCGGCTCGGTCCGGTGGATTCCCTACATCCGCAGCGCGGCGAGCAGCGACACCATCCGCCGCCTGGGCGACTTGCGACTGACGTGCGAAGTCCATTGGGCCATCGACAAGGACTCCTTGCCTTTCGCCATGCGCACGGCGATGGGCGCATTGGGCGGGCCGTGCAATTTCGTGTCGCAAAAGGGAACCTACAGCTTTGTCGAACCGCGGCGCATCACGGCTGCAACGATCAGCTTCAACGGCAAAAGCGCGCCCGTGCCCTTCAGCGGCGCGTCGTTCACGCCGCCCTTGCGGGAGCAGGACTGGAGCGACGACAGCGTGCTCGAGCTGACTTTCGAAAACCACTAGCCTTTTCCGCGCGCACCTATTCACTTCACAACGATACCTGGACATGAAAAAACTTCTCCTCCTGATCCTGTGCACGGCCGCTACGCTGAACGCCGCTGCCGCCCCCCTTTCGCTGATCCCTGAGGCGGGCCCGCACGCTGTCGGCCTGCGCATCGTGCAGCAGTATGACTACAGCCGCGTAATGGACGCGCAGCTGGACGCCTTTGGCAAGCCCCTCCCGACGGGCAGCGGGCGCGCGATCCAGACGCTCGTCTGGTATCCGGCCAGGAAGACGGCAGGTTCCCGCATGCAGGTGGCCGATTATCGCGCGGCCAGCTTGTCCGACGTGGACTTCGCATTCTCCGGCGCGGAGGCGGCCAGGCAGCGCGCAGCCTGGATGTCGGGACCGCAAAAAGCCCAGTACGGCAGTGCCACCCTCGCCGTACGCGACGCCCCGCCCTCCGGAGGAATCTACCCGGTGGTAATCTACGCGCCTAGCTTCGCTGCCCCCGCACACGAAAACCTGGACTTGTGCGAATACCTGGCCAGCCACGGCTATGTGGTCATCGCCAGCCGCAGCCTGGGCGCCCGCTCTGTCGTCATGACGGAAGACGTCGAAGGCGTCGAGGCGCAGGCCGCCGATATTGCCTTCCTTGTCAACTATGCGCAAACCCTGCCGCAAGCCGACATCAGCAAGGTTGCAGCGACCGGTTTCAGCTGGGGCGGCATGGCCAACGTCTTTGCCGCAGCGCGTTCGAGCCGCATCAAGGCCCTGGTCAGCCTCGACGGTTCGATCCGGTTTCATCCCAAGATATGGGGCGCCGCCACCTATGTGCGGCCTGCGCGCACGCCCGTGCCCATGCTGTCATTGGGCGCCCGTGCCCCGTCGGCAGAGGAGCTGGAGCTCAACGACAAACTGGGCATCAGCTATCTCAACAGCATGAAGTATTCCGACGTCTACATCGGCACCATGCATCCGATGACGCATCCGCACTTCAGCGCGTGGCACTTGCGCTTTTCCGCTGACGATGCATTCGGCGACTACCAGCGCGCCGATGTCGTGCTGGCATACCACAGCGGCACGCTGTATGTGCGCCGCTTTCTGGACGCCTACCTGAAAAACGATGCCCAGGCGCGGGAATTCCTGCAACAGTCCCCGGCGCGGCACGGAATCGCGCCGCAAGTGATGTCGATGCAGTTCCGGCCAGCCAAATTCTCATTGCTGGGCGAATCGGACTTCCTGCGCGCCTTCGCCGACGGCGGCTTCAAGGATGCGCAAGCGATCTATACCAGCATGGCGGCGGCGTCGCCGGACTTCAAACTCAGCCCCCTCAACCTCAACAACCTGGGCTACCAGCTCCTGCGCGGAAACAAGGCGCGCGGCGCCGTGGAGCTGTTCAAGCTGGCGACCCACATCGAGCCGCAATTTGGCAATGCCTTCGACAGCGAAGGCGAAGCGTACGAGGCACTTGGCGAAAAAGCGCTGGCGATTGCCGCCTACGAAAAGGCTGTCGCAGTGGACAAGGAGCAAGTCAACGCCGTGGCGCGGATCAAGGCGCTGAGCGCCGGTGGTTAAGCCTGTTCAGTGAACCAGCGATGCCAGGCGAGCGGGCGCCGCCCCTGACGCGATGCGTGTTTGAAAATCGGAAAGATAGCAATTGTGCGCCGTCTGCCGGAAAGCGCCCTACTTCACCCGCTGCTTCTCCAGCTTGCGGGCCAGGGTGCGCCTGTGCATGCCCAGCCGCCTTGCCGTTTCCGAGATATTGAAATCCGTCTCGGCCAGCATTTCGTGGATGCGTTCCCACTCCAGGGTCTTGATGTTGGTGGCGCGGTTCGTCAGTTCGATGTCGGCGTTGCCGGCCACGTGGCCAAAAGCCGCTTCGATGTCGTCCGTATTCGACGGTTTCGCCAGGTACTGGCAGGCGCCCAGCTTGATGGCTTCGACAGCCGTGCCGATGCTGGCGTAACCCGTCAGCACGACGATCAGCATTTCCGGATCGTGCTGGTGCAGCATCTGTACGCAAGCCAGGCCCGACGTATTGCCATTCAACTTCAGATCGACGACGGCGTAGTCGGGGCAATTTTGTTTCAGCAAGGCGCTCGCTTCATCGAAGTTGGTGGCCAGGATGACCTGGTAGCCGCGCCGCTCGAACGAGCGGCCCAGGGTGCGGGCAAATGCCGCGTCGTCCTCCACGATCAGTAACAGACGGTCATCCTGCATGGTGGTCGCTTTCTCTTTCCAGTTTGATGGCTGCCAGCGGCAAGGCCAGATGCACTACCGCCCCGCCCTGCACCCTGTTGCGCGCCGTCACCGTACCACCCAGGGTACGCGCGACATTCACCACCAGGAACAGACCGAGGCCGCCACCGGGCTTGCCCTTGCTGCTTTGATACGGTTTGCCCAGGTGCGTCAGCATCGACGGCTCGAAGCCGGGGCCAGCATCGGTAATGACCAGGTGCAAGGCGTCCGCTTCGCGCGTCGCTTCGAAGCGCAGCCAGTCGGGCGACGCTTCCAGCGCATTGTCCAGCACATTGCAAATGGTTTGTTTCAGGGTCGAATCGAAGACGACGGGCACGTCATGCTCGATGCGGTTATCGTACTCGAAACCCTGGATCGGGCGGCTGCTGCGCCACTCGTCGACCAGGTCGTTGAGGAAGGTGTTGATCGTCGTTTTCACGGACGATTCGCCGCGCGCCTCGCCCGCCGACAATAAAATGCCGCTGACGATGCTCTTGCAGCGCTGCAACTGTGCCTGCATTTCCGTGATTTCTTCCAGCAATTCGCTGTTCTTGCTCAGTTCCGGCATGCGGCGCCAGTCGCCGAGGATGACGGACAGGGTCGCCAGCGGCGTGCCAAGCTCGTGCGCGGCGCCCGAGGCCAGCAAGCCCATGCGGATGATGTGCTCTTCTTCCGCCGCGCGCTGGCGCAGATCAGCCACCTTGGCGTCGCCGGCGCGCTGGTTGCGGTTGATGCGTGTGATGAACACCACCAGCAAGGCGGCATTCAGGATGAAGCAGATCAGCAAGCCTTGCACGTAGAGGCTGGAAAAACCCCGCTCGGGGTCGATAGGCAAGGTCAAGGGACCGGGCAGCAAGGCCAGGCCTGCCAGGCACAGGCTGGTGATCGCCACCATGATCCAGGTCGACCACACTTCCAGCAGCACGGCGCTGAGGATGACTTGCAACAAATACAGGAAGGCAAACGGGTTGCTGATGCCGCCGCTCAGGTAGAGCTGGGCCGTCAGCACGGTGACGTCGACCAGCAGCGCGAGGAACAGAGCCGTGTTGGAAACGGGCTGGCGTTCGTGCCAGCGCAAGAGGCTGGCAAGATTGAAAGCGATGAGGCAGGACAGCACTTCCAGCATGTAGGGTACGGGCAAGGCAATGCCCAGCCCTACACCCACGCCGAAGATGGTGCTGATCTGGCCGATCACGGCCAGCCAGCGCAGCTGGATCAGCAGCTTCATGTTCTGGTGGCCGGCCGGATGTTCCATCTCGGCCGCCACCGCACCGCGCTCTAAGACTTCGCGGTTGGGCAGGATCTCAATCCTGCCCGGCATGGTCGCTTTCCTGGCGCTGGGTGCCACGGGCGCGGCGGCGCTTGTCTTCACGCACGATCCACCAGCTGATGCCGGCCACCATCAAGGCCAGCGCAAACCACGTCAAGGCGTACACGAGGTGGTTGTTGTGGAAGGAAATCACGGTCAGTCCGCCGACGGGCGCGTCACTGGCCGTTTCCGACTTTTCCTTCGCATCGACAAAGTATGGCGCCACGTTGCTCAGCATGTGCGAGGCGCCGATGGCGGCCACGTCACGCGAATACCAGTGCTGCGTGGCAGGACTATTCTCGCGCAGGAAACCGCCGCCCGTCTCGCTGATGCGCAGCAAGCCGTCGACGTTGACGATGCCGGCCGGCGTGCTGGCGGCGATGCTGGCGCGTTTCGGCACGAAGCCGCGGTTGACGAGCACGGTGCTGCCATCGGCCAGGCGCAATGGCGTCATCAGCCAATAACCGCTGCCCAGTGCCGTCGTTGCCTGCACCAGGGTATTGAAAATGGGGAGATAAGTACCGGAGAGTCGCACATGGCGGTATTCATCCGTTTGTGGCGTAATGCTGGCCCAGGCTGCGGGTCCAGGTGCGTCCGTTGCGGGCGCATGTACGCGTTGTTCGACGCGCTCGATCAGGTCAAGCTTCCAGAACAGGCGCTTGACTTGCCAGGTGCCCAAGGCACAGAAACCGGCAAATAAGATCCCCGCCAGCACGGCCAATGCATATCGCACGACCATGCCGCGTGGGCCTGGCGCAGCATCTTGCGATGCGGCGCCAGGGGCGCGCCCGGTGTTGCTTGGGCGCGGTTGACTCATCATGGAGCCGTTTTCGTATGCATGTACTCAGGCATCAGATCCGGCATCATGTTGTGGTTCATGTGGTACATGACCCACAGGGAACCGGCCATGGCAATGCCCACGATCATGATCGTGAAGATCAGCGCCATCATGTTCCAGCCGCCTTCGGACTTGGTGTTCATGTGCAGGAAGTACACCATGTGCACGACCACTTGAACAGCCGCAAACGCCAGCAGGACCAGGCCCATGGTGCCCGAGTTGGTGATGGCTTTCGTCATCACCAGCCAGAAAGGAATGGCCGTCAGGATCACCGACAGGATGAAGCCGATGGTGTAGCTTTTCAGGCTGCCATGATCGTGCTGGTCATGGTGGTGGCTATCGCCGTGTGTGTTGTGGTCGCTCATGGCAGCACTCCCATCAGGTAGACAAAGGTGAAGACGCCGATCCAGATGACGTCCAGGAAGTGCCAGAACAGCGACAAGCACATCATGCGACGGCCGTTTTCCGGGGTCAGGCCATGCTTGTTCAACTGGAACATCAAGGTCACGAGCCAGATCACGCCGAACGTCACGTGCAAGCCGTGGGTGCCGACCAGGGCGAAGAACGACGACAGGAACGCGCTGCGCTGCGGACCGGCGCCTTCGTGGATCAGATGAATGAATTCATACATTTCCAGCGACAGGAAGGCCAAGCCGAACAGGCCCGTGATGCCCAGCCAGACCAGGGTGCTGCGCAATTGCTTGCGCTGCATGGCCAGCATGGCGAAGCCGTAGGTGATCGACGACAGCAGCAGCATGGCCGTGTTGACAGCCACCAGTGGCAGGTCGAACAGCGCGGCGCCCGTCGGGCCGTCCGCATAGCTGCGGCCGACCACGGCGTAGGTGGCGAACAGACAGGCGAAGATCAGGCAATCGCTCATCAGGTAGAGCCAGAAACCCAGCAGGCTGCCGTTTTCCGGGTGGTGCTCGCGCACAAAGTAGCTGCGCGTGCTTGGTGCGGCGCCAGCGGCGCCGGTGTTATGGGCGATGGTATCAGACATGGCTGCTCAGCAATTTAGTGTAAGCGTCTTCGGTACGGACCACTTCTTCCGCAGGAATGTAGTAATCGCGCTTGTAGTTAAAGGTATGGACGATGATGGTGACCATCATGATCACGAAGCCTATGCTGGCGACGAGCCACATTTGCCAGATCAGGCCAAAACCGACCAGTGCGGAGAGTGCGGCGATCACGAAACCAGCCCAGGTGTTCTTCGGCATGTGGATCTTCGTGAAACCGGACGTCGGACGCTGGTAACCGTGTTTCTTCATGTCAGTCCATGCATCGAGTTCGTGCACTTGTGGCGTGAAGGCGAAATTATAGTCTGGCGGAGGCGACGACGTCGACCATTCCAGCGTACGGCCACCCCATGGGTCACCGGTCACGTCGCGCAGGGCGTGACGGTTGCGGTAGCTGACATAGAACTGGATCAGCATGGAAGCGATACCCAGTGCGATCGAGACGGCGCCAAACCAGGCGATGATGGTCCAGATTTGCAGCGATGGATCTTCAAAGTGGTTGACACGACGGGTCACGCCCATCAGGCCCAGCACGTACAGCGGCATGAAGGCCAGGTAGAAGCCGACGAACCAGAACCAGAACGAGCACTTGCCCCAGAACGCGTCGAGCTTGTAACCGAAGGCTTTCGGGTACCAGTAGTTAATTGCAGCAAATACACCGAACACCACGCCGCCGATAATCACGTTATGGAAGTGGGCAATCAGGAACAGGCTGTTATGCAAGACAAAGTCCGCCGGTGGTACGGCCAGCAGCACGCCAGTCATGCCGCCGATGGTGAAGGTGACCATGAAGCCGATCGTCCACAGCATAGGCAGTTCGAAGCGGATACGGCCGCGGTACATGGTAAACAGCCAGTTGAAGATCTTCGCGCCCGTCGGGATCGAAATGATCATCGTCGTGATGCCGAAGAAGGAATTGACGCTGGCGCCAGAACCCATGGTGAAGAAGTGATGCAGCCATACCAGGTACGACAGAATCATGATGACGCAGGTGGCGTAGACCATCGAGGCGTAACCGAACAAACGCTTGCTGCTGAAGGTCGCAACGACTTCCGAGAACACACCGAACAGTGGCAGGATCAGGATGTAGACCTCTGGGTGACCCCAGATCCAGATCAGGTTGACGTACATCATGGCGTTGCCGCCCAGTTCCGTCGTGAAGAAGTTAAAGCCTGCAACGCGGTCCAGCGACAGCATGGCCAACACAGCCGTCAGTACCGGGAAAGCGGCGACGATCAGAATGTTGGTGCACAGTGCGGTCCAGGTGAAGACTGGCATTTTCATCCAGGTCATGCCTGGCGCGCGCATCTTGACGATGGTGGCGATCAGGTTGACACCGGACAATAGCGTCCCGACCCCGGCAATCTGCAAGGACCAGATGTAATAGTCTACCCCCACGTCCGGACTGCCGACGATGCCCGACAGCGGTGGATAGGCCAGCCAGCCCGTGCGGGCGAATTCGCCGACGAACAGCGAAGCCATGACCAGGGCAGCGCCCATGGTGGTCATCCAGAAGCTGAAGTTATTGAGGAAAGGGAAAGCCACGTCGCGCGCGCCGATTTGCAGCGGCACCACGTAGTTCATCAGACCCGTCACGAAAGGCATCGCGACGAAGAAGATCATGATCACGCCGTGGGCGGTGAAGATCTGGTCGTAGTGATGCGGTGGCAGGAAGCCGGCATTGTCGCCAAAGGCGATCGCCTGCTGGGTACGCATCATGAGCGCGTCGGCAAAGCCGCGCAGCAGCATGACCAGGCCCAGGATCATGTACATGATACCGATTTTTTTATGGTCGATACTGGTGATCCAGTCGCGCCACAGGGTACCCCAGACGCGGAAATACGTCAGTGCCGCAACGAGTGCGATACCGCCCAGGGCGACCATCGCAAAGGTCGCCAGCAGGATAGGTTCGTGAAATGGAATTGCATCCCAAGTCAGACGGCCGAAGATAAGCTTCGTCAGATCAATATGGTCTAGCATTGTTACTCTCAGAGAAAAAAGGGAGGCGCCAGGCAAGCGGCGCCAGTATCTGCAGCGCAATGCGCTGCGGGATTCATGCAGTCGTTACTTGGCTTGAACACCCTTTTCAACTATTGCATCGCTAGCGACTACTGCCGTTACGGCCGCTACCGGGCTATTTGCCATCGTCAATTTGTATGGCTCGACCGGCGTCACGCACAGGGCGTCGGAAACGATGGTGCGGTTCAGGATTGCCTTGTACAGATCGTTAGGTACGGCGCTGTAGCGGCGCACCGGATCGCGTTCGCTAGGCTGGGCCAGCGACAGGTAATCGTCGCGGTTCAGCGCGCCACCACCGGCACGTGCCGATTCCACCCATTTGTCGAAGTCCGCATCATTGACACCGTGGAACTTGAAGCGCATGCCCGAGAAACCGGCACCGCTGTAGTTCGCGGAGAAGCCCTTGTATACACCAGGCTTGTTGATGACGGCATTCAACTGCGTTTCCATGCCCGGCATGGCGTAGATCTGACCTGCCAGTGCGGGGATGAAGAACGAGTTCATGACGGACGAGGCGGTGATCTTGAAGCGGATCGGACGATCGACGGGCGCGTACAGTTCATTCACGGAAGCGATGCCTTGCTCCGGGTAGATGAACAGCCATTTCCAGTCCAGGGCCACGACTTCGACGATCATCGGCTTGTGGCTGGCAGGAATGGGGCGGTTGGCGTCGATACGGCTCAATGGGCGATATGGATCGAGGGTGTGGGTGCTGATCCAGGTCAGCAGGCCCAGCACGATGATGATCAACAGGGGCGCACCCCAGATAATCAGCTCGAGGCGAGTCGAGTGGTCCCAGTCCGGCTCGTATTTGGCCGCGGTATTGTTTTTTCTATAGCGCCATGCAAAGAGCAGGGTCAGGGCGATTACCGGAACGATAATCAACAGCATCAGCAATGTCGAGATGACAATCAGATTGCCTTGCTGAACTGCGATGTCACCAGACGCATTCAGTACCACCGTATTGCAACCAGCCAACAATGCGAGAGGTAAAAGAAGCAGTCCGCGACGAACTTTTAATGAAAACATACAGGAAAGTCCAGTACAGGGGATGAAGATATGGTACTGTATTCTCACTGGAGCGCGTTGGCAATTGGACGTTTTGTCCACCCCCTTGCTCGGATTTTCACTGGGTATGTGCAGAGTTTTTTAACGACTACCTGGTGAATAATCCTACTCCGGGCGTGAGACACCCGGGGTATGTTACGCGTTGGCCGAACTCGAAACTATATTGGAGACGATCATCATGTCCAGCACACGCACACACGGCGGGGATGTACCCGCCGACTTTTCCCCCCATTCCCTGCGCGACGCACGCGGAGACGGCACGGTCGAATCGCATATCGACCCCGGTGAGATTGCCGTCGGCGTGATCATCGGCCGCGCTTCCGAATACTTTGACTTCTTTGTCTACGCCATCGCTTCGGTGCTGGTGTTTCCGCGCGTCTTCTTCCCTTTTGAAGAACGCCTGGAGGGCACATTATATGCCTTCCTGATCTTCTCGTTTGCCTTCATCGCCCGTCCGTTCGGCACCGTGATCTTCATGGAGATCCAGCGCCGCATGGGGCGCAGCGCCAAGCTGACGATCGCCCTCTTCCTGCTGGGTGTGTCGACGGCCGGCATCGCCTTCCTGCCGACCTACTCGCACCTGGGCTTTGCCGCCATCATCTGGCTGTCCGTGCTGCGCATCGGCCAGGGCGTGGCGCTGGGCGGTTCGTGGGACGGCTTGCCATCGCTGCTGGCCCTGAACGCGCCGGAAAACAAGCGCGGCTGGTACGCCATGCTGGGCCAGCTGGGCGCGCCCTTCGGCTTCCTGATCGCCGCCGGCCTGTTCTGCTTCATGCTGGTCAACCTGACGGACGAAGAGTTCCTTGACTGGGGCTGGCGCTATCCTTTCTATGTCGCCTTTGCCATCAACGTGGTCGCCCTGTTTGCCCGCCTGCGCCTGGTATCGACGAATGAATATGCGCGCCTGCTCGACGAACGCGAACTGCAGCCCGTGAGCGTATTTGAAATGAGCCGCGGCCAGGGCCGCAACGTGCTGATCGGCGCCTTGGCCGCGCTGGCCAGCTACGCCCTGTTCCACCTGGTTACCGTGTTCCCGCTGTCATGGATTTCCGTCTACCAGACGCGTTCCGCTTCGGACTTCCTGCAAGTGCAGATGCTGGGCGCCGTGCTGGCTGCCATCGGCGTGGTGATTTCCGGCTTGCTGGCCGATAAAGTGGGCCGCCGCACCACCCTGGGCGTGCTGGCCGTGCTGATCGCCATCTTCAGCGCCTTCGTGCCGACCCTGATGGGCGGCGGCAATACGGGCCAGGACGTGTTCATCCTCGTGGGCTTCAGCCTGCTGGGCCTGTCTTACGGCCAGGCATCGGGTGCCGTGACGGCCAACTTCCCTGCCCGCTTCCGCTACACGGGCGCGGCCCTGACGTCCGACCTGGCCTGGCTGGTGGGCGCCGGCTTCGCCCCGCTGGTGGCGCTGGGCCTGTCGGCCAACTTCGGCCTCGCCTATGTCAGCTTCTACCTGCTGTCGGGCGCCGTTGCCTCGCTGGCAGCCCTGAGCCTGAACCGGGCACTGGAAATCCGCGATTGACATATATATATACAGCGCAGAGCGCAACGCAGTGAAAAACGCCGGCACCGTCCGGCGTTTTTTTATACCTGGCAGCCATTCCACTCCACCTCATCTGTGCGATGGCGCGCATTGCATGACCTTGCGCCTCGGCAATCTATCGCAAGGCTGTTATGCTAGCGCACGCTTTGCTTGAGCTCCAGAAAACTTGCATTTCAATTAAAATTGACTTTTTCGCGCCAGCCTTACACGGACATGATGAATACCAAGACCCCGATCGATTCCTTCAGCTTTCGCCGCATCCTCGCCCGCAACGTGACCTTGCCGCTGGTCATCGGGGTCGTCACGGCTCTCGTGTTTGTCGGCCTGATCGTCTACCTGCTTTCGGCCCTGCGCTCGGTCGAGCATTCCGAACGGGTGATCGGCAATGCGAATGAGGTGATGAAGTTGTCGGTCGACCTGGAAACGGGCATGCGCGGCTACCTGTTGACAGGCGACGAAACGTTTTTGGCGCCGTATAAATCGGGCAAGGCCAAGATTGCCGTGGAAATGACTACCCTGCTCGACCTCGTGTCCGACAGCCCCATCCAGGTGGACCGCTTGCGCCGCATCCGCGCCCTGCAGGGCCAGTGGATGGAGTATGCCGAAGGCGTGATCGCCCAGCGCCGCAGCAACCAGGAATTCCTCGCGCGCGTGCGCCAGGGCGAAGGCAAGCTGGAATTTGATGAAATCCGCCGCGAATTTCTCACCTTCCTGTCCATGGAACAGCGGCTGCGCCAGGAGCGGGCCGACACGGCCGAGAGCCGCACCATGCTGGCCGTGGTGGTGTTCCTGATCCTCAGTCTGGGCATGTCCGGCCTGCTCGCCTACCTTGGCCGGCGCGAACTGCTGCGCCTGTCCGATATTTACAACGATGCGCTCGAGCAGCGCGGCAAGGATAACGACGTGCTGCAGGAGCAAGCCTGGCTGCGCACGGGGCAGACAGAGCTGGCGGCCCATACCAGCGGCCAGCTGGGCTTGCCGCAACTGGGACGGCACGTGCTCGATTTCCTCGCCCACCGGCTGGAAGTGGCCGTCGCCACCCTGTACGTCGTCGACGACGATGGCAGCCTGCGCCGCACGGCCGTGTACGGCTTCAACGAACAGGGCGTGAAGGACAAGCAAGTCTTCAAACTGGGCGAAGGCCTGGTGGGCGAAACGGCACGCGAGAAAAAGCTCAAGCATGTGAAGCAAGTACCTGACAATTACCTGACCGTGACGTCGAGCCTGGGCCGCGGTGCGCCGCTGGAACTGATACTGGCCCCGGTCAACAATGAAGGCGTCGTCAACGGCGTCATCGAACTGGGCTTTACGCATCCCGTCAGCACCCGCGCCAAGGAATGGCTGAACTTGATTGCGGCAAATGTCGGCACCTCGCTGGAAGCGGCCCTGTACCGCCAGCGCCTGCAAAACGTGCTGGAAGAAACCCAGCAACTGAATGAAGAGCTGGAAGTGCAGCAGGAAGAATTGCGCACGGCCAATGAAGAGCTGGGCGAGCAATCGCGCGTGCTGGAACAGTCGCAAGCCCACCTGGAAGAGCAAAAAGCGGCGCTGGAGCAGTCGAACGAGCAGCTGGCCGTGCAGGCGCTGTCGCTGGACCAGAAAAACATCGCAATCGGCCAGGCGCACGCGCAGCTGGAAGCCCGCGCGGAAGAGCTGCAGCGGGCCAGCCGCTACAAATCCGAATTCCTGGCGAATATGTCGCACGAGCTGCGCACGCCGTTAAACAGCTCGCTCATCCTGTCCAAGCTGCTGTCGGACAATGCCAGCGGCAATTTGACGCCGGAGCAAGTGACGTTTGCGCAAACCATTTATTCGGCCGGCAACGATTTGTTGACCCTCATCAACGATATCCTCGACATTTCCAAGGTTGAGGCAGGCAAGCTGGAATTGACGCCGGAAGCCGTTCCCTTCGACGAACTGCTCAGCGGCATGAAGATGCTGTTTGGCGCCCAGGCGCAGCAAAAGAAACTGGTTTTCAGCGTCAGCGTGGCGCCGGACACGCCGCCGTCGCTGGTAAGCGACCGCCAGCGCCTGGAACAAATCCTGAAAAACCTGCTGTCGAACGCCATCAAATTTACCGATACGGGCACGGTGTCCCTGCACGTGAGCGCCGATGCGGCTGGACAGGTGCGCTTCCAGGTGCAGGACACCGGCATCGGCATTGCTAGCGACCAGCAGCACAAGATTTTTGACGCCTTCCACCAGGCCGATGGCACCACCAGCCGCCGCTATGGCGGCACGGGCCTGGGCCTGTCCATTTCGCGCGACCTGGCAACCTTGCTGGGCGGCAGCATCGAGCTGGCCAGCACGCCAGCCCAGGGCAGCACGTTTACATTGGTGCTGCCGGCCGTCATGCCGGAACGCGCCGTGGAAGTGGAAGCAGCAGCAGTGCCCAACTCCGCGCCGCAAGCGCCCGCAAAAATCGCCGTCGCCGCGCCCAAGGCGGCTCCCGCCGCCAAGCCCGTGCCGCTGCCTACCTTCCAGGACGATCGCAATAGCGCCCCCCCTGGCAAGACGGGCCAGCGTTCCGTGCTGGTGATCGAGGATGAACCCTCGTTTGCCGGCATCCTGTTCGACCTCGCGCATGAAATGCAATACCGCTGCCTGGTGGCGCACGGCGCCGACGAAGGCCTGCGTCTGGCGGAAGAGTTCCTGCCCGACGCCATCCTGCTCGACATGGGCTTGCCGGACCGCCCCGGCTTGCTGGTCTTGCAGCAACTCAAGGAAAATCCATTGACGCGCCACATTCCCGTGCACATCGTGTCCGGCAATGACCAGATCCAGGAAGCCATGCAGCTGGGCGCCATCGGCTACGCCACCAAGCCGCGCACGCGCGAGCAGTTGAAGGAGGTGTTCCGCAAGCTCGAATCCAAATTCACGCAAAAGATGAAGCGCATCCTGCTGGTCGAGGATGACGAACGCCAGCGCGAAAGCGTGGTCCACCTGATCAGCGACGACGACGTGGAAATCACGGCCGTGGCCCTGGGCGAGCAGGCACTGGAATTACTGAAGACGCAGATTTTCGACTGCATGATCATCGACTTGAAGCTGCCCGACATCCAGGGCAACGAATTGCTCGAACGCATGGAACATGAAGAACTGTGCTCCTTCCCGCCCGTCATCGTCTACACGGGCCGCAACCTGAGCCGCGAAGAAGAAGCGGACCTGATGAAATATTCGCGCTCCATCATCATCAAGGGCGCCCGCTCGCCGGAACGCCTGCTCGACGAAGTGACCTTGTTCCTGCACAAGGTGGAATCGGAACTGTCGAGCGAGCGCCAGGGCATGCTGCAGCAGGTGCGCAGCCGTGAGCGCGTCTTTGAAGGGCGCAAGATCTTGCTCGTGGACGACGATGTGCGCAACATCTTTGCCCTGACGAACGCGCTGGAACAAAAAGGCGTGGCGGTGGAGATCGGCCGCAACGGCTTCGAAGCCATCAGCAAGCTCAACAGCGTGGATGATATCGATCTGGTGTTGATGGATGTCATGATGCCGGGCATGGATGGCCTGGAGGCGACGCGGCTGATCCGCGCCGACGGCCGCTACAACAAGCTGCCCATCATCGCCATTACCGCCAAGGCCATGAAGAATGACCAGGAAGAATGCCTGCAGGCGGGCGCGTCCGACTACCTGGCCAAGCCGATCGACCTGGACCGCTTGTATTCGCTGCTGCGCGTATGGATGCCGAAGATGGAACGCATCTGATGTCCCTGCGCTACACGGACGCGCAAATGCATGCGCTGATGGAAGAACTCTGTCAGCGCTACAGCTATGATTTTCGCGACTATTCCCTGCCCTCGCAGCGCCGCCGCCTGAACCAGGCCATCGAGCGTTTCCACTGCACGGACTTGCCCGCCCTGCAGCAACTGGTGCTGGACGACCCGGCCGCCTTTGACAAGCTGCTGCAGATTTTGACCGTGCCGGTCACGCAAATGTTCCGCGACCCGGCGTTTTTCCGCGCCTTGCGCGAACACGTGGTGCCCGTATTGAAAACCTATCCGTCGCCGACGATCTGGGTGGCCGGCTGCTGCACGGGAGAAGAAGCGCTGTCACTGGCCATCGTGCTGCAGGAGGAAGGCTTGCTCGAACGCAGCACGATCTACGCCACCGACATCAACCCGCAAGCGCTGGCTACAGCCGCGCGCGGCGTATACCCGCTGCACCGCATGGCCGACTATGGCGACAACTACCTGGCTGCGGGCGGCCTGGGGCAGTTCGACGAGTACTACACGGTCGAGCATGCCACCGCGCATTTCCAGCAGCGCTTGCTCGACAGTATCAATTTTGCCGACCACAGCCTGTCCACGGACAGCGTTTTTATTGAAACGCAATTGATTTTGTGCCGTAACGTGCTGATTTACTTCAATAAAACCTTGCAGGAGCGGGCCTTGGGCCTGTTCCAGGACTCGCTTTGCCATCGGGGCTTTCTAGGCCTGGGCAGCAAGGAAAGCACGCATTTCACAAGATTCGCCGCCGATTTCGAACCATTGCCCGGTCCCGAAAAGCTCTACCGCAAGCGTGCTCAGTCGCACGCCGTATCCCACTACGCTGGACGGCATGATCATGCCAGGAATGAAACATGATGAATGAAACAAGCACCAAACTGCTGATCGTCGACGATTTGCCTGAAAACTTGCGCGCGCTCAATGCGCTGATCCGTGAGAGCGACCGCAGCGTGTACCAGGCATCTTCGGGCGAAGAGGCGCTGGCCCTGCTGCTGGAACACGATTTCGCGCTGGCCATCCTCGATGTGCAAATGCCGGAAATGGATGGTTTCGAGCTGGCCCAATTGATGCGCGGCACGGAAAAGACGCGCCACATCCCCATCGTCTTCGTCACGGCGGCCGGCAAGGAAATGAATTTTGCCTTCCAGGGCTATGAAAGCGGCGCCGTCGACTTTCTGCACAAGCCGCTCGACATCAATGCCGTGCAAAGCAAGGTCAACGTCTTCGTGGCCCTGCACCAGCAGCGCAGCGAGACGCGGCGCCAGGTGCAGGCACTGGAGCACAGCCGACAGCAGCAGGAAGCGCTCTTGAAAGAATTGCGCGCCACCCAGGCCGAACTGCAGCGCTCGTTGCGCCTGCGCGACGAATTCATGTCCATGGTGGCGCACGAACTGCGCACGCCCCTGAACACCTTGTTCCTGGAAACGCAGATGCGCACCGTCAACCTGGAACGGGGCAACCTGGCCGCCTTCGAGCCGGAAAAACTGGGCAAGATGGTGGCGCGCGACGGGCGGCAAATCCGCAGCATGGTGCGCCTGATCGACGACATGCTTGACGTCTCGCGCATCACCAGCGGCAAGCTGTCGATCCGCCGCGAAGCCGTCGATCTGACCAGTCTGGTGCGCCGGGTGGCAGACGATCTGGGGCCGTATGCGGCCGCCACGGGCAGCGTGCTGGAAGTGCTGGCCTTCGAACCCATCCAGGGTTTCTGGGATGCGTTCCGCGTCGAGCAGATCGTTGTCAACCTGATCAGCAATGCCGTACGCTACGGCCAGGGCCAGCCCGTGGAAATCAGCCTCGCGCACACGCAGAACAGCGCCGTCATCGAAGTGCGCGACCATGGCATCGGCATCAATGCGCGCGACCAGGAACGCATCTTCGACGCCTTCGAGCGCGTCATGTACCAGGACCGCACGGGCGGCCTGGGCCTGGGCCTGTTCATCACCAAGCAGCTGGTCGATGCGCATGGCGGCGCCATCACCCTGCAAAGCCAGCCCGGCAATGGCGCCCTGTTCAGCGTCACCCTGCCGCTGGCCGGCAGCTGAGGCCGGCATGACCAGTACACCGCTCTCCCGCAGCCAGGCCGGCGCCAGCGGCGTCGCCTTCCTGCTGCAACTGGAACGCCGGCTGCGCCTGCTGAACGACACGGGCGAAATTCTCTCGCTGTCGGCGCAGCTGCTGGGACAGCGTCTGGGAGCCCAGCAAGTGGCCTGTTTCGATATCGACCAGACCTTGCAATGCCCCACCCTTCAACATGCGTGGAGCGATGGCCTGGCGCCCGGTGCAGCAGGCGAATATTTCCTCGGCGATTATGCGGCCCGCCTGGCCGATACGCTGGCCGCGGGCCAGGTGCTTGCTGTCAGCGATGTGGCCAGTGACCCGCGCACGGCAACGCCGGCCGCGCTGGCCACGTTTGCGCGCCTGGGCATCCGTGCCTTCCTGAACATTCCCATTGCCAAGGAGGGCCGGCTGGCGGCCCTGTTCGTCGTGCACAGCCGCGCCGCGCGCCTGTGGCATGCCGACGAGATCGAACTGGCCGTGCAAGTGTCGGAACGGGTCTGGTCGACCATACTGCGGGCCCAGGCGGAATCGCGCCTGCGCACGCTCAGTGCCAGCATGGAAATGCAGGTGGCCGAGCGCACGCGCGAATTTGGCCGTACCTGGAACGTCAGCCCCGATTTGCTGGGCGTGCTCAACCTGGACGGTTACTTCGAACACTCGAACCCCGCCTGGCAAGCCACCCTGGGCTGGTCGGTGGAGGAAATCCGCACGACGCGCTTCCTGGAACTGGTTCACCCGGACGACTTGACGCGCACCCATGCGGCCTGGGAGGCGGCCAACCAGGGCCAGCCGGCGCTGCGCTTCGAAAACCGCTACCGCCACAAGCTGGGCGGCTGGCACTGGCTCTCGTGGGTCGCCGTGCCCGAGGGCGAGAAGGTGTATTGCAGCGCGCGCGACATCACCGTGGAAAAGAAGCTGGAAGCGGACCTGGCCGCGCGCAACAGCGAGCGCGAGCGGCTGTGGCGCAGCGCGCAAGACTTGATGGTGGCCATCGATGCCGAGGGCTGCTTTGCCGCCGTCAACCCGGCCTCGGCCGCCATCCTCGGTTGGCTGCCCGAGGAAATGCTGGGCCGCAGCCTGTTCGACTTCGTGCTGCCCGAGGATGCCGCCGCCACGCGCCAGGCGCTGGCGCAAGTGACGCAGGAAGCCATGCCCAGCTTTGAAAACCGCTACCGGCACCGCGAGGGCGGCCACCGCTGGCTTTCCTGGTCGGCCGCCCCCGAAGGCGACTTGATTTTTGCCACCGGGCGCGACGTCACGCTGGAAAAGCAGGCGGAAAGTACTTTGCGCAGCATGCAGGAATCATTGCGCCACAGCGAGATGGCCCTGCTGCAATCGCAAAAACTCGAAGCGCTGGGCAAGCTGACGGGCGGCGTGGCCCATGATTTCAACAACGTGCTGCAAATTATCTCCGGCAATCTGCAACTGCTGCAGATGACCCTGGAAGACGACCCGCTGGCCGCCAAGCGCATCGCCAGCGCCTCGGCCGCCGTGGAACGGGGCGCCAAGCTGTCGGCTCAGTTGCTGGCCTTTGCGCGGCGTCAACCATTAAAACCGCTGGTGACGGACCTGGCGCAACTGCTGCGCTCGACGGAAGAGCTGCTGCGGCGCGCCACCGGAGAAACCATCGAGACGCGTTTGCTGCTGGCCGACGATTGCTGGCGCGCCCTGGTCGACCCGCACCAGCTGGAAAACGTCATCCTCAACCTGGCCATCAACGCGCGCGACGCCATGGATGGCCAGGGCCAGCTGACCATCGAACTGAGCAACAGCGTGCTGGGCAGCGACTACGCAGCGCGCCATGCGGACGTGGCGCCTGGCGACTACGTGCAGCTGACCGTCTCGGACACGGGCTCGGGCATTCCCGCCGACTTGCTGGACAAGATTTTCGAACCATTCTTCACGACGAAGAAGGAAGGCGAAGGCACGGGCCTGGGCCTGTCCATGGCCTACGGTTTCCTGCGCCAGAGCGGCGGCCACCTGACGGTGGACAGCCTGCCCGGCCATGGCAGCACCTTCCGCATTTACCTGCCGCGCTCGCTCGAAGCGGAAACGGAATTGCCGCTGCAGCTGAGCGGCCCCGTGCTGGGCGGCAAGGAAACCATCCTCGTCGTGGAAGACGACGTGCAGGTGCAGACGACGGTGGTCGACATGCTGCGCGGCCTCGGCTATGTCGTGCTGCGCGCCAGCGATGGCGAAAGCGCGCTGGCCATCGTCGGCAGCGGCGTCCCCATCGATTTGCTGTTTACGGATGTGGTGATGCCTGGCAAGGTCGCCAGCACGGAACTGGCGCGCCAGGCCCGCTTGTTGCTGCCCCAGCTGGCCGTGCTGTTTACCTCGGGCTACACGCAGGACGCCATCATGCAGGGCGGCCGATTGGAACCGGGCGTCGAGCTGTTGAGCAAACCCTACCGGCGCGAAGACCTGGCACGGCGCATCCGCCACTTGCTGGCCAACGGCCGTCACGTAACGGCGCTGCACCAGTACCGCGCGCAGCTGGCGCCGCAGCAACCCGCGCCGCCTCTGCCGGGGGCGCAGCCGGGCAGGCGTCACATTCTGCTGGTGGAAGACAATGCGGACGCGCGCGCCATGACGAGCGAACTGCTGTCCATGCTGGGACACACGGTGCTGGCCGTGGGCACGGCCGAGGAAGCCTTGCCGCTGCTGGGCACGCCGGGACTGGAACTGCTGCTGACCGACATCAGCCTGCCGCACATGTCGGGCGTCGAGCTGGCCGAGCTGGTGGCACGCGAGCAGCCGCAGCTGGAGGTGGTGTTCTCCACCGGCCATGCGCCCGCCAATTCCGGCGTGCTGAACCCGGCCGCGCGCTTCCTCGTCAAGCCATTTACCCTCGATCAATTGCAGCAAGCCTTGCTGCCCCCCGGCACCCCGCCTGTTTAATAGACGTCCAGCCGGCGCGCCTTCAATGCGCCGGCCAGCTCTTCCAGGCCAAATGGCTTGCGCAGGAAGCGCGCGCTGGCGTCCTGCATCAGGCTGGCGCCCCAATCGTGCCCGGACGCAAACACCACGTCCAGCTGCGGCCAGTGGGCGCGCGCATGGCGCGCCAGTTCCAGGCCGGACATGGTGGGCAAGCTGATGTCCGTCACCAGCACGTCCAGGCCCGGCATGGCCAGCAGGGGCAAGGCTTCCTCGGCGCTGGCCACGCCATGCACGGTATGCCCCAGCATATTGAGCATTTCCGTCGTCATGACACGCGCGTCGTCATTGTCTTCCACCAGCAGGATGCGCCGCCCGGAAGGGTCGGGCGCGCCCACCAGGCGGCGGTCGGCCAGCAGGTGGCGGATACGCCGGGCCAGGTCTTCGCGCCGGTAGGGTTTGCTCAACAGCTCCACGCCCGGGTCCAGCCGCCCGCCCTGCATGATGGCGTTGTGCGTATAACCCGAGGTAAACAACACGGCCAGGTCTGGCAGCAGCAGCCTGGCCTGCCGCGCCAGCTCCTTGCTGCTGACGGCCCCCGGCATGACCACGTCTGTAAACAGCAGGTCGATAGCCACGCCCGTGCCCAGCAGGGCCAGTGCCGAAGCGCCATCGTCCGCATGCAGCACGTCATAGCCCAGGCCGCGCAACATGTCGACTACCGTATGTTGAACAGGCGCATCGTCTTCCACCACGAGGATGGTCTCGCCGCCGCCCAGCACGGGGCCCGTCAGGCCCGGTGGCGGCTCGGCCAGCTTTTCCAGCGAACGGGGCAAATAAATCTTGAAAGTGGTGCCGGCGCCAGGCGCACTGTGCACCTTGATGTGGCCCGCGCTCTGATGGATGAAGCCGTAGGCCATGGAGAGGCCCAGGCCCGTACCCTCGCCTTCGCGCTTGGTGGTGAAGAACGGCTCGAAGATCTGGTCGATCACGTCGCGCTCCATGCCATGGCCCGTGTCGGTGATGGTCAGCAGCACGTATTGACCCGCCAGCACATCGGCATGCAGGCTGGCGTAGGCGGCATCGAGCGTGACATTGCTCAAGGTGAACGTCAGGCGCCCGCCCCCTTCCATCGCGTCGCGCGCGTTGATGGCCATGTTCAGCAACACGTTTTCCATCTGGTTCGGGTCGACCAGGGTATGCCACAAGCCCTCGCTGATGAAGGTTTCTTCGGTGACCGCCTCACCCAGGGCGCGGCGGATTAGCTCGTGCATGCGGCGCAGCAAGCGGCCCAGGTCCGTCACCAGCGGCTTCAACGGTTGACGCCGCGCAAAGGCCAGCAGTTGCGACGACAGCTTGGCGCCGCGCTCGACAGCCGAAGCGGCCGAATCGAGGCGACTGGCCGCCTGCGGATTGTCGGCCACCGTCAGTTTCAGCAACTGCAAATTGCCGGAAATGATTTGCAGCACGTTATTGAAATCGTGGGCCACGCCGCCCGTCAGCTTGCCGATCGATTCCAGCTTTTGCGCCTGCAATAAAGCTTGTTCGCTGCGCACCAGTGCCAGCCGCGCCTCTTTTTCATCGGTAACGTCGCGGCCGATGGCGTGGATCAGTTTTTGCGCGGGCACGGCCGTCCAGGAAATCCAGCGATAGCCGCCATCGCGGCGACGGTAGCGGTTTTCCATGCGCAAGGTGGGCGCGCCATGCGCCAGGCGCGACAAATCCTTCAGTGCCGCCATGCGGTCGTCGGGATGCACGAGGCTGATGAAATCCATGCCCAGCGACTCGATTTCAGGGCGGTCCAGGATCTTGCTCCAGGCGGGATTGACGGCGATGATCATGCCGGACAGGTCCGCCACCAGCATGATGTCGGTCGACAGCCGCCACATCCGGTCGCGGTCGGCCGTGCGGTTGGCCATTTCCACTTCCAGCGAGGAATTCAGGTAGGCCATCTTTTCCAGCACGTTTTTCTGTTCCTGCACGTCCGTATTCGTGCCCACCCAGCGCAGCACCTTGCCCGTCTCGTCGAACAGGGGCAAGGCGCGCGCCAGGAACCAGCGGTAGGCACCGTCGCTGGCGCGGCGCATGCGGAATTCGTGTTCGTAGGCGCTGGCCGTGGCGACGGCCCGCTCCCAGCTTTTCTGCGTGGCTTGCACGTCGTCCGGATGCACGCAGGGGCGAAATCCGCTGGTGACCAGCGACTTCAGCGATTGCCCCGTGTACTCGCACACCTGCTCATTGACCCAGTAGGTAGCGCCGCTGCCATGCGCGAGCCAGGCCTGGTTGGGCATGGTCGAGGCGAGCGAACGGAATTGTGCCTCGCTGTCGAGCAAGGCATTGCGCGCCTGCCAGTGCTCGTCGATGTCTTCGCAGGAGCCATACCATTTCACGGGCTGGCCCCGCTCATCGAGCCGGCAATACGCGCGCGAGTGCACCCAGCGGTACTGGCCGTCCTGGCGGCGCACCCGCATCTCCTGGTCCAGGGGCTGGCCGCTGGCCAGCGCTTCGCTCCAGGCCGCCAGGGAATGGGGCACGTCGTCGGGGTGGATGGCGTCCAGCCAGCTGGTGCCGAGACCGTTGCAACCCGTCCATTCGCGCCAGCGCTGTGCCACATAGTCGAGTTTGCCGTCGATGTCGGCCGTCCACAGCACTTGCGCGTTGAGCTCGATGGCGTAATGAAAGTGTTCGCGGCTGTCGTGCAGCGCTTTTTCCAGCTGGCCCCGCTCGATGACATGCGCGGCCACGCGTGCGGCCAGCGCCAGCAGTTCAATTTCAGGTTGCGTGGGATGGCATGGCGCCGGGAAGAACAGGCCCAGCACACCCAGGATATGTCCCTTGGCGCCGAAGACTGGGGCGACCCAGCAAGCGCGGTAGCCGTGCAGCATGGCTTCCTTGCGTCCAGCGCTCCAATGTACATCGCGCATGATGTCGCCGCAATACACGGGCGCGCCGGAAAAGGCTGCCGTGCCAAACGGCGAAGGCTGTTCACCGCCATGGCGCAGGGCCAGGCACAGGTCTTGCGGAAGGCTGGGCGCGGACAAACCGCAAAAACGGTCGGCCTCGTCGATGAGGAACAGACAGGCATGCGCGCCGCCCTCGGCCAGGTCTTGCAGCGCCAGCAACAAGTGCTCCAGTGCATGGGCCAGGTCGGCGCCTGCCGCGATACTGCCCAGCGCACTATGCTCGGCGTCCAGCAAGGAAAGAATGTTGTTTGCGTGCACCGTGTCGATAAGGGGGAAACTGATGCCCGGAATATACCATGGGGCACCCCTCTTGCAGGAGGAAAACAGTGCACTGCTTGATCTCTGCGGCCACGCGGCCCTATGCTACAGTGTTATTCTATTCTCAAGTGAAACCAACGATGCCCACGTCCCTGCCATCCTCCCTGATCGCCACCGCCCTGCTCGCCTCCGTCCACGGCGCCGTCGCCGCCCCCATGAGCCTGGACGACTACCTGGCGCTGAACGGTTCCCCGCCGACCGTGCAGATCGCGTACGGCCCCGCGCCGTCGCAATACGCCCAGCTATTCCGACCCGAAGGCAACGGACCGTTCCCCGTCGTCGTGCTCGTGCATGGCGGCTGCTGGACGGTGGCCTTCGGCGGCATCCAGCAAATGCGCAACGTGGCCGGTGCCCTGGTAGCGCAAGGCATCGCCGTGTGGAATGTGGAGTACCGCCGGGTCGACGAACCGGGCGGCGGCTATCCGGGCACGTATGAAGACATGCACGCGGCGCTGGACAGCCTGCAGCAGCACGCGCCCCAGTACCAGCTGGACGTGAACCGCATCGTGGCCATGGGCCATTCGGCAGGTGGCCAGCTGGTGCAATGGATTGCCGGGCGAGAAAAACTGCCGAAGAGCAGCCCTCTGTACCGCGACAAATATCTGCCAATAAAAAACATTGTCAGCCTGGGCGGCCTGGCCGACCTGCGCCACGAACGAGACTTGATCAAGACCAGCTGCGAGCGCGACATCGCGCAACTGGCAGGCAGCGCCAGCACTGAGCGCCCCGATATCTACAGCGACACCAATGCGGCCGACCTGATGCCCAACGGCAGCCGCACCGTGCTGGCCACGGGAGAGCTCGACACCATTTCCCCGCCCAGAGTCGCACACGACTATGCGGACAAGGCAAGGCAAGCGGGCGACCATGCGGAAGTGCTGATCCTGCCCGGCGCCAGCCATTACGACGAGATTGCGGCCACGTCAAATGCGTGGAAGATGATGTTGCCGGTGATTCGGGGCATGTTGGGGATGGAGGCGAAATGAAGCACCTCATCGTCTTCACCGTGCTTGCCGCGTCTTCCGCCTTGGCCTTCGCCGACGATAAGCAGTCGCTCGAAAGCGGCTTGCTGCATGCCATGCAGCTAAAGAAAGGCACGTCCGAGCGCACGGGCACGTCCGGACAGGCCATCCGCGCCTATCAGCAAGCCGGCCTGGTCAGCAAGACACCCCGCCAGCGCTTCGACTACACCGACTACTACCTGCTGGAAAAGCCAGTGCCCTTCATGGGCCACGAACTGGTGCTGATCGAAGAAGAATACCGCAGCAAATACATAGGCTGCTGCGTCAGCCCCGGCGTCGGGATCACGGTGAAAGTCCATGGCAGCATCAAGAATCTGCAACAGTTCGCCCGCGCCAGCCGCTGCACCCTGACCGACCATGTTGATTTTGCACATGCACTGCGCGAAGTGGCGATCAAGAACAAGGTGCCCAAGGCGCACTATGCGTCCCTGAGCTGCCGCGAGCGCGATGCCGAGCGCGATGAATCATGACGTATCCCCGCGCGGCAAGCCTGCTGGTACAGATAGCGCACTAAGTCGACGACCACTTTATTGGCGTAATCGCCTGCGTGCTGATCGATGCGGATGGCAAGCGGCATGCATGCACAGAGAAAGTGCCCGTGGTCAGTGCCGATAATCTTTTTGTGATGGATACGCAAATCCTCGATAGGTGATGACGGACGACTATCGTCTGCGCAGTCAGGCAGTCGACGTGACAATGCGTGACTTTTCCTGCTGACTAATTCGTTATGCTCATTGCCGCAGCCGGACGCTACCGGCCAAACGAGGTCATTGCCAAATTCTTGCGCTTGGAGTGTCAACCTGCTGCCTCCTTTAAGAGATTCAGCAGTGTCTATTAAATAGTGGCGATTCAGCTCGCACCAGTTAGGGAAAATATGAAAAAAACAGTTCCACATTTTGTCAGTGTTGGTTTGGGAGTTGCGACTGGAACCTTGCTTTACACTCGCTTCCTTGGGGAAGCGCATGAATTCGATTGGGGACGTGCAGCCTTTGTCGGTATATTTTGCGCAACAATCGCTTTTATCTGGCCATCAAAAAAGAATTAAGTTCAAACCGCACTTCGCTGGAAAGACCAACGATACGCTTCAGGGCGGTTCCAGCCAAGGACGGCCAGCGGCCAGACACAGCCATTCGCCCGAATGTGACAATGAGTGAGTTTTTCCTTTCGGAAATTTGTTACTCTCTATTGCTGTTCGTAAGCACGAACTCCAAAGCATGACGTGACGGTATCGCATGACGTCTACGTGTTTGTAAAAAATAGCAATGTCATTAATCGAGGCTCTGAATGTATATTGTCGCTCCCCTATTCTTTGTCACAGGTGCTGCCCTGCTCGCTGTCGGTTTCAGGAAAAACAATCGAAAACTACTCACCTTCGCAGCTTGTCTGTGGCTAGTCTCCGGTGCATGGGACGATTTCTCTGAAGGTTTTACAGATGGCGTGAACAACAACGCCCCGGCCGTGTCATCTTCGCATACGCCATAGTATCCCCAAGCAGGCGATCTGACTTGCCTGCAGTCCGTTTGCGGCCAGGAGCGTAGGTAGAGGGGCGAAATGAGAATTGCCAATATGCCATGCTCATGGCATAAGCCAAGGAATTTCCCCACAAGCTCCAAGTTTCAATGGACAAGCAACGGATAAACATATGTTTTCTAACGTTAGTCATATATTTGATCGAAATACATATGCCGAGCTGAATCAAATCGTAAATAAGAAATAAGAAATAAGAAATAAGAAATATGGTTAGATCATGAAAACAAAATTCGCTCTCTTTTTTCTTTTAAACATGTTCGCGTTTCCTGCCACGGCTCAGTGGAAGGCTACGACAAAGCAAGAATGCACCAAAAGGTGTATCGTATCAGACGCTGAAAGTCCAAGAAAAACAGCGTTTAAAGAAAAACTGAGGAAAATTCACGAAAAGAAAAAAATAGAGCAAGATGACGATAAACTTCAAAAATTGCTAAAGGAGGAAGAGCAAGAGATCGAAAACCATAAGGATAACGTTCAAAAGATATGTACCGCTATCTGCAAAGGCAATCCTGCGGACAACTAAGTATCTCGTCACTCATTGCTCGTTGCTCGTTGCTATTTCTTGTACAAGCAGGCACTCCTCAAGCGCCGACTGGCAACGACAGCAAGAACACCCACCGCAGCTCCATCCAAGGCACCCCAGGCCCGCGACTCTGGCCAGCGCTTCAATAAAAAGCCCTACTGAACCCGCGCCAGGTACTGGGCCAGCTGGCCAAACGTCGCCGTGAACCCCTGCTTCATCGACTCAAACCCCTGCTTGAAAGTCTCATGCTGCTCATCCGTCGCCTTGTGCGGCGTTGACCTTAACGTCATCGTCGTCTTGCCGTTTTCCTCGGTCAGGGTCATGATATTGAACGATTCCAGCGGCCACGTGGCGCTGACCGGGTGCTGTACGGGGTTGCCTTGCTTGTCGGCGAATGACAGGATGGAGACAATCTTTTCCGGCGCCTCGATCTGCTGGTAGGTGAACTTGCCCCACATTTCGTAGCCATTGTCGGCGCGCATGCCGTAGTGGAAAATGCCGCCCGGCTGCACGTCCAGCGCCAGCACGCTCAATTCGAAGCCGACAGGTCCCCACCACTGAGCCAGGCGCTCCGGCTCCACCCACGACTGGAACACCAGCTCGCGAGGCGCGTCGAAAGTTTGCGTAATGACAAAGTCGCTGCTGTCGCGGTGCTGGCCGTCCTGCTTCTGTTCTGCGGTGGTCATGGCGGTCTCCTGAGGGTGATGGACTGCCACTAATGTAGCAGCGGTGCCGATAAACGGGAAGGCCTGCACGCCTGTCAAACCGGCATGCTAAAATATTAGTTAGACACCTAACCATTAGACCACTTACCTTATGATTTCTATCGAAGAGCGCTTTTCCGCCGCGCTCCACAAGACGGCACGCGGCTGGCGCCATGCCATCGACCGGCGCCTGAAGGACCTGGATCTGGGGCAAGCGAGCTGGATGGCCATCGCCATGATCGCCAAGTCGCCGCAGCCGCCTTCGCAAAGCGAGCTGGCCCATCAGCTGGGCGTGGAAAACCCCACCATGGTGTCGATGCTGGACCGGCTCGTGAAATCGGGCTTCGTGCAGCGCCAGCCATCGGAAACGGACCGCAGGGTCAAGCTGGTGGTGCTGACGGAAGCAGGCATGCAGGTCTATGAAACCGTGCGCAAGGAAGCGGACGGTTTCCGCAAGGAGTTGTTGCAGGGAATTGATCCCGATCAACTGCGGGCCGCCACCGAACTGCTCGAAGCGCTGCAAGCGGCGACGGAGAAGTCTGTATGAGTTCGGCCACTGCCAGCGCCACGCCGGCGCTGCCCGCTGCACAGGACCCCACCCTGAACCGGCGCATGATCACGATGTCGATCATGCTCGCCACCATCATCCAGGCGCTAGACGGTACCATCGCCAACGTCGCCCTTCCCCACATGCAGGGCAGCCTTTCCGCCTCGCAAGACCAGATCACCTGGGTGCTGACCTCTTTTATCGTTGCCGCCGCCATCGCCACGCCCCTGACGGGCTGGCTGTGCGACCGCTACGGACAGAAGAACACCTTTCTCGTCTCCGTGGCCGGCTTTACGCTCGCTTCCGTGCTGTGCGGCCTGTCCGGCACCCTCTCCGAGATCGTCGCCGCGCGCCTGCTGCAGGGCGTGTTCGGCGCGGCGCTGGTGCCGCTGTCGCAGGCGGTCTTGCTCGACATCAATCCGCGCGAAAAGCACGGCTCGGCCATGGCCATCTGGGGCATGGGCGTGATGATCGGCCCCATCCTGGGACCGACGCTGGGCGGCTGGCTGACGGACAGCTACAGCTGGCGCTGGGTCTTCTTCATCAACATCCCCATCGGCGCCATGGCCTTCTACGGCATCTGGCGCTACATCCGCAAGGACCCACCGAAGGGCCGCATGCATTTCGACATGTTCGGCTTTGCCACCTTGAGCCTGTCGATCGGGGCACTGCAGATGCTGCTGGACCGGGGCGAGCAGAACGACTGGTTTTCTTCCACGGAAACGTGGATCGAAGCCATCGTGCTGGCCATGAGCTTGTGTTACTTCATTGCCCACACGGCCTTGCGCCCGGCCGGCAAGTCCTTCCTCGACTACCGGCTGTTGAAAAACTCGAACTATGTGAGCGGCCTGCTGTTCATCTTCATCGTCGGCATGGTGCTGTTCGCCACCCGTGCGCTGACGCCATCGATGCTGCAAGGCTTGATGAATTACCCGGCGGCGATTGCCGGCATGGTGACGGCGCCCAGCGGGCTGGGCACGATGCTGGCGATGCTGATCGTCGGCAAGCTGACGGGCAAGATCGATACGCGCATCCTGCTGGGCGTGGGCTTTTCGATTACGGCGTTTTCGCTGTGGCAGATGGCCAACTTCACGCTGGACCTGGTGCCCAAGACCGTCGTGTGGAGCGGCATCATCCAGGGCATAGGCCTGGGCCTCGTGTTCGTGCCCCTGAGCGCAGCCACGTTTGCCACGCTATCGCCCGAGATGCGGGCGGAGGGCACGGCGATATACAGCCTGGTGCGCAATATCGGCAGCAGCATCGGCATCGCCCTCGTGCAAACCTTGTTGGTGCGCAATACGCAGATCGCCCATGCGTCCCTGACGGAACACATCACTATCGCCAACCCGGCCCTGCACGACCCCGGCATTGCCCAGGTGTTCGACCTGGGCAGCAGCACTGGCATGGCGGCCCTGAATGGCGAAATCACGCGGCAAGCGTCGATGATCGCCTACCTTGACGACTTCTGGCTGATGATGTGGCTGACTATCCTCGTGCTGCCGCTCTTGCTCCTGATCAAACCACCGAAAAAGAATGCGCCAGTCGTGGTCGACCACGCGGCCATGGAATAAACCTCATGCCCACACCGATGAAACTCTCCCTCTCCCTGAGCGTATTGGCCCTCAGCGTATCGCTGGCCCTGGCCGGCTGCGCCAGCATCCCGCCCGACACGCAACAGCTGCCGCAACAAGACCTGGCCAAAGTGCAATTGGCGGCCGACATCCACCTTGCCAGCGAAGGCTGGCCCGCCGCCCAGTGGTGGCGCCAGTTCCAGGACGAGCAGCTGAACCAGCTGATTGAAAACGCCCTGTCCGCCAGCCCCAGCCTGGAGGTGGCGAATGCCCGCATCGGCTCGGCCCTGTCCGCATTCGATGCGCAACATGCGCAGCGTGGCCCCAGCATAGATGCCAGCGCGAACGCCAACCGCCAGCGCTATTCGGGCAATGGCCTGATGCCCGCCCCCATCGGCGGCAATTACTACAACGAGGTGACGGTGGGCGTGCAAGCCCATTACGACCTCGACTGGTGGGGCAAGCACAAGGCGCAGATCGCCGCCAGCCTGGGCGAAGTCAACGCGCGCCGCGCCGAATACGCGATGGCGGAACAGATGCTGGCGGCCGAGATCGCCCGCCACTACTTCAGCATGCAAAATGGCTGGGCGCGCATGGACAACCTGCATGCGCTGGTCCAACTGCAGCAGCAACTGGTCGTAGACAAGGAAAAGCGCATCGCCAACGGCCTGGGCGTCAGCGATGACCATTTGTCCGCGCAAACACGCTTGAGCTTGCTGCAACAGCAAATCGCCCTGTTGGAAACACAGATCGTCACGGAACGGGAAGCCTTGCGCGCCCTGCTCGGCGCCGACAGCACGGCGCTGACCAGCCTGCAGCCGAAGCAGGCACAGGCGCTGCCGCATGCCCTGCCCGGCAAGCTGGGCATGGAATTGCTGGCGCGCCGACCCGACTTGCAGGCGGCGCGCTGGAGAGTACAGGCGGCCATGAGCAAGATCGAAGCGGCACAGGCGTCGTTCTACCCCGATATCGACCTGGGTGCATCGTTCGGCCTGGATGCCATCAAGCTGGGCAAGCTGCTGCAGTCGGGTAGCCGCACCCTGTTCATCGGCCCAGCTTTGTCGCTGCCCCTGTTCGACAGTGGCCGCCTGCAGGCGCAGCTCGGTGGCGCGCGCAGCGAACGCAAGGAACTGATCGCCGATTACAACCAGAACGTCTTCAATGTGGTGCGCGACGTGGCGCAGGCCGGTGCCAAGGTACAGGGCGTGGAAAACCAGCTGCGCCTGCAGCAGGAAAACCTGCGCGCCAGCGTAGCGCAGTTGCGCAATGCCAATGCCCGGCTGAAACAGGGATTGGCCGATCGCGCCACGCAACTGAATGCGGAAATGACCGTGCGCGGCCAGGTGGACCTGGGCATGCAGCTGCAAAACCAGCGCCAGGACGCAGAAATCAGCCTGACCGTGGCGCTGGGCGGCGGCTACCGGGGCAGCAGCGACTTTGCCACCACGACGACTAAACAATAACAATCGACTACGGAACACATCATGAGCAGCGATACCACAGCAAGCACCACCCCCACCGAACAGCCGGGCAAGCGCAAGGCCGTCCTCATCGCCATCACGGCCGCCTTTGTCGTGGCTGGCGCAGCCTGGGCTGTCTACTATCAGCTGGTGCTGGCCAAGGAGGAAGTCACGGACAACGCCTACGTGGGCGGCAATATGGTCACCCTGTCCGCGCAAGTGACGGGCAATGTCGATGCCATCCGCGCCGACGAGACGCAGATGGTGACGGCGGGCGCGCCCCTGATCACCCTGAACGCCATCGATGCGAACCTGGCCCTGAGCCAGGCCGAGGCGCGATTGGCTAATGTCGTGCGCCAGGAGCGCGAGCGCTATGCGAACGTGGCGCAGTACGACGCCGTTATCGAGCAGCGCCGCCTGGCGCTAGCCACGGCCCGGGGCAACCTGGCGCGCCGCGCGCCGCTGGCGGCGGACAACACGATCTCGGGCGAAGACCTGGCCCATGCGAAGCAGGCCGTCGATGATGCAAAAGCCGCCTTGACGGTGGCACAGCGCCAGGCCGAGTCGGCCAAAGCGGGCGTGGCCGGCGTGCACCTGGCCAGCCATCCGGCCGTGCTGTCGGCCCGGGGCGACGTGCTGCAGGCGTGGCTGGCCGTGCGCCGCAACGCCGTGGTCGCGCCTGTCTCGGGCTATGTGGCCAAGCGCAGCGTGCAGCTGGGGTCGCACGTGACGCCGGGCACGCCGCTGATGTCCATCGTGCCGCTGGACCAGTTATGGGTCGATGCGAACTTCAAGGAATCCGAATTGCGCAATATCCGCGTGGGCCAGGCGGCGACCATCGAAACGGATTTGTATGGCAGCAAGGTGGTCTACCACGGCAAGGTGCTGGGCATGTCGGCCGGCACGGGCAGCGCTTTTTCGCTGTTGCCGGCGCAAAACGCCACGGGCAACTGGATCAAGGTAGTGCAGCGTGTGCCCGTGCGCATCACCCTGGACCCGAAGGAGCTGGCCGCCCACCCGCTGCGCATCGGCCTGTCGACCACGGTGACGGTCGATACCAGCCATGGCGAAGGGGCGACCCTGGACCAGCCGATGGTGGCGTCCACCGTCTACACGACCAGGGCGCTGAGCCAGCCCGTGGACGAGGCGGAGAAAATGGCCGATGCCATCATTGCGCAAAACTCGGCTAACTGACACCTATTTCGCCTTCCCCGCCGCAGCCACCTGGTCCAATACATGCTTGGGCACGGCGGCATAGTGCTTGAATTCCATGGTGTAGGTGGCGCGGCCCTGGGTCAGCGAACGCAGGGTGGTGGAATAGCCGAACATTTCCGCCAGCGGCACCAGGGCCTTGACAATACGCCCCGCGCCGCCGGGGATGTCGTCGACGCCCTGCACCATGCCGCGGCGGGCCGTCAGGTCGCCCATGACGTTGCCCATGAACTCTTCCGGCGTTTCCGCCTCCACCTGCATCATCGGTTCCAGCAGCACGGGCGACGCTTTGCGCATGCCGTCCTTGAAGGCGATGGAGCCGGCCATGCGGAAGGCATTCTCATTCGAATCGACGTCGTGGTAGGAGCCGAAGGTCAAGGTAGCCTTCACGTCGACGACCGGATAGCCGGCCAGCACGCCGGCCTTTAACGTTTCGGCGATGCCCTTGTCGACGGCGGGGATGAATTCGCGCGGCACCACACCGCCCTTGATGGCGTCGACGAACTGGTAGCCCGTGCCAGGCGGCAAAGGTTCAAGTTTCAGCACCACGTGGCCGTACTGGCCCCGTCCGCCTGACTGCTTGACGAACTTGCCCTCGATATCTTCCACCGTGCGCGTAATGGTTTCCCGGTATGCCACCTGCGGCTTGCCGACATTGGCTTCCACGCCGAATTCGCGCCGCATGCGGTCGACTAAAATTTCCAGGTGCAATTCGCCCATGCCCGACATGATGGTCTGGCCGGATTCCTCGTCCGTGTGCACCTTGAACGACGGATCTTCCTGCGCCAGGCGGTTCAGGGCGATGCCCATCTTTTCCTGGTCAGGCTTGGTCTTTGGTTCGACCGCCTGGGAAATCACGGGTTCCGGAAAAATCATCTTCTCCAGGACGATGATATGGTCGATGGCGCACAGGGTGTCGCCCGTAGTGACAGCTTTCAGCCCCACGGCGGCGGCGATGTCGCCCGCATACACTTCCTTGATTTCCTTGCGTTCGTTCGCATGCATCTGCAAGATGCGCCCCAGGCGCTCGCGCGCGCTCTTGGTGGGGTTGTAGACCATATCGCCGGAGTTCACCACGCCCGAATACACGCGGAAGAACGTCAACTGCCCCACGAAGGGGTCTGTCATGATTTTAAAGGCGAGCGCGGCAAAGTGCTCCTCATCCGTCGGGTGGCGCTCCACTTCGTTGTCGTGCTCGTCGTGGCCCATGATGGGCGGCACTTCCATGGGCGACGGCAGGTATTCGATGACGGCATCGAGCATCGCCTGCACGCCCTTGTTCTTGAAGGCGCTGCCGCACAGCATGGGCACGATTTCGTTGCGGATGGTGCGCGCGCGCAAGGCTTGCTTGAGTTCGGCTTCCGTAAACGTGTCGCCATTCAGATAGCGTTCCGTCATGTCGAGGCTGGCCTCGGCCGCGTGTTCGACCATGTGCTCGTGCCACTCCTGCGCCTGCGCCAGCAGCTCGGCGGGAATCTCGCCATAGCTGAACTGCACGCCCTGGCTGGCCTCGTCCCAGGTGATGGCGCGCATTTTCAGCAGGTCGATCACGCCCGTGAAATGGTCTTCGGCGCCGATGGGCAGCTGGATGGGCACGGCCACGCCTTTCAGGCGCTCGGCAATCTGCTTGCGCACGCGCAAGAAATCCGCGCCCACCCTGTCCATCTTGTTGATGAAGGCGATGCGCGGCACATGGTATTTATTGGCTTGCCGCCACACGGTCTCGGACTGGGGCTGCACGCCGCCGACGGCGTCGTAGACCATCACGGCGCCGTCGAGCACGCGCATCGAGCGTTCCACTTCAATCGTGAAATCCACGTGGCCCGGTGTGTCGATGATGTTGATGCGGTGTTCGGGGAAGTTGCCGGCCATGCCTTTCCAGAAGGCCGTAGTGGCGGCCGAGGTAATGGTGATGCCCCGTTCCTGCTCCTGCTCCATCCAGTCCATGGTGGCGGCGCCATTGTGCACTTCGCCGATCTTGTGGTTGACCCCCGTATAAAACAGGATGCGCTCGGTGGTGGTGGTCTTGCCGGCGTCGATATGGGCGCTGATGCCGATGTTGCGGTAGCGCTCGATAGGTGTCTTGCGGGTCATCACAATCTCCATGGCTAGCCCCGGCACGACTGTGTTTGCGCCGGTTTTCCAGTGTAGCAGACATCGATTTGCAGGGCGGCCCGCAACCATTTTTTGGCGTGCGTACAACACTAACACACACGCGCACGCGCGTTGTACAGGACAAACAGGAGATTCCGCTATACTTTCAACTTTATTAATCCAACAAAGATTAATCAAAATCAAGACGCACGGTGATACATCGTGCAAGGCGACGCCGCTGGCATGCCAGCTCAGGTGCGCACCGAATGACATGCCCTACTCAGCCTATGACTATCCGACTAAGAAAAATAATCCTCTCCTCCCTGCTGGCGTCGCCAGCGCTGGCCATGGCCGGCGAACTGGAACAGCAAATGCAGCGTTGCGCCGTGCTTGGTGACGCCAGCGCCCGCCTGGGCTGCTTCGACACCCTGGCCAAGGCGGCGGAAAAGGCCACCATTGCCGCCGGCGGTGATCCCGCCATCGCGGCCGTCACCCTGGCTGCCGCTGCCGAGGTCGCTCCGTTCACGCCCGTCAGCCCGCCTGGCGTAGCCACGCCGGACGCCGTCAACGCCGCCATTCCCGCCATCGCGCAAGCTGGCGCGGCGCCGCCGGAAGCGCCGATTTCGCGCACGCAGCAATCCTGGGAGCTCAATGACGCTTCGAAACGCGGCCTGTTCAACTTCCGCCCGCACCGCGACACCTATCTGCTGCTGGCCAATTACAGCGATGCATCCAACGACGAACCGTTCCAGGATTTCACGCCAGGCGGCGTCAAGAGCCAGCACGTGGAATTGACATTCCAGCTGAGTTTCAAGATGAAGCTGCTGGAAGACATAGCTGGCACGCCCATCGACATGTGGTTCGGCTACACGCAGCAAAGTTTCTGGCAAGCGTATAACCGCAAGGCATCAAGCCCCTTCCGCGAGACCAATTACCAGCCGGAACTGATGCTGATCTTGCCGATCAACAAGAATTTCGCGGGACTGGAATTCAATTACCTGAACTTCGGCCTGGTGCACCAGTCGAATGGCCAGACCTCGACCCTGTCGCGCAGCTGGAACCGCGTGTATGCCGAGCTGGGCGTGGAAAAAGACAACCTGGCCGTCACGACGCGCGTCTGGCACCGCCTCGACAATGGCAAGACCGACAATGACAATATCGACATTACCGATTACATGGGGCATGGCGACTTGCGCGTGAGCTACCGCAACAAGGGCCATGAGTATGCCGTGACGGCCCGCCGCAATTTCAGCAAGAAGCATGGCTCCATGCAGGCCAGCTGGGCTTTCCCATTGAAAGCCAACCTGAAAGGCTATCTGCAACTGTTCTCCGGCTATGGCCAGAGCTTGATCGACTACAACTATTCGCAGAAATCGATCGGCGCCGGTTTCATGGTCGACCTGTAAGCAAGACAGTGATACAAACAAAAATGGCGCCGAGGGCGCCATTTTTTATGGGAAATTCAGTTTAGTGCCGCCCGCCGCCCAGCACGCGGGCCGGCAGCATGACGATGGCGCGCAGCAATTCGAACACGCCTTCCACGCCGATGCCGATCAGGCGCAATGGCAGCAACAGCAGCCATGCCAGCGGGTACAGCACGAGTGCCAGCAAGGCCAAGGGCCAGCACACCAGCAAGAGCAGCAGCCACAGCACAAATCCCAGCATCGCGTTCCCCTCGAATGAAATGTGCGGAGCAAGCCGTGCTTGCCCCGCTACCGTGACAGCACTATAGTAAAGCTCCGCCGCGACGGCAACGGCCATGCGATGAACTGCAGGATGCGGGGATGGACTGAGTAAAAACAGGAATGAACGGTAGCTGGCGATGATCTTATTGGCCGACGCAAATCACTTTCGTGATGTACTCATGCGCGTTCGGCTTCTTGCTGGTGGCCCATTTGATGGCCTGCTTGGCCTCGTCGATGGTCATGACGGTGGCCTTTTCCTTCGACTTGATGAAGGACACGCCTTCAAACACGCCTTCCTTGCTGCGCATTACCTTGGCAAACACGGGTGGCTTGGTCTCGCCATCGCTGATTTTGTTCTGTTGCACGAGGTAACGCTGATCGATCTGTTCCATGATAATAAAGCTGTCCAGTGGTAAAGGACGAAATATACCCTGAATGGACAAACGCCGCAGGACGAAATGCCTGCGGCCTTGCCTTTAAATTAATGCAAATCAGGCATAGACAGCGTTCTGTGTCACTGGCTGCAGGTTCACATCATAGATTACCTGCGCGCGCATCGACGCTTCCAGCGAGGGTATCGAGCCGCCGGCGCGGTACTGGAAGCTCACTTGCAGCACGTCGCCCGCCTTCACGGCCAGCGGCGTGGCCAGCGGCAAGCACATGTAGTGGTTCAGCCAGTCGATGGTGGTCGAGCGCTCGGGCACCACGGCCAGGATGTTCTTGGTGACGAAACGCAAGGCGTTCAGTGTGCCGCTGCGTTCGACGACGAACTTGCCATCAAAGCCGAACACGCTGTCCGTCGGCTGGCTGAAGTCGATGATGCTGTACACGGACGGCGGCGCCAGTTCCTGCACACCCGGATGGATGGCCGTGGTTTCCTGGAATTGCACGATGGGCGCATAAAAACCCTCGAAATCGTATTCCTGCTGCATCGGCTGCACGGCCATGATGACGGCTTCGGGCAGGAAGATGGGCAGCGGGCCGCCAAAACGGGCCAGGTAGCGGCGCTTGAATGATTCGATCACTTCCACTTGCTTTTCGCGCAGCATGCCCACGTGTATCATTTCGCAGATGACAATGTCGACGGGTTCGGGCGGCAGATATTCGAAGGCGTCCGCGTGGACAACTTCCACTTTTTCACCGTTGGGATTGAGCGCCAGCATCTTGCGCGCTTCCTTGACCATGTCCGGATTGAACTCCACGCACCACACCTTGTCAGCGCGCGCAGCCGCAAACCACGACAGCACGCCCGTGCCGCCACCCAGTTCCAGCACCTTCATGCCGGGCTTCACCGCGTAATCGATCGCCGACTTGAACCCGTGCATGCGGTTCTGGTCCATCAACATATTGTGGTGGTAATGGACGGGGATAAATTGCCCCAGGTAACAACTCTCGATTTCTCGTTCATTCAGCATGTCTGTCCTCTTGGAGTCTGGCTCCGATGGCCGATCGGTTTTGTCATTCCAGAAAGCAGTGATATCGCACGGGCTGCGCGAGGGGCGGCGACAATACAGCCGGCGCCTGACGGTGATGTGATGGCCCATGCGACGATCTCCTGATTAATGCGACAGGATCATTATCGTTAATTGGCCGGGGGAACAAAGCGCTGAGGTGAGAGGCATTTCCATGCCAGTTTCAGCGCTGGCATGGAAAATATGACTAGAAAGATCACTTACGGGAGGCGCGCGCCTTCTGTGCCGCTTCGATGATGGCCACCACGCCGGGCTTGTCGCCCGCCTGGGCGAACTGCGCGGCCGTCCAGCCATGGTCGCTTTTCAGGCTGGCGTCCGCGCCCCAGGACAGCAGCAGCTTGACGGCACCTTCCTGCCCTTCGCGGGCGGCGAACATCAGCGGCGTGACGTTGGCAGGGGCGCGCGCATCGACCACGGCATCACGGTCCAGAAAAATCTTCATGATGGGCAAGTCGCCCGCCGAGGCCGCATAGTGGAGCGCCGTCCAGCCGCTCTGGTTGACCTTGGCGCCCTTGGCCAGCAAGGCTTGCACGGCGTCCAGCTTGTGCTTGTAGGCGGCCATCATCAGCGCCGTGTTGCCATTGGCCGAGCGCGCTTCGATGTCGATGCCCGGCGTGTCGAGCAGCAGCTTGAATACCTTGTCCGCATCGTCGCGCAAGGCCAGCACGAGGGGAATGTCACCCCGCTGCGTATCAGGCTGGTTCGGATTCATGCCTTCGTCCAGCATGCTGCGCACGCCGCTCGCGTTGTTGACGGACACGGCACGGAAGAAAGTGTCCGGTTCCGGCGCCGCCTGGCTGGCGGTGGCACAGCAGAGCAGCATCGCCAGGGCGAGTTTTTTCATCATGTCTAACCTTAAGAAGTTATGGCAACTGATTGAATAACTTGAAGAAATTATCCGTCGTCTGGCGCGCCACCTGCTCCAGGGGGATGCCTTTCAGGGTCGACAGATATTCGGCCACGTGGGCCACATAGCCGGGCTCATTCATGCGGCCGCGGAACGGTACGGGCGCCAGATACGGCGAATCCGTCTCGATCAGTATGCGTTCGAGCGGCACGTCCAAAGCCACGGCTTGCAAATCCTTCGCGCTCTTGAACGTGACGATGCCGGAAAACGAAATATAGAAACCCATGTCTATGGCGGCGCGAGCCACTTCCAGCGACTCCGTAAAGCAATGCATGACGCCGGCCACGCCGCCATCGGATATGCCCGCGCCCTCTTCGCGCATGATGCGTATCGTGTCTGCACTGGCCGCCCGTGTGTGAATAATCAAGGGCTTACGGGTGATTCTTGAAGCTTTGATGTGCGTACGAAAACGCTCGCGCTGCCATTCCAGGTCGCCCGTCAGGCGAAAATAGTCGAGACCCGTCTCGCCGATGGCGATGATCTTCGGGTGGTCGGCCAGGCGCACCAGGTCTTCCACGGACGGTTCAGGCGTGTCCTCGTAGTCGGGATGCACGCCGACGGATGCGAAAATATGCGGATACTGCTCGGCCAGGGCCAGCACCTGTGGGAAGTCCGGCAAGTCGACGGACACGCACAGGGCGTGCGTCACCTTGTTCTCGGCCATCTTGGCGAGGATCTCGGGCATGCGAGCAGCCAGCTCGGGGAAATTGATATGGCAATGGGAATCGATATACATAAGGCGGGATTGTACCGGAGGGAGCAAAAAATGGCAGGGGAACAGCGCCGTCATCCCCTGCCATGGTGGTGCGGATGCTTACAGCTTCGAGGCAGGATGTTCCGCCAGCGGAACGAAGTGGCCGGTCGACTCGTCGAGCGCGTCAAGGGAACCGTTCTCGATGTCGTACACCCAGCCGTGCAGGGTCAGCCTGTTTTGCGCCATGGCGAGCGCCACCGAGGGATGGGTGCGCAGGTTATTGAGTTGCGCGACCACATTGGCGCGCACCATGCCGTCGATGCGCGACTGTTCCGTCGGATGCTCGACCGACTCGTTGATCATGCGCGCCGCATCGGCATGGTGCAGCCAGCTGCGCACGGCCGGCATATGGTCCAGGCAGGCACAGGTGGCAATCGCCTTCATCGCACCGCAATCGGAATGGCCGCAAATAACGATGTCGCTCACGTTCAAGGCGGACACGGCAAATTCCACCGTGGCGCTCACGCCACCCGGTTCGGGGCCGTACGAGGGCACGATGTTGCCCGCGTTGCGAATCACGAAGAGCTCGCCTGGTTCGCGCTGCGTTACCAGTTCCGGCACCATGCGGCTGTCTGAGCAGGAAATGAACAGGGCCTTGGGGGTTTGTCCCGTGGCCAGCGTCTTGAACAACTCGCGGCGCTCGGGAAAAACCTCTTTTTGAAAGCGTAGAAATCCAGCAATAATGTCGCGCATAAATAAATAAAATGGTTGGCTGAGACGATATTATCGCTGATCTGGCGCCTGAGTTCCCTATTGCCCCTCGGGTGGCTGCCACAGCTCCACCTTGTTACCCTCGGGATCAATGACCCAGCCGAACTGGCCGTATTGCGAGTCGGGCGCCTTGTCCAGCACCGTACAGCCCTCGTCGCGCAGCGCTTGCAGCAGCGCATCGAGGTCATCGACCCGGTAATTGATCATGAAGCCAGCCTTGCCCGGCGCGAATTGCTCGCTGTCCTGTGCCGCCACGGACCAGATGGTGGTGCCACCCGTGGGCTGGCCATTAGCATCCGTCCAGGTGAAGGCGGCCCCGCCCCAAGGCTGCACATCCAGGCCCAGGTGGCGCTGGTACCAGGCGCGCAGCGCGGCCGGGTCTTGCGCGAGGAAGAAGATGCCGCCGATGCCAGTGACGCGTTTCATGCACGCCTCCATTGCTGTCCAGTGCCTTGACTGTATCACCGCGGGGCTAGCGTGGCAAACGGCCATGGCGCGCCAGGCAAAAATATTATCAAGATGTATAGTAGACTGCCGCTGCGCAGCCATGGGGGTTGCGCGCGGAAACGTGGAGAGTGTTCTTGCTGAAACCTGCGGCCAAATCGTTCGCATCGTGCCAATAATTAAATAATCTGCATTAACTTGGTGACGCAAGCGATTGATTTCATTGGCAGCTTGAAGAGTAGTCGAGCAGCATGTCTTCCAGGAATAGCTTAGGCGACAAGGGGTGCTCGGCGATCGCCCTGCGCTCATTGGCTGCCTTGATGGCGGCCATCAAACGGCTGACGTTGATGCGTGCGGCCAGCGCTTCCAGCTCCCGCCTGTGGCGCGGATAGTAGCGGATGGTGCCGGACAATTTCACGGAAAACACATCGTACAGCCAGCGCTGCAAGGACGCCACAAGTGGCGCCAAAGGCGCCTTCTGCAGCTTGTCGGCCGCCTTCAGGGCAGCTTCCACGCCCGGATGGGCCAACACTTGCAGCAACTGTTCCGTTTCTTCGCGGCCACCCGACTCGGATTGGGCCAGCGCGGCCAGCGGCGCGCCGCCCTGCTCGCGCAGCCAGCTGTCCGCGTCATTCAAGCCTTGGGCCTTGAGCCAGGTCAAGGCCTGCTCGTGGCTGGGCATGGGCAAGGCGAACTTGCGGCAGCGTGACAAGATCGTCGGCAGCAAGCGGTCCAGGCTGTTCGATGCCAGCAGGAACAAGGTACCCGGCGGAGGCTCCTCCAGCGTCTTCAGCAAGGCATTCGAGGCGGGCGTATTGAGCGCCTCGGCCGGGTACAGCACCACCACGCGCAAGCCTTGGCGGTGCGTGGAAATGTTCATGAAGTCGGCCAGGTTGCGGATCTGCTCGATCTTGATGTCTTTCGACGGCGTCTTGGTCTTGGCGCTCTTCTTCGCGCCTTCGCCCTCTTCGCCGTCGTCGGCCACCTCGTCTTCCAGCGCTTCCGGACGGACCCTGCGGTAATCCGGATGGTTGCCCTGGCTAAACCAGCCGCACGAAGCGCACGCGCCGCAGGCATGACCGTCTGCGCGTACGTCTTCGCACAGCAAGGCCTGCGCGAAATGCTCGATGAAGTCTGCCTTGCCGATGCCTTGCGCGCCATGGAACAAAATGGCGTGCGGCATGCGCGGGCGCAGCGCTTGCAATTGCTGCCAGGCGTCCTGCTGCCAGGGATAGAGAGAACTTGTCATATCATCTTCTTTTAAATCAGCGTGTTACAGCACTTTGCTCAAGCAGAACATCAAGCAGCTGTGCGAGCTGTACTTGAATGTCAGCGATGCTTTGCGTGGAATCGATGATGCGGAAGCGTTCAGGGAACTGGGCGGCGCGGCGCAGATACTCGTTGCGCGTGGCGGCGAAGAAATCCGATCGCTCCTGTTCGAACTTGTCGAGCGAGCGCGTAGCGTCCAGGCGGGCACGGGCCACGGCCAGCGGCACGTCGAACAAAAACGTCAGGTCCGGCTGCAGGTGGGGATGCACCCACGCTTCCAGCGCTTCCATCTTGCGCAAGTCCATGCCCCGGCCGCCACCCTGGTAGGCAAAGCTGGCATCGGTAAAACGGTCGGAAATGACCCACTCGCCCCGCTCCAGGGCAGGCGCGATGACTTGCGCGATGTGTTCGCGGCGGCTGGCGAACATCAGCAAGGCTTCCGTTTCCAAATGCATTTTTTCATGCAACAGCAGTTCGCGCAGCTTTTCGCCCAGGCCGGTGCCGCCCGGTTCGCGCGACGACACGAGGCTTACGCCCCGCTGCTGCAAATAGTCGGTAACAAAGCCGATATGCGTCGACTTGCCCGCGCCATCGATGCCTTCGAAGGTGATGAAGCGGGGTTGATGGTGTTGTGTCATGAAACTTCTTACTTAATCAGGTGAAATTACCGCTGGTACTGGTTCACGGCGCGGTTATGGTCGGGCAAGTTGGCCGAGAACTGACTGGTGCCGTCGCCGCGCGCCACGAAATACAGCGCCTGCGTGCGGGCCGGCGCCAGCGCCGCCGTCAGCGATTGCGCGCCAGCCAGCGCGATCGGCGTGGGCGGCAAGCCGCCGCGCGTGTAGGTATTGTACGGGGTGTCCGCTTCCAGGTCGCGTTTGCGGATCTTGCCCTGGTAGTTGTCGCCCATGCCATAGATTACGGTCGGGTCCGTCTGAAGCAGCATGCCGGTCTTCAGGCGGTTGACGAAGACGCCGGCGATCATGGCACGTTCGGACTTTTGTCCCGTTTCCTTTTCCACGATGGAAGCCATGATCAGCGCCTCGTACGGGTTTTTATAGGGCAAGGCGGGATCGCGCTTGAACCACGCCTCGGACAAACGACCTATCATGGCCGTGTGCGCCTGCTTGAAAATCTGCATTTCGCTGGCGCCCTTGGCAAACAGATAGGTATCCGGGAAGAACAGGCCTTCCGGCAGCACAAATTCGGGACTGATTTTCGCCATCAACTCCTTGTCGGACAGGCCCACGGTATCGTGCTTGAGCCCGGGATGACTGGCCATCGCCTGGCGCATCTGCTTGAAAGTCCAGCCTTCGATGATGGTCAGCGATTCTTGCGCGAATTCACCGCGCGCCAGCTGCGTGATCAGACGCTGCGGTGTCGTGCCAGGCTTCAGTTCGTATGAACCGGCCTTGATCTTCGAGGTCTTGCCTTCGATACGCGCCAGCAAGTTGAACAGGATGGGCACGATGGGCACGCCCGCGTCCGCAATCTGCTGGCCGGCCGCATGCGCGCCACTGCCCGGCATGATCGTAAACGGGATCGCTTCGCCTTCCGTGGTGATGGGTTGCTGCGCCCAGTACACAAAAGTACCCCCGGCGCCGATGGCGGCGATGAGCGAACTGACTACAAGTTTTTTAAAGAAAGCCATTGTTCCGATTCTTGTGATGCGGGCGCTACCGGGCAGCGCGCGCTTGTTATGATCGTTCATTTGTGAAGCAAGTACGCGCAAAGCGGCGCCAACACTGGCATTCTTGCCGCTGCCGACGCAATCTGCGCGACATCACTATAATGAACCCGTAATGATAATGCTTAATCGCTGATCTAATGGAAATTATGAATAACTGGAATCAATTTTTAACTGCACAAGGCGCCCGCCCCGTTGTCATCGATGGCGCGCCTGACAGCACCGCTCTTGTCACCAGCGTCGCCACCAACGTCTACCCCATCGCCGATTTTGGCCAGTCCCTGACAGTGTCCCAGCTGCAAGAAGGTTTTGTCGCGGCCATCACGGACCAGGGCTTGATCGGCTTGACCGGCGACGAGGCAGCCAGTTTCCTGCACGGCCAGCTGACCAACGATGTGGAACACCTGGACCGGGAGCAAGTGCGCCTGGCCGGCTATTGCACGCCCAAGGGCAGGATGCTTGCCAGTTTCCTGATGTGGCGCAATGCCACCACCATTTATCTGCAATTGCCGCGCGCCATACAGCCAGCCATCCAGAAGCGCTTGCAAATGTTCGTGCTGCGCGCCAAGGCCAAGCTGCACGATGCGTCCTTTGATGAAGCGAACCAGGTCATCCTGGGCTTCGGTGGACTAAAGGCCAGCGCCGCCCTGTCCGCCTGCTTCCCCGTACTGCCCGCCACGCCGTTCAGCAAAGTGGACCACACTCTGGGCACCCTGCTGCGCGTGGCCGATGCCTTTGGCAGCGCCCGCTATGAATGGCTGACGTCCGCCGCCACGGCGCGCGAGCTGTGGCCACAGTTGACCGAACAACTGGCCAAGGGCGGTAATGACGCCTGGCAATTGTCGGAAATCCATGCGGGCATCCCGCAGATCACGGCCTCCACGCAAGAGCAATTCGTGCCGCAAATGGTCAATTTCGAGCTGCTGGGCGGCGTCAATTTCAAGAAAGGCTGCTACCCGGGCCAGGAAATCGTCGCGCGCAGCCAGTATCTGGGCAAGCTCAAGCGCCGTACCACCCTCGTCAGCATCGCTGACGCAGCGGCAGTGGCCGGTGGCGAACTGTTCGCCGTCAGCGACCCGGACCAGCCCTGCGGCATGCTCGTCAACGCCGCGCCCAACGGTGCCGGCGGCATCGACGCCCTCGTTGAAATGAAGTTGGGGGCGATAGCGGAAGGTTCAAGCGCCGCCGGCGCCGTGCGCTACGGTTCGGCCCTGGGCGCTCACGTGCAGTTCCTGCCCATGCCTTACGTGCTCGACGCACTCGACTTGTGAGAATGCCATGAAAGATTTGTACATTTATTATCAGGTCAAGGAAGAGCACGCCCAGGCGCTGGAAGCGCGGGTCCGCTCCTTGCAGGCAAAGCTGGCGGCCGCCTCCGGCGTGTCGCCGCAACTCAAGCGCCGTCCGGAAGTGAAGGACGGCTTGCAGACGTGGATGGAAATCTATCCCGTCGTCGGCGAAGGTTTTGCCGAACTGCTGGCCGCAGCCGCCGACGAGGCGGGCTTGCTGGCCCTGACGGCCGGCGCGCGCCATACGGAAGTGTTCATGGATTTGCCTCCATGTGCCTGATCGTTTTTGCCTGGAAAGTCAATCCGCACATCCCGCTGATTGCCGCCGCCAACCGCGACGAATTCTATGAACGCGCCAGCGCCCCTGCCGGCGCCTGGACCGAGCACCCGCAAGTGTATGCGGGCCGCGATCTGCAGGCGGGCGGCAGCTGGATGGGCATCACGCAGGCCGGCAGCGGCAGTTCGCGCTTTGCCGCCATCACCAATATCCGCAGTCCGCAAGACCGCAACCCGGACGCCCCCTCGCGCGGCGCCCTGGTGGCCGACTATCTGGCCGGAAATATGTCACCGCAAGACTACATCGCGCAAATCCGCCCCGGATGCAAAGCCTACAACGGTTTCAATCTGGTACTGGGCGACGCGCATACGCTGATCTGGTTTTCCAACCGGGGCGATGGCGATGCACGCAATGGCCAACCGTTGGAACCGGGCATCTACGGCTTGTCGAACGCCCTGCTGGACGCGCCTTGGCCGAAAGTCTTGAAGACCAAAGCCCAGTTTGCCAGCCTGCTGTGCCAGGGCGCGCCCGACGACGCGTATTTCGATATGCTGGCTGATACCACGCGCGCGCCCGACTTCCGCTTGCCGGACACGGGCGTGCCGCTCGACCTTGAGCGCGTGCTGTCCGCCGTCTGCATCGAAACGCCGGGCTATGGGACGCGCACTTCCACCGTCGTGAAACTGTTCCCGGACTCCCCCGGCGAATTGCATGAGCTGGTGATTCAATAACGCAACCTTGCCATCTTGATGAGGCTTAGGTCGGGGTAGGTCGAGTTAGCGCGCAAGCGCGTAAGCCGACAACACCACCACACTCAACCAACATCACCGCCGTCCCAGGCGTCGGATTACGCGCGCCTGCGGCGCGCTAATCCGACCTACGCACGCATCCCCTTGTCTTCATCGAAAAGCCACTCGGCAAGCGTCCGCACAAAAAAAGAAAGCGCTTGCGCAAGCGCTTTCTTTTGTTTACGATAGATTCAAACGCGGCGACACAGCCGCACCCAATCGCAGTACACAATAATAAAAAAACCATCAGGAGACACCATGGCCACCATGGAAGATGTAGCGCGGGCGGCGGACGTATCGTTGTCGACCGTCTCTCACGTAGTCAACGGCACCCGCAAGGTCAGCCCGAAAACCGTCGCCGCCGTCAACGCGGCCATGCAGCAGATCGGCTATGTGCCGAACATGCTGGCGCGCGCCCTGGCCGGCTCCTCGTCGGGCACCATCGGCGTGGCCATTTCCGCTTTCACCAATCATTACTTCAGCGAAACCGTGCGCGCCATCGAGGCGGCCTGCACGCGCCACGGCTTGATGATGCTGTTTTCCGACACGCATGACGATCCCGAACAGGAACTCAAAGTGGTGCAGAACTTGCACCAGCGCCGGGTCGACGGCATCGTACTGGCGCCCTCGGGCGATCCGCACAACCGCGCGCTCGACTATTTGACCAGCAACAAGATCGCTTCCGTGCTGGTCGACCGCATGTCGCCGCAGCCGTTCGACCAGGTGGGCGTGGAAAACACCGAGGCGACGGCCCAGCTGGTCAGCCATCTGATCGCGGCCCACGGCCACCGCCGCATCGGTTTCATTGCCGGCGCGCCCGGCCTGTCCACGACGGACGAGCGTATCGCAGGCTACCGCCTGGCCTTGCAGCGCGCCAATATCGACTTTGACGCAGAGCTGCTGCGCTCGGGCGACTCGAACCTGGAGCGCAGCGGCACGGCCACTCTGGAACTGCTGGCACTGTCACAGCGGCCCACGGCCATCGTGGCCGGCAATAACCTGATGACCATCGGCACCATGCACGCCTTGCGTGACGCCCACATTGCGGTACCGCAAGACGTCGCGCTGGCCGGCTTCGATGATTTCGACTGGGCCGATTATTTCAGCCCCCGCCTGACCGTGATGGCGCAGCCGCTCGAAGAGCTGGGCGCCATGGCCGTCGACCTGTTAATCGACCGCATCGCCAACCCGGGCCGCGCCCAGCATGTGCAGCGCTTGTCGCCGGCCCTGCGCGTGCGCAATTCCTGCGGCTGCCCCTGACCTCTTACAGTAATCCAATATGCATCCAGCGATTTCCCTCGGTATCGACCTCGGTACCTCCGAACTGAAAACCGTGCTGATGGACAGCACAGGCAGCGTGCGCGGCCAGGCTTCCGTCCGCCTGGACGTGAGCCGCCCGCAGCCGGGCTGGTCCGAACAAGCGCCGCAGGATTGGTGGGCCGCCTGTGTCAACGCGCTGGGCCAGCTGCGCGCCGGCTGGCCGCAGGAATACGCGCGCATCGTTTGCATCGGCCTGTCGGGCCAGATGCATGGCGCCGTGCTGCTCGACGTTGACGATGCCGTGATCCGTCCCGCCATCCTGTGGAACGATGCGCGCGCCGAGGCCGAAGCGGCCGCCCTGGCGCGCGACTTTCCCGCCTACGCGGACGTGACGGGCAGCCTGCCCATGGCGGGCCTGACGGCGCCAAAACTGCTGTGGCTGCAAACGCACGAGCCTGACGCTTTCGCCGCCATCGCCTGCCTGCTGTCGCCAAAAGACTATTTGCGCCTGCGTTTGACGGGGATCAAACTGACGGACATGTCCGACGCGGCCGGCACCCTGTGGCTGGACGAGGCCAAGCGCGCCTGGTACGCGCCCATGCTGGCCGCCTGCGGCCTGGCGCCGGAACAGATGCCGGCCCTGGCTGAAGGCGATGCCGCGACCGGCACCGTGCTGGCCGCCATCGCCGACCAGCTGGGCTTGCCCATGGACGTGGTGGTGGCGGGTGGCGGCGGCGACAACCCTGTCTCGGCTGTCGGCATCGGCGCCGTCAACGGCGGCGACAGTTTTATTTCGCTGGGCACCAGCGCCGCCATCGTTTCCGTCACCGAAGCGCCTTTGGGCAACCCGGCCGGCGGCGTGCACAGCTTTTGCCACGCCCTGCCCGGCCGCTGGTACGCCATGGGGGCGATTTTGTCCGGCGCCAGCTGCCTGCGCTGGGCGACTGGCGTGCTGGGCCAGCCCGACGAGGCAGCCCTGCTGGCGCTGGTGGAAGCGGGCTTGCCGCTCGACACAGCTGTCGCGCCATCCGCACCGCTGTTCCTGCCCTACCTGTCAGGCGAGCGCACGCCGCATAACGACCCGCAAGTGCGCGGCGCCTTTTTGCAGCTGGGCCACGACAGCACGCCGGCGCAGCTCGGCTACGCCGTGCTCGAAGGCGTGGCCTTTGCCTTGCGCGACGCCATGGCGGCAGTGACATCGACGGGCGCCGTCGTTCCCCACTGCATGCTGGTGGGCGGCGGCGCGCGCAGCCAGTACTGGGCGCAATTGCTGGCCAATGTGCTGGGACGCGAAATGCGCACCCTGCACAACAGCGAACTGTCGGCCAGCCTGGGCGCGGCCAAGCTGGGCTTTGCCGCCATTGGCGACACCAGCCTGCTGGCGCAGGGCTTGCCCATCAAAAACACTTTCCTGCCCGATGCCGCGCACAGCGCAGCCTTGAGCATCCGCTACGGTCGCTACCGTAGCCTGTTTCCCGCCGTGCAAGCCTTGCACCAACTCAGTGATAAGGAATAGTAATGAATCAGCTGCAACAATTGAAGCAAACCAGCACCGTCGTCGCCGACACGGGTGACTTTTTGCAATTGGCCCGTTTCGCGCCACAAGACGCCACCACCAACCCGTCGCTGATCCTGAAAGCTGTACTGCAGCCCGATTACGCGCCCTTGCTGGAAAGCACGGTTGCCGCGCATAAATCCGCCTCGCTGGACGATATCGTCGACCAGGTGCTGGTGCGCTTCGGCCTGGAAATTTTGAAAGTGGTGCCGGGCCGCGTGTCGACGGAAGTCGATGCCCGCTTGAGCTTTGACCGCGCCGCCACCGTGGCCCGGGCGCGCCGCCTGATCGCCCTGTACGAACAAGCGGGCGTCCAGCGCGAGCGCGTGCTGATCAAGATCGCCGCCACCTGGGAAGGCATCCAGGCGGCCCGTGAACTGGAAAAAGATGGCATCTTTTGCAACCTGACCCTGCTGTTCGCATTTTGCCAGGCCGTCGCCTGCGCCGACGCGAAAGTGCGCCTGATTTCGCCGTTCGTGGGCCGCATCTACGACTGGCACAAGAAATCCCTGGGCGCGGCATGGGACGAAGCGGCGCGCAGCCTGTCCAACGATCCAGGTGTACAGTCGGTCACGCGCATCTTCAATTACTACAAGCAACATGGCATCGCCACGCAAGTGATGGGCGCCAGCTTCCGCAACGTGGGACAGATCACGGCCCTGTCCGGCTGCGACTTGCTGACCATCAGCCCAGACCTGCTGGCCAAGCTGGAAGCGTCCAACGCACCATTCGAGCGCGCGCTGGGCGGCGACCTGGGCGCGGCGCAGCGCGCCATCACGTATGACGAAGCGGCTTTCCGCTACGCCTTGAACGACGATGCGATGGCGACCGAAAAGCTGGCCGAAGGCATCCGCGGCTTTGCCGTCGATGCGGGCAAGCTGGACGCCATGATCGAAAAGTTACGCAATCAATAACGCATGCAATCAGTTTTCACCCGTAGCACCAGTCGCTTTTCACAATAAAAACTCTTGGAGATCTTCATGAAAAAAGTCATTACCGCCACCCTGCTGCTGTCCGCCGCCTGCGGCGCCTTCGCTGCCGATAAACCGCTGAAATCCATCGGCGTGAGCGTGGGCGACCTGGCCAACCCGTTTTTTGTCGCCATCGGGCGTGGCGCGGAAGAAAGCGCGAAAAAGCTGGGCGGCCCTGGCGTGAAAGTCACCACTGTTTCCAGCAAGTATGACCTGAACACCCAGGTGGACCAGATTGAAAACTTTATTGCCAACAAAACCGACATCATCATCCTAAATGCCGTCGATTCCAAGGGCATCGCCCCGGCCATCAAGAAAGCACGCAATGCGGGTGTGGTCGTGATCGCCGTCGACGTGGGCGCCGTGGGCGCTTCGGCCACCGTGATGTCCGACAACACCATGGCGGGCGACGTGTCGTGCGCCTACCTGGCCAAGCAGATCGGCGGCAAGGGCAATGTCGTGATCCTCAACGGCCCGCCGGTCACGTCCGTGATCGACCGCGTCAACGGCTGCAAAAAAACCCTGGCCGCGTTCAAGGATATCAAGATCCTGTCCGACAACCAGAACGCGGGCGGCAGCCGCGACGGCGGCATGACCGTGATGTCGAATTTGCTGACGGCCCATCCGAAGATCGACGGCGTATTCGCCATCAATGACCCGACGGGCATCGGCGCCGAACTGGCGATCAAGCAATCGAAGCGCACGGACGTGAAACTGATCACGGCCGTCGATGGCGCGCCCGATGGCCAGAACGCCCTGAAGAACAAGGCCGGCCTGTTTGCCGCCACCTCGGCGCAAAACCCCTACCGCATGGCCACGGACGCCGTGCAGATGGGCTACGACATCATGAATGGCCGCACGCCGAAGCAAACCATGGTGCTGTTGCCGACCCCGGCCATCACCAAGGAAAACGTCGCCACCTACGCGGGCTGGGTAAAGAACTGATCTGCCTGACCTGAACCACGAGGCGCCGCCAGCTTGCGGGCAGGCGGCGCCAGTTTCACAAGCAAGGAAGGACAGTCATGAGCGACGATATTATTTTTGAAATGCGCGGCATCGAGAAGCGCTTTGGCGCCACGCGCGCGCTGCGCGGCGTGCACCTGACGGTGCGCAGCGGCGAAATCCATGCCGTGATGGGCGAAAACGGCGCCGGCAAGAGCACCCTGATGAAGATTTTGTCCGGCGTGTACACCCCCGATGCGGGCGAAATCATTCTCGACGGCAAACCGATCAAGATCCGCAATCCGGGCGAGGCGCGCGCCTTGGGCATTAACCTGATTTACCAGGAATTGAGCGTGGCCAAGAACATGACGGTGGCGCAGAACGTCTTCATGGGCAGCGAACCGCAAGGACCGTTCTGGACCGTCAAGGGCGGCGAAATGCGCGCGCGCACCAACGCCATCCTGGCCGACCTCGGTTCCCGCTTCGACGCGGACACCATGGTGTCGACCCTGTCGATCGCCGAGCAGCAGCAGGTGGAAATCGCCCGCGCCCTCGTGCATGAAAGCCGTATCCTGATCATGGACGAGCCCACTGCCGCCCTGTCCGACCGGGAAACCGAACAATTGTTCCGCATCATCGAAGAACAGCGCGACAAGGGCCTGGCCGTGCTCTACATCAGCCACCGCATGGCCGAGGTGGAGCGCCTGGCGCGCCGCATCACGGTGCTGCGCGACGGTGCCTATGTGGGCGAGCTGGGCAAGGATGAACTGGATCAAAAGAAAGTCGTGCAAATGATGGTGGGGCGCCCCGCCGACGACTTTTATTCGCACCAGCGCCGCACCACGCGTGGCGCCGAGCGCCTGCGCGTGGAAAACGTGGGCGGTGGCAAGGTCAAGCCCGCCTCGTTTGCCCTGCATGCGGGCGAAGTGACGGGCCTGGCCGGCCTGGTCGGCGCGGGCCGCACGGAACTGGCGCGTTTGATCTTTGGCGCTGACAAGAAGCAATCGGGGCAAGTCTGGCTCGACGGCCAGGAAGTACATATCCACCGGCCGCTGACGGCGATACGCCACGGCATCGGCTACCTGCCGGAAGACCGCAAGAGCCTGGGCTTGTTCATGCAATTGTCGGCCATGGAAAACATGTCGATGAACATACTTTCCAAGCATTCCACGGCGGGCGTGGTGAACCGTGGCGCCCTGACCCAGCTCACGCGCGAGGCGATCGCCAACCTCAACGTCAAGGTCTCGGGACCGGACGGCATCGTGGGGGGATTATCCGGCGGCAACCAGCAGAAAGTCTTGCTGGCACGCTGGCTGGCCATCGCGCCGAAAGTGCTCATCCTCGACGAGCCGACGCGGGGCGTGGACGTGGGCGCGAAGAGCGAAATTTACAAGATCATCCACCAGTTGGCGGATGCGGGTACGGCCGTACTGTGCATTTCCAGCGAACTGGCCGAGCTGGTCGGCATTTGCGACCGCGTGATGGTGATGTGCGAAGGACGTTTGACGGGCGAAGTGACGGGCGACGACATCACGCAGGAAAACATCCTCGCCTATGCCACGCAGCTGGAAGCGGCGTAAGAGTACGCAATAGAATAATCATTCAGGAGATTGACCATGACAACGACTACCACCAGCGGCGCCCCGCGCGCCGGCGAACCCTTCAATGCCTCGAACCTGATGCGCCGCCTGGGCATGCTGCCCGTGCTGGTCGTGCTGTACCTGGCCATGTACGGCCTGACCGTATATTTCTCGGCCGACGGCACGTCGACCTTCATGACCAGCAATAACACCATGAACATCTTCCGCCAGGTGTCGATCAATATCGTGCTGGCGTCCGGCATGACCTTCGTCATTTTGACCAGCGGCATTGATTTATCGGTCGGCTCCGTGCTGGCCGTCTCGGCTGTGGCAGGCATGCTGATGTCGCTGTCGGCGCAGTTTGCCGGCTTCTCGATTCCCACCTTCCTCATCGTCGGCCTGCTGCTGGGCGCGCTGAATGGCGTGTTGGTGGCCCTCGTCGGCCTGAACCCCTTCGTCGTGACTTTGGGCACCATGACGGCCCTGCGCGGCGCCGCCTATCTGCTGGCCGACGGCACCAGCGTGCTGAACACGGAAATCCCAAGCTTCGAATGGATGGGCAACGGCAGCTTCCTGGCCGTGCCCTGGCTGATCTGGCTGGCCGCGGCCGTCGTGCTGCTGACCTGGTTTATCCTGCGCAAGACGACGCTGGGCCTGCATATCTACGCCGTCGGCGGCAATATCCAGGCGGCCCGTTTGACGGGCATCAAGGTAGGCCTCGTGCTGATGTTTGTCTACACGATCAGCGGCCTGTTCGCTGGCCTGGGCGGCGCCATGTCGGCCAGCCGTCTGTATGCGGCCAACGGCAACTGGGGCACCGGCTATGAGCTGGACGCCATCGCGGCCGTCGTGCTGGGCGGCACCAGCCTGATGGGCGGCGTGGGTTCCGTCTGGGGCACCGTCATCGGCGCCCTAATCATCGGCGTGATGAACAATGGCTTGACGATTCTGGGACTGTCGTCGTTCTGGCAGTATGTGGCGAAAGGTGTCGTGATCGTGTTGGCGGTGATTCTGGATAAATGGCGCCAGTCGCACGCGCAGAATTAAAGTCCGGGGTCAGACCCGCTGGGGAATGTGTCCCGATGGGACGCATTCCGATCGCGAAGCGACTGACCCCAGCATTACTTCACTTAAACTCCAGTCGCATCTCCACATGCGCAATCCCCGCCTCTTCAAATACCTCCCCCTGCTGCACGAAACCGTGGCGCGCATAGAATGGCGCGGCCACGGTTTGCGCATTCAGCACCACCGCTGCATCGCCCCGTTCGCGCGCCTTTTGCATCAGCAAGCTCAAAATGGCGCCGCCCACGCCCGTACCACGGCCCGGCTGGCGCACGGCCATGCGGCCGATGTGGCCGTCTGGCAATAGCCTGCCCGTGCCGATGGCGTTGCCGGAGCCGTCATAGGCAACGGCGTGCAGGCAGACGGCGTCCATGTCGTCGAGTTCGATCTCGGCCGGCACTTTCTGTTCATCAACGAAAACTTCAAAACGAATGGCGGTGGCGTCAAGGCCCAGGGTGGCCCAGTCGCCGAGGCGGATGGTGTGCTTGGTCATGGTAGGTGCTAATGTAAGACGGGACGCAATTGTCGCACGGCCCGCCTTGAGGGAAGAAGGTCAGTCCAGCTTCACCAGCTGCTTGCCGAAGTTACGCCCTTTCAACAGGCCGATGAAGGCGTCGGGCGCGCTGGCCAGGCCATCGGCCACGGATTCGCGGAATTTCAGTTTGCCCGTCGCCACCAAGGCACCCAGTTCAGTCAAGCCCTGCGGCCAGAATTCCGCTTGCTCCGAAACGATAAAGCCGCGCATCGTCAGGCGGTTGGTGAGGATGAAGCGCGCATTGTCAATTGGCGTCGGCTCGCCGTTGTAGCCGGCGATCCAGCCACACAGGGCTACGCGGCCAAAGGCGTTGGTGCGCGCCAGGGCCGCGTCAAACACGGCGCCGCCCACGTTTTCAAAGATGGCGTCGATGCCGTCCGGCGTAGCTGCCGCCAGGTCGGCTGCCAGCTTGCCCGCCTTGTAGTCGACACAGGCGTCGAAACCCAGTTCCTTGACGACATATGCACATTTCTCCGCCCCGCCAGCGATGCCCACCACCCTGCAGCCTTTCAATTTGGCCAGCTGGCCCACGACGCTGCCCACGGCGCCACTGGCCGCCGACACGACGACGGTTTCGCCCGCTTTCGGTGCCATGATCTGGTTCAAGCCATACCACGCCGTCATGCCGGGCATGCCGACGGAACCCAGGTAGGCCGAGGCGGGAATATGCGTCGTGTCGACCTTGCGCAGCATCGTGCCGTCCGATACAGCCACTTCCGTCCAGCCCAGGGTACCGACAACCGTGTCGCCCACGGCGAACTTCGGATGCTTCGATTCGAGCACCACGCCCACCGTGCCGCCTATCATGGTTTCATCGAGCGCCTGCGGCGCCGCATAGCTTTTATTCGCACTCATGCGTCCGCGCATGTACGGGTCGAGCGACAGATACTGGTTGCGCACCAGCAGCTGGCCCTCCGTGATGGCGGGAATCTCTGCCGTTTCCAGGCGGAAGTTATCCGGCTGGACTTCAGCCGTGGGGCGCGAGGCGAGGACGATGCGTTGGTAGGTGGTCATGATGCTCCTTGACGATTGGTAGAGTCAGCAGAAGGCTGAAGTCTGTTGCGTAACGACTAAATCTCATAATCCATGCATTGCCGTGCTTCCCGCACAGCCCCAAAAAACGGCTTGATTTTCACGTGCTCGGGATGGTTCTGGTAGGCATCGAGCGCTGCGCGGCTGGCGAACTCACTGTAGAGCACGATGTCATAGGTGGCTTCCAGGCCCGGCTGGGCCACGGCTACCTCGAATTTCAAGATGCCTGGCACCAGGTCCGCGCAGGAATCGAGCAAGGCTTTCAGTTTCAAGGCATTCGTGGCGCGGTCGGCACCTTCGGCGTGGTCTAACAGTTTCCAGAAAACGATGTGCTTGATCATGGTGGCAGGCTGCTTGTTTATAAACGAAGCATTACTGTAACCGCTATCGGCCCGGCTTGCAGGAACAGGGCAGGCAATGCAAACGGGCGGCCCTGGAAGCCGCCCGCAGACTGGGTTTTATCTACATTACAGCACTTCGAACAGGCCGGCCGCGCCCTGCCCGCCGCCGATGCACATCGTGACGACCACGTATTTGACGCCGCGGCGCTTGCCCTCGATCAAGGCGTGGCCCGTCAGACGCGCACCCGACACGCCGTACGGGTGGCCGACGGCGATCGCCCCGCCATTGACGTTCAGGCGGTCCATGGGGATGCCCAGAGTGTCGGCGCAATACAGCACTTGTACGGCAAATGCTTCATTAAGTTCCCACAAGCCGATGTCGGCCACCGTCAAGCCCGCCTTTTTCAGCAGTTTCGGAATGGCAAACACGGGACCGATGCCCATTTCATCGGGTTCGCAGCCGGCCACGGCAAAACCGCGGAAGATGCCCAGCGGCTGCAAGCCTTTTGCTTCGGCCACTTTCGCATTCATGACGATGGCCATCGAGGCGCCGTCGGAAAACTGGCTGGCGTTGCCTGCGCTGATGACGCCGCCCGGCATGGCGGAACGGATCTTCGCGACGCCTTCATAGGTCGTGTCGGCGCGGATGCCTTCATCGCTGGAAATCGTCACCTCGCGCGACACCAGCATGCCGCTGGCCTTGTCAGCCACGCCCATGATGGTGGTCATCGGCACGATTTCCGCGTCGAACAGGCCGGCCGCCTGGGCCGTGGCGGCGCGCTGCTGGCTTTGCGCGCCATACACATCCTGGCGCTCGCGCGAAATCTGGTAGCGCTTGGCCACGGTTTCGGCCGTCTGCAGCATGGGCCAGTACACTTCCGGCTTGTGCTGCTGCAGCCAGACATCGCGGTACATATGCGTATTCATTTCATTTTGCACGCAGGAAATCGATTCCACACCGCCCGCCGCATAGATGTCGCCTTCGCCGGCGATGATGCGTTGCGCCGCCAGGGCGATGGCCTGCAAGCCCGACGAGCAGAAACGGTTGACGGTCATGCCGGCCGTAGTGACGGGGCAGCCGCCGCGCAAGGCGACCTGGCGCGCGATGTTACCTCCCGTGGCGCCCTCCGGGAAGGCGCAGCCGACCAGCACGTCTTCCACTTCCTCCGCCTCGATGCGCGCGCGCTCGACGGCAGCGGCCAGCACGTGGCCGCCCAAGGTGGCGCCGTGCGTCATGTTGAACGCGCCCTTCCAGGACTTGGCCAGGCCCGTGCGGGCGGTCGATACGATGACGGCTTCATTCATGCTGTGTCTCCTTGTGGGAATGTTATTGGTCAATGATGGTATCTGAGCAAGCAGAATAGCACATTTAAGTACGGTCGTTCGCAAAGTTATGGCGAGCGCCAATATGTAAGCTCCGTGTAAGTTTCAAGCAAGCATGACGTAAGTTTCAGAGAACACACTCGCCCCAAGCTGTTGCAAGAATGGTCAAAAAGACCTCGGCACCAGTTCACTATAAAACATAGGGAGACAAACCATGGCAACACCATCCGGCTCGGCCGACGTACGCAAATTTTCCACAAAGGGAACGCCGATCACGCCTGAAGAACGCAAGGTCATCTTTGCGTCTTCGCTCGGCACCGTCTTTGAGTGGTACGATTTTTATCTGTACGGTTCGCTCGCTTCCATCATCGCCAAGCAATTTTTCATCGGCGACCCCACCACCACCTTCATTTTCGCCCTGCTGGCCTTTGCCGCCGGCTTCATCGTGCGTCCCTTCGGCGCGCTGGTCTTCGGCCGCCTGGGCGACATGATCGGACGCAAGTACACCTTCCTGATCACCATTTTGATCATGGGCGGCTCCACCTTCATCGTCGGCTTGCTGCCGGGCCATGCTTCCATCGGCATCGCCGCGCCGATCATCCTCGTCATCCTGCGCATCCTGCAAGGCCTTGCACTGGGCGGCGAATACGGCGGCGCAGCCACCTATGTGGCCGAGCACGCGCCTGAAGGCAAGCGCGGCGCGTTCACGGCGTGGATACAAACGACGGCTACCCTGGGCTTCTTCCTGTCGCTGATGGTCATCCTGGGCACCCGCCTGGCGACCGGCGAGAAGGATTTCGAAGCATGGGGCTGGCGCATTCCCTTCCTGGTCTCCGTCATCCTGCTGGGTATTTCCGTGTGGATCCGCCTGGCCATGAATGAATCGCCAGCGTTTTCCAAGATGAAAGCCGAGGGCAAGACCTCGAAAGCACCACTGACGGAAGCATTCGGCAAGTGGAAAAACCTGAAGATCGTCATCCTGGCCCTGATCGGCCTGACCGCTGGCCAGGCCGTCGTCTGGTACACGGGCCAGTTCTACGCCCTGTTCTTCATGATCCAGACCCTGAAAGTGGACCTGGCAACGGCCAACGTTTTGGTCGCCGTCGCCCTGCTGCTGGCCACGCCGTTCTTCCTGTTCTTCGGCAGCCTGTCCGACCGCATCGGCCGCAAGTACATCATCCTCGGCGGCTGCCTGATCGCCGCGGCGACCTACTTCCCGATCTTCAACGGCCTGACCCACTTCGCCAATCCGCAGCTGGAAGCGGCACTGAAGAACTCGCCAGTGGTGGTGGTGGCAGATCCGGCCTCTTGCCACTTCCAGTTCAACCTGACGGGCCAGAAGAAGTTCCCATCGTCGTGTGACATCGCCACGGCTTTCCTGTCGAACAGCTCGGTGAACTACACGAAAGAAGATGCACCGGCCGGCAGCGTGGCAAAAGTGCGCATAGGTGCCAAGGAATTAACCTCGTTTAACGCCGTCATGACGGCCGATGGCTTGAATTTCGATGCGGACAGCAAAGCCAAGGAAGCCGCGTTCAAGAAAGAAATCGGCGCCGGCATCAAGGAAGCGGGCTATCCGGCCAAAGCGGACCCTGACCAGATCAACAAGCCGATGGTCGTATTGCTGCTGTTCATCCTGGTACTGTACGTGACCATGGTGTATGGCCCGATCGCCGCCATGCTGGTGGAAATGTTCCCGACCCGTATCCGTTACACCTCGATGTCCCTGCCCTACCATATCGGTAACGGCTGGTTCGGCGGTTTGCTGCCGACCACGGCCTTCGCGCTGGTGGCCTTCAAGGGCGATATCTATTACGGCTTGTGGTACCCGATCGTCATCGCCCTGGCGACGGTGGTCATCGGCACCCTGTTCGTCAAGGAAACGAAGGATAACAATATCTACGCCGACGATTGATACGATCCAGCCCCGGCCGCAATGCCGGGGTCTGCAAAGCAAAACGCCGCTGACTGGTCAGCGGCGTTTGTTTTTTATGCGGCGTATGCGGCGGCAAGCTTAGTTGTCGTTCTTCTTTTTCAGCTGGTCGCGCTGCTGCACGTATTCCTGGTAGCTGGTCTGGTTGCGCTTGCGGCAGGCATTGCGGTCGTCAAAGTTATTGAGGCTGTTGCAATACTCACCGATCTTGTCCCGGTTCGCGTCATACAAGACTTCACAGCCAGTCATGGCCAGCAAGAAGGGAACGATCAAATATTTCATTGCTACTCTCATGGATAGGGACGAAATTGCGCATAAAAACACCAGATTGCCCACTTGATAAGCGAGCAAGCTTTATCTTAACGCGATCCCGGAGGAAAGTACAAGCGCTCGGTATTACTGAATGGAAAGGATTTCCGTTGCGCCGCATGCTATGGTGGAAGTTTCTTCCACCGTACTCGCGCCAGGCATGCCGACCATTGCTCCCGCCCCCTGCGGCCCATTGCAGCACCATTTCGACGCCTTGCTACAGGACGTCTGCGCCAGTGTGGCGACGCAAGCCGGTAACTTGCTCGATAGCATATATCTGTATGGCAGCGTCGCTCGCGGCCACGCCACGCCGGGCGTATCCGACCTCGACCTGACCCTGGTGCTGCGCCATCCTCCCACGCAGCAGCAGAGCGACGCGCTGGAAGCGCTGCGCCTGGCCTTGCAGGCGCGCCACCCGGAAGTACTGAAAATCGATTTCGATATCGGCCACCTGGCCCAGGTGCTGGCACCGGAGCACCTGTACAGCTGGGGTTATTGGATCAAGCACCAGTGCCGCTGCCTGTGGGGCGATGACCTGGCGTCGCACTTTTCGCCGTTCGCGCCTTCGCGCGCCATCGCCCTGGCCGTGAATGGCGACTTTGTCCGCGTGCTGGACGATTATGCGCAGCGCCTTGATGACGAGCGAGACCCTCTCGCCATCGTCCGCCTGCAGCGCGAAGCGTCGCGCAAGCTGATCCGTTCCTGCAACATCGTGCGCCAGGATGACGATCCCTGCTGGCCTGGCAGCCTCGATGACCATGTCGCGCTGCTGCTGCGGCACTACCCCGCCATGCAAGCGCAAATGGCCTATTTCCTTGCCCAGGCCAGGCCCGGTGCCGTGCCAGCCAGCGGTTTTACGCCAGCGCTGCTCCAGTTCACACAGTGGCTGGAGCAGCAACAGGCGAGCTAAACGCCCCACTCCTCATTCAACAATGGATTGCCGGCCGCAAACGCCGCCAGGTGTTCCAGCAGCACACGCACGCGGGCCGGCAGGTAGCGCCGCTGCGTCCACACGGCATACACGTGGCGCGGCTGAGGCATCCAGTCGTGCAAGACGCGCACCAGGCTGCCACTGGCCACTTCGTCGCGGCATTGCAGCAGCGGACACAGCAGGATACCGATGCCCGCGTCAGCCATCTCCACGGCCAGGCGCATCTCGTTGACACGCAGGCGCGCCTGCGGTTCGATTACCATTTCGGCGCCGTCGCCGGGCCGCCGCAAGCGCCAGCTGCGCAGCGGCTCGGCCACGATCAGCTCGTGTCGCGCCAGTTCCTGCAAGTCGCGCGGCACGCCGGCGCGCGCCAGATAGCCGGGCGCGGCCACCATGACCAGCGCGGCGCTGCCCAGGCGCCGCTGCATCAGCGAAGAATCGTCGAGCGCGCCCACGCGGATGGCCAGATCGGCGCCGCTGCCCACCAAGTCTTGCAGCAGGTTCGACAGTTCCAGTTCCAGGCGGATGTCCGGATACTTCTGCATGAAACTGACCCAGGCGGGCGTCAGCAAGCCGCTGGCGAAATTGACGGGCGCCAGCACGCGGATGCTGCCCGAGACGGCCGACAGGCTGGCGTCGAGCTGCTGCGTCGCTTGCCGCAAGGCATGCACCAGGGGACGGCATTGCTCGTAGTATTGCCAGCCTTCCGCCGTCGGCTGCAGGCGGCGCGCGCTGCGGTTGAGCAAGCGGTAGCCCAGCTGGCTTTCCAGCTTTTGCAGCCGGCGCGTGACGGTCGCGGCGGGCAAGTCTTCCTTGACGGCCGCCGCATGCAGGCTGCCTGCCTCAACGATGGCGACAAACAGGGCGAGATCATCTAACATGATTTCATTTTCGGAATTTGAAATTAAAAATATGGCTCTAGTATAGATTGTTGCAATTCGTTACGCTGCCACATCCTCACAATTTCGAAAGTTCCCCATGTCCGAAGCCCTGCGCCTGCGCTGCGTATTTGCCTTCCTGATGTCGCTGCTCATGACCCTGCTGATGAGCGCCTGGGTCACCTGGCTCAATATCGGCCTGCAAGCAGACTTCCTGCCTCGCTGGCGCCATGCGTTCTTTGCCGCCTGGCCCGTGGCCTTCTGCGCCGTGATGCTGTTCGCGCCCCGCGTGCAGCTGATGAGCCGCAGCATCGTGACCCGGCTCGCCCGCCACCCTTAACCGGCAGTTAAGCACTGGCAGTATCACTCGGTCACTCGCGCCCACGGCTGCCCCGATCCGGGCTATGCTATGGCCGTCCTTGTTCTTACAGTGGAATGCCCATGCTCGATCACGTCTCCCTCACCGTCAGCGACCTGGAACGCGCCGAGCGCTTCTACGACGCCATCTTCGCCGCGCTGGACGTGCCCAAGGTGGGCAGCGACCATGGCCACGCCTGGATAGGCTATGGCGAGCGCAGCGATGCCGAACATCCCGAACGCAGCTATTTCTCCGTGCGCCTGGGGCCGAAGCCCGACGACGCGCCGCGCCGCCATTGCTGCTTCAAGGCCCCCTCGCGCGCGGCCGTGGAAGCGTTCTGGCATGCGGGCCTGGCGCACGGCGGCATCGACCTGGGCGCGCCCGGCCTGCGCCACTATCACGCCAGCTATTACGCGGCCTTTTTGTTCGATCCGGACGGCAACCGCATCGAAGCCGTCTGCCACCGCGCCGACGTCGGCTGACAGGACGGGAAATCCGTTTCTGTTCGGCATTTCCACTTCGTGACGATTTGCCTATAATGGCTGGAACGCCATACCGGTCCCCGGTCCCTGCACCAAGAAAGAGATTCATGCATCATTTATTCGTTGGCCGCCCCGCGCGCACCATGCTCCTCTCCAGCGCAGGCTTGCTGCTGGCAGGCTGTTTTTCCGGCTGCTCCCTGCTGCCGTCGTCGCCTGCCACGCCCGGCGTGCCCGCCACGGCTGCCCTGCCCGACGCCAGCATCGCCTACACCCTGAGCGGCCAGGGCGGCTTGCCCGTGGTGTTCCAGTCGGCCATGGGCGACGGCAAGGATGTGTGGGCCAAGGTGGTGCCCGAAGCCGGCAAACAGCACCGCGTACTCGTGTACGACCGTCCCGGCTACGGCGACAGCCGCAAAACCACCACGCCGCGCGACCCCTGCACCATTGCTGCCCAGCAGCGCGCCCTGTTGACACAAGCGGGTCTGAAACCGCCGTATGTGCTGGTGGGCCATGGCTTGGGCGGGCTGTACCAGTACGTATATGCCAAGCTGTACCCGCAGGACGTAGCCGGCCTGGTCCTGCTCGATCCCACGCACCCGCAGCAATGGAACCGGACGCAGACGGACGCGTCCACCTACGCCATGCTCGTGAAGACGCGGCGTAAACTCATGTTCAACAGTACGGAATCGGCGGAATTCGATGCACAGACGCAATGCCTGCAACATGTCGACATGAGCAGCCCGCTGCGCGTGCCCGCCATGCTGCTGGTGCGCGACAAGTTCGGCATCGAGGAAATGGGTTCGTTTGAAAACGTGGTGCGGGCCCAGGAAAAAGATTGGCAGCGCCTGTCCGGCGCGCCAGCCATCGAGCGCATCACGGGCGCCGGCTATTACATCCAGAAAGACAACCCCGTCATCGTCAACGAGGCGATCAAGATGGTGGCCAAGAAGAAATAAAAAAAAGGGCAGAGAAATCTGCCCTTTTTCATTCAGCGCGCGTGCATCAGCTATTGAAGCCCTTGCCCTCGCCCGCCAGTTTTACCAGCAGCGGCGCCGGAGTCCACGCTTCGCCGTGGCGGCCTTTGGCGTAGCCGGCAATCGCGCCCTGCACGTTCGGCAAGCCTACCGTGTCGGCGTAGAACATGGGGCCGCCGCGGAACAGGGGGAAGCCGTAGCCCGTCAAGTACACCATGTCGATGTCCGAGGCGCGCAAGGCGATGCCCTCTTCCAGGATGCGTGCGCCCTCATTGACCAGCGCATACACGAGCCGTTCGACGATTTCCTGGTCGCTGATCTTGCGCCGCGCCACGCCGATGTCGGCGGAGTGCTGCACGATCATCGCATTGACCTGTTCCGACGGATAGGCCTTGCGGTCGCCCGGCTTGTAGTCATACCAGCCGGCGCCCGCCTTCTGGCCATAGCGTTTCAATTCACACAGCAAATCGGCCGTCTTCGAATACGTCACTTCCGGCTTTTCCACAGTGCGGCGCTTGCGAATGGCCCATCCGATGTCGTTGCCGGCCAGGTCGCCCATGCGGAACGGGCCCATGGCAAAACCGAATTTCTCGACCGCCTTGTCGACCTGTTCCGGCAGACAGCCTTCTTCTAGCAGGAAGCCGGCCTGCCGGCTGTATTGCTCGATCATGCGGTTACCGATGAAACCGTCGCACACGCCCGAGACGACGCCCGTCTTTTTCAGCTTTTTCGACAGCGCCAGTGCCGTCGCCAGCACGTCCTTGCCCGTTTCCTTGCCACGCACGATTTCCAGCAGCTTCATGACGTTTGCGGGGCTGAAGAAGTGCGTGCCGATCACGTCTTGCGGACGCTGGGTAAACGCGGCGATCTTGTCCAGGTCCAGAGTCGAGGTGTTCGAAGCGAGGATGGCGCCCGGCTTCATGACGGCATCGAGCTGCCTGAAGACGGTTTCCTTCACGCCCAGCTCCTCGAAGACGGCTTCGATGACGATGTCGGCTTGCGCAATGTCAGCATACGCCAGCGTGCCGCTGATCAGGGCGATGCGCTGCTCGGCCTTCTCTTGCGTCAGTTTGCCCTTCTTCACCGTGTTCTCGTAATTCTTGCGGATGGTGGCCAGGCCCTTGTCCAGCGCTTCCTGCTGCGTTTCCAATAGCTTCACGGGAATGCCCGCGTTGGCGAAATTCATGGCGATGCCGGCGCCCATGGTGCCGGCACCGACAATCGCCGCGCTGGCGATGCTGCGCACGGGTGTGTCGGCCGGCACGTCGGGCACCTTGCTGGCAACGCGCTCGGCGAAGAAGGCATGGCGCAGGGCTTTCGACTCGGGCGACTGCACCAGTTGCATGAACAGCTCGCGCTCGTACTTCAAGCCATCCTCGAACTTCATCGTCACGGCGGCCGCCACGGCATCGACGCATTTCAGCGGCGCGGGGAATGGGCCGGACATGGCTTTCACCGTATTGCGCGAAAACTGCAGGAAGGCTTCATGGTGAGGGTAATCGACCTTGCGCTCGCGCACTTTCGGCAGCGGGCGCACATCAGCCACCTTGGTGGCGAAGGCTACGGCGGCTTTCAGCAAGTCGGCGCCGGGGGCGATGACTTCATCGAACAGGGCCGTGCCGGCCAGTTTTTCGGACGCCACGGGCGTGCCCGAAACGATCATGTTCAAGGCCATTTCCAGGCCCAGCACACGCGGCAGGCGCTGCGTGCCGCCCGCGCCCGGCAAGATGCCGAGCTTGACTTCAGGCAAGGCCATTTGCGCGCCTGGCGCGGCCACACGGTAGTTGCAGCCCAGCGCCAGCTCCAGGCCGCCGCCCATGCAGACGCTGTGGATGGCCGCCACCACCGGTTTGGTGGATTGTTCGACGACGTTGATCAGGGTGTGCAGTGTCGGTTCCGTGAGCGCCTTGGGCGAATTGAATTCCTTGATATCGGCACCGCCCGAAAATGCCTTGCCGGCGCCCGTAATGACGATGGCTTTGACGGCCTCGTCCGCCAGCGCCTGGCGGATGCCCGCGACGGCGGCAGTGCGCGTCGCCAGGCCCAGCCCATTGACGGGCGGATTGGCGAGGGTAATGACGGCAACAGCGCCGTTCACTTGATATTCAGCACTCATGTCTCTTCCTTATTGATTTTGCTCAGCGATGAGGTGGTTGCAAGGGATGAAGCTTTACTATACCGCATAAAAGAACGCTCGTATTATTTTTATCTCGACGCGCGCAGCGCCTGTGCCTGACGTCATGGTACAACATCGCCCACGCCGGCTGGCCGCCCCCTCGGAAAAAAGGGCCAGCAACTATCGATAACATATTCATTTAAATAAATAAAAAACAACAAGTAAAACAGCGTTTTATAATCTGCTGAATATGCCTTCCTATCCATGCGCAGGCCACTGGCGACACTTTCAGCATTATTTATTCAGGCCACTTGTTTTTCTCATGGCGCTGAGGAATAATAAAATTATTGATTCAAATCAATACTCTGCAACTGATTTAGTATTATGTAGCAATGCCGCCCGATACCGCCGTGTTCGATTTTGTTATCTCGTGCAGATTCTCACCGATTATCACACCCGCCCTTTCCGGGTAATGATGCAAGCGTTTTATATCGTCATTAGCTGTCAGTATTATCGCCACCCCTTTCTCTTCTCACATTGAAGGAAATACTATGGACGCAGCCAGCCATGTCAGCCACTCCCAGGATTTGGACTTACAAGCGATAAATACTGCATTGAACCGTGTCCAGGCCGTCATCGAATTCGAACTCGACGGCACCATCCTGCATGCGAATGACAATTTCCTGCGCGTCCTCGGCTACACCTTGGCCGAAGTGCAAGGCAAGCACCATGCCATCTTCTGCGACGCCGAGTATGTGAAAACGTCCGAATACGCCGACTTCTGGGACAAACTGGGCCGTGGCGAATTCGACCATGGCGAATACAAGCGCCGTGCCAAGGATGGTCGCGAAGTGTGGATCAACGCTTCCTACAACCCCATCCTCGATGCGGATGGCAAGCCGTATAAAGTCATCAAGTTTGCCACCGACATCACGGCCAGCAAACGCCGCAATGCCGATTACGAGGGCAAGATCGATGCCATCAGCAAGGCCCAGGCCGTGATCGAGTTCCGGCTCGACGGCACCATCCTCGACGCCAACGACAATTTCCTCAAGTCCGTCGGCTACACGCTCGACGAGATCAAGGGCCAGCACCACCGCATGTTTTGCCTGCCCGAATACGCCAGGAGCGACGAGTACGTGCAATTCTGGCATAAGCTGGGACAAGGCCAGTTTGATGCGGGCGAATACAAGCGCCTCACCAAGGATGGCCGCGAAATCTGGCTCAATGCCTCGTACAACCCCATTTTTGACGTGGAAGGCCGGCCCTTCAAGGTGGTCAAGTTCGCCAGCGACGTGACGGCCCTGAAAAAGCGCAACGCCGAATACGAAGGCAAGGTCAGCGCCATCGGCAAGGCGCAGGCCGTGATCGAATTCGACATGCAGGGCAATGTGCTGGACGCGAACGATAATTTCCTCGCCGTCATGGATTACGACTTGAGCGATATCCAGGGCGAGCACCACCGCATGTTCTGCGAGCCCGAGTTTGCCAGCAGCGCCGAGTACAAGAAATTCTGGCAAAAGCTCAACCGCGGCGAATTCGATGCGGGACGCTACAAGCGCCTGGGCAACCATGGCAAGGTGGTGTGGATACAGGCCACCTACAACCCCATCCTGGACTTGAACGGCAAGCCGTACAAGGTAGTCAAGTTCGCCATCGACATCAGCGAACAGGTGAACCTGGAAAACAGCATCCAATCCAAGGCCGCCAACGACAGCCGCAAGGTCAACGCCCTGCTCGATTCGGTGGCGCGCGCTGCGCAAGGCGATCTGACCTGCAATATCGTGCCTGAGGGCGACGAGCCGATCGACCTGCTGGCCGGCGGCATCAGCAAGATGATCGTCGACTTGCGCGGCGTGATCGGCAATGTGGTGTCTGCCGCCAACGGTTTTGCCGACGCCTCGCATACGATCGCCGAACGGGCGACGGGCGTGGCCGTGGGTACGCAGGCGCTGGGCGCCACGGTGGAAGAAATGAACGCCTCCATCGATGGCCTGACCTTCTCCATCAATTCCATCGCGGAAAACACTTCGAATGCCGATTTCCTGGCGAAAGCCACGCAGCAAGAAGCGGAAGCGGGCGCGCGCGCCGTCGCCAAGTCAATCGAGGCGATGGACTTGATCAACCGCTCGTCGGAGGACATCGGCGAAATCGTCAAGGTCATCAGCGAAATCGCCAACCAGACGAATATGCTGGCCTTCAATGCCGCCATCGAGGCGGCGCGCGCGGGCGAGCACGGCCTGGGCTTTTCCGTCGTCGCCGACGAAGTGCGCAAGCTGGCCGAACGTTCTTCGCAAGCGACCAAGGAAATCTCCAAGCTGATCAACGAATCCGTCAAGCGCGTCTCGACGGGCAGCGAGATTTCGCGCCAGGCCAGCGATGCCTTCGACAAGATCGTCTCGGGCGTGGCGAAGACCACGCTGGCCATCTCGGATATCTCGAAGGCGGCAAACGAGCAGTTGCTGACGGCGCGCGAAGTGTCCACTGCGATCCAGTACATCGCCGAGGAAACGGAAAAGTCGGCCGCCAACTGCGACAGCATCGCCCGTTCGACGGATGGCTTGAACGAGCGCGCGGGCAGCCTGAACCAGACTGTCTCCGGCTTCGTGGTATAGGCCATGAGCCACGCGGCCACCTTGACGCCCGAGGTGCTGACGAGCCTGATCGCGCTGGTGCGCGAGCATACGGGCATCGCCATGACCGCGCGCAAGAGCGTCTTGCTGGAACGGCGCTTGCAGCCTCGGCTGCAGGCGCTGCGCCTGCACAGCTACCAGGATTACCTGGACCGCGTCAGCAGCGACCGCGACGAGGTGGCCCATTTCATTGACCTGGTGACCACCAACGACACCCTGTTCTTCCGCACGCCACAAATCTGGGATTACTTCCGCGACCGCTACCTGCCCGCCTGGGCCCGCGCCCACCCGGACGGCTGCCTGTCCATCTGGTCCGCGGCCGCCGCCAGCGGCGAAGAACTGTATTCGATCGCCATGCTGTGCGAGCAATTCAAGCTGCAAGCGCCCGCTTTCCGCTACCAGATCCTGGCCAGCGACATTTCGCAGCAAATCCTTGGCGCGGCGCGGGCCGGCCAATACAGCGGGCGCTCAGTCGAGCGCATCCGCTTGTCGCACCCGGACTTGCTGCGCAAATATTTCTCGCCCTCGCCGTATGGCGTCAAGGTCAACGAGGACTTGCGGCAGCACGTGAGCTTTGCACAGCATAATTTGCTGGAAGCGCTGCGTCCGGCGCGGCAATTCGACCTGCTCTTCCTGCGCAATGTGCTCATTTATTTCGATGCCGAGCACCAGGAAACCGTGCTGCGCCAGGCCCGCCTGAGCCTCAAGGATGACGGCCGGCTGATCCTGGGCGAATCGGAAACCATCGCCCGGCTCGGTACCGGCTATCAATTCGAGTTTCCCATGATTTACAAGGCGGGACTGGCATGATCCACACGCACACTCCGGCAGACGCGCCGCCGCTGCACCTGGTTGGCATGGGGCAACTTGGCGTGGGTACGCAGGGCGAGCAACTGCAAGCCTTGCTCGGCTCCTGCATCGGTATCGGCTTCATCTGGAAGAATGGCCCCTGCTGCGGCCTGGCTCACTGTTTGCTGCCGGAAGCGCCCGGCGCAGACAGCGCCCCAGGCGCCCCGAATGCACGCGCCCTTAATGCACGCTATGTGAGCCAGGCCGTGCCCTCGCTGCTGCGCCTGATGGGCGTGCGCGAAGCCGACTACGCCGATATCGAGGTAGTGCTGGCGGGCGGCGCCAGCATGTTCGGCCCAGACAATGGCCATGGCCGCCTGCAGGTGGGGCGGCAAAACGCGGCAGCGGCGCAAAAATACCTGGACCAGTGCGGCTTGCACCTCAGTTTTTGCGCGCTGGGCGGACGCCACGGGCGCCAGTTGCTGATCGATTGCGCCCGGCACAGCTACGCCGTCACCGATGTGGTGGCGCGACCCGGATTGACTCCACGCAAGGAAGGCGTATATGGATATCCATGAAAACCACGAGGGCGGGCGCGACGGCGCCACCGAACTGTTCGGCTCCTTCCACCTGGGCGATGCTGAATTCGCCCTGCCCGCCAGTTGCATCCGCGAAGTGGTTAACTACCCCGCCAAGGTGACCGCCCTGCCCCTTTCGCCCGCGTATCTGGAAGGCATGTTCACTTTGCGCGGCAGCGTCATTCCAGTGGTCAACCTGGGCCGTTTGTTCTGCGCCGATGCGCCGCGCGCCACGCCCACGGACAAGATCGCCATCCTCGACTTCCAGCAAGTGCTGATCGGCGTCGTCTTCCAGGATACGGGCGAAATCCTGCGCGTCCCCGCCAGCGCGCGCAGCGCCCTGCAGTATGCGGCCGGCGACGCGCACGCCGTCATCGCTGGCACGATCTTGCTCGACGGCGGCGCGCGCCTGCTGCAAATCCTCGACCCGCACGCCCTGCTGCGCATTGAAAACGTGCCCCATGTGCTGGCCCTGCAGGCGACAGGCGCCAAGCTGAACACGGCTCGCTACCATGCGCAAAGCGAGCGCCGGCAATGCGTCAGCTTCCATGCGGCCGGGACCACGTTTGCCTTCGAAATGCTGGCCATCCAGGAAATCATCAAGGTGCCAGAACTGCACGGCTCCCTGCTGAATAGCGAGCTGTGCCTGGGACGCATGCATTTTCGCGGCAGCCAGGTGGCCGTCGTGGATTTTGGCGCCCTGCTGCAGGCGGCCGGGTCCGGCAATGCGGCCAAGGCTGCCACGCTGGAGCAGCGCATCATCGTCGTGCGCATTGATGACACCACCATCGGTTTTCTCGTTGACTCCGTCGACAGCATCGTGCATTTCTTTGGCGACGAGGTGCTGCCGATTCCCCTGCTGAGCAAGGCGCGCGCGGCCATGTTCGCCGGCTGCATCACGAAAGACGGTCTGGGCGATATCATTTTTCTCGACCACAAGGGCATCCTGTCGCAGGCGGAGATCGTCGACATGCGCGATGGCCACGCGCGCCTGTATCCGGCCGATACGGCAACGGCAACGGCCGCCACGCGCCAGGTGCAGCGCCGCGTCTACATCACGTTCACGGTGGAAAGCCGCTTCGCTGTGGAAATCGGCCAGGTGCGTGAAATCATCGATTTCAGCAGCGCCATCACCACGCCACCGGGCATGCCGGCCTGTATGCGTGGCCTGCTGAATTTACGCCAGCAAATGATCAGCATCATCGACCTGCGCCAGTTGTACGCGATGCCGGCCTTGCCTGACGAGGGCGCAGGCAAGATTTTGATCGTGGAACGGGGCGCCGAGCGCTACGGCTTCCTCGTCGACCATGTCGACAACATCATGACCATTTCCGACAGCCAGCGTTTTGCGGCGCCACAAATCATCCGCACGGGAGCACATGACGACTTGCGCAGCGAAATGGATGAAATGATCGATATCGGCACGCAGGCGCAGCGCCAGACCCTGTCCGTTTTCCAATGCGATCATTTGCTGGAAAAGCTGGGCTCGGCGCTGCCGCAGGCCGCATGAGCGCGCTATAGCACTACATGCCGGGCAGCTGGTGGCCCTTGAACTGCTCGCGCAGCTTGTTCTTCTGGATCTTGCCCGTCGCGCCCATGGGCAGGGCGTCGATGAACAGCACGTCGTCCGGCGTCCACCACTTGGCGATCTTGCCCTCGAAAAACTGCAGCAAGGCTTCGCGCGTGACTGTCATGCCGGGACGCAACACCACGACGAGCACGGGGCGCTCGTCCCATTTTGGGTGGAACACGCCGATGCAGGCCGCCTGCAGCACGGCCGGGTGCGCCATGGCCAGGTTTTCCAGGTCGATGGTGCCTATCCACTCGCCGCCCGACTTGATCACGTCCTTGCTGCGGTCCGTGATCTGCATGTAGCCGTCCGCATCGATGGTGGCCACGTCGCCCGTGGGGAACCAGCCATCCTGCAGCACGTCGCCGCCTTCGTTCTTGTAATACGAGGCAATGATCCACGGCCCTTTCACCAGCAAATGGCCATAACTGATGCCATCCCACGGCAACTCCTTGCCATCGTCATCGACGATCTTCATGTCCACGCCGTAGATGGCATGGCCCTGTTTTTGCAGGATCTTGCGCTGCTCGTCCTTCGACAGGTCCAGGTGCTTGGTCTGCAAGCCGCCCGCCGTGCCCAGCGGCGACATTTCCGTCATGCCCCAGGCGTGGATGACTTCGATGTCGAACTTGTCGATCAGGGTATCCATCATGGCCGGCGGGCAAGCCGCGCCGCCGATCACCGTGCGGCGGAAGGTGGAAAATTTCAAGTTATTTTGCAAGGCATGGTTCAGCAAGCCCAGCCAGACGGTGGGCACGCCCGCCGAGAACGTCACTTTTTCCGCCTCGAACAAGTCGTACAGCGATTTGCCATCGAGCGCCGCACCGGGAAACACCATGCGCGCGCCGGACAGGGGCACGGAATACGGCAAGCCCCAGGCATTCACGTGGAACATGGGCACGACGGGAAGCACCGTGTCCGAGGCGCGCACGTTCAGGGCGCTGGGCATGGCCGAGGCATACGCGTGCAGAACGGTCGAGCGGTGCGAGTACAGGGCACCCTTGGGGTTGCCCGTCGTACCGGACGTGTAGCAAAGCGTGGCGGCCGCATTCTCGTCGAACAAGGGCCAGGTGTAATCGTCGGAATGCGTGGCGATCAAGTCTTCATAGCACAGCAGGTCGGGGATGCTGGTACTGGCAGGCATGCGCTCGCGGTCGCACATCAGCACGAAGTGGCGCACAAAAGTGCAGTCGGCGGCGATTTTCTCCACCACGGGCAGGAAGGTCAGATCAAACAGTAAAACCTGGTCTTCTGCGTGATTGGAGATATAGGCGATCTGGTCGGGAAACAGGCGTGGATTGATGGTGTGCAGCACGGCGCCCGAACCTGACACGGCGTAATAGGCTTCCAGGTGGCGGTAGCCATTCCAGGCCAGGGTGGCGACCCGGTCGCCCATGCCGACGCCGAGGCCGTGCAAGGCGTTCGCCAGGCGGCGCGCGCGCTGGTGGCAATCGCGGTAGGTGTAGCGGTGCATATCGCCCTCCACCCGCCGCGAAATGATTTCGCTGCCTCCATAATGACGCGCTGCAAACTCGATAATGCTGGAAATCAGCAGGGGCTGATTCATCATCTGGCCCATCACTGGACTCAAGGGAAATGCCGACATCGTGTCTCCTGGGCTGGATACTCGGTTATTGTTGAAATTTAAAGACTTTCCCTAGTTTCGTACGGTCGTGCGGAAATCGTCAACGCATTTCGATATTGCAATGCAGCATGGAATTTTTGATTCCGTTTTTTGCCCCGTTCGTAGTCGCCACGGCACCCGACTCGGCAGCCTCGCCAGCGCCCGACACGCGCCTTGGCGCCGTGCGGTAAAATCGCATTCCAGGCTGGCGTTACTTGCCGCCATATCTTATTTTTGAATGGAATCGCCATCACCGCTCCTACCTTACCACTGGACAATGCCTTTGCCGCCTTGCCGCCCGCGTTCTATACGCGCTTGATGCCCACGCCCCTGCCCGCCCCGTATTTCGTGGCCGCCAGCGCGCCGGCAGCAAGCCTGGTCGGCCTCGATGCCGCGCGCCTGGCCGAACCCGGCTATGTGGAGTTGCTGATTGGCAATACCGTGGCCGAGCGTTCGCTGCCCCTGTCGGCCGTGTATTCGGGCCACCAGTTCGGTGTCTGGGCCGGCCAGCTGGGTGATGGCCGCGCCATCTTGCTGGGCGATATCGCGACAGAAAGCGGCCCGATGGAGCTGCAATTGAAAGGCGCCGGCGCCACACCGTATTCGCGCATGGGCGACGGACGCGCCGTGCTGCGCTCGTCCATCCGTGAATTCCTCTGCTCGGAAGCCATGGCGGCGCTGGGCATTCCCACCTCGCGCGCGCTGTCCATCATGGGTTCGCAGCAAGGCATCATGCGCGAAACGGTGGAAACGGCGGCCGTCGTGACGCGCATGGCGCCCAGTTTTGTGCGCTTCGGCTCTTTCGAACATTGGTTTTACCGAAAAAAAACGGACGAGCTGAAAATCCTTGCCGATTACGTCATCGATGGCTTTTATCCCCATTTGCGCGCCGCATCAAATCCCTATCAAGCTTTGCTGGCTGAATTGTGCGTGCGCACGGCGCACATGATCGCGCAATGGCAGGCCGTGGGCTTCATGCATGGCGTGATGAATACGGACAATATGTCGATTTTGGGCCTGACCCTCGATTACGGCCCCTTCGGCTTCATGGAAGCGTTTGACGCCGAGCACATCTGCAACCATACGGACCAGCAAGGTCGCTATTCCTACGCCAACCAGCCGCAGGTGGGCCACTGGAACTGCTATGCGCTGGGCCAGGCGCTGCTGCCGCTGATCGGCGAAGTGGACTCGGCGCAGGCGGCGCTGGACAGCTACCAGGGCGCCTTTGCGGACAAGATGAATGCCTTGCTGCGCGCCAAGCTGGGCTTGCGCACCGTGCAAGAGGAAGATACGGCGCTGTTCGACAGCATGTTTGCGCTGATGCAAGCCAATCACGTGGATTTCACCAACTTCTTCCGCGCCCTGTCGACCTTGCAAGTGGCCAGCCCCGAGCATGACACGGCACTGCGCGACATGTTCATCGACCGCCCTGCCTTCGATGCCTGGGCAGTTAGTTACCGCGCGCGCCTGTTGCAAGAAAATAGCGTCGATGCGCAGCGCCAGGCCGCCATGAACCAGGTCAACCCGAAATACGTGCTGCGCAATTACCTGGCGCAAGTCGCCATCGAAAAAGCCCAGCAGCAGGACTATACGGAAGTGACAAAATTACTGGAAATATTGCAAAAGCCATTTGACGAACAGCCCGAACACCAGCACTATGCGGCCCTGCCGCCCGACTGGGCCAGCCACCTTGAAGTCAGTTGCTCATCCTGAGGAGTCATTATGACCACCAATAAAGTCAAAAAAACCGACGCCGAATGGCGCGCCATGCTCGACTCGATGCAATACGAAGTCACGCGCCACGCGGCCACGGAACGCGCCTTCACAGGCAAGTTCTGGGACCACCATGAACACGGCATCTATACCTGCGTCTGCTGCAACACGCCCCTGTTCGCTTCGGATACGAAGTTCGATTCGGGTTGCGGCTGGCCCAGCTATTTCCAGGCCCTGGACCCGGCCAACGTGACGGAGATTGTCGACCGCAGCCACGGCATGGTGCGCACGGAAATCGTCTGCGCCGTCTGCGACGCCCACCTGGGCCACGTCTTTCCGGATGGCCCGCCGCCGACCGGCTTGCGCTATTGCATCAATTCGGCTTCCCTGCGCTTCGATCCGCAGCCTTGATGGCGGCGATGGCTTGGGCGTTGCACCTAAGCCATTCCTAAGATGATTCTAATAAGACCAGTGTAAAGTCTCGCCATGAAATTTCTATTCGACCTATTCCCCCTGATCGCCTTCTTTGCCGCCTTCAAGCTGGGCGGCATGTATGAAGCGGCCACGCACGATTTCGTGCAGCAATATTTGTCCGGCTTCGTGTCTGGCGGCCTGATCAAGGCAGACCAGGCGCCGTGGATACTCGCCACCTTGGTCGGCATCGTCGCCACCGCCTGCCAGGTCAGCTATCTGCTGCTGCGCGGCCGCAAGGTCGACGGCATGCTGTGGCTGTCGCTGTTCATCTTTGTGGTGTTCGGCGGCGCCAGCATTTACCTGCATGACGATTTCTTCCTGAAATGGAAGCCGACCCTGATCTACTGGCTGTCCGGCCTGGCCCTGCTGATTGCCCATGTGGGTTTCAAGAAAAACCTGATCCGCAAAACCATGGAAGCGCAAGTGCAACTGCCCGATGCCGTCTGGAACCAGTTGCTGGCCGCCTGGATCATCTTCTTTGGCGTCATCGGCGCACTGAACCTGTTCGTGGCCTTCGTGCTCTACAAGGGCGACATGGCCGCCTGGGTCAGCTTTAAAGCGTTTGGCGCGACGGGCATTTTCTTTGCCTTCATCGTGGCGCAAACCCTGTTCCTGGCCAAACATATCAAGGAAGACGCATGAATACCACCATTCTCAACGCTGCGCCGGAAACGCGCATGGAACGCATTCGTACCCGCCTGGAAACGGCACTTTCTCCTCTGGAATGCGTGCTGGAAGACGACTCGGCGCGTCACCGGGGCCATGCGGGCGCCGCCTCTGGCGGAGGCCACTACAATCTACGCATTATTTCTAGTCAATTTGAGGGGCTCAGGCTCGTCATGCGCCATCGACTGGTGTATGATTCCGTGCACGATATGATGCATAATGAGATACATGCATTGGCGATTGTGGCTCTGGCGCCGTCCGAAGTAGTGTAAGGATGGCGTTTTGGCGTACCGGGGCAACTTGGTATGCCGCTTGCCGCAAGCGCCATGCACGCGTTTTCTTTCCATGCGTTTTTTACGAAACTTTCCCTAACAGGATTTAATAATGACTTTTAAGCCAGCCCGCTTGCTGATTGCACTACTCGCCGTTGTCGCGGTACCTGTTTTTGCGCAAAATGTTGCCGTTGTTAATGGCAAGCCTATCCCATCGTCGCGCGTTGATGCAGTCGTCAAGCAAGTCGTCGCCCAAGGCCAGCAACCGGATTCGCCGCAATTGCGCGAAATGATCAAGAAGGACTTGATCGGCCGTGAAGTGCTGATGCAAGAAGCGGAAAACAAAGGTTTCGGTAAAGATGCAGCAGTCAAGCAACAAATCGAGAACGCACGCCAGGCCATCGTCATCAATGCCCTGGTCGGCGACTACCTGAAAAAGAACCCTGTCAACGACGCTGAAATCAAGGCGGAATATGACAAGTTCGTAGCCCAGACCGGCGACAAGGAATACCACGTGCGCCATATCCTGGTGGGTACCGAAGCTGAAGCGAAAGACATCATCGCCAAGCTGAAAGGCGGCGCCAAATTTGAAGATCTGGCCAAGCAATCGAAAGATGCCGGCTCGGCCGACAATGGCGGCGACCTGGACTGGGCAGCGCCATCGTCCTTCCCGAAAGTCTTCTCCGACGCCTTCGTGAAACTGCAAAAAGGCCAGGTCACCGACACCCCGGTGCAAACGCCTAACGGTTTCCACGTGATCAAGCTGGACGACACCCGCGCGGCAAAACTGCCAACCCTGGAAGAAGTCAAGCCACAGATCGCCGAAGCGCTGCAGCAAAAGAAACTGCAAGCATATCAGGAAGAAATGGTCAAAAAAGCAAAAGTTCAGTAAGAACTGACCTCCCCGGCGCCCTTTTCGGCGCCGGTCGTGTATTCTGCGCCTGAATGTGCACTGCATGGCAGTCGCGATCTTTTGTACCAGTTTTTTGTATACTTATTAGGAATGAACATGATTTTGAAGCCAGCCCGCCTGATCTTAGCCCTGGTCGCCGTTGTAGCGATCCCTGCGTTCGCGCAAAACGTCGCCACCGTGAATGGCAAGGCCATCCCGTCGTCGCGCGTTGACCAGGTCGTCAAGCAAGTCGTCGCCCAAGGCAAGCAAGCCGATTCGCCGCAATTGCGCGAAGCCATCAAGAAAGACCTGATCGGCCGTGAAGTGCTGATCCAGGAAGCCGACAAGCAAGGCTACGGCACACGTCCGGAAGTCAAGTCGCAGATCGACAATGCCCGTCAAAGCATCATCATCAATGCCCTGCTGGCCGACTACGTCAAGAAAAACCCTGTCAAGGACGCTGAAATCAAGGCCGAGTACGACAAGTTCAAGGCGCAAGCCGGCGACAAGGAATACCATGCACGCCACATCCTGGTGGCCACCGAAGCCGAAGCGAAAGACATCATCGCCAAGCTGAAAGGCGGCGCCAAGTTCGAAGAACTGGCGAAAGTATCGAAAGACGGTTCCGCAGCCAATGGCGGCGACCTGGACTGGGCTAGCCCAGCGTCGTACGTGAAGCCATTCTCCGACGCCATGGTTGCCCTGAAACCAGGCCAGATCACGCAAACGCCAGTGCAATCGCAATTCGGCTTCCACGTGATCAAACTGGAAGAAACCCGTCCGACGAAGCTGCCGGCACTGGAAGAAGTCAAGGGTCAAGTGGCGGAGTCGCTGCAACAGAAGAAACTTGCCGCCTACCGCGACGAGTTGATGAAGAAGGCAAAAATCCAATAATATTGGATGAGCATGAAAGGCGCTCCACGGAGCGCTTTTTTTACGCCTGAAAAAAGCGAATTGCAATGGATCTACATGCAGAACTGAAGGCCGCGCTGGAAACGGCCGCTGACCCGGCTCGTGCCGCGCCCATGCAGGCCTATATGCGCGGCCAGTTCATTTTCCTGGGCGTGGCCGCGCCGCAGCGGCGGCTGGCCGCCAGGGACTTGCTCGCGGGCTTGAAAGGCGTGGGAGCCGATGCCTTGCTGGAACATGCACAACTGCTGTGGCAACAGCCAGAGCGCGAATACCAGCACGTGGCGCTCGACATGCTGGGTCTGCACCGACGCCAGCTGGGCATCGGGCACATCCCCGCCCTGCTGGCACTGGCGCGCCAGCGGGCGTGGTGGGATAGCGTCGACGGGATGGCCGGCATCGTCGGCGACGTGCTGCAGGCGGAACTGCGGCATGGCGGCGATGTCCATGCGCATATGGTCCCGGCCTTGCACCACGAAGACTTCTGGCTGCGCCGCATCGCCCTGCTGCACCAGCTGGGCTGGCGTGGCGATACGGATGCCGGCTGGCTGTTCGACGCGGCCCTGGCGCTGGCCCATGAGGACGAGTTTTTCATCCGCAAGGCCATCGGCTGGGCCTTGCGCGATTACGCGCGCCACGCGCCCGAGGCCGTGACGGCGTTTGCCAACGCGCACCGCCAGCTGCTATCACCGCTCAGCTACCGCGAAGCGCTGAAGCACCAGCCACCTTGAACGCCTGCCCAACAAGCAATCGCAGCGCCGCATCGATGCGCGGCGCGGCATCCCAGGCCGGCACGGGCGCCAGCAAGCCCAGCGCCATCTGCCGCAACGGCTCGGCGATCACCATGGCCAGCAGCAGGCCGGCCAGTTCCGGCGCATTGCCGGTCACCACGTGGCCGCGCGCGGCCTGGCGCTGCAGCCACTCGGCCAGCAGGGCCGTGCCCCGCTCGATGCCATTGCGCTGATACACAGCCAGTAAATCCGTGCGGGCGGGAAAGTCCGTGCACAGCAGGCGGAACAGGCCCACGGCATCCGCCGTCAACACGCGCGCCGCCATCGCCTGCAATATTTCCCTCAATAGCGGCAAGACCTCGCCGGGCGCGGCTGCGTCGTGCGCCATGGCCGGCAGGAAGGCGTCCGTCCAGCCGCGCACCACCAGCGCCACCAGCTCTTCGCGGTTGGCCGCATATTGGTACAGCGATTTCTTTGCCATGCCCGCGTGGCGCGCCACCGCCTCCATGGTCGTGGCCGCATAACCTTCGTGCAACAGCAGCCAGGTGGCCGCCTGCACGGCCGCCTCGCGTGCTTCCTCGGGTGGGCGCGCCGGACGGCCCCGTCCACGCATGGCCTTGCCTTCTTCTTCCTGCATGCCAGCTCCAGTCTTGATCGATGGGCAATTCTACACCGAAACATATTTAAGAAACGTAGAGCGTTTCTTTAATATATAATTGTCTCACCCTAACAAAGGAGAACGACATGACGAACAACGCGCATATTGAATTCCCATGGAGCATCACTACGACGGGCGACTTGCTCGACCCGTTTCCCCTGCATCTGGAAACGGGCATCACGCGCCTGGACGATGGCTGCCTGCTGGTGGCCGCGCGCACGGAACTGCACGGCTGCAGCGGGCGCATGCTGGACTGGTGGTTTACGTTTTTCGAGACGACGCAGCACATCAAGTGGTGGCACCCGCACGATCACGTGGCGCACCATGGCTGGAACAGCGCGTGGAAAAAAGGAGAGAGTTACTACGGCGCCTCGATCGAGGCGGTGGAATCCCTGGGCGACATTCCGCCCGTGAAAGCCAAGCTGAAGTTCCATGATCCAAAAGACGTGTTTGATCCGCTGCAATTGCAACTGGCCAGGGATAGCGGTGCCCTGTCGGCCGCCATCTGCGCGCGCATCGGCTTTGGCGAGCATGTGCAGCTGGACCCGCAGGGCGACCCGCTCGACGGCGAAATGCTGCATTTGACACGCGACACGCCCACGGGCTGCGTGCTGCGCAGCCGCTTCCTGCTGGGCCGTAACAGCCTCGATCCCGTGCGCGACGTGCCCGACGTACTGGGCCTGAATTTGCTGCGCCATTGCTACAGCGAATTTACCTATCTGTCGCGCTTCCTGCCCTCGCTGTATTACGGCGAGCATGCCAACGGAGAGAAGGCGCCGTTGCCCTGGTAAAACCTTGCAGCCAAGGCGCCCCTTACAGCCGCTTGTGCATGCGCGCCAGCGGCAGTTTGATGTCACCAGGCAAGTCGAGGTAGAAATCTTCCGTGACGGAGAAGCCGCTGGCCAGGTACAGCGGCACCCCGGGCAAGGTGGCGGCCAGTTCCAGCGCAGTGAAACCAGCGGCCAGCGCCTGCCGTTCGCAATAACGCATCAGCATGCTGCCCAGGCCCTGGCGCGCACTAGCCGGCTCGACAAAGAAGGCGCGGATGCGGCCCGGCTGGCAGGCCGGGTCGAGCAGCGGGTCCGGTCCGCTCTTCGCGCGGTCGGCGCCGTAAAGGGTGGCGCGCTGGCTCCAGCCACCACAGGCCAGGATGGCACCGCCGCGCTCGATCACGAAATACGTCCGGTCGGCAACGAGCTGCGTATCGACGCCGAACACATGGCGCGTCACGGCTTCGGCCTGCTCTTCACTGTAAAACCCCGCGCTCAGCACCACGCCGGAACGGGCGATCAGCGCATTCATGGCGGGCACGTCGGACGGCAGCGCCACGCGCAAGCTGGTCAGGGCGCCAAAGCTGAACCAGGCACGCGCGATACGTCCCTGCTCCACCTCATATGTCGCCACCAGTTCCTGCGCGGAAACACCGTCTGGCGTGTCGCCATGGACGATTTCATGGTCGATCACCAGCTTGCCGCAAGCGATACGGTTGAGCAACTGCGCCCGCGGTTTGCTGGCCGCGAATCGGGCTGCGAAACGGGGGCCGATCTGCGCGCCACCTTGGGCCAGCAAGGTAGCCGGGTGCTGGAATTGCTGTGCGTCATCGGCATAGATCGCCAGCAAGGCCGCCACATCGTGGGCATTGTAGGCGTCCAGTTGGGCCTGGACCACCGCGACGGGAGAAATGCGTGTATCGTTGGCAAGCGCCATGCGTATACCTGTTATGGAATGGGTGGAAAGTTGCAAAGGGTAACATTGTCGCCCCTGTCGCGGCGCAATTTACTGCGATAATAACAAGATTCGTCGCACGAACTATATTCAGGCGTCACCAATCAATCGCACAATCGCAGCAGGAGTAAAGATCATGAAATGGGAAGGCAATCGCGAAAGCGACAATGTGGAGGATCGCCGTGGCGAAGATGGCGGCGGGGGCGGCGGTGGGGGTGGCTTCGGCTTTGGCGGGCGTTCTATCGGCATCGGCACCATCGTCATCGCCCTCGTCGGCTCGTATGTGCTGGGCGTCAACCCCCTGACCTTGCTCAACCTGCTCAGCGGCGGTGGCGGCCAGGTCAGCACCCAGCAAAGCCAGGCGCCCGCGCGCCAGCCGCCCGAATCGGACGACATGGCCCGTTTCGTGAAAACCGTGCTGGCCGATACGGAAGACACCTGGGGCGCCCTGTTCAAGGCCGAAGGCGGCAGCTACGTGAAGCCGAAGCTGGTGTTGTTTTCGGGCAGCATCCCCACAGCCTGCGGCACGGGCCAGAGCGCCAGCGGCCCCTTCTATTGCCCCGGCGACCAGAAAGTCTACCTGGACCTCGACTTCTTTAAGCTGATGCAGCAGCGCTTCAAGGTCTCGGGCGAATTTGCCGAAGCCTATGTGATCGCCCATGAAGTGGGCCACCACGTACAGAACCTGCTGGGCTTATCCGAAAAGGTCGACAATGCGCGCCGCACGCAATCGGAGCGCCAGGCCAACGCCATGTCCGTGCGCCTGGAATTGCAGGCCGACTGCTTTGCCGGCGTGTGGGCATTCCACGCGAACCAGGACCGCAAAATCCTGGAACAGGGCGACGTGGAAGCGGCCCTGAAAGCGGCCACGGCCATCGGCGACGATGCCTTGCAGCGCCAGTCGCAAGGCCATGTCGTGCCTGACTCGTTTACGCACGGCACCTCGGAACAGCGCGTGCGCTGGTTCAGCAAGGGCATTGAGGGCGGCCAGATTTCCCAGTGCAACACGTTTGAGGCGCGCCAGCTGTAACCACGATTCCTGCCCGTGCCGCCCCGCGGCGGCACGGGCCTGCCTACGCCCAATTACTGCAGGTCGATGCGTCCATATTGCCCATGCGCCTCGTCATTCGGCCCCGCAGCAAAGAACAGGGTAGTCGCGGGCTGGCTGTTGAGGCCATTGCCGAAGGCGATGCCCCACAAGCCATCGACCACCAGCGGCGTGCCATCCATCTTGAGCAGCGCGCTGCCAGCGCCACCCGTGTCGGGGTCGTACGCATTGATCTTGCCATCGCCAAAATTTCCTATTAATAACATATTGCTGGCCGTGCCGAAACCGGCCGGCGCCAGCGCCATGCCCCAGGGTGCATTCAGGGCGCCGCCGCTCACCAGCCGCTTGATCAGGGTGCCGCCCATGTCATATACATTAACGATGCCGAGGCCCGCGCCAGCCTGTTCATCGTCGCCGCTGGCCTGGCGCATGGCATAGGCGACATAGATGCGCTGGCCGATGGCCTGGATGCCGAACGGCGCATAGCCGGCCGGCAAGCTGGGGTCGCTGAATGCGCCGGGCAAGGCGACCTTGGCAAAGCTGGCATCAAAGACATCGACGCGCCGGTTATGGAAGTCCGCCGCATACAGGTAGTTGGCACCGCCAAAGCTGCCGATGGCCAGGCCCTTGTAGACGCTGCCGCCCGCGCTGCCATCGAACACGACCACGGCTGTCGTGGGGCTGACCGTGGGCGACCAGGCGGAGATGCTGCCGCTTTCGCTGGCGAAGATGAAGGGGCTGGGCGCCGTCACGCCGTTTTGGCTGAGCTTGAAATCCTGCGTGCCGTTAAACACGATGCCCGTCGGCCCCGCCGGCGTGCTGACCACCAGAGATTGCGGCACGCCATTGCCATCGTACAAGGTGGACTTCGCCGTACCGTTATCGACCACCCAGACGAAACCACGTGGATTGAAGGCGACGCCCCAGGCGTTGACGAGGTTGGCATCCGTGTGTGCGGCGGGCAAGGCTGTCGTGTCAGACACCAGGCTGGTGGCCGCATAAGCACTGCTGCTGGGCGGCATGGTGTCCCTGCCGCCATCATAACCGCCGCCGCAGGCAAACAGCGACGCGGCGATGCAGCCGCAGACTATCCTGTAGACATGGTGCGTATTCATGGCGCTTCCTTTCGGCGTGGTGGGCAATATTCCGCTGCCCGTTGATACCCGCGCGCACCTGAAAGGTTTCGCCTCCGCGAAAAAAAATGCCAACTTACCCGTCAGAAAGAATAGGCAGCACTGAGTACCACTGCCCGCGACGCTGCTTCCACGTAATAGAGCGAGCGCGGCGCGCCGCCCGAGCTGGCCACCCAAGCCAGTTGCGCATTCCAGTCGCCCAGTGCCACTGCCAGGCCGAGGCTACCATCGCGGCGCATGCTGGCCGCAGCCATGCCAGCATGCGACAGCGGGCACAGCACACCGATGTGGGCGACCAGCTTGAACCCGTCTTGCAAGGGATGGAATCCGTTCATTTCGGCATACAAGGTGCGCACGTCGCGTCCAAAATAATGGGGCGCGAAATAGAGCCTGACGCCGGTGCGTTCGGCCGCAAGCCCGGCATACCATTCACCGTAATCGCTGCCGTGATCGCGGGTCAACACCGACCTGCTGGCGCCCGCTTCCCAGCTCCAGGCGGACGCCAGGCGCCGTGCCATGCCGGCGTAAGCAATCAGCTGCGTGCCGCCGCGCTCATGTAGGCTGGCACCTGAGGCTTGCACGCCCCAGTACCAGCTGTCCGGGTCGTCATAGTTCAAGGTAAGCTGCGGCACGGGGCGTCCATCACTCATCGAGACGCCGCGAAGGCGGTAATCGGAGAGCAGCGCGATGTTGCCCCCAACCTGGGCGGCGGCAGTACCGGCGCACAGCAGTAAAACGGCGCAGGCAGCGGCAGTCACGGAGCAGGACTGGCAGGCAGGATGACGGAGGCTGTTGCGCATGAACAGGGACACGCGCCAGCGGCGCGCGCGATGGTGGCACAGGCGTCGATAGTAGCATTCAAGCTTGTCTCCGGCATGAGCAAACGCTCCAGTTGCGCTGGCATGGCGCCGGGCCGCAATTCAGCCAGCAAGGCCAGCAGGCCGGTGACGTGAGCCGCCGCATACGAGTTGCCGGACACGAAGCGCCAACCGCCGCCGGGGATGCTGGTGGGAATGTCGCGCCCGGGCGCCAGCCGCACGCCATGCTGCGGTGCATCAGGCGGCGCCGCGACGGGGTGAGCGCGATCCTCTTGCGCTACCGCAATCACACCTGCATGCGAGGCGGGAAAAGCCCGCTCCCCGCCATGGGGATCGAGCGCGCCGACAATACTGATGCCACGCGCCAGGGCCGTATCGAGCAGGTGTTCCAGCAGGCGGTCCGACGGTCCGGAAAGGCTCAGGTTGATAATTTTTGCCTGGTGCAAGATCGCGAAGTTGAGCGCTTTGCCCAAGGTAAAGCTGTTGCAGCGGGTACTGCGGTCTGCCTGCTGCCAGCAGGCACGCAAACCCATCAGCCGTGCACCCGAAGCAATGCCGAGCATGCCGCCATTGCCGTCGCGCGCCGCGATGATGCCAGCCACGGCGGTGCCGTGCGTCTCCGCCGCGTAAGGGCTGCCATCGACAAAATTTTCCGTGAGCGTGACCTGCCCCGCCAGATCCGGATGCCTGCTATCGATGCCGCTGTCGACTACGGCAACCGCCACGTCGCGTCCGGTGGCCATGCGGTGCAGCTCGTCCACATGCCAATAGCGGCCGCCGGGTTGCACCGGATACAGCGGAGCGGCATCCCCCATGCCAGAAAAAATCCCGACCGGCTGGGCCCACTCCACGCGCGGATCGCGCGACAACAGGTCGGCAAGGTGCTGCGCCTGCTCTCCTTCCCCGTATTCCATCAGGTAGCAATCAAGACCCAGCGCGGGCATCGGCCAGTCGGCGACCAGTTTCAGGCCGTGGCGTCGCGCCAGGTCTTCGGTAATACGGCGGCGCGCGCTACGGCCACCATCGTCGATGTAGCGCCCGCCGTAACTGGCGTCCGGACGGTAGTGTGGGGCTGGCAGGCGCAGCATGACCAGCAATTGGCGTGGCGACACGACGCCATTGTTGCCGGGAACGGACGCCACAGCATCGCCAAGTGCCGGGGCGGTGTGGGCCGGCGCGATGCCGAAAACCAGTGCCAGCAAGGCAAGCGCAGGCAAGGCACGGCGCGACAGGATCACGGTGAGTCTCCCCCGTCCAGCGCTTCGGCCAGCACGACCGCCGGCTCGGCGCGCAGACGGGTGCGGGCGCGCCGCGGCTCCGGCACGTTGAGAAGATAGGCATCGGTCACGGTCGGGCCGTCGACCAGATGCGCGTCATTCGCTTGCAGGATACGGCGCAACTCTTTCTCTGTAGTATCCGGCTTGAAAACGACCACCAGGTTTCCGGCGCCAGCCGCACCGCCCAGGCCGCGATAGGCGCCGTCATCAAAGGCAGGACTGGCCAGCAGGAGAGCCAGGCCAAGGATGGCGAGAAACTGCAGCGCCAACGCCCAAGGCATCCAGGCCACGTGATGGAAGGCCCGCCAGCTCCAGCGTGGCGCAGGCACAGCCCTAGCCTCTTGCTGGGGCAGTTGTGGCAATAGTTGCGCCAGCGCCCGTTCGACATCGAATTGCGCAGGCGGCAGTTCCGCATCCGCTTCGGCGCAGGCCGCCGCCAGCAACTGGCGTTCAATCTCCAACTCACGCCGGCACAGCTTGCAGGTGGACAGGTGCTGCTCGAGTAGGAGTGCGTCGCGCGGCGGCAATTGCCCTGTCGCAAGCCATGGCAACAGCTCACGCGCGGCCTGATGTGCAGGCGCGTCTGGCTTGACGATGCGTCCGTTCATTCGTAGTCCTCCCGCGCCCGCTCGAGTAGATCCTGCAACTTGCGCCGCGCATGGAACATGCGCGTCTTGACCGTGTTGACCGGGCAGTCGATGATCGCGGCAATATCGTTATAGCCCATGTCGTGATAATAGGTCAACAGCACCACGATGCGCTGCCTCAGCGGTAATGCGCCTATCGCCGCTGCCAGGGCACACCCCAATTGCCGCTGGCTAAGTTCGTACTCCGGCTCCAACTCCTGGCCACCCGGATACAATTCCATGTCGGACTCCAACGGTTCGTCGCAGGTGCGGAAGCCTTTCAATGCCTTGCGGTAGGCAATCGCAAATATCCAGGTCGACACCTTACAACTTCCATCGTAGCGCCGCGCTTTTTGCCATACCACCAGCATGGTGTCGTTGACGATTTCCTCGATCAATTGCGCGCTGCGCGTCATTCGGCCCAGAAACCGGGTCAGGCGCGGGAAGTAAGCACGGTACAGCGTCTCGAAGGCGTGCCTGTCCCCGGCCACGATACGGCCGAGCAACTGCGCCTCGTCCAGATTGGCAGTGCTTGCGCGCATGTCCTCCCCGTGTCCCTCCCGCATGGACATTCTCCTTTGTTGCCTGTAAATACCTTACGGCAGTCCAATGGTTCTAAGCCGCACAAAAAATGCGCAGCAGTCCATGGTAGCGCGCAGGGGCCTTATCAGGGTAACAATCTTCTACGGGCATGGCGGGCGCATTGCCTGGAAAGCCAAGGCCGGAGCGTCAGGGCACGCTAACGTCGTAGCGCTTGCCCAGCCGTTTCAGTTCGCCCGTCTCGATCAGCTTATTCAATTCCTGATCAAACTGCAGGCGCAGCTTGTCGAAGGCAGGGGAACGGGGGAAGACGAAATAGCCGTTTTGTACTTCGATGACTTTGGGTAAAGGTTTCACCTGGCGGCCATAGCCCAGGCGGGCGATCACTGGGTCGGTATTGCGGCGGTTGCTGACGAACACGTCCACGTGATTGTGCACCAGCATCTTCAATCCATTTTCCACATTGTTGGCCACGCTGACCTGCAAGCCTGGCCGCATGCGCTCCCAGTCCGCACCATACGCCCAACCGTTCAGCAGCACTACCCTGCGGCTCTTGAGCACCGCGTCATCGCCATCCCAGCCAAAGCTGGCGTCCTGGCGCGTATAAAAGACCATCTGGTCCTGGTAAAACGGCTTGTCGGAAAAACCCATGCTGGCGATGCGCTCGGGCGTCTTGTAGGGACCGATCAGGATATCGGCCTGGCCCTGCACCAGCATGGCTTGCGCGCGCGCCCACGGCACCATGCGAAAACGCACGGTGTTACCCGTGCGCGCCGCCATCAGGCGCAGCAGTTCCACGCCCAGTCCGTCATACTCGCCACTCTCCTGGTATTCGAACACGCGCGCGAACTGCGCGCCCACGGCCAGCAGCTCGCGCGCTTGCAGTGGCAAGGTGAATGCCGGCCACAGCAGCGCCAGGGCAAGCAAGCGCCGCCCTGCTCTGTTCATCAGCCGACGATGCGCAAGGAGTAATCGGTAGCCCGCACATCCTTGGTCAGGCTGCCAATCGAGATACGGTCCACGCCCGTTTCGGCGATAGCACGCACGGTATCGACATTGATGCCGCCCGACGCTTCCAGCAAGGCGCGGCCATTCGTCAAGGCCACGGCTTCGCGCATCATGTCGTTGCTGAAGTTATCGAGCAAGACGGAGACGGCGCCCGCGTCCAGCGCTTCCTGCAATTGCGCCAGGGTTTCCACCTCGATCTGCACGGGCACGCCAGCGTCGAGGTTGCGCGCGTTTTCCAGGGCCTGGCTGACGCCGCCCGCGGCCGCGATATGGTTTTCCTTGATCAGGATGCCATCGTACAGCGCCAGGCGCTGGTTCTTGCCGCCGCCGACGCGTACCGCATACTTTTGCGCCAGGCGCAGACCGGGCAAGGTCTTGCGTGTGTCCAGGATGGATGCCTTGGTGCCGGCGACCACATCGACATATTGGCGCGTGGCCGTGGCGACCGCCGACAGCAGTTGCAGGAAATTGAGGGCGCTGCGTTCGGCCGTGAGCAAGGCGCGCGCGGGCGCCTGGATCGTGCAGACGACGCTGTCGGCCGTCATCATGTCGCCTTCGGCGTAATGCCAAACGATATCGATGCTGCGGTCCAGGCTTTTCATGATGCCTTCGAACCACGGTGCGCCGCACAGCACGGCCGCTTCGCGCACGATGACACGGGCCGTGACGATATGGTCGGGCGGCACCAGTTCACCCGTCAGGTCGCACTGGCCCACGTCTTCCAGCAAGGCGGCCAGCAAATTGCCTTCGAACGCGCGCGCCAGGGCCGGATCGAAGGGAGCGAAAGAATTAACGAGGGTACTCATGCTGGACCGATTCCTTGGAACAATGTGGTTTCTTTTGCCAGGTCCGCGCCTGGCTTGAGGCCCGCCTTCTTGGCGGCGGCGAAGTCGAGCATGCGATTGATCGAGCGCACGGCCAGCTGGCCGACGGCGGGATCGACGTGGATTTCGTTGTGCATGTTTTCCAGCGTTTCCGCCAGGTTCAGCAAGCCATTCATGGCCATCCACGGACAGTGCGCGCAGCTCTTGCACGTGGCGCTGTTGCCGGCCGTGGGCGCTTCGATGAAGCGCTTGCCCGGAGCGGCCGCGCGCATCTTGTGCAAGATGCCATTGTCGGTGGCGACGATGAAGGTATCCGTATCCATGGTTTGCGCTGCCGCAATCATTTGCGACGTCGAACCGACCATGTCGGCCAGCGCCACCACGTTCGCGGGCGACTCCGGATGCACGAGCACCTTGGCCTGCGGATACTCTTCCTTGAGCAAATCGAGTTCTATGCCCTTGAATTCGTCGTGCACGAGGCAGCTACCCTGCCACAGCAGCATGTCGGCGCCCGTTTCCTTCTGGATATACGAACCCAGGTGTTTATCGGGCGCCCACAGGATTTTCTTGCCCTGCGCATGCAGGTGGGCAACGATGTCGAGGCCGATGGACGACGTCACCATCCAGTCCGCGCGCGCCTTGACCGCGGCGCTGGTGTTGGCGTAGACCACCACGGTGCGATCCGGATGGGCGTCGCAGAAGGCCGTGAATTCGTCCACCGGGCAACCGAGATCGAGCGAACAGGTCGCGTCGAGGTCGGGCATCAGCACGGTTTTCTCGGGACTGAGGATTTTTGCCGTTTCGCCCATGAAGCGCACGCCGGCCACGACCAGGGTCTTGGCCGGATGGTCGCGCCCGAAGCGGGCCATTTCCAGGGAATCGGAGACGCAGCCGCCCGTGGCTTCGGCCAGATCTTGCAGGTCGGCATCAACGTAGTAGTGGGCAACGAGCACGGCTTCGCGCTCGATCAGCAGGCGCTTGATGCGCGTGATCAGTTCGGCTTTTTCAGCCGGGGATGGCGTCGCTGGCGTGCGTGCCCAGGCGTGGGCAGTGCAGCTGGCTCCGTCTTGTGGGTGTTCATACTCGACGGATTTGATGGCTAAAGTTTGCATGGCTGTGTCAAACAAAAACGGGATAGACCGGCACAAACGCAATGAAGCTGGTGCGCCGGAACGAAAAAACCGCGGCGCGTCGGTGTGTGCTGGTGGCAGGCGTTGTAATGTCGGATTACGCTGCGCTAATCCGACCTCCGCGACCTACGCGACCAACCCGGGCAACTCACCCTGACGTAGGTCGGATTAGCGCACAGCGCGTAATCCGACGCAACGTTACCCTACATAATTAATCAATCCCTTGGCTTCTGAGGTAATCCTCATAGTTGCCGCGGTAGTCGACCACTTCATCTTCCTTGATCTCGATGATGCGATTGGCCAGCGAGGACACAAATTCGCGGTCATGCGACACGAAGATCAGGGTGCCTGCGTATTTTTCCAGCGCGATGTTCAAGGACTCGATCGATTCCATGTCCATGTGGTTGGTCGGTTCATCGAGCATCAGCACGTTGTGGCGGCCCAGCATCAGCTTGCCGTACATCATGCGGCCCTTTTCACCACCGGACAGTACCTTGACGGCCTTTTTCACATCGTCGCCGCCGAACAGCAAGCGGCCCAGAATGGAACGCACTGCCTGGTCGTCATCGCCCTCTTTCGTCCACTGGCCGATCCAGTCGGTCAGGTTCGTGTCCTTGGCAAAATCTTCCGTCGGGTCTTGCGGCATGTAACCCACGTTGGCGTTTTCCGCCCACTTCACGCGGCCTTGATCAGGCTGCAAGCCGGCGATGTCGCCAGCGATGCAGCGCAGCATGGTGGTCTTGCCGGCGCCGTTGGCGCCGATGATGGCGATGCGCTCGCCCGCTTCCACCATGATGCTGAAATTCTTGAACAGCTGGCGGTCAAAGCCTTTCGAGATATTCTCGACTTCCACGGCCAGGCGGTGCAATTTCTTTTCGCCGTCGAAACGCACGAAGGGATAGGCGCGCGACGATGGCTTGATGTCGTCGACCTTGATCTTTTCGATCTGCTTGGCGCGCGACGTCGCCTGGCGGGCCTTCGATTTGTTCGCGGCGAAGCGGCGCACGAATTCCTGCAGCTCGGCAACCTTGTCTTTCGCTTTCGCATTGTTGGCCAGCTGCTGGTTGCGCGCCTGGGTCGAAGCGAACATGTATTCGTCGTAGTTGCCTGGATAAATCTTCAGGGTGCCGTAGTCCATATCGGCCACGTGGGTGCACACCTGGTTCAGGAAGTGGCGATCATGGGAAATGATGATCATGGTGGAATTGCGCTCGTTGAGCACGTCTTCCAGCCAGCGAATCGTGTTGATATCCAGGTTATTCGTCGGCTCGTCGAGCAGCAGGATGTCCGGGTTCGAGAACAGCGCCTGCGCCAGCAGCACGCGCAGCTTCCAGCCTGGCGAGACATTGCTCATCGGGCCTTGATGCAGCTCGATGGCGACACCGGCGCCCAGCAGCAGTTCGCCCGCGCGCGATTCGGCCGTGTAGCCGTCGTATTCGGAGACTTTGCCTTCCAGATCGGCCGCCTGCATGTAGTCGTCGTCCGTTGCTTCCGGATTCGCGTAGATCGCGTCGCGTTGCTGGATGGCGGCCCACATTTCCGTGTGGCCCATCATGACCACGTCGAGGACGCGCATGTCTTCAAAGGCAAATTGGTCCTGGCGCAGCTTGCCCAGGCGTTCGTTGGTATCGAGCATGACATTGCCGCCCGACGGGTCCAGGTCGCCGCCCAGGATCTTCATGAACGTCGATTTGCCGCAGCCGTTCGCGCCGATCAAACCATAGCGGTTGCCGTCGCCGAACTTGACGGAGATATTCTCAAACAATGGCTTGGCGCCAAACTGCATCGTAATATTTGCGGTTGAAAGCATGTGATATTAGGTCTTTATTCAGTTAAAACAGCTAGTTATGTACTTTTCTCCCATTATACAGCACCCACCATGAACCACTGTATAACACCCCCTAAAACAATGACTTACGGCTGTATATTCGACGATTTCTAACGCGCAAGTTCGCGTACTGGTCGGTATCCAGTAGCATCACCATGCGCTTTTCATCGTCGGCTTGTGGAAGCGCAGCATCAGCGGGTACCCGTCGCCGTTAATCGTCAGCATCGAAAACGACAGCAGCTGATCAGCCGGCCGATATTCCCATCTCCCGGCGATGGCCACCGGCCCACCATCGGCGCGCTCGATGCGACAGTGCACAGGCGTGCCGGTTTCGCAGTTGCACTCGAAAAATTGGCGGCCGGAATGATGCAGAACTGCTAGCGTTTCCAGGCGCTGCGGAAAGGTAGGTCCCTGACCACTATTTCGGTGCGCGCGCTGTAGATCTGGCGAACCATGTTGTGGTTGGCCCAGTGATGCACAAAACCAACCATGGCTGAAGCGATTTCCATCTCACCACACATCTGGCTCCGGGACGCTTGCGGCCTGATTGCCGTCGACGCCCAGGCGATTTCCTATTGGTCAACATTCTGAGCCGCCACCAGGTCTTTTAAGGCCGCCCCTGCGGGTTCGACGTGGCGGCACCCACTATCCCTATTGCCAAGTTAAGTACTGAAACGCAAGCGGTGTTGGCGTCGGCAGACGTGGGTGGCATCTCCGTAGCGCCAGGGGCAATATCGGCTTTAATGCGATATGTTGAAATAAGGAAATAAATTAATGTAAGATGTACCACGTTCGATACCGACCCGCCATCATCTTAATATTGCATTTCTCACCAAGCGCCAGGCGCCCGATACTCACACATCGCTATTCACTCTTTTCCTTTGGACGGTATACATATGATTACGCAAACTTCTATTTTATTCATAGACTGCCGTGTGAAGGATGCCGCCAGCTTGCTGGCCGAACTGGCGCCCGATGTCGAAGTCATCACACTCGATGCCGGACAGGATGGCTTGAGTCAGATGGCCGCGGCGCTGGCCGGACGCAGCGGCATCAGCGCCATCCACGTCGTCTCGCACGGCGCCGAGGGCATGGCACAACTGGGCAGCCTGGCGCTGAACAACGATAGTATCGCTTCCCATGCGGCGGACCTGGCAACGATAGGCAAGGCGCTTGCCGCCGATGGCGATATCTTGCTGTACGGCTGCGGCACGGGGGCCGGCACCTCCGGCGCCGCGCTGGTGCAATCGCTGGCCACGCTGACGGGTGCCGATGTCGCCGCTTCCAGCGACGTCACGGGCGCGGCCAACCTTGGCGGCAACTGGATATTGGAAGTGCAGGCCGGCCACATCGAAGCGGCACTGCCATTCAACGCGCAGGCGATGCAGAACTTCCACGAAACGCTGGCCACCGGTACGGCACTGACACCGGCGGTCCCTGGCAACTACAACAGTAATCAAGGCATTGCGCTACTCAGCAATGGCGGCCATGTCGACGTCTTCCTGCAGCAGATCGGCGGTGATAATTCCTACTATGGCGAGCCGCCGCAGTATTCGGCCAAGATCGTGGTCGCCAACGGCGCCAACCAGATCGTGCAGAACCTGACGGTATCGGGCAGTGACTATGTGATAAACGCCTCTGTCGCTAAGCTGGTCAACGGCGGTTTCGTTGTTGGCTGGAGCGCCGACACCTCTGCCGCGCATGACTTAAACGGCAGCAAGGCGCTGTACTACCAAATCTATGACAACGCGGGCGTGCCGCAAGGCGGCGCCCAGCAGCTCAGCAGCGTGGGAGGATCGGGCGTTGCTCTGACGGCGCTGGCCGATGGCGGTTTTGCCGCTGCCTTTGCCGCCCAATCCAACAATGCCGAGGGCCTAGTGGTGTATGGCTATGACAATGGCGTCATCACGCGTACGCAGGAGACTCTTGTCGGCGGCAACACCGGCCCGAATTTCAGCAATGGCGCCGATACGAACGTGCGCCTGTGGTCGGTGTCCAGCAGCAACGGTGGCACGCCGTCCATCATGCAGCTGTCCGACGGCAGCATCGTCGTCACCGATTCCGTGTACGCCTACGGTTCGCCTACCTACACGCCGATCGGCGAATATGCGTTCAAATACTCCAGCGCCGGCGTGCCGGTCAATTTCGCCTCTGGCTACTCGACCCAGCGCCTCAACTGGTCCTACGACATCTCCCAAAACAGTGGCCAGCATGCGATTGCGCTTAAGGACGGTGGCTTCGCGGTCGTCAGCCTGAACGCCTATTCTGGCGGCTCGCCAGCATACTCGTATGAGCTGATGCTGTTCAATAATGACGGCACACCCATCAACCCGGGCGACACCTTGACGCACAACGTCAGCGTGCCGGGCGGTGGCTCAACCACGCCGAAGACCTATTTTGCCAAGACCATCGCCATCGATAGCACCGACCCGACCGACATGTACGGTTCCACGCGCTTTGCTGTGGTGGAGGCGAGCAATGGCAAGATCCTGATCGCCTTGCCGAATGAGGAAAACGCGGGTCTCGATATCTACACTTTCAGCAAGACCGGCACCGCATTGAGCGGGCCGGTCGATACGAACATCGTGCCGACGCCGGGAATGTGGATAGGGCATCCGGTGCTGGCACCCGCCGTCGACGGCGGCTACGCGCTCTCGTATGACGAATACAGCCACGACGTCAATTACCTGTATAGCGGCACGGCCTACAGCTATGGTACGCCGTACTCGGAGGTCCCGAATACGGCGCCCGCGTTCACGGGCGCCATCACTGCAGCGAACGCCGCGCAGAACGGCGTGGCTATCGACCTAGCCACCTTGCTGCATGTCAGTGACAGCGACAGCGGCCAGACATTGACCTGGTCGCAAAGCGTGGCACCCTCGCACGGCACGCTCACCTTTACCGCTGCCAGCGCGAGTTCCGGCAGCGCCAACGTGACGCCCGGCGGCGTCATCACCTATACGCCGACGGCTGGTTTTGCCGGCAGCGACAGCTTCACGGTGCAGGTCAGCGACGGCGTCGCTACCGTCACGCGCGTCATCACCGTCAAAGTGGCGCCTGTGACGCCTGGCGCGCCAGACCTGGCGGCCGCTTCCGACAGCGGCATCAGCTCCAGTGACAACATCACCAACAGCGCCGTCCTCTCCTTCAGCGGCACGGGTGCGGCCGGCGACAGCGGCAGCACGGTGCAGGTGTTTATCGACAAAAACGGCAACGGCAGCTACGATCCCGGCACGGATAGCACCGCTGCCGCCACCATGAGCGCCGGTGTCTGGACAGTCAATAACCTAAGCACCAGCGGCTTGGCCGATGGCCAGTACAATGTGTATGCCATTACCACCTCAGCCACCGGCAGCATCAACAGCGCGCTTAGCGCGCCATTCAACTTGACCATCGACAAGACGGCGCCCGCCACCACGTTCGGCGGGATGGCGCTGTCGGAAGACACGGGCGCTGGCTCCACCGATTTCATTACCAGCGTCGGGGCGCAAACAATCAGGGCCACGCTGAGCGTGGCGCCGGCCGCCGGCGAGATGGTGCAGGGCTCACTGGACAATGGCGCCAACTGGATCAACCTCAGCACCATGGTGAACGGCACGTCGCTGGCCTGGACCGGCGTCACCCTGGGTGCCAGTGGCACCATTTTACTGCGCGTGGTCGACGTCGCCGGCAACGTCAGCCTCTCGGCGGGCCAAGCCTATACACTGGACACCAGCGCGCCGTTAGCGCCAACGGCGCCGGCACTAAGCACCAGCAGCGACAGCGGCGTGCTCGGCGACGGAATCAGCAACGTCGCCACGCCAACGTACACCGGCCAAGGGGAAGCCTACGCCCAGGTAAAGCTGTACGATACAGACGGGGTCACTGTGCTCGGCACGAGCACAGCCGATGGTTTGGGCAACTGGAGCATCGCCAGCACGGCGCTGAGCGAAGGCACGCATACGCTGAGCGCAAAACAGACTGATGCGGCGGGAAATGTGTCCGGCGCTTCGAGCAATTTCAGCTATACCCTCGACACGGTCGCACCGTCAGGCATGGCGCTGAGCACGACTTCGGTACCCTTGTCGGGCGCAACCGTTGGCGCTACCCTGGCCACCCTGTCGGCCACCGACACCACCGCCCTTTCTTACGCTTTCGCTACAGGCAACGGTGTTATCGATGCCGACAACGGCAAGTTCGCGGTCTCGGGCAATTCACTGGTAGCCTCACAGAGTCTCGCGGCCGGCACTTACCATATTTACATAGCGGCGTCGGACGCGGCCGGCAACCAGTCACTCCAGTTCTTCGCCATCGACGTCGTCGATGCACCCGGCGTGCTCTCCATCGCGCGCGCCGGCGGTGCCTCAGCCACAGTGCCGGCGGCAGCCGCGTCGCTGAGCTACACGGTCACCTTTAGCCAGGCCGTGAACGGCGTAGATGCCAGCGACTTCAGCGTGATCGGCAGCGGCACGGCTGAAGGCACTATCGCGTCGGTCACCGGCAGCGGCGACACCTATACGGTGACTGTCACCGGCATCAACGGCGACGGTAACCTGCGACTGGACTTGAATGGCAGCGGCACCGGCATCGCGAACGGCTCCGCCACCGGCATCATCGGCGGCGGCTACCAAGGCCAGAGCTACACGCTGGACCATACGGCGGCCGCCGCGCCTTCCACACCTGTCATGAGCGCCGTCACCGATACGGGTACCTCGAACAGCGACGCCATCACCAGCAACACTACACCTGTCTTCACGGGCACCAGCGAGGCCAATGCCGCGGTAAAGCTGTACGATACAGACGGCGTCACTGTGCTCGGCGCGAGCACGGCCGATGGTTCGGGTAACTGGAGCATCACCAGCAGCACGCTACAGGAGGGCAGCCATACGCTGACCGTCAAGCAGACCGACGCCGCCGGTAATGTCTCGGTTTCCAGCGGCGCGTTGGCCGTCGTCATAGATACCAACGCTGCGGCACCCGCTGCACCCGTGCTGGCCATCGCCAGCGACAGCGGCACACCAGGCGACGGCATCACCAAGTTCGCCACGCCGACCATCACGGGCACGGCCGAGGCCTTTTCTAGCGTGACCTTGTACGATACCGACAAAACGACCGTACTTGGCACGGCCACGACCAACGCCAGCGGTGCCTGGAGTATCGTCTCGGCCAGCTTGGTCGACGGCGTCCATACCTTGAACGTGAAGCAGACCGACCTTGCCGGAAACGTGTCCGCCATCGGCGCCGGCCTCGTGCTGACGATCGATACGCAGGCGCCCTCCGCGCCATCAGCGCCGACGCTGGCTGCTGCTAGCGACAGCGGCACCGTAGGCGACAACATCACCAGTATCTCCGCACCGCTCATTAAAGGCAGCGCGGATGCAAACGCCACCGTCAGGCTGTACGATACGAACGGCACCACCGTACTGGGCACGGCCGTCGCCGATGGCGCGGGCAACTGGAGCATTACCAGCAGCACGTTGGCGGTGGGAGCGCATACCCTGAGTGCCAGGCAGCTGGACCTGGCGGGCAACGAGTCGCCGGCTGGAGCAACACTGTCCCTGACGATAGAGACGCCACCAATTCCACCGGCTCCACCGCCCACCAAGATCGACGGCGTGCTAGTGACGCAGTTGCCGGTCACCTTGCCGGGCGGCGGTATGGGCACGCAAACTGTCATTCCGATCGTGAGCAACGACCGCAGCGATTCAAGCGGCAATACCAATGTTGCCGACATCCCGCTGGTGACGGCGGGCGCGAGTAACCTGCTGCTAGCGCAGTTAGCCCCAGGCTTCGGCTTGACGACCAGCGGCGGCGCCAGCGAGCCGGCCGGCAACGCCGCCGAACACCTGATCCAGGCCATTCTGGCGGCTACACCCGGCCATCCTGCCAGCGACCAAGGGCACTTGACGGGCAATGGCGTAACCTTCCTGAACCAGTTGGCCGCCAGCGTGCCGCTGCTGGTGCAGACCATTGTGCCGACCAGTACGCCGACAGCGCCGAGCGGCGCGTTGACGGTCACTGGCACGAGTACCGATGGGCAGCATACGGCGCTGGTCATCGACACCAGCCATCTGGCCGCTGGCAGCACGCTGGTGCTAAACGCGGTGGATTTCGCCGCCATTGTCGGCAGTGCTAATGTGGTCGGCAACACCGTGGGGCAGATTTTGACGGGCGATGCTGCCAGCCAGCAATTCACAGTGTCCGCTACCAGCGGCGGCGCGGTCTTCTCGGGAGGCGGCAACGATAGTCTGGTGTTCAATTCTCCGTCGGCCGCGCCGGCCGGCGACAGGGCTATGGCCGCGCTGGCTGCGGCGGACGCCGGCATGACCACCATCCTGCACGGCGGACAGGACAAAGACACAGTGGTTTTCAGCGGCGCCAGTTCCGACTACACGGTGGATGCTCATGACGGCTACCTGATCGTGACCGCCAAGGCGCAACCAACGCAGCACGCGCTGGTTTTGAACGTGGAGAGCCTGAAATTCAGCGATGTCACGGTGGCCGTAGAAAATCGCGGCGTGCTGACCTCAATCGCCGGCCTGTACCAGAGTGTCCTGGGCCGCCAGGCCGACTACCTGGGTATCGAATACTGGGCCACGGCGGAAAAGAATGGCGCCAGCCTGGGCAAGATCGCAATCGACATGATCAGTGGCGCGGAGGCCAACGTGTCGCGACCCACACCGTTCAATGGCAACAGCGCGCATGATTTGGAGCTGCTTTACCAGGGCATATTCGGTCGCCACAGCGATGCTGCCGGTCTGGTTTACTGGGACGACAAGATGAAAAAAGGCATGAGCCTGGAGCAGGTGGCGCAGAATTTTATCGTTTTCGATGAAATGAACGTGCACAAGATTGCGGTACAAGACTGGAACTTCTTTGTCTAAATACTTTGCCGGAAAAGCGTTCCGTTGCAACGGCGGAGTGTTTCTTCTGGCATGAACCATTGAGAGCGCGGGGCGCAGGCCATGCGCAAGCCTGGCACCAAGCATTCTTTATAGCATGCGGACCTTCGCCGTTGGAGCTCTGTTGGTAGAGGAGCATATTTGCATGCGAAGGTCGTCAGTTCGACATCGGCCAACAACACCAGTAATTAGAATTAAAACCAGAGGGTTACATGCTTCGGCCTGTAACCCTTTTCTATTTTCGGAAGATGAATCAATAGCAACCCTTGACCACCGCTTCCAAGTCCGCCTCACATAACAGCCCGCGCGGCCTGCCCAACACCGGCGCTACGGCCACATGCCGTTGCCGCCCACAAATGCCTGACACATCCCCCCCGTCACGGCAACCTCCTCCGTCTGCACGATCAAGGCTTGAATATCTCGCGCCACCGCGTCAGAAAGTAGCCTGCCGGAGAGGTCGACTGCAACGCCGGCAGCGGCGCCACCGGAACCGGCCCGATATCACCGTGCAAGGTTTACAGTCAACGTTCCGCGACTGGTGCTTGGAATCGGTCGCAAAATCGTTCCCGTGCGAAGTTTGCGAGCATAACCTGTGTCACCGCCCGTGCCAAGCAGGGCCGCGATGAATTGCGGCGGAGCCTCCTGGCCATGATCCGTCGGTGAACTTCGCCCGTTTTCTAAGCTCTGTCTTCTCGATACTCAAAAAAAAGCCGCCAGCACAGTGATACGGCAGGCGACGAACAATGATCGAGAGGGATGGACTTTCTTGGCTTTTATCCACCGTATTGGCTACTAGGCCCCACCTCGCGGTCTGGGCCTCTCGAAACTGGAGGGGGTGACGGGCCTCGAACCCGCGTCGCCGACTTGGAAGGCCCGCGCTCTATCACTTGAGCATCACCCGCGAAATTTAGTTACCGGTTACAGCGTTCGGCGCCAAAAAGCCGCGCCTACAACACGTGTCAGCTGGGTACAATCTAACCTGCTCGCGACGTGTGGCGTCAACTGAGTATCTCCGGGCGGGTGCTCCGAAACTCATCAGCCGATTTTTGACCCGTGCGCACTGAAGTGTCGCTTCTAACGCCGGCAGCAGCCGGGATTGGCGACTGGCAGTGTTTTTTGGGGACTCCCTACTTCATGATGCACGCCCTTTACTGACCTGCGGCGGCCTGAGCGCGCGTGCATCGGGTCAGACCACGCGAATAAATAAACATTTCTGCTTATATTGTTTGCCAGAATAAGCAGAATTGCTTATACTCTAGCCATCAAAAAAACAATGGGGCAATGAAACAGCGTGAGTTTGTACTGTGGCTCAAGCAGAACGGAGCGACTTTCAAGGATGACACGAACCACCTGAAGGTCTATCTAAACGGCAAACAGACGATCCTCCCGAGGCACCCAAGCAAGGAGCTGAAAACAGGCCTTGTTGAAGAAGTCAAGAAACAACTAAACCTGAAATGAGGCAAGCCCTGAAAGGGGTTTGCAGCATGATTCGCCGCACCGCAGTATCAGCATTCATCTGAGGACGACCATGAAATATCCAGCAACTTTTACACCAGATCCGGATGGCGGCTATGTCGTCACGTTCCGCGATATCCCAGAAGCGATCGCTCAGGGCGACGACGAAGTCGAGGCGCTCGCCGAAGCCCGCTCTGTCCTTGCCACAGCAATGGATTTTTACTTTGAGGACCGCCGCGCCGCGCCGGCGCCATCAGCAGCGCTGCCTGGCGAGCGCCTTGTTAGCCTGCCGGCCAGCGTTAGCGCCAAGGTACTGCTGCTGAATGAAATGGCCGCACAGGATATCAGACCGGTCGAGCTGGCCCGGCGCCTGGGCGTGAAGCCCCAAGAGGTAACGCGACTGCTCGACCTGGCGCATACAACCAAGATCGACGCTATCGAAAACGCGATGCATGCACTTGGTCGAGAACTTGAGGTGGTTGCGGCATAACTGTGCAACGAAGTATGCGGCCAGCGTCGTGTTGCACGAATCCGACGGCCAGAGGGTGACCTCTGCTGCCAGCTGCTTACAGCTAAAATAGAAAAACCACCTCAAGGGTGGCTTCGTCTTTCGCCCCCACGACAATAATGCGTGGTGAGCGGAAAATTCAAGGCGAGCAGAGCCAACGCGGGCCGGGTACTGTCACAAGTTCCAGCTATTCAGCTAAAACAACTAGTTAGGTACTTTTCTCCCATAATACAGCACCCACCCTCTTCCACTCTATAGTGGTCCAGCAGGGGCACGCTGAGTCAATGCGGAGGAAGACAGGAGGGAGTTGATGGCAAGAAAATACTATTGCAGCTGTTCTATTTAGCGGATACCCTGCGTGGCATCCGTTTTCCACACATCACCTTGCAGGCATCACTTGAAAAAAATCACCATAGCCGCCAGCGTGGCCGTCATTGCCTTCGCCGCCAGCGCCTACGCTTCGCCCTACTACGCCTTGCACCAGATCAAGACTGCCCTGGCCGAACGCAATGCCGAAACCCTGGCTACACACGTGGACTTCCCCGCCCTGCGCGCCAGCGTCAAGGCGCAGCTGGAGGCCAGCATGGCCCGCAGCATCGAGGCGACTGCCGGCAGCGGCAACCCGCTGGCCGCCCTGGGCCAGTCGATCGCTGGTGCCATGCTGGGCAAGATGGTCGACACCATGGTTTCGCCCGCCGGTGTCGTGGCGCTGGTCAACAAGAGCGCCGTCAGCCCGCAAGCGGGAGCAGAAGGCGATGCGGATGCGCCCGCCGATGGCGCGCAGAAAAAAGCCGGTTACACCGCAGGCTATGCCGGCGTCAACACCTTCGTCGTCCGGACCAAGGAAGGCAGCGGCCAGAACGGCGCGCTGGTCTTGCAACGCCACGGTGTGTGGGACTGGAAACTGAGTTCGATCGAGATTGCGTCGGCGATGGCGGTCCGCTAGCGGTGCAGGTGCGGCAGCTTGTTGGCGGCTCCCGCTCGCCCGCACGCCATTAAAAGGTCATCGGCAACCTGACTGATATGGACACATCGGGCGTATCGCGCGTCAAACCGGCGCCCACCGACACGTTCAAGCTCCGGTCCTTGCTAAGTCGATACGAAAACCCCATCAGCAGGGTACCCAGCTGCGTGCGCACGGAACCGGGCACGGTCACGCCATTTTGACGCGTGCGTCCAACGCTGCTGTGATCGTAGCCCAGACTGAGCGACGCCTTTTCATTCAGCGCCAGGCCGATGCCGAAATTCACGCCGAAAATTTTTCCAGGTTCGATGGTGCCCAGAGGTTCGCGCGCGCCATCGAGCACCAGGCGGCTGACATCAGTGCGCTTGAAGCTGTGCAGGTAGCTGATGCTGCCAAAGAATACGGCGGGATCGGAGGGATACAGCCAGGTCAGGCTGGGCTGCAGGGAATAGAATCCGGAGCCGGTGGGCAAGTCCAGCGGCAAGCCCGTACCCGTCGCATTTTCGCCCACGCAGCGCTGCGTACAGTCCGTGACAACCTGGAACGGATCGCGTCCGGTGCGCGACTTGAAGCGCAGGCCGGCCACGTAGTACGGCTTGTCGGCGCCGCCATTGTTCAGCTGGTAGCGGGCGGCCACCTCGATATCGCCCAAGGCGCGCCCGCTCGTATCGAACACCCGCTCCGAGGCCGTGCCGGTGAACAGTTCGCGGCTGACGGTAGCATCGGAGCGATACACATACGGTACCCTGGCTTCGACTTCAAGGCGGTTGGTCAAGCCGGTGCGCACGGTCAGCGCGCCGGTCAGGGTATTGCGCTTGACTTCGCGCACATCGATCAAGCCGATCAGCAAGGCGGGAATAATGGTGTAGCCGACCAGGGCGACCCGGTTGCTGGACGAGTAGCCGAATTGCATCGACGGTTCCAGCACGTAGCTCCCCTTGGGCGTCAGCACCCCGGGCTGTTCGAACAGGGGCGCCACTTCGGGCGGCCGGACGGGCTGGCTTGGCGCCACTCCCACCGGTTGGGGCGTCGATGGCGGCGTCTGCGGAGCGGACCCGGTGTCCTGCATGTCCGCCAGCGACAGGTAAGCCGCCCGCAACCCTGTGCCCCGCTGCCTGGCCAGGCTGTTATTGTCGACAGGTTCATTGCCCTGCAGCACGTCGATGCGGCGTTGCTGATCATGCATCGATGCGCGCAGCGCCTCCAGCAGGTGCCGCTGTTCGGCCAATTGCGCTTTCAGGCTTTCCAGCTGCGCCACCAGATCGTCCTGGCTGGCGCCGGGCGCTTGCTGGGCCTGAACGGCTGCACACAGCAGAAAAGCTGATACACCCGCCGTACCAAATCGCAATAAGTAAAGATGCCGCATAGTCTCTCCCGATGACAAGCCCTGCCTATCAGTAGCCGGCGCGGGCAGCACAACCGCAATGGCCCGGCGCTACTGCACGATGCCGCCCGGGGAATCCGGGCGGCTTGCTGAAAACTCTATCTGGAACCTGCAACATTGCCTAGCGCATTTTGCAAGGTATCCTGGAAGTTCGCCAGCTTCAGCAATTGAAGACTGTTCACGCTGCTATTGACGATGGTCTGGGTACGCAAGACCTGGTCATTCAAGCTGTTCTGGATCACGGTGCCGGCCATCGTTTGCGCCATCGGGCCTGGCGAAAACACATTGCCGGCACCATTTTGCACGACATTCATCGACGTGATTGCCGTACGCGCCAGGCTCGCTTCTTCGACGCTCAGGTGCGCCACGTCGGCAATCGTGAACGCCACGCTGGAAACCACATTGCCATTGATGCTGACCAGGCGCTCTATGCCCAGCGACAGGCTCAAGCCACCTGGCATGTCGAAGCCGCCCCGAGTTTGCTCCAGCGTTTCTTCGCTGACCGCCGTCCATCCCGCTTCCGGCAGTGCGGCGTCAGTATTCTGCGCGACAACAAGCAGGCAGGCCAGGCTCGCAGCAGCTAACCGCTCTTTCTTGTACATACATCCTCCAGCGTGGCGTTTGCCCGCCATTAGAAATTCCCACCGTCATTCTTCGGCATGGTGAGCTGATCGAGCCCGCTGCGGCTGATCGCCAGTCCCAGTGGCGCTTGCGGCGCCGCGCGCCAGTCATCGACATCATTGAAGCGGGCTGCCTGCATCGCCACATCATCCACCGGGCCCGGTGCGGACGATGTCGCACGGCCATGGATTACAAACAGCAAACGGCCCTGCCAGATCGCCTCGAAACCGGCGCGCGGCATGGCACGGGTGCCGCCGGCAGGATCGCCGATCAGCACACGGCTCTGGTTCAGCCCCTTGACCACGACAAAATGCCGATAGCCTTTTTCGGCCACCAGCACGATGGCGGGAAAGCCCGCCTCAGCCAACTTATCCAGCGGCAACTGAAACCCGTCGGCCAGAAAGCCTCGGCTTGCAAGAAAACGCTTGATATCGAGCAAGGAAAATCCCTCTTTGCGAATCTTTTGCTGATCACCTTGCTTATACATTTGTTCAAAAACAAACTCTTCCGTCACAGGATCCGCGTAATGATGGGTCAACAGGGTGGCCACCGCAGCGGAACCACAACTGAAGTCGTATTGCTGATGCAAAGTGCGCTGGAAACGCGCCTCGCGCATGCTGACCAGCGGCACATTAAAGCGTGCACTGCCGAAGGCGCCGATATCGGCTGCGCCCGCGTCAGCGGATGCCACGCCGCCAAGCAAGGGCAGGCAAAGCGTGAGGAGCGAGCATGTGCGAGTCGTGGCCATGCCTAGTGCAACTGCAAATTGATGATGGTGGCGTTCTGGATCAACACATTGGCGCCCGAATTCTGAATGACGATGGGGATGCCGGAAGCGTTGGCAAACGCGGCACCATCGATCGTGTTGGCCCCCGTGCTGATGTAGCTGGCCGAGTTGCCAGTGACGAAGCCGCTCAGGCGTGCTTCATTGGTAACCGTATCGGTACCGCCACGCGCCTGATCCAGGGCGGATTCGCCAGCGGCCCGGCCAAGGCCCACGGCAAACGCCACATCCGCCGTCAGCGGCATCAGCGCGGTCAGCGACGTGGGCGGAGCGGCAATAATCGGCAGATTACACTCTGGCCCGGCGAGCAAGGGCAGCGCCCTTGCTTCCTGTGCAGCCATGACACCTGTGGAAACACAGGCCAGACTGGCACAGCATATCGAATGAAAAAAAAGGCGCATGCTCATCCCCTTGTTCATGACCTGTGATGCTCCGCCGCAGCATTGCCACGGCGGAGCCTGACACCAGACAAACGCTAGCCTAGTGTCCCACTGCCAGATTGGCCTGCACTGTCACACTTTGCTGTATCAGCGAAGAAATGCCGCTGTTCTGGCTGATAACCAGCAAGCCTGCCGCCGACTGCGCGGTACCGGTCATGGTGTTGGACATGTCGAACGCACCGGCATTGACTGCCAGCGCACCGCCCGCACCGCCCGTGCCGCCAGCGCCGGCACCGCCAGTTGCCGCGCCGCCCGTGTTGGTGCCACCGCTACCGGCCGCGCCACCGGTATTGCTGCCGCCGCCTGCACCGCCAGCACCGCCAGCACCGGCAATGGCACTGCCGTTCGAAGGCGAGCCGTTAGTCGCGCTGCCATTGCTCGAACTGCCGCCAGCCGCACCGGCACCCCCGGTGTTTTGCGCCATCCCGCTGCTGCCGCCACTGCCGCCAGTCGCACCAGCAGCGCCGCTGCCGCCGGTGCTGGTGCCACCCGTGCCGGCACCACCAGCACCACCGCTACCGCCAGTTGCAGCAGCCCCGGCGCCACCCGTACTCGTCAATGCAGCGCCAGCACCACCGGCACCGGAGCCACTTCCCCCGCCTGCGGCACCTGCGCCAGCCGTATTGGTGCCACCGGCACCACCGGCGCCGCCCGTCGCGGTGCCACCGGTGGAAGTGGAGACGCCGCCACCCGCATTCCTGGCGCGGCTGTTGGCACTGCCGCTGCCGCCATCGCCGCCAGCGGCGCTACGGCTATAGCCACCGTCGCCACCTGCACCGCCGATGGATTGGCCGCTGTCACCGCCGTTGCCGCCTGTCGTGCTGCCGGTACTGCCGCCAGCGCCGCCAGTGGCACTGCCTGCCAAGCCACCCCTGCCGCCGTTGCCGCCAGACACATCGCCACCGGCCGCACCGCGGCCACCTGCGCCGCCTGTGCCGCCAGCACCGCCATCGCCGGTACTGGCATTCTTGGCCAGACCGCCCGCACCACCTGCCCCGGCCGTGCTGTCACCCACCATCGCTGCGCCATTGGTGGCACTGCCATTCCTGGCGTTGCCACCGCTCGCACCCGATGCGCCAGCGCCACCGGCGGCAGCACCACCCGCGCCACCCTTGCCGTAGGCATCGCCACTCTGTGCTTTGCCGCCGATGCCCCCCATGCCTGTGCCACCGCTGGTATTGCCATTATTGGTGGCGACATTGCCGATGTTACTGACCGTGTTGCCCGACACCGCGCCACTCAGGGTGCTCGCTGCAGTTGCCGTCGACGTATTGAAGGCATTTGCCGCGCTACTGGTGCTGGTGCCGCCATTGTTTGCCGCGGATGCGCCCAACGCACTGGCATTCGCGTTGCCGCTGCTATTGTTTTTCCCTGTGCTCTTGTCGTTATTCTGGTCCGAGTTATTGTCCTGAGTAGCGGTGGAGTTCGCGTTCGCCCCGGGCCCGGCGCCGGACAGCGTCGTGGTATTGCTCGCCGTCTGGGTATTGTTACCCGTGACATCATCGACCCTGGTCGAGCCATTGTTCTGGGCATGGGCGCTGAAGCCGAAGGCCAGCGCTACCGCTGCCGCGATGAGAGTTTTTTTCATTGCAGTTTCCTCTTTAAAAGTTGATCAGGATGCTGGCACCAGACTGACTCGTCAGGTACACAGCTTCACAGCAAATTTGGTGCCAGCAATAAAAAATTCGGCCAAGCCATTGAATTGAAACGCCTTATTCGATGACCGCCGGCTTGCGTGGCATTCCCCTCGGAAACTTGACAAACAAAACACGGAAAACTGTCACAGCCATGCGCCACCCGCTTTTCAGTCACGGCTCGCAAAAACAGCGATATCGACGAAAAATCAAGCACTTGCAAGACGCCATGCCGGTCCTGCGACTGTCTCAATTCTGTTACACCGTTACAGCTGCAACTATCCACACGCAGGGCAAAGGACTTCCCCCGGGGCGCCAGGTTCAACATTCGATATTGAGCTTTTTGATCATCCGGTACAGCGTCATGCGCGACACGCCCAGATTGCGTGCGGCCTTGCTGACATTGCTGTCGGCACTGGCCAGGCAGGCCTGCACGGCGTCACGGTCCGCGCGCAAGCGAATACTGCCGAGTGCAACATCGGCGCCTGGCGCGTCCGCAGCGGACAATCCCAGGTCCTGCGGCAGGATCGCCCTGCCCTCTGCCATCACCATGGCACGCCGCACCCGGTTGATCAATTCGCGCACATTGCCCGGCCAGGTATGGTTGCAGATCGCCTCGACGGCTGCGTTACTGAAGCCTCGCACCAGCGGCGCCCGCTCCGAGACATAGGTGGCAAAAAAATGGTTTGCCAGCAACATCAAGTCTTCCTTCCGTTCGCGCAAAGGAGGGACATCGAGCGCCAGCACATTGAGCCGGTAATACAAATCTTCCCGGAACCGCCCCTGCTGCACGGCCTCCAGCAAATTGACATGCGAAGCAGCAATGACGCGCGCGTCCACGGCGGTACTGTGCGTGGAGCCGACACGGTAAATCGTTTTTTCCTGCAGAAAGCGCAGCAAATTGGTTTGCAAGGGGAGCGGCAGGTCGCCTATCTCGTCAAGAAATACCGTGCCTCCTGCCGCCGACTCGATCAAGCCCCGCTTGTCCCGGGTGGCCCCGGTGAATGCACCCCGTTCATGGCCGAATAGCTCGGATTGCGCCAGGCCAGCCGGAATCGCGCCACAATTAATGGGCACGAAGGGCCCTGCCGCGCGCGCGGAATGGACGTGTATCGCTTGCGCCGTCAGCTCCTTGCCACTGCCCGACTCGCCCCAGATCAGTACTGGCGCGCTGGCACCTGCGACCTTGAGGATCTGGCGCCGCAAGCGGCCAATGGCGACGCCACTGCCCTTGAGCGCCATATCAGGCTGTTCCAGCGCACACAGTGGCGCTTCCGGCATCTCGCGCAAAGTGGCGTAGCCATAAGCATGGCCCAGGGTATGGCGCAGCCGCAGCATGTCGACAGGCAAGGTGTGGTAATCATAGCAATGATCGCGTACCAGACGCCGGCATGCCGCCGTCTGCAAGGCACGCGGTGGAAAAATGCCCACCCATTGCATATCCCAATGCTGATGCAAGAAACTGTCGATTTCTCCCAGCCCGTCGAGCGGGGAAATCAGCACCCCCACCGGAAAAGCCTGCGTGCGCAACGCACGTGCCGCGGCAGCCAGGCTCGTCACGGCGCAGACTTTCCAGTCTTCCCACGCCACGCCAAACTGCTGCATGCTTGCCTCATGCTGCGAGCCAGTGCCACTCAAATCGATACACAATAACTGTCGTTTCAACATCCAGCCTCCAAATGGACTGCCATCATCAGGAAACATCCCGCCATCGCGTCCCGCGAGTAGAAGCACCCGTGGGGCTAGCCCATAATCTGTCGCACTCATGCAAGCCAGTCTTGCTTTTCGGCATGATGAAAACGATGAAAAGGCTACAGCGGATTAACACACCGTCAGAGCCACAGCGCCGCCAACATGACCCTTTTCCAGCAACATACAAAAGCCCAATTGCACCTGGCACAGCCAACTACCTGAAGCAAATAGTTACGTTAATAATCAATGACTTAAGATAATGACTGGCAAAGAAATACAGGCAATGGAGCAGCTCTATGGCAGCGTAGCGAGAATTGTGTAGATGTGTGACAATTATATTGATATACATCAATGTGGTGCTAATAAATACTCTTCTTTTCTAGTGATTTAATATTTTTTTGCCACACTGTGTTTCCCATTGGAATCAAATCAGCGTACATAATTTTGAATTGGAAATTAATATTTCCAGCGTTTAAGTACCATGCACAATGTCGCTTTCCAGAAAATAAATAAGCGAATAGATGGAATGCGCCAGCCCCCCGTTATCTGGCGGAGCGCAATCGCCCTCCCTGCCGTGCGCGCATAGGCAAACTCGCCATTCGATGCCAGAATGCATGGCATTTCTTTCCATGCCACAGCGCGCGCCACTTGCCGCGCACGCCGCACCTCCAAGAGATCCCATGCTGACAAAACACATTTTCACGCTGGCCATCGCCGCCGGCCTCGCCAACCCGCTCCATGCTGCCGAGCCAATTGACATGCGGCAAGCCGAGCGTAGCCACTCTGTTGCCTCGCGCATGCAGGCGGAAATGTCCGGCGCCGCCGATCCCGATGCCCCCGCGCTGTTGCCCGTGCCCAGCGACATTTCGCTGGCCGAGCTGGAGCGCCGCTGGGCGCTGGGCCTGGCGCAGGTTGCCGAAAAACACTACAGCAGCGCACTCGACCCGGCCGCGCTGACGGCCCTGGCGCAGCAGATGGCGTGCCACGATATCGTCGGCGTGCAACCGTATGGTTTCCCGCTGGAACGGGCGCACCCTGCCGTCCTGAGCGGCGCGCACCTGCTGGCGCGCTGCCCGGACCGCGCCTATCTGACGATCACGGCTATGTCCATGGCGGGCAAGACGGGCAAGCGCGTTACGATTTCACCGCAATCGTTCCATCAGACGGTGGACGGCAGACTCGCGCGGCGCCTGTATTACAAGGCGCCCAGCGGCCGCCAGAAGGAAACGCTGACCATCATCGATGGCAGTTATGTGTACGCGCTCGAGTACTGGTCGCTCGATGACAGCCAGCACAGCAGCATGGTCGGCAAGTCTCGCTTGGAAACATTGACGTTGCCGCAATAAAGACGGGTGCAAACAAGAAAAATACTGTATATTCATACAGTTATTAACTATCATGCTGTCAGCCATGCCTGCCACACCGCACAACGACTCGCCCTACACCATCTGCGTCAGCGCCATGCTCGACGCGCAGGCTGAACAAACCATTCTTGAAGGATTGAACGCCTACAACGATGCCATCACCGGCTATAGCGACAGGCAAGTATTGAACGTGGTCGTGCGCGATCGGGAGAGCCAGCGCGTGCTGGGCGGCGCCATGGGCAGAACCTCGCTGGGTCTGCTGTTTCTCGATTTGTTTTATTTGCCCGCTGCCTTGCGGGGACAGGGCCTGGGCAGCCAGGTACTGGCGCAGTTCGAGGAAGAAGGCCGCCGGCGCGGCTGCGCCTCGGCGGTGCTGTACACCATCAGTTTCCAGGCGCCCGAATTTTACGAGCGCCGCGGCTGGCGCCGCTTCGGTGACATCGCCTGCAGTCCCGAAGGCACGAGCCGGGTGTTCATGAGCAAGACCCTGTAGGCTGTCAACGACAGTGGCCGGTGGCAGACATGCCGCCAGCCACTGTCCGCGACAGCTGCTTACATGCCCAGGGACTTGAGCAGGTCGGCGTTGTCGTCGTCTTCCGGTTCCGCCGCAGGCGCCGGGGCGGCGTCGCGTTCGCGGTTCGCGTATTCGGTATCCATCAGAGAGTCGGCATCGACTTCACGGGAATCGAAATCGTGCAACTTGATGAACTCGGTACGGTCGATCGCCAGTTCCAGATAGAAAATGTTGTTCTTTTCCGTGTAGAAGGTGACGCGGCGCATTTCCGGGCGGTCCAGCGGCGTGTCAACGCTGAGCATCACCTGCTTGTTCAGCACCAGCATCTTCGGCTGGCTCTGGGTGATATTCGTTTGCAATTCGCGTCGCACCTTGCCCGTGAAGTCGCCCACGATCTGGTTCATCAGCTCACCCATGATGTTCGACACTTCGTCCGACGTGTAGAAACTGGCCAGTTCCGACTTCGGCATGCCCATGTGCAACATATAGCGCTCATAGATTTCCATCGCCGTATCGGCAGCGAAATTGAGCACCACCAGGCCCGTGAAACCGCCATCGAACATCACGAAGCAACCGATGTCCGGCTTCAGGCCGGTCTTGGTGATGCGCTGCACCATGCCTGAATAATTGACTTTACTTTGCGTTGCAACGTTGAGCACCCGAACTACCGAGTTACACAAACTCATCAACAAATCTTCTGTACCGTACACAACATCCTTTTCTGCATCCATGAGCAACCTCTCCTACTATTTTAAAGATGACAGCACTGTTTCCCTGCCCGTCGCGAGCCGAAACACGACAGTTTCGCTCAGCAAGCGGACGACTTCACCTTTGCATGCCTGACCTTGCCTGGCCGTGCGAGCCGCGTTGCCGCTGGCACGAACCGCCCTCTTACCTTTTTCCGTATAGAAATAAGTATCAGATGCGCAGAATACCCAGATGTAACATTTCCGTCCAGCCATACCTGCATTTACTTGACGATCTGTGCGGAAATGCCATACGCCGCCGTCCGCGGGGCCACAGTGCCGGATCCTAGGCGCCCATGCTCAAGCCCAGGGGCCGGCGCGCGGCAGGCCGTGCCGCGCCTGCCTGCGTGGCCGGCGGCGCATCCTTCAAGCGAAACACTTGCACGGCGTGCGACAGCTGCGCCGCCTGATCCTGCATGGCATTGGCCGCGGCCGCCGCTTCCTCGACCAGGGCCGCATTTTGCTGTGTCACCTGGTCCATCTGGCTGATGGCTTCATTGACCTGCTCGATACCGAGGCGCTGCTCTTCGCTCGCATCCGTGATATCACCGATGATGGCGCTCAGCCGCTGCACACTGTCGACCACGTCCTGCATGGTGGCACCGGCCTGGTCGACCAGCTTGCTGCCCGCCCCCACCTTGTCCACCGAATCATCGATCAAACCCTTGATTTCCTTGGCGGCGCTGGCCGAACGGTGGGCCAGGTTGCGCACTTCCGTGGCCACCACGGCGAAACCACGCCCCTGTTCACCCGCCCGAGCAGCCTCCACGGCGGCATTCAGGGCCAGGATATTCGTCTGGAAGGCGATGCTGTCGATCACGCCGATGATGTCGGCAATCTTGCGCGAGGAATCATTGATCGAACCCATGGTCTGCACCACTTCGGACACTACCGCCCCTCCCTTGACAGCCACGGCAGACGCCGCCGAGGCCAGCGCGCGCGCCGCCAGCGCATTGTCCGCATTCTGCTTGACGGCGGCAGTCAACTCTTCCATTGACGATGCCGTTTCTTCCAGCGAACTGGCCTGCTGTTCCGTGCGCGATGACAAGTCCATATTGCCCGCCGCGATCTGGCTCGACGCCGTGGCAATCGTCTCCGTGCCGCCGCGCACCTCGCCCACGATACGTACCAGAGCCGCATTCATGTCGCGCAGGGCGGCCATCAACTGCCCCGTCTCATCTTGTGAACGCACGTCGATGTGGCTGCCCAGATCACCTTGCGCAACGCGCTTGGCCAGCGCCACGGCTGCGCTCAGGGGAACGGTGATGTTGCGGGTCAACCACATGGCCAGAACCGCCGCCAGCAGGACGGCGACGGCGCCTCCTCCCAATAGCACCAGCGTGGTGCGCGTCTTCAGGGCAGCAGCCTCGTCGGCGCGCTGCGCCAGCAGCATACTTTCCGTCTTGCCTATGTCGGCCAGCAAGACGCGCATCGCATCCATGTCCGACTTGCCCTTGCCCGCTTGCTCTGCCGCCACGACCGCATCGATGTTGCCATCGACGGCCGCTGCTCGGCGCAGGGCGATCACGGGCTCGATGGCGCTCACCTGCCACTGTTGCCGGGTACGCTCCAGCACCGCCAAGCGCTCCTGCTGCGTTGGGTTGTCCGCCGTCAGGGCGCGGATCTTCTGCAAATGCTGGTCGAAACTGCGGTGGCCCGCGACCAGCGGCTCCAGCGAGCTGTCCTTGCCGGTCAAGGCAAAGCCCCGCTGGCCCGTTTCGATATTGATCAGGCTTTCCAGCAGACTGCTTGCCTCGGCCAGTACCTCGTAGGTGTGGATGTTCAAGCCATTCGCCTCGCCCAGCCGCGACAAATTCGTTTGTGCGGACGCGACCAGTATCGCCAGCAAGGCGACGACGGCGCCAAAGGCCAGATACAGGCGGGTGCCGATCTTTAAGTTGGACAATGCGTTGGACAATGCCATGTTGACTCTCCATTCAGGTGGCGCAGTAAAAAAATGTTGTCCAGGACAAACATCGGGCCATCATCATAGCGATAAAAACGGAAACATTAGTTGCTTTTAGTCTACAATTTATATCTTTCCGTCTCTTTGTTAACCATGGATCGTCTGTCTGCCCTGTTGATACGCATGGAGTTCTCTGCCGACACCTTCTTCGAGGGGGCGTTTTGCGGAAGCAACCACTTTCCGGCCCAGCCGGGAACGGGCCACCTGCACCTGGTGCGGCGGGGACCTGCGACCTTCACCCACGACGATGGCACGCTGCTGCAGGTCGACGTGCCCTCGCTGGTGTTCTATCCGCGCTCGCTGGCGCATGGCCTGGACACGGGCGCCGGCACGGCACGGCTGTTGTGCGCCACCGTCCGCCTGGCGGGCGATGGCGCTGCCGTGCTCGATAAGCTGCCGCCCTGCCTGCACATCCCGCTGGCGCAACTACCGGCCTTGGCCGGCGTGCTCGACCTGCTGTTCGATGAAGCGCAGCTTGGGGGGCTGGGGCAGAAACTGGTGCTCAATCGCCTGTGCGACGTGCTGCTCGTCCAGTTGCTCCGCCATGCACTGACCAGCAAGCTGATATCGGCCTCGCGCCTGTTCGGCGTCTCCGACACGGCCCTCGGCAAAGCCCTGGCGGCCATGCACGACCATCCCGGGCGCCACTGGACGGTGGCATCGCTGGCCAGCCTGTGCGGCATGTCGCGCAGCCGCTTCGCGCGCCAGTTCCACGCGGCCATCGGTTGCCCGCCGGCCGAATACCTGACGGGCCAGCGCATGCTGCGCGCCAAGGCGCTACTCCAGCAAGGCTGGCTGGTGCAGGATGTCGCGCTGGAAGTGGGCTATGCCAGTCAGCCAGCCTTCACCCGGGCCTTCCGCGCATGCAGCAGCCTGTCGCCGCGCGACTGGCTGGCACAGGGAGGCAGCTAGAAGTCGAGCGCCCGCAAGACCACGCTGTTGACCAGCAGATCACGGCTCAGATAAGCAAAGGCCCGCTGGCCGATACGCAGGCGGTGGGTGTCGAAGATGGACAGCCAGTCGCCGCCCTGGCCCTGGTCCAGGCTGCGCAATGCCGTCACGGTAATGCGGCAAGTCTTCCCCGCCCCGAAAACGGCGAGATGGAAGTGGATGGCGTCTCCCGCCGGTTCGAGCGCGACGCTGTCGCGCGGGATGTCATAGGGCATGGCCGCCGCATCCGCTCATGTGACGAAGGTGGCGACAGCCCCGGCATGCCGGGGCAGGTCGATGACGAAGACGCAGCCATGGCCAGGCACGCTGTCCACGCTCAAGGTGCCGCCATTCGCTTCCACGCTGCGGCGGGCAATCGACAGCCCCAGCCCCAGCCCCGTCTTGTTGGCACCGCCTTGCGTAAAGGGCAGGAACATGTCATCTGCGGCCTCCGGCGACAGGCCGGCGCCGTTATCCTCCACTTCGATCCTGATCCTTTCGCCGTGCGCATAGGCGCGCAGCACCACCGTCCCATTCGGTGCGCCAAACTTGAAGGCATTCTGCAGCAGGTTGCCCACGGCGGAAAGCAGCAAATCCTGGTCAGCATAGAGCTGCGGCATGGGAGAGACCTCTTCCACGATCAAGGTAAAGTGCAGCAAGTCCGCTTCCAGCCTGGCTGAATAGCTCAGCTCACTGATGAAGTTGCTCACGGAAAAAACCGTGCGTTGCAAGGTCAGGCCTGCCTCCACCCGCACTTCGGCCAGCGAGCGATCGATCAGGGTACGCAAACCCACGAGGCTGCGGTCGAGCACGGCGCCAGTGGCGCCCGTCACGCCCATGCCGCCCTGCTTGATCGCCGCGACGGCCAGGCCTGCCGTGCTGAGGTGATTGCGCAGCTCATGGGCGAAGAAGCCGATACGCTGGCTCAGTGCCAGTGCCTGCTCGTTGGCGATGAGCACATCGCGCCGCTGGATAAATTCGGAGACAGCTTCGGCAATGCCGTTATCAAGGCAACGGTTCAGTGTCCTGAATTCCTCGACGGCAAATTGCTCACCCAACGCCACGGCAAGATCGCTGACAGCCTGGCACAGGTCGCCATAATCGTGCACCACCTGACTGACGGAATAGCCGAGCGCCAGCAATTGCCCGCCGTGCGTGTTCGCGCTGTCGGCCAGCTCCGATATACCCGCCGCACTACCGTCGGCGGGACCGGAAATGGCCAGGCTTTGCGCCAGTTTGCCCGCCTCTTCCGCTTTCAGGGTACGGATCAGCTGATCCAGGAAGATGGGAATGCCTTCACTTAACTGCTTTTCAGTCGAAAAACGCAGGGGCCGCTTGGCGACTTTGTCACGGCAACGGCGCTCCAGCTCGGCGCGGTTTTCCGCGAGGAATAAATGCATCATGGCGTTTTCGGCAATCTCAATGATTAAGAATAGGCCAGCCTAGCGCGATGACCTTCCAAGCACCGTCTGCTATCGAACATAGTTGCGCGCACGCCCGTCCGGTGCCGTGCAGCGCAGGCATCGGCCATCTCCCTGTGCTATTGTCATCGGATACATAACCAAGCAGGTGCCTCGCATGCCAAACATCGTTACCAGCGTTTCATTCCGTTACCTCGATCCGCGCCAAAAGGAACCGGGCCCGAGCAGGGAATTCATCAACCAGAACATTCTGCTGCCGCCGGGCGCCCATCTGCCGCGCATGGGCGAAGCCATCGAACTGATGCACTGGGACTTGAAGCGCGACATGAAATCCGGCGTGTATTCCGTCCTGTTCATCCACACGCGCATCGCCTTGTTTGATGGCAATGACAAGCCATCGGGCTGGCACAGCACAATTACCGTGGGACCGCTGTCCGACGACATCGACGCGCGCTTCCTCGCCGCTGCCTCCTGACAGCCGTGCGGCCCTTGATGCAGCCAGGCTTGAACACCTAAAATAGTGCTTTATATTAAACATGACCGTGACGGCAGCCGGTGGCGCTGTCACGCGCAATGCAGGGAAAGACGACGATATTGATGAGTACACTTGTAGAGCTGGCAACACAGGAAATGACGGCAGCCATTGACGCCTGGTTCGATGAGCGCCTGCAGCGCACCGACCTGGAGCAATCCGTCAAGCGCACGACCTTGCAAGCGGGCATCTTCAATGACTTGATGCTCGACTACAAGCCAGGGCGCGCGATCGCCGACGATCTCGACCTGGGTTTCGATGACGACGACGCGCGCCCCAGGACGCCGGCCCGCCTTGACGATGCGCAAATACGCGAGGCTGTCGCGCCACAACTGACGGCGCTGGTGCAAGCCCGCCTGGCGCCGCTGGTGGACACGCCGATGATCGACTATCGTTTCACCTGCCGCAGCAAGTTCCAGACGGCGCAGGGCATGCTGCACCTGACGTTGCTGGAATACGTCAACGAGGATAAACGCCAGGCCTTGCTGGAAAACATACACGCGTACATTGAGCAAAAGCTTACGCATGGCAAGCATCCGACGAAGCCACTGGAAACGTTCTTCCTGGCGCGCCACCTGCTCGACCCGCAACTGTTCCCGCAGCTCGACGTGGCCTGGAGCATCACCCAATACGAACGCATCCAGGCCTTGAGCAAGACCCAGCCGGAGGCCCTGGCCAAGCACCGTGCCGACATCATCCGCGCCATCACGCAATGGGCGGAAAACGTTTTCCTCCCGCAATTTTATGACAGCGCGCTATCCGCCTACCGCGCCACGGAATACACCTTGAAAGCGGGTGCGGCGCCGGATGCGCAGGCGCTGCAGCCGATCGACCTGCTACTGTATGGCGCCGTCATGATCCTGCGCCACGAACCGAGCTACGCCAAATCCAGGGGCCTCAAATTCCTGGACATCGCGCGCGAACTGGGCAGCGCACGGGCCGTGCGCATGCTCAAGGAAGGCAGCGGCAGCTTCCCCGATGCCGACATCCACCTGAAAAATGCACTGCTGGAATGCCGTGCCAACGATGTGTTTGCCACCATCAGCATCAATATCGCCAGGGAAGAGGAAGACGCGTATGCGCAGGCGCTGGCATTCATCACGCATTTGCTGAACAACGGTTTCCCGAAAAGCTACCAGATCAAGCTCAAGTCCAAGGTGAAGGAATATCTTCCCTTGAAAGGCCTGGCCAGGTCCGATACGCACCGTTTCTTTGCCAACGCCCTCGCCTATGCGTCCCTGCAGCCGCAACTGGAAGCGTATGCGCGCGCGGCCATCGAAGAATTCGAGTTCTATGCCGACACGGAAGGCGAAAAGAACTGCATGCCCGGCAGCTATGCCACGTTTGGCCTGGGCTTGCTCGACGTACGCTATTTCCCCCTGGTGCAGCACTACATGGCCAACGTCGACGAAGAGCACCAGTCCGTACAGGATCAGTTCACGGCCGCCTTTGCCGAGCGACATGGCGTCACGGGCGACTCCATTGCCGTGCTGGCGGCGTGTCTGCGCGCATGCACGGATAACGCAAAGGTCAGGATCCAGGCAGAACTGGAAGAGGTGGAGAAACTGGAGCTGTTCTGCCAGCAACTGCAGGGGCTGGAAGGCTATCTGGTGGAGCACATGCTGTATCCGGTCTGGGGCAAGCTGGAAAAACTGGCGGCCCTGGCGCGCAAGGCGGAAGGCCGGCGCAAGGAGCTGCTGCTGGCCTTGCTGGCAGCGGCAAGCAAGGCGCACGCCTGAGGTGTGCAACGTTATGACTTTCGCCATATATAATGCGCACGCCTGAGTTGCCCTACAGCATCTTTCGGCGCCTGACATTGAATCGTGGAGAAAATACATGCACAAGCAATTCCCTGCCGCCAGACTGCTGGCCGCCACCTTCGCCGCTGCACTGATGCAGCCTGCCTTCGCCGCCGAGGCGCCAGCCGTGGAGCTGGCGCCGGTCGAGGTGGCCAATCTGTACATCAAGACCATCATCAACCACGATGAAGCCAGCGTCGCCAAGCTCAACGCCTACCTGCGCCCCACCCGCCTGGCGGGCCAACAGAGCGCCGAATACGCGTCGTACAGCGGCTTGAAGGAAACGGACGCCAAGTTTCCAAAGGAAACCGGCAAGCTGATCGCCGACCTGTTCCCCGCCACCATGCGCGCAGCTGTGACGCCGGCGGCCGAACTGCTGGCTGCCAATGTCATCGCCGCCAAGAATGGCGCCACCTGCCAGGCCATCAAGGCAGATCCGGTGACGGTGGAAAACGGCATGCAGACGGCTGCCGTCAGCTTCGAATGCCAGGTCGTCAAGGTGCCCGTGGCATGGGCGGCTGCGGCCCAGCAACTGGCCAAGAGCGGCTGCAAGGTCGAGCAATGCACGGCCGGCCTGCAAAAGATCGCCGCGACCTACACCGGCGCGCCAAAGCAGGCCTGGCGTGCCGTGTTTGCCGTCAGCCGCGAAAAGAACTCGGAAGCCTGGCGCAACGATTTCGCGCGCGAAACCTTCGATGAGATCTGGGAATACCTGTAATCCTGGCGTCGTTTAGAATGACTGGATGAACAAATCGACTCCGGCACCACAGCCCGCAGGCCTGGCCTTGCTGCACCTTCTCGACCCCGACCATGTGGAAGGCGCGGTGGCCAAGCAGGCGCTGGCGCAAGACTTGCCTGCCCTGCACGGCAAGCAACTGCTGGCGCTGCTGCGCCAGCTGCGTGCCGCGCAATCCAACCAGCAGAATTATGCAGGCGCCAGTCCAGCGCAAGCCGAGCAGCAGTTCGGCGCCGCCATCGCCGCCGTCAAGGCGGAGCTGGCCAAGCGCCCGCACATTCTCAACAAGCAAGAATCCAGGGCGCTGCGCCAGGCGGCGGCAAAAAAGCGTTGAGCGAGGCGCAAGCCAGCCGCCAGCAAGGCCATCCCTTGGCCAATCGTGGGCGCAAGCACGCCTGGCCCCTCCTATAATTGGAAGATCTCCTGTTTCCGCTATTGAAAGGCGCCCCATGTCAACACGATTTTCCCGTCACGTAGCCGGCTGCGCCATCCTTGCTGTCTCCGGCCTGGCCGCCATGCAGGCGGCCCATGCCCTGGAGGCGGGCCCCATCGACGCGCGCGCCGTGTGGCAGGAACGCTCGTTGTCGGCCTGCCGCAGCGAGCAATCGCACAGCGCGCCCGACGTCTGCCTGCTGCGCACCATGCAGCGCTCCGGCGCGCGCCCGCAAGCCCTCGCCGCCGCCAGGATGCTGGTCAAGGCGAACAAGGCGGGCTTCATTTCCGCCTGGCGCCCGCTGGGCAAGGCGGCCCTGGCCACCGTCACCTATCCTTTCCGCGCCAACACGAATGAAGGCAGCTTGCTGATCGGCAGCGATGGCGCCGCCATCGACGTCGACGAGGACACCGTGCGCGAGGAAGACCGCGCCACACCGGCCTGGCGCGCGTTTGCCGCCGCCCACCCGGACGCCGTGCCGTTTGCCCCCGCCGATTTTGTCGGCAGCACGGCCGCCGACGATGGAGGCCAGCGCCTGCTGTTTTCCACGCCCCTGAAGAGCTGCCATGCCTGCGCCGACGATGGGGCCCTGCTGATCGCCTATACGGTGGACAAGGCCGGTATCGTGCGCGAACGGGAACTCTTGACGATCAAGTAAGACTGCATCAAAGATAAGATAGAATTGCTTGATGGCATGTCTATACGCGTCCATGCCATCTATCCACTACTTATCACGGGAAAACATGCGCCGCTCTCGCCTTGCACTGCACTTCACTGCCGCCCTGCTGCTGTCCAGCTCCTTCCCTCTCGCCATTGCGGCGCCCACCGCTACCGCCAGCGCGGCCACACCGCTCGTCATTGGCGAAACTTTCAGCATCGATTCGCAGGCGCTGAAGGAAAAGCGCCACATCAATGTGTACATGGCGCGCGCGTGGGATACGCCGCCCGACGCGCCATTGCCCGTGCTGTACATGCCGGACGGCGGCGTGGCCGAAGACTTTTTACACGTGGCCGGCTTGCTGCAAGTATCGGTAGCCAACGGCACCATGCGTCCCTTCATGCTGGTCGGCATGCAAAACACGCAGCGCCGGCGCGACCTGACGGGGCCAACGGACAATGCGGAAGACCGCAAAATCGCCCCCGTGGTGGGTGGCGCGTCCGCTTACCGGGCCTTCATCCGCGATGAACTGATGCCGGAAGTCAAACGGCGCTACCGCACGACAGGCGAAATGGCCATCGTCGGCGAGTCGCTGGCGGGCCTGTTCGTGGTGGAAACGTACTTACTGGAACCGCAACTGTTCGACCATTACCTGGCCTTCGATCCCAGCCTGTGGTGGAACCATGGCACACTGCCGCGCCAGGCGGCGGCCCTGCTGGCCAAGGGCAAGCCAGGCAAGCACAGCCTGTACCTGGCATCCAGCAGCGAAGCGGGCATCGCCGTCGAAGTGCAGCGTCTGTCGCAGGTGCTGGAAAAACAGGCGCCGCCCGGCTTGCAATGGCATCTGGAAAAGATGCCGGAAGAAAGTCATGGCACGATCTATCACCCGGCCGCGCTGAAGGCTTTCCGCGCCGTCTTCAAGCCGCAAGTAGCGGCCAAGCCGTAAACATGGACAAACTGTAATCTGGCGCAGGGACTGCCCGCCGTCACTGGCGGGTAAAATCGTCGGCCCCTCCCCCGCCTGAGTCCCGATACCCATGAGCTTTTTGCAATTGTTTATTCTTTCCATCGTCCAGGGCTTCGCCGAACTGCTGCCCGTCTCCAGTTCCGCCCACGTCATCATGGCGGAAAAATGGATGGGCCTGGACCCCACGTCACCGGAGCTGACCATGCTGCTGGTGATGCTGCACACGGGCACGATGTTCGCCGTCATCGTGTATTTCTGGACATCCTGGCGCGCCACGTATTTCAGCTCGGCCGCCGCCTTCCGCAGCAATGTGCTGCTGCTTGTCGCCGCCACCGCCCTGACGGGCATGGTCGGCTTCGGCTTGCTGAAGGGCATTACCCACATCATGAGCAAGGATGCGCCTGGCTTTGAAATCGAGCACCTGTTCGGCAACGCGAAACTGATGGCTGCCGCGCTGGCCGCTGCCGGCGTGCTGATCATCGTCTCCTCGCGCCAGCAAGCGCGCCAGCATGGCAGCTTATCCTTCGGCAAGGCCATGGTGATCGGCGCCGTGCAAGGCCTGTGCCTGCCCTTCCGGGGATTTTCCCGTTCGGGCGCCACCATTTCCGCCGGCATCGCCATGGGCGTGCCGCAACGCCGCGCAGAAGAATTCAGCTTTGCCCTGGCTGTGGTGCTGACGCCAGCCGTGCTGATCAAGGAAGGCTGGCGCTTTTACCAGGCCGTGGCAAATGGCAGCCTGGACCATCTGGAACACGGTAACAGCCTGCTGCGCCTGCTCGGCCCCAGCCTGCTGGGCATGCTGCTATCCTTTCTGGCCGGCTTGCTGGCGCTGCGCTGGCTGTCTCGCTGGCTGGAACAGGGCCGCTGGCATTTCTTTGGCGCCTATTGCCTGTTTGCCGCCTTGGTGGTGCTGTACGTAGGGTAAAATTGCCGGGTTTGTAATTTGCAACTCACCATCCCAGCCAGGTTTTACCGAAAGCCAACGATGAATTTCGCCGCCACCGCCGCCCTCTCCCTTGCCATGTCCACCGATGCCTTCGCGGCCGCCGTGGGCAAGGGCGCCGCCCTGCACAAGCCGCAATGGCGCGAGGCGCTGCGCACTGGCCTGATCTTTGGCGTCATCGAAGCCATCACGCCCGTCATCGGCTGGGCCTTGGGCAGCGTGGCCGCACCCTATGTGGAAGCGTGGGACCACTGGATCGCCTTCAGCCTGCTGGGCATCATCGGCCTGTTGATGATACGCAATGCCCTCTCCGACGCCGACGAGGACGAAGCGCCGGCCCAGTCGCACTCGTTCTGGGTGCTGGCTGTTACCGGCCTGGCCACCAGCATCGATGCGATGGTGGTAGGCGCGGGCCTGGCCTTGCTGGGCGCCAACATTGTCGTCACGGCCGCCGCCATCGGCTTTTCCACCTTCGTCATGGTCACCCTGGGCGTGATGCTGGGCCGCGTGCTGGGTACGGTGGCGGGCCGACGTGCCGAACTGGTGGGTGGCCTGGTGCTGATCGTCATCGGATGCGTGATTTTATACGAGCATATCGGCCATCCGGCCTGAGGCCTGGGCCGGCGCGAAAAGCTGGCCCAGCAATGTCACCAGCAAGGCGGCGCAACTGCCGTCCGGGTCCTTGTCGGGATCGAACACCGTCACGGTCATGCCGCAGCAGCCGCCACCGTTGCGCACGGCACGCAGGATAGACAGCAAGGCCTCGGGCGCAATGCCGGGACTGCCTGGGGAATCGACGGCTGGCATCAATGTTTGATCGAGCACATCGACATCGAGGTGCAGCCAGAAGCGCCGCGGCTCAACCCTGTCCAGCGCAGCATTGATGCGGCTGGCCACGGCGGCAGGACCGGCCGCGTTGGCGTCAAACACATCAATGCGCGTGATAGCCGTATCATTCACGTCCGGCCAGGCGAAATCGGCATCGCGGTTTTCCCGCTCCCCCAGTTGCACGACATGCTCTTCCGCCACCAGTGGCGCCGTCATGCCGGGCCACTGCGTCATCAGCGCTTCGCCCCGGCCCGTGGCAAGGGCCAGGTCCATGCCGGCCACAGCGCCCAGGCTTTGCGCGGGATCATAGTTACCCGGATGTCGGAAATCGCTATGCCCATCCACATGTACCAGCGCAACGCCGCCAGTACGCCGGGCGCCCGCCAATGCACCCAGCAGCACGGAACAGTCACCGCCTATAACTAGCGGAAATACGCCGCGCGCATGGCTGTCGGCAACACGCGCGGCCAGTTCCAGGTTGAACGCGCGCATCGTCACGCCGTTGTACAGGCGCGTGCCGGGCTGGGCCAGGGGCGTATAGACAGGACGCGGCAGTGACACAATGGCACGCGCGCCCACGGCCGCTGCCAGGTTATTCGCCATCAGCACGGCCGGGGCGCGCCAGGTGCCCGGTTCATGGCCGGGATGCAAGGGCCGCAAGCCAAGGTTGGAAGGAGCAAGAATAATTTCCATGACGACGACTTTACAATCCAGGGTGATGTACGGACACACAGCGTGCCGCCGGACGTCATGATAGCCGCAACGCAGGCCTGGCAGGCGCGCACGACATAAGTGCGGGCATGGACGACGGCCCACTTTGTGCTACATTCATTACTCTGCATTTCTGTCTCGCAAGGTGACCATCATGGAAACTCTGGAGCTTATTTTTGCCTCGCTGGTGCGCGAAACGGCCGAGTCAATACGCGAGCACCACGTCCCTTTCGCCATCAGACAGGACGAGCGCGCCTATTTCGAGTGGATGGACGGGCACCCGATCAATGGCTATATCCAGGAAGCGTATCGGGAGATCGAGGAAACGGCCCAGCAGATCCGCGCCATTCGCGCTGGGTGAGGACGGCTGGCCAGATCGGCTGCGCGGAGCACCTTGCGGCTGGCGATGCTCACCGTACTTTTAATACACTTCTCAGCCTCAAATCAGCGCCGCTCGCTACGCTTGCGACTGGCGTCGATGCGCTAGTTGAACCCTGGCTGACAGTATTGATGCAAATCAAAGACTCGACCGTTCGATGCGCGTAAAAAGGTCTGGGCCACGACAAACAGGTCTGGAGGCGGGAGATATGGATCAGCTACAAAAACACCAGATCAGCGGCTATGAATTTCATGTGGCGGGGGCGCTGGAGAAGGATGGGCGCTATCGGGGCATGATTTTGATCAGCAAGCGCGGCGATACGCAGCAGGTGTATGCCAAGCCCGTGCTGATTGAAACGTCCAGCAGCTTCAAGTCCGTGCATGCAGCCCTGATCGAGGCATCGGCGTACGCCCAGGAACTCATCTATAGCGGCGCCATCACGGCGCTGCTGCCCGCCGATGCGCCGGCCGGCGGCAAGCAGGCCCAACAGCCGCCCGACCTGGTCGGCAATTAACGCGGCGCAAGGAGCGGCGCGTATAATCGCGTTCCCCTTGCTAAGAGTGCTTCACCATGGAATTTGTAAATTTGCCGCTGGTCTTCCTGGTCGGCTGCGCGCTGATCGCCTTGCTGGCCAAGAAGAATGGCTACTCGTGGTACCTGTTTTTCTTCGCGATTGCCGTGCCTGCGCCCCTGTTGCTGCTGGCCTTGCCGCATATGCTGGGCGTGGAGGCCGCTTCGCTGACCTCCGTACGTCTGGGCGCGGCCCTGCTATTCCCGATTGCGGGCCTGTTGCTGGCCCTGCGCAAGCGCTAAAGCCGTTTCAGCGTACCGGCACGCCATCGGCGAGGCTCCAGCCCATCGACAGAGCCACTTGCTGCGCCTCTTTTTCGTTGCTGCAATCGTCATAGTCGCAGGTGTCCGCATACGCGCCGCACGCCTGGTTCTGGCTGACATACGAACCGACCCAGCGGCCATCGCGGCGCTGGCTGGCCGTGGCACTGATGGTAAAACCTTTGTGGATGGTGGGATTTTCAAACGACATGATTCCTCCGATGCTAAAAGCGTCAGCCATCTGACTGGCCTCCACTGTGCGCCACATCCCGCCCGCAGTCTGTACGTTGGCCCACACCCACGCCAGGCGCGCGCCAGCCCGCGTGCGCCATGGCGATCGGGTATGATTTCGCCATGTGTGGACGATTCGATCAAAATGACACGGCGCGCGTGCTGGCGTCTTCCTTCGGCTGGACCGACGCGGTGTTCGACAGCGAGGCTGAGCCGCACCTGAACGTCTCGCCCGGCACCTACCGGCCCGTGATGCATGTCGAGGACGGCGTGCAGCGGGTCGACGACGTCTTCTGGGGTTACCGCCCGGCCTGGGCCGCACAGGCCGTGCCAGCGCCCGGCAAGAAAAAGATCCCCATCGCCATCAATGCGCGCCTGGAAAAACTCGCTGGTGCCTACTGGAAACCCTTGCTGCGTGCAGGGCGCGGTATCGTCTGTGTGTCGGGCTGGTACGAATGGACGGGAGAAAAAGGCAGCAAACAGCCCTGGCACATCCACCGCCGCGACCGAGCGCCGCTGTTCCTGCTGGCGCTGGCCCATTTCGGCCCCTGGAAGTTCCGCCGCGAGGACGCAGGTTTCGTGCTGGTGACGGCCGACAGCCTCGGTGGCATGGTCGACATCCACGACCGCCGACCCGTCGCCGTCAGCCGGGAAGACGCGCACCGCTGGCTCGAGCCGGCGCTCATTCCCGAGCAAGCACTGCACCTGGCACGCAGCTGCATGCTCGATACGGCGTTATTCGAATGGCATGCTGTGGATAATCCGCTCGTGCCCGCTGCCAGGGCCAAGGCGCCGCCAGCGGCTGCGGCGCAAGGCGCGTTTGACTGGGGAACGGATTAAGGCAGGCGCGCCAACCTGCGCCACAGCGCCTCCATCGGTCCCTGGCGGAAGTATTGCAGCCAGTAACGGCTGAACAGCACCTGCCCCGCCATGATCACTACCGCCAGTCCCAGCATCTCGGCGGGACGCAAACGGGCGCCCCAGCCCAGGCCCGGTCCCTGCAGCAGCCAGGTACCGATCAAGGATTGCAGCAAATAATTGCTCAGCGCCATGCGTCCCACGGGCGCCAGCCATGCGCCCAGCCAGCGCAGCATGAAGGGGCCGGCCAGCATCAGCGCCGCCACATAGCCGGCCGCCAGCACAGGGCCACCCGCGAACAGGCCCACTTCGAACAGGGCCGTATCGAAAACGGTTTGATACGGATCAGCCACTTGCCAGGCGATGGCGCCCGCCGCCAGCAGGCTGAACGGCAAACCCACGCCCAGTCCGACGGCACACACGCGGCGCCACAGGCGCTGGTGGCGCTGCGGCTGCGTCAGCCAACCACAACGCACGGACAAGATGCCCAGCAGGAACAGCACGATAATATGCGGCAGCATGACAGCGGCGTACAGCAAGGAGACGAGGAAATCGTTGGCGCGCAGCCTGGCCACGGCCCACGCGCCGCCTTGCGTGTAAATGGCGTGGCGCTCCGCAAAGCCTTGCAGATCGCGCGCGATATCCGGCGCGCCGCCCTGCTGGCCCACGGGAATCAGCAGGCACAGGAATAGCAGGAAGCCGGCGGCCACCAGCCAGGCGCGGTTGCGCACGCGGCTGAGCCTGGCTGACGCCAGGGGCAGGATCAGCATCCCGGCGACGGCATACGAAGTCAGCACGTCGCCGCTCCAGATGCAGAAACCGTGCAGCAGGCCGAATGCCAGCAGCCAGCGCAAACGGCGTCGATAAGCCGTTTGCGCCGCTTCCCAGCTGCCCAGTTGGCGTTTCAGGGAACGCGTCTGCAGGGCAAAGCCGGCGCCAAACAAAAAGGCAAAGATGGGATAAAACTTGAATTGCGCCAGCGCCGCCACCGAAAAAATGACGAGCTGGTCGAGCACGGGCGGCTGCGCCGGCAAGGTGCCGTAGCGCAAGGAAATCGTGCCCCAGGCAAAGCCCCAGATATTCACCAGCAAGATGCCAAACACGGCGATGCCGCGCAGCACATCGAGCTGCAGCAACCTGCCGGGCTTGGCGGTCACGGCGCTGAGGGCGTTCAGAGGCGCGCCAAGGTGGGGTAATCGGTCACCGTCAGGCTGAAACCGGACGCATCCGACTGCAGCCGCGCGTGGCCACCGAACGGCAAGGTGACGCGGCGGCGGATGTGGCCGAATTCGAGTCCCGTCAGCACCGGCACGGGCAGACGCTCGCGCACGTAGGCCAGCATGGCGTCGAAATCGTAGCCCTTATCCATGGGGCTCAGTTTATAGGCGGAAAAATCACCGAGCACGATCGCATGCTGGCGCTGGAGCACGCCCGCGTGCAGCAATTGCAACAGCATGCGCTCGACCCGGTACGGGTGTTCGTTGACGTCTTCCAGGAACAGGATGCCGCCGTCGATCTCCGGGAAATACGGCGTGCCCAGCAAATGCACCAGCATGGCCAGGTTGCCGCCCCACAACTTGCCTTGCAGCTCGACCTGCGGATTGCCCGCCGCCGTGCCCGTGATCGTATGCGTGGGGCCGGCCAGGCACGACCACAGTTGATCGAGCGTAAATTGCTCTGGCTCGTCGCGGGTAAAATCGTCGCAGAGCATGGGGCCGGCGAAGCTGGCACGGCCCGTCCTGGCCAATAAGCCCATATGGAAAGCCGTGAAGTCGCTGTAGCCGACAAACAGCTTGCCACTGGCGGCCATGGCGCTAAAGTCGATGTCGGGCAGGATGCGGCTGATACCGTAACTGCCGCGCAACGCGATCACCACCTGCACGTCCGGGTCCGCGGCCGCCGCGTTCAGCTGCGCCAGGCGGCCCGCATCTGTGCCACCGAAGCGCTGGAATGTGTGTTCGGGGTCGTAGTAACTGTGGACGGTGGCCCCTTGTGCCTGCAAGCGGGCGATGCCGCGCGCCACGGCCGCTTCATCGGGCGCGCAACCGCCCGGCGCCACAATGGCGATGCCAATCTCAGGTGTCTTCAAAATATATCGGGCTAATCAAATGGTGGGCGCGCCTGCTTGCTTTCAAGCTGGCTGGGAGCGCATCTGGGGCGCCATCTTACCTTGCAGATGCACATCGATCAAGGCGAGCAGGCGCTCGATCAGCTGGGGCGGCATATCGTGCCCCATGCCCTCGATCACTTCCAGCCGGGCGCCCGGGATCAGCGCCGCCGTATCGATGCCGCAGGCGACGGGTATCAATGGGTCGGCCGCGCCATGGATCACCAGCGCCGGACAGCTGATGCTCGGCAGCAAGGCCGTGCGTTCGCCCGAAGCGGCAATCGCCACCATCTGTCGCGCCACGCCTTCCGGGCAACTGCCCCGCTGCAGCGCCGCTTCGATGCGCTGGTACAGCAGTTTTTCCGAGACGGGATAGGCGGGACTGCCGATGACGCGCACGGTGGCGGCCATGTGCGCCATCAATTCGGCGCGGCTGGCATTGCGCTTCGGACGTTGCAACAAGGCGTTGCGCGCCGCCCGCGTGGGGCCGGGCAAGCCGCGCCGGCCGCTGCTCGACATGATGGAGGTCAGGCTCAGCACCTGCTGCGGCGCGCGCGCCGCCATCACTTGCGCGATCATGCCTCCCATCGAGACACCAATCACGTGTGCCTGGGCAATACGCAGGGCCGCCAGCAAGCCCAGCGCATCGTCCGCCATGTCGTCGAGGGTGTAGGAAGTTTTCAGGGGCCAGCCGATGAGGTTTTTCACGTAGGCGAGCGGCAGATACGGCTTGCCTCCCAGCGCCATCTTGCTCGACAGGCCGCTGTCGCGGTTGTCGAAACGCAGCACCCGAAACCCTTGCTCGACGATGCCTTCGACGAAGTCCGCCGGCCAGGCGATCAGTTGCATGCCCAGGCCCATGACCAGCAGCACGCACGGATCGTCCGGGTTGCCGTGGCTTTCATACGCTATGCTGAGGCCGTTCGCCATGATGGTTGCCATGATTGCCTCTCTTCAGGAACCAGCACGCAGGCACGATCGCTGCGGCCTTGGACTCAGCATACCACTATTGTGATCTTGCCATCGTGACTCATGCGGAAGTCGAACTGAAGTGTTGCCGCGCCGGTACGCAGGGCGGCAACGGTGCAGTCTCAACGGTGCTGCTTACTTGGCTTTTGGCAAGGAATCGGCCAGATCCACCCACGTTTGCGGCTGCGGCTTGCCCCGCTCGCGCACGCCGAAGAAGGAGACCACTTGCGTGCCGTCGTTGTCGAAGAATTCGACGGAAGTAACGCCGCCACGCTTGACGACCCAGCCGCTGCGCAGGGCCGTGTCGCGGATGTGCAGGTTGAAATCCGGGTCCAGTACATTGAAGAAGCCGCCAGCGGCCATGGTTTTCTCGATCTTGCCGCTGTAGATCTGCGTCAAGCCTTCATTGCCCAGGAACACCATGATGGCGACCTTGTCCTTGGCCGCGTTTTCCAGCAGAGTGCGCAGCGCTTGCGGCGTCACGCGCTCGACCACGCCGGCCGGTGCCAGGCGCAGCGCCTGTTCGCGCGTCAAATGGAATTCACGCATGATTTGCGCAAACTGGTGCACGTCCGTCATGTCTTTCCAGGCCAGCTGGAATTCCTTGACGTCGATCTCGGCATCGGGCTTTTCCGCCGCTTTCGGCGCCACGGCCAGCACGTTCAATTCCCCGCTTTGCTGGGGCATGCGGAAATTTGCCACCAGCTTGTCGTAGACGGCCACGCCCGTGTCACTGCGCACATAAATCTTGTGCACGGCCGTGCCGTTGGCGTCAAAAAATTGCAGGCTGCGCGTGGGCTTGCCGTCGCGGCCCGCTTGCTCCACGGCAAATGCATATTTCCAGTGTTCAAAGTGGAAACGCAGGTCGATCTGACCACCCAGGTAGCCGCCCGCGATATTGCGCTGGCGCGCTTCCGTTTCCGGGTCCTGCTTGGCATCGGCCTGTTCCGACTTGTCGCCCGCCTGCTTGAACTTGCTGGCGACGCCCGTCGTTTCGATGACGCCGTTTTCATTGCGCGTGATCGCTTGCACGAGGCCCAGGTCCAGCGCGGCGCGCATGATTTCGCGCGGCTGGTTGCCATCGGCCTGCAGGCGCGTGACGCCTTTGCCGATGTTGGTTGCCAGCAATTGCGCTTCCGATACGCCCAGCGCACGGGCCGCATCGCGGATCTGCAGCTTCGGCTGCTCCGTGCGCAAGGTGGACCAGCGTTCCGCCAGGGTCGCTGGGGCCGCGGTTGCGTTTGCAATCAGCAGGCTGCCTAGCAGGGAAAGAACGAGTTTGGATAACTTCATAGTGAGACCATTCAATCAAACATGGAAAAAAGAGGGGCAAGCACCCCTCCCCCGGTAAAAATCAGAAATTGACGCTGAGGTTGGCGGCGACGTTGCGGCCAGGCTTGGCGTAGCGCTCGATCTCGGCGCGGCTGGCGGCCGTGGTGCCGGCGGACAGGCTGCGCGCAGCGGCGTAATCCCAGTACTTGCGATCCGTCAAGTTGTACACGCCAACGACGATCTTCGCGTTCTTGTGCACGTTCCAGTAAGTCGACAAGTCGAAGATGGTGTACGACGGCACGGTGAAACGCGGCGCGGTCGTGCCCGCCAGCAAGTCATTCGGCGCCTGTTTTGCGCCCGCATGCACGGCCGTCAGGGCCAGGCCGAACAGCTCGTTCGCATGGTCGTAGCCGAAGGTCAAGGCCGACTTGGCCGGCGCAACCGAGGCCAGGCCGCCGCTGTCGCCCGTCAGGGTATTGAAGGAGCGGCCCTTGGCCACGCCCGTGCCCAGGTCGACGTGGTAACCCTGCATGGCTGGCGCCCAGGCGCCCAGCTCCGCGCGCAAGGTCAGCTCGGCGCCCCAGGTGCGCGCATTGCCGATGTTTTCAGGGCGGAACAGGCCCTGGGTGATGGTGGGATAGTTGACCGGGTCATCTTCCTGCATCACATACTCGATCATGTTTTTGTATTCCGTCTGGTAGACGGAGGCGTGCATGCTCAAGCCCTTGACGACGTCGCCCTTCAAGCCCAGTTCATAGGCCTGGCTGGTTTCCTTGCGCAAATTCGCATTGCCCAGCACGGCATAACCCTTGCCCGTGCCCGTATAGCTGATGGAATCATAGGTACCCGTGCGTTCGGCCGCCGTCGGCAGGCGCGTGCCGCGCGTCATGGTGGCGTAGGCATTCATTTGCGGCAAGACTTCCACGGACAGGCTCAGGCTGGGCGTGAAATAGGTGTCGCTCTGCTTGCGCACTTCCTTGGCGGCGCCCGGTACACCGATGGCGTAGCGTTGCAGGTTTTTCGGTGCGTCCTTGCGGTAGTCGGCACGCAAGCCCGGCGTCAGCACGGCTTTCTTGCCAGCAAGATCAAAGCTGAGGTCGTCGCGCACGTACAGGGCCAGCTTGGTCGTGTCCATGTCGGCCATGCGGTTCTTGTTGGTGATCTGATGCTGGCCCGTGGCGATGATGAGACGGTCTTCACGCCACGGACGGCCCGTTTTCAGCTGTTCCAGCTGCACGCCGTACAGCAGCGCGTTGTCCGCATTGAGCTGCTTGAACGCTTCGGACGTGACGCCGATGCTGTCGTTCTTGAAGCTGGTGTCGATCGAGCGCTGCGCCGGGCTGCCAAAGGTGTAGACGCCTTGCGTCTTGTCATCGGTTTTCGCATTCTGCAGATACACTTTCGACGTCAGGCGGTCGAACAGGGCGAAATCCTTGAGCGCCACGTCGTGGCCCAGGCTGACGCGCGTGCGCCTGGTGGTGGAATCCTGCTGCACGCCTGTCGGATAATACGTGCTGACCTTGCTGCGTAGATCGCGCTTGTTCTTGCGCTCGAACATGTCGACCGTCAAGTCGAGCTTTTGTTCACCCGGCAAGGTCCACACGAGCTTGGACAGCAAGGCGTTCGAATGCCAGTCGTCGGGATTAGGTGGCGTGGTGCCGCGGCTGTCCGTCTGCTCGCCGTCACGGTGCACATACACGGCCAGGCCTTGCAGCTTGTCGCCGATCCTGGCGGCGCCCGTCAGGGTGTGCGCATTGCTGTGGTCGGCCGTGGCGCGGCCGTATTTATAGGAGACATAATGATCCTGCCCCTCGCCCAGGTAATCCTCGGGCGACTTGGTGATGAAGGCCACGCCGCCGCCCAGGCCCGGATTGGCGCCGCTGGCGGCCGTCGTGCCCGAATCGATGCGCACTTCGCGGAACGTTTCCGGGTCAAAATAATCACGGCCCGTGGCGAAGGCGTTGAGGGTGTTGCCGTCCGGCTTGGGCGCCGCGTCGGGCAGCGCAATGCCATCGAGCTCCAGGCTGACCCGATTGCCTTCCAGGCCGCGAATGTTGTAACCGGTATTACCCGAACCATCCCACACGCTGCCGCTGCCCGAGGCGGCCGCTGGCGCGGTAATCAAAGGCAGGTAGCGCACGATGCCGCCCATTTCCGTGACATTGCGGCGCTCCAGGTCGTCCGCCGTGACGAGCGTCCTGGTACCGGCGCGGCGTTCATAGTCCTGCTTGGCATTCACGACGATTTCCGGGAAGACAGGCAGCTTGGCCGGTTCCTGCGCCGCCGTGCCCGCGTTGATGGCGGCGTTTTGCGCAGCGACGGGCAGCAGGGGCGCGGCAAACAAGCCCAGCAAGGCGGCACGCAGCACCAGGTTGTGGCGACGGTTTGGCAGGTAAACTGGGGGTACGACGGGTGCAGCGGTGCGCTGCAAAGGCACTGTAGTCATGATGATCCGGTCTAAGAGTAAAGGCTGGCTCTTGAACCCAGATCGATAACGATGCGCAAGGGAAGTTTGCTGGCGAAAACAATAGTGTAACACGAATCATTCTCATTTGAGAACGATGTGGACATAAATAGATGTTACTGCGCAACAGTTGTAAAAAATGCCAGCCGGAGTGGCTGGCAAGGCATGGCTCATTACCAGCAAGGCCGTGGCGGCCCTGCCCTGTCAGGGCATGCTCAGGCCGGCGGATTGGCCAGCTTGCGCGCTTCCGCCTGCGCGCGGCGGCGCTCGGCAAAGAAACGCTTGAGGAAGGCGCCGCACTCGTCGGCCAGCACGCCCCCTTCGATCGCCGTCTGGTGGTTCAGCGCCGGCTGCTCGAACAGGTTCAGCACGGAACCGCAGGCGCCCGTCTTCGGGTCGCCCGCGCCGTACACCACGCGTGCCAGGCGCGCATGCAGCATGGCGCCCGAGCACATCACGCACGGCTCCAGGGTCACATACAGTTCGCAGCCGGGCAGCCGGTAGTTGCCCAGTTTTTCGGCAGCGGCGCGCAGCGCCATCACTTCCGCGTGCGCCGTGGGGTCGTGGCGGCCGATGGGCTGGTTGTAGCCGACGGCGATGACTTCCCCATCCTTGACGACAACGGCGCCGACGGGCACTTCGCCCAGGTTCCACGCGTGCTGGGCCTGCTCCAGGGCCAGCTGCATGTAGCGCGCGTCCTGCGCGCTAGCGTGCGTTTCAGTCATCGGTCACTTCTGCCCAGCAATTTGGCGTTTCATGCAGCACCAGTTTATGCAGGTGCAAGCCCGTGCCGAAATGGTCGGTAAACGCCGCTTTCAGGATCTCGAAGGCGATGCGGGCCAGGTTTTCCACTGTGGGGATGCGGTCGATGACGACGGTTTTATGGTCAGGCAGGCTGGCCAGGAAGTCGCGCACTGCCGTATCCTTTTCATAGACGAGGAAGGCGTGATCCCACACATCGACCAGATGCTGCTTGGCGAGGGTTTTCACGTCGGAAAAGTCCATGATCATGCCATTGTCGGAATTGCCTTCCGCTTCGATGACCTTGCCGACCAGGGTGATTTCCACCGTGTAGCGGTGGCCGTGCAGGTTGCGGCACTGGCTTTTATGGTCGGGAATGCGGTGGCCCGCGTCGAATTCGAGCTTGCGTGTGATAGTCAGCATAGGTGTTGTTAAGGTATTTGCAGGAGTTTATGGGTTTGCAGGCTCAGCTTCCATTTCGGGTTGCTTTTGCACGTCTCGATGGCCAGCTGCATGTTGTGCGCGGCCAGGGGGCCGTCCATCGCTTGCACGAAGAAGTTCTCGAAGTCGAGCCCTTCGTAGGCGGCCAGGTCTTGCTGGAACTGGGGAATGACGACCTTGATTTCATTGCCTTTGTGCACGACCAGGGTGGAGCCCATCTTCGGGCTGACACAGATCCAGTCCACGCCGGCCGGCACGGGCAAGGTGCCGTTGGTTTCGATGGCGATCGTAAAGCCGACCGCATGCATGGCGTCGATCAGGGCCGTGTCCAGTTGCAGCAGCGGTTCGCCGCCCGTAAACACCACGTATTTGCTCGGTGCGTAGCTGGCCGGCCACAGGCTGTTGATCAGCGCGGCCAGTTCCTCGGGCGTCTTGAATTTGCCGCCCAGTTCGCCGTCCGTGCCGACGAAATCCGTGTCGCAGAACTGGCACACGGCCGTGGCGCGGTCGCTTTCGCGGCCCGTCCACAGATTGCAGCCGGAAAAGCGGCAAAACACGGCCGGACGGCCCGCGTGTGCACCTTCGCCCTGCAGGGTGTAAAAAATCTCTTTGATGCTATAAGTCACTGTATTTCCTAAGAGCTGGCTGGCGTCCTCGCGCAGGGCGTACGCAGCGATGCCGGCGCACAGCGCCGTCACCGCAAAAGCCGATTGACAACCCTCTATTATATGCCGCCACGACACTTCCCGTGCAAATGCCTTGGCCGCCACCTGACGCTGCGACACCAAAGGGCAAGAAAGCTCCAGCGGCAGACCTACCTGCGCAGCTTTTGCGCTTAGACAATACAAATAGCCCAAAGATAATATATTTTCTGTAATAACATTGCCTGATGAGAACATTTTGGGAGCGAGTAAATGATGCAACGCTGGTTACTCCTGCCGTACCGCCTGAGCATCCTGGCCTGTCTGGCGGCCGGCGCACTCGCTACCCTGCACACCGTGCCGATGCTGCAGACAGACACGCCCGCCACCTTGATGGCGGCATGTGATGCCCTGCTGGGTGCGCTGACCCTGCTGCTGTGGCGCCAGCACCGCCTGGCGCTGCGCCTGCAGGTGCAGGAACAGCTGCGTGCGCACGCCGAGCAGACGCGCCTGAGCAGTGAGCAGTACAAGGCCCGCGAACAGGAACGCCTGCGCATCGGGCGCGACATCCACGACGACCTGGGCCAGCATCTGCTGACCCTGAAAATCGACCTGTCCATGCTGCAGGCCAACACGCATGGCGCGACGCCCCAGCTGACACGACACCTGGCCGTGATGGCGCGCAATGTCGACCTCAGTATTGCGGCGCTGCGCCGCGTCATCCACGACCTGCGCCCGCCCGCCCTCGATGCTGGCCTGCAAGCGGCGTGCGACGGCTTGCTGGTGGACTTTCAGCGCAGCACGGGCATAGACTGCAGCTGCGATTACCGGCTCGACGCCGCCGCCGGCTGCGCGCACGGCCCCTTGCTGTACCACGCGCTGCAGGAAGCGCTGGCCAATATCGCCCGCCATGCGCGCGCCACGCATGTTCAGCTGCGCCTGCAGCAAGCAGGCGCCACCCTGACTTGCCGCATCCGCGACGACGGCGTCGGGCTGTCAGGCTCGCCGCCACGCCTTGGTCGCGGCCTGTCCGGCATGCATGAACGCGTGGCCGCCGCTGGCGGCAGCCTGCACATCGACAGCCACAGCGGCGCCGGAACCACCTTGCACCTGTCGCTGCCCCTGCCAAGCTGCTGTCAGGACGAAGCGATGCTGCATCGCTGAAAATATTGCTCATGATCAACACCGTCTTTTCTTCACGCTGCAACATGGCCTAAGAGCCCACCCCCATTCACGCCCAAGAAGGATGCATACATGCCGGATAGCCATGCACAAGCCAGCGCATTGCCCTGCGAAGTAGCTCAGGGTTTCGCCGTCAAGATGATGGAATTGCTGGTGGTGCCCACCTTTGTCCTCGATGTGCACGGGCGGGTGATGATCTGGAACCGCGCCTGCGAGCAGCTGACGGGCGCGCCGGCGGCCGAAGTGCTGGGCATGCGTGAGCCGGGCCGCTGCTTTTACAATGACGAGCGCCCCACGCTGGCCGACCTGCTGCTGGCCGGGCGCGGCGCCGACATGCGCGCCCTGCATCTCCAGCAGCAATACCGCAGCAGCACGGGCAGCAATCTGTGCGCGGAAAACTGGTGCGACATGCCGCGCACGGGGCGCCGCCGCTACCTGGCCGTCGATGCCAGCCCCATCTACGGCAATGGCGACGAACTGATCGCCGTGGTCGAAACCCTGCGCGACATGACCGATGAAAAGCGCGCGCAGGTGGAGCTGGAACGCCTGGCCACGCGCGACGGCTTGACGGGCCTGGCAAACCGGCGCTGCTTCGATGACACCATCCTGGCCGAATGGCAGCGCGCCCGGCGCCAAGGCCAGCCCCTGTCGCTGCTGATGGTCGATGTCGACAACTTCAAGGAATACAACGACAGCCACGGCCACCAGGGTGGCGACCTGTGCCTTCGCAAGGTGGCCGGCGCCGTGGCCAGCGAGATGCGTACAAACGACCTCGTGGCCCGCTATGGCGGCGAAGAATTTGCCGTCATCCTGCCGAACCAGTCGCTCAAGGGCGCGGCCATCGTGGCCGAACGCATCCGCCAGCGCGTGGAGCGGCTGCAACTGCCGCGCAAGCGTCCCGACGGCGCCTGCGTCACCGTCAGCATCGGCGCCGCCACGGCCCTGCCCGGCCCCGGCACGGAACTGGGGCAGCTGATCCACACGGCAGACTGCGCCCTGTACCGCGCCAAGCACCTGGGCCGCAACCGCATCAGCCTGCCGGCAACGACGCCCCCGTAAGCACCCGCCCCAGCGGCAGGCCTTGCCAGTTCCTGGCGCAGCGTTGACGGGCCAGCCCTGACCTGCCAAAACACTTGCCCCTATGCACGGCGGCATGAATATTCTATGCTGCGGCGTTGCACTTTCCACATTCCAAAAAAAGAAGGAGCCTTCGTGTCAAGAATCATGCCCACTTTATTACCTGCTTTCGCCCTGGCCCTGTCGGCCATGGCCTCGTCGAACCTGGGCGCCGCGCCTGTGAAGCCGACCGCCGCCCACGGCGCTACCGCCAGCAAGGCCGATTTGCTGCCATTCAAGGCGACGGAAAAGACCCTGTCCAACGGCTTGAAAATCATCATCGTGCCGACCGGTTTCCCCAACCTGGTCTCCTTGCAAATTCCCGTGCAGACGGGTTCGCGCAATGAAGTCGAGCCGGGCAAGTCCGGCTTCGCCCATTTTTTTGAACACATGATGTTCCGCGGCACCAAGGCCTATCCGCCCGAGAAATACCAGGAAGTCATCACGCGCGCAGGCGCGCGCCAGAACGCGTATACCAGCGACGACTTGACCAATTACCACACCACGTTTGCCAAGCAAGACCTGGAAACCGTGCTGAAGGTGGAGGCGGACCGCTTCCAGCACCTCGAGTACGCGGAAGATGCGTTCAAGACGGAATCGCGGGCCGTGCTGGGCGAATACAACAAGAACAGCGCCAATCCCGTCTCGAAACTGTTTGAAGTGATGCGCGACAGCGCCTACACGACGCATACCTACAAGCACACGACGATGGGTTTTATCCAGGATATCGAAGACATGCCGAACCAGTACGCATATTCGAAGGTCTTCTTTGACCGCTGGTACCGTCCCGAGCGCACCACCATCATCATCGCCGGCGACGTGGAGCCGCAGCAAGCCATCGCGCTGGTGGAAAAATACTGGAGCGGCTGGCAGCGCGGCAAACAGCAGGCGGCCGTGCCCGTGGAGCCCAAGCCGCACGGGCCCGTCTACAAGCATGTGGCCTGGCCTACGCCGACCCTGCCGTGGGTAGCCGTGGGCTTCCACGCGCCCGCGTTTTCCGTGAAGGACAAGGACCAGGCGGCGCTGGCGACCCTGCTGTCGCTGTCGTTCGGCCGAACCTCGCCGCTGTATAAACGCCTGGTGCAGAATGAACAGAAAGTCGACCAATTGTTCGACATGACGCCGGACCGTGTCGACCCGACCCTGGCCGTGCTGGGCGCGCGGGTGAAAAACATCGATGACGCCGTCTACGTGCGCGACGCCATCCTGGCCACCGTGGCGCAGCTGCGCGACACGCTAGTGAGCGAAAAAGACCTGGCGGATGCCAAGTCAGCCGAAAAATATGGTCTGATCCGCACCTTGGACAATACCGAGCAGATCGCCGGCACCCTGGCTTCCTTCGTGCATTTCGACCGCTCGTATGCCACCCTGAACCAGTACTACCGCCTGATCGATACGCTCACGCCGGCCGACCTCCAGGCGGCCGCGCGCAAATACCTGACGGATGACGGCCTGGTGGTGACGACCCTATCGCACCAGCCGATGGCGGCCGTGATCGCCACCACGCCGAAGCTGGCCAGCCTGCTGCCGGCCGCCTCGAACGCCAAGTTCGACGTGCTGGTGCAAAAGTCGGCTCTGCCGCAAATCCGCTACAAGCTGCTGTTTACGGCCGGTTCCGCGCAAGACCCCAAAGGCAAGGAAGGCCTGGCCGCGCTGACGGCCGCCATGGTGGCGTCCGGTGGCTCGTCCGAACGCAAGATCGACGAAGTCAACCAGGCCCTGTTCCCGCTCGCCGGCAGCTTCAGCCAGCAGACGGACAAGGAAATGACGACGTTTACGGGCTCCATCCACAGGGATAACTGGACGCAGTTCAACGCCATCGCCCTGCCACTGCTGCTCTCGCCCGGTTTCCGCGAGGATGACTTCCGCCGTCTGAAGGATGCGCAAAAGAACGCGCTGTTGCTGGACCTGAAGGACAATAACGAAGAAGAGTTCGCCAAGGAGCGCCTGCAAACCAATGTGTATGCGGGTACGCCGTATGGCCACCCGGTGCTGGGCACGGTGGCAGGCATCGACGCCATCACCCTGGACGATGTGAAACAGTTCTGGAAGAGCGCGTATGCGCAGGGCGCCGTCAAGGTGGGCATTTCCGGCGATGTGTCCGACGCCATGACGGCCTCGCTGACGCGGGCGCTGGCAAGCTTGCCGGCCGGCCCCGGCTTGCCAGCCACCGCAAAACCCGCGGGCCGCAAGGCACAGGGACTGGAAGTGGAAATCATCGAAAAGAACACGCGCGCCACGGCCATCTCCTTCGGACTGCCGCTCGACGTGACCCGCACGCACCCGGACTTCCCCGCCCTGTGGCTGGCGAAGACCTGGCTGGGCGAGCACCGCGCCTCGAATTCCTATCTGTACCAGCGCATCCGGGAAATTCGCGGCATGAACTATGGCGATTACGCGTACATCGAAGCCTTCCCGCGTGGCATGTACCAGTTCTTCCCGAACCCGAACCTGGGCCGCAAGGCGCAGCTGTTCGAAATCTGGATACGCCCCGTGGCGCCGGACAACGCCCACTTCGCCCTGCGCGTGGCCCTGACGGAATTGGGCAAGCTCATCGACAACGGCTTGACGCAGGACGATTTCGCCACCACGCGCGACTACCTGATGAAAAACGTGTTCGTCATGACGTCGACGCAAGACCAGCAACTGGGCTATGCGCTCGATTCGCAATGGTATGGCACGCCGGAGTTCACCAAGCTGATGCGTGATGGCTTGACGAAACTGACGCTGGCCGATGTCAACCGCGCCATCAAACAGCATCTGTCGGCGAAGAACCTGTCCGTGGTGATCGTCGCCAAGGATGCGGCCGGCCTGAAGGAAAAACTCGTCAGCGACGCGTTTTCTCCCATCAAGTACGACGGCAACAAGCCGCAGGCTCTGCTCGATGAAGACAAGGTCATCGGCGCGATGAAGCTGAACATCAAGCCGGAAGCGGTCACCGTGACGCCAACTGCACAGGCGTTCGCCAGGTAACCGCGACAGAAAAATAACGCACAAAGTAAATGCAGTCATGGCCGCCAGCATAAAGCTGGCGGCTTTTTTTATGCACGAAAATGGCGCACCGCAGCATCCATTGGCGATTATTTGCCGATATTACCTCGCCTAGCCGGGTGCGTCATAGAGCTTCCGTCGCCGCACCAGAACGGTGCATTTGCAACATATTACAAATGTAAAAATTTGCAACTTGAATGGACATCCGCAAAACAGGAAAAAAATATTTTCAAGCGGGAATAATTTAAATTAATCCTTAAAAATCAATAACTTAAAAAGTTAATGGTGCATTTATGACATTGCTACTTTTGTAATTTCTGGATATTTCCTAGCATAAAATCTTTTACCTGCCATCAATTTTTTACCGAATATGTAAGCATAAAAATAATCTAGATAAACTGTTGTGTCAACGTGACAATGTTGAAAAAAAGCATGGCGCAACTTTTCCGAAAATGTTTTGATAAAGGTCTAGGCAATACTGTTTATACGGTTTTGCAACAAAAATCGCTCAAGCGATCCACTAGACCGGGAAAGTCGCGCATCGCACAACGATGCCCGACCATGTGTTCAGCAGTTGAAATTCGATGGAGAATATTTTGCTTAAAAAAATAGTCTTAAAACAAAGTGTGATCGCAGTCGCCTTGACCTTATCTTCCTCGCAATTAGTCTACGCGCAGCTGGCACCACAGGAGCCGGCGCTGCAAAAAATTCTCATTACAGGTTCGAACCTGAAGCGCGCCGACAAGGAAGGCACTTCCCCTGTCGATGTGATTACCGCCAAGGATATCAAGGACAGCGGCGCATCGACCGTTGCCGAACTGATGAAACTGGTGCCATCCATGGGCACCGACACCAATCAGGACCAGCTCGGCGGTTCCGGCTTTGCCAAGGGCGTCGCCACCGCCTCGCTGCGCGGACTGGGTTCAAGCTCCACCCTGATCCTGCTGAACGGACGGCGCATGACGCCATCGGCCTACGCCGACCCGAACAACGGCAACTCCACCCTGTATGACTTGAACAGCATCCCGCTGTCCGCCCTGGACCGCGTCGAGATCCTGAAAGACGGCGCTTCGGCCGTCTACGGCTCGGATGCCATCGGCGGCGTCATCAACTTCATCACCAAATCGAATTATCGTGGCGGCCAGATCGCTGGCAATGCTGGCACCAACGACGATGACCGGTTCCGCCGCAAGAATGTGAGTGGTTTCTTCGGCACGGGCGACCTGGACACCGACGGCTACAATATCTTCGCCGCCGTCGACTTTTCCGAGCGCGACCGCGTGGCACGCCGCGATGCAAAGGACATCGCTTATTCAACCTACCAGGACTTGAACGGCCGCTTCCGCTCCAACTACTCGAGTTCCATCTCGAAATACGCAACGGTCTACCGCGAATCGTCGCCAGGCTCGCGCAACTTCGGCGTGACGCAAGCGAACGCGCCACAGCGCGTGACGTTCAATCTGGGCTGCGACCCGTCGGAACGCATTACGGGGGGCACCAAGGATGGCTTGCTGCCAACGAGCATCCTCATTGGCCGCACTTTCTGCAACTATGATGCAGATAAATTCCTGGAAAGCCAGGGCGACGGCCGCGATGCCAGCGTGTTGAGCCGCGGAACCCTGAAGATCAGCAACGCCGTCACCGGCTACGCCGAAGCGGCCTACACCCGCTCCGTGCGCTCGTACACGCTAGCACCGATCACCCTGGGCACGACCTCCGTCACCAACTACATGGCGACGGGTTTGGCCGATCCATTCCAGGCCATCCTGCCGATTGGTCATCCGGACAACCCGCTGACGAATGCCCGCGCCTCGGTCGCCTACCGCTTTGAAAACCTGCGCGGCGGCTCGGAGACGACCAACCAGAACACGCGCCTGCTGACTGGCCTGCAAGGCGATCACTTCGGCTGGAGCTGGGACACCGGCCTGCTGTGGAACCGCTCCAAGCGCGATGAAACAACATATGGCCGCCTGTACCTGCCAACCTTGCGCAAGCTCAATACCGGTACCTCGCTGGCACAGCTGGCTGCCGATCCGACCATCGGCTACGACCCGCAAAGCGTAGGCATAGCGGAAATCTTCCAACTCGACGGCAAGGCCAGCACGGAATTTGGCAAGCTGGGTGGCGGGGCCATGGGCCTGGCAGTCGGTTTCGAACTGCGCCGTGAAAAAATCCGTATCGATCCGGACGCAGCAGTCGCCGCCGGCCAGATCTACGGACAGTCCAATACCATTATCGACGGCCAGCGCGACGTCAAGTCGGCCTTCGTCGAACTGCGCACGCCATTCACCAAGAGCTTCGAGATGGACTTTGCCGGCCGCGTAGACAAATATCCTGGCATCAAAACCAACTTTGTGCCGAAAGTGGGCGCCAAGTGGACCGCCACGGATACGCTGGCCTTCCGCGGCACGTATGCCGAAGGTTTCCGCGCCCCGGCATTGTCACAAGTGACGCCAGGCGGTGCACAATTCTTCCTGTCCGGCGTGTGGGATCCGAAACGCTGCCAGGAAGATGAAAGCACCCCGCGTCCGGGTGGCGTGACGGCCGACTGCAGCAAATCGATCTCTGGCGTCGGCGGTGCCAATCCGGACCTGAAGCCGGAAACGTCGAAGAGCTACTCGCTGGGCCTGATCTACTCGCCGACCTCCAACATCGACTTTGTCGTTGACGTGTACCGCGTACGCAAGGAAAAAGAAGTGGCGCTGGGTACGGCTAGCGAAGCGCTGAAAAACGAAGACCGCGCGCCGGAAAACGTCCTGCGCGATCCGAATCCAGCCAACTTCATCACCGATGCGAACGGCAATCCGATTCCCGGCACGGGCACCTTGTTGTCGGTCAAGACTCCTTGGTCCAACCAGGGTTCGACCGAACTGCGTGGCGTGGACTTTGAAACGCGTCTGCGCAACAAGCTTGGTGAATGGGGTTCGCTCAGCACCGCCTTGCGCGGCACCTACGTCTACAGCTACAAGCTGGAGCAGCACGAAGGCGACACGGTCAGCAATGTGACCGGCACCCGTCCAGGTCTTTACGACTGGCAACTGTCCACCGGCACCGACATGCCGAAGGTCAAGGCTTCGCTGACCACCAACTGGACGCGTGGCGACCATAGCGTTAACGCCTCGCTGAACTTTGTTGGCAGCGTATCGCTCAAGCGTAACCGCGACGGCGCCGAGATCTACGACCAGCCTTTCTGCTACTACGGCACGAAGAAGCCAACCGATGCGGCGCCGGATCGCAATACCACGATCCCTGGCTATGAAGCGGCCTTCCCTGACTGCAAAGTCGCCAGCTGGACCACCGTGGGTCTGGGCTATACGTACACCGGCTTCAAGAACCTGAGCCTGGGCATCAACATCCAGAACTTGTTCGACAAAGCCGCACCGTACGATCCAGCGTACCCACTTGAGGGCTACAACGAAGGCTTGCATAACGCCTACGGCCGTTACTTCACCTTCAATGCGCGCTACACGTTTTAATTAACAGCACGCAAGAGACCAACGCCTCCTTCGGGAGGCGTTTTTTTTGCCACTACTCGAATGGATTGGCCACCGTCGTCACCTCGGGCGGCGGCAGCTGGTCGGTCAGCACCTGCTTTTCCAGCTGCGCCAGCACGTCGCCCAGCAGTTTTTTACAGCTGCCTGACCGTGGCAAGACCCGGTTTGTCCAGGGTCTGGTCGATGTCGCCGCTGATGCCGTCGACACGGTTTTCGATGCTCAGGCCGCCGATGTCGCGCACATCGCAGCATGGGCATACAGGACGAATTTCTTTGCTCAATGGGATTTCCTCTCAAGGGGATTATTTCGTGGGCTTGCCATGAATCTTGGGCAAACTCGGCATGTGCTGCTTTTTCTGCCGCGCCAGTGGCGGTAGCTGATGAAAAACGTCTTCGTCACGCCAGCGGCGCAGGCCGTTGCCAGGTAAGGTCGGTCTGGTATTCAGCACGGCCAAACGCGCCTTCAAGCGGCAAATCCTGGCCTTGGTCGCAAAGTGTCATCTTGGCAATCTGCTTATCCCCATAATGTTTTTCGATTCTTCCCGAGTAAAAACCTTGACAAGGATATCCATGCATCTGCTCCATCCCCAGCTTTACGCCAGTTGCATCCTCGCCGTTGCCGCGCTGCCTGGTGCCCTGTACGCCCAAACCCCGGCCCTTGCGGGGCATTGGCAATTCCGGACGGCGACGGGCACGACAACGACGAATGGCGGCGAAGTCGACCTGATCGACACGGGCATACTCGACATCACCGAAGACCAGGGTAGCTTGCGCGCGACGATATCCTGGCTCGACGAGCGGGGCCAGCTTACCTCGCCGCGCACGGTCAATGGCACGCCCGGCCCCGCCGGCACCGTCTTCAGGCATGGTGGCAAGCGGATCAGCACGGGGAGAGACGGCAAGGAGGTGAGCACCGAGGTGACGATCCGCTGGACCTTGCAGGCCAAAGGCATGGTGCTGAGCGGCGAACGCCTGGTCGAAACCGATGAGAACGAACCCAAGCCTGTGACGGGAACGCGGCTCACGGAGAGCTATGTGCCGCCGGCGCTGCCGGCCACACTGCCGGGAACTGCGGCAAGCGCCACCGCGCGCGGCCCTTCCACGCCGGCCGAACGCGCGCGCGTGGTGGAGATGGCGAAAGCGGCGCAGGACGATCCGCAGGCGCTGCAGCAGCGCGATGGCGCCTGGCTCAGCGCATGGATCGATGCCATTCCCGACCTCACGTTTGGCGCCAGCATGCCCGATGACTGGCTCAGCACCGCCCCCACGCCGGCCACGCGCGAGGCGCTGCGCTTCCAGTACCTGGCCAGCGTGATGGCCTTCCAGATCGAACACCCGGAACAGGCCCGGCAGAAAGGGGAATGCGACCTGGCGGGCATGCGGGGCGTGCTGCGCGCCTACGACACACTGCAGCGCCAGGATAGCCGCTACCGTTCCGCAAAGCTGGACGCGGCGCTGGCGGCGCGTCAGCAAGGCAGGCTGCCCGCCTTCCTGGCTACGCTGTCCGGCAGGAATGCCAGCATCAAGGCCACGCCATCACCCTCTGGCGACGCCACGGCGCGCCGGATTGTGGCGCTGGGCACCAGCGATCCGCGCGCCATGGACTGGCTCGACATCCTGAGCAACCGCTTCGGCGGCCGCATGGCTGGCAGCGATGCCTACACGCATGCGGCGCAATGGGCACACATGCAACTGCGGCAATGGGGCGTGCAGGCCGAATTGGAAGAAGCCGGCGACATGCCCGTCGGCTTCAACCGCGGCCCCTGGACGGGCAAGATGCTGGCGCCCCAGGAACAGCCCTTGCGCATGGCGACGCCCGCCTACTCGGCCGGCACGCGTGGCGTGCAGCAGGGCCTGGCCACTCTGGGACCGGCCACCCTGGAAGAGGCGCAGGAGCGCGCCGCGCAATTCAAGGGGAAATGGGTACTGATTGGCGGCGAAAGCGGCGGTGGCGGGCGCGACGGCAAGACGATCCACAAACCCAGGGCCATCACCCGGGTGTTGATGGAGGCGGGCGCCCTCGGTACCATCCAGGCTGGCGAAGAACCACTGTATGCCGCCAGCGCGGCGCCCGCCACCTGGGCGACCCTGCCCACCCTGCCCGACATCAAGCTGGCCGCGCCACAATACGCAGACATCCGCCAGCGCCTGGCGCGCGGTATGGCGGTCACCCTGGAGTTTGATATCCGCAACTGGTTCTATCCGGGGCCGGTGACGTATCACAATGTGGTCGCCCACATTCCGGGCACGGAAAAACCCGAGGAAATCGTGCTGATCGGCGCCCACCTCGACAGCTATGATGGCGGCACGGGCGCGGCCGACAATGGCGGCGGCGTGGCCACCATGCTGGAAGCGATGCGCCTGCTGGCCAAGTCCAATGCCAGGCCGCGCCGCACCATCATGCTCGTGGCCTTTGGGGCGGAAGAAATCGGCCGCAAGGGTTCGTTCGCGTTCGCCGAACGGCATGCGAGTGAATTGAAAAATATCGTCATGATGCTCAACCGCGATGGCCGGCCTGGCGCCATCGACGGCATCGCGATTCCCTCGGCCTGGAAACCCGTGTTTGGCCGGGTCGAACAGGCCCTGCAAGACGTCCATCCCCTGTTCGGCTTCGCCACGAGCGTCAATGACGTGCCGCGCGACGCCAGCAAGGCAATGAACGCGCGGGCAGGCAGCGATGACGCCGTCTTCAGCCTGCATGGCGTGCCGACGCCGAAATTTACCGTGCTCGGCGATTTCGACTATGCGCGCGTGCATCACACGGTGCTCGACACCTATGAGAGCGTGCTGCCTTTCAGCTCGGCGCAGCAATACTCCGCCATCGCCATTGCCCTGACCGCCTACGAGGTCGCGAATGCCCCGGAAGAGATCAGCCGGAAGGGCTACTATCGCGCCGCCAGTCCGGAAAAATAGGTGCCGGCCCCAACGTCACTCGAAGGGATTGGCCACCGACGTCACCTCGGGCGGCGGCAGCTGGTCAGGCAGCGCCTGCTTTTCCAGCTGCGCCACCACGTCGCCCAGCAGTTTTTGCAACTGCCTGGCCAGGGCCAGGCCAGGCTTGTCCAGGGTCAGGTCGATGTCGCCGCTGATGCTGATGCGGTCAACACGGTTTTCGATGGTCAGGCCGCCGATGTCGAGCACATCGCTTTCATTGGCATACGGGACGAATTTCTTTGCGCACATGGGATTTCCTCTCAAGGGGATTATTTCTTGGACTTGCTATTAATCTTGGGCAAACTCAGCATGCGCAGCTTTTGCTGCCGCGTCAGCGACGGTAGCAGATCGATGCCTATCCTGTCTTCCAATTGCGCAATGCTCAGCACCTCATACGCCTTGGTATCGACGTTTTCAATGAAGTAGGCGGCGCCGGCGCGCTGGCGCGGACTGTACACGGCCTTGTACAGATGGCTGGGCACGATGACTCTTCCCACCTTGCGCAAGTTCCCGCCAATAAAGGCCGGTCCCGTGATGACGTACAAATCGCCCTCCTTCTTCGCCATCTTGCGCACGGCGCCTTCGATGCCGGCCCACACGTAGCGGTTGTTGCGCGCGTCCTGCGGCACCATGTTGGCCAGGGTAAAGCTGTCGCGCTGGCTTTGGCGGTCCGGCATGTCGCCGTTCGGTGCCATATGGCCGCGGTCGAAGCCGCTGCGCGCATAATCGGCCAGTTCGGCGCGCTGGGCGGCGGGCAGCTTGCGTTCGGCATGGAAGGAATTTTCGCGCGACAAGTCCTGTGCCGCTTCCAGGTTATTCACTGTCAAGTGTTCAGCCGACCACAGGGGCGTGCGCGTAATCCCCGAATGCATCACGCCAAACACGTTGTAGCACAGTTCCTTTGTCGCCACGTCCAGCTTGGGGTTGGTAATTTCCGGCTTGCGGCCATCGACATAATGGGCAGGACAGGCATCGGCATGCGCCAGGTTCGCGGCAAAGGCGGAAGCCAGCAAGCCACACGCCAGGGTCAGCCTGGCGATCGATCGTTGAATCATATTTCCCTAATTGAAATCTTTGCAGGCCAGCATTCTAGCGGACGGCGGTCCTCACCACAAACCTGCACAAGGCAGGCGTGCGCGGGTACAGGCAGCGGCGAACGCAGGTGCAGGCGGGCGTGCATGCGGCCCTGCGCAGAGCTGGCGCAAATAAAGGCCAACAGGCTGCGCACAGCCATTCATATCTGCTAAGATTGCCTTGATTTGTTCGCATCGACCATTCAATATTTGGAGAGCATATGATCAAAAAAACCCTGCTGCTGATCGTTGTCGTCGTCGCCGCCATCCTCGGCTATGCCACCACCAAGCCCGATACCTTTAGTGTCCAGCGCGAAATCACCATCAAGGCCCCGCCCGAGAAAATCGCTGGCCTGATCACAGACTTCCATTACTGGGCCGCCTGGTCGCCGTGGGAAAAGCTCGATCCCGCCATGCGCCGTACCTTTACGGGCCCGGCCAATGGCCTGGGCGCGCAATATGCGTGGCAAGGCAACGACAAGGTGGGTGCCGGCCGCATGGAAATCACGGAAGCGGCCCAGCCCGAGCGCACCGTCATCAAGCTGGACTTCCTGAAACCGTTCGAAAGCCATAACACCACCACCTTCAGCATGACACCTGTGGGCGACGGCACCAAGGTGAACTGGACCATGACAGGCCCCAGCCCTTACGTCAGCAAGGTCATGACGGTCTTCGTCAGCATGGACAAGATGATCGGCAAGGATTTTGAAAAAGGTTTGACCAACCTGAAGGCGGCTGCGGAACAATAAGTTCAACCCTTAACCGCCGCCGACAGGGCCGCATGGCCCTGTTTTATTTTTGCGCCCCGTCAGAACTGCTCGATCCAGGCCGCCAGGTGGTCCGGCGTGAGCGCCGGTTCAGCCTGCACCACCTTGCCCTGCAAGCCCAGTTCCGTCTTGCTCAGTTGCAGGGACCAGCCGCGCCGCGCCAGCCACAGCAAGCTGGCCAGCCAGAATGCGTGGATGGACGAGACGGGCGTGGTGGTGGGCGTTTCCAGGAATTCCGTCAGCAGACGTCCGTCGAGGAACAGCGCCGTACCGCCCTGGTTTTGCAGCGCCGCACCAAACGCGGGCAACAGCATGTCGATCGCTTGCTCCACGCCGCGCCCCGGATGCTCGCGCTCGAGCGCGTCGAGCTGCTGGCGCACGGCGGCGGCAAAGGCGGTGCCGCGGAAGGCTTCCGAACTGACCAGGTCGGCATAATCCATGAGCAGCCAGTCCGGCTCGGGCGGCGTAACGCCGGCCGTCAGGGCTGCCGACAAATACGCTTCCACGGGCAGCTGCTGTTCCGGACCGGCCAGGCTGGCGCACAAGGCGTACAGGGTGCCGATGCGGTTGGCCACGGCTTGCCGCTGGCGCACCATCAGCTTTTCGCGCAGCAACTGCGCGTGTTCATTGCGCAGCCGCGCCAGCTCCAGCGCCTGCTTCAATTCCATGCGCAGCGCCGCGATATCCCACGGCTTCTGGATGTAGCGGTGGATCTGGCCCTGGTTGACGGCTTCCACCGTGTGCTCCAGCTCGGAATACGCGGTGGTCAAAATGCGCACGATATGCGGATGGCGGTCCCAGGCGTACGACAGCAGCTCGTTGCCGTAGGCGCCGGGCATGCGCTGATCCGACACCAGCACGGCGATGCGGTCGGCCTGCTCGTCGAGAATGCGCTTGCCCTCCTCGACCGAGGTGGCCGTCAGCACGTGGGCCAGCGGCGCGATGGCGCGCTGGAAGTATTTGAGGGCGTTGGCCTCGTCATCGACATAGAGTATCGTCGGCAAGCCTTGCGTCGGCTCACGCTGAGCCGGCAAACGCAGATTGGCGTCAATCATGCTCGTTCCTTATATGTACTGGAAAATTCAGGGTTACCGTGGTGGCACTGCCAAACTCGGAGGCGATATCGAGGTTGCCGCCGAACGATTGCATCATGCGGTGGCAAAAAACCATGCCCCAGCCCTTGCCTTCATTGCCGCTGGCACCGACGGGGTCGATCAACAGCTGCGCAACAATCTCGGGGGCAATACCGGCGCCATTGTCGCGCACCGTGATGCGGCCGGCATCGATGCAGATGCCGATCGCAGGATGGGCGTGCTCACCGGCCGAGCGCAAGGCGTTCGCCAGCACGGACGATAAAATCAGCGCGACGCAGTTGGGTGACTCGGCAATGGCGAAATCCTCGCCCTGCTCGACCGTGATGGCGGCGCGCTGGGCCGGGCTCAAGGGATAGCTTTCAAGCAAGACGGCCAGCAGCTGGCGCGCGCTGCCGGCGCTGCGTCCACCCTGCATGCCGGGCCCGGCGCTGGCCAGGCGCACCGTGTCGACGAAGCTGGCCAGCACGGACAGACAATAACGCGCATTGTCGTGCATCAAGGTGGCCGCTTCGCCGATCTCCGCTTGCGGTGCAGCGTCCGTCTGCGCTCGCCGCGCGATGCCGCGCCCAAAATTGGCGATGGCCGCCAGCGGCGTGTTCAATTCATGCGCGAGAAAGGCCAGCGATTCTTCCATCGCCACCAGCCCCTGGCGGCGCGCCGCGCGCTCGCGTCCCGTCTGCACGGCCAGTTGCAGCGCCGTTTGCATGGCGGGCAAGTCGAGCGGCTTTTCCAGCAGACGGAACAGCGATCCGCCGTTGATCAGTTCCAGCAACACTTCCTTGTCCGCGTAGGCCGTCACCAGCATGCAGACGATATGCGGATAGCGTTGCGCCACTTCCTGCAGCAACTCGCTGCCCAGGCGGTCCGGCATGCGGTAATCGGTAACGAGCACGTCGATGCGGGCGGCCTGGTCTTTCAGCAAGGCCAGCGCCGCATCGACGCTCTGCGCCGTCAGCACGCGGTAGCGCGGGCCGACGGCGCGCTCGAAATACTTGCAGGCGAGCGCTTCGTCATCCACGTACAACACGCTGGCGCGGCTATCGTTATCCATGTTAACGGCCCTCCCAGTCGGAGCGCTGCAAGTCGAAATTCATGCTGGCCCATTTGCCCAGCTCGCTTTCGGCGCTCAGAGTGCCACCATGGCGTTCGATCACGCCATAGCTGATGCTCAGGCCCAAGCCCAGCCCCTGGCCCACTTCGCGCGTGGTAAAGAACGGTTCGAACACGCGCGCCAGGTTTTCCGGGGCGATGCCGGGGCCGTTGTCGCGCACGCTGATGCGCAGACGCTTGTCATCCCAGCGGGCTGTGATGCGGATCTCGAATGGCGGTGCATTACCCTTGCGCATGGACAGCACGGCGTTGCCCAGCAAATTGATCAGCACGCCCACGATGGCCGCCTCGTCGCCGCGCACCAGGGTGTCGACCGGCAAGTCGTGGCTGATGCTGACATTCTTCGTTTCATGCCCCACCAGGCGGATGGCCGCGTCGAGCGCACTGCGAAACTGGAAGTGCCCCGTTTCCAGCTGGTTGCCGCTCTTGCGGTAGGCAAAGGTCTTCAAGTCGGACACGATGTGCTGCACGCGCAGCATGCCCTGCTTGGCGTCGGCCAGGCATTCGCTCACCAGCGCGCTTTGCTGGGCGGCCGGATCTTCGATGGCCACCTCGATGGCCATCATGCAGAAATTCACGGGATTGTTGACTTCATGCAGCATGCCGGCGGCCAGGGTGCCGATGGCGGCCATTTTCTCCTGCTGCAGCATCTGCCCCTTGATATCGGCCAGGCTTTTATTGGTTTCTTCCAGCTGCGTGTTCTTTTGCGCCACTTCCGCCTTCAGCTGGAACAGCATGAAGCGGGCGCGCTCATTGAAATAGGTGAAGACGGCGCTGATGCTGGCCGACATGATGAGAAACAAGCAGTTGACGACAAAGGTGTCCGGCAAGTTGAAGCCGCCCGCATGCCAGGCGCAGGCAGCCACGTACAGCAGACAGGAGATAGCGCCGAAAACCATGTTTTGCCACAAGCCGAACGCCAGCACGATGCCCGACGAATAGATGGCCAGGGTCATGCCCACGTAATAAATCGAGGTGGCGCCTTCCGTGACGGCGATCATCCATGCGATCATGATTTGCGGCAGGATCAGCCACACAAAAGTCAGTCCCTGGATGCGGTCCTGCGCCCAGCGCGTGCGCATGGCCAGCACGACGCAAAAGATCAGCGCCGACACGAGGATGCGCGCACTGGTGAAGGCCGACTGCTTGTCGGGATACAGGGCCAAATCGAGACCCACGCCCAGCAGGATCAGCACGATGCCCGTGTAGGCTCCGCCGCGGCTGAATTCCAGCCGGAAGTCGCGCAGAACGGCCGCGTAGCCGGCGTGCAGGCCTGGAGTATCCATCAAGGAATGCTCACTTCTGCAAACACATTCACGCCCGTAGCGTCGACATAGATTTTCGGTTCTGTCGCGTGTTCGGGTAGCAAGGCCGACAAGCCCGCTTCATTGCGATAGATCAAATGCCACTCCAGCAAATGCTCCATGCCGAACTTGCCCGGATTGTCAGCGTGCACATTGGTGACGAGCAAACGTCCGCCCGGCCCCACGCGCGAGGCGAAGTGCAGCAGCAGGCGCGCGCACACCTTGTCGGACAGGTAATCGAACAGGCCGGCGCAATACACGGCGTCGAAGCTGCCGGGCGAGCCCGTGGCGCCCGAGCCGTGGCGGCGCTTGAGCAGGTTGTGCACGGAATCATGCACGTAATCGATCTCCACCACACGTCCCGTGCGCTGCATGATGGTGCTCAGGCGCGCGCGCGTCCAGTCCAGCGTCTCGCTGCTGAAGTCGACCAGCTCGAAGGCCAGCCACTGCGCATCGGGGCACGTTTCCAGGAAACGCTGCACCTCGATGGCCGGGCCGCAGCCCACGTTGAGCACTTTGTAGACGCACCCGGCAACACGCGCCTCGGCCGCTTTCTGCGCCAGGAATTGCGTCAGTATATCGATGCGGTTGCGGTGCGCCGTGGCGACGGCCGCCTGCAAAAAGGCCGCGTTGACGATCTGAAAATAGGTGCTGGGACCCTGGCGCGGATCATCCAGCAACTGGTTGACCATCTGGTAATCGCCCGCATAGCCGAGCGGTTTTGTAAACGTGCGGAAGACGAAGGGCGCGCGCAGTATCAGCGGGTGCAGCGCCGCCTGGGCGAACGCGCGGTGGGCCGGCGCCCGCTCTTCCTCGACGAGCGAGGCTTCCACCTCGAGCTGGCGCAAGTACAACTGGGTTTGCTCCATCAGCGGCAAGGCCAGTTCATCGAAGATGTCGGCGCGCAGGCGGCCGTTTTCCTTGGGCAGCGAATCGGACAAGTCGACCTGCTCGACCCAGCGCGCCACTTCCGACAAAAAGGCGCGCATTTCATTGACGACGATCTGGTAGTCGCGGCGGATGCGGAAGCGCTCGCCCCAGCCGGCGACAAAGGCGCTGGACTCTTTCGCCACGGCGCCCTTGACTACGACCACGTCGCTGAGCTCGCGCCACTCGTCGATCAGGGTCACGGAAACGATGGCGGTCAGGCCCGTATTGACGCTGCTGATGACGACGGCCTTGCCGACGTAGGCGTTCTTCGCCCCCATGCGCACCGTCACGTCATTGAGCACCTCGCTGACCTGCACAATCGAGTATGGATTGTAGATTTCCATGACCAGCGAATTGCGCTGCAAGTTGAAAATCGTGCCGCGCACCGCCTCACCCTGGGTGTTGCGAAAACTGACGACTGGATCGATCTGCGATTGTGAATACACGATTGAGCATTATCAAGTTACCCGGTTTCCGGCGCACCACGTTGGGGACGCCAGTTTCCAGGCTGGGTTAAGGCACGGCACACCGGTCGTCTGCCGCCGGCCCGCCATCGAAATGGCGGCGTTGCGGCGTCGCGTGACGCCGTGCCGGAGCGCCTCGAAGCGCGTCTGTTCGCTCTCTGATCGAGTGTACTATGGATGTGGCAGAACGGGCAATTGTTCCCTCTGGAACGACTGTCTGTGGCGCCGGCGCACAACGCTGCGCGCAGAACGTCTTTAACCAGCAACAAACAAGGCCAAGGCGTGACGCAACAGCTGCGGCGTTTGCCCCGTCCAGCGCTTGAACGAGCGACGAAAGTTGGTGGCATCATGAAAGCCGAGGTAGGCGGCCACGGCATCGTTGTCGTAGCCATGCGCCTGGAACAGGTAAATGGCCTTGTGCGCGCGCACCTGGTCCAGCTCGGCCTGGAAATGCGTGCCATGGCGCGCAAGGTGGCGTTTCAAGGTGGCGGGACTGACGCCAAACTCCTGCGCCGTGCGTTCCAGGGTCGGCGCGCAGCGGATATTGGCCAGCAGGTAATCGTACAGCGCACCGAGCAGGCTCGCTGGCGGCACGGGCGCCACGGCCGCAGCGCGCAAGGCCAGCGCGGCGGCCGTGGCATTGCCGCGCGGCCAAGGCTTGTCGAGCCAGCTGGAATCGATCAGCATGGCGTCGACCTGGCAATCGAAACGCAGGCACTGGCCCAGGTGCACTTCATGCTGTTCCACGTGCCGGGGCCGCGCGCGGTTGAAGCAGAAGCGCCACGGCAAGGAGACTCCCGCCAGCCAGCGGCACATGGCCGCCAGTGCCGTCATGTGCATCTCCACCAGAAAAGGCAGCTGGCTCGGCGCGCCAAACGCAGCAACCCAGTACAGCACGTGCATGTCGCCCGCCTCGCGCAAACGGGGCTGCAACAACGGACACAGCAAGGCATGAAAATCGCACAGGATGGTCAAGGCCTGGCGCAGATTCTGCGCCTGCAGCAAGGCATGGCTGGCGGCGCCGTAATGGCCGGGCAGCATTTGCTGGCCCAGCATGAAGCTGGTATCGGCACTGTCCAGGCCGCGCGCCACGTTGGCCAGCAATTGCAGGTATTGCGCGGCGCTGACCTGGCTTTCCGCGGACGGCAGCGCGCCGCCATCGAGGCCGGTGCCCTTGAGCAGCGATGCCGCGTCCAGGTCGCGGCTGCGCGCATAATCTAGCACCAGCGCCGGCTGGTGATGGGCCGCGATGCTGGCGTCGCCCTGCTGGTTCAGTGGCATCACGCAGGCGCGGCGGAACTGATCCCGGCACCGGAGCGCGGCGTTTCCACGGCCCGGCTCAGCTCGGCAAGCACCACCTCCGGCACACCATCGGTGAGCGAGCAGGCATGCCGCAGGCTCAAGCGGATTTCGCGGTTGTCGTTGGCGTGGTGGCGCATCTGCCCCACCATGGCGCACAGATGACGCGCCTTCACGGCCGCGTCCTCACGCGACACGCCCGGCATCAGCACGGCGAAGCGGTCGCCCGCATAGCGGCACAGCAGATCGTCATTGCGCAAGTTCAACAGCAGCATGTGGCCCACGGCTTGCAACACGCGGTCGCCTTCGCGGTGGCCATATTCGCGGTTAATCAGGTGAAAACTGTCGATATCGAGCAAGACCAGCGCGCAATCGAGGCCGGGCCGGCGCTCCTGTTCCAGTCGCATCTGCGTGCGCAGGTAGCTGGCGTCGGCCAGTTGCGTGATGCGGTCGAAGGCGCGATGGTCGCGGAACAGGCGCTCGCGCTTTTGCAGGTGCTCGTTCAGGCGGAACTGTTCCTGGCGCCAGTAATACATGCCGATGGTCAGCACCAGCATGCCAAACGGAATCAAGGCCTCCAGCCAGTTATCCCACAAGGCGCTCTTGTCGACGGCAAAGAATTCGTCCAGGCAATCGGCCCAGGACCCCAGCATGATGGCGCACAGGCCGCCGGCGATCAGGCTCGTCACCCGTCCCCGCGGACGGCTGCTGAGGGTAAACAAGAACCAGATGCCCGCCATGACGGCCGTGCCGCCTTCGCAGACGATATCCATCCACTTCCAGATGGCAAACGGTTTAACGTGGCCCAGTGTGGCGTACAGAAAAAAGAACAGGGGCAATGCCAGCGCGGCGGCAATCAGACTGTTACGGTGCAACGGCAGCATGTGGGGAACCTTTAAAAGTGGTGCTGTCGCCACGATAGCGCCCGCCCATGACGGCACGATGACATGCCCCGCGCCCGTGAGGCAGGTGCAAACGGCTCATCATTAGCAGCGCAGCTGATGCAAATCCGGCAAGCGAGTGCCCATGCGCCCTGCGCTGGCAGGTCATTTCAGCTCATCACGGTTCATTTATGGCCGGAAAGCGTACACCTGCCGTTGTTTTCAAGGTGGCAAGCCCTTGCCTGTCACGCAACCGTCATATTTGCTGCCTAGAATCCGCCCGGTTCCTTCCTCCCTAACCGAGCTCTTCATGAAAACCATGCACACTTCGTTTCCCTCCCCGCTGCGCCTGACAGCCCTGTCACTCGGCATCATGGCCATCTTCAGCGCTCAAAGCCATGCGCAGTCGCAAGCCCAGGACGATGGCCAGGCGGGCGCCACCGTGGTCGTCAGCGGCCAGCGCGCCAGCCTGCGCAACGCCATCGCCGCCCAAGAGAAAGCCGACAACATCATCAGCGTCATCAGCAGCGACGACATCGGCGGCCTGCCCGATAAAAACGCGGCCGAGGCGCTGGCCCGCTTGCCGGGCGTGTCCGTGCAGCGCGACCAGGGTGAAGGCCGCTACATCACGGTGCGCGGCCTGGGCCCGGACCTGAATGCGGTGACCATCAATGGCGCGCTGGTACCGTCGCCGGAAGCGGGCCGCCGCGCCGTGGCGCTGGACATCCTGCCTGCCGGCCTGATACGCACCCTGGAAGTGTCGAAGACCTTGCTGCCGGAAATGGATGCCAACTCGCTGGGCGCCACCATCGAAGTCAAATCGCTGTCCGCCTTCGACTTGCCGGGCAAGCTGCTGTCGGCCAACGTGGCCGCCAGCCATGATGAAAAAACGGGCAAGACCAGCCCCAGCGGCGGCGCCCTGTGGGCCCAGCGCTTCCTCGATGGCAAGCTTGGCGTGGCCGCCGGCCTGAGCGCGGAAAAGCGCTCGTTCGGCTCCGACGACGTAGAAACGGGCGGCGCCTGGAGCAAGGGCAAATTGTCAGGTCTGGAATTGCGCGACTACCTGCCCGTGCGCAAGCGCGGCGCCCTGGCAGTCAACCTCGATTACCGTCCGGAAGCGGGCAACAGCTGGTTTTTGCGCTCGTTCGTCAGCGAATTTTCCGACGATGAAGTGCGCGACCGCCTGACCATCAGCAATATCGCGGGCGGCAGCCTTGCCGAAGGCGCATCGGCCAGCGCGCGCGCCGAGCGCCGCATCCGCCAGCGCAAATACACGCAGCAAGTACGCTCGCTCGTGCTGGGCACGCAGCAGAAATCGGGCGACTGGACCCTGGACGTGAAAGGCGGCATGAGCCGGGCGACGGAAGACACGCCGGAGTCGCTGAACGATGGCCGTTTCCGCAGCACCAGCAATGTCGCCGGCATCAGTTTCAATGACACTCAGGAACCCGTCTTGAGCGGCCCCGCCTCGCTGTACGACCCGGCCAGCTATGCGCTCAACGCCATCACCCTGCAAAAGCGCTACTCGAAGGACAATGAACACCACGCGCGCATCGACCTGGCACGCAAGTTCGACATCGCCACGTTGAAATTCGGCGCCAAAGTCAGCCGCCGCGAAAAAACCAATGATACGGATCAATGGACATATAACAGCAGCAAGGCGTCGAGCGGCAATTTCTGGGGCGCCGGTTCTACCTCGATGAGCAATTTCGTGCAGGGCCACAATCTCGACTACGATCTGGGCAACATCGGCGTGGCGCTGGACCCGGGCCTGATCCGCGCCCGCGTGGCCGGCCTGGACCGCGACAAGGCGCGCCTGGCTACCGAGTCCATCATCAACGATTACCGCATGCATGAAGACATCAACGCCATGTATGTGCAGAACAGCTATGACTTCGACGCCTGGCACATCCTGGGCGGCGTGCGTCTTGAACGCACCAGCTTTGAAGCTGCCGGTTCGCAAGTGGACAGCGCCGGGCTTGCCACGCCCTTGACGCGCGAACGTTCGTACACCAACTGGCTGCCAAACCTGCAAGCCCGTTATGACCTGGATCAAAAAACCAGCGTGCGGGCCGCCTGGACGCAAGCCGTGGTGCGCGCCAACTTCAGCCAGCTGGCGCCCGGCATCAGCCTGGCCAGCAACACGGAAGCCGTGATCGGCAACCCGGACTTGAAACCCTTGAAGGCAAACAACCTGGATTTGGGCATCGAGCGCGTGCTGGGCAACGACGGCGTGATATCGGCCTACGGTTTCTACAAGGACATCAAGAATTTTACGTACACGACGAATCTGGCCGGCACGGGCCAATGGGCAAGCTACACGACGGCCACCTCGTATGCGAATGGCGACGCGGCCAAAGTCAAAGGCATCGAACTGGCCTACATGCAGCCGCTGCGCATGTTGCCGGCACCGTTCAACAAGTTTCTCGTCGGCGTGAATGGCACCCTGAGCACCTCGAGCGCGCAAATCGGCCGTTTCGACAAGGCCGGCAACAAGCAGCTCACCCGCGACATCCGCCTGCCGGGCCAGTCGAACCAGGTGATGAATTTAATGCTGGGCTATGAAACCGGTCCGATCAGCGCCCGCCTGGCCCTCAACTACAAGTCGCCCTACCTGCTGGAAATGGGCGGCGACATCCTCGACCAAAGCCAGGACCACATCGTCGCCAGCCAGAAGCAGCTCGATTTCTCGCTGTCTTACCAGATCAGCAAGCAGTTCCAGCTGATGTTCGAGGTGGCCAACCTGAACAACGAGAAATACTACGTCTACCAGGGCACGAAGCAATACAACGTGCAGAACGAACAGTATGGCCGCACTTTTAAAGTGAGCCTGAAAGCCAGCGCCTTCTGATGAGGATCTTGAATAACATGAAAACAACCGTCCTGTGCAGCGCTTTGCTGGCTGCCTTTTGCCTCACCGGCACGGCGCAAGCCACCCCGGTCGCGTCTAACACTGTGCCCGCCTTCGCGCACGAGGCCGAAGAGCTGGCCCGCCTGCCCGGCGGCGGCTGGCTGACCTTGGACAAGCACGGCTTGCGCTTGTTCACTGCGGCCGGCCAGGAGCAGGACCGCATCGCCGTGCGCGCCAAGCAGCTCGACACGCGCATCGATGCCAATCGCGTGCTGGCCGTGTTCCTGGAGGCCGATACGCAGCGCCCCCTGCCCGTCTCCGTGGACGTACAGGCAGGCAAACTGGTCAAGCTGGCGCCGTTTCCCGTGCCGACGTTTTCCGTGGAAGCGTCCTGCCTGTACCGCGACGCCCAGCGACTCGATCATCTGTTCTTGATCGGCAAGGATGGCCAGGCGGAACAGTGGGTGATGCAGGGCGAGCAGCGCAGCCTGGTGCGCAAACTGGCTTTGCCGCCGCACGCCAAGCATTGCCGGGTCGACGATGGCGCGCAGCGCCTGCTGGTGAGCGAGTCCGACATGGGCGTGTGGGCCTATGACGCCGAGTCCGAAGGCATGGGCAAGCGCGAGGTGGTGGCCTTGCGCAAGCCGTACGGCCAGCTGGATGGCGGCGCCGGTGCATTGGCCGTGCTGCCGGGCGGCGTAGCCGTACTCGATGGCAAGGCGGAAAAGCTGCACTTGTACGCCCGCCAGGGGAGTACATGGACGGCGCAGCCAGCCCAGGCCGTCGCCTTGAACGTGCGCAAGGGTGACAGCCAGCTGGCACTGGACGAAGACACGCTACTGCTGCGCGGCAAGAATGGTTGGCAAGCGCGGCCCGTAAAATGGCGCGGCAAGGGGGAAACGCAGGCTGCTGTGGCCATCATCGCCCCGCAAGCGCAGACGGAGCCGATGGCGCGCCAGGGCGACGCGGCCGACGATCCGGCCATCTGGCTGGCCAGCAACCCGGCCGACTCGCGTACCCTCGGCACCAACAAGAAACAGGGTCTGTTGGTCTACGACCTGCAAGGCAAGCAAACGCAGCTGCTGGAAGTGGGCCGTTTGAACAACGTCGATGTGCGGCAAAACATCAGTTTTGGCGGCAGCAAGGTCGACCTGGCCGTGGCCACCCAGCGCGACGACAACAGCATGATGCTCTTCACCATCAATGCCAGTGGCGACGTGGCGGAAGCGGGCCGTTTTCCGACCGGACTGAAAAGCATCTACGGCATGTGCCTGTATCAACCGGCCAGCGGCGGCGTGGAAGCGTTTATCAACGACAAGGATGGCACCTTCCAGCAATACCGCATTGGCGTGAGCGGCAACCAGTTCAGCGCCACCCTCTTGCGCAGCTTCAAGGTCGCCACGCAACCGGAAGGCTGCGTGGCCGACGACGCCAACGCCCGCCTCTTCCTGGGCGAGGAAACGCGCGGCGTGTGGACCACCTCGGCCGACGCCGCCAAGCCGGACACCCTGGCCATGGTCTTGCCGGTGGGAGCGAACCTGAGCGCCGACGTGGAAGGCATGGCCATCTACCGCAAGCCGAACGGCAAGGCTGACTCTGGCTACCTGATCGTTTCCAGCCAGGGCGACAGCAGCTACGTGGTGCTCGATGCGCAAGCACCGTATAAAGTGCGCGGCCGCTTCAAGGTGGGATTCAATTTGCCGGCAGGCATAGACGGCACCTCGGAAACGGATGGCCTCGACGTCACCTCCGCCAACCTGGGCGGCGCGTATGCGCAAGGCATGCTGGTGATCCAGGATGGCTACAAGCGCTTGCCCGATGGGCCGCAGAACTTCAAATATGTGGCGTGGGAGGATGTGGCGAAGGCCTTGAAGCTGGACTAATGACCTGCGGGCGGCCTGTACTGGCTGCCCCAATAGTCGCCCAGTCGCTGCGCCAAAGACCCGGCTACACCATGCGCGGCATATCGATGGCAAACGGCAGGCTGCTACCAAAGAAGTCCACCTTGCCTGCAAGCGCCAGGCGTTGCGAGGACAATTCCACCAGGCGCAGCTCCGCGACATCATGGTAATCCATCATGTAGAGACTACATTCACCCTCTGTACAGCTTGCATCAACGGCTAGCATATGCACGGGCGCGGCATCCGCCCCCGCCACGAGCAAGCCTTGCAAAATGAAGGATGGCGGATACAAGGCCCACGACCAGGGTGCATCGTCGTCTTCCGTCAGCCGCATGAACACGTCGTCATCGGCCTCAATCCTGATATTGATTTCCCGCATGCCATCGGCGCGTGCAGCCAGGCTGATCCGGGATTTCGCGACATCCACTTCAAAATTGGTGTCGCCGATACTGAATACATGCATTTCCCTGCTACTCCTGATTGACACGTTAATATACTGCTCGGCGGGCAAGCAGACAGGCGCGAGTAGCCGTCAATCGCCCTGCTGTTGCCACACTGCCTTGCCACCCTTGATATAGATCAGGGCACTGGCAGCACCCTCTTTCCCCACCACGATCCCGTCCGTTTTCAGCTTGAGGGATTTCTCATGGTAGCTGTGCTGGCGCGAACCCTTGTCTTCCACCTGCCAGACTTCCAGCCAGGCGAAATCGTCGCCGCCGTTGGACAATGCATGTCCGGCACCGACGATCAGGGGCGCCGCCTTCTGCTTGAACAGGAAGACGATGCCCTCTTTCTTGCTGTCTTTGCTCTTGATCAGCACAGCCAGATCGCCCTTCCCATCGCCATCGAAATCGCCGCGCAAGACAAAGGGATTCATGCGCGCATTGATTTCGATCGCCTCGCGTTTGGCCAGGCTTTCAAGCTGTTGCGTCGCCCAGCTTGGCAATTGCGCCTGCGGCGGCAAGGCCTGCGCACCGGCCATATCAGCGGAAAATACCAAAGCCACGGTCACTGCAATGCTTCTGCCATTCATGGGGCGGCTCCATCAAGATGAAGAATCGGGGGTGGCGCACGGTAGTTCCGGGCATGCAGGCAGAATAGCATTCTCCGGAAATACTTGCACTGCCACAACAGGTGCCCGCTCCGCATTGCGTGCCAGTGTCCATGGAAAAATTGCCGTCCGTTGCAGATATGCCAGCGACTGGCGGCCTGCTGCGTATTAAAATGGCGCCCCATGACCTCCCCCGCCTCGACCTCCCCCCTGCCCGACAGCATTTTGCTCCCTTCCCTGGCCGTCCTGGGAGGGCAGATTTCTGTCAATCTGGGGGCGGCGATTGCGAAAAATCTGTTTCCTGTCATCGGGGTCGAGGGGATTACGGCGTATCGCGTGGGGTTTTCGGCGCTGATTTTACTGGCTATCTTTCGTCCCTGGCGCTTCCGCCTGACGCGCAAGGATGTGCTGAACTTGCTGGTCTACGGTTCCGTGCTGGGATTGATGAATTTGCTGATTTACCGGGCGTTTGCGCTGATACCGATCGGTATTGCGGTCGCCATCGAGGTGACGGGGCCGCTGGCGGTGGCCATGCTGTCGTCGCGCCGGCCCCGCGATTTGCTGGCCGTGGCTTGCGCCGTGTTCGGCTTGTATTTGCTGTTGCCGCTGCAAGGCAGCCCGGGCAGCCTGGACCCTGTGGGAGTGGCGTACGCGCTGGGGGCGGCCCTGTGCTGGGCGCTGTATATCATCTTTGGCAAGCGCGCCTCGACCTTGCAAGGCGGGCAAGCCGTAGCCTGGGGCATGACGGTGGCGGCCATGGTAACGGTGCCCATCGGCGTCGCTTACTCGGGCACGGCCTTGCTAGCGCCGTCGATTGCCTTGATGGGCCTGGCCATTGCCATGCTGTCCAGCGCCCTGCCGTATTCGCTGGAAATCTTTGCCCTGCGCCGCTTGCCGCAAGGGGTGTTCGGCATGTTCAGCAGCGCGGCGCCGGCCGTCAGCGCGCTGGCTGCCATGGCCGTGCTGGGAGAACTGCTGAGCCTGACCCAGTGGCTGGCTATCGCCTGCATCGTGTTCGCGTCGGCCATGGCGGCGCTGGGTGCGCAAGGCGGCAAGCGCTAGCCGCGCACGGCAAGTCCTAAATCAGCCATGCGGATGGTCAAGGTGCTCGCCAGCAATTTCCGGCATTGCCACGCGCGCCGACGGGCAAGTTTTGATGCCTGGCTGTAAAATGTGCCATCCCTTGCCACGTACGGCATTCCAGCATGCATGCTTGCTCCTCCAATGACATTCGCATTCCTTTTACGCTTGTTCTCCCCTCTCGCCACTGCAGCCTTGCTGCTGGCGCCAGGCGCCGCCGCGCAGGCAGCCGGCGCGACCGCCACCCTCACGGGCAATGCCGAAGCGGGCAAGGCGGCGTTTCGCAAGTGCGCCTCCTGCCACCAGGTGGGGCCTTCGGCGCGCGGCGGTTTCGGCCCCAAGCTGACGGGCGTGATCGGCCGCAAGGCTGGCTCCACCACAGACTACAAGTATTCGGCGGCCATGAAAAACGCGAATATTGTCTGGACCGAGCAAAACCTGGCCGGCTTCCTGAAAGCCCCCAGCGATTTCATTCCCGGCAATAACATGCGCTTCTGGGGCATCGGCAATGCGCAGCAAGTGGCCGACTTGCTGGCCTACTTGCGCACGCAGTAAGCAAGCAGGTAAGTAGGCAGGTCACGCACCGGCCTGCCCGCGCGCATGCGTACAGGCCGACCCATCAAGTCATGACCGCAGCTCAAGCCTGCAGCGCTTGCAGCCAGCCCTTACGCTTCTTGCGCGCAGCCCGGGTAACGCCCTTCCTGCTTGAAGTTTCGTTCCAGCTGCTTGAATTCGCGTTCATGCCGGGGATGCACGCCGGCAGTCATCTGCTTCCCCTAGGGCTTGGTGGGCAGCTTGCGCAGGCACAGGTAAATAGAATACAGCGCCGCCAACCCCACCAGCACGTACACGCCACGCGACGCGGTCGACATGGCACCAAGGATGCGGGCCACGATATCGATATCGAACAAGCCCACCAGCGCCCAGTTCAAGCCGCCCACGATCAGCAGGATCATGGAGATCCAGTCGATCACGTTCAGGCGCTTTGCCGTCATTTCCTCGTTTGCCGCACCGTCCGATCCTTCCTGGATATTCGCCATCTCAGCCTCCTGTAAGAAGACAGGACCCGCCGTCGGGTCTGTGCAAAGTTCAGTGTAGGCGCGGCACCGCCACACGCCAGTCGGACGATGCCGGGTGTCGAGGTAGGACGAATCTGTAATACGGCAGGTAATTTTATCCGGCACCAAGCCAGGCGCCAGGCAAGGCGGCTATGCGTTCTAGTAATAGTTACCAGCTGTTGCTAAACAAGCAGTGACCAATTCCAATATGGAAATATTTATAGATTACTTAGTATTGCACTGCTACACTCATTTCACCCCGGCAACATCAGGGGCAACAGCGCCGCGCCGTGCCGCCCGCATGGGGTGCGGCCACCATGGGACAACAGCTGAGGGGACATGAATATTTCTAACATACGCATCGGTGTACGCCTGACCACGGGTTTTTTGCTGGCATCGCTGTTGCTGGCGGTGGTCGTCAGCATCAGCACGTGGCAGCTTGCTACGGTGAGCGGGGAAATCGACAGCAGCGTGAACCAGCGCTATGCGCGCATCGAGCAATTGCAGGCCACACGCAACAGCACGCAGGCGCAGCCCGCCCTGCGCGACATCGACCAGCAGATCGCCACGCAATCGGCGCAGATGCGCGCGGCGGCCGAGGCGGCCATCGCCCGCGCGCACAATACCAGCGTGCTGATCATCGCGCTGGGCCTGATCGGCGGCGTGCTCAGCCTTGCCACGGCCTGGTTCATCAGCAGCGGCATCGTGCGGCCCCTGCGGCACGCCGTCAAGGTGGCGCGCAAGGTGGCCGGCGGCGACCTGAGCGGCAATATCCGTGTGGAATCCAGCGATGAGGTTGGCCAGTTGCTGCAGGCACTGAAAGACATGAATGCCAGCTTGATCCATATCGTGGGTGACGTGCGCGGCGGTACGCAGGACATCGCGGGTGCCTCGGGAGAGATTGCTGCCGGCAACCTGGACTTGTCGCAGCGCACGCAGGCGCAAGCCAGTTCGCTGGAGCAGACGGCCGCCTCCATGGAAGCACTGACGGGCACCGTCAAGCAAAATGCGGACAATGCGCGGCAAGCCAACCAGCTGGCGCTATCGGCCGCCGATGTGGCCGGCAAGGGTGGCAAGGTGGTGGCAGAAGTGGTCGACACCATGAGCTCGATCAATGCATCGTCGAAAAAGATCGTTGATATCATCGGCGTCATCGACGCTATCGCCTTCCAGACGAATATCCTGGCCCTGAATGCGGCTGTGGAAGCGGCGCGCGCAGGCGACCAGGGACGCGGCTTTGCCGTCGTGGCCGCCGAAGTGCGCACCCTCGCCCAGCGTTCGGCCGGGGCGGCGCGGGAAATCAAGCAATTGATCGGCGACTCCGTCGAGCGGATCGACGCGGGCGCGCGCCTGGTCGACACGGCAGGCGCCACCATGCGCGAAATCGTTGCCAGCGTGCACCGCGTGACGGACATCATGGGCGAAATCAGCATGGCCAGCGGCGAGCAATTGTCCGGTATCGAACAAGTCAATGCCGCCATCGTGCAGATGGAGCATGTGACGCAGCAAAACGCCGCCCTGGTGGATCAGGCGTCGGTAGCGGCCGCCAGCATGCAGCAGCGCGCCCAGCAGCTATCGGGCACGGTGGGCATCTTCACCTTGGGAACGGAGGTGGCGCCCCCGCACGCGGCGCGGGCCATCAGCCTTGTCGCGACGCATGACAAGGAGGCACCCGCCCTGACACGCTCACGCGCCCCTGCCGTTAGAGCGCGCCTGAAAGCCTGAGTTCCCCGCCTGAATTCCCCGCTATAGCTGCTTGTACATGATGGTCGTGGCGTCCAGCCGGTCGCCGGCAGGCGCCAGCGCATAGGCGGGGATGCTGCCCGCCACCACATAGCCCAGCGACAAGTACAGCGCTTGCGCATGGTCGCCGCTGCGCGTGTCCAGGGTCAGCAGGCTGCGCGGCAAGAGGCGCGCCTGCTCTTCCAGCGCCAGCATCAACTGGCGCGCGAGGCCGAGGCGGCGGTAAGCGGGCGCGACCAGCAGCTTGCGCACTTCGGCCCGATGCGCCTGGTTGGGATTGGTGTCCCAGTCCAGCTGCACGGCGCCGGCCACCCGACCATCGACTTCGGCCACCAGCAGCAGGCGCACGCCGCGCGCCACGGCGGGCAGCACATTGTCCGTCCAGAACGCCTGGCTGGCCGACGCGTCGAAGGGCAGGATGAAACCGATGCTGGCGCCATCGTGCACGCAGTCTTGCAGCAAGGCGCCCAGTTCCGGCAGGCGGACGAGAATATCGGTGGACGAAAAGTGGCGTAGCGATACGGACATGGTAGCCTCAGACAAGAAAGAGAAAATAGCGGGCGCCGCTATCGTGCGGCGTCGCAAACGCGCTGGCGCCATGCAGCTGGTAGCGCAGGCAATCGCCGGCCATCAAATCGTGCGAGCGGCCGTCGACGGTGACGTTCAGCTTGCCCTCTTGCAGCAATAGATGGTGCTCCATGCCGGGCCGGGGCGAGGCGGCATAGGCGATCGTGACGCCCGCGCCCAGTTCGCATTCGAGCGCTTCGCCAGCCAGCGCGCGCGACGGCGGCGAGATGGAACGGCGGATAAAACCCGTGTCCGGATCCGTCCACACGCCCTGCTGGGCGCGCCGCAGGACGGGCACGAAATCGTCTTCCACCATGCGCAACAGGCGCGACATGGCCAGGCCATACGCGGCGCACAGCTTGCCCAGCACAGCCGTGGTCGGGCTGACTTCGCCATTTTCCAGGCGCGACAGGGTAGCGCGGCTGACCTGGCTGGCACTGGCCAGCTGGTCCAGCGACCAGCCCCGCTCCACGCGCAACTGCTTTAAACGCGCCGCCAGGCGCTGTTCCGTATCGTTATCAGTCAATTTTGCATTTTCCATATATGGGAATTTATCCCTAAAACGGGAATTTGGCAAGCAATCGTCGCAGAGTTGCTCAACGCACAGACCCACACCCGGACTCCAGGCACCATGGCGCCACCACTTCAAGGAGAAGCCATGTCCGCCACTCCCCCCACTCCCCAGCCGCGCCAAGGCCAGGCGCCCGCGCCACTGGGCAGGGTCGAATTTCATTTGCAATTTATCCGCTCGTTTGCCGACCCCACGTTTGACGCCGTACGCGACGCCCTGGTGCAAGTGGAAGATGTGGCGTGGAAGAATTATCAGGATGGCCGCAAGGCGCCCGTCACGCAGAAGGCCGGACCGGGTTTTGCCGACCCCGACTACGATTTATCCGTGGAATGGCTCGGCACGCGCGACCGTCTGCTGGCCGCCGAGGCGCGCCAGAAAGATCCCGCCACGCCGTCGCGCGTGCTGCTGATCTGCGGCGCGGCACGCAATGACGGTTCTTGCCCTGGCGAAATATCGAAGACCTGGCGCATGACGCAATGGGCCAAAGAAGTGCTGCAGGCGGACGCCATTGAAGCGGACGTGCTGGACCTGAGCTTGCTGACCTCCTCGTATGATTTGCACATTCATCCATGCAAGGGCTGTGTCTCGACGGCCATGCCCCTGTGCCACTGGCCATGCAGCTGCTATCCGAACCATGGAGAACGCCAGACGAATGACTGGATGGCAGAAATATACGAGCGCTGGACGGCCGCGCATGCCGTCATCATCCTCACGCCCGTGTACTGGTACCAGACGCCCGGCGTGCTGAAACTGATGATAGACCGGCTTGTGTGCGCCGATGGCGGCAACCCGGACCCCACGTCCACGCACGGCAAGAAAGCCGTGGAAGCGAAGGCCCTGGAGTTGCAAGGCTGGAATTATCCGAAACACCTGGCCGGGCGCGCGTATGGCCTCGTCGTGCATGGCGACGTGGCCGGCATCGAAGGGGTCCGGCGAGGCCTGTCGGACTGGCTGGACTGGATGGGCCTGGTCGATGCGGGCGCGAAATCACGGCTGGACCGCTACATCGGCTATTACGACACTTATGCGCAAAGCCATGAGACCCTGGACCGCGATACCGATATGCAGGAAGAAGTGCGCAACGTGGCGCGCGCCGTGGCCGACGCCGTCAAGCGGCAGCGCGCAGGCACGCTGGCGCCGCCCGATGCGGCATTACAAGCTCCGCGGCCAAAATGATACCTTGCGTACCTACCCCGCCATGCGCGAGGCGTGGCGGCACAGTTCCAGGAAACCGCGCAAGCGGGGCGAGAGTATTTTTTTAGACTGGCGTATCAGATAAAAGTTGCGCTCCAGGGGCGGCAACATGGTTTCCAGTTCCACCAATTGCCCGCTGGCCAGCAGATCGGCCACCACCACCCTGGACAGACAGGCGATACCCAGCCCCGCCGCAGCGCCATACTTGATGGCTTCCGAATTGCTGAACTCGCCCGCAGCGCGCAGATAGTGCAGGTACGGCACCAGCGCCTGCTCCACCGCTTCGCGCGTGCCCGAGCCCGCTTCGCGCAGCAGCCAGCCCGCCTGGTTCAATTCCGCAAAGCTGAGCAAATGGCGCAACTGCGCCAGCGGATGCGTGGGCGCGGCCACGATCAGCATCTGGTCCGTCAGCCATGGCTCCACCAGCAAGCCCGCTTCGTGGCACGGTCCTTCGATCAGGCCGATATCGACCTGGAAGGCGGCCACGGCAGCGGCGATATCGGCCGTGTTGGCAATCGTCACTTGCGGGATGCTGCGTCCGTACTGCTGCGCCGCCTGGGCCAGGATCTGCGGCAACAGATAGATGCCGATGGTGGTGCTGGCGCCGATTTGCAGGCTGACGGGCACGGACGGGTCGGCGCCCGCGAACTGGCGCTCAATGCTGGCAGCGCCGTCGCGCATCTGCCGCGCCTGCGGCAACAGCAGACGGCCATTGTCATTGAGCAGCAATCGCTTGCCCACCCTGTCGAACAGTTGTGCACCCAGCAAGATCTCCAGTTCATTCAAGGAAGCACTGGTGGCCGATTGCGATAGCGCAATCAGGTCGCCGGCCGCGCTGGTGCTGCCCGTGTCCGCCACAGCCAGGAAAATCTGCAGTTGCCGCAAGGTTAACGCCATGCCTTACTCCTCCGCCTTACCTATTTTTCAGGTTAAACATACAAAAACAATCCGTTTTACCATTTAATCGACGAGCTGTACAGTCATGCCATACGAACACAGAACCATGGAGTACGGCATGTCATCCCTATCAACGACGAATACAACAAGTTTCAGCGACCGCTACGGCCGCCTTTTGCCGGGCCTGCTGCTGAGCGGCGTGATCGCCTGGGGCGCCATTCAACTGGGCAAGCTGGAATGGATGCAAAACCACGGCATGAGCGCCCTGACCCTGGCCATCATGCTGGGCATTGTGCTGGGCAACAGCGTGTATGGCCGCCTGGCGCCCAGCTGCGGCGCGGGCGTGGCCTTTTCCAAGCAGACTTTATTGCGTCTTGGCATCATCCTCTACGGCTTTCGTTTGACCTTCCAGGATATCGGGCAAGTGGGCCTGGCCGGCATCGCCATCGACGCGCTGGTGCTGGCATCCACGTTTGGCTTGGCCATGTTCCTCGGCATCAAGGTGTTCAAGCTGGAGCGCAACAGCGCCATTCTGATCGGCGCAGGCAGCTCGATCTGCGGCGCGGCGGCCGTGATGGCCACGGAACCCGTCGTCAAGGGGCGCAGCGAGGATGTCACCGTGGCCGTCTCCACGGTCGTGGTGTTCGGCACTATCGCCATCTTTTTATACCCCTTGCTGTACCAGTTGAATCAGGGCTGGCATGTGCTGGCGGCAACGCCTACGGCCTTTGGCGTGTACATCGGCTCGACCGTGCATGAAGTGGCGCAAGTGGTGGCGGCCGGCAAGTCGATCGGGCAAGAAACGGCGAACGCGGCCGTGATCGCCAAGATGGTGCGCGTGATGATGCTGGCGCCCTTCCTCGTCATCCTGTCGGCGGTGCTGGCGCGCGGCAAGGCCAAAGCCGGCGGCCATGACAAGGCGGCCAAGCTGGCCATCCCCTGGTTCGCCTTCATTTTTATTGCCGCAGTGGCCTTCAATTCGCTGGGCCTGTTGCCAGCAACTACAGTAGCTGCCATCACCGAGTTCGACACCGCCCTGCTGGCCATGGCCATGGCCGCCCTGGGCTTGACGACGCATATGTCGGCCATCCGCCGCGCCGGCATCAAACCCCTGCTGCTGGCCGGCCTGCTTTTCTGCTGGCTGATCGCCGGTGGCGCCGCCATCAACCACATGGTCGCCAGCCTGTTTGCCTGAAGTTGCGCCAAATTCAAGCGAGGGCCGCTGACACGGGAGTCTAAAACTTCGTACAATAAGCGTGTTTTGACTCTCAATCCCGCTTCGGCCCCACCCAGGAACACCCATGCATATCTCGAACTGGCTGCTTTTCTGCAGCGTCGCCCTGCTCGTCACGTTTTCTCCCGGCCCGGCTGTTCTGCTGGCCATCTCGAATGCCATCGCCGTCGGCCCGCGCCGCGCGATGATCAGCAGCATGGGCAATGGTTTTGGCTTGTTCATCATTTCCGGCGTGGCCATGGCCGGCATGGGCGTCGTGCTGGCGACCTCGGCGACGGCCTTCATGCTGCTGAAACTGGCTGGCGCCCTGTATCTGGTGTACCTGGGCATCAAGCAATGGCGCAGCAAGACCAGCATCGTGGCCGATGCGCCCGTTGCGCTTGGCGCGGCCAATCCTAATTCGTTCTGGAAACTCTTCCGCCAGGGCTTGACGGTGGCGCTGACCAATCCCAAGGCCATCCTGTTCTTTTCGGCCCTGTTCCCGCAATTCATCACGCCGGGCGAACCCGTGGCCATCCAGTTCACCGTGCTGACAACGTCGTTTGTCGCCTGCGCCATGCTGGCCCACTTGTTCTACGCCAACTTGGCGCGCCTGCTGAAAACCCAGTTGGCGACGCCGGGACGCGCCAAGCTGTTCAACCGCATTTCGGGCGGCGCCTTCGTGCTATTGGGCCTGAGCCTGTTGCGCCTGCGCGCCAAGACCGCGTAACTAGTCCTTTTCCGTCAAAAACGCCTCGATGCTGGCCGCCAGGGCCAGCGGCGTTTCATTCATCGGATAGTGTCCCGCATTGGCCAGCACTTCCAGCCTGGCCCGCGGGTACCACGCCAGATACGTGCGGCGCATCAGGGCCGCATCGAAGCGGGGATCGTGCTCTCCCACCAGCGCCAGCAAGGGCAGCGGCGACGCCGCCCGCCTCACTTCGCCGCTGAAATCGGAGCCGCTCCACGCGAGGAAGTAGGCCGCGAACGCGGCTGGATCCGAACCTTCCCACGAATACTGCGCCTTCCAGTCCAGCCAGGTGGCGGACAGGCGCCCGCCCGTGCTGCGGGCGATGATGGCGCGCCGCGCCTGACGATCGCCGCTGGCATCCAGAAACAGTTGCCGCGCCGCCCCGTCCAGTGCCACGCCGCAGCTGGGCACGGGCGCCACGGCCACCAGTTTGCGCAAGCGCATGGGCTCTAGCAAGGCCAGCCGTTCCAGCGCCATGCCGCCCATCGAATGACCCACCACGCTGAATGTGGCAAAACCCAGCGCATCGGCCAGCGCCAGCGCGTCGCGGGCGACCTCGTCCATCGAATACTCGCCCGCCGCGCCGCGCATGCCGCCATAGCCGCGGCAATCCATGAAGACATAGCTGAAAGCGTCACCATCGAGGGCCACCTCCATCGGTGCAAACGCGTGCGCGTCGCCAAACCAGCCGTGCAGGACGATGACGGCGTGAGCGCCATGACCCACGCGATGATAGCTATTGTGCATATACACTCCTGAAAAAGAGTGGATGGTAAGCGGAGATCAAGCGGCCCGCCTTCGATGTCAGGTCAAATACTGTAGAGTATGGGCCATGGATGATTTTTATACGGAAGTACCGCGCCCATTGATCGCCACGGCGCGCGACCATGCGCCCGATGAGATGTTTCCCAGCCACAGCCATGCGCGCGGCCAATTCGCCTATGCGGCGCGGGGCGTCATCAGCGTACATACGCCGCAAGGCAACTGGCTGGTGCCCCCGCAGCGCGCCTGCTGGGTCCCGGCCAGACTCATCCACGGCATGCGCATGCATGGCGCCGTGACCATGCACAATATATTCGTTGACGAGGCCGCCATCGCCAGGAGGGGCTTGCCACCCGATTGCCAGGTATTGGACGCTTCGCCGCTGCTGCGCCAGTTGCTGGCCGAGGCAGTGACGGTGGCGACCCTGTATGCGGAAGAATCGCGCGACGGACGATTGATGGGCTTGCTGCTCGATGAGATTGCCGCAGCCAGGCCCCTGCCCCTGAGCGCTCCCCTGCCGCAGGAACCCCGGCTGGCGCGGCTGTGCATGGAATTGCTCCGGCAACCGACCCTAGACAGCAGCCTGGATGCGATGGCGGCGCAGGCGGGCATGAGCCGGCGCACCTTTACGCGGCAGTTCCGCGCCCAGACGGGGCTGGCCTTTGCTCAATGGCGCCAGCAAGCGTGTTTGCTGGCGGCCATCACGCGGCTGGCCGAAGGGCAAGCCGTCACCAGGGTCGCGCTGGACCTTGGTTATGCCAGCCCCAGCGCCTTCACGGCCGCCTTCCGCCGCGTGCTGGGCCAGGCGCCCAGCGCGTATTTAAGTCAAGTTACGCTGGACTAGGCAATGATGGCGGCGATGCGCTGGTCCAGCGCCAGCGCCAGTTTCTGCACATGGTAGCCGTCGACAAAGCCGTGGTGGGCCTGCGCGGAAAACGGCACCCGCATGCGGCCATCCCCCTGCGTGGGACCGAACTTGCCCCAGGTAAAGGTCGGGATATCGGCATCGCAGTGGCGGTAGATGGGGTGTTCGATGGCCGCCAGCTCCAGCCATGGCAGGCAGGTGATGAAAATATTGTTGCGTTGCTCGCGCTCGGTCTCTCCCTCGCCCGTGTTGATCAGCGCGGCACTGGCTTCGGCGATGCGCTTGGCTTCCAGGCTGCGTTCGATGAATAGATCGAGCCGGTCCGTCATCGTGAAACGCGTGTAGTTAAGGTTCTCGTCGCCGTTGATGACGGTGTAGGAAGCGGGGAAATCGTCGATCTTGATCACCTCGCCCTGGTAGATGCGGTACATGAAATTGTCGATCTCCCTCACCGTATTGAGCAGGCAAAACAGGAAGAAGTGGAACACGGGGATTTTCCGTTCCTTGCACCAGGGCCGGAAGTCCGGCACGTCGAGCTGGAAGTTGATGTTGACGAGGGGATTGTCAAATGCCCGGAACAAGTCATAGCGGTCGCGCCGCTTTTCAAAATTTTTCATGCGGCGAGTGTAGACGATGGGGGTGCTGGCGGGCAAGTCATGCCATAGGCGCATGAAATGTTTTTTGATATTCGTCATTCCACAGTCAATGTGTTTTCACTTTTATCTGAAGTTGACTGCCGACCGGGATAGCCCGGTCGCAAGCCTCCCTGTATCGGGAGGCATATTTTCGCCGGATTTTTACGCGGCCTGATTAATCTCGTCGTCCAGCATATTGGCGAACAGATCGAAACTCAGGATACCCGTGCCGATGCACGAAAACACCGTGGCGCCCGCCGCATCCTTGATCGTCACTTTCTCGGTCCAGTCACTCAGATTCATGCACTTCAGGCTGGCGCCAGGAAAGGTGACGCCATCCACATGCAAGCCCTGGGCAGACAATGCCACTACTTGTGTCTTGAAATTCAGGAAATTGCCGAGCAAACGTTTCTTGTACACGTTGCCGCTACTGATGTAATGGAAGTTCACGCGTTCGCCGTCTGCAAGCTTCTGCTTTAATACGGGCATGCGGTGCAAGACATAGCGGGAACGAAACTCGTCCATGAAATCGTTAAAACGCTTGAGTTCTGCGGTAGCCAGTATCCAGGGCTGGTCGGCGCCCGTGCGATAGGCGAAGTTATTGATCAAGCCTGACATGGCGGTGGAGCCGGCGGCGAATAGATACAGGTCCTCGATATCGGCAAATGCAGCGTAGCTGCGGATGCCACCCGATTCATGCACCACGCCGTCTTCATGCAATTCAAAACGGCTCTTTTGCCGCTTGAGCATTACCGCACGCATCACCAGTACCAGCAGTGCGATCAGCAATAGAAAAGCCGCTGTGCCATAAAGAATAGTCAGATTGCTGTGCGTGCCCAGCTTGGCGCCATTTCTCAGTGCCATGGCCGAAGATTCCGTCAGCGTTTTCTGCGGCAGGATCGTGCTTAAATACAGCACAAATCCCGCCACTGCCGCCAATATGGCCGCAAATACCGCAAAGAGCATAGGCACTGTCTTGCCATGAAAATACACGGCGAGTGCTTTATTGGTTTGCGGGATACTAAAATTACCCATGTAATCTTCCTGTTAAATGATAGGGGGGGGTTCAAAACCCGGATGTCGACATAATTCGGACCGGATTGTCCCCCATCTGCCGCAGGAATGGCCACACGCACGCACATTCAATATTGATGCGCTCAATGCCAATACCGGATGCCGGTCGCGCACGGTTATTATCTAATGTCCCAACATTTCCCGAGCTACCTCGGCCACGCCTTCTTCCAGCTCTCCAATTGTTGGCGCATGCGCCAATCGGTTCAATTCCCCGCCTAATTCGAATGCCAGCTTCGGGGAATGGCGCACGATACCCAGCAGAACAAAATACTTCCATTGTTCGTCATCACTGGCGAGCACCGTTTTTATATAGGGGGCGAGGCGTGGACCGATACCAGCCAGATAAGGCAGGAGCACGGCGGCCACTGGCCAATTGGCATCTTGAACCCATTCCAGTATCTGCGGCATGGCGGGGCGGAGTTCCTCCCAGCTCAAGGCGATGAGCTCTTGCGCATGCTGCGTATCGTGTTTGTCGCGCGGCAATGGCAGCCTCATGCAAGGCCTCCTGTCATGTGGCGCTACCGTGTGACAGGCCCCGCTGCACCTTCCACGCCAGCGGCAAGGTCAGCAGCAAAACGCCCGCCAGCGCCAGCAAGGCTGTGTTCACGCTGCTATGGTCGCTCAGCGTGCCGAACAGCACGGGCGACAGGGCGCCGCCGCCGATGCTGCCCGTGTAGAACAGGGCGAACGCATGCTCGCGCTTGCCAGGCTCGGCCAGTTCCGGCACCGCGCCGTACAGCACGGACGAGGTGCCGTTCAGCGCCAATCCAAGCAAGGGCAGCATGGCCATGACGCCGGCCAGCGGCAGCCACAGTGCCGCGACGATGAGCACGGACGTCATCGATTCCGTCAGCCATACTGTCTTCATCATGCCGATGCGCGCGCCCAGATAGCCGCACAGCAGCTTGCCGAAGGCGCCGCCCACGAACAGCAGCGATAGCGCCACGCCGATGCCGGCCGTGCCCGCACCCTTGCTTTTCAGTAAGAATGGCAAGAAGGTGAGAAAACCCATGCGCACGGCGCTGTCCAGGGTACCGGTGGCCAGCAGCGCGCGAAAGCTCGCCTTCGAGCCGCTGCCCACGATGCTCTTGCCGGGCTTCTTCGCGCCCGCCTGAAGCTCGCCCGGTTTCGGCAATAGCCACCACAGCAAGCCGGCCGCCGCCAGGCCCAGCAACCCTAGCAGCGAAACGCTGGCTTGCCAGCTGCACACCAGCAACAGCAAGCCCACCAGCGCGGGAATCAGGGTCTTGCCGATATCGCCGGCAAAGTTGTAGTGCGACAGCGCCTCCTTCACGCCGCCGCCCGCCTCGTGCGTGTCGGTGACGATGGACGAGGCCAGCGGATGCTGGGTGCTGGCGCCCAGTCCGCCCAGCAGCAAGGCGAACAGCAGCACGGCCAGGCCACCCGCCTGCCCGGCGATCAGGTAAGCGATGCCGGCCAGCGCGGTGCCGCCCACCAGCAGGCGTTCGCGCCCCCAGCGCCTGGCCATGCGGCTGGCCAGCAACTGGAAACCGGCCATCATGCCCGAGTACGAGCCCCGCAAGAGGCCTACCATGGCGTAGCTGATGGCAAACTGCGCCTGCCAGATGGGCAGGAGCACATAGATCACGTCCGTCAAGCCATCATGCACGGCATGCGCGCTGCAGGCGGCAAACAGCGAGCGGCGGCGGATCGATTTGTCGGAGGGATTTGCTGCGGGGGACAGCGCGGCGGCGGATCGTTCGGTCATGACAGTGCATGCAGGAAATCAGGAGGCGACCAGCTTACTACAAATTGCAAACTGGCATCTTGGTCGCCTTGCGTCCCCTTACAGGCGAGCCTGCTTGCGCTGCCGCATCAGGCCAAGCAGGGCAAGTCCGGCCACCAGCATGGCGTAGGTGGATGGTTCCGGCACTGGCGATATGTCGATGCTGCGTACAGCGGTACCGTCCACGATATCGAAACCGCTGCCTATGCCGCGGCAGCCGCTGCCGCCGATGCTCGCGCCGTCGCCCGTCGACACATACGAGGTGGCGGAATAGAGCCCGCCGCATGCGCTTCCCACGCCAGTGACGCTGGTGCCCGCGCCTACGCTGACGTAATCCTTTGCCAGGATGGTGCCGATGAACTCCCCGCTGGCCCCCAGGCTCGTGTAGCCGCCACTGTTCCAGATGACGCTATTGCTGGCATCGGCATTGATCAAGACAATTTTCATGGCCGCTCCAGTGACCAGGTAATCGTCGATATTGAACACCCAGGATTGATTGGGCCGGTTCTGTCCGTCCAGGGTCAGCGTGATGCCGGCCGTGGTCGACAGATTGGCAGCCGTAAACACGCCCGGGTACAGCGTGGTATCGAGCGTCATGGTCGTGCCCAGGGCGGTCCCCTGCCCCATGTTCTTCAGTGCGGCCTGCGCGGCGCCGATCTGCTGCGCATTGCTCTGCACGTTCGTCGGCAGCGCGGAAAGCGTATCTGCGCCATGGGTGGTGCTACTGGCGGACAAGGTGATGGCTCCCAGCGCCGCTACCTTGCCGGCAACGGTGGCATTGGCGCCGACGGTGGCGGCGCCGCCACTGACCATATTGCCGCTCAAGACGGCATTGGCACCGATGGTGGCCGCGCCCAGGGACTGCAGATTACCGCTGAGCAACGACGCGGCGCCCATGGTGGCGACATCGCCCGAGACGATATCGCCTGTGACGGTCGAGTTGGCGCCGGTCGTCGCATAGGTTAGGGCAAACACGGAGGTGCCTGACAGCGACTGGCCAAACAGGGGCACGCCTTCGGCGTGGACTTGCGCGGCGGTGCATGCCAGCGTAACGAGCAGCGCCAGTGTTGATGGAGGCAATTTCATGGATTTCTTTTTGCGCAGCTTGCGCATGAATGGAGTCACGTGCGAATGCCGGGACGGCTACAGGAAGCACCACGAAAAAAGCGCGCAGCGTATCCCCGGCCATCATGGCCAACTTGAGAATGAATGGTCGTTTCGCGACTAGCAGCAGGCAGCAGAGGTGAAACACCTGAAACGATATCGTCGAATGCAGCAAACCAGTACGACTGCGCGTAAGGGCCGGTAGGCGGGGAAATACCGCGGGGGATGGGCGGCGGGCGGTCAGCTATTCCGATGGGCGGGTCACGGTGACGACGTGACGCATCGGAACTGGTAAATTGCTTAATGGAAATAATACAGCGCCTGTCGGCGATTAGCCAATCAATTATTACTATGAGGCAATTTGTATTATTTTCTGTCTCATTTACCCGTCCTGGCGCAGCCTTCCCCTGTCTTGACGGGACATAAATATAGCGCTACTGGCACAGGACCGTGGTATAAGGACTGTGTACAACTTGTATATTCTTCATCAGAGGCAAGCGCGACCATGACGTCATCCAGCGACACCTCGGGCCAGGCCGGGAAAAAAGCAGGCTGCAGCAAGTGCCGGGACAACGAGCCACTGGACTTCGACTTCACGTTTGCCTATCAACCGATCGTCGAACTGTCCACCCGCTCGATCTTTGGCCATGAAGCACTGGTGCGCGGCCCCAACGGCGAATCGGCTTATTCGGTCTTGTCCCAGGTCAATGACGAAAACCGCTATATGTTCGACCAGGCCTGCCGCGTGCGCGCCATCGAGGGCGCGGCCCGGTTGGGCATCCAGGAATATCTGTCCATCAATTTTCTGCCGAATGCCGTGTACCGTCCCGAAGCTTGCATCCAGGCCACTTTAGCCGCGGCGCGCGAATATGACTTCCCCATCCGCCGCATCATCTTCGAGGTAACCGAAGGCGAAGAAGTGCGCGACCGGCCCCACCTCGTCAACATCTTCCATGAGTACCGCCGCTTCGGCTTTCAGACGGCCATCGACGATTTCGGCGCCGGCTACGCGGGACTGACCCTGCTGGCGGAGTATCAGCCGCACATCATCAAGATCGACATGGAACTGGTGCGCGGTATCGAGGCAAGCGCACCCAAGCAGGCGATCGTCAAGGGCATCACGGCCATTTGCAAGGAACTCCACATTACCGTTCTGGCGGAGGGTATCGAAACGGCCGCCGAACGCGATTGCCTGAAGGAGATGGGCATCGACCTGATGCAGGGATATCTATTTTGCAAGCCGGCATTGATGGCCATCGGCGTGATCAATCCCGCAGCGTGGTGACAGGCAGTCACCACGCCTTGATCTGCTTCAGCCTTACTTGCCCATCGCATCCTTTTTCATCTCATCCTTTTTCATCTCGTCCTTTTTCATGCCATCTTTCGCCATGGCATCTTTTGCCATGGCATCTTTTGCCATGCCGTCCTTGGCCATGTGATCCTTCTTCATGTGTTTCTTGGCCATCGGCTTGTGCATGCCATCCTTGTCCATCGCATCCTTGTGCATGGCGTCGGCTGAAGCGTCCTTGGCCATCGGGTCTTTCTTCATGGCATCCTGGGCGAAGGCGGCGCCCGACATGAGGATGGCGGAAGCGATAATGGCGGTGATGGTGGTTTTCATGATAAATCCTTGTCTCAGTGTTGGATGGGCGAATGCCCGGTGGTAAAGCTGTTGCTGTGCTACAGGGTGCTGCTTGCTGCTAAACAATAGGAAGGCCGGGAGGGGTCAGGGCCAGGCGCATTGCCGCAGGCAGTACGATTAGTACGACAAGGCAATGCAACATGGCCGCCTTTGCCGTCTTCCTAAGAACCGCCGAACCAGTTATATCCCTGGTTTTCCCAGTACCCTCCCGGATACGTATTCGTCACGAAGATGGCCTGGATGTGCTTGGGATTCTTGTAGCCCAGCTTGGTGGGCATGCGCAGTTTCATCGGGTAGCCGTACTTGGGCGGCAATTCCTGGCCGTCATACGTCAAGGCCATGATGGTTTGCGGATGCAGGGCCGTGGCCATGTCGATGCTGGTGAAGTAATCGTCGGCGCACTTGAAGCCGATGTATTTGGCCGTCGTGTCGGCGCCGACCCGTTTCAGGAAATGGGAAAACGGCACCCCGCCCCATTTACCGATGGCGCTCCAGCCTTCCACGCAGATGTGGCGCGTGATTTGGGTTTCCTGCGGCAAAGCACGCAGCTGCGGCAAGCTCCACGGTTTCTTGTCGGCGATCAAGCCGCTCAATTCCAGGCGCCAGGCATCGCCATCGACCTCTTCCACTTCGTCTTCGCCGTAATACGCGTTGAAGGGAAACGGCCGGGTGATCATGGATTCGGGATAAGTCGGCGCCAGTTTGTTCGGGTCGAAAAGCCAGCCCTGCACCCGGTCGTTGAAGCGCGAGACCGCCGTCAAGGCTGTCTCGATGCTGGACGGGTCGCTGGCGTTGCAACCGGTCAGCAGCGACAGGCCGCCCAGGGTCAGGCTGCGCTGCAGGAACAGGCGCCGTGATGGCTGTTTGATCTGGCGCAAGGCGTCGGCCAGCATGACCTGGCCCTGCTCTTGCACGAGGATGGTTTTTTTCATGATTATCTCCTTAGCGGCCGCGCAGCATGGCGACCAGGGTGCGCGGTACCAGCGCCACCATCAGCAAGTGGACGCCGACAAAGCCCACCAGCAGCGCCATGGCGATGAAATGCACGCGGCGCGCGCTCTCGTAACCACCCAGCAGCTCGCGCAAGAGGGGGAACTGCACGGATTTCCACAGCACCAGGCCGGAAAGCACCAGCACGATGCAGTCCAGCATGACGAACAGATAGGCGGCGCGCTGCACCATGTTGTAGCGGCGCGGGTCTGCATGGGCCAGCTTGCCTTTCAGCGCGGCGACGAAATCGGCCAGCAACAGGCGCGGCGTCAGGGGAAAGAACTGGCGCCGCAGCCGTCCCGATACCATATTAATGATCAGATAGAGCAAGCCATTGGCCACCAGCAGCCACATGGCGGCAAAATGCCATTGCAGGGCGCCGCCCAGCCAGCCGCCCAGGGTCAGGGCGCGCGGCAGCTCGAACGGGAAAAATGGCGCAGCATTGTAGATGCGCCAGCCGCTGGTGGCCAGCACTACCACGGCGACGGCATTGAGCCAGTGCGTCAGGCGCAGCCAGGCGGGGTGGATCACGGCGTTGGAATCAGTCTGCGTATGCATCACAGTACTCCCGTGGCGCATGGCGCCGTGCTGACGGCTTGCAGGATGGCGCTGCTGTCGGCCCGCTGCACGAAGGCGACCACTTGCAGGTGTTCGGGGCGCCAGTTGGCGGGCAGCTTGACTTCGCGGCGCAGTTGGGCGCGGCCTTGCGCCAGCGCAACTGGCCCCAGCCACAGGCGCACGGCCGCATCGTGATGCAGGGTGGCGCCCCGGTTTTCGCCGCGCAGCACAGTTGACACGATGCCGCTTTCGCTGATGGCCAGGTACAGCTGGCCGCTGGTCAGCGGGTCTGGCGCACTGGCATTCGCTTCCAGCAGTAATTTCCCACCCTGCCCCGGCGTGGCGGACAGGCTGATGTTGACGGGCGCGGCCGTCGCGTTGATGCGGCGTATGGCGGCCGGCAACTGCGTATCCCAGCTGCGCAACTCTGTGCCGCCCACGAAAAACTGGGGCGTGTAAGCCACATGGCGCGGCTGGTGGCGCAGCAGCTCGGCCTGGCGCGCATCGAATTGCGCCTGCGCCAGCGGGTCCGTCCAGCCGATCTGGTCCCAGTAGGTGACGTGCAGCGCCAGCGACACGACCAGGCTGGCCGCCCCCGCTTCCTTGCGCAAGGCGTTCAGGCGCTGGTCGGCGGGCGGGCAGCTGGAGCAGCCTTCGCTGCTGTACAGCTCCACCAGCGCCGCTGTCTGTGGCCCACTTTGCACGGCGCAGCGCTGGCCGGCCGCCATCTGCGCGTAAGCGGGTGCCGTCGCGGCCCACAGACAGAGCGGAACGAGGCTGGCGGCAAGGCGGTGCTTGATATGCATGATGACTACCCGTTATAGTGAATGAAGAAACGTGCTTGCTTGTCAATTCGCCGCGATGGCAGAATTGGTTACAGCCACCTTCAATTATTTTTGAATTTGTTGTTAGATTTATTTTTCAACGCCTGTCACCAAAGGCCTGCATGCAACGAATACCTGTTGGCGAGCATCTGCATGGCACGGAATTGCGGCTGCATGGCTTGATGCTGCGCGGGCTCGATGGCGATGCGCAGGCCTACCACAGTTTCTTGCAGGCAAGCAGCGCCCATTTGCGTGCGTTTTTCCGGCGCCGCCTGCAGCGCTGGCCGGACGAGGTGGAAGACCTGGTGCAGGAATGTTTGCTGGCCATCCACAACCAGCGGCTGACGTATGACACGGGCGTGCCGCTGACGTCGTGGATCCATGCGATCGCACGCTACAAATTGATCGACTGGCTGCGCCGGCATGGGCGGCGCGAGGCGCAGCACTTGCCGTATGACGAAGAAGACAGTGCGCAGGAAATGTTTTCCAGCGCCGATGCCGAGGCGGCCGAGGCCAGCCGCGACCTGCGCAAGCTGCTGGCCTCCCTGCCGGCGCAGCAGCGCAACGCCATCGTGCATACCAAGCTCGACGGCTGGTCCGTGCGCGACACGGCCGCCGCCATGGACATTTCGGAAGCCAGCGTCAAAGTGGCCGTACATCGCGGCTTGAAAGCACTGGCAGCCAATTTAAGGATAGAAAGAAGCACATCATGAAAACCGATGACTTGATCGCCATGCTGGCCAGCGGCCCGGACGTGGCCGCCGCAGCGCCCCCGGGCACGCACTGGCGCGCCGCGTCCACCTTGGTCGCCGGCCTGCTGGCCAGCATCGCCTTGACGGCCATGCTGCTGGGCGTGCGTCCCAACCTGGCGCAGCTGGCACTGCTGCCCGACTTCTGGATCAAGGTGGGCTTTGTCGTGTGCCTCAGCCTGGCTGCCTGGCACGTCAGTCGCCGCCTGTGCGTGCCGGGCGCCAACACACGCGCCCTGCCGCTGCTGATCGCCATGCCCCTGCTGCTGATGTGGGCGCTGGGCGCCATCATCATGCAGGAAGCCCCAGCCGACCAACGCGCCGAACTGTTCTGGGGCGCCACCTGGCGCAGCTGCCCCTTGCTGATCGCCCTGCTCTCGCTGCCCATCCTGGCCGCCGTCCTGCGCGTGATGCGCCAACTGGCGCCCACGCACCTGCGCCTGGCCGGCGCGGCCGCCGGCTTTGCCGCCGGCGCCATGGCGGCGCTCGTCTATTGCCTGCACTGCCCCGAACTGGCGGCCAGCTTCGTCGGCTTCTGGTACGTACTGGGCATGCTGGTGCCGACCGCCATCGGCGCGGCCATCGGCCCCAAAGTGCTGGCCTGGTAAGGGGTCGGCAAGTTCAGCTGCACACGTTGACAGAAAGTTGAATCCGTTTTTTTTCCCCGTTCGTATAAGTCAGGCAGCCTGCAGTTTCTTGGACCTGCCTGTCAACGCTAACAAAAATCGGGAGAATCGAAATGTCATTGTCACACTCGAAAACCGCACTGGGCGCCGCACTCCTGGGCAACCTGCTGGCCGTGTCTTTTACGTTGGCCATCGCGCCAACGGCCTACGCTTCCAGCCACCGCGAAGCGCCATTCATCACGCAAAACCCCAAAGTCGACGCCACCGACTTCTATATGTTCCGCAGCTATGAAACAGGCCGCGGCGCCTACACCACCATGGTGGCCGATTATATTCCCCTGCAAGACGCCTACGGCGGCCCCAACTACTTCGCCATGGATCCCAACGCCCTGTACGAAATCCATATCGACAACAATGGCGACGGCAAGGAAGACCTCACCTTCCAGTTCCGCTTCACCAACACCATCAAGGATGGCCAGTTCACCGTGGGCGGCAAGAAAGTCTCGATTCCGCTCGTCATCAACGGCGGCGCCATCGATAGCGTCAACCCGGCCGGCCTGAACGTGCGCGAAACCTACAGCGTGACAGTGGTGCGGGGCGACCGCCGCACGGGCACGCGCAGCAGCGTGACCAATGCCACGGGCGGCGGCACGACCTTCGATAAACCAGTCGACTACATCGGTACCAAGTCCATCCCCAACTACGCCGCGTATGCCGCGCAGCACGTCTACACGGTCAACATCCCCGGCTGCGCCACGCCGGCGCGCATGTTCGTCGGCCAGCGCAAGGACCCGTTCGTGGTGAACCTGGGCGAAACGTTCGACTTGATCAATATCAAGGCACCCGCCACGGAGTTTGCCGCGAATGCAGAGTCGGCCGCCAAGGATGACCTGGCGCGGAAAAACGTCACGGCCATCGAGATGGAAGTGCCGACCGCCTGCCTGACGGCGGGCAGCGACCCCGTCATCGGCGGCTGGACCACGGCCAGCCTGCGCCAGGGCCGTTTGCTGAACCCGGCACCGGGCAGCACCGCGGCATCGAAGGAAGGCGGCGCGTGGGTGCAAGTGTCGCGCCTGGGCATGCCGCTGGTAAATGAACTGGTCATCGGCCTGAAGGACAAGGACCGCTTCAACGCCAGCAAGCCCTCGGGCGATGCGCAATTTGCCGACTACGTCACCAACCCGACGGCGCCAGCGCTGGTGGAAGTGCTGTTCGGCTCGGCAGGCGCCAAGGCGCCCACCAACTTCCCCCGCAACGACCTGGTGGCCACCTTTTTGACGGGCATCAAGGGCGTGAACCAGCCAGTCACCGTGACGGCATCGGAAATGCTGCGCCTGAACACCTCGATCGCGGCCACCAATGTCGGTGCGCAAAACCGCCTCGGCGTCATCGGCGGCGATAACGCGGGCTTCCCGAACGGCCGCCGTCCCGGCGACGACGTCGTCGACGTGGTGCTGCGCGTGGCCATGGGCAAGCTGTGCACCTTGAACATCGGCTGCGCGCCAAGTGACGCCCCCGCCGGCGGCCTGCACTTCACGGACGGCGCTTTCCTCGATGAAACTTCCTTCACGGCAGGTTTCCCTTACCTGAAAACACCCATGGCAGGTTCGCCGCAGCTGTAAGCCAACCAGGAGAATGCGATGAAAAAGCTCTATGCATGCAGCGCCCTGGCGCTCACGGCCCTGCTGGCCGGCTGCGGTGGCGGTGGCAGCAGCCACGGCGGCGATAACGGCAACGGCGGCGTCAACCCGCCCCCGGTAGTCTTGCTCGACGCGTTTTATGTGGCCGTCAGCAACGTCATCCTGACCACCAGCGATGACAAGGAAGGCGTGGGCATCGACGCCATCATGGCGACGTCTCCGGAAGACACGGAACCGGTGCCGTTGTAAGCCATTGCGGACGCCGCGGAGACTAGCTCTCCCCGGCGCCCGCCCTGTTCCCCCACTGTTCACGGCGTCCACCATGAAAACACCAATTTCCCTGCTGTGCGCCTGCCTGCCCATGCTGGCATGGGCCGCGCCCTACACGCCGAAGGATGGCAGCGCCGTCATCGAACAACTGCCGCGCCGCGCCGACGCCACGCAAATCGCCCTGCGCGGCCTGCGCCAGCAGCTCGACGCCGCGCCGCAAGACCTGGCCCTGGCCAGCAGCCTGGCGCAGCGCTACATCGCGCTGGCGCGCAGCGAAACGGACCCGCGCTACCTGGGCTATGCGCAAGCGGCGCTGGCCCCCTGGTGGCGGCAGGCGGCGCCGCCCCTGCCCGTGCGCCTGCTGCGCGCCACCATCCTGCAAAGCACCCACCATTTCGACGCCGCCCTGCTAGACCTCGATGCCGTCATTGCCCAGGAACCGGCCAATGGCCAGGCCTGGCTGACGCGCGCCACCGTGCTCACTGTGCAGGGCGACTACACAAAAGCAACGGCGGCCTGCGCCCGCCTGTCGGCCTTGACGACGCAGCTGGTCACCGTCACCTGCCTTGCCAATATCGCCAGTGTCACGGGCCGGGCTGCCAGCAGCGAGCGCTTGCTGGACATGACCCTGCGCCGCAGCGCCGGCGCAGCGCCCGAACTGGAAAGCTGGGCCTTGAGCCTGCTGGCGGAAATGGCCACGCGGCGCGGAGAGAGCACGCTGGCCGAAGCGCGCTACAAGACAGCGCTGGCGCAGAAGCCGCGCGACAGCTACCTGCTGGGCGCCTACGCGGATTTCCTGCTCGACCGGCAGCGCCCGCAGGACGTCGTCAAGTTATTGAAAGACCAGCAGCGCATCGACGCCCTGCTGCTGCGCTACGCGCTGGCCCTGCAAGCTCTGCCCGGCCAGCAGACGGCATTCCTGGCGGCAAAAGCGGAACTGGCGGCCCGCTTCAACGCCGCCATGCAGCGTGGCGATACCGTGCACCAGCGCGAGCAAGCCCGTTTCACCCTGTTTTTGCAACGGGATGTGCCGGCCGCCCTGCAACTGGCGCAGAAAAACTGGGCCATCCAGAAGGAAGTTCCCGACATGCGCATCCTGCTGGAAGCGGCCCTGGCCGCACGCAGTTACGGGGCCGCGCAACCGGTGCTGGCCTGGATCGCCGCCAACGGCGTGGAAGACGAGGCACTGCAGCGCCTCGTCCGGCAGCTGGGGCCGCAGGATGGCCAGAAACTCAGTGCAGCGAAGAAGGCAGGTGTACTGTGAAACGATGCCTCTTCATCCTGCTACTGTGCGCCTGGCTCGCTCCCGCGCAAGCCCACAAGCCCAGCGACAGCTATGTGAGCCTGGCTATCCAGGGCCAGCAGATCGAGGGACAATGGGATATCGCCCTGCGCGACCTCGATTTCGCCATCGGTCTCGATGGCAATGGCGACGGCGCCCTGACCTGGGATGAAATCCGCGCACGCCACGAGGCGATTGCCGCCTACGCCCTGCAGCGCCTGCAGGTGGCCAGCGACCAGGGCGTCTGCCCCTTGAAAGCTGTCGAACAACTGATCGACAGCCACACGGATGGCGCCTACAACGTGCTGCGCTTCCAGGCCACCTGCCCCGGCACCGCGCCAGCCAGTGTGACGATCGGCTACACCCTGTTCGCCGACCTCGATCCGCAGCACAAGGGTTTGCTCAAGATCAATAGCGGCGGCGCCACGCAAACGGCCATCTTCGACCCGGACAGCCCGCGCCAGACGCTGTCCCTGGCCGCGCCCGACCGCCTGGGGCAGTTCGGCGCCTACGTCAAGCACGGTATCTGGCATATCTGGATCGGCTATGACCACATCCTGTTCCTGCTGTCGCTGCTGCTGCCGGCCGTGCTGCTGCCCGGCTTGCGCGAGCAGCAGCAGGGTTTGAAGGCGGCGTTTGTCGACGTGCTGAAAGTCGTCACGGCGTTCACGCTCGCCCACTCCATCACCCTGAGCCTGGCCAGCCTGTCGCTTGTGTCGATGCCGTCGCGCTGGGTGGAATCGGCGATTGCCGCTTCCGTGATCCTGGCCGCGCTGAACAACCTGCTACCGCTGTTCCGGGGCAAGCGGCCCGTGGCGGCCTTCGCCTTTGGCCTGATCCACGGCTTCGGCTTTGCCAGCGTGCTGCGCGACCTGGGCTTGCCGCAGGGCTCGCTGCTAGCCAGCCTGCTGGGCTTCAACGTCGGCGTTGAAATCGGGCAGCTGGCCATCGTCGCCGCCTTCCTGCCCGTCGCCTGGCTACTGCGCAAGACCTGGTTTTACCGCCAAATCCTGACCGTGGGTTCGCTGGCGATTGCCTTGGTGGCGTGCGTGTGGCTCGTCGAGCGGCTAGCCGACATCAAGCTGATCAGTGCATGAGCGGGGCCATGCATTCGCCCAGCGCATCAGCGCATGCCGGCTCAAGGAAAGCCGATAAACGCCTGCGGCACGGCATCGACCAGCCACACGCCGTTTTCCGATAGATAAAACACCTGGCCTTGCGCCTGCATGGCGGCCGCATCCACCGTCAGCACGACGGGCTTGCCGTGGCGCGCCCCCACGGCCACGGCCGTTTCGCGGTTGGCAGACAGATGGACATGATTGCGCGATCCGGGCAGCAGGCCGGCCGCGCGGATCGCCTCGACAAAGCGGCTGGCAGTGCCGTGATACAGCATGGCGGGCGGCGTGGCCGGTGGCAAGTCGATGTCGACAGCGGCCAGGGAGTGCCCCTGGTTGGCGCGGATGCGCAAGCCGTCGGCACTGATGGCGTAGCGCGTCTTGCTGTCGCGCGCCACCACATCCTGCAATTGCTCAAGGGAAATGGAGCGGCCATGGCTGCCCGCCTGCGCCAGCAGCTGGCCGATGTCGGCCCAGCCCTGGGCATCGAGTGCAAGGCCGATTTTTTCGGGCGCGTGGCGCAGTATGAGGGAAAGAAATTTACTGGTATTTACCAAATGATCTGTCATGCCACAGTTTACCGTTATCAGAACGCATATGACAAGGTCAGGCGCGCGGAACGCGGTTCCACCGGGTGGAAATGCCGGTCGTTCACCCCGTCCACCGCCTCGCCGGGCAGGCGCGACGCATAGTAATAATCGATGTCGCTGGCGCGCTTGTTGAACAGGTTGAACACGTCGAGCGACAGCCGCGTCTCGCGGTTGATCTGATACGCCAGGCGCGCATACGCCAAGGTTGTCGAGGCGGAGCGCACGCTGTTGTCCTCGATCAATGGGCGGGGACCGAAATAGCGCAGCTGGAAGGCGGCCGACCACGGTCCTTGGTCCGTCACCGTCACGCCGAACGAAGCCACCTTGTCGATGGAACCCGGAATGAAGTTGCCGGCCGTATCACTCTGCGCATAGCGCGCGCGTGAGGCGGCCAGATCCAGGTCGAACAGCAGCCAGGGCGCGGCTATGTAATGGTTGTTCCACTCGATGCCGTGGCGGCGGCTGGCGCGGCTGGGTTCCGTCTCGCCCGCGTCACCGACGAACAGCAGTTCGGACGCGATATCGAGACGCCACAGGGCCAGCGAGCTTTGCAGGCCCGGCAGCCATTGCGTGCGCGCGCCCAGTTCCATGCCTTTCGTCGGCACCAAGGGTGTGACGGGCGTGGAAGGCGCGCCATCGGGCAAGCGCGTCTGCGTCGCGCCCCGCGCATCGTTGCTATGGAATCCCTTGCCATAATTGACAAAAAACTCCGTACTGCTCCACGGCCCGAGTATCAACGACAGCTTGGGCGACACCACGTGGTCGCTCGCCGTGCCACTGTTGCCGTCGATACTGCTATCGACCTTGAAACGGTAGGCGTCAAAGCGCACACCCGCCACGGAACGCAGCCAGGGCAGCCATTGCACGGTGCTTTCCCCATACAGGCCGACGCTGGCCTCGCGCACCCGGTCTTCGCGCACGGTGCTTTGCCGCACCCGCTCCACCGTGCTATACAGTCCCACGGGCGACAGCCGGTCGTAGCGTGCCTGTACGCCGAGCTTGTTGCGCATGGTCAATCCCGCCAGCTCCGTGTTCCAGCTTTCGCTGGCGTTCACGCCGGCCACCGTGCGCCGCTCGCTTTGCTGGAACTGGTCGCCATCTGCCGGGTTGGCCAGGAAGTAGGTGAAATCGCTGTTGAGTTCCAGCTGCGAACGGATCAGATACGCGTCCAGCTCGAACAAGCGGTTCTGCGTGCGCTGGCGCATGGCATACGACAGGCTGTAGCGCGACGTGTCGCCCCCGTCGCTGGGCGCCAGCGAACCAAAACGGCCGATCTGGCCCGATTCCACGGCGCGCAGCGGCACCTGGTCGGTGGCGTTCCAGCTGTTGCGATACGCCATGGCCGTCACGCTGTAGCCATCGTCAGGCGTGCCCTGGCTGTAGCGCAGCACGCCGCTATATTTCCGCACGTTTTCCGGCACGTCCCAGGGACCGTTGTTACGGTTCACCTCCAGGCCGTACAACAAGGTGCCTGGCCCAGCATCCAAGGATGCAGCCACGACGCCGCGCACGTAACCGTGCTGACCGATGGATATGCTGCCCTGGCCTTGCGGCAATTTGTCGGCCAGGCGAACGCGCGCAGCACCGGCCGAGGCAAAATCGCCTTCGCTGGCGAAATACGGTCCCTTCTTGTAATCGATACGCTGCACCAACTCGGGAATCAGGAAATTGAGGTCGGAATAACCCTGTCCATGCGCGTGCGTGCGCATGTTGACGGGCATGCCGTCGACATAAGTGGCGAAATCCGTGCCGTGGTCAAGATTAAAGCCGCGCAAAAAATACTGGTTGGCCTTGCCGTCGCCACTGTGCTGGGTGACGATCAGCCCCGGCACGAATTCCAGCAACTCTCCCGTGCGCAAGGAGGGCCGGTTGACGATCAGTTCGCTGGTGATGACGCCCTGACTGGCCGCGTCCGACGTGCCGACGGCGTTGTCGTAGTGGCCCGTCACGCGCACGGTGCGCGCCTCATTGGCAACTGCATCAGGCACCGCGTCGGCAGGCGGCTCCGCCCATGCGCTGGCCTGGATGGCAAGCCAGGCCAATGCCAAAGGGACTCTCCTCGATTGCATATCTTCTCCCGTTCATCCTGAAAACAACTGCTTGTGACTAGTCTCTGAAGATACGCAAAACACCGGCGTTCGGATTCAAACATTTGCGCAAAATCAAGCTGCAAAACACATGTTTTCAAACAATGCAATAAATAGAGGCGAGGTTATCTTTAGAGAGAATGTCGCCATGTAAAAAGTGCATACTACCTTTCAGAATCCGCGCACAAGACCGGCCCGCCAGCATCTCCTGCCATGCCTGCCGCTCTTTCGCCCGCGCCGCACCGCCGTGCGCATCAGGGCTGTCGCTGTGATTTCGCCGTCTACGCATCGCCCTGCCATATCGACCAGGCAGGCTGGCGCAGCTGCGGCAAAGTCTTTGGTTTTTTCCATATTGTCAGACACCGGCACGCCTGCACGGCGCGGCCTGGCGACCACTTTGAACTGGAGAACTACATGACATTGTTCCTGCCCTCTTCCACGCTGCTGATATCGGGCGACAATCCGGACGGCCAACGCTTCGTGCTGGCCTCGCAGCAATGGATCGACCTGCAGACGCGCATCCAGGCCGTGCTGGCCCTGCCGTCGGATATCGGCGAATACGAACAGCGCTACGGCGACGCTTCGTCCGGTTCGCAAATGAAGGAATGCTTCGACGCCATGCGCAAGCTGCGCCAGACGGCCGAGCGCTACGGCAGTCCCAGCAGCCTGCGGGCAAAGATCCTGCACGACCCGAATTTCCTGGCCAGCGGCACGCGCCCAAAAAACGATGCCTTTTCCGCCACCGTCTGGACCGTGGAACGGGCGCACCGCGATGCCTTTACGCTGTCGTCGACCTTGCGCAGCATCCCGGAGATGGCGCGCCAAGAATCGGCGGCCGACGCCACGGCCGGCATCAAGAGCCTGTTCCTCGACAATGGCCAGATACTCGACAATATGCAGAACACCATCGCGAAAATCGGCGAGTTGATTGCGGAGTTCGAACAAATCGAAACAGCGCTGGACGAAGCCCAGTTGCTGATGCGCACCTTCACCGAACGCTCATCCAAGACGCGCACTGAACTCGACAAGGAAATCGGCGCCCTGGGGCAGAAAATCGGGGATCTGGAGCGCGCGCGCGACGCCGCCTACTCGAAATGGCTGGCATTGACTATTTCCGCCTGCATCGTGCCCGCCGTCATCGGCATCATCGGCATCGCCATCATGGTGATCTTGGCCGTGCCCACGGGCGGCGGCAGCTTTGCCATCGGTTCGGCCGTCACGGGCGGCGGCGTGGCCCTCTCCGCGGCGGCGCTGGGCGCGGCGGCCGGCGTGGCGCGCGGCAAATACGATGGTCTGGTACAGGAAGTACACGAGCAGAGCGCCTTCCTCGCCAAGCGCGCGTGCTACCGCAGCGACCTGGGCGCGCTCGATGAACTGATGAAATTCTCGCTGCCGGCATCCAACGGCATCCTGGGCCAGTTGCGCAGCGTGCAAGCGGCCTGGAGCGCATCGGCGAGGGAACTGGGCGCGCGCACCAGCGATTTGAGCGTGGACAACCTGCACACCGGACCATGGCTGCGCGAAGCCGAGATGGTCAAGGCTGCCGATGGCTGGCGCACGCTCGACAACGCCTTGAAGGCGTTTGTTACCGGGTCCTTTGTCGATGCCAATCTGCTCGGCTTTGGCGCCAGCTTGCCGCCAGACCAGCCCGACTGGCAGCAGCAACTGGCGGCCAGGCTCGCCGCCTGACGCCAGCGTTTTCAGTAGCTGTTTTCCGTACTTCCACGCAGTCTGACCTGATCACTGAAGGGAACTACCATGAGTGTTACCGCTATTAATACCGCCGCCACGCCATCGATCGACCCGCCGCCAGGCTTGACCACGCCTGCCAATCCCCAATCCGGACAAAAGAGCCAGTTTGCCCTGTTCAGCGATAGCTGGATCGAATTGCAAGCCTATGTGGGCTCGGCCAGCGAATTGCCCATCACCAAAGGCGATTTCGAAAGCAAGTACGGTGCCGTCGATGGCTCGCAGACGGTACTCGATTGCATCGGCGCAATGAAAAGCGTGCAAAACGCCTCCACCGAATTCGGCAACCCGAAAAGCCTGCGCGCGGCCCTGATCAAGAATCCCGGCCTCCTGGCCACGCCGACGCCGCCGACAGAAATCTACACGCACACAGTATGGCTGGGCCAGCGCGTGCATGACACCTCGACCAAGCTGGTGAGCGGCTATCAAAGCGTGCTGGATGAACTGCCGGGCCTGCCTCCCAAGGAACAGGTGGAGAACCTGAAAGCCTATCTGTTCGACCAGACCATGGGTCCGATACCGCTGGCGCAAAAAATGTCGGCCGAAGTGGCGGTACTGATCAGGAAGCTGGGTCTGTTCGAACAGAAAATGAATGAATACAACAGCAAGCTGCAGGCATTTACCAGCAGTTCGTCGACGATGATCGCTAATGTCAACCGCACCATCGGCGGCCTGGAAACGAAGATCGTGGAACTGGAGAAACTGCGCGATGCAGCCTACAAGGCCTGGCGCGACTTCACCATCGCCGCCGTCACGGCATCCGTCGGCTGCGCGCTGATCGGCGGCCTGCTGGCGCCGTTCACGGGCGGCGTCTCGCTGCTGGTGGGCGGCGCAGCCGCCATCGCCACCGGCGTCGGGCTGGGCATCAAGGCGGCGCAGAACCGCGCCGCCTACAACGAATATTGCACACAGATCAGCAGCCAGACGCAGGAATTGCAAAAGAAACAGCGGCTGCGCAGCGACCTGGGCGACTTCAACACGCAGATGGCGCGCGTGGGGCCGGCCATGTCCAAATTCCTCGGCAGCCTGCAAACGGTGGAAGGCGTGTGGGTGCAGATGAATACGGACATGATCACGCTGGGCAACAGCATCACGGAATCGAACGTGGGCAGCATGCCTTTCCTCGTCAAGGCGAAAGCCAAGCTGGCCATCGATTCCTGGCAAGCCATCGATGACAGCGCCAAGCAGTTTACCGTGCAGTCGCTGGTCGACTACGACAGCCTCGCATTCGGCCAGCACTTGTCGGAAAACCAGCGCGCCGCTTGATGACAGTTGCCCCCCGGCCCAGGCACCGGGGGGGTAAACATACCGATCGTTGGCTTACAGAAAGGCAAACACCATGTCGAGACAATTCGGATATCCGCTGGCAGTGCAACAGGCAGCGCTGCGGCAAGCTGTTGATGATGGCGATCCCCATCTGGCGTTTGAAGGCGGCAGCGCCTGGGATCACCTCACGTACTACATAGCCCAGGCGGACAAGCAGCAGCCCGGCCCGGACAAGCCGCTGGCAACGGCGGCGCAAGCCGTAGCGGACGAGGCTGCCCGCTTTGGCACGCCGAAAAGCTTGCGTGCCCTGCTGGCCACATCGCCTGACACCCTGGCGCAGAACACGCCGCCGGCCATGCTGTACGCGGGCCTGGTGTGGTTTGTCTTGCGCCTGAAAAGTTCGGCTGCCAGCATGCTGTCGTATCAACAATCACTGCTGGAGGCAGGTGTTGCCGCCAGCGACAGGCGCGAAGTGCTGCATGCGCTGGGACCGATGGTGGAAGAAGCGCGCGCGTCCATTGCCCCCCTGCTGCAAGGCTTGAACAAATGGAAGGATGGCGTCTTGCCGGCGAATGCGGCGCTGGCCCAGCTGGCTACACAGACGGGCACCGATCTGCAGGCGCAGCAAGAGGCGCTGGGGCGCTTGCAGGCAGCCATCGCATCGATAGAGGGACAATTGGCGCACCTGGGCCTGTTCAGCGGGCACAAGAAAAAGGAACTGGAGGCGCAGTTGCACGCCTTGCGCGAGCAGCTGGCGCGCGACACGGCGCTGTCCGAGCAGCTGCGACTGCAACTGGAAGGCGTCAACCTGCTGCTGGCCAATGGCGGCTGGCTGGAAGCGGCTATCGATGAGCTAATCCATTGGCTGGACGGCTTGCGCACCGCGTGGAGCGCTCTCGGTTCCGGTACGACCCAGCTGGCGGCCGACGCCAGCGACGCGGAACTGGGCAACGACAGCTGGCTGGCGCAAACACTGGCCAGCGCCATGGCCTTTCCCCTGTGGCAGGCGCTCATCACCGCCGCGCAACGCTACGCCAGCAGCGCGCTGGTCGACTTCCCCGCGCCGCCCGACGCGGCGGGACGCCAGCCATGAGGCGCGCCGCCGCACGCCTGCTGCATCTGCTGGCCATGGCCACCCTGGCGCTGGGACTGCTGCATGCGCCCGCCATGGCACAAAACAGCAATAGCGCCGCGCTGGAAAACGCGCTGCACCAGCTGGCGCAATTCCAGCGCGAAGTGGCGAATATGCGCAATGCCGTGCGCCAGCCTCTGGGGCCGTACCCGCTGTACACGCAGTGCAGCTGGTGCAGCGAGCATGCGTGGTGGGGCCTGGGCATGTGCACCAAGACGACCACGGAAACATGGTCGCAGAATGTCGATTTCACATGGACGCGCAACCAGCTCGATCAAGTGCTGGCCCGCGCCGAACGCGATGCGGGCAACCTGGGCACGGCATATGCTCCCACCCAGGCGTGGATAGACAGCTTGCCGGCCTTTAGCCGCGCCTTTGACGCGAACGCCGACCGCGTGCTGGCGGTGCAGGAGCAGATTCGCCAGGGAATCGGGCCCAACGACCAGCAGAGGCAAACGGCGACGCAGGCGCTGCAACAGCTGAGCAGCGACATGGAGCGCAGTTCGGCCCAGCTGAAGGCGGGCACGCAGGCGCTGGCGGTGTCGCTGCAGCAGCAAAGCGCCTATCGCGAACAGATCCGCCTGGCCATCGAGGGTGCCGACCGCTCGGCCCAGGAAGCGCTGCGACAGATTGAACAGGCGGCCCAGTCGCATCACTGCCAGGATGGCTTGCCGCAAAAGTTCAATGCCATCCGCGACGACTTCAAGCGTTCGATCCAGAGCATCTCGGCAGCTTTCCAGCAGCTCGATAGCAGCAGCCGCGGCGCCGAGACCGGCCTGGCCGCACTGCTGGGCGCTGTCGTCACCTCGCAGACCGACATGCAATCCATCCTCGACCTGCTCAAGGCGGCGCAGAACGACAAGCTGGGCAGTTTCCTCGAGCGGCTGCACCTGAATGCGGCGAAACAGCAATGGCACGACCTGGCCAATGCCTATACGCGGGTGGCGCGCGAAGCGGCGCTGGCGCAAGGAGGCGGCTGACAAAGACTGACACTGCCGGATGCCGCCGCTTTGCGCCGTCTCAATACCACGGCCGCCCTACTTCCTATGATGAGCATATGCAGCTTGTGCAATGCCGCATCCATTGGGGGGGCCGTGGGCAAATCGGATACCAGCAGCGCCAGCGCCAGTGCGCCGGCAGCGGTGCGCAAGAAAGATGCGCTGCCATTCATCCTGCTATACATCCTGCTGGCGGGCTTGCTGGCAGTGATAGGGGGGGCGGTCCTGGCGCCCCGCTACCAGGCCGTGCCGGCGCTGCTGTGGAGCCTGGGTTTTTGCGTCAGCGGCATGCTGCTGGGATTTCTGTTCGGCATTCCCCGCACCCTGCCCTCTGGCATGGTCAACATGGCGCAAGCCGAGGACCGTCCGAACGGCAAGCGACGCAGCACGGACGAGAACGCTAACGGGGGGACCGGCAATACCCTCTTTCTCGGCACGCCCGCGCCGATGGAAATCAATTCCAACTTGGTGGAAGTATCGGACTGGCTGACCAAGATCATCGTCGGCGTGGGCTTGATCGAAATGAAGACCTTGCCCGCTACGGCGCGCGGCGTGGCCGCATTCATCGCGCCCAGCCTCGCCATTGCGCCAGACACGGCCCAGGCCGTCGTGAGCGGCATCATGCTGTTCTTTTCCGTGCATGGTTTCCTGATCGGCTACCTGCTCACGCGCATCTACCTGTCCATCATGATCCAGCGGGCCGACAGCCTCGTCAAAAATGATTCCGTGCGCCTGGAAAGCGGCAAGGAAATCGAAGTAACGGAACTGAGCCGCTTGCAGCAAAAGTCGCTCGACGACATGCAGGAAGCCGTCACGCAACTGCTGCTGGCCCATCCTCCGGACGGGGGCGCGGCAGTCACGGCCCTGGCCGGCGTGCCGACAGCGCAAAAGCCGTCCAGCCTGGTGCTGTGGCTGGATGACCATCCGTGCAACAACACCTTGCTGGTGGAACAGCTGGAACGGGAAAACATCAAGGTAGACCAGGCTGTATCGACGCGCCAGGCACTGGATATGCTGCAACAGAAGGCCTATGCACTGCTCATCACGGATATGGCGCGGGTGGAAAACCGCCGGCGCATCAAGGATGCGGGCGTGCGCACGGTGCGCGAAGTGCGGCAGGCTCAGCCCACGCTAGCCATCATCGTGTATTGCAGCAAAGATACGGTCGCCAGTTACGGCGTGGAAGCGGAAGCGGCCGGCGCCCGTTTCATCACCACCTCGGGCACCAGCCTGCTGGCGGCCGTCAACAAGCTATTGCATGAGGAACAGGAGGATGGGACTCAGTCTTCCACGCGGTAACGGTAGCTGCCCACGTAATGCAGCGAACTGCGCTGGGGGTGCGCCAGCCGGTTCGGCGCAAACACGCACACGCTCGTGTCGGCCAGCACACCCTGCGCCTGCGCATCCGCGCACGCCTGCGCCAGCCAGCTGTCGCCATACGAGACGCCATCGAGCAATTGCGCCAGCGGCGCGGGCGAGGCCAGCAGCGCGCTTTCCACACACGCTGGCTCGTAGTGCGTGAGACCCGTTTCCAGGAAGAATGGCGACGGCACGGCGTCACCATCCTCCGTGCAGGTGGGCGACAGGTAAGCCTGCAGCGCTTCCCAACTGGCGAAGCGCCCCTTGCAGGCAAATACGTGGACGGTGGTCACGTTGGAAGACAAGCCTACAGCTTCTCCATTTTTTGCCGCACGGCCGGGGCCGTCGAGGCCGTCGGCGCCAGTTCCAGATAGGTTTTGTACGCGGCCTTGGCCTTGGCGGCATCACCGGCCTTGGCATACGCATCGCCCAGGTTCAAATAGGCGATCGCGCGCGACGGGTCCATCTTGACCGTGTTTTCAAACCAGCGGGCTGCTTCGCGGTATTTTTCCTGCTTGTAGAAGACAAAGCCCAGGTTGTTCGCTGCCAGCGCGAAGTCGGGACGCAATTTCAGCGCTTCCGTAAATTGCGCTTCCGCCGCCGCATACTGTTTCTCCTTGTACAACTGCAAGCCGCGGTCGTTGGCCCGCTGCGCCAGCTGGCGCGCCGACGTGGGCACGGCGCCCGGCGTGACGATCTTTTGTTCACCGCCCTGCAAATCCTTCACCGTGACGCTGGCAGCTTGCGGCTTGGCGTCGAGCTTGCTGTTCAGGGCGATGGCTTCCGTCGACAGCTGTGTCGTATTCGGGCTGAGGAACTCCGTCTCGCCCGGCAATTCGAAGACGAAGTCGCCCCCTTCCGAGCCAGGCAGGCTGCCAAACGCGGGGGTCTGGTTCGATACGCTGGACACGGCGGGCGCCACGTAGGCTGCCAGTTCCGTGGCCGTGATGAGGCCATCGCCGTTCAGATCGCCCTTGCCCGCCAGGCCTTGCAGCAGGGTCCAGGTGAACACCGAGTGGCCGTTCGGTCCGCCATCGGCCACCAGCTGGTCGCCGCCGCCGGCCGTCAGCATTTGCCGGCCGATGCGCTTGGCGTTATCGCGCAAGAAGGAGCTGGAACCGGCTCCGCGCGTCAGGCCCAGGCCACTGTAGCAGGCATCCATGACAAAGAACGCATGCTTGGCCGTCAGCGATTCCGCGATATTCTGGATTTCCGTCATGGGAATCGCATCCGTGGCGAACTGCGCCGGGTCAGAATCGACGGGCACGATGTAGCCAAGGTCGCGCCCGGAGCTCAGCTTGCGCGTGGCGCCGTGGCCGGCAAAGAAGACGAAGATGCGGTCATTCTTTTGCACGCCGCCATGCGCCAGCTTGTCGTGGAAGGCGGCCAGGATGTTGTTGCGCGTCGCCTCGCCATTCTTCAGGGTCACGACGCGCTCGGGCGCAAAAGCGAACTTTTCGATCAGGGTTTCGCGGATGCCTTGCGCATCGCGCACCGCGTATTGCAGTTTTGGCCACTTCGCATAATCATCGATGCCGATCACCACGGCCCAGGAATTGGCGTAGCCCGTGGTGACGGGCACTTTCTCGGGTGCGGGCGCCGTGCTTTTCGCCACCTGGAAGCTGCTGCCATCCCAGCCTGCGAATTGATAGCCTTCAGCGATCAGCTTGTCGAGCACGGCCGGCAAGGCTTTCACCGTGCGCTCATGGATGTCATGGAACAGGACGATGCCGCGTCCCGCCTTGTCGACGGAGGCCAGCACGCGATTCGTGATGGAGCTGGGCACGGGATCGGCCCAGTCCAGCGAATCGATATTCCACATCACGGATTTCAAATGCGCATCGGCCAGCGCGGCCATGCCTTCGCTGTTGCGCGCACCATACGGAAAACGGAACAGCGCGGCCCGCTCGGGGCTGATGGCTTTCAACAAGGTGTCCGTGCCGAGGATTTCGCCTTTCAGCTTGTCGCCCGTCTGTTTCGACAACTGGGCGTGACTGAAACTGTGGTTGCCCACGGCATAGCCCTCTTTCATCAGCTTGCGGCTCACTTCCGCGCCCGCATTGAGCTTGGCGTGGCCTTCCGCGTCGAGCGAGCCCAGGTTGCGGCCCACGTTGAAGAAGACGGCCGGCACGCCATACTGTTTCAGGATGGCGCTGATTTCTTCCGTGTAGCGGCGGTGCGGGCCGTCGTCGAAGGTCAGCACGATGGTTTTCTTCGGCAAGCCCAGGCCAAAGATTTCCGCCTCATCTTTTTTTGGCGCCGGCTTGGCTTCGGGTATGGAACCGGCGGGCGGTACCGCATACGGTACGACAATGCCGTTTTCCTTCAGAATCTGTTCGCGGCTGTAAAGCTTTTTCAGCTGCGCCACGTAATCGTCCCAGCGTTCGCGCTTGAGTTCGATGGCGCGCTGCCCCAGGTTACCGAAGATTTGCCGGATTTCCTTCTCATAATTGCGCTCGATCTCGCCCAGCGCATCGAGGTCCTCGGAAATGCGCTTGTGCAGTTTGATGGCCGGCAAGGAGCTATCCCTGGCCACGTCGGCCAGCATGCTTTGCAGCAGTTCGCGGAAAGCCAGGCGGTCCGCATCGTACAGGCCGGGATCGGATTCGATATACGTCAACAGGCTATCGAGCGCTTCGAAGCGGCCCGGATTGGTGGGCGCCGTCAGTTGGTCCAGCGCCGCATCGAGCTTGGCAATGCGTTCCTGGTTTTCATGGAAAAGCGCCTGCCCCACTTTACGCGCTTCGTCGCGCGCGCCTTCCGGCAGACTTTGCTCGTCGGCCAGCAGCACGATGATCTTGCGGAAATTGCCCAGCAAGTCGCGGAACTGGCTGGCCACGGCAGCCGTGTCGGCGGTGGACTGCGGCGCGGCGGCCGGGCTGTCCGAGGCGGGAGCGCCAGGTGTGGCGGTGGCGGCGGGACGGGTATAGGCATAAATGCCGGCCCCAGCGGCGAGAGCCACAACGACGGTGGCGGCGATCTTGATCGGCTTGGAAGTCACAGGCTTGTCATTCCCTTCACATACTATGCATAGCATTCAGATGGCGCGGATGCGCACGATGCATAATTGTAAAGCACGCCTGGCACAAGCTCAGCCCGCACGGTGAATTTCGGCAATAATATTGCTGAACACCTCCATAGATAGTGAAAACGGAAACGACGATGCACAAGAAACTCTGCGCGGCTGCGCTGATGCTGGGCGTGGCCCTGATGCTGCTGCAACTGCGCGCGCATGCGGGCGATACGGGAGTAAAATCGGTGGGACGCGTGTGCCTGCCGCACTGAAGCGCGCCCAACGGTACCGCTACACCTTGGCCGGTTCCCAGTAATTGGCCAGCCCCAGCTTTTTCAGGCCGGCCGCCACGAAACGCGGTTCCAGCAACTCTTCCGCCGTCAACGGTAGCCGGATCAGCTTTTGTTCCTGCGCAAACGCTAGCACCCGGCGGTAATGCCGGTACACGGCATCGTCGTACAGGGGCGACCAGCGTTCCTTCCACTGCAAGCCCGGATCGTCATAGCTGCGCCGCACGACGCTGTCGGGCGTGCCGTTGCGCGTGCCATCCTTGATGACCGCTTCGCGGTTGCCATCGAGCGCCGCCCAGTGCTGGGCCCGCAGCCAGGCCGTGGCCACCAGTTCGGCGATGTCGGGATGGGCTTGCGTAAAGTCGCGCCGCGCCCATAGTTCCGCCCGCATTTTGCGCTCCGGCAAGCCCTTGCTGGACCAGATGATGCGGCCGATGCCCTTGTCTTCCAGCGGATAGCCATTGATCATGAACAAGGCGTCGACGGCGCCCGTGGCCAAGGCGGCCGTACCTGGCTTCAAATCCATATTGATCAGGCGAAAATCCGTGGGTGACATGCGCTGGTCAGCGATCAGCTGGCGCAGCCCCAGTTCCCATGGCCGGCCCCGGTGCACGCTGATGCGCTTGCCCTTCAGGTCGGCCAGCGAGGTGGCGCGTGAACTGCTGGGCACAAGCAAAAACTGGTCCGTGCCCCTCCCCGCCGGAACGATCACCTGCGTGCGCACGCCACCCGCGTTAAGGATGACTGACGGCAAGTCGCCATACGCGGCCATATCGATGCGCCCGCTGGCGAACGCCTCATTCATGGTGGCACCCGTGTCGCCCGTGACGGGCAGCCATTCCAGCCGCACGCCCCGCTGTCTGAGTTCGCGTGCCAACCAGCCTTCCTGGTGCACCCGGTAAGCGATGCCGCCCAGTTCCGCCCTGCCGTTTTCCGCAAACCCCGTCGAGGCGATGCGCAGGGCTGCCGGTGGCACCCCCACTTTCGCCGCCGACACTGCCTGTCCCGCCAGGGGCAGCAGCGCCAGCCCGCCCATCACCGTGCGTCGCCGCATCCCATTCTCCTCATCATCAATCATGGCCACTGTTGACGTGCTTCCCGCTCAAGCCGCACGACGCGTTTGCGCCAGCGCCGCTTCGAATGGACGGGGATCGATCCAGGCACGCACATCGACCTTGCTGGGCAGGAAGTTCCAGCGGAACAAAAAGTCGCTGAAATCCTGCAAGCCCGCAATCGACGTTTCCGCCAGATCAGTGTCCAGGCGCAAATGCGCATCCTTGCCGTAGGCCACTTGCACCCAGTGCTCGCTGGCATTCGATTCGCGCGCCAGGAAACGCCGCGTCTCGTCCGCATGGCCGCGCGCCCACGCTTCGGCCCGCAGCACCTGCTCGACCAGGGTGACGGCGGAACTGAAATGGTGGTCCAGCAAGTGCGCATCCACGCTCAGGGTGCGCGGCGTGCCGTTGTTGGCGCGGATCAGGGGTTCCGGATGGATGCCCGTGTCGATCACCGTGTGCAAGCCGAACTGCTGCGCCAGTTGCGCGGCCGAAGCGCCTTTCAGAAAGATGGCATCCACCTCGCCCCGCAGCAGCCCCAGCAGTTCCGGACTTTGGCCGCCGCGCCGCGCGCCGCTGAACAGATTCGTCGCCGCGCCCTGCTCCGGCGGTGATTCGCTCTGTCCCACCGCAATCACATAGTCAAGCAGTTCCACGTCCGCAATGGCCAGGCCTTCCAGGCTCAGCGCGTTTTCCATACCGCGCAAGGCTTGCGCACGCGCAAAGTCGATCTGCGCCTTGGCCCACAAAGGCAAGCCGAAACGACGTCCCTTCAAGTCGCGCACTGTCTTGATGCCGCTGTCGGGCAAGGTCAATATCAGCTGCGTCTCGTCCGACCACGACAGGCCGATCACGCGCGTCTCGCGCCCCGCCGCGCGCGCCCACAGGGCGGGAATATTGCCGCCGTGGCGCACGGAATTTTGCAAGGTATGGTCGAAATGCGATTCGCGCACGGCTTTCTGCTCGGACTCGCGCAAGGAGCGCAAGCTGGTGCCGTCCGCGCGCAAGGCTGTTTCCAGCCAGCCTTGTTGCAGGGCTATCCCCAGGCCCGTCGGGACGGGGCAGCGCGTGTACCACAGGGTATCGAGTACTTGATTGTCATTGCTCATTTGCTATCTCCTGGTGGGTGAATCGATCAGACATGTCAACTACAGCGCCATCCTGCGCGCCCATTCATTGCCATCCCATAAGCTGCTGGGGTGTACCTCGTCCTGCGCCACGGGCGCGTGCGTGTCGTCGAGGTCGCTAAAATCCGCATGCAAGCCGTCGCGGATGGCGACAAAGCCCGGCGAACCGCGCTGGCGCGGATGGGCCAGCGGCACGTCCTGCACCCGGCGCACCTTGCCTGGGCGCGCATCGAGCACGACGATGCGGTCGGCCAGGTAGACGGCTTCATCGATGTCGTGCGTGACCATCACCATGGTGATGCCCTCGTCCTGCCACAGGCGGCGCAGCTCTTGCTGCAAACGCAAGCGTGTCAGCGCGTCGAGCGCGCCCAGCGGTTCGTCCAGCAGCAGCACATCGGGCCGCCCGACGAGGGCGCGGGCGATCGCCGCCCGCTGCGACATGCCGCCCGACAATTGATGCGGATAAGCATCCGCATAGCCATCGAGGCCCACGCGCGTGATTTCCGCCGCCACGCGCGATGCGCGCTCGGCCAATGGCACCTTGGTATTGCTGAAAGCCACGGCCACGTTCTGCTGCACCGTCAACCAGGGAAACAGGCGGTGATCCTGGAACACGAGGCCACGGTGCAAAGCCGTGCCACGTATCGGTACACCATCGTGCAGCAGCAAGCCCGTGTAATCCGTATCGAGACCCGCCAGCAGGCGCAACAAGGTTGATTTACCGCAACCGGACGCGCCCACGATGGCAACGAATTCGCCCGGCGCAATCGTCAGGGAAATGTCGTCGAGCACCAGCAGCGGTGCGCCTTTCAGCGCGAACGACTTGCTCACATGCTGCACTTGCAAGCCGCCGCTCAGGTGCTGTCGCTGCGGCAGCAAGGTCGATGGAGAAACGAAATCATTCATGGCGCACTCTCTGCGGTGGGGGCTAAGGAAGGAATGGCGGCGGGCGGCGCCCGGCGCAGCCAGCGGCTGCCGTGAAAATAGAGCCAGGCGGCCAGCCACGGAGCCAGCCAGATCAGGAACACATTGCGCAAGCCCGTCAGGTCAGCCAGGCGGCCCGCCGCCAGCGCGCCAGCCGTGCCGCCCACCATGCCGAACAGGGTCAAATGGGCCGAAACGCGGGCCTTGTCGACGGGCGCGCGGGCAATATTGTCCGTATTGACGAGGTTATTCACGCCCAGGCCCAGGCCCAGCAGCACGGAAGCACCCAGGTAGGCGAGGCTATCCGGCCACAAACCCAGGATCAGCAAGGCCGCCATGATGGCCAGGTGCGCGCCGCCATACAGCTGTTCGCGGTAGCGGCTGGCCAGCACGAAGCGCCCCAGAAACAGCAGCACCAGCACGCAACTGAGTCCCTGCACGGCCATCAGCCAGACGGAGTGGTGAGCAGGCCAGTGCAGCACGCGGATGGCCAGCAAGATGGAAAACACGCCCACGCTGGACGCCGTGAAGCTGGCGAGGATCTCGAACAGATACGTGACGCGCACCACTGGCAGGCGCAGCAGCTCGCGCAGGCTGGCCGCGCCGGGCATGGCAGCATATCCCCCCTGCTTGCGCGGCGCCGTGTTATCGGGCAACACTTGCCAACCAAGCACGGCCAGAATGGCGAACATCAGGGCGGATATCAAAAAGCCTGCCTTCAGCCCCAGTTGCGCGATCAGGTAATTACCACACAAGGGCCCGAGGAACTGCATGCCCAAGATCAACGTCCCCTTGTACCAGCCCGCCTTGCCCTGCCCCAGTTCCGGCAGGCGCACGAGAAACACGGTGCTCATGGCCACGATGCGCAGCGAAATGCACAGGCCAACCAAAAACATCAGCAAGGCCACCCACTGCCAGCCAGGCAGCCACGGCAGCACGCAAAAAGCCAGCGCCAGGCTCATGCTCACTCCCGCGTACAAGTGCTTCGGATTGCCGCGTGACAAGATGTAGCCGGCCGGTATGGTGCCCAGCGCCATGGCCAGGGTTTCCGCGCTGCTGATCGCGGCCAGCTGGAAATTGCTCACATGCAAATGTAACCCCAGCAAGGTGGCCAGCACCTTGTTCATGCCGATAGTCACGCCCGACAGCAGGGTCAGGCCGATAAAGCGCAGCAAGAAGGCGCGCAGTTCACCTTCGCGCGCACTGACGGCCGCGTCTGGCTGGAATGGAAGGGATTCACTCACTGCTGCGCCCCTTCACCAGCAAACGTGCCAGCCGCGCGAACGCCACGTTCATCGCTTGCGCCAGCAATGCAATCACGAGCACGGCCAGCAGGACGACATCCATGCGGCCCGATACTTCGCCGTTGAGCAATAATGAACCCATGCCGGGGCCGGCCGAAAACAGCAGTTCGCCGCCCAAGCAAGCGAGCCAGGCGAACGCCAGCGCATGCGTGACGCCGGTAACGATGGCCGGCATGGCGCCCGGCAGCAAAATCTGGCGCAAGGTTTGCCAGCGCGTCAGGGTCAGCACCTGCCCCACTTCGCGCAATCTTCCTTCCACCTGGCGCATGCCCGCATACGTGTTGAGCACGGTGGGATAAAAGGCGGCGATGGCGATCACCAGCAGCTTGGCGCCGTCGCCATTGCCCACCCACAAGCCCAGCAAGGGGATCAGGCCCAGCAAGGGTACTTGCCGGATGCTGTGGAACAGCGGGCCAATCAGTCTGTCAGCCAGCGGCGACTGCGCCATCAGCGCGCCCGTGACGATGCCGGCGCTGCCGCCCAGCAGCAAGCCGGCCAGAGTGCGGCCCAGGCTGGCGCGCAAATGCACCCACAGTTCGCCCGTCACGACCAGGTCGCGCAAGCTATGCGCAAGGTCGCCCAGCGAGACAAAGATGTAGGCGGCCGCCGCGCCCTGGCCGGATGCCCATTGCCAGGCGCCCAGCAAGGCCAGCGGCAGCAGCGCGCCCTTGATGATCTGGATCAAGCGTTGTTTCATATGGACTCCCCATTACGCTTCCAGCGCATCAGCCACGATTCCAGCGCGTGGCAGGCACGGTCCAGGCTGAAGCCGATCACGCCCGTCAGCACCACGCCCACCATCACCACGTCGAGACGGAACATTTGCCGGCCCATTTCCATCATCTGCCCCAGGCCGCTGTCGGCGGCCAGCAATTCCGCGCCCACCAGCACCATCCACGAGCGCGACAGGGCGATGCGCATGCCCGTCAGCGACGCCGGCACGATGGCCGGCACGACGATCAGGCGGATGCGCTGCCAGCGCGAAAAGCAATACACGTGCGCCACCTCAAAGTAGCGCTGCGACAGGTTGCGGATGGCGTCATGCACGGCCAGCGCCACGATGAAGAAGCTGGCCTTGGCCACGATAAACACCTTGAAGCTCTCGCCTATGCCGAACAGCAAGATAAACAGGGGAATCAAGGCCACGGTGGGCAACTGGCGCAAGACATTGAAAGTAGGGTCGACGTAGCTGCGCAAGCCAGGCGACAGGCCCAGCACGACGCCGAAGGCCAGGCCCGCGCTGGCGCCCAGGCCGAAACCGGCCAGCAGTCGGAACAGGCTGATGCCCAGGTGCTGGCCCAGTTCGCCGCTTTCGACCAGGTCTGCCGCCGTCAGCAGCACTTGCCAGGGCGACATCAAAATGTGCGCGGGCATCCACTCATAGGTGGTCGCGACGCTCCACAGCAAAAGCAAGGCCAGCGGCGACGCCCACACGGACCAGCGCGAGCGGATAAAGCGCTGCAGCCACGGGCTCTGCGCTGCGTGCGCTGGCGCAGGGGCGCGCGGCAAGGCGATGGCGTTAGCGAAAGTATTCATGCGCGCCGCCGTCATGGCGTCCAGTAAGTTTGCAGCTTTAGCTGCGCAAGCGCCTGGTTGACGAACTGGGGCGCGAACAGGCTGTCGACTTGCAGGGGACGCCCGATCAGGCCCGCGCTCTTCGCATACGCCGCCTCGCCCACGTAGTGCTGGCGCAGGCTGGCCGTAAACAAGGGCGACCAGCGCGCCTGCCACGGCGTATGGTCGCCCGCCAGTTCACGCCGCACGACGCTTTCCACTTGCCCAGCCGCCGCCTCGCTGCGCACATATTCATCTTCGCCACCCGCGCCGGCGGCCCGGTGGTGCTCGCGCACATAGGCCGTCACCACCAACTGGGCCAGCTGCGGATAGCGTTGCAGGAAGCCGCTGTCGGCCCACAGTTCCGCGCGCATCTTCCAGTCCTGCGGGGGCGCCTTGCTGGACCAGATGATCTTGCCCACTTTTTTATCCTCGAGCAGGAAGGCGTCGCTGAGGGTAAAGAAGGCGTCCGCGCCGCCCGTCGCCACGGCCGCTGCGCCTGCCTGCGGATTGAGGTTGAGGATTTTTACGTCGCGCAAGGTCATGCCATTGGCTTCCAGCAGGCGCGCGAATGGGTATTCCCACGGCCGCCCGCGGTGCAGGGCGATCTTCTTGCCCTTCAAGTCCTTGATCGAGCGGGCCGTGGAACCATTGGGCACCACCAGATAGGTATTATTGGCGCTGCCGCCGGGCAAAATCAGCCGCGTCTGCAAGCCAGAGGCATTGGCGATAATCGATGGCAAGTCGCCATACTGCGCCAGGTCGATCGAGTGATTGGCAAACGCCTCGTTGACCTGCGTCGCCACCGAATTGGTGGTGACGGGCACCCACTCCAGCTTCACGCCCAGCTTGCCCAGTTCGGCGGCCAGCCAGCCCGTTGATGCCACCTGGGCAGCCGAACCGGCAAACACGGTCTTGCCGGACGGCGCCGTACGGGCCACGACGGCGATGCGCACGGCGGCCGGCAGTGGCTCGGCAGCGGCCGCCAGTGCGATGGCGGGCGCCAGCAGGCTGGCCACCACGGCGGTGGCGAATACTTTGCGCCAGCTCAAACGTAAGAATTTCAATGACATCTCGGGCCTGTTCTTGAAAGGGTTACACCAGATCGGTGGCAGGAAGCAGTGAAAGCGCGCGGGCCGTGTCGATCAGCTTGCTCATCTTCCATTGCTGCAGCAGCACGCCGGGACCGAAATCGCGCGAACCGCCGATGGCTTCGGCCGCGATCTGGATCTTGGCGCCCTCTTCCAGCAGCAGAATGAACTCGGCCAGCTTCAGCAAGCCCTGCTTGCCCCACACGGTGGCGCCGCCATTCGCTTCCAGGATGGCCGTGGCATGCGTGTTGCGTGCGATTTCGCCGAGGATGAAATCGACTTCCGGCTGGCGGCGGTCGATATAGATGGGAATTTCGCGTATCAGCTGGAAGCGCTGCACGGGCACGTAGCGGATCGGCAGGGTGCGGTGCGTCTGCGCCCACGCGCCCAGGGACGGCGAATGCACATGCGAGATCGACGTGACCTCGGGCCGTTCGCGGAATAATTTTAAATAGCGCGCGCCGCCGTTGTTGGCGTCGCCCACAATCACCGTGCCATCGAGCGCCAGCACGGCCGCCTTCAAGGGCTGGCCGCGGCGGAACGGGCCCGGGTCGTTGACCACCACCACCTTGTCACCGCCAGGGGTGCGCTCGACAAAGCCCACCGTGCCGTTGGCCGTCAGGCTGCCCGTCTCGCGCAAGCCGTCGAAGGCCGTCTGCGCATCGCGCCGCACCTGCTCCACGAAGGCCAGTTCGGCTACCGTCAACTCCTGCGCCTGCACTTGTTGTGTTTCCGCTTGTGCCACGTCCGTCATGTCATGCTCCATTCTTTGAGGTTGAGGTACGAATCAGTCATGCCTCTACTTTCGCAAGACGCGTGCCAGCACCAGGGCGGGGGGAAATGCTGAATGCCTGCTGCCTGCGCAACAGCGGCTGCTGGCGTGGCAGCAGCACCGTGCGCACGCGCTGTCGGCAAGCCAGCAAGCGGCGCGGGCACGTTTCCTGCACGGCTCAAGACTTCCACCATCACGAAGGAATTCCATGACTACCGCAAGCTCCGCTCCCATCGATACAGTCGATACCGTCTGGTTCACGCGCTGCCCCGTGCCCACGGCCACGGGCCTGGCCTACAAACTGGGCTGGCTGGACGAGGAATTCGCCCGCGACGGCATCGCCCTGAAAACCCTGCAGGAAGTAGGCGGCGAACTGGCGCGCCACCATTACGATCACGGCCTGTCCACGCTTGTGCGCGAAGGGGGCAACCTGCTGGCCCTGCCCGCGCGCGCGCAATGGGCTCCCACGCGCCTGGTCGGCCTGACCTGGATCGACGAATGGCAAGCCATCCTCGTGCGCCCCGGTTCCGGCATCACGACGCCGGCGCAGCTGCAGGGCAAGCGGCTGGCGCTACCCGTGTTCCGCGCCGAGGATTTGCGCGAGAACCGGCGCGGGCGCAGCATCGCGCGCGGCATGAGCCTGGCCGGTTACAAGGGCGTGCTGGCCTCGGCCGGGCTGACGCTGGACGATGTGCGTCTGGTGGAAGTAGGCGCGGACGCGCCAGCGCAGGCCAATCTGGGCGCGGGCCTGTGGCAAGGCATCGCGCCGCTGCTGCGCGGCGACGTCGACGCCGTCTACGTGAAGGGCGCGGCGGCGGCCGAGGCGGCCCGCGCGGCCGGGCTGGAAGTGGGCATAGCCATCGACGCACTGCCCGACCGGCGCTTCCGCGTCAATAACGGCACGCCACGGCCGATTACCGTGCATGAAACGATGCTGGAACAGCATTTCGAGCTGGTCGTGCGCTTTTTGACGCAAACCCTGCGCGCCGCCCACTGGGCGCGCAGCCACCAGGCCGACGTGCTGGCCATCCTGCAGGGCGAAACGCGGGCCGGCGCCGACGCCGTGGCCGAAGCCTACCGTGACGGTTTTCACCTGACCCTGGCGCCCGACCTGTCCGACGAGAAGGTGGCCCTGTTCCGTCAGCAGAAGGATTTCCAGCTGCAGCACGGTTTTCTCGACCGCGACGTCGATATCGATAGCTGGATCGACCGCCGGCCGCTGGAGGAAGCGCAACGGCGCCTCGACGCGCTGCTACAGCAGGCGGCATAAAGAAACGGGGCCAGCGCACGAATATGCGCTGGCCCCGGGTACTACGGCGTCAAGGCAAACGGCGTCCTAGGCGGCCAAGGCCTCGTGCGGCGCGCTAGCCGGTTGCGCCAGCCGCTGCAGCGAGTGGACGGTGGCCGCGCAAGCCGTGGCCAGTTCGACGCCCTTGACCTTGAAATGCTGGAAGTAGAATTCCTGGTGCTCGTGGCCCGCATGGAAGTGGTGCGGGGTCAGCACGGCCGACAGCACGGGCACGCCCGTCGCCAGCTGCACCTGCATCATGCCGGAAATGACGGCATCGGCCACGAAGTCATGGCGGTAGATGCCGCCGTCGACCACCAGGGCGGAAGCGGCAATCGCCGCGTACTGGCCGCTCCTGGCCAGCACTTGCGCATGCAGGGGAATTTCAAAGGCACCGGCGACGTCGATGACATCGATGTCGTCCTGCGTGAAACCCAGAGTCGCCATTTCGGCGATGAAAGACAATCGGCATTGCGCGACGATGTCGCGGTGCCAGCCCGCCTGGATGAATGCGATGCGCTTGCCGGGTGCTGCATATGTTTGTGACATGTATAACTCCTGTTTTCAAGAATGATAAAAACAGGGCATAGAATCGAAGGGGATATGACAGGCGCGTGAAAGCCACGCCCAACTGCGCATGCAGGAACACGCGCCCGCGCATCGACGGCAAACGCAGGCCGTCCATGCACCGGGCGTATGCCGGCACCAACACAATGATTCCATCCCGCTCTCTCTTTATCCGGACTATACCGTCGGCCCCGGAATCTCACCAGGTCTGCTGACCTTGTCGTCATAGCCCGAAGACCATGCCGGCAAGCGCTCGCGGGCTAGGCACGCATGCCATTACCGCCGGTGGGGAATCGCACCCCGCCCTGAGAACGTTACGTGGCCAGCGCACAGGGTGCGGCATCCACGTCCGGCGACTATAGCATATCGCCCCTGCCCTGCGCGATCAGAACTGCACCGTGTACGACGCGCCCACCGTGCGCCCCTGGCCGATGATCACCGTGTCGCCATTCACGGCGCCTGGCACGAAGCTGGTGAGGGTGTGGTTGCGGTAGACCTTGTCGGCCAGGTTGTTCGCATACGCCGTGATCCGCTGCTTGCCGCCCGGGAGCACATACGACAGGCGCGCATTGGCCAGCGCGAAGCCGCCCTGGTTCAGCAAGTCGCGCGCGGCATTTTGCGGGTCGACATAGTAGTACTGCTTCGACGTGTAGCGCACATCGCCGCTGAAGACCAGCTGCGCGCCATTGCCCAGCGGGTAGCGGTAGTCGGCCGCCAGCAAGGCCGTCACGTGCGGCGAGCGCACGAATTCATTGCCGGAGCGGTCGCCGCCATTGTTCTGGATGGCGAAATCGTCGAATTCCGTGCGCAGCAGGCCCAGATTGGCATTGATGTGCAGGTTGTCCGTCGGCTGCGCCTCGATCTCGAATTCCGCGCCATTCACGTGGGCCTTGCGCACGTTCTGCAGGTAATTGACGCTTTGCGTAGGGTCGCCGTTGTACACGCCCGTGATATTCACCTGCACGTTCTTGTAATCGTAATGGAAGACGTTGGCGTTGAAATTGAGGCGCCCGTCCAGCCATTCCGATTTCAGCCCCGCCTCGAACGAGTTCAGGGTTTCCGGTTTCACCGTATTCAATGCGCGCACGTCCGTGGCGCTCGTGTTGTAGCCGCCCGACTTGATGCCGTGCGCGTATTTCAGGTAGCCGCGCAAGGTGCGGCTGAAGCGGTACTCGGGCGTCACGTCATACGTCAGCGCATTCCACGTGGTGGATGGATTCGACGTGAAGTTGTTGTTGGTCACCGAAGCGGCCGCGTAATTGCCGCCCCGGACCGTGTTCCACCAGTTCGACGTATCGCCAAACGTCACCGTGTTCGATGCGGCCTGCACGCGCTGCAAGTCCAGGTCCTTGGTTTCCGTGGTCCAGCGCAAACCAAAGGTGGACAGGAACTGCTCGCTGAAGTTGACGGTCGTACTGCCAAAGATGGCCGCGCTGCGCGCCTTGTGCTGGTAGACGGTGCGGTTGTAGCCGACAGGCTGGGTGCTGCCCGCCAGCGCCGGCACGGTACCATTGGGCAGGCGCGCGCCGGCCGAATCGGAGTCGATCTTTTCATTGAAATAGAACAGGCCAGCCACCCAGCTCACGGCGCCGTTTTGCGGCGACGTCAAGCGCAGCTCCTGCGACACTTGCCGGCTGCTTGCCTTCGAGCGGCTGCGGCCCACTTCCAGCGGCGTGTTGTCGCTGTCGCCCGTCGCTTCGTTGCGGAAGTTTTCATAGCCCGTGATCGACGTCAGGGTCAGTTCGCCCAGCGCGTACTCGAGGTTCAGCTGGGCGCCGCCCTGTTTGACGTCGCTGTCGGCCGGCGCGTTCGTGCTGACATCATCGGGATTGGTGCTGGGGACGTAGCCGTTGCGGTACACACCATTGGCACCGTAGCTGGCCACGGTGGTGGTGGCGCCCTTGGTCGTGTAGTCGCGATAATGCAGGTTCAGGTTCGCTGTCAGGTCGCGCCCGATCAGGGCCTTGAGCTGACCGCGGATGGCGCTATCCTTGAGTTTTCCATCGCGCTCGCCCGTAAACTGGTTGTGGAAGCGGCCTTTGTCCTGCTGCTCCGTGTGGAAAGACAAGCGCCCCGCCAGCACCTCGTCGACCAGCGCGCCACCAATGGCGCCTTCGGCCAGAGTGGTGTCGTAGCTGCCGTAATCGAGCTTGGCATAACCGCTGGACTTGAACGAGGGCTTGCGCGAAATCACATTGATGGCACCGCCCGTCGTATTCTTGCCCCACAAAGTGCCTTGCGGGCCGCGCAGCACCTCCACCCGGTCCAGGTCGAACAGGGGAAAGCCCGTGGCGCTGGAATTGCTGATGTAGACGTCATCGAGGTAAAAACCGACGGGGTTCGGAAAATCAATTTGCTGCTGGCCCGCGCCCACGCCGCGTATCCACCAGCGCGGACGGCCATGCTGCTGCGTGCCCGCCGAGGCGTTCGGCACGTAATTGAGGATTTCGCTTGCCGAGCGGCCGACGCCAGTATCGAGCAGCTCCTTGCCACCGAGAACCGTGATCGCGCTCGGCACTTTTTGCGCGGATTCCTCGCGCTTTTGCGCCGTCACTGTCACCGACTGCAAGGAGGCGCCCTCGCCGGTGCCGTTGGCGTCGGCCGAGGCAATGACGTCGGCGCCAGGCGTTTCCGCGTGGACCATGCCATGGACGAGCATCAAGCCGCCGATGGCGAAGGCCGAGCGCAACGCGCGGCGCAGCGGGGTCAGATGAAAGGGAAAGGAAGAGAAGGCGGCGGGGGCAGTCGAACGGCGCATGGGTGGTGATCCTTGAGTAAAGTCAAAACGCGAGATGGTGATGACTGTTATTGCAAGGCGCATGCCCGCTGCCGCAGCGCAGCAAAATTAACTTAAGTGTTTGATTTCAAAAGAAGACTATCGAAATGATAGTGCTGTTGATTTGGCAGCAGCGCTGCTGCCGCGTGCTGCCTGCGCGACAGCAGGCGGTGGCGCTGCTGTCGCGGCAACAGGGGATACTCAGGCGGCGCGCAACAACGCTGCCGTATGTCCGCGCACGAGGGGCAGCACTTCCTCGCCCACCCGGTACGCTTCTTCCAGATGCGGTGTGCTGGCCAGGATGAAGGCGTCGGCGCCCAGCTGCACCAGTTCGTCGAGACGTTCGGCCACCTGCTGGTAGCTGCCGACGATGCCCTGCGTCTGCCCGCCGCGCAGGAGATTAAAGCCGGACCAGATGTTCGGCGCCGTGATCAAGTCCTTATAGCTGTTCAGGGTGGTCGGACGGTTGCCCCGTTGGCGTGCCGCACCCACGGAATCGCCGCCGTCCGTGCCGAGGAACTGGCGCAAGGTGGCGGCATCCACGGCGTCAAAGCCCTTGCGCACCTCGTCCCACGCCTCTTCCTCCGTGGCGCGGGCCACGATGTCGACGCGCACGGCGCACTTGATCTTGCGCCCCAGGAGCGCCGTCTTTTCATGCACGCGGGCGAATTTCTCGCGCAGCTGCTCGAACGGCTCCAGCCACGTCAGGTAGTAATCAGCGTGCTTCGAGGCGGAACCGAGGGCCGCATCGGACGAGCCGGAAAAGTAAATTTCGGGGAAGTCCTGTTCCGACAGCGGCGTGGCCAGGCCCGCGTCTTCCACCTGGTAAAACTTGCCCTGGTAGGAAAATGGCCCGCCGCGCCACACGCCGCGCACCACGTCGAGAAATTCCGTCGTGCGCGTGTAGCGGTCGTCGTGGCCGGCCGAATCGCCCCACCACAGCTGCGAAGGGCCGCCGCCGCCCGTGATCACGTTGTACAGGGCGCGGCCGCCCGTGGCCCGCTGCAGGCTGGCCGTCATGCGCGCGGCCACCACGGGGTTCAAAAAGCCGGGCTGGAACGGGATCATGAAGCGGAATGTGCTCGTCTCGCGCGCCAGCAGCGCGGAAATGGCCCACGGTTCATCCGTCATCGGAAAGGACGGGATCAAGCCGCCCTGGAAGCCCGATAGCTCGGCCGCGCGGGCGATTTCCGCCAGGTAGTCGATGTAGGTAAAACCGTCGGCGCCGCCACCACCGAGGCCCGCCTGGCGCAGCTTTTCATTGCCGGGAAACCAGTCGCCGCGAAACGGCGTGCGGGCGCGGTGCGAACTCGGTTCGCCATGTGTGGGGATGCGCCAGAAAAAATCGATTGCCATCAAGGTACTCCTTCAGTAGGTTGGATACAGGAACTCAAGCCGCTTGCAGCTGCGCGCTCAACGCTGCCCGCACGCGTGGCAGCACGTGTTCGCCGATGCGATAGGCTTCCTCGAAATGAGGGATGGCGGCCAGCACGAAGCTCGACACACCGGCCTGCGCGTAGGCTTGCAGCGCCTCGCTGACCTGTTCATAGCTGCCGACCAGGGCGCCGTGGGCGCCCGTTTGCGCTTGCGCAAAGCCGGGCCAGAACGCGGCAGCATCATCCTCGAACGGAGCATCGTCAGGTAGCCCCGCCCCGCTGCGGTAGCGGCGCGCGTCGCGCAAGGCTTCGTCGAAGGTTTCACGTGCCAGCACGTCGATGCGCAAGGCCGCCGCCACGACGCGGCCCAAGTGGCGCGCCTGCGCTTGCAGGCTGTCGATGGAAGGCTGCAAGTCCGCCAGCGGCGCCGCGTCAAACACGTGCACGTCGGCCTGGCGCGCCGACAGGGCCAGCGCCTCGGGCGACTCGCCCGTCAGGTAGATGCTGTTCACAGGATGGTTCGCCAGCGGGCCATTGAAGCCGCCGTCCTGCACTTCGAAGAACTTGCCCTTGAAGCTGAACGGCGAGGTGTTCTGCACGCCGCGCGCCACCGTGATGAATTCATCGATGCGCGGCACAATATCGGCGTCCGGCGCCGTATCACCCTGGCGCCGGCGCGCTGCCGCATCGCCGCCGTAGCCGATCTGCCAGGCGAAGCGCCCGCCCGTGAAGCGCTGGAAGCTGACGGCGTTCTTTGCCGCGTAAACGGCCGAACCCCAGGCGGCGTCGAATTCGGCGATCAGTTTCAGATGGCGCGTGCTGCGCGCCAGGTAGCCGGCGACGATCCAGCTTTCATCGCCCTGCGTATCGTGGCGTATCTGGATGCCGTCGAAGCCCGAAAGATCGGCCGCGCGGGCGATCTGGTGCAGGTAGTCGAAATAATTAAAGGGCGGATGCGCGCCGCGCGGGTCGCTCACGCCCGGCTGCAGGGGGCTGGGCGCGCCAGCGTTTCGCTCGCCCCTGCGCGTGATGCCGGGCGCCGCGTAGCGGCCGTCGCCGCTGGTGGGCAATTGCCAGATGAATTCAATGGTCATGCATGGACTCCTGTCGTGGGTCGAAGAAAGGGCCGGGGCGCGCTTTCCATACTTGCGCGCACTGGCCTGCCCTACCCTCCTCGCAGAAAACATGCCATGCCGCTTGCGCCCACCAGCGCCCTTCACTGTTGATTTGGCAGCAATCCGCTGCATCCCCGGCAGCAGCGTGCTGCGCGCGCAACAGCCATGAAAAAAGCCGGAGCCGCATCACTGCGGTTCCGGCTCCAGGGGATCAGTCATGCGCCTAGTCGATGGCGCCCGCCTTTTTCAAAAAGGTGCGCAGGATGTTACGGCTCAGATTCAGGTGCTTCGCCGTGCGCACCTGGTTGCGCTCATTGCGCTCCCACGCGGCGCGCACCAGTGCCTGCTGCATGGCCTCGAACTCCACGGCCTCGCCCGAGTCGAGCAAGGCTTGCCAGGCGCGGGCGAAGCGTTCGGCGGCCAGCAAGTCATCCTGGCCGGCCGCGCCGTGGGCCGCGTAGGCGATATCGGCGCCGCCGGCCCAGGCGTCTGGAACAGGTACAGGAATAGGGGTAGACGCGGGCACTGGAGCGCGGTGCCAGCCCGACAAACTCAGGTCCTCGGCGCGCACCACGCCGCTGCGGCACACGAGCAGCGCGCGGTGGATGACGTTTTCCAGTTCGCGGATATTGCCCGGCCACGGATACGCCAGCAAGGCTTGCTGCGCTTCAGGGCCCAACTCCACCTCGCCCAGGTGCAATCGCTGCGCATAGATGGCCATGAAATGGCGCGTGAGCGGCATGATGTCGCCCGGGCGTTCGCGCAAGGGGCGCAGCGGCAGGCCGATCACTTGCAGCCGGTAATACAGATCTTCGCGGAAGCGCCCGGCCCGCACGGCTTCGGCCAGGTCCACATTGGTGGCGGCGATCAGGCGCACGTCGATGGGGATGGCGCGCCGCGCCCCCAGGCGCACCACTTCGCGCTCCTGCAGCACGCGCAGCAGCTTGACCTGCATCGCCAGCGGCAAGTCACCGATTTCGTCGAGGAACAAAGTGCCGCCGCTGGCCGTCTCGAACCAGCCGGGTTTGCCCTGCTGTGCACCCGTAAACGCGCCTTTTTCATAGCCAAACAGTTCGCTCTCGACCAGGGTTTCGGAAAACGCGCCGCAGTTAATCGCCACAAAAGTCTGCTCGGCGCGCCCGCTCAAGCCGTGCACATGGCGCGCGATCAACTCTTTCCCGGTACCCGTTTCGCCCGTGATCAGCACCGTCGCCTCGCTGGGGGCGATGCGCTCGATCAGCTCGTGCAACTGGCGCGAACGGGGGTCGGCAAAGACAAAGGCCGTGGCGCGCACCAGCAAGCTCATTTGCTGTGGGTCGCGGAAGGCGACCAGCGCCTCGCTATCGCCGTCAGCGCCCGCGCCGCGGGCAAGGTGGGCGCTGCGCGCGAAATCGCTGCTGAAATTGTGGGCTAAGAGTTCCATGGGCCGACTATACCGCGCCCCATCGCCAGGCGTGAACGAATCGTGCCGCGCTAGCTTATCCGGATTTTGCATATGCGGACGCTAGTCCAATGCTGGCCGTAACCTTGCTGAAGCAAAGGAGCAGGAAATCTCGCCTGCACACCACGGAGCCCTCAAGCGCGCGCCGATCTAGGTTTGATCAGGTTCAAAATGCTTGCGCAAGCCTTGCCAGCACTCGAAATAGTCGTTTTGCAGCAGGCCGCCATTCAAGGCGAACGGCGTCGGCTTGAGGATGGTGCGCGTCTCGAACATGAAGGCCATGGTGTCGGCCACTTTGACGGGCGCGGACGTGTCGCTGCGGGAAGCCTTCTCGAACGTCTGCGCATCGGGACCGTGGCCCGACATGCAGTTGTGCAGGCTGGCGCCGCCGGGCACGAAACCGGCCGCCTTGGCGTCGTACACGCCGTGGATCAGGCCCATGAATTCGCTGGCCACGTTGCGGTGGAACCACGGCGGCCGAAACGTGTTCTCGGCGGCCAGCCAGCGCGGCGGGAAGATGGCGAAGTCGATGGCGCCCAAGAGCGGGTTTTCGCTGGGCGCTTGCAGCACCAGGAAAATCGACGGGTCCGGATGGTCGTAGCTGATCGAGCCGATGGCGTTGAAACGGCGCAAATCGTATTTGTAAGGCGCGTAATTGCCGTGCCAGGCCACCACGTCCAGCGGCGAATGGTCCAGGGTCGTACGCCACAAATGGCCGCAGAACTTGGCCAGCAGCTCGCACTCGCCATCGATATCTTCGTAGGCCGCGTGCGGCGTCAGAAAATCGCGTGCATTCGCCAGGCCGTTCGAGCCGATGGGCCCCATGTCCGGCAAACGGAAGGCCGTGCCGAAATTTTCACACACATAGCCGCGCGCCATGCCATCCGGCAAGGTCACCCGGAAGCGCACGCCGCGAGGGATGACGGCGATTTCCTGCGGTTCCAGCTCGATCAGGCCCAGTTCCGTGGCAATTGCCAGCCGGCCTTCCTGCGGCACGACAAGCAATTCGCCATCGGCCGAATAAAAGAAGCGCTGCATGGAGCGGTTGGCCGCATACACGTGGATGGCGCAGCCGCTCATTGCTTCGGCGCTGCCGTTGCCGGCCATCGTGTGCCAGCCGTCGATGAAGTCGACCGGCGTACTGCTGTCGGGCAGCGGCAGCGGGTCCCAGCGCAGCTGGTTCGGCGGCGTGGGGGGCATGGCATGGAAATCGCTGACGATGTTGTTATTCGCCAGCAAGGTAAACGGCGGATGCTGGCTGGCCGGGCGGATGCGGTACAGCCACGAGCGCCGGTTTTGCGCGCGCGGCGCCGTGAAGGCCGTCCCCGACAATTGTTCCGCGTACAGGCCCAGGGGCGCTTGTTGCGGCGAGTTTTGCCCATGCGGCAAGGCGCCGGACACGGCCTCTGTGGCAAATTCGTTGCCGAAGCCGCTTTGGTAGCCGGCCCCTATCATGCGCTCACCACCAGGCCCTCGGCAGCGTCGCGCAGCAAGCCCTGCACCACGTCGGCCTTGCCGATGGCGCCCATGGCCAGCAAGGCAAAGCGGGCGAGGAACAGCGGCGAGCGCTGTTCGCCCAGGCCGCCCATGGTGTGGCACAGTTCAGTATATAAATTATCAAGTTCGATGTCGTTCATGTTGTCTCCTTGTTACTCTGATTGGGCGATGCAGGCCGCCGCCAGCGCTGCCGCCACCTGCCCCGCCGTCACTTGCCGCCAGCGTCCCAGCACGTGGCCGTCCGGACGCACGAGGTAAAACGTGCCTGGCTGTGCGTCAAACAATGAGAATACCTGCGCAGTGTGGTCCCAGGCGCACAATTCACCTCTGGCCCCGGCCGGATTACGGGCCAGCGCCACGGTGGCCAATGGCCATGTATCGCGCAGCGCCAGCAATTGCGGGGGCACGGCGCCATCCTCGCTGAAATACAAGCCCGTAAAGTCGCCATCCGCACCTTGTACCAGATCGGTAATATACCCCGCTTTTTGTCCGCCGCTGTGTGGCAGCGCCAGCGGGCACTCCGGCAAGACCGTACCCGGCGCGGGCCCGGCCGTGAACACATCCGGGTCGGGCGCGTTCAAGGGCGACTGCGCATACGTGATGGCGCTGGTCTGGCGCGGATTGATCAGCGAGCGCACGTGCGCATGCTTGCCCGCCAGGCCAAGCACGGCCGTGCGCATCAGCTCGAAAGCGAACGTGGGCGGCGCCATGAATTCCGTGCTTTTCGTGCCGTGGCGCAAGTTTTCACGGGCGGCGAACACGCGCTCGTCCGAATAGCTGTCCAGCAAGCCATGGGGTGCCTGCCCTTTGACCACATACGCGAGCTTCCAGGCCAGGTTGTCGGCATCGTCGATGCCGGAATTGGCCCCGCGCACGCCGAAGATGGGCACCAGGTGGGCCGCATCGCCCGCGAACAGCACGGGGCCGTGCCGGTATTTGTCCAGGGTCAAGGCGTTGGCTTTATAAATGGTGATCCACACGGGATGCCACGGCGCAGTTTCCCCCATCATGGCCAGCAGGCTGTCCACCCGGGGCGCCACGTTTTCCAGCAACACGGCCGACTGCGCGTCCTCGTCATCGCGCAACTGGTAATCGATGCGCCAGATATCGTCGGGCTGCTTGTGCACCAGCACGGTCGAACCGGGATTCGACGGCGGGTCGAAATACGCCAGGCGCTCCGTCGGTCGGTCGCTCTTCAGGTGGATATCGACGATCACATAACGCCCCTCGTAACTGGTGCCCTGCAGTTTGAGACCTAGCGCCTCGCGCACGGCACTGCGCCCGCCATCGGCCGCCACCAGCCAGTCCGTATCGATTTGATACGTATCTTCCGGTGTCGTCACCGTCACGCTGGCGCCATCGGCGCGACGATCCACGCGCGTGACTTTCGTTTGCCAGCGGATATCGATCAGCTCCGGCAGGCGTTCGGCCGCGTCAAGCAGGAATTGCTCGATATGGTATTGCGCCAGGTTGACCATGGGCGGCAATTTCTGGTTCGCGTCTTGCGGCATCGTAAAGTGCAGCACTTCTTCCTCGCGGTAAAAGCTGCGCCCGCCCGCCCACGGCAAGCCCTTGGCCAAAAAGCCGTCGAGCGCGCCCAGGCGGCCTATGATTTCCAGGCTGCGCCGCGAGATGCAAATGGCGCGGCTGCCCGTGCACACGCCATCATCCGCTTCGATCAGCACAGAGCGCACGCCGTGGCGCGCCAGGCCCAGGGCCGTGGCCAGTCCCACGGGACCGCCACCGATGATCAGTACCGGTACATGCTGCGTGCCGGCGCCCACCGGCTTGCCAGGCGGATAGACTTTCGGCACATGGGGATAGGGGTGAAATGTGTCGCTCATGATGCTTTCCTCTTCAAGAAGGTGTTTTACCAGTACGCGCAATGGGCAGGGTCAGCACGATGGCCGCACCTGCCACGAGCAGCACGCTGGCATACAGCAAGCCCGTGGCAAAGCTGTGCGTGAAATCCTTCAGCCAACCCACGACGACGGGGTTCAGGGCCGAGCCAATATTGCCCGTGGCATTGATGACGGCAATGCCGATGGCCCGCGCCCCCAGGCTCAGTGCCCGGTCCGGCGTCGTCCAGAAGACGGACATGGCCGTATAGGCGCCCGTCGAGGCCATGCACACGCCCAGCAGCTGCACCACGGGGTTGCCGGAATACGCCGTCAGCAGCCAGCCAGCGGCCGACAGCAGCATGGGCCAGACGATGTGCCAGCGGCGTTCCTGCAGGCGGTCCGAGCGGCGGCCCCACAGGACCATGCCGATGACGGTACATACCTGCGGGATAGCGGCCAGCAAGCCGATTTTCGTGTTGCTGGCGTCGCCGCTGAAGCTCTTCACGATCAAGGGTGTCCATACGGCAACCATCGCCAGGGTATTGACCAGGCAAAAATAGGCGATACCGAATTTCAGCACGGTAGACGACAGCATTTCCGCCAGCACCGAGGTTTTCGTTTGTCCTGCGGTTTGTGGAGCTGCCGGCTTGTGCTCGGCCGCCAGCATGCGCGCCAGCACCTGCTGTTCCAGCTTGCCCAGCCAATGCGCCTTGTTGGGCGAATCGTCGAGGTAGCCGTACACGGCCAGGCCCAGCAGGACGGATGGCATGCCTTCGAGCAAGAACAGCCATTGCCAGCCCTTCAAGCCCCAGTGGCCGTCCAGGCCAAGGATCAGGCCCGACAGGGCCGAACCGATGGCGGCCGTGACGGGCATGGCGATCATGAACAGGGCGTTGGCGCGTGCGCGGTAGGCGCTGGGAAACCAATACGTCAGGTACAGCAGCATGCCGGGCAGAAAGCCCGCCTCCGTCACGCCGACCAGGAAGCGCAAGGCATACAGGCTGGCCGGACCGCTGGCAAACAGGGTCGCCGTCGAGGCCAGGCCCCAGGCGATCATCATGCTGCCGATCCACTTGCGCGCGCCGATGCGGGCCAGCACGATGTTGCTGGGAATGCTGCACGCGATGTAGGCAATGTAAAACAGGGTGGTGGCAAAGCCGAACTGGGTGCCGGACAAGCCCAGGTCTTGCATCATCGTCAGGCCGGCGAAGCCGATATTGATGCGGTCGAGAAAGGAAAACACGAACAGCAGGAACAGAAATCCCAGCAAATGGCGCGATACCTTGCGCATCACCTGCTGTTCCAGCTGATTGGCGGCCGCGTCAAGAACGGGCGCATGGGTGGCGGGGGTGGCCGCTTGGGCGATGGTCATGCTTGTCTCCATAAGGTGTCACTCTCCCCGTGTTGATTTTATTGGGTGAGAGTTGCCGGATGCTCCGGCTTGAGACACAGTATGCAGACGACTACGCCAACGGCTGTCCCCATTTTGGGGACAGCCGCTGGCCAAAAGGACTAACCGCGTTTCTTGATGGGCACGTTGTCGATCTTCTGGTTGCCATAGCTGAAGGAACCGTGGCCGCTCCAGTTGTTGTCGGTCACGAAAGTCGCTTCAAACTTGGCCAGGTAGCTGCCGATGGCCGGTGGCGGCACGGACACCACGTATTCGCCGCTCAGGCTGAAGACGCGCGTGGCATTGCCCAGGCCCAGGCCATGCACGGGGCCGCTGACGGGACGGATCACCACGCGGCCATGCGGTGGCGCGATCGATTGCGTGATCAGCGCTTCGCCGCTGACGCTGCCGTCGTCGGGATTGTAAAACAGGGCGAGATTCAGGATGGGTGCGCCAGGCAGACCGAGATTGCCGGCGATCAGATAGACATGTTCTACCGCATTCAATTCAGATGAGGACACAATGAACTCCTTATGGGATGATTCCTGAGCCATGAAAAGGGAGATCGCGCGCGGCGACAGGCACTGGCTATCAGCCTTGCTGATGGCGCTTCAGCGCATCAACACTCTGCCGGCAGCATAGCCTTTTTTTTCATATCAATATGCTCACATTATTGCCTTGAATTCCAGTATTTTTGTGCACTGCCCCCTATGCACGGCGCGCTAGCATTTATACGGCATGCGGGCTTAGACATAACGCAAACAATTGGCGCTGGCTGGCAATGCCCAGCCGTTTGTACGCGCGCTTCTGATAGGTGACGACGCTCGATGGCTGCACGCCCATGGTCTCCGCTATTTCCACGGCAGTGAGCCCTTCAAGCACGCCGCGCAGCACGTCGAGTTCGCGCTTGCTCAATTGCGGGCCATGCTGGCGCAGCCGGGCCAGCATCATGGGCGAGACGCCTTGCGCGGGCTGTCCATTGATGCTGTAGTGGTGTCTGGCCGCATGCGCGAACAGGGGTGACAGGGTTTCGATGGCGGCGATTTCGCCGGGCTGGAACTGGCCCTGGCTGCTGTCGCGGTAGAAATTGACGGACAGCCAGATATCGCTGGCCGGCTGTACCAGCAGGGACAGCCGGTCCGACACATTGGGTTTTTGATAGCAGACGGCGCGGTAGCCGGGGTGGCGGATCTCGTCGCTGGCTTGCTGGTGCAGCACGATGGCGGGATCGATGTAGGGCCGGGCGGCGGGCGCGATGACGCTCTGGTTGCCGTCGAGTGCATAGTAATGACGCGCGTAGCTGTCGGCAATATCCTGCAGAAAACGCCCGCCGCGCCGGTCGGCCACGGCCACCGTGCGGGGCCGGTTGCCGAATTCATAAGCGAAGATCGTGCACTGGGCGATGGATGCGGCCGCGCCGGCCGTTTTCAGGATGGCGCTTGCCATGGCATTCACATCGGCATGGCTGATGGCGGCCACCAGATCGAGGGCGCGCCCCAGATCCAGCTGCCCTTCCGCCTGCCGCCGCTCTACCTGCCAATAGCGCATGGCTGCCTCCCGTGACGCTTATTGTTGACGCTGCGGCAAGACCCAGTCCGGGCGGATGTAGTGGCAGGTATAGCCGTGCGGCAAGCGCTGCAGATAATCCTGATGCTCCGGTTCCGCTTCCCAAAACGGGCCGGCCGGCGCCACTTCCGTCACCACCTTGCCGGGCCACAGGCCGGAAGCGTCGACATCGCGGATGGTCTCTTCGGCCATGCGTTTTTGCTCGTCGCTCGTGTAAAAGATGGCCGAACGGTAGCTCGTGCCGCGGTCATTGCCCTGGCGGTCTTCCGTGCTGGGGTCATGGATCTGGAAGAAGAATTCCAGGATCTTGCGATAGCTGATGGTGTTCGGGTCGAAAATGATCTCGATCGCTTCCGCATGCGTGCCATGGTTGCGGTAGGTGGCGTTGGCCACATCGCCGCCGCTGTAGCCCACGCGCGTGGCAAGCACGCCCGGATAGCGGCGCAGCAAGTCTTGCATGCCCCAGAAGCAGCCGCCGGCCAGGATCGCGGTTTCGTTATTTTGTGTCATGTTGTTCATTCCTTGATCTGAGAACCTTATCTTACCCTGTCGCGGCGTTTTCTTCAGCGGGCCAGCAAGCGCTTCAGCTGCGCCGCCTGGTAGGCGCCGATGGCGTCATTGAACAGGCAGCGGATCAAGGGATCATCGACGATGTCCGCTTCCATCAGCTCGGCCTGCGTGGCCGCGTCGAAAGGGCCATCGTTGATGCGCATGTACATTGAAGTCAGCGATTCGCCCAGCACCAGCGCCGCATGGCACTTCGCCAGCGGCACCTCGGTGGTCCAGCCGGGCGCCTCGCCGGTGGCGGGCACCAGGTCGATCAAGTCGCCATGCGTGCGGTAATGCAGCACGGTGGCCGCGCCGTCATGGCCATATAGCGACAATCGCCACAGGCGCGGCGCCTGGAAATAGCTGTCCTCGGACAGCTCCATGTCGCGGTAGCGCTCAAGCAAGCCGCGCTGGCAAAAATCGAGCACCAGCGCCGCGTCGGCAGCGCTCAGGGAGGCGAAACGCCGGGCAACGTCAGCCGTGGCGGGCGGCGGCGCATCGGGACGGTAGTCAAAATCCACGTCCTGCGGCCCGACGGGGATGACCCAGGGCAGCGGCGCGGCCGGCGTCAATCCTTGCGCATCGAGCAGCACGGACGTGGACGGGTCGAGGCGGAAGATGTGCACGCCGGGCAGCGCGGCGCCGATCTCCTGCGCAAACTGGCGGTAGGTAATGGGAAACATCGCGTGGTTGTACCAGGACCAGTCTTCCTGCACGAACTGGCAAGAGCTGGGTACGATGTAACGGGGTGCCAGGGCCTGCAGCTGCGGCACCCAGTCATCTGGCAAATCCACTGGGCCTCGCGTTGCCAGCGACGGCGCGATGACGGCGATCTCGCGCATGGTCTGGAACGGCCACAGCACCATGTCCCAGGGCGCGAAGGCGGCCAGCTGCTCCAGGGTTTCCGGGCCGATCCAGGAATCGACGACGTTGAGCACATTCAGGCCGGCGGCGCGCACCTGGAACAGGGAGTCCACATCGTCGTCCAGCGCACGGCGCGGGATCACCTCGATGGCGCCCACCCGCACGGGCACGTCGACGTGCAGCCGCTCGACAGCGGTAAACCCCAGCGCGCGCAGCATGGCGAACAGTTCGTCGAAGACGCAGTACAGGTAGATGGGCGTGGCGCGGTCGAGCACATCGAGGCTGTCGAGCGAGCAGTGGTCGTCGTGGAAGTGCGAGATGAAGACGGCATCCCAGCGCAGCCGGCGCACGGCATCGAGGTCGAAGCGCACGGAGGGAAAGGCGTGGCAGTTGCGGCTGAACGGATTTTCGACGATGGCGTCGAAGGCGATGGCCGTGCCTTCGCATTCGAAGACATAGCCGGCGTGCAGGATGCGGGAGATTTTCAGGGGCATGGGAAGCTAAGAATACCCAACGGCGTGAATGCTGGGGTCAGACCCGGCGGGTCTGACCCCGGAACTTGCTTTGGGGGTGAAGATAATTGACGGGGAAATGCTTAATACGGATTATTCAGCACATCCATCGCGAAGTACGTAAAGATCATGTCCGCGCCCGCGCGCTTGATGGCGCCCAGGGTTTCCTGCACCACGCGGCGCTCGTCGATCGCACCCGCCTGCGCGGCGAACTTGATCATCGCGTACTCGCCGCTGACCTGGTAGGCGCCAATCGGCAGGCGCGTCACTTCGCGCAGGTCGCGGATGATGTCCAGATAGGCGCCGGCAGGTTTCACCATCAGCGCATCGGCGCCTTCGGCTTCGTCGATCAAGGACTCGCGGATGGCTTCGCGGCGGTTCATCGGGTCCATCTGGTAGGTCTTGCGGTCACCCTTCAGCGTGCTGCCTGCCGCATCGCGGAACGGGCCGTACAGGCCGGAAGCGAACTTGGTGGAATACGCCATGACGGGCGTGTCGTGGAAGCCGGCTGCATCCAACGCGCTGCGGATGGCTGCCACCTGGCCATCCATGGCTGCCGATGGCGCGATGATATCGGCGCCCGCCTGGGCCGCGATGACAGCCTGCTTGCCCAGGTTCAGCACCGTGCTGTCGTTGTCGACCGTGTCGCCATGCAGGATGCCGCAATGGCCGTGGTCCGTGTATTCGCAGAAGCAGGTGTCGGACATGACCACCATTTCCGGCACGGCGTCCTTGATGATGCGCGACATGCGCGCCACCAGGCCGTCCGGGTTCAGGGTGTCCGTGCCGTGGCTGTCCTTGTGGTGCGAAATGCCGAAGGTCATCACGGAGCGCAGACCGGCGCGCGCGTAGCGCTCGACTTCCTGCGCCAGCTTCGCTTCGGGAATGCGGCGCACGCCGGGCATGGACGTGATGTCGATGAAATCGCTGGAACCTTCGTCGACGAAGATCGGCAGGACCAGGTCGCGCGGATTGATCTCGGTCTCGCGGAACAGCTCACGCAGTTGCGGGGTCGCGCGCAGGCGGCGCATGCGCGAAGTTGGGTAGTGTGCTGGCATGGGATGACTGGCTTCAGGTTGGGAACGCCGATAAGTATACGCCGATCACGCCGGTTGCGCCGGGCCGTCCGGCAAAAAAGCCGCCCAGGTCAAAAAATGCCGTCGGGTGCCTTCATTGCGCGTGAAGCAAAGCCGTCACTTGCCAGCGCATGTCCGCCGCCAGCTGCAGCAGCATGGCGCCGCGGCGGCGCGCCTCGGCACGCTTTTTCGACGGCAGTTGCTCCAGATCCGGCATCCTGCAAGGGCCGCAGGGCAGGCGGTAATTGCCGTCACTGGTAGGCAGCGCATGCAGTTCCTGCCATGCCAGGTCGTAGTCGCAGGAGATGTGGCGGCGCCGGCGCCAGTTCAGCGCGATGCGGTTGGCATTGCTGACCAGGTCCAGATGGCCGCAGCCGAAAAAATCGCCCAGGTCGCGCAAGGCGGCCACCATCAGATTTTTTGGCCGGCAGCCGTGCAGCGCCCGCGTGGCCTCTTTCACCGCCTGGGCGCCGGCGGGCGAGCGCAAGCCCTGCAAGGCGCCCAGCTGGATGGCGCAGCCGCCAGTCTGCGGCCGGAACAGGAAACCGGCCAGATACAGCGAGACGCCGTCGCGCGTCAGGCGCAGGCACAGGTCGCCCTCGCGGTGGCTGTCGTGGATAGCGGTCAGCTGCAAGCGGTAGGTGGCACCATCCCTGCCCTCGATGGTGGCCAGCACCAGCGCTCGCCGCGCCGCGTACTCCACCAGCGGCCGCGCGCCAGCCTGCCACAGGAAGCGGTAATGCCCGCGCAACAGCTCCACGCGCGCCGCGCAGGGAAACTGGCGGCTGGCGTAGGGCCGGTAAATTTTATACAACATGCTGGGATGGGCTTGCGCCAGCGCCGCCAGGCCCGGCGTGCCGGCAATGAAGGCTTGCCAGCGCGCGCGCTGCAGGGGAAAGACCAGTGCGCCCAGGGCGGCCTTGATACGGTGTCCGTGCGGACGCAGTGCCGGCTGCTGCGGCGCGGCGTTGTCGCCGGTGGCGCTAAAAGTATGCATGCGAACGACTCTACTGAACGGGACGCGGCGACGGCCGCAAACAGCCCGTCACAGGCTGCTGCGCGTGCGCAGCCGCTCTATGCCGGGGTAGAGCGAATGATAGGGGGAGGTGAAAACGAAGGGGGTTACAAGTTGGTAATGTCGACCTGGCGTCTGGCGCACAAGCACATTATGGTACGGAGCCGGCTGCCGCCACCCTGAGGCCGCGCTTGAGCCGCTGCAGCAGCCAGCGCCGTGCCGGCACTTCCAGCAAGCGATAGCTGATGTTACTGACAAAGAGCAGGATGGCGGTGAAGATCGCCGCCTTCATCATGTAGTCCGCTATGCCCGTGCCCGGAAACATCAGACGCAGCGGCTTTTGCAGCAGCATGACCAGCGGCACATGCAGCAAGTAAATGGCATACGAGCAGTCGCCCAGAAAGGCTGCCGCCCGGCCCTCGAGTATCGCCGGCCGCAGCCTGGCGGCGAGCCATACTGTCCCAGGTAATACGCCCATCACGACGATGCCCAGCGGTATGACATCGGCGGTATCACCCACCGCATAAAAGGCGCCAAAGACGCCAAGCGTTAGGGCCGCAAAATAGGCCAGTATCCAGGCATGCATGCGGCACTGGAACAACAGCAAGCCGCCTGCAAAGCCCAGCAGGCCACGCAGCAAGCCTTCGTGCAGGTCGTCCGACTCATAGCCGGCCAGGTAGCGGTTCATCCAGACGGCGAATCCCCATAGCAGCAGCACCGAGCCAAGGTGCAGCGCGAGCTTCCAGCGCAAAGTATGCATGCCCATGCGGACGGCAGGGAACCAGATCAGATTGATGCACACCTCGACGAAAATCGACCAGCTAGGTCCGTTCCAGGGAAAGGTAGACACGCCATCCTGCAGGCAGGGCAGCATCAGCGCATTGGGCACGAAGCATGCGATGTTAGCCGGCATGGTGCCGATGCGGCTCTTGATCACGGTAACGGCGAGGGCCGCCACTAACGCGACGGCGTACAGCGGATACAGCCTTGCAAAGCGGTTGTGCAGAAAGGCTCTGAACGGCATGCCAAGGCGGATCCGCTCTTCATAGCTATGTGCCATGACCCAGCCGGAGAGGATGAAAAAGAAGTCGACCGCCAAATAGGCGTGCGTGACCTTGAAGCCGAAGATGAACGGCAGATGATACACGGCGACCAGCAGCGCGGCCAGACCACGCAAGCCATCGAGAGAAACGATACGGCCGCTGAAATGGCCATTCTTCATGCCAGCACCAGTCATGCTTACCCCCGATATCCGCCTGTCGAACTGGCGCACCGCGCCAGCAATGAAAACCAGGCAGATATGGCGATCACTCGATGCAGCCTCCCGACGACGGGCAGGATCCACCGTCAAATGGCGATGCCACAAAAAGTATCAAAATTATATCATGATATTTTATTAAAAAGAAAATATGACAACACTTATGTCAAAAAAATATCGCGACTAGCAAGGCTGGCTTAGCGGATAGCAAAACCGTCCAGTCTGAAACGCAGCCGCAAGCCCGGCGCCGCATCCTCGATCTCCAGGCTGCCGCCATGCAGGGCCGCGATGGCCGCGACGATGGACAGGCCCAGGCCATTGCCGGGCAGGTGGCGACTCTTGTCGAGCCGGTAAAAACGCTGCGTCAGCTTCGGCAGTTCTTCCGCTGGCACGCCGGGGCCGTTGTCGCGCACGGCCAGCCAGCTGCCCTGCTCATCGCTGCCGGCCGACACTTCCACCGTGGCGCCCGGCCCCGCATACTTGATGGCGTTGTCGACCAGGCTGGCCAGCGCGCTGCCCAGCAGGTTGCGGTCGCCGCGCGCCGGCACGCCCTCGCCATACATCTGCACCAGCAGCACGCCCTGCTCGTCGGCCGTCGCCTCGTACATTTCCACGATGTCGGCAGCGATCTGATGCAGGTCGATGTCATCGAAATTCTCGGGGCGCATGCCCGATTCGGCGGCCGCGATCTGCAGCAGCTTGTCGAACACGCGCGTCAGGTCGTCGATGTCGTCGATGGCCGCCTGCGCCGCACTCTCAAAGCCGGCCACGCCCTGCTGCTGGCGCAAGGCGCCATCGAGCTTGTTGCGGATGCGCGCCAGCGGCGTGCGCAAGTCGTGCGCAATGGCGTTCGACACGTGGCGCACGCCTTCCATCAGGTGTTCGATGCGATCAAGCATGCGGTTGATATCGCGGCTCAGCAAGCCGAATTCATCCTCGCTGGCCACGGGAATACGCCGGCTCAGGTCACCTGCCTCGATTTCTCCCGCCGTGCGGCGGATTTGCCCGATTCGCGCCTCGATCTGACGGCGAAACAGCCAGGCGCCTGCCACCACCAGCAAGATGGCCACCCCGCCGCCATAGGCCAGCGAGCGCAGCACCAGGGAGCGGATCGACTTGCCCTCCTCCATGTCGCGTCCAACGAACAGGCGCGCGCCGTCCGCCAGGTCGCGGATCAGCATGCGCGCGGGCACCCTGCGACCTTCGCGCGTGACGTCGCGGTGCAGCAGGCGGCCGACGGGGCTGGCAAGGTCGGGCCAGGACGACAGATTGCCCGCCACGCGGCGGCCATCGGCGTCCACCAGCAAGAAGATCTCCGTGTCGCTGTCGGTGCGGTCTGTGAGCAGATGGGCGATTTCCGCCGTCGTGCGGTTGCTGCCGCCCTGCTGGTACAGCGCGGCAAGGCGCTCCGAGAGCAGGGTCAGCTTGCGGTCCACGCTGCGATCCAGCACGCCGATGGTGCCAAAATAGAATACGGCGCAGACAATGCTGATCGACACGACCACCAGCACGCCATAGCCAAGCGCCAGGCGGGCCGCGATCGAGCGGTGCCAGTTACGCACCATCGATCACGCCCAGGGTGTAGCCGACGCCGCGCACCGTGTGGATCAGCGGCGGCGAAAACTCCTTGTCCACCTTGGTGCGCAAACGGCTCACCTGCACGTCGATGACGTTCGTCTGCGGGTCGAAATGGTAATCCCACACGGCTTCGAGCAGCATGGCGCGCGTGACGGACTGGCCCTGGTGGCGCATCAGGTATTCCAGCAGGCGAAATTCGCGCGGTTGCAGGGCGATTTGCCGGTTGGCGCGCGTCACGCGCATAGTGCGCATGTCGAGCACCAGGTCGGCCACCTGCAACTGCGTCGATTCGGGGACGGGCGCGGCGCGCCGCAGCAGCGCCTCGATGCGGGCCAGCAGTTCGGCGATGGCGAACGGCTTGGACAGGTAATCGTCTCCGCCGCTGCGTAGGCCGCGCACGCGCTCGTCGACGCTGGACAGGGCCGACAGCACCAGCACGGGCGTGTTGCGGCCCATGCCGCGCAGACGCGCGACGATGGCCAGGCCGTCGATCTCGCCGGGCAGCAGGCGGTCGAGCACCAGCGCATCCCAGTCTTCGCCGCAGGCCAGGCGCATGCCGTCGATGCCATTGTCGCAGGCGGTGACGTCGTGGCCGGCCTCGCGAAGGCCGGCACAAATGTAACGGGAAGTTTCGGCTTCGTCTTCGATGACCAGGCAGCGCACGGGGAATTCCTTGTAAAGATCGGGACAGTAAACAGATGCAGCATACGCCAGGCGCGCGCCACTTGCCAGCCCCGTCGCGAGCCCGTGCCGCCACGGGACATTCCGGCCTAGTTACATTTTCCGCGCAGCTTGGCGATCGCCACGAAGGGCAAGGCATACACGCCGCCGATACCGATCGGGCCGATGTTGGTGGGCTGGCGCTTCAAGCCATCGGCATGCAGGCAGTCAGGCACCTTCGCCTCGGCAAAGGCGGCAGCAAACTGTTCATACTTCCGGTCGGCGCGTATCGTCACCTGCTGCATGGCCGGCTGCGGCAGCGCGTCGCGCACCTGCGCCTCTTCCGCCAGCACAGCGCGCACGGCATCGCGTATCATCGATTGCGTCAGTTGCGGGACCGGGACGGAGGCGGCGTCAAGCGCTTGCGCGCCGGCTTGCGCCGCGAGGCACAGCCAGGCCACGGGGACAAGCTTGCGTACCATTTTCATCGTCATCATCCATGCATGCCAGGTTTGCAATATTTCCCATAATATAGCAGCATTCGTGCGCGCCGCCGCGTGCGGCAAACGATGACAGGGTCGGGTACAATACAGCCTCGACAATGTTTGGCCGCGCCTGCGCGCGCATGTCCACATGTTTTAACCGGCGCCGCCCGGCTTGCCGCAGCCTGCATAGCCACCACTGCCACTAACGAACAGCAGGCGCGCCCGGCGCGCGCCACAGACAAATACAGCCATGAAATCGACCCACTCTCTCGCACTGGCGCTGGCCATGGCCATCACCTGCGGCAGCGCCGCCGCTGCAGACACCAAACAAACCATGCTGTTCGATGAAATTCCCATCGGCAGCTGGAGCACCTCCGCCGAACTGGGCGCCATCACCACCTCGGGCAATACGGTCGGCACCTCGGTGACGGGCAAGATCGACGCGCGCCAGGAACTCGATGACTGGAGCAACCAGTACATCTTCAGCGGTTACTTCAAGGAAGACGAAACGACCAACGACGACGGCGAGAAAGTGCGCGAACGCTCGGCCGAACGCTTTTCCGCCTCCGCCAAGGCCGCTTACAAGCTGATGGCCGACCATGAAAAACTGTTCGTGCTGGCCTCGCACGTGAACGACAAGTTCGGCGCCTACACCAAGTACTCGACCCTGGCCGTCGGTCATGGCTCGCGCTGGTATCAGTCGAGCGACAAAAGCGTCGACGTGGAATTCGGTCCTGGCTATTTCAGCGGCACCAACGACACGGGCGAATCGGAGCACGGCCTGACGGTGCGCGGCGCGGCCGCCATGAAATGGAAAATCAGCCAGTCGGCGATGTTTACGCAAACGGTCAGCGTCGAACGGGGCACGTCGAATACCCACTCCATCGCCGAAACAGCCCTCAGCACGAAAATCAACGGCACCATGCAGATGAAGGCCGCCTTCAGCGCGCGTAACGACACACGCGTACCGGACGACAAGAAAAACACGGATACGCAGACGTCGCTGACCCTGGTCTACTCGTTCTGAGATGCCGGCCTCGCTGATGCGGCGACTGCGCCTGGGCGCCCTCGTATGCGCCGCGGCGCTGCTGAGCGGCTGTGCCGCCGTCACCGTCAGCGCCATTTCTCCGGCCGACTACCTGCAGCAGCGGCGCGGCGACATCCTCACCACGGGAAAACTCAGTGCCTCGGCCAGCGAAGTGCTGCGCATCATCGGCAGCGACATCTCCGCCTGTGTAGCCAATACGGGCAGCTGCCGCGCCGACCTGGCCCGCTCCGAGCTGCTCAGCGACGAGCAGCGCCTGGCGACGCTCTCCGAATTGTGGCTGGAAAGCGCGCTGGCCGAAGAGAGGCAAGGTGGCCATGCCAGCGCCGAATTGCTGGCCGCCTGGCTGGAATCGGCCCGCTACGCCTATGCCTACCTGTTCTACACGACGCGCACACCGGGCCAGCGCGCCTTCGAGGAGCGGCAGACGCAAATCCGCGACTACTATAACTATGCCGTGCAAAAGGCCGTCGGCAACCTGTTCCGCCACCGCGGCGAATACCGTCCCGACGGCCATGTGATCCGCGTCGCTGGCTGGCAGATCGACAGCGAATTGTCGGCCCTGCGCCTGCCCGAGGACGGCACCCTGCCCGAAGAACTGCTGCCGGCCACCTCGCTGTCGTTTTCCGGCCTGCGCAATGTGTACCGGCGCGACGGCTTCGGCGCCGACCTCGTCGCCGTCATGCCCAAGCCAGGCGCATCGAAAGGCGAGTATGTGCCCTACCAGGAAACCCGCTTCCCCGTCGTCACGGCGCTGATCCGCTTCGACGGCAACAGCCTGCAGGAGGTATTGGCCACGCAGCAGTTGATGGTGATGCTGGTGGACCCGACGCGCAGCGAATCGACGCGCATGGCGGGCCAGGAATTGCCCGTCGCGGCCAATTTCACAGCCGGCTATGGCCTGTGGCTGGCCCGTTCCGGCTTCGGCGTGCAGGCGCTGCGCACCCTGTTCGGCCGCGCCGACGGCATTTCGCGCCCGCAGGTGCACCTGATGCAGCCCTACGACCCGAACAAGCGCACCATCGTCATGCTGCACGGCCTGGCCAGCAGTCCGGAAGCGTGGATCAATGTGGCAAATGAATTGATGGGCGACGAGCAGCTGCGCCGCCGCTACCAGATCTGGCAGGTGTATTACCCCAGCAATGCGCCGCTGGCGGCCAACAACGCCGCTATCCGCCAGGCACTGCAAGCCACGCTGGCGCAGTTCGACCCTTCGGCCAAGGCCGATGCCGCGAACGATATGGTCTTGATCGGCCACAGCATGGGCGGCGTGCTGGCGCGCCTGATGGTCTCGGACGCCAGCAACACCCTGCTTGACGCCATCACGGAAGAATACAATTTGAAGGGCAAGAAGGCGGAAAAAGTACGCGCCGGGCTGGCGCCCTATCTGAATTTCACGGCCATGCCGCAGGTAAACCGCGCCATCTTCATCGCCGCGCCGCACCGCGGCACCTCGTTCGCCAATCACAAGGTGGCGCGCTGGATCGCCAACCTCGTCACCTTGCCCATCACCATGCTGGACCAGTTGTCCGACGCGGCCGGCAGCCTGGCGCAGCTCGACACGGGCAGCAGCGAACCGCTGCGCATCCCCAACAGCATCGATAACCTCAGCGACAAGGACCCGTTCGTGCGCCTGGTGGCCGACCTGCCCATCAGCCCGAAAGTGCGCTACTACTCCATCATGGGCAACGATACGCCCGAGCTGCCGCTGGCGGAATCGAGCGACGGCGTAGTGCCCTACGCCAGCGCCCACCTCGACGGCGCGCTGTCGGAAAAAGTCATCCCCTCGTGGCACAGCGTGCAGGAAAGCCCGCAGGCGATCCTGGAAATACGGCGGATTTTGAGGCTGCCGGACTAGGCGAGTGCCATCGTTCTACGCCGGCTCGCGCCACTTGTCCTTGATCTCCAGCATGGCCGGCAAGTGTTCCACAAACAGCGCCAGCAGGTCCGGGTCGAAGTGCGTGCCGCTGTCGCGCTGCATGGTGGCGATCGCGTCCGATACCGTCCAGGCGGGCTTGTACGGACGTTCGCTGGTGAGCGCATCGAAGACGTCGGCGATGGCGACGATGCGGCCTTCGTGGGGGATTTCCTCGCCTTTCAAGCCGTGCGGATAGCCGCTGCCATCCCATTTCTCGTGATGCGTCAGGGCGATGGTGCGCGCCATTTTCAACAGGCCGCCCGCGTGCTCGCCGATGATGGCCGCGCCGATTTCCGCATGGCGGCGCATGACATTCCATTCGTCCGCATCGAGTTTGCCCGGCTTTTGCAAAATGGCGTCGGGGATGCCGATCTTGCCCACGTCGTGCATGGGCGCCGCGTTGAGCAGGTCTTCCGCCCTGCCCGCGCTGTAGCCGGCCGCCAGCGCCAGCTGGCGCGCGTAATAGCTCATGCGGATGACGTGCATGCCCGTCTCGTTATCCTTGTATTCCGCCGCCTGGCCCAGGGTCTGGATCACCTGCAGGCGCGAGCGTCGCAATTCTTCGGCGTCCACCAGCGACAAATGCGTGCGCACGCGGGCGCGCACGATGGGCGGGCTGACCGGTTTGGTGATGTAGTCGACGGCGCCGGCGTCAAATCCATCCGCCTCATCCTTCACGTCGCACAGGGCGGTGACGAAAATGACGGGGATGGACGCGGTGGCCGGCATGGCCTTGAGCTGGCGGCACACTTCATAGCCCGTCATGGAGGGCATCATGATGTCGAGCAGGATCAGTTCGACGGGGTTGTTCTGCGCCAGTTCCAGCGCCTTCTCGCCATCCTTGGCATACAGCAGGCGGTAATCGTCCTGCAGGATCTGGCGCAGCACCTGCAGATTCGTCGCTTCGTCGTCCACCAGCAGCAGGATCGGTTTTTCTTCGTGTAAGGTCATCGTTAGCCCAATATCAGGAAAGGTCGGCAGGTGCCGGTGCTGCCAGCCACGCCAGCAACTGGCGCAGCACGCCTGCTGCACGCGCAAATTCAAAGTCGTCAATGGCACTGGCCAGCGCCTGCAGGCGCTGCTGCTGGCCGTGCGGCGCCAGCATGGCGGCGATCTGCGCCATCAGGACGTCGTCCAGCTGCCCGCCTTCCAGGCTGGCGATGGCTTGCCGCAGCAAGGCGTCAGCGGCGGGCGCATCGAGCGGCGCGCTGGCAGCCGGCGCTGGCATGGCAACGGGCGACACCAAAGGCGCCTCGGCGCCCGCCTCCAGCTCACCGGCGAGCGCCATGAAGGCGGCCGCCAGCTGCACCAGCAATTCGGTCGCCGGCAGCTGGCGCGCGATCGCTTGCTCGATGCGTCCCAGCAGGCTTTCCACCTGCACGAGGCACAGGTTGCCCGCCGCGCCCTTGATACGGTGCAGCAGGTGGCCAGCCACGCTGCTGCCGCCACGTTCCAGCTCCGCGGCCAGCATGGCGGCGCAATCGCCATTGGCCTGCACGAAGCGGGTAATAGCCCGCTGCAAGGGCTCGCGGCCGCCCCACAGCGCGATGCCGCGCTGCCAGTCCACCTGGCCGGCGGCGGCACGCGCCGCCGCGCCCGCCGCCGGCGGCGGCATGGCCACGGCGATATCGAGCAGGCGGGCGATTTCCGCCGTCAGCTTGTGCATTTCCAGCGGCTTCGAGGCGAATCCGTTCATGCCCGCCGTTTGCGCGGCCCGCCGGTCCTGTTCCAGCACACTGGCCGTCAGGGCGATGATGGGCGTCGCCTTCAGGCCCTGTTCGCGCTCGTACACACGAATCAGGCGCGTCGCTTCCAGGCCATCCATGCGCGGCATCTGCACGTCCATCAGGACAATGTCGAAGCTGCCCTTGCTGAACTCGCGCACGGCGCTCTCGCCATCGCTGGCGGCGATCACCTGGTGGCCGGCCGCGCCCAGGCTGATCAGGAGCAGCTCCACGTTCTGCGGCACGTCGTCGGCCGCCAGGATGCGCAGCGGCGGCAAGGCCACCACGGGCTGCTCGCTGCGGCGCGCCACAGCCTTGCCCGGCGCCAGCGGCAGCAGCACGTGGAACACGCTGCCCACGCCCAAGGTGCTTTCCACTGTGATGGTACCCCCCATCAGTTCGACCAATTGCAGCGAAATCGTCGTGCCCAGGCCCGTGCCGCCAAAGCGGCGGCTCATCGAGGAATCGGCTTGCGTGAACGGGGCGAAGATCTTGTCCAGGCGGTCGGCGGGGATGCCGATGCCCGTATCGTGCACGCCGATATGCACCTGCTCTCCCTGCATGGCGACGGCCACGCGCACATGGCCTACTTCCGTGAACTTGACGGCGTTGCCGATCAGATTCGTCAGCACCTGCTGCACCCGGCGCGCGTCGCCCAGGAAGAACTGGCCCATGCCCGGATCGACATCCACATGCAACACCAGGTCGCGTGCCTGCGCCGTGACGCGCAGGGAGGCCGCCACGTGGTCGACCAGGTCAGGCAGCGAAAAGTCCACCAGTTCCAGCTCGGTGGCGCCTTTTTCCAGCTTGGCCGTGTCGAGGATGTCGTTGAGCAGTTCGAGCAGCGAACGCGCCGACTGGCGCACCGTGCCCAGATGGCGGCGCTGCAGGCTGTCCAGGGCAGTCCCCAGCAACACTTCCGTAAAGCCGATGATGGCGTTCATCGGCGTGCGAATTTCATGGCTCATGTTGGCCAGGAAGCTGGTCTTCGATTCGGCGGCCAGTTCGGCGCGGTCTTTCGCCGCGCGCAGGTTTTCCTGCATGGCGCGCCGTTCGCTCACGTCGGTGGCCAGCTTGACCACCTTGAACGGCTTGCCGTCCGTGTTGAAGATAGGGTTGTACGAGGCCTGTATCCACACTTCCCCGCCATGCTTGTCGATGCGCTTGTACTCGCCCGTGTTGAACTGGCCATTGGCCAACTGCTGCCAGAACGCAATGTAGTCCGGCGAGGTGACATACCCCGGTTCGCAGAAGATGCTGTGGTGCAGGCCCAGCACGTCGTCGAGCTGGTAGCCAACCAGGTCGAGGAAGTTCTGGTTCGCCGCCAGGATGCGTCCCTGCAGGTCGAACTCGATGACGGCCATCGCGCGCGAGATGGCCGTCACCTTGCCTTCGTATTCGGCGTTGCGCAATTCGCTTTCCGTGATGTCGAGGATGACGCCGTCGATCCAGCGCACCACGCCATCGTTGTCGAGCACGGGGCCGCTGCTTTCGCGCACCCAGCGCTCGCGCCCATCGCGGTGGATCAGGCGATAGACGTTCTCGAAATCGCGCCGTTCGCCGGCAGCCTGCACGCAAGTGTCGTTGACGCGCTGGCGGTCATCGGGATGCACGAGGTCGAACAGGCTGACCCGCCCTTCGATGAAGTCCTGCGGCATCCAGCCTGTCAGGTTGAAGACGGCATCGCTGATAAAAATCATCTTCCATTCGGGCCCGAAGCTGCAATGGAAGGACACGCCGGGGATATTGCGGATCAGGGTACGGTACTGGCGCTCGCTGTCCTTCAGCGCCTGCTCCATGCTGCGCGAGGAGCGCATATCCGTGACAAAAGCCACGAACAGGGGTTGGCCCGGCGTGTCGATCTTGCCGATCGCCACGCGCATGGGCAGTACGGCGCCATCCTTGTGGCAACCATCGAGTTCCCGGCCACTGTCGAGGATGCGCGAGGCGCCCGTTTCCAGATAGTCGCGCAGATAGCCTTCGTACTCGGCGGCGTCGGCCGGCTGCAGCAGCACGCTGGCGTCGCGCCCGACGATCTCCGCTTCGCGCCAGCCAAACAGGCGTTCCGCGGCGGGATTGAAGGAACGGACCTGGCCCTGGCCATCGATGGTGATCAGGCCATCGGCCGCCGTATCGACGATGGCGCGCAGGCGCGACTCGCTGGCGCTGGCATGGCGCAGCAACTGGCGGTAGCGCAGCAAGCCGTTCGCAGCCACCACAAAGACGGTCAGGGTGACGGTGATCAGGGCCACGGCCAGGGCCACGAACGAGGCTTGTACCGTAATCGTGTTCGCGCCTGCCGTGGGCGTGCCGGAAAAGCGCGCCGCCAGCATGCCCGTGTAATGCATGCCGGAAATGGCCAGGCCCATCACGACACTGCTGACCAGCAGCGCCGCCAGCGGACTGAGGCGCTGACGCAAGGCATTCAGGCCGAAGCGTATCCACAGCGCCAGCATGGCCATGACGACGGCCACCAGCAGCGACAGGACGAACAGCCACGGCTGGTAATGCAGGGTCAGCGAGGTTTGCATGGCGGCCATGCCGCTGTAATGCATGGAGCCGATGCCCAGCCCCACCAGCACGCCGCCCACCACCAGCTGGCGCCAGCTGATGCGCGGGCGCGCCAGCAAGTGCAGCGCCACCCACGAAGCGGCCACACCTGGCAGCATGGACAGCAGGGTCATGCTGGGCTCGAAGGACACGCGCGTGCAGATGTCGAAGGCCAGCATGCCAATGAAGTGCATCGACCAGATGCCGCCGCCGAGCGCGATGGCGCCCGTGATGATGGCTGTCTGGCGCTGGAAGCCCCGCTCGCTGCTGCGCGCCATACCGGCGATCTGCAGGGCCATGAAGGAGGCGAAAATGGCGATGCCGATGGAAAACAGCACCAGCCAGGCATTGTGCGTGCCATAGATATAGGCAAGCGTATTGTCCGATACATCAAACATGGAACTAAGCATACTGTCGTGGCATAAGGTGAGTGAAACGTGACGTCGTAAAACATGACGGCGCACCGCGCGTGCCGGTGCCACGCCTTTTACTAAAGCGGCAACACAGCGGAAATGACAACGGTAGCAGTCGACCAGGGCAAGGCTCGGTCATCACGCCCGCGCCTGCCGCGCGGGGGAAAGGTGCTTTTTACACAATGAAAAAGCGGAATGCGTACGAACTCTGGCGCGGATGTCTGGCCGCCAGCGTGACGATGATTTTTTAAAGAGCCATGAGTATAGTTGCTTTGCGAACATATTCATAGGACTTCAGCAATATCATGGCAATAAAAGCAACATTCTGCGGCACTGATGCGACAAGGCCCCGCCGCTCAGGCTGACGGCCACTGGGCGCGTATTGCGGACGATGCCTGATAGGAAGGACCGGCCCGCACGGCCACGGGGATACCGGCCAGCGTACAACGGCGGCTCAGCTCGTCCTTAATCTGCCGCAACGACCAGCGCTGCGGCACGGGCAAATCCATGCCGACCACGCGGATCAGCGGGCAGTCGCCGAGGGTCGTGTGCAGCAGCAGCTCCAGGCGCGCCATCGGTGGCCCGCCGCGGTAGACATCCACCGGGCCCGCGTAGCTGACCACCTCCAGCTCGCGTATCTGCTGCGGCGCCAGCTGCAGCTCCCTCTCATGGCCGGGCAAGCGCCGCGCCACCCGGCGCAGCAACAGGCCAGCGTCGTTGATCTCGACATGAAAAGACAGATTGGTATCCGGCAGCAGGACCAGGCCGACGATCCAGATGACCAGCGCCGGCAGGAGCAGCAGCACTGCCTCGCCCGCGTACGACACATCGCGCCAGACGGCTTGCAGGACAAAGGCGAGGATCAGGGCGCAGCCACCCAGCAGCACGCTGCGCCACAGCACGGGACGCAGATTGGCCATCATCGCCGCATGCGAGCTGGCATCGTCAGCAGGCGAAAAACGGATCCATTCGGCGCGCGCCGGCTTGCAAGGCCTGGCGCGATTAGCGCTCAAGCGTCGGGCGCCAGCATGCCGCGGAACCACGCCAGTTGTTCGCGCGTCAGGTAATTGGCGCCATCGCCATGCAGGAGGACGATCTCGATCTCGGGAGGAATCGAAGCGATCAGCTGCGCGCCCGTGACGGGAATCTTGGGGAAGGCGATACCCGCCAGGAAAGCCAAGTCTTCCGCCACCGTCACGCACTGGCGCTCGGGATTGGGCGATGGCACGAGGAACAGGTCGATCTGCTCGCTTTGCCCGCCGATGATGACATGCAATTGCGCGGCCAGCAGTTCGGGCAGAATCAGCTCGATGTTATTCTCGGCGCGCGATTGCTGGAAAGCGCTTTTCAGGGGCGTGAGGACTGGCGTGGCGGACATGGGAGCAGTGTAAAAGTGAAGACGGCGGCAGTGTAGCAGAGGCGCCCGCCAGTGCGCGCTCCGCTGGTGCGCCGAAGTAAGGGCTACAGCTTGTAGTTCAAGGACAGCAGCACGCTGCGCGGCGCGCCGTAACGCTCCAGCCCGCCCGACCAGGAATAGCCTAGGCCCTGGTAATAGCGGCGGTCCAGCACGTTATCGACACTCACGCGCAACTGCAGCTGCTCGCTCAGGCGGTAGCCTGCCGTCAGGCCGACGATGGCGTAGCCGCCCTGCTGCGTCAGGTAAGCCGTGTCGCGGCGCTCAATCTTGTCCTGCGCGTAGACGGAGGCGCCCAGATTCCACCGCGCCAGGCTGCCGCTCAGCTGCACAGTCGTGTACAGCTTGAACAATTGCTTCGGCTCATCCGTGGCGATGCGCTGGCCGATGTTCGCCGTCACGCTATCTTTCGTGTACTTGGCCAGTACATAGGTGTAACCGCCCGCGATCTGCCAGCCCGGCAACGGCGAGCCCGACAATTGCAGATCGACGCCTTCGCTCTGCACCTGCCCGGCCGCGCGGGCGCAATAGATGGCGCCGCCCGTGGGGCAATTGAGCTCGTCGGCCATGGCGCGGTTGTTTTGTTTGATGCGGAACAAGGCGCCGCTGGCATTGAGCCTGCCGCCAAAATACTCGCCCTTGATGCCCGCCTCCAGGTTGGTGCCGCTCAAAGGCGGCAAGGTATTGCCCTTTACATCGAGTACGCTTTGCGGCTGGAAGATCTGCGTGCCGCTCGCATACACGGAATGATGCTGGTCCAGGTCGTAGACCAGGCCCGCATACGGCGTGAACTTGGCGTTTTCCGTCAGGTCGCGGCGCCATGTGGCGTTGGTGGCATACCAGCCCGTGACATCCTGCGCATACCAGCCGAAGCGCCCGCCCAGCACCAGGCGCAGCGGATCGGCCAGGCTGAAGTTGCCGGCCGCATACAGGCCCTTCTCCTCCGTCTTGCGGCCCCAGTTATAGGGCTCGAACGGCCCGCCGCGCATCGGGTAGGCACGGGGATTCCACTGGCGCAGATCGAACAGGCGCGTCCCGGCGCCTTCCCAGCTCTGGCCCGCATCCGAATCGTCATGGCGGTAGCTGGCGCCAACGATGACGTCATGCTGGCGGCCGAACCAGGTGACGGGGCCGCTCAAGCGCCAGTCGGCCACGACTTGTTGCGTGTTGTACTTCCAGCCCGTTTCCGACTGTTCCAGCAAATACGCTTCACCATCGACGCGGCTGTTGGTGGTATTGCGCGTCGATGAAGAGGCATCGATGCGCGTGACGGCGAAGCGGCTGCGCCAGCCCTTCTCCAGCCGCGTTTCCAGGTCCGCGAAGACGACGTTGTTGTCGCGTTTCTGGAAGGAATCGGCATTGTTCAGGAAAGTCGAGCGGGGCAAGTCCATGTGGCGGCCGTCGGGCAAGGTCGGCAAGCCGACGAACACGCCGTCGGTGCGGCTGTGCTGGCGCGAAAAGCCGATGCCGGCCGTGGTCGAAGGCGTCAGGTCCGCTTCCACGATCGCATACACGGTGCCGTTGGTGTTGTTAACCACGTCGACAAAGCTGTCACTGTCGCGCCAGCTGGCCGCCACCCTGCCGCGCACGCTGCCCGATTCATTCAGCGCATTGCTGGCATCGACCGTCAATTGCCGGTCCTTCCAGCTGCCCAGGTGGGCAGACGCGTTCAGCAATGGCGTGGCCGTGGGACGCTTGCGTATCATGTTGATGCTGCCCGACGGCGCGCCCGCCCCTTCCATCAGGCCCGTGGCGCCGCGCACCACTTCCACGCGGTCATACATCAGCATGTCGGCCGAGACGTTGCGTTCATTGAAACCCGTGACATCGAGCGGCAAGCCATCGACATTCACGTGGCTCAAGGCGAAACCGCGCGCAAAATACGTGGTTTCCTGGTCGGATACGCCCTGCGTCTTGCCATACAGGCCGGGTGTGGCGCGCGCCACGTCCTGCAAGGTGGTCAGGTCGAAATCTTCCATTTGCTGGCGCGAAATGACACTCACCGTTTGCGGCGTGTGTCGCTGCGACAGGTTCAGGCCCGTGGCCGTCGACATGGCGCGCGAGGTATATAAACCCGTGCCTTCCGTGGCACGGTCCGCCTCGGCGCTGACGACCACGGCGGGCATGCTGTCCAGGCCGCCGTCGGCCGTGCTGATATTGATCTTGCGCAACAGATAATTTCCATTGCCACCATCCGTCACTTCCAGGCCGCTACCCTGCAGCAGTTTTTGCAGGCCGGCGGAGACGCCATGGCGCCCCTGCAAGCCCGGCGTCGCCAGGCCGTCGAGCGCCACGCCCTGGGTGGACAGGTTGATCCCTGCGGCGATGGCAAACGTGGACAGCGCATCGCGCAGGCTGCCAGCAGGAACGCTGTAGTCGCGCACAGTGGCGGCCGGGCTGGACTCGGCAGCCACCACCGCCTGCGGCAAGCCGGCGCCGGCCCCAGCCACGGCGAGGAGCAGGACCAGCGCGGCGCGCACGGCGCCGGTGGTGGGATGGAGCGTCATGCGTGCTGTTGTCAAACTGCGGTGCTGCAAAGCCATGTGGACCCTTTCGATGGTTCGGATTGTTCGTTCTCTACCTTGTATGACGAAGCAAGCCGCAAAAAGGGACAGGCAAGAAGTAAATTGGAGCACGTCGGCTTACGCCCTGCGGGCTAAGCCGACCTACCATACCCGACAGGCGTAGGTCGGCTTAGCGTGGCAAGGCCACGCGTAAGCCGACAATCTCAAGCCGCCTCGACACTGATCCAGTAGCGCGTGCGGCGCGCCAGCCGGATCGGCAAGGAGCGCTGCAGCAAGAGCAGGATGTTGTCCGGGTCGTTTAACTGGAAGATGCCGTCCACGGGCATGGCAGCGCACGCGGGATCGCAGCGCAGCACGCCGTAGCGATAGCGCGCCACCTGCGCCAGCACTTCGCCCAGCGGCATGCGCTCGGCGATCAGCACTCCCTGCACCCAGCCGGCAGCGTGCGGCGCCAGCGGCGTCAAGGCAGAAACGGCATCATCATCGAAACTGCCCTGCCGGCCCGCATCGACCCTGCGCAAGGCGCCGGGAGCTTCATTTGGCTGTATCTCGACGGCGCCTTCGCTGACGCTCACCTGCGTACGCAGCGCCAGCACGGTGCCAGCGTGGCGCACGCTGAAGTGCGTGCCCAGCGCGCGCACGACGCCATTGCTGCTGCGCACGAGGAATGGGCGCGCGGGCACCGCCCCGTCGTGCGCCGTGGCGACATGGAGTTCGCCCGCATGCAAGACCACCAGCCGCGCCGCGCCGTCAAAGCGCACATCGATGGCCGTGTCCGTATTGAGCACCAGTTGCGTGCCATCCGGCAATGTCATGTGGCGGATTTCCCCCCTGGCCGTGCGGATGGTGGCACGCCACGCTTGCCATGGTAGCGAATGGCTGGCCAGCCACAATGCCGGTCCGGCCGCGATCAGCCCGGCCAGGCCGTAGAGCACGGCGCGCCTCTGCGGCGACTGCGGCGCCGCGTCCGCCGTCCGGCGCAGCGCGGGCGGCACGCTGCCCAGGGTGCTGCACACCAGTTCGGCCCGCTGCCACGCCGATTCGTGCGCGGGGTCGCTGGCGCGCCAGGCCTGGAAAGCTTGCTCCTCTTCTGGAGTCAAGGCGCCCCCGTGCAGGCGCACCAGCCATTGCGCCGCCGCGCGGGCGGCGCGCGGATCGATGGCAGTCAGGTTGGCGCTCACAGAATCAGCAGAATGCAGCGCTCGAACGCCTGCACCATGTAGCGCTTGATGCTGCGCTCGCTCACGGCCAGGCGCCGGGCGATTTCCCCGTAAGCAAGGCCATCGACATGGGCCAGCAAAAAAGCGCTGCGCACCAGCGGCGGCAAGCCATCGAGCATGGCATCGATGCGCTGCAAGGCTTCCAATACCAGCAAGCGCTCTTCCGGCGACTGCATCAGCAGATCGGGCTGCTGCGCCAGGGTTTCCAGCCATGCCTGCTCCAGGGACAGGCGCCGGTAATGGTCGATCAGCAGGCGCTGCGCCACGGTGGTCAGGTAGGCGCGCGGTTCGCGCAAAGTCTGCCGGGCTTCGGGCGGCGCCGCCAGCACGCGCACGAAAGTATCCTGCGCCAGGTCGGCCGCATGGTCGGCGCACTGCAGCTTGGCGCGCAGCCAGCGCATCAGCCAGCCGTGGTGGTGGCTGTAAATGACTGCGATCGACTCGCTGGACTGCGCAATGCTCACTAGGGACTCCGATGCGCTCAAGGCAAGGCGCGGCTAACTGATAATAATTCTCATTATCACAAACCATTGCCTCCGGCGTCAATGCCGGCGCCTGCCCATGCCTGGAAACTGTTGTTTCAGCGTGGCTGCCAGTGCTTTATATACTGTCGTGGTCGATCAGGTGGTCGCGGGCGATTATGCCGGATGGCGTTTCTCTGGCCTTGCGGCCAGCACGAAGGGAATGGCAAACGGCCCAAGAAACACCACCAGGATGGCCCTGACAGCAGTTGTTTTCAAAGAGCGGCGTTTGGCAATGAAGAGGCAGACGAAGGCCGACAGCGACCAGATCAAGGCAGGCAGATAGGTACTCATCATGGACTCCGGATGCGCCTCGGAAGGCAGGAAAACCATGCTGACACGGAAATGTGGGCGCCGCAACGGCAGATTGCGCATCCTGCCTGCGGTGCGCCGGTGTGGACGCATCTTTCAGGCATTCTTAAGTCTGCAGCGACGCTTGCCGGCTTGTGCGCGCAGCGCCAAGCCGGCTTACGCCGTTTCCAACTATGCCATGCTTAGTGCTGGCCGATCTTCATGATTTTCAGCGCATTCGTGCCGCCGACCTTGCCCATCGGCTCGCCCCAGGTCAGCACGACGGTATCGCCCTTGGCCACGACTTTATGTTCCAGCAGCAAGTCTTCCGCCTGTTGCAAGACCTTGTCGCGGTCCGTGCCAGAGGTCAATTCCAGGGTGCTGACGTTGCGGTACAGGGCCAGCTTGCGGCGCGTGCCCACGCTCGGGGTCAGTGCGACGATGGGGATATCGATGTTGCAACGGCTCATCCACAGGGCAGTGGAACCCGATTCCGTCAGGGTGGCAATGGCTTTCACGCGCAGGTGATGGGCCGTAAACAGGGCGCCGTAGGCGATCGACTGGTCGATGCGCGAGAACGTGGCGTTGAGGAAATCGGCGTCCAGCTTGCAGGTATCCCATTTTTCCGCGTCCAGGCAGATGGCGGCCATGGCTTCCACCGTCTCGATCGGGTAGCGGCCCGAGGCCGTTTCCGCCGACGTCATGACGGCATCCGTACCGTCGAGCACGGCATTGGCCACGTCGGATACTTCGGCGCGGGTCGGCACGGCGTTGACGATCATCGATTCCATCATCTGCGTGGCCGTGATCGCCAGTTTGTTCGACGCGCGCGCCATCTTGATCATGCGCTTTTGCAGGGCCGGCACGGCCGCGTTGCCCACCTCAACGGCCAGGTCGCCACGCGCCACCATGATGCCGTCGGAAGCATCAAGGATTTCTTGCAGCGCAGGAATGGCTTCCGCGCGCTCGATCTTGGCGATCATCATCGGCTTGTGGTCCCACGCTTCGCCGGCGATATTGGCCAGCTGGCGCGCCATCACCATGTCGGTGGCGTTTTTCGGGAAGGACACGGCCACGTAATCGGCCTGGAAACTCATCGCCGTTTTCACGTCTTCCATGTCTTTCGCTGTCAAGGCCGGCGCCGACAGACCGCCGCCCTGGCGGTTGATGCCCTTGTTGTTCGACAACTCGCCGCCGATCTTGACGGTGGTGTGGATTTCGCTGCCGACGACTTTATCGACCGTCAGCACGATCAAGCCGTCGTTGAGCAGCAGCACGTCGGCCGTGCGCAAGTCGCGCGGCAATTCCTTGTAATCGAGGCCGCAGCGCTCGATGTTGCCCAGTTCGCCGTTTTCACCCCATTTCGCGTCGAGAATGAACTTGGCGCCGTTTTCCAGGAAAATCTTGCCATCTTCAAATTTGCCGACGCGAATCTTCGGACCTTGCAAGTCGGCCATGATGGCCACTTCGCGACCGCACAGGGCTGCCGCCTCGCGCACCATGCGGGCGCGGTCGATATGGTCTTGCGCCTTGCCATGCGAAAAGTTCAGACGCACGACGTCGACGCCGGCCTTGAACATGCGGACCAGGGTATCGATATCGTTCGAAGCGGGGCCGATGGTGGAAACGATCTTGGTGGCGCGTTGCTGTACTTGCATGGTCATGGTGTGCTGCTTTCTATAATGAGTTACTACAAGGGCCAGCCTTGTGGGCCGGCCGTCCTGGTGCGCTGGATCAGCGGTGGTTCTTGACTTACTTGGCCGCCATCAGGGCGACCGTGGTGTCGAGCATGCGGTTCGAGAAGCCCCACTCGTTGTCGTACCACGACGACACTTTCACGAGGCGGCCCGAGACCTTGGTCAGGGTCGAATCGAAGTTCGACGAGGCGGGGTTGTGGTTGAAATCGATGGAAACGAGCGGCTCCGTCTGGTACGTCAAAATACCTTTCAGGGTGCCTTCCGAGGCCGTTTTCAGCAAGGCGTTGACTTCCTCGACCGTGGTGTCGCGCTTGGCGATGAAGGACAGGTCGACCAAGGAGACGTTGATAGTCGGCACGCGGATGGCAAAACCGTCCAGCTTGCCATTCAGTTCCGGCAAGACCAGGCCGACAGCCGCCGCCGCGCCCGTCTTGGTGGGGATCATCGAATGCGTAGCCGAGCGGGCGCGGCGCAAGTCTTCATGCATCACGTCGGACAGCACCTGGTCATTCGTATAGGCGTGCACCGTGGTCATCAGGCCCGATTCGATGCCGATGGCGTCATTGAGCGGTTTGACCAGCGGCGCCAGGCAATTCGTCGTGCACGAAGCGTTGGAAATGACCGTGTCCGATGCCTTCAACACATGCTGGTTGACGCCGAACACGATGGTGGCGTCCACGTCCTTGCCACCAGGGGCCGAGATGATGACTTTTTTCGCCCCACCCTTCAGGTGGGCCGAGGCTTTTTCCTTGGTGGTGAAGAAACCCGTGCATTCGAGCACGACGTCGACGCCCAGTTCGCCCCACGGTATCAGGGCCGGGTCGCGCTGCGCGAAGACACGGATGCGGTCGCCGTTGACGATCATGTTGTCGCCGTCGATGGTGACGACGCCGGGAAACTTGCCGTGCACCGTGTCGTAGCGCGTCAAATGCGCATTCGACTTGGCATCGCCCAGGTCGTTGATAGCGACGATTTCGATATCCTGCTGCTTGCCGCCTTCATAAAACGCGCGCAAGACATTGCGGCCGATGCGGCCATAGCCATTGATGGCAACTTTGATGGTCATGCTGTCTCCTTGATGTTTTCTACTACACTCGAAAAGCCACCCCAGGTGCAAAGCTGGGCTCAGACCCGGCGGGGGAATACGCCCCAGTGGGGTGCATTCCGATCACGCAGTGACTGCCCCTAAAAATTAACCGCTATTGCGCAACCCGGCCGCGATGCCGTTGATCGACAAATGGATGCCCGTGCGCGCCGCCGCATCCTGCTTGCCTTCGCGGAAGCGTTTCAATAGCTCCACCTGCACGTGATTGAGCGGGTCGATATACGGGAAACGGTTGCGTATCGAGCGCTGCATCAGCGGATTGGCTTGCTGCAACTCTTCCTGGCCCGTGATCAGTTTCAAGGCGTCCAGGGTGGCCGCGTATTCGGCGCGGATGCGTGTAAAGATGGCCTCGCGCAAAGCCTTGTCCTTGACCAGTTCCGCATACTTGCCGGCAATGGCGATATCGCTCTTGGCCAGGACCATATCCATGTTCGACAGCAGCGAGGTGAAGAATGGCCAGTCCGTGTACATGCCGCGCAGCACGTCCGCACCATCGGTGGGATGGGCGGCCAGGTAGGCTTGCACGGCGGAACCAAAGCCGAACCAGCCCGGCAGCATCAAGCGGCATTGCGCCCAGCTCAAGACCCAGGGAATGGCGCGCAAATCCTCGATGGACGTGGATTTCTTGCGCGACGCCGGACGGCTGCCGATATTGAGCGCGGCAATTTCCGCGATCACCGTCGATTCCCAGAAATACTGCTCGAATCCTTCCGTGCCGTAGACCAGGTCGCGGTAAGCGTTCAGGGCCGTGCCGGACAGCTCTTCCATTGCGGCCAGGTGGCCCGCGCCGGCCGAGGCCTTCGGCTGCAGCTGTGCCTGTGGCAACAGGGTCGACTGGATGGTGGCAGCCACCAGCACTTCCAGGTTGCGGCGCCCTACTTCCGGGTTCGCATACTTGGCCGTGATGACTTCGCCCTGCTCCGTTAAACGGATCTGTCCCTGCACGGCGCCCGCTGGCTGGGCCAGGATGGCTTCATAGCTGGGTCCGCCACCGCGGCCGACGGAGCCGCCGCGGCCGTGGAACAGGCGCAGCTTGATCTGGTATTGCTTGAAGACCGTCACCAGCTCGATCTCGGCCTTGTAGAGTTCCCAGCCGGACGTGAGGAAGCCGCCGTCCTTGTTGCTGTCCGAGTAGCCTAGCATGACTTCCTGCTGGTCAGCGCGCGACTCAAGCAAAGCCCGGTAGAACGGCAGGCCAAAGGCGCGCGCCATGATGGCGGGACCGGCGCGCAAGTCGGCGATGGTTTCAAACAGGGGGATGATGTTGACGTCCACTTCGCGGCTGTCCTGGCGCAGCAAGCCCACTTCCTTCAGCAGCAGCGCCACTTCCAGCAAGTCCGAGACGCTGGCCGCCTTCGAAATGATGCAATTCGGCACCGATTCACGGCCGTACTTGACATGGGCTTCGCGCACGGCGCGGAAAATGTCGAGTTCAGAGGTGGTTTCCTCCGAATAGTGCGCATACGGCGACGTCAGCAGGCGTGGCGACTCCAGTTCGGCCAGCAGCACGGCGATGCGCTGCTCTTCATCGAGGTCCAGATACACGAGGCCCGGCTGGGCGCCCGCGAACAGTTCACCCACGACGCGCTCGTGCACGTCGGAGTTCTGGCGCAAATCGAGCGGCGCCAGCGAAAAGCCGAACACCTTGACGGCGCGGCGCAGCTGGCGCAACCGGCCACGCGCCAGCGCGCGCAAGCCATTGCTGACCAGTGAATGCTGGACCACGTCCAGATCGGCCAGCAATTCAAACGCCGCAGCGTAGGGCTGCACGCCTTCGGCTTGCTTGCCCTTGCCGCACAAGGCGACGCGCGTGGCTTCCAAACGTGCATGGATGCCATGCAGCGCGCGGCGGTACGGCTCGTCGACCCGGTGCGGCGAGGCATCGGCCGAGCGTTCGGCCAGCGCGCGCAGCGGCTCGCTGCATGCATTGAGTATTTGCGCCAGGGACAGTTGCGAAGCGAGCTTGCGCAATTCACCGAGGTAGAAATCGAGCACTTTGTCGGCCTGCGTCTGCAGGGTGCTGCGCAGGATGTCGGCCGTGACAAAGGGATTGCCGTCGCGGTCGCCACCTATCCAGCTGCCGACCTTCATGAAATTGGGCAATTCCGCATCTTCCCAGCGGGCATCGCGCTGGGCCAGCATCGTTTCCAGCGAGGAATACAATTTCGGCAGTTCGCGCAGGATGGTGTGGTCGTAGAACGACAGGCCATTGGCCACTTCATCCATGACGGACAGTTTGCTCGTACGCAGCAAGCGCGTCTGCCACAGCGTGACGATGCCGCGGCCCAGCGCTTCTTCGTTTTGCTCCGCCTCTTCCGGCGTCATTTGCACGCGGTCGCGCTCGCTCAACAGGCGCGCGATGGCCATCTGGCAATTCTGGATACTCTTGCGCTGCACTTCCGTCGGATGCGCCGTGAAGACGGGGCTGACGAAGGCATCTTCAAAGAAGGTTTCCAGCGCATCGGCCTTGCCCGCGTCAAATACGTTGCCGACGGCATGGCTGAGGCTACCCTGGCGCGGCGGCGAACCGGCGATCAAATGGGCGCGCGTGCGGCGGATGTGATGTTGATCTTCCGCAATATTGGCCAGCAGCGAGAAATAGCTGAAAGCGCGCGTCAGTTGCGTGGTTTCTTCCTGCGACAGCGCTTGCAGCGCGTCCGACAGCTGCGCGCGCGCCGCTTCATCATTGTCGCGCCGGAAACGAATGGCCAACTGGCGCACATGTTCGATGCGCTCGAAGGCGGGGTCGCCCAGGTGGCTGCGGATGGCGTCGCCCAGCAGACGGCCCAGCTGGCGGATATCGCTGCTCAGCAGCTCGTCTTTCACTTCATTCATTTGCATGGTATTCATTTCCCGGGGCGGCCACGGCGGCACCGCACAGATTGCGTAGTACGCGCTTCCCGGCCCGGGAAACGCCCATCATCCATTTTGTAGTAAATTTACCTTATTGTCTCACCATCCTCTTGATTTTCATCAATAAAAGCCACGCCCAAAGGGTCGCGAAGGGCCTACAAGCTGTTTAGCAGGGCAATAATATGAAAATTTACTACGCATTTACGCGAAAGGCAATCAACTTTTGTCTTTCCAAGCTGAAAAAGTGATGGCGCAAGTCACATGGCGGTGGCAATGGCCAGGCACTCTCCTGTATGCTGGCGGCTTGAAACAAGGATGTAATCCACATCTTTACAAGCGAACCTCATGCGACTGACTGCCTATACCGACTATACCCTGCGCACCCTGATGTATCTGGGCGTGCACCGCGACCGCCTCGTGACCATCCAGGACATCGCCGACCTGCATGCGATTTCAAAGAATCACTTGATGAAAGTGGTGCACCAGCTGGGCCTGTCAGGCATTGTGGAAACGGTGCGTGGAAGGAATGGCGGTCTGCGCCTGGCGCGCGATCCGGCCGAGATCAATATCGGCACGGTGGTGCGCGAGACGGAAAACGATTTTTTCATGGCGGAGTGTTTTAACAAGGAAAACAATACCTGCCCGCTGACGCCAGATTGCCTGCTGAAAGCCAAGCTGGGCCAGGCCACAGCTGCCTTCCTGGCCGTGCTCGACACGGTGACCCTGGCAGCCATCCTGGAGCCCGCAGGCAATGCGCCGGCAGCAGCGGTGGGCGTGATTCCCCTGCACCTGGCAAAGTAAGCCCGAAGGCAAGCACGCCAGGCGGTGCGCTAAAACAACAATGCCCGGCAAGCCGGGCATTGTTCATTTCTAACGCGACAGGATCAGTTTAGTGCGCGCTGGCACCGGAGGCGCCGATACCCGTTTCCGAACGCATTTGCTGCGCTTCATAGCCGGCGCGGTCGATGCGCGCGCGCGGGCTCTTGTCGAGCACCGAGAACAGCCAGATGCCGACAAAGCCTGCCGTCATCGAGAACAGCGCCGGCGAGGCGTACGGGAACAGCGCTGCCGGATGACCCAGCACGTCGACCCACACGGACTTCGACACCACCGTCAGCGCGACGGCCGTGGTCAAGCCCAGGAAGCCGCCTATGGTGGCGCCCCGGGTAGTGCAGTCTTTCCACAGCACCGACATGAACAGTACGGGGAAATTGGCCGAGGCGGCGATGGCGAAGGCCAGCGAGACCATGAAGGCGATGTTCTGCTTTTCAAAGGCGATACCCAGCACCACGGCGATAATGCCCAGCACGATCGTCGTCACGCGCGACACTTTCAATTCATTGGCGCCCGTGGCCTTGCCCTTCTTGATGACGGTGGCATACAGATCGTGCGATACGGCCGATGCACCGGACAGGGTCAGCCCCGCCACGACGGCCAGGATGGTGGCAAACGCGACAGCAGACATGAAGCCGAGGAACACATTACCACCCACGGCCTTGGCCAGATGCACGGCCGCCATGTTATTGCCACCCAGCAACTTACCGGCAGCATCCTTGAACTCGGGATTGGTACTCACCAGCACAATGGCGCCAAAACCGATGATGAAAGTCAGGATGTAGAAGTAGGCGATCCAGGTGGTGGCCCAGAACACGGACTTGCGCGCTTCCTTGGCGCTAGGCACCGTGAAGAAACGCATCAGGATGTGCGGCAAGCCGGCCGTACCGAACATCAGCGCCATGCCGAAGGAAATGGCCGAAATCGGGTCCTTGATGAAGGAACCGGGGCCCATGATGGCTTCCTTGGTGGCATGCACGTCCACCGACTTGGCGAACAGCGCTTCCGGGCTAAAGTTGAATTGCGCCAGCACGGCCACGGCCATGAAGGTGGCGCCGCCCAGCAACATCACGGCCTTGATGATCTGCACCCAGGTGGTGGCCGTCATGCCGCCAAACAGCACGTAGATCATCATCAATGTACCGACCAGGACGACGGCGATCCAGTATTCCAGGCCGAACAGCAGCTTGATCAGCTGGCCTGCGCCCACCATCTGCGCGATCAGGTAGAACGCCACCACGACCAGGGTGCCGGACGCCGAGAAAATGCGGATCGGCGCCTGCTTGAAGCGATAGGCGGCCACGTCGGCAAAGGTATAGCGCCCCAGGTTACGCAAGCGCTCTGCCATCAGGAAGGTGATGACGGGCCAGCCGACGAGAAAACCGATGGCGTAGATCAAGCCATCGTAGCCGTTCAAGAAGACGGCGGCGGAAATGCCGAGGAAGGAAGCGGCCGACATGTAGTCGCCCGCAATGGCCAGGCCATTCTGGAAGCCCGTGATGCCGCCGCCGGCCGTGTAGAAATCGGAGGCCGACTTGGTCTTCTTGGCTGCCCACTTGGTGACGAACAGGGTAAAGATGACGAAGGCGGCGAACATGGTGATCGCCGTCCAGTTGGTGGGTTGCTTGACTGCCTGGCCCAGGTCGGCGCCGGCCGCCAGCACGCTGTTGCTGGCGCCAGCCAGCAAGGTCAGGGCTGCGAGGCAGGCGAGCTTGCGTTGCGTCAATGGAGCGCTGTTCATGCTTGCACCCGTGCCTGGATGGCGCTGGTCAGATCGTCGAATTGCTTGTTGGCGCGGCGCACATAAATGCCGGTGATCACCACGGTAAACACGATGACGAACAGGCCGATCGGCATGCCCCAGGTCATCACGCCAGTGCCCGTTTTAGTGGCAAGAAATTCCTTGTTGAAGGCGATGAGCAGGATGTAGCCGTAGTACACCAGCATCATCAGGCCCGTCAGCGCCCAGCCGAAGCGTGAGCGCACCCTGAGCAATCGATGATAATTAGGGTCGCTCTTGAGTTTTTGTACCAGATCGTCATGCATGTGTTGCCTCCTGTTATGTGAGCGTGCTCTTTTCTTTTCGAGCTTGCATTCACAATACGGCGCGAGACTTACCCGCCCCTTACGGCAGCGTTTTTTTCTCGCAGGAGCAACACGGGGCAGGCAAGGTCAATTCAGCGCGGCGGCCGGTCCGAAGAACTCATGGTGCGTCTGCTGTTCCGGCACGCCCAGCTCGCGCAAGTATTGTTTGACGGCGCGCATGAACGGCTGCGGCCCCAGGAAATAGGCATCGACGTCGCGCGAGGCCGGCAGCCAGTGCGCCAGCTGCTCTTTATCGAGCAAGCCGACGGCGTCCGGCGCGACGGCGCCCGGCACATCTTGCTCGCTGCCATGTTCCGCGTAGCAATAATAACGCTGCAGCTGCGGGTGCTGTGCAGCCAGTGCGTCGATCTGCGCACGGAACGCATGCACGCCCTGGTTGCGCGCCGCATGGATGAAATGCACGGGGCGCTTGCCGCGCAGGGCCGCCGTCAGCATGGCCAGGGTCGGCGTGATGCCCACGCCGCCACTGATCAGTACCAGAGGTTTTTCGCTGTCGCGCAGCACGAAGTCGCCCGAGGGCGGCGTCAGCTGTACCGTGTCGCCCGCCTGCACATGGTCGTGGAAGAAATTGGACACCTTGCCGCCCGCTTCCCGCTTGATGCTGATGCGGTACGTCTGGCCGTTGCTGGCGGCCGACAAGGAGTACTGGCGGCGCATGGGCACGCCATCGACGCTGGCCAGTACGCCGATATACTGGCCTGGCGCAAAGTCGAGCACGGGCTGGTCATCGGCGGGCGCCAGCAGGAAGGAAGTGATCTCGCCGCTTTCCACCGTCTTGCTGCGCACGGTAAAGTCGCGTGCGCCGCTCCAGCCGCCGGGCGCGGCCGCCTGCGCCTTGTAAATGCGCCCTTCCTCGCCGGCCAGGATGTCGGCCAGCTGGCCATAGGCCGCGCCCCAGGCGTCGATGACGGCGTCGCTGGCCACCTCGGCGCCCAGCACTTCTCGGATGGCTTGCAGCAGGCTGGCGCCCACCAGCGGATAGTGCTCGGCGCGGATCTGCAAGGCCACGTGCTTGTTGACGATGGTGGCCACCAGGTCGCCCAGCGCAGCGAGTTTATCGATATGTTTGGCATACATCAGCACGCCATTGGCCAGCGCGCGCTGCTGGTCGCCGCTGTGCTGGTGCGCCTGGTTAAAGTACGGCAGCACTTCGGGATGGTCGCGGAACAGATTCTTGTAGAAATGGCGGGTCAGCGCTTCACCGCCCTGTTCGAGGATGGGGACGGTGGCCGTGATGATGGCGCGTTGTTCTTGGGTCAGCATGTAAAACTCCTGTATGTCTATTAATTAGTAAGCGGTCTCAGGCCAGCGTTTCAACGGCTGGATATAACTCGGTGTCTTCGCGCCGCATGCGCTGGTACAGCGCGTGCAGCACGGTATTGGCTTCGCTGCGGAACGCTTCCGGCTCGGCGGCCAGGCGCACGGGCGTATTCCAGCGACCGGCAAAGTCCAGGTAGGCACCGGCGATGCCGTGCATTTCATGTTCGTACTGGCGCCCCAGCCGTGCCACCTTGGCCACACCGCAGGCCTGCGCGGCCGGATACAGGTAGCGCTGCTCGACGGCCAGGTGCAGCTTGATCAAGCCGCTCATGGCGATGATCTGTTCGGCAATCGCCTGCGCACGTGCGGCGACACCGCCGCGCGCCAATTGGCGCAAGTCATCGATGGCGGCCAGGATGGCCAGGTGCTGCTGTTTGAACTTGTCGATATTCATGGCGTATTTTTCTTGTTGAGAGTTGCCAGTGTAGCGGAGTTCGTTTAAACATGCAAATTATATGCATGTTTAAAACTTCCGTGTTTCCTGCGGGAATCTGGATCGACATGCGCCACTATGTGCGGCACAGAACACAAGCCACGGCCCTCCCTGCCTATAATTTATTCATCACAGCGCGTGCCCGTTTGCGGCCGTGCCGCACCCTCCACTCCAGCCAAGGACGAGCATGAAAATCAAGACGGGCACGGGCCAGGCGCAGCAACTGGCCGGCATCATCAACGAGCACCACACGGAACTGCTGGAAGGCTGGATGGCCGGCCTGATCGCCCGTCTGGTACGACGCGACAAGATCGCGGAAAACGAGCTGCGCCAGCAGGCAGCGCAATTGCTGCCGCTGCTGGCGGGTGCGCTGGAAAGCGGCGACTCTTTCGACATCGAAGGCGGCGCCTGGGACGACACGCGCGCGCTGCTCGCCGAAATATCGCAATCACGCGTGCGCCAGGGCTATTCGCCGATCGACACGGCCAGCTTCATGTTCGCCCTCAAGGAGCCGCTGTTCGCTTACCTGCGCAAGGAAATCACGGCGCAACCGCAGGAACTGGGGGACGCCATCGTCAGCACCAGCAAATTATTCGACGAGCTGGGCCTGCTGACCATTGCCATTTACCAGAAGGCGCGCGAACAGGTGATCTTGCGGCAGCAGCAGGAATTGCTGGAACTGTCCACGCCCGTGGTGCAGCTGTGGCAAAACGTGCTGGCCCTGCCCCTGATCGGCACCCTCGACAGCGCCCGCACGCAGGTGGTGATGGAAAGCCTGCTGCAAAAGATCGTCGACACGGGCGCCCTGATCGCCATCATCGACATCACTGGCGTGCCCACCGTCGACACCCTGGTGGCGCAGCACCTGCTGAAAACCATCGCCGCCGCGCGCCTGATGGGCGCAGACTGCATCATCAGCGGCATCCGCCCGCAGATCGCGCAAACCATTGTGCACCTGGGCGTCAACCTGGAAGACGTGATCACCAAGGCCACCCTGGCCGACGCCTTTGTCGTGGCCCTGAAACGCACGGGCTCCAGCATCACCTACCAGCAGCAACAACACTGAGGCGCCTATGGAAAGAATCCCCATTTTACGCATGGGCCGGCTGCTGCTGGTGACGATCCAGGTGGACATGCATGACCGCCTGGCGATGACCTTGCAGGACGACCTGACCACGCGCATCGTGACGGACCGCGCCACGGGCGTGCTGATCGACATTTCCGCGCTCGACATCGTCGACTCCTTCATCGGCCGCATGATCAGCAACACGGCGGCGATGGCGAAAATCCTCGACGCGCGCACTGTGGTGGTGGGCATGCAGCCGGCCGTCGCCATCACCCTGGTGGAGCTGGGCCTGGCGCTGGAAGGCGTGAGCACGGCGCTCAACGTGGAACGGGGAATCAAGCTGCTGGAACGGGGCGGCACATGCGCGTGACGGGGGCGCCGTGCTAGGCGCGCAAGCACAGGAACGCGCGCAGGCAGTGGCGCAGATCCTGCCCCTGCACAGCGATGAAGATGTCGTGCGGCTACGCAAGCAGGTACGCGACAGCATGGTCGCCATGGGTTTTGGACTGATCGAACAGACCAAGATCATCACGGCGGCGAGCGAACTGGCGCGCAACACCCTGCGCTACGGCGGCGGCGGCGAAGCGCGCATCGCGCGCGTCAGCGATGGCGCGCGCCAGGGCCTGGAACTGCGTTTCATCGATGCGGGGCCGGGCATCGACGATATTCCCCTGGCGCTGACCGATGGCTATACCAGCGGCGGCGGGCTGGGACTGGGGCTGGGTGGCGCCAAGCGCCTGGCCGACGCCTTTCACATCGACACGGCGCCCGGCGTGGGCACCACCGTCACCATCGCGAAATGGAAGCTGTTTTGAACCACCTTGACCAAGCCCCTGACATTGCCAGGCAACGCAGTTTTCCCATCGGCGAACCGAGCGAGATCGCTGCGGCCCGCCGCGCCGGCAACGAACTGGCGCGCCGCATCGGTTTCGACGACGTGCGCACGGGCCAGCTGGCCATCATCATCAGCGAAGCGGCCACCAACATCGTCAAGCACGCGCAGCGCGGCGAAATCCTGCTGCGCAAGGTGCTGCGCGGCGGCACCAGCGGCATCGAAGTGCTGGCCATCGACAGCGGTCCCGGCATGGCCAATGTGCGCCAGCACATGCAGGATGGTCATTCCACCACGGGCACCTACGGCGTGGGACTGGGCGCGATACGCCGCCTGGGCCAGGAATTCGACCTGTACACGGCGCCCGGCAAGGGCACTGTGCTGATGGCGGTGGTCTGGGGGCAGCATGCCAGCAGCGCCATTCCCGCTCATCCGAACTGGCGGATCGGCGCCGTATGCCTGCCGCTGGCGTCGGAACAGGTGTGCGGCGACGCCTGGAACGTGGTCTGCGAGGGCCATGAATTGAGCCTGATGGTGGCCGATGGCCTGGGCCACGGCCCCCTGGCTGCGCGCGCCTCGGAATGTGCCAGCGCGCTGCTGGAACACGACACGCCCGGCCTGCCGCCCCTGCCCGCGTCCTTCATCGAACTGGCCCACGGCGCCCTGCGTACCACGCGCGGCGCAGCGCTGGCGGTGGCGCATATCGATAGCGCGCGCCGCGAATTGCGCTATGCGGGCGTGGGCAACATCGCCGCCTGCGCCTTCGATATGCAGGAGCGCTGGCATTTGCTGTCGCATAACGGCATCGTCGGCAGCAACCTGCGCAAGGTGCAGGAATTTTGCTATCCGTGGCAACTGGGCGCGACACTGATCATGCATACCGACGGCCTGCATACGCGCTGGGATCTGGAACAGTATCCGGGTCTGATGCACTGCCATCCCAGCATCATCGCCGCAGTGCTGTACCGCGATTTTTCGCGCGGGCGCGACGACGTCACGGTGGTGGTGCTGCGCGAACATGAGGACCACCAGGCTGTTACAGCAGAAGGGACAGGTGCGGCATGACACAACGCATATTGACAGCCCATATCGGCAGCGAACTCGATGTGGTGGGCGCTCGCCAGCGCGCGCGGCAGATTGCCGCCCTGTGCGGCTTCGGCGCGCAAGACCAGGTGCGCATCGCCACGGCCGTGTCGGAACTGGCGCGCAACGTCTACAACTACGCCGGCAGCGGAAAGGTGCATTTCGCCATCGATGGCCTGACGGCGCCGCAGGTGCTCAGCATCCGCATCGAGGACCAGGGCCCCGGCATCGCACAGCTCGAACAGATACTGGCCGGCACTTACCGCTCGCACACGGGCATGGGGCTGGGCATCCTGGGCGCTCAGCGATTGATGGACCGCTGCCACATCCGCAGCGCGCCGGGCGATGGCACGCACATCACCTTGCAAAAGCTGTTCCCGCGCGACGCGCCCCTGCTCGACGGGCAGGGCATCGGCGCCCTGTCCGGCAGCCTGCAGGCGCTGCCATCGGACATCACACTCTCCGAAGTGCAGCAACAGAACCGCGAGCTGCTCGCCACCCTGGCCGAACTGAAGACGCGCCAGGACGATTTATTACAGCTGACGCGCGAACTGGAAGACACCAACCGGGGCGTAGTGGCGCTGTTCGCGGAACTGGATGAAAAAGCCGACCACCTGCGCCGCGCCGACCAGATGAAATCGCGCTTCCTGTCGAACATGAGCCATGAATTCCGCACGCCGCTCAGCTCCATCCGTGCCCTGTCCAAGCTGCTGCTCGACCGCATCGACGGCGAACTGTCGGAAGAGCAGGAAAAACAGGTGCTGTTCATCCTGCAAAGCGCCGTCAGCCTGAGCGACCTGGTGAACGACTTGCTGGACCTGGCCAAGATCGAGGCGGGCAAGGTCGACGTGCATGCCAACAATTTTCAGGTCGCCGATCTGTTCAGCGCACTGCGCGGCATGCTGCGCCCACTGCTGGTGTCCGATTCCCTCTCGCTCACCTTCATCGACCCCGATCCGGCGCTGCACATTCATACGGATGAAGGCAAGCTGTCGCAAATCCTGCGCAACTTCATCTCCAACGCCCTCAAGTTCACGGAAGCGGGCGCCATCGTCGTCAGCGCCACGCCGCTGCCAGAGCAGAATGCCATCCGCTTTTCCGTCTCCGACACGGGCCTGGGCATCGCCGCCGAAGACGTGCAACTGATTTTCGAGGAATTCAGCCAGGTGGAAAACCACATGCAGCGCAAGGTCAAGGGCACGGGCCTGGGCCTGCCCCTGTGCCGCAACCTGGCCACCCTGCTTAATGGCACCGTGTCCGTGGAAAGCACGCCGGGCCAGGGTTCGCTGTTTTCCGTCGTCCTGCCCGCCAGCTACCATGCGCCCGAAGGCAGCCTGCCGCCGTGCGCGCCGGCAAACGACAACGGCAATGACCAGCGCATCGGCGTGCTCGTGGTGGAAGACAATCCGCCCATCCGCCTGCTGTATGAAAAATTCCTGGCCGGCAGCGAATTTCGCGTGATCCCCGCGCGCAGCGTGCGCGAGGCGCAGGAGCGCTGGGAACAGCAGCGCCCTGCCGCCGTCATCCTCGACATCCTGCTACACGGCGAAACGGCATGGCACTGGCTGGCCGAGCTGAAAAACGATCCGCTGCGGCGCCAGGTGCCCGTCATCGTCGCCACCGAGATCGACGACGTGCGCAAGGGCCTGGCCCTGGGCGCCGACGCCTACTATGTCAAGCCGCTGCTGCGCCAGCAATTGCTGGCGACCCTGCGCGCGCTGATAGGCAATCCACACCACCGGCAAGAGCCGGTTCCGCCGCAAGGCACAACCACCTGGGACAATGCGCATGCTACCGGATAACAATAGCGATGCTCTGATCCTGAACGTCGATGACAGCGACGGCGCCCGCTACGCCAAGTCGCGCATCCTCAAACGCGCCGGCTTCAAGGTAATCGAAGCCTCGAACGGGGGCGACGCGCTGCTGCGCGCCCGCCAGGACCGGCCCAACCTGATCCTGCTGGACGTCAAGCTTCCCGACATCAACGGCCTGGAAGTGTGCCGCCAGCTGAAAGCCGGCGCCGAGACAAACACCATCCTGGTGCTGCAGACGTCCGCGTCCTGTATCGGCACGGCCGACAAGATCCGCGCCCTGGACGGCGGCGCCGACAATTACCTGGTCGAACCGATCGAGGCGGATGAACTGATCGCCAACGTCAAGGCACTGCTGCGCCTGGGCCGCGTCGAGCGCGCACTGCGCGACGTGGACCGCCGCAAGGATGAATTCCTGGCCACCCTGGCCCACGAACTGCGCAACCCGCTGGGTCCCATCCGCACGGCGCTGGCCCTGCTGTGCAAGCTCGATCCCGTCGTGCCGGCCATGCAGGATAACGCGCGCCGCACCATCGGGCGCCACACGAGTCACCTGGTGCGCCTGGTGGACGACCTGCTCGACGTGTCGCGCATTTCGCAGGGAAAAATCTCGCTGCAATGGGAAAGGGTGAGCATGGCAAGCGTCATCCGCAGCGCGCTGGAAACGAGTTCGCACAGCGTCGAAGCGCGCGGCCATGCGCTCGATGTGAGCCTGCCCCGGGAAGAACTGTGGGTCTGCGGCGACGCCGTGCGACTGTCGCAGATCGTCGCCAACCTGCTGCTCAACGCAGCCAAGTTCACGGCGCCGGGCGGGCGCATCACGATTTCCGCCGCGCGCGAAGACGACAAGGTGCGTATCCGCCTGAGCGACAACGGCATCGGCATCGCCGCCGCCAGTATCGACAGCATCTTCGACCTGTTCGAGCAGAGCGGCCACGCGCCCGACCGGGTGCAGGATGGCCTGGGCATCGGCCTGTCGCTGGTGCGCAAGCTGGTGACCTTGCACGGCGGCCAGGTCAGCGTGCACAGCCCCGGCGTGGGGCTGGGCAGCACCTTCGAGGTCGTTCTGCCGCTCGACGCCCAGGTGCCGCCTCCGGCCATCGCGCCAGTGCCGGAGACGGCCAGCGGCGGCAGCCAGCGCATCCTCGTTGTCGACGACAACTGCGATGCAGCCGACACCCTGGCCGAATTGCTGGAAATGTACGGCCACACGGTGCGCACCGCCTATACGGGCGCGCAAGCAATCGAGCGCACCCTGGAATTCACGCCCGACATCGTCTTTCTCGACATCGGCCTGCCCGACATGAGCGGCTACGAGGTGGCAGGCAAGCTACGCCAGTTGCCGATACCGCAGCAATTCCTGCTGGTGGCCCTGACCGGCTATGGCCAGGAACACGACCGCCAGACGGCCCTGCAGGCCGGTTTCAATGAGCACTTCGCCAAACCCGTCGATTTCGGCAAGCTGGCCATGCTGGGACTGCATATCGGGCCATGACGCTGGACTGGCAGCGAGTTGGTCTTTTATATAACGCTTCGGCTATAATCGGCAGTGCGAAACGCGACTGTTTCGGGCCACCTGGGATGAACAATTGCGGCAACAACCGATGTGTAACGGCGCTGCTGTGCCTTTTCTTCCATGGCTGCGCCCCCGTGCTTGGGTGGCCGCCTTGGCCGCCACGGCCTTGTTGGCGGTGCCCGCCAGCGCCGAAGAAGGCTTGCCGGCCAGGCTGGTATGCCATGACGATCTCTTCGTACCTTACTTCATGCAGAAGCACGGCCGCCTCGAAGGATTGAACGTGGATGTGCTGCGTGAGGCGGCAGCCCGCCTGGGCATCGCCATTGAATTTCGCGCCATGCCATGGCGCCGGCTCGAAAGTGAGCTGGCCAGGCCGCAGGGCACGGTCGATTGCGCCTTCGCCATGAGCCGCACGCCGGCACGCGAGCAGTACCTGGAATTTGGCAAGGTAGCGCTGCAGCCGACCGAATATGCGCTGTTCGTGCGGCGGGACGACACGCTGCCGGCCGTGGGCAAGCTGGACGACCTGGCCGGCAAAGTGATAGGCGTGCGCGCTGGATTCCGCCTGCCCGAAGCCATCGCCGCCGGCGTCGCGCAGGGCCGCTGGAGCATCGCCGAAGTACCGACGGATGCCGCCAATTTCCAGAAACTGGCGCTGCGCCGCATTGATGCCGTGCTGGCGGACGGCGTCGTCGGCCAGTACACGGTCAAACAGCTGAAACTGCAAGGCATCGTCCGCGTGGCGCCGCAACTGGCCCGCTTCGACACCTATATCGTGTTTCGCAAGAATAAAGGCTCGCCCGCGCTGGCCGCCGCCTTCGACCGCGCATTCCGGCGCATGCGCCAGGATGGCAGTTTCACGCGCATCACTTCCGCCTATCTGGGCGCACCGCTTCTGGAACCTTGACATGACAACCCGCACGCCGCTGCTGCGCATCACGATGATACTGGGCGCCCTGCACGCCCTGCTGGGCTGGCTGCTACTGCCTGCGCTGCCCGTCGGCCTGGCCGGCTGGCTGCTGGGCGGCCTGGCCTTGCTGGCTTCGACCATGTTGATGCCGATGACCATCTTCGCCCGCGCCGTCACGGCCGATGCGCGCCTGGCCGACCGTTTGAGCTGGGCCGGATCGCTGTGCATGGGCTTTTTTTCCTCGCTGTTCGTGCTCACCGTGCTGCGCGAACTGCTCATGCTGATTCCCGCCAGCCGCCCCCACGCGCAGGCGTCCGCCATGGCGGCCCTGGCCCTGGCGCTGCTGGCTACCATCCTTGGTTTCATCAACGCCCGCAAGGTGGCGCGCGTGCGCGAGGTCGACGTGCCCATCGCCGGTTTGCCGGCCGCCCTGCAGGGTTACACCATCGTGCAGCTGAGCGACATCCATGTGGGCGCCACCATCAAGCGCGCCTACGTGGAGGCCATCGTCGCGCGCGCCAACGGCCTGCAGGCGGACCTCATCGCCATCACGGGTGACGTGGTCGACGGCACGGTGGCCCAACTGGGCGCGCACACGGCGCCGCTCGGCGACTTGAAGGCGCGCCATGGCGTCTACCTCGTCACGGGCAACCATGAATACTATTCGGGCGCCGCGCCCTGGGTGGTGGAATTTCGCCGACTTGGCTTGCGCGTGCTGATGAACGAACATGCGGTCCTCGAACACGGCGGCGCGCGCCTGGCCCTGGCCGGTGTCACCGACTACAATGCCGCCTCCTTCGATACCGCCCAGGCTAGCGACCCGCAGGGTGCCATCGCCGGCGCGCCAGCCGGAATCCCGCGCATCCTGCTGGCGCACCAGCCGCGCAGCGCGCCCGAAGCCGAAGCGGCTGGTTACGACCTGCAATTGTCGGGCCACACGCACGGGGGACAATTCTGGCCGTGGAATTTGTTCGTGCCGCTGCAGCAACCGTACGTGGCAGGCCTGCACCGGCGCGGCCGCCTGTGGATTTATGTCAGCCGCGGCACAGGCTACTGGGGTCCGCCGAAACGTATAGGCGCGCCGGCGGAAATTACGAAGCTGAGGCTAGTAGCGGCTTAAGCTTCACTCCTCCCAGCTGGCCATCCATGCCTCGAAACGCGCTACCACCGCCGGTGGATTCAAGCGCGCCAACGCGCCTTCCACTGGCTCGCTGTCGCTGACATCTAACAGCAGCACGGATTCGTCGCGCCGCGCGCCCGTGCCGAACACGCCTTCGGCGTCAACCTGCGCCAGCGCCGCGATGCAGGCGTCGAACACGCCCGTGCGGAAAGTGGCGAAATCTACATCGAATGGCAAGTCGCGGTGCGCCTGCAACAACAGGCGGTAGGCGCTGTCGAAGTAGGCGCCGCCGTCGTCATGCGCCCATTCGGCCGGATTCCACAGCATCTCTTCTGCATATTCCGAGGCGGCCAGCGCTTCGCGGCTGTTGGCCATGGGGCCGATGGTCATGGCGCTGTCGTCGCTCACCAGTGCGAAAGCGTTGATATGCTGTTCCGGATGCGCACGGCGTACGGCATCGACGGCCAGGCGCACGGCACCCGCCACCAGTGTTTGCAGCAGCACGTAATCAAACACGGCCGGGTCGATGACGCTCTCGCGCGCCAACGTATAGCCATCAGCCAGAGCGCTGCGGCAATGCACCTGGTAGGCGGCATGCGCTCCAGCGACACTGGCGTAGTCCTTGCGCGTCTCTTCGCCCCATGTCTGGACCGCGCCGGCTGCCGTCCATACGGTCGCGCCAAACACGCGCGCTTCCTGGAAGCGGGCCGGCTGATCGCCGTCAAAGGTGTAAAACAGGCTGTAATTGCTATACATAAGTGCTTCTTATTGTTTAATCGGGCCGCATCTGCGCGGCGAAATCGCGCTGGCGGAACTGCTCCAGCAAAAACTCGACGAACACGCGCGTCTTCGCCGGCAAGAGCTTCTTGCTGGCATAGTACACGGACAGGGGGCCTGAATCGGCATGCCAGCCGGGCAGCAAGCGGATCAAGGCGCCGCTGCGCAAGTGCTCCAGCGCGTGCGCCATGGGCAGCAGCGCCACGCCGACGCCCATGACGGCAGCCTGCGCCATCGCGTCCGGGTCGTCGAAGATGGCGCGCGGGCGGTATTCGGCCACGCCTTCGCCGCCCGAGCCATTACGCAATATCCAGCTGCGCAGTCTCCCGCTGCCGGCCGAGCGGCGCGCCACGCCGTCGAAGTGCGCCAGGTCCGACGGATGCACGGGCATGACCTTGCCCTGCATGAAGGCGGGCGACGCCGTGGCGACGACGTGGACGTGGCCCAGTTCGCGCGCCACCACGCCCGGCGCCAGCTCGATGCCGCCGCCGATGGCCACATCAAACCCTTCGCCGATCAAGTCCACTTGCCGGTTATCGAAATGGCAGTCGGGAACCACGCCCGGGTAGCGGGCGATGAAGTCGCCCAGCAGCGGCACCACGTAGCTGCGCCCGAACGACGGCGCCATGCTGATCTTCAGGATGCCGGCCGGCTGGCCGCCCTCTTCGGCCACGCCAGCGATCGCCTCGCGCAAGGTGGACAGGGCGCCACCGATCTGCTGTAGGAAGCGCTCGCCCCCTTCCGTCAGGGTCAGGCGGCGCGTGCTGCGCTGGAACAACCGCAGTTCCAGGCTCGCTTCCAGCCGCGCCACGTTCTTGCTGACGGCCGCCGGCGTCAGTCCCAGGCGGCGCGCGGCCGCTGAAAAGCTGCCCAGCTCGGCAGACAGCACGAAGGATTGCAAGTGATTCAGGGCGTCCATGCACCTATTTTACCCGCTCATTCGATAGTTATGGTTGAAAGTGATTGTAGCGATTCATGGCTACCGCGCAGGCAATGGAAGGCAGATACTAACCTTCTCGACTCCTCACACAGAAAGCACATCATGCAAACCCAAGCTACCAGCAGCACTTCCCTGCCACTGCAAAACAAGATCGCCTTCGTCACGGGCGGCTCGCGCGGCATCGGCGCCGCCATCGTGCGCCGCCTTGCCAGCCAGGGCGCCAACGTCGTCTTCACCTATCAAAGCTCGGCCGCCGAAGCGCAGGCGCTGGCCGCCACGGTGGAAGCCAGCGGCGGCCAGGCGCATGGCGTGCAGGCCGATGCGGCCAATGCCACAGCCCTGACGGCCGCCATCGACAAGGTGGCCGCGCAGTTTGGCAAGATCGATATCCTGGTCAACAACGCGGGCGTGTTCCTGCCCGGCGCCATCGACGACTTTACTCTGGCAGACTTCGACAAGACCTTGAACGTCAATGTGCGCGCCGTGTTCGTGGCCATCAAGGCAGCCGTGGCGCACATGCAGACGGGTGGGCGCATCATCAATATCGGCAGCACGAATGCGCACCGCATGCCGTTCGGCGGCGCGGCTGCCTACGCCATGAGCAAATCGGCGCTGAGCGGCCTGACGCAAGGCCTGTCGCGCGACCTGGGCCCGCGCGGCATCACCATCAACAACGTGGAACCGGGCCCCGTCGCCACGGATATGAACCCGCCCACGGGCGACTTCGCAGACCTGATGCACGGGCTGATGGCCCTGCCCCGCCACGGCACGGCCGATGAAATCGCCGGCATGGTGGCTTACCTGGCCAGCGCAGAAGCGGCATTCGTCACGGGCGCCGGGCTGAAGATCGACGGCGGTTTTGCCGCCTGATCCAGTCCGAGCATCAGCGAGCGGTGTGCCGCTATGCCCGCCATGGCGCCATCAGCCACCGCGAACGCCACGCTGCCGGCCATGCGCCCCGCATCGCCACAGCAAAAGACGCCGGGCACGCTGCTGGCCTTTTGCTCGTCGGTGCGCACGAACGGGCCCGTGGCTCCCTCTTCCAGCAAGCAGCCCAAGTCGCCAGCCAGGGAACTGGCCAGGCGGGTACGGGTCGCCACGAAAAAGCCGGCCATCACGTGGCGGCTGCCGTCCGCCATCAGCACATCGGCCACCCCGTCGATCTGCGCCACAGGCGTGCGCACCAGCTTTACGCCACGCGCATCCAGTTGCGCCAGCTGCGCCGCGTCGGGTTCGAAGGCGCCATTCAGAAAAAAGGTGACCGTGCCCCAGTCCGGCAGCATCAGGGCATGGTGCATGGACAGGGGCCCGGTGGCCAGCACGCCGATGGCGCCCTGCTCCAGCTCATAGCCGTGGCAATACGGGCAGTGAAAGACGCTGCTGCCCCAGCGTTCGGCCAGGCCTTCGACGGTCGGAAATTCGTCGATCACGCCGGTCGCCAGCACCAGGCGGCGGCCGTGCACGACACTGCCGTCCGCCAGGCTCACGTCAAAGCCATCGCCGCTGGCCACCGCCTGCCAGGCCGTGCCGTCCAGCCATGTGACGGTGGCATACGCCAGCAATTGCGCCTTGCCTTCGGCCGCGATGGCGGCCGTCCCGCTGCCGTCGCGGGTCAGGAAACCGTGGGAATGGCTGGCGTAGCGGTTGCGGCGCTGGCCGCCATCGATCACCAGTACGCGGCGGCGGGCGCGCGCCAGTTGCGTGGCGGCGGACAGGCCAGCATAACTGCCGCCGACGATGATGGCGTCGAACGGGGCGCAGGTCGTGGCGCCGTTCGCGCCCTGGGGTTCAGAAATGTGCATGAGGTGCTCCTAGGTGTATGGCGTATTGTTGGCTGAAACGTTCGGCCAGGTCGGCCAGGGTGACGGCGCCGAAGCGCTGGATCAGCAACGCCTCGGCTTCATCAAAGGCGCCGGCCAGCGACTGGTTGACCACTTGCTCCACCAGGCAGCCCGGCTGATCGACGCGATTGCCCATGGCGAAGATGGTGGGCGAACCCACGGCCACGTAAATGTCTTGCAGGGTCACGCCGTGCAAGTCGCAAACGATGCGCCAGCCGCCGCCATGGCCCTTGACCGACGCCACGTAACCGCGCTCGCGCAAGCCGGCCATTACGCGCCGCACCAGCACGGGGTTGGTGTCCAGATAGCCGGAGAGTTCATCGGACGTCATCGGGCGTCCCGCGTGGGCCATGTGCAGCAGCACATGGAGGATGGATGATAGTTTGCTGTCGCGTCTCATGTAACTAATGATAGTACATAATCCTCACACATGCAAACGAGTTGCAATACCGGGGCAAAAAAAGGGGCCAGACCCTGTCAGATCTGGCCCCCAGCCTTTGCCATGGTTTCAGGCTTACACCGCCTTGCTCCGCCGTCCCCGCCACCACAGCAGCAAGGCCAGCAGCACCAGCACGCCGACGATGATGCCCGCGCGGGCAAGGCCGATCAGGTTGGACGGCACCCCGCCGTTGCGCAAAGTCGTCACCTGTTCCGCCGTCACCTTGACGTCGGGATTGCCGTACATCTTCTGCACGTAATTGCCCAAGGTGACGATCTGCTCGTCCGACAGGGTCTGGCGGAAGGCGGGCATCAAATGTCCCGCAGTATGACTACCCTTGCCATCCTGCCGTTCCACGCCATCGAGGATCGCCATCACCAGGTTGTTACTGTTGCTGCGGCCGGTCACCGAGTTGTGGAACAACGGCGGCAAGCTGCCGTCGAAACTGCCCTCGCCCCTGGCCTGGTGACAGCTGGCGCACTGCGCATCGTACAGCTGCGCACCCGACATCTTGTTCAGGTTTTGCGGCAACGGCACGCCACGGATCGCGTTCAAATCGTCGCCAGCCTTGCCCCATTGCGTCACCGCTTGCGTGTCCGCCTTGTCGCGGATGGCGGGTACGGTTTTCAGGTAATGCGCCACGGCGTTCAAATCCGCATCGCTCAGGTGCTTCAGGCTATGGTCGATGGCTTCGGCCATCGGTCCGGCAGCCTGCGCCCTGTTGACCGCGCGCCCCGTGCGCAGGTAGCCGGCCAGCTCATGCTGGCTCCAGCGGCCGATGCCGCTGTTGACGTCCGAGGTGATGTTCGGCGCGTACCACGTGCCCAGGTCCGCGCCACCCAGCTCTTTCGACAGCTGTTCTGCCATCAGCACATTGCGCGGCGTATGGCAGGTGGTGCAGTGGGCCAGGCCTTGCGCCAGGTAGGCGCCGCGGTTCCACTCCATGCTTTTCGACGCATCGGCCACGAACGGCTTGGTATCGAGGAACAGCAAATTCCAGCCCGCCATCGACTGGCGGATATTGAAGGGAAACGGCAAGTCCGTCTGCGTTGCCGGTGCCGTATCCACCGCTGCCACGCCATGCATGAAATAGGCGTACAGGGCTGCCGTGTCGTCATCCGTCACCTTGGCATAGGCCGTGTAGGGCATGGCCGGGTACAGGTGTGCGCCATCGGCCCGCACGCCGCGGCGCAGCGCATCGGAAAACTGCTGCAAGGTATAGTTGCCGATACCATGCGTTTTCGATGGCGTGATGTTGGTGGCAACGATGGCGCCCAGCGGCGTGGCCAGGGCCAGGCCGCCCGCCATCGGCTTGCCGCCTGGTACGCTGTGGCAGGCGATACAGTCGCCCGCCGTGGCCAGGTAGCGGCCACGTTCGACTGCCTGCACATCGGCGCCGGGGGCGTCCGCCGCCAGCACCGGCAAGGCCACGAGGGACAGCAAGGCGGCACTGGCCGCCAGTCGGAAGCTTGCCATCATGCTGCCACCCCCTGTTCGTCGAGAATGTGCTTGACGGTGCGCAAGGCTACGGCCAGGCCGTTTTCCGTCGAATTGCAGGTGCCGGACGTGGGCAACACGCCGGTGCTGCACAGGAACAGGTTGGCGTGATCAAAGGTGCGGCCCCATTGGTCGCACACGGCCTTGGCCGGATCGGAACCCATCGACAAGGTGCCGCAGATATGCTGGTTGTTGGCAAACACGCCTTCCTTGCTGTGGCGCAAATTGGTGCCGCCCATCAGCTTGGCGATCTGCTCGAAATCCTGCTTCGAGCGTTCGTGGCCCCGCTTTGTGTAGTCATCGATCGCATAATGCGCCTGCGGCTTGGGGATGCCCATGGCATCCTTTTCGCTGCTCAAGGAGATGCGGTTTTCCGGGTTCGGCAGCACTTCCAGCACGTTTTTCAAGCTCATTTCGCGCGCCGAGCGGAAACGCAGCTGTTGCTCGAACTCGGCGCCAAATACGCCCTTGCCGATCAACTCCCTGGTCGCGCCATCCACGCGCGAGATGTTGGTGAAATCCAGGCGGTACGGCGAATGCTGGCTGCGGAAGTCGCCGTCACGCATGCTGTTGATGGAATTGGGGCTTTGCGGGCCCCGGCCCAGCCACAGGTCTTCATCGGCGTCGAAAGTGATCGAAGTGCTCGGGTGATCCATCAGGTTGCGGCCTACCATGTCGCTGCTGTTGGCCAGGCCGTTCGGGTATTTGTCCGAGGCGGAAACGAGCAGCAAACGGGGACTTTCGATGCCGTTGGCCGCCAGAATGAAGGTCTTGGCCGTGACTCGATGACTGTTCTTGTCGACGTCGTAGTACAGCGCGGCCGTGATGCGGCCCTGAGCGTCGTGTTCCAGCTTGTAGACGTTGGCATTGCACAGGATCTTGACGCCCGCGTCTTCGGCCTGCTGCGCGGCGATGCCGCCGTGGTATTGCGCGTCGATGGGGCAGATCGGCTGGCAGCTGTTGTTACCGCAGCAGGCCGGGCGGCCACCGTAGCTGACGCTGTTGCGCGCCACCGTGTTGCCGACCACCTTGAACGACGGGTCGAGACGCTCGCGGATGCGGCGCATGGCGTACGGCTCCGTCACGGACTCCATCGGAAATGGCTGCTTGCGCGGCGAACCCGTGTTCTCGGCACCCGAGACGCCCATGATGTCTTCCGCTTCCTGGTAGAACGGCTCCAGGTCGTCGTAGCTGATGGGCCAGTCCACGCCTACGCCATACAGCGTATGGATGCGAAAGTCGTTCGGCACATTGCGCCAGGCCTGCGCGGCCCAGTGCCACGAGGTGCCGCCGAACTGGCGGATGTATTCGGCCGGATACGGGTACGGGCCGGCCTGTACCAGGTAACCGTTATCCTTCGGCTGGTAGATAGGGTGCGGTGCCGTGGCCACCGAGGGATAGGGCGACATCCAGTCGCTGCGGCGCGTCGTGTTGCGGAAACGGGCGACGATTTCGCCGCGCGACACGCGCGGGCCCGCTTCGAGGATCAGCACCGAGGCGCCGGCCAGCGCGAGTTTGCGCGCGGCCAGCGAGCCGATGATGCCCGAGCCGATTACGAGGTAATCGGCAGTAAGTTGTTCAGCCATGATGGCTCCTTAAATTGGTTTTCTGGCCCAGCTGCCGTAGGCGCCGTAGGAATACGTGGGAGGTTTCAGCACATCGGCTACGACGGCGGCGTTCAGCGCCTGCTCGTAGGCGACGCAGACGGCCGCCTCGCCCGTGCCGACGATGCCCAGGTACCAGGCGCTGGCGATCTGGCGCGGCAAGGCCGCCAGCGGCAACTGCACCGGATCGAGCGCATCGAGCGCTTCCTGCAGGCCGGCCGCCTGCAAGCCCTGCGCATTGATCAGGGTCAACAGCGCGCGCACCTTGGCGGGAAAGGCGGCGTCCTGCGCCACCAGCGCGTCATACAGGCGCTTGGCCAGTACGGGGTTGAGCACCTGGCGCCCGACCAGCATGGCCGACACGCCCAAAAAGGCGCCCTGCTCCGCATTGGCGACCGGCTCGGCCAGCGCCCAGGGAATCAGTGCCGCGGCTGATGCCGACAGCAAGCCGGCCAGCACCATGCGGCGGCCGGGATTGAGAGGGCCGCGGCCCTCCTTGTTATGTGTAGCGTCCAATTGAAGCTCCCGTGAGTTCAGCAACCGTTCAGAAAGAATGCTTGAGACCGACCATCACCACTGTCTGGCCGCCATTCGACGATGGCGTGCCGTTTTGCGAATCGCCCACCGAGGCGACGGCGTCGACGATGGCGCCGCCCTGGCCCAGAGTCTGGCCGCGCGCCAGCTGGCGCGCTTCGATCAGGTAGATCGCCGTACGCTTGGACAGCGCATAGGTCTGCTCGAACGACAGCTGGCGGTAGCGCGCGCGGTCCGACACGCCATTGGCGCGGCTGGTGTAGGTGTCGCTGTAGCCGGCGGCTAGGAACCACTGCGGCGTCAGCTGGTAGCTGGAAATCAGGCCGGCCGTGTTGAAGATGGCGGTGTCGCGGAAGGTGGAGTGGCTGCCCGCCTGGTACTGCACGTTGCTGGCATTGGCGCCCACCATCCACTTGCCCATGGTATAGCGCGCGCTGGCGGCAATGAACGCTATGCTTTCCGCCGAGGCATAGCCCCGGTTGAGGGCCGAGATACCGAAGCTGCCCGATGCGTTGTCGCTCCAGCCAGCGCCATTCTGTCCATTTTTCAGTTTCAGATAGCCGAGCGCAAATTCGGCCGGCGAGGTGCTGTACTTGACGGCGGCGCTGAAGCTGCTGCCCACGGCATTGCCGTCGGCCGCTTCACCGAAGCCGTATTGCGCGCTGGCCTGCAGGCCGCGCCAGGCTGGCATATTGTAGGTGACGGAATTGCTGATGCGCACGGTCGTATCGAGGCCGTCGATATCGCCCGGGTGGGCGCCGGTCGCGCCCGTCAAGACATTGCTCGACGCCAGCGAGCCCACCAGCAGATAGTACGGCGTGTACTGGCGCCCGGCCGTCACGCTGCCGTAGGCCTTCGATTGCAAGCCCACGTAGGCCTGGCGGTTGAACAGGGAGCTGGCCGAACTCTGCGCGCCCGTATCGCTTTCAAAGCCGTTTTCCAGCAGGAACAGCGCCTTCAGGTCACCGCCCAGGTCTTCCACGCCCTGGAAACCGATCTTGCTGGCGGACAAACTGCCGCTGCGCATATAGGTATTCGACTTGCCTCCCTGGTTGCTGGCGTAGGCGGTGGCCGCATCAACTACGCCGTAAATGGTGACATTGCTTTGGGCGCAAACGTTTGCGCCGATGAGCGAAGTGACGGCCAGCGCCGCAGCGCGCATGCATATAGTGTTCATTTTTTCCTGATTTTCCTGTTTTGTTGTACGTCCAGCAAGCATTTCCACCGCGATGGCGGAACACACGCTGTGACGCTGCGTTGCCGCCCCATCCGGCGATGGGGGCATCCGCTGTTCTTCTTGATTTGGATCAAGTACAGCAAATTATACGCTTATTTGCTCACATGTAAGTGATTAACTATAAGGCGTAGTCTTATAGCAAAACATGGATAGCTCTTATAGCAAAACCGATAGATGCGCGGGCGCAAGCCCGGCAGAATGGGGAAAAGCGTGGAACAGGCGTGACAAAAGCAGCGGCGGCGCGTGTTAAAAAAACACGCGCGGCGGAAGGTCAGACAGGCAGAAAACGGGGGGGGCTGGACGATTCAGCGCAGGATGGCGGGCGCCACCGGCAGGGTTTCCAGGGCAATGAAGGCTTCCAGGGTACGGCGCATGTCTTCAAACACTTGCTTGCCGTAAGCCGCTTCCAGGTGTTCATATTGCAAGTCAATCAACTTGCCCATCTGCAGCAACAAGCTGGCGCCCGATTCCGACAGGTGCACCTTGCGGCGGCGCTGGTCGCCTTCAAACTTGCTACGCCCGATCAAGCCGATTTCTTCCATGCGCGCCAGGATGCCGCTCATGCTGGGACTGGAAATCTGGCAGATATTGCACAGCTCGCGCGGTTCCAGGGTGGGGCTTTCGTTCAGCGCGCGCATGATGCGCCACTGCTGCTCCGTCACGCCGAAGTGATTGAGGATGGGGCGGAAATGCTGGAGCAGGCTGTCGCGTGCCTTCAGCAGCAGTTGCGGCATGTTCGGATAACGGATCGGTAGCTGCAAGTGGAACTCCAGGGTGGCCAGCACAATGAGCGTAATTATACGACTCGCCCGAGGAGAATAGCGGCAAAAATGCCTTTCCCTGCCGCTCTTGATGCCATGGCGTCAGCCTCTGGCTTTTCTCCGCTCGGGAATAAAGTGTTCGCGCACGGCCTTGGCCAGCAGGCCAGGCGGCAGCAAACCCTGTCCCAGCAGGAAGTTGTTGAAGGCCAGGCGGTCGAATTTCTCGCCCAGCGCCAGCTCCGTTTCCGCGCGCAGCTGCAGGATGCGCGTATAGCCATAGAAATAACTGCCCGCCTGCCCCGGCATGTTGAAGGTATAGCGGTCCAGCTCCTGGCGCGCCATCGCTTTCGACAGCATCACTTCATCCGTCAGGATGCGGCCCGCTTCTTCACGGGTGACCTGCCCCAGGTTCAGCATCGGGTCGAGCATGGCGCGTGCCGCGCGCAGCATGCGGAACTGCAGCGCGATGAACTGGCCTTCGGCCGGTTCGTAGGGAATCATCTCCGCTTCCGCATACAGCGCCCAGCCTTCCACGTTGACGCTGTTGAACGCGTACAGGCTGCGCGCCTGCGACACGCCCCGCTCCACCATGGCGCTGAACTGCAGCTCGTGGCCGGGCCGGCCCTCGTGCGCGCTCAGGGTCCATGCCGCGCCCGCGAAGTTGAAATCGTCATATGCTTCGCCCTTGCCGCTGGTGGCCGGATTGCTGACGGGGAGGACGAACTGGCCGTGTTCTCCCGTATTACCGATCAGCGGAGGCGGACGCATGTGCGGCGCCGGCTGGGCCGCCGATTCGGCATTCGATGCCAGGCGCATGGTCATAGCGCGCGCAGGAATATCGACGACGCGCTGCTGGGCGATGCGCTCTTCCAGCTGCGTATTGACGCCCTTGTAGTGCGCTTCCAGCTGCTCGTTCGGGATGGAATCGACTTTCAGCGCGCGCAGCACCTGGCGGTAATCGCTGACGTCGACGCCCTTCAACGCCAGCCTGGCCGCCACCACGGGCGCCAGCGCCTGCATGGCGGCGCGCGTTTCCAGGTAGGCCACTTGCGCCCGTTCGACCAGCGCGCGCGGCTCGATGTCGATGCCCACCTGTTTCAGGCGGAAGGCGTACAACTCGGGCGCCATGCGGAAATCCGTGCGCGACAGGGGCAGCACCACTTGCTTCTCCCACGCCGCATATTCGTTCAACTGCTGTTCCATGGCCGCCAGCGCAGGTTCGGCGTCCGCGATCTGCATGTCGGCAAACAGCTTGCGGATGCCGGCGATATACGTCGGTACGTTTTCCAGCGACTGCTCCACCTGCAGGCGCACGGGACCGGCCAGGCCAGGCTTGCCGATTTTTTCCGTGAAGCGCGCCTTGGCCTGCTGCGTGATCGGCGTGCTGCCCGGGAACCGGCCCACATAGCGCTGCAAACGTTCGAGCGCCTTGGCGCGTCGCGCGGCCGGACGCTGCTCCTGCAACAAGCTTTGCATGCTGCCAAAAACCATTTGCGGCACATCGACCCACGGCAAGGTGTACTTGGCGTCCAGCTGGGCGCCGGTGATTTCCTGGTCCACAGCCTGCGTCAGAATCTGCAGATCCTGACGGACGCGCTCATCTTTTTCCATCGCCAGCTTTTGCTGCAATTGGGCGCGCGCCTGCCGCATGGCTGCCACATAACGTTCGGTGATCTTCGGCCCCAGGTCGGCGGCCAGGCCGTCGTACTGCGCCAGGCCTGTGTCGGAAGCGTTTTCGGGCGAGAACTGCGCCTGCGCCGTCAGCACGATGGCCGCGTTACGGTTGCTGGCCTCGACCCAGGCCGATTCGGCGCCAGCCGCTGCAGGGGCGGCGGCCATGGCGGGCATGGCAAACGCTATGGAGAGTGCTGCGGCAAGCACGGTCTGGTGCAATTTCGGCATAAGGTACATCGGGGTTTCCTTCCTGGCAGAATCGGCGAACAAAACGGCGAACGAAGCGGCCAGTATCGGCGAGCGCCAGGGTGCTGTCAATCGGACGGGGACAGGCCGCGCCAGGCGACCCGTCCCGCGCCCGTCAGTACGCCAGCCCGTCGCCAAACTTGTACAGCGGATGGGCCGTGTCATACGGCACGTCCGATTTCTGCATCTGCACTTCGGCCATCGACGACGGCAACTCGAACGGCAGTTTGCCTTGCGGCTTGGCCTTGCCCGTCAGGACATCGAACAGCGCGCCGTCGCTCACGCCAAAGTTGGCGAGAATGGCGCTGGCCTTGTCCTGCACGTTGCCGAGGATGGCCGGACGGTCCAGGTACACCGTCACCACCGTCTTCGGCGCGTATTTCGCCGCGTTCTTGATCGCCTCGTAGTCGGCATTGCCATCTACGTAATCAAGGCGGCCTTCGTGCTGCATGCTGCCGAAGATGTAATTCGGGTGCAGGGTTTCATAGGGCGCGGCCACGCGCAGCAGGGCCACGTCCGCTTCCTGCGGCGTGGCCACCACCGTGTAGCCGTACTGCTTCGCCACGGCCGCATCGATGCCATACAGGTAGACTTTCTTGACGCTGGCCGCCAGCGGCAAGACCTTGTCCTTGTTTTCCAGCAAGACCAGCGAACGGCGCTGCGCATCCAGGCCAGCCTCGACGAATTCCGCCTTGCCCACCGTGGTGGATGCCTTGGCCGCATCGACAAACGGATGCTCGAACAGGCCTTGCTTGAATTTCTGGATCAGGATGCGCCGCGCCGAGGCGTTGATGCGCGCTTCCGTCAACTGGCCACGCTGCACGGCTTGCGTCAGGTACGGCGCTTCCGTCACGCCGCCAAACTGGTCCATCCCCGCCGTGACGGCCTTCACGTAACGTTCGGCCTTGGTGGCGTCTTCCATGCCCCACGGCGTGCCAAAGCCGATGAACGAAGGCGCGACGCCCGGCGGCGTGCCGTTGCGGCAGTTGGCGTCGCAGTCGGAGGTGATGCCCCAGTCGGACAGGATCACGCCTTCGAAGCCGTATTTGCCGCGCAGCAGATCGGTCAACATGGTCTTGCTGAAACCGGCCGCCACCTGCTCCAGGGTGATGCCGGCTATGGTGATATTACCGTCTGGCAGGGCGTACGTCGGCATGACGGAAGCCGCCTTGGCGGTGAACGCCCCTTCGAAGGGCTTCACGTGGTAAGCGAAGTTGTTGCCCGGGTAGGTCATGTAGCGGCCATAGTAATTGTGGCCGTCAAAGCCCTCTTTCGTGGCGCCGTAGCCTACCCAGTGCTTGACGACGGCCACCACGCTGCCGTCATGCAAGCCCGTATTGCCGTCTTGGAAGCCCTCGATATAGTGCTGCACCATGCGCTTGGCCAGGTCGGCGTCTTCGCCAAACGTGCCGTTGATGCGCGACCAGCGCGGCTCGGTGGCCAGGTCCGCCTGCGGTGATAGCGCCTGCGTGATGCCGACGGCCAGGTATTCCTGGCGCGCGATATCGCCGAAACGGCGCACCAGCGCATCGTCGCCGATGGCGGCCAGGCCCAGGGTTTCCGGCCACTGCGAGAAGCCCTTGGTGCCGGCGCTGGCGCCCACCGTGTACTGGAAATGGTGGCGCGGATCCGTGCTGATGGACACGGGGATGCCATGGCGCGAGGTTTCGCTCAGGGCCTGCACCTTGTTGTACTGGGCCGCCATATTGGCCGTATCGCCCGCCATGCGCGTAATAAACGTGTTGACGTACTGCTTGACGATCAGGTCTTGCAGGGCCGCCAGGTCATACGCGCCGCCCAGGCCGATGCCGGAAGGGTCGGACACGGTGGGCGCCGTGCCGTGCATCATCAGGCCAGCCTTTTCATCGAGGCTCATGCGCGACAGCAGGTCGTCGGCGCGCGCCTCGGCCGTCAGGCGCCAGTCTTCGTACGGCTCGATCTTGCCGTTGCGGTTCATATCCTTGAAGGTATAGCCGTCGACCTTGAGCTGGGTGTAAGTAGTGGCGCCGAACGCGGGCTGCGTGTAGCCCTCGCTTCCGGTATCGCTGCCGCAAGCGGCCAGGGCAAACGTGGCGACGCAGCCGGCAACCACGCGGGCCATCGGTTTCAAAGTGCAATTCATCATTATCTCCAAGACTGTTTTTGTAGGTATAGGGCGCGGCAGCAAGGCCGGCCGAAAACAATATAGCGTGAGAATGCGTGAGTTTCTTGACCGCGCAGCACCCGTTTTATACCCGCGAGAACAATTTTTGGTTAGACGGCATGACAAGCAACAATCTCCTACAAAGTGCTAATATTTGTGAAAAAATACTACAACAAGCAGGAGACACCCTTGCACAAACCCGACACGCGCACGGTTTCGAACCGCATTGCGCAACAATGTGCGCGCGCCATGCAGGCTGATGGCCACGATCCCGCCGACTTTTTCCGCCATACGGGCATCACGCCGGCGCAACTCACGGAACCTGGCGGCCGCATCAACGCCGAGCGGCACCGCCGCATGACGGCCTACGCCCAGCAGTTGCCGCAGCACCGGGCCATTCTCGATCTCGACGTGACGCACTGGTTCGCGCATTACTCGGGTATCGCCCACGTCTGCTTCAACCGCCCCACCCTGCGCAGCGCGCTGCACGAGCTGCTGCACTTGCGGGGTCTGATCGGCGAATTCGATTTCATGCTGATGAGCGAGAGTGGCACGCGCATCGAGATCGAATACCTGTCCGAGTTCTGCCCCATGGGGGGGGCCATGCAGGCGCTGGCCAATTTCCGCATGTTGTCGCTGGTGGCGCGCGCCTACGACGATGGCATGGCAACCGCCTTCCGTGCCAGCTTCCAGGGCAAGGCGCCATGGTTCGCGCCAGCCATTGCCGAGTGTTTCGGCGCCGCCGCCACCTTTGGCCAGGCGCGCAATACATTGACATTTGACGCGCCGGCGCTGGACCGGCCCTTCGCCCAGTTCAACGCCATGCTGGCGCCGCACGCGCTGCGGCACGCGCAGGGGCAATTGCAGCAGTTGCAGAGGGCGCAGCTGTTTTCGGCCCGCGTGGAGCAAGCCATCATCGATTTACTGGGCCAGCAAGGTGCGGGCGATACCGATGGCGCCTCGCTGCTGCCCGCCCTGTGCGACGGCCTGGCGATGAACCGCTGGACCTTGCAGCGCCAGCTGCAGCAGGAGCAGACCTCGTTCCGCGCGCTGGAATTGCGCGCCAAGAGCCGAGAATCGCGCCGTTTGCTGCGAGAAACGAGCCTGAGCGTGGCGGAAATCAGCGACCGCCTGGGCTTTTCCTCGCAAAGCGCGTTTACCCGCTTTTTCAAGAACCAGTTCGAACTGCCGCCAGCGCGCTACCGGCAGGATGCCGCCGGAGCCTAGAGGAAGAGACAAGCAACAAGCAAAACGGCAAACCACGAATGGCCCTAGTCGAGGAGACGGGTTCCCCGCGTCTCCGGCCCGCTGTTCAAGCTATACAGCCTGCGGCCGTATTCTGAACCAGATCGCATACATCGCCGGCAGAAACACCAGGGTCAGCACCGTGCCGGCAAACGTGCCGCCGATCAGGGTGTAGGCCAGCGTTCCCCAGAAGACCGAATGGGTCAGCGGAACGAAGGCCAGGATGGCCGCCAGGGCGGTAAGGATCACCGGTCTGGCGCGCTGCACGGTCGCTTCGACGACGGCATCGAAAGGCGCCAGCCCGGCCGCCTCGTTATGGTGGATCTGGCCGATCAGGATCAGCGTGTTGCGCATCAAAATGCCCGACAGTGCGATCAAGCCGACCAGCGCATTGATGCCGAACGGCTGCTGGAACAGGATCAGCGTGGGCACGACGCCGATCAAGCCCAGTGGACTGGTCAGGAAGACCATGACCATGGCCGAAATCGAGCGCACCTGCAGAATGATTATCAGCAAGGTCAACGCCAGCATGATGGGGAACAGGGGCAGCATGGCCTTCGTCGCCTTCGCCGATTCCTCGATCGAGCCGGCCTGCTCGATGCGGTAGCCGCCTGGCAGTGTATCGATGATGGACCGCAGCTGCGCCGTGATGGCGCCCGACACGTCGGGCGGCTGCATGCCGTCGGCGATGTCGCCGCGCACGGTAATCGTCGGCTGGCGGTCGCGCCGGCGCATCACCGGTTCTTCCCAGCGTACCTCGACCGTTCCCACCTGCGACAGCGCGATGCGCTCGCCGTTGGCGCCAGCCAGGGTCAGGTCGGCGATACGGGCCGGGTCCTGGCGCATGTCGCCGGCCGCGCGCGCCACCACCTGCACCGTGCGGATATCTTCACGCACGGCGGTGACGGCTACGCCGCTGAGCAGGAACTGCAGCTGCTGCGCCACGGCGCCTGAGCTCAGCCCCATGGCTTGCAAGCGGTCCTGCTGCAGGCTGAAATGCAGGGTGGGCGTGCGCGTGCCCCAGTCAGTATTGACGGTGCGCATCATGGGACTGGCCTGCATCACGCGCTGCACCTGGCCGGCGATGGTGCGCAGCACCTCGGGGTCCGGGCCGCTGACGCGGTAGGCGACGGGAAACGGCGAGTATGGGCCGAACACCAGTTGTGTGACACGCACGCGCGCCTCCGGCGCCAGGCCTGCGGCAACGGCCACGCGCAAGCGCTGCTTGAGGGTGTCGCGCGCTTGCTGGCTGTCGGTGCGCACGACGATCTTGGCAAACGAAGGATCGGGCAATTCCGGCCCCATTGCCAGGTAAAAGCGCGGCGCGCCCTGGCCAACATAGGCCGTGACGATCTTCGCCTCGGGCTGGCGCGCCAGCCAGGCTTCCACTTTCACCGCCGCACCGCTGGTCTGCCCGATCGCGCTGCCGTAAGGCAGTTGTACTTCGATCAGCACTTCAGGACGGTCGGAGATGGGGAAAAACTGTTTCTTGACGATGGCCATGCCCAGCACGGCCAGCACGAACAGGCCGATCACGGTGGCGAACACCAGCCATTTGCTGGCGATCACGCGGCCCAGCAGGCGGCGAAAGCGGTGGTAGCGCGGCGTGTCGTACAACGCATCATGGCCGCCGGCGACCTTTTTCAGCTCGGGCAGGAGCTTCACGCCCAGGTAAGGTGTAAACAACACAGCCACCACCCACGAGGCGATCAGGGCGATGCCGACGATCCAGAACATATTGCTGGTGTACTCGCCGGCGCTGGAGCGGGCAAAGCCGGTGGGCATGAAGCCGACGGCCGTGACCAGGGTGCCCGCCAGCATGGGCGCGGCCGTATGGCTCCAGGCATACGCGGAGGCGGCAATGCGGCTGTAGCCCTCCTCCATCTTGACCACCATCATCTCGATGGCGATAATGGCGTCGTCCACCAGCAGGCCCAGGCCCAGGATCAGGGAACCGAGGGTGATGCGGTCGAAATTCTTGCCTGTCGCGGCCATCACGATGAACACGACGGCAAGGGTCAGCGGCACGGCGGCGGCAACGACGATGCCGACGCGCCAGCCCATGCTGACAAAACACACCAGCATCACCACCAGCAGCGCGGCGAGGAACTTGAGCATGAATTCATCCACCGCCGCGCCGATATTGACAGCCTGGTCGGTGACCTTGGCCAGGCTCATACCCAGCGGCATTTCAGTGCCGATGGCCGTCACTTCCCGCTCCAGCGCCTTGCCCAGGTCCAGGCCATTCCAGCCATCGCGCATGACCACGCCCAGCAGCAGCGCCGGCTCGCCGCCATTGCGCACCATGAAGCTGGCCGGGTCCTCGTGGCCGCGACGCACGGTGGCGATATCGGACAGGGCCAGCGTGCGGCCCTGCGCCACCACCGGCGTGTCGCGGATCTTTTGCAGCGCGTCGAGCGCGCCGTCGAGGCGGATGAACACTTGCGGCCCCCGCGTCTGGACCGAACCGGCTGGCGTGAGCGCATTCTGGCCGTGCAGCGCCGCAAACACGTCTTGCGCCCTGACGCCCAAAGTGGCCAGGCGCTCCTGAGAAAACTCGACATAGATGCGTTCGGCCTGCTCGCCGATGATATTGACCTTCTTCACGCCCGGCACGTGCAGCAGGCGCTGGCGCAAGGTTTCAGCCTCGCGCACCAGCAGGCGCTGCGGCTCGCCCCGCGCCTTGAGCGCAAACAGGGCAAAGGTGACGTCCGCGTATTCGTCGTTGATCATGGGACCGATGACGCCGGACGGCAGGTTGGCCGCCTCGTCGCCAGCCTTCTTGCGCGCCTGGTAGAACTCGGCCTGCACCTGGTCGGGCGGCGTGCTGTCGAGCAGGGTCAGGGTGGTAAACGCCAGGCCGAGCGTGGTATAGGTTTCGGCGCGCTCGTACCAGCGCAGCTCCTGCAGGCGCTTTTCGATCTTTTCGGCCACCTGGTCCTGCATTTCGCGCGCGCTGGCGCCTGGCCAGGCGGTGACGATGGTCATCACCTTGACCGTGAAGGCCGGGTCTTCCGCCCGTCCCAGCTTGAAGAAGGACAAGAGGCCGGCCAGCGATATCAGGCAGATCAGGAACAGCGTGACGGAACGCTCGCGCACGGCCAGCGCCGACAGGTTGAAACCCCCGCTCATGGCCGCGCTCCCGCACCCGCTTGTTCAAGTGCGACCTGCTCGCCGTCGCGCAGCAGGTGAGCGCCCAGCGCAACGATGCGTTCGCCGCTTTTGAGCTGGCCGCTGACGTCGGCGCCGTCATCGTGCAGGCGGCGCACCTTGACGGGCCGCCAGGCCAGCCGCGCCGGCTCACCCTGGATCAGCCACACGCCCGGCCCCTTGCCCCCATCGTGCAGGGCCGCGAGCGGTACCCGTACGGCATCGCCGGCATCGGCGCTACCGGCAATGCGCACCGTGACGGTGGCGCCCAGTGGCGCGCCCGACAGCGCTGCATCGAGCACATAGCGCGCCTCGAAGGTGCGCGTTTGCCGGTCCGCATTCTGCGACAGCTGCCGCAGCGTGGCTGGCACGCTGGCGCCCGGCCTGCCAAATAGCGTGGCCTGGGCGGTCGAACCAAGCGACGGGCGCAAGGTTTCCGGCAACTGGATCGCCGCTTCGCGCCGCCCGTCATGGGCCAGGCGCACCGCCGGCTGCCCGGCAGCGAGTACCTGGCCCGGTTCGGCCAGCGTATCCGTCACGATGCCATCGGCATCGGCCACCAGCACTGCGTAGCGCAGCGCATTGCGCGCCACGTCGGCCTGGGCCTCGGCTGCCTTGAGCTGGGCAGCCGCGGCGTCGGCCAGCGCCCTGACCTGGTCGTACGCTGATGCCGAGATGGCGCCGGTGCCGCGCAAGTCGCGGTAGCGCGCCTCCTCGTCGGCCGACTGGCGCGCGCGGGCGCGCTCGGCCGTGACCGCGTCCTGGCGTGCCTGGGCCAGCAGTTGCAAGTCCTGCGCATCCAGACGCATCAAGGCTTGGCCACGCCGCACGGCCTGGCCGGCATCGACCAGGCGCTCCTGCACCTTGCCGGCGATCCGAAAACCCAATTCGCTTTGCACGCGTGGCGCGACGACGCCGGTAAAGGTACGCGCACCCGACTCGGCACCCTGCACCGTTACAGCGCGCACCAGCGGCATGGCGGTACGCGGATCGGCTTGCGCCTTCTCGCCGCAGGCGGTCAGGCCCAGGGACAAGGCCAGGGGCAAGGCGGAGATGACAGCAGATGAGGCAAGACGGCGCCAGCGCATAAGAATCCCATGAACGAATTGAACAGGGTTCTCATTCTGGTACTGGTGACCAAATAAGTCAACAGTCACAAACCGGCATTGTGACTAGGGTGACAAGCTGCGCAACACGAGGCTGGACAATTGTGCCGGCGCCGTCTCGCTCGTCTCCAGGCTGTGCTGCAGCAGCAAGGGATTGATGCAGGGGCGCATCACCAAGTAGATCGCGCTTGCTGTTTCGTCGAGCGGCGTCTTGCGCTCGAAGTCGCCCGTCTTGCGGCCCTGCTGCAAGATATCCTGCAGCAAGGCGCCCATGGCCAGCTCATAGGCCTGCACCGTCGGCCAGCGCCCGGTGGCGGCCGAGGCGGCGATGTCGTACAGCTTGCGGTCCTGGAAGAACAGCCGCAGGCTGGCCTCGACACTGGCCTTGAACATGCGCCGCAGCTTCTCTGGCGGCTGACCGGCGGCATCCACCGCTGCCCTGACCTCGGTTTCAATCTGGCGCAGGCAGTTGCCGCAGATATGTTCGCCGATAGCTTGCTTGGACTCGAAGAACTTGTAGATATAAGCCTTGGAAAAGCCGATGGCCTTGGCCAGGTCGGACACGGTGGTCTTTTCGTAGCCATACAGGCTGAAATATTCGGTGGCGGCGACGACGATCTGATCGCGCACGTCGTGGCCGGCCGGGCCGCGCGCGGGCGACGGAATTGCTGGATGAAGTGTGGTGTGGTTCATGGCCACAGCTTAACGCGCCGCGCCAAAATGCACAATAAGTGACCAGAATGTATTATAGTCACGCTCATTTTCTTTTTTTAACGAACAGGACAATCCCTATGCCCATCCCAGCCCTTCTGCGCCTCCCCTTCGTGCTGTGTGCCGCCGGCCTGGCCGCGGGCTGCACCGCCGGTGCCGATTACCACCGGCCCGCACTGCCGCAAGCGGCGCAGTATCTGCACCAGTCGGCAGTCGGCTTGCGCCAGAACGCCGATACAGCCGAACTGCAGCAGTGGTGGACGGCGTTTGGCGATCCGTACCTGACTCGCCTGGTGACGCTGGCACTGGCGCAAAACCTCGACCTGGCGCAGGCTGCAGCCAGGGTGCACCAGGCGCGCGCAGTGCTTGGCGCGGCCGATGCCGCATTGCTGCCCTCGGCCAATCTCGAAGGCCAGACCGCGCGCGCCTATCAATCGGTGCAGACGCCACTGGGCAAGGTGCTCGATGCCACGCCCGGGTTCGCGCGCGCCGGCAGCGCGCACGAAGTCAACCTGGAAGCGTCATGGGAACTCGACCTGTTCGGCGGCCTGCGCCGCGAACGCGAAGCGGCGCGCGCCGACTACGAGGCGACGGCAGCGGGATGGGCGGCAGCGCGCCTGGCCGTGGCGGCACAGACGGCAGACTTGTACTTGACCATCCAGGGCCTGCAAACGCGGCGCGATCTGGCACGCAAGCAGGTCGACACCCAGGCGGCGGCGCAGGACATCGCGACGCTGTTGTACGGCAAGGGGCTGGTGAACGAGCCGACGCTGCGGCAAGCCGAGGCGGCACTGTCGCAGGCGCGCGCGGCCATGCCGGGCCTGGAAACGGCGCGCGAAGTGGCACTGCATGCGCTCGACGTGATGCTGGGCGCGGCGCCCGGCACCCATGGCCACGAACTGCCCGCCAGCGGCATCATCGCGGTCGCGCCACGCATCACGGCCGGGGGTACGCCAGGCGACCTGCTGCGGCGCAGGCCCGACCTGATCGTGGCCGAGCGGCGCCTGGCCGCAGCGAGCGCGCGCACCGGCGCGCAAGTGGCCGAATACTATCCAAAACTGAGCCTGGGCGGCCTGCTCGGCAGCACCACCGCCGGCGGCTCCCTGTTTGCCAGCGGGTCCGGCCAGGCTGCGGGCGTACTCGGCATGCGCTGGCGCCTGTTCGATTTCGGCCGCATCGCTGCGCAGATCGACGCCGCCCGGGGCCAGGAAGCCGAGTTACTGGCGGCCTATCGGCTGGCCGTGCTGCGTGCCGCGGAAGACGTGGAGAATGCCTGTTCGGCACTGCTCGGGTACGAACAGCAGGCAGGCCTGCTGGCGCAAAGCGTCGATGCGCTGCAGCGCGCGCGTGCCTCTGCACTGGCGGTCTTTCACAAGGGAGCGATCAGCCGCCACGATGTGCTGCAGGCCGACGCCCAGCTGTTGCGGGCCGAGGATGCGCACGCGCAGGCGCAAACGGCCGCCGCACGTGCAGCGGTCGCCACCTACAAGGCACTGGGCGGCGGCTGGCAGGCGCCAGCGCCTGCGGCCCTTGCTGCGCGTTAAAGCCGGGACAGCGCTCAGAAAAAGTGGCGCATCCCCGCCATCACGCCATTCTGCGTGCGGCCCGCGCCCACGGTGCCGCCCGCGTCCAGCGCCACGGCGGCAGCGCCATCGTTGTCCATGCGGCCGATGGCGCTGTAGACGGCCGTGCGCTTGGACAGGTGATACGTCAGGCGCACGGTGGCCAGGGTGGCATCGTTGGGACTGTGCTTGACGGCCAGCCTCGCGATTTGCCCGTCGAGGACCAGCGCGGGGGCGACCGGCCAGGCGGCGCCGACATACAGCAGTTGCGAGTCGACTTGCCCCGTGGCGGCGCGGATGGTACGGTCAATGATGCCGCCGCCGATTTTCAGCTTGTCAGCCATGGCGTAGGCGCTGGCGATCACGCGGCGGTCGAAGTTGCGGCTCGATGTGAGGCCGTTGGCCGCGCCCGCATTGCCGTACATGATGTCGTACGACGCCGTGGCGCCGTAGCGGCCTGTGTCATAGCCCAGCAAGGCAGTGATTTGGCGGCAGGCCTTTGCATTGCCCGCCACTTCGCCCGCACAGCCCGTGGCCGCCGGCCCGCCCGCTGCCGAGGCATCGCGCCCCAGGCTGTAGGTGGCGCCCACCGTCACGTCGGAAAACGTGCCCAGGTAGCCGATGGCGTTGTCGCTGCGCGCATTCGGCAGGTACAGATCAAGGCTGCTGATGGAAAACAGGGCCGGGCCCATGATGTCGGACTTTTGCGTGGCCCAGAACGACATATTCATTTGCCGCCCCAGCATCACGCTGCCATAGCGCCCCTTCAAGCCCACGTATGACTGGCGGCCGAACAATCTCCCGCCCTGCCCCGCGATGCCCGTATCGACGCCGAAGCCCGATTCCAGCGCAAAGATCGCTTGCAAGCCGCCGCCCAGGTCTTCCACGCCCTTCAAGCCGAAGCGCGATGGCAATGAACCCGTCAAGGTGGGTATCTTGGTGACGCTGTCGCCGGCCGCGTTGGCATTCGTCGTGTAGGCCACAGAGCTGTCGAGCACTCCGTACAGGGTGACGCTGCTTTGCGCGTGGGCGCTGGTGCTCACGCCGTGGGCGCACGCGCCCAGCAGCGCCATGGTGATGGCGTTGATTTTTCTCATGCTTGTCTCCGTTTTTTGTGGTTTTTATTCTGCGTCTGGCTGCACATCGGGGTGCGCCTGCTGAAAAGCCGGCAGCGCCTCGCAATGCGCGACGATGCGCAGGATCGTCGGATACGGCGCCAGGTCGCACTTGAATCGCAGCGCGTTGTATACCTGCGGCACCAGGCAGCAGTCGGCCAGTGTCGGCGTGTCGCCATGGCAGAACATGCCCGTATGTGCGCTGCTCGCCAGCTCCGCTTCCAGCGCGGCCAGGCCCAGATGGGTCCAGTGCTGGTACCACGCATTCTTCTGTTCCTGCGACAGGGCCAAGGGCCCCGTCAGGTAATTGAGCACGCGCAGGTTGTTCAGCGGGTGGATGTCGCAGGCGCAGACCATGGCCAGCTGGCGCACGCGGGCGCGGCCCGGCGCGTCGGCCGGCAGCAGTTTTTGCCCCGCCCGTGTCTCGTCCAGGTATTCGATAATGGCCAGCGATTGCGTCAGCACGGCGCCGCCGTCCTCCAGCACGGGCAGCAGCTGCTGCGGGTTAAGGCTGGAAAACGCCGGCGTGAACTGCTCGCCGCCATTGCGGCTCAGGTGCACATAGGCCGTATCGGCGTGGAGGTTCTTCAGGTTCAGCGCGATGCGCACGCGGTAAGAGGCGGAGCTGCGGTAATAGCCATGCAATTTCATACGGTGCTTTCAGTCAGGGTAGCTGGAACGGCGGCAGAGCGATTCCGGACGCGCATCAAACGGCCCATGGCCAGCAGCGCCAGGGACGCCAGCACGGCCGGGATGGCCAGCAGGAAGAAGATGGTTTCGTTATCGAGTTTCAGGGTCAGCATCAGGCCACCGGCCATGGAGCCCAGCACGGAGCCGCTGCGGCCCACGGCGGCGGCCCAACTGACGCCTGTGGCGCGGCTTGACGTGGGGTAGAACGCGGCGGCCAGCGCATTGGCACCCACTTGCGAACCGCTGACGCCAAAGCCCACGCCGAAGACGGCCAGCACCAGCAAGGCGAGGCTGCTGCCCGACAGGGCCACGACGACGATGCAGCCGGCGGCCGCCAGGTAGGCGATGCTCAGCACTTTATGGGGGCTATAGCGGTCCATCCAGCGGCCCAGCAGGATGGCGCCCACCGTGCCGCCCACCTGGAACATCACCGTCACCAGAGAGGCGTTAGACAGGGACAGGCCATTGCCGTTAAGCAAAGTCGGCATCCAGCTAGAGAGCAAATAGATGATGAGCAGGCTCATGAAGAACGTGGACCACAGCAGCAAGGTGCCACCAATCACGCCGGGACGGAACAGTTCCGCCATGGGGGAGCCGGCGAGTTTTTTGTCGCTGACCACGAGGCGCGGCAAGGCGGCCAAGGCGGGCGCGATGCGGCGCACGATGTTCAACACCTGGCTACCGTCGCGTCCTTTCAATACCAGCCAGCGCAGGGACTCGGGCAGCGCCAGCAGCAGCACAGGCACCAGCAGCAGGGGCAAGGCACCGCCCAGCATCAGCACCCCGCGCCAGCCGATCAGGTGCAGCAGCTGCGCCGAAGCCAGGCCGCCCAGCGCGGAACCGATGGTAAAGCCGCAGAACATCATGGTCACGAGGCCGGAACGGCGCTGCTGCGGGCAGTATTCGGACGTCAAGGTCACCGACGTCGGCATGGCGCCGCCCAGGCCCAGCCCCGTGAGGAAGCGCAACACCAGCAGCATCGTCAGATCCGTCGACCAGGCCGACAGCAGGCTGGCCGCGCCGAAGAAGGCGACGGACACGATCAGCACAGGACGGCGGCCGTAGCGGTCCGCCAGGGGACCGAATAAAAATGAGCCAGCCATCAGGCCAAACAGCCCGGCGCCGAACAGGGGCGCCAGCGCGGCGGGGGTCAAACCCCATTCGGCGCGGATGGCAGGCGCGATGAAGCCGATCGAGGCCGTGTCGAAGCCGTCGATGGCGACGATCAAAAAGCATAGCCAGAGAATCAGCTTCTGGTAGCGGGAAAACGGGTGACTGTCGAGGAAGTGCTGGACGTCGGTGCTGGCATTGCTGTTCATGCTGTCTCCATTCTTGTTGGTGGCATTACCGGGCTGCGCGATCTGTGCCGCGCTGGCCCGGGGATGTTTATTGCACGGCGACGGTGATCGGCGTCAAGCCGGCGATGCGCGCCTCCATGGTTTGCCCGCTGGTAACGGCACCCACGCCTTCGGGCGTGCCCGTCATGATGATGTCGCCCGGCTGCAGCTCGAACAGGGTCGACAGATTGGCAATGACTTCATTGACGGACCAGATCAGGTGAGTGAGGTCGCTCGTCTGCACGACCTTGCCGTCCACTTCCAGCACAATGGCACCCGTGGTGATCTCGCCGGACGCGGCGATGGGCGTGAGCGCGCCAATGGGGGCAGAATAGTCGAATGCCTTGCCGATTTCCCACGGGCGCCCCTGTTCGCGCATGCGCATCTGCAGGTCGCGCCGCGTCATGTCCAGGCCCACGCCATAGCCGAAGATGTGCGACGGCGCATCCTCCAGGGCGATATTGCTGCCGCCTTTGCCGATAGCGACCACCAGTTCGATTTCATGGTGGTAATTCGACGTCTGCGCCGGATATGGCACGGTGGCCGTCACGCCGGGCGGCACGGGCACGACGGACTTGTCGTCGTTCGGCTTGCAAAAAAAGAAAGGCGGTTCGCGGTCCGGGTCAAAACCCATTTCGCGCGCATGGGCGGCGTAATTGCGGCCCACGCAATAGATGCGGCGCACGGGAAACTGGCTATCGGTGCCGACGATGGGCAGGCCGGCGATGGCTTGGGGGGCGAAGATGAAGTTGGTCATGTCAAAGTCCTGTCTGAAAAATCAATCGGTCAAAAACTGCTCGCGCAGCACGCCCATCGCTTGCTGCACGGGGCGGTCGGAAAAACTGAACAGCACCACGTCTTCCTGCGGGCAATCGAAGGAAACGGCGGCCCATGAAGGCACGACGAAGGTGTCGCGCGGGGCGAAGTCGAATAGCTGCTCGCCTATCGTCACCTTGCCGCGGCCTTCGACCACGCTGTAGACAGTGCCGTCCGTGCTGCGCGCGCGCTTGCCCGCAAACCCTTTGGGCAGCAATTGCATGAAGGTGGCCATGGTCGGCATGGGCGAGCCACCCGTCAGGGGGTTCACATATTTGAGCTTGTAGCCGTGCCAGCAGTCGATGGCGTCCGTGCGCGACAACAGGTCCAGCGCTTCGCGCGAGCGGGCATACGGGTAGTTGAAGATGGGCGACGTGGCGCCCTCGTGCAGCCGCTTCACGGGCGCCATGTTGTAGCCGTAGCGGGCGAAGCTCTGGCCTTCCGGGCGGGTGACGGTCTGGCTGTCTTCCGTGTCGTTTTCCGCGAAACCGGAATCGAAATAGCGAAGCATGGGAATGTCGAGGCCATCGAGCCAAACGACAGGCTCGCAGACGCCATCCACACCCAGGTTGCCATGATCATGCCAGGTCCACGAGGGAGTAATGATGAAGTCCCCCGGATGCATGGTGGTGCGCTCGCCCGCCACGGTCGTGTAGGCGCCCTGCCCGCTCACGACAAAGCGCAGCGCCGACTGGCTGTGACGGTGCGACGGCGCCACTTCTCCGGGCAAAATCAGCTGCAAGCCCGCGTACAGCGATTGCGTAATCGAGGAGCGGCCCGGCAAGGCCGGGTTTTCCAGCACGAGGACGCGGCGCACGGCTTCGTGGGCCGTAATCACCTCTCCGGCGCGCGCCAGCTGCGGCGCGATGTCGGCATAGCGCCACAGGGCGGGAGCATACGGCGCCGTCGGATGGGGCGGCACCAGGGTGTGCAAGGATTGCCACAGCGGCGACAGATGCATGCCGCTCAGGGCTTCATATAAAGCCTCGCGTTCGGGCGTTTGATGGGAAGTCATGCTGCGTCCTTCTCGGTGGTGGCCAGGCAGGTTTGCGCCGTCCAGCCATACAGCCAGGCCAGCGCCTCATAGAATTGCGCGGGCGTGCGGCCGCGCCACAGGTCGTTACGCACCAGGCGTTCGACGCCTTTGGCGTGATACAGACGGCCCATTTCGCGCGCCGACAGCACGACGCGCGCGGTGCGGGCGATGCGCGAGGTTTGATACAGCTGGAAGGCGGCGGCCATGTCGAAATCGCAGGCGCGCACGGCCTCGCCCAGGGTCACGGCATCTTCCAGCGCCATGCAGGCGCCCTGCGCCAGGTATTGCAGCATCGGGTGGGCCGAGTCGCCCAGCAAGGTCATGCGCTTCGTGCTCCAGTTGGCGACGGGGTCGCGGTCGGCCGTGCTCCAGCGTTTCCACGAGGTGGGCTTGTGCAGCAGCTGGCGCGGCTGCGCGTGGACGCCGTCGAAGTAGGACAGCACTTCTTCCTTGCTGCCGTCCTTGACGCTCCACGCTTCCTGATCGCGGCTGTGGAAGGTCACTACCAGGTTGTATTGCTCTCCATTGCGCAGCGGGTAATGCACGAGGTGGCAGTTCGGCCCGGCCCAGACGACGGGCGCGTTCCAGCGCAAATCGGCAGGCATGTCGGTGGCCGGCACCACGGCGCGGTAAACCACGTGGCCGGAGACGCGCACCGCATCGCCCACGATACGCTCGCGGATCACGGACTTGACGCCGTCGCAGCCGATCAGTACATCGGCGCGGAAGCTGCGTCCCGCCGCATCGACCACGGTGACGCCCGTGTCGTCTTCCGTCACGTCCCTCACCTGCGACGACGTCACGAACGTGATCAGCGGCGAGGTGCGCACCGCGTCGAGGATGGCGCCGTGGATGTCGGCCCGGTGGATAACTGCGTAGGGATTGCTGAAGCGTTCACGGAAGGCCGCATCGACGACAAAAGTGCCTACCTCGGTCGCGTCGACGGCATCCATCATCACCAGGCGTTCCGTGAAGACGGCCTTGGCACGCGTGCGTTCTCCCACGCCCAGCGCGTCCAGCGCGGCGAAGGCGTTGGGCGCCAGCTGGATGCCGGCGCCGATCTCGCCCAGGGTCGATGCCTGTTCCAGCACGGTGACGGCCAGCCCCAGGCGCGACAGGGACAGGGCGGCGGCCATGCCGCCAATGCCGCCGCCGACGATCAAGACCGACGGTTTGTGGGAAGCTTCCATTTCTTTCCTCCAATTGATCTGTGTGCTTGCGCGATGCACGTTTGACGTGCTCTTGGTATGACAAGCAGTGTGCCGACAGCTCAATATTTGGTAAAGCGATGGAATACAATAGCAACAATCAGGTTTTTAAATAATGATAGGAAGGCTAACCCATGTCGCGCTTCGATATCGAACTGCTGTTCATCTTTGACGAGATCTATAAAAGCCGCAATGTGACGCGCGCGGCGGAAAACCTGGGCTTGCCGCAGTCGACCGTGAGCATTGGCCTGGGCAAGCTGCGCACGCATTTCGGCGACCGACTGTTCGCGCGCACCTCGAAAGGCATGGAGCCGACACCGCGCGCGCAAAACGCCGTGCAGGACGTACGCGCCGCAATTGCCGCCTGGCAGCACGCACTGGCCGACCAGCCCGTGTTCGACCCGGCCGCCAGCACGCGCGAATTTGCCATCTGCATGACGGACATCAGCGAAATCGTGCTGCTCCCCACGCTGCTTAACCATCTGCAGCAGATCGGGCCTGGCATCACCCTGGACGTGTCAAAGATCGCCACCGACACGCCCGAGCGCCTGGAAGGAGGCGAAGTGGACCTGGCCGTGGGCTTCATGCCGCACCTGGAATCGGGGTTTTATCAGCAGAAGCTGTTCGACCAGCACTTTGTCTGCCTGGTATCCAGCAGCCACCCGCGCATCCGCGACAGCATCACCGTGGAACAATTCCTGCAGGAGGGGCATATCGAAGTGAAAAGCTCGGGCACGGGACATTCCATCGTGGAAAAGGTCCTGGCGGCGGCTGGCGTGCAGCGGCGCATCGTGCTGAAACTGCCCAGCTTCCTCGGTGTATCGCGCATCGTCGCCGAAACCCAGTACATCGTCACGGTACCTTACCGCTACGCGCTGCAAATGCAGGACCACGAAGCGTTCCGCATCCTGCCCCTGCCCGTGGCGCTGCCCAGCTTTTCAGTCAAGCAGCACTGGCACGAGCGCTACCATGAAGATGCATCGAACCGCTGGCTGCGCCAGACGATGGCGCAGCTGTTTGGGGCTGGCGACGCCACAACCTTGCCTATCGGATAATTTTTCCGCATACTGCCACACCTAGCCTTTTCACTGCCTTCCACTATGCCCATCAGCCTGCGTGCCGTCACCGCCGACAATTTTGACATCATCAGCGAACTGCCTTTGCTGCCACAGCAGCGCGACTATTTGGCCAGCAACGACTATTCCATCGCGCAAGCGAGTTTCCATCCCGCCACCATGCATACGCGCGCCGTGTATGACGATGAGGAGGTGATCGGTTTCCTGATGTTCGTCTCGCCCGACGACGACGATCCGCCCGGCCACTACCAGATCTGGCGCTTCATGATCGATCACCGGCGCCAGGGACAAGGCCATGGCCGGGCCGCCCTCGCCCTGGCGCTGGCGGAAATCCGCACGCGACCGGATGCGCGCAGCATCGAAATCTGCTACAAGCCTGGTAATTCCAACGCGAAACAGTTCTATGCGAGCATGGGTTTCGTGGAAAAAGGCATGGATGCCGATGACAATGACATGCTGGCCGTCATTGATCTGGCCTAACTGAGCTGACCTTCGGGGAAGGCATGCGCTGGGAAATGCCGCCGATCATGCGGCGTAGGTGTAGCTTGATTGTCTGGCTGCGGCGGAAACTGTTTCGGCGCAGCCAGACTGGGCATGGCAGGCAAGAAAGGGCAAGATGCGCTAAGCTGCATCCGCCCCATCACTTAACAAGGACCACCATGACCCTGATCGTCGTCGCCACCATCGATGCCCAAGCTGACCATATCGACGCCGTGCGCGCCGCCCTGGAAGCAGTCGTACCGCCCAGCCGCGCGGAAAGCGCCTGCCTGCGCTACGAGTTGCACATCGACAACAAGATTCCCACGCGCTTCATCATGCTGGAAGAATGGGCCGACCAGGCGGCGCTGACGGCGCATTATGCGACGCCCCACTTCAATACGCTGGTCGCCGCCGTGGGCGACAAGGTCGTCAAGATCGACGTGGCTGAGTTGAGCAAGCTGAAATAAGGGCAAGCGCGTGGCCATAAAGAAATGTTGCCATCTATAATATGGCAACTATTCCTTATGGCCATCATGACACCATTTTCCAAGATACGCGGCGCCGCAGCGGCAGCCGCCTTGACTCTCTGCACCGGCGCCTCGGCGCAAGCGCCCATGCCCAAGCTCGCGGGCGAGTACAACTTGCTCTCCTCGACGACAGTGCCGCCCAGTACCTGGGGCTATTCCAAGGCCCGTGTTTCAATCAAGCAGCTCGACGACCGTCACCTGCTGATCCTGCTCGCCTGCGAATGGAAACGCGAACCGAAGGCCGTCTGCGGCGATTATTTCTATGCCCAGTGGCGCGACGAGGGCCTGTACCTGCAGGATATGAACACCTTCGCCATGCGCCTGTATTTCGATCCCGCCTCGCGCAAGCTCACCATCATTTCGCGCGGCGCCGACGCCAAGCAGAGCGTGCGGCACGAGGTCTTCGGCACGACGACCGCGCCGCTGGTCGACACCGCCCTCGTGCGGCGCATGAAGCGCGAGCAATCGAATGCAGACAGCAAGGAAAACCGGCGCGTGTTCGGGCCCTACACCAAGTGGGACTACCAGGAAAACCGCATCGAATTCCAGCGCCAGGACTTGACGGCACCATGATGTCGCGCCTGATCCAGCCCATGCGGCGCCAGCTGCTGCGCCTTGCCGGCGCCCTGCTGTGCTCTCCCATGCTTGCGCGTGCGGCCGATGACGGCCTGCCCGTCGCCGTGCGCCAGCGCATCCTGTCCACCCTCGACTCTCCGCTGCCCAAGGTGCTCAATGTGCACCATCTGGCGCTGATACGGCGCTTCAACATCGGCTGGTCGCCCGTGGAAAGCGGCGCGCCCATGCTCAATCCGGCCTACCCGCTGGGCAAAGGCGATACCCTGGCGCTGGCCATGCAAGCCATCGCCAGCAAGGATGCGGCGCTGGCCGCGCAGCGCCTGATGGAAGCGTCGCAAATGCTGCCCCACTTCGTGCACATGGCCGATCTGAAACCGGGCAGCTATGCCAACGGCAAGGCGCCCTTCGTCCTGACCGGACAACATGTGACATTGCTGCGGCAGCAGTCATGGATGTCTCTGGAAATGCTGGGCATGGGCGCGGCCGAGGATTACCTGGCCGAGGGCTACTGGCCCACCCCGTCCGTCGACGGCAAGCGCCCGTATGGCGACTTCACGAATTACCCGGTCGAGATGGCGCAAGCGCTGGGCCTGCCCGTGCGCCAGCAAGCGGACGGCAGCCTGGCCATCACGCCCGCGCTCCGGACGGAGCTGAAGGTGCTGCACCAGCAAACCATGCCTGCACTGCAAGTGTTCGTGCGGCAGGCGGGGTTGAGGCGCAATACGCTCTGAGCGTGCCGGGCCGGATTGCCCGGTTTTACAGGGAATCGAGCCTGGCCAGCATACTGGCCGCCTGCTGCCGGAAATCCGCTATCGTCGCCGCGTCCATTTTCTCCAGCTGGCGATACGCCATGCCTATGCGGGGATTGCGCTCCAGGGTGTCCGCGTTGCGATGAAAAAAATCCCAGTACAGGGCATTGAAGGGGCAGGCACGCTCGCCGATGCGCGCCTTTTTATCGTAATGGCAGCCTTTGCAATAATCGCCCATGCGGTCGATATAGGCGGCGCTGGAGACATATGGCTTGGTGGCCAGCAAGCCGCCATCGGCGAACTGGCTCATGCCGACGGTATTGGGCAACTCCACCCATTCGAAAGCATCGATATAAATACCCAGGTACCAGCCATGCACCCTGGCAGGATCCAGGCCGGCAAGCAGCGCGAAATTGCCGATCACCATCAGGCGCTGGATATGATGCGCGTGTGCCTGCTCCAGTGACTGGGTGATCGCCTGCGACAGGCAATGCATCTTCGTCTTGCCATCCCAGAACCACGAAGGCAGCGGGCGCGTGTGGCCAAAGAAGTTCTTCTCCGCATAGCCGGGCATATGCGCCCAGTAAACACCACGCACATACTCGCGCCATCCGAGTATCTGGCGGATGAACCCCTCCACCGCAGCCAGGGGCGCATGGCCGGCGTGATAAGCCGATTGTGCCCTCGCGACGACTTCGCGCGGCTTGAGCATTTTCACGTTCAGCGCGAACGACAGCAAAGAATGAAACAAGCGCCATGCCTTGCTGCTCATCGCATCCTGGAAATCGCCAAAATGCGGCAATGCATGGGCGATGAAGGCATCGAGCTGCTGCAGCGCTTCGTCCCGGTTCAGCGCCCATGGCAGCCGGTCGGCCTGGGGAGCGCCAAAGCTTTTCACGCCTGCGGCGACGATGGATTGCCATAATTGCCCATGATCGTGCAGCGTGCGCGGGTCTTGCGGCTCGGCGGGCGTACCGCGCCAGGGCTTGCGGTTATCGTGATCGAAGTTCCATTGGCCGCCCACGGGTTTTTTCGCGTCTTCCATCAGCACCTGGTGCGTGCTGCGCATCTGGCGATAGAAAAACTCCATCAGCCATTGCTTGCGTCCGGCAAAAATATCGGCCACCTCGTTGCGGGCCGTATAGAAATGGTCGCTGTCGACCATCAGCCAGGGGATGGTCGAGCGTCGTCCCGCCTGGTAGAGCTGCTGGTCAAGGCGCCATTCGTCCGGTGCCTGGTATTCGAAGGCGCCGGCGTCATAACGGGTAATCAGCGCTTCGATATTCTCCGGTATCGAGCGCGTGCTTGCCGCCTGGTCGATGGCGATGTAATGGACTGTGTGGCCGAGCTGGCGCAGCTGGCGCGCCAACTCCCGCATGGCTGCGAAGATCGCCAGGATTTTCTGCGCATGATGCAGCACGTAATCCGTTTCTTGCCGCACTTCCATCAGGACATAGATGGTGGCGTCATCGACTTCGGTGAACCAGCGATGCTGCGCATTGAGCTGGTCGCCGAGTATCAGGCGCAGTGTGGGCTTGTGTGAGGTCATGATTATTCTTTGCAATGGTTGAATTTGCCATGGCGGCGGCGCCTACCCTTGCGGCACCGGGACCGGGACCGGCACCGGCGCCGGAGCGGGTTGCGGTGCCGGGGATGGCGCCGGCTCCTGCACCGCCTTGCCATGCGACTCCTGTCCACCCTCGCCTTCGGCCGGCATGGCCAGCGGCGCTGGCGGCGCGCCTTCCTGCAGCAAGTTGCCCGGCTCTTCCACCGGCTCATCCTGTGGCTCCTCGACCACTTCCACATGGCGTAGCGGCGGTGGCGGCTTGCCGCCGGGGAAGATGGCGTCGCGCGACAGCTTGCCCGTATCGAGCGCCGTCTTGAAGAAGTCGCCCACCACCAGCACGGCGTTGTGGCCGCCCTGGCCCCAGTAATTGCTGCGCATGGTGACCCTGGCGTCATTGAAACCTACCCAGGCCCCGCCCACCAGTTCCGGATGCATCAGGATAAACCAGCCATCCGCATTGTTTTGCGTGGTGCCGCTCTTGCCAGCCACGTCGGAGCGGATGCCGAAGCGGCTGCGGATGGCCGTGCCCGTGCCGCGGTCGATCACGCCGCGCATCATGTCCGTCAGGGTGGCGGCCGATGCCGCCTGCATGGCGCGCGTGGGCTTGTCTTCGCCAAAACGGGCGATGACCGTCCCTTCGCGGTCTGTGATGTGCGTCACGACGAACGGCAGTCGCGCCTCGCCCTGGGCCGCGATGCTGGCGTAGGCGTTGACCATTTCCAGCAAGGTGACGGGACTGGTGCCCAGCGCCAGCGACGGCACTTTTTCCAGCTTGCTGTCGCGGATGCCCAGTGCGCGCGCCAGCTTGATGATAGGCGGCAAGCCGACATCCTGCATCACTTGCGCCGTGATGGTGTTTTTCGAGTAGACGAGACCGTCTCGCATGGTCATGTCGCGCCCCGTGGTGCCGCTCATGTCCGTGGGTCGCCATATCGTGCCGTCGGATGCCTTGATATCCATCACGGCATCGCGGTAGACGTGTTCGGGACTGAGGCCCTTTTCCAGCGCCGCGCCATACACGATAGGTTTAAAAGTGGAACCGGGCTGGCGTGCCGCCTGCGACACATGGTCGAATTGTTCGCGCGCAAAGTCGCGGCTGCCTACCCAGGCGCGCACGGCGCCCGTGGCCGGATCCATGGCCGCAAAGCCCGCTTCCAGGCGCGTCTTCGACTTGCGCAGGGCCGCCATGAAGGCGCGGTCGCCTTTCAGCTGCGCCAGCGCTGCCTCTGGCGTGCCGCCGGCGGCCGTCAGCTTGCGGTAGTCGCCCGACTCGCGCACGAAGGCGTCCAGCAGGGCCGGATGCGATTTCCAGAAGTAATCGAACGGCACGCTGCCGCCCTGCATGCCCGCATACATGCCCGTCGAGGTAGACGACGGCACCCCGGCGCGACTCCATTCCACGTCGGCAATGGCCTGCAAGGCGTTCGCCTGGCGCTCGACGGCGCGCTCGGCCGCCTGCTGCAAATCATGGTCGAGCGTGGTGTGCACCACCAGGCCATCGCGCTCCAGGTTGTAATCGTTCTCGTCAGCCCAGTCGATCAGCCACTTGCGCACATAGGCCGTGAAGTGGCTGTCCGACTGCGCCCGCTCGCTCTGGCGTTCGAAATGCAGGCGCAGCGGACGCTTGATCAACTGCTGGTAACGCGCTTCGTTGATAACATCATGTTTGCGCATCTGGCCCAGCACCACATTGCGCCGCTGCAGGGAACGCTCGGGATTGCCGACGGGATTGTAGTAATTCGTACCCTTGAGCATGCCGACCAGGGTGGCGCTTTCCAGGATGTCGAGGCGCGACGCGGGCTTGTCGAAATACGTACGGGCCGCCATTTCGATGCCGTAGGTGTTGTACAGAAAAGGTACCGTGTTCAGGTAGGCTTCCAGGATTTCCGTCTTGCTGTAGGTGGCCTCGATCTTCAGGGCGGTGATCAGCTCCTTCAGCTTGCGGTTCAGGTTGCGCGAGCGGCCAATTTCCTCGGGGAACATATTGCGCGCCAGCTGCTGCGTGATGGTGGAACCGCCCTGGGGGTTGCCCCCGGCCGTGTGCAGGATGGCGCCGGCCGTGCGCGTGAAGTCGATGCCGTGGTGTTCGTAGAAACGGTGGTCTTCCGTCGAGATCAATGCGCTGATCACGTTCGGCGAAATCTGCTTCAAGGTGACCCGCTCCTGCAAGCCCTGGTCGAAACGGCCCAATTCCTTGCCATCGGCGCTGACCATGGTGCTCGGTGCGGCCGCGCGCGCCTGGCGCAAGTCGTGGATGCTGGGCGTCAAGGGGACCAGCAGCAGCATGTACAGCGTCACCAAGCCCAGCACAGCCAGGAAAGACCATAGCCCCAGCACCAGCGCGCGTCGCACGGGCGGCAAGGTCATCAAGTGCGCGTGGCCGCGCCGGTACAGCGCCACCGCCTTGACCCACGCCAGCCCCGCCACGCGAACGACCTGCGCGCGCGCCTGTATCAACGCCTGCCGTGCTTTTTCCTGAAACTGCTCCATGCCTGATGCCATGCTTGTAACCTTGTCTGATGCCGGATGATCCGTTTCAGCAAGTATATAGGGCGGGCAATGTGGCGGGATGGAAATAAGTAAGCGGAAGTACGCAAGATGACAGGATTATTGCCAATACATAAAACAATCAGTTAATATCGGCTGGCACTCCCGCCACACTCCCTGATGGACGCCGCCATGCCAACTCTGTCTGCACGCCAGCAACTGCAAGCCATCTTCCTTGCCTCCTGCGGCTTTGCCGTGTTTTGTTTTGGTATCCGGCTCGGTTATCAACTGGTCCATCGGCTTCTCTCGGGGGCCTAAGCGAGACAGGCATCGAGCCGCGCCAAGGTGATGCCCACGTACTCGCCCACGCAGCGTGCGTCCCGCGTATAAAAAGCATCATCCACTAGCAGCAGGCCGCAGTCGCACACGACGGGGTCGACGCTGATCACCTCGCCCAGCGCCAGGTAGCGCCAGCCTTCGAGCCGCAGCAGGCGCTTTTCGCGGCCAGGATTGGCGCTGAAAATGCCGTCCCAGTCATCGCGCTCGCTGGCCATGGGCCACAGTTCGGCCTGGAACTGCGTGCCGGCGTCCATTTGCCCGCCGCCGAACTCGTCCATCACGTGCAGACGCTGGCCGCCCACCTCGATCACGGCTTCCAGATAGTCGCCCTCGGTCACAATGAAGGTGGCGGCAACGATGCTGGCCGTCACTTCTGCGCCTGCTCCAACAGGGCCGGCAACTCTTTCAGCATGGCGTCGCGCGTGCGCAGTCCCGCCGATGGCAGGCCTTTCTGCTCGTCCTGCACCAGGCGCGCGAAGACGATGCTGCGCTCGCCCTTGCTGGCCCAGCCCACGAACCAGCCATAGCCATGCGCTTCGTCAAAGCTGCCGTCGGCCTTGCGCGGGAAGGCCGCACCCGTCTTGCCATGCACTTGCCAGCCGCCCACGTCTGCCAGGCGCGTCAGGCGCTGCGTTTCCTGCATCGCCTGCTTGCTCACAGGCAACTGGTAATTGACCAGCTTGCGCAAGAAACCCAGCTGTTCCAATGGGGAAATTTTCAGCGAAGAGCTGATCCACGAGCGCTCCAGGCTATTGTCCTTGCCCGGGTCGCCCGAGACGTCCGCATTGCCATAGCGCAAAGCCCTGGCGTATTTCTGGAAGCGCTCGGCGCCCAGCGCCTGCGTGATCTGCTGCGAATACCAGACGACGGAATACTGCATCCAGCGCGACGGGTCCGTATCCTGGCGCCACGCTTCACCGCCCCAGTCCACATAGCCCTGGCGGTATGGCAAGCTGGGCTTGTGCTCATCCTTGAGGAAACCTGCGTCATAGCCCATCAGGCTGAGCGCGATCTTGAACGTGGAGGCAGGGGTAACGCGGTCGATGCAATTGCCTTCTTGCAGCAAGACGGCGCCCGTCCTGGCGTCGGCCATGGCGGTGCAGATGGTGGCGGCCTGGGCTTGCGAGACGGCCAGAGTGGCGCCTGTCAGGCCGAGGATGAACTGGAAAAATGCGCGATATTTCATGGGCCTCCGGGGTTGGGGGAGTAGAACAAAGCGAAATTGTACCGGGCAGCGCGGCGCGATGCCAGCGGCCATCGATCACCGTGGCCCTGTGACCCTGCAAACTAGCGCCCTGCCTGCGCGCCCGGTTGGCGTTCCCGCTTCAGGTGCTCCTCTTCCAGCTCGTCCATGCCCAGCTTTTCCTCGTCGATCAGCGCATGGTCGCGCCGTTCGCGCTCGAGTTCCTCTTCCAGGCTGGCTTCGCCAGGCTCCTGCGTGATTTTCTCCGGCATGCGGTCTTCCTCCACGGTGGTTGAGTGAAAAGCTCAGGCAAGCTGGCCTGCCTGTGCCACGGCATCGTGCGGATGCAGGCTTTCCATATGCTGTACGGTAACACGCGCCTGCGCATAAGGTGGTACAAGCGCCGCCTGCACGCGGCGGGCCGCGTCTTCCACATACATCAGATTAGCACCATTGAGGCGCGCGAAAGCCTGCTCGTCGGCCCGTTTCACGGCCGTCTGCAGCGGCGTCGCCAGCGCTGCCTCTACAAGGTCGATCAGGGGAAACAGGTTCAGCTCCGCCTGTTCCGTCAATGGCACGGTGACCGTCGCCGTGCTGCGCTGGCTGTGCGGCGTGGCCAGGCTGGCGTGCTCCCGCAGCCAGGCGCGGGCAGCAGCGGCGTCGACGCTTCCTCTGCCGAACTGCACCGCAAAGGCGTCGGCCAGCAACTGCCGCGCCAGCGCCGCCGAACATGGACAGGTCGACGAATAGCCGATCTCCACCGTCAGGGACAGGGCAAAGCCCTGCGGGGAGCAACTGGACTGCAGACGCACGGGATACGATTTCCAGCCCGACAGTCCCGCCGTCAACAGCGCCGGCTGCCGCCGCAGCACGGGGAAGGCCAGCGCCATGCGCGCCTGCGTGCTGCCGCAATCGGCGTGACTGTCCACCATGCGCCGCAACACGGCGGCCAGCGCGCCTGCATCGAGCGGCTGCGCGGCGGCAAACGCATCGAGCAGCAGATACAGGCGTGACATGTGGATGCCCTTGACGTGCGGGTCGGGCAAATCGACTTGCACGTCGGCCCAGGCATGCACTTGCTGCGCCTGCCCACCCTCCTCCAGCCACAGCGGCAAGGCGATGCCCTGCATGCCCACCCACTCCCGCGGCAAGGGGCTGCCCAGATGGGGACCGGCCGCCACGTCAGGCAGGGGCGAGGAAAGGCAAGTGCGCTTCATGGTGATGGCTCCATATGCAAACAAGTTGCATATGATGCAGAAAATCACCCTCTTTTGCAAGTTAATTGCATTACCGAAGCAGGTGCACGCACAGCCTGGCGTCAGCTCAGGCAGCCTTGCGAAACGTCAGATTGATGCGCTGCGCGCCCAGCAGCGCGTGTTCGCCCTCCTTCAGGGGCGCCACGCCATGGAAGCGCAGGCGGTCGGCGCCGCCCCACACCACCACGTCGCCATGCTGCAGGGCGATGCGCGCCGCCTTGTCACCGCGCTCGGCGCCGCCGAACAGGAAAGTGGCGGGCAAGCCCAGCGAGACCGAGACGATGGGCGCGTTGAAATCGCATTCATCGCGGTCCTGATGCAGGGCCATGCGCGCGCCAGGCGCATAGCGGTTGACCAGGCAGGCGTCGGGCGTGAAGCCCGGATAGCCGGCTGCCAGCGCCGCCTGCCGCGCCAGGCGCAGGAATACGGGCGGAATTGGCGGCCACGGAAGGCCGCTGGCCGGATCGAACCGCGCATAGCGGTAGCCGCGTCCATCCGTGATCCAGCCCAGGGGGCCACAATTACTCATGGCAACCGACATGCGCAAGCCCCCCGGCGTGGCCATGTGGCGCAGGGGCGCCGCCAGCACGATGGCGTCCAGCGCCGGCAGCACCTCGTCCAGGTAAGGCAGAGCGAAGCCGCGCAGCAGAACCGACGCGGACGTGCCGGGCACCAGCGGCGCCGGGCCGGCCTGGGCGTAGTCTTCATCGGCAAACAGGGACAGGTTCATGCAGCCTATTGTAGGCCTCACATGGAAAAAGCGCGCGCGCCTGGCCCATGGTGCGCTACAGTAGCGTTTCCAGCCACTACCACCCGCCACCACGATGGATCATTACGCCGATTTGCTGCACACCCTGGCGCAACAGGAAGAATCCCTGCAATTCGAACGCTTCGACAATGACGCCGCGCTGGCCGTGGGCCTGTGGATCGTCGAGGAAGTGCGCCGACGCGGCAAGGCCGTCACTGTCAACATCACGCGCAACGGTCAGATCCTCTTCCACCACGCCATGACGGGCGCCACGGCGGACCAGGCGGACTGGATACGCCGCAAGAACAATACGGTACAGCGCTTTTGCCGCAGCTCCTACTACATGGGTATCTCGTACAAGAGCCGCGGCAGCACCTTTGAAGACGTGAAATACCTCGATGACATCGAGTACGCGGGCCACGGCGGCGCCTTTCCCCTGTTGATACGCGGCGTGGGCCTGGTCGGCACGGTAACCGTCTCCGGCCTGGCGCAGGCCGACGACCACGCGCTGGTGGTGGCCGCGTTGCAGGCGCAGCTGGATACGCAGCTGACTCGGTAATCAGGCGGCCAGCGCCCTGCGCAAGGCCGCGCGCGCCAGCAGCCGCGTGGAGTCCAGGGTCGGCAGCGGCGAATTGGCATCGCTGATGATCAGCGGGATTTCCGTGCAGCCAAGGATGACGGCGTCGCAGCCCTGCTCCCCCAAGCCAGCGATGATGGCCTGGAAGCGTGCCACGCTGTCCGGTTTGACCACGCCCGGCACCAGTTCTTCCATGATGATGCGGTTGATCTCGCTGCGCGCATCCTCGTCGGGCCGCACGCAAGCGATGCCGTGCGCCGCCAGCATGTCCGGATACACGGCGCTGTCGACCAGCCAGCGCGTGCCCGTCAAACCGACTCGCTGGTAACCACGCGCAGCCGCTTCGGCGGCCACGACATCGGCGATATGCAGCCAGGGCAGCGGCGAATGGGGCGCCATCAGGGCAAACGCCTGGTGGATGGTGTTATCGGGGCAGATCAGGAAATCGGCGCCGGCGGCGGCCAGCTTGTGCGCCGACGCCAGCATCAGCCCGGCCACGCCGGCCAGGTCGCCCCCGTTCAGGCAATCCACATAGCGCGCCAGCGACGGCGTGTGCAGCGTCACTTCCGGGTGTTCATACGCGCCCAGCGCATGCGCGCCCTCTTCGCAAATCGTGCGGTAGCACAGGGCCGCGCCTTCGGCCGAGCAGCCGACGATGCCGATATGTTGTGTCATGTGCTCTTCCCTTTCAATTAAATGCGCTGGCCGCCGTCGATGGGAATTTCCGCGCCCGTGATGTACGAGGCGCGCTCGCTGCACAAAAACTCCACCAGGTCGGCCACTTCAGCCGTCGTGCCCAGGCGGCGCAGGGGAATTTGCGTATCGACGATGTGCGAGGTGCCGGGCGACAGGATCGCCGTGTCGATCTCGCCCGGTGCGATGGCGTTCACGCGCACGTTCAGCGGCGCCATGTCGTTGGCCATTTCGCGCGTCAGCGACGCCAGGGCCGCCTTCGAGCTGGCGTAGGCGGAGCCGGCGAACGGGTGCACGCGGTAGCCGGCAATCGAACACAGGTTCACGACAGAGCCGTGCGCGTTCGACAATTCCTGCGCAAAGCCGCGCGTCAGCGCCAGCGGGGCAAAGAAATTCGTGTTGTACATTTCCTGCCAGGTCTGCATGTCGGTGGTCAGCGAATTGACGCGCGAGCCGCCCGGCCCCTTCGGCGACACGCCCGCGTTGTTGACCAGCGCGTGCAGTTTCGAGTCGCCCAGCATGGGGCGCAGCGTATCGACCATCTGCCCGATCTGGCTCAGGTCCGACAAATCCATGCACACATGTGTGTTGTGCTCCTGGCTGCGCGGACAGCCGCCGGGAATCGGGCTGCGCGACACGGTGATGACCCTCCAGCCCAGGCTGCGGAAGCGTTCCGCGACGGCATGGCCGATGCCGCGGCTGGCGCCCGTGACGATGGCCGTTTTCTGTTCAATCTTGTGCTTGATATGCGTCATGTTCATCCTTGTCTTGTAGTGTTGCGCCGGCGTGGATGCGCTCCTGGCGCATGACATAGGCCAGCATTTGCGTGCCGCCGTCGAGAATGTCCTGTTCGATGGCGCGCCGCGCGGCCGCGCTGTCGCGCTGGCGCAGCGCGCTGATGATGGCGTGGTGATGACCGACACGCATGTCGGGCGAAAAGCTGGCGTAGCCGGCGGCAATCAGGGGCGCCGTTTGCATCCACAAATGGTCGACAAAGCGTTTCAAGGTCGGCATGCCGGCAGCTTGCGCCAGCGCCAGGTGAAACGCCTGGTTGCATTGCAGGGCCGCAGGCAGGTCGTGCCGCGCGATGGCGACTTCATTCGCTTGCAGCAGGCGTTCCAGGTCGGCCAGGGTGGCGCCGTCGATGCGCTGCGCCGCTTCAAACGCGCCCAGCCCTTCCAGTTCCAGGCGCAGCGCGCGGATTTCCAGGTAGCGCGCCACGCTGAGCACGGGCACGCGGAAGTCGCGCGGCGAGCGCAGCACCAATGCCTCTTCCTGCACCAGCTGCAGCATGGCGTCGCGCACGGGCGTGACGCTGGTGCCCAGCTGCAGCGCCAGCTCGCGGATGCGCAGCCGGTCATTCGGCTGGAAGCGCCCCGCCGCCAGCGCGTCGCGCAGCGTCGCATATACGGATTTTCCCAGATTGACGTGCACCAGGCTGTCCAGCGGAGAGTTCATGGGTATTTTGAGTAAGTGCTTTGAAATTGGCATTATGATGCATCATACATCAACATGAAAACAAGCGTTTTCCCATGCGTGCGCAAGAGACAGGAGGCGCCGCAAGAACGTACAATCAGCCGCCACCGTATCGAAAGGAGCGCACTTGAACTGGGACTATCCGCACGCCCACACCCTGCCCGTCATGCCCGTAGCGGCCGACATCGACGGGCTGCAGCATACGAACAATGCCGTCTACGTGCGCTGGTGCGAACATATTGCCTGGCATCACTCGGCCGCTCTGGGGCTGGATCTGGACGATTACCGGCGCCTGGACCGCGCCATGGCGATACGCCGCGGCGAATACGATTACCTGCTCCCCACCAGGATGGGTGAAGCGCTGACCCTGGCCACCTGGCTATGCGCCAGCGATGGCCGCTCCAGCATGGAACGGCGCTTCCAGCTGATCCGCGACAGCGACGGCGCCACCGTCGTGCGCGGACGCTGGGAATTGATCTGCATCGAACTGAGCAGCGGCCGCGCGCGCCGCCTGCCGCCCGAGTTTCTGGCCGTGTACGAACCTGCCATCGTCGCGGCGCGCCAACCGGCGCAGGATTAAGCGGTCAGGCGCGCCGGCTCCAGCGCGATCAGCACGAGCAAGATGCCCAGCGGCACGGCCAGCGCGGCAAAGCCCACGGCCAGGTAGGCAAAGGCGGCCAGGATGGCGCCCACGGCAAAACCCAGCAGGGGCCAGAAGAATTTGAGGCAGCGCTCGCGCGTGGCGCCATCAGCAGCGCCGCGCAGCACGTCGACCGTATCGATCACCAACTGCGTCACATTGCCTGTCATCATGGACGTGGGCGCCAGGTGCGCCAGCAGCAGCCGGCTGATGGCGCTATGCGCGCCCATGGCGGCCGCGCCGAACAGTCCTGCCGTCATGGCCAGCGCGCCCGGCTCCGCAGCCAGCGGTTCGGCCAGCACGCCAGACACCATGAAACCGAGCAGCAGCGCCAGCTCCAGCAGCAGCGTCAGGCGCAGCGCCGGTCCGCCGCGGCGCTCGGCCGCCACGCTCAAGAGCCGCGCCGCCGCCACGCCCAGAATAAACGCGGGAAACGCCAGCAGCTTGAGGGCGATCGAGGCATGCGTGGCGTTGGCCAGCGCCGCGCCGATCAGCACGAAGTTGCCCGTCACATGGGCAGTGAACAGGCCAAACAGGGCAACAAAGCCCAGGGTGTCGACATAGCCGGCCAAAAAGCCCAGGCTGATGCCTTGCAAACGGCTGCGCTGCGCAGGGTTCATACACGCTCCTTGAAATTTGCCATCATGATACCGTGCCGCGAGCGCAGCCTGCAGCGGTTTTACACGCCGTTCGGCGAAGTTGCGGGGCTTTTCTTGCGCCCCCGCAGTGCAACATGCATTTCGCTCCTGATTTGCACGCCCATGCTTTAGAATCAGCGACCTCAGCCCCGTAAAAACAGGATAAAACATATGACGGCAGTCGGGAATACCGAACCACAAGAGCTCAAGCGCGGCCTGAAAAGCCGTCACATCCAGCTCATCGCCCTGGGCGGCGCCATCGGCACCGGCCTGTTCCTGGGCATCGCGCAAACCATCAAGATGGCCGGCCCTTCAGTACTGCTGGGCTATGGCATCGCCGGCGTCATCGCCTTCCTGATCATGCGTCAGCTGGGCGAGATGGTGGTCGACGAACCCGTCGCCGGCTCCTTCAGCTATTTTGCCGACAAATACTGCGGCCACCTGCCCGGCTTCCTGTCGGGCTGGAATTACTGGGTACTGTATGTACTGGTCAGCATGGCCGAGCTGACGGCCGTCGGCATCTACGTGCAGTACTGGTGGCCGGGCGTGCCTACCTGGGTCTCGGCACTGATTTTCTTCTGCGCCATCAACGCCATCAGTTTGTTGAATGTCAAAGCCTTCGGCGAAATGGAATTCTGGTTCGCCATCATCAAGGTGGTCGCCATCATCGGCATGATCGTCTTCGGTGCTTACCTGCTCGCCTCCGGCGACGCGGGCCCGCAGGCTTCGGTGGCCAATCTGTGGCAGCACGGCGGCTTTTTTCCGAATGGCTGGCAAGGCCTGGTGATGGCCATGGCCGTCATCATGTTCTCGTTCGGCGGCCTGGAACTGGTGGGCATCACGGCGGCCGAGGCAGATGACCCGAGCACGACGATTCCGCGCGCCACCAACCAGGCCATCTACCGCATTTTGATTTTCTATATCGGCGCACTGGGCATTTTGCTGTCGCTGTACCCGTGGCAAAACGTCGTCACCGGCGGCAGCCCCTTCGTGCTGATCTTCCATGCGCTCGACAGCAACCTGGTGGCCACGGCCCTGAACGTGGTGGTGCTGACGGCCGCCCTCTCCGTCTACAACAGCGGCGTGTACTGCAACACGCGCATGCTGTTCGGCCTGGCCAAGCAAGGCAATGCGCCGCGCGCCCTGCTGCACCTGAACCGCCGCGGCGTGCCGCTGGCGGCGCTGGGCGTGTCGGCCCTGGCCACGGGCGCCTGCGTGGTGGTCAATTACTTCATGCCGGGCGAAGCGTTCGAAGTGCTGATGGGACTCGTGGTGTCGGCGCTGATCATCAACTGGGCCATGATCAGCTGGATCCATTTGCGCTTCCGCGCGCAGAAAAAGATCGAAGGCAAAACGACCTTGTTCCAGAGCCTGGGCTACCCGTTTACCAACTACCTGTGCCTGGTCTTCCTGGCCGGCATCCTGGTGATCATGTATCTGACGCCGGGCTTGCGCATCTCCGTCTACCTGATTCCCGTGTGGCTCGCCGCGCTGGGCGTCGGTTACTGGATCAAGCAAAGCAAGGCCAAGACGTAAGCTGTTTGCGCCGCATCAAACAAAAAGCCCGTCTTCGCAGGAAGACGGGCTTTTTGCATTGGACGCGCTCAATCGCTAAGCGGCGACGGCCTTGTCCTGCTCCGGCAGCACATCGGCTTGCCACAGGCTGATGGTCCGGCCCGCATACGACTGCAGCAACACATCATCGCTCAAGGTCAGCAACGCCTGCTTGCGCTGTTCCAGGCGCGCCTCGGACGTCATGTCCTTTTCGCCCGACTTGTACGGCCCCAGCACGGGCAGCAAGTCGCGCAGCACGGAATAATTGCCCGGCGTGGTCTTGTCCGATTCCAGCTTGCCCAGGAAATACTTCATGACGTGCTCGGACTGGTTGCCCTCCTGCCGCAAGCTCGCCTTCACCATCTTGCCATCCTTGTAAGCCACTTGCGCATCGCTGTTGGCCGTATCCTCGATCTGGTGGTAGGTGTAGTTCTGCGATTCCGTATTGTCCAGCAGGCGCAGCGGCACGCCGGGGACCAGCGTTTCATGGAAGCTGGCGCTCAGCTTCGATTGCTGCTGCTGCCTGATTGAACGCGAGTCCTGACTGGCGCCGGCCTGCTCCGTCTTTTGCGACACTTCGTAATTGAAGCCATCCTTTTCCGCGCTGCGCATGGGATTGCTGAATTTCACAGTTTGCGACACGGAGGCGCTGAAATCGGCCAGTCCCGTCAAAATGGACTTGTCCTCGGCCGCCAGGCGCCACTTGCCCGTCGCGGGATTGTCCGTGGCCACTTGCGGCGCGGCGGCATTGCTGTGCAAGGCCGTGAAGCTATCCTTGAGCATGGCCACCAGGCCCGCGTCGCCATGGCCGCGCGACGCCGCCTGGTCGAACTGCTTCATATAACTGTCCAGCGCCTTGGCTTGCCGCTCCTTGCTGCCCAAGGTATTGAGTTGGCTGGCGTCAACCTTCAGGTCCAGGCTGCCGGCCTCGCCGCTGAAGCTGACCTTGCGCTGCGCGCCGTCGGCCTGGAAATCCAGGGTTTGCACGCTTTCCGGCTCGCCGCGCACCTTCACTTCCGCATGCAGCTTCACCGACTCCAGCACTTGCTGGTCGAACTGCATCAAGCCTTCGAGCTTGATTTTCGGCGTACTTTGTCCCATGCCGTCGATGGCTTCCTGAAAACCTTTCGCCAACTCGCCCAGGGCGCTGGCTTCAGCGTCGCTGAGGTCGCCGCTCGTCGTCATCTTCACGGCCAGTCCATCGCCCTGGCTGTCGAGTGCCAGCTTGACTTCCACGCCGCTTTTCGTCGTGATGCTGAGGGTAACCCGGTCTTCGCCATTACCGTGCAGGCTACCCGGCGCGATGCTGGACGCCGCATAGACATTCGGCGTGGTGCTCGGCGGCGGCTGGCGCATCGCCTGCGAGAAATTGTAGTTGCCCAGCTTGGCCTGACCCAGCATGGCCGCGCCCAGGCCGCTGAAGCGACCGCCAAACGCATACGAAGAGAAGCTTTTCGTCATCGCCTCGCTCACCTTGTCGCGCGACGCGCTTTCCCACACCATCGGCGAAGGCACGAGAGATGACGCGGCCGGCGGGCCGCCGAAGGCGACGATGGCGGAAGGGGGCGACGCCGGGGATGAGGGCGTGTCCGCCCTGCTTGCCGTAGCGGCAGGCACGCGGGACGGGCTTGGATTCCAGCTCGGGATCGGGGAGACGGAGGTCATGGTCGTTATGCCTTGCTAAACGAGTAGTGGTGTATGGGTGAGATATTCATAACTTTCAGTTTTTGATAACAATCAACCGTCAAGCTAGCCCACTTTCAGCAAGACGTGGGATACACGCCGCTTCAGGTGCCAGGCTGACACAGCTATAACGACGTGAAAGGTGAAATCATGAGCGCAATGTGGCATGAAAATTTTTCATTCTTGATACAAATCACGTTCCGCTGCCAGGCCAGCGTTCGCATCTGTTCGCCATCTAACTCATTCTTCACTGTCGTCGCAGGTATATTTCTACTGTTGCTCAAATGCTGAAAGTGACTATGTGTGACATTCCACCAGCCCGCAATCACTATGATCGCTGAGTGCTTTGCAATAAATCCGCATTAGCTTATGCGAAACAGCAAGCACGGCCTTAAGGAGGCAGCATGAGATCTCTGAACTTGACCATCGCCAAGCGGCTCGGCCTGGGCTTTGGCCTGGTCGCCCTGTTCCTGTTGCTGGTCATCGCGCTGGGGCTGACCAGCATGCGGCAAATCCAGGACCGCATGGATGAAGCGACCAAGGTCAACGACGTCGAAACCAGGCTGGCCCAGACGATGGACTTGACTGTGACCGAGCGGGCGCTGGCGCTGCGCAATCTGATTTTGTTGAAAGAGGACAAGGAAATCCAGATCGAGGTCGCGCGCATCGAGGAGCAGGAAAAGAAGTACGCCATCGCCCAGCAAAAGCTGGGGGCGATGTTTGCCAGGCTGCGGGGAACGTCGAGCGAAGAAAAGAGCCTGCTCGAACAGATCCGCACACAAAGCGAGCTGGCGGCCCCCTTCATACAACGGGCCGCCGCGCTGGCGCTGCACCAGAAGCAGGACGATGCCTACAAACTGCTGCGTTATGAATTCCGCCCCGTGCAAAAGCGCTGGTGGGAATTGCTGCGCACCTTGATCGCCGTCGAGGAAAAGCAGAATAACGAAGCGTCAATCAATGCCGAGGCTGCCTACAGCCAGGCACGCCTGGTGATGCTGAGCATCGGCTCGCTGGCCCTCGTCACCAGCCTGCTGGCCGCTGTGCTGATCACGCGCGGCGTGACGCGCCAACTCGGTTGCGAACCCGATGAAGCGGCGGCGATTGCCGGTCAGATCGCCAGCGGCAACCTGGCCGTCCCCATTCATACCCGCGCCGGCGACACGCACAGCCTGCTGTACGCCATGCAATCGATGCGCGACAGCCTGGCGCAAATCGTCCAGCAAGTTCACGCCAGCACCGAAACCATCGCCACGGCAGCGGGACAAATCGCCATGGGCAACCTGGACTTGTCTTCGCGCACGGAACAGCAGGCCAGCACGCTGGAGCAAACCGCATCGTCCATGGAAGAACTGACCAGCACTGTGCGCATTAACACCGACCATGCGCGCCAGGCCAACGGGCTGGCCGAATCGGCCTCCGATGTCGCCACCAAGGGCGGCGCCGTGGTGGCGCAGGTGGTCGACACCATGGCGGCCATCGATGTCTCGGCGCGCAAGATCGTCGACATCATCGCCGTCATCGACGGCATCGCCTTCCAGACCAACATCCTGGCACTGAACGCGGCGGTCGAGGCGGCACGCGCCGGCGAACAGGGGCGCGGCTTTGCTGTGGTCGCCACCGAAGTACGCAACCTGGCGCAGCGCTCGGCCGCCGCAGCCAAGGAAATCAAGGATTTGATCGGCGACTCGGTCGACAAGGTCCAGGCCGGCAACCGCCTGGTGGAACAGGCAGGATCGACCATGCACGAGGTGGTCGCCAGCGTCAGGCGCGTCACCGGCATCATGTCTGAAATGATGTCCGCCAGCCAGGAACAATCGGCCGGCATCGAGCAAATCAATATGGCCGTGACGCAAATGGACAATGTGACACAGCAAAATGCGGCGCTGGTCGAGGAAGCCGCCGCCGCCGCACAAGCGATGCAGGAACAGGTCAACAGCCTGAACGAGGTGGTCAGCGTCTTCCGTTTAGGCAACATCGCCGGCGGCCGCGAAGCGCCACCACGCGTGCTCAGCCGTCCGCCACCGCCGCTGGCGGCGCGACGCCTGCCCGCCACGACGAAGCCGGCCCGGCCAGTCGCCGCCAAGCCCAGCGAAATCGAATGGGAGCAGTTTTGAGCCGGCAACGGAGGAGTGGCGCACGTGGGTAAACGAGAACAGATCGCCGCTGCGGGCGGCGGGGCGCAACACATATTCCCGCATACGGGCCATATCGGCAAGGAGCAGCGGGGTCTGCTGGCCGGCCAGCGGGCCGCGACGCTGTGGCTTACCGGCCTGAGCGGCGCAGGCAAGTCGACGCTGGCGTACGCGCTGGAAAGGCGACTGCTGGCGGAGGGCCGCCTGAGCTGCGTGCTCGACGGCGACAATATGCGGCACCACCTGAATGGCGACCTGGGCTTTTCTCCCTGCGACCGCCGGGAAAATATCCGCCGCAGCGCCGTTGTGGCCAGGCTGATGAACGATGCCGGCATGATGGTCATCTGCGCCTTCATCTCGCCGCTGCTCAGCGACCGCGAGATGGCGCGCCAGATCATCGGCAGCGACGATTTTATCGAAGCCTACATCAGCACGCCATGCGCGCTGTGCGAGGAACGCGATCCCAAGGGACTGTATCGAAAAGCGCGCGCCGGACTGATCCCGGCATTTACGGGCGTGTCGGCGCCCTACGAAGCACCGCAGGCACCGGCGCTGACGCTCGATACCGGCACGCTGTCTCTGGAACAGGCGTGCGAACGGCTGTTCCAGCAGCTGTGCCCGCGCTTCATCTGATGCCGCGCGCCCATGTTTTCGAGGAATGATGAGATGAGCAGCAGCCCCCCTCCCGGCCACGGCGCGCGCCCGCGCCCTGTCATGATGATCCCCCTGCGCCGCTGCGGCAGCCATGCGCTGCGCCTGCGCCTGAACCTGTCGCCCCAGTTTTATTCACCGTATCCGCTGCACCTGGTCGATATGATGCCGCTGCTGCCCCTGTACGGCGACTTGCGCGACGACCGCGCCTACTTTCGCCTGGTCGTCGATGTGGTGGGCCTGGCGGCAGTCAGCATGGTCAAGTGGCCGGGTGGCGTCTTCGATCCGGTGGAAGTGTTCGAGACATTGCGCGGCCAGCCGCGCAGCATCCACCGCGTGGCATGGGAGCTGCTGCTGCGCGCGGGCGAACGCCGCCAGGCACAGGTGGTGATGGACAAGTCGCTCGACAGCGTGCACTACGCCGACGACATCGTGCGGCTCTATCCGGACATGCTGTTCCTGAACGTGGTGCGCGATCCGCGCGCGCAAGTGGCGTCGATGAACCGCGCCATCATCCACGACTTCGACACGCTGCTCAATGCTAGGACCTGGCTGGCCGCCCACACGGCCGCCGACCAGGTCCTGCAACGCCATCGGCAGCGCGTGCTGACGATACGCTATGAAGATTTCCTGTCGCGGCAACAAGAGACGCTGGAAGCGGTATGTGACTTTCTCGGCATCGCCTTCCTGCCGCAGATGCTGGACGTGGCCGCGTCGGCGGAAGCGCGGCACATCGCGCAGTTGTCGTCGCTGTGGTCGGCCAATTGCTATGCGCCGATCGCGGCCAACATCGACAAATTCAGGCAGCAACTGTCGGACGATGACATCAACCTCATCGAAACGCTCACCGGCCCGTACATGGACCGCTACGGCTACACACGCCTGAGCCGGGGCGACGCCAGCATCACGCCCGCGCGCATCGAAATGGCCGGCATGCACTCGGCGCAAGGACGCGAACGCGCCTGGCGCGACCTGGAACAGGATAACTTCCGCGATTACGTGCTGCGCCGCTACCGCGCCGACTATCTGGCCCAGCTGCATGCACGGCTCAGCCAGGCCAGCGACGTACCGGGCAGTAGCAGCATCGTGACGCTGGATCACCTCGACCCGGGCGCGTTTGTCGTCAGCGATTAAAAGCCTGGCCATCGCCTGCCCCAGGCTGCGCTCCTGCGTCTGAATGCGACTTTTTGACCGGATACCTCCCCCGCCGCAACAAGCATCGGTACGCCGCCGCTGCCGGGCCGGCAAGCCGTAATCAATGCCCTTTGTTTTCTAAAAACAACAATTTCAATATCGATCGGCAATGTCCACTAGAATAGTGAACATATGAAACACATGATTAGCGCGCCGGTCGCCAGTTTCACCGATTTACTGCTCGACGCCGTGTGCATGGTCGATGCGAACGGGCGCTTTGTCTTCGTCAGCGCCGCCTGCGAACGCATCTTCGGTTACACGCAGCAGGAAATGATCGGCAAGCTCATGCTCGACCTGGTCGCTCCCGCCGACCGTGCGCGCACCCTGGCCGCCGCGCAAGCCATCATGGATGGCCATGCGCAGACGCACTTTGAAAACCGCTACCTGCGCAAAGATGGCAGCCTGGCGCACATCATGTGGACTGCCCGCTGGTCCGTCGCCGACCAGCTGCGCGTGGCGGTGGCGCGCGACATCACCTTGCTGAAACAGGCACAGGCAAAGCAGGCCGCGCTGTACGCCATTTCCGAAGCCATGCAGGCGACACAGGACTTGCCCGCCTTGCTGCACCGCATCCAGCACATCATCGGCGAACACTTGCCGACGCGCAGCCTGACCTTGCTGCTGCATGACGAACACGGCGCACAGCCTCCCATAAGCTGCCATGCCGACGACAGCGCGCCCCAGCCAACGTCGTCCCTGGCCAGCCTGCTGTGCGACGAAGTCCTGCGTAGCGGCCGCCCCCTGCTGCTGCAGGCGGGACAACTGGCCGGTCTGCCGGCAGCGCTGCAAACGGCGGCCTGCTCCCTGTCCTCTTGCTGGCTAGCCGTGCCGCTGTATTCCTCCATGGGCAGCATCGGCGCCCTGGCCTTGCAAGGATGCCAGGACGCCGTCATCGGCACGGAACAGGACCAGGATTTGCTGCAATTTGTCGCCAAGCAACTTGCCACCGCCATCGAGCGCCGGCAGTTGCAGACGCAAATGCAGTTCATGGCCATGCACGATGAGCTGACCCGCCTGCCGAACCGCCGCCTGTTTCTCGACCGCCTGCACACGGCGTTCGCGCGCGCGCACCGGCAGGAAGGCCGGCTGTCGCTGCTGTTCCTGGACCTCGACCACTTCAAGCGGGTCAACGACGAGCACGGCCATGCTTGTGGCGACCTGCTGCTGCAGACGGTGGCGAGCCGCCTGCGCGATTGCATGCGCGAAACCGACACCCTGGCCAGGATGGGTGGCGATGAATTCGTCGTGCTTCTGGAAAGCAATGCCACGCCGGTGGACGTCGGCCTGATCGAGCAGAAAATCCACGCGGCCCTGGCCACGCCGCTGCTCCTGGGCAACGGACAGCAATTGCGGATCGCCGTCAGCATCGGCGTGGCCCACTATCCGGAAGATGGCGATACCATGCAGCTGCTGCTGCGCCATGCGGACCGGGCCATGTACGCCTCGAAGGTACTCACCGCCGCCTCGCGCTAGCGGTCGCCTGCTCTTGGCGGCAGTGCCCCTATGCTATACTTTTCGGCAATGCTAAGACTCTTCAAAACATGGCTGATCCTGCTGTTGATCACGGCGGTGCCGCTGCAAGCGGCCGCTGCGGCCGCCACGCGGACGTGCGCGCCGCTCGCTGCCCTGCCTGCCGCCATGATGGCAGCGGATTGCCAGCAGCATCATGCCCAGCCATACGCCGTCCCGGACGGCGCTGGCACGCCAGAAGAAAGTACAAGCCCTGCCAAGCACCCCGCGTGCGGCGCCTGTTCGAGCTTTTGCCTGGGCGCACTGATGCCGCCCTGCCTCGCCCTTCCTGCCGCGGCCTGCACCGGCGCGCAACAAGTCGCCATCGCAACGGCCACCTTGCTGACGGGATTCATTCCCGACGGCCCGCGCCGGCCCCCGCGGCCGCTTTCTGCTTAACTACCAAGCAGGCCACCCGTGTGGCCACGATAGACCCTCTCCGTCTGAAAGCAACACATGATCCAACTTTTCCTATTGCGCGGCGCCTTCGCCGCCCTGCTGGGCCTGCCCACCTTCGCCATGGCAGCCCTGCCCGTCATTGAAGTCTACAAGAGCGCTTCCTGCGGCTGCTGTTCCGAATGGATCAAGCACCTGGAAACGAACGGCTTTACCGTGCGCGCCAAGAATGTCGAGATACCGGCGCAATACCGCAAGCTGGCCGGCATTCCCGACCAGTTCGGTTCCTGCCATACGGGCCTCGTCAACGGCTACGCCATCGAAGGCCATGTACCGGCCAGCGAGATCAAGCAGTTGCTGCGTGACAAACCCAAGGCCAGGGGCCTGGCCGTACCGGCAATGCCCGTGGGCTCGCCAGGCATGGAAGGGCCGCGCAAGGATGCGTATGACGTCTTGCTGGTCAAAAACGATGGCAGCACCAAGGTCTACAAGCACTACCGGTAAGACTGCGGGACAATGAAAAACGCCGCCGGGATTACTCCCGGCGGCGTTTTTTATCTTGCAGCAGTAAACAACTTACTGCCTGTCAGGACCGTATCAGATGCTGTCGAGCGCGGCATTCAGGCTGGCGCTTGGACGCATGACCGCTTCCGTCTTCGCCGGATCCGGCAGGTAGTAACCGCCGATATCCGTTTCCTTGCCTTGTACTGCTTTCAGCTCGGCGACGATCTTCTCTTCATTCTCGGCCAGGGCTTTCGCCAGTGGCGCGAAATGCGCTGCCAGTTCCGCGTCGTCCTTCTGCGCTACCAGCGCTTGCGCCCAGTACATGGCCAGGTAGAAATGGCTGCCGCGGTTGTCGAGCTCGCCGGTACGTGGCGACGGCGACTTGCTGTTGTCCAGCAGCTTGCCGGTGGCTTCATCCAGGGTTTTGGCGAGGATTTTGGCCTTCGCATTGCCCGTCTTGATGCCCATGTCTTCCAGCGACACGGCCAGGGCCAGGAATTCACCCAGCGAATCCCAGCGCAAATGGTTTTCTTCCACCAGTTGCTTGACGTGTTTGGGGGCGGAACCGCCCGCACCCGTTTCGTACATGCCGCCACCGGCCATCAACGGCACGATCGACAGCATCTTGGCGGACGTGCCCAGTTCCAAGATCGGGAACAGGTCGGTCAGGTAGTCGCGCAGGATGTTGCCGGTCACCGAGATAGTGTCCAGGCCGCGGAATGCGCGTTCCAGGGTGTAGCGCATGGCGCGCGTCTGCGACATGATCTGGATGTCCAGGCCCTTGGTGTCGTGTTCCTTCAGGTAAACCTGTACCTTCTTGATGACTTCATTCTCGTGCGGACGGTAGGAATCGAGCCAGAACACGGCAGGCATGCCCGAGTTGCGCGCACGGGTGACGGCCAGCTTGACCCAGTCGCGGATCGGCGCATCCTTGACCTGGCACATGCGCCAGATATCGCCCTCTTCCACCGTTTGCGTCAGCAGCACTTCGCCCGTTTCCAGGTCGGTGATGTTGGCAGTACCGCCTTCAGGCACTTCAAAGGTCTTGTCGTGCGAACCGTATTCTTCCGCTTGCTGCGCCATCAGGCCCACGTTCGGCACGGTGCCCATGGTCTTCGGATCGAAGTTGCCGTGCCATTTGCAGAAACCAATCATTTCTTGGTAGATACGCGCGAAAGTCGATTCCGGCATGACTGCCTTGACGTCTTTCGGACGGCCATCGGCACCCCACATCTTGCCGCCGATACGGATCATGGCAGGCATGGACGCGTCGACAATGATGTCGTTCGGCGAATGGAAGTTGGTGATGCCCTTGGCCGAATCGACCATGGCCAGTTCCGGACGATTCGCATGGCAGGCGTGCAAATCTTTCAACACTTCATCTTTTTGCGACGCTGGCAGGGTTTCGATCTTGTCGTACAGGTTGCTCATGCCATTGTTGACATTCACGCCCAGCTTGTCGAACAGTTCAGCGTGCTTGGCGAACGCATCCTTGTAGAAAATACGTACGCAGTGGCCGAAGACGATCGGGTGCGAGACCTTCATCATGGTAGCCTTGACGTGCAGCGAGAACATCACGCCCGTCTTGAAGGCGTCGTCGATTTCCTTCTCGTAGAATTCCAGCAGCGCTTTCTTGCTCATGAACATGCTGTCGATGATTTCGCCCGCTTGCAGGGAAACCTTCGGTTTCAGCACGATGGTCTTGCCAGAGGCGGTGACCAGTTCCATCTTGACATCGCGTGCCTTTTCCAGGGTCAGCGATTTTTCACCATGGTAGAAATCACCATGATGCATGTGCGAGACGTGGGTTTGCGACGCCTGGCTCCACTCGCCCATCGAATGCGGGTGCTTGCGTGCATACTCTTTGACAGCCTTCGGCGCGCGGCGGTCGGAATTGCCTTCACGCAAGACCGGGTTGACCGAGCTGCCGATGCACTTGCCGTAACGGGCCTTCAAGGCTTTTTCTTCTTCCGTCTTCGCGTCTTCCGGATAGTCCGGCAGCTTGTAGCCACGGCCTTGCAATTCGCGCACGCAAGCGATCAATTGACCTTGCGAGGCACTGATGTTCGGCAGTTTGATGATGTTGGTGTCCGGATTCTGGGTCAATTTGCCCAGTTCGGCCAGTGTATTCGGGACTTTTTGCGCGTCCGTCAGGAATTCGGGAAATTCGGCCAGTACACGCGAGGCCACCGAAATATCTGTGGCGACCACGTCCACGCCAGCCGGCGCGGTGAATTTTTTGATAATTGGCAGCAGGGAATACGTCGCGAGCAGCGGCGCCTCGTCAGTCAGCGTGTAGATGATTTTGGATTTTTGTGTTGCCATGTTCATTCCCTTGTATGCGGTGAGGCCTGGTGGTTAACTTTCTTCATTCCAAACACAGGACGGTTAGCCTTGCTTTGGACGGCTAGTGTGCCGGCGGTGACGCCGTGCTTGCCCACCACGTATTTTAGACTGTCCTGCCGCTGTTTGTGTATCAGATGCCGAGGAATCTTATATAAGACAGCAAATATGCCCGGTAGACAGGTGCAGTTGACGGTTTTCCGCAGTGAAATAGGTGCATTCGGTCCGGCAAGCCATGTATAAGACAAAGGAAACAAATATTTTTTTAAAAATAAATTCACTTAAACGCTGTCACGAGCGCTCGTTCTTTACGATGCCACGCACGTTCGTCAGCGCCAGGCAGGCATTCAGGATGATCAGCGCCCAGGCCCCGTCTTGCCAGCCCCAGCAGACCCACAGACCATTGCTGAACAAGAATACCCAGAAGCCCGCAAAGCGCCGCGCGGCCGCGCGCGACCCCACCAGCCAGGCCGCCAGCAGCGAGGCTGCCATGGCGGGCCACTGCAGCAATTCGATGATATCGGGCATGGCGGCTCCCGTGCGTGAAAGATTAGACAATATTGGCGTTTTTGCCGGCTTCCTGGCGCGCGCCTGCCACTTCCCCCTCACTTCCGCGCAATATCGACTTGCCACGGGCAGCCAAGATCAACCTGATCGCCTGATCCAGCGGCGTGTTTACGCATGGCCAGCCGTTCGTCAACAGGGGTGCATCAGCATTTACGGCAAGTTTTCAATCAACCTGGCCGTGAACGTCAAGTCGCATCCCTATTTTTCGCCCGCCGCGAGCGGTCAAGCGGCCAAGCGGCTCACTGCCGGCTTGAAGGTGGCCCGCGAGAGAGGCGCCTTGATGGCGACATGACTGGTATTGCGGCTACCTTCGGGATCGGCGGTGAGCTGGAAAACGCCGACCACTTCGGCTAGCATCTGCGCTTCTTTCTGCAGCGATGCGGCTGCGCTGCTGGCTTGTTCGACCATGGCGGCGTTCTGCTGGGTCGCTTCGTCCATCTCGCCTACGGCTTGGTTGACCGACTCGATGCCGGTGCTTTGCTCCTGGCTGGCCAGGCTGATCTCTGCCATGATGTCGGTGACGCGTTTTACGCTACGCACAATCTCTTCCATCGTAGTGCCGGCATCGTCAACCAGGCGCGCGCCGATATCAACCCGCTGCACGGAACTGCCGATCAGGGCCTTGATTTCGCTGGCGGCCGAAGCCGAACGCTGAGCCAGGTTACGCACCTCGGTTGCCACGACAGCAAAGCCGCGGCCCTGCTCGCCGGCGCGAGCCGCTTCCACGGCGGCATTCAGCGCCAGGATATTGGTCTGAAATGCAATCGAATCGATCACGCCGATGATGTCGACAATTTTCTTTGACGATTGGTTGATTGCAGCCATAGTCTCAACCACTTGCGCTACCACGGCACCCCCACGTACGGCAACTTCGGATGCGGACTCTGCCAGTACATTGGCCTGCCGCGCATTGTCGGCATTCTGACGCACGGTGCTAGTTAAGTCCTCCAGAGACGATGCGGTCTCTTCCAGCGTTCCTGCCTGGCGTTCGGTGCGCGATGAGAGATCAAAGTTTCCGGCTGCGATCTCGGTCGAAGCGTTGAAAATTGTTTCGGTGCCGGTCCGCACCTGCGCAACGATATCGACCAGGTTGTCGCGCATTTTTTTCATGGCGAACAGCAGGCTACTGTGGTCGTCTTTCGCTGTGTGAATCGCGACAGACAGGTCGCCAGCAGCGATGCGGGTGACGATACTGACAGCATAATCCGGTTGCCCGCCGAGCTGCTTCAGCAACCCGCGACCGATATACCACGCACTGCTTACGCCGGCGGCAATGGCTACAGAACACAGCACTAGCATCCAGGTGAAGAAGCTGCCGCTCAGCGCGCGGGCACCGGCGGTAGCGTCCTGGCTCATCTTTTCCTCCAGGTCGATCAGTTTATTCACCGACGCCAACCAGTCCACGAAGGCCGGGCCGACCTGTTGCGCCAGCAGGCTGGAAGCTTGCGCAACTTGCTCGGCACTCCGCAACTCAATCACCTTGGCGATCAACGGTTGCACGCGGCGCTCGGTGTCCTTGATATTGCTCAAGGCTGCTTTTTCATCGGCAGTCACGGCACCGGCAAATAAGGCATCGAGGGGGGCCGCCGATTGCTGGTATTTTTCATCAAGCGCCTTGATTTTGTTCACCTGCGCCTGGACGGCGGCGGCGTCAGTGGCCAACACCACGTCGCGCACGGCAATCGCACGGTCATGGACGCTGCCGCGGAAGTTGATCGCGTGGCGCTGTTTGACGTTATTGACATCGTTGACGCGGCTGAGCGTCTGATCGATACTGCCGACTCGATTCATGGCTAGGCCGGTGAGCAAGATTGTCAGCGCGAAAGTGATGCCGAAACCTATAGCCAGACGGGTGCCAACGGTTTGAGTGGAACTGTTCATACAAGTCTTTATGTAGGTTGCCGGACAGAGCGATAAGGAAGCCATTGTCCGATAAATGATGATTCTTTGCGGCAACGTCTTTGGCGAGCAGATAGCGGTTGCAAATTTAAAATTAGCAATCTTTAATTTCTTGCAATGGGCACGCAGCGCGGAAAGGCAGGATTTTTCTAAAAGGCGTGAATTTATTCAGGACGGAAACTACCCATCTGTTTCCCAGCCGTTGCTTGTGTAGCGTTTCTTGTTGTCGAGGATGAAAGTTGGGCCATCATCGGTCTGATGGGTCATCGCGCCTGGCCTCATGCATGGCTGGCGAAGCTGGTGGCAAGCAGGCTTGCAGCAGCGACGACAGACAACTGTAGCCTCAGCGGTAAATACCACCCGGGCAGCCCGGCGTGCCTGAATAGCCGCCAGTCCTGCAAGTAATGGACGCCAAAGCCGGTCGCCAGCAAGGCACTGCCGGCAAGCGGGTCAAGCGCCAAGGCCAACCAGGCCAGCAAGGCGGGAATCACACTCCAGGCAAAGCAGACGTTGCGCTTACGATCACTGACGAATGGCACGCTCATGGCAAAACCCCAATGCAGCGCGCCTACAAAACTGAGGATCACAGCGCCGTATTGAAGTGATAATTGCTGCCAGACACTGCTACGCTGCGCATCGAGCCAGCTCGCCGCCAATAAGGCAAGGAACGGTATCAGGCCAGCGTAAGCGAGGCCGGCAACGATGCGCGGCGTGCTGCCCCGGCTCATTTGAACCACCCCATGCAGCTTGTGGCGCCACCGCTGGCGCACAACTGACAGGCAACACAGCGTCTCTTTTCCTGCGCCAGACTGGTAACGGCATCGGGCGGGGCGGCCCCCTCCAGCTCGCCGGCCACCGCCGCATTCAATGCTAGCTTGTTCATGCAACCCTCTTTGTTTATCAATGTCATGCGGCGTTTATCGCTGCACTAGCAAGTATGGCGAGATTGTAGCTATAATGAACCGCATAATCCAATATAAACTGGTTCAATGTAGGTTCATCGCAACAAGTCATAACAATTTGAAGAGGCCATATCATGCCCAATCCTGACGAAAACAGTGTCACGACAACCGTTTTTTTTGATGGCTCCTGCCCTTTATGCCGATGGGAAATCAGCCTCTATCAAGGTGCTGTGCCGACGAGTCCCATCCAATGGATCGATGTCAGCGATACCAAGCAAACGGCAATCGAGGGTTGCAGTTGCAGGGAGTTGATGGCGCGATTTCATGTGCAAACGAAGGAAGGCGCCATGCTGAGCGGCGCGGCGGCGTTCGTTGCCCTCTGGCTGCTATACCCGTCGTGGCGCTGGTTAGGAAAATTGGGTTCCTTACCCGGCATGCAAGCGCTGCTGGAGTTGCTTTATCGTGGCTTCTTGCGCCTGCGCCCCGGCATCCAGTGGCTGGCCAGACAATTCGCCACTGCCAAACGGTAGTAGTGCAAGTATTGTCGGGCACGGCGTAGCTTCAACAACTGCCGATACAATGAACCGAATATGAACCGCCTTTGACACAAGAAACAGCAAAACACGCTGGACACGCACAACGCCGGCCGATAAGGTCAAGCTGGGAATCGCGAATTGCAGGTTCGTCCGACCAGATCCAGTTGCCATGGCCAAGTCGGTATGAGCGCCAGCGTGCCTTGCAACGGCAGCAACAACAAGGAAACTGAGGATGAGAAAATTATCCTGTCCACAGGCTCCGGCGCACAGTTTGTGCAGGGCCAGTACAGGCAGCGGAGTCGGCATAGCGAAGTCAGGCAACGCTCACAGGCACTTGAGGAAACAGATAGCTACACCCCCACCTTTGAATGGAGCAGCATGCCATGATGTCCAGCCTTCCTGATCAGTTTAACGCGCTAGTGCTTGGAGCGTCGGGCGCGATCGGCGCCGCATTCGTCGACCTGTTGAGCGCCATGCCACGCTGCGCATCTGTGTGCGGCCTGCATCGCCACTCGACACCACGACTCGACTTTACCGACGAAAACAGCATTGCCGAGGCCGCAAGGGAACTTGCCACCAAGCCCCGCTATCACCTGATCATCAACGCCGCAGGCATGCTGCACGACGGCAATCTCATGCCGGAGAAACGCCTGGCCGACCTGAATTATCAGCAGATGCAGGCAATTTTCCAGACCAACACCATGGGGCCGGCACTAGTCATGCGCCATTTCTTGCCCCTGCTCGATGGTGAATGCGCCATCATGGCCATGTTATCGGCGAAAGTGGGCAGCATAGGTGACAATCAGCTAGGCGGCTGGTACAGCTACCGCGCTTCGAAGGCCGCACTCAACATGCTGGTCAAGACGGCAGCCATTGAATTGGCGCGCAACCAGAAGCACAGCGTGCTGGTCGCGCTGCATCCGGGCACCGTCAACTCCCGGTTGTCGCGGCCATTTCGCGGTGAGCTTATCGGACGTCCGGCACATGACGCCGCCAGCGACATGCTCACCGTGCTAAACACCCTGAGACCGTCTGACAGCGGCACATTCCTGGCATACGACGGCACGCGCCTCCCCTGGTAGTACGCACTGCGCCGGCACGCGCGCCACGCTTAAGCGGAGCCGGCAATGATGCGTTGTGCCAGTGCATGACCGCTAAGCCAGGCAGCCTCCACTGTGCCACCGTTCAGCCAATCGCCGCAGATACCCAGACCCTGCCCTGCCTCCCAAATGCAGACATCGTTGCGCGCCTGGGGCGTACTGGCATAGCGCCAACGGTGTACGCTCCAGCGTTGCGGTACCTGCCCGCCCAAACTGATAAAGGCTGCGAGCAGCTGCGCGGCAATGCTATCGGCATCGAGCTCAATGTGCGTCTCGCTCCATTCGGCACTGGCATGCAACAGCCAGCTTTCGCGACCGCTACGGCCAGGCTTGGCGCTGTCGCGTGCCACCCAGCGCAGCGGACCGGAGTTGAGGAAAGCCGCATTGAAGTCCAATGCCAACGGCTGCGCAAACTCCAGCATCATTGCCCAGCAGCCCGCCATGCTTGTCCCGGCCGCCAGCGCGGCCTGCAATGGCGCCACCTGATTCAGCAGTGGTACCGCCTGCGGCGCCGGCACGGCAAGCACTACCATGTCATAGCGCTGCGCAAGAGGCCCCTCGTCCTGCACATGCAAGCGCCAGGCGCTGTCTTCACGTTGCAAGGCACTGATCGCAGTCTCTGTGTGCAATGCCAGATCTGCGGCCAGCCACGCGGCGATAGATGACATGCGCGGAACGCCGACGAAGCGCTCGACGGGTGCACCGCCGCTGCATCCGTCTGCATCGGGGCTGCGCAGCTGCAGCTGCCAATGCCCAGCCACGCCGGCCTGCTCCCAGCGGGTCACCTCGGCCCGGAATTCAGGGTTGCGCGCAGTAAAGTACTGTGCGCCATGGTCGCATTGCCAGTCGGCGCCGCGCCGTGTGCTCATGCGCCCTCCCGCGCCGCGGCTTTTGTCAAACAGACTCACCTGGAAGCCTGCCTGCTTCAGGGCCGTGGCACAGGCCAGACCGGCGATGCCGGCGCCAATGATGGCGATGCGAGAAGAGCTCGTCATGAGATTTTCAGCCTCTTGCGCAGTGCGCAGTGGGCTTTTGTGATGGTGTAATACGGCATAGTGCTCCTGATAAGTGATGACTTTGCGCTTACAGTCCCGCCGGCAAGGGCAGAGCCTCCGCCCGAGCAAGCCGCAACAGCGCTTCTTCCAGGACCATGCGGGCGGTTGCGGCGGCGTGCCCCAACTGCTCATGCAGCAGCGCGTCGGCCACATTGCGCGACGAACATTGTTCGCTGTAACGCTCGAAACTGTTGATCATTAACAAGATCTCCGTCAGATGGCGCGGGCATTCACAGTGGACAGTACTGCTGGCCGCCGCCAGCTCCACCAAAGCCCGGTCGTCGAAGCGGCGCGGGACAGGCGCAGTCGGGCGCTGCCGCGCAAGCTGAGCTTGCGCCAGGGGCGACGCAGCCAGCGCCGCCTGGCACAGCAACACTATTTCTGCCACATCGCTGGGTACGCGCGCAACCAGGCACCCCTGAGCACGCAACTGGCGTATGGTAGCGCTGGCGCCGAAACGGTACAACACCACCACCGCCATTCCCAGTGTTTGACGCAGCGCGCAAATCGCCGGCACCACGTGCTCATCGAGTTCCGATATTTCCATCAACAGCAGTTGCGCACCGGTGCCAGCCCATGCTGCGGCCGCATCGTCCAGATTCTGAAAGTTGGCGACGATATCGAGCGCCAGCAACTCTCGCCCGCCGACAGCCAGGCGTCGCGCCAGAGCCGCACCCATCAGCGCAAGACGCAAAGGCTGCAAAGGCTGCAAAGGCGCGCCAGGCTCCGGTACCAACGCAAACTGGCCCAGCTGCTCCAACTGCAGCTTCGCCAGCGCGCCAATTGGATGACCCTGGTCGACCAGTTGCTTCATAAGCCGCAGCCGACGAACCTGATCCTCGGAATACAAGCGCTGGCCATGCGCGCTACGGCCGGTGTCGGAGATGCCGTAGCGACGCTCCCACACCCGCAACGTTTCAACCGGCAAGCCAGCAAGTCTGGCGGCGACCCCGCTGCGATATTGAACAGCCTGGCTGTTGTCGACCTGAGGAGGGAGTAAAGATTGCACCATAGCTAGAACCGATAATGAACCTATAATTTCTGATTATATCGCGTAATCGGCAGACAAAAGACGAAAAATACCGAAGACACCGGTGCAAATCCAGTTCATCGCCACAGCAACTCCTGGTGAGACGGGGACAGACCCCTCTTTTTTGAGTTAAACGCAACAAAATTGAACATGAACCCGCCGCAAACGGCTGATTCCTCGACAGATTCCGTGCAGATGAGATGGCGCGTCGCCCTTATGCCCGGCCAAGGACCGCAGCGCCAGCCATCAGCTCGTCGACCAGCGAGAGCGAACTGTCTCCGCCAAGTGCGAACGGATCGAACTCGGGAAGCATCGAGTAGCGCAGCAGCGTGCCCGGGTTGAGCTTGTCGAGGTTGGTCTGCCCCATCGTCCAGCCAGCGTAGCGACGCTCGCTCATTTCTTCATAGTGCAGCAGTGTTACTCCCGTGTGTCGTGCATCGGCGAGAATGCGGGCATACAGGATATTGACCTGTTCGCGTCCGCCTTCGATCAGCTGCAGGTAAAACCGTTCGCTGTGGCATAGGACGCCGGTGATGCCGCTGGGTGGATTGTGGCGGCGGGACTGCTGGAGTATGGCGCCGATGGTAGCGACATCGATAGTGCCCGTGGTGCGGCTGGCATACAGTAAACGGACGAGCATAGGAACTCCTTTGGATGGTGTATCAGCGTTTGATCAGTGAGAGGAACTCCCGCCGCAGCGCGGGGTCCTTGAGGAATGAACCGTGCATGACGCTGTTGATCATACGCGCGTCATTGTCTTTAACGCCACGCCACTGCATGCAGAAGTGATCGGCCTCCATGATCACGGCCAAACCGTCCGGCTTGACCTTTTCCTGCAGCAGTTCTGCCAGCTGGACCACGGCTTCTTCCTGGATCTGCGGGCGGCTCATGATCCATCCCGCCAGCCGCGCATACTTGGACAGGCCAATCAGGTTGGAGTGCTGGTTGGGCATCACACCTATCCACACCTTGCCCATGACGGGGCACAAGTGGTGCGAACAGGCGCTGCGTACGGTGATGGGACCGATGATCATCAGCTCGTTCAGGTTGGCGGCGTTGGGAAATTCTGTCACGGGCGGCGGGGCGATGTAACGCCCGCCGAACACTTCCAGCAAATACATCTTGGCCACGCGGCGCGCCGTATCCTGCGAGTTATGGTCGTTGGCGGTGTCGATCACCAGACTCTCCAGCACGCCCTGCATGCGCAGGCTGACCTCGTCCAGCAGTTCATCCATTTCGCCGCTTTCGATGTAGTCGGCGATATTGTCGTTGGCGTGGAAACGGACACCGCTCGCCATCAAGCGGGCGCGTATGCGTGCGGAGGCAGGCGTGCCGGCGACACGGTAGTTAAGCTGCTTTTCATTCGTCATGGGAATTCCTTGTTGTTGGTAGTGCGATGTATCGTTTATCCGAGCAGTACAGGGTTGCGCTGCCAGATGCTGAAGCACAGTACCCCGGCAAAGCTGACCCATGCCAGGTAGGGCCATAGCAGCATGGCGGCGAGGCGTTCGCGGCGACCGAACAGCACGATGGCAGCCGCGATCATCAGCCACAACACGACGATGCACACAAACGCCGCCGCGCCCCGATGCCAGGAAAAAAATAGCCAGCTCCATAGTGCGTTGACCGCCAGCTGCGCCAGATAGAGCAGTAGCGCCGGGTACGCGCGCGGTGCAGCCGTGCGACCGATGCGCCAGGCGGCGATGGCCATCATCAGATACAGCAAGCTCCACACGGGACCAAACAGCCAGGCGGGCGGTGCCCAGCCGGGGCGGTCCAGCTGCGCATAAAACACGGCCGCGTGAACGGAGGCGAACGCGCCCAGCGCCGCAAAAGCGGCGGTCAGCGCGATCCAGCCGGCCAGCTGAAGGAATGCGCCCGGCTTCATGGACTTGGCCGCGCTCATGCCCTCCTCCCCTTTGTTGCTGCATCGGGCACCGGCACGCGGAAGCGGCCGCGCAGCCATCGGATCGGGGCGCCGACCAGTGGCAGCTTTTCCAGCAGCTCTTCGGCGGCATCCCAGTAATCGCGGTGCATCACGACCAGGCCGTCCGCATTGAAGCGCAAATGGCTGCCGCCGGAGATCTGATACGGCACGCCGCGCAAGTGGAACGCGAATAGCCAGGTGACGAAGGCCTGGTCGCCCTGCACCACGCGCTCGCCGATGATGAAGCGCGGCTGCTCGGTGTGGACAAACATATGGCGGAAGATCGCCTCAATCGCTGCAACGCCGCACACATCGTTGAACGGATCGCGAAACTGCGCGTCCGCCGCGTAGAATTCGCCCGCCCGTCCAACGGTGTCCGGGGTCAGCGAGGCATACCATGCCAAGAGTGGTTCAGTATCGTTCATTTTGCCAGCAAAAAGTAAGTGATGGCGATGGGCCGGTTGAAGGGGCGCATGCGCGCCCGCAGAACATCAGCGCGACCTGGCCCAGGCGCCACAGCAACGTCATGGCCGACTAGGCCTTCTGGAGCAGGAATTGAAAAACATCGGTTCGCCCCTCGTCAAAGGCAGCCTCGCAATAGGCAAAGTACATATGCCAGATCCGCATGAAGTGTTCATCGAAGCCCAGGCCCGCAATCTGCGGATGGTGCAGGCGGCAGCGAGCATCCCAGCGACGCAGCGTTTCGGCGTAGTCGCGGCCGAAGGCGTGGCGTTCGACCGGGCGCAGGCCGCAACGGGCCGCCTGGCGTTCGAAACGTTCGACGCTGGGCAGCATCCCGCCGGGGAAAATATACTGCTGGATGAAATCGGTGCTGCTGCGGTAGCGCGGAAAATGCTGTTCGCCGATGGTGATTGACTGTACCAGCGCCTGTGCACCGGGCTTGAGCCGCGCTGCGACGGTGCGGAAATACTGCGGCCAGTACTGCTCGCCCACGGCCTCGAACATTTCAATCGACACCACGGCGTCGTACTCGCCGCCCAGGTCACGGTAATCACACAGCGCCAGCTGCACGCGGTCGGTCAGCCCCAGCGCCTGCACGCGGCGCTGCGCCACCTCCAGCTGCGACGGCGAAATCGTCACGCCATGCACGTGGATACCTTGCTGCGCGGCATGCTCGGCAAAGCCGCCCCAGCCGCAGCCGATTTCCAGCACGCACTGGCCGGGCCGTAGCTCTAGCGTGTCGATGATGCGCTGGTATTTGCGCCGCTGCGCGTCCTGCAGCGTCAACTGGTAGTCACCGTCGAACAGCGCGCTGGAATACGTCCAGCTGGGATCGAGCCAGAGCTGGTAGAAGTTGTTGCCGATGTCGTAGTGCGCGTGGATATTGCGCTGACTGCCCTTGCGCGTATTGGGGCGCAGCCAGTGCCGCAGCCGGTACCAGCAGCGCGCCAGCGCGCCGCCGAACACCAGCTGGTCCAGCGACGCTTCGTTGCGCAGTGCCAGGCGCAGCAGCGCGGTCAGATCGGGCGTGCTGGCCCAGCCAGCCGCGTAGGCCTCGGCAAAGCCGATGTCACCCGCGCGCAGTATGCGCTGGCAGGCGCGCCAGTCGTGCAGCTTGAGCGTCGCGCCGGAAGACGCATGGGCGTCGCCGAACACCATGCGCGTATCGCAGGGCGTGATCAGTTCCAGGTGCCCGTGACGGATATTGTTCAGTAGCCTGAGGAATAGCCGCGCGCCAGCGGGGGCGGACAGCGTGGCGGTGGACAAGGTGCGATTCATCGGACAGTCTCCTGGTGCACGGTGGTTTGATGGGCGGGGGCAGGCGGCTTGCTGAAGAACGGAACGTGTTTCAGCCAGAGCCTGAACGCCTGCCAGTGAATGCGGAACACAATGCCGAGCCCCAGAAGCGGATAGCGCAGCAGGGCAACAGCCAATGCGCTGTCGGTCATCGGCACGGGGCGGCCGCTGAGCGCGGTGCGCAGTAGCACGCCGTCGCCGTCGTGATAATCAAGCCCGGTGCAGTGGCTGGCACCGTCCAGGCGAAAGCGAAAGCGATAGTGTCCCTGCACCTCGCAGAACGGCGACACGTGCAACTGCTTGACAGCAGTGGCCCTGGACGCGCCACCCGCCGTGTGGCCGATGCGCATCAGGTAGCGGTGGCTTTCGCCGAAGGTGTTGTTGACCTCGGCCAGCACAGCGCGCAGCTGCCCAGCCGCGTCGTGGCAATGCCAGAAGCTCACGGGATTAAACACATAGCCAGCCACGCGGGGAAAGGTTTGCAACCAGATTTCGCCGTCGGCGTCGATGTCGTGGTCGCGCAGTAGAGCGCGCATCCATTGTTCCAGACTGGAGCCATCGCGCGGGCCATAGTCGCGCCGCCATATCGACAAGGGCCGCCAGCGGTCCACGCCGAACCAGCGAGAATGACATTCGTCCAGCCGGGCCAGGTTCAAGCGCACATAAAATAGCGGATAGACGAAACGGTGCGGCACCGGACGCAGGCGCACATGCGTCACCTGGCCGTGCAACAGTTGGGCGGCAGGCTGCTTCATGGCAGCACACTCCAAAGTGGCGCCGTATCGAATGCCGCGGCGATGCGCAGTGCCGATTTGAGGCCGTCTTCGTGGAAGCCGTAGCCGGTCCAGGCGCCGGCGAACCAGACACCGCCCTTGCCCTGGATCTGCGCAAGCTGCTGCTGCGCGCGTACGGTGGCCAGGTCCATCACCGGGTGGGCGTAGTCGAACTTGGCCAGCATTTTGCTGTCGGCCGGCAGGGTGTGCGGATTGAGCGTCACGATCACTGGTGTTTCGAACGGCAATGCCTGCAGCTGGTTCAGCCAGTAGCTCACGCACACGGGACGCTGTCCGTCCGACTGCGCGCCCGCCAGGTAGTTCCAGGCAGACCAGACCTTGCGCCGCCGTGGCATAAGATTCGCGTCCGTGTGCAGGTAGGCCGTGTTGGGCTGGTAGCGCACGCCGCCGAGGATAGCGCGCTCTGTCTGGCTGGCGTCGTGCAACATGGCCAGCGTTGTCGGCGCGTGGGTAGCGAACACGACGGCGTCGAACTCGTCGGCGCCCGCGCTATTGCTCCACACCTGCATCCTGCCTGCGCTGCGCCGAACGGAATACACCGGCGTGTTCAGACGAATGTCAGGCAGCGTGGCGGCGATCTTGTGGACATAGTGGCGGGCTCCGCCTGCGACCGTGCGCCACTGCGGACGGTCGTTGACCTGCAACAGACCGTGGTTCAGACAGAAACGCAAAAAGGTCACTGCGGGAAACTGCAAGATATCGCTTGGCGAACTGGACCATATTGCTGCCGCCATCGGCAGCAGATAGGCGTCGCGGAAGCGCGCGCCATAGCCCTCCTGCTGCAGAAGCTGTCCCAGCGTCAGCGCTGTCTGGTTCGACCATTGCAGAAAGCGCTCCGCGTTGCGGTTGAAATGCAGGATGTCCCACAGCATGCGCAGGAAGGAAGGCGAGCCGGCGTTGAGGCGCTGCGCGAACACGGTATCGAGGCTGGAGCCTGCCCATTCCAGCGCTCCGCCGTCCATGGACACGCCGAACGACATGTCGCTGGCGATGCTGTCGACGCCCAGCTCGTCGAACAGCGCCACAAGGTTGGGATAGGTGCGCTCGTTATAGACCAGAAAGCCCGTATCGACGCCATGGCAGCGCCCTTCCAGCGTCACATCCACGGTGTTGGTGTGGCCGCCAAGATAGCCGCCGGCCTCGAACAGCACGACGTCGTGCTTGCGGTTGAGGAAATAGGCGCTGGCCAGGCCTGAGATGCCGGAGCCGATGATGGCGATACGTTTACGTGGCGGGTTCATATAGTTTTGTTGTTTATGCTGACCATTTTTTTACTGGCATGCTAATATTACTACCATCGAACAACAAAAGCTACTGATTAGTATCGGAAATTTACCAATGAGTATCATCCCAAGACTAAGCTTTAAAAATCAAGCATTTAAGCTGCGCGAGAACGCTATCCTGGATGCCGCGACGGCGGTACTGAGCCAAAAAGGCTATGACTTGATGACCATGGATGACGTCGCCGGCATGGTGGGCATCTCCAAACCCAGCCTTTACAAGCACTTCAAATCAAAGGAAGAGCTAGTCGGTGAGGCGCTGATACGACTGCTCGACGGCGCTCTCGATTATGTCGCCGCGCTAGACACCTCACTCAGTCCGCTGCAGAAATTGTCATCCCTGCTGGAGTGGGCGCTGCGGGTACGCCTGGACGGCGGACTGCCGTTTCTGCCATCGACCAGCCCGCACGTGCGCGACATGTTGATCCGCAATGTGAAGTACATGCTGCGCGTCATGAAACTGAACCGGCAGCTGGAGGCCTTGGTCAAGCTGGCGCAGCAGCAGGGGCAGTTGAACCGCGAACTGCCCACAGACGTTGTACTATTCAGCTACTACGCTCGGACCTGTGACCCTGCGGTCGAGTATTTACAGAAATACAGCAAGATGGAATCTGACGATATCATCCGCCATATGCTCAAAGTATCGTTTGAAGGCTTGAAGTGAAACAGACTCAAGCGCCCTACCCGCGCTGCGCCAACTGGTGGCACGACTGGGCGCTGCTGCGCCGTTTTGTATCGGACCTCATGCATGCTGAATTGCTCATGATGCGGCGCGGGAGCGCCGGTTTGCCGTCGTTGCCGTGGCCTGAAGGCCTGCAACTGGAAGCTGACTTGGGTATCGATTCACTGGAGCGCTACACCCTTGCGACGGCGCTGTCCGCTTGCCTGCATCTGCACGAGAGTGGCGCCGACCAGGCGTTGCTGGGGTGCACGACGCTCGAGCAGTGGATCGCCTGCGCCAGTAACGGCCTGGACCAGTACAGCGCCGCGCTGCGCTTTACAAGCTCCGGCAGCAGCGGCGTGCCCAAGTCCTGCCCCCACAACCTCGACATGCTATGGCAAGAGGCGTGCTTTTTCGCAGCACAACTGGCGCCTGCGCGGCGCGTCTTATATACCGTTCCTGCGCATCACATTTACGGCTTCCTGTTCAGCGTGCTACTCCCGCTGGCATGCGGCCCGGTGCGCGCCTCGCTGGTCGATGCGAGAAATATGCTCCCAATGGAGTTGATCGCGCAGGCCACGGACGGGGACGTGATCATCGGCTACCCGGAACTTTGGTCCGCCGTTGCCCGACACGCCCCCATTTGGCCTAGTGGTGTTACGGGCGTGACGTCGACCGCACCCTGCCCGCCCGACCTGGCGCTGCAACTGACGGCGTCCGGCTTGTCTATGGTAGAAGTATACGGTAGCAGCGAAAGCGCAGGTGTGGGCTGGCGCACCGATGCGCGCCGGCCCTATGTCTTGCTGCCGCACTGGCGGCGCTCCGCGTCCGGCGACACTTTGGTGCGCCAGGCGCCGGACGGCACCGAGCTGCGCTGCGACTGCCCGGACCAGATCGACTGGCAGGGCGAGAATGCTTTCGTACCCGTGGGCCGGCGCGACCAGGCAGTGCAGGTCGGTGGCACGAACGTTTATCCGGCGCAGGTGGCAGAGGTGCTCAAGCGCCATCCTGGCGTCAGCGAGGCCCACGTGCGGCTGATGCGTGCAGACGAAGGGCAGCGGCTGAAGGCGTTCGTGGTGGCCGCGCACTTCGGCGGAAGCGAGCGCCTGCCGGACCAGTTGGCGTCCTGGGTCAGGGAGCGCTTGCCACCTGCGGCGCGCCCTGTGTCGTTCACCGTCGGCGCCGCTCTGCCGGTGAACCGGCAAGGCAAACCAAGCGACTGGATCATCAGCGATGGCCCCTGGGCAGACGAAGCGTAATATAGATGACCAAGCGACGCTCGTATGGACGCGCTACTGAGTGAGGCGTGGATACCCGATACAGCGTGATTAACACGACAACAGAGATCCACTTGCGATACGTACAGGAGCAGCCAACAATGAACATGCAAGCAGAAATACAGTTTGACCAGCCTGGCATCTCCATGCTCCTGGAGACGATGGATGAAGCCGCGCTGAATGCGCTCGACTTTGGTGTCATCGGCTTCGGAAGGGACGGTCGGGTTCAGCGCTACAACACCTTCGAATCGAAGGCGGCGGGCCTCGGCGTCGAGCGCGTGCTGCAGCAGGAGCTGTTCACGGTGATCGCGCCGTGCATGAACAATTTCCTCGTCGCGCAGCGATTTGCGGACGCGTATGAAAGCGGGCAAGCCCTGGACGACACGATCAGCTATGTGCTGACACTACGCATGCGGCCGACAAGGGTCAAGCTGCGTTTGCTGTCGGATCCGGCGGCCGAACTATCCTACGTCCTGGTGCACCGTTTATGAGCAACCTCAGCCATTCTACGGAATCTCAGGAATACGAAGCATTGCTTCAGTTTCTGTACATGGCGCCGGTCGGCCTGGTTCAACTCTCGTCGGACGGTACCATCATCATGCTCAATCCGCTTTCGGCCCAACTGCTGATGCCGCTGAGCCGAGATGGCGAACTGACCAACCTGTTCGATGCGCTCGCGCCGGTTGCACCAGACCTGCAACTGCAGTGCAGCAAGTTTAGTGCAAGCTATGGCCAAATCTGCGATGCAACTCGGCTGTACCTGCACGCGGACGGCGCGGCCAGCGGCCCGCAGGTGCTCTCGTTGAGTATGCTGAAGCTGGATGCGGAGCGGATGATGGCGGTACTGAACGATATCACCATGCAGGACAGGCGCGAACGACAGCTGCGCAAGACCGACGCCTGGCTTAACGCGATCATGACCAATATTGCCGACTACGCCTTGGTTAGCTTGGACAAGCGAGGTCGCATCGAATCCTGGAATGAAAGCATTGGCCGGGTAACTGGCCATACACCGAGCATCAAGGGGCAGCCATATGCCATTTTTTACCCCTCCGAGGCTACTATCCCAGAACAACAACTGGACCGTTTGCGGGAGGCAGACGAGAACGGCTGGGCTTTGGATGAGGGGGCGAGGCTACGCGCCGACGGCAGCGAATTCTGGGGCAGTTCAATGATTTCGCCACTGCCCATCCGTATCGATGAGAGCTCTCAGCCCATTCAGTTCAACGATGAAGAAGCTGCCTATTGCATGATCCTTCGGGACATTTCAGATAAGCGTGATGCCAGCGAGAATCTTCGCAAGGCAGCATATTGCGACCACCTCACCGGCCTGTCAAACCGCCGTGCTTTTTTCGAGGCTGCCGATCTGGAGCTACTGCGCCGCAAAAACGCCTTGCGGCCGGTGTCGCTGATCATGCTCGATGCCGACCACTTCAAGGCGATCAACGACCAGTACGGTCATCCGGCAGGCGATGCAGTGTTGTGCCATCTGGCTGCCACAATGAAGAGCGTATGTCGACAGGTTGACGTACTGGCGCGTATCGGAGGCGAAGAATTTGCGGTGATTTTACCCTCTGTGGATCTGGCCGATGCAATGGCGGTGGCGGAGCGCTTAAGGGCCCAGGTGCAACGCATTCCCGCCATATATGAACAGCATGTCATCGCATACACTATTAGCATAGGCGTTGCGGCAATGGACGATAGCCTGACGGGATTCGACGGGCTGATGAAACGCGCCGATCAAGCCCTGTATGCAGCGAAACGCGGAGGCCGAAACCAAGTCGCATTCTTTGACACTGATGCAGCTGATTTTCCTACATAACATTTAGGAGTAGGCCATGAGCAGTGAAAATGACAGTGCCTATGAGGCCTTGATACAGTTTCTGTATCGTGCTCCTGTTGCCCTCATACAGCTGCAAAAAGACGGCAGTATAGAGATGCTCAACCCTATGGCCTCACAATTGCTGATGCCGCTCTCTCTGGACGGGGATCTTGTCAATTTTTTTCAGGTGCTACAGCCGTATGCACCGGGTCTGCTGCGCCTGTGCACTAACTTCACCCCTGAGCAAGGACTGATCTGCGAAAGCATGCGGGTCGCGGTCAATGAGAATCACCGACATCATCCTGAAAGTCCCGCAGTACTGTCATTAGGCCTGCTCAAGATTGATGGCAATCGCTTAATGGCAATATTGCTGGACGCGACCCATGAGGTAGTCCGGGAGCAAAGCATACTGGCTAGTCGCCTCGCGAGTGCAGCAAAGCTGGATGCGTTGACACAGTTGCCCAATCGCGCGGGCGCACTCGAATTGTTACAAGCGATGACGCAGCGCGCACGTGCCCGCAGCGGCGATTATTGCGCGGTGCTGTTCGTCAACTTTGATCGCTTCAAGCAGATTAATGACACTTTAGGCAATGAGGTCGGAGATCAGGTCATTGTTCTTGTGGCGGAACGCCTGCGCAAGACGCTGAGATCGCTTGGCCAGCTACCAGGAAGGCGCACTTCGACTGCGCTGACAGCAAGAGTGGGTGGTGACGAGTTCGCAGTGCTATTGGATGGACTCGCTGATCCTGGCGTCGTATCAGGCATTGCTGCGCGCTTGCTCGACCGCCTGAGCAAACCCTACATCATTGTGAATCATGAGCTCACATGCACGTTCAGCGCCGGTGTAGTGGTGCTGAACTCTGAAGCCTGTGATGCTGATGATCTGCTTCGCGACGCTGCGATAGCCATGGCCATTGCCAAGGCCGAAGGAGGAGACCGTTTTGAGGTATTTCGCCAGCAGATGCGCGAAGATGCACTGCGGCGTGGAGGCATGGAAACCGATCTCCGATATGCAATAGAGCGAGGCGAATTATATAATTTATACCAACCTGTGGTCGGACTCCTGGAGGGCGGGAAATTTGACCCGGCAGCCGGCGTCGAAGCATTGGTAAGGTGGCAACATCCGGTACGAGGAGTCGTCGGTCCCGTGGAGTTCATCGGCATCGCCGAGGACTGTGGCCTGATCGGTGCAATCGGTGAAAAAGTGTTGGAAATGGCATGCCGCGATTTTGTACGCTGGAAGCAACGATTGGGAGCGCGAGCGCCGCGGCTGCTCGCAGTCAACTTATCACGCGCACAACTGAGCCAAGACGATTTATGCGACAAGGTGAATGTCATTCTTTCCGCCAGTGGAATGGAGCCAGACAAATTGCAGTTGGAGATTACCGAAAGTTTGGCGGCCCAGGGGAAAGATATCCAAGAACAGTTACTCCGCCTGAAAGCGCTTGGGGTCAAGCTTGCCCTGGATGATTTTGGAACCGGTTATTCCTCGCTATCGAGCCTGCACCTATTGCCCGTCGATACCGTCAAGATTGACCGTTCCTTTGTTACCTTGGTCGGTACCAGCCTCCATCACGAAGTTTTGATAGAGGCAACTGTGAAAGTCGCGCGTAGCTTGGGCATGAATACTGTCGCGGAAGGAATAGAGACTGAACAGCAAGCAGCCGTGGTTTACTCCCAGGGATGCGACAAGGGCCAGGGCTATCTATATAGTCGGCCTATCTCCGGAGACGCAATTGAGGAATGGTTAAGTGAAATGGCTTAGTTTAAACAGTACAGCGTATACCACTGCCCTTCCCCCGCCATGACGAACGGTACTCCCCCCCATTTTTAGAGCACGCTAACAGTCGAAATTGAATGACCAAGGCGAGTTTCTGTTTCGGCGCGATGCCGCCAAATTCCGTGTTGGGCCGGTCGTGATTGTGAGTCCACAGCCAGCGGCTTGCAAAATCCTGGATCTCATCGAGCGTTTCAAACTGGTGATGGGCCAAGCAATCGTAGAGCGCCGTGCGCTTATAGCGTGCAACAGTGGCATTCTGTTGCGGCTGGGCAGGCTGGATAAAGTTGATGCGTATGCCACGCTTGGCCGCCCAGGCTAAGGTCACGGAGCTGCTGTACTCCGAGCGGCAACGGTACTTCCCGCACCAGCCGACGACGTGGCTTGATGCGCAGGTTCAGGTCCAGTTCGCGATAGATCCGATAGACGCGCCGTGCTTCCATGTAACCCCCTTCACGTTGCGCAAATACAGGAAGCAGAGGCCAAAACTCCAGTTGCTCTGCTTGTTGCTCAGGCGTACCAGCCAGTCAGCCGCGCCAGCGTTTTCCGCGTCGAGCTTGGCGCGATAGCGATAGCAGGTCTGGCAAATGCCAAACGTCTATTTGTAGAACGTGGAATGTCCACCCCGCATACGCCACTGCCGCGGCACATGGCGGGTTCGAATGCCTGAATGGTTATCATTTTATAACTCTCCTGTCGTGCCTGTTACCGGACAATAGGCCCGATATGGCCAGGAAAATAGCGCGGCGGCACAATGTGCCACATGTATTTGCAAAAACATTGATCTCGCGATGGCTGACTCGCAAATACCCGGATTTTTCATCGCGCGATGACCTTCGGGTAAGTATGATGTCAGCATGAACTGCCATGCTCAGGTGGTTATCAAGGAGAGCGAGCGATGTTCTTAGCGCGCACATGCATGGTGCTGTCTGCCCTGGTTTTCAGCAATGCGGTCCATGCGGATGTCCACTGCACGGATCCGATTGCCGACTGGAAACCTCGCGAGCAATTGCAGCGGCAAGCCGAACAGCGCGGCTGGACGGTCCAGCGCATCAAGATCGATGATGGCTGCTACGAGCTCAGAGCCATTGATCGCAACGGCAATAAAATCAAGGCCAAATACTCCCCGGCGTCGCTGCGCATGCGCAGCCTGGCGGTGGACTTCGGCAGTGACGGCGACGCCGCCGACTACCTTGCCCCCGTGCCGCAGGGGCCAGTCAGGCGGCGTGCTGGCCCAACATCCCATGGGGAAAAGCAATGAAAAACATGACAGTCTGCGCCTGCCTTGCAGGTGCATTGGCGCTGCCCGGTCTCGTCCAGGCACGCCCGGTCACACTCACCGCGCAACTGAAGAACTACGCCGGCAACGGCGCCTACCTGGCGGTGTATGTCACGGATGCCGCCGGCAAGTACAAGAAAACGTTGTGGATAGCTGGAAAGAAGACGAAGTATTACAAGCACCTGAGCGACTGGGCACGCGGCAGCGGCCTGAAGGCGAGCGAATTTGACGGGGTCAGCGGAGCGAGCGTCGGCAGCGGCAAGACCCTCAAGGTGACGGTCGAACTGGCCGACACCCTGATTGATGCAGGCTACGAGATCCGGGTCGACAGCGCGGCAGAGGACGGGCGCGATAATCCGGCAGACGTGCGCACGCCACTGAGCAAACAGGGTGCCGGCAAACCCGTCGGTGGACGCGGCTACGTCAAGTCCTTCACTTACGACATGTAGCCACTGCCCGCATGTTGCGACAGATACATTCGCTCGCTGGCCTGATCAGCGCACTGCTGGTCATGCTCATCGGCTTGACGGGCGCCGTGCTGTCGATCACCCCCGCGCTCGAGCGGCTGGCGACCAGCGTGCCGGCGGGCGTGAGCGTTGCCGAACTTGCGGGCCGGGTGGCGCGACACTATCCGGGAGCCGAGCAGATCCAGCGCACGGCCTCGGGAACCATCATCGTCTATTACAGCGCCGGCGACATCTCGGGCGTGGACCGGGTCGACCCGTCCAGCGGCAAGGCGATCGCGCCCTATGCGCCGCCAGCATACGCGCGCTGGTTCAAGGAGTTGCACAGGTCATTATTCCTCGACACGCCCGGCAGCGCCGCAGTCGGCATCACCGCCCTGCTGATGCTGTTGGTATCAGTCTCCGGGCTATTCCTGCTGGTCAAGCGGGTGGGCGGTTGGCGCCAGCTGGCACGTCCACTGCATGGCAATCGCAGCCAGCGCTGGCACGCCGCGGTGGCCCGTTTTGCTGTCGCCGGCCTGCTGCTGTCCGCAGTGACCGGCAGCTATATGTCGGCGGCGACCTTCACCCTCATTGCCGATGGCAGCCAGGACGAACCCGATATCCCCGCCACCACGTCCGGCGGCTCGCCGCTGCCCGCTGCCCGCTTGCCAGCCTTGCTGGCAACCAGGCTGGTCGATCTGCGCGAGCTTTCCTTTCCTCTTGCCGGTGACAGCAGCGCCGTCTATACCTTGCGCACTCGGCAAGGCGACGCCTATGTCGACCAGTCCAGCGGCGCGCTGCTTGCCTTCCGCGCGCACAGCAATGTCCGGGAAGCCTTTGAACCGATTGAAAACGCCGTCATGCCTGAGCGCACCGTGATTCAATGGGATAAAGATGACATCGATGAACTGGGCCTTTTAAAAATCGACATTCTGGCGCTGGGCATGCTGTCGTGTATTGCCCGCACCCTCGCCTTGATCTCGGAGCAGCGTGGCGAACGTTTTGAACTGGGAGATATTCCCCATGAGGATGCCGCCACTTACCAGATGATCTCTAAAGCGGACACCGTCGGCGTGTTTCAGATCGAATCGCGGGCGCAGATGTCCATGCTGCCGCGCATGCAGCCACGCGAATTCTATGATCTGGTCATCGAGGTGGCCATCATCCGGCCAGGCCCCATCCAGGGCGGCATGATCAATCCGTATTTGCGCCGGCGCCAGGGACTGGAAGCGGTGACCTATCCGAGCCCGGAGATCGAGGCGGTGCTGCGGCGCACGCTGGGGGTGCCGATTTTCCAGGAGCAGGTCATGTCGATCGCCATGACGGCAGCGGGTTTTACGGCCGGTGAAGCGGACCGCCTGCGCCGCGCCATGGCTGCATGGAAAAGAAAAGGTGGCCTGGAACAGTTCGAAGACCAGCTCATGAGTGGCATGGCCGAGCGCGGCTACAGCATCGAGTTTGCTACGTCCATTGTTGGCCAGATACGCGGTTTTGCCGAATATGGTTTTCCGGAATCCCATGCGCACAGCTTTGCCCTGCTGGCCTATGCCAGTAGCTGGCTCAAGTGCCATCATCCCGCCGAGTTCCTCGCCGCCCTGCTCAACAGCCAGCCCATGGGCTTTTATAGCCGCTCCTCTCTGGTGCAGGACGCGCGCCGGCATGACGTCGAGGTAAGACCCGTCGATGTCTGCGCGAGCGGATGGGAAGCATCCCTGGAGCCGATGGCAAACGGCAGACTGGCAGTACGCCTTGGTTTAAATAATATCAATGGAATGATGAGAGAGGCCGCCTGGCGCATTGAAGAAGCCCGCGCTGCAGCCCCCTTCAAAAACACACGCGATGCCGCCATGCGCGCGCAACTCGATGCAGGGGATATGAAGGCGCTGGCGTCAGCCAACGCCCTGGTAGCGCTGACGGGCAACCGGCGCATGGCCATGTGGGATGCCGCGGCGAGCGTGCCGGAGCGGGATTTGATGCGCACGACGACCATTGCCGAACCCGTGCTGGAGCTGGCGCCGCCCACGGAAGCCGATGACATCGTGGCGGACTACCGGCATGTCGGCCTGACACTGGGCCGCCATCCACTCGCTCTTTTGCGTGAACGGCTCAACAAAATGCGCTTTGTGCCGTCGGATATCCTGAACACCTTCAGCGATGGCCAGCTGGCCAGGGGCTGCGGCATAGTCACTGTAAGGCAACGGCCGGAGACGGCCAAGGGGGTGATCTTCCTCACCCTGGAAGATGAATTTGGCACCATCAACATCATTGTCTGGCCCACGCTGGTGGAAAAGCAACGCGCCGAACTGATGAATGCCTCCCTCTTGGGGGTGTACGGCATCTGGCAATCAAAGAGTGGCGTGCGCAACTTGATCGCAAAGCGGCTGGTCGATTGCTCGCATCTGCTCGGCCAGCTTGATACGATGAGCAGGAACTTTCACTAACGAGTGTCCTTGCGCAATTAATTATGGCAACAAAGTGCCTACAGCAATCGTAGCGATTCAATCCGCATCCTCTGCCTGCGACAGTGAGCAGCCAATTCAAAGCATATTTCCCGGCCACGGACACGTGCAGTTTGCCAACCGGTATCCCTGGCTGTCACATCTTGGACTGTGAAGCATGCGTGCAGGGATCTGGGCAGGCATGAGGACAAGGCTCCGGTCAGCCAAGATTGGCCAAATTGCGAGTGAGATAGTCATTAAACATCGGAACAGTGAATGCGATGTCTCCGTGAGATGGGCTGTAGATCATTCCTTTGCTTATTATCTGGGCACGGCGCGGCCCTAGGCTTTGCGAGGATTCACCGAGCGCGTCGGCCACATCTGAAGAGCGGTATGGCCCGTTCCCTAACCTTGCCATAGCGATGACATACTCGCGCTCTTTCGGCGTTAATCGATCGAAACGCACCTTAAAAAAGCCTTCATCCAGACGCTTCAGGGTGGTTGCTTCTGCCTGTCTTGCGTCATGAAGGGTGATCGTATCCCCGACGGCAAGGTTCCAGGATTGGTGGCCCCATTCCTGTAAAAAGTAAGGGTAGCCTTTGGTTTTAAGGAATATTTCGGTTAGAGCCCCCTCATCAATCACTGCACCTTCTTCATTTACAGGTTGTCGGATGGCTGCCTTGGCATCGACTTCAGACAGGGCACCGACCTCTGGGAAGTGGAATAATCTCTCTGCATAGGATTTGGCTTCGCCAGATAATGCTGCTACTTGGGGTAATCCGGCACCGAAAAACAAGATGGGGAGCTCACTCTGATTGATCTTGTGGAGCGAAACGATGAGAGCTGCCAGATCCTTCTGGCTAAGGTACTGGAGCTCGTCAATGAGGAGCGTCCAAGCCTTTCCTGCGGCTTTTGCAGCTTCGCCAATACGTACGAACAACTCAGGAAGATCGTTCTCCAGGTCGCCACTGTCTGCTACTCCTACTTCGGGATCGACGGAGATTGACATGTCTCCGTATTCAAAATTGAACACAGCGGCAAAGGATCGTAGCGCACGCAGTGCCTCGTATGCTTTGCCTTTAGCATTGTCGATAAGAGAGAGCTTGCGTAGCACCTGATGTACGCGCGGCAAAAGCAATTCTCCTAGCGGCTTACTTTCCGGCGCTTCGATGCTGGAAGTTAGATGGCCGCGCTCGTTGGCCATGGCCTCAACAGCATTCAGAAGTACGGTTTTACCTACGCCACGAAGGCCCAGGAACACTTGAGATCGGCTAGGTCTTCCAAGCAGGGCTCGATCGATAGCCACGCGCGCATCATTGATAATCGCCTGTCGCCCTGCGAGTTCCGGTGGGCGGCTACCTGCGCCGGGTGCGAAAGGGTTTTTTACGGGGTCCATGCAACCTCCATTGATAGGAAATTCTAGTAAAGTATAAGGTCTTCACGTTATACATGCTTATACTTTAGTAGATTTTGTTAGACTTCTATCCTTGTAGAAAGTTCCAGCGGGCTTCTTTTTTTCATCGGTACGGATTAGCCTTATTCGGCTATAAGCGATGGCGAAGATGTCATATCCGACTGATGCAGCCGCAGCCGCAGCGAGCTTGTGTTGCAGGTTCACGTTTTGGAGGTTGATAACGATGACGTCGTCAACGTCTACATGGTGAATCGACACCGCTAGTTTAGCCAGTCCTGATCCATAGTTCTTGAAAGATGAAAAGCCGATGGGTCGTGTTGGGCCTGGGTGTCCTGCCAGGGTCGTGGTGTGCGATCTCGTCGCTGCCTAATCCAACGACGAGATCGGATCTCCCCTCCCCCTGGCGATCCCTTGGCACGTTGCAAGACAGTGCCGCCAATCCATAAGCGAGAAAGATAATCATGTTGGATAAGAAATGGTGGCATAACGCCGTCGTGTATCAGATCTACCCACGTAGTTTTCAAGACAGCAATCACGATGGGGTCGGTGATCTGGCCGGCATCATCGGCAGACTGGACTACCTGCAACATCTGGGAATCAACCTGATCTGGCTGTCGCCGGTGTACCGGTCGCCGATGGACGATAACGGCTATGACATCTCCGACTATCAGGATATCGCCGCTGAATTCGGCACATTGGCCGAGATGGAGCAGTTGATCGCAGAGGCGGCCAAGCGCGACATCCGTATCCTGATGGATCTTGTGGTCAACCACACCTCTGACGAGCATGCTTGGTTCGTCGAGGCGAAGAAATCCAAGGATAGCCCCTACCGTGACTACTACATCTGGCGCAATGCAGGCGCCGATGGCTCCCCGCCCGACCAGCAACGTTCGTTTTTTGGCGGGAGTGCATGGGAATACGATGCCGCCAGCGGTGAATATTACTTCCATCTGTTCTCGAAACGACAGCCGGACCTGAACTGGGAAAATCCCCAGGTGCAGGAAGAGGTGCATCGCATGATGAACTGGTGGTTGGACAAGGGCATCGGCGGCTTCCGCATGGATGTGATCGATCTCATCGGCAAACAGGTCGACCAGCAGATTATCGCCAACGGCGCCCAACTGCACCCGCTGCTGCAGCAAATGCACCAAGCGACCTTGGCCGCACGCGATGTATTGTCGGTGGGCGAGACTTGGAGCGCCACCCCGGAGACCGCCAAGCTGTATTCCGACCCGGCGCGTCAGGAGCTGTCGATGGTCTTCCAGTTTGAGCACATCACCATGACCCACGATACCAAGGAAGGGAAATGGAAGCTGCGGCCGTTCGATCTGATCGAATTCAAGCAGATCATCAGTAAGTGGCAGACCGAGCTGGCCGATGCCGGCTGGAATTCGCTGTTCTGGAATAACCACGACCTGCCGCGCGCCGTATCCAAATACGGCGACCCCGGCCGTTACCGGGTCGAGTCGGCCAAGATGCTGGCCACCGCGCTACATTTTCTCAAGGGCACCCCCTACGTCTATCAAGGCGAGGAAATAGGCATGACCAATGTACGTTTCGATTCCATCGACGACTATCGCGACATCGAATCGCTCAACCTCTACCACGAACGCACGGCCGCCGGCGTGTCACCGGAGACGATGATGGCCGACATCCACGCCAACGGGCGGGACAATGCACGCACCCCCATGCAGTGGAACAGCACACACAACGCCGGCTTCAGTACTGGCACGCCATGGCTAAAGCTGAATCTAAACTACCCCGAGATCAACGTCGTGGCCGCGCTGGATCAACCCGATTCGGTCTTCTTCCACTACCAGAAGCTGATCGAACTGCGCAAGCACTGGGATGTCATGGTTTACGGAAAATACCTGCCGTTGCTGGAGCAGCACCCGCAGGTATTCGCCTACCAGCGCAGCTTGGGGAGCCAACAGCTGGTTGTCGTCAACAACTTCTCCGGCGAACACGTCGAATTGGATCTGCCGGCAATGCTGCATGGCATTGCCGGGCATGGCTTGATCAGCAACTATGCCCAGCGTGACAGCTGGACCGACCACCTCAGTCTGCAGCCATACGAATCGTTTGCTATCGCGTATGAGTGTGAGGCGGGGCGCGGGTAAAGCGCTGTTGTGCAATCAGCCAATATGCTTCGCGTGCCCATCTGGCCTGGTTGCGCAGCCGTGGCATCGCTCCACGCATAGCCCGCTACGGCATCGAGTCGCACGATCGCCTGGGTAAATGGCAAAGGGTGAAACTGCTGAACTTCCCCTGATCGATGATTCGCGTCCATCATAATGTGGACGCCAATTTGCAATCAACTCGCTATTCCTAGGTCCTCGCTATTCCTAGATCGGGCGATACCGTTTGGTGTGAGGAACTATCAAATCCAGCCGTTTCAACATCTCCATCGTAAATGGGTGCGGCACGCCTTGAGCGACAAGTTGATGTCCAAATTCATCCGGTGTTTCTGGGCGGTCTAAGGGCCCGAGCGCATCAACCGCTTCAGACAGGGCCTCTTGGTGCTCGGATCCTTGCAGTTGGGTGTGGATCTCTTCATAGAGTACCGCGCGGCGAGGCCATTTTTCGTTCCATTGCCATCTATGTTCAGCACTCTGTACCATCGCCCTTCCACCAGCGCCTACGCTTTTGATTTCAGCGGCCTTGGCGCGGACCACTGCCGAAATCTTCGTCTGTGGATCAGCTGGAACGATGTAACGCACTGTGCTTTCATTTGGTCTAAAAGGGCTTTTGGCCAAATAGTTGCGCGCTTCCAGAAATGCCACATATCTCCGCAATACACCGATAGGATCTCTGCCAGGTGCCCTCTTCACGCCAATCCATTCACGGGCCCAGGTAACGACGTGGTCAATTGTGAATCCTTCCTTGATGCCTTTACGTCGATCGACGAAATTTTGGAAAAGCAGTGCTTGCCACAAGCGTGTTGGTGTTTCTAGCCCGGGAGTATCAAAGGTCGATGGCGCGATGTAGTCTGGCCAACCATCGCCAATCTGCAGTGTTTTTCGCCATTGGCGTTCTTTCTCTTCGTCAGGTAAAGCGCGATACGCGCTGTGGTTCGCAATTCGTATACGTTCAAGCTCCGATGTACGACGCCGGCTGGCCTCTTCCTCCCGCAGGATTTTCTTGTTCTTCGCGTCAATCTCAGTCTTTAACTGCTGCTCCAGTTCAATGCGGGCCGCCTGCTCGCCAGGAAACACCAGCCAATTTTTATGACTGTTTCCATCAATAACGCGTTTGCGTACCTCCTCCAGAACGAGGCCGGCCCCCATGCGCGGCATGTCTGAGAGGTCAATCTCTAATGCTGGGGCCCCTAGTTCTTGTAGTTTGCGCAGCTTGTCCGCGTCAACGCGATGCGTCACAAAGATCTCCAATAACAGACGACGTTGGCCTTTATATCCGACTACATCAATTCGTAACCCGCCTTCAGACACCTCGCCGATAGCATGATCGAATCGTATGCGGCGAGCAACGCCCAGCACGCGATGACTATAGTGTATCTCTCCATCTACTGTGGGGCCGGAAGCTTCGATGATATAGGCTGGAACTACCAGGGCGTTGGCATCAAGGATGACCTGTTTACCGACTGCATGGATGGCGCTTTCTGAGCAGCTCTCCGAGCCAGTCTTGGCATGATGGGCGAAGCACCAAGCAATGGATCCTTTCCGCGCCACCAGCGCTGCGCCGCATCCTGGGCATACGCAGCCACATGCCAGGCCGCTCACTACTTCTGCCGGCGAAACCATCCGCCCACCAAGTAAGCCAAAAGGAATTCGCACCGAGGTAATCGGCCCCCTCATGGTCGAGACCTTGTGGCATACGCGACGTACAAGGAGGCTGGAAATAGTAAACTGCTCATAATTATCTTGATTCTGCCATGCGGGTGCGCGATATTTTCTGCCAATAGAAGCAAGACCGTAGAGCGCCTAAGTTATAGGAGGAGGCATGCTTCATCATCTCAGGTTCCTCTGGGCAGGTTTGGGCCGCATCGTGCTTAGTCAGGCTGTAGATGCATGCTTGTTAATGGGGCAAGATGTGAACGTGTAAAGGCAAATGTTGATGCCCTTCGAACAGGCGCTGCGTTGGCTCTGCTGTTCCCGTCGGTAGCGTGTCCGCTACGAGCACGGGGCCGATCGCTTCGCTCGCTTGCAGGTATCCTCATTTGCCAGCATTACATTCAGCCGTTTTGTTAGTCGCTCTTAATCTGGATGAGCATAACTTGGGAGAGGTCGTAGGCCAGGCTCAAGATCTTGCTGCTTTCGGGATCGGATTTGCCCATTCAATCCTGCCGATCTCGGCGTTGTACATCAACGTGATCGGATTAATCTGGCGGCTGGAAGTGTCGAGCCCTGCGTCTGAAAGGATGTTGTCGCCTTCTTCATGGCAGCGTAAAACGAAATCCAGAAACGCATCGGTTCCAGCTGCGTAGTCTACGTTCTCAGTTTTCTTGGGAATAAGAAGTTTGAGAGTATATCCATTCGGAAGTTGTGCCCATATGGAGAACCCCATGGAAATCGGATCGCCGTTGTCTAACTTTCCAGCTGTGCCGAATAGGACAGGCTCTATTCTTGGCTCGTCCATGGTGCTTTTTGTAAGCTTGGCCAGTTCCCTCTTGAGTACCTCATAGTGGTCTTTTCCCAATTCTTTCAGCATTCCACCAAAATAGGAGCTGGCAATGAAAAGTGCTGATGCGGTGAGCATCGTCCACATTAATCCTGCCATAGGTCCGGGCGGTTCACGTTCCTCCAAATGAACTGTTAATGTTTCATCTTTTAATGCATCGGCAAATTGGTGGAATGACGCATTGGGAAAACCAGATGCATAGATGATGGCCAGCGTTGGTTTCATGATGATAATCTCGTCCAGATTTTGGTAGGTTTGATTGTAGATCTAGAATATGTCTACAAGGTTTGTGATTTTGTCACTTTTCAATCATGTTACATTGGCGTGATGACTATTTGGAATATATCTTGGTTTTTAGTCGCAATCCCAAGACGTTGTAGTGATTCAACTTCCTCTTCATGCGGCGTCTAGTTTTCGCCATACCTCATGGATGAATCGCCACCAGTAGCTCAGACTCGCCTGATCCGCAGTTCTTGGACGATGATAAACCGATGGATCTTGTTGAGGCCTGGCTGTCCTGTCAGACGCCAGGTATGCGATCTCGTAGCTGCCTGATCCAACGACGAGATCGGGTCTGGCCTGTCTATCCTGCCTGCCCTGCAGTAACTCTTGCAGCGCTGAAGCCATAGTTGCTCGAGCTTCGGTGGATTCCACCATGAACGCTTGCGTGGCTAAACCTCTTGCAACGTTAACCCCGGCTTTCGCGGGGTGCGGAGCAATCGATTCGAGTTCCGTTTCGCATGATTTCTGTTCTGCAACGATGCATTTAAGTTAAAGTGTTGCATTGATCGATTGAGTCCGCAGCCAGAAACGGTCACTCGACGTATCCCTTGGAAACAAATGCAGATGGAAGTTAAATTTCTTAGTCTTGGCGAGCAAAGTGAACATGGTCGCGTCCTTGTTGCTCGCGGCCCAACCTCAGAATCCAACATTGTTGCCAGTGTCTTGATCGCTCACCATAGTGCGCCGGTGACTCGCGTAAACATTCTTGCCAGCGCAGGGTACTCATGCTTTCAGAGCACACGTTTCGCTGAGGGCATCGTTTACATCGGCTTTGGGCAGTTCGTGTTCGTCGTTTATCTTTACCTTGGCGAAGTTCGTCGCCATCAGCTGGACGGTTACTTTGGCCATTTGTACGATTCGCGCGACCTTGAGAACCTAAATAGCCGCATCGCAGTGCTTGTAACTTCGGCATCTGAAGTTCTTGCTTTTGACCATACAGGAGGTCTGATCTGGGAGCAGTCGCCGCTTGGGATCGACGGTGTAGTCCTTCACGATGCGAGCGCGGGTCAGATTCGTGGTGATGGTGAATGGGACCCACCAGGCGGCTGGCGCCCATTTAGCCTAGTTCCAGAGTCAGGAGCAATACTTCAATGACCGGTATGGGGCGAAAGCGGACGGTGCCATTGAATCGCCACCAGTAGCTTAGGCTTTCCTGGTCCATGGTTCTTGAAAGATGAAAACCGATAGATCGTGTTGGAGGCTCGGTGTCCTGCCAGGCACCTGGTGTGCGATCGCGTAGCAGCCTAATCCACCGACGAGATCGGGTCTGAGTCTATCTCCCCTGCCCTGCAGAGACTCGTACCGCGCGCTAGCAAAAGCAGGCCTTCCCTAGCCATAACTGTCGGCGAAGGATGGTTTATCCGATCGAGGCAGCAGCAGTGCGCCTGCTTCTGCGCGCGATAGCGGCACAGTTGGCTACGATAAACTAGCCCGTCTTCTGCTTGCTCTCTTGCGCGAGCGCCTCAACAAAATGCGCTTTGTGCCGGCGGATATCCCGAACACCTTCAGCGATCGCAAGCTGGCCAGGGGCTGCGGCGTCTGGCCCGTGCTGGTGGAAAAGCAGCGCGCCGAACTGATGAATGCCTCACTCTTGGGCGTGTACGGCATCTGGCAATCGAAGAGCGGCGTGCGCAACCTGATTGCCAAGCGACTAGTCGATTGCTCGCATTTGCTTGGACAGCTCGACACGAAGAGCAGGAACTTTCACTAGCGAGTGTCCTTTCGTAACTAATTATGGTAACAAAGTGCCTACGGCAATCGTGGCGATTTCAGTGCAATTGAAAGACGGGATTACCGTTCACAAAGCACAAGTCATGTCTGAGGGGGTATTAGAGGGCTGTGTGCGACATTCTTGTAGCCGCCCTGACAAAACCAATCGGACTTTGCTAGTCCCTCATAGACCGCAGCTTGCCATGAATTTTTAACCATCCTTCGGCGATTTCCTGCCTGTTCCAGCAAATGGGCTTTAAGTGTTTCCTGAGTCCAAGGTTTGGATTCAATATCAAAGTAGATATTAATCAATTCACCAGCTGCGTGTATTGTATAGAGCTCACCCAAGCCGAAAACCTTAAAATTATTTTTTACTATTGCCTGCAGGTCGTCCGTCCAGTGAACTGGTGGAGTCGCCGAGAATATCAACGATGGTGGTGTGCCAGGAATTAAGCTGGCCGTAAGCCACACTTCGCCATCTACAGAATCAAAATAAGGATGTAAAGTATGTTCGCTTTTGACTGTGGGTTTTCTGGCTCCGGAGTCTGTATTGCAGTCCTTACATGAAGGTACTAAATTGATGGGAGTAACAGCAAAGTTTGCATGTTCAGCCTTTGCCAAATGGTGGTCCAACGTCGAAACAGGGCGTTGATTGCACAGTGGACAAAGTCCGCCTGGCGAACTCGCCCGAATCGTGTCGTAAATATAGCGACTTGGACCGCCTTTTCGCGCGAATGTCTGGGTGTAGAGTGTTTCCATCTCGCCTCTACTTACCCATTTATCTACTGCATCCGTCGCTGCAATTGTGTATAGATCGTTGGACTTCCCTAGCTCTCTATATACTGTCTCTGCTGCCGAAAGGGTTTCTATAGCACCTAGAAGACGCAATGATAATCCTTTATCTTGAACGCTGTCTGCACATAGTTCGAGGATCGCTTTAAGGCTATAGGTTGGCGGATTTATTTTCCTCATTGAGTACGTTTTATGTCACGGTTAGTTACAAGTGCTCGGGCAATGGCACGCCCTTCTGCTCCGAGTTTCTCATCAAAATGTTTTAAGACCCGCTCGTAATTGAGGGGAGGCGTACTGTAGACTGCTGTTTGAATCAAACCATAAAATCCAGCAGTAGTCACTTCGAATCCAAACACCTCCCTCGTTAAGACGCCAAGGTTTTCACCGAAGGTTTCAATTGTTGGACGTTCCGCAACAGAGCTATGTCCCGCCCTTTGTAGAATCCAAGCACATGATTGAGGTACTTCTTGCAACACCACAGGCGAATGCGTAGCCAAAATAGCGACCCCATTACGGCGGACTAAAAGATCAGATAGGCTTCGAATAAATGCCGACAGCAAAGGGGGATGAAGGTGCCCCTCGGGTTCATCCATCAATACCAAGGTTCTTTCATCGACTAGTTCAACCAATCTGGTAATTGTGAGTAGTACGATTTTATGACCTGAGCTTAGGCGCCGATGGAAAAAATCAAAGGCTTCGGCTTGCCACAGTTCGTCCGGTAAACTAAGTAAATCTGAGACATTCGCATCAGCAAATACTGGATCATTTGCTAGTGTCACTACTGCTTGGCGCCAGCGATCAGCACGTAGCCCTTTTCGGCAGATCGCGAAACTGTTCGTAAAATCGTGCGCCAAATCAGAGGGACTCTTTACACGAACCACTTGCGTCTCCGCATTCTTAATTCGCAGCCCCACGGCATGCGCTGTGATTTCCGACGTCTCTAAAATCGGTAGGTCAAAGTCATCAAATGCGCTGAACGATACAACGATAAGGCCAGAAAACGTCCAATCATCGGAGTTGTGGCCGAGCGGAGACAGTGTGCCAGCAGATTTATCAGGTCCTCCAGAATTAAGCAGCGCCTTTGCCAAGTGTTGCATGAAGTGTGTCTTGCCTACGCCGTTGCGACCGATTAGTGCATGTACGTTTGTCGGAGGTGTGGAGTTTGGTGTGACCACGAAATCCATTGGCGGAGGTGGAGGTAATCCCAGCTGTGGAGCCGGCCGCAAGTAACAAAATTGAAATGGTGTGAGCGTTGCATCGCCACGCGCTAGTCTATGCCATCGATTTCTGACGTTAGCTGAAGGAAGATCTCTTAGTAGAGATTCACCAACCACATATTCATTGTTGACCTTGTCAAAAATCTTAAGGTCATATGCAATATCCCTCAAGCCCCTCAGTACAGTCAATCCCAAATCGTCTGGCAATTTAAGTAATGCTTCATAGTACGTTTCACCTCGTGCTAATGAGAAATAACTTGGCGGGAGTATCGCAAACTGATCCTGCAACACGGGAGCTCGAGTGTTTTCAGCCGTAGTCGCACCAGGTAACAACCCTTGATGGCCGATTTTTACGTTGCCAATGTCGTGGAGAATTCCGCTTAAGTCAGCAATTCGGAGATAGAACTGAGTGCGGTATTTCCCCCAGTCATCCCACTGATCCTCAATCAGAAACGCAGCATTTGTCCTGCCAACTGGCATAGACTGCCCTATACGCACCACATTAAATTTCATCCATGTATCCTATTTGGGAAGGTCGCACTGTCGTCTAGCTTCGCTCTAAAGATTGAGTGCGGCAGGTACGTTTACGCTTTTTTCGGTTACTGTAGTCTTCCAGTTGTCTCGCACACGCTCCTACTCCATCATTGCGGTCACGTGCGGCCTTAATTAGTAGCAGAGCAGATTTTTTACTTCCTCCTCCCGCCTCCAGTGCCGCAGTCCATCCGACTTGTGCCTTTTCCGGAGCCATTTGATCAAACGCCTGTTGTAAAGCTTCCGGTATATATTTAAGCACGCATTCTACTAAAATGGAGCTATCTTTATACCAGCTAGGGTGCTCTTCAGATAAGCTCTTCGCAACCGTCGGGATGCATTGTTTCACAACTGCTGCTACCAGTTCAGGTGCTTCCTTAGAAAAAAGATCGATCAAGTACGCACCTAGAATCCATTGGACATGAGCTGTGTTGGCAATGGAAATTTCTTTCCCTGAACGAACAAATTCAATTGCGCTAGTAGGCGCGATATAGGCCAGCCTTGGCGGCATCGACTCCATCCGCCAAAGGTTTTTTTTGATAAGATCTGCTATTTTCTGCTTAGTCTTGGTACTTGAAGATGCCACTCCGAGCAAAATTTCAGCATCATGAGGTAAATGTTTCCAATGTTCACCTATAGTTGATGCTAGACGCTCCCAGTCCATATACTGAACTAGTGCCTGGAACATCGACGGGGAGACGCGCCGGACACAGGCAAGCAGATAGTAGACTTGCTGGAACATACGTAAAGGAGCTTGACAAAGCTTGGCTCCAATAATCTTTAGATCTACATTAACAAAGATCGAACGTGCAATTTGAAGGCGCCTTTTGGAAGGTGCCATTTTTCCTTTACAAGTGCCCAGCGGATCTAGGACACGCAGCACATGCCATGCGAGGTCGCTAATCTCCCTAAAATGCATAACGGGATCGGTCATGAGCCGTTTGCATATTTCAGGAACAAGTGCCTCGACCATGCTAAGCGTAAGGTCTTCGTGCAAGTAAATAAGTGCTTCCAGCAGTTCGATAATCTTGTGCAGCGGTTCACCCTCGGGCCATGATGCTGATAATGCAAGTAGTGGCTCAGACTTTAAACTGCTCGATACCTCCTTCGTCCACGAGTCCCCTGACCATAGTCGAAGGCTTTTTGCTACCGATCCAATATGCCAGATATTGGTTGCATCCACGTTGGAAATAAGGTGGGCCACGACGTATGGTGATGCCTTGCGAATGAGAAAGATGGTGTTCTGTTCATCTCTGGAAAGTAAGCCATTTAATAGCCGGGAAAGACCATGCCCCATGGGAGATTGCGCGGTTTCCAGCCATTCGATGAGTTTTGACTCATTACCTTGAAGAATTAAATTTACTGACCCACCGGGCCAATGTAGCATCTCATGAATAACATAGCATGCAGCCGAAATTTCATTTGCTTCACTAGCTTTCCAGCATCTCTCTAGGACTGGTTTGAGATCTATCCAAGTTATGAGAAATTGCCAACGGCTATCATCCGAAAACCAGAGTTCATGCAATAGTGCCCCTATCCCCCCCAATGGAAGCTGCTCGTCAGCCAGCGTAGATTTCAACATGGCCCCAACAAGTGAGATCGTTGATTCTGATTGTGTACGAAGAAGCCTGGGTAACAGAACTGCCGCTAATCGTTGATGTGGGCATCGCAAATCATTCTTTGCCAATACTATCCGCTCTTCTATGAGCGCATCCAACTGTAGTTCTAACCCGTCTGTATCTGCGCCTATTGAACTGAGAAGCCCAAATAACTCTCCCAGCTTCAATCGAGCATCGCGCGAAGCAATCTGACGAACAGCAATGACAGCTAAAGGCAAAGATGCGCCAAGTACTTTAGCTATATTTGCTGCCTCATCTGCCCGCCGCCAGCCGCCTCCCAGAACAAAACAAAATTGCCATGGAGCGGAGGCGTATTTTGCCGCATGCTCAATTCGATCCTCGAGAGCCACGTCCATCATTGAGTCGCCAACATGGTTATCGGCGCGCCGCACAGCGTTGAGAGTCGCTTGGCGGTCCTTTAGCAACCCTCTCCAAATAGCTTCAATGCCAGCCTGGGGATCCATTCTGATAGCTCCACGTTGCGAGGTGTGGCCATTGATCGCGTTGTGTGTGCATAAAATGAGGTATTCTGGTCTGGCATAATCGGCGAGTGATCGTAGTTCTGCTGGTGCAAGTAGATGTGCATCGTCTATAAGCAGCAGTACCTGCCCGTTTTCTTTTTTCGGCAAAGCAGCAGGCAGCCCGTCTGACCCTGACGATGTGAATACCTGCCAGCCTTGTTGTGCAAATGAATACGCGACTTGAAAAGCACATACAGACTTACCTGACCCGGGTTCACCAACCAAATGGGCAGAAAATGCCATCTCCAGTTGCTTTATTGTGGAGGAAACCTCGGGTAGTTTTGGACATGCGAGGGCATCCGATGGCCCGAGCGCTCTCCCAAGTAAAGCAGGACCGATATCTCTTGACTGGTAAAATGCAACTTGTTGCCAGGTTGGATCTATGGTTTCACCCCGGCTTCGCGAGTTCCTGATCAAAGATGGCTTATCGCACGTTAAAGCTATTTGTGTAAATTTTCTCGTCAGAGTTGTGAAAGAAGTACCAAGCTCGGGATAGTGCGCTTCCAACACATTTGGGTGATCGCAAAGTAAGCTTTCTAAGTCCCCCCAACCAAATATCTGAACGGAGAATTTACCTTGTCGTTCGCGTTCTACCGAAAGTTCTCGTGCAATGCGTTGTAATTCAACGTCTGAAGGAGCGGTAGTCGCCAGTATCCATTGCTCTAGCGGAGGACTGAATTTTTCCGCTTTAGCAATTTCTTCATTTAGCTCGCTCAGGGTTAGCTTAGCGCTAAGAGAATCATCTTTCCCTTTGCACTGGACACCTTGCAGACAGGTTTGTTTGCCCCCTACAACTCCCCAAATATCAACACCATTTTGCGGCTGGCCAACACGACCATTTTTCTGAGCTAGGGGATTTTTCCATATAGACTTAAAAAGCGATAAACACAGGTCTTCCAATTCCTGCCAATGGCGTGGTTTAGGTATCTGTTTGTTGCGTATGTCCATTGCCTTAGGATAATGCACTAGGGCAGTTGGAGCAACCATATAAACATTGTATGGCTTGTGCTAGGTACTTTTAGATATTTGCTTGCGCAAAGTGAGTCGCCATCATCCACCTGAGCATTCCTGATTCAGAACTGCTGGAAATTTGAGGTTGAGATGCAATCTTAATCGTTTGGCAATCCTGTCAAGCTGATGGTGAACATAAATACCATTTCCTTGGGCTGCGAGAAAATCGCGCACGTTTTGCCTTAACTGTACTGACGACCAAAACTACCCCCATAGTTAAGTAAAAACTGCTTGAGCTTCGATTGGTTTTTGCATGAACGCTGCCATGGCTAAACACCTTGCGACGTTGCGGCTGAGGTATTGCGGAGCGCCGGCTCTGACTTGATGCGTTGCCGGTGCCAGCGGTTTGGGGCTCGCCGCCACGGCCGGTCCAGGCGTTTGGACGTCGATCGGTACTGCAGCGGATTGTTCTGGTCGCGTTGCCTTGGTACGTGCGTTCGTACTACTCGTTTTCGCGGATTAGGACACGTCGATTTGGATCGGTTATATGTCACGCCGTGCCGCACGCCTCCATGCCGATCAAGCATGGCGACAGATTGATGAAGTTTTCCGTCATCGTCGATCGATATAGCTTTTTGCGCAGCACTGCTTTACCCTGAGCATCTACGCCATGAACCTGAAAAACGTTCTTTGCAAGATCAATGCCTGCGGCAATCATCTTCATGGGGACGCTCCTTTCTGTTAAGGGGATATCACCCCTATTTGGGCACCTCGATGCCGTTTCAAAGAGGGCATCCATTCCATTAGAGCCGTTGCCATTCCCTGACTTTACTCAACGCTGTACACAGTACACAGGTCGGACGGCTGGCCGCTTATCAACGAGGAGCGGTAGAATCAAGTGACTATGTGAGCGCGATTTGCTCGATACTGTGTTGGGCTAGCCGCGTGGCAGTTCACGAACAGCCGCTGACCGGAGCCATCACCGACGCAGTTGTTTAAAGTAAGAGGACTGCTTTGATCTCGTCCATGGTTTCGTCGCACAGCTCGACAAATTTCGCAGCTTTGTGTTCGTCACGGGACTCATCGGTCGGATGCTTGTAATGCCGGTGTGTCCCGGCCGAGAAGAAAGCATGCGCATTAGGAGAGTGCGCAGTTACCACGTTATTCGCACTTTCCTTGTCGCCGTGATGAGGGACTATCACGGCCTTGTATCGTTGCTTGTGCAGGTCTTTGATGCGCGGGGACGAATCGGACGCGAAACGGCTGTAAACGTAGTCACCTGGTGCGAGCACACGTTGCCCGTCGCGCACGAACACCGCAACGATGCAATTGCCGTTAGAATCAAGGGTGCTCGGATTTGCCCTGATGAGCTCTAGGGATGTGTTGGCGGCCAATGTTATTGTCGTTGACGAAGTGTCGACGCACTTGCTGATGACTTCCTTGTCTTTGAACAGGAGGTGGCTCACACCGGCGGGTACCAAAATTGCGCTAACTTTTTTGCGAAGGCCAGCGTCCCAGGCAAGCAGCTTCCAATGGTCGTAGTCCGTGTGGGATGCCACCATCACGAGATCTGTCAGCGGTTGGACTTTAGCGGTGAGGTCGTTGCTCATTATGTTGGACTTATCAAGGTAGCGTTTGCGCGTGACTGGCTTGCCGGCACCAGCGTCGAGCAACCACCCTTTCCGTCCGTTGTCGATCAACGAGCACATACCTTGCCCAACATGAAACGCGTGAAACGTGTAGGGAGCGGAGCGGTTCACCGTACCTGCGGAACCATGCTGATATCGCGTGCCGGTGAAAGCCTTGACGGAAGTCAACGGCTGCGAAACGAACGCTCCCATCTTCGAGGTACACGGGCGCGCTTGTAACTGAATGCCACCGCTTGGAAGCCGTGCGTCGTCCGCGCTTACCGGTTCGACTCTGATGATATCTATATAAGTGGGCCCATCCATGGAGAAGGTTGGATAGTAGTAATCTGCAGACGACTTTCTAACCTCGATATCGACACGAAACCACTGTCGGCTTCGAAGATACTGCGTTTCGAGATCTTTGATCTTCGCAAGTTGTCCCATAACCTCCCACCAACGAGTAAGGCCTAGCTGTTGCCGGAAATAGCGCCAAAAGTCCAGGTCGATCACATATGTGGTAACACCGTCTTTCCCGTCGTTTATCAAGCTGTGGAAATCACTCTCGTCGATCCCAATGAGGCGAACGCAGCGACCGTGTCTAGCATATTCTTTTGTACCGAAATACGTCTCCACCTGACAGAAGAATGCCTTCTCTTCTCTTCGCCGGCGTCGGCGAAATTTAGACGAATCTGCTGCCATCATCTTTCTCCATGGTAGGGGCTATTCGAAGGAACGTTTGCCGGTAGGTATCCGACGTTCATTTCACAAACTCAATGAACTGCCTGATCTTAGCAGTTCATTTTCGTGCGGTCATATTCCTCGTCGCAGGATGGCCCTATTCCGTGCCAGAGCCGTGCTTGACGAGTTGATCGGCGGTTTGCCACCGCGATCGTCCCACCGGTTGCAGCACATCGCGTAAACTTCTGTCCATGAACTCACGCATTCATCCCCAAGCCCGCACCACTCCGAAGATCCGGCAGGAGATCAAGGACTCAGGCCTGTCCGACCGTTAGGCCGCCAAGGAAGCCGACAAGGCCTATGCTTCGCGCGCCCATCGGGCCCGGTTGCGCAGCCGTGGCATCGTTCCACGCATAGCCCGCTACGGCATTGAGTCGCGCGAACGCCTGGGTAAATGGCGCTGGGTGGTCGAACGCACACTGGGCTGGCAGCACCGCTTCCGCCGCCTGCGTACATGCGGAAACCAAGAAGTTAGCTGACGGTCTCGATGTGCCATCCCTTTGAAACTAGAGCGTTACGTACCTTTTGCGACACCATGCTCTCATTGGCGGCAACGCATAGATGTCGAGGTCCGATGTAGCTGATAGCCCATCAGGCCTTCAGCTTTTCAAGTTGATCTGCGCTGGGTGCATGAAAATCAGTCCGCGTGCCAAATGACGTCAAGGTACCGGCATCCATCGCGAAGGCCGTGGTGTGATACAGGCTCCCTCCGAATCCACCTCTAGAGACGCCAAAATCTTGACCTGCATACACGTTCTTCTCGCCGGCCAGCACCCATACGGGTTCTAGACCAGCACTCGCAAGCTTCGTCAGGAAGTAGTCGCTGGATACGACGCCGGCTCCTGAACCGCGCGAACGCAGTGAGGGGCCCTGCCAACGAAGAATGCCGCCGGCGTCGACGTACTCCGGAGCCTTGCCGCTGCGCAGGTGCAGATCCAGCACATTAATGACGCCTGACGAGGGCAGGTAGAGCGAGAACCCGTCGTCGACCGAGTTGTCGTTGCCGCTGCCTTCAACGTTCAGTGATTCCACGATGCTGGCATACGGAATTGTGATGCCAGCCCTGATGTTCTGTTCCAGCTCGATTTGCCGGGTGTCGCGCCACCCATGCTCTCCTAGGAAGGGGCTCAGGGAGTCGCTTTCCCGCAGACGAGACGCGTCGCCCCGATGCCTGCCAAGCAGTTCCTTTGCTAGCTGGGGACCGTTGCCTAGAGCGGTGACAAGGCAGCTGATGCGCGACCAGGCATCCGCGTGCGTGCGCCGCCCCTGGCCCGGCACTATCCAGCGACGAAAGCCGAAAACCGTTAGCCAACCTTCGCCGTCGGGGCTGGTAACCTCGATTTGACCGACTTCATTGCACAGGTCGCTTTCTACGTGCAACCATGCCAGGAGTAGGTCGGTATCGCCAGATGGTAGTCGGGGGGCAGATGGAGTCCACCATGTGACCGGTGCAGATTGCCAGCCTGTTTCGAGGGTGCTTCGAACGAGCAGCGACGGGTCCAGGTCCCTCTTCATGTCGCGGCCTCGAGGGCCCGGCTCGAATGCCCTGAGCCTACCTTCGTCTTCCCAAGAACACATCGCAAGGTTGTCAGTCATACGGGTTGCTGCCTCTGCGAGCGCGATGTACTGGTACTTCTTGCCGATGCGCTCCACTCGATGCTTACCCATACGGTCGTGGCTGATACTCCCGCCCCTCTCAAACTGCTCGAAGAGCTCCTCGGTCCACCCGAGCTGATGCGCTCGCTCGCAAATCCATCGCCGTACAGGGCCATAGTCAGGCCCCGACGGGCGCCTGTTGTCATCGCTCATTCGCGTTGATTCAAGAAGGAAGTACTCGGCGAATTCGGCGTATTCGGTGCGCAACGCCTCCGACAGAGTCTCCTTGAAGACCTCGTTGGCTCTCCCGACTTCGGCCAATAGGCGCTCGGACTCCCGCCTGCTCGCTGCGCTGAAGGAGCCGCGCATGGGCCGCAGCCGGTAATCGACCGTCAGCCGGCGCAGCGCAAGGTAGGCTTCTGCCTGCTCGGTGGTCACCTTGTCCATGAGCGCTTCCTGCCAGTGCTCGAAAAGTTCCTTCGTGGTGCTGCCAGCACGAGTGCGCGGGGCGTCCACGATGTCGTGCAGCCAGTGGCGCAAGGTGTAGTTGCCGAAGTCACCGTGTTGGTCCGTGGAAGAGCAAATCGAATCGCCGTAGCCGCGGTCTCGGTACTTATTAAGGTCCTCGTCCGTCACCGGTTCCAGCGGCCAGGCTGACTTGAACTTGGCCCTGCATGCATCGAGGTTGATCTGCGTGGGCAGCTCCCCGGCAGCTTGGGCGTAGAGCAGGATACCAAAGGCGTAGTCGCGAGTCATGATGTTAAGCGGCGGCTGCTTACCTTCAGCAAAATAGTTTTTCCAGACAGATGCGGCGAGCACCCTGCAACGTGCTCGGTCCATGCCCTGCATTACCGCGCCGTAGCAGGCAGCGAGAAGGCGTTCTGTGATGTATGGGTCGTCGACGGCGGCAAATTGGTCGACGAGCGCAGCAGCGTGACTGAGCTTACAGGACAGGAGGTTCACGAGGGCCTTGGTGGCGCGGTCACGAACGGCCCGGTTGCTGGTAGACAAGAACCAGGTCAGCGTGACCGTCGCGAGCCGGAGACGTTTCTCGTCGACTTCGCTGGCGTCGGCCTCCCAAGCCCAGTCGATGAGCGAGGCGACGGCACCGCCCTCGTCCAGGTCATCTACGGCCAGGAACACCGACCACACAGCGTCCCTCTGCGGCATTGGACCCGGCCACAGTTTGTTGTGTAGCCAGTTGGCATTGAACAAATTCTCAGGCTCGGTGCTTACGAGCAGCATCAAGCCGTAGGCCGAGCGGCCAGTGACCTCGCAGAGCTTGTCTACCCATCCGGCCGTCCGGCTTGTGAACGCCGTCGGGCTTCGCCACGCCAGCGAACTCTCAAAGGCGTCGAGGAGAGACGGGTCGTCGATGGCCTCCGCGGACAAGACATCGAAGATTTCTAGGTTGAACTCCTCCGGCAGTTGCACTGCCAGGGCCTCGATGACCCCGGCAAACCGCCAGCTTTCATACGGCTCGAAGTAAGCGGCCAGCGGCGCGCGCCGGAACGAGCCATCTACGTCTGTGCGGTCGATCTGGCTGATGAGCCGTTTGGCACGTAGGTGGTCCGACAGTCGTTCGAACGTGAATCGGGTGATTTCTTTTTGGGAGCCGCTTGGCCGCCACTCGACGTCCTGCGTGAGCACGCCTTCAGACATAAAGGCTGAAAAGAGGCTACGCTCCGTATAGCCGCCCGAGCTGTGAACGCTTTCCAGCAGCGTGATGGTGTCTTCCATGGACAGGCTTCCGCCGTCGCCCTGGACCGCGCACGCTTCCAGGAACTGCTCCAACGCCTTGCGCGGAATCGTAAGCTCGGGGATGAGCTTCAGCTCCCTCTGGACTTTGTTCGCCACTGCGGTTAGGTAGAAGTCGAAGATGGCGGTGACGCCGTCCATACCCTTGGGTAGTTGCTTCAGGCCCTCGGCGTCAAGATACTCGCAGCAGGTTCGAAGGAACAGTGGGTTCTCGAACTCCCTGGCCAGGTTCGGAGAGCTGGGTCGCGCGATGCCACGTCGGTCGAGGTAGGCCTTTGCTGCGGCGCCGGCGTGTCCTGCGAAACCGGGGTGCACGACGCGCGCGAGCTCCTTAAGCGGGAGGAAGCGGAAGTACGTGCTGCGAATGGTCAACACCAGTGCCAGCCGAGGGAACTTCTGTACCAACCGGATGAACCCGGACAAGCGCGTCTCCCAAAGCGCGATGCCATGCCGCTCATTGAGGGCATCTATGGCCAGTACTGCCCGGCAGTCAGCGGCTTCAGCTGCGGCGTCGAGAGCGCCGAGGAAGTTGGCGTTGGTGACTTGGGCCAAATCAAGCTGACCACGGATTTGCTCCCAGGGGTCACCATCGGTGAGGCTTCCGCTGAGGATCAGGATGAAGGGACGAGCTGCCTCAAGCTGCTTGTGTCCGAAGTCAGCGACGAGGTGGGATTTGCCGATGCCGCCTGGGCCCGAGATGACCAGTTCCCGCTTGTTCATGAGCTGCCAGCGCTCGCTCGCAATCTCATCGCGGACACGGTCGACCGCCGAGTAGAGGTCGAAGAGGTCCTTGCGAAGGGGGTAACGGCTCTTGTCGGAAACCTTGTCTTGGACCTCGGCCAGTGCTTCGGAGATGCTGTCGATGGCTGCGACCGCTAAGGCCGCCCAGCTCGCCAGCGGCACCGATGCATCCAACGCTGCGGGAGGTGCACCAAGGCTTTGCAGAAGCAGTTCGCAGGTGTGTCGCACTCGGTCGGCAATCGTCAACAGCTTTTCGCGCGACAAGCTACCGGCCGCTCCGTCCATCTTGTACGTAATCTCGGCAGCCCAGGTTGCAGGCACCTCGAGTAGTTCTGGATCGCGAGCCACCGCTTGCAAGGCCTGCTGGATGGGCAGCTCGACGTGACTTTCGGGGCTGTAGCGTTCACCCAGGTTGTGGCGCTGTACGTCGAGCTTGTCGCGGAACCAAGCCGAGCTGAACTTGACCGAATCGAACCAGTAGCGTGCCCGTCCAGAGTACATGGGGTCGTCGCGCCCAAGGCGCTCGCCGACGATGGACGCGCTCCAGAGTTCGATTTCGATGGTGCGCCCGCTGGCTGCTGCGTCGTTGACGCCTTTCTTGCGCCACCTCTCATAGCGCTGAACTTCGCTGGCCTTCCTGCCCGACCGGTTGTCACGCAGGTCGACGGGCAGGCACACGACGAATTTCGTCAGCTGTGGATGGGCGCTAAGGGCTCGCTTCAACGAATCGGCCAGGTCGCCTACTTGTCCGTCCTCGAAACCGCCGATGAAGTACTTCGCTTGCCAGCCAACTTCGTGACCGTCCGCATAGGCTCGGTAGCACTCGAGCCCTTGGTCGGCCCCTGAGCCCTTGCGGATGAACCGAGAGCCCGCCGCCGGGTCTTCCAAGGCTGCCAGCTGACAGCAGAGTTCTTCGAAGCCGCCGTTCTGAGTTCCTCGATGTTCCCGAATACGTCTAAAGTCCAAGTTCAACGCCAACACTGCCTCCATTTATTTTTCGGCGCTATCCAAACTCAGCTATGACCGCCGTTCCAGCGATCGCTTACGCTGCAAAGTAGAAGCTAGAATTAACCTACGTAAAGTCCGCTCTTGGCCGTTAACCGCCCAAGAGCATAACAAGTTGCCAATCAGAAAAACTCACGCATTGTCACATGCTTGTGCGAAAGTCCGCTTGGGGCGAAAGCCATCTGTCAGAATCAAGTCGCTGCAGCCATCAACTCTGGTGGCGATAGCCCGGCCGATCTGGAGCCGACCTTGCTCAACTATTTAAAGCTTTACAAACACCGCATTCCGCACCGGGCCATCGGTGCCAAAACACCCATCCAGGCGCTTAAAGAATGGCAGCAAAAGAAGCCGGAGCTATTCGTTAAGCGCGTTTATGATCAAACGGGACTGGACCCCTAGTCATATGCACAGTCCTATTCCTATCAGTAAGAATAACGCATAGGCTGTGTCTGGTGAATCAGGGGGCTATTTCAGGTCCGAATCAACGTATTTTCGAAAACCAACATATTTCCACGATACCGAAATACAATTCCATGCTGTGGGCCGATCATGATAAGCGGTTCTGTACGCCAGGTTAAAGGATTAGTACGGTCAAATAAAGGGGCATTAATCAAAGCTTCGTAGGCATAATAGATTAGGTCGCGATCGATATAGTCTGCAAAGAGAAACAAGTCATTGAAATGAAAACGGGTCGATTGCGATCCAACTTTCCCCCAGTATTCTGTCCACTTAGCAGCGACGTCTAAGGCGGTGTCAACCTTGTCGCAGTCACGTTCAAGCTTTGCGAGCTCGGCAGGATCGATAGTGAGGTTGAGTTCGAATGGATGGGGATGTAGAGCTAGTTGGTCTTCAAGTCCATGGTCGTGTGGAAGGAGGCTAACGAGAGCCAGAGGTTTCCATCCTGCAGCAATTTTGGCAAGCAGATTACGATAGCGGCCGAATTCGATGTATTCCTCTGGATAAAGTAGATAAGGAGCGGATAGTTTTTTTTTTCGGAAAGAGCTTTCGAGATCGCATTTGCCCGATTTTAGTTCGATCCGTAAAGTGCAAATGAACGCACTAACTTGATCGCCGTGACTCTTGACTGACAACATCATCTCATCAGCAACACCTACCGAATGGCTTAGAACGCCATAGAGCCAGGCTGTTTGCCAGATACCATCATCGTACCGAGCGCCTGTAACCGGATCGGCTGCAGTAAGGAACACGCTACCATCCATGGCAAAACCGGGGCTGTCCGGCGCTACGCATGGGTACGTTTTACGTAAGGACGTGATTATATCTAAGGCGCTTGCCCGTTCACGGGCGAACCCAACGGCTTCTATAGTGCCGCTATTTTTGATAAGCATGGACGTGTCGGCAGTTTGCTCTACAGGGCGCAGTCGGGCCACCACTGCAGCCGCAACGGGTTTAACGGCAAAAGAGGCAGGCAGTTTGGGGGGGGACGTTGCATTTTCACGGTCGAACGCTGCCAATCTTTTGTACGCTAGCGATCTGAAGGCATTAATCATGACGATTGGGTCTACATCCGGGATCTCTGACACAAGTCTAGGTGCGGTGTGACTCCATACGCAGTCGTTCCACGGTTCTAGGCCCACGAGCTTTACGAACATCGCAACATAGTCGTTGCTTCGCTCGAGTTCATGCGCTAGCTCCCGCACTGCCTTCATACGTAGCAGGTCGTCAGCCGGGTATTTTTCCTGAAAGTCGTCGACTTCGCGACCGTGAAAAGCGCACATCCACAAGCCGTTTGAAGCACTCCGCACCTGTTCTGGGGTTAGGCCGCCGCGGCTGCGTGGTCCTCCCTCGGCTGCAGAGTAAACATGGGCGGCAACACCAACTCCTCGCTCACGATCATCGTCTTGCTTGCCTGTGACGCCCGATGTTAGCCTCAAACAGGTGACGAAGCAGCACCGCTGGCCGGCTGCCGTGTGTAGAAGTTTTTTGGTCGCCGGTGAAAAATCGATGCGACGAATACCTTGTTTGATGTTCGCGTTTGCCATTGTCGTTAAAATATATTTGATCGGCACTAGTGTATCAAAATAGCACATGCGCTGAGTGAATCGCCTCGACCATCGTAGTTACGGATGAGCCATAATTTAGCCAAAGGAGAATCATGAATGGGAAGCGCTATGCAGAAGAATTTAAAGTCGCTGTGATTAAGCAGGTTGTTGAGCAGGTTCTAATGGAATGGATGCCCTCTTTCAAACGGCATCGAGGAACCAAAATAAGAGTGATATCCCCTTAAGAGTCGTTTTCGGGGAGGGTAATGCGTAGGGCTGGATAAATTTGAAGTCGTAACTCTTGGTGCTCGGACATGATATAGGAAACCAATGGGGCGATTGGCCGGCGCCGTCAAATAAATGGCGGCCCACGCGCGTTTGGACCAAACGTAGAGACCGGACAATAAGTCGGGCAATACTTCAACTCCTTATGCTGTAGCGGTTGGTCTTGCGCCACATGCATTGCAACTATCTTGACGTCTTCGTCAAGGCTTTTCCTCCAGATACGTTCCAATTCGAGCGGAAGATTTCCAGCCACGTCGAGAAGAAATTTTTCCCAGTTCCAATCAGGAGCTAGGCTTGGATTTTCTTCGACTAGTTGCCGCATCTTGGCGAACCAGCTGAGATCAGAAAGACGTCGAATGATCGGTGACTCGTCGTGGAGCACGATATCATCTGAAATCTGTTCCGAAAGGTCTAAGAAGTCAAACTTCAGCTGCGCAAATGAAGTATCAGGACGCGCGAATGCCTGCGATGCCGTGGGCGTCACAGTGCCTGTCGTTTCCATTGATTCATGCAAAGTCAGCATCGTCATTTTATTCTTAGTAGTCGCTTTTGCCCTAGCTGTGATACCGCTTCAAGCGACTGTCTGTTATCGCTTGCCGGTGTGGAGGGTCACCCCCCGGCTAAGATAGTTGTTACAGAGGAAGTGAATTATTGTTTTTTTTGCTCATTCCATTTTTCCTTTAAGGATTTAGCTTGGTTGACTAAAATTCTCGCTGCTGTATTGAAACACAGCTTTTTCAGGATGATGTACGCGTGGACGTAGTCCTTTACTAAGATTGCTGCGATGAGCTGCAGGTAGGTGAGCCAATTCGTAGCGACATGACGCAGGACAATATTTGCAACCTTGCGTCCCGTTTCTTTATAAGACAAATTTACCTCCAATAATTAAATTGGAGGTTGCCTGCCTATCTAAAAATGTTGCCAGCCACAGCAGGGACCGGCTCCCCCTATCTTTGGGGTAATCGTTAGTATTTCAAGAGCGAAGCAGTGAATCGATTCCTGCAGCGCAGATGGTCTTAAAGCACAATTCCTGGTGAAAGAGACCTCGACAGGTTCTGTTGAGAGCGCTTGTCTAGTGTGAGGTGATTGCCCAATTTACTAACTCGCGCAGCGAGAGATCACGCACAGCTGTTTCCCCTCTTGCCTCGTCTATAGAGGTGGCTGCAGCACCAAAGTAAAACCTGCTTGAGTTTCGGCGGGCTCCGGCAGAATATCTTCCATGATTAAACACCTTGCGACGGTGTAGCTGAGGTTTTGCGGGGCGCCGGCTTTGACTCGATGCGTTGCCGGTGCCAGCGGTTTGGGTTCCGCCGCTAGGACCGGTCCAGGCGTTTGAACGGTGATCGGTACTGCAACGCATCGTTCTGGTTGCGTTGCATTGGGGCGTGCGATCACACTGCCCTCCTCCGCTGATTGGTACGCGCCGATATGGATCGGGTTATATGTCAGGCCTTGCCGCGCTGGTTGATCGATGATTAGTCGACCGATACGCCACGCTCCTCCATCATTTCCTCGATGTGCGGGTAGCTCAGTGGGTAGGCCGTATATCAGCGGATGCTGACCAAGATGACGTCGGTCGAGAAACGCACTCCTTTAAAGTTGATCATGGCGCGCCGTCAAGGCTTCGATAGTGCAGCTATCCCGAGGCAGCGGTCGTGTCGCCAATGCGACTGAGCCACTCATACTAACCGGCCGTCACAAAATCCGGGGCGGTTCACTTCTTGTCCGGTACGCGTGCGAGACGAGGACGAACCGGTCGCTGTGTATTAACGTACTCCCGAAACATATTTGCGGGTGTGTTAGTCTAGGAATGACCTTCTGGCGTAGAGGGTAGTGCTGGCGTTACACGTGCTCCGCCGAAGAGGTAGTTTGGTCGTTATTTGGCGCTCAACATGCAAGTGTGTTTTGAACTGTGACAACGCCCCTACCAGAAACTCGATTCGTGAATTTCTCAAGATGCTGATTTTAAACATCTTTTTCGTCGCCACGATAGAAATTTTCGCACCACTGTCACGCCGCTTTACGATTATAAATATCGCTCTGTGACATAGAAAGATGACCATGCGTGATGATGTACTTTACGTCTTATTGAGTGAAGGGCCCCAGCTAAGCGGCCAACTTGCCGTCGCCCTTGAAAAATGGCTCGGTATCACGTCGGCTGCTGCTCGGAAGAAGGTCGAACGACGAAGCACGGCAGTTCGCGAGTTGAAGCTACCTTTTGCACGCAGAGCGAAGTTTTTGTATGCGACAACTCAATACGGAAGCGATAAGTTTTGGGCACGTTTAGCTGAAGCGCTCGAGATGGGTAACGGTGCGTATGCGCGGGTTATTCGAGCACTTCATGCTCGCGGTGGCCTTCTCCCGCTGGCACATCTTGCCTCTGCAGCGGGTATATCGTCCGGGGCTCGCCAAATTTCATTCGAACGTGTCTGGCAAGACCTTGTAGGCACTGAGCTCTTTCAGACTATTGAAGTACCTGGCTTGGGCGAGTGTTTCGCATTCGCGAAGAGAAGTGCATCTATTGATGAGCAGCTCCCTGGTGTACGCGCTAGATTGATTGTGGAAAGTGTGCTGCTTCAGTCCATCCAGGAATGGGCTGCGAGACTTGGGCTTGGTAGCTTTGCGAGCTTTAAGTTGCGAAGCTATCAACAGGAATCCGCGCCGACCGTCTCGGTTTTTCAGTGGGACTTGACGGCACCGTCCTATATTAGTGCGCTTGCTGCCTGGAATAACTCTGGCCGCCCGAAGCCGGGATTTATGGTTTTGGACGTGCTTTTGAAAGAGCAGGTCGAACTAAACGACCTTAAGTCTTTCATCTACAAATGCAAGACACTGCGCCAAGTCCGTAACGTTCGCACGCTTCAATTTTTCGTCGCTCACCGATATACCCCCGAGGCGCTCGATGCGATGCGCCAAGAAGGCATTATTCCCGCTACTACTGAGTCAATATTTGGTACGGATGTCGCTAATGCTTTGATGGAGCTAAGCGGCATGCTGACGCAAGCCGCGACTCAAGCTGTTGACCTCGACAAGTTCGCGTACCTGTTCGACAAACTCGGAAAAGTCGAAGGCGCGGCTGGCACGCTTCGCGGGGCTCTTTTCGAGTTCGTCGTGGCAGAGGTGATGCGGAGAACGGTAGGAGGAGCCACCATCCTTATGAACAAGATTTACCGCAAGGACGGAAAAGACGTAGCGGAAGTCGACGTTAGGGTGCATGTCCCCGATCAGGAGATTAGATTCATCGAATGCAAAGGGCTATTGCCCGGCCGACTGCTGCAGGATTCAGAAATCGAGGCGTGGCTGACCAAGCGTATTCCGAACGTGAGAAACCAAACTCTCGACAACTCCGAATTCAAAAACATCACGCAAACCTTCGAACTGTGGCTTACCGGCGAGCTTTCACCCGAAGCTCGAGAACGAATCTCGGCCGCACAGGCGCAGGTAGACCCGAAACGTTACACCATTAAAGTTTCGTTTGCTCGGGACATCGAAGAATCAGTGAAGTCATTCCCAGACCTTCGAAAACTTGTAAAGCAGCACTTCCTGGCACATCCTTTGGCGGCGTCCCCTGAAGAAATAAATCCTCTTTCCAAGCGGAAGATTTCTCAAGTCGAGGCTGCTTTTTCGGACCTTACGCGTCGCGACTTTGGTGGTGAATCGCCACCAGTAGCTTAAACTCTCCTGAACCAAAGTTCTTGAACAATGCAAAACCTATGGATCGTGTTAGGTAATTGGGTGTCTTACCATGCACCTGGTGTGCGATCTCGCAACTGCCTGACCCAACGACGAGATCCGGTCTGACGTGCCTATCCCCTGCCCTGCAGAGACTCCTGCCACGTTAGCAAAAACAGGCAGTCCCTAGCCGGAACCGCCGGCGAAGTATGGTTTATCCGATCGAGGCAGCAGCAAAGCGCCTGCTTCTGAGCGCTATTACGGCACAGTTGGCTGCGATAAACTAGCCCGTCATCTGCTTCGTGCGCTCGGCCAGATCGGGGACTTTGCGCGCTTGCGGTGGAGTTGCGATCACGGCTGACGCGACATAGCACTTGGCGGCATCACGCCAAAACAGAAGCTTGCCATGGCCGCTTAACCTACACTTTTTTAGCGCGCTCTAAAAATAGGGGGATTACCTTGAGCCGCACGACGCCCAACGCACGTAGGGCACGACGAATCGTTGCTGCGCTCACGCGCAGAGCGCAGCGATGATGCAGCTCGTCGGCAATTTCCTGCAAGCTGGCCTGGGCGCGCTCCTGCACAATTTCGTGCAAAACTGCGATATGCTCAGGCTTCAACGCTGGTGTTCTGCCGCCGGCACTGCTTGACGGCACAGTGCTGCCGAGTGAATGTTTGGTTGCCATGGCATGCTCCCTCCACATCGACATAGCATGCCACAACTTCGTTGTTGATTTTGTCTACACCCTCTAAACCACTACAATTGTGCAGCTTACCCGAGGCGGAGGCCGCGTCGCCAAGGCGACAGAACCACCTTCCTTGATGCCACGTTATCATAACTGGCGGGTAGCCAGCGCTGAAGTGTGATGTGATCAATTACATCATGATCAAAGCTCGGTTACAGCAGACCAGGAAGTCTACTGCCAATAGCCTCCAAGAAATGTTCAACGTCCATGAACCACCAGCAAATCACCGTATGGATCAACGGGCATGCAACCATCGAGGCTTTGCGCATAGGCTACAATGCGGTTCGGCTGCACATGACACTTAGAAAAAAAATTTGGTGGCCTTTGTGGGCAACCGACGGACCGAAATCCCGGGCGCTAAGTGATGCTGGAGCCCAAGGAAATCATTTTTTCAGAGATTTGAACAAGTGAGGCTTGCCTCCCAGCGGCAATTCAACTCTAGCCTTGGGGGCTACTGTCGCGTAAGATGCGCAAGTTTTTGCCGTATGAAATTTAGGGCGTTAGCATAAGCACCTTTGATGTTGCAAACATAATAAAAATTATCTCACATATCAATAAATCTCCTCGTTATAGGCAATTGAGTTTATGAATGATGTAAAAATCACGGCTGCTATTAGAACTGCGTTAGAGGCTTCATTAAAAGGCCTAGTTCAGAAGATTGATAAGGTTCAAATTGGAAATATTGAACAATTTCCATATGGGTGGGGAACAGCAGGAAAAGGCAGGAGTGTTTGGCGAATACTCGAGGAATTAATTACTCAGAATCTTCAGATGTATGGAAAAGATTTTGGTATGGCAAAGTTAACTATGCCAGATAGCGAGGTCGGCGTTTACGACTTCGAGATACATTTGGAAGGATTTACACATCCGGTATTTGTCAATGTTAAATCTGCAGTAGAGGGTGGGAGAACGAACAAAGATGATATTTCCAAAGCGCGTGGCCTCTTAAAGTTTTATGAGGAAAATCCGACCCACGAATTATTTATCTCAACAATATCACTGAGATTTAATCCGGATATGAGTGTATCATTGGTCGATGTCGTCGTTATGCCTACCGCATGGCTCCCGGACCTGTACGTCAATCCAAGCAACAATGCAAATCTTCAATCTAGCAAATATAAAAATATTGCGAATGCCACAGTTAGGACGAATGAGGAGTTTATCGCGGAATTAAAAGTCGCGGTCGATGTTGCTGATATAAAAAAAATAAATAGACATCGAATCAACATCTCGACATACATTAATAATGTAAACGTGTAATTTTGGAAGGTACATAAATGGCGCGAGCTGGCGAAAAGAAAAATAGATTGGCGAAAATTTCTGATTTTGGAAATGTCGACATTGAATGGGATTTCCACAGTCAAATCTCCCCTGAGACTTCGTATATTGATGGCGTAACTGAAGCTAGGCGACAGCACTTCGCGCAATTTTTTACACCGGCTCCAATTGCAAAAATGATGGCAGAGTGGGTTGCAAGTATTCATCCGAAAAATATTCTTGAACCATCCGTTGGCACTGGAATTTTGGTGCGAGCAATTAGCGAATTAATTTCAGACTCAAAGATCACTTGCATTGATATTGATCAAGCTCCGATGAGCTTAGCAAAGAAATCTGCGCCCCGTCAATTGGCGTGCGAGTTCTTGCACGCAGATTTTCTCTTGCATCCTACAAATGAAGAATTTGACGGGATATTATCAAATCCGCCATACTTAAGGCATCATGACATTTCTTATAGTACGGACATACATGCTGAGATCGGGAAGCGAAACCATATAACCATCTCAAAAGCATGTAATTTATATGTCTTATTTATTTTCGAAATTTGTCGTCTTCTGGCTAAAGGGGGGCGTGCTGCCATCTTAGTTCCTGCCGATTGGTTAAATTCGAATGCAGCACTTTGTCTTCGAGATTACTTAATGGAATCAAGATCTCTCAAAGAACTCTTATATTTTGATGAAAGCGACAACCATTTTGATGGCGCACTAACCACATCAGTGGTTATTTTATTGGAAAATGACGAGAAAAAAAATCCCACGCTCACTGTACGACACTTTTCCTCTGGCCTTAACGTTGTTTCGGACAAAGTCATTGGGTGGGATTCTCTAAAAAAAATAAAAAAATGGAACAACTTCTTAGTTGGGGAAGTATTTGAAAAAAATGATTCAGTAATTTCTCTTTCAACTTTAGCAAAGACAAAAAGAGGTTTAGCTACTGGAGCGAACGAATTTTTTCACCTAACTGATGCAGAGGTTTCTTCGTCGCATATATCTCACGAAAATTTAGTTGATTGTATCGGCAACGCAAAAGATGTTTCTGGTCTAATTTTTTCAGAGGCTGATTTGAGTCGCCTAGCTCAATTAGGATCTCGTACCAAATTAGTCAATTTTTCTGGCGAGCTATCAGATGCTGAAAAGCAATATATAAAACGCGGCGAAGATCAAGGCTTCCATGAACGTTTCTTATTGGCGCGACGTCGACCTTGGTACAAAAATGAGAAGCGTGATCCAGCGCCGATTTGGGCTGCGTCATTTGGACGTGATCGGGTACGATTTATTTGGAATAAGAGTCAGGCATTAAATCTTACCACTTATCATTGTATTTACCCAAAAAACCTGACAGTTACTCAGCTAGGCGCCTTGGTTTGTTTATTAAATTCCGGCCCCATTCAAAAAAGATTCGCTGAGCATCTTCGAGTACTTGGTGGTGGACTGCTAAAATTTCAACCAAATGATTTGTTATCAATAGAAATTCCTGACGTTCAAACCCTTAGCGAAGATCAACTGTCTACGCTTAATGCATTTCTTGTTGCCATCGACATCGAATTGAGGCTCAATAAATCCCCGCACAATCCTAAAGTGGGACCAATATCTGATTTAGATGCTTATGTAGAAATGTTACTTAATTCAAGTATTTTAGAAAATGAACGCATCACTGAAATGACGAACGAACAGCTGGAAATGTTTTGACTGTGGATAAATTTTGGACTTGATATTTCCTCCGATAAAAATTTGACCACGGTGGTAAGTGAATCGCCACCAGTAGCTTAGACTCTCCTGCCCCATGGTTCTGAAAGATGATAACCAATGGATCGTGTTGAGGCTTAGGTGTCCCGCGAAGCACCTGGCGTGCGATCTCGTAGCAGCCTGATCCAACGCCGAGATCGGGTCTGACCTGACTATATCCCCTGCCCTGTAGAGTCTCCTACCGCGCGCTAGCAAAAGCAGGCCTTCCCTAGCCATAACTGCCGGCGAAGGATGGCATAGCTGACGGGTTCGACTGCAGAGCGCCTGCTTTTGCGCGCGATAGCGGCACAGTTGGCTACGATAAACTAGCCCGTCTTCTGCTTTGGGCGCTCGGCCACGCGCTAGTGGTGGACTGGTCGTCATGTGCCTTCCAGCCCGCCCAATTGCGAAAAGCAGTATTTTGAGCATCTGAAGAGCGTCTAGCGAACTCGTGGCGATTCAAACCGTCTTCCGCAGACGCTGCTCCGTGCTATAGAACGCCATCAGGTGGTCCAAGTGGCATTGGCGAATCACTTATCTGCCAGCCAAATCCTTTCAGCAGAAGCCTACAAGCCAATCGCGTACGCCTGCAGATTCTGGCCACCAGGCCGGAAGTCAAGCAGGCCACACGCTCCAGAGGCGATGGTCGTACCGCCTGTACTATCACCCCAGTCGGCCCCGCAGCTGTTCAGGATGATCCAGCCGTCCCGGTTAAACCCGGTGACGCAGACCGAGTGCAGCGAGTCGTCGAGTGCCGGTAGGCTGCGATAGAGATTCCCCCTGAATGAAAAAAACTCGTCACTCACGCTCATGACGGCCACCAACGGCCCCCGCCCTAAAGCCGCCTTTGCTTCCGTTTCGCTGCGGATAACGGTGTAGCTGCGTAACCGCACGACAGCACCGCCGACCTGGCAGGCGGCAAGAGGATATGGATGTGTAGAGGCCGCCGAAGTAGCCCAGCCCTTTTCCTTCAACAAGTCCAGCAGCCGGCCAAGGTCGATGGCACCGTTGCATACGGTCGTGCTATTCCCCTGGCCCGCATGACCAATGCAGGTATGCAGATAGCCAGGTGATATCGGCAGCGGCTTGCCGTTAATTCGGCTTTGCAAGGCGACCGCGGAAGCGGTAGCAAATGCCGAGCAGCTTTGGCAGTCGCCCTGCTGGCCGGCCGGGATTGGGTACTTTGCTCGCCAATCAACGCTCTGCACCCGGTAATCCAGCGTGGCCAGTTGGCGTACCCGCAACCCTGTGATTAGGACCTTTCGGTGCGTCAGCCGCTGGCGGGCTAGCGCAGTGCGCCGGTCGTGAGCGCGTTTACGTCGGCGCTGCGAGTTGCCGCCCGGCCGGTTCATGGCGCGGCGGCTTCGGCCTCAGCCGTACGCCGGGCGACCAGTGCATTGGCGTGCGCTGCCTGGGCCTTGACCAGCGCGGTCTGGGCCAGCAGCAGCGATGTTCGGTCGCTCACCGCCGAGCCTGCCAACGCCACACGCAGCGAATCCTGCGCGTTGAGGAACTGGGTCTGCGCTACCATGCTCGCGGTCGCTGTAGCTTGCCCGCCACGTGCCTGCGCCTGAGCCAGTTCGGCCTTAGCATTCCACAACTCGGCTTGCGAAAGCAAACTGGCGGTTTCGCCCTGATTGTCAGTACGCGACAAGGCCGTCGACAGATCGTTCTGGGCGTTGGCGCGTGCGACCTGGGCCTGTATTGCAGCGGTGTCGTTGGCGAAGCCTACACCTGCCAGTGTGGCGTCGGCCCTAGACTGGTTGACTTGCACGTTCGTCTTGTCGAGTTCGGCCGCGCGCAGCTTGGCCGGCAGGCTTGCAAGTTTTTCGGATACTTCCAGCGCAGCGCCACTCAGCACTTGGGCGGCGGCTGATTTCTCGACTACCTGGATCGACGACGGCAGGCCATTTGCATCCATCTTTATGACCGCTTGCTGCGAACGGAAGTTGTTGCCGGCAACCGGTACGATGTAAAACTGTCCCAGTTGCAGGACGCTGAAGACCTGAGCCACGTTTTGACGGAACTGCGACTGCAATAGCGCCAGATAATCCTTGGCGTCCTTGATCTCCTTTGCAGTTGCTGGCTTGGCCTCCAGCTCCGACACGCGTTCCTTGGCTTTTTTGATATTCGCCAGCGCCGTCTCTTGCTCATCGCAGGTGCCGTTGAAGCATGCCATAAGCTGCGCGGTCTTGGCCATGCGCACTGGCACACCGGTTTTCGTGTCGACATCCGTCGACAACGTGGGCTTGATCCAGACATTGCCGGTCGTGCTGTCCGACAGCGCCAAGTGGACGGAAAACCGCTTGTTGAAATCGTCAGTCGACACTAGATGTGACGTCACCCATTTGTCATACAAGGCATGGGACGGCGCCAGTGCCTGCGCGGTGTGCAGTTCAGTCGAATGCTCCGGCCAGCGCAGGGTTTGCACGTCAGTGGTCCCGGCTAGCGCCGCGACATACGTTTGCTCGAGCTTAGCCAGGGCCTTGCGGGCATTTTCCTGGTCCTGCAGCGAGGCTACAACTTTGGGACGAAGGGTCTTGTCATACTTCGACTTCTGGACTGCCAGCAAAAGCGCCGCGCTCGTTTGCTCGACCGTTGCGGTGGCGGCTTCAACTTGATCTTTGAGAGGTGTTGCGCCGTACAGTGCATCGACTTTTTGGGCCACATCGTCTTTGCAACGGTTCTTCGTACTGCCCCCCGGTCCTGCAGCAGCGCCGCGCAACGCGAGATTGGCGGCCGTCCCAACCACGTTGGTGAGCACTGCGGCGGTCGCGTCAGCCGATTGCGCGTTTAACGCGGTGCTGATTCCGCTTGGCGACAGTTCGCTGCCGATGTCGCTGGTGGCCCACCAGCCGTCAGACTTAAGCACGTAGCGCTGGGCTCGGTCGAGCACGATCTCTGGCGTGGCCATAACATCCATCTTGCCCTCCAGCTCTGGCATGCACTTAATCACCTGGCGTGTGATCGTAACCTTGAAGGTCGTCATGCCCAAGTTCCATGGATTTCCCGCTTTCGGCTTGTCGTCGTTGACCTTCGTCACCTTGATGCCGGTAGAACAGCCGGTGGTCAGGCAAACGGCAACTAAAACCGACGCGATAAATAGATGTTTCACGTACGTCCCCCCGAAATGAGGCGGCCCGCGCCCAGCATGTCCGACGCGGCCGGCCATTACGCAAAATCAATATTTCCAGCAAACATTGACACGAAGCCATCTTTTTGTAAATGTTTTTTTTGTTGAGCTCGCGCAGCAGTCTGTCCGTTCGATCATTCGCTTTTCTGTCGCGGTCGCACAGGTCCACCGACGAGATCGGGTCTGGCCTGTCTATCTCCCCTGCCCTGCAGCGACTTCTACTGCGCTCAAGTCAAAGCTGCTTGAGCTTCGGTGAATTCCACCATGAACTCTTCCGTGGCTAAACCTCAACGTTAATCCCGGGGTTCGCGGTGTGCGGAGCAATCGATTCGAGTTCTCTTTCGCATCATTTCCACTCTGCAACGATGCATTTAAGTTAAAGTGTTGCGTTGATAGATTGAATCCGCAAAACTGGCAAATGAACAGGAGCAGCTTTCAGATTGGCCAGAGATCGACGATGTACCATTCTAGGAAAATATCATGTTAGAAAAAATCGCAGCAGGGGTCTTCTTCTACAGCTTCTCGGTCTTGGAAGTGTTCCTCGCATTCTTCGAGCGCACCCATGCATTGGTCGGGTTGGGCCTACCATTAATGTTCATGATCGCGCTCCACTTGTACCTACCGGCCTGGGTAGCAGCTGGGTTTGTAGCGCTCGTGCTTGCGCCAGCCGCAGCTACAATGGGTACCTTGCTAGTTGAGGGCTTATTGCTTTCCCGTAAGCGCTAAATTTTTTACATAAGAAGATATCGGAAAGTTATGGGCGAAAGTAAATCCGGACGTTTAATGAAAATTGAATGGAAGATGGCGCTTCCACAGTCTGGTGATGTTCCCGTTTGGGTGTCTGTCGCCAAGCTGGAGCGCGAATGGCAGCGCAGCAAGAATGAATACATTGGAGCTGGCGGTGATAGTGCAATGCCTGGGAAGTACGAAAATTTTGGAAAATGGATAATTTCAGTGAGCCATGTGGAGATGCCGGAAGTGTGCATCGTCGACGGCTTTGTGCGGTTTAGTAACGGCCGACATCGCTTTGCTTGGCTGCGCGATCACGGCATGACTACACTCCAGGTCAGTATTCAACCATTCGATGTGACTTCTTTTGAGACGAAGTTCGGCTCTCAAGATCAAACTTCTCAATGGCTCAAAAGCTAGCAAAGAAAAACATGTCGACCAAAAAATTTGGGCCGTGGGACGATCCCGTATGTGGCAAGTGGACTATGAGATCAGCAGATTGACCTGGCCGTCTCATTCTCACTATAACGGACGTCGAAGGATTCATATCCTACCGAGTCAGCAGCAGCCTATGTAAATTGTTCCACAAGTTCGAGGGGGGCATCTCAGAGGTCCCGAAGGTCAAATTGCGCAAAAATGCGCTGCACAGTTTGGAATGAAATGTAGTCATGACCATATGCCCAAATGGAGCATTTTTTGACGCGGCAACGCATCATGTGCCACAACTTGGACGTCATGGCCGGCGCAACCGGTTCGTGGCGGACTGTGGTTGCACCGCAGGCTTTATCCTTGGCAATTTCCGAGCTGGCGTGCATTTTTTCCTTCTTTCATAGTCAGGTTCAACAGTGAGAAGGATGTTAAAGCTCTAAAGTCCAGAGACAAACCGTACTGGCGTACTTGCTTAAAAATTAGTTTGGATTGGCTATGGAGCAAATTGCGTGAAATGGCGAAATTTGCGCTAGTGCTGGTGGTCATGACTATACTCCTTCAGCCGGTCTCTAATCACGATCAATAATTCATCGGCAAGTCCGCTATCTTCCAGTGATCGCGCAATCTCCTGCATTGCCTGTAGCCGTGCCGCATCGTTTGAAAATCGGCGTTTACCTTGCCGAACACGCTCCATTTCGCTCTGTAACTGCTCCACCACCTGATGCTCGATCTCGGACATTACGTGACGAGCCGTAGATGCCGTCTGAATCGCAAACACTGCTGCACCGTGAGCCGAAGCTTCTTGTAAACGTATACTTTCTGCCTCTCGCTTGATGCGATCCGTCACTGTGCCACAGAGTAATTTCCATGTTGCGCTGAGGCTGCGATTGGGCCAACCCATCGCAACGAGGGAATGAATGTATTCAACTGGAATATCTGAGAAAGCAATCGCAAACTTCCGCGCAAGCGTCAGCGTGAACGCGCGAGCGCAGATATCTCCCGACTTGTTTGCAGGGGCGCTGGTAGGTGTCGCCCATTGACAAAGCGAGTCCAGTCCGCTCCGAAACTCTTTCGTATTTGCGTCTCCGGGCAGATGCTGGGCCGCCGGCAGAATTGTGCGCATTGAGCTGGCTTGTTCACGCACCTTGAGTACGAGGGAGGAATTAATTACCGCCACTTCTTTTTGATCACGTATATCTTCGTAGGCGTCCGCAGCGATTTTGCTGGCAGTTAGACGAAAAACGTCACTATCGCGCGTGGCCTTAAAGAACGAAGCCGCTTTCTGCCCCGCGATGCATCTGGCATGCCAATCAGTATATTTTCTCGCCTTACGAGGCGCTGCCAGGAAAACGCCCAAGGCGTCAACCATCGTCTTGGGAAGGAAAATCCCTCCCCAAATTACCATGTCTTGCCGCGTGGTCGAAGATAGCCAATTGCTCATGCGTGCGCCCAAATAATTGCCCGCGAGCGTTATCTTTCTACGCTCACGAGCATGTAAGTGCGGCGCGTGTTCTGCGCCATCTGCGAGACATTATACCTAAGACTGTATGTTTATCCAGTGTATTCCCCTGTTCTTCGCCGCGCATCACAGGCTCTAGCGATGTGCAATCATTTGGATTGATATTCGTCGAAGTCGAATTTGCTGACTTTGAACTCAACGGCAGTCGTGACTTCTGGCAGAAATTGGCCGCAGTGTGCTGTCGTTTTGCCTTGCGAATATTGCTGAGAGAGCAGCTGCAGTGTTTCAGGAGAATGGTGGTGACGGAGGTCTAGAGGCGCTTTTTTGGTTGGCATGCTAGCCCCTACGGCACTCTTAGGTCACAATCGTCACGTCGTTTGCTTGTCGGAATTGTACAGTCCTTTCCCATCGGTAAGCACAACGTTTAGGCTGTGCCTGGTTAATCGAGAAGTATTTCAGCCTAAAGGGCTTACAATCATCATTTTTATTGCTATGGCGAAAAATAACTGATGAGTAAGCCAATGTCTCAAAGAGTGCGCCCACTTAATGATGATGAGTGCCTACATTACCGAGATGAATTTCGTGCTGCCAGGTACGCAGCACTTGCAGATGCCGAATCGTTTAGTGAAATATGTTTTGCTTTAGAGTCCCTTGGAATCAGGCTACTTGGCCGGCAAGGTGATCTTGGAGCCTATGAGACGTTGATAGAAGCATATGCATTGCAGTCTCCCATATTCAAACACATCGCGAAAAATTCTCGCTCATATTTTAAGAGTTTCGATGCGCTATATAGAATCGTTAGAAAGGCGCGCAATGATGCGATGCACACGGGAGCCTACGCGCGCCATGCTACTGAAGCTGCAATCGAATTGTGTATCGGACTGGAGGATGCACTAATGATAGGAGTAAAGCAAACAGTTGGCAACGTAATGGTTAAGTCTCCAATCGTCGTTGAGTCATGGCAACTTGTAGTCCATGCGCGACAATTAATGTTGATGCATTCGTTCTCGTTTCTTCCCGTTCGATTCCAAGGTGATTGGTGGCTGGTATCCGAAGTCGGTATCGCTAAATTTTTGAATTCTAACAATGGTACGGTTAAGCGTCAGCGTCTTGGAATGTCGATTGAAGAATCTAAGGGTGGATTAGAGCTCATAAAGATACCTTCTGAGCAGCTTCTTTCAATTAACCACTCCATCGAGGAAGTTCTTTGTAATGCGCAGGTCAAGGAAGGACGGACGCTTTGGCTAGTCGTAGACCAGGAGCGACCTGATCATTTGGCAGGTGTGCTTTCACCCTTCGAACTTATGTAGACATTCCTTGGGAAACGCGAATTAATTGCGCCGAGAGAAGCAAATGGATCATGATAGGCGGGCTGGCCCTCCCCTCACCACAATAGACAGTGAAGGACGTCATATCCGACCGAGGCAGTCGCAGCGGTGCGCCTCCGTCCACGCGCTATAGCGTCACAGCTGGCTACCATAAACTAGCCCGTCATCTGCTTCGTGCTCTCCGCCAGCTTCGGGGACTTTGCGCGCCTGTGGTGGAGTTGCGCTCACGGCCGGCGCGACATGGCACCTGACGGCATCACGCCAGAACAGAATCTTGCCGTGGTCGCTTAACCTCTACTTTTAGAGTGCTCTAAAAAGGAGGGATTACCCCGTGCGAACACGTAACTCTGTTTTTTGCGAGCCAAACTCGACCACCGCCTTCGAGGTTTCCGTCAACATGGTCTTTGGCCGACCGCGCGTTTCGGCCAGTTTGCTCGCCAGTGCCGCCGACTCTCCAGCGATCATCGCCGTCAAGGCACCCTCTCGTTCGACCAAGCGTTAGTTAGTACCTAGCTGACAGTGATGTCCGATGGGGAATTCGTACATTTAAAGCTGAGGATACGCGCCGATCCAGTGTCCGATGTTGCAGTCTATCCGGCCGAGCCAATGACTTGGTTGAGGCGATAGAACAGGCAAGTGGGAGCGCCAACTGACTACAACGCATAAAGAATACGTTGACATAGTGACGAGCACGACATATAGTTCATCCACGCACTCTTTATACGTTTTTGTTGACTAACCCTTCTAGGAGATGGAAAATGGCTTCGGTTGATAACGCTCTATCGGCTCTCGCTGATTTTGTCCAGGTGCTGGACACTCACCAAACCGGAGCATTCCTGTGCTTCCTGATGATGATGCTTCTACTTTTGCTTCGGAAAAAATAACAACTATGGTTTCAATTCCTTTGGCCGAACTTGCAACTATTTCATCCCCTCTTACGTATCGCGGGGCCTACCAGGTATCAGATAAGGGGAACGCCCGCCTGCTTACCATCAGAAATTTGGTCTCAAAGGATCCGATTGATGCCGAAAATTTGCTACTTGTACAGGCAGAGCGGCCAGCTAGCAGGACCACAATTAGTGAGGGTGATATTTTAATGCCGGCTCGCGGGTTAAGTTATCCAGCTAGCTTAGTGGGAGTAATGCATGAAACTATACTTCCTACCGGGCAAATTCACGTAATCCGAACTCGTTCTATTCATCCTGAATATTTGCTTTGGTATCTTAACAGGCAAAGATCACAAGACCAGATTGCCATGCAATTGACAGGTTCAACCATTCAAGCTCTAAAGAAAAGTGATCTTGAACGGCTTGACATTGAGGTTCCTTCTAAAGAAATTCAAATTATGATCGGAAGATTAGATCAAATTCGACAAAAAAGGGATCAAGCTCGTCGATCTTTAGAAAAGGTTGAGATGCAAGAAATTGAATTGATCTGCCAAATGGCAATTGATAGAAAAGGTCATAATAAATGAATGCCAATATATTTAAAGAGATATCTCAGAGCTCAGACCCTAAATCTTTGTATAAGTATGTCGCAGCAATCATATTTTTGAAATGGATTTACAATAATACGGTCGTAGATAAATATAATTTTTCAATAGTAACTCTTGAGAAAAACAAAAATATATCCATTCGCAGTTTAAAAAATTTAAATTTCAATGATTTTCCCGGCGAGGGAAATTTGGGCGGGCATTTGGAATTGATTTTTAGAGAACTTGAGGCGGAAAATTCGGAGCAACTCGGAGGGCTATTCGGCTGGATAGATTTTCATAATAATTGCTTGCAAAAATATGATGATCGACATTATTATCTGAAGAGAATTTCAGCCATCTGTGCGAATATTAACGACGATGAGTGTTCAGTTTTTTCGCAACTTCTTGAGGTTGCGGAAACCCCATCTATTGAAACTCCGCCATCTATAGCATCTCTAATTTCTGGAGTAATTAATTTAACTGATCAAGAGGAAATTTTTGACCCTGTTTGCGGAAACGGAAGTTTGCTTCTGTCGTGCGCAGCGGTTTTGGAAAATGAGAATTTTGTACTTTCTGGAAATGAATGTAATCATTCGGTATGGTTCTTTGCTAAACTAAACTTACTTTTAAATGGGTTCTCTTCGCGAGGAATCTTGCATAAGGATTGTTTTTCTGAAGGCGTTCCTCGTTACGATGAGAAGCAATATGACGCCGTCGTTGGGCATCCGCCTTGGGGGGAGAGATTTTCTGATTCTTACCATTGGATATTGGAATCTTTATTGCCGAACATGGGGCGAAATCAAATCACTTTTCTTGATTATGCTTTTGTATTCGCTATTCTAGGGAAAATGAAGTGTGAAAATGGTAGGGCTGCTGTATTAGTGTCAAATGGAATGTTAACACGTTCTGGCGCAGAGTCCGACATTCGTCGTGATCTTATCGAGAAAAATTTGCTAGACGCAGTAATTGGTTTACCAGATAAAATGTTTACCACAACGTCTATAGGTACTTCAATTCTTTTATTTAGGTCAACCCGATCAATAAAAGAAGTTCTATTTGTGGATGCGCGTTCGTATGTAACGCCAGGAAGGGTGCGTAATACATTATCCGATAGTGCGGTGAAATCTATTGTTTCTATCGTGTTAAATCGTACCCCCCTAGAAGGTATCTCAAAATTGGTCCCTCCTACGGAAATTGCGGGGCAAGCATATACAATTAATGTCCCTCGTTATATGAACCTTGCGTCATCTAAAATAGAATCTGATCCTGATTTTCTTTATGAGAAAAAAATTTCCTTGCGGCAGGAAATTGATGAAGCCACTGTTGTAATTGATGATATTTTACAGATGCTCAAGTCACATGCGAACTGAGTGACTCGCCACCAGTAACTTTAGACTCTCCTGATCCATAGTTCTTGATAAATGAGAAGCCGATTGATCGTGTTGGGCCTGGGCGTCTTGCCAGGCATCTGGTGTGCGATCTCTTAGCTGCCTGAGCCAACGACGAGATCGAGTCTGACGTGCCTATCGCCCTGCCCTGCAGAGATTCATGCCGCGCTCAAGCAAAAGCGGCCTGGGCTCCGGCTACCGGGACTAACGGCCGCCGCAGCTATCTGTACGCCGGCGGCGACAGTGGCGGCGAGCGCGCCGGCGTGATCTACTCGTTGATCGGGACGGCCAAGCTCAATGGTGTCGATCCCGAGGCCTGGCTGCTCCATGTGCTAGTGCATGGAGCAGACCATCCCGTCAACTGTGTCCACGATTTCCTACCTTGAAACTGCATAATGCCGGTCCACTCGGCTTAAACTGCGCGCCACCTTCCTCCAAACTGGTGCCAGCATCAAGCAATTCGACCTCGGATTGTAGGCTGCTGTGGGAAAAAATTTGCTGCGATAATGCTGAACACGCCATTGTTACAATCTGTGGAGGCATCATGAACATCAACCAGGCTGTCAAAGAATTGAATCGCCACCGCTAGTCTAGACAGTCGTGATCCATAGTTCTTGGACGATGAAAAATCGATGGATCGTGTTTGGGCTTGGGTGTCCTACCAGACACCAGGTGTGCAGTCTCGTAGCTGCCCGATGCAACGATGAGATCGGATTTGACCTGTTGATCCCCGCTGCCCTGTACAGGCTCCTACCGCGCTCTAGCAAAAGCTTGCCTCCCTCCATAACTGCCCGCGAAGGATGGCATAGCTGACCGAAGCAGCAGCAATGCGCTTGCTTTTGAGCGCTACAGCGGCACAGTTGGGGCTACGATAAACTAGCCCGTCTTCTGCTTCGTGCGCTCGGCCAGAGGGGGACTTTGCGCGCTGGCGGTAGAGTTGCGATCACGGCTGACGCGACATGGCACCTGACGGTATCACGCCAAAACAGATGCTTGCCCTTCGCGTTTAACCTCTATTTTTAGCGCGCTCTAAAAATGGGGGAATTACCATTGCCCTTGCTAGGATGCACCTTACACCATATAAGATTGGTGTTTCATCAATGAAGGCACTTGTGAAGATACTTCTTATAATTCTTGTGTTGATTTTTCCACTCGTATCCAGCGCAGCCGACCGCGAAAGCTGCGCCGATAGTCTGGACGGGATGAAGCGCGTCTTACGCGACGCTAACGACAAGGCCGACGAAGCGAAGGACCAGCATAAAGCCTGGAAATCATGCAAGGACTCGTTGAGCTCAGGCTACGATTCAGACGGTGACCGTTGTGAAGGGAAGGCGCGCAGGCTGCGCTCCGCCGATGGAGATTTGAACAGCGAATTGAGTACGCTTGAACGGAAGTACCGTTCTGTGAAATCAGAGTGCTCCGCGCCTGACAGCCGAGCGAGCGCCAGCGCAGCCAAGACTGGCGACGAACATTGTGATGTCTATCGCGCCTATCTGGGACAGATGGGATACCCAATCCTGTTGAACCTTTGCAAGCAGTACATGCCGGAGGATGAGTGCGGGAAGTGCTTAGGCTTCCGCCCCACAGGGACAGGGATAGTAGTTCTGCCGCCAGCCGTCCAGCCTACTGTGAAACGACACAATAAGTAGCACGGGTTGACTAGGGCGTTGTCCCTAAGGCAAAGAACTTGCCGTGAGTGTCGTAAAGGGGCGTCTTGAGGAAGCCCGGGAAGCCGGATTCCCCATAACTTTCGCGCTGCCCATTGAAGGCTGGATGGTACTCTAAGGTATGGGGAAAATAAAATAGAGGAGAAAAATGGAAGCTATCTGGGGACTTATCGGTACGTTGATTGGTGCACTTGCCAGTATCGGCACTACCTGGATAACTGCGCGCAACGCATCTACACTGCAAATTGCTATTGCTGAGCGTGCTCGGGACGAACAAAACCGCACGTTTCAACGGGAGACATTGCTGGAATTACAGATGGCAGTAAGCGACATATTGCGATTAGTCTCTCGCGCGCATTTTCAGGGCAGAATGGCGTTCCGCTCAGGAACCGCATGGGGGCGAAATATGATTGACGATGCGCTAGACGCGGAGATGGGGACTACGTTTAGAAAGGTATCCCTTCTTACCGCTCGGGTCGTCGATGACCAATTGCGACAGGAGGTCCAACAGGCCGTAGCGTCCGCAGCGCGTGTGTCGGCTGCCGTCGACGAACACTCGGCCATTGCTCAGGTCACGATTGCCATGAACGCGGGTACAGCACTCATGGAACGAATCGACATCAACCTTAGACAACAGTATTAACCGAGGCAAAGACAAACCGCCCATCAACTCGTCAAGCACGGCTCTGGCACGGAACAGGGCCATGCGGCGACGAGGAATATGATCATACTAAACTAAACATGTACTATCTTAAGAGTATTTCCTTATTCCAACTTTTTGAATTTCCTCTTCTAGGCAAAAAGAGCTATTAATGCAATCAATCAGAGAAATTAACTGATCCTCAATTTCGTAATATTCAATTCGTGGCTGCATTGATATTGTTATTCCGATATTCGATAGTCTATTTTGCATTTCTGCTTGATGTGGTTTGTAGCGAAATGTTTCACCCGTTGGAGTAGAAGCTATAGCATTGGATTCGGAAATATGAAGTCTAATCTCCTCAATGTAATTTTTGTATTTTTTTGAGACTACCATGATGCCGCTTTTGGACTTCGGAAAAACAAGATTATACCAATAAAAAGTATCTATGCTGCCAATATTAACTCGATTCCTTTTGGCAATCTCACTATTTAAGTAGGATTGGAAGATTGAAAAGTGAGAAATATGATTTCCTAATGCCGAGTTACTAACTGACGTCAAGTAACTCCATAAAGCGATCAATATGCCACCAGCAGTAGCTATAGCAACCAATAAATCGGATGTCGCCTTTCCCACCGACAAAGCGGGCTCAACCGCTTTGATAAATCGCTCAACACAATCAGAATTCAAGCAAATTATCCTATCCCTCAAATCACCCTGAAATACCGTGAGAAATACACTTAAAATACAAATCCCATAACCAAAGATGGCGATAGAAATAAATGCATATATCGCTCGATTAAATTTATTTACATTATTCATAAACTGTTTTTATTGCTTTCAGTCTGAATCTCAAATCATAAGCCACGTTGGGAAAGGATCGCTGAAGAATATTTAATCGCTCATGAGCAAGATAGAATCGCTTAGCAAACCAAAAATTACCTTGTTTTGTTGGATAGTCCACTTCCAATTTCGTGACAATCTTAATTGCTCGCTCAATATCTTTTTTTGATGGTAGTGGATAGTTTTTTTGCAGGCGCAGCAAAAGTTTATCGTATTGATTATGACCAACCCTACACAATTTATTTACTCTACCCATGCACCGGTTGAAGTCTCGGCGATATGAGTGAGTGGTTTTATAATTCGGCTCTTTAGCCATCAACTCAATACTATGCACTGCAGCACGTATTTTTCGTACCTCATCACTTGGCAAACGGGGCTCTTTAAATCCAACTCGTAAGCCATGCACGGTAAGCGGTACGGTAGAAGAATATTGAATCTTTGTTTTCGAGTGATTAACCGGCAAATCTTTCCCAATTAACATATCCTCAATTATAGTCTTAGCATAACTAAAATTATAATCGGAAACTACAGAGGATACGTTGATATCGTCCACCAGTCGAGTGTAACGCAAATTTTTTCTCAGGAGCCTTTCAACAACCATTCCTTCTACATCAAAAAGAATCAAGCCAGCAATATAGCTCGAAGTTAAAGCTCCTTGAATCAAATAATCCTCGTGGCAACATATCTTAGAAACAACTTCGGCAACTTCCGGACTAAATTTCAGAAGCTGCGTAAAAACTTTTATAACTTGGCTTACGTGAATATTTCCAAAAAAATTCTCTATATCCAAAGTCAATATGCTCTTTGCGCCACAATGCACTTTAGCACAGGCAACATAATCTTTTGGGTGTTTAGATCCTTCAAATTTTTGATTTGGAATGCTACCGAAGATATGATCCGGCCAACTAACAAAATTTTGATTAGAGAACAATCGTTTATTTATTCTTCGCTGTATTACTCTAAGGCGATGGTGAGGATTATGAACCACGCGGACAGAGCCATCTTTTTTACGACGCTCTTGAGATGAGTATTTATCTTTCGGGGGAATAAGGAGAACATCGTCCAATTCTTCCACGACAATATCCAACGCCTCACATAGCCCTTGTATGGTCGTAATCGCGTGGGTTGCGGTTTTTACGGGATATAATCGAGTAGTACTGGAAACAGGAATCATAGGTTCGGCCAGCTCATACGGTAGAGCGCAGGGAAAAATAAAGCTTTCGTCGAGTTATCACCGGCAACTGCCACTTTTCCCATGACCTTGCCTATCAACTACCTCTCCTCGACGTTAGGAGAGAGAGGAGAGTGCTTGCGGCCCTCCCCACATGCCACACAGCACATACTGTATGACGCCCGTAAACGAGCATTTTCCGGCGATAAATGGTAAATCTCGACTGCGGCAAATGAGCGGTACGCTCATGCACTCTAAGTATCTCTTTAATTTTTCCTTAGATCAATAGAAAAATCTTCTTGGTATGAAATTTACAACAACAACTCTTAATTTGTAGTATCGCGTTCGGCGACCTACTGTTCCTTGCCCGCCAACTGTGAAATATTGCCCCTATGTACCGTTTAGTGCATATCGAGCGGGCGCAAGAAGTAGAGTCTCAACGAAATCAGACAGTTCAACTCACTTCTTTTCCCATCTGCGCGCCCCATCCATGGTCGTATCCGCATCAGGATACGCCTTACCAAAGCTGCCCGCTACCGCTAGCGGAGCCGCCACCTCACACACCTATTGCTACCCCTCCTTTCTCTGTTACGACCCACCGTCGTATCAGTCGCCCCCGTGTCGGTATCGCCTGTATCCTGTTTGCCGTACCCAGCGCGGTGCTTCGCCACAGAACCTCATTACACTAGGCTCCGAAAAAACAACATTTGAGTAGGTGTAACGCATAATTCTAACTAAACACTCACAAGTCGCTTGAAATGCGGCTTTTTGTAGGACCCGGAGCAACTTATTGTTTAAACGGTGACGTACGCGCCGTTACTGCCCCTCTTATCCCTGGTCCGGACATGTCTGGCTGGTGTGGTACGGTGGCGCGGCCAGCAACACCGCCGTTCCATTCCATCTTGTAGGCGAGTTGCTGCCCGAACTCACCCCAGCCCTTGTCTAGAATGGCACGGTGCAGCCCCGACTTCTGCCTTACCTTCTTGCCCAGCTGCCCGCATGAACCAACTGATGAACTTGATGCCGCCTACATCGCGACCATTTGCGCCGTTGCTAGTCGGCCTTGCGGCGGCGCCGGCAGATGGTCGATCAGGTCCACGGCGCCGGCGCGGCCGGCTGTTGACTATTACCCTGAGACTGCTTCGGTAAATGTTACGTCATCCATGCGGATCATAGGCGCGATGAGTTAGCGGCAATTGCCACCCCAACCCAACGGAACCATTTTCTAGGTAATCGTATAGCCGCACTTCTTGGGCTCCTCATCGGGGGTGATTCGGCTGCGCGCTGCGGATCGGCGCGCCCTCCGCGTTGACATCCTCCCCGCCCTAAAGGACGGGGATTCCTACGGCGCCGCGCGATAATTTGCGGGTCGCTTCGGCGGGTTCCTGCTTCTTCGAGCGGCCTGACTGCGCCATCTCTCCACAGGCTAAATTGACATCCTCCCTGCCTAAAGGACAGGGATTTCTACGGCGCGGCGCGATGAGTTGCTACACGCTTCGAGGGGTTCCTGCTTCTTCGAGCGGCCTGACTGCGCCATCTCTCCACAGGCTAGCAAGCGGTGCCCCCGCTCCAGTATATTCGCAGCTCCCACTACATCTGCATGATTTGCGTAACCGCAATTGACGCACAGGAATTTCGCCTGGGTCTGCCGATTGTCTTTTGATATGTGCCTGCAAGTCGGGCAAGTCTGGCTAATGTGGTGCGGTGGCACGGCAAGCAGCATTCCGCCACTCCATTCCATCTTGTAGTTGAGCTGCCGTCTAAACTCGCCCCACCCCTGGTCGAGAATGGCACGGTTCAGCGCGGCTTTCTGACGCACCCTCTTGCCCGGCTGTTCGACAGTGCCTTTGGCGGACCTGGACATATTCTGTACCTGCAAATGCTCAATGCAGACGAGCGCGTGGGTTTGGCAGATTGTCGTTGAGGATTTGTGCAAGAAGTCCTTCCGGGCATTGGCGATGCGGGTGTGAATCTTCTGGACGTGCGCTTTCGCCTTATTCCAATTCCTGCTGAATTTGACCATGCGGCCCATGCGGCGCTGGTAGCGCGCCAAGCGCTGCTGGTGTCTCTTGAAGCTGTTCAGCGGCGCTATGAAGCTGCCGTCGCTCAGGGTGGCAAAGCGAGCGATGCCGACATCTATTCCAACTGCACTCGTAGCGATAGGAACCACCGGATCTACCTCGCGCCGGGTCTGTATTGAAATGAACCACTTACCAGCAGCCTGGCTTATGCTTGCACTCACAGGTTCACCAACAAAGTCCCGGCTCTTGCGGTACCGTAGCCATCCTAATTTGGGAAAACGCAGGCGGCTGTTAGTTTGTTCGAATCTAATTGCCCCTTTTGCTGCCACGCGGAAGGAAATTCTGTCGCCCTTGCACTTGAATCTTGGAAATTTTGCACGGCCAGCAAAGAAATTCGCGTAAGCTTTCTCTAAGTCCTTCAACACATATTGAAGTGCTGAACGAGGTGCGGCAGCAAGCCAAGGAGTTTCGCAACAGTTGCGCCATGCTGTCAGATATTTCGACATGTCCACATATCCGATGAACTTGTTGCCGGCTGCGTGATTTTCTTTTTGCAGAGCCAAGGCTTTGTTGAAGACGAACCGGCACGAACCAGCGAAGCGGCGCATGGCGCGCTCCTGTTCGCCGGTTGGTCTCAACTCGAACCTGTAGGCTTGATATCTTTCCATGATTCTTCAAGCTTACTCGTGTGAAGGCAGTATCGGCCACAAGAAAGCTAGCCAATTTGCGCCGTATTTTGGCTTGACATGGGTCGCATACCGTACGAAATTGCAGCTCCGCTCTCCCTCCCCTATCTAAGCTTAAACTCCTGCCTCGCGATGATGTCGTCGAACGCAGAAGTGATCGAGGTTGAGATCAGGGTACCCATTTGGCCAAATCCGCCAGGGTGTGGTCCAAAGTTGAATGCAGTCACATCCTTTTGAGCATCCACGAAGTCATCCATCGTGCCGATGGCATCGATCAGGCCGATTTCCTTTGCTTCTAACCCACTCCAGATTTCCCCGCTGGCGTAATTGACGTCGTGCCGCAGGACGCGGCCGCGCCGTTCCTCTAGTTCGCGCAAAAAGGTTCGCCCTACCCTGTCCACCAAATCCTGCGCCTTGGCTTGCGCGTCCTGGCTAGGCGGTGTGAACGGATTCAAGAATGCCTTCAGGTGACCGGATGCATATACCTGCTGCGAGATTTCCATCCGATCCAGCGCACGCGACAGTTGCCATGGCGCGATGATGGCGCCGATCGATCCCACCAGACTGTATTTCCCTGCGATGATCTTGTCGGCGTGCAACGCAATCATGTAGGCAGCCGATGCGCCGACGTTGCTGATCGCCGCCACTACCGGTTTCGGGTGCTTTTTCCTGAAAGAGTGAATCGCGTTTCCGATACGCTCGGCCTCGACCGGCGCGCCACCGGGACTGTCTATCGCCAGAACTATCTGCGTAACGTTGCTGGACTCAAACGCCCGCTTCAGTGCCGGCACGATCTTGTCTGCGGACGCGAGTGAGGTTGCAGCGATCTCGCCCTCGATGTGCACAATGCCTATGACCGGGCCGAAGGGACCTATTTTAAACTGCAACGTTTGCATGAAAAAGTACAGACCGAACAAGAGTGGCATGAGAACGAGCAGAGACTTCAGCGTCACCGTGAGGCGGCGAGCAAATTTTCGATCCCGTTCAAGCGCCAGGCGTTCTTCCCTGAATCCCGCGCGTTGTTCGCGTATCTCAGCCAACATTAGTAGTGCGAGATTGGTGGCCTGCAGTTCAGCTTGACTCTTATCGTCCTTGTTTTCCATGGCGTTTCCTTGGGGGCTAGGCGCGATAAGTTAGCGACAACTGCCCCCCAACCCAGTACGACAGTTTCCCAGGTCATCTTGTCACCGCACGTTTTTTTTTCTTCTTCTCTCCGGTTTGGCTGTGCACTTCGCATCGGCGCGCCTTGCGCGATCATGGCTTCCGTCGGTTTTGCTTTTTCCATTTCGGATAATGCGGCGGTGGCTTCTTTGATCTTCGAGATCGGGCATTCCAGCATGAAAGCATGTGGGTGTTCCTGAGTAGCTGCAGATTCTCGTTTTACCGCTGAGCCGCTACAAAGCTGAGCAGTAACGGCGCGAAAATATTGCCCGTCAAATTCTGTTCCATCCTCGGAGTGCAAGAGCAAAACTTGGCCATTTTTGCATTCCTTTGTCACGAAGCGAAGGGCCAGACGAGCATAAATTTCGCTCTCATCGCGAGTGCCGGCTTCAACGAAGGTCCTTTGCGCCAACCGACTCGTGGTCTTCGGTGCTAAATCGCAGACCGAGTCATCCGTCGGTTTTTTTGCGAAAGCTACAGCATGCGACGACGTTGACAAAAGAGTTAAAAAAAGGAAAATCATAACTGATAAAAATTTTCTATTATGCATGATTTTAATATCCTACCGTAAGGTTATTCAGTATAAATTTATATTTATATGCTTGAAAAAGCAATAAAATATTACTATTATTTCCTTTCTTGGTCACCTGCTCACGGAGAAAGCTCATGATTAATTTAAAGAAAATATTAATGTGTGGAATTGTCGGAGCGATCTTCGGTGGCGTACTCGGATCTGGCGAGTCCATTACGTTAACAGTTATTTTTTCAATAGCTGGATTCGTTGTTGCTGTAATAGTATATGGATTAATTTACTTTATATACTATATGATCATTATATTTCACAAATGTAGTGGGGAAGCCATATTATCCTTTCATGATCTTCGAGACGATACCTATCTTTATAGTGGGGATCTTATAAAAAACTCATCATATAGAATTGATGAGTATGGGAATCCAAATTTAGATGCTAGATGGTTATCCAGGGAGCATTATTGATTATTTATTTCTTCAAAAATTCATTCAATTTTACTCTAGCCTTTTCTTTTAGATGTTGGAATCCCTTGGCGACAATATCTGGATCTTCAGTAACTTGTTCATTTGCATTTCCGAATAGAGATTTATCTGTCGTAATGTGTCCTTTCGGGGTTTCTTTAATACCTGTTGATTTGTAAAAATCCTTCTTCGATTGATTTACTTCTCGGTCTAAAGCGTCATATTTGTTGGAAATTTCCTTCTGCAATGGCGATGGGGATTCCTTGATTCTCGCTTGTTCCTTTTCAACCCAGTTGTTTCCTTTTTGCGGTAAACTTGTGCCGCTTGCATCGACAACCTTACCCCCTGGTTTTTCAGAAGATTTGGGATTTACCTTTGATTTATTTCCTTGATGAATTTTGATTACGTTCGGATTCAATAACGGGTCGGATTTGTCACGATTATAAATATCCCGAACAGCTTGAAATGAATTCGGTAGATTTGATGTTGTGCTAGGAATAATCGGTGACTTTGCGATACTTCCTAAATGCGAATCGAATATTATTTGAGCGGAAGCGCTACTATCGCCATGTGAGAGTAGCGATTCAAACAAGTCAATGTTTTTTGGATTTTTTGCAAGATCGATGCTCATTGATTCACCACGTTCAAATGCCCCGGATACAGCTCTTGAATATTCTTCTTGTTCTCGAAGCGTTGCATCCGCTCTTTCAGATCTGGAAACCGAACTCGACAATCTTGCTGCGATCTCTTGCCCATTTCTATTGTCCGATATTACCGAATTCAACAAGCTAGTATTTTTCGCAATCATTTCGCCCCATTCTTTAAATTTTGTTACGTCTTCGCTATTAAGTTTATTCCTGATATCCTTTAGCTGTTGATCAATCGATGCGACGTAATCCTTGCTGCCACGAGCAGATATGCCGATGCTTCCGACTCCAGGAATTCCGGGCTTAAACTCAACACCACCGCCAAATGCGACGCTTGCTACTTGCTGCTCAGTGGCTCCAGTTGCTTTGGCGACGTTCTCGGCCACTTGACGGAGCTCGTTCGTACGTTGTCCGAAACCTTCTGTACTGGCTCTGTTTGTACCTTTAGACGCATTTTGAATACCAGCGGTTCCTTGCGAATGTGTTAGCGCGTCCGATAGGGCAGCGGCTTTATCATTGGTGGCTGCGACGGCCTCAGACTTCGCCGCGCTAGCGGACTTCCTTGCGGCTGCAACGTGCTGATGCGTAACCTTGGCGTCGACGTTCTTCGAAACCGGCCCCTCATTGGCAAGCGCTTTTCCTGCCGTGATTCCAGACAGAGCACCACCTGTATATGTGTTCCCCGAAAAATCGTTTTGCCGACCACTGAAGAACGGCGACGAACGGACAGGTGCCAAGGTCATCTGGTCCATGGCGACATTTCCCATGGATACGTTACCCGTTGCCGCCGAATTGGTGGCACTGGTCACATTACTTTGCAACAGGCGCATGCCGTCGACGAGCGCGGTGCCAAAGTTCTCCATGCGCTTTAGGGCAGCCCAGGCAATGAAAGGAATGCTGATGGTCATGTATCCAACGACGGCTTCGCCTGAAATGGCGCTGGAAAAGATGGTCGATGAAGTGGCCAGCGACAGGGTGTTGACGCCGTTGCCTACGCTGGCCGCAGCGGCCAAGTCACGCATTGCATACATGGTCGCCATATAGTTCAGGATGGCATAGAGCGGTGGCCACAGCTGGATCCAGATGAGCACAGACGCATAGTTCTTGAAGCCGGCCACGGTGTCTTTGCCGTTGGTCAACATCAGGATGAGGATTAACAGCGGGAATATCGCGTACGCCACCGCTTCGACCACGTTGCGGATTACCGGCAGCGCTTGCTCGGCCACCTTGCCATTGTTAATCCACGCGGCATTCGTTTGGGCCACCGCCTGCGCGCGGCCAACGGCCAGCAGCATGGTAGCTGGATCGTTGATCTTTTGTCCGGCCAAGAGACTGGTATCGTTCACTGCATTGATGAGCGCGTTTTGCCGAATTATATTGGCTGCGGTGGCCGAGGCGTCGGCGATTTTTGCTTTCAGGAAGGCTTGCTGTATCTGGTCCGCGATCAGGGCCGAGGCTACCGTCCCAGGAAGCGTCGGATTCATGCGGAATGCCAGTGTGCCTTGAATGCGCTGAACTTCGGCCGGCATTTTCGCCGATAGCTTTGTATATGCCTGGGGACAGGTGAGCACTTCCGCAGTGCCGGCCGCATTCATGACGCTGCTAAACCGGGCGGGATTTGGGTCGCCCATGAGACTCCACACGTCGCCCGAGGTCGCAAATGCGTCCGGTGACAGGTAACCAGAGGCCAGATCGTACATGGTACAGTTGTGTAGGAAGTTGATGAGGTCAGTGCGGAAATATGGGCTTTGAAATACCACCTTGGAAGCCTCACGCACCATCCGGCTGCCAAACATGAGGCCATTGTTCTGATAGCTCAGCTTATCCGGCATGCCGGCCGACCCCGGGATCACCTGCATAGCCGTTTCTTCGAGTTCCGTCAGACTATTGCCGACCGTACTGGTCAGCGAGGCGAGCACCGCCAGGCCGAACGGGACGTTGTCGACGAAGACTTCGGCCGAACCGCCCGTCTTGTCGACGATACCGACAGTGACCTTCGGCACCAGGAGTACCGACAAGACCAGGACCACCGAGGCGAGCCACTTCCAGCCCACCATCTTTTCCGGGGCGAAGGCATAACCCACCAAGGCGGCCACGAAGCCGCACACGGCGACGATGCCAAGCGCATTTCGGTAGGTGTTCGCCCCGACCATGGCGGCCACGGCATTCATCAGCCCGTACAAACTGTCGGAGTTCTGGTAAGCAAAAATTTCCCACATGACTATTTACCTCCACCACCTTTTTATCACCGCAGATATCCGGGTTCGTTCCGCATGATGTCCGGCGCCTGATCGAATGGTGCCATGCACACGACAAGGTGGTGTTGGCATGTGGAGTTTTAACGGAGGAAGAGCGGGAATCCTACGGGCTGAGCCATAGCATCGAGCTGGACATCATTGCCGCACATGCACCGCTCTGTATTCAGTGGACTTCCTGCGCCGGCACGCTCCACCTTTTCGAAGAGATGTTCGTGCCAACGCTTAAGGCGGTTCAACGCACCGCCCATCTCTATTGTTCCGGACTACGATGCCAGCAGCATCGCATTAGCGCGGTAACAGGCACTCGACGAACATCGGCACCTCACAAGGGGCCAGAGCGGAGGAAAAGTCCCATAGGCCATTCGCACGCCAACGCTCACCCACATGATCACTGCCAATCGGCCCCACGCCACTGACGGCCGCCGCTACAGCATCCATCAATTGCCGTGAAATACCACCTAAATATTCCGCTTTTCAACTTGATGCCCACGATCAGCGCAGCCACCATGGCTCAGGATCATCCGTCATCGGTCATGCAGACAGCTCATCATGAAATACATCTCCCCTTCGAACCATTGGCCGTCTGCCACCATGATGGATCCTGCAGTTGGCCAGCGGGCATTAACCGAGGGGCACGCCGATCACCATATGAATTACCCCATGGATCGCGCGCGCATTACATTTGATACGACGCTGCTGGCATCGGATACTAGGCTCAGAAATTCAAAATATCGTGCAGCGCTGGCGCGGCACACCGGACGATGGAGGCTCAGATGGAACATCCCGTGACGTGGGTAAAAATCAGCAAATACGCCGAACTCACCGGCGATACGGCAGCAGCCGTGCACGCCAGACGGCGTGCCGGAAAGTGGTGCGACGGCATACAATGCAAGGTGGTCGATGAAATGCTTTGGGTCAATCTCGCTGCCGCTGAAAAATGGGTGGAAACATGGGGGCAAAGAACAGCGGTACGGGCATAGAACTGCGCAAGGGAGCACGCTCGGAAACGATACGCATCGTGTTCCAGTACCAGGGGAAACGCTGCCGCGAACCACTGAAGCTGGAACATACGCGCAACAACATCGCCTTTACCAAGCGCTTGCAAGGTGCCGTGGTCAATGCCATCGAACGCGGTACTTTTGTCTACGAGCAATTCTTTCCCGATTCGCTCACCATCCGGCGCCAAAAGCAGGCACAGGCCGACGCGCAGGCTGCAGCTGCCGCGAAGGTGCGTCCGCCAGTGCTCATGGGCGACCTGTTGCGCGACTACCTGCAGATCGCAAAGCGAAACCTGGAATTGTCGACCTACAACTGCTACCAGCAGGTAGCGAAAAACCATCTGTTTCCCCAATGGGAGGACAAGCCAGCCGCTGAACTGACCACACGCGACCTGCGCAAGTGGATCATGGGCCTGAACGGCAAGAGCAAGACCATCCAGCTGATCCTCACCCCGATGCGCAACGCCATCGAACTGGGCGTGACCGAGGGCGACCTGGAATCCAATCCTTTCGACAGCATCAAGCTAGGCAAGCTGCTGCCGCGCGACCAGCGCGTCAGCAAGTTCAAGGCTGACCCATTCAATATCGATGAGATGGAACTCATCCTGAAAGCCTGCGAGCGCGATGAAGAGCGCAACATGCTGCAGTTTGCCTTCTGCACCGGCATGCGCCCATCCGAATACATCGCACTGCAATGGCCGGCCGTGGACGAGCTGAACCACCAAGTCAGCGTGGCCGGGGCGTTCGTCGATGGAGAAATGAAGGACCGCGCCAAGACGCTGAGCGGCCTGCGCACGATCGACATGCGCTGCGGCGCGCTAGCCGCGCTGCAGGCACAGTACGCGCTGACGGGCGCTGGCGCCGGAACGGTATTCCTGCACCCGCGCAGCGGCAAGCCGTGGCAGGGAGACAAGCCCATCTATAACTGCTGGAAGCGCATCATCAAGGCCAGTGGCGTGCGCTTCCGCAACCCCTACCAGACGCGCCATACCTTCGCCTCCAACCTGCTCATGCTTGGTGCGCTGCCGCTGTATGTCGCCACGCAGATGGGCCACGCGGACACGACCATGATCGTGCGCACCTACAGCAAGTGGATTGCTGCGGGACTGGACCATGGACGCAGGGAACGGTTGCTGCGCCTGTATGCACAGACGAACCCGCTGCGGGCAGATGAATTCCCGAAATACAATTAAAAATACTTCACAGACCCGCTCAACGTATCTCCGACAGATGAGTGAGCAGGTAGGCGAAAGAATCACTTGATAGACAAGCCGTCTGCGCAGGCGATGACGCCATTCAAGTATCCGCTTGCCAACCCAACGCCGTTTGTCGGGATTCTCGCGTGACTCCGCGCAGTAACGCGCAATGCGTGCTGCGATCCCATGACGGCGCGGCCAAGTCCTGTGCGTTTTGAGGAATATGCTCGGTCGGCATGCAGCCTCCCCGGACGCTTGCGTACCTAACTTGGCAGCCATTTAACGGATGGGAACAACTCTGTCGCCTACCCGTCCAGTCACGCAGAAACCGAAAATTTCGACTTGTCTATGGTCAAGAAAAATTGCAGGCGTTTTTATATACATTCTTGATGCAATTAAGGCGGATAGACGAGTGGCAGTGGAGCTAGAAGTTCAAGGTGTTGACCGCGATCGCGATTTTGATACCTAGCAATAAGTAGTCAGCTCCGTAGAATAGAGACAACTTCTTTTCAAGGAAAAACATGCTACCAGCTACTAATCAACTGCCGACGCTAGGATACCTGCACAAAGTCATATGCGATAGCTTGGGACTGTGGAACAGCGACAACGAAGACGTCACCTTCCACGTCACGGCCACCGAGCAAGAGCGGCGTACAGCGTTGCGACAAGCTTTCGATGTAATTAAAAAAGAGGACGACGTGTATGGATCCCTCGACGACTTGGTCGCGGTTACTATCCAGTTCGCGCCAAAGGATAGTCAGAGCGTTAAAAAAAGTAGAACGATCCAAAGCTATGTCAATCATCTATCCAAAACCGACTTTGAATCTCTCGAAGAGTATATAGAATTACGCCAATACATCATAGTGTTGCTCAATGAGCGTTACGCCCGCTGGGGCGTAGCCAAACTTGCGGTCAGCTTTTACGTGTCGGCGCTTGCCCACTACCGGGAGTTTGTCAGAGAGTACGCCTGCGATGCGCAGAGTCAAAAGTACAGTTATCAGTGTTTTCTCAGTCAAGATCTTCGCTTGCTGACGGGGACTCTAACTCGCGAGTTGTTACCAGACGATACTTGGCCAGATGCGGCGCTGAATGAACCGTGGCCCTTGAAGGGATTCGCTGATGCTGCTTGCCAGATCACCGGTACGTCGCTGCATAAACTTCACCAGTACCACGAATTTCAGCGAGAGGGACCGCTCAACGAGCAAGCATGGACCCGTGACTTCACCTCCCAGGGGGTCAATACTCGGTCCAAACAGGTAATCGAGCGGCTACGCAAGTACAGCCGGATGAAGTGGGAAACTTTTTACCCCACCCTTCAACCGCTGACTTACTACCTGCCGAAGGCGATTCATGGAAAGGCATTCGCGACTCATGCGTTTGCGGCCATGATCGCTCACAACCTCAATGTCCATGTGGCTGATTGTGGACCATTCGAGCCTCCCGCAAGAGGCCATCTGACGCACGGCCAAGTTGATCAGAGTCACGCAATACCTAGCAGCGACTTGCTTGATCTGCTATTCAACGACTATCCCATTGGCCACGAAGTCTTCGCCCAGCAAGCGCCCAACCGCTATCAAGCTCTGCTCGCCGGAATCAGGACCCTACCTGGCTCACTGAGCCTTGCAATGGACATTCCGAGTAGCCTGGAGCTAATTTACGAAAAAGAACATAGGAGGTTCATCGAAGGGGCATCGCACGCAACGTTAGCGAATGGCCCCAACTGGCTCAAAGAATGGGCACGAGCCCGAGATGCCTTGTTTCTCGGTGATGCCGGGCTTGCGCTCGCGCACTTTAATACTGCACTCGATCAGGCAAAGTACGTGGCGGGGCCATTATTTATCCCCTTCTACATACAGGTGTGTGCATTCTGCAAATCGCAATATCGGGTACTTTCGGAGCGGAAGGAAGAGGAATTGTTCGAGCGGTTCTACGAAGGCTTGGGCAGCAACGCCGCGCACTACGCAAAATTGGTAGGTTATACCCCGCAGTGGGAGCGTGACCCGAAGACTCTGATGACCCACACAATGCTACCTCTGAAGTCTCGGTTGATTATCAGGGAAATCGACGCCCTGGCAAAAATCTAGTGCTACTGGATCGCACCGATTTTCATGGGGTGTCCCACCTAGGCCAAGCTTTCGAAATGCATCACTTTACCGGAGAGTGATGCAACTTACAGTGATCCGGAAAGGAGATAAAAATGAGCAAAGGTAGCAGTAATAACGGGGGCCGTAGTGGTGGCTCCCAAGGCAGTGGCAGTAAAGGTGGCGGCGCAGCTGGCGGTGGCCGTGGGCAAGGAAATGGCGGAGGGTGGCCAAGTGGAACGGGCAAGCCATCCGGCGGAGGGCGCAGCAATGCCCCCGCCCCCGCTGGCAACAAATAGGTCTGGCGCTGGTTTAGCTTAACAATTCCGTCGAGAGGAACCGCCCGCAAGCTAAGCTTGTGGACTCCCTTGACGTGAAAACGGCCGCAGGAAGCGGCCGTATCGTTTGGGGCTGGAGAATGGACGAAAAACCCATTGCCCCAAGTTTGCCCCAAGTTCGTATTCAGACAAGATGGGAAATCCCAAGTCATTGAATACAAACTAAATTCTTGGTGGGAAGTGCAAGTTTCGAACTTGCGACCCCTGCAGTGTGAATGCAGTGCTCTACCCCTGAGCTAACCTCCCGAAGCGAGGCGAATTATCGCATAGGTGTTGCGGCATCTGCAAGGGCTGGCAACAGTAAATTTGCCACGCCCACGCTTTTTTCTCAGGTGGCGGCCGGGGGAGCCGTGACGGCGGTCCAGATGCACTGGCCTTTGGCTGCCTTGTCGAGGCCAGCGATGGTCGCTTCGTGGGCGGCAAGCTCGTCGGCCGTGGCGCTCTGGAAGATGACTTCGGCCAGGGGCACGATTTCCAGCACCCCGCCATCGGCGGCTACTTCCACTTCTTCCTCCATGCTCAGGCTGTTCTGGCCGCGCGTCATGGCCAGGTAGACGTCGGCCAGCAATTCGGAGTCGAGCAGCGCGCCGTGCAGCTTGCGGTGGGCGTTCGACACGCCATAACGGTCGCACAGGGCATCGAGCGAGTTGCGCTTGCCTGGATGCATTTCCTTCGCCTGCACCAGGGTATCGATCACGCCATGCACTTGCTCATGCACGGGCGGCAGGTTCAGGCGCTTGAATTCAGCGTTGAGGAAGCCGATATCGAACGGGGCATTGTGGATGATCAGCTCGGCGCCGGCAATAAACGCGCGGAATTCTTCCGCGATTTCCGCGAACTTCGGCTTGTCGCTGAGGAATTCCGTCGTCAATCCGTGGACGGCCAGCGCGCCCTCTTCCGAATCGCGCTCGGGATTGATGTAATGGTGGAAATTATTTCCCGTCAACATGCGGTTGTTCAGCTCGACCGCCCCGATCTCCAGGATGCGGTCGCCCGTGCGCGGGTTCAGGCCGGTGGTTTCAGTATCGAGAACAATTTGACGCATGGCAGATTCAGTCGTAAAAGCAAAAAGCGAAGGGCACAGTATAGCAAACCTGTGCCCTTCGATTACGCCCTGCCCACCGTTTCGCGACAGGTATTTTTAACATCAGGCACGCACGGTTTCCACGCCCAGATTAGCCAGTTCATCGGCCCGCTCATTGCCCGGATGGCCATTGTGGCCGCGTACCCAGCGCCATTCCACTTCATGGACGGCCTGGGCCGTATCGAGGGCCTGCCACAGGTCGACGTTCTTGACGGGCGCCTTGGCCGCCGTTTTCCAGCCGCGAGCCTTCCAGCCGTGGATCCATTCGCTGATGCCCTTCTGGACATACTGGCTATCGGTATACATCACCACTTGGCAGGGGCGTTTGAGCGCCGTCAATGCTTCGATCACGGCCTTCAATTCCATGCGGTTATTCGTCGTGTTCAGTTCCCCGCCGTAAATTTCTTTCTTGGCGCCATCGGCCACCATCAGCGCGCCCCAGCCGCCCGTGCCTGGATTGCCCTTGCATGCGCCATCGGCGTAAATTTCTACCTTATCTTCAAACTTAGCCATCTTGCTGCTCCCGCCTTTTATTCGTGACCGGTGCGCCTGCGGGCGCCGTCGCCGGTTTCTTGGTCCACGCCGGACCGATCAAACGCATCCCTTTGACGCGCTTGATCGCCTGCACTATATACACTGCGCCCAGATATGGCCACCAGCGCGCGCCCGCCTTGTCCATGAAGGCGTTGCGGCGCAGCCATTTTTCTGTCCTGCAGGCTGGTGCGTAGCAGCCGAAATGGCTTTGGCTGACGCCCATGTTCAGCAATTTTAACCAGTCTTTCATACGCGGCATAGAGATCAGCTCGCCCGCCTGCGGCAGGTAATGACGTCCCGTGACCCGCCCCAGGCCCTGGCGCATGCCCCACAGGCTGGCCGGATTGAAGCCGCAGACGATCACGCGCCCCTCGGGGATCAGCACGCGCTCGACCTCGCGCAAGACCTGATGTGGCTCGGCGGCAAATTCAAGCACGTGCGGCAAGACCACCAGGTCCAGGCTTTGCGAGTCGAATGGCAGCTCGTCGAAGGCCGATACCAGGGTCAGGCGCCTCTCCTGCGGCGGACGCGACGGCAGACGCGAATCGAGCAGCCATTTGTTCGGCATGCGGCTGGCAGCCAGCGCGTCGAGCTGGGGCAAGCCAATCTGCACCGCATTAAAACCGAAGATGTCGACAGTCAGGCTATCGAGGCATTGCTGCTCCCAGGCGCGCACGTAGAGACCGGCCGGCGTCTGTAGCCAGCCGTCAAGCGCTATAATGGATTTTTCGGATGCTGCACTGTCCATTCAGTTTTCTCTTTTGCTCATGACACACTCCCCTGAACACGCTTTATCGGTACTTGCCGTGCCCGCCTTTGCCGACAACTACCTGTGGCTGATCCATGACGGCCGCCACGCCGCCGTGGTCGACCCTGGCGATGCAATGGCCATCCTCGATGCGCTGCAGGCCCATCAGTTGACCTTGTCCGCCATTTTACTCACGCACCACCACGCCGACCACACGGGTGGCGTGCCTGAATTGTTGCAGCACTTCGCCGTGCCCGTCTTCGGTCCACGCAATGAGGCTATCACAGCCATCACGGAACCGCTTGCTGAAGGCGATGTCGCCTATGTGGCCGAGCTGGGTTTGCAGATGACGGTCATCGACGTGCCCGGCCATACCAAGGGACATATCGCTTACGTGCGCCAGCGCGACGACCGCAGCGGCGCACCATGGCTATTTTCCGGCGACACCCTGTTTGCCGGCGGCTGCGGTCGCCTGTTCGAGGGCACACCCGGCCAGATGGCCGACTCGCTGGGCAAGCTGGCCGCCCTGCCCGACGATACCGAGGTATTTTGCGCGCATGAGTACACCTTGTCCAATCTGCGCTTCGCCAACGCCGTCGAGCCGGGCAATGTGGCCTTGCAGGAACGCATCGCCATCGACACGGAAAAGCGCCAGCAGGGTTTGTCCACCGTGCCGTCGACCATTGCCATGGAAAAAGCCACCAACCCCTTCCTGCGCTACCGCGAGCCCGCGATTTTGACCAGCCTGAAGGTGGAAGGCAAGCTGGCCACCGACGCCTCGCCCGTGGAAGCGTTCGCCGCGCTACGTATGTGGAAAAACAACTTTTAAGGTTCTGCTTCTAAAAAGAAAATCCCGGCGGCGCCATCAGGCATCGCCGGGATTTTTTATGCTTCTATTTGATCAGGATCAGATTTCTTCGTAAAGAGGCAAGGTCAGGAATTCGGCGAACGATTCCGACGTCGACATTTCCTCGAAAATCTGGCCGGCGCGCACATAGGTTGGGCCGTCGCCGCCTGGCGCATCGCGCTGCACCTTGGCCAGCTCTTCCGGAATCATGGCGCGCACCATTTCGGCCGTCACCTTGCGGCCATCTTCCAGCACGCCCTTGCTCGAACGAATCCACTGCCACACTTGCGAGCGGCTGATCTCGGCCGTGGCCGCATCTTCCATCAGGTTGTGGATAGGCACGCAACCATTGCCGGCCAGCCAGCTGCCCAGGTAGTGGATGCCCACGTTGATGTTGTAGCGCAAACCCGCTTCCGTGATCGGCGCTTCCGGCTGGAAATTCAGCAAGTCAGACGCCTTGACGTCGATATCGGGACGCTGCTTGTCGATCTGATTTGGCTTGTCGCCCAGCACTTTGGTGAACTCGCCCATGGCCAGCTCCACCAGACCCGGATGAGCAACCCAGCCGCCGTCATAGCCGTCGGTGGCGTCGCGCGCCTTGTCGTTGCGCACGCCGCCCATGGCGATGTCGTTCTTTTCGGGATCGTTCTTGATCGGGATCAAGGCTGCCATGCCACCAATCGCTGGCGCGCCGCGTTTGTGGCAGGTTTTCAGCAGCAGCAAGGCGTAGGCGCGCATGAATGGTGCCGTCATCGTGACCTTGGCGCGGTCGGCCAGGCAGAAATCCTTGTCCAGCTTGAATTTCTTGATGCAAGAAAAGATGTAATCCCAGCGGCCCGCGTTCAGGCCAGAGCTGTGTTCTTTCAGTTCGTACAGGATTTCATCCATTTCAAAGGCGGCCAGGATGGTTTCGATCAGCACGGTCGCCTTGATCGTGCCTTGTGGCAAGCCCAGCTCGTTTTGTGTCATGACGAAGATATCGTTCCACAGGCGCGCTTCCAGGTGCGATTCCATCTTCGGCAGGTAAAAGTATGGGCCGGCGCCGCGCGCCAGTTGCTCCTTGGCATTGTGGAACATGAACAGGGCAAAATCGAAGATGCCGCCGGAAATGCGCTTGCCGTCGACCAGCACGTGCTTTTCATCAAGGTGCCAGCCGCGCGGACGCACGACCAGAGTAGCGATCTTGTCGTTCAGCTTGTACGACTTGCCATTTTGCTCCAGCGAAATCGTCTTGCGAACGGCGTCGAACATATTGATCTGGCCCGTCAGCTGGTTATCCCAGTTCGGCGTGTTCGAATCCTCGAAGTCCGTCATGTAGCTGTCGGCGCCGGAATTGAAGGCATTGATGACCATCTTGCGCTCGACGGGACCGGTGATTTCCACGCGGCGGCATTCGAGCGCCTTCGGAATCGGCGCGATCTTCCAGTCGCCGTCGCGGATGTGCGCGGTTTCTGGCAGGAAATCAGGACGCTCGCCCGCATCGAGGCGCTTGGCGCGCTCCACGCGCACTGCCAGCAATTGCTGGCGGCGCGGCTCGAATTCACGCGTCAGCTTGGCCACCAGCGCCAGTGCCGCTGGCGTCAAAATCTGTTCGTAGCCGGGCTGGATTTCACCCGTGATTTGCATGCCTTCGGGAAGTGCGATCGTGTTCTGCGTCATGAAGTTCTCCGGTTTTTAATAAATGTAAGCAAAAGTAATCTGGTGATCCAAGTATAAGCTGAACGACTGTGCGGGCAAGCTGGACAGAGGTGCAAAAACACCCTGCCGGGCGGCGCGTTTATTCTATAGTATTGCACTATAAGGCATGGAAACGAGATTAAAAATCACTTCATCTATGCGTTTTTATCACAAGTGATGGCACAGCGGGAGCACGGCATGGGACAGTTCAGACAAATATCAACGTTCGTGGAAGTCGTGGCCAAAGGCAGCCTGTCGGCGGCCGCGCGCGCGGAAGGGATAGCCCCGGCCATGATAGGCCGGCGCCTCGATGCGCTGGAGCAGCGCCTGGGTGTCAAATTACTCCAGCGCACGACGCGCAAGCTGGCGCTGACGAATGAAGGCGCCGCCTTCCTGGAAGATTGCCAGCGTATCCTGGGCGAACTGGAAGAGGCGGAAGCGGCCGTGGCCGAGCGCAGCGTGAAGGCCAGCGGCCATTTGCTCATTTCCGCACCGGCCGGCTTCGGACGCCAGCATGTGGCGCCACTGATCCCCTCGTTTGTCGCCGAACACCGCGACGTGACGGTGTCGCTGAACCTGAACGACCGCCTGGTCGACCTGATCGGCGAAGGCATCGACGTGGCCATCCGCATCGCCAGCCTGTCCGATTCCTCTCTGGTGAGCACGAAACTGGCCGATAACCAGCGTGTGCTGGTCGGTTCGCCCGCCTATTTGAAACGGGCAGGCACGCCGCGCATCCCCGCCGACCTGGCGAAACATAATTGCCTGGCGATCAGCAGCGAAGGTAGCCAGCGGGGCTGGACCTTCCGCGAAAACGGCAAGAACGTCATTTTAAAGGTGGCGGGCAATATGGTATGCAACGATGGCGAAGTGCTGCACGACTGGGCACTGGCCGGCAAGGGGCTGGCGTGGCGCTCGATGTGGGAAGTGGGTGCCGAAATCGCCTCGGGCCAGCTGGTGACGGTGCTCGATCAGTTCGCCGCGCCGGGCAACGACATCTACGCCGTGTTCGCCCAGCGCCGGCATTTGCCGCTGCGCATACGGGCGTTTGTGGATTTTTTGCGGCATAGCTATTCGCAAGCCGATTACTGGCGCGAACGCGCTATCTGAGGACGACGGACCGACGCTGCTGCGCGTCGGCACAAGCCTCCTGCGATGCACACCGCCTCGGCGGCCCCGTACTGACGACGGTTCCGCTTCTCGGCCAAATCTGACTTCCGCTCGCGATGGTGTTGTGCAGCGTCGTGACGTCAATGGAGCAAATCGCAGCGGCGCAGCCTGGCCCCTGACGAAAAGTACGCAAAAAGAGCTGAGGAACCCATAAAACACACGCAAAACCCATGCTTCACGGAAATTTAGGCGAAAAAAAATCCTCGGAGACCGAGGATTTCTTTATTTCGTTTGATCCAGCGTATTAGATTGGCTGAATGTTCGAAGCTTGCTTGCCTTTAGGGCCAGCGGTCACTTCAAAAGAAACACGTTGGTTCTCTTGCAGGGACTTGAAGCCGTTCGACTGGATAGCCGAGAAGTGAGCGAACAGATCTTCGCCGCCTTCGTCAGGGGTAATAAAGCCGAAACCCTTCGAATCATTGAACCATTTTACGATGCCAGTTGCCATTACAATTTCCTATTTCAGTTAAGTTGGGCTTGCGCCCGTTATATCGTTTGAAGCAAGAAAGAAATGACAGACTAACTGCACTACTACCTCGAATCCAACGATGTCCAATTATACCAACAAAACCGAGAAAAACCATTCTTTCGCAAAATAAACTTGCGAACACTACTTTGATAGCCAAATCCCAGTCTTGCGGCGCCCCGTACCAGCGGCTTGAAGACACTATATCCTAATCTGCGACGCCGATGCTTTGCGTTGCATCAAATGAATCATAGTAACCACAATGCCTAGCTGTACTTATTCACACGCTGAAATGGGTGGCGCCCGCGTCGCGTGCGGCCCAGTGCAACAAGGCCTCCACTTGCCCCCGCACGGAGGGCCATTCCGCCACCGCCTGCGCCGGCGCATTGAGCATGGCGCGCACCTGCTGTTCGATGCGCCGGCATTCCTGGCCCAGCGCAGCGAAACCGAAGGTGGCGGCCGAGCCGGCAACCGCATGCAGCGCACGGTGCAGCTCCGTCAACGGTTCCAGGCGAGGGCCTTCGCTATCGCAGCGGCCGCTGGCCTGCGTGATCGCTTGCATCAGGGCTGGCACGCCGGCCGCATACTTCTCGTTCAGGGCGCGCAAACGCGCGCGATAATCCGGGTCGATCAAGGTTGCCATCGCAATACTCGCCTGAATGCGCTTACTTGGTGCCGAAGATGCGGTCGCCGGCATCGCCCAGGCCCGGCACGATGTAGGCGTGATCATCCAGGTGCGAATCAAGCGAGGCGCAGAACATCTTGACGTTCGGATGCGCGTTCTGGAACACGGTCACGCCTTCCGGTGCGGCCACCAGCGCCAGGAAGATGATCTGCTCGTCCGTCACGCCCCGCTTCTTCAGCACGTCAACGGCGTACACGGCCGAATTGCCGGTCGCCACCATCGGGTCGCACAGAATGAAGGTGCGCTCGTTCAGGTCCGGCAGGCGCACCAGGTATTCCACCGGCATATGCGTGGCCGGGTCGCGGTACACGCCGATGTGACCCACGCGGGCCGATGGCACCAGGTTCAGCAAGCCATCGCTCATGCCGATGCCGGCGCGCAGGATGGGCACAATCGCCAGTTTCTTGCCTGCAATAACAGGCGCGTCTATGGTCACCAGCGGCGTCTTGATTTCGCGCGTGGTCAACGGCAGGTCGCGCGTGATTTCATAGCCCATCAGCAAGGTGATTTCCTTGAGCAATTCGCGGAAGGTACGCGTCGACGTGTCGTGCTCGCGCATGTGGCTCAGTTTGTGCTGGATCAATGGATGATCGGTAATGAACAAATTCGGGAAGCGTGGATCTTGTTTCATCTTGTTTTTCTTTCTCTGCTATCTGGCGCGGCGGCAAGCATGGCCGCAGGCGCGTTGTGTGTCGATAAAATGATGGATTGCCGCATTATCCCAGCCCACAGCCCGCCTGTGGCTGGAATTTTCGAAATAATCGGATTTATCGGGGTCAATACTCGCGCAGAGCGCGCCTCAGGATAGCCGCGCAATCAGTGCCCGCCGGCAAGCGCCCATACGCGCCACCCGGCGCTTGCACCAGGCGCGACTGCAGGAATGCCTGCGCAACGAAGGGCGGCGCATGGCGCAGCAGCAATTCCGCCTGCACGGCCAGCACGATGCGCTCAGATAATTGCCTGGCGCCAAATTCATCGGCCTGCGGCCCGTCCAGTTCGGCCATCAGGCGCGTCCGGTACTCAGCAAAGGCGGCGTCGGTATCGCCGGCCAGCGCCAGCTCGGCCGCCAGGGCGTCGCGCGCGGCCGGCGACTTGCCGAAAGCGCGCAAGACGTCGAGACACATGACGTTGCCCGAACCCTCCCAGATCGAGTTGACGGGCAGCTCCCGATACAGGCGCGCCAGCGGCGCATCTTCCACATAGCCAGTGCCGCCCAGCACCTCCATGGCTTCCGCGCCGAAGCCGGGACCGCGCTTGCAAATCCAGTACTTGCCGGCCGGTGTCAGCACGCGGGCCAGCATGGCTTGCTGCGGATCGTCCTTTTCATCGAAACAACGGGCCAGGCGCAGGGCAAACGCGGTGGCGGCTTCGGATTCAAGCGCCAGGTCGGCCAGCACGTTCTGCATCAGGGGCTGCTCGACCAGCGGCTTGCCGAACACGGCCCGCTGGCGCGCATGATGCAGCGCCTGCGTCAGGGCGGCGCGCATGATGCCGGTGCTGCCCAGCACGCAATCGAGGCGCGTGTGGCTGGCCATTTCCAGGATGGTGGGAATGCCCCGCCCCGGCTGGCCCACCAGCCAGCCGTAGGCATTGGCAAATTCCACTTCCGACGAGGCATTCGAGCGGTTGCCCAGCTTATCTTTCAGGCGCTGTACACGGATGGCATTGCGGCTGCCGTCGGGCAGGTAGCGGGGCAAAAAGAAACAGGACAATCCCCCCTCTTCCGCCTGCGCCAGGATCAGATGGGCATCGCACTGCGGCGCCGAGAAAAACCATTTGTGGCCGACGATGCGCCAGGCGCCGCCAGCCTCGTCGCCGAACAGGGCCCGCGCCTCGTCCGGCGGCACGGGTACGGCGCGCGTGGTATTGCTGCGCACATCCGAGCCGCCCTGCTTTTCCGTCATGCCCATGCCGACCAGGGCGCCACGCTTCTGTTCCACGGGCAGGGAGCGGGGATCGTATTCGCGCGAGAGGATTTTCGGCAGCCAGCGCTGCGCGATTTGCGGCAGATCAAGGGCCTGGCGCAAGGCGGGCACCGAGGCATACGTCATCGTCACGGGACACTGCGTGCCGTTTTCCACCTGTCCTACTAATAGATAGGCGGCCGCGCGCGCCACCTGGGCACCGGGCCCTGGCGACGCCCAGGGCGCAGCGTGCACGCCGGCGCCCACGAGGATAGCCATCAGCTCATGCCAGGCCGGATGGAATAGCACTTCGTCGATGCGGCGCCCGGCCCGGTCGAACTGCTGCAGCTCGGGCGTATGGATATTGGCCAAGCGCGCCAGCGCGTAGGTCTCGGCGTGGCCCAGCTTTTCGCCCAGCGCGTCGAGCTCCTGCAGCGCGGCGCCTCCGCCCTCGCGCAGCAGCGCTTCGATCAGCGCGGGATCGCTGGCGAACAGATTGACGTTTTCAAACGGCGTGGCCTGGTTGAAAACTTCATGCGTGTCAAAGGCATTCATGGGGGTCTCCCGCGTTTTGTTATCATGGCGCCCTTGCCGTCGCTGGCGCACCGTCAACACCGTCTGCCAGCCAGACTAGCCTAAAGCGCATGTCAGGGCAAGCGCGCTACAGGAGACAGGTGCGGCAGAAAGTTTCCACAGGGAACGAAATGCCTGCACGTGTGGCGCGGGATGATTTTTTTCATGGAAGACAGGAATATTTACAAAACCTGAAGTAATGTTGCTCTATTTCATGTAATCGAATGCTTTTCAATGATACATTTCGTGTAGATCGCGTTCAGATATTTGCCCGCCGGCCCGCTGTGGCGCGCGTAGCGCACGATGCACTGTTTCCGTTGGCGCCCTGCCCTGCAGCGAGCGCCGGCACTGATAATAAAAAGGTAAAAGCCAGCACGATGTTTTCCAGTACCCCATCCGCCGCCCACCGCGAGGCACGCCACGAGTTGGACAACCTCATGGAAGAGGCCGGCGACGTCGTGTTCCGGCTCGATACGGACGGCCTGATCCTGTTCGCCAGCAAGCGCGCAGCTACCTTGTTCGGCGCACCATCGGGCCTGACCGGCCATTTGCTGCTGCCGCTGGCGGCCGAAGCGTCGCGCGCGGCGCTGCAGGCCGCGCTGGAAGATTCCCTGGAAGAACCTGGACGCCTGGAAGTGCGCCTGCAAACGCCGGACCAGGAAATCTGGTTCGAGCTGCGCCTGTCTTCTTATATGAACGCGGACGGCATCGCCGAATTGCTGGTGGTCGGGCGCGACACGTCGGCCCAGCACAACACGGAAGAACGCTTGCGCCACATGGCCACGCACGACGCGCTCACCGGCCTGCCGAACCGCCTGTTGCTGTCGGACCGTATCCGCATGGTCATCGCCCAGGCGGCGCGTTCGGGCCAGGGGTTTTCGGTCGCCACCATCGGTCTCGATGGTTTTAAAAAGGTCAACGATGGCCTGGGCCACCCCGTCGGCGACGCCGTGCTGCGCCTGGCCGCCGCGCGCCTGCGCAAGACCTTGCGCGACAGCGATACCCTGGCGCGCGTGGGCGGGGATGAATTTGTCGCCGTGCTGCCCGGCAGCGCTACCGATGCGCAAATCAAGCTGGTGACGGGCCGCCTGCTGGCCACCCTGCAAGCGCCTTTCGAAGTCGATGGCCACACGATTTACGTGGGAGCGTCCGTCGGTGTATCGATCTATCCGCAGCATGCGGAAGATGAAGTGCGCCTGGTGGCGCTGGCCGATGCAGCCATGTCGCGCGCCAAGGAAACGGGCAAGGCCCGCTGCCTGGTCTATAGCCCGCGCCTGAATGGCCCGTCGGAACATGATATTTCGCTGGAAGCGGCCATGTTTCACGCCGTGCGCGAAGGAGAATTTCTGCTCTTTTACCAGCCCATCGTCGATGCGCACACGCGGCAAATCCAGGGTTTCGAAACCCTGATGCGCTGGAAACACCCGACCCTGGGCCTGGTGCCGCCCGTGCGTTTCATCCCGATCGCCGAAGCCAATGGCTTGATCAACCTGCTGGGCGCCTGGGCGCTAAAGGCGGCCTGCGTGCAGCTCAAGCAGTTCCAGGAAGTGGCCAAGCGGCCGCTGTACATCTCCGTCAATATCAGCCCGCGCCAGTTCCGCAACGACAAATTCCTCGACGTGCTAGATGACGCCATCGCGTTTTCAGGACTCTCCGGCGAACACCTGGTGCTGGAAATTACGGAAGGCACCCTGATGATCGACCCAGTGCATGCGGAAACCATCCTCGTCAAGATGACGGAGCGCCGCGCGCGCATCGCCATCGACGATTTCGGCACCGGCTATTCCTCTCTCGCGTATCTGAAGCGCTTCCCCATTTCCGTACTGAAGATCGACCGTACCTTCATCAAGGACTTGCCCGAATCGAGCAAGGATGCGGCCATCTGCAACACCATTCTCGACCTGGCCAAGCATTTGAATTTGTCCGTGGTGGCTGAAGGCGTGGAAACGGAGGAGCAGATGCACTTCATGGAGTCGCGCGGCTGCCAGTATGTGCAAGGCTACTTGACGGGCAAGCCGATGCCGGCCCATGCCGCGCTATCGGCCTTGAGCGAAAAAACCTATGCGGCGCTGGTGCCCACGCCGTCTGCCAACGAACAGCGCGGAGGGGGGCAATGAATCCAGGTCATTTCACAGTGCCGACACAGCTCGGCAAAAACACCCTGGACCTGCTGTGGGCACGCACGCGCCAGCAGGGCGACATGCCCGGCTTCGCCAAGGCCATCAGCGCCATTCTGGGGGCCATGCGCGGCGAGGATGACCACGAATTCGATATCACGCAAACGGTGCTGTCGGATCCTGTCCTCACGCACAAGGTGCTCAGGCTGGCCAACAGCGGCATGTACTCGGCCTTCGGCCAGCGGGTCAACACCGTCTCGAAGGCCGTGCTGGTGCTGGGCATCGACGCCATCGGCCATCTGGCGCTGGGCCTGAAACTGATCGAGGAGCTGTCGCAGGCGTCGCCCGACTCCGTCAGCGCCCACGTGGAAATGGAAAAGGCCGTGCTGGCCGGGATGGTGGCGCAGCAGGTAGCCACCAGCGCCGGCAGCTTGCAGGCGGAGCAAGCCGTCGTCTGTTCGATGCTGCACACCCTGGGGCGCATGATGGTGACGTTCTACATGACGGACTTCTGGGCGCGCATGCAGGCGCATGCGGGTCCCGGCAATGAAGCGGCCGCCGCGCGCGAAATCCTTGGCCTGTCGCTGCCGGAAGTGGGCTATGCCACGGCCGCCCACTGGGGCTTGCCGCAGCACCTGATCAACGGCATGCGTCCGATGGACCCGTCGCCCGACAACGCGCCCGTCAGCGGCGCCGACTGGATGGCAGGATTGTCGACCATGGCGGCGCGCTGCGCCGACTCGCTGTGGCATGACGATGCGGCCGGCGCGGCGCAGGTGCATGCGCTGATCGACGACTATGCGGGCACCCTGGGCATCACGGCGACGGACCTCGTGGTGGCCGTGGACAAGGCCAAGGCGATGGCGGCGGCCGACCTGTCGATCGCGCCCCTGTCGAAACCGGCCGAACGGCGCGCGCGCCAGCTGGCCTCGACGCGCATGCGCGCCGAAGGCAATCGCGTCTTGATCAGCGGCCTGGCAGACCTGCGCGGCGCCATCGGCAGCGCCAACCCGGGCCAAATGGTCTCGATGGCGCTCGAAACGCTGCACCAGGGCTTTGATTTCTCGCGCTCGGTGGCTTTCGTGCGCAACCACCGGGATCATTTGTACTCGGCGCGCATCAGCATGGGCGAAGGCATGGCCGACCTGCAGGACTTGATGGTATTTGGCGACACGTATGAACCGAACGTGTTCCACGCGGCCCTCAATAGCGACCGCGTGATCTTCATCGACAATGCGCGCGACCCGAAATTTGCCGCCAAGCTGCCGCAATGGTGGAAAGCCACGCTGTCGGAGGCGCGCAGCTTCGTTGTGCTGCCCCTGTCGGCCAACGGCCACCCCACGGGGTTCCTGTACGGCGACTGGGACGACAGCTTCCCGCCGATCCAGCTGAACCAGACTGAATTCAACCTGATCAACGATATCAGGGCGTTACTGGTGCAGTCGGTGGAGATGCGCCACCAGCTCGAGCTGGTGGCAAATAAGGTAGCGTGACAGAAAACGCCAACGATGTTGTCGGATTACGCGGGGCGATGCCCCGCTAATCCGACCTGCACTTGGCGTGGGTCGTAGGTCGGATTAGGGCCGCAGGCCCGTCATCCGACAACATTCAACTTACTTCAACTTCGGCGTATTCACCGACACATCGCCGCATTGCGCGCGGTGCATCAGCGCATGGTCGATCAGCACCAAGGCCAGCATGGCTTCGGCGATCGGCGTGGCACGGATCCCCACGCAGGGGTCGTGGCGGCCGAAGGTTTCCACCATCACGGGATTGCCCTCTTTATCGATCGAGCGGCGCGGCGTGCGGATCGACGACGTTGGCTTGATGGCAATCGACACTTTGACATCCTGTCCCGTCGAGATACCACCGAGTACGCCACCGGCGTTATTGCCGATAAAACCTTCCGGCGTCAGTTCGTCGCCGTGCTCGGAACCCTTTTGCGCCACCGAATCGAAACCGGCGCCGATTTCCACGCCCTTGACGGCATTGATGCCCATCATGGCGTAGGCGATGTCCGCGTCAAGCTTGTCGTAGATGGGCTGGCCCAGGCCGACCGGCACGTTTTGCGCGATCACGTCGATGCGCGCACCGATGGAATCGCCGTCGCGGCGCAATTGATCCATGGCCTCCTCCATGCGCGCGATCAGGTCCGCGTCGCCGCTGGCGGCAAAGAACGGATTCGCATGCACGTGTTCCCAGGACTGGAATGGCACGGCAATATCGCCCAACTGGCTCATGCAGCCCTTGAAAGTGGTGCCGTATTGCTGCAGCAGCCATTTCTTGGCGATGGCAGCCGCGCCCACGACGGGCGCCGTCAGGCGCGCCGAGGAGCGCCCGCCGCCGCGCGGGTCACGCACGCCGTATTTATGCCAGTAGGTGTAATCGGCGTGGCCGGGGCGGAAGCTTTCCGCGATATTGCCGTAATCCTTGCTGCGCTGGTCTTCATTGCGGATCAGCAGCGCGATGGGCGTACCCGTCGTCACACCCTGGTACACGCCCGAGAGAATCTCCACCGTATCCGATTCCTGACGCTGCGTCACGTGGCGCGACGTGCCCGGCTTGCGGCGGTCCAGCTCGGGCTGGATATCGGCTTCCGACAGGACCAAGCCCGGCGGACAGCCATCGATCACGCAACCGATGGCCGGGCCATGCGATTCGCCGAAAGTGGTAACAGTAAACAGTTTGCCAAAAGAATTGCCGGACATAGTAGGAAGTGTGAAAGACTGGAAAACTCAATTCTACCAGCCTGCGGGGCATGCCATGCCGCTAATGCCGCAGCAAGGCCCGATATTCCCCAGCCCACATCGCCATTTTTATATCCCGTGTGTTTTTTTCAACTAAAAAACACCAAGTATGAGTTGCAATCATGCAATACAAGAAATATTGCTCGACGGAATAGATTTAAAAAAACATTTTGCTTGTTAAATAGCTATATACTTGAACGATAGCGCGCCGACCATGTCCGATGCCAAGCCGGATTTGGGCTGCGCCGAGAGCACGTCACAACATGCCCGGGGCTAGGCGTCGTTGCCGAAGACAGTACGCGAGTACGGCGAGGCAGCGCAACAACACCATGGGCTTCTTTGACGTGCTCGTAAAAAATATCGAGTCATCTTGGAGAAGCTATACATGCCCGCACCGATCATCCCCCTTGACGCCAACAAGGACGATCACGACGACCTGGTATTCCTCGATGAGCAACCAGCGCCGCTGGCCGTCGCACCGCGCAGCGTCTGGCGGGTGATGATCATCGACGACGATGAAGACGTCCACTCCACCACCACTTTCGCCCTGGGCAACCTGGAAATGCAGCACCGCCCGCTAGAATTCGTGCATGCGTATTCAGCCGGCCAGGCGCGCGAACGGCTCAAGCATGAAGACGACATCGCTGTCATCCTGCTCGACGTGGTGATGGAACAGGATGACGCGGGCCTGCACCTGGTACGCTACATTCGCGAAACCCTGAAGATGACGGATGTGCGCATCATCCTGCGCACGGGCCAGCCCGGCTATGCACCGGAAATCGACGCCATCCGTGATTTCGACATCAACGATTACAAGACCAAGTCCGAATTGACACGCATCAAGCTGTTTACCACGGTGACGGCGGCCATCCGCTCGTACGAGCAGATACGTTCGATCAGCAACAGCCGGCGCGGCCTGGGCCAGATCGTCCACGCCAGCACGCAGCTGATGGCGCTGCACGGCGTGCAAAATTTCTCGGCCGGCGTGCTGGCGCAGATCGCCGACCTGCTGGACATCCGCGCCGACGGCGTGCTGTGCGTGCAAGACTTGCAGGACAGCGGCGCCAGGGAGCTGCTCGTCTCGGCCTGCACGGGCAGCTTTTCCGGCTTGCCGCACAGCGCGCTGTGCGGCCTGCAAAACCCCCGCGTGATGGCGGCCATCGAACACACGCTGGCGCAGCGGCGCAATGTCTACACGCACGACTACGCCACCCTGTACTTCGCGGGCAAGGCCAGCCGCGACGCGGCCGCCTACCTGGTGCTGCCGCGCCCCCTCTCGGCCATCGATGAAAGCCTGCTGGAAGTGTTCTGCAGCAACGTCGCCGTGGGCCTGGACAATGTCGAACTGGTATCGCACCTGCACAATGCTGCCTTCTACGACCAGTTATCGAAGCTGCCCAACCGCACGCGCCTGGTGGAAATCCTCGACGCTGCCCTGGCCGGTCCGGCGCGCGACGACGCCACACTGGCGCTGGTCGATCTCGACCACTTTGCCGAGACCAACGACGCGCTGGGACACCAGTTCGGCGACACCCTGCTGATCGCCGTGGCGGGCCGCCTGCAAACCCAGCTCGGGGCCCAGCTGACCGTGGCGCGCCTGGGCGGCGACATCTTTTGCGTGCTGGGCGACTCCTCGCAAGTCAATCCGGCCAATATCCTGGCCCTGTTCCAGGCGCCGTTCAGCATCGATGGCCAGGATGTGCAGCTGTCGGCCACCCTGGGCCTGGTACGGCTGGGCGAACATGCGGGCACGGGCGCCGATGCGCTGAAGGATGCCGATATCGCCTTGAAACGGGCAAAAAGCCAGCAGCGCGCCGGTCACTTCTATTTCTCGCGCAGCATGGGCATCGAAATCCGCGAACGGGTGCGCATGATGCACGCGCTGCGCACGGCCTTCAGCCAGGACCAGCTGTTTGTCGTCTACCAGCCGCAGATCGACCTGACCACGCGCCGCCCGGTAGGCGCCGAAGCGCTGCTGCGCTGGCAGACGCCGGATGGCAAATTCATCTCGCCTGACCGTTTCATCCCCATCGCCGAGTATTCGGGCATCATCATCGACCTGGGCGAATGGGTGCTGCGCACGGCCTGCCGCGAACTGGTGCTGCTGCGCGAACAGGGCCACCGCAACTTCGTCATGTCCGTCAACGTGTCGCAAGTGCAGTTCCGCCACCCCCTGTTCCTGGAAATGCTGCGCGCGGCGCTGGAAGAGACACAGGCGCCGCCCGAGTTCATCGAGCTGGAAATCACGGAATCGATGGCCATGGAAGAGCCGGACATGCTGATCAAGATGTTGTGGCAGATCAAGCAGACGGGCGTCAGCATCGCCATCGATGACTTCGGCACGGGCTTTTCCTCACTATCGTACCTGCAGCGGCTGCAAGTCGACCGCCTGAAAATCGACCGCGCGTTCGTGACGGAAATCACGGGTTCCGCGCGTGGCAGCAGCATCGCCGAAATGGTCATCCAGCTAGGCCGCAACCTGGGCCTGGCCGTGATCGCCGAAGGCGTGGAAGACGAGCGGCAAGCACAAATTTTGCAGGCGCTGGGGTGTCCCATGGCGCAAGGTTTCCTGTTCGCCCGCCCCATGACGGCCACGGCGCTGGGCACCTGGCTGAACAACGAGGCGCTGCAGGGCGCGGCATAGGCGCCACTCGCCCCTGCAATGCAAAACGCCGGCAGTTGCCGGCGTTGCTTTTTATTGCATGAGTGAACCTTAGTCGGTAGTTTCGGCCGGCCAGTCGCGGATATACGCCTTGAGCATCTGGTTTTCAAAGCTTTGCGCTTCGAGCACGGCGCGCGCCACGTCGTAAAAAGAGATAACGCCCAGCAAGGTCTTGGCGTTCATGACGGGCAGGTAGCGCGCATGCTTTTCCAGCATGATGCGGCGCACTTCGTTCACTTCCGTATCCGGGGTGACGGTGATCGGGTGGTCGTCCATGTGCTTGCGCACGGTGCCGCCGCCGATCTGGCCCGCGTTTTCATGCAAGGCATTCAATACTTCGCGGAAGGTCAGCATACCGACCAGGTCGCCAAATTCCATGACCACCAGCGAACCGATGTCTTTTTCAGCCATGGTATTGGCCGCGTCAAGCAGGGGCTGGTCAGGCGTGACCGTGTAGAGGATGTTGCCCTTGACTTGGAGAATTTCAGATACTTTCATATTGGCCGTCCTGTCCGCGTGATTGGTATTTTAGTTATTCTAGCCCTTACTGCGACTGTAGCCTATGCCTGCGGAAAAATCCAGCCTTGCGCGCAATCAAATCGAAGAGGATTGCGCGCAACTTTTCATCACGCGCGGCGGCGGAACCAGCCTGCGATCGAAAGGCGTTCATGCGCCGTCGGCAGCACCTCGTGCAGCATCTCGCCCGACAGGAACATGGCCATGCGGCCAGCTACCGGCGCGATATCCACGTGGTCGCCGTCCTGCGGGTGCAAACGCAGCGCGCCGCCGTGTTCGGGCAGCCAGTCGTCGTTCAGGTACAGCACGACGGACACAGTGCGCTTGTCGTCGTCGCGGAAACGGTCCAGATGGGCGCGGTAAAAGGCGCCCGGCGCATACAGGGCGAAATGGCTTTCGTACTCGTCCAGCCCCAGGAACAGCTCACGGTTGAGTACCTGGCGCAAGGCTTCCATGTGTTCCAGATAGCGGTCACAGACCTCTGAACGGCCCGCTTCCAGCCATGCGATATGGTCGCCGCGGATATCCGGCTGCAGCAGCGGCGCATGACCACCGCCCACGCCGGCACCCTTCATTTTGCCGCTGAGCATGGCCTGCACGCATTCGGCGGCCAACTGGTGGCTGAGCTCAGGGGAGATAAAATGCTCTTGCATGTGCCAGCCTGCGCGGCACAGGCCGTCGACGATAGACGGTCCGGGCACGGCTAGGTCGCCGTCGAACGATATTGCGGGCATAAAATCTTTCCTGGTGGACATGCATGAGAGTGCGCCTGAAGCCCAGGATTTCGTTCGCTTGCAGCTGCTTCCTGGCGGTGCGGCGCACGCGCGAAGGTCGAACAGCCCGAATATCACTGACACGGCATCCTACCACCGCCACGCAGTGCCGGTCACATTTTTTCGACTTCAAGTTACACGCACGGCCCGCCAGGACGGCGCCATGCGCCCTGCACGCCAGCCCTTTTACTCAGCGACAAATCAGGTTACGATCTTGCCACTATAAAACTTGGCGGAGACACCATGAGCGGCCCGAAATACCCCGGTTTCGACACTTTATCCCTGCATGCGGGCGCGGCGCCCGACCCTGCCACGGGCGCGCGCGCCACGCCCATCCATTTCACCTCCTCGTTTGCCTTCAAGAGTTCGGAACATGCGGCCTCGCTGTTCAACATGGAACGGGCCGGCCACGTGTACTCGCGCATGTCGAACCCCACCAACGCCGTGCTGGAAGAGCGCATCGCCGCGCTGGAAGGTGGCGTGGCCGGCATCGCCACGGCCAGCGGCCAGGCCGCCATGCACCTGGGTTTATGCACCATCGCCGGCGCCGGCTCGCACATCGTTGCCTCGCGCGCCCTGTACGGCGGCTCGCACAACCTGCTGGCCTACACATTAAAACGCTTCGGCATCGAGACGACGTTTGTCGACCCGCGCGACGTGGATGCCTGGCGCAGTGCGATACGCCCAAATACGAAAGTGCTGTTTGCCGAAACCCTGGGCAATCCCGGCCTCGACGTGCTCGATATCCCGACAATTGCCGCCCTGGCGCACGAACACCAGCTACCGCTGATGCTCGATTCAACGTTTACCACGCCGTATTTGCTGCGCCCCTTCGAGCATGGCGCCGACCTGGTGTTCCACTCGGCCACCAAGTTCCTGTGCGGGCACGGCACGGCCATCGGCGGCTTGCTGGTCGATGGCGGCACATTCGACTGGCAAGCCGCGTACGACAAGACGGGCCGTTTTGCCGAACTGTGCGAACCGTACGACGGCTTTCACGGCATGGTCTTCGCCGAGGAATCGACGGTGGCGCCGTTCGCCCTGCGCGCGCGGCGCGAAGGCTTGCGCGATTTCGGCGCCGCCATGAGCCCGCACAATGCCTTCGCCATCCTGCAGGGCATCGAAACCCTGGGCCTGCGCATGGACCGCCACGTGGCCAATACACGCAAGGTGATCGACTTCCTGCTGGCCAATCCGGCCGTGGATACCGTGTCCTACCCCGAACTGCCGTCCCACCCCGACTACGCACTGGCGAAAACCCTGCTGCCGAAAGGCGCGGGCGGCGTCTTCACGTTCCGCCTGCGCGGCGACCGCGCGGCCGGCCAGCGCTTTGTCGATAGCCTCAAGATATTCTCGCACCTGGCCAATGTGGGCGACGCCAAGTCGCTCGTCATCCACCCCGCCTCCACCACGCATTTCCGCGTGCCCGACGATCAACTGGCGCAGGCGGGCATCACGCAGGGCACCATGCGTCTGTCGGTGGGCCTGGAAGACGCAGACGATTTAATTGAAGACCTGGCCCGTGGCCTGAAACTGTCGCAGAAAGGCGCCTGAGATGTTATTCACCATCGAGAACACGAGGGCCTACTGTTATACGGGCGGCAAACCATTCAATCCGAGCCAGCCCACGGCTGTCTTCATCCACGGCGCGCAGAACGACCATTCCGTGTGGGCCCTGCAAACGCGCTATTTTGCCCACCACGGCTGGAACGTGCTGGCCGTCGACTTGCCCGGCCACGGGCGCAGCCTGGGCGCGGCGAAAACCAGCGTGGAAGCACTGGCGCGCTGGATCCTGGCCGTGCTGGACGCGGCTGGCGCGGCCAAGGCCCTGCTCATCGGCCACAGCATGGGCTCATTGATCGCGCTGGAAGCGGCGTACCTGGCGCCGGATCGCATCAGCCACCTGGCCATGCTGGGCTCCACCTACCCGATGAAAGTCTCGCCAGCGCTGCTGGAAACGGCGCTCAAGGACGAACAGGCGGCCATCGACATGGTCAATATATGGTCGCATTCGTCGATCGCGCAAAAGCCGTCGTTCCCTGGCCCCGGCTTTTATGCCATGGGCGGCGCGCGGCGCTTGAAACAGCGCATCGCCGCCCTCAACCCCGATCACGTGTTTCACACGGATTTTTTCGCCTGCAATGCCTATGCGAACGGCGAAATCGCCGCCGCTTCTGTACACTGCCCCGCTTTATTCATTTTCGGCGCGCGCGACATGATGACGCCGCCCAAGTCGACCCGGCTGCTGACAGCGGCCATAGCGCATGGCACCGTGGTGCAGGTCGACAGCGGACATGAATTGATGGCCGAGCAGCCCGATGCCGTGCTCGACGCGCTGTTTGCGTTTGCGCAAAGCACGCCGGCATGACGCCATGCCACGCACATTTTTTTAGGATAGATCGATGATGTTGTTAAATACCCTGCTCGATGAATTGACTGGCCGCGGCAGCGGCACGGAAGCGGAACGGCACGAACGCTACAACTGGCTGGAGCAGCTGCGCTGCACCAATCCCCAGGCGGACGAAAATGGCCCCATGGCCGGCATACCCAGCTACCACTGGTTCCGGCTGCCGCAGGCGCTGCAGGTGGCGGGACAGGAGTCCGACCTGCTGGCCGGTACCATGAACGCCCAGTACCTGGTCTTCGAGGGCCGCCATGCGGCGGCGTTTGCGGCCGAACTGGGGCTGCAATACGACGCCAACAACCGCATCGACCGCCCCGGCGGCATCGACGAGCTGCTCGATGCCTATGAAGAGCAGGACGACGGCAGCTGGACCACCCTGCCGAATGAAGCGCCTGCCCCACCGCTGGCCGGCTGGGACGACGTGTATTTCCGCGTGCGTGACCTGAGCGACGGCATAGCCATCCAGAGCGTGACCACCATCGCCTACGAGAGCAGCCGATTTCCCGGCTACACCCTGCTCGGCACGACCCTGGTGGGCGCAGGCGCCATCGCCCACGACGACGAGACGGCGGAATATTTGCAACAAATCTTCGCCGACTGGGCCATCCAGCGCGAATGCGCCGCTACCTGCCTGCCTTCGTCCACGCCCTGGCCATGCACGCCGCGCCAGGCCCCGCCCACACCGTTCGATTTCGCCCGCAACCTGACTTACCTGGACGCGCTGCTCGCTGCCTACGGACGCGCGCAGGCGCAGGCGGAAATCGATGGCGGCGATGACGCGTACTGGGCGTGCGCGGCCGCCAGCACGGCTTATCAGGTATTCTCGCTGCGCTACACTGCTGGCTTGCCCTTGCTTGACGTGGAAACGGCGCTGGAAACGGCGATTGCCGCCTGCGAAACGGCGCGCGCGGCCTTGGCCGCCGCCTACGATGACGACGCCTTGCCCGCCTTTGATTTCGAACAATTGACGGACTATGCGCGCACCTTGCAGTTGCTGGGCGCCGCCCTGCTGTTCGGCCGCCACGACCTGGCTGCCCGCCTGGCCGCCCTGCAAACGGCCTTCGATGGCGAAGATGGCGTGTATGAGGCACTGCTGTCGACCATCGATCCACAGCGTCCCGCCGTCGACGAATGGTATTTCGCCGAGCCCTATTCGGCCCTGTTCGAGTGCCTGGACGCGGACGATACCGCGCAGCAGCTGGAACACCTGCGACACTACCTGGCCAGCTGGCATGGCGCGCTGGTGCACGAAGACTGGTTCAACGGCCATTTGCGCGCGCAAGGCCTGGGCGGCTACTACGGCCTGTGGGCCTTCGAGGCGGCCGCCGTGGCAAAGCAGCTGGGACTCGATCGTAGCGCGCTGGCGCACTGGGTCATGCCGCCATCGCCCTGACTACCCCGTTCACCTTTACATAAATATCAATGATCAATACCGCAGCCCTGTTCAGCACCACCTTCCTGCCCGGCCAAGCCGGCTTCGACACTGACGCCGTCACGGGCCTGGCCGAATGGCGACTGGACACGCCCATGCTGTTCAAGCTGCTCATCGGCGCCGATGCGCAAACCGTCGCCTGGCCCATCTACGGCGATGGCGAAGACTGCCCCTGCGTGCTGGCCGCGCCGATGGCGCAGGCACAGGCCAGCTGGCAAGCCTTGTCCGCGCTCATGGACAAGCCGCGCGACGCGGCCGCCATCGTCGCGCGCAGCGCCATCAGCGCCCTGCTGGCCGGTGGCCAGGCGTGGCTGATCCTCGATTGCGTGCAGCTGATCCCCCACGATATCGACACGCCGGAAACCGCCGCCGCGCTCGAGGCCCTGCGCGCCGAAGCGCAAGCCTTGCACTCTGCCCTGCAGCGCGGCGACCGGGAAGCGCTGGCGCCCCTGCTGGCCGCTGGTTCTGCAGCGCCTGCGACCGGCTACTGGTCTGCGTCCGCCAGCGCGCAGCTGGCCAATGTCGAGGAACTCGGCGCGGAAGAGCTGCCTTTCCTGCAAGGCCTGGAAGTAGCGGGATGGAAGGAAGACGCGCTGTGCTATGAAGTAAGCACCGCCGGCGAACCGGCCGTCACCGGGCTGGTCACGCCTTATGGCCGCTGGATCGTGCCGCTGTCGCAGCGCTATGTCGACCTATGTGCACACGATGCGGAAGACGGCTGGATCACCTTTGCCACAGCAGACGCACCCGATGCGCACGGCGTGCTGGATCTCAATGGCACAGTGGTGCTGCCGCCCGCCCCCGGCGCCCTGTATGTGATCAGCCCCCATCTGGTACAGCAGATCGATGCAGACGGCGCCAGTCGCTTGTTGCGCTTGCCCGATGGCGCGCTGCTCATCGACAGGGTAAACAACATGTGCGAGCGCGACGACGGCTATATCGACATCGAGCGCCAGACAGACAATGACGACGAACGCAATGTCTGCGGCGTGCTCGACAAGACAGGCAAGGTCGTGGTGCCGCCCGGCTACAGCTCCGTGCAGGATTTCGGCACGAAGAAAAAAATCGCCGTCGTCAGCCAGCGCATCGCCGGGCGCTTCCTGTTTGGCCTGATCAATAGCCAGGGCGAACTGCTGGCGCCCTGCCAGTACGAAGCCATCGATAGCGCCACCACCTCGTCGCCGCCAAAAGTGCGCAAGAACCTGATCTTCGCCATCGACGCGCAAGGGCTGGCCTGCATGCTGACGCTCGATGGAAAACAGGCCTTCACGCCCCTGTATCCGCCCGCCCACCATTTGCGCGGCGTGGCCGTGCAAAGCGACTTTTTATATGTGGTCAAGGATGGCATGGCCTGGAGCATGGATTTCACGGGCCAGCTGCTGGAGCAGTTCGACACCGTGGAAAACTTCAAGGCGGCCATCACGGCCCAGTTGAGCGAGGCCATGGGGCTCAGCAAGAAAAAACCCGTCAGGCGCCGCAGCTTTACGCCCGCGCAGATCCTGGCAAAGGCTGACCGCGAGCAGTTGCGCGCCATGGCCGCCCTGCTCTTGCTGGGCGATGCGGCACTGGCCGCGCGCTGCGTGGACATCACTTTGGAAGAGCTGGCAGAGGACGTCCCGGAAGAGGAATACGAAGGCGACACACCCGAAGCGGCGTGCTTCTTCCTGCTCTGGTCCACGGCCGCCGATGCGCTGGGCCACGGCACCACCCTGGACTGGAAATCAGTCGATGAAGTGCCGCGCATCGGCCAGCATATCGGCCTGCCCGCGCTGCGGGACTTCCGCTGGACGGACCGGGAAGATGACGACGCGATGGCCGAGGGCCTGACCGCCATCGCCGCCCACCTGGCGCCGCACCAGCTGCGCCTGGTGAACATGCACGGTGGCGAAGACACGTATTACCTGGGCGTGGTGCGCGCGTCCGATGCGTCGGCGTTCAGCAAGTTGGCGCTGCAGGCGGCCTTGCGGCCCGTGCTGCTGTAAGTTTTTCCACCCGGCGGCGGCCATGCGGCCACGCCAGTTCAAGACAAGGTAGCCATGCGCGCGAAAAAATTCATCGATGATGTCGTCGCATCCAATGCTTCGCTGCTAGCGCTATATGCGCAGGGACGCGAGGGACAGACCCGGCTTGGCGCCCTGCTCGACGGGCTGGCACTGGCCGAGGGGCAGCGCGAGCAAATCCTGGCGATGCTCAAGCTGGCGATCGATGACACCACCTACCAACTGGTGTGTGGCATCGAGGGCAGCGCCTCGCTCGGCGACAGCCAGCACGATTACACGCTGCTCGACGAAGAGGGCAACACGCTGACGGGCGCACTCGATACCCTGCTGTACGACAGACTGAACACCTGATCGTCCGTCAGGCGCAGCGCACTTCGCCAAAATGCTGTGCCAGGGTCAGGCCCAGCCCCTGCTCCACGGCGTTTTCCACCTGCGCCGCCAGGGCGGCCGCTTCTTCCGCCGCCTTGATGTCGCGTTCATTGGTGGAACCGGCCGGATAACCGGAGTTCACGCGCATGCCGCCGAAGACGAATAAACGGTAGACGTCGGCCAGACTGATGCGGTTGACATTGCCCAGCAAGACCCAGTGATCGGAACTGTCGGCCGCGCGCTTGCCCCACTGCACCCGCACGGCACCATCCACATTGACCCTGCCCACCCAGCCCTGCTGCACCATCTTGTCGAGCAGGGTTTCCATCTCTTCGAAACCCAGGCGCGTGCTTCGGCGGATTTCGGCCGCCCCCACCAGGGCCGAATCGGCGCAGTGGCAGGCCTGGTGCAGCACTTTCAGGATGGCGACCGCGTCGACGAATTCGCTGCCCGGTGCCGCCTCGTACCACCAGCGTTCGTATTTCACGACGGGCAAGGCGGCCACCAGCAAAGCGCCCACCAGGGTGATCATCCAGCTCAGGTAAATCCACACGAGGAACAGCGGCAAGGCGGCCAGCGCGCCATAGATGCGCGAATACGTAGGGAATTCCTGGATGAATTCACCGAAGCCACGCTTGGCCACCTCGAAGGCCAGTGCCGCCAGCAAACCGCCCCAGGCCGCGTCGCGCCAGTCCACGTCGCGGTTCGGCACGGCGATGTACAGCAGGGTAAACGCCAGCATGGTCAGGCCGATCGACACCAGGGTATAAAACACGGCGCCGAGGAAAGGCACGGCGCCCACCACGCCGCTGGTGGCCATGAAGAGGCGCGAGGTCACCGTCAGCGACACGCCCACCAGCAGCGGGCCCAGGGTGACGATGGCCCAGTAGACGAGCAGGCGCTTGGTCCATCGGCGTTCCTGGCGCACGCGCCAGATGCGGTTGAAGACGCGCTCGATCAAGCCCATCATGCCCACCGAGGTGACGATGAGGGCGCCCGCGCCGATGGCCGACAGGCGCGTCGCCTTCGAGGCAAACGTGGTCAGATAGTCGAGGATGGTGTTCGAAATGCCCTTGGGCATCACGCTTTGTACGAAATAGTCTTCCAGCGCGTGGCGGAAGGTATTAAACAGGGGGAAAGTGGTGAAGATAGCCAGGGCCAGTGTGAGCAGGGGCACCAGCGCAAACACGGTGGCGAAGGTCAGGCTGCCGGCCACTTGCGGCAGGCTTTCCTCGCGCACGCGGCGGCGCGCGAACTGCAGCAGGTCGCGCGTTTCGGACCATGTCAGGCCGCGCACGACGGCCAGTCCCATGCTCAGGGCGCGCCACAGGTATTGAAAGAGGGGGAGTATATATTTTGAAAACATGTGCAAAATCAGAACGGCGCCATGACAGCAGTCGTATCAGGCTGTAAAGCGCCCTATAATACCAATGATGAAGCCAACCAATCTGATTATTCTCGTATTGTTTTATTCACGCCATGGCGCCACGCGCCAGTTGGCCGAGCTGATAGCCCAGGGAGTGGAAAGCGTGCCTGGCTGCGACGCGCGCCTGCGCACTGTGCCCGCCGTCTCCACGGTGACGGAAGCGACGGCGCCGGAAGTGCCGCCTGATGGCGCTCCTTATGTGGAACTGGAAGACTTGCAGGAATGCGCGGGCCTGGCCCTGGGGTCGCCCACGCGCTTCGGCAACATGGCCGCCGCCATGAAGTACTTCTGGGATGGTACGGCCAGCGACTGGCTGGCCGGCAGCCTGTCCGGCAAGCCCGCCTGCGTGTTCACGTCCACGGGCAGCCTGCACGGCGGCCAGGAATCGACCCTGCTGTCGATGATGATTCCCCTCTTCCACCACGGCATGCTGGTCATGGGCCTGCCCTACACGCATGCTGAACTGATGACGACGTCCACGGGCGGCTCGCCGTATGGCGCCACGCACTGGTCAGGCATGGCTGGCGACAAGGCACTCAGCGAGGATGAAAAACGACTCGCCATCGCCCTGGGCCGGCGCCTGGCGGAAAACGCCGCGAAACTGGCAGGCGCATGATGCACGGCGTACTGCACAAGTATTTTCACTGGGGTGCCATCGCCAGCCTCGTCACCCTGATCATCTGGTGCCTGCTGTGGGAAACCATCGTCGCGCCGCTGCAGCCGGGCGGCTCCTGGGTCGTGCTGAAAGCCGCACCACTGCTCATTCCCCTGTACGGCGTCATCAAGCGTGACGTGTACACCCTGCAATGGTCGTCGATGGTGATCCTGCTGTATTTTACCGAGGGCGTGGTGCGCGGCTACAGCGACACGAATCCCGTCTCCGCCATGATGGCCTGGGGCGAGGCGGCCATCGTCTGCATTTACTTCTTCTGCGCCGTGCTGTATCTGCGCCCGTACAAAAAGGCCGCCAAGCGCATGGCCAGGGAACTGCTGGAAAAAGTGAATAAAGTGAGCATCAAGAAATGAGTGATCAAGACTATGAGTGAGCAAGCCGATTTCCTTACCGCCTGCCGCAACCTGCTGGGCGACACCTATGTACTCACCAGCGACGCCGAGATGTCGCCCTTCCTTACCGACTGGCGCGACAGGTTCACAGGCAAGGCGCTGGCCGTGCTGCGCCCCGCCAGCGTGGAGCAAGTGGCAGCCATCCTGCGCGCTTGCGCGCAATGGCAAATTCCCGTCGTACCGCAAGGCGGCAATACGGGCCTGGTATTGGGCAGCATCCCGGACGACGCCGGCACGGCCATCGTGCTGTCGCTGGCGCGCCTGAACAGCATCCGCGCCCTCGACCCCGTCAACCGCACCATTACGGTGGACGCGGGCTGCATTTTGCAAACCATCCAGGAAGCGGCCAGCGCCGCCGGCTGTTTGTTCCCCCTGTCGCTGGCGGCCGAGGGCAGTTGCACCATAGGCGGGAACCTGGCGACGAACGCGGGCGGCACGGCCGTGCTGCGTTACGGAAACACGCGCGAACTGTGCCTGGGCCTGGAAGTGGTCACGCCGCAGGGCGAAATCTGGAGCGGCTTGCGCGGCTTGCGCAAGGACAATACCGGCTACGACTTGCGCGACCTGTACATCGGCGCCGAGGGCACCCTGGGCGTGATCACGGGCGCAGTCATGAAACTGTATCCGCAGCCGAAGGCCTGCATCACGGCGCTGGCCGCCATGCCCTCGCCCGCCCACGCCCTGCGTCTATTAAGCCTGATGCAGGACCATTGCGGCGCCAGCCTGACGGGTTTTGAATTGATGTCGCAGTATTGCTTGCAACTGGTGGCCGAGCAGTTCCCCCAGCTGCCGCGCCCCTTTTCCTCCCCGCATGGCCAGTACGTGCTGCTCGAATTGTCCAGCAGCCAGTCCGAGGCGCACGCCGTGGAATTGCTGGAAGCGAGCATAGGCGAGGCCCTGGAAGACGCGTTGATCGAGGACGCGGTCGTCGCCAGTTCCGTGGCGCAGTCCGAAGGCCTGTGGCAGCTGCGCGAGCACATTCCGCTGGCGCAGGCGCAGGCGGGCAAGAACATCAAGCACGATATCTCGCTGCCCATTTCCTGCATCGCCGATTTCATCGCCGTTACGGACGTGGCTTTGGCAACGACCTTCCCCGGCTGCCAGCTCGTGTGCTTCGGCCACCTGGGCGACGGCAACCTGCATTACAACGTGGCGCCGCCTCCCGGCATGACGGACACGGATTTCCTGTCCAACCAGGAGGCGATCAACCGCATCGTGCACGACCAGGTCCATGGCTTCGGCGGCTCGATATCGGCCGAACACGGCATCGGCGCGCTGAAGAAGGATGACCTGGCCCGCTACAAGTCGCCGCTGGAATTGCAGCTGATGCGCGCCGTGAAGCAGGCGCTGGACCCGCAGAACATCATGAATCCGGGGAAAATCCTGTGAAATCGCCTTCCCTCCTGCTCTGCGCCATGGCCTTGCTGGCCGGTTCCGCCAGTGCGCAGGACGTCTACAAATGCGTGCAGGATGGCCAGACCAGCTACAGCGCCACGCCATGCACGGGCGGCCAGCTGCAGATCCTTGAAATCCCCTCACCGCCGCCTGCCGTCGACAAGGGTGCTGCCACGCGCCAGGAGCGTGTCGCCAGCCAGATGGAAGCGGCGCGCAAGAAGCGCGAACGCCTGGAAGACCAGGCGCGCGAACGGGCCGCCAAGCAGCTTGAGGCGCGCGACAGGCATTGCGCCCAGCTGCGTCTGGATCAGAAATGGGCGGCGCAGGACGCCGTCGGCGCCGGCGACAAGAACCGCGACGCGGCGCAATTGAAAGCGCGGCGCGCCGGCGAACGCCTGGCCGTCGAATGCGGCAATTGAGTGCGCCACTGGCCAGCGCGGCGACGACGCGCCTGCTGTCGCGCTGGCTGCTGCTGGGAGAATGGCGCGCGCATCCCGTGCGCGCCCTCGTCGCCATCCTCGCCATCGCCATCGGCGTATCACTGGGCTTTGCCATCCACCTGATCAACGCGGCCGCCTTCAATGAGTTTTCCACGGCCGTCAAAAGCCTGTCAGGCCAGGCCGACGTGCAGGTGTCCGGGCGCGAAGCGCTGTTCGACGAAGCCATCTATCCTTGGCTGGCGCAGCGCGATGGCGTGGCCGTCGCTTCGCCCGTGCTGGAGCTGCAAGCCGGCGTGGCCGGCAAAAAAGACGGCGGCCCGCTGCACATCCTGGCACTCGACGTCTTCCGCGCCGGCTTCATCTCGCCCGACCTGATCGGCGCGCCAGCCGAGGGGCAGCCTTTCGACACCCTGGCCGATGACGCCCTCTTCCTGTCGCCGGCAGCCTTGCGCTGGCTCAATGTCGCCGAAGGCGGCCAGGTCGCGCTGCAATCGGGCACGAGCACGGTGTCGCTGCGCGTGGCCGGCTCCCTGCAGCGGGCGCGCGCCGGACAGCGCATCGCCGTGATGGATATCGGCGCGGCTCAGTGGCGTTTCAACAAGCTGGGCAAGCTGTCGCGCATCGACTTGAAACTGCGCCAGGGCGTCAACCGCGACGCCTTCCAGGCGGCGCTGAGCAGCGCGCTGGAAGCGCAGTATCCGGGGCGCTACCAGGTGGGGCAGCCGAATGACGAGAACCAGAATAGCCGCAACAATAACCTCAGCCGCGCCTACCGCGTCAACCTGACGGTGCTCGCCCTCGTGGCCCTGTTTACGGGCGCCTTCTTGGTATTTTCCACGCAGGCCTTGTCCGTCATCCGCCGCCGCGGCCAGTTCGCGCTGCTGCGCGTGCTGGGCATGGAGCGGGGACAATTGCTGCGCCAGGTACTGCTGGAAGGCGCCAGCCTCGGTATCGTCGGCGCCGCGCTGGGCATCGCTGGCGGCTATGCCATGGCGGCCGTCGCCCTGCGCTTCTTTGGCGGCGACCTGGGCGCCGGCTATTTCGCTGGCGTGCAGCCGCAGGTGCAATTCACGCCCGTCGCCGCCTTCGTGTATTTTGCCCTGGGCCTGGGCGTGGCCTTGCTGGGCTGCGCCGCACCCGCGCTGGAAGCGGCGCGCGCCGCCCCCGCCATCGCCCTGAAATCGGGCAGCGAGGAAGTCGTGACGACGCGCCTGGCGAAAACCTGGCCCGCACTGGCTTGTTTGCTGCTGGCCGGCGCCCTGACCTTGTTGCCTCCCGTGTTCGAGCTGCCTCTTTTCGGCTATCTGTCCATCGCGCTGCTGCTGATCGGCGCCATCGCCCTGATGCCGCAGCTGGCGGCCGTCGTCTTCCGTTTCCTGCAGCGCACCTGGCTGCGCACGGGCGTGAGCAGCCACGCACCCGTGCGCAGCCTGACCCTGGCCCGCCTGGCGAATGCCTCGGGCCAGGCCGGCATCGCGCTTGGCGGCGTGCTGTCGAGTTTTAGCCTGATGGTGGCGATGGCCATCATGGTGTCGAGTTTCCGCGTCTCCGTCGACGACTGGCTGCTGCAGATCTTGCCGGCCGACCTGTATGCGCGCACGGCGGCCAGCGGCGGGATGGCAGGCCTGAATCCGCGCGAACAAGCCGCCATCACCGCCCTCCCCGGCGTGGCCAGGGTGGATTTCCAGCGCCTCCGTTCGCTGTCGCTGGCGCCCGACCGCCCGAACGTGGTGCTGCTGGCGCGCCCCATCAATTTACAGGACCCGGGCAAGAGCCTGGTGCTGGTGGGAGATACATTGCCTGTGCCAAGTGGCGCGAAAGCGGTGTGGCTGTCCGAGGCGGCCGCCGACCTGTATAGCGTCAGACCGGGCCAGCAGTTAGACCTGCCGCTGGCGGGCGGCCTGCACCAGTTCTTCGTCGCCGGCATCTGGCGGGACTATGCGCGCTCCTCCGGCGCCATCCAGATGCCGCTGGACGACTACCGCGCGCTGACGGGCGACCTCGATGTCAGCGATGCGGCCCTGTGGCTGGAAAAGGATGCCACTGGCGAGCAGCTGCAGCAGCGCCTGAAAGCCCTGCCCTTCGGCGCCAGCCTGGAAGTATCGAATCCCTCGGCCATCCGCGCCCTGAGCCTGCAGATTTTCGACCGCAGCTTTGCCGTCACGTATCTGCTGGAAGCCATCGCCATCGTCATCGGCCTGTTTGGCGTGGCCGCCACGTTTTCCGCGCAGACCCTGGCGCGCGCCCGCGAATTCGGCATGCTGCGCCACGTGGGCGTGACGCGCGGCCAGATTTTAGCCATTTTGGCGCTCGAAGGCGGTGCGCTGACGGCGCTGGGCATCGCCACCGGTTTTGTTTTGGGCCTCTTGATCAGCTTTGTGCTGGTCTTCATCGTCAATCCGCAATCGTTCCATTGGACCATGCAACTGCACCTGCCGTGGCCCTTGATCGCCACCGTGGCCGGCGCCCTGCTGACGGCAGCCGCCCTCACTGCCCTCATCGCGGGCCGGCAAGCCCTGTCCGCTGGCCCCATCCGCGCCGTCAGGGAGGACTGGTAATGCGCCGTTTGACTTGTTTATTGTTGTTCTGCAGCGCCGCCGCCATCGCCGCGCCGCCCGCGTTCGCCCCCGTCACGCCGCTGCCGGCCGGTCAAAGCCTGCGCCTGCCGCACGACTTTGGCGCCCATCCCGCGTATAAAACGGAATGGTGGTATGCCACCGGATGGGTCAAAACCGCCGGCGGTGAACAACTGGGTTACCAGGTAACCTTCTTTCGCAGCGCCACGGCCACCGACACGATGAACCCCAGCGCCTTCGCGCCGAAACAGCTGATCATCGGCCACGCGGCCCTGTCCGACCCGAAGGTGGGCAAGCTGCTGCATGACGAGAAAAGCGCGCGCGAGGGGTTCGGCCTGGCCTACGCCAAGGTGGGCAACACGGATGTCAGGCTGGACGACTGGCGCATGCAGCGGCAAGCAGACGGCAGCTATCAGGTCAGCCTGGCCGCGCGCGACTTTAGCTTGCAGCTGACCCTGGCCCCCACACAAACCGTGCTGCTGCAGGGCGAAGGCGGCTACTCGCGCAAGGGCGCCCGGCCCGCGCAATCGAGCTACTACTACAGCGAACCGCAGCTTGCTACCCGTGGCACGATCGCGCGCGCGGGCGGCAAGGCGGAAGCCGTGACGGGCACCACCTGGCTCGATCACGAGTGGTCCAGCCAGGTGCTCGATGCGGATGCCAGCGGCTGGAACTGGATAGGCGCCAACCTCGCTGATGGCGGCGCCCTGATGGCCTTCCAGATCCGCAGCAAGACAGGTGCTAAACTATGGGCGCACGCGACATGGCGCGATGCGTCCGGTAAGATGACGCAGTTCGCCCCAGAGGACGTCGATTTCACGCCCACGCAGCTGTGGCGTTCGCCCCGCACACAGGCCGAATACCCGGTCGCCACCGAGATCCGCACGGGCACCACGCGCTGGCAGATCAAGCCATTGCAAACCGACCAGGAGCTCGATTCGCGCCGCTCGACAGGCGCCGTGTACTGGGAAGGCGCCGTGACGGTGGAGCGCGACGGCCAACCGGTCGGCCGCGCCTACCTGGAAATGACGGGCTACGTGCAGCCGATGAAATTATAAGTAATTATAAATAAGCAATACCGGATACAGTACCTACTAAGCGAAAAACAATGACAACCAGCACAGATACAGGCAATACCAGCAGCACCGCAGCAAGCGCAGCCCCCTCCCCCGATACCGGCAGCAGCCGCGAACTGAAAAAAGGCAGCCTGGCCGCCTTCAAGGGCTTGATGCCCTTTTTGACGCCGTACCGCAAGCAGTTCTTCCTGGCCGGTATCGCGCTGGTGGTGGCCGCCGCCTCCACCCTGGCCATCCCCGCCGCTTTCAAGCAGATGATCGACCTGGGTTTCGGCGGTGCGGCCGGCTCCAAGAGCATCCAGCATGTCGACCTGGTGTTCCTCGCCCTGTTCGGTGTGGCGTCCATCCTGGCGCTGGCCACGGCGGCGCGCTTTTATACGGTATCGTGGCTGGGCGAACGGGTCACGGCCGACATCCGCAGCGCCGTGTACCGCCACGTCGTCACGCAAAGTCCCGAATTCTTCGAAACCACACAGACGGGCGAAGTCCTGTCGCGCATCACCACCGACACGACCTTGATACAGGCCGTAGTCGGCACCAGCATCTCCATGGCGCTGCGCAATGTGCTGCTGTTCCTGGGCGGCCTGGTGATGCTGTTCGTCACCAGCGCCAAGCTGGCCGGCATCATCATCGGCTTGCTGATCCTCGTTGTCGTGCCCATCATCGTGTTTGGCCGCCGGGTGCGCAAGCTGTCGCGCGATTCGCAGGACCGCATCGCCGACGCTTCGGCCATGGCTGGCGAAATCCTCAACGCCATGCCCACCGTGCAGGCGTTCACGCACGAGAAAATCGAATCGAAACGCTTCGGCGACTCCGTCGAAGGCGCCTTCATGACGGCCATGCGCCGCATCCGCGCCCGCGCCCTGCTGACCATGATCGCGATTCTGCTGGTGTTCGGCACCATCGTCTTCGTGCTGTGGCTGGGCGCGCGCGCCGTGCTGGAAGGCTCGATGACGGGCGGCGACCTGGGACAGTTCATCCTGTACGCCTCCATCGTGGCCGGCGCCATCGGGGCCCTGTCCGAGGTCATGGGCGAAGCGCAGCGCGCCGCCGGCGCCACCGAGCGCCTGCTGGAACTGATGGCCGTCAAATCGGAAATCGAGTCGCCTGTCGCGCCCCTGCCGCTGCCCGCGCGTGCCGCGAATGGCGCTTCGCTGTCCCTGGACAATGTCATGTTCTCGTATCCGTCGCGCCCTGATACCCATGCGCTGGACCATGTCAGCCTCGATATCCGCGCCGGCGAAACGGTGGCCGTGGTGGGGCCGTCCGGCGCCGGCAAGACCACGCTGTTCCAGCTGTTCCTGCGCTTCTATGACCCGCAAAGCGGCAGCATCCGCCTCGATGGCGTCGACATCAAGCAGCTCGACCTGCATACCCTGCGCGACGCCATCGGCATCGTGCCGCAGGATACCGTGATCTTCTCGGCCGATGCCATGGAAAACATCCGCTACGGCCGCGCCGGCGCCAGCGACGAGGAAGTCATCGCGGCGGCAAAAATGGCAGCCGCCCACGAATTCATCGAACGCCTGCCGAATGGCTATAAATCCTTCCTCGGCGAACGGGGTGTGCGCCTGTCCGGCGGCCAGCGCCAGCGTATCGCCATCGCCCGCGCCCTGCTGAAAAACCCGCCGCTGCTACTGCTCGACGAGGCGACCAGCGCGCTGGACGCTGAATCGGAGCGCCTGGTGCAAAAGGCCCTGGAAGCGGCCATGGTGGGCCGCACCACCGTCATCATCGCGCACCGCCTGGCCACCGTGCAGCGGGCCGACCGCATCATTGTCATGGAAGACGGCAAGATCGTCGAGACGGGCACGCATGCGTCGCTGGTCGCCCTGGGTGGCATTTACGCCAATTTAGCGGCCCTGCAATTCCATCACGTACAGCTCAATCCAGCAGAATAATCATGAACGCACTTTTTCACGCCAACCTGGGCATCACCGATTTCTGGACCTTTTTACTGGGGACCATCTTCATCGTCATCCTGCCCGGCCCCAACTCCATGTATGTGCTGTCGGTGGCCGCCCAGCGCGGCGTGCGGCCCGCCTACCAGGGCGCCTTCGGCATTTTCGCCGGCGACCTGATATTGATGGTGCTGTCGGCCTGCGGCGTGGCGTCGCTGCTGAAAGCCAGCCCGGCCCTGTTCTACGTGGTGAAATACATCGGTGCGGCCTACCTGGGCTGGATCGGCCTGCAAATGCTGATCGGTTGCTGGCGCAAGCTGCGCGCGCCAAGCCTGCCCGATGGCGAAACGCCTGCGGTACCCAACCCCGTCAAGGAAAGCGATCCATTCCGCAAGGCCCTGATCATCAGCCTGATGAACCCGAAGGCGATTTTGTTCTTCATCTCGTTTTTCATCCAGTTCGTCGACCCGGCCTTCCCGAATCCAGTGCTGTCCTTCATCGGCCTGGGGCTGATCTGCCAGATAATCAGCTTCACCTATCTGACGGCCATCATCTTTATGGGTGCGCGCCTGGCAGAGACCTTCCGCCGCCGTCGCCGCCTGTCGGCCGGCATGGGCGGCGGCGTGGGCGCCATGTTCATTGGATTCGGCGCGAAACTGGCCACCGCCACACTTTAACTGTACTGGAGATGCGCCGTGACCGACTTGAACGAGCTTGAACTGCGCCAGCGCTGCCATACCGTCCTGCCGGGCCACCGCCAGCCTACGCCAGCGGCCACTTTCACCGCCATGGCCGCCTGGTGCGACGCCAACGACATCGCGCACGACACCTATGGCGAAGGCGCGCTGATCGAACAGTTCGAGAAAAAAGTCGCCAGCCTGCTCGGCTTCGAGTCGGCCGTATTCTGCATCACGGGCACCATGACGCAAGTGACGGCCCTGCGCCTGGCCTGCCAGGACCGGGGTTCCTCCCTGGTCGCGCTGCATCCCACTTCGCACATCCTGCGCCACGAACGGGGCAACCATGCATTGCTCGAACACTTCACGGGCCTGATGATCGGCGACCCGCATCGCCCGTGGACGGTGGACGACTTGCGCGCCGTGCCCGATGCGCTGGGCGCCGTGCAGGTCGAACTGCCAATGCGCGAAATCGGTGGCCAGTGCCCTTCCTGGGAAGACTTGAGCCAGATCAAGCGGCACTGCCGCGAGCACAATATCCACCTGCACATGGATGGCGCGCGCCTGTGGGAAGCACAAGCGGGTTTTGGCCAGACCTTGCCCGCCATCTGCGACGGCTTTGATTCCGTGTATGTCTCGCTGTACAAGGGCATTGGCGGTCTCGGTGGCGCCATGCTGGCCGGCAGCCGCTGCTTTGTCGAACGGGCGCGCGCATGGTTTCACCGCCAGGGCGGCAATATCGTGCACCGTACACCCTACGTGGTCGCCGCCGCCATGCAGTTCGACGCGCGCATCGCCGCCATGCCGCGCTATTTCGAGCGCACGCAGTGGCTGTATGCGCTGCTGCGCGACTATCCGGCGATTGCCGTCAACCCTGCCCAGCCGCAGGCCAACATGCTGCACTTGCACTTGCCCGTCTCGCGCGAGCGGGCCATCGCCATCCGCAACCAGGTGGCCGCAGACCACGGCATCTGGCTGTTTGCCCGCGCCAGCCACGCAGCCCTGCCCGGGCATAGCGTGGTTGAATGGTATGTGGGAGATCAGTTGCTGGAGCTGCCGGACGACACGGTGCGGCTGGCTTTGACCCTGCTGGATCAGGGCATGCGCGCCAGAGAGTAATCGACACAGGTCGGCGTCGTCCGGGTTAGCGTAGCGTAAGCTGACACCACCACCATCGTAACACCCAAAAAAAAAGCGCCCGAAGGCGCTTTTTTCATTTCATGGCGGCCGGGTTGGCCGCCACTACCTGCTTAGAACTTGTAGTTATAAGCGAGACCGATCAACTGCATGCGGGTCTTGAACAGGCCCTTGGTGGTTTCACCGTTGCCGGTGCAGCCAGTCTTGACAGGCGAGCAGTCGTTTGTGTAGTTGACGTCAGCATCCTTGAAGTCGATATAGCTGTAGGCCAGGTCAAGCGAAGAATTGGCGTTCAGCTTCCAGTTCGCGCCGATCGAGTACTGCATGCGGTCGCTGTCTGGCAAGGCCGGGTGGCGCAGTTCGGCGCTGCGGACCGGCGCCTGGTCGTGGGCGATACCGGCGCGCAACATCAGGCTTTCGCTGTACTTGTAGTTGGTACCCAGCGAGACGCGGTAAGTGTCTTTCCAGCTCTGGCGGATACGCTCGGCGCCTTCGGCCGTCGGCGGGAACTGGATGTCCAGGTTCTCCAGGCGCGAAGTGCGGGTCCAGGTCACGTCGCCCATCAACGCCCACTTGTCATCCATCTGGTGGAAGGCGTTGACCGACAGGGTTTCCGGCGTGCGCAATTCCACCAGCGCCTCGGAATTGACCTTGTTCGAGGCTTTGGCGATGAAGGCGTTCACGGCAGGATTGCTCGTCACCTGCGAGAAGTCCCAGATGGTGCTGCCCTTGAGCTTGTGCGAAATCGACGAGCGGTAAGCGATACCGAAACGCGTGCCTTCATTCAACTGGTACAGATAGCCCAGGTTGAAGCCGAAGCCCCAGTCATGGCCATCCATCGAAGCGTGGCCATCCTTGATTGGACCTTGCAGCGCGGCGCCGGCAGCTTGCGCCGCAGCCAGGCCTTGCGTCTTGGCGATATTGGCCAGGAATGCCTGCGATGCGCCAGGCGCAAACTTGCCCAGGAAGGCAACCGAACCCGGCACGTCCACGCCCTGGCCCAGTTCCGCCTTCATGTATTCAGCCGTCACGCCGAAACCGAACGAGTGGTGCTGGTCCAGCTTGAACGATACGGAAGGATTCAGAGCAATGGCTTCCAGTTTGATATTGGTGATCGCATAGCGGCCAAACCAGTCATTGCCGTAGTCGAGCTTGGCGCCGTAGGGCACGAACAGGCCAGCGCCGACGGTCCACTGCTCATTGATTTTCTTGCTTGCGTACAAGGCAGGCGCGAACACCGCGTCCGGCGCGTAGTCCTTGGTTTGCGCGTAAGGCGCGCGATTACCCGGGAAGAAAGGCTTCGAGCCCGCATCCGTGTAGGTCGAATGCGGTACCACCAGGGTGCCGCCGCCAACGAACTGCGTGCCTTCCAGGCGCGACAGGCCGGCCGGGTTGTAGAAAATGGTCGACGCGTCGGCCGCTTCAGCGCCGCTGGCATCGGCCGTGCCTTGGGCGGAAACGCTTTGCGAGCCAAAACGGTAGCCCGATGCTTGTGCGGTGGAGGAGATGCCGGCGAAAGCGGCAACGATCAGGAGGGGCAGATATTTATGTTTCAAGTTAGTCTCTCTTTATTATATGAAATTGTCTTCGGCACACTATCGCGGGCATCACAAGCTGCCCCGTCTTGCACTTTTCTTGCCGCCGTGAACTCCAATTCACTGACGGCATGAGCGAAGCATATAATATTTTTTAGAAAAAAGCGAACGTTCGCTCTTTTTATGAAACAGCGTTGTTTTCCTCGTCAATCACGGGGCTGTAGGGGGGCAACACGGGCGCTGGAAGCGGTATCAGAAAGCGCTGGTGCATCAGCGCCAGCATCTGTTCGGCCGGCACAGGGCGCGAAATGAAATAGCCTTGCACTTCATTGCACTGCAACGCGCGCAGGATGTCGAGCTGCTCGCGCGTTTCCACCCCTTCGGCCACCACGCTCATGCCCAGCGCATGCGCCATCGACAGGATGGCGCGCACGAAGACCTCGCCCTGCTCCGAACGGCCCAGCTCCATGGTGAAGGCACGGTCGATCTTCAAGCCATCCATGGCGAACTTCTGCAACTGCGACAGCGAAGAATAGCCGGTGCCGAAATCGTCGACCAGCAGGCGCACGCCCAGCGCGCGGATGGCAGATAGCTGCTCCACGGCGCGGTTCTGTTCATCCATCATGGCCGATTCCGTGATTTCCACCTCGATCAGGCGCGCATCGATGCGGTGGCGCGTCAGCGCGGACGCCAGCACCTGGTGCACATCGCCACGGCCGAACTGGCGCGCCGACACGTTGATGGACACGGGCACCAGTTCCAGTCCGCTGGCCTGCCAGCGCGCCATTTGCAGGCACACTTTCTCGATGACAACTTCGCCCAGCTGCGAAATCAGGCCGCTGCTCTCGGCCACGGGGATGAATTCCAGCGGCGGTACCATGCCATGCTGCGGATGCTGCCAGCGCACCAGCGCCTCCATGCTGCACAGCTGGCCGCTCATGGCGTCGACCCTGGGCTGGTAGACGACAAGGAACTGGTCCTGCTCCAGCGCCGCCACCAGGCTTTGCTCCAGTTCGCGGCGGTTGCGGATGGTTTCAAACAATTCCGGCTGGAAGAAGCGGTGATGGCCCTTGCCTGCCACTTTCACGGCGTACATGGCGATATCGGCGTTCTTCAGCAGCACTTCCGTTTCGGCGCCATCGCGCGGATACAGGCTGATGCCGATCGAGGCGCCCATCTTGTGGCGTTCGCTGCCCAGGTAAAACGGTTCATCAAAGGCGATGGCGATGCGCTGCGCCACCTGCTCGGCGCGGCTGTCGTCTTCTACCGGATCGAGCACGACGACGAATTCGTCGCCGCCCAGGCGCACCACGTGGTCGCCCGGTCGCAGCACGGCCTTCAGGCGCAGCGACGCGGCGCGCAGCACCTTGTCTCCCTCTGCATGGCCCTGCGTGTCGTTGATATCCTTGAATCCGTCGAGGTCGATGAACAGCAGCGCCAGCATCTGCCGCGCAATGGCGGCGCGCCCCAGGGCGCCAGGCAGGAATTGCTGCAGCCAGTAGCGGTTGGGCAAGCCCGTCAAGCCATCTTCATTGGCCAGGCGGCGCAAATCGCGCTCGTGCTCCTTGGCCGTGCTGATATCTTGCAGGGTGACAGCCAGGCGGTCGCCGCTGCGCACCAGGCGCCGGCGTATCCAGCGCAGCTTGAATGGATTCCCTTCCGGCAACTCGATCTCTTCCTCGGAAAAACCGGACTGCATGGCGGCCCGGTAATTATGGATCAGGTCGCGGAAATACGGCTCGTGGGCGCGCGACTGCAGGCGCATACCCAGCAACTGCTCGCGGCGCACGCCGAAGTAGCCGGCGCCCGGCTCGTTGCAGTCAACGATCTCGAAATCGAGGATGCTGCCATCCTCGCCGCGCAGGGCGGCAATGATATAAAAGCCATCGCTCGTGCCTTCGGTGGCCATGCGGTAGGCATTGCGCACGCCTTCGGACTGGTGGTGGCGCCACGCCAGGCGCAGCGACAGCATGGTGGCGACGGCGGCAAAGGCCAGCAGCAGTACAGTGACGGCCAGGGCGATGCCGATATAAATGGTGCGCGTTTCCGCGTAGGGGTGCAGCATTTCGCCGTCAGACAGCCCGACCACGGCCGTAAACGGATAGGCTTTCAGCGCCTGCCAGCCTACATAGCGGCTTTGCTTGTCGGAAAACGCGATCCTGCCGCCCGAATGCACGGCACCGCTCTCCGTTTCCAGGAAGCTGGTGTCGAGAAACGGCGTGCCTTTGCCGCTCTGGCTCGGCAGCACGCGCGAACCGAGGCGCGTGCTGAACAGCTCGCCCTCTTCGCCCACCATGGCGGACATACCGAACTTGCCGAAATTGACACTATTGTAGAATTCGGAAAAATAGCTGGAATGGATGGAAATGAGCAGCACGCCGTCAAAATTGCCATCCTCGTCTTCCAGCCGACGCGTGAAGTGCACCAGGCTTTCGTCGGCGCCCGGGGTAGCCGGCGCCGCCTCGCTGGCCCTCCCCAGCGCGATGCGCAGCGCGCTGGAATTGCTGCGCCAGTGGCGCAGCAGGAAATCGCTGCGCTCATTGACCCGCAGGCGCTGCAGCGGTGCCGTGGCCGTCACGGGGTGGCCCTTGCGGTCGAGGATGGCGACGATGGCAAATTGCGGCAAGGCATACATGCCCTGCGTCTTCAAATGATCGAGGCGCAGCTGGCCGCGCGAATTTTCCCACTCATACTTGAGCTGCAAGGTCAGCTGGTCCATCTGTTCCAGGGTGCGCAGCAGATACTGGCCATACGCTTTCGACAGCGAAGACACGCTGTCAAGCGCCTGCTGCTGCGCCACCTTCTTTTCCGCTTCCAGCTGCAGCAAGGTGGCCGTCCACAGCACCGCGCACAGGACCAGCCCTAGCAAGGGCCAGGCCAGCATCAGACGCAGGTTGGCCTTGAGAAAATCGGCCCTGCTCATTTCCACCACGGCGGCGTTATTATTATTTACAATTTGTCGCAAGAACATGGTGCAGCATCTGCCGTTTCTGTGTATTTCTTTAAGGACACACAAATTACCACAGAGTCATGTTTGCAGGTGAAACGGCAGCGCATTTATGTGCGTGGACGGCAGCCCGCCTGTCGCGCCTGCGTTACAATCACCGTCCTTACCGTTGGAGAAATACATGCAGCAATATCAAGATTTGATCAAGACCGTGCTCGAAACGGGCAGCTGGCAAGACAACCGCACGGGCATCCGCACCCTGAGCGTGCCGGGCGCCATGATGCGTTTCGACTTGGCCAACGGCAGCTTCCCTGCCGTGACAACCAAGAAACTGGCTTTCAAATCCGTGATTGGCGAACTGTGCGCCTTCCTGCGCGCCTCGCGCAATGCGGCCGAGTTCCGCGCGCTGGGCTGCAAGGTGTGGGACCAGAACGCCAACGAAAATGCGCAATGGCTGGCCAACCCCTACCGCGAAGGCGAGGATGACCTGGGCCCCGTGTACGGCGTGCAATGGCGCTCATGGCCCGCGTACAAGCTGCTCGATGCCGACAAGCCGGCACAGATTGCCGATGCGCAAGCGAACGGTTTTACGCTGGTCTCCCCCATCGTCGACGATGGCGTGCAAAAAGTGCTGCTGTACAAGGCCGTCGACCAGTTGCGTGCATGCCTGGACACCATCATGAATAACCCGGGCAGCCGGCGCATCCTGTTCCACGGCTGGAACCCGGCCGTGCTGGACGCCGTCGCCCTGCCCGCCTGCCATTTGCTGTATCAATTCATCCCGAACGCCAGCACGCGCGAAATCTCGCTGTGTTTATATGTGCGCAGCAACGATATCGGCTTAGGCACGCCGTTCAACATCGCCGAAGGTGCGGCCCTGCTGCACCTGGTGGCGCGCCTGACGGGCTACACACCGCGCTGGTTCACCTACTTCATCGGCGATGCGCATATCTATGAAAACCACCTCGACATGGTGGAAGAACAATTGAAGCGCACGCCCTTCCCCGCGCCGCGCTTCGTCATTTCCGACCGCGTGCCAGACTATGCGAAAACGGGCAAGTACGAGCCGGAATGGCTGGAAAAGATCGAACCGTCAGATTTCTCGCTGGAAGGCTATGAACACCATGCGCCCATCAAGGCGGCGATGGCCGTCTGATGGCGGTCGCTCCGCTGGCCGCCCTGCACCGCAAGCTGTTTGACGAAACGGATGGCAGCAAGTTCGCCCGGCTGAAGGAACGGCTGCTGAAAAAGCATGTGCCCGACGACCGGCTGGCCGTGCTGGACATTCTGATGGCGTATGCGCGCGATGGGCAACTGCTGCACTGGCGCAGCTTCCTGATGACGGATATCGTCGCGCTGGTCGAACCCGGCGAGCACGGCACATTTTTCAGCTGGAGTCTCGAGATGGCCAGCCTCGCCTACTGGGGCGTCGATGGCATGCTCAAAAGCATGGGCAAAGCGGCGTACGGCCCGCTGCTTGCGCTGGCCACCGCAGAACATACCACGCTGAGCGTGCGGGCCAAGGCCGTGAAAAGCCTGGCCATCTTCAGCCGCCAGCCTTTCGATGCAGGTTTGCCTTACGATCCCGGTCACTGGAAGGCAGAGCAGCTGCAACTGGACGCCGTACTGGCCTGGCAGCGCGATGGCTATCCGGATGGCGCAGGCCACGCGCTGCCCGCCACGCATGCGGCGCTCGATGATCCGCGCACGCCACTGGAAAAAGCCGCGGCCATGCTGGATAAAAAGCTGGCGGCCAGACGCAGGAAAGAGCAGGACCTGGCGCAGCCATCGAACTGGCTGACCATCGCCAGCGCCGCCGACATGGCCGGCATCGCGCAACGCTGGGCCTTGCCGGAACACTACCGGCGCTTCCTGGCTTGCCATTCGCCGCTTCGGGTATGTATCGACAGCCCACAGTATTTCCAGGGTTTGAGCCTGTACGGCGCGGCAGAACTGATCAAGGCTCAGCACGGTTACGCCTGGAATCCCGTCAGCGGTGACGCCATTGCCGGCTGGCCGGAACAGTACCTGGTGATTGCCGACGCGGGTGCCGATCCGTATTGCCTGGACCTGGGCGCCATTGCCGACGGCGATGCGCCCGTGTACACGGCCGAGCATGGCACGGGCACATGGTGCTTCGAGCGCCATGCGGATAGTTTCATCGACTTCCTGAACGAGATCGCGACAGCGGCCTAGCCTGCTTCGCCTGCAGGTCCGCCCGGGCCTGGACCGCCAGGCCCGCGTCCGCCCGGCGGACCGAACCGCGGTTCCCGCTCGCCTTCTTTCGCCGCCGTGGTGGCGCCGCCGAGGCGGTACGACAGCCCCACATAAATCATGCGCCCATCGAAGCGGCGTGTACTCGTCTCGCGCAAGGAGGCACTGTTGATGACGGTTTCCATTTTGTTGGTGCTGAACACATCGGTCACATTCATGACCAGGCTCAGCTGCGGGGTCACCGTGTGGCGCAGACTGAGGTTCAAGGTGTTGTTCGGCGAGCGGTAGCCCTGTCCCGACAGCATCTTGCCTTGCATTTGCAGGGCCAGTTGCAGCTGGTTAGCCGGATTGATCTGGTAATTCAGGCGTGCGCGACCGCTCAGGGCATTCGCCGTGCGCGTGCTGCGGTTACCCAGGTCGTCCGAGCTGGTTTGCTGGCTGCGCGCCAGGTTGCCACTCGTGTTCAGGGTCAGGGACGGCGTCAGCTTGCCGCTGACGCTGAACTCCAGACCGCTCGCATGGCTGCCTGCGCCGTTTTCGCGCGTGGTCAGCAGCACATTGTCGCTAATAAAATAGCGGTAATCGACGATGGCGTCCGTGTCGCGCCGGTGATAGGCGCGCAAGCTGCTTTCCAGGCCAAACAATTTGGTTTCATAGCCGATCTCGAACGAGTCCGTCTGCGTGGGTTTCAGCTTGGGATTGCCAGCCGACACATTGAACTCGTCGCGGTACACCACGTACGGGTTCAGGTCGCCCGCGTTGGGGCGGCGCAGGCGGTGCGCATAACTGAAGCGCAAATTGCTCTCGTCGCTGACTTTATAAGTGGCGAACAGGCTGGGAATGTAATTGACGTAGTTGTTGCTGGCCTCGACGCCGCCCGTGATCTGGCGCACGTTCAAGTCCGTGTATTCGGCGCGCAAGCCGGCCAGCGCGCCCCAGCGTTCGCTAAGGCGCATCTGGTAAGAGCCGTACAGCGCGATGGTGCGCTCATCCATCTCGAAACGATTGCTGCGCATGGGGTTGACGATCTCCGCCAGGCTGGCCGGGTTGATGTCCGTGTACAGGGTGTCGAAGCTGCTCTTGTTGTCGGCCACCTTGTAGCCCAGCTTGGCCGTGCCGCCCGCCAGCGGACGCTCGTAATCGCCGCTGAAGTCGATGATGCGGTTGCCCGTCTCGCTATGCTGGCGCGCGCGGCTGTCGAAGGCATTCACGGGCGTCACCGTGTAGGTGTTGGCGTAATCGCTGTCGCTCTCGTTGGTGGACGAGGACACGCGCAAGTCAATTTTGAGGGTTTCGCCCGGCAGTTCCCCCTTGTGGTCGTAGCGCGCGCCCCAGCTGTAGTTGCGGCTGTCGCCATTGCGCACAGTGCTGCGCACATAGTCAACTATGGTGCCGCCCATGGTGTCGCCATTGATGTAGCGGTCGAGCGAGCGCTGGTCGTTGCTGCGCCCGTTATACGACATGCTGGCGGCCAGGGTGTCATTCGTATTCAGGTTGTAATTCACGGTGCCGTGCAAGCCCAGCGAGTCATTCAAGCCATTGCTGATGGAGCTTTGGCTGCTGGGGGCAAAGGCACCCATACCGGGCTCCAGGCGCTCGCGGCTGACCTCGCCCACGGAATTGCGGCCGTCGTGGCGCACATTGATGCCGCCCTGGTAGCCCCACGGACCTTCATTGTAGCTGCCGGAGACGGCGCTGTTATAGCGCCCGGCAATGCCCGCATTCGCATTCACGGTGGCAAAGCCACCCGGCTTGCGGTTGCGCCGCATCACCAGGTTCAAAATCGGGCCGCCACCGGCCTCGTTGCCGAACTGGGCGCCGGGATTGTTGATCACTTCCACCGATTCGATATCGTCCGCCGCCATGGCGTTCAGGGTGGCGCCGCGCGAGTCGCCCTGCAGCATGGCCGAAGGCTTGCCATCGATCAGGATTTGCACGTTGCTGCTGCCGCGCAAAGACACGGAACCGTCGGGGTCGACGGCCACCGACGGCACATTGTTCAAGGCGTCGGCCGCCGTGCCATTGCTGCTACCCACGTCGGACTTGACATCGTAGACTTGCCGGTCGATGCGGCCCGTGGGACGCTCGGCCGTCACGCTGACGGAAGGGGTATCGGTGGCCGGCGCCTTGGCCGATACTGGTGCTGGTGCTGGTGCTGGTGCGGGCTTGACGACGGTGTCGCCGGTGACAGTTTGCGCCTGAACAAAGGCGCCGGAGACCAGCAGGCTACTGCCCGCCAGACAGTGGAAAAGGATTTTATGCATTTGGCTAAAAAATAATCGAGACGCTACGGATGAGGCGCTACGCCGCAGCGTGAGGGCACCGTCAAAGCATGCCACGAGTCCCGGGACCAAGGCAAATGCGAACCATTGTTATTTACTTCAATTTACAAATCTCTTCCACTTGTGGCCGTACAGCCTCATCCGATGAGCTTTGCGCCAGCTTTAGGCTATCTCAGCAAGCCCTTGCCGCGCGCCAGTGTCAGCCAGCCCGGATACTCCGTCATCAATAAGTCATACAGTTCCGCATCGCTGTGCTCGTCGGGCGAGCTGACGGAAAAGTAATTGGCGTTATCGACCAGGCGTCCCTGCAGTTCGTCGAGCTTTTCCAGGAAGGGGAAGTCGGAATCGGCAAAGGCGGCGAGGAACTTGCTTTTCGATTTGCGTCCTTTGCCGATGCCCATGAATTGCCAGAAAATCGGCTCATTGCTGGCCCAGCGCAACTGTTTCTCTGTCGTCGCCTGGTCGCTCGTGCCGCCATCGGTCACGAACATGACGTACACGGGTAATTCCGCCGCGACCGCCCGCGTGCGCTCGCCGCCAGCCGCGTCGGGGAAATAGAACGCGCGAATGGCTTGCATGGCGGCGCCATAACGGGTGTCGCCTTCCAGCGGGTGGCGCTGTATGGCTTGGCCCACATAGCTATTGCAGTTGCTCAAGGCCATGGGCGCCGGATGGTGGACGTTCTTGCCGAACAAGAAAACATCGATCTCGCCATCGTCATCGAACTTGCAGCCCAAAGCGAGGATGCGCTCGGCAAAGCGCTGCACCAGGCCTTCTTTATACAGCCGTCCCATGGAACCGGAAATGTCCAGGCATAAACAGACCTTGGCGCGGTGGTCGGATAAGCCCACTTTTTGCAGGGACACGCCCGCCTGCTTGACCAGGCTGACCAGTTGCGGCGCTTCGCGTTCAACGCGCTTTTCCAGGTTGATCTTCGCCTGCATGACGGCCGAAGCCGCCGGGGCCGCCGCAGGAGCGGCCGGCGCGGCCTGGTCGACTTCGCCGCCGAAATGGCGCACCAGCGCATCGAGGCCCCCATTGAAACCCTGGCCCACGGCCATGCAGCGCCAGCCGCCATCCTTGCGGTAGAGTTCCAGCAGCATGACGGCTTTTTCTTGCGCAAAATCAGACCCGGCAAAGGTAAAGCGGGCCAGTTCGCGCCCGCCCGCCTGCAAGCGCACGTGGCCAGATTGCAGCTGCGACATCACGCCGCCGCCATCGATGGACGCCGTCACGACAAGGCGGTCGATATTGGCCGGCAAGCGCGCCAGCTGCAAGGCAAATTCTGCCATGTCGCCACCACTGCCGGCGCGCGCTTCCACGCCGCCGCACGGCGTGCGCGGTTGATTGAAAAAAGTCATGTAGCGCTCGTCGGACAGCTTGCCCGCAGCATCGAGGCCAAAACAGGCCACGTCGAGCGCCAGCGCCTGCGCGGCAACGCCGACCTGCAGCACGCCATCGGGAACAAGATTGGCCAAGGTTTCCATCAGTGCCTCCTAGGCAATGTAGCGGCGCGGATTGTCCGCATTGAAATCATCCTCATCGTCCTTGTCCTCACCCTTGAAGACGACGGGACCATTGAAGGCCAGCTGCAGGTTCTCTCCCTGCCAGCTCAGCCACGGCGTCGCTTCGCTGCCGGGATCGGACGTCTTGCCGGACGGCTCCAGGATAATGCTGTCCGGCGTGATGCGGGCCATGCCGATCACATAAGTGTAGACCGTGTCGTCCTCGGCCGCCTTGGACAGGCGGAAGTCGAAGTCGCACTCGACGATTTGCTGGCCGTATTGCATGACCATTTTCGGCCGCATGGACGCCACCGGGACGGCGCCGTTGGCCAGCGCAGAATACACGCTGAAAACGAGGCCCACCGTACCGCCGTAATGCTGCGCCAGCGCTGGATTGACTTCCACCGTTTCCGTGGCAGGCTCCTTGCCTGACGCGCCCGCCACATCGCCCAGGTGGCGTACATACGGCATGGCGTCAAAGCTGCCGGGCGTGTCCGGCGCCTGGATGAAGCGCATCTGGCCATTCGGCAAGAGGATGCCGACCCGCAAGTCGAGATCGTCGTTATCATCGTCGCCATCGCCGTTATCGACCCAGGTGGCCTTGACGGTCAGTTTGCTGGGCGCGCCAGCGCCTTTTTCCAGCGACACCTTGTGCGTCTGGCCCGCCTTGGTCAGCGAGATTTTCGACAAGGAAATCTTGGGGGACGGCGCCGGTTCAGCGACCGGCTGCGCCACTTCGCCGCCGAAATGGGCCACCAGCGCGTCCAGCCCGCCGTTAAAACCCTGGCCCACGGCCATGAAGCGCCAGCCGCCGTCCTTGCGGTAGAACTCGCCCAGCATGACGGCTTTTTCTTGCGCAAAATCAACGCCCGCATACGCGTAGCGAGCCAATTCACGCCCGCCGTCGAGCAAACGCAGGTAGCCGCTGCCCAGCTGCGCCATGGTGGCCGCACCATCGATGGCGGCCGTGACGACCAGGCGTTCGATGGACGCAGGCAAACGCTCCAGCTGGTAGCTGAAGCCGGCCGCATCGCCGGACGGCGCCGATGTTTCCACGCCGCCGCACGGCGTGCGCGGCTGGTTGAAGAAGGTCATGTAGCGCTCGTCGGACAATTTACCGGCGGCATCGAGGCCGAAACAGGCAAAGTCCAGCGGCACGCCGGCGCTGGCGAGGCCCAGTTGCACGACATTGCCCGTGACGAGGCCGGACAGCGCCAGGCGCTGCCCCTTGATCAGGTTTTCCATGGGATCAGGTAGTAAGAAGGGTGATACAAAGGATAAGCAAAACCGGGCAGCGTGGCCGCCCGGCAAAGGTACGCCCTTTCAGGCGTCAACATGCTTTTTAAGCATTAATACCAAAGGAACGCGCCAGAGGGCCCAGGCCGCCTTTAAAGCCTTGACCAATCGCCTTGAATTTCCATTCGCTGCCGGCGCGGTAGATTTCGCCGAAGATCATGGCCGCTTCCGTCGAGCCGTCTTCCGACAGGTCGTAGCGGGCGATTTCCGTGCCGTTGTCGCCGTTCAGGCAGCGGATGTAGGCCTTGCCCACCATGCCAAAGTTCTGCTTGCGGGCTTCCGCGTCGTGAATCGTGACGGCCACGGCGATCTTGTCGATGTCGGCCGGTACGTTGGCCAGGTCGACGGCGATTTTCTCGTCATCGCCATCGCCGCCGCCCGTGGTGTTATCGCCCGCGTGGACGATGGAGCCGTCCACCGACTTCAGGTTATTGTAAAAAATGAAATCAGCGTCGGAACGGGCCTTGCCGTCGGTTTTCAGCAGGAAGGCGCTGCCATCCAGGTCGAAAGCGGCGCCATCGGTGGCGCGCGGGTCCCAGCCCAGGCCAATCACGATTTTCTTCAAGCCAGGAGCTTCCTTGCTCAGGTTGACATTGCCGCCTTTTTGCAAACTGATCGCCATGGTATTTCCTCTTTAATGTGGGGGTTGCATTCGGTGTTTCAGGTCACGCCGCCGGTACTCCGGCTTGATGAGCCATGAGCCTACCATAAAGTTACTGCTTGCCAGCCGCGCACTATTGAAAATAATGCCATACGGAAAAGACGGGGCCACTGCCCGGAGGCGCAAAATGACGGATAATGCCGCTCGACAAAAACTTTCACCATCCTGTACCCAGGCTTGTCCTTGAACAATACCAAAATACGACTCGATTGCATTCCTGGCACCTTGTGCGACGAGCGCCTGTGGTCGCGCCTGGCGCCTGCCCTGGGCCACGCCTTTGATCTGCAGCACGTGCCCCTGCACCAGGCGCGCACGCGCCCGCAAATGCAGCAGATCATCGCCAGCCATAGCGCTCCACAAGCCCATCTGGTGGGCTTCTCGCTGGGCGCCTACCTGGCGCTCGAACATGCGCTGGCGCACCCGCAGCGCGTGAAGTCGCTCACGTTGATCGCCAATTCGGCCCAAGGCTTGCTGCCGGCGGAAATTGAAGCGCGCCAGCGCATCGTCGCCATGCTCGAGCGCAATGCCTATGCGGGCATCACGCGCCAGCGCCTGCGCGAACTGCTGCATCCATTGCACCTCGACGATGTCGCCATCACGGGACTGATCCAGCAGATGGGGCTGGACCTGGGCAAGGACGTGCTGCTGGCGCAATTTCTCACCACGATAGACCGCCCCGACCTGATGGCGCGGCTGCCCGAGCTCGATTTTCCCGTGCTGATCGTGGGCGCCGAAGACGATAAGCTGGTCAATCCCGACGACCTGCGCGCCATGGCGGCCCGGCTGCCGCAAGCCACCCTGCACTTGCTCAAAGATAACACCGGCCACATGATCCCGCTGGAAGCGCCAGGCGCGCTGGCGCAAGCCATGCGTGCGCATCTGGAGGCGGCAAGCGATTTCAACGATAATGACGGGCATCGGGTCATGCCCCCACCACTTTTACAGAACCAATGAGCCATTTGACCATCATCGTCGCCACCGACCAGCAAGGCGGCATCGGCATTGACAACACCCTGCCATGGAAATTGCCGGAAGACCTCGCGCACTTCAAGCGCTTGACGACGGGCCATCCCATCCTCATGGGCCGCAAGACCTTCGATTCCATCGGCCGTCCGCTGCCGAACCGCCGCAACATCGTCATCACGCGCAATCCGGACTGGCGCCATGAGGGGGTGGAAGCTGTGTCGTCGGTGGAAGCGGCCATCGCCCTGCTCGATGGCGCGGAAGGCTATGTCATCGGTGGCGCCGAGATCTACAAACAGTCACTGTCCCTGGCGCAGCGTTTGATCATCACGGAAATCGGCCAGACGTTTGACTGCGACGCCTTTTTTCCCGCCCTGGATCACGCCACGTGGCAAGAAACCGCGCGCGAAGCACATGTCTCTGAGAAATCCGGCCTGCCGTACGCCTTTGTCACCTTGCAACGCAAAGCCTGATAAGGTTGATATAAGGCTGATATAAATTCGGACAGAACGTTGCTGTAATACCCCTGTCACACCTTTGCATCACGCTAGCGCACGCTGCTGACGTTTTGCTACGATATTTTTTTCCCGCAGACGCCGCATTTCTGCGAGAATCCCGTTCTTATTTTTTTTCTGCGGCTGCCGGGTTGCACTACCGCCTGACCGTCGCGCCCTAGTCCGCCCCTTCACATCTGTCAGGGGCGGCTTGCTTTTTTGGAGACATGCATGAAATTTCGTTTCCCCATCGTCATCATTGACGAGGATTTCCGTTCTGAAAATACGTCCGGCCTGGGCATTCGCGCCCTTGCCGCCGCAATGGAAAAAGAAGGCATGGAAGTGCTGGGCGTGACCAGCTACGGCGATTTGTCGCAATTTGCCCAGCAACAATCGCGCGCGTCGGCCTTCGTGCTGTCGATCGACGATGAAGAATTCGGCGCCGGGTCCATCGAGGAAACCGATCACGCCTTGAAATCGCTGCGCGCCTTCGTCGAGGAAATCCGCTACAAGAACGCCGACATCCCCATCTATCTGTACGGTGAAACGCGCACCTCGCGCCACATCCCCAACGATATTCTGCGCGAACTGCATGGTTTCATCCACATGTTCGAAGATACGCCGGAATTCGTCGCGCGCCACATCATCCGCGAAGCGAAATCCTACCTGGACGGTCTGTCGCCGCCCTTCTTCCGCGCGCTGGTGCACTACGCCAACGACGGCTCCTATTCGTGGCATTGCCCCGGCCACTCGGGCGGCGTAGCGTTCCTGAAGTCCCCGATCGGCCAGATGTTCCACCAGTTCTTCGGCGAAAACATGCTGCGCGCCGACGTCTGCAACGCCGTCGAGGAACTGGGCCAACTGCTCGACCATACGGGCCCGGTCGCCGCGTCGGAACGCAATGCGGCGCGCATCTTCAATGCCGACCATTGCTATTTCGTCACGAATGGCACGTCGACCTCGAACAAGATGGTGTGGCACTCGACGGTGGCACCAGGCGACATCGTCGTCGTCGACCGCAACTGCCACAAGTCGATCTTGCATTCGATCATCATGTGCGGCGCCATTCCCGTGTTCCTGATGCCGACGCGCAACCACCTGGGCATCATCGGCCCCATCCCGCTGGCTGAATTCACGCCGGAAAGCATTGCCCGCAAGATCGAGGCAAATCCGTTCGCGCGCGAAGCGAAGAACAAGAAGCCACGCATTTTGACCATCACGCAATCGACCTATGATGGCGTGATCTACAACGTGGAAACCCTGCGCGAAATGCTGGACGGCAAGATTGACACCCTGCACTTCGATGAAGCATGGCTGCCGCACGCCACCTTCCACGACTTCTACAAGAATATGCACGCCATCGGCAAGGACCGTCCGCGCGCCAAGGAATCGATGATTTTCTCGACCCAGTCCACGCATAAATTGCTCGCCGGCCTGTCGCAGGCCTCGCAAATCCTCGTGCGCGAATCGGATACGGTCAAGCTGGACCAGGACGCCTTCAACGAGGCTTACCTGATGCACACCTCGACCTCGCCGCAGTACTCCATCATCGCCTCGTGCGACGTGGCTGCGGCCATGATGGAAGCGCCGGGCGGCACCGCCCTGGTGGAAGAATCGATCATGGAAGCGCTCGATTTCCGCCGCGCCATGAAGAAGATCGACCAGGAATGGGGCCAGGACTGGTGGTTCCAGGTCTGGGGTCCGGAAAACTTCAACGACGAAGGCATGGGCCAGCAGGAAGACTGGATGATACGTGCCGAGGATGACTGGCACGGCTTCGGCGACCTCGCTCCCGGCTTCAATATGCTCGACCCGATCAAGGCGACCATCGTCAACCCGGGCCTGTCGCTGGACGGCCAGTTCGGCGAGACGGGCATCCCCGCCTCCATCGTCACCAAATACCTGGCCGAGCACGGCGTCATCATTGAAAAATGCGGCCTGTACTCCTTCTTCATCATGTTTACCATCGGCATCACCAAGGGCCGCTGGAATACCCTGCTGACGGCCTTGCAGCAGTTCAAGGACGACTACGACAAGAACCAGCCGATGTGGCGCATCCTGCCGGAATTCGCGGCGGCCAACCCGCGTTACGAAAAAATGGGCTTGCGCGACCTGTGCCAGCAAATCCACGACTTCTACAAAGCCTACGACGTGGCGCGTTTGACGACGGAAATGTATTTGTCGGACATGATCCCGGCCATGAAGCCGTCGGACGCCTTCGCCAAAATGGCGCACCGCGAAATCGAGCGCGTGGCGATCGACGAACTGGAAGGCCGCATCACGTCCATCCTGCTGACGCCGTATCCACCGGGCATTCCGCTCTTGATCCCGGGCGAGCGCTTCAACAAGACCATCGTCGACTACCTGCGCTTCGCGCGCGACTTCAACGAGCGCTTCCCCGGCTTCGAGACGGATGTGCATGGCCTCGTGAAACGCGAAGTCGATGGCAAGCGCGGCTATTTTGTAGATTGTGTGAAATTGGATGAGAACGCCTAAAAACGTCATCGTTCCTTGAACTGTAGTTATGGACGCCGCCTGATGCAAATCAGGCGGCGTTTTTCATTTCAGGCCAGCGCGCACGCTTGCGCCAGATCAGACGGCGGCAATATCAGGCTACCCGCATGGGTGACTCGTGCCAGGCTGTCTGCTTCGCGCCGCTTCAGGGCCAGCGGCGAAGCACCATGCGGAGACAGCCTGCCCGGCGCAGGAGAAGAGCGGCTTGGTATGGCGAACGGCGTTTCGCCGATAGCGTATAAACCATCGTTTCCGAAGCTGCGGGTTTCCTTGTCAAGATGAGCGTTCAAACAAGCTTAATTGGCAGGAATGATTACGTCGCTTATACGCCACAGTGCACGTGCTCGACAAAAAGTAATTTTCATTTTCAAAAAGGAAACTTCGCCCTAGTTCGGCAAAAACATCCTCAATGACACGCCAACCCCCATTAAAAGCAAACCAGACCAATATGCAGCCAGTTAATTGGAAACAGGATTTTGCTCAACAAGCCCTACACTGAACGGGCGAGATTTTTATTGCCCGAAAGAAACCAAATGACTCATCCTGCTTTGCACCGTGTGCTGGTCATCACCCTACTCAGCCTGCTTGCCGCCTGCGGCGGAGGCGGCGACAGCAAGACCGGCGCCACCCAGAACCCGGACATCTCGGCAGTGCCGCCAGCGACCGCCGGCCCTGGCACCACGCCGGGCGACACCATTGCACCGCCGCCACTGACCACGCCGCCGTCCAGGCAGACAGCCACCTTTACGCGCCTGGAAGCGTCGCGTTTCCTGGGCCGTGCCACGTTCGGGCCGAACATCGCGGCCATCGAGGCGCTGGCCGCCAGCGATAGCGACGCCTGGCTCCGCGCTCAGTTCTCCAAGCCGCAAACGCTGCACCGCAGCTACATCGACACCATGCTGGCAGCGCAGGCCACCGGCGGGCAAAAAGTGGGAGTTACGGGGGTATATGAAACCTTCTGGCAGCAGGGCATCCGTGGCGAGGACCAATTGCGCCAACGCATGGCTTTTGCCCTGTCCGAGATTTTCGTTATTTCCATGCAGAATGATGCCGTACGGCCGCAGGTACGTGGCGTGGCCAGTTACTACGACATGCTGGGCCAGCATGCTTTTGGCAACTTCCGCGACTTGCTGGAAGGCGTGGCCCTGCATCCGATGATGGGGCTGTACCTGTCCCATCTGCGCAACCAGAAAGAATCGGCCACCCGTACGGCAGATGAAAACTTCGCCCGCGAAGTGATGCAACTGTTTACCATCGGCCTGTACCAGCTGAATGCGGATGGCAGCCTGAAACTGTCCGGTGGCAAACCCATTGACACCTACACGCACGACGACGTGGCGGGCCTGGCTCGCGTCTTTACAGGCTGGAGCTGGGCCGGGCCGGACCAGAGCGCTACGCGCTTCTATGGCGGCACGGCCGATCCCGACCGCGACTGGAAGCCGATGCAGAACTACGCGGCCTATCATTCCAGCGGCGACAAGCGCTTCCTGGGCCAGAGCATCTCCGGCGCCAGCAGCGGCCAGGCCGACCTGAAACTGGCGCTCGATACCCTGTTCAATCATCCCAATGCGGGGCCGTTCTTTGCCCGCCAGTTGATCCAGCGCCTGGTCAGCAGCAATCCCAGCCCCGCCTACGTGGGCCGCGTGGCCGCCGCGTTTGCAAATAACGGCAGCGGCGTGCGCGGCGACATGCAAGCCGTCATCCGAGCAGTACTGCTCGACCCGGAGGCGCTGGCCCCAAGCGGCAGCACCTTGCGCACAGGCAAGCTGCGCGAGCCACTGCTGCGCCTGGCCGGCTGGATGCGCGCCTTCGATGCCAAGCCAGCTGGCGGCCGCTACAGCCTGTATTACCTCGACGATCCTTTGAGCGGGCTGGGCCAGAGTCCCTTGAATCCGCCTTCCGTATTCAGTTTTTTCCGCCCCGCTTATACGCCGCCCAATTCCGCCCTTGCCAGCGCGGGCCTGGTGGCGCCGGAACTGCAAATCACGGCGGAACCGTCGGTGACGGGCTACCTGAACTTCATGCAAGACGCCATCAATAGCGGTGTGGGCGAGAGCCGTGAAGTCAAGCCCGACTACACGCGTGAACTGGCGCTGGCAAGCGACACGGGTGCCCTGCTCGACCGCATCGACCTGCTCCTGATGCATGGCAGCATGCCAGCCAGGCTGCGCGGACAAATCCTGACCGCCGTCAATGGCATCAGCATCCCCACGGCGACGGCCAGCAATGCCACGCAAGTTGCCACCGCCAAGGCCAACCGCGTCAAACTGGCCATTTTCCTGACCATGGCCTCGCCGGCCTACCTGGTGCAAAAGTAAGAGCGATCACATGCAAAATTTCCCCTTTTCCCGCCGCCGCTTTCTCGGCTCCATGCTGAGCCTGGCCGGTACCACGGCCACCCCCTTCGCCATGAACCTGGCCGCCATGGGCAACGCCGCCGCACAATCGGCCAACGACTACAAGGCCATGGTCTGCCTGTTCATGGCAGGCGGCAACGACGCCTTCAACACGGTGCTGGCCACCGATACGACCTCATGGAATGAGTACTCGCGCCTGCGCAACACGGGCGGCGCCGATTCCATCCATCTGCCCGGCGTGGGCGAGACGGGCGGCGTCTTGCCGGTCGCGCCCGCCACCGTGCAAACGGGCCGCGCCTTCGCCCTGCATCCCCAGCTGGCGCCACTGAAAGACCTGTTCGACAATGGCCGCGCCGCCATCGTGGCCAATGTAGGCACCTTGATCCAGCCCGCCACTCTGGCGCAGTACAAGGCGGGCAGCGTCGCCCTGCCACCCAAGCTGTTCTCGCACAACGACCAGCAATCGACGTGGCAATCGGGTTCGCCGGAAGGCGCCAGCGTGGGCTGGGGCGGCCGAATGGCCGACGTGGCCGGCTCGCTCAATACGAATGCGATGTTCACGGCCATTTCCGCCGCAGGCAACACCGTCTTCCTCAGCGGGCGCCAGGTGCGCCAGTTCCAGGTGGGACAGGCTGGTGCCGTGCCCATCCGTGGCCTGGGCGGCAGCCTGTATGGCAGCACGGGCGGAGCGGGTGCGCTGCAAGCGATCGTCAACGATGCGGGCAGCGACCTGATCGAACAGGAACACGTGGCCGTCGTGCAACGCGCCATTTCCAGCCAGAGCATCCTCAACGGCGCCATGCTGGCAGCCGGCGCGGGCGGCGTGCCCAATCCCCCACCCTACATCAATCCGAACACGGGCGTGTCCGGTGTCAATCCGCTGGCCGTGCAATTGCAGACGGTGGCGCGCATCATCGGCGGGCGCGGCCCCCTGGGGGCGAAACGGCAGGTGTTTTATGTGACACTGGGCAGTTTCGACACGCATGACCGGCAAAAAGTGCTGCATGCCGACCTGATGGCGCGCCTGGCGCACGCGCTGGCGTATTTCGACGCGACCCTGGCCGCCCTGCAGGGCGCGGACTTGCGGCGTCAGGTGACAACGTTTACGGCGTCGGACTTCGGCCGCACCTTCAGCAGCAATGGCGACGGCACGGATCACGGCTGGGGCGCGCACCACTTTGTCGTGGGCGGCGCCGTGAAGGGCCGCGACATCTACGGCACCTTCCCCGTCACGGGTCTGGGCCATGCGCTCGATGTCGGTTCCGGCGCCCTGCTGCCGACCACCTCCGTCGACCAGTACGGCGCCACCCTGGCCAAATGGTTCGGCGTGGCCGACAACCAGATGGCCGAGGTGTTCCCGAACATCGGCAACTTCAGCCGGCGCGACCTGGGCTTCATGACGGCAACTTAACCGTTCACGGCCACCGTCAGGGTCGCCACATAGCCCTCTGTGGCATTGCCCGTTACCGTGGCCATCTGCAGGCTGGTGCCGTCGCGGAAGACATTGTCGGAGGCATAGCTGATCTGCGCCAGGTTGCGCACGCTGGCCGTGTAGCCGCTGGCCGCGTAGACCTCGCTTAACGTTGCCATCGGAAAGGTGAACTGCGAGGTCTTGAGACGGTTCGCGGCAGAGGCCGCCTTGGCCAGGCTGGGATAGACCTCGAGATGCACGTGCGGCATGCGCCCCGCGTAGCAGCCGGGAAAGATCGTCGTGAAGGCAAGGTTGCCGGCGCTGTCCGTTTCCTGCACGCCTCGCAAATAATTTTGCGCCGTCACGCCGCTCGAATACAGCGAATACTGGCCGTCGCGGTCACAATGCCATAAATAGACGGCGTAGCCGGCCAGGCTGGCGCAGCTGCCGCTGGCGTTGAGCAACTGCAGCTTGATAGTGAGTGGCACACCCGCCGCCATACCCGTGGCGCCATTAAAACTGGTGCGAATATCGCTGCGCACCACCCCCGACTGGTTCAGCACGTTGATGATGCTGCCGCCATTCGTATTCGTGCCGTCGGCCGGATACGGCCCACCCGTTTCCTCAGGGATCACCGGACAGGCACCCGCCGTCGGTATCGTGACGGTGCCGCTGCCGGAAATGCCTGTGCTGGCAACGCTGGCTGCCACCGTGACGCTGGCGTCCGAACCGCCGCCGCAGCTGCTCAGGGGCAAGGTAGCGGCGCCGGCCAGCAGCCAGCGCAGGACTTGCCGCCGCTCCGCCGCATGGCGCATCATTTCGAGGTCGGATGCCAGACCGTGATCATGTAATTCCATACATATTCCAACAAGTGGGGCAAACCCGCCAAGGCAGGACTCAGGCTGGCGCACAGGAACAGCGCCTGCGTGGCCCGTGGCGAGAGCGCCTTCCTGGCAACCAGGGCGAGCTTGCGTTCCATGGTTCAGGCCGTTGTATTGACCAGGTTGCCGCTGGATGGTAGGCTGGCACTGCTGCCGGAAGCGCCCAGGCTGCCCGATAGCGCCTGCAAGAAACTGCTCAACTTGGCGCTGCTGTCGCCGCTGGTGCTGGCGCCGCCGCCCAAGGCAGTGATCAGACTGGAGAAGCTTGATTGCAAGTCCGAAACGCTGCTGTTATCGCTGCCCGTGCCGGACGACAGGGTCTGGATCAGGCTTTGCAAGTCCGATTTGATATTGCCATGCCCCCGTGCCCGTACCCCGCCGCCGTCCTTGTCGCCGTCCTTGTCTGCGCCGGCGCTGGCGCCAGAGCCACCCTGGGCATGCAGGCTGCCCATCAACTGGTGCAGGAACGCTCCCAATGCCTGGCCGGCATCGCTGCTGCCGGCGGTGCTGGTGTCGGCGCCAGTGCTGTCGGACGATACCGTGTCGGGCAGCGTCACGCCGATCGACGACAGTGCGCTGGAAACGGCATCGAGAAAGCCCTTATCGTCCTGCCTGGGCGGCCGCGCGCCGCCCACGCTGTCGGCGCTGCCGGTATTGCTGCCGCTGACGCGGTTGAAAGCACTCAGCTGGGTAGCGGCGCTGCTGGAACTCAAGGCACTGATGCTCATGCTCAATCTCCTGTCGTTGGATGATGTCGTTATTGGGGACGGTGCGGGCCGGGGCGGCTGTCGCGCCGCTGCTGCGCCTGCTTGCGTTGCTCCGGCGTCAGCACGGCCAGCAATTGCTGCTCCAGCCGCGCATGCAGCAAGCTGATCTGCGCCATGGCTTGCGCCGCCGTACTCGCCAGCGCGCTGGCCTTCGCATCGTCATAGGCGCTGGATCCTGCCAGCTCGCGCAACTGCGCATGCGCCTTGAAGGCGATTTTTTCCTGTTCGCGCAGCAAGGGCGCCTGGGCGTAGGTGGCGGCGAAAATCTTGTCCTGCTGCGCTTCGCTCAAATCGATGCCGTGCAGAAACGGCGGCAAGCCTGGCGCGCCGGGGCCGCCCGGACCGTGACCGGGGCCATGGCCAAAGCCGGGTGGCGGCCCCGGCATGGCGCGCGGCGGCGTGCCGTCCGGCGCAGGCTCCTGCTGGGCCAGTGCGAGCAGCGGCATGCTGCAGGCGGACAGCAGCAACAGGGATACGGCGATACTCAGGTGTTTCATTGGGTTTTCCTTTCGTGGCGACCAGCCCTGATTGTCGGCGTCTGGCATGTAAAGCAACGTTAGGCTGGGGTAAAAGCGTGTAAAGGAAGGTGCGGAAATGTAAGCAGAGGTATGTAAAAGCGGGTAAAACCGTCCTGAACAGCCCCCCTTGACTGCTATCATCGAGCGATATTCACCCGAAAAAAGCACAGGCATGAGCAAGGTTTTGTTAATCGATGACGACGTGGAACTGGTTGGCATGTTTCAGGAATACCTGACACAGGAAGGTTTTGACGCCCGCGCCGTGCATGACGGCGAAAGCGGCGCGGCCGAAGCACTGACAGGCCTGTACGCCATCGCCGTACTCGACGTCATGATGCCGCGCATGAATGGCCTGGAAACCCTGCGCCGCATCCGTGGCGGCAGCAACCTGCCCATCCTGATGCTGACGGCACGCGGCGACGACACGGACCGCATCGTGGGCCTGGAGCTGGGTGCCGACGATTACGTGACCAAGCCGTGCACACCGCGCGAGCTGACGGCGCGCATCCGCGCCATCCTGCGCCGTTCGCAAGCGGCGCCGCACGATAACTCGGGCCTGGCGCCGCTGACCGTGGGGCAACTGACGATGTGGCCGGAACAGCGCCGCATCGCCTGGGCCGGCACACACCTGGAACTGACGAGCACGGAATTCAACCTGCTGGAAGTGCTGGTGCGCCATGCGGGCAAGCCCGTGAGCAAGAATCAGTTGTCCGAACTGGGCCTGGGCCGCCCCATGGCGCGCTTCGACCGCAATATCGACGTGCACTTGAGCAGCCTGCGCCGCAAGCTGGGCAGCCTGGCCGATGGCCGTTCCTGCCTGCAGACCGTGTACCGTCTCGGCTACCAGCTGATCAAGGAATAAGCGTGGGCCGTCTGTTCTGGAAGTTTTTTCTGTGCATCATGCTGGCGCAGGTCACGGCCACCATCGGCATCGGCGGCACTTTCTGGTTGAAAAACCGGGCGGCGCAACAGGAGCGGGCCCTCGACATCGATACCAGCCCGCCCGCACAGATGGCCATCGAAGCGGCCAGCGCCACCCTGGAAGCGGGGGGCAGCAAAGCCTTGCAGCAGTTTCTCGGCAAGATGGAACGCATGCGCGTGTTTGCCGTCGATGCAAAAGGACAAGAACTGATGGGCCGCAAGGTCCATCCGGCCATACTCGGCAAGGCGCGCGCGCTGCTGGCGCAAGGCTCGCCCCATGCCGTGGTGCGCGAGGTCATCGGCAGCGACGGCGTGCGTTACCTGCTGTTCCTGCCCTCGTCCGTCCGCTTTCGCACTGCCGAGGCGGGCGCCGCGCGCGACACGCTCAACGCCGTCACCCTGAGCGGCCCGCGCGGCATGGGCGGCCCCCGTTCCGAAGCGTCCGGCATGCCACCGCCGCACGCCGACTACCAGCGCGGAGGGCCGCGCGAGATGGGTGGCATGGGCGGCATGCCGCCGGGACCGCGCATGGACAACACCTACCGCACCTTCATTCCCCTGGCCGCCGCCATCGCCGCCAGCCTGCTGTTCTCTTTCTTGCTGGCCTGGTATTTTGCGCGTCCCATCCGCGACCTGCGACAAGCGTTCGAGGCCGCCTCGCACGGCGACCTGGCGCCCCGCTTTCACGCCAGCGGCAAGCGCGGCGATGAATTGACGGACCTGGGCCGCGATTTCGACCGCATGACGGGTCGTTTGCGCAATCTCATGGAGAGCCAGACGCGTTTGCTGCATGATGTGTCGCACGAACTACGCTCGCCGCTGGCACGCTTGCAAGCGGCCATCGGCCTGGCGCACCAGCAGCCGGACAAGATGGACGCCTCGATGCAGCGCATCGAACGCGAAAGCGAACGCATGGATAAGCTGATCGGCGAGCTGCTGACCCTGTCGCGGCTGGAAGCTGGCGCTGGCTCACCGCTCAGCGAAGACGTCGGCATCGCCGACCTGTTGCACGACATTATGGAAGACGCCCGCTACGAAGCGAAGGCGCGCCAGGTGGAGATAGCCCTCGCGGGCGACGCGGCCATCGCCGACGCCGCTGTCACCGGCCGGCCGGAGCTGCTGGCGCGCGCCGTGGAAAACGTGGTGCGCAATGCCGTCAAGCACAGTCCCGATGGCGGTACGGTGGAAGTGAATTTGTCGCGCCAGCATGATTGGCTGCGCATCGCCGTGCTGGACCGGGGACCCGGCGTCGCTGGTGCCGACCTGGCCAGCATTTTCCAGCCGTTCTTCCGCGCCAGCAATACCCAGCACAGCACGGACGGCCATGGCCTGGGCCTGGCCATCGCCCAGCACGTCATCAGCGCCCATGGCGGGCGCATCGGGGCCAGCTTGCGTAGCGGTGGCGGGCTGTGCGTGGAAATGTTGCTGCCCACCAAAACGCCAGGCTGACCTTCCGGCGAGCCTGGCGGCGAGCATTGCCGCTAACCTTGTTACGCCTGGGTATCGATGATGCTGCCCAGGGTGGACGAGCTTGATTTGGCCGGACTCGTCGCCGTATCGGCGCTGCTGGTTGTCTGAGGAGCTTGCTGCGCCGCCTCTTGCGCCGCTGCCGCCTGTAACTGGGCAATTTGCGCCTGCAAGGCCTGGATTTGTTGCGCCAACTGCTGCTGCAGCTTTTGCGACGCGTCCGTCTGCGCGCCCTTCTGCGATTCCGTCAACTGCTTTTGCGCCGCCGTGATCTGCTTTTGCAGCGCCGCGATCTGCGAACTGCTGCCCGAACTGGCGCTACTTGCCGCACTGACCGCGCTGCCTGAACCGATTGCCGCTACCATGATGCCTCCTCAGTGTTTCACTACCAAGGTTAACGGCAAGCATGGGCGCGGATGTAGTGCTGCGGGTGTAAAGGCAGGTAAAGAAGGGAAAAACGGCTGGCGCCCGCCCTTCCAGCAATCAGGTCTTCGGCAGGGTCACGCCAACCTGGCCCTGGTATTTGCCGCCACGGTCCTTGTACGAGGTTTCGCACACTTCATCGGATTCGAAGAACAGCACTTGCGCCACGCCTTCGTTGGCGTAGATTTTCGCCGGCAACGGTGTCGTATTCGAAAACTCCAGGGTCACGAAACCTTCCCATTCCGGTTCGAACGGGGTGACATTGACGATGATGCCGCAGCGCGCATACGTGCTCTTGCCCAGGCAAATCGTCAATACATTGCGAGGAATGCGGAAATACTCGACCGTGCGGGCCAGCGCGAACGAGTTTGGCGGGATGATGCAATAGCCCTTGCCAGACACATCGACGAAGTTATTCGCGTCAAAATCCTTCGGATCGACGATGGTAGTGTTGATGTTGGTAAACAACTTGAACTCGTCGGCGCAACGGATGTCATAGCCATAGCTGGACGTGCCGTAAGAAACGATGCGGTTGCCGTCGCGTTCCTTGACCTGGCCCGGTTCGAACGGCTCGATCATGCCCGTTGTTTCCGCCATGCGGCGTATCCATTTATCGCTTTTAATCGTCATCGCAGGGGCTCTTTCTAGAATATCGGAATGGCGGGGGCCGCACGCCTGCTGCAGGCGCGGCCCGAATGGCAGGATTTTACGCGAAAACCCGCCACTGTTGGCCCTTGCAAGATGAAAATCGTTGGCGTCAGGCTACTGCTTCGCCAGCAAGGAAGCGATCATCTCGCGCACCACTTGCGCCGTCAGTTCCGGGTTTTCCATGGGAAACAGATGGCCGCCCGGCACCTGGCGGAAAAACCTGCCGACCAGCTTGCGCGTGGCCTTCAAACCCGCCTGGCGGCATTCCACCGATGCCGTGCCGCCGATAAAACCGATGGGCACGGGAAAGCCATCCTTGACGAGGCCGCCGATATGATGCGGCAAGCTGCGATAAACATCCGTTTCCACTTCGCGCGTAAAGCGCAGCTGCACCCCGTCCGGGTGGGGAACCAGGCCGCTATCGATATAGTCGCGCAAGACTTGCGGCGCCCAGATCGCGAACATGTCCTTGGAGGCAAAGTGTGCATACGCGGCTTGCGCATCGGGCCACAACTTGCGCCGCCGGGCGGAAAAGCGCGACGGAGAAAACCGTTCGCCCAGCGCCGTATTGCGCGCCAGGCGCACCAGCAAGGCGCGCCAACCCGCCACCACGGGCGAATCGAGCAAGACCACGCAGCGCACCAGGTCGGGGCGCTGCTTGGCCACCATGACGCTGAGCATGCCACCAAGCGAATGGCCGACGAGGATCACGGGCGCGCTGTAGCGGCGTTCCAGGTCGTCGATGTATTCGCGCACCAGCTCGGGCCAGCCCGTGCTGACGGGGTAAGCGGGATCGTGCGCGTGCATGTCGAGCGCCTGCACGCTGTAGTGCTGACCCAGCAAGGCGAACAGCCTGCGGTAGGTGCCTGCAGGATAACTGTTGGCATGGGCAAAGTGCAGTTGCGGGAGTGTCATCGTGGGGTGGTGCCGGTGAATGCGATAGGCAATTGTAATGGCATGCCGGCAAGCCGTATCAGAGGAAGGCCTCTAATTGCCGGGGTGCTTGCGCCATGCCGGGCACGAAGGAGGCCAGCACCGCGCCCAGCTCGGCACTTGATTCCACTATGCAAAAGGCGTCGTCGAACGCATGCTCGCGGTTCATATGATTGCGCACGATGATGCATTCCAGCCCGGCGGCCTTGGCGGCGCGCAAGCCGCGCGGCGAATCTTCCACGGCCACGCATTGGGCCGCGGCCAGCCCCAGGCGCTGCAAACCCAGCTGGTAGCCGTCGGGCGCCGGCTTGCTTTCCCCATACATTTCACGCGTCAGCACGAAGTCGAAGTGCGGCAACATGCCCGTGGCCGCATGGCTGAGCTGGAAATGCTGTGCGTAGGCGCTCGTCACCACGCCCATGGCAACATGCGGGCGCAGCGCCGCCAGCACTTGCCCGATGCCGGGCATGGCCAGCTGGCGCGCCTGGCGCAGCCGTTCCGCAAACAGCACGGTACGCTCGGCGCGCAGGCGATCGACCAGTTCGATAGCGTGGCCCTGTCCCAGCAGCACATGCCAGGCGCCGTAGTTATTGTCCAGGAACCAGTCAAAGAATTGCTTTGGCGTCAAGTCTATGCCGTAGGGCAAGAGCAAGTCGCGGTTGCTTTCATAGAACAGCTGCTCGGTGTTGACCAGCACGCCATCGTTGTCCCACAGCACGCCCTGGATGGTTTTCATGGCTTGTTGTCGTTTAAAAACTTACTTGAAGAAGATGTCGTAAGACAATTTCACAATCAGCAGCACCAGGAGCACGAGGAACAGGATGCGCACGAAGGCGGCGCCGCGCCGCACGGCGATCCAGGTGCCCGTCAGGGCGCCCAGGATGTTGCACACAGCCATCGGTGCGGCCACGGCGTACACCACGTGGCCGGCGGGAATGAAGAAGGCCAGTGCGGCCACGTTGGTGGCGATATTCACCAGTTTCGAGCAGGCCGAAGCAAGGATGAAATCAAAGCCGAAAACGCGGATGAAGAGGAAAATCAGGAAACTGCCAGTGCCTGGCCCGAACAGACCGTCATAAAAGCCGATGGCGCCGCCAATGACGATGGCAAGGATGCGTTCGCGCGGACCGATGGGGCGCGCTTCGCGCGTCGTGCCGAAATCCTTCTTGATGAAGGTGTAGATGGCCATGATGATGATCAATACCAGCACCATGGGGCGCACCACCTGTTGTGGCACATACGACACGGCGGCCGCGCCGATGAAGGACATGACGAAGGCGCTGGCCACGGCGGGAAGCACCAGCAGCCACGGGATATGCACCTTGCCGACAAAGGAGCGGGCGGCAAACGTGGTGCCGCAGGCAGACGCCAGTTTATTCGTGCCCAGCAAGGACGTGGAAGCCATGTTCGGCATCAGGTTGAACAGGGCCGGCAGCTGTATCAGCCCGCCCCCGCCCACGGCGGCATCGATCAAGCCGGCAAAGAAAGCAAATAAACACAGCAGCGAAATGGTCAGCATGATAGGCAATAAGGAATGGGCGACAGCGGCAGTATAGGCGCCGTGGATTTTTCCGGATGCAACTTCATATTGCGGAAAACGCAATCAGACGTAACGCTTGACGGAATACGCCCCGTGCGGTCTACTGGCCTCTTTTGCCGGGAGTCACACGATGTCGATGAAACTGATGTGGGAGATCCGCGCCTTTTGCACCGTCGTCGAAAAGCGCAGCTTCATCCATGCGGCGCGCATGCTGGGACGCTCGCCGTCGGCCGTCACGCGCGCCATCCAGTTCCTCGAAGACGCCATCGGCGCCGAGCTGATCTTGCGCACGCAAAAGCAGTTCACCCTGACGACGGCCGGCGAAACGTATTACGCGTCGGCCAAGCACTTGCTGGAAACGCAGGCCGAGGCGGAAGACCAATTGGCGGAATTGAGCAATTCGCCGCAAGGCTGGGTACGCCTGTCGGCGCCGGAAATCCTCTCGCTGGGCTTTCTGCCGAAGGTGGTGGCACAATTTTCGCGCGACTACCCGAACGTCTCCGTGGACATCCATTTTTCGGACAAATCAATCGACCCCATCCAGGAAAAGCTGGACTTCGCCATCCGCGGCGCCTTCCCCCAGTCGAGCGAGCTGATCGGTTATCCCCTGTGGAATTACCGCCGCTACATGTACGCTTCGCCCAGCTATATAGCCCGCATGGGCGCGCCAGACGAACCGGAAGAGCTGGCCGGTCACGACATCATCATGCACTCGGCCCCGCGCATCCTGCGCGACTGGCATTTCGTCTCTGCTACGCGCAATGTGCGCTACCAGGTGCAACCGCGTTTCCGCTTCACTTCCGGCATCGCCACTTTCCAGGCGGCCCTGGAAGGCGCCGGCATCGTGCGTCTGGCCAGCTGGCTGGCCGAGCCTGCCGTGGCCGCCGGCACCCTGCGCCGGGTCTGCACGGCGTACCGGCTGACGTCGTCAAAGGAGCTGGACCCCAGCATCCACGCCGTCTACGGCACCTCGCGCATGGCCAAGGGGGCGCGGCTGTTTCTGGAGTATGTGCGGCAGCGGGGGCTGGAGATACCCGACGAACGGGCAAGTTAGCACCTATTGCGCGACGACGGCATCGCTGTACACGGCAAACTGCGCGCCATCGAAAACAAAACCGGCCACTTCGCGCATGCCCAGCCTCTCATGCGCACGCAGCGAGCCGATATTGTCGCGCCGGATGAACAGCACCGCCTCCGCCCCGCCATGCTGTGCGCGCAGGGCTGCGTACAGCAGCGCCAGCAAGCCCTGCCCCCGCTCCGAGTCCGCAATGCAGACGGGGCCATACACATAGGCGTTGTCACTTCCCGCATACGCGGCCAGCATGGCCAGCACCACGGGCGCCTGCACGGTGGCTGGCGCCGCGCTGAACAGTACGCCAACGACAGGCCCATCGGCCACGCGCCGCGCCACGATGACGGGCGAAGCACCATCCACCATGGTCGCCACCTTTTTCAGTGAAAACTCGCCCGTCAGGCTGCCGCCCTGAGAGGGGGAGTTGGCTTGCAGCAAGGCAGTGATGGCGTCGATATCGGCGGTTTTGGCCGTGCTGACAAGATAAGTTGTGCCGGGGTACGTCAATTCATTCTCCCTTGAGCATCGCGACGGCGAACCCGGCGCGCGCAGCAATTGGCGATTATTTTTTCACGTAAATGCAAAGCGGCGTATCCAGCACGCATGCCACATCATAAAGTGGCGCCTCGCCACGAAACGATATCGCGATCAGCATCAGCGGCGTCAATGTGCCGTGAGCAATAAACGTCTCCACATAACCCTCGGAACCGACGTGGTGGTAAGCCACCTCCGGCGCTTTCGGTGACGGCACTTCCCCGACCATGGAGCTTCCCTTGAATTGAAAAATCAGCGCACAGCCTTTTCTTTCCGCCTGTTGCGCCGCGCCTTGCAGTTCCTGAGACAGTGTCACGTAGGGGAAAATGCCCTGCAGTTGCCGCGAGTTCACGATAGCCTCGGCGGTTGGAAGGTCCGTCACATGAAACAGATACGGATGTTGCAGGCGAACGGCGTCAGTTTGCCTCCCCTGCAAGTCAAACTGACGGGACTTTGCCGGCTTGCTTTGCAAACGGATACGTTCCTCAAAGCCGACCTGCGGCATGGCCGCTTCTTTCTTGCACCAGTCAAACAGCCCCATCTTTATCCTTTTAGCATGGTCCAGGCAGCGACGTGCGCCGCCAAACCCCAATCATAGAGAGATGTGGCATGAAACTCAACGACCCAGGCCACTAGCGCCCATGCCAGTAGCGCGGCCGGCTGCTGCGATACTGCGTCACGTCAATATCCGCGCCAAACGCCAGCACCACCGCCCCCTCTACATCCGTGCGCAAGCGGGAAATACCCATGTCGCCATAGCGCGCATACACCTGCGCTTTCGGATGTTTATAGCGATTGCGATGTCCGACCTGGAAAATCGCCAGATCGGGATGGACGGCGTTCAAAAACGCCTGTGTCGACGAGGTGCCGCTACCATGATGGGGCGCCAGCAGCACGTCGGCCGCCAGGTCGCCGTGCGCCGATCGCGCCAGCAATTGCGCTTCCTGCGCCGCTTCGATGTCGCCGGCCAGCAAAATTGCATGCTTGCCCGCAGTGATTTTCACGGTGCAGCTGCGGGCGTTCGGTTTCAATGAAATGTCCGTGTGGCTGGCGGGCAAAGGGTGCAGCATGGTGAACTGTACGCCTTCCCAGGTCCAGCTCTGGCCCGCCATGCAGTGCAGAAAGGGCCGGTGCAACTCCCGCCGGGCCTCGATGGCCGGGTGACCGTCGAACAGGGACGAGGCCAGCCAGCCCACGTCTATGTTTTCCAGCAAGGACATGGCACCACCCGCGTGATCGAGGTCGCTGTGGGAAATAATCACGCCGTCGAGCTTGGCGATGCCGCGCGCACGCAAGTACGGCACGATGACCCTGCTGGCACCATCGGAATCGAGGCTGTAGGCGGGCCCCGTGTCGTACAGCAGGCGGTGGCCGTGGGTTTCCACCAGCACGGCCATGCCTTGTCCCACGTCAAAGGCCGTGATCCACATCTGGCCAGCTGGCGGGCTCGATGGCAAGGCTGTCAGCAGGGGCAGCCAGCCCAGCATGCCCGCCCAGCGATGGGGCCATCCCCTGGGCGCCAGCAGCCATGCCGTGCCAAACAATGCCCAGCAAAAACTCCACATTGGCGGCGCGGGCGCCGTCCACACGGCAAAGCGGCGTGCGCCCAGCCAGTCCAGCACTTGCGCCAGCACTTGCACGATGGCGTGCGCCAGCAGCAACAGCCAGTCGCACAGAGGCGCGGGCAGCAGGCTGCCAGCCAGCGACAGGGGCGTGACGACCAGGCTGATGACGGGAATGGCCAGCGCATTGGCCACGGGGCTGACCAGCGACACTTGCGAGAACAGCAGCATCGTCAGCGGCACCAGCCCCACCGTCACCACATACTGCGTGTGCGCGCCCAGCGCCACGGCGGCACGCATACGCCGCCAGCGGCTGGCGCTCTCTGGCAAGGGGGCCGTGGTGCGGCCCGCCGTCGCGTACAGCATGGTGGCGACGGCGCCGAATGACAGCCAGAAGCCGGGCCACAGCACGGCCCACGGATCGAGCAGCAGCACCACGCCCAGCGCCAGGCACAGCACGTGGCCTATGCTGGTGATGCGCCCCAGCCACAAGGCCAGTGCCACCACCAGCAGCATATATAAAGTGCGCTGGGCGGGCACGCCGAAGCCGGCCAGCAGTACATAGACAAATGCCGCCAGCGCGCCGGCCAGGGCCGCCACCTTTTGCGCCGGCAGCAGCAAAGGCAGTTGCTTGTCCGTGAAAAATGAGCGCCGCCACAGCGCGCCCGCTCCCAGGGCGAACAGGCCCGCGATCATGGTGATGTGCAAGCCGGAGATCGAAATCAAATGACTGACGCCCGTGCGGTTGAATACTTGCCAGTCCGAATGGGGAATGGCGCGCTGGTCGCCCACCACCAGCGCCACGATCACGCCTGCATACTGTTTTCCTTCCAGGCTGCGCAGGATACGCGCGCGCAGTGTCGCGCGGCTGGCCTCCACCACATTGCCGAAAGCGGGCACGAAGGCTGCCAGGCGCAGGTTCGGCGTATCGGCGCGCGGCTGCGGCCGTACATAGCCAGTGGCGCGTACGCCCTGCTCCAGCAGCCACGCCTCGTAGTCAAAACCCATGGGATTCGCATTGCCGTGCGGACGCTGCAGCCGTACTGTCAAACGCCAGCGCTCGCCAGGCTGCACGTCGCCCACCTCGTTCGTCACTTCATCGCGAAAGCCCGCGTACCAGGACAGGGCGATCAGGGGCGGCACCTTCGCCCCCACCGACTTTTCCACGGCAAAATTGAAACGCACGCCCTGCTCGAAGCGGTACGGCAGGCTGGCGACCGTGCCAGTGACGGTGATGTCCTGTCCTTCATCGGCCAGCGCCAGTTGTGGCGACAAGGCGGCCTGGGCCAGCCAGGCGGCCCAATAAAAGCCCAGTGCCACGCCAGCGGCGAAGCCGACAATGCAGCGCCAGTATGTGTGATGGCGCAGCAGCAGTACAGTCATCAGCGACACACCAGCGATCACCCACAGCAGCGCGCGCGCATGCGGCGGCAAGCTTGCCTGCGTCTGCAGCCAGGCGGCGCCAGCGGCAAAGCCAAGTATCAGGGTGCGCATGGGAAGGCAGGATCAAGGCAGGATCGTCGCTCGCTGCGAAAGGTACTCGGATACTCTGATCGTTTTCCACTCTTTGCCGTCTGATCTGGCGCAATGGTGACGTGGATAAGGACGTCCATGCACGCCATCCGTTGCCACCATTGACAATACTTCCCCCATGCTAAGATGACCATCCGGCGCCCGGGCGCCATGACTTGGCGGACCTTGCATGAGCCTACTGACAGCGGCCGAAACCTATTTGCACGACTTTCATCAAAGGCAAGTCGGCGTGACCAGCGCCGCGTTTGCCCACCTGCCCGCCCACTCCCCAACGGGCACCTGGGACTCATCCTATGCAGCACTGACTGACCTCGTGCCGGTCGGCAATAGCCCCTTGACGGTGCTCGACCTGGCCTGCGGCGACGGCCATCTGCTGGGCTTGCTGGCCGCCAGGCGGCAGCCAGCACTGCATTTGACCGGTATCGACATGAGTGAAGCCGAACTGGCCGTCGCGCGCGCCGCCTTGCCCGCATCCGTACGCTTGCAACAGGGACGCGCCCAGGCGCTGGACTTGCCATCGTCCAGCGTGGATTATCTCGTCTCGCACATGGCGCTGATGCTGATGGACGACGTCGAACAGGTCATGCGCGAAATGCGCCGCGTGCTGCGACCCGGCGGCCATTTGGCCGCCATCGTCGGCCGGACTTTTTTACTGGGCGAGGTGAATGACGTATTCATGCGCGTCTTCAAGCCCATCGCCAGCGACGCGCTACCGCCGCTGCGCTTCGGCGACCGGCGTGCGGGGTCGGAGGCCGGCTGGCGCGAGCTGCTCGACGGCAGTTTCGACCACATCGCGTTTGACGACATCGACGTGCCCTGGTCGCCCACGCCAGGCGAACTGTGGGACGCCTTGCTGGATACCTACGATATTGACCGCCTGGACGATGACGCCAGGCAGCGCCTGCGCGGCGCGTTCCTCGATGCCGTGGCGCATCTGCAAACCGGTGACGCAGTGATCACCACCGGCTGGGGTCTGCGCCTGGTGCGCGCGCGCGCCGCATGAAAACGCTGCACGGAAAATTACTTTCATAGTAATATTGCCTTTATGAAAATTATCGTTGACACCACGGCGTCGAGCGCAGTGTATGGTAGCGATAGGACACCATAAGGACACAGGCATGCCCCCATTCAAGAAACTGATCCTCGTCGCCATGCTGAGCTACGGCGCCACGGCAGCATCCGCTGCCAGCGTAGCCGAGTACAACAGTCCCGACAGATATGACTGGTGGAAATACTTGCAGTTACTGGAGAAAAATGTTCAGCAGGAAATGCCGGCCGGCTCTACAGTCCAGGCCTCGGATGCGCAGCGCATGCAATTGTTGCGCGCCGTGGGCTCACCGCTGCAGCGCCTGGGCACGGCGCGCGCGATGCTCGGTGACAGCATGGGCGCCATCGCCGCCTTCGATACCTTTGAGCAGCTCACCCTGTATCAGCAAAGAAAGGGGCAGCCGCATGCCGACGACGATGCGCGCCTGGCCGCCGCCACGCCTCGCGACGCCATACACGCCATTGTCGAAGCGGCCAGCAAGCGGCAGATCGTCATCCTCAACGAATCCCACCATGTGCCCATGCACCGGGCGTTTGCCGCGGCGCTGGCGCGCGAGCTGCGCAAGATCGGCTTCGACACCCTCGCGGTGGAGACCTTTGGCACGACTCCGAATGCATGGCCCTACATCCATGAACAGACCGGCTACTATTCGAATGAGCCCGTGTTTGGCCACTTCTTGCGCGAGGCGCGCCAGGACGGATGGGCCTTCGTCCAATATGAAGAAGAGCGCGCGGACCGTGGCGCGGACGACTATCCGCGCCAGCGCGAACTGGAACAGGCCGAAAATATCCAGTCCAGGATCTTCGCCAGCCGCCCCAATGCCCGCGTATTCATCTATGTCGGCTATTCGCACAGTGTGGAAACGCCCATCGCGAACAAAAGGGAGGACGACGTCCGCATGGCCTCGCACGTGCGCCGCATCACCGGCATCGATCCACTGACGATAGACCAGACCGTCATGTACGCGCACGCGGCGCCGGGTGCGGAACAGGCGTCATACCAGCAGGCGCAGGCCAAGTCGGACAGCCAGCGCCCCTTTGTGCTGCTCGGGCCGGGCGGACAACAGGAAGTATTTGGCGCCTACCGCAACGGCGTGGACATGCAGGTCATCCATCCGCGCTACGCCGCCGGCGCCAGCGGGCGTCCGGGATGGTACGCCATGCTGCCCCAGCTTCAGCCACATAGGATTCCCGCCAACCTCTACCCCGCCACCGGCAGAAAGCTGATCACGGCGCGCGCCACTGGCGCGGACCTGCATGCCGTGCCTTACGACGCCATCGTGATTTCGGCCGATGCGCCAGCACCGCAGTTGATGCTGCCGCCCGGCTCCTACACGCTGCTGGAAAGCCTTTGAAGGAGGCGGCGCCACCGTGCGCCGGGCAAAATCTTTTGCCCGGCGCACGGTATAATCGGCCTCGCTTACTTCAACACCCAGGCACGACATGACTTCCTCCGCACCTCCTCCCGATACTTCCACCGCCATTTCCGACAGCACCGAAGACAATAACGACGCAACCCTGGTCGCGGAACTGGGGGAACTGGCCGAGCATATCCGCCTGGTCAAGATGGAGGGGCGAGTCTTCGTGCGCTTTTCCGGCGTGGTCAAGGCGGGTCACCTGGTGGTGCCCTATGCGCTGGTGCCGGCACAGGGCGTGCTGGCGCGGCCGGCCAAGTGGCGCAAGATGGACCGCGAAACCAAGCTGGCCCTGGTGCGCGAACGGGCCAGCGCGGCCATCTTCGATGAGTTGCGCCAGCATGTGATGGATTTCGTCGCCGATATCGCTGGCCTGAGCGAAGACGTGGACACGGACCCGATGGTCTTCCTGCACACCTTGGCCGACATGCAGACGTCGGAACCTGCAGGCATGGTCTTCGACCGCATCCGCCAGCGCTTCAACCACGCCATCGAGCGCCAGCAGGAAGAGCAGCACGCAGCGCGCACGCGCCAGAGCATCAACCTGGCCGAGTATCCGGCCTCGTTCGAGATGGCGCGCCGCCTGCCGCGCCGCTTCATCGCCCTGCTGGGCCCCACGAATTCCGGCAAGACACACCGCGCCATGGAAGCGCTGGTGAAGGCGAAAAGCGGCATTTATCTCGCGCCCCTGCGCCTGCTGGCCCTGGAAAACTACGAACGCCTGCAGGAAGCCGCGCCGCATGGCAAGCCGCTGGCCGTGAGCCTGATCACGGGCGAGGAGCGTCGCGTCGTCGAGGGCGCCACGCACGTGGCCAGCACGGTGGAAATGCTGGACACGAAAACCGTCGTCGAAGTGGCCATCATCGATGAAATCCAGATGCTGGCCGACCCGGACCGGGGCGCCGCGTGGACGGCGGCCGTCTGCGGCGCGCCGGCCCACACCGTCTACCTGGTAGGGGCGCCCGAAGCGCGGCGCGCCATCGAAGCGCTGGCCGAACGCCTGGACTGCCCGCTGGAGGTGCATGTCTTGAAGCGCATGGCGCCCCTGTCGATGGAGCCGACCGCCGTGCGCAAGGTGCGCAACTTGCGCCGCGGCGATGCCGTCATCGCCTTTTCTCGCCGCGAAGTGCTGATGTGGCGCGACATGATTACGGAAACGGGGCTGTCGGTGGCCACCGTCTACGGCAACCTGTCGCCCGAAGTGCGGCGCGCGCAGGCGCAGCGCTTCCGTGACGGCACGGCCGATATCGTGGTCGGCACGGACGCGCTGGCGATGGGCTTGAACATGCCGATCGCGCGCATCGTCATGACTACCTGCGTCAAATACAATGGCCGCGAAGAAGAAGAGATTTCAGCGGCGCTGGCGCGCCAGATCGCCGGGCGCGCGGGCCGCTATGGCGTGCATGAAGAGGGTTTGGTGGCCGGCTACGACAACGAGACGCATGAAGTAATGCGCGCGCTGCTCCAGGAAAAGCTGCACCCGCTGAACACCAGCGGCTTTGCCGTGGCGCCATCGCTCGAACATCTGCACCGCATTTCGTCGGTGACTGGCGAGCTGTCGCTATCAAAACTGCTGCGCCGCTTCATCCACAATATCGACGTGCCGGACGGCTTTTTCTTCCCCCGCATCACGGAAGACCAGAAGGAGCGCGCCATCTGGCTCGACACCCTGCCCCTGTCCGTGGCCGACAAGTTCACCCTGTCGCTGGTACCTATCTCCAGCAAGGTGCCGTCCTTGCAAACGGCGTGGGAACACTGGTCGAAGAATCTGTCGTTGGGCAAGACCTCAACCCTGCGCCAGCACGCGTATGGCGGTGGCACACAGAATCTGCAGCAAGTGGAAGACACCTGCCGCTACTACTCCGCGTATGCGTGGCTCAGCTACCGCCTGCCAGAATTTTTCCCCGACATCGCCGTGGCGCAAAACCTGTCACGCGACGCCTCGGAACGTGTCGATTCCATCCTGCGCGCGCACAATGCGGCATCGCGCGGACGCTCCGGCAAAAAGTTCAAATAAGCGTCCGCTGATTTCCAGAAGCCAGCCCTGGTCGGTGGTGGGATGCCTGGCCGGTCGTAGAGCAATGAGGCGACCTCGCACTGAGCGAGGGCAGGCCATCGGCATTAAGGTTTGGGCGTCTCATAGTGCAGCTTCAGCACCAGGCCATTATGGTCATCGGCCATATAGATGTCGCCATCCTGTCCCAGCTTCACGTCGACGGGCGCGCCCCTGCCCTGCTTGCCCTTGCGCTCCCAGTTGCCGATCAACTCGACGGACTTGCCCAACGGCGCGCCCGCCTTGTCGGGCAGCAGGGCCACGAGGCGGTGGCCATTGCTGCGGTAGCCGTGGTAGCCGATGATCAGACTGTTCTTGTACAGATCCGGGAAGCGGCTGGCCGTATAGAACGTCATGCCCAGCGGCGCGGCGTGGCCGGGCAGCAGGCGCTGGGGCGCCGCGTATTGGGCGGAGCAAGCCGTCTTCGGATACTCCGGGCTGGCCACGTTGTCGTCATAGCAGTACGGCCAGCCGTAGTGGCGATCTGCCTTGATCAGATTCAGTTCTTCATGCGGCAGGTTCTCGTCGCTTTTCAGCTGCGGCAAGGCGGCCTGGATGGCGTCGCGCGCGTTTTCCGCTTGCCACAGCTCGCCCGTGGCCGGGTGGAAGGCCAGCGCCATCGAATTGCGCAAGCCGCGCGCATGCGTGCGCCAGCTTGTCACCGTGCCGGCAGGCCAGTCCATTTTGTATTCGCGGATGGCACCCAGCGCCTCCGGCCCCTCCGCCGAGGCGCATGGTTTGCTCGCATCGGGCGCCTTGCCATCGTTCTCGCAATGGTCGGTGCTGGAACCCACGTTCACATACAGGTCGCCCCTGGGGCTGAAGCGCATGTTCGTCAGCAGGTGCAAGCCCATGCCCGGCAGGCGCGGCGTCTTCGCCGTGCCGCCGATCACGTCGGTGCGGGTGCGCGTGGTGTCGCGCAAGTCGAAGCGGAAAATGCGTCCCACCTCGCCCACGTAGACCATGCCGTCCGGTCCCTGCACGATGCCATTCGGGCGATCGAGCTTGTCGAGCAGCAGCTTGCGCTCGTAGCCGGCGCCGGCAGCCTTGCGCTGCAACAGCCACAATTTACCTAGCTTTGGCGCCCATCCCGCCATGTCCGTAACGAGGATGTCGCCATTTGTCAGCGGCAGCACGCCACGGGGGAATTTCAGGCCGTCGGCCAGCACGGCCACGCAAAAGCCGGGCGGCGTGGTGACATCGAGGCGCGGCATGCCGTCGCACTGGCTGCTGGTCGTCGCCGCCATGGCGTGGCCAAACACGGTGGACATGCAGGCTGCCATGGCGCCCGCGAGCATTTTCTTGTTCATGGTCTCATTCCATCAAGGGTAAACGGGGCAGCACGGCGCGCGCATTGGCGCTGGTTTGCGCCGCAACGTCAGCAAGCTCCAGGCCGCGCAATTCGGCCAGCACGGCGCCGATGCGCGGCAATTCTTCGGGGCTGTTGCGGCCAGGGTGGATCCAGCTGGGAGAAATATCGGGCGCGTCCGTCTCCAGCACGATGGACGCCAAAGGCAGGTCCGTCGCCATGCGGCGTATCTGCAGCGCGCGGGTAAACGTCATGGCGCCGCCGAAACCGAGCTTGAAACCGAGATCGATATAACCCTGCGCCTGCTGGAAGCTGCCATTGAATGCATGCGCGATGCCGCCGTTCGGGCGGATCTGGCGCGCATGCTTGAGGACGATGTCCTGCGAGCGGCGCACATGTGTCAGCACGGGCAGGTCGAAGTCGCGGGCGATTTTCAGCTGCTCGCGCAAAAAATGCTCCTGCTTGGCGCGCATGGCCGGTTCGCACAGTATGGGAATGAAGAAGTCCAGGCCGATTTCGCCGATGGCGACGAAACGCGGGTCATTCATGGCCTGCGCCACTGCATCGCGCAGGGCGATCAAATCGTCTTCGGTGGCGTGCGGCACGTAGATCGGGTGTATGCCAAGGGCAAAGCAGGCGTTGGGCGCCATTGCCGCCAGGTCGCGCACGATGCTGAAATTGGCCCGTTCGACGGCGGGAATGACGATCATCGCCACGCCTTGAGCGCTTGCATGCGCCGCCACCTGCAGCGATTCGCTGCCGAATTCGTGCGCGTCGAGGTGGCAGTGCGTATCGATCCACAGCATGGCGGCTCCTTGGTATTGCTCAGTATTGGTAAGGCTGCAGCCCCTCATCCGTCAGGCGCAGCACGCGGTCGCAGCGCTTGGCCAGTTCGATATCGTGCGTGACGATGACGAAGGCCGTGCCCAGAGTGCGCGACAGTTCCAGCATCAGGTCAAAAATTTGTTCGGCGGTGGCGTGATCGAGGTTGCCCGTCGGTTCATCGGCCAGCACGCAGGCCGGCTGCGTGACGAGGGCGCGCGCCAGGGCCACGCGCTGACGCTCGCCGCCCGACAATTCGCCCGGCGTGTGCGTAACGCGCTTGGCCAGGTTCACCCGCGTGAGAATTTGCTGCGCCAGGTCGGTGGCCTGGGCGCGCTTCATGCGCCGTATCATCAGGGGCATGGCGACGTTGTCCAGCGCGGAAAACTCGGGCAGCAGGTGGTGGAACTGGTAGACGAAGCCCAGCGAGGCATTGCGCAAGTCGCCGCGCGCCTTTTCGCTGAGGGTGGCGAAATCCTTGCCCAGCAGGGTCACCTTACCACTGGTGGGCGTATCGAGCCCGCCCAGCAGGTGCAGCAGGGTCGATTTTCCGGAACCGGAAGCGCCGACGATGGCGACCCGTTCGCCACGGTGGATATCGATGTCGATGCCGGCCAGCACCTGCACCTTGTAGCTGCCTTGCGTGAAAGTCTTTCCCAGGCCTCGGCAGGACAGGACGGCAGAATCAGCGGAAGCGCCGTTGGAGGCAGGTTTGTTCAGATCGGTCATGGTAGTAGTCAGTGGTTTATTCATAGCGCAGGGCTTCCGCAGGTTTGACGCGGGCAGCCCACCAGCTTGGGTACAGGGTCGCCAAAAAGGCGAGGATCACGGCCAGCACGCCGATCTTGGTGACGTCGGGCCAGCGCAGGTCGGACGGCACGGTGCTGATGAAGTAAATGTCCTTGGAGAGGAATTGCACGCCCAGCAAATGCTCGATGAAGGGCACGATGACGTCGATGTTCATCGCCACCAGCACGCCGCCGCCCACGCCCAGTATCGTGCCCAGGATGCCCACCAGCGCACCCTGGATCATGAAGATCTTCATGATGGAGCGGGGCGAGGCGCCCAGGGTGCGCAGGATCGCGATATCGGCCTGCTTGTCCGTCACCGTCATCACCAGGGTCGACACAAGGTTGAAGGCGGCCACCGCGATGATCAGGGTCAGGATGATGAACATCATGCGCTTTTCCGTCTGAACGGCGGCGAACCAGTTGGCGTTCAGTTTCGACCAGTCGCGCAGCCACAGGTCGCCCGGCATGGTCTTTTTCAGTTCCGCCGCCACTTGCGGTGCCTGGTTCATGTCGGCCAGGCGCAAACGCAGGCCGGACGGGCCGTCGAGGCGCAGCAGGCGCTGGCCGTCTTCGATATTGATGAAGGCCAAACCAGCGTCGAATTCATTATGGCCCGCCTGGAAGATGCCGCTGACGGTGAAGCTGCGCATGCGCGGCAGCACGCCGGCCGGCGTGACCTGGCCCTGCGCCAGCATCAAGGTGACTTTTTCACCGAGGTTGACGCGCAGGGCGCGCGCCAGTTCGATGCCCAGCACGATATTGAAGGTGCCCGGCTGCAGCGCCTTGAAGCTGCCCATGCGCGTCTGGCCGGCCACGTCGGAGACGTTCGGCTCTTCCTCGGGCAGCACGCCGCGCACGATGGCGGGGCGCAGCGCATCGTCGCGCAGCAGCATGCCCTGCGTTTCCACGAATGGCGCGGCGCCCTTGACAGCGGGATTCTTGAATGCCTGCGCAGCTTCCGCGCGCCAGTCCGGCATGCTGCCGCTGTTGTCGAACACTTCCACGTGGGCCAGCACGGACAGCATGCGGTCCGTCACTTCCTTCTGGAAGCCGTTCATCACGGACAGCACGACGATCAGCGCCGCCACGCCCAGGCCAATGCCGGCCATGGAAATGAGCGAGATAAAGGAGATGAAACTGTTGCGGCCACTGCGCTTGCCGGCCCGCGTGTAGCGCAAGCCGACCAGCCATTCGAAAGGAATATTTTTTAACATGCTCATTGATTCGCTATTTCTAAGGGGTCAGACCCGCCGGGTCTGAGCCCAGCAGTTTGTTGATCAGCCATTTACTCATAGCGCAGCGCTTCGGCCGGCTTGACGCGCGCGGCGCGCCAGCTCGGGTAGATGGTCGCCACCAGCGCGAGGCCAAAGGCGATGAGGCCGATCTGCGCCACGTCCAGCCAGTGCACGTCCGACGGCACGGCGCTGATCTGGTAGATTTCCTTGGAGATGAAGTGCAGGCCGAAGATGCCTTCGATGAAGGGCACGATGACGCCCACGTTCAGCGCCAGCACGACGCCGCCGATCACGCCCAGGGCACTGCCCAGCAAACCCACCAGCGCGCCCTGGATCATGAAAATCTTCATGATGGAGAATGGCGAGGCGCCCAGGGTGCGCAAAATGGCGATGTCGGCCTGCTTGTCGGTGACCGACATCACCAGGGTCGATACCAGGTTGAACGCGGCCACGGCGATGATCATGCTGAGGATGATGAACATCATGTTCTTCTGGCTTTGCACCAGCGCATACCAGCTGGCGCTGGCGCGCGACCAGTCGCGCATCCACAGCTGGCCCGGCATCGACGCTTTCAGTTCGCGCGCCACTTGCGGCGCCTGGTTCATGTCATGCAGACGCAGACGCAGGCCGGACGGGCCATCGAGCTGCAGCAACTGCTCGGCGTCCTGCATGTTGACGAAGGCCAGGCTGCCATCGAGTTCGTTATGACCTGCCTCAAAGATGCCAGCCACCTTGAGCGCGCGCATGCGCGGCATCACAATACCGTTGGCCGGGTCGCCCGCCCTCGGTTCGCGCTCCAGCATCAGGGTCACGTTCTGCCCCACTTTCACGTCGAGCGCCTTGGCCAAGTCGATGCCCAGCACGATGTTGTACGAGCCTGGCGTCAAGTCCTTGAAACTGCCCTGCTTCATCTGGGAGGCCACGCTGGAGACGGTCGCTTCCTGCTGCGGCAGCACGCCGCGCACGATGGACGGGCGCATGGTTTCGTCATTGAGCAGCATGCCCTGAGTTTCCACGAACGGCGACACGGCCTTGACTTGCGGATTGGCGTAGGCGGCGCGCTCCTGCGCCTGCCAGTTGGGCATGGAGCCGCTGGTATCGAACACCTCGACGTGGGCCAGCACCGACATCAGACGGTCGGTGACTTCCTTCTGGAAGCCGTTCATGACGGAGAGGACGACGATCAGGGCGGCCACGCCCAGGCCGATGCCGGCCACGGAAATGAGGGAGATGAAGGAAATGAAGCTATTGCGGCCACTGCGTTTCCCGGCACGCGTATAGCGCACGCCAACCTGCCACTCAAAAGGAAATTGTTTGATGATGCTCATGCGCTCCCGCGACAACGATAATATGCGAGCGCGCAGTGTGCCACACAAATGACACTCATGCGTGAAACACATCACCGTGGCGCCACTTTTCGCGCGCCCGCCGTCAAGGGAAAAACCGCGGGGACTACTCCCCCGGCGCCACAATCGCCTACAATCTCGGGATGAATCAACTTACCCTCGTCCTGCCCTTCGCCTTGCCCAATGCCGAGCTGGCTGCCGACCTGCTCAAGGTCTTGCAGGCGCCCGCCCTGGCGGCACTGCTGTCACGCACCTCCACTTGCAATTTGGAAACTTTTGACAACGCCAAGCGCCTGCTGCCACACGAAACGTGGCTGGCGCACGCGCTGAGCCTGTCGCCCGCGCCCAACGGCGAAGCGGCGCAGGCGGCCTTTGCGGCCCAGGCCATGCGCGGCTACGGCCTGGCGCCGGAACCGGGCGCGCGCTATTTCCTGCTGCATCCAGCCCATCTGGCCATCGCCCGCAGCCATATCAGCCTGGAAGACTTGCGCCAGCTCAAGCTCAGTGAAGTGGACGGCCGCGCCCTGTTCGACATTGCAGCCCCGTATTTCGACGAAATCGGCCAACCGCTGGCGTATGGCGACGCAAGCACCTGGTTCATGCGCGCCGATGCCTGGAGCGACTTGCAGTGCGCCTCGCCGGATGCCGCCACCACGCAGGACCTGTCAGTCTGGATGCCGGAAGGCGAACACGCGCGCGCCGCGCGCCGCCTGCAAAACGAAGTGCAGATGCTGTGGCATGAACATCCCGTCAACGCGGCGCGCGAAGAACGTGGCCTGAAAGCCATCAACTCCTTCTGGATCTGGGGCGCCAGCGTGGCCACGGCTGAACCTGCCCGCTGCGCGGCCAGCCTGCATACCAAGGACGCACCCGGCTGGCTGGCCGCGCTGGCGGAACCAACGCTGCGCGATGCCAGTCCAAACAGTGTGCTGGCAAGCAAACAGGACGCGATTGTCGTGCTGGGCGGCCTGATCGAGGCGGCGCAGGCCCAGGAATGGGGCATGTGGCTGCAGCAGTTGCAGGCACTGGAAGCCGACTGGTTCGCGCCCCTGCTGGCGGCCGTAAAAGATGGCCGGCTTGCGCAGCTGCGCCTGGTGCTGAGCCACCGCGACGCCTGGCTAGCTTGCAGCACCAGCAAGCATGCGCAGCGCAAATTCTGGCGCGCGATTACCCTGAACAAGTTGAAAGCATCATGACCCGCACCCGCATCGCCACCCGTCCCTGCCCTTACCGCGAATCCGAACTGCTGCGCCAGGGCGGCATCCATCCCGTGCTGGCCCGCCTGTACGCCTCGCGCGGCCTGTCCGACGCGAAAGAACTGTCGAGCGAACTGGCGGCCCTGATGCCGCCGTCCGGCTTGCTGCACATCGGCGCGGCCGGCGTCTTCCTGGCCGACGCGATTGCCGCCAAGAAGCGCATGGTCATCGTCGCCGACTACGATTGCGACGGCGCCACCGCCTGCGCCGTGGCCATCCGCGGCTTGCGCGCCATGGGCGCCGACGTCGATTTCATCGTGCCCAACCGTTTTGAGTACGGCTACGGCCTGACGCCGGAAATCGTCGAACTGACGGCCCGCGAAAAGTCGCCCGACATCATCATCACCGTCGATAACGGCATCGCCAGCATCGACGGCGTGGCCGAGGCCAACCGGCGCGGCATCCAGGTCGTCGTTACCGACCACCATTTACCGGCCGACACCCTGCCCGACGCGGCCGTCATCGTCAACCCGAACCAGCCCGCCTGCGGCTTCCCCAGTAAACATCTGGCCGGCGTGGGCGTCGTGTTCTACGTCTTGCTGGCCCTGCGCGCAGAACTGCGCCGGCGCGGCATCTTTGATGCGCAGACGCAACCCAAGCTCGATAATCTGCTCGACCTGGTCGCGCTGGGCACAGTGGCCGACGTGGTGCGCCTCGATACGAACAACCGCATCCTCGTCGCGCAAGGCTTGAAACGCATGCGCAAGGGCAATATGCATGCGGGCGTGGCCGCCCTGTTCCGCGTGGCGGGCCGCGAAGCGCGCAGCGCCTCGCCATTCGACCTGGGCTTTGCCCTGGGACCGCGCCTGAATGCGGCCGGGCGCCTGCAAGACATGTCACTGGGCATCGAATGCCTGATCACGGATGACGAAGGCCGCGCCTGGGCGCTGGCGCAGCAACTCAACGATATCAACCTGAAGCGCCGCGAAATCGAGGCGGAAATGCAGGACACGGCCCTGCTGCACCTGGACGACTTCGAACCGGCCAACAGCAGCACCATCAGTGTGTTCGACGAGTCCTGGCACCAGGGCGTGATCGGCATTGTCGCCTCGCGCCTGAAGGAAAAGTTTTATCGCCCAACGATCACATTTGCGCCCGGCGCGGACGGCTGGATCAAGGGTTCGGGCCGCTCGATTCCCGGCTTCCACTTGCGCGATGCGCTCGACCTGGTGTCGAAACGGGCGCCCAGCCTGATCGACAAGTTCGGCGGCCACGCCATGGCCGCAGGCTTGACCATCCGCGCCGACGCCTTCGAGGCGTTTTCCAAGGCCTTCGAAGCCGTGGGCCAGGCCTGGCTCAGCCAGCAACAGCTGGAAAGAGTGGTGGAAACGGACGGCCCCCTGGAAGACGCGTATTACACGACGGCTTTCATCGAACTGATGGATGGGCAAGTGTGGGGCCAGGGTTTCGCCCCGCCCGTCTTCTGCGACGAATTCCGCGTCGTCAGCCAGCGCATATTAAAAGAGCGCCATTTGAAACTGCTGCTGGAAAAGAACGGCGTGCGCTTCGACGCCATCTGGTTCGGCCACACGGACGCCCTGGGCGAACGCACAAGGGTCGCCTTCCGCCTCGATGCGAATGAATACAATGGCACGACCAAGGTGCAACTGATGGTAGAGCACGCCGAACCTATCTGATGGCACCGGCCCAAACCTACTGCGCGTCGCGCTTTGCGGCCGGCGATGCTCACCGTGCCCTGGCACGGTTGCGCTTCTCGGCCACAAATCACTGCCGCTCGCTACGGTTTGGTCAGGTGCCGTGATGTTTGTGGTCTTGTTGCTGTATCTCAAACTTGTGTGGAACAAAGTCATATCAAATCATGGCGATGGCCGACACAGGCCTACCCCACCTAAAAGGTGCCAAGCACCATGTTGACCGGCCTGAACCACCTCACGCTGTCCGTGCGCGGCCTGCCGCGCAGCGCCGTATCCAGGCATGGTGTTCGAAGCTGATGATTAAAACAGTATATTTGATAAATTCATTAAAATAATTACTCTACCAATAAGATCAAGCGTCGTTGCTGTAAAAAAACACTGTCACACATCGATACCGCTCTGATAACCTTGTCTTTAAGGCTTAATCAGGCTGGCAAGATTGCCTCCTGTAATAGGCAAATCTGCCACGTTCCATTGCAAAAATAAAAATATTGATTGAAAATAGTTAACACTTATTTGGCAAATTCGCTAGAATCGATAGCGCATCAGGGTAAGTAGCGATGCATGATCAATTCTGAGGGCAAACCCGTCGAAAGACGGGGACGCAAAGCCACCGGCCTACCGCGCGCAAGCGCCACGGCAGCGGGGCTGCCAATGCAGGGCCGGGACCGCCAGCGCGGCACCATGCCAGGATGCATTGTCGAGATGTGGCCCTCGCCAACTCGGAGAGTTTCGCCATGAAAAAATTCAGCCCCCTGCATCCCCGTCACGGGCACCTGCTTCTGGGCGCCACTGCCGCCATCCTGCTGGGCGCTTGCGGCCCCGGCCAGGAGACATCGGCGCCGCCCGCCGTGATTGCCACGGCGGCAACCCAATTCACTGTCGAGGTACCCGTCATCCCCGCCGCCGTCGGCGCGCTGGTGGCGCAGCCGATGTTCCATGCGGCCCCCGCCCTGCTCGATGCGCCTGACGGGCGCGACAGCGCCAACAGCAGCGGCTCGGCCCACTGGCGCCCGCACATGCAGCGGGTGCCCGGCGCCATGGCGAACATCAGCACGCGCCGCCTGACGGCGCAAAAGATCGCCGCCGCGGAACAGACGGCACAGGACATCGCGCCGCTGCAAGCCGGCGGCGCGGCGGACACCGCCGCCCCCATGGCTGGCAGCAGCGCGGTGGCAACGTACTCTCCCGCGCAAATCCGCGCCGCCTACGACTTGCCCGCATTACCGGCAGCGGGCACGGCGCTGACGCCAAGCCAGGCAGCCCAGCTGGGCGCGGGGCAAACGATCTATATCGTCGACGCCATGCACAACCCGAACGCGGCCGCAGAACTGGCCATCTTCAACCAGAAGTTCGGTTTGCCCGGCTGCACCACCAAGGCCATCGCCACCAATGCCACCCTGCCCTTGCCACCAGCGCCGGCCAGCGGCTGCGAGTTTTCCGTCGTCTACAACACGCCATCGAGCACCATGACGGCCACGGCGCCCGCCTATAACTCGGGCTGGGCCATGGAAATCGCGCTCGATGTGCAGTGGGCGCATGCCACGGCGCCGCTGGCACGCATCGTGCTGATCGAGGCGCCAGACGCTTCCATCAACAGCCTGCTGGGCGCCGTGCGCCTGGCCAACCTGATGGGGCCTGGCGTCGTGTCAATGAGCTTTGGCGCCGCCGAAGGCAGCTGGACGGCTTCCGTCGACAGCGCCTTCACGGGCAAGAACATGAGCTATCTGGCCGCCACGGGCGACTCGGGCAGCGGCGTGTCCTGGCCGTCCGTGTCGCCCAACGTGCTGGCCGTGGGCGGCACCACGCTCAGCTACAGCGGCAGCGGCGTGCGCAGCGAAGCGGCCTGGTCCGGCACGGGCGGCGGCATCAGCGCCTATACGGCACTGCCCACTTACCAGACGGCCAACGTACCCGGCCTGACCAATCTGCTACGGCGCAACGTGGCCGACGTGGCCTTTAATGCCGACCCCGCCACTGGCCAGTACACGGCCGTGATGGCGCAGGGCAGCAGCACCGCCAGCTGGCTCAGCATCGGTGGCACCAGCCTGTCCACCCCACAGTGGGCCGGCCTGGTCGCCATCGCCAACGCCAGCCGCACGCTGCAGGCCAAAACGGCGCTCGGCTTGCCGCACAGCATGCTGTACAGCCAGATCGCCACCGTGCCCGGCACCTTTGCCAGCAGCTTTGCCGACATCACGCGGGGCAGCAACGGTAGCTGCAGCGTTTGCACGGCCAGGATCGGCTATGACCCGCTGGGCGGCCTGGGCACGCCGAACGTGAAAAACCTGCTGGCCAGCCTGTCGGGCACGCAGATCGCCCCCGCCGCCCCCGTGGTGGCGCCTGCCAGCATCAGCGGCGCAGCCGGCAAGCCTCTATCGTTTACCGTCTCGGCCAGCGCATCGAACCCCCTCAGCTACACCATGCTGGGCGCGCCGGCCGGCATGAGCATCGCCGCCACGGGCGTGGTCAGCTGGGCCGCCCCCATTGCGGGCAAGTATGCCGTGACCATGGTGGCGCGCGATACCGTCAGCGGCCTCAGTGGCCAGGGCGCCTACAGCATCGTCATCACCCCTGTCGCGCCGCCCGTCGTCGCCGCCGGAGCCATCACGGGCAAAGTTGGCACGGCCCTGGCATTCAATGTCAGCGTCACGGCCGCCAATCCCGTCAGCTACGCGCTGAGCGGCGCGCCGGCCGGCATGAGCATCAGCGGCACCGGACTGGTGAGCTGGGCCACCCCCGTTGCCGGCACCTATGCCGTCACCGTGACAGCCACCGACAGCAAGACTGGCCTGAGCGGCAAGGGCATCTATACGGTAGCCATCGCCGCCCCGCTGCCACCCGTGGTGTCAGTAGCCAGCGTCAGCGGCAAGCCCGGTGTTGCCCTGTCGTTCGCCACCACGGTAGTGGCGCCCAACCCCGTCACCTACAGCCTGTCGGGCGCGCCGTCCGGCATGAGCATCAATGCCGCCGGCGTCGTCAGCTGGGCCAAGCCCGTGCTGGGCAGCTACAACGTGACCATCATCGCTAAAGATAGCAAGACGGGCTTGAGCGGCCAGGCCGTGGCCACAGTGAAAATCGCCGCTGCCGGTCCCACGATCAGCGCCGCCGCCATGACGGGCGTGGCGGGCAAGGCCATGAGCGGCAGCATCGTGCTGACGGCACCTGGCGCGAACGCGCTGCAGGTCTCGATCAACGGCGCGCCGCTGGGCATGCAGTTTTCCATGAGCGGCCTGACCATCACGGCCTACTGGCCGCAGCCGGTGGCCGGCAGCTATACGCTGAAGCTGGTGGCGCTGGACAATAACGGCTTGACGGCGCAACTGACCGTGCCGGTCACCGTCACGGCAAAATAAGCCTGCACGGCCCGCCAACGGGGCGCACCGGGACACACGTCCTGGCGCGCCCCGTTTTTCATGCATGCGACCGTTGCAAAGAATCCGGAAAAGGAGTATATATAGTCCATAAACAGAGTTCCATTGGAGGAGTGCCATGAATCTCGCCTACGCCTATCCGAAAAGCCGCTTCGAGCCGGCCGTGCTTGTCGACTTGAACGCCAAAGCCGAACGCGAGCGCTTGTCGCAGGCGGCACTGAAGGGTTTTTTCAAGCTGGCCGCCGCCTGGAAGCTACGCGACGATGATGCGCGCGAATTGCTGGGCGGCCTGTCCAGCAGCGCCTATTACGAGTGGAAGAAGCACCCGGATCGCGTGCTGGAAGTGGACCGCATCACGCGCATTTCCTATTTGCTGGGCATCTACAAGGCCTTGCACATCCTGTACGGCGACAAGCTGGCCGACGAATGGGTGAGTTTGCCCAACAAGAACCCCATCTTCGGCGGCCGCACGCCCCTGTCGCAGATGCTGGCCGGCGGTTTGCTGGCCATGCAGACCGTGCGCAAGCTGCTCGACGCGCGCCGCGGAGGGCTGTAATCGTGCCTGCCGCCGCGAATGCACACCTGCCGCCGCTGGCCGCCCTGCGCCAGATCGACACTTGCCGTTTGATACCCTCGCGCTTCGCCGACATGGAAGACTCCGTGCTGGCGCCCCTGGCCGAGGACGACGAGCACCTGCGCGAGCTGTTCGAACTCGATAACGCGACCAACGCGCGCCTGGTGGCCGAGTATGGCGGCGCGCCAGGAATTGGCGTGGACGAGCTGGTTTTTGGCGTACCGAACTTTCGCATCATCAACGCCGCCTATACCTACGCCCGCCCGGAAGGGGCGCGTTTCAACGATGGCGAGCGGGGCGCCTGGTATTGCGCCTTCGACATGCAAACGGCGCTGGCCGAGATCATTTTTCATAAAACCGTGGAATACCAGGAAATCGACTATTTCGACGACAGCGTCAGTTACCAGTCGCTGCTGGCCGATTTTTCCGCCAGTTTCCACGACCTGCGCGGCCAGGAGCGCTACCAGGCTTGCCTGGACCCGGCCAGCTATATCGCCTCGCAAGACCTGGCCGCCATCCTGCTCGAAGCGGGCTCCATGGGCGTGATCTTCCCCAGTGTCCGGCACGCCAGCGGCACCAACCTGGCCTGCTTCCGCCCTGCCCTGGTGGGCAATGTTCGCAAAGGCGCCGCCTATCGGTTAACATGGCAGGGTACGCCGACGCCGCGCGTGGAAGCCCTGTAAGGCAAGCCTAGCGCGCGCAACGGCACCCGACTCACCGCAACTTGATATATCGCATGCAAACCAATCCTGAAAAAGACACCGAACTGCGCCTCAAAGTCAACAGCGAAACGGCCCGCCTGGCCTGGAGCGAACTGGAAAAGCACTTCGCCCAGGGCAATGTCGTCTGGGTCGCCAATGAACTCGATCTGGTCGAAGTGGCCGTGCGCATCTCGCACGACGACAAGACCAGCATCACGCAATGGATGGTCGATGGCAAAGTAGCCAAGGTGTCGGACCAGCAGGCGCTGGACTGGCAAGCGGCCGATGCGGCCCTGTGGGCTGTCGTCGTCAGCCCGTTTATTCTGGTGCAGCAGGACAAGCCGACGAAACACTAAAGACTGCGTTCGAGCATCAGGCGCAGCGATGTATGCCTGGAATGCGGTGTCGTTGTACGCATAACGCCCTGCCTACACTACGGAAAGTCGTATCGCGCAGCGTGGCAGGTTTGACAATGCGCAGCAAGCGCATTGTCTGCTCGTCAGTGCCCGCCGCCCAGGTAGGCCGCAATCACCTTCGGATCGTTTTTCAGGCTGTCGGCCGGGCCATGCACGGAGATGCTGCCGTTTTCCAGCACGTAGCCGTAATCGGCCACGTTCAGGGCGGCGGCGGCGAATTGCTCCACCAGCAGCATGGTCACGCCTTCCGCCTTTAATCTCGTGATGATGCGGAAAACCTCCTCGACCAGGATCGGTGCCAGGCCCATCGACGGCTCGTCCAGCAAGATCACTTCCGGATTCAGCATCACGGCGCGGGCCATGGCCAGCATCTGCTGCTCGCCGCCCGAGAGCGTGCCAGCCAGCTGGTCGCGCCGCTCCTTCAGGCGGGGGAACAGCTCCAGCGCCTTGTCCAGGTCGCCCTTGATGTCGCCTTTCGGGCGTGAGCGCGTAAAGCGGGGAAAGGCGCCCAGCAGCAGGTTGTCCGTCACCGACATGGAGGCGAACACGCGCCGGCCTTCCGGCGAATGGGCCAGGCCGGCGCGTGCGATGCGGTGCGAGTCGAGCCCTGTGACATCCTTGCCGCCCAGGGTGACAGTGCCCGATTTGGGTTTCAGCATGCCGGAAATGGCGCGCATGGTGGTGGTCTTGCCGGCCCCGTTCGAGCCGATCAGGGTCACCAGTTTGCCCTTCGGGACGTCGAGCGAAATGCCGTGCAAGACTTCGACTTTGCCGTAGGCGGCGTGCAGATTTTGAATGGTCAGCATGGTCTTCCTCTCAGTGCGCCGCAGGGCTTAGGGTGTCGGCGCTGCCGCCCAGGTAGGCTTCAATCACTTTTGGATCGCTCTGGACAAGCGCGGGTGCGCCTTCGGCGATCTTCTGGCCGAAGTCCAGCACCGTCACCACGTCCGACAAGGCCATTACCACGTCCATGTGGTGCTCAATCAGGATGATGGTGATGCCATGCTCGCGGATCTTGCGGATAATGGCCATCAGTTCCTTGATGTCGGGCGCCGTCAGGCCCGCCGCCGGTTCATCGAGCAGCAGCAGGCGCGGGTTGAGACCCAGCGCACGGCCGATTTCCAGCAGCCGCTGCTTGCCATATGGCAGATTGCGCGCTTCTTCGTTGGCCAGGTCGGCCAGGCCGACAAATTCCAGGATGCTGGCGGCCCGCTCGCGCGCCGCCTTCTCTTCGCGCTTGTAGCGGGGCGTGTGCAGCATCACGTCCAGCACGTTCGACTTGAAGGTGTTGTGCAAGCCCACCAGCACGTTCTCGGTCGCCGTCATCTCGCCGAACAGCTGCACGTTCTGGAAGGTGCGCGCCACGCCGCCCAGCGCGATCTCGGACGGCGTGCGGCCGGAAATCACGGCGCCGGCAAATTCCACCTTGCCCGCCGTCGGCTTGTAGATGCCCGTCAGCACATTCATCATCGTGCTCTTGCCCGAGCCGTTCGGTCCGATCAAGCCGTGCACGGAGCCCTGCGTGACGTTCAAGTCCACCTGGTTCAGCGCTTTCAGGCCGCCGAACTGCATCAGGGCCTGGTCCACGCGCAGCAGCGTTTCGCCGCGCTGGCCGCCCAGAGCGTGGTCAAAAGGCGCCACGCCGTGCGAAGCGACGGCCTGCACATGGCGCCGGCCCTTGCCGATAAAGCTCATCAGGAACCCGACGATGCCGTCCTGCAGGTAGTAGACGACAAATAAAGTCATCAGACCGAAGATGGTCAGGCGCCAGTCGATCATATTGTCCAGTTTATAGGAATATGCGGCCAGGCCGATGGTGGCGACCAGCGGCACGAGCACGCCGCGCACCGTGGAGCGCTTCTTGGCCAGCATGTAGATGGAACCGATCACCCCCAGCACGGCGGCAGCGACAGCGATCTTGCGGAACAGTTCGATGTCCGCCAGCAGGCTGGGCAGCATGACGACGATCAGGGCGCCGATCAGGGCGCCCGAGCGCGTCTTGCGCCCGCCCATGATGACGGCCAGCAGGAACAAGATCGTCAGCTCGAAGTTGTAGGTATTGGGCGAAATGTATTCTTCCGAATACGCGTACAGGCTGCCGGCCAGGCCGGCGAAACCGGCGCTGATGACGAAGGCATAGACTTTATAGCGATAGACGGAGACGCCCATGCAGTCCGAGGCGATGGGACTGTCGCGCAATGCTTCAAACGCCCGCCCCAGGTTCGACTTCAAGATACGGTGCACGACCACCAGCGAAATCACCATCAGCGCGGCGACCATGTAGTAGTACTCCACTTCCGACAGTTTGTGCCCGAACATGACGGGCTTGTGGATCTTGATGCCCATCGGGCCTTCCGTCAGGAAGCTCATTTCATTGATCAGGATTTGCACGATAGTGCCGAAGGCCAGGGTCACCATGGCCAGATAGGGACCCGTCACGCGCAGGGCCGGCAAGGCCAGGATGGCGCCAAACAGGGCCGCCCCCACGATGCTGGCGGGGATGGCCAGCCAGAACGGCAGGCCCAGCTTGAACACCAGCACGCCCGTGGCATACGATCCGATGCCGAACAGGCCCGCATGGCCCAGCGATACCTGCCCCGTGTAACCGACGACGATATCGAGGCCGAACAGCAGGATGGCGTAGATCAGGATGGTCTCGGCCAGGTGGATGTAATAGGGATTCGGGATGACGATGGGGAACAGCACGAGTGCGGCCAGGCCCGCCGCGCTCAACGCCAGCATGGTGATTTTCTTGTTCATGTGATCCTCAGACTTTCTTGATCGCGGCTTTGCCGAACAGGCCGGACGGCTTGATGGCCAGCACCAGCAGCAGCAATAGCAGGCCAGGCACTTCCTTGTAGCCGGTGGAAATGTAATAGCCGGTGGTCGTCTCGGCGATGCCCAGTATCAGGCCGCCGACGATGGCGCCCACGCCCGAGGTCAGGCCGCCGATGATGGCCACGGCAAAGGCCTTCAGGCCCAGCGAGGCGCCCATGGTGGCGCCCGTCAGCGTCAGGGGCGCCACCAGCACGCCTGCGAAGGCAGCCGTGGCCGATGACAGCGCGTAGGAAAAGGTGATGACCATGCCCGTGTTGATGCCCATCAAACCTGCCGCGTCGCGGTCGTTGGCTGTCGCTACCACGGCCTTGCCGTAGATCGATTTGCGGTTGAACACTTCGACAGCCAGCATGATGGCCAGCGCGCCAACGATGACGGCCACCTGCATCGGCTGTACGTTCGCGCCCAGCACCTTGAATGGCGCGGCTGATAGGGGCGACGGGAATGTCAGGTCATCCTTGCCCCAGATATTTTCCGCCACGTTCTTGAAGATGATGGCCAGCGCGATGGTCGACATGATCCAGCCGAATTCGGACTTGATCTTGATCGCGGGCCGCACGCCTATCCATTCGACGAACACGCCCTGCAAGGCGCCGAAGGCGATGACGACGGGGATCATCAGCAGATAGCTCATGTAGGGGCCGCCGTGGATGGTGCCCACCAGAGAGAGGCCCACGAGCGCGCCCAGCATCAGGGATTCGCCCTGGCCGAAGTTGAGGGTGCCGGACGTGGCAAAGGTCAGCTGGTAGCCGAAGGCGATGACGGCATAAATCATGCCCAGCGCGATGCCGCTGAAGACTAGCTGCAGGAAGATTTCCATGGTATTCCCCGAAGGACGGAAGATAAAAAAATGGCCAGTCCTGATTCCTCAAGGCTGGCCATGGCGTGGCAGGTGTCCGCCAGGCTTATTTCGCGAGGACGACCTTGCCGTCCTTGACTTCACCGAAAACGGTCAGGTCGGCCGTGATCGCCTCGTGGTTGGTCTTGCTGAACGGCTTGTTGTAGGTGGTGACGGCGCCTTCCACTTTTTCCGTCAGGTTTTCCAGCGCGGCGCGCACTTTCGGGCCATCGGTGCCGCCCGCCTGCTTGAAGGCCGCGGCCAGCAGGTAGATGGAATCGTAGCCTTGCGCAGCCGACACGGCCGACGGCATGCGGCCGCCCGATGGCTTGTAAGCGGCCACATAGGCGTCGATGAAGGCCTTGCGCTTCGGCGTGCTGGCATCCTGGATGAAGGTTTGCGGCATGCGCGTGCCGTCGCCGTTCTTGCCCGCGTTATCGATGAAATTGCCCATGGCTAGGGTCCAGCTGCCGATCAGCGGCACTTTCCAGCCCAGTTTTTCCATGCCGTTGGCAATCTGCGCCAGTTCCGGGCCGATGCCGTAGGTCAGCACGACTTCCGCCCCCGCCTGCTTGGCTTTCAGCAGCTGGGCCGTCATGTCGACGTCCTTGATGTTGTATTTTTCAACGACAACGGGCTTGATACCTTTCTTGTCCAGCGCCTTTTCCAGGTCTTCGCGGCCCAGCTGGCCATAGTTGGTGGAGTCAGCCAGGATCGCCACTTTCTTGAACTTGCGGTTTTCGATCGCCTCGTGCACGATCATGCCGGATTGGATGGTGTCATTGGCCGCATTGCGGAAGATGTAGTTTTCCGGCTGGTCGGCGAATTGCTTGGTGACGATGGAGCCCGTCGCCACATTGTTCATCACGGGAATTTTCGCTTCCTGGTAGAAGCGCTGCGAAGCCAGGGCCACGCCTGTGTTGATGTAGCCGACGGTGGCGGCGACCTTTTCCTTGTTGATGAGCTCCTGGGCGATCTGCACGCCCCGTTCGTTCTTGGCTTCGTCATCGCGTTCGATCAGCAGCAGGGAACGTCCCAGTACGCCGCCCTTGGCATTGATTTCAGCGACAGCCAGCTTGACGCCGTCGCGCATCGACACGCCCATCGGCGCGGAACCGCCCGTGAACGGACCGGACACGCCGATCTTGATGGGGTCGGCTGCGACTGCCGCCTGCGAGAATCCCAAAACCAAACTTGCCACGAGCAATTTCTGTTTCAAATTCATTGTCATCTCCTCTGATACAACGTTTTTAATGCCACTTATTTTTATAGTCGTACGCTGGATAACCGCCCCATCGATAAATCATTGTAGGTGAGTAAACATGCACCAGCAACAACTACATATGACGCATCGCAACATGCAGAAAAGACCGGTTTTCTGGCCCGATGTCAGTCTTTTGTAAGGAAAATATGACGCAAATTTTCGCAGCTGCGCCATTCGCCAACCTGACTGTGGCAAAACGCGACAGGCAAGCAGACGAGCTCTGCTATTCCCCCGGCCCCTGATCTGGCGCAATACGGGCACTGTCCAGCATGCTAACGTCGGCCATGCCAGCGCGTGCGCGCCGGTCCAGTCAACCGCACCTACCGCATGGAGGCCATATGCAGCGCCCGTCGAACACCTGCCTTTTTTTCCTGCTGCCTGGCGCCATCGCCAGCCTGCTGCTGGGCGGTTGCGCCACCGACCTGGCGCCCGTGCGCACCTTCGCCGAACAGACGCAGAAAATGTCGGTCCACTTCGAACCCATGCTGGCGGGCGGCGTCCATAGCTGCATGGACAAGGCCATGCGCAAGCGTCTGATCCTGGCAGAGCGTTTCGATGCGCAAGCCAGCGAGCAGGCGGCGCGCGCCGATTGCGCCACCATCGCGCAGGCCAGCGCGTCGGTCGCCAGCCTGAACGACGTCCTGCTGCGCTTTGCCCACACCCTGGCAGCGCTGGCCGGTGACAAGCTGCCTGTCTACAAGGAAGAGCTTGGCGAACTCGGCGATGCGCTGAGCGGCCTGGCACAGCCGGATGGCGGTGCGCCCCTACTCGATGCGGGCAGGCTGGACAAGGTGATGAAACTGAGCGAACACCTGAGCCGGCTGGCCACGCAGCGCCTGCAGAAATCGGCCTTGCGCGAACTGCTCGACGAGCAGGAAGCCATCGACATTGTCAGCAATGCGCTCAAGGAGTATGCCCAGCGCAGCTACCGTGCCGGCTTGCAGGATGAATTGCGCGACCTGGACCTGCTGCGCGGCGCCGTCGACAAGTCCGCGCCGCGCGAACCGCTGGCCGCCAACTACATCCGCACGCGTCTGTACCTGGAAGGACGGCAATTGAAAGAAAGGGAAAAGATCGTCGCCGCGTATGTCGCCGCCGTCGACGCGCTGCAAGCCAGCGTGGCCGCGCTGCGGAGCAATCTCGAACACCTGCAGGCGCCCGAACTGGAACGGCAACTGGCGCAGTTTTCACGCCACGTCGACACGCTGCAAAAACAGGCTGTTTTCTATGGCGCCGCCCGCTGGTAAGCGGCGCGCACACAGGAGTATCCCATGGCCCAACTGACCGAACTGACGAAGGACCAAAGCTACGCCATCGCCGACAGCCTGGCGCAAGCGTCAAACCTGGTGCTGGAATTGCGCATCCGCGAACGGGAGGCGCTGACGCCGGACGAGCGCGCGCTGCTGGAGCAATATGAAGACCACCTGGACCAGATGGTGGCCCTGTTTCGGGCCTATGGCATTTACCTGACCGCCGCAGGCGCCGAGCAGGCACGCGGCGATATCGAGGGTGCCATTGCCAAGGGCAAGCTGCAGCTCAAGCGCATCGCCGACATCAAGGCGGCCATAGTCGCCGCTGCCAGGCTGGTCGACCTGGGCGCAGCCATTCTGTCGCGCGACCCGTTCGCCATCGGCGAGGCTGCGGCCAGCCTGCGGGCCAAGCCAAAAAAAGATGTACCAGGCTAGCTCAGGGTTCCGGCGGGCGGTGTCCCATCGCGTGCGTGGCCATTTTCAGGTACAGGAAGGACTGCTCCTCGTTGTGCGCATAGCCCATGCGTCCCTCCGCCAGCGCCACGGATTTCTGCTGCAGCGCTTCCGGGTAGTTCAGGTCGCAGGCAGCGTCGAGCCAGAAACGCGCCCTGCCCTCGTCGCTATCCTGCAGCATGTTCGCCACGATAAACATGGCCGGCGCCACCTGGCGCTGCGCGGCCAGCTCCAGCCAGCGCAGCGCGGCGGCGCTGTCCTGCGCTCCGCCCATGCCGTTTTTCAGCATCAGGCCCAGGTAATACGCAGCGGGGCCGCTGCCCTGCCCCGCCGCCTGTTCGAACAGGGCGCGCGCCTGCGGCTGGGACGCTACTCCCGCGCGCATCAACACCTTGGCCCGGGCCGTGACATCGGGCGCCGCCAATGCCAGGGGTGACGCCAAGGCGGCTGCCAGCAGCCATGCCGCCCGCTTCATTTGGACAGGTCGAGCTGGTACAGCGCAAAGCCCTTGCCCGCGCCATCGTCGGCCTTCAGCTGCGTGACGTTATCGATACCGGCCGCTTTCGCCAGGTCGATCACGTTCGGCGCCGAATGGAAGACCACCGGGCCTTTCGTGGCGACTTTGGCAAAGCGCCAGCTGCGCGCCGAGCCGTTTTTCGCGCGCGTCAGGTTTTTCTGCTGCGTGACGTAGGCGATCAGCAGTTCGCGGTTGTTGTCGGGCGAGGCCACCACCGTCTTGCTGCCGTCGAGGCCGGGGAAATTGCCACCGCCGCTGGCGCGGTAGTTATTTGTCGCGATGAGGAATTCCTGGCCCGCGTCCATCGGCTTGCCCTTATAGGTAAGCGCCTTGATGCGCTGGCCCGGCGGTTGCGTGACATCGATTTGATAGCGCACGTCAGCACTGGTGATGGTATCGAAGTTGTAGCTCGGGTGGGCCGTGTTGACCAGTTCCTGCGGCTCCGTCTTGTGCGGGGCGATGGTATTGAAACGCTGCGCCGACTGTTCCAGCCAGGCTTTCAGCTCCGCGCCATTCATCTTCACACCATACAGCGCATTCGGATACAAATACAGGTCGGCCGCGTTGTTCAGCGCCACATTGCCTGCCTTGACGTCCGTGTAATCGGACACGCCGGCAGAGCCGCTCTTGAACGGCGATGACATCGACAGCACGGGCAGGTGCGCATACTGCGGCAAGTTCGCCTTGACATAGGCGGCCAGGTAGCCCGATTGCGCCTGGTTCACCACTTCAATGGCGCTGACGTCGCCCACGTCGGCGAAATACGTCGACATGCGGAAGTCCGTGGCACCAACCGGTGTCTGCACGTAGGCGATGGTGGCCGCGTGTTCCTCGGCCACCAGTTTGGCGATGGCCGCATCGGGCTGGACATAGCTTTTGTCCGCATTCTGGATGCCGCGCGCTTCCACCGTGGTGGCACTCTTGTCGATGAGCCACTGCTTGCCGTCATGGCGCAGGCGCAAACCGATCACGCCCAGGTGCTTGCCCCACAAATTGGCCATCACGGTAGGCACGCCATTGACCAGGCCACGGGCCTTGTCGACGCCGGGCAAATTAAACTGCGGCACCGTGCTGCTGGCGTTCGGAAACAGCTGGTGCGAGTGGCCGATCAGCATGGCGTCCACGCCCGGCACTTGCGACAGGTAGTAATTGCCGTTTTCCATGGTGGGCGAGTACGGGCTGTTATCCAGGCCGCCGTGCGAGATCGCCACCACCAGCTCGGCGCCCTTGGCGCGCATCTCGGGAATGAATTTTTCCGCCGTCTCGCGCACGCCCTGCGTGTAGACGCGGCCTTCGAGCCAGCGCTTGTCCCAGGCCATGATGGTGGGCGGCGCAAAACTGATGATGCCGACCTTCACGGTGCTCGTGATGGCCTTGCCATCGGGGCCGGTCGCCGTGATCTGCTTGTCTATGATGTGATACGGCGCAAACAGGGGCTTGCCCGTCTTGGCGCTGTAGACGTTGGCCAGCACTTGCGGGAACGCGGGGCCGGCGCAGCGCGGTTTGGCCGCGTCGACGCTGTCGACGTCAAAACGGTTGCCCGTCACCTGGCTCAAAAACGCCAGGCCGTAGTTGAATTCGTGGTTGCCGATGCCGCCGCCATCGACCTTCAGCAGATTCATGGCCTTGTAGATGGCCAGGGTCTGGTCGCAGGCCAGCGGTTTCACGAGGGCCTGGTAGTCGGCCAGCGCCGTGCCCTGGATGGTGTCGCCGTTGTCGAGCAGGAGATTGTTCGGGAACTCGGCACGTGCCTGCGCGATCAGTGCCGCCGTGCGTTCCAGGCCGATCGAGGGCTCCGCCTGCAGCTTGTAGTAATCATAACTGAGTACATTCGCGTGCAAGTCCGTCGTCTCCAGCAGGGCCAGGGTGGCGCTGCTGCCCGCCGGCGCCGCTGCCAGAGGCCGGGCCGGTTCGTGGGCGGCGGGCGGCAAGGCGCCGCAGCCAGCCAGCAGCAGCGGTAACAGGGCGAGACGGGGGAGTTGGCGCAAGGGTTGGCACATGAGTTATTCCTGTGGAAAGACAATATGGCCAGCATCATACGCAGCACGGCAGCCATCTTCAAGGCAAAAATATTGTCGCAAATATAGCAAAATCGTCATTTTATTGCCCGGTGCAGCAGCAATTGCGCCGCAGCGGCAGCGGAAACGCGCCGCGCTCGCGTATAATTCAAGGTTTGATTTCACCATAGAAGACCAGAACATTATGGAAGCCGAACGCATCAATATCATCTCCGCCCTGCTCAACGACCTGACGGTCCGCGAAGCCGAACTTCGGAGGTATCTTTGACTTCACTGTCAAGTCGGAGAAACTAGAGCAAGTCAACGAAGAACTGGAAGATCCGACCGTCTGGAACGATCCCAAGCGCGCCCAGGACCTCGGTAAAGAGAAGAAGGCGCTGGAAGCCATCGTCTTCACGCTGACTAAGGCGGATGCCGACCTGCGCGACACCCGCGACCTGTTCGACATGGCCCGCGAAGAAGGCGACGACGATACCCTGGAAGCGATCGAGCAGGACGTGCAGGAAATCCGCAAGGTCATCGAAAGCATGGAGTTCCGCCGGATGTTCAACAATCCGATGGACCCGAACAACTGCTTCATCGACATCCAGGCCGGCGCCGGCGGCACGGAGGCCCAGGACTGGGCTTCGATGCTGCTGCGCCAGTACCTGCGCTATTGCGAACGCAAGGGCTTCAAGGTCGAGATCCTGGAGCAGTCCGACGGCGAGGTTGCCGGCATCAAGACGGCCACCCTGAAGGTCGAGGGCGATCACGCCTACGGCTTCCTGCGCACGGAAACGGGCGTGCACCGCCTGGTACGCAAGTCGCCATTCGACTCGGCCAATGGCCGCCACACCTCGTTTACGTCGCTGTTCGTGTATCCGGAAGTCGACGATTCGATCGAGATCGACGTCAACCCGGCCGATATCCGCGTCGATACCTATCGCGCGTCGGGCGCCGGTGGTCAGCACATCAACAAGACCGACTCCGCCGTCCGCATGACCCATGCGCCGACCGGCATCGTGGTGCAGTGCCAGAACGACCGTTCGCAGCACCGCAACCGCGCCGAAGCGATGGAAATGCTGAAAGCCAAGCTGTACGAACATGAACTGCGCAAACGCATGAGCGAGCAGCAAAAGCTGGAAGACTCGAAAACGGACGTGGGCTGGGGCCACCAGATCCGTTCCTACGTGCTGGATCAGTCCCGCATCAAGGACTTGCGCACCGGTTTCGAGACGGGCAATACCAAGGGCGTGCTCGATGGCGACATCGACGAATTCATCTCCGCCTCGCTGAAACAAGGCGTGTAAGGATGAATGCATCCGTTCCAGTCCGGCGTGCCTTCCTGTTCGACATGGATGGCACGATCGTCGACAACATGGCCTTCCACACGACCTCGTGGCTGGCGTTCTTTGAACGACAGGGCCATGCGCTGGATGCGGACGCCTTTTTCCGCGACACGGCAGGACGGCAAGGACACGAAATTATCGCCAAGTACCTGGGCGAGGATGTCGACCATGTCACCCTGCTGGCTGAAAAGGAAGTCGTCTACCGCGAACTGTATGGCCCGCACCTGGCCACGGTGGCCGGTTTCGGCCAGCTGATCGCCAGCGCGCGCCAGCACGGCGTAGCGCTGGTGGTGGGCACCGCCGCACCAGACGAGAACATCGCGTTCACGCTCGACGGCCTGGACCTGCGGCACCGCTTCGACGCCATCGTCGGCGCCGCCGACGTGGAACGGGGCAAGCCGCACCCGGACGTGTTCCTGAAGGGCGCGCTACTGGCCGGCGCACTGCCGCAAGACTGCATCGTCTTTGAAGACGCGCCCTTGGGCGTGGAAGCGGCGCGCCGTGCCAGCATGCGCGTCGTGGTACTCACCACCACTCTGCCGGCCGAGGCGTTTGCTGCCTTCGACAACGTCATTGCCATCGTGCCGGATTTCTCCGCACTCGAGGTCGACGCACTGTTTGCCAGCGTGGCGCCAGCGCTGGCGCCACATCATCAATAATCACCAACGAAGAACACCATGACTACGGATATCCAAGAACAAGCCGCCGCCCCCGATGAAAACAAGATCATCGCCGAGCGCCGCGTCAAGCTGGCAGCACTGCGCGAACAAGGCGTCGCCTTCCCGAACGACTTCCGCCCCGAGCACAAGGCAGCCGACCTGCATGCGCAATACGGCGCCAAGACGCGCGAAGAGCTGGAAGAAAACCCCGTACACGTAGTGCTGGCCGGGCGCATGATGCTCAAGCGCGAAGCGGGCAAGAAAGCCGCCTTCGCCACCCTGCAAGACGCTTCCGGCCCGAAAGCCGACGGCCGCATCCAGATCTACGCCACGCTCGACCTGACGGGCGAAGCGGCCATGGCCGCCCTGCACCACTATGACCTGGGCGATATCCTGGGCGTGCAAGGCACACTGTTCAAGACCAAGACGGACGAACTGACCATCAAGGTCACCGAACTGCGTTTGATCACCAAGTCGCTGCGCCCGCTGCCGGACAAATTCCACGGCCTGGCCGACCAGGAAACGAAGTACCGCCAGCGCTACGTCGACCTGATCATGAACGAAGAGACGCGTCGCACCTTCAAGGCGCGTACCGCCGCCATCTCGTCGATCCGCCGCTTCATGGAAAAGAACGAGTTCATGGAAGTGGAAACGCCGATGCTGCACACGATCCCGGGCGGGGCCGCGGCCAAACCATTCATCACGCACCACAATGCGCTGGACATGCAAATGTTCCTGCGTATCGCGCCCGAGCTGTACCTGAAGCGCCTGGTCGTGGGCGGCTTCGACCGCGTGTTCGAAATCAACCGCAACTTCCGCAATGAAGGCGTGTCGATCCGTCACAACCCTGAATTCACGATGATGGAATTCTACGCGGCCTACACCGACTACAAATGGCTGATGGACTTCACGGAAGCCGTCATCCGCCAGGCCGCCATTGATGCGCACGGCACCGCCACCCTGACCTACGGCGGCCGCGAGCTGGACCTGGCCAAGCCGTTCCACCGCCTGACCATCGTCGAAGCGATCAACAAGTACGCTCCGGGCTACACTGCCGAGCAGTTGAACGATGCGGAATTCATCAAGGAAGAACTGAAGAAATTCGGCGTCAAGCCGTTCGCCACGGCCGGCCTGGGCGCGCTGCAACTGGCGCTGTTCGAAGAGACGGCTGAAGCGCAGCTGTGGGAACCGACCTACATCATCGACTACCCTGTCGAAGTGTCGCCACTGGCGCGCGCTTCCGACACGGTGGCCGGCATCACCGAGCGTTTTGAACTGTTCATGGTGGGCCGCGAAATCGCCAACGGCTTCTCCGAGTTGAACGACGCGGAAGACCAGTCAGCCCGCTTCCTGGCGCAAGTGGCCGCCAAGGACGCAGGCGATGAAGAGGCGATGTTCTACGACGCCGACTACATCCGTGCGCTGGAATACGGCATGCCGCCAGCCGGCGGCTGCGGCATCGGCATCGACCGCCTGATGATGATCATCACGGATTCGCCGAACATCCGCGACGTCTTGCTGTTCCCTCACCTGCGCCGCGAAGACTAATCACGGACGCAAGCCAGTAAAAAGCCGCCTGATCGCAAGATCAGGCGGCTTTTTTACTGATGCGGCCTGCTATCAGCCGGCCAGGGTCACGCGCTGGTGGCTGCGGCTGGCCTGCTGCGCCGCCAGCGCCGTGGCCAGCGCGCGCATGCCATCGTCGCCAGTGGCGGCCGGCTGCCCTTCGCCGCGCATGGCGCGCTGGAAGGCGCGCACCGAGCGCACATACAGGTTTTCATGTTCGACGGGGATGTCGACGCTGCCGCCATCACGGGTCAGGCAAATGGTGCCGACGGGGCGCTGCGTCATCACGCCGGTGGCGAAGATGGTGCCCTTGCTGCCGATGATTTCCACTCCCGACAGCGAATACGGCGCATTGAACGCGTCGTGCACCTGCACCAGGGCGCCGTTATCGAACTCGATGACGGCCATCAAACCCTCTTCCAGCCCGGCCACCGTCATGCCGCCGCTGGTGGCACAGGCGGTGACATGGCGCGGCTCCGAGTCCAGCAAAAAGCGCAAGGTGTCGACGTCGTGCACGAACATGTCGAGCGTGACGCCACCCGATTCCGGCGCGTCCAGGCGCCAGCCGCGCAGGTGCTGCGGGAGGTTGTTCGCGTGCAGCACGCGGCAATACAGGGGCTGGCCGATCTCGCCCGCGCGTATCAGCTCGCGCACCTTGCCGTGGCTGGCGGCGTTGCGCAGGTGGTGGTTAATCCCCAGCACCACGCCCGCTTCGGCGCAGCCGTCGACCATGCGGCGGGCGTCGTCCATGTTCAGCGCCAGCGGCTTTTCGCACAGCACGTGCTTGCCCGCGCGCGCCGCCTGCAAGGTCTGCGCCATGTGCCACTCATTGGTGGTGCTGATGTACACGGCCTCCGCGCCCGGATGGGCCAGCGCCGCATCCAGGTCGGTATAACTGGCGCCGATGCCGAACTGCTCGGCGAAGGCGGCGCCGCGCGCGGCATCCGTGCTGACCACGGCCAGCACTTCCGCGTCGCCCTGCTGGCGGATCGCGTCGACCATCCATTCGCGCGCCACGGTGCTGGCGCCGACCAAAATCCATCCGATCTTCTTCATTCGATTCTCCAGTTAAAAAGTGTGGCGCAGGCCGAGGTTCCAGGCCTGGTTGCCGCTGCCGTTGTCAGTGGCGTTGCCCACCACGTAGGCGGCGCCGTTGCGGTTGTCGATATGCGCATAGGCCGCGTACAACGTGCTGCGCTTCGACAGCGCATAGGTGTAGCCGATGCCGATCTGGGAAGCGTCGCCGTTGGCGGCGCGCCGGTCGTCGCGCCGCACGTACGAGAACAATACGCGGTGCGGGCCCACCGGCAAGGTGGCGCCCAGCATCAGGTCCGCGCTATCGACCGTGGTGGCGGCGCCCGCCGAGCTCTTGCTGACGGCAACGGCGCCGTGCGCCTTGACCACGCCGAAGTCCCAGGTGGCGCCAAGCACCGTGTTGCGCGCCCTTCCCCTCACCAGCGCGGCCGACAGGGTGTTGGCGTCCTGGTGTGCCATGCGCACATACAGTGGCCCGCTGGCATAGGTGGCCGCGGCGCCGGTGTAGCGCTTTGCCGCCGCGTCGCCAGGTACTTCGCCGTAGCCGTACGCCAGTTCGCCGGAAAGGCCGCAGCGCACGGGCGAGCTGTAGGTAATGCTGTTATCGACCCGGCTGATGTAGCCAGCCGTGAAGACATTGCTCATCCTGCCCGCAAAACCAAGGTAAAACGGATCCAGCGCGCCCAGGCTGCTATCGATAAAAGTGTACTGGCGGCCCAGCCGTAGTGTGCCCGCCTCGCCGGCGAGGCCGACGAAAGCCTGGCGCCCGAACAGCAGGCCGCCCTGAGCCGAAGCGCCCGTGTCAGCCAGGATGCCCGCATCCATCGTAAAGATCGCCGTCATGCCGCCGCCCAGGTCTTCGCTGCCCTTGAAACCCAGCCGCGAGCCGTTGGCGATGCCGCTGGTCAGCTTGAGCACCCTGCCGCCGGCACCGCCGCTTTCGGACACCACGCCCATGTCCGCTATGCCAAACACCGACACGTTCGACTGCGCGCAACACAGGCCGCCGCAAGCGCCGGCGCCGATGATCATTGCTCCTACAACCTTGTTCTTCATGTCTTGCCCTGTCTGTCTTTTTATCGATACTGTTCTTAGCTCACCAGGTAGCGCGGACGCTCGCCGCGCAAGCCGGCCAGCAGGTTGTCCACGGCCTGCTGCGCCATGGCGTAGCGCGTTTCATGCGTGGCCGAGCCGATGTGCGGCAGCGCCACCACATTGGCCATGGCCAGCAGCGGATTGTCCGGCGCCACCGGCTCGCGCTCGAACACGTCGAGGCCGGCACCATGGATCTGGCCCTGTTGCAGTGCCTCGATCAGCGCCGCCTCGTCGACGATGCGCCCGCGCGAACCATTGATAAAGATGGCGCCGCGGCGCATCAGGGCGAACTCGCGCCGGCCCATCATGCGTTCCGTCTGCGCCGTCAGCGGCAGGACCACGCAGACGAAGTCCGACCCGGCCAGCAGCTCGTCGAGCGCCACCTGGCGCGCGCCCAGCGCAGCCTCCACCTCCGGCACCGCTTCGCCGTTCACGTACAGCACCTGCATGCCGAAACCCAGCGCGGCGCGGCGGGCGACGGCGCGGCCGATGCGGCCCATGCCCAGCATGCCGATGGTTTTTCCATGCACGTTGACGCCGTACTGGCTTTCGCCCACGCTGCGCGTCCAGCCTCCAGCCTTGACGAATTCGGCCAGTTCGACGACGCGCCGCGCGCTGGCCAGGATCAGCGCAAAGATCGTGTCGGCCGTCGTTTCCGTCAGCACGTCCGGCGTATTGGCCAGCAAGATGCCCCGTTCGCGCAGGTAATCGACGTCGAACTGGTCGACGCCCACCGAAATGGTGGAAATGATGCGCAGCCCGGCAGCCGGGTCCAGCAGTTCTCGGTCCAGGCGCACGCTGGCACCCAGCAAGCCGTGCGCGCCACGGATGGCGGCAGCGAACGCGGCGCGGTTGCCCGCATCGATGGCCTCGAAATACGTCACATCGCATTCCGCGCGCAGGCGCGCCAGCAGCGGTTCGGCCAGCTTTTTATAGACAACGACATTTTTTTTCATGTATTTCCCCTGTTCGGTTCAAGATGGGACCAGCGCATCGAGCTGGGGGCGGGTCGGCAAACCTTCCATGTCGCCGGCCACCTGGATGGCGAAGGCGCCGACCCGGTTGCCGCGCCGTACCGCCTGCGCCAGCGGCAAGCCTTCCAGCAAGGCGCTGACCAGGCCGGCCGCGAAGCCGTCGCCGGCACCCACCGTGTCGACCACGTTGACCACGCGCTCGCCCGGCACCATGCCGCTGTCGCCATCGGCCGTGCGGTAATAGGCACCCTCGGCACCCAGCTTGATGACCACCAGCCGCGCGCCCTGTTGCAAATAAAAGCCGGCGACGTCGTGCGGCAGGTCGTGACCGGTGAGGATTTTCCCTTCCCCCAGGCCGGGCAGTACCCAGTCCGCCTTGGCGGCGAGGCGGTTGATCTGTTCGACCATGACGGCTTGCGAAGGCCACAGCGAGGGCCGCAGGTTCGGATCGAACGACACGCTCCGACCATGGTCGCGCATGAAGTCGAGCGCCTGGCCGGCGAACGCCAGGCTGGTCTCGGATAGAGCCGCCGCCACGCCCGTGGCGTGCAAATGGCGCGCGGAAAGGAAATAGGCGGGGTCGAAGTGCTCGGGCGCCAGCCGGCTGGCGGCGGAACCCTTGCGGAAGTATTCGACCAGCGGATCGGCGCCGTTCTCGGCCTTTTCCTTGAGCAGGAAGCCGCTGGACTGGCCGGCGACGGCGACGACCCGGCTGCAATCGACGCCTTCGGCCTGCACGCTGGCGCGGATGAAGCGGCCGAACGAGTCGTCGCCCACCCGGCTCAGCCAGCCGACTTTCAGCCCCAGGCGTGCCAGGCCGATGGCGACATTCGTCTCGGCGCCAGCCAGGCGGCGCGTAAAATGCGCCACGGCCGCCAGGTCCCCCGTTTCCTCGGCAACGAACATCGCCATCGCCTCGCCGTAGGTGACGACGTCGAGCGCATACGCAGCCTGCCCCTCTTCTGCCCGGCCCTCCTCATGCGGCATCATGCGGCCTCCAGCATCTGGATGTAGCGGCCCGTTTCGGCCACCAGGTCTGCCCCCTCCAGCGGGAATTCGATGGCCCGCTGCACGCCCGGTGCAAAGTACGCGAAGACGGTGCGCCAGGCCGGATCAGCCTCGGAGACAGCACAGGCGGACAGCCGGCCAGCGTCCTCCAGGACAGCCTTGCAATGCACGTAGCGCACATACGGCGCCAGCAGGCGTGCCGCCTGCTGCGCATCCTCGCCCACCCAGCGCCAGTTGCCGATGTCGAACGTCAGTCCCACCGGCAGCCCGCCTTCGCGCGCCGCCGCCAGGAAGCGCGCCATAGTTGACAGCTTGCCGCCATGGGCCGTCTGGTCGTTTTCAACCAGCAGCGCCACGGGCGCCGCCGCCAGCTGGGCGTTCAAGGCCTGCAGGTCCGGCGCGGCCGGGTAATGGCCCAGCGACACCTTCAGGTAGCGCGCCCCCAAGCGCGCCGCCTCGTCCAGCATCTGCTGCAGCAGCTCCTGCTGCAGCAGTCCGTCCGCGCCCCACAATTCGATGGGCGTGGAATACACGCAGTACAGGCCGCGCGCGGCCACTGCCGCGCCCATGCGCGCCAGGTCCGGCAAGTCGGAGGTGAACAGTTCGCGACGGATTTCGATGCCTGCGCCGCCCGCATCGGCCACCACGTCGATGAAATGGCTTTGACCCAGCTGCCTTACCCTGCTTGCGCCGTAGGCCGACGCTGCCACCAGAACGGGGCTCATTTGATCGCTCCCGCGCCGACGAACTGGCGCGCTTCGGGCGTTTGCGGATTGCTGAAGAAGGCTTCGGACGGCCCGCTCTCCCACACCGTCCCCTGGTGCATGAAGACGGTGACGTGGGCCATGCGCCGCGCGAACTCCATCTCGTGCGTCACCAGCAGCATCGTCATGCCCGCCTGCGCCAGCTCTTCCATCACCTTCAGCACTTCCTGCGTCAGTTCCGGGTCGAGCGCCGACGTCACTTCGTCGAACAGCATCACCTGCGGTTCCATCGCCAGCGAACGGGCGATTGCCACGCGCTGCTGCTGGCCGCCCGACAGCTGCTCGGGATAGGCGTCGCGCTTGTGGTCCAGGCCCACCTGCTTGAGCACGCGCAGCGCCGTGGCGCGGCCTTGCACGTCGGGCACCTTCTTGACGATGCGCGGCGCCAGCATGACGTTTTCTTCCACCGTCAGGTGGGGGAACAGGTTGTAGCTCTGGAAGACCATGCCGACATCCTTGCGCAAGTCGAGCAAATGCTCCTGGCGCGCCGTCAGCGTATGGCCTGCCACGACGATGCTGCCGCTGTCAATGGTTTCAAGGCCGTTGATACAGCGCAGCATGGTGCTCTTGCCGGAACCGCTGCGCCCGATCACGGCGATGACCTGACCACGCTCGACGGCGAACGAAACGCCCTTGAGCACGTGATTGGCGCCGAAGCTCTTGCTGATATTGTCAATTTCAACGATGGGCATGGAATTTCCTTTCCAGTGAATGGCTGTAGCGCGACAGTGGGTAGCACATCGCGAAGTAGATCAGGGCGACGACGGGGAAGACGATGAAAGGCAGGAAGGTCGCGTTGCTGACCAGTTGCCCTGCCCGCGTCAGTTCCACCACGCCGATGATCGAGGTGATCGAAGTGTTTTTGATGATCTGCACCATGAAGCCCACCGTCGGCGGCAACGAATGGCGCAGCGCCTGCGGCAGGATGACGTAGCGCAGCTGCTGGTAGCGGTTCAGCGCCAGCGCGGCCGATGCTTCCCACTGCTGCCGCTGTACGCCTTCGATGCAGCCGCGCCAGATCTCGCCCAGGTAGGCGCTGGCAAAGATCGTCATCGCCGCGCCGGCCGCGATGATCGGCGACAGCTTGTAGCCGAACAAGGCCAGGCCGTAATAGGTGAGGAACAGCACGATCAGCACGGGCGTGCCCTGGACCAGCTGGATGTACAGGGCGCTGATGAAGCGCAGGAACGGGCTGCGCGCCGTGCGCAGCAGCGCCACCGCGAAGCCGGCGATGCCACCCGTGATGAAAACGATCAGCGACAGGCCGATGGTCCAGCGCGTGGCCTCAAGCAGAAATTGCAGGTTATCCCAGGAAAAATCACTGATCATGTCATGCTCCCATGCGCACCGCGCCCAGACGGCGGCGGCGTTTGAAGACGATCTGGCCCAGTACCCAGAAGCTGAAGCGGAACAGCAGGGCCAGCAGGATGTACAGCACCATCACGACGATGTAGATCTCGAAACTGCGGAAGGTTTCCGCATCGAGCAGGTGGGCGGCGGCAGTCAGCTCTTCGGCGGAAATGGCCGACACCACGCTCGAGGCGAGCATCATCAGCGTGAACTGGCTGGCCAGCGCCGGATACACTTTTTCCAGCGCCGGCAGCAGCACTACATGGCGCATCACTTGCCAGCGCGTCATGCCCAGCGCCTGAGCCGCCTCCAGCTGGGACGGATGCACGGCGCCTATGCCGGCGCGCACGATTTCCGCCGCATAGGCGCCCAGATTGACCGTCATGGCGACGAGCGCGGCGCCATTCGCGTCCAGCTGCAGACCCAGCGACGGCAAGCCGAAGTAAATGATGAACAGCTGCACCAGGAACGGCGTGCTGCGGATCACCTCGACATACGCGCGCACCAAAGCGCGGGCATAGGCGGGACCGTTCTTCAGGATGACGGCGGCGCACACGCCCACCGCCAGTCCCAGCACCATCGCCAGGGCGCTCAGGCGTATCGTCAGCGCCGCGCCCCACAACAGACGGTCCAGCGATTGCATGACGAGCTCGAAATGAAATTCATACGGCATACTCAACTCCTTATCTACGTGCACATCCCCGGCGGCGCCACCATGGTGGCGCGCCGTACGGACCAACACTTTCCCTATGCGGCTTGCGGTATCAGAAGGTCGGCAATGGCGGCAGCGGCGCGCCGCTCCACTTGCGCGCGATGGCGTCGAGTTCGCCGTTCAGCTTGACGTAGTAGATGAAGTTGTTGAGCCACTGATGCAGCTCGAAGTCGCCGCGGCGCACCGCCATCGAATTCGGTTGCACGGAATACGTGAACCTGACCTCGATCTTGCCCGCGCCGCGGGTCTTGATGATGTCGAGCGCCATCGTGCTGGGGATCGACACGGCGTCGACCTGCTTGCTGAGCAAGGCCTGGGTGACGGTGGCATCATCCTCGAAACGCACGATGGCCGTGCCGGCCGGCGCCATGCGGCTCAGCGCCGTGTCATTCGTGGTGCCGCGCGTCACGCCCACCTTCTTGCCCTTCAGGTCGGCCAGGGCCTTGAATTTGCCGCCGACCGGCGCGACGATCGCCAGTTCGAACGCGCTGTAAGGCATGGTGAACATCAAGGTCTTGGCCCGTTCCGGCGTGGGCGCCAGGGTCGCCACAAGGAAATCGACCTTGCCCGACTCCAGCGACGGCACGCGTGAGGGCGCCGTCAGGGGCACCACTTCCACGGGCAGGTTCATGTATTTGCCGATCAGGTTGGCGACATCGACGTCATAGCCGACGGGCGCGCCCTTGGCGTCGATGCTGCCAAACGGCGGCGTGCCGCTGACCACGCCGATGGTCAGCTTGCCTTTCTTGATGAGGTCGCCAAGCGTCTGGGCGCCCGCGTCGGCGGCCGCGCCCAGGGTGCAGGTGGCGGCGAGCGCACAAGCCACGATCTTCGAGTAAAACAGTGTAGTCATCTTCATGCTTCAGTCTCCTGTGATCCCGGTACCGGCCTCGTCGAGGCACTTCCGGGAATATTGTCAAATGGACGATTTAGTTCGTCTCTTGCCATGTCGTTTCAACCTCATGCCAACCTCGTGCAACCATTGCCCTGCCTGCCTATCCATGCTCCTTTCCAGTGAGAACATCTTCTATGAAACCGGTTCCATACCTTCCCCAAAAAAAAGGGCAACGCCCTCTTCCCCGTCAATCGGCACTCTTGCCCGCAATTCCTCCCTGGGTGGAGTTGCGCACAATCAACTTACCCGGCAACAGCACCTCGCGCGGCGGGCACTGCTCGCCCTGCAGGCGCGACAGCATGCACGTCATCGCCGAAAAGCCGATCTCGTAAGTCTGCTGCTCGATCGTGCTCAGGCCAGCCAATGGTGACCACGGCAATTCGTCAAAGCCCAGCAGGCCCACGTCTTGCGGCATGCGCAGCGCGAGGCGCTGCAGCATCAGCGCCAGTTCCAGCGCCACCATGCCGTTCGACGCCAGCAGCGCCACGCGGCGGCCGCGCCACTGCGCCAGACATCGCCGCACATGCGCGTCGATGGAGGGCCGGTCGTCCAGGTCCACCGCCAGTACTTCGCCCACGCAGCCGGGATGCTCGGCCATCACGGACTGAAAACCCTCGGCGCGCATCAGCCGCGAACTGACGCCTGTCAATGGCGGCGCGACGAAGGCGATGGCGTCGAAACCCTGTTCGATCAGATGCGAGGTGGCCAACCCGCCAGCCTGTACATTGTCCAGGCCCACCAGGTCGAAATCGGCGCCCTCGATGCGGCGGTCGACCAGCACGATGGGCATGTCCGCCTGCTGCAAGTCAGACGATTGGATGTTGCGCCCCTGCGTGTTGACGATCAGCCCTTCCACGCTGTACGAGCGCAGCGCTGCCAGCGACTGCCGTTCGCGCAGTTCGTCATTGCCTGTATTACACAAGATCAAGGTATAGCCATGCTGCTGGCAAGCCGCTTCCACGCCTTGCAGCACTGCCACCGTGTAGGGGTTCAGCATGTCCGCCACGACCATGCCGATCAGGCGCGTGCGTCCACGCTTGAGGCCGCGCGCCATCTGGTTCGGCTGGTAGCCGAGGCGCGCGATGGTGCTGGTGATCTGCTGGCGGATATTCTGGGACAAAGCGTCCAGTTCGCCGCCGAGAAAGCGCGACACGCTGGTCTTCGACACGCCCGCCTCGCGCGCCACCTGGGCGATGGTCACGGGCCGGGCTGGCTCGCCGGAAACTGTTTTTTTATTGCCGCGCACTGAATCCAAGGTTGCTCTCCACTACCTGTTGACGTTCATATTTTTATTTTGGAACCGGTTCCAAAGATAGCACCCACGCATCGATGACGCAAGCGATTTGATTACTTGTGGTGGCGAAAGCACGCTGGGGGCAAATGTGAAAGGCGCCACCCTCCCCCGGCAAACGCAGGGAGAGAGCGGACGGTGACTTGCAACACCTGACAAAACCGTAGCGAGCGGAAGGAAGGCTGGGCGCCCCCGATGGCTCGAGAAGCGCATAGGTTTTGATAGGTGTTACTAAGTAGCTTACTGGATCACGGTATAGCAAGGTACGTATGCCGTACCCGCCAGCTTCATGCGGTGCTGCGCCACGAAGGAGGCCAGCAGCGCATCCATGGGACCCATGATGTCCTTGTCGCCATGGATTTCGAAGTTGCCGTGCTCTTCGATCGAACGGATGCCGTCGTCCTTGACGTTGCCCGCCACTACACCGGAAAACGCGCGGCGCAGCTGGGCTGCCAGCAAGTGCGTGGGCTGGTTCTTGTGCAGGCTCAGGTTACGCATGTTTTCATGCGTGGGGTGGAACGGCTTCTGGAACTCGTGGTCGATCTTCAGCAGCCAATTGAAATAATAGGCATCGCTGTGGGCCTTGCGAAATTCGCGCACCAGGCGGATGCCTTCGAGCATTTCGCGCGCCACCAGTTCCGGGTCGTCGATGATGATTTTATAGCGCTGCTGCGCTTCCGGACCCAAGGTGTCGCTGATGAACTGGTTGATCTGCACGAAGTACTCGCGCGAGGTTTCCGGGCCCGTGAAGATCAGCGGGAAGGGAATATCGGCGTTGTCCGGGTGCAGCAGGATGCCGAGGATATACAAAATCTCTTCGGCCGTGCCCGCGCCGCCGGGGAACACGACGATGCCGTGGCCCGCGCGCACGAACGCTTCCAGGCGCTTTTCGATGTCCGGCATGATGACCAGGTCATTGACGATGGGGTTCGGCGACTCGGCCGCGATGATGCCCGGCTCGGTGATGCCCAGGTAGCGGCCATTGTGCAGGCGCTGCTTGGCGTGGCCGATGGTGGCGCCCTTCATGGGCCCCTTCATGGCGCCCGGGCCGCAGCCGGTGCAGATGTCAAGGCCGCGCAAGCCCAGCTGGTAGCCCACTTCCTTCGAATAATTGTATTCGGCGCGGTTGATCGAATGGCCGCCCCAGCACACCACCAGGTTCGGGTTGAGCTGGGTTTGCAGCACGTTCGCGTTGCGCAGGATATGGAAGACGGCGTCCGTCACGCCTTCCGTGCTCTGCAGGTCGAATTTCGGATTGCCCGTGACTTCATCGCTGACGAAGATGATGTCGCGCAGCACGGCAAACAGGTGTTCGTGGATGCCCTTGATCATCTTGCCATCGACAAAGGCGATGGCTGGCGCGCCCTTGATGTCGAGCTTGATGCCGCGCTCGCGCTGAATGATGGAGATTTCAAACGATTGGTAGCGCTCCAGCAAGGCGCGGCCATCGTCGATGGTGCTGCCGCAATTCAAGACCGCCAGCGCGCAGCGGCGGAAAGTGTTGTACAGGCCGCCCTGGCTGGTGTCGAGCAGTTTGTTGACTTCAGTCTTGGAGAGCACGTCCAGGCGGCCTTCCGGTGAAACCAGAGTATCGATAACGTCGTGTTCCATAATGCGAAAAATCCCTTTAAAAATCGATGCTCGAAGGTCTTGCAGCCTTAATATACGACAAGTCAGGCAAGTTGTGCTGTACCGCCGCAAAATCGCCGGGGCCGCCCTTGCCTGCAAACCGGTTTGACTAATATGAAACAGTCATTCTTGCTAATGCAAATCGAAACTTACGCTCAGCGCAATTTGTAGATTAGAATGCCAGCCTATTGGAATTCCCGTGCGTGAGGTTCTTCATGAGAGTCCCCGCCGCCCGCAGGCTTCCATAAGTTTTTTTATCGATTGACTATAATAATTTTTCAGGAGGAACCGCATGAGCGGTGCGACTACGCCCAACAAGGAAGCCGTTATTCCCGAGTTCAAGCAGATTATGGGCCATCCAGGCCCATTATGGATGTTGTTCATGACTGAATTCTGGGAACGCTTCGCGTTCTACGGAGTTCGCTGGGCGCTGGTACTGTACATCGTTGCCCAGTTCCACGGCGGCGACGGTTCGGGACAGGCAGCGGCCAACCTTACCTACGGTTCCTTCCTCGCGCTGGTGTACGCCGGCGCTCTGTTCGGCGGTTACATCGCCGACCGCGTCATCGGTTACCAGCGCTCCATCCTGCTGGGCGCCGTCTTCATGGCCGCCGGCCTGTTCTGCATCTCGGTACCGAACCAGGACATCTTCAACCTGGGCCTGGCCACCATGATCGTCGGTAACGGCATGTTCAAGCCGAACATCTCGACCATGGTCGGCAAGCTGTACGCGACCGCCGATCCGCGCCGCGACAGTGGCTTCACGATCTTCTACATGGGCATCAACATGGGCGCCATGGCCGCGCCCGTCTTCACGCAATGGCTGGCAGGGTCGATCTTCGGCACCAGCGATATGCCTGCATACAAGATGGTCTTCATGGCTTCCGGTTTCGGCATGCTGATCAGCCTGGTATGGTTCTTCATCGGCCGCCGTGCCCTGAAGGGCATCGGCGCACCTGAAGCCGGTGCCGGCAGCCCGATGCGCGTCGTCTGGGTGGCCGTCGGCTCGCTGTGCGTGATCCCGCTGATGTACTTCCTGCTGACCGTTGGCGCTGAAAAGTTGCAAATCGTCCTGACCGTGTTGTTCGCCGGCCTGGCCGTCATGCTGATGATCGAAGGCATACGCAATGGCAAGGTGGCGCGCGACCGCGTCATCGCCATGCTGCTGATTTTCGTCTTCAACATCCTGTTCTGGATGTTCTTCGAACAGGCGGGCAGCTCATTCACCTTCCTGGCCGACAAGATCGTCAACCGCGACCTGGGCTTCGCGATCTTCCCGACCGCCTACTTCCAGACCGTCAATTCGGTGGCCATCATCGTCTTCGCGCCTATCATCGCCGCCGTCTGGGTCTACCTGGCGCGCCACAACGTCAATCCATCGATTCCGCGCAAATTCGGCCTGGGATTGCTGGGCAATGCATTGGCTTTCGGCTTGCTGATCTTCGCTCTGTCGAGCCTGGTTGGCGCCGACAACAAGATCCCGTTCTGGACGCTGGCGACCGTGTACATGCTGCAATCGATCGGCGAACTGTGCCTGTCGCCTATCGGCCTGTCGATGGTCACCAAACTGGCCCCTGTGCGCCTGGTTGGCCTGGGCATGGGCGGCTGGTTCCTGTCGACCGGTATCGGCAACAACCTCTCGGGTATCTTCGCCAGCTACGTCAGTGGCGAAAGCGGCATGTCGGTGCAGTCGGCCCTGTCCGGCTATACCTTCGGCTTCTGGTCCCTGCTGGGCGCCGGTGTCGTACTGTTCCTGATCGCACCGCTGATCAACAAACTGATGCACGGCGTGAAGTAAGCGTCTTGTACTAGCTCAAAACGGCGGCCTGCGGGTCGCCGTTTTTCATTCCGCCAGCCGTTTCACCCTGGCCTGGCGGTACAATACCGCCATGGCCAGCGGCCACCCGACCAACCCCGATAAAGAATCCCATGTCCAGCATCTCCACCACCACGCCCCTCTCCGACGACGAATACGCCGAACTCGACACCCTGCTGGCCGCGCCCGCCCTGGCCGACGCCGCCATGGACGTGTCGATGCTGGAAGGTTTCCTCACGGCCGTCGCCCTGAGCCCGAAACAAATTACCGTTGAGCAATGGTTGCCCTGGATCTGGGACAAGGCGGCGGGCAGCACCGCGCCCGCGCCGGACGAGGCCAGCGAACGGGCAGCCAGCCTGGCGCTGCGCCACCACGCCTACATGGTCGAATGGCTGACGAAGGACCCGGACAGCTTCGAGCCCATCTACGTCTGCGGCCCCGAATGGAGCGTGCCCGCCTGGTGCGCAGGCTTCCTGCTTGGCACCAGTCTGGACAAGCCCCAGTGGGCGGCCCTGGCCGTCAGCCACCCGCAATACCTGGCGCCCTTCCAGCACCTGGCCACGGCCAGCGAGCTCGACGACGAGGCGGCCGAAACGGCCATGGATGGCGTGATTCCCGCTGTCATTGCCATCAATGCCGCCTGGGCGCGCCAGCGCCACCTGAAAAGCCAGGTGCAAAGCCAGTCCGGCGCGACGGTCTTGCGCGACGTACCGAAAACGGGCCGCAACGACCCGTGCCACTGCGGCAGCGGTAAAAAATATAAAAAATGCTGTGCCGACGCCGATAGCGCGGCTGGCCAAGGCTAAAGCGACGCCTCCTTGCGCCAGCTGCTGACGGCCCTGTTGCGTTTCCTGCTGCGCCACGCGCTGCAGTTCGCGCTCTTTATCGTCATCCTGCTGGCCGGGCGCTTGCTGCTGGCCGAATGGCGCGCCTACAGCGCCGCCAGCGGGGCCGTCACCGCGCTCAGGCAGGCGGCCAGCGGCGCCGATCATCATGGCGCCGGCCTGGCGGATGCCGCTATGGCCAGGGTCAACGCCCTGCAAACAACCTCACAAACGGCCATCGACGCCCGCCTGGCGCAAGTACAAGCGCAATTGCGCCAGCTGCGCGCGCAACAGCAGCCGTCGCTGTTTACCCTTCCCCTGCCCGACACGAGCACCTTGGCCATGCACGCACGGGAAGAAGCCACGCGCCGCGTGGAAATCGAGGTGCTGGCGCAGGAAGAACACTATTTGACCGCGCTTCAGGCGGCCCTGAACGGCGAGGATGCGCGGCATACCCTGGCGCGCCTGCATGCGGAACATGTCGACGCGTATGCCGCGCTGCAAAATAATGTGCGCCAGCGCCGCGAACTGGAAGCGCAGCACCCCGTGGCCGCGCGCCTGCCCGGCAGCGACACCTACGCGCAGCTGGTACGCCTCGAAGCCGAGGGCCAGCGCTTGCGCGAGGTCAACCTGCAAGCGTATCGGGCCTGGCTGGCGCAGCGGGCGCGCACCAACGATGCGGCCCGCCCCGCGCCCTTCGCCATTGACGACAGCGCGCTGGCCGGCGCACTGGCGCCCGTGCGGGCGGCAATTACGGCAGGAGAAGCACAGCTGGCGCGCAACTGGATCGCCCGCTGGCGCGGCCCCGTCATGGACGTGGTGCCCACGGCCGCCCTGCTGGTGCTGTCGGCCATCCTGCTGCCGCTAGCGATCAAGGCCTTCTTTTACTTCGTGCTGGCGCCATTGGCTTCGCGCCTGAAACCATTGTCCATCGGGCACGCGCTGAACGTGACAGCCACTACTCTCCCCCTGCCGCCCGATGGCCAGTCCCGCATTTCCGCCGTCTCGCAGGCGCTGCAACTCAAACCTGGCCAGCAGATGCTGATCCACCCGGCATACCTGCAATCGTCGCCCGTCAGCAGCACCAAGCGCACGCAGTGGCTGCTGGACTGGCGCTTCCCGTTCACCAGCCTGGCCGCCGGCATGGTGGCGCTGACCCGTTTGCACAGCGACGCGCCAGCGTCCGTGACGATTTCCGCCAGCGACGACCCGCTGCTGGAAATCGCCATCGTCCACCTGCCTGCCGGCAGCGCGCTCGTATTTCAGCCGCGGGGCCTGGTGGGTTTGATCTGCGACACGGGCCAGCCGCTGGCGATATCGAGCCACTGGCGCCTGGGCAGCCTGCACGCCTGGCTCACCTTGCAGCTGCGCTTCATCGTCTTTCGCGGCCCCGTCACCCTGATCGTGCGAGGCTGCCGCGGCGTGCGGATGGAGCGGGCAGGCCAGGGCCGCAGTATCAGCCAGTCCGCCACCCTGGGTTTTAGCACCGACGTGCTGTACTCGACCCTGCGCAGCGAAACCTTCATCCCCTACCTGCGCGGCCAGCAGGCCCTGCTCAACGACCGCTTCGACGGCGACAACGGCGTCTACCTGTACGAAGAAACCCCGCGCCACGGCAAGCAGCCGGGCAAGGTGGGCAGCTGGTTCGAGGGTTTCACGGACGCCCTATTGAAAGTGTTCGGCATCTAGCCGAAGCAAGCAATATGAACGACTTCCTGTTTGCCGATTTTCTCGATGACCCGGCCGCGTATGCGGCGGCGCAAGCGTACTGGCAGGCACGCCTTGCCTTCCTCAACGGTCTATGCGCGCCGTATCTGCGCACCGCGTTTGCCAATGGCCAGCCGTTCAATGACGGCAATCCCATCGTCAACCTGGCGGACCGGGCCGCTGGCAAGGCGGCGCGCATCGTTCAGCATTGCCCGCGCGAATTCGGCCATGACTACACGAGCTTCGAGCAAGCCATCGAGCTGGCCTGCAGCGATGGACAGCGCCCGGCGCGGGAAAAAATCATCGTGCTGACCTTGACCGCAAACTCGGCGCAACGCGCCGAGGAAGAACTGCGGGCCTGGTTTGATCCAGCGTAAGGCCGCGCGCTACCAGAGGTAGGCCATGCGCACGCCGACATTGCGCTGCTCGCCATAATTACAGGCCCGCGCCGAGAAACACGAGGCGACATGGTATTTGTCGAACAGGTTCTTGACCGTCATGCTGACGCTCAGGCCGCGCCAGACGCTGCGGGCCTGCCCCAGGTTATAGCGCAGCGACAGGTCGGCCAGGGTGAACGCGGGCACCTGGAAGGTGTTCTCCGCATCGCCCCAGCTGGCACCGACATGGCGCACGCCAGCGCCGGCCGACAGGCCGCGCAAGCCGCCGGCAAAGGCGTAATCGGCCCAGGCCGAGGCCATCTGCCTGGGTACTTCAAATGGCGACTTGCCCTGCACGTTCGAGCCCCACCTGTCCGGAAACGCCTTAGTCACTTTCAGGGGATTGTAGGTCAGGGACGCCAGCAGTTTCAGCTGGCTGCTCGGCTGTGCCGCCACTTCCAGTTCGATGCCGCGCGAGCGCACTTCTCCCTGCTGGATCGAAAAGTTCGGGTCATCCGGGTCCGTCGTCAGCACATTCTGGCGGCGCAGTTCAAATGCAGCTGCGGTCACGGAAAGATGCGCGCCAGGCGCGTACTTCACGCCGACTTCCACTTGCCGGGCCGTTTCCGGCGCGAATGGACGGTACAGGCGGTCCGCGCCGGAGACGGGCGAGAACGATTCGCTGTAACTGGCGTAAGGCGCCAGGCCGTTCGCCGCCAGATAAGTGATGCCCGCGCGCCCAGTGAATGCCCTGGGCTTGCGCAAAGTCGTGGTCGATGGCGATACCAGCAGATTGAGCTGCTCCTGGCGCGTCCAGTCCTGGCGCCCGCCCACGGTGAAGACCCAGCTGCGGTACTGCATGCGGTCTTGCAAATACGCCCCCAACTGCCGGTTATGCTCGCGGCGCAGGGCATCGGGTGCCAGCGCCGCCAGGTCCAGCGGGCTGCCGTAGACGGGGCGGTAGATATCGATCTGCGGACCGTCGGCAATATACGAGCTGAACGAAGTATTGCTGCGGCTGTAATCGATGCCGGCAACCATCTCATGGCGCAGCGCACCTGTCGCCACATGGCCCGTCACGCTGGTATCGAGCGAGTACACGCTGCCCTTGCCGTCGCGCGTATCGATCTCGCGGTTGGTGATCACCTTGTCGATCAAATTGCCGTAACGAAACATGTACTGTTCATGGTTATCCGCGTGCAGGTAGCGAAAGTTCTGCCTGACTGTCCATCCGTTGTCGAAGGTGTGGCGCGCCGCGTAGCCCGCCGAAGCGACGCGCGTTTCCTCACGGTCGAAGCCGGGCTCCCCCAGGAAACGCGTCAGCGGCAAGCGGCCGTTGGGATTGCTGCCGTTCAGGGCCTCCCACTGCACGTTCGACGATTGCATGGCGCGATTCTTCTGGACAAAGCCCAGCAAGGTGATGCTGGTGCGGGCGCTCGGCGTCCACGTCAGGCTGGGCGCCAGATAGTAGCGGTCGTCCCTCATATCATCGATCTGCTGGTCCGCATTGCGCGCCAGCCCCACCAGGCGGTACTGCAGGCTGCCATCGTCCGCCAGCTTGCCGCCCACGTCGAGGGCCAGCTGCTTGCGCGCGTAGCTGCCGAGCGACAATTCGACCTGGTTCAGTTGGTCCGCCGCGGGGCGCTTGGCGACGAAATTGACGATGCCGCCCGGTGCGTTCTGGCCATATAACACGGACGAAGGCCCCTTCAGCACTTCCACCCGCTCGGCACCGTATGGTTCCACACCGAAGAAGCCCAGCGTCCCCATGGGCATCAGGCGCATGCCATCGAGGTAGAACGCGCCCGAGAACTGGCTGAAGCCGCGCACCGCCAGGCTGTCGTCGGCAGGATTGGCGCCTGCCGTGTTGCTGCGCAAGCCGGCCGTGTACTGAATCGCGTCGTTCAGGGTACGCACGCCCTGGTCATCCATGCGATCGCGCGTGATGACGGATACCGATTGCGGCACTTCCAGCAAGGAAGCGTCGGTCTTCGTGGCGGTACTGCCGCGCCGCGCCACATAGCCGCTGACCTTGCCCCAGGGGTTTTCCTCTTCCGCCTGCGCGCTGACGGTCACGGGCGCCATCGTCTGCACGCCATCGGCCGCTGCGCCAGTAGCGGACGCGGTGGCGGCGCGCAGCGCATAGCCGCCACCGTCCGTACGCACGGCATCCAGCCCGGTGCCGGCCAGCACGCGAGCGAGCGCATCGTCCACCGCATAGCTGCCGCTGACGCCACGGCTGCGCAATCCTTCCGTCGTGGCCGACCCAAAGGCGATCAGCAAGCCCGCTTCACGCCCCAGCCGGTTCAGCGTCGCTTCCAGCGGCCCGGCCGGGATGGCGTAGTGGCGCAGGGCCTCGGCCTGTCCGGCTGTCTGTGCCTGCGCCGGCGCGCCGGCCAGGCTGGCCACGGCGCCCAGGCACAAGGCATGCACCAGGTGGGCGAGCGGCTTCATTGCCAGCAGGCCCGGTAGCCGGCTGCGCGTGGATGGGAGGAATGTGCTGCGATCGTTCATGGCATACCTTCGTATCATGGGATGGGTGGAACGGGCCAAAACCTGTGCCCTCACTTCCCTTGACAAGGCAGCGTACAAAAACAGTCCATGTATTTTCAGTTTATTTTTTCGTGGCGCGCGGCCGCAGCGTGACCCAGAAGCGCGTCAGATAATGCAGCTCTACGGGCAAGGCCTCCACCAGCGCCAGTAGCGCCCTGTCGGTATCGGCCAGCGGATAGGCGCCCGACACCAGCAGATGCGCCAGCGCCGGGTCGCATGCCAGATGGCCGCGCCGATGGCGCGACAACTCCAGCAGGAAGGCGTCCAGGCGCATGTGCGCGGCGACCAGCATGCCGTCAACCCAGGCGCCCGCGCCGGCATCAAGCGCATGCGCCGCGCCCAAGCCATCGCGGGTAAAACTGCCCTCCTCGCCCGCCTGCAGCACGCGTGCCTGGCCATGGGCCGCCGCAGGCCGCAGCTCGACAGCCCCTTCCAGCACGCCGACCTGCACGAAACCGTCGCGCTGACGCACGATAAAACGCGTGCCCAGCGCCCGCGCCGTGCCATCGGCGGTGTGCACGAGGAAGGGCCGCCGCTGCGCGTCGGGCGCCGTCTGCAGCAGTACCTCGCCGCGCAGCAGCTGCACCGCGCGCGCGCTTGCGTCGTAGCGCAGTTTGATGGCGCTGTCCGTATTGAGCACCAGCGTGCCGCCGTCCGGCAGGCGCAAGCTGCGCCGCTCGCCCGTGGCCGTGCTGGCATCGGCATTCCACGACTGCCAGACGGGTGCCTGGCGCAACAGGGCGACGCTACCGCCTGCAACCACCAGCGCCGTCAGCAGGCGCACCGCGCGGCGCCGCTGTGCGCCTGCAGGCGCGGCCAGAGCGGCGCTGGCCAGCGGCGGCGGAATGCCCGCCAGCTGGCCGCTGACCGCCTCGATGCGCTGCCAGGCCCGTTCATGTTCGGCGTCCTCGGCGCGCCAGCGCTGCCAGGCATCGAGTTGTGCGGCAGTGGCGTCACCGCCCTGCAGCGCCAGCCACCACTGCACGGCCCGCCGTGCCACGGCGGGCGCCACGCGTGCGGCGGCAACCAAGCTGCCCAGCGGAAGCTGTAACTCTTCATCCATCGTGCTGCTCCGGGAAAAAGCAGCGCAGGGCCGCCCTGGCCAGATGGCGCTTGACGGTGGACAGGGAAATTCCCAGCTCGGCGGCGACCTCCTGCTGCCCCATGCCGTCGAGCTGCACCAGCAGGAAAGCTTGCCGGGCCTGCCCAGGCAGCGCGGCCAGGCGCCGGTCCAGCTCCACCAGCCGTTCCAGGAACATCAGGCGCACCTCGGGAGGCGGCGCCACCGGTTCCGGCATCAGGGCAAGAGCATCGAGGTAGGCCTGCTCGATGGCGCGCCGGCGCACATGGTTGATCAGCAGGTTGCGGGCGATCGTCGTCAGATACGCGCGCGGCTCCTGCACGCCTTGCATGCCTTGTGGCGCGAGCACGCGCAGGAAGGTGGCCTGTGCCAGGTCGGCCGCGTCGAAGGCGTTGCCCACCTTGCGCTGCAGCCAGCCACGCAGCCAGCCGTGATGCTGGCGATACAGAATGGCGATGTCATCGAAGTCATGCAGGGAGACGTGGTCGGCGGACATGGAGCGGCGGGTCTGGCGGATAGCACAAACTTAATGAGAATTATTCTCAATTATAGGCAGAAGTGAGCGACTCGGCAAGATCAGTGGCTGCCGCGGCCAGCGCAGGCGGCTCAATCCGGCCTGAAATCAGCCTGCAGCAAAGCGTGGACATGCAGGTCGACAAACACGCCGTTTAACCATTCCGCCTGCCACAACACGCCTTCGTGGGCAAATCCCAGCCGCCCGGCCAGCGCCATGCTGGCGTGATTGCCGGCCGCGCATTGCAACGCGATGCGATTCAATTGCAGCACGCCAAACGCATGCGCCAGGACGGCGCGTACCGCCGCACTGGCGATGCCCCTGCCCTGGAACTGCCGTCCGACGTAATAGCCAATGCTGGCCTTGCGGTCCGCTGTATCGATTTCTTTCAGGCGGATGCTGCCGCATAAGGCCGTGCCGGAAAAAATATGCCATTCCAGAATGTCACCGCTGGCGGCGCGCGCGGCAGCGGCGCACAGATACTCCCGAGCATCGTCGACGCACGCCAAATGCACCACGGCGGGCAGGAAGGCGTGCAGGTGCTCACGGTTATGCCCCACCAGTGCAGCAAGGGCTTCGGCGTGTTGCGCCAGGGTTGGAACAATAGAGATATCAGGAAATGCTGAAAGATTCACGCACAAAACCCTGGCGGGCCGAAAAAGTGAAAGTAGAAAAAACTGGCTTGACCGCTACGCCGCAATCGAATGCGACACCGTCAGCCACTCGCCCGGCTGCAGCTTGGCCGCTGCCTCGCGGGTGGCCAGCACGCTGTCGGGGTCCAGGTCGGACCGGTTCAGCTTGTAGGAATAGGCGAAATCGTCGGCATCGAATGCCTGCCCCGCCTTGACGTAATACTTGAAGCCGACAAAGGAGTCGGGATTGGTGACGACAGTGTATTCAAGCGTGACGCTGTTCATGGCGGGCCTCGTCGACGTTGGTAAAGTATTCATTATGCGTCAATTCCGTCGGCAGCGACGCAGCAACGGCGCATCGCCGTCATGCGCACCCATAAAAAAACCGCCCGGGTCGTTAATGACACCGGGCGGTTTTCATTGGATAGGCTACAGCATCACGCCTGCGGGCTGTCCGCCTTTTTCTCTCTAGCGACGACGTACAGCAGCACGATGATGAGCGCATACGGCAGCAGTGACAGCGCGTCCGAATGCAGGCCCGCATAAAACGGGTTGCCGTGCTCGGCCCAGTCGGCCATCATCTGGTCGAAGTGCGTCAGCACGCCGGCTGTAATCGCAATGATGATGCCGGCCAGCGCGCCGCCGGCGATGTAGCCGGACGCCAGCAGCACGCCCGAACTGCGGTCGCCCGCCAGCTGGCGCTCTTCCTCGTTCAGTTTCGCGTTGTGTTCCAGCTTGTTGTTGCGGCGGTCCGCCAGCCAGCGCACCAGGCCACCGACGAAGATCGGCAAGGTCGATGACAGCGGCAGGTACACGCCCACGGAAAATGCCAGCGACGGGATGCCGGCCATTTCCAGCACCACGGCGATCATCACGCCGAACAGCACCAGGGTCCACGGCAGTTGCTGGTCGAGGATGCCCTTGATGATGTAGGACATCAGCACGGCTTTCGGCGCATCATATTTTTTCACTTCCGAGCCATCCGGACGCTTGCTGTAATGGCCATTGATGCCCGGGTCGACCAGGTAAGCCAGCTGGCCATCTTCCTTGACAAAATATTTGCCGGCCGGGCCGCCCACGGTGTCCGTCTTTTGCCAGACTTTATACGTATTGTGGTCAGTGTCGGCTTGCGGGCCATGCAGCTCGCCCGTCACGGTCAGCTTCGACGCGTCCACCGTCAGGCCAGGCGCTACTTGCGCGGCCGGCACGTAGACGGTGCTCGCCTCGTTCAGTTTCAGCAAAATCGGACCGAGAATCAGGGCGGACGACAGCGCACCCGCCAGAATCGCATACTGCTGCAGGCGTGGCGTGGCGCCCACCAGGTAGCCGGTTTTCAAATCCTGCGACGTGGTGCCGGCATTGCTGGCAGCGATGCACACGATGGCGCCCACCGACAGGGCCGTCACATAGTAACGCCCGCCCGTCCAGCCCATGAGGAGGAAGATCAGACAGGTAAACAGCAAGGTGGCCACGGCCATGCCGGAGATCGGGTTCGACGAGGAGCCGATTTCGCCCGTCAGGCGCGAAGACACGGTGGCGAACAGGAAGCCGAAGACGAGGATCAGCAGCGCACCGAGGAAATTCATGTGCAGCGGCGTGGCGAAGGTGATCACGGCGATGATGGACAGACAGCCGATGATGACCCATTTCAGGGGGATGTCCTGGTCGGTGCGCAAGGTGGAATTGCTCTTGACGCCCTTGCCGATGCCTCTCAGGCCAGCCGACAGGCTGCGCCAGATCATGGGCATGGCGCGCACCAGGGAAATCAGGCCGCCGGCGGCCACGGCGCCCGCGCCGATATACAGCACATAGGCGCTGCGCACGTCGTCGGCGCCCATTTCGCTGATCAACTTGGTACCCGGCGAGAGCACGGTGGTCAGGCTGTCGCCAAAGAACTTGATCATCGGGATCAGGAGCAGGTAAGACAGCACGCCACCGGCCGCCATGGTGGCGGCGATGCGCGGGCCGATGATGTAGCCCACGCCCAGCAACTCAGGCGAAATCTCGGCGCCGATGGAGCCGCCCTTTAGCGGCGCGGCAAATTCCACGCCCGGCGTGTCCTTCCAGCCTTTGAACGAGATATTGAAGACCTTGTACAGCAAGCCGACAGCGAACCCGCCGAAGATGATCTTGGCGCGGCGCTTGGCGTCCAGCGCGGCAGCCGAATCCTTCTCGATGCTTTCGCCGGCGGCGATGCGCGATTCTTCCGTGGCGGCCGCCTTCAGTACTTCAGCGCAAGCCGTGCCTTCGGGGAATTTGAGTTCCTTGTGCTGGTCGACGATCATGGTGCGGCGCATGGGGATCATCATCAGGATACCCAGCAGGCCACCGAGGATACCGACCAGCATGACACGCGAGATTTCCAGGTCGAAGCCGAGGATCAGGATGGCGGGCATGGTCACGCCAAGGCCGAAGGCCAGCGATTCGCCGGCCGAACCGGCCGTTTGCGTGATGCTGTTTTCCAGGATTGACGAATCCTTGCCGCCCACCTTCTTGGCCAGGCCGAACAGGGTGATGGCGATCACGGCGACGGGGATCGAGGCGCTGACAGTCAGGCCCACTTTCAGCACCAGGTAGAGCGAGGAAGCGCCAAAGACCATCCCCAGGATGACGCCCATGAACAGCGCGCGGAAGGTCATCTCGGGCAGCTTCGCATCGGCCGGAATATACGGCTTCACGGCGCTCGGCATTGCATCTTTTGCCATAAATAAATCCTTAATTGTATAAAATAAACAGCCCGGATTGACGCCCGGGCTATTTGCTTGAAGCCGAGACTATCGCACAGCCACGTTTCGATGAAAAGGTTTTTTGCTCCCCGTCCCTGCGCCCCGGCCGCACAGGAAGCGCCGGCGCATTGGTCTATAATCGCTGCCACCGTGCCTTGCACGCTACTGTGAGACTGCCTTGACTGCCAAACGATCAGGATTCCCCTGGCCTTCCCGCCGCGCCACCATGCGCGGCTTCATCATCGCCGGCTGCGCCGCGCTGGCCGCCGCCGTGCTGCTGGCCGCCTACCTGTTCCTGTACGTGCGCCCCCGCCTGCCCGAGCTGGGCGTCATCACTGACTACCAGCCGAAGATACCGCTGCGCGTCTACACGGCCGACAATGTGCTGATCGGCGAATTCGGCGAAGAACACCGCGACTTCGTGCCGATTGCGCAAGTGCCGGAAATGATGAAAAAAGCCCTGCTGGCCATCGAGGACAGCCGCTTCTACGAACACCACGGCATCGACTTCGTGCGCGCCGGCGGCGCCGTGCTGTCGAACCTGCGCCACGGCTTCGGCCACGGCGGCGGCTCCACCATCACCATGCAGGTGGCGCGCAATTTCTTCCTGACGCGCGAAAAAGTCGCCTCGCGCAAGCTCAATGAAATCATGCTTGCCCTGAAGATCGAAGCGGCCCTGTCGAAAGAACAGATTCTCGAGCTGTACATGAACCAGATGTACCTGGGCCAGCGCTCGTTCGGCTTCGGCAGCGCGGCGCAGACGTATTTCGGCAAGCATTTGTCCGAACTGTCGATCGCCGAAATGGCCATGCTGGCCGGCTTGCCGCAAAACCCCTCGCGCCACAACCCGATCAGCAACCCGAAGAAGGCGCACGCGCGCCAGCAACTGGTGCTGAAACGCATGCGCGAACTCGATTACATCAGCGAGGGCCAGTACCAGCAGGCGCTGGCGCAGCCCCTGCATATCAACAGCCGCGGCAAGCAGGGTTTTGATACGCACGCCGAATACGTGGCCGAACTGGCGCGCCAGGCCGTGTACGCGCAGTTCAAGGAAGACAGCTATACCAAGGGCATCAGCGTCTACACGACCATCCTGAAAGCAGACCAGGACGCGGCTTACGCCTCGACGCGCCGCAACGTCATCGCCTACGACCAGCGCCACGGCTACCGCGGCCCGGAAACCTTCATCGACATGCCGGCTGACCCCGAGCAGCGCGACGACGCCATCGATGCTGCACTGCAAAAACGCCCGGACAGCGACGGTTTGATCGCCGCCGTCGTCACGGAAGTCGGCAGCGGCAAGGTGGTGGCCGACACGGGCGACGGCGACGCCAAGGCCATCACGGGCGAAGGCTTGCGCTTTGCCGCCCCCGCGCTGTCGGCCAAGGCGAGCGCAGGCATCAAGCTGCGCCCGGGCGCCATCATCCGCATCACCAGGGACGGCAAAGGCCATTGGTCCATCACGCAAGTGCCGCTGGTGGCCGCCGCCTTCGTCTCGCTGGACGCGGACACGGGCGCCTACCACGCCATGGTGGGCGGCTTCGACTACAACCTGCAGAAGTTCAACCACGTCACGCAGGCCTGGCGCCAGCCCGGTTCGGCCATGAAGCCCTTCGTGTATTCGGCGGCGCTGGAAAAAGGCTTTTCGCCGGCCACCCTGATCAACGACGTGCCCCTGGAAATGCAGGCGGGCGGCAAGGTGTGGGCGCCGCAGAACGACGACTTCAAGTTCGACGGCCCCATCACCATGCGCTACGCGCTGGCGCAATCGAAGAACGTGGCCTCGGTGCGCATCCTGCGCGCGCTGGGCGTGTCCTACACGCACGATTTCCTGGAAAAATTCGGCTTCGACCCGGCCCGCCAACCCAGCAATCTCACCATGGCGCTGGGCACGGGTTCCGTCACTCCCGTGCAGATGGCGGGCGCCTACGCCCTGTTCGCCAATGGCGGCCACCAGGTGGAGCCGTATCTGATTGACCGCATCGTCGACGCCAAGGGCACGGTATTGATGCAAACCAAACCGCCTGTCCCGAACGACGACAAGACCCTGGCGCTAGACCCGCGCAACGCCTTCGTCATGGACAGCATGCTGCGCGAAGTGGCCCGCACCGGGACGGGCGCGGCGGCGACGAAAAAACTGGGGCGCAGCGACATCGCCGGCAAGACGGGCACCACCAGCGACGCCGTCGACGGCTGGTTCGCCGGCTACGGCGGTGGCATCGTGGCCGTGGCGTGGATGGGCTATGACGAGCCGAAATCGCTGGGCGGACGCGAATTCGGCTCGACCCTGGCCATGCCGATCTGGATCGACTACATGCGCACCGCGCTCTCCACGCGTCCACAATTGACGCGCGCCGTGCCGGCAGGCCTGAGCCAGGTCGATGGCGAGTGGCTATACGACGAGTTCATCGACATGAATGGCGTCAAGACGCTGGATATGGATGTGGAGACGCCGACGGACCCGGCGGCAGTGCCGGAGACGCTACCCATAGAAACCACGAATTGATGAACCCGTAGGTCGGGTTAGCCGGCACGGCGTAACCCGACATGAGCCGCCGTCCGCGCGTGTCGGATTACGCGACGCTAATCCGACCTACCTCGCCTACGTCTTGACCATGCTCAGATACCCGCGCACCGTACTGACGACGCTATCGGCAAAATCGTCGACATTGACCTTCGCCGCGCGGTACTTCCAGCGCTTCACGTACCAGTCCTGGAACAGGGCCAGGCAGTGGGCGGCCAGCAAAGTGGGGTCGCCCTGCGGCTCCGGCTCGATTTCCCCGATGGTGGCGGCGATCAGCGTCTGCACATACAGTTCCGAATTCTTCGCCATGCTGCGCTGCTCTACCTGCAGCACGCGCGAATCCATGAAGACAAAATAAAACCACGGCTGCAGCACTTCGGACAGGTAGATCGACGAGCGTATCATCGCCTCGAGCCGGTCCAGCGGCGACTTCACGTCCGCAAACAGCAGCGGCAAGGCTTGCGTGGCGTGGCGCACCACGTCCTCGATCATTTCGGCCAGTTGATCCTTGCTGGTGATGTAGCCATACAGGCCGCCCATCGACAGCCCGGTCTCGCGGCACAGGTCGCGCAAGCTCATGGCGCGGAAGCCCACGTCATTGGCCAGACGGAAGGTGGCGACGAAGATGCGTTCGAGATTTTCCAGCGCCGGCTTGCGGCGCTTGACGCCGATACGTTCCGCGTGGCGGTCAAGAATATATTCCCAGATGTTTTCGCCATTTAAAGGCGTCATCTGCTGAAACTGTTCAAAATTAAAATGGGTCGACAAGTGCATTCCCAAGTAGCGGTGTAAGAGCGATATCTATGCAATGCCTGGACACGGCATTGCAAGACGGCGGGACGGCTGATGCCGGGCCGATTATAGCTCAGGAAAACAACTATTTTACTTTTCAACTATGCAATGGGTGCATAAGCAACGCCAAATTCCCACAGTTATTGCGCTGCATCATGCAATTTAAATCCAGCGGTGTTACATTCAAAAAACCGAGCGCTCGCTATATTTAATGCATCGATAGAATGTGAAGGAGCACACGGGTAATCGCTACAGCATCGACATTTCCACTATTAATCGAGTATTAATACATAACGGAGACAAAATGAAGACTCGCTTTTGGCAACTGCTATCCACCCTTCTGCTTTCCCTCGCCATCCTGCCCGGCAGCGCCAGCGCCGCCGGCTACACGCAAACGAAGTACCCGATCGTGCTGGTGCACGGCCTGTTCGGCTTCGACAAGCTCGGTCCCGTCGAATATTTTTATGGCGTCCCCGCCGCCCTGCGCAGCGGCGGTGCGCAAGTGTATGTGACCACCGTGTCGGCCGCCAACAGCACGGAAGTGCGCGGCGAGCAGCTACTGTCGCAGGTGCGGCAAATCCTCGCCGCCACGGGGGCAAGCAAAGTCAATTTGATCGGCCATAGCCACGGCGGCCCCACGGCCCGCTATGTCGCTTCCGTGCGGCCCGACCTGGTGGCATCCGTCACCAGCGTGGCCGGCGTCAACAAGGGTTCCAGGGTGGCAGATATCCTCAGCGGCGCCATTCCCAACACCAGCGGCGCGCTGGGCAATGCACTCGCCTCCCTGATCGGCATTTTGTCGGGCAACAAGGGACTGCCGCAAAACGCGGGCGCCTCGCTGACCTCCCTGTCCACGGCCGGCTCACTGGCCTTCAACAGCCGACACCCGCAAGGCATCCCGACCACCGCCTGCGGTGAAGGCACCTACCAGGTGCAAGGCGTGTACTACTTTTCGTGGAGCGGCGCGCAACCGTATACGAATCTGCTCGACGTGGGCGACCCTGCCCTGGCGGCCATCAGCCTGGCCTTAGGCGGCGTCAAGAACGATGGCCTGGTCAGCAGCTGCTCCAGCCACCTGGGCAAGGTGATCCGCGACGACTACGCCATGAACCACCTCGATGAAGTCAACCAGTTCGTCGGCATCGTCAACCTGTTCGAAACGAACCCCGTCACCGTCTTCCGCCAGCAAGCCAACCGCCTGCAAGGCCTGGGACTGTAAGGAGATGCGCATGCACGCGAAATGGATCATCGGCGGCAGCCTGGCAGCCCTGGCCCTGTACCTGGTGCTGCGCCCGGGCGAGCCGCCCGCCCCGCCGCAGGAAAAGCCGGAAGCGGACCTGTTCGCGTTCGTGCGCTCGATGCAAGGCACGCGGCCCGACGGCAACGTGACGGTGGCCGCCGGCGACAAGCTGGTGGTCGACGCGGAACTGGGCCATCTGTTCGACTACTACCTGGCGGGGCTCGGTGAAAAACCGCTGGCGGCCATCCGCAGCCAGATCGAGGCGGAACTGGACAAGCGCCTGGCGCCCGTCCCCGCCCGCGAAGCCAAGCGCCTGCTGGATGCCTGGCTGACCTACAAACAGGCGCTGGCTGGCGCGGAACAAGCCTTGCCGGCGCAAGCCGATGCGGCCCTGGCGGCGCGCGCACGCCTGCAGGCGATGCGCGCGCTGCGCGGCAATTATTTTACGCCCGAGGAAAGCGCGGGGCTGTTCGGCGCCAGCGATGCGTATGACGACGATGCCGTGGCACGCATGGCCATCCTGGGCGATGCGGGCCTGGACGAAGCACAGCGCCAGGCGCAATTGGCGGCGCTGGATCAAAAAATGTCGCCGGCCCAGCGCGCCGCGCGCGATGCCCCGCTGCAGGTGGCCCAGCTGGACGCCTCTGTGAAGACGCTGCGGGCACAGGGCGCCGGCGAGAATGAAGTCTATCGCCTGCGCGCCAGCACCTTCACGCCGGCAGCGGCGGCGCGCCTGGCGGAACTGGACCGCGAGGAATCACAGTGGCAACAGCGCATCATCGCCTATCAGGCACAGAAGGCGCAGCTGGCCAGCCAGCCCGGCGGCGCGCAGGATGCGGCAGCCATGCAGCAGCTGCGCGACGCCAGCTTCACGCCGGAAGAACAGCGCCGGCTGGGCGCCTACGAATAGCCATCAGGCCAGCTGCACCAGCAAAGCCGCAGCCGCCATCACGTCCGTGGTTTCGCGCCCCTGCCGGTAGCCGGCATGGACAGGGGCCAGAACGGCGTGCGCGGCGGCGCGGCGTCCTTGCACCAGCAGCACGGTCGCCAGGCTGGTGGCGCAGCGCAGTTCCCAGCCTGGCGCCTGCTGGCCCCTGGCCAGTTGCAATGCCTCTTCCAGCTGCACCCGTACGGTTTCCAGGCCGGCCGCATCGCCTTGCGCCAGCGCCCGCCAGCGGTGGTGCGCATCGCGGCGCAGCACTTCCGGCGCACTCCACGGCGCCACGCCCATGCGCGCGCGCCGCAACGCCTGGCTATCGGCGGCGGCGTCGTGCAGGGTGGCCATCAAATCGATTTGTATAGGCCAGCTGCGCACCGAGGGCCAGGGAAACTCCGTCATCGCCTCGCCCGCATCGAGCAGGCGCTGGTAGGCGGCACCCCAGGCGCTCCAGTACAGCAGGCCATATCGGGCAGCATGCTCGCACAGCAGGCAAGTCCAGGCATGCGCCTGTCCCCGCTGCCCGCACCACAGAGCGACAGGGATGGCATTGATGGCCAGCGCCACGCACAGTGTGACACGATTGTGCTCGAAACCCACCGTCACCGCCTCGCGCGCCAGCGCCAGCGCATCGTCGGGACGGCCCTGCATCCACAGGCAGCGCGCCAGCGTGCCGCGCAGGCAGACCTGGTGATCGGCCAGCAAGGCATTGTTGAAGCCAAGCTGGCCGGCGCCCTCGGGGTGCGCCAGCACCATGCGCGCCAGTGCCGCCGACTGCGCGTAGCGCCCCCTCAAATACTCGCCCGCCGAGCGCATGCGCGCCAGCACCAGCCGCATCGCCGTGTCGTCGCGCGCTGCGCACAGGGCGGCAAGCTGGACCACGTAATTGTCGGCGCCCAGGAAATCGGCCATCTTCAGGCTGCAGATCCACATACCGCAAATCGCCTCGGCGCGGCGGCTGTCGTCGTCCGTGCGCATGGCCAGCGCATAGCCGCGCTGGAACGAGCGCAGCATGGTGCCGGTGACGCCCTGCGTATGCAGCAGCAGGTGCGCCAGCGAGGCATGCAGCTGCATCTCGCTGCCGGGATCCTCCATCGCATGCGTGGCCATGCATTCTAGCGCCCGCTCGACGCGCACGCGGTATTCATCCATCAGCGACAGCTGATAGAACAGGGTTTGCGCCGCCAAGGTCAGGGCCACGCCCAGCGCCACGTCACCGTCCTCGCCGAAGGCCCAGTCGATGGCTGCGCGCAGGTCATCGACATGGCGGCCGTAGCGCGCGCTCCAGTGCGCCGGGGCCATGCTTTCCCAGTCGGCGGCGATGCGTCCGGCCAGGCCCAGGCAATGGCGTGCATGGCGCAGCAGCACGGCGCCCGCGCCCCCGCTCGCCGACAGCTGGGCCGCAGCGTAGGCGCGCGTGGTGTCGAGCAGCCGGTAATACACGTGCTGGCGGAAAAATTCGATGCTGACGAGGGACTTGGCCGCCAGGTCGGCCACCGTGTCGAAGACCTCGCAGCCCACCACGGCGCTGGCCGACTCCAGGCGGAACCGGCTCCTGAACACGCTCAGCGCCTGCAGCACCTGACGCTCCTGCGCATCGAGCAAGCCGTAGCTCCAGTCCAGGGTGGCGCGCAGGGTCTGGTGGCGCAAGGGCATGTTGCGCGCGCCGCGCGTCAGCAAGCGAAAGCGGTCATCGAGCTGGCGGCGCAATTCGTGCAAGCCGAAATGGCCGATGCGCCCGGCCGCGAGCTCCAGCGCCAGCGGGATGCCATCGAGCCGCCGGCAGATATCCACCACCACAGGCACATCGGCGTCGGCCAGCATGAAGGCATCGTCGACGGCCGCGCAGCGTTCGCAAAACAGCTGCACCGCCGCGAAATGGCGCGCCGCAGTCACATCGGGCACGGCATCGTCCGGCGGCAATTCCAGCGCGGGCAGGCGCAGCAACTGTTCGCTGGAGATGCGCAGCGGCTCGCGGCTGGTGGCCAGCACGTGCAGCAGCGGTGCGCCCTTGAGCAAGGCATCTGCCAGCGTGGCGGCCGCGCCGATCACGTGCTCGCAGTTATCGAGCACGATCAGCATGTGGCGCGGGCGCAGGTAGGCCAACAGGGCCGGCATGGCGTCGCCGGCCGGCACCGCCACTCCCAGCGCCGTGGCCAGCGCCAGCGGCACCAGGCGGCCTTCGTCCAGCGGAGACAGGTCGACGAAACACACGCCGTCGGCATAGCGGCGCAGCACGCGCATGGCCAGGACGACGGCCAAGGTGGTCTTGCCGATGCCACCGGGGCCGGCAATGCACAGCAGGCGCAATTGCAGCAACTGGTTGGACATCGTTTGCAGCGCCTCGGCGCGGCCCAGCATGCGCGTCAGCATGACGGGCAGGTTATGCCACGGCTCCACGCCAGCCGTACCGGACTCCGGCCGGCCCGTGTGCGTCAGCGGCGCCAGGAAGCCGTAGCCGCGCCCGGGGATGGTGGTGATGTAGCGCTGGCCATCACGGCCATCGCCGAGCGCCTTGCGCAGCGCCGCCAGGTGCACGCGCAAGGTCGCGTCATCCACCACGGCATGGGGCCAGACGATGTTCACCAGTTCATGCTTGTCGACGATGTCGCCGGCGCGCTCCAGCAAGGCCAGCAGCAAGTCCATGGCCCTGCTGCCCAGGCGCAGCGCGCGGTCGCCCTCGAACAGCAGGCGTTCTAGCGGCAAAAGGCGAAACGGACCGAATACATAGGCCGGGACGGGACTGTTTATCATTCTTGCGTGGGGGAGAAAGTGGTCAAGCATGCGGCTGGCAGTGACCATATTTTACTGAGCATCCGCGCCACGCCGCATGGCGCCATGTTGCGGCGCTGTTACACGGCAGGCCGGCGCGCCAGCGGCCAGCAGCGCGGCCACGTCGGCCGCAGGTGCCGGGCGGTGCAGGTAAAAGCCCTGAACCTGGGGGCAGCCCAGGCGCCGCAGCTGCGCCAGCTGTTCGCCGTTTTCCACGCCCTCGGCCAGCACCTGCAAGCCCAGGCCGCGCGCCATTGCAATCGTCGAGGCGACGATCACAGCATCGCAGCCACTGCTCCCCAGGTCGCGGATGAAGCAGCGGTCGATCTTGATGGTTTGAATCGGCAGCATCCTGACATGGCTCAATCCCGAATGACCGGTGCCATAGTCGTCGAGCGAAATGACCAGGCCCAGCGCGCGCAGGCGGCATAGCACCTGCGTTGCCTGCGCCATGTCGTCGATGCAGCAGCTTTCCGTCACTTCCAGCTCCAGCAGGGCGGGAGGAATGGCGTGCCGCTGCAGGCAGCGCAGTACAAAATCGGGCAAGTGCGGCTGGCACAGCTGGCGCGCAGAGACATTCACCGCGACAGGCACCAGAGGCAGGCCCGCCACGCGCCACTGCGCCAGCTGGCGGCAGGCGGCATCGATGCCCCAGTTGCCCAGTGCGGCGATGGCGTCGGTCTGCTCGGCCAGGCCGATGAAGGCGTTCGGGTAGATCAGGCCATGGTGCGGATGATCCCAGCGCAGCAGCGCTTCCAGGCCGACCAGGCGCAGTTGCGCCGTATCGAACTTGCCTTGGTAGTGGAAGCAGAATTCGCCGTCGACGATGGCGCTGTCCAGGCGCGCCTGCAGCTCGCTGTTGCGCGCCGATGCGGGGGCTGTGCCGCCTTGCCCCAGCAGCAGCCGGCGCCGCGCCCACCACAGCATGGCGCAGCCCAGCGCCAGCGACATCAACGCCACCTGCGCCACATGCCGCAATGGCGCGCCGTCCAGCAAGATGCCCAGCGGCAGGCAGGCGGCCAGCGCACAGCACAGCAGCGCCCGCGCGCGCGGGCCGCGCCTGAACCTTGCCAGGCGCGCCACTAGGCCAGCAGGCGCGGCACGGCCCGCGCAGGGCGACCCGCCAGAACCGCCGGCCCCTCCTGCAGGCGAAACACGCTGACCACCTGCAGCAGCTTTGCCGCCTCGCCTTCCAGCGATTGCGATGCCGCCGCCGCTTCCTCCACCAGGGTGGCGTTCTGCTGCGTCACTTCATCCATCTGCAGCACCGCCTGGCTGACCTGGCCGATGCCCGTGCTTTGCTCGGCGCTGGCAGCCGTGATGTCGGCCACCATCTGGCTGACCCGGCCCACGGCGGCCACCACGTCCTGCATGGTGGCGCCGGCCCGTGCGACCAGGGCGGCGCCTGCGTCAACCTGCTGGGTGGAATTGGCGATCAGGGCACGGATATCGCGCGCCGCCGCCGCGCTGCGCTGTGCCAGGTTGCGTACTTCCGTCGCCACGACGGCAAAGCCGCGCCCCTGCTCGCCCGCGCGCGCCGCTTCCACCGCCGCATTCAGGGCCAGGATATTCGTCTGGAAGGCTAGCATGTCGATTACGCCGATGATGTCGGCAATCTGCGCCGACGACGCGCTGATGGCGTCCATGGTATGGATCACCTGCCCCACGGCCTGCCCGCCGGCGCCGGCGATGTTCGCCGCCTCGATGGCCAGCACGCTGGCATGGCGCGCATTGTCCGCGTTCTGCTGCACGGTGGAGCTCAGTTCCTCCATGGCCGACGCCGTCTGTTCGAGCGCGCTGGCCTGCTCCTCGGTGCGCGACGACAAGTCGATATTGCCGGCCGCGATCTGCGACGATGCGGTGGCGATGGTGTCCGTGCCGCTGCGCACCTGCTGCACGATCTCGAGCAGGTTGCCGTTCATGATGCACAGCGCGTCGAGCAGCTTGCCCGTTTCATCGCCGCCGTGACTGCCGAAAGTCGATGTCAGGTCGCCTGCGGCCACGGTCTGCGCCACTGTCAATGCGTGCCGCAGCGGCTTGACGATGCTGCGCGTGACCAGCCAGGCGGTGACGAGCGAGAAGAGCACGGCCAGCGCGCTCAGCGCCAGCATCATCTTGCGCGCCGTGGCGTATTCCGCGTCCACCTGGGCGCCCGCCTCCTCCATCAGCTCATGCTGGAGCGTGATCAGGTTTTCCAGCGCCGCCATGTAGCGCAGCTGCTCGCCGCGCACCGCGCCGAGCAGCAAACTGGCCGCTTCGTCGCGCGCGCCCTCTTCCAGCAGGGCCAGCACCTTGTCGCGCCCGCCGTTGAAGGCGGCGCGCGCCTGGGTCACGGCCGCCATCAGTTGGCGGCCCTGTGGCGACAGCACCACCTTGTCCAGCTGCGCCAGTTCCTTTTCCGTTTCGGCGCCAGCCCGGGCGATGGTGGCGCGCTCCTGCGCCAGCTGCTGCGGCTCGCTCATCAAGAGCAGGTTGCGCGAGGAGCGCGCGATGATGTTGACATTCTTGATGATGTCGTTCGCCAGCACGGTTTTCGGATATTTATCATCGATCACGTCGCGCATGCGCTGTTCCAGGCTCGACAGACGCAGCATGCCCAGCGCGGCGGTCGCCAGCAGCAGCAAGGTCAACAACGCAAAGGAGCAGCGCAGGCGCGTGCCGATTTTCATATTTGCCATCTATTCGCATCCTTCAGTGTGGTGCATCGGCCATCGCGCCGGACTCGCATGCAAGGCTGACGGCAATGGCTGCCGCCTGCCACGAATGGCCGGACGCAACAGGCGAAGGGGGCAGCCGGGATGTGGCCGAGGCGGGAACAAGGGGTGGTACGGCAGGCAGTGTGAGTTATCTCACAAGCAATGTCGCGTTAAGTTTTGAAAAGATTTGCTTAGATAGCAAAACAGCTATTTATGTAACGCTGTTTTTTTAGTAAGTAGTAACCGCAGTGCACGCGTGGGCACGCAGGCAAAAACGGCCGCGCAGGGCGGCCGTCCGGAAGCGCATGCTGGCGCCGTCAATCCATCAGAACACTTCCCACTCGTCGTCGCGCGGCGCGCTGTGGCGCGAGGACGGTACGGCGTGCAGGGCCGGGCGGCCCGCGGCAGGTCGCGATGGCGGACGCGGTGCCGGCCGCTTCGGTACGGCGCTGGCCATCACGGCGCGCGGCGCGGGCGCCTTCGTGCGGGCGGCGGGCGCCTGTGCGCCATCGAGCTTGAAGACGCTGACCACACCAGCCAGCTGGCCCGACTGCTCCTGCAAGGATTCGGCTGCGGCAGCCGCCTCTTCCACCAGGGCCGCATTTTGCTGCGTCACCTGGTCCATCTGGCCGATGGCTTGGTTGATTTGGTCGATGCCCGAGCTTTGCTCCTGCGTCGCCAGGCTGATTTCCGCCATGATGTCTGTCACGCGCTGCACGCTGGAGACGATTTCGGCCATCGTGCTGCCCGCCTCGGCCACCAGCTTGCTGCCAGCGTCAACCGCCACCACGGAGTCGCCGATCAGGGTCTTGATTTCCTTGGCCGCCGCCGCCGAGCGTTGCGCCAGGTTGCGCACTTCTGTCGCCACCACGGCGAAACCGCGTCCCTGCTCGCCCGCGCGCGCCGCTTCCACGGCCGCATTCAGGGCCAGAATATTCGTCTGGAAGGCGATGCCGTCGATGACGGAAATGATGTCGACGATCTTGCGCGAGGAATCGTTGATGGCCTCCATGGTCTCGACCACCTTGCCCACCACCTCACCGCCCTTCACGGCGACGCCGGAAGCACTCAGCGCCAGCTGGTTGGCCTGCTGGGCATTGTCGGCGTTCTGCCGCACGGTGGAGGTCAGCTCCTCCATCGACGATGCCGTCTCTTCCAGCGAGCTGGCCTGCTCTTCCGTGCGCGAGGACAGGTCCAGGTTGCCGCTGGCAATTTCCGACGACGCCGTGGCGATGGTCTCCGTACCGCTGCGCACTTGGCCGACGATGTTGACCAGGCTGGAATTCATGTCTTTCAGCGCCTGCAGCAGCTGGCCCGTTTCTTCCGTCGTGTGCACCTCGATGTGGCTGGTCAGGTCGCCCGAGGCCACCGTTTGCGCCACTTTCACGGCCGAATTGATCGGCTGCGTGATGGCGCGCGTGATGTAGGCGGCGCAGCCGATGCCCAGTGCCGACGCCAGCAAGCCCAGAAGCAGCATCAGGCTTTCCGAACGCACCACGGCAGCGCTGCCATCCTTGACGCTGGCATCGGCCACGCCGTTATTGAGCTTGATGATCTCATTGAGCGTGGCTTCGGCCTTGCCGAACAGGCTGCGCGAATCCAGATACTGCTTGTAGAACGCCACGAACAGGGTCTTTTGCTGCTGCTCGTCGCGATTGTCGGCCAGCTGGCGCAGGATGGCGCGCACCCTGTCGTCGTCCGCCTTCCAGGCCGTCCACTCGCCCTGGAAGCGCTTCCACAGCACGGCTTCCTCCGGCGTCTGCGGCAACGGCTCGTACAGCTTGCGGCCCGCCTCGATATTGCTCCAGGCCTTGGTGCGCAGCTGCAGCGCTTCCGCGAACTTGTCTTGCGCCTGGTAATTGTTTTCATAGATGGCGGCCGTCAGGGTGGCGGCAGCGACGGCCGTCTGGCCTTCGCTGATCATCATCAAGCCCTGGATCGACGGCAAGCGCACCACGCCGATTTCATTGACTGCGGTGCCCACGGTGGCGATGCCTGTGTAACCGCAGATGCCCACCACCAGCAAGGCCGCCATCATCACGGCGACGAGGGTCGCCAGCTTCCATTTGATCAGTAAATTCTTAAACATGGCTAGGTCCTTTATAAAGTCACGACGACTGCTGGCGAGGTTCGGGCTGGCATGTTCGAGTAAAACAGCTGACACTTGTATAAAGGTGGCGGGGATGGGGCGTACGCTTCGTTACAATTGGCGAGAATTCATAAGTGGAAGCATAGAGGAAAAATATGTTTCTGGCTGATACATACTTGATACAAAACAAGATTTATTTCTTTACTGTGGCGCGTATTGCACAGCGGTCAGAAAAAATGGCCTAGCGCCCAGCTTTGGTGCAAAAAAATCCCCGTGCGCCACTACTGGCTGCGCAGTTCATAGTCGTATAAGATAGTCAACACGTACACCACAGGAACAGCATGGCTTATCCTATCGAACACAAACTGGTGATCGGGGTCGCTTCCAGCGCCCTGTTCGACCTGGCCGAATCGCACCAGGTCTACCTCGACAACGGCCCCGAGGAATACCGCAAGTACCAGGAAACGCATATCGACACGGTTTTGCCGCGCGGCGTGGCCTTTCCCTTCATCCGCCGCTTCCTGAACATCAACAAACACTATCCGCGCCAGTCGCCCGTGGAAGTGGTGCTGTTTTCGCGCAATTCGCCCGAAACGGGCTTGCGCGTCATGCACAGCATCGCCCACTACGGCCTGGACATTTCGCGCGCCGCCTTCATGACGGGCAAGTCGCCCTACCCCTACCTGCCCGCCTTCAACGCCTCGCTCTTCCTCAGCGCGAATGAAGACGACGTGCGCAGCGCGCTGGCCTGCAACTATCCGGCCGGGCTGGTGCTGCCGTCGCGCACGGAAGACGACGAAAACGACGAAGAACTGCGCGTGGCCTTCGATTTCGATGGCGTGATCGCCGACGACGAAGCGGAAACCGTGTTCAAGCGCAACAATGACGTCGATGAATTCCACGCCCATGAAACCCTGAACGTGGGCACGCCGCACCGCCCCGGCCCGCTGGCCGACCTGTTCCAGAAACTGGCCACCATGCAGCGCCTGGAAGAAAAGGCGCAGCGGCGCGACCCCGGCTACAAGAAGATACTGCGCATTGCCATCATCACGGCGCGCAACGCACCGTCGCACGAACGGGTCGTGACGACCCTGAAAAGCTGGGGTGTGGCGGCCGACGAGACATTTTTCCTCGGCGGTATGGACAAGTCGCGCGTGCTGGCCGTGTTCAAGCCGCATATTTTCTTTGACGACCAGCTGAGCCACCTGAAATCGGCGGGCGGCACCATCCCGATGGTGCACGTCCCCTTCGGCATTGCCAATGTCCGCGCATGATAAAACCTGCTGCGCGTCGCGCTTTGCGGCCTGCGATGCTCACTGTGCTCAAGCACAGTTGCGCTTCTCGGCCACAAATCACTGCCGCTCGCGACGGTTTTCTCAAGCGCGGAGATATAAGTGATGGTCTATAATCTCGCCTGTCGGCGCCGTCACTGGCGGCGCTGCGCGCACCACAGCTGTCCCACTCAACTGCCTCTGCCACTAGTGTCATCGCCTGCATGTCCTTAGACTTAAAAAAAGCTCTCCCCAAGCCTGGCAACCGCTACGCGCTGCCCGCCCTGTATGGTTCATCCGACGCCTATGCCCTGGCGCTGGCCGCTTTGGCCTTGAAAGCGCGGGGCCAGATGCTGGCCGTGGTGGTGGCGCAGGCCAGCGACGGACAGCGCCTGCTCGATGAAATCCCGTGGTTTGGCGGCACGGAACTGCGCTGCCATCTGCTGCCGGACTGGGAAACCCTGCCCTACGACGCCTTTTCGCCGCACCAGGACCTGGTCTCCGAGCGTCTGGCCACCCTGCACGAAATCCAGACGCGCCAGTGCGACGTGCTGATCGTGCCGGCCACCACGGCGCTGGTGCGCCTGGCGCCACCGTCCTTTTTGGCCGCCTACACCTTCTTCTTCAAGAAGGGCGAAAAGCTCGACGAAGCGCGATTGAAGTCGCAACTGACCCTGGCCGGCTACAGCCATGTCTCGCAAGTGATGTCGCCCGGCGAATACTCGGTGCGCGGCGGCCTGCTCGACCTGTTCCCCATGGGCTCGGCCCTGCCTTACCGGCTGGACCTGTTCGGCGACACCATCGAAACCATCCGCACCTTCGACGCCGACACCCAGCGCTCGCTCTACCCCGTGCACGAAGTGCGGCTGCTGCCGGGGCGTGAATTCCCCATGGACGAAGCGGCGCGCACGACCTTCCGCAACCGCTGGCGCGAGCAGTTCGAGGGCGATCCATCGCGCTCGGTCGTCTACAAGGACATCAGCAGCGGCATCGCCTCGGCCGGCATCGAATACTATCTGCCCTTGTTCTTCGAGCAGACGGCCACCCTGTTCGACTACCTGCCGCCTGACGCCTCGCTGGCCCTGGTAGGCGAGATCGATGCGGCCATCGGGCGCTTCTGGACCGATACCCAGTCGCGCTACCGTTTTTTGAAGGCGGACCGCGAGCGGCCGATCCTGCCGCCCGAAGCGCTATTCCTGTCCGACGAACAGTTCTTCGGCCTGGCCAAGCCGTATCCGCGCCTGGCCATCACGAAGTCGAACGACGCCCTGGCCTCCGAACTGTCGGCGCCCGTGCCGAACATCGCCGTCAACCGCCGCGCCGACGACCCGCTAGCCAACCTGCGCAGCTATCTGCTGCAATCGGGCCGCCGCGTGATGATCTGCGCCGAATCGAACGGCCGCCGCGAAACCCTGCAGCAGTACTTTACCGAATACGATCTGCACCTGACACCAGTGGAAGGCTGCGACGGCTTCCTGCAGTCCGACGCCAAGCTGATGCTGGGCGTGGCGCCGCTGCACGCGGGTTTCGAACTGTTTACGCCAGAAGGCAATCTGGCCTTCATCACCGAGACGGAGCTGTATGCCGGTTCCGGCCGCCGCGTCGGCACCAAGAAACAGGAAGGCGTGACGCAGGTCGAATCGATGGTGCGCGACCTGTCGGAGCTGAAAATCGGCGACCCCGTGGTGCACATCAACCATGGCATCGGGCGCTACATGGGCCTGACCAGCATGGACCTGGGTGAAGGCGAGACGGAATTTTTGCACCTGGAATACGCCAAGGACACGAAACTGTATGTGCCCGTGTCGCAGCTGCATGTGATCTCACGCTATTCGGGCGCCTCGCCGGAAGACGCGCCATTGCACTCGCTCGGCTCGGGCCAGTGGGAAAAGGCCAAAAAACGTGCAGCCGAACAGGTACGCGACACGGCCGCCGAGCTGCTCAACCTGTACGCGCGCCGCGCGCTGCGCCAGGGCCACTCCTTCGAATTCTCCGCGCACGACTACCAGCGCTTCGCCGACAGCTTCGGCTTCGACGAAACGCCGGACCAGGCCGAGGCCATCCACAACGTCATCAAGGACATGACTTCCGGCAAACCGATGGACCGCCTTGTCTGCGGCGACGTCGGCTTCGGCAAGACGGAAGTTGCCTTGCGCGCCGCCTTCATCGCCGTCATGGGCGGCAAGCAGGTAGCGATACTGGCGCCCACCACCCTGCTGGCGGAGCAGCACGCGCAAACCTTCGCCGACCGCTTTGCCGACTGGCCCGTGCGAATCGCGGAATTGTCGCGCTTCCGCAGCGGCAAGGAGATCACGCAGGCATTCAAGGGCATGGCCGACGGCACGATCGATATTGTCATCGGCACGCATAAACTGCTGTCGGACGACGTCAAATTTACCCGACTGGGCCTGGTCATCATCGACGAGGAACACAGGTTCGGCGTGCGCCAGAAGGAAGCCTTGAAGGCCTTGCGCGCGGAAGTGGACGTGCTGACCCTGACGGCCACGCCGATTCCCCGCACCCTGGGCATGGCGCTGGAAGGCTTGCGCGACTTTTCCATCATCGCCACGGCACCGCAAAAGCGCCTGGCCATCAAGACGTTCGTGCGCAGCGAGGGCGAAGCCATCATCCGCGAAGCGTGCCTGCGCGAGCTCAAACGGGGTGGCCAGATCTACTTCCTGCACAACGAGGTGGAAACCATCCAGAACCGCCTGGCCATGCTGACGGAACTGCTGCCCGAGGCGCGCATCGCCGTGGCGCACGGCCAGATGCACGAGCGCGACCTGGAAAAGGTCATGCGCGACTTCGTCGCCCAGCGTTTCAACATTTTGCTGTGCACGACGATCATTGAAACGGGCATCGACGTGCCGACGGCAAACACCATCATCATGCACCGCGCCGACAAGTTCGGCCTGGCGCAGCTGCACCAGCTGCGCGGCCGGGTCGGACGCTCGCATCACCAGGCCTACGCCTACCTGCTGGTGCACGACGTGCAGGGCCTCACGAAACTGGCGCAGCGCCGCCTGGACGCCATCCAGCAGATGGAAGAACTGGGCAGCGGCTTTTACCTGGCCATGCACGACCTGGAAATCCGCGGCGCAGGCGAGGTGCTGGGCGAGAGCCAGTCGGGCGAGATGACGGAAATCGGCTTCCAGCTGTATTCGGACATGCTCAACGAAGCCGTGCGCTCGCTGAAAGCGGGCAAGGAGCCGGACCTGGCAGCACCGCTGGCCTCGACGACGGAAATCAACCTGCACGTGCCGGCCCTGCTGCCGGCGGACTTCTGCGGTGACGTGCACGAGCGCCTGTCGATCTACAAGCGCCTGGCCAACTGCGCCACGCAGGAGAAGATCGACGATATCCAGGAAGAACTGATCGACCGCTTCGGCAAGCTGCCCGACCCCGTGAAAGCGCTGATCGAGACGCACCGCCTGCGCATTGCCGCGAAAACCGTGGGCATCGTCAAGATCGACGTGCATGGCGAGGCGGCCACCCTGCAATTCATGGCCAAGCCCCCCATCGACCCGATGCGCATCATCGACCTGATCCAGAAGAACCGCCATATCAAGCTGCATGGCCAGGACAAGCTGAAAATCACGGCCGCCATGCCCGACCTGGCCGCGCGCGTGACGCAGATCAAGACCACCATCAAGCAATTGACGGTGTAAACAATTTCGATAATCTATGCAGGACTGCCCCATGACCAACACGACTTCCATCACCATGAATCTGATCCTGCAGGGTCTCGACGGCGACATGGCCAGGCTCGATCGCATCGCCGCCCTGGCCGCGCCGACGTCCATCACGCGCCTGGGCCCAAACGCCGTGCGCTGCGAAAAGATCGCCTATTCGCCCGCGCTGCGCCCCACCATCGAGGTGGCGGCCCAGGCGGCCCAGCTGGACGCCACCTACATGATGGGCCAGCGCGAACTGAGTGAATTCAAGCTGGTGGCGATGGACATGGATTCGACCCTGATCACCATCGAGTGCATCGATGAAATCGCCGACATGCAGGGTCTCAAGCCGCAGGTGGCGGCCATCACGGAAGCGGCCATGCGCGGCGAGCTCGATTTCGCCGCCAGCTTGAAGCAGCGCGTGGCCCTGCTCGAAGGCCTCGACGCGTCGGCCTTGCAGCGCGTCTACGACGAGCGCCTGAAACTGTCGCCTGGCGCCGAAAAAATGCTGGCGGCCGTGCAGAAGGCCGGCCTGAAAACCCTGCTGGTATCGGGCGGCTTCACCTTCTTCACCGAGCGCCTGAAACAGCGCCTGGGCCTCGACTATACGCACGCGAACGAGCTGGAAATAGTCGATGGCAAGCTGACGGGGAAAGTGTTAGGGGGCATCGTCGATGCCGAGGAAAAGCAGCGCACGGTGGAGCGCGTATGCGCGGAGCTGGGCATTACGCCATCGCAGGCCATCGTCATGGGCGACGGCGCCAACGACTTGAAAATGATGGGCATCGCCGGCCTGTCGGTCGCCTTCCGCGCCAAGCCCGTGGTGCGCTCGCAGGCCGATGTGGCGCTGAACTTTGTGGGTCTCGATGGCTTGCTGAACGTATTGACCTGACTTGGCGCCTGGTGGTGCGCGCACGATCGCATATTTTTGCTATATTGCAAACTTGTGATTACCAAGCTTGCCCACCGTGAAAGAACACCGCATGCCGCCATCGCTGCCAGAAGAGGTACAACGCCATCTGGACTTGTTTGTCGCCGCCGCGCAAACGGCATTCGGGGATGACCTTGTCGCCGCCGTGCTGTTTGGCTCGGCCGCCGACGGCCAGCTACGCGCCACGTCCGACGTCAACCTGCTGTTGCTGCTCAAGCGCTTTGCGCCGCCAGCGGCCGATGCGCTGCGCGGGCCCTTGCGCATGGCGCACGCCGCCATCGATTTGCAAGTGATGTTCCTGCTTGAAAACGAATTGACGGATGCGGCCGACGCCTTCGCCGTCAAGTTTGCCGATATTATTGCGCGCCATCAAGTGCTGCTGGGCAATGATCCCTTCGCCAGCCTGCATACCAGCCGCGACGCCGTGCTGCGCCGGCTGCGGCAAGTGCTGCTGAACCAGCAAGTGCGCATGCGCGAACGCTATCTGCTGCTCAGCCTGAACGAAGAACAGCTGGCCGGCGCCATCGCCGACGCTGCCGGCCCGCTGCGCTCGGCCGCAGCGTCGCTGGCGCAGCTCGATGGCCGGGCGCCGCTATCTGGCAAGCAAGCGCTCGAAGCGTTTGTCGACCAGCTGGGCGAACCTGCCCTGTACTCTGCCTTGCAAGCCATGTCGACGGCGCGCGAAACGGCGCGCCTGGCGCCGGGCCAGGCCCTGCCCGCCTTTACTGGCCTGATGACCATTACCGAACGCTTGCGCGAGCACGCGGAGCACATGCAGTGAAGGGCGCGAATCCGTTTGACTGGAGCGGGCCGTGGTTCCTGCTGGCCTACCTGGTTTTCGGCCTGCTCGTGTACTACCTCGCGCGCGAATTGCTGATACGCCAGGAATTGCGCAATCCGCACGCCCGGCTCACGCTGGCCGATGACCCTTACCGCATCGCCTTCCTGCGCGGCGGCGCCCTCGAAGCGGTGAAAATTGCCGCGATCGTGCTGGTCGACCGCGGCTTGCTGCGCGCCCAAGGTCCGCTGCTGGAAACGGCCAGCGCCGACAGCCTGCGCTTCGCCAGCCATGACATCGAACGCGACGTGCTGCGGCTCTACCTGGGCCGCCAGGGCCACAGCAAGGAACTGGCTGTGCAGGCCGACACGCTGCCTTCGTGCCGCGCCTACCAGGACAGCTTGACGCAGCAGGAATTGCTGCTCGGCCCGCCGCTGCTGCGCCGGCGCGAACGCATCACCTGGGTCGCACACTACCTGCTGCTGACGGTGGCCGCCGTCAAGGCCGTCATCGCCATCGGCAACGGTCACTACAACCTGCTGTTCCTGGCACTGCTGCTGGCGATATTTTTGCTCAAGCTGCGCGGCTTGCGCAAGCGAACGGCCAGCTGGGGCGCGCAGCGGCTGCTGACCGACCTGCGCATGCTGTTTGGCCGCCTGAACATGCGCGCATCACGCCTGCAGGCGGGCAGCAGCAGTGGCGACATGGCACTGCTGGCCGCCATCTTCGGCATCGGCGCCCTGCCGCCGTCGGAGTACGCGTATGTCGCCGAGCTGTACCCCGTGCCCCGGCAAAGCACGGGCGGCGACGCGTCGTCCGGCGGCACGGGCGACTCGGGCGGCTCCTCCTCGGGCGGCGACGGCGGCGGCTCTTCGTGCGGCAGCGGCTGCGGAGGTTGCGGCGGTGGCGGCGGCTGTGGCAGCTAGCAAGGGGGCCGCACGCGACCGCGTCGGCCTGGGCTGGCGCGGCGAACTGGCTGCCGGCATCCTGTCCAACCTGGCGCAGATCGACATACTGGAAGTGATCGCCGACGATTATTACCACGCCCCGCGCGCAGGCATCGCCGCCCTGTGCAGCCTGGCGCGCCAGGTGCCGCTCAGCCTGCACGGCGTGGGCATGGGGCTGGCGTCAAGCATTCCCGCCGACCCGCGCCGCCTGCATGCGATGGCGCGCCTGATGAAGACGGTACAGGCGGAGTCATGGTCCGAGCATCTGAGTTTCGTGCGCGCGGGCGGCGTCGAAATCGGCCATCTGGCGGCGCCGCCGCGCACGCCGCACAACGCCGCCGGCGCCGTGGCCAATATCGCGCTGGCCACCCGCATCGTCGGCAGCGCGCCGCTGATGGAAAACATCGCCACCCTGGTCCAGCCTCCCGCCAGCACGATGGCCGAAGCCGCATGGCTGGCGCAGATTATCCACGGCGCGCAAGTGCCGCTGCTGCTGGACCTGCACAACCTGTATGCGAATGCCGTCAATTTTGGCGAGGCGCCGGAGGAACTGCTGCTGCGCCTGCCCCTGGCCAGGGTCGGCGCCGTGCACCTGAGTGGCGGCCACTGGATAGCCGCGCCGGGCGGCGCTGGCAAGCGCTTGCTGGACGACCATCTGCACGATGTACCGCCCGCCGTCTTCGCTTTATTGACCTTGCTGGCGCGCCATGCGCCGCAGCCCCTGACGGTGATCGTCGAACGCGACGGCAATTACCCGTCGTTCGACCATGTGCTGGGTCAGCTGGAACTGGCGCGCGCTGCCTTGCGCGCGGGGCGGTGCGCATGAGTTCCGCCGCACTGGAAACCTATTTGGCAAGGCTGTACACGGACGACGCCCTGCGTGCTGCCTTCCTGCTCGAACCCCGGATGCAAGCTTTGCTGCACGGCTTGTCTCAGCAGGAAGCCGAGGCGATGGTGGCGATGGACCTCATCGGCCTGCAAATGGCGGCGGCCAGCTATCGCGCCAAGCGCGCCGGGCGCGCCGAATGCGGCCCCAAGGCCACGCCGGCGCAACGCTGGTGGCGACGGCTGCTGCAAGTCTGGCGCTGACGGCCCGCGACAGCGACTACAACTGCCACAGTCGCAGCGGCAGCAAGCCCCACCAGGCCAGCACCAGCAGCAGTTGCAATGCCGCCAGCAAGCCTACCCAATCCCATTTCGCCCACGAGCCGGCCTCGGCCGCCGTGCCGCGGCTGCGCCAGCAGCGCGCCAGGCCAAACGCCATGGCCAGCGGCAGCGCACCCGTGACCAGCGCCAGCAGCACGCTGGCGACAGTGACATCGCCCAGGCGCAGGTAAGACTGAAAATAGAACAGCGGCAGAGGCAAGAGCAGCGACAACAGCGACAGCAGGGGCGCGAACAGATGGTCGCCCCGTCGCAGGCTGCGCAGTGCGGCGCGCCAGACGCCCACCACCAGCACATACAGCAAGCCCGCCATGCCCAGGGCCAGGCTGCCCCACAAGACCAGCATGCGCAGCATCGACACCCGCTCATAGCTGCGCAAGCCGTCGCTGAGGATATGCTTGCCATCCTCTTGCATCAGCACATGCGACGCGGTGCTGCGGTCGCTGGCGCGGAACAGCAAGCCGCCCACCGGTTCCAGTTCCTTCGGCTCGCCCTGGAACGGGATCAGGAACAGCGACTCGCCATCCCATTTCAGGCGCGTAAAGCCGAAGACGGCATCGACCCAGGCCATGCTGGCCATGGGGCTGGGCGACGGCACGTACACACCCTGCCAGTTTTCCACCGTGGGGGCGGGCGTGCCCTGCGGAGCCGGCGCGCGCAGCGGCAGCTCCAAGTCCCGCAGCAGCAGGCGGTTGAAGCGTTCATAGTCGGCCTGCTCGGCATCCGTATTGAAGGCCACGAAGAAGGCGCTGTCCTGCTCCGGGTAGATGCACAGCATGGCGCGGAAACCCACGGCCGTGCCGGGGTGGCAGGCGCCCACCACATTATGGCGGTCGCGTACGGCCAACGCCAGGCCGTGGCCCGTTGCCAGGCCCGCCTGCGCCGCATCCGTGCCGGCCGGTTCGGACAAGGCGCCCATCAGCGCCAGGTCGATGAAGCGCTTGCCCTGCAGCTTGCCTTCGCCCATCAGGAATTGCGCCAGCTTGCCCATGTCGGCCGCCGTGGTGGTAAATTGCGCGGCCGGACGCAAATACTGCGGCACGGCCGGTTGCGCCACGCCATGCTCGAAGTGGCCCATGGCCAGGCGCGGATCCGCATGCGCGCCTGTCTGCGTGACGAAGCCAAACGTGCTGTCCGCCATGCCCAGCGGCTGCAGCAGCTGCGCATCGAGATAGCGTTCGTAGGGCTGGCCCGTGACTTTTTCGATCACCATGCCCAGCAAGCCATAGCCCATATTGGAATACGCATAGCGGCTGCCGGGCCGGGCGCGCACGCGCAGCAGATTGCCGTCGCCGTCAAACGCCTCGGCCAGCGGCGTTTCCGGTGCCGGGTTCAGGCTGAACGCCTGCCAGAAGCGCACATTGTCCAGGCCGGACGTATGCGCCAACAGGTGACGGATGCGCACGGGGTCGCTGGTCTGCCACGGGTTTTTCAGCGCCAGTTCCGGCAGCACCTGCTGCAAGGGCGTGTCGAGCGTGAGCCTGTCTTCGCTGACCAGGCGCAAGACGCCTAGCGCCAGCGCCACCTTGCCCACGGAACCCACCTGCACGCGCGTGTCCGCCTGCATGGGCAATTTCTTGGCGACATCGCGCTGACCGGACGCGCCAACTTTGACTGTCCCATCTGGCAAGACTTCGCTCCAGACGGCGCCCGCCAGGCCCTCTTCCTTCAAACCAGAAACAAACTCCGCCTCCAGCGTAGGGCCGGCGGCATGGGCCACCGTGGCGCACAGCAGCAAGGCCGGCAAAGCGCAGCGCAGCCATGATCCGGCGCGTACGGCCAAGGTGGGATGTGGATCTGCTTTCAACAATGTATTCCGCCTTTTTCATGGATTGCGCTCCTGCGCAACAGAGCTTGTTACAATAAAAACCTGATTCAAACATCCAGCAGGAGCCTGCATGTCACAAAATATGATTCTCGATACCCCACTCCAGCAGACCAGGAACCTGGCCTGGTGGCTGTACCTGATACATGGCGCCAGCTTTGTTTTTTCGCTGGGCGCGTTTTCCTTCATTCCGCTCATCATCAATTATGTGAAACGGGACGAGGCGGCCGGGACCTTCGTGTACAGCCATCACAGCTGGATGATCCGTTCCTTCTGGTGGTATGTGGCCTGGATCGTCGTCGGCGCCATCCTGTGGATCACGCTGATTGGCATTCCGCTGGCGCTCGTCGTGTGGGGAGTGGCCTGGCTGTGGAAAGCCTACCGCTTGCTGCGCGGCTTCCTCGACCTGAACAACAACACCCCCGTCCCCATGTAAAAGGTGCTTCGCGGCAAGCCAACGGCTTGCCGCTTCCTACATCGCCGCGAACGCCCGTTCGATATCGGCAATCAAATCCTGCGGATCTTCCAGCCCCACGTTCAGGCGCACCAACTGACCCGGCAACTGCCAGCCCTTGCGCATGGCGGCGATACGGTAGGGCATCACCAGGCTGTTCGCGCCGCCCCAGCTGTAGCCTATCTTGAACAACTGCAAGGCATCGACGAAACGGTCAGTATGTGCCTCCGTGTAGCGGGCATCGAACAGCACGGAAAACAGGCCTCCCGCGCCCGTGAAATCGCGCTGCCAGATGGCGTGGCCCGGGCAATCGGCGAAAGCCGGATGCAACACGGTGGCGATCTCGCTGCGGTCCTTGAGCCAGCTTGCCACCGTGCGCGCGCCCGCATCATGGGCATCGAAGCGCAGCTTCATGGTCGGCAAGCCGCGCAGCACCAGGTAGGCATCGTCCGCCCCCACGCCCATGCCAAGGCGCATGTGCGCCTGCGCCAGGCGCTCATGCAGCGCCCTGTCCCGCGTGATCAAGGCGCCCATCAGCACATCCGAGCCGCCCGACTGGTATTTCGTCAGCGCCTGCATGATGATGTCCACGCCCAGGTCAAAGCCGCGCAGGGTCAGTCCGGCCGACCAGGTGTTGTCCAAAGCCACCAGCACGCGGCGCGCATGGGCGGCCGCGCAAATGGCGGGCAAGTCCGGCACTTCCATGGTCACGGAGCCTGGCGCTTCCGTCCAGATGAGCTTGGTATTCTCCTGAATCAGGGCGGCGATGCCGGCACCGATCAGCGGATCGTAATAGCGGGCCGTGATGCCAAAATCCTGCGCCAGCCAGCGTCCCAGTTCGCGGTTCGGGTTATAGATGTTTTCCGGCAGTAAAACGTCGTCGCCCGTTTTCAGCAGGGCAAAGTCCGCCATGGCGATGGCCGCCAGCCCCGACGGCGCCAGCAGGCAGTGCTTGCCCCCTTCGATTTCGGCCAGCCGCGCTTCCAGCGTGAACGTGGTGGGCGTGCCGTGCAAGCCGTAGGTGTAGGCGTTCTTTTCTTTCCAGTCGCCCGAACGCATGGCGGCCACGTCCTTGAACAGCACGGTCGATGCATGGTGGATGGCGTTGGGAAAGGCGGCAAAGCCTTGCGGCGCCTGGTAATCGCTGTGGATCAGCGCCGTCTGGGGAGATTTGGGTGTGGTCATGGCGTCGGCATCGAATCGTAGGCAAATAAAAAGGCGGGCCAGCAATTGCTGATCCGCCTTGATTGTAAGGGCTTATGCCCTTGCCTGCCGTACGTCTGACAGAGTGTTACACCTGCATAAAAAACGTTCAGGCCAAGGCGCGCTGCCGAAGACAGTACTTTACTGTACGGCAAGGCAGCGCAACGCAGGCATGGACGTTTTTTACTCGGCGGCGCCCCACAGGTCGTGCGCATCGGCCGACGTGATTGTCACGTCGACGAATTGACCGACCGCCAGCTTGCGGTGGGGTTCGAATGGCGGCTTCACGTACACGACGCCGTCGATTTCCGGCGCGTCGGCGGACGAGCGGCCCACGCCGCCGGAGCGGGTGACTTCATCGATGAGCACGCGCACGGTCTTGCCGACCTTGGCTTGCAGGCGTTTTTTCGAAATTTCTTCCTGCAGCAGCATCACGCGGCCGCGGCGCTCTTCGCGCAGCTCTTCCGGCACGGGATTGGCGATGGCGTTGGCGGTCGCGCCTTCGACAGGCGAGTAGGCGAAGCAGCCCAGGCGGTCGATCTGCGCTTCCTTGAGGAAATCGAGCAAATACTCGAATTCCTCTTCCGTTTCGCCAGGGAAACCGGCGATGAAGGTCGAGCGGATGGTCAGGTCCGGGTTGATGGCGCGCCAGGCCTGGATGCGATCGAGGTTTTTCTCGCCGCTGGCCGGGCGCTTCATGCGTTTCAACACGTCAGGATGCGCATGCTGCATCGGAATGTCCAGGTATGGCAGGATGTGGCCGCCGCTCATCATCGGGATGATCTGGTCCACGTGCGGGTAGGGATACACATAGTGCAAGCGCACCCAGGCGCCGTAGGACTTGGCCAGTTCGCCCAGCGCTTCCGTCAGCTGCGTCATGTGGGTCTTCACGGGACGGCCATTCCAGAAGCCGGAACGGAATTTCACGTCCACGCCATACGCCGAGGTGTCTTGCGAAATGACCAGCAATTCCTTGACGCCGGCCTTGAACAGGTTTTCCGCTTCGATCATCAGTTCGCCGATCGGACGCGACACCAGATCACCGCGCATCGACGGGATGATGCAGAAACTGCAACGGTGGTTACAGCCTTCGGAAATTTTCAGGTAGGCATAGTGCTTCGGCGTCAGCTTGACGCCTTGCGGCGGCACCAGGTCGAGGAATGGCGCATGCGGTTTCGGCAGGTGCAAGTGGACGGAATCCATCACTTCGGCCAGCGCGTGCGGACCCGTGACGGACAGCACTTTCGGGTGCACCTTCATGATGATGTCGTCGCCGGCAGCATCTTTCTTGGCGCCCAGGCAGCCGGTCACGATGACCTTGCCGTTTTCAGCCAGCGCTTCGCCGATGGCGTCGAGCGACTCTTGCACGGCAGCATCGATAAAACCGCAGGTATTGACGATCACCAGATCGGCGCCAGCGTAGGATTTCGCCGTTTCGTAGCCTTCGGCGCGCAGTTGGGTCAGGATTTGTTCGGAGTCAACCAGCGCTTTCGGGCAGCCGAGCGAGACAAAGCCCACTTTCGGCGCCGCACCTGGCATGGCCAGCATGGCCTCGGGCTGGGCGGAAGGAACAGGAATACGGTGAATTTCAGACATAGTTGGCAGCTAGTAAAATGGTGAGGCGAATCGGCTATTGTACCCCGAGCCGCCCCTTGCTGGCAGAACTATGCTGTTTTGATGACGCCAATACAACTCCCGGGCACTGAATGGCCCGTGAGTGCCTGGGTTTGACTACTTCTTGTCCGTTGGGGGAACAGGTGGAACGAAGGGGAAGGTGCCGAACAGATTCTTGCTCTGGCTCTGCATCTGCTCCTGCATCTGCACGAACAGACTCTTGCTCTGGTCGATGTAGTTGTTCATCATGCCTTGCATCATAGGACCCTGAACATTCATGAACTGGGTCCACATTTCCGGGCTGAATGGCTTGCCTTCGAAACTGCCGGCCGACGTGCCAGTGAACTTGTGCTGGATATCGGTGAACGCTTGCACGTTCTTTTCCAGGTAGGATCCCATCATGCCCTGCATGGCGTGGCCATAGTAGCGGATGATCTGCGACAACACGCTGCTCGAGAACATGGGCGCGCCGTTCGCTTCTTCTTCCAAAATGATTTGCAGCAAGATGCTGCGCGTCAAGTCTTCATTGGACTTGGCATCGACGACCGTAAACACTTCATTGTCCAGCACCAGCTGCTTGACGTCCGTCAAGGTGATGTAGGAACTGGTTTGCGTGTCATACAGACGGCGGTTGGGATATTTTTTAATCAGGCGGTCTATACTTTTTTTTGCACTACTCATCACAAGTTCCACTTATTGCGCCACAGCGCGTACAGAGTTAATCCGAAAAAAAAGCGAACGTGGGTCCGCTTTCGCACCTGCCTACTTTTTCCATTATAGAGTGGAAAACGGCTCCATTGCACATCAGGGTAGTAGATTCCCGCATTTATTGCAACGCAACTAAAAGTAGATTCCTGACAAGACCGGAGATTACGCCGGTCTTGCCTGGCGAGAAGCTTTTACACACTAATCTGCCCTGACTTTAACATACCGTCCTGGCGCCGCCTCGATTGCCGCGTGCCGCTTGTTGCCCGGCTTGCCTGGCGCCTTCACCTGCGCGCCGCCGTGCTCGGCCAGGAAGGCTGCCCATTCGGGCCACCAGCTGCCCACGTGCTCGGTCGCGCCTACCATCCATTGCTCGGCGCTCAATGGCTTGGCTTTCGCCGTGCGTGGCTGGTCATTGCTCCAGTAACTGCGCTTTTTCTTCGCGGCCGGGTTGATCACGCCGGCGATATGGCCCGAGGCACCGAGGATGAAACGGTTGGCTTTCGGCTTTTTCGGATTCAGCAAGGCCGTGCTGGCGTAGGCTGCGCCCCAGGGCACGATATGGTCTTCGCGCGAACCGTAGATGAAAGCGGGCGCGTCGATGCTGCTCAAGTCGACCTGTTCGCCGGCCACCGTCAGCTTGCCCGGCACTTTCAGGCTATTTTCCAGGTAAGTGTTGCGCAGATACCAGCAGAACATGGGGCCGGGCAAACCCGTGCCGTCGCCGTTCCAGTACAGCAAGTCGAACGCGGGCGGCTCCTTGCCTTTCAGGTAATTCGACTGCACGTAGTTCCATACCAGGTCGTTCGGCCGCAGGCTGGAGAAAGTGCTGCCCAGGTCGCGCCCCGTCATCAGGCCGCCCTTGGCCAGGCTTTGCTCGCGCAACGCCACTTGCGGCTCGTCAATGAAGACGTCGAGCGCGCCCGCGTCGCAGAAATCGAGGAAAGTGGTCAAGAGGGTCAGGCTGGCGGCTGGATTCTCACCCCGCGCCTTGAGCACGGCCAGCGCCGTCGAGACGATGGTGCCGCCCACGCAAAAGCCGAACATATTGAGCTTGTCCTGGCCGGAAATGTCCTGCGTCACCCGGATGGCTTCGATCACGCCTTGCTCGACGTAATCGTCCCACGTCAGGTGCTGCATGCTCAAGTCCGGATTGCGCCAGGACATCAAAAACACGGTATTGCCCTGCTCCACCGCATAGCGCACGAGCGAGTTTTCCGGCTGCAAGTCAAGGATATAGAATTTATTGATGCACGGCGGCACCATCAGCAGCGGCCGCTGGTGTACCGTGGCCGTCGTCGGCGTGTACTGGATCAGCTGGAACAAGGCGTTTTCAAACACCACCGTGCCCGGCGTGGTGGCCACGTTGCGGCCCACTTCGAAGGCCGATTCGTCGGACTGCGAAATGCGGCCCTTGCCCATATCGGACAGCATGTTGCTCAAGCCCTTGGCCAGGCTTTCACCCTTGGTCTCGATCAGGGTTTGCTGGGCGTCGGGATTGGTGGCAAGAAAATTGGCAGGCGACATGGCATCGACGATTTGCTGCACGGCAAACGCGATCTTTTGCTTCTGGTGCGGCGTCGCTTCCACGGCATCGGCCATGGCGCTGAGAAACTCCGCGTTCAGCAAATAGGCTGCCGCATTGAAGGCCGACAGGGGGCTGGCGTGCCAGGCGGGAGCGGCGAAACGGCGGTCTTTCAGCTCCGGCGCCTTGCCGGCCATAAAGTCAGTCCACAAGCCCGTCAGCTTGGCCACATAATCATTTTTCAGTTGCTCGATCGCTTCCGGCTTGATGCTGGCGCCCGCATCCTGCAAAATGCCGGCAATCGGATTGCCGGCCGGCTGCGGTACCATGTTGAACCACGTTTTCCACTGCTCAGGATTGCTGATCTGCGCCATCCATTCCTTGGTCATCATTTGAGGATCGGGCATATTCATAAAATGTAAGTCCATTCAAGAATTAATAAATAATCACTTCCGGGCCAACTGCATGCAAACTTTTACTGACTGCCACTACTCATGATGCTCATGACCGCTGTTGCCTGGATCTATGTCGTCGGCCTCATGGCGCTGACGGAACCGTCCATCGTCGCCGGGGTGATGACCTTCGTGCTGTACTGCGTCATCCCGCTGTCCATCCTATTCTATCTGACGGGCTCGCGGCGACGCAAACGCAAGGCTGAGCGCGTCGCTGCACTGAAGGCGCGCGCCCTCGCCTCAGCAGACGATAAAACAAAAACGGCAGACACATAAGTGTCTGCCGTGCAGATTACTTGCGCCAGATCAAGCTGGCCTGCCTTCCCGTGACGCCATCGCGCCGGTACGAATAAAACTGCGCCACATCGCTGACGGTGCAGTATTCCCCGCCCGCCACTTGCGCCACGCCATCACGCAGCAGCATGGTACGCGCCAGGACATAGATATCGGCCAGGTACTTGCCCGGCTTGCCGTCGATGGCAGCGAACGCGGCGCTCAACACTTGCCGCTCGGCAGCATCACGCGCGCCATCGCGAAACGCCTGCAGCACGTCCTGCCCTACCTCGAATTGCTGCGGACCGATAGCCGGCCCCAGCCAGGCGAGGATATCCGTCGCACCTTGCGCGCGCATGCTGTCCACCGTGCGCTGCAGGACGCCGTTGGCCAGGCCGCGCCAGCCAGCGTGGGCCGCGCCGACGACCAGACCATCGCTTGAGCTGAACAGCACCGGCAGGCAATCGGCTGTCATCACCACGCACACGGCGCCCGCCTGCGTGGCGATGCTGGCATCGGCATCGGGCACGCAACCGTGCAGTTTGGCTGCGTCCGCCACGGCCACGCCATGCACCTGCGACAGCCAGGCGGGTTCGGATGGCAGGATGGCCGCCAGCCGCGCGCGGTTGGCGGCCACGAGCGCGGGCTCGTCGCCCACGTGCGTGCCCAGGTTCAAGCCACCGCCGCCCTGCCCGTCCCCATATGGTTGCCGGCTGACGCCGCCCTCCCGCACGGTCGCCAGCGCGCCCACGTTGGCGGGCAGGCCGGGCCAATGGGGTATCAGGCCAGGCAACGGTGCCGTCATCAGACCTGTTCCGGCTCGGGAATGCCCGCTGTGGCGATCAGCTCGGCGAAATCATCGGCCAGCGGTACGATCCATTCGCACGCTTCCAGGGTGCCCGGATGCACCAGACCCAGGCGGCGCGCCTGCAATGCCTGGCGCGAGAAGACGGACACCAGGTGCTGCTTGCCGTACACGGAGTCACCGACCAGTGCAAACCCCAGATGCTGCATGTGCACGCGAATCTGGTGCGTACGGCCTGTTTCCAGGCGGCATTGCATCAAGCTGACGGGACGCCGGTCGAGTTCGCCGCTGCCGATCAATTCATAGTGCGTGATGGCGGGCTTGGCGGTGAAATTTTCCGAGACGGCCATCTTGACCCGGTCGCGCGGATGGCGTGCGATGGATGCGTCGATGGTGCCCGCCATTTTCGGCGTGCCCCACACCAGCGCAAAATACTCGCGCTTGACGGTGCGCGCCTGCAACTGGCGCACCAGGTCCGTTTGCGAGGCCAGGGTCTTGCCGACCACCATCAGGCCGCTGGTATCCTTGTCCAGGCGGTGCACGATACCGGCGCGTGGCACGCCAGCCAGTTGCGGACAGTGGTGCAGCAAGCCGTTGAGCAGGGTCCCCGACCAGTTGCCGGGGCCAGGATGCACGACCAGTCCGGCCGGTTTGTTGATCACGATGATATGCTCATCTTCGTGCACGATGTTCAATTCCATCGCTTCCGGCTTAAAAGCCTCGTCTTCCGGCGCGCTTTGCGGCAGAATGACGATCTTTTCGTCGCCATAGGCGGTCATGTTGCGTTTGGCAACTTTTCCATCGACGGTCACGAAACCGGCTTCCAGCCACAATTGCAAGCGGCTGCGCGAGTATTGCGGCACCAGCTTGGAGATGACTTTATCGAGGCGGTGGCCGCAGGCGTCCGGCGTCAGTTCCAATGTAATCGGGGCCATGATCTCGAAGGCGTCGTCGGCGGCAAAATCGCCGTCAAACGCATCTTCGGCGCCATGGTCAGAAAGGGAGTCAAACGCGGAGTCAGCCAAATTAGGCTTCGGAGTTAATATCACAGCATTCCCATCGGCTATAATCAGCCTATTGTAAAATCTTGGTTAAAACCTTCTTGCAAAACGTCATGCAAAAAAAATTATCGTTGGTAGTCGCTTCAGTCGTTCTGCTCGGCATGTCCGCTTGCAGCTTGTTGCCTGAAAAAGTGGATGAGACCAAAAACTGGTCCGTTACGAAATTATACTCGGAGGCGCGTGAAGAAATGGCCGGGCAGCACTATGAAGCTGCAATCGGCCTGTTCCAGAAGCTGGAGGCTAACTATCCTTTCGGCAACTATGCTCTGCAAGCGCAGATGGAGATCGCTTACGCGTATTATAAGGCGGGAGACCAGGCGCAGGCACTGGCTGCCGTCGAACGCTTCATCAAGTTGCATCCGAACCACGCCAATGTAGACTATATGTACTACTTGCGTGGCCTGATCAGCTTTAACGATCAGATCAGCTTCCTGAACTTCCTGTACGAGCAAGACCCGACCGAGCGCGACCCGAAAGCCACGCGCGAAGCGTTTGCGGCCTTCAAGCAACTGGTCGACAAGTTTCCAAATAGCAAGTACGCGCCCGATTCGCTGGCCCGCATGAACTATTTGATCGATGCAATGGCGAAATACGAAGTGCACGTGGCGCGTTATTACTACCGCCGCGGCGCCTACCTGGCCGCCGCCAACCGCGCGCAAACGACGGTCAGCGACTTTGCCGCTTCGCCCGCCATCGAAGAAGCGCTGTTCATCATGTACCGCTCGTATGACAAGCTGGGCCTGACCGACCTGCGCGACGACACTTTGCGCGTGCTGACCAAGAACTACCCGAACACGGCATTCCTCAGCCCGGAAGGGGTGAACAAGGAACGCAAGTGGTGGAAATTCTGGCAGTAAGCTGCAATAAAAAACCGGGCTAGCCCGGTTTTTTTACTTATTCAGCTACTTTACGCCGGAACACCCAGTTTTTATCGTTCGACGCTTCCGGCACATACGCATAGCCATCGACATCGAACTGTTTCAGCTGCTGGGGATCGCGGATCTGGTTGACGGCCGCATAGCGGGCCAGCATGCCGCGCGCGCGCTTGGCGTAAAACGAGATGATTTTATACTTGCCATTCTTCCAGTCCTCGAACACGGGCGCGATGACGGGCACGTCCAGCTGGCGCGGCTTGACGGATTTGAAATATTCTTCGGAAGCCAGATTGACCAGCACTTTCGCGCCCTGCTCTTTTGCCGTGCGGTTCAGGCCATTGGTGATGGTGTCGCCCCAGAACGCATACAAATCCTTGCCGCGCGCGGTCGACAGGCGCGTGCCCATTTCCAGGCGGTGCGGGTGGATCAGGTCCAGCGGGCGCAGCAAGCCGTACAGACCAGATAAAATACGCACGCGCGACTGGGCATAGTCGAGCTGGGCAGGCTGCAGGCTGCGCGCCTCGAAACCGGCATACACGTCGCCATTGAAGGCCATGATGGCCTGGCGCGCTTCCGCCAGCTTGGGCGTCCAGGAGGCGTAACGGGCCACGTTGAGAGCGGACAAGGCGTCGGAAATGCCCATCAGGCTACCCACTTCGGCGGGCGAGAACTGACGCATGCGCTCGATGAGCTGGGCGGAATGGTCGAGAAAATCGGGAGTGCTGTGCAACGAGGTTGTTGGCGGCGTCTCCAGGTCGAGACTCTTGGCGGGCGAAAGCACGATCAACATAAATTATCACTACAGAATAGAATTGCCGACATGATACCTGCTCCACAAAAACTCGTCCTCGACACCAACGTTTGCCTCGACCTCTTCGTCTTCAACGACCCCCGCTGGGCGGGCCTGCTGGCGGCCATGGAAAGCGGCGCCGTGCACGCCATCACGCGCGAAGATTGCCGCGCGGAATATCTTGTCGTATTGCATTACAAACACCTGCCGCTCGACGAAGCCAGCCGCGCGGTTGCCGCCGCCCGCTTCGACGCCCACATCACGGTGGTGGCGCCGCCCGCCTCCGGCGTGCGCCTGCCCGTCTGCACGGACAAGGATGACCAGAAATTCCTCGAACTGGCGCGCGACGCCAACGCCGACATCCTCATCACCAAGGACAAGGCCCTGCTGAAACTGGCCCGCAAGACGGCCAAGGCCGGCATGTTCAAGATCATGGTGCCGGAAGGCTGGGCCTTGCCAGGCTGAGCCATCGCGGCCTGCACGGATCGACACGCGCTGCGCTAGAATGGGACACGATTCCACTTTGCGCACCGCGACCCTACCGTTCATGAACAGCCAGTCCCTGCCCCACCTGACTCCCAGCCTGACCTCCCGCTTGCCTCTAGTGGGCACCACCGTATTTACCCGCATGTCCAGCCTGGCGGCCCAGCATGGCGCCGTCAACCTTGGCCAGGGCTTTCCCGACTTCGATTGCGACCCCGCCCTGGTCGATCTCGTCAGCAACGCCATGCGCGCCGGCCACAACCAGTATCCGATGATGACGGGCGCCGCACCCTTGCGCGAAGCGATTGCCGCGAAGATCGCCAGCCTGTACGGCCACAGCTATGATGCGGGCACGGAGATCACCGTCACGGCCGGCGCCACGCAGGCGCTCACCACGGCCATACTGTGCTGCGTGCACCCGGGCGACGAAGTCATCGTCATCGAACCGGCCTACGACAGCTACCTGCCCGCCATCGCGCTGGCCGGCGGCGTGCCAGTGCTGGTAGCCATGCAAGTGGGTGAGCAAGGCTACAGCGTGCCCTGGGACAAGCTGGCCGCGGCCGTCAGCCCCAGGACGCGCTTGATCATCATCAATACGCCCCACAACCCGACTGGCACCATACTGCGTCCTGCCGATGTGGCGGCGCTGGCCGACATCGTGCGCGGCACGCAAATATTGATCCTCTCCGACGAAGTGTACGAACACATGGTGTACGACGGCGTGCCGCACGCTTCGCTCTCACGCCATCCGGAACTGGCGGCGCGCAGCTTCATCGTCTCCAGCTTCGGCAAGACGTATCACGTGACGGGCTGGAAAGTGGGCTATGTGGCGGCACCGTTGGCCCTGACGGCGGAATTTCGCAAGGTGCACCAGTACAACGTATTTTCCGTCAACACACCGATGCAGCACGGCATTGCCGGCTACATGGCCAAGCCGCAGCCCTACCTGGACTTGCCCGCGTTTTACCAGCGCAAGCGCGATTTGTTCCGCGACGGCATGGCGGGCAGCCGCTTCACCCTGCTGCCGGCCGACGGCACGTATTTCCAGTGCGTGCGCTACGATGCCATTTCGCAAGAGACCGAAGCGCAGTTTGCCGAATGGCTGACGACCGAGATCAAGGTGGCCGCCATCCCTGTCTCCGCGTTTTACGCGCAAGGCAAGGAGTCAAGCATCGTGCGTTTCTGCTTTGCCAAGCAGGACGACACCTTGCGCCTGGCGCTGGAGCGCCTGCGCAGCATATAACTGGGTACCGCTCCGCCACGTCGGAGCAAAGGATGACAGCATGGTACAACGTCGCATCGGCCCGGCCGACCTGGTTCCCGGCGAACCCCTGCCCTGGGATCTGTATCTGGCTGACCATAGTGCCGGCCCGCAACTGCGCAAGGGGCAGATCATCACCGACGGCACGCAGTTGGGCCGTTTGCTGCAGCTGGGCCTGTATGTGGGCACGCCCGAGCAGCCGTCCGTCTTGCGCCTGGTCAACGAGGCGGCGCAGCGCCTGGAACGCCTGCTGCTGGACTTGCGCAGCGAAAGCAATGCCGAGCGCGACGTGCGCGACATCGCCCGCGACCTGCTGCGCGCACTCGAGCACGATGCCGACATCTCCCTGGCCAGCATCTTGCTCAACCAGATCGCCGGCACCTACGCCGTGCGCCACTGCATCGAAACGGCGCTGCTGGCCATGCTGGTGGGGCGCAGCATGCACAAGTCCCACGATGAACTCATACTGATCGGTGCAGCCGCGCTGACCATGAACGTGGGCATGTTGCGCCACCACGACAGCTTCCAGGACCGGCGCGGCCCCCTGAATGACGAAGAAATGCGCATCGTGCGCAAGCATCCGCAGGAAAGCACGGAACTGCTGCGCTGCGCCGGCGTCGACGACGAGGAATGGCTCAGTTGCGTGCTCTTGCACCATGAAAACGACGACGGCAGCGGCTACCCGCAAGGACGTACGGCCGATGAAATCCTGCAAAACGCCAAGCTGATCGGCCTGGCCGACCGCTATTGCGCCCGCGTCTCCGCGCGCAACTACCGCCGCTCCATCGTCCCCGACCAGGCGCTGCAGCATACCTTTCTCGACCAGGGCGTGCCCATCGACCCGTTGCTGGGAGAACAGTTTGTCAAGCTGCTGGGCAAATATCCGCCCGGCACATTGGTCCGCCTGCGCAGCGGCGAACTGGGCGTCGTCACGCAACGGGGCGCAGCACACGTGCATCCGCTGAGCGACCCGCTGGGCGCGCCGCTGGCCGCCGCGGAGCTGGCGCAACTGTCTCCCCGCGACACGGCCGACAGCCGCTTTGCCATCGTTTCGTCGCTGCATGAAGACGATGTCGGCTTGCATTTCAGCATGCGGAATGTGTGGGGCGATGAGGCGCGGCTGTAGCGCTGCTACAGGAACGCAAATTCAGAACTCTGGCGCATGTGTGGCCGTCGATTCCCGCAATCAGCCATCCAACGCCAGTGGAACACTGCTGGATCCTGCGTCTCAGTCCTGGCATGAGCGTGTGAATTGATACGTTTCCTTCCGCGCAGCAGCCCTCAGCGTATCAAACAGCGGATGTGATTTTTTCTTTCGCCATGTTCTACATCATGTTGCACATGGAAAACTTATGAGACCGCGCGGAATTCCCCGTGTACACTCGTTCAGGCACCTGCCATTCACATGGAGAGGTCAGCGATTAACCGCAGAGGTCATTCAATGAACATGCTCACTCATCTCATTTATGCAAGCACCTCTCCTCGCGAATTCGACAGGCAAGAACTCTTGATATTGCTAAAGAAGGCGCGTGCGACAAATGCCATGCTCGACATAACAGGCATGCTTCTGTACGAAAACAAAAACTTCTTTCAGGTGCTGGAAGGATCCGAGTCGGCAGTCATGCAGCTGTTCGAAGAAATCTGCGCAGACAAGCGCCATCAAGCCATCGTCCGTATCATCCAGGAGCCCATCGCCAAGCGTTCCTTTTGCGATTGGACAATGTCCTTTTCGAACGTTTCTCGTGAAGAACTTTGCAATATCGAGGGGTTGAACGACTTCTTCGAAGGGAATTCGGTATTTTTGCAATTGGACGGCGGGAGAGCGAAGAAACTCCTGGCGGCATTCCAGCGCGGACGTTGGCGGCACAAGTTGGCCCCGCATCCAACGATGGCATTGGAGCATGTTCCATGACCGCCATCTTTACACCTTGCAATTCAGAGAGCCATGCCGCATCGATTGAATTCGGACATGCTTTCCAGCCCATTATCGACGTGGCCGCTCACAGGATTGTCTCGTATGAAGCGCTCATACGTGGCGCTCACGGCGAAGCAGCATCGCAAGTGTTCAGCTCTGTGGCACCAGAGGATATGCATCGCTTCGATGCCGCCGGCCGCGTGGAGGCAATCCGGCTGGCTGCCCAGTTAGGCATCGGCTGCGATCTCAACCTGAATCTATTGCCACAAAGCCTGCTGCTTTCCTCGTCGTCAATCGACAGCATGCTCGATGCCGCCGCAGAGTGCGGGCTTCCTGTCAGGCGCCTCGTGATCGAGGTTACCGAAGGTGAAATGATACATGATCACGCACGCTTCTCTCAACTGATCAACGTGTATCGCAGGGCAGGTTTGAAGGTATCCATCGATGATTTTGGCTCCGGATATTCAAGCTTGAATTTGCTGGCGGAACTCCAGCCCGACCAGATCAAGATGGACATGGCTTTAATACGCGGCATAGAAAGCAATGGTCCCAGACAGGCCATCGTGCGGGCGATTGCCAGTGTATGTATCGATCTTGGCATTGATTTAATGGCCGAGGGCGTTGAAACACTGGATGAGTTCCAATGGCTGAGGGGTGAAGGCATACAGCTCTTTCAGGGTTATTTGTTTGCGAAACCCAGTTTCACGAGCCTTCCACCAGCGCAATTTCCAGACTGATTCCACGATTCATTGGCAACAATAAAATGCTCTTCGATCTGGCAAGCGACGCCAATCATAGCCTCAGCAACATTGAGCAACACTAGCGCCGGAGCATAAGTTCACTTGAGAGCACCAACGAAGTCTGGCGGTCAATGTCAATGCCATGACAGTCTCCACTTGCCTTCTTTAAAAGCCCCTAATACTGTCTTGGCCCTGCCCTTCGTAGTCATGACACATGCACGACGGGAGCAACGTTCACTACCTCCGTGGTCGTAAAGCACACAGTATTGGGGGCATCGGGGAATGTCCAGGCAGTGGTCATCTTGTTTGCGGGATCATCTGCTTCAGTCAGGTGGTACAAGTCCATCCCCCCATAGCTTGCGATGCTGCTTGCAGGGGGAGATGAAAGTGGTGCGCTAGGCCAGCGCTTATTTGGCGGTCGCCGCCGTCAACTGCACCAGCTTGCGCTCGACAAACGCCTGCAGCTGGGGCGACAGGGTTTGCAAGCCCTTGGCCCGTTCGTAGGCCTGGCGCGCCTGGGCCGGATGGTTGTCGGCTTGCAGGGCTATCCCCAGGCCCATCCACCAGACGCTGTTGTCGGGCGCCGCCTGCAGGGCCAACTGGTATTGCTCGGCTGCTTCGCGGTAGCGCTGTTCGCGCTGCAGCACGCCGGCCAGGAAGGCGCGGTAGTCGCCGTTATCGGAAGCATGTGGCAGGCTGCGCATCAGGGTATCGAGGGCGGCTGGGCCGTTGGCCTTGTCCAGCTGCAAACGGGCCAGCATCATCGCCTGCGCCGGCTGTTTCGGGTCCAATGCCAAACTCAGCTGCAATTGGCGGGCTGCGTCATCGGGGCGCTGCGCTTCGAGCAGCAGGCGCACCAGGGTTTCGCGTGCACCCTGGTGGCGCGGGTCCAGCTGCAGGGTCTGCTGCAAGGCCAGCATGGCGTCGGAGACGCGGCCATCCTGCAACTGGGCCAGCGCGCGCCGGTATTCATTTTCCACGCGCTGCTGGGGCGTAACTTGTTTTCCGTCCAGGATACGCTCGCTGGCGGCGGGCACTGCCGTCTTCACCACGGGCACAGGGACTGGGACAGGCCTGGCAGGTTTTCCCGTGATGCGGCGCAACTCCGCAGCACGCACCTCGGCGGACGCGGGGACGGCCTCCTCGGCAAGGAACACGGGCTCGGGTTTTGCTGCCACGACGGGCGCCGGCGGGGCGGCCACCACCGGTGTGGGCGCTGCGGCGACGGGCACAGGTACGGGCACAGGTACGGGCACCGGCGCAGGCGCCGGGGCCAAGGCCGGGATGTTGGCCACGCTGACCAGCACGGGCGGCACGGGCGGGCGTTTCAGGTAGACCCAGCCCAGGGCGATGGCGGCGGCCGTCAGGCCGGCCGCACCGCCGAAGACCAGCGCGCGAGAGACACCCCGCTCGCGTTCGGGCACGGAGCGGATGCCGGCCGCGTCGCCGCGTCCATCGGGGGTGCCGCGTGCATCGAGGTCTTGCAACATCTTGTTAATCAGGCTCATCTACAGGCTCATCTTCGTCATCGGTTCAATAAGGTCCAGCTCACGCCGCAAGCGGCGGCCAGCACACCGGCGCCGGCCAGCCACGGCCAAGGCTTCTGCCAAAAGCGGGCCTTGCTGGCCAGGGTATCGCTGGCGGCCAGCGCCACGTGGCGGCCGCTGACTTGCTGGCGGCCTTCGCCGTACGCCACCATCAGCGCCTTGTGCGCCATGATGTTGATCAGGCGCGGGATGCCTCCGGACGCCTTGTACAGCTTGCTCACGCCGCCACGGCTGAACAGGCGCGCGCCATCGAAACCGGCCACGCGCAGGCGGTGCGCCACATAAAAATCCACGTCGTCGCGGCACAAAGGCCCCAGGTGATAGTGAAAGGTGATGCGCTGCGCCAGCTGGCGGATTTCCGGCAGGGCCAGCTTGACGTCCAGCTCGGGCTGGCCGAACAGCACGATTTGCAGCAGCTTGCGCTTTTCCGTTTCCAGGTTCGTCAGCAGGCGCAAGGCCTCCAGGCTGTCGACGGGAATCGCCTGCGCTTCATCCAGGCACAGCAGCACGCGCTTGCCCTGCGCCGCCAGGTTGAGCAAGCGCAGGTTGAGCGACTTGAGGAGCTGATGCTGGTCAGCATCTTTCTCCAGCAGCACATCGAGGTCGTCGGCCAGCGCCAGGATCAGCGAACGGGGCGGCAAGTTCGGATTCGGGATGTAGGCCGTGACGAAATCCGGGCCCAGGGATTGCATGAACTTGCGGCACAGAAAAGTCTTGCCGGTACCCACTTCGCCAGTGATCTTGATGAAGCCCTCGCCATTGCGCGCCGCCACCAGCAAGGTGTTGAGCGCCTTTTGCGATTGCGGGCCGTTGAAGAAGAAACTGGTATCGGGCGTGAGGCCGAACGGCGCCTCACGCAAGCCGAAATGGGCCTGGTACATTTAGCGCCGCTCCGAAGGACGGCGCGGGTCGAGCGCCTCGATGCGCCGGCCCGAATCGAGCAAATCCTCGTTCCAGCTGTTGGCGCCCTCGACGATGGTGGGCTTGATCAGCACCACCAGTTCGCGCTTCTGGATCACTTGCCCCGTATTGCGGAACAAGGCACCCAGCACGGGAATATCGCCCGCGCCCGGCACTTGCGAGCGGTCCGAGGTGGTGGCTTGGCGCATCAGCCCGCCGATGGCGACGATACGTCCATCCTGGCTGCGCACCATGCTGTCCATCTCCGAGGTGCTGGAAGCGGCCAGTGGCAATTTCAGCGAACCGGCACTGCCCAGGTCGATTTGCTTGTTGACGGTCGTCACCTGGCTGACGGACGGATGCACGTGCAGGATGATGTTGCCCTGTTCGTCGATCTGCGGCGTCACGTCCAGCACCACACCGGAAAAGAATGGCTGCAAGGTGACGTTCGGGCTGGAGGTGGTGCCGCCCGTGGTGCCGGTCGACGTCACGGTGGTGCTCACGCCGGTGACGAAGAATTCGTCCGTGCCTATCTTCAGCACGGCCTTCTGGTTGTTCATGGTGGCGATGCGCGGACTCGACAGCACATGCACGGCGCCCTGCGACTCCAGGAAGGTAATCATGGCGGCAAAGTTGGCAGTCTGGAAGGCCAGGCCGAACATCGAACCGGCCGCTGTGGCCGCCGAGCTCAAGCCAAAACCGCTGCTGGCCGTCAGGCCGTTGCCATTCGTCATGTTCGGCGGCTGGCCGCCGTTGAACGGCAGCGGCGCCAGGGTGCCGCCCGGCTGGATGAAGCCCGTCGAAATGCGATTCGTGTGGCCGCTCTTGATGGAGGCAAACGAAGCCCAGTTGATGCCGGTCTGGAAATTATCGTTCAGTTCCACTTCGAGAATCTTGGCTTCCAGGATCACCTGGCGGTCCACCGACAGCTGCGTCGCCTTCAGGTACAGGTCGACGGCGCGCAATTCCTCTGGCATGCCGCGCACGACGACGACGCCTGACTGCGGGCTGATCACCACCTTGCGGCCGTCGGCAGTGCCGCCGATGATGGCGCCCAGCGACTCTTTCAGTTCGGCCCAAAAATTGCTGTCGGACGTGGTGCTCAGGTTGGAACTGTCCTGCACTACTTGCTCGCCCGGCTGGCCAGGCTGCTGCTGCTGGTTCTGCTGCGACTGCTGGCCGTTGTTGCCCCCGCTCTGGCCGCTGTTGCTGATGCCGGCATTCGACACCGACGTCGAGGACACGCGCAAATTCGACGTGCCCTTGCGGTTGCCCGTCAGGTAATTGACCTGGAACATGCGGGTTTGCATGGTGAGGGGCCGTATCGAAATGCGCGTGCCATCGACCTTGTAATCATAGCCATACATCTCGCGCATGGCGTCAAGCGCCTCGAACAGGGTCACATCTTTCAGGTTGGCGGAAATGCTGCCCTGCACATCCGGATGCACGAGCATGTTGTAGCGCGTGCCGTTGACGAGCGAGTGAAAGAACTGGCGTGCCGGAACGTTGTTGAACGCGACATTGAAACGCTCGTCCAGCACGCCGCGCGCCTTCGGCAACTGCGCGGCCAGCGCGGACGCCGGCGGCAACAGTGCGTTTTCCACCGCCGCCGATTGCGCCGCCGGGGTGGTGGTGGCCACTGCGCCTGCCACCTGCTCCTTGATTGCATTGTAGGTGTCGCGCTTCACAGGCGCGACGTTGCAGGCACACAAACCCGCTGCAAGTCCCAGGACGCTTGCCCGCTTGCTTATTTCAAATATCTTACGCATTCCCGCCTTGTGTTTATTGGGTGACATGAACCTGTTTCCTTCGTACATGCATTGCATCATTCGCATCGACCGTCTTCGGGTACAGCCGCAGCGTTTCCAGGGTCTTGCCGCGCCGCAGCGCCACGCTCGCCTCGTCTATGCTGACGACGACTGCGCCGCCCACCTTGTCGCCCGCGCGCACGCTGCGGCCATCGATCACGGCCAGGCGCCGTCCGCCAGGCTGATGGGAGATCAACACCGATTGCAGCTGCGGCCGCGCCGCGCGGGCGGACACGGCACTGCCCTCGACAGGCGCCGCATCGGGCGGTCTGGTCGGATCGACCAGACCCTGTCCAAAGGCCCATGGCGCCAAGGCCAGCAGCACAGTACCAACAGCGGCGTAGCGCCTGGCGCGCATCACAGCGCGATCCATTTCTCGTCCAGGCTGAGCGTGTACAGGGTCAGGCTCAGCGTGGCATTCGGGTACTGCTCGACTTGCATATTGACCTTGCCCCAGAACACATGGGCCGGCATGGCCTCCACGGCATCCATATAATTCACCATATCCAGATAATTCCCACGCAATACGATTTCCACACCATGACGGTATAGCAAGGCCGGCGCCTTCGCCGGTTCGGCATCCGCTGGCGACTGCCCGGCAGGCGCGGCCGCAGGTGCGGACGGCGCCGCCTTGGTGGCGACATGGCCGCCCTGCCCCATGGCGCCGGATGGCAATGTGGCCAGCGACACCAGGCGCAAGTTGGCCTGCTGTTTCAGCAATTGCTGCAGCATCGGCACGATGCGCTCGGGCGCCACCAGACCGTTTTGCGTCGCTTGCAGGGATTGCCGCATCTGCTGGACTTCCTGCCTGATCCGTTCGAGCCGGATGCGGTCCTGCTGGTTGGGGTCGCCCGCATGCGCTGCCATCCTTTGCGCCATCTCGACATCGATGGCCGCGACGGCCTGCTGGCGCTGGGCAATCGTGTCGGCCAGCGCCTTGCGCCTGGTCAACAGCGGATCGACGAACAGATAAACAACCATGAAAATCAGCAGCGCGGCACTGGCGCCAAAGACCATGATCCGTTCCCGCACGCTGAGCGCATCAAATTTCAGGGCAAATTGTTGCCATTGCTGTTTCATTGCTTGACCGCCCCTGCATCGCTGGCGGGTGCCGCCGACGATTGCAAACTGAATTCGATAAAGCGCGGCGCCGGTGCCGCCACGGCAGCGGCCGGCGCTGCGCCTGGCAATGCTGGCGCTGAGACGGCGGCCTGGGCAGGAAGCTGAGCGGTGGCCATGTCCAGGCGCGCGAACGATTTGCCTTGCAACGCCGATTCCCTGGACAGGGCGCTGATGTACTGGGGCAGCAAGTCCGGCTGCACGACGCGCCCCCGCAAGCCAATTTCCTTGCCGGCGCCGGCGATGCTCGCCCCCGTCAGCCACAAGCCATTGACTCTGGCGCGCGCGAAGGCGCGGAAATAATCGGCATAGCCCTGTGTATTGCCCAGTTCGCCACCCTGCAGAATTTGCCCGGCTTCCAGCAAGGCGCCGCGGTCAGCCTCTGCCTGGCCCAGCGCGCCCGCGATCAGCGGGTCCTTGCCGGGCACGGGAAACCGCGCGAACACATCCGCCCGCCGCGCCTCGCGTGCATCGAGCACGACCTTGGCGTCGGCCGCCGTCCGCTCCAGTGCGGCCACCTGGCGCGCGCCGAACCAGACCACTGCCACACTGGCGGCAAGGACCAGACCCAGGCCACGCAGCAAGCCCACCGCCGACAGCGCCTGCTTCTGTTTTTCAAACGCGGGGTTGAACAGATTGATTTGCTGGCTCACGCTGGCATCTCCTCCTGCCGCAGGGCCGCACCCAGGGCCAGGAAAAAGCGCGCCTGGCCGGCAGCGGCCAACAGGTCCGGCACCTTGGAAAAATCAAACAATGCCGTCAGATCCAGCGCCTCGACCGGCATGTACAAATTGTCCGCCAGGTAAGCATGCAGGCCGTCGCTGCCGGTCGGCGCCAGAACCAGCCTGGCAACGGAAATAAAATGGAATTGACGGTCGAAATGGTCAAAGGAACGCTGCAGTTCCAGCGTGATCCTGTCGTAATACTGCTGCCGCTGGGTGTCGCTGGTATCGGCCAGCTGCGCCACGGTCACGTCGATGCGGCGCGCCAGATACAGTTCCCCATCGAACGTCACGGTCAACAGCCCCCCTTCGCCATCGAAAGACAGCATGGCCAGGCCGCGTCCCGGCGTTTCCATCAAGCCTGCGATATTTCGCTGGGCCATTTCCGGGATATCGATGACCGACAGGGCGATCTTGCTTTCGCCATACAGCGCCTGGCGCTGGGCCACGGCAGTGTTGCGCGCCGCGACGGCGAACAGCGATTGCGCGCGTCCCGGCCCGTTCTTGTCGGCAGGAATATCGATGACGTCGACGGTGGCGTCCGCCGCAGGAAAGTCGATCATGTCCTTCAGGCGCCAGCGGACGGCGGTCTTGAGCTCGTCCGGCGGCACGTTCGGCGCGTCGAGCGTCAGTATCTGATACTCGCCCGCGCCGAGCAAAGTGGTGTTTCGATAAGACTGGGCATGCACATCCCGGTTCATTTTTTCCAGGGTCGCCGCCGCCAGCGGCTTGCGTCCGGGATACATGACCGCCGCCTGCACCAGCGGCTTGTCATCCGCGCGCCGCTTGACCACGGCAGCGCACACGCCTTCCGCTGACAATGATGTCGCCAGCCAACCCTCGTATTTTTTTGCTTTTGCGAATAAACCCATGCCACCGATCCAGATAATGAAATGCTACGACAGCGGTGCCGTCCGAATGATGCATTCAATCAATTTTAATTCATAGCAGGTATGAACAGGTTAAAAAAGAAAACATTGGCAACACATTTACAGGAAAACATCACGAATGTCACGACGCGCCGAAAAATCGCATGCCCTTCAATACATTTCGCGCATGTACAGCATGAACTCGCTCTTGAACGTGCCGATAGTTTGGCGCGCCTGTCCCGGCAGGTACGGTATCAGCGACTGTAGCGTAAGCGTGCCTTTTTTCGTCACGGGTGCGGCGGGCTTTGCCATCAGCACGCTGCCGGCGCCCTGCTGCAGCAAACCACTGTCGAGCGGCAAGGTGGTCGCGGCAGGCAACTGCGCATCCGTCAGGTTGAGATAATCCTTCAAGATGAAATTCTTGCGCAGCAGGGCCGTGCAATTGTCCAGCGTATTGGCGGCATATGCGCTGCCGTTCCAGTATTGCGCGACCAAGGGCACCAGCAGCGCGCGCTTTTCCGAGCCATACATACTGTTGATGCGCAAGCGGCCATGACGCAGGCGGGTATCGCCAATGGCAACGCTGGCGGCGGGCGCGACCGCCAAGCCATTCACGCTGGAAATGAGCGCGCCGTCGCTGTCGCTGATACCCACCACCAGCGAAAAATCGTCGTACGGGCCATCCTGGCCGCTGGCCACTCGGTCAAAGCTGTGCAGTACCGTGATGCCGGTCGTGCCGCTGGGAATCGCCTGCTGCAGACCAGGTGCGGCGAGCGTAATGCTACCCGCGCCGGCAGTGCCTGCCTGCACCGTGTAGATGGCGCCGTCGCCGCCAAACTTGATCAGTTCGCCCGCCGACAGGCCGCCGCTGCCTGCCACCACCACTTGCGTGCTGCCGGCGGCATAAGCAGCACCATCGGTCGTGTAGGAACGCCCGCTGCGCCCCTGGTTCCACGCAAAGGCGGGCAAGGCTGGCGCCAGGCGGCCGATGGACAGTGCCGCGCCGGCATTGCCCGCGCCCACGCTGACGCTGGCGATTCCGGGATAGGCGCTGCCATAGCGGGCCAGAATCTGGTTGCTCTTGCTTAATGCCGTCGCACCCAGCACGACGCCCAGTTCGCGCTGCCCCATGTAGGTGAAGTCGCCGCAGGCCGCCGTCAGTGCGCCCGTGAGCGCGTAGTGGTCAGGGAAAAAGCGGCCGAAGACGGGCGCCGGGGTTTGCGCCTGGTTGGCGATATTGCAGCCAAACTTGCCATTCACGGCCGTATTGCTGCTGCTGCCAATGACGCAATCGGCAGGCTGGTCGACGCTGGTGTAGGCATTGTCGAGCACGGCCTCGGGCAGCATGCGGAAGGTGCCGACATCGCCATAGGTCACGCCGCTGTTGCTGGCCAGGCCGCTGGCCAGCACGGCCTGCCCCAGCGGAAACGGGCTGGCATTGGATGTCGACGCGAGGCGGTTGGAGTAGTCGGTGACACTGAGGAAACCGGTGATTTTCTGGCCTGCCGCGGTATTGTCGACCAGCGGCGTGCCGTTATAGCCGGCGACAGCCGCTGCGCTCAAGGTAAACTGGGCGCCCGCCGCCAGGCTGGGCGTGCCGCTCAGGCCGCTGTTGCTCATGTTGGAACTGAGCGTGAACTGCTGTGGCCGCACCGCGAAATTGTCGGTTGAACATCCCACATTGGCCGTGCCGCACACGGCCGCGGTGCAAGTCACGCGCACACGCACATCGCGGTAAGCGCTGTACTTGGGCGCCACGGCGCTGATGGCGCTGGCCGGGATGATCACATTGGCACTCGAATAGCCGCCCGTGAATGCCACCAGGCCCAGCGGAATGACCGCCGTCTGGGTCAGCGGGCAGTTATTCGCCCCCAGCGCGACGCCGGTGGCGGTATTGACCAGCAAATCCACCGTGGCCGCGCCGGCGAAATTCGTTTCCAGGCTGGCATCGGTTTTCAGTTTCACCAGGTCGAGCTTGAAGGCCGTGTCGGCCAGCTTGGTATTGAGGCGCGCATAGCTGATACTGCTGGTGCTGGGCACGCAACGGGGCGAGGTCGCCTCGCAGGCGTTGAAGCGCGCCACCGCGCACGCCTTGATCACCAGCGACTGGTCTTCCTGCTCCGTGAACTGCCCATCCGTCACATTGACGCTAACGGTGGCTGCCGTGCCGCTGCTCAGGCCAAACACGGCCTGGTACTCGCCGTTGAACAGATAGGTCGCCACGCCGTCGTTCAGCGCGCCATTGGAAAGCACGCCATAGCCCGAGATCAGGGCCCAGTCGCCGATGCCGTTCGAGGTACTCAGCTGGATTTGCGTGGTGTTGTTGGGCATCACAATATTGTTGTGATTGACGTCATGCGCCGTGACCGTGAGCGTGCTTTGCTGGCAGGTCAGGCCGGTACCCGTATTCGTCACCGCGTAATGGTTCAGGCAGCCCGCCTGGCTCAGGTTCTGGTCGCGCTGCACCAGCGCCAGGCCGCCTTCATAGTTATAGGCACGCAATTCGTCGATCGCGCCATCGGTGGAATTGCCGCTGCCGTTCTGCCCCGTAAATGCGCTGCGGTTGTCGCCGACAAACAGGGACCCGATGCGCGGCGACACTACCGCCGCCGTGGTAAACGCCGACTCCTTTTGCAGCACGCCATCGACATAGATACGCAAGTGGTCGCTATTGGACGCCGCCAGCGCATTGAAGCTCCAGCTCACGGCGATATGCTTCCAGGTGCCGGCGGGCACGCTATTGGCAGCCGTTTCCACTATGCGCTGGTTGCCCAGGCTGTCCGTGACGACGAAGCGCAAGGCGCCCGTGCTGCGCCGCACGAGAAAAAACCATTCGTTGTTCAGCTGGGTGGCGTCGAGCAGTTGCGCATCGCGCGCGCCGCTGCCCGACCAGGCCGTGTTGGCCTTGTACCAGAACGTGATGGTGCCGGCACCGCCCATACTGCCGGGCACGGAAAGGCCGCTGTCGACCGCATCGATGGCGGAGGTGCTGGTGTTGAGGGGGAAACTGGCGGCACGGCAGACGCGACCGGCAGCTATCGTCTGCGCGCCACCCAGCACCGTGCCATCACGACCGTTGCCGCTGGTATCGCTGACTTGCGCCGGCGTATTGTTCCAGCTGGGCTGCTCCATGCGGTACTCGAGCACCGGACGGGGAATGTAGAACTTGATCGCCGAGTTCGTCACCGGAAACCCTGTTTGCGGTGTGTCGTAATCGTTGCTGTCCGCCTGCCAGCCTATCTGCCCCAGCTTGGCGGACGGCCCCGCCACGGCGGCGCCATACTGGTAAACGAATTCACCGTTTTCCTGCAAGATCAATTGCAGCGTGTAGGAACCCGTGGGATTGGCGCCCGTGGTCCATTCCGGCACATTATTCCAGGTCACAACGAAGCTGCGGTATGGCGCCGTGCCGATGGTGGCGTAACTGACATAGCAGGTGGTGCGGCTGGCGCAGGCGGTATTGTAGGTGGGCAGTTCCAGTTTCGAGGTGGGATCGAGATCGTTGCCATAGATGCGCATGGTGTAATTCAAGCTGCTGTCCGGATACGGCAGCGTCTGGACCGGGCTGCCATAGCCGCAGGTGACATTGTTATTGAATTGCACCCGGCCATTCGTCATCACGCGCAAGGTGGTGAAGGCCACGCCCGAATACATGAAGCTGAAACCGATAGGCAAGGCATCACTGAGCGTATCGTCGAGAATGGGCGGCGAGGTACCGCAGCCGGCAGAGCCGTTAAATCGGTAGGGCGTGGTGTTATAGCCGAGCTTGGCATGATTGCTGGCGTCGATCCAGCTGTAGGCAAAACTGGTGTTGGCGTAGGTTGCCGCCTGGGCTGGCGCGCAAGCAAGCAGCGCCACGACGGCTATCCATAAGGCGATGATTGCCTGCATATTACTCCTTTAACGTGCCGTGTTTAAAACTCCGCCTGCACGACGCGCTGCACATAATCGGGATTGTTGGTGGCGTTGGCAGTGGCGCAAACGCTGCCCACCGGCTGGTTGCAGGCGGTCGCAATCACTTGAAAACGGGGCAGTGCTCCCGCCGCCTGCGTGCAGCGCACGGTGACGCTGAAACCGCTCAGCGTGCCATTCGCGGGCAAGGCAAAACTGTTACTTGGCTCACAAATGCCATTGATGCGCTGCTGGTACACGCCCCACTCCATGCCGGCCCGTGCCGCCTGGTAGGCGCGCGCGCCCTGCACGTCCAGCGCCGACTCGGCGTGCTGCATGGTCGAGATGGAAACTAGCGCCACGCCCAAGGCGGACAGCACCACCAGCAGGAAGATGGCGGTGATGATGCTGAAGCCGCGCGCCGGGCGGCATGGGCGCCGTCCACGCGGCATGGGGGAAATGGCTATTCTCATGGCGAATTATTGACCTGTGCCTGTTGCACCAGCGTGATCTGGCCCGCGTTGCCGCCGGACGCGCCCAGGGTCAGGCTGACACTGACCAGGCCGCGCTGCTGGTTGGGCAGCGTATCGAAGGAAAAGACGCAAGCGGCCACCTGATTGGCCATCAGCGCCGCCGACGGCGCGCCAGTCAGCAGCGCCGCTGTGCTGACCGGCTGGGCCACCTGGATCGCATAGCCTGCATAGCGCGTCAGCGTGCCCGTGCCGTTCGTATTCGGCGCGCAGTGATAAGTCACTACCGTACTGACCACCTGGAAACGATAGCTGAGCGAAGGCATGGATGGTGTTTGCTCGACAAAGGGGTTCTTGGCCAGCGTGACATTGGTGCCGCTGATGGACGCGACCTGGGCGCGGTTACACTGCCCACTGCAGTCATAGGCATTCACGGGAGGCTGGCCGCCAAGATTGTTGACGACGATAAAGTCGCCGGGCACGATGGCTTGCATGCCGGACGGCGCGGCGCCAACGATGGTAAAGACGTTCGCATTGCTCACCGGCGTGAGGGGATCGAAGGCCAGCACATTGCCCGGCACTAAGTTAGGATTATCGTCTTCCGACAGATAGCGTCCACCCGCCTTGGTCAGCAGCAGCTCCAGATAACTGCCGCTGCTATTGCTCGTCACGCGCACGCTGTTGGGCAGCGCCAGGCGCACGTCGCGCGTGATGCGCCGCGATGCCGTATCGGCCGCGTCGGCCAGTTCGGCGCGGGCGGTCACATCCAGATAGCTTTGCACGGGGGCACGGATGAACACCGTCACCATGCCGGCGACGATGGCCGTGATGATGATGACCACGATCAGTTCGATCAAGGTAAAGCCACGCGCGCGGCGCAGAGGGAAATAAGTGTTCATGGAATACTGTTCGGCGCGTAGCGCGTGCGGTAGCCGTCCAGCACGATCTGCTGATTCGCACCGTATGACACAGTGACCGTGATGCGCAGCGCCGTGGGATCGGTGGCCGAGGGAGCGTGCTGCAAACCTTTGTCATTTACCAAAACAGGGCTGATGACCACGTCGGCGACATAGCCCTTCGGAAAGTCATTGCCAGCCACATCGGTGGTGGTATACGTATATGGCGGGTTGATCAGATTGTAATCGCTTACCCTGTAATAGGGGCGTATCGAATTTGCAGGCCCTTCCGCCAGCGTGCAATCGGCCACGCTGGTGGCCGTTTCCGCCGCGGGATCGTCCGCCGGACAATATGTAAACCGCGCCCCTTCGATCTCATCGAGCATGGCTTCCGCGATGGCCAGCGCCTGCTTGCGCAATTGCGGATCGGCGCTGCTGGCCGTGGTGCGGGCGAAAATTTGCAGCAGGCCAACGACGGCGATGCTGACCACCACGATGAAGATGACCAGTTCGATCAAGGTCACGCCCCGCTGCCCCGGCCCGCGCGCCGCGATGATGGCGCCCCTAGTAATGGACATAGCCGGTTTCCCCTTCGACCACGATAGTGCGCGGGATGCCGCCGCCGCTGATGCCGATGCTGACGCGCGCGGGAAAGCTGGAGACAGGTTCGGTGTCAGTGGACTTGTAAGGTCGGCCAAGGGCATTGAAATAAAAGGCTGCCGCTTCCTGCGGCACGCTGTAGCTGATCTTGTCGGGCGCGCCCTCGCACAGCCACGCCGTGGCATTCGCACAGGCGGCCAGGGTGGCCTTGCGGCCGCTGTTACCGCCGGCTGGCGGCAAGACGCGGTTGGACGCCTCGCAGGCGGCGCTAAAGCACAGGGCAATGCTGCTGCCGTTAAGCAGCACGAAGACGGGCCGGTTTTGCGCAATCGCCAATTTTTGCGCATAGCGCAGCATGCTCACGTTTTGATCGGCAAAACTGCGCGCATCAAAACTGTCCTTTTGAAAGAAACGGGGCATGGCGACGGCCGCCAGGATGCCACCCACCACCAGCACGGCGATCAGCTCGACCAGGGTGAAGCCGCGCTGCTGGCGTCCACGGCTGGTCGGTCCGGCAAACATCAAACCTGCTGGAGACAGCATTGTGTACACCTGTGGCAATGAGCGGCATGACGGCTGAAACATGCCGGGAAGAATAAAAACGCCTGGCGAGCCAGGCGGATTGCATGCAACGCGACCCGCCGCCGCATGCGGGACTCATACCATTAACAGCCAGTAGTAGGCGCGGGGCCCACCTGCGGTGCGGCATTGGCTGCGGCCGCCGTATAGCTGAACGAGCATGTGGCATGGGCGGCGTCAGCGGCGATCGTTAACGGCCCCGTGCCCGTCACGCTAAAATCCGTTATTGCGATGCCGGCTGCCGCGAGGATGCCGGCGGCGTCAGCAGTAGGATAGCCATTCGCCAGAGTAACAGTAGCCCCTTCCATTAGCACGGAGGGAGCCGCGGCGACCGCACCATCGACCATCCATCGCGCATGAGCCAGGGCTGCGCCTGCCTGGACCGATGCACGGGCGCCATTGATTTTCGCCAGACGGGCATCAGCCGACAAATTGATAAAACGGGGAATCGCGGTGGCCGCCAGGATGCCCAGGATAACGATGACGACGATTAACTCGATCAGCGTAAAGCCCGCTTGGGCACCTTGTTGAAAACGACGAATCGACTGCTTACTATTGCTGATCTTCATGCTGATCTCCAAAAAATCAAAAAAAACACCGCTGGCAAAATTTACCCTCAGAATACAAAAACTATTTCAGCCCGCCCGCCTCGCCCATCTGCATCAGGGCCAACTGCGGCGCATCCACCTGGCTTGAGGGCTTGGCCGAAGCAAGGGGCGCTTGCTGCAAGCTTACCTTGAATTGAAGCAACTCGGAACGGTATCCGCCAAAAATGTTGCCTCGATTTAATATATATATTAATTCTGCATTACTTTGATCAAAAAACCAATGACTTTGGGGAAGTTTTTCTATCGCCGGCGCCGTATATGTACCCAAATAATTGACCGGCTTTTCAAGCAGCCAATCGACGGGATTTTGCCCCGCCAGCGCAGGCAACTGGTTTTGCTGGCCAGCCACATATAGTTGCAGCACTTTCATGCGCAGGCCCGCGCGCAAAGCCGCGACCGTTTGCTGTACCGCGACCCGCTCCGCTTCCTGCTGCACCACTGTTAACCTGCTCAACAGCACGCCCGCCAGCACAGCGATGAGGGACGCCACGACGGCCAGCTCAAACAAGGTAAATCCCCGCTGCCTTGACGAGCCAGCCACAACGTTGTTTTTTGGCGAATGGCACTTTGTCATTTATGCAGGGCGACCTTGCCCAAGTCCCACACTGGCAAGAAGATGCCCAGCGCCAGCACCAATACCATGACACCAAGAAAGGCGATCAGGATGGGTTCGATTTGCGCGGACAGGGTCTTCAATTCGTAGTCCACTTCCCGCTCGTACATCTGGGCGATTTCATTCATCAGCTCGTCCAGCGAGCCGGACTCTTCGCCGACGGCGATCATTTGCAGCACCACCGGCGTGAAAACGCCCGCCGCCACGGAGGTGCGCAGGATGCTGTCGCCGCGCTCGACGCCGTCGCGCATCTGTTCGACCCGGGCGCACAGGTAGGCGTTATCTACCGTTTGCGACACCACCGTCAACGCCTGCACGATGGGCACGCCGCTGGTGCTGGACAGGGCAAAACTGCGCGCGAAGCGCGCCATCGTGCCTTTCAGGATTATCTTCCCGGCGATGGGGAAGCGCAACTTGTAGCGGTCCCACGTGTAGCGGCCAGGCACGGTGCGCAACCAGGCACGAAAAGCGGCTATCGCGGCTATCGTCACTACCAGCAGCACCGGCCAGTACGCCACCATGAAGCCCGATGTGCCAATCAGGATGCGCGTCATCAAAGGCAGTTCGGCATTAAAGCTGGCGAACACTTTCACGAACTGGGGAATCACGAACATGTTGACGATCACCATGGCGACGAGCATCGCCACGATCACGAAACTGGGGTAGCGCGTGGCCGTCTTCACGCGCGCGCGCATGTCGCGGTCGAATTCCAGATGGTCGAACAGGCGCAGGAACACCTCATCCAGCCGCCCCGTCATTTCGCCCACGCGCACCATCGACAGGTAAAACGGCGTGAACACGGTGGGGTGGCGCGCCATGGCGGCCGACAGTTCGCGGCCTGCGTCGAGCGACTCGCGCACATCCTTGATGACGCGGCCAAATGCGGGGCTGATGGCGGATTCCTGCAGGCCGGCCAGGCCGCGCATGATGGGCACGCCCGCCTTGAGCAGGGTGTACAGTTGGCGGCTGAACAATTGTACGTCCATCGAACTGACTTTTTTCTCGGTCAGTTTTTGCCACCAGCCGATATCGGTGCCGGTAGTGGCGGCTTTTTTGGTCGCCAGGATTTCCACCGGCGTGGCGCCGGTGGAAAACAACTGGTCGGCCACGGCGCCGCTGTCGGCGCCTTCCATCACACCTGTCAGCAGTTCGCCGCTGGCATTGCGCGCCTTGTAAGCAAAAAATGGCACCTCAATCCTCGCTCTGGTTGCTGATGCGCATTGCTTCCATCACCGTCGTGCGACCTTGCACCACCAGCTGCACGGCGTGGCGGCGCAGGGTTTCGCCCGCCATCTGCTCCATCGCCACCCTCATGAAGTGGGAAGGATCGGCATGGTTCGCGGCGTCGGCCACGGCGCGCGTAATTTCCAGCAATTCGTACACGCCCGTGCGGCCCCGGTAACCCATGCCGTTGCAATGCGAGCAGCCCTTGCCATGGAAATACTGGTTGCGCTCGACCAGCTCGCCCAGTTCCAGGCGCAGCCATTCGTATTCGTTGGGCGTGGGCTGGTACGGCGTGCTGCAGCTTTCGCAGATCACGCGCACCAGGCGCTGCGCCAGCACGGCTTGCAGCGAGCTGCCCACCATGTAGCGGGGCACGCCCATGTCCATCAGGCGCAGCGGCGTGCTGATGGCGTCATTCGTATGCAGGGTCGACAGCACCAAATGGCCCGTCATGGCGGCGCGCAGGCCGATTTGCGCCGTTTCCTGGTCGCGCATCTCGCCCACCAGCACGATATCGGGATCCTGCCGCAGGGCCGAGCGCAGCACGCGGGCAAAACTGAGCTCGATCTTGTCGTTCACTTGCACCTGGTTAATACCGGGCAAACGGTACTCGACGGGGTCTTCCACCGTGATGAGCTTTTTTTCCACGGAATTGAGCTCGGACAAGGCGCAATACAAGGTCGTCGTCTTGCCGCTGCCGGTCGGCCCCGTCACCAGCACCAGGCCATTCGGGCGGTTCACGATGGCGCGGAACTGTTGCACCAGCTTGGGCGGCATGCCGATGGCGTCCAGGCGCAAGGTCGTGCCGCCCTGGTTCAACAGCCGCATCACCACCGATTCGCCATATTGCGTCGGCATGGTGGAGATACGCACGTCGATGCGTTGATTTTTTACGCGGATGGCGAAGCGGCCATCCTGCGGCAGGCGCTTCTCGGAAATATCGAGGTCCGACATCAGTTTCAGGCGCAGCGCCAGCGAACTGGCGATCTTGCTGTCCGCCTCCGTCTGCAGGTGCAGCACGCCGTCGATGCGGAAACGGATCTGCAGCCGGCCTTCCTGCGGTTCAATGTGGATGTCCGAGGCGCGCACTTGCGTGGCGTCCTCGAACACCGATTGCAGCAACTTGACGATGGGCGCCTCTTCCAGGCCCGGATTGGCGGCCAGGGCGCCAAAGTCGACGGACACGTCGCCCAGGTCCTGCTCCAGCTCGCGCGTCAGGGTGGAGATATCTTCCGTCCGACGGTAGATGCGGTCGATCGCGGCCAGCACTTCCGTTTCATTGACCACGGCCAGCTCGATTTGGCGCTTGACCAGGCGCGCGATCTCATCGTACGCGAACAGGTCGGTGGGATCGGACATGCCAACCAGCAAGCCCTCGCGCCGGTCTTCCAGCACCAGCGCGCGAAAACGGCGCGCCTGGGTTTCCGGCAGCAGGCGCACCAGCTCGGAATTGATGTTGTAGAACTTCAGGTTGATGTAGGGAATGTCCAGCTGGCGCGCCAGCGCGCCCGAAATCTGCTCTTCCGTGACAAAGCCGTGTTCAACAAAAACGCGGCCCAGCTTGCGCCCCGAGCGCTTCTGTTCCGTCAAGGCCTGGCCCAACTGTTCTTCCGTCAGCAATTGCTGCTGCACTAAAATTTCACCGAGCCGGACTTTCTCTGGCCTTGCCATGCTTGCTCCTCGACAGATTCATCAGACGATGCACGCCAGCGGCGCGTGGGGGTATTTTATTCCAGAACCTGTTGTTTCTTAAAGAAAATACATTCCGTCACTTGATTTTCGTGCATTTCAACACTCTGCAAGGAAACACTTGCCGTCCACCTGCGCCCGTGCCAATAATGGTGACCGTACGCCGTCTTGCCTGCTGACCATTGCCCCTATGACCACCTGTTCCATCGAGTTTCACAACGTGCATCTGCAGTTGGCGGGCATCGCCGTGCTGCGCGGCGTCGACCTGCAGGTACGCGCGGGCGAACTGTTCGGCCTGGTCGGCGTGAATGGCGCGGGCAAGACCAGCCTGCTCAAATGCCTGCTGGACTTTTGCACGCCCGAGCGGGGCAACATCGCCATTTTCGGCCAGCCGCACCGGCACGGCGCGGCGCGCCAGCCCTTGTCCTTTCTGCCGGAACGTTTCCAGGCGCCCTACTACCTGACGGGTGGCGACTTCCTGCGCTATTTGTCGCGCCTGCACAATGTGCGCCCCGATGCGCAAGCGCTGCAGCAAGCGCTGGGCGCGCTGGACCTGGCGCCCGATGCCTTGCTGCGCCCCGCGCGCGACTACTCGAAAGGCATGATGCAAAAACTGGGGCTGGCCGCCTGCTTGCTGTCGGGCAAGCCGCAATTGCTACTGGACGAACCGATGAGCGGACTCGACCCGAAGGCGCGCGCCCAGTTCAAACAAGTGCTGCGGCAAGCGCGCGCCCAAGGCCGCGGCGCCCTGTTCACCTCGCATGCACTGGCCGACGTGGAAGAACTGTGCGACCGCATGGCCATCCTGCATGCGGGCCGCATCGTGTTTACGGGCACGCCCGCCGAATGCCGCGCACGCCACGGTGGCACGGCGGGCGCCAGCCTGGAACAGGCGTTCCTCAATTGCATCGCAGCATGAACGCCGACACGCACGCCCCTCTTCCTGCGCCGCCCGGGCGGCCTTACGCACCGTCCCCGCACGGCATGTATCTGCGCCATTTCGACTTGCGCACCGCGCCCTTCGGCATCACGCCGGACCCGGCCTTCTTCTACCCCGGCAATACACGGGGCGAACTGCTCGCGGCGCTGCAGTATGCCGTCACGCAAGGCGAAGGCATCATCAAGCTGACGGGCGAAGTGGGCAGCGGCAAGACCATGCTGTGCCGCATGCTGGCCGAACGCCTGCCGCCCCACGTCGATGTGGTGTACCTGCTCAATCCCCGCCTGGAACCGGACGAAGTCTTGCACGCCATCGCCGCCGAACTGGGCCTGGCGCTGGATGGCTGCCGCGCCGATGCCGTGCTGCGCGCCCTGCATGGCGAGCTGATCGCCAGGCATGCGGCCGGGCGCCAGGTGGTGCTGCTGGCAGAAGAAGCGCAAGCCATGCCGGGCGCCACCCTGGAAGCGCTGCGCCTGCTGACGAACCTGGAGACGGCCAGCCACAAGCTGCTGCAAATCGTCCTGTTTGGCCAGCCGGAATTGCAGCATACCCTGGACTTGCCCCAGTTCCGCCAGTTAAAGGAGCGCATCACCCACAGTTTCATCGTACCTTGCCTGCCGCAGGCCTTGCTGAACGACTATCTGACTTGTCGCCTGGCCGCCGCCGGCCGCACGGCGCCGCTCGTTTTCACGCCGGCCGCGCTGCGCCAGCTGGCGCGCTCCTCGCAGGGCATCGTGCGCAGGGTCAATGTCCTGGCCGACAAGGCCTTGCTGGCCGCGTATGCAGACGATGCTCAACAAGTGAGCGCGCGCCATGTGCGCCTGGCCATCGCCGACACTCCCTTTTACCGCGCACCCTGGCATGCGGGCAAGCTGCTGGCGGGCGCCTTGTGCGCGCTGATGCTGCTGCTGGCCGCTGCGCTGCTGTGGCAATGGCTGAGGCCGGGCCAGACAACGGGCATGGCGGCGCCAGCCACGCTGCAGGCAGCGGTCCAGCACCCCCGCTTGCCAGCGCCGTCAACGCTGCTCAACAGCAAGCTGGCCGAATCGCGCGGCTGGCTGGAACAGCAGGGGCCGCAGCAGCTGGTACTGCAGATTGCCAGCCTGCCTGCCAGCGAGACGGCCGCAGCAGAAACCTTTTTGCAGCAGGCGCAGCAAGCCATCGGCTTGCATGACGTCCACGTCTTTCGCCTGCCTGGCACAGCCCCCGCAAGCAGGCCAGCAGCTAAGTCGCAGCAGCAGGCGCCCGCCAGCGCCGCCGCGCGCCTGGCCATCGTCTACGGCAGCTTTGCCGACCGGGCCAGCGCCGAAGCCGTCTGGGCCAGGATAGCCCCCGCATCGCCGCAGAAAATATTGCTTAGCAGCATAGATAGTATCCGCACGGAAATTAATGCCGCGATCCCGGCACAAGCAGGGCGTGGCGCACCCTAACTTTATTTCTCCATATTGCGTCCCGGGCCTGCACAGCCGATTGCTTTTAGGCGATCATGCTGGTTAAAATTACAAAAGCACAACACGACTCAAAGGGCGAACTTTTCATGAATCAACACCCTATTCCTGTGCTGGCCTCTTGGGTCACCCTCGCATGCAGCGCCATGCTGGCCGGTTGTGCCGCGCATCAACCGCAGCTATCGCCTGGCCACATCAATGCCGCGCCCCCACCTGCTGGCGCCATTCCAGAACCGGTGCAGCAAAGCAGCGCGCTGGCCGCGCCCCTGCCCGCGCCCAAGGTGGAAACCTACAGCGTCACCGTGCACAAGGTGCCCGTGCAATCGCTGCTGTTTGCGCTGGCGCGCGATGCTGGCATGAACGTCGACATCCACCCGCAGATCGAGGGCAGCGTCACCCTGAATGCGCTGAACCAGACCCTGCCGCAACTGCTGTCGCGCATCGGCAAGCAAATCGACATGCGCTATGAAATCGATGGCAAGAACCTGACGGTGCTGCCCGACGCGCCCGTGTGGCGCAATTACAAAGTCGATTACGTCAACATGGCGCGCAGCACCAACAGCAGCGTGAATATCGCCACGCAAATCTCCACGGCGGGCGGCGGGTCGAACAACGCCAGCAATCCAGTGGGCAGTACGCAAGGCGGCAATGGCAACAACAATTCGACCACCCTGGTGGTGAATCGTTCGGAAAATAATTTCTGGTACAGCCTGGAAAAAAATATCCGCGACCTGCTGCGCGAGACCACGCTCAACGATGTGCAGGTGGACCCGCTGGCGCAGCTGAACCAGCAATTGACGAGCGTGCCCGGTCAGCAGGCGCAACAAGGACAGCCAGGCCAGCAGCAGAACCAGGCCGGCAATTTCCCCGCGCCGGGGCAGGCGGGCCAGTACGGCGCCCAGCCGCCGATGCAGAATACGGTGCCGAATGGCGGACAATATGCGCCGGGCCAGCAGGTGCCCGGCCAGAACGCGAACCCTGGCCAAGCGCTGGACGCGAACGGCATGCCGCTGCTGAAACTGGCCAACAAGGGCGGTCCCTCGTCCGTGGTCGTCAACGTCGAGGGCGGGCTGATCGCGGTGCGGGCCACGGGGCGCCAGCATGAAAAGATCGCTGAATTCCTCGATGCGGTCTTGCACAGCGCCAAGCGGCAAGTGCTGATCGAGGCGACCATCATCGAAGTGCGCCTGAGTAATGAATACCAGCAAGGCATCAACTGGGCGCGCCTGACGGGCAGCCTGCAGCTGCGGCAGGGGCAAGTGGGCACGTCGGTACTGTCCAGTGGCGTCACGCCCAATGTCACGCCGGGCATCTTCCTTCTCAATTATGTGAAAGACAGTTTTGCCACCACCATCCAGCTGCTCGAATCGTTTGGCAAGGTGAAAGTGCTGTCCAGCCCGAAGATCAGCGTGCTCAACAATCAGACGGCCATGCTGAAGGTGGTGGACAACAATGTCTTCTTTACCATCAAGGTGACGCCCGCCGTGATCAGCTCGACGGGCACCATCACCACGCCGGCCACCTATGAATCGAAGCTCGAGACGGTGCCCGTGGGCTTCGTCATGAGCGTCACGCCGCAGATTTCCGACAGCGATGAAGTTACCCTGAACGTACGCCCCACCATCACGCGCATCGTTGGCTACGTGCAAGACCCGAATCCGGCCCTGGCCACGGCGAATGTGCAAAGCCGCGTGCCCGTGATCCAGGCGCGCGAGCTGGAATCGATCATGAAAGTGAGCAATGGCCAGATCGCCGTGATGGGCGGCCTGATGCAGGATTCCGTCGACAATGCCAAGGATGGCGTACCGGGCCTGTCCAGCCTGCCTTTGGTGGGCAATTTATTTACTTATCGCAATGAGGCGAGCAGCAAGACGGAGCTGGTGATTTTCATGCGCCCCGTGGTGGTCAAGGATGCCAGCATCGACGGCGATTACCGCGACTACCGCTACCTGCTACCCGGCCAGGCGCCGCTCAACAGCCAGCCGTACACGGATGGCCCGCCAGCGCCCGCCGTCCAGCCGCAGGCACGCCTGCAGGGAGACTTCCCATGAGCTTGCTGATGCAGGCGCTCAAGAAGGCCGAGCGCGCCAAACAGAACAGCCTTTCCGACGAGGAGCTGGAAAAGCCGTCCGAAGCCTACGACCAGGTGCTGGAACTGGCGCCGGCCGACGCCGTGCAGCCCCTTGCCATGCCTGCCGCGCCGCCCGTGCAGGCGGCCAGCACCCTGAGCCTGGAACCGATGCCGGACGCCCCCGCGCCGCCGCCCGAGCCCAGTGCTGCCCAGCCGGGTTCACCGCCAGACCCGCAACCGGGTGCGCAGCAGTCCCCTCGCCCCGAAGCGCCGCCCGCCCGGCCACGCGCCAGCCGCAGCAATACGCCGCCAAAAGGCCCCACGGGGCCCATCAGCGTGGACCCGGCCACCATGCGCCTGGCCGTCCTGCTGGCGATTCTGCTGCTTGTGGCCGGTTCCATGGCGTACTGGTACTGGCGCGCCAGCACCAACCCAGGCGCGGGCGCCAACCTGCCCGGCGTGCCCATGCCGCTTACGGACGCCCCGGGCACGGCCGGTGTTGCCGGCCCTATCGTGGTGGTGCCGGGCGCAGGCACGCCAGGCGCGGCTACAGCCCCTGCGCCACAACAGCAAGCATTGCCGCCTGAATTACAGCAGGCGCCGCGCCAGCAAGCCGACGCGGCGGAACAGCAAGCCATGATACAGGCAGCGGCCGAGGCTGCCGTGGCCGCGCAACTGGCGCGCATGCCGCCGCCAGCACCGCCCAGCCTGCCGCCCGTGGCCGCGCCCGACAACAGCCAGATTCAGGTGCAACGCAGCGTCGCCGCGCCGCAAATCAACCCCGGCGTGCAGCAAGCCTATCAAGCCTTCAATGGCGGCCAACTGGGTCTTGCTCGTCAACAATACGAAACGGTGCTGCGGCAAGATGCCAACAACCGCGATGCGCTGCTGGGGCTGGCGGCCCTGGCCCTGCGCGAGAACCAGGGCGCGCAAGCGGCGTCGCTATACGTGCGTTTGCTGGAAATCAATCCCGACGATGGCGAGGCGCTAGCCGGCCTGATCGGGCTGCGCCAGGGCGACGTCGTGCAGAGCGAAGCAAAGCTGAAAGCCATACTGGCGCGTACCCCCGACAGCGCCCCCGTGCTGTTTGCACTGGGTAATGTGTACGCCAAGCAGCGCCGCTGGAACGAGGCGCAGCAGCAATTTTTCCGCGCCTATGGCGCCGCGCCAGGCAATCCCGACTATGCCTTCAACCTGGCCGTGGGCCTGGACCGGTTGAACCAGCCCCGGCTGGCCGCCACGTATTACCAGCGCGCATTGACCCTGGCGCAAGCCACGCCCGCCGCGTTCGACCGTGCCGTGGTACAGGCGCGCCTGCGCGACCTGGCAGCCCCCGCGCCGGCAGCAGCAGTGACAGTCCCGGCCCCGGCCGAGTCGGCCACTATTACCCCCCGTCAGGAATAAGTATTACATGGCAGAACAAGCAAAACTTCCGCTCGGCAAGTTGCTGATACAGAAAGGTGTGATCAGCGAAGACCAGCTGCGCATCGCCCTCATCGAGCAGCGGCGCAGCAGCGAACCGCTGGGCAAGCTGCTCATCACTTTGGGCTTCGTCACGGAAGCGACCGTGCGCGAGGCGCTCAGCGAAAACCTGAAACAGGTCAGCGCGGACCTCGCCAGCCTGGTGGTCGACGCCATCGCCCTGAAACTGATTCCGAAAGACGTGGCCAAGCGCTACCGTGTGTTTCCCATCGTCTACGAGCGGCAGGCGGACAATCTGATCCTGGCCATGGCTGATACCAGCAACATCGTTGCGCTCGATCAAATCAGCGCCATGCTGGTCAAGGGCATCACGATTTCCACCGTGCTCGTCAACGAATCCGATATTTCGCGCGCCATCGACCAGTACTATGGCTTCGAGCTGTCGATCGACGGCATCCTGCACGAAATCGAAACGGGCGAAGTCAGCTATCAAAGCATGGCTTCGCCGTCGGACGAGTACAGCCAGCCCATGGTGCGCCTGATCGACGCGCTGCTGGCCGACGCCGTGCAAAACGGCGCCTCGGACATCCATTTTGAGCCGGAACAGTCGTTCCTGCGCATCCGCTACCGCATCGACGGCATCCTGCGGCAAATCCGCAGCCTGCATAAATCGTACTGGCCGGCCATGGCCGTGCGCCTGAAGGTGATGTCGAACATGAATATCGCCGAGGCGCGCGCACCGCAGGATGGGCGCATCAGCATCAAGTTTTCCGGGCGGCAAATCGACTTCCGCGCCTCGGCCCAGCCCACCACGCATGGCGAAAACGTCGTGCTGCGCGTGCTGGACCGGCAAAAAGGCCTCGTGCCGCTGGGCGCCCTGGGCCTGGCCGAGTCGGAACTGAACTTGCTGAAACTGATGATAGCGCGCCCTGACGGCGTGATCCTGGTGACAGGCCCGACGGGCAGCGGCAAGACCACTACCCTGTATTCGATACTCAACCATATCAATACGGAAAGCGTCAACATCATGACGCTGGAAGACCCGGTCGAGTATCCCATGAACATGATACGCCAGACCTCCGTCAACGAATCGGTCAAGCTGGGCTTTGCCGACGGCATCCGCTCGATGATGCGGCAGGACCCGGACATCATCCTGGTGGGCGAGATCCGCGACCGCGAAACGGCGGAAATGGCCTTTGCCGCCGCCATGACGGGCCACCAGGTGTATTCCACCCTGCACACGAGCTCGGCCATCGGTTCCGTGGCGCGCCTGCTCGACATCGGCATCCTGCCCGACATCATGGCTGGCAACATCATCGGCATCGTGGCGCAGCGCCTGGTGCGCCGCTTGTGTCCGCATTGCAAGGAAACCGTGATCGCCGACGACGTCGAGCGCCGCCTGCTGGGCCTGGCGGCAAGTGATGCGCCCGTGTCCATCTGCCGCGCCGTGGGCTGCGAACGCTGCGCACACCAGGGCTACAAGGGCCGCCTGGCCATCATGGAAATCCTCAAGATGACAGCCGAACTCGATGAATTGACGGCGCGCCGCGCCAGTAGCCGCGAATTGAAGAACGCGGCGCGCGCGGCCGGTTTCAAGGGTATCGTCGACGACGGCATGCGCCGCGTGATGGAAGGCGTGACCACCCTGGAAGAAGTGGGCCGCGTGGTCGATCTGACGGAAAGGCTGGCCTGATGCCGCAATATGTCTACCGCGCCATGGATGCCGCCGGCGGCTTGATTCCCGGCAGCATGGAGGCGGCCAACGTGCCGGACCTGGAAGCGCGCCTGCACCGCATGCAGCTCGACTTGATCGACTGCAAGATCACGGGTCAGTATCTGGTACTGCTGGGCAAGCGGATCATCCACCGCCGCGACCTCATCAATTTCTGCTTCCACATGGAACAATTGACGGGGGCGGGCGTGCCCATCCTGGAAGGCTTGAACGACTTGCGCGAAAGCACAGACCACCCGCGCCTGCGCGAAGTCGTCACGGACTTGATTGAAAGCATCGAGGGCGGTTTGCCTCTGTCGGGGGCGCTGGCCCAGCATGGCGACATTTTCGACGCCACGTTCACCAGCCTGATACTTGCGGGAGAACAAAGCGGCAGGATCGCCGACGTGTTCAAGAACCTGTCGGAAAGTCTGAAATGGCAGGACGAGCTGGCGTCGCAGACGCGCAAGATCATCATGTACCCCATCATCGTGGCCGTGGTAGTGGCTGCCGTGACGTTTTTCCTGATGATTTATCTGGTGCCCCAGCTGACGGCCTTCATTCGCAACATGGGCGGCGAGCTGCCGCTGCATACGCGCGTCCTCATTTTTATATCGAATGTCTTCATCGCTTACTGGTATCTACTGCTGGCCTTGCCCGTGCTGCTGTTTTTCGGCCTGCGCGCACTCGTGCGCCGCAGCAGCGCGGCGCGCTACGCCTGGGATGGTCTGAAACTGCGGCTGTGGCTGGTCGGTCCCGTGCTGCACAAGATCATCCTGGCCCGCTTCGCCACTTTTTTTGCCTTGATGTATGCCTCCGGCATCACGATACTGGAATGCATCCGCCTGTCCGAAGGCATTGCCGGCAACCAGGTGGTGGCGGCCGGCCTTCGCCGCGCCGCGCAGCTGATCAGCGAGGGCTACGGCGTCACCGCCGCCTTCCAGCACACGGGCATCTTCCCACCGCTGGTGGTGCGCATGCTGAAGGTGGGCGAAGCGACAGGCTCGCTGGACACGGCCTTGCGCAATGTCAGCTATTTCTACAATCGCGAAGTGAAGGAATTGATCGAAAAAGTGCAGGCCATGATCGAGCCAACCATGACGGTCATTCTGGGCCTGCTGCTGGGCTGGATCATGCTGTCGGTGCTGGGGCCGATTTACGACACCATCAGCACACTCAAGACCTGAGGCCGCCGTGTTCCGCAAACTATTACTCTACATTACCAGCGACGCCCTGTGCGCCTACGACTGGGACCACGGCGTGCTGGGCCAGGGCCAGACCTTCCCTGCCAGTACGGCCGGGGTGGACGGATTCGCCGCATGGCTGGAAGAACCGCAGGGACAGCGGCTCGATGTGCCCGCCTACCTGCTGACGGACCTGATCGAGGAAGATTTCCAGCGCCAGCTGCTGCCCCACGTGCGCGGCAAGGCGGGCCGGGCGCTGCTGGAGCGGCGCAAGCAGCAATTGCACCGCGATACACCCTACCGTGGCAGCACCTTGCTGGGCCGCGAAGACTCTGGCCGCCACGACGACCAGGTGCTGTTCTTTGCGCTGACCAATCCCGCCTTGCTGCAGCCGTGGACAGAGACGCTCGAGCACTTGCGCGTGCCCGTGGCCGGCATTTATTCGACCAGCCTGCTCAGTATTGCGCTGGTAAAAAAGCTGTCGATCGCGCACGAACACCTGCTGCTGGTCACGCAGCAATCGGGCGGCTTGCGGCAAAGCTATTACGAAAAAGGCCAGCTGCGCTTTTCGCGCCAGACACTGGCCATCGCGCTCGATGGCGTGGCCGTGAATATTGCGCTGGAAACGGAAAAGACGCGGCAATTTCTCACCAGCACGCGCATGCTGGCGCGCGGCGACGTCTTGAACACCGTCATCCTCGCGCCGGCCGTGCAAATCGCCAAGCTCGAACTGCTGTGCGACAACGGCCTGGAAGTGGCTTACCACTTCATCGACCTGCAGCTGGCCGGCAAACGGGTAGGCTTGCGCCGGACGCCGGCGCTGGCCGACGAATTGCTGCTGACCTTGCTGGGCAAGCATCCGCCGTCCAGCCATTATCCGCCCGGCGCACTGGCCCGCTATTATCACTTCCAGCGCGCGCGCAACACGCTGTATGGCCTCAGCGCGCTGATCGGTGGATCGGCAGCCCTGTGGTGTGCCATTAACTTGCTCGGCGGCATTGCCGACGGTGCCGCCACGGAGCGCCTGGCGCAGGAAACGGCGTCCTACCAGCAGCGCTACCGCATAGTCATGTCGACACAGCCGCCGGCGCCGGCCAAGACGCAGAACATGAAAGTGGCAGTGACCCTGGGCCAGATGATCGCCAGCCAGGCGCCGGAACCGGGCCGGCTGCTGGGCATCCTGGGCGCCGCGCTGGACCAGGCGCCGCAGGTAGCGCTCAGCCAGTTGCACTGGCATGCGGGCCAGGCGCCCGCGCGCACGGCAGCCAGCCAGCCAGCGCAGCAGCCTGGTGCCAGCTTGCAGGGCGGCAGCGCCCTGGCCGGCATTCCTGTCGCGCCACCGCAGGCGCTGCGCCTGGAAGCGGACGTGGCGATGCCGAACAATGACTACCGCGCCGCGCTGGCCACCATCACGGCCTTCGCGCAAACCCTGGCGCGCCAGCCGGGCATGCAGGTGACAATCGAGGAAACGCCGCTGGACTTGCGCCCCACCGTGGCCCTGTCCGGCAAGAGCGCCGCTTCGTCGCCGGACAGCCAGGCCCGCTTTACCCTCTTGCTCGCGTGGCAGCCATGAGCGGCCCCGTCAAGCAGCCGCCCCTTCCCGGCATGCAGCGTGCCGGCAGGCCCGCGCGCGCCCTGCCCGCCTGGCTTGGCGAACTGCATCTGGTGCGTAACGCCCTGCTGTGCTTTGCGCTGACCCTGCTGGCCAGCATGGTGCTGCTCAGCCTGAGCGCCACCTACCGCGCGCGCGAAGCGCAGCAGCTGGACATGGCGCACCGCACACGCTCGGCGGCCACCACCCTGTTCAACCACGCGGAAGCGGAGAAGCAGGAAATCCGCGCCTACGAACCGCAATTTCTGGCCCTGCGCCAGCGCGGCCTGATCGGCGAGGAAAACCGCCTGGCCTGGATCGACGCCATACGCCGCAGCCAGGAACAACGCAAATTACTGCCGATCAGCTACGAAATCAGCCCGCAACAAGCGCTGCAAGTGCCATTGCCCATGGTGATGGGGCAATATCATCTGCGCGGCAGCCACATGCGCCTTCGGATGGACTTGCTGCACGAGATGGACTTGCTGAACCTGTTTGACGATTTGCGCCAGGCCGGCTATTTCGCCGTGCAGGATTGCACGCTCAAGCGCCAGGCAGCGGCCGGGGGCGCCAGTGGGGCGCCGCCTACCCTGGGCGCCGAATGCGAGCTGCTGTGGCTGACTCTGGGCAGCGTGGCCGTGCCCGAACTGGGGCGGCCATGAGACGCGCCCTTGTCCTGTGCGCACTGCTGGCTTGCACCGCGCTGACGGCCCGCGCCCAGTCTTCCCATCTGGGACGATTGTTCCTGTCGCCCGAGCAGCGCGCCCAGATCGACGCGCAACGCTACGGGCCGCCGCCCGCCGATCCGGCCCTGGCGCCGCCCCCGCCGCCGCCGCCGCCCGGCCCGCCCGTGGAATTAAATGGCGTGGTGGTGCGCAGCAGCGGCCGCTCCACCGTCTGGCTGAACCAGGAAACGCAGAACGAGCCACACAACCGTCTCGCGCGCGACAAGTCCGGCATGCCCGGCACATTGACCTTGCGCCTGTCGACGGGCCAGGTGGTGCGGCTCAAGCCCGGCCAGCGCTACGACCCGGCCAGCGGCACGGTCACCGAGGCGCAGGAGATGCAGCAATGACGCCAGGACAGAAGTATCGCCAGCGCGGCGCCGCCCTGTTGCTGCTGCTGGCCGTACTGGGCCTGGGCGCGGCCAGCCTCCTGATCGGCGCCTTCGGCCGCAATACGGGCGAGGCCGCACGCCAGCAGCGCACCCTGGCCACCCTGGCGCAGGCGCGCGAAGCCTTGCTGGGCTTTGCCGCCACGCAAGGCCGCCTGCCCCGTCCAGCCGCCTCCGCCCTCGACGGGCGCGAACGGGCCGGCGACTGCGCCGACGACGCCCAGTGCAGCGGCTTCCTGCCGTGGGTGGCGCTGGGCGTGGAGGGCAACGACGCCTGGGGCAAGCTGCTGCGCTACAGCGTCACTCCGGCAATGGCGCGCGCGCCCATCGTCTCATTTTCCGCCATCGCCGACCGCGTCGTCCTCACACGCGATGGCCGCGGCGACTTCGCCTTCGTGGCGGGCCAGGAGCAATGCGACATCAGCGCCCAGTGCCTGCCTGTCGTCGTGTTCTCGCAAGGCAAGGATCATTACGGCACGGCCGCCAGCGGCGTGACCCAGATCAATACGGCGCACGGCAATATCGATGAAGCCAGCAACGACAGCGCCAGCCGCAGTTTCATTGCCCGTCCCGCCAGCGACAATGCCGCGCTACCCGGTGGCGCCTTTGACGATATCCTGAGCTGGATCACCTTGCCCACCCTGTATCAACGCATGCGCGCCGCGCGCAACCTGCCATGAGCAACATCTACTGCTCCCGACGCCGCCAGGGTGGCTTTTCCCTGATCGAAATCGCCATCGTGCTCGTCATCGTTGGCCTGATGATAGGCGGCCTGGTCACGCCATTGACGGTGCAGCTGGAACAGCGCAAGGTGGCCGAGACGCAAAAGGCCCTGGACGAGGCGAAGGAAGCGCTGACGGGCTACGCACTGCGCTACGGCTACCTGCCGTGTCCGGCCATCTCCGCCGGCAATGGCCTGGAAGACCGGCGCGGCGCCCGCTGCACGGGCGAAAAACGCGCCGGCTTCCTGCCGTGGGCCACCCTGGGGCTGGCTCAAGGCGACAGCTGGAGCAATCTGTTCCGCTACAGCGTGACGCCCGCTTTCAGCGACAGCGACCAGCTCTTCAGCCTGTCCACGCCGCGCGACATCAGCATCGTGACGCGCAATGGCGGCGCGCTGCTGCAGGCGACGGCGCTGAACGACATCCCCGCCATGATCATGTCCCATGGCAAGAACGGATTTGGCGCCACGAGCGTGCAGGGCCAGCGCCGGGCTGTGCCTTTTGGCAACAATGTCGACGAACGCAACAACGCGTCGAACGCCACCACCGTCATCAGCCGCGCCGCCAGCGGCCCGCAGCAGCCCGGCGGCGAGTTCGACGACCTCGTCGCCTGGCTGTCGCCGAACATCCTGTTCAACCGCATGGTGGTGGCACAGAGGCTGCCACGCTGATGCCGATGCTCTTGCCCACCTTCACCATCGCCCGCTACACGCTGCTCGAAGCGCTGCGCAGCCGCCTGCTATGGCTATTCGTGCTGGCCGCCTGCGGCGCTGCCGGCCTGGCAGGCTTCCTGCAGCAACTGGCGCTGACGGAAAGCGGCGCCGTGCAGGCGGCGCTGCTGGCGGCCACCTTGCGCCTGGCCAGCGTCTTCCTGCTGGCCACGTTCATCATCACCAGCATGGCGCGCGAAGCGGCCGACCGGGGCCTCGAGTTGCTGCTGGCCCTGCCCATGCCGCGCGCCGCCTACCTGCTGGGCAAGCTGCTGGGCTATGGAGCGCTGGCGGCCGTGCCCGCCGTGCTGTTCGGGCTGCTGATGGCGCTGTTCGCCGCGCCCGCGCACAGCGCGCTGTGGGCGTTGTCCCTGCTGGGAGAACTGTGGATAATCGCCGCCTTCAGCCTGCTGTGCGCGGCCAGCCTGCAACAGGCCTTGCCCGCGCTGGCCGCCACCGGGGGCTTTTATGTGCTGGCGCGCATGCTGGGCAGCCTGCAACTGCTGGCGCACGGTCCGCAGGCGGGCGACTCCTGGCTGCAGCGGGCCACGGCCGGCACCATCGACGTGCTGGCCCTGCTCCTGCCCAGCCTCGACGCCTTTACGCGCACAGACTGGCTGCTGTACGCGACGGGCGATTGGCAAGCGCTGGGCCGCGTGGCGGCGCAAACCATCATCTATGTCGGCTTGCTGGGCAGCTGCGCGCTGTGCGACTTTTACCGGCGCAACATCTGATGGCCAAGACCACCCAGCGCCCCTGGTCCAGCGTGCCGCGCCCCCTGTACTGGCTGCTGGCGGCCTGTCTGCTGCTGCAGCTGGGCTGGCGCCTGGCGCAGCAGCACTCGCCGGCTCAGCTGCGGCCCCTGCCTGCCGCGCCGCCTGCAGCCGTGGCGCGCCTGGCCAGCCTGGGCGAGCCGCTGGCCATGGCTAAGGCCATGCTGCTGTACCTGCAATCGTTCGAGGACCAGCCCGGCGTCAGCCTGCCCTGGCGCCAGCTCGACTATAATCGCCTGGCCGGCTGGCTGGAGACGGCGCAAACGCTCGATCCGCGCAGCCAGTACGCGCTGGTGGCCGCCAGCGAAGTATATGCAGGCGTGGCCGATCCGCAGCGCGCGCGGCGCATGCTGGCCTTTGTCGCCGCCAGCTTTGCCGCCGACCCGGACCGCCGCTGGCCCGCCATGGCGCAGGCGGCGCTGGTGGCCAAGCACCAGCTGCACGACCTGCCGCTGGCGCTCAGCTACGCGCGCCAGCTGCGCCAGCTGGCGACAGGGCCGCAAGTACCATCCTGGGTGCGCGAGATGGAAGCGTTCATCCTGCAAGACATGGACCAGCTCGACAGCGCCCGCCTGGTAATCGGCGGCCTGATCGCCAGTGGCCAGATCAGCGACCCGCACGAACTGGCTTTCCTGGCGCGCCAGCTCGACGAACTTGCCAAGCAGATTGCCGCAAAGAAAGCAAAGATGCTGCCATGACCCGCAGCCTGAAATGCCATGCGCATCCGGCGCCAATTGCAGTAAACTGCGATATCAAGTCCCAGCACTTTTTTTCCAAGGAATCCCCATGCTCTCACGCCGCCAGCACGGCTTTACGCTCGTAGAAATCGCCATCGTCCTGGTCATCATCGGCCTGCTGCTCGGCGGCGTGCTCAAAGGGCAAGGCTTGATCGACAGCGCCAAGGTGAAAAACATCATCCAGCAGTCGAATGCGCTGACGGCCGCCGTCAACGCCTACCAGGACAAGTTCCGCGCCCTGCCCGGTGACGATATCCAGGGCACCACCCACGTGCCCAACTCGGCCGGCAACGGCAATGGCGACGGCCAGATCGGCGACGGCCAGCCGCGCGAATTCACGCTGGCGCCGCAGCACCTGGCGCTGGGCGGCTTCATTACCGGCTCCTACAACGGCACCTCGCAATTCATGACCAGTGCCCAGGGCGGCGCCGTCTACCTGTACAACGATGAAGTGGGCGGCCGGGCCGGCAACGGCATCCGTTTCGACAACCTGCCCGAAAGCTACGCCGAGCAGATCGACAGCAAACTCGACGATGGTGTGGCCAACACGGGCAGCGTGCGGGCGAACGCGCCCTATGGTAATACCGGTGCTATCATTCCCCGTACCGCCGTGTTTTTCTGACAAGGCAGTCACTATCAAAGGAGTACCATGTCATTGCACCATAAACTCATCGTCTCCCTGGCCGCCGCTTGCGCCTTGCTGGCCGGCAGCGCGCAAGCCCAGTACGTGGGACCGACGGCTGGCCCCACCGCGCCCAGCAGCGTGGCCGCCATCCTGAAAAATCCCGTCGACGACCAGGCCGTCGTGCTGCGCGGCCACCTGCTGCGTAAAGTGGGCAAGGAGAAATACACCTTCTCCGATGGCACGGCGGAAATCCGCGTGGACATCGACGACAAGGTCTTCATGAACCGCAAGATCGATGCCAAGACCCAGGTGGAAATCCGTGGTGAAGTGGAAAAAGACTTCATGGAAAGCCCGGAAATCGATGTCGACGTGCTGACCCTGGTCCCGTAAATTTGCTTGCCATCCCGCCGCCATGGCGGGATGGGCGTTACCCCTCCTCTGTATGCCTTGCACAAGCTTTTTTCCATCCCAGAAACTAGGCTTGTCAGAACAATCAATTTCGTCTAGCATCTTTTCATTCAAGGTCAGCCAGCGCCAGCGTGAGCCTGCCTGTCTACTCATCCATTCTGGGAGCTTTCCGGGTGCAAGATTTGCCTTCGATACGCTCAAGAATTTCGTGGCTGGTGCTCGCCTGGGTCATTCCGACGGCGCTCGTGTTTCTCCTGCTCGTCGCGCATAGTTACACGCGCGAACGCGAGCATGTCGTCAGGGAAACGGCGCAAGCGGCGCTGGCGGTCGCCGCCGCCGTCGAACGCGACTTGAACGGCGCCCAGATGGCTGGGCGCATCCTGGCCGCCTCGTCCGCCCTGCATACCGACGACGTCGGCGCCCTGCGCGCCCTGAGCGACAGCCTGTTGCAACCGGGTCTGGCCGTCAGTGCCTTCATCGTCTCCGACGCCAGGGAACGCCAGCTGATCAATACTGTCCTGCCCGCCAGCCAGGCGGCGCCTCCCCTGCCGCAAAAATGGGCCGCCAGCATCGAGCGCACGCGCGAGTATGGCAAGCCGCGGCTGACCAGCCTGCTCATGGCGCCGGACGACGTGCCGCGGCTGGCCCTGAACCTGCCCTTGCCTCGCGACAAGGGGCCCGCCTATGTGCTGACGGCGCTCTACCCGCCCGACTATCTGTCCGTACTGCTGCGCGAGTTGCACCTGCCTGCCTACCTGGGCGCGGCCATCATCAATGCCGACGGCATCAACGTGGCGCGCACCCTGGCGCCGCAGCGCTATGTGGGCCAGCGCAGCACGGCGCCCCTGCTGGAACAGATACGCCAGGCGCGCGAAGGCGTGCTGCGCCATGCCACCCTGGAAGGCCTGGACGTCTACACGGGCTTTCGCCGCGCTCCCGACGACAGCTGGACGGTGGCCGTCACCATGCGCACCAGCACGGTAGCTGAAGCCCTGATGCGCTCAGTAGTCACGGGTTCCGTCATCCTGGCCCTGCTGCTGGGCGCCGGCTTTGCCCTGGCCTGGCGCGTGGGCGGCCGCCTGGCCAGTACCCTGGAGGAACTGACCTTGCAGATCCACGCGCTGGCGCAGGGCAAACCGCTGCTCTCGAACAGGCACACGGACCGCGAATCGGCCGACATGGCCAATGCCCTGGGCGCGCTGGAACGCGACCTGCGGCGCCACCGCACGCAGCTCGAAAGCCTGGTGGCCGAACGCACGCTGGCCCTGGAAAAATCCACGCGCCTGCTGGAAACCGTGTATGCGACGGCGCCCATCGGCATGCTGTTCGTGGGCCTGGACTTGCGCATCGTCATGATCAACCACTACCTGGCCGCCATCAACGGCGCCAGCGTGACGCAGCACCTGGGCCGTCCCGTGGGCGCCATGCTGTTCGACGACGCCGTGCGCGCGGACGTGGAGCGCTGCGTGCGCCAGGTACTGGAAACGGGCATCCCCATCGTCGACATGGAGTTGAAAGGCCATAGCGGACAGCAGCGCGAACAGCTGAGCCACTGGATCGTCTCGTATCACCCGATTTTCGGCCCGGACCAGCAGTTGCTGGGCGTATCGGGCCTGTGGCTGGACGTCAGCGAGCGCAGGCGCAGCGAAGCGGAATTTCGCCGTTCGAAACATCTGTTCGGCACCATTATCGAAAACATCCCGGCCATGGTCTTCGTCAAGCGCGCCGATAAGCTGAGCTTTGAAATGGTCAACCGCCACGCCGAACTGACCCTGGGACGCTCGCGCGAGCAATTGCTGGGCAAGACGGACCACGACTTCTTCCCGCCACAGCAAGCCAGCGCATTCATCAGCGCCGACCGCAAGCTGCTGGCCACGGGGCAGATGGTGGAAATCGAACAGGAGGCGATCAATACGGCCGACGGCACCACGCGCCACTTCACCACGCGCAAGGTGGTCTTGCGCGACGATGCCGGGCGCGCCAGCCACGTGCTGGGGGTATCGATCGATATCACGGAACGCAAGCGCGCCACCGAGGTGCTGCACGCCACCACCTTGCGCCTGGAACAGAGCGAACGCTTCATCCGCACCGTCACCGACAACCTGCCCGGCATGGTGTCGTACTGGGGTGCCGATTTGCGTTGCCGCTTCGCAAATAATTTCTATAATGAATGGTTTGGCCGCAATAGCGCCGAGTTGGCCGGCATCCACATGAGCGAATTGCTGGGGCAGGAACTGTTCGACGTGTATGCGCCCCATGTCGAGGGCGTGCTCGCGGGCCGGCCGCAAAGCTTCGAGCGCGACCTGCTCGATCCCGCCGGCCAGGTGTGCCATACGTGGACTAACTACATCCCCGATGTCGACGACGGCGGCGGCGTGCGCGGCTTCTTCGTGCTGGCCTCGGACGTGTCCGAACTCAAGCGCACGGAATTGCGCCTGCACGAGCTCAACGAGCAAATGGTGCGCGCGCGCGACAAGGCCGAGGCGGCCAGCACCGCGAAGAGCGAATTCGTCGCCAACATGAGCCATGAAATCCGCACGCCGATGAACGCCATCATCGGCCTGGCGCGCCTGCTGGAAGAGTCGCCGCTGGAGCGGCGCGAGCGCAGCTATGTCGGCAAGATCCAGATGGCCACGCAGTCGCTGCTCAATATCGTCAATGACGTGCTCGATTTTTCCAAGATCGAGGCGGGGCAGATGGTGCTGGAACAGCACCGCTTCCAGCTCGAACGCATGCTGGACAGCGTAGGCGTCTTGCTGGCCAGCAGTGCCTGGGCGCGCGGCGTGGAACCCGTGTTCGTGCTCGGCCCCGGCGTGCCGGACGAACTGGTCGGCGACGCCCTGCGCGTGGAACAGATCCTGATCAACCTGGTGGGCAACGCCGTCAAATTTACTTCGCATGGTGAAGTGGTGCTGGCCATCGCCAAGGTGGCCGAGGATGCGGCCAGCGCCACCCTGGAGTTTTCCGTGCGCGACACGGGCATCGGCATCGGCGCAGCTGAGCAGGAACGCATCTTCGACGCGTTTTCCCAGGGAGACAGCGGCACCAGCCGCAAGTACGGTGGCACGGGACTGGGGCTGGCCATCTGCCGGCGCATGGTGGAATTGATGGGAGGCAAACTCAGCGTGAAAAGCGCGCTGGGCGAAGGCTCCGACTTCCGCTTCAGCTGCCGCTTCGACAAGGTGGCGCCGCCGTCCGAGCCGCCCGCCAAGAGTGCCCCCAAGGCCCTGTCGCTGCTGATCATCGACGACAATGCCAGCGTGCGCGCCATGCTGGAAGACTGGTGCGCGGCGCAGGGTTGGCACAGCCGCAGCGCGGACAGCGGTGCGGCCGGCCTGGCGCTGCTGCGCGCCAGCGCCAGCGGCATGGACGGCTTGCCGCCGGCTGACCTGGTGATGCTCGACGCGGCCATGCCAGGCATGGATGGCATTTCCATGCTCACCGAGGCACGCGCCGACGAACACCTGGTGCTGCCGCCCGTGATCATGCTGGTGGCCGACCAGGATAGCGAAAACCTAGAACGCCTGGCCGACAGCCTGATGCTGGCCGGCATCGTCTCGAAACCGGCCACCCCGGCGCGCCTGCTGGCGGCCGTGACGGCCGTGCGCGAAGGCCGCAGCGCCCCGTCCGCGCTGCCCGTGTCCACACCCCTGTCGGGCTTGCTGGAAGGCATGCGCGTGCTGCTGGTGGAAGACAATGAAATCAACCAGGAAGTGGCGCAGTACATTCTGCTGCACTCGGGCGCGCGCGTGGCTGTGGCCGCCAACGGCAAGCTGGCCGTCGACTTGCTCGCCAGCACGCCGGACGCCTGGGATGCGGTGCTGATGGATTTGCAGATGCCCGTCATGAATGGCTACGACGCCACCCTGGCCATCCGCGCGCTGGGCTTGCCGGACCTGCCCATCATCGCCATGACGGCCAATGCCATGGATGAGGACCGCCTGCGCGCCATCGCCAGCGGCATGAATGCGCACGTGGCCAAGCCCATCGATGTCGACGAGATGATCCAGACCCTGACCCGGCTGGTGCAGGCGCCCCAGGGGAAGGGCAGTAGCGCCGTCCACGCAGGCAATGCCGGCACGGAAACGCTGGAAGTGCCGGCCGCGGTGCCCGGCATCGACCTGGAAGCGGCACTGCACCGCTTCGGCGGTGATTATGGCGCCTTCCTGGCACTGCTCAAGCGTTTTGAGAATTCGCAAGGCGATGCCGTCGAGGAAACCCGGCGCCTGCTGGCTGCTGGCCAGGCGCGGCAGGCGGCACAGCTGCTGCACCGCGTGTGCGGCGTGGCGGCCAACCTGGGCGCCACCCACATCGCCAGCCTGGCTGGCGAAGCGGAAAAGGCGCTGCAAGGGGGCCGCGCGCACGCCACCGCAGCCCTCCTCGGACAACTGGAACTGGCCATGGCCGAAGTCATCGAAGCGGCGCGCGCGCTGCCCTCGCCCCTGCGGCGCAGCCAGCCGGCGCCCCCCGCCCCCGGCAGCGGGCCAATCGACCTGCGTGCCGGCCTGGCCGAGCTGCTCGTCTTGATCCGCAACAATAACCTGAAGGCGCTGGCACAATTCCACGCGCTGCACCCCGCCTTGCAACAGTCAGACCGGGAAGCGGCTCTGGCGATGGCAAACGCGATCGAGACCTTGAATTTTTCCGAAGCGGAAAAGCTTGTGCTCGATCAGCTGAAACGAGAGGAAAACAAGTGAGCTGGACCAACCTTGCCATGAACGGGCGCATCCTCATCGTCGATGACGCCATGGAAAACATCCAGATCCTGCACCAGCTGCTGCGTGAGGAACACGACGTGCTGTTCGCCCTGAACGGCGAGAAGGCGCTGGAAATTGCGCATAATCAACTGCCCGACCTGATCCTGCTCGATGCCGTCATGCCCGGCATGGATGGCTATGCCGTCTGCAATGCGCTGCGCGAATCGACCATCCTGAGCGCCATTCCCGTCATCTTCGTCACAGCCCTGAACCAGCCAGAAGACGAGACGCGGGCGCTGGAAGCGGGCGCCGTCGATTTCATCACGAAACCGTTCAACGCAGCCGTCGTGCGCGCCCGCGTACGCAGCCAGCTGACCATCAAACGGCAGGCCGACGCCATGCGCGAACTGTCGCTGACCGACTCGCTGACGGGCGTGGCCAACCGGCGCAGCTTCAATGACACCATGGACAGCGAATGGCGGCGCTGCGCGCGCGATGGCGTGCCGATGGCCCTCATCATGGCTGATATCGACCACTTCAAGGATTACAACGATACGTATGGCCACCAGGCGGGCGACCTGTGCCTGCAGCAGGTGAGCGCCGCCCTGCGCCGCTGCGCCGTGCGCCCGCCCGACCTGCTGGCGCGCTATGGCGGCGAGGAATTCATCATCCTCCTGCCGCAGGAAACGAGGGACGGCGCCGAAGTGGTAGCCCGGCGCATGCTCGACGAAGTGCGCGCCCTGCACATCGCGCACGCCAGATCCAGCGTCGGCCCGCATGTCACGATCAGCCTGGGCGTGGCCAGCGTCATGCCCACCGAAGGCATGGACCCCAGCGCCCTGATCCGCGCCGCCGACGCCCTGCTGTACCGCGCCAAGCATACGGGGCGGGACAGGTATTGTGCGTCGGACGGGGCGTGAAATTGATTCTTTACGGATAACAGCGCATCAAAAACTCCGCCACGCACACGGGTTTCGGGTCACCCTCGCGCTCCATGGTGACGGCCCAGTTCACTTGCGCCCCTTCCGGCAGGTCGTCGACGCAAAGAATGTCGAGCCGCGCGCGCAATCGGCTGCCGACGGGCACGGGCGCGGGAAAGCGCACTTTATTGAGCCCATAGTTGATGGCCATGCGGATGCCGGCCATGTGCAGCGCCCCCTGCAGCATGGCCGGCAGCAAGGACAAGGTCAGGAAACCATGCGCCACGGTGCAGCCGTAGGGCGACTCGCGCGCGCAGCGCTCGGCGTCGACGTGAATCCACTGATGGTCGTCCGTGGCGTCGGCAAAGGTGTCGATGCGCTGCTGGGTGATGGTGAGCCAGTCGGAGACAGCTACGTGCTGCCCCGCCAATGCTTTAAAACCGGCAATGCCGGCGATATCACGCACGCGCCTGCTCCTCTTGCGCCACCGGGCGGCGGCCGAACATGCCCATGCCTTCCACCGTCGTCACCACGTCGCCATGCTGGTTGCGCACGCTCCACACGGAAATGACGATGCCACGGTCCGGCTTTGACGTCGATGGCCGCACCTCCTTGACCTGGTAGGTCAGGTGCAAGGTATCGCCCGCGCGCACGGGTTTGAGCCAGCGGATGCTGTCCAGGCCGGGTGAGCCCATGCTGGACGAGTGCTTGAGCAGATTGTCCACCACCAGGCGCATCATCATGCCGCAGGTATGCCAGCCGCTGGCGATGACGCCCTTGAAGATGGTCTTTTCGGCAGCCGCATGGTCGACGTGGAAGGGCTGTGGGTCGAAATCCGTGGCGAAGGCGATGATTTCCTTTTCCGTCACGTGGCGCTGGCCCAGGTCGATTTCCAGGCCTTGCGTAAAGTCTTCGAAATACCAGTGTTTGGGTTTGATTCCGGTCAATGCGGTCATGCGGTCTCCGTCGGCAAGAAGCCCGGCTGGGCGATAAAGCGCTCGATATGGTGCTCCACGTCGCCCAGGGTCAGGCCGATCATGGACAGGCGCTTGAAGTGGTGGGCGGCGGGCAATTCATCCGTCACGCCCATGCCGCCATGCAATTGCACGGCTTGCTGGCCGACAAAGGTGGCGGCCAGTCCCACCCGCGCCTTGGCGGCGGAGACCGTTCGGCGGCGCTCCGCCACGTCGTCGCTATCGACCTTGGCGGCGGCCAGCATGGCCATCGAACGCGCCTGCTCCAGGTGAATGAACATGTCGGCCATGCGGTGCTGCAAGGCCTGGAATTTGCCGATCGGCGCGCCGAACTGCTGACGCGTCTTCAGGTACTCGAGGGTGGCGGCAAAGATGGCGTCCATGGCGCCCACCGCTTCCGCGCACAGCAGCGTGGCGCCGTAATCCACGGCAGCATCCAGCACGGGCCAGCCCTGCTCCGCCTGGCCGAGCAGCGCGTCGTGCCCCAGTACCACTTGCACAAAGGTGACAGTGGCAGCGCGCTGGCCGTCGATAGTGCGATAGTCGCGCACGGAAACGCCCGGTGCGTCAACAGGCACGAGAAACAGCGAGATGCCGTCCGTCTCATCCTGGCCGCCGCTGCTGCGCGCCGAAACGATCAAGGCGCCCGCCTGGGCGCCGTGTATGACGACGGTCTTCTCGCCATCCAGCACGAAACCGTCGCCGCCGGCGATGGCCGTGGTGGCGATATCGTGCATATCGTGGCGCGACTGGCGCTCGCCCAGCGCACAGGCCAGTTTCAGGCTGCCGCTGGCGACCTGCTCCAGCACGCCATCATGGCCGCCGGCCAGGGTGAGAAAACGCGCCCCCAGCATGGTGGCCAGATACGGTTCGACCACCAGGCCGCGCCCCAGTTCCTGCATCACCAGCAGCATGTCGACGGCAGAGCCGTCGAAGCCGCCCGCGCCGGCCGGCAGCGGCAAGGCCGTCATGCCCAGCTCGGCCAGGGTGGCCCAGGCGGAATCGGACGTGCCCGTGGCCGAGTGGACGATTTGCTTGCGCGTTTCAAACGGGTAATCCTTGTCGACCCAGCGCCTGAGCGCGTCGGCAAATTGCTGCTGTTCCTGATTAAATTGGAAGTCCATGTCGTCTCCTTCTGGCTTACAGGCCCAGGATCATCTGGGTGATGATGTTTTTCTGGATTTCATTCGAGCCGCCATAGATCGATGTCTTGCGGTAATTGAAGTAGTAGGCGGCCAGCGGCGCGGCCAGGTCGTCGCCGCCAGCGCTGTGCGGCGCGCTGCCGTCAAGAAAATCGGGGTCGAAAGGCAAGGCTTGCGGGCCGAGCGCTTCCACCATCAGTTCCGTCAGTTGCTGCTGCAGTTCCGAGCCGCGCACCTTCAGCATGGAAGCCTGCGGTCCCGGTCCCTTGCCCTCTTCGCTGATGACGCGCAAGACCGTCATTTCCAGCGCCATCAGTTCGATTTCCAGATGGGCCACCTTGGCGGCAAAAGCGGGATCATGCAGCAGCGGCGCACCGCGCTTGGATTGCTGCATGGCCAGCTGCTTGAGGAAAGTCAGCTCGCGCTTGGAGCGGCCCACGGCGGCGATGCCCGTACGCTCGTGCCCCAGCAGATACTTGGCGTAAGTCCAGCCCTTGTTTTCCTGGCCCACCAGATTGCTGACGGGCACGCGCACATTGTCAAAGAAGACTTCATTCACTTCATGTTCTTCATCGAGCATGATGATGGGGCGCACGGTGATCCCCGGCGTTTTCATGTCGATCAGCAAGAAACTGATGCCTTCCTGCTTGCGCACCGTGCTATCCGTGCGCACCAGGCAAAAGATCATGTCCGCGTGCTGGCCCAGGGTGGTCCAGGTTTTCTGACCATTCACGATGTAATGGTCGCCGTCGCGCTGGGCCGTGGTTTTCAGGGAAGCGAGGTCGGAACCGGCACCCGGCTCCGAGTATCCCTGGCACCACCAGTCGTCGCAGTTCAAAATGCGCGGCAAATAATAGGCTTTTTGTTCGGCGCTGGCGAAGGCCATGATGACGGGCGCCACCATGTTGATGCCGAAAGGCAAAATCGGCGGCGTCGCGGCGCGCGCGCACTCGTCTTCCCAGATATGGCGCTGCACGGCCGTCCAGCCCGTGCCGCCATGTTCGACAGGCCAGGCCGGTGCGGCCCAGCCTTGCTGCGCGACAATCTTGTGCCAGCGCACATAATCATCACGGTTCATGCGCAGATGCTGACGCACCTTGCGCTGCAAATCCGCTGGCAAATGCGTGTCGAGGAAGGCGCGCACCGTAGTGCGGAACGCCGTTTCCTCGGCCGTGTAATGCAGGTCCATGTCTGTCTCCTTGTTCTTATCGGTTGCCGTATTGACTGCACGCAAGGAAGCTCAGCGCACAAAAAAGCACGACCGTTCTCAAGGATTGTACAACAGAATGGGGGCGGCGCCAGGGGTTTTACAAAGGCTGGCGCGGAGAGGGAGTTGACTCGAATTGGCCAGCCGCCACAGACGGCGACCAGTGAGTGCATGCCCGATTGTAATGCCAGACACAGCCGCCATAGCTTCGCGACACAGTCAGGAATGCATATCCCAGAGTGAAGGAATAGGCCAAAACGGCATGTACTCATGCCAACCCACGAAGAATGAGAAGACTGCGTGGATTGCCGGCGACGAAGCAAAGGCCAGCAACACGTACCAAGCGAACTCGCTGCGCTGCATGCGGAACGCCAGCGGAGGAAGTGCAAGTGTTGCGGCGGCCGGGACGCCATAGTAGACCGGCCATGGAAACCCGGCGGTCGCACCGAACTTGGCAAAACACATGCCGACAACTACGACGACGAAAGCAATGCCGCAAGTGAGGCCAGCGGTCGGCATCACCGGCCTGGCGCGCAAGGTCCAGCGCAGGATGCCGATGAATACGAGCAATGAAACCACAATGAAGATGAAGAAACGCGTGGGTGGCAAGTTTATTCCTTCAAGTAGGTGTACATTACAGCCCGCTTTTGGCCGATAGTCGAAGTTCCCAGGAGCCTCGCCCACGTGTGTCGGTATTTACTGGCGGTTAGCTGGCTTTATTGTCGATCGATGGCCGAAAAAATCATGGCAAACATGGGTATTGCGTGAATATTCTCTCGCAGTCTACGGATGATCTTGAATGCACTTTACGCCCTCGGCGACGTGCTCCGCCCAACCGGTTTTATGCGTTGCAAACCATGCCTCAATTTGTGGCTTTGTAGCACCACAATCCAAGGCAATTTTTTCAATTTCTTCCGGACTCTTCTCGGGCGGAGATTCGCTACATCCGGAAATGAAAGATACCAAAACGACGGTACCCAACCATAAATTATTGCTCATCAATTTCTTTCCTATTTCAGTAGCACCACCAGCGCGGTCATCTGTTTGAGCGACTCCGGCAGGATACGGCCCAAGAGCTTAACGAATTGCCAATAAGAAAAATTCACACATTGTCACATCGATGCGAATATTTGCTGTTGGCCTATTGTGTTGAAAGACGCGGGCAAGCTGAAGTTTAGATAAAAATCCAGGCAAAAATCAGCCATACAAATGCAGCAGCACCTGCACGGCGACGATCTTGACGATGGTCATGCTGGGGAAAATCATGGCATAGCCGAGGTTCGGGCGGTCCGACTTGGCCAGGCGGTTGGCGAACACCAGCACGGCCGGGTTGCCCGTGGCGCCTGCCGCAATGCCTAGCAATTCAGGAAACGGCAGGCGCAGGAAAATCTTGCCAAGAATCACGACGAGCGCCACTACCACCAGCACCGTCACGGCACCGAGCGCCAGCATGGGCAAGCCATCGGCGCCCACCTGCTGCACGAAGGGCAAGCCGGACGCCATGCCAACGGAAGCGAGGAAAATCGTCAAGCCATAGTTGCGCATGACCAGGTTGGCCGACAGGGGCAGCCGCCAGCTGATCTTGCCGACTCTGCCCAGGCGCCCCAGGATCAGCGCCATCACCAGCGGGCCGCCCGCCAGGCCCAGGCTGAACGAGCCTATCCAGGGCAAGGGGATAGGCACCAGTCCCAGCAACACACCCAACACCATGCCCATGCCCAGCGAGACATAGCTGAACTCGGCCGTGGCCGTGATGGAATTGCCGAACAGCTTGCGCACGTCGGCCGCGTGTTTCGCTGGCGCAATGGCCATCACCCTGTCGCCAAATTCCAGGGTCAGGAAGGGATGGGGCAAAATCATGGCGTCGCCGCGGCGTATGAAGGCGATTTGCAAGGGGAAGTCTTTCGACAGGTTCAGTTCGCCCAGCGGCACGCCAACGATTTCCGCGTCGGACACAAACACTTCCGTGCCGTCGAACGCGCTGCGGTCCTTCATCAAACGGCCCGGGTCCAAATGGCCCAGCGCCGTGCGCGCCGCTTCCACGCCCGCCACCGTGCCCGACACCATCAACGCGTCGCCCACGCCGAGCACCAGCGATGGATCGGGCAAGCGGTTCTGGTGCCCCTGGCGCACGCCGATCACCTGCACGCCGGCCAGCGGGCCATCGGCCAGTTCGGACAAGGCCGCGCCCGCCAATTTCGCTTCGTCGATGGTAATTTCCGACACAACGATGGGCGCGGGCGGCGGCGTCAGCACGGGTTTCAAGATGCGCCCGGCCAGGTACAGACCCAGCATGGGGCCGACGACGCCGAAAGGATACGCGACGGCATAGCCGACGGCTGCGTCGCCATTGCCGTGCGACGCTTCCAGTGCCGCCTGCAGGGCCGCCGTGCTGGTCATGGCGCCGGCAAACACGCCGCTGGCCATGCGCAGCGAGATATCGATCCACTGCCCGCCCCATACGGACACGGCCAGGCCGCCCATGACGGCGGCAAACGCGATCAGATTGTGTTTTTGGCCCGCGCCGCGCAAACCGGCGAAAAACTGCACGCCATACTGCACGCCTATGCCATACAGAAACAACAGCAAGCCGATGGAGCCGACCATCGGCGGCGGCACGGAGCCGGGAGCGAATGCGCCCAACGCCAGCCCCGCGAACAGCACGCCGCCCACGCCCAGCGAAAAACCGAACACGCTGATACGCCCCAGCGCATAACCGGCGCCGATGACGAGAAACAGGGCGAGGATGGGCGTCGACTCCAGCGTGTGGCGAAATAATTGAAGCATCAGACAACCTTGATCTGGAGAAAGCCCAGTTTAGCATGCACAAAAGCAACACGATGGCGATGATGACGAGCAAGCGTGCGCTCGTTCATGCGCTCAAAAACGGGCAAAAAAAAGCCCGCTGCGGGAGCGGGCTGAATCTAATTCCTGTGAGGAAGTAGAGGAGACAGGTGCAATGATGCCGCGTTGCAACATAACAATCCAATTGCATGTTGTGATGATAGAAATATGCTTTATCAATATCTCGTCAGACCGTTCCAAAAATGATCAGTGTTCGATCAGTTCTTTGTAGGCGAGTGACCAGCACCCGGGCGCGCTCTAGAGGTACGCAAGTCTTCAGCGCAAACCCCTTCGGCACTGTCACGGCATCCAGCTTGAGCATCGACGGTTCGTTGATGACATCGAAGCCGTTGCGCTTGAAAGTCAGTTGTTCGATGCTGTCGTTGCCGGCTGGAGCGGGCTTGACGACGATGAGTGACCAGTGGCCTTCATCACCCACAAATTGTTTTTGCGCCAGGAATGCGTTGACGCTCTCCGCGAGAGGCTCCGAGCTGGGCAGCTGGCTCTGGTACATGGTCAGCGGACATAGCAGCGTGCCGGCCGGCCAGGCCATATCGGGCAGCGCTGCGACCGCGTCCGGTCGCAATTGGGCCAAATGGCGATCAAGCGGATGCCACTCCTCCGAGCAGGCCCCGAGCGCCATCAACGCGAGCATGCCGGCGGCGCGAAACACAGTCTTCATCCGCTTGCCTCCTTTTGGATGCTTGGTTTACGTAAGGGCATATTAAGCGACGAAGCTGTGATAGCCAGCGCAATAAGGCGCAACGGGCAAAAAAAAGCCCGCTGCGGGAGCGGGCTGAATCTAATTCCTGTGAGGAAGTAGAGGAGACAGGTGCAATGATGCCGCGTTGCAGCATAACAATCCAATTGCATGTTGTGATGATAGAAATAGCTATTCCCTATATCTGCCCTCTCCCCCTGCCTTCCTCAGGCGACGTTGTCGCCGCGCAAGGTTTTTGCCGCCGCTACCATGTTCGCCAGCGCGGGAATGACTTCTTTCCAGCCACGCGTTTTCAGGCCGCAATCGGGGTTGACCCACAGGCGATGCGCGGGGATGCGTTCGGCCGCCTTGCGCATCAGCTTGACCATCTGTTGCTGGCTCGGAATGTTGGGCGAGTGAATGTCGTAGACGCCAGGGCCGATTTCGTTCGGATACTTGAAATCATCGAAGGCGTCCAGCAATTCCATGTCGGAGCGTGAGGTTTCTATCGTGATGACGTCCGCATCCATGTCGGCGATTTGCGCGATGATGTCGTTGAATTCCGAATAGCACATGTGCGTGTGGATTTGCGTTTCGTCAGCCACGCCATTGGCCGTGATGCGGAACGATTCCACGGCCCAGCGCAGGTACTCGGCCCACTGCGATTTACGCAGCGGCAAGCCTTCACGCAGTGCCGCTTCGTCGATCTGGATCACGCGGATCCCGGCCTGTTCCAGGTCCTGCACTTCGGCGCGGATGGCCAGCGCCAGCTGGTAGCACGATACGGAACGGGGTTGGTCGTCGCGCACGAAAGACCAGTTCAGGATGGTGACAGGCCCCGTCAGCATGCCTTTCATCGGTTTGTCCGTCAGCGACTGGGCGTAGGTGCTCCACTCGACCGTCATCGCACGGGGGCGGCTGATGTCACCGAACAAGATGGGCGGTTTCACGCAGCGCGAACCGTACGATTGCACCCAGCCGAACTGGCTGAAAGCGTAGCCGTCGAGTTGTTCGCCGAAATACTCGACCATGTCATTGCGTTCCGCTTCGCCGTGCACGAACACGTCCAGGCCCAGGGTTTCCTGTTCCCTCACGCAATGGGCGATTTCCGCCTGCATCCGTTTTTTGTAGCTGGCGTCGTCCAGCTGGCCGCTGCGGAACTGGCTACGCGCCTGGCGGATTTCCGCCGTCTGCGGGAAGGAACCGATGGTTGTCGTCGGATACAGCGGCAGTTGCAGCAACGCGCCTTGCTTGGCGGCACGCACTGCATAGTCGCTGGCGCGCTGGCCCAAGGTCGCATCGATGCGGGCAACCGCCGCTTTCACCTCCGGATTGTGCACGCGGCTCGACTGGCGACGCGCTTGCACGGCCGCATGGTTGGCGTCCAGCGCCGCTTGCACAAAGGCGCGGCCATGGTTCAGTGCGCCGGCGATGGTGTGCACTTCATCGAGCTTTTGGCGGGCAAAAGCCAGCCAGGAACGGATATCGGCATCAAGCTTTTGCTCACTGTTCAGGTCGACGGGCACGTGCAGCAGCGAGCACGACGGGGCGATCCACAGGCGCGACTGCAGGCTGCGGTGCACGGGTTCAAGCCATGCCAGCACTGCGTTCAAGTCCGTCTTCCAGATATTGCGGCCGTTCACCACGCCCAGGGACAGCACGCTGGTGGCGGGCAATTGGGTGATGACTTGCTCGACTTCATCGCGGGCGCTGATGGCGTCAAGGTGCAAGCCTTGGACTGGCAATTTGCACGCCAGTTCCAGGTTCTCTTGCAGCTTGCCAAAATACGAGGCCAGCAGCAGTTTGACGTGATTGACCTTGCTCAATGCGTCATAGGCCGTGACCAGCGCCTGCTGCCAGGCGCTGTCGAGTTCCGTGACGAGTATCGGTTCGTCGATCTGCACCCATTCCACGCCTTGGGCGGCCAATTCCTGCAGCAGTTGCACGTAGACGGGCAGCAAGCCTTGCAGCAGCGCCAGTTTGTCGGAGTCATCCTTGGCCTTGCCCAGCCACAGGTAGGTAACGGGGCCGACCAGCACGGGCTTGGCTTTCACACCCAGCTGGCGCGCCTGCGCCAGTTGCAGCAGCAGGCGGCTGCTGTCGAGCTTGAATTGCGTGTCGGCAGCGAATTCCGGCACGATGTAGTGATAATTCGTGTCGAACCATTTCGTCATTTCACCGGCATGCACACAACTGCAATCGCTGTCGCTGGCCGAGCGGCCACGGGCCACGCGGAAATAATTATCGATCGCCGCACCGCCCAGATTGCGCACGCGCTGTGGCAAGTTCCCCAGGGTAAAGCTCAGGTCCAGCACTTGGTCATAGAAGGAAAAGTCACCGACGGGCGCCAGGTCCAGCGCGCTCTGGTCTTGCCAGTGGCGCTGGCGCAATGCGGCGCCATGGCCTTCCAGCGCTTCCAGGCTGCTTTGGCCCTTCCAGTAATCTTCCAGGGCGAATTTCAATTCGCGTTTGGCGCCGATGCGCGGGTAGCCCAAATTATGTGTCGTGACGGTCATGGTGGTAATGCCTCCTCGTGAAGTATGGAGACATCATAAAGGCTTCTATCCATGAAAAATAATGGTAAAACTTCATGCATTCATGATTGATATTCATGTGAACTCATGCTCGAACGCATTCACCTGGCCGTGCTGGGCGAAGTCGACCGCCTCGTTCGCCGAGCGTGCCGGCCGGTACCAAGGCCAAGACGACAGGCAAAAAAAAGCCCGCTGCGGGAGCGGGCTGAATCTATTTCCTTGGAGGAAGATAGAGGAGACAGATGCATGATGCCGCGTTGCAGCATATAAAACCACTTTATATTCGTGATGTCAGAAATACGCAGCAGTGATATTAGGGGCAACACATCATTCTATGCGGCAACTTTTTACACTGCTGTTTCCGTTTTCCCGTCGCCGGAACGCAACATATTCTTGATGCCGCGTAATGCTTGCCGCACCCTGGCCTCGTTTTCGATCAGGGCGAAGCGCACGTATTCGTCGCCGTATTCGCCGAAACCGATACCGGGCGAGACGCTCACCTTGGCTTTTTGCAGCAGCAGCTTGGCAAACTCGAGCGAACCCAGGTGGCGGTAAACTTCCGGGATATGCGCCCAGATATACATCGAGGCCTTCGGCTTTTCTACCATCCAGCCCGCTTCATGCAAGCCTTTCACCAGCACGTCGCGGCGACGCTGGTACTGGGCGCAAATTTCCGTCACGCAGCTTTGATCGCCTTCCAGCGCGGCGATCGCCGCCACCTGCACGGGCGTAAAACTGCCGTAGTCGTGATAGCTCTTGATGCGCGCCAGGGCCGACACCAGTTCCGCGTTGCCCACCATGAAACCGATGCGCCAGCCCGCCATGTTGTAGCTTTTCGACATGGTAAAAAACTCCACTGCCACGTCGCGCGCACCGGGCACCTGCATGATGGATGGCGCCTTCCAGCCATCAAAAGTGATATCGGCATAGGCCAGGTCATGCACTACCAAAATATTGTGCTGCTTCGCCAGCGCGACGACCCGTTCAAAGAATTCCAGCTCCACGCATTGCGCGGTGGGGTTGGACGGGAAGCCCAGCACCATCATCTTCGGTTTCGGGTAGCTTTCGCGGATGGCCCGTTCCAGTTCGGCAAAGAAATCCACGCCAGGGCCCATGCGCACGGAACGGATGTCGGCGCCTGCGATCACGGCGCCCCAGATGTGGATGGGGTAACTGGGATTGGGCACCAGCACCGTGTCGCCACGGTCGAGTGTCGCTAGCATCAAATGGGCCAGGCCCTCTTTCGAGCCGATGGTGACGATGGCTTCGCTGTCCGGGTCGATATCGACCTCGTAACGCTTTTTGTACCAATGTGCAATCGCGCGGCGCAGGCGCGGGATGCCCTTGGAGGCGGAATAGCCGTGCGTGTCGGGGCGTTTCACCGTTTCGACCAGCTTGTCCACGATGTGGGCCGGCGTGGCGCCATCGGGATTGCCCATCGACATGTCGATGATGTCCTCGCCACGGCGGCGCGCGGCCATCTTGAGCTCGGCAGTGATATTGAAAACGTAAGGGGGAAGACGATTGATGCGCGAAAAGCTGCGCGGAGCTTGGCTGTCGGTCATGATATCTCTATACGTAAGCGCCCGGATCCGTCCGAGCGACGTTGGCGCAATGGGTGCGCCTGCAACGATACTAACCCGGTTTGTCCAGCACTGGCAAGGGTGCTGCAGAGCCGTTACAATGCAGGCAGATCGAAAATGAGCGCACCGGTTGGTAACCCGGTAAGTGCCTGGCGCAGTCCAGCATGCTCCCGCCCACGCGGACCCACGGCGCTGACCCTTGGCTGTTACACCAGCCGGGGAGGTGTTCTGGTTCGTGCATGTTTTTCGCCGCGCCATCCCTCCCCTGCTTTTTTACTTTAGGAATGAGACGGATGGCAACACACGACACTGCAGCAAGCAGCATGACCCTGGATCGCGCCGGCATCGAGCAGCAACTGGCGCAATCCGTGCACCATTTCATCGATTGCACCTTCGATGGCGAAGATTTGTCGCGCCTCGATCTGCAGGGCTGCACCTTCGAGCGCTGCACCTTTGCCGAAACCAGCTTGTTCGCCAGCAAACTGGCGCGCAGCACCTGGCGCCGCTGCCGCGCAGGCAGCGCCGATTTCGAATCCGTGGACGCCGTCGATGCCACGTTCGAAGGCTGCGACCTGAACAACACGAAATGGCGGCGCGCCAAGCTGGCCTCGGTCACGTTCCGGGGCTGCAAGCTGACGGGCGCCTCGTTCGAGGAAGTGGCCCACCTGGGCCTCACCTTCGAAGACAGCCTGCTGGTGGGCGCCGACTTGCGCGGCTTCTCCTTCCGCAAGGCCATCTTGAAACAACTGGACTTTTCCGATGCCTACCTGGCAGGCTGCGACTTCCGCGACGCCGTCTTCGAAGGGGGCAGCTTGCGCAATGCCACCATCAAACTGGCGAAGTTCCAGGGCGCCGACTTGCGCGGCGCCGACATCGACGGTTTCAAGCTGAGCGAAGCGTCCTTGCTGAAAGGCGCCGTCATCACGCATGCGCAGGCAGCCAACTTCATGCGCGCGCTCGATCTGGTGGTGATTTAATCTCAACAGGCAAAAAAAAGCCCGCTGCGGGAGCGGGCTGAATCTATTTCCTTGGAGGAGATAGAGGAGACAAGTGCATCTTGCGGCATTGCGGCATATCACGCCACTTTATATTCATGATGATAGAAATACCTGTCAGTGATAATGGGGCTGCATCAGCGCTTCAAGCCGTACGGCGCGTGGCCAGCGGCAAAAATTCTGCCAGCCACACCAGCAAGGCCAGGCCCGGAAACGCCATGCCGGTCAGCAAGGTCGCTGGCCAGCCATAGCTGGCGTACACCCAGGCGCCGATGGCCGAACCGGCCGCGCCACCGGCAAAGAACAGCGCGAAATACAGGCCGTTCAGGCGGCCCCGCACTTCCGCGCCCAGGCTGAAGATGGCGCGCTGGCCCAGCACCAGATTCGCCGCCACACCCATGTCGAGCACGATGGAAGCGATGACCAGCAAAGCCAGCGCCACATGTTTTGATTCCGGTGCCAGCATCGGCAAGGCAAAGGCGACGATGCCCAGCACCAGTGCAGCGGCCGTGGCCGGCAAGGTATGGCCCGCATCGGCCAGGCGGCCGGCGATGGGCGAGGCAACGGCGCCTGCCATGCCCACCAGGGCAAAGATGGCGATGCCCGTTTGCGTCAGGCCGAACGCGGGGCTGGCCAGCACCAGCGGCGTGACGGTCCAGAACAGGCTGAAGGCGCCGAACAGGCCGGCATGATAGGCGGCGCGGCGGCGCAGCACGGGCGTGCCCAGCAGCAAATGCCACAGCGAAGCCATCAAGGCCGGATAGCGCATGTTCGAGACAGGCTGGCGCACGGGCAAGGCGCGGCGCAGGACTGCTGCCAGGGCCAGCATCAGTACGGCGGCGCCGCCGAACACCACGTGCCAGCTCGCATGGGCCGCCACCAGCGAGGCCACGGGTCGGGCCAGCATGATACCCAGCAACAAGCCGCTGACGACCTTGCCCACGGTTTGTCCCCGCGTCGCTTCCTGCGACAGGTGAGCGGCAAACGGTACGATCACTTGCGCCGCAACGGAACCGAGGCCAATGGCCAGCGCGGCAGCCAGGAATACCACGGCGCCCGTGGAGAGGGCCGCCACCACCAGGGCCGTGGCCGTCACCAGTAAGGCGGTGATGATCAGGCGGCGGTTTTCCAGCAAGTCGCCCAGGGGCACGACAAACAAAAGTCCTAGCGTATAGCCCACTTGCGTCAGGGTGACGATCAGCCCGGCCGCCTTGGCAGACAGGCCCGTCGAGGCGCTGATGGGCCCGACGAGGGTTTGCGCGTAATACAGATTGGCCACGATCAGGCCGGAAGCAATGGCCAGCAGCAGCACCATGGCCGGCGCAATGTCGTGGGGAGCAGAAGATGAGGCCTTGTTCATGTTGTTTCCTCGGTTCGATAGGGATGTCGCCATTCTAGGCAAAACCGGGCCTCAGATAATTAGGGCATAATCCACTTACACCTTTCACATAAGATGAACAATTAAAACGAAAGCTATCCCTTGGACAAGATCAAGGCCATGCAGACCTTCGTGCGCATCGTCGAAGCCAACAGTTTTTCCAAGGCGGCCGAGACCTTGAATTTGCCGCGCGCCGCGCTGACGGCCACCCTGCAAAAGCTGGAAGCCTACCTGGGCACACAATTGCTGCAGCGGACCACGCGCCGTTTGTCCCTGACGCCGGAAGGCGCCGAGTACTTTCACCACTGCATCGACATCCTGAAGGCCGTCGACATGGCGGAACTGGCATTCCGCGGCCCAGACGCGAAAAAACCGCGCGGCTTGCTGCGCATTAACCTGCCCAATACGGTAGGCCGGCGCCTCGTCATTCCCCATATCGCACAATTCCACGCCGCCTGGCCGGACGTGCAATTGCAGCTGAGCCTGACGGACCGCCTGGTCGACCTGACGCAGGAAGGCATCGATTGCGCCTTGCGCGTGGGCACCTTGCAAGATTCCGCCTTCATCGGCAAACAGGTCGGCCTGATGCGCTTCGTCACGTGCGCCGCACCCGCCTACCTGGCACGGCACGGCACGCCGCAGACCCTGGCCGACCTGGCCGCGCATCAGGGCATCATGCATTACTCGGGCCGCACGGGTCGCGCCTTCGACTGGGATTTTTTTCAGGGAAATGAAGTGCAGCGCGTGCAGATGGCCGGCCCCATCGCCGTCAACGATGCCGACGCCAGCGTTGCCTGCGCCTTGCAGGGGCTGGGACTGGCGCAGGCCGCCGTATATCAGGTGCGCGAACACCTCGACAGCGGCGCGCTGGTCGCCGTGCTGGCCGACCACCCGCCGACGCCCATGCCCATGTCGCTACTGACGCCGCAAGGGCGGCTGGCCACGCCCAAGCTGCAGGCGTTTGCCAGCTGGATCACGGCCCTGCTGGGTGCCCAGCCCGACGTGCAACTGCCCACGCACAAAATCTGAGGCAAAAAAAAGCCCGCTACGAGAGCGGGCTGAATCTATTTTCTTGGAGGAGAATAGAGGAGACAAATGAATTATGCTGCATCGCGGCATATTGATCCAATTGATTGTTGGAATGATAGAAATACGCCAAACGGATAACTGATCGGGGCAAAAAAAAACCGGCGCCGCAAGGAGCCGGTTCTTCACGCCACAACAAGCCTTACTTCGCTGCCGTCACCGGCGTCGCCTTGGTATCTGCGCCATACGGCAAGACCTTGGATGCCATGCGAGTATCGGCCTTGATCAGCGCCACTTCGTCGGCCAGGATGCGCGCCGCTTCGTTCAGCAGCACGTCCTTGGCGCTCTTGGCGGCCGTTTCGGCGTCCAGCTCGGCGCTAAGGGCCCGCTCGTCGCCCTGCAAGCCATCGTCGGTGCGCAAGGCGCCCTTCACGGCGGCGATCTGCTTGGCAGTCTTGCTGGCCGCTTTCGCACCCTTCAGCACGTCTTTCGGATCGGGAATCACCACCAGGTCGTCGGCAGGATTCGAAATCTGTGCGATCAGGCGTTTTTCACGGGCCTTGGCGCGCGCTTCCTGGGCATCGCGCTCCTTGCGGCGCACGGTTTCGTTGAGCGAAATCTGGTTTTCCTTGCGCTGCTTGACGACGAGGGCTATGTCATCGAGCAAGTACTGGAAATCCTTGTCCTTGGCCACGCGCGCTTCATGTTTCTTGTCCAGCAGCGGCACGATCTCCTTCAGGTCGCCCGTCGGCATGTAGGGCGCCGGCTTGATGGCCACCCAGGGCAGAGCATTGTCATAGCTCGATTCGCCGAAGTTCTCCGTGTCCGACATGGCTGGCAGCTTGATGTCGGGGGTGACGCCGCGCAACTGCGTGGTACCGCCATTGATGCGGAAGAACTGGGCGATGGTCATTTTCAGCTCGCCAAAACGGGCTTTCTCGCTGCCGCCAAAACGGTCGAGGTTGAACAGGGTCTGCACCGTACCCTTGCCGAAGCTGCCTTCGCCGATGATGACGCCACGGCCGTAATCTTGCACGGCGGCGGCGAAAATCTCGGAAGCGGAAGCCGAGCCGCGGTTGATCAGCACGCCCATCGGGCCATCCCATGCCAGACCGGCATTGGTATCGCTTTCCACGTCGACCTTGCCTTCGGCATTGCGCTGCATCACGACCGGGCCCTTGTCGATGAACAGGCCCGTCAGTTCGACGGCTTCGTTCAGCGAACCGCCGCCGTTGTTGCGCAAGTCGATCAGCACGTTGTCGACCTTATCCTTCTTCAACTCGACCAGCAAACGGCTGACGTCGCGCGTGGCGCTTTTAAAGTCTTTGTCGCCACGGCGGCGCGCTTCGAAATCCTGGTAGAACGTCGGCAGGGAAATCACGCCGATGCGGCGCTTGACGCCGTTTTCCCGCACTTCGATGACCGATTTCTTCGCCGCCTGCTCTTCCATGCTGATTTTCTTGCGCACCAGCGGCAAGACCACGTGCTTGGCGTCCGGGCCGGCGTCGGCCGGCAGGATGTCGAGGCGCACCACGGAATCCTTGGCGCCGCGGATCAGCTGCACCACGTCATCGATGCGCATGCCCAGCACTTCCGTAATGGGGCCGCTTTCGCCCTGCCCCACGCCGACGATGCGGTCGCCCACTTTCAGCTTGCCCGACAATCCCGCCGGGCTGCCCGGCACGACTTCGCGCACCACCGTGTATTCATCGCGCGTCTGCAGCACGGCGCCGATGCCTTCGAGCGACAGCCGCATGGCGATGTCGAAGTTATCCGAGGCGCGCGGGCCCAGGTAATTGGTGTGCGGTTCGATCGACATGGCATACGCGTTCATGAAGATCTGGAACACGTCTTCGCTGTTGAGCTTGCGCGCACGGGTCGTGTAGCTTTCATAGCGCTTGTCCAGCGTCTCGCGGATGGCCTTGTCTTCCTTGCCCGCCAGTTTCAGGCGCAGCCAGTCGTTCTTGACGCGCTTGCGCCACAGGTCGCGCACTTCCTCGTCGTTCTTCGGCCAGGCGGCCTTTTCGCGGTCCAGCTGGTAGCTCTCGTCGGCGGCGAAGTCAAACTTGGTTTTGAGCAATTCACGCGCATACGCCATGCGCTCGTCGAAACGCTGCTGGTAAAGGTTGTAGATGGCAAATGGCGCCGTCAGGTCTTCATTGATGATGGCGTCATCGAGCTTGGTGCGCAAGGGCGCGAAGCGGTCGACATCGGCCTGCACGAAAAACAGTTTCTCCGCGTCCAGGGACTTGAAATAGCGGTCGAAGATTTTCTCCGACATGGCGTCGTCGAGCGGCATGGCCTTGTAATGGACGCGCGTCAATACGCGCGAAGCCCACAAGGCGGCCTGCGTTTGCTGGGCCAGTGGCTTCATGGTTAGCGGAGGAGCGGCGCTCTTGTCCGTCTGGGCTGCGCCAGCGTGGGCTGACAGGGCAAGCACCAGGGTGACCAGCATCATTTGCTTCTTCATCGGCTTCTCCGAAAATTAGTTAAATCAATTCCAGGCGGCGCAGCTACACATGCGCCAGCCAGCAAGACAGTAAGGGGAATACACGACTGGTCTGCATATTATTCTACAGGATACGGCCTGGCGGTCTCCCATGGAATATCAGTTTCTTCCCGGAAGCTTAAACGCGGATTAAAGGCGGCGTCTCATTCATTACAAAGTGAAACATTCGTGAGGAAATACTTCGCCCGGCAGTGCCGAATATTCAAATGCGTAATACGAAACTCAAAAAGTCAATGGGTGACTTCATGAATCCTTGATGCAGATGATGTTTTTATGCGAAATAATGGTTCCTGCGGGAAACACTTAGTAACAAAAAGCAAGCGACATGCTATCATCTCGGCCTGAAATTTTGCATGCCTGTGCACGCTTTCCTAGCGGGCACGCCGCCGTTTCAAGCGTATTCCCCACCAGATCCCCTCCCCGCGTGTCATGTCATGACCAGGAATGGCCGAGCTGATTACCCTTTGCCAGACTCAAACTATGCCTACCAATTCGTTCTCCCTTCGTCACTTTAGTGTCGGGGGCAAGATTACCGCCTTCACGTTTGCGCTGGTCAGCCTGATCCTGGCCAGCCTGACTGCCCTGATGACCAACCATACCTCGCGCGTGCTGGAACAGCGCGCCGAAGCGGCCGTCATCAGTGAGCTCAATAGCGTCATGACGACCACGGAAGTATTCCATACCGCCATGGTCAACGAAGCGGCCAGTTTCGCCCGCCTGTTCGCGGCCGAATTCCCCGGCCCGTTCACGGTCGACACAGGCGCCATGGTGGCCGTGGCCGGCAAGGCTACGCCGGCCCTGGCCAGCGGTGGCAAGGTGCTCAACCTCGACACGGCCATGGTCGACCGCTACACGGCGCAAACGGGCGTGATCGCCACCATCTTTGCCGCCAATGGCGATGAATTCGTGCGCATCAGCACCTCGCTGAAAAAACAGGATGGCGAACGGGCCATCGGCACCCAGCTCGACCACAACCACCCCAGCTATGCGCCGCTGCGCGCGGGCCAGCGCTTCGTCGGCATGGCCACCTTGTTTGGCAAGCAATACATCACCCAGTACGACCCCGTGCGCGATGCAGGCGGCAAGGTGGTAGGCGTGCTGTTCATCGGCCTCGATATCAGCAAGAATCTGGCCATGCTGAAAGACAAGATTCGCCAGGTCAAGATTGGCCAGACGGGCTACATCTATATCGTCGACACGGCCCCCGGCGCCAATTACGGCCACCTGGTGCTGCACCCGAACAGCGAAGGCAAGAGCGCGCTCGATTTCAAGGCCAGCGATGGCCGCCTGTTCATCCAGGAAATGCTGGCGCAGCAAAATGGCGCCATGCGCTACACCTGGACGGCGCCAGGCGAAACGGGCGCCAGCGCGCGCGAAAAGCAGCTGTATTATCGTCAATTCAAGGATTGGCAATGGATCATCGCAGGTGGCACGTTCACGGACGAGATCACGCTGGAGGCGCGACAGCTGCGCAACCAGCTGGCCATTTCCGGCTTCGTCGCGCTGCTCGTCTTCGTCCTGCTGCTGTACTGGCTGGTGCGCGCCCTCGTGTCGCGCCCGCTGGCCGCCGCCGAAACGGCCGCCGCGCAAATTGCCGCCGGCGACCTGACCGTCCACCTCGAGACGACCAGCCACGACGAAATCGGCCGCCTGCTGCTCGCCATGAACCGCATCAGCGACAAGCTGTCGCAAGTGGTCAGCAACGTGCGCGGCAGCGCCGGGCAAATCGCCACGGCGTCCGGTGAAATCGCCAGCGGCAACCTGGATTTGTCGAGCCGCACGGAACAGCAAGCCAGCTCGCTGGAAGAAACGGCCGCCTCGATGGAAGAACTCAGTTCCACCGTGCGGCAGAACGTTGATCACGCACAGCAAGCGAGCAAGCTGGCGCGCGACTCGTCGACGCTGGCAGCCGAAGGCGGCGCGGCCGTGGCGCAAGTGGCCAGCACCATGGATGCCATCCGCAGCTCATCGGGCAAGATCGCCGACATCATCGGCGTGATCGACGGCATCGCCTTCCAGACGAATATCCTGGCCTTGAACGCGGCAGTGGAAGCGGCCCGTGCGGGCGAGCAGGGACGCGGCTTTGCCGTCGTCGCCACCGAGGTTCGCACCCTGGCGCAGCGCTCGACGGCCGCGGCGAAAGACATCAAGGATTTGATCCAGGCGTCCGCCGGCACAGTGGACCTGGGCCATGCGCAAGTGAGCCAGGCCAGCGCCACCATGGACACCGTGGTGGCCAGCGTGCAGCAAGTGAGCACCATCATGGCCGAAATCGCGCAGGCGAGCGAAGAGCAGCGCAGCGGCATCGAGCAAGTCAACCAGGCCATCGCCCAGATGGATCAGGTGACCCAGCAGAACGCGGCCCTGGTGGAAGAAGCGGCAGCGGCCGCCGACGCCCTGCAGGAGCAGGCGCAGGATCTGAACCAGGTGGTGGGCGTGTTCAAGCTGTAAGCTCAAGCCTGGTGCTAAGATGGGGACGAACCCACCTTGCCAGGAGACGCGATGCACGACGACTACGTTTTAATAGCCCGGCTGATGATACCGACGGATGCGCACGTCATTCGCGGCTGCCTGGCAGCGGCCGGCATCGACGTGCTGCTGACGGACGACCAGCACATGCAGGCCGACATGCTGCTGGCGGCCGCCATTGGCGGCGCCCGCGTCATGGTGCGTGAACACGACGTGGCGCGCGCAAATGAAATACTGGCCGCCTTCGAGCGGGGCGATCTGGCCTTGTCAGATGATGCGGACGTGGGCGCGCCCGTCGCCGAATAAGCCTACGAGTAGAAACAGCGCCCGCATGCCTGGCGGTAACTCTCGTTGCCGCCAATACTGATCTGCTCGCCTTCCTTGATGCGGCGGCCCTGCTCATCCACGCGGATGTTCATCGTGGCCTTCTTGCCGCAGGTACAAATATTTTTCAATTCCTCGATATCGTCGGCCAGCGCCAGCAGATAGGCCGAGCCGGGAAATGGTTCGCCCTTGAAATCCGTGCGCAAGCCGTAGCAGATGACGGGCACGCCCTTCACTTGCGCCAGCTGGTGCAATTGTTGCACTTGTGCCGTGCTGAGAAATTGCGCTTCATCCACCAGCAGGCAAGCCACCTGGGGAATATCGTTGAGGAAATTTGTATCGGCATGGAAGATATCGACCTGGCGCTGCGGGCCCAGGCGCGAAGTGACACGGCCCACGCCGTAGCGGCTGTCGATGGCTGCCGTGTACAGGCGCACCTGCTGGCCCTGCTCTTCATAGTTATGCGCGACTTGCAACAAGGCTGTCGACTTGCCCGCGTTCATCGCGGAATACCGGAAATAAAGTTTTGCCACTGCCGCCTGCCCTGTTTGGTTGATTTTCAATACTATTTAGTATCTTTTCGAGGCGTGATTATAAATCGCAATGGTGAGCTTGCGGCAGCTTAATACGCGCGTCGCTGGCGCGGCAAGCGGGCGAAAAACGGCGCATACTCGAATCGTCCGCGCTGCAAGCGATATGCACAGGGCGCATATGCAAGCATGGAAACATTCGTTCGCCGCACTCGTCCACCCGCCTACACTGCGCGGCACGGAAGGCTGCTCGGGACACAATCCGGAGCGGCTGTTTCTCTGACAGGAGCCACCATGAATGATCGAATGCCATCCCCATCTCCATCTCAGCCGCCAGCGCTATACAAGCTGATCGGCAATACCCCACTGGTCGAAGTGACCAGGCTCGATACGGGCCTGTGCCAGCTGTTCCTGAAACTGGAATCGCAAAATCCCGGCGGTTCCATCAAGGATCGCATCGGCCTGTCCATCATCGAAGCGGCCGAAGCCGACGGCCGCTTGCAGCCGGGCGGCACCATCATCGAGGCCACCGCCGGTAACACGGGCATCGGCCTGGCGCTGGTGGGCCGCATCAAGGGCTACCGCGTGATTCTCGTCGTGCCAGACAAGATGTCGACGGAAAAAGTGCTGCACTTGAAAGCCCTGGGCGCGGAAGTGCACACCACGCGCTCGGACGTGGGCAAGGGCCATCCCGAGTACTACCAGGACTACGCGGCGCGCCTGGCGCGCGAACTACCGGGCGCCTTCTTCGCCGACCAGTTCAACAATCCCGCCAATCCGCTGGCCCACGAAACGACGACGGCCCCCGAAATCTGGGAGCAAAGCGGGCACGACGTGGACGCCATCGTCGTCGGCGTGGGTTCGTCCGGCACCCTGACGGGCCTGACGCGCTACTTCCGCAAGGCGCAGCCCAAGCTGGAATTCGTACTGGCCGACCCGCAAGGCTCCATCCTCACCGAATACATCGATACGGGCAAAGTGTCGGACACGAGCGGCTCGTGGGCCGTGGAAGGCATCGGCGAAGATTTTATTCCGTCCATCGCCGACATGGACAGCGTCACTAAAGCCTACACCATCACAGACCAGGAAAGCTTCGACAGCGCGCGCGCCCTCTTGCGCGCCGAAGGCATTTTAGGCGGCTCGTCGACGGGCACCCTGCTGGCCGCAGCGCTCAAGTACTGCCGCGAACAGACGAGTCCCAAGCGCGTCGTCACTTTTGTCTGCGACACGGGCACGCGCTACCTGTCAAAAGTCTACAACGATGGCTGGATGCGCGACCAGGGCTTATTGCAGCGGGCCGTGTCGGGTGACTTGCGCGACCTGATCGGGCGCCGCTACGACGAGGGCGACGTCGTCAGCGTGGCGCCGGGCGACACCCTGCTCACAGCCTTCAACCGCATGCGCGCCAGCGACCTGGCGCAGCTGCCCGTCATTAATAGCGGCCAGCTGGTCGGCATCCTCGACGAATCGGACTTGCTGCTGCACGTCTCCGGCGACGCCGCCCATTTCGCGTCGCTGGTGGGCGCCACCATGACGACGCAGATCGAAACGCTGGCCCCATCAAGCGGCTTGCCCGCCCTGCGCGCCACCCTGGACCGGGGCTTGACGGCCGTCGTCGCCGACGCTGACGCCTTCTATGGCCTGATCACCCGCTTCGACCTTCTCAACCACTTACGCAGGACACTATCTTGAGCAAAGAAACTATCCGCAAGAGCCACCTCGCCACGCGCGTCATCCACGCCGGCCAGTCGCCCGACCCGTCGACGGGCGCCATCATGCCGCCCATTTACGCCACCTCCACCTTCGTGCAGGAGAGCCCCGGCGTGCACAAGGGATTGGACTACGGCCGCTCGCACAATCCCACGCGCTGGGCGCTCGAGCGCTGCGTGGCCGACCTGGAAGGCGGCAGCGCGGCCTTCGCGTTTGCCTCGGGCCTGGCCGCCATCTCGTCCGTGCTGGAGTTGCTGGACGCGGGCAGCCACATCGTCGCCGGTGACGATATGTACGGCGGCACCTACCGCTTGTTCGAGCGCGTGCGCCGCCGCTCGGCCGGCCACCAATTTACCTATGTCGATCTGACGAATCCGGAAAACCTGCTGGCCGCACTGCGCCCGGAAACAAAGATGGTGTGGGTCGAAACACCCACCAACCCGATGCTGAAACTGGCCGACCTGCGCGTAATTGCCGACATCTGCCGCGCACGGGGCATCATCGCCGTGGCCGACAATACCTTCGCCAGCCCGCTGGTGCAGCGTCCTCTGGAACACGGTTTCGACATCGTCGTCCATTCGACCACCAAGTACTTGAACGGCCACTCGGACATCATCGGCGGCATCGCCATCGTCGGCGCAGAAGAACGCCAGGCGGAATGGCGCGAGCAGCTGGGTTTTCTGCAAAATTCGGTGGGCGCGATTGCCGGGCCGTTCGACAGCTTCCTCGCCTTGCGCGGCGTAAAAACCCTGGCCATCCGCATGCAGCGCCATTGCGAAAGCGCCCTGGCGCTGGCGCAGTGGCTGGAGCAGCAGAAAGAGGTAAAACAAGTGTTTTATCCGGGCCTGGCCTCGCACCCGCAGCACGCGCTGGCGCAGCGCCAGATGGATGGTTTCGGCGGCATCATCTCCATCGACCTCGATACGGATTTAGCCGGTGCGCGGCGTTTCCTGGAGCGTTGCGAGGTGTTCGCCCTGGCCGAGAGCCTGGGCGGCGTGGAAAGCCTGATCGAGCATCCGGCCCTGATGACGCACGCCAGCATCCCGGCCGAGCAGCGGGCCAGACTGGGCATAGGCGATGGCTTGATCCGGCTGTCGGTGGGGATTGAAGACCTGGAAGACCTGCGGCATGACTTGCGCACGGCGCTCGACGCGATTTGATCGGCCGGCTCCTGTTTTTCCAGGGTGGTAGCGGCGCTCCAGGTGCTGTTCCACCTGTTCCGGATAAACAGCACCTCCTTGAACTCTCCCCGCGCATGCATGGCCGCCTGGTCCTGGAAATGGGGTGAGCGCGGATCGCTGCTCTGGCCCTACGCGGCCAGCGCGCGCCACTTGCCCGAAGCGTAAGGCACGGGCAAACTGGCATGGTCAACTCCGCATCAGGACGCGTCGATCAAGGCCGCAATACGCTGCTCGAGTTCCACGTTTTGCGCCTGCAGCTGCACCACCCGCTGTTTCAGGCTGGCGATCTCGCCGCGCAGGCGCTCCGCTTCGGACGGTGTCTGGGCAGCGTTTTCCGCCCACGGCTCGTTGCCCGTCTCCGGCGTATCTTGCGAGACGTGGACTTTCGGCTCGCGCGGCGTGCGCGTGGCGGCGCGCTGTTCGCGGATTTCCTTGGCGGCCTGGCGTAACAACTTCTTGCCGCCGGCGACGGCCGCCACCTGCTCTTCCGGCGGCAGGGATGCCACGGTGGCGGCCGCATTGATGGAGATCGTACCCGAACGGACCGCTTCCACCAGTTCCGGCGACGCCGCCTTCTGAATCTTTTCGATCTGGCTGATCTGGTTGCTGCTCAGGCGGGCGGCCTTGGCCACCTCTTCGCGCGTGCTCATGGGCGGCTTCGGCGCATTTTCGCCGTCCGGGGCATCCTGGGCGCTGACGGGAGCCGGGCTGCGCGCGGCGACGATTTCCTTCTTGCGCAGGGCCAGCACGCCGCGCTGGAAGTCCGACACGCTGCGCCGCGCCAGGTGGTTGTCGATCATCCACAGCATGACGTCGTCGAGCGAGGTAAAGCTGGCGTTCTGGATGGTCTTGAATTCGATGCCATGCTGGCGGCAGATGGCGTAGCGGTTATGCCCGTCGATCAGCACGTCGTTCCACAGCACCAGCGCGTCGCGGCAGCCTTCGGCCAGCAGGCTGCGCTCGAGCGCCGCGTATTCGCTGGCGGTGAGCGGGTCGATATACGACTGCAGCACCTGATTGATAGTGATATTCATGGTTGTCCTCAATATTGCGGCGCGATGGTCCGCGCCGGCACGAATGCTACACCATCCGCCTCCCCTGGCCGGGTAAAATCATGGCGGCACAGCTCAATCAAAAACACGGACCATGAAAAGAAAGTACGCCACCGCAATCATTTTTACCGTTGCCGCCATCGGCTTCACCTGGGTCAGCCCCTACATCGCCATGTACCGCATCAGCATCGCGGCGAAATCCGTGCGCCTGGAAAACCTGGCGCAGCACGCGGACCTGACCGCCGTGCGCGCCAGCGTGGCGCGCCAGTTGCGGGCGGCCGGCGACACGGCCAGCGAAGACGACTTCAAGGAAATGCTCGACACCATCGTCTCGCCGCCCGGCATCACGGTGCTGATCCTGCACGGCAAACAGGGGGCGGACGGCAAGCGCCACGACTTCGGCATGGCTTACCGCTCGTGGAACGAAGTGGTGTTGCGGCGCAGCGGCGCCGGCCCCGCCGCCAGCCAGTTTTTGCTGCGCCGCCACGGCATCTGGGACTGGAAACTGACGGATATTACCTTGCCGCCAGAATTACTCTGATGAAACTTGATCTAAAACAACACTTACTTAAACCGTCATATTGATTTTGGGAAATATTATGTAGAATGCCAACACTTCAGGCGCACCGGGTCGCCAGGCATCCGAGAGATTGCACGATGAAAAGAATGATGCTTCTCGCTGTAGTGGCACTGGTCGCGCTGGCCGGCGTCTTCTATGGCAGCCCGTATTTCACCATGAACAAGATTCGTGCGGCGACCATGGACGAAGATACCCAGGCCTTGGCTGCGCAGATCGACCTGGAGCTGCTGCGCAGCAGCCTGGGGCAGCAACTGCACACCCTGTTCTCGGCGCCGGAAGTGGCCGACGATATCAGCCCCGACGTCATTGACCCCTTGCTTGATACCATGCTGATGCCTGAAGGCATCGTCGCCTTGATGAAGCTCAATGACCGCTACGAGAAGCCAATCGCCAAGGTCAGCGACATCAGCGGCCGCAAGCGCAATGCCAAGCCCGACTACAAGCTGCGCTACACCTCGTGGGACAGCGTCGTGGTGCAGCGTGCCCACAGCAAAAGCCATATCGGCGAGCTGACCCTGACGCGCGATGGCGTGTGGGGCTGGAAGCTGACGTCGGTGGCACTGCCCAGGAATCTGCTGGCCGACGCGTAAAACGGCCGCGCACTGCTATCATCTGTCCATCCACATTCATTTGGAGGCAGCATGACTGACCTGGTACACCACGCACTGGCCCACGCGGCCAAACCGGCCACCACGCCCTGGGTCGTCACCCTGGTCAGCGGTGAAAAGCTGACAGGCCCCATCACCGCTCTGGCCGACGGCTGCTACGCGATCGGCCTGGGGCAAATCAAGTATTTTTCCAGCGACAAGGTCGCCAGCCTGAATGTCTCGGGCGCGGGCGCTTTTCCTATCTGAGCCATCTGATGCGTTTTCCTACGGACGGTGCGGATCTGGCAGCGCATTTGCAGGCGCTGGAAGCGGCGCTGCAAAGCCGGGCTGTGCGCGCCGATAGCGTCAGCCTGGCGGCACTGCTAGCTGACGAGTTCGTCGAATTCGGCAGTTCCGGCAATGTCTGGACACGGGCGGCGACCCTGGCCGACCTGCCTGCGGAACAATTTATCTCGCGCAGCATCAGCGAGTTTCAGGCGCAGCTGCTGGCCGAGGACATCGCGTTTGTTACCTACCGCTCGCAGCGGCACGCAGCGGGCACCCAGCCCGCCAGCGCCAGCCTGCGCAGTTCGCTATGGAAGCGACGTGATGGCCGCTGGCAAATGGCGTTTCACCAGGGCACGCCCATTCCTGCCTGAGACAGCTCCCGCTCACGCCGCCAGGCGCGTGCCGTCAGGTTGCGCGAGGTCGGGCAAGCACGCCAGCGCCGCTTTCAGGGCGGAAAAACACTGCGCGTCGATGGCTGTGCCCACCGTCTCGGCCATGATCTCGAGCGCTTTGGGTATCGGAATTGGTCCCCGATAAGGCCGGTCGGCCGTGATGGCGTCGAAAATATCGGCCGTGGTGATAATGCGCGTTTCCAGGCTGATGTCGTCGGCCGTCAAGCCCCGCGGATAGCCCTTGCCATCGAGCCGTTCATGGTGCGCAGCTGCCACGACAGCCAGTTCGGCAAACGCATCAATGCGTGACAGAATCGTTTCCGTATAGTGTGCGTGCTGCTGCACTGCCAGCCACTCATCGGCGTCGAGTTTGCCAGCCTTGTCCAGCACACTGTTGCTGACGCCAAGCTTGCCGACGTCATGCAGCAAGGCACCCCGCTTGAGCCAGCGGCGCCGCTCCGGCGTCACACCCAAGGCTTCGGCAATCATGTCCGTGTACAGCGCAACGCGCTCGCTGTGACCGCTCGTGTACGGGCTTTTCGAATCGACTACCTGGCCGAACGCGGCAGCGATGTCGTCGAGATAATCCTCATCCACCGGCACGGAACGGTTCGCCGGTTCCAGCGCCGCCACGGCGGCCGTCAGGTCCTGCGAGCGCAACATGGACCAGAAGGCGCCCGACTGCGCCACCCGCTCGAATGCCTGCACCAGTTGTGGATCAAACCAGGTCGCCGAGCGCTGGCGCACTTCCGCCTGGGCCGCGCGCGCGCCATCGGCCGTATGAAAGACGTCGACCACCTGCGCCAGCAGGGCAATGCGCGAAAACAGGGGAATCGCCTGGCCTGCCAGTTTGTCCGGCTTGCCCTGGCCGTTGTAGTGTTCGTCGAGGCTGTAGATGCCCTGTGCCACGGCTTCCGGAAAGCGCAGCAGGCGCGCGATGTCGGCGCCGCGCTGGCAGCGCGTGGCGATCAGCTCCTGCGCGATGTGCGGGCCGTCGCGCAAGATCGTCATCACGGCGCGGAAGCGCTCGGCCAGGCCGGCCTTCAGGCCCGTGTGCTTGAGGACGAATTTGAGCACTTGCGGCAGGCTGTCGCCCACAGTCTTGAAGCCTTGCTTGAAAGACAGATCATCCGTCAGGTAGAGCTCGCAGATGCGTGCGGCATTGCTGCTGCAGCCCAGGTCCTTGAGCAGCAGGGTGTAATACAGATTCCACAAGTCTTCATCCGCCATGCCCAGTTCGCGTCCCACATGCATGCCGATCCAGCAACAACGGATGCAATGGCCTTCCGGCTGCCCCTCCGTGATGTCCAGGGCCTGGCTGAGGGCGGCGATCAGTTCGGAGAGCCGGATGCCGTCTACGGCCGGTGCACTTGCAGATAAAATTATCATGGTAGCAATATAAGTTTCCAATTTACAATAGATTACATTCTACGCGAAATCCTGCATGTAGATGCCTTGTGGCAACCTCATTGCCCCTGCATGCGCCGCGCGGGTACAACTGGCAGGCAACATGCCATCCCATGATGTGGCAACACAACAACATCGCATGGCAGAAAGAAAGAGGGGAAACTGTCGTATTTTTCGCACTGCGCACTGGCCGCTCACACGCCATGGCGTCGGCATGTTTGCGCTGTCGCAGGGAAAACCTTCGGTGGCCAAGTGGCCGTTTGCGCTGGCAAAAGCCTTGCGGCACCTCACTATGCACCCGCCCGATATTGACGACAAATACGATTTTATTCAGGTATTGAGTCGAAACGAATATAAATAGTTTGGCCTGGAAAATGGCATGAATACCAAAACTTTCCGTGCTAGCATGATTTTTCGTCTAGCGGACTTGCGCCTGCCTGGACCTTACGAACAAACTTGACCGACAGGAGCCGTTTCATGATGACACCGCATGCCAGCACCATACGCCACACCCTGATTGCCCTGGCAATCACTGCCGCCTTTCCCCTGCAGGCGCTGGCGCAAGACAGCGTCCCGGCGCCAGCCGCCGACGCACCTGCCGCTCCGGTGGCACAGGCCGGCCCTGGCCAGCTGGAAACGGTCATCGTGACGGCGCAGCGACGCGCGGAAAACATCAAGGACGTGCCCATGTCCATCGCCACCCTGAAGGGCGACAAGCTCGACACCCTGACGGCCGGCGGCGCCGACATCCGCTTCCTCAACAGCCGTTCGCCCAGCGTCTCGGTCGAATCTGATTACGGCCGCACCTTTCCCCGCTTCTATATTCGCGGCCTGGGCAACACCGATTTCGACCTGAACGCCTCGCAGCCCGTGGGCCTGGTGATGGATGACGTGGTGCAGGAAAACGCCATGCTGAAGGGTTTCCCCGTGTTTGACGTGGATCAGGTCGAGGTGCTGCGCGGCCCGCAAGGCACCCTGTTCGGCCGCAACTCGCCGGCCGGCGTGATCAAGTTCGATTCGGCCAAGCCCGTCTTCAAGACGGAAGGCTACCTGAGCGGCGGATTCGGCAAGGATGGCATGAAGAACCTGGAAGGCGCTTTCAACGTGCCCGTCAGCGACACCGTGGCCCTGCGATTTTCCGGCCAGACGCAGCGCCGCGACGACCGCGTGCACAACCCGCGCCCCACCGGCACGCGCGACTTTGAAGGTTATGAAGACAGCGCCGCCCGCCTGCAAGTGCTGGTCAAGCCCACGCGCGACTTCACTGCCCTGTTCAACGTGCACGCGCGCGACCTCGATGGCACGGCGACGCTGTTCCGCGCCAACATCCTTAAACAGGGCACCAATGACCTGGTCGACAATTTTGATTATGGCTCCTACCCTACCGATGGCATCAACCGCCAGCACCTGAAAACCAAGGGTGGCAGCATGCGCCTGAAATGGGACTTGCCCGGCGTCACCCTGCATTCGATCACCGGCTACGAAAAGCTCGACTTTTACAGCCGCGCCGACGTCGACGGCGGCTATGGCGCCGTGTACGCCCAGCCGATGGGCCCCGGCTTCATTCCTTTCGTCGTGGAAACGGCCGACGTGATTCCCAAGCACAAGCAGATTTCGCAGGAATTCCGCGCCGAATCGAGCACCAAGGGCCCGCTGCAATGGATAGGCGGCCTGTTCTACTTCAAGGAAGATATCCAGATCGACAGCATCAGCTTTGACAGCCTGGCGCCCGGCAATCCGCAAAACAGCGCCTACGCCACGCAAAACCAGAGCTCGAAGTCGTACGCGGCCTTCGGCTCGCTCAACTACACGGTCTCGGACGCCCTGAAACTGCGCGCCGGCCTGCGCTACACGAGCGACAAGAAGGAATTCTCGGCCAAGCGCGTGGAAGCGACCACGGCCGGGCCATTCAACCTGAATGACACCTCGCACAACGTCAGCTGGGACCTCAGCGGCACCTATGTGCTGACACCCGAAACCAACGCCTACGCGCGCATCGCCACCGGCTACCGCGCGCCATCGATGCAGGGCCGCCTGAACGGCCTGGCCGACCGCCCTTCGTTTGCGGGCGCCGAGAAAGCGCTGTCCGTCGAGGCGGGCATCAAGCAGGACCTGTTCGACAAGCGCGCGCGCCTCAGCCTGGCCGTGTTCCAGTACCGGGTCAAGGACAAGCAACTGACAGCCGGCAGCGGCGCCGTCAACATGAACCAGCTGATCAACGCCGACAAGGCCACCGGCCGGGGCGTGGAACTCGATTTCCAGGCTAACCTCAGCGATTCCCTCAGCATGACCCTGGGCGGCAGCTACAACCACACGGAAATCCAGGACAAGAAGCTGTTCGTGCAAAGCTGCGGCAACGCACTGAACAACCCGGCCAGCGGCTGCACCGTCACCGACCCCGTCGGACCATTCAAGGGCACAGCCTATATCGACGGCAACCCGCTGCCACGCGCACCGGAATGGCAAACCAACTTCACCCTGAAGTACAGCATCCCCGTCGCCAATGGCGAGTTCTACGCCTACACGGACTGGGCCTATCGCACCAGCTACAACTTCTTCCTGTATGAAGCGAAGGAATACAAGGCCAAGGAACTGCTCGAAGGCGGCTTGCGCGTCGGCTACAAGTGGGACAAATACGAACTCTCCGCGTATGGCCGCAACATCACCAACCAGATCCAGTCACTGGGCGCCATCGACTTCGACAACCTGACGGGCATCGTCAACGAACCACGCACGTATGGCGTGCAGTTCAAGGCGACGTTTTGATGGCGGGTAGATGAAACCAGGCTGTCCGGTGCGAACCGGACAGCATTTTTCTCCCACCACGGCAGAAACCTGGCTGTGGATGCGAGACCATCGCTCCGGCACAAGATGGCATTACGGGCATCACCTGTGCTAGAATCTCGCCGCGCTGCCCGGATGGTGAAACTGGTAGACACTGGAGACTTAAAATCTCCCGCCTGTAAGGGCGTGCCGGTTCGATTCCGGCTCCGGGCACCAGCGCACATGCCTTTTTCAGCGATAGTGACCACTATTTTTTTGCGATTTATTTTTTCCGCAAAATACAGTCTTTTCCGCAATGAATCACCAGAGCCTACTTTGTGGGCTTCACCAGCTTGCCTCGACGATGGCGAATATACTGTGCCGTCATGGTTGTTGTGGAGTGCCCCAGCAGCTCTTGGGCTGCATTAATCCCATGTTTTTCATCCGTATCCGTACCTGCCTTGGCGCGTAAATCCCTGAATTGAAACTTCCGAATTGCCTTTTCTAGCAACGGATTGGCCGTGGCCGCCAAGTCGCGCGCATTTTCAAAAGCCGTGCGCAACATAAATTTGGTCATGCGCTGCCCATCCTGGTTGTTGATAAGGCTGATCCCCTGGGCTTTGCGCGCCTCGATGCGCTGCATCACCACGGCCAACTCTCCCGAGATTTCAACCCGCAGCTTCTGGCGCGTCTTGTTCTGCCTCAACTCGATGGCGCCATCACGTATATCAGACCGGCTTAGCTTCAGCGTATCGGCTGGCCGCTGCCCCACCAAGTAGGCCAGATCTAGAATATCCTGCAGGCCCGGTGAGGCTGCGGCATACACGGCTGCCAATACCTCATCGTCGATGTAAACATCGCGGCCCTCCTCCTTGTACCCAGCAATGCCGGCGCATGGATTGGCAAGATCGGTCAATCCAGCGCCCCTGGCAAAATTCCAAATATGCGACAACAGCGCCTTGTCCCGGTTTGCAGCAACTTGCCCCTCCCTGCCCGTCATTTCCGGTACCTCCTTGCCTTTCGCGGCGAGCGCAGCATGCTTGACCCGAATAGCCGCTACGATGCCGGCTGTCCGCCATTCCATGTACTGCCGCACCATTGCCGGCCGTATTGACTCCATCGGTTCATTGGGGTCATCGAAAAATGCGCGCAGCTGTGCTAATTCATTCATGTTTTTGCGCTGCGTTTCAGGATGTTTTTTGAGCATCACCTGGCTGATATAGCGATTGGCCACCATGCTGAACGTCGGCCGGGCCGCTGAAGGCACCGTGCTGATAGTCAGCTGCCCCCATTTGCGTATCGCCTCAACGTAATCCTTCCCGAGCGGAATTTCTTTTCTTGGTTTTCCGCCAGCATCGAGGAAATAGTATGTCGCCTTCCCTCGATGCCGCGCTCGCATGCCGATAGGTAGGTTCTTGTTTTTGCTTGGAATTCCACTCATTATTTCTTTCGTAGCCCAGGAGGTACCCAGGCGCCTTTTTCTGATGGTGCCGCCTGCGCGGCCTTACCCTCGATTGCTGTGCGCGTCACCACAGGCCGGCCGATGGCATTGATAAAAAACGGTACACCCATCTGCCGCAGCGCCTGGACTTGCAGGCTTTTAAGCTTTCGCCCAGTCAATTCGAATATTTCACTCTGCTCAAGGAATGTCGCGCTCATAGCGGGATTTTTCCTTTCCTCTTCAGTGAGTAAGTGACTAAGCCAAGCAGCTTAGCCAAGATAAATTCAATGCGCCCGCCTTTGCTGTGCGGCCTGCCTGGCAGCATTACCAGGCAGTCGAGACTGGCAACCTGCGCCACGCTCATGCGTATGTAGCCCAGCCAGCTACCGCAGGTCGGCGCTGAATTCTCGCCCGGGGTGATTGCGAAATAGCCCTCAGTGCGTATCTTATTAACGAGTACCAAGATTGGAGCTGTACACTGAACAACATAAAAATGGAGATCAATTTGAGAATTTTGCAAAACTACCGCGGGTATACGATCCAAGCAAGTGCGCACGAAGGTGTGCCACGAGGAACTTGGTTCGGCGCATTTGAAATTAGAAAAAATGATAATTTCGTACAAGTTGCAGTCATTGACGAAGTTTGTACAAGTGCACATATGGCAGTTGATTTGGCAATGTGCCATGGAATTGAATGTGTGGAAAAGATTCCCGGGCACTAAGTTCACGCCACCCTCGCAATCTCGCGCTCATGCGCGAAGTTAGCGAGAATCAAGGCCTTGGCCATGGGCGGGCAGACTGAATTTCCGCACATGCGCACCTGGGCGCTCTTCGTCAGTTTCAGGCCCTGGGCCGGGTCGTCGCCAATGATGTAATCGTCGGGGAAGCCCTGGGCACGGAACAGTTCGCGCGGCTGCAGCATGCGCAGGCCAATATCCACGATCTGATAGTCTTGGCCGTGGATCGTCACCAGGCCGAACCGGTCTCGGCTGGTAACCGTGGCAAGCGGATCGGCAAGTCCCTGCGACTGGTCGGTACCGTAATAGGCCAGCAGGAACGAGCGCACCTCGGCGTGGTGCTGGCCGCCAGCGCTTACCGTGCCCAGCGGCTCGTCGGTACCGGCTGCCGTGCTGGTGCCGCGCAATTTGACAAGATTGCTGGTGACGATGCCCAATGCATGCGGCGCGCCAGCGGGGTTTTCCTTCGGCCCGGCCGTGATCGTCGGAAGCGGGGTGTTCATGTCGCTGCCGGTGGCACCGGTACGGAATTTGGTGATGTGCGCCGACACCATCGAGAAATGGCCGCCCTTGACCTGGGCGCAGATGGTGCGCAGCGGTTCGTCGGCCGGCATCACGCGCTGATTGCTCGCGTTGGCATGCTCGGTCAAGAAGGCCGTCACCAGGCTGTGGTGGTCGCATGCGGTGACCGTGCCGATAGGGTCGGTTAGGTCGGAGCCGACGACGCCCGTGTAATGCTTGGCCAGGAATGCCGTGGCCACCGCCTGATTGCCCGCAGCGGTGATGGTCGGCACCGGCATGTCGGCACACGCGCCAGGGTGGCCGGTGGTATTGGTCATGACGAATGGCGCAAGCTCAGCCTCTACCAGGGCATGCTTCGCGGCCGCGCCCACCACCGTGCCCAGCGGCTTTTCGATATCCAGCGCGCGCGGCGCTTGGCCCTCGCGTTCCCCATATCCCACCTGCACCAGCGTGGCCACGCCCAGCGCCTTCTCGCCGCGATGCGCGCCAGTGATGGTGCGGAACGGCTCGCCGATGGATTCGGTGCGATCACCGCCCTGGTGCGTTACCGGGACGATCGTCGGCAGCACCACAGCACGGTGGTTCTCAGTCGTCAGCGTGCCGAACGGCTGGTTGGCCGACACCGGCTTGCCGCCGTAGATTGGGCCGCCCTGGCCGACGATGAACGGATCGGCCGCGTCGACCACGTAGCGCATGATGCCCTTGGCGATGCGGCGCAGCGTGGCCGGCGCCAGCGGCTTGTCGCGCTCAAAGATCGATGGACACGGCAGGCTGAAGTCGATGCATTCAGCGGCCGTGCGGTACGGCAGCAGCTTGCCCGCGCGCACGCCGATGCTGTCCGGAGCGCCATGAGTTGGCTCAGGCCACTTGATGGCGATGCCGTCGCGACGCGCCACCAGGAAGAAGCGCTTGCGGATGGTCGGCGTGTCGTGGTCGCAGCCGCGCATTTCGCGATAGTCGACGGTGTAGCCGTGCGCGCGCAGCTGGCGGATGAACGAATCGAAGGTCTTACCCTTCTTCGCCGGGTCCGGCTTGGCGCTGCCATCGGCCTCAACAAGCAGTGGACCCCATGTCTTAAATTCCTCGACGTTTTCCAGCATGATGACGCGCGGCTTGCACTTGGCGGCCCAGCGCAGCGTCACCCAGGCCAGGCCACGGATGCGCTTTTCGACGGGCTTGCCGCCCTTGGCCTTTGAAAAATGCTTGCAATCGGGGCTGAGCCAGACTAGGCCCACCGGGCGATTGTTCGTGACCTTGATCGGGTCGACGTCCCACACGCTCTCGCACAGGTGCGTGGTGTGCGGATGGTTCGCCGCGTGCATGGCCAGCGCTTCGGGGTCGTGGTTGATGGCGATATCGACCGGGCGGCCGAATGCCTGCTCCAGGCCGGTACTGGTCCCGCCGCCGCCGGCGAAGTTGTCGATGATCAGCTCATTGCCCAGGTCGAGCGACATGGTGAAATTGTCTCGCTTCATGCGGTTACGCCTTTCTGCAGCATGTATACGGTTTTAAAACCAAGGTAATTGGGTGTGCCGGGGTGGTCTGACCCAAAGTAAATGTTTTTCGGCACAGTCCTCCCTGCGCGGCTGATGTGGAAGAGCACATGCCCAAAACAGCAGCCGATCTTGTATTTTTCAATCACTTTCTTGAAGTCTCGGAAGTCCAGCCATTCATCCGGCCGTGCTGCGAAAACTGCCAGCACAGCAACTTCGACTGGCCTTGAGAAAGCCAGCTCCCAAGTGATCTCCCGACTGTCGCGCCTTGGCACTTCAAATAGAGCAAGCTGTGTCATGAAGATTTCCGATAAGTTTGAGTAAACGCCTGGTTGACGCAATGCCCGCGCCGCAGCACAGCGCGCGCCAGCGCCGCCCGGTCAGCATGGCTACTGCCAGCCTGGCGCAGCAAGCCGAAATAGCTATTTGCTGCGGCAAACACTTCATCCGCAGCAATGCCTGCGACGCGGCTTGTCGCCTCGCGTACGGTGCGCCGCCGCGTGCGGCTGTGCCATGGCTTGATGACCTGGCCGACGAAGTCCACGCCGCGGGCAATGGGCTGCAGGATGGTTTTGCTGGGATTGAGGTTGGCGTGCAGCACGCGTGGCAGGAACTCGTTGATGTTGGCCAGCGCCGCGCCCAGCCACTGCGGCGATTCGTGCAGCAGCAGGAAGTCATCGACGTAGCGGATGTAATAGCGCGCGCCAATGCGGTGCTTGCAGTGCTGGTCCAGTGCATCGAGGTAAATGTTGGCGAAGAACTGGCTTGACAAGTTACCGATCGGCAGGCCCAGGTGCGCGGGCTGATTGACCAGGCGCTTGTGCGCTGGCACGCGCGCCAGCATATCGGCCTCGCCGCGCAGCTGATAATCCTCGCGCGGGTCGTGAAAGAGGATCGTTTCGGCTAGGCGCAGCCACCATGGCTCGGTAACGCGCGCGGCGATCTGCCCGCGCAGCACCACCTTGTCGATGGCCACGAAGAAGTTGGCCAGGTCGCATTTCAGGTAAAAGCGGGCTGGGCCCAGTTCTGCGTCACGCTGCGGATCTTTGCCTCGAGGCGCTTGGCGGCGTACATGGTGCCGCGCCCAGGGATGCAGGCGCAGGTGTCCTTGATGAACGAGGCATAGAAGCGTGGCGAAATTTTGTTGTACAGCAGGTGGTGCACGACACGGTCGCGGAAGTCGGCCGCCCACACCTCGCGCGCTTTCGGGCGGGTGACGACAAAGCAGATCGACTGGCCAGGCTTATACGAACCATCCTGCAGCTCGTCGCGCAGCTCGATCAGGTTGCGCTCCAGGTGCTGCTCAAACACCAGGGCGCTGGGGGTATTGCGTTTGCTGCGGCGGCAGTCAAAGTAAGCGACGGCCAGCTGCTCGAGCGTGAAGTCCGCATCGGGATGATCTGCGGACGGCGCGGGCGCGGCCTTCGTACGACTTGTGGTTGTTGTTCTGGTTGCCATTGTTGAAATTCTGATTCCACGCGTTAGAAGAGGAAGGGCCGTACTGCGTCAATTCGTGCTATCAACGTCGCCCCACCGAAGGCTGTGCCGATCAGCGGAGAAACTGCGCCAGGCCTGTCCGGACACCGCCGGCTGGTTACTGTGGTGCGCATAGCGGTGGCCTTGTGAGCCAGCGGCACGACCAGATTAAAAAGATCGCACGGTCCCTACGGCCTTGGCCGAGGGGATACAGGCGACGATGCGGAGTACTTGCGCCAGCCGCCGGCCTGCTTACCGACCATGCTGGTTAATGCGATGGCCCGCGCGTACTGGGCGACGGAGATAAAGCGCATGTCCTTGGAAAGCCGGAACAGCAGCTCAATCACCTGCGTGCGCTCGATCAGCTTGTCGAGGTACGGCGTTTTGTCGCCCGCGCAGTTCGCGCGGAAGATAAGCACCGTCAAACGCACGCACTCGTCGCGGATTTCCTTGCCAATCGATGCCTTGAAGTCACGGGGCATGTTCTTGGTCAGGTCGGTAGCCACGACCAGAAGATCGTATGCAACCTTGGAAATCGGTAGGTCGGTATGGTTGGCCATGTTGAAATGGTTAAAGTGTTAAATTTCTAATCTGCGGACGGCGCGGGCGCGGCCTTCGTACGACTTGTGGCCGTCGTACTGGCTGCCATAGTCGAAATACTGAGTCCACGCGTGAGAAGAGGAAGGGCCGTACTGCGTGCTGGACCAGTGCCAGACGGCGTCCAGCGCCTGGTTGCCACCTTCCCGGAATTCGTCCACGCTTGTCTGCGCTGGCAGTTCTTCGGTGTAGTGGCGCCCCATTGGCACGCTGCTGGGGTTTTCGCCATCACGGAACGATGCGTAATTTTCCTGTGCTGTAGGCTTGAGGTTGCGGTAGATCAGCTCCAACTCGTCGCGCGCTGGAACGTACCAGTCGTCGAAACCTTCGATGACGCTAGCGCGAACTGCCTTGGCCAGATCACTACCAGCCGCCGCCATGGCATTGGTGTTTGCCAGGCCGTCGGCGTAGTCCTCGGCGCCCGGCACGCTTTCTTTCGATGCGTGCCAGCGGCCCTTGAATTCGCCGAACAGCTTCGGCGACACGATCAGTGCATAAGTCTTGCCACCGACTTGGTTCACGCCGGCGAAGAAGCCGCCGCCGAATGCGGCACCGATGGCAACCGGCAAGGTGTTGGTATTCAGGTTCATATCGTTTTCCATTTGAGGTGATTCACGCACCAATGCTGGTGCAAAACGCGGCCACTTCGGCCACGGCTATGTCAAATTTATTCACAGGAATGTAGGGCAGTCGGCCGTCGATACCGCCCATCGCGGATCGAAGTCGCACTGCCTCGCAGTCCTTCAGGCCAATCCTGCCCATCCGCTCATAACGATCACAGATATGGCACATGGTTTCGGTTGCGAGATCGATGGCCCAGCCCTTCATCCCGCTGTTGCAAAGCGCCGCCAGCATCTTCGACAGTGCATTAAAGGCATCCGTCGACGGCGCGCCGATCAGCGTTTCAACCGCCAGCCGCAATTCCAGCGCCAGTCGGCGGTGGGTTTCGGTGACCATCGGCACATTGCCAGTGGGAAGTGGACGGCGCATAGTTAAGCCCGGACGCTGGCGGCCTGCAGGTGCTCGACGGGCACCTGCCATGGCATGCCGTCGAGCGTGCCAGCCACGCGGACCATGGCGATACGCTGACCATTGCCAACATCAGGCTTGATGCATTCGACCACGCCGGCCTGCGGGCCATCGTCACTATCGAAGGCCACGCGGCTGCCGCAGGCAATCACTTTCGAGCTGGTGGCGGACATCATGGCTTGCCCATCAGCACAGTGAAGCCGCCGGCGCGGGCCTGTTCGACGTACTCGCGGAATGCCTCTTCGATAGCATTCTCAGGGCGGTCCAGTTCGTACCAGAACTTCACCTTGCCCGAGCCCAGGCGGTATTTCAGGCGTGCCTTGATGCGGTAGCCGTCGGCCCCCTTGAACAAGCGCGCGCCAATGGCGAACTCACGAGGGATCTCGATGGCGCCGCCCTGCGCGCGCGCATCGATGGTTTCGGAATAAGCCAACTGGGTCTGGCCATTGTCCAGGCGCTTGTGCGAGCTGAAATTGACTTCCGTCTTCGCCTGCAGGGTCAGCGCTACCGCCAGGAGCGTGTCGCCGGTCGGCAGACCTTCGCCTGGCACCACGTCGGCGATATTGTCTTCGAGGAAAATAGCAAATTCCTCCTGTTCCTTGAGCTTCTTGTCGTTGGCGATCCAGATTGCCGCCTCGCGGCTCAGTTCCGCCTTGTAGGTCGCGCGGAAGTCGCGCCAGCCGGCCTGCTCGTGATCAGCAAGGTGATGGTGGTCATTGAGCACTGCCGTCAACGTGCGTGCATCCAGATCCGCATAGATGTAGCAGTCGCTGGTCGCGCCCTGTTTGCCGACAAACGTCAGGAAACTGTCGAGGTCGCCCAGGTGTACCGTGCCCGTCTTGCGGCTCGGCGCTGGCTGGGCTTTTTCGATGGCGGCCGTGATATCTTTCAGGTCGAAGCCTTCCGGCACCAGCATGTAGCTGGCGTTGCCAACTTCCTTGACCGCGCTGGCGGTGGCCGTCAGTGCGCCCAGCTTGGCAATCATCGACGAATCGACGTGCAGGTGATCGCCAGATGGGAAGTGACTCAGGGCGCCTACGTCGGCCGGGGTGGTGGTGTCGTTCATTTCGTTGCTTCCTTAAAGGTGGATGGGGCAGGAGCTGGAGCTTCGCGCAGTTCCAGGCTTCCTTGTTTCGGATGATTGCGCGAGAGATCGTTATCTTCGGTCAGCCAGAAAAAGTCCTCGCCGCGCTCAGGCTTGGGCAGATCCAGCTTGATTTCGTCGGAGATCGTGACCTTGTCGACGTCCTGGCCGCGGCCGGCGGGCTTGATCTTGATTTTCAGGTTGACGGCGCCGCCCTTGCCTGTCTCCTTGACCTTGGCCAGCAGCTCGCCGAGCATGCTGGACAATTCCGAGTGAGCGCGGCCGTCGCGCAGATCCTGCAAAAACACGGCGAATGCTTTCGATGCCATGGAGAGATTCCTTCTTGGTAATTAATATGAGGTCGGCTGAGCGACCGCGCGCGTGGCATACATCAGGGCGGAGCGGAAGCCAATGTCCGCGCTGCGCAGCCAGTACAGTGGTGTGTCACCTTCGTTTTCAACGGCCTGGAAAGCGGCAGCGACAATGCCATTTGGCTGCACGTCCGCTACGCTGATCTGCAGCGGTGTTGGCGTAATCACGGCGCCGATCTTCGCGACAAGGGCGCGCAGCTCTTCGCCCTTGGCCTTGATTTCATTCATCAGTGCGATTTCTTCGGCAGACAGTTCGCGGTAGCCGGTAATCTTGCGGTGCTGGTTTTCCATGGTGCTTCCTATGGTGAGTGCTTCGGTTGGTGGGTTAATCGTTGTCGTTCGCTTGCATTTTTTTCGGGTCGAACCGGTCGCGGCGCTTCATATGCCGCCGTGCAGTCGTGTACAGCACTACTTTCAGGCTTGGCACCTTGAGCATGGCGTCCAGCGACCAGGTGCTGCGCAGCAGACCGTGCGCGATCTGCAGTGCGGCACGGTCGGGTTCGATGCGCGCCATGTCAGAATCCTTCCCGATAAACCCGGATGGCATGCAGTGCAGCCTGCAGTTGGCCGGCGCCCAGGCGGCGAAAATGACGGTACATCTGCAACAGGCTGAGCAGCATGTTCATCACAGATCCTCAGGTGACCCGGACAAACACCCGGCAGACGCCGAACCGGGCCTGGGCATGCATGACGGCGCTGCTGCTGTCGTGCGCGATTTCCGGGTAGACCAGGTCTGGCATACCCTCGCGGCGCACGGTGACGGTAAAGGCGATCATTGGGCATTCCCTCCTGGGGCAGTGCTAAGTATCGAAAACACCATTTCTGCGGCGATGGCGTCGTGCTGCTCCAGCGCACCAGACAAGGTGGCAATGAATGCATGCGCCCTCGCCTCGCTGTCCAGCGGCTCGCGCTCCCGGGCTTCCGAAGCGCAGTACCGGATCATCATCAGCAGATCCCGGGCACTCATGACGCACCTATGTCATCGAGCAGCCGGCGCATCAGGCTGATGGTTTCGGGCGTTACCGCACCCGTCAGCTCGTAATCCATGCTTGCGGCGCGTATAGCGCCGGTCAGTTCCGATGCATACGCCATGCGTGCCGCTGCCGCGCGCGTGGAGCTCAAACCTTGCTGCGCTACCGATACCAGCGCAATACGCTGGCCCCGGCCATTGGCCAGGCTGTATGTCGCGCCAACGGCGTTGCGCTGCGCCCGGTTTGAAAGCACCAGGCTGACACGGTGCACGCGCGCTGGCGCGGCAACTGCCGGGCGCTGGATGTTGTCGAGAGTCATCGCGGATCTCAGGCTGAAATGGATAAAGGATTAAATTGGAAATCTGCGGACGGCGCGGGCGCGGCCTTCGTACGACTTGAGGAGGCCGTCCTGGAGGCCATTGTAGAAACTCTGACCCCACGCGTTAGAAGAGGAAGGGCCGTACTGCGCGCCAGACCAGTACCAATCTGGCTTGAACTGGTTGGGAAGATTGGCCTGCAACAGGCGCTGCTCGGCGCGGGTTGGCAGTTCGCCGCCCTTGGATGCAGCCCAGCTGCCAGCTGCATCCCAGGTAACAGCTTCTGCCTCACCGTCGAGCAACACCAGATGCTGATCTGGCGCGCCGTTGACGCCGTGAATGATGCCGGCGTAGGTGCCGCCGCCAAAGGTGCCACCGATGACGCCAGGCCCGGGTACAGGCAATGCGGCGATGGCATGGCCGTAATTGAATTGAGCCATACGGGCATCGGCCTGGGTGGCGTCCATGTTCCAGTGCGCCAGGAACATGGCGCGAATTTCTATGGCCAGTTCGCTGTCGAGCGGATGCAGGTCCGCATCGAGCGGCGTGGGGGCCGTCACTGTAGCTGCGCCAGGCGTGCTCATGGCATCCAGACTGGATTTGATGGAATCGCTTGGCAGCGTTGATAAGCAAGTTGCGAAGACCGTCGCCTGGTCAGCGCGCTCCTTTTCGGCATCGATGGGGAGGCGTGCAGCGCGGTCAGCGATGTACCGCAGGATGTCAGCGATTTCGAGGACCGCTTCGATAGCGGAATGGATAGTGCTGCTGGAAGGTGCTTCGGCGCTTAAGTTTTTTGCATTCATTTTTATCACCGTGTCAAAATGTTTAATTACTTAAAAGAAAGGCTAAAAATGTCCGATGAATCGTCAATGACTTACACGGAAATGTCCGAACATGCATTTAAAGGTGCTGTCGAGTACTTGCAACTGGCGATACGTCATGTCGACCAGCTGGAGGGCTGGGGCGGTGCAATGAAAAATCCGGTATTGGTTGCGGCGCTGGTACAGGCTGCCGCTACGGAGTTCAATTCCATGATGCTCAGCCACCGCATTAGCCCGGCTTTAGATTGCGTTACCGAGGCCGTTGCCGAGGTTAGTGACGTCGGCCGGGAGATTGTTGCTGGGATGAGCAAATAGCTTTGCAGCGAAACCGCAAGGGCCATCGGACTTGCGCGCGTCGCGGCACTTGGCAAGGCGCGGGCCAAACACTGGGTCGATGGTAGTAATGATTTTGCGGCAAGCCATATCTCGCATGGCGAAGTGGGCGCATTCTGTGCAAAGGCGCAGCTGGGCGACAGACGGCAGGACATCGAGGTACGCGCGCCAAGCCTGCTGTTCCTGCTCGTCTACTCCGCCATTGCTTTCGCGGTCGAGGATTGACGCGCTGACCTGCTGCTGCAAAATGGGGGCGGCTTGCGCCTGGTGGGGTGCTGCGGCTGCGATATGCGGTGCCATGTGGCTCTCCATCGGTTGAGATTGGTGCGTCGATGGAGCAATTATCACACTCGTGTTTTATTGATGTCAACACAAATGTGTTTAATTTTGGAATATTTTTTGACGAACTGAAATTCGCAGTGATCGCAGTATGGTTCGCACTAGGTGACTACTATGCTGAAGAGGTTCGAACGTAGGTAGGGCTCGGGAGTGATCTGAGGCTCGGTCGACCGCGAGTGGTAGTCGATCGAGCCCATTAGTTAGCGAGGACGCTAATTTTGTTGAGGTGGGCAGTGCTCTTTTATTGCTAATTCGATTACATCGTAAATTGCTATGGCTGACTGTATGTCACTAACAAAATAACCATTTGAGTCGATCTGCCCCTTTTTTTTGCCCTTAGTTAAATTCACATATCCTTTATCCCCACTCAATCTAACAATAACGGATGTGGCATTATTAATTGCACGTAAGGCTGATATTTCTGCTGAATTCACAATAAAATCTGCCCGCTCTGAGACGCCAACTCCTTGAGTCTCGCGAGATACATCCTTAAGATCTTTTTCAAAAACAACATCCCCATCCACCATTATGGAAATTTTATTCATAAACAACCATCCGTCTTTCCCCCAATAGTAGGGCGATATAAATAGAATGGCACGCTTATTGTCGGGAACTGATATGTATGCCTTGACTCCGGTTACTACATTCACCGAAAATCCTGCATGATAAATTCTCAACTTCCTAAAAGCATCCCTAGTACCCATTGCTTGCGGGTCAATGCCGGCCGGCACACCTGCGAACTTGGCCATAAAGTTAGTTACACCATCCCCTTGATCCCTGACTTTACTTTCCTCGTACGTACCCAGGAGGGCCGCCTTCCATTCGCCGGGAGTCGGAGCACGAACTACTGTTGAAGGCGTTGGCTGATTCATCTTTTGCGGCGCGGGGCTCTCTGAACACCCTACTAAGATGAGAATTGTGAAAACTGAGGTGTAAAATTTCATCATTCCTGCCTTAAAAGTGATCACCTTCGCGACGTACGACGCGACCTATGATTATGCATTCGGCAGATTGGCAAAGCCTACGATAAAACTTGCGCTGATCAAAATTATCAGACATTAGCCACCACTGACCGGCATCTCGCGACATGCGCTTTATAACAGCTTCCCCATCATAATTAATGGCAAAGACACTGTTATCAACGGGCTTTGTGTCGGCGGTGTTTATTATAACCGTATCATCCTCGTAAAAAGTTGGCTCCATACTCTCGCCACGTACTTGAATTGCAATTAAATTCTCTGGAGAGTATCCCTTCCTTTCAACCCAACTGCGCGGAAGCCCCATTGTCCCACCATCATGCTTATCCGGCACGGTCTGAAACCCAGTAACGCCTGCTTGCAGCCGCAGCGTTACCTTCTGTATCTGATAAAAATCATTGGGGTTATCGTCAGTTAGTACAACCCGCTTTGCTCCGGAAATTGCCGGGTGCGCATTATTCTCGCTTTTTTGAGGGGTTCCCTCACCTTCTGCTAGCCAATGAGCATCTACATTAAGCGCCTTAGCAATAGACGTGATTTTTTTTGAGGAGTCTCGCGCCCCCGACTCAAGGTTCCCAATTGTTCCCTGGGCTACCCCTGCCTTATTGGCAAGTTCCTGCTGCGTCCAGCCTGCCCGCGCCCTTGCCCAGACGATCCGCTCAGCGAGTGTTCTCATGTTCATTTTGCTAATTTTTAGTCTTGTATAGAAATATCACGAATGTAATACAGAAATTCAACACATTGGTGTTGACAGCTGAAAACACAGACGTGATAATTCGTCCATGGATATCCAAAAAATCACTCACGATTTGCTTGAGACCGGTCTTACACAGAAACAGCTTGCTGGCCTTGCCCTATGTAGTCAGTCCGCAATCAATGCCTTTGCTGGCGGTCAACGAGGGCTGCGCCCATCGTTGGCAATTGGGCTGCGCTTGCTTGCCTTGCATCAAGATCGGTGTACGCCGCCTACTGCCGGGCATGGCGGCCGCCAGCCTCCCTCAACGAACAACATGCTGGACTCAATACCGGACCATTCCGTGATCGTCGTGGCATGCGGTCCGGCGTCGCAGTCGGGCATTGAAGCGGACATTGCTGGTCGGGCACGGTAGATCACTTGTTCTGTCTCCTTTTTTGAATTTCCTAGTTTCAACTTTCTCAATGTCTTTCACATCATTTTTTTTCAAGGCGATCGTATGAATGTCCTGGATGCGTTTTATCAAACCGTGCACGCAGCGGCCGGCGGCTGTGAAGCGCTAGCCGTGCGCCTGGGCATGTCTGCGGCAGTACTGCGCAACAAAGCCAACCCGAACGCGGCGGCGAACAAGCCGTTGTTAGACGAAGCTGATCGCATCATGGGCATTACTGGCGATCACCAGATCCTGCACGCCTTGGCCAACAGCCATGGATTCGTGTGCGTCAAGGTCGACGATACCGCCACGGCCAGCGATATGGCGGTGCTGGAACTGGTAACGCAAGTCTGGTCCACCCAGGGTGAGGTCGGTGCCGAAGTCAATGCAGTGCTGGCCGACGGTCGCGTGGAGCGGCGCGAGCTAGTCGCCGTGCGCGCCAAGGTGTTCCGCGCCCACCGCGCGCTGGAGGAGCTGGCAGCGCGCCTGGACGGAATGGCAGAAAAATGATGGCCTGTGCCGAAATGCTGCCGCTGATCGGCTTAAGCGCACGATGGATTGCCGGCGAGAGCGCGCCGGCTATTTTTTGCCAAAAAGACTGCAATTGGGAAATGATTATGTATAGGAACGCTGGAATGGTACTTGAAGCTGCAGCTATGGACTTTTTGAAGGCGCGGCTGAAATGATCCCGGCATCTTTGGAAACCGCCCGCCAGGCCTTGTATTTCGTCAGCCCCATAGTACGCGACGTGTGGGTGCGCATGGGCATGGCGCTGAAGGCCGAATTTGGGGACACCGCCAAAGACATGTGGCTGGAGTGGAGCCAGTCCTATGACGGCTATGACGCCGGCGCGGCCAACGCCTCGTGGCGCTCGTTCAAGGCCGGCAAGGTCGGCATTGGCAGCTTGTTCGCCGAGGCACAGGCCGAAGGCTTCAAGTTCGGCGCCGATGGCGTCGAGGTGCCGCCGGAAAAGCTGGCGGCCGACCGCAAGGCCCGTGATGAGCGGTTGGCAAAAGAAGCTGCCGAGCGCTTGGCCCGTGCTGATGCTGCGGCCGTGCGCGCCCCATCGCAATGGCGCATGGCCGCGCGCGAAGGCGAATCGCCGTATCTGGTGCGCAAGCAGGTTACCCCGGAAGCATGCCGCTACCTGGCCGATGGCGCCATCATCATTCCGCTGATGCGTTACGACTTCAACCCGCCCAAGATGGTCGGCAAGCAAGCCATATTTGCTGACGGAGAAAAGAAAAACAGCGGGGGCATGGACAAGTTTGCCGCCTCCTGCCGCCTGGGCGACGTGCCAATGGACGGCGACGATATCGGCATCGGCGAGGGCTATGCCACCTGCCTGTCGGCACGCATGGCGATTGGTCACCGCTTTGCCGTGTACATGGCGCTCGACGCCGGCAACATGGTGCACGTGGCCGCCATGCTGCGCCGGCTGTTCCCGAATAGCCGGTTGGTGTTCTTTGCCGACGACGATCACATGACCGGCGATGCCGGCCGGCGCAAAGCCGAAGCTGCTGCGGCCGCCGAAGGCAATGCGCTGGTGATCCTGCCGGCCTTCACCTTGCCGCGCCGCCAGAAAAAGAACGATGACTCGCTGCCGGATCTGAACGATTTCAATGACCTGCACGTGCACGAGTCCTTGGCCGTGGCCACTGCGCAGATCGAGGCGGCACTTGCAGCGCATGCGCCTGTCCCGGCCGTGCTGGTCGATTCTCCCGCGCCCTCATTGAACGATGACGCCCGACAAGCGATGCCAACTGCCGATGAGCTGCCGGAGCCGGTCGATATCAGTATGCCCACCGTGGAGCAGCTGATCGCGCATTTCTCCCTGATCTGGCCTACCACCGACATCTGGGACGGATTACGCAAGCAGCGCCTCAAGCGCTCGGCACTCAATGCATGGGTCGGCAAAGACGTGGCGCTGGCCTGGGAGAAAGACCCGAAGCGCCGCACCGTGTTGCGCGACACGCTGCCCGTCCTGGTGGGCGGCCGCGCAGTCCCGGGGGGCGCGGGGGGCGGCAAGCTGGGCGAAATGCTGGACAACCTGACGCTGCTGCGCGGCACCGAAACCGTATGGGATGCGATCGGCCAGCAGGTCATGACATTGGGCGCGGTACGGGCCGATTACACCTCCGACCTGACGTCGAAATGGCAAGAGCATGCGCTGCGCAAGACCATCGAAGCACGCAACCTGGTGTTCGATCCGACTCAACAAGCAGACCCGGAAACACACGTCAATATTTTCCTGGGCTGGCCGCTTGTTCCTGCTGCCAATATCGAACTGGTGACGCCGATCCTCGCGCTCCTTGAGTCATTGTGCGGCGCCGAGGATAACGTCGATGAATGCGTGGCGTGGATCCTGCGCTGGCTGGCCTTCCCCCTGCAGAACCCCGGCGCCAAGATGCAAACCGCCCTGTTGATGTTCGGTGAGAAGCAAGGTACCGGCAAAAGCCTGTTTTTCCAGGACGTGATCGCACCGATCTATGGCGAGTACGGCACTGTCGCCAGCCAGCATCAACTCGACTCCACCTTTACCGCCTGGCGCTCGCGCAAACTGTTCGTGCTGTTCGAAGAGGTGCTGTCGCGTGACGACAAGTACAGCCACAACGGCACGCTGAAATACATGATCACCGGTAAGTCGATGAGCATCAACCAGAAGAATCTTCCGGAGCGTACTGAGCGCAACCATATGAACGGCGCATTTCTGTCGAACGAGCCCCAGCCTATCCCGATAGAGCTGGAAGACCGTCGCTTCATGGTGATCGAGGCTCGCGCCAAGCAGGACCAGGAATTCTACGACCGTGTCAGCGACTCGATCAAGCGCGGCGGGATTGAGGCGTTCTACCAGTTCCTGCTCGACTTCCCACTGGATGGCTTCAACGAACACACGAAACCCATGATGACGCTGGCAAAAGAACGTGTGATTGAGTTCGGCCTGAATGGCTGGATGTCTTTCCATCGGTCTTGGAAGGATGGCTACCTGGCCGCGCCGTACTGCTCTTGCCTGTCAGAAGACCTGTTCACAATCTATAAGCGCTGGTGTGACAAGACCGGCGAGAAGCCGCTCACGCTGTGCAAGTTCGCAGGTCTGCTGGCCAGCCGCGAGCACAAGGTCAAGCGGGTGGTGTCAGTCGGGAGCAAGGGCAAGGCGTCGAGGATGGTGTTCGAAATCAAAAACGAGGCCGAACCAGGCACGCTGGACCAACAGATCGAGACGTTCCGCAGCAAGGCTGATGTACGCGGCCTCGGCACGGCGCAGGGTTGATGGCAGGCAGGAGCAGCGTTGATTACCAACCCTGCATAGCGCAAAGCCGCATGAATGCTGAGTTTGAGCATGGTTGCAGGGATAGCTGGCTTGTTACACGTATGTGCGGATATTCATGTTGGTGTTTATTTGCTGTGTTTTTTTTATCCCATGATGGGCAAATAACCATGCATACCCTATATACCCTGCTGAGAGTGAGTGTAGATGCGGGTTGCAACGGTGCAGGGTTGAAACGCAGCCGTGATCAACCCTGCTTGATATCTGAAGTTGCCACTAAATCGGAGATTACAGTATGAGCGCCACCATTGACGTACGTGATGCCGTGACGCAGTTGACTGCGAACATGGCCGGCCTGAAGAAGCAGATCGACTTCGCCAGCCGCGTTGCGGTTACGCGTACCGCCCAGCTGGCCGCCATCGATGAGCAGAAAGAAATGCGCGACGTGTTTCGCAGCCCAACACCGTACACGCTCAACAGCCTGTTCGTGCAGCCAGCCACCAAGACCAGGCCATCGGCCATGGTCAAGCTGAAAGACGAGGCCACCAAGGCCACGCCAGCGGCCAAGTTCCTGGCGGCACAGATCAGCGGCGGCCAGCGCAAGCAAAAGAAATTCGAACGTGCGTTAGAAGCGGCTGGGGTCATGCCCGTGGGCTACCGCGCCGTGCCAGGCTCGGGCGCCAAGGTCGACGCCTACGGCAACATGAGCCGGGGCCAGATCGTGCAGATACTCGCCTTCTTCCGTGCCTTCCCCGAGATGGGCTACAAGGCCAACATGACGGCAGCAGGCCGTGCCCGGATGGCTAAAGGCACGAAGAAGGCGGCCGGTTTCACTTATTTCGTCGGCAGCCCTGGAGATCGCCTGCCGATAGGCATTTACCAGCGCACCAGGTTTGCCGCCGGCAGTGCAGTTCGGCCAGTGCTGCTCTTCGTACGCTCGGCCGTGTACCAGCCCACGCTCCACTTTGAGGATGTCGTCGAGCAGACCGTCAAGCGCGAGTTCTCCGGCCAGTTTGCCAAGGCGTTCGCCGAGGCGATGGAGACCGCCCGATGACGGGGCCGAATCGAAGGGGCGGCCCGACCCCTGCCCCCCCTCAACGGGTCCTTCCCCGAGCGCGGCTGGTAGGGGTAATTCGAACCCCGTTAAAACGCTAGCGGCTGCCCAAAATATTTCCTGACAATTAACCTGACTAAACCAGAAACAACATGCCGAACCTGACAACAATCGCAAAATGGGCCGAATCCATCGGCATATCGCGCCAGCAAGGATATGCCGCAGTAAAGCGCTGCGAGATACCCGTCACCGACGGCCAGGTCGATACCGAGTACGCGTCGATCCTCTACGAACGCCACACGCGCCCGCGCGCCAACGGCAAACGGCCTGCCCCCCTGGAAAAAGCATCTCTTCCACAGAGGGAGAGGGAGGGTGAGACGGCGCGTGTTCCTTCGTACGATGCCAGCCGGGCGCGCCAGGCAGCCGCTGATGCATCGTTGGCAGAAATGAAAGAGGCCGAGGCTCGTGGCAAGTACCTGCTCAAAGCCGACGTCGAGGCGGCAATCTACCAGGTAGCACGGGCCCTGCGTGATGGCTTGATGAACTGCTCGCGCCGCGTCGGCGCTGACGTTGCCGCACTTTCCGATGCCGATGCCTGCGAGGCGCTAATCGCCAGCGAGCACCGCGCCTTGCTTGAAAGCATGCAACACACGCTGGCCACCAGCTTGGCGCTGGAGCCCGCCGAGGAAGCTGCTCAATGAACGACGCCTACGGAATCGTGAATGACGCATTCGGCCGCGGATTCCTGCCCGACCCCGATATGTCGGTCGATGAATGGGCGGACCGTTACATGATCATCCCTGCCGACTCCGGAGCCAATGAGCACGGCAAGTACCGCACCTCGCGCACGCCGCATGCGCGCCGGGTGATGCAGGCACTGTCCGACAAGCATCCCTGCAAACGCGTGGTACTCAAGGGCGCCAGCCAGATGCTCAAGACGCAAGTTGGGCTGAACTGGTTTGCCGCCAGCGTGCACCAGAGCCCGGCCAACTTCTTGTGGATACTCCCGACCGGCAAGCTGGCCAAGCGTACCAGCGCGCGGATCTCGAAAACCATTGCTGCCGTGCCCGAGCTCGCCGAGCGCGTGGCCGCACCGCGCTCGCGCGACTCGGTCAATACCCTGGACACCAAAGAATATATCGGCGGCGCGCTGACAATCGTCACCTCGGGCGCCGCCGCCAACTTGTCTGAACTGCCGGCCAGGCGCGTGCTGTATGACGAAATCGACCGGGCCGAAGCGAACGTCAACGGCGAGGGTGCGTCCTGGAAATTGGCCGAAGCGCGCCAGACCACATTCGAGAAGAACAAGAAATCCTACTATCCAAGCTCACCGACCATCGAGGGCGAGTCCATCATCGACGAGCTGTACCAAATGGGTACCCAGGAAGAGGCGCTGGCCGACTGCGTGCACTGCAGCCACACGCAGACACTGGAATTTGAGCGGCTGCAACTGTCGGAGGATGGCCAGACAGCGATGTACCCGTGCATCGAGTGTGGTGCCTTCATGGTCGAGAGCGACAAAAGCCGCATGTTCGCACGCGGCGCCTGGAGTACTGGCGTGCAGGGCGACGGCGAAACCATCAGCCTGACCATCTCCGGCATGTTCTTGCCGTATGGATGGTTTTCCTGGCTGGGCATGCTCAAGGAATACCGCGCGGCCAAAGAGAAACTGGCCGCCGGTAGTGAAGAGTTGATGATCACCTTCTACAACACGCGCCTGGCACGCTGCTGGGCGCGCGCCAAAGAGCAGACCAAAGCAGCCGAATTGAAGGCGCGGGCAGAGGAATATCGTCTGGGTACCGTGCCCAAAGGCGGCTTGATCCTTACCGCAGCAGTAGATACCCAACCCGACCGCTTGGAGGTCAAGGTCGTTGCATGGGGCGTGGGCATGGAGTGCTGGGTGGTCGATTACCAGGTGCTAATCGGCGCGCCGGCTGAGCCAGCCGTATGGGCGCGCCTCGATGCGCTGCTGCAGAGTCGTTTTCGCCATGCGAACGGCAAGATGTTGCCAATCTCCGCCGCGATGATTGATTCGGGCGGCCACAATACCCAAGACGTCTACAACTTCACGGCTGATCGTCAATGGCGCCACGTCTTCGCCATTCGCGGCGCTTCGCAGGCAAATAAGCCGATCCTGAGCGCCAAGCCCAGCCTGGTCGATATCGATTGGCAAGGCCGCAAGGTACCAAGTGGCGCCAAGCTGTGGCTCATTGGCACCGACACCGCCAAGGATCACCTGGCCAACCGCTACAAATTCTCGCACGGACCAGGCGCGATCCATTTTTCCAGCGACCTGCCGGACGAATACTACGAGCAGCTGACGGTCGAATTCCGCATCACATCCTACAAGCGCGGGCGCAAGGTCACCAGTTGGCAAAAACCGAACGGCGCGCGCAATGAAGCGGGCGACGTCATGGTCTACAACCTCGCCGTGGCGCATTACCTGGGACTGCACAAGAAAAACGAAAGCCAATGGCAATTCATCCGCGACAGAGTGGACCCGCCCACCGGCGACCTGTTCGACGAACCGCCCCCGGCGCCGGCCGAAGTCGAAGCCGGAGACGACGCCGTCAGTAGCCCCGTCACTGAACCGGCCGCCCCGCCAGTCATCGCACCACTACCACAGCAGCAAGTTGAACCAAGTAAAGAAAGAGGCACCGCATGGCCGAAGCCAAAAAAACCGCTATCAACATCACGGAGAACAGACAGATGGTAAATTTCGCCGCTGGCATTGCCCCTCCCGATCTGGTGGACCTGATCTTCGACTACATCCTCGCCGAGTTTCCGGAAATGGCGCAGCGCGCGGTTGTGCTGAAGGAGGCCACGCGCAAAGAGTTCTCGGGAGACACCACGTACATTCCGCGGCGCTCCCCTACCGAGCGACAGAAAATGGTCAATGAAGTGCTGCGGCTGTTCAACGGCCGCAATGCGACGGAGATCGCCCGGCGCCTCAATATCAGCCGTTCGACCGTGTATCGCCTCATTAAAACGGCCGGATAAAAAATCGTCTCAGTTTTCTTGGAATTGAGACGATCAATTTGCCATGCTGTTGACATGGCCCTCACACAAACAGACCTCGACGCCCTCGATCATGCTATCGCCTCCAATGAAGTGGAGGTGGAAATGGACGGGCGGCGCGTCAAGTATAAATCCACCAGCGAACTGATTACTGCCCGCAACCATGTGGCCGCGCTCGTCCGCGCCGCAGCGCCACAGCAGCCGAGGAGCAGTTTCCGATTTCGCTTCACCACTTCGCGCGGGGACTGATGAAAAATATCATCGACCGCGTTATTGGCTGGGTCAGCCCCTCGGCCGGCATCGCCCGACACTTTGCGCGCCGCCAGCTGGAGCGCGCCTACGAAGCGGCAAGCCCGCGCGACACCTGGCGTCCGCGCCGTGCCGGAGCTAGTGCCAATGCGGATCACCTGGCCGATGCGGCCAGCCTTCGCGCCAAGTCTCGCTCGCTAACCCAGAACGTCTCATATATCGCTGCCGGCTTTGAAGGATTGGTGTCATCGACCATTGGCACTGGCATTATGCCGCGCGCCATCGGGCGTGAGGCAGACAAGATCAATGAATTGTTCGAACGCTGGATGAAGGTTTGCGATGCCGATGGCCGCTACGACTACTACGGCATGCAGGCAGCGGCGTACGAGGCCATGGAGGTCGACGGCGAGGTTTTGATTCGACTGCGGCCGCGCCGTCCGTCCGATAACCTGCCGGTCCCGTTGCAGCTTCAATTGCTTGAAATCGACTGGCTCGACAGTTCGCGCACCGGCGTCATTGATGGCAATGATGTGATCAATGGCATCGAATACGATGCGCTGGGCGCGACCACCGCATACTGGTTGTGGCCGCAGCATCCTGGCGACAATACGCGCCTGCGCGGCAAGCAGTCGCAAAGCCAGCGCGTCCCGGCCGAGAACATCATTCATTTGTTCAGCCCAAAGCGGCCTGGGCAAGGGCGCGGCTTTCCAAGGCTCAGTCCAGTGATTGCGCGCGTGCGCGACCTGCAGCTGTATCAGGATGCTGAAATTGCCCGCAAAAACAATGAAACCCGGTTGTCAGTCATGGCCAGCGGGGATGCCACCCAGTTGGCGAACCCGGCCATCGGCGACGAAGACCCGCAAAACCGCGCGCGCGACACCGGCGACCTGGGCGAACTGGCCAGCGGCGGCATCATCCAGATGCCAAACGGCATGCAAATCACTGTGGTCGAGCCGAAGGCGGCGCCAGGCTATGTCGATTACGTCAAATTCGAACTGCATTTGATCGCGGCAGGCTTTGGCGTGCCCTACGAAATGATGACGGGCGATATGAAGGAGGTTAATTTCAGCAGCGCCCGGGTGCGCCTGCTCGACTTCCGCCGCGCCATCGGCCGCATGCAGTGGCTCACCATCATTCCGAAGGCGCTTGACCCAATCCATCAGGCCTTCGTCAATGCTGCCTACTTGAGCGGCGCTATCAAGTCGCGCGACATGGCGGTACGCTACAGTCCACCCAAATTCGACTATGTCAATCCGCAGCAGGACGTGGCTGCCGACTTGGCGGAAGTTGGCGGCGGTCTGTGCAGCCTCAGCGAGAAATTGCGCCAGCGCGGTCACAACCCGGAAGACGTCTTCAAAGAACTGGCCGCCGACTTCGAAACCCTTAAAAATTTGGGCATCCTAGACACGCTCCTGTTCCTTCAAAAAGGTAACTTGCCAACCGCCTCGACCGCACCGCAGCCGACGACGGAGGCATCGTAGATCGCTGCGCAACGAACAAAAAATCGTCTCACTTTTCTTGGAAATGAGACAGTTAAATCAGCACACTGGCGTCATGCCTACACCAGCCAAACCCCAACCTGCTCCGGCAGACGATTGCACCGCGCGCACCATGCCGATGCTCAGCCGCGCGGCCGAACTTGTGCCAGCGACCTTCAGCGAAGCCGATAACACCGTTGATGTCGTCTGGACCGTCGGCGGGCGCGTGCGCCGCTATGACTGGTACAGCGATGCTCCATACGAAGAAGAATTGCTCGTCACGCCCGAGGCGGTGGACATGGCACGCTTTGATGCCGGTGTGGTGCAGGTTCTGGACGGGCATTCCACATATGGCGGGGTTGCGGCAATCATCGGCATCGCGACTCGGGCCAGCATCGAAAACGGCGAGGGTCGCGCCACTTTGCGGCTCTCGGTGCGTCCCGAAATGGCCGGCATTGTCGCAGATATCAAGGCGGGCATCATCCGAGCGATCAGTTTCGGCTACAGCGTCACCAAATACGAAATAACCCGCGCGATCGACCGTACCGATGGCGTGAACATGCCGCTGTACCGCGCCGTCGCGTGGCAGCCGTATGAAATCAGCTTCGTCACCGTCCCAGCGGATGCAAATGCCAGCACCCGCGAAAAACCGTCGAATGGCACCCCTTGCGAATTCATTCGTAGCGGCGCAGCACATCCCGCCACACACACCAACCAGGAACCGAACATGACTCCAGAAGAAATTGCGGCGCAAGCCGCCCAACGTGCTGCCGACCTGGCAGCCACGCAATCGGCCACAAACGCGGCCCAGGCCGCCATGGCTGCAGCCGAAGCTGCAGCGACGGCTGCTGCGGTGCAGCGCTCAGCCGACATCACCGACATGTGCACGCGCCACGGTGTCGGACAGCTGGCCGCTGGCCTGATTCGTGGCGGCAGTTCGGTCGACCAGTCACGCGCCGCCGTGCTCGAAGAATTGGCGCGCCGCGATGCGGCACAAGGCGGTCATCGCAATGTTCAGATCCAGACCGTCAGCGACGAACAGGAAACCCGCATGCTGGGCATGGAAGAAGCAATCATTCACCGCGTCCACAGCCGTTCCGCATTGACCGACAACGGTCGCCAGTTCCGTGGCATGAGCTTGCTGGAAATCGGTCGTGAATTCTTGCAGTCGCGCGGCATTGAAACGCGCGGCATGGACAAAATGCGCTTGGCCGCTGAAATGCTGCAGTTCCGCTCGGGCATGCACTCGACCAGCGACTTTGGCGCGCTGTTTGCCAACGTCGCCAACAAGCGCCTGCGCAGCGCCTACGATGAAAACCCGGGTACCTATGCCCAATGGGCACGCCGCGCACCCAATGCGCCGGACTTCAAGAACATCAGCGTGGTGCAGCTGTCCGGCGCGCCCGAGCTGCTGCAAACCAACGAGCATGGTGAATTCAAATACGGCACCATGAAAGACGGCGCCGAGACCTATGCGGTATTGACCCATGGCCGTATCGTCGCGTTGACCCGCCAGGCGATTATCAATGATGACTTGCGTGGCTTCGATCGCCTGGTCAGCGCCTTCGGCAACAGCGCGCGGCGCCTTGAAAACCGCACGGTGTACAGTCAGCTGACCGCCAACGCGAAGATGGGCGATGGCATCGATCTGTTCCATGCGGACCACGCCAACATCTCCAATGCCGCCGCTGCCCTGGGCATGGACGGCCTGAAGGCTGGCCGTACCGCGATGCGCCTGCAGAAAGGTCTGCAGAAAGAAGAGCTGAACATCGCGCCGAACTTCCTGATCGTACCGGCCAGCCTCGAACAAGTGGCCTACCAGCTGACCAGTGCCAACTATGTGCCAGCCAAACAGTCCGACATCAACGAATTTCGCGCCGGCGGCCGCACTGCGGTTCAGCCTATCGTCGAGCCCATCCTCGACGGCATCAGCGCTGTTGACTGGTATCTGGCCAGTGATAGCGGCCAGATCGATACCGTCGAGTACTGCTACCTGGACGGCGCCGAAGGGCCGGTCATTGAAAGCCAGATTGGCTTCGATACTGACGGCATCTCCTACAAGTGCCGTCTCGATTTCGCTGCCAAAGCGGTCGATTTCCGTGGCATGTACAAAGGCCGCGGCGCATAAGCCACTGCAAAACCACCTCCTCTACAGGATCACATCATGCGAAATTTTGTACAAAACGGCAATATTCTCTCCGTCCTTGCGCCCTACGTCACGCTCAGCGGCCAAGGCGTACTGGTCGGCGTCTTGTTTGGTGTCGCTGCCACGGACGCCGCCAATGGCGCGCCAGTGGAGATCAAGCGGCAAGGCGTCTTTGATATCACGGCGCTGGCCACGGACGTTGGTGCCCAAGGCGCCAAGATCTATTGGGATGCCGCAGCGCGCCGCCTGACCGTGACGGCCGCCGGTAACGCCCTGGTGGGCGCGCTGGCCGAGGCGAAGCTCAATGGCGACGCTACCGCCCGCGTGGCGCTCGACGGTGTTGTCCGCTGACCCATGTCATTTGCCGCCTCCGAAGCCCGACTTAACGCCAGCGTCATGCGCCACCTGGCAAATGCGGTCGCCGTCATCGGTAGCCGCGATGTGCCGGTCATCTTCGATTCCGAGTACACCCAGGGCCGTGTTGGCGTGGTGCGCATGGGGGCTGCCGCGCCGCAGATGATTATCGGCACGGTCGATGTGCCACCCGATTTCGTCGGCAGCACAGTGCGCGTTGACGGTGTGGATTGGATCATCAGCGAACGCCAGCCCGACGGCGTGCAGCCTACCGGCCTGACCTTGGTCATCCTGGAGCGCCCATGAACAGCGCCCAGTTTGGCCTAGTTGGCGCCCTGGCAGAGTTGCTGCAGGCAGAACCGGCGCTGGCCGACGGCCGTGTCTACCGCTCCCGCGCGCGGGCCATCGGTGTTGATATGCCGCGTGCAGTGGTGGTGCGCATCGAGCGGAGCACGTCGACCCTGGCCGACGTTATCGGCGGGCCGACCACCTGGGCCAGCCTGATCCACATCGAATGCTATGCGCGCGCTAGCGGCGCGGCGCCTGATGCCGAGGCTGACGCCCTGGTTGTTTCCGTGTTCGATCGCCTAGCGACCAGCCCGACCTTGGGTGGGGCCGCTATGTCGGTCGAACCACTGGCTGGCGACACGCTGGGCTGGGACGTCGACGAACTTGATTCAAAACTGGCATGCATCACGGCGAAATTCGTGGTCATGCATCAAACCACTGGAAGGACCCTAACGTGACCGATATGAATAAACCCGGCAACACGCCTGTTACCGCACCGCTGCCAGCGCCGGCAGTACGGCATGCCGAGCCGACTCGCGGCGGTAGCTACATCCGCGACATGACTACTGGCGACCTGGTGCAGGCCGAACGCGCACCAGGCGCCCCCAGCGCAAAGGAAAAACCATGAGCCGCCTCATTAAAAAAACTGCCGTCCTCGCCAAGCTGGAAACCGTCTATGGCGTTGATGCTGTGCCCACGGGGGCTGCCAATGCCCTGCTGGTCAGCAATCTGAGCATCAACCCGATGAACGCCCAAAACGTTGACCGCGCCTTGATCCGGGCCTATTTCGGCAGTTCCGAGCAGCTGGTTGGCACGCGCTATGTCGAATGTGGTTTCGACGTGGAGCTGGTGGGCTCCGGTGAGGCCGGCGTAGCACCGCCCTGGGGCGCTCTCATGCGCTCGATCGGCTTTGCCGAGGTCGTCACCGAGGGCGTGCGCGTCGACTACGTTCCGATTTCGGACGGCATCGAATCATCGACCATCTACTGGTATGACGACGGCGTGCTGCATAAGCTGCTGGGCGTGCGCGGCAGTGCCACCCTCACCCTGACCGTCGGTGCCAAGCCGGTAATCTCGTTCAAATTCCTGGGCCTGGACGGCGGTGTTGCCGAGCAGGCAGCCCCAGGTACGACACTGTCCGCCTGGCGCATACCGCAGATCGTGGTTGATGCCAACAGTGGCAACCTGATATTCGGCGCCACGCATGCGGCGGCGGTTGCGCCCGCACTCACCGGCGGTATCGAGGTATCGAGCCAGGGCCTCACCATTGACCTGGGCATTACGGCCACCTTCCAGCCGCTACTGGGCGAGGAGTCCGTGGAGGTCACCGACCGCGCCGTCAGCGGCGCCGTCAAGCTCAAGCAGAGTGCAGCGCAGGAAGTTGAATTCATGACCAAGGTCAAGGCCGCCCAGTTGTCCTCCGTGGGCCTGGTTCACGGCACCGTCGCCAATGACAAGGTGTTGGTCTTCATGCCCTCGGTGCAATTCACCGACCCGACCAAGGAAGAACTCAATGGCCAGCGCCTGATCGGCTACAAGCTGCGCGCTGTGCCGGTGGCCGGCAATGACGAACTCCGTATCACCACCAGTTTTTAAACCCACGGGGCTCCGTGCCCCGAACAAGGAAATAGCATGAGCAAAAAATACAAAATGGCCGTTGGTAATGTGATCCGGGTTCCGGTTGAGGGGGCCTGCAACAACGAAGATGGTCAAAAGACTAAATTCAAGTTCAGCCTGCGTTGCACGCGCCTGAGCGCGACAGATCTGGCCGCCGCCCTCGCCTCGCGCGATGACCTTGCCAAGGATTTCCTGATCAGCGTCACTACCGACTGGAAAGATCAGCGCCTGGTGCTGGAAGAAGACGGCTCCCCGGCAGAGTTTTGCACGGAAGCGTTCGAGGCGCTGCTCGACATCGCCGGCATGCCGCTGGTTTGCCTGAACGCCTATGTGAAGGAAGTCGGGGCGACCGCAAAAAACTGACCGAGGTCGCGCGCGCTTGGGCGCTCGGCCAGATCGAGAGCGAGGCGGAGCAGCAGCAGGATGAATCCGAGGTCGACTCTGCTGCTGCAGCTATTGGCCTGGCGCCCGCCTGGCCCGCTACGACGACGGAACCCCTCTACCTGTGGCCCGAGAATGTACGCAGCTGGCAGCTATTCATCGCCGTCAACACTCAGTGGAATGTAGGGCCGACGGGTGCGGTGGGCCTGAACTACCTGGGCGTCGAGGTCGTGATGCGGCGCGGCTGGCGCATCAAGCGGCGCGACGAGCAGCGTCTTTTCAATGATATTCAAATAATGGAGCGCGCCACCTTACGGGCGTGGCAGGAAAAAGACAATGGCTGAATCACGGGTAATCATCACGGCAGACGCGGAGCAGGCGCGGCGCGAGATCGAGCGCTTCCGCGACTCGGCCTCTGGCTCCATGGGTCAGGTCGGCGCATTGAGCGGCAAGCTGGGCGACACACTCAAGTCGCTCGGCTTTGCCGCGCTTGCAGCTGGTGCCATCAAACTCTCCGACGCCTACGATCAGATGACTGCCCGTCTGAAAATGGCCACCGCTACCACGACGCAATTGATGGTGGCGCAACGCGAGTTAATGGCTATTTCGGTACGCCAACGCAGTGGCTTGGATGCCACTGTGGATCTGTACGCCAAGACGTCAGCGGCAACCGCCGACATGGGCGTGTCGCAAAAAAGCCTACTCAAATTTACCGAGGGCGTGTCCGCTGCCCTACGCATTAACGGCACCACCGCTGAAGCCGCCGCCGGTGCCTTGAATCAACTCGGCCAGGCCATGGGGGGCAGCACCATCCAGGCCGAAGAATACAACTCCATCCTGGACGGCGCGCGCCCCTTGCTGCAGGCCGTGGCCAACAACATCGGCGCCGCCGGCGGCTCGGTAGCCAAGCTGACCGCACTGGTCAAGGCTGGCAAGGTCGGGACGGCCGAGTTTTTCGAGGCGGCCGTCAAGGGTTCCGACGAACTGATCGCTGCCGGTGACAAGATCCCGTTGACGTTTTCGCAAGCGCTGGGCGTGGCCAAGGACCGCTTGATGATGTTTGTTGGCGGTGTGAACCAATCGACCGGCGCCGTCAGCGGAATGTCCCAGGGCGTCGTTGCGGCTTCTGAAGCCATCGTTTTCTTGTCTGCTCACCTTGATGTCGTTGTTGGGGTCGTGGGAACACTGGTTGCTGCCCGGCTCGGGAGTTGGGCATTAACGGCCGCCACTAATTTGTACGGGATAGTGGTGGCGAGCCGCGCTGCCGCCGCAGCAACATTGGTTACCGCTCAAGCAGAGGTGACTGCTACAGCGACCGCATCCTCACTGGCAGCGGCCAAAGTAATCCAGGCCCGCGCCACCCTCGCCGGTATGGCTGCCGATGCGGATAAGACAATCGCGATCCTGATTTTGAATGCTGCTGAACAAAAGGCGGCAGCGGCAGCTAGCGCGCATACTCTTGCGCAGATGGCACAGACGGCTGCGCTGCGAGCGACCTCTGTTGCTGCCGGCGTGGCTCGCTCCGCACTGGCCCTGGTTGGTGGGCCAATCGGGGCCATTGTTACCGTGCTGGGTCTAGCCGCCACGGCATGGTACGCATTCGGTAAATCCGCCTCCGATTCATCCCAAGAAGCGGCCGGCGCTGCCGAGCTGACGTCAGACGAAATCGTGGCCAATCTCGAAAAACAAACCGCCAAACTTCGTGAGCGCATTGCTCTGGCAAAGCTTGGTCAGGTAGAGATTGCCAAAATGGAATCTCCGGAAGCGCAGGGCATTGCCAAAATGGGGGCCCGTATTGCAAACATGCGCGCCAACTATTCTTCTCTCACTGGTGTACAGCAGATCGCATTAATTGAATTGACCGAGCAGTTCAACAAGGCCTCGGCGGCGATGACGCGCACAGTTAGCGCGACCACGGACATGGCGGGAGTTAAGACCCTTCAGACCACTGGCGAATGGATGAAGAAGTACGCCACCAATGCTGAAAAGCTCAAGGAGAAACTCGATGAAGTCCGAAAATCATATGCCGATGGCGTTATTCCTGCCGAGCTGGAAAAGCGAATTCGGGAGTCGTTTGCCGACAAGGACGCCGCCGGAGCGCTTAAGAAAGAGGCCGATGCCTACACCAACCTGAGCGTGGCGATCGGCACCAAGATCAAAGAAACGACCCTCGAAATGAGCGGTCTTAGTAATTTAAACGAGGCGCAAAAACTACAGATCGCACTAGATGAGCAAATCGCCGCCGGCAAACTCACGCTCGCGCCGAAGCACAAAGCAGCCTACGAGCAGCAGATCAAGGATTTGGCCGTCAACCTGGAGGTGATCGAATCGAGAAAGCGTGCGCAGGCCGGTGCCGAAGCGATGGGCAAGGTCGAGGATGCCTACCAGGAGCAAGTCAAGCGGCGCCTGGCTACCACTGTAGACGAGGCGGAGAAAAATGAAGAACTGGTGCGTACGTTTGGCATGACCAAGGCCGCCATTTCGCAATTGGAGTTGTCGCGACTTGAGGAGCAACTCGCGCAGCGTGCATCAACAGGTCTGACGATGGACGAGATAGACGCCCTCGAAAAACTGATCGCGGCAAAAAAGCGCAGTGCAGTGTCGACTATTACCCTCGAAGGACTGGAGGCTGATAAGGCTGCCACAGCCGCAAAACTCGCGGAAAGTAAGAAGATGTGGGAATCGATCGACCAGACGGCCCAAGACACCCTTGTATCGATTGGCAACTCAAGTATTTCCGCTATTGACCGAGTGTGGGGTTCGCTGAAAAAACGGCTTGTTTGCGTGGCTCTACCAGGCTACGCTCAAGAAGTGGATTATCAACATCGGCGCGTCGGTTTCGGGCGGCGGCGCTGCTGGCCTGGCATCAGCCGGTGACCTTGGTCTGACTGGTGGCGCGGCAGGCGGAGGCGTGGGTGGAATTGCCAGCTTGGCACAAAGCGCCAAAACCGCCTACACCATCGCCACGCAGGGTTTTGCCGGAATTACCGCTGGCTTGGGCAGCGGCGTGGTCAGCTTGGGCACGCTGTTTGGTTCGACCGCTGTCGAAGCCTTCGGTGCCGGCCTGGGCAGCACGGGGCTGGTGGGCGCGGCGGATGCTGCTGGCCTGTATGCCGCATCGGGCGGCGTGGGTAGCGCGGGCGCAGTTACGGCCGGTGCCTATGCTGGTGCAGCGGTTACGGCCGCTGCCGGCATCGCTGCTGGAGTGCTGGGTGGTCGATTGATCTCTGGCCAGTATGGAAGCAATACAACGGTGAATGTCGGTACAGGCATCGGCGCCGTTGCTGGGGCATTCATGGGTGGCCCTATCGGCGCGGCCATCGGCGGCGCCCTAGGCGGCGTGATCGGCGGCATCGGCAATCGCATCTTCGGCATGGCCGACAAGAAGTATGGTGAAACAGGCATTACCGGGACGCTGTCCGGTACCGGCTTCAGTGGCACGGAATATGCCAAATGGACGCAAAAGGGAGGCTGGCTGCGCAGCGACAAGTCGGACACGGACCGTAAAGCCGTCGACACCACGACGTCTAATGCATTTGTGGAAACTTACGCCGCCATTCGCAATGTCTCCGCCACCTTGGCCAATACGCTGGGCATCGATACGTCCAACCTGGCCACGCGCGCCCAGGCGCTCAACATCAATCTGACTGGCCTCACGACGGAAGCGGACAGGCTGGGCGCCGTTACCAAGTTCTTCGAAGGCGTCGGCAACACCATCGCCGTGGAGCTGGTGCCGAACTTGGCGCAATTCCAAGTGCAAGGCGAATCGCTGAGCACTACCTTGCAACGGGTTTCGCAGGACTACGCCAGCATCGACGCCGCTCTGCAACTGTTGGGCAGCAATTCGCAACAGGCCTTCGGCACCGTGGGCACCGCGAGCGTCGCCGCGCGCGAAGCCTTGATCAAAATGGCCGGCGGCCTGGATGCGCTTACTGGCGGCACGCAGTTCTTCGCTGAGAACTTCTTGACGGTCGAGCAGCAGATGGCCCCGGTCATCGAGAACGTCAACAAGTCGCTTGCGGCGCTTGGAAAGACCAGCGTCACGACCACGAAACAATACGCGGACGCGGTGCTGGACCTCACGAAATCCGGCGCTCTCGCCACCGAGTCCGGCCAGCAACTGTATCTGCAATTGCTGGCATTGGCCCCCGCTTTCAAATCCGTCACCGACTACAACGAAAAGCTCAATAAGTCGCTGGAAGAAGTGGCGGAGAAGACAGCGGCAGCGGCGAAGGCGGCGGCGGACGGGGCTATCGCGGCGGCAAAGGCGGCCGAGGAAGCGGCTGCAGCGGTTGCCGCCGGCCTGTTGTCGGCAGTCGATGCCGCTGGCGCCATAGTGCAGACCGTGGTCAATCGGGAAAAACGGCGCTGGCCAAGGCGAATGAGATCGCGGCAAAGGCGATGCAGATCCGGATCGACAACGAAACGGCGGCGCTGGCGAAGCACAAGTCGCTACGCGATGCGCTCAAGTCGAGCCTCGACCAAATGAACGTGTCGGGCACGATGGAGGATATGGGCCGTGCCAGCGCTCAGGCGCAGATCGCGGCAGTCCTGGCCAGCGTCAAGGCTGGCGGCGCGCTGCCTGATGCCGACACGCTAAAAGATGCGCTGTCGAGCGTGACGAAAGACGCCAGCGACAAGTTCGCCACCTACGATGACTACCTGGTCGATTTCTACAGGACGCAGAACGACATCGCGGCATTGGGTAAATTGACTGATTCCTCGCTGTCGCTCGAGCAGGAAACGCTGGACCTGCTGCAGGCGCAGAAAGATGCCAGCCAAGTGGCCTATGAGGCGGAAGTGGCGCGCCTGGACGGCATCCTCGAAACGGCGCGCTCGCAGATCGATGTGCTTAAAGGCATCGATACCACCTCGCTGTCGATCCTGCAGGCGATAGCAGGCCTGGCCAGTGCGATGGCGGCAGCTCAGGCCAATTCGAGTGTGGGCGCGCTGTCGGGCATCAACAATGCCTACCAGACTGCGCTGGGCCGTGCGCCTGAAAAAGCTGGCATGGACTACTGGGGCGGCCTGGCCAACAGCGGCACGTCGATAGGCGATATCGTTTCCGGGATCAAGAATTCGCCAGAGGCGCAGGCGCAGGCACTCTACAAATCGGTGATGGGGCGCGCAGGCGACGCGGCCGGCATCGATTACTGGACCAATGTACTGGCCGGCGGCTCGTCAATCGACCAGGTGCGCGCCGCGATGATGGGCAGCGCCGAGTACAAGAAATTGCACTCGTTTGATGTAGGCACTAATTACTTGCCATCCGACATGCTAGCCCAGGTACACGAGGGCGAGCGCATCATTCCTGCGGCTGACAACCGCGAGTTGATGGCGCGCCTGAGCAGCCCGACGTCGAACAACGACGCGCTGCTCGCCGAGTTGCGCGCGCAGCGCATTGAGAGCGAGAAGATGCGCATTGAGAACGAGAAGCTGCGCTTGATGCTAGAAAGTCACCTGTACGCCATCGCCAAAAACACGCTCAACACCGCCGACTCGCTCGAAGGCGCCGCGAATGGCGACATGCCGCTGACCACCAAGAAAGAAAAGGAGACTGCATGATTATTCTGGACCCGATTGCCGTGTCCGACCCTGGTGTATTTGTCAGCTCGAACGTGCCGGAGAACGACTATCCGGCGCATAGCCTGACGAAAGTGTATGCGGCTGGCGAGCGCGTGATGAATGCGGCCGCGCACCTGATTTACGAATCGAAAACGGGCGTGAGCAGCGTCGTCACCCTGTCCATCGCCTCGCCCGGCGTCATTAATTGGACGGCGCACGGACAGGCGGCGGGCACGCCGGTATCGTTCGCCCCGACAGGCGCCTTACCAACAGGCCTGGTGGCTGGCGCTACTTATTACGTGCTCAGCCCGACCCCCAATGCGTTTAACGTCAGTGCAACGGTGGGCGGCGCAGCCATCGCGCTGACGGGCAGCCAGTCCGGCGTGCACACCGCCAGCGCGGGCCCGAACGTCAACAAACCACTGAGCGACGTGACGTACTGGCTGTCGAAAGGTGCGACAAATCGCTGGAAAATGGTCGATGCCTACAACAACACGCAGACCGAGCGCGCCGAATCTATCGTGCTCACACTCAAACCGCAGGCCATCGCGCAGGGCATCTACCTGGGCAATCTGGACGCGGCAGAGGTGGTCATTACGTCTACCGATCCGGCGGCCGGCGTGGTCTACCAGCAGGCATTCAGCCTGATCGTGTCGAGTTCCGGCAGCAGCATGTATCGCTGGCTGTTTAACCGGCGGCGCCGCAGGACGAGTTTTCTGGCGCTCGATCTGCCCTTGTACTACAACACGGCGGTGACGATTGCCATCAATAACCCCGGCGGCATTGCCAAATGCGGCATGTGTTGCATTGGGCCTATCGAAGAGATCGGCGGCACGGAATATAGCCTCGGCCGGGATTTCAAGGATTGGTCGACGACGAAATTCAATTTCGACGGTACCAGCGAGACCACGGAGCGGGGCTATTCCAAGCGCATGTCGCTCGATCTGATCATCGATAACGACCAGATCGAGTATGCGCAGGAGCGTATGGAGGGGCTGCGTCAGAAAACCATTGTCTATATCGGCGCCGCCATATATGGCGGTTTTACGGTCGTTTGCGGAAAATTTTCGTCGCTCAAGACCGTTATCCCGAGCGTCACACATTCAAAAATGGCTATGCAAATTGAAGGAACAGTGTAAATGATCACAAAATTGATGGAAGGCCTGCCGAATCAGTCGATGGCGCAGGTGCCATTTGACGAGGCGGTAGCCAAATACATGGCCGAGTTGCCTGCATGGGGTGGTGAGGCGAATGCGCTGGCGGCCGACGTGAATGCAAAACAGATACAGACGACTGCGTCAGCCGCCAGTGCTACGGAATCGGTCAACGCTGCCACGGAGCAGGTTTCTGCTGCGCAGGCGGCACGCGATGCTGCTGTTGCGGCGCGTAACGCCGCCCAAGGCTTTGCTACTGATGCCCAGCAAGCCGCGTCCGGGACAGTGCTGATCGGCACTAGCACGACGTCCTTGGTCATTGGCACGGGCAACAAAACGCTGACAACCCAGTCCGGCAAGCAGTACGCCGCCAACATTTTCATCACCGCAGTGAGCGCATCTGACCCGACCCGCTTCATGACCGGCACGGTGGCCTCGTATGTGGGCACGACACTGACGATTGCCGTGACTGCGGTCGGCGGCAATGGCGATACAAAATCAGACTGGAACATCAGCGTGACCGGCGCCCCGGGCGCAGCAGGCAGCGCAGCACTCACAGGAAATGCTACGGGCGCCATTAACCTGCTCAAGGGCACGGCCCCAGCAGCCAGCGCCACACCGGATATCTGGGCGGCCGGCGGAAACCGGGTGCCTATCAGCTTTGGCACTACGATCACTGGTTTCCCGGCGGCGCCCCAGGCAGGTGCCCAGCGCACGCTGGTGGCCACCGTGGCGTTTTCGGTCACGAGTAGTGCGAATCTGGTGATTGCCGCCGGCAGCACGACATTGGCTGTGGGTGATGAGCTCGATGTCACTGCCGAGACCCCCACGTTATTCAAGGTATGGGTGCGGCGTGCCAGTGTCGCCTCCGGGGTTCTTACGGGAGACACGCTTACCACGGTCCGAAGCCTGCTGACCCCTGACTGGCTGCTGTGTGATGGATCGGCGTACCTCAAAACTAGCTACCCAGCTCTGTACGCAGTGATCGGAAACCTGCTCGCCTTGCAGGACGCCCCAGCTATTGTTAGTCTTTCGGCACAGCCTTCCGGCATTGCTGTGTCTGGGGATGGTAATTGGGTAATTATTGGCCTGACTACTGGCGCCCCTTCAGTGCGTCAGCGAACTGGAACTACTTGGACTACTTCACCATACCCTAATACTATGAACTCAGAGGGGGGCATAACCATTAACCCAGATGGCACATTGTTTTGTGTATCCACAGTAAATAATAACGAAATATCTTTTGCCACTCGTAGTGGTACTACGCTAACACTGGTGAACCCAACAGGTTACACATTTGTATCGGGTGACGCGTATCCAAAGTTTAGTCCAGATGGTGCCAAGTTTTTCTTGCGAAAAGCAGCTACCCCGTACTTTAATGCGTACTCCGTTAGCGGCACAGTTTTCACTAAACTGCCAAACCCGACTGTTGCAGCAGGAAGTAGTGCGGTGGTTGATGGCTGCTTCAGTGCAGATAATAAGTATCTTGCTATCGCCCATACGGATGCCCCGTATTTAGAGGTGTATAAAATTGAAGGCACGACACTGACAAAACTTGCTGCATTAGATGTCAGTAATGTTTCCGCTACTGCGAAATGCACTTCCGTTAGCCTCGACGCTGCGGGTAACACTTTAGTAGCATCCCTGACTAAGTATCCTTTTGCGCTCATCTATTCACGGGCAGGTGATGTGTTCTCTCGTATGCCGGAGTTGACCCCTAGTTTGGTAGGCTTGCCTTCGGAGCTGACCAGTTGCAGTGTTACCCAAGACGGGAATCACATTATTGCAACAGCTGCGGTGGAGGAGCCAACTTATGGTACTAAGTACATGAATTTCTTTAAAAAAGTTGGGAACGTCTTCACACGCACAACAACAAATATCGTTATGCCCGTAGGCGCAGTTCGCAAGCATGCTATGTCAACAAACGGAAAGCTCTTGCTGATTTCTGGGACATTTATTGGATGGGCAAAGGCATACGAGCAGTCCTATGACCCAACGATCCAGTTTGGACTTCCCACCATTAACATTGGTGCACCTACTTTCATAAAGACGTAAGGGCCAGTATGACTACGCTATACCTGATGGACGAGCAAGGAATATTTACCGCGTCGAGAGGCTTTGACCCAATGGGGCCGGTGCCGCGCAACTCAACCCTGGCCGCACCGCCCGCGCTCGCCGGGACACAGGTGGCTCGCTGGACCGGAGCCACCTGGGATGTGCTGGCCGAGCGCCCACCCGTCCCGCCAGCACCGGTTATTGTGCCGCAGAAAGTCACGCGCCGCCAAGGACGGCAGGCGCTGCTGCTTGCGGGCAAGCTCGACCAAGTGCCGCTGGCCATTGACGCCATCGAGGACGAGACAGAGCGGCGCCTGGCGCAGATCGAATGGGAAGACGCCCAGGATTTCGAACGCCACCGCCCCCTAGTGGTCGAGATGGGCGCCGCCCTGGGCCTGGATCTCGATGCGCTGTTCATCCAAGCGGCCACATTGTGAAGCGCCTCAGCCTCCTGGCCGTCTGGCTGGCCTGCATTGGCGCGGCCGTGCTCACGCTGCTGCGCATGCTCTGGTCGATTCTGTCGAATCCGGCCAAAGCGCTGCGCATCGCCGTCGCGCTGGACCGGGCGGGCAATGCCGCGGCCAATGGTGTCGAAACCGAAACGCTCAGCAGCCGCGCCAACCGGGCGCGCAGCGAGGGGCGCCGCTGGGGCTGCATCTTGTGCCGCTGGCTCGATTGGCTGGACCCGCATCACTGCCGCGATTCGGCTGGCACGTAGCTGTTGTCGATAAGCCTCCCCATACAACCCGCTTCGGCGGGTTTTTTCATTTCCAGCGCCTGCGTACATGCCCCCGGAAAAATACCGTCTCACTTTTCCCTAGAAATGAGACAGCCAAGCTCGTACTGTCAGCATCAGCCGTTACCCCGAAGCAATCTATCCACATACCCACCGCCAGAAAGGCTACGTATGACTGAACCCGCAACAATTACCGCCGCCGGCGGCGCGCTCGCCCTTGGCACCGTGACCTTGACAGGCTCAATTCTTGGGCTGGAATACGACGTGCTGCTTGTCGGCCTGGCTGGCGGCCTGGTCGCGCTGTCGATGGTCGACCAGACCAGCCGCCTGAAAATGGTCATTTCCGTCATGACCAGCGCCCTGGTGGCCGGCTATGTCGGCCCCATCGCGCATGCTGGCGCACTGGAGTACTTCCCTTGGACGGCAAAATCGGCCGACGCCGTGCGCTGGTTCTGCGCCTTCGCCGCTGGCGTATCGGCGCAGACCATCGTGCCGCTTGGCCTGGGCTGGCTCAAAAAACGCGGAGGCAGCCAATGACTTTCATCCTGAATCTGCTGGCCGGGGCCATCCTGCTGGGGCATGCCCTGTGCGTGTTGAACCGAATGACCCGCCGCAGCAACCACCTGTATCGCATGTTTTACGTGCTGCTAGGCGTGGGTGCCGTTGCCGTGCTGACCGGGCCGCTTTACGGCTACACGGAGCCGCCGCCTGGCGAGGTGCTGCTGAATGTGGGTATGGCAGGTGTCGTCGTGACGAGCTGGCTTGCTAAAAATAGGAGGACCGCGCCATGAATTTGACCAAGAATTTCACCTTGCAGGAACTGATCGCGTCCGACTGGGCCACGTGCCATGGCGTCGACAACACGCCACCGGCTGCCGTGCTGACCGAACTGCAGCGCACGGCCGAACTGCTGCAGCGAATCCGCAACTACCTGACTGCCTGCACTGGCATCGACACGCCCTTGACGAACATCAGCGGCTATCGCTCGATCCCCGTGAATCGCGGCATCGGCAGCAGCGATGGCAGCGATCACGTGCGCGGTTGTGCTGCTGATTTCAAGGCCTTGCGCATGACGCCGTACCAGGTATGCCAGGCCCTGCTGCCGAAATTGGACGAGTTGGGCATCGGCCAGATTATCAATGAACTGACCTGGGTGCATGTCAGCACGCGCATGGTGGCCAAGCCGATCAACCGTATCATCACCATCGATCATCAAGGCACGCGCGCTGGCATTCTGCAGGTGCGGCCGTGAGCGCGCTGGGCAGCAAGCTATGGCGCAGCCAGCTGGGCGGGCTGATGTTTCATTGCCCCGGTTGCGGCTATGATCACGTCGTCCACGAAGCCGGACAAGGCTGGTCCGGCCCCACTTGGTCGTTCAATGGTAACGGCGATAATCCAACGTTTTCGCCCTCCGTGCTGGTCACGACAGGTCGCGCGGTCGATTCGTCATTTGTGAAAGAAGCAGGTGATCCGCCGGAGGTGTGCCATTCATTCGTCATCGATGGTCGGATCCAGTTTCTCGGAGATTGCGACCATGAGCTGGCCAACCAGACTGTTGAAATGCCAGATTGGCGGGCATCTTGAGCGCCATCAGCGTGCTGGCGGGCGCTGCCGTCAGCGGGATCTGGAAGGCGGCGGCCGTCGTGCTCGCCGCAGCGCTGCTGCTGGTGGCCAGCTCCACCGGCACCGGCTGGTGGCTGGCCGCAGGCGACCGTGACGCCGCGCGTGCTGCGTTGGTGCTAGAGCAAGGCGTTAGCGCGCAGCTGCACAGCTCGATCACCGAGCAAAACCACGCCATCGATGGCATGGCCAAGGCAACCCTGGCGGCGCAGGAGCGCGGCGCAGCGGCGCAGGCGTCCGCCGCTGTCAAGGGCAAGAAGTACGACTCGGCCCTGGCGCAGATCGCTAGCGCGCGCGCTACGACCTGCGACGAGGCGATGCCTGCCATCAGGTTGCTGCTGGAGGGCATGCGATGAAATGGCCGCTTGTATTGCTGCTGGCCGGATGCGCCAGCGCGCCACCGGCGCCGGCGCCGCAGCTGGTCGAAGTCCCCGTCTTTGCGCCATGTGTAAAGTCGGTACCGCAGCGACCAGCCTATGAATTCGACCAGCTGGAACCGTCAGCAACGGATGGCGAGATCGTCCTGGCGCTGGCGCGAGACTGGCCGCGCGGTCGCAAGTATGAAGTTGAGCTCGAGGCGGCTATTGTGGGGTGTCGGTAGGATGTATCTAGAAAACTGGATAGACGGTGATCGGCTGAACTTTTAGCTTTTCAAGACGGGGGGCTGCATCCGCGTTTTTGTTCTTATGTCCTTGTGAGTGGAATATAGCCAACGGCCGTAAGGCCATTTCCATCTACGTCGCCAGCAGGAATCGCGATGGCCGCTCCTTGAGCCGCTCCTTTTGTAGCGGCAATTGCTGCTGCAGTACCGTATTGGTGCGATGCGACATTTTTGCGAGTTTTTATGTCGAAGAGAGTAAAAGAAAACACTTTAACCGTATTGCCTGATGGGTCAATAATTTCCATAACTACTCCGAAGAAGTGGATAGAAATATATACTGATCGATCCTACTGGAAAGCGCAACCAATCTTGCATGATCCGCAATAAATTGGTGGGGCGGCTAATCTATTACAGCCGTCGGCCGATCTCCAAGCGCCGCCAACGCCTCCCGCTTCTCATCCGCATAGGCGTGCATCATCCAATACGCTGACGCACCGCCTATTGGTATCACCTTTGTCGCCGTCGGCACGGTGGCGCAAAAGTCCGCCGATACCTGCATCAGTAGTATCCGTTTCTTCAGTAAGTCAGCACTCCGATAGGCAGCTTCGACCTTGTCCGGCAAGCTGTGCGCCAGCACATGCTCGCAAAGCTCGCGCGGGAAGAAGTTTGCGACCGATTCCAAGCACCAGTCGCGGAACGTTGGCTGGAAACCTTGCACGGTGATATTAGACCGGCTCCGGTGGCGCCGAAGGAGGCGCCGCTGCCAATCCCGCCAGCGGGCTACTTCCTGACGCGGTGGCGCGAAATAATCAAACCTTGATCCTGCAGACGGAAGAGGTGGCTGCGACAGGGCGGGCGTGTCAGGCGTATGTAAGGGACAGTTAGATTGTGGCGGTAAAGTGCGGAGCCTTATCGGTCAGACCACCTCATCGGGTTGGATTGAATCAGACTTCATGATACTTTCATGGTGTAATAGATACTATTCTCTTGTTTTATTTCGCAAAATAAGATAGATTCCAAGTCTTGAAATGTTGTTAACGAAATAGAAAATTAAGGTTTGTTATGGATCTAAACAGTCGTCCCCGCATTGCAAAAAAAGACATTACTGATCTTTTGACTGTGGAAGGATATCGTCCAACGATTTCAAAAGATGGACATATTGAGGTGAAGTCTGAAGGTGGTTTCTTTGTAATTTTCCATGATGATAATGACGAGCGTTACATCCAAATGGCATATCCGTCAATATGGATTGAAAGGGATAAGAGTAAAACAAATATAATTAACGAGGCTTGTAATTTTGCAAATGCCGACTCGAAATTGGCGAAATGCTATTTCCACAAGGGGAATGTTAATTGCACTGTCGATGGGATATTTGAATCATCTGAAAATTTCGTCGGGAATCTTGCAAGATATTTATCTGCTCTTCGCTATTGTTCTAATAGTTTTGTCTCTGAAATGCGCAAAGGTTTCTAACATGCCTTCCCCATCGTCATTAGATACGAAGGATGATTATGTTTCATCTACAAAAATTGCTAGCGGAGTCAGTGGGATAATCGTGAGTCTGGTAGCGATTTGGGTTCCTGATGGATCAGATAAAAGTACGATTCTGGTTTTCGCGCCCTTACTAGGGGTTTTAGTGGTAAGTTTTCTTGATTTTGGAGTGTCGAAATTTAGAGAAAATTCAGATAATAAAAAACGAGAAAAAAATGAAGCATTATTTCATCAGAAAACAAAAGATATTATAGATGATGAAAATGCTGCTCCAGAATTTAAGGCGCAAGTGCAGGCGTTAGTGAATAACCATCATTTAAAAGCAATCCAGAATTTGGCAGATAATATAAATAAATCTGTGATAATTGATAATGCAAGGGATGGTGTGGGAAGCAATAACAGAAGTAATATAGGTGAATGATTTGAACTTTTTATTCGTTGAATTTTAGGTCTAATTGAATGTGTGCCGACTATACCCCTAGCCGTAAAGAGCAGATCGAAAACCATTTCGGAGTTCGATCGCCTCAATTTGACCTACCTCCAGAGGCATGGCCTGGCTACATGGCGCCAATCCTACGCGGCTCGCATGATGACCCTGGCGAGTTGGAAATCGCCCCCGCCATGTTCGGCATGGTGCCCCACTGGGCCGATCACAAGCTGGCCCGCCAAACCTACAACGCCCGCACCGAGACGGTGGCCAGTAAGCCATCCTTCCGCAGCGCCTGGAAGCGCAAGCAATTCTGCATCATCCCGGCAGCCAACTTCTTCGAACCCAACTACGAAACCGGCAAACCTGTGCGCTGGCGCATCGAGCGCGCGGATGGTGGACCGGTGGCCATCGCGGGAATATGGGAATATCGGCCGGCTGATCAGCTGCTGTCTTTCTCGATGCTGACGATCAACGCCGATGGGCACCCGCTGATGCAGCGCTTCCACAAGCCCGACGATGAAAAACGCATGGTGATGATCCTGGACCCGGACCAGTACAAAGGCTGGCTGGACGGTTCGCTGGTGACAGAGGAGGACGTTTATCGGCAGTATCCTGCTGAACTACTGATCGCTCAACCTGATCCCCTCCCCCCTCGTACAAGAGCGAAACCTGACGCAAAGGCCGATTCAGCGCCAACGGACTCCCTTTTCTAGAAACAATTTTATACTTCCTGTTTCTTGCTTCGGTCGATATACTGTATAAAAACACAGTATATTGGCCAGCCATGAACGCAAGATTATCATTAAATCAACCCAACCAGCCCGGTGTATCGCAGGCTCCTTTGCCGCTGGCGCAGTGCCCAATCCCCAGTGCCAGGCCTGAAATTTCCCATCGCATATCCGCTGGGTTCCCGTCGCCGGCCGCTGACTATACCGAGGACGGCTTAGACCTGAACGCGTTTTTGGTACAGCACAAGGCGGCCTCGTTCTTTTTCACTGTCGAGGGCGACTCGATGCGCGATGCCGGCATACTGGATGGCGACAAGGTGGTGGTCGACCGCTCCGTCGCGCCCCTGCACAGTCACATTGTCATTGCGGTCATCGATTCCGAATACACCCTCAAGCGCCTGTATTGCCAGCACGGTAAATTCGAGCTACGTCCAGAGAACCCTGCATACAAGGCGATCTGCATTGCTGAAGGTAGCGAACTGCAGATATGGGGCGTGGTGACCGGCGTCGTACGCAAGCTGCGAGTGTGACATGAGTGACCCAACCAAGCAGGTTTTTGCGCTTGTCGACGTCAACAATATGTACGTCAGCTGCGAGCGCGCTTTCAATCCCCGCTTGCGCGACCGCCCGGTCGTGGTTCTGTCCAATAACGATGGCTGTGCCGTGGCCAGGTCAAACGAGGTGAAGGCCCTGGGCGTGCCGATGGGTGCGCCATGGTTCCAGATGCGCGACCTGGCGCGCCAGCACGGAATAGTTGGTTTGTCGTCAAACTATACCTTGTACGCGGACATGAGCAATCGCATCATGACCATCCTTCGAACCTACAGCCCTAATGTCGAGGTCTACTCGATCGATGAATCATTTCTCAGCCTGAACGGAATGGGCGGCCTATGGGCCTCGCCGACAGCCATGGGGCAGGATATCCGCGCCAAGGTGGCGCAGTGGACCAGCCTGCCCGTGTGTGTGGGCATAGGGCAGTCGAAGACCTTGGCCAAGCTAGCTAACCACGTGGCGAAGAAATTCCCTCTATTCGACAGCGTTGCTGACTTCACAACCATGTCTGAAGCCCGGACCGCCTGGCTGATGCGACGCATCGATGTCGGCGAGGTGTGGGGCGTCGGCCGCCGCATCAGCGCCAAGCTGCGCACCATGGGCATCAACACCGTACAGGACTTGAAAGACGCGCCGCCCAGCACCATGCGTGCGCACTTCGGCGTCGTGCTCGAGCGCACATGCAAAGAGCTGCGCGGGATATCATGCCTGGAGCTGGAAGAGGTGGCGCCTCCACGCAAGGAAATTGTGTCGTCTCGCTCCTTCGGCACCATGGTAATGACGGCGGCCGAGCTGGGCGAATCGATATCGACATACGCGGCGCGCGCCGGCGAGAAGTTACGCAGCCAGCATTCCCTATGCGGCGCCATCCATGTTTTCGTACAAACGAACCGGTTCCGCGAGAAGGACGAGCAATACTCTAACGGCATCACCATCCCCCTGGTCGAGCCAAGCGCCGATAATCGCGTCCTGGCCGGCGCCGCGCTGCATGGCCTGGCCATGATTTTTCGCGACGGCTTCAAATACAAGAAGGCCGGGATCATGCTGATGGATCTGCAGCCGGATACCCGGCGCCAGGGGGTCTTGTTTGATGCTGGCCAGGACCGCGCCCGATCAGTGCGCGCGATGGCCGCCCTTGATGCGCTAAACGAGCGGTTCGGACGCGATACCGTGCACCTTGGCTCTGCAGGCTTGGTCAGGCGCTGGGCAATGTTGTCGGAAAACCGCACGCCGCGGTATACCACGAACTGGATGGAACTGCCCAAGGTGAGGGCGCAGTAAAACCTGGCATGCTTATTGGCCTCGACGTGAATTTCTATGCCTCTGCCTCTGCCTCGCGGATTGGAGTTACGCTTAGCATGTATAGTGCAGCTTTTAGTGACGCCGATTTTTCATTCCAGTTTTGGGAATCGTACTCCCCTCTCCCCAAAAAATCCCCACGAAGCTCTACAACCCGCATTTTTACTGGCTTTAGACTTCCGGCTCCGGGCACCAGCGCACATGGATTCTACAGAGATAGTACTCGCTATTTTTCTCGTTTCCGCCAGTTCCTCAAAACTGGCTTTGTTCCACAAAAAATCTCCGACGCACTTGTAGATCCTACTCTCCACTCATGCTGGATCGTCAGTTTCTTGGGTCAAACCATCAATTTTTTAAGCCGCACCTGAACTTCCGCAAGGGCAATCCCGACATTGCGCGCTACCATCCATTGCCCCAACAATGCGAGGTCATCAATCATGCGCCAGCTGCTTTCGCTTACCTTGCAGTGTTCTGCGGCAGGCTACGCAGCAGGCAACCATGGCGACAAAAAAACGCCAGATATTATCGGGATGAACCGCTTCGCCCTCGCTACTCTTTACGGCACGCCCGCCAGCTACCAGCAGCAAGGCGAGTGCCTGCAATTCAACTATGGCAGCGCGGTGGTCGGCTACCGGGTCATCGTGCTGGTCGACCAGCAGCAGCGCGTGGCAGGCTGGGCCTCGTCAGGCTCAATGGGCGCGAACCGGGCTCGTTAATTTTATTACCTCGTGCTCAGGTCAAACCTTGCGCCGCCGTCGTCATGTCAGCGCAAGACTTAATTTGTGCGGTGGAACCCGCCTACTACGGCAACCGGCCAGAAGCAGACCTATTGCGCTTTCGCATATACTGCACTGAACGATGTGCCCCGGGGAGAGGATGATGACTGAGCATAATGCACGACGACTTGCCTTCCATGGAGCGTCATTGATCGTATTTTTGATTTTGTTATGCGTGATGTTGAACTTCACTTTTCCGGAAGAGGACATCTATAAAAATGGCTTTTGGGTCTGCTTAGGCCTGCTTTTTCTTTACCTGCGAGCCGTGCCGAAAAAAATTTGGGTGCCCGATTGATTGGTTCGTTTCAACCGCTCCTGCGCTCCCGGCGACGACAGCATACGGCCAGAGGCGGATGATTACACTCGCTTGTAAGGAACAGCATGATTCACCGTGAACGGCTCACCGCAACGATCAACGGCGACTTTGTCGTTTTCCTCATCGGCATGCGTGTCAATCAGCCATGGAAGGTGCACAAGTGGTGGCCAGTTGCCGCCGCGATGCCACGCATGATCAGCGAGCTGCGGCGCCAGCCCGAATTGGGCTTGTTGCATGCGGAGATGTGGTTTTCAAGGACGCTCATCATGGTTCAGTACTGGCGCTCGATGGACCAATTGATGGCCTATGCCACTAGCAAGCAGGCGGCTCATCTACCGGCGTGGAAGGCGTTCAATCAGTCCGTCGGCACCGATGGAACAGTTGGCATCTGGCACGAAACCTTCGCCGTAGCTGCCGGGGCCTACGAGAGCGTCTATGTCAACATGCCTGCCTTTGGGCTAGGCCGTGCCGGCAGCCTGGAAGCGGCAACTGGGCAGAAGCATTCAGCTGCGGACCGGCTCGGGCGTAGCGAAAAAGCCTGAGTAGCGCAGCAAGAAGCATCCGCTATTACCGTGAATGTCGATACCCGTATGTTTTTTTCTTGGGCTCCAGGCCGCTTCCTGCGGGAAGCTCTTGCCCCAACGATCCGACTCATCAATGTTGATGACAATACGGCTATCGCGTGCTTTTTTCCAGATCTGACACTGTGCCCAGCTACCGTTTTATCTGCTTACCAAGGAGTCAAGCATGCAAACGTTGATGGTGGTCTCTCGACTTTTCCCAGACTTGCTCAATGGAAACAAGAGGTCAACGATCCGCTTCAGCGAATTGCACATAGAACCTGGCTATCTGCGTTATGAGTGCGAAGGAAAACCTAGCCAAACGACTGTCGTATGGGTCACCCGCTGCACGTACATGCCTTTAAACAAGGCCGCCGCGTTCTGCAGCATGGAGGCCATGTGGCCGCCCATGGTAATGCTCGAGGCGATGCGGGAACACTACCCTCTTATTCAATTATCCGACACGGTTCAAGTCGTTGAGCATTACACACCTGAGCAGACGAAGAACCTTAGCCAACGGTGTGTATCGGGGGTTTCCCACACCTCCAGCGATTTCATGGAACGCGCCGTGCACCTATGCTGCACAGGCTCGACATATCCCTGAAGTACCTGACTATTTGCCAGTAAGCCGGGCGCGATCACGCCGAGCCAGAACCGGCGTGAAGGCAGGACTCCGTACCATGTACTTCCGCCAATGAGTTCGGGCATTCTTCTTCCTTGACGTATAAAATACTTGCAATATTGCATAGAAATAGTGGCCAGCATTAGCTCGCTCTCGTCAATTCTGCGTAACAGGCCTGCGGACTGCGTCCAATCATCGCTCGCAGAGTGCCCGGCAGTGCCGACATTTTTGCAACAACGTCCATCGTTCCTCTCGCTACTCCACGACTTCCTACTGATATAATACTTGCAATGAAGTAAGACTCCGAAATGTGCGCCTCCAGGCTCCCGCAACCGTCTGTGTACTGCTAGCCCAGCCCATGAGCTCCCTTTTCGACCACGAGATCATCAAACAGCTGCACAGCGGTGACCGCTCACGCGTTTACCGCGCCAGGGCTACCGATGGCACCACGCTGATCGTCAAGAAGCCCAATCAGCAGTTCCCTTCCTTCCAGCAGCTGGCACAATTCAAGCGCGAGTATGCGATCGCGCGCCGCTGCCGCCATCCTGGCGTGGTGCGTCCGCTTGCACTGCAGCTGCACGGAGGATGTTGGACGATGATCCAGGAAGATGCCGGTGGCCAGGCGCTCGACCAGGTTTTACGCACCCAGGTAGCGGCGCGCAGGACGACGGCGCAACCGGCGCTGGCGCTGGACGATTTTTTCGACATCGCACTGCAACTGTGCGCGGCGCTGGAAGAGGTCCATCGTCATGGCGTGATCCACAAGGACATCAATCCATCCAATCTGGTGTGGAATGCCGATCGACGTCTGCTGCAACTGATCGATTTCGGCATCGCCTGTGAACTGCCATACGAAAGCCATGGCATCGACAATCTCCAGTCACTGGAAGGTACGCTACGCTACATGGCGCCGGAACAGACCGGGCGCATGAATCGGCGGGTCGACTGGCGCGCCGATTTCTACGCGCTCGGGGCCACATTGTACGAATTGCTGGTCGGCCAGGCGCCATTCGAGGCGGGCGACGAGATGGAACTCGTGCATTGCCACATTGCCCGCAGTCCGGACTGGTCGCACCCGGCGCTTGCCGGCTTGCCTGGCCAGCTGCTGCCGATCATCCAGCGCCTGCTGGAGAAAAATGCCGATCAACGCTACCAGAGCTTGCAAGGCCTGCGCAGCGACCTCGAAGCATGCCGCGCAGACAAGCCGGCGCGGGCGCTCAAACTGTCCGATCACAACGGCCGCTTCCTTGTGCCACAAACGCTGCACGGGCGCGAGGATGCCATCGCAGCGCTGCTGGCGGCGTTTGAGCGCAGTGCGGCCGGCACCTGCGAGATGCTGCTGGTGGCCGGTCATTCAGGCATAGGCAAGTCGGCGGTCGTCAACGAGGTGCAGAAGCCCATCATCGCCCGGCGCGGCTGTTTTTTGTCCGGTAAATTTGACCAACTCCAGCGCGACGTACCCTATGCCTCGCTGATCCAGGCCTTCCAGGGGCTGGTGCACCAGCTGCTCGGCCAGCCCGAGGAAACATTGAGGCAATGGTCCGGCAAACTGCGCGATGCCTTGGGCAGCGGCATGGGCGTGCTGGTCGAACTGATTCCCCAACTGGCCTTGATCGTCGGCCCCACCGATGCGACGCCCGCGTCGGCGCCGGCACAGGCCCGGCTGCGCCTGGACCGCCTCTTCCCCCGCTTCGTTGAAGTATTCGCCTGCGCCGGGCATCCGCTGGTGCTGTTCCTCGACGACCTGCAATGGGCCGACGCGGCCACGCTGCGGATGATCGAACTGCTCATGGTGTCCTGCGACAAGAGCTGCATGCTGTTCATCGGCGCGTACCGCGACAACGAAGTGAGTGCCGCGCATCCGCTCACCGCCCTGCGCGACAAGCTGCGCGCGCGCGGTGTGCGCCTGTCCACGCTGTTACTGAACCCACTGACCGAGCCGCAGCTTGCGCAAATAGTGTCGGCCACCGTGCGCGTGGCGGCCCCTGACTGCGCACCATTGACCCGCATTTGCTACCGCAAGACCGGCGGCAATCCATTTTTCCTCAATCAGTTCCTCGCTTCGCTCAATGAGACGGGCCATCTGCGCTACCGGGCCGACGACGATTGTTGGGACTGGGACATGCGCGCCATCGAACAGGCCAAGTACACCGACAACGTAGTCGAGGTGCTGCTGGAGAAAATCCGCCGCCTTCCCACGGCAACCCAGCACCTGCTGCAACTGGCCGCCTCCAGCGGTAACCGCTTCACGCTCGACACGCTTGCACTGGCAGTGGAGCGCGCGCCGCGTCACACGCAGCAAGCCTTGTGGCCGGCGCTCCATGCAGGACTGATCCAGCCGCTCGACGAACGCTATAAATACGTCAATGGCGACACCCGCGCCGGCCAAAGCGGCGTCAAGTACCGGTTCCTGCACGACCGGGTGCAACAGGCAGCCTACCTGGTCGCCGATGCCAATGCCCGCACGGCCAACCATCTTCGCATCGGCCGCCTGCTCCTGCGTCATGCGACGCCGGAGCGTCAGGATGGCGCACTGTTTGAAATCGTTGAACAGCTCAACGCCGGTCGCGCGCTGATCGACGATGCGGGCGAGCGCGTGCATCTGGCGACGCTCAATCTGCAGGCCGGCGTCAAGGCACGGCGTTCTGCCGCGTTCCAGGCCACGCTGGAGCACATGCGAATTGGTCTGGGCCTGCTGCCGGCGGATGCATGGAGCGTCCACGCCGACCTCTGGCTCGACCTGCAGCTCGGCGCGGCCGAAGCGGCTTACCTGTGCGGGCAGTTCGATACCGCCGAGGCGATCTATCCACTCGTGCGCGCCCGCACTTCGAGCCCGCTGCTGCAGGTACGCTGCATTGCCATCCAGGCGCACCAGTATCAATTGCAGGGCCGCCTGCTCGACGCCATCGCCGTGCAGCGCGAAGGCCTGGCGCAGTTGAACATCGCCATACCGCACGATGTCGCGCACATGAAGGCGCACTTCGACGAAATCCTCGCCGACATCGGGCGCCTGCATGGCACGCAGACGCCCGACACGTTGCTGGAGGCCGGCGAAATGTGCGAGCCGGACGCGGTGGCCGCGATGCAGATGATGCAGGGCCTGTGGATGGCCAGCTATTATGCCGGCCAGCAGGACCTCAGCGCCCTGATGGTGGTATCGATGACGCGGCTGTCCATGCAGCGGGGGAACAGCGATTTCAGCGCCGTCGCCTATGTTGGCTACGCGATGATGCTAGCGCTGTACGGCGGCGACGTGGCGCGCGGCTACGAATTCGGCGCGATGGCGCTGGCGCTAGCCAGGCGGCGTGCCAATCTGCAGACGCGCACACTCACGGGCCTGATGTTCGGTGCGCTCATCAGCCACTGGACGCGGCCCCTGCGCAGCTCCGACGCCCTGTACGAAGAAGCCTTTGCCTGGGCACTGGAAATCGCCGATTTCGTGCAGGTCGGCGTGGTGGTGGCCGTGCGCGCCACCGAGCGCATGATCCTCGGCGACTACCTGCCGCACCTGATGCACGACATAGAGCACGACCTGGCGCTGATGCGCGCCAACGGCCAGCAGGCGATGGCCGACTGCTGCGTCGCCGCAGCGATCCAGCCGATCAAATGCCTGATGGGCAGCCTTGCCCATCAAACCAGCTACGATGATGCGACGTTCAGCGAGGAGCGCTTCCTCGAACAATATGGCGGCTCGCAGCTGTACCGCGCCTACTATTTGCAAGGCAAGATCCGCAACGCCTACCTGTTCGACGGCGCCGACGCCGAACTGTTGGCGGGCCAGTTAGGCATCGTCACCCAGATCATGCGCGGCCAGGCCAAGGTTGTCGAATCGAGCTTCTACGCCGCGCTGATATGGATCCGCGCCTTGCGGCGCGACCCGGAGCGCCCCGATGCAAACGATGTACTGGCCGTGATCGACGCACTGCAGGCGCGCCTTGCCGGCTGGGCCACCGAGGGCTCGGACAATAGCAACGCCAAGCATCTGTTGGTGATGGCTGAAATGGCACGCTACCGGCACGATTTGCAGCTGGCCACGCGCCATTACCGGCAGGCGATCGACGCCGCCGGCCTGGCTGGCTACGTCAACGTGCAAGCGCTGGGCAATGAACTGTGCGGCGAATACTGGTGCGAGCAGGGCCACGCGCGCGTGGCCGCCGTATTCATCCAGGACGCCATGGCGCACTACGGCCAGTGGGGCGCGCAGGGCAAGGTGGAGCAACTGCGGGCACGCCACGCTGCGCTGCTGCCGAGGATGGATGGCCGCGCCACGCTGTCGCATGTGGGCCCCAACACGCACGGCAGTTCCGCGCTCGACCTGGTGTCGCTGTTGAAAGCGGCGCAGATCCTGTCGAACGAGGTCGGCTTGCGCAATGTCCTGACACGCCTGATTTCCATCGTGTGCGAAAACGCTGGCGGGCAAGTGGCGCGTCTGCTGCTGCTGTCAGAAGGCAGCTACCAGCTGGAGGCCAATATCGATGGCGATGGCGTCACCGTCCTGCAAGCGCGGCGGCTCGACCTGAATGCCGCCAGCGACCCGCAGTTCCCGCTGTCGCTGCTGCGCTATGTGATTCGCACTGGCGCGGAGGTGATCGAAGACAGTATCACAGGCGTCTCGCGCTTTGCCGCCGACCCGTACGTGCAGCTGCAGCGGCCGCGTGCCGTCATGTGCCTGCCGATACGGCACGGCGGCCAGATCGACGGCATCCTGTACTTCGAGAACCGGCTTGCAGAAGCCTCGTTCACGCAGGAGCGCGTCGCGTTCCTGCGCATGCTCGGTGTACAGGCGATGATCTCGATCTCCAGCGCCAGGCTGCATGACAGCCTGGAGCGGCGCGTTGCCGAACGCACGGAACAGCTGGAAGACGCCAACCGCAAATTGGCAACCCTGTCCATCACCGACGGCTTGACCGGCCTGGCGAACCGGCGCCATTTCGACGACGTGCTGCGCAACGAATGCGCACGTGCCACGCGCGTCGGCCAGCCGCTTGCCGTCATCATGCTCGATGTCGACTACTTCAAGCGCTTCAATGACCGGTACGGCCATCAGGCCGGTGACGCATGCCTGATCCGTGTCGCGCACGCGCTGGCGAGCGGCATGCGGCGCGCGGGCGACCTGACTGCGCGCTACGGCGGCGAAGAGTTTTCGATCGTGCTGCCGAACACCGGCGCGGACGAAGCGCGCCAGATCGGCGAAGCGCTGCGGCGCGCCATCGAAGAGCTGGGCATCTCCCATGAAAGCGCGGATGCGCAGCAGGTTACGATCAGCGTCGGCATCGCGATCCATTCGGCGCCGGGCGCCGCCGATCCGGATGCCCTGCTGCGCCTGGCCGATGCCGCGCTGTACCACGCCAAGGATGCGGGGCGCAATTGCGCGGTGCTCAAGGTGCTGCCGCCTTGCTGATCAGCATGCGCCGCGCGCCGTGTCCACGGCGTGGGGCGGGTCCTCAATCGCTGCCGTGACTGTTCTCGCGCGCCTGGTCCCTCGCCACTTCCTTTGAGGCCAGGCCATTGAAGAACAGATTGAGCAGCACGGCTACGATGGCAGCCAGCAGGATGCCACTGTGCAGTAACGGCGACAGGGCCTTGGGCATGTGCTGCGCGTATTGCTCGGCCACCAGCGGCAGCATGCCGAAGCCGATCGACAGGGCCACGATGAACAGGTTGTTACGGTTGCTTTTGTAGTCGACGCCGGCCAGGATGCGGATGCCCGTGGCGGCGACCATGCCGAACATCACCAGCCCTGCCCCGCCCAGCACGAACGCCGGCACGGCTTCGGCCGTTTGCGCGATCTTCGGGATCACGCCCATGACCACCAGGATGATGCCGGCCGCGACACAAACCCAGCGGCTGCGCACGCCCGTCACGCCCACCAGGCCCACGTTTTGCGAGAACGAGGTATACGGGAAGGTATTGAAGATGCCGCCGATGAGGGTGCCCAGGCCATCGACGCGCAAGCCGCGGCTGATATCGTCCTGCGTGATGCGCTTGTCCGTCATTTCGCCCAGCGCCAGGAACATGCCCAGCGATTCGATCATGACGACGATCATCACCAGACTCATGGTCACGATGGCGACCACGTCGAAGGTAGGCATGCCGAACTGGAACGGCGTGACGATGGCGAAGGCCTTGGCGCTGGCCACCTTGGCGAAATCGGCCTTGCCCAATACAAACGACAGGGCCGTGCCGGCAATGATGCCGATCAATACCGCGATATTCGACAGGAAACCCCGGCCATACTTGGCCACCAGCAAGATGACGGCCAGCACGAAGAAAGCGATACCCATATTATCCAGCGCACCATAGCCGGGGTTGGCAATCAGGGGCACGGGACCGGCAGGCGCAGGCAAGCCGGCTGCCGTGGCAGCAGCGGCCATCTTGAGGAAGGCGGGATCGGCAATTTGCGCCATGGCGGGCGGCCCGCCCATGGCCCAGTTCACGCCCACGCGCATCAGCGACACGCCAATCACGGCGATGATGCTGCCAGTGACCACGGGCGGAAACAGGGCCAGCAGGCGGCTGATGAAGGGAGCGATCAGCATGGAGACGACGCCGGCGCCAATCACGGCGCCAAAGATGCCGGTGATCCCCAGGGTCGGGTTGTTCGCCATGGCCAGCATGGGACTGACGGCGGCAAAGGTCACGCCCATCATGACGGGCAGGCGGATGCCGAAGTACTTGCCTATTCCCAGGGACTGGATCAGGGTCACCAGGCCGCAGCAGAACAGGTCGGCACTGATCAGTGCCGCCACCTGTTCGGGCGGCAGCTTGAGCGCACGCCCGACGATCAGCGGCACGGCGATGGCGCCCGCATACATGACGAGCACATGCTGCAAGCCCAGGGTGAACAGCTTGCCGGCAGGCAGGATTTCATCCACGGGCGATGGCGCTACGGGCGTGGTGCCGGGCGCGCTGCGGTGGATGGATTTCAGACGGGGAGTGGCCATTTACGCTCCATTTCCTGGGTTACCGCAGCCCGGATGGGCACAGGTGAAAGGGAAAAGCAAGAGAGAAACGGGACAACAGGAACACAACGGCGACCGATGATGCATGCGAAGCTCCTTGGATGGGACGACTCCAGCAAGCCATGCACGCTTCGTGCCAGGTAGTGTGTATACAGTTTATGGCGACAAACCAGCATGACTGAGCATGGTGCTTCCCCCTTCGCACCGATTTCAGGCGCGCCGCTTGGTCCATGCACTAAAAGAGGACGCCAGCGCCGTCAACGTCGCGCCCGCACCTCCTTGACGGCAGCGGCAGCGTCCGCCGCCAGTTCACCGATATCCTTGTCGCGGCGCCGGTCGAACCAGCGCACGCTGGCACTCACCAGCCACCACGCCGGCAAACCGACGAGCGCCATCAGCGGTGCGGCGATGAACAGGAAGCCCGTGGCCGGATCACAGCCATACAGCGCCGCCACCGTTTGCGCGCTGTCAAACAAGCCGGGCCACCACGCCAGCACCGCCGACACCAGGACGGGACCGGCAAAGGTGGCAATGATGATGCTGGAGCAAATACGGATGAGCGCCTCCTTGCAGTTGCGTGGCCACATGACCATGAAGCTGAGCAAGGTGGCAAAGAAGGCGGCCAGCAAGGGGACGCCCAGCAGCTTGATCCAGGCAGCCCCTGCGGCGGTGATATCGATATGCATGATGTGCTTTCAGTTGCGGCAAGAAAAAGCTGCGCTTGGCAGCTTGCTTGCTGTCATTCATTTGAGAAGGCCGCTTGCCACCCTAAGCTTGTGCCGGACCAAACAACGCCGCCACCAGCGGATCGCGACGCGCCGCACCGCCTGGCCAGCAGGCCGTGCGGCGCACTTGCGGCGGCAGTTCGGCCCAGCCGTCAACGTCCTCGTCCTGTTCTCCCAGTGCGTACAGGGCGGGCCGCTGGCGCCCCGGCTCCGTGCAGTGGCGCTGCGCCAGGTGAATCTGTCCCATGCCGCACATGTAGCGCAAATAGCGACTCATGGTGCCTGCATCGAGTCCCAGCAAGGCGGACAATTGCGCCGCGCTGGCATGGCCCTGCTCTTGAATGTACTGCACGATGCGGGCGATATGCAGCTGCGACTTCTTGCTGCGTGCCTGTAACTGGCGCCCCTGCCGCGGCACCGCCCTGCTTTCCACCAACTGACTGCTGTTCAACATTTGCCTGACCTCCCGTGGTGTCGCCAAGCCGCAAACGCTGTAGTGCGTTTGCGACAGGCAACGAGTGGACTTTATCAATCGCTAATGTTAAAGTCAAGCATTTGGTAATTTATCAAACGGTAAATTTCGGGTTTAATGTGGAGATGAATATGTATCAATACAGACGCGACCGCCTTCTGGCCCTGATCCGCGAGCACTACGACAATACGCGCAAGAAGATTTCCGACATCAGCGGCTGGAGCGAGGCGCGCATCTCGCAAATCCTCTCGCCCACGTACCGCGAGGGACGCGCCTTCAGCGAAAAAATCGCGCGCAAGCTGGAAGCGGACTTGCAGTTGGACAGCATGTACTTCGACCAGGGTGCGGCGCCCGACCAGGCGGAACTGGCTGCGCGTGCCTTGGGTGCGCTGGGTGAGGCACAGCCGGTGGTGGTGGTCGATGGCGAAGATGCGCGCTTCTACCCGATCCGCAAGGTCAAATTGCGCCTGTCAGCTGGTATCACGGGCTTTGCGATCGAGCCGGAAACGCACGACGGCAGCACCATCAGCGTGCCGCGCAGCTGGGTCGAGCGCAATGGCTACCACCCTGAAAAACTGGTGGCGATCAAGGTCAAGGGCGAGAGCATGGAGCCGGCCCTGTACGAGGACGATGTGGTGATCATCAATACGGCCGACAACCGGCCGGCCGACGGCATCGTGTTTGCCATCAATTACGAAGGCGAACCCGTGGTCAAGCGCATGGCGCGCGATATCGGCGAATGGTGGCTGACGTCGGACAACCCGGACCAGCGCAAATACCACCGCAAGCTGTGCCGCGGCAATGAATGCCTGATCGTGGGCAGGGTCGTGCGCAAGGAAAGCGACCGGATTTGAGAGCGAAGTTTATCAATTGATAAATTTCGTTCTCGTCACGGAACTTACGCCAATGCTGCCTGGATCTGCTGCAGCGACGCCGGATCGTCCATCGACGTCAGGTCGCCCGGGCTGCGACCTTCGCAGATGGCCTGGATCGAGCGGCGCAGCAACTTGCCCGACCGCGTCTTCGGCAACTGCAGCACGAACAGCACGCGCGCTGGCCGCGCCACGGCGCCCAGCTGGCGGTCGACCACGGCCATCACTTCGCGTTCCAGCGCCGCTTTCGCGTCAAGGCTGTCGAAACCCTGCGGGTCCTTCAGGATCACGAAAGCCATCGCCACCTGGCCTTTGAGCTTGTCTTCCACGCCCACCACCGCCACTTCCGATACATTCGGATGGCTGGTAATGCTCTCCTCGATTTCGCGCGTGCCCAGGCGGTGGCCGGCCACGTTGATCACGTCATCGGTGCGGCCCAGAATGAAGTAATAGCCATCCGCGTCGCGCACGCCCCAGTCGAAGGTGGAATACACTTGCCGGCCGCTGAAGGTGGACCAGTAGGTCTCGACGAAACGCTCGTCGTCGCCGTAGACCGTCTGCATGCAGCCGGGCGGCAGCGGACCTTCCAGCACCAGCACGCCCTTCTCGTTGGTGCCGCACTCCTCGCCCGTCGCTTCGTTGAGCAGCTTGACCTGGTAGCCATACATGGCCAGGCCAGGGCTGCCCAGGCGCGTCGGCGTGTCGGACACGCCTTTCGCCACCGACAAAATCGGCCAACCCGTCTCCGTCTGCCAGTAGTTGTCGATGATGTCCACTTTCAGCTCGTCGGCGATCCATTGCGAGGTGGTTTCATCGAGCGGCTCGCCCGCCAGGTACAGCGCCTTCAGGGAGGACAGGTCGTGCTTGCGCATCAGTTCCACAGGATGCTTGCGCAGCACGCGGATGGCCGTAGGCGCCGAAAACATGCGCGTGACCTTGTATTTTTCAACGATGCTCCACCAGATGCCTGCATCGGGACAAACCGGCAAGCCCTCATACAGGATGGTGGCCATGCCGGCGATCAGCGGGCCATACACGATGTAGGAATGCCCCACCACCCAGCCGATATCCGAGGTGGCAAAAAAGGTTTCACCGGGCTTGCCGCAGAAGTTGTACTGCATCGACGACGCCAGCGCCACCGCATAGCCGCCCACATCGCGCTGCACGCCCTTGGGTTTGCCCGTCGTACCCGAGGTGTACAGCACATACGACGGCTCGTTCGATTCGAGCCAGGTGACGGGCACCTGCGCATCGAGGTGCTGCTCGCGCAGTGTCGCGTAATCGACGTCGCGGCCTGGCGTCAGCGCCATCGGCACGAGATGGCGGTCGACCAGCAGCACTTGCTGCGGCTTGTGCGCGGCGATGCGGATGGCTTCATCGAGCAGCGGCCTGTAGGCAATCGCCTTGCCGTTGCGCGAACCGGCATCGGCGGAAAACACCAGCTTGGGCTGCGCATCGTCGATGCGGCTGGCCAGGCTGTTGGCGGCAAAGCCGCCGAACACCACGGAATGCACGGCGCCGATGCGGGCGCAAGCGAGCATGGCGAACGCCGCCTCGGCGATCATCGGCATGTAGATCAGGACGCGGTCGCCCTTGACGACGCCCAGTGACAGCAAAATGGCGGCGCAGCGTTCCACTTCGCGCTGCAGTTCGCGAAAGCTGTAAGTGCGCTCGGTATTGGTTTCGGTGGAAATGGCGATCAGCGCAGCGGCATCGCCCTGGCTGTCCACCCAGCGGTCGACGGCGTTGTGGCACAAATTGGTGGTGCCGCCGACGAACCATTTGGCGAACGGTGGACGGGAATAATCGAGCACTTGCGAAAACGGGGTATGCCAATCGATCTTGTCCGCTTCCTCGCGCCAAAACGCCTCAGGCGTGTCGATCGAGCGTTGATAAAATGCTGCGAAATTCATATCTCCTCCGGTATGCGTGCAATCTGTGTCGAGCTTGGGCGAACTGGCCTGGCCGCCACTTGATGTGTGCCGCCTGGGTGTCATCTGCCTGCCATCTGCCTGCGTATTTCCTCCTAAAACGCGTCGCCGGGAATGCGCACAGCCCCTTCCATCAGCACGCGCGCGCTGCGGCTCATGATGGCCTTGGTGACGCTCCATACGCCATCGGCGAGCGCCGCTTCCGCCCCCACCATCAGGGTGCCGGACGGGTGACCGAAACGCACGGAGTTGCGGAGACCGCCGCCAGCCGCCAGATTGACCAGCGTGCCGGGAATGGCCGCTGCCGTGCCGATGGCGACAGCCGCCGTGCCCATCATGGCGTGGTGCAGCTTGCCCATGGACATGGCGCGCACCAGCAAGTCGATCTCGCCTGCTTCCACCTTTTTTCCGCTCGACGAGACATAGCTGGCCGGCTTGGCGACAAAGGCCACTTTCGGCGTATGCTGGCGCTTCGCCGCCTCGTCGAGGTGCGCAATGAGCCCCATGCGCAGGGCGCCATGCGCGCGGATGGTCTCGAAGCGGGCCAGCGCGGCGGGATCGCCATTGATGGCGTCCTGCAGTTCCGTGCCCGTGTAGCCGATGGCGTCCGCATCGACAAAAATCGTCGGTATACCGGCATTGATCAGGGTGACTTTCAACATTCCGATACCCGGCACGTCGAGGTCATCGACCAGGTTTCCGGTAGGGAACATGGCACCGCCGCCGCCCTCTTCCTCGGCTGCCGGATCGAGGAATTCCAGTTTCACTTCGGCCGCAGGGAAGGTTACGCCATCAAGCTCGAAGTCGCCTGTTTCCTGCACTTCGCCATTCGTCATGGGCACGTGAGCGATGATGGTCTTGCCGATATTGGCTTGCCAGATGCGCACCGTGGCCACGCCATTGTGCGGCACGCGTGCAGCGTCCACCAGCCCACTGGCAATGGCGAACGAACCGACGGCCGCCGACAGGTTGCCGCAATTGCCGCTCCAGTCGACGAAGGGCTTGTCGATGGAGACCTGGCCGAACAGGTAATCGACGTCGTGCTCCGGCCTATCGCTGGCCGCCAGGATCACCGTCTTGCTGGTGCTGGAGGTGGCGCCTCCCATGCCGTCGATCTGCTTGCCGTACGGGTCGGGGCTACCGATCACGCGCAGCAGCAAGGCATCGCGCGCCGCGCCAGACACTTGCGCGCTGGCGGGCAAATCCTGCAGGCGGAAAAACACGCCCTTGCTGGTGCCGCCGCGCATGTAGGTTGCGGGGATGTTGATTTGGGGGGTGTGGCTCATGTCACTCCTGGAAAGAGGTAGGTCGGATTAGCGGGGCAGCGCCACGCGTAATCCGACACATTGTTGGCGGGTTTTTCGCAAATATTGTCGGATTACGCTGCGCTAATCCGACCTACCCGTCAGGCTGCCTTGGACGACTCGAGGAAATCTTGCGCGAAGCGCTGCAAGACGCCGCCGGCCTCGTAAATCGACACCTCTTCCGCCGTATCGAGGCGGCAGGTGACGGGTACATCGAGCGTCTCACCGTTCTTGCGATGGATGAGCAAGGTCAAGGTGGAGCGCGGCGTACGCTCGCCCACGACGTCGTAGGTTTCGCTGCCGTCCAGGCCCAGGGTCTTGCGATTCACGCCTGGCATAAATTCCAGCGGCAAGACGCCCATGCCCACCAGGTTGGTGCGGTGGATGCGCTCGAAACCTTCGGCCACGATGGCTTCCACGCCGGCCAGGCGCACGCCCTTGGCGGCCCAGTCGCGCGAGGAACCCTGGCCATAGTCGGCGCCGGCGATGATGATCAATGGCTGCTTGCGCTCCATGTACACCTCGATGGCTTCCCACATCCGCGAGATGGTGCCTTCCGGCTCGATGCGCGTGAGCGAACCGGCCTTCACCTTGCCATCTTCGATCACCATCTCGTTTTTCAGCGTCGGGTTGGCAAACGTGGCGCGCTGCGCCGTCAAATGGTCGCCCCGGTGCGTGGCGTAGGAATTGAAGTCTTCCTCCGGCAAGCCCATCTTCGCCAGATATTCGCCGGCCGCGCTATCGAGCATGATGGCGTTCGATGGCGACAAATGATCGGTGGTGATGTTATCGCCCAGGACGGCCAGCGGACGCATGCCTTTCAATGGGCGTGCGCCAGCCAGCGCGCCTTCCCAGTACGGCGGACGGCGGATGTACGTCGTCTGCGGGCGCCAGTCGTACAGGGGGCTGACCTTGATGCCATCGTCCGCCTGCGCGGCAAACATGGGGATATACACCTTGCGGAACTGCTCCGGCTTGACGCTGGAAGCGACGATGGCGTCGATCTCCTCGTCCGATGGCCAGATATCCTTCAACTGGATAGGCTTGCCGTCCGGGGCAATGCCCAGCACGTCCTTCTCGATATCGAAGCGGATGGTGCCGGCGATCGCGTAGGCCACCACCAGCGGCGGCGAGGCGAGGAAAGCCTGTTTCGCGTACGGGTGAATGCGGCCGTCGAAGTTGCGGTTACCCGACAAAACGGCCGTAGCGTACAGGTCGCGCGACACCACTTCATCCTGGATGACAGGATCAAGCGCGCCCGACATGCCGTTGCACGAAGTGCAGGCAAATGCCACCACGCCGAAGCCCAGTTGTTCCAGCTCGGTCATCAGCCCCGCTTCCTGCAGATACAGTTCCACGGTTTTCGAACCGGGTGCCAGCGACGATTTCACCCAGGGTTTACGCGTCAAACCGAGACGGTTCGCATTGCGCGCGATCAGGCCGGCGGCGATCATGTTGCGCGGATTGTTCGTGTTGGTGCAGCTGGTGATGGCGGCGATGATGACGGCGCCGTCCGGCATCTTGCCCGGCTCGTTTTCCACCACGCCGGAGATACCCCGCGCAGCCAGTTCCGACGTCGGCACGCGGTTATGCGGATTCGACGGCCCCGCGATATTGCGCACGACGGACGACAGGTCAAACGTCAGCACGCGCTCGTATTGCGCGTCGACCAGGCTGTCGGCCCACAAGCCCGTTTCTTTGGCATACAGTTCGACCAGTTTCACCAGCTCATCGTCGCGGCCTGTCAATTTCAAATACTTGATGGTTTGCGCGTCGATGTAGAACATGGCGGCCGTGGCACCGAATTCCGGCGCCATATTGGAAATCGTGGCACGGTCGCCCAGGGTCAGGTGCGATGCTCCCTCGCCGTAGAATTCCAGGTAGGACGAGACGACCTTCTGCTTGCGCAGAAATTCCGTCAGCGCCAGCACCGTATCCGTGGCCGTGATGCCCGGCTGCGGTTTGCCCGTCAGCTTGACGCCGATGATGTCGGGCAAACGCATCCACGAGGCGCGGCCCAGCATCACGCTTTCCGCTTCCAGGCCGCCCACGCCGATGGCGATCACGCCCAGCGCGTCGACCATCGGCGTATGCGAATCCGTGCCGACCAGGGTGTCGGGATAGGCCACGCCATTTTGCACCTGGATCACGGGCGACATGCGCTCGAGGTTAATCTGGTGCAGGATGCCATTCCCCGGCGGGATCACGTCGACGTTTTTAAAGGCTTTCTTGGTCCAGTCGATGAAGTCGAAACGGTCTTCATTGCGACGGTCTTCGATGGCGCGGTTCTTGGCGAAGGCATCGGGGTCAAAGCCGCCGCATTCGACGGCCAGCGAATGGTCGACCACCAGCTGCGTGGGCACCACCGGGTTGACCAGGGCCGGGTCGCCGCCCTGGGCTGCGATGGCGTCACGCAAGCCGGCCAGGTCGACCAGGGCAGTCTGACCCAGGATGTCATGGCAGACGACGCGGGCGGGGAACCATGGAAAATCGAGGTCGCGGCGGCGCTCGATGAACTGGCTCAGCGACGCGTTCAGGGTGGCAGGGTCGCAGCGGCGCACGAGGTTTTCGGCCAGCACGCGCGAGGTATAGGGCAAGGTTGCGTAAGCGCCTGGCTGGATCGCATCGACGGCGGCACGCGTGTCGAAGTAGTCTAGCTGGGTGCCCGGCAAAGGCTTGCGATGCAGGGTGTTCATATTAGGGGTCATTATTTGCGGTCCTTGATCGGCACGAATTCCAGGTCTTCCGGGCCCACATAGTTGGCGCTCGGGCGGATGATCTTGTTGTCGATGCGCTGCTCGATGATGTGGGCGGCCCAGCCCGAGGTGCGCGAAATGACGAACAGCGGCGTAAACATCGCCGTCGGCACGCCCATCATGTGGTAGGACACGGCGGAGAACCAGTCCAGGTTCGGGAACATGTTCTTGATTTCCCACATGACCGATTCCAGGCGCTCGGCGATATCGAACATTTTCGTGGAACCGGCTTCCTGCGACAGCGAACGGGCCACTTCCTTGATGACTTTATTGCGCGGGTCGGAAATCGTGTAGACGGGGTGACCGAAGCCGATCACCACTTCCTTGTTGGCCACGCGCTCGCGGATGTCCGCTTCCGCTTCGTCGGCATTGTCGTAGCGTTTCTGGATATCCAGTGCCACTTCGTTCGCGCCGCCGTGTTTCGGGCCGCGCAGCGCACCGATGGCGCCCGTGATGGCCGAATGGATGTCCGAACCCGTACCGGCGATGACGCGGCTGGTGAAGGTCGAAGCATTGAATTCGTGTTCCGCGTACAGGATCAAGGACGTGTGCATGGCTTTTTCCCACGACGCGGACGGTTTTTCACCGTGCAGCAGATGCAGGAAGTGGCCGCCGATCGAGTCGTCGTCCGTTTCCACCTCGATGCGCTTGCCGTTATGGCTGTAGTGGTACCAGTACAGCAGCATGGAGCCGAACGACGCCATCAAACGGTCGGCGATATCGCGTGCGCCCGGCGCGTTATGGTCGTCTTTTTCCGGCAAGGTGCAGCCCAGCACGGAGACGCCCGTACGCATCACATCCATCGGGTGGGCGGCGGCCGGCAGCGCTTCCAGCGCCAGCTTCACGGCCGACGGCAGGCCGCGCAAAGACTTCAACTTGGCCTTGTATCCTTTCAATTCTGCGGCGGTCGGCAACTTGCCGTGTACCAGCAGGTAGGCGATTTCTTCGAATTCGCAGCTGTCGGCCACGTCCAGGATGTCATAGCCGCGATAGTGCAAATCGTTGCCGGTCTTGCCGACCGAGCACAGCGCCGTGTTGCCAGCGGTAACGCCGGACAGGGCGACGGATTTTTTAGGCTTGAAAGTAGCGACTTGCGATGCGGTCATTGTGTTCTCCAGAAGATGATTGTCAGTCCAGTGCAGCGGGCCAGGGCCTCCCATGACCCGCTCTTTTGTAGGTGCTTACTTCTTTTGCGCGGCGAACAGCGCGTCGAGCTTTTGCTCAAAATCATGGTAGTTGATCGATTCATACAACTCCATGCGCGTCTGCATGGTATCGACGACATTCTTTTGCGTACCGTCGCGGCGCAGTGCGCGGTAGACGTTGTCGGCCGCCTTGTTCATCGCGCGGAAGGCCGACAGCGGGTACAGGGCCAGGCCCACGTGGGCGCTGCGCAATTCGTCCAGGGTGAACAGCGGCGTGGAACCAAATTCCGTGATGTTGGCCAAAATCGGCACATTGACTGCCTTGGCAAACGTGGCATACATGTCCAGGTCCGTGATGGCTTCCGGGAAGATCATGTCGGCGCCCGCCTCGACGCAGGCGACGGCACGCTCCAGCGCCGCTTCCAGGCCATCGACGGCCAGCGCATCGGTGCGCGCCATGATGACGAAGTTCGGGTCCGTGCGCGCATCGACGGCCGCCTTAATGCGGTCGACCATTTCTTCCTTGCTCACGATTTCCTTGCCCGGACGGTGGCCGCAGCGCTTGGCGCCAACCTGGTCTTCGATGTGCAGGCCGGCGGCGCCGAACTTGATCATCGATTTCACGGTGCGCGCCACGTTGAAGGCAGACGAACCGAAGCCCGTGTCGGCATCGACCAGCAGCGGCAGGTCGCACACGTCAGTGATGCGGCGGATATCGGTCAGCACGTCATCCAGACTGGAAATACCCAGATCGGGCAAGCCCAGCGAGCCGGCTGCGACACCGCCGCCGGACAAATAGATGGCCTTATAACCGGCGCGCTTGGCCAGCAAGGCGTGGTTGGCGTTGATGGCGCCGACGACTTGCAACGGGGATTCTTCCTGGACGGCCTTGCGGAATGCGGCACCTGCGGAGTATTGAGTCATGTGTTCACCTTATGGGATTCGGGTCGTCCCGAATGTTTCATGGACTTGCTATGAGCATCACTATTGCAATTGCCGTGCCAGGGTCGCGCGGCACCCCGGAAAGTACGCAGAACCACAGTGAAATACGAGGGAAACGGCCATGGATGGGCGAGGCGCGCAGTGTCACGCAAGGGAACATCGATGTCACGATAAAGGTCAGAGATGTTTCACTTATGTTTCAATTATTTCATATGGAACATCATATTGAAACATGAAACAGGCCGTGTATTTAGAGGGATGAGCGCAGAACTTGCGGCGCACCAAACGCAAAACAGCCGGCGGGCGCCGGCTGCTGGAACACAATGAGACTCAAAAACAAAAAACTAGGCCAGCCGCACCAGCGGGTTGGCGATGATGTTGTCGATCTGGCGCACTGCCTCTTCGCAGGCAGCGGCAATCGCGCCATCCTCGTCGTCGCGCACAAATTGCATGGTCGAGCCTTCGAACACTTCCAGGCCTTCCGCCGTGGCGCGTTCGATGTCGCAACTGGCTGACCATTTGCCGTCGGTAGTAGGCACGGCCAGGGGAACGATTTCCCAGCCTTTATAGTGAATTTTAGAACTGTTATCCATGGTGTGCCTCCTTCGGGACTGACTCAATAGTGGAAATCGTAGCATGAAGCGGGACCGCTAGCGACGTGTTTCACGCACGAACGGCGCAATCGGGCTAAACGATTTACGCGGACTCATTGACGCTGACTCAAGGACGCAGCAGATTATCCACTTCCGTCCTGGCCACTTCCAGGCCGGCCGTGCAAGCCGTTTCTGGCGCCGCGTAGCCACCCAGGGTACGGCTGCGCGTGATCGCTTGCGCCGCGCTCTCGCCCTCGCGCTGCAGGCGATAGGTAAAATCCCATAAATCGTCGTTATCCTTTTGCGGGGTCACCGAAATCGTAAAACCGCGGTACTGTTCGCTGCGTGCAGTGGTATCGTCCATAAACTCCTCCTTGTAGAACGAGGTTACCACGCTGCAAGCGCCAAGGTGCGCACGACTGTGACGGGCGCATGCATGCGGTCTTATCTGTTTTTCGCATGTTCAATGTCAATTCTCAACATTTTTTTAGCCTGCTCTGGCGATATAATGCACTTCCCTGTCCGTACCTTGCCGCCGCGATGACTCCACAAATCCAAGCTTTCTTCGACCCCGCCACCGCCACCGTCACCTACGTCGTGTACGAGGCAGATGGCCAGGACTGCGCCATCATCGATTCCGTGCTCGACTACGATCCGAAAGCGGGCCGTACCTCGACCGCGTCGGCCGACAAGGTGATCGCCTTCGTGCGCGAACACGGCTTGCAATGCCGCTGGCTGCTGGAAACCCATGCGCATGCCGATCATCTTTCCGCCGCGCCCTACCTGCAGCAGCAACTGGGCGGCGATGTGGCCATCGGCGCCGCCATCCAGACGGTGCAGCAAGCCTTTGCCGCCGTTTACCACCAGGATGACGCCCGGGCCGACGGCTCGCAGTTCGACCAGTTGTTCGCGCCCGACCAGGTGTTTCATATTGGCAAGCTGGAGGTGCGCGCCCTGCACGTGCCAGGCCATACGCCGGCCGACCTGGCTTACCAGATCGGCGACGCCGTCTTCGTAGGTGACACCCTGTTCATGCCGGACGTGGGTTCGGCCCGCTGCGACTTTCCAGGCGGCTCCGCGTCCCTGCTGTACCGCTCCGCGCAGCGGCTGCTGTCGCTACCGCCGCAAACGCGACTGTTCATGTGCCACGACTACCCGCCCAACGGCCGCGCGCCGCGCTGGGAAGTGACGGTGGCCGAACAGCGCGCCAGCAACATCCATTTGCGCGACGGCATCACGGAAGAGCAATTCGTTGCCATGCGCACGGGCCGTGACGCCACCCTGGACATGCCGACATTGATCCTGCCCGCCATCCAGGTCAATATCAATGCGGGCAAGCTGCCCGAGCCGGAAGAAAACGGCGTGCGCTACCTGAAGATACCGCTGAACGCGATTTGATTCCCTGGGCGTTCCCCGCTCGCCGCTCCTCCTTTCTTGACACCACGCAAACTCCAGCCCAGGCAATCCGCATACAGTGCAGATTGCCTGGGTTCGCTTGGGCACCGCTTTTTCCTGTTCAACATTGACGGAGCGCCCACTTGTCGCCCGCCCCTACGCTCGATACGAATTGCATCCTGCTCGCCGAGGCCGAAGGCGGGTATGCGCCCTACCGTTCCCAGGGCAAGGGCGATGCGCAAGCCGAGGCGGCGCTGCGCTACGAACAGAACGGCATGCTGCGCATGCAAGCCAGGCGCGACGGCTGGGTCGAAAAAGTCAAGCCTGTGACGCCGGTGAACAAGCCGGAGGCGGCTAGCAAGGAATTCAATGCCTGGCGCAAGCAGGAAATCCAGAACTACCTGGCCGCCAGCCAGCTGGCGCAGGCGCTGCCCCTGGAAGTGCCGGACTTCGACTTCCTGCCACAGACCTTCAATATGCCGGCGCTGCTGGGTGAAATGGGCGCCGGCACGGCGCTGACCAACGTGGTCCTGGGCATCGCCCACGCGAACCACGTCGGCAAGAGCGTGCTGGTGGCGGGCACCAGCGATCCTGACAGCGCTAGCTGCGTGCTGGTGTTGCCGCCGGCCACCGTGCGGCCCATCGCCCACGAGAAACCGTGGTTCCGCGCGCGCGGCGAAAACAATGCCTGCTTGCCGTGGTGGGGCATCCGCCACGATGGGGCCGACGATCTGCAGGGTTACTCGCAGTGAGGAGGCGAGCCCCCCCTTACTCCGTTTGCTCCGGGGCCCGCCCGATCTCGCCATCGATATTGGCCAGGAACCAGGCCAGCGACGACATCAGCGCCACGTTGCGCTTCAGGTTCTCCGGGTCGACCTTGTCCAGCGTGTCGGCCGGCGTGTGATGGTAGTGGAAGTAGCTGTGGCTGTCGACCAGCGGCTCGAAGCTGGGCACGCCGCCCGTTTCCAGGCGGTGCAAGTCGCCCGTACCCAGCGCGTCGCGGCGCGTGAACGCGTGCGCACCGATTGGCTGCAAGGCGGCGCGCAGGGGCGCGAACAGCTTTTCCGACTTCGGCCCGACGCTGGCCAGGATGCCGAACGGGCGGCCGGCGCCGCTGTCCATCTCGATGGCCGCATATTGTTTTCCAAGCGCCAGCTTGTGGGCTTCGAAATAGGCCTGGCCGCCACGGCCGCCATTTTCCTCGTTCATCCACGCGATCACGCGGATGGTGCGGCGCGGGCGGTAATCGAGCTTTTTCAGGGTTTCCACCACGCCCATAGCCGCCACCACGCCGGCGCCGTCGTCGTGCGCGCCCGTCGCCAGGTCCCAGGAATCGAGGTGGCCCGAGACCACCACCACTTCGTCAGCCTTGTCCGTGCCCGGCCAGTCGGCGATCACGTTATAGCTGTCCGCCTCGGGCAGGTTTTGCGGCGTCAGTGTCAGGTGCATTTTCAGGGGACCGCGCGCGGCCAGGCGGCCGATCAACAAGGCGTCTTCCACCGTGACAGCGGCGGCGGGAATGCGTTTATTGTCATCGAGGCCCGTGGCGCCCGCATGCGGGATGCGGAAGTTCGCGCCGCCGATCGAGCGCACCAGCGCGGCAGCCGCGCCCAGGTCGGCCGCCGCCTTCGGTCCATTGAAACGGAAGCGCGAACCCTGGCCGTAAGTCACGCCGGCCAGGCCCCGCTCGGCCATCTCCTGGTCGAACGGCGTATCGATCAGCACGATGGCGCCCTTCACTTGCGCCGCACGCGCCTTGAGCTCCTCCAAGCTTTTGACAATGATGAGGGGCGCCGTCAGGCCGGCGGCCGGAGTGGCACCGGAGCCGCCCAGTGCGGTGAGCACCACGCGTTGCGACACGCCCTGCGGACGGCCCGCATAGTCGACGATTTCCGCCGTTTCCACACCGCGCACCCAGTGTGGCACTTTCACGGGCTGCAAGGTGACAGTGGCGCCCAACTGGCGCATGGCCTCGGCCACCTGCTGCACGGCGGCGGCCGCGCCGGCGGAGCCAGACAGGCGCGGGCCGATCAAATCCGTCATGTCAGCCAGGCGGGCATACGCCCAGTCGCTTTGCAGCGCCGTGTCGCGCACCTGCGCCAGCGCCTGCGGCGCATCGCCTGGCGCGGCGGCAAAGGCGCTGGCGGCGCAGCCAAGGGCGATGGCAATGGCGATGGACAAGGACGAACGGCGCAGTGGCGCGCCAGTCAAAATGGTATGCATGTGATTTCAGTTCCAGTCAACAAGGTCGAAGCGGATACGCCGTGGCCAGGGGCAAGGCGCGGCTTTCTACGATAGCGTATTTATTCTGTCATTGCAGCAACTTTTACGGGATCGATTGCCTCTTTCCTCCAGAGTCGATACCATGCAAAGCGTGATCGTTACCGGATACCTCCATGCTCAAGGGAACACTCTGTACCGTCCGACATTTGCAGGCTGCGGACCTGAATGCCTATATTTCCCTCGTCAACGACCTGCCCTCGCGCGGCGAGTTTTTCTCCATGCAATTCAAGTCGCCCGAGGCCATGCGGCGCGATTTCCTGCAATCGGGCTTTGTCACCGAGGACAGCGAATTGTTCCTCATCGAAGACAAGGCCCAGCACATCATCGGCACGATCACGCATTTCAAGAGCCGCACGCCAGCCTCGCGCGAGATCGGCTACCGCCTGTTCGACCGGCAGCGCGATGGGCAGGGCTACATCAGCGAAGCGACGCGCCTGGTGATCGACTACCTGTTCAACGCCTATCCGTATCACCGCCTGGAACTGCTGATGGATCCACTGAACATCGGCTCCGAGCGCATCGCGCAAAAGAACGGCTTTACCCAGGAAGGCTTGATGCGCCAGGCCTTTTTTATCAACGGCGCGATGCACGATGTCAAAATGTACAGCCTGCTGCGGCCCGAATGGCAGGCGCGTGCACGCTGACTTGTTACCATCGGAGCAGGATTGTAATAAGTTGTATTAGACATGGAACAAGCGGGGAGCAGCAGATATAGTCCAGTCCATGCAGATCATTGTGATCTCGCCGGAATGGAAGGAAATGCCATGTTGAACAAGAAACTCCTGGGTGCGGTAATGGTAGCGGCAGTGGCTGTGTCTTCGGCCGCAGTCGCCGGTGACCGCGACTTCAATACCGTTGCTGGCGCCGTCGTCGGAGCGGCCATTGGCAACAGCACCGGCGGCCGCAATGGCGCGATCGTCGGTGGCGTGCTTGGCGCCGCCGTCGGCAACAGCATCAGCACGAATGACCGCTATTACGACCGTGGCGGCTATCGCGGCGGCTACCGCGAAACCTATTATGCGCCTGCGCCGCAACCGGTGTACTACGCCCCGGCGCCGCAACCCGTGTACTACGCGCCGCCACCGCGCTACTACGGCCCGCCGGCTGTCGTCTACGTGCAACCGGGCCGCGGCTACTACCGCGACCATGGCCGCCGCGGCTACTATGACCGGGACTACCATGACCGCGGCCACGGCTGGGGCCATCGCCGTTAAGCACCACCCTGCATTATGCGAAACCTGCGCCAGCCTGCTGCCGCAGGTTTTTTTGCGAGACAGGCAAGGTATCACCGCTGCACAATTTCGGCTAAGCTGTGTCCTATGATCAACTTAACTGGCCGCCTGGACCGCACCGACCGATGCATTTAATCAAAGACGCGCTTGACTTCGGCCCCTGGATCGATGCCGCCGCCGGCACCAGCGTGGGCGCCGGCCCCATGCCGCGACGCGAAAACCAGGATAACTTCCTGCTGATCGATGCCAGCGGCCACGCCGTCTGCCTGTCACGGCAGGCGCCATTCCACTGCCAGGTGCCGGGCTGGCCGCGCGGCCATGTGCGCGCAGCCGTGCTCGACGGCATGGGCGGCCACGGCCATGGGCGCGAGGCGGCGGAAGCGGCCGTGCAAGGCTTGCTGGCCATGCCCGCCTGCCTCGACACGGCTAGCCTGGCAGCAAGCCTCGACGCCTTGCACACGCGCTTGCAGGACAGTTTCGCAAGAAGCGCACCCGCCCAGGCGCGCCCCCCCGGCACCACCCTGACCTTGCTGGAGGTGCCGCCCGGCGAAGCCCCGCTGCTGTATCACGTGGGCGATTCGCGCCTGTATGAGCTTGCCGACGGCGCGGCCAGCATCCTGACCGTCGACCACGTGCCAGCCACCGTGTACGCCATGCGCGGCGCGCTCGACGAGACGCGCTGGCGCGCTGCCGTGCACGGCGAGCACCATCCGCAAATTTCGCAGGCATTTATTTTAGGCAACGCCATCAGCGACAGCTTGCAGCTCGACAAGCCCCTGCGCGGCCTCGATGCGGCCACCTTGCCGCCCTTCCTGGCGCATCTGGGCGACCGCCGCGTGCTGCGCGTGCGGCCCGGCGCCCACTATGTGCTCGCCAGCGATGGCTTCTGGGCCTGTGACGATCCGCTCGCTCTCACGGGCCGCTGGCCCGCCTTGTGTGCCGGCAAGAGTGCAGCACAGGCCGTCGGCGCCCTGTTTGACGACTTCCTCGCCCACCCGCCAAAAGGCTTGCATAGCGACAACATTACCTTGCTGGCGCTGCGCTTCGATGCGGCGTTCACCGGCCCAGGCGGCTAGCTGCCAGATAACCGGCCGTTGCCGACGCGGCCGACAACACGCTGCCCCAGGCCATGTCGATCATCGTCAAGCCCAGCGGCCAATCGCGCAGGGTCGCGTAATTACTCAAGTCATAAGTACCATAGGCAAGCAGGCCGAGCAGCGCGCCCAGTGCCGCCGCCGTGCGCCCGCGGCGCGCACGCAGTCCGGGCAGGATGGCAAAGACCAGCAGCCCCGCCACGTACAGCAGATAAAACAGCGTGGCCGGCGCCCAGCGGGGCGACTCCGCCAATAGCGGACCCAGCGCCGCGGCATACACGGGCCGCATCAACACCGCCAGCCACAGGGCATCGATGGCCAGGAACACAGACAAAGTGGCGCCATAGGCTATGGCAAGCTGAAGCGGGCGTTGGGCAGGCATGGTCGTCTTTCGATTCAAACGTGAGGGGATCGGCTGCGCCAGCATAATGCAAAACGTCCCAGGCTCGCATCGCGGGCGTAAAAATACCCCGCCGGCGCGCACGCGCATCGAGGGGAAGCGATTCCATGTAATATCAGAACAACATATCAAGAAAGATATAAAATATGTTTTTGAGCAATGGTTTCCTTGGCGCGTATTGCAGGGTGTGACCGGGAACATGAATTCGGGCAAAAAGAGCGCATTCCGGCGCTGCGAAAGTTGCCAAGCAGGCGCAAAAGCGCGTAAGCTCTCATGTAGAACAGAGGGCAAAATGCCCCCGCTCGATTCGAGTCAGAATGTCATGAAAAAATGCAGCAACCCGGAGCACCCGCACTGTACGTTCTGGGTCTTGCCTGGGGAAACAGTCTGTGCGGGCAACCACCCGCAAGCGACCAATGCCCCCAGCAGCTACGACCTGTTGACCGCACTGCGCAGCGCCCGTTCCGAGCCATCGGCAACGGCGCTTTCGCACGCCCCGGCCCATGATCCTGCCTTTCAGGCCGTGAGCAGCAATGTACCGCTCTCCACCGCACCTCCGCCATTCACGCCAGCCGCCGTTGCCGCGCCAGCGGCTGCGCCGGCCTACCAGCCCGTACAAACCCATCTGCACATCAGCGGCTTCGATCCCCGTGCGGCAGGCGGACGGCAAACCCTGAAAATGGAACTGCGCGGCATGAGCGCCGCCTGTGCGCCGCAACTGACCTTGCGCCTGCGCTCGGACCTGATACCCCGTGGCCATGTGCAGCATGATTTCGTGCGTACCACCCGCGGCGACTGGCGCCCCGTGTTTGTCGAGTTCTCCTCGCGCAACAAGGAACACGGGCAGTACCAGATCGAAGTGGAAGTGCACAGCCATGTCGACGGCGCCGTGGCGCAGAAATGGGTGTGCACCTTCGTCATCCTGGTGCCGCGCCGCGATGCCACCCTGACGGAAATCCACCAGATCTTCCTCAGCACGCACAAGAATGTACGCGTGATGGCCGACGACGCCTCGATCGCCCGCGTCACGGGTGGCGACGGCTGTAACCTCGACGTGACGGCGCGCAATGCCGGCATCGCCCACGTGGATTTATCTGCGCCGCAAGGCAAGATCGACATGGGTTTTACCACCATCGCCTGGGACGAGGAGTTGATCGAAGTCGACCTGCCCGCCGCCAGCCACTGCCATCCGCATCCGAGCCAGGCCGCCTGCCTCGTCAATGCGGCGCCGGAAGCGGGCGAACAGCGCCAGATCCGTCTGTTCGCGCTGGAAGAATGCATGCTGGGCCGCTTCGAGCTGGTGGACCCGGAAGCCGATGTGCTGCTCAGCCATTTCAACCCCGACGGCCAGGACAACAATGGCTTGACACGGCGCCTGTCAGGCCGCCATGCCATCATCCGCCGCGGCCAGCAAGGCTTTGAAATCGAGGACGTGTCACGCTACGGTGTGCTGCTCGACGGCGTATGGCCTGGCAAGCACAAGCCAGTTGCCCTTCGGCTGGGCATGCGCATCGAACTGTCTGCCAGCATCAAGGGAATCGTCGTGCTCAGCGTCACGGCCATCCTTGCGCACGGCGTAATCCTGCACCGCATCGACCACGGCGCCCGCGCCGAATGTTTTTACCTACTGCTGCCGGAAGCCCAGCCCTCGCCAGCCACCCACCTGGCCACGCCGCAGGCCAGCTGCCTACCCGTGCTCTTCCACCGCAACGGCGGTTTCTGGCACCTGGACACGGCCAGTGGCAAGGAAACAGCACTGGCCCCCGCTACCGCTCTGGATAAACTCAGCGGCTTCGCGCGGCACAAACGCTTCGCCAGCGAACCGTATCCGGAATGCTGGATCATCCGCACCGAGGGTGCGGCGCTGTGCGATAGTAGTACCATGCAAACCGCCTGATGCAACGACGTCCTGCACCGCCCTGATCGCTAGCGCGGCACCAGTACGAGAAAAATCATCGACAAGCCGAGTATAAACACCGCTTCCAGCGTAAACACGATGGCGGGGATTTGCAATTCGCGCGGGATTTTCATGGCAAGACCTCTTCAAAACGTAGGACTACCCTCAGCATAGTGCGCCCTGCGCCAATTGCATTATCAGCCGCACAATACACTTGACTGGCCGGCATGCGTTGCCGAGCTCGCTGGCAAGGCCATTCCGACACACAATTTAACAAATTATCGCCAGATATTCTGCAAATACTCCCCCCTCACGCCCTTGCATACTGTATATTCATCCAGTTAATATCCCTTGCATTTCACAAAGCGTCCGCATGGCGTTTTACATTTCCTATGGCTTCCAACAAAGCGCACCATGCGACCGGCTGGGCTGCCGGCGTGATTGCCGCGGCCCTGGTCGCGCACGCTGACGCCGGTGGGCCCTATCAAGTGCTGAGCATGCTCGCCTTTATCATGGGCGCGCTGGGCGGCACGGCGCCCGACTGGCTGGAAGTGGCCTGGTGGGCGCGCACGCACCGACTGTGGATCACGCACCGCACCTGGACGCACTGGGGCCTGGCCTGGATCGCCCTGCTCATCTACACCTACCTGCAATTGCCGCACCACCTCTGGGCACCGCCCCTGTTCGGCTTTGCGGCGGGCGGTATCATGCATCTGCTGGCCGACTGGCCCAATCCGCTGGGCGTGCCGTGGATCTTTCGCCGCCACTCTCTGCGCTGGTGGAAAAGCGGCCGCCATGACATCATCGTCATCGCCGCCGCCTGGCTGGCCGCCACGGTCGTGGCCGACCATGTGTTTTTCGATGGCATCCACCTGCGGCGCACCCTGCTGGCGCTCGACAGCCTGCTGCACTGGTCCGCCACTGCCCTGCAGCAAGCCTGGGCGGATCTGCAACAGTGGCAGGAACGCTGGCGCCTTGGTGGCGGCGCCAATTGACGCGGGCGGCGTGGCAATGTGATAATGAGTATCATTCTCAAAAAGCCCAGCCAGCCGGCACACCGCGTTCCGTCAGCCCAGCTCTTCCCTTGCCTGGAGAACGCAGTGAGTACCGTCAGCCCCACCCATGCCAGCCACCTGAGCACCCTGTACAGCGAGCACCATGGCTGGCTGTATGGCTGGCTGCGCGGCAAGTTGGGCAATCGCGCCGAGGCGGCCGACCTGGCGCAGGACACCTTTTTGCGCCTGCTGGGCAAGCGCGATGCGGTGCCCCTGCGCGAGCCGCGCGGCTACCTGGCGACGATTGCGCGCGGCTTGCTGATCGACCGCTACCGACGCCAGGCGCTGGAGCACGCCTACCTGGAAGCGCTGGCCCAGCAGGCCGAACCGGTATCGATGTGCGCCGAAACGCATGCCATCATCATTGAAACCCTGCTCGCCATCGACCGCCTGCTCGACAGTCTGGGCGCGCGCACGCGGGCCATCTTCCTGCTGGCGCAAATCGAGGAACTCAGCTATGTGGACATCAGCCGGCGCCTCGGCATATCCCTGCCGACCGTCAAGAAACACCTGGTGCGCGCCTACACGGAATGCCTGCTGCTGGCGGCCGGCTGATGTTTTCCCCTTCCGCCCCGCATTCAGCCCCAATCCCCCGCAAAGTGCTGGCCGCCGCCGCCCACTGGCATGTGGAACTCCAATGCGGCAGCGCCGACCCGGCAGCGCTGCAGGCATGGCGCGACGCCAGCGACGAGCATGAACGGGCCTGGGAACTGCTGCAGCGCATGGATGGCCAGCTGGGCACGATACCCGCCAGCCTCGCCCTGCCCGCGCTGCAGGCGGCGCAGCAACGCCGGCGCGCGGCCGCCAAGATACTCGCGCTGCTGGTGGCGGCCGGCAGCGGCATCGCGCTGGGCCAGGCAGGCCTGCAGTCGGGCCCATGGCAAGCCCTGACGGCGTCCTTGCGCACGGCGCCGGGCCAGCGCCGCCACGTCACCTTGGCCGATGGCGGGCGCCTGGAGGTCAATACGGATAGCGCCCTGGATGTCGCCTACAACGCCACGCAGCGCCGCATCCGCCTGCACCATGGCGAAATCATGATCACGACGGCGCCCGATCCGCGCCCCTTCCTGGTCGACACCCGGCACGGCGTGATCCGCGCGCTGGGCACGCGCTTCGGCATACGCTGCGACGCCGATGGCAGCACCGTCAGCGTCTTCGAGCACGCCGTAGAAGTGCGCTGCGCTGCACGACCGGACGCCGTGTGGCGCCTGGAAGCGGGTCAGCAGCTACGCTTTGGCGAAACTGGCGCGGATAATGTGCAGGCCACGCAAGCGCACCAGGACAGCTGGCTGCGCGGCATGCTGGTGGCCGCCGACTGGCCCCTGCAACAACTGGTGCGGGAACTGGCGCGCTACCGGCGCGGGCGCCTCGCATGCGACGCCAAGGTGGCGCGGCGGCCCGTCACGGGCACCTACCGCCTCGACGATATCGACGCCGTGCTGGAAAGCCTGTGCGCCTCGCACGGGCTGCAAGTGACCTACTTCACACGCTACTGGGCCACGGTGGCGGCCAGGCCCGCATAATTATTTTCAGCCTTTTTGCGCAAGGGGTTGGTGTTTCGATGCGCTGCTTCGGCTTCATAGATAAGTAGCCGATTCATCCTCCATTGACCACACCCTGAGCAGAAAGACCGAGCATGCAGCTGACCACCCCCGTCCTCCATCCCGCCGCGCGCGCCATCCGCCTGGCCGTCCTCACCATGGCTTGCGCCGCCCCCGCCGCCTTCATCGCCGCACCCGCCCTGGCGCAAGGCCAGGCTGCCGCCGCAGCACCGCAACCCTACGCCGTGCCCGCCGGCCCGCTGGCCACTGCCCTCAACGATTTTGCCGTCGCCGCCGGCGTCAGCCTGTCGACCGATCCCGCGCAGACGCGCGGCCTGCGCTCGCCCGGCGTGCGCGGCAGCTTCAACGTAGCCCAAGGCTTTTCCCAGGTGCTGGCCGGCAGCGGCATGGAAGCGGTGCAGCTGCCGAACGGCGCCTACGTGCTGCGCCAGGCGGCGCCATCCTCCACCTCGGAGGCTGGCGTAGAAAAGACCATGGCGCCCGTGATGGTCAGCGCCAGCATGGAGCGCGACCCCGTCAGTGAGCACAGCAGCTCGTACGCGGCGCGCGCCGTCACCGTCGGCAAGGGCGTGCAGACCCTGCGCGAAATTCCCCAATCCGTCAGTGTCGTCACGCGGCAGAAAATGGACGACCAGAACCTCAGCACTATCGACGCCGTGCTGGCCAATACCACCGGCATCACCATGTACGATAGCCCCATGGGCGGACGCTATGTGTATTCACGCGGTTTCATGGTCGAGACCTACCAGTTCGATGGCGTCAACCGCGCCATGTACTACCCGCAGGCGAACAGTTTTACCAGCAATACCGCCATGCTGGATCGCGTGGAAATCGTGCGCGGCGCCACGGGACTGCTGCAGGGCACAGGTTCGCCGGGCGCCGCCATCAACATGGTGCGCAAGCGCCCGCTGGCGGAAAAACAGACGCAACTTGCGCTCAGCGCGGGCCGCTGGAACGACGTGCGCGGCGAAGTCGACGTCACCGGCCCCTTGAACGAGTCGGGCAGCATCCGCGGCCGCGTCGTGGCTGCGCACGACCAGCGCGATTATTTTTATGACGTGGCCGACAGCCGCACCGACGTACTGTACGGCGTGCTGGAATTCGACCTGGCGCCGGGCAGTAAGCTGACGACGGGCGCCAGCTACGAAAAACTGCACTCGACCCCGTTTTTCTCCGGCATGCCCCGCTACCTCGACGGCAGCGACCCGAAACTGCCCCGCTCGACCTACCTCGGCGCCGATTGGAACCGGTGGGACAGCCGCCAGACGGCCGCCTTCGCCGAATTCGAGCACCGTTTCGATGCCGACTGGTCGCTGAAAGCCAGCGCCAACTACACGCGCGAACAGCATGACGTGAAATACATGTTCAACCTGGGTGCGCTCAACCCCGCCACCCTGGCCGGCATGATGATGTACGCCGGCGTGTTCGACTATGGCACCACCAACAAGGGTGTCGACTTGTCGCTCGATGGCAAATTCAACGCCTTTGGCCGCCGCCACGGCTTCAGCGCGGGCATCAGCACGAACCGGCTGGAAAACGACAGCGATTACAGCCTGGCCATGATGAAGCTGCCCAATAGCGCCCTGCAACCCAATCACGGCGTAGCGGAACCGAGCGATGCCTGGCTTCGCGAAAATCGCTATGGTGGTGCTCACAGCCTGACGACCATGACGCAGACGGGCGCGTATGGCGTGGCCCGTTTCAGCGTCAGCGACCCGCTCACCGTGGTGGCCGGCGCGCGCGTGTCGAACTACAAATCGAGCAGCGTGTACCGCGACACGGGCGAGGTGTATCTCGACCCCTACCGCGAAAACGGCGTCGTCACGCCGTATGGCGGCGTGATCTACGCATTCGACAAGGACTGGTCCGGCTACGCCAGCGTCTCCGACATCTTCCAGCCGCAAAACCAGCGCACGGCCGATGGCGCCTTGCTCGACCCGCTCAAAGGGCGCAACCTGGAAGTGGGCGTGAAAGGTGAACTGTTCAACGGCAAGGTCAATACCTCGCTGGCGCTGTTCCGCATCGAGCAGCGCAACCGCGCCGAGGCCGATCTGGTCAATATCTGTACCAGCGGCACGGAGTGCTATTTCTCGACGGGAAAGGTGCGCAGCGAAGGCCTCGACGCTGAAATCAGCGGCGAAGTGGCGCCGGGCTGGCAGCTGTTCGCCGGCTACACCTTGAACAACTTCAAATACCTGGACCAGACCTCGATTGTGGGCGTGATGTTCGCCAGCACCTACTCGCCGCGCCACATGCTGCGCGCGTGGAGCGACTACCGCCTGGCCGGCGCGTTGCAGAAGTGGAGCGTGGGTGGCGGCGTGAACTTCCAGACGGAGAGCTCGCGCACCACGCGCGACGTGAAGGTGGCGCAAGGCGCGTACGCCTTGTGGAGCGCGCGCGCCGCCTACCAAATCGACCGCAACTGGACGGCGGCGCTGTCCGTGACGAACTTGCTCGACAAGCGCTACTACCAGACGGTGAGCGCGCCTGCGTGGGGCAATTTCTATGGCGAACCGCGCAAGGCGCAACTGACCTTGCGCGCGCGTTTCTAAACGAAATGCCTATGCCGAAGGCCGCAATGGCGCCTTCGGCAGCGGAATGAATTCCGTCTCGCCCGGCACCTGCCCCATGCGCTGGGCGCTCCAGTCGTCGGCCGCCTGCGACAAGCGCTCCTTGCTCGATGAGACGAAATTCCAGAACAGGAAGCGGTGGCCGTCCAGCGGCTCACCGCCGATGACAACAAACTGCACCGGGCCGCTGCCTGCCGTCACGACAGGCACCTTGCCCTCCTCCAGCAAGGCCATGGTGTGCGGCAGCAGCGCCACGCCATCGACCAGCACGTCCCCGCTGATCGGGTAAATCGCCGCTTCCGCCGGCAAGCCCTCTAGGCGCAGCGCCTTGCCCGCCTGCAGCGCCACGTCCAGGTACAAGGTCTGCATATAGGTGCGCACGGGCGAGGTCTTGCCAAACGCCGTGCCGATCAACACTTTCACGATGGCGCCATCGAGCGGCACGACGGGAATGTCGGCCTGCGGCGTGTGCGTGAAACTCGGTTCATCCTCTTCATGCGCCTTCGGCAGCGCGGCCCACAGTTGCAAGCCGTGGGTACGGTGCGGTTGTCCCGCCAGGTCGTGCGGCGTGCGCTCGGAATGCACGATGCCGCGCCCGGCCGTCATCCAGTTGATGGCGCCCGGTTCGATGCGCTGATAAGACCCTATGCTGTCACGGTGGTCGATCGCGCCTTCGAAGAGATAGGTGACGGTGGCCAGGCCAATATGCGGATGGGGGCGCACGTCGTGGTTGGCGTCCGGCGCCACGTCGATGGGGCCGAAATGGTCAAAGAAAATGAAGGGGCCGACGGCCTGTTTTACTGCAGAAGGCAGCAAGCGCCGCACGACAAAGCCGCCCCCGAGGTCCTTTTCGTGGCTTTTCAGGATAGCCGCGCTCATGCCAGCACCGTCGTCACTTCGGTGGTCACAGCCGTCATCAGCTTGTGCAGCGGGCATTTGCCGGCTGCGGCCAGCAATTCCTGGCGCTGCGCGTCGCTCAAGTCACCGGTCAGGTGCAGGGTGGCGGCCAGGCGGTACACGCCCTTGCGCTCTTCGCTGGCATCGCGCTCGGTCGACACTTCCACGTGTTCCAGGGGGATGCCCTTGTGCCTGGCATACCAGACCACCGTGAGCGCCTTGCAGGCCGACAGGGCCGCGTCGTACAGGTCGTGCGGAGACGGGCCGGCATCGCCGCCACCTTCCTCTATCGAGGCGTCGGCGGAGATGATGTGATCGCGCACGTGCACGATGTGGCGCATGGGTTGCGACTGGTCGCGGATGGCTTTGATGGTCATGGCGTTCCTTGGTGCGTTTGGAAAGCCACAATTTACACCGTTTGCCCGCTTTGCGCAGCCCGCTCCCGGGGCGCCTGGCTATTTGATGCGGAACACGGCGTCGACCGTCTGCGCCATCTTCAGGCTGGTGACGATCAGCATGTCGTCGGGATTTTTCTGCGCGCGACTGTTGGCGCGCTGGTAACGATCGGACGGCACCAGGCCCACCGCATTACCCAGGTTTTTCAGCTGGTCCGACGAGATGCCGGCCACGGCGCCCGCGCGCTTGCCGAAGCCGCGCGCCATCGCGTCGGCCTTGCGCTGCGCATCCTTGACGGCCTCGCCCACCAGTTCCTCCTCCAGGCGGACGCGCTGCGTGGCGCCGAAGGTGGTGGCAAACGCATCGAGATTGGGCATGGCCAGCAGCGGGCGCATGACGGCGGGCCACTTTGACAGATCCGCCACGTTGATATGCACGCTGGCCTTGATCAGGTACTGCGGATTGGCCGGGTCCTGCTCGGCGCCCTTGCGGATTTCCTTGCGTACGTCGCGCACCTCGATGCCTGCCGCCGCCTCGGCCAGGCCTTGCTCCAGCAACAGCGCCTTGATTTCCGTGATGCGCGTCTGCACGAGGGCCGTGGCCACCTCCGGCACGGGGTCGTAGACGCTGACGTCGAAGTCGATCTCGCCCAGGTCCGGCATGATGAAACTGTAGGCCGTGCCCGTCGCATGGATGAAGGGGTAGGCAGGCAAGTCGCCGGCAAGGGCAGGCATGGGCAGGCAAACGAAGAGGATGGACAGCAGGCGGTTCTTGAACACGGATACTCCAGCGCAGTTAAGATGCATGAAGTATCCGTCAAGATGACACTTTTGACAATTAATTAGTCGAGCGTGCGCGCCACCCGGAAGCCCACGATGTCGTTCGACAGCACGGTGGAAAAGCTATTGCGCACGGCCGAGCGCAGGTAGCGCGGGTGGTACAGCCAGGAGCCGCCGCGCAGGATGCGCCGGCTGCTGTCGCAGCCCTCTTCCCACGCGCTGCCATCGACGGGCGCGCCTTCGTAATTGTCGTGCACCACGTCCTGCACCCATTCCCACACATTGCCATGCATGTCGAACAAGCCCCAGGAATTCGGCGCGAAGCTGCCCAACGGGCTGGTGCCGCCGCGGTACACACCGCGCGGGCCGCCATTGTAGACATACAGGCCATCGTAGTTGGCTTGCTCGGTGCTGATCGTTTCGCCCACGTTGAAGGCGGTGCGCGTGCCGGCGCGGCAGGCGTATTCCCATTCGGCTTCGCTGGGCAAGCGGTACTGCCGGCCCGTGCGGTCGCTCAGCCACGCCAGGTACAGCTGCGCATCATTCCAGCTCACGCCCACCACCGGGTGCTGGTCGTTCTGCACGAACCCAGGATTGTCCCAGTCCGTTTCGGAACCGCCCGCCCATTGCGTCGCTTGCACAAAGGCGCGCCATTCTCCCACGCTGACGGGATGGCGCGCCAGCGCGAACGGACGCTCGATGCCGACCCAGTGCTGCGGCGTCTCTCGCTCGAGCCAGGCCTGCTGCGAGCCTGCCTGGATGGCGGCCTTGTGTTCCGTCTCGTGCGCACCCATCTGGAAGCGGCCGCTGGGAATGAGCACCAGTTCCGGCCCCTGCCCCGGGCCATCGAGGAAATCATCGCGCAAGATGCCTTCGGCATTGGCCACCGGTGCCACGTGTTCCGTTTCTGCTGCCGGCACGGATGCCGGCGCCGGGACAGATGCGGCGGCGGCGCGGCTGGCCTCTTCCCTGCGCGCGCGTTCCTGCTCGGCGCGATAGGCCGCCTCCGCCTTGGCGACGATGGCCTTGCGCTGCAATTCCTGGTGTTCCTGCAAGGCGGTGGCGGCATCAGCTTCGCGGCGCGCGCGCAACTGGCCGCGCAGCGCTTCCTTGCGCAGCTTGCGCGCCTCTTCGGCTTCGAAATGGCGCTGCGCCTCCTGCTCGCGGCGCAGTTTGTCCTGCCGCTGCTTTTCCAGCGCAGCGGCCTGGATTTCCGCCTTGCGCCGCTGGTCCAGTTCTTCCTGGCGCGCGCGCGCTTCCTTCAGCGCCGCTTCGCGGGCCTGTTCGGCGGCCAGCGCCGCCTGCTTTTGCTGCTGCGCCGCCCGCGCCTGCTGCTGGCGCGCCTGTTCCGCCAGTTCTTCAGGCGACGGTCCGGCGGCGCGCTCCAGCCCTTCCAGCAAGGCTTGCACGGATTGCGGCCGCAATTCCGCCATCAAGGAAAAGCCGTTCTGCAGCACCTGCCACTGCGCTGCATTGAGCGACTGCGGTGACGACGGCAAATGGCTGGCGCTGCGCGCATCGTCGAACGGCATGCGCCCTTCGAGCATCTGGTAAATCATCACGGCCACCGCATAGACATCCAGGCGCGGGCTGGGCTGGCGCTGATTGGCGCCTGCCTCGGGCGCCCGATAACCGTGCGTGCCCGCATTCGGCGTTTCCAGCGCCAGGCTGCTGTCCGCATTGCGCACGCGTGTAGCGATGCCGTAATCGAGCAGCTTGATGTCGCCTTTCGCCGTCAGGAAGACATTCCCCGGCTTGATGTCGCGGTGCACCAGCTTGTGTTTTTCCCACGCATACGACAAGGCATCGGCTACCGGCTGCAGCAATTGCTGCACGGTCGACAGAGGCAGCGTGCCCTGGCGCCCAAGATAGTGCTCGAGGTCTTCTCCATCGAGGCATTCCATGATGATGAAATAGCTGGCCGTGGCCGGGTCTTGCGCCCACTCATAGACGCGCACGATGTTTTCATGCGCGAGTTTGCGCGCCTGGGTGGCTTCCTCGATCAGCAGCTTGGCATGCGTGGCGCTCTGCGTCAGCTGCGCCGGCAAGATCTTCAGCGCCACCATTTCGCTGCTGCCCAGCTCCGCGTGAGTGGCCAGGTCGGTGGCTTGCCACACCTGCCCCATGCCGCCCGTGCCAATCAGCCGTTCGAGCCGGTAGCGGCGGTTTTGCGGGCCGATTTCCTGGCCCGTCATGAAGCCCAGTTCCGTACCCTGGCGCACGGGCAGAGGCGCGGGCGCGGCGCCCGGCGGCGCGTACTCGGCGTCAAGGATGGCGTTCTTGCGGCGTTCAAATTCCTGCTCGCTGAGCAGCCCGTCGTCGTGAAGGGCGCGCAGTTCCCGCAGTTTGTCTCGTGCTTTTTGCATCATCTGGGGTGAAACGCTTCCATCAAGGCTGCAGGGCGACGCCGCAGGCGGCGCAGAATTTATCTTCCGGATGGCCCGCGCGCTGCGCATGGCCGTTCTTGCAGCGTGCCGGCGCGGCAGCGGCGGCACCGGGCTGCAGCGCCTGCGCCACGGCCACGCCCAGCTGCGCCTGCGCCGACAGGCCATGCGCGTGCGCAGCGTTGTGCAAGTTGATCAGGTCCAACTGCTGGCGCCGTTCACGCTCCGCCTGGCCTTCCAGGTAGCTGCGCTCCTGCGCCACGCTGTCCTGCGCCATGCGCATGGCATCCAGCGGCGCGACGCTGTTCTCGGCCGCCGCCAGCGCAGCCAGCGCGTGGATCTGCTCGGCGCTCATGCCTGCCTGCAACTGTACCTTCAGCACTTGCGCCAGCGCGGCCGCATTCTGCCCGGCGGCCATGGCCACCTTGCCCGTGTCGCTCAGCGTGCCGATTTTCTCGATGCGATCGATGTCGATGCGCGCCAGTTCGGCGGCATGCGCCTGTTGCGCCAGCAAGGCTTCATATTCGCCCTTCCAGCGCGCGTAGTCGCTTTCGCGCTGCTGCGCCATGGCCAGCAGATCGCGCTGCCATTGCGCTTCCTGCTCCAGTTGGCGCAGCTGCTGGCGCTGTTCTTCGATGGCCAGCGCGTCGAGCTGCGCCAGCTGTGTTTGCTGCTGCAACTGGCGTGCGTGCACGCCATCGGCCTCGATGGTGCGCAGCAGCTTTTCCTGCTGCGCGATGGCGTCCTCGCGCGCGCCGCTGCGCCGCAGCACCGCCACTTTTTCCGCGATTTCTGCCGCCTGCACCTGGGCCGCTTCATCCTTGTGCGCCTCGGCGCGCAGCAGCTCGCGCTGGCGCGCCAGCTGCATCTGGTCTTCCCACTCCTGCACCCGCTCGGCTTCGCGTTTGCGCGCCGCATTCGCCAGCATCAGGCCCTGCCAGGCTGCCTGGTGCTGCTCCGCCTCCAGCTGCGCCTCGCGCTGCGCCGCATCCGCTTCGGCCTGGCGCAGGCGCGCCAGCTGGGTGCGGCGCCCGGTTTCGTCGTCGATCAGCAGCGCGCTTTCAATTTGCTGCGCGATCGACTGCAAGTGGACTTGATGGGTAAAGCGCTGCTGCGCCAGCTGGATTTGCTCGCGCCCATGCAGTTGCGACAGTTCCAGCTCGCTGCGCATCTTGATGGTGGCCAGCGCGCGCACGTGTTCCCAGTTGGCCGCTTCATCGGCGCGCTGCGCGCCCTTTTGCGCCAGTTCCTGTTCCAGCTCACCCAGCGCCAGCGCGGCGCCATGGTCGAGCGCCTGGCGCCGCGATTTCGCTTCCAGGATGCGGCCATACAGGTCGATCTGGCGCCCGCGCAGCGCTTGCAGGCGCTCCGCTTCCTGGTAGCCCTGCTCCGCCTTTTCCACCGTCGCATCCTGCTGCAGCTCTGCGCGCCGGTGCGCATGGCGCGCCGCCAGCTCTTCGCGGCGAATGCGCTGCCACTCTTCCTCGTCATACAGCTGGTCGAGCTGCTTCATGCGCTCCAGGCTGTGCTGTTCCAGTTCCTGCGCCGGCAAGCCGCCCAGCCACAGGGTGCCGATGGCTGCGTCGCCGTTGCCCTCGCGCTTGTCGTGCCGCAGGCTGAGGGTGTCCACGCGCGCCACGGCCAGGCCGCTGGGCGCCAGGCGTTGGGTCAGGGCCGATTGCAGGCGTTCGTTCAATTCGGGCCGCAAGTCGGCATTCGCGTCCATTTCGCGCAGCGCGCGGCTGCCGATGAATTCCAGCGCAATCTGGCGCACGGACGGCAGCAGCAAGGCGTGCAGGTGGGCGCGCGTGACGGCGCCCGGCGCGCGCATGAACTGGCGCGCGAACGCATCGGGCTGGCCCAGCGCGATATCTACGCGCAGGGATGCGGCGACGTTCAGCAACTCCGTGCTTGCCAGGCCGGGCAGGTCGAATTCCAGGCTGACCGCGTCGGCGCGCGCAATCAGCACTTCCGCCGGACGCGCCGGCAGCAGCGCAGGCAGGCGCGCAAAGAAGGTGGCGCTATCGTAGTCGCCGGCTGGTATCAAGGTGAAAGCGTCCGATTGCACGATCCAGGCACGCGACTCGGCGGGCACCTGCAGGCGGCGCGCCGCGCCGCCGAACAGCGAGGACAGTTCGCGCACGCCGAAGAACAGGGCCAGTTGCCCATCGGCAAGATGCCACTGATTGGCGTGCAGCACCGCGTCGCTGTCGGGGGCGCCCAGCGACAAGCCGCAATGCGCGCAATAGCCGGCGGCAGCGCCGTTCTTGTGCTCGCAGCGCGGGCAGCGGGCGCCGCCAAAACCAAACAATTGGAACATGTGTGACTCCTGATGAGAATGATTGTGTGCACAAGCATGTGCAACACCGCTGCCATGCCGATTCTAGCAGGACAGCTGGCGCAGCACCTGGCACGCGCCATGTGTGCGCGACGCGGCTCACAACAGGCGCACAACACTGTGCAGTGTCAAATAATGCCATAGGGCAATTGCATTCATATGCAGGGATACAGGGCGAATTAGGCCTCAATTCAAGCGGTCGCCCGCCAGCACAGGGCGCAGGCATTTCAGCGCCGTTTTTTTGCAGGCCATCCCGCCAAAACCACGGCTGGTCGCATGCGCATGGCGCATGGGCGCGCGCATGGCTACAGTGCAGACATACCCACCCGCCACCAGAAAGGAACGATCATGAAAGCCTTGAAAAACATGGAAGCCATCTTTACCGTCGCCGTCGCCATCGCCTGCGGCGCCAGCTATGCCAGCTTCGCCCAGCCAACGGCCACGAAAACAGCCGCTGCGACGCAAGCCGGCGCCATCCCCGTGGTGGTGGTCAGCGCCAAGCGCCTGACGGAACAGGAAAAGAAAATCTCGCTGATCGAGGAACGGCAAGCCTTGCTGGGCAACGCCACCGCCAGCACCATGTGAAGCATCCATGCTGACTCCACGCCGCCTGGCGCCCCACGGCTAGCCAACGCGTCAGGCCGCCATTTGTATCTGCCACGGATACACGGACACACATTATTGTGTCAATTGTAATAAGTTGAATCAAAGGCGAAAAACCGCCAGCAAGCGCCTATAGTCCATTTCATGCAATCACCGAAATGGAGAACACCATGAAACCCATCACACTCTACGCAGCAGCCATGCTTGCCATCAGCGCCGCGGCCTTCTTGCCCGTGCAGGCCATGGCACAGAATCAGCTCGGCGTCAGCATTGTCGTCGGCAACGCCCCGCCTCCCCCACGCTTTGAAAGCGCGCCAGCTCCGCGTGCCGGCTATGTCTGGGCACCGGGCTACTGGAACTGGGATGGCCAGCGCCATGTCTGGAACAGCGGCGAATGGCTGCGCGAACGCGGCGGCAACGAGTACCGCCGGGCCGCCTGGATACAAGAAAACAACCGCTGGCGCCTGGACCGTGGCGGCTGGGTCGCCGCGCAAGTGCAGCCCGTGCGCTATGACGAGATCCGCATCGCCCCGCCGCCACCGCGCCGTGAAGCCATCCCGCGCGCGCGCCACGGCTACATCTGGGCGCCCGGCCACTGGGAATGGCGCGGCCAGCGCTACGCCTGGACGCCAGGCGTGTGGATCGCCGAACGCCCCGGCTATGTGTATGCGCCGCCCGCCTGGAACCAGCGCGATGGCCGCTGGCAGATGGAGCAAGGCCGCTGGTCGCCACGCGGGCCGAACGGCGACCGCGACCGCGACGGCATCCCCAACCGCTATGACCGCGACAATGGCAATCGCCACGACCGCGACGGCGATGGGGTACCGAACCGCGACGACCGGCGTCCGAACAACCCGAACCGCAGCTAATACGCGGCAGTAGTTCTCACCAAGGCCACCCATCGCGGTGGCCTTGTCATTTTCCGGACATATCCGTGTATTAAAATCGCGCGACGATCAATCACACTGCACGAGAAAGATTCACGATGGCGATGGAAACTGCCGGTTTCACCTATGGTTCGGACACCTCGGGCCTGGTCTGGGGCTTCCTGTTTGGCCGCGCGGTGCAGCCGCTGGCGCTCGACTCGACGGCCGCGCTGGCCTGGCTGGCCGATGGCGCAGCCAGGCCGGCGCAGGAATTTGTCTGGCTGCATTTCAATTTGTCGCATGCGGCCAGCGAAAAATGGCTGATGACGCATACGCAGCTGGCCGACGAATTCTATGAAACCCTGCACCAGGGTTCCCGCTCCACGCGTATCGAACAGGCGGAAAACACCCTGATCGCCGTGGTCAACGATGTGGTGCACAATTTCTCGTTCGAAGCGTCCGATATTTCCACCATGTGGGCCAGCGTGGCGCAAAACCTCGTCATCACGGCGCGCCGCGCGCCACTGCAGTCGATCGAGCGCCTGCGCCAGGCCGTCATCAAGAACCACGAGCCGATCCGCTCGTCGGTGGAACTGCTGATCCATCTGCTGCGCGACCAGGCCGACGTGCTGGTCAACATCGTGCGCGATGCCGTGGCACGGGTCGACGATATCGAAGACCATTTGCTGGCGGGTCGCCTGGTGCCCAAGCGCGAAGACCTGGGCGCCATGCGACGCGTGCTGGTGCGGCTGCAGCGCCTGCTGGCGCCGGAACCGGCAGCCCTGTTCCGCCTGCTGCAACGCCCGCCGGCGTGGGTATCGGAGCTGGACAGCCTGGAACTGCGCCAGTCTACGGAAGAATTTTCCGTGGTGCTCAGCGACATGTCGTCCTTGCAGGAACGCATCAAGCTGCTGCAGGAAGAGATTGCCGCCAGGGTCAACGAGGAAAACAGCCGCAGCCTGTTCGTGCTGACCATCGTCACCGTGCTGGCCTTGCCGATCAATATTATCGCCGGCATGCTGGGCATGAATGTGGGGGGGATTCCGCTGGCCCAGCACCCGCAGGGTTTCTGGATCATCGTTGCCATTATCATCACGTTTACCGTCGTGGCGGGATGGCTGGTGGTGCGCGTGCAACGCAATAGCTAATGATTGGAAACACGGCCAGACAGGCGAACGGCAGGCGCCGTCCGCCATCACGATTTAACGGTGGTATTCGCCGGCCCGTTCAGGCTGATAAACGATTTCCTCGATCTTCACCTTCACCACGCCGCCCGGCATGGGCCAGGCGATGCTGTCGCCGATGGATAAGCCCAGCAGTGCGCTGCCGACGGGCGCCAGCACGGAAATGCGATCAGCCTGGCCTTCCACATCCTTCGGATACACGAGCGTCAGGCAGAATTCCTCCTTGTTTTCTACCGTGAAGCGCACGGTAGAATTCATCGTCACGACGGTGGGCGGTATTTCTTGTGGCTCGAGCACCTCGGCACGGCCCAGCTCATCGAGCAAGGCGGCCTTGTCCGGCGACAAGTTATTTCCCAAGGCATACAACAACGCTTCCAGTCGTTCCAGGTCTTGTGACGACAAAATAATTTTTGGTTTTTTTTCCAAGATATCCTCACTATTGATCATTAGGGCGACGTCCGGTTTTGCTGGCGGCAGTTTACTTGGCCGCGGCAGACAAAACAAACAGCATCAGAACGTCCATCATCAGCGGATTATGGACGAACTCGCGGAGCAAGGCCATAGCGTTCTCGCATTCTTCATTAAAATTTATTAAAATCAATGACTTGCAATGCCCGATACAGACAAAAATATTAATCCCTGCTGAGATGACAGGAGGCAATCAAGTTATTCTTCATGACATTTTGTTTACCTGCAGCATGTTTTTAAGAGAAAAAACCCACTAGCAAAAAAAGGATTAAAATTCAGTCTGCATTATTATTAGAAAGACACGCCCCGCATTTTCCGCCTGACTTGTCGCCTTGCATGCGGCCATCGGCCTGCGGCATGGCCACTAAATTGCCGCGCACCCTGTACTTTCACGCTGCGAAATGACAATATATCGGCCTTAACAACACGTTGAGAGTTCCGGCTCACTTCGGTTTTCATCAGACTGGAACGTAAAGTATGGCAGGGCGAGGCGGGATCACACGGGGCGGCGGCAAGCGGGGCCGGCAGGAGAATGCGTCATGATGGCGCCATTGATGCTGCCCTTGGTGCAGTTGCGTGGTGACCGAATAGCCAGGCTGAATCTGCTGGCCGCAGCGGCCATGCTGGCCACGGCCAGCATGCTGCTGATCCTCTTCCAGTTGTTTTCCCTCCAGGCATCTTTCCAGCGCAATCTGCGCATCCACGCCGACATGCTGGCGCCTGCTGCGACACTAGCCATGCGCCGGGATGATCGTCTTGCGGCGCAACAGCTGCTCGCTCCCCTCGCCGCCGTCCCGCATGTCCAGCAAGCGCTGCTCTACAGTCCGTATGGCACGCCATTCGCCCGCTACGCACGCAGCGCCAGCGACGCCGCGCCCACGGCGCCGCGCACCGGCCTGCAGATCGATTACCTGGACGGCAGCGCCGCCCTCCTCCAGACCTTGCCCGGCGGCGGCGCACTGTATCTGCGCGCCAGCCTGGCGCCGCTGTTTGGCAGCCTGGCGCAATTTGCCACCTTCACCCTGCTGGTCTGCCTGTGTGCCTTCGGCCTGACGCTCCTGATGGTGCGGCGCACGCGCACCGCCGCCGAGCAAGCGGAAAGCCATTTGCACTACCTGGCCCACGTCGACCCTGTCACGCAACTGCCGAACCGCCATGAATTCAACGGCGCCCTGGCCTACGCGCTGGCGCGCGCCGACCGCCAGGACAGCAGCGTGGGACTGCTGCTGCTGGACCTCGACAACTTCAAGGTGGTCAACGATACGCTGGGTCACCACTGCGGCGACCAGCTGCTCAAACTCGTTGCCGAACGCCTGGTGGAGATCCTGCGCGGCACCGACATCACCTGCCGCATCGGCGGCGACGAATTCGTCGTCATCGTCGAACCGGCCGACGACGCCTCGGAAATGGCCAGCGTGGCGCGCAAGATCCTCGCTGTGCTGGCCCCGCCGTTCGCACTGGAAGGCCACCAGCTGTATGTCAGCGCCAGCATCGGCGTAAGCCTGTATCCGTTTGACGCGCAGGACGTGGCCACTCTGACCCGCAATGCCGACACGGCCATGTACCACGCCAAGCACCAGGGCAAGAACCGCTACGCCGTGTTCAAGGCCGAAATGGAATTGCGCGCCCAGCGCCGCCTGCGCATGGAAGCAAACCTGCGCAAGGCCCTGCAAAACGAAGAACTGTATCTGCACTACCAGCCGCAAATCGACTTGCGCAGCGGGCGCATCGTCGGCGTGGAAGCGCTGATACGCTGGCATTGCCACGAGATGGGGCAGCTCAGCCCCAGCGAATTCATTCCCGTGGCCGAGGAAAGTGGCATCATCGTCGAACTGGGGCACTGGGTGCTGCAAAGCGCCTGCCGCCAGGCGGCCCTCTGGTGCAAGGCCGGCCTGCTCGATTCGCTTGAACACGTGGCCGTCAACCTGTCGGCCTGCCAGGCGCGCGACCCAGGACTGATGGACGGTATCCGCGCCATCCTGCAGGAGACGCAACTGCCGCATGGCTTGCTGGAGCTGGAAATCACGGAAGGGGTCTTGATGGACAATATTCACGCCAACGTGGAACTGATGCGCCGCCTGCAGGAAACGGGCATCCACCTGTCGATCGACGATTTCGGCACTGGCTATTCCTCGATGTCGTACCTGAAGCGCCTGCCCATCGATCAATTGAAAATCGACCGCAGCTTCGTGCACGACCTGCCCGGCGAGGGCGAAGCCATCGTCACGGCCATCATCGCCATGGCGCACAGCCTGCATCTGAAAGTGGTGGCCGAAGGCGTGGAAACGGTGCAGCAGGTGGAGTTTTTAAGAAAGGCCGGCTGCGACAACGTGCAGGGCTTTTTCTTTGCGCGCCCCATGACGGCGGCGCAGTTGACGGCATTGCTGCTGGAGCGGCGCGACTGGAGTACGCGCACCGTCATGACGGCATAAAAAAAGGCAGAACCGCTGGTTCTGCCTCTCAAGCTTACTGCAGATGCATCAAGCCAGCTTGGCCGAGTGTTCCCGCGTCGCATGGAACGTCAGCTTCGGCCAGCGCTCTTCCGTCAGGCGCAGGTTGACGCCCGACGTGGCCAGGTAAGCCATGTTGCCGGCCGCATCGTAGGCCACATTGTGGCCCAGTGCGTTCTCGAAGTCCTGCAGGACGCGCTTGTCGTCGCAGCTGACCCAGCGGGCGCTGCTGATGCTGGTGCCCTCGAACACGGCATCGACGCCATACTCGTTGAGCAAACGGCTGGCCACCACTTCGAACTGCAGCACGCCGACGGCGCCCAGTACCAGTTCGCCGCCCTGCACCGGCTTGAAGACCTGTACCGCACCCTCTTCGCCCAGCTGCTGCAAGCCCTTGTGCAACTGCTTGATTTTCAAGGGATTACGGATGCGCACGGAGCGGAAGAAGTCTGGCGCAAAGTACGGAATGCCCGTAAAGGTCAGCATCTCGCCTTCGGAAAAACTGTCGCCGATCTGCATGTTGCCGTGGTTCGGCAAGCCGATGATGTCGCCCGCGTATGCCTCTTCCACCTGTTCGCGCGAGGACGCCATGAAGGTCACCACGTTCGATACCTTGATCTCACGCCCCAGGCGCAAGTGCTTGACCTTCATGCCGCGCTCGAAACGTCCAGAGCACACGCGCAAGAAGGCGATGCGGTCGCGGTGCGCCGGGTCCATATTGGCCTGAATCTTGAAGACGAAACCGGTAAACGGCTGCTCGGACGGCGCCACCGACCGTACGGTCGCGTCGCGCTCGCGCGGTGCGGGCGCCCAGTCGACCAGCGCGGAGAGAATCTCGCGCACGCCGAAGTTGTTGATGGCAGAACCGAAGAACACGGGCGTCTGCACGCCGGAGAGGAATTCCTCCAGGTTAAACGGATTCGACGCGCCGTGCACCAGCTCCACTTCCATGCGCAACTGATCCATCTCCAGCGGGAACATCTCCTGCAGGCGCGGGTTGTCGATGCCCTTGATGATTTCGAAGGCGCCGTCAGCTTTTTCTTCGCCGGCCTTGAACAGCATGATCTCGTCATTCAGCAGGTGATACACGCCGCGGAAGTTCTTGCCCATGCCGATAGGCCAGGTGACGGGCGCGCACTGGATCTTCAGCACCGATTCGAGTTCGTCGAGCAGGTCCAGCGGATCGCGCGTCTCGCGGTCCATCTTGTTCATGAAGGTGACGATGGGCGTATTGCGCATGCGGCAGACAGCCAGCAGCTTGATCGTCTGCGCTTCCACGCCCTTGGCCGCATCGATCACCATCAGCGCCGAGTCAACTGCCGTCAGCACGCGGTAGGTATCTTCCGAGAAGTCCTGGTGGCCCGGGGTGTCGAGAAGGTTGACGACGTGGTCGCGGAATTCGAACTGCATCACCGAGGATGCGACGGAAATGCCGCGCTGCTTCTCGATCTCCATCCAGTCCGATGTCGCGTGGCGACCCGATTTACGGGCCTTGACGGTACCGGCCATCTGAATCGCACCCGAGAACAGCAGCAGTTTTTCCGTCAGGGTGGTCTTGCCCGCATCCGGGTGGGAAATGATGCCGAAGGTGCGGCGGCGTTGTACTTCACGCGCGATCACGGCAGGCGCCTTGCTGCTGACTGACGCTGCGGCGTTGTCCGCATTGTCAGTGGAATCGGGGGTAGTGATGTCGTTCTCGTTGGCCATATTGGTGACCATAATATGGCCCTCGCAAAAAACCCTCGATTTTACAGAAGGATCGCCCTTCCGTGTGAACTGCTTCACTGTGGCGGAAAGCAAAATCGCCCACTTCATCAAGGGGTCACAATCCGCAGGCAACATTGCACTGCAGAAATGTTGTAACCCTACCCTGGAAACCCGATGAAAATCCTCCTCACTCCCGCCATCCGACTCATGCAGCGCTTGCGCCTGCTGCCCAAATTCATGCTTGTCTGCCTGGTCTTCCTGCTGCCGCTGGCGCTGGCGACCACCTTGCTGATCTCGGAGCTGGGCAAGTCGCTGGCCCAGGCGCAGGATGCGCAGCGGGGCGTGACCTATGTGCGCCAGCTGCAGGAAAGCACGCGGCTGCTGCAGCAGCGGCGCGGCCTCGAGCACTTGCGCCTGAACGGCAAGTCGGGCATGGACAACTCGGCCCTGAATGCGCGCATCACGGCCGCGCTGGCCTCCCTGGCGCGCTTGCCCGCAGGTGCTGGCCTGCCCCAGGCGGCCGAGCTGACGAAGCAGTGGCAAGCCCTGCTGGGCCGCCAGGCGGGCCTCGCGGCGCGCGACAGCTACGCGGCGCACACGGCGCTGCTGCGCCAGGCGGCCAAACTGGGCCAGCTGGTAGCCGACCGTTCGCACCTGAGCCTGGACCCGGACGCAGGCGCCAACCACCTGAGCGCGGCCTTCACCGCCACCCTGCCCGACCTGGCCGAGAGCCTGTCCGACATCGCCGGGCGCGGCGCCGCCTACATCGACACGGGCCTGTTCGAAGCGAACGAAGATCAGCTCGTCAACGCCAACGCGCTGATCGCGCGCCACGAACTGGAGCGCCTGCCGGCACGCTTCGACGAAATCATCGCTGCCAAGCCGGAATTGCGCACCAGTCTGCAAGGGGTGCTGAAAGCAGTGCCTGCGGCGCTGGCCTTCCTCGAACGCACGAAAAATGAAGTGACGAATTCCTACGACCAGACCTCGGGCGCGCAATTCCACGCCGGTGGCATGCAAGCCATCGACGCCTTGCAGGCGCTGTCCGGTGCCTCCGCTAGCGCCCTGGACACCCTCCTGGCGCAGCGCATCGCCCGCGACGAGGCGCGCCGCGGCCTGATCCTGGCGGCCATGCTGCTGGTGCTGCTGGCCGCCGCCTACCTGTGCGCGGGCTTCTACGCCGCCTTCGCGCGCGACGTGACGCAACTGCGCGTGGCCGTCGGCGCGGCGGCGGCGGGCGACCTGTCCCAACGCATCACTTCGCAGGCGCACGACGAGATCGGCGACCTGGTGCGCGACTTCGGCGCCATGACGCATGGCCTGGCCACCCTGGTGCAGGAAATCCGCGGCGGCGCGGCCGTCATCGCGGCGGCAGGCGCCGATATCGCTCAGGGCAATGCTGCCCTGTCCGGCCATACGGCCACGCAAGCGGACGCGCTGGGCGCCACCGTGGACTCGATGCGCGAGCTGACGGCCACCGTGGGCCGCAACGAAGCCCATGTAGGACAGGGGCGAACCCTGGTGGCCACGGCGGCCGACGTGGCCCTGCGCGGCGGGCAGAGCGTGGGCGCCGTGGTCGAGACCATGGCCTCGATCAAGGCCAGCTCGCACAAGATCGTTGACATCATCGGCGTCATCAACGGCATCGCCTTCCAGACGAATATCCTGGCCCTGAACGCGGCCGTGGAAGCGGCGCGCGCGGGCGAGCAAGGGCGCGGCTTTGCCGTCGTGGCTTCCGAAGTGCGCAGCCTGGCGCAGCGCTCGAACGAGGCGGCGCTGGAAATCAAGCGCCTGATCGGCGATTCCGTGGCCACCGTGGATGCGGGTGGCGACCTGGTCAATGCCGCCGGCAGCACCATGCGGCAAGTCGTCGATGCGGTGCAGCAAGTAGCCGTGGTGATCGGGCGCATCAGCAGCGCCGGCGCCGAGCAGAATGGCGAGATCGCCCGCATCAACCAGGCGCTGGCACAAATCGACGACATGACGCGCCAGAACGCAGGCCTGGTCGACGAGGCGCGCGCCGGTTCGCAGCGCCTGCACCAGGAAGGCGAGGCCCTGACGCAGGCGGTCAGCCGCTTCCGTCTGGGTGAACACGAGGTGCCTGGCGCGCGCCAGGCGAGCGCCGCGACCATGCGCGACGGCTTGCCCAGCGTGCGTCCGGCCGGCCTGCGGAGCGCCAATAAACCACGCGTCATATCACAAAATCGCGCAGAACGGCGCAAGGCTAGCTAGTCAAAAGTGTGCGCGTAGGACAAGGACTACAAATCCGCCTCAAAAGAGACTACAAAGTGGCGACTGCTAATCTTATGTTCGCCACTTACATAAGCTTTTAAAGTAGCTACATCGCGATCTGCAGCGCGCGGTCGAAAAAAACGTCGTTACCACTTTGAGTCGGCGGCTTTTTTGACCAACAACGCGGCAGTCGCACTCCGATGTAAAAAGCCTGTGAGGAATACTATGAGCCATACTCAACTTATCGCCCCGGTCCAGAAGAACCAGTTGCTGCCGCGCGCCATGCCGGCGGCAGGACGGGAAATCAAGCTTGCGTCGCGGGTTAGCCTCAGCAGTGCACAACAAAATGAATTGCTGGCCGCCCTGCCGCGCGCCGCGCTCGAATCGCTGTTCGAAGACCTGGAACTGGTGGAACTGCCTTTCGGCAAAGAACTGTATGCCTACGGTAACAACCTGGAATACAGCTATTTCCCCACTACAGCCATCATTTCGCTGCTGTATGTCATGGAAGATGGCGCCACAACGGAAATCGCCGTCGTCGGCCATGAAGGTGTGGCTGGCGCCTCGCTGCTGGCAGGCGAGCGCGCCATGTGCACGGCTGTCGTGCAAAGTGCCGGCTACGGCTACCGCCTTAAAACGCAAAGCTTGCGCGATGCCTTCAATCAAGGTGGCGCCCTGCCCCAGTTGCTGATGCGCTATACCAACGCCTTGTTTGCGCAAATGGCGCAGAACGCTGTTGGCGGCCGCCACAGCTCGATCGAGCAAAAACTGTGCCGCTGGCTGCTGGACCGCCTGGACCGTTCACCATCGAACGAATTGAAAGTGACGCAAGAGCTCATTTCCATCATGCTGGGCGTGCGCCGCGAAAGCATCACGGCCGCCGCCGGCAAGCTGCAGGAAGAAGGCTTGATCCATTATCGCCGTGGCAATATCACGGTGCTGGACCGCGCCGGCCTGGAATGCTATGCGGGCGAATGCTACAAGGTCGCCAAGACGGAATATGACCGCTTGCTGCGCGACGTGTCACGCTGCTGATGCGAAACGGCCGCTGACACGGCAGCATGAACAAAAAAATGGCCGGGCTATATGCCCGGCCATTTTCTTGCATCCAGAAACACTCAAACGCTGGCGTCTTCGTCGATCTCTTCCGGTTCCGGCGTCAGCGGCAAGGGAATCACGGCTTCCACACAAGTTCCCTTGCCTTCCGGCCCCTGGCGCACAGTCAGGGTGCCGCCCAGCAGCAAGGCCCGTTCGCGCATGCCCAGCAAGCCGTGCGACATGGGTTTTTGCAGGGCATCTTCGGTGATGCCGATGCCGTCATCGGTCACGCGCAGCACCAGGCCATGTTCATTGCGTTTCAAGGTCACGCTGACCATGCCGGCGCGCGCATACTTGAGGATATTCGTCAGCGATTCCTGCACGATGCGGAACAGGGCGATCGTCAGGGTCGCTTCGCGGTTGTCGATATTGATGGCCACGTCCGTTTCGCAGCGCACAGAGCTCATGCGGGCAAAATCCTCGCAATAGCTTTCAATGGCAGCACACAGGCCCAAGTTATCCAGCAGGCTGGGGCGCAAATCCTCGACGATGCGGCGCTTCAGTTCCACCGTTTCCAGCAAGGTGGCCTTGGCGCGGCGCAATTGCGCGGCCAGTTCCGGCCGCGTGTGGGCCAGTTGCTGCGTGACGGCGCCCAGGTCCATGCTGATCGAGGTCAAATTGGCGCCCAGTTCATCGTGCAGCTCACGCGCCAGGCGCGCCTTCTCCACTTCATTGACGCTGATCAAATGGCGCGACAGCACGGATAGCTGCTCCGTGCGCTTGCTGACTGTCGATTCCAGGTTGTCGTTGGCATTTTGCAGCGCATACTCGACGGCCGCGCGGTTCTGGAAGCTGCGCCGCACCAGCTGGTAAAACATGATCAGCACGAGGATGGCCAAGGCATTGATACCGATGCCAAGCAGCACGGCTTTCTGGTACTCATGATAAAAAGCCGCACTGCCGGACGACAGTGCCTCATTCTGCTCGCGCGTCATGATCACCACCTGCAGTCGGATTTCGTCCATGGTGGCGCGATCATCGGTCACGCGCGAGATATTGACGATTTCGGCCAGCCCGCCCTGCTTGTAGACCTCGATCGACTCTTGCAGCATCGACATCTTGCGACGGATCAAGCTTTTCAGCTGGCCCAGGTTTTTCAGCTGCGTGGGACTGCCAGCGAGCAAGGTTTGCAACTCCTTGAATTCGTTTTCGATTTCGGTGCTAGCCGTCTTCGACGGCCCCAGATATGTTTCGGAGCCGGAAATGAAATAGCCGCGCAAGCTGCTTTCCGCGTCCAGCACGAGCACGTTCAAATACTGCAGGCGGTCCGCCACACGGGCGCTCTGGCTGAGCAAGGCGTTCGTGCCCTTCAGCGATTGCAGATTATGGAAGAGACTGAAACCATTGAGTACAAGCAACAAGGCGCAAGCCACGCACAGTATCGTCTTGTAGAGGGGCAGGCGGTGATTCGGGGCCGGTTCAACGGTGAAATACATCCTGATGTGCATCCTTAGCAAGGTTCGGCGCGGGAGAAAGCGCCGGCGCCGGCCAATTATAGTCCTCGCCACAGACTGCTGCACCGCACAAATCGTGCTGGCTAGCTGGCTGAGCGATCATGTTTCCATGATCGCACTGCAGCGCTAGTCAAGCAAATTGTTTTTCATTGCGTAATAGGTCAAGTCGCTGTTCGATTGCAAGCCCATTTTTTCCATGATGCGCGTACGGTAAGTACTCACCGTCTTGATGCTCAGCGACAAGGCCACACCGATATCGGACACGGTGGCGCCACGCGCCAGGCGCAGGAAGACCTGGAATTCGCGGTCCGACAATTCTGTATGCAGTGCGGCATTCGTGTCGCGGTCGAACGACTGCGCCAGCAACTCGCCCACGGTGGAACTGACGTAGCGGCGCCCCTGGAACACGGTGCGCACGGCCGTCATCAGCTCATCGGCTTCGCATTCCTTGTTCAAATAGCCATTCGCGCCCATCTTGAACAGGTTCAGCGCGTATTGTTGCGCGGGATAGCCGCTGAGTATCAGCACGGGCAATTCCGGCTGGCCCTGGCGGATCGTGCGCAAGGTATCGATGCCGCTCTGATCGGGCATGGCGATATCGAGCAGCAATACATCGCATATTTCGCGGCGGGCGATATCGAGCGCTTCACGCCCCGTACCGGCTTCCGCCACCACACTGAAATCGCTTGACGACGAAAAAATTTGCTTGAATCCAGCTCGTACTATTTGGTGATCATCACAAATGGCAACGCGTATCATTGTTTCCCCTTAAATTTTCCTGGCCTGGGAAAGACTACCGGAACCTGAACGCTGCTCCGGCTTAGCGTCACTAACAAAAACGCAACATTAACATTATATTCAAAATAGGGCGCGCCGCAGGCTACCGGCAGCGCCCGGGCAGCCAGCCCATGCAATATAGTCAGCCCGTATTGGACAACCCCACCTATATTGGTACAAATCTTATTTTAGCAAGTTTAAAATCGCAATTAATTCATTGCGTATCCACGCGCGGTCCAGCGGCTCTTCCTGCGGCGCGACGGGCATGGCCGGCAGCACAGGCAACTCATCAAGGATGGCATGCGATGCACCACGGCTATCGAGCTTGTTGCGCGCACCACTGATGGTAAAGCCTTGCTCATACAGCAATTCGCGGATACGACGTATCAGCAGCACCTCGTGGTGCTGATAATAACGGCGATTGCCACGTCGTTTGACCGGCTTGAGCTGGGAAAACTCCTGCTCCCAGTAGCGCAGTACGTGCGGTTTGACGCCGCACAACTCGCTCACCTCGCCGATCGTGAAATAGCGTTTCGCCGGAATGGGCGGCAAGGCGATCAACTCGGTTTTACTGATGCGCTCGTTCATCGCCACTCACTCAGGCAGCACGTGCCAGCGGACTAGTCTCTTCGACCATGCTCTTCAGCTTCTGGCTCGCATGAAAGGTCACGACACGGCGTGCGGTAATGGGAATCTCTTCGCCCGTCTTCGGATTGCGGCCCGGCCGCTGCGGCTTGTCGCGCAGTTGGAAATTGCCGAAACCAGACAGCTTGACGGCCTCGCCACGCTCGAGCGCATTGCGGATCTCATCGAAAAAGGTCTCGACCATATCCTTCGCTTCGCGCTTGTTCAGACCCACTTGCTCGAACAACAGTTCGGCAAGTTCCGCCTTGGTCAAGGTGGGTAAATCTTTTTCCGCTTCCTGGCGCACTTTGGCAACCAGCATGGCCCGATGCAGATCGGCGGCCAGTGCTGATTGCAGTACGGCGGAATCAACGTCGCTGTTATTAATTTTCCTGCCCTGCCTTTTCTGTGCGCCCGAGCCCGCCACATGGCAGGCTCGTCTACTGTTGACGACGGAAAGGCCGTCACGCTAGGCGACGGCCAGTCCGCAAATTACGAACGCAGTTTAGCGTCGTGGCCCTGCTTGGCGGCATCGATCAGAACAGCCATCAAGCCATCGACGACATCGTCCTGCAGGGTGTTTTGAGTATCTTGCAAGCTAATCCGGAAAGCAAGGCTTTTTTCATCCGCTTCCAGCCCTTTTCCACGATATTCATCAAATAAAACAATGGCTTGCACGATACGCGCTGCAGGGCTTGCCTTGACGGCAACGTGGAAGCTGTCGAGCAGATCCTGCACCGCCACCGATTGCTTGACGACCACGGCCAAGTCGCGGCTGGCGCCAGGGAATTTGGAGATTTCCTGGTACACGGGCACGACTCTTTGCGTCAAGGCAGCGGCGTCGACTTCGAACAGCACGGGCGCCAGCGGCAAGTCGTACTTTTGCATCCAGCGCGGGTGTAATTCGCCGATGAAACCGATGACTTTGCCATCGAGTTCCACGTTGGCCGAACGGCCCGGATGCAGGGCCGGGTGCTCCGCCTTGGTGAAACGCAAGACCAGCGGCGCGAACAGCGCTTCCAGGTCTGCCTTCACGTCAAAGAAATCGACCGTGCGTGTAGCCTGGCCCCACTGCTCGTCGGCCACCGGGCCATACGCCATGGCTGCCACACGCTTCGGCTGGGCGTAGCCAGCCACCGACAAGGGGCCGTTTTCCACGCTGTCATCGCGCTGGTAGATGGCGCCCACTTCGAAGATGCGCACGCGGTTCGTCTTGCGGTTCAAGTTGTAGCGCACATTGGCGATCAGGCTGCCGATCAGCGAGGAACGCATCACGCTCATCTGACTGGCGATCGGATTCTGCAATTTGATAGGATTCGTGTTACCCGAGAAATCGCGCTCCCATGCCGTATCGACAAAGCTCATATTAACCACTTCCTGGAAGCCCAGGTCGGCCAATTCATGACGTACCGCAAACAGGGAGCGAGTATTTTCTGGTGCAATCTGCATCACGTTCGCTGCCACGGGCGGCAGGGTCGGGATGTTTTCAAAGCCGTACACGCGCGCCACTTCCTCGATCAGGTCTTCCTCGATCTCGATGTCGAAACGGTAGCTGGGCGACGTCACGGAAAAAACGCCGTCCGCCAGGGTGAATGGCAGGGCCAAACGCGTGAAGATATCGGCGATCAACTCATCGTTGAGCGGCACGCCGATGACCTTTTGCGCGCGCGCCGTGCGCATGGACACTGGCTGGCGTTGCGGCAAGTTCACAACATGGTCGTCCACGGGGCCGACGGTCGTTGCCGGCGTACCGCAAATTTCCACGATCAGGGCCGTGATGCGCTCGATGTGCTCGACGTTGGTGGCGAAATCGACGCCGCGCTCGAAGCGGTGCGCCGCATCGGTGGAGAAATTCAAACGGCGGGCGCGGCCTTGAATCGCGTTAGGCCACCAGAATGCCGCTTCCAGGTAGATGCTGTCCGTATCGTCCGATACCGAACTGGCGTCGCCACCCATGATGCCTGCCAGCGATTCGATTTCCTGGTCATCGGCAATGACGCCGATCCACTCGTCGACGGCGACGGTATTGCCATTCAACAGCTTGACCGATTCGCCCGCCTTGCCCCAACGCACGTCGAGGCCGCCGTGGATCTTCGCCAGGTCGAACACGTGGCTGGGACGGCCCAGTTCCAGCATCACATAGTTGGAAATATCGACCAGGGCCGACAAAGGACGCTGGCCGCTGCGCTCGAGGCGCTGCTTCATCCAGTCAGGCGTGACGGAACGGGCGTTCAAGCCGCGGATGACACGGCCCGTGAAACGGCCGCACAGGTCCGGCGCGCTGACTTTTACGGGCAAGACTTCGTCGCTCGACACCGGCACGGTGCGGAACTGCGGCACATTCAGCGCCACGCCCGTGAGCGCCGACACTTCACGCGCCACGCCCAGCACGGACAGGCAGTCCGCTTTGTTCGGCGTCAACTTGATGGTGAATTTCAAGTCGTTCAAAGCAAAGTAATCACGGAAATTCTGGCCGATCGGCGCGTCATCCGGCAATTCCATCAAGCCGGCGTTTTCTTCCGACAATTTCAATTCGCGCGCGGAGCACAGCATGCCTTGCGACTCGACGCCGCGCAGCTGGCCAACCTTGATTTCAAACGGCTTGCCATCGGCGCCAGGGGGCAGCACGGCGCCCGCCATCGCGCAAACGACTTTCAAGCCCGGGCGCACGTTCGGCGCGCCGCAGACGATGTTGAGCATGGTGCCCGTGCCGACATCGACCTGGCACACATTCAGGCGGTCCGCATTCGGATGTTTTTCCATCTCCAGGACCAGGCCTACCACCACGTTCGAGAACGGTGGGGCGACGGGATCGACGTCCTCGACTTCAAGACCGGACATGGTCAGCAGATGGGCCAGTTCGTCCGAAGTCATCTTCGGATCGACCATGGTACGGAGCCAGTTTTCGGAAAATTGCATAATCAAGCCTTCAAAGGGTCAAAGCTCACAGCGCGAGCGCACAGGCGCTCAAGCGCCATGAATCAAACGGAACAACGCTTTAGTTGAATTGCTTCAAGAAACGCAAGTCGCCTTCATAGAACAGACGCAGGTCGTTGATGCCATAGCGCAGCATCGTCAAGCGTTCCAGGCCGGAGCCGAAAGCAAAACCGATGAATTTCTCAGGGTCGAGGCCGAAGTTCTTCACCACGGTCGGATGGACCTGGCCGGCGCCTGACACTTCCAGCCAGCGGCCCTTCAATGGACCCGAGCCAAAGGCGATGTCGATCTCGGCCGACGGTTCCGTGAACGGGAAGTACGACGGACGGAAGCGCACTTGCAAGTCGTCCGTTTCAAAGAAGGCCTTGACGAAATTCAGGTACACGCCCTTCAGGTCGGCAAAGCTGATGTCTTCGGCGATCCACAGGCCTTCGACCTGGTGGAACATCGGCGAATGGGTAGCATCGCTGTCGACGCGGTAGGTGCGGCCCGGCGCGATAACCTTGATCGGCGGCGTATGCGTGCGTGCATAGCGCACTTGCATCGGGCTGGTATGCGTACGCAGCAGCAAAGGCTTGCCATCCGTGTCGTTACCGTCGATATAGAAGGTGTCCTGCATGGAACGGGCTGGATGGTTTTCCGGGCTGTTGAGCGCCGTGAAATTGGTCCAGTCGTTTTCGATTTCAGGGCCGTCGGCCACGTCAAAGCCGATCGAGCGGAAGATTTCCTCGACCCGCTCCCACGTACGCATCACGGGATGGATGCCGCCGGGCATGCGGCCACGGCCTGGCAGGGTCACGTCGATCGCTTCGGCGTTCAGACGGCCTTGCATCTGTGCATCGGCGAGTGCATCACGGCGCGCCGTCAGCGCATCCTCGATCTGCACTTTGACGGCATTGATCAGGGCGCCCTGCGCCTTGCGCGCGTCCGGGTCCAGTTTGCCCAGGCCCTTCATCATTTCGGTAATCTGGCCAGTCTTGCCCAGGTAGCGGGCTTTGGCGTTTTCAAGTGCGGCAGCGTCTGCGGCGGCGATAAAGTCAGCCTGAGCCGAGACGACGAGTTCTTCTAGGGAGTTCATGCGGCATTTCCTGTTTTGGACATCAATTCTGGACTCGGTTATCAAAAGTCCAACAATCAAAAACGGAAACGGGGCATAAGGTTCACACCCCTGCCCCGCTCTTTATGACGTCACCCTACGGATGACGTTGTGCAATCACCGATGCTTACGCAGCGATTTTTGCTTTAACTGCGTTGACAATCGCAGCGAATGCTGGCTTGTCCATCACAGCCATATCGGCCAGGACTTTACGGTCCAGTTCGATATTTGCTTTTTTCAAGCCGTTCATGAATACGCTGTACGTTACGCCATGCTCACGGGAAGCGGCGTTGATACGGGCGATCCACAGGCGGCGGAAAACGCGCTTCTTGTTGCGGCGATCGCGGTAAGCGTATTGGCCAGCGCGCATAACTGCTTGCTTGGCAACACGGTATACACGGCTGCGGCGACCACGGTAGCCTTTAGCTTGAACAAGAATCTTTTTATGACGGGCACGAGCTGTAACCCCACGTTTTACTCTAGGCATAGTAACTCCTTAAATTGAGTGTGAGATTAAGCAGTCGGCATCATGCGGTAGACGGATTTCACGTCAGACGCAGCGACATTGGTGGTACCGCGCAGAGCGCGTTTCAGCTTGGTGGTTTTCTTGGTCAAGATGTGGCGTTTGAACGCATGACCACATTTAACAGTTCCACCCGGACGCACGCGAAAACGTTTTTTCGCAGAGCTTTTGGTCTTCATTTTAGGCATAGCAATCTGTCCTCTTACGGACAGCTCCATTTATAACAGGATTGCAGGTGGCAACACGACGCTGCGCTTAGATGCCTGCTTTCACATGTTGTGCAGCGGATGCGAGTCCGCTACAGTTTGCGCGGCCCGCACATTGCTGAGCGGGCCGCGCAAATTCTGCCTGGAATCTGGTGTCGCACCAATGCTGGCACAAACCACGTCGATCCACAGTAAAACGCTATTGTAGCTTACTTCTTCTTCTTAGGCGAAAGAACCATGATCATTTGGCGCCCTTCCATCTTCGGGAACTGCTCGACCTGGCCGTACGGCTCCAGATCGGCTTTCAGACGTTCCAGCATGCGGAAGCCAATATCCTGATGCGCCATCTCACGACCGCGGAAACGCAGCGTGATTTTGGTTTTATCGCCATCCTCAAGGAACTTGATGAGATTACGCAACTTGATATTGTAGTCACCATCATCAGTCCCCGGACGGAATTTGACTTCCTTCACGAGGATGATCTTTTGCTTCAATTTGGCTTCGTGAGCTTTCTTTTGCTCCGAATACTTAAATTTGCCGTAGTCCATCAAACGGCACACCGGTGGCTGCGCGGTAGGCGCAATTTCCACCAGGTCGACGTTTGCCTCTTCCGCCAGGCGGAAGGCTTCAGCCAAACTTACGATACCGAGTGGCTCGTTATCGACCCCGCTTAAACGCATTTCAGGGGCAGTGATTTCGCCATTGATGCGATGTGACTTGTCAGTAGCTATTGTAATTTCCTTTAAAAATCTTGTAAGACGGTCGTGCAGCGAGTTTCCTCGTCAGGCCTTGGTGTCGACTTCATGTTTGAGTCGCTCAATCAGGGCATCGACGGACATGACGCCCAGATCGACATTGCCCCGCGCCCGCACGGCCACTGTATTTGCATCCCGCTCTTTGTCGCCAATTACTAAGATGTAAGGCAATTTTTGTACGGAATGTTCACGTATTTTATAGGTAATCTTCTCGTTACGCAAATCAGCCTGTACGCGCAGCCCCGCTTTGCGCAGTTTTGTTGTAACTTCCTGTACATAGTCAGCTTGAGCGTCGGAAATATTCAACACCGACACTTGCACCGGCGACAACCACAACGGCATGGCACCCGCATAGTGCTCGATCAGGATGCCGATGAAACGCTCCAGCGAACCCACGATCGCGCGGTGCAGCATGATCGGCACCTGGCGCGTGTTGTCCACGGCCACGTATTCGGCGCCCAGACGGCCTGGCATCGACGGATCGATCTGCACGGTACCCACTTGCCATGCGCGACCCAGACTATCTTTCAGGTGATATTCGATCTTCGGACCGTAGAACGCGCCCTCGCCCGGCAATTCCGTCCATTCCACGCCGCAGGCGCGCAGGGCCGAACGCAAGGACTCCTCGGCGAAATCCCAGGACTCTTCCGTGCCGATGCGATTATCGGGGCGCAAGGCCAGTTTCACGTCGATATTCGTAAAGCCGAAAGCCGTGTACACATCCATGGCCTGCTGGTGGAAAGCCGTCACTTCGCCGGCGATCTGTTCTTCCAGGCAGAAAATGTGACCATCATCCTGCGTAAAGCCGCGCACGCGCATCATGCCGTGCAAGGCGCCCGATGGCTCGTTGCGATGGCATTGACCGAATTCGCCGTAGCGCAATGGCAGGTCGCGGTAGCTGCGCATGCCATTGTTGAAAATCTGGATATGGCCAGGGCAATTCATCGGCTTCAGCGCATACGCGCGGTTTTCCGATTCCGTGATGAACATGTTTTCACGGTAATTGTCCCAGTGACCCGTTTTTTCCCACAGGCCGCGGTCGAGGATTTGCGGCGCCTTGACTTCCTGGTAACCATTGACTTGGTACACATTGCGCATGTATTGCTCGACCTGCTGCCAGATCGACCAGCCCTTCGGGTGCCAGAAGATCAGGCCTGGCGCTTCTTCCTGGAAATGGAAGAAATCGAGTTGCTTGCCCAACTTGCGGTGATCGCGCTTTTCGGCCTCTTCCAGGTTGTGCAGGTACAGTTCCTGGTCTTCCTTCTTGGCCCAGGCCGTGCCATAGATACGCTGCAGCATCTCGTTTTTCGAGTCGCCGCGCCAGTAGGCGCCAGCCAGCTTCATCAGCTTGAAGACTTTCAGCTTGCCCGTCGATGGCACGTGGGGGCCGCGGCACAAGTCCGTAAACTTGCCTTCGGAATACAGCGACACTTCCTGGTCGGCCGGAATCGAACCGATCAGCTCAGCCTTGTAGGCTTCGCCGATACCCTTGAAGTATTCGATGGCTTCATCGCGGGCAACAACCTTGCGCGTGACTTGCTCGTCCTTCTTGGCCAGTTCGGTCATTTTCTTTTCGATCGCCGTCAAATCTTCCGGCGTGAACGGGCGTTTGTAGGCGAAATCGTAGTAAAAGCCGTTGTCGATCACGGGACCGATGGTCACTTGCGCTTCCGGGAACAATTCCTTGACGGCATACGCCAGCAAGTGAGCCGTCGAGTGGCGGATCACTTCCAGGCCATCGGCGTCCTTGTCCGTGACAATCGCCAGTTCCGCGTCTTGCTCGATCAAATAGGAGGTATCGACCAGCTTGCCATCGACCTTGCCGGCCAGTGCAGCCTTGGCCAGGCCAGTACCAATATTGGCCGCAACCTGGGCCACGGTGACCGGCCCGTCAAATTGACGGACGGAACCATCGGGAAGTCGGATTGTAAGCATATTGATCTCCATATCGGCGCTGACGCCAGGTAAAACTGCGATGTGATGGGTGAAATAACTGAAAGGAAAACGCAGACGCAAAAAAACGCGGACTAGCCGCGTTTTTCACTTTCTTGAGACAAAGGAAACCCGTTCGACTAGCGTCACTCCCAAAGCTTGGTAGTAGTTCGCGGTGTCATAACCGGTTTTACCTTTCTCTCTAACTGCATTCTGGTGGGCGGTGAGGAATTCGAATCCCCGACCCCTTGGATGTCGACCAAGTATTCTAACCAGCTGAACTAACCGCCCGTAAAACTTTTGTTGATCATTGTATTTCAAATGACCGCTTGCGGCTTGCGCCAGCTTAAAACCATCTACTGCCAAATTCTGGTGGGCGGTGAGGAATTCGAATCCCCGACCCCTTGGATGTCGACCAAGTATTCTAACCAGCTGAACTAACCGCCCCGAAGACCAGCATTATAGAGAGGCTTTCCCAGAATGACAAGGGCTGTTTTGCAGGAAACTTTAATCTGTTTTTCATCCGCCTCCCAGGCGTCAGCCCCCTTTATACAGAGTCGGCCCGGCGCACGCGGAATGCCGCTAGAATCGCGGCATGAACTCCACCTTATTAGCCTGGCTGAAAACCCTGAGCCGCGTCTGCGGTTTCGAAACGGCCGATTCCTTCCCGCCCGGCCACCCGTATGCGCGCACGCGCTGGAATGCGGCGTACTTCGATATCGCTTCCGACGTGAAACCGGACGAGATGGAACGGCGCATCTGCGCGGCCATTGCCAACACGCCGAGCGTCTTCGCCTACATCAGCAATCCCACGCCGCGCATGCAGCGCGCGCTGCTGAGCGTGATCCACGACCGGCTGCGGCGCCAGCCCGGTGCGGGGGCCACGGACCTGGTCTTGTTATTGATCAATGCCTACGCCAGTCCCCACATCACGGAAGCCGTGCCCGGCCTGCGCACCCTGATCTTCAACACGGAACATGAAGACACAAATCTGCGCGTGCATGCCATCCTGGAATTGCTGGTGGGCACGCCACGGGGGCTGGACGTGATCGATATGTAGTGAACGAGCTGTCAATCAGGCGTGATTGGCGGGCACATAGCGCGCCCGCAAGCGCATGAATGGTGTTTCCACCACTCTATACAAGAGCCAGCCCGTGACGATGCTGAGCACTATCATCACCAGCATGGCCGGCAAGCTGTCCGGCCCGTAACCCATATCCTGCAAGATCGGGCGCAGCAGGATGCACAACTGCTTGTGCAACAAATAAATCGCATACGACCACAACGCCAGGCTGGCAGCACCCGGCACGCGCACTGTGTAGAGGACACTGGCGGGACTCAGCGCGGCAATCAGCAGCAGGGTAAAGCTGGCGGCCAGCACCGGATAGCCGAACACCGTCACCCAGTAGCCATAATGATCGGCAAGAAACACATAAAACATCAGTGCCGTACCAGCGATACCCGCCAGCAAGGCGCGGTTGCCATATGAGGTCAGGCGCGTCCAGGCGCCCGGATGGTAGTTTTTCAGCAGCGCCAGCGCCACGCCCGCCACCAGCTCGTCGAAGCGGCACCAGGATGCGTAGTAAATGTACTTGTAATAGCCGAGGCCGCCGCGCGGCACTTGCACATATTCATCCCACAGAGTCGCGCGCACCAGCATGCCGACGATAAAGCTGGCGGCCACGGCCACCCACGCCCACAGCAGCGACTTGCGGCAGGCGGCGACAAGCAAGGCCACGGCCGGCAGCAGCACATAGAACTGCTCTTCCACACATAGCGACCATGCATGGGAAAACGCCGTGCCCGGTGTCAAATTGATGTTTTGCGTAAAGGTGAGGAATTTCCACAGGGGCAGCAGCGCACTATCGCCGCGAAACGCGGGCCACAAATAATACAGGGCCAGCACGACATAGAAATTGGGCAAGGTGCGAAGGAAGCGCCGCGCATAGAAGCGGGGCAAGGAAAAGCCGCGTTCGCTGCGCAAGGAGGCGAAGATCTGGTTGCCGATCAGATAGCCGCTAAGGGCAAAGAACAGGTCCACACCCGTCCAGCCGATTTCTCCCCAGAAACCAAATGCCCCGCCATCGCTGACGAACAACAAATAGTGGTTCATGAATACCAACACGATGGCCAGCGCGCGCAAGGTATCGAGACCGTACAGGCGTGAAGAAGATGAAGACGACATGGATATCAGCAATGGAAAACAACGGTGGCGCCGATCATGCCATGCCGCACACTGCCATGGTCAACTTTTTCCAGGCGGCCAAGGCGAATCCCGCTAAAATATGCCGACCCCGCTTTCCCTTCCCGCAACCGCATAGGATATGTCCAGCATGAGCAGCGCACTCCACTTCAAGTCCATCAACTACACGGGCCAGGGCAGCGGCCCGCGCCTGATCGTCACGGGCGCCGTGCACGGCAATGAAACCTGCGGCACCAAGGGCATCCACCGCGTAATGGCTGAACTCGACAGCGGCGCCCTCTCCATTCTGGCCGGCAGCGTCACCTTCGTGCCCATCACCAATCCACTGGCCTACGCCAAAGGCGTGCGCAGCGGCGACCGCAACCTGAACCGCAATCTGTTTCCGAACGACAATCCGCAGGATTTCGAAGACCGCATCGCCAACTGGCTGTGCCCCTTGCTGGGCCAGCACGACGTGCTGCTGGACTTGCACTCGTTCAATGCCGACAGCCAGCCTTTTGTCATGGTGGGACCGCGCAACAACGACGGCCCGCTGCAACCGTTTCAACATGAAGACAAGGAACGCGCGCTGGCGCGCCGCCTGGGTGTGCGCCGCTTCGTTGATGGCTGGCTGCACGCTTACGGCCAGGGCGTGCAACGCCGCCTGGGCAATAGCGACCAGGTGGGCCTGGTCTTGCGCTACGGCGTGGGCACCACTGAATACATGCGCTCGACGGGTGGCTACTCCTTGACCCTGGAATGCGGCCAGCACGCGGACCCTGCTGCGCCGGATGTCGCCTACCGCGCCATCAAGAATACGCTGGCCTTCCTCGGTTTCATTGATGCACCGCAACCGGAAGCCATCGCGGACGCCGACATGGAAGCACTCAATATGGTCGTCGTGCACGACAAGCTGCACGCGGACGACCGCTTCATCAAGACCTGGTCCAGCTTTGACAAGCTCAAACAGGGCGAGCAGATCGGCGTGCGCGCGGACGGCACGCCCGTGACGGCCGAATTCGACGCCTACATCCTCTTCCCGGACGTCAACGCGCAAGCCAATGCCGAGTGGTATTACCTGGCAAGAGTTGCCGCCAGTTTCTGATTAATGACCCACTGACTTGGAGAAAAGGTTAATCACCAGCACGCCGGCAATGATCAGCCCCAGGCCGATCAAGGCTGGCGTATCCAGGCTCTGCTTGAACCAGAACCAGCCCACGGCAGAAATGAGCACGATGCCCACGCCGGACCAGATCGCATACACGATGCCGGTAGGAATGACCTTCAAGGTCAGGGACAAGCACCAGAAGGCGATACTGTAGCCGACCACGGTGATGACGCTGGGCCACAAGCGGCTAAAGCTCTCGGACGCCTTCAAGGCGCTGGTAGCGACGACTTCGGCGACGATGGCGATGGCCAGGTAGAAATACGTCATGGCAAGGCTCATGCGACAGTCCTTTCAAGGTAAATAGGAACAACAACGCCCCGCCCGCCCACCGCCTGTTCGATCATGGCGGCACGGCGGCGCAGGGCGCATCGGGGAAAACCACGTTACTGCGGGCTGAGCAGCTTCAAGCCCAGGATGCCGGAGACGATCAATGCGATGCAAGCCAGCGCAGCCGCCTTAGGTATTTTTTTGCTAAATACGGAAGCGATGCCCTCCCCCACCAGCCAGCGCCCGTCGCGGACTTTGCAAACCTGCACCGCACTGTTTTCAGCAAAACCTGTCTGCGCCGGTACGAAGGCATTCGATCAACTGTCGCTGAAAAAAGTAGCGCTCTGTTTTTTCGAAGACAACCTTGGCATCAGTCATGATGCGAAAACGCACGTCATTGATTTCAGTCTTTCCGTAATTTCATCCATGGCGATTCCCAGCTGCAGCAGACTCGGAGCCTCACCCTGGCAACCGCCATTATGACCCATATGGTGTTATCAAACTTCAGGATGCCGCAGCCGCGCTCGCATGGCCGGCGAATGCCGGAAGCAGTGAGGGCCCTCTTCGAGATCTTCGCCACCGAATAGTCCGGCAGATACCCTCTTCGCCACTTGAACACAATGTTAGATCGCTCGCTCCAACTGAGATTGCAATATGACCGGTGCATAAACCTCAACAGTCACCGTCAGCCTGAAGCTGCGTGGATGGTTCAGCCCTCCATTGCGACTCCCCGATGTACTACTGTATCCATTCTGCATCCCTTCGGAAAATAATGAGCGCCACTTTGGGCTCTGGCACGAAGAAGGTACAGCCGGTGTCGCTAATTCGCCCACTTTGTCTATGTCGATCAGAAATTCATGGATGGAAAGATTGACCCCTTACAGCCAAGCTAAATTATGCCCCCTGAAGCAGTCAATTTGATCTGACAGTCACAGGCTTGAAACCGAATAATTGTCAATGATAGCTCGATCATTACAGCTCGATCCGTTCGCATGTCACTAGCCCATGAAATGTCTACCTGGATTTCCTCAACTCCACCGAAGAATTCGAACTCTTAATGGCCTTTATAGTTACATAAAAGATATTATTGCCATGATTGAATTTATAATGTAGAGTTGCAAGAAAATTCACTAAATACTTCCTGGAGTGGACTGTCAAGTGTGTACGATACTTCCCGTCGAGGAAAACACGATTTCTCAACGACTGATCCGGCGGATAGCCATTTTCTTGCGGGTTCGGCTCGCAATCACTAATGTGATTTTACTTATTCCAGTGGCATTTTGCACAAACGCGCTCGCGGAGAATTTTTCTTATATGCATAGCCTAAAGTCAGCTGAGAAGTCCATTGGGGATCTAGATATTTTTTCCAGGCTTGAAAACTTGAGCCCGGACAAAGTAGAGTCGCTGTACGAGAGCAAGGGCAATGACATTCAGAAACTAATGACAATGCGTTCTCTTACTGGAGACTCAACCGGTGCGGCTGAAGCCTTCCGCTGGCGGTATTTTCTGTCAAAATCAAAACCAAGCATTGCTCAAGAAAATCAGGAAACATTGGAATCAGTAACTGCAGAAAATGCACTTGAAGCGATTGTGGCAAAGGCAAAAATGCATCAAATCGTTATCCTCAATGAAGCTCACCAAGAACCGATACATCGTGTTTTTGCGGCTAAGGTCGCCCGCGAGTTGAAAAAAATCGGATTCAATTATCTGGCAGGTGAAACGTTCCGGCCGAACATTCCACAAAAGCCAGGGTACGTCGACACCAGTATGGGGTTTTATTTACGCGAACCTATGTTCGGAGAATTTATACGGAATGCGATTAAAGACAAATGGAACTTCGTTGGATATGACGTCTATCCAGAAGGACCAAATATCGCCGATCTGGCCAGGGAACGGGAATTTGGTGCGGCGCAAAATATCATCCGCCAGATTTTCTCCAAAGATCCTAATGCCAAGGTATTTATTTATGTCGGCTACGGACATGCCCGAAAAGAACCCGCATATACGGACGAAAAAACATACGCTTCATTGGCAGCAGTGCTGCAGCATCGGCTCGGTGTAGAACCACTCACAATCAATCAATCGGATATGTTTAGCCACGGCGATAAAGAAACAGATAATCCAGTATATCGGAAGGTTCTTGAGCGCTTTCCAAGTTCAAATCCCATTGTTCTCAAGAAAACAGAAGGAGAATATGCAGTTTTAAGCGGCCGACCGGGATATGACATGGAGGTATTTCATCCCGATGGCACAATGCTGTCAGAGACTGGACGCCCAATTTGGATGCAGAAAGCAGCTGGCCTGTATGCTCTCGCTATCCCGTCTGAGCTTTTACCGAAGGACAGGCGACGACTAATCCAGGCATTTCACGTAGAGGACGGTCCGAATGCCGTTCCAGCTGACATGGTAATGGTTGAAGTCGGTCGCCCGCCCAAGGCTTTAATGCTACCAGCAGGCAAATTTCGTCTGACTTACGAGGAGTGAACAACCAGTACCCCCCCCCCATTTTTAGAGCGCGCGAAAAGTAGCGGTTGAGCAGCAAAGACAAGCTTTTGTTTTGGCGTGATGCCGCCAAGTGCCATGTTGGGCCGGTCGTGATCGTAAGCCCACCACCAGCGGCTTGCGAAATCCTGAATCTCATCGAGCGTTTCAAACAGGTGATGGGCCAACCAGTCATAGCGCGCCGTGCGGTTATAGCGCTCGACATCAGCGTTCTGCTGCGGCTGGCCAGGCTGGAAAAAACGATGCGTATGGCACGCCTGGCGGCCCAGGCCAGCGTCACAGCGCCGATGTACTCCGGGCCGTTATCGCCGCAAATGACCTGGGGTTTGCCACGCCATTCGGTGATCCTGTCGAGGAACCGGCTGACTGGAGGATTACCACATGGCGCATCAGGAAATGTATTACTGCGGGCTGAGCAGCTTCAAGCCCAGGATGCCGGAGACGATCAATGCGATGCAGGCGATGCGCGCGGCGCTGGCCGGCTCACCGAGCACCATGATGCCGAAAATGGCAGTGCCGACAGTACCGATGCCGGTCCAGATGGCGTACGCCGTGCCCAGCGGCAAGGTGCGCAAGGCCAGGCCCAGCATCACCACGCTGCCCAGCATGGAAACGGCCGTCAGTACGGAGGGCACGAGGCGGGTAAAACCGGCACTGTATTTGAGACCGATGGCCCAGCCAATTTCAAGCAAACCCGCCAATACCAGAATGATCCACGCCATCTCTTTTCTCCCGAGGCGGCAGGGTCGTCCCCGCCATACAGCCCCCACATCGAGCGGGGTCGTCCCCACAGGAGCAAAGGGAAAAGTATACCATTGGGTGAAAAGTCTTGCCGCAAGCACACTATCGCTAGTACGGCCGCTCTAATCGAAAATTGCCAGAAAACAGGCGCTTGGCAGCATAATTGCTGCATCCATTCACTCTCGGGAACAATGATGCTGCTTATGGCCCAAATCCTTACCGCCCTCATCTTGCTGCTGCACGTCTACATCGTGCTGCTGGAAACCGTGCTGTTCGATGCGCGCGGACGCAAGGTGTTTGGCCTGTCCAAGGAAAAAGCGGAGATCGTGCGCCCCGCCATGTCGAATCAGGGTTGCTATAACGGCTTTCTTGTCGCGGCGCTGGCGCTGGGCTTTTTTCACCCGGACGCCGCCATCGCCCATGCGTTCACCGTGTTCGGCCTGGCCTGCATCGCCGTGGCCGGCGCGTGGGGTGCGGTGACCGTCATGACGCGCATCCTTTACCTGCAAACCGTGCCTGCCGTCATCGCCCTGCTGCTGTTCCACTTCAATTGATTCCTGCCGGGCGGAGCTGACGGCCGCCCATCCCCTTCCCTCCTTGAAAAATGCACGCCGCCAGCACGTTATTTACATATATCGTACTATAGCGATATTGAAATTTGCAAAAGACGATACATATATCGTCCACAGACGAACATCGACAGGAGAAACACCATGGACATCGACGCCATCCACAAGGCGCTGGCCAATCCCGTGCGGCGACAGATCCTGCAATGGCTGAAGGAGCCGGAGCAGCATTTCGCCCAGCAAGACCATCCGCTCGAATTCGGCGTCTGTGCCGGACTGATCGACCGCAGCCTGGGCCTGTCGCAATCGACGGTCTCGGCCCACCTGGCCACCTTGCAAAAGGCCGGCTTGATTTCCGCCAGAAAAGTCGGGCAGTGGAGTTTCTTCAAGCGCAATGAAGCCACCATCCAGGCTTTTCTGGAACATATGCAGCAAGGTTTGTAACCGTAGCCCATCCATATCGCCGTCCGCGGCACTCTCGACAGGAAAAATAGCAATCATGACAACCTTATTCGACCCCATCACCATTGGCAGCCTGCAACTGAAAAATCGCATCATCATGGCGCCGCTGACGCGTTCGCGCGCCGGCAATCCTGGCCGCGTCCCCAACGCCCTGATGGCCGAGTACTACACGCAGCGCGCTTCGGCCGGCATGATCATCTCGGAAGCGACGGCTGTCACGCCGCAGGGCGTGGGCTATGCCGACACGCCGGGCATCTGGTCAGAGGAACAGGTGGAAGGCTGGAAACACATCACCAAGGCCGTGCATGACGCAGGCGGCTTGATCGTGCTGCAACTGTGGCATGTCGGCCGCATTTCGGCGCCCGCCTTCCTCGATGGCGACTTGCCCGTGGCACCCAGCGCCGTCAAGCCGGCCGGCCATGTCAGCCTGCTGCGCCCGAAACAGGAATTCGTCACGCCGCGCGCGCTAAATACGGAAGAAATTCCCGGCATCGTGGCGGCTTACCGCCTGGGCGCCGAGAATGCGAAAAAAGCCGGCTTCGACGGCGTGGAAATCCACGGCGCGAACGGTTATTTGCTCGACCAGTTCCTGCAGGACAGCACCAACTTGCGCACCGACAACTACGGCGGCTCGATTGAAAACCGCGCACGCCTGATGCTGGAAGTGACGGATGCATGCATCGAGGTATGGGGTGCCGACAAGGTGGGTATGCATCTGGCACCGCGCCGCGACGCGCACGACATGGGCGATTCCGACCCGCGCGCCACCTTCGGTTATGTGGCACGCGAGCTGGGCAAGCGCGGCATCGCCTTCATCTGCGCGCGCGAAGCGCTTGGTGAAGACCGCCTGGGTCCGTACTTGAAGCAGGAATTTGGCGGCGTATACATTGCCAACGAGAAAATGGACAAGGCGGCGGCCGATGCCTTGCTGACCAAAGGCGAAGCCGATGCCGTGGCCTTTGGCCTGTGGTTCATCGCCAACCCCGACCTGCCCATCCGCCTGCACAGCGACGCGCCATTGAATCCCCTGAATCCGGACACGCTGTACGCACCCGATGCGGCCGGCTACACGGACTACCCGGCACTCGCGGCACAGGCTTAAACAACACTCCGGACGACAGCAGCGGCACTTCGTCGCTGCTGTCTGTCCCTCAGCGCCATCGGCGCCTTGCCGGCCGGGCCGGGCGGCGCGCGTGCACACTGCTGAACACACGGCGTATCACCTCGGCCGGCACCGCGAGCCCACGCAAGCAGGCTGTCGCCACCGTCCGGCCAAGGGCGTGATGAAACGCCACACCCCGCTCGACGAGCCCGGCCATCACCTTGTCCGTTCGGACATGCTCCCCCGCCACTTCATCGATACTGTTTTTCATGCCATGGCTCCCTGTCGCGTGGATCTACCTTGCATCAAGTTTTGACCACATTGTGTGCATTTGGTGCCCGGCACTGTGGCAAAGCATCGTTAAAATAGCAGCAATAAACACCCCGATGCCGCATGAATAGCGGCCTCGGCTGCTTGTCGCCACCGCCAGCCCCGTATAGAATGCCTGCGCAGAATTTTTGCTTCAAGGAAAATGGCCGCTAGCGCCATCCCATTAAGAATAGTGTCACTGAAGGGTATCAATGGACGATTTATTTGTACAAGCGGGCGACTTGCCGACCTGGCACCAGCGTTGCGCGCTGCGCGTGCTGCAGCTGTTTGGCTGGCGCATGCGCTTCCGCCCCTTGCCGGGGCCGCGCGGCATCGCCGTCGTCTACCCGCACACGTCCAACTGGGATTTCATGGTGGGCCTGTTCGGCAAATGGGCGCTGTCCCTGCCGTTCCGCTGGCTGGCCAAGGATTCCTTGTTCCGCGGCCCCATGGGCAAGGTGCTGCGCTACCTGGGCGGCGAACCCGTCGACCGCAGCACCACCAGCGGCACCATCGGCCGCCAGGCCGAGCGCATGCAGGCCGCCGACTGGTACTGGCTGGCCATCACGCCGGAAGCGACGCGCAGCTACCGACCGAACTGGAAAAGCGGCTTTTATCACCTGGCCCTGGCCGCCAAGGTGCCCTTGCTGCTGGTCTATATCGACTATCCGAACAAGGTGCTGGGCGTCGTCGACCATTTATACTTGACGGGCGACAAGGACGCCGACATGGCGGCCATCGCCGCCGTGTATGCGGGCCACCAGGGCTTGCACCCGGAAAAGGCGGCGCCCATCGTCTTGTCGGACAAGCGCCCCGGCGCTTAAGCAAGCCCCATCAAGACCACGCCGGCGGCCGTCAAGGCCACGCCGGCCACGCGCAGCATACGCTCGGCCAGCACCTGGCCAAGGAGACGCCCGGCACACAGCAAGCTGGCCGAAGCCAGCATGAAGCCGCACGCGGCCGAGGCGGCTGGCAATTCCTGGCCATGCGCATTGCCGTGCGCCAACGCAAATACGCCCACCAGGCCCATGCCGAGCCAGTTCGGCAAGGCCAGCGCCAGCGCGATGGCCAGCCCCACCAGGGCCACCGTGGCGGCGACGCCCGTTTCCAGCCCGGGCACCGTCAAGCCCGCCATGCCGGCCAGCGCACCGAGCAGCATCATGCCGAGGAAGGTGGCGGGCTGGGCCAGGCTGCGGCGCTGCTGGCCGCCCCATATGCCCACACCCAGCATGGCCAGCAAATGGTCGATGCCCGTGAACGGATGGGCAAAACCAGCCAGGAAACACGCGCTCTCGCCATGGCCGGGATGCGCCATGACTGGCAAGGCCAGCAGGCACAGTGCCGCCACGGCGGCTGTTTTTATCATCACTCTTGCGCTCATTGCAGCTCCTTGCCTGGTTGGTCGAGCAAACCTTGCTCGCGGATAAAATCGATGACGACCTGCACACCGTCGCCGCTGCGCAGGTTGGTAAACACAAAGGGGCGCTCGCCGCGCATGCGCTTGGCATCCTGCGCCATCACGTCCAGATTGGCGCCCACATACGGTGCCAGGTCCGTCTTGTTGATAATGAGCAAATCCGAGCGCGTGATGCCGGGACCTCCCTTGCGCGGGATTTTTTCGCCACCCGCCACGTCGATCACGTAAATCGTCAGGTCCGACAGTTCCGGGCTGAAGGTGGCGGCCAGGTTATCGCCGCCCGATTCGACCAGGATCAAGTCGAGATTCGGAAAATCAGCTTGCATGCGCGCGATCGCTTCCAGGTTGATGGATGCATCTTCGCGGATGGCCGTGTGCGGACAGCCGCCCGTCTCCACGCCCATCAGGCGCTCGGCCGGCAAGGCGTCCGCGCGCAGCAGAATTTCCATGTCTTCCTTGGTGTAGATGTCATTCGTGATGACGGCCATGTCGTAGCGCTCGCGCATGCCCTTGCACAGCATTTCGCACAGGGCCGTCTTGCCCGAGCCGACCGGGCCGCCGATGCCTACGCGCAGGGGATTTGAGGTAATCGATGTCATGTTGTAGTCTCTCGGTGTAGTGTTCAGGAACGGTACAAACGGCTGTACTGCACTTCGTGCCGCATCGACAGCAGCGACAGGCCGGGCGCCCAGTTGTCCATCTCTTCGTCTTGCAAGGTTTGCGCCGTGCAGGCCGCCGCTTCCAGCTCCGGCCGCAGCGACAGCAGCAAACGCTGGCCCGCTACCTGCCCCAGCGGTACGGATTTCACGCAGACCAGCACCTGGTTTTCCGCCCAGGCGAACAGCATGGCCAGCAGCGCCTCTTCGCGCGGAATGGCCAGCGCCGCCACGGCGCAGGCATAGGCCGTGGGCAGCGCCACTTCCGGCTGGCCCTGCAGCATGTCGATCAACACGCCATCAGCCACGCCCAGCTCGGCCAGCAGCTTGGTCAATGAATAACCCATCTGAATGGTTTCGGCGCGAAATTCCGCCGTGTCGCGCGAGGCGATGAAGCGTTCGCTCCAGCGCTGCACGCCATACAAATCCTGCGCTTCGAAGGCCTGTATCAAACGCCAGCACAGGGGCGCTTCCCAGCGCGCCACCACCAGCGTCAGATGCTGCGCGATCCAGTCGCGCGCCGTGGCCGCATCCACCACCAAGCCGCATTCCAGGGCCGCTTCCAGCCCCTGCGAATAGCTGTAGGCGCCAATCGGCAAGGCCGGGCTGGCGAACTGCAGCAAATGCAGCAGGGCCGATGCCTGCATCATGCGGTGCCCGGTGTGTCGCTGGGGCGGTGAATCTTCTGGCGCAGCGGCACGGGCGCCAGCAAGTGCTGGCCATGGCCGTCGTGGTGGCCATGGCCGCCGCCATACGCGCCCGCTTCCGGCTCGAATGGCGCGCTTTCCTCCGTCACACTCGCCTGCAAGCCTTCCAGCATCTCCTTCAGCACCACGTCCTTGCGGATGCGCAAAAAGCCGTCACCCACCTGCGCCTGCGTGTGGCGGTTACCCAGGTGGAAAGCGCAGCACAGCAGGGTGTGGGCGTCAAGGCAGCGCACCAGGTAGGTCGGTTCGCGCGCGGCGACGATCTGCACTACGAGCCCTTCCGGTCCCGTCATGCGCTCGCCGTCGCGCAGCACCGTGCCGCGCACGGTGAACACGGCTACCTCGTCGCCATTCGACAGCACGGCGCGCAGCCGGCATTTTTCGCGCTGGTCGTAGGGCAACACAAGTTGGGCAACGGCGGCGCGACTATCGTCAGCCGCCAGCTTGGTATGCAAAGTGAGCATGATGTCTCCTGCTTAAAATAGAAAATAGCGCTGCGCCATGGGCAGCACGGCGGCCGCCTCGCACACCAGCAGCTGGCCGTCGGCGCGCACGGCATAGGTTTCCGGGTCCACTTCCATGTGCGGCGTGGCGCTGTTATGTATCATGTCGTGCTTGCGCAAGCCGCGCATGTTCTTCACGGCGATGACGGATTTATTCAGTTTCAGCTGATGCCCGATATCGAGGTCGTAGGCCGCCTGCGAGACAAAGGTGAAAGACTTTTTCAGACCGCCGCCGAAGGCGCCGAACATCATGCGGTAATGCACGGGCTGCGGCGTGGGAATCGACGCATTCGGGTCGCCCATCTGCGCAGCGGCGATCATGCCGCCCTTTAAAATCATCGATGGCTTGACGCCGAAGAAGGCGGGCTTCCACAGCACGATGTCGGCGATCTTGCCCGCCTCGATGGACCCGACCACGTGGGAAATCCCATGCGTGATGGCCGGGTTGATCGTGTACTTGGCGATATAGCGCTTGGCGCGGAAGTTGTCGCTGCGCGCCGTGTCGGGCGCCAGCGGCCCCCGCTGCACCTTCATCTTGTGCGCCGTCTGCCAGGTGCGCATGATCACCTCGCCGACCCGGCCCATGGCTTGCGAGTCGGACGACATCATCGAGATGGCGCCGATGTCGTGCAGGATATCTTCCGCGGCGATGGTTTCGCGGCGGATGCGCGACTCGGCAAACGCCACGTCTTCGGCAATCGCCGGGTCCAGGTGATGGCACACCATCAGCATGTCCAGGTGCTCGTCGAGCGTGTTGACGGTAAACGGGCGCGTCGGGTTGGTCGACGAGGGCAGCACGTTGGACTGTCCCACGGCGGCGATGATGTCTGGCGCATGGCCGCCGCCCGCCCCTTCCGTGTGAAAGGTGTGGATGGTGCGGTCCTTGAAGGCGGCAAGGGTGTGCTCCAGAAACCCGCCCTCGTTGAGGGTATCGCTGTGCAGCGCAACCTGAATATCCATGCGGTCCGCGACGGACAGGCAATTGTCGATGGCGGCCGGCGTGCTGCCCCAGTCCTCGTGCAGTTTCAGGCCGATGGCGCCCGCGCGCACCTGCTCTTCCAGTGGCAGCGGCAAGCTGACGTTGCCTTTCCCCATGAAGCCAAGATTCATCGGGAAGGCGTCGGCGGCGGCCAGCATGGCGTGCAAGTGCCATGGTCCCGGCGTGCAGGTGGTGGCGGCCGTGCCCACGGCCGGCCCCGTGCCGCCGCCCAGCATGGTCGTCACGCCGCTCATCAGGGCTTCCTCGATCTGCTGCGGGCAAATGAAATGGATGTGCGTATCGACGCCGCCGGCCGTAACGATCATGCCTTCACCGGCGATAATCTCGGTCGCGCCGCCGATGGGCAAGGTTACGCCAGGCTGGATGTCCGGGTTGCCCGCCTTGCCGATGCCGAAGATCAGCCCATTCTTCAAGCCGATATCGGCTTTCACGATGCCCCAGTGGTCGAGGATGACGGCATTCGTGATGACGGTATCCATCACCTCGGCCGCGCAGCGCTGCGACTGGCCCATGCCGTCGCGTATCACCTTGCCGCCACCGAATTTCACTTCTTCGCCGTAGATCGCATAGTCATGCTCGATCTCGATGAACAGTTCCGTGTCGGCCAGGCGGATGCGGTCGCCCGTGGTGGGGCCGAACATTTCGGCGTATGCGCTGCGGGGAATGCTGGCCATCTCAATCCTTTCCTGGTGGAGTGTCTTGCAGTTCGCCCATGACTTCACCATTGAAGCCGTAGACCTTGCGCTCCCCCGCCAGCGCCACCAGTTCCACCGTGCGCTGCTGGCCAGGTTCGAAGCGCACGGCCGTGCCGGCCGTGATGTTCAGGCGCATGCCGTAGGCGCGCCAGCGCTCGAAGGCCAGCGCCGGGTTGACTTCAAAAAAGTGAAAGTGCGAACCGACCTGTATCGGCCTGTCGCCCCGGTTGGCCACCACCACGGTGGCCGTGGCGCGGCCCACATTGAGGCTGATTTCGCCTTCTTCCAATTTGTATTCGCCTGGGGTCATGAGGGACTCCTTCAAAGATCGCGTTACGCTTGCCGGCGGGTCGCCAGCGCAAAAACAGCCATGACGCGGGTGGCGCCCTGGCCAATCAAAAAACTACGGTATCGGGTGGTGCACGGTTACAAGCTTGCTGCCATCGGGAAAGGTCGCTTCCACCTGGATATCGGGGATCATCTCGGCGATGCCATCCATGACGTCCGCGCGTGAGAGTATTTTCGTACCGTCCGACATCAGCTGCGCCACCGATTTTCCATCGCGCGCACCTTCCATGATGGCGGCGCTGATCAGGGCCACCGCTTCCGGGTAATTGAGCTTCAAGCCGCGCGCCAGGCGCCGTTCGGCCAGCAGCGCGGCCGTAAAAATGAGCAGCTTGTCTTTTTCGCGGGGAGTCAGGTCCATGGTTTTCCTTGCGCTTCTTTCCTGATTAAGTGTTCCAGATGCGGGGCACGACGGCGTCGCGTCCCAACATGGCGGGGCGTAGCAGCTGCCAGGCGGCCAGCATGATCGTGCGCGCCGCCTCGCTGTCGCCGCACAGCAGGCGCACCACCACCAGCGATTTCATCTGCGTGGCGCCAAACGCGGCGCCGGCAGGCACCTTGATCTCGCGCAAGGCAGCCAGCACGGCGGCAGAAACGGGTGTGCCGACGGCGATCAGGGTGGCGCACACCGTGTGCCCCCCCAGTCCCAGTGGGCTGGCCATCAGCGCGCCGCCGGCGGCCAGCACGCCCTGCTCCCACCACAGCAGCTTGCCGCCGCGGCGGATCTGCACCTGCTGGGCGATGCTGCCTTCATTAAAAATTTCGCCAGAGGCGCTGCGGCCCAGGCAGACGATGTCGCAGCCGATATAGCTGGCGTCCGCCGCCAGTTCCACCTCGTGACGCAGGCGCACGCACGCCTGGTCGAAGAAAATGCTTTCCTGCGGCAGCCACTCGATGGAAGCGCCGCTACCGGCGCGCAGCACGATGTGCTGGCCCGAGACGTGGCCATTCGCGCGGTACCACTTGGCCGCCCCCGGCGACGTGAGAAACGCGTGCGCGCCTTCGCCCACCGTGACGTCGACAGCCAGCTGGTCGCCGCCCACCACGCCGCCGGGCGGATGGATGATGATGGCGTGGCAGACGGCATCGCCTTCCGGATACAAAGGCTTTTGCACGCGCAGGGGGCCGCTGTGCGTGCGCTCGACCAGACGGCTGACGCCATCGTGCCAGGCAAATCCCAGGCGCAAGTGCGCCTGCCAGGCGTCATGTGCGCTGGCCTGTGAGGGCATGGCTGGGTGAGTACTGTCTGGCATGCGGGGCAATCGCGTAAATAAGCGATTACCTAAGCAGGATATGTGCCAGCATCAAGGGATGGAACCGTGAGAATTGCGCACCACGCTGCGGCAGACGCACCCGCATGGTGCATCGGCCGCACCGCGGCGTCTACGCCACGGCCAGCGCGCGCCGTTCGCGCAGCAAGGCCGTGAATGGTGCAGCAGCCAGGGGACGGCTGAAATAATAACCCTGCATTTCGTCGCAGCCGTGTTCCGTCAGGAAGTCCACCTGTTCGCGCGTTTCCACGCCTTCGGCGATGACGCGCATGTCCAGGTTGTGCGCCAGCGAGATGACGGAACGCGCGATGGCCGCGTCGCTGCTGCTGGTGGTGACGTCGTCGACGAAGGATTTGTCGATCTTCAGCACGTCGATGGGAAAGCGCTTCAGGTAACCCAGGCTGGAATAGCCGGTGCCGAAGTCATCGAGCGAAATGCCCACGCCGATATCCTTCAGGCGCGTCAGGGCGGCCACCGCCTTGTCCGGGTCGCCCATCACCGTGCTTTCCGTGATCTCGATGCCCAGGCAGGCGGGCGCGATGCCGTATTTGCGCAATGCCGCTTCGACGAAAGGCACCGTACGGTCCTGCGCGAACTGTTTACCAGACAGGTTGACGGCCACCTTGATGCTGCCCAGGCCCGCGTCGTGCCAGGCACGGATCTGCGCGCAGACGGTTTCGAGCACCCATTCGCCGATGGCGGTGATCAAGCCGTATTCCTCGGCCAGCGCGATGAACAGACCGGGCGGCACCTTGCCCAGCACCGGGTTATTCCAGCGCAGCAGAGCCTCCGCGCCCAGCATGGCGCCCGTGCGCAAACACATTTGCGGCTGATAGTGCACTTCGAATTCCTCGCGGCCGATGGCGCCGCGCAGCTGCTGCTGCATGGCCAGGCGGGCGCGGATATCGCTGCCCATGCGCTCCGTGAAGAAAGCGTAATGATCGCGCCCCATTTCCTTGGCGCGCACCAGGGCCGTGTCGGCGTGGCGCAGCACGTCGTCGAGGCTGTCGCCGTCGGCCGGGCACATGGCGATGCCGATGCTGGTGGTCAGCGCCAGGCGCTCGCCACCGACACTGAGCTCTTCGCGCAAGCCGGCCAGGATGGTCTGCGCCAGCGCCAGCGTGCGGCCCAGCAGGGCATCGTCCTGCAGCAGGATCTGGAATTCGTCGCCGCCCTGGCGCACCACGGTGTCGCCCTCGCGCACGCAGCCGGACAGAAAACGCGCCACCACTTGCAGCGCCTTGTCGCCCACGGCCTGGCCGTGCGAATCGTTGATGTTCTTGAAGCGGTCCAGGTCCAGGCACATCAGCACCACTTGCTGGCTGTCGCGCAGGGCGTTGGCGCGCGCCTGTTCGAAGCGCTCGCGCAGCAGCACGCGGTTCGGCAAGCCAGTCAGCGCGTCGTGGTAGGAGAGGAAGTCGATCAGATGCTGCTCGGCCTTGCGCTCGCTGATATCGAGGAAGACGCCCACGTAGTTGACAACGCCGCCGTCCGGGCCATGCACGGTGGACACGCTGAGCAAACAGGGATAGGTGTCGCCGCTCTTGCGCCGCGTCTGCACCTCGCCCGACCAGCAGCCGCTGCTGCGCAAGCCCTGGCGCATGGCCAGCAGCACCGCTTCGCCCGTATATTCGGCGTGCAGGCGCATGATGTCCGTGCCCACCACATCCTGCGCCGCGTAGCCAGTGATGCGGGTAAAGGCGGGATTGGCCGTGACGATGATGCCGGCCGGATCCGTGATCAGGATGGCGTCCTGAGTGGCTTCGAAGACCTGGCCCGAGAGGCGCAGCAATTCCTCGTTGGCGCGGCGGATCTGCACTTCGCGCGCCAGGGTGCTGGCCACCTGTTCCAGTTCGGCCGTGCGTTCGGCCACGCGCCGTTCCAGGTTGGCACGCTCCTGCGCCAGCTGCAGCTGCGCCCGCGCCAGGCGCACATGCGCATCGGTGCGGGCCAGGATTTCCTCGGCCTGGAAGGGCTTGGCGATGAAATCGACGGCACCCAGCGCAAAGCCGCGCACCTTGTCGTCCGTATCGTACTGGGCCGACAGGAAGATCACTGGCACCTGGCGCAGGGACGGAATCTCCTTCAGGCGGCGGCAGACTTCAAAGCCGTCGAGACCCGGCATGCGCACGTCGAGCAGGATCAGCTCAGGCGGGCGCGCCTGAGCCGTCCACAGGGCCAGCTCACCGTTCGGCGCCTGGCGCACCGCATAGCCGGCGCCGCCCAGCAAATCGCTCAACAGCTTCAGCGAAGCCGGCGTATCTTCAACGATCAGTACTTCGCCCTTAGCATTCACTTCGGAAAAATCGCGGTGCATGTAGCAGTTCTCTCAGCTTTGGATGAGGCGCGGCGGTCAGTTGCCACGCTGGACAAGACATTTCTTTGCGGTGAACTACGTACTATCATCATAATCTTTATTGCAATTTAGCACCATCCATCGGCGGCACTTAGTCCGTCTTTTCATCGAATCCGATGTTGTCAGCCCACACTTTCAGGCATGTGCCAGCGCGCCCTCGCTATCCAGCAAGACACACAACTGACGGTACTGGTGCTGGTCGAGCATGGCCTGCAGCGGCGCCAGCAACGGCGCCGCCGACGCAGGCAGGGCCGCCAGCAGCTGTGCCACCCTGGCCAGGTTCAATTCGCGCAGCGCCACCAGCAAGGCGGCGCGCTCTTCCCAGGCCAGCAGACGCAAGTCTTGCGCCTGCAGTGCCGGCAGTACTGCCGCCTGCGCTGGCGGGGCCGGCGGCACGGATGGCAGCATCCGTACCTGCGCCGCCTGCGCTGGAATACTGAAACGGAAGGTGGCGCCCATCCCCGGCGAGGACTCCACCGTCAGTTCGCCCTTCATTAACTGCACGAATTCGCGCGAGATGGCCAGGCCCAGGCCCGTGCCATCCTTCGGTCCCGCGCTATCGGCCTGCACGAAGGGTTCGAAGATGCGCTGCTGGTCTTCCGGGGCGATGCCGATGCCCGTGTCGCTGACTGCGAAAGACAGGCGCCACGTGGCATCGTCGCGCCGCTCGCCGCGCACGCGCAAGGTAACCTTGCCGCTGCCGGCGAACTTGACGGCGTTCGACATCAGGTTCAGCAGCACCTGGCGCAAGCGCGTCGCATCAAGCAGTACCGCAGCCGGCAGGTCCGCGCAATCGAGTTGCAGGACCAAGCCCTGCTGCTCGGCGGGCATGCCCAGCATGTCCATCACTTCCTGCAACAGCGGCGCCAGCGCCACCACGGTCGCCTGCGCCTGCAAGCGCCCCGCCTCGCCCTTCGACAGTTCGAGGATTTCATTGATCAATGTCAATAAATGATTGCCGGAGCGGTGGATGATGGCCAGGTTGCGCTTTTCATCGTCCTGCATGTTGGGCGAGGCGGCCATCAGGCGCGAAAAGCCGATCACGGAATTCAAGGGCGTGCGCAGTTCATGGCTCATGTTCGCCAGGAAGGTGCTCTTGGCGCGGTTCGCCGCCTGCGCCTGGCTGACGGCCACCGACAGGGCGCTCGTGCGCTCGACCACCAGTTCTTCCAGGTGATGGCGGTGGCGCAGCAGTTCCAGTTCGGCCTCGCGGTGCGCGGTGATGTCGTAGTTGGAACCCACCAGGCGCATGGGGCGGCCCCGCCCGTCGCGGAAGATCACGGCATCGGCCTTGATGTAGCGGATGGCGCCATCGGGCCACAGGATCCGATACTCGTGCGTGAACGCATGGCCTGTGCCCAGTACGGCGCGCAAGGCCTCCTTGGCGGCCGGCACATCGTCCGGCACCAGCGCCGCGCGCCAGATCGCCGCCGGCGACATGTTGCCGGACGCATCGGCCTTGAATTGCGCGTACATCTGTTCATCCCACTGCAATGCGTCGCTGCTGACGTTCCAGTCCCATATGCCGATGCTGGCCGCGCCCGTCGCCATCTGCACGCGCTCCTCGCTGCGTTGCAGGGCGCGGTAACGGCTGTCGAGCAGCGCCACCATGTCGCGGATGGAACGGTACAGGGTGCGCAGCTCGCCCAGGAACCACGCTTTCGGCGGCGTGCCGAAGGCTTCGCCCTGCCCCGCCTTGACGCCGGCCGCATACTGGCCAATCGCCTTCAGGGGCTTGAGCATCAGGCACCACATGAGCAGCCAGATGCTGGCCACCAGGATCACGTCGAGCGCCACGATCATGGCGCCGATGCCCAGCGCGCGCTGCCGCAGCTGCGCGTGCAGCAAGGCCGGCGTCGCATACACGGCGACGCTGCCGATGACTTGTCCACCCATCGTCACGGAGCGCCGCTGCACCAGCCAGCCCGGTTCGGCGGGCAGCGCGGCGAGGCTGTCGATGGCGCCGTCCGCATTGCGGCGCAGGACCAGCGCTTCCTTGCCGATGCCCGGCGTCAGGGAGCTGGCCACCAGTTCGCGCTTGCCCAACATGCTGCGCATGATGGCCTGCATCTGCTTTTCATCCAGGTTCCACAAGGGCAGTTCGATGGCCACGGCCAGCTGGTCCGCGCTGACGGCCAGGCTTTGCTGCAGCTGCTGCCAGCGCTGTTCGCGCTCGGATTGGTAAAACAGCACGGCAAACACCAGCAGCAGCACGGTGACGACAAAGGTCAACGTTACGCTGACGGCCAGCACGATGGACACGCCGCCCAGGCGGGCGCCCTTGGGTGCGTAAAAAGTCATGCGTCTTCGCCCTGCGGTTCGCTGGCCATCTGCGCCAGCAAGGCGCACAGTGGCTGGTACTGGTGTTGTTCCAGCATGGCGGCGATATGCGCGGATAGCTGCGGCAGGCCAGTTGCCACGCTGGCCAGCACAATGGCGCTGCGCCGCAAATCGAGCGCCTGCACGGATTCGAGCAGCGCCTGCCGTTCGGCTGCACCCAGCTGGCCCAGCGCCTGCGACAGGTCAAAGGCCGGCGCGGGCACGCGCGGCGACGCGGCGGTGGTGCGCTGGAAGCGCACGCCCAGTTGCTGCTCCAGCATGGCGAACAGGTGTTCCTGTTCGATCGGCTTGCGCAGGAAACCGTCGGCGCCGGCCGCCAGCGCCTCCTGCTTTTCTTCTTCGAAGGCGGAGGCGGTCATGATCACCAGGCGCGGCTGCACCAGCACCGGCTGCGCGCGCAGCCAGCGCGTCAGCGCCAGGCCATCCATGCCTGGCATGCGCCAGTCGCTCAACACCATGTCGTAGCGCTGCGCCGCCAGCATGGCTTGCGCCTGCGCGCCGCCCGCCGCTTGCTGCAACTGGAAGCCCAGTGGTGCCAGCAAGCCGGCCAGCAGCTTGCGGCAGTTGTCGTCATCATCGACCAGCAGCACCATGCGCCCGCGCTGGCCCGGCGGCAGGCGCGCCACGCGGCCCGGCGCCAGCGCCGCGATGGCCGGTTGCTGCAGCACCGGTGCGCGCAAGTCGAAACGGAATACGGAACCCGCTCCCAGCGTGGAATCGACGCGCAACTCGCCGCCCATCAGGCGCACGAATTCGCGCGAAATGGTCAGCCCCAGTCCCGTGCCGGCCTGCGCCACGGCGCTGTCGGCCTGCACAAACGGTTCAAAGATACGTTCCAGATCCGCTTCCGCGATGCCGCTGCCCGTATCGCGCACGGCAAACGACAGCGCCGTCTGCCCATCTTCTGCCGCCTGGCACGCCAGCGACAAGATCACACTGCCCTGCTCGATGAATTTGAGCGCGTTCGACAACAAATTGAGCAGCACCTGGCGCAGCTTGGCGCCATCGAGGCGCACCAGCGGCGGCACGCCGGAACGTTCGATCTGCAGCGCGATGCCCTGGTCGCTCGAGCGCATGCGCACCATCTCGAGCACCTCGTCGAGCAAACCATTCAAGTCCACGGGTCCCGTTTGCAGCTGCATGCGGCCCGCTTCGATTTTCGACAATTCCAGGATATCGTTGATCAAGGTCAACAAGTGGTGGCCGGCGCGGTTGATGATGGCCAGGTTATGCTTTTCTTCCTCGAACATGCTGCTCGAATCGGCCATCATCTGCGAAAAACCGATCACGGAATTCAATGGCGTGCGCAATTCGTGGCTCATGTTGGCCAGGAAAACGCTTTTCGCGCGATTCGCCGATTCGGCCTCGGTGACGGCCACAGACAGGGCGGCCGTGCGCTGCTGCACCAGTTCTTCCAGGTGGTCGCGGTAGCCGAGCAATTCCTGCTCGCTGTGCTTGCGCTCGGAAATGTCGACGATGCCGCTGCGCACCAGGCGCCGCCCTTCCATGGGCAATTTGACCAGCCGCACCTCGCAGGGAAAAGTGCTGCCGTCGGCACGCCGCACATTGCGCTCCACCAGGACAGGCTCGCCCAGCATGGCGCGGCGCAGATGCTCTTCCATCATCAGTCCCAGCGGAAGGCCATCGGGCTGCTTGCCGGTATACAGGTCGAACGGCCCGCGCGCCAGCAGCGCTTCGCGCGACAGGCCCAGCATGCACTGCGCGCTGCTGTTGGCGTCGACGAAGCGATCCAGGTCCAGGTCGTACACCAGGATGGCTTCCGGCGCATGCTCGACCAGGATGCGAAAGCGCTGCTCGCTCTCGCGCGCATCGCTCTCGGCGCGCCGCAGGCGCCGCCGCTGCAGCAGCAAGGCACTCAGCAAGCCGACCATCACGATAAAGACGCCGCCCACCAGCAGCACGGCAACGCGGTGTTCATGCCACAGTTGCGGCGGCCGGTTAAGGAACAGCGTGTGCGGCGGCAGGCGGCTGATGTCGGCATCCCAGCGCTGCAGCTGTTTCCAGTCGTACATGGGCACCGGGCGAGCGGGCTGCAGCAAGGCGCCCGGTGCGGCGGGCGCCTTGCCCGCCAGCACTGCGAGCGACATTTGCGCCACCTGCTGCGCGGCCTGTTCGATGTGCAGGATGGAGCCACCCAGGATGCCCTTGCCGACCGTCGCGTTGTACATGCCAAAGGTGGGCACATTCGCCAGCCGCGCCAGTTGCACGGAAAACTGCACGGGCGTGGCGATGGCGCCGTCCACGTCGCGGTTGACATTGCCCGCCACCAGCACGGCATCGGAGGGCAGCCGCGCCACGGCCGCGCGCATCTGCTCCAGGGTCAGGTTGTCGAGGTAGCGCATGGCCACCTTGCCCTGCCACGCCAGCGCCGCCTGCTGCATGTTGCGCTTCAAGACCTGGTCGGCCTCGCTGGTGCCGACGGCCATGACGATGGTCTTGGTGTCAGGGAACAGCGCCATGGCTTGCGCCAGTGTGCCGGGAAAATCGACATTCGCCTTTTGCTGCCAGATGGCAGCCGGGCTGCCGGCAGGCAAGGCCATGCCTGAGGTGTTAATCGCCAGCACGGGCACGTCGCGCGCCAGCGGCGCCAGGTCCGACAGCAAAAAATCGAGCGCTGGCTGCTGCATGGCGACGATCAGGTCGGCCTTGCGTCCCATTACCTCAGTGTATCTTAAAAGCAACAAATCGCGCATCTCATTGCGCAGCGCCGGGTCTCCCTGGGTATTCATGTTCAGGTGCTCGACCATGATGTCTTCGCTGGCCAGGCCCGCGGCGGCCATGGCGGCGACATAGGTGCGCGTGTACGATTCCACGCCGGCGCGGCCATAATCGTAAGCGTTGAGGAACAGCACGCGCTGCCCCTGGTGCGGCGACGCGGCGGCGGGCGCCGATGCCGGCAAAGCGGCGCAGGGCGCGGCGACACAGAACGCCAGCAGCAATACGCGGCAGCAACGGCGCACCGCTGCCCTGCCCTGCCCTCCGCCCGGCACTTCACGCATCACTCGCCATGCCCATGCTCACTCCCGCCTGTCACCATGTTTCAACCATGCGCTGGCTGGTCAGCCACCGACACTTACAAAAACATGATAACGTCAACTGCAGGGGCAAGTCTATTGCTTAGGACAATCTTTTCACGATGCACCCAATCCCAACGCCAACCATCGTTACGCGGCGGTGCCGCTGATACCGAACAATTCCAGCTTCAGCCCTTTTATACCAGACGGCACATAAATCGCAATCGCCTGGGCCTTGATCATGCTGTCATAAATACTGCCCTTGTTATCGATCGAAAAGTAATACGTATTCGGGCGCACCGGCACTTCAGCAGGAACCTGTGCCATATGGCGCAACTCAGCACCCGGAAGTGCCCGGCTCAGTAATAGTTCGATATTGTCCGGAGACGAAATTTTGAATTGCAACGGCACCGTGGCGACCAGTTCCAGCGCAGGCATATCGGCGTTTACCGCAAGACAGAATTCGGTCTGACGGTCAATCCGCGTGGCATCGAGCAAGCCGTGATAGTGGGTGTTTTGTTGCATGTCATTGTTCAATGCAATCGGGAAGTAACGCGACAGGAGCACAGTATCGATCAGGTCGCGAATGATGCCATCGAGCTTGCCGAAACCGGGAGCAGCGTCATCGTGACGATAAGCCGGCAAGTCGCTCAATGTGTATTTTTTGGAAAATGTCATCAAGCCGCCAGCCAATGCCATCAATTTTTCAAACAAATACACGGGATGGTGGCGCCGGTAACTGGCGCAATGACTGAGCGTGGCACCCGCCGTGCTCAACGTATTGAGCATCCAGAACGAGGAGACGTCCCCGCCATGAAATTCAACCGTATTTTTACCGGGCTGACGGTGACGGCTGTACAGCGCTTCAATTTTCGCGCCCATACGATCGATCAGCGAATCGAGCATTTTCTGCAGCGAAGACTCGGCGCTGATGGTCAGGCAAGGCGGAATGAAGGAAGTATCGATTTCAAAGCCGCCGTTACCCGCGCGGTACAAGCGGATCACCGGGATGGCAAGGTAATCATTCAGTGGGTCCAGTTGCGACAGCAGGTGCACGCGTTTTTTCAGGTAGGCCACGTCTATGCTGACTGCCTCGCTGTACAAATCCGGGGTCTCGATATCCGCCTGGACATAGCGCGCGCCCGCAGAGCTCAAATTGCCGCCATGTGCCTGCATCCCGGGCAGCGCGGCATAAAAAGTAAAACTATGTTCACTGGAAGGTAGCTTGGACAGGTCTACAGCACTGGGCAGTACATCGCCAAGCGGCGCTTCGAACAGTTCTCCATCCTGAAAGACGAGCGACATGGTGTCCGCCCGCAGGCTATTGTTGGCCAGTGCATCCGCATTCCAGCTGACGCCATGCACGCCCCATAAATGTGGATTAATTAATGAGGCCAGACGCTGCAGGCGCGCTTCATGGTAGCGGTCCAGTTGCTGGAATTGCTGGGGACCGATGGCCAGGCCCTCGGACCACAGTAATTTGGATGGCAATGTCATTGCGTTCTCCATGTTGACCGTTGGAATCTTGCTGCCTTGCCATTTTGATGTTGCCAGCTTGGACGTCCTTGATGTTGCGCAGCAACCCTGTTCAATTATTTGCGCAAACGCAATTTCCCCTTGAGCAAACGCTCGGATACTGGCCATTCCACCGCAAAGACACAGGGAAAGTGAGATGGAGGACTTGCTGCCGTATTTCGAACGCGAGCTGGTGATGCTGCGGCGGCATTGCCGTGAGTTTGCCGAACGTTATCCGAGAATCGCAGGCAAATTGCACATGTCCGGCGAGTCTTGCGAAGATCCGCACGTCGAACACTTGATCGAATCGGTGGCCATGCTGGCGGCACGCATCTCAAAACGGCTTGATGACGACTTTCCGCAATTTACCGAAGCCTTGTTCGAAGCCCTGTTCCCACATTATCTGCGCCCCTTCCCATCGTGCACCATCGTGCACCAGTCCGCCCCGACAGCCGGAGCGGGCGTATTGCACCTGCCGGCCGGCAGTGAAATGGACGCAACGCCTGTGCGCGACGTGCGCTGCCGCTTCAAGACGGCCTACGACATGACGACAGGAGCATCGATACTGGAAAGCGCAGGTTTCGATGCGAAGATCAAGGCACCGCCTGGCGTACGCCTGCCAGCATCGGCCAGCTCCTCGCTGAACATCGGCATCCGGCATCTCGATGCGGCGCCCGCATCCCTGCGCGTGTTCATTGATGGTGAAGCTTCTTTTTCCGCCGCATTGCGCGATGCCTTGTTCATGCACACAGTCTGCGCTTTTGTGTCAATCGACGCGGCACAATGGATGGCATTGCCCGCCGTGCCTTTGACGCCCGTCGGCTTCGCCGACACGGATGCCTTGATACCTTTCGGTGCCCGCTCGCAGCCGGCCTACCGCATCTTGAGCGAGTATTTTGCATACCCGGAAAAATTCAATTTCTTTGACATTGATATCGCGGCGCTGGGTGCGGCCCTGCCACCTGGTTGCCAGCGCTTTGGCCTGCATCTGTGCATGGCCGGCTTGCGGCCCGATTCCGCTTCGGCACGCATGTTGTCCAGTATTTCCAGCGCAAACTTGAGACTGGGCTGCAGTCCCGCTGTCAATCTCTTCCGCCAGGAAGGCGTGCCGATTGCCGTCACCCGGCAGAAAACCGACTATTCCGTGCTGGCACATGCTACCCATGCCCATGGTTACGAAGTCATCACTGTCGATGCGGTGCGTTTGTTGCGCCAACGGGGAGGCGAAAGCACGCTGACCGAATTTCGCCCGCTGTACAGCCTGCGCCATGGAGAGGGTTCGGCGCAACAAGGCCATTACTGGATCATGCGGCACGACATGGCTTTGGCCATCAGAAGTCCTGGCCATGAAAAGAAAATCACATTGGTCGATAGCGACTTCAATCCCCTGATCCATGAAAAGGCAAGCCTGTCGCTGTCGCTGACATGCAGTAACCGAGATCTTCCCCTTGCACTCAAATACGGCCAGCCGCAAGGAGACTTGCAGCCGTGTGACGGCGGACCTGCGCTGCACATGCTGCGACGCCCCAGCCAGCCACGGCGTTTTTCACCGGGCGCGGGCCTGCACTGGCGCCTGATTTCGCATCTGGCGCTGAATCATCATGCACTGGTCCAGGAAGGCATGCCGGCGCTGCGCGAAATGCTGACGCTGTACGACTTATCCCAATCGGCCACCTCGCAACGCCAGATCAGCGGCATCGTCGCGTTGGCGCACTCGCCGACCACGACGTGGCTGCGACACAAGCGCGGCACCTCTTTGGCGCATGGCGTGGAAGTGCGCATCACGCTTGACGAGGAAGCGTTCGTCGGCAGCGGCATGCACCTGTTTGTGCAGGTGATCGATCACTTCCTTGGGCTGTATGTGCAAATCAACAGTTTCATCGAACTGGTGGTGCTATCACTGCAAAGCGGAGAGGAGCTGATCCGATGCAAACCAAGAAGCGGACTGCAGAATCTGGTGTAGTCCGACACTTGCTAGCCGAGCCGTACCGTTACCAGTTCGTGCAGGCGGTACGTATTCTGCTGTGCTGGCTACGTAGTCAGCATGTGTCACAGGCGCAAGCCTTCAGCCAGGTGTTGCGCTTCAAGAACAGCATGTCCTTGAATTTCCCCGCCAGTGAAATTGAGCACCTCTCGCTCGACGACAATGAACAACTGATATTGATACCGACGTTCATGCGTTTTCTGGGCGTCGGCGGCACCTTGCCCTTGCACCACTCAGAACGCATTGCCGCCTACCGCATGTCGAGCAAAGACGCTGGCGTCTCGGCCTTCCTCGATATCTTTTCGCACCGCATGGTCGTGCTGTATTACCAGGCGTGGGAAAAGTATCGATTGGAATCCACGCTCCAGACCCAGGCAAACGATGCCCAATTGCCCTTGTTGCTGGCACTGGCCGGCGTGCGGCGCACTGCGCTGCCGTCGAGCGCCGAACCTGAAGCCGTGACACAGGACGTCGCGGCCTGGTACGCGGGTCAGCTGCGCTGCCGCCCCGTCTCCGCGCAAGCGATTGGCCCCGTACTGGCCGAGTACTGCGGTGTGCCAGTCGTCCTGCAACAATTTGTCGGTGGCTGGGACTATCTGGGAAAAAATCGGCGCAGCCTGCTGAGCAGTGCCAACTTTACCCTGGCGCGCGGCGCAACCGTTGGCCTGCGGCTTTGGCGCCAGGACATGCGCGTATGCCTGCATATCGGCCCGCTGGATCCCGCCGGCCTGCAACGTTTCCTGCCGCGCAGCGCAGGTGCGGCGGCACTGGCAAAGATGCTCGCGCTGTTCGGCGTACCAGACTTGCAGTATGAAGTTCGGCTGATATTGAGTCCGCCATGCATTACGCCCCTTCTCCTGAGCTCCCAACCTTCAGAAAGGCGGCGCCTTGGCTGGACGACGTTCTTGCAGACCGCACAAGGCAAGGCAGGCGGCGCGGAAGTGCGTTACTTGCTGCAACTGACTTGAGCAGTCATCCCTGGAAAGCGAGGCAAACATGAAACATGCGGGACGCGGCGTCATCCGGCTAGGAGACGCAACTGATCACGGCGGGAAGGTCACCAGCGCATCGTCTGGCAGCACCGTGATGGGGAAGACGGCGGCGCTGGCAGATGACACGACCTTCTGCCCAAAGTGCAAAGGCAGCTTTCCGATCACGCCGGATGGCGCTGGCGCAAAACACATGGGCAAGGCGTACGCCTATGACGGCGATGCCACCGCCTGTGGCGCCCACCTGATCACATCCCTATAACGGAGGCAGGCCATGCATGCAAGCATCCAGGCGGCACTGTCGGCCTTCGACCTCGCCGCGCAAGAACGGCGCCTGCTGAAGATCGACTTCCCCCATGAAGATGGACCGGGCGGCACCATCCTGCTGGTCAATTCGCTGACCGCCAGGGAAGAGGTATCGCGCGACTTCCGTTTCGAGGCCGAATTGCTGTCCGATGACGCGCACATCGCGCTCAAGGCCATGATGGGCCGCATGGTAACCATTTCCATGGTGCGCGACGATGGCACGCTGCGCCACTTTAACGGCTATGTGGGCGAGTTTTGCCTGCTGCGCGCTGATGGCGGCTTTGCCTGGTACCGCATGGTGCTGCAACCCTGGCTGGCCTTCGCCCGGCTGCGTCAGGACAATGTGTCCTTTCATGGCAAAAGCGTGATGCAGTTGACCGAAACAACATTTGCGCACTACGAGCAGCGCGACTGGAAAACCAGCATTCAGGGCGACGATCCACAGCTCACCTGCGCCAATCAGCACAATGAAACCGACTACAACCACCTGCACCGGCGCTGGGAAGCGCTGGGCTGGCATTACTGGTATGAGCACCGCGCCGACGGCCATACGCTTTGGCTCGCAGACAACAGCACCCTGGCGGACATGATCGCCACGCTATCGGGCGACGGCGCGATGCGCTTCCACTGCGAATCGGGTTCCATGGAAGACGATGGTCTGCAACAGTGGCAAGCCGTGCGCCGGATCGGCTCCGAGCAGCTGACCTTGGCCAGTTTCGACTATAAAAATCCGCAGCCACGCCTTGCCAGCGGCTACTCCCTGAACCGCCAGGGTGATGTATTTGCCCACGAACTGTACGAAAACACGGGCGCCTATGGCTATAAGAATGTCGATGTTGGGGAATCGCTGGCACAACGCCGCATGGAAGAAAGCGACCATCTGCGCCAGTATTTCGAGGCGGCCGGCAATCACCGTGGCGCACAGTCTGGCCTTTGTTTCCGGCTCGATGGACATTTCAGCGCCGAGGAAAAACGCTACCAGCCTGGCCAGGAGCGCCCTGACAGTATTGCCGAACGCGAATACCTGATCCTGTCAGTGCTGCATAGCGCCAGCAATAATTATCAGGTTGGCCCGAACGCCCCCTCCCACTATGTCAACAATATGATGTGCGTGCGCCGGGACATCCGCTGGCGGCCGGGCCGTGGCTACAACAGCGCGCCATGCATCGTTGCCGGCGTGCAGACGGCGCTGGTGGTCGGGCCGGCCGGAGAAGAAATCCATACCGATGCCCTGGGACGCATCCGCCTGCAATTTCACTGGGACCGCCTGGGTACATTCGATGAGCGCAGCTCGCCATGGATACGCGTCATGATGCCGATGGCGGGCCCGCAAATGGGGCAAATCGCCTTGCCGCGCGTGGGTCAGGAAGTCGTCGTGCAATTCCAGGACGGCAATATCGACCATCCCATCGTCATCGGCGTGGTCTACAACAGCGCCAATCCGCCTCCTTGGCAATTGCCACAGCAACGCGCCCTGTCCGGCTTGCGCAGCCGCGAACTGGGCGCCCGCAGCGCCAACCATCTCGTGCTCGACGACACCAAGGGCGCGATCCAGGCACAGCTGCGCAGCGCGCACCAGGATAGCCGGCTTTCATTGGGCAATATCACCCGCATCGACGACAATGCTGGTCGCAAGGAAGCGCGCGGCGTTGGCTTTGAATTGGCCAGCAACGCCTGGGGGGCACTGCGCGCAGCCAAAGGCATGCTGATCACCACCGAAACATCAACAGGAACGGAATCAGTCAAACAGCTCGACGAAACACAAGCCCTCCTGGCGCAGGCACGCCAACTGCAAGAGGGACTGGCCGGCATGGCCGTTGACGCGGGTGCGCAAGACAGCGCCGCACAACAGGGCGCCGTCGCCGTATCCATCCAGCGGCAAAACGCCGCCATCAAAGGTGCCGGCGACGATTTCCCTGAGCTGTCCGAACCACATCTGCTGCTGGCCAGCCCGGCCGGCATCGAACTGAGCACCGCGCAGTCCATCCACCTGGCCGCCAGCGAGCATGTGGCGCTCAGCAGCAGCAAGCATATTTCACTCGCCAGCGGCGACAGCATGTTTGCCAGCATCGCCAAAACCTTCAGCCTGTTCGTGCACAAGGCCGGTATGAAACTGATCGCCGCCAGCGGCAAGGTGTCCATCCAGGCGCACAGCGACGAGGTCGAAATCCTCGCCCAAAAAGTGCTGTCGCTGATCAGCGAAGCAGACTGGGTCAACATCAAGGGCAAGAAAGGCATACGCCTGCACGGCGCCAACCACATGCTGGAAATCAGCGACAAGGTGCAGTTCTTCACCTCATCCCCCGTGCTCTTCAACGGCAACCTGGAAACCTTGGCGCCGAAGAGCGTGTCGCAGGAATTTAATGAACGGCCAGTAGCGCGTTTTGATCAGGCCGTTCGACTGCTGCAAGTCGATGGCACACCCGCTCCCGATATAGCTTTTGAGTTAATACGCGAAGATGGCCACAGAATCAGTGAAAAGAGTAGCAGTGGTGGACTTACCCCAGTACAGAAAGGGGACGGCATGGATAGCTACACAATACGCTACAAAGGAGAACTTCCATGAATGACGATACGGATCTGAATGAACACGGCAATCACCAAGACGAGTTTCGGCAGAGTGTTGGCGGATGGGCTGAATACACCGTCAATATGACTGAAATAATAGATACGATTCGTCATGACGTAACTATTCCGCCCAGGAAAATAATACCAATCATATTTCTACCGGGTGTTATGGGTAGTAACTTAAGAATGACAAAAAAACGTCAAGATGATCTGAAGCGACCAGATAACAGATCATGGAGGCCTGATGACATGGTAGACAAATCTGGAAATTTGGCGGTTGCAACCGGTAGCGGTCTAGGTGGTTGGTTCAGGAGTGCGTCCCCCAGAGATCGACAATTGGCTTTTGATCCGAATGAAACTGAAGTTGAGTACTATCAATATTCAATTGAAAATGAACGCTTCTTTCCAGGTGGTGATATCACCAAAGGATCCGACGTACGCCACAATAATGTTCCTGACGATTTCCTTGGAGTTCCACCATTGATTTCTGTTAGCACTAAAAAGAATGCACAAGTAGATTCTATTCAGAAACCTGGAGTAATGGGAAGATTTATTCCCCGCGAGGTACGTGAAACGCCAGCACATATTGCACGGTGGCGCGGATGGAGTGAAGTTCTTTTCGCCGGAGCCTATGGAGAAATGCTTCAAAAGACAGAATTTTTCATGAATAATATAACAAGAAAAGGACAAGTTTTACCTCATTGGAAAATTGATCCTTCCGATCAACAAACTGGTAGATATTCATTTGGCCAACAAGCCTACCCACCTATTGCCAAGCTTCTGATAAAAGATCCAAAAGAATTTGGCGGTTCTTCCGGAGTACCAATTAACAATTCTGACATGCTAAAGATTGCTCCATGTTGGTATCCGGTTCATGCGTTGGGATACAACTTCCTACAGAGCAATGCCATTTCTTCCACTGTTATTGCCGAACGCATACGCGGCATAGTAAAAGGATATCAGAAATGCGGCTTCAAATGCGGCGAGGTCATTCTCGTCACGCATAGTATGGGAGGTTTGCTCGCCAGATCCTTGATGCACCCTAGATATGGAAATATGCTTAATGACAAGGATATAAAAATACTTGGAATATATCATAACGTGATGCCTACCTTAGGCGCCGCCAGTGCATATAAACGCATGCGTTTCGGTTTTCAGGAAAAGAGTGGCCCATTAAATACTCTCGCAGCCCAAGTTCTTGCCATTGACGGCGAACATGCCACAGCAATTCTCGCAAATACGCCAGCTCCTCTAGAGATGATGCCCGGCATGGCATATGGTCAAGAGTGGCTCAAAGTTGTTGACGCAAGTGATAAGTTGCTTTGGAGTTGGCCACGAGATAAGGAGAGTGCGCTGGAGGGCATTTACCTGCAACCTGCAAATGCTTGGTGGAGGCTAATAAATCCTTCGTGGGTGAACCCGGCAAATATTCCACTTAACAAAGGAGGAGGCATCGACAATGTCATGCAACGATTGAAAGATGCCTCTGCCTTATTAAAGGAAATAGAGAAAATTTTTCATCCAAATACATATGCAAGCTATTGCGCATCAAAAGAGTTCCTAAGCTATGGAGAAATAACGTTCAAAGTCATTGAAGGTCTTGAAATAAAAAAATCAGCCAACCAGGAAAATACAACGCCCCCACCAAATAAATGGAGGCTACTGACTGATGATGCAAAAGGCAACCTTACTATACAGGCGGGAACACGTGTTTTGAAGCTAAAATTACAACCAGCAAATTCCGCTGGCGATGAAACCGTCCCATCGGATCGTTCAGCAAAACACATACCTGGAAAAAAATTTGTCCATGGAGAGAAAGCTGGAACTGGATATGAACATCAAAATAGCTATACTCATCCACATGTTCTAGCATCTATGCTTTATTCAATTGTGCAAATTGCAAAAACAGCCAAATGGGAATGAGTATGCCAAATTATAAAAAAGTCCTTATATTCATCATTTCTATTCTATCGATCCAAACAAAGGCAAATGAGATTGAGCCGCAAAAAATACATGAGGCAAAAGAAATGAACGAAAACAGCATTCAAAGAAGAAAAATAGAAACATTATTCCAGAGGACAAAAAATATATGCTTCGGCAGATACCTGTTAAATCTACCGAACGAAGCAGAATTAATAGTCGGAAATTCGGCAGTGGATTTATTTAAAGGAGGCCCGGATAATTTAAAACGCCAGGCAGAAATTGATTTAAAAAAGATTCAATCCTTGAACATCTCACCTGAAATTATTTACAATGACAATGGTCCAATAGAAAACAGCTGGCAACTTCGATACTACAATAGCAGCTCAGCCAAAGAAGCCAATTTTATAATTTACCGGACGTTAATCAACAAAGGGGATTTCATATTTGCCATAGGCGATGCTGTAGGTAATGGCGACACCGAAAGAGCAACTGCAGAAAGACAGCTCATTCAAGCAAAAAGTCTCCGCTTGCGCGCTACTGAAGAGGTGCCAACCATGCCAGGCATTTGCGTAGAACACGGATTCATGAGCGAAAATCAGTATAAATATCAAGAAATAGACGACGTAGGTATTTATTTACCCAGCTTGCCAGATGTTACTTTCTCCATCAGCTCAAATAAAGATGCATACGGTGACTACCCACCGGCAGAATTTGAGTCAAGATTGCGCGGAGAACTATCGCTACTCCATCGCATACAAGACGCAAAAAAAATTCAAGGCAACAACTACCCCAAGCGCACTCTGCTGCGCGAAGGCAAGCGCACAGTTCAACACTGGAAAGGCGAAGAGTCGCTGATACGACGTACCGATGGCGTACATGATTTTGAATGGGCATTGGTGGGCAAACCGAAAGACATCGCAAATCCGTCTGTGCTGGAAGTCAAGATGTACACCAAAGTCGCCCACAACATGGTCGGTGCCGCCGAAGCCGCGTCGCTGACCGACGAGGAGGCGATTGCCTTGTGGGACAAGCTGCTGTCCGGCCTGAAGTTCCGGGTGAAAGTGCCGGGTGCGCCGCCGGGTTCGTACTATTTCGATCCGGACAAGCCAGCGCAGCGTTGACTGGACAAACATGGCAGGCACTCTTGCTGGCGTGATCCTGGCGATTACGCTAGCATGGCCTTTTTCCCGGAGCTTCCATGCCCATCACCCTGCGCCCTGCCCTGCCCGACGATATAGTTGCCCTGTGGGCCTTGCGCACGGTGGCAGTGCGCGTCAGTTGTGCCACGCATTATGCGCCGGAGCAAATTGCTGTATGGACGGCTTCGACCGTGCCGCCTGCGTATGCCGCCATGCTGGCCGCAGGTGGCGGCATCGTGGCGATGCAGGATAATGCCATCACCGGCTACGCCATGCTGGACGCAAATAAGCAGGAAGTCGATGCCGTGTTTGTCGACCCCGCGTGCGCGGGCCTGGGCATCGGCAAGCGGCTGCTGGCGGCGCTGGAGCTGCTGGCGCGCCAGCGCGGCATAGTCCGCCTGCACCTGTCCGCGTCGCTCAATGCCGTGCCGTTTTACGCTGCCGCCGGCTTTGTTGCCTTGCGCGAGGAAGCGTATGCGCATCCCAGCGGCATCAGCCTCGCCAGCGTGGCGATGGAAAAGGCGCTGGCGGCCGCCTGAGCCGTCAATCGCCTGTCGCAGCAGCTTCAGACTCGGCCAGGCAGTGCTGCAGTTTCGCGATCAGGGCGCGCACTTCGTCGTCGCCCAGGTCCAGCGGGTCGCCCTGCGCGCCGACGGCGATCAGGCAGATGGCCGAGCCGTCGTACCAGGCGTCGAGGCGTTCTTCCTGATTATTCATAGTGTCTGGCTTCCTCTCGCAGGTCGGCAAGCAGATCAGCAGGCGCCGCGATGCTGGCGCTGCCCTGCGGCACGGGAAACACGGAAGCCAGCTGGTGATTGCTCGCCATGCCAGGCAGCCACTTGTTCAAAAAATCGTCAAGGGCGATGGTGCGCGGCTGGAAATACTCCCAGTCGCCGCTGGCGCACGCTTGCGCGAATACCGCTTCCGGCCAGAACGGGATGGCGATCTTGCCGTCGACTTGCGCCGTGGCCCAGCCGTCGTGGTATAAGCCCCACACTTCTTGCGTATCGGCCACTTTGCGCACAAAGTAGGCATGGCGTTCGGCGGACGGCAGCCCCGCCACCTGCTTGAACTTTTCAGGATGCACGGTTTTCCCCTACCCCGTCCCAAACCCGTAAGTGCGGCGCGCACCAGCCCGTCACCATGTCGAGGGCGTCCAGTATCACGTCTTCCAGCGGCCCCTCCTGCGTGGCGGGGCGCAGTTCGTGCAGCAAGGCGGCCACTTGCGCAGCCGTCACGCCGCTGGCCTTATAGCGCAGCAAGATGGCGCGCAGCGTGAGCAGACCTGCCCTGGCGTCCAGCGCGGCGAACAAGTCCCGGTCGATGTCGGCGATGATGGTTTGCGTGGTGTGCGCCATCTCAATCCGCCTCCCATGCGATGGCGGCCGGTCGCGCGCCACCTGTCCTGAAAAACGCGACAAAGGCACGCTGGCAATGTTCCACCTCCACGCACCAGGCTTCCGGATACTCGTCCACCTGGCCGTTGGACAGCAGATAGCTGCAGGTGCCCTCTGCCTCCTCGTCACCCAGTGTATGAAAACTCAAGTCGTCCTGCCCCGACAGATACATCAGCCAGGCATTGCCGCCATTGCGCAGCATGCACAGGGCCGGGCCCTGTTCCGCCTCCGTGGCCCTGGTCAGCCACAATTCGCATTGCGCCAGCGCACGCGCTTCCTGCAGTGCCTGTTCCAGCGCCTGCACGCTGTCGAGCACACGCGGCTCGCCATGCAAATTCAATTCCATCATCATGTTTTGCTCCCGCTCAGATCGTTTGTCGCCAGCGCCGTGCTCAGGTACAGCTTGCCGCTCAGGTCTTGCAGCAGGCTGCTCTGGCGCAGGCGGTCCATCACGGGCCCTTTCACCTCGGCCAGGTTCAGGCTGATGCCGCGCTTGATCAGCGCGCCGTTGAGCTCGATCAAGCCCAGCAAGGCCGTGCTGTCGATCTGGTTGACGGCCGACAAGACCAGCACCAGGTGGCGCGCCGTCGGATGGCCACGCAATTCGTCCTCGACGCGCTCCGTGACGGCTTCCACATTGCCGAAGAACAGGCCGGCATCAATACGCAGCAGCAACACGTCCGGCAGGGTCTGGGCCTCGTAGCGCTCCACGTTGCGGAAGTGCTCGCTATTCGGAATACGCCCCAGCACGGCGATGTGCGGACGGCTCGCGCGCCAGATCAGGGTGCCCATCGACAGCAGCACGCCGATCACCACGCCCGCCTCCACGCCCAGCACCAGCACGCCGGCCGTCGTTGCCAGCAGGGCCAGCGCATCGCTGCGGTCGTAGCGCCATGACAATTTCAAGGTGTCCCAGTCCAGCAGGCTGGCCACGGCAAAGATGATGGTGGCCGCCAAGACCGGCAGCGGCAACAGGGCCAGCCAGCCCGTGGGCGCCACCAGCGCCAGCGCCAGCAAGCCCGCAGTGATGATGCTGGCCAGCGGCGTATTCGCGCCCGCCTGGAAATTGACGGCCGAGCGCGAGATGGAACCGGTGACGGGGAAGCCGCCCGACAGCGCGCTGGCCACGTTGGCGGCGCCCAGACCCAGCAGTTCTCGGTTCGTGTGCAGTTTTTCACCGCGCTTTTGCGCCAGCGTCTGGGCGGCGGACATGCTCATCAAAAAGATGATGAAGGCGATCAGCAGCGCCGGCGACAGCAAGGTGCGCCAATGAGCGCTGGAGGTGGCCAGGTTCAGGCCCGGCAAGCCGCTGGGCACGTGGCCCGTCGTCTGCACGCCCATCGCTTCCAGGCCGCCATAGGCGACGAGCGCGATGCCGGCCAGCACCAGCGCCATCGGCGCCAGGCGCGCGCCCACGTCGGCCGCCACCTTGTTCAAGCCGCAACGCCGCATCAGGCGCGACGCGTAGCGCTTGGCCAGCCACAGGAACAACAGGCCGGACAGCCCCAGCACGAGGCTGGGCGCATGCCAGTGGGGAATGCTGGCGCCCAGCAAGGGCGTGATCTGGCCCCAGATGATCAGGATGGCGGCGCCATTGCTGAACCCGCTAATCACGGGGCGCGACAAAAAGCTGGCCATGAAGCCCAGGCGCAGCACGCCGCACAGCAGCAGGACCAGGCCGCTGATGAAAGCCAGCTGGGCGGCCAGGACGATATATAAGGAGGAGCCGGGGTCGGCCAGCGGCGCCAGGGCGGCCGCCGTCATCAGCGAGACGATGGCCATGGGGCCTACCGATTGCGTCATGCTGCTGCCGAACAAGGCGTACAGCACGGGCGGCAGGATGCTGGCATAGATGCCCACCACGGGCGGCAAACCGGCCACCAGCGCGTAGGCCATGCCTTGCGGCACCATCATCATGGCGACAACGATACCGGCAGTGATGTCCCCGGCCAACAGAGGACGCCGGTATTGCCTGAGCCAGAGCAGCATGATGAAATCCCAAAATCTGAAAACCGAAGCCTATCATGCGACGAGGCCGGCTGACAGGGGGTACTTGGCTGCTGTGCTCAGTCGGGCAGCAATTGCGCCTTCACGGCATCGAGGATTTCCGCCGACAGGGCCTCGTCATCGACGGAACGGGCCAGCACCATGGCGCCCACCATGGCGGCAAACGTGGCGATCGCCTGCTGGCGCCGCTCTTCCGGCGCACTATCGGGCAGCAAATCCTGCAGCAGCGCGAACTGCTGCTGCGTGGCTTGCGTAAACGCAGGACGCGCGCCAGGCGACATGCGTGCCGCATCGACGCCCATGGCCGCCGCCGGGCAACCGCTGCCCGGCTGGTCTCGGTGCCTGGTGGTCAGATAGTTCTCGATAATGGCCGGCAGCGCCCGCTGCGGGTCGCTGGCAACCTTCCCACGCCAGCCTTCCAGCGATTTATTCAAGGCATGCTGGCACGCCTCGATCATCAAGTCTTCCTTGGACGCGAAATGACCGTAGAAGCCGCCATGCGTGAGGCCAGCGTTCTTCATCAGGTCAGCCACGCCGATGCCGTCGTAACCCTTTTCGCGGAACAATCTGGCCGCCACGTCCACGATGCGCTCGCGGTTCAATGCCGCCTGTTCCCTGCTCACTTTCATGCTGGCCTCCCACTATGATGTCAATCATCATATAATTTTACACCCGTTTGCGCCACTCTGTTAGCAAGCGCACCGTCGGATGCTGGCGCCGCGCCGATACTGAATCTTCGTTTCCACGGAGGCCAGCATGAACGAGAACAAGGACCAGTCCGCCGGTAACTTGCAGCGCCGCATACAGCAGGAGCAGGATGGCCGCGATGCAGCCAAGCCCACCGAGCAAAAAAGCAAGTCCCCCGTGCAGACAGGCAGCCGTAGCCAGCCAGTCCCTCCCCTGCCCGCCCAGCACCTGGCCAAGCCCGGCATCGAAGCGCAGATGCAGTTGAAACCCCGCTTCCTGGCACCCGACTACTGTGGCAGCGGCAAGCTGGCCGGCATGGTGGCCATCATCACGGGCGGCGATTCGGGCATCGGCCGCGCCGTGGCCGTGCTGTACGCGCGCGAAGGGGCCGATGTCGCCATCATTTACCTGAACGAACACGCGGACGCCAACGAGACGCGCCGCTATGTGGAAGCGGAAGGCCAAAGCTGCCTCCTGATCCCCGGCGATGTGCGCGAACAGGGCTTTTGCCAGCAAGCCGTCAGCCAGGTGATGGAACGGTTCACACACATCGACGTGCTGGTCAACAACGCGGCCTTCCAGGAACATGCCGAATCGCTGCTGGACTTGAGCGAGGAACGCTTCGACCTCACCATGAAAACCAATGTGTACGGGTACTTTCACATGGCCAAGGCCGTGCTGCCCCATTTGCAGCGCGGCGCTGCCATCATCAACACGGGGTCCGTGACGGGTTTGCGAGGGTCGAAGCACTTGCTCGACTATTCCACCACCAAGGGCGCCATCCATGCCTTCACCATGGCGCTGGCCGGCAACTTGCTCGACAAGGGCATCCGCGTCAACGCCATCGCACCGGGCCCCGTCTGGACGCCGCTTAACCCAGCCGACAAGACGCCGGAGGACATCCAGAAATTCGGCGCGGACACGGACATGCGCCGGCCGGCCCAGCCGGAGGAATTATCACCCGCCTACGTCTTCCTGGCTTCGCCCGCCTGTTCCAGCTACATCACGGGCATCGTGCTGCCCGTCACCGGCAGCGCGGGAGAATAAGCGATGGCGCGCGCACTGTGGAAAGGCGCCATCAGCTTCGGCCTCGTGCACATCCCGGTCGAGCTGATTTCAGCCAGCCTCGAGCACGAACTGGATTTATCCATGCTGGATCGGCGCGACTTCGCGCCCATCGGCTACAAGCGCTACAACAAGCGCACGGGCAAGGAAGTCGAGTGGGACGACATCATCAAGGGCTATGAGTACAAGAAGGATGAATACGTGGTGCTGTCCGATGAAGATTTAAGGCAGGCGAATGTGAAGGCCACGCAAACCATCGCCATCGACACCTTTGTCGATGCGGTCGAGGTGCCGCTGACCTTTTACGAGCACCCGTATTACCTGCTGCCCGCCAAGGGCGGCGAAAAAGTCTATGCGCTGCTGCGTGAAACCTTGCGCAAGGCCAATAAGGTGGGTATCGCCAGCGTGGTCATGCGCACCAAGCAGCACCTGTGCGCGCTTGTGTGCGTCGGCGACGCCATCGTGCTCAACACCCTGCGCTACGCCGATGAACTGCGCCCTACGGATGACCTGGACTTGCCCGGCAGTACCCTGAAGGCAGCGGGCATATCCGAGAAAGAACTCAAGATGGCCATGTCGCTGGTGGAAGGCATGAGCGACACGTGGCAAGCGGCGCAATACCACGACAGCTATCGCGCAGACGTGCTGGCGCTGGTGAAGAAAAAGATCAAGGCGAAACAGACCAGGACCATCACGCCGCCTGCGCCCGAAGCGGCCGAAGAACGCAGCGGCAATGTGATCGACCTGGTCGCCCTCTTGCAGCAAAGCCTGGGCAAGAAAATGCCCGCCGCGCCAGTGCGCAAGCGCACGGCCTCCTCCACCTCCCGAAAACCGCCGCCAGCCAGACACAAGGCGGCCTGAAGCACGTATGGCCCCCGGGAGACTCTTTAATAATATAAATGCATTGACTTTGATCAAGCTTCTCGCTAGCGTATGCACACAGCCTGCCGCCCGGCAAGCCCTGTCATGCCTGCGGAAGAACAATGGATGCCGAGTTAGATCAGCTTATCCTCAACGGCGCCCCTGGCGGCGTTGTCATCACCAACGAAGAGCATGTCATCGTGCGGTGGACCGCCGGGGCGCAGCGCATTTTTGGCTATGCCATCGACGAAGCGCTGGGCCGCACACTGTGGGAACTGGTCTCGCTGCCGGGTCAGGCGGAAGCGGCCCCGCTCATCAACGAGCAACTGGCGCTGCATGGCTGCTATGACCGCGAATCGCTGCGGCGACGCAAGGATGGCGAACTCATCTACGTCGATGTGGCCTGCCAGGCCGCACGCGCCACGCCCGACTCCCCCTGCTACCTGATTTCCACCATGAAGGACACGACCTTGCTGAAGGCGGCGCGCGACGCCCAGTTTGTCGATGTGCGCTACCGGGTGCTGTTCGAATCGACGCCGGACAGCGTCATCATGGTCAATGCCACGGGCGCCATCGTGCTGGCCAACGAGCAGGCGCAGCGCCTGTTCGGCTATGCGGAGGGCGAATTGAGCGGCCGGCAAATCGATACCCTGTTGCCGCAACGCCTGCGCCACGCGCATGTGGGACACCGCGTGCGCTACTTTGACCAGCCCCGTACGCGCACCATGGGCGCCGACCTGGAATTGCTGGGCTTGCGCAAGGACAATGTCGAGTTCCCCGTCGAAATCAGCCTCTCTCCCATCCAGACGGAGATCGGCACCTTCGTCATCAGCGCCATCCGCGATGTCAGCGACCGGCGCCGGGCCGAGCAGAAGTTCCGCGGCTTGCTCGAATCGGCGCCGGACGCCATCGTCATCGTCAACGGCAATGGCGAGATTGTGCTCGTCAACTCGCAAACGGAACGCCTGTTCGGCTATTCCCGCGCGGAGCTGCTGGGACGCAATGTGGAAGTGCTGATCCCGGCCCGCTACGCGCATGATCATCCGCAACACCGGCAAGCCTTTTCCACGGCGCCGCGCGCCCGCTCCATGGGCGCAGGCCTGGAACTGTATGGCTTGCGCCGCGACGGCACCGAATTTCCCGTCGAAATCAGCCTGTCGCCGCTGGAAACGGACGAAGGCGTGCTGGTTTCGTCAGCCATCCGCGACATCACCGAGCGCAAGCGCATCGAACACACGCTCAATGAGCAGAAAATCGAACTGGAACGGGCCAGCCAGGCGAAGGACCGCTTTCTCACCAGCATGTCGCACGAATTGCGCACACCGCTGAATGCCATCCTCGGCTTTGCCCAGCTGCTGGCCAACGAATCGCTGCCCGCGACCGTGCTGCAAAAGCGCGCCTTCGTGCAAAACATCGTCACCTCGGGCCGCCACCTCCTTACCCTGATCAATGAAATCCTCGACCTGGCGAAGATCGAGTCAGGCAGCCTGAGCCTGTCGATCGAGCCGGTGGCGCTGCCCGCGCTGATCGAGGAAGTGCGCGTGATGATGGAAGAACAGGCGCAGCAGCGCCAGCTCGAGATGGCCTTTTCGGACTGCGAGCAGCTGACCGTCAGGGCCGACCATACGCGCCTCAAGCAGGTGCTGCTGAACCTGCTGTCGAACGCCATCAAATACAACCGTCCCTCCGGCAAGGTAGTGCTGGAAATTTCGCAGCCCGATGTGCAGCGCGTGCGCATCGCCATCCGCGACACGGGCAAGGGCCTGGACGAGGCGCAGATGGAAGAACTGTTCCAGCCGTTTAACCGCCTGGGGCAGGAAGCGGGCAGCGAGGAAGGCACGGGCATCGGCCTGGTCGTCACCAAGCGCCTGGTCGAACTGATGGGCGGCACCATGGGCGTGCACAGCTGCGTCGGCGTGGGCAGCGTGTTCTGGATAGAACTCGACACCATGGCCGCGCCGCCCGAAAGGATGTCACTGGCCACGGAGGGGCTGGCCGAGCCTGCTGGCGACGCCGCGACCGATGCCGGCGGCCAGGCCCTGCTGCTGTACGTGGAAGACAATCCGGCCAGCCTGCGGCTGGTGGAAGACATTGTCAGCTTCCTGCCCCATCTGCGCATGATCTCGGCCACCGACGCGCGCCAAGGCATCGCGCTGGCGCTGGAGCGCCGCCCTGATGTGATCTTGATGGATATCAACCTGCCCGGCATGAATGGCAACCAGGCGCAGCGCATCCTGCGCAACGATCCGCGCACGGCGCACGTCCCCGTCATCGCGCTGACGGCCAATGCCATGAAAGGCGACATCCGGCACGGCCTGGCCGCGGGCTTTTTCCGCTACCTGACCAAACCCGTCGAGATCCCCCAGCTCAACGCTGCCATCGACGAAGCCCTGCAACTGGCGCGCGCCGCCCTGCCATTCAAGCCGGCGGACTGAAACCTAGCTTTTTCATGGCCGCATCGATGCCCTTCGCGCTGCGCGCATAGCCAGCCCAGGGCGTATTGCCCACGTCGAGGCGGCTGTGGACATTGCTCACCGTCCATTGATCGCCCGCCTTCAACTTGTCGAGCTCATCCCAGGCCAGCGGCACGGAAATGCCCAGCCCTGAGCGCGTGCGGGCCGACCACGCGCATACGGTGGTGGCGCCCCGGCCATTGCGCAAATAATCGATGAAGATCTTGCCGACGCGGTTGGCGGGACCGCTCTTGACGACAAAACGCGCCGGTATATGCTGCGCCAGGTGCGCCACGATGGCTTGCGAAAACGCCTTTACCGTGTCCCAGTCGTATTTCGGGCGGATCGGCACGACCACATGCAAGCCCTTGCCGCCGCTGGTTTTCAACCAGGCGGGCAGCCCCAGCTCCGTCAGGAAGGCGCGCAGCAGCACCGCCGCTTCGCGGATGGCTGGCCAGGCCACGCCCTTGCCCGGGTCCAGGTCGAACACCAGGCGGTTCGGCATGTCGTAGGCGCTGGCGAGCGCGTTTTGCGTGTGAAATTCCACCACATTCCACTGCGCCGCCGACAACAAGCCCTGTACGCTGGCCACTTCCAGCATGGGGGCATGCTGCGGGTCCAGGCCGGGATCGAGCTGTCTGATACCCGGCATTGTCGCGGTATCCGCGTGCTTCTGGAAAAACAGTTCGCCGCCCACGCCGGCCGGCGCGCGCACCAGCGACACGGGCCGGCCCCGCAGATGCACGAGCATCAGCTTGCCCACCAGCGCGTAGTAGCGCACCAGGTCGATCTTGCGCGCGCCGCTGTCCGTGTCGATCACCCTGTCCGCATGGCTGACCTTGAAACTGGCCGGCAAGACGCTGTCGGGCGTGGATTGCTTCTGCATGGCCTTCTCCCTGTCGATAGCCTGCGCCCGCTCGCGCACGATGGCGGCCGGATTTTTATCTCCGCGCAAGCCGTGGAACACGCCATGGCGCACGGCACCGCCACTGGTCCATTGCGCAAAACTCACTTCGGCCACCAGCTGCGGCTTGACCCAGATGGGCTGGCGCACGCCGCCCGCCTTGCCAGCAAACGGACTCGTCCCGATAGCCAGCGCTTCCAGGCGGCGCCGCAAGTCGCGCAAGACGGCATCGTCAAAGCCGCTGCCCACATTGCCTGCGTAGCGCAAATCCCCGTGCACATCATGCACGCCCAGCAGCAGTGAACCGATCCCTACGCGCCCGCCCTGCGGCGCCGTATAGCCACCGATGACGAATTCCTGGCGCAACCCGCATTTGAGCTTGATCCAGTCGCCGGAGCGCCGCGTGACGTAGGGCGAACCGCGCCGCTTGCCGATCAACCCTTCCAGCCCCAGGCGGCAAGCCTGGTCCAGCAGTTGCTGCGGCGCAGCATCGAGCGCCACACTGAAACGCACCAGGGGCGAGACGGGCAATTTTTCCAGCAACCCCTGCAGCAGTGCCCTGCGCGCCTCGACGGGCTGGCTCCGCAAATCGTGACCATCGAAATACGCCACGTCGAACAGGTAATACACAATGTCGCTGCTCGTTCGCGCATCGAACGCGCGCTGCAAGGCACCGAAATCCGGATGCCCGCTGGCGTCGTTGACGACGATCTCACCGTCGTACCAGCCTGGCGGCAAACCCATCTTTTCCAACGCCTGCCGCAGCGTCGGCAATTTGGCCGTCCAGTCATTGCCATTGCGCGTGATTAAAACAACATGATCACCATCGCTACGCGCGAGCAGGCGGTAGCCGTCGAATTTCACCTCGAACAACCATTCCTGCGGGTCTGGCGGCGGAGCGTCAACCAGGGTGGCCAACTGGGGCGACAGGGTGGCGGGCAGCCTGGCGGCTGGCGCTGCAGCCTGCTCCACGCTCTTCTTACGCCTGGGCATGGCCTTGTTCTTGACGCTGTCGGGGAATTCGTCCACGACGGAAAATTCCACTGCCGGCCGGGCAAACGCGTCTTTTTCCTTGATCAGCAGCCAGGCAGGCTGCTTTTCGCTGCGCTTGTCTCCCCCGCCTTTCATGCGCACCAGCACCCAGTTCCCCTGCATCTTATGGCCATGCAAGGTGAATTTCAGCTCGCCGGCCGCCAGAGCCGCGCGCGCGTCCGGCGTCGCAGACTGCGCTTGCCATGTCCCGTGGTCCCATATGATGACCTTGCCCGCGCCATACTGTTTTTCGGGGATCGTGCCTTCAAAACCGGCGTAGGCCAGGGGATGGTCTTCCACCTGCACCGCCATGCGCTTGTCGCGCGGGTCGTAGCTGGGCCCTTTCGGTACGGCCCAGCTTTTCAGCGTGCCATCGAACTCCAGGCGAAAGTCATAGTGCAAACGGCTGGCCCAGTGCTTCTGGATCACGAAGGTGAGCACCTCATTCGCATCCTCGCCGCCACCTGCCGGCTCCGGCGTGGCGGCGAAATTGCGCTTGGCTTGATAGGTTTTCAAGGCGGCTTTCATGGCGGACCCATGCGGTGACGATGGCATCGAGTCTAGGCTGCCGAAGGCTGTGGCGCGGTACGCCAGCTAACAGAGTGCGTCGACGCGGCAGGCCATGCGGCAAGGCAGTCACACGGCAAGTGTAAGTATTTGTAATGGCGTGTCAACGCAATTGCCGCACGGCGCGTTTTTGGCTCAGTGACAGGGGAAATGCATCTCCTGAACGACAACCCACTTCTCGAGGAACTGCACCATGAAAAAAGTAATCGCAACTCTGATCGCCGGCTTGTTCGCTACCGCAGCCTTCGCTCAAACGCCAGCAGTGCCTGCCAAGGCAGAAGCCAAGCACACCAAGGAAGTGGCTAAAGCAGAAGCGAAAGAAACCAAGGCTGTCGTGAAAGCCGATGCCAAGGAAGCCGCCGTCGCAGCTGATGCAAAAGCCGATGTCGCCAGCGCCAAGGCCGATGCCAGCGCCACCAAGGCCAAAGCCCATAAAAAAGCGAAAAAAGCCAAGGCCAAGGCTGACGAAGCCAAAACTGAGGCAACCGCAGCAGCAGCCAAGTAATCAGTTCCGCGCGTTTTTCGCGCCACATAAAAAGACAGCTTCGGCTGTCTTTTTTCGTTTTCATGCCGCCATCATTCAGCAACAGCCGATAAAGCAGCTGATTGTAAGAAAGTGTAAACAAGGTCAACGGCAAGCTTGCGGGGCGCGTTTTATGCTCAGTGACACGGGAATCATCCCGGCACCAACAGACATACCAGACAAACCACCACTGAGGACTGCACCATGAAAAAACGCATTTTCAACCTGAGCGCTACCCTGATCGCCGGCCTGTTCGCTACCGCTGCCTTTGCTCAAACACCCGCAGCGCCAGCAGCCTCGGTTCCCGCCAAAGTGGAAGCGGCCCATACCAAGGCTGTCGTGAAAGCCGACGCCAAGGAAGCGCAAGCCGTTGTGAAAGCGGATGCCAAGGAAGCGAAAGCCGTCGTCGCCGCGAAAACGGAAGTGGCAAGCGCCAAAACCGAAGCAACTGCCACCAAGGCAAAGGCCCATCACAAGGCCAAGCACACCAAGGCCAAGGCCGACGCAAAAATAGCTTCGGCCACCGCTGAAGCAGCACCAGCAGCAGCCAAGTAATCATCGACACACCATCGCTCACCACTCGCCAGGAAAACAAAATGAAAAAAGTTATCGCCACCCTCGTCGCCAGCCTGTTCGCTACCGCAGCCTTCGCCCAAACCCCTGCCGCCCCGGCAGCGCCCGCCAAGGCGGAAGCGGCCCACACGAAAGCCGTGGCCAAGGCAGAAGCCAAGGAGACCAAGGCTGTCGTGAAAGCAGATGCCAAAGAAGCGGTCGTCGCCGCCGATGCAAAAGCCGATGTCGCCAGCGCCAAGGCCGATGCCAAAGCCACCAAGGCCAAGGCCCATCACAAGGCAAGCAAAGCCAAGATGAAAGCGGATGCAGCGAAAGCGGCAGAAACCGTTCCGGCAACGCCAGCACCAGCGAAGTAAACGCGAACACAGCCACGGGAGCGCGTCCGCCGGGTCTGCGCTAGCGTGGCCAGTTCGCCTGCAATACCAGGGACAGCTTCGGCTGTCCCTTTTGCATGGCGCAGTCTCCGCCGCGCCTTCATGCGAACTTCATCGAACAGGTCAGCTTGCGCGCGACAAAGCGCTGCACATGAGCGACACTGGCACTCCGTCCATCGCCACGAAAGCTGTCCATGCGCCGCCTGCCCCTGTCATTCCTCGCTACTCTCCTCATGTCCTGCGCCGCCCTGGCGCAGGACAGCGCCTCCGCCACCATCGCGCAAGTCCTGCAAGCCCAGGACGGCGACAGCCATGGCGACCTGCGCGCCGTCGTCGTGCTGCGCGACGGCGCCATCGTGGCCGAGCGCTATTACAACGGCGAGACGGCCGACACCCTGCACGACATCCGCTCGGCCGGCAAAAGCATCACCGCGCTGCTGGTGGGCGCGGCCGTGGAGCGTGGCCAGCTGGCGACAACAAAAACGGCGGGCGACTACTGGCCGGCAGTGGCAGGCAGCCCCGCAGGCAAAATCATCCTCGACGACTTGCTCACCATGCGTTCGGGCCTGGCCGCCTTTGACGAAGACGATCACTCGCCGGGCAATGAAGACAAGCTCGATGAGGCGTCCGACCCCGACGCCTTTGTGCGCGGCGTGCCGGCCGCCGCGGCACCGGGCAGCATCTACCGCTACAACTCGCTGGGTTCGTATATCGCCGGGCGCGTGGTGGAAAGCGCCAGCGGCGCCGACCTGGAAGACTATGCCGCCAAGGTCCTGTTCGCGCCGCTGGGCATCACCCGCTGGAGCTGGGGCCGCGACGTCGCCAACCACCCGAAAGGACAGGGCAATCTGTCGCTGCGCGCACGCGACACGGCGAAGATTGGCCAGATGGTGCTGGACAAGGGCACGGTCGATGGCCGACCGGTCATCGACGCCGCTTGGCTGCAAGCCGCGCTGGCGCCGCGTGCATCCATCGGCGCCGTGGACCGCTACGCCGACAGCTACGGCTATTTCTGGTACGCGAAAACGCAGGACATCGGGGACAAGAAGATCGCCGTGCATTTCGCCTCGGGCAATGGCGGCAACAAGATCTATGTGATCCCCGCGCGCCGCATGGTGGTGAGCATCGCATCGAGCGCGTATGGAAAGGGCTATGGACAGCGCCGTTCGGAAGACATCCTGAAGGCCATCCTGAAGGCGGATGCAACGCAGATGTAAGCGTTTGTAATGACCGTCAACGCAAGCGTTCGGGGGCGCGTTTTATGCTCAGTGACACGGGAATCATCCCGGCACCAACAGACACACCAGACAAACCACCACTGAGGACTGCACCATGAAAAACGTAATCGCCACCCTGATCGCCGGCCTGTTCGCTACTGCTGCCTTTGCTCAAACGCCTGCAGCTCCTGCCACCCCGGCAGCCTCGGTTCCCGCGAAAGTGGAAGCGGCACACACCAAGGCCGTCGTGAAAGCGGACGCCAAAGAAGCCAAAACGGTCGTCAAAGCCGATGCGAAAGAAGCGAAAGCAGTCGTTGCCGCGAAAACGGAAGTAGCCAGCGCGAAAACCGACGCTGCAGCTACCAAGGCCAAGGCGCACCACACCGCCAAGAAAACCAAGGCCAAAGCTGACGAAAAGCTGGCATCGGCCACCGCCGCTGCACCAGCACCGGCACCAGCCAAGTAATTCCGACACACTATACTGACCACACCATACCAAGGATCTCATCATGAAAAAAGTTATCGCCACCCTGATCGCCAGCCTGTTCGCCACCGCCGCTTTCGCCCAGACGCCAGCCGTCGCGCCAGTCGCTCCCGTGGCACCGGTTCCTGTCGTCGCCCCTGTCGCCAAGGCAGAAGCGCCGGCAGCCGCAGTCAAGCCAGCGGCGCACAAGAAAGCCAAGCATCACAAGGCGAAAAAAGCCGCAGCGGCAACGCCAGCAGCTCCGGCCGCAGCGGCAGCTTCCGCACCGGCAGCAGCGCCAGCCAAGTAATCGCAGCGGCACCAAGCAAAAAGACAGGGTTTTCCCTGTCTTTTTTTTCGTCCGATTTTTCGTCTGTTTATTTCGGCATCAGCACCGTGTCGATGACATTGATCACGCCATTCGATTGATACACATCGTAGGTACTGATGTTGGCGCTATTGCCGCCCTCATCCATTACGACGATGTTGTGCATGCCGTTCATGGCGAACATCAGCTTGCCCCCGCTGGCCGTGGGCAGGATCGCTTTGCCGTCGTGCATCTTGATTTCCTTGGCCAGCGCCTTGAAGTCATATTTGCCGGGCACCACGTGGTAGGTGAGGATTTTGCTCAGCGTCGCCTTGTTTTCGGGTTTGACCAGGGTCTCGACAGTGCCGGCGGGCAGCTTGCCGAAGGCCGCATTCGTCGGCGCGAACACGGTAAATGGCCCCTTGCCTTTCAAGGTATCGACCAGGCCGGCAGCCTTGACGGCAGCCACCAGGGTCGTGTGGTCAGCCGAATTGACAGCGTTATCGACGATGTCCTTGGACGGATACATGCTCTGACCACCCACCATGGTCGTCATGTCGGCGGCAAAGGGGGCGCTGGCGGCCAGCATGGAAGTGATGAACAGTGCTGCGGGAACGAAGGTGCGCATGGTGATATCTCCTGGATGACTGCGTTTGCGTGATTGCAGGAGTATTTACGCGCCCTTTGCGCAAACGGATTCAACTGACTGCAAACAAAAAAACGGCGCCGTGCAAACGCACGACGCCGTTCCCGATATGCATCCCTTGCCGCGGGCAGGACACTCCAGCCCGCGGTGCCGGGAAACTAGTTGGCCGCGACCTGCGGCTCCGCCTCGCCCCAGCCGCCGCCCAGGGCGCGGATCAGCGCCACCGTGGTGACGGCGCGGTTTCCGCGCAATTGGACGGCGTTGCGCTCGATGGTCGCCAGGTTGCGCTGTGCGTCGAGCAGATCGAGGTAGCTGGAACGACCCGCGTCGTACAGCTTTTGCGCCAGGTCGGCCGAACGGCGCGCCGAGACGACGGCTTCGTCGATCTGCTGCGTCTGGCCCGACAGGATGCGCAGGCCGGCCAGGTTGTCTTCCACCTCGGCGAAGGCCACCAGCACGCTCTGGCGATACGTCGCCACCGACTCTTCCAGCTGCGCTTCGCTGCGGCTCACGGCAGCTTTATTACGTCCGCCGTCGATGATGGGCATCGACATCAGGGCGCCCAGCAGCCAAGAGCGGCTGCTCCACTTGAAGATGTCCGAGAAGGTGTCGGACGCACCGCCGCCGGAAGCGTTCAGGGTCAGGGCCGGGAACATGGCAGACTTCGCCACGCCGATGCGCGCATTCGACGCTTCCATGGTGCGCTGCGCCGACGCGATGTCGGGACGGCGCTCCAGCAGGGACGATGGCATGCCGGCCGGGATCACGGGCAGGAAGCCGCTGTCCTGCAGCGGGTTGACGGTCGCCGTGAAGCTGGCGGCCGGCTTGCCCAGCAGGACGGCCAGCGCATGTTCGCTGGTGGCGCGCTGGCGCTGCAGACCGATGGCTTCGGCGCGCGTCGTCGACAGCTCCGTGCGGGCACGGGACAGATCGAATTCGCCGATGTCGCCCAGGTCATAGCGGCGCTGGTTCACATGCACGCTTTCCTCGCGCAGGCGCACCGTCTGTTCCAGGGTCGCCAGTTCGGCATCCGTGGCGCGCAGCTGGAAGTAGGTTTGCGCCACGTCCGCCTGCAAGGACAGCAGCACCGAACGGTAGGTCGCTTCCACGGCCAGCGCATCGCTGCGCGAGGCGCTGACATTCGATGCCACCCTGCCGAACAAATCGACTTCGTAGCTGGCCGTCAGGTTGGCCTGGTAGACGTTGGTCGCCGCCACCGGTGCGCCGTTCGGCAAGCCGAGCGACACGGCCGAAGCGCGGTTGCGCTGGCCGCCCACGTTGACGCCCACTTGCGGAATGCGGTCCGCTTCTGCGATGCCGGCAATGGCCCTCGCCTGCTTGACGCGGGCCGCGGCCACCGCCAGATTGGCGTTGGCTTGCGTGGCTTCGTTGATCAGGCTGGTCAACGCCGGATCATTGAAGGCCAGCCACCATTCGCCGCGCGCCTGGCGCTCGGCAGGCACGCCCTGCTTCCAGCGCGTGCCATCGGCTGCTGTCTGCACGGCCGGCAAGGTTTGCGCTTCCTTGAACGCCGTCGGCGTCTCGATCTGCGGCTGCTTGAACTCCGGCGCCGCGCAGGCGGCCAGCAGCACGGCGGCGGCCATGGCGGTCAGCACGGGCTTGACGCGCCCGACGATTTCCTTGGTTTTCAATATATATCTCCTTCCAGGTCCAGCGCTGGCGCGGCGACAGGCTTGGCGGCAGCGGCGGCTGGTTTTTTCTCAAAACGCTGCGCCAGGGTGCGCAGCAGTACATAGAACACGGGCGTCAGGAACAGGCCGAAGAAGGTCACGCCCAGCATGCCGGCGAACACCGCCACGCCCATGGCATGGCGCATTTCCGAACCGGCACCGTGCGAGAACACGAGGGGCACCACGCCCATGATGAAGGCGATCGACGTCATCAAAATCGGACGCAGACGCAAACGGCACGCTTCCAGCGCCGCTTGCACGACGGTGCGGCCATGTTCTTCCAGTTCGCGGGCAAATTCCACGATCAGAATCGCATTCTTCGACGCCAGTCCCACCAGCACGAACAGCGCGATCTGGGTGAACACATTGTTGTCGCCACCGGTCAATTTGACGCCCAGCAAGGCGCACAGGATCGACATCGGCACGATCAGGATCACGGCCAGCGGCAGGGTCCAGCTTTCGTACTGGGCAGCGAGCACCAGGAACACCAGCAGCACGCACAGCGGGAACACATAGATCATCGTATTGCCGGACAAGATGTCCTGATAGGTCAGCTCCGTCCATTCATACGAAATCCCCTGCGGCAGCACTTCCTTGGCGATGCGTTCCAGCGCGACTTGCGCCTGGCCGCTCGATACGCCAGGGGCTGCGCCGCCGTTGAAATCGGCTGCGGCGTAGGCGTTGTAGCGCTGCACGCGGTCCGGACCATAGCTATCCTTGACGCGCATCAACGACGACAACGGGATCATTTCGCCCTTGTTATTGCGGACTTTCAGCTGCGCGATATCCTGCGCATGCGAGCGGAACTCGGCATCGGCTTGCACGCGCACCTGGTAAGTGCGGCCAAACTGGTTGAAGTCATTCACGTACAGCGAACCGAGGTTGATCTGCAAGGTCTGGTAAATCGTTTGCAGCTGCACGCCCATCTGCTTGGCCTTCACGCGGTCGACGTCGGCGAACAGCTGCGGCACGTTGATCTGGTAGCCCGAGAACACGCCCGCCAGTTCCGGCGTCTGGTACGCTTTCGCGGCCAGCGCCTGGGTGGCGTTGTACAGCGCGTCGTAACCGAGGTTGCCGCGATCTTCGATCATCATCTTGAAGCCGCCGATGGTGCCCAGGCCGTTGACCGGCGGTGGCGGGAAGACCATGATGAAGGCGTCCTGGATGCCGCCCAGGCGTTTGTTGATCTCGGCCGCGATGGCACCGCCCGACAATTCCTTGGTGGTGCGCTCGTCGAACGGCTTCAGCGTGGCGAAGACGATGCCGGCGTTCGGCGCATTGGTAAAGTCGTTGATCGACAGGCCGGGGAAGGCGATGGTCGACTCGACGCCAGGCACCGACTTGATGACGTCGGACATACGGCGCACGACATCTTCCGTGCGGTCCAGCGAAGCGGCGTCAGGCAATTGCGCAAAACCCACCAGGTATTGCTTGTCCTGCGCTGGCACGAAGCCGGCCGGCACGGACTTGAAGGTGAAAATGGCGGCGACGACCAGCAGTGCATACACGCCCAGCGAGGCGCTCTTGCGGCCCAGGACGCCCTTCACCCCCGCTTCATAGCGGTGAGAAGCGCGGCCGAAGAAGCGGTTGAACCAGGCGAAGAAGCGGCCGAAGATCATGTCCATTCCGCGCGTCAACGCGTCTTTCGGCGCATCGTGCGGTTTCAGCAGCGCGGCCGACAGGGCTGGCGCCAGGGTCAGCGAGCTGAAAGCGGAGATCACGGTCGAAATGGCGATGGTCAGCGCGAACTGGCGATAGAACTCGCCCGACAAACCAGGCACGAAGGCGATCGGCACGAACACGGCGCACAGCACCAGGGCGATGGCGACGATGGGACCACTGACCTCTTTCATGGCCTGGATGGTGGCGTCGCGCGGCGACAAGCCTTCCTCAATGTTGCGCTCGACGTTTTCCACCACCACGATGGCGTCATCGACGACGATACCGATGGCCAGCACGAGGCCGAACAGCGACAGCGTGTTGATCGAGAAGCCAAAGCCCAGCATCACGGCAAAGGTACCAACGATGGAGACAGGAACAGCCAGCAGCGGAATGATGGACGCGCGCCAGGTTTGCAGGAAGATGATCACCACCAGCACCACCAGGGCGATCGCCTCGAGCAGGGTATGGATCACGGCTTCGATGGACGAGCGCACGAACTGCGTGGGGTCGTACTCGATGCGGTATTCCACGCCCTGCGGAAAGTCTTTTTTCAGCTCGTCCATCTTGGCGCGCACGTCGGAAGACAGTTGCAGCGCGTTGGCATTCGGCGCCTCGAAAATACCCATGCCGACGGCAGGATTATTGTTCAGCAGCGAACGCAACGAGTAGCTGTTGGCGCCCATTTCCACGCGCGCCACGTCCTTCAGGTGCGTCACGGCGCCGTCGGCATTGGTGCGCACGATGATGGCGCCAAATTCCTCGGGCGTCTGCAGACGGCCCTGGGTATTGACGGTCAGCTGGAAGTCCGAGTTCTTCGCTGGCGAGGCGCCGATCACGCCGGCGGCCACCTGCACGTTCTGCTCGCGGATGGCGTCGACGACGTCATTGGCCGTCATGCCGCGCGCCGCTACCTTTTGCGGGTCGAGCCAGATACGCATGGCGTAATCGCCCGCGCCGAAGATCTGGATGTCGCCCATGCCGGGCAGACGGGCCAGCTGGTCCTTGACGTTCAGCACCGCATAGTTACGCAGATACATGTCGTCATAGCGCTTGTTCGGCGAGACCAGATGCACCACCATGGTCAGGTTGGGCGAGGACTTGACGGTCGTCACGCCGATCTGGCGCACTTCCTCGGGCAGGCGCGGCAAGGCGCGCTGCACGCGGTTCTGCACCTGCGTCTCGGCCTGCTCGACGTTGGTACCGATCTTGAAGGTCACGGTCAGCATCATCGAACCATCGGACGTGTTTTGCGAGGACATATAGAGCATGTTCTCGACGCCGTTGATCTGTTCTTCGAGCGGCGCGGCCACGGTTTCGGCGATCACTTTCGGGTTGGCGCCCGGGTACTGCGCGCGCACCACCACCGATGGCGGCACGACGTCGGGATATTCGGAGATGGGCAGGCCGAATATCGACAGCAGCCCGGCCACGAATATGACAATCGACAGCACCGCCGCGAAAATCGGCTTGTCGATGAAAAAGCGGGAAAAATTCATGTTTATTCCTTGGAAGTCGATGCTGCTTTCGCGGCGATCTTGGCGTCTTTTGCTTCAGGTTTTGCGGGGGCGACAGGCGCGGTCGGGTCAAAATCCATGGCCACCATCTGCGGCGTCACGGGCGCGCCGGGGCGTACCCGCTGCAAGCCGTTGACGACGATCTTTTCGCCCGCTTTCAAGCCTTCGCGCACGACGCGCAAGCCGTCCGAGTTCGGACCCAGCTTGACGGCACGGTATTCGGCCTTGTTGTCTGCGCCTACCACGTAGACGTATTTGCGGCTCTGGTCCGTGCCGACGGCGCGGTCGGAGATCAAGAGCGCCGTGCTTTGCGCCTGAGGGCCATTGCCGCCGTCGAGCTGGATGCGCGCGAACAGGCCGGGCACCAGCTGGCGCTCTGCGTTGGCGAAGGTGGCGCGCATGCGCACGCTGCCTGTGGCCGGGTCGAGCTGGTTGTCGACGAATTCCAGCTTGCCTTCATGCGGGAAGCCCGTTTCATTGGCCAGGCCCACCTTGACGGTGACGGGCGTGCCCTTTTGCGCCGTGCCGGCCACGCGCAGATACGTATCTTCATCGCCGTCGAAGCTGGCGTAGATGCGGTCCGTCGATACCACGGAGGTCAAAATGGCGGAAGCGTCGATCAGGTTGCCGACCGTGATTTCCGCCTTGCTGGCACGGCCGCTGATCGGCGCCTGCACCTGCGTGTAAGACAGGTTCAGTTTGGCCGCTTCATACGCGGCTTGCGCCGAGCGGGCGTTAGCGTCCAGCTCTTTCAGGCCCGAGGCCTTTTCATCGAATTCGCGCTGGGCGATGGCTTTTTCAGCCAGCAGCTTTTCAGCACGCGACAGTTCCAGCTTGGCCAGTTCCGCCTTGGCACGGGCCGAGGCGGCCGTACCTTCGGCGCGCGACACTTCGGCCTGGAAGGGGCGTGGATCGATGACGAACAGCACATCGCCCTTTTTCACTTCGCTGCCCGGCTTGAAGTTGACGGCGGTGATGAAGCCGCCGACGCGCGAGCGGATTTCCACGCGCTCGATCGCTTCCAGGCGGCCCGAGAATTCCTGTGTTTCCGTGATCTGTTTTTCGATGACGGCGGCGGCCGAGATGGGCGGGCCGCCGGCCGCTGGCGCGTCGGGCACCTTGCTATTGGCCGTATCGCAACCGGCCAGGCTCACGGCCACCAGTCCTGCCAGCGCGAGCGAGGCAGCCAGGGGCTTCAGCAGAGTGGAAAATTGTTGAACGTTTTTCATTTTATTTCCCTGTTTTATGAAAATTTCTAATGGTATGGGCGACAGAAAGCAACCCAGCTAAAAGTGGAAACTACAGCGTATGGTGGTGCCATGGCGCCCGACGGCGCTCGATCAAAAGGTAAACAGGCCGCCAGCTGCGTAAAAGCGGACGGGGACGACGAAGCTGGCTGTGCGAGCGCACAACGCAGACAAGATGGGAACTACACTGCGTAGTGTAGCAACCGAAACTCAAAAAGTAAACTAGTTAGTGTAAGTTTTTTTGCGTTGCCGCAGATGGCGGCGTCATGACTCGGGCTCCTGCCCCAGTCCAGCGACAAAGCTGGCGATTTCACCCAATACCTGCACCTTGCAGGCGCACTCATTGCGGGCACCTGCATCCTGCAGCGGCGCGGCGGCCATGCGCCGTACGGTGGTCTTGATGCCGCAGGCGATCAATTTGCTGCCGTATTGTTCAGCCTCGTCGCGCAATGGGTCATCTTCGCTGGACAATATCAAGGCTGGCGGCAGGTTCTTCAGGCGACTCGACTGCAATGGCGACGCGTACGGATGGGTACGGTCAGCGGCATTCGGCAGGTAGCCACGATAGGCGGCGGCGCATTGATCGGCCACTTCCGCCAGGTCCGGACAGGTCGGCAAGTGGCGCATCGAGCAGGTCGACAGGCCGGGGTCGAGCATGGGCATGATCAGCACCTGGCCCGCGAGGGGCGGTCCGCCCCGGTCGCGCGACATCATGGCGCATACGGCAGCCAGGTTGGCGCCCGCTTCGATGCCCGACACCACCATCTGCTTGCCCGTCCAGCCCAGCTTGGACTTGTTCTTTTTTGCCCACAACAGCACGGCATGCGCGTCTTCCACGGCGGCGGGGAATGGCCGCACCTTCGCCAGCGTGTAGTTCGCGGCCAGCACCACGTGGTCGGGATTGCTCAGTACGAGGCAGCGCAGGAAATCGTCCGCGTCTTCCAGGTCGCCGTCGACAAAACCGCCGCCATGGAAGAAGACGATCAGGCTGGACTGCTTGGCGCCCGGCACGCCGGCCGTGTAGACGCGCGCGGCGAGCGCATCTTGCGCGCCCTGCACCTGGATGTCGCGTATCTTCAGCGCCTGGCCAGGTGCCAGTTCGGCCGAGGTCTCGGCAACGCTCATTGCGCTACCACCGGCTGCACCGCAACATCGCGTACCGCGTCGTTCAGGCACAACAGGGCGACGCCGCCCACCTCATGGGTCAGGGCGCTATACGCACTGGCTTCGCTTTGCGCCGCCAACGAATATGCATCCGTCGATACCATCGCGGCCAGAGCGAGCGAGCTCATGGCGAGAGCAAGCACTGCAAAGATTCCATTCCGATGACCCATGATTTTTCTCCTGTTGTACTTCCTGCGGCATCACATTTATGCTGCAGTACAACAACTATAGACTTGATCTACAATCTAATAAAGAGTGCAATGACGAATTGATTGTTCAGGATTACGAACAATCGCGCATAACATGATAAGGAATCAAGTGAACAAGCTGCAAGCCATGGAAGTTTTCATCCAAGTCGTCGATGCGGGCGGCTTTACGCGCGCGGCGGAAAACATGCAGCTGCCGAAAGCCACCGTATCGACGCTGATCCAGTCGCTGGAAGCGAGCCTGTCGGTCAAGCTGCTCAACCGCACCACGCGCCATGTCAGCATCACCTCCGACGGCGCCGCCTATTACGAACGCTGCGTGCGCATCCTGTCGGACGTGCGCGAGGCCGAGGAATCGCTGTCGCGCACGCGATTGAGCCCCAGCGGACGGCTGCGCGTGGATGCGCCCACGGCCCTGGCCAGCGAACTGATCATCCCCGCCCTGCCCGACTTTTTCGCCCGCTACCCCGACATCTCGCTGGAGCTCGGTTGCAGCGACCGCCCCGTCGACCTGATCGAGGAAGGCGTCGACTGCGCCGTGCGCGGCGGCGAGCTGGGCGACCTGAACCTCATCGCGCGCCGGGTCGGCGTGCTGCATTTCATCACCTGCGCCGCGCCCGGCTATCTGGCACGGTATGGCACGCCCCTGCACCCGAACGACCTGGCGCAGCACCGGGGCGTGAATTTTTTCTCCGCCAAGACAGGCAAGACGTTCGATTGGGATTTCACCCGGGCCGGCGAACGCATCCAGATGTCCATGCCCAGCCATATCGCCCTGAACGACTCGAACGCCTACGCGGCGGCCGGCCTGGCAGGCCTGGGCATCGTGCAAATGACGCATTTCATGCTTGCGCCGCTGATAGAACAGGGCAAAATGGTGGAATTGCTCGATGAATGGGAATCCGACCCGCTGCCCATCCACGTGATCTATCCGCCCAACCGCCATCTGTCCGCCAAGGTCCGCGTGTTTGTCGAGTGGGTCGCCGACATGTTTACCAACCACCCGGCCACGCAACTGAAGGGCAAGAGCAATCTTCCCGCGCGTGCCGCCCAGACCGAGGCCCAGCCATGACCGCAGCAAGCACAACGCCCCACCGCATCGTCTTTCTCGACCGCGACAGCCTGATCGCCAAAGTGCGTCCGCCCGCCTTCGACCACAGCTGGGAAGAGTATCCGCACACCAAGGGCAGCGAACAGACGGTTTCCCGTCTGCAAGGCGCCAGCATCGCCATCACGAACAAGGTGCCGCTGCGCGCAGCCGAGCTGGACCAGCTGCCGGACCTGAAGATGATCGCCGTGGCCGCCACCGGCACGGATATCCTCGACCTGGCCGCCTGCCGCGAGCGGGGCATCGTGGTGGCGAATATCCGCGACTATGCGCGCGCCACCGTGCCCGAGCATACGCTGGCCCTGATGCTGGCCCTGCGCCGCCAGCTGGTCGCCTACCGGGCGGACGTGGACGCGGGCCTGTGGCAGGCATCGGACCGCTTCTGCCTGTTCGGCCACCCGATCCGCGACCTGGCCGGCAGCCGCCTGGGTTTGCTCGGCTATGGCGCGCTGGGCAAGTCCGTGGCCCAGCTGGGGCGCGCCTTCGGCATGCAAGTGCAGGTGCACAATCGCTCTCCCATCGAGGACGACGGCGTGACGCAGGTGACGTTCGACGAGCTGCTGGCCACGTCCGACGTACTGAGCCTGCACCTGCCCCTGACGGACAAGACGCGCAACATCATCGGTGCGCAAGAACTGGCGCGCATGCAGCCCACGTCGCTCCTGATCAACACGGCGCGGGGCGGCCTTGTCGACGAGGCGGCCCTGGCCACAGCATTGACGAACGGCGTGATCGCCGGCGCCGGTTTCGACGTGCTATCGAAGGAGCCGCCGCAGCCCGACAACCCGCTGTTGAACTTGCGCCTGCCCAATTTCATCCTCACACCGCACACGGCCTGGGCCAGCGGGGAAGCCATGCAAAAACTGGCTGACATCTTGATCGGCAACGTGGAAGCGTTCGAACGGGGCGCCCCAACGAACGTCGTGGCATGAGCGTATTGCACGAGCTCGATGAACTGCTGTGCAGCGAGGACGAATACGACCGCCTCGACCTGTTTCTCGAAGCGGCCGAGCTGATCGGGCAACTGCGGACGGCTGACGTGCCTGCGCTGCTGGCCCTGTGGCAGCAGCGCGATCTATCTTGGCAGCAGCGCTACACGCAAGCGAGCGCTTCCATCGACGGCGCCGTGCTGCGCGCACTGCTGGCGGGCTTGCTGCAGATCAAGGAGACACCGCACGGCGTGTTTGAACTGATGACACGCTTGCCTGCGACAGCCGACGCCTCCCCGCTCAGCGACGCCCTGCTCGACTACGCCGAGCAAGCCTGGCATGCGAACCAGGAGCGGCAGCGGCAAATCCAGATGAGCTGCTGGAGCTGCGGGCTGTCGGGCCGGCTGCTGAAGCGGTTGGGACTGGCATCGTGGAAGGATGCGGGCCTGTAGGAACTAAGGCGCGTCGGGCCGCTCGAATGAAAATCCCGGCGCATAGGCATGATAGCCGTCGAAATCGCCCTTGCCGATGGCCGCGCCGGCGCTGCGGGCGATCGCATACGCCATGCCGAAGTGAAAATAGAAATTCGGCAGGATGTACAAGTTCAGATATTCGCCGGAAGGCAGCGCGATGTCGGCGAAGCCGGCGCGGTCGCGGCAGATGCGGCCGGGCGGCCCGTCAAAACGTTCCGCAGGAATGGCCATGAGGTAGCACATGGTTTGCGCGATCTGTTCCTGCAGGCTGGGGGCGGCGCTGAAATCGGCCACGTCCAGCCCCGCCAGCGGGCAGCAGCCGCGCAGGGAAAAGCTCACGGCCGCGCGCACTTGCTGGGCGAATGGCAGCATGTCCGGGTGCAGACGCGCCGCCAGCAGTTCCGGTGCGGTGCCGGTCTTGTCGAGCATGGCGGACAGCTGTGCCAGCGAGCGGCAAAAGATGGTGGCGGGGTTGGTCCGCATCAGCTCCGTCATGACTGGCCCTCCTGTGTGGCCACCTTCTTCAGCACGCGAATCAGCCGGCGTTCATGGCGACCCACGGCATCCCAGTGCCAGGCGTCGGGCGAACCGAATGCCGGGTAATGGCGCTGCCATTTTTCCGCGCGTTTCTGCGTATTGACGCTCACGTTCGAGTCCAGGCCCTTGCCGCTGGACAAGCGCAGGTAGACGCGGATGACGCCCCAGCCTTCGCACACGTAGCGGTAGGTGAGACCATCGCACTTGGCCGGGTCGAGCGCGATACGGGTCGGGGCAAACTGCCCGCCCATGTCCGGGTAATGCACGGCCAAAAGAACCTCGCTGGCGCCTTCGGCCTCCAGCCTGGCCGCATACGCACACAGTTCCGTCGCCGAATGAAAATGCAGCGTTTCCTGTTCCGCCTCCGAATACGCTTCTGCCACGGCTGCGCCGGGCTTGGCGAAGATTGCCTCGGCCATGGCCGCGATACCTGCCTCTGACATTGCCAACGTGCTACCCCTTCCCCTGATTTGCCGCATAGCACTGCAGCGATGGCCGCCATCCTAGCATGGCGTCAGCGGCGATGGCGGCTGAAAAATTCCCACATCACCTCATTCGCATCGATGGCGCGCGTGGTCTTGCCGATGGGCAGGCCGATATTGAAGGCATCGGCGCCGGGCCACGTGTGGCCGCCGTCCTGGACGGTGAGCAAGGCTACACTGACGCCGCCGGCACCCTGCTCCAGCCAGCTCACCTGCGTGGTGTCGCCAGCCGCGCCAGGGAACAAGCGCGGTTGCGGCGTGGCACCGCCGATGCCGTTGTGCCTGCGCCAATAGGCGAAGGTGTCTTCCGCCGACAGGTAGCTGGCAGCCTTGCCCTCAAACAGCACCACCTTGTCGGCCCTGCCCTGTATCAGCAGCATGCCCACCTTGTCCGTCTTCTGGTGATGCTGCAGCACCGGTTCCGGCATGGGCGCGCCCACCGAGGCGACGGCAGCGAACTGCTGTGGCAGCTCGGCCGCCAGGCGCAGGGCAAAGAAACCGCCGCGTGACAGGCCCGTGGCATACACGCGTTTGTCATCGATGCGGTAATCCTGCTTGAGTTTACGCAACAAGGCTTGCGTGAAACCGACGTCATCCGTGCCCGCCAGATAATCCATGCCGAAACCCACGTTCCAGTCCTGCTGGATGCCTTGCGGATACACGACGATAAACTGGTGCCGCTCGGCCGCCCCGTTCATCTGCGTGTACAGCATGTGTTCCGCCATGCTCATGCCGCCGCCATGGAAATTGAAGACGACGGGAAAGGATTGCTGCGGCTGGCTTTGGTAGGCTGCGGGCGTATAGACGATGTAGCGGCGTTTTTCGCCTTTATGGACGAGGCTGCTCACTTGCGCCAGCGCAGGAATGCATGTGCACGCCAACACGAGCAGGCTGATAAACAATTTCATGCGGCTTTCTCCGTTGATCAAGAGCTTGCAGCTTAGGCAAGCGCCGGTGAAATTGCGGTGAAATCCGTCTGGTTTTTATTGTTTTTGGAGAGTGAAAATATCGACACGGTAGTGCGCCTCGCCTGGATGAAAACGGATGTCCCAGCGCATGGCCTGGGCCAGGCGCAGCAGCAGGTTCTGGCCGTGCGCAAAACCCTGGACGCGCTGTGGCTGTCCCGGCGGCACGGTATTGACGATGCTCAAACGGCCTTGCGCAAACGCCATGCTGATGCGGCAATCGGGACCGCCATGGAACAGGGCATTGGCCAGGCAATTATTGATGAGCAACATGATCAGCTGCCCGTTGCCGGCCACGTCCAGCCGGTCGGGCAGCTCCAGGGTCAGCAAACCGGCATCCCATGAGAAATCGTCAAGCAAGCGCAACAGGCACTGCTCTATGCAGCCGCGCAATTCCACCAGTTCGCCGGGCAGCTGCTCGGCCCGAGCCAGCGCGAACAGCACCTCGATGGTGGCGCGCATGTCGTCGACGCCCTGCTGCAGCTGCGCCTGCCCTTCTGCCGTCAAGGGATGTGCATCGGCCAGCGCCAGGGTGTTGTGCATCAGGGTCAGCGGCGTGCGCAGTTCGTGGCTGACGTCGCGCGCGAAGGCGTGTTCGCGCTGCAACGCCGATTGCAAGGCGTCGAACGTGGTTTCCAGGCGACGCGCCAGGAAACCGATTTCGTCGGGGCGGTCGCGCGCGCTGAAATGGACGGCGCTGCCGGGCGCGCATTGCTTTGCTTCCTGGGCCAGGCGTTGCAAGGGCTGCACGAGACGCCGCGCCAGCCAGTAGGCCAGCAGCAGGGCCAGGGCGATCAGCGCCAGCGCTACGCCCAGCACGACGCCGCCCACTTCCGGCACCAGGCGGGACACCACCAGCACGGGCGCCACGTCGGCCAGCAGATAGCTGCGTTGCGGCTGGCCAGCGGCAACGAGGTCCAGCGCCAGCACGTGATAATGCTGGCCCGTCGTGGTAAACACTTCGGCACGCGTGGCCGATGCTGGCATCTTCTCACGCACCGCTTGAGGCAATGCAAGGTAGCTGCCATAAATCGTGATGAGGTCGCTGCCAGACGGCGTCAGCTCACCGTGCTGTCGCAGGCGCTGGCCGACCGCCACCGCTTCGCGTTCGAGCAGGCGCTGCACCAGCATGTCTTCCGTCACATACGCAATCACCAGCGCCAGGCCCGTATAACACAGGCACAGCAGAACGGTGAAGCCGGCCAGGGCCGCGAACAGGCTGCGGCGGATCGACTTGCTCATGGGGGCGCCGCAGAATCGAGCGCAAGGCGGTAACCCAGCTGCGGTATGGTGACCAGCACACCCGCCGCGCCGGCCAGCTCCAGTTGCTTGCGCAGCGCATAGATATGCGATTTCAGGGCGTCGCTATCGGGCGGCTGGCTGCCCCACAGATGTTGCAGCAAGGCCGAGCGCGATACGGCATGCGGATGTTCGCGGCACAGCAGCAGCAAGATCTTGACACCCGTCTGCGTCAGCGGCATCGCCGTACGTGGCGCGTCCTGTGCGCGTCTGCAAGGTGAACGGCCCCACGCGCATTTCCTGGTGCACGTGCAACTGGTGGCGGCGCGCCAGCGCTTCACAGCGCAAGGCCAGTTCACGCAAGTCGAAGGGCTTGGTCAAATAATCGTCGGCGCCATCGCGAAAGCCCCGCGCCTTGTCTTCGTAGGCGTCGCGTGCCGTCAGCATCAAGATCGGCACATTGCTGGGCGCTCCCGCCTTGATGGCGCGGCACACTTGCAAGCCATCGATGTCAGGCAGGTTCAAGTCCAGCAGCACCACGTCATAGCCATTGCGCGTCGCCAATTGCACCGCTAGCGCACCCGTGCCCGCATGGTCCGTCTGCCAGCCCAGGCCGTCGAGAAAATCGAGCACCTGGCGCGCGATGCCCAGGTGGTCCTCCACCAGCAGGATGTTCAAGGGAAGCTTGCTCATGACATGCCGGCAATGCACGCGTACAGCCAGAAGTTACCGGATTTTCCACGAATTTGCCGGTAGCTGCGCAGATAACCTTCGCGTGCAAAATGGCAGCGTTCCAGCACGCGGATCGAACGTTCATTGCTCTCCAGTACGGTCGCCTGGATGCGCAGCAAGCCGAGGCGCTGGAAGCCCCAGCCCACGACAGAATTCACGACGGAGGTGGCCACGCCCTTACCCCACACGACAGGCGACAGGTCGTAGGCGATCTCCGCCGTGCGATGCTGGAGGGAAATGGCATTCAAGCCGATGGTGCCCACCAGTTGGCCACCGTCGCGCAGCACGACGGCCAGGCGCATGGGCGACGCTGGCCGGGCCGATGCATAGTCATCGAAATTGGACTGCAAGTCGTCTATGCTGCGCAAGTCCCAGCTCGTGTGCTCCACGACAACAGGGTCGGCCAAATACGCATACCAGGCGCGCGCATCGTCGCGCTCCAGGTGGCGCAAGGTCACCAGCGGATGGGCGGAACAGGGCAAGTCAGCCGGTTTCATCGTTCGCTCCTGCAATACTTCAATCGACCGGGCAATCATCGGCCAGCCAGGCCGCGAAATCATCGGCCGCCAGTTCGAAATCGTCGCGCTGCATCGAGCCATGCCCCACCAGGTACACAGCCGTTGAGGCGCCATCGAGCGCCAGCATGACGGCGCGCCCGCCGCTGTCATCGCCGATGGCGATATAGCCGGGACATGCTTGCTGCGTGTCATACGTTTCGTTACGTTCCCGCAAGCTGTCCAGTCCGTACAACATGACCTGTTCGCCGCGCAGGCCATCTTGCCAGTCCGCGAGAAAACGCAGGTAGTGCGCCGGCAAGGCGTGGCCCAGCCAGCGCTGCACGGCGTCGATGTCTTGCCCGCTCACGCGGCGCCCTTGCGCCGTGCTTCCCACGTGCGCCGCAGCAAACCATACAAGGCCGAGTCGCTGACATGGCCGTCGACGATCCAGCGTTCGGGCAGGATACCCTCCTGCTTGAAACCCTGGCGCTCCAGGGCGCTGGCCGAACCGGCGTTGTGCGGGTCGATATCGGCTTCCAGGCGGTTCAGGTCGCGCTCGATGAAGGCAAATTCCAGTAGTGCCGACAGGGCTTCGTGCATATAACCGTTGCCCCAGTACTGACGGCCCAGCGCATAGCCGATCTCGGCGCGGCGGTTCTGGCGGTGCTCGGAAAACAGGCTGCAACTGCCCAGGTACTCACCCGTCGCCTTCAACTCGATGGCGAAGCGGAAAAATTCCTCCTTCTCGAAAGCGGCGATGTCTTCGGCAATCTGGCGCGTGGCGCGGCTGGCATCGGTCCATGGCGGTTCGCTGAAGTAGCGCATTACTTCCGGGTCGGCATGCATGGCGAATTGGGCCGCTTCATCGGATGGCTGCGGCTTGCGCAGGATCAGGCGTTCAGTGGTGATGGTCTTGCTGTAGGTCATGGCGCTCCAGTGTGGCGGCAAACGGACGAAGGCTTATTATTTCATGCAACTATAACGATGTGGCAACTTTGTGATCTTGTTTTTTAATGTAGTATGGCAAGGTTTTACCATATCATTGATGCAACTTCATGATCCGCTTATGCATGCAGCAGAGAATGCCACACAGACCGAAGCCGACCATGTCCATCCCTAGAATCCACCTCACCATGCCGCTCGCCGTCGGCGCACTGGCCGTCTGGCTGTGCTTGAGCCTGGGCGGCCGCTGGCTGGAATCGGCCGGCTACGCCTTACCGGGCGCAGCCGTCACCGGCCGTATCGGCCTGTCGTGGGCGCTGGCCGCCGTGTTTGCACTGGCGCTGCTGCTGGCATCAAGCCGGCGCCGCGAAGCGGGCCTGGGTGTGCCGCAGCCATGGAAAACGCTGTGGCTGGTCTGGCCGCCCCTGCTGTATGCGCTGCTGATGCTGTTGCTGGCCTGGGCAGGCGGCTGGCCACAGCCGCGCGTGCTGCTGATCGTGGCCTGCAATGCGGCGCTGGTGGCCATTTCGGAAGAACTGATGTTCCGCGCCATTTTGCTCCAAGGCATGCTGGATCGGTACGCCATCTGGCCTGCCGTCTTGATTTCCTCGGCGCTGTTCGGCCTGGCCCACACGGCCAATGGCCTGGCCACGGGCGACGTCAGCGGCGCCCTGTGGCAAGCCGTCGCCGCCACCTTGCAGGGCGTCGGCTATGCCGCCATCCGCCTGCGCACCCGCTCGGTATGGCCCATGGTGCTCGTGCATGGACTGTGGGATTACGCGCTGGTGACGGCCACCTTGCCGAACCCTGCCGAAGACGGCGCGTCTATCCTGCCGGCTATCGCCCTGCTGGCCGTGCTGCCCTTGTGCCTGTATGGCGTCTACCTGCTGCGCCCCAGCCAGCGCGCCACCATATCGCAGCTACAACGATAATATTGCGACTAGATTTTCCATCCATAGACTGAGGAAGGTGCATGGCGTTTTTTTCACGTGATTACGAAGTGTTCCTGCTGCTGGCGGCGCCCGATGCTCCGCCGCTGTGGGAGGCGGCGCAATGGCTGCCGTTTGCCGCCAGCCTCGATGGTGTCGTGGCGCAAGCACGAGGCAAGGCCAGCGTGCGCAGCCATCAATACAATCCCAAGGGCAAGCCGATTCCCTTTGGCCGCCTGGGCTGGGACGCCAAATCGCACGCCAAGTGGACGCACACGCCGCAGACGACGGAAGCCCGCTTCATGAGCCTGGAAGCGTGGGCGCCCACCTGGACCATTTGCGAAAAAGACGACCAGGCACCCGATCTGTTCCTCGCACTGGCCAATGAATCGTTGCTGGGACTGGCAGGCAAAACCTTGCAGTTCAGCCAGCGCCTGGTGTGCGCCATCGCCACGGACATGGGTCCGGAAGCGGCCGCCACCTTGCGGCTATCGCTGGCCCAACTGGCCGCGCAGCAAGAGGCCGTCATCTTCGCCCACACGCAGCGCCAGTGGGGCCGCGCCGCGTACGGCGGTTTCACGGGCGCCATCCAGGATATGCTGATCGGCGGCCTGTTCCAGCCCGACGACCCGCATGCGCGGCCGCTCGATGCGGCCACGTTCCGCGAGCCATGGACGCGCATGGAGCAGGCTTGACAGTGCGAGCCATCGCATGGCATCGTTCAGCCATGCAATCGACATTTCCTCCCCTGACCACCATTATTGCCACCATTCGACCGATGGTGGCTTAGCAGGATAATGATTGCCAAAGCCGCCTGCAGGGCGGCTTTGATATACAGCAACTGGTCAAGACGTCTCGCAGGTTTTATTTTTCACTTCAGCGAGCGACCATGCAAACCACTTCCAGCACCCCAGTTACCCCCACCCTGCACCTCGTGTGCGGCAAGATTGCATCCGGAAAATCCACGTTGACGGCCCGGCTGGCCTGCACGCCGCAGACCGTGCGCATCAGCGAAGACAGTTTGCTGGCGCAGCTGTATCCGGGCCAGATCGCCAGCCTGGCCGACTACGTGGCTTGCGCGGCGCAGCTGCGCGCAGCCATCGCCCCTTTGTGCTTGCAGATGCTGCAGGCGGGCGTGTCCGTCGTGCTCGATTTTCCCGCGAATACGCCCGCCAGCCGCGCCTGGATGCGCGAACTGTTCCAGCAGGCGGGCACGCCGCACGTGCTGCATTACCTGGACGTGCCGGACGACGAATGCAAGGCGCGCTTGCGCCTGCGCAATGCAAGCGGACTGCACCCGTTCTCCACCAGCGATGCTGATTTTGACGCCATCACGCGCCACTTCGTGCCGCCCGACGCGTCGGAAGGCTTTGATATCGTGCGGATCGCCCCTTAAAACGTGCCCGGCAGCAGGATTTTCTTGTCCACATGCTGCAAGTCGCGCAAGCCGCAAAAGGCCATCGTCAAGTCCAGTTCATTGCGGATGATGTCCAGGCATTTGGTGACGCCGGGGCCGCCCATGGCACCCAGACCGTACAGGAAGGGGCGGCCGATGTACACGCCTTTCGCGCCCAGGGCCACGGCCTTGAGCACGTCCTGGCCCGAGCGGATGCCGCCATCCATGTGCACTTCGATCTGGCTGCCGACGGCGTCGACAATGGCAGGCAAGGCTTCGATCGACGATTGCGCGCCGTCGAGCTGGCGCCCGCCGTGGTTCGAAACGATCAGCGCGTCGGCGCCACTGTTGACGGCCAGGCGCGCATCGTCCGGGTCCATGATGCCCTTGATGATCAGCTTGCCACCCCAGCGCTGCTTGATCCATTCCACGTCCTCCCACGACAGGCTCAGGTCGAACTGCTGCTGCGTCCAGGCCGACAGCGAGGACATGTCGGAGACGGACGTGGCGTGACCGACGATATTGCCGAAACCGCGGCGTTTCGTGCCCAGCATGCCCGCCACCCAGCGCGGCTTGGTGGCCATGTTGATGATGTTGGGTATGGTCAGTCTCGGTGGCGCCGACAGGCCGTTGCGCAAATCCTTGTGGCGCTGGCCCAGCACCTGCAAGTCCAGTGTCAGCACCAGCGCGCCGCACTTGGCGGCCTTGGCGCGGTCGATCAGGCGGTTGATGAATTCGCGGTCTTTCATCACGTACAGCTGGAACCAGAACGGTTTTGTCGTGTTCGCCGCCACGTCCTCGATCGAGCAAATGCTCATGGTCGACAGGGTAAACGGCACGCCGAATTTTTCAGCGGCCTGGGCGGCAAGGATTTCGCCATCCGCATGCTGCATGCCCGTCAGGCCCGTGGGCGACAGGGCCACCGGCATCGATACGTGCTGGCCCACCATGGTCGAGGCCAGGCTGCGGTTTTCCAGGTTGACGGCCACGCGCTGGCGGAACTTGATCCTGGCGAAATCGCTGTTGTTGGCGCGGTACGTCGATTCCGTCCAAGAACCGGAATCGGCGTAGTCGTAAAACATGCGCGGCACCCGTTTCTGGGCCAGCACGCGCAAGTCTTCGATGCAGGTGATGATACTCATGCGTTTCCTCGGTCGATGGCAAGTCGAACCATGATCGTGCATTTGCCGGCAATTGTCTATCCGACAGGCAATGCCAGCGGCCCTGGCGCCACACTTACCAGTCGCGCGCGCCAAGGATCTTCTCGCCCAGCGCAGTCAAGCGCGCCTGCGGATAGCGCAGCTTTTCCTTTTCTTCGGGGTCGCCGGGAAACGCATAGCCCTGCGGCGCGCTGCGCTCGCGCCAGCTTTGCACACGCCAGCCGCGCAAGGTTTGATTGTCTTGCTGGGCTGGCGTAAAGGAAATGTATTGTGCCAGGCGCACCTGGTGAGTCGATGTATTCGGGCGGATGCCGTGCGCCAGCAGGCTGTTGAAGATCAACAACTCGCCTTTCTTCATGGCGATGAATTCCATCGGGTATGGCACCGTCGCCAGGTCCGGTTGCCACGGATTGCGATCAAGCGGCACCGTCTTGCGCCAGGCCAGCAAGTTGTTGAACAATTCTGGATAGCACTGAAAACCGCCGCTCTCGGGCGAGGTGTCGGACAGGGCCAGCACGCCCTGCACGTTGACGGGCAGCGGGTCGAGCGTGGTGTCCGCATCCCAGTGGATGAAGCCGCCAAACTTGCGCTTGCCCTTGTTCGGCGTGTTCAGGTTGGCGCGGTCGATGGTCACCCACAAGTCTTCGCGGTCCCAGATATCGACAAAAGCGTCGTACACGCGCTGCGTCTGGCGGTTATCCCACAAGGTCTGGTTGTGATAGGCCTCGACCATGCCGGAACCATTGAGTTCCTTCATCGCGTGGTCGCGCAGCTGGTCCCGGTTCCAGGTGGCGGGGTCGTGCTGGTCCAGCCCCTGGAATTCCCACAGGAAATCCGTCGTGCGCCGTACCTGCTCGGGCGACACTGCATCCTTGACGATGACGTAGCCATAGGTTTGCCAGTGCAAAAAATCACTGTCGGACAGCACGCGCAAAGGCAGCTGTTTCTGGATGTCGCGCAACTGGGTCTGCTCCGTGTAGGCTACGGACGGATTGCCGGGACGGCCTTCGCCGTATTGGTATGGGATCTGCATCGCTGTCTCCTCTGTTGGTATGGGACAGATTGTGCGATGGCACGGCCAGTTGAAATGCGCGCTAAGCGGCCAATACTGATACTATCCTGACTATCCATACCATCAAATCGTCACAATGACGCCTTTATTCGAACAAGTCACGATCCCCGTGGGCCACTCCTGGGGCTTGCTGTGGCGCGAACTCGAGGCCATCCCCTTCATCTGGCATTACCACCCGCAGTTCGAGCTGACCCTGACGGTCAATGCCAGGGGCCAACGCTATATCGGCGACCACCTGGGCGACTTCGAGCCGGGCGACCTGGTGCTGCTGGGGCCGAATTTGCCCCACACCTGGTCAGCCAGCGAGCGCATCGATCGCGCGCAGCCCATGCTGGCCGTCGTCGTGTGGTTTTCACTGGAATGGGTGGAGCAGCTGGCGGCCTGTTTTCCCGAGTTGCACAGCTTGCGGCAACTGGCGGCACGCGCCGGTCCCGCACTGCACTTTTCGCCGGCAACGAGCGCGCACAGCGCGGCCAAACTGCTGCAACTCAATGCCCTGACCGTGCCGCAGCGCTTGCCGCTTCTGCTCGACGTGTTGCTGGCACTGGCCGGCGATGCAGGTGCGCGGCCGCTGGCCTCAACAGCGCAGGCGCCGATGCCCGATGGCCAGCAAAAGCGCATGGCCAGCGTGTTTGATTTCATGCACGGGCATTTCAGGGAAGAGATCGCACTGGAAACCCTGGCGCGGCAGGCGGCCCTGTCGCTGGGCGCCTTTCACCGCTGTTTCAAGCGCCACGCGCATTGCACGCCGGGCGAATACCTGGCGCGGCTGCGTATCGGCCGCGCCTGCCAACAGCTGATCGAAAGCGATCTCGCCATCGCCGTCATCGCGCAAGAGGCGGGCTATCGCAACCTCGCGCATTTCAACCGCCAGTTCCGCGCCGCCAGGCAAGTCACGCCGCGCGCGTTCCGCCTGCAATACCGGCGCGGCGCCAAAGGCGCATCATAAATCCATTCGGAAACGAAAAAGGGGATCAGATTTTACAATCTGACCCCCAATATTCTGGTGCGGCTGGCAGGAATTGAACCCACGACCCCTTGGTTCGTAGCCAAGTACTCTATCCAGCTGAGCTACAGCCGCCTAAGACAAGATTATAGCAGGGCTTTGCAGAATGGCAAAGGGCGTCGCGGCGATATTTCACAATTGACGGCCGCCCCTGTTTTTCAACAGCAGGCAGCACCGCTGCCGACCGGACGGACGAACGAAAAAAACCCGGAAAGTCACCTTTCCGGGTTTTTTCTTTACTGCTGATACTGGTGCGGCTGGCAGGAATTGAACCCACGACCCCTTGGTTCGTAGCCAAGTACTCTATCCAGCTGAGCTACAGCCGCAAACTCTGACACACTTCGCCGAACGGCACGAAGCTTGAAACTTTCATCAAAACCAGGCAGACCTGATCTTGGCAATACTGGTGCGGCTGGCAGGAATTGAACCCACGACCCCTTGGTTCGTAGCCAAGTACTCTATCCAGCTGAGCTACAGCCGCAAAACTTCTACAACAGCTCCGGTACAACATGGAGGTCAAACTTTTTACAACAAAACCAGGCAAAGTCTGATTTTCAGTATTCTGGTGCGGCTGGCAGGAATTGAACCCACGACCCCTTGGTTCGTAGCCAAGTACTCTATCCAGCTGAGCTACAGCCGCGCAGGCAAACATTATAGCGTATTCATTTCGCTTTGAAAAGTTCGATTTTTCAATCGCTTAGCTGATTTTGCAGAATACCGCCCCGCACCATCGCCTACCTTTTCACTGCCGAAAAGCCTACGCCTTTCATCGATGTACACCGCTGCTTTCACAATGGTATCCAGCGTATCGAGAAGTTGCTGTCTCGAAAGAAGCGGGATTATAGGGACTGCCTTCCCGCCTGTCCAGTGCTATCTGCAGGCGGCAGGCAAGCGTGCGGTGGCGCCGCCCCGCTTGGGGCTACAATACCAGCCAGACAGGGACACTTGTGCCTCCTCTGCTTCATGACGGCAGGCACTCCCCTCATGACCCATTAACTGAGCTTAGCGACGGCGGCCCGGCTGGGCAAAAGCCCGTGCGGCAGACTCACCGTTGCAGGATTTCCGATGGCTAAGCATGACCGCAAGCAAGATCTGCTACCCCCATCAGCGCCGCTGAGCCTGTCAGACGAGCGCTTGACCAACTTGCTGGAGAGCATAGCCGACGGCTTTTGCCTGCTCGACCACGACTGGACCATCCGCTACATCAATACGCGCGGCGCCGACATGCTCGCGCCGCAGCGTCCGCCCGGCAGCCAGCTGGCAGGCAGCAGCCTGTGGCAAGCCTGTCCCCACTTGCAGGGCACGGAACTGGAAGTGCAATACCGCCGCAGCATGGCGCAGCAGCACAGCGGCAGTTTCGAGCTGCAGTATCCGCCGCTGGGGCGCTGGCTGGAAGTGCGCATCTTCCCGTCCAGCGAAGGCTTGACCACGCATATCCAGGACATCAGCCAGCGCAAGGCGGCCGAGGAAAGCTTGCGCCAGAGCGAGGACGATTTGCGCACGCTGGCCAATTCCATCCCGCAACTGGCCTGGATCGCCAGCTTCGACGGCACCATCGCCTGGTACAACCAGCGCTGGCACGACTACACGGGCACCAGCGCGGAACAGATGGCGGGTGACGGCTGGAGCATCGCCTATGACGCGCAATACCTGCCGCCCATGCTGCAAGGCTGGAAGGCCGCTTTGCACGATGGCACGCCCTTCGAAATGGAATTTCCCATCCGCGGCGCCGACGGCCAGTACCGCTGGTTCCTGACGCGCGCCAATCCCGTGCGAGACCGGGGCGGCCAGCTGCTGCGCTGGTTTGGCACGAGCACCGACGTCGACCAGGTCAAGCGCGCGCAGGAAGCCTTGCGCGATGAAACCTGCGTGCTGGAACTGCTCAACAACACGGGCGCGGCCCTGGCCGCCACCCTGGACTTGCCGGCCCTGCTGCAGGAAACCGTCGATGCGGCCACGCGCATCAGCGGCGCGCGCTTCGGCGCCTTTTATTATGACGATGCGGGCGATGTCCACCCTGCGGCGCGCGCCGTCAACGGCATCAGCCTGCGCCAGGCCGAGACCATCGCCACGGCACTGCGCCAGGGACCGGCTATGTGCCAGAACGACTTGCTGGCCGCGCCCGAAGCCAGCGCCGATGGCGCGCCGCCCCTGCGCAGCTGCCTGAGCCTGCCCATCAGCTCGCGCTCGGGCCTGTTGCTGGGGCGCTTGCTGCTGGGCCATCCACAGGCGGGCATGTTCAGCGCGCGCAGCGAACGCATCGTCTCGGCCATCGCGGCGCAGGCCGCCGTCGCGCTCGACAATACGCGCCTGTACGCGGCCGCCACGCGCGCCGCCGAAGAGCGCAAGGTGCTGCTCGACAGCGAACGTGAGGCGCGTGCCGAGGCCGAGCGCACGAACCAGCTGCAGGATGATTTTCTCGCCACCCTGTCGCATGAACTGCGCACGCCACTGTCGGCCATCCTGGGCTGGGCGCAGGTGCTGCGGCGCGGCACGCGCGACCAGGCGGACCTGCACCGTGGGCTGCAAAGCATCGAACGCAATGCGCGCGCGCAGGCGCAACTGATCGAAGACTTGCTCGACATGAACCGCATCACCTCCGACAAAGTGCTGCTCGACCTGCAGCCCCTCGCGCCCGCCAGCGTCATCGCCTCGGCCATCGAAACCCTGCGCCCGGCGGCCGACGCCAAGCACATCACCATCCACAGCAGTATCGCCAGCGATGCGGACACGATCATGGGCGACCCCGGCCGTATCCAGCAAGTGATCTGGAACCTGCTGTCGAATGCCCTGAAGTTCACGCCGCAAGGGGGACAGGTCGATATCGGCGTGTGCCGCGAGGCGACCCGTCTAGCCATCACGGTGGCCGACAATGGTGTGGGCATCAAGAAAGACTTCCTGCCCCACGTATTCGACCGCTTCCGCCAGGCCGATGCCTCCACCACGCGCAAGCATGGCGGCCTGGGGCTGGGACTGTCGATCGTCAAGCACCTGGTGGAGCAGCATGGCGGCACGGTCACGGCCAGCAGTGCCGGCGACATGCAGGGCGCCAGTTTCACCGTGCGCCTGCCGCTGGGCACGCCGGCCACTGCGGCGCGCAAGGCGGTCGGCGTCCCGTCCGCCAGCCATGACTTGCGCGGCATCAGGGTGCTGCTGGTCGATGACGAAGCCGATGGGCGCGAACTGACGCAACGCATCCTGCGCGACCACCACGCCGAAGTGCATGGCGCCGGCAGCGTGGAGCAAGCGCTGCAACTGCTGGCGCAGGTGCGCCCACATGTGCTGGTCAGCGACATCGGCATGCCCGATGCCGACGGTGTCGACTTGCTGACGCAAATCCGTGCGCACACTTCCCCGGGTACCGCCCGGCTGCCTGCGTTGGCGCTGACGGCGTTTGCGCAAGCGCAAGATCGCCAGCGGGCGTTGGCCAGCGGCTTCCAGGCCTGGGTCGCGAAACCGCTGGACCCGGCCGAATTGGTGGCAGCCGTGGCGCAACTGGCGGCGACGCGCGTCACGGCTACGCCCTTAAAAAGATGATGCAAAGAAATACATAGTGCAGAATAAAATGACTATTTTTGTGGGTTGGCCTTCCTACTTCCAGACGCGGCACTGTCCTACAAGCAACTAAGCTGAAGTTTGCTACACTTAAATGCAGTAGCACACCTGCACGGCAGGCAGGAGACAGGCAGCCTTGGCTGCCATCAGTGGCAGAAGCGAGTTCAAGCGCTGTTGTGCGCCTCATCTTGTTGCAAGGCGCTACTATCTTTCTCACCGCCGTCAGCCGATCACCAGCGGTAGAAGCCAGCGTTGCATAGACCGTATTAACCGAGACCCTACATGCCCAGCCAAGATGAGATTTTGAAAGCCAAAATTTTGGTCGTCGACGATTCGCCCGACAATGTCGACCTGATGCTGGAAATCCTGCGCGATGCCGGCTATACCAATGTCACGGCCACCATGCGTCCGGCCCAGGTCTGCCCCCTGCACCGGGAGCATTGCTACGACTTGATCTTGCTGGATCTGCAAATGCCGGAACTGAATGGTTTCCAGGTCATGAAGGGCTTGAAGGAAATCGAGCATGGCGGCTACCTGCCCGTGCTGGCCCTGACGGCGCAGCCGAGCTTCAAGATCGCCGCCCTGGAAGCGGGGGCGCGCGACTTCATCAGCAAGCCCTTCGACCTGATGGAAGTGCACAAGCGCATCCATAACATGCTGGAAGTGCGCCTGCTGTACAAGGAACTGGCCCAGTACAGCAAGCAGCAGCAGGAACTGGCCCTGCACGACCCGCTCACGGGCCTGCCCAACCGGCGCCTGCTGGAAGACCGCATCGAACATACCTTGCGGCAATCGGCCCGCAACCGGGGCAAGTCGGCCATCCTGTACCTGGACCTGGACGGCTTCAAGACCATCAACGACAGCTACGGCCACGGCTATGGCGATGAGATCCTGAAGATGGTGGCGGCGCGCCTGGTGGGCGCCTCGCGCAAGGAAGACACGGTGGCGCGCATCGGCGGCGACGAATTCGTCATCGTGCTGGGCAACCTGGCCGGCAAGGGCGACGCGCGCGAACCCGCCGCCAAGCTGATCGAGGTAATTTCCGAACCGTATTTCATCAATGACCTGACCCTGCGCCTGTCGACCAGCATCGGCATCGCCATCTACCCGGACGACGCCAGCACAGTCGAATCGCTGCTCGGTGCAGCCGACACGGCCCTGTATGAAGCCAAGCGCGCGGGCAAGAACCGCTTTTGCTGCTCGCCCCACGAAGTAATCGCCTCGCAGGTGAACATGCAGAAAAGCGGCATGCCCTTGATCGCCTGAGCTTACTTTCCGCGCGACACATGAAAAAACCGGCAAGCCTCACGGCCAGCCGGTTTTTTTCTGCCTGGGAGGCTTTATTTCTTGCCAGCCGTCACTTGATGCTGGCCCGCGTGCTGATGGTCCGTTTGCGCATTCACGGTGTCCGGCGCCACTTCGATGCGCGTGATACCCGCATCGACGGAAATCGGGTCGCTGGCGGGGAAAGTCATTTCCACGGCGTCGTCGAGCAGTTCTTCCTTGGCCCGTTCTTCGCCGCTCATGCCCTCCTCATCGGCCAGGATGGCTAGCGCACTGGCCCATTTGACGAAATTGAGGTTGGACAGTTCGCGCACGGTGTGCACGCCAAACGCCTGCTGCAAGGCCTTGGCATCCTTCGCGCTGACGCCGCGCAGGGCGCTGATGGGGGCATTGACGATGTCGCGGAAGCTTTTGTCGGCATATTCCTGGTCGACGATGGTATCGATATTCATGGCATGTCCTTTCGTTTCGGTAAGCGGGCCTCTGCGCCCTGCGCCGCGAGGCGCCAAGGCTGCATGGGGTAATGCACAACCCCACTATGGCAGCGTGCGGTGCCCCGGTATGTGCGCAGCCGTACGTAACGACGGTAACTGTGCCCCCTTGGCGCAAACGATAATCTTGCCTATGATATAAAAATGATGGGAGGAGATTAAAATTGCCGAAAAGACAGAAATTTTCCATCCATGCGCCCTGCGATGAAATCCTCATGTATGATCCACCACTTGAATTTGGTCCACCTTTCACCATTCACGGGGCGCTATGTCCGCACAAACAGATCCGAACAAGGAAGCGGCCCAGGCCGATGCGGAACGCGCCGCCGATCTCAGCGAGTTGCTGGGTCATGTCAACACCAGCTGGGATAATGAACGGCGCGCCCTGTCGCGCCAGCTGCACGACAGCCTCGGTTCATCGCTGACGGCGCTGACCATGCACCTGTCGCTGCTGACGCAAAAAATGCCGCAGGAAGCGGCCCTGCTTGACCGTGCTGCGACCATGAAGCAATTGCTGCTGAATGTGATTGAAACCAACCGGCAAATGCAGATGAAGCTGTGGAACGACAAGCTGGAGTTTCTTGGCGTCAATGTGGCGCTGGGCGAACTGGCCGCGCAATTTGCCGAACAGCACAAAATCACCGTGCGCTGCAGCCTGCCCGACGATGAACTGATTTGCCCCCGTAACGTGGGCGTGGCGCTGCTGCGCACACTGGAAGAGGCGCTCAGCAACATCGCCACGCACGCCAACGCCACAGAAGTGGACATCATCATCGATGACAATGACGAAGCGCTGATGATGACCGTCAAGGATAACGGCAATGGACTGCCGGCCAGGGAAACCGTCGAAATGAGCAAGCACGGCCTGCGCTCCGTGCGCGAGCGCGTGCACTACCTCGGCGGCAGCCTGAGCCTGACCGCCAACCCGCAAGGCGGCACGGCCCTGACCGTCGTCTTGCCGCGCATTAGTCCGAAAGAATAGTGCTTACCAGGCAGCACCAAGCCAGATGCCTGCGGGAGCGCTCTGCCCCGCGCAGCGATTCGACGACAGGAGACCTCATGCAACGACTCATCCCCACCCTGCTGGCAGCGCTGCTGGCCATGAGTACCGCCCAGGCTGCGGAAAAAACCGTGCCGCCGCCCGAAACCGTGGACAAGCTGGCCTGGCTGGCCGGCTGCTGGAACGTCGACGGCGCCGAACCCGGCTCCGGGGAACAATGGAGTACGGCCGCCGGCGGCACCCTCCTCGGCACCAGCCGCACCGTCAAGGGCGGCAAGACGACAGCCTTTGAATTCGTGCAGATCCGCCTCACCGAACCGGGCCAGTTGGCCTACATCGTGCAGCCGTCAGGCCAGCCGCCTGTGATTTTCAATCTATTGCGCCAGGACAAGCCGAATGAATTCATCTTCGCCAACCTGGACAATGACTTTCCCAGCCGCATCATCTACCGCCACGACAGCGAGCGCATCTTGCACGCCAGCATCACCGGCACGATGAAAGGCAAGCTCACCACCATAGCCTTCCCCATGACGCGGGGCCGCTGCGAAGCGGCGCCAGTGGCGCGAAGCAAATAAAAAGGGGCCGCAAGGCCCCTTTTTATTGTTGACATCAACGGTTTAATGCAGCTTGACCTGCGGCGTACTGCGCTTGATCAGGAAGCGCCCCATGGCCATGACGGCCGTGCGCACGCTGCCCAGCACGGCATTGTGGTGCATCAAATGCAGGCTGACATACATCATGCGCGCAACAAATCCTTCCACGAACCAGCTCAGCCCCTTCAGGGAACCCATCAGGGTGCCCACGGAGGTAGTACGTCCGAACGACACGAGCGATCCGTAGTCGAGGTACTCGTACGGCTTGGTTTGCGGCGGCTTGCCCTTCGCTTGCAGAAGGAAGGTTTTCAGCAGGTAATCGGCTTGCTGGTGGGCAGCCTGGGCGCGAGGCGGCACCAGCTTGCCGTCCGGCCCCGTGCAGGCGGCGCAGTCGCCCAGCGCGAAGATATTCGCATGGCCCTGCACATTGAGCATGCCCGTCACTTCCAGCTGGCCGGCGCGGTTGGTCGGCAAGCCCAAAGTCGACAGGAATTCCGGCGCGCGGATGCCGGCGGCCCACACGCAGATATCGGCCGCATAGCTGGTGCCGCTGGCCACCGTCACCTTGTCGGCTTCGATCGTGGTGACGCGCGTATCGGTCACCACGCTAATGCCATGCTTGTGCAGCAGTTTCGAGGCGGCGATGGACACACGCTCGGGCAGCGGCGCCAGGATGCGCGGCGCCCCTTCGAGCAGGGTGATGCGCACGTCCTTGATGGCGTTGAGATTCTGAAAACCATACGCGGCATACACGCCGCTCGCTTCGCGCAATTCGGCCGCCAGTTCCACGCCCGTGGCGCCGCCGCCGATGATGACGATGTCAACCCCAGGATGACCTGCATCGCCCTGGCGCTGCTCGGCCATGGCCAGCAGTTTCAACAGCGTCAAACGGAAACGTTCGGCGTCTTCCGTGGCATTCAGGGAAATGGTGTTTTCCTTGGCACCGGGCACGCCGAAGTAATTCGAGGTGCTGCCCACGGCCAGCACCAGTTGGTCATAGCTGACCGTGCGCTGCGGCAAGAGCTGTTCATCCTTATCGGTGGCGATGGCGCCCACGGTGAGGCTGTTCGACGCGGCGTCGAGCGCGATCAGGGGGCCATAGACATAGGTAAAACCATTGTCATGCGCCAACATCTGGTACGACAGACCCTCTTGGTGAATATCCAGGGTACCGGCCGCCACCTCATGCAGCGACGGCTTCCATATATGGTAGAGGCGGCTGTCGACCAGGGTCACCTGGCCGGGGCCGAGCTTGCGGCTGAGTTTGCAGGCCAGCTCCAGGCCGCCTGCGCCGCCACCTACGATGACGATTTTACTATGCAAAGATCCTCCTGCTTGCTTGTTTAGTCCCTGCGCCCGTTGCCGTTGCCGTTGCCATGGCCTCTGCCCGGATTATCATCATGCTTGTCGCGCTTGCCTTCATGCTTGTCGCGCTTGTCATCATGCTTGTCATCATGCTTGTCATAATGGCCGCGATCACGGTCATGGTCATGGTCATGGTTGCCGTAGTCCGGGCGGCCATGCTGTTGCGGCGGACGTCCACCGGGACGGCCATGATCGCCATGCTGCTGGCGATAGCGGGGAGCATATTGATTGTTATACCAACTATCTTGAACGAAATACACCTCTTGGTTACAGGCATTATACCTGCGGCAGTGCTTGGACCAGTTTTTCGCATGGCCGGGCGGCACGCGCAAATAGATGGGCCGGGCCGAATAGTATTGCGGGCGCTGCACGATGACTGGCTGGGCGTAGATCAATTGCGGCGCGGGATAATCGCCGATGTCGAGGCGTCCGTAAAAGCCGGGCTGGCCGACGGTGACGGAGACACCGACCTGGGCAACAGCGGCGGTGGCGGCCGACAGCAAGACGGCGGCAAGCACAAGGGTTTTCATGGGGACATTCCTTTTATCAGTTATGCCGCCATTGTAGACCTTGTGCGCCACCCTGTTTGTTCGCAAGGACACATAAGCACTGGCGTTACCATCTCACCACAGCTTGCCCAAAGGCACGACCAGTCCGCTGAATAGCGACCAGTCCGGCGACGACGCCGTCAAGCCGCGCGCCATGCCGATATCGACGGCCAGCCGTGGCGTGGGACTGTAAGTGGCTGCCAGCAGCAACTGCGCCGTGGCCGGCGCACCGCGCAAACGCGTGCCAGACACTTCCGCCGTGGCGCCCCAGCGCGCGCTGACTGGCGTGGAAAAGGAGGCCGCCCAGCCCGTTTGCACCCTGCCCGTCGCCGGGTCGGATGCGCCCAGGCGCGTGGCATTCAGGTTGACGTCCATGTGCACGGCGCCCAAGTCGCGGCTGACAATGCCGTTCAGCGACACGTCGCTCTTGCCGCTGCCGATGGCGTCCTTGGCCGTCGCTAACTTCCAGCCCAGTTCCAAGCCCAGCGCCGTGGCGCTGTCGAGCTCAAAGGCGCGCTTGAGCACGACGGTCGTGTCGCCCAAGCCCGTCTCGCGCCGGCCCGTTTCATCGCGCGCACGCACGATCCCCTCGCCTTCGAGCAGCACGCCCCATTCGGGCGTGAACGCCAGCTTGAAGGTGTATGGCAGGCTGGCGCGGCGCGTATCGTCCGTTTTCGACAACAGGCCACCGGCCTCGAATTCCAGCTGGCCCGGCACGGGCAGCTGGGCGGGGCTGGCCACGGAAGGCCGGTAAGGCAGGACAGGATCACCGTCCTGCGCCAGCGCCAGGGCCGGCAAGGACAGCAGGGAGAAACACAGCAACGGCAAGCGGAGAGAAGACATGGAAGACCCGGAAGTGGCAAATGCGCAAAAGCGACAGCCTACCACCAAGCCCAGGCGTGCGTGTTGCGCCCGGTACTGCCGCGGTCAAGCCAGGCGCCGCACTCCCTGCCTGGCGGCGGGCGCTGGCCGGCGCAGCGGCGTGACGTTGCTGGCCGGGGCCGCGGCCAGCTGTTGCGCCTGGGCATGCAGGCGGAACACGCCCACCAGTTCCGTCAAGGTCTGCGCCTGGTCTTGCAGCGATTCGGCGGCGGCGGCCGCCTCTTCCACCAGGGCCGCATTCTGCTGCGTCACCTGGTCCATTTGCAAGACGGCCTGATTGACTTGCTCGATGCCTGCGCTCTGTTCGGCGCTGGCGGCCGTGATTTCCTGCATGATATCGGCCACCTGGCGCACGCTGGCGACGACTTCATCCATCGTCTTGCCCGCGTCATGCACGAGCCTGGAACCGATTTCCACCTGTTCGACGGAGTCGCCGATCAGGGTCTTGATTTCCTTGGCGGCCTGGCTGGACCTCTGTGCCAGGTTGCGCACTTCTGACGCCACGACGGCGAAACCACGCCCCTCCTCGCCCGCCCTGGCCGCTTCCACGGCCGCGTTCAAGGCGAGGATATTGGTCTGGAAGGCGATGCTGTCGATGACGCTGATAATGTCGACGATCTTGCGCGAAGAGGCATTGATCGATTCCATCGTCTGCACCACCTGCCCCACCACGGCGCCGCCCTTGCCGGCCACGTCGGACGCGGCGCCGGCCAGCGTATTGGCCTGGCGCGCATTGTCCGCGTTCTGGCGCACGGCCGAGGTCAGCTGCTCCATCGAGGACGCCGTTTCTTCCAGCGAACTGGCCTGCTCTTCCGTCCGGGATGACAGGTCGAGGTTGCCCTGGGCAATTTCACTGGAGGCCGTATGGATGGTGTCCGTACCCGAACGCACCTGGCTGACGATGCCCACCAGCTTGTCGCGCATGGTTTTCATGGCGAACAGCAGGCTGGCGTTGTCATGGCTGGCCGTGCGGATATCCACGGTCAGGTCGCCCTCGGCGATGGCGCCCGCGATCTTGACGGCATACGCCGGTTCGCCGCCCAGCTGGCGCGTCAGTCCGCGCGTAATCAGCGCCCCCAGCGCCAGCCCGGCCGCCATACTGCCCAGCACCAGTGCGAGCATGAAGCTGCGGCTGGCCTGATACACGCCCGACGCCTGCGCCGCTGCGGCCTTGGCGCGCTCTTCTTTCTGCAGCGAGAGTTTATCCAGCATGCCGTCGAGCTCGTCCGCATGCTGGCGCGTCTTGTTGAGCAGTTCAATCAGCTGCGCGCTGCGCTGGGACAGCGGCTCGGCTGCAGCCAGCGCCAACGCCTGTTGCATGGTGGCGATATATTCCGCTTCGACGGCGGAAAAACGGGCAAACAGCTCCTTGGCGGCCGGCGTGACAAACAGCGGTTCCGCCTTGGCAAGGTAGCTTTTGTTTAATTCGAGGAATTTTTCGATGTCGGCCTGGCGCATGGCGCGCTCCTCGGCGGTAGTGGCCAGCAAGAAATTACTACGGGCGCGCCCCACTTTGATCAGGGCGATGTTGGCTTCCTTGATGTGCGACAAGCCCAGCAATTCGCTGTTGTACATCTGCCCCGCCATGGTATCGATCTTGCCCATATTGAAGATGCCGATACCGGCCACGACGGCCCCCATCAGCGCAACACAAAAAAATGCCGCCAGCAAGCGCGTTCCCACCTTCATCCGGTTCAACATGTTTTCTCCCGTAGACTGGCCGATACTCGATGCAACTGGAGCTTACTGGCTTGAATATAAAGAAAAAACACAGAAAAAAATGCTCGGATTGTCACCAAATAATAATTCCTTGATATGCAACAACATGCAAAACGGCTTGCCATGCTAGGCAAGCCGTTCGACCTGACACCGGTCATGCGGGAGACTAATGCCCGCTGTGGCCGGCCGGCTTGCGCACCGTCATCTCGACGCCGCCCTTCACGGCCGGTTTGCCGGCGCCCTGGCCGCGCACCGGCTCCGGCAACGCGCCCGTCCATTCATAGGCCACGCTGCCGGCCGGGTGCTTGTACCAGCCCGGGTCGCGGTAGTCGCCCGGCTTCTGGTCCTTGCGCACCTTCACCGTGGTAAACATGCCGCCCATGCCGATGGCGCCGAAGGGGCCGTCGCCGGCCATCATCGGCAAGGTATTGTCGGGAATCGGCATCTGCATCTCGCCCATGTCGGCCATGCCGCGCTCGCCCATCACCATGTAGCCGGGCACAAGCTGGTTGATCTTCGCCGCCACGCCCTGGTGGTCGACGCCGATCATGGTGGGCACGTCATGCCCCATGGCATTCATCGTGTGGTGCGACTTGTGGCAGTGGAAGGCCCAGTCGCCCAGGTCCGTGGCCATGAATTCCACGGCCCGCATCTGGCCCACGGCCACGTCCGTCGTCACTTCGGGCCAGCGCGATTCGGGGCGCGTCCAGCCGCCATCGGTGCCCGTCACCTCGAATTCATGGCCATGCATGTGAATCGGGTGGTTGGTCATGGTCAGATTGCCCACGCGCACGCGGACCTTGTCGCCCTGGCGCACCACCATGGGATCGATGCCTGGGAAGACGCGGCTATTAAACGTGAACAAATTGAAATCCGTCATGGTCATGATCTTCGGCGTGTAGCTGCCGGGATCGATGTCGTAATTACTGAGCAAGAAGACGAAATCGCGGTCCACCTTCATGAAGTTCGGGTCTTTCGGGTGCGTCACCCAGAAGCCCATCATGCCCATGGCCATCTGCGTCATTTCATCCGCATGCGGGTGGTACATGAAGGTGCCAGGCCGCTTGGCGACGAATTCATACACGAAAGTCTTGCCGGGAGGAATGCCCGGCTGGGTCAGGCCCGTGACGCCATCCATGCCGTTGGGCAAACGCTGTCCATGCCAGTGCACGCTCGTGTGTTCCGGCAATTTATTGGTGACAAAAATGCGCACACGGTCGCCTTCCACCACTTCGATGGTGGGGCCAGGCGACTGGCCGTTGTAACCCCACAGGTTGGCTTGCATGCCGGGCGCCAGTTCGCGCACGACAGGCTCGGCCACCAAATGGAATTCCTTGACGTTGTTGTTCATGCGCCAGGGCAAGGACCAGCCATTCAGGGTGACGACGGGGTGGTACGGACGCCCGTTCGGTGGTGGCGGCGGCGCCTTGGTGTCGGCGCCAGCCATGCTGACGGCTTCCGGCAACGATGCCGCACCCACGCGACTCACCGCTGCCGCACTCAGGGCGACGGCACCCGCATTCATGAAAAAGTTTCTACGTGTAATCATCATTATTCCTTCGCGGCTGGGCCGCTGCCATTGATGGCCGATTGCAATTCGGTTTGGGCGATCCAGAAATCGCGCTGGGTCTCGATGGCGCTGTTCACGCTGGCGACCTGTTCGCGCGCATCGGCCAGCAATTCGAACACGCTGGCCAGCATGCCGTTGTAGCGCAGTAATACTTCATGCGAGATCGTCTTGCGCAGCGGCACGACTTCATCGCGGTAGTGGCGCGCCAGGTCGTAGGCCGTGCGGTAGCTGGAATACGCTACGCGCACTTCGGAGCGGGCCTGCACCGCCGTGCCTGCCGTGCGCTGCAGCGCCTGCTCATACAAGGCTTGCGCCCTGGCGTTGCGCGCCGAGCCCCAGTCGAACAGGGGCAATTCCAGCGACACCTCATAGCCATTCTCGCGCGGCGCCTCGCTCGTGCTCTTGTTGGTATAGCCCACGTCGAGCACATTGACGAAACCCGTGACCTTGGCCAGGCCCAGTGCGTCGGCCGTGGCGTGCGCATCAAGTTTCGCTCTTTGCACGTCGAGGCGCTGTTCCATGGCCTGCGCCTCGATATTGCCCGCCTCCACCGCCTGGGCCGGCAAGTCGGGCAGGCGCGACGGTAAAGTAAAGCTGGCCTGCTTGCCCCACAGGCCCAGCAGACGCGTCAGGTGCTCGCGCGTCACCAATGCCTGATGGCGCGCGCGGGCCAGGTCGCCGACAGCATCCGCATAAAACACTTGCTGGCGCGCCTGGTCGAGGCGGCTCCAGTTGCCCGCCTGCTGCAAGCGTGTGGCCAGCTCGGCGCCCGCCTCGGCCGACAGCAGTGCCCGCTGCATGAAAGCTTCCGTCTGCACGGCGGCGACAGCATTGAAGTAGGCGCGACGCGTGTCCGACGCCAGTTGCACGGCGCTGATGGCTGCCTGCAGCTTGGCTTGCTCGAAACGGCCCCGCTCGATATTCACGCGCATCGGCATGGTCAGCAAGCCGGCCAGGTCGAAGCTGACGCCCCGGTCGATTTCATTGCCATGGCTACCATGCGAGCGGCCGAATGACAGGCCGGGATTGCGCAAGCGCCCCGCTTGTACCAGGTCCGCCTCGGACGCGCCCAGTTCGGCCAGCGCCACTTTCATGCCGTGGTTGTTCATCAGGGCGATGCGCACGGCGCTGTCGGCGTCCAGGGGCTGGGCCAGCAATTGCGCCAGCCTGTCGTCGCCTTTGTCAGCCAGCGCTGCGGGGACACCCGTGCGGGCGTCGGCCAGCGCGGACACCGTTTGCATGCCGCCATCCGGGCTGAAGCTGGCGCAACCACTGAGCAGCAGGACGGCCGCCAGCGCCAGCGGCGTGAGGCAAGTTGATTTTGTGGAACGGGCCATGTCAATGTCCTTCATGCTGGTGTTGCTGAGCCGGCTGCGGGGCCGGCTTGGCACTGGGCTTAGCCATTGGCGTCTTGTGGCCTTCCATCTTGTGGCCCTCCATCTTCATCATGCCCATGTGGCCGCCCGCCTTGCCGACTTTCTCGTTGAGGGCACGCCAGGCCTGGTCGGGCGTGGCGTCGTCTTCGGCGGCGGGTCGGTAGCCCGCGAAGGCGGAGCGGTATGTGGTGGCAGGCACGGGCGCTTGCGCCTCTTGCGGGGCGGATGGAACTGGCGTCGATGCCGCAGGGCTGGCAGCACTGGCGGCCAGCGGCAGCACGGCCAGCGCGAGGCTGAACAGGTGTTTCATGGTATTCCTTGATTGACAGGGTATGGCGCGGCAGGCGCGCTACTGGAACGCTGGCGCGGCCGGTGCAAGCTGCAAGATCAAGATGCAGGGACGTGCGACGGCGGCACCGCCAGGTTCAACGGGCGGTCAGGCGGAGTGCGTGCTTCTCGGGGGACGTTCGGGACCAAGCGGGATATGCCCGGCGAACAGGGAATCGGGCGCCAGCGCCGGAGGCGGCGCGCGCAGGGTCAAGGCGTGCAACACTGGCATGCCGGGCGGCGCTGTGGCGCCCACGGTACACGCCCCATGGTTGCTGCAATCGTGGCCATGGTGCGTGGCGCCGCCATCGTCCATGGCCATTTTCATGGGCTGGTCCGTCATCCGCATGTCGGCCATACTACCCATATTGCCCATATCGTGGCACTGAGGTGCCTGCGCCTGCGCTGCCACGACGGTGACCGTCGCCGCCAGCTCGCCCACACAGCAGCTGCGCATGGCCGACGCAAAGCCCTGCAAGGGCAGCGTGACGGCCAGCAGCCAGAGCAGCGAGCGGGCGAGAAAGCGGAAAAAGGCGTGGTTCATGACAGGACTATAAACCTTCCCACACGAGGAAGGTCAAGTCCCTGTCAAGCGCGACGGCCGTGCGTCAGCCAGATCACGTACACGCCGTAGTAGCCCTGCCCCTCCAATATGACCTGGCCATCGGCAAAATGGATTTTCTCTACTTTATTGACGGTGAAATACGCGCGGCCATCGGACGCCTCCACGTCGCCCCGGTAACGGGCGCGGGGCCGGCAGTAGCCGCTGGCGCGCCCGATGGCCCACATCAGGTCGCCGATCATGAAGTCGTCAATCATTTCGGCCAGCAGCGGCCGGTGGCCCGCCAGCATGCCCGTGATGTCGGGGTAGCCGGCGTCTCTGAGCGCGGGCAAGTCGCTTTCCTCGTATTGCAGGTCGTCTTTGCGGCAATCCTGCACGAAACTGTTGAACGGTTCGTCGAGCAGTCCCGCCAGCGCCGCTTCCGGCACGCTCAGGCGGAACGGGTGCAGCGGCAGCACGCTGTGCTGGCCGTAATTGAGTTCGCGGCAACCGAGATAGGCCAGCGGGTGCAACTGGCCATTGACCTCGCAGCGGATGCCAAGTTCTTGCTCAAACGTCATCAATACTCATCCCTGCCATTTCTGCCATGCCCATTACTCTCTCGTTGCACCTTATCTTGGCCTCATGGTAAGCGCTGGCGGGCAAACCGGACAGACTCAGATTCAACAAAAAACAGCGGATCAGTTTATGCCGCACGGCACGCCTGTCAGGCCGGCTCGGCGAGACCCACCCGGTTGCGCCCATTTTCCTTGGCCACATATAGGGCCGCGTCGGCCGCCAGCAGCACGGCGTCCGCGCCGCGCTCCCCGTGCGCCGACGAGACCACGCCCAGCGAGACCGTAACGGCGCCCGCGCCGGGAATCACGGCGGCGGCCACCTTGGCGCGCAGGCGCTCGGCCACCTGCATGGCCACGTCCAGGTCGGCATCGGGCAACAGCATGATGAATTCATCGCCGCCATTGCGGCACAGCACGTCGGCATCGCGCGAACAGGCGCGCATCAGCTGCGCCAGGCGCAGGATGACGTCGTCGCCCACGGCATGGCCCCACTGGTCGTTGACTTGCTTGAAATGGTCGATGTCGATGGCGATGACGGAAAACGGCCGCGCCTGCGCCTGCCACTCTTCCAGCGCTGCCGCCATGCCACGCCGGTTCGACAGGCCCGTCAGCGGGTCCGTCTGCACGTCGGTCTTCAGCTTGCCGATCTTATTCTGCAGCAACGCCAAGCCTTTCAACAGAGCCTTCTTGATCTGTGCCGCCTCCACATACCAGGAGCGGATGGCGGCAATGTGCTCGGCCGTGCCCGCTGCATCCATGCGCCGTGCGCTCTCGGCCAGCTGCACCAGGGGCCGCGATATCAGACTGGCCAGCCACCAGATGAATGGCAAGCTCAGCAAGGCGATCGGCAGGGAATACCATATCGTATTGGCCATCAGCTGGTTCAGCGGTGCCAGGGTCATCGCCGTCGGGCGCTGCGCCACGATGCCCCAGCCCGTCGACGGCATGACGGCGTAGCCGGCCAGCATATCCACGCCCAGGCTGTTATGCATGCGCCGGCTGCCACCGCCCTGCTGCGCGATGATGGTGTCGATGACATCGTTGCTGCCAGCCACGTCGCCCAGGCGCCCGGGGTCCGGGTGGTACAGCAGGCGCCGGTTCTGGTCCACCACGTACAGATACGAGCCATCGCGGTAGTAATGCTGGCCCAGCATGGTGTACAGGATGTTTTTCTGTTTCAGGTAGATGCTGCCGCCCACATAGCCCAGGTAGCGGCCATCCTTGTCCAGGATGGGATGGGAAATGAAGACCACCAGGTTGCCGGCAGAGGACATGTACGGCTGCGTCACCAGCGGACGCCGCTCGCGCAGCGCTTGCACGGCGCCAGCCGAATCGAGCGTGCGGTACTTGAGGGCCAGGGTTTCCGGCGACACCCCCAGCACCTTGCCCTGGGCGTCGACGATGAGCACGGAGTTGAAGCTGTTCGTTTGCAGGCGCAGGCGCTGCGCCTCGTCCGTCAGCCAGGCGTCATCCCCCATGCGCCGCGCCAGGCCGCCAGCGCTGTAGGCCAGCTGCTGGCGCGCCGACTGCAGGAAATCCTCGGCCGTGCTGGCCAACTTGCTCGCGTAGGCGTGGTTCGCTTCCAGCGTGGTATCGATCAGCAACTGGCGCTGCACGCTGTAGCTGGCAAAGAACGTATTGGCCAGGGACACCAGGGCGCTGGCAAAGGCCACGAGCACGATCAAACGGCGCAAATTCATGCGCAGAACAGGTTTAGTCCACATGGCGTCGGCAAGAGATAGGGAAATATTGCGCTAAAGAAAGGGCGCATTATACCGAGACACCCGTGCCAATATTGAAATGTTGGCATCCATAATCAAGGAACGTGTACAAGCGGCAACGCAGAGCGCTGCCGCCTTGACCTGCATCAAGCGTGGATGGCGTGCTTGCGTACCCAGTCCACATAGCGCTGCATCCAGCCCTGGAAGAAGCCCAGGCTGGCCGGGCCTATGCCGCCATGCTCGTCGAACAGGCCTTCCTTGGCCTGGATAAACATCTCCGGCTGGCCCAGCAGCGGCACGTCCAGGTAAGCGAGCACATTGCGCAAATGCTGCTGCGCCAGGGCCGTGCCCGTGGCGCCCACGGAGACGCCCAGCACGGCGCCCGGCTTGCCGCCCCACACGCTCTGGCCATACGGGCGCGAGCCGTGATCGAGGGCGTTTTTCAGCACGCCGGGGATGGAACGGTTGTATTCGGGGGTGAGGAAGAGCAAGGCTTGCGACGCGGAAATGTCGGATTTGAGGCGCAGCACCTGCTCGGCCTGCGCGCCATCGTCATCCTGGTTGTACAGCGGCAAGTCGCCGATGTCGATATGTTTGAAGGAAAACTCGGGCGGCGCCAGCTTGATGATGGCGTCGGCCAGTTTGCGGTTGAAGGAATCCTTGCGCAGGCTGCCGACGATGATTGCAACTTGATATTGGCTCATGAAAGTCCCCGATAACGGTTAAAAGAAAGCCCTGGAGTGAAGCTCATACCAGGGCTATCTTGCCACACAATCATCGGTTTTGCGCTGCCTAGCGTGCGAAGTCAGCGCGCCTGAAAAATGCACAGGGCCAGGCGCCTTGCCGAAGACAGTACGAATGTACGGCAAGGCAAGGCAACAACGCCATGGGCGTTTTGGCAGGTGCGCTAACGTGCCAAGCCCCGGTATTCGCGGTAGTAACGCCCGCCCAGGTTGGTCAGCACTTCATAGCCGATGGTATTGGCCATGGCCGCCACGGCGTCAACCGGATGTTCGGCGCAGATCAGGTCGACCAGGCTGCCCGGCGCGACGCGCTCCTCGGCGATGGCGCTGACGTCCAGGGTAATGGAATCCATGGAAATGGCGCCGATCTGCGGCACTTTCACGCCATCGACGATGGCCAGGCCCTGGTTGCTCATGCTGCGCAGCCAGCCATCGGCATAGCCGACGGAAATAGTCGCCACCTGGCGCGGCTCGCTGGCCGTGTAGCGGCGGCTGTAGCCCACGTGGTCGCCGGCGGCAATCGTGCGCGTCTGCATGACCTTGCCTTGCAGGCGCACCACGGAACGCAGGGGATTGGGCTCGCCGCCCTGCGGCGCGATGCCGTACAGGGCCGCACCGGGGCGCACCAGGTCAAAGTGAAAATCGGGCGACAGGAAAATGCCCGAGGAATTGGCCAGGCTGGCGCGGTATTGCGGCAAACGGGCGCGGATGGCGATGAAACGGGCCAGTTGCTCGCCATTCATGGGGTTGCTGCGCTCGTCGGCACACGCCAGGTGGCTCATGATGTAGCGAACGTTGATGCCGTCAAGAAAGTGTGCATCAGCCAGCCAAGCGTCGATTTCCTGCGGCGACAAGCCCATGCGCGACATGCCCGTATCGACCTGCACGACGGCGTTCAGGGTGGTGCCCAGTGCTTGCGCATGTTTGCGCCAGCCCGCCACCTGCGGCTCGCTGTTGAGCACTGGCGTCAGGCCGTGGGCCGTGAATTCAGCTTCCGTATCGACGGGCGGGCCATGCAGCACGAAAATTTCCGCGTCCGGCGCCACATGCGGGCGCAGGCTGATGCCCTCTTCCAGGTGGGCCACGAAGAAATGGCGGCAACCCTCTTCATACAGGGCCGCGCCCACTTGCGCGGCGCCCAGGCCATACGCGTCGGACTTCACCACAGCCGAGCAGGCGGCCGGGTGCGCCTTGTCGCGCAGCAAGCGGTAGTTGGCGCGCACGGCGTCCAGGTCGACCGTCAGGATGGCGCCACTACGCTCCTTGGCAGGCATGCTACCGGCCATCTCAGGCTCCCGCGTATTGCAATTTGCCGCCGCGCTGCGCGCCGCTGTAGCGGCTGACAGACAGGTCGTCGGCCAAAATGGCCGGCTGTTTCGACGACATCAGGTCGGCCAGCAATTGCGCCGAACCGCAGGACATGGTCCAGCCCAGGGTGCCGTGGCCCGTGTTGAGGAACAGGTTGCGCAGCGGCGTGCGGCCGACGATCGGCGTGCCGTCCGGCGTCATCGGGCGCAGACCAGTCCAGAAGGTGGCTTCCACCGTGTTGCCGCCGCCAGGGAACAGGTCGTTGACGACCATTTCCAGGGTTTCGCGGCGGCGCGGATTCAGGTTCAGGTTGTAGCCGGCGATTTCCGCCATGCCGCCCACGCGGATGCGGTCGTCGAAACGCGTGACGGCAATCTTGTACGTTTCATCGAGGATGGTCGACACGGGCGCCTTGGCCGCGTTGACGATAGGCACGGTGATCGAATAGCCCTTCAGCGGATACACGGGAATGTCCAGCAGCGGCTTCATGAAGCCCGTCGAGTAGGAACCCAGGGCCACCACATAGGAATCGGCCTTGACGATTTCCGCGCCGCATTGCACACCAGCGATTTCATCTCCCTGCGTGAGCAAGGCATCGATCGACACGCCGTAACGGAACTTCACGCCCAGCGCCTCGGCCATCTCGGACAGGCGGGTGGTAAACAGCTGGCAATCGCCCGTTTCATCGTTGGGCAGGCGCAAGCCGCCGAACAGTTTATCCTTGACCGCTTCCAGGGCCGGCTCGGCACGCGACAGCTCGTTGCGCTGCAGCACTTCATACGGCACACCCGCGTCTTTCAATACTTCGATATCCTTGGCGGCGTCGTTGTATTGTTTTTCGGTGCGGAACAATTGCATCGTGCCTTGCTGGCGGCCTTCATAGGTGATGCCAGCCTCCGCGCGCAGCACCTTGAAGCAGTCGCGGCTGTATTCAGCCAGGCGCACCATGCGTTCCTTGTTCACCGCATACGCTTCCGGTGTGCAATTACGCAACATCTGCCACATCCATTTGAGCTGGGCGGCGCTGCCGTCGAGCGAGATGGCCAGTGGCGCGTGGCGCTGCATCATCCACTTCACGGCTTTCAGGGGAATGCCGGGCGCGGCCCATGGCGAAGCGTAGCCGGGCGAGATTTGCCCCGCATTCGCGAAGCTGGTTTCCAGTGCAGGGCCCGGCTGGCGGTCGATGACGGTCACCTCATGTCCTGCCTTGGCCAGATAGTAAGCACTGGTGACGCCGATGACGCCGCTACCCAGAATCACGATACGCATAGTTTCCTCATTATATTTTTTAGGCTGACGCCAGATTAACCGCTATCATATTGGGAAAGAGCCAGTATTTGTTCACGTATAAATCGAGATATTCAGCAATAAATCATGAGAATCCTTAAAGAATCGGCACGTGGCCTCGACAAGCTGGACCGCCACATCCTGCGCATCCTGCAACAGGATGGCCGCATCTCGATGAAAGACCTGGGCGAACAGGTGGGCCTGTCGATCACGCCCTGCATCGAGCGGGTCAAGCGCATGGAGCGCGACGGCGTCATCACGGGCTACCACGCCAAGGTGAACCCGGCCGCGCTGGGCGCCAAGCTGCTCGTCTTTGTGGAGATTACGCTCAATCAAAAATCGGCGTCTGCCTTCGAACAATTCCGCCGCGAAGTGCTGCAAATTCCCGAAGTGCAGGAATGCCACCTGGTGTCGGGCGACTTCGATTACCTGATCAAGGCGCGCATCCATGAAATGGCCGAGTACCGCAAGCTGCTGGGCGACATGCTGTTGCAGCTGCCGGGCGCCGCGCAATCGAAAAGCTATGTGGTGATGGAAGAAATCAAGGAAACCCTGGCGCTCTCGACCGACGTATTGCAGAGCAGGTAAAAAGTAGCGCCAGCCGGTACCGGCAGCATCGTTTTATGCTCCTTTGTATAATCTTGTAGCACATTCGTGGCGACCCAAGCACACTCCCTCCTGACATCACGCCCGTCCCCTCTGAGATTGGAAGCAGTGATGCACATTGGGAGTCCGTATGAACACATTGATAAAACTGGCAGCTTCCTGCCTCGCGGGCCTGGCCGTGGCCATGTGCACCGCCAGTGAATACAAGGTCAACCGCGCGCCGGACAATGGCGCCATCTACCAAAACATCAAGGTCGGCAAGACCACCCGCCTCGACCTCGACGCGGCCCTGGGCAACGCCACCGTGGTCAGCTTCGATCCCGGCTATGAAGTCTGGGTCTACAAGAACCAGCTGCAAACGCCCAAGGTGACGCGGCTGATCCCCCTGCTGGGCGAAAAAGGCACGCGCGAAGTGGCTGTCATGTTCGACCAGGCGGGTGTCGTCAGGAAATTCCGGATACACGAGCCACGCAAGTAGGCGGCCGGTGCGCCGCAGCACAAGCCACCACGCCCGCCAGTAACAGCATGCTGGCCGCAGCCTCGGCAAGCGTGGGCCAGCGCTGCTCCCACAGATAGCCGTACAGCAAGGCAAACAGGAATTCAAACACAATCATCTGCCCCATCAGGGTCAGCGGCAAGACCCGGCTGGCATGGTTCCACAAGCCATTGCCAACGACGGAACACAGCAGCGCGACACCCGTGACTACGGCGGCAAACTGCAGCCAGGCCATGTCGGCATGCGCGGCGGGCGCGGCAAGTGCGACGGGAATGGCCAGCAGCAGCGCGGCACCACCCGTGACCACGCCCGTCAGCAAATTCCACTCCTGCGCCGAGACCGAGCGCAACCGCCCCAGCCAGCGGCTGTTACCGACCGCATACACCGTCCACGACAGCAGCGCAGCCAGCGCACACAGCAAACCCAACAGGGATGCATGGCCCGCATGCGCGAGCGACTGCCAGCTAATGCAGGCCAACCCGGCTACGCTCAGCACTAGCGAGGGAAGCAGGCGCCGTAACGGCACGGCATGCCGGTCGCGGCTGCCCACGAGCGTGACGACCAGCGGCAGCAAGCCGATCACCATCGACGTCATGGCCACGCCACCGGCCTGCACGGCGCTGGCCAGCAGCACGTAATACACAATATTGCCTGTCAGGCTGAGCCAGATCAGCCCGCGCCATTCGCGCCAGGTCAGTACGCGCAGCAGGCGCCGCCACGACGGCGCGACCAGCACGGCCGCGATCAAGCCATACGCGAGGTAGCGGCCCACGGACAGTTCCAGCGGCTGGAAGGCGGGGATCAGCGCCGGCGCCAGGAACACCAGCCCCCATAGCGCGCCCGCGGCTATGCCGGCCAGCATGCCCAGCAGGCTCTTGTTTTCTTGATGCATGTTCAATCTCCTGAAAAGGAGATTGTGGCAAGTCTGCCGCGTCCATTCTTGGCACCAGCTACTGCCTTGTTGACCGTTTCTCGCGACATGCGCGCCGGTAGGCGGCAGGCGTGACATCCATGCTGTCGCGCATGGCCCGCGTCAGCGCGCTTTGCTCGGAAAAGCCGGCCGCCAGCGCGATCCCGGCTAGGCTGGCGTCGCTGGCGGCAAGCAGTTCGCAAGCGCGCGCCATGCGCTGCTGCAACAGCCAGGCATGTGGACTGGCACCCATTTCCTCGCGGAACAACGCGTGCAGGCGGCTGACACTGAGGTTGGCGAAGCGCGCCATCGACGCCGTCGACCAGGGCAAGCCAGGCTCGGCTTGCACACGGGCAATGAGCGCCCCCAGGCGCGAACGGGGCTGCGGCTCTCCCACCAGCAAGGTATCGAGCAATAGCGGCGTCCAGGCCGTGACGATGGCTGGCGTCAGCGCCTCCTGCTGCACCATCAGGCCCAGGTATTCGATCAGCTTGCGGGCGCCCGGCCCGATCGCCGTATAGGGACGCTCCAGCAGCAATTGCCAGCAGCCCCTGGCCACGGTGGCCGCATCCACGTCGAGGATGATGGAGTGGTTTGCCACCTGGCTATGCTGGGCATGCCATGTATTGGCCGGGATCACCACGCCCAGCTGCGTATCCACCTTCCCCGGCCTGCCGTCGATGTCCAGCAACAGCTGGCCATGCAGGGGCAGCACCAGTTGCACGAAATCGTGCCGGTTCGGCGCGCCGATTTCCGCATAGCTGCGAAAGCTGAAGTCGATGGCAGAGTGTGGTGTGCTGGACATGGCGAGGCCGCCTGGGCAAAGAGTCTCCCATTTTATCAGCAGACAGGTGCACCGAGACGCGCGCCTGGCGCTGCCCACTTGCCCTACACTGACGTTTTATCTTTCCCTACCTCCATGCAACGACCTGCGAACCTCGCCCACATTTCGGTGGAACAAGACTGGCAACACACGACTCCGTATCCACCGCTCGGCTTCGCCCCCTTCTTTGAAGGTGCGCTGGGCAATGGCGACACCTTCGGCCTGTATTGGCCCATCGGCCGCGAAGGGGCCGAACCGATCGTCGTCGAAACCTGGCACGACGAATGGCGTATCCAGCCGCACTTTTCCAGCCTGACGGCGTTTTTGCAAGCCCATGCGGCTGCGGAGGACGAGTACGTCGCCACGCCCTCGCTGGCCGATGACCCCGCCTCGCCGCGCGCCGCCTTCCTGGCGGCCAAGGAACATATCGCTCAGCGCAACCCGGACGAGGCCATCGCCCTGCTGGAAGCGGCGCTGGCCATCGTTCCCGAATATACGGATGCGCTGGTACTGCTGCATGGCCAGTATGTGCGCGCGGGAAGAACCGATGCAGCCGTCAAGGTGGCCATCCAGGCGATCATATCGCCACCGTCCTTTGGCGGCCCGCCATTCAAGGCCTTGCAATGGCTGCGCACGCAGCCGGTGCCGGATGGGGAACTTGATCCCATCTGGCGCGCCTGCGGGCAGCTGTCGTTCAACTTTGGCGGCAACAAGGAGAATGCGGACTACCCCGTGCTGCTGGCCGCCATGGAAAGCTATCTGGAGCACGGCAACTACCGTTGCGCCTCGACCCTGATGCAGACGTATGCGGAACTGATGAGCGCGGAAACCGTGTCCTTCCAGGAGCGCTACGCCTTCGAGCCGGCCGCCTTTATTGCACGGCAAATCGCCGTCAGCGCGAGGCTGCCCCAGGGCAGCCGCGACCCGGCAGCGCTATGGTTGTCGGGCATGGCTTAGTTGCTGCCGGAACAGCTTGCGATACGCCGAAGGCGACGTCTGCAGGCTGGCGCGGAAATGCTGGCGCAGGGACAGGGCCGTGCCGAAGCCGGCCTCTTGCGCCACAACATCGATCGACGCCGCGCTTTTTTCCAGCAAGCCTTGCGCATGCGCCAGGCGCTGGTTCAGCAGCCACTGCTTGAACGAGGTACCCATGGCCTGGCGGAAGTGGCGCGTAAAATTGCGCCGGCTCATGGCAGCCTGTTCGGCCAGCGCGTCGATGCTGTGCGCCTGGTCCAGCTTGGCGGTCACGCTAGCGAGCACGTCGGCAAAGCGCCCTTCGCTGCCGGACACAGGCAGCGGGCGCTCGATGAATTGCGCCTGCCCGCCCTGGCGGTGCGGCGCCACCAGCAAGCGGCGCGCCACCCTGTTGGCCACCTCGGCGCCCGCCAGCTGGCGCAACAGATGCAGGCAGCAATCGAGGCCGGCCGCTACGCCGGCCGACGTCAGCACGGCGCCATCGTCCACATACAGCACTTCCCGGTCCACCCTGACCTTGGGATAACGGGCCGCCAGCCGCTCCGCCATGCCCCAATGCGTGGCCGCGCGCTTGCCATCCAACAAACCTGCCTGCGCCAGGGGAAACGCGCCCAGGCACAGTCCCACCATGCGCGCCCCGCGCCGGCCGGCCGCCTGCAGCGCCGCGACCAGGGGCTGCGGCGCATCGCGGCAATCGTCGTGCCAGGCCGGCATGATGACGATATCGGCGTCCTCCAGCCCTTCCAGTCCGAACTCGGGCGCAATGGCAAAGCCGGCCGTCGTGCGCAAGGGCGCGGGATCGGCGGCGCACACGCGCACGTAAAACTGCGGCAGATCGGCCTCGTCCGTCTGGGCGCCAAACACGAGGCAAGGCACAGACAGGTGGAATGGCGTCATGCCGTCGAAAGCGATCACGGCGATGCTCAAGGGAGCGGAAGGAGAGGGAATAGTAGGCATGGCCCGATTTTATCGTATAAAGTCCTTTGGGCCACTTTTTGTTTGTATCGCGCGGCCTGACAATGGCCTTATCGAGGAGCTATTTCCTCCTTTCAACCTTGCCAGGAGAACCCATGTCCACCGAAATATCCACCACCACGCGCCGCGCCCTGCTCGTCATCGATGTACAAAATGAATACTTCACGGGCGACATGCCCATCGAATATCCGTCCGTCGAGATATCCCTGCCGAATATCGTCACCGCCATGGCCGCCGCCCGCGCCGCCGGCGTGCCCGTGATCGTCGTCCAGCACGACGCGCCGGAAGCCTCCCCCATCTTTGCCAAAGGCAGCGATGGCTGGCTGCTGCATCCGCAAGTGGCCGCCTTCCCCGCCGACCACCGCATCAACAAGACCATGGGCAGCGCCTTTGCGGGTACGGACTTGCGCGCCTGGCTGGAGGACCATGGCATCGATACCCTGACGGTAATCGGCTACATGACCCACAACTGCGACGCCGCCACCATCTACCACGCCGCGCACGACGGCTTGCAGGTGGAATTCCTGCAAGACGCCACCGGCACCCTGCCCTACGCCAACGCGGGCGGCACGGCCAGCGCCGAGGAAATCCACCGCGTCTTCAGCACCGTGTTTCATTCGAATTTCGCCGCCGTCGTCAGCACGCAGGACTGGCTGGCTGCCGTGCGGGAAGGCAAGCCGCTGGAAAAGGACAATATTTATCTGTCGAACCAGCGCGCGCGCAAGGCGCAGGCGAACTGACGCCGGCGGGAATGGACGGGTATCATGCGTCCATTCCCTACTTGACGATGAACAATGCGAAAAATAACTGTGCTGGGCTTAACGACGGCGGGGGTTTTCCTGCTGGCCACGACAGCGCTGGTGCTGGCGGGACTCAACGACAAGCTGGCGCCCGCCGACGTGATCGTCGTGCCCGGCAATACGATCATGCCGGACGGCACGCCCAGTCCCCGCCTGCAGGCGCGGCTCGACGTGGCGCTCAAGCAGTTCCAGCAACACAGGGCGCCGCGCATCCTTGTCAGCGGTGCGACGGGCAAGGAAGGGTTCGACGAAGCGGCTTCCATGGCCCGCTACCTGGTCAAGCACGGCGTGCCGGCCAGCGCCATCATCGAGGATAATCAAGGCTGGACCACGGATGCCACGGCGCGCAATACGGCGCTTCTCATGCGCGCGCACGGCTGGAAGACAGCCATGGTCGCCACGCAATACTTTCACGTGCCCCGCTTCCGGCTGGCTTTGGCGCGGGCCGGCATAGCCGTCAGCGGCAATGTGCATGCGCCCTATTTTGAGCTGCGCGATTTATATTCAATTCCCCGGGAAACGGCAGGCTATGCAGTGTATTATTCTTTTCACCACTAATTATAAAGGGGATGGAATACATGCGGAAATTGCTACTGGTTTTTTCTTTTATTGCCGCCTGCGGCGTCCTCAATTCCGGCTTTGCCCAGAAAATAGAAGAAATCGCCTTGCGCGATTTCACGAAATGCAGCGCCGACAATAAAAGCACGGGTTATGCCACACCGTGCAAAGATGCGCTGGCCAGCACGGATGTGGCAAAAGCGCTGGCATTGTCCGCAAAACAAAATTTTTCACTCCATATTGAAGGCGATACGCTGTTGCTTGCCGCGAAGGTCGTCTCCGGCGATATTCAGTACGCAGGCAAGCCTTATCTGTGCTGCGACATACAGGCTTATCTCGACCCCATCGCCGATGGCATCTATGCAGCGAAGTTTCGCTGGAAAGAGATGGACAAATCGCTGCTGGAACTATCCCTAATGAATGTAGCCCAACCTTCCAGCCGTAGCATTACCTACAATGGCAGCGGGCAATTTCCTGACCCACTCAGCAACACAGATAAATCCGTGCTCAAGAATGCGGGCATGGAACTGACCGAACACGCATTTGAAATCAACCAGGAATTCGGCATGCGCAAGGTCACCGTCATCAAAGGTGATGCATGCCTGCTAAGCGTAGCGCCATGCCAGGTAATTTACACGGCCGATGGCAAGTCACTCGAATTCATGGTCAAAAGTGCACTGCTCGATAAACGCGATTTGAGCCGATTTGTTTTTGTGGGCATTCATACATCGGAGGATAAGGAACATGCGATTAGCATCCGCATTGAAGAATTATTATTTGGCTACAATCCGGCCCGTTATGACGCCTTCATGCACTTTGTCACAGTCACGCTGGTGCAGCAGATAGAAAGACAGGCTGCTCCGCTAGCGCGCTACAGCGCAGGCTATTCGAATGGCGGCGCGTGGGCACTCGATATGCTACTGGACAAGCCCGATATATTTAGTGGCGCCATTATCATGTCGCCGGCGCAGTGGAAATCGCGCACGGATACCCGCCTGCCGGCGCGCCGCGTCTTCGTAGGCGCCGGCCAACTGGAAACGTCCTTCCATGTCAATGCGCATACCGTGACCACGAACCTGCGCGCACGCGGCGCCCTGGTGCAGGAAACCTACGTGCCCAGCGGTCATAGCATGAATACGTGGAGCAATGTCTGGAGCCGCTCACTGCTGGCCCTGTCGCAAGATGCACCGGTGCAGCGCCCATGATCGCCTTCAGCCTCGGTTTCATCCTGACGAGCTTGCTTGCCGTGCCGTCGTTGGCCGCCGCCGATGCGGAGCCGATTGGCGCCGCTGCAAGCCTGTATCTGTTTGGCGTGCTGATGCTGGGGGTGTGCATTGCCGCCTTTGGCGCGCTGGCGCGGCGTGTGGACGTGGCGCATGGCCACTGGCTGTCGTCCTGCGCGGGTGCGCTGTGCGGCGCGGTGCTGTATGGCAGTTTCGCGCTGGCATTTGCAACGCCATCGATCACAGCGAGCATAGCCTATGCCGCCAGCGCCCTGTGTGCCGCAAGCGCGGCCCTGTTGCTGCCGGGCCTGCTGAAGCGTGTAGCAAGGCTTATGACAAGGCCAGGCCAGTAAGCCGTCACTCGCTCCAGTCGCGCGAGCGCTCCACGGCGCGCTGCCATTTGTGCAGCCGCGTCAGGCGCTCGTCGGCCGCCATGGCCGGTTCAAAACGGCGTCCCACCTGCCACTGGGCGGCGATTTCTTCCTGCGATGCCCAGAAACCCACGGCCAGGCCCGCCAGGTAGGCCGCGCCCAGGGCCGTCGTTTCCGTCACCACGGGGCGCACCACGGGCACATTCAAGATGTCGGCCTGGAACTGCATCAGCATGTCGTTGCGCGCCGCGCCGCCGTCCACGCGCAACTCGGATAGCGCGATGCCCGCGTCATCCTGCATGGCGGACAGGACGTCCACGTTCTGGTAGGCCACGCCTTCCAATGCGGCGCGCGCGATGTGCGCCTTGCCCGTGCCGCGCGTGATGCCGATCAGGGTGCCGCGCGCATACGGGTCCCAGTACGGTGCGCCGAGTCCCGCGAATGCAGGCACGAAGACCAGGCCGCCCGAATCGGGCACGCTGGTAGCCAGCGCTTCCACTTCGGACGAGTCGCGGATGATGCCCAGCCCGTCGCGCATCCATTGCACGGCCGCGCCCGCGATAAAGGCGCTACCTTCGAGCAAGTAGTCAGTTTTATTTGTTCCCGGCCCCAGGCTCCAGCCCACCGTCGTCAACAACCGGTTTTTCGAGGGCAAGGGGCGCTTGCCCACGTTCATCAGCATGAAGCAGCCGGTGCCGTAGGTATTCTTCGCCATGCCCGGTTTCAGACAGGCCTGGCCAAACGTGGCCGCCTGCTGGTCGCCCGCGATGCCGGCGATCGGCACGGACACGCCCAACAGTGCCGCATGCGTGTGAGCGGCCACGCCGCTCGATGGCACGACGTCGGGCAGCAGCGCGGCGGGAATGTCCAGCAGCGCCAGCAAATCCGTGTCCCATTGCAGGGTATGGATGTTGAACAGCATGGTGCGCGCCGCGTTGCTCGTGTCCGTGATGTGCGCGCCGCTCATCTTGTAGATCAGCCAGCTGTCGACAGTGCCGAAGGCCAGCTCGCCCCGCTCTGCCCGCGCGCGGGCGCCGGGAACGTTGTCGAGCAGCCATTTCAATTTGGTGGCGGAAAAATAGGCGTCCAGCACCAGGCCCGTCTTGCGCTGGATCAAATCCGCCTTGCCCTGCTCGACAAGTTGCTCGCAATAAGCCGCATTGCGCCGGTCTTGCCACACGATGGCGTTGGCGACAGGCTCGCCCGTGGCGCGGTCCCACAACACCGTCGTTTCGCGCTGGTTGGTCACGCCGATGGCGGCCACGTCGGATGCGGCCACGCCGCTGTCGCGCAGCACCTGCTGCAGCACGCCCTCTTGCGAAGCCCAGATTTCGCCCGCGTCATGCTCGACCCAGCCCGGCTGGGGGAAAATCTGGCGAAATTCGCGCTGTGCGCTGGCGTGCGGCCGGCCCGCATGGTCAAACAGGATGGCGCGCGAACTGGTGGTGCCCTGGTCTAAAGCAAGTATATATTTGGTCATGGTCGCTACTACGTCTTTACAGTGAAAGGGGCACAGGCAAACGCCCGTGCCCCGGGACAACGGCGGCGGAAGTTTACACGACTACCTTACCTTGCCTTCTTTCCAAGCCTGCAATAATTTATCGTAGGCAATCGTTTCACCCTTCGGCTTTTCATTCGCCAGCTTTTTCCATGGGGCGTGCTGATCCGACAAGTACTGGTTCGGATCGCCCTTGGCATTGAGCTTGGGCGCGCAGGCCTTCATGCCGGCCCGCTGCAGGCGCGCCATGACCTGGTCCATTTCCTCGGCCAGGTTATCCATGGCGGCCTGCGGCGTTTTTTCCGCCGTGATGGCCGTGGCCACGTTTTTCCACCACAGCTGCGCCAGCTTCGGATAGTCAGGCACGTTGTTGCCCGTCGGTGTCCATGCCACGCGGGCCGGGCTGCGATAGAACTCGATCAAGCCGCCGTATTCGTTCGCGTGCTTCGTGAAGTAATCGTGGCGAATGTCGGAATCGCGAATGAAGGTCAGGCCGACAATCGATTTCTTCAGCGATACGGTTTTCGAGGTGACGAATTGCGCGTACAGCCAGGCGGCGGCCTTGCGGTCGTCCGGCGTGGACTTGAACAGGAACCAGGAACCGACGTCCTGGTAGCCATTCTGCATGCCCTCTTTCCAGTACGGGCCGTGCGGCGACGGCGCCATGCGCCATTTCGGCGTGCCGTCCTTGTTGACCACTGGCAAACCAGGTTTCGTCATGCCGGCCGTAAATGCCGTGTACCAGAAGATTTGCTGGGCAATTTCGCCCTGCGCCGGCACGGGGCCCGATTCCGAGAAATTCATGCCGTTCGCCTGCGGCGGCGCATATTTCTTCATCCAGTCGATATATTTCGTCAGCGCAAACACGGCCGCCGGCGAATTGGTGGCGCCGCCGCGCGACATCGATGCGCCTACGGGCGTGCACTTGTCGGCCGCCACCTTGATGCCCCACTCGTCAACCGGCATGCCGTTCGGAATGCCCTTGTCGGCTGCGCCAGCCATCGACAGCCAGGCATCGGTGAAACGCCAGCCCAAGGACGGATCTTTCTTGCCATAATCCATGTGGCCATAGACTTTCTTGCCGTCCAGTTCCTTCACGTCATTGGTAAAAAATTCGGCGATATCTTCATACGCGGACCAGTTTTGCGGCACGCCCAGCTCGTAGCCATACTTGGCCTTGAACTTGGCTTGCAAGTCCTTGCGCGCGAACCAGTCGGCACGGAACCAGTACAAATTGGCAAATTGCTGATCGGGCAATTGATACACCTTGCCGTCCGGCGCCGTGGTAAAACTGATGCCGATGAAATCCTTCAAGTCCAGGCCCGGGTTCGTGAATTCCTTGCCCTTGGCGGCCATGTAGTCGGACAGCGGTTCGACGGCGCCGTAGCGGTAATGCGTGCCGATCAGGTCGGAATCGGAAATCCAGCCGTCATAGATGCTCTTGCCCGACTGCATGGACGTTTGCAGCTTTTCCACCACATCGCCTTCCTGGATGATGTCGTGGCGCACCTTGATGCCCGTGATTTCCTCGAATGCCTTGGCCAAGGTCTTCGATTCGTAGACGTGTGTGTCGATGGTTTCCGAGACCACGGAAATTTCCTTGATGCCCTTGGCTTTCAGCTTGGCCGCCGCATCGATGAACCATTTCATTTCAGCAAGCTGTTGCTGCTTGCTCAGGCTGGATGGCTGGAATTCCTTGTCGATCCAGGTTTGCGCCTGCTTGGCGTCGGCCAGGGCCGCATTCGACACGAGCATGGCCGCAGCCGCGAAGACCGTGAACTTCAATTTCATCGTGAATCTCCTTTTATTGTATTGCCGGCCGCCTGCTGACGGTCCGGCCTCCATCAACACCGGCAAGCCGGCTCACCCCCAACGCATTACCACTAATAAAAGTACAAAACTGATGGCAGCCCCGATGGCCTGCTGCATTTCCGTGAAACCGGCCCACGCCAGGTTGACATAGGCGGCCGTAAGCAAACCGATGAACAGCCGGTCGCCGCGCGTCGTCGGCATGGGCAAAAAGCCCTTGCGCTCTATGCTGGGCGAGCGGATTTGCCACACCGTCATGCCGGCCAGCATCAAGCCGATGCAAATGAAAAAGATGGCCACTTCCGGCGTCCAGGCCATCCAGCCGAACAGGCTGGCTGTGCTATCGGTATTTTCCATGTCACACCCTCCCCATCGCAAAACCCTTGGCAATGTAATGCCGCACGAACCAGATCACCAGCGCACCGGGCACGATGGTCAGCACGCCCGCGGCCGCCAGCACGCCCCAATCCATGCCGGCAGCCGACACGGTACGCGTCATGGTGGCGGCAATCGGCTTGGCATTGACGGAAGTCAAGGTGCGCGCCAGCAGCAATTCCACCCAGCTGAACATGAAACAGAAGAAGGCCGTCACGCCCACGCCCGACTTGATCATCGGCAAGAAGATGCGGATGAAGAAACGGGGGAAGCTGTAGCCGTCGATATACGCCGTCTCGTCGATTTCCTTCGGCACCCCGGACATGAAGCCTTCCAGTATCCACACGGCCAGCGGCACGTTGAAGACCATGTGCGCCAGCGCCACGGCCAGGTGCGTATCCATCAGGCCCACCGTCGAATACAGCTGGAAGAAGGGCACGAGGAAGACGGCGGGCGGCGTCATGCGGTTGGTCAGCAACCAGAAGAACAAATGCTTGTCGCCGACAAAGTTGTAGCGAGAAAACGCATACGCGGCCGGCAAGGCGACAGTGACCGACATCACCATGTTCAAGGCCACGTAAATCATGGAATTGATGTAGCCGCTGTACCAGGACCGGTCCGTGAAGATCGTGTGGTAGTTGGCGAACGTCAGTTGCCGGGGCCACAGGCTCAAGACCCCCACGATTTCCTCGTTGGTCTTGAGCGACATGTTGAGCATCCAGTAGATGGGCAACAGGGACGCGAGCAAAAAGACGGCGAGGATGGCAGCGCTCATTTTCTTGTGCATCATTTCTGGTCTCCCGTGCCGACGCGCTGCATCCACGTGTACAGCACAAAGCAGAACAGCAGGATGATGAGGAAATAGATCAGGGAAAAGGCGGAAGCCGGCCCCAGGTCGAACTGGCCCACGGCCTTTTGCGTCAGGTATTGCGACAAAAAGGTGGTGGCATTGCCTGGCCCGCCGCCCGTCAGCACGAACGGTTCCGTGTAAATCATGAAACTGTCCATGAAGCGCAGCAACACGGCGATCATCAGCACATTGCGCAGTTTGGGCAGCTGAATGTAGCGGAACACGGCCAGGCGCGAAGCGCCGTCGATGCGGGCCGCCTGGTAATACGCGTCGGGAATGGCGCGCAAGCCCGCATAGCACAGCAGCACCACCAAGGGCGTCCAGTGCCAGATATCCATCACCATCACCGTCAGCCAGGCGTCGAGCGAATTACCGTTGTAGTTGTAATCAAAGCCCAGCTGGTTCAGGGTATAGCCCATCAGGCCGATGTCGCCGCGGCCGAAGATTTGCCAGATGGTGCCCACCACGTTCCAGGGAATCAGGAGCGGCAGCGCGATCAGTACCAGCGCCAGCGACGCCTTCCAGCCATCTGCCGGCATGCACAGGGCGATCAGAATGCCCAGCGGAATCTGGATCGCCAACACGGAGCCGGAAAACAGCAGCTGACGCAGCAAGGCGCTGTGCAAGTCGCCGTCCAGCATGACCATGCGGAACCACTCGGTGCCTACAAATACCTTTTGCGTGGGGCTCAGGATATCCTGCACGGAATAGTTCACCACGGTCATCAAAGGCAGGATGGCGGAAAAGGCCACGCACAGCAGCACTGGCAGGATCAATAGCCAGGCGCGGCGGTTGTTATCGGTTTTACCATTATGTATCATCAGGCCACCCGCTTATCGTTGACATAGAAAAGGGTGCGTTGCGGCGGAAAGCGCAGCCGCACAGCATTCCCGACGACAGCGTCGATGGCGCGCAGCTTGGCCGCCACCATCGCGCCGCCCAGCTGGAATTCCGCCAGGTAATGCGTGCCCATATTGCGTACGGCCGTGACCGTCGCGTCCAGGCAGTGCTCGCTACCCTCGCCTGCCGGCAGGCATTCGACGAATTCAGGCCGCACACCGAGCGTGATTTTCCCTTGCGCCCCTAGCAGTGCCGCGCGCGCGGCGGCGGACACGGCCAGCGCCTGTCCCGCCACGCGCAAGCCGCCATCGTCCAAAGTGCAATCGAGCAAGTTCATGCCCGGGTTGCCGATGAAATAGCCGACAAACGTGTGCTCGGGCTCCTCAAACAGCGCTTGCGCGCTGCCCGTCTGCACCACTTCGCCCTGCGTCATGACAACCACCTGGTCGGCAAAGGTCAAGGCTTCCACCTGGTCGTGCGTGACGTAGATCAGCGACAATTTGAGTTCGTGGTGGATTTCCTTGAGTTTCCTGCGCAGCAGCCACTTCAGGTGCGGGTCGATCACCGTCAGCGGTTCGTCGAAGAGCACGGCCGCCACGTCAGGGCGCACGAGGCCACGTCCCAGGGAAATCTTTTGCTTGGCGTCCACGGACAGACCACTGGCGCGCAATTTCAAGTCGCCCGTCAACTCCAGCATTTGCGCTACCTGCTGCACGCGCTTTTTCACGTCAATCTCTTTCCAGCCGCGATTGCGCAGCGGAAACGCCAGGTTGTCGTGCACGGTCATGGTGTCGTAGATGACGGGAAACTGGAACACTTGCGCGATATTCCGCGCCTCGGTGGGCAGCTGCGTCACATCCTTGCCGTCGAACAGCACCTTGCCATGCGACGGTTTGACCAGGCCGGAGATGATATTGAGCAAGGTCGTCTTGCCGCAGCCGGATGGTCCCAGCAAGGCATAGGCACCGCCGTCATGCCACGCCATGCTCATGGGCCGCAGCGCGTAGTCGGTGGGTTCCGTCGGGTTCGGTTTGTAGGCGTGGGCCAGGTCGACCAGTTCAATGCGCGCCATGTCAAGCTCCTCCCGACGTAGCGACGCCCGACGCTACGGCGCCCGGAGCGAACAGCAAACCGCCATCGTCCGAGAATATCAGCAAGGCATGCGGCTGGCAATACACGGTGCAGGCGCTGCCGATGTCCAGGTTGTGCACGCCACCGAGCTGCGCCACCAGAGCCAGCTCGCCGCGGCGCGCGTGCACATAGGTTTCCGAGCCGCTGATTTCTGCCAGGTCCACCTGCGCCGCGATGGCCACGTCGCCATCGGACTGGGGAGATAAATGCAGGCTGTGGGCGCGCACGCCGAGAATCACGTCGCGGCTGTCGCCCAGGCGGGCGCGCTGCTCGCCGCTCAGGTGAATCGCCAGACCATCAGCCGCCTGCGCCACGCCCTGCGCATCCACGCGCGCAGGAATCAGGTTGATCGGCGGATCGCTGAAGGTGCGCGCCACGGCGATGGAATTGGGGGCGTTGAAGACATCGAGTGTCGGCCCCTGCTGCAGCAGCCGTCCTTCGTGCAGCACGGCCACGTGACCGCCCAGCTGCAGCGCTTCCAGCGGTTCCGTGGTCGCATACACGACCGTCGTGCTGCCGCTGGAAAACAGTTCCGTCAATTCGCGGCGCAATTCCTCGCGCAGTTTGTAATCGAGGTTGACGAGCGGCTCATCGAGCAGCAGCAGCGAGGCGTCCTTGATCAGCGCGCGTCCCAGCGCCGTGCGCTGCTGCTGGCCGCCCGACAGTTCGCCGGGCGTGCGCTGCAGATACGGTGTGATATGCAGGCGCTCGGCCAGCGCCAGCACTTTCGCGCGGATCTGTTCCTCGGGCACCTTGCGCAGGCGCAAGGGCGAGGCGATATTGTCGTAGACGGTGAAGGCTGGATAGTTGATGAATTGCTGGTACACCATGGCCAGATTGCGGCGGCTGACGGGCACACCCGTCACGTCGACGCCGTCGGCAGTCACTGTGCCCCCGCTGGGCTTGTCCAGGCCCGCCATCACGCGCATCAGGGTCGTCTTGCCGGCACGCGTGGTGCCCAGCAAGACGTTGATGGCGCCCGGCACCAGCGCCAGCGACATCGGATATAAAAAGTCGTCAGCCCCCTGCTTCCTGCTGATCTTGTCCAGTACCAGTTGCACGCGCTTCTCCTCCAGTGATGGTTTCTTATTCTTCGCCGCACCCTCTGCGGGGCGCGGTCGCCAACGTATTCTGCGCTCTTCTTACGGCACCAACGGATGCTGCAACAGCCAGGCGTCGAGCCTGCCCGCCGTCTCGCGCGGCAGGTGCAGGCCCAGCTTGGAGCGCCGCCACAGGATGTCGGCCGCGCTGACGGCCCATTCATGGCGCCGCAAATAATTGACTTCCGCCGCGTACAGGCCGGCGGCGATTTCCTCGCCCATGGCCGCCACGTTCTTGCACCCATCGAGCAACACATGGATGCGCGTGCCGTAGGCGCGCGCATAGCGCGCCACCAGCGCCGCCGGCAGCCAGGGGTACTCGCCCTGCAAGCCTTGCACGAACTGGTCGAACTCGCGCACCGACCTGTTCTGCGGCGTGCTGCCGAACACATCGCCGCCGGGCAGGCAGGCGTTAGCCGTCCAGGCTGGCCGCGTATTGCCCAGCAAGGGCGCCAGCAGATCGAGTGCTTCCTCGGCCAGCTTGCGGAAGGTCGTGATCTTGCCGCCGAAAACACTGAGCAGCGGCGCACCGCCCTGCTCCAGCTCGAAGCGGTAATCGCGCGTGACGGCCTTGGCATCGGCCGCCGCGTCTTCCACCAGCGGACGCACGCCCGCATACGTCCAGACCACGTCGGCAGGCACGACGGGCTTGCTGAAATAGTAACTGGAAAGCTCGCACAAGTAACGAATTTCCTCGTCATCGATTTCCACCTTGCCGCTATCGCCGTGGTAATCGAGATCGGTGGTGCCGATCAGGGTGAAATCATGCTCGTAAGGAATGGCAAACACGATGCGTCCGTCCGGATGCTGGAAGATATACGCATGATCATGCGCGAACAGGCGTTTGACGACGATATGGCTACCCTTGATCAGGCGCAAATGGCGGCCCGTACCACCGGGCGCCGCCTGCTGCAGGAACTCGGCCGTCCATGGCCCGGCCGCATTCACGACGCTGCGCGCGCGCACCAGCGTCTGCCTGCCACCGGCGTGTTGCAAGGTGGCCAGCCAGGTATCGTTCTCGCCCGCACCCTCGCGTGAGAGGGCCGTGCAGCGCGTCTGCGTCAGTACGTGCGCACCCTTGTCTGCCGCATCGATGGCGTTGAGCACCACCAGGCGCGCATCGTCGACCCAGCCATCGGAATACACGAAGCCGCGCTTGAACTGGGGTTTTAACGGTTTTCCCGCCGCGTGGCGCTCAAGGTCGATGCCGTGCGAGGCAGGCAGGATTTCGCGCTTTGCCAGCATGTCGTAGAGAAACAGGCCGGCACGTATCAGCCAGGCCGGGCGCTGGCCCTGCGCATGCGGCATGACAAAGCGCAGCGGCCACATGATGTGCGGCGCCGAGCGCAGCAGCACTTCACGCTCGATCAGCGCCTTGCGCACGAGGCCGAACTCATAGTATTCGAGGTAGCGCAGGCCGCCGTGTATCAGCTTGGTGGAAGCGGACGAGGTGTGGGCAGCGAGGTCGTCTTTTTCGCACAGCACCACGGACAGGCCCCGCCCGGCCGCGTCGCGCGCGATGCCGGCGCCGTTGATGCCACCGCCCACCACCAGCAGGTCGCATGCCATCGCCGGCTCCGGCACTGCGTCGATTCCCTGCTTTACTGAAGCCATCGGAACTCCATCGTTATCAAGGACAGGCGACCAAGAAAGACTAGGCACTCCCGGCGACTGTGGTTAAGATCAATACTGATGTCATACGAATTCAATATGGATAAGATTACGCCATAAATCGAACTCATAGCAACATATTTTTACCCGCATTTTTTCGATTTTGTTCGTTTGTGAAATTTTAAAGAGACACGCTCATGAATTTGAATCCCCGCCAGCGCCGCTTGCTTGAAGTGGTGCGCCAGAAAGTCACCATGTCGGTAGAGGAGTTGGCCCAGCAACTCGACGTCACCCCGCAAACCGTGCGGCGCGACGTCAAGCAGATGGAAGAAGCGCGCCTGCTGGCCCGCTATCACGGTGGCGTGGGCTTGCCCTCGTCCGTGGAAAATATCGATTACAACCAGCGCCAGGTATTCAACAGCGAAGCCAAGCGGCGCATCGCCGCCGCCGTGGCAGCGCAAGTGCCGCATGGCTGTTCGCTCCTGATCAATATCGGCACCACTACCGAGGAAGTGGCGCGCGCGCTGGGCCGGCACACGGGCTTGCACGTGGTGACGAACAACCTGAACGTGGCGGCCATCCTGGCCGACAATGCCGCCTGCGAAGTCATCGTGGCGGGCGGCGTGGTGCGCGGGCGCGACCGCGGCATCGTGGGCGAAGCCACCATCGACTTCATCCGCCAGTTCAAGGTCGACATCGGCATCATCGGCATTTCCAGCATCGACGAAGACGGCAGCTTGCGTGACTTCGATGCGCGTGAAGTGAAGGTGGCGCAAGCCATCATCGAGCAGTCGCGCGAAGTGTGGCTGGTAGCCGACCAGCATAAATTCGGCCGCAAGGCGCTGGTGCGACTGGCCGACCTCGCGCAAATCGATATCTTGTTTACGGATGCGCCTCCGCCGGCCCGCTTTACCGACGTACTGCGCGACGCAGGCGTGAAGCTGGTGGTGGCCTGAGCGGCCGGCATATCGGCATGAAAACGCGCACTGTCGCGCAGCCAATACGGCAGGTAGAGGCAAGCGCAGCGAATGATATGAAATATTTATCAATTCAGTAAAAAAGCTGTTACCATTGAGGCAACATGAGTTATTTTTTTAATCTTCCTCTCCGGCAATACGATTATTTGCTTGATATTGCTTTTTATCTATCCAGAGCAAGGAAATAAGGAAAAACTCTTTGCCGGTCGGTGATTTCCTGTGAAAACAGTGTTAGAACTACCTCAAGCACGATGATTGTTCCCAAACAAACCACTCGACAGCAAGCGTGAAGGCCTTGACCATGCCCGTAACGCCGCCCAGTGAAGGAAATAAAATGAGCCATAGTTTTGAAACGGCCGCCTCGCCGCAAGCCGCCCACCCCAACAGCGTTCCCGTCAGCGAACTGGAAGCCCATCTCGGTTACTGGCTGCGTTTCGTGTCCAACCACGTTTCCCACAGCTTCCAGAAAAAAGCGGAAGCCAATGGCGTGACGGTGTCCGAATGGGTGGTGCTGCGTGAAATGTTCCGCCTGGGCTGCACCTCGCCTACCGTGCTGGCACAAGTGTCCGGCATGAGCAAGGGCGCCGTGTCGAAGCTGATCGACCGCCTGGAAAGCAAGGGCATGGTCAGCAAGTCGATTCTGCTGGCGGACCGCCGTCAGCATTCGATCGAACTGACCACGGAAGGTGAAGCGCTGGTACCCGTGCTGGCCGAGATGGCAGACCAGAACGACGAGGAATTCTTCGGCAAGCTGCCGCGCCAGCTGCGCGACGACCTGCTCGAAGCGATGAAGGAAGTGGCGCGCACACATCAGCTCAAGAGCGCACCCCTGAATTAAAGCGACTTGGGCAAGGGTGAGACGGTAGCTCGGGCGCTTCGGCTATGATGCTGGCCTGACCGTCTACCAGGAACACGCATGGCCCTGCACATCGAAACCCCTCTGCTCAACTCGCGCGCCCTGAGCCTGCACAGCGAACGCGCGATCTGGCTCAAGCTCGAAGCCTTGCAGCCCCCCGGCTCCTTCAAGATCCGCGGCATCGGCCTCGCCTGCGAAGAATACGCGCGGCGCGGCGCCAGTCGTTTCATCTCTTCTTCCGGTGGCAATGCCGGCATCGCCGTGGCCTACGCGGGACGCCAGCTGGGCATTCCCGTCATCGTCGTGGTGCCAGAAACGACCAGTGCGCGGGCCAAGGCTCTGATCGCGCAGGAAGGCGCCGAAGTCATCGTGCATGGCGCCGCCTGGCAAGAAGCCAACGCGCTGGCGCAAGCCATGCTCACGCCGCAAGACGCTTTCCTGCATCCCTTCGATGACCCGCTGCTGTGGCAAGGCCACGCGGGCATGATCGATGAAGTGGCCAGCGCGGGCCTGAAACCGGATGCGGTCGTGCTGTCAGTGGGCGGCGGCGGTCTGCTGGCCGGCGTGGCCGAAGGCTTGCAGCGCAACGGCTGGGACGACGTGGCCCTGGTGGCCGTGGAAACCGAAGGCGCCGCCTCGCTGGCCGCCGCCGTGGCCGCGCGCGAACACGTGGCCCTGCCCGCCGTGAACAGCATCGCCACTTCGCTGGCCGCGCGCCAGGTGTGCGCGCAAGCCTACGCCATCAGCCAGACGCGTCTGCTGCACAGCGTGGTGGTCTCGGACCGGGCCGCCGTCGATGCCTGCCAGCGCTTTATTAGCGACCAGCGCCTGGTGGTGGAGCCGGCCTGCGGCGCCGCGCTGGCCGCCGTCTACGGCAAGGCGCCGGAACTGGCGCCCTACCGCAATGTGCTGGTCATCGTCTGTGGCGGCGTCACTGCCACCACGCAGCAGCTTGACCACTGGAGCGCCGCCCTGTAACGCCGCCTACGGCGCCGCCTCAAGCAGCGCCACGCCATCGCGGCCCTGCCCCTTGGCGGCATACAAGGCCTGGTCCGCCAGGTCCAGCAACTGCGCCGGCGTCAGCGCGCCTTCGCGGAAGATGGCGATGCCGATGCTGGTCGTCACCGGCAGCGGGCCGCTGGCCAGGTCGAAGGGGTGGCGGATGGCATCGATGATCTTCGCGCCGATCTGGCGCACTTCGGCCGCGCTGTTTACGCCTTCGAGAATGATCACGAATTCATCGCCGGCCAGGCGCGCCACCAGGTCGCTGGCGCGCACGCTGCGCACCAGGCGCGCGGCAAATTCCTTCAGCACCTCGTCGCCGGCATGGTGGCCGAGGCTATCGTTGATGGCCTTGAAGCGGTCGATATCGAGATAGGCCAGCGCCATCGGCGCGCGCGCAGCGCGCGTACGCTGCATGCTTTGCGCCAGTTGTTCGTCGAAGCGGCGGCGGTTGGCGATGCCCGTCAGTATGTCGGTGGCGGCGGCAAACTGCAGCGCCGTATGCACCGCCTTGGTCTTGGTGATTTCGTGGATCAGGCCATACACGCCTTCCACCGTGCCGCTCTCGCCCACATCGGGCACATAGCTGGTCTGGAAGGCACGCTGGCCCGCCTCCCCCTCGCCATCAATGCTGAATTCATATTCGACCTCCTCGCCCGCGAAGGCGCGCTGCAGGTAGGCTTCGCGCAATTGATACGCTTCTTCGCCCAGCACATCGCGTATCGACTGCATCATGCTTTCCTTGCGCGACCGGCCGAACCATTTTTCAAACGTGGCGTTGATGAACTGGTAGCGGTGCTCGCGGTCGATGTAGACGATCACCACGGGTACATGGTCCGTCAGCAGCTTCAAGCGCCGCTCGCTGTCGCGCGTCTGCGCCTCGGCGATTTCGCGCTCGGCCACCAGCGAGTAGAAATCACGGCTCAAGTCACCGATTTCATCGCGCCGTTCGATTTGCAGCGCCTCGATGCCCAGGCGCTGGCGGCGGATCTGGTGCACCTGGCGGCGCAGGCGCTCCAGTGGCTGCAGCAAACGCAGCACCACGCGCCAGCCGGCCAATCCGGCCAGCACCGCCAGCAGCACGGCAGCCAGCAATATCTTGCTGCGCATCGCATGCAGTGGCGCGAAAGCCTGATTCATCGGATAAACCGAGGCCAGTATCCAGCCCGTGCCGGCAATGCGGTGGTAGGCAAACAAGGCATCGACACCATGCGTGGTGGTGCCCGTCAGCCAGCCCTCGAAGCCCTGCATGGCGCGCCGGGTCGGTTCGCTGACGGGGCCATTCGCCTCGATACGCTGCATGATGCGCGACTTGTCCGGATGCTCGACGATGACGCCTTCGCTGGTCATGATGTACAGGTAGCCGCCCGTGCCCGGCTTGAGCGCGCCCAGGCGCCCCAGGAAATCGGGCTGACGCAGGTTCACGCTGGCCGCCAGCACATAGCGCATGGCGCCCTGCGCATCGAACACGGGCTGCGTCACCACCACGATGGGCATGCCGGAAATGCTGCCGTTGAGCGGCGCGGAGATCACCGAGCGCCGGGTCGCCAGCGTCTGATCAAAGTAGGGACGTCCCTTCAGGTTCAGTCCCGCCTGCGGCTTGAAGGGGCTCAGGGTGGCCAGGACAACACCATCGATACCAACCACGCCCGCCGTATAAAACTCCTTGCCCAGCACTGTTTGCGCGCCCAGAAAGCGCTGCAGGCTGGCGCCATCGTGCGCGCCGCTGGCCGCCAGGCTGTCCGCCATCGCGCGCAGCACATTGCGCTTGGCGTCGAGTTCTTCTTCGATGAAGACGGCGGCGCTGGCCAGCGATACGTACTGCTGGCGCCCCGTCACGTCGCGCATGCCGCGCTCGGCCACGCTCAGGGTGGCCAGCGCCAACGAGGCCACGGCAGCCAGCACGAGCAGGAAGACGACCACGCTCATGCGCGCCTTCAGGCTGGCCGGCAGGCGTCGGCGCAGCAATTTACGCAGTCTCATACGCATCGTCGCCACGCCGTCACAGCCGCTGCTGCAAGTACCGGCACAGGCGCTCGACCGATTCTTGCAGCGCCAGCACCTCGGTGTCGAGGCTCAGGGCGGGCGACAGCGGCGTCTCGTAGGGAGCGGAAACGCCCGTGAATTGCGCGATCTGGCCCGCGCGCGCCTGCGCATACAGGCCTTTCGGGTCACGCGCCTCACACTCGGCCAGCGGCGTGCTGACATGGACTTCGATGAAATGCGCCGCGCCGATGATGTCGGCGGCCATGGCCCGGTCGGCGCGGTACGGCGAAATGAAGGCGGCGATGACGATCAGGCCGACCTCGTTCATCAGGCGCGCCACTTCGGCCGTACGGCGGATATTTTCATGCCGGTCTTGCGGCGTAAAGCCCAGGTCGCGGTTCAAGCCATGGCGCAGCTGGTCGCCGTCGAGCAGCGCCACGGCGCGGCCCTGCGCCTTGAGCGCTTGCGCCAGCGCCAGCGCGATGCTGGTCTTGCCGGCGCCGCTCAAGCCCGTCAGCCAGACCGTGGGGTGTTGTGCTGCTGTCATCACACTGCCTCTCCATTATAGAGCTGGCAATATAACAAAGCCGTGCCGGAAAGGACAGATTTTCAGGCCGCGCTGCGCGCCTCAAGCAGCAACTGTCGTATCTCGGGCACGCAGGAGCCGCAATTGCCGCCCGCCTTGACGCAGGCCGTCACCTGCGCCGTCGTCGTCAGTTTTTGATCCTGGATGGCGGCGCAAATGGTGTTGCGCCCCACCCCAAAGCACGAGCACACGGTGGGGCCGGCGTCGACGCTCTTGCCGATCGGCTGGCCCAGCAGCACACCGGCGCGATCCGCCGCATCCATTTGCGCGTGCGCAAACAGGCCCGCCAGCCAGCTGCGCGACGGCAGGTCGGGACGGGGCGAGACATACACGCACTGCGCGATGCGCCCTTCGTCCAAGTGCACGGCGCGGTACACGCCGGCGCTGGCGTCCGCATAATCGAGCCAGTCGGCGTTGTCGTCCGAGACGCCGAGCAGTGCGCGCGCCCAGACGCCCAGGTCGGCAATGCGCTGGCGGCCCGCCAGCTCGTAGCGCAGGAATTGTTCGCCCTGGATGCGCGTCCAGTGCGCCACGCCGTCAAGGTTCAAGGGCGTGCGGCTCAGGACAAACGCATGCCAGTGCACGCGGAACTGCTCGATGCGTACGGGCGTGTGCTTGAATTCGGGCTCGCCCGAGACGGGATCGACCACCGGATTGACGGCGGCGCCCACGCGCGCGTCGGAGGCATTCGCGTCGCTCCAGTGTATCGGCACGAACACCTGGCCGCGCGCGATGCCGCCGCCATGCACGACGCGCGCCACCATCGCGCCCCAGGCACTGCTGATGCGCGCCAGCTCGCCTTCGCGCACGCTGTACAGCAGCGCATCCTGTGGGTGGATGTCGATGAAGGCTTCGGCGACGTGACCCGACAGCTTGGCCGCCTTGCCCGTGCGTGTCATCGTATGCCACTGGTCGCGCACCCTGCCCGTATTCAAGATGAGTGGATAGTCCTCGTCGGGCATATTATGCGGCGCGCGCGGTGCCGTGGGCACGAAGCGCGCACGCCCGTCCGCATGCGCGAAGCGGCCGTCGCCGAACAGGCGCGCCCGGCCCTGCGGCCATTGCTGCGGCACCAGGGCGTCGTATTGCGCCGCATCAAGGTTGTCCAGGCCCGCCAGGTTGAACAGGCGCGCCGTTTCTGCCGCGTTGCGGAAGGTGGACAGGCGCGCGTGTTCGTCGAAGATGGCCTGCGGCGAGGTGAAATCGAAGCCTGCGTAGCCCATGCGCGTGGCCACGTCGCACAGCACCTGCCAGTCGGCGCGCGCCTCGCCGGGCGCCGGCAAAAAAGCGCGCTGGCGCGAGATGCGCCGCTCGGAGTTCGTCACCGTGCCATCCTTCTCGCCCCAGCCCAGGGCCGGCAGCAGCACGTCGGCATACGCATTCGTGTCCGATTCGGCGCTGATGTCCGACACCACGACCAGTTCGCATTGATCCAGAGCGCGGCGCACCTGCTCGGCGTCCGGCATGCTCACCAGCGGATTGGTGGCGATGATCCACACGGCTTTCACCTTGCCCGATTCGATCGCGTGGAACAGTTCCACGGCTTTCAAGCCAGGTTTGCCGGCGATGCGGGGAGAGTCCCAGAACGTTTGCACGGTGTCACGGTGCAACGGATTGTCCAGCTCCAGGTGCGCCGCCAGCATGTTGGCCAGGCCCCCTACCTCACGCCCGCCCATGGCGTTCGGCTGCCCCGTCAGGGAAAACGGCCCCATGCCGGGCTGGCCGATGCGCCCCGTCGCCAGGTGGCAGTTGATGATGCTGTTGACCTTGTCCGTGCCGGAGGACGACTGGTTTACGCCCTGCGAAAAGGCCGTGACGACCTTGCGCGTGGCAGCAAAGGCCTGGTAAAACGCCAGCAAGGCCTGCGGGTCGACCTTGCAGATGCGCGCCACCTGCAGCGGGTCGCTGCACTCCACATGCGCGGCGGCCAGCGCCTCATCGAGACCGCGGCTGTGCCGCGTGACGAAAGCGTCGTCGATCACGCCTTCCTTCGCCAGATGGCACAGCAAGCCATTGAACAGCCATACGTCGGTGCCCGGCTTCACGGGCAGGTGCAAATCGGCCAGCTCGCACGTGGCCGTGCGGCGCGGGTCGATCACCACCAGTTTGACGCCTGGCCGGCTTTCCTTGAGGCGCGCGATGCGCTGGAACAGGATCGGGTGGCACCAGGCCGTGTTCGAGCCCACCAGCACCACCATGTCGGCCAGTTCCAGGTCTTCATAGCAGCCCGGCACGATATCCTCGCCAAACGCGCGCTTGTGGCCCGCCACGGCCGACGACATGCACAGGCGCGAATTGGTGTCGATATTCGCGCTGCCCACATAGCCCTTCATGAATTTGTTGGCGATGTAATAGTCTTCCGTCAGCAGCTGTCCCGAGACATACAGGGCCACGGCGTCAGGCCCGTGTGCATCGATGATGGCGCGCAAGCCGCCAGCCACCTGATCCAGCGCAGCATCCCATGAAGCGCGCTGCAGGACGCCATCGACGCGCACCTGTGGAGTCAGCAGGCGCTTGTCGAGGTCCAGGGTATCGCCCAGCGCCGAGCCTTTCACGCACAGGCGCCCCAGGTTGGCCGGGTGGCTGCTATCGCCGGCGATGCGGATGGCGCCGTCGGGCAGGCGTGTCGCTTCCACGCCGCAGCCGACGCCGCAGTACGGGCAAGTGGTTTTTACGGGCGTGCACGTGGTCATGGGCGTATCCTGTTGGTCGCTGTCAGGCGGCCTGGCCGCACAGGGCCTGGCCAAACAATAAATGGGAGCGCAGCTGGCTGATGTCGCGGCGCTGCTGGATCAGGTCGAAATACCAGGGACCGTCCTGCACCTCGCCATACAGCACGGCGCCCACCAGGCGGTTGCCCTGCACCACCAGGCGCTTGTAGACACCCCGGCGCGGATCGCGCAGCACCAGGTCTTCGCTGCCCTCGCCGCCGATGATGTCGCCGGCCGAATAGAGGTCGATGCCCGTCACTTTCAATTTGGTGGCGCTGGCCTGCTGCACGTAGCGCCGGTGCCCGGCGCCAGCCAGGTGCGCGCCGCACACGCGCGCCTGCTCCCAGATGGGCGCCACCAGGCCGAAGGTGGCGCGGCGGTGCTGCACGCATTCGCCCACGGCGTACACGCGCGGGTCATAGCTTTGCAGACAGTCGTCGACGACGATGGCCCGTTCGCAGTGCAGGCCGGCAGCTTGCGCCAGGGCGATATTGGGGCGCACACCGGCCGTCATCACCACCAGGTCGGCGGGAATGCTGCTGCCGTCAAGAAAACGCACGCTTTCCACCCGCTCGCGGCCCGTGATCTCGGCGGTCTGCGCCTGCATCAGGAAACGCAGGCCGCGCGCCTCCAGCGCCGATTTCAGCAACATCGATGCGGGCGCATCGAGCTGCTGGTTCATCAGGGCGCCGCTCATGTGCACGACGGTGACGTCCATGCCCTGGCGCTGCAAGCCGTTGGCCGCTTCCAGTCCCAGCAAGCCGCCGCCGATGACCACCGCATGGCGGTGCGTGCGCGCCGCCTGCAGCATGGTGTCGACATCGCTGATGTCGCGAAAACCGATCACGCCTGGCAGCGCGTGGCCCGGCACGGGCACGATGAACGGCGTCGACCCGGTGGCCAGCAGCAGGCGGTCATAAGGCACCTCGATACCCGACTGCGCTTCCACCTTGCGCGCCTGGCGGTCGATGCGCACAACGGGGTCGCCCGCGTGCAAGGTGATGCCGTGCTGCGCATACCAGTCGCGCGTGTGCAGCATGATGTCGTCCACCGTCTTTTCACCGGCGAGCACCGGGGAGAGCAAAATGCGGTTGTAATTGCCATGCGGCTCGGCGCCGAACACGGTGATGTCGTACAGGTCAGGCGCGAGTTTCAACAGCTCCTCGACCGTGCGCATGCCAGCCATGCCGTTGCCGACTACCACGAGCGAGGGGCGCGCAGTTGCCTTGGCTGGCGGGTTCACAGGGCCACCCACACCATGTCCGCAAACAAGCGCGCGGGCCAGGATGTGACCGAATGCTCGGGCGCTTCCAGGCACTCGCCGCTGGCGAGGTCGAAGTGCTGCTTGTAGATGGGCGAGGCGACAACGACGCGCTCGCCGATGCTGCCCACCAGACCACGCGACAGCACGGAAGCGCCCGCGCTCGGGTCGACATTGTCGATGGCGTACACGCGCGGCGCCGCATCGCCGACGCGAAATACGGCCACGTGGCGCCCACCCAGCAGCGCGCACACGCCCGTGTCGGGCACGATGTCAGCCAAGGGGCAGATTGCCACCCAATTGTCGGCGCTGGCGCCAGTCAGTTCATTCATCGCATTCATGCTTCACGCCTCCACGGCAAGGATGGGGATCACGGTGCTGCGGCGTTCGATGGGCGTGGCAGGCCGGATCTGGCCCCGCTCTTCCACGAACACCACGTTTTCATCGTTTTTCTCGCTATTGACGAAGTGGCGGAAACGCTGGCGCACGGCGGGGTTGGAGATGGCTTCCTGCCACTCGCAGGCATAGGTGTCGACCACGTGCTGCATGTCCGCTTCCAGCTCGTGGGCGATGCCCAGGCTGTCGTCGATGACGACGCGCTTGAGGTAATCGAGTCCCCCTTCCAGGTTGTCGCGCCACACGCTGGTGCGCTGCAGGCGGTCGGCCGTGCGCACGTAAAACATCAAAAAGCGGTCGACATAGCGCACCAGGGTGGCTTCATCGAGATCGGACGCCAGCAATTCCGCGTGGCGCGGCTTCATGCCGCCATTGCCGCACACGTACAGGTTCCAGCCTTTTTCCGTGGCGATCAGGCCGATATCCTTGCCCTGCGCCTCGGCGCATTCGCGCGTGCAGCCGGAGACGCCGAACTTGATCTTGTGCGGCGTGCGCAAGCCCTTGTAGCGGTTTTCCAGGCGGATGGCGAAACCCACGCTGTCGGCCACGCCGTAGCGGCACCAGGTGGAACCGACGCACGATTTGACCGTGCGCAAAGATTTGCCATAGGCGTGGCCCGATTCGAAGCCGGCCGCGATCAATTCTTCCCAGATGGCGGGCAACTGGTCCACGCGGGCACCGAACAGGTCGACCCGCTGGCCGCCCGTGATCTTGGTGTACAGGCCGTATTTCTTCGCCACCATGCCCACGGCGATCAAGCCGTCGGCCGTCACTTCGCCGCCCGGCATGCGCGGCACCACCGAGTACGTGCCATCCTTCTGGATATTGCCAAGGAAATAATCGTTACTATCCTGCAGGCTGGCGTGCACAGGCGAGAGGACGAAATCGTTCCAGCAAGACGCGAGGATATTCGCCGCCACGGGCTTGCACACGTCGCAACCGAGACCCTGTCCATGCGCGGACAGCAGCGCGCCGAAGCTGCGGATTTTGCCCACGCGCACCAGGTGGTGCAATTCCTGGCGCGAGTACGCAAAGTGCTCGCACACGTGGTTGTTGACGGCCAGGCCCTGCTTCTGCATTTCCGCCTTCATGATCTGCGTTACCAGTGGCACGCAGCCGCCGCAGGCCGTTCCCGCCTTGGTGCAGCTTTTGAGGGCGCCGATACTGGTGGCACCCTCGGCGACGGCCGCGCACAGCGCGCCTTTCGAGACGTCATTGCACGAGCAGATTTGCGCCGACTCGGGCAAGGCGTCCACGCCCAGTCCCACCTTTTGCTGACCGTCGGCCTGCGGCAGGATCAGGAATTCGGGGCATTCCGGCAGCTCGATTTTATTCAGCATCATTTGCAGGAGCGTGCCGTATTCGCTGGCGTCGCCCACCATCACGCCACCCAGCAGGTATTTGCCGCAATCGGAGACGACGATCTTCTTGTAGATCTGCTTGCGCTCGTCCGTGAACTGGTAGGAGCGGCTGCCTGGCGCATTGCCATGCGGGTCGCCCAGGCTGGCCACGTCCACGCCCATCAACTTGAGCTTGGTGCTCATGTCGGCGCCCTTGAACGCGGCTTCTCCCTCTTCCTGCAACACATGGCGCGCGCAAATGCGCGCCATGTCATAGCCGGGCGCCACCAGGCCAAAGATCAAGCCGCCCCACAGCGCACATTCGCCGATGGCGTAGATATCCGGATCGGACGTGACGCAGCTGTCGTCGATGGCGATGCCGCCGCGTGCTCCCACGTCCAGGCCGCAGGCGCGCGCCAGTTCGTCACGGGGGCGGATGCCGGCCGAAAAGACGATCATGTCCGCTTCCAGGTAACTGCCATCGGCAAACTGCATGCGGTGCATGGCCGCTACACCGTCGACGATGGCCAGGGTATTCTTTTGCGTGTGCACGGTAACGCCCAGTTCCTCGATCTTGCGGCGCAGGACGCGCGCGCCGCCTTCATCGACCTGCACGGCCATCAGGCGCGGGGCGAATTCCACCACGTGAGTATCGAGCTTCAAATCGCGCAAGGCCTTCGCGCATTCGAGGCCCAGCAGCCCTCCGCCGATGACCACGCCCGTGGTGGACTTGGCGCCCCAGGCCAGCATGGCTTCCAGGTCTTCGATGGTGCGATAGACGAAGCAGCCATCGCGCTCCTTGCCCGGCAGCGGCGGCACGAAAGGCGTGGAGCCGGTGGCGAACACCAGTTTGTCGTAGCGCAATACCTCGCCCGTGCTGGTCGTGACGCTCTTCGCCAAGCGGTCGATGGAGATGGCCCGCGCATTGAGCTTCAACACGACGTTGTCCTTGTCGAAGAAACCGGGCGCCACCAGCGACAGCTCTTCCGCCGATTTGCCGCTGAAAAATTCGGACAGGTGCACGCGGTCGTAGGCGGGACGCGCTTCTTCGCACAAGACCGTGACGTGCAGGTGCGGGGCGTTTTCCAATGCCAGGCATTCGAGGAACTTATGCCCGACCATGCCATGGCCGAGAACGACGATCTTCAAAGGGTGGTTCATGCTTGCTCTCCTCAGGCCGCAGCCATGTTCGGTTCCGCCGCCAGCCCCGTAAATCGGGCGGCGATGGCGCACAGGGCCGAGATCACCACCAGCGCGCTGAGGATGATCAGGGTCTGGCGGATGTCGCCCGTGCCCTTCATCAGAAAACCGGCCGCCACGGCGCCCACATTGCCGCCTGCGCCGATGATGCCGGCCACGCCGCCGAGCGCACGGCTATCGATGAAGGGCACCAGCGCGTAGGTGGCGCCGCAAGCCATGTGGGTGAACAGGCCGAAGACCAGCATGGCGATAACGGCGTACGTGACGCTGTCGACTTTCGCAAACCACAGCAAGCCCACGCCTTCGCCTATCATCAGCATGAACAGCAGGGTCACGCGGCTGTTCAGGTTGCCGCGCAGGGCCAATTTATCGGACATCCAGCCACCCAGGGCACGGGCAAACAGGGCCAGCAAGCCGAAGCTGCCGGCGGCCAGGCCTGCGGATTTCAACGACAGGCCGAAATGGTCGACGTAGTACACGGCGGCGATGTTGTGGATGAAAATCTCGATGCCGAAGCAGGCGCCATAGGTGACGAACAGCAGCCACACGCGGTAGTTGGAACTGGCGGCCTTGAAGCTGTCCCAGCCCCCGCTTTTGCCACCACCTTTGCCACCCTCGATGGCCGCGCCAGCCTTGCGCAAGTCTGAATAATTTCCTTCCGGGCAATCCTGCGTATAGCGCCAGTAGAGGACAGCCATCAGCAGCATCAGCACGCCCGGCACCAGCAGGGCGATGCGCCAGCCCAGCGACTCGGACACGCCCAGCATCAGCACGGCGCCGAGCAGCAGCGGCATCAGCGCCTGCGCCGCGCCGCCGCCCGCATTGCCCCAGCCGGCGGCGGCCGCATTCGCCGTCCCCACCACGCGGGGCGCAAACATCACGGAGGTGTGATATTGCGTGATGACAAAGCTGGCACCGACGGCGCCGATGCCCAGGCGGAAAAACAGAAAGCTTTCATAACTTTGCGAAGCGGCCACGCCCAGCACGGGAATGGCGCCCAGCAACAGCAAGCCCGTGTACGTCTTGCGCGGGCCGTAGCGGTCGCACAATGGTCCCACGATCAGGCGCACGAGGATGGTGATGGCGACGGCCGCGATATTGATATTGGCCACTTGCGCCAAGGAAAGGCCGAACTCGCCCTTGATGACCGGCATTAGCGGTGCGCAGGCGAACCAGGCGAAGAAACACACGAAAAATGCCATCCACGTCAGGTGGAATGCCCGCATGGGCGGGGTGGCGAGGGAGAAGAGCGCGATGCGCGTTGCTTTTTGGCTGGCCATGTCAGGTTCCCGAAATATCCCGTTGATAAAACAAAACGGCGCCCGCCCCCGCCGATGATAAAAATCAGCCTGGGCGGACGCCGTTGTCCATGTGGTCCCACGTTGGACCGTTGTGCGTTTATTCAGGGGATCGCCGTTGATCCGTATCTCTTGTGTAGCAAGCGCCGTGCCAGCTTCTCCAGGGGCATGCGGCGCCATTGACACCTGCTTTGCGCCAGATCATGGTGCCTCATGGTGCAAGCACGCCACTTGCTGGTGCATGCGGGAACCAACGATGGCATATCTTATCTAAACTACATTTGAAGCAGTAGCGGGAGACTACAATGGTCAAGACCCTGCAATGCCGATTTTGGCCACCTTGGCCGCCCTGGCCGCCATGGCTCGCTTGCATGTGCGCTGGCGTGTTGCTCCTTACATGGAGCAACACTGCTGCCGCGCACGAGCCTAAGGAACACAGCGAACTCGACGCCACCGTCGTCGCACACTTCCGCGCCGCAGCCGGTGCGCGGACAAGCCCGGCGCACACATTTATCGTGTGGCTTGCTTATCCCGACGAGGGCCGCACCCATGCGGTGCGCTGGACATTGACGCTGTCCGGCCCCTTCCCGCAAGGCGCCATGCAGAGGCGCTGGTCAGGCACACAAGAGGTGGGCGCTGGCGGCCAGAACGTCACCCTGCCCTGGGATGGCCGCGCCGACGCCGATGCGCGCGAACGGCGCGCGCGGGTTCCTGACGGCTTGTACCAGCTGCGCCTGCTGGCCGTGGCGGACGCCGGCACGCCGCAGCAGACGCAGGTGGAGCAGCAATGGCACATCCAGCTGCTGCGGGGGCGTGGCACGGCGCCCAGGGTGCCCGCCTTCCAGGCCGCCCAGCAACAACTGCCCGGCCTGGATGGCCAGGTGGACTACCGCATCGTCTACGCCAACCTGCACAGCCAGACGCGCCACAGCGACGGCGGCGCGGCGCTCGATGCCTGCCATGGCGCACAAGCCCCGCAAACGGCGCCCTACGGTCCCATCGATGCCTACCAATATGCGCAGCAACATGGGCTAGACGCGCTGCTGACGTCCGAGCACAACCATATGTATGACGGTTCTGACGGCACGAATGGCGCTGCCACCGCTGCCGAAGCGACAGCTCTGTACCAGACGGGGCTGGCCGAAGCGGCCGCCTACACGGCTGCCCACCCCGGCTTCCTCGCCCTGTACGGCATGGAATGGGGCGTCATCAACAAGGGCGGCCACCTGAATATCTTCAATAGCGAGCAGTTGCTGGGCTGGGAAAGAAATGCCGGCGGCGAACTGCTGGCCGACGTGGAAACGCCGAAGGGCGATTATGCGGGCCTGTACGCGCTGACGCGCGAACGGGGCTGGATAGCCCAATTCAACCACCCTGCCTATGCGGGCCAGTTTCTCGTCAACGGCCAGCCGCTGGGCTACACGCCGGACGGCGACGCGGCCATGGTGCTGTGCGAAGTGATGAATACCTCCGCCTTTTCCAGCAACGACCAGGAATCGGAGACGCGGCGCAGCAATTACGAGGCCGCTTGCAACCGGGCCCTGGCGGCCGGCTACCACGTGGCCTTCAGCAGCAATCAGGACAACCACTGCGCCAACTGGGGCGCGTCGTATGGCAACCGTACGGCCGTGCTGGTGGCCAGCCCGGCTGCCGGCATGCCCTTGACACGCGACAGTTTCCTGGAGGCACTGCGCGCGCGCCGCGTCTTCGCCACCATGGACAAGCACGCACAGCTGCTGTTCACGGCCAACGGAAAGCTGATGGGCGAGCGCTTCGACAACCATGGCCCGCTGCACCTGGCCACCCATTTCAGCAACAGCGCGGGGCGGCAAGCGGCGGCCATCGCCATCTTGCACGGCGTGCCGGGCGGCAATGGGTCCGTCACCCAACTGTCGGACCAGGCTGACATCACCTTCACGCCCGCGCCCGGCCCGCATTTCTATTACGCGCGGCTGACGCAGGATGACGGCAACATCATCTGGTCCGCGCCCGTGTGGGTGAATCAGTTGCCGTGAAGGGAGCTTAGCGTGGCGGCAGAAATTCCCGCGTGTCTGGCTGCAGCGGCGCCTGCTGCGCCATCAATTCGACGACCCAATCAATAAATACGCGCAGCTTCTTGCTGACATGGCGGTTGGGCGGATATGCCAGGTACAAGGGCATGGGATCGATCTGCCAGTCCCCGAACAAGGGAATCAGGGCCCCTGCCGCCACATGCGCCCTGGCCATGTAATCCGGTAGCCACAACGCGCCCAGGCCCGCCAGCCCCGCCGCCAGATAGCCATTGCCATCGTCAATCGACAGCGCATACTGGCCCTGGATCGTCACGCTCCTGCCATCGTGCCGCAGCACAGTGGAAAAGCCGTTGCCGCCACGCCCCCAGCGAAAGCGAACGATACGGTGCCGTGCCTCTTCCAGTTCCTGTGGATGGCTGGGCGTGCCTGCGCGCGCCAGGTAGCCTGGCGCGGCGTACACGGCCAGTTGCAAGTCGCCGATCTTGCGCGCCATCAAAGACTGGTCGCGCATCTCGCCGCCACGAATGACGCAATCGACATTGTCGCCAATGACATCGACCATGCGGTCGCTGGCGCCCATATCCAGCTGGATGTCCGGATAACGCGCGTAAAATTGCGGCAGCGCCGGCACCAGCAGCAGGCTGGCGAGCGGGCTGGGCACATCCACCCGCAACTGGCCACGGGGTAGCGCCGCAGCGCCGGGCAAGCTGGCTTCAATGTCGTCCAGGCTGGCCAGCACGGGCACGATGCGTTCGTAATACTCGGCACCATCGGCCGTGACATTGACCTTGCGCGTCGTACGGTTGAGCAACTTCAGGCGCAAACGGGCCTCCAGCTGCTGCACCAGCTGCGTCACGCTGGTACGACTCATGTGCAAGGTGTCGGCCGCCTTGGTGAAGCTGCCCGTCTCGACCACCCGCACGAACGCCCGCATCGTATCCAACTTGTCCATCGCCACCTCCCCATACCGATTATTTGGATTATACAAACAGTCTTGGGGTAGTTTGCCCCTTTATCTGCGCGCCGGGCGTGGCTAAAGTTCTGTCCAGGCCGCCGTTGGGCGGCATCACCAAAGGAGCATGCCATGAACAATGCAATGATCACCCGCGACGTCGTCTTTCCACCTGGTCGCCAGGCGCTGTATGAAAAAAACCGCTATTCCCCCGCCGTGCGGTCCAACGGCTTGCTGTTCGTCTCCGGCCAGGTGGGCAGCCGCGCCGATGGCTCGCCAGAACCGGAACTGGAAGCGCAAGTCAGGCTGGCCTTCGACAACCTCAACGCCATCCTGCAGGCCGCCCATTGCACCTTCGACGACGTGGTCGACGTGACCCTCTTCCTGGTCGAACCGGAAGCGACATTCCAGCGCATCTGGGACATTGTGCTGGCCGAGTACTGGGGCGATGCACCCCACCCCACCGTCACGGCCATGGGGGTGACGTGGCTGTACGGCTTCCAGTTTGAGATCAAGGTGGTGGCAAAGTTGCCAGCGTAGTACTTCCCAGGAAGCACGAAATTAAAACCCGTAGACACCGCCCAATGACGCAGAAAATATGGCCAACAGGATTCAAATAAAATATTATATGAAACACATGCCAAGTCTATCGTAATAGCGATACCACACTGGTTCCTCACAGCAATCCATGGCACCATGAACGCGCCGTTTTGCCTGCAACGCGGCCTCCATCGGACCAACCAGGAACCCTTTATGTCGTCATATCGCACCTTTGCCAGCAGCATGCTGCTCGGCCTGGCCGCAGCGGGCATCGCCCATGCACAAGCACCCGCACCCGCCGCGTCCACTTCTCCGGCCGATCCCCACCTGTGGCTGGAAGAAGTCCTCGGCGACAAGCCGCTGGCCTGGGTCAAGCAGCACAATGCCGTCACCACCAAAGAATTGGAAGCCCGGCCCGGCTTCCCGGCCCTGCAGGCGCGCCTGAAAACCATCCTCAATTCGAAGGAACGCATTCCCTACGTCAGCAAGGAAGGCGAGTTTTACTACAATTTCTGGCGCGACGCCCAGCATGTGCGCGGCATTTGGCGCCGCACCACCCTGGCGCAATACCAGCAGGCCGAACCGACCTGGGAAACCATAATCGACCTCGACCAGCTGGCCGCCGGCGAAAATGAAAACTGGGTCTGGGGCGGCGCTTCCTGCCTGTATCCGAAGGGCGAACGCTGCCTCATTTCCCTGTCGCGCGGCGGCGGCGATGCCAAGGTGGTGCGTGAATACGACGTGGCGAAACGCACCTTTGTCGACGGCGGCTTCATCCTGCCGGAAGCGAAGGGCAGCGCCAGCTGGATCGACCAGGATACCCTGTTCGTCTCCACCGATTTCGGCCCAGGCACGATGACCAGCTCCGGCTACCCGCGCATCATCAAAGAGTGGCAGCGCGGCACGCCGCTGGCGCAGGCGCAAACGCTGTACGAAGCCAAGGCCGACGATCTGAGCGCCGGCGCCTACAAGGACTTCACACCCGGCTACGAACACCAGTTCATCGAGCGGCAGATCGATTTCTACAGCGGCGAAATGTTCCTGCGCGACGGCGCCGACTTGAAGAAGGTGCCGAAACCGGACGACGCGACGGCATTCACCGTGCGCGACCAGCTGGTCATCACACTGCGCTCGGACTGGAAAGTGAACGGCAAGACCTATGTGCAAGGCTCCCTGCTGGCCACCGACTTCAAGGCCTTCATGCAGGGCAAGCAAGAGCTGGAAGTACTGTACGCGCCCACGGCCACGTCTTCGCTGGACAATGTCACGCCGACGAAATCAACCATCCTCGTGACAACCCTGGACAAGGTCAAGAACCGCCTGACGGAACTGCGCCACGTGAACGGCAAGTGGCAGCGCCGCGCCGTCGATGCGCCAAAACTGGGTACCCTGGCCGTCAGCGCGCTCGATCCCGTCGACTCGGACCAGTACTTCCTGACGGTGACGGACTTCCTCAACCCGACCACCCTGTATCTGGCCACGGCGCAAAGCGACAAGCGGACCAAAATCAAGTCGCTGCCCGCCTACTATGACGCGGCGCCGTACAAGGTGGAGCAGTTCGAATCGACGTCGAAGGATGGCACCAAGGTGCCGTATTTTGCCATCATGGGCAAGAAGACGAAGTTCAACGGCAGCAACCCTACCGTGCTGTATGGCTATGGCGGCTTCGAAGTGTCACTCAAACCTAGCTACAGCGGCACCACGGGCGTGGCGTGGCTGGAAAAGGGCGGCGTGTATGTGCTGGCGAATATCCGCGGCGGCGGCGAATTCGGCCCCCGCTGGCACCAGGCGGCGCTGAAGGAAAACCGCCAGCGCGCGTATGACGATTTCATCTCCGTGGCGCAAGATCTGATCAAGCGCAAGGTTACCAGTCCGCGCCACCTGGGCATCATGGGCGGCAGCAATGGCGGCCTGCTGACGGGCGCCGTGCTGGTGCAGCGCCCCGACCTGTTCAACGCCGTCGTCAGCCAGGTGCCGCTGCTCGACATGCGCCGCTATAACAAGCTACTGGCGGGCGCCTCGTGGATGGGAGAGTACGGCGACCCGGACGTGCCGGAACAATGGGCTTACATCAGCAAGTACTCGCCGTACCAGAACGTCTTCAAGGACAAGAAATATCCGCGCGTGCTGTTGACCACCTCGACGCGCGACGACCGGGTCCACCCCGGCCATGCGCGCAAGATGGTGGCGAAGATGGAAGAACAAGGCCACGACGTGCTGTACTGGGAAAACACGGAAGGCGGCCATGCGGGCGCCGCCAACAACGACCAGCAGGCGCTGATGTGGGCGCTGACCTACACCTTCCTGCTCGAGCAGCTGAAATAAAACGGGCCTGACGGCACCTGGCAAGACAGAACGCCTGCACCGGACTCCGGCGCAGGCGTTCTTTTTTTGGGGCGCTTACTTCAGCTGCGCGCTGGGACGTTCGGCGATGCGGTCGCGGTAGGCCTGCAAGTGCTGCAGCCCTTCCGCGCCCGGCCGATACTTCATCAGGCCCCGTGCGAATTCCAGCGCGCAAAAGGCCGTGATGTCGGCAATCGTGAAACGATCGCCGGCGATGTAGGGCTGGCTGGCCAGCACCTGGTCCAGCCATTGCGCCGTTTCGCGCAGCTTGCCCGCCTGCGCCGTGGCGAAATCGGGAAACTGCGGGTTTTCCAGCGCCACCAGGGCCGGATGGCCGTGGCGCACCCAGTTGGCGGCGGCGCTGAACAAATGCAATTCCACGCGGCGGTCGGCCATTTCAATGAAGGCGCGCTCCTCGAAACCCTCGCCCATCAAATTGGGCTGCGGCTGCAAACCTTCCAGGTAGGTGCAGATGGCGCGCGTCTCGGTCAAAACGCGCCCGTCCGCCAATTCCAGCACGGGCACGCGGCCCAGCGGGTTTTTCGCCAGGAAGGCGGGATCGCGGTGCTGGCCCGCCATCAGGTCGAGCGCCACTTCCTCGATGCCGGTGATGCCCTTCTCGGCGATGAACATGGTGACGCGGCGTGGATTGGGCGTGCGGGGGCTGATAATCAGTTTCATGGGCGTGGGTCTCGTCTCGTTGTGGTGGAAAATCAGCTGTGGGACTGGCCTGTGGCAGTACGGCCAGTCACCCATCATACCAGCGTGCGGCAGGCAAGTGCCGCCCCGGGCGCGTTGACTTTGCCCCCGTTTCGCCTTAGATTGCTGCAGGGGAACGCTGGCCGCCAGTTCCAGCGATGTCCCCCACACGTCATCAACGCCCGCGGCCTACCCGGCTGGCGGGCGTTTTATCCATGAACCAAGGGCATACCATGCACCGTACACCGACACCGCGTTTCCGCCGCAGCCAACTGGCCGCAGCCGTCCTGGCACTGGCTGCCGTCACCGCCTTCAACCCGGGCCACGCCGCACCCGCCGCCAAATACGCCTCGGCCAGCCACGCCGCCACGACCACCACGCAGCTGCCGCGCGGCGTCAGGCCTTTGCACTACATTGTGTCGATCACCCCGGACGCCGCCGCCGCCACCTTCAAGGGCGAAGCGGCCATCAAGGTGGCCGTCGACACGCCAACAAGCAGCATCACCTTCAATGCCTTGAACCTGGCGTTTGCCGCCGCCGCCATCGAAGGCGCGGGCGGCAGCAAGCAGGTAACGCGCAAGATCGAGTTCGATGCGGACAAGCAGACGGCCACGGTGCACTTTGCCGAGCCCGTGGACAAGGGCGAGTACCTGTTGCGCATCGATTACAGCGGCAAGATCGGCACGCAGGCCACGGGCCTGTTCTCGCTCGACTACGACACGCCGCAAGGGCGCCAGCGCGCGCTGTACACGCAGTTCGAGAATTCCGATGCGCGCAGCATGCTGCCGTCATGGGATGAACCGGACTACAAGGCCACCTTCGCGCTGGACGTGGTCGTGCCGAGCAATCAGATGGCCGTCGGCAACATGCCCATTGCCCGCAGCGAGGAGCTGGGCTATGGCATGAAGCACGTGTACTTCGCCACCACCCCGCGCATGTCGACCTATCTGCTGTTCTTCGGCCTGGGCGACTTCGAACGGGCGACAAAGATGGCCGACGGCACGGAAGTGGGCGTCATCACGAAAAAGGGCGCGCTGGCGCAAAGCCGCTTCGCGCTCGACGAATCAGCCGCCCTGCTGCGCGAATACAACGATTACTTCGGCGTGCGCTACCCGCTGCCCAAGCTCGACAACATCGCCGCGCCGGGCCGCAGCCAGTTCTTCGGCGCCATGGAAAACTGGGGTGCCGTGTTCACCTTCGAATATGGCCTGCTGCTCGACCCGGCCATCTCGACCCAGTCCGACAAGGAAAACATCTACACCACCCTGTCGCATGAAATGGCGCACCAGTGGTTCGGCGACCTGGTCACCATGCGCTGGTGGGACGACCTGTGGCTCAACGAAGGCTTTGCCTCGTGGATGGAAAGCCGCACCACGGAACGCCTGCACCCTGAGTGGAACACGGCCCTGTCCAACGTGGGCGGGCGCGAATCGGCCATGAGCCAGGACGCGCTACGCACCACGCATCCCGTGGTGCAGCGCATCGCCACCGTGGAGCAAGCCAGCCAGGCCTTCGACGGCATCACCTATCAAAAAGGCGAAGCGGTGATACGCATGCTTGAAGCGTACGTGGGCGCCGACACCTGGCGCACGGCCGTGCGCAGCTACATGCGCAAGCATGCGTATGGCAATACGGTGTCGGACGACCTGTGGCGCGAAGTCGATGCGGCCGCCGGCAAGCCTGTCAGCGCCATCGCCCATGATTTCACCCTGCAGCCGGGCGTGCCGATGATCACGGTGGGCCAAGCCGTGTGCAGGAAGGGCAGCACGCGCGTGACCCTCACGCAGACGGAATTTTCCAAGGACCAGCCGGACAAGAAGCCGCTGTCGTGGAAAGTGCCGGTGATCGCCTCGACGGTCGGCAGTCACAAGCAGGCGCGCGTGCTGGTCAAGAATGGCAAGGCGACATTGAACGTGCCCGGTTGCGGCGCCCTGCTGGTAAACGCGGGCCAGAGCGGCTACTACCGCACCGTGTACGCGCCCGCCAACACGCGCGCGCTGGCGCGCAGCTTTGCGCGCCTGGCACCCATCGATCAACTGGGCTTGCTGTCGGACAGCCAGTCGCTGGGCCTGTCGGGCGCGCAAAACCTGGCCGACTTCCTGGAACTGGTAAAAGCGACGCCCCTGTCGGCAGATCCGCAAGTGCTGGGCAAGGTGGCCGCCTCGCTGAACGGCCTGTATGAACAATATGCGGGCGATGCCGTGCGCCAGCAAGCCTTCGGCCGCTTTGCCATCGCCCGCCTGGCGCCGATGATGGCGCAGACGGGCTGGGAAGCGCGCGCAGGCGAAGCGTCCAGCGTGGCGACCCTGCGCGGACGCCTGATTGCCATCCTCGGCGACATGGGCGAGCCCGGCGTGCTGCAAGAGGCGCGCCGCCGCTACGCGGCCAGCGAACAGGCCGGTGAGCAAAATGCCGCCGCCATGCCCGCGCCGCTGCGCCGCACCATCCTGGGCGTGGTGGCCCAGCATGCGGACGCCGCCACTTGGGAACAGCTGCACGCCAAGGCGCAGCAGGAAAAGACGCCGCTGGTCAAAAACCAGCTGTACGACCTGCTGGCCTCCAGCGATGATCCTGCCCTGGCACAGCGCGCGCTGACACTGGCGCTGACGGACGAACCGGGCGTGACCAACAGCCCCGCCATGATCTCGCGCGTGGCGCGCACGCATCCGGATCTGGCCTTCGACTTTGCGCTGGCGCACCTGGAACAAGTCAATGCGCGCATCGACGCCAGTTCGCGCAGCCGCTACTTCCCACGCCTGGCCGCCGGCTCGGCGCAGCCGGAGATGATCGCCAAGCTGAAGGCGTACGCGCAAGCCAACCTGCCCGAAGGCGCGCGCGGCGACGCCGACAGTTCCGTGGCTGGCATCGAGTACCGCATCAAGCTGCGTGCAGAACGGCTGCCAGCGGTCGATGCATGGCTGGCGAAACAGGCGGGCTAAGTGGAATTGCCGGCACTACGGCGCCGGGAACGGATGAAAACGCAGGCAAAAAAAACCGGCTTCGCAAAGTGCGGTAGCCGGTTGAAACGCTGTTTCAGAGCGCAGGGATAAACTGGGAAAAACAAGAAAGCGGAAATCGTGCCGGTCATTGAGGTGTCCGGCAACCCTGCGCCCGGGGTTTCCGTGCGCCATGACTCCACTATGCCAGCCCTTCGTTGAGACAGGCTTAGGACTTCATTAAATTCCCGCCCCATCCCTTCATTTCCCCTGCTCCGCCCTGCGATCATTACTATAAAATAAGTTTTACGTGTCTGGTGCCGATGGTTGAGCTCACCGGCTAAGCTGTTGAGTCATGCCTGCATCCTATCGCTCCCGGAACGTAGTGATCTGCGCACCGCATGCTGTGTGCCAACGAAAGCATCATAACAGCGGCATATGACGGCTGTATGACGCAGCGCTCACATTGCACGCGCGCCGACGCGCAGATCGCGTACTATTCCCCCATCGCCCCAGCCCCTTGCGCCCATGCCCAGCCAGAAACACCGCCTGCCGTCCGCCATATGCACCACTTTTCTGCTTGCATGCGCCGTGCTGGCGGCCTGCACGCCCTTGCCTCCCGCTCCTGCCCAGGCACCTGCGCCGGCCGCCCCTGCCGCCATGCCCGCGCCCGCGTGGCAACAGCCGGGCATGCGCGTCCTGCATATCGTCCCGCAGGAATCCCTGCTGACCATCACCGTGCGGCGCGGCGGCGCGCTGGCCCGCCTGGGGCATGACCATGTGATCGCCAGCCGCACCCTGCAAGGCGTGGTGGCACCTGCGCCGGGACGCGCACAATTCCAGTTCCGGCTGGACGAGATGAGCGTGGATGAAGAGAGCTTGCGCCAGGCGGCCGGCCTGACAACGACGCCGTCGGCGGACGCCGTCGCCGGCACGCGCCACAATATGCTGGTGCGCGTGCTCGACGCCGAGCGATATCCGTGGGTGCGTATCGAGGCCCGCCGCACGGGCGACAAGGAGGTGCTCGACGCCGACATCACCCTGCATGGGGTGACGCGCACAGTGCAGCTGCCCGTGCGGGTGGCGGAAGCGGCCGATGGGCGCGGCTTGCAGGCCAGTGGCAGCCTGCTGCTGAAACAGAGCGACTTCGGCATCGTGCCGTTCGCCGTCCTGGGCGGCGCCATGGCCGTGCAGGATCAGATGGAACTGGCGTTCCGCATCACCGCCCGGCAGGAAGTCAGCGCGCCAGGATCAGGCGCAGGCCCAGGCCGATGAAAATGGTGCCGGCCACGCGGTCCAGCCACAGGCCGGCGCGCGGGCGGCGGTTGAGCCAGAGGCCGACGGCGCCGGAAAAATAGCCGAGCAGGCCGAACAGCACGCAAGCTTGCGCCGTGAAGACCAGGCCCAGCTGCGCCGTCTGCCAGCTGGCATTGCCCTGGCCTGCGACAATGAATTGCGGCAAGAACGAGAGGAAAAACAGCACGACTTTCGGATTGATACTGTTGGCGAACAAACCCTTGCCGAACAGGCGCAGCAGCGATTCGTCGGGCAAGACAGCCGCACCGTCGACTTTCGCGCCGCCACGGCTGCGCAAGGCGCCGATGCCCAGCCATACCAGGTAGAGGCCGCCAGCTACTTTCAGCGCGGTAAAGGCGATGGGCGAGGCGGCAAGCAGGGCCGACACGCCGACGGTCGCCAGCACCGTGTGCGTGAGGCAGCCAAGGGCGCAACCCAGGCCGAACGCCATGCCCTGGCGGCGCCCGCGCGACATGCCCACGCCCAGCACCATCAGGTTGTCGGGGCCGGGACTGGCGGTAATCAGGACGGCGGCGGCCAGGAAGGCCAGGAACTGGTCGGGACTGAGCATGGAGGTCTCGCGGGCAAAAGGCGCCATGATACCGGAGTGTGCGCCATGCCGGCAGGACATGAAATTGTCCTTATGCCACCGAGAGTCGATTAAAATGAGTCATCTACAGCAAACGGCATTGCCGCCAGTCCCGCGCGACCATCACCACACTCATCGATGCCAGCCCACCCGCCCCCATCCCGCCACCGCGCGCCCAGCTCCCGCGTCAGCGTCTGGCTATGCGGCTGGCCGCTCCTGATCGGCCTGCTGTTCGGTCTGCTGGGGCTGACGGGCGCGGCGCAGGCGGCATCCTTGTCCCTGAGCAAGCAAGGCATCCATCACCTGGGCAGCGGCGGGCAACTATTTCTCGCCGGAAATGACAGCGCGCCCGCCGATGCCGCCGCCCTGCCCGCCTGGCTGGCGCGCCAGCGCCCGGCCGACCAGGTCGACCTGTTCGGCGGCGCCTACTGGCTGCATGCGCAAGTGCGCAACGACAGCAGCGTAGCAGCCTGGGTCATCGACCCGAACGACACCCTGATCGACCTGGTCGACCTGTACGTGTATGGCCCCGGGCCGCACACGGCGCCGCAGACCTTGCTGACGGGCTACCAGCGCCCGCACGAGTATTTATTGCACTACGGCAGGAACGTGCAACTGGCGCCTGGCGCCACGTATGACATCCTGATCCGCTTTTCCAGTCCGTATTACGCGCGCGCCCCCCTGTTCGGCATGAAGACGCAGCAGGACTACCGCAAGCTGGTGGGCAAGGAAAACTTCCTGATGGTGGCGTCCATCGGCGCCCTGCTGGCGCTGGGCCTGTTTAATTTCTTCATCTTTTCCATCACCCTGGACAAAGCCTCGGCCTATTACGCGCTGTACGTGCTGACCTATGGCCTGGCCTGGGCCATGACCTTCCACGTCTTTGCCGACCTGTTCGACTGGCACCAGTTGCAGTTGCATTACGTGCCGTTTTTCCTGCTGCCCGTCTTCAGCACCCTGTTCTACATGCATTTCCTGCACCTGCGCGACTACTCGCTCCTGCTGTACCGCATCAGCAAGGTCAACCTGGTGCTGCCCCTGCTGCTGCTACCCAGCTGCTTCTTCGCCCTGTCGTATGCGCACACCCTGGCCACCATCGCCATCAGCATCTGGATGCTGCTGGCGCTCATCTGCGGCATCGTCGTCTGGTGCCGCGGCTACCAGCCGGCGCGCTTCTTCGTGCTGGCCTTCGTCGCCCTGATGCTGCCCGGCTTTCTGATCCTGCCGGCCAACCTGGGCCTGATGCCGGCCATGGTGGCCAATGCCCAGCTGGTAACCCTGCTTGGCGGCACCTTCGACGGCTTGCTGCTGGCGTTTGCCCTGGCCGACCAGATCCGTCTGCTGCGCAACAATCTGGAGCAACGCGTGCGGGAGCGGACGTTGGCGCTCACCCTCAGCAACGACGCCCTGCTGAAGGCCAAGGAGCACGCGGAAGTGGTCAGCCGCCACCGCATCGATTTCCTGTCGGCCATGAGCCACGACATCCGCACCCCGCTGGCCGGCGTGATCGGCATGCTGAAATTCGCCCTGCGCGACCAGTCCGTCAAAGGCCGCACGCAGGAATACCTGCGCATCGGCCTGCACAATGGCGTCTCCTTATTAACCATTCTCAACGATATCCTTGATTTCTCGAAGATCGACGCGGGCAAGCTGACCCTGGAAACCGTGGACTTCGACCTGCTGGCGCTGATCGGCGACGCGGCGGGCATCGTGCAGGGCCAGGCCGACGCCAAGAGCCTGCTGCTGCGCCGTGAACTGGCGCTGGACCTGCCCCGCTACGTGCGCGCCGATCCCACGCGATTGCGGCAAATCCTCATCAATCTGCTGGGGAACGCGCTGAAATTCACGGCGAATGGCGAAGTGCTGCTGGAAGTGCGGCGCGCCCGCACGCTGCCGCGCGGCGATGGCCGCAGCGGCATCGAATTCATCATCAGCGACACGGGCCCTGGCATCGATGCCGACACCTTGCCGCGTTTGTTCCAGAAATTCGAGCAAGCCGACCATTCCACCACGCGCCGCTACGGCGGTACGGGCCTGGGCCTGGCCATCTGCAAGGAACTGGTCGAACTGATGAATGGCACCATCGGCGTGGAAAGCCGGGTCGGCATCGGCTCGCGCTTCCATTTCACTTTGCCGCTGCAAGACGGCAGCGCGCCGGCGGCCGACGCGCGCCGGCCAGTACGCCAGGCGCGCCATGCCTGCCGCCTGCGCATCCTGTGCGCCGAAGACGTGCGCACCAACCAGATCATCATCGGCACCCTGCTGGAGGGCATGGGCCATGACGTCACCATCGTCGAAAACGGCGAGCAGGCGCTGCGCGCGCTGGGCACAGGCGCCTACGACTGCGTGCTGATGGATGGCCGCATGCCGCTGATGGATGGCGAACAGGCCGCGCGCCTGATCCGCGACGGCGGCAACGCGCAATTCCCCATTCCCGACGCGCACATCCCCATCCTCGCGCTGACGGCCAACGCCAGCGAACATGACCGGCAACGCTATCTGGCATCCGGCATGGACGACTTCCTCAGCAAGCCCGTCGACGAAGCGCTGCTGTTCGAGAAAATCGACGCCATCATCGACCTGCTGCTGGCGCGCGGCCATGCCCTGCCGCCGGCCGCGCCCACCGAGGACGAGACCCTGGCGCACCAGTTCGGCCTGGACGTCGCCGACGACGAACCATCCGCGCCGGCCGATCCCATGACGGCGCCCGTGCACATCCTTCCCCTGGCAGGCTTGTCGCCGCAGCACTTGCAGCGTATCGCGCAAGCGTTCCTGCTGGAAGCGCCGCGGCGCCTGGACCTGGCATGCCACGCCGTGCGCGATGGCAATGCCGGCGCGGCCGCGGCCGCCTTCCACGCCTTGAAAGGCAGCGCCGGCTACCTGAGCCGCCCCACCCTGCACAGCCTGTGCCACCAGATGGAAACCCTGGCCTCGAACGGCCAGCTCGATAACGTGGAGCAATTCCTGCCACAACTGCAGGCGGCGCTGGACGTGGCGCGACACGACCTGGAAGATCAGCCCGGAGCTTGAACCATCCAGCCACGCGATTGCAGCCACGCCAGCAACAGTTGCGGCCAGGCGGCCGGCTCGCTGCCCGGCTTGCCCAGGCCCCAGCCATGGCCGCCGCTCTGGAACTGGTGCAGCTCGACGGGTACGCCCGCGCGGCGCAGAGCCGCGGCCATCAGCACACTGTTCTCGGGGGGAGAAATGGGATCGTCCAGTGCCTGCGCCAGAAACACTGGTGGCGTGCGCGCATCGACTTGCAATTCAACCGACAGCGCGTCGCGCGCCGCCTGCGTCGGATGGGCGCCCAGCAACTGCTTCTTCGCATGCGTCGTGTCGTATGGCCGCTGCATGGTCAACACGGGGTAGAGCAGTACGGCAAAGTCGGGCCGCGCGGATAAGACGTCCATCGCGTCGACAGGCGCATACAGGGCGGCGTCGGGCTGCACGGCCGTCATGCCGGCCAGGTGGGCGCCAGCGGAAAACCCGAGCATGCCGATACGCGCAGGGTCAATCCCCCACTCTGCCGCGTGCGCACGGATCACGCGCATGGCGCGCTGGCCGTCCTGGAATGGCGCGGCCACCCCACCGCCCTCCTGCGGCAAGCGGTACACGAGTTCAAACGCCGTAATGCCCTGCGCCTGCAGCCAGCTGGCGGCCGGGGCGCTTTCCTTGCCCGCCTCGATATGCGCATAACCGCCGCCGCTGACCAGCAGGATGGCCAGGCCGTTCGGCTGCGCCGGGCGGTGCACGATCAGATACGGTTGTTCGACCTGCGTGAGGGAGCCCTTGGCACTATCGCGCTGCGGGCCGGGCGCCGCGCCACCGGGCGGCGCACCGGGCCACAACACAATGGCGCCAGCCGGCGCGGCGCTGGCATGCAGGTGGACAAGGACAAGACACAACAGCATCAGGCAGCGCATGGCTAGAAGTCCTTTTCGCCCTGGATCACGGCCGGATAGCCCGTCATGGCCCGCGACGTTTGCATGCCAGCCATCACGGCCGCTTCCACGCAGCCCGCGTTGAGGCCCGTCTTGATCCAGTCGCCCGTCAGGAACAGGTTGGAAAAGCCCGACTGGTCGGTGGCCAGCCGGAACTGCGTGCTGTTCACCACCGACATCACGTAGCGCTCGGATGGGTCGACATTGGCGCGCCAATACTGACTGTCGAAGCGCGCCGGTCCGCTACCCGCCTTTGCGTCGACCAGCCATTGCCACGGAAACGCGCCCGGCCCGCCCGCCTCGGGCCACAGCGCGCCGATCTCGCGCTCCAGCTGGTGCAGCGCGCCCTGCTTCGCCTTGGCAGCGCAGCGGGCAGGAAAGCCCGTATCGGTGACGGGCGGGTAGCTGTCGACGGGGAAGGCGCTGCAAAAGTAGGACACATTCTTCGGTTCCAGCCCCGCCGGCCAGTCTTCGTGCGCCAGCAGCTGGTCCATGGGCGCCCACGTGTCGTACGGCTCCGTGAAAGCCGACAGCACAGGTTGCTGGCCTTTCGGCTGCGTGGTCCAGCCCATCTGCGCCAGGTTTTTGTTCAGCCACACCTGGTAAGCCTGCGTGGCCACGGTTTTCACCTTGTCGGCCGCCAGTTGCAGGGCCGGGCTTTGCGCCAGCAATTGCGGACATAAAGCCTGCAGCGAGCCGATGGAAATGCCGAACACCACCTTGTCGAAATCGACGCCCTTCTGCAAGACCGTGACGGGCAGCGCGCGGCCGAACGCCTGCTGGTACTGCTGCGGCCAGTCGCTCCAGTACGATTCCAGGTTGACTTCCTGCTCTTGCAGCAGCGCCGCTTGCGCTGGATCAAGCTGCGCGTAATCGGGCGCGCTGGGCCAGCAAGCCAGGCCTTTCACATCCACCAGCGGCGCGTAGCCGGCGGCCGGGTCCTTCAATTGCACCTGCTGCGTGATACGGATGCTGTCGATGTCGCCCGCGCCCGGCACCAGCTCTTCCACGCGCTGGAAGAACTTGAATTGCACGCCGCGCTTGGCGAGCACTTCGTACAGGGGCGTAAAAATCGTGTCGCCCATGCCGGCCTGCATCTTGAACATGATGCCGCCCTTGTAGGCCAGGCCGATGCGCGCCATGGCCCGCAGCAAGGTGCCCGCCTCGATATTCGGCTTGGAGAAATCGCCGCCCTCGTAGGCGAACACCAGGTCGTAAAAGCCCCGCACGGGTGCCGAGTTGACGCTGAACTGCTCGTCGCCGCCATGCTTGCGCAGCCAGGCGCGGAAATCGATGTCGTTGATGACGTCAAAGCCGTGCTTGAACACGCCATCCTCGAACATGCCTTTCATGACCGTGATGCCCAGGTCCAGGCAGGTGAACAGGCGACGCAATTCATCGTCGCCATCGATCAGGGTCCGGTAGCGCAGGCGCAGCCAGGCGCGGATGCCGTTCAGGGTGCTGGCCAGCAGCTGGTGGCGGGCCTGGTCGTGGCGCGTGGAGTCCGGCGCCAGGTCGGCCACCAGCGCCGCCAGCGCGCCCACGGACAGACCCACGTCCAGCCCCAGTTCATCGGCCTGCCCAACCACTTCGTCGGCCAGGCGGCGCAGCCAGCCCGGCCACACGCCCTCGCCTTGCGATGCGCTGGCGCGGACGATGCGCGCGTCGGCGTCCGCCACTTGCCGGATCTGGCGTATCCACTGCTCGATCCATCCCACCATGGCAATGGCCATCTGCCACAGGGTGATGTCTTCACCGCCCTCGCCCGGCTCGCCCGGCAAGGTGGGAAAGACGATGGACCAGTTGCGCCACTTGCCCTTCACGTCTTCCGACAGTGCCACGTAATCGTGCTGTTTAAAAGCATCGCGCCAGGTGGCCAGCGGGGCACCGGGCGGGCGCTCCAGGCTGGCGTAGGCTTCCTTGATCATCCTGAAGGCATTGGCATAGAAGCCGAACCAGATGTGCAGGCCGTGCTCCTCGATGCGCTGGCCCACTTGCGCATTGCGTCCGCTGGCGCCCTTGCCGCCCAGGCGCCAGCCCAGTTGATAGACGGTGATGGCGTGCTGGTTTTGCCAACCCGGCTGGTTCGTCAGGTAATATGCGGCCGTCATGGCCGCCACGCCGCCGCCCAGGATGGCGATCTTTTCCGGCGCGATCTGCGAATTGTCGACCAGTTCCTCGCCCGGCATGGCCGTGAAGTCGAAATTCACATTGAACGGCAATATCGCCGCCTGCGGCCCCAGCTGCAAACCCAAGGTCTGGTCCAGCGGGAAGCTGTCGAAGGCGTGCAAGGTGCATTCGTATTCATAGCCGAGCAGGCGCGCACTGTGCAGACGGTTGATCTCGGCCGGTGCGGCCACCAAAGCCTGGTACACGGCTTTCACGCCCGCGCTGTCGGGAAACTGCTTGAGGAAAATCTGGTCGATGCGGGGCTTGCGCAGCAGCGACAAAATATCAGCCCAGCCGGCTTGATCCATGTCAAAGAAATCGGGAATCGACAGGAAAATCTTGAAGGCTTGCTCGATGAGTTCGAGGAAGCTGTTGACGCTCTTGTGCTGCCCCGTCTGCACGGTGGCATTGACTTCCAGCAGCGGGTGCAGGGCAAGTTTCGTTTCCGGCGAAAAATGCTGGAACCCCTTGGCGGCCACGGAACAGCGCAGCGGCTCGCTGCCGGCGGCGGGAATGTCGTATTCGCACAGGTATTTCGGATAGCCGAACAGTTCGCGCCCGTTGATCAGGGCCATGGCATCGTCGACGAAAATATGGCAAGGGTACCAATAGATATGCGCCAGCTTGCCCGCCGCATCCATCTCGCCGACCATGATCCAGGTGACGATGTCGACTTCCGTGATCCAGCCCTTGGCCTGGTCGACGGGATTGGCGGAGTCCGCGTGGTTGACGCGCGTAAACGTCAGCATCACATACGGCGACAGCGCTTTCAGGGTCATTTTGCGGCCCGCCACCTGGTTCAGGGTGGTATTCACGGTCGATTGCAACTTCGCTAGGTCGCCCCTGACGAAATAACCGTACATTTCCGACTGTTTCAATTGCAGCGGCGAGTGCATCATCACCGAACCGCCCTGATAAATATACGAAGGTCTTGCCGAAGGTATCGCCGTCATTGCCCTGTCCCCTTAAGTTTCAGTCAAACAAGATTTCTACAGTGTATTTGAGAAAGAACAATGAATGATATGAAATAAATTAAAGGATTTGCCAAGATGCATAGCTTTACTTCCATCCCGGCAGCAAGGTGCTTGCGCACGGCAGCTGGGGCAAGCCCGTGCCATCGGGTGTACGATGAAACATCCTGACCGCTCCGAGCACCCTGCCATGGCAATGATTACCACCGACTACGTTTCCACCTATTCCGGCAACCGTTTTTATCCCTTGCGCCCGCATATCGACAAGGTCGCCATCGAAGACATCGCCCACGGCCTGGCTTACCAGTGCCGTTTCAATGGGCAGACGCAAGTGTTTTACTCGGTCGCGCAGCACAGCCTGATCGTCGCCGAACTGGTGCCACCCCATTTGCGCCTGGCCGCCCTGCTGCACGACGCGGCAGAAGCCTACCTGGGCGATATGGTGAAACCCCTGAAAGTGCTGTTGCCGGAATTTGCCCTGCTGGAAGACAAGGTCAGCGCCATCATCGCCGCCACCTATGGCCTCGACTTTTCCGATTACGCGCCCATCAAGCGGGCCGACCTGATCGCGCTGGCCACGGAAAAGCGCGACCTGATGCCGCATTCGGCGGAACGCTGGGCTTATCTTGACGACATCGCCCCCTTGCCCGGTATAATCGAAGCCATGGGTCCGGCCGAAGCCAAGCAGCGCTTCCTGCATGCCTTTGCCCAGTTGGGCGGGCTTGGGCTTGCCGCATGAATGCATCCACCCTGCCGCACGAACCGGCGCTAAGCCCCGGTTTTTGCACGGCTTTTTTAGATATCCACAGCAACTGTGGATAAAGTTGTTGATAAGCCCCTCTTGACAAGCCGCAACACCAGTATTAATGCGGGTTTCAACAATTTGCTGATTTCACAGGCAATTTTTTACCCCAATGAAATCAATGACTTAGAATCGTGATTTTGCGCCTGAGCAAAGTTACTCTGCGAGCATGAAAATATATTTTGCTGTGCATAAGCAATCCTGCTCCACGCCGTCTTGCCTGAACCGCATTGTTTTGACAAACCCCGCAGACTGGCATAGTGTGGAATGAGCGAACACAATCAACGGTGGATAAATGCATGAATATGGATAGCGACAGTGCCGCCAAGGGTGCGGATGACCCCGACTGGCTGGTCGACGAGCCACTCGGTCGGGCAGACGCGGCGGCAGAAGCACCCACCGCGGCGCCATGGCGCGTGCTGATTGTCGATGATGATGTCGACGTCCACGTGGTGACCAAATTCGCCCTCAGCCAGGCCAGCTTCCAGGGCCGCAGGCTGAGCTTTATGCACGCGTATTCGGGCGCCGAGGCGCTCGCCTTGCTGCGCAGCACGCCCGATATCGCCGTGGTGCTGCTTGATGTCATCATGGAAACCCAAGATGCCGGCTTGCAAGTGGCGCGCCAGATCCGCGAAGACCTGCACAACAGCGCCGTGCGCATCATCCTGCGCACGGGCCAGCCCGGCCAGGCGCTGGAGCACCGCATCATCATCGACTACGACATCAACGATTTCTGGTGCAAGACCGACCTGACCACGCGCAAGCTGTTTACCACCGTGATCACCTCGCTGCGCACCTACGCCACCTTGCGCGAAGCGCAGCAACAAGTCGCCGACCTCGCCGCGGCCCTGGTCCACTGCGGCGACGCGCCAGCAGAACCGGCGGACGGCAAGCCCTGAAACGCCGCCGCTACTTTCAGTCATAAAACAAGAGCACTGGATAGGCATACAGGCTTGTGCAATGCCCTGTTTTGGGCTGGCGCGACACTGCATTTGCAGCGCCGATCCGGTGCCACTATCTAAGTGGCGGATTGTTAAGCGCTTTTTCAGATATCCACACTGACTGTGGATATCTTTGTGGATAAGGGCCTATTGACAGGCCTCAAAGCCACAGCCCGTGCGGCTTTCAATAAACTGCTCAATCAAACAGCAAAAATAAACCCCAATAAAATCAATCACTTAGAAATTCACACATAATCACAAGAAAAATATTTCGGCATTTTCGCTAAGCCATCATTTGTGCATAACTGAGCCGAAATGATCAATCCGACAACACCGTACTCCGGCTGCCGGCAACACAGTTGCCGTGCGAATACTCAATGCACGGTCTGGCGGCGCTGCTCCGGATGCAGCAGCACGCGTTCGATCAGTTCGGGGGCGACATTGTATGACTTCAGGTATTCCAGCGCGCACAAGGTACTGAAGGCAGCCTGCACGGCGATGCCCAGGTTGACGATATCGCACATCTTCTGATCGAGCCGGGCATGCAGCACCACGGTATTGACGGGCATATGCAGCGTTTCTGTGGAATTAAGCATGATGAACAACTCCTGCGAAGGGGGACGGAGGGGGGGAGACGGCGTAGCGGTACGCACCGCGCCAGCGCGGGCAAGAACAGCGGTCGTGTTGCCGATAAAGTATTGCTGATAAACTCTCGATGTCAATGGCAGGGAAACATGAGCCACAGTTTTTTCTTGCTGGCACAACAGGGGGGCGAAAGCGATGGACAAGCGCAATCGGCCACGGCGATAATCAGCGATGCCCTCGCCGCCCCCCTTCCCGCCCGACCTGCCCCGCCCGCAACCGGCTTCGCTGGCCGACCTGTTTTTCTCGTTTACCTGGTTGGCCCTTCAGGGGTTTGGCGGCGTGCTGGCCGTGATCCAGCGCGAAATGGTCGAACGCAAGCGCTGGCTGACGCAAGAGGAATTCCTGGAAGACTGGGCCGTGGCACAAATCATGCCCGGGCCAAATGTTGTCAATCTGTCGCTGATGGTGGGCGGACGCTATTTCGGCTTGCAAGGCGCGCTGACGGCGCTGGCCGGCATGCTGGCCGTGCCCCTCGTCATCGTGCTGCTGCTGGGCGTGCTGTACACGCACTATGGCGACATCCCGCAGATGGCGGGCGCCTTGCGCGGCATGGCGGCCGTCTCGGCCGGCATGATCGCTGCCACGGGCGTGAAACTAGCGGCCGCGCTGGGCAAGCATCCGCTGCCCTTGTGGCTGACTCTGCCGATCACCATGCTGGGCGTGCTGATGGTGGCCATCCTGCACTGGCCCCTGCTGTACATCCTGCTGGGCCTGGGCGGCATCGGCTGCCTGCTGACATACCGGAAGCTGTCCTCATGAACCCGCCCTTGCAACTGGTCCTGAGCGCGGGCGACTGGCTGAACCTGTTCGGCCATTACCTGATGCTGTCGCTGATGTCGATCGGCGGCGCCATTTCCACCACCTCCGAAATGCACCGCTTCCTCGTCGAACAGCACGGCTGGCTGACACAGGCGCAATTCAATGAATCGATCGCCATCGCGCAAGCCGCGCCCGGCCCCAACGTGCTGTTCGTCGCCCTGATGGGCTGGAACGTGGGCATGAATGCGGGCAGCTACACGGCCGCGTACCTGGGTGTGCTGGTGACCATGGTGGGCATCATGCTGCCCAGCACCACCCTCACCTACGTGGCAGCCCAGTGGGGCTACCGCAACCGCGACCTGCGCCCCGTGCGCGCCTTCAAGCAAGGCATGGCGCCCATCGTCGTCGCCCTCCTGATTTCCACGGGCATGATTTTGGGCGGCGCCAATCACGACATCCGCACGGACTGGCCACTGTGGAGCCTGTCCATCGTGGCCGGCCTGATCATCTGGCGCACGAAGATCCACTTATTATGGCTGCTGGCCGCTGGCGCCGTGCTGGGCTGGCTGCAACTGGTGTAAGCCTACACGGCCAAATGCCGCTTCACATCGTCGCCATCCATCTGTGCAGCCAGTCCGCTGGCGACGACACTGCCGCGCGACAGCACGATGAATTCGTCGGCCAGTTCGCGGGCAAAGTCGAAATACTGTTCGCACAGCACGATGGCCATGTCGCCCCGCTGCTTTAACAGCGCAATGACCCTGCCGATATCCTTGATGACGGAGGGCTGGATGCCTTCCGTGGGCTCGTCAAAAATGATCAGCTGCGGCTCGGCCAGCAAGGCGCGGGCGATGGCCAGCTGCTGCTGCTGCCCGCCGGACAAGTCGCCGCCGCGCCGCTGCAGCATCTCCTTGAGTACCGGAAACAGTTCATACACGTGCGGATCGATGCGCGAGGCTTGCCTGCCCCGCTTGACGGCCATGCCCATCAGCAAGTTTTCCTCGACCGTCAGGCGCGCAAAGATGTCGCGTCCCTGCGGTACATACGCCATCCCCAGCTTTGCCCGCGCGTGGGGCGCCAGTGTCGTGATGTCGCGCCCATCGAGCACGACTTTGCCTTGGGCCACGGGCAACACGCCCATCAGGCATTTCAGCAAGGTCGTCTTGCCGACGCCATTCCTGCCCAGCAAGGCCAAACACTCGCCCTTGCGCACGGACAGGTCGATGCCGCGCAAGGTGTGCGAGGAGCCATAGTATTGATTTAATTGTTGCACTTCCAGCATGACTTACCTTCCCAGATAGACTTCGATCACGCGCTCGTCGGCTTGCACCTCATCCATGCGCCCCTGCGCCAGCACAGAGCCTTCGTGCAACACGGTGACGATGCCTTGCTGGGCAATGTCCGTGACGAAACCCATGTCGTGCTCGACCACCATGATGGAATGCTTGCCGCGCAATTCATTGAGCAACTCCGCCGTGCGCGCCGTTTCCGCGTCCGACATGCCGGCCACCGGTTCATCGAGCAATATCAGCTGCGGCTCCTGCATCAGCAGCATGCCGATTTCCAGCCACTGCTTTTGCCCGTGCGACAGCAAGCCGGCCGGCCGCGCCTCCTGGCCATTCAAGCGTATCAGGCGCAATATGGCCTCGATCCGGCCCGCCTGCTCGGACGTGAGCCGCGCAAACAGGGTCGGCGCCACGCGCTTGTCCATCTTCATGGCCAGTTCCAGGTTGTCAAACACCGTGTGCTGCTCGAACACGGTGGGGCGCTGGAACTTGCGGCCTATGCCCGCGTGGGCAATTTGCGCTTCCGTCATGGTGGCCAAATTCATGGTCTGGCCGAACCAGGCTGTGCCGGATGTAGGCCGCGTCTTGCCGGTGATCACATCCATCATCGTCGTCTTGCCCGCGCCATTCGGGCCAATGATGCAACGCAATTCGCCCACGGAAATATCCAGGCTCAGCTTGTTAATGGCCTTGAAGCCGTCGAACGACACGCTGATGTCTTCCAGATACAGAATGGCGCCATGCGTCGTGTCGACGCCCTCGCCTTTCACGCGCGAATACGTGGGGCCAGCTTCGGCGCTGGCCATGCCTGGCAGCATGCGGATGCTCATGCGTTCTCCTCTGCCACGATGGGCTTGCGTTTGAGCTTGCTTAACACGCCCAGCATGCCTTGCTGCATGAACAGGGTGACGACGATGAACAGCAAGCCCAGCGCGAACAGCCACAGCTCCGGCAAGGCGGCCGTGAACCAGCTTTTCAAGCCATTGACGGTAAAGGCGCCCAGGATGGGACCGAGCAAGGTGCCGCGTCCGCCCACGGCCACCCACACGACCATCTCGATGGAGTTCGCCGGCGACATTTCGGACGGGTTGATGATGCCCACCTGCGGCACGTACAGGGCGCCGGCGATGCCGCACAGCACGGCCGACAAGGTCCACACAAACAGCTTGAACCACAGTGGGTTGTAGCCGAGAAACATCAGCCGCGCCTCGCTGTCGCGCACGCCCTGCAGCACCCTGCCCAGCTTGGAGCGGACGATGGCGCGCGCGCCCACCAGCGCGGCCAGCAGGAAGGCCAGGGTCAGCAGGAACAGCACGGCGCGGGTGGCGGGTGCCGTCACGCTATGGCCCAATATCGTCTTGAAATCCGTGAAACCATTGTTGCCGCCAAAGCCGGTGTCATTGCGGAAGAACAAGAGCATGAAGGCATACGTCATCGCTTGCGTGATGATGGAAAAATACACGCCCTTGATGCGCGAGCGAAAGGCGAAATAACCAAACACGAAGGCCAGCACGCCCGGCACCAGCACGACGAGGGCCATGCAATACCAGAAATGTTCCGTGAAGGCCCAGTACCACGGATAAGTTTTCCAGTCGAGAAAGACCATGAAGTCGGGCAAGCTGCTGTGGTACTGGCCCTGGTCGCCGATGGCGCGCATCAGATACATGCCGTGCGCATACGCGCCCAGCGCAAAGAACACGCCGTGGCCCAGGGACAGGATGCCCGTGTAGCCCCAGACGAGGTCCAGCGCCAGCGCGGCCAGCGCATAGCACATGAACTTGCCCACCAGCGCCACCGTGTAGGCGGAGACGTGCAGCGCATGCCCTTCGGCAAACGCCAGGTTAAAAATCGGCAACAGCGCCGCCAGCACCGTGCATGCGGCAATCGCCAGCCAGACGGGCCGCGTAAACAGGCCTTGCTTGGATAGACAGGAGGTAGTCATTCGACGCTGCGTCCCTTCATGGCAAACAGGCCCTGCGGCCGGCGCTGGATAAAGATGATGATGAATACGAGAATGGCGATTTTCGCCAGCACGGCGCCCGCCACCGGTTCGAGGAATTTGTTCACTTCGCCCAGGCCCAGCGCGGCGATCACGGTGCCGGCCAGCTGGCCCACGCCACCGAGCACCACCACCATGAAGGAATCAACGATGTAGCTTTGGCCCAGGTCCGGCCCGACATTGCCCAGCTGCGACAGGGCCACGCCGCCCAGCCCCGCGATGCCGGAACCGAGGCCGAAGGTCAGCATGTCGACCTTGCCCGTGGCCACGCCCACGCAATCGGCCATGCGGCGGTTTTGCGTTACGGCCCGCACGAACAGCCCCAGGCGCGTCTTGTTCAGGATTAACCACACTGCCACCACCACGACGATGGCGAAGGCTATGATGGCCAGGCGGTTGTACGGCAGCACGAGGCCGCCCAGCACGCTCACGCCGCCCGACATCCAGGCCGGGTTGGCCACTTCCACGTTTTGCGCGCCAAAGATCGTGCGGACAAGCTGCATGAGGATCAGGCTGATGCCCCAGGTGGCCAGCAGGGTTTCCAGCGGCCGGCCATACAGCCAGCGGATCACCGTGCGCTCGAGTACCATGCCCACCAGTCCGGCAACGAAAAAAGCGGCAGGCAGCGCGGCCAGCAGGTAGGCATCCTGCAAGCCGGGCAGGTAGGTGCGGAAAAACAGCTGGCACAGATACGTCGTGTAAGCGCCTATCATCAGCAATTCGCCGTGCGCCATGTTGATGATGCCCATCAAGCCGAACGTGATGGCCAGCCCCAGCGCGGCCAGCAACAGCACGCTGCCCAGGGAAATGCCGTAGAACACATTGCCGGCGAATTCCATGCGCGCCACTCTAGCCTTGATCTGGCGCATGGTCTCGATGGCGGCCAGCTGCACGGCTTCGTCCGGCTCGCCATCCTTTTCCAGCATGGCTTGCAGCACGGGCAGCAAGCGCGCATCGCTGCTGCCGGCCAGCGCCTGCACGGCGGCCTTGCGTGTGGCGGCGTCCGGCGCATGCAGGTTGGCGCTGGCGATCAGCACCTGCAATAGCTGTTTAATGTCAGCATCGTTTTCCCGCGCCAGCGCCTTGCGGATAAGGGGGATTTGCGCGGGGTCAACGGCCTTTTGCAAGGCTTGCGCGGCCGCCAGGCGGGCGCTGCGCTCCGGCGCCAGCAGCTGCAAGCCGGACAAGGCGCCCGCCACGGCCGCGCGCAAGCGGTTGTTAACCATCACGCCATCGAGGCCATCGGGCAGCGGAACGCTCTGGCCGATGGCCGGGTCATACGCCTGCTCGCCGTCGACGACATACACCTTGCCGTCCGGCCCGGCATACAGGCCGTCGTCCTGCAAGGCTTGGAGCACCTTGGCAGCCTCGGGCGTGGCCAGGGCGGCGATCTGGGCGACGGCAGCGACCCGGGCGTCAGAATCGTCGGCAGCCAGCGGTTTGAGCAGTTCAGGAGAGATGGCGGCCTGCGCCAGCGAGGACAAGAACAGGCAAACGAGGACCAGCAATTTGGGGATAAGCTGCATATGCATAGATACCATGTAGTAAAGCTGATGTCTTGATAAGTATCCTTCCCCCATAGGCAAGGACAAGGGTCAGACCCGGCGGGTCTGACCCCAGCTCTTTGCCTGGGGTTGCGATGACCATTCGACGCGCAAGCGCCTACAGCTTTTGCTTGCCCTCATTGCCCTTGATAAAGGGGCTCCACGGCTGGGCGCGTATCGGCTCCTTGGTTTTCCACACAACATTGAATTGCCCATCAGCCTTGATTTCGCCGATCATCACGGGCTTGTGCAAGTGGTGGTTGGTCGGGTCCATGGTCAGGGTAAAGCCAGACGGCGCCTTGACGCTCTGGCCGGCCATGGCGGCGATCACCTTGTCCGTGTCCGTCGATTTGGCTTTTTCCACCGCTTGCGCCCACATGTGGATGCCCACATAGGTCGCTTCCATGGGGTCGTTCGTCACCACCGAACCCGCGTTCGGCAACTTTTGCGCCACCGCATACGCTTTCCACTGCTTGATGAAAGCCGTATTCACGGGGTTCTTGACGGATTCAAAATAATTCCAGGCCGCCAGGTGACCGAGCAAAGGCTTGGTATCGATGCCGCGTAGCTCTTCCTCACCCACGGAAAACGCAACGACGGGGACGTCCGTGGCTTTCAAGCCCGCATTGCCCAGTTCCTTGTAAAACGGCACGTTGGAATCGCCATTGATGGTGGAAATGACGGCCGTCTTGCCGCCCGTGGAAAATTTCTTGATGTTGGCGACGATGGTTTGATAGTCGGCGTGGCCGAACGGCGTGTAGACCTCGCTGATATCGCTATCCTCGACGCCTTTGCTCTTCAGGAAGGCGCGCAATATCTTGTTGGTGGTGCGCGGGTAAACGTAATCCGTGCCCAGCAGCACGAAGCGCCTGGCGCCGCCGCCATCCTTGCTCATCAAGTATTCCACGGCGGGAATCGCCTGCTGGTTCGGCGCGGCGCCCGTATAAAACACATTCTTTTCCAGCTCCTCGCCTTCGTATTGCACCGGATAAAACAGCAGGCTGTTGAGTTCCTTGAACACGGGCAAGACGGATTTACGGGACACGGACGTCCAGCAACCAAACACCACGGCCACTTTATCTTGCGCCACCAGCTGGCGCGCTTTTTCCGCAAACAAGGGCCAGTTCGACGCCGGATCGACCACGACGGCTTCCAGCTTCTTGCCCAGCACGCCGCCCTTGGCATTGATCTCGGCGATCGTCATCAGGGCCACGTCTTTCAGCGACGTTTCGGAAATGGCCATGGTGCCCGACAGGGAGTGCAAGATGCCCACCTTGATGGTGTCGGCGGCCAGGGCTGCCTGCATGGTGATGGACGTGGCCAGGGCCAGGGCGCCGGCGGCGGCCGCTTTCAGGATGATGCGTCGTGACATGGGGACTCCTGTGATGTATTCGTGGGGGACGGACTGGGCATACGATGTTGTTAAAGCAGAATGCATGCCAGCACCAGCAGGCGTCCGCCATGGTGCACGCGGCTCTCTCCGCACGAAAAAAAACCTGGCTGCACAAGGACTGTGCAGCCAGGTTTCAAATTGCCGTAAAACGGTGCGCCGGACGCATTAATCCTTGCGCTTCAATCCTTGCGCGGCACGCCCCGCAAGCGGTGCCAGCCCTTGCGGCCCAGCGGAAACAGCAGCACGAAAGCGATCAGCCATGGCAAGATATACGCCATGGCCGTGATGGCGTTGGCCACGCCTTCCGACAGGTTTTCCGTGAAATTGCCCAGTGCGCGCTTGACGGGGCGCCAGAACGACTGCCTGCCTTCGGCACTGATGGCCACGTTCAGCAAGTCCGTATCGATGCGCTGCATCAACAGCGCATTGGCCGCCGTCGCCTGCTCCAGTTCCACTTGCACGGTGGCCAGTTCCTTGGTCACCTTGATCAAGGCATCGACGTTCGCGCCCGAGCGTTTTTCCAGCTCCTGCAATTGCGCCTGGTATTGCCTGAGCATTTCCAGGCGTTTCTTGCTGTCGAGCACAGGACGGCCCAGGTCTTCCACCTTGGTGCCCTGGCTGGTAACGTCGCCTCCGGCCGCAACCAGCGCCACGAGCTTCTTGATGCCGGCCGGCTTGGCGCGCATGCTGATGCGCGCATGCACGTAACGACCGCCGTCTATGCTCGAGTCGAGCAGCAGACAGCCATTGTCCGTATCGGCCTTGCAGGCGGCGACCACTTTTTCATACAGGGGCCGCACTTGCGCTTCGTTCGTATCGACGCCGACATTGTGTTCATACGCAAGAAACTCGCTGCCTTTTTCCTTGCCGTCGAGACGCGCGGCACTGGACTGGCCCGCGCTCTCTCCCTTGCCGCCGCAACCGGCCAGCAGCAACAGGCTTATCAAACATAGGGATACTTTTTTCATGATTTCTTTCGTCGAGTTATTTGTGCCGCGGCAGCAATTGAATATCGGGCAAATGCGCGGCCACCTCCTGCACCGTGGCATAAACGGTCAAGGATGCCACCACCTGTGGCAGCGGTGCCGGCCAGATTTCAGGCAAATCGCACTCCTCGGGCGCCAGCACGGGAAAGGCCAGCTGCTCCTGCGGCGGGGTGAAGGCGGCGGCGACACCGGGCTTGTTGCCACGCGCATCGATGCGGTACCAGCCAAACTCTTGCAGGTACACGGCGTTCAAGCCATGCAGGCAAAACGGCGGCCCCACCTCGCCCACGGCCAGGCGCTGATAGCACAGCCCGGCCGGAATGCCATTGGCGCGCAGCAGCGCGGCCAGCAGATGGCTTTTCGCATAACAATAGCCCGTGCCATGCTGCAACACGTCAGAAGCGCGGCAAGTGACGGGATTGCGCTGGTAGTCCCAGCTGTGGGCAATCTCATCGCGCACGAAGGCAAAGCAGCGGGCCGCGATGGCGGCATCGCCCGACGCGCCGGCGGCCAGCTCGGCCGCCCTGGCGCGCACGGCCGGATGGTCGCTGTCTATGTAAGTGCTGCTGGCTAGATATATGGAAAAGTCGGGGGAAAAGTCGGTAGACATGGCGTCAAGGTCTTGCATAAAGATAATGCGCGATTCTAGTCGAAGCAGACCGAAATCGAGCGTTTCCTTGCGCAGGAACAAAGAAAATCCACGTTTCAGGCTCGCTGGGCGGGGGCCGGCGACTTTGGCGACGGCCCGGTAGCTGGTATCATTCGGGCAAACGCCAGCCGGCCCCATTGGGCCGGCGCATGCAACACCTTGCGAAGCGGTTCCGCGCCGCCGACGCCTCCCCTACAGATCAGAGAAACGAGTTCCTATGAGCACACCATCGTCCCACCCATCGTTCTGGCGCCGCGTCCCGCTGGCTTTCGGCGCCTTCTTCAGCACCCTGTCGGACGCCGCCTATGCGGCCCGCGTCGAAAAAACTGTCCTTGCCCGAGGCTGCGCCCGTCGCTCCCGTGGCTCCGGCACCCGCTCCCGTGCCGACGCCGGCCGCTGCCCCCGTCATATTGAAGGAAGCCACGCCGGACGCCGCCCTGCAGTTACTTGCTTTACTGCAACGCGAAGCGCGATTGATCGACTTCACCCAGGAAAACCTGGGCAGCCATGCCGACGCCGACATCGGCGCGGCCGCCCGCGTGGTGCATGAAGGCTGCGCCAAGGTCATGCGCGAATACTTCACCATCGAGGCCGTGCGCCAGGAAGCCGAAGGCAGCCGCATCGTCCTGCAGGAAGGTTTTGATTCCGCGCAAGTGCGCCTGACGGGCAACGTCGTCGGTTCCGCGCCGTACACGGGCACCCTCAGTCACCGCGGCTGGCGCGCCTCCAGCGTACGCCTGCCGAAACTGAGCGAGCAACACGACGCCGCCATCCTGGCTCCGGCCGAGGTGGAACTGTGAACGATACCGTCAACCCTACCCCGCGCTACGCCATCGGCATCGACCTGGGCACCACCCATAGCGCCCTGTCGTATGTGAACCTGGTCGAGAGCGACGGCGAAAAGTCCAGCCACGGCGTGCTGAAAGTGCCGCAGCTGTCGGCGCCCGGCACCGTCGAAGAACTGCCGCTGCTGCCATCGTTCGTCTACCTGCCGCACGCTGACGAAGTGGCGGCGGGCGACCTGGCCCTGCCCTGGGTGACCGAAGAAGCGGAGGCGCCGTTCGTCGTCGGCGAAATGGCCCGCAGCCGCGGCGCCACCACGCCCATCCGCCTGGTGTCGAGCGCGAAAAGCTGGCTGTGCCACCCGGGCGTGGACCGCCGCGCGGCGATCTTGCCGAACGACGCGCCGGCGGAAGTGGCGCGCATCTCGCCCATCACGGCGGCCACGCGCTATCTGACGCATTTGCGCCAGGCCTGGGACAACGCCCACCCGCAAGCGCCGTTTGCGCAGCAGGAAATCACGGTGACGATTCCCGCGTCCTTCGACCCGGCCGCGCGCGAGCTGACGATGGAAGCGGCGCAGGCAGCCGGCTACACTTCATTGACCTTGCTGGAAGAGCCGCAGGCGGCCCTGTACAGCTGGATCCAGACCAGCGAGGGACGCTGGCGCAAGGAAGTCAAGCCGGGCGACATCATCCTCGTCGTCGACGTGGGAGGCGGCACCAGCGACTTTTCGCTGATCGCCGTTCTGGAACGCGACGGCGTGCTGGAACCGCACCGCGTCGCCGTCGGTGAACACATCCTGCTGGGCGGCGACAATATGGACCTGGCGCTGGCCCACCTGGTGGCCCGCAAGCTGGCCGCCAACGGCACCCAGCTCGACGCCTGGCAAATGCGCGCGCTCACTTATGGCTGCCGCAGCGCCAAGGAAAGCCTGCTGGCTGACAGCGGCCTCGATGTGGCACCGATCGTCGTGCCGAGCCGCGGTTCGAAACTGATCGGAGGCTCCATCCGCACGGAACTGACGCGCGCGGAAGTGTCCACCTTTATCCTCGACGGCTTCTTCCCGCAAGTGGAAGCATCGAGCCGCCCTGCCGTGCGCACGCGCGCCGGCCTGACGCAACTGGGCTTGCCGTATGCGCAGGACGCGGCCATCACGCGCCACCTGGCCGCGTTCCTGGGCCGCCAGGTGGCGGCGACCAGCGAACTGGATGGTTTTGCGGGCCGCCAGGCGGACGGCGCCAGCTTTTTGCACCCGACGGCCGTGCTGTTCAACGGCGGCGTCTTCAAGTCGGACTTGCTGGTACAGCGCATCATGGCCACCGTCAACGACTGGCTGTACATGGAAGGCGCGGAACCAGCGCGCATGCTGGCCGGGGCCGACCTGGACCTGGCCGTGGCCCGTGGCGCCGCCTACTACAGCTACGTGCGGCGCGGCCATGGCGTGCGTATCCGCGGCGGCACGGCCAGCGCCTTCTACGTGGCCATCGAATCGGCCATGCCGGCCATCCCCGGCATGGAACCGCCGATCCAGGCCCTGTGCGTGGCGCCGTTCGGCATGGAAGAAGGCAGCGAACTGGAATTGCCAGGCCAGCAATTCGGCCTGGTGGTGGGCGAACCCGTGCACTTCCGCTTCTTCGCCTCGTCCACGCGCCGCAACGACCAGATCGGCGACCTGCTCGATTTCTGGGGCCCCGATGAATTGCAGGAACTGAGCGAAATCCACGCGACGCTGTCTGCCGAAGGCCGCCAGGCTGGCGACGTGGTGCAAGTCAAGCTGCACGCCAGAGTCACGGAAGCGGGCACCCTGGAGCTGCTGGCCGTCTCCCCTGATGGCGCCGAGCGCTGGAAAGTGGAATTCGACGTGCGCGGCACGCCGCAGCAATAAGCATGCGCGGCGCGAAGGTGCAGCCGGCCTGGCTGGTCGGCATCGACCTGGGCACCACCAACACGGTGGTGGCCTATGCCAATGCGGCCGATGCCCAGGCGGGCATACAGCTGTTCGACATTGAGCAGCTGCTCGCTCCCGGCGAAGTGGGCGCACGCCCCCTGCTGCCATCGCTGCGCTACCATCCTGCCCCTGGCGAGCTGGCGGCCGGCGATTTGCAGCTGCCGTGGCCACAGGACGATGTCACCAGGGTGGAACATCCGGTGCTGGGCGCCCTGGCGCACCAGCTCGGCGCGCAAGTGCCCGGCCGCCTCGTTTCCAGCGCAAAGAGCTGGCTGTCACATGCGAACGTGGACCGCCAGGCGCCCATCCTGCCGTGGGGCGCCGATGCCGACGTGGCCAAGGTATCCCCCGTGGCGGCCAGCGCCAGCTACCTCGCGTATGTGCGCGCCGCGTGGAATCACCGCTTTCCGGATTCTCCCCTTGAAAACCAGGAACTGGTGCTGACCATCCCCGCTTCCTTCGACGAGGGTGCGCGCGCACTCACGCTGGAAGCTGCCCGCCTGGCGGGCTTGCCCACGCTACGACTGGTGGAAGAACCGCAGGCCGCCTTTTATGACTACCTGCACCGTCGGCGCGACACGCTGCACCTTGACCTGGCGCAAACGCGGCGTATCCTGGTCTGCGACGTGGGCGGTGGCACCACCGATTTCAGCCTGATCGACGTCGCCTTCGATGAGGATGCCGAACCGCAGCTCACGCGCAGCAGTGTGGGCAATCATTTGATACTCGGCGGCGACAATATGGACCTGGCGCTGGCCCACCTGATGGAAACGCGCATGGCGGCAAGCGTCGAAGGCGGCATGAAGCTCTCCGCCGCACGCCTGTCGCAGCTGATGGAACGCTGCCGCGCCGCCAAGGAATTGCTGCTATCGAGCGACGCACCGGACAAGGCCACCGTCACCCTGCTGGGCGCCGGCTCTCGCCTGATCGGTGGCAGCCGTTCCGCCGATATCACGCGCGAAGAAGTGGCGGCCCTGGTGGTCGACGGCTTCTTCCCAAAGGTGGAACTGAGCGAGACGGCGAAAAAAGGCCGCGCCGGCATCGTCGAATTCGGCCTGCCCTACGCGCAGGACGCGGCCATCACGCGCCATCTGGCCAGTTTCCTGCAGCAGCATCAAGGCGAAATTCCCGACACCTTGCTGCTGAACGGCGGCGTGTTCCGCGCCGACGCGCTGGCGCGCCGCCTGGCCGAGACGCTCGCGCACTGGCGCGGCGCGGCCCTGCCCCTGACTATCCTGCACAACGACAATCCCGACGTGGCCGTGGCGCGCGGCGCCGTCGCCTACGCGCTGGCGCGCCGGGGACAGGCCCCGCGCATCGGCGGCGGCTCCCCGCGCAGCTATTTCCTCGTGCTGGGCGAGGCGGGCAAGGACAACCGCGCCGTCTGCATCCTGCCCCGTGGCAGCGCCAGCGGCGAGGAAATCGGCCTGACGGAGCGCCTGTTCGCCCTGCGCCTGGGCCGCCCCGTGCGCTTCCACCTGGCATCCTCGATTGCGGAAACGGGCACGCCGCCGCAACTGGGCGACATCGTCGACCTGGACGCCGGCGAGTATCTGCGCCTGCCGCCGCTGGCCAGCGTGCTGCACGATAAAGAGGATGCCAGTGACAAGCGCGAAATCACCGTGCAGCTGGTCACCGTCATGACAGAAGTGGGCACCCTGGAAGTGCATTGCGTGGCCGAAGCCGATGCCGGCCAGCGCTGGCTGCTGGAATTCCAGTTGCGCGCTGGTGAGGAAGAGCAAGGCGATGGCGAGCCTCAAGCCGTCTCGCCGCGCATCAAGGAAGCCATCGAGAAGATCGAGCGCATCTTCGGCGGCAAGGCGCAAAAGGTCGAGACCAAGGAAGTGCGCCAGTTGCGCCAGCACCTGGAACGTGGGCTGGGCGGGCGCGAGAGCTGGGATACGCCGCTGCTGCGCCAGCTGTTCGACGCCCTCATGCTGCGCACCCGTGGCCGGCGCCGCTCCGCCGAACATGAAAAAGTCTGGCTGAACCTGGCCGGCTACTGTTTGCGCCCCGGCTATGGCGACGCGCTCGACCCATGGCGCATCGAGCAGCTGTGGGCCCTGTTCGACACGGGCATCCAGCATCACAAGGATAACCAGGTGTGCGCCGAATGGTGGACCCTGTGGCGCCGCGTCGCTGGCGGCTTGAGCACGCAGCAGCAATTGCGCCTGCTCGACGACTTCGCCTTCAACCTGCAAGCCGATGCGGCCCAGCGCGGCAGCCGCCCCCTTACCCTGGTCAACGGCAGCGATGACGACATGCTGCGCCTGGGCGCTACGCTGGAGCGCATCCCCGGCGCCTACAAGGCGGAAGTGGGCGCCTGGCTGATCAAGCGGCTGGAGAAAGCCAGCAAGAAGGGAGAAGCGGCCGATACGAATACCCTGTGGGCGCTGGCCAGGGTCGGCGCGCGCCAACCCTTCCACGGCAGCGCGCACGAAGTGGTCGACAGCGCCACCGTGGCCGGGTGGTTGCAGGTGCTGCTGGCGCTGGACTGGAAAAAAGTTGAACCGGCTGCCTTCGCCGTAGCCCACCTGGCGCGGATGACGGGCGACCGCTCGCGCGACATCGGCGGCGAGCTACGGGCGACCATCCTGACCCGCCTGAAAGCCGTGGGCGCCCCGCCCCTGTGGCAAGCCATGGTCAGCGAAGTGACACAGCTGGACGAAACAGCTACCCGGCGCATGCTGGGCGAGGCACTGCCACCGGGGTTGAAGCTGATCGGCTAATCGGATTCCTGTGCAGCCTGTCCTCCAGCCCTACGCCAGCGCCACCACCAACAGCACTACCGCCAGCGGCGCCTGCACCAGCACGATGCCTGGATGCGTGCGGCGCAGCTGGGCCCACACGGACAGGCCCGGCACTTCTTCGTGCGGATGGTGGGCTTCATCGCGCAGCGACATCGCATGCAGGAACATGCCGGCGATCAGGGGGCCGGGATTGACCCACCAGCCCTGCTCGAGCAAGCCGCGCGACAGGTAGATAGCCAGCGCGCCAATGGCAAACGGCGAAGCCCACACCAGCACCAGCATCAAGCGGATGCCATAGAATTCCGCCAGGGTGCCCATGCGGTGCAGGCGGCTGAAATCGTGGTCTTCCATGCGCTGGTCGATGGCCAGTTCGGCGCGGCCGTACAGGGTCCACAGGCCGCCGAACAGACAGCCCAGCAGCACGCCGATGACGATATCGGCCGCAAACACCGCATATTTGTTGACGTCGGCCGTGCCGATGCCGAGCGAGGTGTGGGCGGCCGCATGCAGGTGCAGGCTGGCCTGCTCGCCTTCTGCCGTCGTATAGCGGTCGCGTACGTCATACGTGCTGCCGATATACACGACGTTCTTGCGCAGTGCCCCGGCATCCACGCCAGCCTGGCCATCGATCAGTTTGACGCGCGCGCGCGTGGGGTTCAGGAATGCCGGCGCCACGGCGGCCGGGTGAAACGGCGCGGTGACGGCATTCTGTTCGGCCGCCGCCTTGGCGTCGCCGCGGATGACGGGTTCGAACGCCCAGCGCGCCAATTCCTTTTCACTGCCCGTGCGCCGGGCCAGCTGGCACACGCGGCCGGCCAGCGCCACCACTTCCTTTTGCTCGGACAAAACGGCCGGCATGGGCTGCTTCTGCTCCTGCTCGTCGGCCCCATGCGCCAGCTCGAAGGCCACGGCCGCCAGCACGGGACTTTTCAGCTCGATGCGCGTGACGGCGCCCATGCGTTCGCGGATTTGCGGGCTGGCGAAATGGATGCCGGCCGCGCAGCGCGCGCGTATCCACGGCAGGTTCGCGTTCCGGTCCGATTGCTCGGGCAGGATCAGCACCAGTTGCCGGCCATCGGCGGCCAGCTGGTCGAGCAGGCGGTCCAGAGGGCGCTCGCCCGCCTTGTGCTGCTCATACACGGCCGGCGCCAGGTCCAGGTCGATGGCCAGCACCTTGCTGCCGCGCGCGGCGGCGCTGGCGATCACTTGCTCCAGGCGCGTGCGTTCCAGAGGTTCGCGCTCGTCGAAGACCTGTTCGAACGCAGGCTGGTCGATTTCGATGATGCCGGGCCGATAAGCTGCGCCCGGATCCTTGCCCCGGTTCAACAGCTGGCCCTGTGCCGCACTGGCGCGCAGCATGGCCGCATCGAGCCATTCGAGCACGTGAAAACCTTCCAGCGCCAGCATCAGCGCGGCGATCAGGCTGGCGCCGATTACGTGGTGCAGCAGGTGCGTGCCCGTCAGTTTAAAGGCCGAGCCCAGCTGGGCAACCGGCCACAGCAGGCGCCGCCAGAGCGGCGGGCGTGGTTGGTCTGGCTGGCTGGTTTCCACAGTGCGTTCCCCTTGCGTGCGGCGCTTGAGTTAACACTCAAGCAATATTCAATGACAAAGGGATAGTGTATTGCAGTTATGCCCCATCCGCAGCACGTCTGGCGTGGCCCCGCCTGGCTGCCTACTTCGGCTTGGCCAGCAGCAGCTTGCCCAGCGCTTCGAAGGCCGGCGTGGTGGTCGGATCGTTGGCCGCATTGGCCGCCGTCGGCGTGGAAGCGAAGCGCACGATCACCATTTCCGCCTTCGGATCGACATAGATGCGCTGGCCGTACACGCCGCGCGCCATATAGGCGCCATGGTCGTTATGCGTGACCCACCACATGTCGCGGTAACTCCAGCCCTTGAGCAAATCGTAGCCGCCCTTGGCGAACAGCTGCTTGTCGCCGCCGCGGCGGATATCGTCGACAGCCGCCTTGGGCAATATCTGCTGGCCGTTGTAGCGGCCATCGTTGCGCAGCATCTCGCCGAAGCGGGCCAGGTCGCGCAAGCCCGCATTCAGGCCGCCGCCGGCAAACGGCGTGCCGGTCGAATCAACCGTCATGTAGGCATCCTGCTCGGCGCCCAGCTTTTGCCAGATATGCTCGGACAGATACTCGTTGACGTTCTGCCCCGTGACCCTGGCGATGATCCAGCCCAGCACGTCGGAGTTGACCGTGCGGTAGCCGAACGCCTCGCCATGCCGGCCCTCGTGCTGCACCGTTTGCAGATACTCGAAATAGCTGCGCGGCCCAGTGTAATCCTTGGGCTTGGGCAGCGGGCTGCCGGCTGCCGCGTGCTGCCACACTTCCGCTTTCGGGTCGGCGTAATCTTCGCTGAATTTCAGGCCCGTGGTCATGTCGAGCACCTGGCGCACGGTGGCGTCGCCGAATGCAGATTTGGCCAGTTCCGGCACATACTCGGCCACTTTCCTGTCAGGATCGAGCTTGCCTTCGGCCACCAGCGCCGCGCCGATGGTGCCCATGACGGACTTCGTTACCGACATGGCGCCATGCTGGCCACTGTCCTTCAGCACGCCAAGGTAACGCTCATACACGATGCGGCCCCGGTGCAGCACCACGATGCCGTCCGTGTAGTTGGCGCCCAGCGACTGCTCCCAGGTCATGGTTTCCTTCGCGCCCAGGGGCGTGAAGCGCAGGCTGTCGATATCGCTGCGCAGCGCGCGCGGCAAAGGCACGGGCGCTTTCAGGCCGCGCGCAACTTCCACCGTCGGCATCAACTGGCGGAAGTGCGACACGCTCCAGCGCAGCTGCGGGAAATTGAAGTAGCTGCCATCGTCGAAGCGGATGATTTTATCGGCCGGTGGCGGCGCGCCCACCATCCATTTCAATGCAGCCGGATCGCTGGCGGCGGCCGACATCGGCGTGCCTTCCACCTTGGCCGTCTCGGCCGCATCGGCACCGGCAGCCAGCGCGAGGCAGGCGGCCAAGGCCAGGCATGTCATCTTGGGCAGTACGTTCATGCGATGTTCTCCTTGATAGTCAGGCAGATATTCAGGTTCACCACGCGCACCTTCTTGACGAAGATAGGGTTCGCCAGCAGCGGGCGCAGCACGCCAGCGATCACCACGGGCGCGCCAGCAGGGCCAGGACGAGTGAACGGCGCACCGGGAACATCGCTTGCATTGCCATAGATATGCCTTGCGCCAGATGACTGTCCATTTGACCGAATGTTATCAGAGATGCTCTTTTTTATTGTTGAAAAGCATCCTATTGTGCGGACCACGCGCTGAGACTAAGGTCTCAGCGCGCGCCATGCTGCAGCGCAGGATGCGCCGCCAGGCGCTTCGTGCTAAAAACGGAGGCGACAAGCGAAATACCATAAAAACACCAGATACCGAGACACTGGAGAGCTCCATGCCCTACGTCCGCCAGACCAGCCATATCGACCGCGTGCGCGACCTGATCGCCGGCCGTATCGTCAATCCGGGGGCCGATACGGCCAGACTGGCCTCGTCCTACCGGCGCTCGCTGGACGACTACCGGCTCGATCCCGCCTCCACTACCGGGCCGCGCATTCTGACAGGCGCCGAACTGCGCACCATCCAGCAATCCGAGGAAGGCTTCCTGCGCTCCACGGGCCAGTGCCTGCCGCGCCTGCACGCCATGGTGCGCGAAGCGGGCTACTGCGTCATCCTCGCCAATGCGCACGGCGTGACCATCGATTACGTGGTCGACACGGCCCAGCGCAAGGATTTCAAGAAGGCGGGCCTGTACCCGGGTTCGTGCTGGTCGGAAGAAGAGGAAGGCACCTGTGGCATCGCCTCCGTGCTGCTCGACCACGAAGCCATCACCGTCCACAAGACCGACCATTTCCGCGCCGCGTTCACGGGCCTCACGTGCAGCGCCGCACCCATTTTTTCGCCGCACGGCGACCTGATCGGCGTGCTCGATGCCTCGGCACTGAACTCGCCCGACGCGCGCGACAGCCAGCGCCTGGTCAAACAGCTGGTGCGCCAGGGCGCGACCCTGATCGAGGACGGCTTTTTTCTCAAGTCCTACAGCCATTGCTGCATCCTGCTGGCGCACCGCAACCGCCACTTCGTGGAAGTGCAGCCGGAAATGCTGCTCGCCATCGACGAACATGGCAACGTCATCGCCGCCAACCGCTGCGCGCGCGACGTCATCGCAGGCCTCGATAGCCTGCCGCGGCCCGTCGCCGAGGTGCTGGAAGTACGCGCCGAACGGCTGTTCGATGCGCGCGCGGGGCACAATCTGCTGTCCCTGCGCCTGGCGGGCGGCAGCACCTGGCTGCACGCCCGCGTGCGCGCGCCGCTGCGCCAGGCCAGCGCGCGCCCGCGCGCCGCACGCGAGCTGCCTGTCGCGGACGGCGTGCCGGAATACACGCCGCCGGAGCTGGCCGAGCGCACGCGCATCGTCAACGCCATGAACGCCGCCAAATGGCGCCCGCTGCAGGCGGCGGCCATGCTGGGCGTCTCGCGCGCCACCCTGTACCGGCGCCTCAAGCAGCTGCACATCGTGCCGCCGCACCGGCAATGAAGCGCAATGAAGCGATCAACGCACTGAGACTTCCGTCTCAGTAGCCGCCATGCTGCAATGCGAGATGCGGCGCCAGAACGCCAGTGTTACAACATCGTCAGCGGCAACACAGCCGCATCCCATCATAAAGTCAGCAGACTTGGAGGAGACACGATGCAAACCGAAAACACCCCGCTTGACCTGGCCGTGGCAGGCATCCTGGAGCAGCTAGAGGGCTTACTTCGCGCCAGCGACAGCACGGGCGCTGCGCAGCTGTTCGAACAAGACGGCTACTGGCGCGACCTGGTGCTGTTTACCTGGAACCTGAAAACCATGGAAGGCCGCGAACAGATCGCCGCCATGCTGGCCGCCCAATTGGGCACCGTGCAGCCGGTCTCCATCCGCATCGCCGACGGCGAGCACGCCAGCGAGGCCGGTGGCGTGCTGCAAAGCTGGATCACCATGGAAACGAAGGTGGCGCGCGGCGTAGGCTTTATCCGCATCCGCGACGGCAAGATCTGGACCCTGCTCACCACCATGAGTGAATTGAAGGGCTTTGAAGAAGCCAAGGGCGGCCGCCGTCCGATGGGCGCCGAGCATGGCGCGCGCACGGACCGCAGCAGCTGGCTGGAACAGCGCGAACAGGAAGCGGCAGAACTGGGCTACGCGCGCCAGCCCTATTGCGTCATCATCGGCGGCGGCCAGGGCGGCATCGCGCTGGGTGCGCGCTTGCGCCAGCTCAATGTCCCCACCATCATCATCGAGAAAAATGCCCGTCCCGGCGACAGCTGGCGCAAGCGCTATAAATCGCTGTGCCTGCACGACCCCGTCTGGTACGACCACATGCCGTACATCCCCTTCCCGGACAACTGGCCCGTCTTCACGCCCAAGGACAAGGTGGGCGACTGGCTGGAAATGTACACCAAGGTGATGGAGCTGAACTACTGGGGGTCGACCAGCTGCGAATCGGCCAGCTTCGACGAAGCCACCGGTGAGTGGACGGTGCAGGTGCTGCGCGATGGCCAGGCCATCACCCTGAAACCGAAGCAGCTGGTGCTGGCCACGGGCATGTCGGGCAAGGCAAACATGCCGAAGTTCAAGGGCATGGACGTGTTCCAGGGCGAGCAGCAGCACTCGTCGCAGCATCCGGGACCGGACGCCTATGTCGGCAAGAAGGTTGTAGTGGTCGGCGCGAACAATTCCGCGCACGATATCTGCGCCGCCCTGTGGGAAGCGGGCGTGGACGTGACCATGGTGCAGCGCTCGTCGACGCACATCGTCAAGTCGGACTCGCTAATGGACCTGGCGCTGGGCGACCTGTACTCGGAACGGGCGCTGGCGGCCGGCATGACAACGGCCAAGGCCGACCTGACATTCGCCTCTATCCCGTACAAGATTCTGGCCGACTTCCAGAAACCCGTCTTCAAGGCCATCCGCGAGCGCGACGCGGACTTTTATGCGCGCCTGGAAGAACGGGGCTTCATGCTCGATTTCGGCGACGACGATTCCGGCCTGTTCATGAAATACCTGCGCCGCGGCTCCGGCTACTACATCGATGTGGGCGCCTCGGAGCTGGTCGCCGAGGGCAAGATCAAGCTGAAAAGCGGCGTCGGCGTGCAGGAGCTGAAAAGCCGTTCCATCGTGCTGTCCGACGGCACGGAGCTGCCCGCCGACCTGGTGGTGTACGCTACCGGCTACGGCTCCATGAATGGCTGGGCGGCCGACCTGATCTCTCCCGAGGTGGCCAACAAGGTGGGCAAGGTGTGGGGCCTCGGTTCCGCCACGACGAAAGACCCTGGTCCGTGGGAGGGCGAACAGCGCAATATGTGGAAGCCCACGCAGCAGCAAGCCCTGTGGTTCCACGGCGGTAACCTGCACCAGTCACGCCACTATTCCCAGTATCTGTCGCTGCAGCTGAAAGCGCGCATGGAAGGCTTGACTACCCCCGTGTATGGGCAGCAGGAGGTGCATCACTTGTCGTGATGGCAGGGACAAGCAGATAAAAAAATGGCGGCGGACCGAAGTCCGCCGCCATTTTTACGGTGCAGCGAAAATGTGGGGTCAGACCCGCCGGGTCTGACCCCAGCAGTTTATTGCTTGATCGCTTCGATCGCGAAAGTCAGGGTGACATCATCGCTGACGGCTGGCGCATATTTGCCGGCGTTGAATTCCGAACGCTTGATCTTGGCCGTGGCGTTGGCGCCGCAAGCGTCTTTTTTCAGCATCGGGTGCGGTGCGCAGGCAAACGAGGTGACGGTCAGGGTGACTGGCTTGGTCACGCCTTTCAGGGTCAGGTTGCCGTCGACGGAGGCCAGCTTGTCGCCGTCGAAATTGAACTTGGTCGATTTGTAGGTGGCGACCGGGAACTTGTCGGTTTCAAGGAAACCATCGCCCTGGATGTGCGTATTGAACAGGGTCGAACCCGTGTCAACGGACTTGGTGTCGATCAGCACTTCGACGGAGCCCGTCTTGGCGGCGCGGTCCAGGGTGACCTTGCCGGTGGTGTTATTGAAACGGCTCTGCTGCGTCGAGAAGCCCATGTGGGTGTACTCGAAACGGGGGAAAGTGTGGCTGCCATCGATGACATAGACTTCAGGAGCGGCAACGGCGGACAGCGAGAAGCCGGCAGCGGCGATAAAAGCGAGCAGTTTTTTCATTGTAAATTCCTGATTGGGCGTGGTGGATGTCAAAACCGCAATCGGCTGCAGGCGTAAAGCGTATGCGGCTGATTGTCTGGCTTCAGTTGCAACAGATTATGCATGGCATGAAGATCGATGTAAAACGGAAAATATACCTAGTTAGCATCGATAAAATCGATAATACCGACATCAAGGTCTGCGACAGCGCGTTCTGCTGCCGATTATTGTCTGCATTGCCAAAAATATCCAGCGTTATCCAGCGCCTCAGATAATACATCCAATGAGAATGATTCTTGTTATTATTCTGCGGGATTGCTATCCTCGCGGCCCCGGGGGACATGCAGCGTCGCCTTGATTCATCCATAATAGAGCCGAACACAGAGCAGAACCCAGAGCAGAAAAACATGACGTCCACCCGCCACGCCACGAGCACATTGAACGCGCACCGCAGCACCAACCAGCCCCGCAGCCAGGGCCTGGCTGCCGGTGCATTCGCCTGATGCAGGAGCCGCTCGCCCAGTCCCCGCTGCGCGAAGCGCACGGCGTGCGTCTGCGCCGCTGGGCCTGGACCGCCGCCGGCGCCCTGATGGTGCTGCTGGGGATCATCGGCGCCATGCTGCCCGTCATGCCAACGACGATTTTCCTGATCCTCGCCCTGGCCTGCTTCAGCCGCGCCTCGCCGCGCCTTGAGCACTGGCTGCTGCAGCATCCCCGCTTCGGCCCGCCGCTACGCCAATGGCGCGAACACCGCGCCGTCTCGCGGCGCGGCAAAGCCATGGCTTGCCTGGGCATGGCCATCGGCTTTGTCGCCATGTGCCTGGGCCATCCGCCCTGGTGGGTCATCGCCATGGTGGGCGCCATGGAAATCGCCGTCCTCACCTACCTGTTGCGCCGTCCTGAAGGCCCTGCCGCCAGCGGAGCAGAATCTGCCCGCGAAGTGGACAATAGCAGGCAGTAAACGACCCGGCTTGCCTCAAAAAAACGGCAAGTCAGCCGAACTTCACATAAAAACACCGCGATGCCCGCGCATGGCGCGTCGAACTTTTCACCAAGATGCGGCTACTTCGCGCCCGCCCACGGGATTAAATTCGGCACAGATATCACTTTCCCGCTTTTTCAACTTAAAAACAAGCGCATAGACATTATTTGCATATTCAAAGCAAGATTCTGTCGTAGGAGTAATAACACGATCGGAGGTATACTACGCAACCGACGTAACAGGCTGGGCGATTTGGCCCCTGCAAGCAAGCCTGTCACGGTCCAATAAAAAAGGAAACACTGCATGACCACACCACACCGTACGCCGGTGATTCGCATCGACGGCGCGAACAAGACCTTCGCGCTGCCCAAAGGCGAACAATTCCACGCGGTCAAATCGGTCACGCTGGAAGTCTATCCCGGTGATATTTTCGGCCTGATCGGCAAGAGCGGCGCCGGCAAATCGACCTTGCTGCGCCTGATTAACCTGCTCGAGCGCCCCGACAGCGGCACCATTACCGTGGCCGGGCGCGAATTGACGCGCCTGGGCAAGAGCGAACTGCGTGACGCGCGCCAGAATATCGGCATGATTTTCCAGCAATTCAATTTGCTGCAAAACGCCAGCGTCTTCGACAACGTCGCCTTCCCCTTGAAAATCCATGGCACCACCAAGGGCGAGCAAATCGCCGCCCGCGTCGAGGAATGCCTGGCGCTGGTGGGCCTGTCCGACAAGCTGCACAGCTATCCGGCGCAATTGTCGGGCGGGCAGAAACAGCGCGTGGCGATTGCCCGCGCCCTGGCCAGCCACCCCGATGTGCTGCTGTGCGACGAGCCGACATCCGCGCTGGACGCGGAAACCACGCGCGCCCTGCTCGACACCCTGCGCGACATCAATGCGCGCCTTGGCGTGACCATCGTCATCGTCAGCCATGAGCTGTCGGTGCTGGGCGCCATCTGCAACCGCGTGGCTGTCGTGGAAAACGGCGCCATCGCCGAACAATTCGATTTGAGCGACACGGCCACCCCGCGCAAGACGGCGCTGGGACGCGAACTGGCGTATTACGGCACCGAGGCGTTTGAAGCCACCGCATGGAAGGATGCAACACATGTTTGAAGAATCGATCAATAACGTCATCAAGCTGCTGCCGGAAATCTGGGTGGCGCTGGGCCAGACCATGACCATGCTGGGCATCGGCTTGACGGCCGCCATCCTGATCGGCGGCCCGCTGGGCATTTTGCTGTTCCTCGTCTCGGAAGGCCAGTCGCTGGAAAACCGTCCGCTATCGACGATTTTGGGCTGGCTGGTCAACACCGTGCGCAGCTTCCCCTTCATCATTTTGCTGGTCGCCCTGACGCCGTTTACGCGCATCATCGCGGGCACCTCGATCGGCCCGCTGGCAGCTGCCGTGCCGCTGTCGTTCGCCGCCATTCCCTACCTGGCGCGCCTGGTGGAACAGAACCTGCGCGAAGTGCCGCGCGGCGTGATCGAGGCGGCGCACGCCATGGGCGCATCGGAGATGCAGATCATCTTCCGCGTGCTGCTGGTGGAAGCGCGCTCCGGCCTGGTACTGGCCCTGACCGTGCTGTCGATCAGCTTCCTGTCGTATTCGGCCGTGGCCGGCGTGGTGGGCGGCGGCGGCATCGGCGACCTGGCCATCCGCTACGGCTACTACCGCTTCGAGACGGACATCATGGTCGCCACCGTGGCCATCCTGATCGTACTGGTGCAAACCATCCAGTTCGCAGGCACGCGCATCGCCAAGCGCCTCGACAAACGTTAATTCAAATTCAGAAACAAGGACACACATGAACCAACTTCGCCGCAACCTGCTCCTGGTCGCCACCAGCCTGGCCTTCGCTACCGCCGCCCACGCAAAAGACCCGAAAGAACTCGTCATCGGCACCAGCTCCGGTCCGTATTCCGACCAGCTGAAGCTGGGCATCAAGCCCATTCTGGAAAAACAGGGCTACAAGGTCAAGATCGTCGAATTCAACGACTACGTGCAGCCGAACTACGCGCTGGCCGAAGGCTCGCTGGACGCCAACGTGTTCCAGCACATCGTCTACCTGACCAAGTTCGCCACCGATAACAAGCTGCCCTTGAGCCCCCTCATCACCGTGCCGACCATGCCGATCGGCCTGTACGGCGGCAAACAGAAAACGCTGGCCGAAGTGAAGAACGGCGCCACCATCACCATGCCGAACGATCCGACCAACCAGGCGCGCGCGCTCGTGATGCTGGCCAAGATGGGCTGGATCAAACTGAAACCGCACGTCGATCCGCTGCGCGCTTCCGAGCGTGACGTGCTGGAAAACCCGAAGAAGCTGAAACTGGTGCCGCTGGAAGCGGCGCAGCTGCCGCGTTCGCTGGCGGACGCCGACTACGCCTTCGTCAATGGCAACTTCGCCCTGGCCGCCGGCATGAAGCTGACGTCGGCCCTGAGCGTGGAAAAGATCTCGGACAGCTACATCAACCTGGTGGCCATCCGCACGGCCGACAAAGCCAAGCCATGGGTCAAGGACCTGGAAGCGGCCTACCGCTCGCGCGCCTTCCTCGACGCGACGAACAAATACCTGCCCGGCTACGAAAAGACGGATTACCAGCTGGCACTGGAAAAGACGCTGAAAAAATAAACCGCTGCAGCTAATGTAAAAAGGACGGCAAAGCCGTCCTTTTTTATTGTGCGCGCCACGCAGGCGCTGTCATGCCATGCTTAGAAGCGGTAACCGACGCCTACACCGATCAGGACAGGATCGACCTTGACTTCGCTGGCCTTGGCGCCACCGATGAAGACGTCGCTGCGGATCTGCACTTTCTTGATGTCGAAGTTCAGGGACCAGTTCTTGTCCAGCTTGTAGTCGACACCGGCTTGCAGCGAGTAACCCCAGCTGTCATGCTCCAGGCGGCCGGCGCCGTTCAGCAATTTCACGTCCGAAATATTCGTGTAGTTGATGCCGGCACCCACGTAAGGGCTGAACTGTTTTTCAGGCATGAAGTGGTATTGCAGCGACAGGGTCGGCGGCAGGTGTTTGAAGGTACCGATATTGTTGCCGTCGAGCTTGACGTCATGCTTTTGCGGGTAGGTCAGGATCAACTCGGCAGCGATATTCGGGGTAAAGAAGTACGAAATATCGATTTCAGGAATCGTCTTGCTGCTCACATGCAAGCGGTCGGATGCACCGACACCACCAACAGGAGCAGATTTATCGGCCGGATCGATGTGCACGGCGCGCGCGCGCACCAGCCATGGGCTTTCCTGAGCCATTGCATTGCCGGCGAATGCGCCGATGGCGGCCAGGACGATTGCTGCTGCAGTTGCGGACTTCTTCATTCTAGTTCCCTCTTTTTGTCGTTAAGTAACGCTGCGAAGTCTAAGAGTGCAGTGCAACAAAAACTTTGATCCACATCAAATAGTGCTAGATGGCATCACTAGAGGGATTTTTTTCTTTGCCCAGGTCAAGAAAATGCCGCAGCGCAGCGCGACCATACCAATTAATGCACGCCGTCAAACAGGCTGGCGACCCAATCGGCAAACACGCGCACGCGCGCCGACAATTGCCGGTGATGGGGGTACAGCACGGACACGGGCAGCGGGTCGGGACGACAGTCCCGCAGCACTTCCACCAGCTCGCCAGCTGCCAGCGCCTGCTCCAGGTGGTAGCGGGGTGCCTGGATCAAGCCCAGGCCCGCGCGGCAGCAGGCGTGATACGCGTCGGCATTGTTGACCGATACGGTGCCCGGCAAGGCCACGCTGTGCCGCTGTCCTGCCACCTTGAAATCGAAGGGCCAGACCTTGCCCGTCTGGGTAGAAAAGAAATTCACGGCGCGGTGGCCATCGAGCTGCGCCAGATTCTCCGGCGTACCGTGGGCGGCCAGGTAGGCGGGGCTGGCGCACGTCAGCTGTTCCAGCAGCGCCAGCCGGCGCGCCACCATGGACGAGTCGCTCAATTCGCCCACGCGCAGCACGCAATCGACGCCTTCGCGCACCAGGTCGACGAGGCGGTCGCCCATGCCAATTTCCAGTTCGATCCGCGGATAGCGGGCGCAAAACTGGTCCAGTACGGGCAGGACGAAATGCATGGCCAGGGTCGCGTGCAGGTCGATGCGCAACTTGCCTGCCGGCTGCTTCTGCGCCGAGGAAAACACGGCTTCCGTTTCTTCCAGGTCCGCCAGCAGGCACACGCAGCGCTGGTAATACGCCTCGCCATCGGGCGTGGGCGTCACCTGCCGCGTGGTCCGCTGCAGCAGGCGCACGCCCAGCCGCGCTTCGAGTTGCTTGATCGCATGCGTGACGGTCGCCTTCGGATAGCCAAGGTCATGCGCCGCCTGCGTGAAACTGCGCAGCTCGACGATGCGGGTAAACAGACGCATTGCATCAAATCGGTCCACACCCCCTCCATTATTATTTCCTGCTGCACAGTGTATCGATTTGAGCGCCACTTTTCCATATTGAACGAACACCCTGGTATCAGTTGCCCGCCAAGCAATCGTCACTTGCGCCGAGGTCACTGGCTTCCCAGCTGACTGCACCGCATACTATCCCCAGTTCGCACATGAGAATGGTAATGATTATCATTTGCGATATAATGCAGATTCACGCTGGGGCGTGCGCTCCGGCGATCATAAAAGGAATGGGAGACATGGATATTTTGAGGGAACTGCGTGATTCGGGCTTGAAAGTGACTATCCCCCGCTTGCGGATTCTGCAGCTGTTTCAAGAAGGAGGCATCAAGCACCTGAGTGCGGACGATGTCTACAAACTCTTGCTGGCCGAAAAGATCGACGTCGGCCTGGCCACCATCTACCGCGTGCTGATGCAGTTTGCCGAAGCGGGCATCCTGTTTCGCCGGCATTTCGAATCGGGCCATGCCGTCTTCGAACTCAATGAAGGCCAGCACCACGACCACCTGGTTTGCACGGGTTGTGGCAAGGTCGATGAATTTGTCGATGAAGGCATCGAACTGCGCCAGAATGAAATCGCCACCGAGCGGGGCTTCGTGCTGCACGAGCACGCGCTGTCGCTGTACGGCACCTGCGCCGAGTGCACGGCGAAGAAAATTCCGCCACGCCGGGCCTGAGGCCAGCGCGCAGCATAGCGCTCGGCACCTTGCCTGCGCTACACTGCGCGCAAGCTCGACAAAGGACACGCATGTACATCGGAGAAATCGCCCGCCTGGCGGGCACCTCGCCCAAGGCCTTGCGCCACTATGAAACGCTGGGCTTGCTGGGCGACGTGCGCCGTTCCGGCGCCTACCGCGTCTACACGAAGCAAGACCTGGCGCAAGTCAGGCTCATACGCCAGGCGCAGGCCCTGGGATTCCGCCTGGCCGAGCTGCTGCCCATCCTGGCCGGCGACAACACGGACTGGGCCGCCCTGTCGCGCCACATCGCCGCCAAGCGCGCACAGATACAGCAGGATATCGCCCGCCTGCGCCAGCTCGACGCGCAGCTGGCCGATATCGACACGGAAATCAGCGACTGCCTGGCACGCCAGCACCTTCCAGCGGCCGCTTGACTCTGCCACTAGGGGCAGGCTTTAGCATGCAAGCTGTTCTTTTACGGAAAGCCTGCATCATGACCAAACGCATTCTCATTCTCCTCGGCCACCCGTCCAGCGACAGTTTCTGCGCCGCCCTGGCCGAGGCCTACGCCGCCACGGCCCGCACTGCAGGTCACAGCGTGCGCGAACTGCGCCTGGGCCAGCTGGACTTCGATCCCATCCTGCACGAAGGCTACCGCCAGATGCAGCCGCTGGAAGCGGACTTGCTGGCGGCGCAGGAAGCCATCAGCTGGGCCGAACACCTGGTGTTCGCCTACCCCATCTGGTGGGGCGGCGCGCCGGCCCTGCTGAAGGGGTTTGTCGACCGCGTCTTCCTGCCCGGCTTTGCCTTCAAATACCGCCCGGGCAAGGCTTTCCCGGCCCAGCTGCTGAAGGGCCGCACGGCCCAGCTGCTGGTGACGATGGATACGCCGCCCTGGTATTTCCGCTGGGTCTACCACATGCCCGGCATCCACCAGCTGCGCAAGACGACCCTGGAATTTTGCGGCGTCAAGCCCGTCAAGGTGGCAAGCTTCGGCCCTATCTTGAATTCCACCGAGCCGCAGCGGGCGCGCTGGCTGGCACAGGCGCAGGTGCTGGCCCGGCGCCTGTAAGTTGCTTGCCATGCAGCCATCTTGCATACGGTTTTGACAAGCTGGTAATCAAGCCGTCACATTCAAAGGCTACCATAATGATATTGCCTGTTTGTCAGTCGCCTTGCCGTCGCGACAACAAGGGTCCGATTGTCATGTAAAGGTAGCCGCTGTGGAGTTCAACGCTTCTCGATTGCATCTTCCCCGTTTTCGCACCTCCGTGGCGGCTGATCTGTGCATCCCCACGGAATCAGTGCAGGCCGACGCCAGCAATTTCGCCGTGCTGGAGTTGTTTACGGAACGGCGAGACATGATGAGCCTGCCAGTTACGGAGCAGCAGAAGCCCATCGGCTTGATCAGCCGCAACATCTTCATGTCGCAGATGTCCAAGCCCTTCTATCACGAGGTGTACGGCAAGAAGAGCTGCATCGCCTTCATGGACAAGGAACCGCTGATCGTCGATGGCGCCATGAGCATCGAGGACCTCACCTTCCGTGCGGTGGAAGCGGGCGAAAAAGCGCTGGCCGATGGCTTCATCATCACCGAGGATGGTGCGCTGGCCGGCGTGGGCTTCGGCTTGCAGCTGATGAACGTGGTGGCCACCATGCAGGCCGAAAAGAACCGGCAAATCATGCACAGCATCGATTACGCCAGCGTGATCCAACGCGCCCTGCTGCGCACCTCCGATGCGCAATTGCGCGCCACCCTGCCCGACGCCCACCTGGAATGGCAGCCGCGCGACGTCGTCGGCGGCGATTTCTACTTCTTCGAACGCCACGCAGACGGCTGGTTTGCCGCCATCGCCGACTGCACGGGCCATGGCGTGCCGGGGGCCTTCATGACCCTGATCGCCTCGTCGGCCCTGAGCCAGGCCTTGCGCGAACTGGGGCCGCGAGATCCTGCCGCCCTGATCGGCACCGTCAGCCGCGCCATCAAGACCTTGCTGGGCCAGGACGGCGCCGGCAGCGACAACGCTGGCCACGCCGGTTCGAACGACGGCATGGATTGCGCCTTCTTGTGTTACGACGACGCCAGCGCCAGCCTGCGTTTCGCGGGGGCGAAACTGGCGCTGCACGTGGTGGCGCCCGGCGAAGAGGCCGTGCGCGCCATCGATGGCGCGCGCATGGGCGTGGGCTATGTCGATACGCCCGCCAGCTACTGCTGGCACAACGAGACGCTAGCCATCCCCGCCGGCAGCCTGCTGTTCATCACTACCGACGGCTTGCTCGACCAGATCGGCGGCGCGCGCGACATCGCCTATGGCAAGCGGCGCATGCGAGAGCTGCTGCTGGCGCAGCGCGACGCGCCCGCCAGCGAGGCGGCGGCGGCGCTGCTGCTGGACAGCGTCGCCTGGCAAGGCAAACAGCCGCGCCGCGACGACCTGACCTTTTTCTGTTTCCGCCTGTAGTCGGGCGCCCTCGAACCACCTTATCAACAAGAAACCGGGTCACCGGCTAGCCAGGAGCACGGACGTGCTGTACGAAGAATTCAACGAGTTTTGGGATGTGGCGCGCAAGCGCAACATCATCTTTTTTTACGTGGGCTATTTCTCGCAGCACGTGGTGAGCGCCATTTCCGAAACCATCAAGGCGCGCCTCGACACGGCCGGCGCGGCCGGGCCGACGCGGCGGCGCATCTTTTCGTCGTTCATCGAGATGTCGCAAAACATCATGCACTATTCGGCGGACAGCCTGACGCCCGATGCGCAGCTGGACCAGCAGATGCGGCGCGGCTCGTTTTGCATCGGCACGCGCGGCGACAGCTTTTTTCTGCTGTGCGCCAACCCCGTCTCGACGGACAACGTGGCGCAGATCCGCACCCGCCTGGAGCCGCTGCACAGCATGACGATGGAAGAAATCCGCCTCGCCTACAAGAAGGCCCTGCGCGAGGAAGCACCGTCCGACAGCAAGGGCGCTGGCCTGGGTTTCCTCACCATGGCGCGCGATGCCAGCGAGCCGCTGGAATTCGAATTCGTCCAGGATCCCCAGGAGCCGGGGCACACCATCTTCTGCATCAAAGCCATCATTTGAAAGAGCCGACTCAGGAAAGCATATGCAATTACCGTCACCACTGTTCATCGCCGCGACCCCGAGTTCGCCCGAAATCGACTTCCGTTTCGAGCAGCACACCCTGTCAATCAAGGGCGAGTCATATCCGGAAAACGCGGCCGCCTTCTATGGCCCGTTGATCGCCGCCGTGCGCGCCTACCTGGACGGCTGCCACGAGAGTGCCATCACCGTCAACGTCTCGCTGGCCTACTTCAACAGCTCCAGCACGAAGATGCTGTTTACCCTGTTCGACATCCTGAACCAGGCAGCAATGGAGGGCAATCAAGTGCGCCTGAACTGGTATCACGATGAAGACGATGACACGATCCTGGAATTTGGCCAGGAGCTGCAGCAGGACTTTACGGCCCTCGACTTCCACGACCATCCCGTGCAAGGCAGCTAGAGCATGCACGCCGCCATCTCCGAGTCCGCCCTGGAACCCGACCTGTTCACCGTGGAAGCGGCGGCGCTTGCTGCCGCGCGTCACATGCACGCCGACGTCCATGCCAGCGGCGAGGCGCAGCGCCGCGTGCTCGGTGAACTGATCAATCACTACGAACGGCTGATGCGCGAGACGCGGCGCCTGATCGGCCGCAGCGACCGCGCCGAGCGCGACATGCATTTGCTGAACCGGCAATTGCAAACCCTGGCCGGCCAGCTCGAATATCGCGCCACGCACGACCCGCTGACGGGCGCCCTGAACCGCGGCGCCGTGATCGAGCATGCCTCGCGCTGCCTGGCGCAGGGCGACATGGCCCTAATCGTGCTCGACATCGACCTGTTCAAGCAGGTCAACGACGATTTCGGCCACCCGGCCGGCGACGGCGTGATCCAGGCCGTGGTCGACTGCCTGAAAGGCTTGCTAGGACAGGAAACGGCCATCGGCCGGGTCGGCGGTGAAGAATTTTCCGTGGTCTGGCCCACCTCTTCGCGCGACGACGCGGCGACAGTGGCGCAGCGCATCTGCGAGAGCGTCGGCCGCCAGCGACATGCGGCGCCCATCACGCGGGCCATCACCGTCAGCGTGGGCCTGAGCTGGAACCGCGCCGGAACAGCCTTCGAGACGGCCTACAGCCATGCGGACCAGGCCCTGTACCAGGCCAAGCGCGAAGGACGCAACTGCGTGCGCCAGTGGCTGGAAAGCTGAATCAGCGGCCAGGCTCGCGCGCCATGCTGCCGTCGCGGCGCATGGCGGCAGCGGCGCGCTGCATGGCAGCCACCTGCGCCTCGGGCACCTTGAGGTTGCAGGCCAGGTAAGTCTGCACGCGATTAAAGGTCAGCAGCGGTTCCACCTTGCCCTCCCACTCCTTGCCGACAAACGGCTTGCTGCCCACCGCCATGCCCACGGCCCACAGATCTATGCGCCCAAGCAACAGTTTTTGCGGATTGAGCCACTCCTGCGTCACGGGCGCCACGCTCAGGCCATGCTGGCGCAGGTAGTCGTCGCGCGCGTCGCCCAGCACCGTACCGATCACCAGGCCGCGCGCATCGGCTAGCGTGCGCAGCGTCAGATGCCGCTCGGCCAGGCCATACAGTATCCACTCTGCTTCGTTGAGGGGGCCGATCCAGCGAAATTGCGCTTCGCGCTCTTGCGTGCGGGTGGTGGAAAAGATGCAGGTGTCGGCTTCGCGCAGCGCCTGCGCATACGCGCGCTTCCACGGCAGTAATTCGATACTGTGGGCGATGCCGGCGCGGGCCATGATGTCGCGCACCTTCGTGGTTTCGCGTCCGACAACGACATTGCCTTCCATCATGCTCGATGGCGGCAAGTGCTCGCCAACGATGCGCAGGGCAGCCGCCGCGGCCAGCGCCGGCATCAGCAGCGCCACTGCCAGCAGCCGTGCCATGCTTGCTTGTTTCATGCTTGCTTTCATCTGCTACAGGGGGATTTCCGCCGATGTTACCATCGGCCCGCGTCAGCATCGCTGCATATTGCCAATTACACCATTCATTTTCCGCAATGTGGCAACAGGCCAACGCCGGGACGATCACTGTGCAGGGGAAAAAGGGAAGAATAACTGGCGGAAAACAGTAGGAGTCGAACCTACGGGAGAACGTCTGACGCCCTCCACCGGGTTTGAAGCCCGGCCACATCACCGGATGAGTGTGCTTTCCGCGGTGCCTGAGCTAGCTGTTGGGCAAGGCTGCACTATAGGACCACAGCGCTTGCGGGCGCAATAGATGCCCATTGCCAACACGGCGAGTATAACCGACGCGGTCAAAGAATTCCAAGACCTGGATCGCACGCTTGCGGCCCAGGCCGCTGGCGTCGCGGAAGGTCGCCGCCCCGACGGCGCCACTGCCGGCCGGCAAGCCGCCACCCTCTTCCGCCCCTTGCGCCAATTCCCGCACCAGTTGCGCCAGCTCGGCAAGCGCCGCCTGGTGATAAAACAGGTCGTGCACCACCTGACTGATCTGCCCTGCCTTGGCAAGTTTACGAAGTAGCTTGCGCGTTTCGTCCTCGGCCAGGCCGAAGTCGCGCGCCAGGTCGCGCGTCCACGCCGGCTCGAAGCGCCCCTGCAGCAAAGCCGCCAGCAAGGGCTCGGCCACCGTTTGCTCCTGCGGCGTCAGTTCCACGCTGTGCGTCGGCAGATGCAGGCTGGCGCCGCGCGCCTGCAGCTCGCCGCGCGCCAGCAAGCCTTCGACCAGATGGCTCCACAAGGCGTCTTCCATCTCCGCGTCGACGATGCGCTTCAGGCGCCACAGTTCCGGCCCCGCTTCATCGGGTGCGCGCGCGTGGAACACCGCCAGGGCGGCCAGCACGCGCTCTTCCAGCGCGGCCTGCGCCGCCGGCGCCAGCAGCAGGGCATCGCCACCGCGCAGGGCGATGCGCCGCGTATCGGCCGGCAGCGCGATGGCGTTCGCCGGCAGCAGCGACAGGCGCACCAGCAGCGACTCGCGCAAGCCCAGCGGGCTTTGCGCCAGCAGCGCCGCATAGTCGCCCTGCGCGACAAAGGCAGCGAGGGCATCGAGCCAGGCAAGCCTGGCCGGGCTGCGCCGCTTGCGCGCGGGGCCGAACGGGTCGAGCACCATGCCGCCGCCCACCGTCTGCGTCGCTTGCGCATTGCGCACGACGAAACGGTCGCCCGGCACGCCGTGCATGGGGGCGTCGAACACCAGCTGCACTCTCCCCGTCTGCCCCGGCGACAGCGTCTCGCCATCGAGCATGACGGCGCGCGCCAGTTGGTGCGCTGCGCCCAGATGCACGTGCAGCGGCGACCAGGCTTTCAATTGCACGCCGGCGTCGGGCAGCAAAGTCAGTTCCACGTCGATACGCTCCGAGCATTGCGCCAGTTCCGGCGCGACGATCCAGTTGCCCCGTTCGATGCGTTCGCGGTCGATGCCGGCCAGGTTCAGCGCCAGGCGCTGGCCCGCCATGCCCGTCTCGGCTGCGCGGTTTTGCGCATGGATGCTGCGCACGCGCGCGCTTGCGCCGCCGGGTGCCAGCTGCAGGGTGTCCCCCACCCTGGCCATGCCGGCCAGCGCCGTGCCGGTGACGATGGTGCCCTGTCCCGACAAGGTAAACACGCGGTCCACGCCCAGGCGGAACAAACGTCGTTCATCGCGCTGCGGCAGGCTGCGCGACACTTGCGTCAAGTGCGCCAGCAAGGCGGCCACGCCGGCATCGTTGTCCCGGCTGGCGGCCGTGGGGAAAATCGGGCTGCCCACCAATGGCGTGCCGGCCAGCAGCGCCTCGATCTCCGCTTCCACCTGCGCCACGCGGGCGCTGTCGGCGCGGTCGATCTTGGTCAGCGCCACGGCGCCCCGCGTCACGCCCAGCAGCTGCAGGATGGCCAGGTGCTCGTGCGTCTGCGGCATGATGCCATCGTCGGCCGCCACCACCAGCAGGGCAAAGTCGATGCCCGTCACGCCGGAAGCCATGGTGCGGATGAATTTTTCGTGGCCGGGCACGTCGATCACGCCCAGCACCGTGCCGTCCGCCAGCGGCAGATAGGCATAACCGAGTTCAATCGAGATGCCGCGCGCCTGCTCTTCCTTCAGGCGGTCCGTGTGCACGCCCGTCAGCGCGCGCGTGAGCGTCGTCTTGCCATGGTCGATATGGCCTGCGGTACCGACGATCATGCGGACAACTCGTCGAGCTGCGCGATGAAGGCCGTCTCGTGCGCCGCTTCCAGGCAGCGCAGGTCCAGCCACAGCGCATCCTGGCCGATGCGCCCGATGACGGGGCACGGCAAGGCGCGCAGGCGCTGCTCCAGCATTCCCAATGGATTGCTCAGGCGCGAGCCGGGGGCGCTGCGGATGGCCAGGCCAAAGCTGGACAGCTGGTCGACGGGCAAGGCGCCGCTGCCGATCTGGCTTTTCATGGCTTCGGCGTTGACCACGTAGGCGGCACCGAGCACGCTTTGCAACTGCGGCAGCAGCAGCTCGGCTTGCGCGCGCATGGCGGCCGCGGGGCGCGTCAGCAGGCGCAAGGTGGTCAGGCGTTCGGCCAGCAAGTCCGGCGCGCGGTACAGCTGCAGCACCGGGGCCAATGCGGCCAGGGTCAGTTTGCCCACACGCAGCGCGCGTTTCAGGGGGTTGCGCTTGATTTTCGCGATCAGGTCGGCGCGTCCGACGATGACGCCGCATTGGGGCCCGCCCAGCAATTTATCGCCGCTGAAGGTCACCAGGTCGGCGCCCGCTGCTATCGTCTCGCGCACCGTCGTTTCATGTGGCAGGCCGTATTGCGCCAGGTCGACCAGGGTGCCGCTGCCCAGGTCCACGGCCGTCGGCACACCGTGTTTGGATGCCAGCGGTACGAGTTCGTCGAGTTCCACGCTTTTCGTGAAACCGGTGATCGCGTAATTGCTGCAATGGACCTTCATCAAGAGGGCCGTGTCCTCATTCACGCCATTGGCGTAATCGGCCAGGTGGGTGCGGTTGGTGCTGCCCACTTCGCGCAGCACGGCGCCCGCGCGCGTCATCACGTCGGGGATGCGGAAGGCGCCGCCGATTTCCACCAGTTCGCCGCGCGAGACGACGACCTCTTTATTCTGCGCCAGGGTATTGAGCATCAGCAGCACGGCGGCCGCATTGTTGTTGACGATGGTAGCCGCTTCTGCTCCCGTCAGTTCGCGCAGCAATTCCTCGACCAGGTCGTCGCGGTCGCCGCGCTTGCCCGTTTCCAGGTCGAACTCCAGGTTCATCGGCCACTGCAGCGCTTCCACCACGGCTTGCACGGCGGCGTCGGGCAGCAGCGCGCGGCCCAGATTCGTATGCAGCACGGTGCCCGTCAGGTTGAACACCGCGCGCAGCTGCGAGCGTGATCGGGCCTGCAGCCGCTCGGCCATTTGCGCGACGATGGCAGCAAGCGATGCGCCCTCTTCGCAGACTGCACCGGCCAGCATGGCCGCGCGCAGTTCCGCCAGCACGGCGCGCGCGCAGGCCAATGTTTGCGCGCGGCCGTAGTGCGCAATCAGGGCGAGGCAAGCCGCGTCGCCCAGGATGCGGTCGACCGACGGCAGGCGCACGGTTTGCCCCGTCGTCATGGCTGCGGGTCCTCGCTGCTGTCGTTCTTCCCCAGCCACAGCAGCGGATTGCCGCTGGCGCGCTGGTAGCCCGCTTCGCCCACCAGCAGGTCAAGCATCAGGCTGGCCAGGTCGTCGGCCAGCGGCTCGACGTTGTAATCGTGTTCCTGGTTGAAGACCTTGCGATAAGTATGGCAATCGTCGCAGGTTTCCGCGCGCGCCACTTTTTTAGGATCATTCGCTTTGTTGGGTAATTTGTCGTCCTTCGCCGTCACGGGGTCGAACGGCTTTGCGTCGGCCGCGTCCAGGCCCTGGTAGGCGATCTTGCCATTCTGTTCGCAGGTGGAGCACTTCACGCGCACCATATGCCATTCGCTTTCGCAGATGCCGCAGTGCAGGTAGCGGTAGCCCTGGGACTGGCCGCCGATGCGGATTACGCTGGCGACGGGGTGCGAACCGCAGACGGGGCACAGTGTGCCCGTTTCCAGGTCCGGCACGCGCGCGGCGCGCAGTTCGCTGGCCGACACCGACCACAGGATCTGCAGCGCGGCCGCGACGAACGGCGCGTGCATGGGGTTCAGGTTGTCGCCGTTTTCATCGAGCACGGCATCGGCGCAGGCATCCAGCGCTGGCGCGTCGAGCGCGCGCAACTGCGCCAGCACCTGGGTCAGGCCGCCCGATAATGCCGGCTGGCTGGCTGCCGTGGCGGCCAGTTCATCGAGCAGGCTGGCAAAGATGTCGCGCCAGACGGGCGGACGGGCGCCATTCACGGGCAGCACCGGCATGCGGTGCTGCATCGCGCGGCGCAGCGCGTCGGGGTCGGCGGCAGGCACGGCGCCGGGCGCCAGTTTCCCCACCACGGCGGCCTGCGCATCGGCCAGCGCGGCCATCAGCACCAGGTAGCCCTGCATGCCCGCGTCCACGGGGATGCCCTTGATCTTGCCTTGCGCCAGTTCGCGCAAGCGCAAGGCGCGCGCCTTGAACAGACTGTCAGGCTGCGGCAGCAGCAGGCGCGGAATCGCGTTGTGGTCCAGGCCTTCGATTTCGCCTGGCTGAAGAATGCGTTGTACCAATGGAGTTTTCCCATCAAAAAAGGGGGCTGTAAAGTATTCTAATCGATATGGTGCAGCGCAAGCCGCAAAGGAAAACCGGGGTCAGACCCGTCGGGTCTGACCCCAGCTCTTGCACTTGGGCTAATTAAGCAAAAAACCGTCAGTCTTTGCTGTTGCGAATGACCGCTTCAAACCACTTCGGATGGTGCTTGCGCGCCCAGCCATAGGTGACGGTGCCGCGCACCATGGCGCCGATCGAGCCCTTGACCCACAGCGCCGCATAGATATGCACGATGATGGCGCAGATGATGGCAAAAGCACAAGTGGCATGCAGCAAGGCGGCAAAACGCACCACGTCGATCGGGAAGTAGAACGCGAAATACGCGCGCCAAATCACGATGCCAGACAGCAACAGGCCAATCATGCTTGCCAGCAGCACGAAAAACAGGATCTTCTGGCCGGCATTGTATTTGCCGATCTTCGGAAGCTTTTCCTCGCGGTTGTTGAGCACGTCGTCCATCTGTTTCAGCCACTGCTTGTCGCCGTCCTCGAACTTGTTGTGGTGCCAGAAACGCACCACCAGGATCGCGAACGAGACGAACATCACCAGGCCGGCAAACGGATGCAAGATGCGCGTCCATTGCCCGCCACCAAACAGGTTCGCCAGCCACGCCATCGAGGGATGGAACATGGCCAGGCCGGACAGGGCCAGCATGACGAAGGTGATGGCGGTCACCCAATGGTTCGTGCGCTCGTTCGGATCGTAGCGCTGAATCAGCGGGTTGCCATCCTTGTCGTACCGCTTTCCATCATGCAGGTCATTGTGGCTCATGGTCTTCCTCCCGGATGCGCTTGGCCTCTTCCAGCGCTTCGCGCTCTTCGTCCTTGCTCACTTCGTTCGGACCGACACGCGTGTAATGGAAGAAGCCTGCCAGCGCCGTGGCAGCCATGCCGGCCACGGCCAGCGGCTTGGACCAGCCCTTCCAGAAGCCCACCATCGGGCTGATGCGCGGGCGTTCCGGCAAGTTCGAATACAGCTTCGGCTTGTCGGCATGGTGCAGCACGTACATCACGTGCGTGCCGCCCACGCCCAGCGGATCGTACAGGCCCGCGTTTTCGAAACCGCGCGACTTCAGGTCAACGATGCGCTCTTCCGCATGCACCTTCATGTCTTCCTTGGTGCCGAAAACAATGGCGCCCGTCGGACAGGTTTTCACGCAGGCCGGTTCCTGGCCCACGGCCACGCGGTCCGAGCAGAGCGTGCACTTGTAGGCGCGGTCGTCCTTTTTCGAAATGCGGGGCACGTCGAAAGGACAGCCAGCCACGCAGTAGCCGCAACCGATGCAGTTTTCCTGGTGGAAATCGACAATGCCATTCGTGTATTGCACGATGGCGCCCGGCGCCGGGCAAGCCTTCAGGCAGCCCGGGTCCTCGCAGTGCATGCAGCCATCCTTGCGGATCAGCCACTCGAGGTTGCCGTCGTTGTTTTCGTGTTCGGCAAAACGCATCACCGTCCACGATTGCGGCGTCAAGTCCGTCGGATTGTCATAGGTGCCATGGTTTTCGCCGACTTCATCGCGCAAGTCGTTCCATTCCATGCACGCCGTCTGACAAGCCTTGCAGCCGATGCATTTCGACACATCGATCAGCTTGGCCACGGTGCCCGTCACCGGGCTGCGCGCTTGCGGTGGCGTCACCGTGGTAGCCGACAGGCGCCGGATATCTAAGGATTGCAGTGCCATTATTGAGCTCCCATCATGCTTTTTCCACCTTCACCAGGAAGGACTTGAATTCCGGCGTTTGCGAATTCGCATCCCCCACGCCCGGCGTCAGGGTATTGATCAGATACCCCGGCTTGGCCACGCCCGTGAAGCCCCAGTGCAGCGGCAGGCCCACGGTATGCACCTGCTTGCCCTCGATCATCAACGCCTTGATGCGCTTGGTGACGACGGCCTTGGCGATGATGTGGCCCCGCTTGGAACTGACGCGCACTTCACCGCCGGCAACGACGCCGATGCTCTTGGCCAGCTCTTCGCCGATTTCAACGAATTGCTGCGGCTGGATAATGGCGTTCAGGCGCGCATGCTTGGTCCAGTAATGGAAATGCTCGGTCAGGCGGTAGCTGGTGGCCACATGCGGATATTCCTCGTGCGTGCCGAACATTTTCCGGTCATCGGCGAACACGCGCGCGGCCGGATTGCTGGTCGCCTGCGGGTTTTTCGGATGCATGGGGTTGTAACCCAGCGGATTTTCGAACGGCTCGTAATGCTCGGGGAACGGCCCTTCGGCCATGGCGCCACGCGCAAAGAAGCGCGCCACGCCCTCGCCCAGCATGATGAACGGGCCCATGCCATTTTCCGGCGGCTCGTCGACCTTGAAGTCGGGAATATCGGCCCCGCTCCAGTTCGTGCCATTCCACTCGATCAACTTGCGGGTCGGGTCGAAAGGCTTGCCCTTCAAGTCGCACGAGGCACGGTTGTACAGCACGCGGCGGTTGGCCGGCCACGCCCAAGCCCAGCCCAAAGTCTGGCCGATGCCCGTCGGGTCGCTATTGTCGCGCCGTCCCATCTGGTTGCCCGCCTGCGTCCAGCTGCCGGCGAAGATCCAGCAACCGCTGGTGGTGGTGCCATCGTCGCGCAGTTGCGCAAACGAGGCCAGCTGCTCGCCCTTTTTCACCAGCAACTTGGTCGCGTCCTTCGGATCGTACAAGTCAGCCAGTGCACGGCCGTTGAATTCGCGGGCGATTTCTTCCGGCTGCGGGTTATGCGGCTGCGCATAATTCCACGTCAGGTTGACGATAGGATCGGGGAACTTGCCGCCCTCTTTCTTGTACATGCTACGCATGCGCAAGAACAGGCCCGACATGATCTCCAGGTCGCTGCGCGCCTGGCCCGGCGGTTCGGCCGCCTGCCAGTGCCATTGCAAGACCCGCGAAGAGCTCACCAGCGAACCGCGTTCTTCGGCGAAGCAGCTGGTCGGCAAGCGGAACACTTCCGTCATGATCTTGGTGGGATCGACTTCGTGGTATTGCCCGTGCGGCTTCCAGAATTCGCCCGTTTCCACGGCCAGCGGGTCCATGATGACGAGGAACTTCAGCTTCGACAGCGCTTCCGTGACTTTCTGCTTGTTCGGCGCGGACGCCAGCACATTGAAGCCCTGGCAGATATAACCCGTCATCTTGCCTTGGTGCATGTTCTCGATGGCTTGCATCAAGTCATACGGCTTGTCGAGTTTCGGCAGGTAGTCGAAGGCGTAATTGTTTTCGGCCGTGGCGAAATCACCCCACCACGTCTTCATGAAGCTGACGTGGAATTTGCGGTAATTGCTCCAGTAGCTGAGCTGGTTCGGCCGCAGCGGCTTGGTGGCGCGTGCGGCGATGTACGCATCGAAATCCTGCTCGCCCTCGTTGGGCAAGGTCATATAACCTGGCAACAGGTTGGACATCAGGCCCAGGTCGGTCAAGCCCTGGATATTCGAGTGGCCGCGCAAGGCGTTCATGCCGCCGCCAGCGATACCCATATTGCCCAGCAACAGCTGCACCATGGCGCCCGTACGGATGGTTTGCGCGCCCGTCGAGTGGTGCGTCCAGCCCAGTGCGTACAGGATGGTGCCGGCGCGTCCCGGCACGGCAGTCGAAGCCATGGCTTCCGCCACCTTGTGGAACTTGTCGGCCGACACGCCGCACGTACGCTCGACCATCTCGGTCGTGTAGCGTGCGTAGTGCTTCTTCATCATCTGGTAGACGCAGCGCGGGTGTTCCAGGGTCGGGTCGACCTTGGCATAACCATCGTCGCCGATCTCGTAATCCCAGGTGGCCTTGTTGGTGTACTTGCCTTTTTCCTTGTCGAAACCCGAGAACAGGCCATCCTCGAACGCATAGTCTTCGCGCACGATGAAGGGCATGTCCGTGTAGTTGCGCACGTACTCATGCTGGATCTTGTCGTTCGTCAGCAGATAATTGATGATCGCGCCGAGGAAGACGATGTCCGTGCCGGTACGCGTGGCGCAGTAGTAATCTGCCACGGATGCGGTACGGGTAAAACGCGGATCGACAACGATCAGCTTGGCCTTGTTATGCGCCTTCGCTTCCGTTACCCATTTGAATCCGCAAGGATGTGCTTCTGCTGCATTGCCGCCCATGACCAAAATCACATCGGCATTCTTGATATCGACCCAATGATTCGTCATCGCGCCACGGCCAAACGTCGGGGCAAGACCTGCCACCGTCGGTCCGTGTCATACACGCGCCTGATTATCAAAGGTCAGCATCCCCATGCTGCGCACTGTCTTGTGGGTCAGGTAACCGACCTCGTTGCTGCCGGCGGACGCGGCAAGCATGCCGGTGGAGAGCCAGCGGTTGACGGTCTTGCCGTCGGCATTCTTTTCGATCAGGTTGGCATCACGGTCATCCTTCATCAGGCGCGCGATCTTGTCGAGCGCCATATCCCAGGAGATCGGCTGCCATTCCGTGCCACCCGGTGCGCGGTATTCGGGCACTTTCAGGCGGTTCGGGCTGTGGATGAAGTCGACCAGGCTGGCGCCTTTCGGGCACAGCGTGCCGCGGTTCACCGGGTGATCGGCATCGCCTTCCACGTGGATGATGCTGGAGACGGCATTTTTCGCGCCGTCGCCCAGTCCATACAGCAGGACGCCACATCCTACCGAACAGTAAGGACAGGTATTACGTGTCTCGGTCGTGCGAGACAGCTTGTATTGCCGCACTTCCGCCATCGCCTGGCCCGGTGCGAAACCGAGCAGGGCGAGGCTGGAACCAGCAATGGTCGCGCCAGTTACCCGAAGGAACTGGCGCCTGGACATCTGAACCATATTCAGGCCTCTATGATGTGAGTAAATAAGAGTCATACAACGTCGTCGTGGTCTCATATCACGAAGATATAAGCACCATGACTGTGCCGTATGACACCATTTTACCCCTCAAACTCCGTCAAGGCTCAGAGCGCCGGAAAAAATTACACTTAGTCAACAATATTTTATAGGAACCGAACAGTTCTTCTAAACAATGCCAACCTGCCGTTACCGGCGTGGCAGCCGTACTGTGCACTTGCATATCGCTATCCAGGCATGAAAAAACCCGCTCGCAAGCGGGTTTTTCGGGGTGCGGCGAATGACAGCCTGCTTACAGGCTGTAGCGCAAGGTCAGCGCCACAGTGCGCGGCGCGCCCGGCAAGCTCAGGTTAGGGCTGGAACCGTGACCGGAAACGATGTAGCGCGTGTCGCCGATATTGTTGACGTTCAGCTGCACTTCATAGCGCCCCGTGCGGTAGGCGGCCATGGCGTCGGCCGTCACGTAGCCAGGCAATACCACCGTATTGCCCGGATTGGCGAAGCGGCTGCCGACGGCATTCATGCCTCCGCCCACGGTGTAGCCATGGCCCAGGTCTTTCGTCAGCCACAGGTTGGCCGTATTGCGCGCCGTCAACGTGGCGCGCTTGCCCTTGATGGCGACGGAACTGGCCGTCGTTGTGCCCGCTACGTTGACGCTCTTGTCGACGGCGATGGAATCCGTGATGGTGGCGTCCAGGTAGGCATAGCCGGCCACCATCTTCCAGCCATCATGCAGGTCGGCATTCAAAGTCAGCTCCAGGCCGTCCGTGCGCTGCGTGCCGACAGGTACGATGCGGTTCGTGATGGGGTCGCTGGTCTTGATATTGTCGCGTTCCAGGCGGAACAGCGACACAGTGGCGTTGGCGCGGCCACCCCACAGCTCGTACTTGGCGCCCACTTCCGTGTTGCGCGTGGTTTCCGGCGCCAGGTCGGCATTGTTGGCGGCCAGAGCGAAGTTCTCGCCGCTGGGCTGGAACGAGCGGCTCCACGACGCATAGTACGATTGCGTGCTGCCCGGTTGCCAGACGAGGCCGGCGCGGGGGCTGTAGGCCGCATCCGTGCGCGACAGCTTCGCCGTCGTCACTCCGGCCGCATTGGCCAGGCGCGACTGCTGCTGATAGCTGTCATAGCGCAAGCCGGCCAGCGCCTTCCACTCGTCGCTGAAGCTGATGGCATCCTGCACGTAGGCGGCGGCCGTATCGTAGGTACCGAAAGTATCGCTGCGCGCGCCCAGCTTGCTGCGGTCGACCTGCGGCAGCACAGGGTTGAAGATCGATACATTCGTCGCCACCACGGTCGAGGCCCAGCTGTTGGCATCCTTGTTTTGCTTGCCAAACTCGGCGCCGTACAGCACTTCATGGCGCAGGCTGCCGGTGACCAGTTTTTGCGTCAGTTCCGTCTGGTTGAACCAGCCGCTCTCGTCGCGGTTCAGCTTGGCGTGGCCGAAGTTCATCGTGCCTTTGACTTCGTTGACGTTGCCGGAAATATTCGTGTTGTTGCGGTCCAGGTGGTAATCGTAATAGCGGAAGGCATTGCGCAGCGACAAGGACTCGCTGAACTTGTGCGTCAGGGTGGCTGCCGTGGAGACCACGCGCGACTGGCTGAAATCGCTATCGCGGGCGTTGGCGGCGCCGTAGTAAGTGCTCGCATCAACAGCCACCGGGCGGCCATGGTAGGACGGGATGCCGAAGTCTGTCAGGCGACGGTCTTCCAGGTAGTCGCCCTGCAGCAGCAGCCTGGTCGCGCCAGAGAGGCGGATGGCCACCGATGGCGCCAGCGCCGTGCGATTGATGAATTGCTGGTCGCGGTAGCTGTCCGACAATTCACGCGCGCCAGTAAAACGCCAGTCCACCGTCTCGCCAACGCGGCCCACGTCGACTTCGCCGCGGCGCCCTTTTGTATTTGTCAAGCTCAGGGCCAGGTCCGTGATATCCACGCCCGGTTTTTTGGAGATGCGGTTGACCAGGCCACCCGAGGAACCGCGGCCGTACAGGACGGCGGCCGGCCCCTTGATCACTTCCAGCCGTTCCACATTCGACAGGTCGCGGAAATACAGGGCGTCATCGCGGAAGCCGTCGACAAACTGGTCGCCTATGGCCGTGAAGCCGCGGATAAACACCTGGTCACGCTGGCCGTCTCCCGTGGACAAGCCCACGCCAGGAATGTTCTTCATGATGTCCTGGATCGACATGGCGTTCTGGTCGCGGATGACCGCGGCCGGCACCACGTTGATCGTCTGCGGCACATCGCGCAGGGCCATTTCCGTCTTGGTGCCGCTGGCGGACGTGCCGGCGACATAGCCATCCTTGTCCTTCGATGCCGTCACGGTGACGGCGGGCAAGCTTTCCTGCGCCCATGCCGCCAGTGGCACGGCGCCCAAGGTCAAGGCGCCCAGTACGGCGATGGTAATCGGTTTACATCCTGGCTTGCGCTGCATACAACTCCCTGGTCGATTATTTAATACGAATGATTATCATTAGTATTTTACCAGCAGACACAGCGAAAAGTAAGGCGGGATGTAAGTGATAGTACTTATGGACCAGGTACTTGATGTAAAAAAGCAACAATAAATTAATATCAAAAAGTAATTAAAATTGCTTTGGAAAACTATTTCCGTGCGTCAATGCTATACTTGCGCTTGCTGGTTAGCGGATTCCCACGCCGCCACACCCCTTGCTTCACCTCCAACGCCGCGCACTGCGCGGCGCGCCGCAACGCATGCACGCGGCACCCGAAGACCCCGATCCCCTGCGCCTTGCGGCGCCTGTCCGCCCCTGCTGGCGGCGGCGATCATGACTATTAAACTGCTAGGAATTACATGAAAAACCTGAACATCGGCAGCCGCCTTGGCGTCGGCTTTGCTGTCGTATTGCTGTTGCTTGCCGCCTTGACCATCACCGCCCTCGTGCGCATGCAAACGGCCAGTGACCTGACTTACCGCCTCATCAATACCAGCATCAAGAACCAGCGTATGGTGGCCGAATGGTCGAAGATCATTGAACTGAACAGCGTGCGCGGCGTGGCCTCGTTTGAAATCACCGATCCCATCGTGCGCGCCAAGATCGAGGAAGACTTGAAAGTCGATGCGGAGCGTTCCAGCAAGCTGCAGGACGACATCATCGCGTCGCTGCTCAACCCGGCCGTGATCGAGCAATTCAAGGTCGTGCGCAAGGTACGCACCGATTATGTGACGACGCGCGCACGCGCCTTCAAGATGAAGGCCGACGGCGACGTGGCGGGCGCCAAGGAAGTATTCGAGAAGGAAGTCACGCCAATCACCACGGCCTACCTGGCCGAAGTGAAGCGCTTTGCCGGCATGCAGATCAAGGCTGCCGACGGCGTAGGCGCCAGCATCATCGAGGCTTACAGCAGCACCCGCATCTTCCTGATCACCATGGGCGTGCTGGCCGTGCTGATGGGCATCGGTTTCGCGTGGTGGATCACGCGCTCGATCACAGGTCCCATCCGCGATGCCGTGAAAGTGGCGGAAACCGTGGCAGCGGGCGACCTGAGCAGCACCATCACGGCCCAGGGCCGCGATGAAACGGGCCAGCTGATGCACGCCCTGAAAACCATGAACGACAGCCTGGTCGGCATCGTGGGCCAGGTGCGCAGCGGCACCGACACCATCGCCACGGCCTCAGCGGAAATCGCCGCAGGCAACCAGGACCTGTCGTCGCGCACGGAACAGCAAGCCAGTTCGCTGGAAGAAACGGCCTCGTCGATGGAAGAGCTGACCTCGACCGTGAAGCAGAATGCGGACAATGCGCGCCAGGCAAACAAACTGGCGGGCGACGCAGCCGGCATCGCCAGCCGCGGCGGCGCCGTGGTAGCCGAAGTGGTGGCCACCATGGGTGAGATCAATACCTCGTCGAAGAAAATCGTCGATATTATCTCTGTCATCGACGGCATCGCCTTCCAGACCAACATCCTTGCCCTGAACGCGGCCGTGGAAGCGGCACGCGCCGGGGAACAGGGACGCGGCTTTGCCGTGGTGGCCACGGAAGTGCGCAACCTGGCGCAGCGCTCGGCAGCGGCGGCAAAAGAAATCAAGGGCTTGATCGACGACTCCGTGCAAAAGGTCGAGGTGGGCACGGACTTGGTCGACAAGGCCGGCAAGACGATGGAAGAAATCGTGCAAAGCATCGGCTTCGTCACCTCCATCATGAGCGAGATCAGCAACGCCAGCGAAGAACAGAGCGCAGGCATCGAGCAAGTCAACCAGGCCATTTCCGAAATGGACCAGGTGACGCAGCAAAATGCAGCCCTGGTGGAAGAAGCCTCGGCCGCAGCCGAAGCGATGCAGGAACAGGCGAGCGAACTGGCGCAGGTGGTCAGCGTCTTCCGACTGGATGCCAGCGCGGCGGCGACCGACCGTTTCAGCGTGACAGCGGCGCAGCGCAGCGCGCCGACAGCTCCAGCAACACCGGCCGCGCCTGCCCGCAAGGCCCCTGCCCTGCGGCTGCCCACGACGCGCGCCAGCAGCAAGGCAACAAGCCCTGCCCAAGGCGAATGGGAAGAGTTTTAAGGTGTGACGATCAATGCGTGGCAGCCACTGCCACGCATGCCAAACGGCCAGGCATCAGCACAGCCTGGTTTGCGCATCTTCGATCAGTTTCGCCAGTTCGCGCGGCGCGGATTGTCCCAGGAATGCCAGCGCCAGCGCTTCCGGATCGATGGCCGCGTCCAGCGGCAGGCCATGCTCGAAGCCGCCCACCATATAGCGGCAGAAATGCGGCGATTCGGCCCGCGTTTCCACATACCAGCAGCCCGCATGACCCTGCACAAAGTATTCGCCGATAAAGTAGCCGAGCATGGTTTTCACCCATTGCCAGCTCTCGTCTCGGATAACGATGGTGCGCATGGCTGCATCGATGTACGGCAGGTATTCGGCCGCGTTCGTCAACACTTCGTGCGCGGGCTGGATGCCCAGGCGCTCGACAAAGTTCACCAGCGACGTAGCCAGCGCGTCATAGTAAGCGTCGAAACCAGCCTGGCTTTGTTGCAATAATTGTTCTTGTTCGTTCGACAGCATTCACACTCCACAGACATTCAACAATTCCGCCCATTGTCGAGAAACGGCACGGATCCAACCTTCCCATATTTTACGCCACGCTCACCACCACGCCAGCGCGCTGCAGCAGGACCTGGTTGCGGGCGGACAAATGCATCACCTGCAGGTGCTTGCCCGCCTTGTCATAGCGCTCATACAAGGCTTCAATGGCGGCGATGGCCGAGTGATCGGCCATATGCATGTAGCGGCAATCGAGGATGACGCAGGCCGGATCGGCGGTCGGCTGGAACAGTTCCTGGAAGTGCGTGGCCGAAGCGAAAAACAGGGTGCCGTGCGGCACGTACACGCGCACGCCCGGAGTCTTGTCATCGATGTCGGCGCGCATGTCGCGCGCATGTTGCCAGGCAAAATTCAAGGCGGCGATGACGATGCCGCACAGCACGGCCATCGCCAGGTCGGTGAATACCGTGATCACCGTCACGGCAACGATCACCAGCGCATCCTGCAACGGCACCTTGCCCAGCACGCGCAAGGAACCCCAGGCAAACGTCTGCTGGGCCACCACGAACATCACGCCCACCAGGGCGGCCAGCGGTATGCGCTCGATCAGCGGCGAGAGGAACAGGATGAACAGCAGAATCATCACGCCGGCCGTCACGCCCGACAGGCGCGAGCGGCCGCCGGAACTCAAATTGATCATCGTCTGCCCGATCATGGCGCAGCCGCCCATGCCGCCAAACAGGCCCGAGACGACGTTCGAGGCACCGAGCGCGATGCATTCGCGGTTCGGCTGCCCCCGCGTTTCCGTTATCTCATCTGTGAGATTAAATGTGAGCAAGGTTTCCAGCAGCCCCACCATGGCCATCAGCGCCGCATACGGAAAAATGATGTGCAAAGTGCCCATGTCCAGCGGCACGGTGGGGAAATGCAGGGCTGGCAAGCCGCCGGCGATATGCGCGAGGTCGCCCAGGGTGCGCGTGGGCAAGTGCAAGACATGGCTGAGCACGCCCACGCCCAGGATGGCCACCAGTGCTGGCGGCACGACCTTCGTGATGCGCGGCAGCACGTAGACGATGGCCATGGTCAGGGCCACCAGCCCACCCATCACGAGCAAGGGCGTGCCTTGCAGCCAGCTTTCACCTTGCGGCGTGGCTTGGCGGAAATGCTCCAGTTGCGCCAGGGCGATGACGATGGCCAGACCATTCACAAAGCCCAGCATCACGGGATGGGGCACCATGCGGATCAGCTTACCCAGGCGCAAGATACCGAACATGGCCATCAAAATGCCACTCAGCACCACGGTCGCCAGCAGATACTGCACACCGTGCTGCGCCACCAGCGCCACGATCACCACGGCCATGGAACCGGCGGCGCCCGAAATCATACCGGGACGTCCGCCAAAGATCGCCGTGCATGCACAAATGATGAAAGCGCCATACAGGCCCATCAAGGGGTTCAACTGCGCCACCAGGGCGAAGGCGATGCACTCGGGCACCAGCGCGAAGGAGGTGGTCAGGCCAGCCAGGATATTTTTTGCTACGTTCGAGTACCACTCATCGCGAAAAGTTGTGTTGATCATTGATGCGTATCCAAAGTCGGAACAGGAAAATGCGGGCCTGATGGGCAATAAACAGGCGCAGCCATGCCAGCGGGTGTCACAGAAAAGCTGCGCTGAGGTCGATCGGAGCAGGAAAGTCGTCAGTGACTACATCGGTATGGCGGAAAGGGGAAGTTTCATCAAGGCGCCAGGCGGCGCGGCTGAGCTTGCCGGCATTATACAAGATGCGCAACCGGCAAAAATATGGACAAAAAAATAGCCCACTCGAAAGCGGGCTATTTTTTTCATCTGGAGGCGAGGACGGGAATCGAACCCGTCTAAACGGCTTTGCAGGCCGCTGCATAACCTCTTTGCTACCTCGCCAGAGGAACTGCTTGGATGCGCCTTGCGGCCCACCTTGATAACTGGAGCGGGAGAAGAGTCTCGAACTCTCGACCTCAACCTTGGCAAGGTTGCGCTCTACCAACTGAGCTACTCCCGCATTGGAGCTTGGTTACTGCCTAATCACGCCGCGTGCTGTGGCGGATAAAAAAAGGAAGCCAGCTTAGCTTCCCTTTAGAATTCTGGAGCGGGAGAAGAGTCTCGAACTCTCGACCTCAACCTTGGCAAGGTTGCGCTCTACCAACTGAGCTACTCCCGCATTGGAGCTTCTATTTTCTGCTACTGCCATCTTGCTGTACTGCTTCCAGCTTGCGCTGGAGCGGGAGAAGAGTCTCGAACTCTCGACCTCAACCTTGGCAAGGTTGCGCTCTACCAACTGAGCTACTCCCGCATACGAACCACTATTTTACTGCTTTTTACTACCGTTTACCAGTGCTGCTTTACTGCTGATCCAGCATTCACTGGAGCGGGAGAAGAGTCTCGAACTCTCGACCTCAACCTTGGCAAGGTTGCGCTCTACCAACTGAGCTACTCCCGCAGTGGACAACATTGTATCAGAAGCTCTACTACATCGCCAGTACTACTTTTTACTGCAGCTGCTGTTTTTACCTATGACACGATCCAGAAAACTGGAGCGGGAGAAGAGTCTCGAACTCTCGACCTCAACCTTGGCAAGGTTGCGCTCTACCAACTGAGCTACTCCCGCGTCATCAACAACAGGCCAGCATTATAGAGGGATTACAGGGGCTGTCAACGGGCAATATCTGGTCTTTTGCAAAATATTCCGCACAAAACAGCCGCCTGCCTGTTCTTAGTGCAAATTCCCTGCTTTTTCCTTGATGAGAGGCCATGCCAGGCGCAGGTAATAGAACATCGACCATACCGTCAGCACGCAGGCGATCCACAGCAGTTTTTCGCCCCACACATGGGTATCGATCGCGCCGAAGATCACATCGTGGTAGAGCAGCAAGGGGATGGCCGTCATTTGCGCGGCCGTTTTGATCTTGCCGATCGAGCTGACTGCCACCGATTTCGATGCGCCGATCTGCGCCATCCATTCGCGCAATGCGGAAATGGTGATTTCGCGGCCGATGATGATGAAGGCCAGCACGGCATTGACACGGTCCAGCTGCACCAGCACCAGCAAGGCGCCCGCCACCATCAGCTTGTCGGCGACCGGGTCGAGGAAGGCGCCAAAGGCCGAGGTCTGGTTCCAGCGCCGCGCGAGGAAACCATCGAACCAGTCGGTCACGGCGGCAACAATGAAGACCAGGGTGGCAACCAGGTTCTGGTCGCCATGCAGCAGCATGGACGGCGGCAGATAAAACACGCCGACGACGAGTGGAATCAGGGCCACGCGCAGCCAGGTCAAAAGGATGGGAATATTAAAAGGCATAAGGAAGCAATCGGCCGACGGGTAAATTGAACATGAAGAAAGCGTGAAGAAAGCGCCACTAGTCTACATGGCCCGGGGGTATTAGCCTAGTCCGCTTGCGGCAGCGCCGGGCCAGGCCATCATCCATCAATGCAGCTGCTTGTAGATTTCTTCCGCAAGTTGCGTCGAAATCCCCTCCACCGACATCAAATCCTCAACGCTGGCATCGACCACGCCGCGCAAGCCGCCAAAGCGCGACAGCAGTTTCTGGCGGCGCTTGGCGCCTATGCCCTCTATCTCTTCCAGGCGCGAAGTCTGGCGCGTCTTGGCACGCTTGGCGCGCATGCCGGTAATGGCGAAGCGGTGCGCCTCGTCGCGGATTTGCGCGATCAGCATCAGCGCGGCCGATTCCTTGCCCAGTTCCTGCGCCGGGCGGCCATCGACGAACAGCAGTGTTTCCAGGCCCACCTTGCGCCCTTCCCCCTTGGCCACGCCGACAATCAAGCTGATATCGAGTCCCAGTTCGGCAAACACCTGGCGCGCCATTTCGATCTGCCCCTTGCCGCCGTCGATCAGCACCACGTCGGGCATGACGCCATCGCCATTCGCCACTTTTTCATAACGACGCATCAAGACCTGGCGCATGGCCGCGTAATCGTCGCCGGGGGTGATGTCATTGATGTTATAGCGCCGGTATTCGCCATTCTGCATGGCGTGGTGATGGAATACCACGCACGACGCCTGCGTCGCCTCGCCCTGCGTGTGGCTGATGTCGAAACACTCCACGCGCAGGCTGTCGAGGTCCTCCGTTTCCAGGCGTAGCGCTTCGGCCAGCGCGCGCGTGCGCGATTGCTGCGAACCCTGCTCCGACAGCAAGCGCGCCAGAGAAATCTCGGCGCCCTTTTGCGCCATCTCCAGCCATTGACGGCGCTGTCCCTGCGGCTGGAAAATCAGGTTAATGCGGTGGCCGCACTGTTCCATCAATGCCACCATCAGGGCCGGCTGGTCGAATTCGATATTCAAGATCAGGGTGCCAGGGATGAATTTTTCCGTGTAGTGCTGCGCCAGGAAAGCGGCCAGAACTTCCACCTCGATCGGTTCTTCGGCAATCGCCGCCGCATCGCTGAGCTGGCTGGGGAAGTAGGCGCGGTCGCCCAGGTGACGCCCGCCCCGCACCATGGCCAGGTTGACGCAGGCGCGTCCGCCCTGCACCAGCACGGCGAGGATGTCGACATCGGCGTCGCCCGTCGTTTCCATGCTTTGCTGGTGCAGCACGCGCGATAGCGAAGCGATCTGGTTGCGCACCACCACCGCCTGCTCGAATTTCAGCTCGGCGGCAAAGGCGTGCATTTTCTTTTCCAGGTCAGCCATCACTTCGCTCTGACGCCCGCGCAGGAAGCGTGCCGCGTTTTCGACGTCGTTTTTATAATCTTCCTTGCTGATCAGGTCCACGCAGGGCGCGCTGCAGCGGCCGATCTGGTGCAGCAGGCAGGGCCGCGTGCGGTTGGCGTAGACGCTGTCCTCGCAGGTACGGATCAAGAACACCTTTTGCAGGATCTGCATCGATTCCTTGACGGCCCAGGAACTGGGGAACGGCCCGAAATACTGGTTCTTCTTGTCCACCGCGCCCCGGTAATACACCATGCGCGGCGCATCGCCGCTGGTAATCTTCAGGTAGGGGTAGGACTTGTCGTCGCGGAACAGGATGTTGTAGCGCGGCTGCAGCGCCTTGATCAGGTTGTTTTCCAGGATCAAGGCTTCCGCTTCGCTGTGCGTCACGGTGGTTTCCAGGCGCGCGATGCGCTCGACCATCATGGCGATACGGGGGCTGGCCAGGTTTTTCTGGAAATAGCTGGAGACGCGTTTTTTCAAGTCGCGCGCCTTGCCGACATACAGCACCTTGTCGGCGGCGTCAAAATAGCGGTACACGCCGGGCAAGTTCGGCAACTTGGCGACCGTGGCCAGCACCTGCGCGCGCGGGTCGGGTGGCGTTTCGATGGAATTGAGATCGGGTATTGCTTCAGTCATTGCTGGCTCTTACTTAAATGGGGTCAGACCCGCCGGGGGAATACGTCCCAGTGGGACGCATTCCGATCGAAAAGACTGACCCCGGCATCTCATTGCTACTCCGCCTGTTCCACGATCACGAACGCGACCGCATATTCTTCTTCATCGCTGATCGTCACTTGCGCGCTCAGCCGGTTTGTTGCCATGAAGTCCGCCAGCACGCCGCTGCAGACGATCCTCGGCTTGCCGCTGGGGTGATTCAGCATCTGCGCGGCGGGCCAGGTCATCGGCATGCGCAAGCCCAGGCCGATGGCCTTGGAAAACGCCTCCTTGGCCGCAAAGCGGGTGGCCAGGAAGCGCACGCCGCGCACGGCATTCCTGGCGCTGCGGGCACGGAATTTTTCCAGCTCCTGCGGCCCCAGTATTTTCTGCGCAAAACGCTCGCCATGGCGGGCCAGGGCCGCCTCGATGCGGGGAATCTTGCAGATATCGGTGCCGATGCCGTAGATCATGGCGGTCTCCCTTGTGCGTGCGTTTATGCTTTGTTGCCCAGGCGCGTGGCCACCATGATGGCCTTCATTTCGCGCACGGCATTTTCCCAGCCGACAAACACGGCATGCGCGACGATGGCGTGGCCGATGTTCAGTTCAGCAATGTCCGGAATGGCGGCGATGGCCTGCACATTGGTGTAATGCAAACCGTGGCCCGCATTGACTTTCAAGCCGCGCCCCACGCCGAACAGCACGCCCGCCTTGATGCGTTCCAGCTCGGCCAGTTGCTCGGCGCCTTGCGTATCGGCGTAGCGCCCCGTATGCAGCTCGATCACGGGCGCACCGAGCTCGGCGGCAGCGGCGATCTGCTGCTCGTCCGCATCGATGAACAGGCTCACACGGATGCCCTCGCCTTGCAATTGCTGCACGGCCGCCTGCACTTCCTTGAAGTAGCGCACCACGTCCAGCCCCCCTTCGGTCGTCACTTCCGTGCGTTTTTCCGGCACCAGGCAGACGTCGGCAGGCTGGATGCGGCAGGCGAAATCGATCATCTCAGCCGTGACAGCCGCTTCCAGGTTCATGCGCGTCAGTAACTGCGGCGCGATGGCGATCACGTCCGCATCCTTGATGTGGCGGCGGTCTTCGCGCAAGTGCAGCGTGATGGCGTCGGCGCCCGCCTGCTCGGCCAGCAGGGCCGCGCGGATCGGGTCCGGATACGCGGTGCCGCGCGCATTGCGCAAGGTAGCCACGTGGTCGATATTGACGCCCAGGTCGATGACGGGGCCGGAAGGCTGCAAAAAGCTCATAGTGATGGTATCCGTAAAATGTCGTAGCGCCGCAATGAGGTAAAGAGCAGCGCTACAGCTGCATTAAATCAATCAGTATCTGGCGCGTATTCAAGGTGGCGCCACCCAGTTGATGGGCCAGCAAAAAGCGCATCAGCAACTTGCTTTGCGCCTGCGTGGCCACGTCAAGATAATCTTCGCGCTCCATATCGAGCAGGGTCTTGCCCGTGATCTTCGGCCAGGCATCGCTGGCGCGTGCCGGACGTGGCCCCCGTTCCGGATCGACCACGTAGACCTGCCCCGCCTCGACGGCCTGGCGCGTGCCCGTGCAGCGCGTCAGGTCGGCCGCCACGCCCGTTTCCTTGAGCAGGGCGCGCTCGAACTTGCGCAGCACGATGGGTGGCGGCTCATTGTGCGCCAGTTGATTCAAGGTAGCAACGTAGTGGTCGAACAGGACGGGATGCGGGTCGTCGCGCGCCAGCAGTTTCACCAGCAATTCGTTCAGATAAAAGCCGCACAGCAGGGCCGTCTTTTCCAGCGGCAGCATGCCTCCCACCCATTCGGCGCCCGTCAAAATACGCAGTTCAGATTTGCCCGTCCAGCCGGCCTGCAGGGGCTGGAAGGTCTGCAGCACGCCACGCAACTGCGAATGGGGCCGCTTGGCGCCCTTGGCGACGAGCGCAATGCGGCCGTATTCGCGTGTAAACACGTCGACGATGAGGCTGGTTTCTTTATGCGGATAGCTGTGCAGCACGAAGGCTGGCTGGCCCGTGACCTTGCCGTCGCGCGCGGGCGGACGGCTGCGCCTTGGCGGCGGTGCGGAAGTTGCGGCCGGCGGCGCGATGGCCACCGGCGCGGGGACAGGTACGCAGACAGCAGATGAAGCTGGCGCGAGCTCAGGCTGCGCTGGCGTGGTGGTGCTCATGCGTGTGGCGTCGCCCCCGGGTTGCGGATTACTCGTAGCCGTAGGCGCGCAAGCCCGCCTCGTTGTCGGCCCAGCCCGATTTGACCTTGACCCAGATTTCCAGGTACACGGGGCCGCCGAACAGTTTTTCCATGTCCAGGCGGGCCTGGGTGGAGACTTCCTTCAGGCGCGCACCCTTGTTGCCGATAATCATGGACTTGTGCGTATCGCGCTCGACCAGGATGGCGGCGAACACGCGGCGCAGATCGCCTTCCTGCTCGAATTTCTCGATCAGCACGGTACTCGTGTATGGCAATTCGTCGCCCACGAAGCGGAACAATTTTTCTCGCACGATTTCCGAGGCAAGGAATTTCTCGCTGCGGTCCGTGATGTCGTCAGGTCCGAAGATGGGCTGGTTTTCCGGCAAGAAGCGCTTGATCTCGTTCTGCAAGCCTTCCAGCTGGAAATGCAGCTTGGCGGACACGGGCACAATGGCGGCGAAGTCGCGCATGGCGGCGATCTTTTGCGCGAACGGCAGCAGCACGGCCTTGTCCTTGACGCGGTCGGATTTGTTGATGACGAGGATGCATGGCACTTCCTTCGGCAGCAGGTCCATCACTTGCTGGTCGGCCGGGCCAAAGGTGCCCGCCTCGATCACGTACAAAATCACATCCGAGGAAATCAGGGTGTTCGTGACGGTCTTGTTCAGCGTCTTGTTCAGCGCGTTCGAGTGGCGCGTCTGGAAGCCGGGCGTGTCGACGTAGATAAACTGCGCATCCGGCACCGTCTGGATGCCCGTGATGCGGTGGCGCGTGGTTTGCGCCTTGCGCGAAGTGATGCTGACCTTCGCGCCGATCAGCACGTTCATCAGGGTCGATTTGCCCACGTTGGGGCGGCCCACGATGGCGATATAGCCACAGCGGAAGTTGTCGGGCATTTTAGTGGCTGTCATGCTAGTGTCGATTCTGTTTAGTGTGAGCGGCGATCGCCGGGGCCGCAGGGGCTGCCGCGTCGTCGCTCTGGATGGTGGCAATGCCGGCCAGCTTGAGCTGGGCGGCGCGCGGTTTGGGCTTGCGGCTGGCGGCTGGCGACTTCAACAGCGCCTGCTCGGCCACGTCCAGCGCCAGTTTGGCGGCGGCTTGCTCACCGGCGCGGCGGCTTCCGCCACGGCCGTAGACCTGGATGTTCAATTTCGGCACCAGGCATTCGATCTCGAATTCCTGGCTGTGGGCGGCGCCATGGGTGGCCACCACGTTATACTGTGGCAGCGAAATTTTCTTGCTTTGCAAAAACTCCTGCAGCAAGGTCTTGGCATCCTTGCCCAGGGTTTGCGGATCGACCGAGTCGAGGATGGGAATGTAGAAGGCGCGGATCACCGTGCTGGCGGCGTCGAAACCCGTATCGAGGAAAATCGCGCCCAGCAAGGCTTCCAGGGTATCTGCGAGGATCGATGGACGGCGGAAACCGCCCGACTTCAGCTCGCCTTCGCCCAGGCGCAGGAATTGCGACAATTCCAGCTTTTGCGCGATCTCATACAGCGACTGCTGCTTCACCAGATTGGCGCGCAGGCGCGACAGGTCGCCCTCGTCGATGGACTTGAAGCGTTCGTACAGGATGGAGGCGACCACGCAGTTGAGGATGGAGTCGCCCAGGAATTCCAGCCGCTCATTATGCAAACTGCTGTGGCTACGATGCGTCAAGGCTTGCTGCAACAGGCCAGCATCCTGGAACGTATAGCCTAAACGGGTTTGCAATAGCTGAAGATTCATTGTTGTTTCTGTATCATCTGAGTAATTCGGCTGGCCGCCGCGCGGGGAATCGGCGCGGCAGCCATGGGTGGTCTCTGGAGACCTGGCCGGCCTAGTGTATGCCGCCCACGCGTTTCGGGTTACTGAAGTTCATCCACACCAGGAATGCCTTGCCGACGATGTTCTCGTTCGGCACGAAGCCCCAGTAGCGGCTGTCCGCGCTATTGTCGCGGTTATCGCCCATCATGAAGTAATTGCCTTGTGGCACCACACACGTAAAACCGTCTTCGTTGTAGTTGCACGCGTCCTTGTGCGGGAAATCCTTCACTTCGCGCAAGTTCAACGTGGGAGCCGGTTCGTCGTTGAGGATGCGGTGGCTCACGCCCGTCAGATTTTCTTCCAGCTGCTTGTGATACACAGTGCTTTCGTCATCGAGGTAGTCGTCCAGCGGCGTGTACCGCACTTCCTTGCCGTTGACCGTCAAGCGCTTGTTTTCATAGGTGATTTTATCACCGGGCACGCCGATCACCCGCTTGATATAGTCTTGCGACATATCTTTCGGGTACTTGAACACCATCACGTCACCGCGCTGCGGATCGTTGACTTCAATGATGCGCTTGTTGACGATCGGCAAACGGATGCCATAGGTGAACTTGTTGACCAGGATCAAATCGCCCACCAGCAAGGTCGGCACCATCGAGCTCGACGGGATCTTGAATGGCTCGTACAGGAACGAGCGCAGGCAGAACACCAGGGCGATGACGGGGAAGAAGCTGCCCGAATACTCGACCCAGGTCGGCTGGCGCAACAGCGCTGCCTCAATGGTCGCGCGGCTGCCGCCCGCATCGGACTTGATGCCCTCAGCGGCCAGCTTGGACTGGCGCGCATCGAAATCAGCCAGGGCGCGGTCGGCCGCCTTGCGGCGCTGCTTGGACAGATAAAACACATCCAGGCACCAGACCAGGCCCGTCAACACCATCAGCACGAACAGGATTAAAGCGAAGTTTCCTAAAATTACTTGCAGGTTCATTATTAACCATCCACTTGTAAAATTGCCAGGAATGCCTCTTGCGGGATTTCCACGGAACCTACTTGCTTCATGCGTTTCTTACCCGCTTTTTGTTTTTCCAGCAATTTTTTCTTGCGGCTGATGTCGCCGCCATAGCACTTGGCCAGCACGTTCTTGCGCAAGGCTTTCACGTTCTCGCGCGAAATGATGTTCGCGCCGATGGTCGCCTGGATGGCCACGTCGAACATCTGGCGCGGGATCAGTTCGCGCATCTTGGCGGCCACCTGGCGGCCACGGTACTGGCTGTTCGAACGGTGGACGATGATGGCCAGCGCATCGACTTTTTCGCTGTTGATCAGCATGTCGACCTTGACCACGTCGGCCGCGCGGTATTCCTTGAACTCGTAATCCATCGAGGCATAACCGCGCGACGTCGATTTCAGGCGGTCAAAGAAGTCCAGCACGATCTCGGCCATCGGCATTTCATACACGAGCTTGACCTGGCGGCCGTGGTAGCTCATGTCCATCTGGATGCCGCGCTTGCCGATACACAGGGTAATCACGGAGCCCACGTATTCCTGCGGCATGTACAGATTGACCGTGACGATAGGCTCGCGCACTTCCTCGATGCGCGACGGATCGGGCATCTTCGACGGGTTGTCGACGTTGATCATGGTGCCGTCGCGCTGGATCACTTCATACACCACGGTTGGCGCCGTGGTGATCAGGTCCATATCGAATTCGCGCTCGAGGCGTTCCTGCACGATTTCCATGTGCAGCAAGCCCAGGAAGCCGCAGCGGAAGCCGAAGCCCAGCGCCTGTGACACTTCCGGCTCGTACATCAGGGCCGCGTCGTTCAGTTTCAGCTTTTCCAGCGAGTCGCGCAGCGCGTCGTACTGGTTCGCTTCCACGGGGAACAGGCCGGCGAACACTTGCGGCTGCACTTCCTTGAAGCCAGGCAATGGCGCGGCGGCAGGACGGCTGACCAGGGTGACGGTATCGCCCACCTTGGCCGCCTTCAATTCCTTGATGCCGGCGATGATGAAGCCCACCTGGCCTGCCGACAATTGCGGCAAGGATTGCGAACGGGGAGAAAATACGCCGATGTCTTCCACCAGCTGCACCGAATCGGTGGCCATCAGGCGGATCTTGTCTTTCGGTTTCAGGGTGCCGTTGACCACGCGTACCAGCATGACCACGCCCACATAGGCGTCATACCAGGAATCGACGATCAGCGCCTGCAGCGGCGCATCGGGGTCGCCCTTCGGTGGCGGCACCTTGACGATCAACTGCTCGAGCACGTCCAGCACGCCGAAGCCCGTCTTGGCCGAGCAATGCACGGCGTCGGCCGCATCGATGCCGATCACGTCTTCGATTTCGGCAATGGCGTTCGGCGGGTCCGCGTTCGGCAAGTCGATCTTGTTCAGGACGGGCACCACTTCCACGCCCAGGTCCAGCGCCGTATAGCAGTTGGCGACCGTTTGCGCTTCCACGCCTTGCGACGCGTCAACCACCAGCAGCGCGCCTTCGCACGCCGACAGCGAGCGCGACACTTCATAGCTGAAGTCGACGTGGCCTGGTGTATCGATCAGGTTCAGGTTGTAGATCTGGCCATCGCGTGCCTTGTAGTGCAGGGCCGCCGTCTGCGCCTTGATGGTAATGCCGCGCTCGCGCTCCAGATCCATCGAATCGAGCACCTGCGCCTCCATCTCGCGGTCGGACAAGCCGCCGCACAATTGAATGATGCGGTCAGCCAGGGTCGATTTACCGTGGTCAATATGGGCGATGATGGAGAAGTTGCGTATGTTATTCATTAACTAATATATGTGCGAGTGACAACACTGCTTTAACAGGAATCAAGGGGATCATGTCCGGGCCAAACAGGGCCAACACCGGGCGCCCCACTCATGATGAAAAAAGCGCTCCGAGCAGGACATCTGCATGCCCAGGCGAGCGCTTTTGAAGCGACAGAAGCTGCTGCCTCGGACAGTAGCTTTTTCGACCTTCCCATTTTACCGGATTTCAGAGTAGAAAGCCCGTCTTTCAGAGGCCGGCACTGGGCAAGCCGACATTTTCAGCTGTTTACAGCACCAGGATGGTGCAATGCAGCGTGAATATTGTTATTTAAGCTACGACAGGCAGCGACGCACGGCAGCCTCGTCCAGAAAATAATGGCAGAGCTCCGGCTGCGCCAGGTCGCCAAACAGCACCGGCACCAGTTCGTCGAAGCGCGCCAGCAGCGAGGCATCGGGCGAAGCATCGATATCGATCACTTCCACCGTAAACGGTTTGTCAGGCGACTGCAACAGGAACAATGCGTCAAGCATATCCTGGCATAAATGGCAGTAGCTGCGGGAATAGAGAGTGAAGTGCATATTTTAGTGATGGCGCAAAGGAAGGCTGGCGTCGGACGGGGACGCCTAGTCCCGACGGGGGAATTCAAGCCAGTGGCTTGAATTCCGATCCCGCAGGGACTACCCCCAGAATTTACTTGGCTGACGGGCGCAGCGAGACGAATTGCGCCGTATTGCCACGGCGCACCAGCACGGCCGACGGCTTCTTCGGATCGAGCTTGGCCACCAGGGCATTGAACTGCTTGGCATCTTTCACGGCAACGTTGTTCAATTGCAAGATCACATCGCCAGGCTGCAGGCCCGCCAGGGCCGCCACCCCACCCGCATCGTCGACCAGCGCGCCCGCGTCGATCCTCAATTCCTGCTTTTTCGCGGCCGGCACGTCGCTGACCTTCAGCCCCAGTGCATTGACGGCTTGCGCTTCCGACTTCTTGGTCGTCTTGTCGCCTTCCAGTTCGCTCACGGTGATGGGCAAGGTCTGCTGCGCGCCATTGCGCCAGATGGTGATGTTGGACTTGCCATTAAGAGTGGCGTCACCGACCAGGCGCTGCACGTCGGACCAGCGCTCGATGGCCGCGCCGTTGAATTTCAGGATGATGTCGCCCGGCTTGATACCCGCCTTGTCGGCCGCGCCACCCGGCTCCACCATCGACACTTGCGCGCCCTTGGCGTTCGGCAAGCCCAGCGATTCCGCCACGTCCTTGCTCACTTCGCCGATCTGCACGCCGATGCGCCCGCGCACCACTTTACCCGTCTTTTTCAGCTGCTCGCCCACGCGCATGGCTTCATCGATCGGTACGGCAAATGAAATGCCATTGTAGGCGCCGGACAAAGTGGCGATCTGCGAGTTGATGCCGATCACTTCGCCGCGCATATTGATCAAGGGACCGCCCGAGTTGCCAGGGTTGACGGCCACGTCGCTCTGGATCAGGGGCAGGTAGTCGCCCGTATCGCGGGACTTGGCGGAAATGATGCCGGCCGTCACCGTATTTTCCAGGTTGAATGGCGAGCCGATGGCGATCACCCACTCGCCCACGCGTATCTTGTCCGAGTCGCCGATGGTCAGGCGCGGCAGGTTGGCGCCCTCGATTTTCAGCAGGGCCACGTCGGTGCGGGCATCAGCGCCGATCACCTTGGCCTTGAATTCGCGCTTGTCCGTCAGGGTCACGTACACCTCGTCGGCGCCATCGACCACGTGGGCATTGCTCAGCACGTAACCATCGGCCGAGATGATGAAACCGGAACCGACGCCGCGCTGCACTTCCTGCTCCTGCGGCACGGCCCGACGACCGCCACGCGGTGCCTGCTGGCGCGGCACAGGCATGGCACCGCCAAAGAAGCGGCGCAGGAATTCCTGCATTTCCTGCTCATCCTGGCCACCCGCACCGGGCGCATTCATCTTCAGGCGCTCGGTGGTACGAATATTCACCACAGCCGGACCGACGGCATCGACCAGGTCAGCGAAATCAGGCAACTTCACGGCCGGCACGGCCGCGTGCGCCTGTGGCGCCAGGCCCAGCATAGTGGGAGCGAGAAAGAGGCCAGCCGTACCGAACAATAAGGCGGAAAGCGTCTTCACTGAAAACGACTTGCTGGCGACACACATGTTTTTTTTCATGGAAAGGATCTTTTCGAGTATTAAAACGGATCAGGCGATTGCCTACGCGCATGCTTGCCCGTCATGACGGAATCCCAGGGGCAAACACACCTGGCAGCGCGCATGGAAAGCAATACAACAATATATCGCAAAAGCAAGATATTGCCAGCACACAGTGTCAATCGTAGCGAAGTCCGGTGTCAAGAGGGCCAGGGGCAGGTTAAGCCTGGCATAAGATGCCGCAGCGCTAGCGCTGTGCCAGCGGCCCCGCCTCCAGCGGCTCGGCAGTGCCCAGCGGCACGATGGCAGAGGACAGGGATTGCAATGGCTCCGCGTGGACAGCCTGCTCGTCAGGCGCCGCCTCGGCGGCCAGGCGCCTGGCCAGGCGTGCGTCGAATTCGGCGCCCAGGGCATGGCCGCACTGCTCCGAGCGCAGCAAGTCGCCTATCAGGCGATAGGCATTCCAGGCTTGCCGCCCCGATGGCGTATCGAGGGCCGCAAAAGCCAGTTCGAGTTCGCTCGCCGCCAGCTCACCATCGGCCAGGGCGGAAATCGTCTCGTGCAATCGTGTATGCGTATCCATGATGGGTCCTGCCATTTCAAGAGAATAGTTGCGGAAACCGGACGCAGCCATGCCAACCCCATACTCCCCAGATTACCAGCGCTTGTCAATCGGCATATCCAACAACGGTTTCAATTTCTCCGCGATCACTTCGCGCGCGCGAAAAATGCGGCTGCGCACGGTGCCAATGGGGCACGCCATGATTTCCGAAATCTCTTCATAGCTGAGGCCCTCGATCTCGCGCAGCACGATGGCCGTGCGCAGCTCGATGGGCAGCACTTCCATGGCCGCATTAACGGTGACTGCAATCTGCTTGCTGGCCAGCACGGATTCGGGCGTATTGTTGTCGCGCAATTTAGTGCCGTCATCGAAGGATTCCGCCTGCTCGGCGTCGGCATCGCAGGACGTGGCGGCGCGCCGCCCCTGCGTGACGAGATAATTCTTGGCCGTATTGATGCCGATGCGATACAACCAGGTATAAAAGGCGGCATCGCCGCGAAAATGGCGCAGCGCCCGGTATGCCTTGATAAAGGTTTCCTGCACCACATCTTCGGCCTCCGCCGGGTCATGCACAAGTCGCGACACAAGACGCATCAAGCGGCGCTGATATTTCGATACCAGCACATCGAATGCCCGTTTGTCGCCAGCCTGCACCCGCTCGACCAGTAACTGATCATACTCGCGCTCTGTGCTCACGCCCGATGCCCCTGTTCGCATGCAGCGTGGGCGCCTGTATGGATATAGAGTTGGCCCGCTGCAAGAAGTTCAGTGTTCGCCCCACTTTTATTCGTCCCCGCTCCGCGCCGCAATGGCCCGGCACGCCACGGCCAGCGGACGGAAGGCGGTGCAAGCGCTGCCACGCTGCACCAGCACCTGCGTGCGTCGCCCCGCGGCATCGACCAGGCACAGCACCAGCAGCGATGGCCACAGGGTAGAACCGGGCAACAGGCGCAGCACAGGCGGCACCAACGGCGCCCCGCCATGTTCCAGATATACCCCCAGCCGCAACTGGCCGACCGGCGAAATATCAAGCACCTGCGGCTTTCTGCGCTTGCGCAGCAAAGCCAGCAAAAACACGCCGCCAGTCGCACTCGGCAGGGCACCGGGCCAGCCCAGCGCATAGCCGCCCACCAGCTGGCCGGGGCCAGGCTCAGACAGGGCCGCAACGCGCCACGCGCCGCTCAAGGGGCAGGCTGCCAGCACAGCACACAGCCCCAGCACCGCTTGCAGCAGGCGCAAACAGACAGGCGTGCGAATGACAGCCGCTACCGCGATCGACATAGTGACAACTCAAAGGGGAAAACATCAGGCGCGCCGGCACCATGCCGGGCAAATTCAGGCACCAACGAACGTTGGCACCGAATCAGCGCTCACTACGGTTTGACCGTAGCGAGCGCTTGAAAGTTCCTGCTTATTTCGCTTTACCGAAAATCAGCGTGCCATTCGTTCCGCCGAAGCCGAACGAATTCTTCACCGCATAATCGATCTTCATATCCCGCGCCGTGTTGGCACAGAAATCGAGATCGCAAGCCGGATCCTGGTTGAAGATGTTGATGGTCGGTGGCGACACCTGATGGTGCAACGCCAGGACCGTAAACACCGCTTCCAGACCGCCCGCGCCGCCCAGCAAATGGCCCGTCATCGACTTCGTCGAGTTGACGACCATATGCTTGGCATGCTCGCCGAAGGTGCGTTTGATACCCATCACTTCCGCCACGTCGCCTTGCGGGGTCGACGTGCCGTGCGCGTTCAGGTACTGAATCTGATCCGGATTCAAGCCTGCGTTGTTGAGGGCCGCGATCACCGATTTGCTGCCGCCGCTACCATCTTCCAGCGGCGAGGTCATGTGATAAGCATCTGCGCTCATCCCGAAACCATGCACTTCGGCATAGATCTTGGCACCACGGGCCACCGCGTGCTCATACTCTTCCAGCACCATGACACCAGCGCCCTCGCCCAGCACGAAGCCGTCGCGGTCGGCATCCCACGGACGCGATGCCGTTGCCGGATCGTCGTTGCGGGTCGACAAGGCACGAGCCGAGGCGAAACCGCCCAGGCCCAGCGGCGACACGGTCGATTCAGCACCACCGGCGATCATGACGTCGGCATCGCCGTACTCGATCATGCGCGCGGCAGCGCCTATGCTGTGCAAACCGGTGGTACACGCCGTCACGATCGCCAGATTCGGACCCTTCAGACCATATTTGATCGAAAGGTTGCCAGAAATCATGTTAATGATCGAGGCAGGCACGAAAAATGGCGAGATACGGCGCGGACCGCGCTTTTCGTACTCGGATTTGGTTTCCTCGATCAGCGGCAAGCCGCCGATACCGGAACCGATGATCACGCCGATGCGCTCGGCGTTTTCCTCGGTCACTTCCAGACCGGAGTCCTGCATCGCCTGGATGCCTGCAGCCATGCCGTAATGGATAAAGGTATCCATGTGGCGGGCTTCCTTACCGGAGATGTACTCTTCGATATTGAAACCTTTGACTTCACCGGCAAAATGCGTGGTGAAGGGCAATGCATCAAACTTGGTAATCGTGGCAATGCCGGATTTACCTTCAATGATTGCGCCCCACGCCTCGGCAATAGTATTGCCGACAGGTGAAACACAGCCCAGGCCGGTGACAACAACACGACGGTTTTTAGAACGGCTCAAGCGATTCTCCTGAAGTCGGTCAGACAGGCTTAGGCCTTGACGTGTGCGGTGGCGTAGTCGATCGCCTGTTGCACGGTGGTGATTTTTTCAGCTTGTTCGTCAGGGATTTCCATTTCGAATTCGTCTTCCAGGGCCATGACCAGTTCCACGGTGTCCAGGGAATCGGCGCCGAGATCGTCGACGAAGGAGGATTCGATTTTGATGTCTGCTTCTGCAACGCCCAGTTGCTCAGCGACGATTTTCTTAACGCGTTGTTCGATATCCGACATGTTATGGCTCCAAAGTGTGTGTTACGGAAAGTGCGCGCATTTTATCAGGTTTGCGCGTCCGAATACTAATTTCGGTGTCTGCTGCTAATTCGACCGAAGCTGCTGCTAAAAGATGTGATTATAGACAAAAACGATCGTTGAATCATGCCACAAACGCCCGCCCTGCCTGCCTTTCACATCAATTCATGTACATTCCGCCGTTCACGTGCAGGGTCGTGCCCGTGATATACGCCGCTTGCGGCGAGGCCAGAAAGGCCACCGCCGCTGCCACGTCTTCCGGTTTGCCCAGGCGGGACAGGGGAATTTGCGTCAACAGGGCCGCGTGCTGCTCTTCGCTCAGGGCCTTGGTCATATCGGTATCGATGAAGCCGGGGGCGATGCAGTTAACGGTAATGTTGCGGCTGCCGATTTCGCGCGCCAGGGCGCGGCTCATGCCTTCCACGCCGGCCTTGGCCGCCGCGTAATTCATTTGCCCCGGATTGCCCGACGAGGCCACCACCGACGTGATATTGATGATACGCCCAGCTTTGGCCTTCATCATGCCACGCAGTACTGCGCGCGACAGGCGGCCGACGGCCGACAGGTTGGTGGAAATGACGCTATCCCACTCGTCATCCTTCATGCGCATGGCCAGCTGGTCTTGCGTGATACCCGCATTGTTGACGAGGATCGACAGGCTGCCATAGGTTTTCTGCACTTCATCGACGACGGCCGCGCAGCGCGCCGCATCGGTCACGTTCAGGACCAGACCCTTGCCCGCCACGCCTTCGGCGGCCAGGTAATCGGTGATGGCTTGCGCGCCGCTTTCCGAGGTGGCAGTGCCAACTACGGTGGCGCCCTGCTTGCCCAGTTCGGTGGCGATGGCGCGACCGATGCCGCGCGAAGCGCCCGTCACCAGCACGACTTGATTTGCTAAATTCATGAGTATCCTTAAAAACAAGCGCGGCAGGCAGGCTGCCGCAATCTGATGTTTATTTGAGCTGCGTCAAAATGCGTTCCAGCGAGGCCTGGTCAACAATGGCGTCGCCCACCAGCACCGGATCGATGCGCTTGGCCAGGCCCATCAGAACCTTGCCCGGACCACACTCGATCACTTGCGTGATACCGTCGGCAGCCACTTTCTGCATGGTTTCCACCCAGCGTACGGGGCTCGCCGCCTGGCGCACCAGCGCATCCTTGATGCCGGCGACATCGTTGACGATGGCTACGTCGACGTTGTTGATCAGGGCGATCTGCGGTGCGGCGAACGTCAGGCCGGCCATGTACTCGCGCAAGCGGTCCGATGCTGGTTTCAGCAACGACGAATGGAATGGCGCCGAGACGGGCAGCTTCATGGCGCGCTTGGCGCCCTTGGCCTTGGCCAGTTCGCAGGCACGCTCGACTGCAGCCGTGTGGCCGGCGATGACGACTTGCGCTGGGGCATTGAAATTGACAGGCTCGACCACCAGGGCCGGGTTCTCCGCCGCCGCTTCCGCACAGGCGGCGCGCACGTCGTCATCCGACAGGCCCAGCACGACGGCCATCGTGCCCTGCCCTACCGGCACGGCTTCCTGCATGGCTTGCGCGCGGAAGCGCACGAGCGGCACGGCATCCTTGAACGAAATGACGCCGGCGGCGACGAGCGCCGAGTATTCACCGAGACTATGGCCAGCAACAACGTTCGGCACGGGACCGCCCGCTGCCAGCCAGGCACGGTAGAAAGCCACGGCCGCCGTCAGCATCACGGGTTGCGTGCTGGTGGTCAGGTCCAGCTCTTCCTTCGGCCCTTCGGCGATCAGCTTGCCCAGGTCGAATTGCAGGGCTTCCGACGCTTCGGCCACGGTCTGCGCAACCACGGGGTTGCCGGCGAAACCGTCGAGCATCGCAATCGCTTGCGAGCCTTGGCCTGGGAAAACAAATGCAAATTGTGTCATGTCGACTCCGTTTTTTAATAGTATTGCGGGATTACATGCGCGCCAGCACGGCGCCCCAGGTAAAGCCGCCGCCCACGCCTTCCATCATGACGTTGTCACCCTTCTTGACGCGGCCGTCGCGCACGGCGATGTCCAGTGCCAGCGGGATAGACGCTGCCGAGGTATTGCCATGCTGGTCGACGGTAACAACCATCTTGTCCAGCGGCAAGCCGAGTTTCTTGGCCGTGCTGTTCATGATGCGGATGTTCGCCTGGTGCGGGATCAGCCAGTCGATCTGGTCCGATGTCATGTTCGCTTGGGCCAAGGCTTCGTGCGCGACCTTTTCCAGCACGGACACGGCCAGCTTGAACACGGCCGGGCCATCCATGTACAGGAAGGCACTGCCGGCCAGTGCCCCGCCAGCCACGCTGCCTGGTACGCTGAGGATGTTCGAGTGGCGACCGTCCGCATGCAGCTTGGTAGCGAGGATGCCGGGCTCCTTGGAGGCCGTCATGACAATGGCGCCGGCGCCGTCGCCGAACAGCACGCAGGTGCCGCGGTCGTCGAAATTGAGGATGCGCGAAAACACTTCCGCGCCGATCACCAGCACATTCTTGTGCATGCCAGATTGAATAAAGCTATCGGCGGTGGCGACTGCATATACAAAACCGCTGCAGACGGCTTGCACGTCGACGGCGGCGCAGTTATTCGTGATGCCCAGCTTGCTCTGCACGATGCAGGCGGTGCTGGGGAAGCTGCCGAAGAAATCGGGGGTCGAGCTGGCGACGATGATCAGGTCCAGGTCGTTGCCGCTCAGGCCCGCCATTTCCAGGGCCTTTTTGGCCGCTTCCACGCCCAGGTCCGAGGAGTTTTGCGACGGCGCCGCGTAATGGCGCGCCGAGATACCGCTGCGCGAGACGATCCATTCATCCGACGTCTCGATGCCCTTGGCGGCGAGCTGTTCGGTCAAGTCCTGATTGGTGACGCGCTTCTCCGGCAAGTAGCTGCCGGTGCCGATAATTTTGCTGTAAGTTTTGCTAAAAACAGTCATGCAAGTACCCGTCCACTAAATGGTAGAGCTTGTTGAAGTAGGTTCATCCGGTACTGGCGTGCGCGGCATCAGCTCGGCGATCAGGCTGGCCAAGTGCGCTTGCACGTCATTTTTTGCCGCATCAAAGGCACGGCGCAAGGCCCATTCAAACGAATAGGCATCGGCGCTGCCATGGCTCTTGAAGACAAGGCCACGCAAGCCCAGCAGGCTGGCGCCGTTGTAACGCGAAGGATTCAGGCGGTTGCCGATGGCCCTCAGGGCACCCCGGGCGATCAGTGCACCCAGCATGGTGATCGGGTTGCGCTTGAATTCGGAAGTGAGCACGTCCTTCATGAGGCGCGCCAGGCCCTCGATGGCCTTCAGCGTGACATTGCCGACAAAACCGTCGCAGACGACGATATCGGTCGTACCCTTGAAAATATCGTTGCCTTCCACGTTGCCGTAGAAGTTCAGCGCGCCACGCTCGTGGTCGGCCTGCAGCAGCTTCGCGGTGAGTTTCACCACTTCATTGCCCTTGATATCTTCCGTGCCCACGTTCAGCAAGCCGATCGTCGGGCGGGCTATACCTTCCATGGCGGACACCAGCACGGAACCCATGATGGCGAACTGGTGCAAGTGATGCGGTTCGCAATCGACGTTGGCCCCCAGGTCCAGCATGTAGGTCGGGCCGTTCTTTTGATTCGGCAGGATGCTGCAGATGGCCGGGCGGTCGACGCCGGACATGGTTTTCAATACATAGCGCGACACGGCCATCAGGGCTGCCGTATTACCGGCGGAAACGGAGGCTTGCGCCGCACCGCTCTTGACCTGTTCGATGGCCACGCGCATGGAGGAATCCTTCTTGCGGCGCAGGGCCACTTCCAGGGGATCGTCCATGGTAACTTGTTCGGAGGCATGCAATACCGACAGGCGCGGATGCGTGTCGGCTTTATGTTTCTTCAGTTCGGCACGGATCACGTCTTCCAATCCAACAAGGATCAGTTCGGCTTCAGGCTCATGTTTTACGAAGGAAATTGCTGCGGCGATAGTGACTGAGGGACCATGATCTCCGCCCATGCAGTCGATAGAAATTTTGATTGTCATTTGTGTTGATTCAATACCGCTGCGGGCGTGCGGCAAGATGTGAATCGGACTGGAGCATATGCAGGGCGCAGCATGTCATGCACAGACCTGGACAGCGTGATTCAAAATGACGGGTGCGCAAGATGAATTGCAGCCGATAGAAAAGAAGAAGCGGCGCCACGCCGAATAACCACGCAACACCGCTTTCATCTTACCCAACAAAAACGTTGATTACTCGTCGTTTTTGGTCTTCAACACTTTACGGCCACGATAGAAGCCGTTAGGGCTGATATGGTGACGCAGGTGTGTTTCGCCGGTAACTGGCTCGACGCTCAATTGCGGCGCGACCAGGAAGTCGTGCGAACGGTGCATGCCGCGCTTGGAAGGGGTTTTCTTGTTCTGTTGAACTGCCATGATGACTCCTAATACATAAGTTCTAAAATTTTAGCACAATCGATTGGCAAATACATGCGAATCGAGTATCCCAGCGGCAAAGACTACCCGAAAATAGCCCGGACCGACATCGTTTATTACAATTACATTTTCACTACACTTGCCATACTCGATTACAACACGCGTTTGACACGTTCTTTACGCACTACAAATTATTCTGGCTTCAAGTCCTTCAGGGCCGCAAACGGCGACTTCTTTTCAGTCTTGAGAGCATCGAGCTGCGCCGTATCGGGGCAGACGTCGTGTTTGGGTACCTGCGGCAGGGCCAGCAAGGCTTCATCTTCGATCAGGGCCGCGGCATCCATGCTGCGGCTGCCGACGATCACGTCGATCGTTTCATCGTTGATGATTTCTTCGATCTCGTCCGCGTGCTCGTCATCCTTGCCCAGCATCAGAGTGGTCGTCGAATCAATTGCGTAAGCATACGGAGTCAGGCAGCGCTGGCAAACCAGCTGAACGGTGCCGTTGACCGACAAGGTCAGTTGTGGGTAGCCCAGCTTGCTGGTGCCGCCGACGATCTTCCAGGCGATCTCGCCGGAAGCATCTGCACAATCCTTGGTCAACCGGGTCATTTCAGCGACAGGAGTTACACCCTCGCGGCTCCCGCTGATACGACAAAAATCAAAGGCGTCGATCACAAAAGCATTCATTGGTAGAAAATTTCCCCGGAAAACCTGCGATAATAACAGGGTTTTCAGCACCGAGTCAAAGCCTAAGCATCTTTTTTGACGCAATGATTGCCGTATTCGTGACAAACTCAGTTATAAATTCATCAACACCGTCATGCCGCATGGGGCCTCAGTTAGGGGCTCTGCGCCCTGGAATTTGCGTGAAATTCCACTGACATCGACCAGTGCGGCCATGCCGGCCGCCATCCACTACCGAATGATACCAACTTCCGCCCCATTGCGCTTGATTCTTGCATCGAGTTCGACCTACCGCAAGGAATTGCTGCAACGCCTGCGCCTGCCTTTCGAGGTCGCCGTGCCCGATCTCGACGAAAGCCCCCTGTCAGGCGAAAGCCCCAGCGCCACGGCCCTGCGCCTGGCCCAGGCCAAGGCGCAGGCCGTACTCGACCGCCACCCTGGCAGCCTCGTCATCGGATCCGACCAGGTCGCCACCCTGGATGGTGCGCAAATCGGCAAGCCGGGCAATCACGGCAATGCCCTGCTGCAGCTGCAAACCATGCGCGGGCGCCAGACCGTGTTCCACACGGCGCTGTGCCTGCTCGACGGGCGCCAGTCGCCCGCCGTGGCGCAAGTGGAAGATATCCAGACCCTCGTCACCGTGCGCGACTTGCCCGATGCCGAACTGGACGCCTACCTGCGCATCGAGCAGCCATATGATTGCGCCGGCAGCGCCAAGAACGAGGGCCTGGGCATCGCCCTGCTCGAACGTATCGACAGTGTCGACCCCACTGCCCTCACCGGCCTGCCGCTGATCGCCCTGACGGGCATGCTGCGCAAGGCGGGCGTGACGTTTTTTACATTTTAATCACCCTGGGGCCAGACCCGACGGGGCAGTGTGTTCCAGTGGAGCGCACTGCGATCCCGGAGGGACTGACCCCGGCCAACACAAAGCTAACAATATGACCGGCACCCTGTACCTGATTCCCAACCACCTCGGCCTGTCCGACAGCCCGGCCGACCCGCTGGCCCACATCATTCCCGAGCAGGTGCGGCAAATCACTTCGCAACTCGATTATTTCGTTGCGGAAAACGCCAAGACGGCGCGCGCCTTCCTGAAATTGATCGGCAACCAGCATCCGCTGGCCAAGCCCTTGCAGGAAATTACGATTTCCGAACTGAACGTAAATACCCCGGCGCAAGCGCTGGCCGGCTTGCTGGCGCCGCTGCTGGCGGGACGCGATGCGGGCCTGGTGTCGGAAGCGGGCGTGCCCGCCGTGGCCGACCCGGGCGCCGACCTGGTGCGCCTGGCGCATCAGCACGGCATTAAAGTGCGCCCGCTGGTAGGCCCGTCGTCGATCCTGCTGGCCGTGATGGCCAGCGGCTTGAACGGCCAGAGCTTCGCCTTCAACGGCTACCTGCCCACCGATGCGGCCCTGCGCGCCAAGCGCATCAAGGAACTGGAACTGCGTTCGCGCATGGAAAAGCAGACCCAGCTGTTCATCGAAACGCCGTACCGCAATGCCGCCATGCTCGAAGCGCTGGTGGCGCAATGCGCACCTTCGACGCTGATCTGCGTCGCCACCGACCTGAGCCTGGACACGGAAAGCGTGCAAACGTGGAATGGCGGGCAGTGGAAGAAACAATTGGCCGCCGGCAAGGCTCCGGACTTCCACAAGAAACCGACCGTATTCCTGTTGTTGGGACAGTAAACGACAAACGCCACGAACATATTTGCCGTGGCGTTTTACTTTGCTCAACTACGATAGTTACGACACCTGACAAAACCGTCGCGAGCGGAAGGGAGAGGTGGCTAAGAAGCGCAACCGTACTCTAGTATGGTGAGCATCGCAGGCCGCCTATACCGACGCGCAGTAGGTTTGGCCAGGTGTCCTCAGACTCGGCGTGTGCCCGTGTTTTTCTGGCCGCCCTTACCTGTTTCCAGCACGAACTTGGCACCATCGTCGCGGCCCAATACCTTCACCAGGTACGGCATGACTTCGCGCAACATCGGCTCCAGCGTGTACGGCGGGTTCAAAATGAACATGCCGCTGCTGTGCAAGCCGAAACCGTCCGGCGACGGCGTGTTGACTGTCAGAGTCACGTGCAGCCAGTCCGAGCTGGGCAGTTGCTTGAGCTTGTCGGCGAACTGGCGCGATTCCATGCGCTGCAGCACCGGATACCAGACAGCGTAGATGCCCGACGGGAAGCGCACGAGGGCGTCTGCCAGGGTATCCTTGACCTTGCGGTAATCCATCTTGTCTTCATACGGCGGGTCGATCAGCACCAGCGCGCGGCGCGATGGCGGCGGCAGCAGGGCTTTCAGGCTCTGGAAGCCGTCGGCCTTGGTGATGAGCACGCGCTTGCCGCGCACGGTAGGACGCTCGCCCTGGGCCAGCGCATGCGCCTCGACCTTGCGGAAGTTGTCAGCCAGAATCTTTGCATCGGCAGGATGCAGCTCGAACAGGCGCAGACGGTCTTGCTCGCGGCTGACCTTGTCGGCGCAGTACGGCGACCCCGGGTAGTAGCGCATCTTGCCGCTCGGATTCATTTCCTTGATCAGCTTCATGTACTCGGCCAGCGAAGCGGGCAAGTCCGTGCGATCCCACAGGGGCGCGATGCCCGTTTCGTACTCGGCATTTTTCGAAGCATAACCACCGTCGAGCGCATACACGCCCGCGCCGGAGTGGGTATCGATATAACTATAGGCGGTATCTTTTTGATTCAGATATTGCAATAACTGAATCTGCACATAATGCTTCAACACATCGGCGTGATTACCCGCGTGAAAGGCGTGGCGGTAACTCAACATAAGCTGGCTAATTCCATAATAAAAATAAACAAAGGCGGGGCTGCGCTGACACCGGGCAGGGCATGAAAACAGACTGGAGGAGTCAGGCTGCGGGGCCAGGAAACAGCATGGACCAGCGTAATCAGCGCGCAATTACCAGCATTATCCACCAGAAAGGTGTATTGCATCAAAAAACACCGTTAAACAAGGCCATGCTTTCCCGGGACTGCCGCGGTCGGGCGCGGTAGAATACGCGCATCGGGCGCCCCGCGCCCATCAGACGACTAACTAGACACAGCCATGCACAGCCTGACCCTCACTACCGATAACCGCGCCGATGTCGCGGCAGCCCTGGCCGGCCCACGCTGGACGGTGGCCTGCCTGTGCGCGCTGTGGTGCGGCACCTGCGGCACTTACCGCGCCACGTTCGAGGAACTGGCCGCGCGCCACCCGGACACCGTCTTCGTTTGGATCGACATCGAAGACCAGGCCGATGTGGTGGGCGACCTCGACATCGACAACTTCCCGACCCTGCTGATCCAGCGCGAGAACAATGTGGCCTTCTTCGGCACGGTGCTGCCCGACGGCGGCCTGGCGCACCGCATGGTGCAGGCGCAGCAGGCGCTCAGCGGGGACGAACTGGCAGCGCTGGCCAGCAGCACACAGGAGCGGCGCGACTGGCAGCGCGACTGCAATTTGCGCAACATGCTGGCCGCCACCCTGGCACAATAAACATCAGGCCAGCCGCAGCGGCAGGCTGCGCAGCCGTTTCCCCGTCAAAATGAACACGGCATTGGCCACGGCCGGCGCGATCGGCGGCGTACCGGGTTCGCCCACGCCTTCGGGATGTTCGGCGCTGGCGATGATGATGGTTTCCACTTCGGGTGCCTGGCCCATGCGCAGCACGGGATAGTCGTGGAAATTGCCCTGCTCGACTTTGCCATCCTTGAAGGTAATCTCGCCACCCAGCGCCGCCGACAGGCCGAATAGCACGGCCGACTCCATCTGCTGGGCGATGATGTTCGGATTGACGGCAATGCCGCAATCGATGGCGCACACCACGCGCTGCACGCGGATTTCGCCATTTTCCACGGACACTTGCGCCACCTGCGCGACGATGCTGCCAAACGACTGGTGCAAGGCCACGCCATGCGCATGGCCGGGCGGCGCACTGCCCGCCTTGGCAACTGCCGCGTCGAGCACGGCCAGGTGGCGCGGATGTTTCGATAGCATGGCGCGGCGGAAAGCAATACTGTCCTGTCCGGCCGCATGCGCCAGCTCATCGATAAAACTTTCCTTGAAGAACGCATTGTGCGAATGCCCCACCGAGCGCCAGTAGCCTATCGGCACGGCACTGTCGGCGATCACGTGGGCGATGCGCTGGTTGGCGATTTCATACGGCATGTCGAATTCGCCTTCTGCCGTGGTCTTGTCAGGCCCCGCGCCGGGCAAGCCGAAGTTGCGTTGCAGAAACTGGTGCGTAATGGAACCGCTGACGGATTTATTATCCCAGGAGGCGATGCGGCCATGCTCGTCGAGGCGTGCCGAAAAACGGGCCAGCGCGGCGGGACGGTACATATCGTGCTGTGTATCCTGTTCGCGCGTCCACACCAGCTGCACGGGTGCGCCGTCGCACTGCAGCGCGATGGCCACGGCTTGCGCCACCATATCCACCTCCAGGCGGCGGCCAAAACCGCCACCGAGCAGCAGCACCTCGATCGTCACATCCTTCGCGTCGACGCCAGCCACCTTCGCCGCCACGTCGACGGCGATGCCGGACGCCTGCGTCGAGACCCACAGCATCACCTTGCCATCCTTGACCTGCGCGGTACAGTTGACGGGTTCCATGGCAGCGTGCGCGAGGAACGGCGCGCGGTACTCGGCCTTGACGCTGCGCAAACCCTGCACGCCCTTGCCCTCGACCTCGCCGCTGGCGTGGTAGGCATGGCCAGCTTCCGTGTCCAAGCGGCGGGCAAACTCCGCGTAGACGCCGGCGCTGGACAGGCCCGCTTGGGCACCGGCCTTCCACTGCATCGGCAAGGCGGCGGCGGCCTGCCTGGCGCGCCACCAGGTATCGGCCACCACGGCGACGCAAGAGGCACTGCGCTGCGCCAGGTGCGGCGTCAGGTCCAGCACCTTTTTGACGCCGGGCATGGTCAGGATGGGTGCCGCATCGAACGCGGCGAGGGTGTCGCCCAGGCGCGGCGGCAAATGCAGGGCCGCGTACAGCATGCCGGGCGGGCGCGCATCGATGCCGAAACGTGCGCTGCCATTCACTTTGGAAGGCGTGTCGCGGCGCGGCGCTGGCTGGCCGATCAGCTTGAAATCCCTGGGCAGTTTCAGCACGGGCGTGCCCGGGGCTATGCTGGCGGCGCGCTGCGCCAGGCTGGCGTAGCTGGCGCGCCGGCCGTCCGGGTGGATCACGGCGCCATCCTGCGTGCGGCATTGCGCGGCCGGCACTTGCCACTGCGCGGCGGCGGCGCCCACCAGCATGGCACGCGCGGACGCTCCCGCTTCGCGCATGGGAGCCCAGCCATCCTTCACACTGGACGAACCACCCGTGACGATCACGCCCAGCTCGCGCGCGGCCTTGGCCACCGTCCATTGCGCCAGCGCCTTGAGGCGGCCCTGGTCGTCCGGGTGGAAAGGCAGGCTATCCTTGAGCATGGCGACATTGCCAAAGATTTTATCCATGGGCGCCTGGATCAGCTTGACGCTGCTCAAAGGCACGTCGAGTTCCTCGGCCACCAGCATGGGCAAGGCCGTATGCACGCCCTGTCCCATCTCGCTGCGCGGCATGGCCAGGATCACCATGCCGTCCCTACCGATGGCGAGCCAGCCGTTCAGGGCCACGGCGCCATCCTGGAGCGGCAGCGGCGCGCTGCCGTTCAGGCGCTGGCGCGGCGGCAGCACGCCCCAGCCCAGCACCAGGGCGCCCACGCCGGCCACGCCGAGGCCCAGGCCTCCCAGCAGGAAACGGCGGCGCGACGGGGAGGATTGTGCGGCCATGGGCTATCCTTTATGGTGGTGATTGATCGATCCAGCGCTCTAGCATATCCTGCGCCAGCACCGGGCGGCTATAAAAATAACCTTGCGCCAGCTTGCAGCCATGGCGCAGCAGGAAGGCGGCCTGCTCTTCCGTCTCCACACCCTCGGCGATCACCGACAAGTGCATGCTCTTGCCCAGCTGGATGATGGCAATCGCAATCGCTTCGTCGTTCACGTCCGTCGAGATATCCTTGATGAAAGAGCGGTCGATCTTCAGGGTTTGCACGGGCAACTGTTTCAGATACGCGAGCGAGGAATAGCCGGTGCCGAAGTCGTCGATGGCCAGTCCCACGCCGATGGCATGCAAATCGTTGATGAAACCAAGCGCATCGCCCGTATTCATGATCACCGATTCCGTCACTTCCAGCTGCAGGCGCTGCGGCTCCAGGCCCGTTTCCTGCAAAATATCGGCCACCATGCCGGCGATGCTGCCCCGCTCGAACTGCTTGACGGACAGGTTCACGGCCATCTTCGGCACGCGCAAGCCCTGCGCCTGCCAGCGCATCATCTGGCGGCACGCCTCGTCGAGCACCCATTTGCCCAGCTGGTTGATGAAACCGCTGTCCTCGGCCAGCGGGATGAAGCGTGCCGGCGGCACCAGGCCCAGTTCCGGGTGGTTCCAGCGCACCAGCGCCTCCACGCCGACCAGGCGGCCCGTATCAATTTCCACCTGCGGCTGGTAATTGAGGAACATCTCGTTCTTTTCCAGCGAGCGGCGCAAAAAGGTTTCCAGGCGCAGCCGCTCGACGCCCTCGCCCGTCATCGACGGCGCATAGAAACGGTAGCCATTGCGCCCGCGCGCCTTGGCCTGGTACATGGCCACGTCGGCATTGCGGATCAACATGTTCAAGTCCAGCGCATCGTCCGGATACAGGCTGATGCCCACGCTGCAGGTGACGAACAATTCGTGGTCAGCCACCGTGAACGGCTGGTCGAACATGGTCATCAGCTTTTCCGCCACCTGCGTGGCGCCGTACTCGCCGTCGATGCATTCGAGCAGCACGATGAATTCATCGCCACCCAGACGCGCCAGGGTATCGCCCTCGCGCAAGCGGGCAGCCAGCTGGCCGGCCACCTTTTGCAGCAATTCGTCGCCCACATGGTGGCCCAGGGTATCGTTGACGTTCTTGAAACGGTCCAGGTCGATGAACAGCACGGCCAGCTGCTCCTGCTCGCGCGCGGCACGCAACAGGGCGTGCTGCAGGCGGTCGTGGAACAGCAGCCGGTTCGGCAACGCCGTCAACGGGTCGTGGTGCGCCATGTGGTCGAGCTTTTCCTGCGACTCCTTGATCAGCGTGATGTCACTGAACACACCCACGTAATGGGTGGTGACGGCGCGCGTGTCGCGCACGGCGCTGATGGTCAGCCACTCCAGGTAGATTTCACCGTTCTTGCGCTGGTGCCAGATTTCGCCGCGCCAGAAACCGCTGGCCTTCAACTCGCTCCACATGGCCTGGTAAAACGCCGCGTCGTGGCGCGCCGAGCGGTTCAGCGATGAGTGCCGGCCCAACGCCTCCGCTTCGCTGTAGCCCGTGATCTGCGTAAAGGCGGGATTGACAGTGACAATGATGCCCTCGGCGTCGACCACCATCACGCCATCGGCGATGTGTTCCAGCACGGTGGCCGACAGGCGCAGCTTTTCTTCCGCTTCCTTGCGCGCCGTGATATCGGCGTACACCCAGATGCTGCCTTCGTTGGGGCGCAGGGGGTCGAGCGCACAGCCGCTGACCAGCGCCCAGAACAGGCTGCCGTCGCGGCGCTTGTACTGGCGCTCCTCGCTGAAATCGCCGCCCATCGCCAGCGCCGGATACTGGCGCTCGCCCGCCTCTTCGAAGTCATACGACGTCATGAACACAATGGCGGTTGAACTGCCCGTCATTTCGGCGTGACCGTAGCCGAACAGCTCCTCGCAGCGGCGGTTGACGGAAATGATGCGGCGGTGGCGCACGAACATCACGCCGAACATCACGTTGTCGAGGATGGCGCTTTGCTCCGTCAGCAGCGCCTCGATGCGCATCTCGTGGTGCTTGCGCTGGCTGATGTCCGCAATGATGCCGTCGACCCAGGTGACGCCCTGCTCGCCCGCCTGCGGCTGGCCATTCTCGGCCACCCAGCGCTCGATGCCGAAGGCGTCGATGATGCGGTATTCCAGCGCATACGGCCGCACCTCAAGCACCGCCTGGCGCACGGCGCGGCGGTGCTCGCGGCGGTCTTCCGGGCAGATCAGGTCGGCCCAGGCGTGCGTGGTGCCGCGCATGAACTGGCGCGCCGAATAGCCGGCGATGTCTTCGATGGCATCGCTGACGAAATCGATGGGGCCGTCGGGCCGGTAGCGGAAGACGGCGCCCGGCACCTGCGTGACAATGGTGCGGAAACGCTCTTCGCGCTGGCCCACATCCTCGAACAACTGGCGGATGGCGGCACGCATTTGCTCGAGCTGGGCCGTCAGGCGCCCCAGTTCGTCGTTGCTGTGCGAGGCCAGGGGCGTGTCAAAATCGCCGTGCGACAGGCGGTCGGAAAAGCGCGTCAGGCGGCGCAGGGGTTTCAACAGGCGGCGGTTCAGGAACAGCACGATCAGCGCCATCGACACGGCCAGCTGTGCGCCCAGCACGAAAATATAGGACATCTGCTTTTCGCGCAGCTCCTGCTGGCTGCGCGCATCGTCCATCTCGACGACGACGTGCCCGATGCGTTCGCCGCGCACGAGGATGTCGCGCTCGGCACGGTACAGATTGCCCACGGGCCGCTGCGGTGCCTGCAGGCTGATGAATTCCGTGTCGCCCTGCCCCAGCACTTTCACCAGCAGCACGGAGCGGTCGCGCATCACCGACTCGACCAGTGAATGGGCCGATTCCGCATTCATGTTCCACAGCGACTCCTGCATGCCCAGCGCCAGGATGTCGGCATTGCGCTGCAAGGCTTCGTTCAGACTGGTGCGCGCCGACTGGCGCTCATGCACGCCGACCAGCAGATAGCTGCCGAAGATGGCCGGCACGACCAGGCCGCCGAACACCACCACCAGCAGGGCGCCATAGATCGACGAGCCGTACAGCACGCGCAGGCTGGCGCGCAGGCGCTGATAGGGCGAATTAAACATGCGGCAACAGGGCAACAGGGATCAGGCAGGCGATCATGGAACTTTTTACAGGGGAATTCGGGTGATATGGCGGGGGAAAACTTTTTCAGGAGCAATTATGCATGGAAAAAGCGGGAAAAGTCACCAATAAACACGTGCCAATGGCGACGTCATGCCATATAGACAGGGCTGAAAAACCACACGAAGGCTGGCGCGCCGGGCAAGCGCCAGCAGAAAAACGCGCGGCTTGCTATCATCGCGCCACTTTACCTCGAGGAACCACCATGACCTTCTCCATCTACTCCGCTTCCATCCCCGTCTTCAAACAGATCCTGGGCAGCCTGGCCGCCATCCTGGACAAGGCGGAAACGCACGCGCAAGACAAGAAAATCGATCCGAACGCCTTGCTGCAATTCCGTTTGTTCCCGGACATGCTGCCGTTCGTGCGCCAGATCCAGATCGCCACCGACTTCGCCAAGGGCTGTGGCGCGCGCCTGGCCGGCGTAGCCGTGCCACCGTATGAAGACAGCGAACAGAGCTTTGCAGAGTTGAAGGCGCGCATCGTGAAAACCATCGCCTTCCTGGAAAGCCTGCCGCAAGCGGACATCGACGGCAGCGAAACGCGCGCCATCACCACCGGCAGCGGCGAAAAGACCAAGCACTTCACGGGCCAGACGTATTTGTTCCACTACGCGCTGCCGCACTTCTTCTTCCACGCGACGACGGCGTACGACATCTTGCGCCACAATGGCATCGAAGTCGGTAAAAAAGACTTTATCGGCAGCTATTGATCGTTGACGCTGAAAGATCTGGGGTCAGACCCTCGCGGACGCTGGCGCTGAGCTCTGCGTTAGCGGCCTTGGGGGTCTGACCCTGGCAGTCCAGGGGGTCTGACCCCAGCAGTTGCTGCTGGCTTACCTAAGTATTCCGGCGCGGATAACCTTGAGAAAGAATCCGCACCCACACCACTTCCTTCTCTTCATCCGTCATCGATACCCAGTGGGCCACTTCCACTACACTGCGGCCGCAGCCGCGGCAGATTTCATCGAAGGTCGTCGAGCACACGGCCACGCAGGGCGTGTCTGGACGCGGCGGCAATTCCTTGTCACCCATCAGGACACCTTCGGCAAGCCGAGCTTTTCCCAGCCTTCGACGCCCAGCGCTTCCAGGGTGGCGATATTCTTGTCAAAGATCTCCGACGCTTCCGGAAAGGCTTCGACGGCGCGCTCGATGCTGTCTTCGCGCAGCAGGTGCAGGGTTGGGTAGGGCGAGCGGTTGGTGTAATTGCTGATGTCATCCTCGAACGTCTCGGCAAACTGGTAATTCGGGTGGAAACTGGCCACTTGCAGCTCGCCGGCCAGGTGCATGTCTTCCACGGCCGCATCGGCCACATCAAGAAACTCGTTGTAGTCGAGAAAATCATTCAGTGTGTACGGATGGATCAGCAAGGTCGTGTCGATCTGCTCGGGGTCCGTGTCGGCCAGGGTTTGCAGCTCGTCCATCAGCATGGCCAGCAAATCTTCCGGATTGCTCGATTCGCACACCACGTAGCGAATCTGCTTCTTGACGTGCACGGCCTTGGCGAAAGGGCACAGGTTCAGGCCGATCACGGCCTTTTCCAGCCAGGCAACGGTATTGGCGATGATGACGGCGTTGTCGTCGTCGTGGCGCGGCGGGGTGTTCATATGCATGACTCTCTATCAATATGGCGGCTGGCAGCCGAATGGCCGGCCAAAGCCAAATTGTACGCACTCTTTGCTCAGTCTCATACCGGACGACTGCCAGGCTTGCGCCAACCTCCCCGCCATGTATGCTATAACAGCGGCCGAATCACGCATCGGGCAAATTAAATTTGCAATAATGACAGCATTTGCGAATGGAAACTCAGTCGTTTCCCACTTATTGCCGCTTATTTCCTGTCATCATGCTGACATAATTCTTGACTCCAGCATGTGGATATACGTACACTCGCAGCTTGATCATGGGTCTGTCCGATGTTTCTCCGACGACAACAATGGAACACTATGCACGAAAACTCCTTTAAATCTACCGTCCTGGCGGCGTTGGCCTTGGCGCTTGCGCCCGCCCTCAGCCAGGCGTACGAAGCCGGTGTTGAGAGCGATAACGCGCCAGTCGCCGCCACCGCACCGGCCCTGATCCCGATGACCGCCCAGGTCACGGCGAAACTCCCCACCCTCGACAACCGCCTGCAAAAGACCGACCGTCTGCTGAAAAATCTCAGCGACAATTCCGACCCCCTGCGCGAAGCCGACGTCTGGGGCCGCATCCGCAGCGGCTATGCGATTCCCGACATCAACAACCAACTGGTGGCCAACCACGTCAACTGGTACGCCACCCGCCCCGACTACATCGCCCGCACCACGGCGCGCGCCTCGCGCTACATCTTCCACGTGGTGCAGGAACTGGAAAAGCGCGGCATGCCGACGGAACTGGCCTTGCTGCCATTCATCGAATCCGCCTTCAACCCGCAGGCATTCTCCAGCGCCAATGCGGCCGGCATGTGGCAATTCGTGCCCGCCACCGGGCGTGATTTCAACCTCAAGCAAAACATGTTCAAGGACGAGCGCCGCGGCGTACTGGCCTCGACCGATGCGGCCCTGACGTATCTGCAGCGCCTGTATGACATGTTTGGCGACTGGCAACTGGCGCTGGCCGCCTACAACTGGGGCGAAGGTTCGGTGCAGCGCGCCATCAAGAAAAACCAGGCGCTAGGCAAGCCGACCGATTTCGAAAGCCTGGCCGACCTGATGCCGGCCGAAACGCGCAACTACGTACCCAAGCTGCAAGCGGTGAAAAACATCATCGCCAATCCGGCCCAGTTCGGCCTGACCCTGCCCGTGGTCGACAACCAGCCCTACTTCACGGCCATCGACAAGACCAGCGACATCGACATCACCGTCGCCGCCCAGCTGGCCGAACTGTCGATGGATGAATTCAAGGCCTTGAATCCGCAATTTAACCGCCCTGTCATCATCGGCGGCGAAAAGACCAAGATTCTGCTGCCGCAGGAAAACGCCGCCAAGTTCACCACCAACCTGGCGCAATGGGGCCATGCCTTGTCGAGCTGGACCACGCACAAGATCACCAATGCGCGCGAACGCATCGAAACCCTGGCGTCGAAATTCGGCACCACGGCCGACGTGCTGCGCCAGGCCAACAACATTCCCCAGCGCACCAGCCTGCGCGCCGGATCCACCATCCTCGTGCCGAAGACTTCGGCCACGATGAACAAGGACATCACCCAGGAAATTGCCGACAGCGCCACCATGCTGCTGGAAGCGGACCGGCCGGAACGGGCCGCCAAGGCACTGCGCCGCGTCGCCAAGGGCGGCAAGGTGCAGGCCGCGCCAATTTCCCTGGTAAAACCACGCATCCAGCGCGGCGGCGGCAATCACCGCGCCAAGGCCCGCCATTAAACTGCGCTACGTCTGATTCGTACTGGAAACACGCCACCGGCCGCCACAGCTTTACTGTCGCGGCCGGTGGTACATCCGCCCCACCCACCCAGACAGGAGTCGTCATGGCTTTCTTGCAAGGCAAAAAAATCCTCATCACGGGCCTGCTGTCCAACCGCTCCATCGCCTACGGCATCGCCAAGGCTTGCCACCGTGAAGGCGCCACCCTCGCCTTCACCTATGTGGGCGAGCGCTTCAAGGAACGCATCACGGAATTTGCGGCGGAATTCGGCAGCGAACTGGTGTTCGACTGCGACGTTTCCAGCGATGAACAGATCAGCGCCGTCTTCAGCGATCTGGCGCACTACTGGGATCAATTGGACGGCCTGGTGCATGCCATCGGTTTTGCCCCGCGCGAGGCGATTGCCGGCGACTTCCTCGACGGCCTGTCGCGCGACAGCTTCCGCATCGCACACGATATTTCCGCCTACAGCTTCCCTGCCATGGCCAAGGCCGCGCTCCCCCTGCTGCATCCGGGCGCCTCGGTGCTGACCCTGACCTACCTGGGCGCCGCGCGCGCCGTACCCTATTACAACACCATGGGCCTGGCCAAGGCGTCACTGGAAGCGTCCGTGCGCTACCTGGCCGAATCGCTGGGTCCGCGCGGCATCCGCGCCAACGGCATCTCCGCCGGCCCCATCAAAACCCTGGCCGCTTCCGGCATCAAGGATTTCAGCAAACTCCTGGGCTTCGTGGCCGAGCACGCCCCGCTGCGCCGCAACGTCACCATCGAAGAAGTGGGCAACACGGCCGCCTTTCTGCTGTCCGACCTGGCCTCGGGCATCACGGGCGAGATTACCTACGTCGATGGCGGCTTTTCGCAAGTGATGGCGGTCAATCCTGAAGCAGATTGATACGGTGATGGCCGACATTGGCGGCATCGCATGCTGCGGGCCTCGCAACCCTAGAAAGACATCCGGGCGGCACTGCGCCACGCGGAAAGCCAGGGCTGGCGCGTGGGAAGGCAGCGCCGCCGCTACCCGCCGGCGTCGCCATCCCCGCCATGTTTGCCTGACTGACGGAAAACTACGTATTCCTACTGATTTCACATAGGAAACATGTTCAAAACGTGGTAGGACTTTCGTTTCCTCCCATTTAGACCGTGCAAAACGGCGGCAAATACGGTATAGTGTCGTTGTGCGCTGCAATATGTTCCCTTGAAGCGATGGCAACACGGCAGTAATCGCACTACAAACTTAGCAGCTTCGCAAGCCTTAGCGCATCCACAGGATGCCGCTTATAAAGCCCTCCCGCCTTGTGTGTCGCACCTGACACCGTCCCGGCGCAAAGCTTTTGTGCCGAAATTTCTTTCTAGTTGAGTCATTTCGTTTTGGTTGGCGTTGCTATTTTGCGTTCTGCTTTTTGCAAGAACGCTGATTTTTACGAAAGAAAAGAATGACATTTGAATCCTTAGGCCTGCATCCGTCCATCATCGCCGCTCTGACCGAATCGGGCTACACCGCGCCAACCGCGGTACAGTCGCAAGCGATTCCAGCCGCGATCGAAGGCCGTGACCTGCTGGTCTCGTCGCAGACCGGTTCGGGCAAGACCGCAGCTTTCATGCTGCCGTCGTTGCACAAACTGGCCAGCGCCGAACAAAGCGCCGCCGGCAAGACGCCGAACCAGGAAATGCAAGCATCGCGCGCCCGCGGCGAGCGTCCACGCTTCAAGGCTGCCCAGCCAAAAATGCTGGTCCTGACGCCAACGCGCGAACTGGCCCTGCAAGTGACCACCAACACCGACAAGTACAGCACCGGCATCCGCCGCATCAAGGCTGTGTCGATTCTGGGTGGCATGCCTTACCCTAAACAGATGCAATTGCTGGCCAAGAATCCAGAGATTCTGGTCGCCACCCCAGGCCGTCTGATCGACCACATGGATTCGGGCAAGATCGACTTCTCGCAACTGGAAATCCTGGTGCTGGACGAAGCCGACCGCATGCTGGACATGGGTTTCATCGATGACATCGAAAAAATCGTGGAAGCGACGCCAGAAGGCCGTCAAACCATGCTGTTCTCGGCAACGCTGGACGGCGTGGTTGGCAACATGGCCCGCCGCATCACGAAAAACCCGCTGGTCATCCAGATCGCCGGTTCGTCGAACAAGCATGAAAACATCACCCAGCGCGTCCACTTCGTCGACGATCTGTCGCACAAGAATCGCCTGCTGGACCACCTGCTGCGCGACGAAACGCTGGACCAGGCTGTTGTGTTCACCGCCACCAAGCGTGACGCAGACACCATCGCTGACCGTCTGAACATCGCCGGCTTCTCCGCTGCCGCCTTGCACGGCGACATGCATCAGGGCGCACGCAACCGCACCCTGGACGGCATGCGTCGCGGCCAGGTCAAAGTGCTGGTCGCCACCGACGTTGCCGCCCGCGGTATCGACGTACCGACGATCACCCACGTGTTCAACTACGATCTGCCGAAGTTCCCGGAAGACTACGTCCACCGCATCGGCCGTACCGGCCGCGCTGGCCGCAATGGCCTGGCCATCTCGCTGGTAAACCACGCTGAAGGCATGAACGTCAAGCGTATCGAGCGCTTCACCAAGCAATTGATCCCGGTCAATGTCATCGAAGGTTTCGAACCTAAGAAAACGGCGTCGGCACCACGCTCGAGCGCCCGTCCAGGCGGCTGGAAACCAGGCGACAACCGTGGCGGCGCGAAGCCAGCGCAACGCACGTTCAGCAAGCCAGGCGCACCACGCAAAGATGGCGCACCTAGCACCGGCGGCGGCTACAAGGGTTCCAACCCGCGCAGCACCGACGGCGCACGCCGCAGCTACGGCGACCGTTAATCACGGCGCCATGCCGCCAGTAGGCGGCACGCAATAAAAAACGGCCACCAGATCACTCTGGTGGCCGTTTTTTATTGCCCGCCGCCCTTATTTCTTCGACACCCTCTGGCGCGACAACTTGCGCAACTTGGCTTGCTCAAAGCGCAGCTGCTGCTCCGGCGTTTCCAGCACCAGCGGCGGCACGGCCACCGGCTTGCGATTGGCGTCCACGGCCACCATCGTGAAATAGCAGCTGTTGGCATGGCGCACCAGGCGCTGCTGGATGTTTTCCGTCACCACGCGGATGCCCACTTCCATCGAGGTCGTGCCCGTGTAATTGATCGAGGCGAGGAACGTCACCAACTCGCCCACGTGGATAGGCTGCAAGAACATCACCTGGTCCACGGACAGGGTCACCACATAGCTGCCCGAATAGCGACTGGCGCAGGCGTAGGCGACGCTGTCGAGGTATTTCAGGATGGTGCCACCGTGCACGTTACCGGAAAAATTGGCCATATCGGGCGTCATCAAGACCGTCATCGTCAGTTCGTGGGCCGACCAGTTCATCGCACTGTCCAAAAGTGTTCTCCAAGGGGGAAATAAAAGTGAGGGGATGTGAAAACCGGCCCCAGGGGCCGGCTGCAGACCTTACAGGCCCAGGGTGTCGATATCGGCCAGCGAGTCGCGGCCCTTGTCGGAAATGTCGTGGCCCTCGCCTTCCGCGCGTGCCACGATGTGGGCTTTCTTGCCCAGGAAATAAGCCACGTCCGAGTCCAGCTTGGTCAGCGGATCGACGGCGACAGCGCGCAAACCCATGATGCAGCGGCGCAGGAACAGCAGCTGTTGTGCTTTCTCGGTGATGGACAAACGGCCATCGCGTGCATAGCTGAGCAGCTTCAGGCCGGACAGGCGCTTGGCATTGCGGGCAACGCAAGCACTGGGGCGCTCGGTCTTGATGCCGCGTGCAACTTGCTCCAGCGCGTCATATTCATCGGTTGTTAATTTCTCGTTCTTCATTACTTTTCCATAAAAGGCCAGGTGTTCGGCCCCCATGGTACGCGCCCCGCTGCGCATCGGCAACAGGCAACGTGATTCAGTCGCCGCCCGCCTCACGGACGGCGTGCTGAAAATGCGCGTGGCGCGCGCTTATTTGTAGGTGCGCAGCAGCAGCCATGCCAGGCCGCAACCAGCCACAGCGCCCGCCAGGGCCAGCGCTGCGAGGTTTTTGCTGGTGATCACAGGGCGCCGGCCCAGGTAGATTTTGTTATGCAAGGAATTGCCCATGATGGTCTCCTGTACAAGAATTTTTATGATGTCTCATTATAAGAACAGAATCGTGACGGCCGCATGACACACAGCTGTTAGCGCTCCATTTGTGTCCACCCGGCAACGTTTATTGGCATTTTTGTTGTTTAAATGGCGCGGCGATCCCGCCGCCCGCGCAATCCATTTCCGACTAGAAATAAACAGCGCGCCGCAGTGGCATGCCAGCCTGGGTGCGCCCGGGTGCGCGACGACTTGCTCTTAACCCATCTTGACGGGCGGCGGCGGCGGCGTCGGTTCCTCGACGGGTACGGGATCCATATGCGGCGGCTGTTCGGGCGGCGGCGTCAGCGGATCGCCTTCTGGCGGCGGGATATCCGGTTCAGGCGTGCTGTGCGCACGCAGCGGGGCAGGACGGAATTGTGATGGCATGGTGACCTCCTTTGCCCCACTGTAGCCGATGACGGAAAAGACTGGCGCCCGCGAGCCGCACTACTCAAACGTGAAAAAACTCCCGCTGCAGGACGCGCAATGAGCCTGCATTGGCCAATTGAGCTGTAATAAGCCTGCGCGTGTGAAGGCTGCGTAAAACGTCGATTTTTTTTACACAAACGCGAAAAACGGCAAGCCTGTTTTTATAAGCTGTTGAATTTAAATACAAATATTACATGGTACGAATTCTGCTCCAAGGGCGTATGAGGTTATCTGAGGCAGCCGCCACAGTGACCTGGTCCAATCAACCCTCACGCTGAAGGAAATGCCATGAAACCACTGTCCTCATTCCTGCGTTTCGCTCTCTCCGCGGCCGCCATCAGCGCCGCGCTGATCAGCGCTCCCGCACTCGCTGGTCCTTTGTTTACCGTCAACGAAGGCTCCGTCCCCGGTACCGCAGCCAATCAGGTTGTGGCCGACCGCATCAGCTTTGAATATCACGCGCGCGTCGAACAAACCATCGTTGGCGGTTTGGGTGGTGGCAACGACCCCTTCACTCAAACAGGCTTTCTGACCAAGGCCGCTTTCGGCAGCCCCACTGGCGGCAGCGTACCATCGCAATTGAATGCCCTCAATGGCTATGGCATATATGGCTTGTTTACCATTACCGGCCAGTCGGATACGCTGGCTGGCGGGATCCACGCCAACTTTCAAACCCTGACCATGACGCTGTACATCGACCCCAACCAGGACACGTCATTGTCAGTCAGTAACGTAGCAGGCTCGCCAGTGAATGTGGGCGGCGCCTCCGGGGATGACTATGCGATCGTGACCTACACGCTCGATCTGGGCGAAGCCCACATTTTCGCCGGCCTGGCCCAAGGCGACTTCAAGGCCTTGCTTAACGCCACGCTGACGCCGCAAGGACAGTTGTTTTTCGTCAATCCCAACCCGTTTTTCCCGCTGGAGTCCCTCAGCGGGAATACGAACAGCTTCATCGGTGGCAGCCTGACCAACAGTTTCATCGCGATGGCCGACGGTGGCGGCCTGGAATTATTTCAGGCAGCCGTACCTGAGCCAGGCACCATTGCCCTGCTCGGCATCGGCCTGTTTGGCCTGGGCATGACTGCGCGCCGCCAGCAAGGCGGGCAGCGCCAGGCTTGACATGCGATCGTCCTCTTGAAAAGCCGCTGATGTCCTCAGCGGCTTTTTTCGCTGCAGCCACCGGCAAACGCCTGGCGCTCACGCAGGCGTCCTCGCGTCGACCGGCGCCACCAGCAAGTCTTGCAGCGGCCGGCGCAAGGAACGCGCCTGGGCCGCCGGGCCGGCGCCGATGCGGCCAAGGAACACGGCCCGCTCGACCACCACCGCACCCAGCACGGCCTGGCATTGCAGCGCCAGTTCCTGCGCCAGCTCCAGCATGCCGTCGGTGCGCGAAAAGGCCCGCCGTTCGCGCACATAACGGGAGAAGATCAGCGGTGTCAGTTCCGGCTGCAATTGCAGGCCCAGCTGCGTGGCCGTCAGCCAGAAGCGCTGCATGGCGCGGCCCGCCGCCACGTAATCGTCGATATGGCGCGGCGGCGCCTCGGCCAGCAGCGCGAAATGCGCAGCGCAGTACAGACCAGGCAACAAATCCATCTGCAGCCGGGGCGCGACGGTGCCCGCCAGCCAGGTATTGAAAAAATCCACGCGGCGCCAGCTGTGCATGACCCAGCGCATCAGCCTTGCCGTCATCGGGTCGACGCCCAGCGCCTGCTCCGGGATGCGGTCGTTGCTGAAGCGCGCCCCCCATTCGATCACGTCGCGGTGTACCTTGTGCGCTTCGGGCATGGTCAGGCGCAGCTTCGCATTGTCGAACATCAGGCGCGCACAGGCCAGACGCACGCGCCAGCCTTCGAACCACTGCACAGTGTAGCCAAGCGGCAAGCTGGCAAGCAGCGCGGTCTTTTCGCTGGCGCGCAGGGGGCGTGTGCTGAGCCGTCGTCGCTGCACGCTGCGCTGCGGCAGGAAGGCTGCCAGCGGGTCGGGCAACATGCCGGGGCTGTCGACAAAGCGCACGTCAAACGTAGGCAGGGTGTCGGGCAAGCCGCCGCGCCGGCGCGCTTCCATGCGCATGCCATGGCTGCTGGCCGCCAGTGCCATGCTTTCGAGCAAGGCGCCCAGCGATAGCTGGCTGGGATGGCCGTCGAGGTCGTAGACGCAATGGCTGCGCGTATCGAAGCCATGCACGACGACATGGCGCTGCGCCACGACTTCAAAGCGCCACGGCTGCGTGTTGTCGCCGCTGGGCGCCCAGCGCGCCTGGTCGAGGAGGTTTTCCAGCACGGGATCGATCAGCAATGCTTGTGCCATTTATGCCCCCTGCGCCGCGCGGCGGCGCTTGATGATGGCCATCGTCAGCCGTTGCAGCGGATGACGGTTGCCGCCGGGACGCCAGGTACGCACGAGCTTGTTGCGGTAGGCGTCGAAATGCATGCCATGCGGCGCCGCCATCACCTTGCCGCGTTTCAGTAATATTTTCAGCGCCTCGGTGGCGGCCGCGCCCGCGCACAACTGGCAGCCCATGATGGTCGACGGTCCGCGCCGCTCCTTCAGATTAATGGCCGACGGGTCGATCAAGTAAGGGCCGTGCAAGCCGGCCGGCGCCAGCCCGACGAGAAAGCGCAGGGCTTTTTCTTCCTCGGGCAAGTCGCCCCAGCCAAAATACTCTTCGAACGTCATGCCGCCCGGCATGAAGCTGAGCACGGCCGTGCCCATGCCCAGCGGCGCGGCCGTGATGGCAGGGATGCCCAGGCGCGCGCAACTGGCGAAGGTGGCCTGGCGCGCGGGAAAGGCAAAGAAATCCAGGCCATCCACATACAGATCGACACCGGCAAAAAACTCGGCCAGATTGCTGTCGTGTATGCCGTCAGGAAATTGCTTGATCTCCAGTTCGGGATTGATGTCCATCGCCATCTGCGCCAGCACCGCCACCTTGGGCTGGCCCAGGGTTGACATCATGGCGCCGGCCTGGCGATTGAAGTTGGCGATATCGAAGGTGTCGAAATCGGCGATGTGAAAAGCGCCGATGCCCAGCCGCGCCAGGGTCAGCAAGTGCACCCCGCCCACGCCGCCCATGCCGGCAATGGCCACGCGCCTGCCACGCAAACTGTCCTGCTCAGCCTGCGTGACCCAGCCCAGGTTGCGGGCAAATGCCGCGTGATAGGAAAAACCGTCTGTCATGCTTACCTCTTCTGTGCGTCAGCGAAGGACCAAGAATGGTTTGACAGACGGTCGGGCGACAAGTTCCCGCTATGACGGTTTAGCGCGCCAGACGGCGCTGCACTGCCGGTGCAGCGGCTACGCGCGAGGGCGCCGCCGCATGCCGCGCCACTGCACCCACCTTGAACACGCTGACGATCTGCGCCAGCCCGGCCGCCTGCTCGTTCATGGCCTGCGCCGCCGCCGAAGCCTGCTCGACCAGGGCCGAATTTTGCTGCGTCATGTTATCCATCTCGACGATGGCCTGGTTGATCTGCTCGATACCGGCGCTTTGCTCGGCGCTGGCCGAGGAAATCTCGGCCACGATATCGGTCACATGCTGCACGCTGGAGACGACCTTTTCCATTGTCTCGCCCGCCAGCGCCACCAGTTTTTCACCGGCGCCCACTTGCTCGGCCGAACTGTCGATCAATTGCTTGATTTCCTTGGCGGCCGCAGCCGAACGCTGCGCCAGATTGCGCACTTCACTGGCGACGACGGCAAAGCCACGGCCCTGCTCGCCCGCGCGCGCCGCTTCCACGGCGGCGTTCAAGGCCAGGATATTCGTCTGAAAGGCGATACCGTCGATGACAGCGATGATGTCGCCGATCTTTTTCGACGAAGCATTGATGGCGCCCATGGTGTCGACCACCTGGCTCACCACGCCGCCCGCCTGTGTCGCCACTTGCGAAGCGGAAATGGCCAGTTGGTTGGCCTGGCGCGCATTATCCGCATTCTGGCGCACGGTCGAGGTCATCTCTTCCATGGTCGAGGCCGTCTCTTCCAATGATCCCGCCTGCTGTTCCGTGCGCGCCGACAGGTCGTGGTTGCCCGAGGCGATCTCGCCCGACGCCGTGGAAATGGCATCGGCATCGTTGCGCACCTGGCTCACCAGATGCGCCAGGTTGTCACGCATGGCCTTGATGGCCATCAACAGACTGGACGTATCGCCGGGACGCGTATCGATCTGCGTGGTGAGGTCGCCCTGGGCGATTTGCGCCACGATGGCGGCTGCATAGTCGGGTTCGCCACCGAGTTGGCCCAGAATACGGCGCAGCATCAAGGCCGCCAGAGAGCCCACTACCAGCATCAGCGCACCGCCGATGGCCAGCAGCACGCCGGCCTGGGCCCAGAACTTGTGGTTGATGTCATCGATGTAAGTGCCCGTGCCGATCAGCCAGTCCCACGGCGCAAATTTCACCACGGCATACATCTTCGCCACGGGGTCAGTCACGCCGGGACGCGTGCCGTCCGCCTGCACCAGGCCGATGCGGCTGTTGGCCAGCGCGGCCCGGTAGCGGTCGCCCGACTGCCGCATATTCTTTTGCGGCGTGCCGATGCGTGAGGGATTCGGATGCACATACAGCAAGTCGGTGCTGAAATCGCGCACAAAGTAATACATCTCATCCTTGACGAAGCTGCCGATGGCCAGCTTGGCCTGTTGCTGGGCCTGCTCACGCGTCAGCTTTCCCGACTGTTCCAGCGCATACGCCTTTTCCACCGACGCGTTGGCCAATTCCACCAGCACAGTCAATTGCTCGACCCTTTCGGCCATCATGGTCTGGCGCAAGGAATACAGGGAAAACGAGGCGATGAGGACGATGCCCAGCAAGGTGCTGAAACACAATAAAAGAATACGCGAACGGAGAGTCATGGGAGCCTGGGTGGAAAATAAAGCATGGAATTATAAACAATTTCCATATGGAAATCTTTTCAGAAAAGCAAAGCGGGCGGCGCTACCAGGCTGATGCCCGGCAGGCACCGCCCGCTTTGTTATTACTCGCTTGTTTTTAGAGGATCACGCCAGCGCTTCCTTGGCCGCCTCTTCCGGCGTCAAGCCGTCGTAGAACTGATCGGTAAACCACTCGACCTGCTCTTCGATGTGGTCTTGCGCCTGCGCCACGGTGGCGCCGCCAGCCACGAGGAAGCCTTCGACCTCGATACACCAGTTGATCAATTCCAGGGTTTCCGGATCGAGCTCTTCTTTCTTAGCCATCGTATTTCCTTGCTTGTTAAATTGCGATCAAATTCATCAGCAGCAGTTTAACAGCTTCGCCACCCCGCCGCTCCTGCAATGGAACAATAAAAATTACTTTAAGGTAACATTTTTGCGTTCCGGATACAGCACCACCTGCACATAATTGTGCATGTCCAGGTAGCGCTGCGCCGCCTGCTTGACGGCTTGCGGCGTGATCGCCCGCACGCGCTGCTCGTAGCGCAATATCTGCGCGGGATCACGGCCCTGCGTCACCGAACCCATCAGTTGGTTCATCCAGTAATTATTTTCCCGCAATGACTTCTGCTGGCGCGTGATCCAGTTCAGCTTGACCTTTTCCAGGTCGGCCACGGACGGCCCCTCGGCCTTCATCTTGTTGATTTCGGCAAAGGCGGCGGCGATCACCTTGTCCACGTTTTCCGGGCCCGTCGGCAAGTTCAGCGCCACCGAATAATGGCCATACGGATGCTGGCCCATGGAGGTTTCGAAGCCGCCGCCATAGATCATGCTCATCTTTTCGCGCAGCACTTCGATGACTTTCAGATTCAGCACCTCGCCCAGCGCCTGCAGGGTCAGCTTTTGCTCGTCCGAATACGTCGCGGCGCCATTGAAGGTGATGGAAATCGTGCTTTTCGGCTCGCTGCCCATATAGATGTCCTTCTTGACGATCCCGGCCACCGGGCGCATGCCCACGTCCCGGTAGGCGTGCGCCACCTCGGTCACGGGCAAGGTACCCAGGTAGCTGGCGATCAGCGGCTTGATCTTGTCGAGCTCGAAGCTGCCCGTGAAGATGAAGGTCATGTCGCGCGCGCTGGAAAAGCGCTGGCGGAAGATCTCCAGCGAGCGGTCCAGGCCCACCTTGTCGAAGTCGGCCGCGCGCGGTACGCCATCGACGCGCGGGTTGTCTCCAAACATGGCGTGCTGGATGGCATCGTAAAACACGGCTTCCGGCTGCGCCATGCTGTTTTTCGCCAGGTCCTGCTGCTTGCCGATGAAGGACTGGTACAGGCCCGCATCCTTGCGCACGTCATGGAAATACAGGGTCACCAGTTGCAGCATGGCTTCCACGTCGGCGCTGCTGGCCGAACCGCCAAAACCTTCGCTCAGTTCGCCCAGCGAAGCACCCACGTTGACCGTCTTGCCGGCCAGCACTTTTTGCAAGTCCAGCGGCGCCAGGTCTTTCAGACCCATGCTGCCGACCACGGCGCTGGCATAGCGGGCATTGTAGATGTCGGCGTCGCCAAACAGGGACTGGCCGCCGAAGCGGGTCGAGCCCATCAGCACCTGGTCATTCTTGAAATCCGTCGGTTTCAGCAGCACGCGCACGCCATTGCCCAGGGTCAGTTCCGTCACGCCTATGGCGCTATTCAACTTTTCAGCGACGATGCTGCCGCCGGCCGGCGGGCCATCCATCAGCTTGCTGGCCAGCACTTTTTCCGTGCGCGGCTCGACCTTTTGCCGCTCGGCTTGCGCCACCGCGTCGAGCAATTGCTGCTGTGTCGGCACAGCCGAGGCCGTATCGCCCGCTTTCGGCTCGGCCCCCATGAAGACGACGAGTTTCTTTTGCTGGTCGGGGATGACCCTGGCCACCGTCTCATTGATTTCCTGCAAGGTTACCTGCGGCAAGAGTTCCTGTGCGTACAGCAATTCATTGGCGATGCCGGGGATGGCTTCCTGCTCCAGGAAGTTGCGCGAATACTCTGCCACGAAACCGGAGGAATCGGACTTGTCGCGCTCGCTGTATGCGCGCTCGTAATTGCGCAGCATGTTCTTGCGCGCGCGGTCCAGCTCATCCTGGCTGAAACCAAAGCGGCGCGCCCGCTCATCTTCGTGCACCAGCGCGTCGACAGCCGGCTGCACGCCGCCCTTGCCCAGCAAGGCGTACGCGCTGAACGATTCGTAGCCACGCACCAGCTTGCCCATGCTGCTGCCGCCCTGGATGAATGGGGGATGGGCTTGCTGCGTCAATTCCTGCATGCGTGCGCTGAGCATCTGGCCGTACAGGTTTTCGATCATCTGGCGGCGGTAGTCGGCAATGGTGACGGGCTCCTGCGCGGCGCGGACCGGGTAGCGGATGAAGACGGTGTCGTCCGGCGCTTCCTTGTCCGTGATCACCAGCGCTTCCGTCTGCGAGCGCTGCGGCACTTCCGCATACAGGCGCGGCCGGGGTTTCGCGGGGTTTTTCAGCTTGCCGAAATGCTGCTGGATCAGCTTTTCAGCCTGTTTCGGCTCCACGTCACCGACCACCATCACGGCCATCAGGTCGGGCCGGTACCAATCCTTGTAGAAACGCTTGATGGCTTCCGGCTTGAAGGTTTTCAAGACGGATTCCTTGCCGATCGGCATGCGTTCCGCATAGCGCGAACCGTTCAGCAGCTTGGGATACAGGACCTTGTTCATGCGGTCGCTGGCGCCCTTGCCCAGGCGCGCCTCTTCCAGCACGATGCCGCGCTCGCTGTTGATGTCGGCCGGATTGAATTTCAAGCCATGCGCCCAGTCTTCCAGCACGAGGAAGCCCTTTTCCAGGTTTTCCTTCTTGTTCGTCGGAATCGGCAGCACGTACACAGTTTCATCGAAACTCGTGTAGGCGTTCAAGTCGGCGCCGAACTTCACGCCGATCGATTGCAGATACGAAATCAGCTCATTGCGCTTGAAATGCGTGGAGCCATTGAAGGCCATGTGTTCGGTGAAATGCGCCAGGCCCTGCTGGTCGTCATCTTCGAGGATGGAGCCGGCTTTCACCACCAGGCGCAACTCCACTTTCTGGGCAGGACGGGCATTTTTCTTGATGTAGTAGGTCAAGCCATTCGGCAATTTCCCTACGGTCACTTCTGGTGCCAGTGGCAGGGGGTCGCTCAAACGGATTTCCGCCTGGGCCATGCAGGCGCACGCCAGCAAGACGGCGCCCGAGATCAGGCGTAATTTACTCAGCTTCATGTATTCTCAACGGTAAGATTCAGTAGGCGTACCTTACACTGAAATCGTCTTTCGGCCATTAAAAACAGCTTAGGAAAGACGGCTTTCCCCAGGCAGCTTTGCCGCACAAGAAACTCAGCAGTACCCTGTCACATTTTTTCAATTGTGCTAAAGTATTGCCGCCGGTCATGTGGACCGGCACAACAATACGTCTTCGGGGCGGGGTGCGATTCCCCACCGGCGGTAAGACCGGCAACGGTCAAGCCCGCGAGCGCCTGTCAAACTTCGTTTGGCAGGGTCAGCAGATCCGGTGTGATTCCGGGGCCGACGGTATAGTCCGGATGAAAGAAGATGTGCAGTAAACGCGATGTCCCATCGACCCGTCGATGCGGCCGGCTGCGTCTATTCGCTTGCCCTGCAGCGTTTTTCGCCTATGCGAGGAGCGTTTCACCATGTTAGTCAACAGCTATACCCTGCTTTCCAACGACCTGGAAGGTCGCATTCAATCCGCACTGGCCGCCATGCGCGCCGGCATCCCCGTCATCCTGCTCGACGATTTCGACCGCGAAAACGAAGCCGACCTGATCCTGTCTGCGGAAAAAATCACGAACGAAACCATGGCTCTGCTGATCCGCGAATGTAGCGGCATCGTCTGCCTGTGCCTGCCCACGGACGTCGTCAGCGCGCTGGAATTGCCGCCCATGTCGTCCGACAATGGCAGCCGCTACGGCACGCCATTTACCGTCTCCATCGAGGCGCGCGACGGCGTCACGACGGGCGTGTCGGCCGCCGACCGCGTGACCACCATCCGCGCCGCCATCGCGCCGAATGCCAAGCCGGCCGACCTGGTCCGTCCCGGCCACGTCTTCCCCCTGCGCGCCGCGCCCGGTGGCGTGCTCGAACGCCGCGGCCACACGGAAGGCTCCGTCGACCTGTCGCGCATGGCGGGCCTGAATCCGGCCGCCGTGCTGTGCGAACTGATGAACCCGGACGGCAGCATGATGCGCGGCGACGATATCGAGCGCTTCGCCGAACTGCATGGCATGCCGATCCTGACCATCGAAGAACTGGTGGAGTGGCGCAGCACGCGCGAGCAGTAAGCGCTCAGGCGGCGGCCACGGCCTTGGGCAAATGTACGTGTCTGTACACGAGGCACGCCGCCAGGCCATACGCGGCGGCAATCGTCGCGTAGGCCAGCGGCAAACGCAGCGACCAGTCCTGCACCATGTGCAGGATGCTGCCGATCAACGCCACGCCCACCAGGGCACCGATCTGGCGGTTGGCATTCAGGGCCGCCGCCGCGCTGTTCGCATGCTGCTTGCCGGCCACCCGCATCACGGTGGCCGTCATGGCGGGAATGGCAATGCCGATGGCCACGTTCATCACAGCCGTACCCAGCGCCAGCAGCGCGTAAGGCGTAGCCGGACGCAAGCCCATCAGAAGCAAGGCCATGACGGCCCCCACCAGCAAACCTGACAGCATGGGCAAGCGCGTGCCATGACGTGCCGCAATACTTCCTGCCATGAAGTTCCCCACCGTATAGGCCGCCATCATGGGCAACAGGCGCAAGCCCGACTGCAAGGCATCGGCGCCGCCAGACTGCTGCAGGAACAGGCTCAATAAAAACAGCTGGCCGAATACGCAAAAATTAATCAAGAAGCCCACGCCATTGGCCGCGCCAAAGCTGCTGCTATGAAACAATTCACGCGGCAACAGCGGATGGCTGCCGCGACGCTCGCGCCGCAACAACTGCCAGGCCGACAGGACCATCAATGCCCCCGCCGCCAGCACGCCAGGCGACAGCCAGCCCAGCACTGGGCCTTCGATCAAGATAAAACTCAGGCCCGCCAGCGCTGCCACACCGAGCACATGGCTGAACAGCGACAAGGCGCGCTGCTGGCGTGCTGGCGCGGCCAGCAGCACTTGCGCCATGACGATGGCCAGCACGCCCAGCGGCACATTCACCCAGAAGACGCTGCGCCAGCCGAACTGGTGCACAAGGATGCCACCGATCAGGGGGCCGGACGCTCCCGCCACGCCCACCAGCGCCGACCAGGCGCCCAGCATGCGCGTGCGTTCGCGCTCGTCGTCAAAGCTGTGCGTCAGCAAGCTGAGCGAACTGGGCATGAACAGGGCCGCGCCCGCACCCTGCAACAGGCGCGCCGCCGTCAGGAAATGCCCATCGGGTGCGGCGCCGCACAACACCGAACCGAGGATGAAGATGCCCAGGCCGCCCTGGTACACGGCTTTCGGGCCAAAGCGGTCCGCCAGCGCGCCGCCGGCCAGCAACAGCGCGGCAAACGTCAACGTATAGCCGTCGACGACCCAGACCAGACCCGTCAGCGGTATGGCCAGGTCCAGCGCGATATCGGACAGGGCCACGTTGACGGCAGTGACGTCAAGCATGGCCATGACGAAGCCAAAGGCCAGGGTCAGCAGGATCAAGCCGCTGGCGCGGCGCGGTGTGGCGGTAGACATGATATTCCTAGCAGTGACGGCGGGGCAGCCATTATGGGAGCGTTGCGCAATGCGGTAAACAGGCATAAACTCGGCACCTTGATGCAAAAATGCATCATGTAACCGAATAAGGAATGCCATGGACTGGGATAACGCGCGCATCTTTCTCGCCATCGGTCGCGCCGGCACCCTGCGCGGCGCGGCCGCCCTGCTGTGCATCGACCAGGCCACTTGCGGGCGCCGCCTGGCCGCGCTGGAAAGCTCCTTGGGCGCCACCCTGTTCCTGCGCACGCCTTCCGGCTACGTGCCCACGCCGGCCGGCGAACTGGCGCTCACGGCCGCCGAAGCGATGGAGCGGGCGGCCGACAAGCTGCAGCGCGAGATGCAGGGCGTCGACAACCGCCTGTCCGGCCTCGTGCGCGTGGCCACCACCGACACCATGGCCAGCCATTTCGTCATCCGTGCCATGCAGCAGCTGCACGCGGCCCACCCCGACATCCGCATCGTGCTCAACGTGGCGCCCGCGCTGGCCAGCCTGACGCGGCGCGAAGCGGACCTGGCCGTGCGCGGCGTGCGCCCGACCGACCCGGACCTCATTTCCCGCCACCTGGTCAAGCGCAGCCTGGGCCTGTACGCGTCGCAAGCCTACCTGGCCGAACGGGGCGAGCCCGTGCGCGGCACGGCGCTGGCCGGGCACGACATCGTCATTTACCACCATTCCGTGACGCCCCGTCATGGAGAAAAAATTGCCGGCGAGCCCGTCGCCAACGCCAGGGTCGCCATGGAAGTCAATTCGGCGGCGATGCTGCAGGAAGCCACGCGCGCCGGCCTGGGCGTGGCCGAGCTGGCCACCCACCTGGGCGACATCGACCCGCAACTGGTGCGCATCTGGCCCGAGCGGGCGGAAGCGTACGACGTATGGCTGGTCATGCATGCGGACCTGAACCGTTCGGCACGCGTGCGGGCGGCGGCCGACGCGATTATCGCCAGCGTGGCCGGACAATAGGGCCGCCCGCGCACGCCTGCACGGCCAGGGAATCGCTTGTATCGAGCGCATCCAATGTTAAGATGCCATGATGACCCTATCCGTCTCCCTCATCATCAGCCTGCGCCGCCTGCACCGGGCCACCATGGCCTGGCTGGTCAGCTGGTGGCGCATGCTGCATTTCGCCACCCTCGTGTTTTCGCTGGCCCTGTCGCCGTCGAGCTATAACCGCGACAACCGCCCCATCCTCGCGCACCGCCTGGTGACAAACACGGCGCCCAATCTCGTGTGGTTCAGCGTGGCCTGCGCGCTGGTCAGCCTGGTCCTCATCCGCATCGTTGTCGTCAGCGCACAAAGCTACGGCCTGTCGCGCTATGCGCTGGAAATGGTGGTGCGCGTGCTGGTGCTGGAACTGATACCGCTGACGGCCGCCCTCTTCGTGGCCCTGCGCCTGACCCTGCCCGACGGCATTGCGTTTGCGCAAATGCGCTCGAGTGGCGTGCTCGACACCATGCAGCACCAGGGCGTCGACCTGCTGCGCCGCGAATACTTTCCGCGCGTCATGTCCGGCATCTTCGCCGTGTGGATGCTGGCCATCGTCAGCTGCGTCACCTCGCTGATCCTCGCCTACCTCACCATCTATGGCTTTACGCCGTGGGCGCTGCAAGGCTACACGCGCGTGGTCGGGCAAATCTTCAATCCGGCCGTGGCCCTGATCCTGATGCTCAAGGTCATCTTCTTCAGCTTTGCCGTGGCCCTGATCCCGCTGGCCTCCTCGTATTACCCGGAGGAGCCGCACGGCAGACGCAAGCGCCTGTGGGCCGCGCACGGCCTGTCCGAAATGCTGCGCCTTTTTTCCGTCATCCTGCTGATCGAAGTGGCTTCGCTGATGGGCAATTACTACTGATGCCCCGCCCGCCACCGCCAGCGATCCCGAATTACCCATACGAGAGCCAGAATCCATGAGCCAGAGCCAGCCCCCCAATCCCGACCAGGTCGATGTCACGGCGCCTGCCGGTCTCACGCAAGATGCCGTCCTGCCCGCACCGCCACCCGTGCGCCACGCCGAACTGAAGGCGGCCATCCTGCTCGTCTTCATGTTCGTGCTGGTGGTCGGCTCCGTCGTCTACCTGATGTACGCGCGCGGCGCCTTCGAGGCAACGCAAACGCTGGTGCTGACTACCGACGATTCGGACGGCGTGGGCGTGGGCGCCGACCTGACCTTTTCCGGCTTTCCCATTGGCCGCGTGCAGCGCATCGAGCTGGCGCCGGACGGCAAGGCCCGCGTCATCATCGATGTGCCGAGAAAAGACGCGCACTGGCTGCGCAGCAGCTCCATCTTCACGCTGGAACGGGGCATCGTGGGCGGCGCCAAGCTGCGCGCCTATAGCGGCATCCTGACGGACCCGCCGCTGCCCGACGACGCCACGCGCGACCTGCTGGTGGGCGACATGGCGGCGGAAATCCCCCGCCTGCTGGCCGCCGCCAAAGACCTGTTGAACAACCTGGGCAGTCTGACGGGCACCGATTCCCCGCTCGACGGCACCCTGCGCAATGTGCAGGCCGTGACCGGCAAATTGAGCGGCCCGGGCGGCGCCATGGGCTTGCTGACGGGCGACGACAAGCAGTCGCGCCTGCTGGTCGAACGGGCCAACGCCCTGCTGGTCACGGCCGACCAGCTGGCGCGCCGCACGGATGGCCTGGTGGCCAATGCCGACACGCGCGTATTTGGCGAAAAAGGTGTCATGACGGATGCGCAGGCAACCATCGTGCAGCTGAACGCGCTCTTGGCCGACACGCGCGCCAGCCTGAAAAAGGTCGATGCGGTGCTGGTCGAGGCGCAAGCCGTGGGCGCCAATGCCAGGGTAGCGACAGCCGACCTGGGCCCGCTGCGCGCGGACGTGGAAAGCAATCTGCGCAAGGTCGAGCAACTGGTCAATGAAATCAACCGCAAATGGCCATTCAAGCGCAATCCGGAGATCAAACTGCCATGAGAAATATCCATACCCTCCTGTCTGCCCTGGCCATGACAGCGCTTGCAGGCTGCTCCAGCGGCCCGCCCGTGCCGGACTGGAAAATGAATGCGCAAAGCTCCGTCGAACGGTTTCAGGCGGCTTACTTGAATGGCAACACCCTGGTCGAACAGACGGAATTCCGGCGCGCCCGCAGCCAGGTGGCCGGCACGGGCAAGCTCGACCTCGTGGCACGCATCGAACTGCTGCGCTGCGCCGCCCGCGTGGCCAGCCTGGCATTCGAGGACTGTGCCGGCTTTGACGCCCTGCAGGCCGACGCGACAGCCGCCGACCGCGCGTATGCAGCCTGGCTGGCTGGCAAGGCGCAGGGGCCCGACATCGCCCTGCTGCCGGAAACGCAGCGGGCGGCAGCCAGCGCCAGCTCGGACACGGCCGCCGCCAGCGCCGTGGCGGCCATCAAGGACCCGCTGTCGCAGCTGGTGGCGGCCGGCGTACTGCTACGCTCTGGCCGCGCCACGCCGGACCTGCTCGATACGGCCGTGGCTACCGCCTCGGATCAGGGCTGGCGCCGTCCTCTGCTGGCGTGGCTGGGCGTGCAGCGCCTGCGCGCCGAACAGGCGGGCGACACGCAAGCGGCGCAGCGCATCGCGCGGCGCATGGCGATCGTGGAGCAGCCGCTGGCGCCTTGAGCGTGCCGATGGCGAGCCTGGAGCAGGCAGAATCAGGCATAATCGAGCCAAGATGACAGCTATGCCGTGCAGCAGCGAGGTGTGACGATGCAGTTCGAGGATTTCGACCTTTCTACTCCCGATGCCGGCCGGCAAGCCGGGGCGGCGCCTGGCGATGAAGAGTCGGCGGCCACGGCAGTGCGTCTGCAATACCTGCTCGACAATACGCCCTCCATCATCTATTGCACCGTACCCAGCGGCGACTTCAAGATGACTTTTGTCAGCAACAATGCCCTGAATGTGCTGGGCTACCGGCCCGCCGAGATGGTGGCCGACCCCAATTTCTGGTTCGACCACATCCATCCCGAGGATGCGCCCGGCATCTTTTCCAGCCTGGCGCAGATCTTCGTCGAAGGCGCGCGCGCCTATGAATACCGCTTCCGCGTGCGCGACGGCAGTTACCTGTGGATGCACGACAGCCTGCGCCTGGTGCGCGACGAGCACGGCGTGCCGTTCGAGATCATCGGCTCGCTGACGGATATTACCGAACGCAAGCACATGGAAGCGATGCTGCAGGCGCGCGGCGAAGAACAGCAACTACTGATCAGCAAGTTGCAGGAAGCGCACGACCAGCTGCTGCAATCGGAAAAGATGGCCTCCATCGGCCAGCTGGCGGCCGGCATCGCGCATGAAATCAATAACCCGATCGGCTTCGTCAACTCCAACATGAGTTCGCTGCAAGGCTATGTCGACACCCTGTTCGGCGTGATCGCCCAGTATGAAGCGGCGATGCGCGAGACGCTCGACGGCGCTGCCCTGGCCGCGCGCGTGGCCCAGGTGCGCGCGCAGGCCGACCTGACCTTCCTGCAGGACGACATGGTGGACCTGGTCCGCGAATCGATGGATGGCCTCAAACGCGTGCGCGACATCGTGCAGGCACTGAAGGATTTTTCCCACGTGGGCGAGACGGACTGGCAAGTCGCCAGCCTGCATGCTGGCCTGGACAGCACCCTCAATATCGTTGCCAACGAATTGAAATACAAGGCGCGTATCGACAAACAGTATGGCGAACTGCCGCCGATACTCTGCCTGGCCTCGCAGCTGAATCAGGTGTTCATGAACCTGCTCGTCAACGCGGGCCAGGCCATCAGCGGCGAAGGCGTGATCAGTATCCGCAGCGGTCATGCGGACGACTGGGTGTGGGTGGAGATCGGCGACACGGGTGCCGGCATCGCGCCCGAGCACCTGAATCGCATCTTTGAACCGTTCTTCACCACCAAGGCTGTCGGCAGCGGCACGGGCCTGGGCCTGTCGCTCTCGTACGGCATCGTCAACAAGCACGGCGGACGCATCGAGGTGGCATCCGAAGTGGGCCAGGGCACGCGCTTTACCGTGCACTTGCCCATATCACCCCCGACGGCCCGGGCCGCGCCCTAGCCTTCCTTGACGGGCGCGTACACGCGGATGCTGAGCCGGCCGCCATTCTTGGCTTCGAAATCGAACAGCTGGGCAATCACGCGGGCCGTCAGCACGTGTTCGGCGGCAAGCAGCATCAGGCCATCGCGGCTGATCAGGTCGCGCGACAGCACCATGCCCGGTTCCAGCTGGCCCGACAGCACGGTCAGATCGCGCGCCGGCGGTTCCGTCTCCTCCATGATGGCGCGGAATGCGGCCACCACGGCAGGGTCGTAGCGCTTGCCGATGCTGTCGTAGATCAGGGTGCGGGCTTCTTCGGCGCGCAGGCTGCGCTGCACCATGGCGCCGATCTGCAAGCCGTCATAGTCAGACGCCAGCGCCAGGATGCGCGCGCCCAGCGGAATGGCCAGGCCCACCATGCCATCAGGAAAGCCGCCACCGTCGAAGCGCTCCAGCTGCGAGCGCAAGATGACGGAGACGGCGCGCAATTCATCGAGCGCCATCAGCAATTGTTCGGCGCGCAGCGGATGCTTGCGGAAGGCCGCCAGCTGCTCGCCCGTCCAGGCGCTGGCCGGCAGTTCCAGTACATCGTCGCTCAAGCTGAGTTTGCCGATATCCTTGAGCAGGGCCGCGATGAACACGTCGCGCGCTTCCTGCCCTTGCAAGCCCAGCGCCTGCGCCAGCTTGCGCGACAATTCCGCCACGCGCCGCGCATGGCCGACCAGCTTGCCGCCACGCATCTCGATCAGATTGGAAAACACCTTGATCGTCGTCACGAACGTGGCTTTCAGGCGTTCGTTGGCCGCCTGCACTTCGTCGTGCGAGTGTTTCAGCTGCTGCGTGCGCGTGGCCACCTTCGCTTCCAGGCTGGCGTTGAGCGCCTGCAGCTGCACGTTCTGGCTGGCCGTCAGCGCTTCCAGGCGCAGTTTTTCCTGTTCCAGCGCGCGCCGTTCCAGCGCGTGGCGCACCACCAGCACCATATCGTTCTCGTCCCACGGCTTGGTCACGTAGCGGTAGATTTCGCCCTGGTTGATGGCGTCGAGGATGGACTGGATGTCCGCGTAGCCCGTCAGCAGCAAACGCATGGTGCCGGGCCAGCGCTGGCGCACCTGGGCCAGGAATTGCGCGCCATCCATGTGCGGCATGCGCATGTCGGAAATGACCAGGTCCACCGTCTCGCTCTCGAGCAGGGCCAGGCCCGCCGCGCCGCCGTCGGCTGTCAGCACGCGGTAACCGTGCGGGCGGAACAAACGCCGCAGCGACGACAGGATGTTCGGTTCGTCGTCGACGCACAGGATGGTCGGCGCTGCGGCCGCGGTGCTGGTGCTCATGTTTTCCCGTTCGGTCATGGTATGGCGGCCTGCGCCTGGCGCACGGGCAAGGTAATGCGGAAGGTGGTGCCGAGGCCGATGCTGCTGCGCACGTCGATGCGGCCGTGGTGCTTTTGCACCGTGCTGTAAGCCAGCGACAGGCCCAGCCCCGTGCCCTTGCCGACGGCCTTGGTGGTAAAGAAGGGATCGAAGATGCGCGACAGGTGTTCGGGCGCAATGCCGCCGCCCGTGTCCTCGATCTCGATCCACACTTCCCTGGCGTTGTCGCTGCCCGTGCGCAGGGTGATGCGTCCGCGCGCCTCGCCCATGGCGTGGGCGGCATTGACGACCAGGTTCATGATCACCTGGTTCAGCTCGGAAGGCTGGCATTCGATATCAGGGATGTCGCCATAGTCGCGCACCACGTCTGCCTTGTACTTGACCTCGTTATTCACGATATTGAGCGTGGTGTCGATGCCCTGGCGCAGGTCGGCCCAGACCCACTCCTGGTGCGCATCCGTGCGCGAAAAATCCTTCAAGTCCTGCACGATGCGGCGCACGCGCGAAATGCCTTCCTTCGATTCGCCCATCAGCAGCGGAATGTCGGTGCGCAGGAAATCGAGGTCGATCTGTTCGCGCAAGGCGCGCAGGCGCGCCGCCACCACGGCGTCGGCGACGGCCGGCTCGGCTTCCTCATAGGCGTCGAGCATGCTGAACAGGTCGTCCAGATACCCTTCCAGGGTGCCGACGTTGGAAAACACATAGCCGATGGGATTGTTGATCTCGTGCGCCACGCCGGCGGCCAGCTGGCCGATCGAGGCCAGTTTTTCCGACTGCAGCAGCTTTTGCTGGGCCAGCGACAGCTTGCTGTTCAATTCCGTCAGGGCCAGGTTACGCTCGCGCAATTCCATATCGGCGATCTGGCGCTGGCGGATATCGTCGGCCAGGCGCTCGTTCATGTCCGCCAGTTGGGCCGTGCGTTTGGCCACCAGATGTTCCAGGTTGTCGTGCGCCTTGCGCAGCGCGAGTTCGGCAAGGCGCCGCTCGCTCACGTCGCGCAGGGTTTCGATGGCGCCCACCAGGCGTCCCTGGCGGTCGCGCAGGGGCGCCGCCGTGAAGTGCAGCCAGTGACCATCGGGGCCGATATCGGCAAAGAAATCCTCGGCCTCGTAGGCGCCGGGGATCACGGGAGAGCGCTTCAGCTTGCCCAGGTAGAGGTCGTTTTCGCCGAGCGCGATATCGTCGGCCACCAGCAAGTCGGCCAGGCAGGCGCGCGGCTGCGGATAAAACGCCTTCCAGTGCTCGCGCGTGCCGACCATCTCGGCGGCCGTAAAGCCCAGCAACTGTTCGCAGGCGCTGTTCCAGTGCGTCACCACGTGGTCCGTGTCGATGGCGAAGGTGGCCACGGGATGGCCATCGAAAAACGCCGATAGCGCGATGGTATCGCCCTGGCGGCGTTCCGGCGTGGCGGGCAGCGCCTGCCCTGCGTCTGTTTCCATGGCCTCTATCCTGTTCATGCCAGCATGATCCGCGACATTTCATCGAAGGTGTGTTCCGTTTGCCGCAGCAGCGCCAGCCACGCTTGTTCGTCCAGGGCAAGGTTGCGCCAGACTGCGGGCGACAGCGGTGGTACCAGCGCGTCGTCGACGCCGGCCAGGTCGAGCGCCAGAGCGACGGCGTTGGCCATGTGCACGGCCAGCGGCAAGCCGCCCGCCTCCAGGCGGTCGATGGCGTAGTGGTCGGCCACCGCCTGCTGTATCGCCTCGGGAAACTTCCAGTAGGCGGCCAGGGCGCTGCCCACTTGCGCGTGATCGATGCCGATGACGGCCAGCTCCGCCTCGGCCATCTGGCAGTCGTGCGCCTGGCGGTAGCTGCGCACGAGCGCGTGCTCGGCCGGGAAGCGCGTCACCAGCACCAGGGTGCCCAGGTCGTGCAGCAGCCCGGCCGTGAAAGCCGTCTCGGGATTGACACCCAAGTGCGGCGCCAGCAGGCGCGCGGCGATGGCCGTGGCCAGCGAATGGCGCCAGAATGCCTGAAAGTCGAAGCCGCCTGCCGCCGGCGCGAAGCTGCTCGTCAGGGCACAGGCCGTGACGACGGTGCGGATGCTGTGAAAGCCCAGCACGGAAACGGCTTGCGGAATGCTGGTGACCTTCGATTGCATGCCATAGAAAGAGGAATTGGCGATGCGCAAGGTCTTCGCCGCCAAGGCCTGGTCCAGCTCAATCTTTTGCGCCAGCACATGCACGTCCGTGTCGTCCTGGTCCATGCTCGACAGCAGTTCCAGCACCACCACCGGCAGCGAAGGCAGTTCCTGTATCTGGCGGACGATGTGCTCAAAACTGAGGCGTATCATGCCGCATCCCCCTGCCGGTAGCGCTGCAGCAGCGCCAGCAGTTGCGCCCCTGAGGAATCGGGCGGCGTGGCGCGGAACAGCACCGCCAGCCGTTCCAGGCGGCGCAAGCGTTCCTGCTCGGCAAGCTCCTGCGCGGCGGGGTCCAGCGTCTCTTCCATGACGACGTAGCAGCGCTCCACATTGCGCCTGCGCAGGGCCGTCAGGCTGGCCGCCGTCAGGGTGGCGCCCTGGGCCAGCAGCACGGCGCCGCCGGCGTCGCTCAGCGCCTGCGCCAGCACCATGCCTTCCTGCGCCTGCTCCATCGAAATCTCGCGTCCGCTTTCACTCACGCTCTCACTCATTTATCCACTCCATGACGACTCAGTGTGACCAGGCTGCCGCGCGAGCGCGAATGCAAGCCCATGGGATGGATCGCCACGACATACGGCTGCCCATCGATGGCGGCCAGGCGGGGCGTGTCCTGCCCGTCGAACAGCTGCGGCAAGACCAGCGCCGCCTCGTTGCCCAGCAGGGCCGCGCCCCGCTCGAACAGGTTGGCTGCCGCCGCATTGATGAAGGCGATCATACCTTCGTCGTCTAGCCCGATCACGGGCAGCGGCAGAAATTGCAGCAGTTCGCGCGCGATGCCCAGACTGACCTCATCGCGGCTGATCTGATGCTGCTGCTGGCGCACCAGCGCCTGCATGGCGGCATTGGCTGCCGCCAGCGCCAGGTTGGCCTCGCGCAACTGCTCGTTGAGGCGCACATTGTCGTCGTCGATGCCCTTCAGACGGAAGGCTTCGGCGATATGTTCGCGCAACTGATGGTCGTCCCAGGGCTTGGTGAGGAACTTGAAGATGGCGCCTTCGTTGACCGCGTCCGTAACGGCCTGCAACTCGGTATAGCCCGACAGCATGATGCGGATGGTTTGCGGACACAGCAGCTTGGCCTTGCGCAGGAAGTCGGCGCCCAGCATGCCGGGCATGCGCTGGTCCGACACGATCACATCGACCGCATGGCTGGCCAGCACGTCCAGCCCTTCCTGGCCGCTGCCGGCCGTGAGGATATGGTAGGCATCGCGCCGCAGCAGGCGCTTGAGGGAAGCGAGGATATTCGGCTCGTCATCGACCAGCAGCAAGGTGCGCGGCTGCGCCGCAGGCTGCTGCACGGCGTCCGCCGCCGGCACCGCAGTACCTGGCATACCATGCTCGTCGTGCAAATCCATGGGACCATCCTCTCATCGCCACGGCGATATGGGAGCTTGCCTGGAGCGGGAAGCTGTCGCGCGAGACAGTCTTGCGAGTCTTGCGCGGCATCCCGCTTGCGCTGAAATTATACGACTAAATATTCCTTCATAGCACTTATCCGCCACTTATCCGCGCCGTGCCGGACAGGGCGTGTCGCGGTAGAACACAAAGCCGCCCAGGCCGATGGCCTTGGTATCGGCTTTCACGCCATATACCAGCATGTTCTTGTCCGCCTCGATGCGCAGCAGGTTCAGGTGCTGCACGATTTGCGCGTGCGACAGTTCCAACGAAGGGGTCGGCGCCAGTTGCAAACGCAGCTCTGACGTGGCCGCATCGTAGGCCCAGCGGCCCGGATTATAGAAGGCGAAGCCGCCATCGAAACGCAGGCGGCCATCCTTGAACTGGGTCAGGCAAATACCGGGAAATTCGCTGGGCGGGTTGTACCAGGTGGCGGCCACGGCCGCATCGGCCGGCGTCTTGCCCGGCATCTGCATGCCAGCCGTGTCACCGACATTATTACCGTCCCCGCCCATGCCGGCGCAACCGGCCAGCGCCAGCGCGCAAGCCCATGCGCCCGCGCGCGTGATGAATCTCATGTGCATTCCCGTCCCCTTGCTTTATAGAAACATAATCTTAGTCCGGGAAACTTGGCTGTTCAAGCGGCCAGCGCACATAAGGCGGATTTAATTGCCTCCGGACGCCTTGGCAGCCGCCTCGCGCAATTTATCTTTTTTACTCTTGCGCGCGCCCTTCACTCCACCATTGACCGTATCCGTCACGGCACTCACGGGCGTGGGCAGTTCCGTCGGCTCGAAACCGGCCACCACTTCGCGCACGATGCGCAAGTCGTTGCGGTTTTCGATCAGGCGGAAATGCGCTTCCGTATCGGCCGTCACAAAACTGATGGCCGTGCCGCTTTCGCCGGCGCGGCCAGTGCGCCCGATGCGGTGCGTGTAGTCGACGGCCGAGCGGGGCAAGTCGTAATTGACGACGGCAGGCAAGCCGGCGATGTCGATGCCGCGCGCGGCCACATCGGTGGCCACCAGCACCTGCAAGCGCCCCGCCTTGAAGTCGGCCAGCAGCTGGCTGCGCGTGCCCTGGCTGAATTCGCCATGGAAGGCGCCCACGTGCAGGCCCGCGCGCTGCAGCTTGTCGGCCACGTGTTCAGCCGCGTACTTGGTGGCGACGAACACCAGCACCCTATCCCACTGCTGCTGCAGGATCAGGTAGCGCAGCAGCTGCGTGCGGCGCGGCACGTCGACCGTGATGGCCCGCTGCACGATATCGGGCTTGTCCTGCGGTTCGGACGCCACCTCGATGCGCACGGGGTCCGTCAACAGGCTGTCGGCCAGCGCCTGCACGCTGTCAGGGAAGGTGGCGGAGAAGAACAGGTTTTGCCGCTGCTTGGGCAGCAGCGCCAGGATGGCATTGATTTCCTCGGCAAAACCCATGTCGAGCAGGCGGTCAGCCTCGTCCAGCACGCACAGCGACACGCCCCCCAGTTTCACGGCATTTTGCCGCACCAGGTCCAGCAGGCGGCCCGGCGTGGCGACGACGATATCGGCGCCGCCGCGCAAGTCCATCATCTGCGGATTGATCGACACGCCGCCGAACAGCACGGAAATCTTCAATTTGACGGGCAGCGGCTTGGCCAGCGCGTGCACCGTCTGTCCCACCTGCGCCGCCAGCTCGCGCGTGGGCACGAGGATCAGCGCGCGCACCTGGCGCGGGCCGGAAACGGGCGCCATCAGCGCCTGCAGCAGCGGCAGCGCGTAGGCGGCCGTCTTGCCGGAACCCGTCTGCGCCGCGCCCAGCACGTCGCTGCCGCGCAGGATGGCGGGAATGGCGGCCGCCTGGATGGCCGTCGGCGCGGCATAGCCGGCCTTGTCAACGGCACGGACCAGGGAGGGAATCAGACCCAGTGAGGAAAATGGCATAGCGGGCCTTCTTGTATATTCGTAAAGTGAGACCGGCCGCAATGTGCGGCCGGTCGGATATGGTGACAGTATAAAGCAAGGGTACGATTAACCGGACAAAATGCTCAGGGCCAGGCGCCATGCCGCAGACAGTACGCTAGTACGGCAAGGCAATGGCAACAACGCTCTGGGGATTTTGTCGGCTATTGCTTGGGCACTTGCAGCTTGGGGTAGCCATTGTCATCGTAACCCGGCATGCCGCGGCGGATGGCGTGCGAAAAGTCCGCATCGTCGTTGGCGGCCCGCGCGCGCGCCGTGATGTGGCCCCCTGTACGCAGCTGCTGGAAGCTCTGGCCAGGCACCAGGCCCTTGACGTCGAACAGATAGCGGTCCAGGTAGCCCGAGGCCAGCAGGCGGTAGTCGAACGGCAGGCCCGGCACGATGCGGCGCACCATCTCGAAGACGATGGTGGTGCAGTTGGCCGTCAGCGTGTTGTAGAACTGCGGCTTGGCCTTCAGCGCTTGCGCTTCGTCCAGGTAGGCGAGGAACAGCGAGCGCATGGCCGCTTTCGGCATCATCACGCGGTACAGATGCATGTCCTCGTCCCGCGCATTCGTGCGCACGCGCAGGATGTCGCGCTCGTCGGCGGCAATCAGGCTCATCTCGAAATGCTTGAAAAAGCCGCCAATGGCGGAAAAGCTCTCGCCCTTTTCCTTGCGGATCTCGATGGAAAACGTCAAAAATCGCCCGTCGGCAAAGCCGAACGAGATCAGGGTATGCGCAATGTAGGGCCCCGTCCAGTACGACAGCGCCGTGTCCACCGTGCGCAGCTCGTCGAGGTCGTAGCTGCGCTGCTCCCACTTGACCGTGTAGTCGTCATCGCTGCGCCAGTCGAAATTGCGCACATTGTCCAGCGTGACGCGATTGCCCGTCACGGTGCCCGTGACATTGCGCGCCACGTCATCGGCCCACACGCGCTGCTGCTTCGGCGTGATCAGGCTCCACCACAGGAGCAGCAGGATAAAACCGCCCGCATACGGCAGCAGCACGCGCGCATCGCCGCGCGTCCACCACAGCACCACGCTGGCCACGCCCAGCGCCCCCCACAGCAGCGCGCCGATGGCTTGTGCCGCGGTGCCGCCAGAGAGCTGGTACCACAGCGCCAGCGCGCCCCACAGAGCAGTCAACAGGAGAATCAGGGAAACGGCCATTTTGCCGATGCTGCCCAGCACGGAGCGGGCACGAAGTGATAAGAAAGTCATGCCTCAATTATAGGGGCAAGTGAAGATGCGCAAGTAGTTCGGGCGTGTCCAGCGTATCTTGGAACAGACATGCAATATTATTTCGATGGCATAATGATTTCTTTTGCAATTAATTCTGCCTTCGCATGCAACTCCATGGTTTTTCCATCGTCAAAGGTTTAACTAAGATCTTGCTTGAAGGGCAAGAACTTGACCTGCACAACGATTACGAATTCAGGCATCTCGACTACTGCATCGCTACGCGGCGGCTGCAGCTGCATTGGGTACGCCATGCCGGCCACTGGGTCAGGCCATCCATGCCCCCGGCGCTGACACTGGTTTGCGCAGGCGTGCATATGCTGAAAATCCGGGAATCCGGCGACGATGAGCATGCCAACGGGGAGAAATGCCTTTCCTCGATCGGCTTCCTGTGGAATGCCATGCGCGATGACATGGATGGCGTCGCGTCGCATGCAGCGAGCGAAGGATGCACGGATCTCTCGTGCATTTTCATGAGTGGCTTGAGCATCAAGATTGCCGCCATCGAAGCGCGCATCACAACCACGACAACATTCAGGTGACACCTTGCAGCATCAAGCGCTCTACGCCCTCGCCGGCAGTCTCAATTCCCTCTTTATCGTCGTCAGCCTGCTTGGTCTGTGGTCGCAGCTGCAAAAGATCTGGCGGCGCAAGCACGATGCCGGCATCGGCGCGGGCAAGACGACGGACATCCTTTCCATCAACCAGTTCACCGTCAGCTTCCTCGCGTACTGCGCGTTCTTTGTGTACGGCTATTCGATCACGCCGTTCAACCACTACATCGTCTGGCCCCGTTTGATCGCCTCCCTGATCGCGCTGGCCATCCTGTATGAAATCGCCCGCGACCGCCGTAGCCTGGCCTCGCGCAATGCGCTGCTGGCCTGCATGCTGCTGCTGTGCGCGGGGGTGGCGGGGCTGGCCTTCGGCCCCACCTTCAGCGATGAAAAGCGCGTGATCTCGCAAAGCCTGATCGTCGCCGTCACGGTGCTGCTGGCGCAGGGCTATGCGCATCAGATCCGCCTGATCTGGCGCTCGGGCAAGACGGGCGCCGTATCGCTGAAAATGAGCCAGTTCATCCTGGCGATGGATATCAGTACCATCTTCTTTGCCTGCGTCATGGGGCTGAAAACAGGCTGGCCATTGCTGCTGCTCGCCTGCGTCAGCGCCACGACCAAACTGATCATCATGTGGCTGTTCCGCTGGGAAAAGACCAGTCCCGCCGCACAGGTGAAACGGCAGGCGCCGGCCTGAGGCTAGAATGGTGGCCTTGCCACCTTTGTTGAAAGAGCCGCCATGCAGCTGTCCCCCGCCATCCCCATCCTGCGCAGCTTTTCCGAAGCCAAGGCGCGCGAGTTTTACCTCGATTTTCTCGGTTTTACCCTGGACTGGGAACATCGCTTCGAGCCCACGGCACCGCTGTACCTGCAGGTGACGCGGGGCGAACTGGTGCTGCACCTGAGTGAGCACTACGGCGACGCCACGCCCGGTGCGGCGCTGCTGATCCCCGTCGATGACATCGCCGCCCTGCACGCGGAGCTGCAGGCAAAGGATTACCCGTATGCGCGGCCCGGCATCCGCGACGAGGACTGGGGCCGCATCCTGGAAGTGGCGGACCCGTTCGGCAACAAACTGCGCTTCTGGCAAACAACGCAATAACGCTCGCTCCCCGTTCAGCGCGCGCATCTCCGCGTACAGGTTCGCCAGCATACCTGCAGGCGCAGGGCACGCCCGACGAATTGCCACGCCACCGTTGCATCGACAGCGGCCGCCTGCGCGTGGTGCTGGCCGACTATGCGCTGGCGCCGGCCGACCTGTACGCCTGCTACCCGAGCCGCCACCAGTTGCCCGCCAAAGTGCGCGCTTTTATCAATTTTCTCGGCCAGCAGTTGCAGCCGGAAGCGGCCACGGCAGCCGAATCAGGTTAAACTACAATATTGCGATATGGCAATATTTTGAAGGAGTAAGTTTTGCTAGTCATACTCGGATTTCTCGTCGTGCTGTTTTCCGTCTTCGGCGGCTTCGCCTTGCAGGGCGGCCACCTGGCGGCCCTGTTCCAGCCGCTGGAGCTGCTGATGATCGGCGGCGCCGCGCTGGGCACCTTCTTTGTCGGCAACGATGCCAAGGCCATCCGCGCCACGTTCGCCGCCCTGCCCACCCTGTTCCACGGCTCGCAGTACACGAAGGCGCGCTACATGGAACTGATGGGGCTGATGTATGAAATCCTCAGCAAGATCCGCAAGGAAGGCTTGATGTCCGTCGAGGACGATATCGACGATCCGTACCGCAGTCCCATCTTCGTGAAATACCCGTACACCCTCGGTGACGAGCACATCCTGGAATTCATCACCGATTACCTGCGCCTGATGGTGTCGGGCAATATGGATGCCTACCAGATCGAAAACCTGATGGATAACGAGATCGAGACGCACCATGAAGATGCGGAAATGCCGATCCAGACGATTTCGCAGCTGGCCGACGCCATGCCAGCCTTCGGCATCGTGGCCGCCGTGATGGGCGTGGTGCATACCATGGCATCCGTCGGCTTGCCGCCGGCCGAGCTGGGCGTGCTGATCGCGCAGGCGCTGGTGGGCACCTTCATCGGCATCTTGCTGGCCTATGGCTTCATCGCCCCGCTGGCCAGCTTGCTGCGCCGCAAGCACCATGAAACGGCGAAGATGTACCAGTGCGTGAAAGTGACCTTACTGGCCAGCCTGAACGGCTATGCGCCGGCGCTGGCCGTGGAATTCGGTCGCAAGGTGATTTCCGCCACGGAACGCCCTTCGTTCAGCGAACTGGAAAACCACGTGCGCCAGGTGCGCACGAAGAACTGATCCGGCCTGTTTCGCTTGCTCCGCGCCTCAGGCTTCCGGTGCCGTCCAGACCAGGTTCCACAGGTGGCCATCGATATCCTCGAAACCCTGGTCATACATGAAGCCATGGTCCTCGGGCGGATGCGGTATGCGGCCACCTGCGGCAACCGCCTTGGCGATCAGGCTGTCCACCTCTTCCCGGCTTTCGCAACTGAGGCAAATGACGAATTCATTGGCTTCCTTTGCATTCACGACTGGTTTGTCGATCAGGGACTGGAAGAACGGTTCGGTCGTCAGCATGGCCTCGATGGCGCCGTCGACGATGGTCATGAACGCCGCGTTCTCTCCGCTAAAGCGGGAATTGAAGGAAAAGCCGAGCGCGCAAAAGAAGGCCCTGGATTTGCCCAGGTCCTTCACGGGCAGGTTGAGGATGATCTGTTTCTTCATGGCGTTTCCTTGCTGAAGGAGAACTGGGCAATCGGTGCCTCGCCCCTGCGACGGGTGACGGCACACAAGATCGACACGCTTGCAAAAAAATATTTTCCTCCAGGATGGAAGAAAATGAAAGCGTAAAAAGTGAGGGGCAAGACGGCATGATCGATGGCATGCAAGTCAAGCCGGCATGCTTTCCAGCGATGTCTCATTGCCATACCCGCCGCTGGCCGACTACGGCCCGTCGAGACGTTCAATCTTCTGACGGAGGTTGCCAGATGAAAGCGCGCGCCGCTATCTGTGCGTGGCCATTGACCGCGCCACGCGCTGGGTACTCGGAAGCAGAAGCCTTGCCTCCCTCATTGGTGCACCAAACCGTAACACGGCGCCTGACGTTGACAACACCAAAACCAAGCTACCCTTGATTATTATTTGATCGAATGGATTGGATTGATCCGAAACAAACGTCCAAACAGGGTCATGATTTTGCAGCGATTCCAAAACGACTACGCCGATTGAGCCGTGTTCCGCAGCCTCTCCGCACTTGACTATGTACTGTCCGCCATACAGCTCTTCTTGCGCCAGAATCGCGACATTGAGCCAACTGCCAAGCTCCTGTTTTTCATGTACTCTGGCCATCCAGGTTTCGTGCACGTCGTAGATATCACCGTTGCTGCACACGAGGCCATTGTAGCCTCGCACCTCCTGGTTCTTCCACTTTGCTGCCATCACTGTCATTGATTCCATATTTAGAAAGGGGCGACCGCATGCCCTGAATTAAACAATTTATACTCCATCGAACGGCTGCTCTTGCACTAGTTAGCCTCGCTGAAAGTAGCCCGGGCAAATTCGACGCAAAATCGACTTGAGTTCAGAATCATTGATGATGATGGTGTTCTTGCCCGTAAAGGCGTGCAAGAACCGGCGCGTGCCTGTTCAACGTCCGCTCCTGGCCGGATTCGGCCAGACGCAACTAGCCCTTTCTTCTGGTCTTTTCGTGTTGCAAAATCGACCTGCATTCGTCCTCGGTTGGCACGCTTTTCTCAGTCAGTATGGTATGCCAGCCACCGCAATCAGGGTCAGGGCAACCACACACCGTTGTTCGCACCGGGTGCTGGCTTAATCCATCGCGCTTCTGAATAGCATTCGTTCGTTCCTGACTCTTGATAAGGTGGACTAGCGCGCCTCGACTCAAAAATTTCCCTGCCATGATTTTCCTCCAGATGCATTGGACCGCACAAGACGTTAACGTTTTCAATGTCTGCTACTGGCCGATAGCGTACGGTCGGAATGGCTCGGCGCACGAAACTGCAGCCTTAATGGCAGGCAAGATGTTTTCTTCGGCGCGCCTAGTCTTCTCTCTGCCATTTCCTCTTCCTGCCATTCAAGGACCCGGCGCCGTCTCATCCGGGCAGCTGACCTCGTCCTCTGGCGTATATAAAGTCATCGGCACGCGCTGGCCGTCGACTTCCAGCTCGCGCACCTTCGGCGGCACCAGCTGGAATTGGCCCGCCTGCAGTTTCTCGCGCAAGGGCTTGCAGCGCAGGGCATCTACGGGGATTTGCCCGCGCGCAGTCCAGCTGCCATCGTCCTTTTCCGCCAGCAAGACCGACGAGGCGCGCGGGTCATTACTGATCAGCAACACATCCTGCTTGCCATCGCCATCGAAATCGAGCAGATACGCATCGCACTGCGGCCCTGCCCGCTTCAAACAGGCGGGCAAACGCCAGGCCGGACTCACTTGCGTCCAATCCTGGCGCAGGAAACTCTCCGGCAGCTTCGCCGTGGCCGGGCGCAGGGTCAGGTTGATCGACACGTCGCTCAGCGCACCCGTCTCGTCCAGGCGGTTCTGGCGCTTGAGCATGGCCTCGGCGCGGGCCCGCACTACTGCTGCGTCAGCGCCCGTCGTGCGTTTCGTCAATTCCTGCAGGGCCGCCTGGCCATAGCGGGCGCCCTGGAAGCGCAGGTATTCGAAATCGAACTTGTCCACGCCAACCTTGCCGCTGTCCAGGCGCGCCATCTGGCTGGCCACGGAAATGCGCGCCGGGTCCGCCAGCGGCGAGAACAGCGCGAACAGCACCAGCAGGGTGACAAAGGCGGTGGCCACGTTGACGTTGGCGATCAGGTGCAGCCAGTCGCCATACTTGCTGGCCGCCCACGCATAGCCGGCGGCGTAGCAGGTGGCGACCAGCAGGTAGGCGGCAGCGATGAGGCGGTCGGCCGTCCAGCCATGCGACATCACGCGCAAGGTCAGCGCATAGATGGCGATGCCCACCACCCATGGCAGCAACAGGCAGGCCAGGCGCGTGCCCAGGCGGATGCCGCGCGCCACGCCATGGCCCACTTCGCCATTCTGGAAGGCGGCATTGATCAGTACCACCAGCACGCCGGCCATGCCCAGCAGCACGGACGCCGCATGGCGCGTGGCCCACAGGCGCTCGAAACCGATGAAGGGCAGGGTCAGCAGGAAGCCGGAGACCAGCACGGCGGCGATCGGCATCAGCCACGACAGCAGCACCAGAAGCAAGGTGCGGATGCCGCGCACGATGGACGGGCGCACGTCGGTGATGTGGATGGCAAACGAAAACGCGAAGCAGATGACGGGAATCACGAACCAGGCCTGGCCCAGCAGCTTTTTCAGGAAACTGAGCTTGATCAGCAGGAACAATTGTCCGCCCAGCCACAGCACCAGCCACAGGCCCAGCACGAACAGCAGGGAAAACAGCAACTGGATGCCCAGCTTCCAGGCGATTTCAAAATAGGTGGGATAGCGGGCGATGCGCCGGCCATCCTGGGCGCTGGCCAGCACCAGGGCGTGGGCGATATACAAGCCCACCACGCAAAAACCGAACAGCTGGGCGGAAATCACGCGCAGCGGCGCGCCCGGCTTGTAATTGCCCCAGATCACATGCTCGGCGCCGCGCGCCACGTCATGCCAGGCCAGTACACCCAGCACGACGGCCGCACCGGCCATCCACAGGGCGATGCGCCGGAGCGACATATGGCCCAGGCTGGAGACCAGCAGGATGGGCAGCAGCAAGCTGATCAGCATCAACGGGCCAAGCAGGTAAGCTTCCGTGGCGGGCCACACCTTGTCTTGCGCCGTGCTGTACAGCCAATACAGCAGCAAGCCTTGCAGCAGGCCCGTCACCAGGCGCGTCACCGCGATGCGCGGCGCCACCACCGGATCGAGCAACGCCATGTTTTTTCCTGCGGCATCCTGCTGCATAGTCATTCCCTTAAAGTCGTTTATTGCTGTAAAGCACGGCCATTATTGCATTTCGTTATCGTCATCTCAACAGCGATTCGCGCGGCTGCCCTGCCGGCGCGCCTTCGTCGGAGCGCAGCGGCAGGCTTTGTGCCAGGCCCCAGGCCAGTTCCGGCACGAGAAACAGCCACAGCAGGGGCTGGCCCGTCACCAGCAGCGCCCACGCCATCCAGGTGGAAAACAGGTAGCGGGCCGCCGCATCATAGCGACCGAAGCGCGGCTGCGGATCGAGCATGCGCAGCACGGACCAGACCATCACCACGCTGCCCAGCAAGCTGCTGATGAGCAGATGAAACGGTCCGAAGTCGGGCAGCGGCACGCCGCCCAGGCCCACATTGAGGGCGCTCAAGTGCTCGCGCATGAGCAAGAACGTCCACGGCGTGGTAAACGGGGCAATCATGAACACATCATAAATGGCGCTGGCGCGCACCACGCGGCGGAAAGCAGAAACGGACAACATGGCAACTCCTGTCTATGGAAAGCGTCCATGATCTAGGTTGGAGTACACTCCATGGTCAAGCATTTTATGAAAGAAAATCCATGCAAATCGGCGAGATGGCGCAGGCGACGGGCTTGAGCCGCGATACCCTGCGCTTCTATGAAAAACGGGGCTTGCTGCGCGCGCGGCGCGGCGCGAACGGCTACCGCGACTACCCGCCCGAGGCAGCCGACTGGCTGCGCTACCTGCGCACGGCGCAGCAGCTGGGTTTTACGCTGGCGGAAATCGAGGCCGACATGCCGCTGCTGGCCAGCGCCGGCGACCCCGCCACGGCGGAATTGCTGCGCGCGGCGCTGGCACGCAAGCTGGGTGACATCGATGCGCGCATCGCGGGGCTAACACAATTGCGCGGTGAACTGGTGAGGCGGCTGGAACCGCAGGCGGCGGCCTGCCCATTGCGCGGGGATGCCGACGCAGCGCGCTAACTTACCGCCGTGGCTGCTGTTGCCGGGCGCGGGCGGCGCGCAAGCCCCCCTGAAAAACAAAAACCGCCTGTGCTGAGCAGCAGGCGGTTTGATCTCGGACAAAACCAGGCTTAATTGGCGGCCTTGCGGCGGCGCAGGAAACCCATCAGGCCCAGGCCAGCCAGCAGCATGGCGTAGGTTTCCGGTTCCGGCACGGCGGCCATCACGGACACGTTGTCGATCACGGCGCCCGAGAAATTGTCGAATGGCGTGCCGGCCTTGGCAGCGCTGGCAAACGACAGGGTCGCCAGGCCAGAGCTGGCAGCCGTGAAACTCAGGGTATTGCTGTACAAGGTGTTCGAAGCGTCGGCCGTCGAGTAGAAATCGCCTGTCACGCCGCCGAAATTGACGCTCACGCCCTGGCCTGCCGGGCCGCCGGAATTGCGCGCCATATCGAAGCTCAGGTTATACGTCTGACCTGCAACCACGCTGAAATTTTGCGACAGGAAACCCGGACCTGGCGTACCCAGCAAATCAATGCTGTAGCCATTGATGGCATTGTAGGCATTGCGGATCAGGTCGACGGAACTGGCGCCCACGGTCCAGCCAGTGATGGCCGACGAACCGCTGCCGACAACTTTGAAACCGCTGTCGATGGTGTAGCCGGAAGCGACCGTTTCAAAATCGCCATTCGTGATCAGGTTGACGGGGCTGGCGCTGGCGGTGCCTGCAGCAAACAGAGCGACAATTGCTGCGATGGTGGCGATTTTCATGAGCTGATTTCCTTGCCTTGTTGATATTAAAGTTACCTTAAGTGAAATCATATCTCAGCCATGATGAAAATCAAAGAACTTTGCAAAAATATATTTAATGTAGACAATTTGCAACGTCATGAGGTGCATTGGCTGTGCCTTTAATCAAGCTCCTGCCGCGCCACCAGGATGCCGTCCGCATCGGCGTAGATCCAGTCGCCCGGATGCACGGTCACGCCACTGAGCTGCACGCGCACGTTGCGCTGGCCCGTGCCCGCCTTGTTGCTCTTGCGCGGATGCGTGGCTAGGGCGCGCACGCCGATCTGGCAGACATTGATTTCCTCGCTGTCGCGGATGCAGCCGTCGACGACGATGCCGGCCCAGCCGTTGCTTTCAGCCAGCACGCCCAGCTGGCCGCCCACCAGCGCGCGGCGCAGACTGCCACCCCCATCGATCACCAGCACATGACCCTGGCCCGGCGTTTCCAGGGTGCTGCGCACCAGGGCATTGTCCTCGAACACTTGCAGGGTGGTGGCGGGGCCGCTGAAGCGCACGTGCTGGCCAAAGGCGCGGTACACGGGCGGCAGCACGGCCAGGGTGCCATCGTCCAGCATGGCTGCATAGTCGTCGCACAAATCGGTGGTGGCAAAGGTCATGGCAACTCCTTTAGTGACAGATAGCAACGATTCTATGCCTTTTGCAGCGCCGCAGCGCGCGTTTTACCGCCCACGCCGACGGCCGTGGCAATGGCTAGCGCCTGGAACACGCCTATGAAGACGAACAGCAGGGCCGGATGGTCGCCATCCATCAGCGCACCAAAGAACAGGGGCCCCACGGCCAGGCCGCTGTCGAGACCCGAATACACGACGCCATACACGCGCCCCGTGGCATTCTTGGGCGCCGCCGCGCGTATCATCAGGTCGCGCGACGGCCCCGCCACGCCGGATGTCAGGCCGATGGCGCCCATCAGCACTACCGCGCCCCAGGCCGGCACGACGGCCATGGACAGCAGCACGGCCAGCAGCGCGGCGGCAGAAAAGGCGATCGCCACGTTGCGGTCCGGCTGCTTGCTGCGCGCGCCCACCACGCCGCCAGCCAGCATGCCCACGGCCGAGGCCAGCATATAGGCCGTGTAGGCGCTGGTGGCCAGCGCCAGGCTCATGCCGTACAGCTTGACCAGTGCCACGCTGGCAAAGCTCTGGATGCCGCCCAGGGCGATGGCGGTAATAAAGAAGAAGGCAAAACACATCCACACGGCCGGCAGGCGCAGGAAATCCAGCGTGCCTTCGCTGGCAGCCTGGCCCGGCGCCGCCTGCTTGACAGGCTCGGGACGAATCGCGTGGCGGTTCAAGAACAGGATCAGCAGCACGCCAAACGGCAGCACGGCCGCGCATTGCAGCGCCACTCGCCAGTCATACTGGGTGGCGACATACGTCATGAACAGGGGCGCCAGCGCCCAGCCGATATTGCCGCTGATGCCATGCACGGAAAAACCGTAAGCCACGCGGGCCGCCGAGACGCGCTGGTTGAGTATGGTGTAGTCGGCCGGATGGAACACGCTGTTGCCCATGCCGGCCAGCATGGCACCCAGCATCAGCGCCGCATAGCTGTGGGCCGTGGACAGCGCCAGCGCCGACACGCCCAGCAGGAAAATGCCGGAAAACAGCACGGCGCGGGCGCCGAAGCGGTCGACGACAAAGCCGGCCAGCGCCTGCCCCACGCCCGAAATGATGAAGAACACCGTCATCAGCAGGCCCAGTTCCGCATACGACAGGTTGAACGCAGGTTTCAGCCAGACGAACAGGGCCGCGAGGATCAGATGGTAGAAGTGCGACACGCCATGCGCCAGACCCACCAGGCCAATGACGCGCGCGTCGCTGCGCAAAGTTGGCGCTGACTGCGGTGGCAAGTCTGTTGCCGAGTTAGTTGTTATCATGTCATACCCTGTCTTATACTGGTGAAGCTCAAGTGTATGCAAAATATCATCGTCTGTTTTCCGACGGAATGACATAATTTATCGAATTAAGGCCAAGCTGATGGGTGTACCTATCCTCCACCATACCCGCATGTGTCCGCCACGGGAAGCGCCCAGCGCGACTATCCCCGTGACGATGATCGCGCGCGACCTGCAATCCGATGAATTCTTGTTACCGCACAGCCATCCTTGGGGCCAGGTGACGATGGCGCTTGAAGGCGTGCTGCGCATCACCGCCAACAACAGCAGCTGGGTGCTGCCGCCCATGCGCGCCATCTGGATCGCGCCCAACGTGGAACATGCCGTCACGATACTGGAAAAAACCCGCTTGCGCCCCCTGTGCGTCCATGCCGCGCGCGCGCCGTTCGCGGGCCGCGACTGCAAGGTACTGGAGGTATCGAACCTGCTGCGCCAGCTGATCATGGCGCTGGAACAGCTGGACCCGGGCCAGGAACCGGCGCGCGAGGCATTGCTGGCCGAACTGATACTCGATGAATTGAAACGCTCGGCCACGCGGCCCATCCGCGTCCCCTTGCCTGGCGACAAGCGCCTGAAAACGCTGTGCGACAGCCTGATCGAAAAACCGGGCTCGAATCAGACCCTGGAACACTGGGCGCAGCAGGTCGGCGCCTCGGAGCGTACCCTGGCGCGGCTGTTCGAACGGGAGTTGGGCATGAGTTTTGGCCAGTGGCGCCAGCAGGTGCGCCTGGCGCATGCGGCGCCCCTGATCGCGCGCGGCGTGCCACTGTCGCAAGTGGCCGAAGAACTGGGCTACGCCAGTCAGTCGGCTTTTTCCGCCATGTTCAAGAAGACCTTCGGCAGTTCGCCATCGGCCTTCTTTGCGCAGGGCGGACGTCCTTAGGCCATGAAGTCGAACAAGGAGTTCTTGCCCGTATAACCGGGAAGGGCCGAGTTCGTTCCCATCTGTTCCTGGGCGGAATAGGCCTTCACCAGCGCCTGCGCCTGGGCCGTCAGCGCCTTGGCCAGCACGGCTTTCTTGTTGGTGAGGGTGGTGATGTCCTTGCCCACCGATTGCACTTCCTTGCGGATGATGCTCGTTTCGCCCGTCAGTTCACCGATCTTGCTGGAAAACTGGTCCGCCACACCCTTGCCATTATTCGTAAACAGCTTGCTCACGGCGTCAGGATCGGCGGCGATGGCGGCCTTCAGTTTTTTATCGTCGAGCACCAGCTCGCCGCTCTTGCCCAGGGTCACGCCAGCGCTGCCCAGTATGGAAGCGGGCACGCCCGTGCTCGCCGTGCGCAGCACTTGCTCCATCTGCGAACGCACCTGGCCCAGGGCTGTGTCAGACTTCAAATCGCCCTGCTGCAGGCTTTGCAGCTTGCTGTTGAGTTCGTTGTAGGCAGTCACGAAGCTGGCCACGTTGCTGGCGATCTGGCTGCTATCCTTGGCGATGACGAGGTCGGTCGTGCCCTTTTTCTTCAATTCGATGGTGGCGCCCTCGACGGCCGTGGTCAAGGTATTCGTGGCGCTCTTGATGTCCTTGCCGTCGACGGTGAGCAGCGCGTCCTGCGCCGCGGCCGTCTGCTGCAAGCCCTTGCTGGACCCTGGAGCGTAGGCCAGCAGGTTGCTGACGGCCGCGTCGCCCGACACGCTGATGCGCATGCTGCTGTCGGCGCCGCTCTTGCCGTTCAGGGCCAGCGAATAGCCATCGGCACCCTTCACCACGCTGGCGTCGATGCCCTGCTGCTTCAGCGCGGCGGCGATGCCGTCGAGGCTATTGTTGCTGCTGTCGATGGTCAACGAAATGATCTTGCCGCTGCCGGGGGTAAATTGCTTGCCGTCGGTCGCGCCCACTTCGATCTTCACCAGAGCCGGCGCGCCTGTACCGATCGCCGCGCTCGATGATTTCTGCGCTCCGCTGAGCAGGGTCTGCCCCTGCGCCAACTGCTTGACGTTCAATTCATGGCTGCCGCTGACAGCCTTGTCGGTGGTGGTGGCGCTCAGCACATCCTTGGTGCTGGACGTGGCCGCTGTGGCCAAACCGCTGCCGGCCATGTTCTTGGCCACGGTCTGGAATTTCGCCAGCGCCGATTGCAACTGGCCCAGGCCAGAGAACTTGGCCTGGTCGCGCGCCAGGCTGGCATTGAGCTTGACGACGCCCGTGTTCTGCGACTGCATCTGGCGCTCCACCTTCGCATACACATCGGCCGAGATATTGCCCTGCGTCGTCTGCTGCGTGTTGTTGGTGTAAGCCCTGCTATTGATGGTCGAATTAAACATGGTCGGCGTTCCCGTCAGGTGTTAGGTCATGGCACACGGTTCAGGTCTTGACCGCGCGCTGGGCTGGAAACGGACATCAAGCGCGCGTGACGCGGCAAGGTCCCTCTTCTGGTTGATAATTATGCAGTATTACCGGAATATCAAAACAGCGAACAGAACAAGTTTTTCCTGACTGCAAACCCTTATGCACCATTTTAGCGCAATTATCTGGCGCCCATCTCCGGGCATGCCTCAGCGCATGAATTTCGAGATTGCACTGCTGACAGCCATGTCCAGCTGCAGGAAAGTGAGTCCCACCTTGAAACCCGCACTGCTGAAAATGCAGTGCGAGACGGACACGCGCGCCTCGATAATGTGTACAGAGCCATCGTAAAACAACTCGAACAGCACCTTGCCCTGTTTGCCTGTCGGCACCGGTTCCGCGATGACGGCCGACATGCCGCCCGGCCCCACATCGAGGGTGCGTGCCGCCACAGGGCCCGCACCATCCATTACCAACATTGCCTTGGCACGCAATATCTTGCGTGCGCCCTGCCTTTGCTCAACTGACACTGTATTCCGCTTCTCTAGCTATGCATTGCCGATGCGAACTCGCTGCGCGAATCCATCGGACAAATATTATAGTTCTAAACGGAAATTCTGTTTGACTTGTCTCAAGCTTGGCATTTAAACCATACCAACTTTTACTCCAGATCGCGCAACTTGTTGAATGCCTCGTCGATACGCTCGACGCCGATGACCTTGAGGCCCTCGATGGCTTGCTTGGGCAAGTTGGACTTGGGCACCACGGCCAGGGTAAAGCCCAGCTTGGCCGCTTCGCGCAAGCGTTCCTGGCCCCGTGGCGCGGGGCGGATTTCGCCGGCCAGCCCCACTTCGCCAAACACCACGAGTCCCCGCGGCAAGGGCTTGTTGCGCATCGACGAGTTAATCGCCAGCAACACGGCCAGGTCGGCCGCCGGCTCCGTGATCTTCACGCCGCCCACTGCGTTAATGAAAACGTCCTGGTCGAAGGCGGCGATGCCCGCGTGGCGGTGCGCCACGGCCAGCAGCATGGCCAGGCGGTTTTGCTCCAGGCCGACGGACAGGCGGCGCGCATTCGGCAGATGGCTGGTATCGACCAGGGCCTGGATTTCCACCAGCAGCGGGCGCGTGCCTTCCTGCGTCACCATCACGCAGGAACCGGGCACCTGGTTGTCGTGCTGCGACAGGAACAGGGCGGACGGGTTCGACACCCCCTTCAGCCCCTTTTCCGTCATGGCGAACACGCCCAGTTCATTCACAGCGCCAAAACGGTTCTTGATGGCGCGCACCAGGCGGAAGCTGGAATGGGCATCTCCCTCGAAATACAGCACCGTATCGACGATGTGTTCAAGCACGCGGGGACCGGCCAGTGCGCCCTCTTTCGTCACATGGCCCACCAAGATGATGGTCACGCCCGTCTGCTTGGCCGCCCGCGTCAGTTGGGCCGCGCACTCGCGCACTTGCGCCACGGAACCGGGCGCCGAGCTGAGCGCGTCCGAATACACGGTCTGGATCGAGTCGATCACCACCACTTCCGGCTTCAGGTCGTTCAAGGTGGACAGGATCTTTTCCAGCTGGATCTCCGCCTGCAATTTCAATTCCTTGGCGTCGATGACGAGGCGCTTGGCGCGCAGGGCGATCTGCGCACCAGATTCCTCGCCACTGACGTACAGCACGCGCTTGTGATGCGACATATTGGCCAGCGCCTGCAGCAGCAAGGTCGACTTGCCGATGCCGGGGTCGCCGCCGATCAGCACGACGCCGCCCGCCACCATGCCGCCGCCCAGCACGCGGTCGAATTCCTCGATGCCGGTGCCGAAGCGGGGCACGTCGATGGCGTCGATATCGTCGAGCGACAGCACGGGCGCCGTCTGCGCCAGCGACATGTGCTGCGGGTTCGAATAGCGGTTGTTGCCGCCCGTTTCGGGCAGGGTTTCCACCATGGTATTCCACTGGTTGCACGAGGTGCACTGCCCCATCCATTTATTGCTGATGGCGCCGCAATCGCTGCAGGTGTAGATGGTCTTGACTTTTGCCATGGTGTACTTTGCCCGGGTAATGTGAAACTGCTGTTTATATATACAGTATATACAAACGGCGGGCCGCCGTCACTGTGTCGCTACGATCACGGGCACGCGCGGCGCCAGTGCGCACATCAGCTCATAGCCGATAGTGCCGGCGGCCAGGGCCACCTCGTCAATCGGCATGCCCTGGCCCCACAGGGTGACGGAACTGCCGACCCGCGCACCGGGCACGCGCGTCAAATCAACCATCAGCATGTCCATCGAGACCCGGCCAATGAGCCCCGTGCGCACGCCGTCGACCAGCACGGGCGTGCCATCGGGCGCATGGCGCGGATAGCCATCCGCATAGCCGCAAGCCACCACGCCCACCTTGATATTGCCAGCCGCTTCGTAGCGGCTGCCATAGCCCACCACCTCGCCGGCGGCGATCTCCTGGATGCCGATGATGCTGCTGCGCAAGGTCATGGTGGGCAGCAAGCCGAACGCTTGCGCCGACGTGCCGCTGGGCGTGCCGCCATACAGCATGATGCCGGGGCGCACCCAGTCGCTGTCCAGATGGTGCAGCAGCAATCCGGCCGAATTGCACAGGCTGCGCGGCAAGGCCGTGCCGATGCTGGCCACCCCGGCCTCGAAGCGCAGCATCTGCTGGGCCAGCGGCAAGCGCGTGGGCGCCGCCGCGTCCGCATTGGCGAAATGCGTCATCAGGGTGATCGTGCCAACGTGCGGCATGGCGCGCAGGCGCGCATACGCGGCGGCGATGGCTTGCGGCGTAAAGCCCAGGCGGTTCATGCCCGTATTCATCTTCAGGTGCACATCGATGGCGCGCGGCAAGCGCGCCGCTGCCAGCATGGCGATCTGCTCTTCGCAATGCACGCTGCCATTCAAGCCATATTGCGCCATGACCGGCAAATCGCTGGCGTCGAAAAAGCCTTCCAGCAGCAAGATGGGCTTGGTCCAGCCCAGTTCGCGCAAGCGCACGGCGTAATCGACCTCGACCAGCGCCAGGCCATCGGCGTCGGCAAAGCCCCGCATAGCTTGCTCCAGGCCATGGCCATAGGCATTCGCCTTGACGACGGCCCACACTTTGGCACCGCGGGCGCAGGCACGCGCGCGCGCCAGATTCTGTTGCATGGCATCGAGATGGATGGTGGCGATGAGGGGCCTGGGCATATGCGTCGTTCACGGCGGGTGGGAAAGCCGTATTTTAACGGATGGACCAGATGCGGGGCGGCAAGCCTGCCAGGCGGACGGGGGCGATGGCCGCCCACGACAGCATGTATAAAATGTTCACATGTGATGTATTTTTCTACGGCAGAAAAATTAAGCTTCCCTTAGGCAAGACTATGCGAGGCAGCCCCGGCCAAACTTGGGGTTTGCCGTTTTTTCGTGGTATAAAGCAAGCCAGATATGATTTCAGGCAATCCAGAATGAATCGTGGTTTTTATACCATCATGGCGGCGCAGTTCTTTTCCTCGCTGGCAGATAACGCCCTCTTTTTTGTCGCCGTCGATTTATTGGTGTCCATGAAATCCCCGGCCTGGATCACGCCGCTACTCAAATTGTCGTTCGTACTGTTTTACGTGCTGTTGGCCGCTTTTGTTGGCGCTTTCGCGGATGCATTGCCGAAAGGCAAGGTCATGTTCATCGCCAACATGGTCAAGATCTTCGGCTGCGCCCTCGTCTTCTTCCACGTGCACCCGCTGCTGGCCTACGCCGTCGTCGGTTTCGGCGCGGCCGTGTATTCGCCCGCCAAGTACGGCATCCTGACGGAACTGCTGCCGCCGGAAAAGCTGGTGGCGGCGAATGGCTGGATCGAAGGCTTGACCGTCACCTCCATCATCCTGGGCACCGTCATGGGCGGCGCGCTCGTCAGCGGCCACGTGTCCGACATGCTGCTTTCCATCGACATCCCCCTGATCGATACGGGCATCAGCAACAAGACGGAAGCGGCCTTGTGCGTGGTAGTCGGCATCTACGTCATGGCGACCCTGGCCAACCTGAAGATTCCCGACACGGGCTGCGTGTATCCGCATCAGGAACGCAATCCTATCAAACTGATCACCGATTTTGCCAATTGCTATTCCATCCTGTGGAAAGACAAGCTGGGCCAGATTACCCTGGCCGTGACGACCCTGTTCTGGGGCGCTGGCGCCACCTTGCAACTGATCGTGCTGGAATGGGCCAAGCAGTCGCTGAACATGCCGTTCGACAAGGCGACCAGCCTGGTGGGCGTGGTCGCCATCGGCGTGGCCGCTGGTGCCGTGCTGTCGGCGCGCTTCATTCCGCTGCGCAAATCGCTGACCGTCATTCCGCTGGGCATCGCCATGGGCGTGATCGTCATGATGATGACGCAAGTGCACTCAGTGTGGATTGCCTACCCGCTGCTGATACTGATCGGCGCCCTGTCCGGCTTTTTCGTCGTGCCCATGAATGCCCTGCTGCAACACCGCGGCCACGTCCTGATGAGCGCAGGCCATTCCATCGCGGTGCAGAACTTCAATGAAAACCTGTCGATTCTCACCATGCTGGCCGTCTATTCGATCATGATCCGTTTGCACCTGCCGCTCAATATCATCATCACCCTGTTCGGCCTGTTCGTCGCCGGCACCATGTACATGATCATGCGCAGGCACAAGCTGAACCAGCTGGAACACGACAATCTGTCCTTGATTGGCGAGCAGAAACATTAATTCGGGGTCAGACGGAGACGCCGAGTCCCGTCGGGGGAATGCATCCCAATGGGATGCATTCTGATCGCGAAGCGACTGACCCCAACATTAGGCTGGCAGCATACCCGCCAGCCGCCGCGCAGCAGCCTGCTCCGTCCAAGTATCGGGCACGACAAAACCACGCGTGCGCTCCACTTCCCAGCCGTCGACATGGTCCACCGTGGCTACCATCACCGCTTGCACCAACCCAAACAACTGCGCGCGCAAGGCATCGACGTCGAGCACTTCCACCTCGCGTCCCTTGAACGGCGCCAGCCATTGCAAGCGCGGCAGCACGATATAGCGCTGCTGCGGCAATTCTGTTGGCGTGCACCAGAAGCCGTGTCCATGTTCCTGGGAAATACCCTCCATGCCGGGCGTGGCGCCTGCCGCATAAAACAGCCAGCCCTTGACCAGCGCCTGCGCCGCCCGCACGGGCTGCGCCAGCAGGCTTTGCGCGGCCGGATGGCGTGACAAGGCCAGTTGCTTGTCGAGGATCTTGCGCATTTTCAATCCCAAGGTGTCGGCCAGGTTGGGACCGATCAAGTGGTTGAAGACACCGGCATCAGGCGCGCCTTCGAGCAGGTAGAACTTGGTGGCGAATTCCCAGTGCAACAACGCCTCACTATCCGCGCCATCACGCAACAGGAAATCGAACTCGCCCACTGTGTCATTGCGGTTCACTTGCACTTGCAAGCCATGTGCTTGCAATACACCATGTTGCTCAAAATAAAAGGCCAGCAGCTTTTCAGCGTACAGGCCCAGGCGGGAATAGAATCGGGGACCGAGCGCCGCATCGAGCGGCGACGGGTCATCCTGCAGCGCCCCCAGCCAGGCGGTCACGGCAGGCGTGACCGGGTCCAGGCTGGCGATGCGCCCGCCCCAGTGGGGGCTGGCCGGGTCCAGCAAGTCGGGCGAATCGAGCAGCCAGGCCAGCGCACGCACACGGGGGTGCGTCAGATGCCCCCAGCGACGTTCGAAGCGGGCCTGAAAAGTGCCGATGGCCGGGTCAGCCGCCTGCATGCGTGCTTTTCGCCAGGCACAGGTCGGCCCAGGCACGCGCCTTGGCCTTGCCCGTCTCGTCCTGCAACAGCATTTCCGGGTGGAAGGTGGCAACAACGGAAGCATTTCCTAGCTGGCGCACCTTGCCACGCACGGGTTTTTCACCGGGATTGATACCGGCTGCGGCCATCGAACCCAGGGTGACGATGGTGCGCGGCTGCAGCAGGGCCAGTTCACGCTCGAAATACGGGCGGCAGGCGGCGGACTCCGATTCGGTGGGCAAGCGCTCCTGGCCCGCCTCGTCAAGCGGACGGCATTTCAGCAAATGGGTGATATACACATCACTGCCCGCATCGACTTCGATGGCTTTCAACATATTGTCGAGCAATTTACCCTGCTCGCCCGGCAAGGCGCGCCCTTCGCGTTCTTCCGCGCGCGACGGGCTGCTGGCCAGCATCAGCCAAGCGCCCTGACGGTCGCCACGCCCCATGACGACGCCCTTGCGCGTCTTGCACAAGTCGCAGCGCGCGCACTTGGCGACGGCGGCCGTCAAGCCATCCCAGTCGAGGGCGGCGATATCGGCATCATTCAGCTGTTTGGCGGGCGGCGGCGGGGGAGCATCGTCGAACCAGGCCGTGTCGTCGGGCATGGCGGCAGGTTCCGGTGTCACGGCAACGGCAACGGGCGCCTCGACCTTCACCTCGGCGACTACCTCGGCGACCACCTCAACCACTGCTTCCGCTTCTGCAGCTGCGGCCACAGGCTCCGCCACGCTGGCTTCCCTAGGCACAGGGGCCTCGACAACGGCCTCAGCGGGCTCGGGCGCGCTCCCCTGGCGCAAGCGCCACAGGGGACCAACGCCCATTTCATCGAGGAAAACGGCGCTGCGGCTCATAAGGTATAACGCATCACGATGGCGTCCTCACGTTGCGAGTTGCTGGCCGGATAGTATCCCTTGCGCCGGCCTATCTGTTCAAATCCATAGCGCTGGTAAATATCGAGCGCGCGCACGTTCGACGGACGCACTTCCAGCAGCATCGATTCCATGCCCAGCTGGCGCGCGCAGGCGCAGGACTGGTTCAGCAGAAAACGGCCCAGGCCCTGGCCCTGTATGGCGCCTTCGACGGCCACATTGAGCAAGTGCGCCTCATCGACGACCAGCATCAATAAAAAGTAGCCGAGCAAGGTGCCGTCCACGTCGCGCAACACCCAGGCCGGATAGCCGCTCTTGAGCGAATCGACGAAGTTACCGTGCGTCCAGGGATGCGGATACACGCGCTGTTCCAGCGCCAGCACTTCGGCCAAGTCCGTCTCGGCCATCGGTTGATAGTCGAGACGCAGCAAGTCCCAGCCTGCCGCGCTGTCCAGAACCTTGCCCGCCACGCTCATTGCACGGACTCCGCAGCGGCCTTGGCGGCCTGCATGTCCAGGCGCTCTGCGCTCGTGTAGGCGATCTTGTTGCGCAAATACAAAGGCTGCGCCTCGGCCGCCGTCACGAACTGACCGGCCGCAAAGGCGATGCGCGCCAGCTGGCCCACCTGCACGGCGTGCGGCATGATGGCGGCATCGGCCGTGGCGGCACATGGCAGCGCGGCCAAGGCGTCGGCATACGCGCCAAAACCGTTGCCACAGCCAACCACATCGCCTTGCGGCGCCACGCCGGCCGGCGCGCTCAGGGCCGGCGGCGACACGGCTTGCAAGCCATCCTGGTAATCGTATTGCGCCCAGTACACTTCGCCCATGCGGGCGTCGAGCACGGTCACGATGCGCTGCGCGCCATGCTGCTGGTGGCAGGCCAGCGCCATGGCGTCGAGTGTCACGACGGGCACGACGGGCAGACTGGCGCCGTAGGCCAGCCCTTGGGCGATGCCGCAGGCCGTGCGCACGCCCGTAAACGAGCCGGGGCCGGAGCCGTAGGCGATGGCATCGACGTCGGCCAGGGTCACGCCCGCTTCGGCCAGCAATTCCTGCACCATCGGCAAGATCGATTGGGAATGCGTGCGCACGCCCGACGAGGCACGGGACAGCACGACATCGCCGCGCAGCAGGGCGCATGAGGCGAGTTCGGACGAAGTTTCAATAGCAAGTAAGGTAGGAAGTAAGATAGGCATGGCGTATTTTACCTTGCCGCGCCATGGCGCGGCACTCCCCGCTACGCCATGCCTGGACCAGCCGGACAGCGATCAGGGCGATGCGGCTTGCACAGCAGGCCCGCGAGGACGGCTATAATGAAAGACGCAGCTTATTAATTGACCGTGACCGGCATCAAGTGTGCCGCGCCAAGCAATCGTTCAGCCATTACTAAGCAACATCGCTAAGCAACATCGTCTTTCCACTCTTGCCCTGGTCCGTTCCGTGAATCCACATCTTGCTAAACTGCAACCATATCCATTTGAAAAGCTGCGCCAGCTGTTTGCCGGCGTGACGGTCAACCCCGAGTATGCGCCCATCAGCCTGGGCATGGGCGAACCCAAGCACCCGACGCCAGCCTTCATCGAGCAGGCATTGGTCGACAATATCCACGGCCTGGCCAGCTATCCGACCACCATCGGTTCGGAAGCCTTGCGTACCGCCATCGCCGGCTGGCTGGAACGCCGCTATGGCATCCCCAAGCTCAATCCTGCCACGCAAATCCTGCCCGTGAACGGTTCGCGCGAAGCGCTGTTTGCGCTGGCGCAAACGGTGATCGATCCGTCGGCCGGTTCGCTGGTGATCAGCCCGAATCCGTTTTACCAGATCTATGAAGGCGCGGCTTACCTGGCCGGCGCCGAACCGTATTTCGTCAATTCCGATCCCACGCGCAATTTCGGCTGCGACTACGACGCTGTGCCGGCATCCGTGTGGGAAAAGGTCAAGCTGCTGTTCCTTTGTTCGCCAGGCAACCCGACGGGCGCCGTGCTCACCCTGACGGACTGGGAACACCTGTTTGCCCTGTCCGAGCGCTACGATTTCGTCATCGCCGCCGACGAGTGCTATTCCGAGATTTACCACGGCGACACGGCCCCGCTGGGGGCGCTGCAGGCGGCGCACATGCTGGGCCTGTCCACGATCGAACGCCCGTATGCTCGCCTGGTGGTGTTTTCCAGCCTGTCGAAGCGTTCGAACGTGCCGGGCATGCGCTCGGGCTTTGTCGCCGGCGACGCGGAAGTGCTGAAAAAATTCCTGCTCTACCGAACCTACCACGGCGGCGCCATGAGCCCCGCCGTGCAGGCGGCCTCCGTCGCGGCCTGGAACGACGAAACCCATGTCGAGGAAAATCGCGCCAAGTATCGTGCCAAGTTCGATGCCATCACGCCGCTGCTGCAATCGGTGATGGACGTGCAATTGCCGGACGCCGGCTTTTACCTGTGGGCCGACGTCAGCCGCACGGGACTGTCCGACACCGAATTCGCGCAACGCCTGTACGCCGAATATAATGTCACGGTACTGCCTGGCAGCTACCTGGCGCGCGACGCGCACGGCATCAATCCGGGCCGCAACCGCATCCGCATGGCCCTGGTGGCCGAAACGGCTGAAGGGCTGGAAGCGGCATTGCGCATAGTAAAATTCTGCCAGCAGCTTTCCGCATCCGCATCAACTCCGCATTAACCAATACATAAGACATCATCATGAGCCAACAACTGCAAAACATCATCGACCAGGCCTGGGAAAACCGTGCCGAGATCAATCCGGGCAACGGCACGGCCGAACTACGCGACGCCGTATCCCACGTCATCAATGGCCTGGACAACGGCAGCATCCGCGTAGCGGAAAAAACCACGGGCGACTGGGTTGTCAACCAGTGGGTCAAGAAAGCCGTGCTGCTGTCGTTCCGCCTGGAAAACAACGTCGTCATGCCATCCGATGGCACGATGCAGTTCTACGACAAGGTGCCGACCAAGTTCGCCAACTACACGCCGGAAGACTTCGCCAAGGGCGGTTTCCGCGTGGTGCCGCCAGCCGTCGCCCGCCGCGGCAGCTTCATCGCCAAGAACGTCGTGCTGATGCCGTCCTACGTCAACATCGGCGCCTACGTCGATGAAGGCGCCATGGTCGACACCTGGGCCACCGTCGGTTCCTGCGCCCAGATCGGCAAGAACGTCCACCTGTCCGGCGGCGTCGGCATCGGCGGCGTGCTGGAACCGATGCAAGCGAACCCGACCATCATCGAAGACAACTGCTTCATCGGCGCCCGCTCGGAAATCGTCGAAGGCGTGATCGTCGAAGAAAACTCGGTCATCTCGATGGGCGTCTACATCGGCCAGTCGACCAAGATCTACGACCGCGCCACGGGCGAAGTGACCTATGGCCGCGTGCCAGCCGGCTCCGTCGTGGTGTCGGGCAACCTGCCATCGGAAGACGGCAAGTACTCGCTGTACTGCGCCGTCATCGTCAAGCGCGTGGATGCAAAAACCCGCGCCAAGACCGGCATCAACGAACTCTTGCGTGGCATTTGATCGTTGCGCTGTGAAGCATAAGTAATACCTGAATGTCCCGCCCCGGCGGGACATTTTCATTTCCGACTAGCAACTTCAATCGTCCCGCAGCCTTACGCCATCCTGTCCTATACTGGATGGCATGAATACTCCTCCCGTATTGATCGTCGGCGCCGGTCCTACCGGCCTCATGCTTGCCCTGCGCCTGGCGCGCCATGGCGTCGATTGCCGCATCATCGATAAAAACAGCGGCCCCGGGCAAGCGTCGCGGGCCATGGCCGTGCATGCGCGCACGCTGGAGTTTTACCAGCAGCTGGGCTTTGCCGACGAGCTGGTCAGCCTGGGCATCAAGATCAATGCCATGCACATCCACGAAGGGGGAGAAGAACTGGTGAAACTGGCGCTGGGCGAGATCGGCGAAGGCCTGAGTCCCTACCCTTTCGTGCTGAGCCTGCCCCAGGACGAGCATGAGCGCTTTCTCATCAGCAAGCTGGCGGCGGCCGGCGTGCATGTGGAATGGAATGTGGCGCTGGACCTGTGGACGCAGGACGATAGCGAAGTGCAAGCCATCCTGCTCAAGGATGGCGAACGCCAATATTGCACGTTTGACTATATTTGCGGCTGCGATGGCGCCCGCAGCGCCGTGCGCGAGATCGCCGGCTTCGACTTTTCCGGCGGTACTTACGACCACCTGTATTACGTGGCCGATGCGCAAGTGGCCGGCAGCAATACGGATTTGCACGCCCACCTGGGCGCGAATTCTTTTGCGCTGATGTTGCCCGTGCGCACGAGCGGCATGCAGCGCCTGATCGGCATCCTGCCTGACCGCCCGGACGGCGCGCCGCCCCCCGTGTTTGACGATGTGCGCGAACAGGTGCAAGCCTTGCTGGGCATCCAAGTCGAACACGTGAACTGGTTTTCCACGTACAAGGTGCATCACCGGGTGGCGGCACAGTTTCGCGAACGGCGCTGCTTCATTCTCGGCGACGCGGCCCATTTGCACAGCCCCGTAGGCGGCCAGGGCATGAACACGGGCCTGGGCGACGCCGTCAACCTGGCCTGGAAACTGGCGCAGAAACTGCACGGACAAAGCAACGACGCCCTGCTCGACACCTATGAAAGCGAACGCATCGTGTTTGCCCGCAAGCTCGTCGCCACCACGGACCGCGCCTTCCAGGCCATCGTCGCGCAAGGCATGGCCGGGCAATTCCTGCGCCGCTGGCTGGTGCCCCATGCGCTGCCCTTCCTCTCGGGCTTCGGGCGGGCGCGCCGCTTGCTGTTCCAGACCGTGTCGCAAATCCAGATCAGCTATGAAGACAGCGCCCTCTCGGCGGGCCACGCGGAATACCTGCGCGGTGGCGACCGCCTGCCATGGTTCTCGGACGGCACGCAAGACAATTTCACGGCCTTGCGCAGCATGGATTGGCAATTGCACATCTATGGCGAAGCGGCGCCCGAATTGCTGGCCGAGGCGCGCGTGCTGAAACTGCCTGTGCATTGCTACACCTATAACGTGGCCGCCAAGCTGGCCGGCCTGGGCCGCGACACCGCTTACCTCGTGCGCCCGGACGGCCACATCGCGCTGGCGCTGCACCAGCAGGAAAGCGGCGGCCTGCGCGCGCTGGCCTTGAGACTGGGCCTGCATTTCGGTCCGGTAGAATCAGGGAAGACGGCGCCACGGCCCGTGTAGGGGAAATCACTGGGGCGTGTTGCACTGCCGCATCGACTGCGCATCGACTGTATAATGGCGGCTACCATCGCATTTTTCCCTGGCGCAAGCGCCGCGATCAAGCGAACCGCATTCATTCCCCTTAGCCCTACCCATGACGACCATTACACTCTACGGTATCCCCAATTGCGATACCGTCAAAAAAGCCCGCACCTGGCTGGCCGCGCAGCAACTCGACTCCACCTTCCACGACTTCAAGAAGCAGGGGCTGGAACGCGCCACCGTGGAAGCATGGCTGCAGCAATTACCCTGGGATGTGCTGGTCAACAAAAAAGGCACGACCTGGCGCGCCCTGTCCGACGAGCGCAAGGCCGCCACCGTCGACGCGGCCAGCGCGTTGACCCTGATGCTGGAAAACCCGTCCATTATCAAGCGCCCCGTACTGGACAAGGATGGCCAGTTCAGCGTGGCGTTTTCCGATGCACAGTACAAAGCCATTTTTTCAGTTTAAACCCGACACCTGCAAGGCTGGGGTCGTACGGGGACGCCGAGTCCCTAGGGTACGACCCCGCTCTACACCATGACCACCTCCAAAACCCTCGCCCTGACCGAAAAACTGATCGCCCTGTCCTCGGTCACGCCCGATGACAAGGGCTGCCAGCAGCACCTGATCGACCTTCTCACGCCGCTGGGCTTTGTCTGCGAAACGATACAGTCGAACGACGTCACCAACCTGTGGGCCCGCCGTGGCACGACCTCCCCCGTGTTCGTGTTTGCCGGCCATACGGACGTGGTGCCCACAGGGCCCGTCGAGCAATGGCGCTCGCAGCCCTTCATCCCCACCCGTCGCGACGGCAAGCTGTACGGCCGTGGGGCGGCCGACATGAAGACCTCGATCGCCGCCATGGTGGTGGCCTGCGAGGAATTCATCGCCGCCACGCCCGGGCATACGGGTTCCATCGCTTTCCTGATCACCAGCGACGAGGAAGGCCCGGCCACGGACGGCACCGTCATCGTCTGCGACAAATTGAAGGAACGGGGCGAGCAGATCGACTATTGCCTGGTGGGCGAGCCAACGTCGAGCGCGCAGCTGGGCGACATGATCAAAAATGGCCGCCGCGGTTCCCTGTCGGGCCGCCTGACGATCAAGGGCGTGCAAGGCCATATCGCCTACCCGCACCTGGCGAAAAACCCGATTCATGAAGCGGCGCAGGCGCTGGCCGACCTGGTCGAAGAGAAATGGGACGCGGGCAACGAGTATTACCTGCCGACGTCGTGGCAAATGTCCAACATCAACGCGGGTACGGGCGCCAATAACGTGATTCCGGGCGACATGGTGATCGATTTCAATTTCCGCTTTTCTACGGCCAGCACGGCGGAAAACCTGCAGGAACGGGTGCACGCCATCCTCGACCAGCATGACTTGCAATACGATTTGCAGTGGACCCTGAGCGGCCTGCCCTTCCTCACGCCGCGCGGCACCTTGAGCGATGCGCTGTCCGCCGCCATCCTGGAAGAAACGGGCATCACGACGGAGCTGTCGACCACGGGCGGCACCTCGGATGGCCGGTTTATCGCGCAAATCTGCCCCCAAGTGATAGAATTCGGGCCGCCCAATGCCAGTATTCACAAGATCGACGAGCACATCGAACTGCGCCACATCGATCCCCTGAAGAATATTTACCGGCGCACGCTGGAGCATTTGCTGCCCGTCTGAACCAGAATACCGAGGCCCGTCACGGCGGGCCAGAACACCGTCTTTTCGAGAATGCCATGACCCCGAACCCGTTTTCCACGCCACGCGACCTGCTGCGCTACGCCGTTACCCGTTTTAATACCGCCAAGCTGTTTTTCGGCCACGGCAGCGCCGAAGCGTTCGACGAAGCGGCCTATCTGATCCTGCACACCTTGAAGTTGCCGCTCGACAAGCTTGAACCGTTCCTGGACGCGAAGCTGCTGCCGTCGGAAATCGCCAGCGTGATGACGGTCATCGACCGCCGCAGCATCGATCGCGTGCCAGCCGCCTACATCACCAAGGAAGGCTGGCTGGGCACGTATAACTTCTACGTGGACGAGCGCGTGATCGTGCCACGCTCCTTCATCGCCGAGCTGATCCCCGAATACTTTTCGCCATGGGTGGCGGAACCGGAAGCGGTGGAAAACATCCTGGAACTGTGCACCGGCTCGGGCTGCCTGTCCATCATGATGGCCGACGCCTTCCCGAACGCCAGCGTGGACGCCGTGGACATTTCCGCCGACGCGCTGGCCGTGGCCAAGCGCAACGTCGACACGTATAAACTGCAAGACCGCGTCAAGCTGATCGAATCGGACCTGTATACCAACGTGCCGGCCAAGAAATACGACTTGATCATCAGCAACCCGCCGTACGTGAATTCCGCGTCGATGGGCGCCCTGCCCCAGGAATACCTGGCCGAACCGCAAATCGCCCTCGACGGCGGCAGCGACGGCATGGACCTGGTGCGCAAGATCATCGCCGGTGCGGCTGAACGCCTGACGGACGATGGCATCCTGATGATTGAAATTGGCAACGAACGCGCCTACGCGGAAGCGGCCTTCGGCGAGCTGGGCCTGACCTGGCTGACGACGAGCGCTGGTGACGACATGGTATTCCTGCTGACGGCCGAGCAGCTGAAGCTGGCCTAATTGACTACCGGGGTCAGACCCGCCGGGTCTGACCCCAGCCTCTACAAAGAAAAAAATGATACGTTTCCTACAAGTAAGCCTGATGCGCGGCATCAAACCGTTGCTCGAACAAGTCGATGTCACGCTCAACCCGGGCGACAAGATCGGCCTGATCGGCGCCAATGGCGCGGGCAAATCGAGCCTGTTCGCCATGATGCGTGGCGAATTGCACCCTGACCAGGGAGAGATCGATTTCCCGGCCAAATGGCGCGTGGCTTACGTGGCGCAGGAAACGCCGCCGCTGGATCGTGCCGCGCTCGACTATGCGATCGATGGCGACATCACCCTGCGCAAACTGGAAGCGGAACTGGCGCGCCTGGAATCGGAGCCGGCCACGTCGGAAAACGGCATCGCCATCGGTGAAATCTACAGCGCCATGGCCGATGCCGACGCCTACACCGTGCAGTCGCGCGGCGAGCAATTGCTGCTGGGCCTGGGCTTTACCCTGGACCAGATGCAGCAACCTGTCGCCAGCTTCTCCGGCGGCTGGCGCATGCGCTTGAACCTGGCGCAAGCGCTGATGTGCCCGTCCGACCTGCTGCTGCTCGATGAACCGACCAATCACTTGGACCTGGACGCCATCATCTGGCTGGAAGACTGGCTGAAACGCTACGCCGGCACCTTGCTGATCATTTCCCATGACCGCGACTTCCTCGACGAAGTGGTCAACGTGGTCGTGCATATCGACGAGCGCAAGCTGAAGCGCTATTCGGGCAACTACTCGAGCTTCGAGCGTCAACGCGCGGCGCAGATGATCCTGGCCGCCGGCGCGCTGGAAAAGCAGCAGCGCAAGCGTGCCCACCTGGAATCGTTCGTCAACCGCTTCAAGGCGCAAGCCTCGAAGGCGCGCCAGGCGCAAAGCCGCATGAAGGCGCTGGCAAAGATGGAAGAGCTGGCGCCATTGCGCGCCGCCGCCGAATTCTCGTTCGAATTCCGCGAGCCGCTGTCGGCCCCGAACCCGCTGCTGGTCATGGAAGACGTCGATGCGGGCTACAAGATCGAAAACGAAGCGACGGGCGAAATCACGCATAAAACCATCGTCAATGGCATCAAGTTTTCGCTGCAGATCGGCCAGCGCATCGGCCTCCTGGGCCAGAACGGCGCCGGCAAGTCGACCCTGATCAAGACCATCGCCGGCGAACTGATGCCGCTGACGGGCGACGCCACCATGGGCAAGGGCTTGAACATCGGCTACTTCGCCCAGCACCAGGTGGAAATGCTGCGCCACGACGAATCGCCGCTGTGGCATCTGGCCAAGATCGCCCCGACCGTGCGCGAGCAGGAACTGCGCAACTTCCTGGGCGGCTTCAACTTCCCCGGCAATATGGTGACCGCGTCGATCGCACCGTTCTCGGGCGGCGAAAAAGCCCGCCTGGCGCTGGCCCTGATCGTCTGGCAGCGTCCGAACTTGCTGCTGCTCGATGAACCGACCAACCATCTGGATCTGGAAACGCGCGAAGCGCTGACGGAAGCCTTGGCCCAGTTCGAAGGCACGCTGGTCGTCGTTTCCCATGATCGCCATTTGCTGCGCGCGACCACCGACGAATTCATCATCGTTGCCGACGGCAAGCTGCAACCGTTCGACGGCGATCTGGACGACTACAAGGACTGGCTGTTCAAGACCAAGCTGGGCAAAGGCACGGATGTGCTGCCGGCCGCCGGCAAGGCCAACAAGACAGACTTCCCTGTGACCTCTTCCGTCCCTTCGCCGGTAGCGGCCGCCCCTGCCGCGCCCGTGCGCGACAAGCGCCAGGAAGCGGAAGACCGCCAGAAGGCTGCTGCCCTGCGCAAGCCGATCGAAAACAAGATCAAGCGCCAGGAAGAGCAAATTGCCAAGCGCAACGCGCAAAAGGCGGAAACGGAAGCCAAGCTGGGCGAGCCGACCATCTATGACGCGGCCAACAAGGCCAAGCTGAAGCAGTTGCTGGCTGACCAGACCTTCTTCACCAAAGACCTGGCGCAACTGGAAGCGGAATGGCTCGATCTGCAGGATCAGCTGGAAAAGCTCGGTTAATCAAGTGACGACAAAAGGCGACCCTCGGGTCGTCTTTTTTTTCAGGCTGCTTGCATGGGGCTGGGGCTGCGGATGGCCATCAGGCGGTCGATATCGACGAGGATCAGCCGGCGTCCCGCCACCATGCCCAGGCCCATCAGGTAATCGGCTCCCACCTCGCCCAGGCCGGGTACGGTGGCGATGTCGGCGGGCGCCAGGCTGACGATATCGGTAACGCCATCGACCACCATGCCCATCACGCCATTGCTCAGCTGCAGGATGATCACGTCGGTGGACGGGTCGGGCGCGCCCCGGGTGCTGCCGAACGCGGCGCGCATGTCGACGATGGGGATGATCACGCCGCGCGAGACGGCCACGCTGTGCAGCACCTCCCCTTCCGAGGAAAAGCGATCGAGTTCCTTCAGCGGGCGCCATTCCCGCACGCAGCGATAATCAAGGCCGTATTCCAGGCCGCCCAGCCGGAAGCTCAAGTACTGCGTCAGGTATTGCTCCGTTGCGGCGCCAGGCGTAGTTGTGGGCTGCATGGTGATCCTTTCATCCGGTAAGCGCTGCCAGAATGCGCAGTGGCGCAACGTTGGCCCCATGCTAACCAGCATCGCCGCTCCCGGCGTTGAGAAACATCAACTTTCCCGGGAGCCATGCTTAGCCTCCGCCCCCAGCCTTGCGCCGCCGCAGCCATCTTCCCTTACAATAGCCACATCGTTTTCCCACAGGCAGGCCATGCAACACCTCGTCAATCCCGCTGAAGTTGAATTCTCCGCCATCCGCGCCCAAGGGCCGGGCGGGCAGAACGTCAACAAGGTTTCCAGCGCCATCCATTTGCGCTTCCCCATCGCCGCCTCGTCGCTGCCGGAAGCGTACAAGGAAAGGCTGCTGGCCCTGCGCGACAGCCGCATCAGCAAGGATGGCGTGCTGGTGCTCAAGGCGCAGCAGTCGCGCAGCCAGGAACAGAACAAGGAAGAAGCCTTGCGGCGCCTGCAGGAAATCATCGACAGCGTGACCTTTCTGCCTGCCGTGCGCCGCGCCACCAAGCCCACGCGCAGCTCGCAACGGCGCCGCCTCGACAGCAAGAGCACGCACAGCGTGCTCAAGCAGTCGCGCGGCAAGGTCACAGACTGATTACGGCGCTGGCTGGTACGTCCAGTCCAGGCTGCCGCTGCTGTCCGCAAACACGGGCTGCGTGGCTGGCGTGGCGCTGCGCAACAGCGCCTTGATCTCCTTCGGCGGCCGGTCGTAGACCTTGGCCGGCCCGGGCGGCACGACCATGGCGCGCACGGCCGTTTCACCGTCCACCAGTCCCAGGGTGCAACGCGACTGGCCCGCCGTCGCTTGCCGCTGCTGGCGCAGCTGCTCCACCAGCGCCAGCATTTGCGCGTGCAGGATTTCCGACTGTTTTACTTCCACGCGCAGGCGCGCCACTTCTTTCAAGACGGGGGCGATGCGCGCCGCCAGCTTGTCGTACTGCGTTTGCTGCGCCGGCTGCAGCTGCAGCTCGCCGCGCCGCAGCTGGCCCGCCAGGGTCAGGTAGTTGCGCACCTCGGGCAATTGCGCGATGGCATCAATTTCCTGCTGGCGCTTGTGCTGCGCCTGCTGATATTGCGCGGCCCGGGCCAGGCTTTCCGCGATCTTTTGCTCCAGGCCACTCAAATCGGGCACCAGCGGGAACAGCAGCATCTCCACCTGCTTGCGGGGACCGGCGCTGCCGATGCGGATGGTGCGTGCCGCCACGGCACAGCCTTCGGCCAGCTCGATGACGACCTCGTCGGCGATGATCTCGCAATTGCTGGCATGGTCGATCACCACGCGCGTGCCGGCGATGACGCAGCTTTCGGCACGCTTCAAATGCACTTCGCCACTGAGCGCCTGCAGCACGGAACCGGAAGCGACGCCCTCGACGCGCACGTCGCCGTGTTCATTAAAAGCCGTGCCGCCCACCAGGTTGCGCTGTAACCATATCAGCCCGCCATGCGAATGCAGATGGCCGTACACGTCGCCATGGATGGTGATGTCGCTGCCGTCGACCTGGCGCTGCTCCTGCACTTCGCCATACTCCTCGTACGCGGCGCGCAGCTTCAAATTGCCCGTGGTGCGGCTGCTGACGCCTTCGCGGCTGACGATCTTGTTTTCGATGGAGAGCTTGCCGTGCGCATCGACATTCACATAGCCATCCTGGGTGGCCACGACGTAATCGCCATCGCTGAAGCGCTCGACCGCCGTGCCCACACCTGCCACCGCCGCCGGGTCCAGCTCCAGCGGCGCGGGCGGCGGCAGCAGCGTGCCGTCCAGGTCGTAGCCGGGCAAGCCGGGCGCACCGGGCAACAGCCGCAGCAGGCGCGCGTGTTTTTTCACTTGCGGAAAGCGGTTCTTGAAACTCAGCAAATCCAGGCGGCCGTCGGAGCGTTCGCGTGGCGCATCGTCGCGGTGGATGCCTTGCGACACTTCGACAAACCGGGCGTCGCGCCCCGGCTGGGGCGGCAGTGCGCGCGCCACCGTGATGCGCTCGGCTTTGCCGCTGCCGAGAATGGCGCGCACGGCAGCGCCATCGATGCCATAGTGCACGCCCTTGCACCACAGGTCGGCCACCAGTTCGTCAAACTCGCGGCGGGCAGGCACCTGGCCCTGCGCGTCAGGCGCCAGCGCTTCAAAGTAAAACTCGGCGCTGTCGCCGCGGATCTTGATTTGCTTGTACAGCGCGCGACGCTGGGGCGGGAATGGCGCCACGCGGGAGGCGATGCGCAGCAAGGCGTCGCTCTTGGGCGCGGCGTGGGGCGCGGGGGCATGGAACAGGGTCAGCAGGAACAAACCGTAGTCGAGACCCGCCAGCAGCTGCCCCGACTGGAACAGCTGGTCGACGGCGGCGCGCAACTGCGCGGGCGACATGGACAAGTCCAGGCACACGCCCTCGTCGCGCTGGACCAGGCCATGCGGCAGGCCGCCTGCGGGGGCCGCATCAGGAACAGGTGCGTCGTCGTCGCTCACCACTTGCCTCCCCCAGCAACACAGTCATAGAATTGCCTCAATGCACTAGAACAATATCACGGGGCGTGGCCGTGTGCATGACTCGGCAAAAATGTGCCGCCAGATGCAAACAGGGCCATGTCTTGCGAGATGGCCCTGTCGGATGGGGTGGGGGATGCCTAAGTAACCCCCAATAAATTATTCTGTTTTCTGACTTCCATAACCGGCGCTGTGCGGTGTTGCCCGCAGCTAGCAGTGCTCGCACTGCGTCGCTGCGGGCGCCTTGCACAGCATCCGGTTCTGTTCGTCATAAATTCACAATAATTTCCCGAGGATTACTTAGCGGCGCGGGGGATTGGAGTAAATATCCTGGCCCACTTCGTTGATCTGGCGGCGCAGGTCGCGGCGCTCGTCGGGCGTCATGCGACCCGTGCGGCGCGAAGCCTCGGCGCCTTCGCTGGCGCGGCGCTGCTCTTCGGCGCGCGTGTCGAAACTGCGTGCATCACGCTGTTCGCGCAGTCGCGTATCATTGCTATTGCTGCGCTGTACCTGTTCATAGCGCTGGGCCTGCACTTGCGGCTGGTCTTCACGGCGTGGTGGCGGCTGGTTTTGTGCCAGCGCCAGGCTAGTGACGAGCACGGAGCAAACGGCAAATGCGGAAAGCACAGTCGTACGTGCGGCAATAGCTGCGCTGGGAGCGGCGTGAATTTTTTTAGTAAAGATATTCATTGAGTTCCTCTTCCGCGATGCCGTATAAACTTAAAGCTGATTTCCACTGTGGCCCCAGTGTATGATGCTTTACACGGTGCAGTAAGAGCAAATGGGTAAAGTTTGTAACACTTTGTAATGGGTCGGCATACCCCCTTGCCGACACCGCGCGAGGCGTTACTATAGCAACTAATATACGATAACACGACACCTTAAATGACCACAACCTCCACTTCCGGCAGCAATACGCCTACGCAATCGATCCACGGCCACCAGGCAAAAATCATGGTGGTCGATGACGATGTGCGCCTGCGCGACCTGCTGCGCCGCTACCTGACTGAACAGGGTTTCAATGTCTTCACGGCAGAGAGCGCGACGGCCATGAACAAATTGTGGCTGCGCGAACGCTACGACTTGCTGGTGCTCGATTTGATGCTGCCCGGCGAAGACGGCCTGTCGATCTGCCGCCGCCTGCGCGGCGCAGGTGACCAGACACCGATCATCATGCTGACGGCCAAGGGCGAAGACGTGGACCGCATCGTGGGTCTGGAAATGGGTGCCGACGACTACCTGCCGAAACCGTTCAACCCGCGCGAACTGGTGGCCCGCATCGGCGCCGTGCTGCGCCGCAAGGGTCCTGATGAAATCCCGGGCGCGCCGTCGGAAACACCGCAAACCTTCGAATTCGGCGACTTCGTGCTGGACCTGGGAACGCGCACATTGAAAAAGAATGGCGAAACGGTGCCACTGACGACGGGCGAGTTTTCCGTGCTGAAAGTGTTTGCCCGCCATGCGCGCCAGCCGCTGTCGCGCGAGAAACTGATGGAACTGGCGCGCGGCCGCGAATACGAAGTGTTCGACCGCAGCCTGGACGTGCAAATCTCCCGCCTGCGCAAACTCATCGAACCAGACCCGTCGAGTCCGCTGTTCATCCAGACCGTGTGGGGTCTGGGCTACGTCTTCATCCCGGACGGACAGCCGCGCTAATCGCAGGCGAGGCATGATGAAGCTTGTTCCCGATATCAGCCTGGCGCGGCTGAAAAGCGGCCTGTTCTGGCGCACCTTTTTGCTGCTCGGCACCTTGACCACGGTCAGCATGATCACCTGGATAGGCATGATTTCCGTCATCCAGCGCGAGCCGCAGGCGCAGCAGATTTCCGCCCAGATCATTTCCGTCGTCACCATCACGCATGCGGCACTGACGCACTCGGCGCCCGAGCTGCGCCGCGAGCTGCTGTTCGACCTCGTCAGCAACGAAGGCATCCGCATCTTCTCGCTGGAAGAGGACGACCGCATCGAGCCGCCGCCCGACAATTACCTGATGCCCGAGATCGAGGCGCAGGTGAAAGCCAAACTGGGCAAGGACACGCGCTTTTCCGCGCGCGTCAACGGCGTGGCCGGCTTCTGGGTCAGCTTCAAGATCGACGACGATGAATACTGGCTGATGCTGGACCGCGAGCGCCTGCGCGGCTTGACGGGCTTCCAGTGGCTGGGCTGGGCCAGCCTGGTGTCTTTGCTGTCCCTGCTGGGCGCGGCCATCATTTCCAGCCTGATCAACTTACCGCTGTCGCGTTTGACAGCGGCAGCGCGCGACATCGCCAAGGGCAAGCAGCCGGCGCCGCTGCCGGAAAAAGGCCCGATCGAAATCATCGAGGCGAACCGCAGCTTCAACCAGATGGTTGATGATTTAAAACAAGTGGAATCGGACCGGGCCGTGATTTTGGCGGGCATTTCGCACGATTTGCGCACGCCGCTGGCGCGCATGCAGCTGGAAGTGGAAATGGCGAATCTGTCGGACGAGGCGCGTATAGGCATACAGTCCGATATCGGGCAAATGGACGCCATCATCGGCCAGTTCCTCGACTACGCCAAGCCGACGGAAGCGTCGAGCTTTACGGACGTGGACCTGAGCGGCTTGCTGGGCGACATGACACGCGAAGCCATGCGCCTGCAGGACGTGACGATCAATGCCACCATCGCCGAAGGCGCACATGCGATGGGCAACCCCACCGACCTGCGCCGCGTAATGAACAACCTGATCGAGAATGCGCGCCGCTATGGCAAGACGCCGGGCAGCGAGATGACGGAAATCGACATCGCATGCCATGTGCGCACCAGCCACGGCGCGAAAAAGGTGATCATCGAGGTGCAAGACCACGGCACGGGCGTGCCGGCGGAAAAGATCGAGCAACTGATGAAACCCTTCACCCGCCTCGACACAGCGCGCGGCCAAGCCAATGGCGCCGGGCTGGGCCTGGCCATCGTCGACCGCGTGCTGCTGCGCCATGGCGCCGAATTGCAGGTGCGCAACCGCGAAGGCGGCGGACTGGCGTTTCAGATCAGCTTGCCAGCGGCGTAACAAATAATCGGGCCTGCTCACTCCGGTGTTTGCGCCAGCGGTGCAGGCGATGCAGGTCGGATTAGCGGGAACCGCGTAATCCGACAAGAACAGCCAACAATGTTGTCGGATTACGGCCTTACGGCCTCATCCGACCTACGCTGCCGACGCCGCTTCTTGCACCAGCAATTTATTCATCAGCAATTCTGTCGCCCCGTAGCCGTACAGGGAATCACTTTCCATGCCCGGCGTATCGAAGGGTATCGATTCCTCGCGGTTCAGCTTGGCAGGGTCGGCGTCCGCATAGCTGGCGCGCCAGGCGCGCTGCAGCGATTCATTGCGGCGGATAAAGGCCGGCATGGGCCAGGCATCGCGCTCCCAGTGCAAGCTGTCGCCCAGCAGGGGCCAGCGCTCGTTGAGCAGGGCCATGTCGCCCGTGCGCAGGCGGCGCACGGCCTGTTCCGGGCGCAAGCCTTCCAGCTCTTCCAGCGCAGGCAGGCTGTCGCGTTTCGGCCCGAACATATACGCCAGCATGATACGCCCGGCTGGCGCCCGGCGCGCCACCACGCCGACGGCATAACCGCCGCCCGGCAAGGGCACGGCAAACCAGCTGCCTTCTCGGTATGGTAATGATCTCATCGTTGCAAACTCTCCCAAAATCGTGTTCGGGGCACAGTCTACGCGAAGAAAGGCGAAAGTGGCGCATGGTACACCACAGCAACAAACCAATAGTTACAATATTTTCTCGTCATAGTGATATTGGGCAACAATCGGTCCCGCCTTGAACAGCGCTTCCTTCATGGCCGTGTCCAGGCGCGCATCGCGGCGGCGCATCCATTCGAGCAGCATGGCCGCTTCCTTGCGGCTGGTATCTCCCGCATGCGCCAGCACGCGGCGCAGTTCCGGGTCCGTGCACGCCTCGAAACGCTGGCTGTTCAAGTCCAGCGCCTGCAGCGCGGCGATGGTGGCGCCGATGGCGCGGTGCATGTCGAGTGCCGTGGCCGGCAAGCCGGATTCTTCCAGTGGGACGGTGGTCATGCGCATTCCTTTTCGCGTGGTGGTGACATCGGCTGCATTCTCCACCGCGCGAGCGAAAAGCTCAAGCGTCCACGACACGTTTCCCCCCGTTCGGCCATAATCATGATTCAGCAATAGCCTAAACCTCAGCGGCAGGAGCCCCATGTTCAATTTCGACTTTTACAATCCGACGCAAATCCTCTTCGGCCAGGGCCAGATCGCCGCCATCGCCAGCCTGATCCCGCCACAGGCACGGGTCCTGATGACCTACGGCGGCGGCAGCATCAAGCAGAACGGCGTCTACGATGAAGTCAGGGCGGCGCTGGCCGGCCACACAGTGCTCGAATTTGCCGGCATCGAACCCAATCCCAGCTATGAAACCCTGATGCAGGCCGTGGCCATGGTAAAAAGCGAGCGCATCGATTTCCTGCTGGCCGTCGGCGGCGGCTCCGTGGTCGATGGCACGAAGTTCATCGCCGCCGCCGCCCTGCATGAAGGCGAGGCCTGGGATATCCTGGCGAAAGGCGGCAAGGTCGTCGAGGCCGCCCTTCCCTTCGGCACGGTCTTGACCTTGCCGGCCACGGGTTCCGAAATGAATGGCTCGGCCGTGATCACGCGCAAGGCCACGCAGGAAAAGCGCTCGTTCATGAGCCGCAAGGTGTATCCTAAATTTTCCGTGCTGGACCCCTCGAAGACGTTTACCTTGCCGCTGCGCCAGGTGGGCAATGGCGTCGTCGATGCGTTTGCGCATGTCATGGAACAGTACCTGACTTACCCTGTGAACGCGTCCGTGCAGGACCGCTTTGCCGAAGGCATCCTGTTGACCCTGATCGAGGAAGGCCCGAAAGCCCTGTCGCACCCGGACGACTACGATGTGCGCGCCAACGTGATGTGGAGCGCCACCCTGGCCTTGAACGGCCTGATCGGCGTGGGCGTGCCGCAGGACTGGTCCACGCACGCCATCGGCCACGAATTGACGGCCCTGTATGAGCTCGACCATGCGCAAACTCTGGCCATCATCCTGCCCAGCATGCTGCGCGTGCGCAAGCAGGCCAAGCGCGCCAAGCTGCTGCAATACGCGGCCCGCGTCTGGGGTCTCGATGGTGGCGACGAGGATGGCCGCATCGAGGCAGCCATTGCGCGCACGGAATTTTTCTTCCGCCACATGGGTGTCAAGACGCGCCTGGCCGACTACGGCCTGAACCACGCCAGCGTCGACGCCGTCGTGTCCGCCCTGGAAGCGCACGGCATGACGGCACTGGGGGAACAGCGCGACATCACGCCTTCCGTCAGTCGCAAGGTGCTGGAATTGAGTCTGTAAAGGCCTGGCCGGCCTACAGTTTGCGCAGGATGTCGATGCCCTTGTTGAGGGTGAGCGCACACAGCAGGCCGGCAAACACCCCGCACACGGGCGGGCGTTCAGCGGTCAGCAAGGCGAGCAGCAGCAGCGGCCCGACGAACACATGGTACTTCTCATTCAGACGCAAGTTGATCCTGCGCATGTAATCTGCCATCGCCGTTTCCACATCGCAATTAGTAAAAACACATTTTTCCAGAAATGTTCGTCCGCGCTTCCCGTTCAGCCCATGTGTTGTAAAACGGTCAGCCAGTGGGACAGCTGGCCGTGCTTCATGCTAAGCTCTCGGTTCGCTAGGGGTCCTGGAGCAGTCATCCGGGTGAGAGATACCCTTCGTACCTGATCTGGATAATGCCAGCGAAGGAAAGCGCAAAGTACCTCCCTCCTTTGATAGCTCCTGCGTTGGCGCCAGCCGAACAAGCAGCCTGCCGTACTTTTTCCAAGAGACGGCTTGAACCACGAGCAATCTATGTCCACACCGAATTTATCCGTTTCTGTTCTGACCCTGGCGATCCTGCACGCGTTTACCGCGCCCGCCCTGGCCGCAAATGACACCGCCGAAGTGCAGGCCGACACGCAAAGCATGGCCGAAGTCGTCGTCACGGCCAGCAAGGCGCCGGCCGCCAAGCGCGCCTCCGTGGGCGGCTTTTCCGACGCGCCCCTGCTGCAGACGCCGGCGTCCGTCACCGTCATTTCGCAAAAAGACATGCAGGACTTGCAAATCCGTAATCTCAGCGATGCCGTCAAGCTCGACACCAGCATCAACGACGCCTACAACGCCGTCGGCTATGCGGAGCAATTTTCCATCCGCGGCTTCAAGCTCGACAACAATTCCAGCTACCGCAAGGATGGCGTGGCGATTCCTGGCGACACGCAAATTCCGCTGGAAAACAAGGAACGCATCGAAGTGCTGAAGGGCCTGGCCGGCTTGCAGGCCGGCGTGGCCGCGCCGGGCGGGGTGATCGACTTCATCGTCAAGCGCCCCACCGCCGCGCCATTACGCACGGTTACCGTGGAAACGCGCGAACGGGGCACCCTGTACGGTGCCGTCGACCTGGGCGGACGACTGGAAGACACGCGCTTCGGCTACCGCGTCAACGTGGCGGCCGAGCGCCTGCGCTCCTACATCAAGGGTGCGGATGGCAACCGCAAGTTCATTTCCGGCGCCTTTGACTGGCAAATCTCGCCGCAAGCGCTGCTGCAAATCGATGCCGACTACCAGGACAAGGCGCAGGCGACGGCGCCCGGCTTCCAGCTGCTGAACAACACCACCTTGCCGACCGGCATCAGCGCCGACGCCATGCTCAACCGCCAGCCGTGGACGCGCCCCGTGGAAACCGTCACCAGCAATATCGGGCTGCGCTTCCAATACGCATTCAGCGACGACTGGCATGCCACCTTGTCGGCCAACCAGCACTCGTTCAAGCGCGATGACTACACGGCCTTCCCGTATGGCTGCAGCGGGCAAGACCTGTACCCTGGCTTCTGCGGCAATGGCGACTTCGATGTGTATGACTACCGCAGCCTGGGCGAAACGAAAAAGCCCCTGAGCGCGCAAGCCATGATTCAGGGCAAGTTCGCCACCGGTGCCCTGCGCCACGAATTCACGGCCGGCGTATCGACCTTCCGCCGCAAGGACCGCGCCGGCCTGTACGTATACGACTGGGTGGGCGTGAGCAATATCTATCAGCCACAAATCGTCGGCACGTCGCCCGGCGTCACGGGTCCTGTGCGCCTGGTACGCAAGGATACGGAAAACTCCGTCTTCGTGCAGGATATCGTCAGCCTGGCGCCCAACTGGAAGCTGCACGGTGGCTTGCGTCATATCAATGTCGATGGCTACCAGTATGTGCTGAAGGCAGCCACGGAAATCCGCGCCAAGCATGACTTCCTGCTGCCCAACGTATCGCTCGTCTACACCCCGCTCGACAATGTCTCCGTGTATGCAGCCTACTCACAGGGCATGGAACATGGCGGCACGGCCGACCGCAAGGCGATGAATGCCAACGAAGAGCTGACGCCCAGCCGCTCGAAGCAGATCGAATTCGGCGTGAAGATGGATGTGACGCCCGACTTCATGGTGGCGGCCAGCCTGTTCCAGATCCGCAAGGGCCTGGAATTCCAGAACGCCGCCGGCTACTTCGTGCGTGAAGGCCAGGCGCAGCACCGTGGCCTGGAATTTTCCGCCCAAGGCAAGCCGACCCGCGACCTGAACCTGGGCGTCTCGCTCACGGCCCTGAACAGCCAGCAATCGAACACGGGCGAAGCGTCGCTCGACGGCAAGCGCGTGCCCAACGTGCCCGCCTTCAAGACCGCCGTGCATGCAGACTACGCCGTGCAACAGGTGGCGGGCTTGAGCGTCAATGGCAGCTGGGAATATGCGGGCAAGAAAGCGTTTGAGTACAACAACACCACTTTCGTGCCGTCGTACCACGTGTTCAACCTGGGCGCCGCCTACGCCACGCGCATCGCCGGCAAGACAGCCGTACTGCGCGCCGCCGTCAACAACGTGGCCGACAAGTTCTACTGGCGCGACGTGACGCCGGAATCGGACGGCTACCTGTACCCGGGCGCCAGCCGCACGTTCAAGCTCTCGGCGCAGTTCGACTTTTAATTGAGGGAAATGGCAGGCGCTGCAGCGAGCGCCTGTTGCAACAGGGGCGCCGCCTGTTCCAGGCGCGCCTCCAGGCTGTCGTGCAATACGTGATAGACGATACCACGCGCGTCGAGCGCGTCGAGCAGGTAGCGGTAGATCAGCTGGCGCACGGCTTCCGACTCGCGCTGCAAACCGTCGGCCACCCACGGGCTGTCGGGCGCCGTCACCAAGGTCACATCGTACTGCGTGGCATCGGCCAGCGCCGCCAGGGGCGCGTCCGCGCCATTAAAATAATGGCGGCTGTAGACCAGCGTCATCAAGGGCGTCGTGTCGCAAAACAGGAAGTGACGGGCTTGCGCGGCGGCTGCCGCTTCGCGTTCGACTTGTGTCAACGCAATGCCATACTGGTCGGCCGCGACGGGCACCCTGCCCTGGGTTTCGACGAATTCGCGCAGGTATTCAGGCACCCAGACGGTGCCGTAGCGCTCGGCCAGGGCGGCCGCCAGGGTCGACTTGCCCGACGATTCCGCGCCCAGGATCGCGACGCGCACGCAACGCTCCATCACTTGAGGACCATCGCATCAGGCGCGGCCGGCGCCGACTTTCTCCACGCCAGCAAGCCGATGATGGCCATCACCACGAAGAAGGCATACAGCACGGCCGTCAGGGTCAGGCCCTTGTGCAGATACAGCCAGACATACAGCACGTCGACGACGATCCAGGCGATCCAGTTTTCCAGCTTCTTGCGCGACAGCAGGAATTGCCCCACCAGGCTGCCTGCGGTGAGGAAACCGTCCGCATGGGGCACGTCCGTATCCGTCGTCGTCAGCAGCCAGGCAATGAGCAGGAAACCGATCAGCCAGCCCACGGCGCAGGCCAGCCAGCCGCGTCCATTCAGACGCGTGACGGGCAGGGTCTTGCCGCCGCTGGCCGGATGCAGCCACTGGTACCAGCCCCAGAACGAGACGCTGATGAACAGCAGTTGCAAGGCCATGTCGCCATACAGGCGCGACTCGAAAAACACGAAACCGTAGGCTGCCGAGGAAATGATGGCGAACAGCCACGCCCAGTGATTCTGGCGGATGTTCAGCGCAACGGTTGTCAGTGCCAGGACAAAGGAAATCAGTTCAAGCGGCGTGGTGGCAAAACCCAGCAGGAGAAGCGTATCGTTCATGGGAATCGTGATGAGGCTGGTGGCGCAGTATGCAATACCGGCCATGAATAAGCAAGATTGCCCGCGCCGTCACGCCCCCTCCCCCCTCAGGCAAAGCCCCCTTTGACGGCGCGCGCCAGCGAGCGCTGCACAATCAGCTTGTGAAAAGGCCGGATCAGCAGGATGTAGGCACGGCCCACCCTGTTGTGGCAATGCACGACGCTGGACACGGTGACGCTGCCATGCCGGCCCGCGCCACGGTTGCGCAGCACCGACAGGCGGAAATCGAGGTGACTGTCATCCTCGCCCAGGATGATTTCATCGTCGCTGACGGCAAAGATGCGGAAGATGCCAATGCGCTTGCCTGGCCTGGCTTCCATCTGCTTTGCCGTCCGGATGCCGAAGCGCGCCACGATGGCGTCGCGCAGCACCATCAACTTGCGCGCCCAGCCCGGCTGATTGCCCAGCAGCTGGCGCGCCAGGCTTTCCATGTCCAGTTCGCGCGCGCCCGCGTTCGGCAGGTCGACGGCATACGCATCGGCCAGGTTGCTGCCCGGGTACAAGGGGGCGATGCTGGCGCCGGGCGGCAAGGCCACGGCGCGGACGGCGATGTTCATCTCTTGCATGTGTGCTCTCCATGTGTTCAGTGATAACATGACCATCATACACGACAATGTGAACAGCGATAACATAGAATGACGACAACGAGTACCTATCATCACGGCAACTTGCGCGACACCCTGGTCGCCACCGCCATCGCGCAACTGGCGCAGCAGCACGACGCGGCCCTCTCGCTGCGCGAACTGGCGCGCACGGTGGGCGTATCGATCGCCGCCGTGTACCGCCACTTCCCCAGCAAGGAAGCCTTGCTGGCCGATGTGGCGGCGGCCGGTTTCGCCAGCCTGATCGCCAAATGGGAGGCAGAACTGCCACCGCCGGGCAGCCTGCCCGCGGAGCAGCGTTTTCAGCTGCTGGGCCAGCAATACATCGAATTCGCCCTGGCCGCGCCTGCCCATTACCGGCTGATGTTCGAACACCAGGACGTGCGCCAGTTCCCCGCCCTGCAGGAAGCGGCGCAGGCGTGCTTCCAGTACGTGCTGCAGACGGCCGGCGCGGCCGTGCGCGAAGCGGGCCTGGATCCCCGCTGGGACAAGGCCGCCGCCAGCGCCGGCTGGTCGCTGGGCCACGGCTACGTGATGCTGCTGCTGAGCGGGCGCCTGGCCATGGCGGACGGTGGCGACGATTTGTCGCCGGCCATGGTGCCGAGGTTTTTTCAATTGCCGGTGGAGGCGCTGCGGCTGGCCAGGGATACAGCGGGACAACCGCAATAAGATCAAATTGGCGCAGTGTTATCGGCAGGCGCCGACTTCAGGAGCTGATGATTCATGAATAACATATCGATAGATACGCTTTCCGTGATCGCCAGGCAATGCATTGCGGTCACGTGCCTGCAACGCTTTTGCCAGCGGCATGCCCTTCACCATCGGGCGCTGTCCGCGTTCGCCGGCCACGTGTGGGAGGTGGCGCAGGTCGAGCCCGGGGATTTTGCGGCCTGGGTGCGGGGCTTTGCGTCCTTGCCTGTGACGGGCATGGGAGACCCCTGGCCGGACGATCTCCGCATGGCCATGCCCGGGTACCTGCTCGGTGCGCTGGAGCAACTTGTCGGGCATGTGCTGGAAACGAGCGCCTGTACCTGGTATGGCGATGACCTGCCGGCAAGCCGGCGGCAGCTGGAAGCCGTCCTTGACATCTGTGTCCGGCATGAGGTGGCTGTACCGCAGCTTGAACACTATGTGCAGCACGATGCGGCGCTGCGTGGCGGCTGGGGGCCATTGCTGACGGACGGGGAAGTCCGGGCATGGCAAGCCCTGATATAGCATTCAGCCCGCAGTTGCCCCGTCTTGCATGGCTTTGCCCCCGGCCAGCCGCAACTGGTCGAGCAGACGTTCCTCTTCATCGGTATCGGCATCGACTTGCGTGACCACGGTCCAGAATCGCGCGCACGTCTTGATCTGGTCGAAAGCATGGCTCGTTTCAAGCCGCACCATCGTTTTCCTGAGACTGTGCAGATAGCCTTCTTCAATGGCGCCCAGCTGCTCGTCATCGGCGGCCTCGATCAGCTCGCGCAGCGCACCTTCGATCCTTCCGTGGCCGTCCTCCCACAGTTGGCCAATTTCCGGTACATCGTCTTCCATGCACTCGTTCGACCAGTCCGGAGGATAGTCATCGCGCTCCCGGTTATCGGGATCGGTGTCAAAGCTCAAGGAAATGGATGGAAACGATACGGCATTGAAGGCAAAGGCTGAAAATGCCTGATCCTTGAAAGCGGACGCGCCAAGCAGCGCCAGCGAGGCGCTGGCCAGCCTGAACCAGGTTGCTTCAACGTCATAGGCCGTTTCAAACGCGTGCCAATCCGGCGGCAAATCGGGAGTCTGGGGCATGGGGGCCTGTCAAAAAAGAATAGCGGTGGGTAGTGGAGGAATTATACGTGGCACAGCCAATGCTGCAGACGGTGGCGCGTGAACAGTGCGGGCGATGCCGGGACCGCAATCCGGCCGATTGCCAGTATGCGGAAAATGGCGCGGCCGGCGCGTCGCTGTGCAAGCCGGTGGGACGCAGCGCATAGTCGGCGGCCAGCAAATATGGTTCTTGTAACAGCGAGGCGGTGCTTGGCTGCGGGATGGCGGGCGGCGGGCGGACGCCCATGGCGGCGTCGAGCAAGCTCTTTCGTTGACCATCCCACGGCGGCAGATCGGCCGGTGGCAATGGCAGGATTTTATCGAGGTTGGGAAAGCGGCGATTGGGGTTGAAACCGAGGGCGTTACTAAGCATACGATATCGCTCTCCACGAGCCTTGTCCACATATGGCGCCAGCATATCGGCAAGATCAAAAGGCGAACCAAATTCAATTGCCAATGCATTTGCACAATCCTCACAACCAAACTTAACACCTTCATGCAATACCGTTAATGCACGACTTTTTGTTTCAGCGTTACGCGAGCCATTTATTTTTCCACTGGCGGCCCGTGGCGACACATACAAATAATGCAAATCAAATGCTGCGGGACCATGTCCTTGCCCAAATGCGCATTCCAGCATTTTTGTCGCTACCGGAATATTGGACCAGTAACCCGCCCCTTCACTGGCGGGTCCAACATTTAATTTATCCGCCAAAAATGCCATTGCCTGAGGATTTCCCATGACAGCAGCCTTTTGCCAGAATGCATAGGCGCGAGTGATGTCGCCGTCAACGCCGGTGCTATTCGCATAATACGTCCCCATTCGGTCATAAGCCGCCGGTATGCCCAGCCGCATCGCCTTTTCCACCAGTTGCACCGCTTCTTCCTCACCATGCAAGGGATCGCGTCCTTCCACATACAGGCTGGCCAGATTGAGCATCGCCTTCCAGTGCAATCGCTCTGCCGCTTGACGCGTCAGATCGACGATTTTTTTGTAATCGCGGTCTTCCACGAAAATTTCAGGATCTTCCATGGCGCGTGCTTCGAGGAACCAATCCTCGGCTTGCGCATCGATGGGCGGCACCTTGCTCGCCTCGATTTCGCAAATAAAATCCGCGACATGAGGATTGAAGAGCGGCAGACTTTGGTTGCGTGGCCAAACTTTGTCGTCTGGTACTTTGCAGGCAAGCAGGCAGCACAAGAAGACAAGCGATGCGAAGCGTCCTCTCGTGCCCGCCATGCTGGATTGATTGCTATCCATTGCATCCTCCATCGCTGCGGCATTGTGTTATCCAAGATCAGGAATGGACGCATCCATCAAATGCCACGTCACCTCGCCGTCAGGCAAGTCCAGCAGCCAGTCGCGGCGCGGTTGCGGGAACGGCGCGCCATGGGTCAGCCACGCCTGGCGCCAGTATTGGTTGACGGTGGCCTGCAGCGGATGGTCGGCTGCTACCCACGGTTGCCAGACGCCGCTGACCGGACAGGCTTGCCCGCAAGCGCAGCTCAATAAAGGCTCGGGGCGCGCCACCTCGCGCAGCAAGCCGTGCGCCGCGCGCGGTTCCACTGCCCCATGGTTGTGCCGTATCGTCAGGCACTGCTCCCACGTCACGGGGCCATAGCGACTCTTGCCATCGGCATCGAGCACGCTGAAATGGCGGAACTCTTCGCCTTTGCGAAATAGCCGGGCCGGCTCCGTCAAGCCCTGTCCAGCGGCCGGTTGCCAGTATGCGGAAAATGGCGCGGTCGGCGCGTCGCTGTGCAAGCCGGTGGGACGCAGCGTATAGTCGGCTGCCAGGAAATATGGTTCTTGTAACAGCGAGGCGGCGCTTGGCTGCGGGATGGCTGGCGGTGGACGGACGCCCTTGGCTGCATGCAGCAATGTATCCCTGTCGCCATTCCAGGGCGGCAGATCGGCGGGCGGGAGCGGCAAGACCTTGTCCAGATTAGGAAAGCGCGCATTGGGATTGAATCCCAGTTCACGATTAAGTACGCCGTAACGTTCCGCTCTCGCTTTATCAATGTAAGGAGCCAACATGGTTGCAAGATTAAATGGATCTCCGAACTCAATCTCCAGTTTGTTTGCGCACTTTTCGCAGCCGAATGCTACTCCCTCATGTAGAACTTTAAGAGCAAGTGCTTTAGTTTCTAGCGTACGCGGCCCGCTAACTCTCCCTGAGGCCATTCTCGGGGAGGCATACATGTAAGATAAATTATATGCAACTGGTCCGTACCCTTGGGAAAATGAACATTCCATCATTTTTATTGCAACAGGAATATTAGCCCAATACCCTGCGCCCTCATTTGCAGGGCCCACATTTAGTTTATCTGACAAAAAATCCATCGCTTGAGGATTACCCATCTGTGCTGCTTTTTGCCAAAAGGCATAGGCACGCGTAATGTCGCCGTTGACACCCGTGCTATTCGCGTAATACGTCCCCATCCGGTCATATGCTGCCGGAATCCCGAGCCGCATCGCCTTTTCCACCAATTGCACCGCCTCTTCCTCACCATATAAAGGATCGCGCCCTTCCACATACAGGCTGGCCAGATTGAGCATCGCCTTCCAGTGCAACCGCTCTGCCGCTTGACGCGTCAGAGCGACGATTTTTTTGTAATCGCGGTCTTCCACGGCAATTTCGGGATCTTCCATGGCGCGTGCTTCGAGAAACCAGTCCTCCGCTTGCGCATCGACGGGCGGCACCTTGTTCGCCTCGATTTCACAAGTAAAATCAGGAACATGCGGATTGAAAAGCGGCAGGCTTTGGTTGCGTGGCAAGACTTCTTTCGTGTCGTTTGACATTTTGCAGGCACCTAAAGAAAAACTCAGGATAACTGCCGTGATAAAAAATGGCAGGGGAAGGGGAAGGGGAAAGTTTTTATACTTTTTCATGCTCAACCCAAACGTAACGTTGAACTACGGTTATCTTCCAAGGGAAGCAAAAATCCGGTCATTTTCTTGTGGTCCGCACTTGTAGAATCAGATTTTTTCTTGCCACGGTTTTCTCCCATTAACTCCACCCATTTCCCGAACGCCGACACAATCTCCGCCTTCGTCCCTCCCCCGCCATCGACCAATCCGCCGCTATGCATGCGCCACACCCGCTTGCGCAAATCGCAGGCCACGCGGCGGTCGATGGTGGCGATATTGATTTCGCTGTCGACGGCCATGCTGCGCTGGTTCAGGTTGGCGCTGCCGAGCGTCATGAACACGTCGTCGACCAGCATCAATTTGGAATGGATGTAGATTTCACGGTAGCGCCAGCGGTCCTTGTCAAACGCGCTGACATTGAGCATGGCCACCGATACTCTCAGCCCGAATTCGCTCTCGAGCGTCATCACGCCGGGTTTGTTGATGCCGTTGGAATGCTGCACCACGTCGGGCAACTTGACTTCAGCCTCGGTGGAAATGCCGAATCCTGCCCTGACACGCCGGGTTTTCGGTCGCTTGTTATAGTCGTCGATCATGGTGTTTTGCCCCGTCATGCCAGCGTGTTGCCCCAGCGCCGCCAGCGTGTCATGGGTGCGCGGCACCATCTGCGCGCGCTCCGGCACCGGGATGACGATGAATACGTGCATGATCGGCATATCACGCATGGTCTTGCCAGCTTTCAGGCTTCCAGCCTTCCAGGCGGCGACCACCTTCTTGCGCTCGGCCAGCAAGTGCCGGGCCCAATCTTCATACTGGAAATACTGGTTTTCCACGTACAGGTAACCGGCCGCCAGGCTGGCCTGGGTCACCGCGCGAAAGTAGGTTTCCTTGATGGTCTTGTCTTGCTCCTCGGGCTGAGTCAGGACGATCTGCACGGTGGAGTCGTCCGGCCCGGCCTCGCGCAACAGCTGGGCCGGCGGGTTTTTACATGACGAATACCAACTCACGCATTCCCCGGCGGCCTGATGCGTGCGGTCGTCGATCGCGCGGTCCCATGCCTTCACGAAATTGTTGTACAGCGCGATCAATGCCTTGCCACCGTCGATGCGGCAGGCATAATCCTGGTACGGTTTCAGCGTGGAGAACCCGCCGTCCGCGGCCATTCCCTGCAAACACTCGCGCCGCTCGTTGACGCCGCCCTGTTCGCGGCGCGTGTCGTCGAGCAGATGGGCCGTCGTGTCCCAATAATCGGTCACCGAGTTCAGGCCCATTACATAGCCGACGGCCTTGGATCCCTTTTCGTGGGAGAAATCGATCAGGACCGGCTTCTGGTGATGCGTGCCCAGGTATTGCATGCCGGGCTTTTCAATTTCCCCCATCGTCAAGCCGTGCGGCTGGTTTATTTCGGTCGCGGTACTCTTGCTGATCGCGGCGCTGTCGCCGTGCCGCAAGCGAATCTCCAGGCCCTCCAACAAGCCATGGAACGCGGCCGCATACCAGCTGTGGCAATATTCTTCACGCGCCAGCATCGGGATATCCTCGGGCCGGACGATATCGCCCCTGAAAGCACTGCTTAAAACAAGTTTTTTCCTGACTGCCTCCTGCAACATCGCCAGGCTGGCTCTGGCGCTGATGTCGTCGGCGCGCTGTCCACCGGTTTTCCACGGCGAGGTGCCGTGCGAATAGCCCGGCATAGTACGCGCTATCGGCGAACCGATCCGGTCATACCAGACCAGCAGGCGCACCCTGACGTGACGCCGTGCGGCGGCGATCAGCAAGTCGCCAAACGTTTCGCCACGCGGCCAGGTGGCGCTGTTGCCGCGCACCAGTTCCATGCCCGGGTCGAAACCCCAGCAGCACAGGTCGATGGAATCTTTAGCCCTGGCGATCTCGGCGGCGATGTCGGCGAACCCTTCCTGTCCGCAAATGAACAGTGTCAGCTTGTTGTTATGTGTAATCGGATGAGTGGCCTTGCCCTTCAGGTTGCGGTTTTCCAGCAGCCACTGGAGCGAACTCGTCGCAGTGCGTCCGACCTCGTCGATGTGGGTGGTTTCGATGCGGCCGCTCGATTCCGGCATGGCGCTCTCCAGTCAGTGTCGTGCATCATTGAACAGCGCGGCCGTCGCTGGTGTCGTCGAACGCGCGCAAGCCGCGGTTCGACAGCTTGTGTTCGCCGTCCGGCGCCGCGTTCGGGTCGAAGCGCGCGCTCGCCTGCAATGAAAACTCTTCGCCATTGCCAAGGACGACACGGTAGCGCGGCGTGCCGTCCTGATGCGCGATCAGGATGCGGCCGAATTCGTCGGTCAGACCTTGCTCGACTTCGGCTTCCCCCTTGTACAGCGTGTACGGTACATTGGCGTACTGGCCGCCATCCGCATGGGCCTGTATCGTATGCTGCAACTGCCCCGCTACCGGCGCGATGGGGGGCTCCAGCTCCGGTTGCGGCCGGTTCTTGGGCGCCAGCGTTTCCAGGTTTCCATGGAACAGCGTCGGCGACGCGGTAAAAAACTGTACCTTGTCGCTGATTTCAAGCATGCAATCGGCGCCATGCAGGCGCACGCCTTTGCGGCCGCGAATATTCACCCAGTCGGCCTGGCTGATCAGCTCCAGCACCTTGTTGGCGACGATTTCGACCGCATCGGTTTGCGCCGCGATCTGCACGGGGCCAGCTGCGGCGATCAGTTTCATGCCAGCCTTGTGGACGAACAGGCGCAGCGCAGCGCCGATGCTGGCGAACAGGCCGCCGCCGGCCGCCAGCGACAGGTCGCACCCGGTCGTCAGCGCGGTGTGCTCGGCGCTGGCGATGTGCGTCGATTGCGCGGTCGTCGTTTCGATACCGGCCGGACTGGCCAGCACCAGATGCGGCTTTGATAATTCGGGAAATGCGTTTTCGCCATTGCCGGCACCACCCTTGATCCCGGCATGCTGGGCTTTCAGCACATCGGCGGCGGCGCCCTGCTGGGCGGCACTTTCTTGCGCGCCATAATGCTGCGCCAAGGCGGCAAGCGCCTTGTGCCGCTCAGCAGCCTCGGCCAACCGGCGCAAGGTTTCATCCATGCTCTTGATATGCGAGGCGGCGCCAGGGCGCGCTTCGGTGGTCAGCAACATGCCGCGGCCGGCGCGCGCCACGCCCCAGGCGTCTGACGCCAGTTCCCAGCCCTCGCCACGCGCATCCTTGCGCCCGCTGGCGTCTTCGATGCGGCTGATACAGCCGAGCGACAATTGGCTGTGCTGATGATCGCTTTTCAGCTGCGCCTGGATGTGCTGGTGCGTATCGTCGAACACCAACTGGTTGCCGCGCACGCCGTAGCCGCCGCCAGGCATCAGCTCAGCGCTGCGCCAGCCGCCCAGCATGCGTTGGCCCGGCAAATTCCACGGTGGCGCATGCTTGCCGTTGTACACCGCGCCAACAATGACGGGACGGTCGATATTGCCGTCGAGAAACTGGATCAGCACTTCCTGGCCGATGCGCGGCAACGCGATCTGGCCGAAGGCCTGGCCCGCCCATGGCGTCATGACCCTGATCCATGGCGAACTGCCCGCGTCGAACTTGCCCAGCCGGTCCCAGTGGAATTGCACCTTCACCCGGCCCAGCGCGTCGGTATGGATGGTTTCGCCTGCCGGCCCGGTGACAATCGCCGTCTGCACGCCGGGCAAGGCACAAGGCATGCTGTTGAACTGCCGCCCCGGATACCAGCGGATGCTCTTGCGGATGCAGCGAAAACGGTTTTCATAATGCGACTTCGCGCCCGTCCCTGCCTGGTAATTGTTGCTGGCGATATGATCGACCGACAGGATCAGGTATTCGCGCGAGCCGATGTCAGCGCGCGCCGCTTCACCTCTGGCCGGCATGGCTTGCTTGCCACTGAAGTGTCCACCCAGCGTGAAACTGCGCCCGGCCTGGGCGCAGCGGTGATTGCCGCCAGCTTCGAAGGTTTGCGCCTGGCAGTTATGCTCCTCCAGGCGGCGTTGCGCCAGCGCTTCGCCGCCACCCATGTCGGCATAGCCATAGCCGGCATTTTGATACAGTTCATGGGCAAACACGTCGCCCTGCTGGTGCAGCGCATAGCCACTGGCGCGACTGGCAAACGGATGCTTGTAGTTGAAGCTGGCCAGCGTGAGCGAGCCTGAAGCGATCTTCCGTATTGCCTGCCAATCGCGTATGCCGTCGCACTCCAGCGAGCCCGCGTCGCTGCGAAACACCATCTCGTCGGCTTCGCTGGCATCGCGGTCGCTTGGGTCGATGCTGTCGCTCAGCCAGGTATTGTCGCCCAAACAGAGCGTATGACCGTCGGTGCGATGTTCATACCAGTAATGGATACCCTGGTCTTCCCAGCGCCGGTGCAGATGGTTGTAATCGGTTTCATTATGCTGGTTGGCGCAGCTTAATATCGCTTTTTCCTCATGCAGCCGGTTTTGCCAGTCGCGCTGCAAATAATGATTGAAGGTCGTTTCGGTGATGTCGATGACCGTGCGTTCGTGGAACGAGACGTTGTCCATGCGCAGCTTGGAAAACGCCAGCCAGGGTTGCAGCACCATCTGGTAGAACGCGAAACCTCCATCGCTGCGCAACAAGCGAAATTGGCCGACATAACCATTAAAATAGCGCAAACTGCCGTCATCGCGCACCATCGAAATCGTGACCATGCGTCCCATCATCGCTGTCAGGGGAAGGTGGAGATTGTCGGACAGCAGTTCGACGTCGAAGCGGAAGTCGCGTGACATTTCCTCGTGTGCCCGCAAACTGTTGACCAGCAGCGCGGTATTGGGCGGACCATCGTCGCGCGGAAAATCCATACGCAGCAAGCGGCTGTCCTGGGTTCGCCAGCCCGCTCCGAAAAGGCGCGCCAGATCGGCTGCCAGCTCGCCATCATCCATATCGCCTCCTTCGGATAGTTACACTAGCCCATGCTAACCATGGTGAACGCTGGCATATTGATGGAACGCAAACTAGTTACCCATACGTAAAAAAGCCGCATCAGCCCTGCGGCGGATGCGGCTTTGCGCTAGCGCAAATTAACGCTTACTTCTTGGCAGTCTTCACTGGCTTCGGATACTTGATCGTCATTTCCTTGAGCAAGTTATCGGCATGGTCCACTTCCTTCATCACCCACAGCATGTAGCGGATGTCGAGGTGGATGGCGCGCGTGATGGCCGTGTCGAAGTACCAGTCCTTGGTGATCGATTCATACGTCGAATCGAAGTTCAGGCCAATCAGCTCGCCACGCTTGTTCATCACGGCTGAGCCGGAATTGCCGCCCGTGGTGTCGGCGCTGGTGAGGAAGTTGACGGGCACCGTGCCCAGTGCCGGGTCGCGGAACTGGCCGTAGCGTTTTTCCTTGACGGCGTCAATCAAGCCTTGCGGCGCTTCGAACGGGGCCTTGCCCGTGACTTTCTCGACGATGCCTTCCACCGTCGTGAACGGGCCCTTGGTCAGCCCATCGCGCGGCGAGTACGGCGAGACCGTGCCATACGTGACGCGCAGGGTCGAGTTGGCGTCAGGATACACCGGCTTGCCTTGCGATTTTTTCCAGGCGATCACGGCTTGCATGTATTGCGGAATCACGCGTTCCAGGTTGCCGTCGATTTCCTTGCGGCGCTCTTCCAGCGACAACTCCACCGGCTGCAGCTTGACGGCCAGTTGCATGAAGGCGTCGTCGGACTGGGCAACAGCAGCCTGGTCCTTTTCCAGCCAGGCCAGGCGCTTGGCCGTGTCAGCCAGTTGCGTCTGCTGGTACAGGGCCGCCACGGCCACTGGCGCCGGCAGCAGCGCGTCCAGGCCTTGCGGATGGCTCTTCGCGGCCAGCTGCGCGTAACGCTTCAGGCCCGCCTCAAAACGCGCCTGGTCGACCTTATTGACATACGACTGCTCCAGGCGGGCCAGGCGGGCCTTGATGAAGGCCAGGTCGCGCTGCTGGAAGCCCGATTCGCGCTCGGCGTCCGCTTTCTGGCGCTCCAGCGACAAACGGTAAATGGTGCGCGCACTTTTCAGCAAGTCGCTGTTGGTGGCCACCGACCAGGCGAACTCTTCTTCGCTCAAGGCCATGTCGCTGGCGATTGCCGCGTCCAGTTCGGCCAGCAAGGTGGGCGAGACGTCCGGCTGCTTCGCGTACCAGGCGCGGAACTCGGCATCTTGCACGTCCTTGATGGCGGCAATGTCCTTGCGGGCAAAACCGTCGAGCAAGCCCTGGGTTTTCTTCAGCACGTTGTTGATGCTTTTGACCACGCTCGCATAGCGCACGGCAGCGGCCGCGTCGCCCTTCGTCGCATCAGCCATCACGGCCAGGTCGGCTTGCAGTTCCGATACTTTCAGGGGGAAGGCCGTATCGCGCGCGAAGCGGATTTCCGCCGGCAGCTTGTAGCGGCTGGTGCGGCCGGGATAGCCCGCCAGCAAGATGCCGTCGCCGGCTTTCAAGCCTTCGGCCGAGACCACCAGGAAGTCCTTCGATTTGTACGGCACGTTGTCGGGCGACGGGTCGGCCGGACGGCCATCCTTGCCCACGTAGGCACGCAGGAACGAATAATCGCCCGTATGGCGCGGCCATTCGTAGTTGTCGATGTCACCGCCGAAGTTGCCGATCTTGTCCGATGGCGCGTACACCAGGCGCACGTCGCGTATCATCATCTGGCGGATGCGGTAGTACTCGAGGCCGCGGTGGAAGGCGGGCACGGAGCAGCGGTACATCTTGTCCGTTTCGCATTCGGCGATCAGGTCCTTGACGCGCTTCTCCACGGCTTCGTGGCGCGCGCGGCCGCTCATGTCGGCTGTCAAGCCTTTCAGCACGCGCTCGCTGACGTTCTCCACCTTGTCCGTCACGTACACCAGGCTGTTCGGACCGCCCGGCAGCTCGCTCGCGCGCGTCTTGGCCAGGAAACCGTCGGTGATGTAATTGTGTTCCGGCGTGGAATTGCGCTGCACGGCGCCATACGCGCAATGGTGGTTCGTCACCACCAGGCCCGCGTCGGAGACGAAGGCGGCCGAGCAGCCGCCCAGCGACACGATGGCGCTCATCGGGTGCTTGCTCAGGTCGGCCAGCTTTTCTGCAGGAATGTCGATGCCGACCCGTTTGAGTTCGGCTTTCAGCTGTGGCAGTTGGTGTGGTTGCCACTGCCCTTCGTCAGCGTGTGCGCCGGCGAACGCGCCCAATAAGGCGACTGGTAAAACGATTGTTTTGAACAAGATATGCCCCTCCATAAATAGCAGGCGAAAGTATAGCCTGTCCAGGGGGCCTGAGTCGGCAAAAAATTAACCCATTGCAATTGCTATATCAGGCAGCAGGCCGCCCCGTCCCCGTCAGGGGAATATGCAGGAACAGGCGGCAACCGGTACCCGACGCCGGCGTGCCTACCTCGAAATGCCCGCCAAGCGCCGTCACCCGCTCGGCAATGCCGATCAGGCCAAAGCACTGCTTTTTGCGCTGCTGCTGCGGCGTGATGCCGATGCCGTTGTCGCTGATAGCCGCATACACGGCGCAGGCATCCGAACTGAGCTCGATCTCGACCTGGCTGGCCTGGGCATGGCGCATGACGTTGCTGAGCGCTTCCTGCACGATGCGGAACAGTACGATCTCGACCTGGCTGCCGATGGCGGCAAACAGGGCCTCGTCGCGTATCAGCAGGCGGCAAGCGACGCCGCTGCGCTTGCGGAAGTCGCCCACCTGCCATTCGATGGCGGCCTGCAAGCCCAGGTCCAGCGCCATCGGGCGCAGTTCGTTCATGATGCCGCGCACGCTCTTGATGGTGGTGTCGACATTGCTGAGCACGGCGCCGACCCGGCGGTGCAGGCGCGGATGGGAACCCTCGGTGCGCGCGCTGAGCATGGAAATATCGATGCGCAGCGCCAGCAGGTTTTGCCCCAGTTCATCGTGGATATCGCGCGAGATGCGCTTGCGCTCGTCTTCCTTGGCCGTTTCCATGTGCAGCGCCAGCTGGCGCAGCTGCGCATGCGACTGACGCAGGGCGCCATCCATCAGCTTGCGTTCAGTAATGTCCGTGTGCGCCACCACCACGCGCAGCGGACCTTCGCCCAGAAAACGGCTGACCCGGGCCTGTGACCAGCGCGCCCCGGCCTCCGTGGCGAATTCATATTCCAGCGCATAGGCATCGGCGCTGCCGGCGATCACGGCGCGGATGCCCGCGGCCAGCTCGCGCCCGGCGCTGCGCTTCCAGCGCGGGTCCCTTTCGCAGAAATCCAGATAATGCAGCTGTCCCGGTGCATGGCTGGCAAAGGCCATGCAAGCCTGATTGGCATGCACCAGGCAGCCGGCCTGGTCCAATACCAGCACGCGGTCGGACAGGGAATCGATGGTGGCGTGAAAAAAACGCTCGGCGTCGCGCAAGGCTTCCTGCGCCCGCTCGCGTTGCTGGACTTCCAGCTGCAAATGCAGGTTGGCCCGCAACAGCTCGGCCGTGCGGTCGATGACGCGCTGGTCCAGCTCCCGGTGCAATTCACGCAGCGTGGCATCGGCCAGCTTGCGCTCGGTAATATCGGAAAACACCCCGACAAAATGGCTGGTGTCGCCGTTCGGCATGCGCATGGGCGTGATCGACAACGACTCGACGAAGCGCTCGCCATTCTTGCGCCGGTTCACCAGCTCGCCATACCAGCTGCCATCCTGCCTCAGGCTGCGCCACATGGCGGCATAGAATTGCGGCTCGTGCGTGCCGCCGCCCAGGAAGGAGGGATCGCGCCCGATGGCCTCTTCCGCCTGGTAGCCAGTGATGGTGGTAAACGCCCGATTCACAGAAATGATGCGGTTATCGCTGTCGGTCACCAGCACGCCTTCGCGGATGGTGTCGAGAATCAGGAAGGCGCGCCGCAAGGCTGACTCGCGCACATACTCGTCGCCCAGGTCCGTCACCAGCATACGCACGCTGGCGCTGTCCACATCAAGATTGGCTTCGATGCGCACGACGCCGCCGCCCAGCACATCGTCGAATAGCCGCGCTTCCAGCACTTGCGGCATGCCACTGCTAAAAATGGCATCGAGGAAGCGGCGGAATGCGCCCTGCGCCTGCGGCGCGATGAATTGCTCGAAACGTCGACCCAGCAATTGATCCTTGTCGCGTTGCAGCAAACCGCTGGCGGCCACGTTGACGCGCGTGATAACGCCTTCGCGCGCCAGTGAGAAGTAGCTGACAGGCGCATGTTCATACAGCTGCGCATAACGGTCGCGGCTGCTTTTAAATTCATTCTTGAGTTTTTCCAGCTCCGCCAATCCGGCGTTCTGCACTTCCAGCTCGATCTGCCTCACCCGCAACTCATGCAGGTGGCGCATCATCTCTTCGTTCGACAGCGATCCTGCCGCCAGCAGCGCCTGCTGCGCAGGCTCGCACAAGTTCTCGTCAGCGGGTCCGCTGTCGAACGGTTCATTCATGGCGCGCTCTCACGTGCCCCTCTGTTCGCCACTGCGCCCGACTGTATCAGGCGCAGCTCGGCTTCCAGCAACTTGGACTCGGTAATGTTAATGAAGGTCACCACCACGCCATCGATCACGTTTTCCACCGTGCGGTACGGCATGATGCGCACCGTGTACCAGCGCCCGTTCTTGGTCTGCACCTGGCGTTCGCAAAACACCAGGCTGCGGATGACTTCCTGCGCATCCGTTTCCAGGTCTGGATAATCGAGGTCGTTGACGATGTCACTGAGCGGACGGCGCAAGTCCGTCTGGATCAGCTTGTAGATTTGCGTGGCCGGTGCCGTGAAGCGGCGGATACGCAGCTCGCTGTCCAGGAAAATGGTGGCGATATCGGTACTATTGAGCAGATTTTTCATGTCGCTGTTGACCAGTGACAAGTCGTCTACCTTCGATTGCAGCTCGGCATTGACCGTGTACAACTCTTCATTGAGCGACTGCATCTCTTCCTTCGATGTGGTCAGCTCTTCGTTCGCCGATTGCAGTTCTTCATTGGTCGACTGCAATTCCTCATTGGCCGATTTGAGTTCTTCGCGCGAGGTCTGCATTTCGTCGCGCACGGCCTGGATTTCATTGCGCGCCTGGATCAGCTCCTGCTCCAGTTCCAGCACCTTGGGATTCGGCGAGCGGCCCCGGCGCGGGGTGGCCGCCAGCGGCACGCTGGCAAACGTGACGAAGACCATGCCGCGCAGCGCGTCGGGCTGGCGCAAGGCTTCTGCCGTCAAATCCACGCCCTGTGCCTTCCCTGCCTGCTCCTTGAGCACCAGGCCTTTCAGGCATACCTGGGTGTCGCTTTGCAGCGCCAGCTTGATCAAGCCCGCCAGCTCGTAGCGCAAGCCGTCGCGCGCCATCGCGTGGATATTCCAGTTGGCCTTGCCTGCAGCTGGTTCCAGGAAGGCGCCGGTGCGCCCGTTGATATACAAAATGTCTCCATCCTGGTTCAGCAACACGGCTGCAGGCGAGTATTTCTGGAGCAATAATTGCTCGACATGGGATTGGATTCTTCCGGGCATGCTGACTTCTCTCATGTCGCTGGGGGTAGGAGGAGTGGCCGACGATACTTTCGTGGGAAAGTAGGTCAGCAAGCGCTGGCGCGCCAGGTTGTCGAGACGACGGTACAGCCTGGTGGATGTCGTCAGCGGCGCGAACAGCTCGGAAAAGTGACCGGGCGTGTCGGCGCTGCCCAGTAGCAAGATCCCATCGCGATTCAAGGCGTAATGAAACAGGGGAATCAAACGCTGCTGCAGCTTGGCATTGAGATAAATCAACAGGTTGCGGCAGCACAGGATATCGAGCTTGGTGAAGGGCGGATCCGAAATGATGTTTTGCTGGGCAAAGATGATCATGTTGCGGACCTCTTTCCTGACCAGGTAATCACTCTTGTCCTGCAAGAAAAACCGCTCCAGGCGCTCGGCCGACACATCGCTCACTATCGTTGGCGGAAACCGGCCCTGGCGCGCGCGGTCGATGGCGTCGGCCGACAGGTCAGTGGCAAAAATCTGCAGGCTGTACTTCGACGGCGGCTTGCTGCTGGCCACCACTTCATGGAAGACCATGGCCAGCGTATAGGCTTCCTCTCCCGTGGAGCAGGCCGGTATCCAGGCCTTGAAGGCGCGTCCTTCCGGGTGAGCCGCCAGCATTTGCGGCAAGACCACCATCTTCAGATATTCCCACACTTTCGCGTCGCGGAAAAAATTCGTCACGCCGATCAGCAACTCCTTGAAAAGCAGGTCGATTTCCGAGGGATTATTGCGCAGATAGGGAATGTACTCTTCCATCGACGTCATCTGGTACAAGCTCATGCGGCGCTCGATGCGACGCAGTACCGTGTTGATCTTGTAGTCCGTGAAGCTGTTGCCCGTATGTTCGGACAGCAAGGCGACAATTTCCTGCAAGGCATTGCGCCCGCCAGGCTCCTTGCCCGGCAACTCCAGGAAGCTGCTGCGAAACAGGTAACTGGCGATCTTTTCCGGCATCTTGTCGGGAAAATCGACAAGGTCCACGGCATCGGCGGCGATGGCGCTTTGCGGCATCATGTCGAACTTGGCCGTGTCGGGATGCTGGGCCAGGGTCAGGCCGCCCGCCTGCTTGATGGCTTGCAGGCCGCGCGTACCGTCGCTGCCCATGCCGGACAGAATCACGCCCACGGCCAGTTCGCCCAGCTCGGCCGCCAGGCTTTCGAAGAAAGCATTGATGGGCAAACGATGTCCGCGCAGCTGCAGCGGCTCGCTGAGCACAAAGTGCCCCTTGGACAGGCCCAGGTCCGCATTCGAGGGAATCACATAGATATGGTTCGGATGCAGTGCGGCGCGCTGCGTGATTTCCGTGACGGGAATGCTGGTGGCACGTTGCAGCAGTTCCGGCAACATGGCTTTTTGCGTGGGATCAAGGTGCTGGATCACCACATAGGCGATGCCGCTATCGGGCGGCACGTTCGTCAGGAAAGCGATAATCGGGTCGAGACCGCCAGCCGACGCGCCGATGGCCACCACGGGAAAATCGATGGCGGCCACCTCCGGCGCTGGAGCTTTGCTGTGTTTGCTGCGTGTCATCGTCGGCAAGAATGCAGCCGCGGCACGTGCGCCAGGCTGGCGGATGGATAATCTTGCATTTTAGCACCCAAGCCGCGCGTAAAAACGCGAATTTGGCCCGGGGCGCTAACCGGCGCCCGCCTGCCGCCTACTGCGTCTGCGGCACATGCCAGCCGCCGCCCAGCGACTGGATCAAGGCCACGGCCGTCGTCTGCCGGTCAGCCTGGGCCTGCACCAGCGAACGGCGCGCCGACAGGGCCGTCACTTGCGCCGTCACCACGTCCGTATAGCCGACCTGGCCCGCGTTGTAGCGGTTCAGCATTTGCTGCTCCACCTGGTCGGCGGCCGACGACGCCTGCTGGCGCAAGGCCAGCTGCTCGGCCAGCGCGCGCGTGGCCGACAACTGGTCTTCCACGGCGCCAAAGGCTGCCAGTACCGTCTGGCGGTAGCGTGCCACGGCGGCCTCATGCCCCGCCTTGGCCGCATCCACGCTGGCCGTGGTGGCGCCCGCGTTGAACAGGGTTTGCGCGGCCGACACGCCCAGCGACCACAGGCTCGACGAAGCATTGAACAGGTCGCCCACACGGCTGGCGCCGGAACCGTAGGAACCCGTCAGGTTCAGGCTCGGATAGTAGGCGGAGCGGGCAATGCCGATCTGCTCGTTGGCCACGGCCACCCTGCGCTCGGCGGCGGCGATGTCAGGACGGCGCTGCAGCAGGGTCGACGGCACGCCCAGCGGCACCTCGGGCACGGTCAGGGTCCACGGCGCAACGGCCAGGCTGAAGTCGGACGGCGCTTTCCCCAGCAGGATGGCGATCGCATGTTCGAGCTGTGCGCGCGCGCGCACCTGGCTGGACAGATCGATCTGCGCATTGGCCAGCTGCGTCTGCGCCTGCAGCAGGTCGGACTTGGCGGCGATGCCGGAGTTGAAACGGTTGCTGGTGATGTCGAGCACGCGCTTGTAGCCGGCGATGGTGGCGTTCAGCAGCGCGATCTGCGCATCGCTCTGGCGCAGCGAAAAATAATTGATGGCCAGCTCGCCCTGCGCCGACAGGCGCGCGGCGGCCAGGTCGGCCGCGCTGGCCGATGCGCTGGCGTCCGCCCCCGTCACGCCGGCGCGCAGGCGGCCCCAGATATCCGGTTCCCACGAGGCGCCAATGGCCGCCTTGAAATTATTGTTCGTCTGCTGCTCGCCCCCGCCGCCGGAACGGGCGCCGCTGCCCGTCAGGCTCACGGTAGGAAACAGCGAGGCGCGCTGTTCGCGCACCAGAGCGCGCGCCTGCTCATACGAGGCAACGGCTTCGGCCACGTTCTGGTTCGATACTTCAATGCCTTCGGCCAGCTGGTTCAATTGCGCGTCGCCGAACAGGGTCCACCAGGGACCCCGTTCCAGGGTATCGGCCGGCACGGCCGCTTGCCAGCCGGCCGCCTCCTTGAACGTTTGCGGCGCGGCGGCCGTGGGTACTTCATACGCGGGGCTGACGGCGCAGCCGGCCAGCAGGGCAGCGGCGGCCACTGCCAGAAAATGGCGGGCAGGAACGGTGGATACGATAGGTTTTACTTGCTTCATGATTGTGTGCTCGGGTTATCTGGCCCAGAAATGCGGCTCAATTGCTGCTCGTCGGCACTGCGCGTGCGCAGCTTGTCGAGCAGGATGTAGACCACCGGGGTGGTCAGCAATGTGAGTAACTGGCTGGCAATCAGGCCGCCAATGATGGCGACCCCCAAGGGCTGGCGTAGCTCTGACCCCTCGCCGAAACCGATCGCCAGCGGCAAGGCGCCAAGCGCCGCCGCCAGAGTGGTCATCAGAATGGGGCGGAAACGCAGCAAACATGCCTCGCGCACCGCCTCCACAGCTGTCAGCCCGCGCGAACGCTCGGCCTCCAGCGCGAAGTCGATGATCAATATAGCATTTTTCTTGACGATGCCGATCAACAGGAACACGCCGATCAGGGCGATGATGGAAAACTCCATGCGGAACAGCAGCAAGGCCAGCACGGCGCCCACCCCCGCCGACGGCAAAGTCGATAGCACGGTAATCGGATGTATCAGGCTTTCGTACAGGATGCCCAGCACGATGTAAATCACCACGATGGCCGCCAGGATCAGCAGCGGCTGCTCCTTGTTGCTGTCCTGCGCACTCTTCGCCGAACCCTGGAAGCTGCCGCGCACATTCACCGGCATGCCGATCTCCGACTCTGCCTGGGCCACGGCGGCCTGCCCGTCGCTGAGCGGATAGCCGTCGCTGAGATTGAACGACACGGTGGTGGCCAGCTCCCCGCCCTGGTGATTGATGGAGGTCGCCGTCGAGCTTTCGGCAAAGCTGCTGAACGACGACAGCGGCACCATCGTCGCCAGGGTGGTGCTCAATGCCGAGCCGCTGGACGGATCGCGCGCCGCCGTCGTGTTGGACGTCGTCGCGGCCACGCTGGTGGTGGCCGTAGCGGCGCTGGTGGCCGTGGCCGTGGCGGCGACGGCAGCCGCATTCGACGCCGGCACATACACGGAGCGCAGCGCTTCCGGGCTTTGCGCGTAGCGGGGCGCCACTTCCATAATCACGTGGTACTGGTTCAGCTCATCGTAGATGGTCGCCACCTGGCGCTGGCCGAAGCTGTTGTACAGCGCATTGTCGATATCCTTGACTTGCACGCCCAGCTGCGTGGCCCGGTCCTTGTCGATGCTGACAAAGGTTTCCACTCCGTTTTCCGCCTGGTCCGTATCGACGTCGATCAGGGCCGGCTGCAGCTTCATCTGGTCGGCCAGTTTCGCCGCCCATTTCTTCAAATCGGCCTGGTTGTCGCTGATCAGGGTGTACTGGTAGGTCGAATTGCTGGAACGCCCGCCCATGCGCAAGTCCTGCACGGGATTGAGGAACAGCGAAATGCCCGTCACCTTGGCCAGCTGCGGGCGCAGGCGCGCAATCACGGCCTGCCCCTTGTCCGTGCGCTGCGAGGCCGGTTTCAGATCGATGAACATGAAACCGCCCCCTGCCCTGCCCCCGCCCGTAAAGCCGACGACGGTGGCGACGGCAGGATCGTCCTTGATGATGTTGACCAGCTGGCGCAGCTTGCCCTGCATGGCCTGGAACGAGATGCTCTGGTCGGCGCGCATGCCGCCGTTGATCTGCCCCGTATCCTGCTGCGGGAAGAAGCCCTTGGGCGCGGCCGCGAACAGATACACGTTCAGGCCGACGACGAACACCAGGATGGTCATCACCAGCGCGGCGCTGGACAAGGCCCAGTCCAGGCAATGCTCATACACTTTCAGCATGCGCTCGAAGCCACGTTCGAACCAGCGCGCCACCGCGCCCGGCGCCTTGTGCTGCTCGCCGCTTTTCAGCAGCCAGGCGCACATCATCGGCGTGGTGGTCAGCGAAATGACCAGCGAAATCATGACGGCGGCCGACAAGGTCACGGCAAACTCGCGGAACAAACGCCCCACCTGGCCGCCCATGAACAGCAGCGGGATGAAGACGGCCACCAGCGACAGGCTGATCGACAGCACCGTGAAACCCACTTCGCGCGCGCCCAGCAGGGCCGCCTTGAAGCGGTCCATGCCTGCCTCGATATGGCGCTGCGTATTTTCCAGCACCACGATGGCATCGTCGACGACAAAGCCCGTGGCCACCGTGAGTGCCATCAGGGACAGGTTATTCAGGCTGAAGCCCAGAATGTACATCACACCGAAAGTACCCAGCAAGGAAACGATGGTGGCCACGGCCGGGATGATGGTGGCGCGCACGCTGCGCAGGAAGGCGCTGACCACCAGCACCACCAGCACGATGGACAGGATCAGGGTGAATTCGATCTCGTGCAGGGACGAGCGGATGGAGTTGGTGCTGTCGGATGCCACTTGCAGCTTGATGTCGCCGGGCAGCTGCGCCTGCAGTTGCGGCAGCAGCGCGCGCACGCCGTCCACCGTGGCGATGACGTTGGCGCCCGGCTGGCGCGTGATCAGTACGATGACGGCCGGGTCGCCGTTGAACAGGCCCAGGGTATTCGTGTTTTCCACGCCGTCGACCACTTCGGCCACGTCGTCGAGGCGGATGGCGGCGCCATCGCGCCAGGCCACCACCAGGCTGCGGTAGTCGGCTGCGCTGCGCCCGCCCGAGGCCGTGCTGGCGCCCGAATAAATCTGCAGGCTGCGCTCGTCGCCGGAAATCGCCCCCTTGGGCCGGTTGGCGTTCGTGGCCTGGATGGCCGCGCGCACATCTTCCATCGACACGGCATAGTGATTGAGCTGGTACGGCAGCAGTTCCACGCGCACGGCCGGCAGCGAACCGCCGCCCAGTTCCACGTCGCCTACGCCTTTGACTTGCGCCACCTTTTGCTGCACCAGGTTTGACACGGCGTCGTAGATCTGGCCCGGCGTGCGCGTTTTTGACGTCAGCGCCAGGATGATCACGGGCGCGTCGGACGGATTGGCCTTGCGGTAGGTGGGATTGCTGCGCAGAGTGGCCGGCAAGTCCACGCGCGCGGCGGCAATGGCCGCCTGCACTTCGCGCGCGGCCGAATCGATCTTCCGGTTCAGGTCGAACTGCAAATTGATGCGCGCCGAACCCGTGCCCGACGACGACGTCATTTCGTTCACGCCGGAGATCACGCCCAGGCGCCGCTCCAGCGGCGTGGCCACCGAGGTGGCCATGGTCGCGGGGCTGGCGCCGGGCAGGCTGGCGCTGACGGAAATGGTCGGATAATCGACCTGCGGCAGCGGCGAGACAGGCAGCACGAAGAAGGCGCCGACACCCGCCAGCGCGATGCCGATGGTCAGCAGCACGGTGGCGATGGGACGCTTGACGAACGGTTCGGACAGGTTCACGCGGCGCTCCCCGCATTATCGGCTGGCTTGTCCAGGTTGACGCCCCGCGTTTTGGATGCAAAGCGCTGGCCCAGGCGGTCGAAGCCCAGGTAGATGACGGGCGTGGTAAACAGCGTCAGCACCTGGCTGACAATCAGGCCGCCAAAGATGGCCAGGCCCAGCGGACGGCGCAACTCTGCGCCCTCGCCCCAGCCCAGCATCAGCGGCACGGCCGCGAACAGGGCTGCCAGGGTGGTCATCAGGATTGGGCGGAAACGCAGCAGCGCCGCCTGGTGGATGGCTTCCTGCGGGCTCTTGCCTTCATCGCGTTCGGCCTCGATGGCGAAGTCGATCATCATGATGGCGTTCTTCTTGACGATGCCGATCAGGAGAATAATGCCGATGATGCCGATCACGCCCAGGTCCTGCCCGGAAATCATCAGCGCCAGCAAGGCGCCCACGCCGGCCGACGGCAAGGTCGACAAAATCGTCAGCGGGTGGATGTAGCTTTCGTACAGCACGCCCAGCACGATGTAGACGCAGACGACGGCGGCCAGGATCAGCCACAGCTGGTTCGACAGCGAGTTTTCATACGCGCCGGCCGCACCGAGGAAGGTCAGGGTCACCGATGGCGGCAAGGCGATATCCTTGGCCGCCTGCCGGATGGCGTCGACGGCGCTGCCCAGCGCCACGCCTTGCGTCGTATCAAAGCCCAGCGTCGTGGCCGGGTATTGCGCCACGTGCGTGATCTGCAGCGGCGCCTGTTTTTCGCTGACGCTGGCAAAGGCGGACAGCGGCGTCGACTTGCCGGAACCCGTGCGCACCTGCAGTTCCGACAGGTCGGCCGGCGTGGTGACAATGCCGGGCTGCGCTTCGAGGATCACGCGGTACTGGTTGGTTTCCGTAAAAATGGTCGAGATGATGCGCTGGCCGAAAGCGTTGTACAGCGCGTCGTCGACAGTGGCCGTAGTGACGGACATGCGTGCGGCGCTGTCGCGGTCGATGGCCACCACGACGGCGGCGCCCGTGGCGCCCGCGTCCGTGACCACATTGCGCAGCTGCGATTTTTCGCGCATGCGGGCCGCCAGCTTGCCGGCCCACTCGGTGACGGTGGCCGTGTCGGCCCCTTCGAGCGAGACGCGGTATTGCGTCGGCCCCGATTCCGCATCGATGGTCAAATCTTGCGTCGGCTGCAGATACAGGGTCACGCCGGCCACCTTGGCGACACGGTTGCGCAGGCGCTCCATGATGTCGTCCTGCTTGCCGCTGCGAGAGCGCTTCAGGTTGATCAGCATGCTACCCGTGTGCAGCATGGTATTGTTGGCTGCATCGACGCCCACCAGGGAACTCAGGGTATCGACATCGGGGTCCTCCAGCAGCGCGCTGGCCGCCGCCTGCTGCAAGGTGGCCATGCGTTCGTACGACACGGCTTGCGAGGTTTCGATGCGCGCCTGCAGCTGCCCTGTATCCTGCGTGGGGAACAGGCCTTTCGGGATGGTGATGTACAAAATCACCGTCAACAGCAAGGTGGCCAGGGCCACCAGCAAGGTCAGTCCCTGGCGTTTCAAGACCCACACCAGCGCATGGTCGTACTGGACGATCACGCGGTCGAGGAAAGCCTGGATGCGCTGGCCCGTGGCGCTGACTTTTTCATCGGCATGGCTTTTCAACCAGCGCGCCGACATCATCGGCACCAGGGTGAGCGAGACGACGGCGGAAATCAGGATCGTGATGGCCAGGGTCATGGCAAATTCGCGGAACAAACGGCCCACCACGTCGCCCATGAACAACAGCGGAATGAGCACGGCGATCAAGGACACCGTCAGCGAGATGATGGTAAAGCCGATCTGCGACGCGCCCTTCAGGGCGGCGGCCATCGGCGTTTCGCCCTCTTCGATGTAGCGGGCGATGTTTTCGATCATGACGATGGCGTCATCGACGACAAAGCCGGTGGCAATGGTCAGCGCCATCAGGGACAAGTTATTCAGGCTGTAGCCGAGCAGATACATGACGCCGCAGGCGCCGATCAGCGAGATCGGCACGGACAGGCTGGCGATCACGGTGGCGCGCATGCTGTGCAGGAAGGCGAAAATCACCAGCACCACCAGCAGCACGGACAGCAGCAACTCCATCTCCACGTGTTCGACGGAGGCGCGAATGCCCGTGGTGCGGTCGCTCAGCACGTCGAGCTTCATGGCCGCCGGCAGGCTGGCCTGCAGGTCGGGCAGCAGTGCCTTGATGGCGTCGACCGTCTTGATGACGTTGGCGCCGGGCTGACGCTGCACGTTCAGGATGATGGCCGGCTGTTTGCCCGACCAGGCGCCCAGGCGCGTGTTTTCCGCACTGTCGACCACATTGGCCACATCAAGCAGGCGCACGGGCGCGCCATTCTTGTAGGTGATGATCAGGCGCTTGTAGTCTTCCGCCGTCACCAGTTGATCATTCGCATTGATGGCAAACGAGCGCGTGGGGCCGTCGAAACTGCCCTTGGCGCTGTTGACGTTGGCTCCCGCGATGGCCGTGCGCAGGCTGTCGAGGCCCAGGCCATACGACGCCAGCAATTTGGTGTCGCCCTGGATGCGCACGGCGGGACGCTGGCCGCCCGACAGCGACACCAGGCCCACGCCATTGACCTGGCTGATCTTCAGCGCCAAACGCGTGTTGACGATGTTTTGCACCTGCGTCAGCGGCATCGTGTCCGAGGTAATCGCCAGTGTCAGCACGGGCGCGTCGGCCGGATTGATCTTGGCGTACACGGGCGGCGCCGGCAAGTCGGTAGGCAGCAGGGAACCGCCCGCGTTGATGGCCGCCTGCACTTCCTGCTCGGCCACGTCCAGGGTCTGGCCCAGGGTGAATTGCAGGGTGATGATGGAGACGCCGGCCGCGCTGGTGGAACTCATGCGCTGCAGGCCAGACATCTGCCCGAACTGGCGCTCCAACGGCGCCGTGACGGTCTGCCCCATGACTTCGGGACTGGCGCCCGGGTACAGGGTCTGCACCTGGATGGTGGGGAAGTCCACTTGCGGCAAGGCGGCCAGCGGCAGGAACTTGAAGCCGACCAGCCCCGCCAGCACGATGGCCAGCATCAGCAGCGCCGTGGCGACGGGGCGCTTGATGAAGGGAGTCGATGGACTCATTGCGCTGCGCCCTTCGCCGGCGCGGTGGCTGGCGCTGCGGCTGGCGCACTGGCCGGTACGGATGCGGAAGCCGATGCACTGGCCGCGCCGTCAGCCTGCTGGCGGCGGTGGCGGCGTTCGCCGTTCGCGCCAGTTGCACCGCCCGCGCCGGCACCGCGCGCGCCGGCCGGCTTGTCGCCAGCCAGGGTGACTTTCGCGCCTTCCTTCAGGCGGTCGGCGCCTTCCGTGATGACTTGCTCTCCCGCTTCCAGGCCGGCGCGGATTTCCACCATGTCGGTGGTGGCCTGGCCGCGCGTGACCATGCGCACGGTGACGGTTTTATCCGCTTTCAGCACATATACGAAGTCGCCATTATTGCTGTGACGCAGGGCCGTGACGGGTACCAGCACGGCGCCCGTGATATTGCCCAACTCCAGGCGTACGTTGACGAACTGGCTGGGGAACAGGGCCATCTTGTCATTCGTGTAGCGGGCCTTGGCACGCACGGTACCCGTCTGCACATCGACCTGGTTATCGAGCGCGCTCAAGCTGCCCTTGTCCAGGGTATGCGTGCGCGTGCGGTCCAGCGCCAGCGCCGGCAGGGCCGAGCCGGCATTCAGGCGCTCCTGGATGGTCTGCACCTTATCCTGTGGCACGGAAAACTGCACGTCGATGGGCGACAGCTGCGTCACCACCACCACGCCGCCCGCGTCGCTGGTATTCACCAGGTTGCCGATATCGACCACCTTCAGGCCCGCGCGGCCGCTGATCGGCGACACCACCTTGGTATAACCCAGATTGAGTCTGGCAGTGCCTTCTGCGGCGCGGTCCGTCATTACCGTGCCTTCCAGCTGCTTGACCAGGGCGGCCTGCGTATCGACGTCCTGGCGCGCGATGGAGTCCTGGCCCAGCAGGGTTTGATAGCGTTTCAGTGTCAGGCGCGCGTTTTCCAGCTGCGCTTCATCGCGCTGGCGCTGGCCCGTGGCCTGCATCAGCGCCATCTCGAACTGGGCAGGATCGATTTGCGCCACCACCTGGCCCGCCTTGACCATGCCGCCTTCCTTGAATTTCAATTCCTTCAGGATGCCCGATACTTGCGGGCGCACCGTCACGGTGGACGCCGCCGTCACGGTTCCCAGCGCATCGAGCACCACGGGCAGGTCCGATTTCACGGCAGTGGCCACGCCCACGGTGGTCGAGGGCGCGCCACGGCGCCCGCCACCGGGGCCACCAGGACCACCTGGCCCGCCGGGTCCGCCCATGCCGGGGCCGCCCTGGGCACTGGTGCCGGAGTGGGTCAGGTACCAGGCACCGCCCCCCAACGCAGCCATGACGGCCAGCGCAATGACACTGCCGACGATTTTCGAACGGCGGCTGCGCCGCGGGGTGTTGGGTGTTGTCTGCGAATCCATCGCTTATCCTTGTATAGGCCGCTGGCACGGCGAGTCTGTGGCGCCGGCCGAGGTGGAACACACTCAGGCCGGACGACCGTTTTTCGGGGTTGTTTCGGTACACAGCCGGGGGAGTCAAGAGCTGAAAGTCAGCTGAAAAAACATCGCTCCCTAGCGTGAAACGACTCTAGCATAGTCATGTTTCTGTTTCATTTCTACTTGAAACAATTACACACAGCCAGACTGGCATGGGAGGATCAGGAGGACCGGCTGAGGTGCCGCCGCTGTGGGGGAACGTCGGAAAAATCAGGCTTGCGGGCCGTCGCGCTGCGGCGCCAGCCGTGCGCGAGCGCCTCGCATGCAGATACAAAATCGCTACAAATCTCCCGCCATCGGCCTTGACCTGGCGCCATACGGCTGCTCGGGCGACGGAAACTCTTTACCTCGATTTACAAGGTCAAGCCGAGGATGACATCCTGATAGTCGGTGCGGCCCACGCGGAAAGTGCGCCGGCCCACTTGCGCAAAGCCGCAGCGCGCATAAAACGCCAGCGCATCGTGGTTTTCCGCGTAAACGCCCAGCAGCACGCGCCCTGCGCCGCTGGCGCGCGCCTGGCTCAGCGCCGCCTGCATCAAACGCTGTCCCACGCGCTGGCCCTGGAAGCGGTGCAGCAGGTAGATGCGCTTGATTTCCAGATCTTGCGGATGCGGGTCGGCCACCGGCAAGCTGGCGGGACTGAGCACCAGATAGCCCACGGGCGCGCCGCCGGGCCTGGCTTCGGCCAGCCACAAACGCATGGCCGGCAGCGCCAGCCAGTCGCGGTACAGCTGCGCGTCGTGCTGGCGCTGGCAATGGGCGATGACGTCGGCTCCATCGAGGATACCGGCGAACGCTTCCAGGAAGGTGGCCTGCCCCACCAGCGCCAGCGCCTGGTCATCGCCCTGCACGCATGGGCGGATGGCGATCGCCGTGTCAGTGTGTGTACTCATGTCGTTTGCCATGCATCGCTCCTGATATGAAACAAGCCGGACGAAGCCGGCTTGGGTATGCAGTTTATGTGGATGTTACTTGCCGCCCAGAGGCACCTCGCACAAGCAGTGCGTGAGGGCCATGAATGGTTTGTGCTCGCGCGTGATGCCCGACAGCCAGCTCAGGTCCTGCGCCATGCCTAGCGCCGCGTCGGCCGGCAGGCCCGTGCTGGCCAGGCCCAGTTTCACGTGCTCGCCCAGGCCCAGTGAGGCCATGGCCTTGGAGCCGAACATGCCGATCAAACGGTCCACGTTCGACGTTTCCTGCTCCAGGTAGGTCACGCGGTAGTCGCTGCCCAGCTTGGCGCGCTTGGCGGCCGAGGCCAGCGCATCGCCATAGCTGCCGATACGGTCGACCAGGTTGCGTTCTTTCGCCTGCAAGCCCGTCCAGACGCGGCCCTGCGCCACTTCATTGATCTTTTCAGGCGTGGTCTTGCGCGCCTTCGCGGCCAGGTTCAGGAAATCGCCATACACGTGGTTGATCGAGCCCTGGATCACTTGCGCAAAACGGGGGTCGAGCGGACGCAGGGGGTTGCCCGCGTCGGCCAGCCAGGTGGTGGGCGAACCTGCCGTGTGGATGCCCAGCTTTTCCACTACCTTGTCGGCCGTCGGCAAAATCGCGAACACGCCGATGGAACCGGTGATGGTGGCCGCGTCGGCGATCACTTCATCGGACGAGGTGCTGATCCAGTAGCCGCCCGAAGCGGCCACGTTGCCCATCGAGACGACCACCGGCTTGCCGGCGGCGCGCGTCAGTTCCAGTTCGCGGCGGATCAGTTCCGAGCCGAAGGCGCTGCCGCCCGGCGAATCGACGCGCAGCACGATGGCCTTGATCGATTTGTCTTCGCGCGCCTGGCGGATCAAACGCGAGGTGGACAGGCCGCCGATGGCGCCCGGTGGCGCGATGCCGTCGCCGATTTCACCGGAAGCGATGACCACGCCGACGGCGTCGCCGATGTGCACGGGGCGCAGGCGCGCCAGGTAATCCGTGTAATTGATCTGGCGGAAGTTCGTGCCTTCCGTATTTTTGGCGCCGCGCGCCATCATGAACTGGCGCAGTTCATCGCGCGTTTTCAGGCCGTCGACCAGCTTGGCATCCAGCGAAAGCTTGCCCAGGTCGCCGCCGGCCGCCGTCATCAAGGCAGGCAGATTGTCGATCGATTGCATGATGGCGCCGGCCGGCAGCTTGCGCGCCTTTTCCACGTCCGACGTATAGGTGGTCCACAAACCGTTGTTCAGGTAGCGGTCCGCTTCGGCCGCCGCTTCGGACGGGCCGTTGGCGATGAAAGGCTCGGCCGCGCTTTTATACGTGCCCACTTTCAGCAGGTTGACCGTCACGCCCACTTTGTCGAGCGCGTCGCGGTAGTAATTACGGTAGCGGCCAAAGCCTTCCAGCATGACGCCGCCCATCGGGTGCAGATACACCTCATCGGCCTTGGCAGCCACCAGGTACTGGCGCTGGTTGTAGCTCGAACCCCAGGCCGTGACTTTCTTGCCGGTGGCGCGGAAGCGTTCCACGCCGGCCGCCACTTCGCGCAGCGAAGCGAGACCGCCGCCCTGCAACTCGTCGAGCAGGATCACCATGGAGCCGATGTTCTTGTCCTTGGCCGCCGTGTCGAGCACCGCCAGTACATCGCGCAACTGCACGCTTTTCTTGACTTCGCCGCTGACATTGGCCAGCACCGCCTCGCGCACGCCGCCCGGGGTTTCCTCGACCAGCGGCCCTTGCAAGTCCAGCACCAGGGTGGTCTTTTCCGCCAGGGGCTTGGCGCCGCCGCCAAAGATGGCGATCAGGATGGCGATGACGATCAGCAGGAAAATCAGATTGATGACTGCGCGGCGGGTGGCGTCCAGCGCGCGCCAGAATGCGCCAAAGCCGCGGCGCAGCGGCGGGAAGGGGTTCAGTGACATTGATGCTCCGTGAGGTGATATGCCTAAAGGAAATCAATATAGCTGAAAACGGCCGGAATCGTCGTAGGATTCGTCTTATTTTGACAATATTACGCGCTCTTGCCTCCCCGCCCTGACGGCATGGAAATGAGAAACAGCCCCCCCAGCACCAGGGCACCATTCAATATCAGCAATTCCAGGCCGATGCGGTAATGCTCGAACAGCCGCGCCTGCTCCCCTTCGATCAGGGCGCACAGCAATGGCCCGGCGATGGCCACCAGCGGCACCCAACGGTCGCGCACGTCGCGCCGGCTCAGCAAGCCGAAGGCGAACAGGCCCAGCAGCGGCCCATAGGTATAGCTGGCCAGCTTCAGGATCACGCCTATCATGCTGGGACTATCGATCCACTTGAAGGCCATGATCAGGATCAGGAACAGTGCGGAAAAGCCCAGGTGGACGCGGCGGCGCCAGCGCATCTGCGCCACCGGGGTCAAATCCGTCCTGCGCTGCAGGCCCAGGATGTCGATGCAAAAAGTCGACGTCAAGGCAGTGAGCGCCCCGTCCACGCTGGGAAACAGGGCGGAAATGAGGGCGATGAAGAAAATCAGCTGCACCACGGCGGGGAAGTGCCCGAGCACCACGGCGGGGAACAGTTTATCGCCCGTGGCCGTCACGCCCGCCAGCGGCGCATACAGGTGCAGCAAGCCGCCGAGGAAGAGAAACAGCAGCAGCACGCCCGTCAGCACGACGGTCAGGCTGAGCATATTCTTTTGCGAATCGCGCAAGGTGCGCACGGAAATGTTCTTTTGCATCATTTCCTGGTCCATGCCCGTCATGGCAATCGTGATGAACATGCCGGCGAGAACGTGCTTCCACACATACGCGGGGCTGTCCGGGTCGACGGTGAAGATGCGCGTGAGGCCCTGCGCGCGCATGTGTTCCAGGCTGTCGACGAGGGACAGGTCCATCTCGCGCAACAGGAATATGCTGCAGATGACGAGGCCTGCCAGCATGCACGCCGTTTGCAGGGTATCGGTCCAGACGATGGTTTTCACGCCACCTTCATACGTGTAGAGCAGGATCAGCAGCAGCACGACACCGGCCGTCAGCCAGAATGGCACGCCCAGGCTGTCGAGTATCGTTGCCTGCAGGATATTGACCACCAGATACAGCCGCGCCGTGGCGCCCAGCAGGCGCGAAAGAATAAAGAACGCCGCCCCGCTCTGGTAGGAACGCCGGCCCAGGCGCAGCTCCAGGTAACGGTAAATGGAGGTCAGCTGCAGCCGGTAGTACAGCGGCAGCAGAATAAACGTGATGGCAAGGTAGCCCAGTACATAGCCGATCATCAGCTGGACGTAGCCGAAACCATTGCTCCCCACGGCGCCCGGCACGCTGATGAAAGTGACACCCGTGAGCGTGGTGCCCACCATGCCGAAGGCCACCAGCATCCAGTTGCTGTCCTTGTTGCCGATGAAAAAACTGTCGTTGGTGGCGTGGCGCGAGGTGCGCCACGCCACGCCCAGCAGGATCAGGAAATAGGCGAGGACGACGGCAAAAAGGATGGTGGGCGACATGGGCGTTGCGCTGGCGGCAAAGTGGAACAGGGGCAGAAATATACAGCAAAGCCCCTATTTACGCCGGTCTCAGCAGCCGGTCGGTTTCACGCGCTCCACTTCCAGGCCGAACCACGGGCGCAAGCGCGTGCCGACGACATTGCCGACGAAGGCGCACACCAGCCACAGCCAGCCGTGCAGGCTGCCCGAGACGATACCGCTGAAATACGCGCCGATATTACAGCCGTAGGCCAGGCGCGCGCCGTAGCCGAGCAGCAAGCCGCCCACGACGGCGGCGATGATCGAGCGACGCGGGATGCGCCACACGGGCGCATAGCGGCCCGCCAGCGCGGCGGCCAGCATGGCGCCCAGCACGATGCCGATGTCCATCACGGACGTCTTGTCTTGCGTCAGCGGCGCGGCCAGGGCGGCCGCGTTGGCCTTGGTGGACCAGTAAGCCCAGCTGGCCGTGTCAATGCCGACCACGGATGCGGCTTTCGCGCCCCACAGGGCGAACGCGGACGTCACGCCCCACGGCTTGCCCGACAGCGCCAGGGTGGCGAAGTTCAGCACGACGAGCGCCACGGCGCCCGCCACCAGCGGCCACGGGCCGTGCAGCCAGGGCGACGACTGCGCCGGGCGCAGCGGTGTCGCGACGAGCTTGCCGTGGCGACGCTTTTCAACGAGGACCGTGATGCCTGCGATCAGCGCGAAAACGATCCAGTTCAGCGCCAGTGCCGGTACCAGGCCCAGGGTCGTGACGAGGGAAATGGGCTTGAGTTGCGGCAGCGAGGTCCAGAATGGCATGTGCGCCGTGCCGATCACGGAGCCGACAATGAAGGCAGCCAGGGTGACAAGCATGCGCGTGCTGCCGCCACCGACCGTGTACAGGGTGCCGGAGGCGCAACCGCCGCCCAGCTGCATGCCGATACCGAAGATGAAGGCGCCAAAGATCACCGAGGTGCCAGCGGGAGAAACCAGGCCCGCGACGGGCGTGCCGAACAGGGTGCCGGCCGATAGCGCGGGGAAGAACAGCGCCACGCCCACGGCCAGCATCAGCATTTGCGCGCGCAAGCCGTCGCCGCGGCCATCGGCAATGAAAACGCGCCAGGCGGACGTGAAACCGAAGGCTGCGTGATACAGGGTGATGCCGAGCAAGGCGCCCACCACATACAGCGCGGCCTGGTTGATGCCCACGGTGTGCGCCAGATACCACGCACCCAGCAGGATGAGCACAAGCGCAACGCCCAGCGGTTTCGGATTGATATCGGTGCGCAGGCGTAGCGATGAAGCTGCAGTATCGGACATGGTAGGGAACGCTAAAGGAAGGGAAGCACCATTTTCCCCCGTTTTGCTGTTTTCTGCCAGCAAGTTAGCTTGCCTTGCTGCCCCACCAGCAATGCAAAGATGGCGGGCGGCACGCCGGCAAGGAAGGCCTGCCCCCCTGCCCTGCGTACCTGCAGCCCTTATCGGACGGCGCGCATCATTTCGACAGTTTCACCTGCGTCAGTTCCGCCGTCAGATAGCCGACAGCGCCGCTGGCCTTGCTGTTGTAGTTGGTGTTGATGATGATGTTGATCTGATCCTTCAGCGCCGATGGCAGGCCGGGGAAGCGGTTCCACTCATCACCCGGATGCTGGAAGTTGCTCATCACATAGGTCCAGCCATTGATCTCATCGACCGCATGCAGACCGGTCGATTCCGCGCCGGCCGGGCAGGACAGCAAACGTTCCAGCTTCCTGGTATCGACGTTGTACGCCCACAGGAAGTTGTTCAGGTGGTTGCCGCTGTCCTCGCCGATGAACAGGGTGCGCAGTTTTTCTGAGAATTTCAAGTTGTCGGGACTGGCAATCTTGGCCGGGTTGGCGGTATTGCCCAGGCCATCGGCCGCGATGTCCTCACCTGCGATCAGCAGGGTCGATTCGCTCGGCACCCATTCGCTGTCGATCGCCGCGCCGGTGTCATCCTTCTGTCCGCCCGCCAGCTTGTGCGACACAACGCCGCCCGCCACCAGTTTCTTGAACTTGACGTTGTTGCCGGCCACGTAGCCCGCACCGCCTTCGACCATCGAGTCCTGGATGTTGGCATACGCCGAGTAGGCAATCTTGTCCTTGGCGTTGACCGTCGTGCCTTCGTTCTTGGTAAATGCCATGCTGCCACCCTTGAGGGCGGCGTACCGGTGGGTTTCCAGAAAAGCGGCGGCTTTTTCCTGGCCAGCCTTGACTCTGACCCAGGCGGTTTTCTTGTTCAGGACGATCTTCGTGTAGCTGGCATCGGACGGATCGACCAAGGTCGAATCCATGATGTCGGTGGCCTTGATGCCACCGTCGACCAGCGCCTTGATCTCGGCGTGCGTCGCATGGCCCAGCTTGACCCATTGCAGCTTGCCGGTGGTGGTCTCGGTCAGCTGGGTGGTGTATTTGGCGACGTACAGGGTGCCGCCTGCCGCCAGGTCGGCGATCTTGTCGGCCACAAACATGAACAGCCCGCCATTCGTATAGTCGTCACCGCCCAGGATGGTGCGCTGGTCTGGCATCACCTGCACCAGTTCGCGCGAGTAGCGGCCCAGGCAGTAGTGCTTCTTGATGCTGCCGGTGCCGTCCGGGTTTACCGACACTTCCGGCAGGTGGCCGTAGTCATACGCATTGGCGGTAGTCGTATCGCCAAAGACGTTCTTGCTGAATTCCTTGAGCACGGCCAGGGTCTGGCCACCCAGGCCTTGGTCGAAGGCATCGGGTTCATACTCTTCGCTCGACAAATGGGTGTTCCAAGGCGACAGGCTGGCGCCGCAGGTAATCCACAGGCCTTTGACGGACGAAGTATCGACATTGTGGTATTTCACCAGCGACAACTTGCCGGTGGTCTGGTCCTGATCCAGGGTCAGCACGGCGATCGGCGACGGCAGCGTGCCGTAGGTGGATGCGCCGGCCTGGTTGAGCGAGTTATATTCAAACTGCACGACGGCAAACACAGGCTTGCCCTTGACGCCGGTCACGGTGGCGTTGGCCACCGTCAGCATCGAGCTGCCGTCTGGCGAGTCCGAGAAGAACTGGCGTTCCTTGCCCGGCACCGAGCTGTCGATGATAGGCTGGTTCCTGATGTCGAAGTAGCCGCCCGCAATCACCGTTCCGCCCTTGCCATCAGGCACACGGTCGCCGGTCAGGAAGAAAGGCTGGTACGCCAGGTTGTAGCTGTTGCTGCTGCCATCGCTGAAATTGACCTTGAGCTTGGAGCCGACGGTGGTTGTGGCCAGCGCGGCAGGCGCGCTCGCCAGTGGCGCCGCCATGCCGGTGAATTCTGCCGTGGTAAAGGTCGCAGCCGGGGTGCCTGTGCCTGGCGTGGTCACCGGCGGCACGTCGTTATTCGAACTACCGCCACAACCGGACAGAAAGGCGCTGACACCGGTCAAGCCGGCCAAAGGCAGCATGGGTGCACCGGCAAACAGTTGCAACAGGCGGCGACGTGAGGACTCAGGGACGAAATTCGACATTTTTTGTTTCTTCCGTTATAAATAAATATCGTGGGACAGACCAGCTTGAATACGAGGCCGGAGCATAAACGACAAATATTTCAGCTTGATTACAGGCAAACTGTTCCGGGAAGTAAGGGCAAGCGGGCACTCAGGGTTTCAATGGCCTGTCGCATGCATCGATTTTTCGCCGGCAGCCCGCACGGGGATAGGGTTCAATCGATCCAGGCGGCCGCTCAGGGCCGTCAAGCCAAATGCACCGAGCACGACGAGGGCGCCGATCCAGCCCGTGTGCACGAGGCCCAGGTGTTCCACGATCAGGCCGCCGCCCCAGGCGCCGCCGGCGATGCCCAGGTTGAAGGCGGCGATGTTCAGGCCCGAGGCCACGTCCACGGCGCGGGGCGTGAAGTGCTCGGCCTGCTGCACCACATACACTTGCAAACCGGCCACGTTACCGAAGGCCACGGCGCCCCACAGCAGCACGGTGATGACGACCAGCACGGGATGCGGCGCCGTGAAGGTCAACAGCAGCAAGACGGCTGCCAGCAGCAAAAAGATCAGTTTCAGGGCGCGCACGGGGCCCTTCTTGTCGGCCAGCTTGCCGCCCCAGATATTGCCGAAGGCCACGGAAACGCCATACACGAGCATCACCGCGCCCACGGCGCCGGCGCTGAAACCCGATATTTGCTGCAGGATCGGCGCCAGATAGGTGAAAGCGATGAAGGAGCCGCCATAGCCGACGGCCGTCATGGCGTACACCAGCAGCAGGCGCGGCTGGCCCAGCACCTGCACTTGCTGCAGCAAGGAAGCAGGCTTGCTGTGGGCGATGGTCGATGGCACGTACAGCAGGCTGCCGACAAAGGCCACCAGTCCCAGGGCCGAGACGGCGAGGAAAGTTTCACGCCAGCCAAAATGCTGGCCGATGAAGGTGCCCAGCGGCACGCCCGTCACCAGGGCCACGGTCAAGCCCGTAAACATGATGGCGATCGCGCTGGCCGCCTTGTCCTTCGGCACCAGAGAGGTGGCGATAGTCGAACCGATGGAAAAGAACACGCCGTGCGCCAGCCCCGTCAGGATGCGGGCGATGACCAGGGTTTCATAGCCGGGCGACTTCCAGGCCAGCAAGTTACCCAGGGTGAACAAGACCATCAGCGACAGCAGCAGGGTCTTGCGGGGGATCTTGCCCGTCAGGGCAGTCAGCACAGGCGCGCCGACGGCGACGCCCAGCGCATACAGGCTGACCAGCAGGCCGGCCGATGGCAGGTTGACGCCCAGGTCCGCGGCGATGGTGGGCAACAGCCCGACAATAACAAACTCGGTGGTTCCGATGGCAAATGCGCTGAGGGTCAGCGCGAGCAAGGCAATGGGCATGACAAACTCCGATAAAAGATGTTGGCATGCAGTATCGGGGTTTTCTTTGTGGCGAAAAATACCTGCTCAGGCAGAAGATAATTGCGTTGTAATCAACAATCAATGGATCTGCTACACTGGCCCGATCGAAACCGGAGCTGTTGCATGAATTCAGAAAAACTGGCGCTGCTGGTCACGCGCGAAATGCCATATGGGAAATATCAGGGGCGGCTGCTGGCCGATTTGCCGGGACACTACCTGGGTTGGTTCGCGCGCGAGGGCTTCCCCTCTGGCGAACTGGGCAGTTTAATCGCGCTGATGTACGAGCTCGATCACAACGATTTGCGTGGCTTGCTCGACCCCTTGCGCACGCGCAAATCGCCGTGGCGGCCGGGCGAGTAAGTAGAGTCGTAAGGCGGGTCTTAAAACTGGCGCACCTTCTTCGCCAGCATGGCGCTGAACTCGCCATTTTCCACCAGCTTTTGCAGCTCGCTGGCGCCACCGATGAGCACGCCGTTGACAAAGACCATGGGGAAAGTTGGCCAGCCCGTCCACATTTTCAAGGCATTGCGGCGGTGCCACTGGTTCAGATAACTGCCGTATTGCAGGTACTGGTAGGGCGTACCCAGCACGTCGAGGATCTTGCGCGCCTTGCGCGGAAACGGATTGAGCGCCATGCCGACGACGACCACCTGGTGCGCGGCAATGGCAGCCTGCACTTCGCGCACAATGTCCATATGTTTGCTGCCGATCAAAGGGCGGGCGGCGGGATGGATCTGTGCTTCGTCGAGGATGGCGCGGGTCATGAAAGTCCTGGGGTGAGTGGCATGCGGATCACGCATTGTGCCACGCATACAGGCTGGCGTGGGCTACACTGCGCCTCTTCCCCTCTTCGCGTGGAATATATGCAAGGAATCACTTCCATACCGCAATGCCGCACCCGCCGCCTGCTCGGCGCTCTTCTGCTCGCCGCCAGTTGCACCAGCGCCCTCGCCGCTGCCGATCCTGGGCTCGAAATGGGCCTGATCCATGCGCTGCACCTGAAAAAGGGCACGACAGACAGAGTGGGCACCTCCGGCAAGGCCATCCGGGCCTACATGCGCGAAGGCTACCTGGCCAAGCACCCCGACCAGCGCGCCGATTACACCGATTACTACCTGCTGAAGAAGCCGGCAAGCTTCATGGGACATGAACTGGTGCTGATCGAGGAAGAATACATCACGCAATACATCGGCTGCTGCGCCAGCCCTGGCGTTGGCGTGACGGTAAAGGTGCGCGGCAACACGCAGAAACTGCAAGCGTTTGCCCGCACCCAGCGCTGCACCTTGACCGACCCCGTCAATGTTCAACATAAGCTGAGCGAGGTGACCATCAAGACCAGGATGCCCAAGGGCCATTACGCGTCATTGAGCTGCCGCCAACGCGATGCCGAGCGCGAAGAGCCGTAAGCTGCCGCCGCCATGATGGCCTGCAGCTGCTCGCTGGCCTCCATTCAGAACAGCTCATCGAGCAGCAAATGAAATTGCAGTTTGCCTTGATCGATATCAAGGAGCCCATATTGCTCAACAAACCTTTGCTGCAGCGCGGCGTCCAACTCTCCGAGAGCACGCCAGACGATGGCCAGGTCCTGGTAGCGGTCGGCAATGCCGGCCCGTCCCACGTCGATGCAGCCGCTAATGGCACCTTCCTGCATCAGGATATTCTCCGGCGAGAAATCGCCATGCGTAACGACCAGTTCTGGCGTAATCGGCAGGCAGTCCTGCAGCGCCACCCACACCTGCTCAGCCGTCCAGCCTTGGCGCCTGGCATCGAAATCGTCGGTATCAACCAGGCCTGCATCAATGCGCTGGCGCGCCTGGGCCAGCCGAACGGCAGAGCCAGCATCGAACGGGCAGTCGCTTACGGGCAGCGCGTGCAGGCGGCGCAAGAAGGCCGCCAGTGCGTCGACCACGGCGGGCCTCAGCGCAGGGCTCGCTTCCAGCACCGCGGACGCCCTTATGCCAGGCATGGCCGTCATCAGCAGCCATGCCTGGTCCGGGTCTGCCACGCGGGCGAACTGGACCACGGCCGGCACAGGCAGGTACTGCGCCAGCCAGCGCAGCCGCGCCATTTCATGGGCAATGTCGGCGGCCTCCGCCCCCCCGCCGTGTTTCAGGTACAGGTCCGGCCCACCATCCCGGCCCTGCAGGCGGTAGACGGCAGCGCCCGACTCACCGGCGCTGTCGCGCGTCCACAGAGAAGCAGCCACGGCGGCGCGCAGGCTGACGGGCATGGCTGCCGTCATGGCGACTTGCCGGCTTTTGGATATGCTCATCTGTCTGGCCTTTCCCTTATCCCAGCGGAACGTGCAAGCCCATCTTGAGGCAGGTCAGTGCCACCGAGGTGCGGTAGCGCCGGATATTGTCGTCGCCGCCGAACAAACGCTCCGTCAGCGCCTCGTATTCGGCCATGCTGCTGGCGGTAATGATCAGCAGGTAATCGGCCTCGCCCGTGATGCCGTAGCACTGCTGTATGGCAGGCTCGGCCATGATGCGCGCGCGCATGCCCGCCGTGCGCTGCGGGTGCTCGTCGTGCAAATGCACTTCCACCGTCAAGATCAGGGGGCGGCCCAGGCGGCTCGCGTCGAGCACGGCCACCTCGTTGCGGATCACGCCGCTCTCGCGCAGGCGTCGGATGCGCCGCTGCACGGCCGGTGCGGACAGGTGCACGGTCTGGGCGATTTCGCGCTGCGAGGTCGTGTTATCGCGCTGCAAAATATCCAGGATCGCCAGGTCGAAGGCATCGAGGGCAAGGGAAGGCGTGAGCGAAAGTTGCGTCATGGAGGTCAAAATGCAGTGCAAATATCGGAGCAGACACAATAAACTTTCGCTATTCCGATATCAAGCCTTTTATCCCCATGCCATTACGCCGCTATTCCTCCCTGATTCCCCTGCTAGCCATCCTCGGCTCCGTCACCTGCCTGGGACTGGGCACTTCATGGGCCAAGCACAGCCTGTTCCCACTGGTGGGTGCACAGGGCACGACGGCCGTACGCGTGGGCTTCTCCGCCTTGCTTCTACTACTGTTCTGGCGTCCGTGGCGCTGGCAGCTGAGCCGCGCCGACCTGCGCACGGTGGCCCTCTACGGCGAGGCGCTGGGCTTGACGAACCTGTGTTTCTATATGGCCCTGCGCACGATCCCCTTCGGCATCGCCGTGGCGATCGAGTTTTCCGGCCCGCTGGCCGTCGCGCTGCTGGCCTCGCGCCGCCCGCTCGACTTCGTCTGGGTGGCCTTGGCCGTGGCGGGACTGGCGCTGCTGCTGCCGCTCGGCCACGACGTCAGCAAGCTCGATCCCACAGGCGTGCTGTTCGCCTTGGGGGCCGCCGTCTGCTGGGCCACCTATATTATCTTCGGCAAGCGCGCCAGCCATTTGCACGCGGGCCATTCCGTCGCCCTGGGCCTGGCCATGGCAGCGCTGGTGGTGGTGCCTGTGGGCGTGGCGCACAGCGGCGCCGCCCTGCTCTCGCCCGTCGTGCTGGGCGCGGGCCTGGGAGTGGCCTTGATTTCCAGCGCGATACCGATCTCGCTGGAAATGGTGGCCCTGAAGCGGCTGACACCGCAGGCCTTCGGCATCATGAGCAGCATGGAACCGGCCGTCGCCGCCATGCTGGCCTTCATCCTGCTCGATGAACGGCTGGATGCACCGCAATGGCTGGCCATCGCCATGATCATGGCCGCCTCCATGGGCAGTTCCTATATGGCGCAGCGCCAGAAACGGGCGCCGGCCGCCGCCGTGCATACCTGAACCGTACCCTTAATGCCCGGCTGCCCCCGCCACGTGGACGGCCAGGTTGCGGCGCGCCAGCCAGGCCAGCGGCAGCAGGGCGAGCAAGGCGGCAGCCACGCCGGCCCACGGCGACGACGCCATCAGCTGGCGCGAGACCATTAAGGCACCGAGCATGGAGCCGAAGGAAATGCCCAGGTTAAACGCGGAAATGTTCAGGCCCGAGGCGAAATCGACGGCTTGCGGCGTATAGCGCTCGGCCGTGGCCAGCATGCCGGCCTGCAGGGCGGGCGACAGGCCGAAGGCGAACACGCCCCAGACAAACAACATCACCGTCATCATCCATGGCGAACTGATGCTCAACGCCACGCCCACTTGCGTGGCGGCCAGCAACAGCAGCATCAGGCGCAAGGCCTTTTGCCAGCCCAGGTGGCTCGTCAGGTAGCCGCCCGCCAGGTTGCCAGCAAAGGTAGCGATGCCGAACACGATCAGCAAGGCGCTGGCCATGGTGGCGGAAAAGCCCGTGACATCGGTCAGGATGGGCGTGATGAAGGTGAATGCGGCAAAGCTGCTGCCGAAGCCGAACGTCGTCACGGCCATCATGGTCAGGATGGGACCGCTGCCGAGGGCCGCCAGCTGCGTCATGGCCTTGCCACCCTTGCCCTGCTGCAAGCCGGCCGGCAGCCAGCGCGCCATGGCGCCCAGGCCCACGGCAGCGAGCACGACGACGGCAAAGAAGGGCAAGCGCCAGCCCATCAAATTGCCAAGGAAACTGCCGAAGGGCACGCCGATCACCATCGCCAGGGTCAGGCCCGCAAACATCACGGAAATCGCCCTGCCCGCCTGCGCCTTCGTCACCAGGCTGGCGGCCACGGTGGCGCCGATGGCAAAGAAGGTGCCGTGCGCCACGGCAGTGATAACCCGTCCTGCCAGCAACAGTTCAAACGTGTGGGAAAAGGCGGCCAGCAGGTTGCCGGCCAGGAAAACGCTCATCAGGCCCAGCAAGGCAGCCTTGCGCGGCAGGCGCGACATCAGCAATACCAGCAGCGGCGTACCAATGGCCAGGGCCAGCGCATACAGGCTCACCAGCGAGCCGGCCGATTCGATGGAAATATGCAAATCCTTCGCAATGGTGGGCAATATGCCCACGACGATGAATTCGGTGACGCCGATGGCAAAGGCGCCGACGGCCAGCGCCAGCACGCCGGGCGGCATCTTGCTGGCTGAAGTGGAAACAGGGCTTGCGGTGGTCATGATGGCTCCAACAATGGTTCAAGCCAGCCAGTGTACCGAGACAAATACTTTTGATATAGACTCTCATAATGGAAACACTTATGAAATGGATTCAATAATGGCCAGGCAAGACATCAACCGCGCGTTCGAGATGGCCGTGTTCGTGGCCGTGGTGGAAACGGGCGCCTTTTCCGCCGCCGCGCGCCGCCTTGCCCTGACGCCATCGGCCGTCAGCAAACTGGTCAGCCGGCTGGAAGCGCGTCTCGGCGCGCGCTTGCTCCAGCGCAGCACGCGGCAATTGCACACCACACCCGAAGGCGACGCCTTCTTCGTGCAGTGCAAGCGCATCCTCGACGATATCGATGGCGCCGAGCGCGAGGCATCACAGGGCGCGGCGCCGCGCGGGCGCTTGCGCATCAATTGTTTCGTGCCATTCGGCGTGCACCATCTGCTGCCCATCCTGCCCGAGTTCGCGCAGCGCTATCCCGACATCGTGCTCGACGTGGTCGTCAGCGATGCCATTGTCGACTTGCTGGAAGACCGCACCGACATCGCCATCCGCACGGGCAAGCTGAAGGAATCGAACCTGGTGGCGCGCAAACTGGGCGAAGACGCGATGATCGTCGTCGCCGCGCCCGCCTACGTGGCGCGCCATGGCCTGCCGCGCACGCTGCAGGAGCTGTCACAGCACAATCTGCTGGCATTCAATTTCCGCTGCCAGAACGAAACCTGGCCCTTCCTCGACAAGGAGAGCGGAGCAACCTTGCAGGTGGCGCCGCAGGGCAATACCTGCGTCAGCGATGGCGAAAGCATGCGCCAGCTGGTGCTGGCCGGCATGGGGCTGGGACGCTTTTCGCGCCAGCATGTGCAGCGCGATATTGCGCAAGGTCACTTGGTGGAAGTGCTGCAGGACTGCAACCCGGGCGACACGGAACTCGTGCACGCCGTCTTCGTGGGACCGGGCCTGCAAGTGCCGGCCCGCGTGCGCGTGATGCTCGATTATCTGCTGGAAAAGGTCAAGCTGGGCCAGCCTTAAACGACGGCCTCGCCCAGGCGCAGGCGCTTGCCATCGCCCAGCATCACTTCGAATTCCGCCGCCGGCACGGCCGGACTGAACAGATAGCCTTGCAACTGATCGCAGCCCAGTTCGCGCAGGAAGCGCATCTGCTCGGCCGTTTCCACGCCTTCCGCGACGATTTCCTGGCGCAGCTGCTGCGCCATGGTGACGATGGCGCGGGCGATGGCGCAATCGTTTTCCTCGAAGGGCAAGCCGATGACAAACGAGCGGTCGATTTTCAATGTGCTGATGGGGAATTTTTTCAAATACGCGAGGCTGGAGTAACCGGTGCCGAAATCGTCCAGCGCCAGCGACAGACCCATGGCCACCAGCTGGTTCATGATGTCGATCACCTTGTCGGCGCCACGCATCAACAGGCTTTCCGTGATTTCCAGCATGATCTGGTCGGGCCGCACCTGGTAGCGTTCCAGCACGGCCGCTATGCGCGCTGGTAACTGTTCATCGAACTGGCGCGCCGACAGGTTGACGGCGATGGCCGGCATGTCCAGGCCGCGGTCTTCCCAGTTGCGGATCTGGCGGCAAGCCTCGTCCAGCACCCAGGTGCCCAGCTCCAGAATTAAACTGGTTTCCTCGGCCACGGGAATGAAGAGGCCGGGCGAGACCATGCCGCGCATCGGATGCTTCCAGCGCAGCAAGGCTTCCGCGCCCACGATGCGCCCGCTGGCCAGGCTCACTTTCGGCTGGTAATGCAATTCCAGCTCCTTGTCGCCCAGCGCCAATCGCATTTCGCTTTCCAGGCGCAAATGTTCCTTGGCGCGCCGGTTCATGTCTTCGCGGTAAAACAGGAAGGTCGATTCGATGCTCTGCCCCGCCTTCGCCACGGCCACGTCGGCAAAGCGGAACAGGGCCGGCGCTTCCAGGCCGTCTTCCGGATACACGGTAATGCCAATGCTGGCGCCAACGTGCAGCGCGTGCGCATCGATATTGATCGGTGCTTCGAGCAAGTTGAGCAGTTTTTGCGCCACGTTCGCCGCATGTTCGCGCTTTTCGATATGCAGCAGCGCCACGACGAATTTGCTGTTGTCGACCCGCGCCAGGATGTCGGCGTCGCGCAGGGAACCACGGAACAGCTGGCCGATGGCGATCACCAGCTGGTCGCCCACTTCATGGCCCAGCGTGTCGCTGATGGAACCGATACGGCTGATGTCGATGACCATCAGCGCGCCATGCGTCCCTTGCCGTTTCGCTTCGGCCAGGCCCTGGTCGACCAGCTGGTTCAGCAGGCAGCGGTTGGGCAAACCCGTCAGGCTGTCGTAATTGGCCATGCGCTGCATGCGCGCCTCGGCATCCTTGTGCACGCTGATGTCGGAAAACAGGGAAAACACATGGCTGATCTCGCCATATTCGTCGCGCACGACGCTGATGGTGACGTCCTGCGGGAACAGTTCGCCATTCTTGCGCTTGCCGATGATTTCGCCGCGCCAGGAGCCGTGCCCCCGCATGGCGGCGCGCACCTTGGCGCGGAAGTCGGGATCGTGCACGCCAGAGCGCAACAAGTCCGGCGTGCGGCCGATGGCTTCGGCCGGCGAATAGCCGGTGATGCGGCTGAAGGAACTGTTGATGGAGACGATGCGCTCTTCCGCATCCGTGATCAGCACGGCTTGCTCGCTATCTTCAATGATGCGCGCGTGCAACCTCACCTTGTCCACGTCGGAGAGCGGTTCGCTCATGGCCGACAGGCGCACGGCCATGCCGCAAGCCTTGCCCGCCTGGTCGTGGATCACGTGGCGGTGCATGCGCAGCCAGGTCACCATGCCCGACTTCTTGCGCCGGCGCACATCGGTGGCCACGTCGCCCTGCTTGAAATGCAGTTCCAGCACGCTCGCTTCCGCGTCGTCTTCGGGATACAAAAACAAGATGTGCTGGCCCAGCGCTTCCAGTTCGGAATAGCCGAACATCTGTTCGGCGCCATGGTTCCAGCCAATCAGGAAACCATCAGGATCGATCTCCAGCAAGGCATCGGCCGGGGCCACGCGCACCACGGGCCGGCTGGCGCCGCGCAGCTGCTCCAGCTCGTCCTGCAGCCGCGCCAGGGTGGCGGCCTGCTGCGGCCCCGCCTGTTCACGGGCGTCCTGGGCCAGGCGCAGGCACAGCGCGACCTTCGCCTCAAGCATGGCAACCCCGCGCGTATGCCAGGTCAGGGGAACATATCAGGGGCGCTGCGGTGTGTGTAATCATCAAAATCCCACTATGGGGCATGGAAGTCGGAGCAGAAAGACGGTCGAAATACTGTGAATATGGTAACTTAAAAATGTTGGCATATGTCAACATTTTAAGGCCTGCGCCGAATGGCACGGCACTGCGACCCGGAGTGCCGTGCCTGTGTGTCACGCCCGGCCCGGCAGATGCTGCGCCAAACGGGAAAACACATCGGGTTCACGCATGCGCGCCATCCACCAGCGCAGCGCGGCGCCATCCTCGCCCACGCGCCACGCCAGGTAAAACGTTTCCGACGGTTTCGGCTCTTCCACGGCCTTTTCCACCAGCAAGCCACGCGCAATGGCGGCGCGCGCGCACGGCCCCGGCAGGAAGCCAAAACCCAGCCCCAGCACCTGGTAATCGAACTTGACCTGCATGTTCGGCACGCTCAAGGCATCTTGTCCCAGCAACAATCCCACGGTGCGCGGCGCCATCTGGCGCGCCGAGTCGGCCACGACCACGGCCCGGTGCTGCTGCAGGTGGCCGCGCGACAAAGGTTCCGCTACCTGCGCCAGCGGGTGCGTGGGCGCCACGGCAAAAACGAAATCGAGCATGCCTATCGGCTGCGCGATATAGCCGCCGCCCGCCGGACCGTCGCCGGGCGCGCCCACCAGCAAGTCGACCCTGCGGTCCAGCAAAGCTTCCCAGGTGCCCGACAGGGCATCTTGCGACAGGCGCAAGCGCGTCTGTTGCGCTACCTCATAGAAGGCGCGCACATCGTCGGCCAGGGCCACGGCGGAAAACATGGAATCGATGCCGATGGACAACTCGGTTTCCCAGCCGGACGCCACCCTGCGCACGCGGTGCTCGAGGTCCTGTGCCGCCTTCAATAAATACCGGCCCTCTTTCAGCAATTCCTGGCCGGCCGCCGTCAGCATGACTTTCGGGCCATTGCGCTGGAACACTTGCACGCCCAGGTCGTCTTCCAGCTTGGCCACCGTATAGGAAATGGTGGACGGCACTTTATGCAACTCCTTGCCGGCCGACGAGAATGATCCACGGCGGTCGATGGCGTCGACGATTTGCAAGGCTTCCAGGCTCAGTCTTAACATTCGATTTTTTCGATCATAGTACGGTAGATTTTCCGTTTTTCTTTCTGGACTGGGCGGCCTATACTTTCTCCATCGTACAGCGAAGGGCAGAAAAGAAGCCAGGGCGTAGCGCCAGGCAACGGTCCTTCGAAATTATCGCACATTCACTGATAGAAACGGAGTCCACCATGTTACAGATTCGTCATAGCGAAGAACGCGGCGCCGCCAACCACGGCTGGCTCAATTCCCACCACAGCTTTTCCTTCGGCAGCTACCACGATCCCCTGCACATGGGCTTTGGCCCCTTGCTGGTGATCAATGAAGACCGGGTCACGCCCGGCCAGGGCTTCGGCACGCACGGCCACCGCGACATGGAAATCATTTCGTATGTGCTCGACGGCGCGCTCGAACACAAGGACAGCATGGGCACCGGTTCCGTACTGCACTACGGCGACGTGCAGCGCATGAGTGCCGGCAGCGGCGTGCGCCACAGCGAGTTCAACCATTCTGCCACGGATGGCTTGCACTTCCTGCAGATCTGGATCCAGCCAAACGTGACGGGCATTCCACCTAGCTATGAAGAGAAACACTTCACGCCGGAAAGCAAACGGGGCAAGCTGCGCCTGATTGCATCGAGCGACGGGCGCCAGGGTTCCGTGCTGATACACCAGGATGCTGCCATCTACGCCAGCATCCTGCAGGAAGGCGAACAGGCCGAGCATGGGCTGGACGAAGGCCGCCTAGCCTATGTGCACCTGATCCGCGGCAGCCTGGTGGTCAATGGCACGCCCTTGAAAGCGGGCGACGCATTGAAACTGACGCAGGAAGCGGCCGTGACGATTACCCAGCCTGAAGATGCAGAATTCCTGCTCTTCGACCTGCCTAAATAATTGATGAATATAAAGAAAAAGGAAACCAGCATGAAAAACAATACGGATATCCTGCTCCCCCTCGGCCGTGCCGCCCTTGGCGTGCTGTTCTTCGTTTCGGGCTTGCTGAAAATCGGCGGCTTTGCGGGCGTGGCCGGCTACATGGCCAGCCAGGGCTTGCCGCTGGCGAACATCCTTCTGGTGGGCGTGATCGCCCTGGAGGTAGGCGGCGGCTTGCTGCTGATCACGGGTTGGCAGGCGCGCTGGGCGGCGTTGGCGCTGGCGCTGTTTTTGATCCCGACCACGCTCATCTTCCACGCGTTCTGGAGCGCCGATGCAGCCCACTTCCAGGACCAGCTGACCAACTTCCTGAAGAATCTGTCCATCTTCGGTGGCATGCTGTTACTGGTGGAACGGGGCTTCGGCAAGGCCAGCCGCCTTGCAAAAGCCTGATCCGGCCGCAATTAGAGGGCTATCACCAGGCATTCCTGCCTTCAAATCTCAGCCAGGGGGAATGGTTTCCCCTGCTTTTTGGTATGATGACAGGGCGCGCCGGCACCGCAGTGGTACGGCGCGCCTCCATTTTCGAACATTACCTATATGAGCACAACCATGCAAAGCGGCGCAGACCTCCTGGCGACAGGCGAATTGGATTACACGACTTCCTGCGCACTGCCGACGCCTTGGGCCCAGTTTACCCTGCACGCCTTTGTCGAACACGCCACGGGCAAGGAACACCTGGCCATGGTGCTGGGCGATGTCGGCAACGGCGAACCTGTACTGGCACGCGTGCATTCCGAGTGCCTGACGGGCGACGTGCTGTTTTCCCAGCGCTGCGATTGCGGCGCCCAGCTCGAAGGCGCCTTGAAACGCATCGCCGAGGAAGGCCGCGGCATTTTGCTGTACCTGCGCCAGGAAGGGCGCGGCATTGGCCTGATCAACAAGATCCGCGCCTACCGCCTGCAGGAAGCGGGTGCCGACACGGTGCAGGCGAATGAACAGCTGGGCTTCAAGGCCGACGCGCGCAACTACACCCTGTGCAAGCCCATGTTTTCGCAATTCGGCATCCACAGCCTGCGTTTGATGACGAACAACCCGCGCAAGATTGCCGCCATGGAAGCGCTGGGCATCACGGTGGCCGAGCGGGTGCCGCTGCTGGTCAACCGCAACGCCTTCAACCAGCATTACCTGAATACCAAGCAAAGCAAACTGGGCCACATGATGACGCCGGAAACGGCGCCAGCACTGGAAGACGGCGCCCTGTAATTCCCCGGGCTGGCGCAGCGCGTGCACACTGCCGCACCGGGCCGGCCCCGCTCCTGCTCACGCATAAAGGATGCATGAAATTATCTAACTTCGCCTTCTTGCTGGCCAGCCTGTGCGCCGCCGCAGGCGCACACGCGGCTCCGGCGCCTGCGCCAGCCGCGGCCACCACCGCTTCGACTCCCCTCGCCAAACCGCCACCGGCCACCGCCGCGCCCGCCGCCACCGAACATGCGGCCTTGCCGCCGCCCTCGTCCGCCGCACAAAAGCTGTACACGGCCGCGCGCGCCGACATCCTGCAGGTGCGCGTGCTGCTGAAAAACGGCCGCACGCAATCGTCGGTAGGTTCGGGCTTCCTGATCGGCACGGGCGACCTGGTCGTGAGCAACTATCACGTCGTGTCGCAATTCGCCCTCGATCCCGATACCTACGTGGGCGAATGGGTCGACACCAGCGGCCAGCGCGGCAATGTGGAATTGCTGGCTGTCGACGTGCTGCACGACTTGGCCGTCTTGCGCGTGAACCGCCATGGCACGGGCTTTTTCAACATGCCGGAATCGCTGGCGCCCCTGACTCAGGGCCAGTACCTGTATTCGATGGGCAATCCGCTGGACCTGGGCTTCGCCATCTCGGAAGGCTCGTACAACGGCATCGTGACGCGCAGCTTCTACGACCAGCTGATGTTTACGGGGCCGATCAATTCCGGTATGAGCGGGGGGCCCAGCGTGACGGCCAGCGGCGATGTCGCTGGCGTGAACGTCTCGAAACGCCTCGATGGCGAGCTCGTCAGTTTTCTCGTTCCTGCCCGCTATGCCCAGCAATTGCTGGCCAAGGTGGCCCTGCAAGGCAGGGCGCCGAAAGACTTCAAGCCGCTGGTGACGGCGCAGCTGCTGGCGCATCAGGAAGTGATGCTGGCGCGCCTGCTCGACACGCCCTTGAGCCTGAAAGCCATGGGCCCGTACCGCGTGCCCGTGCGCGAATCGGACCAGATGCGCTGCTGGGGCCGCTCCAACGTGAAGTCCGACAAGCCCTACATGCTCGACAACACCAGCTGCGCCATGGAATCGGCCATCTTCATTTCCGGCGCACTGCAGACGGGGCAAGTGTCGATGCGCCACGAATTCCTGCGCAGCAGCGAACTGGGCGCGCTGCGCTTTTCCGAACTGGCCAGCGCCTCGTTCAAGAATGAAAGTTTCGGCAGCTACAAAAGCGTGCACCTGACAGGGCCACATTGCACCGAACAGTTCGTCAAAAACAAGACCCTGCCCCTGCGCGCCGTCCTGTGCGTGCGCGCCTACCGCAAGTTTACCGGCCTGTACGACTTTGCCCTGCTGGCCGCCAGCACCGATGAGCCACTGATGAGCCTGCAAAGCCGCATCGACGCGCGCGGCGTGTCTTACGCAAACGGCATGCGCGTCACGCGTACCTTCCTCGAAGCGCTGTCGCGCGCTCCCTCCGCCACCGGGACGCGCAAGCCATGAAGCCGCCCTATTACCTTGAAATCCTTGCCGAGAACGGCGAAGTGCAGCAGCGCCAGCGCATCGATGCCTTGCCGATCCGCATCGGCCGCGGCTACGACAACGACTTCATTCTCGACGACGCGCATACGGCCGCCCGCCACGCCGTCATCGAAGACGATGGCGCGGAAGGCTTGCTGCTGCGCGACCTGGGCAGCCAGAATGGCGTGATTTACCGGGGCCAGCGGCAACTGCAAGTAGCCTTGAACGGCAACAGCATCGTGCGCCTCGGTCATACGCGCCTGCGCGTGCGCGCCAGCGATCACCCTGTTGCGCCCGAGCTGAGCGATACCACCAGGCACGACTGGGAAGGCTTGCGCCCCGCCGTCGCCGGCCTGGCCATGATCGCCACCTCGGCCGCCTTCAGCAACTGGCTGGGCGACGCGGAAGCCTTCGACCCGATTTCCTACCTGATGATCGTCGCCTACGCACTGGCCGGCGGCCTTGTGTGGGCGTCGATCTGGGCCGTGGCGAACCGCCTTTTCGGCCATGTGGCGCGCTTTGGCCGCCACCTGTTCATCATCGGCTGCGGCTTGCTGGCCATGGAAGTGTGGGAACTGGGCAGCAATGTGGCGGCGTATGCGCTGTCGCTGGAAGTGCTGACGCGCTACGGGCGGCATATGTTCATCGTGATTGTATGCGTCATGATCTACTACCATTTGCGCACGATCAAACCCCAGCACCCGCGCCGCTTCGGTCTCGTTGCCGTCGTGCTGGCCATCGTCGGCTCGACCCTGATTTTGCTGAGCAACCTGCAGATCAGCGGTCGCCTGGCCGACGAGGCCTACATGTCGGCAATCTACCCGCCGGCACTGCGTCTGAGCCCGGATCACACGACCGAGGTTTTCTTCCGCGATGCGGCCAGCCTGCAGCGCGCCGTCGATGCCGAGCGGGGCAAGGCGACCAAGGGGGCAGAGGAAGACGAGGACAGCGGCGACTGACAACGCACACGTAAAAAAAGCCCGCCGTGTCCTGGCGGACCGGCGGGCTTTTTTACGTGCGCAGCGAAGCCCGCACTGTCTCCCAGCTTAGAACTTGTCGTCCTGCCTGCGGCGTGCCGTGAAGCCCAGTAAGCCCAGGGTGGTCAGCAGCATGGCGTAGGTGCTCGGTTCCGGCACAGCCGACACCAGGTCACCGCTGCTGGAAAAACTGGCGAAATCGCTGTTACCCGCCTTTAACTGGACTTGCTGGCCTTCATCGCAGCAGCCCTCCAGGCCATCGATACTCAAGCTACGATTACCTGCCGGCATGGTGCCAGAACCGGCGAGGAACTGGCTGCTGCTTTGAATGTTGGCAGCCCACCACAGGTCGCTGCTCTTGCCGTCCAGCGCCGCGCCGGCATTCACCACGGACGGGTAAGCGGCAGCTTGCAAGCCAGTATTCGAGTAATCGGTGGTGACGATAATGGTGCTGGCGTTCGCGTGGGCAAACACACCAGCAGCGATCAGGGACAGGACGATTTTAGGCAAATTTTCCATGATAAGTATCCAGTCAGTAAGTATTCAACGGGCGCAGCGGGCGTGCTTGAGCTGAATACACGCTGCATTGAGGCGTGTCGGCATCGCGCTGGCAATTGCAAGGATGAGCGGTCGGGGGCCTGGCTTTCGCAGAGCTTCGCGGGCTTGCGGCATGCCATGGCGGCACTGCAAGCGTCCTGGAACGGGTTCGGGTTCCCGGACAAAGCCAGACAGTTGACGGGTCAGGTAAAACGTTGAATCTATTGTATCTTAAATTCCCTGGAGGAAAAGTATTTTTCTTTTTACCATGTAAAATATTTTTATGACAATCGCGCTGAAGGCAGCAAAAACGGCCAGGATAGCCTTGCTGCCCGGGCAGCACTGTCGCCGCGCAGACTGACTCGGTGTCGCACCAGCACCACAAAGGCACGCGCCAGTGTCGCATCTTGCGCATTTCTTTTCGCATGCCGCTGCACCACGCGACGAAACAGCATGGCAAAATGCAGTCATGCAGTTATCTGTCCGATGAGGGAGAAAGAGGAAATGGTCAACCTGGAAGAACTACGCTATCTGGCATTGTCGTTTCCCGACACCACCGAGGAAGAACACCACGACCGTCCAGCCTTCCGCGTAGGCGGGAAGATCTTTGCCACCCTGCCCGACGACAAGCACATCAACGTGCTGCTCGATGCGGAAGCGGCGCATATCGCCACCGTCATCTCGCCGTCCGGCTGCGAAAAACTGTGGTGGGGCGAGCGGCTGGCCGGTATCACGGTATGCCTGGCGGATGCCGAACTGGACATGCTAGCCGCCGCCCTGACGGCCGCCTGGCGGCGCAAGGCGCCCAGCGACCTGGCCAAGACCATCGCCCCGACAGGGTAGTTACAGCGGCCAATTGCGCAACAGCAAGCCCACCATCTGCTGCAATTGCTCGCGCGATACGCCCGCCGCCGCCTGAATGGCCATGCCCTGCGACAGGGTCACGACAAAGCGCGCCTGCTGCTCGGGGCAGGAATCGGGCGGCAAATCCCCCTCTTCCTTGGCGCGCCGCAAGCGGTCGCGCAATTTGATTTCACCGCGCAGACGGCGCGCAAACAATTCATCGCGGATCGGCAAGGCATCGTCGCTGCAGGCGAGCGCCGCATTCACGCCCATGCAGCCGTGCGGACCATCGGGCATGGTTTGCGCATCGACATACTGCGTCAGCAAGGCTTCCACCACCTGGCGGGCCGTCGGCTGTTCCAGCGCAGCATCGAAAAACTGCATGCGCGTGTCGCTGTAGCGCTCCAGCGCCTTGTGGAACAATTGCTCCTTGTTGCCGAAAACGGCGTACAGGCTGGGCCGGTTCATGCCCATGGCTTTCGTCAATTCCGGCAAGGAACTGCCTTCATAGCCTTTCTCCCAGAACACTTTCATGGCGCAATCGAGCGCTTCGTCCGCGTCAAAGGTGCGTGGCCGGCCCGTTTTCGCCTTGACCGCTTGCTCTTTTTTATCTTGTTTCATACCGTTCGGTAAAAAATTATTGACAACAATGTCTGCCTGGCCTGATTATATACCGACCGGTTAAAAACCTCTCGGCTTTTCAGGACTCCCTATGCAAACACCACCTGCTTCCCCCTCCGCCCCGGCGGCCACCAGCAACGATACCACCGTGGCGCCCTGGCTGGCCGTCTTATCGGTCGGCATCGGCGCCTTCGCCCTCGTCACGTCAGAATTCCTGCCCGTCGGCCTGCTGCCGGCCATGGCTGCCGAACTGGATATCAGCAAGGGCCAGGCGGGGCTGATGATCACCACGCCCGGCATCGTTGCCGCGTTTGCCGCCATCTTCGTCACCGTCGGTTCGGGCCGCCTGGACCGCCGCATCGTGCTGCTGGCACTCACCGCCCTGCTGGTCGCTTCGAACCTGCTGGTGGCGCTGGCGCCCTCATATGGGGCGATATTACTGGGCCGCGCCATGTTGGGCGTGGGCGTCGGCGGCTTCTGGGCGATCGGCAGCGCCATCGGCCCGCGCCTGGTGGCGCCGCAACATGCGTCGCGCGCCATGTCCATCATCTTCGCCGGCGTCTCGCTGGGCACGGTGGCCGGCGTGCCGGCCGGCGCGCTGGTGGGCGAACTGGTGGGCTGGAGGGTCGCCTTCGGCGCGGCCAGCGCCATTGCCGTGCTGGTCTTCCTCGGCCAGTTGTTGCTGCTGCCCAAGCTGCCACCGACACAGGCCATCCGCTTGCGCCAGTTGCCGATGATTTTCGGCATCCGCAAGGCCAGGCTGGGCCTGATCGCCACGGCCATGCTGTTCACGGGCCAGTTCGCCGCCTACACGTATATCGCACCCTTCCTCACGCAAATTTCGCACCTGTCCGCCGGCACGGTCAGCGCCATGCTGCTGGTATATGGCGCTTCCGGCTTCATCGGCAACCTCGTGGGCGGCTGGGCCGCCGGCCGCTACGAACGGGCCGCGCTAATGGTCACAGGTGCAGTGCTGGGCCTGTCCACTCTGGCCTTGGCCGCGTTCGGCAGCCATGCGCTCGCCGCCATGCTGCTGGTGGCCGTGTGGGGCTTCGGTTTCGGCGCCATGCCGATCGCCGTGCAAACGTGGATGTTCAAGGCGGCACCGGACTTGATGGAAGGCAGCAGCGCGCTGTTTGTTGCGATTGTGCAAGTGTCGCTGGCGTCCGGCGCCCTGCTCGGTGGCATGGCCGTCGACCGGCTGGGCGTATCGAGCGCGATGGTGGTGGGCGGCCTGTTCGCCCTTGGCTGCGCGTTGACGATCGCGCTCTTCGGCAAGCCGCAGGCCAGCGCCAAGGCCGGCGCGTCCTGCATCGCATCGTAGGAAAGTAGTATCAGATGCGGCCGCGCCGAAATTCGCCGAGGAATTTCAAGACTTCGGCCGGCGTCATCAAGACGTCCGCGTCACCGTGATACGCATACAGGAAGGGCGTGCCGCCCAGGCGGTCCGTCAGCTTGGCGAACAATAAAAAACGGCTGCCCAGCGGGTAGCGCTGCAGGTCCACGAGGCGGCGCGAACACTGCACGGCCAGTTCGGGCGAAAAGGCCTGGCCCGGCACGGGGCGAATTTCCACGCGGCCATCGATGGCGCGCGATTCGACGGCAACGTGCCGGTATGCATAAGTATCACGGGCCATGCCGCCACCTTGTCTTGAGTAAAGGCGCCATCTTAAGCGAAGATGGCGCCTGCCGTACTACTGCCCCACGATGCGCAGCAAGCGGCCGTTGTCCTCATCCGTCAGCGCATACAGGTAGCCGTCCGGTCCCTGGCGCACGTCGCGCACGCGCGCGCCGATTGCCAGGCGGTCTTGCCCCGTCACCTTGCCATTCGCATCGACGGCGATGCGGCGTATATCCTTGGCCGCCAGGCCGCCGCTGAAGATGCTGCCGCGCCAGGCGGCAATCTTGTCGCCCGTGTAGACGGCCAGCCCTGACGGCGCCGGCGACGGCACCCAGGCCACGCTCGGATTGATCATGCCCGCCACTTCATGCTTGCCGACGGGTTCATGCGTCTTGTAGTCGGCGCCATAGCTTTGCAGTGGCCAGCCGTAGTTGCCACCCGCTACCACCAGGTTCAGCTCGTCGCCGCCATACGGGCCATGTTCCGTGGCCCACACGCGGCCGGAAACGGGGTCGAGCGCCAGGCCTTGCACGTTGCGGTGTCCATATGACCAGATTTCCGGCAAGGCGCCCTTGGCCGCCAGCGGATTGCCGGGCGCCGGCTTGCCATCTTCCGTCAGGCGCAGGATGGAACCCTGGTGCGTGGCCAGGTTTTGCGCCTGCTCGCGCGCCAGGCGGTCGCCTATGCGCAGCGGCGGATTGCCGCCGTCGGCCACGCTCATCAGCAAGGTGCCGTCCGGTAACCACAACAGGCGCGAGCCGAAGTGCTGGCCGCCACTCTTGTCGGTCGCCACCTTGAACAGGGTCTGGATGCCCGTCACCTTCTTGCCGTCGAATACGCCGCGCACCAGGGTCGTGCGGTTCGCGTCATTGGTGCCCGTTGACAGCGTCATGTACACGCGCGGATTCGGCTTGCTGGCATCCTGCGGATGCACCACGATATCGAGCAAGCCGCCCTGCCCGCCCGTAAACACCTTGGGCATGCCTTCCAGCGCCACGTCGGTAAAAGTCTTGCCATTCAGCAAATGCAAGCTACCCTGCTTGCTGGTCACCAGCGCGCGCCCGTCGCCCAGCCAGGCAATGCCCCAAGGCTGGCGCACGCCTTCGGCGACCGTCTCGGCCTTCCATCCCTGTTTCGCGGCGGGCGGTTCGCCCGTGGCTTGCAGTTCGGCCCAGGCCGACGGCGCGGCGGCCAATGCCCATGCAAGCAAGATGCTGGTGCGGCGTAACTGGAACATGCTCTCTCCTGTCAGTGAATGATGCGAAAGTGGTGTCTCAGGCGCGCAGCAGCAAGGCCACGGCTTCGGCGGCGATGCCTTCTTCACGGCCCAGGTAGCCCAGCTTTTCATTCGTCTTGGCCTTGATGTTGACCTGACCCACGGCGACGCCCAGGTCTTCGGCCACGTTGGCGCACATGGCGGCGATGTGCGGTGCCATCTTCGGGCGCTGGGCGATGATGGTGGCGTCGATATTGCCGATGATATAACCGGTGGCTTGCACGCGGCGCACGGCTTCGCGCAGCAGGGTGCGCGAATCGGCGCCCTTGAATTGCGCATCCGTATCGGGAAAATGGTGGCCGATGTCGCCCAGCGCGGCGGCGCCGAAGATGGCGTCGGTAATCGCGTGCAGCAGCACGTCCGCATCGGAATGGCCCAGCAAGCCCAGGTGATGGGGAATCTTCACGCCGCCGATGATCAGGTCGCGGTTTTCCACCAGCGCGTGGCAGTCATAGCCCTGGCCGATGCGGAAAGGAAGTACGGGAGTCGTTGTGTTCATGCGGGTCTCTCTGGAATTCAAGGATGTGCCAGGTACAGCTCGGCCGTGTGTATGTCGCGCGGTAAAGTGACCTTCAGATTGCGCGGATGGCCTTCGACCAGCCTGGGCGCCAGGCCCAGGGCTTCGACGGCGCTGGCGTCGTCCGTGATGGCGTGCGGGTCGGGCGCCTGCGACAGGGCCCGGTGCAGCAAGGCATAGGAAAACATTTGCGGCGTCTGCGCCAGCCACAGGTGATCACGCGGCACCGTCTGCGCCGACAGGCTGCCCGGCCCTGCCCGCTTGACGGTGTCGACCACGGGCAAGGCCAGCAAGCCACCGGCCGGATGGTCACCCACTTCAGTGATGAGCTTGCCGATCAGCGCTGGCGTCAGGCCCGGTCGCGCCGCGTCGTGCACCAGCACCTGGTCGAGGGCATCGATGCTGCCGTGCAAGGCCTGCAAGGCATTCAAGATCGTTTCCATGCGCGTGGCGCCACCGCAGCGCAACACGGTAACGCCGTACCCGGCGCCTTGATCTGGCACAAGCCCATCGATCTGCCCATCGTCTGCGCTGACGACGATATACGTGTGCGCGATCAGGGGACTGGCGAGAAAGGCGTCAAGCGCGTGGCGCAGCATGGGCTTGCCCGCGATGGGTAAATATTGTTTGGGGCTGCCCGCTTCCATGCGCGCGCCCACGCCGGCGGCGGGGATCAGCGCAAAGTGGCGGACCGTGTTCGGTGCTGCTGTCATGCCATTCCTTGTCTAGTTGGCGGGCGCTGCCTTGCCCGACAGGATATTCTGGATCTCGCCTTTGCACGCCTTGCCCAGGCGTGCATATTCCTGCGGCGAATCGATGGCCGCCTGCAAGGTTTCCACCTTGCGCATTTCGGCCTTGACGTATGGCAACCAGCCCGTGTCGATCTCGCGCGCCAGCGCCGCCTTCGCCGTGCCGCTGGGCGCATACAAGGGCCGCGCCTCGAAGCGCTTGGCCAGGGCGGCGCGCACAGTCTTTTCCACGCGCGGCAAGTGTTCCATATAGGTTTTCATGTGCCGCAGCTCATGCGTGAGTATTTCATCATACGCGCAAGTTCCGGGAGCAAACTCGCGGCCGATATAGATCACCACGGGCGCATACGTGAGGGTCACGGTAATCTGCGGCGCCACGCATTCATAGCCGCTGGCCGGATCCTGCAGCATGGGGCCGGCCAGGGCGATGGCCACACGCGAATCCGTCCTGGTCAATCCCAGCACCCAGGTATTCGCGCGCGCCGTCCCCTTCATCACCGTCAGGGCCTTGTACGGCAGATGCGTATCGATGCTGTAGCCGTTCTGCTGCGCCGTCAGCACGGACACCGTCTTGCTGATCGTGTCTTCGCAGCGCACCTGGAACGGCGTGCGCGCCTGCGCCTGTGCACCCACGGTGACACAGGCAAGCAGCAGGAAAAGAGCCGTACGCATGCGCAGGATCAAGCCGCTTGCCAGGCGCCGCTGGTAATTTTGTCTAGCCAGAAGATACCGATGACGGTTTTCACATCCGTGATCGTGCCATCCTTGACCCAGTCGAGCAGCTGCGGCACCGTGGCGGTAAACGTTTCCAGAAATTCGCCCTCGTCGAGCTGGCGTTCGCCGGCCACCAGGCCGCGCGCCAGAAACAGTTCCAGGTGCTCGTCGGAATAGGCGATGGCGTTATGGATGGTGGAGACGAATTGCCAGTCGCTGGCCGTGTAGCCCGTTTCCTCCAGCAATTCGCGCTGGGCGCAAGCCAGGTGCGATTCTCCCGCATCGATCTTGCCAGCCGGGAATTCAATGAAGACCCGGTCCAGCGGATAGCGGTACTGGCGTTCCATCAGCACCGTGCCATCGTCGAGCAGCGGCAGGATGACGACGGCGCCAGGATGCAGGACGAATTCACGCGCCGTGATCTTGCCGTCAGGCAGGGCGACACGGTCGCGCTGCACGCGCAAGAAGCCCCCTTGGTAGACGAGCTCGCCGTCCACCTTGGTTTCAGTTAAATTCATATCCATGCGTTCTGTATCCATACCTTGATTATGCTCAATAAAAAAAAACGGCGCCAGAGGCGCCGCTTTCGGAGGGGAGGAACACTGACAAAGCCGTAGCGAGCGGCAGTGATTTGTGGCTGAGAAGCGGAACTGTGCTGTAGCACAGTGAGCATCGCAGGCCGCAAAGCGCGACGCGCAGCAGGTTTGGTCAGCGTTCTAGCGACGTTTGCGCAGATAGCGTGTTACGAAGCCGGGAAAGGCCAGTACCAGGAACAGGCATCCGGTGATGGCGTAAAACTCCCACGTCTGCGGGAAACCGTTGCCGATGCGCGCTTCGAGCGCGAACGCCACGGCGCCGACGATGAAGTACAGAATCACCATCTCCAGCAGGCGCAGCGCCAGCGGCTTGCGCCAGCCTTTGCCGTCCTCTGCCTGCGCCGCCTTTTTCAGGGGCACGGCGGCAAACAGTTTCTCATTCACGAATGGCAGGTTGGCGCCCAGGATACCCAGGGCGATCACCAGCCAGCTCGAGGCGGTGACATCCATCGGTCAGGACGCCAGGGTCTTGGTAATGGCGGTCGCGCAGGCAGCCAGGATGCTGTTAGGCATCACGCCGAGGGCCAGGACGAACACGCCGTTCAGGGCCAGCACGACGCGCATGTCGCCATGCACGACCAGCGCGTTGGTGTCCGTCGGCTCGTCGAACCACATCATTTTCACGACGCGCAGGTAGTAGAAGGCGCCGATCAGCGAGAACAGCACGGCAGCGATGGTCAGCCACAGCTGGCCGGTAGCCAGCACGGAGGCCAGCACCGAGTACTTGGCCATGAAGCCCATCAGCGGCGGCACGCCGGCCAGCGAGAACATGAACAGGGTCATCACCAGCGCGAAAATCGGGCTGCGTTTGCCCAGGCCCTTGAAGTCGGCCAGTTCTTCTGCTTCGAAACCATTACGTGCCAGCAACATGATCACGCCAAAGGTACCCAGGGTGGTGAACACGTAGGTGATGACGTAGTACATCGAGGCGCCATAGGCGGTGGCCGCGCCAGCCGCGTTCAGGGTGTTGTTCGGCGCATCGACGGTGCCGGACAGCAGACCCAGGAGAACGAAGCCCATTTGCGCGATGGTCGAGTACGCCAGCATGCGCTTCAAATTGGTTTGCGCGATAGCGGTGAAGTTACCGATAGCCAGCGACATCACGGCCAGTACCAGCAGCATTTGCTGCCAGTCATGCGCCATCGGCAGCAAGCCCTCGCCCAGCAAACGCAGGGTGATGGCGAACGCGGCCAGTTTCGGCGCGCCGCCCAGCAGCAGGGTCACGGCTGTCGGCGAACCTTGATACACGTCAGGCACCCACATGTGGAATGGCACGACGCCCAGTTTGAAGGCCAGGCCGGCTACCAGGAAGACCAGGCCGAAGACCATGATGGTGCCGTTGGTCTTGCCGTTTTCCAGCGCCACGCGCAGTTCACCCAGGTCCAGCGTGCCGGAGGCACCGTACAGCATGGAGATACCGTACAACATGAAACCGGAAGCCAGCGCGCCCAGGATGAAGTATTTCATGGCCGCTTCCGTGGCCTTGGCATTGTCACGGCGCAAGGCGATCAGCGCGTAAAGCGACAGCGACATCAGTTCCAGACCCAGGTAGATGATCAGGAAGTTGTTGGCCGAGATCATGATCATCTGGCCCAGCAGTGCAAACAGGGCCAGCACGTAGAACTCGCCGCCCAGGTTACCCGACAGCATGCTGCGGTCGGTGGCATAGGCACGCGAGTAGATCAGGGTCAGCGCCACGGCGCCGTACGAGAACAGTTTCAACAGCTGCGACATCGGATCCGACACGAACATGTTGTGGAACGTGTAGACGGTGGTGCCCGCGTTGAAGTCGCCCACGGTCAGCAAGGCGCAGCCTGCCAAAGTCAGCAGCGACAGCGCATAGGTGATCGATCGCTTCGCCGCAGGCAAGAACATATCGATCAGCAAGAGCGCCGACGTGGCGATCAGCAGAAAGATTTCCGCGTACAGCGGTACCAGATTAGGTGCATTAGTCATGTTATCGGTCTTCTATTTAAGGCAACTTGCTGATGGCGACATGCTGCAACAGGTCGGCAACCGAAGTTTGCATCGTGTCGGTGAACGGGGCTGGGTACAGACCCATCACGAGCACGGCGATGGCCAGCACAGCAAGCATGAAGAATTCACGCTTGTTAATGTCGGTCAATTCGGCCACATGCTTGTTCTTGATCTTGCCGAACACCACGCGCTTGGCCATCCACAGCGAGTACGCCGCGCCCCAGATCAGTGCCGTTGCAGCCAGCAGACCAATCCAGAAGTTGTATTTCACCGCGCCCAGGATCACCATGAACTCGCCGACGAAGCCGGAAGTCGCTGGCAAGCCGCAGTTGGCCATCGAGAACAGCACGAAGAAGGCGGCAAATTTCGGCATGCGGTTTACGACGCCGCCGTAGTCGGCGATGTTGCGGGTATGCATGCGGTCATACAGCACGCCGATGCACAGGAACATCGCGCCGGAGATGAAGCCGTGCGAGACCATCTGCACGATACCGCCCTGCACCGAGATGTCGTTGAACATGAAGAAGCCCAGGGTGACAAAACCCATGTGCGCGATCGACGAATAGGCGACCAGTTTTTTCATGTCGGTTTGCACCAGGGCAACCAGACCGATATAGATGACGGCGATCAGCGACAAGGCGATCATGAAGCCCGACAGGTAGTGGCTGGCGTCCGGCGTGATCGGCAGCGAGAAACGCAGGAAGCCGTAGGCGCCCAGTTTCAGCATGATGGCGGCCAGCACGGCGGAACCACCGGTAGGCGCTTCCACGTGGACGTCCGGCAACCACGTGTGAACGGGGAACATCGGCACTTTCACCGCGAAGGCCATCAGGAAGGCCAGGAAGATGAAGATCTGTTCGTTCATCGTCAGCTTGAATGCATGCCAGGCCAGGATGTCGAAGCTACCCGTCACATTGCGCAGGTAGATGATGGCAACCAGGGTCAGCAGCGAACCGAAGAAGGTGTACAGGAAGAACTTGAACGACGCGTACACGCGGTTCGAACCACCCCAGATACCGATGATGATGAACATCGGGATCAGGGTTGCTTCAAAGAAGAAGTAGAACAGCAAGCCGTCCAGCGCGCAGAACACGCCGATCATCAGGCCCGACAGGATCAAAAAGGCACCCATGTACTGGGCGATGCGCTTCTCGATCACTTGCCAGGCCGAAATGACGACGATGACCGTGATGAAGGCCGTCAGTGGAATGAACCACAGCGACAGGCCGTCGATACCCAGCGAGTACCAGATATTGAAGGTGGCTATCCACGGTGCTTTTTCGACGAATTGCATGCCGTGTGCGGCGTTGTCGAAATGCTGGATCAGCGGCAAGGTGCACAGCATGCTGAGCACCGCGCCAGCCAGCGACAGCCAGCGGGTAAAGCCCGCTTTGCTGTCACGGCCGAGAGCCAGGACCAGGACGCCGCAAATGATCGGCACCCAGATCGACAGACTCAGGTAAGGAGGTAGTGTAGAAATCGTAGACTGCATCATGGTTCTCAGTATTCTTTTATCAGGTCAGCTTACTTAGCGGGCCAGAATGGCAGGAAATAGATCAGGAAGCCCAGCACGCCCAGGATCATCACGAATGCATAGTGATAGATGTAGCCGGTCTGCAACACTCGCGACAGCGAGGACAGCCAGGCGACAACCTTGGCGCTGCCATTGACGACGAAACCGTCGATCAGCTTCTTGTCACCGAAGTTCCACAGGCCATTACCCAGCAAGCGGGCACCGCCGGCGAACACGACTTCATTGAACTTGTCCATGTAGTACTTGTTGTCCAGCAGGGTGTGGATCGCGTGGAACTTGGCAAAGAACCAGGCCGGTACACGCGGGTTGACCATGTAGCAGTAGTAGGCTGCCACCACGCCGGACAATGCCAGCCAGAACGGAGCCGTCGACAGGCCGTGGATCGCCATCGCCATCGCGCCGTGGAATTCATGCGACAACTCTTCCATTGCTGGATGGTTTTCGCCAACAAAAATCACGCCCTTGAAGAAATCGCCATGCAGCATCGGGCCGATAGTCAGGTAACCGATCAGCAGCGACGGGATCGCCAGCATCACCAGCGGGAACCACACGACGAATGGGGATTCATGCGGCTTCTGGCCAGGTTCCAGACCGTGGTGGCCGTGGTCATCCTCTTCCTCTTCGTGATGGTCATCATGTGCATCGCCGTGCGCGCCATGGGCCGCTTTCGGTGCGTGATGGTCGTCATGGCCGTGCGCATGCGCCTGGCCGAAACGTTCCTTGCCGTGGAAGACGAGGAAATACATGCGGAACGAGTAGAACGCGGTAACGAAGACGCCAGCCAGTACGGCGAACTGGGCAAAGCCAGCACCCCAGATGTGCGTTGCTTCGACGGCTTCGATGATGCTGTCTTTCGAGTAGAAACCGGAGAACAGCGGCGTGCCGATCAGGGCCAGCGAACCGACCAGCGACGTGATCCAGGTGATCGGCATGTACTTGCGCAGGCCGCCCATGTTGCGGATGTCCTGGTCATGGTGCATGCCGATGATGACGGAACCGGCGCCCAGGAACAGCAGCGCCTTGAAGAATGCGTGCGTCATCAGGTGGAACACGGCCACGGAGTACGCGGACGAGCCCAGCGCGACAGTCATGTAGCCCAGTTGCGACAGAGTCGAGTAAGCGACGACGCGCTTGATGTCGTTCTGGATGATGCCCAGGAAACCCATGAACAGCGCCGTGATGGAGCCGATCACCAAGATGAAGGACAGTGCCGTGTCGGACAGTTCGAACAGCGGCGACATGCGCGAGACCATGAAGATACCAGCCGTCACCATCGTCGCGGCGTGAATCAGTGCCGAGATCGGGGTAGGACCTTCCATCGAGTCAGGCAGCCATACGTGCAGCGGGAACTGCGCCGATTTGCCCATCGCGCCGATGAACAGGCAGATGCAGGCAACGGTCAGCAGCGCCCAGTCGGTACCAGGCAAGCTCAACAGCGCCAATTCGTCTTTCTTCGCGAACACTTCCTGGTAGTTCATGGTGCCGGCGTAAGCCAGCAGCAGGCCGATGCCCAGGATGAAGCCGAAGTCGCCCACGCGGTTGACCAGGAAAGCCTTCATGTTGGCCACGATGGCCGTCGGACGCTGGTACCAGAAGCCGATCAGCAGGTAAGAGACCAGGCCCACGGCTTCCCAACCGAAGAACAGTTGCAGGAAGTTGTTGGCCATGACCAGCATCAGCATCGAGAACGTGAACAGCGAGATGTAGGCGAAGAAGCGGTTGTAGCCTTCGTCGTCCTTCATGTAGCCGATCGTGTAGATGTGCACCATCAGGGAGACGAAGGTGACCACGCACATCATCATCGCCGACAGCGAATCGATCTGGAAGCCCACTTCCATCTTCAGGGTGCCGATCGTCATCCAGTTATAGATCGTGCCATTGAATGTCGCGCCATCCATCACTGCCAGCAATGTCTGCACGGACAGGATGAACGCAATCAGTACGCCAAGGATCGTCGCGGTATGCGACGTCTTGCGTCCGACCAAATTACCCAGGAACTGGGTGCCAAGCAAACCTGCAATCGCGGCACCGGCCAGCGGCGCCAGCGGTACGGCAAGAAGGAGGTTAGGGTTGAGGAGTTGCCCCGCCATGATGAACCTTAATCGTTATTATTCGAGAGATCGAGTCTGAAAAACATCAGCCTTTAAGGCTGTCCAGGTCTTCGACGTTGATGGTATCCAGATTACGGAACATCACCACCAGAATAGCCAGACCGATAGCCGACTCAGCGGCGGCAACCGTCAGGATGAAGAAAACGAAGATCTGACCGGCCGCGTCGCCCATGAAATGGGAGAACGCGATGAAATTCATATTCACCGCCAGCAGCATCAATTCGATTGCCATCAGCAATACGATGATGTTCTTGCGGTTCAGGAAAATACCGACGATCGAGATTGCGAACAGGATCGCGCCCAGGACCAGAAAATGTGTGAGCGATAATGTCATGGTGCCTCCTTAACTTCCGGCTCAGCCGCAGGACGCTCGACGACCGCGTCCATCTTGATGATCTTCAGGCGGTCGTTGCGCTTGACGCGTACCGCATCGCCCGGAGCAAAATGCTTGGTGTCCTTGCGTTTGCGCAGGGTCAGTGCAACCGCGGCAACGATGGCCACCAGCAGCACGACGGCAGCGATCTCGAAGGCGAACACATATTTCGTGTAGATCAGCAGGCCCAGTTCCTTGGTGCCGCCCAGATTGACGTTCACCGGAGCGATGCTAGGCGCAAAGTTGCGGAAACCGTGCCACAGGACAGCGGCCATTTCCAGCACGATGATCACGCCCACCGTCACGGACAGCGGCAGGTAGCCCCAGAAACCTTCGCGCATGCGGTCGATATTGATATCGAGCATCATGACCACGAAGAGGAACAGCACCATCACGGCGCCGACATACACCAATACCAGCACGATGGCCAGAAATTCAGCTTGCAGCAGCATCCAGATGCCCGCTGCGGAAAAGAAGGACAGTACCAGGAACAGTACTGCGTGGACCGGATTACGGGCCGTGATAACGCGCGTCGCTGCCAGAATCAAGATCAGCGCAAAGGCGTAAAACAAAATTGTTTTAAAGTCCATAAAAAACCCAATAGACGTACAGATGAACGAGGGGCGCGCCGCAGCCAGAGGCTACGGCGCATCCATCAGCGATAAGGTGCGTCGGCGGCGCGCGCAGCGGCGATGTCATTTTCATAACGATCACCCACGGCCAGCAACATCTCTTTCGTGTAATACAAATCCCCGCGTTTCTCGCCGTGGTATTCCAGGATTTGCGTCTCGACGATCGAATCGACCGGGCAGGACTCTTCGCAGAAACCGCAGAAGATGCACTTGGTCAAGTCAATATCGTAACGCGTGGTGCGGCGCGAACCGTCGTCACGCTGTTCCGATTCGATCGTGATGGCCATCGCCGGGCAAACTGCTTCGCACAGTTTGCAGGCGATGCAACGTTCCTCGCCGTTCGGGTAGCGGCGCAGCGCGTGCAAGCCACGGAAACGCGGCGAGATCGGTGTCTTCTCTTCCGGGAATTGCACCGTGATCTTGCGCGAAAACATGTACTTGCCTGTCAGCGCCATGCCCTTGATCAGCTCGCCTAACAAGAGGCTGCTGAAGAAATCTTTTACCTTATCCATTCGTATGCACTCTCTTACTTCCAAATATTCCAGGATGTCTGCATCCAGGCAGCGACGAAGACCAGGTAGACCAGCGTCAACGGGATAAACACTTTCCAGCCGAGGCGCATGATCTGGTCATAACGGTAGCGTGGGAAAGTACCGCGCACCCAGATGAACACCGACACGATGAAGAAGGTCTTGGCGAACAGCCAGAAGAAGCCGCCGAAACCACCCCAGAACTCAAGGAAAGCAAATGGTGCGGACCAGCCACCGAGGAACATGATCGAAGCCAGGGCGCCGATCAGTATCATGTTGGCGTATTCAGCCAGCATGAACATGGCGTAGGCCATGCCCGAGTACTCGACCATGTGGCCGGCAACGATTTCCGACTCGCCTTCGACGACGTCGAATGGGTGACGGTTGGCTTCAGCCAGGCCCGACACCAGGTAAATGACGAACATCGGCAGCAGCGGCAACCAGTTCCACGACAGGAAGTTCACGCCCTTGTCGGCGAAGAAGCCGATTTGCTGGCCGCCAACGATGTCGATGAAATTCAGGCTGCCCGATACCATCAGCACGATGACCATCACGAAGCCCATCGGGATTTCATACGAAATCATCTGTGCCGAAGCGCGCATGGCGCCCATGAACGAGTACTTCGAGTTCGACGCCCAGCCGGCGATGATGATGCCGTAGACTTCCATCGAGGTAATCGCCAGCAGCATCAGCAAGCCCGCGTTGACGTTGGCCAGCACGGCTTGCGGACCGAACGGCACGACCGACCAGGCAGCCAGGGCCGGCATGATGGTCATGATCGGGCCGATCACGAACAGGCCCTTGGCGGCCTTGGACGGGATGATGATCTCTTTGAACAAGAGTTTCAGCGCATCGGCGATAGGCTGCAGCAAGCCCAATGGGCCCACGCGGTTCGGGCCGACACGGATCTGAATCCAGCCGATCAGCTTGCGTTCCCACAAGGTCAGGTAGGCAACCAGGCCCATCAGCGGCAACAGCACGCACAGGATCTTGATCAGGGTCCAGAAGAACGGCCAGGAGCCGCCCAGCAAATCCTGGCCACCGCTGTTGATGACGTTTACAAATTCAGGCAGAGCCATCAGATTTTCCCCTCTGCTGTTTCAACTGTGATGTCACCGAACATGCCGCCCAGGCTAGCCGTCGAGGCATGCGCCGCCGACACTTTGACCACATTGGCTGGCAAGCCGGCATGAATAGCCGCCACCAGAATGGCGCTGCCGGAGCCTTGCGCCACTTTGACCTTGTCGCCTGCCTTGATGCCCAGCTTGTCAGCCAGCGCCAGGGACAGGTGCGCTTGCGGCGCGGCACCATCGACCGTGCGTTGCAAAGGTTCGGAGCGGCGTACCAGCGCGTCGGCGAAGTAGATCGGCACGTCGGCGATGCGTTGCAGCGCCGGCGAAGCCGGTGCGTAGCTTGCCGCTTCCGGTGCGTTCTTGGCGATATTGTTCAGCTGTGCCGACAGATCGGTCACGCCAGCGCCAAACGCTTCGTCGCGGATCGCTTCGGAGGTGTCGTAGTCGAAACCGGCCAGGCCCAGGATGTTGCCCAGCACGCGCAGCACTTTCCAGGCTGGACGGGTTTCCGCCAGCGGTTTCACGGTGCCGTTGAAGCTTTGCGCGCGGCCTTCGCAGTTCACGAAGGTACCCGAGGTTTCAGCGAACGGCGCGATCGGCAGCAAGACATCGGCGTAATCCATGCCGTGCTTGAAGGCCGACATCGCCACGACCATGTCGGCGCCATCCAGGGCGGCGCGGGCCGTTTGTGGATTGGCAGCATCGAGTTCCGGCTCGGCGTGCAGCAGCACGTAAGCTTTCTTCGGCACGGCAAAGGCAGCTTGCACATTGGTGCGCGGCTTGGCGACCAGGTGCGCGCCAACCGTGTTGGCCGCTTCCGTCAGGTAACCGAGCTTGGCGCCCGTCTGTTCGGCGATCCATTGCGCGGCAGCATGCAGTTGCGACGCTTGCGGGTGTTGCGTTGCCGCGTTACCCAGCAGCACGGCGCCATGATCGCCAGCCATCAGGCTGGCGGCGATGGCGACAGCCACGTCCGAAGCGGTCACCGCTTCAAAACCGTTTGGCGCGGCGATTTCTTTCGCTTTAGCAACAGCAGCGACCACTTCCGACAGGGCCGCCAGCCAATCGCTAGGCGCCACGATCATCTTGTTGGCGATGGTGATCAGTTGATCATCGTCCGAGGCGTGCAGGATGGACAGCTTGGCGCCGCCCTTGACGGACGCGCGCAGACGCGTAGCCAGCAATGGGTGATCCTTGCGCAGGAACGAGCCGATGACGAAGGCGCGCTTGATCTGGCCAAATTCATTGATCGGCATGCCCAGCCATGGCTTGACGCCGGCATCGAGCGCGAAGTCGGTCTGGCGCAGGCGGAAGTCAACGTTCTCGGAACCGAGGCCGTGGACGACTTTTTGCAGCAGGACCAGCTCTTCGACGGTCGAATGCGGGGTGGCCAGCGCGGCGATGGCGTCAGCGCCATGCTCATGCTTGATATTTTTCAAACCGTGCGCCACGTATTCCAGCGCCGTTTGCCAATCGACTTCTTTCCACTCGTTGCCTTGTTTCAGCATCGGGGAAGTCAGGCGTTCAGCGCTGTCCAGCGCTTCGTACGAGAAACGATCCTTGTCCGAGATCCAGCACTCGTTGACAGCTTCGTTTTCCAGTGGCAATACGCGCTTGACCTTGCCAGCTTTCACTTGCACGATCAAGTTGGTACCCAGACCGTCATGCGGGCTGACCGATTTGCGGCGCGACAGTTCCCACGTACGGGCGCTGTAACGGAATGGCTTCGAGGTCAGTGCGCCGACGGGGCACAGGTCGATCATGTTGCCCGACAGTTCGGAGTCGACCGTCTGGCCGACAAACGACACGATTTCCGAGTGTTCGCCGCGGCCGATCATGCCCAGCTCCATCACGCCGGCCACTTCCTGGCCAAAGCGTACGCAACGGGTGCACTGGATGCAGCGCGACATTTCCTGCATGGAAACCAGCGGACCGGCTTCCTTCGGCTGCACCACGCGCTTGTCTTCCTTGTAGCGCGATTCGCTCTTGCCGTAGCCCACTGCCAAGTCTTGCAACTGGCATTCGCCGCCCTGATCGCAGATAGGGCAATCAAGCGGGTGGTTAATCAGCAAGAATTCCATGACCGACTTTTGCGCCTGCACAGCTTTATCGCTGGCGGAGCGCACGATCATGCCGGCACTGACCGGGGTCGCACAAGCGGGCAAAGGCTTGGGCGCCTTTTCCACTTCGACCAGGCACATGCGGCAGTTCGCTGCGATCGACAATTTCTTGTGATAGCAGAAGTGCGGAATGTAGGTTCCCAATTTGTTGGCGGCGTCCATCACCATGCTACCAGCAGGGACTTCGACTTTTTTGCCGTCTATTTCGATTTCAACCATGGTGATCGTTACCTGACGCAGCTTAGATATATGCGGGCACTAAGCAATGCTTGTGCTCGATATGATATTCAAATTCTTCACGGAAATTCTTAATGAAGGCCCGTACCGGCATGGCAGCCGCATCGCCCAGCGCGCAAATGGTGCGGCCCTGGATGTTGTCGGCGATCGAGTTGAGCATGTCCAGGTCGTCTGGACGACCCTGCCCCTGCTCGATGCGATGCACCATGCGGTACATCCAGCCTGTGCCTTCACGGCAAGGCGTACACTGGCCGCACGATTCTTCAAAATAGAAGTAGGACAGGCGTTCCAGCGCCTTCACCATGCAGCGTGTTTCGTCCATCACGATGACAGCACCCGAACCCAACATCGAACCGGCTTTCGCGATCGAGTCATAGTCCAGGTCGGTCTGCATCATGATGTCGCCGCGGATCACCGGAGCGGACGAACCGCCAGGGATCACGGCCTTGATCTTTTTGCCACCGCGCATGCCGCCTGCCAGTTCCAGCAGGGTCGCAAACGGGGTGCCGAGCGGCACTTCATAGTTGCCCGGTTTTTCCACGTCGCCCGAGATCGAGAAGATCTTCGAACCGCCATTGTTCGGCTTGCCCATCGCCAGGTATTTCTCTGGACCGATGTTCAGCACGAAGGGCACGGCCGCGAAGGTTTCCGTGTTGTTGATCGTCGTCGGCTTGCCGTACAGGCCAAACGAGGCGGGGAAAGGCGGCTTGAAGCGCGGCTGGCCTTTCTTGCCTTCCAGCGATTCGAGCAGGGCCGTTTCTTCGCCGCAGATGTAAGCGCCATAACCATGGTGCGCATGCAACTGGAACGAGAATTCGCTGCCCATGATCTTGTCGCCCAGGAAACCGGCGGCACGCGCCTCTTCCAGCGCTTCTTCGAAACGCAGGTATTCCTGGAAGATTTCACCGTGGATATAGTTATAGCCGACGGTGATGCCCATCGCATAAGCGCCAATGGCCATGCCTTCGATCAGCGCATGGGGATTGTAACGAATGATGTCGCGGTCCTTGAAAGTACCCGGTTCGCCTTCATCTGTATTGCAGACGAGGTATTTTTGACCCGGGAACTGGCGCGGCATGAAGCTCCACTTCAAGCCGGTAGGGAAACCCGCGCCGCCACGGCCGCGCAAGGACGAAGCTTTGAGGTCGGCGATGATCTGTTCCGGCGTGATTTTCTCTTCCAGGATACGCCGCAGGGCCGAATAGCCGCCGCGGTTCACATAGTCTTGCAAATGCCAGTTCTTGCCATCCAGATCCTTCAGGATCAATGGATCGATATGGCGGTTGTGGAGTGACGTCATTTCTTGAGTTCCTCCAGCATGGCGTCGATTTTCTCGTTCGACATCCAGCTGCACATGGTTTTATTACTGACCAGCAAGACAGGCGCATCGCCGCAAGCACCCATGCACTCGCCTTCAACCAGGGTGAACTGGCCGTCTGCGGTGGTTTCGCGGAAATCGATACCCAGTTTCTGCTTCAGGTACTCTGCAGCGCGCACGCCGCCCGACAGGGCGCATGGCAGGTTGGTGCACACGGTAATCTTGTGCTTGCCCACGGGCTTGACGTTGTACATATTGTAGAACGTGGCCACTTCCTGCACGGCAATCGCCGGCATGCCGATGTAATCGGCCAGTTCCTTCATGGTTTCCGGCGCCAGCCAGCCCAGTTCATCCTGGGCATGGGCCAGCGCGGCCATGACGGCCGACTGACGCTGGTCGGCCGGGTACTTGGCCAGCTCGCGGTCAATTTTCTTATAGCATTGCTCTGATAACAACATACTTTTTGCCTCTTAGCGGTCAATACTGCCGAACACGATATCTTGCGTCCCGATGATGGTCACGGCGTCGGCAAGCATGTGCCCACGCGCCATCTCGTCGAGCGACTGCAAGTGAGCGTAGTCTGGCGCGCGCAGTTTCATGCGGTACGGCTTGTTGGCGCCATCGGACACCAGGTACACGCCGAACTCGCCCTTCGGATGTTCCACGGCGCTGTAGGCCTCGCCTGGCGGCACGTGGAAACCTTCGGTAAACAGCTTGAAGTGGTGAATCAACGATTCCATGTTGGTCTTCATGTCGACGCGGCCCGGAGGCGCCACCTTGCGGTTGCTGGTCATGACAGGACCTTCATTGTTGCGCAGCCACTCCACGCATTGCTTGATGATGCGGTTCGACTGGCGCAGCTCTTCCACGCGGACCAGGTAGCGGTCGTAGCAATCGCCGTTGGTGCCGATAGGAATGTCGAAATCCATCAGGTCGTACACTTCGTACGGCTGTTTCTTGCGCAAGTCCCACTGCACGCCCGAGCCGCGCAGCATGGCGCCCGTAAAGCCCATGGCCAGCGCATCTTCCGGCGACACCACGCCGATGCCGACGGTACGCTGTTTCCAGATACGGTTGTCGGTCAGCAAGGTTTCGTACTCGTCCACGGAATTCGGGAAACGGCGCGCGAAGTCTTCGATGAAGTCCAGCAGGGAACCCTGGCGGTTTTCATTCAGCTTGGAAATCGCCTTGGCGTTGCGAATGATCGACGCCTTGTGCTGCGGCATTGCGTCCGGCAAGTCGCGGTACACGCCGCCCGGACGGTAGTAGGCTGCGTGCATGCGCGCGCCCGAGACTGCCTCGTAGGCGTCGAACAAGTCTTCGCGGTCGCGGAAGCAATACAGGAACGGGCCCATGGCGCCAACGTCCAGCGCGTGGGTGCCCAGCCACATCAGGTGATTCAGGATGCGCGTCATTTCGTCGAACATGACGCGGATGTATTGCGCGCGCAGCGGCACTTCCAGGCCCAGCATCTTTTCGATGGCCATCACGTACGCATGCTCATTGCACATCATCGACACATAGTCGAGACGGTCCATGTACGGCACGGATTGCAGATAGGTCTTTTGCTCGGCCAGCTTTTCGGTGGCGCGGTGCAACAGGCCGATATGCGGGTCGGCACGCTGGATGACTTCGCCATCCATCTCCAGCACCAGGCGCAGCACACCGTGCGCGGCCGGATGCTGTGGCCCAAAGTTCAGGGTGTAGTTCTTAATCTCAGCCATTATTTCATCCCGTAATGTTCTTCGCGGATCACGCGCGGCACGTTTTCCCGCGGCTCGATCGTCACGGGCTGGTAAATCACGCGCTTCTGTTCCGGATCGTAGCGCATCTCGACATAGCCGGAGACGGGGAAATCCTTGCGGAACGGATGGCCGATGAAACCGTAGTCGGTCAGCAGGCGGCGCAAGTCGTTGTGGCCTTCGAAGAGGATGCCCAGCAAGTCGAACGCTTCGCGCTCATACCAGTTGACGGCACGCCAGATGTTCACCACGGAGGGCAGCAGCGGCATGTCGTCGTCGGGTGCGAATACGCGCACGCGCACGCGCCAGTTGTGCTTAACCGACAGCAAGTGCGAGACGGCCGCAAAACGCAGGCCATCCCAGCTACCGTCGCCATAGGTCGAGTAGTCGACGCCACACAGGTCGAGCAATTGCTCGAAATGCAGGGTCGGATCGTCGCGCAAGGTCTGCATCACGGCCAGGTAGTCCTCGGCCTTGACGACCAGGGTGACTTCGCCCAGCGCAACCGTCGTGCTAACGCGATCGCCCAGGGCAGTGCCGAGGGCGTTTTGCAATACTTCTAAATGTGTTGTCATAATCTGAAGCGGCCCGGTTAGCGTGCGATCGTGCTGGTACGCTTGATCTTGTTCTGCAACTGCATGATGCCGTACAGCAAGGCTTCAGCGGTCGGAGGACAGCCAGGCACATACACGTCGACAGGCACGATGCGGTCGCAGCCGCGCACCACAGAATAGGAGTAATGGTAGTACCCGCCACCATTGGCGCAGGAACCCATCGAGATGACCCAGCGTGGCTCTGCCATCTGGTCGTAGACCTTGCGCAAGGCCGGCGCCATCTTGTTGCACAGGGTGCCGGCAACGATCATGACGTCGGACTGACGCGGCGACGGACGAAACACGACGCCGAAACGGTCCATATCGTAGCGGGCTGCGCCCACATGCATCATTTCGACCGCACAGCAGGCCAGACCGAACGTCATCGGGAACATAGACCCGGTGCGCGCCCAGTTGATCAGCTTGTCGGCCGAGGTGGTGATGAAACCTTCGCTTAATACGCCTTCAATAGCCATGGCTTATTCCCAGTCAAGGGCACCTTTCTTCCAAATGTACCAAAATCCGACCACGAATTCAGCGATGAACACCATCATCGTGACGAAACCGGCCCAACCCAGGTCGCGCATTGCAACGCCCCACGGGAAAAAGAATGCCGTTTCCAGATCGAACAAAATAAACAGGATTGCGACCAGATAGTAGCGCACATCAAATTTCATGCGCGCGTCTTCGAATGCTTCAAAGCCACATTCGTACGGGGAGAGTTTTGCTGCGTCAGGCTTGTTAGGACCTAACAGGCGCCCCAGGAGCTGGGGAGCGATACCGACACCAAGGCCGATAATAATAAACAGCAGGACGGGGAAGTAATTTTCGAGGTTCACGATTGATAAGCTTATATTGAACGATCGGTTAAATGAGGACGCTGCGATCATTTGCAGCGTATCTAACGCACGACCCCAATCAAAGCTAAGACCAGGATCGAACGACACATCCTCGTAAAAAAAGCCAGCAACTTTGTACGAGCCATGGCTCGTGCGCCGTTGCTGGCTTCTGATTTCTGGTGCCGACGACGAGACTCGAACTCGTACAGCTTTCGCCACTACCCCCTCAAGATAGCGTGTCTACCAATTTCACCACGTCGGCGGTAAGGCCCGTATTCTACTCTGCTTTGCCGCTAAAGTTAATGCACAAATGCATCAAAACACAGATAAAAACGATAAATTTTTACATCTTCCAGCGCGTCACGATTTTTTCCTGCCGCGCTGCTAAAACATTGAGCAATAATCTGCCCGTAATGAGAACTACTCTCGATGAGGTATCGAGATACTGCTCAGTGACGACACAATTACTTCGGAATCGCGCCTGCCGGAGTACTGGCAACCGGTGCCGCAGCTGCCGGAGCGCTGGCCGCTGGCGCTGCTGCAGATACCGTCGTCGGGATCGCGCCCGCACCGGTGACTGGCACTGGCTTGACGACCTTATCCATCACGCCGCCGCCGACAGTGGTGGCGCGCTGATTGGCCATCAGCGACAGGGCCAGGGTGGCGCCAAAGAAGATCGCGGCGGCAACGCCCGTCGACTTCGACATGAAGTTCGACGAACCCGTCGCACCGAACAGGCTGCCCGAGGCGCCCGAACCGAAGGCGGCACCCATGTCGGCGCCCTTGCCGTGCTGCAGCAACACCAGCGCGATAATCGACAATGCCGAAATAACCTGTACTACCACTACCAGATTGAACATCATGTTCATTGCAATTCCATTCTTAGTTTAAATTAATTCAATCAGCGGCGTGAATAATCGCCAGGAAATCCACCGCCTTCAATGCTGCACCACCGATCAGACCGCCATCGATATCCGGCATCGCCATCAATTCTTTTGCGTTCTCCGGCTTCATGCTGCCGCCGTACAGGATTTGCACGCCGGCCGCCGCTACCGCATTCTTTGCCGCCAGCTGGCCGCGCAATACCTGATGCACGTCCTGCGCCATTTGCGGCGTGGCTGTCTTGCCAGTGCCGATGGCCCAGACTGGCTCGTAGGCCAGCACCAGTTTCGCCACGTCGTCGGCGGAAATCGCCGCCAGCACGGCGCCCAACTGCTGCGCCACGACCGCGTCGGTCTGGCCCGCTTCGCGCTGCGCCAGCGTTTCGCCGATGCAAACGATAGGCGTAATGCCCGCCGCCAGCGCAGCTACCGTCTTGGCCGCCACCAGTGCATCGCTCTCGCCATGGTAGGCGCGGCGCTCGGAATGCCCGATCACCACATAGCTGCAGCCAAAATCCTGCAGCATCGCGACCGAGATTTCGCCCGTGTAGGCGCCGCTGGCGTGCGCGGACACATCCTGCGCGCCCCAACCAAGAGCCGTGCCTGCCAATTGCGTCTGGCACTGCGCCAGATACGGCGCGGGCACACAGACGGCGCTGGCGGCGCCAGAGGCAGCCAGGCCAGCCACTATTTCAGACAATAACACCGCGTTCGAGGTGCGACTGCCGTTCATTTTCCAATTTCCGACGACGAGTTTGCGACGCATAGTAGCCTAAATTCTAATAACCCGTCATTCTAACTCCGGCGTCGATGCCGGTCAAACAGGCAGTGCCCCGTTTCAGGCAACTTGCAACATGATCTTGCCTACATGCGTGCTCGCTTCCATCAAGGCATGCGCCTCGTTGGCTTTTTCCAATGGGAAGGTTTGATAGATCACAGGCTTGATCTTGCCCGCCTCGATCAGGGGCCAGACGGTCGAGCGCAGGTGGTTCGCGATGGCCGCCTTGAAGGCGACGGGACGGGGGCGCAGGGTCGAGCCGCTGACGCTCAGGCGGCGGCGCAGCACCTGCCCCAGGTCCAGGGTGGCCTTGCTGCCGCCCTGCACGGCGATCAAGCCGATGCGGCCATCGTCGGCCAGGCAATCGATCTCGCGCGGCAGGTAGTCGCCACCCACCATGTCGAGGATGACATCCACACCGCGGCCTGCCGTCAACTCCTTGACGACGGCAACGAAATCTTCCGTGCGGTAATTGATGCCCCGTTCGGCGCCCAGCGCCTCGCAGGCGCGCGCTTTTTCATCGCTGCCCGCCGTGGCGAACACGCGGTGACCGAGCGCGGCCGCCAATTGAATGGCCGCCACGCCAATGCCGGACGTGCCGCCCTGCACCAGCAAGGTTTCGCCGTCGGCCAGCGCGCAGCGATCGAACACATTGCTCCAGACGGTGAAGAAGTTTTCCGGCAGGGACGCGCCTTCCAGCGCCGTCAAGCCTTTGGGCAAAGGCAGGCATTGGCCGCTTGGGGCTGCGCAGTATTCGGCATAGCCGCCGCCCTGCACCAAGGCGCAGACCAGGTCGCCCTTCTTGAATACAGTGTCAGTAAAATCGCCATCGACGACTTCGCCAGCCACTTCCAGGCCCGGCAAGTCGGACGCGCCGGCGGGCGGCGCATACTTGCCCAGGCGCTGCAACACGTCGGGACGGTTGATGCCGGCCGCGTGCACCTTAATCAGCAGTTCGCCCGCCTTATAGTGCGGCATGGGACGTTCGGCGATCTGCAAAACGTCGGCGGGACCTGGCTGGCTGATGGCAACTGCACGCATGGCGGGACTCTTTCAAGGGAAAATGGCGATTGTACGCCAAGCCGCCAGCCCTTGCAGACGACCACTCCCCCTCAACCGGCGCCCGTCTTCGACTGGCGCGGCAAGGGCGTGCCCGGCTTCCATTTCGCCGACAGGGCCTGCCCCTCCTCGACTTGCTCATGCGTCATCTTGCGCACCACGGCGGCGCGCTGGTCGGCCGCATTTGCGTTGCCATTCGCGGCCGCCAGGTTCCACAGCATGTAGGCGATGACGTTGTCCTGCTGCACGCCGCCCATGTGGTAGCGATACATCAGGCCCAGCACCTGCTGCGCCTCCGCATGATTCTGCTCGGCAGCCTTGCGGAACCAGCCCACTGCCTGCTTGTGATCCTGCAGCACGGCATTGCCCGTGTAATACATGGCGCCCACCACATACTGGGCGTCAGCCTTGCCCTGCTCGGCCGCCTTGCGGTGCCAGAACATGGCTTGCTTGTAATCCTGCGGCAAGCCCCGTCCCATGTAATACATCAAGCCCAGCAAATGCTGGGCATCGGCGTTGCCCGTCTTTGCAAGGGGCAATATTTCCTTGTAGGCTAGCGCGTAATTCTTGTTGTTGTAAGCACTGGCGCCTTCGGCGAAACCAGCCCGCGCGGGTAGCTGTATCGTCAACAGCATGAGTAATGTAATGATCAGTTTTTTCATCGGAATGGGATGTGGTCTGACTACTTATTCTTGTCCTGCCAATAATATCTGCGGCAGGATGCTTTTACTTCCAGCTAACTTTGCCCAGGCCCTCGACGCTGACATCGCGGTTGGCCGGCTTGCCGTACACCACCACCGACCCGAGTCCGCTCAGGTTCAGCTTGGCATTCGTATGGGCATTCACCGTGGCATTGCCGAGGCCACTCAATTCCAGGTTGACGGCGTCCGCCTCGAATTGCTGCGCATTCAGGCTGCCCAGGCCGCCCAGGCTGGCTTTCAGGATGCGTCCGCGTCCGCCCAGCACTACCGAGCCGGCACCCTGCAAGTCCAGCTCCGCTTTGTCGTTATTGCCGATCCAGAGCTGCATGCTGCCCACGCCACCCAGGCTGGCATTGAGCTTGCGGTAGTCGCCCACCAGCTTGATGCTGCCCGCCCCTTCCAGCGACAGGGTCAGCTCCTCGCCCTTGAAACCGGTGATGTCGGTGCTGCCAAAGCCTTCCGAGCTCAGTTCGCGCAAGTTCGGCAAGACGAGGTCGGCGCGTATCGACGAGGGACCGATCTTGAAGCCGCGCACTTCCGTCTCGATGTGCAGGGTATCGCCGCTTTGCGCCGTGCTGACATCGGCGATGTAGCGCTTGTCGGCCGTGATGCTCAGCGAAGGCACGTTGCCCTGGCGAATGCGCACTTCCATCACGCCATCGAGCTTGACGCGTACCACGCGGGCGTCGATGTTGCGCATTTCCAGCAAGCGGGTCTCGGCGGCCGCGCCGCGCACCAGGCCCAGTGCCGCCAGGAACAGCAGCGCCAGTTGGAGTGTCTTTTTCATGTAATGCATCCTCGGTATCTTGTTTTTATCTGTCTGGCCGCCCGCCGGGGGCGCCCGCATTGCTCGCGCAGCACCACTGTAGCAGCGCGGAAAATTGCTGACAATCAATTATGCAAAACGGGATTTTTCCGCGGCACTGAGGCGCTTGGCCTTGATCACCACCACTTGCATGGCAGCCTTGTTCGCTGGCGCGGCCAGGGTGGCCGTGGAACTGGCCACTTGCAGGGCCGGGGCGGCCGGGGCAATGGCGTAGCAGCTGGCGCTGACCAGGATGGCGGCGGCAACGGCAATGACTTCCATGTTTTTAGCGACGTTCATGTTGTTCTCCTCGGGTGTCTGGCAGTGGGCTTGCGGTATGGTGTCACTATAGCCATACCGCCCCCGGCCAACACGCCGATTGCGACGAACTGCGCTTTTGGCAGGCTGACCTGACAAAAACGCGGATGAACGTGCCGAATAGGCGTCGCGAATCAACGTCGCGACTGCTGCGCGCTTAAAACTCTTCCCACTCGTCGGCGCCGGACTTCGCTGCCTTGACCGGCTTGCTCGGCGACAGCGCGCGGGCCGGCGCGCGCGGCGCTGGCGCCGCTGGCCTGGCCTTGAGGCGCGTCACGGGTGCGGACGCCGCGCTGGCGCCTGCATCTCCGAGGCGGAACATGCCGACGGCCTGCGCCAGGTCCACCGCCTGCTCCTGCAGGCTTTCCGCGGCGGCCGCTGCCTGCTCGACAAGGGCCGCGTTCTGTTGCGTCATGGTATCCATGTGCGTGACGGCCGTATTGATTTCGCCGATGCCGGCACTCTGTTCGCGGCTGGCCACCGTGATCTCGCTCATGATGGTCGTCAATTGCTGCACCGAGGCCACCACCTGATCCATGGTCTGGCCCGCTTCATCGACGAGCCTGCCGCCGGCGCCCACCTTTTCCACCGAGTCGCCGATCAATTCCTTGATTTCCTTGGCTGCCTGGCTCGAGCGTTGCGCCAGGTTGCGCACTTCGGACGCCACCACGGCAAAGCCCCTGCCCTGCTCGCCTGCGCGGGCCGCCTCGACGGCCGCATTCAAGGCCAGGATATTCGTCTGGAAAGCGATGCCATCGATCACGCCGATGATGTCGACGATCTTGCGCGAGCTTTCCTGGATGCCTGCCATGGTGCCCACCACCTGCTGCACGACGCGGCCACCCTTGGCCGCCACTTCCGAGGCGGACATGGCCAGCTCGTTGGCCGCATGCGCATTTTCCGCATTCTGCTTGACGGTCGAGGTCAGCTCATCCATCGAACTGGCCGTCTCTTCCAGCGCGCCCGCCTGCGCTTCCGTGCGCGAGGACAGGTCGGCATTACCGGCGGCAATGTCGGCTGACTCACTGCGCACCAGGGTGCTGATGCTGCGGATCTGCACCAGCACGGTGGCGATTTTCTCGACGAACAAATTGAAGGCCTTGGCGATCTGCGCTAGCTCATCCGCACCTTCCGCGTCGAGGCGGCTGGTCAGGTCGCCGTCGCCGGTGGCGATCGCTTCCATCGCATCGCGCACCAGGCCCAGGCGGCGCAAGGCGCGCGCTACCAGCACGCTCAGTGCCGCGGCGGCCAGGGCCAGCACCAGCAAGGCCGTCAGGGCCGAGGCGCGCAGCATGGAGCTCAGGGCTTGCGTGGCTTCCGCGCGATCGAGCACGGTAGCCAGCAGCCAGTCGCTGCCCGGCACCTTACTCACATGCAAGATACCTTCGCGCTCGCCAAGGCGAATGGCGGCACCGTCGCCGCTCTTTTCAATATTGCCCAGCGCCTGCGCGCTCAAGCCCGGGTCCAGCTCGGCCAGCGGCTTCAGGGTCAGCTTGCCGTCCGGGTGGGCGATGATCTTGCCGCCACCATCGACGAGGAAGGCGTAGCTGGACGCGGTTGGCTTGATCGAGGCGACATTTTGCACCACGGCATCCATCATCACGTCGGCCGCCATCACGCCCGTCACGCTGCCCTTGCCGCCCAGCGGCTCGGCAAACGTCACCACCAGCTTGCCCGTGCTGGCGCCGATATATGGCGCCGTGATGATGGGACCGCCCGACTCGGACGCCTGCTTGTACCAGGGCCGCGCCGTAGGATCGTAGTCGGCGGCGCGCTTGCGCTCCTGCGAAAAGACGGCATGCTTGTCGGCAAAGCCGATATACGCCATGTCAAACGTGCCAGCCTGCTCGGCCGCCTTCAGGGCCGGCAGCGGATCGGCCGCCGTGGCACCCTGCTTGAGCGAGCCCACGACGGCTTGCTTGGAGCGCAGCCATTCGGCGATGGCTGCCGCATGGCTGTGCGACAACTGCAGCATCTGCGTATCGAGCGCGGCAAGGGTGCTTGAGCGCGTGGTATAGAAATTGGCGATGGCGACGGCCAGCATGGCCAGCACGACGGTGGAAACGGCGATGGCGATCAGCCGCGCCTTAAGGGAGGACAACATGGTGCATCCAATAAAAAAGGGGAAATCGGGAGGGATGCGCCATGGTCGATGAATAAGATTTTGTCGTCAAGTAATACTGACTCTCAATTACCCATAAACAACAATTGATACCGTCTATTAACTACATATCAACTACATCTCGCCGCGCAGCTTGCGCAAGGCGGGCGATTCGCCGCCCGTGGCTTCGATGCGGAAACGGGCAAACGCCTGCTCCAGCTCGGGGTAACGGCGCTGGCTGCCTTCGTTAAAGTAGCGCCCGCCCGGGATATCGCCCCATGGCAGGGGCGCATTCAAGGCGCCAGCAGCCACCTGCGCCTGCGCCAGCATGGATGTGGATGTGGATGTGACGGCGATAGAGATGGGCAGCAGCACCGGCGTGGGTACGATGTCCAGCCCGCATAGGGTGCGCATGCTGCATCTCCCTGGAAGACGCGTTCAGGGGAAGGTCCCATCCCGAATCGACAAGGCGCGGCAGCGGCCGATACGCGCTGGATCAAGGCCGGCGCACATGTCGGCACACACCTTCGATACAGCGCAAACGCGGCGCATAAAAAAAACCGCCAGGGCTTGCGCACTGGCGGTTTTTGAGCATGCGGCCGAGGCCGCACTCAGGCTAACTTAAGCGGCTGGCGCTTCGTTGCCTTCAGCAGCTTTCATCGACAGCTTCAGACGGCCGCGGTCGTCCGTTTCCAGGACCTTGACGCGAACCAGCTGGCCTTCTTTCAGGTAATCGGCCACGGCATTGACGCGCTCGTTGGCGATCTGCGAAATGTGCAGCAAGCCGTCTTTGCCTGGCATGACTTGCACGATGGCGCCGAAGTCCAGCAGTTTCAGCACGGTGCCTTCGTAGGTCTTGCCCACTTCGACGGAAGCGGTCAGTTCTTCGATGCGGCGCTTGGCTTCCTGGCCGGCAGCAGCGTCGACGGAAGCGATGGTGACCACGCCTTCGTCGCTGATGTCGATCTGGGTGCCCGTCTCTTCGGTCAGCGCGCGAATCACGGCGCCGCCCTTGCCGATCACGTCACGGATTTTTTCCGGGTTGATCTTGATGGTGATCAGACGCGGTGCGAAATCGGACAGTTCGGTTTTGACGTGCGGCATGGCTTTTTGCATTTCGCCCAGGATGTGCTCGCGGCCTTCCTTGGCTTGCGCCAGTGCCACTTGCATGATTTCCTTGGTGATGCCCATGATCTTGATGTCCATCTGCAGCGCCGTGATACCGTTGCGGGTACCGGCTACCTTGAAGTCCATGTCGCCCAGGTGATCTTCGTCGCCCAGGATGTCGGACAGCACGGCAAACTTGCCGCCTTCCTTGATCAGGCCCATGGCGATACCAGCCACGTGTTCTTTCATCGGCACGCCGGCGTCCATCAGTGCCAGGCAACCGCCGCAGACGGAAGCCATCGACGAGGAACCGTTCGATTCCGTGATTTCCGATACCAGACGCACCGAGTAGCTGAACTCTTCAGCTGCTGGCAGGGCGGCGATCAGCGCGCGCTTGGCCAGGCGGCCGTGGCCGATTTCGCGGCGCTTAGGCGTACCGACACGGCCCGTTTCGCCGGTGGCGAACGGAGGCATGTTGTAATGCAGCATGAACGAATCGGTGAACTCGCCCATCAGCGCATCGATCTTCTGGCTGTCGCGGGCGGTGCCCAGGGTGGCGACGACCAGCGCCTGTGTTTCGCCGCGCGTGAACAGGGCCGAACCGTGGGTGCGTGGCAACACGCTGGTGCGGATCGAGATCGGACGCACGGTGCGCGTGTCGCGGCCGTCAATGCGTGGCTCACCGTCCAGGATTTGCGTACGCACGATTTTCGCTTCGATGTCGAACAGGATGTTGTTGACTTCTGCGCTATCGATGGAAGCGCCGCCGGCAGCAGCCGCTTCAGCCGACAGGTCGGCGATCACTTCCGACGTCGCTGCTTTCAGCTTGGCCGTACGCTCTTGCTTGTCCTTGGTTTGATACGCGTCATTGATCTTGGCGTTGGCGAAATGCGCGACGCGGGCGATCAGTGCTTCGTTTTTCGGCGCAGGCGCCCATTCCACTTCCGGCTTGCCGCCGTCACGCACCAGGTCGTGAATCGCGTCGATGACGACTTTCATCTGGTCGTGGCCGAAGACCACGGCGCCCAGCATGATTTCTTCGGACAGCTGTTTCGCTTCCGATTCGACCATCAGCACGGCCGTTTCGGTACCGGCGACCACCAGGTCCATTTCCGACGTCTTCAGTTGCTGAACGGTTGGGTTCAGGATGTACTGGCCATTGGCGTAACCGACGCGCGCAGCGCCGATAGGGCCGTTGAAAGGCACGCCCGATACGCACAGGGCAGCCGATGCGCCGATCATGGCGGCGATGTCCGGATCGATTTCCGGGTTGACCGACAGCACGTGAATGATAACTTGCACTTCATTCAGGTAGCCTTCCGGGAACAGCGGACGGATAGGACGGTCGATCAAACGGGATGTCAGTGTTTCTTTTTCGGAAGGACGGCCTTCGCGCTTGAAAAAACCGCCCGGGATTTTACCGGCAGCATAGGTTTTTTCAACATAATCAACCGTCAAAGGGAAGAAATCCTGGCCTGGCTTGGCATCTTTGCGTGCCACTACCGTTGCCAGAACGACGGTATCTTCGATCGACACCAGCACTGCGCCGGATGCCTGACGTGCGATCTCGCCGGTTTCCAGGGTCACTTGGTGTTGACCGTACTGGAAGGTTTTCGTAACTTTGTTAAACATGGGGTATCCCTTTTCTAATTGCCGACAGATTTTCAGGGGCTGTCGTTCACCTCACCACAGGCGGCGCAAACATCGTTGCCGCCTTTACCACTTTACTTTTAAAACATGATATCGGTAGAGAATACTGCACTTACCGACATAAATCAGGAATTCAAATGACAAAATGCCCGCGTCAGCGAACTGGCGCAGGCATTTCTGTATAAACCTTGTACGGCAAAAATTACTTGCGCAGACCAAGTTTAGCGATCAGGTCGCGATAACGGGTAGCGTCTTTAGCCTTCAGGTAGGACAACAGGCTCTTACGACGGTTGACCATCATGATCAGGCCGCGGCGGGAGTGGTGATCTTTCGAGTGGGCTTTGAAGTGGCCGTTCAGTTCGTTGATGCGAGCTGTCAGCAGTGCAACTTGCACTTCAGGGGAGCCGGTGTCGTTTTGACCACGTGCGTTGTCCGCGATGATAGCGGCTTTGTTGATGTTTTCTACTGTCATGATAAACCTTTCACATGCGGTGCACAGAGTCTGAACCCTATCCACCGTGAACTACGATTATTAAAATACTGGTCTATGCTTACAACCAGACGCGCAAGTATATCGGAAAAATGCCCGCCTGTATCCTGCCGTGCAGCCTTTTCTCGGCGCATGATAGGATTTTCCTGCATTTGAGGAGCATAAACATGAAAACCATACTCAAATTAGCAACACCTGTGCTGCTTGCCGTGCTCGCGGGCTGTTCCAGCCTGGGCGGCCCGCCGCCGCAGCCGGGCGAACCGCGCACCGCAGTGGAAGCGCGCCTGGGCCGGCCGACTGCCATTTACCAGCTGCCCACGGGGCCGGAACTGGAATACGCGACGGGGCCGTACGGCCAGTACACCTACATGGCGCGCTTCGGCCCGGATGACAAGCTCATTTCCTACGAGCAAGTGCTCGACACGCCAGGCTTTGCCCGGGTCAAGGTGGGCTTGTCGACCCAGCAGGACGTGCTGCAACTGCTGGGCCGCCCGACGGAAAAATCCTATCTGTCCATCCCTAAACTGGTCGTCTGGTCTTACCGCTACAAGGAATCGGGCGCCTGGGATTCCATGATGCACGTGCACTTCGACCACGACGGCATCGTGCGCATGATGATGAACGGCCCCGATCCGGACAAGGAGGAGCGGCGCTCTTTCTGGTGACAGATTGCTAGCGTAACGACGTCCTTTACTACGGCTGCGGATCGATGCGCTCATCCTTGGCATGTAACTTGTTCAGCGCCGACAAATACGCCTTGGCCGACGCGACGATGATGTCCGGATCCGCACCCACGCCGTTGACGATACGCCCGTCGCGTGAGAGGCGCATCGTCACCTCGCCCTGCGACTGCGTGCCCGTACTGATGGCATTCACGGAAAACAAGACCAGCTCCGCGCCACTGGCGGCCGCGCTTTCGATGGCATTGACGGTAGCATCGACGGGACCGTCACCCTGCCCTTCGCAGCTGCGCTGCACGCCGCCGACGAGAAATTCCACGCGCGCATGAGGCACGGCGCCCGTCGTCGACTGCTGCGCCAGGGAAATGAAACGGTAGTGCTCACTCTCCTGCGCCTGCTGTTCCTCGCTGACGAGGGCCATGATGTCTTCGTCGAAAATCTCGGATTTCCGATCGGCCAGCTCCTTGAAACGCAGGAAGGCAGCGTTGACTTCCGCTTCCGATTCGAGCGCGATGCCCAGCTCGTGCAGCCGCTGCTTGAAGGCATTGCGGCCCGACAGCTTGCCGAGAACAATCTTGTTGGCCGTCCAGCCCACGTCTTCGGCACGCATGATTTCATACGTCTCGCGCGCTTTCAATATGCCATCCTGGTGGATGCCCGACGCGTGCGCAAAGGCGTTCGCGCCCACCACCGCCTTGTTCGGCTGCACGGCAAAGCCCGTAATTTGCGACACCATTTTTGACGCCGCCACGATTTGCGTCGTATCGATGCCTACCGTCAAGTTGTAATAGGCAGCGCGCGTGCGCAGCGCCATCACCACTTCTTCCAGTGCCGTGTTGCCGGCCCGCTCGCCGAGGCCATTGACCGTGCATTCGATCTGCCGCGCGCCGCCTATCATGACGCCGGCCAGCGAATTGGCGACTGCCAGGCCCAGGTCGTTATGACAATGGACAGACCAGATGGCTTTATCGGAATTCGGTATGCGTTCGCGCAAGCGCTTGATGGTATTGCCGAAGATTTCAGGCACGGCGTAGCCCACCGTATCGGGGAAATTGATGGTCGTGGCGCCCTCGGCGATCACGGCTTCCAGCACACGGCACAGGAAATCCTCATCGGAGCGGCTGCCGTCTTCGGGACTGAATTCAATATCGTCCGTGAACTGGCGCGCGTAGCGCACGGCGTTCTGCGCCTGCAGCAAGACTTCCTCGGGCGTCATGCGCAGCTTCATCTGCATGTGCAGGGGCGAAGTGGCAATGAAAGTGTGAATGCGCTTGCGCTCGGCCGGTTGCAGGGCTTCGGCGGCGCGGGCGATGTCGCGGTCGTTGGCGCGCGACAGCGAGCAGATGGTCGATTCGCGCACGGCGCCGGCAATCGCCCGTATCGACTCGAAGTCGCCCTGCGAAGCGGCGGCGAAGCCCGCCTCGATCACATCGACCTTCATGCGTTCGAGCTGCTTGGCGATGCGCAGCTTTTCCTCGCGCGTCATGGAAGCGCCCGGCGATTGCTCGCCGTCGCGCAAGGTGGTGTCAAAAATGATGAGTCGGTTGCTGGTGCTCATGGCTGCTCCTGGCTGGCTGAAGACTGGCGACGCTACCGACTCTGCGCATCAATGCTCGGGGTCGGTCTGAATGATGCTGACGGGCTTGCCCTTCGCCATGCGCCAGAAGAACACGGCGTAGCCGGACAGGCCATAGGCGACGAAAATCGGGAACAGCACTTTCGGCGGGTCGATGGAAATGAGCGCGAAGAACAATGCCAGCAGGAATACCACGATGAAGGGCACGGACTTGCGGAAATTCACATCCTTGAAGCTGTAGAACGGCACGTTGGTGACCATGGTCAGGCCCGAGAACAGGGCGATCGTCCACGATACCCAGGCCAGCTGGTTGCCGGCAAATTCCAGGTCATTCATCAGCAGGATGAAGCCGGCCACCATGGCTGCGGCTGCCGGGCTGGGCAAGCCCTGGAAGAAGCGCTTGTCGACCACGGCGATATTCGTGTTGAAGCGGGCCAGTCGCAAGGCGGCACCGGCGCAATACACGAAGGCGGCCAGCCAGCCCAGCTTGCCCATGCCGCGCAGCGACCATTCGTAGATCACCAGCGCCGGCGCGGCGCCAAACGACACCATGTCGGACAGGCTGTCGTACTGGGCGCCGAATTCGCTCTGCGTATTCGTCAGGCGCGCAATGCGGCCGTCCAGACCATCGAGGATCATGGCGATGAAGATGGCCCAGGCCGCGTGTTCGAATTTCTGGTTCATGGCCATGACGATGGCGTAGAAACCGCAAAACAGGGCTGCCGTCGTAAAGGCATTCGGCAACAGATAGATGCCGCGGCGACGCAAGGTTTTCTTGCCAGTGCCATCGCTCACCGGCTGGCGCACGAATTTGCTGAAGCGGGACGCTTTGGATACTGCGGGGGTGCCGTTCTTGCCTCTACGACGGGGGAAGTTTGCCATGTTGTTCCATATCTTGTGTACTGCGGGGGATTCGGTGCCAGATGGCAGGCGCATTCGTCTTGCGGCATGCGCCTGCCGATGTTGCCATTATAGAGGAGCCACCGCCAAAGAAAAGCGCGGCGGCGTCAAGCTGGCAATATTGACGCCTGTTCAAGCATCATTTGAACTTGACCTTCGCCACCAGGCCCATGTTCAGGGTCGTTTCGCCCGGCTCGAAGCTCGGTTCGGCCACCTGGTTGCCGCCGTAGCCCATGGAGTCTGCACTCATGTTGCGCGCGCCGGCCACGCTGACGCGCTGGGCGTAATTGCCCGAGCCTTCGAAATCGATGGTATCAATCACGGCGTCATTGACATTGCGGCCCATGGCGCCGGCGATGGCGGCCACGCGCTCATTCAGGTTCTTGTAGGCGGCGGCGATGCGCTGGTCATCGAGCTTGCGGACCGTGGCGGGCGCCAGGCCGAAGTTCAAACGGTTCAGGGTCAGTACGCCTTGCGCTGCGGAAACGGTTTTCGGCAAGGCGGCCAGGTTCGTCGTCGTCACCTGCAAGTACTGGCCCACTCTCCAGCCGGTCGGCACTCTTGGCTTGGCGGCGACGCCCGGCGGCAGGGGCGCCGCTTCCGGGTACACGGCATACGTGTAGTAGCCCTGGGTCTTCAGCACGGCTTGCGGGTCGGCTTTCTTGACGATGGCCGCGCCCTGGTTCATCTTCTGGTTGACGCGCGAGGCGGCGGCGGCCTTGTCCTTGTCCTGCTCTTCGATGGCGAGGGTGACGGTCACCTGGTCATTCGCATGCACCACTTCGCCGTTGGCGGGCACCACGACGAGGGTGCCGGAAGTGGGCAGGCTTTGCGCTTGGGCGGACAGGGCAACGGTAACGGCGGCGGCAGCCAGCATAGCTTTCATGACGGTCATGGTGTTCTCCTGGAAAATAATGGGGCAAAAACGCGCATGGGGCCAGCAGCCCCATGATTTTTACAACATGCTAATGTGGAAATATTTCCACGCTGGCGTGCTTACTTGAACTTGACCTTGCCGACGACGCGCATGTCGAGGGTGGTCTCGCCCGGCTCGAAGCTTGGCTCGGCCACGACGCTGTCTTCGGCCATCTTGGCGCTGCGCATCATCATCGGTGCGGCGGCAGGACGGCTTTCGTTGGCATAGTTGCCCGAACCTTCAAAGTCCACCGTATCGAGCACGGCGTCGGACACGTTGCGGCCCATGGCCTTGGCGATGGCGGCCACGCGCTCATTCAGATTTTTGTAGGTAGCGGCGATGCGCTGGTCGTCCAGCAGGCGGATGGTTTCCGGCTTCAGGCCGAAATTCAAGCCATTCAGGGTCAGCACGCCTTGCGCCGCCGACACGGTTTTTGGCAAGGACGCCAGATTGGCCGTTGTCACTTCCAGGTACTGGCCGACTCTCCAGGCCGTTGGCAAACGTGGCTTGGCGACGGCGCCGGCTGGCAATGGACGCTCTTCCGGGTACACAGGATAAGTGTAGTAACCGTACGATTTCAGTGCCGCCGACGGATCGGCCTGCTTGACGATGGCGATACCCTTGTTCATCTTCTGGTTCACGCGCGACGCAGCGGCAGCCTTGTCCTTGTCCTGTTCTTCGATGGCCAGGGTAGCGACCACCTGGTCATTGACATGCTTGACTTCGCCAAATGCGGGTACGACCACCAGGGTGCCGTTGGTTGGCAGGGATTGGGCTTGCGCGCTCAGGGCAACGGTGGCTGCGGCGGCAACAAGGACGGATTTCATCACGGTCATGAAGGTACTCCTAGGTAGTTAATATGGCTGACAGCAGGCAGTGGGGCATGCACTGCACGCCCCCATTTCGCCTGAGAAACTTGTCAAACTGTGTAGATTCTAACGCCTCATTCGTTCCCGTGGCGCAAATTAACAAATCGTCACAAAATGTGTCTGCCAGTCACATCTGCTCACATTTCAACACACCATCATTCAAAATAACAGCGTTATTAGTGGCCCAGCACCGCGCCGCCACTGCGCCGGCCCGGCTTGAAACTGTGGCGGTGCGCGCACCAGGCGATAGTCAATGCCACCAGCAGCAAGGCCAGCATGGCCCAAGGGAACGACGCCGCGCCATAGCCGTCGAGCAACATGCCGCCCGCCAGGCCGCCGCCCGCGATGGCCACGTTCCAGATGGTCGCCACCATCGCCTGCGCCACATCCATGCCGTCGCCGGCTGCGTCCGCCGACGCCGTCTGCAGCAAGGTGCCGGCGCCGCCGAAGGTGACACCCCAGATGCCCATGCTGATATAGATGACGGCGGGCGAGTCCATCGCCAGTCCCAGCGCGACCATCACGAGGGCAAAGGCGGCGATGCAGCCCAGCACGAGCGGGCGCAGCCAGCGGTCGATCAGCTGGCTGACCAGCCAGATGCCGGCCAGTGAACCCAGACCATATACGAGCAGCACCAGGTCGACGCGGGGGCGCAAGCCGGACGGCGCCAGGAACGGTGCGATATACGTATATAAAATGTTATGCGCCAGCATCCAGGCGACGATGACCGCCAAAATAGGCCGCACGCCCGGCGTCATGAACACGGCACGTATCGACAGGCGTTCGCCATTCTTTTGCCCAGGGTAATCGGGCACAACCAGCAGCACCCACGCGACCAGCACCACGGCCAGGCCGGACATGATGCCAAAGATGCTGCGCCAGCCCAGCACACCACCCATCAAGGTACCCAGCGGCACGCCCAGCGACAGCGCCAGCGGCGTGCCTATCATGGCAATGGCCATCGCCCTGCCCTGCTGCTCGACGGACACCATGCGGCGCGCGTAGCCAGCCATCAAGCCCCAGGCCAGCCCGGCGGCCATGCCAGTGATGAAGCGCGAGACCAGGGCGACAATATAGTTGGGCGACAGGGCCGTCGCCGTATTGAAGATCAAAAAGCCGATGATGGCCAGCAGCAAGACATTTCGCCGGCGCCAGCCGCTCGTCAGGGCCGTCAGGGGAATGGCGGTCAGGATCGAGCCGATGGCGTAGACGGTCACCAGCTGGCCGGTCATGACTTCGGAAATATGAAGATCCCGGGCAATCTGCGGCAGCAGGCCGGCCGGCAGGGTTTCCGACAGGAGGGCGAGAAACGCCGTCATGGCCAGGGCCAGCAAGGCCAGGATGGGAAGCCGTTCGGAAACGGAAGATTCGGCAGTGCCCGGCATGGGTACTGTCGTGGTAATGCGGTCGGTCATAGGGGTCCTTCAGGATGCGCAAGCGGCTGATCAACTAGCGCCTGGCGTGCTACAAAAGCGGTGATGCGCGTTGCGGTCGGCAGATACCGAAACAGATGCAGTCCATAGGAAACTGCAAAGGAAGGGCGGAATTATAGCGCAAACGCACCAAAAGCGTGCACACAAGAACAGCCGCCCTCAAGCTGGCGTCATGCAGGCATCATTGGCCGCCTTGCGTGGCGAAAACCAGGCATTCGATTTCGGACTGAACAGGAAGGCGCAGATGACGACGAACGTGAGCACGCCAGGCAGGACACTCATCTTGAGTGGCACGGTCGCCAGACTGAGCGCAATGTCGATCACGCCCCACACCAGATAAACAGTGCGCGCGCCACGCTGCCGTTGCAGCATGGCCAGCGCTGCCACCAGGGTGATGCCCAGGCTGGCGAACAACATCGCGTACTGCACCTCGGCGGAAATCGCGCTGCGTTCCATCCAGGCCAGCATGGCGGGATCGTCACGGCCAAGGTAAGCAGACACCAGGGATGACAGCGAGCCGAAGATCAGAAACCAGCAGCTGATGGCAACCGAGACGGGGCGCTTGATCAGATGAAGATTTCCAACGAAAACTTTAGAAAAAACAAGCATGGTGCTGGCGGTATTTTTGAAGGGGCCTGATTGTAACGGATGTTGCCTGCCAAGCGCCTGCGCACAAAAAAAAGCCGGCTTGCGCCGGCTTTGCTATGCAACAGACTGCTTAGTTCTTCGACTGGTCAACCATCTTGTTCTTGGCGATCCAAGGCATCATGGCGCGCAGTTTGGCGCCCACTTCTTCGATCTGGTGCTCGGACGTCAAACGGCGACGCGAGATCAGGGTCGGTGCGCCTGCCTTGTTTTCCAGGATGAAGCTCTTCGCGTATTCGCCCGTCTGAATGTCTTTCAGGCATTGACGCATCGCATCCTTGGTGGCCGACGTCACCACTTTAGGACCGGTCACGTATTCGCCGTATTCGGCGTTGTTCGAGATCGAGTAGTTCATGTTGGCGATGCCGCCTTCATAGATCAGGTCGACGATCAGTTTCAGTTCGTGCAAGCACTCGAAGTAAGCCATTTCAGGCGCATAACCCGCTTCCGTCAGGGTTTCGAAACCGGCCTTGATCAGTTCCACGGCGCCGCCGCACAGCACGGCTTGCTCACCGAACAGATCGGTTTCGGTTTCTTCACGGAAGTTCGTTTCGATGATGCCGGCACGTCCGCCGCCGTTGGCCGAGGCGTACGACAGGGCGATATCGCGGGCGATGCCCGATTTATCCTGGTACACGGCGATCAGGTGGGGCACGCCGCCACCTTGGGTGTAGGTAGCGCGCACGGTGTGGCCCGGGGCTTTCGGCGCGACCATGATCACGTCCAGGTCGGCGCGGGGAACGACTTGGCCGTAATGCACGTTGAAGCCGTGGGCGAAGGCCAGGACGGCGCCCTGCTTGGCGAACGGAGCGATGTTTTCGTTGTAGACCTGGGCGATGTTTTCATCTGGCAGCAAGATCATGATGACGTCGGCCGCTTTCACGGCGTCGTTCACTTCCGCTACTTTCAGGCCGGCTTGCTCGACCTTGGTCCACGAAGCGCCACCCTTGCGCAGGCCGACGGTGACGTTGACGCCCGAATCGTTCAGGTTTTGTGCGTGCGCGTGGCCTTGCGAACCGTAGCCGATGATGGCAACGTTTTTGCCTTTGATCAAGGAGAGGTCAGCGTCTTTGTCGTAAAAAACTTTCATGGTATTTCCTATAATTTGATGATGCGTTGTTGTTTTAAATGCGGCGCCAGGGCCGCGTAGTGCTACTTATATTTTTATACTTTGAGGATGCGTTCGCCGCGGCCGATGCCGGAACCACCCGTACGGACGGTTTCCAGGATGGCGGCGCGGTCGATCGAATCGATGAACGCGTCCAGCTTGACCTTGTTGCCGGTCAGTTCGATCGTGTACGTCTTTTCGGTGACATCGATGATGCGGCCACGGAAGATATCGGCGGTGCGCTTCATTTCCTCGCGCTCCTTGCCCACGGCACGAACCTTGATCAGCATCAACTCGCGTTCGATATGCTGGCCTTCGGTCAGATCCACCACCTTCACCACTTCGATGAGGCGGTTCAAGTGCTTGGTAATCTGCTCGATGATGTCGTCCGAGCCGCTGGTGACGATGGTCATGCGCGACAGGGTCGAGTCTTCCGTCGGCGCCACGGTCAACGTTTCGATGTTGTAGCCGCGTGCCGAGAACAGGCCCACCACGCGCGACAGGGCGCCCGCTTCGTTTTCCAGCAAGACAGAAATAATATGGCGCATGATTAGAGATCCTCCGAACCGAGCATCATTTCGGACAGGCCCTTGCCGGCTTTCACCATTGGCCACACGTTTTCGGACTGGTCGGTAATGAAGTTCATGAATACCAGCCTGTCTTTCATGCCAAACGCCTCTTTCAGGGCGCCGTCGACGTCGCCCGGTTTTTCAATTTTCATGCCCACGTGACCATAGGCTTCAGCCAGCCTTTCGAAGTCGGGCAGCGAATCCATGTACGACTCGGAATAGCGCGAACCGTAATCGATTTCCTGCCACTGGCGCACCATGCCGAGGAAACGGTTGTTGAGCATGATGATCTTCGGCGTCAGGTGGTACTGCTTGCACGTGGCGAGTTCCTGGATGCACATCTGGATCGAGCCTTCGCCGGTAATACAAGCAACGGTGGCATCCGGATTGGCCATCTGCACGCCCATGGCGTAAGGCAAGCCGACACCCATGGTGCCCAGGCCGCCGGAATTGATCCAGCGGCGCGGCTTGTCGAAGCCATAATATTGCGCCGCCCACATCTGGTGCTGGCCCACGTCGGACGTGATGAAAGCGTCGCCCTTGGTGATCTGGAAGACCTTTTCCACCACCGATTGCGGCTTGATGACCAGGTCGGAAGTCGGGTATTTCAGGCATTCGCGGCCACGCCATTCGGCGATCTGCTTCCACCAGTTACTCAATGCATTGACGTTCGGCTTGGCTTCGGCCGCGTCCAGTTGCGCGAGAAACTCGATCAGCACGTCCTTGACGTTGCCGACAATGGGAATATCGACCTTGACGCGCTTGGAAATCGACGATGGATCGATGTCCACGTGGATGATCTTGCGTGGATGCGAGGCGAAATGTTTCGGGTTGCCAATCACGCGGTCATCGAAACGGGCGCCGATGGCGATCAGGACGTCGCAATTCTGCATCGCCATGTTCGCTTCATAAGTGCCATGCATGCCGGGCATGCCGACATACTGCTCGCTCGAGGCGCGGTAGCCGCCCAGGCCCATCAAGGTGTTGGTGCAAGGGAAACCCAGGCGGTCGACCAGCTTGTTCAGCTCGGGAGCCGCATTCGCCAGGATGACGCCGCCACCCGTGTAGATCATCGGGCGTTCGGCTTGCAGCAACAGCTGCACGGCCTTGCGGATCTGGCCCGAATGGCCCTTGTCGACGGGACGGTAGGAACGCATCTCGACTTCCTTCGGATAGTCGAAATGGCATTTGTGCATGCTGATATCCTTGGGGATATCGACCAGCACGGGTCCCGGACGGCCGGTACGGGCGATGAAGAAGGCTTTCTTGATCGTTGCCGCCAGGTCCTTGACATCCTTGACGAGGAAGTTGTGCTTGACCACGGGGCGGGTGATGCCGACCGTGTCGCACTCCTGGAACGCATCCTGGCCGATGGCGTGGCTCGGCACCTGGCCAGAGATCACCACCATGGGAATCGAGTCCATGTACGCGGTCGACAGGCCCGTGACGGCATTCGTGACGCCCGGACCGGACGTGACGATGGCGACACCGACTTTGTTCGAGCTGCGCGAATAGGCATCGGCGGCGTGGATCGCGGCCTGCTCGTGACGTACCAGGATATGCTGGAATTTGTTTTGCTGGAAGATGGCGTCGTAGATGTAGAGTACGGCTCCGCCCGGGTATCCAAAGACGTGCTCGACGCCCTCTTCAGCCAGACAGCGCACGACAATTTCTGCGCCCGTAATTGGTCCTGCTGCTGCTTCGGTATTCATGAAACATTCCTTTCAAGGTCCATTGGAGATTGATCGGATGTTCTTTCCTGACGAGGTACGCCTAACGCAACAGTGCTCCTGCTTCCCTTTTCATGCGGTCACGCAATTTCTTTGGGCACCCATAGATACCTTACAAAACAACGCTTAACGCAACTCGTTTGGCCGGAGTTTCTGTGGCGCCTGTACGAACCGCTCGCGCTTGTGGCGCGGGTTAGAACAAACTGCCTACAAATGAAAGCGCGTCTTGCCGCGGATGGCCTTGTGTGCCGGTCGCGACCTGACCATAGGGCTTTGGGGTGTTCAAAGCGTCCCATACGTTATCGCGTTGCACCATTATGGTCAAGGAAAATGTCAGCCTCGCTGCATTTTTGCTCGCACGACGTGCAAAAACCCTGCGGAAACGCACATTTTTTGCTAGCATGCACGGGGTTGCAAAAAGCATACCCGTCCCCAATTCGCCCACCGCACCCGCAGCCGCTAAGATCCCCATACCGCATGGCAACAGACAAAGAATTATCCGACTTTCTAGAAAACGTCGAGCGGCGCGCGTTCAAGCAAGCCGCCTACGCGGTCCGCAAGGAAGAATCGGCACTCGACATCGTGCAAGATGCCATGATCAAGCTGGCCGAGAAATACGGCGACAAGCCGGCCGCCGAATTGCCGATGCTGTTCCAGCGCATCTTGCAGAACACCATCCTTGATTATTTCCGCCGTGAAAAAGTCCGCAACACCTGGGTCAGTCTGTTTTCCGGCATGAAACCCTCGGGCGACGAGCATGAAGATTTTGATATACTTGACACTTATGAATCGGAACAGGGTTCCAGCGCCGCCGAATCTTCGGCCGACCAGGTCGAGCGCGCACAAATCCTTGATTTGATTGATGCAGAGGTACAAAAACTGCCTTCACGTCAACGCGAAGCCTTCCTCATGCGTTATTGGCAGGACATGGATGTGGCTGAAACAGCGGAAGCGATGGGTTGTTCCGAAGGTAGCGTGAAAACACATTGCTCTAGAGCTACCCACACGCTCGCCGAATCGCTGAAAGCCAAGGGAATAAAATTATGAACACCGACGATCTCAATTTCGCCTACAAAGTGCGCCATGCACTGAACGAAAAACTCGACGACCTGCCCGCATCGGCCACCGATCGCCTGGCAGCGGCACGCAAGCTGGCCCTGTCGCGCAAGAAGGCAGACGCGCCCGCAGTCGTTGCCGTGCGCAAGGACGTCTTCGCCGGCATCGCCAGCCACCTGTTGGTCGAGCCGCTGTCGTGGCTGGGCCGCATGAGCGTGATCATCCCGCTGCTGCTGCTGGTTGGCGGCATGGTGGGCATCTATCAGTTTGAGCAGGAACAACATATTGCCGAACTGGCAGAAATCGACGCAGCCGTTCTGTCCGACGAATTGCCGCTCTCCGCCTATATGGACCATGGCTTCAACGCCTACCTGACGAAACGCGAGCAATAAGCATGGCACGCTTGAGCGTACGCAAAGGCTGGCTGGCTGGCGGCTTGGCTCTGGGCGCCTGCGCCCTGGCTGGCGCTGCATGGGTAGGTGCGCAGCAACATCCCGCGCCCGTCGCCCCTCCCGTGGCGGCAGCGCCCGTGGTGGCGCCGGCCCCGGCTGTCAAGCCCGGCTCGCCCCGCACGGCCGGCAAAGGCGGCACGCCGCCCAAGGCCAGCGACAACCCGTCCTGGAACAAGCTGTCGCACGCGCAGCAGGAAGCCCTGCAGCCGCTGGCGGGCGAATGGAACAAGCTGGAAGCCCTGCGCAAGCAGAAATGGCTCGATATCGCCAACCGCTTTGCCTCCATGACACCCGACGAGCAAACCCGCGTGCATGAACGCATGCGAGAATGGGTCAAGCTGACGCCGGCACAGCGCAGCCTGGTGCGCGAAAACTATGCGCGCACGAAGAAGATCGATCCTGGTCAAAAAACCGCGCAATGGGAGCAATACCAGCAATTGCCGGAAGAGCAAAAGAAAAAGCTGGCCACGGAACTGGTACCGAAAAAACCGCTGGGCAAGGTGCCTGCGATCAATTCGAATACCAGCAAGCCAGCCTTGATCCTGCCACCCGCCACGCCGGCAGCACCTGTCGCCGCCGCGCCCGTCCTGCCGCCCGCTCCTGCGGCGGCAAGCGTGCCGGTAAGCGATCCGGCCGCAGCTCCCGCCACCGTGCCCGTCACGCCGCCTGCCACGCCTGCCCCCCTGCCGAACTATGCCAAATAGCACGCCTGCCGCCAGCATCACTTCCCATCCCACAATCAAGCGCCGCCTGATTTCCATGGTGTACGAGTCACTGCTGGCCCTGGCCGTGCTGTTTTTGCCCTTCCTGCTGTTTGAGCTGGCCGTGCAGAGCGCGCATACGCCACTGACGGAACACATGCGCCAGTGCCTGGCCTTCCTCGTCATGGGTGCGTACTTCATCCACCAGTGGAGCCGCGAAGGGCAAACCCTGGCCATGAAGACGTGGCGCCTGAAAGTCGTGCTGCCGGGCCACGCCCACGTGCCACTGCGCGTGGCCGCCTTCCGCTACATCCTGTCATGGATGTGGCTGCTGCCGGCACTGCTGGTGTCCTATGTATTCGATTTGCAGCACTGGACAGCCCTGAGCGCCATCGGCGTGGGCATCCTGGCCTGGTCAGGCACGGCCCTGTTCACCGGCAATGGGCAATTCCTGCACGACAAGCTGCTGGGCACGCAGATCGTGCAATTGCCGGCCCCCGCCAAGAAGTCAAAGAAAGTCGCCGCCTGAGTTTTTTCTGGGGCTTGACCTGGGTCATTGAAGCGCCACGGGGCCTCTGCGATCATGGCGTGCCATGAATAATACCGCCCCCCTCCCCCACACGCGCTTCGCCCCCTTTCGCGAGGAAGTCTGCAGCGAAGACGAAGTCAAGCATCTCGTCCACACGTTTTATGCGGCCGCCCGCGACGATGCCATGCTGGGCCCCATCTTTGCCGCCGAGGTCAAGGATTGGGATGCCCATCTGGCAACATTGGTCGATTTCTGGTCGGGCTTGCTGCGCGGCACCATGCGCTACCACGGCAAGCCGCTGGCCCAGCACGCGCAAATGGAACACCTCACGCCCTGCATGTTCCGCCGCTGGCTGACCCTGTTCTTTGCCACGACCGAAAGCATGGGCAACCCGGCCCTGCAAGAGAAGGCCGATACCATTGCATTGAATATTGCCGAACGGCTATGGAAAAGCTTTGCGGAAAGCCATGCCATCGTGGCGCCGCAGCTTTAGAATCTTTCGTAGCCTTGCAGATAACGCCATTGCCCCACGGGCATGGCGCCCATCGGGATGCGGCCGATGCGCAAGCGCTTCATGGCGACCACTTCCAGTCCCACCATCTTGCACATATGGGCGATCTGGCCCGGTTGCACGTTTTTCAGGGCGAAACGCAAGCGCGTTTCATTCTGCCAGCTGACCTTGATCGGCGGCAAAGGTTTGCCATTGAAAGGCAAGCCGTGATTGAGCAGCGCCAGGCCGTTTTCCGCGATGGCGCCCGACACTTCCACGATGAATTCCTGCTCCACCGTTTTCGCTTCGTCGACCAGCTTGCGGGCAACGCGGAAATCCTGCGTAAACACCAGCAGGCCGGAAGCCATGGTGTCGAGCGGATTGGTGATGGTCAGGCCGATCAGGTGGCGCTTGAGGAAGCGCGTGACGGCGCTGGGCAGCACGTTTTCCGGGGTGAACAGCTCTTCGGGACGCAAACAGGCCAGGGCCGGCTTGCCTTCGCTGCCCACGCCGCCGTTGATGCCGGCCGGCTTGTGCAGCAAGATCGTCACGGGCGGCATTTCTTCCAGGGTGGCGTTCGGCAACAGCACCACCGCTTGATTGTCGGCTACGCGCGCACCCGATTCTTCCACCAGCACGCCATCGACCGTGACCCAGCCGCCCTCGATATACAGCTCGGCCTCGCGGCGCGAGCAGGGCACGTCTTCAGACAGGCGCTTGGCCAGGCGGACGGTGGGCATTTCGTGTGGTGTGGTCATGGGGGAGGCGCAAAAAGCAAGAGGAGGAGAAAGCCGGTATTGTAACCGACCCGCTCCTCCTCTCGGGTGCGCCAGCGTATGCTTACGCAGTGGCCTTGGCCAGCTCTTCGGCAAAGAAGCGGTGACCCATCTCTTCCAGGCCCAAGGTTTGCAGCACTTCCTGCAGGCGCTCCGTCGGACGCTGGCGCGGCAAGTTCTTGTAGCTGGCGATGATCAATTCATTCTTCATCGAATGCTCCCAGCCCACCAGCTCCGTCACGCTGACCTGGTAGCCATGCGCTTCCAGCTGCAGACAGCGCAGCACGTTGGTGATCTGGCTGCCGAACTCGCGCGTGTGCAGCGGGTGGCGCCACAATTCCGTCAACACATTCTTGCCCAGGCTCTTGCCCTTGTTCTTCTTCAATACAGAAGCGACTTCGGCCTGGCAACAGGGCACCAGCACCATGAATTTCGCCTTCTTCTTCAAGGCGAAATGGATGGCGTCATCGGTGGCCGTGTTGCACGCATGCAAGGCCGTGACGATGTCAATCTGCTGTGGCAGCAAGTTTGACTCCGTCGATTCGGCCACGGACAGTGGCAGGAAGGACATGCCCGGGAACTTGAATTTCTTCGCCAGCTCTTGCGAGCGCTGCACCAGCTCTTCGCGCGTCTCGATGCCGTAGATGTGCGAACCGTCGTTGCCGTTCTTGAAGAACAGGTCGTACAGGATGAAGCCCAGATACGACTTGCCGGCGCCGTGATCGACCAGCGACACGCCGGGATGGTCCAGCTGCACTTCGCGCAGCAGCGGCTCGATGAACTGCGTCAGGTGGTACACCTGCTTGAGCTTGCGGCGGCTGTCCTGATTCATCTTGCCGTCGCGCGTCAGGATGTGCAATTCCTGCAGCAGGGCGACCGACTGACCATCCTTGATCTCGGGCATGTTGCTGGCGGCAGTGATGACGTCTTTCGGCACTGCGACTGCGGTGGCGGCCGCTGCCGCGCCCTTAGCGCGCTTCATCGATCCACGCCATCTGTATCGCTTCGAGCACTTTTTCGCCGCCGCGCGTGTGGTCATCGTCGAAACCGTCCAGCTCCACCACCCAGTTATGCAGGTCGGTGAAACGCACGGTCAGGGGATCGATGTCCGGATGCGCGTCGTACAGCGCTTCGGCGATCACATGGATGTCGGACCATTTCATGTTAGTGACTGCCTTCGCTGACCTGGTTGATCGTGTATTTCGGGATTTCGACGACGAGGTCTGCCTCGGCCACGATGGACTGGCACGACAGGCGCGACACGGCTTCCAGGCCCCAGGCCTTGTCCAGCATGTCTTCTTCCAGTTCCGTCGCTTCGTTCAAGGATTCGATGCCTTCACGCACCAGCACGTGGCAGGTGGTGCAGGCGCACGATTTTTCGCAGGCGTGCTCGATGTCGATGTCGTTTTCCAGCAAGATGTCGCAGATGGACTTGCCGGCAGGGGCTTCGATGACGGCGCCGTCCGGGCAAAGCTTGGCGTGCGGCAGAATGACGATTTGGGGCATATTACCTCTACAATTTCAATGATTCGGAGCGCTGCCGCAGCAAGTGCACGCGGCGCGCATTTCAGTTATCTTTAAACGACCTGGTCGAGCGATTTGCCCTTCAGGGCAGTGCGCACGCTGCGGTCCATGCGGCGCGAGGCGAAATCCTCGGTGCCGTCGGCCAGCGCTTCGATCGCCAGCTTCAATGCCTGGTGGTCGACGGCGCCGCTTTGCGATTGCACAATGGCGTCGCGCACCTTGTTCATCAAGCCATCCACTAGCACGCGCTCCGCGTCATCGAGCAAGCTGCCGTCTTCATCGAGGGCCGACTGCGTGGCAAGCAGGATGCGCTCCGCTTCCACCTGCTCTTCGCGCAACGCGCGCGCCACCATGTCGACGTCGGCCGAGGTGTAGGAATCCTGCAGCATGCGGGCGATGTCGTCGTCGCCCAGGCCGTAGGCAGGCTTGACGCTGATCGACGCTTCCACGCCCGAGCGCAGTTCGCGCGCCGAAACGGACAGCAAGCCATCCGCATCGACTTGATACGTGATGCGGATGCGCGCGGCGCCCGCCACCATCGGTGGAATGCCGCGCAATTCAAAACGCGCCAGCGAACGGCAATCGCTCACCAGTTCGCGCTCGCCCTGCAACACGTGTACGGCCAGGGCCGTCTGGCCATCCTTGAACGTCGTGAACTCCTGCGCGCGCGCACAGGGAATGGTCGAATTGCGCGGGATGATCTTTTCCACCAGGCCGCCCATGGTTTCGATGCCCAGGGAGAGCGGGATCACGTCCAGCAGCAGCCAGTCGTCGCCGGCGGCGCGGTTGCCGGCCAGCAAGTTTGCCTGGATGGCCGCGCCCAGCGCCACCACTTTATCAGGATCGATATTCGCGTGCGGCGTCGTGTGGAAGAATTCGCTGACGGCACGCTGCACGTGCGGCATGCGCGTGGCGCCGCCCACCATCACCACGCCATCGACGTCGTCCGCATCCACGTTCGCGTCGCGCAAGGCTTTCTTGATGGCGTTCATGGTCTTGCCCACCAGGTGCTGCGTCATGGCCGCAAATTCCGTCGCCGTGATGCGCAGGTGGATCTCTTCGCCCGAGTTCAGGGCCGCGTCGATCATCGTTTCCGACTTGGTCGACAATGTTTCCTTGATTTCGCGCGCTTTCACCATCAGGATCGCCGTGTCTTCATCCGACAGGGGCGCCAGCTTGGCGTGTTCGCTGATCCAGCAGAACAGGCGGCGATCGAAATCGTCGCCGCCCAGGGCCGAATCGCCGCCCGTGGACAGCACTTCAAACACGCCCTTGCTCAGTTTCAGGATCGATATATCGAAGGTGCCGCCGCCCAGGTCATACACGGCGTACACGCCTTCAGAGGCGTTGTCGAGGCCATACGCGATGGCCGCGGCCGTGGGCTCGCTCAGGAGGCGCAAGACATTGATGCCGGCCAACTGGGCCGCATCTTTCGTGGCCTGGCGCTGCGCGTCGTCAAAGTAGGCGGGCACGGTGATCACGGCGCCCACCAGGTCGTCACCCAGCGAGTCTTCCGCGCGCTGGCGCAGGGTGGCGAGGATTTGCGCCGACACTTCGACGGGACTTTTCACGCCGGCCACGGTTTTCAGCTGCACCATGCCAGGCGTATCCTGGAAGTCGTAGGGCAGGTTTTCCGCGTAGGCGATGTCGGCCAGGCCGCGGCCCATGAAGCGCTTGACGGACACGATGGTGTTCTTCGGGTCGGTGGTTTGCGCGGACAGGGCCTTGTAGCCGATGTTCGCATGGCCGTTCGGCAGGTAGCGCACGACGGAGGGCAGCAGGGAGCGCCCGTCCTCGTCGTTGAGTACCTCGGGGATACTGTTGCGGACAGTGGCGACCAGGGAATTGGTGGTGCCCAGATCGATGCCGACGGCCAGGCGGTGCTGGTGCGGCGCGGTCGACATGCCTGGTTCGGAAATTTGCAGAAGTGCCATTGTATTCGTGCCTCGATTAATTTTTTGCGTGATGCTGATGATGCCTGTCGCGCATTATAAGACGCGTGCCAGACTGGCGCTTGGCACGCGGGTCAAGCGATCAGCCAGTCAGGCTTCCATGGCTTCGTATGCAAAGCGGACTTCCTCGCCGAATTTGTCCAGAAACATCAGGGCGCGCACGCTTTGCGCGGCATTCACATAGTCGCCCCCGTCGAGCTGGGCCGCCACCTGGGCCAGCAAAGCCTTGCGTTCGCCGCGCAGCTGGCGATCCAGGGCGTCAAGCGCGTCGGCATCCTTGCCGGCACGGGCGTCGCCCAGCTCTTCGCGCCATTCCATCTGTTGCATCAGGAAGCTGACGGGCATGGCCGTGTTCGATTCCGTCTGCAAATCGACGCCATTGAGCTCGCACAGGTATTGCGCGCGCTTCTGCGGGCTTTTCAGGGTTTGATAGGCTTCATTGGCGCGCGTGGCCCATTGCATCGCCACGCGCTTTTCAGCGCTGCTGGCGTTGATGAAACGGTCCGGATGGACCTTGCCCTGCACGTCGCGATAGGCCGCGTCGAGCGCGCTCATGTCGAGCCCGAACTGCGCCGGCAACTGGAATAATTCGAAGTGGTTTTGCATAATTGTCGGTGGTCGCTGTACCGCAATCGATGGGTACAGCGCACCGACCGGGGTCTTGCCAGCTGTTTAAATCCTGAAGGACTCGCCGCAGCCGCAGGCGTCTTTTTCGTTCGGATTGTGGAACTTGAAGCCTTCGTTCAAGCCTTCGCGCGCGAAATCGAGTTCCGTGCCATCGATGTAAGGCAGGCTTTTCGGGTCGACGAAGACCTTCACGCCGTGCGATTCGAAGACGCTGTCTTCGGCCGCCACTTCATCGACATATTCGAGCTTGTAGGCCAGGCCCGAGCAGCCCGTGGTGCGCACGCCAAAACGCAGGCCCATGCCCTTGCCGCGCCGTTCGATATAACGGTTGATGTGTTTCGCCGCTTTTTCGGTCAGTGTGATCATGTATTTCTCCGCAGCTGCCCCGGCCTTGCGGCTGGGGCGGGCTGCCAACGTTTAAGCTGCTACTGGATGGCGGGTCTGGTAGTCCAGAACAGCTGCCTTGATGGCGTCTTCCGCCAGGATGGAGCAGTGGATTTTCACTGGCGGCAGGGCCAGTTCTTCGGCGATCTGCGTGTTCTTGATGGCCAGCGCCTGGTCCAGGGTCTTGCCCTTGACCCATTCGGTCACCAGCGAGCTCGACGCGATGGCCGAACCGCAGCCGTAGGTCTTGAATTTCGCGTCTTCGATCAGGCCATCGGCGCCGACCTTGATCTGCAGCTTCATCACGTCGCCGCAGGCAGGCGCGCCCACCATGCCGGTGCCGATGGTTTCATCACCCTTGTCGAAAGCGCCCACGTTGCGCGGGTTTTCGTAGTGATCGAGTACTTTGTCCGAGTAAGCCATTTTGATGCTCCTTTAATATGCTTGCCGGCCCCGTGAGCGGGACCTGCGTGATGGTTAGTGTGCCGCCCATTGGATCGAATTGATGTCGATCCCTTCCTTGAACATGTCCCACAGGGGCGACAGCTCACGCAATTTATGTACTTTCGATTTCAGCAGGTTCACGGCGAAGTCGATGTCTTCCTCGGTCGAGAAGCGGCCGATGGTGAAGCGGATCGAGCTGTGCGCCAGTTCGTCGCTGCGGCCCAGGGCGCGCAGCACATACGATGGCTCCAGGCTGGCCGAGGTGCAGGCCGAACCGGACGACACGGCGATATCCTTGATGGCCATGATCAGCGACTCGCCTTCGACGTAGTTGAAGCTGACGTTCAGGTTGTGCGGCACGCGGTGGTCCATGTCGCCGTTGATGTAAACTTCCTCAATCTCTTGCAAGCCCTTGGCCAGGCGGTCGCGCAAGGCCTTGATGCGGCCGATTTCGCTGTCCATCTCTTCCTTGGCGATGCGGAACGCTTCGCCCATGCCGACGATCTGGTGCGTAGGCAGGGTGCCCGAGCGCAGGCCGCGCTCATGGCCGCCACCGTGCATTTGCGCTTCCAGGCGCACGCGCGGCTTGCGGCAGACGTACAGGGCGCCAACGCCTTTCGGGCCGTAGGTCTTGTGCGCCGTAAAGGTCATCAGGTCGACCTTGGTCTTTTGCAGGTCGATGACGAGCTTGCCCGTCGCTTGCGCGGCGTCGCAATGGAAGATGATGCCTTTCGAGCGGCAGAACACGCCGATCTCGTCGATCGGCTGGATCACGCCGATTTCGTTGTTCACCAGCATCACCGACACGAGGATGGTGTCCGGGCGCACGGCCGCAGCCAGTTGCTCGACAGTGATCAGGCCATTGTCCTGCGGTTCCAGATACGTTGCTTCGAAGCCGATGCGTTCCAGTTCGCGCACCGTGTCGAGTACCGATTTATGCTCGGTCTTGACGGTGATGATGTGCTTGCCCTTGGTCTTGTAGAACTGCGCCGCGCCCTTGATGGCCAGGTTGTTGCTTTCCGTCGCGCCGGAAGTCCAGATGATTTCGCGCGGATCGGCGTTCACCAGAGCCGCCACGTAGCCGCGTGCCTCTTCCACGGCTTTTTCCGCCGTCCAGCCATACATGTGGCTGCGCGACGCCGGATTGCCGAACTGCTCGCGCAAGTAAGGAATCATCTTGTCGGCGACGCGTGGATCAATCGGCGTAGTGGCCGAGTAATCCATATAGATCGGAAAATGCGGTGCGGTTTCAAAGTGCACTTGGCCTACGTTTTTTTCAGGGGCGTTCATCAATAACTCCAATGCAATCAGCAACTTAGTATTTTATAATGTTCAACCGACGGCGGCGTGGTTACGGTGCATCACCATCACGCTTTGTTCGGCAATCTTTTGTCTCTGCTGGTCGACCAGGTCCTGCAAGGACACAGAATCCAGATAGTCGACCATTTTTTCGTTGAGCGTGGACCACAATTCATGCGTCATGCAGCGCGCGCCCGTGGCCGCGTCGGCGCCGTGACAATGTTCCTTGCCGCCGCACTGCGTGGCGTCCAGAGGTTCGTCGACGGCAATGATGATGTCGGCCACCGTCACCTTGTCGGCACGGCGCGCCAGGCTGTAGCCGCCGCCCGGGCCGCGGATCGATTCGACGATTTCATGCCGGCGCAGCTTGCCGAACAGCTGTTCCAGGTAGGACAGGGAAATCGACTGGCGCTGGCTGATGCCGGACAAGGTGACCGGTCCCTTGCCCTGGCGCAGGGCAAGATCGATCATCGCTGTCACGGCAAAACGGCCTTTTGTAGTCAGACGCATACATCCTCGGTCAACTGTTCAATAACTGGTTTAAAATATTGCGGCTTTTCAACTTCTCAAACCCTGAGTAGTTGAATGATTTAGTCAAGTATAACAAATTCGGCGGGGTTTGTCAGAGCGCCCCTCGAAGACCACAGGGCTGGCAGGGGCATGGCCGGCCGCGCCAGGCGCGGCGGCATCAGGAAAACAACATGACGGAAAATCGCTGGCATCCTCACCCGCGCAGGGCTGTCCGTACTTTCATTAATTCAAAACCCAGCAAGTTCAAACCATCCCAGCGCGATGGATCGCCGATACGCGGATTGTCCGACGCCAGGCCCACGCCCCAGATGCGATCGACGGGACTGGCTTCGACGATGACGCGCTCGCCCGTGCCCAGCAAAAACTTGCGCAGCGCGGCTTTTTGCGAGAACTTGGCAAAGTTGCCATCGAAGACGATGCCGGCGCGCGCCGCCTCCCAGACCCTGGCGTCAAAGTTCGCCACTTCGCGCCCCAGCTTTTTCACTTCCGACGGCCGCCCGGCTGCCACGATACGCGCCTGCACGGCCGTGTCGCCAAACAGGGCCGCCTTTTGCGCCATCATGTAGTGCTCGGCCGTCGCATACGTCACGCCAGCGAGGCTGAATGGCGACGGAAACCACTGGCTGAAGCAGCTTTTGTCGGGCACCTGCGGCTGTGCTGGCGTGTGCCCCCAGAAATACAGATAGTCGGGCACGCCGCCCGCCTCTATCCATGCCTTCAATTCTTCCACATTACTAATTTGCATATTCCCCGCACTTCCGCCAGACAGGCGCCAATTCAAGCACGCAATAGTTGCATCGGACCAAACAAGGCCTGCATGTCACGATTGCCGATAAAGGACAGATTATACGGATGTTCCGCCGTCACCTGCGGCAAGGTTGCCGCCACCGGCAGGCGCTTGATGAGCTCGGCAATCTTGCCCCACAACACCAATTGCGGCGCGGCCGCCCCGCCCTGCTGCGCCAGCGCTTCCAGCACCACTTGCAGGAAGGGCAGCCAGCCACGCGCATCCTGCACGGGCGGCACGTGGGAACGGAACACCAGCGCCGCGTTGAGCAGCAAGAAGCCCTGCTCCGTCATCTTGCGCTGCAAGTCGGACAGGGTCTGGATCACGCCGCTGCCCGGCAGTTGCGCGGCGGCCGCCACGGGCGCCATGGCCATGCCGGACGTGTCGCCTCCCTGCAACTGACCATCGGCCACCAGCAGCATCTTCATGAAGTTGCGCAAGGAGGTAGCGCGGTTGACGGGCTTGGACAGGCCTGTCGCCGACCATAAACTGCCGACGGCGCCATCCATGAAGCACACGCCCGTGGCGCTCTCAGCGCGCGGATACGGCCCCTCACCCACCAGCACGTAGCGCACCTGCTCGAGCGGCAAGGCAAAGGCGGCGAACAGCCGGCCCTGCGTGGGCAGATAATCGTCAACAGCCAGCGCCGGCAGGTAGGCGGGATCGGCCGCCATCACGGCGTGCAAGCCGCGCAGCAGGACGGGACGCCAGGAAGGATGCGCCAGGGACAGGGCATCGGTGATGCCGGAAGGAACGGTGGTAGCAGTCATGGCGCGGGAAGTATTTGGACAAACGCAAATTGTAGCGCACCGGCAAGCTGGCATTGACTGCCCCACATCAAGCACGCATAAAAAATCCCCGGCCTGTTGCCAGGCCGGGGATTTTTGAGTGCGCTACATCAAGTCTATTCGGCGTCAGGCTGCTGCGACGGATGGGCAGCGGCAAACGCAGGCAAGCCGGCGCAATGCGCATGGATGCGCACCACGCGCGGGTACGGCGCCAGGTCGATGGCGAAACGCTGCGCATTGAACACTTGCGGCACCAGACAGCAATCGGCCATCGTCGGACTGTCGCCATGGCAGAACAGGCCCGTGCCGGCAGGGTCGCCCTGCGCCAGCAGCGCTTCCACGGCCGCCAGTCCCTCGGCCATCCAGTGGCGGTACCACTCCTGCTTGGCCTCGTCCGACAGGCCAAGCGTGTTTTTCAGGTATTTCAGGACGCGCAGATTCGTCAGCGGATGGGCGTCGCAGGCGATCGCCAGCGCCAGCGCGCGCACGCGGGCGCGTCCCAGCGCGTCCTCCGGCAACAGCGGCACGCCAGGACGCGTCTCGTCGAGGTATTCGAGCATCGCCAGCGACTGCGTCAGGATGGCGCCGTCGTCATCGAGCGCCGGCACCAGCGCTGACGGGTTGACGGCGCGGTAGGCTGGCAGCAGCTGCTGGCCGCCATCCTGCAGCAGATGCACGGGAATGCTGTCGTACGCGATGCCCTTCACATTGAGGGCGATGCGTACGCGGTAGGCTGCCGAACTGCGGAAATAGGTGTACAGCTTCATGCTCATGGCGAGGCGTCCTTTCAGGCGCGGCCGGCGTACAGCGCGACCGTCTGCTCGATGCTGCCGAAGATGCTGGCGCCAGCCGCGTCGCGCATCTCGATGCGCACCGTGTCGCCGAACTTCAGGTACGCCGTCTTTGGCGCGCCGTGTTCGATGGTTTCATACATGCGCACCTCGGCCAGGCAGCAATAGCCCACGCCGCCATTGTCGATGCTGGAACCGAACAGATTGCCCTGCTTGTTCGACACGGTACCGGAACCGACGATGCTGCCGGCGCCCAGTTCGCGCGTCTTCGCCGCATGGGCGACCAGCTGGGCGAAGTTGAATGTCATGTCTTCGCCCGCATTCGGCTTGCCGAAGGGCTTGTCGTTCAGCTCCACCAGCAGCGGCAGGTGCAGCTTGCTGTCCGACCAGTCGGCACCCAGTTCATCGGGCGTGACGGCGACGGGCGAAAACGCGCTGGCCGCCTTGGACTGGAAGAAGCCAAAACCCTTGGCCAGTTCGCCCGGAATCAGGTTGCGCAGCGAGACATCGTTGACCAGCATGACCAGGCGAATCGATGCCGCCGCATCGGCCACGCCGGCGCCCATGGCCACGTCGCCCGTAATCACTGCCACTTCCGCTTCCAGGTCGATGCCCCACTCTTCCGACAGGGCGAAGATCGGGTCGCGTGGGCCGATGAAACTGTCCGAGCCGCCCTGGTACATCAGCGGGTCCGTGTAGAACGAGGCTGGCACTTCCGCGTTGCGCGCCTTGCGCACCAGTTCCACGTGGTTGATGTAGGCGGAACCGTCGGCCCACTGGTAGGCGCGCGGCAGCGGCGAGTGGCACAACGCTGCATCAAACGGCTGCGCGTCCGGCGCCTGGCCCGCGTTCAGGTCGGCGTAGGCCTGTTCCAGCTTTGGCGCGACGGCGTCCCAGTTGTCGAGTGCCGCCTGCAGGGTGGGAGCGATGGCGGCCACGCGCTGATACTGGCGCAGGTCGCGGCTGACGAGGATCAGGGCGCCGTCGCGGCTGCCGTTTTTCAGGGTTGCGAGTTTCATGGTATTCCTTGTTCGGTGGTTGTTTCAGAAGGTATCGGTCTGCGGCGCTCAGGCTTCGGCCGGCGCGTGCATCCAGGCGGCGTGTTTCGGCGCACGGCGCGTCTGCGACCATTCTTCCAGCATTTCCCATTTGACGGCGTCCAGTTTGGCCATCATTTCCGGCGTGCCCACGTTGGCTGCCAGTTCCAGGCGGTGACCGTTCGGGTCAAAGAAGTAAATCGACTGGAAGATCGCGTGGTTGACAGGGCCCAGCACCTCGATGCCTGCGGCCACCAGGCGCTCCTTGGCGGCCAGCAGTTCTTCCATGCTGCCCACTTCCAGCGCCAGGTGCTGCACCCAAGCGGGGGTATTGCGGTCGCGGTCCATCGGCGGCTGCGTCGGCAGTTCAAAAAAGGCCAGCACATTGCCCTGGCCCGCGTCGAGGAAGACATGCATGTACGGGTCCGGCGCCTTGGTCGACGGCACCAGGTCTTCGGCGATGGCGAGGACGAAATTCATGTTCAAATGCTTGACATACCACTCGACGGTTTTCTTCGCGTCGATGCAGCGGTAGGCGACGTGGTGGATTTGCTTGATTTTCATGGTCTGTCTCCAATGGATGCGCTCAGGGCGCGATGGCTGGCGTGTTTTTCAGCTTTTCACCATTAGAATCGAGTTACAGCTATCATACAAACAATTTTTAACCATTGATTTATCGGATTATCTTATGAGTCCCAGCCTGCGACAGATGCGCGCCTTCGTGGCGCTGGCCAAGACCGGCAGTTTTACCCTGGCCGCCGAATACCTGCACGTGACGCAGTCCGCCTTGAGCGGCTTGATCAAGGAACTGGAAAGCGTGCTGGGCGTGCGCGTGGTCGAGCGCAGCACGCGCAAGACGCAGCTGTCGGAAATCGGCCGCGAACTGTATCCGCTGTTTGAAAAGATGATCGAGGATCTCGATGGGGCCATGGCCGGCATCGCCCAGCGCAAAGCTCTGAAAACGGGCATGGTGCGCATAGCAGCGCCGCAGATGATGGCGTGCACCCTGCTGCCGGAAGTGATCGCCGCGTACCGCCAGGCCCATCCGGATGTGCAGCTGCGCCTGGTCGACTGCCCCGTGGAGAATGTATCGAGCCGTGTCTTCAGCGGCGAAGTCGATTTCGGCATCGGCCCCGAGCGCGATCCGACGGCGGAAATTGCCGCGCAAGTACTGTTCGAAATGCCCTTCGTGCTGGTCTTCCCGGAGCAGCACCCGCTGCAACAGAAAGACCGCGTCACCTGGGCCGACGTGGGCGACTACCCGTTCATCTCGCTGCAGGGCCAGTTTACAGAACGCCTGCTGCGCGACATGCACGGCAGCTTCCGCGACCTGTCGCTCAATCCCTACAATGAAGTCACATTCATGACAACGGCGCTAGCCATGGTCAGCGCCAACCTGGGCATCACGGTCTGCCTGCCGTATGCAGAACCGATGGTCAAATTATATAAATTGCAGATGCGCACCCTGCACGAGCCGGAACTGACGCGGCGCTTTTTCGTCTACACGAAGACGGGCCGTTCGCTGTCGCCGGCGGCCGAAAGCTTCATGGCCTTCCTGTTCCAGTTCGTCGAGACGCACGAGTGGAATGTGGGCGCGGGCGGCGACGCGGCACGCGATAGCCTGCCAGCGGGCAACCCTGCGGGCAGCGCTTTATAATGGCGCATCGCCCCTTTGCAAACACGCCATGACCCAGCCTGACCAGCACGACCTGTCGCCCATCGACGCGGCCACCATCGCCATCAACCAGCGCATGAACAAATTCGACGGTCATGAACAAGTCTGGCTGTTCGGCTATGGCTCCCTGATCTACAAGGCGGACTTTCCCTATATCGAGCGCCGCCCGGCCAGCATCGCCGGCTGGACGCGGCGCTTCTGGCAGGGTTCGCACGACCATCGGGGCACGCCCATGGCGCCGGGCCGGGTCGCCACCATCGTGCCGCAGGCGGGCGCCGTGTGTGACGGCATGGCTTACCTGATCACGCCCGAAGTCTTCGCCCACCTCGACCACCGCGAAAAAAATGGCTACCTGCGCCTGGCCACCGACATTAGCTTCGAGGACGGCGGCAAGGTCGAAGGCCTGGTCTACATCGCCAACGAGGAAAACGCCGCTTTCCTCGGTGCCGCCCCGGAACTGGACATCGCGCGCCAGATCGCCCGATCAAACGGCCCCAGCGGCCCGAACAGCGAATACCTGCTGCACCTGGCCAACGCCCTGCGCGAGCTGGGCAAGAACGACCCGCACGTGTTTGCCATCGAGCAACATCTGGCGCAACTCCAGACACCTACCCAGCACAGCGCCGCAGCACACCCCTGCAGCAACAGCACTGACGCTGGTGTAGCTTAAAACAGATCCAGCTGCCCCGCATTCGCCCCTTTTGCCTTGTTCCCCAACGGCGGCACCACCAGCGGCCGGCGGAACTGCGTGCAATCGAGCTGCTTGAAACGCCCCCCTTTGCCGTGCAGCCCCAGCCGATGCACGGCCTTTTCAAAGCGCTGGTGGATGAGGTCGGCCCATACGCCTTCGCCCCGCATGCGCGCGCCGAACGCGCTGTCGTAATCCTTGCCGCCACGCATTTCGCGCACACGGTTCATCACGCGCTGGGCCCGCTCCGGGAAGTGCGCCTCCAGCCATTGCTGGAACAATGGACTCACTTCCCACGGCAGGCGCAGCACCACATAATGGGCGTGGATCGCGCCCGCGTCGCGCACGGCTTCAAGCAGCTGCTCGATTTCCGGCTCCGTCACGAACGGAATGATGGGCGCGATGCTCACGCCCACGGGAATGCCCGCCTCCGTCAGGGTGCGGATGGTGCGCAGCCGCCGCGCTGGCGCGGCCGCGCGCGGCTCCAGGGTGCGCGCAATGGCAGGGTCGAGCGTGGTGACAGTGACGGCCACGGCCGCCAGGCGCCTGGCCGCCATGGGCGCCAGAATGTCGATGTCGCGCTCGATCAGCGACGATTTTGTGATCAGCGCCACGGGATGCTCGCACTCGTGCAGCACTTCCAATACGCGCCGCGTCAGCTGCCGTTCGCGTTCGCACGGCTGATACGCATCGGTATTGACGCCCAGGGCGATCGGTTCGGGCACATACGATGGCTTGGCCAATTCGCGCCGCAACAGTTCGGGGGCGTTCACCTTGGCATAGATGCGGCTCTCGAAATCCAGGCCCGGCGACAGGCCCAGATAGCTGTGCGTGGGACGGGCAAAGCAATAAATGCATCCGTGTTCACAGCCCCGGTACGGGTTCAGCGACACATTGAAGGGCAAGTCGGGCGAAGCATTGCGCGTGAGGATGGTGCGCGCCTGCTCGTCGCTGACCTGCGTCTTCCAACCCGATGCCACCTCCTCCCCGTCCGTTTCATCCAGGCCACCCACGCTCCAGCCGTCATCGAAACCGGCGCGCGCATGCACCTCGTAGCGCCCTTGCAAGTTCGACACGGCTCCGCGCCCCTTGTGAGCTTTCAGCGATTGCGGCGGCAACATGGCTTGCCCGGCGAAGCTGTCATCGTGCTCTGGAATGATTGCTTTCATGAACGGCCCCATTAACTGTATATACGTACAGTATACTATGCCGCTGCGCGGGCAAGATCAAGGGCTGGCGTGATGCCTTTTCACGCTTTTTCAGCATGCTGCATGACATAACTCAACTGCTGCGCGACAAAACCGTCAAATGCCGTGATCAAGGGAACGAACCGGGGTGCATCCTGCTCCAACTGCATCAAGGCATAGCATGTCGCTTCCAGGGTCGATAACTGGTCTGGCGCGTGTGCCTTGCGGATCAGGTAATGGGAAGCGGGCGTGTCGCGCAAGGGCAGGCGCGGCAACTGTTGCAAGCGGGGATTCAGGTACAGCATCTTGCGGCTCTTGCGCCAGGTGGCGTCCAGCACCACCAGCTGCAAGCGGGCCGGATCGAGCAATGTGGCAGGGTCGAGCGCAGGCGGCGGCGCGATGCCCAGCGAACGATCGCCTGGCGTATCCGGGTACAGCAGCACAGTGTGCTTGTCGGCCAGCAATGCGGCGAGCGTGTCAGGGGCAAACTGCTCGCCCGTCAGCATGCGGCTGTTGGGTAGGCTCAGGTGCAGCAAGCGGGCGCTGCCCTTGGCGTTGTGGACTTCCAGCGGATGCTGCAGGATCAGCACGTCCACCGCGTGGGCAACGGGGGTGATCCAGCGGCAGATGCAGCTGGTTTCGGCGCGCAGACAGCTTGGACAGCGCGCGCGTTTGGCGGTTTCAGCCAGGGAGGAGGATGCAGCGGTATGGCTGGAGCTAGAACTGGAGGTACGGCGGGTGGTCATGGCGGAGCGCGTTCGCGGCTGTCTTCAAGCCGCGATTGTAGCGCCCGCGCCATGCCACGGGGAGTCTGCGCTTAAAACTCTTCCCATTCGTCGGCGCCAGACGCCACCGGCGCCTTCGGCGCGCGTGCGCGCATCGCTTCCGCTGGCGCCGCCACGGGCTGCGCTGGCGCACGCCGCACGGCGGCTTGCACGGCAGGCCGCATGGCCGTTCTTGCCGGTGCAGACGCTTTCACAGACGGGGCAGCCCTGGTGGAAACATATTGCTGCGTGGCATCAAGCTTGAATACTCCCACCACCTCGGCCAGCTTGGCTGCCTGTTCCTGCATGGATTCGGCCGCTGCGGCAGCCTCTTCCACCAGGGCCGCATTTTGCTGTGTCACCTGGTCCATCTGGCCGATGGCCTGGTTGACCTGTTCGATGCCGGCACGCTGCTCGTCGCTGGCATCGGTGATCTGGTTCATGATCTGCGTCACATGGCTGATGCTTTGCACGATCTCGTCCATGGTGCGGCCCGCCTTGTCCACCAATTGCGAACCGGCCTCGACCTTTTGCACGGAATCGTCGATCAAGCCCTTGATTTCCTTGGCCGCCGCGCTGGAGCGCTGCGCCAGGTTGCGCACCTCGGAGGCCACCACGGCAAAGCCGCGGCCCTGTTCGCCAGCCCTGGCCGCTTCCACGGCCGCGTTCAGGGCCAGGATATTCGTCTGGAAGGCGATGGCGTCGATGACGCTGATGATATCGACAATCTTGCGCGAGGAATCGTTGATCGAGCCCATGGTGCTGACCACTTCCGACACCACCACGCCGCCCTTGCTGGCGATCTGCGAGGCGTCGATGGCCAGCTGGTTGGCGCTGCGCGCATTGTCGGCATTGAGTTTCACGGTCGAGGTCAGCTCTTCCATCGAAGAAGCAGTCTCTTCCAGCGAACTGGCCTGCTCTTCCGTGCGCGACGACAAGTCCAGGTTGCCGGCGGCAATTTCGCTCGACGCCGTGCTGATCGATTCCGTGCCGGCGCGCACCTGGCCGACGATACTGACCAGTTTATCGTTCATGTTCTTCAGCGCATGCATCAGTTGCCCCGTTTCATCGAGGCTTTCCACCACGATATGGCTGGTCAGGTCGCCAGCGGAAACGGCTTCCGCCACCTGCACGGCGCGCGTGATGGGACGCGTGATCGAGCGCGTGATCCAGTATGCGCAGGCGATGCCCAGCAAAATGGCGAGCGCGCCCAGCGAGATCAGCAGCAAACGGCCGCTTTCATAGCGCGAACGGATTTGCGCGGCCGCTTCGTCCAGCAATCTGGCTTCCAGCACTTCCAGCTTCTTCAGCGCCGCCAGATAAATGTCGCGCTTGGCGACCATCTCACCTTCGTACAGGCGCTTGCCCAGTTCCAGGTCGCCCGCGTTCTTGGCCTTGAACACATTCTTGCGCACTTCCGTATACGCCTTGCGCGTGCTCAGCACCTCCTGGTACAGCGCCTGCTCTTCAGTGTTCAGCTCGCTCTTGCCGATATCGTTCTGGATTTCCGTGGCGCGGGCGGACGAAACCGCCATTTCCTTTTCAAACTGCTTCTGGTGTTCAGGATCGCTGACTTTCCAGGCGGCGGCCGTGCGTGCCGCGTTCACCTCGATGACCTTGGTCCATTCGGCGATCAGGCGCTCATTGCGCACCTTGACATTGACCAGTGTATCGGTTTCCTTGCTGGCGCTTTGCATCTGCACGATGCCCACCACGGTCAGGCTCGTCAACAGGAGCAGGACGGCGGCAAAAGCGCCACCGAGACGCACGCCGATTTTGAGGTTTTTCATTGCGTGATTCCTATCTGAAAAAAAACAATGCACAGACGCCACGAAACCGACCTGCTGCTACCTAGCAATATAGCAGGCATCTGCCGTGCGGCAATCACGAACGGCGACGCAACGCTACCGCCTCGCCAGAATGGCAGCACGCCGCAGCGCACCACTTTGGAGCAGATTGTGAGTGAATCAGGATGGCATTGCAAGAAATAACATGCAGGAAAGCAACAACTGGGAGACACTATGCCGCCACGAATGGGCGGCAGGCAAGCAAGCTCAGTTTTGCTTCACATAGATCAATTTTGACGTATCAAAACCCAGCCCCCGGGCTTTCTCGATCAATCGTTGCTGCAAGCCAGCGTCCATGGTGGGCGTGCGCGACAGCAACCACAAGTATGACTTGTCGGGGCCGCTGATCATGGAATAGCTGTAATCTTGCTGGTCCAAATCAAAAACGATGTAGGAACCATAAAAGGGGCCGAAAAACGACACTTTCAGGTAGCCCACGTCTTTCTTGTCCACGAAATACGCCTTGCCTTCGGCTTCCTTCCACTTCGCATCCGTGTCCTTGTAGCCGCGATTGAGCACTTTCAGGCCGCCATCCTGACGCAGGCTGTAGTCGGCCGTCACATGGCTCAGGCCCCGTTCGAACGAGTGGTCCAGACGCGCAATCTCATACCACTTCCCCAGATAGCGGGTCGTGTCGAAGTGATTGACGGGATGAATATTCTCGGGCCGGCCCACACAGCCGGCCAGTACGAGCACACACAGGAACAGCAGTTTTTTCATGGTCTTCTCCAGATGGTGAAATCAAGGCAGCTGCATCAGGGCAGCAATGCGTGGTCGACGATGCGGCGGATCGCGCCATTATTTTGCATGCGCACGATGGCGGTATTGAATTGTTCGATAAAGTCATCGCGATAAGGGTAGGCGGACGGTCGGCGCGCCGTAAAGCCCAGGTGGCCCTGCTGGCTGGCCAGCTGCGCCGTTTCCTGGATCGCCTGCATCGGCGTGCCCGGCGGCCCATCGCGCCGGATGCGCTGCAATTCCCACTGCGCCGACAGGCGGTCGCTGACATAGCAATCGATGCGCCCGCGCATCAGCTTGAGCAGATTCGTGCGCGTGCCTTTGGCCGGGTCGAGCACGATTTTTTCGGCGCGCAAGGACGCCGTCAGCGCCGCATCGCCAAGCAGGAAACCAGCGTTCACGCCGATGTGCAGGCCGCCGTAATCGGCGGGCCATTGGCGCAGTGCGCGCTTGGCCAGCACGTCCTGATTGCACAGCACCACCAGCTGCTCCATCAGCAGCGGCACGGAATAGCGCACATACGGCCGTTCGCTGCGCCACGAATACGGCGGATACAGGGCGAAAGCCTCGCCCGTCTGCAGCATCAACAGTCCCCGCTTCCAGGGCACCGGGCGCAGCTGCACCGCATACTGCGGCATCGATTGCAAGGCGACACGCACGATCTCCGTGTAGATGCCTTTCAGCTGGCCATTCTCGACGTAGGAGTACGGCGGATAATCGTCGTCACCATAGATCACCAGTGGCGTCGCAGCCCCGGCGTGCGCGCTGGCAGCGATGGACAGGCATAGCGCGGCAGGCAACATGAGCATTCTGAGCATGCCCAAAGATTAGCATGGAAGCGCCAACAGCGATCAGCCGTTCGCGCTGTTCGTCCCCAGCATCTCATCGAGCTGCGCCAGGGTGCCCGAGTCCTTCACGACGGCACGCAGCCACAGGTGCAGCGGCAATTCTCCCCAGCTGGCGGCCTTGTCGGCCAGGTAGGCGACGGGACTGTGCGGCTCCGTGCGGCGGAAGAAATCGGCCACCTGGCGCAGCTGGGCCAGCGCCTGCTGGCGCTGCACGATGGCGCCCCCGCTGCTGCTGGCACCCTGGCCAGCGGCGGGCGGCGCAGCAGCGAAGTCCACGCCAGGCGACAGTGGCGCGATGAAATGAATGACGTTTTCCAGCGCTTCTCGCGCGGCGCGAAAACTCGGGCCATCGGCGCCGAAACGCGCATCGACGCTGCGTTCAAATGCCAGCAGCGACTGCATGCAGTATTGCGCATCGGCCAGCAAGCCATCGGAAAATGCGCGCGTATTCCTTTGCTGCGCCGCCTCCATCTGTGCCAGTGTCTCACCGTCGTCGTGGCGCGTATCGCCCCAGCCCTGCTCTGCACCGCCCTGCGCCAGACTGGCCGCCGCGCGCTGGCGCGCCACATCGAAATCCTGCAGTGAAAACAGGCCATTGGCGCCTTCGGTCAGCGGGATCTCGCGCAGCAGCTGCGGCGTGCGCGACAGCAGCCAGAAGACATTGCCGATACGCTGTTCCTGGTCGCCCTCTTCTGCTGGCGGGTACAGACCTTCCCAGTAGCGCTCGCACAGGCCAGCCAGCAGCGCGTAACCATCACCCAGGCCGCGGAAGTGGCGTGTTTTCGCATGCGCCTCGGCCAGCCACACGGCCACGCGCAAATCCTTGCTACTCGTTGCGATCAGCTGTTCGCAGCGCGTCGCCACGAAAGGCCAGTCGGCTTCCTTCAGCGCCGTCACCCACTCGCCCTGGTCCAGGCTCGGGTCATCATGCTGGCGCGCCCGCGCGATGGCGTCGAGCTCCTGGCTGAAAGTGATGTCTTCGCCACAGGGGCTGACGGCGCTGACGGGGTGCAGCAACTGCTCCAGATTGAACATGGCGCTCTCCGGCGGTTGACGTTATTTGATGGCGTTACTTGATCGCGTATTTGAACTGCCCCTGCTTGCCGGCGCTGACGCGTATCGAGGCTATCGGCTCGCCTTCGGCCATGCGCGCCAGCACCGCTTCGGCGATCGCCGGCAGCAGGCTGCCGTTGAGGACCTGGTCGACGTTGCGCGCGCCCGAGTCGACCTCGGTGCAGCGCGCCAGCACCGCGTCGACCAAGCCCGCGTCATGGCTGAACTGCGCCTGGTGGTTGCGCGCGATGCGCGCGCCGATATGCGCCAGTTTCAGGGCGATGATCTCGGCCAGCACCGCGTCGTTCAAGGGGTAGAACGGCAGCACCTTCAAGCGCCCGAGCAAGGCCGGCTTGAAATGCGCCACCATCTGCGGACGCACCAGTTCTTCCAGCGCGGCCGGCGTGGGCAAGTCGTGCGCCGCCCGGTTCAGGCAGGCGGCCATCATGGCGCCGGCACCCAGGTTCGAAGTGGCGATGATGATGGTGTTGCGAAAATCGACTTCGCGCCCTTCAGCGTCATCGAGCACACCTTTGTCGAAGACCTGGAAGAACAGTTCCAGCACGTCGGGATGGGCCTTTTCCGCTTCGTCAAGCAGCACCACGCTATAGGGCTGGCGCCGGACGGCTTCCGTCAGCACGCCGCCCTCGCCATAGCCGACATAGCCAGGCGGCGAGCCTTTCAGGCCGGCCACGCTGTGCGCCTCCTGATATTCGCTCATGTTGATGGTAATGAGCTTGCGCTCGCCGCCATACAGCAGGTCGGCCAGCGCCAGCGCCGTTTCCGTCTTGCCCGTACCGGACGGCCCCGTGAACAGGAACACGGCTTGCGGCTTGTTCGGGTCGTCCAGGCTGGCGCGCGCCGTGCGCACGCGCTGCGCCACCGCCGCGATAACGTGGTCCTGTCCCAGCACCCGTTCGCGCAGCGCCCCATCCAGGGTCTGCACCGTGCGGATCTCGTCCTTGAGCATTTTCCCCAGCGGGATGCCGGTCCAGCCGGCGACGATGCCGGCCACCACCTGCGCATCGACTTCCAGCGGCGACAAAGGCGCCTCTCCCTGCAGGGCCGCCAGCTCTTCCTTCAGCGCCAGCAGGCTTACCGCGCCGGCCTCGCCCGGCCGCTCGCCGCGCAGCTGCGCGCGCAGGTCGCCGATCTGCGCCACCAGCGCCTTTTCGCGCTCCCAGCGCTGCGCCAGGGCCGCGACCGCCGCCTGTCCTTCCTCATGCTCGCGCCGCAGTTGCGCCAGGCGCGCGGCACCGGCTTTATCGGGCGCTTCGCCGTCACTTGCCTCGCGGGTCAGGGCGGCGATTTCCGCGCCGATGCGTTCCTGCCGCCGGTTTGCGTTTTCCAGCTGGGCCGGCGTGGCGCACTGGCCCAGCGCCACCTTGGCGCACGCCGTATCGAGCACGCTGATGGCCTTGTCGGGCAACTGGCGCCCGCTGATGTAGCGGTGCGACAGGCGCACCGCCTCGACGATGGCGGCATCGCGCACGCGGGTGCCGAAATGGCGTTCCATCAGCGGCGCCATGGCGCGCAGCATGGCGCAGGCGACATCTTCGCTCGGCTCCTCCACCTTCACCACCTGGAAGCGCCGTGCCAGCGCCGCATCCTTTTCAAAATATTTTTTGTACTCGCTCCAGGTAGTGGCGGCAATCGTGCGCAGGGCGCCGCGCGCCAGCGCCGGCTTGAGCAAATTGGCCGCATCGTTCTGCCCCGCCTGGCCACCGGCGCCGATCATGGTGTGCGCCTCGTCAATGAAGAGGATGATGGGATGCGGGCTTTTCGTCACCTCGTCGATAACATTCTTCAAACGGCTTTCGAATTCTCCCTTCACGCTGGCGCCAGCCTGCAGCAAGCCCATGTCGAGCGCGTGGATGCGCGCCCCCTGCAGCACCTCGGGCACGTCGCCGGCGGCGATGCGCAAGGCCAGGCCTTCCACCACGGCCGTCTTGCCCACGCCCGCCTCGCCCGTGAGAATGGGATTATTCTGGCGCCGGCGCAGCAGGATATCGACGGCCTGGCGTATCTCCGCCTCGCGGCCGATTACGGGATCGAGCTTGCCGTCGCGCGCCAGCTGCGTCAGCTCGGTGGTGAACTGGTCCAGCGCCGGGGTTTTGCTGGCCAGGGTCGCAACAGGATCGTCGGGTGTGCCGGAAAGCTGCGGCACGGCCGCGCTTTCCTCATCGGAGCCGTCTGTCAGCCTGTCCGGATGGTGCTTCAATTGTTCCACGCTGAAGCGGGCGAACAGCTTCGAACCCCGATACGCGAGCTGCGACAGTTCCGGGTCCGTCAGCAGCGCCAGCAACAGATGGCGGCTGCGAATGGGTCCCGGCTGCGCCGTATCGAGCGAGGCGACCAGCCAGGCATGCTCGAACAACAGCGGCAAATGGGGCGAAAACACGGGAGTGCGCGCACTGCCGGTCCGGAAGCTGCCGATCTCGCGGCGCAGGTCCGACTCCAGCGCCGTCAGACTGATTTCACTACGCCGCGCGATGGTGACGAAATCGCTGCGCTCCTGCTCCAGCAGCGCCAGGAACAGGTGTTCGATATCGACTTCGTACTGGCCCAGTCCCACGCAGATGCCGGCGGCGCGGGTGGCGGCCGTGCGCGCCGTGTCATTCAGTTTGGCGATCAGGGTTTTCAAATGATTGCTCATGCGGCGGCTCCCTTGCGGTTGATCGAATAGCGCAACGACGATGGCTGCAGCACGGCGTCGAAATTGACCGTCTCGCCGGCGGACATCACGGCCAGGGAGCCGCTGATGACAAAGCCGACGCGGTTGATGCTGCCCGCTTCGCGCTCCAGGCGGGCGCGCACATTGCGCAGGCGCGGTTCGTGGCGTTCGATTGCTGCCTTCAGCGCGGCGCAGATGCTTGCGCGGTCATCGCTGCTGGACAAACACATGCCGGCGAAATCGATCAAGCCATAGTTGACGATGGAGGCCGCGCATTCCGGATAGGCGTCGAGCGCGCCGGGCGGCAGGGCCACGCGCGTGTTGAGCAACTCTTCCAGGTCGCGCGCCACCGCATCCTTCAATTGTTCCAGCGACAGGCGTGCCGCCACGCCGCCCGCCGCCGCACCGCCGTCGCCCATCAGGCGGTCGAACAGGCCAGGTACAAAACTGTCCATGCGCTCTCCTGAAAAGTCGGCGCGACGCGCAGGCGAAGGTGGCCGCCGCGCGCCGCGCACGATGGATCAAGCCACGCGGTTCGCGGCCAGGTCCCAGCCGCCCGAGGTATTGCCGCCGGCGCCGCCCGTCACTTTTTGCTGCGTGTATTTCCACTTCACTTTCGAGAACTTGAAGCCGACGTGTTCACCCAGGATATCGCCTTCTTCCACGTTCGGCGTCACGGCACCGATCAGCACATTCTCGATTTCGATTTCAAAGTACTTGACGCGCTCGCCCTGGCCGTCAGCGCGCATGAATTCGAAGCGCGCCTTTGGAATGGTCTTGCCGGCCGAGCAGGTCTGCAGCAGCACCGGTGAGGCCAGGTCGGCCAGCTTGGAGATGACGATGTCCTTGTGCTCGCAGCGTTCGGCCGTATGGCCGCCGCCCGTCGAGGCGGTGGCGGACTTCGGCTGCTCGACGCTCCAGTTGACCGATTTGCACTCGATCCAGTCCTTGTGCTTGTCATCGGTGGACTCGCCCTTGATGCCGTCTATCTGCAGATATACATCGATTGCCATGGTGTGCTCCTCTGGTTGAAAGATGGGTGAATCAGGAATTGGTCGACTTCGGCAACTCCGCGACCAGTCGGAGCGAAACGGATAATTCATCGAGCTGGAAGTGCGGCCGCAGGAACGACACGGCGCGGTACACGCCGGGCCGGCCCGACACTTCCTGCACTTGCACGGATGCCTCGCGCAGGGGGAACTGCGCCTTCTGCTCCTGGCTGGCGTTATCGTCGAGCAGCACGTACTGCATCAGCCAGCGATTCAGGAAGTCTTCCACGTTGGAGGCGGCGGCAAAGCTGCCGATCTTGTCGCGCATCATGGCCTTCATGTAATGGGCAATGCGCGAGACGGCGAAGATGTACTGCAGCTGCGACGACAGCACCGCGTTCGCATTGGCCGCGTCGCTTTTGTACTTGCGGCTTTTCTGCGCCGACTGGGCGCCAAAAAACGCTGCATACGCCGTGTTCTTGCAGTGCACCAGCGAGATGAAGCCCAGGTCCGACAATTCCTTTTCGCGGCGGTCAGTGATCGCCACTTCGGCCGGGCATTTCAGGGCCACGTCCCCCTCGTCCGTCTTGAAGGTGTGGGTGGGCAGGTCGTCCACCAGGCCGCCGCCCTCCACGCCGCGGATGGCGGCGCACCAGCCATAATCGGCAAAGGCGCGCGTGAGCTTGCAGCCGAATGCATACGCGGCGTTGCACCACAGGTATTTGTGATGGTCGCTGCCATCGACTTCCTCGACAAAGTTAAAACCTTCAACGGTGGTGCCATCGACGGGATTGAAGGGCAGCCGGCCCAGGAAGCGGGGCAAGGTCAGGCCCACGTAGCGTGCATCCTCGGATTCGCGGAAGGCCTTCCATTTCGCGTACTCGATGGTGTCGAACACCTTGGCCAGGTCGCGCGGCTTGCCCAGGTCACCGTAGCTTTCCAGGCCAAACAGTTCCGGCGCGGCCGAGGCGATGAACGGTGCATGCGCGGCGGCAGCGATGTGCGACATCTGCTCGACGAAATACATGTCTTCCGGCTGGCGCGAGATGGCGAAGTCTCCCAGCAGCGCGGCGAACGGCGCGCCGCCGAAGGTGCCAAATTCCTCTTCGTAGACCTTCTTGAACATGCAGCTCTGATCGAACTCCAGCGCCGCCTGGAAATCCTTCACCAGTTCGCGCTTGGTGGCGTTGAACATGCGGATCTGCAGGCGCGTGCCCGTATCGGAGTTGCCGACCAGGTAGCGCAGCCCCGTCCAGCTTTGTTCGAGCTGCTGGAACGGCGCCGCGTGCATGATTTCGCTGAGCTGGGAGGAGATCAGGCGGTCGATTTCCGCCACGCGTGCGTCCAGGGTGGCCGACAGGCTGCTGGACATCAGCACCGTGCCGTCAAGCACCTGCGCCACCAGTTCCGAAATGAGGTCGCGTGCGCGCGCATGTTCGGCGCCCGACTTGGCGACGCGGCTTTGCTCGACGATCTGGTCCAGCAAGTCGGTCGCCACCGGCGCATCGGATGCGGATACTGCAAGGGCTTCTGCATGGGCGCTCATCTCAATCCTCCTGCGTCGGGAAGCGCGGTTTCAGGGTGGCCAGGCTGTCCGTGTTGTTCAGCACCTCCGTCAGCAAATCTTCCAGCTTGTCATTGCCGGCCAGCTTGTTGCGCAAGTCGGCCAACTTGGTGCGCGCCTCGAGCAGCTTGCGCAAGGGGTCGACCTGGCGCACCACGGATTCCGGGCGAAAGTCATCCATCGAGCGGAAGTGCAGGTCGACGGCGAACGTGCCACCCGCCTCGCTCATGCGGTTCGGCACGGCGAAGCGGGCCACCGGCTCCACGCCGGCCAGCACTTCGTCGAAGTTTTCGTGGTCGATGGCGACGAACTTGCGGTCCTTCAGGCGTTTTTTCTCATTGTCAGAATTACCGCCAAAGTCACCCAGCACGCCGACCACGAAGGGCAGCTCCTTGTTTTCAATCGCGTCGCCAATCTCGACGTCATAGGTCATTTGCACGCGCGGGGCGCGTATCTTTTGCAGGCGTTTCTGCACGCTGTCGGACTTGGACATGTCGCTTCCTTTGCAAGGAGATGGTGGGGATGCTGGCTTATTTCAGGCCGCTGAACGGATCGGCCCCGCTGGCTGGCGCTGCCGCGCCCTTCGCCGCCGGCGTGCCGGAACCGGCTGCGCGCTTGCCGGCCGCCGCCGGGCGCCTGGCCGGCGGCACCAGCACATCTTCGCCGATGCTTGCGCGCAGCAGCTTGGCCAGATCCTGCGCTTCCGAGCGCAGCGAGCCATTCAGATTGTTTTGCCGCGACAGATCGGCCAGCGCCTTGCCGGACAGGCGCAAGCCGCTGACGGCGACGATGCTGTTGGCAACCTTGTCGTCCGGGTCGCGCTCCAGCGCTTCGAGCGCATGGCCGATGGCGTCGCCGTACTGACCACGGTCGAACTTCATCTGCGCCATTTGCAGCCACGGCGCCTTGTCGGCCGGGTAGCTGCTGCCGCCGCGCTGAAGCAGGATCATGGCGCGCTCGTACTGGCCGGCGCGCGCGGCAGCATCGGCGTCGCTCATCACTTGTGCCAGGGTGGGCGCGGCAGGTTTCTTGGGCGCCGGCTGGTCTGGCGTGGCGCAGGCGGCCAGCAGCAAGGCGCTGGCGAAGCAGGCAATACGGGGCAACATGGTGGCTGGCTTCATCGGGCATTCCTTCACGTGGAGGACGCTACCGCTGGGAAAAATGGGCGGCGCCTTGGTGGAGGCCATTATTGATCGCCAATTTTCATGGCAGATTGAGATTAATCAGCAAAGAAGAAGTTCCACATCACAGCCACGTGCAGCCGCCTGAATCCTGATCTGGCGCAGGAACTGCGTTGAACGCAGGCGGACTTTGCGCCAACGCAAGCAGGCCGCCGGTGCATGCGTTTAAATGACTGCAACACTTTTATTTCCACCCTCCATTCTTAAAAAGAAAACCCATGCCACCTGACGCCCCGCTCCGCCGCCTGGCGCGCGCCACCCCGCTACTGCTGCTGGCCTTGCTGCAAGCCGGCTGCGCGGGCGGCGCCATCGGCACCCTGGCCAACGCGGCGCTGCAAATAGCCGGCGTGGCCAAGCCGCCGCCCGAACTGCCTGACGCGCAAAAACCACCGCGCAATGTCAGCATCCGTCTGCACGCGGCGCAGCGCATCAACACCGATGCCGAAGGCCGGTCGCTGGCGCTGGTGGCGCGCATCTACAAGCTGCGCCAGAGCGCCGCCTTCGAGCAGGCCCACTACGACAGCTTCCTCGACGCGCAGCGCGAAAAGGCGGCGCTGGGCGCCGACCTGCTGGAAGTGAAGGAAGTGCTGCTGGTTCCGGGCCAGCGCTACGAAGTGCTGGAAAAAGTCAGCGGGGAAGCGTATTTCATCGGCGTGGTGGCCCTGTTCCGCGCGCCTGCGGCACAGCGCTGGCGCGCCACCTTTGCCGCCGCCGATGCGGAACGCGGCGGCATCACCGTCGGCCTGCACGCCTGTGCGCTCAGCGTCACTGGCCTGGCCGGCATGGACAGCGGCATGGTGCCGCTGTCCGCCCTGCGCTGCCAGTAACGGAGCAGCGGCACGCCACACATTCAAGGAGAAACGAGATGGGCATGGCAGCGAAAGTCTTGTGGGGAGAAGGCCTGTTCCTGCGGCCGCAGCATTTCCAGCGCCAGGATCAGTATCACGAAGCGCGCCTGCATCACACGGCCAGCGCGCTGCATCCCTACCTGTGGGGCGTGGCGCAGCTGCAGTGGGATCTGGCGGCGCTGAAGACGGGCACCCTGCGCCTGCAGGCCCTGTCGGCGATCTTCCGCGACGGAGAAGTGTTCGAGGCGCTGGGCGACGGTGCGCCCGGCAGCGATACGCTGCCCCCGCCGGTGGACCTGGAAGCGCTGCCGCCTGCGGTGCAGGAAGTGACGTATTACGCGGCGCTGCCCATCCTCAACCGCGAAGGCATGAATTGCACGGCGCAGGCGTCAAAGACAGGCACGCCTACAGCCACGCGCTTTGCGCATGCCATGCGCGCCACGCCCGACCTGTTTACGGAGTCCACCGTAGCCGACGTGGCGTATCTGAAGAAAACCGTGCGCCTGATTCCCGACAGCGAGGCGCGCGGCTCCTACGACTGCCTGCCGCTGATCGCCCTGCGGCGCACGGTGTCGGGCGGCTTCGAGCCTGTGCCCTCGTTCATGGCACCCAGCCTGGCGATCGCGGGCGCGCCGCGCCTGCAGGGCGTGCTGGAACACTTGCTCGACGCATTGCAGGCGAAAGTGAGCGCGCTGCACGGCCACCACCGCGAGCCGAGCCGCAATGTGATCGAGTTCCGCTCGGGCGACGTGTCCTCGTTCTGGTTGCTGCACACGGTCAGCGCGGCCGCCGCCGCGCTGATGCACTATGTGCGCCATCCGGCCCTGCATCCGGAGCGCCTGTACGAAGCGCTGCTGGGCCTGGCGGGCGGCCTGCTCAGCTACTCCAGGCATTACACCCTGGCCAGCCTGCCCGCCTACGACCACGCGCAGCCGGGCGCCTGCTTCGATGCCATCGACGGCATCATTCGCGAACTGCTCGACACCGTCATCTCGTCGAAGTATTTTTCCATCGCCCTGCTTGAGGACAAGCCGTCGTATTACCTGGGCAAGCTCGATTCGGACAAGATCGACCAGCACACCACCTTGTACCTCGCGATTCGTGCCGCCATGTCCGCCATCGAACTGGTTGACGTGGTGCCGCTGCGCGTCAAGGTGGGCGCGCCCGACGACGTGGAAAAATGCGTGCTGACGGCCATGCCCGGCCTGAAACTGTCGCACGCGCCGCAAGTGCCGGCCGCCATTCCCGTGCGCCCCGAAACCTATTATTTTGCGATTGAAAACCGCGGCGCGCTATATGAGCAGATGCTTAAGGCGCAGTCGATTTCCGTGTACGTGCCGGCCGGCATACGCGACCTGCAGCTGGAACTGATCGCGGTGACGGCATGAGCCAGCTCATCGAACGGCGCGCGGCGCCATCCCTGCTGGGCCCCCGCAGTGCCGCCCCTGCGGTCAGCAGCCGGCATGCCGGCAGTGCCCTGCCGGACCTGATGCACGAAGGCTTTTACATGCTGTTCATGCTGAAGCACGGTTCGGCGCCCGGCGACGAACAGAGCTTCATGGACCGCATCACGGCCTTCCTCGACGACTTCGAACGCGAAGCGAAAAAGATCCGCGCCGACGGCGACGATATCGAAGCGGCCAAATATGCATTCTGCGCGGCGGTCGATGAAATCATCCTGGCCTCGCCTTTCGACCTGCGCAAGCAGTGGGAGCGGCGCCCGCTGCAGCTGCTGATCTTTGGCGACCAGTTGGCGGGCGAACACTTTTTCGATCGCCTCGACGCCCTGCGCGGCAAGGGCCCCATGCGCGTGCAGGCGCTACAGGTTTTCCATATGTGTTTGTTGTTGGGATTCCAGGGCAAGTATGCGATCGACGGCGGCGAAAAACTCAGCTACCTGACGGCACGCCTGGGCGACGACATTGCCCACATCAAGGGCAAGAGCCGTGGCTTCGCGCCGCGTGCGGAACGCCCCGACCAGGTGATCAACAAACGCGGCAGCGACGTGCCGCTGTGGGCGTTGTCGAGCTTTTTCGCCCTGCTGGCTATCTGCGCTTACCTCGGCCTGAAAACGCATCTGACGCGCAACACGCAAACGACTCTGGCCGCGTATGCAGACCTGGTCAAACTGGCGCCGCGCCCAGCACACCTGACCATCACCCTGCCCTGAACACCTCACAAAACCTACTGCGCGTCGGTTTAGGCGGCCTGCGATGCTCACCGTGCTCTAGCACGGTTGCGCTTCTCGACCGCCTCTCCCTTCCGCTCGCTACGGTTTTGTGAGGTGTCAACCCAATCTATTGCGCGATCCTGAACTCGATGCGCCGGTTTCTCGCCCGGCCATCGGCCGTGGCGTTGCTGGCCACGGGACGGTCCGGCCCCTGGCCCGACACCAGCACCGAATCGGCCCCGACGCCCTTGCTGGCCAGGTAGGCACGCACGGCTTCGGCGCGCGCCTGGCTCAGGGCCACATTGCTGGCGCGCAGGCCCGTATCGTCCGTGTGGCCGATCACCTCCACCTTGCGGCCCCGCAACTTGAGCATGACGGCAGCCATTTCGTCGAGGATGGCCAGGCCGGCCGGCGTAATGGACGCCTTGCCGCTGTCGAATTCGATGATGCGTTTATCCAGTGCAGCATCGAGCAAGCCCTGCTCGGCCTCGGCCGCCCTGACCCGCAAACCATTGCTGACGATGTAGGTGGGATTGAGGCTGGTAGCGATGTCGCTGGCGATCTGCTGGCGCTGCGCCTCGTTCGCCACCTCGCCGCGCACGCTGACGTCGTTGCCGGCTATGCTGATCTGCCCCCGTGAAATGAGCTTCAGGTTCGGCGCGATGAGCTTTTGCACGTAAGCGTTCCAGTTGGCCGGCATGGCAACGTTGCCGATGGCGATCTGGTCGACCACGCGCTCGGCGCCATACAGTTCGCGCAGTCGGGCAAGCACGGCAGCCTTGCCCGCCTCGTCGGCCAGGGTGCCCGTGACGAGGATTTGCCCCGGCATCGGCGTCTGGGGCGCCTGGGCCTGGGCGTGGCAGGAAGTGGCTGCAGGAAGCAGCAGCGGCAGCAGGAAAATGTGTGACTTCATCGCAATCCTTCAGGCAAAGGTATCGGCAAACATCACGCAGGCCGAGCGCAGCGACAGCTGCTCCTGCTCCAGGCAGGCGGAAAACTGACGCAGCGCCGCATCGTCTCCCAGCTGCCCGTCAACCCAGTCCAGCTGGTCGAACAGGATCAGCCTTTCGCTGCCGGCCTGCGGATCGATCAGCGCGCGCAAGCCATGCGGGTCGGCGCCGCAAAAGCCGATCACCAGTACGGGTGCCTCGTCGAGGTGGGAGAAAAACAGCGCCAGTTCGAAATCGGCCTGGCGCAGGAAAGGCGCGATCAGGTGCAGCCAGAGGCTGGCCACCAGCTCGCGCAGCTGCACGTCTTGCGGCAGCGGCAGCACCAGGCTTTTCTCCAGGCGCGGCAAGCCGCTGTGGCGCACCGGCTGCAGCAGCAGGCCCAGGCCCAGCAGCAATTCGCGCACCGTCACCGGAAACGCGGGCGAGGCCAGCATCGCCTGCAAGTCATGCACGGTCTGCGCCTGCAAGAAGGCGGATAACCGCGCCGCATGGCCAGGCGCGGCCGGTTCGACTTCGACCACATTGCCGGCCAGCGCCAGCAAGGCCGGTCCGGGTTCGTCGCTGGCCACGATGCCCTGCGACAGCTGCTCCACCTGCTGCCACAGCGGCGCCAGCACCAGCGGGCTGCAAGCGACGAAGGCTTCGGCGTCATCGACTTCCAGCGCGCCCATGGCCATGAAGGGAAACCGCCGCTGCGACTGGTCATTGCTCGCTTCCAGGCGCCCGGCGATGGCGCGCCGGCTGCGCGTGCCGACGAAGGCAAAGCGCAGCGGCGGCAAGGCATCGTAATTGAGCTTCCAGCGCGGGTTCACCGTCAGGGCATTCATGACCTGCGCCACCCAGTCGTCAAGCAGCTGCACCAGCGCGTGATTGTCGCAAGCCTTGATGAAATCGCCGCGCGCGGGGATCTTGCCGAAGTACCCGAGACGCACCTGTTGCGCCGCGCGCCTCATGGCGAAACTCCCGCTGCAGCTACAGCAACGGCGGCAATGGCTGGCGGGGGTGCTGGCGTGCCGACGATAGTCTCGGGCAGCTGCATGCCGCGAAACCCCTGCTCCTGCACCGCCGCAGTCCCACCCGCGCCCGCGCCTGTCGTTTCGGCGCTGCTGGTGATTTTCAGGTCGACCGCCACGGCCACCTCGCCGCGCACCCAGCGCAGTTCGAACACGCCGCCATCCTTGCGCTTCTTGGTGGCCGCATCGATCATGCGCTTCAAGCCGAATTGCCCCGGTTCGTTGAACAGCTCCAGCGTGCGCCCGTCAAAGGTGACGGCGGTGATGCGCGCGCCCTGGAGGCCCGCCGCGCCTTGCGGGCCGGGATGGACCATGTTCGTCCACTGCGCCGGCGTGTTGCGGTAGCGCAGCTGCTGGCCGTCGATCTCCACCGTGTACTCCAGGGTGCCGGGCGCGGGCGACGGCTGGATCTGGAACACGGTTTGCGCCACGCTGGAGGTGGCCGCCACGCCACCCGCGCCCAGCGGCGCAATCCAGCCGGGGAAACGCGCCACCACTTGCGGCGACAGGCTGATGCCCATGTCGGCCCAGGTGCGCGGCGCCAGCACGTCGCCGCGCCGCACCACCAGGGGGCCCATGGAGGTGGTGACGAATTTTGCCACCAAGCCTTCAGGACCGAAGTACTGGCCGATCTCCAGGCTGCTCGCCTCGATGCGCGCGCCTGGGGAAAACGGATATTTATTGGCCAGCGATTTCTGGAACGGTTCATATACCTGCGCCGCCCAGGTCTTGTTGATATCGAGTTCGGCCGGTGCGACGATGACGGCAAAAGTCTGCATCAATGGCCGTACGAGGATGGGTCGTATGGCCTGTTTTTGCGCGTCGCTCATCCCCGTGAGCATCTGCTCGTCGACCAGCTTCAGGGCGTCGGCCAGTTCGGAACCGCTGCCTTCCAGGGTCTGCTGCATGAACTGGCGCGCGCCCGGTCCCGCGTCGCCCTGGTTCTTCAGCAAGTTCAAACGACTGCGCAGTTTCGACAGCGCCTCCAGATACGCGCGCATCAACGAGGCATTGTTGTCCCTGGCCGCCACCAGCTTGCCCACGCCGGCAAATTCGCGCCCCACGGGACCCATGGGTTTGTCCAGTCGGGCCGGGTCGATCTGCGCATTCATTCCCGGATTGGCCGTCAGCTGCGATGGCGCACGGCGCAGCACCGTTTCCTTGAACCAGGCGATGATGCCCCGCTCGGCCTTGCGCAACTGCGCATTTTGCAGGGCCGGATTGTCCCACGAGGTTTCCTCGTAAATGGTCGTCAGCAGTTTGGCAATCGGCGACGCTTGCGGGTCACCCAGGCGGTTCATCGCCTGCACGGCGCCGTCAAAGCCCTTCAGATCGGCGACAGCGACGCCCTGCACGAATTTTTGCCACTCGCGCGCGTAGTCGGCCTTGTACATGGCCACCAGGTTTTTCTCGATCTGCTCCGGGCTGCCTTCCAGGGTCAGGTCGTCGGTGGAAGCGCTTTTCAGCACCCAGTCGGCGCTTTGCAGTTCGTGGTTGGCAGCGCCGCGAAACGCGCCCTCGACGAACTTTTCCCACGCCTGGCGCGTAAAGGCGCCGGAGACGGCGTAACTGCCCGCCAGCAGTGCCTGATCCTGTTCGCCGACGATGCGCGCCACCGTCATGCCGGGAAAGCGCGTCGAAGCGCGCGCGCGAATGTCGGCATACACGCGCTCGCGCGCCGGCATGCCCTGCACCACGCGGCGCAGGTTTTCGCGTGCCTGGTCGACCAGCGCCAGCTTCTGCTCGATGCGCGGCCAGGACGGGTCGCCAATTTGCGCCAGGTAAAACGTCAGTAGCCGCTCGGCGCTGCGTATCATCTGTTCGCGCGGCATGGCGCCGCGGTTGCCTTCCAGCCAGGCGCGCCAGAAACGCGTCAGCTGGTCGTTCAGGTGGCTGCTCTCGGCATGCGTCTTATCGGCCAGCATCAGATAGGTTTTCAGCGCGTTGTAGGCATCTTCCACGTTCGTCGGCGACGCGGCCTGGTACTGGAACGATCGCGCGGCCGGTGAAGTGGCCGGGGCGGCGGCCGGCGTCTGCGGCGTGCGCGCCGCTGGCTGCAGCTGGTCGGCGCTGGCGTTCATCTCGAACAGCAAGGCTTCCAGCGCGCCCGCCACGGGGACCAGCATGACCTGGCGCGCGCCGGCAAAGTATTCTTCACGCAGCTTGCGCTCAAGCAGATCGCCCTGGTACAGGCCCAGGCGCAATGACCAGGGCCGTTGCGTGCGGTACGCTTCCAGCTGCTCGATGCGGTCCTGCAAGATCTCCAGCGCTTCCAGGCGCGACTGCAAATCCAGGCGTCGCTCCTGCAGCTTCACCACTTTGTTTAAATCGGCCTCCACGTTGGCAACCAACTGGCGGTTGCCCAGGTAGGACCAGCTCCAGCCACCCAGGCAGGCGCCCAGCGACACCGTGGCAGCAAAGAACACGGCGTACTTGAAGCGCAGCTTGGCACGGTTGGCATAGTTGGCCACCAAATGCTTGTCGGCAAAAATCACCTTGCGGAACAACTCCAGCAGGAAATAACCATGTTGGCGCGCACCTGCGGGCAGCAAGGCCGGGGTTGGCGCGTAGGCCAGGTCGAAGCGGCGCGCCACCTGCTGCGAGGAAGCACTGACTGGCTCGCCCTCCTGCAGCGCGCTGGTGAAATAGAAGCCGCGGAACACGGGCTGGAACTGGAACGGGTTTTCCTCGAACAGGGTGGCGATGAAGGCGCGCAGGGCCGGCTTGATGGCGGTAAACTCCAGCGGGAAGGTAAACACGCCGGGCGCCATCGTCTTGCGTTGCCGGTGCGCCATGTTAGCCAGGCTCAGCTCCGTCAAGCCATCGTGCAATTCATCGAAACTCTGGTCGAAAAACGCCAGCAAGTCGGCCGTGGGCAGCTTGCGCTGGTAGGGCATGGTGGCGCCCCAGACGCGCTCGCGCTCGCTACGCTCGGCATCGGCAAAAAACTCCGTGAAGCCGGCGATCAGGTCCGCCTTGGTAAACACAATGTACAGGGGTGCGAACACTTCCAGGCGTTCGATGACGTCCTGCACGCGCTTGCGCAGGCTGCGCGCCAGCTGCATGCCCACGTCGGGGTTACCTTTCAATTCGTCGATGCTGACAGCGATGAGGATGCCGTTGATGGGTGCCTTGCGCCGGTATTTTTTCAGCAGGTCGAGAAAACCGAACCACTCCCCACGGTGCTCGTCGACGACGCAGTAGCGTCCCGCCGTGTCGAGCACGATGCCATCCGTGGTGAAAAACCAGTCGCAGTTGCGCGTACCGCCCACGCCTTGCACGATCTTGCCGTCGGCGAAAGGGAACTGCAGGCCCGAATGCAGGATGGCGCTGCTCTTGCCGGCGGCCGGATTGCCAATGATCATGTACCACGGCAATTCGTAGAGAGCGGCAGCGCCAGATTTGAGGCCCAGCTTGGACGTCTTGATGGTCTCGATGGCGGCCAGCATGCCCGTGCGCACGGCGTCGAGTTCGCCATGCTGGGTGCTGCTGGGCGTCGAGACCGAGGCCGCTTGCGCGGCGGCGATCTCGGCCTCGTTGAGGATGGCTTGCCCCAACGCCTGGGCATTGCGCCGTGCGCGGCGCCGGCGCCACAGCCACAGGCCGAGCCAGGTGACAAAGGCCAGCAGCAACAGGGCAAGCGCCCAGATCAGCGCCACTTCCAGCACCTCGGCGCCCAGGTACAGGAACACGGCCAGCGCCACGAAACCGAGGATGGTCAGATGGCGGCTATCGGTGAGGAAATGCCAGATTCGTCGCAGCATGATGAGCCCAGGGTGAGGTCGCAAAACATGAGGAACGCCGCCGCGTAACTAGGCGGATTCGCCCCATCCTGACAGCAATGCGGCGCGCCTTTGTTGACATATGACAAGTACCAGACGCCAGCGCACGGCAGGCGCTGGCGTGCCATTGACGCTGCGCAAGCAAGCTTGCAGCTGTGAAAATAAAGCCGCGCTGCGGCGCTAGAATGGCTGGCGCTGCTTACTTGCCCAGCACGCGCGGTTGCGGCAATTCCGTGTGGCCAAAATCCATCATGGTCCAGCGCCCGCCCCAGCGCAGGCCCACCGATTCGGCCGTCACGCCATATAAACGGTAGCCGCGCATGGCCCAGGCATTTTTTTCAGAAAGGATGAGTTTTCCTTCATGCATGAATGCGCAATCGGCGGCCAGGCCATACTGGTGATAGCTTTGAAACGCCCTGGCGTTGGTCACGTTCGGGCCGGCCGCCGCCAGCTGGTCCTGGCGCGCGGGGCTGCGATAGCCTTCCAGCAAGACCATCTCGTAGCCATGCACGTCCTTCATGATCTTGAAGACCAGCAGCAGGCGCTGCGCGTAGTCGTGGTCGAGCAATTGCCAGTTGCGGCTGGCGCCGCCCAGCAGCGGGCGCAGCTGCGTCACTTCCGCCGTGGAAAACAGCAGCGGCGGCAGGCTCAAAGGCGGCACCAGCTGCTCGCCTTTCAGCAAATCGCTGACCTGGTCGTTGATGACATGTTGCCGGTCAGCATAGCCGCGCAGGGCGATGTGATTGCTGGACAGCCACGCCAGCAAGGGCGGCACGATGACCACCACGCTACCTGCCAGACTCAGCCAGCGATGCCGCACCAGCAGCTGCCAGGCATGCGCCATGCCCGAGCCCGTACGCTGCTGCATGCGCTGCCATTGCGCGCCGCTGCCGCCCTTCAGATGCTGCGCGCGACGCTGCATGCGCCAACCCAGATTGACGAGCGTGTGCAGCACGATGGCGCGGCCGCCGGGAAACAGCAGCAGCCAGCACGCAAAACAGGCCAGCAGGAAATACATCAGGACCAGGGCGACGAACATGGGGCGCTCCGTGACAGGGATGGACGTGGGCCGGACAGCAATTTCCCGGCCGTATTGCTAGATCGTAGGCGTCCGCGGTCCGCATGAGCGCGGTTTACATCAAGGTCAGTCGAGTTTGATTCACTGTGGAGGTGATATTTTGTCTTTATTGAAAACCGGGGAGTGCCAGGCGTGCTGTCCTGACCTGCTGAGCAAGGCTGGCGTGGCTGACGTGCACATCGAAGGCAAGGGCATCCTGTCGCAGCTCGAACACGGCGTCGCCGCGCCTGCGGCCAGACCCGCCCTGCGCTGGCACCCAGGACGGTGGCACTGGGCCGCTGCTGCGCTGTGCCTGGCAGTGCTGATTACGGCCGTGCTCGCTTATGACACGACCATCGTGCCCGTGCCGGCAGCACCCGCCACGGCTATGACGGCGCCCGTAATGCCCGCGCCAACGATACTGCCGCTTGCCGTGCAGGCGGCCACCATCGTCAATACGGCGGCCCCGCCCTTGCCTGCGGCGTCCGCCACGACAGCAAGCGCAAACGCGCCGCACAAGACGCCGCCACCCATGCGCCAGGCGGCCGCGCGTCCACAGGGGGCGAGGCCGGCCGCCGCGCCCGGCGACAGCGACGTCGCCCTGCTGACGGCGATGGTCGCCCATGCGCACCGGCAAGAATCCACGGTGGCGCCCGTGCGCGACGTGGTGCTGCGCCAGCAGGAACAGGAAAAGGAAACGGCGGAACTCTTGCAGCGCTGTCAGCAGCTGGGCCCGATCGAAGGCATGCTGTGCCGTTCGCGCATCTGTTCGGGCCGCTGGGACAGCGATCCCGCCTGCCATTGAGCGCCCGCGCGCCCAGTAACATGTCAGGCGCGCTCGGACACTCCCGTCAGCTTGCCGTCCCCTGGCCCGTCAGCCTGCCTTCGGGTGAGTGGCCGCGTCCATGCGGCCTTGCAAAAAGCCTTCCATCAGCGCCAGCAATGCCTGCGGCTGTTCCTGGTGCGGTGTATGGCCGCATTGCTCGACGATGGCGGGCACGGCGTTGAGCGCCTGCGCCACGATGGTGTCGACCTGGGCCGCGCTGCCGTACTGGTCCTCGCTGCCCTGCACCACCAGCGCCGGACATTCGACGGATGGCAGCAGGTATTCGATGTTCCAGAACTGGAATCCATAGCTGAGCCAAGTATGCGACCAGGCCTTGAAGATGGCTTCCGTCTTGTCGCCATGGTATTTCGCCAGTGCGCGCAGCTTGCCCGCGCCAAACGCCGCGTCCGCCACACGGATGCCATCGAGCGTGATGCCTTCGACAAACACGTGCGCCGCTTCGGTGATGATGCCGCGCAAGCGCGGCGGCTGCTGCGCCGCATAAATGAGGGCGATGCTGCCGCCATCGGAGTGGCCGACGAGAAAATGGTCCTGCCCCGGCAACAGTGCAGCGAGCACTTGCGGCAGCTCGCACAGCGCGTAGTCGTGCAAATAATGGAGTTGGCGGCGCGCCTCCAGCGGCGACGATTGCCCATAGCCGTGGCGGTCATACAGCAAGCCGCGGCAGCCCGTCGCCTGGCATAGCTGCGCGGGGAAATCTTTCCACATCGCACAACAGCCGAGCCCCTCGTGCAGGAATACCAGGCAGGGCTTGGCGGGGTCGCCTTCGATCAATTCGTAATAGATATCTGTTTCGGCACTCAGGTTCAGTATCGGCATAGGCTAGGCTCGCAACGGGTTGCGTATCGACAGGTCGGCTGCGCCTATTGTGCCATTGTCCTGCCCGGCATGCGTGGTGCCCCCCTAAAAATAGCCTGCGGGAAAAGATCTTGCCACTTGCCTGCAAGGTGTTTGCGCCAGCACAAATGAGCGCCGTTTTGCATGGCCAGATCACGCCTTTTTGCTAGCTTGCGGGCCTAGAATTCATCTCTGCACTATCGGAGCAGACGGCTACCTTATCAGCCAGGACGTGACACTGGCCGTCACGGCAACAGATAGGGCGTCTTGCCGCACGACGTCAGGCGCGGCGTCCAAACTATTAATCAGGAGCGCATCATGGATATGAAAGTAGAACATCGCACCGGTAGCAATCTGGCCCTGGAAACCGCGGATCTGCCGATGGAACAGGACGGCAAAAGCGCGAAAGGCGTGGCTGCACAGGCCTTGAACCTGAGCGCCGCCGCCTTCACCACCTATTACACGTGGACGGCCAATGGCGTGCATCCTTCGGTCAACTTCGCCAATCCCAACGTGAAAGCCAATTCGCGCGTCTTGCTCAACATCAGTGAATATGGCGCGACTCCCCAGGACCGTTTTATCGGCTCAGCCCGCATGGCCGTATACAACATCGCACCATACAATGGCGGCTTCCGTGCCTGGGTGGATATTTCCTGGGGCAGCCCGCTCAAGGTGCGTTTCGACGTGTTTGTCGATCCCTGATCCGGGAAACACTGCGCCTGCCCCTGCTACTGGCGGACCGGCAACGCGCACGTCGCTAAAACACGTAAGGGATGGCAAGCGTGTATGGAAAACCGTGCGCGCATGACAAAAGGGCCACGTGTTGCCACGTGGCCCTTTGCTGCTGCTTGTTCTGGCTCCCCGACCTGGACTCGAACCAGGGACCTGCGGATTAACAGTCCGTCGCTCTACCAACTGAGCTATCAGGGAAAGGAGGCCGAATTATATACGTCAAAATTTCTCATGTCCAGTTGTTGCTGCATGCCCGGCAAAAACAGGCTGCCTGTGGCTGCCTGCCTCGCTGGGACGTGAACGAATGGCGGGCGCTGCGGCGCGCCTTCGCCTTGAGCATAGGCGCTGACTGGGCGCTGCTGTGGCATCGTGCGCGTGCGCCAGACGGGACGCCGACGCCGGACGGCGCAAGCCTGCGGGTAGCCGCCGCGTCCGTCTGCGCGGCGCCACGCAAGATAGTAGAATAGCCAGGTCTTCCCGACACGGAAGGCGCTAACGGCATGCCGCCAACGGGGCGTCGACCACGCCACCGTGCGGGCATGTGCTTGCAAGGCTCATCCTTGCCCCTGGCTGACTGCTCTCACCCGACATGACAGAATCAAGCGCACCCCTGGTGGAAAAGCACGGCAGCGGCGACAGCTCGGCAGAGATTGCCGAGCATATGACGGCAGCCATCGTGGCGCGCCAATTGCCGCCCGGTACGCGGCTGCGCGAAGAGGCGCTGTGCCGGCTGTATGGCGTCAGCCGCACCAAGATCCGCGCCGCCCTGTTGATCCTGTCCAAAGACAAACTGATCCGCATGGTGCCCGACAAGGGCGCCTTCGTCAGCCAGCCCACCGAAGCGGAAGCGCGCGACATCTTCGCCGCACGGCGCATCATCGAGGCGGCCCTGGCGCGCGAGTTTGTCGCGCGGGCCAAGCCCGCCGACTACCGGATGCTGGAGCGGCACCTGAAAGCGGAGCGCCTGGCGCTGATGCAAGCGACGCCGCTGCGCTCGCAACTGCTGGGCGACTTCCACGTTTTGCTGGCCGACATCGCCGGCAACGCCGTCCTGCGCGACATCGTGCGCGAACTGGTGGGGCGCAGCTCGCTCATCACCATGCTGTACCAGTCCAGCCATGCTGCCGCCTGCTCGTATGACGAACACGGCCGCTTTCTTGAGGCCGCGCGCAGCGGCGATGCGGACCTGGCAGCGCGCTTGATGGTCGAGCACCTGGCACATGTGGAAGCGGCCTTGCGCTTCGATGGCAGCGCCGGCGACGCCAAAAAAGACCTGGTGGCGGCGCTGCTGATGTAAGCGACGCCATGATCAAAAAAAAAGGCCGCCCCTGCGGATGCCCGGGCGACCTGTCTCATGCGACGGCAACTGCTTGTCAGCAACCTGGCTATTCGCCCAGGTAGATAAACTTGAACAGGAAGATCGCGGCGATGATGTAGGCTACCACCGACACTTGCTTGCCCTTGCCAGTCAACAATTTTAATACCGCATACGTAATGAAACCGAACGCCACGCCGCTGGCCACCGAGTAGGTAAACGGCATCATCAGCGCCGTGATGGCAGCCGGAATGCTTTCCGTGCTGTCATCCCAGTCGATATAGGTCAGTTCGCGCAGCATCAGGCACGCCACGTACAGCAGTGCAGGCGCCGTCGCGTATGGCGGCACCGTGTGCGCCAGCGGGGCGAAGAACAGGCTGCCCAGGAACAGCAGCGCGACGGCCACGGCCGTCAAGCCCGTGCGACCACCGGCTTGCACGCCGGCCGCGCTTTCCACGAAGGCCGTGGTGCTCGACGTGCCCAGGCAGGCACCGGCGGCAATCGCCGTGCTGTCGGCCAGCAAGGCCTTGTTCATGCGCTCCATTTTGCCGTCTTTCAACAAGCCGGCACGGTTGGCCACGCCCATCAGGGTGCCCGTCGCATCGAACAATTCCACCAGGAAAAATACCAGCACCACGTTGACGATGCCGATCGACAGCGCGCCCATGATGTCGAGCTTGAACAGCGTCGGTTCGATGGCGGGCGGCGCCGAGATGATGCCGTTGAACTGGTTGCCGCCAAAGAAGAAGCTGGCGATGGTGATGGTGAGGATGCCGATCAGGATGGCGCCAGGCACTTTCAGGCGGTCCAGCGCGACGATGATGAAAAACCCGAGGATGGCCAGAATGGGCGCCGCCTTGTGCAAGTCGCCCAGAGCGATGATGGTGGCGGGGTTCGACACCACCACACCTGCGCTTTTCAGGGAGATGATCGCCAGGAACAGGCCGATACCGACGGTAATCGCCGTGCGCAGCGCGGGCGGGATGCTGTTGATGATCAACTCGCGCACCTTGAACAGGCTGACCAGGATGAACAGGCAGCCGGAAATGAAGACGGCACCCAGCGCTACTTCCCAGCTCATGCCCATGCCCTTGACCACCGTGTACGAGAAATAGGCATTCAAGCCCATGCCTGGCGCCAGTGCGATCGGATAGTTCGCGTACAGGCCCATGATCAGGGTGCCGATGGCGGCCGCCAGGCAGGTGGCAACAAAAACGGAGTCTTTCGGCATGCCCGCGTCGCCAAGGATGGACGGGTTGACGAAGATGATGTAAGCCATCGTCAGGAATGTGGTCAGGCCGGCCAGCAGCTCCGTGCGCACATTGGTCCCGTTGTCCTTCAGTTTGAAATAGCGTTCCAGGAACTGCATGATTAACCCCTTGTTTTGGTAAAACCGCGCGCGTGGTCTTGGACTATGCGCATCTTTTTTTCTTGCAAAAAATACTTACTTGGTCGGCGCGCTGGCCGGCTTGAAGGCCCACCAGCGGCTGCCCGCAAAATTCCAGACCAGCCCGATTCCCGTCGCCAGCACCTGCGCCAGCCAGTAATACCAGCCCAGTTGGTGTACCAGCAGCCACATCAGGCCCGTATTGATGCACCAGCCTATGCCCAGCAGGGTGAAATACTTGCTGGCCGCTTCGCCATGCCCCTTGTCGCTTTTAAACGTGAAAAAGTAATTGAGGATGTAGTTGACGACGGAACCGAGGATATAGCCGATGCCGGAAGCGGCGGCGGCGCTGATGCCAGCCCATTCCACGCCGCCCCACAGCACGCTGTACTGTACGGCCGTGCCGGAAGCGCCGACGGCGGCAAAACGTAAAAATTGGTGATGCAGGGAATGGGACATTGTCAATTTTCAAATGAGGCGAAAGCCAGGATCGGGCCAGAATAAAAAATGGCTACGATTGCTCGTAACCATTTTTCAGCCTGCATTTTACTGCAAGTTGCGTCCAACGTTCATAGTCGCCGCCGTTTCGCCGCCGCTTCGACTCTTAAACGTTGCGTTGACGGCGCCGGCGCAGCCACACCAACAGCGCGATCAGCAGCAAGATGCCCACGATGCCGCCGGGCAGCATGAAGGGTTGCATGCGCGCCAGCACGGGCTTCTCGCCGCCGCTGCGCGCCTGCGCCACGTACGCGGGAGTGACGGACACGTCCGGATTGCCATACTGCTTCAGCACGTAGTTGGCGATCGAAGCGATCTGCTCATCCGTCAATGGCTGTACGTAGGAACGCTGGTCGAAACGGGGCATGAAGGCTTCGTGCTCCTCCCCTTCGATCTTGCGCTCGACGCCAAACAGAATGGCCGACACCAGGTTGGCCGGCGTGTTGCCGCCCGTCGCCGTGTTGTTGAACAGGGCCGGGTAACTCTGGCCCGTGCTGCCGGCGCCGCTGGCCGAATGGCAGCTGGCGCAGTAGCCGGAAAACAGCACCGCACCGCTGTTCAGGGAATGGTTCTCGGTGGAACTGGCCATGCCGCGCAGCACAGCTTCCTCGCTGGCCGCGCTGCCATGGCTGAACGCGGCCTTGGTCTGCCCCGGCGCGCGCACGGCCGGCACCGTGCGCAAGTACGCCACGATCGCGGACACGTCGTCATCGCGCAGGAATTGCAGGCTGTTCTGGATGGCTTCGGCCATGCCGCCCGCCGCCTGCCCCTTGCCTTCCACGTGGCCCGTCTTCAGGTAGGCGGCAATTTCCCCGTCCGTCCAGGCGCCGATACCGCTGACCTTGTCGGACGTGATGTTGGGCGCGTGCCAGGAACCAAGCGACGCGCCCGCCAGGGTCTGGCTGCCGATTTCCGCCATCAGCGCATTGCGCGGCGTATGGCAGGCGCTGCAGTGCGCCAGGCCTTCGGCCAGGTAGGCGCCCCGGTTGATCTGCGCGCTCTTCGCTGGATCTGGCACAAAGCGTTTATTGTCGAGGAACAAAGTATTCCAGCCCAGCATGGACAGGCGCACATTGAACGGGAATGGCAGGGCCGTCTGGCGCGCCGGTTCATCGACAGGCTTGACGGCCTGCATGAAGTAGTAATACAGGTCGCCCACGTCCGCGTCCGTCAGCTGCGCATAGCTGGTGTAGGGCATGGCGGGATACAGATGGCTGCCATCGGCGCGCACGCCTTCGCGCAGCGCGCGCGCAAAGTCAGCTTCGCTGTAGTGGCCGATGCCGCCTTTTTTCGATGGCGTGATGTTCGTGGCGTAAATCGTGCCCAGCGGCGAGTCGATGGCATAACCGCCCGCATACGGCTTGCCGCCCGCTGCCGTATGGCAGGCCATGCAGTCGGCGGCGATGGCCAGGTAACGGCCCCGCTCCAGGCGCGCATCGGGGCCAGCCGCAGCGACTGCAGCGGGCGCGGCCGGGCGGTCCGGCGTCAGCGTGACGGGCGGAACAGGTGGCGCAGCGTGCACGGCCAGCGGCACGCCGGCCGCCAACGCCAGGCCAAGCAAGAAACGGCGCATCATGCTGCCTCCCTTGCCAGGGTGCGGGCGATGTCGTCGGCCGCGCGCAAACCGAGCGCGGCCATGCTGAGGGTGGTGTTCACCACGCTGGCCGACGGCATGGCGCCGCCGCCCGGCAGCCACAAATTGGCATGGTCGTGGGCGCGGCAATTGCCGTCGACCACGGAGTCAAGACGATTCGAACCCATGATGACGCCGCCCATGATGTGGTTATTCGCGTTCAGGCTGCTGGTGATGTTGAATTCCACGGCGCCGAACAGCTTGCCGATGTGCTCCAGCTGCGCATGCGCGGCCTTCGCGCCATCGCGCACGTAATCGCCCACGTCGTAATAAATATCGGGACAGGCCAGGCCCAGCGGGTCCTTGCGCGTCTTGCTCAAAGTCAAGCGGTTATGCGCTTCGGGCAGCGGCTCCAGGCTGATCGACAGGTCCACGCCAAAGGCGGCGCGGCGGCGGATTTCATCGTCGAGATCCTTGCCCACCAGGCCCAGTTTGAGCGACTGCTGGGTAGCAGGTCCCACGCGGGTAATATTGTTCAGGATCATCTTGTTGGCCGAATACTGCGAACGGAAGGCGCCGTCGCGCGGCCCCACCAGACAGCTGCTCTGCGCAGGACCACGCCCTGTCCAGATCGGCTCATTGGCGAGGAAGGTACAGTGGAAGCCCGAGTGATCCATCATGTTGCGGCCGACTTGATCCGAACTGTTGGCGATGCCGTTCGGATTGTTCTGGTTCGCCGCCAGCAACAGCAAACGGGGCGTTTCGATGCCATTGCAGGCAATCACGAAAGCCTTGCCGGTCGCCATGTGCGACTGTTTTTTTGCGTCATACCAGTGCACTGCCGTCACGCGGTTGTTGTGGTCCGTGTCGATGCGGTAGACGACGGCCTCGGCCAGCACGCCAGCGCCCTTCAGCTCGGCACGCTCCACATGGTGGATGCCGTTGTACATGGCGCCGATGGGGCAGATCGGCTGGCAGTTGTTATTGCCACAGCAAGTCGGACGGCCCTGCCACGGACGCGTCGAGCGGCCTTGCGGAATCGGCACGGAACGGTAGCCGTGCGGGTTGACCACTTCGGCGAAGCGCTTGTCGCCATAGCCCCAGGGCACCATGTCCATCGGGTACGGCGCGCTTCGCTCGCTGGGCGACTGCAGGGCCGGATCGTTGGGGCCGGCCACACCCATTTCCTGCTCGGCGCGGCAATAGTACGGTTCCAGCTCATCGTAGGAAATGGCCCAGTCGCGCCCTACCCCGTAATCGCTCTTCATGCGCATGTCGGACGGCAAATGGCGCCAGCATGAAGCGGCCCAGTGCCAGGTCGTGCCGCCCACAGTGCGCAGATAGCCCTGCTGGAAACTGCTGCCGCTGGGGCCGGACAATTCCACATAGTTATTCTTTGGGAAATACAGGGGCGCGGGCGCGTTCTCCGCCTGCGGATACAGGCCCTGGAAGTCGGAACCGACGCGGTTTTCGAACGGCATGTTGCGCCAGTTTTCCACGGCCTGGCCCCGCTCGATGCGCAAGCCCGCTTCCAGCATGATCACGGAGTGGCCCTGCGCGGCCAGCTGGTCGGCCATCATGGCGCCCACGACGCCTGTACCGACGATGACGACATCGGCGACGACGTCGCCATTACTCTTGAATTGGGGTGATTTCATTTTGCTTGCTTGCCTTTCGGTTCGGGAGTGCCGGTGGTGGCCGGGGCCGGTACGGGTTTCGGTGCCACGGGCGCGGAGACGCGCACGGCCGGCGGTGCCTTCAGCCACCACAGGGGGCCGTAGTTGCAATAGGTGGGCACGACCTGGCCATCGGCCACCGTGCGGTACATCAGGGCTTCCGCATACGCGACGACGATGGACTTCGTGCCCTGCGCCGGGTTGCCGGCCACGGTGCCCGTGTACCAGGCGGCGACGATAGCCAGCGCCAGCTCGCGCAGGCTGGCATCCACAGCGGTGGCGGCCGCCAGCAGCGCCTTGGCTTCCTGGCCCGTGACGAGCAGCGCGCCCAGCTGCGGCAAGCGCTCGGCAAAGCCGGGCAAGTTTGCGCGCATGGCTTGTTCGATGCGCGCCGCCGTAGCGGCGGACAGATCGCGGTGGCCCGTGATCGTTTGCGACAAGGTATAGAACAGCATGGTGGCGGGCGCCAGACCGGCAGCCGGAGCGCTGGCCGGCGCCTGCATGGCGGCGGACAGGGGATTGCTCCAGAAACCGGCCTGCGCCAGCAAGGCGGCCAGACCGATCAGGGCGTGGCGGCGGCTGATGCGGGGAAGGGATGACACGGATGTTGCAGATGGTTCGCTGCCTGGATGGTTCATGAGACTCCCGCAAGACTTGTTGTTTTGTTGACTTGGATGATTGCGTTACATTGCATTTGCGCATATGGAACCGGTTCCATCATTATCCTACATAAATAAATTGTTTGCCAATGGAGTATTACTACTGGGACAGTAGTGGGCAATAGACCTGCCGCAGTCGCAGGGCATCGCTCGCAGGCTTGTCGGTGCAGACGGTGCAGGATGCATGACCATCCCTCTTGAAATGATTGCAAGCTTGCTTAAAAATTGGCAGCATAGCGAATAGGCAAACGCCTGCAATACCGCCTGGGGCGTATCCACCAGTCTATCCCTGAACCGGAGCATCGATGCACACTTTGCCGCCTCCCCTCCTTGCCGCCCTGCCCGCCCCCTATCAATTGCGGCTACAGCACGACGGGGACGATGCCTTTGCCGCCGCGCTGTACAGTGCCACGCGCGATGACCTGCGCCAGATGCAGGCCGAGCCTGCCCTTATCGAAGAGTTGATCGCCATGCAGCGGCGCATGCAGTCGCACGGCTACCGCCGGCATTTTCCGCAAGCGGCCTACCTGGTGTTGCTGTACGGCGACATTCCCATTGGCAGGCTCGTCATCGAGCAGCGGGAACAGGCGCTGCGCGTGGTCGATATCGCCGTGCTGCCGGAGGCGCGGGGCCGGGGCGCAGGCAGTGCCGTGCTGCGCTGTCTGCAGTCGCTGGCCGAGGCGCAGCAATTGCAGATCCACCTTGGCGTCAACCGCAATAATATGGCCGCGCGCAAGCTGTATCTGCGGCTGGGATTTCAGGTACAGGCGGAAGACCAGGTGCAGGAGCAGCTGGTATGGCGAGCAGCGCGATGCCACTGACCTTCGATGTGGCCCGCATGCTGCACCCGGCTCAGTTGCCGCTGCCCCGCCTCGGCCTCGCCCCACGGCCGCGCAGTTGCAAGCGATGCGCGCGCGGCGGCGTGCATGCGACATAGGGCACGGCCTTCCACGGCGATCCACCGGTGCCCAGGACGACTGCCAGATCGATGATTTTTCTGCAGCCAACTATCTGAAGAGGAGGTTTGTCGACGCACCCGATGAAAACCATGCGAGCCGCATGGCCCTCGCGTACCCCATGCAGCTGTTCAAAGGCGGCGCGCAATATGCCGCTGCAATCAACCTGAAACTGACCCTGAAACCATGATAAAAAAAATGACCCTGGCAGTACTCTTAACCGCCCTGTTTCCCTTCTACGGATGCCAGGCGCAAACCACGGCTGAAGCAAAAACCGTTTCCGCTGAAGTCACTACCACCCTGACACCCGACATCGGCGGCATCAAGCAGGTGGTGGAAATCAAGACTGACGACGCGACCAAACCCGTGCTCCTGTTCTTGTCCGGCGGGCCGGGAAGCTCCATGATCAAGGGTGCGGATACCTTTACCAATGCGCTGAAAAGCAGATACACGCTGGTGCAATGGGACCAGCGCGATGCCGGGAAAACCTTGAAACTGAATCCCTCCCCCACGCAACCGTCCGTCGCTCAGATGGAGCAGGACACGTATCAAGTCATACAATTTCTGCGCAAGGAATTAAAGCAGGAAAAAATATACTTGCTGGGTAGCTCCTGGGGTAACGTCCTGGGCTTTTATATCGTCAAGCATCACCCGGAACTGCTGCATGCCTATTTCGCGTCGAATCCTGTCGTGAGCCAGCTGGAAAGCGAAAAAGAATTGCTGCAAGCCTTGAAAGTGCACTTCAAGGACAATGCCGTCGCCAGCAAGGAGCTGAACAGCATCAGTTTCCCGTTTACCAGTGACGAAAGCATGTTTTATTTAAGAAAATGGCTTTTCTACAAGGATGGCAAGGCATTTGCAACGAGCGAGGGTTTCAAGACGGGCTTTCTTCAATGGTCAAAAACCTGGTCGCCAGTCTGGAACGAGGTCATGAACATTGATTTGCCAAAGACCTTGAAGAGCGTTGACTGCCCCGTGTATTTCTTCGTCGGCAAAAATGACATCCAGACCTCGACCAGGATCACGCAAGCGTATTTCGAGACCTTGAAGGCGCCAAAGAAGGGACTGTTTTTCTTTGATCATTCCGGGCATCAGATACACCAGGATGAACCTGCAAAGTTCCAAGAAGCCATCATCAAGACATTGGATACGGCTGGCAATTCCTGACGCCACGCGCTGGATAAACAAACTGCCCCGACTCTGGTGTTGCCCATGACACCATGCTCGGGAGCTGGCCAGCCGGCCAAAACAGCGCCGCCTCACTCGCCGGCAATGCTCGCAACGGCCCTCCCGATCAGCGACGCCAACGCATGGGCTTGCAAAGCAAGGAATCGACAGACTCGCCTCGATCCGGCACAAACGCCGCAATGCAGACCAATGCCTGGGCCTTGGCATCGTTCCCCGCTTGCGTGACCACGGCGCCGCCATACGAATGAGCGACCAGGACCACAGTCGCTGGATGCCTGGCGGTCTATGTGGCGGATCAAGGGCAGGCAACATGGGCGTCTCGTGCGGGCTTTGAAACGCAAAAAGCCCAACCGGTAAAGGCTGGGCTTTTCGATACTGCTGATGTTCTGGCTCCCCGACCTGGACTCGAACCAGGGACCTGCGGATTAACAGTCCGTCGCTCTACCAACTGAGCTATCAGGGAAAAGAGGCCGCATTCTATAGGGTAAATTTTGCGATGTCCAGATTTCCTCCTGAAAAAGGTATATTTTCCTGCCTCACCTTGCCAGACACTCAGCCAGGATGCTCTTGCGGGTAGTAGTCAAAGACCAGCACCCGCCCCAGCCAAGGCTTGAGCTGCTCGACAAAGGCCAGGTGGGCCGGATGGGTCAGATACACGTCGCGCGCAGCAGCGTCATCGAAGGTCAGGGTAAAGCAATCGGTAAAGCCATCATCGAGGCCTTCCGGGCTGACGTTCGGCCCCCACTCAAATTGCCGCACGCCGGGAATGCGGTGTTTCAGTTGGGAAAACTCATAGACGAGCTCGGCATGCTTGGCGGAGGTGATGCCATCGAGAAAGTCGCACAGGACGATGTGGCGCAAGGCGGAGGTACAAGTCATGGGAAGGTGCTCCTGAAGTGATGCCTTCAGGATAGCGCAAAACGCGATCACGCACAGCCCGGCCCAGCCCAGCTGGCAACAACGGAAAAAAAAAGGCCATGTTTTTCAACATGGCCTTCCGAATTCTGGCTCCCCGACCTGGACTCGAACCAGGGACCTGCGGATTAACAGTCCGTCGCTCTACCAACTGAGCTATCAGGGAAAAGAGGCCGTATTATATAGGGCAACTATTCACATGTCCAGATTCCCATAGGGAAATTCTTGTCCTGCCTATCTGCCCGCGCCTGCGGCGGAAAACAAAAAAGGCCACGTTTTTCAACGTGGCCTTCCAAATTCTGGCTCCCCGACCTGGACTCGAACCAGGGACCTGCGGATTAACAGTCCGTCGCTCTACCAACTGAGCTATCAGGGAAAAGAGGCAATATTATATGTCGCTTGTTCCACATTTGCAAGAGCGATACTGCATCTCCACAAACACGGCTACCACCGACTTTCTACCGCCATCAGCGCCGCACTTGCATGCAGCGCCGAAGAAGCAAGATCTTAAAGCACTTTGGCGATCGCGTCAATAACGATGTCGATATTGCGCGAATTCAACGCTGCCACGCAGATGCGGCCCGTGTCGACGGCATAGATCGATTGCTCGCGCAAGGACGCCACTTGCTCCTTGGTCAGGCCCGAGTACGAGAACATGCCGATCTGCTGGCGCACGAATTCGAAGTCGTGCGCTGGCGCCTTGGCTTTCAGCTTTTCCACGAAGGCATTGCGCATTTCACGGATGCGCACGCGCATGCCGGCCAGTTCCTCTTCCCACAACTGGCGCAGTTCCGGCGTGGCCAGGACGGTAGCAACCACCTTGCCGCCATGCGTAGGCGGGTTCGAGTAGTTGGTACGCACGACGCGCTTCAATTGCGACAGCAGACGGGCAGCTTCATCGGCGCTCGCAGCGACGACGCTCAGGGCGCCCACGCGCTCGCCATACAGCGAGAACGATTTCGAGAACGAGTTCGACACCAGCAGCGGGCCGCCCGCGTCGGCGAAGCGGCGCACCACGGCGCCATCTTCGGCGATGCCGTTGGCAAAGCCCTGGTAAGCCATATCCAGGAACGGCACCAGGCCCCGCGACGTGACGATGGCGATGATCTGATCCCACTGGGCCACGCTCAGGTCGGCGCCGGTCGGGTTGTGGCAGCAAGCGTGCAGCACGACGATGGAGCCGGCTGGCATGGCGTTCAGGCTGGCCAGCATGCCGTCGAAGTTCACCCCGTGGGTGGCTGCATCGTAATACGCGTAGTTATTCACGACGAAACCGGCGTTTTCAAACAGCGCGCGGTGGTTTTCCCAGCTTGGATCGCTGATGTAGACCTGAGCACCCGGCGCGAAGCGCTGCAGGAAATCGGCACCGATCTTCAGTGCGCCCGTGCCGCCGATGGCTTGCACGGTGATGGCGCGGCGCTCTTGAATAACGGCACTATCGGCACCAAATACGAGTTCTTGCACCGCCTTGTCGTAGGCGGCCAGGCCTTCGATCGGCAGATAGGTGCGTGGCGAGGCCTGTTCGATCAGGATGGCTTCTGCCTTGCGTACGCAAGCTAACAGCGGCACTTTACCGTTGTCGTCATAATAGACGCCAACGCCCAGATTGATTTTGGCGGGATTCTGGTCCGCGTTAAATGCTTCGGTGATGCCCAGGATCGGGTCGCGTGGGGCCATCTCGATGGCGCTAAACAGACTGGCAGAAACAGTTGGGTTCGTCATGATAAGATTGGATTCGATTGGAAGCAGGTTCACAGCGGAGTTGTAGACAGCGCCCCGAATACAACGCCAGGGCCGCCAGCAGAGCACTATTCTAACAAAGGTCTGATTCACATGCCCGAATTATCTACCGCCAGCGAGGCGGAAAGCGCAATTATCTCTTTCCCGGACTCCCCCTTCAAGCTGCACCAGCCCTTCCCTCCGGCTGGCGATCAGCCGGCGGCGATCGCCCAGTTATCCGAGGGGATTGCCGATGGCCTGGCCTTCCAGACCCTGCTGGGCGTGACCGGTTCGGGCAAGACCTACACCATGGCCAACGTCATCGCGCGCATGGGCCGGCCGGCCATCGTCTTCGCGCCCAACAAGACGCTGGCGGCGCAACTGTACAGCGAATTTCGCGACTTTTTCCCGCAGAACGCGGTCGAATACTTCGTCAGCTACTACGATTACTACCAGCCAGAAGCCTACGTGCCGCAGCGCGACCTGTTCATCGAAAAGGACTCGTCGATCAACGAACATATCGAGCAGATGCGTTTGTCGTGCACCAAGTCGCTGATGGAGCGGCGCGACGTCATCATCGTCGCCACCGTCTCGGCCATCTACGGTATCGGCAACCCGAACGAATACCACCAGATGATACTGACGTTGCGCGTAAAAGACAGGGTCGCGCAGCGCGACGTCATCGCGCGCCTGATCCAGATGCAGTACACGCGCAATGAAGTCGATTTCGGCCGGGGCACCTTCCGCGTGCGCGGCGATACCATCGACATCTTCCCCGCCGAGCATGCGGAACTGGCCGTGCGCCTGGAAATGTTCGACGACGAGATCGAATCGATCCAGCTGTTCGACCCGTTGACGGGCCGCGTGCGGCAAAAAATCCCCCGCTTCACCGTGTACCCGGGTTCGCACTATGTGACGCCCCGCTCCACCGTGTTGCGCGCCGTCGAGACCATCAAGGACGAACTGCGCGAGCGCCTCGAGTTCTTCCGCAAGGAAAACAAGCTGATCGAAGAACAAAGGCTGGAACAGCGCACGCGCTTTGACCTGGAAATGATGGCCGAAATCGGTTTCACCAAGGGCATCGAAAACTATTCGCGCCACCTGTCCGGCGCGCTGCCGGGCGAACCGCCGCCCACCCTGGTCGACTATTTGCCCGCTGACGCGCTGATGTTCCTCGACGAGTCGCACGTGCTGACGGGCCAGCTGAGCGCCATGTACAACGGCGACCGTTCGCGCAAGACCAACCTGGTCGACTATGGCTTCCGCCTGCCGTCGGCGCTCGACAACCGGCCCTTGAAATTCGAGGAGTTCGAACAGAAGATGCGTCAGACGATCTTCGTCTCGGCCACCCCGGCCGACTACGAAAAAACGCATTCCGACCAGGTGGTCGAGCAGGTCGTGCGCCCGACCGGCCTGGTCGACCCGCAAATCATCGTGCGCCCCGCCAGCAGCCAGGTGGACGACCTGATGTCGGAAATCGTCGAACGCATCAAGAAGGATGAGCGCGTGCTGGTAACGACACTAACCAAGCGCATGTCCGAGCAATTGACGGAATACCTGGGCGACCATGGCATCAAGGTGCGCTACCTGCACAGCGATATCGAAACGGTGGAACGCGTGGAAATCCTGCGCGACCTGCGCCTGGGCACCTTCGACGTCCTGGTGGGCATCAACTTGCTGCGCGAGGGCCTGGACTTGCCGGAAGTGTCGCTGGTCGCCATCCTCGACGCGGACAAGGAAGGCTTCTTGCGCTCAGAGCGCAGCCTGATCCAGACCATCGGCCGCGCCGCGCGTAACCTGAACGGCACGGCAATCCTGTACGGCGACCGCATCACGGACTCCATGCGCCGCGCCATCGACGAGACAGAACGCCGCCGCGCCAAGCAGATCGCTTTTAATACGGCCAACAACATCATCCCGATCGGCGTCAAAAAATCGATCCGCGAAATGATCGACGGCGTCTACAGTCCGCAGGAAGCGCGCGAAAACCTGCAAGTGGCGCAGGAAGCGGCGAAGTTCGAGGCCATGAGCGAGAAACAGGTCAGCAAGGAAATCAAGCGCCTGGAAAAACTGATGGTCGACCACGCCAAGAACCTGGAGTTCGAAAAGGCGGCGCAAGTGCGCGACCAGCTGCACCTCCTCAAGCAGCAGCTGTTCGGTGCACCCGGCACCGACAATGTGGCGTCGATCCTGGGCAAGTAAGCGCCAGCAATGGTGTCGGATGACGGCGCTTCGCGCCTGATCCGGCCTGCCCCATCTTCCCGGTTTTCAACGCTCCTGAACAAAGGCCGTCACCGCGTCGATCAGCGCGGGCGCCAGCGGCAGCTCGGGATTGCCATACGACGGCATTTGTTGCGCCAAATCGCCACTGACCATTTTCAATACATGGTTCATGCCTGGCACGATCAGCAACTGCGCCCTCGGCGCGGCCGCCGCCAGCGCCTGCGCGTCGACCACCGACACCTGTAGATCGGTCGTCCCTTGCACGATCAACAACGGCATGCGCAGCGCGGCCACCGCATCGCGGGGCGAATACTTCAGCGACGAGATCAGATACGGCTGCACGGAAGGCCGGTAAAGCGCCATCAGGGCAGGCGGCACGTCCTTTGCCAGCTCACCCTGCCTGAGCGAGACCAGGATGCGTTCGTTCTGCGCATACAGCCCGGGTGGCAGGCGCGGCTTGAGCTGCGCGCGCAGGATTTCGTCGAGCGTGCTACCCGCGCCAGCGATCGAGATGCAGGCATCGGCAGGCGCCCTCTGGCAAGCTAGCGCAGCGATCAGCGCGCCTTCGCTATGGCCAGCCATCACGATATGCGAAAAGCGTGGATCGGCGCGCAATTGCCGCAGCCAGGCCGTTGCGTCGTCGATATAGTGGTCGAAACGCAGATCAGCTTCACTCAGCCCTGCCTGCGTGCTGGCGCCGATGCCGCGCTTGTCAAAGCGCAGCGTAGCGATGCCATTACGCGCCAACGCGTCAGCCAGCATGCGCAGCCCATCATTGTGGCCCGGCAACATGGCGCTGTTGCCATTGCGGTCAGTCGGACCGGAGCCGGCATGCAGCAGCACAACCGGCACCTTTCCATCCACCTTCGGCAGCGACAGTGTGCCGTGCAATACGCCGCCAGTCACCGCCAGCGTCACCTCCTGTTCACCACCGGTGGCGGCGCGTACCGACAAGCACACCATCAAGACCAACATTCCCAGCGTCCATCGCAACATGGTTCCCTCCTGTCAGTGAATTTCCAGTTGATCCTTGTCCAAGCGCTTGTACTGCAGCAACGAGTACAGGATGGCCAGAGGCACCCAGGCCAGCGCCAGCACCAGCAGCAGCCAAGCAGGGGCGCCCAGTGCCAGTGCGACCAGTCCCAGCAGACCGCTGCCCACCATCAGCCTGGCCGCCAGTCGGTGGGTGACATACCAGACGCGCTCGCTGGCCAGCGTCCACGGCGTGCGGATGCCGAGATAGAAATTGCGGCGCACCTTGCCCATTGGATTGCCAGCCAGTATCAGCATCACCAACAGCCCGGCCGGCACCGCGCGCGCTATCGGCACCTCCATGCCCATGGCGCTGGCCAGCACCAAGCCATGCACGTACGCGAGCAGGCCCATCACGACCACGAAGCTGTAGTAAAAAGTGGGCGCGAACGGCTGCACTTCAAAGCGACGCGGCGACAGCGATGGCAGCAGCAAGGCCAGCAGCAGGAGGAAGGCCATCAGGCCCGGCCCCAGCAGCCACAGCACCGCGCGCGGCGCGTAGCCATCCACCTCGCCCCGGTAATTCCAGTGCACGGCCACCACCTCGGGCATCTGCGGCCAGGCGTACAGGGTGGCCGCAATGACGGCGGCGATCATCAACAGGCTCAGGGCGATAAAGCGCGCTTTCATCATTTGCTCTCCTTATGGTCGGTATCGGTCAGGTCCAGCATCCACGCCAGCACATCCTGCAGCACAGTGGTGTTGAGGCCATACCAGATGGTCTGGCCTTCGCGCCGGCGCGTGATCAGGTCGGCATCCGCCAGCACCGCAAAATGGTGCGACATGGTCGGCTTGCTCATGTCGAAACGGGCGGCCAGGTCGCCGGCCGTCATTTCACCGGCCCGCAGCAGCCGCAGGATTTCGCGCCGCGCAGGGTCGGCAATCGCCTTGAAGGCACTGTTGGCGGCATTCATATTAAGATAAACATCTAATTAGATAGTTATCTAAATATAGAGCCAGCTGCGGCAGGGGTCAAGAGATTTTCAGTACCCGCCCGGACAAGAAGACGGACGGGACACGATTCCCGGCCCTGCTCTCAGGCCCAGCCCGGCACCGCCCTACTCCGGCAGCGAATAGTCGATGTCGTAGAAATGCTGACCATCGACGATGCGGATGGCCATCGTCCCGCTGATGCCCGTCAGTTGCCCCGTGCCGGAATACGGCACGATGACGATACTCAGCTCCTGCCTGCCGTCGGCCATCGTGCCGAAATGCTGGGCCACGAAACTGCCCTCTTTTCCCTGCAGGACGCCCGTGATGGCTTCCATCGCGACATAGCCGGCAGCGCCTTTGGTGTCGGTCACGCCATTGAGCATCTGCCCCTTGGCAGTGGCGACAAGGTCGCCCGCATACACCTTGTCAAGCAGCACCCTTCCCAAGGTCGTGCGCCCCGCGCGTTGCGGCGCCGTGGCCGGCGTCATGGTGATGCTAAAACTTCCCGTAGCGTGCGCGTGCATGCGATGATTCCCCTCTGTAGACGAGGCGGCGCCGGCTGGCGCCACCGATAGACAACATGCGGCCAGCATCAGGCCCGACCAACTGTGTGATTTCATGATTCCCTTCCGATCAATGCGAGAGGGCCAGCTTAAGGCCGTGCAGGAGACAAATATTGGATAAAGCCGACAGCGCGGCCAATCTGCTTGCCGTGCGCGGGCAAGCACCGAAAGGCATCGTCGACCCGCACGCAGCGGCCCGCCGCATACGCCTGGCGATCTATCCACCGGCTGCAGCGCTGGCGCCGTTCGTCGAGTATTGCTGGGTGGTCGAATGGGACAGGCGGGGCTGCGCACCGGAGACGCAGCGCGTGCTGCCGTATCCGAACGCCCATCTGGTTTTCGATGCCGGACGCACCGCCATTCATGGCGTGGTGCGCGGCGCCTTTGACAGGCCATTGATCGGTGCAGGCAAAGTACTGGGCGTGCGTTTCGCGCCGGGTGGCCTGCGCCCGCTCATCACGCAGCCACTGTCAAGCTTCACCGACACGACCATCGCGGCCGAGGCGCTGCTGGGCATGCCGGCAGCGCAAGCCGAGGCGCGGGTGTTAGGCAAGTCCGACGATCTGACCATGGTGGCGCAGGCACAGGCACTGCTGCTGGCAAGACTGCCGCAGGTCGATGATGCTGCCCTGCTGTCCGCCCGCTTGACTGCCGCGGCAGCGGCCCATAACGGTCCGGCGAGTGTGGCGCAACTGTGCGAAAAAATGGCCATTGGCGAACGCAGGCTGCAGCGCCTGTTCGCCAACTACGTAGGCGTGCCGCCTAAATGGGTCATACAGCGCTACCGCCTGCAGGAGGCGATCTGGCGCCTGGCGCAGCCCGATGCACCCGACTTGGCCAGCCTCGCACATGAACTGGGCTTTTTTGACCAGGCCCATTTCAGCCGCAGTTTTGCGGAACTGGTGGGCAGCGCGCCGCTCGACTATCGCCGCTCGCAACTGGCGAAAGTCGCCTAGCCCGGCGCTTCAGTGCACTCACCACATCGCACTGCACTGCAGTCATGTTCGCCGCCCCTGCTTTCCTATGCTCGCGCTCATCATGTCGAACAGGGTGCGTGACGCGGGCGGCATCGCATACTGATGCCGGCTAATCAAGCCCAGTGTCCGCTTCACGGCAGGATTGACGAGCGGCACGCCGACCACCGTGCTTTGCCGCTCCGGCAAAATGGACAGCCCCGGCACCGCTGCCACGCCCAACCCCGACTCCACCAGCGCCAATATGCCTGATACATGGTTGATCTCGCACGAGATCCAAGGGTGCTTTTCCACGCCAGCCAGCGCCGCATCGAGCACGCTGCGGTTGCCGCTCGACTTGGCCACCGAGATATAGCGCTCGTCGACGGTGTCCTTCCAGTTCAGTTTCTTGCGCTTGGCCAGCCGGTGATCGTGCCGCATCGCCAGCACGTAGGTCTCGACGTAGATGGGCTGGAAATTGATCTCCGGATTTTCCGCGCCGGTAAAGCTGATGCCGAAATCCGCCTCCCCCGCCAGCACGAGATTGAGCACGTCTTGGGCGCTTTCGTCATGCACGCGCACGCGGATTTTCGGAAACTGCGCGCTGAAGCGCTTGAGCACGTCGGGCAGGAAATGCCATACGGCCGAAGGCACGCAGGCGAACGTCACCGTTCCGGTGCGGTGTGCGGCGAGGTCGGCGACGCCCAGTACGGCATCCTCCAGGCCATTGAGCGCATCGCGTACGTTCACCAAAAACACCTGTCCGACATTGGTTAGCTGCACGCGCCGGGTGGTGCGTTCGAACAGCTTGACACCCAGCGCATCCTCCAGTTTTTCGATGCGGCGGCTGAGCGCCGGCTGCGACAGGAACAGGTCGGCTGCGGCCTGGCGAAAGCTGTTGCGCTCCGCCACTGCCACGAAGGCCTGCAAATCATGAAGTTCGTAATTGATGCGTGCCACGCATTAATCCCTGGAAAAATTGCAATTATCAAATTATGCCATTTCAACGATGATGGGATCCTAATACTGAGCCTCGCCAAGAAGGCATCACTCAAAAACCGGAGACACCATGCCCGCCATTTGCAGCGGCGTCAACAACACAAACTGCGGGGGCGTGCGCGGCCAAAGCCGGGAAGCTGTGCGACCGGCAGGCCTGGGCCGACCTCAAGCCGCCGCTCGGATCGGTGTATCTGGGACGCCAGGCGACCATGCTGGGCGACACCAACGCGCCCTTGGACCCGCTGGCGATCCACTGCGCCTCCCTCCATCCGAACATCGACATCGCGCAGCGCCACGGGCCATGTCGATGACGGCTTCCAGCGCGCTTTCGCCTACCCGGAAAAAAGCGCTCTCGCCACGCTTGGCCCTGGACCTCGAATTGGACTACACCCTGTGGCAAGGCGATACCGCCGGCGTCACAGGAGCGCGGAGCAACGACCGCAAAGGCATGAGCCTGACGTTCGGCCTCATGCGCAAATTTTAACGACAGGAGAAACAACGATGCTTCAACATATCCTGGTGCGGCGATCCGCCCCCATACTGGCCGGCTTCATGCTGCTCGCCGCCGGCGTGGCCCACGCCGCCGACATCCGCGTGGTCAGCTCAGGCGGTTTCGCGCAGGCCTACAAAAACCTGGCGCCCACCTACGAGCGCGCCAGCGGCAACCATCTGCTGTCCGAATGGGGGCCGTCGATGGGTACCACAAAGAATGCGATCACGGCGCGGCTGGCACGCGGCGAACCGATCGACGTCGTCATCATGGTGGGCGACGCGCTCGACAAGCTGATGCAGGAGGGGCGCCTGGTCCCCGGCAGCAAGGTAGTCCTGGCGAATTCGCCGATTGCCTGCGCCGTGCGGCGCGGCGCGGCAAAGCCCGACATCAGCACCACCGAGGGCTTGCGCAGCGCTTTCCTGCACGCGAACAAGGTGGCCTATTCGGACAGCGCCAGCGGCGAATACATCGAGAAGCAACTGATGAAGAAACTGCACATCTCGGAACAGATGCAGGGCAAGGCCGCAAAAATTCCCGCCACCCCCGTCGGTGAAATCATCGCGCATGGCGAGGCAGATTTTGGCTGCCAGCAGCGCAGCGAACTGCTGCCGGTCGAGGGCATCGACATCGTCGGCCTGCTGCCGCCGGAAGTACAACTGATGACGCAGTTTTCGGCAGCGCTGGTCCCGGGCGGCAAAGAACCAGAAGCCGGCCGCGCCTTGCTACGCTTCCTCGCCGCCCCTGCCAACGCCGGCGCGATCGAAGCAACCGGACTGGAACCGGCATCGGCACCCATGCCAATCACACACTAGACGACGTCACTCATCTTTCATCAATAGGTAAACCATGGCCATTCCATCCACCGTCACGCCCAACGCCAAGGCTGCACCGCCGCGCGCGCAGGTGCACCCTCCCTCGCGCATCGCCACCGTCATCCGGGTGACGAGCGGGAACTTCATCGAAATGTACGATTTTTTCCTGTTTGGTTTTTACGCGACGTATATTGCCAAGGCCTTCTTCCCAGCCACCAGCGAATACGCGGCCTTGATGATGACGTTCGCCACCTTCGGCGCGGGTTTCTTCATGCGGCCGCTGGGCGCCATCATCCTCGGCAGCTATATCGACCGCATCGGCCGCCGCAAGGGCCTGGTGCTGACCTTGGCCATCATGGCTTCCGGCACGGCGCTGATCGCCTTCGTGCCCGGTTATGCAACCATCGGGCTGCTGGCGCCGTTCCTGGTGCTGATCGGGCGTTTGCTGCAAGGCTTCTCCGCCGGCGTAGAACTGGGCGGCGTCTCGGTCTACCTGTCCGAGATGGCGACACCGGGCAACAAGGGATATTACGTGAGCTGGCAATCGGCCAGTCAGCAAGTCGCCATCATCTTTTCCGCCGCGCTCGGCTACTATCTCAACGAAACCTTGAGCAAGGAATTCATCGCGGACTGGGGCTGGCGCATCCCGTTCTTCATCGGTTGCTCCATCATCCCGGTGGTGTTCTACATCCGCCGTTCACTACAGGAGACCGAGGCCTACCTGACGCGCAAGTCCCATCCGACGTTCCGGCAAATGCTGGGGACTATCACCCTCAACTGGCCGCTGGTCGTCGCCGGAACGATGCTGATCGTGCTGACGACGGTCGCGTTCTACCTGATCACCGTCTACACGCCGACCTTCGGCAAGAACGTGCTCAAGCTGAGCACAGAGGAAAGCCTGCTCGTCACGCTGTGCATCGGTTTGTCGAACTTCATCTGGCTGCCCCTCATGGGCGCTCTGTCCGACCGGATCGGGCGCTGGCCGATCATGGCCGCGTGCTCGGCGCTGACGGTGCTGACCGCCTATCCGGCCTTGTCCTGGCTGGTCGCCCATCCCAGTTTCGACCACATGCTCATGGTGGAGCTGTGGCTGTCCTTCCTCTATGGCAGTTACAACGGGGCCACCATCGTCGCGCTGACGGAAATCATCCCGGCCAGCGTCAGGACCACGGGTTTTTCGCTGGCCTACAGTCTGGCCACCGCGCTGTTCGGCGGCATGACGCCGCTGGTATCGACCTTGCTGATCGAAAGCACCGGCGACAAGGCGGCGCCAGGCTACTGGATGGCAGGCGCCGGCGCCATCAGCCTGCTGGCCACGTGGCTGATCTATCGCGGCATCGTCAAGGAGCGCCATCCCGTCCCGGCATGAACCAGTCCCACCTGGCCAGACGGCATGTCATGGTGTCATGGCCAGGCGGGCCGGCGCATGTGAAACAGGCTGTCCGGTCCGATCTCAAAATAATCGGCCGGCCCGCCACCGCGCAATATCGGTGCAGCGGCGGCCGTGTCGTACACGCCATCGCTCAACAGATGGCGCGCGATATGCACGCCCACCACTTCACCCAGCACCAGCCAGCTGCCGACACCATCGCCATTGACGCCTTGCAGCTCGATGATCTGCGTGCGCCGGCATTCGAAGGACACGGGGCTGTCGGCTACGCGCGGCACATTGACGATGCGCGAGGCGGCCGGGCTCAAGCCGGCCAGCGCGAATTCGTCGACGTCGGGCGGCGCCGCCGCGCAGCTGAGGTTCATCGCCTCGGCCAGCGGACGCGTCGCCAGGTTCCACACGAATTCGCCCGTCTGCTCGATATTGCGCAAAGTGTCCTTGCGGCCGATGCTGGAAAAACCGATCAGCGGCGGCGTGTAATTGAAGGCGTTGAAAAAACTGTAGGGCGCCAGGTTCAGCACGCCTGCGCTGCTGCGCGTGGCGATCCAGCCGATCGGCCGTGGTCCGACAATCGCATTGAAGGGATCGTGCGGCAGGCCGTGGCCCTGCGCAGGTTCATAAAAGTGAATGGGGTCAAGCACGCGCGTTCCTGAAGTCAAAAGAAGTCAAAGGCGCCCGGGGATGGAGCGCCTGAAACGACAGCTTACTGGAATTGCCGCCACCACGTTGCCAGCCCGCCGGCGCCAGGTGCGCTCGCGCACAGACGACCAAGGCGACAATTGTATGGCGCGCCCCAGCACGCCTCGCTTATGATGGCACAACTCAACCCTTATCATAGCGCTACCGCCCATGCATACACTCACGCTGCACCAGAAAGTGTTCTTGCTCCTCTTGAGCATCGTCACCATCGGCTTCGGCTGGATACTGGCGCCATACGCTGGCGCCATCTTCTGGGGCGTCATCCTGGCGATCCTGTTTGCACCTGTGTATCGCTGGCTGCTGCGGAAAAGCAAGGGCCGCGCCGGCCTGGCGTCGGTGCTGACCTTGCTGCTCATCGTCGTCATCGTGATCCTGCCGCTGTCGCTCATTTCAGTGTCGCTGGTGAACCAGGCGGCCAGCGTAGTGGAAATGGTACGTTCGGGCGAAATCACGGTCGGCATGTTCTTCAATAAAATCATGGCGGTGCTGCCGCAATGGCTGATCAATTTGCTCGAGCGCTTCAATCTGAGCAGCCTGGCCAGCCTGCAGGACAAGCTGGCCGAGGGCGCCACGCAGCTAAGCCAGGTGGTGGCGGTGAAAGCCATCAATGTGGGCCTGTACACCTTTGAATTCCTCACCAGCCTGTGCATCATGCTGTATCTGCTGTTTTTCCTCATGCGCGATGGCTCCGCCCTGTCGGCCCGCATCAAGGGCGCCGTGCCGCTGAGCCGCAAGTACAAGCAGCGCCTGTTCACCAATTTCACGACGGTGATCCGCGCTACGGTGAAGGGCAACATCCTCGTGGCGATCGCCCAGGGCGCCCTCGGCGGCCTGGCGTTCTGGTTCCTGGACGTGCCCGCGCCCCTGCTGTGGGCAGTGCTGATGGCCTTCCTGTCGCTGCTGCCAGCCGTCGGCGCCGCCCTTGTCTGGGCGCCCGTGGCCGTCTACTTCCTGGCCACGGGTGCGATCTGGCAAGGCGCAGGCCTGGCCGCCTTCGGCGTCTTCGTCATCGGCCTGGTCGACAACGTGCTGCGCCCCATCCTGGTGGGCAAGGACACCAAGATGCCCGACTACGTGGTGCTGCTATCGACCGTAGGCGGCATGGCCCTGTTTGGCCTGAACGGCTTCGTCATCGGCCCCGTGGTGGCGGCCCTGTTCATCGCTTCGTGGGATCTGTTCGTCTCGGCCAGCGAGTTTCAGGCCGAGGATTAAAGCGTGGCGACCTGGCCAAGCGGGAAACAGATGCGCATCAACCCTGCACGACAGGAGCATGATTTTTCTCTCGGCCAGCGTCCCCATGGCCGCTACATCGCCGCGATTATCCTGCTGCACCTGGCGCTGTTCTGGGCCGCTACGCAGCCCGTACACACCAGCATCGAGCACGATGACCGGGTCTGGCTGCAGCTGACGCCACCACTGCCGCCAACACGAGGGTTGATTCCACCCGCCGAGCCAGATCCAGCGCCGGCACCTCCGCCAACCCTTCCATCGAGCACGGCAAGCGTGTCGCCACAGAAGGAGGCGCCAGCACCGGTGCAGGACCAGCCGCAAGACGATGCCCTGTCGGCAGAACCGGTGCCTGCCGCACCCAAGGCCGCCCCCCTCACCCTGGCGCAACAGGCGCTGCAGGCAGCCGGCGCCATCGACCGCCAACTACGCGCAGAGCATCCGCAGGAATTCGTGGCGCCGCCCGAGACGCCGCACACGCGCCTGGCGAAAGGCTTCGCGGAAGCGCATGCGGCGGTCAAGCCGAAGTGGTTCGAAGCAGCACGTATCGAACTGTGGAGCGCACCAAACGATCCCAAGCGCATCTACCGCGTCATCACGGCGACCGGTGAATACTGCATCTATTTGCCGGACAAAGGCAATATGACGCTGAACCTCAGCGCGCGATCCGGCTACGCCGGTTTTGGCGAAGGGACTGCGGCCCCTTGTCCCATCAGGTTCTAACGACGAGTGAAGGTGGGTAGCGGGAGGTGTACGAACAGCCCGGATCGCTTGCATTGACACTGCCATTGCACTATCGTTACAGCACGCGCGTGTTGCCAACCTTGCAAAACAACCGGAGATCCTACCGTGTCGCTCATCCTCTACGGCCATCCTTTTTCCTCGTACACGCAGAAGGTGCTCATTGCCCTGTACGAGAACGCCATACCGTTCGACTTCCGCTGCCTGGCACCGGACATGCCGCAGCACCTGCAGCAGTGGCTGGCGCGCTGGCCGCTGCGCAAGTTTCCGCTGCTGGTGGACGGGGAGCGCAACGTCGCCGAGACCAGCATCATCATCGAATACCTGCAAGTGGCCCATCCCGGCCCGCTGCGCCTGCTGCCGGACGACTCGATGCAGGCGCTGGAAGTGCGCTTTCTCGACCGATACTTCGACCTGCATGTCATGACGCCCGTGCAGCTTGCCGTCGGCGCGGCCCTGACTGGCGACCCGGCGAAGACTGAGGAAAGCCGCGCGTTTGCCGGCGAAAAACTGGACCTCGCCTACGCCTGGCTGGAAACCCACCTGGCGGGCAGGACGTGGGCCGCCGGCGAAGACTTTACCCTGGCCGACTGCGCCGCCGCCCCGTCGCTGTTCTATGCCGACTGGACGCAGCCGATTCCCGCCGCGCTGCCCCTGCTGCGCGCCTACCGCGCGCGCCTGCTGGCCCGCCCATCGTTCGCCCGCGCTGTGGAAGAAGCACGCCCGTATCGCCACCTCTTTCCCCTGGGCGCGCCGCAGCGCGATTGAGGCGACTCAGGCAAACACGGGGCGGAAAAAACTGCGCTCGTAGCTGACGATGCAGCGCGTCTCCTCCGCGTAGCGGAAAGCGGCCTGGCACTCGGCGTCCTGCATCGAGTCGCTGCGGTACTGCTCGTACAGGGCCAGACTGGGGAATGAAAACATGGCCAGGGCCACGTTGCTGGTGCCTTCGGACGGTAAAAAGTAACCGTGGTGCTGGCCGCCGAAGCGTTCGACCAGCGGTATCCACAGCTTGCCGTAGGCTTCGAATTCCGTCAGTTTGTACGGGTCGATGATGTAGCGCAAATAACAGGTGATCATGCGGTTTCCTTGTAAACGTTCACATCCATCAGCATGCCCGCTTCCCAGGAGCCGATGGCGGCCAGTGGCGAGCCAGGCAAAAAGTCCAGCGCGCAGGGATACGTAAAAGCGTCTTGTGCCAGCACGCCGAGCCCCGGCCAGCCGTAAAACAGCAGCTTGCCCTTGCCGATACGGCCCAGCGCGCTGCCGTCGGGCAGCCAGCGCAAGCCGTTACCCGTGCCGCCCCCCGCCTCCACGGGCACCTTGCCCAGGCAACTGCCGTCGGCCAGCGCGTACATGGAAAGGAATTCCGTGCCGCCCGCGTGGTGCAGCACGGCCAGATATTCCCCATCTGGCGACGGCGCGCACGACATCAGGCCTGGCAGCGACAACACTACCCTCCCGCCGCCCGTCCGCAGGGGCCAGTCCCACACACTGCAGTAGTCGGGCGGCTGCAGCAGCCCCTCGTCCACCGACTTGACGCCGTGCTGTACCAGTAAACGCCGCCCGCCATCGATGGCGTCGATCGTGTGCATGGCGCGCAGCATCTCGCCAGCATGCACCTGCGTGAAGAGCACCTCGCCCGTTTGCGCGTCGCGCAGCCGCAGGCTGCCATCCCAGCCGCCATCGGCCAGATATCGCCCGCACGGCGACCATGCGGGGCCGCAGCCTTCGCCATCCTTCTTGTTTCGGAAGTTCAGCAGCAGCTGGCCCGCCTGCGCATCCACCACGGCCATCTGGCCCGTCGTGCTCTTGATGGCCAGTTGACTGCCGTCGGGCGAAAACGCCATGCCCGACATGTGCGCGATGAACTTGCCGCGCCACAGTTTCTGCCGTGCCGCCACATCCCACAAGACCAGGTCGCGCCCCAGCACAGCCAGGCGCGTGCCATCGGGCGAAAAGCGCACGCCGTAGCTGCAACCGAGCTTCAGGGGCTTCGGCCTTGCCGTCATGGGCGCGCCAGACGGTACACGACGCTATCGATGTCGTAATGGCGTTCCATGCCCGCGTATTGCATGCCCAAACGCGTCATGACCTTGATCGAGGCGGCATTGTCCGGGTGCGCCACGGCCACCACTTCAGGCGCACCGACGACGTCGAAGGCATGCGCGACGATGGCGGCGGCCGCCTCGCTGGCATAGCCCTGCCCCCAGCCGGTGCGGGCCAGACGCCAGCCGATTTCATGCGGCCTGGTTTTGTCGCCATCGAGATGCTGCAGGCACGCCATCCCCACCATCTCGCCATCGTCGAGACGGATCAAGGCCCACCACGAATAGCCCCATTCGGCCCAGCGACCTACCAGACGCGTGACGGCAGCGCGCGTGTCCTCTTCCGTTTCGGGCTGGCCCGCGTTCAGATAAGTCATCACCTCGGGATCGGTGTTGAGAGTGCGCATGCGCTCGTAGTGGTTTTCGGTGATCGGTTCCAGGCGCAGCCGCGCCGTCGTCAGTATGGTCATCGCATTTCCTTGGACGAAAAAAAAGACGATACACGATCGTCTTTTTTTTGCAAGCGCGCACGCAATTACTTGCCTGCTTCGCCCTTCTTGATCCATGCCGCCAACTGGTGCGGGCGCAGGCCGTCATAGTCTTCGAACGGCTGATGGATCCACGGGTTGTGCGGCAATTCGTCGAGGAAGTAGTCTGGACGCACGACGGAGCAGCCTTTCAGCCAGATCACGGCCGATTTGACTTCGGTCACGTCAGGGAAGTTTTCCTTCAGGTGACGCGTGACCTTGTCCAGGGTGACGCCGGAATCGGCCAGGTCGTCGACCAGCAGGATGCGGCCAGCCAGCGGACCCTTGGTCATGGTCATGTACTTGGCGATATCGAGGTCGCCGCGCACGGTGCCCGCGTCTTCGCGGTAGGAGCTGGTCGACAGGATGGCCAGCGGCAAATCAAAAATGCGCGAGAACACGTCGCCAGGACGCACGCCGCCGCGCGCCAGGCACAATACCTGGTCAAACTTCCAGCCTGATTCGTAGACCTTGAGCGCCAGGCGCTCGATCAGGCGGTGGTACTCTTCCCAGTTGACCCAGAGATGTTGATCGTTCGATTGTGGGGTAGTCATGATAGTGAAATCTTATTATTAGCGTGATTAAAAAAATCCGCCTTGCGGCGGATTGTGTCCAGCAGCTTACTCGAATGGGTGGCGCAGCACGATCGTTTCTTCACGATCCGGACCGGTCGAAACCATGTCCACCGGTACGCCGACCAGTTCTTCGATGCGCTTGATGTAAGCGCGCGCCGTCGCCGGCAAGGCAGCCAGCGATTTCGCGCCGACCGTGCTTTCCGTCCAGCCTGGCATCTCTTCGTACACCGGTACGCAACGTGCGGCTTCTTCAGCGCCCGATGGGAAGATGTCCGTGGCCACGCCGTCGATGGTGTAGCCAGTGCACAGTTTCAGCGTTTCGATACCGTCCAGCACGTCCAGCTTGGTCAGGCACATGCCCGTCACACCGTTGATCTGCACGGAACGGCGCAGCAAGGCGGCGTCGAACCAGCCGCAGCGGCGGGCGCGGCCCGTCACGGTGCCGAATTCATGGCCCACTTGCGCCAGGTGATGGCCGACGCCTGCATCCGTTGGCAATTCCGAAGGGAAAGGACCGGAACCGACGCGCGTCGTGTAAGCCTTGGTGATGCCCATGATGTAGTGCAGCATGCCTGGGCCTACGCCCGAACCGGCAGCGGCATTGCCGGCCACGCAGTTCGACGAGGTGACGAACGGATAGGTGCCGTGGTCGACGTCAAGCAGGGAACCCTGCGCGCCTTCGAACAGCAGGTTTGCGCCGGCCTTGTGCGCCTTGTACAGCGCGCTCGACACGTCGGTGACCATGGGACGCAGACGCGGCACATAGGCCAGCGCGTCGTCGAGGGTCTTCTGATAGTCGACTTTCGGTGCTTTCAGGTAGTTTTCCAGCACGAAGTTGTGGTAATCGAGGTTCTCGGCCAGCTTTTCGGCAAAGCGCTTCTCGTTCAGCAGGTCGGCGATACGGATCGCGCGGCGCGCCACTTTGTCTTCATAGGCCGGGCCGATGCCCTTGCCGGTGGTACCGATCTTCGCATCGCCACGCTTGGCTTCACGCGCCAGGTCGATCGCGGTGTGGTACGGCAGGATCACGGGCGCAGCGTCCGACACTTTCAGGCGCGAGGCGACTTCGACGCCCACAGCTTCGAGTTTGTCGATTTCGCGCAGCACGTCCGGCACGGAAACGACCACGCCGTTACCAATGTAGCAGGCTACGCCTGGACGCATGATGCCCGAAGGGATCAGTTGCAGCGCGGTTTTCACGCCGCCGATGACCAGCGTGTGGCCTGCATTGTGGCCGCCCTGGAAGCGCACCACACCCTGGGCGTGATCGGTCAACCAATCGACGATCTTGCCTTTACCTTCATCGCCCCATTGGGTGCCGATGACAACGACGTTCTTTGCCATAATTTTCTTTGACATCACTCAACCTAAGTTTTTAAGAATCCAGCTACTACCATTATCGGCAAGTACCAGCACGCGATCGCACTCGAACTCGTCTTGTTCATTACTGTGACCCGGCATACTCTGGATCACGACCTCGCCCGCCTTGCGCAACTCGGCGATTTTTTCCTTCAATTCTGGCGCGCTGCCCCACGGCGCGCGGATCGAATGCTTCCGTTCCGCGGTCGGTAACAGGCGCGCCAGTTCGCGCAAATCGAGCGAGAAGCCGGTCGCGGGACGAGCCCGGCCGAACGCTTCGCCGACGTGGTCATAACGGCCGCCGCGCGCAACCGCGTTCGGCAAGCCAGGTACATACAGCGCAAACATCGCGCCGCTTTCATATTGGTAGCCGCGCAGGTCGGCCAGGTCGATCGCCACTTCGGCGCGGCCCAGGGCGGATCCTGCCAGCGCGGCCAGCTCGGCCAGCGCCTTCAGCACGCCCGGCAACGGCGGCAGCACTTGGCGTGCACGCGCCAGCACGTCGATGTCGCCGTACAGATTCGGCAAGGCCAGCAAAGCATCGCGCGTGACGGGATCGTAGGTGGCAGTCAGCGCACGCAGGCCCGGCGCATCTTTCGCGCGCAGCAAGGTGTACAGCGCAGCCTCGTCGCGCACGGCAGCGGCGTCTTGCGCAATGATAGCGCGCAACAGGCCGACGTGCGACAAATCCAGGCGGACAGAGTCGAAACCGGCCAGTGCCAGCGAAGCGAGCGCCAGTTCCTGGATCTCGGCATCCGCTTCCAGGCCGGCGTGGCCATAGATTTCGGCGCCGATCTGCAGCGGTTCGCGGGTGGCATGCAGACCCGACGGACGGGTATGCAGCACGCTGCCGGCATAGCACAGGCGGGTCACGGTGGCACGGTTCAGCAGGTGCGCGTCGATGCGCGCCACTTGCGTCGTCATGTCGGCCCGCAGGCCGAGCATGCGGCCCGACAGCTGGTCGACCAGTTTGAACGTGCGCAGGTCGGTATCCTTGCCAGCGCCAGTCATCAGCGATTCCAGATACTCGAGCAGCGGCGGCATGACCAGTTCATATCCGTACAGACGGAAATTATCCAGCATGAGGCGGCGCAGCTCTTCGATCTTGCGCGCTTCCGACGGCAGAACATCGGCAATATTTTCGGGCAAAAGCCAATTCGGCATGAGGGAGCGAGATACGGAAGAAAGTTGAAAAAATGCATCATGCGAGGCAGCGGCGAGCGCGCCAGGCAAGAGGCCGAACCTGATATTTTACGCGAAAACACGGGCCTTTAGGGACAAGTTCTCCGAATAGCTGCCACACAGCCCTAAAAACACCGCATTTTACGCCTTCCCGCAACAACTAGACGGGCACAAAAAAACGGGGCCGGCGTCGATGCCGGCCCCGCTGCTGCTGCCACCCGTCCTTGCGGCCAGGTGCAGTCTCGATGCTGCCTTACTTCTTGGACGGAGCGGCCGTGCCGTTACCCTTGAAGTACTTGAAGAATTCCGAACTCGGATCGACTACCATCACGTCGCCCTTGTCCTTGAAGGTGGCGCGGTAGGCTTCCAGGCTACGGTAGAACTTGTAGAACTCCGGATTCTTGCCAAACGCTTCCGCATAGATTTGCGACGCCTTGGCATCGCCCTCGCCGCGGATCTTCTCGGCTTCGCGATACGCTTCGGCCAGGATCACGGTGCGCTGCTTGTCGGCGTCGGCGCGGATTTTCTCGGAGTCGGCCGAACCGGTCGAACGCAGCTCATTGGCCACGCGCACGCGCTCGGACTTCATGCGCTCGTACACGGAGTTGTTGATCTGCTCGACGTAATCGACACGTTTCAGGCGCACGTCGACGATTTCCACGCCGATGGCCTTGGCTTCCGCCGAGACCTTCGCCAGGATCGCTTCCATCACCTTGCCGCGCTGGCCCGAGATCACTTCGCGCACGGTGCGCTTGGTGATTTCATCGTTCAGCGCCGCCTTGACGATTTGCGACATGCGGTTGCGGGCCGGTTTTTCATCACCACCGAAGCTGCGGAAATACAGCCGCGGGTCGGCGATGCGCCACTTCACGTAGGCGTCGACGAGGATGTTCTTCTTCTCGGCCGTGATGAAGCGTTCCGGCTCCGGCGTATCGAGCGTCAGGATGCGCTTGTCCAGGTACAGCACGTTCTGGAACGGCGGCGGCAGCTTGAAATACAGGCCCGGCGTGCTGATGACTTCCTTGACTTCACCGAGGGCGAAGACGACCGCATACTTACGCTGGTCGACCACGAACACGGTCGAGGACAAGAGCATGATCGCGATAAAGCCCGCGATCAGGGCGGCTACGATACGGTTCATTAGCGGCTCTCCCGTTCACGCGAAGAGCGGCTGTCGCGGCGCGTATTGACTTCTACTGTCTGCATGGCTTCCTGTGGCAAAACGGTATTGGCTGCGGGTGTCGCGGCAGCACGGGCGGCGGCAGCGGCAGCATCGGTGGCAGCCGTCTGGGCGATCAGCTTGTCGAGCGGCAGATACAGCAGATTGCTGCCCGTCTTCGCGTCAACCATGACCTTGCTGGCACTGCTGAACACTTGCTGCATCGTTTCCAGGTACATGCGGTCGCGCGTGACAACGGGCGCCTTCTGGTACTCAACCAGCACCTGTTTGAAACGCGAGGCATTACCAGCGGCGTTTTCAGTCACCATCGAACTGTACGCTGCGGCTTCCTCCATCAGGCGGAAAGCGGCGCCGCGGGCTTTTGGAATGACGTCATTGGCGTAAGCCTGGCCTTCATTCTTCTGGCGTTCGCGGTCCTGTCCAGCCTTGACGGCATCGTCGAAAGCGGCTTGCACCTGCTCCGGCGGCTGCACGGCCTGCATCGTCACGTTGGTGATGACAGCGCCAACCTTGTAGCGGTCCAGAATTTGCTGCATCAGCTGCTGCGTATCGTAAGCGACCTTTTCGCGGCCTTCGTACAGCACGAAGTCCATCTTGCTGCGGCCGACCACTTCGCGGATCGCCGTTTCGGCGACCTGGCGCAGGGTGTCTTCCTGGTCGCGCGTGTTAAACAGCCACGCCACGGGATCTTTCAGCGTGTATTGCACCGCGAACTGGATGTCGATGATGTTTTCATCGTCCGTCAGCATCAGCGACTCGCTGGCCTGCTTGTTGCGCAGCGACTGGCGGTAACCCACTTCCACCGTGCGCACCTGCGACACGTTGACCGTTTCGTCGGTCTGGAACGGGTACGGCCAGCGCCAGTTAAAACCGGCCGGCGTAGTGTGGCTATACTTGCCGAACGTGAGCACCACGCCGTTCTGGCCCTCTTGCACGATGAAGGCGCCACTGGCGAGCCAGATGAAGACGGCGATCACGCCGACCACGCCGGCGGTGATGCCGGCGCCCTTCATGTCGGGACGCGGGCCGCTGCCACCACCGTTGTTATTGCCGCCGTTGTCGGGACGGTTCTTCTGTCCGAAAAAGGCATTCAGGCGCTGATTGAAATCGCGCCACAACTGATCGAGGTCCGGCGGACCTTCGCCGGGCTTTTTGCCTTCTTGGGCTTTCTTGCCGTCGTCCTTGCGATTGCCCCAGCGGGGATCGTTCAGGGACAACTTCAAGCCTGTTTTTTTGAGTAGGGAGACAAGCATAACTATCGTGTTCCGACTTGGGAGTGGGTGGAAATCCTATCGTCCTCGCCAGGCTCTTCGTCCTGGTCCGGGGCGGCGCCATCGTGCTGGTCGTGCTGGTCGTACTGACCGTCCAACTGATCTTCCTGCTGTGCTTCGTCGTTCTGATACAGGTGGGCCGAGCGAGGCGCCTTCCTGGCCATCTCGACGATCGCATCGCGCAGCAGGTCGAGCCCGCTGCCCTTCTGCGCACTGACAAACACGCGACTGATCGTAGCATATTCGTCGCGCTCCACCGAAGGCTCCAGCCCGGCCGCATCGATCTTGTTCCACACCAGGATTTGCGGAATATGATCGGCGCCGATCTCTTTCAAGACCAGATTGACCTGCTCGATCTGCTCCATGCGTACCGGCGACGCAGCGTCGACGACATGCAGCAGCAAATCGGCATGGATGGTTTCTTCAAGCGTGGCGCGGAAAGCGGCCACCAGCTGATGCGGCAATTCGCGCACGAAACCGACCGTATCGGAGATCACCACATTGCCCACTTCCTGGCCCAGGTAAACCCGGCGCGAGGTGGTGTCCAGGGTGGCGAACAATTGGTCGGCGACATACACGCCAGCCTTGGTCACGGCATTGAACAGGGTCGACTTGCCGGCATTGGTATAGCCGACCAGGGACACCGAGAATGTGTGATTGCGGCCGCGCGCACGGCGCTGCGTTTCGCGCTGCTTGTGCAGTTTTTCCAGGCGCGCGCGCAGGGCCTTGACACGGTCGCCGATCAGCCGGCGGTCCGTTTCAAGCTGCGTCTCGCCGGGACCGCGCAAGCCGATACCGCCCTTTTGCCGCTCAAGGTGGGTCCAGCCGCGGATCAGGCGCGTGGCCAGATGCTGCAGCTGGGCCAGCTCGACTTGCAGCTTGCCCTCGTGGCTCTTGGCGCGCTGCGCGAAGATGTCGAGGATCAGGCTGGTACGGTCGAGCACCCGCACGTTCAGGCGCTTTTCCAGATTGCGCTGCTGAGCAGGTGAAAGGGCGTGATTGAAGATGACGATTTCCAGGCCATCGTTGACGACGACGTCGCCAATTTCATCGGCCTTGCCGCTGCCGACGAAATACGCGGAATCGGGACTGGAACGCTTGGCCGTGATGGTGGAAATCGGGTCAGCGCCAGCCGAGCGCGACAACAGCATGAGTTCCTCCATGCTGGCGGCGAAGTCGCTGTGACCGAAGTCAACCCCGACTAGTACGGCGCGCATGATGGCATCAGACAAGTTGCGGCGGACGCCGACGCCGATGCAAACGCATCAGCGCCGCTGGCGCGGACGGGGGCGATGGAGGGTGAAAGGCGCTGGGCCTTCAAGCTCAACGCTTTACTCCGCTTCAGATTCAATATTGAGATTGACGGCACGGGCCGGCACCACTGTCGAGATGGCATGCTTGTACACCATCTGTGTCACTGTATTGCGCAGCAATACGACATATTGATCGAACGATTCGATATGGCCCTGCAATTTAATGCCATTGACCAAGTAGATCGAGACAGGAACATGCTCTTTGCGTAATGCATTGAGGAATGGGTCTTGTAACAGTTGCCCTTTGTTGCTCATAACAGCTCCGTTTGTTTATGTTGTTGTGTAAGAATTGGAGGCGACTCGCTTGATTTCAAGTGCTCTCACACCTTTCAAAGAGAGAAAGATGCGTCATAGCTACTGTAACCTGTTTTCACGATCGCTGTCGCGCATGGCGCATTAACACTTTATTATTTTCGTGCAAATGCCGTTGAATTGGCAGTCGGCGCCGCATTATCTCTGCGGCGCCTTAATATGCACTTAATTCAGCCGAAATCGTTACTTGCTCGGCGTGCGTGCAAACGGATTTTTACCCGTGCGCAGTTCAATGCGCAGCGGCGTGCCGACCAGGGCAAATGTATCGCGGAAATGTTTTTCCAGATAACGCTTGTATGGATCGCCAACGGCGTCGAGCGCATTGCCGTGTATCACGATCACAGGCGGGTTCATGCCGCCCTGGTGGGCATAGCGCAGCTTCGGACGAATCGAGCCTTTGCGGCGTGGTTCCTGTTTCTCCACAGCCTCGATCAAGGCGCGCGTCAGCTTCGGCGTCGACAGGTCGCACATGGCGGCTGCATACGCGGCGTTGAGCGACTTCATCAATGGACCGATGTTGGTGCCCTTCAGCGCCGAAATGAAATGCATTTGCGCGAACGACAGGAAATCGAGCTTGCGGTCAATATCGATCTTGATTTCATCGCGTTCGTGCGATTGCAAGCCATCCCACTTGTTCACGGCCACCACCAGCGCACGGCCCGATTCCAGAATGAAGCCGGCGATATGCGCGTCTTGTTCGGAAATATCCTGCTGCGCGTCAAGCATCAGCACCACCACGTTGGCCTCGGAAATCGACTGCAGGGTTTTCACCACCGAGAATTTCTCGATCGCTTCAAACACCTTGCCGCGGCGGCGGATACCGGCCGTGTCGATCAGCGTGTATTGCTGGCCATCGCGCTCGAACGGAATCTCGATCGAGTCGCGCGTCGTACCCGGCATGTCGAATGCGATCACGCGCTCTTCGCCCAGCAGGGTGTTGATGAGCGTCGACTTGCCCACGTTCGGACGGCCCACCAGGGCAATCTTGATGCCGCGGTCCGTCTTTTCCAGCTCTTCAGGCTCATCAGGACGCTGCGCAAAAGCGAGGTCCAGCATCACTTCGACGAGGTCGTTGACGCCGTCGCCGTGCGCCGACGAGATCGCATACGGATCGCCCATGCCCAATTCATAGAATTCGGACACGACGGCCGTATAGCGCATGCCTTCGCTTTTATTGACTACCAACAAGACCGGGCGTCCGCTCTTGCGCAGGAAGTCAACGATGGTCTTGTCATGCGGGGTCAGGCCTTGGCGGCCGTCCACGATGAAGACCACCACGTCGGCCTCGGCCACGGCCTGCTTGGTCTGCAGTGCCATCTGGTGCATGATGCCTTCCTTGGCGACGGGTTCGAAACCACCCGTATCGATGACCAGGAAGGGACGTTCGCCGACACGGCCTTCGCCATAGTGACGATCGCGCGTCAACCCAGGCAAATCCGCCACCAGCGCATCGCGCGAGCGGGTCAGACGATTGAATAAAGTCGATTTCCCAACATTGGGTCGACCTACTAGTGCAATTACCGGCTTCATTGTATTACTCGACCGCGAGAGCGGTCACTGTCCCTGATTGGGTTTGAAAAATCAAATTCGAACCGGCAACAACGGGAGCCGAAACAATCGGGCTACCGTCGGTACTGACACGACCTATTAATGCGCCATCTTCCCGTGACAGGAAGTGGATATAACCTTGATAGTCACCGACGGCGACGCTGCGGCCAAAGGAGGCCGGCGTCGACAGACGGCGGCGCGCCAGCGCCTCATTCTTCCAGGCGCTCTGACCGGCTTCGCGGCCGAACGCCACCACCGAGCCCTGGGCGTCAGCGGCAAACACGAAACGCTGGTCGACGGCCACGCCCACATCGGACGAGATCGGCTTGGTCCAGCGGGGCACGCCCGTGGCGGCATCGAAGCAGCCCACCTTGCCCTGGTACGTGACGGCGCACACTTCGCCCTCGAACACCACCGGCGTGCCGGCGATGTCGGAGACGCGCTCCAGTTCGGTGGCGCCGCGCGGTTCGCTGACGACGATCTCCCAGCGTACCACACCGGTGGCGGCCGTCAGTGCCAGCAGCTTGCCGCCTGGCTGGGCCACGTAGACATTCGCGCCACCCATCACCATGCCCGGCGCATTGCGCAGGGTCAGTGCCGGCGTGGCGCGCTGCACCGTCCACTTGCGCTCGCCCGTCTTGGCATCGAAGCCGACGATGCGGTTGTCCACGCTGCGCACTACGACCACGCCCTGTCCGACTACAGGCGGGGTCAGCACTTCGCTGGACGCCTGCGCCTTCCACAGTTGCTTGCCATCAGTATCAAAGGCCAGCACGGCGCCCTTGGCAGCGCCCACGGCCACCAGCGCGCCATCGCTACCGGCGCTGGAAGTGATGTCGCTGCCGGCCTTGATGCGCCACGTTTCACGGCCGCTGGCCGCATCCAGGCGCGCCAGCGCGCCATCGGCATTGACCACGTACAGGCTGTTGCCGGCCAGCGCAGGCGTAAAGGCGTACACGCCGGCCTTGCCGATCGAATACTTCCAGGCGTCGCGTACGGCAATGCTCGATTTTAACTCGACCAGCTTGGCCGGTTCGACTTTCGGGTCTTTGGAGGCAAACGGGTTCCAGGACGAGCAACCGGCCATCAGGGCCAACAGACTTGCAGCTACCAGCTTTTCAGTGACACGCATAAGTGTTATCCAACCTTTTTCTTGTACTTGTAAGGGCAAGGCAGGCGGCGCAAAACGCCGCATGGCCGAACCATCAGTGTTCCTGTCAGGCGGCGGCCTTCTCAGCCTTGGCCTTGTCTTCCGGTACCGTGCCGCCAATCGCCTCCAGTTTGACCTGAATCAATTGACGACCTGGATTATTCTTGTCCGTCGCGGCCAGCGCGGCCTGGTAGGCCGTGCGGGCATCGGCCAGCTTGTTTTGCGCCACCAGGATATCGCCCTTGCGGTCGGCCACGGCGCCGGCAAATTGCGCTACGCTGGCCGTCGCCAGCACTTTCAACGCTTCATCGTAGGCTTTCTCGTCCAGCAGGACACCCGCCAGGCGCAGCTTGGCCATGGCCTTGTACTCTTCCGTGCCATGCTCGGCTACCCATTGCAGCTGGGTCTTGGCCGTCTTCAGGTCATTCGCGTCAAACGCCACTTTGGCTGCGGCCAGCGCGCTCATCTGCGCATACGCCGTGCCGCTGAAACGCGATTGCATGTCGCCGGCCGCGCGCATCACCTTGGCGGTGTCCTTGGCGGCGATGGCGTTTTGCAGTTCGTCGTACAGCTGGCCCGCTTGCGCAGCTTGCGTGCGCTGGTAGTACTGCCAGCCAGCCCAGCCGCTATAGCCTGCCAGCGCCACGATCAGGACCCAGGAGGTCAGATTGCCATTGCGCTGCCACCAGGCCTTGAGGGTTGCCAGTTGTTCTTGTTCTTCGTGATCGTATGCCATGGGTCGTCAGTTTTAATGAGTAGTTGATCGAGGGTAGTACGGTCTTGCTTCAAATCAATGGTGGTGATGCACGTGACCGCCAGGACCGTGGTCGTGGCCGCAATCATGGTCACCGATGATCTGGTCCACCACGTAATCGACGACATCGTCGAACGGTACCGTGTTTTGCTGCGCGCCCGCATCGGCTTCGCGCATGGCTTTCACCGTAGCGACATTGTTGGCGATTTCATCATCGCCCATGATCACGGCAAACGCCGCACCGCTGGCATCGGCCTTTTTCATTTGCGTCTTGAAGCTGCCGCCGCCGTTGCTCGCTGCGCAATGTAGCACAACGTCGAGGCCCGCATCGCGAATCCGTTCGGCCAGCACGAAGGCTTGCAAGCCTGCCTGCTCGCCCTGATGCACCAGGTAGACGTCGCACTGGGCCGGCGCTTCCGGTTCGGCCGCATCCTTCATCAGCAGCACCAGACGTTCGACGCCCATGCCGAAACCGACGGCTGGCGTCGATTTGCCACCGAACATTTCCACCATGCCGTCATAGCGGCCACCGGCGCACACCGTGCCTTGCGCACCCAGCTTGTCGCTGACCCACTCGAACACTGTGCGGTTGTAGTAATCGAGGCCACGCACCAGGCGTGGATTGATGGTGAACGGGATATTGTTGTGATTCAAGATCTTCTGCACGCCGTGGAAGTGGGCCAGCGATTCCTCGCCCAGGTAGTCCAGCAGCTTCGGTGCACCATTCACCAAGTCCTGCATGGCAGGGTTCTTGGTATCGAGGATGCGCAGCGGATTGCTATGCAGCCGGCGCTTGGCTTCTTCGTCCAGCAGCTCGCTATGGCTCTCCAGATAGGTGATCAGGTCGGCGCGGTGGCGCAGGCGCTCGGCCGCGTCGCCGATCGAGTTCAGTTCCAGGCGGATGCCTTCCAGGCCCAGGTCATCCCACAGGCGGCGCGACAGCATGATGATCTCGGCGTCGATATCCGGGCCCGTGAAACCGATGGCTTCCACGCCAAACTGGTGGAACTGGCGGTAGCGGCCTTTTTGCGGGCGCTCGTGGCGGAACATCTGACCCTTGTACCACAGGCGTTTCGGACCTTCGTAGACGAGGTTGTGCTCGACCACGGCGCGCACCACGCCAGCCGTGCCTTCCGGACGCAGGGTCAGGTTGTCGCCGTTCATCGAATCGGTGAACGAGTACATTTCCTTTTCCACGATATCGGTCACGGCGCCGATGGCACGCGCGAACAATTTCGTTTCTTCCACGATCGGCGTACGGATTTGCTGGAAACCATAGCTTTGCAGCACGGATTGCGCCGTATTTTCAAACAATTCCCACAGCGGGGCGTCGGCAGGCAGCACGTCATTCATGCCTTTCACGCCGGTGATCTTATCTGCTTTTTTATTTTCGGACATAGTGTTCTCTTTAACTTGATTGTCGGATTACGCGCGTAGCGCTAATCCGACCTACGCTGCTGCGCCATAATGGCTTTTAACATAACTGAGGACGATGTCCTGGAATTCCTCGACGATGCGTTCGCCGCGCAAGGTAACGACTTTTTCGCCATCGACAAACACGGGCGCGGCCGGCGACTCGCCCGTACCGGGCAGGCTGATGCCGATATTCGCATGCTTCGATTCGCCGGGGCCGTTGACGATGCAGCCCATGACGGCCACGTTCATCGCTTCCACACCCGGATACGATTTTTTCCATTCCGGCATCTGCTCGCGCAGATACGTCTGGATGTTGTCGGCCAATTCCTGAAAGGTGGTCGACGTCGTGCGGCCGCAACCTGGGCAGGCGATCACCATGGGTGCGAACTTGCGCAAGCCCATGGTTTGCAAAATTTCCTGGCCGACGATGACTTCACGCGTGCGGTCGCCGCCAGGTTCTGGCGTGAGCGAGATGCGGATGGTGTCGCCGATGCCCTCTTGCAGCAGCACGGACAGGGCCGCCGTCGAAGCGACGATGCCCTTGCTGCCCATGCCCGCTTCCGTCAGGCCCAGGTGCAGCGGATAGTCGCAGCGCTGGGCCAGCTCGCGGTACACGGCGATCAAATCTTGCACACCAGAAACCTTGCACGACAGGATGATCTTGTCGCGCCCCAGGCCCAGCTCTTCGGCCCGCACGGCGTTCTCAATCGCCGACGTCACCAGCGCTTCATACATGACGGCTTGCGCCGGCCACGGTTCGGCGCGGCCTGCATTTTCATCCATGATGCGCGCCAGCAAGGCTTGATCCAGGCTGCCCCAGTTCACGCCGATGCGCACCGGTTTATCGTACTTGCAAGCCGCTTCGATCATTTGCGCGAATTGCGTATCGCGCTTGGCGCCCTTGCCCACGTTGCCCGGATTAATACGGTACTTCGACAGCGCGCGCGCGCAATCGGGGTAGTCGTTGAGCAAGGTATGGCCGTTGTAATGGAAGTCACCCACCAGCGGCACGTCGATGTCCATCTTGTCGAGCTGCTCGCGGATATACGGTACGGCCGCAGCTGCTTCCGGACGGTCCACGGTCAGGCGCACCAGTTCCGAACCGGCACGCGCCAGTTCCTTGATCTGGATCGCCGTGCCGATGGCGTCAGCCGTATCGGTGTTCGTCATCGACTGCACCACCACGGGGGCGTCGCCGCCTACCCAGATCTGGCGCTGGCCGTGCACGATCAGCACCTTGCGGCTGTCACGCCGGCCGGAAGGACCGGAGCCGATCGCTGTTTTCGAGGTAGCCATAATATTATCTTCTGAGTTTGCTTGAACGATTACTGCGCTTATTTGATGCTGACACGGGAAATCGTGCCACCCGCAACGGTCGGCAGGTCCAGCTTGGCACCGCGCAAAGTTGCCTGCACGACACCTGGCTTGCCCACCACCAGGGTGGCCGGGCCCGTGATATCAAACGTTTCCGTGCTGCCAGCCTTGACCATGCGCGAAATCAGCGGCGTGCTGCCAGGGCGGCGAATCTCGACCCACGAATCCTGCTCCACCTTCAACACCAGCGCATTCGCGCCCACGGCAGCGGGGGCCTCGGCCGGCGCAACGGCAGCCGTCGTCGCTGGCGGCGTCGCAGGCACAGCGGCAGGCGCCGAAGCCACGCTGGTGGCAGGCGCGCCCGTCTGCGTATCGTTGCCTGGCGGCGGCGGCACGGAAATCAGCGGCACGGACGGCGTCTGCACGGGCGTCAAGTCCTGGCCCGGCTTGATCAGGGTTGTTTCCACGGGGCCCACGTCCGCATGTGCCACTTCTTTCTCGGCGTGCGAGGACAGCAGGCTGGCTGGCACATAGCCGAGCTTGTAGGCGCCAAAGGCTGCCGCCACGACGACAGCTACGGCGCCGGCGATCCAGAGGGGAGTCTGGTTCGACGAGCGCTGCGTCATCGACGGGAAGCGCGATTCGGAAAACGTGGCGGAAATTTCACGCCGCACGGGCGCGGCCGGGTCTTGCGCCGGCGCCGGATGGACTTCGATCATGGCCACCAGCGGCGCCGCGTCGAGGCGCACCACCTTGGCATAGGCGCGCACGAAACCGCGCACCACGGCCACGTTCGGCAAGGCCGCCATGTCGCCCTCTTCCAGCGCGATCACCTGGCGTGGCGCCAGCTTGAGCTGGTCGGCCACCTGTTCCACAGGCCAGCCCAGCGCTTCGCGCTGCGCCTTCAACTGTGCGCCTGCCAACGCAAGATTGCCCTGGGGCTGCTGCTGAGGCGTTTCTGCCCACTCTGAATTCATTGGTATCCCTGTCTCACTCATCAAACGCCCCATTTTGATAAGCAGCATATTCGGGGGAGCCGGAATGGTGGTTGCGCAAATGCGCCCCCAGGCCAGCTTCCGCACCCGCATCCCCGAGCTTATGCTGCACCTTGATCCCGAGCCACAGCACATCGGCCGTCTGGCTCTCCATTGTCGCTACTTTACCGAGCCGCTCAAGGTAATGAGCCGCTTGCCGGTAGTCTTGCTGTTGGTAATACACGCGCACCAAGCCGGCATAGGTCATTGCCGCAGCAGGTGCGATGCGCTCCGCCTTGAGCCAGTAGTCAGCGGCGCGCGGGTAATCTTTCATCATCAGGCTGCACGCCGCTGCATTCTGCAGCGCAAGTTCAGGCGTGCCATAGGCCACATCTTGCAGTGCGGCATCGAAATATGCCAACGACTGCGCCGCGCGCCCGGTCTGGCACAGAAACTGGCCATAATTATTGCTCAACTCGGGATTGTGGGGCGCGAGGCGCAATGCGTAAAGAAAATCTTTTTCAGCAGCCACAGGTTGGCGCAGGGCGGCAAAAATCAGGGCGCGCATGCCGCGCACCTGGGCGTTGTCCGGCACCAGCCGCACCGCCTGCTCTGCCTCGGCCAAAGCCACCACAAACTGGTCTTGCATATAATAGGCGCTGGCCAACTGCAAGCGCAAGGCGGCGCGCTGCTCGACAGATGCGGCTTGCTCCTTGTTTGCGGTGGAAGCACAGCCGGCCAGCAGCACGCCCAGGCTGACAACAGCCACGGCAAGTGCGCCAGGATAAGCCATGCCTCCCCGCATCAGGAGCGAATCTCCACGATCTTGCCGAAATTGGCACCAAATTTCTGTTGATACTCGGTCATCTTTTCCATGCGCTCCTGCACCCGCGTGCGGTCCTTGACCTCGCCCGCCAGCTGACCGCAAGCCGCATCGATATCGTCGCCGCGCGTTTTGCGCACGGTGGTGATGATGCCGCCATCCATCAGCACCTGGGCAAACGCCTTGATGCGCGGGTTTTTCGAGCGGAACAGGCCCGACTCGGGGAAGGGATTGAAGGGAATCAGGTTGAACTTGCAGTTCACGCCGAACTCGCGGTCTTGCACCAGCGCCAGCAGTTCGCGCGCGTGCTCGTCGCTGTCGTTGACGCCGTCGAGCATACAGTATTCAAACGTGATGAAATCGCGCGGGGCGAATTCCAGGTAACGTTTGCAGGCCGCCATCAATTCCTTCAGCGGGTATTTCTTGTTCAGTGGAATCAAACCGTCGCGCAAGGCGTCGTTCGAGGCGTGCAGCGAGACGGCCAGGGCCACCGGCACTTCCTGCGACAGCTTGTCCATCATCGGCACCACGCCCGAGGTCGACAGGGTCACGCGGCGGCGCGACAGGCCATAGGCATTGTCGTCGAGCATCAATTTCAGGGCCGTGACGGTCGGTTCAAAGTTCAGCAGGGGCTCGCCCATGCCCATCATCACCACGTTGGTGATCTGGCGCTCACCTTTCGGGCCCGGCTCGATGCCCTTGGTGCGGCGCAATTCGAATTCCGCCATCCACAGCTGGCCGATGATTTCGCCAACGCTGAGGTTGCGGTTGAAGCCTTGCTTGCCCGTCGAGCAGAAACGGCAGTTCACGGCGCAGCCGGCCTGGGTCGAGATGCACAAGGTGCCGCGATTTTCTTCCGGAATGAACACGGTTTCCACGGCATTGCCGTTGCCCACGTCAACCAGCCACTTGCGCGTGCCATCCGTCGATGTGTGGTCGCTGATGATGGCCGGGGCGCGCACTTCGGCGCGCGTGGCCAGCTTGTCGCGCAGCGACTTGGCCAGGTCCGTCATGGCGTCGAAGTCGGAGGCGCCGAACTGATGTATCCAACGTTGCAATTGTTTCGCACGAAACGGTTTCTCTCCCAACTCGGCGCAGTAGGCGATGAGTTGCGCGGGATCGAGGTCCAGCAAGTTGGTGAGGGTCGTCGTATTCATGATCATGTCTATTCTAAAAATCCGTCCCCGCGCGCATCAGGAGCAAAAACTCCACAGCGCAGCGGGAACAGGGGGTGATAAGTTATTTCACAGATAACGCCAGGAAATAACGTTATCTAAGGCAATTAAGCCTTCAGTTCTGGGAAGAAGTAAGCGATTTCCACTTTAGCAGCTTCGACAGCGTCGGAACCGTGTACGGCGTTAGCGTCGATCGAATCGGCGAAATCGGCGCGGATCGTGCCTTTTTCTGCTTTCTTCGGATCGGTCGCGCCCATCAGGTCACGGTGGGCCAGAACGGCGTTTTCGCCTTCCAGGGCTTGGATCATGACTGGACCCGAAACCATGAAGTCGACCAGATCCTTGAAGAAGCCGCGCTCTTTGTGCGCTGCGTAGAAGCCTTCAGCTTGTTCGCGCGACAGTTGGGTCATGCGTGCTGCAACGATTTTCAGGCCAGCGTTTTCAAAACGGGTGTAGATTTGACCGATTACGTTTTTTGCAACTGCGTCTGGTTTGATGATCGACAGGGTGCGTTCGATTGCCATGTGTGAAAACTCCAATAAAAAGTAAGGTTTAAAACGGTAAATTGATAACTCAATCAACCTTTGATTTTACCATACTCCACCCCATATCACCCAGACAGGCAGGGGGCGTCTTGCCGCCCTACCCCTGTTTAATGAAATCTTAAGCTGCTTTTTTGGCAAATTCCGACCCTCATGCTATCCTTGGGTAAAGCAGTAATTTGAATTGACAACACGGAGGCACTATGAATCAGAACATGCAACGCACCTTTGACCTGTCGGGGGGCATGCAGCAAGTCCGCCACCAGGTCTTGCGCAACACTTACTGGCTGCTGGCACTGTCCATGATACCGACCGTGCTGGGCGCCTTCATCGGCGTGCAAATGCACTTGCCGATGCTGAGCGGCGGCATGGGTTTCATCATCTTCATGGCAGTCGCATTCGGCTTCATGTATGCGATTGAAAAAACCAAGAACTCGGGCCTGGGCGTCGCCGTCCTGCTGGGCTTTACCTTCTTCATGGGCCTGATGCTCACGCCTATCCTGACGCGTACGCTCGGCTACTCGAACGGCGGCATGCTGATCATGACGGCATTCGGCGGTACGGCCACCATCCTGGCCGTGATGGCGACCATCGCCACGGTCTCGAAGCGCGACTTCTCGGCCATGGGAAAATGGCTGTTCGCCGGCGTGATCGTGCTGATCCTGGCGTCGGTGGCGAACATCTTCCTGGGCCTGTCGGCACTGTCGATCGTGATCTCCATGGTCGCCATCGCCATCTTCTCGGCTTACATCCTGTATGACGTGCAGCAAATCATCAATGGCGGCGAGACCAACTACATCTCGGCCACCCTGCGCATCTACCTGGACGTGTACAACATCTTCACCAGCCTGCTGTCCTTGCTGGGCTTCGCCGGCGGCAGCCGCGACTAAGCGCTGATGCAAAAACGCCCCGGGCGGCGTTGCAGCACCTGGCCCTGAACGTTTTATGCGCCTGGGCATGAAAATAAAAGCCGACCCTCGGGTCGGCTTTTTTACGCCTGCAGTCTCTACTTGATCTTCTCCGCCGCCGCCGACAGGCAGGCGCGGGCACGGTCCAACGTCGGGTTGTCGCGCTGGGCCGCATACACGGCGTAGGCGGAATGCGAGAATTCGGGCGCGTCACGCACGCGGTGCAAGAGTCCTGCATCGAGGTAAGGTTGCGCGCTGCCAATGCGAAAGTAACTGGCGCCACCCACTTCCAGCAAGTACACGAGGGCCAGCGGCCCCAGCGAGATCGACACGGGCGGGCTGCTCAACTCAGGATACGCCGCCTGGTGGTTGGCCGCGAAGCTGGGCCCCCAGTCAACATACACATACGTATCAACATGCATCTGCCCGTCGGCGCGCGTGGTCACCATCACCAGCTTTTCCTCGGCCAGCAATTCGCTGGCCAGGCCCGGGCGCTGCGGCGGGTTGTACAGCACGGCCAGGTCGAGTGAGCCGTCGTGCACGGCGTCGAGCAAGCGCGCAGGACTGTCGACTTCCGCACGCAAGGCGATCTTGGGGCAATCGCGGCTCATGCGTATCAACCAGTCGCCCAACAGCGGCTGCCACAAACTCAATTCGCAGCCGATGCTGACAGCGTCGTCGCGCCCCGGCGGCAAGGCCACCTGGTGGCGGGCCCTTTCCCACACCTGCACCATGGTGGCCGCATGGCGCATGAAGCGCTCGCCGGCCGAGGTCAGGCGGGCGCCCGCCTTATTGCGTACGAACAACTGGCGCCCCAGCTGCTGCTCCAGGGTACGGATGCGGGCGCTCACGGCGGTCTGCGTCACGTGCATGCGTTCGGCCGCCATGTTGAAGCTGCCGCAGGAAGCCACTTCCAGGAAGGTGCGCGCTTGATTGATATCCATCAAGCCATGATATCAGCTGCCGCACATATCAACTGACACGCTCGTAGCCGCCCAGCACGCCCTGCTTCGATAGCACCCATTGCCACAGTTGCAAGTCGCGCGCGCGGAAGGCGCCCGCACACGACAGCAGATAATATGACCACATGCGATGGAAGCGCTCGCCCAACTGGGCGGAAAACCGCGGCCACGCCTGCTCGAAATTCGCATGCCAGGCCATCAGGGTCTGGTCGTAGTCAGCGCCGAAGTTGTGCAAGTCCTCGGCCACAAATAAATCGTCCATGGCGTCGCCGAGCTGCCCGATCGACGGCAAGTCGCCATTCGGGAAAATGTATTTGTCGATCCACGGGTCGCACGCGGATTGGCGCTTGTTCTTGCCGATGGTATGCAGCAGGAACAGGCCATCGTCTTCCAGGCAGCGGTGCGCCACTTCCATGAAGGTGCGGTGGTTCTTGTGCCCCACATGCTCGAACATGCCGATGCTGACGATGCGGTCGAATTTTTCATTGAGGTCGCGGTAGTCCTGCAGGCGGAAATCCAGGTGCTCGCCACCCGGCATGGCGCGCGCATACGCGGCCTGCTCTTTCGAAATCGTTACGCCCACGCACTGCACCGCGTATTTTTCCACCGCATAACGCATGAAACTGCCCCAGCCGCAGCCGATGTCGAGCACGCGCATGCCCGGCTCCAGCCTGAGCTTGCGGCAGATCAAATCGAGCTTGGCTTCCTGCGCCTCGGCCAGGTTGCTGGCGTCCTTCCAGTAGCCGCAGGTGTAGGTCATGCGCGGGTCGAGCATGGCCGCGTAGAAGGCGTTGCCCAGGTCGTAGTGCTCCTTGCCCACCATCCACGCGCGGCGCTCCGTCTGCAGGTTGAACAGGCGCGCAGTCAGCGCGTGGAAGACCAGGCGCATGGGCCGCACGTCGTCGGCTATCCTGGCGCGCAGCAGATGGCAAAAGAATTCATCCAGCTGGCTCGCATCCCAGTCGCCGTCCATGTACGCTTCGCCCAGACCCAGGTTGCCGCTGGCGAAAGCCCGTTCGGGTACGCCAGGCTTGCGCAGCTGCATGTCCCATGCGGCGCGGCCATTCAAATGGATGCCGGCCCTGGCCAGCAATTCGGCCGCTTCGCGGGTCAGCCGCGTGTCGAGCCGGAGTCCGGCACTACCTGCCGGTGTTTGTCGCAACTGCCTGCCTGCTTGTGTCGTGTGCTGCGTGTTCATGCCCTGCCGCCTCCAGATGGTTGTCGGTGCTGGCGCGCGCCGGCAAGTCCACTCAGAGGCCCGGCGGCGCACCAGCAATAAAATTATCTACCCCTCATCCGCATCTGGATAATGAAACATCATGACCATTCATATCAAAAATTTTGCTGCAAAATGATTTGAATAAATTATTTGTGAAAACATTCCGCGCATGAAGCGCTCTGTAGCATGAAAAAAGCCGCCTGTATGGCGGCTGTTCGCGGCAAGTTCGCGCCATTCGGCAGCACGATCAAAAGTCGTGATTCGACGGATACTTACTATAAAAATCGTTATCCCATTTGAAATTGGTGAAGGCCACGGTAAGGGAAATATCCAGCGCCTCGACAAAATGCCAGCAGCCGACGGGCAGAAACAGGATTTCGCCCGGTGCCAGCACGCATTCGCGCACCTGCACGTCGGCCATCAGCGGATAGCGCTGCAAGTCGATGTCACGCCCGTCAACGGGGGTAAAACAGTGGCGCTGGTTGTATACGCGCGCCACCTCGCAGGCGGCCATGATGCGCAGACGCTTGCGCCCTTTCACCTGCGCCATGAAGTTGTTCGTCAGGTCGTGGTGGAATGGCGTCACCGTGCCGGCCGGTCCAAACCACAAAAAGCCCGTGGGACCGCCATCCTGCTTCAGGTATTCGGGCAGCTGGCCGATATCGCCCCACAGCTCGCGCAAGGCTTGCCGGTTCTGCGAATTATTGTTCGCAGTCATGTAGAAATCGTTGGTCGTGCCGCTGCTCTCGACCAGGCTGGCGTACTCGCCAAAGGCCATCTTGCGCTTGTGCGCCACGCTGTTCATTTCATACTGGGCGTCCGCTTCGCGGCCGAACTGCACTTCCACCTCGCGCTGCGCGTAATGTTCGCGGAAATAGGCCGGACTCCACTTGGCCATGGCGGGCCAGTCGTCCAGCATGCCCGTGATGATCACGGGTTGGTTGGTGGAATAGAACTCCGTTAAAAACGCTTGCGCGGACAGCCTCTCCCGGCGGGGAATCTCGGTCGGGCGCAGCTGGTTCAGCTTGCGCTGGATATCGATCACCCAGTCGCGCTTGGCCAGCCGGTTCGACAGGCGCACGGCGCCGGCAAGATACGGGCTGTGCAACGCAAGTTCGATTTCGCGGCGCGCCAGGGGCTCAGCGATGCCGGCCTGTTGCAGCACCGGCATCAGCGCCGACGGATGGCTGCCCAGCATGAGGTTTTCCGCGATCCAGCTGCGCCATTCGCGGCTCAGCTCCGCGTCTTGCTTCTGCTCCAGCTGCTTTGCTCCCAATGTCGATACCGCCGCCATCGTCCGTCTCCTGTGTCTTTATATAAATAAACGGCCGGACAGCATGACTATCCGGCCGCGTCTTACGCTACATCAACATTACCGCACCTTCCACACCTCGGTTGCCAGCACGCCATTCGCGTCGCCATCGAGTTCCCACGAGAACGCGCCGCGCAAGCCCTGGTCCTTGACGTATTTCACCTTGGTGCCGATGACGGTCGGGTCATCATAGCTCCACCACTGGCCGCCCGCGCCCGTGTACAAATACAGTTGCTTGGTTACGGGATGGTAGTAGCGCGCACCGGTTTTGGCGACGAGGATTTTATAGTCCTCGATGCCCGACTCGTACGTGCCCGGCGCCGTGCCCGTCGCCGCCTGGTACAGGCCATCGCCGTTCGGTCCCGGTGCCACGCCGGTCCAGCCACGGCCATAGAACGGTATGCCCAGCAGCAGCTTGTCGCGCGGCACGCCGGCGGCAATCATGTACTGCACCGCCTTGTCTCCCACGTATTCGCGCGCCATGCCCGTCGAAGGATCGGCAGGGTCGGCAAACAGCTGGGCATTGAAGTTGGTGCTGCTTTCCCAGCCGCCATGGAAGTCGTAGGTCATCAGGTTGATCCAATCCATGTACTGCGAGTACAGGGCCGGTTCCGTGTTGTCGATCTTGTCCTTGCCGGCACCAACGGCCGCCGTCAACAGGTAGCGCTTGCCGTTGGCGGCACCGAGCGCATCGAGCTGGCTGCGGAATTCCGCCATCAGCAAGGTGAAGTTGCGCTTGTCGTTGGGACTGACCGTGTTGTACGGCTGGCCGCCGCCCACCGGGTATTCCCAATCGATGTCGATGCCATCAAAGATGTTGGCAGCCGCACCCACGCCGCCGCGCCCGCCCTGCACCGGCAAATTGCCCTTGATGTAGATATCGATGCAGGAACGTACCATCTGCTTGCGCAGGGCATCCGTGGCCGAACCGACGGAGAAGTTCTTCGACCAGCTCCAGCCGCCCAGCGAGATGAACAGTTTGAGGTTCGGGTGCGCCGCCTTCAGTTTTTTCAGCTGCAGGAAGTTGCCCGACAGGGGAGCGTCCCATGGGATCGCCTGGCCATCGACGGTGCGCTTCGGCGTACGGATGTAGTCGGCTTCGGCATCGCCACCGGTGCCCGCGTCCGGCGCATTCGGATTCGTCGCGCCCGGCTCCGCCTTGGTGATCATGCCGCACTCGTAGCCGCCATTTTTCGGATAGATGTTGCCGAAGGCATAGTTAATAAAGGTCAACTTGTCGGCCACGCCGCTGGAATGCACGTTCGCCACTTCATAGTCGCGGCCATACACGCCCCACTGCGCGAAATAGGAGCCCACTTCGCGGCCCGTTGGTGTCGGGGTTGGCGTTGGCGTTGGCGTTGGCGTTGGCGTTGGCGTCGGGGTAGGAGTAGGCGTCGGGGTTGGTGTCGGAGTAGGCGTTGGGGTAGGCGTGGTGCTGCAGACCTCCTGGCTGGTCCATGGCTTGCCCGTGCCGGCGGCGCCGCTGCTGGTCGACGGGTTATTGCCCTGCGTCCAGTAGTTGGCGCGGTAATTCGTGCCGGCATAGCTGACGGTGGCGCCCGCGCTGTAAGCCGTGCCCGCCACCCACGCCAGCGCGCAGGTGCCGCCGGTTGGGATCGGCGTTGGCGTCGGGGTGGGCGTCGGGTTCGGCGTTGGCACCGGTGTCGGGGTGGGTGTCGGAGTCGGCGTCGGCGTCGGCGTCGGCGTGGTACCGCCATCACAGGTGCCGCCCGCGCTCCACAGGCTAGGCGTGGAGACGGGATTCCAACCCGAGCCCACGTGATCGGTCTGCGTTACCAGGGCCGTGTAGTTGGCGCCCAGGTAAGTGACCACCGTGCCGGCATTATAGGTGCCACCCTCTTGCCATGGCACGCAGGCGACTACCGTGCTGGCCGCCAGCAATTGCGAGCCGGCCGGCGTACTGGCGTCGCCGCCGCCACCGCAGGCCGCCAGCACGCCTCCACTGGCCAGACATACCATCATGTTCCTGATTGTTTTTTTAAGTATTAGATTTTCCACGCTGTCTCCTGTTCAGGTTTGCGGAGTGCCACTCTGCTTCGTCAATAACTACCCTTGATCTGTTTTTTGCAGTTGCAAGAACAGCATGCTGCTGAAAAAATAGGCGGTCAAGTGGTTTTAAAGTGGACTCAAAGTGGACAATACCACTCCGCGTAAAAAACGCGGCAGCCCAGGCGAACGGCATGTTGTCCTACTGGACAAACAAAAAACGACAGAGGGAGGATGAAAAAAGAAGCATGATCTGGAAAATACAGACCAGTTTTATAATACGGCGTAAGTGGTATTGCGCCAGTTTGTTGCGCCGCCAAACGCGGCAACGGCGGGTGCCTGCCTGGCCACCCGCCGTATTTTCAATGCTTATTGCGCCAGATCAAACACTGCCATCGATTCCACGTGCGAAGTGTGCGGGAACATGTTGACCACGCCCGCCTTGCTCAGCACATAGCCAGCTTCCAGCGCCAGGATGCCGGCGTCGCGCGCCAGGGTCGAAGGACTGCAAGAGACGTAGACGATGCGTTTCGGCAGCATGTCGGGACGCACTTGCGACAGGCCGACCAAGGCCTGGCAAAGGGCCATGGCGCCATCGCGCGGCGGGTCGATCAGGATGCGATCAAAACGGCCCAAGGCGATCAGGTCGTCGGTGGTGACTTCGAACAGGTTGCGCGTCGAGAACGAGGTCTTTTCCGCCAGGCCATTGGCCAGCGCATTTTCCAGCGCCCGCTCCGTCAGGGTAGTGCTGCCTTCGATGCCCACCACTGCGCTGCCTTGCGTAGCCAGCGGCAAAGTAAAATTGCCCAGGCCACAGAACAGGTCGGCCACGCGGTCCGTCGGCTGCACTTCCAGCAAACGCAGGGCTTTCGACACCAGCACGCGGTTGATGTGGTGGTTCACCTGGGTAAAATCGACAGGCTTGAACGGCATCTTGACGCCGAATTCCGGCAGCAAATAGTGCAATTGCTTGTCCAGCGGATAGAACGGCACGGCCGTTTCCGGGCCTTTGACTTGCAGCCACCATTGCACGCCATACTCGTCGGCAAAGGCCTTCAATTTCGTTTCATCGTCCGCCGTCAATGGCGCCATGATGCGCAAGACCATGGCGGTGACGTCTTCGCCCACGGCCAGCTCGATCTGCGGCATCTGGTCGAAGATCGACAGCGAAGCAATCAGTCCACGCAGCGGCAGCAGCATGGCGGAGATGTGCGGCGGCAAGATTTCGCAGCTATCCATGTCGGCGACAAACGCCGATTTCTTTTCATGGAAGCCCACCAGCACGGCGTCTTTTTTCTTGACGTGGCGCACCGACAGGCGCGCGCGGTAGCGGTAGCCCCAGGTCGGGCCATACATGGGGCGCATGATGCTTTGCGGACGCACCTTGCCGATATGCCACAAGTTATCTTCCAGCACGCGCTGCTTGATCGCCACCTGGGCCGACGGCTCCAGATGCTGCATGGAGCAACCGCCGCAATTGTCGAAATGCTTGCACTTGGGCGTCACGCGCATGGACGATTCGCGGTGCAGCGCCGTCATGCGGGCCATTTCCCAGTTCTTCTTTTTCTTGAACGTCACAAAGCTGACGCGCTCGCCCGGCAATGCGCCTTCGACAAACACGACCTTGCCCGGCGAGCCGTCTTCGTTTTCAATATGGCCAACGCCACGGGCGTCCATGTCGAGCGATTTGATTTCGATGATATTTTCTTGCATAGCGATCAATAGGTAAGAGTGGGCCAGGACGCAGGGCCGCGCTGGAACTTGAAAGAATGGGGGAAAGGTCAGGCGCCGCGAGCGGGGCGTATGATAGCAGATGCAGCCCCGGAAATACCGGACCGGGTACCTTAGAGCAGGGAGTCGCGCACCACGCCGCGCGCAGCCATGGCCCGCTTGAGCTTGATCAAGGCTTCCTGCTGGATCTGGCGCACTCTTTCACGCGTCACGCCCATTTCCTCGGCCAGGGTTTCCAGGGTGGCGGGGTCATCGTTGTCGAGACCGAAACGGCGCATGATGACCACGCGCTGCTTGTCGGGCAGCTTGGTCAGCCAGTCACGCACCAGCACCGTCATTTCATGGTGTTCCGCGCGCGCGTCGGGGCTGTCTTCGCTGGCGCCCGGCAGCATGTCCATCAGGGACGACTGCGGGTCGTTGTCAAGCGGCGCGTCGAGCGAGGTGGCGTGTTCGGACAGGGCCAGGATATCCTGCACCTCTTCCACGGGACGCCCCACCAGGTGGGCGATGTCTTCCGCAGTGGCATCCTTGCCGTCGTGGTGCTGGGCTTCCAGGTGGTATTTGCCGCGCAAAATTTGATTCAGTTCGCGCACCATGTGCACGGGCAGGCGCACCGTGCGCGCCTGGTTCATGATGGCGCGCTCGATGCTCTGGCGTATCCACCAGGTGGCGTAGGTGGAAAAGCGGAAACCGCGCTCGGGCTCGAACTTGTCGATGGCCCGCATCAGGCCGATGTTCCCCTCCTCGATCATGTCGAGCAAGACCACACCGCGGTTGATGTAATGCTTGGCGATCGACACGACCAGGCGCAGGTTGTGTTCGATCATGGTTTGCCGGGCTTCAAAATTGCCCTGCTTGGCCAGGGTGGCGTAATACACCTCTTGCGCCGCCGTCAGCAATGGCCGCGTGCCGATCTGGTTCAGGTAGTGCTGCGTGGTATCGGTCGACAGCTCGGCCGCCAGCACTTTTTTCAATTCATCGACACTTTCGACCAGCACGCTGACGCTGGCCACCTCGCCGCCCTCGCCCGCGTCAACGGCATCAATGCCGTCGAGTTCGCCGACATCGTCCGTCACGACTTCGTCCGCTCCGTCTTCCGGCAGTTCCGGCTCATCGTCCAGCTGATCGTGCGGCGCGTGTGTCATTGCTTTACCTAACGGTTAGGCAGGAATTTCGAAGGGTCGACAGGTTTGCCCTGCTGGCGGATTTCAAAGTGCAGCTTCACGCGGTCGGCATCGGAATCGCCCATTTCGGCGATGGCCTGGCCTTTGTTGACGTTCTGCCCTTCCTTCACCAGGATGCTGCGGTTATGCGCATATGCCGACAACAAGCTATTACTGTGCTTCACGATGACAAGATTACCATAACCACGGATTCCGCTCCCGGCATACATGACTTTTCCCGCGCCGGCGGCCACTACTTGCTGGCCCGCCTTGCCGGCGATATCGACGCCCTTGTTCTTGCCTTCGTCGAAAGTGCCGATGACCTTGCCTTCGGAAGGCCACATCCAGCTGATCTTGTCATCGCCAGCCGCTTGTGCGGCAGGGGCGGCGGCCACTACTGCCGGTGCGGGGGCCGCAGCGACGGGGGCAGGCGCCGGGGCAGGCTTGGCGTCGGTGGCGCCGCCGTCGGCGCGCAACTCGGCCAGGGTGGCGTCGGAATACGCGCGCTTCTCGCCGCGCGGCCCCGCTTTCTTCGGCACGACAGGGGCGGCCGGCTTGATTTCCGTGACAGGCGGCATGACGATGGCCGACGTTTGTGCGCCGCCCGTGTCGCCATTCGGCGGAAGCACGCGCAAGACCTGGTCGACCTTGATGTCGTTCGGGTTGCTCAAGTCATTCCAGGCCACCAGGTCGCGGTAATTCTGGCCGTGTTCCAGAGCGATGCGCAACAGGGTGTCGCCGCGCTTGACCGTGTAATAGGCCGGATCGCGGTCGCGCGGATCGCTGGCGGCGGCGCTGCTGCTCGATGGATGGCGCTCCACAACGGGCGCCTGGACACCAGTGGTGCCGCAACCGCTCAACAGAGCGGCCAGCGCGAGGCTGCAGAGGAATATGTTACTTTTCTTAATCATTCGCATGTATGTTTAGGTCCTGCTTGCTAGCTGATCCGAGGATCATATGATGCCCGGGCGCAAAGGCACGAAATGGCAGTCTTCCAGGGTCTGGCTGGTCCATTCCATTTTCCCCACCCGGGTAATGAGTTGTAAGTGTTGCAATTTGCCCCCCACCGGCGCAACCAGACGCCCGCCGGGCGCCAGCTGTTCCAGCAAGGCTTGCGGGACTTCCAGGCCGGCTGCGGCAAGGATGATCCCGTCAAAGGGCGCCGCCTGCGGCAGGCCAAGCATACCATCTCCGTACTGCAAACGCAGATTTGACACGCGCAGGGGGCGCAGATTGGCCTTCGCCAGCTCGTGCAAGGGCCGGATGCGCTCGATCGAATACACCTCTTTCGCCACCAGCGACAGCACCGCCGCCTGGTAGCCGCAGCCCGTGCCGATTTCCAGCACTCGCTGCAAGCTGCCGCCCTGGCGCATGACTTCGATCATGCGCGCCACGATATACGGCTGTGAAATGGTCTGGTGGTGGCCGATGGGCAATGAAGCGTCGATATAGGCCTGCGACGCCAGCGCCTCGTCCATGAACAGATGACGCGGCACGGCTTGCATGGCGTCGAGCACTACCTGGTCCTTGACGCCCTGTTTCGCGATGCGCACCACCATGGCCCGGCGCACGGCCTCCGACACCAGCGGGTTTTGCCGTGGCGGCGACAGTACCGCTGGCTGCGCCCGCTCATTGGCGATGGCCTGGGCGCGCGACGGCGCGATGGGCACGGCGGCACCATGGTGCGGCGCTCCGCCCCGCGCCGCGTTTTGCGCCGCATTCTGCGTGGCCGTCTGCGGTGTGGCGATCCTGGACTGGGCCAGCGACTGCCCCCCGCCCAGCCTGGCGGGCTTGCCTGCCAGCGAATCGAGGGAAAGGGGGAAGGTACGCGGCTTATCGGTCATGCCAGGCCTTTTGCCAGTGCATCGAGTTGGGTGGTATGCGTCAGGTCGATCTGCAGCGGCGTGATCGATACTTGTCCATGTTCAACGGCATGGAAGTCCGTGCCCGGACCGCCTTCCTTGGCAGCGCCGGCGGGGCCGATCCAGAAGATTTCACGGCCACGGGGATCGAGGGCGCGGATCACGGGCTCAGCCGAATGACGCTTGCCCAGGCGCGTGGCCACCATGCCTTGCAATTGCGCGTAAGGGATGGCGGGGATATTCACATTCAGCAAATACGGTTTCTGCAGGGCGTCAAACTGGCGCTCGACGATTTCCCTGGCCACGCGGGCGGCCGCGTCCAGGTTGGCCCAGCCAAACTGCGACTGGGAAAAGGCGATGGCAGGAATGCCGAACAGATAGCCTTCCGTGGCGGCCGCCACAGTGCCAGAATACAGGGTGTCGTCACCCATGTTGGGGCCGTTGTTGATGCCGGACACCACCAGGTCGGGCCGCTCGATGAGCATGCCCGTCAGCGCCACGTGCACGCAGTCGGTGGGCGTGCCGTTGACAAAATAAAAGCCGTTGGCGGCCTTGTGCACGGACAGGGGCCGGTCCAGCGACAGCGAATTGGATGCGCCCGAACGATTGCTGTCGGGCGCCACCACGACGATCTCGGCAATGGGCGCGAGCGCGTCGGCCAGGGCAGCCAGGCCAGGCGCCAGGTAACCGTCGTCGTTACTGATAAGAATTCTCATAAGCAGATTTTACCCGAAGCAATGCCAACACTGGGCGTACCGCACGCTGATAGTCAGCATTATTTGTCCCGCCGCGCGGCCATGGCGCGCGGCGTCAGCGCTGCCCGATGCGTGCCTCCGACAAGGCCCCTTCCAGCGCCTGCACTTCATCCTCCTGCAAGGCCAGCAAGGCGTTCAGGTTGCCTTGTAATTTGTACATTTTTTTCAGCTGCGCCATGCCACGCCTGCGCAGCTTGCCCGGCACACCCGGGCGCAGCAGGCAGGACTTCATATGGTCGGCCAATTCATCGGCCTGCGCATACTGCTCACGCTCTATCATGCCTTGCAACATCAAGATCATGCTGGCCAGGGTATCCGGCTCGGCCACGCCCCGCCCGCTGGCACGGCCGGCCAGTATGGTTTGCTGCAAATGCCGGGCGCCGTCCAGCACGCTGTCCGCATGCCCCGTGACAGGCGCATTCAACAGCCGGTCGCTGCCGCTGAGCACGGCGTCCTCCAGCAGGCGCGCCGCCTCACTGTCACCCTGCTGCTGGAGGGTGCCGGCCAATTGCTTCTTGCTGTGCAAGGTATCAAGGTGGTCTTCGCCCAGCAGGCGCGCGTGCACTTCCAGCACCTGCTCCTGCACGCTGCGCGCCGCATCGAGTTCGCCGCGCCGCAGCAGCGCTTCGGCCAGCTTGCGCTGGCTCATCAGGGTTTCCGGATGGTCGAGCCCGCGCGTGCGCTCGCGCGCCGCCACCTGGTCTTCGTGCAACTGGCGCGCGCCAGCCCAGTCGCCCTGCCCAGCCACGATATCGGCCAGCATGTCACGCGTGGCCAGCGTGGCGGCATGGTCACCGCCCAGGCGACGCTCCTGCACCTGCAGCACGGCAGCGAGCAGGCGCCGCGCGCCTTCCAGGTCGCCTTCACGCCCCAGCGCCTGCGCCAGGGCCAGCTTGCTGCGCAAGGTGTCGCCATGCTCGGCGCCAAACAGGCGCTCGCGCGCCGCCACCACCGTGCCCAGCACTTGCTGCACCTGCGCCAGCAGGCCCATGCGCAGCAAGGTGGCGGCGCGGCCATCCATCGCCTCCAGGGTCAGCGGATGCTCGCCGCCCAGCTGGCGCGCGTACGTTGCCAGCACCGTATCCTGCAGCAGCAGCGCCGCCGCCAGCTCTCCCTGCAGCAACAGGGTTTGCGCCAGACAGGCCCGGGCGGCCAGGGTATCAGGATGCTCGCTGCCCAGCACGCGCTCGCGCACATCGAGCACGTCCTCTTCCAGAAAGCGGGCTTCATCGAGCTTGCCCAGCTGGCGCAGCAGGCGCGCCATGCCGCTCTTGCTCTCCAGGCTGTCGGGATGCTCTTCGCCCAGCAGCCGTACGCGGATATCGACGCTCTGGCGAAAGGCATCGAGCGCCTGCGCGCTGCGCCCGTCCTTGCGATACAGCTCGCCCAGGCGGGCCAGGTCGCGCGCCAGCGGCAGGGCCACGGCGCGGCCAGGTTCGAACAGCAAGGCCTGGCGCGCTTCGCCGATGGCGCCCAGCAAGGCGATTTCACGGCTCGATTGCCATGGGAAATAGCCGCCCGTCAGCCAGTGCAAGAAGGCTTCGAAGGTGCGCGTGAGGGAAAAACGGTCGCCGCCCTGGTCGATGCGCACGGCCAGTTGTTCGCCATAGGCGAAGGTTTTCGTCTGCTGCAGCTGGACTTCGTCGAAATAGCTGTCGAGGGCAATCTGCGACAAACCGTAAGAGGTGCGCAGCAGGCGCTCGAACATGGGCTGGAAGCCGGCGATGCCCTTGTGCGCGTCGCCGCGACGCCACTCGGCGCGCTGCGCCCCGTCGCCCATTTCTATACGCGAGGGCAAGGGGTACATCAGCAGCGGACGCTGTTCATCTTCATGGCTGCGGCGGTACTCGATCGCCCGCGTAACGAGTGCATCGACGCCTTCCAGGCTTTGCCGGTTAGGCGTAAAGACCACCACCAGCTTTTTCGGCAGCAAGGTGGTGCAGATGCCGGCGCTGTCCGTGCGGCCCGTGCGCGAATCGACCAGCACATAGCGGAAATGCTGGGCCAGGGTATCGGCGAAGCAGCGGAACAGGGCCGGACAGGCGTCGAACAACTGGTCCCAGCGCATCTGCGCCAGACGTTCGCTGTAGCTGGCATCGAAGCGCCCCGCGCGCATCAGGTACAGCGGGCTGCCCTGATCGACGCGCACCACGTATTGCTGCCAGTCGATGGCGTCGAGCACGCGCTGCGCCAGCGCCGCATCCTCGCGCCCAGCGTCCTGCCCGCCGGCGCGCGCGCCCGCCGTTTCCAGGCTGATGCGCTCGATCTGCTGGCGGCACGCCTCGAAGAACTCGAGCACGCCCGGTCGTTCCTCGTGCTGCTCGAAGTAATGGTGCAGGCCAGGCGCCTCCATGTCCCAGTCCAGCATCAGCACGGGCACGCTGGCGTTCTCGCGCCGCGCCAGCAGGACGGCGATGTTCGACAAGGCCATCGTGCGGCCAGTGCCGCCCTTGTAGGAATAGAAGGTGACGACTTCGCCAGGGGCGCTCAAAGGTGGCAGGGAGAGGCGTTGGCATTCCATGTCAGGACCTTTTACATGATTAACGTGGAAAGTGGGGAGGCGGAATGGCGCGCCATTCCGGTGGAATATCGGGTAACACGAAACGGCTGCAATCGTGGCCGGGCGGCGTGGATCGCTTCAGCAGGTGGTAATGCGTGGCGATGCGCTGCACGATGCGTTCGATGTCGGGCAGGTATTGCGGATTCGACTTCAGGTCGCCGCTGGCCAGCGTATAGCCGGAGAAATCGACGTACAGGCCCGACTCCGTGATTTGCGGCGGCAGGCCGTCCGGATGGCGCGTCATGATGATGGGGATGATAAGGTGGCTGGGCAGTTCATACCAGGCGCGCCGCTCCTGTTCAATTAGTTGCATGGCGGCAAACTCGCACCGCGTGTAGCCGTGCGCTTCATATTTGGGCGTGTACAGCACGATCATGCAGACGCTCTGGCACATGGCACGCGCCACGCGCAAGTCGATATCGTCACCGCCGCCCAGTTGCTCGCTGTCGATGAACAGCACTTCCTCACGGTCGAGGTGAGGCTCCAGATAGCAAGCCAGCGCCTCGATGAGATCATTCTTGAACTTGTTCATGAACGCATATTGGCCGTGTGCATAGCTCAAGAAACAGCCGTAGCGGATCTCCATGGCATCCCCCTGTTCCCCGTGCGGCCCTGCCATCGCCGCGCCTTCATCCTGCAAGGCATGCGCTCACTGTAGACCGCCCGGCAACAAGCCTGTTTGCGCTGGCGCAAAACTATGTCTGGCGTCCTGGACATATGGAAAAAGCCAGAAACTGGCGCGATCACGCCCATTATTAGCATGGCAGGCGCGCAGGCAAGCGCCGCGCAAGAAACGCCAGAGGCTTGATAACAAAGGAAAATAAGCCGGCGCGCTGATGGCGCCGGCAAGCAGGACTTAAGCGCCCTTGGCGGGCAGGTTGCGGAAGAACTCCACCACTTCGGCGGTATCGCGCGTGCGCTTGAACGGTGGCAGGCTTTGCCAGATGCGCTTGCCGTACGGCTTGGAAATGAGGCGTGGATCGCAAATCATCAGCACGCCCCGGTCACCCTCGTCGCGGATCAGACGGCCTGCGCCCTGCTTCAGGTTGATGATGGCTTCTGGCAGGGAATGATGCATGAAGCCGTTCTTGCCCTGCTTTTCCATTACTTCGATGCGCGCGGCCAGCACGGGATCGTCGGGCGGCGCGAACGGCAGCTTGTCGATGATCACGAGCGACAAGGCATCGCCGCGCACGTCGACGCCTTCCCAGAAACTCTGGCTGCCGATCAGCACGCCATTGCCGGCGGCGCGGAACTGGTCCAGCAATTCCGTGCGGCCCTTGTCGCCCTGCACGAACAGGGGAAAGTTCAGACCCCGCTGCTTGAATTCATCGGCCAGACGCTCGGCTGCGCGCTTGACGGCGCGCAAGGTGGTGCACAGGAAGAAGGTGCGTCCGCCCGCCGCCTCGATGATGGGCAGGGCGCAGTCGATGACGGCATCCGTGTAGCCCAGCGAATTGGGCTGCGGCAGGTTTTGCGGCACGAACAGCAAGCCCTGCTGGCCATAGTCGAAGGGGCTCGGCCAGGTGTGCGACGGTTCGCCCGTCAAGCCCATCTGTTCCGAAAAATGCTTGAAATCGTTCTTCACGGCCAGGGTGGCGGACGTGAAAATCCAGCTGCGCGGCGTGCCTTCGCGCTGGTTGTTGAAGATCGGTGCGATCGACAATGGTGTTTTATGCAACTGCAAGGAGCTGGAAAACGCTTCCACCCAAAACACGGCCTCTTCTCCAGCCGCCACTTTCGCCTTCGGATCGAACTTCCAGCCGCTCAGCTGCTGCGCCAGCTCGACGCCCCGCACCCGGCACTGCTCCAGGGTTTCTGCCCGTTCCGCCTGGGTTTCCAGCACGGCCACCATGCCGTCGAGCTCATCTTTGAGAGTGTCGAGCGCGGGAAAGAAGTCGCTCGACGGGGCGATCTGCGGCAGGGACAGGCGAACGATATCCTGCGGAAACGTCAGGCGCAGGTCGCGCGCCGCTTTTTCCACCACCGTGACGGTCTTGGCCCAGTCGATGCCGCGCGCATGCGCCAGGCCCTCGGCCAGCACGTCGCGGCACAGTTCCAATATTTGCGACGTCGACACCGTGTTGCCAAAGAACAAAGTGGCCGTATCGGGCAGCTGGTGTGCTTCATCGAAGATGATGGTGTTGGCCGACGGCAGCAATTCGGCCACGCCCGTGTCCTTCAGGGCCACGTCGGCGAAGAACAAGTGATGGTTGACCACCACCACGTCGGCCTGCTGCGCTTCCTTGCGGGCCTTCATGACAAAACAATCCTGGTAATACTGGCACTCGGCGCCCATGCAGGTGTCGCGCGTGGACGTCACCAGATTCCAGATCATGGCGTTTTCCGGCACCTTGGCCAGTTCGGCCTTGTCGCCGGAGCTGGTCATCTTGATGAAGCGCGAGATTTCGCGCAAATGCCCCACGTCGTCGCGCGAAGTCATGCGCCCGTTCTGCAGGGTGCGTTCCAAATGATAGTGACAGACGTAGTTCGAGCGGCCCTTCAGCAAGGCCACGGAGACGGGCGCCTGCAGCGCGGCGCGCACGGTGGGGATATCGCGCAGAAATAACTGGTCCTGCAAGTTCTTCGTACCGGTAGACACGATGGTCTTGCCGCCCCACATCAGGGCCGGCACCAGGTAGGCGAAGGTTTTACCGGTACCCGTGCCCGCCTCGGCGATCAGGGTGGTCTGGCTGTCGATAGCGTGGGCGATCGCCTTGGCCATTTCGGTTTGCGAACGGCGCGGCTTGTAGCTGCCCACGGCGGGACCGAGCGGGCCGCCGGCGCCGAACAGGCGCTCGATGTCGGCATCGTGCTTGCCAGGCGCGGCCTGGACTTCGGCTGGCAGACTGGCTTGCAGATCGGCAGGCTGGCCATCTGGGCTTGCGGGCAATAAATTGTGATCGGTCAAAATATACTTAGGTGAAGGCTGGACTGGACGCTACTGGCGCCCCTCAGGCGGGAACGTCGGGCACCAACTGCATTTTCAGCAAGGTGATGTGATCCTTCAATTGCAATTTGCGCTTTTTCAGGCGGCGTAACTGCAGTTCGTCATGGTGACCATCGAGTATCAGCAACTCGATGACGGCATCGAGGTCACGGTGCTCCACGTTGAGTTCAATCAGGCGCCGCTCTATATGCTGTGCATCGCTCATGTGTTGCGTTCCAGGCAGTGTTAGTAACAGGCGCGCGCAGCGTACGCAGGCAGCCATTGACGCCGGCATCACCGGCAAGTGTGTAGTTTAACCTGCCGCGCGCGTTAGGGCACGCCATTTCCGGCATCCCCATGCACGGCGGTCTTAATTGGCAGGCGGCACAGGCACAGCAGCGGCCGGCTTGCTGGCAGCATCCGCGGCTGCCTTGGCAGCCTTGGCCTGCGCTTCGGCCTGGCGCTCGGCCAGGCGTTGCGCTACGCGTTTCTGGCGCGCCACGGCGTCAGCCTGCTTGCGCGCATAGTCTGCCTCGCGGGCCGCGCGGCGTGGCGCTTCGGCGGCGTCGGCGGCAGCCTGTCTCGCCACCTTCGCCGCTTGCTCAGCCTCGCGCTCGGCAACACTCTTGCCTTCCGGCTTGGGCGGCGCCGGCTCGGGTGCGACGACCCTCACAGGCTTGGGCATGGCCGCAGCCCGCTTCTCGGCGTCGAGACGCGCATCTTCCTGCGTCCTGGCCAGGTCGATATCGCGCAGGCGCACGGACTCGGCCCGCTTGAAGTAGTTCGCTTCCGCGTCGACGGCGCGCAAGCGCACCAGGATCAGGCGGCGCTTTTCCTTCGCCTTGTCCAGGCAGTTATTCACGAAAAACTTGTCGTAGCACTCCAATTCGCGCACGGCAAACTCAGCTTCCGCCGCCTCGCGCTCGCTGGCTGACTGCTTCAGCTTGGCGTCCGCTTCTTCCACCGACAGGGTGGCGGGCACCTGCGGTGCGCCGACCTCATCCAATGCCGCAGCACCCTGGTGCGCGCAGGCGGACAATGCCAGCACCAGGCCCAGCGCCGCTCCCAGCTTGTATAGTGTATTTGCCATCATGTTCATTATCCCTGCCTCAGACGATCGCGTCGGCCGCGCCGCGCTGTTCTTTTTCCATGTATTCGCGCGATTGCATCTCGATGATACGCGAAACGGTGCGGTGAAACTCGTTGGCCAGCATGCCGTTCGTGTACAGCTCATCAGGCGCCACTTCGGCCGACATGATCAGCTTAACTTTTTGATCATAAAACACGTCGATCAGCCAGGTAAAGCGGCGCGCTTCGGACGACTGCGCCGCCGACATGGCCGGTATGCCGGACAGTATCACCGTATGGAAGCGGCTGGCGATTTCCAGGTAATCATTTTGCGAGCGGGGGCCGCCGCACAGTGTAGCGAAATCGAACCAGATGATGCCGCCGGCGCGGCGCAGGCAGTGGATTTCGCGGCTTTCGATGCGGATGCGCGCGTCTTCGTCGGCCGTCTCGGCGATGCGCGCATAGGCATCGCGCAAAGCCTTGTCGGTGGCCGCACCCAGCGGCGTATAGTAACTTTCCACCTGCTCCAGCGCGCGGCCGCGGTAATCGACGCCCGCGTCGACGTTCATCACGTCGAGCTTGTCCTTGAGCAGCGCGATGGTCGGCAGCATGCGGTCGCGGTGCAGGCCGTCCGGATACAGCAGGTCCGGATCGTAATTCGAGGTCATGATGAAGGACACGCCATTGGCGAACAGGGCCGACAGCAGGTTGTACAGGATCATCGCGTCGGCGATGTCGGAAACGTGGAATTCATCGAAACAGATCAAGCGGTATTTCTTGGCGATGCGCTTGGCCACCTCATCCAACGGGTCGGCCACGCCTTTCAATTCATCGAGCTGCTGGTGCACGCCGCGCATGAATTCGTGGAAGTGCAAGCGCGTCTTGCGCACCAGGGGCACGACCGAATAAAAACTGTCCATCAGGAACGATTTGCCGCGCCCCACCCCACCCCACATGTACACGCCTTTCGGCACGGCAGGACGGTTGAGCAGGCGCTTGAAGGTACTCGAGCGCTGGCCCTTGTAAGCCACCCACTCGTCATAGCACAGCTGCAGGCGGTCGACCGCGCGCCGCTGGGCGGCATCGGCCTTGAAATCGCGCTTCTGCAACGCGTGCTGGTAAAACTCTTCAACGTTCATGGGATTCGATTCAACAGGGATTCTTGACATAGCGCAAACGGGCCGGCAAGGCAGAAACTGCTTTGCCGGCCCGCTGCGAAGTACCGTAGCGCTTAGAAGTTCAGCGTACGCTTATCGACCGCCAGTGCCGCTTCCTTGGTCGCTTCCGACAAGGATGGGTGAGCGTGGCAGATGCGCGCGATGTCTTCGGCCGACGCCTTGAATTCCATCGCCACGACGGCTTCGGAAATCAGTTCGGACGCCATCGGGCCGACGATGTGCACGCCGAGGATTTCATCGGTGGTCGCATCGGCCAGGAATTTCACCATACCCGATGTGTCGCCCAGTGCGCGCGCACGGCCGTTGGCCATGAACGGGAAGGTGCCGGCCTTGTAGGCGATACCTTCCGCCTTCAGGGTTTGCTCGGTCTTGCCGACCCACGCGATTTCCGGCGAGGTGTAAATCACCCACGGAATCGTGTTGAAGTTGGTGTGACCGTGCTGGCCAGCGATACGCTCGGCCACGGCAACGCCTTCTTCTTCCGCCTTGTGCGCCAGCATCGGGCCGCGTACGACGTCGCCCACTGCCCACACGTTCGGCAGGTTGGTCTTGCAATCGCCGTCGACGGCGATGAAGCCGCGTTCGTCGAGCTGCAGGCCTACCTTATCGGCACCCAGGCCATTCGTGTTCGGCGTACGGCCGATCGAAATGATCAGTTTGTCGAACACGGCTTTTTGCGCTTCGCCCTTGGCGTCCACGAATTCCACGGTGACGTCTTTCTTGCCTGGCGTGATCGCACCGATCTTGCAACCGAGGTTGATCTTCAAGCCTTGCTTGGTGAACAGCTTCGACGCTTCCTTGGCGATCTGCTCGTCGACGGCACCCAGGAAGACCGGCAGGCCTTCCAGCACGGTGACGTCGGAACCCAGGCGGCGCCAGACGCTGCCCATTTCCAGACCGATCACACCGGCACCGATGACGCCCAGCTTGGCTGGTACGGCGTCGATGGCCAGTGCGCCCGTGTTCGACAGGATCAGTTTCTCGTCGAATGGTGCGCCCGGCAGTTCGCGTGCGTTCGAACCCGTGGCGATGACCACGTGCTTGGCCGTCAAGGTTTCGTTGGCTTCGCCCGTCACGCTGATGTCATACGTGCCAGCGGCGGCGGCAGCGAAAGCGGCGCGGCCGTGGAAGAAGGCGATCTTGTTCTTCTTGAACAGGTACAGGATGCCGTCGTTGTTTTGCTTGACGACGGTGTCCTTGCGCTTGAGCATCTGGCCCAGGTTCAGTTTCAGGCCGGCGACGTCGATGCCGTGCTCGGCGAAGCTGTGGCCCGCATGTTCGAAATGCTCGGACGATTGCAGCAGCGCTTTCGAAGGGATGCAGCCGACGTTGGTGCAGGTACCGCCAGGAGCGGCGCCGCCCTTGGCGTTCGACCACTCGTCGACGCAGGCGACGGAAAAGCCCAGCTGGGCTGCGCGGATGGCGGCGATGTAGCCGCCAGGGCCCGCACCGATGACAACTACGTCAAATTGTTTAGTACTCATGTTTTGTTATTCCAATCTCTTCGTCTGGTACGAAAATCCACAATAGAAGGTAAATCACCACGCCGAAGCCGAAGGTCAATGTAAACAGGACGAAGACGAGGCGCCAGATCCACGCTTCCATGCCGGAAGCGCGGCCCAGGCCACCACAGACGCCACCGAGCCAGCGGTCGTTGCGCGAGCGGCGCAGGCGGCTGAATTCCTGCACCAGGTCGTTCGCCGGACCGGAGCCGGATGGGCTGTCCGATTTATCCAGGTTGATATTGCCCAGGAGCTTGGCTTTCGCTTGCGCGAATTCCGCGTCGCTCAGGGCGCCCGCCAGGTGCAACTCGTGCAGACGCTTGATTTCTTCAGAGACGTTCATAGGAATCCTCTTTCATTGAGATCAGCCAGCTGCGTCTTCTGGCAAGGGTTATCAGCTACATTGCCCCGGCGGCGACGCCGGGGTGCTACAGTGCTTACAGGTCCAGCAGCAGGCGTGCAGGATCTTCCAGCGCTTCTTTCATCGCCACCAGACCCAGGACAGCTTCGCGGCCGTCGATGATGCGGTGGTCGTAGGACATGGCCAGGTAGTTCATCGGACGTACCACGATCTGGCCGTTTTCGACAACAGCGCGGTCCTTGGTCGCATGCACGCCCAGGATGGCCGATTGTGGCGGGTTGATGATCGGGGTCGACAGCATGGAGCCGAAGGTGCCGCCGTTCGAGATGGAGAACGTGCCGCCCGTCAGGTCGTCCAGGGTCAGCTTGCCTTCCTTGGCTTTCGCACCGAATTCACCGATTTTTTTCTCGATGTCGGCGATCGACAGCTGGTCCGCATTGCGGATGATAGGCACGACCAGGCCACGTGGCGAACCGACAGCGATACCGATATCGAAGTAGCCGTGGTAGACGATGTCGTTGCCATCAACGGAGGCATTGATGATCGGGTATTTTTTCAGGGCGGCGACGGCGGCCTTGACGAAGAAGGACATGAAGCCCAGCTTGACGCCGTGCTCTTTCTCGAACTTGTCCTTGTACTTGTTGCGCAGGTCGATGACCGGCTGCATGTTCACTTCATTGAACGTGGTCAGGATGGCGTTCGTCGATTGCGATTGCAGCAGGCGCTCGGCGATACGCGCGCGCAGGCGGCTCATCGGCACGCGCTCTTCCGGACGGTCGCCCAGGCTCGCAGCCGATGGCGTGGCAACTTGCTGCAGCGCTGGCTTGGCAGCGGCTGGCGCCAGTGGCGCGACAGCTGGCTTGGCGGAAGCGGCCAGGGCGTCGCCCTTGGTCACGCGGCCATCTTTGCCGGAACCGGCGACGTCGCCAGCGGACAGGCCTTTTTCCGACAGGATCTTGGCGGCGGCAGGCATGGCGACATCGCCTTTGCTTGCAGCAGCTGGGGCGGACGCGGTAGCGGCGTCTTGCGCGGCGGCAGCCAGGGCTGGCGCAGGAACAGCGGATACTTCCATCGGGCTGACCTTGGCCGAGCCGTCGGTGTCGATGATGGCGATGACTTCGCCGGCGACGACGGTAGCGCCGTCAGCCTTGATGATCTGCACGATCACGCCAGCGGCGGGCGCCGGCAGTTCCAGCACCACTTTGTCGGTTTCGATATCGATCATGTTTTCGTCGCGCGCGACTGGCTCGCCGACTTTCTTGTGCCATGCGAGCAGGGTCGCTTCTGCTACCGATTCCGACAACTGGGGAACTTTGACTTCGATTTGTGCCATGTAAAACTCCGTTTATTTTGTTATTGCGGCGCCGCCTCTGCGTAGCAAGGGCGGCGCTCCGTCACGATGTATGCGAACAAGCGCCATGCATAGACATGGCGCCCGCTATCCTGCCAATTACTTGGTCAGGATAAAACCCTTCAGCTTCGAGAATGCCGTTTCCAGCAGATCTTTTTGCTGGGCGTAGTGCTTGTCATAGTAACCGACAGCAGGCGACGCCGAAGCAGGACGGCCGGCGTAAGCCAGACGCTGACCCGATTCCAGGCCTTCGAAGATGTTGTGCTGGATCTGGAACCAGGCGCCCTGGTTTTGCGGCTCGTCCTGCGTCCAGACGACTTCGACCAGGTTCGGGAACTTCTTCAGTTCAGCAGCGAACGACTTGTGCGGGAACGGATACAGCTGTTCCAGGCGCACGATGGCCGTGTCGGTCTGGCCACGGGTCTTGCGTGCGTTGACCAGGTCGTAGTAGACCTTGCCCGAGCAGGCGACGACGCGCTTGACTTTCTTGGCGTCGATTTTGTCGTCGACTTCGCCGATGACGGTCTGGAAACCGCCCTTGGCCAGGTCGGTCAGCGGCGAACCGGCATCCTTGTTGCGCAACAGCGACTTCGGCGTCAGGATGACCAGCGGCTTGCGGAACTGGCGCACCATCTGGCGGCGCAGCAAATGGAAGATCTGCGAAGCCGTCGTCGGCTGCACCACTTGCATGTTGTTGTCTGCGCACAGCTGCAGGAAACGCTCGGGACGCGCGGACGAGTGCTCAGGACCCTGGCCTTCGTAACCGTGCGGCAGCATCATGACCAGGCCCGAAGCGCGGCCCCACTTCACTTCGCCGGAGCTGATGAATTGGTCGATCACCACTTGCGCGCCGTTGGCGAAGTCGCCGAACTGGGCTTCCCAGATCGTCAAGGTGTTCGGTTCAGCGGTCGAGTAGCCGTATTCGAAGGCCAGTACGGCTTCTTCGGACAGCACCGAGTCGATGACGGTGAACGGCGCCTGGTTGTCCGAGACGTTTTGCAGCGGAATGTAGGTACCTGCATCCCAGCGCTCGCGGTTCTGGTCATGCAACACGGCGTGGCGGTGCACGAAGGTGCCGCGGCCGGCGTCCTGGCCCGTCAGGCGGATGGCGTAGCCGGACGATACCAGCGATGCGTAGGCCAGGTGTTCGCCCATGCCCCAGTCCAGATTCATTTCGCCACGGCCCATGGTGCCACGGTCGCCCAGCACTTTTTCAACCAGCGAGTGGACCTTGAAGTCTTCCGGCACGGTGGTGATGCGGGTAGCCAGACGTTTCAGTTCCGTCATCGGCACGGCGGTGTCGGCCGAATCGGTCCATTTCTTGTTCAGGAACGGCAGCCAGTCGACGGCGTACTTGTTCTTGAAGTTCGAGATGACCGGATCGACGGTATGCTTGCCGGCGTCCATGGCGTCGCGGAAAGCGGCCACCATCTTGTCGCCGCCATCGGCAGGGATCACGCCTTGCGCTACCAGCTTGTCCGCGTACAGCTTGCGGGTACCTGGATGCTGGCCGATCTTCTTGTACATCAGTGGCTGCGTCAGTGCCGGCGTATCTTGCTCGTTGTGGCCAAGTTTACGGTAGCAGATGATGTCGAGGACGATGTCCTTCTTGAATTCCATGCGGTAGTCGAGCGCAATCTGCGTCGCCAGCACCACGGCTTCGGGATCATCGGCATTGATGTGCAGGACCGGTGCTTCGATCATCTTGACGACGTCCGAGCAGTACAGGGTCGAGCGTGCATCGCGCGGGTCCGAGGTGGTGAAACCGATCTGGTTGTTGATCACGATATGCACAGTGCCGCCCGTATGGTAGCCACGGGTTTGCGCCAGATTCAGCGTTTCCATCACGACACCCTGGCCGGCGAAAGCAGCATCGCCGTGCACCAGGATAGGCAGCACTTGCGCGCCCTGCGCGTCGCCGCGGCGATCCATGCGGGCCTTGACGGAACCTTCGACCACAGGGTTGACGATTTCCAGGTGCGACGGATTGAACGCCAGCGACAGGTGGACCGGGCCGCCTGCGGTGGAGATGTCCGACGAGAAGCCTTGATGGTACTTCACGTCGCCGGCAGGCAGGTCGTCGCCATGCTTGCCTTCGAATTCTTCGAACAGTTCCTGCGGCGCCTTGCCCAGGGTGTTCACCAGCACGTTCAGGCGGCCGCGGTGGGCCATGCCGATAACGATTTCCTGCACGCCTTTTTCGCCGGCGCGCTGAATGGTTTCATCCATCGAGGCGATGAAGGTTTCGCCGCCTTCCAGGGAGAAGCGCTTCTGGCCCACGTAACGGGTGTGCAGATAGCGTTCCAGGCCTTCCGCCGCGGTCAGGCGGTCGAGGATGTGGATTTTTTTCTCTGGGGTGAAATTCGGGGTGGAGCGGATCGATTCCAGCTTCTCTTGCAACCAGCGCTTTTCGGCCGGATCGGAGATGTACATGAATTCGGCACCGATCGAACGCGTGTAGGTGTCGCGCAGATAGTTCAGCAGATCGCGCAGGGTGGCGGTCTCGGGGCCAAAATAGGTATTGCTGATGTTGAACACGGTGTCCATGTCCGCGTCGGTGAAACCGTAGAAGCTCGGCTCGAGCTCAGGGATCATCGGACGTTCCTGGCGTTGCAGTGGATCCAGATTGGCCCAGTGCGAACCGAGGTAGCGGTAAGCGGCGATCAGTTGCGTTGCAGCAACACGTTTGCGGCCCATTTCAGCATCGAAGGAAGCGGTCACCGTACGGATCGGACCTGCTTTTGCGCGCTCGGCGAACGAGGCGACGACGGAGGCATGCGCCACGTCAGGCTTGTTGCTGCCATCGACTGCAGGCACATGCTGCATAGCGTCGAAATAGGCGCGCCAGTTATCCGGCACCGAGCCTGGATTGTTCAGATACGCCTCGTACAGGTCTTCCACGTACGGAGCATTCCCACCGAACAGGTAGGAGTTGGTCGTTAATTGCTGCATATATTGCTCACCTTTCTTCGCGCTTCGCGAGGAATTAGCGGGTTAATCTAACCTTCCGCGACACGGCCTGACCGGTTAGCGGATTGCACATCAAGTTGTGGGGAAGGGCTTTTTTATTGCACCAGCATTCTGCATACCGTCATTTAGAATAGCACGCGGTATTGTAACGCAACAACCACTAGTTGAATTTTATTTGGCAAGCAAATGTAAGCCGTGTTGTTGATTTTCCCGGGCTTGCAGCCCGTTTCTGTTGCGCTTAAGCGATTCCGCCGCCAGCACCGGCGCGACGCTGGCGCGCAAGTGGTCTGACTGATAACGGCGGCGCCCCGATGGCCGCCAGCCAATCGGCATCGCCCGCAAACCACTCCACCAGGAAGTCGAGCATGGTGCGCAGCAGGGGCGACATGTGCTGGCGCGAGGTATAGATGCCGTAGATACCCATATCTTGCGGCACATAAGCAGGCAGCAGCTCCACCAGCTGTCCGCTGGCGATCAGCGGTGCGGCCGAATAGCGCGGCTGCATGGCGATGCCCGCCCCCGCCACCGTCGCCACCAGCAGGACCAGCGATTCATTTGCCGACAGGCGGCCACTGACGGGGACAGTGAGCGCTTCCCCGTCGTGCGTGAATTGCCACAGGCTCTTGCCAAAATACGTATACGTCAGACAATTATGCAGGGCCAGGTCTTCCGCCCGGCGCGGCGTGCCGTGCGCAGCCAGATACGATGGTGCGGCGCACACCACCGACGCGCAACTGGCCAGCTGGCGCGCGATCAGATTCGGCTCGAGCGCGTTCGTGATGCGGATCGCCAGGTCGATGCGCTGCTCCACCAGGTTGACGGCGCGGTTCTCCATCTGCAGGTCGACGGCGGCGCGCGGGTAGCGCCGCAGGTAAGCGGTCACTGCGCCAGCGAGCGCCGTCTGCGCCAGCGATTGCGAACAGGTGATGCGCAGCAAGCCATGTGGCGTATCGAGGCCTTCGGGCGAGGTGACGGCCATGGCGCCGGCCACTTCCAGAATCTGCCGGCAGCGCGCCAGGGTAGCCTCGCCTGCGTCCGTCAAGCTCAAACGGCGTGTGGTGCGATGCAGCAGACGCGCTCCCGCCCACTGCTCCATCTCGGCCAGGTAGCGCGTCACCATGGCGCGCGACATATCGAGCGCCTCGCTGGCGGCCACCATGCTGCCCCGTTCGGCGATAGCGACAAATACTTGTGCGGCGGTGATGCGGTCCATGCGGGCACTCCCTTGATTCGTTCGATCCATGCAACTAAGTATTGCAATCTACCCTATTTCTCGCGCCTGGTCGAAAGGATAATATGCGGGAGAGTATCCAATGCAGAAAGAACAATATGCTTGCACGTGCAGCCCTCTCCTTCCGCGCGCTGGACACCTTCCAGCTGGAGGTGCTTGGATGCGCACCGTCCACTTCCCTGCTGCTGAGTGGCGCGGACGACGCCATCCTCGTCAACACCCAGTTCCTGCGCGACGATGCGGCGCAGTTAGCGCACACCATCGCCGCCAGCGGCAAGCGCCTCACCACCATCTATATCAGCACCGCCGACCCGCAAGCCTATTTCGGCCTGGGCGTGCTGCAGGCAGCCTTTCCGGATGCCCACATCCTCGCCAGCGGCACCACGGTCGAGGCGATCCGCCGCCAGGCCGGTGCCAGGGTCGCCCACTGGGGCGGCATCCTCAAGCACAATGCGCCGCGCTGCATCGTCCTGCCCCGGCCCTATGATGGCACCAGCCTGCAACTCGAAGGGCGGCAAGTCGCACTGCACCACCTGGAAGCAGCGCTGGACTGAGCCTGGACCAGCTGCCTTACAAGGCAGCCAGGAAGCGCTCATACTCTTGCGCGCTGCGCGCCAGCCGCTCGCCATAGCCCGCTTCCTTCGGTCCGTCTTCCGCACCGTAGAAGGCAAAGAAGCGGCGGTTGTCGGCGCCGATATACGCCAGGGTGACATCGAACGGCGCCAGCAACTGCGCCAGGGTAACGTTCCACTTGCCTTGCTGCGTAAAGTCTTCCTGCCGGATGCCAGCCGTGACGGCCAGCGCCACCTTGCGGCCCTGGAAGGCATCGCCGCCGGTGCCGTAGGCCCAGCCATACGCCAGCACGTCATCGAGCCACCGCTTCAGCAAGGGCGGGCAGTTGAACCAGTACAGGGGAAACTGCAAGACCACATGGGCGTGCGCTTCCACCAGCGCCTGCTCCCGCGCCACATCGATATTCCCGTCCGGATAAGCCTGCTGCACGTCGTGGATGGTGTAGCGGTCGGGATACTGCGCCAACTCCTGCAGCCAGCGCTTGTTCGCCACCGAAGTATCGATGGAAGGATGGAAGACGATAACGAGGGTTTTCTTCATGCTGCTTTCCTGAGTAAGGGATGGATGCACCGGCCCTGCCTTCCAAGGAAAGCAGGCAAGCCGGTACCCTGCCCCGTGGCGCGCAGCATGTGGCCGCGCGCCTCCAGAGGCAGAAACAGCATAGCCATAGTGAGTACTTATAACAAGTACGCACATTAACTGCCTATACAGTAAGAAAAGTAAGTAACGTAGACGTTAGAAAGTAGCCTGCCATCCACATCCGGATCAGACTGGCTGGTGCCGCTCACCCCACTCGCACAAGGTATGGAGCACGGGGATCAGCGAGGCGCCCTTGCTTGAGAGGGAGTATTCGACCTTGGGCGGCACTTGGGGATACTCCTTGCGGATGATCAGCGCATCGGCCTCGAGCTCCTTCAGGACGACGCTGAGGGTCTTGAAGGCGATGCCACCGAGATGGCGCTTGAGTTCGTTATGCCGCAGCACCGTGTTTTCCGCGAGCGCGTACAGGATCAGCATTTTGTATTTGCCACCGATCAGCGACAAAGTGTAGCCAAATGCCGTATCGCCCAGGGCAACGCCGCTGGGGGCGCATGTTTCTTCGTTCATCGCGTTGTGCTTCTCGGTTCTCAGGGTTGAGCCTCACAGCCTAGCAGCTTTGCGTTGCGTCAGCCATGCCAGGCGCATATAAAAAAAAGCGAGCCATCAGGCTCGCTTTTTTGCGCCGGGCAGCAAAGCCCGGCAGGAACAATACGCGGTAACTTAAGCGCGCTTGTCCAGTGGCAGTACTTCGCGGGTCGTCGAACCGACGAACAGCTGACGCGGACGGCCGATTTTCTGTTCCGGATCGGCGATCATTTCGTTCCACTGGGCGATCCAGCCGATGGTGCGGGCCATGGCGAAGATACCGGTGAACAGCGACACAGGGATGCCCAGCGCCGATTGCACGATACCCGAGTAGAAGTCGACGTTCGGGTACAGTTTGCGCGAAACGAAGTAGTCGTCGTTCAGTGCAATCTTTTCCAGTTCCATCGCCAGCTTGAACAGCGGGTCGTCTTGCAGGCCCAGCTCTTGCAGCACTTCGTAGCAGGTTTCACGCATCAGCTTGGCGCGTGGATCGAAGTTCTTGTACACGCGGTGGCCAAAGCCCATCAGCTTGACGCCGGAGTTCTTGTCCTTGACTTGCTCGATGAAGGCAGGGATGTTCTCGACGGTGCCGATTTCCTTCAGCATGTTGAGTGCCGCTTCGTTGGCGCCGCCGTGAGCAGGGCCCCACAGGCAGGCGATACCGGCAGCGATACAGGCGAACGGATTGGCGCCCGACGAACCGGCCAGGCGGACGGTCGAGGTCGATGCGTTTTGCTCGTGATCTGCATGCAGGATCAGGATGCGGTCCAGGGCGCGCACCAGCACGTCGTTGACCTTGTACTCTTCGCACGGGTTGGCGAACATCATGTGCATGAAGTTGGCGCTGTACGACAGGTCGTTGCGTGGGTACACAAACGGCTGGCCGACCGAGTACTTGTAGGTCATGGCGACCAGGGTTGGCATCTTGGCGATCAGGCGAATGGCCGACACTTCGCGGTGACGCGGGTCGTTGATGTCCAGCGAATCATGGTAGAACGATGCCAGCGCGCCGACGGTGCCCACCAGGACCGACATCGGATGCGCATCGCGGCGGAAGCCACGGAAGAAGAATTGCATCTGTTCGTGCACCATCGTGTGCTTGGTGACGGTGTCGACGAACTTGGCTTTCTGCGCCGCGTTCGGCAGTTCGCCGTTCAGCAGGAGGTAGCACGATTCCATGAAGTCGGCGTTGACGGCCAACTGTTCGATCGGGTAACCACGGTACAGCAGCTCGCCCTTGTCGCCGTCGATATAGGTGATCGACGAGTTGCAGGCGGCCGTCGACATAAAGCCTGGGTCGTAGGTGAACTTGCCGCTACCGGCGTACAGTTTGCGGATGTCGATGACGTCCGGGCCAACCGTGCCTTTGTAGATTGGAAATTCAAGCGATGGGCTGCCATCGGAGAACGACAGGGTAGCTTTTGTGTCAGAGATATTCATGGGCTCTTCCTTCTCGGGAGTGAGTCGAAATTAAAATCAAAAATTCTGGCTGCAATTCGCACAGCAATTCGGCAGTGCTACAGCGCGCCACTCGCACCGTTTGCAATATATCGCCCAGGCGTCTAGGCAATGCGCAGTCGTTGCAGCAGTGCGCGCACATGCGGCAGATCGACTTCGCCTTCCGGCTCTTTACGGGCCAGTACCAGATCCATTAACGCATTGTCCGATAAATCCAGCAAACGCGTCAGCGCGTCAACTTCTTCATCGGTCAATTCGGTTTCATACGCATCGAGAAAACGGGTCAGGATAATGTCGTTTTCCAGCAGGCCACGGCGTGAACGCCAGCGCAGGCGGGCGCGGTTGGCCGGGTCGGCCTGATGCGAGGACAAAATTGATTCTGTCATTTGGTTTACCACTTTACGTGTGCCTTGCGGCACGGTGCTGCTATGCAGGCGCCGCCCGCAGGCAAGAGAGGATACCCTCTTCCCGCAAACGGCGCCCGGCGGACGCGATCAGACGAATCAGATCGCGCGGCGGACCATCAATTCCTTGATCTTGCCGATCGCCTTGTTCGGGTTCAACCCTTTCGGGCAGACGTCGACGCAGTTCATGATCGAATGGCAGCGGAACAGGCGGTACGGGTCTTCCAGGTTGTCCAGACGCGCACCGGTGGCTTCGTCGCGCGAATCGGCGATGAAGCGGTAGGCTTGCAGCAGACCGGCCGGGCCGACGAATTTGTCCGGATTCCACCAGAACGACGGGCACGACGTGGAGCAGCAAGCGCACAGGATGCACTCGTACAGGCCATCGAGTTCTTCGCGCTGTTCCGGCGACTGCAGGCGCTCTTTTTCAGGCGGGATCGAATCGTTGATCAGGAAAGGCTTGATCGAATCGTATTGCTTGAAAAATTGCGTCATGTCGACGATCAAATCGCGAATGACTGGCAGACCTGGCAACGGACGCAGCACGATAGGCTCGGACAGCTCGTTCAGGTTGGTGGTGCATGCCAGGCCGTTCTTGCCGTTGATGTTCATCGCGTCCGAACCGCACACGCCTTCGCGGCACGAGCGGCGCAGGGCCAGCGAGTCATCGACGTCCGCCTTGATGCGCTGCAGTGCGTCGAGCAGCATCTTGTCGGTGTCTTTCAGTTCGACCGTCAGGTCTTGCATGTACGGCTTGGCATCCTGGTCAGGATCGTAGCGGTAGATTTTGAATTTAAGAGTGCGTGCCATGGTATAGCCTTAGAAAGTACGTGGTTTCGGTTTGAAGGTATCAACCGTCAGCGGCTTGGTCACGACAGGCTTGTATTCCAGTCGGTTGCCTTCCGAATACCACAGAGTGTGCTTCATCCAGTTGTCGTCGTCACGTTGCGGATAGTCATCCTGGGCGTGGGCGCCGCGCGATTCCTTGCGGGCTGCTGCCGAAACGATGGTCGCTTTCGCCGTTTCGATCAGGTTGTCCAGTTCCAGCGCTTCCACACGAGCCGTGTTGAAGACCATCGATTTATCCTTGAAGGAGACGTGCTTGCGGCGCTCGTCGAGCTTCATGATTTCTTCGACGCCCTTGTTCAGCATCTCGTCGGTACGGAACACGCCACAGTACTTCTGCATCGTTGCGCGGATGTCGTTCGCCACGCCCTGCACGGTTTCCGTGCCGGTCGAGTTTTCCAGGCGCGCCAGGCGGCCCATGGCAAATTCGGCAGCATCGGCTGGCAAAGGCTTGTTTTCCTTGGCTTTCAGGCCACTGTTGACGATGTGGTTGCCGGCCGCGCGGCCGAAGACCACCAGGTCGAGCAGCGAGTTCGTGCCCAGGCGGTTGGCGCCGTGCACCGACACGCAGGCGCATTCGCCGATTGCGTACAGGCCGTTGACGACCTTGGCCGAATTATCCGGACCGGTCGGGGTGACGACCTGGCCGTGGATGTTCGTTGGAATGCCGCCCATCTGGTAGTGAATCGTCGGCACGACAGGAATCGGTTCTTTGGTGGCATCGACGTTGGCGAACTTGTGGCCGATTTCCAGGATCGACGGCAGGCGCTTGGCGATGGTATCGGCGCCGATATGGCGCAGGTCCAGCATCACGTGGTCCTTGTTCGGACCGCAGCCGCGGCCTTCTTTGATTTCCTGGTCCATCGACCGCGATACGAAGTCGCGCGGCGCCAGATCCTTCAGGGTCGGCGCATAGCGCTCCATGAAGCGTTCGCCTTCGCTATTGATCAGGATGCCGCCTTCGCCGCGCACGCCTTCGGTGATCAATACGCCCGCGCCGGCCACGCCGGTCGGGTGGAACTGCCAGAATTCCATGTCTTGCAGTGGCAGGCCGGCACGTGCCGCCATGCCCATGCCGTCACCGGTGTTGATGAAGGCATTCGTCGACGCGGCGAAGATACGGCCTGCGCCGCCCGTTGCCATGACCGTCGTCTTTGCTTCCAGGATCATGCATTCGCCGGTTTCCATTTCCAGCGCGACTACACCGATCACGTCGCCTTCGGCGTCGCGGATCAGGTCGAGTGCCATCCATTCGACGAAGAAGTGCGTACGGGCGCGCACGTTGCGCTGGTACAGGGTGTGCAACAGGGCGTGACCGGTACGGTCGGCCGCTGCGCAAGCGCGCTGCACCGGCTTTTCGCCGAAGTGGGCCGTGTGGCCGCCGAAAGGACGCTGATAGATGGTGCCGTCAGGGTTGCGGTCGAATGGCATGCCGAAGTGTTCCAGTTCGTACACGACCTTCGGTGCTTCGCGGCACATGAATTCGATGGCATCCTGGTCGCCCAGATAGTCGCCACCCTTGACGGTGTCGAACATGTGCCAGAACCAGTTGTCTTCCGCCATGTTGCCGAGCGACGCGCCGATACCGCCCTGCGCCGCAACGGTGTGCGAGCGGGTCGGGAAAACTTTCGACAGGACTGCGACGTTCAGGCCGGCTTCAGCCAGCTGCAACGACGCGCGCATGCCGGAACCGCCGGCGCCAACGATTACCGCATCAAAGCGGCGGGTAGGAATTGCAGATTTATATGCTGCCACGATTACACACTCCAGAGTATCTGCACCGTCCAAGCGGCACAAGCGATCAACCACAGCATGGTGGCAATTTGCAGCGTCAAACGGAGGCCAGCGCTTTTCACGTAGTCCATCCAGATATCGCGTACGCCAACCCATGCGTGGTAAAACAGGGCAACGAAAGTCACCAGGCTGAACAATTTAAACCACTGCTGTGCGAACAGACCGGCCCAGCCTTCATAGCTGAAGTTACTACCGGTAAGGAAGGAAATCAGCAGGATGGCCACATAGGCCACCATGACGATGGCGGTGACGCGTTGCGCCAGCCAGTCGCGCAAGCCGTAATGGGCACCAACGACGAGGCGTTTCGGTCCGATGTTATTGTCTGCCATTAAAATACTCCAAACAGTTTCAAAGCGACCAGGGCCGTCAGCACCAGGCTGACAACCAGCACGGACGTCGCGGTCTTGCGTGCCGAATCTTTTTCGATAGCAACGTGGACATCCATGAACAGGTGGCGGATGCCGGCGCAGAAGTGGTGCAGGAAGGCCCAGACCAGAGCCAGGGTGATCAGCTTGACGAACCAGTGCGATGCGATGCCCTGGAAGTAAGCGTAGGACATCTCGGAACGCAAGCTCTGTTCCAGCATGTACAGGATGCAGGGCAGCAGGGCGAAAATGATAAAGCCGCTGATGCGATGCAGGATCGAGACGATGGCGCCGACAGCCATGCGGTAGTTCGACAATTCGGTAACATGAATGTTACGGAATTCCGGCCGTTCTTTTTTTGGTACTTCTCTTACGGCTTCAGACATAACAAAAACCTCCCCTTGATAACTTAAATATTGAAGCGAAGCCGCGATTTTCGCCTATTTTCGCAACCCACACCAATATCTATTGTTGCATATAACCAAAATGGTTTTTTACTACAAAATATCGCGCTACTTTCCGTAGTTCATGTAATTTAATTACAGAATCGCCGGCAAAGCACGGCCCGCCGAGGCGGGCCGTGCTTTAGCTGCGCTTTCTGCTGTCTCCGTTGCCCGCCTTGCGGCAGGCATCTTGCAAGCGATGCACTTCAGCCCTGCTGCTTGTGCGGACGCCCGCGGGCGCCCCGCCGCTTCAGCTGAGTTCATTCTGATAATGATGACGACTGGTCAGGTACAAGCCCCGGCGCAGTTCGACCGGCTTGTCGCCGTAGGTAAACGACACGCGCTCGGAACTGAGCAAAGGCGTGCCAAGGTCGATATTCAAGAGCTGCGCGGCACCGGCATCGGCGCACACGGCGCGGATCTGCTCGGACGCGCGTATCATGCGCGTGCCAAATTCCGTTTCAAACAGGCCATACATCGGGCCCTTGTATTCCACCAGGCGCTCGGCCGTCAGACCTTTGAAGATCAGGCCGGGCAACCACAGCTCCTCGACGATGGTCGGCACGCCGTCGAAATACTGCACGCGCTTGATGAAGATGACGGCATCGCCGGACTTCAGATCCATCAGGCGCGCCACGTCGGCGGGCGCGCGCACGCGCTTGACTTCGATGAACTTGCTTTCGGGATAGTGCGGCACGCCTTCGTCCGGCACCAGGCGCAGGAAGCGGAAATGCGCGCGCGCCTCATGGTGGGTGGAAACAAAAGTGCCCTTGCCCTGGCGACGCATGACGAGGTTCTCGGCCGCCAGTTCGTCGATGGCCTTGCGCACCGTACCCTGGCTGACCTTGAAACGCCCTGCCAGCTCGACTTCGCTGGGAATCAGCTCGCCCGGCTTCCATTCGCCAGATTGCAGGCTCTGCGTAATGAGCGCCTTGATCTGCTGGTACAGGGGGCTGAAGGTGGGAGAAGGGCTGGCAACGGGCATCGCCGTCGCAGTGGTATTGCTGCTGGCCACTACGGTGACTGGCGTGCCGGCAGGTACGGCGCCGGGCGTGGCCGGGGAGCTCGCGGTCGGACTGACCGCCCCGCTTGCAGCAGTGGCATTGTTGGTCAGATTGGACGAGGCGGAATTCATAGTCCGACATTTCAACACAAATCACTGCCCGCGTCCAGTAAAACACTCGTAGTTATCTGTCTTATATAAGACATAAGATATGATTGACAGATGCAGATCAGGGGCCTAAACTGCCTTCGATAAAACTTGTGAACCACCGTTTTATGTTGTCGGCCAGCCACTCTGGCCTCGTGCAGCACGAGCGTGACGGCAGCGTACACCAGCAATTCGGTGGCGCGTGCCGGTTTTGGTATCATTATAGTTTTTCCGGATAAGCGTAAGCCCAGCTTCAAGCCCGTTTTCTTTCCCATTTTTGGAGATTCATCATGGCTAAAACCCCAATGCGTGTTGCAGTGACCGGCGCCGCCGGCCAGATCGGCTACGCCCTGTTGTTCCGCATCGCCAATGGCGACATGCTCGGCAAAGACCAGCCTGTCATCTTGCAACTGCTTGAAATCCCGGACGAAAAAGCCCAGAAGGCGCTCAAGGGCGTAATGATGGAAATCGACGACTGCGCCTTCCCGCTGCTGACGGAAATGACCGCCCACTCCGATCCGCTGACCGCATTCAAGGATGTCGACGTAGCCGTACTGGTTGGCGCGCGTCCACGCGGCCCAGGCATGGAACGCAAGGACCTGCTGGAAGCGAACGCACAGATCTTCACGGTGCAAGGCAAGGCGCTCGACGCCGTCGCCTCGCGCAATGTCAAAGTCCTGGTGGTCGGCAACCCTGCCAACACCAACGCTTACATCGCCATGAAATCGGCACCGTCGCTGCCGGCGAAAAACTTCACCGCCATGCTGCGCCTGGACCACAACCGCGCGCTGTCGCAAGTCGCTGCCAAGACCGGCACCGCCGTGAAAGACATCGAGAAGCTGACCGTATGGGGCAACCACTCGCCAACCATGTACGCCGACTACCGCTTCGCCACTGTGAACGGCAAGGCCGTCAAGGACCTGATCAACGACCAGGAATGGAACGCCAACACCTTCCTGCCGACCGTCGGCAAGCGCGGCGCAGCCATCATCGAAGCGCGTGGCCTGTCGTCGGCAGCGTCGGCAGCGAACGCAGCTATCGACCACATCCATGACTGGATGCTGGGCACGGCTGGCAAGTGGACCACCATGGGCGTTCCTTCGGATGGCTCGTATGGCATCCCTGAAGGCACCGTGTTCGGCTTCCCGGTCACCACCGACAACGGTGAGTACACCATCGTTCAAGGCCTGGAAATCGATGCATTCTCGCAAGAGCGCATCAACCTGACCCTGAAAGAACTGACCGAAGAGCGCGAAGGCGTGAAACACCTGCTGGCATAAATCCAGTATTGGCGGCGCGGCCTGAGCGCCGCCCGCCAAGAAGGCCGCCCCGCGAGATTCGCGGCGCGGCTGTTTTATCAAGTAGTTTTTACCTGCAGAAATGCCTTAAGCATGCACCCTTCCGAGGTTTTATTCCAAGGCAAACGCCAGCCGCTGTTGCTCGCCGCTTGCGACCACTACGCCGGCTCTGAAAAGCTGATGCGTAAATCGATTGCTTTGCAACAAGAGCTTGGCCCCCTGTTCGACATCACGTTCGACTGCGAAGACGGCGCCAGCGCCGGCAATGAAGAAACCCACGCCCACATGATCGCCGGCCTGCTGGCCAGCGACGAGAACCAGTTCAACCGCATCGGCGTACGCGTGCACGACGTCGACAGCCCGTTTTTCACGCGCGACGTGGAAATCATCTGCACCGCAGCGGCCCGCCTGGCCTACATCGCCGTGCCCAAGGTGGGCGGCGTGCAGGATGCCATGCTGGCCATCGACCTGATCAACCTGCACGCACGCCGCGCCGGCCGCGACAACCTGCCCGTGCATATCCTGATCGAGACGCATGGGGCGCTGCGCGACGCCTACGCCATCGCGGCCCTGCCCCAAGTCGAATGCCTGTCGTTTGGCATCATGGATTTCGTCTCGGCCCATTACGGCGCCATTCCCGCCGCCGCCATGCGTACGCCGGGCCAGTTCACGCACCCGCTGGTGGTGCGCGCCAAGCTGGAAGTGGCGGCCGCCTGCCACGCGCACGGCAAGGTGCCGTCGCACAATGTGACGACGGACGTGCGCGATTCGGCCGTGGTGGCGAATGACGCCCAGCGCGCAACGGCCGAGTTCGGCTTCACGCGCATGTGGAGCATCCATCCGGACCAGATCAAGCCCATCATCAAGGCCTTCACGCCGCGCCTGTCCGAAGTCAACGAGGCCAGCAACATTCTGAATGAAGCGCTGCGCGCCAACTGGGGACCGATTGCGCAAAATGGCCGCTTGCACGACCGCGCCAGCTACCGATATTATTGGACCGTTTTGCAACGCGCCAAACTGGCAGGCCTGGGCCTGCCCGAGGCGGCCGCTGCATTACTCAACGCGCTGCCTACCAGCACCACTGAAAACTGACAGGAATTACACGATGTCCATCTCCAAATTAGCAATTGCCTGCAGCGTCGCGCTGGGCGCCATGACCCTCACGCTGGCGCCAGCCAGCTTCGCCGCCACGGCAGAGGCAAATGCCAAGGCAGTCAAGGCCAAGCCGAAAGCCAAGGCCACCAAGGCCAAGGCGGCCGCCAAGGAAGCCCATCCGCTCGCCATGTCGGTCGCCGACAAGGAAGAAGCCGATGAACCGAACACCGCAGGCTCGGCCTCCACCGATTTCAATTGTGAACTTGGTAATAAAATTACCATCTACACCAATGCTACTGACGACAAACACATCGCCCTGCGCTGGAAGAAGCGCCTGCACCGCCTGAGCCGCGTTGGCACCACCACCGGCGCCAACCGCTTCGAGAACCGCTTGTACGGCCTGGTCTGGATCGGTATCCCCGCCAAAGGCATGCTGCTCGATTCCAAGCAAGGCCGCCAGCTGGCCAATGAATGCAAGGATGCGGAGCAAGCCAAACCGGCGGCAGTGGTGGAAGCCCCGCCATCGCTGGGCGTCTTGCCAGTTACCGGCGGCTGATGTGCGCAGCAAGGGCCTCTTCGGGGGCTCAGTCATGTTTTTTAATTTGAATAATCAATAAATAGACGATACCCAACAAGGAGAGGTCATGTCCCGCAACACTCTGAACACGCTCAAGGACTTTAGTATTTCGGATAGCAAGAAGGGCAAGCTGTATTCCCTGCCTGCGCTGGAAAAAAGCCTGGGCATCAATGTCTCCCGCCTGCCAGTATCGATTCGCATCGTGCTCGAATCGGTACTGCGCAACTGCGACGGCAAAAAAGTCACCGAAGAACACGTCAAGCAATTGGCGAGCTGGGGCCCGACCGCCGAGCGCACCGACGAGATCCCGTTCGTAGTAGCGCGCGTCGTGCTGCAAGACTTCACCGGCGTACCTCTGCTGGCCGACCTGGCAGCGATGCGCAACGTGGCCGCCAAGATGGGTATCAACGCCAAGAAAATCGAACCGCTGGTGCCGGTCGACCTGGTGGTCGACCACTCGGTGACCATCGATCACTACCGCGAAAAGAAAGCGCTGGACCTGAACATGAAACTGGAATTCTCGCGTAACAACGAGCGTTACCAGTTCATGAAATGGGGCATGCAGGCATTCGACACCTTCGGCGTCGTGCCACCAGGCTTCGGCATCGTCCACCAGGTCAACCTGGAATACCTGGCGCGCGGCGTGCACCACGCAGGCAAGAAAGCCGGCGATGTGTACTACCCTGACACCCTGGTCGGCACCGACTCGCACACCACCATGATCAACGGCATCGGCGTGGTCGGCTGGGGCGTGGGCGGCATCGAGGCGGAAGCCGGCATGCTGGGCCAGCCAGTCTACTTCCTGACGCCAGACGTCATCGGCGTGAACCTGACCGGCGCCCTGCGCGAAGGCTGTACCGCCACCGACCTGGTGCTGACCATCACCGAATTGCTGCGCAAAGAGAAAGTCGTCGGCAAGTTCGTCGAATTCTTCGGCGAAGGCACCGAATCGCTGACCCTGACGGACCGCGCGACGATCGCCAACATGGCACCGGAATACGGCGCGACCATGGGCTTCTTCCCGGTCGACGACGCGACCATCGATTACTTCAAGGGCACCGGCCGCAGCAAGGCTGAAATCGCCGCGTTCGAAGGCTACTTCAAGGCGCAAAATCTGTACGGCATTCCAAAAGCGGGCGACATCGACTACACCCGCGTGGTGGAACTGAACCTGGCGTCGGTCGCTCCGTCGCTGGCCGGCCCGAAACGCCCTCAGGATCGTATCGAAATCGGCAACGTCAAGGCGAACTTCGCCGAGCTGTTCGCCAAGCCAACCACGGAAAACGGCTTCAACAAGAATCCGGCCGACCTGGCTGCCGTGTATGAAACAACGAACGGCGTGAAAGTGTCGAACGGCGACGTGCTGATTGCCGCGATCACCTCGTGCACCAATACCTCGAACCCGAGCGTGATGCTGGCTGCCGGCCTGCTGGCCAAGAAAGCCGTGGAAGCCGGCCTGAAAGTCGCACCGCACATCAAGACCTCGCTGGCTCCCGGCTCGCGCGTCGTGACCGAGTACCTGACCGCTGCCGGCCTGCTGCCATACCTGGAAAAACTGGGCTTCGGCGTAACCGCCTACGGCTGCACCACCTGTATCGGCAATGCGGGCGACCTGACGCCTGAGCTGAACGCAGCCATCGCCACGCACGACATCGTCGCCTCGGCCGTGCTGTCGGGCAACCGCAACTTCGAAGCGCGTATTCATCCGAACATCCGCTCGAACTTCCTGGCTTCGCCACCGCTGGTCGTCGCCTACGCAATCGCCGGCAACATGACGCGCGACCTGATGACCGAGCCAGTCGGCAAGGGCAAGGGCGGCAAGGACATCTACCTGGGCGACATCTGGCCAAGCTCGGCTGAAGTGTCGGCCATGATGAAGTTCGCCATGAACGCCAAGGTGTTCAAGGACAACTACGCCGACGTCAAGGGCGCACCAGGCAAGCTGTGGGAAAAAGTCACCACCGTGTCCGGTCAAGTCTACAACTGGCCGAAATCGACCTACATCGCGGAACCACCGTTCTTCGACAACTTCTCGATGACGCCAGCAGCTGTCGCCACCGGCATCGAAGGCGCGCGCGCACTGGGCGTGTTCGGCGATTCCATCACCACCGACCACATCTCGCCAGCCGGCTCGATCCAGGAAAACGGCCCTGCAGGCAAGTGGCTGAAGGAAAACGGCGTCCTGAAAGCGGACTTCAACTCCTATGGCTCGCGTCGCGGCAACCATGAAATCATGATGCGCGGCACGTTTGCCAACGTGCGTATCAAAAACCGCATGATCCCTGCCAAGGCAGACGGTTCGGCAGTCGAAGGCGGCATCACGATTCACCAGCCTTCCGGCGAACAGATGTCGATCTACGACGCAGCGATGAAGTATGTTGCTGAAGGTACGCCAACCATGGTCTTCGGCGGCGAAGAGTACGGTACGGGCTCGTCGCGCGACTGGGCCGCCAAGGGCACCCAACTGCTGGGCGTGAAAGCCGTGATCACCCGTTCGTTCGAACGCATCCACCGCTCGAACCTGGTGGGCATGGGCGTACTGCCACTGCAATTCATCGGCGACGACAGCGTGCAAACCCTGGGTATCACCGGCAATGAAACCTTCGACCTGAAAGGCCTCGAAGGCGAAATCAAGCCACAGCAACTGGCTACCCTGGTGATCCACCGCGCCGACGGCACCAGCGTCGACGTGAAAGTGCTGCTGCGCATCGATACGCCTATCGAAGTCGATTACTACAAGCATGGCGGTATCCTGCCATTCGTGTTGCGTCAACTGCTGGCCGAGTAATCAGCCCAGCTGTAAGGCAAGATAAGAGCGCCGGTTTCGACCGGCGCTTTTTTTCGTCCCTGCACCCCGTTTTTCCTTGAAATTTCGACTATTGGCATGATCTGAGGAGAGCTTACGTATTGCGTGCGGCCGAATCCTCTACAATACGGTTATAAGGGTTTATCATTGTTTGACTGATCCATTTTTTTCACTTTCCGAGACTCTTATCCCGCTATGCGTCGTCCTTCCAAAGATTCATCCCATAAACTGACTGCCGACAGCCAGCGCCTGGTCACCTTTGCCCAGGCGATCGTACAGGCAGCCAGCCGTCTCGAAGAGCGGTCCTGGGAACACAGCCTGGATACGCAGCTCCAGAAATTACTCAAAACCGGCCACCAGGACACCATCGACAACACCCTGGGCAGCCTGTTCAAGGAAGACTTGAACGCCTACGACGTGCTGATGGACTGCGTTGAAGCCATCAGTGAATCGACCGTCATCACGCATGAAGACGTGCGCTACGACGCCCTGCTGGTCGCCGTGCCCATCCTCGCGTGGACGCGCTTTTCCATCGCTTCCGGCGCCATGGCCGGCGACGCGCACGGCGTATTGTCCGCACACTTTGCGGCCCACCTGCTGGCCGATGGCACTAAGATGGCCATGGCGCCAACCCTGTACTCGATCGACCAGCTGCCGCGCAGCCACGTCGAGACCTATGCCAAGACGCAGAAGCTGGCACTGGCCGCTCTGAAAGGCACGGCCGTCAAGCCATCAAGCAAAGAAGCGGAAACGGCGCCCTTCCTGGCCGATACGCGCTACCTGCTGGTGGCCGTGGTGGCGCCAAGCGGCGCACCGCTGTTCCGCTGGCAGACGCCGTCGAACCAGCTCGACTTCATCGCCGAGCGCAGCGCCGCCCTGGAACAATGGCGCACGCAGGCAACGCCGACGATTGCCCGCCTGCTGCCCGGCTGCGGCCTGGAACTGCTGCTGCCGGAAGCGTACTACGTGGCCTGCCGCGAAGCGGACAAGCTGATACGCCCCGTTTCCGTGCGCGCTGCCGTGCACTACCTGACGCACACGCTGGCCATCGAGCCGTCGGAACTGCGCGCCGTCATCGCCGGTTTCGGCGAGGAAGCGGCCGATGGGCAGGTGGATGAGTACCGCATCGCCTTCACCCTGCGCCAGGCGCCGGACGTCATCTACGGCATCGTCTGGCCTTTATATGGCCAGGAAGACGAGGATGGCACGCCGATCGAAGGCCTGATCCAGGTCGGCATCGCCGCGCTGGACAAGCAAAAGACGCCCGTCGATGAAATCATCGAACACCTGAACGCGGCCGGTGTGACGCAGATCAAGCGCCACGCGGAACGTTTTGTCGGTGAGTACTGCGACGATTGCGGCGCACCTTTGTTTGCCGATCCCGTCGGCGAGCTGGCGCATGCGGAAATGCCGGAAGATACGCCGCAAGGTACCGAGCATTTCCACTGATGCTGTAACGGTGTTGTCGGATTACGCCGTACCGGCTAATCCGACCTACGATGCCGGTACGGGCTGCAGGTCGGATTCGCGCGCAGCGCGTAATCCGACAACACCACCAGCGCATGCAAAAAAGGCGGAACCTCGGTTCCGCCTTTTTCATTGCAACAAGCTTTTTAACGCGCCATCACCACTGTGAAAACGGGTGGCGGATCAGGTTCGCGTTGTAGTAGCGCGCATCGCCCGACACTTCCGCGCCGACCCAGTCGGGTTTCTCGAAGGGCTGGTCTTCCGAAGCCAGTTCGATCTCGGCCACGATCAAACCCGCATTCGCGCCCAGGAACTCGTCGACTTCCCACACCATGCCCGCATGTTCGATGCGATGGCGATACTTTTCGATCAGCGGCTGTTCACACAGGCCGTCGAGCAGTTCGGCCGCATCGGCCAGCGGAATCGGATACTCCCACTCGCCGCGCGTCGCGCCCACGTTCGCGCCCTTGATGGTCAGCATCGCCTGCACGCCCTCGATGCGCACGCGCACCACGCGCTCGCGCGCCGACGATAAATAGCCCTGGCGCAGCAATACAGCCTGCCCCAGGCCGCGCCAGGCGTCGCCTTGCAACAGGAATTTACGCTCGATCTCGACGCCCATGATCAACGCCGTTCAATCCAGCGACAGCAGGATGGGCTGCAGCATGGCCGCGCCCAGTGCCGCGCTGCGCGCGCCATTCCAGCCCACGGCCGGATCGGGCAAGTCGGCGTTTTCCTTGAACGGCATTTCCAGGGTCAGCGCCAGGCAGCCGAAGTGGTGGCCGATGTACTTCGATGCCAGGGTCAGCATGTCCGACTTGTACTTGCTGGCCGCATAGCCGAACTTGTCCTGGAAGTCAGGGCTGGCCTGCTTGTAGCGCTCAATGAAGGCTTTCTGGTGCGCCGCTTGCGCCGGCGTGAAGTTTTCCAGCATTTCATTGCCGGCCACGAAGTTGTACGGCAACGCTTCATCGCCGTGGATGTCGAAGAACATGTCGACGCCCGTTTCGTGGATCTTGTTTTTCACGCACAGCACTTCCGGGCTGGACTCCAGCGATGGCGTCATCCATTCACGGTTCAGGTTGGCGCCTGCCGCATTCGTGCGCAGGTTGCCGCGGATGGAACCGTCCGGGTTCATGTTCGGCACGATGTGGAACACGGCCCGCTGCAACAGCTTGCGCGCGATCGGGTTGGCGTCGTCCAGCAGGGAATCGATCAGGCCTTCGACGAACCATTCGGCCATCGATTCGCCCGGATGCTGGCGCGCGATGACCCAGATTTTCTTTTCCGCCTGCGGGTTGCCAATGGTGACCATATTCATGTCGCGGCCGTCGACCGTGCTGCCCAGGTCGGAGACGCGCGCCAGCGGATGCTCGGCCACTTCGCCCAGCAGGCGCAAATGGCGCTCCCACGAATACGGTTCGAAATAGGCGTAGTACACGCTGTCGAGTTCCGGCGTATGCGAAATCGTCATGACCTGGCCGTCGAACGAGGTCGGCACGCGGAACCAGTTTTCGCTGTCGTAGCTGGCTACGGCCTGGTAGCCTTCATAGCCGGCAGGATAGGTGGCCTGGCCCGCGTTCAGGATACGCATCGTGCATGCCTGGTCCCGGGCGCCCTGCAGGCGGAAGTGGAACCACTGGTGGATGTCCGCGTGGCTATCCTTGCGCAAGTTCAGGTCGATGGCAGCAAAGCTCGTGGCGCTTACTACGTCGATGGCGCCCGAGTCGAAGTTCTGGCTGATTTTAATGGTCATGTAATGATCCCGTCCGAATGTAAGTGTTCCGGCGTTGCCTCGTGGGCCAGCGCCGTTGCGCGAAAAACCGCAGTGTAAGCTATCCCGCTATTTTCCGCCCTTTGGTCCCGTTAGCAAAGCCTGGGCGGGCGCTTTATGCACCAATCCGGGGCATCGATGGCAAAGCGCCGGGCAAAAGGGCGAAAAATCGGTTCACTGTCCCATCCACCGGAGAAAAAACTGAATTGTAACAATGCCAGACACATTGGCAGGCCATCGCCACCCTATAATTCCTGCTTTCATAGAGTCGCCAGGAAAGAATCGTGGACAAGAAGTTGACCAATATTCAGGAAAGAAAGCTACGCGAGGCTCAGGCGCGGCGCGAGCACATCATCGACGTCGTCAAAGACCTCATCAAAAAGGGAGGCGCGCGCGCCGTCTCCATCCGCAAAGTGGCCGAGGCGGCCGGTTTTTCCACCACCGTCGTGTACGCCCTGTTCCGCGACAAGGCCACCTTGATCGCCCAGGCCATGGACAAGGACTTGCTTGAACTGGTGCGCGCCATGCGCAGTGCCTGCGCCAACAGCATAGACCCATGGGATCGCATCCGCCTGGTCGGTCGCGCGTACATCGAGTACGGTTTCCAGCATCCCGACGAGTATTCGCTGATCTTCATGGAATTGCGCCCGCATGCGGAAATCGACGCTGTGGAAGTGGAACACGGCAATATCGAACAGGATCCATACGCCTACGCGTTGCACCTGTTCGGCGAACTGGCGCAGGCGGGCAAGGTGCGCCAGGACGAACCGGCGCTGCACACGATGACGCAAATCTTCTGGCAATCGCTGCACGGCCTCGTTTCGCTGCGCATCGTCATGGATGCGGGCGACCCATGGACGCCGCACCCGGAAATGAATGCGCATATCGACGACTTGCTGGCCGTCGTCACGGCAGGCATCCGCCTGCGCTTTGCGCCAGCGGTCTGACCCTTGATCTGGCGCAACATGCGCCAGGCAAAAAAAGTGGGCAGGCGCGGTGCTGCACCGCCCTGCCCTGTTTCGAGCTTAAGCAAGCTTACTGCGCTGCCAGCATGCTCTGCGTTTCCTGGTAGCGCGTATGCCATGACAGCGCCTGCTCCAATATGTGCGGCGTGTGACCGCCGCGCTGGCATGCCGCGTCGTAATACGCGCGCAATTGATCGCGGTAATCGGGGTGCGTGCAGCGCTCGATGATCAACGGCGCCCGTTCGCGCGGCGCCAGTCCGCGCAAGTCCGCATAGCCCCACTCCGTCACCAGCACATCGACGTCATGCTCCGTATGATCCACATGCGAGACCATCGGCACGACGCTGGAAATACGTCCACCCTTGGCCGCCGATTTCGACACGAACATCGACACTTGCCCGTTGCGCGCAAAGTCGCCCGAGCCACCGATGCCGTTCATCATGTGCGTGCCGCACACGTGCGTGGAGTTGACGTTGCCGTAGATATCAAATTCCAGCGCCGTGTTCAGGGCGATGATGCCCAGGCGGCGCACGATTTCCGGGTGGTTGCTGATCTCTTGCGGGCGCAGCACGATTTTTGACCGGTAATGGTCGATATTGTCCATCAGCTTTTGATGCACGGCGGCCGACAGGGTGATCGACGAGGCCGAGGCGAACGCCAGCTGACCCGAATCGAGCAATTCGATGGCGCTATCCTGCAGCACTTCCGAATACATGGTCATGTTCCGGAAGGGCGAGCCGATCAGGCCATGCAGCACGGCGTTGGCGATGGTGCCGATGCCCGCCTGCAGGGGCAGCAATTCCGGCCCCATGCGCCCGGCCGCCACTTCGCCTTCCAGGAAGGCGATCACGTGGCTGGCGATGGCCTGCGTTTCCGCGTCGGGCGGCAAGGCGTTCGACGGGCTGTCGGGGCTATCCGTGATGACGATGGCGGCGATGCGGGCCGGATCGATGGCAATGGCCGTGCTGCCCAGGCGCTGGTCGACGCGCGTGAGCGGAATCGGCTCGCGGCCCGGCAGGGCTTGCGGAATATAAATGTCGTGCAAGCCTTCCAGCGCCAGCGGCGTGGACAGGTTGATTTCGATGATGACTTGCGTTGCCTGCTGGGCGAAGGCGGCGGAATTGCCCACCGACATGGTCGGGATGATGGCGCCGGCCGCCGTGATGGCCGTCGCTTCGATGACGGCGATATCGACGGCCGCCAGGTTGCCCGAACGCAACTGCTCGGCCGTTTCCGACAGATGCTGGTCGATGAACATGACCTCGCCCTTGTTGATCTTGCCGCGCAAGACCGGGTCGACCTGGAATGGCATGCGGCGCGCCAGCACGCCCGCCTCGGCCATCAGGCCGTCGCTGCCATTGCCCAGCGAAGCGCCCGTGATCAGGGTCAGGCTCAAGGGATCTTGCAGGGCGCGCTCGGCCAGCGCGCGCGGCAGGGCCTTGGCGTCGCCGGCACGGGTGAACCCGCTCATGCCGACACGCATGCCGTTGTGGAACAATTTGGCTGCCTCATCGGCGCTCATGATTTTGCCGAGCAAGCCTGGGTGGCGGATACGGTCCTCGTACATCGTGATGCTCCTGATATTCTTAATATTCTCAAACTGGATGGCTGTCATACACCAACCCCATAAGTGGATTCAGTATAAAATCCCGGCTACATGCATGGCATGAATTAATTTCGCCAAACCCAGTCGATATTTTCATGCTTCGCCGAGGCGAGCCCTATCTTGGATATCCGTTCCCTGCGCTATTTTGTCGAAACCGTGCGCCTGTCGAGCTTTACGCAGGCGGCCGAATCGCTGCACCTGACCCAGTCGACCATCAGCAAGATGGTGCGCCAGCTGGAAGAAGAAGTGGGCGCGCAGCTGCTGGTGCGCGACGGGCGCAAGCTGACCCTGACGGACACGGGCCGCATCGTCTACCAGCACGGCCAGGAAATGCTGGCCAATATGCGCCAGCTGACCCTCGAAGTGCGCGACACGCAGACCTTGCAGCGCGGCAGCCTGACGGTCGGCATCCCGCCCATGATCAATGTGCTGTTCACGCCCGTATTGAAGGCCTTCCGCGCGCGCCACCCGAACATCAGCCTGACCCTGCAGGAAGACACGGGCCAGCAGATCGAGCGCAAAGTGGCGGCCGGCGAGCTGGAAATCGGCATGACGGTGCTGCCGGCCGACCCGGAACTCGATCTCGTGGCGGTGACCATCGCCAGCTACCCGATCTGGGCCCTGGCCGAGCCGGGCACGTTCCAGAAAAAACGCACCAGCTTGCCCTTCAAGGCGCTGGCCGAGCTGCCGCTGGTGCTGTTGAAAGATGATTTCGCCCTCACCCGCAGCCTGCGCCAGCATTTCGCGCAGGCGGGCTTCACGCCGACCATCGCGGCGCAGAGCGGACAGTGGGACTGGCTGGTGGCGATGGCCTCGGCCGGCCTGGGCGTGGCCCTGCTGCCTGAGCCCTTCATCCACCGCCTGGCCGGCGAACCGCTTGAGGCGGTGCGCATCATCGAACCGGAGGTGGCGTGGCAGGTGGCGCACGTCTGGAGCGGGCGCTATCTGTCGCACGCGGCGCGCGCCTGGCTCGAGGTCTGCCAGGACGTGCTGGGCACGCAGTTCGCGCACTGACGTAAAAAAGGGTGGCCGAGGCCACCCTTTTGATTGATCGCGACAGCGCGGCTTATTTGGCGGCGGCGTCGTTGTACATGCTGGCGTATTTCCAGCCGAAGTACAAAATGAAGGTGTAGCACAGGGCTGGCACGAGAAAGGACAGCTGCAGGTTGATGTGGTCGGCCAGGAAGCCCTGGATGAACGGCACGATGGCGCCGCCGACGATAGCCATGCACAGGATGCCCGAACCTTGCCCCGTTTGCGCGCCCAGCTTGTTCAGGGCCATGCTGAAGATGGTCGGGAACATGATGGAGTTGAACAGGCCGACGGCGATCAATGCCCACATGGCCGTATGACCGCTGGAGAACACGGCAACGAGGATCAGCGCGATGACGACGGCGGCGTTGAAGGCCAGGGTCTTGCCCGGGCTGACATAGCGCATCACGGCAAAGCCGACGAAGCGGCCCAGCATCGCGCCACCCCAGTAATAGCTGACGAAATAGGCGGCGTCGGCGTGGCTGAGGCCAGCGATATGGCTCTCGCCCAGGAAGTTGATCAGGAAGCTGCCGATGCTGACTTCACCGCCCACATACAGGAAGATGGCCAGCGCGCCCAGCACCAGGTGGCGGTGCGACCAGATCGAGACCTTGTCGCCAGCCTGCGCCAGGGCAGCCGCATCGTCGGCATGCGAAATCTTCGGCAATTTTGCCAGCGCGAACAGCACGGCCAGGATCACCAGCGTAGCGGCCAGCACCAGGTAAGGACCTTGCACGGAGGCCGCCTCCTTGGCGCGGTAAGCCAGCTGCTCGGCCGCCGGCAACAGGTCGAACTGCTGCACCGTCAGCACAGTGCCGGACAAGATCAGCATGCCGCCCAGGGCAGGCGCCACGGTGGTACCCAGCGCATTGAAGGCTTGTGTCAGGGTCAAACGGCTGGACGCCGTCTGCGGGTCGCCCAGTTCCGTCACGTAGGGATTGGCCGCCACTTGCAGCACGGTGATGCCGGCCGCCAGGATGAAGAAGGACAAGAGGAACAGCGCGTAGCTGCCGGTCGATGCCGGGTAGAACATGGCGCAGCCGGCGGCCGCGATCAGCAAGCCGGCGACGACGCCGCGCTGGTAGCCGATTTTCTTGATCAGCATGCCCGCTGGCAGTGAAACGATGGCGTAGGCGCCAAAGAAGCAGAACTGCACCAGCATCGCCTGGACATAGGTCAAGGTGTAGATCGAGCGCAGATGGGGAATCAGCACATCATTGAGCGATGTCAGCAGCCCCCACATGAAAAACAGCACCGTGACAATGATCAGGGCGCCCGTATTGTTTTGCGTGCCGGCCTGTGCGGACTGTACGCTCTGGCCTTGCTTTACGTATTCCATACCTTCTCCATTTTTCAATTCCAAGTTGATCTTGCCAGGCATGGAAGCGTTTCCACCCGGGCAGCACCAGGACGCGCAAGCGCCACGCAGATATCAGCGTGGGCCATGACTGCCATCAGCGAAATGGGGGCAGGCAGGGCGACTCTTGCGCGCGACAGGCGCACGGCCGACCGTTTCTCGTCAGAATGATGTTTTGTGGACGCGGCATGCCTGCGGGCTGCGTCTGAAAACAACATTCAGAACAAAACAGTCTTGTAGTAAAACTACGATACTGCGCCGGCATTATGCCTTAAAGCCCCGTATTGCGCAGCTTTCCCGCCTGTTATTTGAAAAATGAATAGCTGACATTTGAAATCAAAAGTAGCCTTATAACTTGGAATCGCTATACTTATATTGCAGTGCAGCACAACGCGGCACGCCACTCAAGGAGTCTGCCATGTCTACCGCATTTACTTACCACACCACGCAAAACAGCAATATCGTCGCCACCCTGATCCACGCCGCCAAACGTGTGGGCGCCTGGCTGAACCAAAGCAGCGACCGCCGCGAACGTGCTTACGAAGAAGCCTACCTGGCCGAATCGACCGACCGCTACGATCTGGAATACCGCATGCGCGAACTGGCCCGTGCCAACCCGCAGCCAAGCTGGATGAGCGGCCTCAGCCGTTAAGAGTGACGCAGTACCCAGCCACGCATCGCAGCCCGTCATCGGCTGTAACAACATCGATAGCACCATCCTGCTCGCCTTGCGCTTGAGCACAGGATGGGCTATACAGGCGGAATGCAAACGCCCATGACCATCCTCGCCATCGCCGGCAGCCTGCGCGCCGCCTCTCTGAACACCGCCCTGCTGCACGCCATCGCCCGGCTTGCCCCGGCGGACTATGCAATCCGCATCTATCAGGGACTGGGAGACTTACCCCTGTTCAATCCCGACCTCGACGCCGACAGCCTGCCGGCCGTGACGGGCCTGCGCGACGCCATCCTGGCAGCCGACGTGCTGATGCTGGCCAGCCCCGAATACGCGCACGGCGTGAGCGGCCCCATGAAAAACGCGCTGGACTGGATGGTGGGAAATGAATCATTCATCGACAAGCCGCTGGTGCTGCTGAACACCTCGCCGCGCGCCACGCATGCGCAGGCGGCCTTGCGCGAAACGGTGCGCACCATGTCGGCGCGCGTGATCGACGAGGCCTGCATCAGCCTGCCTTTGCTGGGGTCGGGTCTCGATGCGGACGGCATCGCTGCAGACCCGGCATTGCGCCGGGCCATCCTCGATATGCTGCAGTGCATCAGGTCATTTTCATGACCCTCTGCACGTTTCGCTATCAGTTTATCTAGTTTTACTACGTACTTCTACGGACCGCTCAGTGTGGGATCATGCCGGTGAAGACGTACGCCTGCAGCATGGTAATGATGCCGATGATCACGGCAAATAGCAGACTGTGCTTCAAGGTAAAGCGGAACAGGTCCGATTCCTTGCCCACCAGGCCCGTTGCCGCGCAGGCGACAGCGATCGATTGGGGCGAAATCATCTTCGCCGTCACGCCACCCGTCGTATTGGCCGCCACCAGCAAGGTGTCGGACACGCCGATCTGGTGCGCCGTGGTGTTTTGCAAGGAGCAGAACAAGGCGTTCGAGGAAGTGTCGGAACCCGTCAGGAAGACGCCCAGCCAGCCCAGGAATGGGGAGAAGAACGGGAAGGCAGCGCCGCTGCCGGCTAGCAACAGGGCCAGGGTGGACGACATGCCCGAGTAATTGGCAACGAAGGCAAACGCCAGCACCAGGCCAATCGACAGCACGGGACGGCGCAATTCCACCACGGTTTCCACGAAGGCCTTGAGGCCATCGCGCGGCTTCATGCGCAGCATCAGCATGGACAGCACGGCCGTCAGCAAAATCGCCGTGCCCACAGCCGACAGCAAGTCCAGCTTGAACACGGCGTCATACGCCTTCGGCGCGGCCACGATGGGCATGGTCTTGATCACCAGCTGGTCCAGGTAGGGCACGTGGATCTTGATGACCAGGCTCGATAGCGCCCCGCCGGCGGCAAACAGGGCCTTGAAGCCGGGCAGGCTCCACACGGTGACGATGGCCGTCAACAGGCCAAACGGCGCCCAGGCGCGCATGGTCTGCGCCGTCGTATAGGGCGAGGCGGCGCGGCTGCCGCTGCCGCGCAGGTCCGTCTTGCCGGCGCCACCGCCAAAACCGGACAGCGCGGCCGTGCCACCGCCGACGGCATGGGCCACTTTCGCATTCTTCGGCTGCCACACTTTCAGGAACAAGGTCAGCGACACCAGGCTGACGAGGGCCGAGGTGATGTCCGGCAGTTCAGGGCCGATATGGTTGGAAGTGAAGTACTGGGTGACGGCAAAGCTCAAGCCCGTCACCAGCGCGGCCGGCCACACTTCGCGCACGCCGCGGAAGCCATCCATCATGAACACCAGCCAGAAAGGCACCAGCAGCGACAACAGTGGCAGCTGGCGGCCCGCCATGGCGCCGATCAGGAACGGGTCGATGCCTGTCACCTGGCCCGCCACGATGATGGGGATGCCCATGGCGCCAAAGGCCACGGGCGCCGTGTTGGCGATCAGGCACAGGCCCGCCGCGTACAGCGGGTTGAAGCCCAGGCCCACCAGCAGCGCCGACGTGATGGCCACGGGCGCGCCGAAACCGGCAGCCCCTTCCAGGAAGGCGCCGAAGGCAAAGCCGATCAGCAGCACCTGCAGGCGCTGGTCGTCCGTGACCGACAGCACGGAGGCGCGGATGATCTCGATCTGCCCCGTTTTCACGACGATCTTGTACAGGAAGACGGCCGTGACGATGATCCACGCGATGGGCCACAAGCCGTAAGCAAAACCGTAACCGGCCGCCGCCAGCGCCTGCGGCACGGGCATGCCGTAAGCGAAAATCGCCACAGCCAGCGCCAGCGCCAGGGTGACGGCGGCCGCCACGTGGCCCTTGATGCGCAGCGCCGCCAGGGCGATAAAGAAGAAAATGATGGGAACGGCTGCCGCCAGCGACGACAGCCACAAGCTGCCGAGCGGGGTATAAAGTTGGGTCCAGGTTTGCATGTCGGGTCTCCTCCGGTGGATGCGGGTTGAGTAAAAAAAACGGCTTTTGATGTCATTGTGTGTAGCGTGTTTTTTGCGGTGCTTCGGTGCTGCCGGGCGGGGCTATTCTTCCTGCCCCCGTGCGTTGAGCAGGTCGGCCAGGCTGCGCGGCGCCGGCGTCAAAGGCTTGCGGTGCTGCGTCCAGCCCAGTTGCGCGCGCGGCGTCAGCAGCCGCAGGCGCGTGGCGGCCCAGCGGAACAGGCGGTAGCTGGCGGGGCGCGCAAAGGCGCCGCTCCAGAAACGCCAGATCAGGCTTTCGCCGCGGCTGAACTTGGCGCCCTGGCCGCGCAGCGGATGGGCCACCTGTTCGCCGGGATTGCGGTTCGCCTCCGTGCGCAGGCGCACGAGCAGTTGCGGAATCGGGATGCGCACGGGGCACACTTCGCCGCAGGCGCCGCACAGGCTGGAAGCGGTGGCCAGGTCGGCCGTCGCGGCGAGCCCCAGCAAGTGGGGCGAGATGATCTTGCCGATCGGCCCCGGATACGTGGTGCCGTAGGCGTGGCCGCCGATGCGCGTATAAACGGGGCAGTGGTTCATGCAGGCGCCGCAGCGGATGCACTGCAAGGTGGCGCGCAGCTGCTCGTCCGCGTAGGCCTGGCTGCGGCCGTTATCGAGCAGCACCAGGTGCACTTCGCGCGGCCCATCCTTTTCACCCGCGCGGCGCGGGCCGGAAATCAGGTTGAAATAGGTGGTGATCGCCTGCCCCGTCGCGGAGCGCGTCAGGAGACTCGCCAGCGGCACGATATGTTCCAGCTTGGCCACCACCTTTTCCATGCCCATGATGGCGATGTGCACCTCCGGCACGGACGTCGTCAGGCGGCCATTGCCCTCGTTTTCCACCAGCCACAGGGTGCCCGTGTCGGCCGCCGCGAAGTTCACGCCCGACAGGCCGATATCGGCCTCGACGAAGGCGTGGCGCAGGGCGCGCCGGCCCGTCTGGATCAGGCTATCGACGTCTTCCGTGTAGGGCGCATCGGGGATATGCTCGGCGAACAGGCCGGCGATGTCCGCGCGGGTCTTGTGAATCGCCGGCATGACGATGTGCGACGGCTTCTCGCCGGCCAGCTGCACGATGTACTCGCCCATGTCCGATTCCAGGCAGGTCATGCCGCGCGCTTCCAGGTAGTGATTGAGCTCGATTTCCTCGCTGGCCATCGACTTGCCCTTGATGAAGCGCGTCGCCTGATTGCGCTGGGCGATGGCGTGGATGATGGCGTTGGCCTGCTCGCCATCCTCGGCCCAGTGCACCTGCACGCCGGCCGCCGTCAGCTTGTCTTCCAGCTGCACCAGCAGATCGGGCAGGCGCGCCAGCGCGTGCTGGCGCACAGCTTCGCCGATGTCGCGCAGGCGCTCCAGCTCATCGCCATCGGGGAATTGGGCGCTGCGTTTGTCCTGTAAAAAATCCATGGCGCCGCGAAAGCTCTGGCGCAGCTTCGGGTCCTCCAGCGCGGCGCGCGCGCGCGCGTGGAAGTCTGCCGGTTTGACGAATTGCAAGGGCTTGGCGTTCATGGCTGGCCTCCTTCATGGGCTGACAAGTCATCGATGATCAGCACCCACAGCCAGCGCGGGCCGTGCGCGCCATAGGCCAGGGTTTGCTGGATATCGGACGTTTTCGAGGGGCCAGACACCAGCACCAGGTTGGCCGGCATGCCGTCCGCCCAGCGCTCGGCGCGCGCCGCCGCGTGCAAGTCCGCGTGCAGGGTGCTCGCATACACGAGGCAAATGTGCAGCGGTGGCGCCAGCGACACCGTGCGCGGCGTGGCTGCGTCAGGTGCGATGACCAGGGTGCCGCTGGCGGCGATACCCGAACGGGCGACCGTGAAACCCGCGTCGACGCTATCGAACAACTCGCCCTTCCATTGCGCCAGGGGACGCTCAAAAGACAGCGCTTCTACGCCGGTCGGCAAGGCGGCGTTCAATGCCTGCCCTTCGGCGCTGCCGGCATCGAACAGCAGACGGTGCACGCCGTGCGCGCCCAGGCGCTGCGCCAGCATGGCGGGCCAGGCGTCTGCGCTCACGCAATCGACTTGCGCATGCGCGGCACGCAAGGCGGCCTGCATGGCGGCCATCTGCTGGTGCGGCGACTGCGGCGCTTGCGCGCGGCGTGCCTGGTAGTGGCTGTCGATGGCGGCGTCGATGGTGCCCACCGCCACAGGCGAGGCGGGCTTGGCTGCGCGCAGCCGTCCCAGCATGCGTTCGCGGGCAGTCAGGGCCGCGCTCATGCCGCGCCTCCCGTGCGGCGCCACAAAAAACTGGCCAGGTGCTCGACGGGCAGCGGCGCGCCCTGGTGCTGCGCGGCGTGGCCGATATTGAGCAGGCAGCCGCAGTCGGCCGAGACGAGCCGGTCGCAGCCCGTGGCACAGGCCGAAGCGATCTTGTCGCTGACCATGGCGCCGGAAATGTCCGGGTGCTTCAATGAAAACGTGCCGCCAAAGCCGCAGCATTCCGATTCGCGCTGATGTTCGATGCGCGTCACGCCGGGCAAGGCGTCGACCAGGGCCACGCCGTGCTGGCGCGTGCCCATTTCGCGGCGCGCGCCGCACGAGGTATGCAGCACCACGTTTTCATCCGCCTGCCCGGGGTCGGCCAGGGCCAGGCTGGCCAGGTCGAGTTTCAGCACGCAGAGGAGAAATTCGCTCAGTTCATACACGCGTTCGGCCAGCTCCAACGCCTTGGGACCAGCGACCGGATCGTCCTGGAACAGCTGCGGCCAGTGGTGGCGCATCATGCCGGCGCAGGAACCGGACGGCACGATCACGGGCCAGGGCTGCGCAAACAGGTCGAGCTGGGCGCGGGCCACGGCACGCGCCTGCTCCGGGTTGCCGCTGCTGTAGGCAGGCTGGCCGCAGCAGCTCTGCCCGCGCGGATAATGCACCATCAAGCCTTCCCGCTCCAGCAGGCGCACCGCGTCGAGCCCCGCCTGCGGCACGAACAGGTCGACCAGGCAGGTGGCGAACAGGTACACCTGGAGCGGTGCGGGCGGATACTGGCGTGGCTGGCGCGGGTCTGGCTGCATGAGTGTGTCTCCCCGGCGCTCTGTATGTTGCTGCGGCGCCGCTGTGTGTTGTTAAGAATGACCGGTTCACGCATAATTCCAGCTTCCGCGAGCCACTTCAAATTGCTCGGACCACTTTAAAACAACACCGAGAGACAGCGATGGCGACAGGCATGCAAGCGCGGGGCAGGGTCGAAATGGTGATGCGCAGGCTGGAGACCGCCCTGCTGGACGGCAGCCTGCCGGCGGGTGCGCAGCTGCCGGCCGAGCGCCTGCTGGCGCTGCAATATGGGGTCTCGCGCAATACCGTGCGCGAAGCGGTGCAGCGCCTGGCCGCGCGGGGACTGGTGCGCAGCCGGCGCGGCGCGGGTGTATTTGTGACAGATCAATTGCGCACCGGCATAGCCTCGCCGTGGAGCCAGCTGGTGGCCGACCACCCCGCCCTGCGCGACGACATCCTGGAATTTCGCCGCGTGCTGGAAGGAGCGACGGCCTATTTTGCGGCGCAACGGGCCAGCACCGGCGAGCGCGCGCAGATCATGGCGCTGCTGGCCGAACTGGAACAGGCGCGCGCCAGCGACGACAAGCACGGCGAGGCGCAGGCCGATGCGCGGCTGCATGAAGTCATCGCGCAAGCGTCGCACAACACCATGTTCCTGCACTTGCACACCAGCATCATCGGCATGCTGCGCGAACATATCACCATCAATGGCACGGGCTTGCGCCAGCAGGACGACGCCACCTCGCTGCAACTGCTGTCGCAGCACCGCACCCTGTGCGAGGCCATCTGCGCCAGCCAGCCCGAGGAGGCGCGCACGGCCATGCAAAGCCACATCGATTTCGTCCGTACGCGCGTCACCAGCGAAGACGATGGAGGCCACTGGTAGGACCAGTACATGAACTCAAAGGCGGCAAAAACTGCTACCATCGCGCGCCGCCACTCACTTCACTCTCGCATGACCGTCCTTAGCCACACCCATCCGCTGGTACTCCAGCTGGAAAACGACTTGCTGCCCTTGTTCCGCGCCGCCCTGCCGCCACTCGTGGCCGCTGCTCCTCAGGTGCTCGCCTCCGTGTTCGCCTTTTCCAGCGGTACGGCCAGCGCGTTCGAGGATTATCATTTCGGCATTTCCTGCCTGCTCGGGGAAGTGCCCGAGGATGCACCGGAAGAAGTCGCCCTGCTGGTCAGCGTCACGGGACTCGACGCCAGCGCCCGGCTGAGCGCAAAAATCGTCTGGGGCCAGCCATCGGGCCTGGTGGAGGCGCAGACCGAGCTACTGGATGGCGAGCTGCCTGCCCTGCATGCGGCCCTGCCCGGCTTGCTGGCCAGCTTGCAACAGGCAGTCTGCCGTGGCAGGCCGAATGTGACAGGAGCATGAAAAAGTTCCAGGAAACAACAACTTACGATTTCCGTAGCGCAACTTTATTGACTTCCACTAGCCCTAGCCCCTATCCTTTCGGTTACGTTTGGTGAGAATGTGTGCATGTTCCTGCGAACATGCACACGGCGTCGCCTTGCTTGCGCAAAGTCCATTCCGCATTTATTTATTGCAACCATCAGGGCAACGTGCCTGGACGGCCGCTGCCGGCAAATACGGAGCCGACTGCCATGCCATCGAACCGCCATTTTCGTGGAACATCCTTGCTGGGCTGTGTCTTCCTGCTCGCCGCCATGCCCGTGCAGGCGCAGACCACGGACAGCGCTGCCGCCACCCTCAGCGCCAATGCCAGCCTCACCTCGCAATACATTTCACGCGGCTTTCGCCAGACCTGGGGCAAACCTGCGCTGCAAGCGGGTGCCGACTACGCGCACCCCAGCGGCTGGTCGCTGGGCACCTGGGTTTCCAGCGTCAGCGACCGTTATATCGAGGACGCGACCATCGAATGGGACCTGTATGGCGGCTACAGCGGCACGGTAGGCGAACTGGGCTACAGCGTGCTGACGTACTATTACAAGTATCCGGGCGCCGTCTACCGCGCCACAGGCGTCAAGTACGACTATGGCGAACTGTCGCTGGGCCTCAGCTACAAGATGCTGTATGCCAAGTACAACCATACCGTCACGCGGGATTTTTTTGGCATCACGAATGCGCGCGGCACGGGCTACCTGGACGTGGGCGCGAATGTCGACCTGGGCAATGCCTGGACCTTGAACCTGCACGCCGGCAATGGCCGGGTGGCGGGCACGGGTAATGCCATCTGGAACTGGCATGACGCCAAGGTCGGCGTCACCAGGGCCTTCGACGGCGGCTGGAGCGCCAGCGCCGCCATCACGCGCGCCTGGGGCGCCACCGATGCCTACGACCATTACACCCTGGGCATCCCGAATGCGGCCGGCCAGTTTGACACGTCCAACCCCGCCGCCGCCACGCTGGTCGTGGCCATCAGCAAGACGTTCTAGGCGCGCCACACGCGCCGCCCAAGATACCGATACACATCCCCATCAAGGAACAGCATCATGCAACTTTCTCTCAACAGCAAAATCTGCGTCGCCGCTACCGCGCTCGCCATCCTCAGCCTGGGCGTCACGGCGGCGGTGATCGGCTACAAGAGCAGCGCCAGCGCCGAGGCGGCCGCTTTGGCACTGGCGCACACGTCGGCGCGCGAAGTGGCGGGCGCTCTGCAGGCGCGCATCGCCAGCAACCTGGCCAGCGTCAGCAGCCTGGCCGGCGCCATGCGCGGCACGAAAAGCGCGAACCTGCCCCTGCAGCGCGAGCAGATCAATGAACTGACCAAGGCCACCCTGAGCAGCTCGGAAGACTTGCTGGGCGCGGCCGTGACGTGGGAACCGAACGCGCTCGACGGCAAGGATGCGGAATTTGCCAACCAAAAACCGAACTACGACGCCAGCGGCCGCTTCATGCCCTACTGGACACGGGGCGCCGGCGGCAAGCTGCAAGTCGAACCCATCGTCTTCGATCCGAAACCGGGCGCCAACGACTGGTATGACGTACCCAAGCGCACGGGTAAAACCTTCTTTACGGAACCGTATATCTACCCCGTCGATGGCAAGAATGTCCTGATGGCCTCGCTGGTGACGCCCATCATGATCGACGGCAGCTTCAAGGGCACGGCCAGCGCCGACTTCATGCTCACGCGCCTGGCGAAAATCCTGGCCGACCTGAAAGTAATCGAGGGCGGCAAGCTGGCGCTGATCTCGAACGGCGGCCTGTACGCCAGCCACCCCGTGCCTGAGCGGCTGGGCAAGAAGGCCGACGACGTGCCGGCCGCCGGTCTGGAAAAGGTACGCCAGGGCCAGGCGTATGAATACGAGGATGACCAAGGCTACATCCATTTGCTGCAGCCGCTGCAGATCCACCCCGACATCGCGCCCTGGAGCGTGGAACTGAACTTCCCGAAAAGCGTGGCCACCGCCTCGGCGCGCGAGCTGATGACCTACACCCTGATCGTCGCCCTGCTGTGCGCGGCAGCCACGGCCGGTATCCTGATCCTCGTCGTCAACCAGCTGACGCGTCCCCTGCGCACCCTGGGCCGCACCATGACGGATCTGTCCAGCGGCGATGCCGACCTGCGCGTCAAACTGGAAGTCAAGGGCACCGACGAGCTGGCCGTCATCGGCAAGGGTTTCAACGCCTTCGTGGAAAAGATCCACGCCGTGCTGCTGCAAGTGCAAGCCAGCGCTGACAATGTGGCCCGCGCCAGCGCGGAAATTGCACAAGGCAATAACGACCTGTCGGCCCGCACGGAACAGCAAGCCAGTTCGCTGGAAGAGACGGCCGCCTCGGTAGAAGAGCTGACGGGCACCGTCAAGGAAAACGCCGACCATGCGCGCCAGGCGAATCAATTGGCAGCTTCCGCGTCCAGCGTGGCACAAAAGAGCGGCGAAGTGGTCGGCAAGGTGATAGCCACCATGACCTCGATCAATGACTCGTCGAACAAGATCGTCGACATCATCAGTGTGATTGACGGCATCGCCTTCCAGACGAATATCCTGGCGCTGAACGCCGCCGTGGAAGCGGCGCGCGCGGGCGAACAGGGGCGCGGTTTCGCCGTCGTCGCCACGGAAGTGCGCAACCTGGCACAGCGCTCGGCCGCGGCGGCCAAGGAAATCAAGCTGCTGATCGACGATTCCGTGGGCAAGGTGGCGGCAGGCAGCAAACTCGTCGATGAAGCGGGCGCCACCATGGAGCAGGTGGTCGACAGCGTGCGCAAGGTCACCGCCATCATGGCTGACATCAGCGTCGCCACCACCGAGCAAAGCGACGGCATCGCCCAGGTCAACCAGGCGCTGGCGCAGATGGATGGCGTGACGCAGCAAAACGCGGCCCTGGTCGAGGAAGCGGCGGCGGCCGCCGAAAGCTTGCAAGACCAGGCCAGCCATCTGGCCGAGGTGGTCAGCGTGTTCAAGCTGGGCGAGCAGGTGCGCCAGACGGCACCAGCAGCAAGCGCGGCGACGCCGCGGGCCGCCACGCCAACAACACCGGCGCCCGCCAAGCGCCTGAGCGTCGCCAAGCCGCAAGCAGCACAGCGTGCGCCCGCCAAGGCACCGGCAGGGGATGACTGGGAAGAGTTTTAAGCCTGCCATCTCTGGCGGCGGCCGGCGCCATTATCAGGCGCCGGCATTATCTTCACCTGCTGCATTCGCAAGACAATGGCGCTCTGTATATGCGGCCCTATCCTATCAATACGTGCTTCATTCATGATTATGCGCGGCACTCCACCCGTTTCTTCTCGCCGTCATTTAATGGCAGCACTTGAGATTGCATTTATATCCCGCCACAAAGATGGGCTTTGTTAATGGTATCTGCCACAGTGGTCTTGACTGGCTGTGGTGGTGGTGGTGGCCGTGCCGGTAGTGTTGACGTCGCTGTCCCGCCAGTGGTGCTCGCGCCCCTTCCTGCACTGGCCGCTTATGTTGATACTTGGCAACCCGCTTGTGAAAACCAGTACCGCCAGCTCCCGATTGCAACGGCCCCGTGCAGTTCAGCGCGTCACCGCGACATGATCCAAATCAAGTCAGCGATAGATTCGGCGAGAATTGCCGCTGATTAATAATCCTATAATCAGGCCGCGTTGACGGCACGCCCTGCTGCCGGATGAAAAAGGATGATGAATGAAAAAATTATTGGCTGTATTGGCTGGCTCGGCCGCAACACTCCTGGCTGGCTGCGGTGGTGGTGGCAGCGGTACGGCGCAACAGCTTGCCGGCGAGTCCGGCAGCACTTCGCCGCTGGCCGCGTATGTCGGCACCTGGCAGTCGGCCTGCGACCATCACGACCGCCAATTGCTCGTCATCGCGTTGAAGAGCGACGGCAGCGGTTCGCTGGAACTGACGCCGACCGGCGAAACGTACTTCAAGGCCGATTGCTCCGGCCCCGTGGTAGCGACAGACGGCATGAGCGCGACGATCACCGGCAAGCCGGACGGCACAGCCGACATGCTGATCAAGCTGGCGGAAAACGCCACAGCAACGAGCTTGCGCGTCGACAAGATCACCTCGTCGGTCCCGGCCTATACGTTCCTGAGGAGCGGTACTACCGTGAAATATGTACAGATGGATGGCAAGAACAACTGGTGCGTTGACGTGGACAATGGCGCTTCCTGCATGCAGGACGACGGCATGCAGCCGGCATTAAGCGTCCCCGGCGGCCTGTCTTTGCGCGCTAACGACCTGTACACGGTGATGCTGGACAAGGGCGTGTATGTGCTGGACATGCACTACGTCAAAAAATAAACGCTAGATATGCTGTGGGGCCGCCCGGCCCTGCAGCTTGCCGCAGCCGCGCCATCCCGCCCGCCGCCGCATCGACTTGAGGCCATTAGCGAGTGTATGTGCAGAATCGAACATACATTGCGAAAATACAAAGCTATTCTGTTGAAAAACAGGAGCTTGCCATGCCGCCCAATGCCTTTCCCCTACCGTCCAACGCTGCACTGGCCGCCCTGCTGCAGCCACAGGACAGCGCTTTCCACCCCATCGAAGGCTTGCAGCGTCTGCGCGACGCGGGGCTGGATCAATTACCCCTGCCCGGCCACGGCTCCACGCTGCAGCGCTGGCAAATGCTGGCCGCCATCGCCGCCATCGACCTTTCTCTGCTCAAGCTGTACGAGGGCCATACCGATGCACTGGCCATCCTGGCGGAGATCGACGGGCCCGGCGCACCGACCGGCAGCAGCTGGGGCGTATGGTGCGCGGAAATGCCGGGCGCGCGCGTACAGTTGCAGCAGGCGGCCGATGGCCGCTATGTGCTCGATGGCCGCAAGGCCTGGTGCTCGGGGGCGAATGGACTCAGCCACGCCTTGGTCAGTTGCTGGAATGAGGAAGGCCAGGCCTGCCTGGCCTCCGTGGCGCTGTCGCAGCCGGGAGTGCACGTCACGGATGAAGGCTGGCAAGCCGTCGGCATGCTAGCCTGCGCCAGCGTCGACGTGACCTTTTCCGGCGCGCGGGCCTTTCCCGTGGGCCCGCCGGGCGCCTACCTGGAGCGTCCCGGCTTCTGGCATGGCGGCGCCGGCATCGCAGCCGCCTGGTATGGCGCGGCCTGCGCCGTCGCCAGTCACCTGCATGCGCGCGCGCAGCACGCTGCCCCCGATCCCGTGCGCCTGGCGCAACTGGGCCAGATCGACTGCGCATTGCGCGCCACCGGCGCCCTGCTGCGCGAAGGCGCCGCCGAAATCGACGCACAGCCGCAGCGCGACGCCATGGGCCTGGCCCTGCGTCTGCGCCTGGCGGTGGAAGACGCCGCCACCCAAGTCCTGCACCTGGCCACGCGTGCACTGGGCGCCGGCCCCCTGTGCCGCGATGCCCGCTTTGCACGCCTGGCGGCCGACCTGCCCGTCTTTCTGCGCCAGAGCCACGCCGAACGCGATCAGGCCGCGCTGGGCGGTATCGTCGCCGGCGCCGAAGACCACCCATGGGCGCTTTGACATGCTCGCCCATCCCGATACGCATGCGCGCCGCATCGAAGGCAGCGGCACGCCGGACCATGTGTGGCTATCCTGGCGGGGGTTGAACGACCTGCCCACCATCAGCGCGCACGCACTGGTGCCGCCAGGGACGCGCGCCGTCATCGTCGCGCCCCATCCCGACGATGAAATCCTCGCCTGCGGCGGCTTGCTGCAACTGCTGGCGGCGCAGGGCAGCGAACTGCTGTTGATCGCCGTCACCGATGGCGACGCCAGCCACCCGGGCTCGCCGGTCTGGCCACAGGATCGCCTGCGCCAGGTACGCCCGCAAGAGTCCGCGCAGGCGCTGGCCACACTGGGACTGGCGTCGCCCGCATGGCTGCGCCTGCACCTGCCCGATGGCGGCGTGGCCGGCATGACACCACACCTGAGCACCACATTGGCAGCGCAGCTGCGTCCCGGCGACAGAGTCTTCACCACCTGGCGCCTGGACGGCCACCCGGACCATGAAGCATGCGGCCGGGCTTGCGCTTCGGCATGCGCGGCCAGCGGCGTCCCCCTGGTGGAAATGCCCATCTGGGGCTGGCACTGGGCCGCACCGGGCGACATGCGCGTACCGTGGCATCGCGCACACCGCCTGCCCTTGCCCGCCCCCATCCTGCAGCGCAAGCGCGACGCCCTGCACTGCTTCGCCAGCCAGATGCAGGACGATCCGTCGACGGGCCGCCCCGCCATCGTCGCCGGCGACGCCTTGCGGCGCCTGCTGCATGCCTGGGAGGTGTATTTTCTATGAACGCATCTTTCATGCCGGACGAGCAGCGCGGCAGCTATTTCGAACAACTGTATCGCCAGGATGCCGACCCGTGGCGGGTGCGCCAGCGCTGGTACGAAGAGCGCAAGCGCGCCCTGCTGCTGGCCAGCCTGCCACAGCGGCGCTACCGCCACGCCTATGAACCAGGCTGCGGCAATGGTGAACTAACGCTCGAACTGGCGCGGCGCTGCGACCGCGTGCTGGCAGCCGACCTTTCGGCCGAAGCGCTGCGGCTGGCGCAGCAGCGCCTGCTGGACGCGGGATGCGGCGGCAACGTCGTCCTCGCGCAGCACCGGCTGCCGCAGGACTGGCCGCGCATCCTGCCCGGCGCCGACAAATTCGACCTGATCGTCCTGAGCGAGATCGCCTATTACCTGTCCCCGGAAGAACTGGCACGCGTGGTCGAACACAGCATTGCCAGCCTGGCGCCGGGCGGCAGCATCGTCTTGTGCCACTGGCGCGCGCCGTTTGCGCAGCGCATCATCTCAACCGTGCGCGTGCATGCGGCGTTCCAGGATGCGCCCGGCCTGCACCGCGTGCTGCGCCACGAAGAAACCGACTTTCTGCTGGGGATCTGGTCGAACGATATGCGCTCGGTGGCGCAATGCGAGGGCTTCGCATGATAGGCGTCGTCGTACCCGTGCATAACGAGGAAGCGTGCCTGGGCGCCTGCCTGGAAGCGTTACGCCTTGCCGCCACCTGTCCCTTGCTGCATGGCGAGGCGGTGTGCATCGTCATCGTGCTCGATACCTGCAGTGACCAGTCGCAGCGCATCGTGCTGGAGCATGCCATGCAGGCGGACCTGCGCTGGCGTCTCGACTGCATCGCCATCAATGCGCAGAACGTGGGCACCGCGCGCGCGGCCGGCGCGCAGCAACTGCTGCAGCGCGGTGCCCGCTGGCTGGCCTTTACGGATGCGGATACGCGCGTATCGCCCTCCTGGCTGAGCGCCCAACTGGGCCTGGACGCCGATGCCGTCTGCGGCACTGTGGCGGTGGACGACTGGTCGCCGCATGGGCCAAACGCCGCTGCGCTGCGCCAGCACTTCGCGCACACCTACACCAATGCCGACGGCCACCGCCACATCCATGGCGCCAACTTCGGCGTACGCGCCAGTGCCTACCTGCGCGCTGGCGGCTTTGCGCCATTGGCCTGCAGCGAGGACGTGGCCATGGTCGCCGCGCTGCAAGAATGCGGCGCGCACATCGCCTGGAGCGCCGCACCGCGCGTCACCACCAGTGCCCGCCGCCATGCGCGGGCAAGGGGCGGCTTCGGCGATACTTTGCTGCAGGTGGTGGCGGCGATGGAATCGTCACCACTCCTGACGCTGACATAGCCTCAAAAAAGATCGCCGGGCCGGTTTTTTTCCGGTCCGGCGATCAGGTTTGTCCTTGCTACTTGATTACTTCAGCGGCATGGCGATACCGAACATCACCGATTGGGTACGCCCACTATCGATATTCAGATTGCTGTTGTAGTCCAGCGTGAGGGTCATGCCGTTCGACAGCAGCAGCTTCACGCCCAGCCCCGCCGTCCAGTTACCCGTCTGCTGCGGCAAGGTGCGGATCACATACACGGGACCGTCCGCCGCCAGGTCGGCATACGCCAGGCGCGCATCATCGGCGCCCTGGAACTGGTGGCGGTACTCGAGCCGCGCACGCGGGAACCACGTGCCCAGGCCTCCCACGTACAAGCCCTCGGCCCGCACACCCAGCGCGCCGATGCGCGAACGCACGGTTTGCTTGAAGTAGCTCAAGGCATTGATGCCCGTCGCCTTCTCCGTGTACGGATCGAGCTTGGCCGACATCAGTTCCACCCGGCCATATGGGGACCACATCCATGTTTCATGGCGCATCTCGATACCGCCGACGACTGCACCGAACACTTGCTTGCCGTCGCGTTCACCCGTGGCGAAACCGCTGCCATCGCTCAGGTAGCGCGAGGCGTCGTATTGCAAGGTGCCATAGCCGAGCACACCGTCGAGGAAGACGCCCTTGCTTGGGCGCAGGGTGCCATACACGGCCGCCACGGCGCTGTCGGCCGTGCTGCGGCTGCCGTTCTGGCCCACGTCGCTGCGGTCATGGCTGAAGCCGGCACCCACGCCCAGGGTGGCCAGGTCGCTGAGACGGTAATCGCCGCCCACGCTGACGCCATTGGTGCGGAAACGGAAGCCCGTCTCGCGGCCATTCACATAGTGCTGGCCGAAATCGACCGCGCCACCAAGCCACAGCGATAAGGCCTGCTTCTGCCTGTCCGGCTTCTGCGGCATGTCCGGCAAGCCATTTGTAGCCTGGCCGACATCCACACCGCCCGCCTGTCTGTCGCTACTGAAACCAGTATCAGTTTGGCGCAAGGCTGCCTTGCGCATATATGGTTTCACGGCCGTACCAAACACGCGGTCTGCTTCCTGCTCCTGCCAGCGCGCCAGCGCCGCCGTCGGGTTGCCACTGTCGTTCGGCGGCGTCATGCTCAGGCCGAAGTTGGAACGTCCCCAGCCGTCACCATGCAGGCTTTCCAGGCGCTGCGTGAAGTTCGACAGCTGCGCGCTGGCGAAACGCCGCGCCGCATCGGCTTGCGCCGCCTGCAAGCCGATCACTTCCGGATCGACCGACGGATCGCGACGCGCCGTCACGGTCACGTTGACCACGCCCGGTTTCGAGGTGGCAAAGGCATTGCTCAGGGTGTAGCTGACGACAGCCGCGCCGGCAAACTTGCCCGACGCAGCAAAGCTCAGCTGGTACGACGGCTTGCCGGCCGTGCCCACGTCGCGCACCTCCGCCTTGCCCGCCTCCGCCGGCGTGACGCTGAGCACATTGGCCGCCGTGAACGGACCGCCCGTGGCGCCCGCAGTGAGATCGACGGTCACCGTCAGGCCGGCCACCACCGTGGCGCTCTGGTTGAGCACTTGCGGCATAGGATTGACCCTGATCGTCGATTTCACCGGCGCCGAAGTGCCGAACACGTTCGACACTGTGTAGCCGATGCTGATGTCGCCGCTGGTATTGATGCCTGGCGTGTAGACGATGTCCAGGCCATTGACCGTCGCCGTGCCGCTGGCGGGCTGCGTGGTGATGGCCACTGCCGTGAACGGCCCACCGGTCGCGCCTTGCGTCACGTTCAAGGTCACCGGCGTGCCGGCCAGCACCGTCGCCGTCTTGGCGACCGGCACCGGCACCGGCTGCGGCGCCACCGTCACGCTGACCGTGGCCGGCGCGGACGTGCCGCCAGGGCCCGTGACCGTGTAGCTGAAGGCGTCAGGACCAAAGTAGTCGGCATTCGGCACGTACGTCAACTTGAAGCTCGCGCCCACGGCGCGCGCCATGCGCGCCAGCGCCCCCGTCGACACCACCGTGACGCGCCCATGCCGCGGCGGCGTGACGATGGTGACGTCGGTGATCGGGCTGCCATCGGTGGAAGCGATGGTCAGGCTCAACTCCTGGTTGACCGAGGTCGTCGCCGTTTCATTGGCAATCGGTGGCGGCGCCTGGTTCACCTGCAGGGTCAACGCTTGCTGCACCGTGAACTGGTGCGCATCCCTGGCCTGCAAGGTGAAGTTGTAACTGCCCGCCACCGTCGGCGTGCCGCTGACGATGCCGGTCGCCGCATCAAGCACCAGGCCGGTTGGCAAGGTCCCGCTGCTCAGGGAATATGCATAGGGCGCGATGCCGCCGGCGGCCGTGAACTGCTGGCTGTAGGCGTCGCCGGCGCGAATGCCAGCCAGGCTGGAGGGCGTGAGCGTCAAGGCTGGCGCGGCCACCGTCAGCGTATAGTTTTTGCTGACGCTGAATGGTGCCCCTACACCCGTGCTGCTATCCGTGACTTTGATGCTGAACGGGAAACTGCCGGCCACATTCGTCGTGCCGGAGAGTAGGCCCGTCGCTGCGTTCAGGCTCAGGCCGACAGGCAAGCTACCAACCACGGCATAGCTATATGGCGCCGTGCCGCCCGTGCCCGTCAAGGTGGTGCTGTAGGCCGCTTCCGCCGTCGGATTGGGCAGGCTGGCTGGCATCAGAGCGAGCGTTGCCGAAGCTACAGTCAAGGTATAGTTTTTCGTCGCCGTGAACTGACGTGCATCCGTCACTTGAACGGTCAGCGCAAAACTACCGGCTGCCGTTGGCGTACCGCTCAGCACACCGCTTGCGCTCAGCGCCAGGCCGGCTGGCACGCTACCGGAAACCGTAAAAGCGTATGATTCGATACCGCCGGTGGCCGTCAATTGCTGGCTGTAAGCGGTACCAACTGTGGCGGCCGGCAAGCTGGCTGGCGTGATGTCCATCGCGGATGTCACCGTCAAGGCATAGCTTTGCGCTGCCTGGGCATTCACGCCAGCCACTGCGGCCTGCGTCGCGGTGATGCTGCTGGTACCAGCGGCAACGGGCGTGATGACGCCGGAGCTGCTGACGGTCGCCACGCCCGCATTCGAACTGGTATAGCTGATGGCGCCATAGCTGCCGCCCGCGAGGCTGGAAGTAGCCGCATTGGTAAAGCTATTCCCCAATGGAACGGAAGCCGCAGTCGGTGTCGCAAACGTGATGACACCGGTCGGGATATACGTGAATTGATCCGCCACGCTGCTGGCACTGGTGCCGCCAACCGTAGTGACCTTCACGTCCACCACGCCCAGGCTGCCCGATGGACTGGTGGCCGTGATCTGCGTAGCACTGTTGACCGTGAAGCTGGTGGCATTGGCGCTGCCGAATCGCACCGCCGTGGCGCCGGCAAAGCCCGTGCCGGTGACGACGACGCTGGTGCCGCCGGTGATGGCGCCGGAAGCGGGCGCAATGCCGGTGACAGCCGGTACCACCACATAGGTGAACTGATCTGACGCGCTGGTAGCGCTGGTGCCGCCTGTCGTGGTGATGCGCACATCGATCGTGCCGGTGCCAGCCGGCGCCGTCGCTGTAATCTGCGAGGCACTGTTGACCGTGAAGCTGCTCGCCGCCGTGGCACCAAACGTCACCGCCGTGGCGCCGGAAAAGCCTGAGCCGTTGATCGTGACGCTGGTGCCGCCCGTCGTTGGACCGGACGCTGGCGACAGGCCGCTCACCACTGGCGCGCCCACATACGTGAATTGGTCCGCTGCAACCGCGGCACTGGTACCGCCCGTGGTGGTGATGCGCACATCGACCGTGCCGGAACCCGCCGGCGCCGTCGCCGTGATCTGCGTGGCGCTGTTGACCGTGAAACCGGTCGCCGCCGTGGCGCCGAAGGTCACAGCTGCCGCGCCCGAAAAATTAGTACCGGTGATGATGACCGTCGTGCCCCCGGTCGCCGGACCGGAGGTGGGCAAAATGCTGGTGACCACCGGTGCCGCCACATAGGTAAATTGATCGGCCCCGCTGGTAGCGCTGGTGCCCCCCGCCGTGGTGACGCGTACGTCGACCGTGCCGGAACCCACTGGCGCCGTCGCCGTGATCTGCGTGGCGCTGTTGACCGTGAAACCGGTGGCCGCCGTGGCGCCGAACGTCACCGCCGTCGCACCGCCAAAATTCGAGCCAGTGACGATGACCGTGGTGCCGCCCGTCGACGGACCGGAGGTGGGCGAAATGCCACTCACCACGGGCCGTGCCACATAGGTAAATTGATCGGCAACACTGGTGGCGCTGGTGCCGCCTGGCGTGGTGATGCGCACGTCTACCGTGCCACTGCCCGCTGGCGCCGTCGCCGTGATCTGCGTGGCGCTATTAACCGTGAAACCGGTCGCCGCCGTAGCGCCGAAGGTGACAGCTACCGCGCCCGAAAAATTAGTGCCGGTGATGATGACCGTCGTGCCGCCGGTCGCCGGACCGGAGGTGGGTGAAATGCTGGTGACCACAGGTGCCGCCACATAGGTAAATTGATCGGCCCCGCTGGTAGCGCTGGTGCCCCCCGCCGTGGTGACGCGTACGTCGACCGTGCCGGAACCCGCTGGCGCCGTCGCCGTGATCTGCGTGGCGCTGTTGACCGTGAAACCGGTGGCCGCCGTGGCGCCGAACGTCACCGCCGTCGCGCCGCCAAAATTCGAGCCGGTGACGATGACCGTGGTGCCGCCCGTCGACGGACCGGAGGTGGGCGAAATGCTGGTGAGTACCGGTGCCGCCAAGTAGGTAAATTGATCGGCCCCGCTGGTGGCGCTGGTGCCGTTTGGCGTGGTGACGCGTACATCGACCGTGCCTGAGCCCGCGGGCGCCGTCGCCGTGATCTGCGTGGCGCTGTTGACCGTGAAACCGGTCGCCGCCGTGGCGCCGAACGTCACCGCCGTCGCGCCGCCAAAATTCGAGCCAGTGATGATGACCGTCGTGCCGCCCGTCGACGGACCGGATGTGGGTGAAATGCTGGTGACCCCCGGTGCCGCCACATAGGTGAACTGGTCTGCACCGCTGGTAGCGCTGGTGCCACCGCCGGTAGTGACGGTGATATCCACCGTACCAGTGCCAGCAGGCGAAGTGGCTGTAATTTGTGTGGGGCTATTGACTGTAAAGCTGCTGGCATTGCTGGCGCCAAACTTCACAGCCCCTGCACCCGTCAGGTTGGTACCGGTGATGACCACGCTGGTGCCACCCGCAGTGGAGCCAGTGGAGGGCGAAATACTGCCCACCGTAGGGATAGGTGCGGCATTGATCGTCAGGCTGATGCTGATTGTCTTGGAATAAGGACCACCGCCAGCCGTGCTGTCCGTGGATTTCAAGACAAAATTAGAAGTGCCTGTGGCAGTAGGCGTCCCCGACAACAGGCCGCTGCCTGACAAACTCAAGCCTGTCGGCAAGGCGCCGGACTCCACCACATAAGTGTAACCAGAGGTACCGCCGCTGGTACTGAACTGCTGGCTATAAGTCTGTGACACGGCTCCTGCGGGCGGACTTGCTGGCGTAATCGCCAGCACAGGTGCGGCCACCGTAAATGAATAATTCTTGGTGGTAGTGAGCGCTGTAGGCATGGTCGAATCCGCGATCTGCACCCCAAATACAAACACCCCGCTCTCCCTCGGTGTGCCGGAAATAATGCCGGTGGACGACAAACTCATCCCTGCCGGCAAGGCGGAAGAGAGAGTGTAGGAATAAGGAGCGATGCCACCGGTTGAACTAATATTTTGGTTATAGCTCACACTAATCACAGGAGCGGCCAAGCTTGCAGGCGTCACCGTGATGGGGCTAGATGGTGGCAAAATAGTCACTACAAAAATGATATCACCAGCAATGTCATCCCTCAGAGTAAAGGTATCGGAAGTAGCTCCGTCACCATTATTGGTGTAATACACGATGCCGTCGCCATTACCCGCGACGTTAGGGATACTGCCATGCGAAGGCGGCACGGGCATACCCGTAAAGCCGAACGGCGTACATCCTGACAGGTCTATCGTGTGGACTGCGCCTGAAGCCACCGTGAAGCTTTGGTTGGGAGGGCACTCTATACTGGGCCCTGCCGCCTGCGCTGGGCTGTTGCTCAAGGCCAACATCAGCAGGCATAGCCAGGCTAACAGTTTTATCGAACTGGACTCTAATCTGGACATCAAGCTGGCGCCGCCTGCCCCAGTGCCAATTATTTGCTGTCGATGATCTGCGGGAAGAAAATGAGAAAAGAGGCGAAGCAAACGATGAAATATGCCGTTGCAAAGAAATAACATTATTTCTCCCGCGCAGAATTTTTTTGAACCAGAATTGGATAGGAATCTGAATCACAAATGATGCTAAAAAACACATTCCACCGGGACAACAAATATTTACACTTGTCTTATGTCAACGTATGCTACCTTGCGTAGCTAATAAAGCAACTGGAAAAAGGAGCAAACTAAAAAACAACAATAGTGCCAAATTTGAAATATAAGCAATCACACCGGAACCCCCCACTTGACACCTGGAGAACAAGAATGGCTGATGTTTATGTTGGACAAATAATGATGAGCGGATTCGCATTTGCACCGCGCGGTTTTGCGCTCTGTAACGGGCAAATTCTGCCTATTCAGCAAAATCAAGCCCTGTTTTCACTGCTGGGGACTACCTACGGCGGCAATGGCACAACGACATTTGGATTGCCTAATTTGCAAGGAACTGTACCCATCCATGCGGGTCCATCGGTCGATGCAACATGGCAACCCAGCAACTATCCGTTAGGTACTCGCGCCGGCGTAGAAACTGTCAACTTGACAGTGACTCAGATTCCCGCGCATTTACATACCGCCACTGCCTTGAGCACGGCAGCGACCTTGAAGAATCCCAGCAACGCGCTATTTGGCGATAGTGGCACGGCAGCCATTTATGGCAGTGCATCGGGCGCCAGGGTGACGCTGGCCAGCCAGACTCTGGGCACGACGGGCGGCAACCTGCCGCATCCGAACATGCAGCCATTCCGTGTCATCAATTTCTCCATCGCCTTGAACGGCATCTACCCTAGCCGCAATTAATCCAGCCACCATTCCCGGAGATAGCCATGAGCACACCTTATATAGGCGAGATCCGCCTGTTTGCCTTTCCCCGTATTCCCAATGGCTGGCTGGCCTGCGATGGCAGCTCGGTATCGATTGCCGACAATGAAACCTTGTTCACCTTGCTGGGGACCACCTTTGGCGGCGATGGCGTCAGCACTTTCGGCGTGCCTGACCTGCGCGGCCAGGTTCCTGTGCACCAGGGCACGGGACCACAATTGACGACACGGGTACTGGGCCAGAATGGCGGTACCGAGCAAGTGACTCTGCTGGCGACCCAATTGCCGCAGCATACGCATGAATTCAATGTGAGTAGTGCACTGGCCACTGCCTCTACACCGGCAAGTAGCCTGCTGCTGGCAGCTCCGGCCAATAACGACAAGATGTACACCAGCAGCCTGGCTGGCCTCACCTCGTATCCACTATCGCAGGCCGCAATCACTTATACGGGCGGCAATCAGCCGCACGACAATACGATGCCAACCCTGACCGCATCATTTTGTATCGCTGCGTTCGGCATTTATCCATCCCAGCAGTAACAGCTTCCGTGCAGACAAGGCACCACCACAGGTGCGCATTGCCAACCAAACTGACCAGGAGAACCTATCGTGACATCACCATTCCTCGGCGAGATACAAGTCTTTGGCTTCAATTATGCCCCGGCTGGCTGGGCCAGCTGTAATGGCGCCACCCTGCAGATACGTCAATACACCGCCCTGTTCTCATTGATCGGCACGCAATATGGTGGAGATGGAGTAACAACCTTCCAATTGCCCAACTTCACGGGACGCGCGCCCTGCGGCCAGGGTCAGGGGCCAGCCCTGACAGCACGCACCATAGGCGACACATTCGGCAGCGAAAGCGTGCAACTCGATGTGACGCAAATTCCCGGCCACACCCATCAGCTCACTGTTGCGCGTCAACCGAATACGAGCTTGCAACACAATGTTCCATTGACTAATGACGGTTTGATTACCATCGGTAGCGTGAATACTTTCTTGCCGGCGGCAGCCCCTTCCACCACGTTTGCTGCCGAGGCGATCTCTCCCGCGGGAGGCAACCAGGCACACGAAAATCGTCAGCCGCTGCTGGCATTGAACTTCTGTATCTCCTTGCAAGGTGAATTTCCTGCATTTGGCTAATTACATCTATACAGGGACAGGCAATGCCATCGCGGCAATGCCTGGCCTGCCCCTTCTTTAGTTGAACACCGCCTGATACAGGAAACCTTGACCATCACGCGCCACCGGCACCAGGAAGATGCCAACCTCGCCCAACGCATCATGCTGCAGCATAAAGATCTTTTGGTTGAAGAGGATGGGGGAACTATGATGGAACAACAAGCTGAACGGCGCGCGCAGCATGCCCTCGATCGTGGCGGACTGCAAGGGACACACCTCCTTCAAGATGAAAGCGGCATTCCCGTCGTTGGCAGAGATAAAGGTATCGTTGACGCGCGTGGCGAAGTGTTCCAGAGTCAATACATTCATCATTGCATGTATTCCATTCCATGAACGCTGTGATTGAAGCAACGATTTATTCTACTGGAAGCATTGCCGCTTTGGCACAACTTTTAACATGCAATTATCCCCATCTGCGCTCGGCAGCAATGCGGCCGCCCGGGCCATCAAGCCCGGCCGCCGGCACCGCAACTACCATGCAGCTTAGGCCACCTAGCGCATCGCTTCCAGCAAACCCGGCGCAAATTTGGCGCCGTGCCTGACCTGCGCGGTGGATGCCTTCACGGTGGCGCCGATCGGTTCCGCGCGGCCAGCCAGGCATAGGCCCAGGAAGTTTTCCGTCACCGCATTGAAAGCGATGTTGTTCACGGGCCGGGCAAAGCCGTGGCCTTCATAGGGGAACAGCACATACGCGACGGGGATATTCTTCGCCGCCATGGCTGCCACGATCTGCTCCGATTCGGCCACGTTGACGCGAGGGTCGTTCGCCCCCAGGCCGATCAGCAGCGGCCGCTGGATATTCTGCGCAAAGTTCAACGGCGAGCGCTCCTTCAGCAGCGCCTTGCCTTCTTCCGTGGTCGGGTGGCCTATGTGCTTGTAAAACTGCTGCTTGCCCGCTTCCCAGTAAGGCGGGATGGTTTGCAGCAGGGTAAACAGGTTCGACGGGCCGACGATGTCGACGCCGCAGGCATAGGTCGTCGGCGTGAATGCCATGCCGGCCAGGGTGGCGTAGCCGCCATGCGAGCCACCCATGATGGCAGCCTTGTCGGCCGAGGTCACGCCGCTCGTCGCGGTCCATTGCACCGCGTCAAGCAGGTCGTCATGCATCGTGCGGCCCCTCTGCAGGTCGCCGGCCGAGATGAATTGCGTGCCGAAGCCCGTCGCCCCCCGGTAATTCACCGGCAGCACAGCGTAGCCGCGCTGCTGGGCAGTTCGCAACTTTTAAAAGGCTCGATGCCACATGCCTGCGTGGAGTTCAAAGAAAATAAGCTGAGTAACTACGGCAAGGACACGCAAGTGATTGCGGATGTTTCCGAGATTCCGATGGCGTTACCCTGGTTTGAATAAAGCCCGACTTTTGCAAATAGCCGCCATCCTCTGTCAGCGCTGAATGGCTGCTTTCGCCCCATAGCCGCCGTTCGAGTTTCGATGGCCACGGTCTGCTATGTAACGCTTACCGGCTGATGCCCACATGCAAGCTGACCGGATGCGTGGGAAGAGGCGCTTGCATAAAACCTGAAAAATCGCATCCAGCTCCTGTCAAGCTCAGCCGGCCGCTCGGCTTTCGTCACTGGGGACATGACTTTCTATCCGCGTGGAATCCCGTACACATCATTCAATGCGGTACAGGCTGTCAAAGCCGCCTACCTCCACTGACGTGCTGTCTGCGCCACCAAGCAGCGGTAGACCCTGGCTCCATCCGGCTGCCAAGACCTGCACGTCACGCACAGGATCGGACGCCTTGGCCCTCTCGTTGCGGATGCGACAGGTTTCGGTATCTGTGGCGAACAACCCACGTGCGAAGACCCGGCCCTGTTCCGCCAGCCTTGCGGTTTTGGGAGCGCGAATTCTCGCAAACGCCTGGAAGATGTCTTCCAAGCCTCCACTTGCACCATCCAAACACCGGGCCAAATGCCACGCATCCTCAAGCGCCTGGCAGGCTCCTTGCCCCGACGTCGGCAACGGCGCGTGCGCCGCATCTCCCACGAGCAGCACATTTGCCCGGCTCCACGTGTGCAGCGGCTCCAAGTCGTGCACGGCAATCAGTCGGATGGCATCCGCCGGTGTCGCCTGGATGAGACGTGTGACAGGCTCAGGCCATTCCGCGAACAGGTCCTCAATTTCCTTACGCATATCCGCTGCAGGCGCCGCCATCGGCAATGGCCGTGCCTGCGCCGCCGCCCAGTAGACCAGATCCGGCCGGACCGGCACGCAACCGAAGCGCTTGCCCACCCCCCAGAAGTCTTGAATCGAAACATCGTTCACCAGCGCATGCGGCCCCTGCGCTACGCCAATCCAGTTCACAAAGCCTTGATAGATTGGTGTGTTGTCACCCGCGACAAACCTGCGCGCCACTGATTCCATGCGGCCGTCGGCCCCAATGAGCAGATCCGGGCGGACGCTCGCGCCATTTTCGAAATGGGCCACGGCTCTGCTATGAGTATCAAGCTCAATAGCCACCGCCCGGTGCCCGAACTCCACCGGAATCCCTGCCCGTGCCGCATGATCCAGCAACACCTCCTGCAGGTGCCTGCGCAGCACCGTGTAGGTCGGGTATCCCATCGTCCGGTCCAGCAAACCAATATCGAGGCCCCCCAGTGCATTTCCCGCAGCATCCTGGCGACGCATTGTCAGCGGTCTACCGCCAATGGCCTCAATGTCTTGCAGCAGTCCCAGTTCTTCCAGCACAAAGCTGGCATTGGGCCAGAGCGTCACGCCAGCCCCCATGGTTGCCGGCCCCGCCCGGCGCTCATATACGCGGGGACTGTACCCCCGCTTGCTCAAGGCAAGCGCCACGCTCAACCCTGCAATGCCGCCGCCAAGTATTCCGATTTCCATGCTAAAGCTCTCCTATTCAATCCGTCCCGACGTGCCGCCGACGGCGATTCATCGGACGAGATGGCATATTAAATTCCGCCACTGTGGAGTACTAGTATGTGAAAATGGATAGCTTTCATACCTTAATCGGGATAATAATGCGCAATGCCCTCGACCTGAATACAGTCCGTGTCTACGTGGCGGTCGTCGATGAACAAAGCTTTGCCGGCGCAGCACGCCTGCTGACCCTGCCATCTTCTAACGTTAGCCGCCACGTCGCCTCGCTGGAACGCATGCTGGGCGTCCGCCTGCTGGAACGCAGCACCCGCCACCTGCGCATGACGGAAGCTGGCAGGCTACTCTACGAACGCGCAAAACCCTTGCTCGACGCCTTGCTCTCCACCGAGGAAGAGCTTGGCGCAGTACAGCGTGAGCTGCGTGGCCCCCTAAGGATGTGCATGCCAGGCGAAGCGCCAAGGCTGCTAGCTCCTATCCTGGCCGAATTCTGTAGCCTCCATCCAGGCATCGAGCTTGAATGCGATACCCGGATGACCGGACTTGAGGTACTTCGTGAGGACGTCGATCTTTCAATCGTCTTCCACCGTGGCCATCAGGAGGACAGTACTTTCATCACCCGCGAACTCGCCACCCTGCCCAGCATCGTGGTTGCCGCCCCCACCTTGCTAGCCAAGACCGGCATGCCACACTATGTGCGCGAACTGAAGTCTCTACCGTGCATCACCACCCTCAGTGCGCTGAAAGGTCAGCCCTGGCAGTTTCAGAACGCTGCGGGAGAAATCGTCAAGGTGCCGGTCCGCAGCCGTTACCGCGTCAACAGCGGAGAACTGGCAGTGGCAGGCGCACGGCAAGGCATCGGCTTCGCGATTGTGGCGGCCTATCCCTGCCAGGAAGATCTTGCTACGGGCCGATTGCAGGAGGTACCACTGGACCTGTGTCCCGCGCCCCTGAAATTACTGGGGGCATACAGCCATCGCCATTCCGTGACCGCGCGTGTGCGGGCGCTGCTGGATTTGATACAAGTGCGGTTGGCTGGGTCGGTTAACCCTCCCGTGGACCCCATAACTTGTGGAACGGTCTAGGATCTAAGTAGTGCACTGGACTCAAAGTGGAGTTCTTCGGAGCAGAAGCAGTCGCTCGGTATGACTTTCTCAATGTCAGCTTCTGGCCGAACCCGGCCGTTCGGGCAGCATAGCAGGTTGTCAGGGTGAAAATCTAGCGGCTGCATCGTCAGGCTGGATTCGCCCCAAAACGGCCGGTCGTAACCAGCAGATAATGCTTACTTCAGGATCATACTGAGAAGGGTGATAGCCGCGATCCGAAGTCATTAGAGGTATCATTAATGCTCGGAAGCAACCCGTTTTTCCACCTGGTTATTTAACATTGATTGCAACTAATGAAGAAAATCGCGATTATGGCAATTATTGCCACTATGTTAGCCCCCATCGCTGAAGGCTCCTCTCTCACCATCGACGGAGTGGTGGTTGGGTCGCCGTCGGGTCAAACCAGAGCGACCACTGTAACATTTGAGAATGCTTTTTCCCCAGATGATGGGGCTGAGGCTTTAGTTCTTAAGGTCATCAATACATCCGTTTCGACAATCAGGCTTGCAGCGTACTCCTTCAATTCACTGAAGATAGTAGAAGCTTTGCTTAACGCGAAGAAACGAGGTGTCGATGTTAAAGTCATAGTTGATGACCGACGAAACCAACGAAAGAACAGCATTAAGGCACTCAATCTGTTAGTTAACGATGGTATCCAAACCAAGACTATTTCAGTTTATGCTATGCATCATGACAAATACATAGTTGCTGATGATTTAACTGTGCAGAATGGAAGCTTCAACTACAGTAAAGATGCCGCCACATCAAATAGTGAAAATGTGGTTGTAGTATGGAACAGTCCAGAATTAGCGAAATCGTTCATGCTCCACTGGCAAAACCGATGGTCTAAGGGTGTCGACTACCGATATTCACAAGAATAAATAGCCACAACTACACTGGACTCAGCTGAATCTCTTACAGCTCATTGCAGTTAATCCACTCCAATGGCTCATCAACGACCGCTCCTGGCCGCTGGACGAAATGTTTGAGCGGACACACCCACCTAATGAACTCACCCGATATATGTTAAAACGGCAAAGCCAGCGCAGAAGTGGCGTGGACGTGAGCCATCTACCTCCCGCTCAGCGGCTGCTTTTTGGCCGATAGCGGACATCGGCATGCTGTAACGAAAATCATACGTCATGTAAACGGAAAAACCCAGCACCGATATTATACAAACGTATAATATACGGTACTGGGTTTCTATACAGCTTGCGCTGTATCTCCTTGAATCTAATGGTCGGGGCGAGAAGATTCGAACTTCCGACCCCATGCACCCCATGCATGTACGCTACCAGGCTGCGCTACGCCCCGACGAGGTGGGAATTATAGCAGAGGCTTTTAGGTTTTTGCCATGCTTTGCGCATGATTCATATCGAACTGCGCAAAGTTTTTTCAGCCTGGCGGCAAAGCGTTCTACTCGCCCAGCAGCAATGCCGTCAGGACGATGCGAAAACCGGCGATCAAGGGTTCGACCTTCATATCCGGATTGTGCACCGCCCGCACGGGCAAGCCCTGGTACATGGCGATCATGGCATTCAGGCGCCCTTCCAGCATCTCTTCGTCGGCCGGCAGGCTGCGCTTGATGCGCGCATCGCGGATGATCGAAAGAAACAGCTTGCGCGAACGGATATCCGCACAGTGCAACATTTCCGCGATGGCGGGATTGCGCGAAGCCTCTGCAAAAATTTCCAGCGGCATCACCCAGGTTTTCGGGTCCAGACTTTCCAGCACATGCTCGCCAGCATTGTCGACCACGGCCTGCAGCGGGTCCTCGCGCTGCGCCAGGTCCTGCATCAGGTTGGTGACCCGCTCCATGTTCTTCATGACGAAGGCGGCGATGATCGCATCCTTGCTGTCAAAATAATTATAGATGTGGCCCGCGCTCATGCCGGCCGCCTTGGATATCTCGGCCATGCTGGCACCGTGGAAGCCGCGGCGGCTGAAACAGCTTTCGGCCGCATCGAGCACCTGCTTGCGCCGCGTGTTGGCGCGCTCGGGGTCTGGATGCTTCTTTTCAACTTGATTCATGATTTTCCAGTAGCGCGCCGGCCCTGCCCTTGCGGGCAAGGCCGGCGTCGGCGTCCCCGCGATTATTGGACGCTGCCAGCCGCCGCAACGGCTGTCTGCTCAGGCTGCCAACCGCCGCCCAGTACCTTGTACAAGGTCACCAGGTTGGTCGATTTGGCCAGGCGCGCCGTGATCAGGCTTTGCTGCGCCGTGTACAGCGCGCGCTGCGCCACCAGGGCGCTCAGGTAGGACTCGGCGCCCTGCTTGTAGCGCGCGTCATGGATAGTGTAGCTCTTCGTCGACGCCTCGACCAGCGAGACCTGCGACTGCAGGCGCTCGTCGATGGTGCCGCGCTGGGCCAGCGCATCGGACACTTCACGGAAGGCGACCTGGATCGCCTTTTCGTATTGCGCCACAGAAATTTCACGCTGCACCTTGGCGATATCGAGGTTGGCGCGGTTCACGCCGCCATCGAAGATCGGCAAGCTGATCTGCGGAATGAAACTCCACGTGCCGCTGCCCGCCTTGAACAGGCCCGACAGGTTGTCGCTCAGCGAACCGGCCGTGGCCGTCAGCGAAATGCGCGGGAAGAAGGCCGCGCGCGCCGCGCCGATGTTGGCGTTGGCAGCGCGCAAGGTGCGCTCGGCCGCCAGCACGTCGGGGCGGCGTTGCAGCACGTCCGACGGCAAGCCGGACGGAATGTCCGCCAGCGCCGTCACGTCGCCGAACTCGCCTTGCGGCAGCAGGTCGGCCGGCACGGGGCCGCCCACCAGCAAGACCAGCGCGTTCTGATCCAGCGCCACCTGGCTCGTGAACACAGCCACGTCGGAACGGGCCGACTCGACACTGGTCTGGGCATCGTACTTGTCCAGGCCCGAGGTGGCGCCGGCACTGAAGCGGCGCACGGCCAGGTCATACGACGACTGCTGGCTTGTCAACGTGTCCTGCGCCACGCGCAGGCGCTGCTGGTCGGCCACCAGGTTCAGATAGGTGCTGGCCACTTCGGCCACCAGGCTGATCTGCTGCGCACGGCGTGCTTCTTCCGTGCCCAGGTATTGCTCCAGCGCGCTGTCGGACAGGCTGCGCACGCGGCCAAAGAAGTCCAGCTCGTACGCCGATACGCCCAGGTTCGCCGTGTATTGGCGATTGATGGACGCTTCGCCGTTGGCACTGGCGTTCTTTGGCACGCGTGTGGCCGACTGGCCGCCGGAAGCCGACAGGGTCGGGATCAGGGCGGCGCGTTCGATGCCGTAGGTGGCACGCGCCTTCTCGATGTTCAGGATCGAGACGCGCAGGTCGCGGTTGTTGGCCAGCGCCAGTTCCAGTACCTGGCGCAGGCGCGCATCGGCAAAGAACTCGCGCCAGGCGACGTCCGCCACCGGCTTGGCGTCGGCGGCGGCCGTGTCGGCCTTGTAAGAAGGGCCCGTCGGCCACGCCGTGGGCGCCGGCGCTGCCGGACGCTCATACGTGGGAGCCAGGCTGCAACCGGCCAGCAAGGCCAGTGCCGCCATGGAGAGTAGCGTTTTTTTCATATTAATGCGCATCCTTAGAAAGCGTGACGGCTGGCGAGCCAGGCGTCGCCGGCGTGGTTGGCGCGTCCGGCTTCGAGAAGAAGCCGCGCACCAGCACGAAGAACACCGGCACGAAGAAGATACCGAGGAACGTGGCCGTCAACATACCGCCCAGCACGCCGATACCGATGGCGTTCTGGCTACCGGAACCGGCGCCGCTGGAGATGGCCAGTGGCAACACACCGAGGCCGAAGGCAATCGAGGTCATCAGAATAGGACGCAGACGCAGACGCACCGCATGCAAAGTCGCGTCGAGCAGCGACATGCCCGATTCCTGCATTTCCTTGGCAAATTCCACGATCAGAATCGCGTTCTTCGCCGACAGGCCCACCACCGTGAGCAAGCCCACCTGGAAGTATACGTCGTTCGACAGGCCGAACATCCACGTACCGAGCACGGCACCGATCACACCCAGCGGCACGACCAGCAGCACGGAGAACGGAATCGACCAGCTCTCATACAGCGCAGCCAGGCACAGGAAGACGATCAGCAGCGACAGCGCATACAGCTGCGGCGTCTGCGAACCGGATTCACGCTCTTCCAGCGACACGCCGGTCCAGCTGAAGCCTATGCCAGGCGGCAACTGCGCCACCATCGCTTCCATGGCGTTCATGGCGGCGCCCGTGCTCTGGCCCGGTGCCGGCGTACCCAGGATCTCTACTGACGGCAAGCCGTTGTAGCGTTCCAGGCGTGGCGATGCGTAAATCCACTTGCCGGTGGCAAAGGCGGAGAACGGCACCATCTGGCCAGCAGTATTGCGCACGAACCACTTGTTCAAGTCTTCCGGCAGCATGCGCGATTCGGCATTGCCTTGCATGAACACTTTCTTCACGCGGCCACGATCAAGGAAGTCGTTCACATACGAACTACCCCAGCCCACGCTCAGCACGCGGTTGATTTCCGAGATCTGCAAGCCCAGCGCGGTAGCTTTCTGCTGGTCAATGTCGATCTTGTACTGCGGCGTATCTTCCTGGCCGTTCGGGCGCACGCCCACCATGGCCGGGTTTTGCGACGCCATGCCCAGCAACTGGTTACGCGCTGCCATCAGGGCGTCATGGCCGACACCGCCGATATCCTGCAGTTGCATGTCGAAACCCGTGGCGTTACCCAGTTCCAGCACGGCAGGCGGTGCGAACGTAAACACCATCGCATCCTTGATCTGCAACAACTTGCCCATGGCGCGACCGGCCACGGCCGGCGCTTTCTGCGCCACGTCCTTGCGCAGAGACCAGTCTTTCAGGCGCACGAAGGCGATACCCGTATTCTGGCCGTTACCGCCGAAGCTGAAACCGGCGACGGCAAACACGGAAGCGACGTTGTCTTTCTCGCTGTTCATGAAGTGGTCTTCGACCTGCTCGATCACTTTCAGGGTGCGCTCTTGCGTGGCGCCCGTCGGCAATTGAATCTGCGTAAACAGGATGCCCTGGTCTTCTTCCGGCAGGAAGGAGGTCGGCAGGCGCATGAAGACGAATACCAGGCCGGCCAGCAAGATGACATACAACAGCATCGAACGGCCGCGGTGACGGATCATGCTGCCGACCAGGCCCTGGTACTTGTTGCTGCTGCTGTCGAAGCTGCGGTTGAACCAGCCAAAGAAACCCTTGTTGGTGGCGTGATGGCCCTTTTCGACCGGCTTGAGCAGGGTGGCGCACAAGGCTGGCGTGAATACCAGCGCGACGACCACGGAGAGCACCATCGACGACACGATCGTGATCGAGAACTGGCGGTAAATCACGCCCGTCGAACCGCCGAAGAAGGCCATCGGCACGAACACTGCCGACAGCACCATGGCGATACCGACCAGCGCGCCCGTGATCTGCGTCATGGACTTGCGCGTCGCTTCCAGCGGCGACAAGCCCTCTTCGCTCATCACGCGTTCGACGTTTTCCACCACCACGATGGCATCATCGACCAGCAGACCAATGGCCAGCACCATGGCGAACATGGTCAGCGTGTTGATCGAATAGCCAAACGCGTTCAGGATGCCGAACGTACCCAGCAGCACGACCGGCACGGCCATGGTCGGAATCAGGGTAGCGCGGAAGTTTTGCAGGAACAGATACATCACCAGGAACACCAGGATGACCGCTTCCACCAGCGTCTTGACCACTTCTTCGATCGACAGTTTCACGAACGGGGTGGTGTCGAACGCTACCTGGTAGCTCATGCCTTCAGGGAATTGCTTGCTCAGGTTGCCCAGCATGGCTTTCGCCGCATTGGCCGTATCGAGTGCATTCGCGCCGGTCGCCAGCTTGATCGCCACGCCGGTGGCCGCATGGCCGTTGTAGCGGGCCACGGTGTTGTAGTTCTCGCGGCCCAGCTCCATGCTGGCCACGTCCTTCAGGTACACCATGGCACCGTTGGTGGTCGTTTTCAGCAAGATGGCGCCGAACTGCTCCGCCGTTTGCAATCGGCTCTGCGCCGACACGGTGGCGTTCAGCTGCTGGCCCTTGACGGACGGCGTGCCGCCCAGTTCACCGGCCGACACTTCCGCATTCTGCGCCTGCACGGCCGTGATCACGTCCGCAGGGGTCAGGTTGAAGCTTTGCAGCTTGGCCGGATCGAGCCAGATACGCATGGCGTACTGCGAACCGAACAGTGTCACATCGCCCACGCCGGCAACACGGCTCAGCGGATCGACGACGTTGGCGGCCACATAGTCGCTCAAGTCGGTCTGGTCCATCTTGCCGTTTTCGGAAATGAAGCCGAACACCATCAGGAAGTTCTTCGTGGCTTTCGACACGACCAGGCCTTGCTGCGTGACAGCCGTCGGCAGCAGTGGCGTCGCCAGCTGCAGCTTGTTCTGTACTTGCACCTGGGCGATGTCGGGATTGGTGCCGCTGGTAAACGTCAGCGTGATGCTGATGCCGCCAGTCGCATCGCTCGACGAGGCCATATAGCGCAAGCCGTCGATACCCTTCATCTTTTGTTCGATGACCTGGGTGACAGCATCTTCCACGGTCTTGGCGGAAGCGCCAGGGTAGGAGCCGCTGATCGAAATCGACGGCGGAGCGATGCTCGGGTACTGCGCGATCGGCAGGCTGAGGATCGAAATCACGCCGGCAAGCATGATGACGATCGCGATCACCCACGCAAAAATCGGGCGATCAATGAAAAAACGGGCCATTGATATTCTCCTGAATTAGTGGGCGCTGGCAGCCGGTGCGGCGGCAGAAGCGGCAGCGGCAGGTGCGGCAGCGGCCTTGGCCGGTACGGCGACAGCTGGGGCACCTGGCTTGACTTTTTGCAAGCCTTCCACGATCACGCGGTCGCCAGCGGCCAGACCGGACGTCACCAGCCAGTCGTTGCCGACCGTGCCGCTGGTGGTCAGCACGCGCTGCTCGACCTTGTTTTCCTTGTTCAGGATCAAGGCGGTGGCCTGGCCCTTCTGGTTACGCGTCACGCCCACTTGCGGCACGGTAATGGCTTTTTCATCCACGCCCGTTTCCAGCTGCGCACGTACGTACATGCCTGGCAGCAATTCGCCTTTCGGGTTCGGGAACAGTGCGCGCAAGATCACGTTGCCGGTGGTCGGATCGACCGTCACGCCGGAGAACTGCAGCTTGCCCGCTTCGCTGTACTTGCTGCCGTCCGGCAGGATCAGGTCGACCTTGGCTTGGCCTTCGCCCACTTTCTTCAGCGAGCCGTCGGCCATCTGGCGTTTCAGGCGCAACAGGTCGGTGCTCGACTGGGTCACGTCGACATACATCGGGTCAAGTTGCTGCACGGTCGTCAGCGCTTCGGCCTGGCCCGCCGTGACCAGCGCGCCGGCCGTCACGGTCGAGCGGCTGGTGCGGCCGTTGATCGGCGCCGTCACGGTGCTGTATTTCAAGTTGATGTTCGCCGTTTCCAGCGCTGCGGTGGCCGACTCGACGTCAGCCTTGGCTTGCTCGAACGCGGCGACGGCATCATCGTATTCCTGGCGGCTCACGCCTTCGATGGCGACCAGTTCCTTGTAGCGGGACGCTTTCGGACCAGCCGTCAGCAGGTTGGCCTTGGCTTTCGACAGCGCGGCCTTGGCCGAGTTGTATGCCGCCTGGTAGGTGGCCGGATCGATCTGATACAGGGCCGTGCCCGCTTTCACATCGCTACCCTCGACAAACAGGCGCTTCTGGATCAAGCCACCGACTTGCGGACGCACATCGGCGACCTGGTAGGCATTCGTGCGGCCGGGCAATTCGGCGCTCATCGGCAACGCGGCCGGATTAACAGTAAACACGACCACCTGTGGCGCTTGCTGCGCGTGAGGTGCTTCCTGTTTTTTACTGCAGCCGGCCATGATTACAGTGGCGCACAGAACGGCAATAGCGCCGCTCGTACGCGGCGACGTCAAGGAAAAGGTTGGTTGCATCTTGGACTTTCTGAAAAAGAAGCTGGCTAGTGTCGTTAGAAATGACTAAATTTATTAACGCAGATCAAAGAATGAACGATCATTCTAAAATCGTCAAGCATCGTTACAATTGAAACATAGCAACTAACAAGCGAATTAAATTATCAATGAAGCAACAATGATAAAACAGCGACAGCGTCGTGACGTCAGCCAGGTCGAAGAGGAAGCTGGCGGGCGGCGGCAAAACGGCAATGCGGGAAAGTTGGATTGAATGAATACTGTAGCAGGGTAATGCGTTTTTTGCTGAAGCCGTGATCGCGCACGCAACACTGTCCAGGCCGCCCTCGCCCGGCCACCATGAATATTTACCAATGGTATCGAAAAGACATGCCGCGGCCGACGCGCTACTAACTTGGCCACAGCGTGGCAAAGCGGGCTGCAACGGTGACAGCACAGACGCAAGAAACGATGCAACACGATGGTCCCAACGGCCCGGACACGCTGGCGTTGCAACTCGGGCCGAGGGCGCGCGCAGCGCCAGTTACAGGTGCGCGCGCCGCAGTGGCGCAAGGCGCCCTGACGGGTTGGGTACGGCCCGCTCACGCAAGGAACAAGCTGGCTTCGCTCATCACCTGACGAAACCGGTGGATGTCGACGCCGTCGCCGCCCTGCTGGAACAGCACCAGGCGCAGTTGGCGTAGTTGGCGTAGTTGGCGGGGGCCGCTACGCGGGCAAAAGAACGTAAATAGCGTTCATTTCCACTTGCCGCGCAATTCCTGCACCTTTTGCTGCAGCAACTCCGGCGTGGCGGCCTCGGGCGCCACAGGCATGCCCACGGCCAGCGACAAACGCGAACGCAAGCCTGCCTTGAAGGCGCGCTCGAACAAATGGCCATTGCGGTGGCTCAACAGATGACCCCATAAGCCACGCAGCGCCAGCGGAATCACGGGCACCTTGCTGCGCTCGACGATCTTGGCGATGCCGCCCTTGAATTCGCTGATCTGGCCCGTGCGCGTCAGCTTGCCTTCAGGGAAAATGCACACCAGTTCCCCCTCGTGCAGCGCTTGCGCAATGTCGATGAAGGCCTTTTCCATGAGGAAGGGGTTTTCCTTGGCTGGCGCGATGGGGATGGCCTTGGCCGTGCGGAAAATCCAGCCCATCAGCGGCATCTTGAAGATGCGGTGGTCCATGACGAAACGGATGGGGCGGGGGCTGGCCGCCATGATGACGATGGCGTCCACATAGCTGACGTGGTTGCACACCAGCACGGCCGCGCCTTCCGTCGGGATGCGCTCGCCATCAACGACTTTCACACGGTGCACGGTCTGGATGAGTATCCACGCCAGGAAACGCATGAGGAATTCCGGCACCAGCGAGAAGATGTAGGCGGCCACCAGCGCATTCAGAATGGCCGTGACGAGGAACAGCTGGGGTATGGTAAAACCTCGTCCCAGCAGCACGATGGCCACGCCAGCGGCCGCCACCATGAACAGGGCGTTCAAGATATTCATGCCGGCGATCGTGCGCGAAATGTGTTTCGGGTCGCAGCGCGTCTGGATCAGGGCGAACAGGGGCACGATGAAAAAGCCGCCAAACACGCCGATCATGACGATGTCGAGCAAGATGCGCGGCACGCCCGCCTGGCTGACAAACGCCAGCGCGTCGACAACTTGTGTATTCATATACGCATTGCTGGCGAAATACAGGTCGATGCCGAACAGCGACAAGCCGATGGAGCCGAACGGCACCAGGCCGATCTCGATCTTGTGGCCGGACAGGCGTTCGCACAGCAGAGAACCGGTGCCGATGCCAACGGAAAACACCGTCAGCAGCAGCACGAAGACGCTGTGGTCGCCATGCAGGAAATCCTTCGAATACACGGGGAACTGCGCCAGGATCAGGGCGCCGTAAAACCAGAACCAGGAATTTCCCAGCATGGCCAGGAAGACGGGACGGTTCTTGCGCGAGAAATTCAGGTTGCGGAACGATTCGGCGACAAAGTTCAGGCTCACCTTCAAGTCCGGCTCGGGCGCGGGCGTGCGCGGCACGCGGTAGCTGGCGATCAGCCCGAAAATGGCCACGGCAATCGTTGCGCCGGCCACCAGTTCCACGCCCAGCGGCTTGTGCACGATCAGCACGGCGCCGAGGATTTCACCCAATAAAATGCCGACGAAGGTGCCCATCTCGATCAGGCCATTGCCGCCGACCAATTCCTCGGGCTTGAGCTGCTGCGGCAGATACGCATACTTGACGGGGCCAAACAGGGTCGAATGCACGCCCATGCCCACCACGGCGGCCACCAGCAGCCAGAGGGTATGCGTCATCCAGCCAGCGGCGGCCACGGCCATGATGGCCAATTCCATCCATTTCACGAAACGCGCCAGGCCCGCCTTTTCGAATTTGTCGGCCAGCTGGCCCGCCGTGGCCGAGAACACGACGTAGGGCAAGATGAACAGGCCGGGAATCAGGTTGGTGATGGTGGACGGGTCTAGCGTGGTCCAGCTCAGCGCGTCATAGGCGAGAATCACCATCAGGGCCGTCTTGAACAGATTGTCGTTGAAGGCGCCGAAGAACTGGGTCCAGAAGAAGGGCCCGAAACGGCGCTGCGACAATAGGGAAAACTGGCTGCTTTGACTCATGGCATGGGGTACTGGCAATTAAGGAATTGCTAAAATACAGCACTATCCTGCGCACGACAATCTGAATGTCGTCATCTTGCTCGGCATCAATAAGAAAAGCCTGCCGCAGGTCCAAACTTGTCTTGCAGCAGTACAAGGCGCGGCACTTGCCGTGATACAACAGAAATCGCTTGTTTCTTGATAATAAGGTAATGTGCGCATAGCGCTGGCGCCCCTGCCCGCCCCTCCCGGAAAGCTGCCACCATGTTTGGAATGACATCATTGACCATCCTGGCCTTGCTGGTCACCGCCTTCGTGCTGGTGCTGCAGCACCGCCGAAAGGTGGCGGATCTGGAGTTGCTGACAGCGCGCCTCCGCAAGGAAGTCGACGGCATCCAGCAGCGCCTGCGCGCACTGGAAGGACTAGCCGAATCGCCAGCGGCCACGCCCGTCGTGCCAATCGTGCCCGATAGCGTGGCGCCTATGGCAGTGCCGACACCCTTGCCGCCGCCCACCCCCGTGCCGCAAGCGGCCGCGATCAAGGTGGCCGAGGTGGCAACGGTGGCGCCGGCAGCAGCCCCCGCAACAGCCGCGCCCTTGCCGCCGAAACCAGCTGCGCAGGCTCCCTCCAGGCCCGCCCCTGCCGCCCCCAATACTCCCTCCTGGATCGCGCGCCCGGACGGCCTCGTTGCCAAGGCGAAGAACTGGTTATTTACCGGCAACCTGGTTGCCAAGCTGGGCTTGCTGATCCTCTTCCTCGGCGTCAGCTTCCTGCTCAGCTATGTGTCGGCCCAGGTCACGGTGCCCATCGAGTTGCGCCTGGCCGGCATCGCACTGGCCGATATTGCCCTACTGGCATGGGCCTGGCGCATCCGGCTCAAACGTCCCGGCATCAGCTTGCCGCTGCAGGGCACGGCGCTGGCGATATTGATGCTGGTGACGTTCGGCGCCTTCCGCCTGTACGAACTGATTCCGGCGGGCCTGGCGTTTGCCGTGCTGTTCGTGCTGACGGCGTTCACATGTTTGCTGGCCGTGCTGCAAAACGCCGTCTGGCTGGCCGTCTTCGGCATCGTCGGCGGCTTTGCCGTGCCACTGCTCGTGTCGACAGGCAGCGGCAACCATATCGGCCTGTTCAGTTATTACGCGCTGCTCAACGCGGGCGTCTTCGCCATCGCCCTGAAGCGCGCCTGGCGCGTCCTGAATGTGCTGAGCTTTGGCTTTACCTTTGTCGTCGCCACCACCTGGGGCCTGCTGCGCTACACGCCCGAGCACTACCTGTCGACACAGCTGTTCTTGATCCTGTTCGTGCTGTTCTATATCGGCATCGCGATTGCCTACTGCGCGCGCCAGGCGCCGCGCCTGAAACACTATGTGGATGGCACCCTCGTCTTCGGCACGCCACTGGCGGCCATGGGCCTGCAATACGGCCTGGTCCAGCACTTTGAATTTGGCCTGGCGTTTTCGGCGCTGCTTGCCGGCCTGTGCTACACGGGACTGGCCGTGGCGCTCTGGCGCCGCATTGGCTTCCGCCTGCTGGCCGAAGCCTTCCTGGCGCTGGGCATCGTGTTTGGCACGCTGGCCATCCCGTTCGCCCTCGACGGCCGCTGGACGTCTGCTGCCTGGGCGCTGGAAGGCGCGGGCATCGTCTGGGTCGGCTTGCGCCAGCGCCAGACCCTGGCCTGGGCCTTCGGCCTGCTGGTGCAGGCGGCCGCCTGGATTTCCTTCCTCCTTGCCATGCAGGAACTCGATACAGCAACTGCCCTGCACGCCAACATCTGGCTCGGCTGCACGCTGCTGGCCGCCGCCGCCCTGGTGATGGCCTACAATTTCCGCCGCCACGCCAGCCACCTGTACCCGGAATTCATGAGCAGCCTGTCCGTGCTGTTCCTGACGGCCGCCACGGCCTGGCTGCTGGGCGGCCTGTGGAGGGAAATCCTGCTGCGCACGGATGCAGCGACGCAACTGAACCTGCTGACCGTCAGCGCCCTGGGCGTGGCCGCCTTGCTGGCGGTGCTGGCGCGGCGCGAACAATGGCATGCGCCGCGCGCCCTGCTGCTGGCCGTGCAGGTGCTGGCCGGCATGGTCATGCTCAGCCGCGCCAGCTGGGCCTGGGACCAGCACCCGGCCAGCCTGTTCGACGGCTCCTTCCTCAGTGCCCTGCTGCTGGGCGCCGCCGCCTTTGCCAGCGCCCGTTTCCTGGCGCTGCGTGCGCGTGGCGGCGACGCGCTGCTGGCCCTGGTCGCGCGGCCCCTGCTGGTCTGGAGCGGCTTGCTGTGGTTTGCCGCCATCCTCGTGCCGCTCGTCAGCTGGCTGCTGCGCCTGATCGACGGCGACCTGACGATGCAGCCGCATGCGGGCGAACACTGGCTGGCGCTGTACCTGATCGCCGTGTGCGTCACGACGCCCGCGTTCGCCATCCTGGCGCGGCGCCTCGACTGGCCGCAGCTGCGCTGGTTCAGCGTGGCTACCTGGCTCGGTTTGGGCCTGTGGAGCGCCAACCTGCTGCTGGCGCTGTATCTGCGCGACTACCTGCCGACCGGCTTGAGCTGGCTGGCCCTGGCCAGCGCGCTGGTGGCCGGCGAGTACCTGCTGCTGGCCTGGCCGCAAGCGGGCTGGCAACTCGACGTGCGGGCGCTGCGTTTCTTGCATACGCAGCGCACGGCCGCGCCGTGGCTGATGCTGTGGCCCGTGGGAGCCATGCATGTCAACGCCTGGCTGGCGCGCCACGAAGGCGGCGTCAGCCCTGCCTGGGCCCGCTATTTGCCGGCCTGGGCCATGATGCTGGCCCTGGCCTGGCTGATCCGCCGCTGCAGAACAGGGGCCTGGCCGGTGGCGCCGATTGCCGCGTGGTACCAGCGCACCCTGATACCGCTGGGCGCGCTGTGGTCGCTGCTGCTGATCGCCGCATGGAATATTGTCGACGATGGCGCCATGGCGCCCCTGCCCTATTTGCCGTTGCTCAATCCGCTGGACTTGAGCACGGGCTTCGCCGTCTTGCTGGCCATTGCCAGCTACCGTTTGCTGCCAGCGAAACAAGTGCCGTTGCCCGCCCTGTGGCAAGCGCGTTTACCGGCCGTGGCCGCCTGCTGCGTGTATGTCTGGTTCAACCTGATGCTGCTGCGCACGGTGTCGCACTACCTGGGCGTGCCGTACACCTTTGACGCCATGCTGGCCTCGCAATTCGTGCAAGCCATGCTGTCGCTGGTGTGGAGCATCACGGCCCTGCTGCTGATGCGCCATGCGGCCCGCCACCAGCGGCGCCAGCAGTGGGGCATGGGCGCCATGCTGCTGGGGCTGGTCGTGCTGAAATTGTTCCTGATCGACCTGTCGAACGTGGGTGGCATCGAACGCATCGTATCCTTCGTGGGCGTGGGCTTGCTGATGGTCTTGATCGGCTACCTGGCGCCCTTCCCCAAGGCTGCCGCGCCAGCGCCAGCCGAACCGCAAACGGGAGCAACATGAAAACCAGACTCATGTTCGGCATCGTGTTGATGGCAGGCGCCGCGCTCGCTGCGCCTGGCCAGGACCGGCCACAGGACTACGGCTGGAGCATGCCGATCCAATCGCCGGCAGGCGCGGGCATCGTCCAGCTATCGTTGCCCAGGGAAGTCTACCTGCACGCCCGCTCTGCCAGCCTGGCCGACCTGCGCCTGTTCGATGCCGACGGCAAGCGCCTGCCCTACGCCATCGGAGCTCCGCCAGCGCAATCAGCCACGCAGAGGACAGCCATTCCAGCCCGCATTTTCCCCGTCACGGGCGCGCCAGCAACTGGCGACGGCTTGCAAGGCATCGATATCCGCACGGCCGACGATGGCCGCTTGCTGTCGGTCAGCACGCGCGCCGGCACGACAGCGGCCACAGCGGCGCTGCAAGCGCTGATCCTCGACCTGGGCAAGCAGACGCAAGACAAGCGCATCGCCGCCTTGCGCTTCACGCCACCGGCCAGCACGGACAATTACAGTGCTCAAGTGTTGCTGGAAGTGAGCGATGACCTGAAGCAATGGGACGCCATTGGCACCACCACCTTGAATTGGCTCAGCAACAGCGACACGCAAACCTTGGCCAACGACAGCATCGCCTTTGCGCCACGCGCTTTCCGCTACGCGCGCCTGAGCTGGCAGGAAGGCCAGCCGCTGGTGTTTGCATCGATTGCCGCGCAAGCCGTCAGCGAAACGGAGGCGCCGCCGCCACGCGCGAGCATCGTGCTGAGAGGTGCTCCAGGCAAACTTGCTGGCGATTGGGCGTATGCCACGCCGATCGCGATTCCCGCCGACAGCATCGCGCTGCAATTCAAGGAGAGCAACGTGGTGTTGCCCGTCACACTGGGCGTGTATCGCCAGAGTCATTATGTACCGCAGCGCCGGCTGTCCCTGCACCGGCAAACGCGACCGGCCAATGGCGCGTATTTTGACCCGCTGCTGACCACCAGCTTTTACCGCATCAGCGAGGCTGGCAAGGAACGCGTCTCCGGCGACCTGGCCATGCCGGTGGTGCAGACCACGCAATGGGTGCTGCGGCCCGAGTCGCAAAGTGCGGCGATGCCGGCCAGCGCGCCATTGTTACGCCTGGGCTGGACGCCGGAAACGCTGGTGTTCCTGGCCGGCGGCAAGGCGCCATATCACCTGGCGTTCGGAAAAGCCGACGCGCAGCCGGTGGCGCAGCCGCTGTCTCAGGTGGCGCCCGGCTATCGCGACGGCGAATTGCAGGCGCTGCCGATTGCCACAGTGGGCACGTTGGCGGCGCGCGCTGGCGCAAGCGACGCCGCACCGGCACCGGCTGACAGCAGTGCGCCATGGCGCCTGGCTGCACTGTGGGCGGTCCTGCTGCTGGGCGTGAGCGTGCTGGGCTTTTTTGCCTGGCGTTTGCTGTCGCAGATCAAGGACGAGCAGCCGCCCGCGCAGTAAGCCACTACTGCCGCAGCAAGGCCTTGAAGGTTTGCGGCATCCACGGCCGCGCGGCCAGCATGAAGCTGATGGCCAGGCGCTCCTCACCAGGCAGGCGCGCGTCTTCCTGGTGCTGCTGCGAAAACTCCACCGCCACTTGCTTCAAGCGCTCCAGCAAGGCTGCCGTGGATTTTTTCGACAGCATCACGTTCACCAGGCGCAGCAACTCTGTCTCGCCATCGAACTGCGAGTTCAAATAGTCGCCATAAGCTTCCTTTTTGAAATAGGTGTGAATCGGGCCATTCGGTATCCACGCAAACGTGCGCGCCACCAGCAGTTTGACCCGGTTATTCGGCAGCAGTTCCAGGAAACCGATCTTGTCGAGGCGCAGCAAATATTTGACGGCTTGCGCCTCGCTGATGTCATAGATGGCGACAATCTGCTCCAGCGGCAGCAAGTTCAGCGCGGACACGGCCACCACGAACAGCCGGGTGTCCTCGATGATTTCCTTTTCCTGGGCATACGTCAGCCCGGTGATCAGGGTGGGCGTAGCCTGGGCTGACTGCACGGCCAGCGCCAGTTGCTGGAAATCACTGCCGATGGCCACCAGGATCTGGTCCAGGCGCTGCAGCGTAAATTGCTTCTGCGAAAACATCCGCTTGACGCTGGCTTCGGACACGCCGATGCGCTGGGCCAGCTCGGCATACGTGACGGCGCGCGCTTTCAACAGGCGTTTCAAGGCTTCGATCAAGGCGTGGGTTTGCGGCATGCACTTCCTTTATAAAAATAGCATCGGTTCTGGCGGCAAAAAAGTAGCGCAATACGCTACCTGCGGTATGCCTGCCCGCTACGAGTAGCGTTTCCATTGACCAATTGCCCACAGTCTACAATGATGGCGTTGCCACTTGGCACACTTGAAGGAGAAACACATGAAACGCTTGCTGCCCCTCTGCCTGTCCCTGTCGCTGTTGACGCTCTCCGTGGCCGCTCCCGGCCTGGTCCACGCCGCGGCCTCAGAGAACCTGTCGAAAGGCTCGCAAAACCTCAGCGAAGGTTCCGCCGTGGTCGTCGCCGGTTCCATGTCGATGCTGGTCGCTTCCGGCCAGGTAGTCGTTGCCAGCGTGGAAACGGTGGGCGAAGGCATCGTCATCGTACTGAAAGGCGCGTCAGAAGCGGGCGGCGCTTCCATCCAGATGAGCACGCAAGCAGCCAAGGGCCTGTCGCTGGCGGCAGGCACAGTGGTCAATGTGGTGGCACTGTCCACCGGCCATATGCTGGTTCTTTCCGGCAAGGCCATCGCCTTCATCCCGAACGAACTGGGCAAGGCACTGCTGCACCACTCCAAAGTGTAATGCCCTCATCAAGAAGAACAGGATCTCCATGAAACACGTACTCGCCATTACCCTGCTGTGCGCCGCCAGCCTGACGGCCCAGGCTGCCAACTCCGACACCACCAACGCCTCCGACAACGCCAGCAGGGCGTCGGCCATCGTGCTGGTCGGATCCATGTCGGTGCTGGCCGCCGCCGGTGAAATCGTCATCGACAAGGTGGAAGACGTGGCTGACGGCAGCATCCTCGTGCTCAAAAGCGCAGCCACGAGCGCGTCCGCCGCCACCACGGCCTCCGTCAAGCTGAGCCAGAAGGCCATGCAAGGCCTGTCGCTGGCGGCCGGCACCGTCGTCAAAGTGGTGGCCGTATCGACGGGCCACATGCTGGTGCTGTCGGGCAAGGCCATCGCCTATGTGCCGAACGCGGCCGGCAATGCCATCCTCCACCATTCGAAAGCGTGAACCCATGAAACGCCTGACCGCCATTTTCATCAGCCTGGCCCTGACCGGCGCCGCCCATGCGGGGCGCTCGTGCGAGGAAAAGCAAACGGATGCCACCACGCTCGTCAAATCGATGGACCTGGCGCAAAAGACCCTGAAGGCGCTCGATGGCTCGGGCGCGCAAGTGGCACTGGTGGCGCGCGCCGGCCAGGACCTGTCGAAGTACAATTTGCGCTATTCGCACATGGCGCTGGCCTGGCGCGACCACCCCAAGGGTCGCTGGCTGGTGGTACATGAACTCAATGAGTGCGGCACGGCGCAATCGTCGCTGTACAACGAAGGCTTGGGCAATTTCTTCATGGATGATGTATTCATGTATGAAACCCTGATCTTGATTCCCGGCCAGGATACGCAGCAGCAACTGGTGCGCCTGCTGACATCGAACACCCCCAAGCGCCTGCATGAAGCGAACTACAATATGCTGGCCTACCCGTTTTCCACCAAGTACCAGAACTCGAACCAGTGGGTGCTGGAAACCCTGGCCGCTGCCAGCAACGAGCCTGGCAAGATCGAAACGCGCGCCGAAGCGCAAGGCTGGTTGCGCAGCGCCAGCTACGCGCCGCAAACGCTCAGCATACCGGCCGCCACGCGCCTGGGCGCGCGCATGTTCCGTGCCAATATCGCTTTTGACGATCACCCGTTCGAGCGCCGCATGACGCGCCAGATCGACGTCGTCACCGTCGACTCCATCGTGCGCTTCATGCGCCAGCGCGAGCCAAAGGTGCAGGAAATCGTGGTGCGGGGAAATTAAGGACGTTGCAGCAGGCGAAATAGCGGACCGATCAGCAAGACCAGCACCACCATGCGCGCCACGTGAAAGGCTGTGACGATGGGCACGCCCAGATGCAAGGTCTTGGCCGTCAGCGACATTTCCGCGATACCGCCGGGCGAGGCGGCCAGGATGGCCGTGCCGGGGTGGATGCCCATCCAGTGCGACAAGCCCAGACCGAAGGCGGCCGCCAGCAACAGCATGAGCATGGTGCACACGGCCACGCCCGCCAGGTAGCGGGGCGCCGCATGCAGGAAGGCTGGGCTGAAGCGCGTGCCCAGGGCGATACCGATGAACAGCTGGCCCGCGCGTATTATCCATTCGGGCAGGCGCGACAGATGGATGCCGCACGCCGTCAGCAGCAGCGCGGCCAGCAGCGGGCCGATGACCCAGGCGTTGGGCAGCCTGCCCCGTTTGAATGCGAGGGCCGCCAGCACCGTGATGCCGACCAGCAGTGCCAACCCGCCATAGTCGACCAGCGCGGCGCCGGGCACGAAGCTTTCATGCCCCGCCTCCAGGCCATGGCTGCCCCAGTAGCGCACGCCGAACGGGATCGTCGCCACTACCAGCATCATGCGCAGGCTGTGCGCCGCGGCGACCTTGCCCACATCGGCCCCATGGCGCTCGCTCTGTACCGCCATCTCGGACGCGCCGCCCACCGCCATGGCAAAGAAGGCGGTGGCATGGTCGACACCGGAGAGGCGCCGCAGCAGCATGGCGCCAGAAGCCCCCAGCGCCAGCGCGAACAACACGGTGCCGGCGATCCACGGCGTGTAGACAGTGAGCACGGCCAGCACGGGCGCCGTAAAATACAGGCCCAGGGCCGTGCCGATGGCCCACTGCCCCGCTTCGCGCACGCGCACGGGGCAGGCCAGTTCGCGCCCCGCCAGGCGCAGCCCGGCCGTGGCGAACAGGGGGCCTATCATCCACGGCAGCGGCGTGTGCAGCCACAGGCAGATGGCGGCGCCAGCCAGCCCGGCGGCCAGGGCAGCACCGACGGCGCGCCAGCGTGGCCACCACGGCACCGTTAAAACACCCAGAGTTTATCGGCCGGCATATGCAGCCAGTACTTGCCCGCTTCAAGCTTGTGGCGCGAATAGGCCCGCAGGCTGATATTCTCGGCGCCACCGCGCTCGAACAGGCACTCCCAGCGATCCCCCAGGTACATGCAGGTCAGCAGAGGCAGCTCGATGGCGTTGTCCACCTGCGTGGCGCTGATCTTCACTTCCTCGACGCGGATCATGGTGGTGACTTCCGTGCCCACGTTGGCGCCGCGCGCCACGCCCTGCATGGAGGCGCCATCGACCAGCAGCCGGACGGCGCTGCCATCGCGCTGCACCACCTTGCCGGGCAGGCGGTTGTTACTGCCCATGAATTCGGCCGTAAACAGGGTGTCTGGCGTTTCATACATGCTTTGCGGTGTGCCCTGCTGCTCGATCTTGCCGTTATTGAGCAGCAAAATGCGGTCGGAAATGGCCATCGCCTCGCCCTGGTCATGCGTCACCATCAGTGCCGACAGGCCCAGGCGCACGATCAGTTCGCGCAGGAAGGCGCGCGCTTCCTCGCGCAGCTTGGCGTCCAGGTTCGACAGCGGTTCGTCGAGCAGGATCACGGGCGGGTTATACACCAGTGCGCGGGCGATCGCCACGCGCTGCTGCTGGCCGCCGGACAGCTGATGCGGATACCGTTCGCCCAGGTGCCCCAGACCCAGCTGCGTCAGCACTTCCTTGATGCGCGCGGCGATCTCCGTGCTGCCCATCTTGCGCAATTTGAGGCCGTAGGCGACGTTGTCGAACACGGTCTTGTGCGGCCACAGCGCGTACGACTGGAATACCAGGCCCAGGTTGCGATGCTCGGCCGGCATCTCGAAGTGCTTCGCGCCGTCGAAGACATTGCGCTCGCCGATCTCGATGGTGCCCGCCTTCGGGCTTTCCAGCCCGGCGACGGCGCGCAGCAAGGTAGTCTTGCCGCTGCCCGAAGGCCCCAACAGGGCGACCACTTCGCCTTTTTTCAGGTGCATCGAGACACCCTTCAGGATCTGGTTGGCGGCAGCGCCGGTGCCGTAGTCCAGGTACAGCTCATTGACGGTCAATTCATTCATGATGTGGTCTCAGTCTTTGTATTTAGTTATGCAGCTTGACGCCGAAGCGCAGCGCGATGCCCAGGCCGATGGCCACCAGGGTGATATTGATGAAGGACAGCGCCGCCACCAGGTCGGTCGAGCCGCCTGCCCACAGCGACACCAGCATGGCGCCGATCACTTCCGTGCCCGGCGAAAGCAGGTACACACCCGTCGAGTATTCGCGCTCGAAGATCAGGAACACCATCAGCCAGGCGCCCAGCAAGCCGTATTTGATCAGCGGCAGCGTGACGTCGCGCGTCACCTGGCCACGGCTGGCACCAACGGCGCGCGCCGCCTCTTCCAGCTCCGGCCCCACCTGCAGCAGCGCGGTGGAAATGAGCCGCATGCCGTAAGCCATCCACACCACCGAATACGCCAGCCACAGGGCGAAAATCGTCGAGCGCACTTCGCGCAGCACGGGGATGACATGACCGCTCAGCCACAGGGCCACGCCGTTGTCCATGCCCTTGAGCATGCCGTCAAGCCAGGCCGGCACGAACAGGAACACCCACAGGAACGACAGGCCGGCCAGCAGGCCCGGCACGGCGCGCGGCACCAGCACGCTGTAGTCGAGCAGGCGCGTGATGCCGTCCTGCTTGCGGTGCATGGCCAGCGCTATGAAGCTGTAGCAGCCCACGGCCAGGGCGCCGCCGACGACGCCGATCAGTATGGTGTTGACGATACCGCGCACCAGCGATGGCTGGTCGAAAATATCGCGGAAATGCTGCAGTGTCAGCACGTCGGCCAGATGCACGCCTTCGCCCCAGTACTGCACGAATGAGCGCAGCACGATGCCCGTCAATGGCAGGATGATGGTGAAGATCAGCCAGCCGGCCAGCAAGGCAAACGCCAGCCATTTCCAGCGGCCCAGCGGCATGGCCTTGCTGCGCGCGCCCTTGCCCTTGATCGATACATACTTGTTGGCGGACTTGAGCAGCCAGCGCTGTATCATCACCAGCGGCATGGTCACCATCACCAGGCAGACGGCGACGGCGGCCATCAGGTGGTAAGACGGCGTGCCCAGTTTATTCGTCAGCTTGTACAGATAGGTTGGCAGCACCAAATGGCCTTCCGGATCACCGAGCACCAGCACCAGGCCGAACACTTCGAAGCCGAGGAAGAACACCAGCACGCCAGCATACGCCAGCGCAGGCATGATCATCGGCAGTGACACATTAAGCATCACCTGGATCGGCGAGGCGCCCGCCACGCGGGCCGCTTCCTCCACGTCCGAACCCAGGCTTTTCAGCGCCGAAGAAGCATACAGGTAGACGTGCGGCACGTGCGTCAGGCCGGCAATGATGACGATGCTGGTGAAGGAATAAATATTCCAGGGCACGAAGCCGAGCAGCTCCTTGGCCCAGATCGAGTAAAAGCCCACGGGCCCCATCGAGACGACGTAGCCAAAGCCCATCACCATCGGCGAGACAAAGATGGGCACCAGCAGCATGGGCGCCACCCAGCCGCGGCCGGGCAAGTCGGTGCGCACCATCAAGAAGGCCAGCATGCCGCCCAGCGGCACGGCGATGACGGTCAGGCCGAAGGCCAGCATCAGGCCATTCTTGAAGGCCATGGCGAAATCGGGATCATCGAAGATGAAACGGTAGGAGTCAAAGCCGAATTCGCGCACGGGCATGAAAAACGGCGCGTTCAAAAAGCTCTGATAAAAAATCAGGAACAGCGGCAAGAAGATGGCGATCAGCGTGATCGTCACGACCACGCCGCGCGACCAGTTCAGGCGCGACAAGGGAGAGCGCGACCGTGCAGGCAGCGGCAAGATGGCAGTTTGCATGATGAATCCAATGAATGAAGGGTGCGGCATCCGTCCGCAGGTATGCGCCTGCGGACGGCTAAGACGGCCTAGGAACGATTCCTACTTCTTGCCGGCTGTTTCTTTCCACTGTTTCAGGAAGGCCATGCGCTTGGCCGGTCCCAGAAATTGCAGGATGATCGGGTGCACGGGAATCGGCTTGACGTTGGCCGCACCGATTTGCTTGATCAGGTCAGCCGACGTGGTTTCGCCCGTGACGTCAGCGCGGATGGCGAACAGCTTGGCGCCGTTGGCGATGATGGTCTGGCCGCGATGCGACAAGATGTAATCGAGCCACAGTTTGCTGGCATTGACGTTCTTCGCGTTCTTGTTGATGAACTGCACGCGCGACAGGATCAGGGTGTAATCCTTGGGCAGCACCACGCCGATCGACGGATCGGTCTTGGCGCGCACCAGGGCATACGAGCCCAGCACGTTGTAGCCGATCAGGTTTTCACCCGACGAGATGCGCTCCATCATGGTGCCCGTCGACGACTGCACGCGCACCTTGGCCGTGCCAAAGGCGTTTTGCAGCGCCAGGAATTGCGGATATTCTTTCGCATCCTGCGCCATGAACATGAAGCCCACGCCCGATTTTTCGATGTCGTAGGTGGTGACCTTGTCCTTGAATTTCGGCGTGGCGATCAGCTTGACGAAGTCGTCGTGATTCTTCGGCACTTCCTTGGGATCGAGCAGGCGCTTGTTGTAGACAATGGCGGCCGGCTCGAACGTGGTGCCGTAAGCCTGATCATCCCACATGGCCCAGCCGGGGATCTTCGCCGCTTCGACCGATTTGTACTTGAGCGCATAGCCATCGGAGGCCAGGCGCATCTGCAAGTCCATCGCCGACGACCACATCACGTCGGCAGTGTTGCCGCCGGCGGCCACTTCGGAAATGAAGCGGTTATACACTTCGGTGGAATTCATGTCGTTGTATTCGACCGAAATGCCCGGATACAGGGCGCTGAAATCCTTGATCAGCGGAGCGGCAGCCTTGCTGTCGGTGGCGCTGTAAATCACCACCTTGCCTTCCTTCTTGGCCGCGTCGATGATCTTCTGGTAGTCGGCCGGATAGCCGGCCGGCACTTGCGCGAAAGCGGCGCCGGCCAGGCTGGCAAACGCGGTGGCAAAGGCGGCTTGAAGCAGGGTCTTGGTTTGCATGGGTTGTCTCCGTCTATGAATAGGTTTTTTTAATAGGATGTCGTTCAGCGCATCAGGCCAAGCTCATTCGCTTGCCTGGCATACTCATCGACCGCCTTCTTGACATATGCTGTCAGCTTCGGCCCCGTCAGGGCGAATGGGTACAAGCCGGCCTGCGCGCGCCACTCGGCGAACTGCGGCGTGGCCATGACACGGTCAAAGGTGGCCACCCAGCGCTGGTAGTCCGCCTCGGGCACCTGGGGTCCCATCCACACGCCACGGATGATGGGCCAGACCACGTCGAAGCCCTGCTCGCGCGCCGTCGGCACGCCGGCCAGCACGCCGGGCAGGCGCTTTTCCGACAGTACCGCGAGCACGCGCGCATGGTTGGCGCTGGCGTTCAGTGTGGCCTCCGACGTGTCGCCCGAGACCACCTGCACATAATCGGCCTGCATCGCCGTAAACACTTCGCCGCCGCCTTCGAGCGCAACAAAACGCAGCACTTTCGGATCGATGCCGGCATGACGCGCCAGCAGTGCCATCTTCAGCCAGTCCTGGCTGCCGATGGTGCCGGAGACGCCGATCAGCACCTTGTCAGGATGCTGGCGCAGCGCAGCGATCAGGTCGGCCAGGCTCTTGTAGGGCGAATCGCTGCGCACGGCGATCATGCCGTAGTCGGCGCCCAGCGCCGCCACCCAGCGCACGTCGCCCGCCTTCGCATTGCCAAACTTGCCCTGCGCCAGGTTGAGCAGCGAACCGCCTGAAAACGCCACCAGCGTGTTCGCTTCCGCGCGGCGTCGTTGCGATGCCATCGAGTGCCAGGCCACGGCGCCAATGCCACCGGGCAGATAACTGATGCGCATTGGGCCCGCCACGCCTGCCGCGCCCTCCTGCGCCAGGCCTTTTTTCGCCAGCTTGCACGTCAAATCCATGGCGCCGCCCGGCTTGGACGGCACCACGCACTCGGCCGGCGCGGACGCCTGTGCCCCGGCCACGGCGGGCAGCAGGCACAGCAACGACAGGAATAGGGAGCGCAGCATCGTCATGGCTTAGAAGCGGTGCTGGATGCCGGCGATCAGGCCGCGCTGCGTGTCGCCGAAACCGGCATCGTCACGCGACAGGCTGACCAGCTGGTTGTGCTTGGCCTTGGCATACGCGCCGGCCACATACAGGTCGGTGCGCTTGGACAGGGCATAGCGCACGCGCGCCACGTACATGATCGGATCTGCGTCGAGGTTGGCGGCCACGTTTTTCACGTCCTGGTAGTAGATCACGCCCGTCAGGGTGATGACCGGCGTGGTCTTGTAGCTGACGCCGCCCCAGTACAGGGTGCCGCGCACGTCGGCCTTGCCGGAGGCAGCCGGATCGAGCTTGTAGTCGCGCGCCGCCGCCTGCACTTTCCACGGGCCGTCGTCATACATGGCGCCCAGGTGGTACGCGGTGGTCTTGTCGCGCGCGCCGCCGGCGATGGCATTGCCGTTCACCTGTTCATACGTGGCCAGCAGGCTGACAGGGCCGGTCTTGTAGGTGACGGCCGTGGCCAGCTTGGCGCTGTCCGAGTTGCCCGTCGACTGTTCGCCGAAACCGTACGATGCGCCGTAGCTGAAGTCGCCCGTCTTGCCCGAATACTTGACCATGTTGTCGAAGGCCGTCGTCATGCCGTATTTGCTCGGGCCCGTCGCGTTGGCCGAAGTGGCCCACGAGTAGAACGGTGCATAGGCCATCGGATCGAACGGCAGCACGAAGTCATACACGGTGGTGAAGGAGCGGCCCAGCACGACGCGGCCAAACGCGCCTTCCAGGCCCACATTGGCCTGGCGCTTGAACAGCGCGCCATCGGCCGCGCCCGTGTCGACCAGAATGCCGCCTTCCAGATTGAAGACGGCCTTCAGGCCGCCGCCCAGGTCTTCGCTGCCCAGGATGCCCCAGCGCGAGGTGTTCATGCCGCCGGAGCTCACCTGCGTCATCGAGCTTTTGTTCGGACCGGCGTTGCTGGTGTTGCTGATGCCGGCGTCCAGGCGGCCGTACAGGGTGACGTTCGACTGGGCCTGGGCGCTGCCGGCAGCGGCGAGTACCGCCATGGCGGCCAGCGAGAATGCAGTTTTCTTCATGTAAAGTGTCTCCCTTAGATATAGTTATTGGTGATATACCTGATCAATTTCATGAATCAGGATCACACTATATGAGCGCCATCCTTTCAATTGGCTTTCAGCATGACAGGTGTCGCCGGCCAGCCACAATGGACATCAACATATTCATCGCCTGCCCTGCCGCCAGGCTTACACTGCATCATTTCAACGAATGGCGGAGACCATGCGCATATTATTAGTGGAAGACCATCTGGAGCTGTCGCACTGGCTGGCAAAGGCCCTGCGCGACGCGCACCTGACGGTGGAGACCGCCCACAACGGCGCAGATGCCGACGCCCTGCTGCATACGCAGGAATACTCGCTGGTGCTGCTCGACCTGACACTGCCGAAGATGGATGGGCTGGACGTGCTGCGCCGCCTGCGGGCGCGCGGCGGCACGCGCGGCAAGACGCCCGTCATGATACTTACGGCGCGTGGCGGCCTGGATGAGAAAGTGCAGGGCCTGAACCTGGGCGCAGACGACTACATGGCCAAGCCGTTCGAGCTGGCCGAACTGGAAGCGCGCGTGAAAGCCCTGCTGCGCCGCAGCCAGGGCAACGAAGCGCTCGTGCACACCTGCGGCGCGCTCAGTTTCGACACCGTCACGCGCATGTTCAGCTATGCAGGCGCCGCCTTCCCCCTGACGCCGCGCGAACACGCGGTGCTCGAGGCGCTGATCACGCGCTCCGGGCGCGCCGTATCGAAGGAAAAGCTGTTCGATGAAGTGTTCGCGCTGGCCGACGACGTCAACCTGGACGCCATCGAACTGTATATCCACCGCGTGCGCAAGAAACTCGAAAGCGGTGTGGAAAGCGGCTCACCCGACGGCGCCGTCATCACCACCCTGCGCGGCATCGGCTACCTGCTGCAACCGCGCAGCGCCATGGTGCCGGCCACGCCACGATGAGCGTGCGCGCCCCACACCTGCCCGTATTCGAGCGCCTGCGTCGGCGCTGGGGGCAGGGCCGCCCGCTGGGCAGCCTGCGCAGCCAGCTGCTGCGCTGGCTGCTCATCCCGCTGGTGATGCTGGTGCTGCTGGACGCCGTCTTTGTCTACCGCAACGCGCTCGACGCGGCCGACATGGCCTACGACCGCTCCCTGCTGGCATCGACGCGGGCGCTGGCCGAGCGCGTCTCCATCGTTGGCGGCAAGGTGGTGGCCGAAGTGCCTTACGTGGCGCTCGACAGCTTCGAGACCGATACCCTGGGCCGCATCTACTACAAGGTCACGGGCATCAACGGCGAACTGGTCTCGGGCTATGGCGACTTGCCGCCCGTGCCGAAAAACGTGCCTCGCTCGCAGAACTACCCCGCCCTGGTGCGCTTCTACCACGCCGATTACCACGGCAAGCCGATCCGCATCGCCGCCCTGCTGCAACCCGTGTATGACGACTCGATGCGCGGCATCGCCCTGATACAGGTGGCTGAAACGCTGGACGCGCGGCGCGGCCTGTCGAACCAGATCCTGTTCGATACCCTGAGCTGGCAGGCGGCGATGATACTGGTGATGGGCGCCCTCGTCTGGTTTGCCGTGCGCCTGGTGCTGCGGCCGCTAATGCGTTTGAAAACGGAAGTCGAGACACGCACCTTGTCTGACCTGTCCGACGTCGATCCCAAGCTGGTGCACAAGGAAATGCGCCCGCTGGTGAGCGCCATGAACGGTTCCATGTCGCGCCTGCAGCAGCTGATCGCCAGCCAGCGCCGCTTCATCGCCGACGCCTCGCACCAGCTGCGCACGCCGTTGACGGTGCTGAAGACCCAGGCCGAACTGGCCATGCGCGAATGTGACCGCCAGGCCGGCACGCCGCCGGACATGGCCGCCCTGCGCGACATTGTGCGCTCGATCGCCGCCACCACGGATTCGACCGTGCTGCTGGCCAACCGCCTGCTGACCCTGGCCCGCATCGAGCATGGCGGCGACAGCCTGGCCATGGATACCGTCTCGCTGCGCGACATGGCGCAGCAGGTGGGGCTGGAAATGGCCATGGCTGCCGTCGGCAAAAATATCGATTTATCGCTGGAAGCGCCCGATGACGCGCCCGTGCATGGCCAGGCCTTGCTGCTGCACGAACTGCTGGCCAACCTGGTCGACAATGCCCTGCGCTACACACCGCAGGGCGGCAGCGTGATCCTTCGCGTGCGCGCGGCGCAGGCAAGGAACGGGCACGGCGCCGTGCTGGAGGTGGAGGATAGCGGTGCCGGCATCCTGCCTGCGGAACGTGAACGGGTATTTACGCCGTTCTACCGGGTTGGCGCGGCACTCGAGAGCAACCCTGGCGGCGCCGGCCTGGGACTGGCCATCGTGCGCGACATCGCTGCCCTGCATGACGCGCGCCTGGAACTGGCCACGGCGGCGAATGGACATGGACTGAAAGTCGGCGTGTATTTCGCCGCAACGCCAGTCGATGCTAAGATCGCGCCCTGAGATTTTAATGAAGGCCCACTGCCATGATGACCAAAGAAGACGTAACCGAACTGTTTGCCAATATCGCAGAAAACGCGCCGTGGGATTTGTCCCAGCCGCTGCTGTGGGGCTATTACTTCACCAACCCCACGTCCGAACCACTGGAACAGGCCGCCACCCTGCTGGCGCTGCAGGGCTACCGCCCCGTGGAACTGTACCAGCCCGAACTGGACGACGCGGCCGCCGCCCCAGTGTGGGTGCTGCACGTGGAAAAAGCCGAAGTGCATGGCGTCGATAGTCTGCACGCGCGCAATGGCGAACTGATGGCGTTTGCCCAGGAAAACCAGCTGGCCAGCTATGACGGCATGGATGTGGGTCCCGTCGGTACCGCAGAGTAGGTCGGATTAGGTCCGCAGGACCGTAATCCGACAGCACCATCGGCCACGCCAACATCACGAATAAAAAACGGCGCCCTCGGCGCCGTTTTTGCGTGGATCGCTGAAAACGCTCAGCTCAGGTTTTCCAGGCGGATCTTGGTCACCGTGCCCACCACGCTGTTCAATGCTTCCATCTTTTCGATGGCGGCCGTGACGTTCTTCTCCTGCGTCTGGTGCGTCAGCATGATGATGTCCGTATGCGTCTCGCCCTCGGCCGGCTCTTTTTGCAGCATGGCGTCGATCGAGATGCTGCGTTCGGCCAGGATGCGCGTCAGGTCGGCCAGCACGCCCGGCTGGTCGGCCACGTGCATGCGCAGGTAGTAGCTGGTGGTGATTTCCGACATCGGCAAAATCGCGATATCGGTCATCGCGTTCGGCTGGAAGGCCAGGTGCGGCACGCGGTGTTCCGGGTCGGCCGTGGCCAGGCGCGTGATGTCGACCAGGTCGGCGATCACCGACGAGGCAGTCGGCTCGGCGCCCGCGCCACGGCCCGAGTACAGGCTGGCGCCGACGGCGTCGCCATGCACCAGCACCGCGTTCATGGCGCCTTCCACGTTGGCGATCAAGCGCTTGGCCGGGATCAGGGTCGGATGCACGCGCAGCTCGATGCCTTCCACGCCGTTGACGGTGGCGCGCTTGGTAATGCCCAGCAGCTTGATGCGGTAGCCCAGCTGCTCGGCATAGCGGATGTCGACGGCATTGAGGTTGCTGATGCCTTCCACGTAGGCCTTGTCGAACTGCACCGGGATACCGAAGGCGATGGCCGACATGATGGTGGCCTTGTGCGCGGCATCGACGCCCTCGATGTCGAAGGTGGGGTCGGCTTCCGCGTAGCCGAGTTCCTGCGCCTGTTTCAGCACGGTGGCGAAATCGAGGCCCTTGTCGCGCATCTCGGACAAAATGAAATTGGTGGTGCCGTTGATGATGCCGGCGATCCATTCGATGCGGTTGGCCGTCAAGCCTTCGCGCAGCGCCTTGATGATGGGGATGCCGCCGGCGACCGCCGCTTCGAAGGCCACCATGACGCCCTTGTCCTGGGCGGCGGCGAAGATTTCGTTGCCGTGCACGGCCAGCAGGGCCTTGTTGGCCGTGACCACGTGCTTGCCGTTGGCAATCGCCTGCATCACCAGGGTTTTCGACAGGTCGTAGCCGCCGATCAGTTCGACGACGATATCGATCTCGGGATCGTTGACGATCAGGTAGGGGTCACTAACGACCTTGCAGCCGCCGGCGACCAGCGCTTCGGCGCGCGCCACGTCGCGCACGGCGACGGCGACGACTTCAATGCCGCGGCCCGCGCGGCGCTTGATTTCTTCCTGGTTGCGTTTCAGGACGCTGAACGTGCCGTAACCGACATTGCCCAGGCCCAGCAGGCCGATCTTGATGGATTTCATAGTTGTGCTTGACTGCTCATAAGTGGCGCCCCCCTTTGGCGGCGCCAGGTTGATCGGTATGGTTGATCGAGATTGCTGCTGGCCGGTTCAGCCCCGGCCGTGACGTTTGCGGTAACCTTCGAGGAAGCGCGCAATGCGCCCCATGGCCTCGGTCAGGTCATCGGAGTTGGGCAGGAAGACGACGCGGAAATGGTCGGGCGCGATCCAGTTGAAGCCCGTGCCCTGCACGATCAGGACCTTGGCTTCGGCCAGTAATTCATAGGCAAACTGCTGGTCGTCGGCGATCGGATAGATCTCCGGGTCCAGGCGCGGGAACATGTACAGCGCGGCCTTCGGCTTGACACAGGTGACGCCCGGGATATCGGTCAGCAGCTTGTGCGCCAGGTCGCGCTGTTTCAACAGGCGCCCGCCGGGCCCCACCAGGTCTTGTATGCTCTGGTAGCCGCCAAGCGCCGTCTGGATGGCAAACTGCCCCGGCGCGTTGGCGCATAGCCGCATCGAGGCCAGCATGTTGAGACCCTCGATGTAATCTTTTGCGTGGCGCTTTTCGCCCGAGACCACCATCCAGCCGGAGCGGTAGCCGCAGGAGCGGTAATTCTTCGACAGGCCGTTCATGGTGATGAACAACACGTCGTCGGCCAGCGAGGCGATCGACACGTGCTCGGCTTCGTCGTACAGCACCTTGTCGTAGATCTCGTCGGCGAAAATGATCAATTGGTGCTGGCGCGCCAGGTCGACGATCTGCTGCAGCACGGAAACCGGGTACAAGGCGCCCGTGGGATTGTTCGGGTTGATGACGACGATGGCTTTGGTTTGCGGCGTGATCTTGCGGCGCATGTCCTCGATATCGGGATACCACTCGTTCTGCTCGTCGCACACATAATGCACGGGATTGCCGCCCGACAGGCTGACGGCGGCCGTCCACAGCGGATAGTCAGGCGCCGGCACCAGCACTTCGTCACCACTGTTGAGCAGGGCGTTCATCGACATGACGATCAGTTCCGAGGCGCCGTTGCCCAGGTAGATGTCATCGATGGTCACGCCGGCGATATTCTTGCCTTGCGTGTAATGCATGACGGCCTTGCGTGGCGCGAACATGCCTTTCGAATCCGTGTAGCCGGCCGCATTCTGCAGATTGAGCATCATGTCGCGCACGATTTCATCGGGCGGATCGAAGCCGAATACGGCCAGATTGCCGATATTGAGCTTGGTGATCTTGTGGCCTTCTTCTTCCATTTGCCTGGATTTTTCCAGGACCGGGCCGCGGATGTCATAGCAGACGTCCGCCAATTTATTCGATTTCTGAATCGGTCGCAAAATAAATCCCTGTCGTGATGCGGCGCGGCCGGCCTACGCTTGCAGCATGAAAGCCGCGCCAGAACTGTGAACTCGTGAGACTGCAATGCGAAAACAACCATTCTCGCCGAAAGCAGGCCATTTTATCAAATTAAACATGGCAAATTGCAGCATTTCGCGCCGTTTATGCCACGCCATCCGGCACGCGCGTGCTTTTTTCCACCGGAAGCTCTTCATCTTCTCTTAATCTTTGCCTACTACTATGGCAAGCGCCGCCTGCCATAGTTACTCCAAAGAATTACCCATAGATTGCAAATTGGAAAGGATGTTGCTTTTCAGTCGCTCTTTTCTGTCACTTATGGCATGCTTGCGCCCTTGGCGCGCAGCGCGCATCCGCACGGCGCGCACACCGATCAACCGACACGAACAGCCCCGACATCGCCATGAAACTGCATGCCAGCAGCACCCAACAATACCAAACCGTCACAGGCTACGATGAAAATGGCGTGGAGATCAATGCCCAGCCATACAACTACAGCCTGATTGTCATGCCGGAAATGCCACCACGGGCGTGGGATGTCGGCAGTTTCGAGCAGCTGAGCGAGGCACATTTCGCGCAAATCCTGGCCGATGCGCCCGACGTGGTCATCCTCGGTACGGGCGAGCGCCAGCGTTTCGTGCATCCGAAGCTGACGGCCGCGCTGACCATGCGCCGCATCGGCGTCGAGTGCATGGATAGCCAGGCAGCCTGCCGCACCTACAATATCCTGATGGGCGAAGGCCGCAAAGTCACCCTGGCCCTGATTCTGGCTCCCGGCGCAGGCAGCGCTGCATGAAAATCAATGTCAACGAACTGCACAGCTCGAGGCTGCTGATGTGGTCCCTGCTGGGCATCTTCATCGTCGTCACCCTGTATGCGTTGGGCGTGCGTACCCTGGTGCCGCCCGACGAGGGCCGCTATGCCGAGATGGCGCGCGAAATGTTCGTCACGGGCGACTGGATTACCACCCGCCTGAACGGCATCAAATACTTTGAAAAGCCGCCACTGCAAACGTGGATGAATGCGCTGACCTTCGCCGCCTTCGGCCTGGGCGAATGGCAGGCACGCCTGTGGACTGGCCTGTGCGGCATCATCGGCGTGTGCATGACGGCATTTGCGGGCAAGAAAGTGTTCGGTCCGCGCGTGGGCTTGTATGCTGGTCTGGTACTGGCGTCGAGCCTGTTCTGGCTGGCTTCCGGCCAGATCAATTCGCTCGACATGGGCCTGTCGGGCATGATGACCCTGACCCTGGCCAGCCTGCTGGTGGCCCAGCGCGACGACGCCACCGCGCGTGAGCGCCGCAACTGGATGCTGGTATGCTGGGCTGGCATGGCGCTGGCCGTGCTGGCCAAGGGCTTGATCGGCATCGTCTTGCCGGGCGCCGTGCTGGTGCTGTATTCGCTGTGCGCGCGCGACTGGCGCATCTGGACGCGTCTGCATCTGGTCAAGGGCTTGCTGGTGTTCTTTGCCATCGCCACACCGTGGTTCGTGCTGGTTGCCCTGCGCAATCCGGAGCAGCCGCATTTCTTCTTCATCCACGAGCATTTCCAGCGCTTCCTGATGAAGGGGCACAAGCGCGAAGGCGCCTGGTACTACTTCCTGGTCCTGCTCATTCCAGGCATCCTGCCATGGATAGGCGTGCTGCCGCAAAGCCTGGCCGCCGCCTTCAAGCGCCAGGAGGGTGCCTTCCAGCCCCGCTTGATGCTGCTGGTCTGGGCCGTCTTCATTTTCTTCTTCTTCAGCTATTCGACCTCGAAGCTGCCTGGCTATATCGTGCCCATCTTCCCGGCGCTGGCCCTGCTGGTGGCGCTGTACCTGGAATCGGCGTCGCGCCGCCAGCGCCTGTTCGCCGCCGGCCTGCTGTGCGTGCTGGGCGCGGCCATCCTTGTCGGCGGACCGATCGCCTTCGGCAAGGCCAGCGCGCGCGACGCGGAAGCCTTGATCGCGCTCAAGGGCTACCAGCCATGGCTGATGGCGGCCGGCTTCTTCGCCCTGGCCGGCGGCGCCCTGGCCTTGCTGCATGCGCGCCAGTTGCGCCGCGACATGACCGTGCTGACGATCGCTGGCGCCGGCTTCCTGGCCACGCACTGCATCCTGGCCGGCTCGGAACTGTATGGCCAGAACCGCGCAGGCACCGACATGCTGCCGCAGATCCAGGCCGAACTGACGGCCGATACCAAGCTCTATTCCGTCGGCATTTATGAACAGTCGCTCACGTATTACCTGCAGCGGCCAGTGATCCTCGTCGATTACTGGGATGAATTCACGTTTGGCCTGAAACAGCAGCCCGAACTGTCCATCCCGACCATCGAACCGTTCATCACGCAGTGGACGAACGATGCCAACGCCGGCGTGCACGACATGGCCATTATCAGCCTGGACCGTTACAAGAGCTTGCAACAACGTGGCGTGCCCATGCGTGTTATTGCCGAGGACGCGCGCCGCATGGTGATTGCCAACAAATAAATGTTTAAAGGAGTGCGAGCCAGTGCGGCTCGCACTCCCGGCCAGCTTGCCGCACCCCATACCAGCATGATTTTTCACCGCTGAACCGACTGTGCCGCCATACTGACGATATAAAATAGCTATGCCTGCCGGCGGACGTTGACCGCATTGGCAGCCTCGGCGACGACGCCCCTGACAAAATACAGAACCAAGAACCGCACCCCATGACCTCTACCCTGCCCTTTTTGCCTTTTTCCAAACCCACCATCGATGAAGCAACCATCGCCGCCGTCGGCGAGGTGCTGCGCTCGGGCTGGATTACCAGCGGCCCGAAAGTGCAAGCCTTCGAAGCCCAGCTGTCCGAGTATTTCGGCGGGCGCCCCGTGCGCACCTTCAATTCGGGTACCTGTACCATGGAAATCGCGCTGCGCATCGCCGGCATCGGCCCTGGCGACGAAGTCATCACGACGCCCGTGTCGTGGGTAGCGACGGCCAACGTCATCATCGAAGTGGGCGCCACGCCCGTGTTTGCCGATATCGACCCCGTCACCCGGAATATCGACCTCGACAAGCTGGAAGCGGCCATCACCCCGCGTACGAAAGCCATCATCCCCGTCTACCTGTCGGGCCTGCCTGTCGACATGGACCGCCTGTACGCGATTGCTGAAAAGTACAATTTAAGGGTCGTGGAAGATGCGGCGCAAGCGTTCGGCTCCACCTGGAAGGGCAAGCGCATCGGCGCGTTTGGCGACTTCGTCTCGTTCAGCTTCCAGGCGAACAAGAACATCACCACGGGCGAAGGCGGCTGCCTCGTCCTCAACAACCTGGAAGAAGCCAGGCTGGCCGAGAAATACCGGCTGCAAGGCGTCACGCGCAGCGGCGTCGACGGCATCGATGTCGATGTTCTGGGCGGCAAATACAATATGAGCGACATCATGGCTGCCATCGGGCTGGGCCAGTTTGCCAACATCGAGGCCATCACGGCCCACCGCCGCGCACTGGCACGCCACTACTTCGCGCAATTCGGCAGCGACTTCGAAGCGGCGAGCGGCGCCCAGCTGCCCGTGCAGGATTTCGACAACAGCAACTGGCATTTGTTCCAGATCATCCTGCCCGACAACGGCCCCGGTACGCGCGCCGCGTTCATGCAGCAAATGGCGCAGCAAAACGTGGGAACGGGCTATCATTACGCACCGATCCACTTGTTTACCATGTATCGCGAACGCGGCTTTACCGAGGGCATGTTCCCCGTCTCGGAAAAGATCGGCCGCCTGACCGTGACCTTGCCAATGTTCTACGCCATGACGACACAGGACGTGGAGCGGGCCGTCGCCACCGTCAAATCCATCCTCATCAAGTGAGCAGCGCGCCGATGAAACCTGAACTGTCCATTATCATTCCAATCTACAACGAGCAGGATGGCCTGGCCAGCCTGTTCGCCCGCCTGTATCCGGCCCTTGATGCCTTGCAGACGAGCTACGAAATCATTTTCGTCAACGATGGCAGCCGCGACAATTCGGTGGCCATCCTGGCGGAACAGTTCCGCCAGCGCCCCGACGTTACGCGCGTGATCTTGTTCAATGGCAATTATGGCCAGCACATGGCCATCCTGGCCGGTTTTGAAGCGTCGCGCGGGCAGATCATGATCACGCTCGACGCCGACCTGCAGAACCCGCCTGAAGAAATCGGCAACCTGGTGGCCAAGATGCGCGAAGGCTACGATTACGTGGGCTCGATCCGGCGCAAGCGGCAAGACTCCGCCTGGCGCACACTGGCGTCGAAAATGATGAACCGCCTGCGTGAAAAGATCACGAATATCAAAATTACCGATCAGGGCAACATGCTGCGCGCGTATGGCCGCAATGTGATCGACCTGGTCAACCAGTGTGCCGAAGTCAACACCTTCGTGCCCGCCCTGGCCTACACGTTTGCCCGCAAGCCTACGGAAATTACCGTCGAGCATGAAGAACGTGCTGCCGGCGAATCGAAATACTCGCTGTACAGCCTGATCCGCCTCAATTTCGACCTGGTCACGGGCTTTTCGCTGATACCCCTGCAAATCTTTTCCATGCTGGGCATGGCGATGTCGCTGGGCTCGGCATTGCTGGTGATCTTCCTGCTGGTCCGCCGCTTCCTGCTGGGCGCAGAGGCCGAAGGCGTGTTTACCCTGTTCGCCATCGCCTTCTTCTTCATGGGTGTGATCCTGTTCGGCATCGGCCTGGTGGGCGAATACGTGGGGCGCATCTTCCAGCAAGTGCGTGCCCGTCCCCGCTATGTGGTGCAAACCATCTTGCAGGACGGCATGACCCAGGCGGAAGCCGAGGCGCCATCGTATGTGCGCCTGGAAAAGCGCCAGGTGGGCCGCTGATGGGCGCCCCACGCGCCGTCGTCTTCGGCTACCACAATGTGGGCGTGCGCTGCATCAAGGTGCTGCTGGCCGGTGGCGTCGATATCGCCCTGGTCGTCACACATGAAGACAGCCCCACGGAAAACCTGTGGTTCGAATCGGTCGCCAGCCTGTGCCAAGCCGAAGGCATCCCCTGCATCACACCAGGCGATGCATGCGCGCCGGAACTGCTGGCGCAGGTGCAGGCCGCAAAACCGGACATGCTGTTCAGCTTTTACTACCGTCACATGTTGCCCGCCAGCATCTTGGAAGTCGCTCCCGCCTACAATATGCACGGCTCGCTGCTGCCGCAGTTCCGCGGCCGCGCCCCCGTCAACTGGGCCGTGCTGCATGGCGCCACGGAAACGGGCGCCACCCTGCATGAAATGACGGTCAAGCCGGACGCCGGCGCCATCGTGGCGCAAACGGCCGTGCCCATCCTGCCCGACGATACGGCGTTTGAAGTGTTTGGCAAGGTCACCGTGGCGGCGGAACAAACCCTGTGGGGCGTGCTGCCGGCCTTGCTGGACGGCACGGCGCCACGCCAGCTCAACGATTTGCGCCAGGGCGCTTATTTTGGCGGGCGCAAGCCGGAAGACGGCCGCATCGACTGGAAGTTACCCGCGCAACAGGTATACAACCTGCACCGGGCCGTCGCGCCGCCCTATCCCGGTGCATTTACCGAAGTCAACAATGTCATTTACACCATTGAACAAGCCCGTTTGAGCAAGCATTCGGCAGGAAGTTTGCCACCGGGCTTGGCGGTAGTGGATAATTGCATCTTTGGCGTCTGCGGAGACGGTCGCATGCTGGCCATTTCCGCGCTGAGGGCTGCCGGGGAGCCAATTTCGGCTCAGCAATTGCAAGCAAGTCTGACCGCCCGCGTCAGCACACACTGATATCACTCAAGAGAATCTCACATGAAAAAAGTCCTCATCTTAGGCGTCAACGGCTTCATCGGCCACCATCTGTCCAAGCGCATCCTCGAAACCACCGACTGGCATGTCTACGGCATGGACATGAACACGGACCGCATCACGGACTTGCTGGAAGATGACAACTACAAGTCGCGCATGCACTTCTTTGAAGGTGATATCACGATCAACAAGGAATGGGTCGAGTACCACGTCAAGAAATGCGATGTGATTCTGCCGCTGGTGGCCATCGCCACGCCGTCGACCTATGTCAAGCAACCACTGCGCGTCTTCGAACTGGACTTCGAAGCCAACCTGCCTATCGTGCGCTCGGCCGCCAAGTACGGCAAGCACCTGGTGTTCCCGTCGACCTCGGAAGTGTATGGCATGTGCCATGACGAGGAATTCGACCCTGAAAACTCGGAACTGATCTGCGGCCCGATCAACAAGCCGCGCTGGATCTACTCGAATGCCAAGCAGCTGATGGACCGCGTGATCTGGGGCTACGGCATGGAAGGCTTGAACTTCACCCTGTTCCGTCCATTCAACTGGATCGGCGCAGGCCTCGATTCGATCCACACGCCAAAAGAAGGTTCCTCGCGCGTGGTAACGCAATTCTTCGGCCACATCGTGCGCGGCGAGAACATCTCGCTGGTCGACGGCGGCGCGCAAAAACGCGCGTTCACCTACATCGACGACGGCATCGATGCACTGATCCGTATCATTGCCAACAAGAATGGCATCGCCAGCGGCAAGATTTACAACATTGGCAATCCGACCAATAACTATTCGATCCGCGACCTGGCCGGCATGATGCTGACCCTGGCCGCCGAGTACCCGGAATACGCCGAAGGCGCGAAACACGTGAAAATCGTGGAAACGACCTCGGGCGCCTACTACGGTGCCGGTTACCAGGACGTGCAAAACCGCGTGCCGAAAATCACGAACACCTGCGAAGAGCTGGGCTGGGCGCCGACCACCACCATGGCCGATTCCCTGCGCAATATTTTCGACGCCTACCGCAGCCAGGTAGCCCAAGCCAAAGCCTTGATGGATTAATGTTGAGCAAGCCGTTCCTGACCCTGAAAATCGACGTCGATACCTATCGCGGCACCCGTGAAGGCATGGGCAATCTGGTGCGCATGTTGGCCGCGCACCAGGCCAAGGCTACCTTTCTGTTTTCGCTGGGCCCCGACCATACGGGCTGGGCCCTGCGGCGCGCCTTGCGGCCTGGCTTTTTCAGCAAGGTGTCGCGCACTTCGGTGGTCGAGCACTACGGCTTGAAAACATTGATGTACGGCACCTTGCTGCCGGGACCCGATATCGGCAAGCTATGCGCGGCGCAATTGCGCGCCGTGCGCGATGCCGGCTTCGAGTGCGGCATTCACACCTGGGATCACACCCTGTGGCAAGACAACGTGGCCAAGCGCAATGCCGCATGGACCATCAACATGATGCGCAAGGCCGCCAACCGCTACGAACAGGTATTTGGCGTGGCGCCGCACACACACGGCGCGGCCGGCTGGCAAATGAATGTCAGCGCCTTTGTCGAGCACGACACGGCCGGCTACCGCTTTGCCTCCGATGGCCGCGCCATGCTCGACGCGCGCGGCGCCATGGTGCATCCGACGAACGGCCCGCATCGCGTGCGCAATGGCAACACCATCCTGCAATGCGTGCAATTGCCCACCACCCTGCCCACCCTGGACGAGTTGCTGGGCTGCGAAATCGACGGCAAGCTGATCACGACCGGCAATGTTGCCGCGCATATATTGTCGCTGACGCAGGAGAATCCCCGCGACCACGTGTATACCTTGCATGCGGAACTTGAAGGACAGAAACTCGCCCCCATTTTCGAACAACTGCTGACGGGCTGGAAAGCCCAGGGCTACCAGTTTGCAGCGATGGGCGATTATTATGAAAAGATACAAGATAGCGACTTGCCCGTTTGCCCCATCACCTGGGATGAGTTGCCCGGGCGTTCGGGACGCCTGATTGTGCAGGGCAAAGCGGCCTGAATGCTGTATTGTTGCACCTGGATGCGTTGCCAGATTAAAAAACAGCGCTGATGATCACCGTTCAGGAGAGAACCTGTGGCTGATAGCCAATCCCTCGTTAGCATACCCGACTTTAGCGCCGCCATGACCAGCGGCAAGACCTTTCAGTTGCTGGGCCGTCCAGCCAAGGCCACGGTGCTGTTTTTCTATCCGAAGGACAATACCCCCGGCTGTACCACTGAAAACATCGCCTTCCGTGACGCCTACCCGCAATTTGTCGCCGCCGGCGTGGAAATCTACGGCATCAGCCGCGATTCGCTGCGCTCGCACGAAAGCTTCAAAGCCAAGCTGGAACTGCCATTCGAGCTCATTTCCGACCCGGACGAAGCCGTTTGCCTGCTGTTTAACGTCATGAAGATGAAACAGATGTATGGCAAGACGGTCCGTGGCGTCGAACGCAGCACGTTTGTGATTGACGCTGAGGGCCGATTGGTGAAAGAATGGAGAGGCGTGAAGGTCGCAACTCACGTGGAAGAAGTGCTGGAATTCGTGGCGCGTCTGAAGTGATCATCTGTTCTGATCGAATGCGCGTTGTCGGCATCCAGCCAGCTTAGTTCGAAATTAGCTCAACCGCAGTTCAGTTCACGGTACCTATCGCCATTTTGAGTCAACGAAGCGCCTCCACCCACTCCGCCAGGCGGGCCTGTAGCCCGCCGATGGCGTCCATGACCGGCCATGTTGCCGGCCTTCCGGCAGTCTCTCGTCCTGTAGTATTGTTGTCCTCCCCGCATCCACCCCATGAGAAGTGCCGCCAGAAGCTGGCTGCCCATGGGCGATTCATTCCAGAAATTTTTTGATTGAGATCCTGATGCCACTGCCAAAATTACCGAGCAAGCCAGCCACCATCCTGGCCACACAAGATTACCCAACCGCAGGCGCAGCGCGCCCGGCCACCAAAACCCCGGCAGCCAAGAAAGTGGCTGCACCTGTTATTGAAGCGGCGATCGCCGAAGTTGCCAAGCCGGTCCGCAATGCGGCCACGAAGATCAAGCAAGTGGCGGCCCTGATGGTCGCCAAGCCGGCGCCAGCACCTGCGCCGGTTGCGGCCGCACCTGCAATCGTTGCCGCGCCTGCGGCAAAAGCCGCGCCGGCGGCGAAAGGCAAGGTCACGCCGATCAAGTCCGTCAAGCAGGCCGAGCAGCCGCATCCGGCCAAGCACAAGCCTGTCGAAGTACAGCTCAAGTCGTCCGCCAGCCGCGCCGCCGACCAGCGCGGCATCAGCAAGCTGTTCGTGCTCGACACCAACGTGCTGATGCACGACCCATCGTCGCTGTTCCGCTTCGAAGAACACGATGTGTACCTGCCGATGATGACCCTGGAAGAGCTGGACAACCACAAAAAGGGCATGACGGAAGTGGCGCGCAATGCCCGCCAGGTCTCGCGTACCCTCGATGCCCTGATCAGCAACACGGATGACGACGCCATCGAACACGGTATCCTGCTGTCCAAGCTGGGCAACAAGGATGCCAAGGGCCGCTTGTTCTTCCAGACGCGTTTGCAAAGCGCGGACTTGCCAGCTGGCTTGCCAGTGGGCAAGGCCGACAACCAGATCCTCGCCGTCGTGCGTTCGCTGGAATCGGAGCAGGAAGGCCGCCCCGTGGTGCTGGTGTCGAAAGACATTAACATGCGCATCAAGGCGCGCGCCCTGGGCTTGCCGGCCGAAGATTACTTCAACGACCATGTGCTGGAAGACACGGACTTGCTGTACTCGGGCATCGTGCAGCTGCCGGATGACTTCTGGAACAAGCATGGCAAGGACATGGAATCGTGGCAGGAAAGCAAGAACGGCTACAGCTCGACGTTCTACCGCGTGACGGGTCCCTTCATTCCATCGCTGCTGGTCAACCAGTTCATCTACCTGGAACCGAAAAACGGCGAAACGCCGTTCTACGGCCAGGTGAAACAGATCAACGGCAAGACGGCCGTGCTGCAAACCCTGCGCGACTTCAGCCACACGAAGAACAATGTGTGGGGCGTGACGGCACGCAACCGCGAGCAGAACTTTGCCCTGAACTTGCTGATGAATCCGGAATGCGACTTCGTCACCCTGCTGGGCCAGGCCGGTACCGGCAAGACCCTGCTGGCCCTGGCCGCCGGCCTGGCGCAAGTACTGGAAACCAAGCTCTACAACGAAATCATCGTCACCCGCGTGACGGTGCCCGTCGGCGAAGACATCGGTTTCCTGCCAGGCACGGAAGAAGAAAAGATGTCGCCATGGATGGGCGCCTTCGACGACAACCTGGAAGTGCTGAACAAGTCCGACTCGGATGGCGGCGAATGGGGCCGTGCGGCAACGCAAGACCTGATCCGCTCGCGCATCAAGATCAAGTCGCTCAACTTCATGCGCGGCCGCACTTTCGTCAACAAATTCCTGATCATCGATGAAGCACAGAACTTGACGCCGAAACAGGTCAAGACCCTGGTCACGCGCGCCGGTCCCGGCACGAAGATCCTGTGCCTGGGCAACATCGCCCAGATCGACACGCCGTACCTGACGGAAGGCTCCAGCGGCCTGACCTACGTGGTCGACCGCTTCAAGGGCTGGACCCACAGCGGCCACGTCACCCTGGCCCGCGGCGAGCGTTCGCGCCTGGCGGACCACGCCAGCGAAGTGCTGTAAGTTATAGCGGGCGGCGCAAGCTGCCCCAGTCATTCAAAGCCCCGGCTGCAGCGATGCAGGCGGGGCTTTTTTCATGTGCGCGACTTTTCCCTGCGACATGTTCTAATACCGCTCTCTTTCTTCCTGGACACCTAACCCGATGCATCCCGCCTTCCAACTGCTGCTTTGCCTTATCCTTTTCATGCTCATCCACATTTCCGTCATGGCCGTGTGCGCTCGCGCATGTGGCATCACCGTGCGCAGCATCAGCTACGGCGTGGGGCCCACCTTGCTGAGCTGGCGGAAAGTCCACATCAAGCTGCTGCCGCTGGCCGGCAATGTGGCCTTGAAGGATACGCGCGAGGAAACCTTGTATGACGACGACCCTTGTCTCGATGCCTACAACTTCCAGCCGCTGTGGAAGCAGGTGCTGCTGCCATTGAGCGGCGTGGGTGTGCTGCTGGCCGTGGCGTTCGGGATACTGGGCGCACCGGGCTGGGAGCATTTTGTCGCGGCCTTCGGGCAAATCTTCCACGGTGCGCTGGCGCCGTTGTCGACGGCGCAGGAATTGCTGGGTGAAGGGGAAACGTTTGCCCGTACGCACAGCTTTGCGCTGGTATTCGCTCTGTTCTCATTGAAACTGTGCGCCTTCAACCTGCTGCCGTTCGCCGGCTTGAACGGGGGACAGGCGCTGCTGGCCATCGCACGCGGCGGACGACCTTTTGTCGCATGGGAAGAAGCGCTGACAAAGTGGATGCTGTTGCCGGGGCTGGCGATCTTGCTGGCGTGGGTAGTGGCGTTCGGCTGGTATGGCTGGAAAGCAATGGGGGCATAACTGCCGCCGCTAAACCCATGCCTGCCGTCAGCATACGCTGGCCGGCAGGCTGGACAGAAAAATACGCTTAGTTCACCCGCTTGGCCGGCATGTCCTGCCCTTCCTGGCGCAGCACCAGTTGCTCGGTCTTGCCATTGGTATCCTTGCTGAAACGCACTTCCGCATCGACTTCATTTGAAAAGAAAGCCGTCTCGCTCATGGGCAGCATGGCAAGCTTGCGGAAACCTGTCACCTGGGCAAAGAACTTGTCGCCTTCACGCGTCACTTCCAGATACACCTCGGGCGCCAGCGCGTAGCGGCCAACGTAGCCATCGAATTGCGCGTGCGTCATGGCGACCACGGCGCGGGCCGGCTTGACGGCGCTAGCCCGTTCATGCACGGACTTCGACTCGCCGCCATCGTTGAGTATCAGCTGTGCTTCTCCTTTCGGCCCCCGCTCGAACTCGGCAGTGGTGAGGGTGTTCTCAATCAAAAAACCATTGGGCGAATAGGCCAGCAGGCGCTGCGCCGGGCGTCCAGTACGCTGCAGCAGCAGATTGCCCTCGAAGTTGCGGATCGTGTAGCCAGCCTTGTCATTGATGGCATACACGCCCGCATACGCATCGAGGATGGCGGGCTTGAGCGTGATGACCTTGATCTCCGGATACGGCCGGCCCACGGCGATGGCGGCCGCCTTGCGCGCTACCACATCGGGATCGACCAGGCCCGTGTCCGAGTTTTCCAGCACGGCAACATACACTTTTTCTTTCGGCAAGCGCATCGCATACGTGGAAAAACCATTGATGCCGCCGCTATGGTGGATGACGGGGGTATTTTGCCATGTGCCCACCTTCCATCCCAGGCCGGAGCGGGTCGCCTGGCCGTCGTTCAGCTTGGCCGGCGTGAATGCCTGCTGCCAGGTGGCAGCCTTGAGCAGCTTGCCGTCCGAAATGGCCGCATCCCAGCGGGCCAGGTCGTCCACGGTGGAGACGAGCGCGCCGGCCGAATACGGCTGCGTCATGCTCAGCGGCAAGTTCGGCACAAACGTCTCGCCCGAACGGATATGCCCGGCTGCGCGCTTGACGGGCTGGCGCTCGTGGCCTTCATAAGCCGTGTCCTTCATGCCCAGCGGCACGAAGATCTGCTGTTCCACAAACGTGGCATAGGGCTGGCCCGATGACTTTTCGATGATGGCGCCCAGCAGGAAATAGCCGGAGCTGCTGTAACTCCACCGCGTGCCCGGTTCAAAGTCGGGTGGATCGTTCTTGAAAAAATCGATCATCTGCGCCACGCTCAAGTCTTTCGTGCTGTTGGGCACAAATTCTGGCTTCCTCGTGTAGTCATGGATGCCGGACGTGTGCGCGAGCAGCTGCTCGATCGTGATTTTCTTGCCATGCGTCGGGTAATCGGGGAGGAATTTCGTGATGTCATCGGTGATAGCCAGCTTGCCCTGGTCGGCCAGCAGCAGAATGGCGACGGCCGTGAACTGCTTGGAAATGGAACCCAGGCGCAGCGACATGTCGGGCGTCAGCGGCTGGCCATCCCGCACGCTGGCCAGGCCATACGCCTTGCGCAGCAAGGGCTGGCCATCCTTGACGACGATGACGACGGCGCCCGGTTCGCCGGACTTGTAATACGGTGCGATGCTGGCATCGATATGCGCGGCCAATGCTTGCTGCCGCTGGCTCAGTGGAGCAGGCTGGTCGGCCCAGGTGTTCGGTGCTTGCAACAGGATCAGGGTGGCGAGGCAGATGCTGGAAACTTTAAACATGGAGACCGCTTTCAAAAGAAGGAGGAACAAGCATGGCCAGGCCCCTGGCGGCGGCTATCGGGCGGACGCGTTTGCCTTAGAAAATATTTCCAATTAGCTCACTTAGCCTAGCAGACACGTCAGGAGAGAATCTCTCCTTTTGTCACAATGGGAATTTCATGGCTGCTTGACACCATGACTTTCTGCACACCTGTCGTAAGCTCGAAGCAATGCAGAAAGGCAAGCGGCCAAGGAGCTTGCATTTTTTCATTCGACACCCGCGGCAAGCACTTGGCCATGTGGGCAATCCGTCGCTGCCAGCGTCACGCATAGCCCAGAAATGTGTTCGCCGTGCCTGGCACGTGCGCCCGGGACTGCTGCCACTGCGGCGGCGCCGAAGTGGACACTGTGCCGAACTGCAGTTGGCCGGGCCACAAGCAGCATACGCGCTGGTTGCGTAACAGCGATATAAACAGCGCGACATTGAAACAGCAACAGGCAATGACATAAGCCGAAGCGCTGAAATTCACACATACACTTATAGATGAAATATTCATTCATGAAATGAATAATGGCCATTATCATTTTGAATTGGCCGGGAGCGCAACGGCGGCCTATACTCAAGCCGTCTCCCCTACATTGTTTCCCATGCTCACCCTGCTCAGCCCGCATACATCGCGGGCTTTTTGTTCCCGGCATTTGCCACGCTGTCTTTCCTCCCTTATCGATCACCGGGCGCGCCTTTCCACGCAGGCCCAGCCACGAACAGGGAGCACGGCATGATCGTGCGCGAGCGTCCATCGGCGCTGCGCTTGTTTCTGGTGGTGCGCGGCTCTGTCCTGCCCCGCATCCGCACTACCCTCATCGTCAACACCCTGATTGCCACCATTGTCACCTGGTGCCACGGTACCCTGTTCGATCACAAGGTCATCCTCACCACCATCCCGTTTACCCTGATCGGCTTGCCGCTGGCCATCTTCCTTGGCTTTCGCAATACGGCCGCCTACGACCGTTACTGGGAAGCACGCAAGCTATGGGGCGAACTGGTATTGCGCAGCCGTAATTTCTCGCGCCAGTGCCAGACCATGATACGCAGCGATACGCCAGCCCACGCCAAACTGGGTCTCCAAGATGTGCGCGTGCGCATGATTTACCGCACCATCGCCTTTTGCCACGCCCTGCGCCACCAGCTGCGCGACACGCGTGGACCGGCCGACTTGCAGCCGCTGCTGCGTCCAGCAGAATGGGAGGCGGCCTGCAAGGCGGCGAACCCGTCCGACTACCTGATGTTGCAGATGGGCCACGACCTTGCCGACTGCATCCGGCAGGGGCGTATCGACACCATCCTCGCCACGCAGATCGATAACACGGTCTCGGCCATGGTAGCGGCGGGCGCCTCGTGCGAACGCATCCGCAGCACGCCGATTCCCTTCTCGTATTCGCTGCTGCTGCACCGCACGGCTTATCTGTACTGTTTCCTGCTGCCGTTCGGCCTGGTCGACTCGCTGGGCTTCATGACGCCCTTCGTCGTCGCCATCGTCGCCTATACCTTCTTTGGCCTCGATGCCCTGGGCGACGAGATCGAGGAACCGTTCGGCGAAGATGCCAACGACCTGCCCCTGTCGGCCATGTGCCGCGCCATCGAAATCAGCTTGCGCGAATCCGTGCAGGATGAGAATGTGCCGCCGCCCATGCAAGCTGTCGACTTCATGCTGAATTGATCCACACGCCAGCTTTCCCCTTGACCTTACCATCGGGGGAAGGCTTACAGTGGGTGCACTTAATCATTCAAGGAGTGCTTGCCATGTATCAGTTACAAGTTGAAAACATGAGCTGCGGCCATTGCGTCGGCTCGGTCACGAAAGCGGTGCAAGGCATCGATCCCGCCGCACAGGTGCAGATTGACCTGGCCAGCAAGCGCGTGACGGTGGAATCGCCTGCCGAACTGGGCGCCATCAGCGCCGCCATCGTGGAGGCGGGCTACCCCGTCACCAGCGCGCAGTAACAGCAGTGTCAGCAACAAGACAGCCGGCCTTCGCGCCGGCTGTCTTGTTTAACCGTCCAGTTCCGGGTAGTGACGGAAGATGCCTTCCTCATTGAATGCAATTCTGCGCTTCGACTTCAGGTAGCGGGCAATGTTCGGCCGCGCCGCCACGGCGTCGTGCAGCGCGAAGAGTGCGGCGTACCGGGGTGCCAGGCGCTCCATGGCTTGCGGAAACGCATAGTGCAGGCCAGCCAGCATCTGGAACAGCGACAGGTCGCCATAGCTGAGCCTTGCGCCCACCAGATAATGGCCACGGCTGCGATTGTTCAGCAAGACCTGGGTGAAATAATCGAGGAATTTGGGCAAACGCGTGGCGCGGAAATCGGTACTGCGCTGCAGGGCAGCCTGTTTCTGCTCGTCATAATACTGATTCATCGATAGCGGATGGTGCGTGTCGTGCACTTCTGTCAGCCAGTCGGCCATTGTCAGTTGCAACTGGTTCAGCCACAGGCGACCACTTTCCGCGCGCGGCGCCAGGCCCAGGCGCCGGCCCAGGTACAGCAGAATATTCGTGGTCTGGCCGATCAGCAAGTCGCCATCGCGCAGCACGGGCGGCGCGTAGGCGGCATGTGGCGTACTGTCGCCATCGAGGCAGGCCAGCATGGCCGGCATGCCCTGCCCCTTGCGCTCGGGCAAGCGGGCGATGTCGCGGTAGTCGGCACCCGCCTCTTCCAGGGCCAATCGGATAAATTCGCCGCGCCCCTGGATCGTCGGCCAGTAATACAGTTCATACGCCATACGCACCTCCGTTGATTTACATCAATGGCAACATGCTTTTGCTTCCGTTTCACCGACCAGCCCCAGGCTTTGCAGGATGGGGCAATCGGGCTTGTCATCGCCGTGGCACGATTGCGCCAGGTGGGCCAGGGTATCGCGCATTTCCGTCAGTTCGGCGATGCGCTTATTGAGCTCGGCGACATGGGCCAGGGCGATGCCTTTCACATCCGCGCTGGCACGCTGGTCGTTTTGCCACAGCGACAGCAGTTCGCGGATCTGTTCCAGCGAAAAACCCAAGCCCCGCCCCCTTTTAATAAACCGCAAGGCGTGCAAATCGTTCGGCGTGTAGATACGGTAGCCAGCGTCGCTGCGCGCACTGGGTTTCAATAAAGCAATGCTTTCATAGTAGCGTATCATTTTTGCCGATACACCCGTTTCGCTTGCCGCCTGGCCGATATTCATCCTTATTGCTCCTTGGTATGCGCGCTAGCTGAATGACTGCGGGCTTTCCAGCGGCGCAGCAACAGGGCATTGCTGATCACGCTGACCGAACTGAAGGCCATCGCCGCGCCCGCCACCATGGGGTTGAGCAAGCCAAAGGCGGCCAGCGGAATGCCGATCAGGTTATAAATGAATGCCCAGAACAGATTCTGCCGTATCTTGCTGTAAGTGCGGCGCGAGATATCGATGGCGTCCGCCACCAGGGCCGGATCGCCGCGCATCAGGGTAATGCCGGCCGCATGCATGGCCACATCCGTGCCCGTCGACATGGCGATGCCCACGTCGGCGGCCGCCAGCGCGGGCGCATCATTGATGCCGTCGCCTACCATGGCCACCTTGGCACCCTCGCCTTTCAGTGCCATGATTTTAGCGGTTTTATCGGCCGGCAGCATTTTCGCCGCCACCGTGTCGATGCCCAGCAGCTTGCCGACGGCGTCCGCGCTGCCTTGATTGTCCCCGGTCAACATCACCGTGCGGATGCCCAGGCTGTGCAGATGGGCAATGGCCGACTGCGCATTCGGCTTGACCTGGTCGCTGAAGGCGAACAGGCCCAGCAATTGTGTGCCCGAGGCCAGCCACGAGATCGTATTTCCCGTGTTTTCCAGGGACAAGGCCTGTGCCGCCAAAGGCGCCATGTTCACGTGCAATTCCTGCATCAGCCGGGTGCTGCCCAATTTCAATTCCAGGCCATCGACATGGGCCGCCAGGCCGCGGCCCGGCAAGGCCGACAGGGCCGTGGCAGTCAAGGGATCGATGTGGCGGGCGGCCGCGGCATCGAGCACGGCCGCAGCCAGGCTGTGTTCACTGCCGCGCTGGATGCTGGCCGCCAGTTGCAGCAGCCGTGCGTCCTCGATGCCATGCGCATGCAGGGCCGCCAGGGCTGGTTTGCCGATGGTCAAGGTGCCCGTCTTGTCGAACACGACGGTATTGACGGCGTGCGCCACTTCCAGCGCTTCCGCATCCTTGATGAGGATGCCGTAACGGGCAGCCACGCCCGTGCCGGCCATGATGGCCGTCGGCGTGGCCAGGCCCAGCGCGCATGGGCAGGCGATGACCAGCACGGCGACGGCATTGATGATGGCATTTTCCAGCTCGCCGGTCGCAAACCACCAGCCCAGCATGGTCAGCAGCGCCAGCAGCAGCACCACGGGCACAAAAATCGCGCTGACCTTGTCGACCAGATGCTGGATGGGCGCCTTGGCCGCCTGCGCGTCCTCCACCAGGCGGATGATGCGCGACAAGGTCGTCTCGCCACCCACGGCTTGTGTGCGTACCAGCAACAAACCATCGGCATTGATGGCGCCGCCCGTGACCTTGTCGCCCACGTGCTTGTCGACCGGCAAGCTTTCTCCCGTGATCAGCGACTCGTTGATCTGGCTGGCGCCTTCCACCACCACGCCATCGACGGCCACCCGTTCCCCAGGGCGGATGACGACCAGGTCGCCCACTTTCACCTGCTCCACGGGCAAGTCGATTTCGACACCGTCGCGACGCACGCGGGCCGATTCCGGACGCAAGACTTGCAAGGCGCGGATGGCCGAGGCCGTCTGGCGCTTGGCGCGGCTTTCCAGCCATTTGCCCAGCAACACCAGGGTGATGACGACGGCAGATGCTTCAAAGTACAGGTGCGGCATGATCTCGCCCGCCGTCAGCCACTGGTAGACGGACAAGCCATACGCGGCGCTCGTGCCCAGCGCCACCAGCAAATCCATATTGCCGCTGCCGGCGCGGGCCGCCTTCCAGCCCGCCTGGTAGAAGCGGGCACCGAAATAGAATTGTACGGGCGTGGCCAGGGCGAATTGCAGCCAGCCTGGCAGCATCAGATGGATGCCGGCCCATTCCAGCAGCATGGGCAGCATCAGGGGGAAAGCCAGCACGGCCGCAAACGCGACTTTCATGCCATCGCGCTTGGGCACGGCGGCAGGCGCGCTGGCCTGGTTGGCGGCGGGAACCGTGGCGGCATAGCCGGCCTTGTCGATGGCGGCGATCAGGATGCCTGCCTCCAAGCCGCCCGTCACCTTGATGCGCGCGCTTTCCGTAGCCAGGTTGACACTGGCGGCCAGCACGCCCGGCACTTTCAGCAAAGCTTTTTCCACCCTGCCCACGCATGAGGCGCAGGTCATGCCGGCGATGCCCAGGTCGATCTCGCGCTGCGCTACCGTATAGCCCGCTTTTTCCACGGCCGCTTGCAAGGTCGCCAGGGGAATCGGCGTGCTGGACGTGACCCTTGCCACTTCGGTGGCCAGATTGACGCTGGCTTCGGTCACGCCGGGCACGGCGACCAGGGCCTTTTCCACGCGGCCCACGCACGAGGCGCAACTCATGCCTTCGATGGCCAGCGCCTGTGCATGCGCGGCGGCGGGAGGGGAAGGACTGGAACTGGCGGGAGCGAGTGCGGTCTGATTCATGGCAGATCCTGTACGAAAAATTAACGAATAAGGACAGGATCTGCTATCCCATGATGGGAAGGTCAAGCTCTATTTTTGCCTGAAGAAAACCTTAGCGTACTACGCAGTCGATGGTGGCAGGTGTGCCGGGGCCAGCGGCATCACTTGCGCCGGACGATGTCGCCACGAACGCCGGTGGCAGCGTGAACGGCATGCCGGGATTGACGGGCAGCAACACGGGCGGCTGCCTGAAGTTGGGCGTAAAGCCAAACTGGCCGGGGGCAAAGCTTTGCGCGCCAGCAGGATTGCTCACCTGAATCAGGCCATCGATCACGTGCACATACAGGCCGGGAGCCAGCCCTTGCCCTGCCGATGGCGGCGCCGATGTCAGCGGCGGTACCGAGGGAGCAACATAGTTGGCAACAAACGTCGTGCCGCGGATGCCGATGGTAGCGGCCGGCGTCTTCATCTCGAAGCGCTCTTTGTTGCGCTTGCCAAGCAGCCCCGTGACGGAACGCAAACCGCCCTTGAGCAAACTGAAGATGGCGTGGTCGTCATCAGGCTGCTCGGCTGCGTAGCTGAATTGCTCGATCACGAAACTGGTATTCGGCTTCAAGGTGATTTCGCTATTGTCGATCAACTTGATCAATGCATAGGTCTCTTTTTCCGTCAGCAAGGTGTCGCCCTGCTCGACCTCGGACTTGACGGCCAGGATTTTTACCTTGCCATCCGCCTTCTTTGCCATCAACGGACCACTCAACTGCATCACCGTGCCCGCCACCTGTCCGGCCCAGGCGTGCGCGCCCAGGCACATCAGCGCCAGCCACAACAGGGCCTTAGTTGCAATAGGTTTTTTTAATAGAGTCATTGTCTTTGTATCCTGTTGATTTGCCTGTGCCGCCGGCAACACTCTTGTCGTCCGGCACCTTGTCATCAGGCTTGGCTGACTGCCTGGCGGGGAGCGGGTCGTTGCTACGGTCGGTCTGATTGATGATGCGCAAGGCGTCGCTGATGGCAGCGCTGATGACAGCGCTGATGACGGGGGGGGCGACGGGAGGGGTGACGGGCGGGGTAACGGGCGGGTCGATGGTCGTGCCGGGCAGGAAGATGACGTCCGGCATGGCCACCGCGCCCTTCGGCGCCTGCAAGCTGACGTTGGCGCGCTGGCGATTGATGCGCACGCCCTGCGTACCCGTGATGCTGCCCGTTTTCGCCAGCACGCTCATGCTGGCCGCTGCCGGCAAGGTGAAGGTGGCCGCGTCCGCAAAGCGCACAGAGCCTTCCGCGCTGGCGCTGAAATTGCCGCCGCCGAGAACACTGGCCTTGCCGCCAACACTGATGTCGCGGCCCGCCACCAGGCTGATGTCGCGCAGCGCTGCCAGTTGCGCGCCATCGCCCAGCACCACGTCCGTGCTGGCGTTGAGCGCAATGTCATTGCCCTGGATCTTGCCGTTGACGGTGACGGGGCTGTGCGCCGTCAAGGTGACGTTGCCGCCATTCGCATTGATATCGCCGGCCGCGATGCCGCCCGTGTTGTCGATGGCGATATTGCCGGCGCCCGTGGCAAGTTTGCCCAGCGCCAGGCTACCGGGCGCCGAAGTATTGTTCAGCATGATCCCGCCAACGGCACTATTATTTGCCGTAAAGCTGCCCACCCGGTTGCCCGCATTGCCCAGCACGATGCCATTCTGCGCCTGCGCTGTCACGCTGCTGGCGAGCAGCGCACCATCCTGGCCGATAGCGCCGTTCAAGGCGTTCAGACGCACATCGCTGGCCGCCAGGCTGGCGAAGCGCAAGTCGCCAGCCGCTTGCGTGATCGCCAGCTGGCCCGCCAGTGCGATAGCGCCGGCCGCCTGGCTGAAGCTGTTGGCGACAAGCAAGTTGCCATTACCGCTCAGCACACCGCCGCCTTGCGCATAACGCTCCGCCGACAGGCTGCCGTTCAGCAGCAAGCTACCACCGTTGATTTCCAGGCCGGCCAGACCGCTCAGCACGGAGCGATCGAGCGCGCTTTCACCGAGGGTCAGCTTACCGCCCGTCAGCAGCAAGCCCGTCGCGGAAGTCAGGTTTTTCAGGGTGGTGCTGCCGGCCGCCGCGCTATAGGTGACGATGCCCTTGCTGTTGGTAAAGTCGACAGCCAGCACGTTCGCGCCTTCCGGCACCACGCCGCCGTCCCAGTTGGCCGCATCGCTCCACAAGCCGTTGCCACTGCCGACCCAGGTGGACAATTGTTTTTGCGCAATTGTTGCCTGCGTCGTGGCACCCGTCGTCTCCAAGGTGTAGTTGCCCGCATCAGCGCCTGCCAGACGGAAACCGCTGGCCGTCACCAGTTTGCCGGTGCCCGCATTCTTGTCGGCAAAGCTGCCGCTGCCGCCCACCAGGCTGACCTCATCCCGGCCCAGCACGCCGTTCACCGAAGCGCTGACCGTCGTGGAAGTCGTACCGTCATACACCTTGTTGGCAGCGTTCAGGCTTGCCAGGCTCAGGGTGGCGGGCGTAATGCTGGCCAGCAAGCCTGTCGGCAAGACGATGAAGTAATTACCCGCATCGGCGCCTGACAGTATCGCGCCGCTCAGCTGCACGGCCTTGGCCGCGCCCACGTTCTTGTCCGCAAAGCTGCCCACGGCCGAGACTGTCAAGCTATCGCCAGCGAGACGGTCATCGCCCAGGCTCAGCTGCGCAAGCGACGTGCCATCGTAGACCTTGTTGCCCCCAACGCCGGACAGGTTCAGCGCGCGCGCGCCGATATCGGCCGTAGTACTGCCCGCAGTATTGCCCAGCACATAGTTGCCCGCATCACCACCGCTCACAGCCACGTTCGTCACCGTGATGGTTTTTCCAGACCCCGCGTTCTTGTTGCCGAACGCGGCATTGCCCGCCACCGTCAAGACGTCGCCATGAATGCGGTCGTCGCCAAAGCCGACTTGCGCATCTGTCGTACCGTCATACGTCTTGTTGATGCCATTGAAACGCACGTTCAGGGTGCGCGCCGTGATATCGGCCGTGGTACTGCCCACCGTTCCATCAAGCACATAGTTGCCCGCATCGGCGCCCGTCAGGAGACCCGTCGTCAGCTGGTAGTCGACGCTCTTGCCGCTGCCCACGTTCTTGTCACGGAAGCGGCCCTGCAAACCGGCCATGCTGACCCGGTCGCCCGTCACCATGCCTTCAAAATACCCAGTCAGGGCAGCCTGCAAGCTGCCATCGTAGACGCGGCTTTGCGCTCCCGTGACGCTATAGTGCAGCTGGCGCGCCCTGATGTCCGCTATGCCGTCGACCGTGCTCGAGGCCAGCTTGTAGTTACCCAGGTCATTGCCGTCCAGGACCAGGCCGCTGGCATGCACGGCCTTGCCGCTGCCCGCGTTCTTGTCGAGGAAGGCGGCGCTGCCGCTGACGCTGAGGTTATCGCCCGCCACAACGTTACCCAGTACAAAACTGGCGCCGTCGTAAGCCAGCGTGCCGTCATACACCTTGCCATTGCCGCCCAAGCTTACCGTCAGCGCGCGCGGCGTGATGGCCAAGGTGGTCATGCCGCCCATCGTGATGTCATACTTGGTCGACCACAGTCCCGTCGCTGCATAGTTGCCCACATTGCGCGCGTCGCTGCCGTAGCCGAGGCTGCCATTGACACCCGTATCACCGTCGAGCAGTCCCACATAGCTGATCGAACCGAGGAAGGCGGCCAGCTGCCCATCGTAGACCTTGCCAGCGGCGTTGCCCGAGATATTCACCTGCAGCTGCTTCAGGAGAGCCTTCAGCATTGGCGTCGTATAGCCTTCATAGATGCGCCACACGCTGCTGAAATTGTAGTCGTTGAAACTGCCTTGCTGCTTCATCTGCGCCGTGCTGAGGCCGCTGGAACCACCGCCATCGATTTGCACCAGTGAAGTGTCAGCATTGAAAAAACCATAGCCGAACGGGGAACCGGTAGCCACGCGGCCGGCTACCGCACCGACTGCCGCGTAGCCGCCGCCATTCACGGCACCACTGCTGAAGACATGGCTGACGCTGCCCGTACTTTCACCGACCAGCCCGCCCATGTTTTCCCAGGCCAGGATGGAATCGGCAGTGCCTGCCCGGCCCACGGCGCCGCTGGCATACGCATCATTGATGCTGCCGCCGTTCAGGCCTACCAGGCCGCCGATGCTGCGCGCGCCACTGACATCGCCGGTGGCATACGATTGGCTCAGCGCGCCCTGGTTGTTGCCCACCAGACCGCCGATCATTTCACGCGCGCCCGTCACAACACCGGTGGCGTATGAGGTCGCAATGCTGGCGCCGGACGCATTCCCCCCCACCAGGCCGCCAATCGCGCCGCCGCCATCGGCATTCACGCCGGCGACCATGCCGCTGCTGGCGGACAGTGTGATGGTGCCGCCGTTGCTGCCCACCAGGCCGCCGACATTGCGCTGGCCGCTGACGGCCATGCTGCTGTTGACGCTATCGATAGTACCGCTCACAACATTGCCCGCCAGCGCGCCCACGTTCGCCGTGCCGGCGACGCTGCCGCCGCTCAGGGTCAGGTTGCGCAAGGTAGCGCCCTGCACGGTGCCAAACAGGCCTGCCGCAGAACCGGGCGCCAGGTTGCGGTCGATTTTCAAATTGCGCAGCGTAAATCCGCCACCATCGAACATGCCGGAAAAGCCGCTGCCGCTGCTGCCAATCGGCACAAAACCCAGGCCATTGTTCCAGTTTGCGGTGCCGCTGGCATCCATATTGCCGGCCATACGATAGCTGTTGCCAAGGGCAAGGCTGGCGACACCTTGCAAACCATAGATATCGGCGAGCAGATACGGCGAAGAAACGCCGTCGCCGCCTGCCACGCGCAGGAAACTGGCGCCGCTGCCGATGGAAAAGTTTCTGGCGCTAAATCCTGGCAGGGCCGCCGCGTTTTGCACCCAGCTGCCGCCGTCCAGCACAAAGCTGCCACCCACCGTCACGGCGCCCGTGGCCATGATGGTGGAACCGGAGTTGATGTGCAGGTCGCCTGCGGTATTGAGCGCACCCGAGATGCGGATGCCGTCCGTATTGCTGCCATCGCCGATGGTCAGCGACGATGCCGAAATGCCGGCCACCTCAAGCGCGTTCAAACTCAGGGCCGTATCCGATTTGGTGCCCAGGTCGATGATGCGCGAACTGCTCAGGGGCTGGATGATCACCTTCGCGCCGCCGCCAGCGCCACCGAAATTGATGCCGCCTGCGAGACTCATATTGTCCGCCTGCAGGACCAGGCTTTGACCAGCGGCGCCGCTGCCGATCAACTGATTGCCACTGCCCGACAGCGTGATGCCGCCCGACGCGGCATTCGCGAGCAGGCTCAAATTGCCACTGCCTACATTGACTATGCCGCTGCCGGCCACGCTGGCGCCCGACAGCGACACGTTGCCGCCGTTACTGTTGATGGTGGCGGCCAGATTGACATTCGATCCCGGGCCGTAGGCGCCGCCGCTGCTGACAGCGTTGGCCGACAAGGTCACGTCGCCGCCTTGGGTCGTGATGGGGGCATACACGTTGATCGACTCGCCCGCCGTTGCAGTTAGTCCGACACCAGAATTGACCATGCTCACAATGCCGCTGAAGTTGATGCGGTGCTTGGCCTGCAACGTCACATTGCTGGTCGATCCGGCAATGACGCTGGCTCCGATGACCGTACTACCCGTTGACGCGCCTTGGTTAAAATCGTCAACATCGCTCAGGCTGCCCCCTGTTCCCTGTACGACTTCGATGTCGTAGGGATCGAGCATCCATACGCCCGTCTTGCCGCTACCCGCGCGCGCGCGCGTATCGACGCGGATGCCATCCACCGCCAAGTGATAGCCCGAGGTTTCCACGAAGCCGCCGTCGCCGCCCAGCGCGCCGCCGCGCGCGGAAAGGCTGCCGTGCACCTGCGCCGATGCATTGCCCCAGGCGATGACCTTGCCGCCGTTGCCGCTGTCGATGGCATCGGCATGCACGCTGGCGTCCTTGCCAACGAGCACCTGCCGCGCATTCTGCACGGCCGCGTTCTTGCCCTGGTAATCGCCGCCCAGCAAGACCGTACCGCCGCCCGTGGCGCCGCTGGCATCGATTGTCGCACTGCCCAGCAAGCCCACCTGTTCGCCCAGCACCTCGATGTCGCCGCCCTTGCCGGCCGCGCCCGTGGCGCTGGTGATGCTGCCCGCTTCGAGCAGCGTCTTGCCGCTGGCCTTGAGGACGATCTTGCCATGCTCACCGACGACGGCGCTGTTCGCATTGAGCACGCCGCGCTGGCTGACCAGCGCACCGGCCATGCCTATGCTGCCGCCCTGGGCAATGATCTGCCCCAGGTTCAGGGCCTGGTCGTTTGGCGCCGAGACCAACACGCGCAACTGCGGATTGCCGGGGTCGGCCAGCTGCACGCTGCGCCCGGCCGCCAGGATCACTTCGCCATTCGGCGCCGTGATGATGCCCGTGTTTTCCACGTTCGGCGCGATCAGCAGCACTTGCCCGCCCTTGCCAGCTTGGATGGTGCCCGCATTGCTGACGCCGCCGGCCACGCCGCCCGCCGTAAACTGGCGCCTGCCGGCCAGGAAATCCTCGTTCGACATGCCCAGGCTGGACGCTACCAGCCCGCTCACGTCCACTTTTGCTCCCTGGCCGAAGACGATGCCGTTCGGGTTGATCAGGAAGACCTTGCCGTTCGATTCGAGCGCGCCCAGGATCTTGCTGGGGTCTTGTCCCGTGATGCGGTTGAGCACGGCGCTATTGCCATTTTGCTGGATGAAGCGCGTGATTTCGCCCGCATGGATGGAAAAGCTCTGCCAGTTGATGATGGTGTTGGGCGTGTTCGTGATCGAGAAAATGTTTCCCTGTTGATTGAACGTCGCCTGTCCATGGACCACCTGCGGCAATGCGGGGTTGGCTTGCGCCGCGCCGAAGCAGCCGGCCAGCAACAGTGCCAGCGCCGTGCGGCGCAGGGGTGGCATCAGGATGAAAACGGAGGCGTGCTGGACATGGTTGTGCATGGTGTTCATCCTGATACTAGTAGGCCAAGGCGAGGCGGAAATGCAGGCGGTTGGCGCCCCGCTGCCCCGTGTCGCCGCCATTGACGACATGGGCGTAATCGAGTTGCAGATTGGCGTAGCGGCTCAACAGCAAACGCAGGCCGAGTCCGGCGCTGGCTATGCCTTGCGAAGCGCTTTCGCCAGGCAGCGCATGGTTGCGGCGCAGGCCGGCCGTGTCATAAAAGGCCAGTGCGCGGCACTGGAAACCGAGCGCCTGGCCGCACCAGTTCGGCGTGTACAGTTCCAGGTTCAGGTTGACGCCCATATCATTCGATACCTCGCGCTCCGCAAAACCCCGCACGGAGGCGGCGCCGCCGGCGCCGAACTGCTCGCCCGGCACCAGCGCGTCCGGCGTAACTTGCGCGTTGACGAGCGCGCGCCACTGCCAGTCGTCGGCCAGGACACGTCCTGTGCTTGCGCTCAGGCGCACGGTGCTGTAGGCCGCCTTGGCATGCGCGCGCACCCGGTCGAAATCGGCTTGCGCGCCATGCTTGCCACCGGGAATGTTGTGCGCGAAGGTGAGCGCCACGCTGGTCTCGCCTGCGGGCAGCGACCAGGCACCGATGTAGCTGACGCTGAGGGGATGCACGGTGACGTCGGCGCCCAGCTGCATGCCGAACAATTGCACACTGTTGCGGTAAGCCTTGTAATCGACGCCGTACACAAGCTTGGGTTCGAAATCGCCACGGCGGGCAAAGTTCTGGTTGTAACGGATGCCGGCCATGCTGCCCTGGCCGCTGACGGCAAGGTCAACAATACCGGCCGAAATGCTGCCCGAATCGACGTTCGAATAGCTGGCGAAAAAATCCATCGAGTCGCCCAGCGCATACAGCGGCAAGTGATAGCCGGCGCCATACACGCCCACCTTGTCCGGCTTTTCCAGGCTGCTCGTGTATTGCAGGCTGGCCACATGATCGCGCCCGAACAGGTTGGCATGCTGCAGCACCACGCCCACATGCGTCTTGCCCGTCTGCACACTGCCCGTATTGTCCACATTGAGCATGGCTTTCCAGGGCTTTTCATCGGCCACCGTGACAAAGGCGTCGATGGCGCCCGCCGGCTCGTCGGCCTGCAGGCGTACTTCGATCTTGCGCGCCGGGTTTTCATTGGCCAGCTTCAGGCTTTGCGACAGGGCCGGCAGGTTCGGCGTCTCGCCTTCGCGCAGGGACGGCAAGGCGCGCCGTACGTTGGCCTCGTCGACATGGGCATTGCCGCTGATGGCAAGCTTGCCCAGCGGCGTTTGCTGCACGCTCAGGCGCACTACGCCACGCTCCAGTTCCTGCTCGGGCAATTGCACCTGCACGGCGCTGTAACCACGTTCGCGGTAAGCCCCCTCGAGCGCCTCGACGGCACGGGCAATGTGGGAAAAATCGCGCTGAGCTCCCGTATAGGGCGCCAGCAAGGCTTGCACCTGCGCGGACGTGAGCAGGGTATTGCCCTGGACGTCGAAGCGGCGGATCTCGAAGCGCGGCACGCCGTCCTCCTGCGTCGCAGGAGCAGCTTCTTCCATGGAAACGGAGGCGCCGGCGGCGCCGACGGCGAACAGCAGCGCGGAACCCGCAAGCAGGTGCACCAAGCGATATGTCATGTGAAGGATTTCTTGTGTAACCGGACAAGCGCGCGGCCCGCAGGCGCCAGCGTGTCCCGCAATGGATTGAAGGCAAATTTTAGTCGGCTTTTAGTTTCCAGTCAGAAATTTCTAACATTTCTCCCAGATTTTTATCGCAACGCAGCAAAGAGTGTGCCCACGATGATGAAAAACGCCGCAATGGCTGGCATTTCAGGGCGCGATGGCGAGCCTATTTGCTGTGCAATTCGGTCACGCCATCCCAGTCCGCAGGCGGCGGCAGGTGACGATAGCGCTCCAGGCGTGCCGCGTACAGCCGATACAGGCCATCATCGGGAAAGTCAGCCTGCAGGCAGGCAAGCTGCGCGCCAGCCGCCGCCCAGTCGCGCGCGCGCAGCCGGGTCAGCACCGCATGCCAGCGCTCCAGCTGGGCCAGCTCGACGGCAGAGGCGCCGGCCAGCACGCAGCGCGGTTCGAAAATGGCCACCGCTTCCTGCTTGCCCAATACCCTGATCCGGTCGAGTTCGCGATACAGGAAATCCGGGGCGGCGGCGCGCGTGGCCTCGCCCACCACGATGCCCACGCCATACAGCTTGCTGGCGCCTTCCAGGCGCGCGGCCAGATTGACGCTGTCGCCCATCACGGTATAGGCGCGGCGGATGCGCGAGCCCATGTCGCCCACATGCATGGGCCCCGTATTGAGACCGATGCCGATGCGCAGCGCCGGCCAGCCGCGTGCGCAAAACTGCCGGTTCAGCCGCGCCGCGCTTTGCTGCATCAGCAAGGCGCTGGCCACGGCGCGGCTGGCGTGATCGGCAAAGGCGACAGGCGCTCCCCAGAACGCCATCACGGCATCGCCGATGTATTTGTCCAGGGTGCCGCCATGGCTGTCGCGGATATCTTCCGACATGGCTGTCAGGTATTCGTTGATGTATTCGCGCAGCGCGGCCGGCGCCATCTGCTCGGAAATGGCCGTGAAACCGCGCACGTCGGCAAACAGCACCGTCAGTTCGCGGTTCTCGCCCTCCATGGTGTAGCGGCGCGGATCGTCGGCCATCTCCGCCACCAGTTCGGGCGCCACATACTCGCCGAAGCGCGCTACCAGCGCGCGTCCCTTGCGCACCTCGAAAAAATAGCCCCACGCCAGGTTGGCGATGAATAGCGCGACGATCAGCAACAGCAGCACGGCGCCGCCCAGCACCAGGTCGTGCACGGCATACAGGAACAGGTTGATGGCGATGGCGGCCGCCAGCGCCCCCAGAGTAGCCAGCATCACGCCGGCCGGCGGCAGCACGGCCAGGGCGCCCGCCAGCAGCAGGCCAAACAGCATGATCTGCACCAGCTCGAACGCCAGCGCATAGTCGGGCCGCGCCTTGAAGCGCCCGTCGAGCATGGACTTGATCAGGTTGGCGTGCACCTCCACCCCCGGATACTCGGCATTCACGGGCGTGGCGCGGATATCGTTCAAGCCGGGTGCCGTGGTGCCCACCAGTACGATGGCGCCCTTCAGCAGCGCGGGCGGCACCGTGCCGGCCAGTACGTCGGACGCCGACACATAGCGGAAGGCGCCGCCATCGGGGCCGCCCGTCCCGCGGTACTGCACCGTGGTGGTCAAGGCTTCGCCCACGGGGATCGCCATTGCGCCGCGCGGCGTGAACAGCATGAGGTGGTCGAGTCCGCCGTTGGCCAGCTCGCGTGCCGACAGGGTATCGGCCGTGCCCGTAAAACGGGGGGCGATGGCGCGCGCCTGCAGGTAGACGGCCACAGTGGCCAGCGACAGCGAGGGATAATAACCGTCGCCGATGCGCTGCAACAGGGTCGAGGAACGCACGACGCCATCGGCATCGGTCAGCGCCGTAAAGATGCCGGCCCCTTGGGCGGCGGCCTGCAGGGGCGCGATATTGGCTTCGTAGCCGCGCGCCACGTAGGCCGTGACGGTGCGCCCGTTCAAATCGGCGACGGTAAAAGCGGGCTTGGGCAGCACACCCTTCCTTTGCTGGTCCGAGACGCTGTAACCGAGCACCACGGGCTTGCCGCGCATGGCCTCGGCAAACAGGCCGTCGTAGTCCATGGCCGGGCGCAATTTTTCCAGCTGAGCCGGCAAGCCTGCCACGCCCGCCAATTCGCCGCGCGACAGCCCTTGCAGCACGGCGTAGCCGGAACTGGTGTCCGCTTCGGGAAACGAGATATCGAAGCCCAGTACAGCTACGCCGTAGTGGCCGCTGAGCTGGTGCACCAGGCGCGCCTGGATATCGCGGCTCCAGGGAAAGCGGCCCACGCGGGCCAGGCTTTGCTCATCGATGTCGACGATGACGATGCGGCGGTCCAGCTGCGCCGTTTCGGCACGCATGCGCCAGTCGCCCAGCATGGCGTCAAGCCGCGCAATATTGTCGTTGCCGGCCAGGCACAGGATGGCGGCCGCCACGCTCAAGAACACACCCATGAAAAAACGCGCGCCATGCTTGCGCCATGCTGGTGCCAGCGCGCCGCGCCAGGCCCGCTTCACGGCGTGTAGCCCGGAATGGCCGCCTCGTCGACGGCATCGATCTGGTTCGGATGCAAGTGCTTTTCAGCGAAGGTCATATAGACTTTGCTGCGGATGAAAACGTCGAACAGTTCCGGGTCGATATGCCCGTTCAGGCTGAAATTGCCGAGGATGCGCAAGGATTCGGACAGCGACTTGCCCTTTTTATAGGGCCGGTCGCGTGCCGTCAGGGCCTCGAAAATGTCGGCGATGGCCATCAGCCGTGCCGGCACCGACATCTGCTCTTTCGTCAGCCCGCGCGGATAGCCCTTGCCATCCATGCGCTCGTGGTGGCCGCCCGCGTATTCGGGCACCTTCTGCAGGTGCTTGGGCCACGGCAGCGCTTCGAGCATGCGGATCGACACGCTGATATGGTTGTTGACGATGGCCCGCTCGGCTGCCGTCAGGGTGCCGGCGCGGATGGTCAGGTTTTCCGTCTCGTCGGCATCGAGAAAATCGCGCAGTTCGCCATCGGCCGCGCGCCAGCGGCGCCTGGCGATCTGCCGCACTCTTTCCTGGTCGGCCTGCGCCATGCTTTCACCGCCGATGTTCACTGTGCGGATGAAGTCGCGCTCTTCGCGCAGCGCCGCCAGCTCCAGTTCCAGCGCGCGACCGATGGCGTCCTTTTGCTGCGGCTGTGCCGCCTGCTGGCGCAGGGCCGCGATCTCGGCGTCGCGCAGCAGCACTTCGTAGCGCGTGTCGATCAGGGCGATGCGATCGAAGATTGTTTCCAGCTTGGTGGCCTTGTCGACCACGTGCACGGGCGTGGTGATCTTGCCGCAGTCGTGCAGCAGGCCGGCCAGCCACAACTGCTTGCGCTCATTGTCGCTGAGCCGGAAATCGGCCAGCGGCCCCGTTTGCGTGGCGTGCGCGGCGTCGGCCAGCAGCATCGTCAGCTCGGGCACGAACTGGCAATGACGGCCCGTGTAGGGCGACTTTTCGTCGATGCCGATATTGATCAGGGTAACGAGCGATTCCAGCAGCTCTTCCAGTTGCAAAATGAGCAGCTGATTGGTCAGCGCCACACCCGCCTGCGCGGCCAGCGCCTCGATGAAGCGCTGGTCGGTGGAGGAAAAGGCGCGCACCTGCCCCGTCTCCCCATCCTTGGCATTGACCAGTTGCAGCACGCCGATCAAATCGCCCTCGTGATCGCTCATGGGCACCGTCAGGATCGATTGCGTGTGGTAGCCGTGGTGACGGTCAAACTCGCGCATGCCGGAAAAATTGAAGCCCTCATCACGGTACACGTCGGTGATATTCACGCTGCGGCGCATGTTCGCAGCGTACGCAGCCACCGATGCCAGGTTAGGCTGGCCGGCGCCATCGAACAGGGGCACGCCCGGCAAGCCCATGTCGCCCCCCTGCGCGATGCCCAGGCTGTCGTTGACGGAGATGTCGAATGCCAGTTGGCGGCGATCGGCCATGGGCCGGTACAGGGTGGCGCCATCGGCGCCGCTCATGCTTTTTGCCAGCAGCACGATGCGCTGCAACAACGCGCCGATATCGTGTCCCTCGCCGCCCAGGCTATGGCCGAGCGCGACACTGAGTTCAGTCAATTGCTCCAGTCTGTGGGCGATTTTCTCAGGGTGCAACTGAGGCATGTTGATGGCAATCAGGTAAGGAAAGGGAAGTCTGCAAGCGCCAGTGTAACGGCCACCCTGCACACTGTACATTACTTAGTTACAACAAAATGAAATAACTTGCCGTATCGCAACACGCATAAATGTTGCCGCCAATCTCATTAATTAGAATAGAATCAACAATAATTACACCGTAACAAGGTACTGAATGAAATTCACGTTCAGGGGCGTGCGCGGCTCCATCCCCTCCCCCGGCCCGCGCACGGCGCGCTATGGCGGCAACACCACATGCATCGAAGTACGCACCGACAACGATAGCCTGATCATTCTCGATGCGGGCAGCGGCATCTTTTCGCTGGCGCAGCAACTGCCGCCCGGCGTGCCGGTCGACGCGCACGTCTTCATCACGCACAGCCACTGGGACCACATCCACGGCTTGCCCATGTTTAGCCCCCTGTTCGTGGCCGGCAACCGCATGCGCCTGCATGGCGCGCACGATGCCGTCGCCGGACGGGGCATCGAGCACGTGATGGCGGTACAGCTGCAAAACAGCTATTTCCCCGTCAGCGAAGCGGCCATGGCGGCTTGCATCGAGTACCGCACGCTGGCGCCCGGCGAAGCCGTCGAGGTGGGCGGCGCGAACGTGCGCGGCGCGGAAATGAACCACCCTGTCGTCAACCTCGGCTACCGTATCGACTGCGGCGGCGCCGCGCTGTTTTTCAGCGGCGACCACGAACCGTTCTACAACCTGCATCCGCCCGGCCATGCCGAGCATGCGCCCTGCGCGGCACGCAATGCGCAGCGCCAGGCCGGCATCGACGCCGTGGTCGCCGGCGTCGACGCGCTGATCATGGATTGCTCCTACACGCGCGAGGAGTATCCGGGCAAGCAGGGCTGGGGCCATGGCACCTTCGACGCCGCCCTCGACCTGGCCCTGCGCTGCGGCGTGCGGCGCCTGTACTGCACCCACCACGAACCGACCCGCAGCGACGAGCAGCTGGAAGCCGTCTTTGCCGACGTGATGGGCCGTTATGCGAGCCGCCTCAACGGCCTGCAGGTGTTCCTCGCCTACGAGGGGCTAACGGTGGAACTGGCCGGCGCATAAAAAAAGGGAGCCGCAAGGCTCCCTTTTTACTGGCGTTGGCTATCCATTACATAATATGGTGGCCAATCCACCATGCAACCGCCGCCACGAAAGCGGAGGCAGGAATCGTGAAGATCCATGCCCAGACGATGTTGCCTGCGACACCCCAGCGCACGGCCGACATCTTCTGCGCCGAGCCGACGCCGACGATGGCGCCCGTAATGGTGTGCGTGGTCGACACGGGAATGCCCAGCGCCGTCGAGACGAACAGCGTGATCGCACCACCCGTTTCGGCGCAGAAGCCGCCTACGGGTTTGAGCTTGGTGATCTTCTGGCCCATGGTCTTGACGATACGCCAGCCGCCGAACAGCGTGCCGAAGCTGATGGCCGTGTAGCACGAGATGATGACCCACAGCGGCGGCATGGCGTCGGCCGCATTCGAGTAGCCGGCGGCGATCAACAGCATCCAGATGATACCGATGGTCTTTTGTGCATCATTGCCGCCATGGCCCAGGCTGTAGGCTGCCGCCGATGCCAGTTGCAGACGGCGGAACCACTTGTCGACCTTGCGCGGCGTGGAACGCACGAAAATCCAGGACACGAGCAGCATCATGATGGAGCCGAACACAAAGCCCAGCACGGGTGCGATCACGATGAAGGCCACCGTTTTCCACAGGCCGGCCGCGACCAGCGCGCCCGTGCCCGACTTGGCGACGGCGGCGCCTACCAGGCCGCCGATCAGCGCGTGCGAAGACGACGATGGAATGCCGTAATACCAGGTAAACAAATTCCAGAAGATGGCGCCCATCAGCGCGCCGAAGATCACGTACTGGTCGATCACTGACGGGTCAATCGTGCCCTTGCCCACCGTGGCAGCCACGGTCAGCTGGTGGAACACGAAAATGGCGACGAAGTTGAACGTGGCGGCCATGGCAACCGCGGTCTGCGGCTTCAACACGCCCGTCGAGACCACCGTGGCGATCGCGTTGGCGGCATCGTGGAAGCCGTTCATGAAGTCAAACAGCAGCGCGAGGACGATCAACAGGCCTAGCACGTAGATGCTGATTTGTATGGTCATTGTAGTTTCTTTTCTGATTCTGGTTCAGGACATGCCCAACGCTTACGCGTTTTCGACGATGATGCCTTCGATAATATTGGACACATCTTCGCAACGGTCGGTCACGGTTTCCAGAATTTCGTAGATCGCTTTCAGCTTGATCAGGTTGCGCACGTCCGGTTCATCGCGGAACAGCTTGGACATGGCGGCGCGCATCACGTGATCGGCATCCGATTCCAGGCGGTCGATCTCTTCGCAGATGGCGACGATCTTGCGCGAGTTGTCCATGTTATGCAGCATGGCGACGGCGTCGCGCACCTTCTCGGTACAGGCCAGCACCAGTTCGGCCAGGCGCTTGGCTTCCGGTGTGACGGCTTTCAGGTCGTACAGCGAGACGGTCTGCGCCGCGTCTTCCAGCAGGTCGAGGATGTCGTCCTGGCGCGTGATCAGCTGATGGATGTCGTCACGGTCGATCGGCGTGATGAAGGTCTTGTGCAGCATTTCGACGGTGGCGTAAGTGACTTTGTCCGCCTGTTTCTCGATGCTTTCGATCGCATGCACGCGGTTTTCCAGGTCATCGAAATTGGTCATCAGGCCGAGCATTTCTTTGGCGCCCTTGACGCACAGTTCCGCGTGCTGGTTAAACAATTCAAAAAACTTGCCCTCAGTGGGCATCAAGCGTCCAAACATGTCATTCTCCGTTAAGCATTGAGTCGTGTTATTTACTACAGAAAGCCGCCCCGTTGTCGGGGGCGGCCAATGGAATTGCCAGTGCTGCTGAGTCTTAGTCGCCTTGGTAAAGCGCCAGGCCACCACTGTAATTGCCAAATTTGGTGTACTGCCCCATGAAGGTGAGGCGGATGCTGCCGATTGGACCGTTACGTTGTTTACCGATGATGATTTCGGCCGTTCCCTTGTCTGGCGAGTCGGGGTTATACACTTCGTCACGATAAATGAACAGGATCACGTCGGCATCCTGCTCAATAGCGCCCGATTCGCGCAAGTCCGACATGACGGGACGCTTGTTCGGGCGTTGTTCCAGCGAGCGGTTCAGCTGGGACAGCGCGATCACGGGGCAACCGAGTTCTTTCGCCAGGCCTTTCAAGCCCCGTGAAATCTCGGAAATCTCCGTGGCGCGGTTGTCGCCCGGCGTATTGGCCGACATCAGCTGCAAGTAATCGACGATGATCAGGCCCAGCTTGCCGCATTGACGCGACAAACGGCGCGAGCGGGCGCGCAATTCGATGGAATTCAAGGCCGGCGTTTCATCGATGTACAACTGCGCGTCGTTCATCTTTTGAATCGCATTCGTCAGGCGCGGCCAGTCTTCGTCGTTCAAGCGGCCCGTGCGCAGACGGTGCTGGTCGAGCTGCCCGACGGAGCCGAGCATACGCATGGCCAGCTGGGCGCCGCCCATCTCCATCGAGAACACGGCCACGGGCAAGCCGCTGTCGATGGCCACATTTTCGCCGATGTTGACGGAAAACGCCGTCTTGCCCATCGAAGGACGACCCGCCACGATCACCAGGTCGCCCGGCTGCAGACCGGATGTCATGCGGTCGAGGTCGATGAAACCAGTGGGCACGCCCGTGATTTCACTCTGATTGTCGCGGCTGTACAGTTCGTCGATGCGCTCGACTACTTGCGTCAGCAGGGGCTGGATCGCGGTCCAGCCCTGGGCGCCGCGCGCGCCTTCTTCGGCGATGGCGAAAATCTTCGACTCGGCCTCGTCAAGCATCTGCTTGACTTCCTTGCCTTGCGGGCTGAAGGCCGTGCCGGAGATATCGTCGGCGACGGTGATGAGTTTGCGCAGCACGCCGCGGTCGCGCACGATCTCGGCATAGCGCCGGATGTTCGCGGCCGATGGCGTGTTTTGCGCCATGGCGTTCAGGTAAGCGAGTCCGCCCACGTCATCGGCCTTGCCGAGCTGGGTCAGGGTTTCAAAAACAGTAATGACATCGGCTGGCTTGGAAGCGTTAACCATCTTGACGATTTGCTCGAAGATGATGCGATGGTCATAGCGATAGAAATCCTCCGCATGCATGAAGTCGGCGATGCGGTCATATGCTGCATTGTCGCGCAGCAGACCACCGATAACGGATTGTTCTGCTTCGATCGAATGCGGCGGAATACGGAGGGAATCCAGTTGCGGATCAGAGGGGGCGTTCATGGCGCGAATTATACCCGCTTCGGCGTGCTGGCAAAAATAAAGGGCTGAAATTGAGCGAAAAAAAGGCCACAAAAAAGCCGGGCGAACCCGGCTTTTCATCGTGCGGCAACGCTTGCGGGCCAGGCCCGCAGACGATTACGCGTTCGCGTCTGGAACGACAGCGATAACAACTTCCACGACCACGTCGGTGTGCAGAGCAACCGAAACGTTGTGCTCGCCAACGATCTTCAGCGGGCCGGTAGGCATGCGGATTTGTGCTTTTTCAACAGCAAAACCTTGCTTGGTCAGCGCTTCAGCGATGTCGAAGTTGGTGACGGAACCGAACAGACGGCCATCAACACCAGCTTTTTGAGCAACTTGAACGGTCAGGCCGCTCAGTTTTTCGCCCTGGGCTTGCGATGCGGCCAGTTTGGCGGCAGCAGCTTTTTCCAGTTCGGCGCGCTTGACTTCGAATTCAGCCACAGCGGTTGCCGTGGCACGACGTGCCAGGCGTTGCGGGATCAGGAAGTTACGTGCGTAACCGTCTTTGACTTTGACGACTTCGCCGAGGTTACCGACGTTAACAACTTTTTCTAACAGAATGATTTGCATAGTTCTTCTCCAGGAATATCTGACCGATTAAGCGTGGTGCAGATCGGTGTATGGCAGCAGCGCGAGGAAGCGAGCGCGCTTGATTGCGGTGTCAACTTGGCGCTGGTAGTGCGCTTTGGTACCGGTCAGGCGTGCTGGCATGATCTTGCCGTTTTCTTGGACGAAGTCTTTCAGCGTGTCGACGTCTTTGTAGTCGACTTGCTCAACGTGAGCTGCGGTGAAGCGGCAGAACTTCTTGCGTTTGAACAACGGGTTTTGCTGTTTGCGTTTTTCTTTAAGCTTGAGCTTATTTTTGTCGAACTTTTTACCGAATGCCATGTCAGGCTCCTGTATCTAAAATGCGCTAGTCGGGGTGACTGCACTAAAATCAATGATGTGAAACACCAAACTCTTGCTGTTGCGGCTCTTCCTGGCCAGGAAACCCGTGAACTGATAGACCCCGCCCAAGCTTGCCTGGCTGAACCGGCCTGATATTTCACCAGCGGCTAGCGCGGCAACATCAAACTCGGTCAAACGGGCAATTCCTGCTTCCATCTGCTGCGAACTGTGCTGCAATACTGCATTCACAATCGGCAACCCTGCCGGGGTGTAGCGCAATATTTCGCGCTCGGCAATGATGGCGGTTACTTGTAGCTGGTTCAGCGCACGATCCTGGTCAAGAATTAAGCTGCTGCTGCGGCTGGAGCGGCTGCTGGTGCTTCGGTGCGGTGGCTTTTGGCCGCGTCTTCGCGTTGTACCGATTTCATCATCGGCGAAGGAGCTGTTTCAGCTTTCTTCATTTTAACGGTCAGGTGACGCAACACGGCATCATTGAATTTGAATGCTGTTTCCAACTCGACCAGGGTCTCGTTGTCGCATTCGATGTTCAGGCAGATGTAGTGTGCTTTAGGCAGCTTTTGGATCGAGTAAGCCATTTGACGGCGGCCCCAATCTTCCACGCGGTGAACCGAACCGCCGCGGGTGGTTACGCTGGCTTTGTAGCGTTCGATCATCGCGGGCACTTGCTCGCTTTGGTCCGGATGGACGATAAAGACTATTTCATAATGACGCATGCAAACTCCTTCAGGTCGGATTGATAATCGCCCACCCCGGCGTCAAGACGGGTGTGGGAAGGTCAGCCGAAGATTATAACCGCCTTTTGCAAACGTTTCAATCATTCCTTCCACAAGCGCCCGAAAAGCCCGTGCGCCACCGTGCTTTCCGCCTGTGGACAAGTATTTCTTGCCAAATTCGCCGAAAAGACGGAAATCCCCTTGCATAGTGGACGATACTGTACAAAAATACAGACTGTTCATATAGACAGCATTTTAGTATGCACCCACCGCTCATGATCAAGCTGACAGCACGACAAGAACAAATCCTGAACCTGATCAAGGATGCGATTGAAAACACGGGCTTTCCCCCAACCCGTGCCGAAATCGCCAATGAACTGGGTTTCAAATCGGCCAATGCGGCCGAAGAACATTTGCAGGCCCTGGCCCGCAAGGGCGCGATCGAGATTTCGCCCGGCACCTCGCGCGGCATCCGCCTGATCGGTGCGGCGGCGAGCGCGGCCGCCGATGCGCTGGCATCGAAAGTGCCGGCAGCCCTGCTGATGTCGCTGCCCCTGATCGGCCGAGTAGCCGCCGGTTCGCCCATCCTGGCGCAGGAAAACCTGGAAGCGAGCTACAACGTCGACCCCGCCCTGTTCTCGGCCAAGCCTGATTTCCTGCTGAAGGTGCGCGGCTGGTCCATGCGCGACGCCGGCATCATGGATGGCGATTTACTGGCCGTCAAAAAGGTCGACAGTGCCAAGAACGGCCAGATCGTCGTGGCCCGCATCGGCGACGAAGTCACCGTCAAGCGCTACAAGAAAACGGGCTCCGTCATCGAACTGCTGCCGGAAAACCCCGATTTCAAGGTGATTACCGTATCGCCGGAAGATGAGTTCGCCTTGGAAGGCCTGGCCGTAGGTCTGATGCGCAGCTGGCATTAAGTTGCGTGCCGGGGTCAGACCTGCCGGGTCTGACCCCAGTTTTCAGTTTGCCTCAAAACTGGCACATGGCCTAATCACCGACACCGCTCTCAGCCCTCCAGCGCACCACGGAAGTCTTCCAGCAGATCGGCCTCATCCTCGATCCCGACGGATACGCGGATCAGCGATTCGGCGATGCCCATGCTAGCGCGGCGCTCGGCTCCCATCTCATAGAAGATCGTGTGGGCGACGGGAATGACCAGGGTGCGCGTGTCACCCAGGTTGCTAGCCGGAATCGCCAGATTCAGGCGATTCAGGAAATCGAAGCAATCGATGCCATCTTTTAATTCAAAGCTGAACAGCGAACCATAGCTGCGGAACAAGTCCGTCGCCAGCGCGTGCTGCGGGTGCGAGGACAAGCCTGGGTAATGCACTGCCGCCACGCGCGGGTCCGCTTGCAACATGGTGGCCAGCGCCAGGGCGTTCGAGCAGGTACGGTCCATGCGCAAGGCCATGGTTTCCGCGCCGACGGCGATATGGTGCGCCGCCTCCGGACCCAGCGAGGCACCGAAATCGCGCAAGGCCTTGGCGCGGATTTGCGCGATGCCCCACTGCGCCGGCGCCGCCTTTTTATAATTATCGAAAATGTTCGGGTACTGCGTCCAGTCGAATACGCCCGTGTCCGTCAAGCTGCCGCCCAGGGCATTGCCGTGGCCGCCAATCGATTTCGTCAGCGCATTGACCACCAGGCCCGCGCCCACCGCTTTCGGGCGGAACAGGTAGGGCGTGGTCATCGTATTATCGACGATGTACAAGATGCCACGCTCCTTGCACAGCGCGCCGATCTTCGCCAGGTCGGCGATCTGCGTGCGCGGATTGGCGATGGTTTCCACGAAAACAATCCGCGTTTGCGGCGTGATGGCGGCGGCCACATTGGCCACGTCCGTGGCATCGACGAAGGACACGGCGATGCCCTGCCCCGTCACCGTTTGCCACAGGCTGTTGGTATTACCAAACAGAAAAGCCGACGACACCACATGGTCGCCCGCGCGCAGCAAGGATTGCACCACGGCGCCAATGGCGCCCATGCCGGTGGCGAAGCACAGCGTCGCCACGCCATCTTCCATCTTGTTGACCTTGTCTTCCAGCGCGGACACCGTCGGGTTACCCTGGCGGCCGTAGCGAAAGCCCGGCTCCTTGCCCTGGAACACGGACGCCAGCTGGCGTGCATCGGCGTAACCAAAGGCGACGGAGGTATGCACAGGCTTGTGCAGCGAGCCGTGCTCGATGCCCTTGCGGCGGTCGTTATGCAGGATGGTGGTGGTAAAGCCGTAGTTTTTGTTGTTGCTCATGATCAAGTGGCGCGCAAGGCTGCGAGAAATATCAGATAAAAAAAAGCCCGGCCATAGCCGGGCTCCACATCACCCTTCGGTGGTGGCGAGGTTCAGGTTCAACTGGGAACGTGGCGTATCTTCCGGCGCTGCCGCCTTCGGATGGTGGCGCGCATATTCCAGGCGGTCCAGGTATTCCTGCGACACGTCGCCCGTCACATACACGCCATCGAAGCACGACGCCTCGAAGTTCGTCAGTGCCGGGTTGACGTCGGCAATCGCCTGCTTCAACGCGCCGATATCCTGGTACACCAGGTAGTCGGCCGTGATTTCGCGGCACACTTCTTCCGTCGTGCGGCCATAGGCGATCAATTCGTCGCGCGTCGGCATGTCGATGCCATACACGTTCGGGTAGATCACCGGTGGCGCGGCCGAGGCGAAGATGACCTTCGTCGCGCCCGCTTCGCGCGCCATCTGCACGATTTCCCGGCTGGTGGTGCCACGCACGATGGAGTCGTCGACCAGCAACACCACTTTATCCTTGAATTCGGAAGGAATCGCGTTGAGCTTCTGGCGCACGGATTTCTTGCGCGCCGCCTGGCCCGGCATGATGAAGGTGCGGCCGATGTAGCGGTTCTTGATGAAGCCTTCGCGGTATTCCAGGTTCAGCGCCAGGGCCAGCTGGATGGCGGCCGGACGCGAGGAATCGGGAATCGGCATGACCACGTCGATATGCACGTCAGGCAATTCGGCACGGATCTTTTCAGCCAGGTATTCACCCATTTTCAGGCGCGTGGCGTACACCGAGGCGCCGTCGATGACGGAGTCGGGACGGGCCAGGTAGACGAATTCGAACACGCACGGATTCAGGCTGGCGTTGTCGGCGCACTGGGCGCTGTGCAATTTCTTGTCGGCATCGATGAAGACGGCTTCGCCGGGACCGATGTCGCGCACGAAGCGGAAGCCCATGCCTTCCAGGGCCACGGATTCGGAGGCGATCAGGTATTCGGGGCCTTGCTCCGTTTCATTAATGCCCAGGCACAAAGGACGGATGCCGTGCGGGTCGCGGAAGGCCAGCAAGCCCACGCCAGCAATTTGCGCCACTGCAGCATAGCCGCCCTTGACGCGGCGGTTCAGCACGGTGATAGCCTTGAAGATGGCTTCCGGGTCCAGGTTCAGGCCCGTTGTCGCTTCCTGGATTTCATGCGCCAGCACATTGAGCAGCACTTCCGAATCGGAATCGGTATTGATATGGCGGCGGTCGTTCTTGAACATTTCCTGTTTCAACTGTTCCCAGTTGGTCAGGTTGCCATTGTGCGCCAGGGTGATGCCGAACGGCGCATTCACATAAAACGGTTGTGCTTCCTCTTCGCTCGACGAACCGGCCGTCGGGTAACGGCAATGGCCGATGCCCGTCGTGCCTTGCAGCGAACGCATGTTGCGCGTACGGAAGACGTCACGCACGAGGCCATTGGCTTTGTGCATGGAAAACATACTGCTGTGATTGGTCGCAATCCCTGCCGCGTCCTGACCGCGATGTTGCAAGAGCAACAATGCATCATAGAGCAATTGATTGACAGGTTGATGGGAAACGACGCCGACGATGCCACACATGGTGTGCTCCTAAACTGTGCTACTGATTTTAAAAAAATTCAAAATTTCACATGCTGCGCGTATGCGGCAGGCAGATAAGGCTTGATGGCACGCGCGCCCTGTTCCGCGAGCGGGCTGAGCAGCGCATTTTTCCAGAATGACTGCTGTGGTATGGAAGTCATGCCACACAAGATGACGGTGGTCAGCACGATTACCAGGCCCCGCGCCACGCCGAACAGGCTGCCCAGGGTACGGTCGGCCAGGCTCAGGCCCGTCACCTTCACCAGTGCGTCGACCGTCATGGACAGCAAGCCCATCAAAATGCGCACGCCGATGAACAGCACCACGAAGGCCAGCAACAGGCGGACGGCTTCGCCGGGCACGGCTTCCGGCAGGAATTTCGCCAGGGTGGCGCCATAGGCGTTGGCGATGACAAAAGCCACGATCCAGCTGACCAATGACAGTATTTCCTTGACCAGGCCGCGCATCATGCTGATCAGCACGGACGTCACCAGCACGAACAGCACCAGGTAATCGAAGATCGTCACGACCGTTCAGCCTTGCAACATCACGCCGGTACCAGGCTGCCGCCCAGGCCCAGCTTTTGCAGCTTGGCGCGGGTCTTTTCGGCGTCATCGCGGCTGCCGAACGGCCCCACGCGCACGCGGATGCGCTCGCCCGCGGGGCTGGAGACTTTCTGCGTATAAGACTTGATACCCGCTTCGCGCAACTTGTCCTGCAATTCATCGACCTTGTCCTGCGTCGCCAGCGCCGCGACCTGCACCACGAACTTGCCGCTGCCGGCGTCGTGTGCCTTGTCTTGTGCTTTCTCTTGCGGCTTGTCCAGTGGCTTGCCTTCCAGAATCGCCATAGCGCGCGCCGCATCGTCGGCAGATTGCGCCGGCTTGGCAGGCTTAGCCTCAGGCTTGGCTTCCGCTTTTACCTCATGCTTGGGTTCAGGCTTGGGCTCATGCTTCGGCTCCGGCTTGGCTTCGTGTTTCGGCTCTGGTTTCGGCTCCACCTTGACCGGCTTGGGCTCAGGCTTGGGCTCGGGTTTCGGTTCCACATAGGCCGGCTTGGCAGGCGCAGGCTGGACGGCAGCCAGCACGGGCGCCGGTACCGCTGCCGGTGCCGGCGTAGGCCTGGCCGCAGGCGGCAGAGGAGAGTCGATGATTTCCTCGGACTGGTCCAGGCCATTGTGCGCAGCCGCCTGAGCGGGCACAGTCGGCACGGGCGCAGGTGCAGGCGCAGCGGCCTTTTCTTTCGAGGGAATGTCGATGGCGATATCGTTGAAAGGCGCCTTCGGCTCGGAATCGAGCAGCATCGGCAAGCCCACAGCCACGCCCAGGGCCAGGGCAATGGCCCCGACCAGGCGGCGGCGTGCGCGCTTTTTTTCAGGCAAGACCGGGTCCGGCGCTTCTTTGCCGCCACGGCGCGATCCACCGCCACCAGAGGTGTTGGCGGCGCGCTTGCGGGTCGGCGACTGTGCTTCGCCAGGGACATAAAAGCCGCTGTCTTCGCCAGAGGATTCTTGCTTGTTTTTAAACAGTTTCGAGAACAAGCCCATGCGTGATTTTCAGTCGAGTGCGTTTCAGTGAAGTGAGGATTTTCTGGCCTTCATCACGCCGGCGACGGTGAGGAAAGAACCAAAGACCACAATTCTATCATTCTCACCGGCCCGGCTCATCGCATTTGCAAAAGCTTGTGCCGGATCATCGAAAATAGACACAGTATGGTCGTTGCTGTCGGGCTTGTCTTCCAGCATGATCTGCACCTTGGCGGCCAGCTCGGATGCCGTCGCCGCGCGCGGCGACGGCAGGCTCGTCAGGCACCAGTGGTCGACGTGTTCGCTCATCGCGGCCAGCACGCCATCGATATCCTTGTCCTGCATGGAGCCGAACACGGCATAGGTGTACGGGTGGAAACCCATATTGCCCAGGTTCTGGTTCAGCGCCGAAGCTGCGTGCGGGTTATGCGCGACATCAAGGATGACGCTGGGGCGGCCAGGCAAGACCTGGAAGCGGCCCGGCAGTTCCACCGTCACCAGGCCCGTACGTACTTCCTGCGCGCCAACGGGCAGTTTCAGCTTCAGCACTTCCAGCGCGGCCAGCACGGCCGTCGCGTTCAGGATCTGGTTGGCGCCACGCAAGCTTGGATACGCGAGCGAATTGCGGCGCTGCTCGCGCCCGCCGTAGTTCCACTGCTGCTTGTCGCCCGAATAGTTGAAATCGCGGCCCATCAGCCACAGGTCCGCGCCGATGGCCTCGGCATGGTCGATCAGGGATTGCGGCGGCACGGGGTCGCTGCAGATGGCCGCCTTGCCCGGACGGAAAATACCGGCCTTTTCAAAGCCGATCGCTTCGCGCGTATCGCCCAGGTATTCCGTGTGGTCGATGTCGACGCTGGTGACGATGGCCACATCGGCGTCGATCACGTTGACGGCATCGAGGCGCCCGCCCAGGCCCACTTCCAGGATGGCCACGTCCAGCTTGGCCTGCGACAGCAAATGCAGGATGGCCAGGGTGGTGAATTCGAAATACGTCAGCGGCGTATCGCCGCGCACGGCCTCGACGGCATTGAAGCTGGCGACGATCTGTTCGTCGCTGGCCATCTCGCCCAGCACGCGCGCGCGCTCATTGAAGTCGAGGAAATGCGGCTTGATGTACAGACCCACTTTGTAGCCAGCACGCAACAGTACGGATTCCAGCATAGCGCAGGTGGAACCCTTGCCATTCGTGCCCGCCACCATGATCACGGGGCAAGTAAAAGCCAGTTGCATGCGCGCCTTGACGGCTTGTACGCGGTCCAGGCCCATGTTGATCTGGGTTTCCGAATGGCGGGTTTCCAGCATGGCGAGCCAGTCCGGCAATGTGGTGGGGAGCTTGAGCATGGGAGACTTCTTGATGAGGAGACAGTGCGCGAGGCGCGGAGATGGTGTGGCATGGCAACCAGGCGGGTCCGCAGGACACCGCCCGGCCTGTTACTCTGGCGGATTACGCCAAGACTTCGACGGCCTGGTTTTGCAGCAAGGCCAGCAAGCGGGCGATTTCTTCGCGCATCTTGCGGCGGTCGACGATCATGTCGACGGCGCCCTTGGTGACGAGGAACTCGGCGCGCTGGAAGCCTTCCGGCAATTTTTCGCGCACGGTGTTTTCAATCACGCGCGGGCCGGCAAAGCCGATCAGCGCTTTCGGTTCAGCAATCACCACGTCGCCCATGAAGGCGAACGAGGCGGACACGCCGCCCATGGTCGGGTCGGTCAGCACGCTGATGAATGGCAATTTCTTTTCCGACAGCTTGGTCAGCATGGCCGTGGTTTTCGCCATCTGCATGAGCGACAGCAAACCTTCCTGCATGCGCGCACCACCGGTGGCGGTGATGCAAATGAACGGCACCTTCTGTTCCAGCGCGATTTGTGCGCCGCGCACGAAGCGCTCGCCCACGACGGAACCCATGGAGCCGCCCATGAATTCGAATTCGAAGCACGCCACGACCACTGGCAGGCTCATGATGGCGCCGCCCATGACGACCATCGCATCCGTCTCGCCCGTCGCTTCCATGGCGGATTTCAGGCGGTCCGGGTATTTCTTGCTGTCCTTGAACTTCAGCGTATCGACAGGCAGGATTTCCTGGCCGATTTCATAGCGGCCGCCCGCGTCGAGCAGGCTGTCGAGGCGTTCACGCGCGCGGATGCGCATGTGGTGATCGCATTTCGGGCACACGTGCAAATTCGATTCCAGATCCGTACGGTACAGCACGGCTTCGCACGATGGGCACTTGACCCACAGGCCTTCCGGCATGGTCTTGCGCGCGGCAGCATCAGAACGCTGTATGCGCGGTGGCAGCAGTTTTTCCAACCAACTCATATTTTCTCCTTGGGCCCTTGTAGGGGTAGCGTCGGTGGACGCCCCCGGCAGACGGTAAACGGCGACACCCCCGTAGGGCGCCACCAAAAATTTTATCTATTGCACAATAACAGGAAAATCAGTGGCCGAAGTGTAGCCGTTTATCGCCGGGCTGTCGAACTTTGCCGTCAACGTATCTTGCGTAAACGGCAAGCTTGCTCAGGCGTCCAGTGCGGCGCGGATGCCTGCCGTAAAGCTGCGCACGGCATCGACGGCGCCACCTGGCGGGGCGTTTTCAATCTCCTGGATGATGCGGCTGCCGATCACGACGGCATCGGCCACCTTGGCAACGGCCTTGGCCGTGGCACCATCGCGGATGCCGAAGCCCACGCCGATGGGTAATTTTACATGCTGGCGGATGGCCGCAAGGCGTTCCGCCACCTGTTCCGTATCAATGTTGCCCGCTCCCGTAACGCCCTTGAGCGACACATAGTAGCTGAAGCCGCCGCCAACCTTGGCCACTTGCGCGATGCGCTCTTCGGTCGAGGTGGGCGCCAGCAGGAAAATCAGGTCGAGGCCCGCTGCGCGCATGGCGGCCGCGAATTGCTCGCACTCCTCAGGGGGATAGTCGACGACGATGGCGCCATCGGCGCCGGCCGCTTGCGCTGCATCAATAAACGCGGCGCTGCCGATGCGTTCGATGGGGTTGGCATAACCCATCAGTACCACGGGCGTCGTCTGGTTCGTTTCACGGAACTGGCGCACATAAGCGAACACATCGTGGATGCCGACATTGAATTTCAAGGCCCGCTCGCAGGCGCGCTGAATGACGGGACCTTCGGCCATGGGGTCGGAAAACGGCACGCCCAGTTCCAGTATGTCGGCGCCGCCCTCGACAAGCGCGTGCATCAGGGGCACGGTGGCGTCAGGGCCGGGGTCGCCGGCGGTGATGAAGGTGACCAGGCCGGTCTTGTTGTTCGATTTTAAGTTGGCAAAGGTGGTGGCGATACGGGACATGGGGAGCTTTCTTTATCAGTGGAGGATGTCGGATTACGCGCTGACGCGCTAATCCGACCTACGCAATACCGGAATTGTCAGTTGATTAACTGAAATTCAATCCCATGCGCTCCGCCACGGTATGCATGTCCTTGTCGCCACGGCCCGACAGGTTGGCCAGCACGATCTGGTCTTTCGGCAAGGTGGCCGCCAGCTTGGCCGCGTAGGCCAGCGCGTGCGACGATTCCAGCGCCGGGATGATGCCTTCGATATGGCAGCAGTCGTGGAAGGCCTGCAAGGCCTCGTCATCGGTGATCGACACGTATTGTGCGCGGCCCAAATCCTTCAACCACGCGTGTTCCGGGCCCACGCCGGGATAATCGAGGCCGGCCGAGACGGAATGCGTCTCGATGATCTGGCCGTTTTCATCCTGCAGCAGATAGGTGCGGTTGCCATGCAGCACGCCCGGGAAACCGGCCGCCAACGAGGCCGAGTGCTTGCCCGTATTCAATCCTTCACCGGCCGCTTCCACACCGATCAGTTTGACATCCTTCTGGTCGATATACGGGTAAAAGATGCCCATTGCATTCGAGCCGCCGCCGATGCAGGCCACCACGTAATCAGGTTGGCGACCCGTCATTTCCGGCATCTGCACCAGGCATTCCTCGCCGATCACGGACTGGAAATCGCGCACCATCATCGGGTAAGGATGGGGGCCGGCGACGGTGCCGATGATATAAAAGGTGTTTTCGATGTTGGTGACCCAGTCGCGCATGGCTTCGTTCAGCGCATCCTTGAGGGTCTTCGAGCCGGATTCGACGGGCACGACAGTGGCGCCCAGCAATTTCATGCGGTACACATTCTGTGCCTGGCGCTTGACGTCTTCGCTGCCCATGTAGACCACGCATTCGAGGCCGAAGCGGGCACAGATGGTGGCCGTGGCCACGCCGTGCTGTCCGGCGCCCGTCTCGGCGATGATGCGCGGCTTGCCCATGCGCTTGGCCAGCAGGGCCTGGCCGATCACGTTGTTGATCTTGTGCGCGCCCGTGTGGTTCAAGTCTTCGCGCTTGAAATAGATTTGCGCGCCACCGGCCATTTCGGACCAGCGCTTGGCGTGATAAATGGGCGATGGACGGCCGACGAAATGTTTCAGCTCGTAGCGAAATTCTTCGAGGAATTCCGGGTCGGCGCTATAGCGGGCGTAGGCGTCTTTCAGCTCGGCCAGCGCATGGGTGAGCGTTTCGGCAACAAATGCGCCGCCATAAGGGCCGAAATGGCCGCGCAGGTCGGGAAAAGGGTAATCGGTGGCATGGAACAATGCGGCGGCTGCGCCGGGCGCGGTGGTATGGTCATTCATGGTGGTTTCCTCTGGCAATGATGGCATCGGCATCCTGTACCGCGGCGATGAACGCGCGGACTCGGGATGCGTCCTTGATACCCTTGGACGCTTCGACACCACTGCTGATGTCGACGGCGTAAGGGCGTACGCGCACCACTGCGTCAGTCGCGTTTTGTACGCTCAAGCCACCACTTAAAACGACCCGAGGCGCGAGTTCTTCTGGAATGAGGGACCAATCAAATACCTTTCCTGCACCGCCATAGGCATCCACATAGGTATCGAGCAAGAGGCTCGAGAACAAGGGACTGGCGGCGCGATAGCGCTGCTCGTATTCTAGCAAATCTTTGCCGCGGGCGTCGGGTTTGACCCGGAACACTTGCGTAAACGGTGTCTGCACGGCGCCAGCGAGGGCGGCGCTGTGCTCCGGCGTCTCGTCGCCATGAAATTGCAGCAGGGACAAGGGCGCCACGGCCTTGGCCGCCCGCACTTCTTCCACGGTGGCATTGACGAACAAACCCACCGTTGTCACGTACGGCGGCATGGCGGCGATCAGGGCCGCCGCCTGCTGCGGCGTGACGTAGCGGGGGCTTTTCGGATAGAACACGAAGCCGATGGCGTCGGCGCCCGCCGCCACGACAGCCTGGATGTCTTCGGCGCGGGTCAGGCCGCAGATCTTGATGCGTGTGCGTGGCATGTTACTCCTTGATGTTATTGCTTGATGCGAAACGTCAGAACCAGGGCAAGGCGCTGCTGCTGTCTTGCGGTAACGCCCATTTCGGATCGTAATCGATCTGCGCCAGGTACAGGCCGTCCGGCATGAAGGTGGGCGCGGCCGCGTGGCGATCTTTACTTTCCAGCAAATGCCCCAGCCATTCCGGCTTTTCCCGTCCCGTGCCTATATAGACGAGCGAACCGACCAGGTTGCGCACCATGTGGTGCAGGAAGGCATTGGCCGTGATGGTGAAGATGACGCAATCGCCGCGCCGCTCGATGCGGATGTCGTGCATCAGCTTGACGGGCGACTTGGCCTGGCATTGCGCGGCGCGGAAGGCCGTAAAATCGTGCCAGCCCAGCAACGGCTGCACGGCCTGGCGCATCAGTTCCACGTCCAGCGGACGGAAAAAGAAGCCGGCACGCCCTTCCACCAGCGGCGAACGGGTGGCGTTGTTGTACAACACATAATGATAGGTGCGCGCGCGGGCGCTGAAGCGGGCATGGAAGAAATCGTTGACGGTGGGATCGCCTTCGAGTTCCTTGGCCCAGCGCACGGCGATGGATTTCGGCAGGAAGGCGTTGACACCGCGCACCCAGGAATGCACGTCGCGGTTCAATTCTGTATCGAAATGCACCACTTGCTCGAGCGCATGCACGCCCGTGTCCGTGCGGCCGGCGCAGGTGGTGGCCAGGCGCACGCGGGCAAACTGCTCCAGCGCGTTTTCCAGCTGGTCCTGCACCGTCTGCCCGTCTTCCTGTTTCTGGTATCCATGCCAGGCCGTGCCGTCGTACTGCAGGCCGAGGACGATACGCTTCAATGGCGTTGCTGTCGTAATATTTTGCATCGAAGCATTATACCGGCGCGCAGGCGGCCCTGCCCTCCGACCACACAAGCGCCTGAGACGGCGTTCAGGGCAAGGCGCACGGTCGAAGACAGTACGAATGTACGGCGAGGCCGTGCAACGCAGCCATGGACGTCGTATCTGATGCTTGCAAGCGAGCGAGACGGCGTTCAGGGCAAGGCGCACGGTCGAAGACAGTACGAATGTACGGCGAGGCCGTGCAACGCAGCCATGGACGTCGTATCGACGCTTAGGTTAGCCGAGCAGCGCGCGCATGGTATTAGCCTTGGCGATCTGCTCTTCGCTGCCCCCCTTGATGACCTCATCGATCAGCTCCCGCGCGCCTTCCTTGTCGCCGATTTCCTGGTAAGCGATCGCCAGGTCCAGCTTGGTATCCATTTCCATGTGGATGGCCGACAACGGGTCATCCACGCCCACGCTGGCCGTCTTGCCATCGTTCAGGTCCAGGTCGATGCCGGACAGGTCGAATTCTTGCGCGGCCGGTATGGCGTCCGGCAAGCTCGCTGGCGTTTGCGCATCGTCAAACCGGCTGTCGCTGGCAGCGTCGGCCGCCGCCACCGTCGCGGCAGCTGGCGCCACGGGCTCGTCGAGGTCGAAATGCGCCAGGTCGACATCCTTCAGAGGGTCAGGCAATGGCGTCACACCGGCGCCCACGCCATTCACGGGGCCGGCTGGCGGCTCCAGGTCGAGGCCGAAATCCATGCTGGCGTCATAGTGCGCATCATGCGCGCCCTGCGTGGCGGACAGCGGCTTGCTGCCCGGTCCCGGCATGGCGATCGGGTCGCTGGTGGAGACGGGCTCGAAATCGAGGCTGTCGAGGTCAAAATCGAGGGGGGCGCGCGCATCGCGGGCGCTCACCGAAGTAACCGGCTCGGCCGGCGCCAGGTCGGCCAGCGCTACGGGCGCAGCCAGATCGTCTGGCAAGTCCATGCTCTGGCCGTGCAAGTCGTCGCCGGCACCCTTGCTCAGACTGACAACGGCGTCGTCTTCCGTATCGCCATACAGGGGGTTGGAAGGATCGAGCGCCAGGCCCAGTGCAGCCGCTTGCGGCCACTCTTCGCCCTGTCCCCGGGTCAGGCTGTAGAGCTCACTAGCCTGGTCTTCAAACGCGCGTACATCGTTGCGCGCCGAATAGATTTCCAGCAATTTCAGGCGGGCCGCATGGCGCTCGGGGTGGATGCGCAAAGCTTCCTTGAGGATATCTTCCGCCTGGCCATCGCGGCCGTAAGCGATATACACATCCGCTTCGGCGACGGGGTCCGTTTCATTGCCTTCAAGCATGCTGGCACCCGCTGCCGCAGCCACGCCGGCAGCGGCGGCGGCCCCCGTACCGAACAGCTGGTTGCTCGCCTCGGATTGCTGGTCTTCCGGCGCCAGGCCGGCCGGCGGCGCCACGGGCGCTTCCGGCTCGAATACGGGGGCGGCATCTTCTGCGGGCGGCGGCGTTTCCTTGCGCCGGCGCGCGATCACCAGCGCTGCCACGGCCGCCAGCAAAGCGGCCAGGCTGATGCCGATGGCGCCCAGGTGATCACTGATCTTATCGGCAAGGGTGGGCTCCAGCGGCGACGGTTTCTTGATCAGCGGCACCGGTTTCGCTTTGGGCACGGGAGCTTGCGCTTCGGCCGGCGCGCTGGCAACGGCGCTGGCCAATGCGCTGGCAGCGGCCTCGGCCGGCTTGGCGGGCGCGGGAGCGCTCTTGTCGGCCATGGCCTTGCTCTTCACCGCCATCAATTTTTCCAGGTCGCTGACGTTCTTTTCCAGCTCCTTGACGCGCGCGGCCGCTTCATCGACCTGCTTGGCCTTGGCGATCTTGTCTTCTTCGCTGGCGACGGCACTCTTGCCGGCCGACTTGGCTGCCGGCTCCGCCTTCGACAGTTTCAGCTTGTCTTGCGACTCGCTCACGGCCGTCGGTTTTTCCTGCACCTTGGTCGCGCCGATCTTGCCAGCCGTGCTTTGCGTCGCCTGCGCGGCCTTGGCCGGCTTGCTTTGCGACACCTGGCCCGCCAGCTTGTTGCGGTAGGCTTCGAAATCGATGGCGTGCGCCGTCACGACGCCCTTCGCTTCGGCCGCGTCGGTGGCGCGCACGGCATCCGCGCCTGGCACGGCCAGGATGCGCCCGGCCTGCATGCGGTTCATGTTTTCGCCCCTGAAAGCATCGGGATTGGCGCGGTACAGGGCGACAAGCATCATGTCGAGCGAGACGCCCGATGGCTTCAGTTCGCTGGCGATGCGGCTCAGGGTGTCGCCCGCCTTGACCTTGTACTCGCCTGCCGCCTTTTTCGCCAGCGCAGTATCAGCAGTAGCTGCAGCCGGCTTGCTCTTGCCTGGCTGCACTGGCGCCGTCACTTGCGCGCCGCGCGTCTGCCGCGCTTCGGGTGTGTCGAGCACGAATGCATATTCGCGTACCTGGCGCCCGCTCTTGCTGCTCAACTCCAGCAGCAGGTCGACCATGGGTTCGGCCACCGGCTGCGCCGAGCTGATGCGGATGAAAGACTTGCCGTTGCGCATTTCCACGGCAAACGTCAGCGCGTTCAGGGCGGGATTGAATTCCACGTTCGCCTGGCGGTAGGCGTCCGGCGGCGCCAGCTTGGCCAGCAGGCTAGATGCCTCGCCTGGCTTGACGGCCGATAATTCGACCTCGGCGCGCAGCGGCTGGCCGGCGGCGGACAGCACCGTGATCTTGCCCAGCTCGGCCGCGGATACCGCCGGTGACAATAACACCGCGCAGGCAACAGCGCTGCTGAGTGTCTTGATGGCAAGGGAGGCGACCCGGGGACGAGTGTGTACAGGCATAATTGGCGGCATCTTAGTTGACGTGGGAAAACAGTTACTTTTCCAGAGGTATCAACATATCATCATGCCCAGAGCTATGCAAGCTCCGCATGGTTGCGCCTTGACGGGCTCAGGATAGAAAAAAAGCCGGGAAAACAGCCCCGGCTTGATCTTGATCAGCAATTTATTGCCGTTATGCGTCCAGCAGGATACGCAACATGCGGCGCAGCGGCTCGGCCGCGCCCCACAGCAATTGATCGCCCACCGTAAAGGCGGACAGGTATTCGCCGCCCATGCTCATCTTGCGCACGCGGCCGACAGGAATCGTCAGGCTACCCGTGACGGCTGCCGGCGACAGGTCGCGCACGGACGCTTCGCGCGTGTTCGGCACCAGCTTCACCCATTGATTGTTGCTGGCGATGATGTCGTTGATTTCATCGAGAGGCACGTCTTTTTTGAGCTTGATGGTCAGGGCTTGCGAATGGCAGCGCATGGCGCCGATACGCACGCACAGGCCATCGACAGGAATTTCCCTGGTGCCAAAATCGATGCCGCGGCCCAGGATCTTGTTCGTTTCAGCGCCCGCCTTCCACTCTTCCTTCGACTGGCCATTGCCCAGGTCCTTGTCGATCCACGGGATCAGGTTGCCGGCCAGCGGCGCGCCGAATTGCTTGATTTCATCCGGGGAATAGCCGTGCTGGGTGGCCAGCACCTGGCGGTCGATTTCCAGGATGGCGGAAGCGGGGTTTTCCAGCAGCGCCTTGACGGAGCTGTTGATGGTGCCAAATTGCGTCAGCAGCTCGCGCATGTGCTGCGCGCCGCCGCCCGATGCCGCCTGGTACGTCATCGACGTCATCCAGTCGATCAGGTCGTGCTGGAACAGGCCGCCCAGGCCCATCATCATGCACGATACGGTGCAATTGCCGCCGATGTAATTCTTGACGCCTTTGCCCAGCGCATCCTTGATGACGTGCAGGTTGACGGGATCGAGCACGATGACAGCGTCTTTTTCCATGCGCAAGGTCGATGCCGCATCGATCCAGTAACCATTCCAGCCCGCTGCGCGCAGCTGCGGGAAGACAGCGCTCGTGTAGTCGCCGCCCTGGCAGGAAATGATGATGTCGCACTTGGACAGTTCGGCGATGCTGTTGGCATCCTTGAGGATGGTTTCATTTTTCGCCATGGCCGGCGCCGCGCCGCCCATGTTCGAGGTGGTAAAAAACACCGGTTCGATGTGGGCGAAGTCGCCCTCTTCCTGCATGCGCTGCATCAGGACCGAACCGACCATACCGCGCCAACCTACCAAGCCAACTAATTTCATTACCATTCCTCAAGATGAGACGGCGACTGCCGTCATTAGACTATTTTATCCCAGTGCTTTTACAACTGCATCACCCATCGCCTCGGTACCGACCAAGGTCGTGCCCGCTTCGTGGATATCGGCCGTGCGCAGACCCTGCGCCAGCACTTTCTTCACGGCCGCTTCGACCCGGTCAGCCTGCTCTTCGCGGTTCAGCGAATAGCGCAGCATCATGGCCGCCGACAAGATCGTCGCCAGTGGATTGGCGATGCCCTTGCCCGCGATATCGGGCGCCGAACCGTGCGAGGGCTCGTACAGGCCCTTGTTGTTGGCGTCGAGCGAAGCGGACGGCAGCATGCCGATCGAGCCCGTCAGCATGGCGGCCGCGTCCGACAAGATATCGCCGAACATGTTACCCGTCACCATGACATCGAATTTCTTCGGCGCCCGCACCAGTTGCATGGCCGCGTTATCGACATACATATGGTCGAGCGCGACATCCGGGTATTCCTTGTGCACATCGATGACGATGTCTTTCCAGAACTGGAAGGTTTCCAGCACGTTCGCCTTGTCCACACTGGTCAGACGCTTGTCGCGCTTTTGCGCCGCCTGGAAGGCCACATGGGCGATGCGGCGGATTTCGCCTTCCGCATAGCGCATGGTGTCGTAGCCTTCGCGCTGGCCCTTGAACGGACCGTCCGGGCACTCGCGCACGCCGCGGGGCTGGCCGAAATAAATGTCACCCGTCAACTCGCGGATGATCAGGATATCCAGGCCGGACACCACTTCCGGCTTCAGGGTCGAGGCGCCCGCCAGCTCCGGGTACAAAATGGCCGGACGCAGGTTGGCGAACAGGCCCAGGTTCTTGCGCAAGCCCAGAATCGCCTGCTCGGGACGGAACTGGCGCTCCAGATTATCGTACTGATAATCGCCAACGGCGCCGAACAGCACGGCGTCGGCCGCTTTTGCCAGGGCCAGGGTGCCTTCCGGCAAGGGGTGGCCATGGGCCGCATAGCCGGCGCCGCCCACAGGTGCCGTTTCCAGCTCGAACGATTCGCCCAGCACATTCAAGACCTTGACGGCTTGCGCGACGATTTCAGGACCGATGCCGTCGCCGGGTAAGATTGCAATTTTCATGGAATGATCTTTAGATAACGTTGGCAAGCCAAGGCTGATTGGTCAAATGACGCTCTTCGAAGGCGCGGATATCGTCCGCATGGCGCAGGGTCAGGCCGATATCGTCAAGGCCATTCATCAGGCAATATTTGCGGAAGGCATCGATTTCGAACGGATACGAGACGCTACCATTGCTGGTTCTCACGCACTGCTGTTCCAGGTCCACCACCAGCTTGTAGCCGGGGAAAGCCTTGACTTCATTGAACAGGTGCTCGACCTGGCTTTCCGACAGCACGATGGGCAGCAAGCCGTTCTTGTAGCAGTTATTGAAGAAAATGTCGGCAAACGAGGGCGCGATGATGGCGCGGAAGCCATACTGGTCCAGCGCCCACGGCGCGTGTTCGCGCGAAGAGCCGCAGCCGAAATTCTTACGTGTGAGCAAGATAGAAGCCCCCTGGTAACGCGGCTCGTTGAGCACGAAATCAGGGTTCAGCGGACGGCGGCTGTTGTCCTGGCCCGGTTCGCCATGGTCGAGGTAGCGCCATTCGTCGAACAGATTGGGGCCGAAACCGCTGCGGTGGATCGATTTCAGGAATTGCTTCGGGATAATCGCGTCGGTGTCGACGTTGGCGCGGTCCAACGGCGCTACCAGGCCTTCGTAAATCGTAAATTTATCCATGCTATGTCTACTCGGTAGGACGCGCGGCGCTGTGCGCCGGCACGTCACGGTTTATTTTCCGCCGGCGCCAGTGACGACCTGGCCGACTTTCTGCACATCGCGGCCGATGCCGGAGACGGTGTTGCAGCCAGACAGGATCACGGTGGCGATGAGGAGGGCGAAGAGTTTTTTCATGATGATTTCTTGATAGTAAGTAAGGGACAGGGAACGCTAGTGTACGCCAGCGCCGCCCGTCCCTGCCGTCATCGCAAGCCCCGCACGTCGACAAAGTGGCCGGCGATGCCGGCCGCCGCCGCCATCGCGGGCGACACCAGGTGGGTGCGGCCGCCCTGCCCTTGCCGGCCCTCGAAGTTGCGGTTCGAGGTCGAGGCACAGCGCTCGCCCGGCTCCAGGCGATCCGCATTCATGGCCAGGCACATGGAACAGCCCGGCTCGCGCCATTCGAAACCGGCATCCTTGAAGATACGGTCCAGCCCTTCGCGCTCGGCCTGGTCCTTGACGAGGCCGGAACCGGGCACCACCAGCGCCAGGGTGACGTTCGAGGCGCGGTACTTGCCGCGCACCACGGCGGCGGCCGCGCGCAAATCCTCGATGCGCGAATTGGTGCAGGAACCGATGAAGACCTTGTCGATGCGGATGTCCTCGATGGCGGTGTTGGGTTTGAGGGCCATGTAGACCAGCGCCTTTTCCATCGCATCGCGCTTGACGCTGTCTTTTTCCTGGTCAGGGTCGGGCACGCGGCCATCGATGCCGATCACCATCTCGGGCGACGTGCCCCAGGTCACTTGCGGCACGATGTCAGCGGCGTTGAGGGTAACGACCAGGTCAAAGCGGGCGCCCGGGTCCGAATGCAGGGTGCGCCAGTAGGCCACGGCGCGTTCCCAGTGCGGTCCGGCCGGCGAAAACGGACGGCCCTTGACGTAATTGATGGTGGTGTCATCCACGCCGATGATGCCGGCGCGCGCGCCCGCCTCGATGGCCATGTTGCACACCGTCATGCGACCTTCCATCGACAGGGCGCGGATGGCCGAGCCGCCGAACTCGATACAGTAGCCCGTGCCGCCGGCCGTGCCGATCTTGCCGATGATGGCCAGTACGATATCTTTTGCCGTCACGCCGGCCGGCAGGGCGCCGTCGACTTGCACCAGCATGGATTTGGATTTCTTTTGCAGCAAAGTTTGCGTGGCCAGCACATGTTCCACTTCGGACGTGCCGATGCCATGCGCCAGCGCGCCGAAGGCGCCGTGCGTCGACGTGTGCGAGTCGCCGCACACGACCGTCATGCCGGGCAGGGTCGCGCCCTGTTCAGGGCCGATCACGTGCACGATACCCTGGCGCTTGTCGTTCATGTTGAAGTAAGTCAAGCCGTAGTGCCTGGCGTTCTTGTCCAGCGTTTCCACCTGCAGGCGCGAGACCGGATCGGCAATGCCGTCGATGCGGCTGGTGGTGGGCACGTTATGGTCGGCCACGGCCAGGTTGGCGGAAATGCGCCACGGCTGGCGGCCCGCCACGCTGAGGCCATCGAAGGCTTGCGGGCTGGTGACTTCGTGCAGCAGGTGCCGGTCGATGTACAAAATTGTCGTGCCATCATCTTCGGCCCGAACAACGTGGGATTCCCAGAGTTTGTCGTAAAGCGTCTTCATCATGATTTATGCAGCGTTGCCACAGCCTGTAGTAAGTGATCTGTCGTACTGATCGAAGGGATCGACAATGATTATGCCATATATTGTGCAATGCAGAACCAAAAGCCGCCCCATCGTGGGATGGGCGATACAAAATTCGGCATGCCTTGCGGATATGGTTAAAAAATTGCTGATACGAAAATCCGCCAAAATGCCGGCGGGGCGAATAAAAATCGAAAAAAGCCGAAAAAAAAGCCCGCTGCAGAGGTCTGCAGCGGGCTGGGTGAACTGGCCAATGTTTCTAGGCAGCCATGCGCACACTTCCCCTGCAACCATCCATCAGGAAAGATAGGCCCACGACTAGCACCAGCTCGCCTTCGGCCGAGCGAGCGGTACCGGTAATGCCTTCCACGGTGATGGCCGTCATCGGCTTGATCACCAGGTCAGCCGTGCCATCGACGGCTTCCACGGCGAGAATGTACGGCTGTGGCGCAGCGACAACAATGCCCACGCGCTCGCTGCACGATTCGTAGCCCAGGGCGCCGGCCAGCGAACGCACGGGCAATGGACGGCCCTGGTCTTTCAGCACGGGCGCGCCGCCCACTTCCATGAAGGTTTCCGGCAATTCGACGACGCGCTGCACCACCGCCATCGGCAGCGCCAGCGCGGCGCCCGACGTCGACACCAGCATGGTCGGCACGATGGACAGCTCGATTGGCAGGCGGATGGCAAACTTGGTGCCCTTGCCCAGCGAGGACTCGATGTGGATGGCGCCGCGGTTTTTCTCCACGGCCGTCTTGACCACATCCATGCCCACGCCGCGTCCGGAGACGCTGGAGGCCACTTCCTTGGTCGAGAAGCCAGGCAGGAACACCAGCTGGAAGCATTCGTCGTTGCTCAACTGCGCGTTTTCGCTGATCAAGCCCTTTTGCTGGGCCTTGCTGCGCAGGAAGGCCGGATCCATGCCCTTGCCATCATCCTGCAGCACGATCATGACACTGTTGGCTTCCTGCCAGGCCTTCAGCGAAATATACGATTTGGCGGGCTTACCGGCAGCCAGGCGCGCTTCCGGCGATTCGACGCCATGGTCGAGCGAATTGCGCAGCATGTGCACGAGCGGATCGTAGAGGCTGTCAACTACCACGCGGTCGACTTCCGTCTCCGCGCCCTCGATGGTCAGCTCGACATCCTTGCCCAGGTCTTTCGCCAGTTCGCGCACCAGGCGCGGGAATTTCTGGAACAATCGGCCCACGGGCTGCATGCGCGTGGCCAGGGTGGCACGCTGCAGTTCGGTCGAGTAGCGCGAAGCGCGTTCCAGGGTTTCCGCCAGGGTCGCCATCAAGGTGGCGGCCTGGCCTTCGAATTTGAATTGCAGCAAGCGCTCGAGCAGCACGGCAGCCTGATTGGCAGCCTGTACCGATTCGCCAGCCACTTCCAGCAGAGCGTCGAGCTTGACGGCGTCGACGCGGATGCTGTCTTCCTTGACGGGCGCGGCATGGCGCACTTCCGGGCGCTCTTCGCGGCGTTCCGCGCCATCCCAGGCTTTGGCGGCCGGCTTGGCGACAGCAGCGGCAGCAGCAGGCGCGGCGGCCACGACGGCAGGGGCAGCGGCCACGGCGGACACCGGCGCGGCAGCGACCTGGCTGCCCGCCGGCACGACGGCGTTATACATGCCTTCCCAGTCCAGGCCATCGGCACTGGCGGTGGAAACAGCGGCGGCTGGCGCCACCACGACCACTTCGGCAACGGGCGCGGCGGCTTCCGCCACCACGGCGGCGGCCGGCGCGGGTGCGTCCATGCCCTTGCCTTCGATGGCGTTCGTGAGGATGTGTTCCAGCTCTTCCGGCATGGCCGGCAAGCTTTCCGGCGCGGCGCCGTTGGCCAGTTCCGTCAGCTGGTCGGCCACGAAACCGGACGCCTGCAGCGCCGCCTCGATGGCGATCGGGGTCACCGGCGCGGCGCCCGTGCGCAAGGCGTCGAACAGGTTTTCCGTCAGATGGCAGGCCGCCACCAGTGCGGGCAGACCCATGAAGCCGGCCCCACCCTTGATGGTGTGGAAGGAACGAAACACGGCATTCAGTGTTTCCTTGTTGTCAGGATCACGCTCGAGGCGCAATAAGTGCTCTTCAACATTAACCGCAAGATCCATCGCCTCAACGACGAAATCCTTGAGCATATCGTCCATTAGAATCCCAAATCCGCAAGAAGGTCGTCTACATTATCCTGGTCCAGCGCCACCGACGGCACGGACGGGCCCTGCATCAGAGGCACCGGCTTCTGCGCCAGTTTTTCGCGCACTTCGGCCGGTGCGTTGTCGCGCAGCAGCTGGGCAAGCTCGTGCTCCACCGTCTTGGTGATGTTGACCACTTTTTTGATCAGCTGGCCCGTGATGTCCTGGAAGTCCTGCGCCATCATGATTTCCAGCAAGCGCGCTTTTTCTGCTTCCGTGGCCTCGGCAACGGCTTGCGCGAACTGGCGCGAATCGCCGGCCAGGGCCTTGAATTCTTCCAGGCTCAGCTTGCCGTCGAACAACGCCGTCCAGCGACTGTCCATGTCCTTGGCTTTCTTCGACAGCACATCTTGCGCCGGCATCCCTTCGTCGAGCGTATTCAGGACCTTGTTGGCGGCCTGTTCCGTCAGCGTGGCGACATATTCCAGGCGGTCCTGGGCGTCGACGATCTGCGACGACGCTTCCGTCAATGCCTTGTCGTAGCCCAGTTCGCGCAGCGAATCGTGCAGCAGGCGCACGATGCCACCCAGGCGTTCGAACATCGGCTTGTCGGACTGGTCGACCGGATCGGCCGCTTCGCCAGGCACGCCTGTAGCAGCCGCGGGGGGCGCTTCGGGTGCGGCGGCGACTGGCGCTTCCGCTGCGGCTGACGGCACGGCGGCGCTGGCCGACACCGAGTCGAACAGCGCGTCAAAATCGTCGTCCGCGATCACGGCTGCGGGCGCTGCGGCAGGCGCGGGCTTGGGAGCGGCCGCACTTTGCGCAGATACTTCATCGAATAATGCATCGAAATCATCAGCGGCGTTGGTCATATCCCTGCTTCTCCATAATTTGTCAAAATTCCGCCTGAACTGTGCGTTTTACAGACTGATACCCACAATTTCTCGATTAAGATGATTTGAGGCAATACCGCTGCGATGGTGCGAGTGTAGCAGGGCGCCGCCCTGTTGGTAAATCTCAAAACGCGCTTCCTGGTGCAAAGCAGGTCCACAAGAGCTTTTCCACCAGGAAATAAGTGTTCCTGCTGTTGTATTTTGAAATACTACCATTGGCGTGCGTGCAAGACCACGCGCCAGACAAGAAATCCTGCTCTCGGGTGCCTGCGCAACAGTACCCAATGGCTGTCGTTACGGCTCAAACACGATCTTTCTGCCAATGTTGTCTATACTGAAGGTGCAATAGTATTGATAATTATCAAGTCTTTACATGAATACCATGCTGCCGCCGCGTCTACAATAAGGGGCGTTGCGCGCGCTAAGTCACTGCCAAAGGACCTGCCATGTATAAGAAAATTCTGATCGCCACGGACGGCTCCGCCGTCTCCAACCTGACGGCCTGTGCTGGCGTTGCCTTTGCAGAGCAGATGCAAGCCGATATCCTTGCCGTGTACGTGGCGCCCGAATACCAGTACCCGGTGTACATCGAAATCATTCCACCAAGCTATCCCAGCGAGGAGGAATACCGCATCGCCATGCGCAAGGCGGGCGCCGACCACTGGCAGCCCATCCTCGACGCGGCCGCCAGGCGGGGCCTGGAAGCGACGGGCCTGACGGCCTTTTCCGACAGCCCGGCCCTGAAAATCGTGGAAGTGGCGCAATTGCAGAACTGCGACTTGATCTTCATGGGCTCACATGGCCGCAGCGGCTGGGGACAATTGCTGCTCGGCAGCGTGACCAACAAAGTGCTGTCGCACTCGAAATTGCCGGTGCTCGTGCATAGGCTGATCAAGGAACCACCCTCCAAATAAGTGGTCACATGGCCACGGGGGCCGCCGCTGCCGGCATAGTAAGTAAAAGGCAAACTTGCGGCCATTTCGGTTAAAATGACAATGTTTCTCGTTTATTAATACCCGGCCGGCCGCCACGAGGCGGCCCGGGCACATTTCACGCCTCCTGATTGCGCGCCTATGATACGTATTGTGATTGCCGACGACCACACCATCATGCGAGAAGGATTGAAGCGCATCCTCGACGGCGCGCCGGACATCGACATCGTGGGCGAAGCCATCGACGGCTTCGAGGTACTCAACCACGTACGCCAGGGCGGCTTCGACCTGTTGCTGCTCGACCTGTCGATGCCGGGCCGCAGCGGCGTCGACCTGATCCGGCAAATCCGCAGCGAAGCGCCCAAGCTGGCCATCCTCATCCTCACCATGCACGAGGAAGAGCAATATGCGGTGCGCGCCATCCGCGCCGGCGCGCAAGGCTATCTGACCAAGGAAAGCGCGGGCACCCAGCTGGTGGGTGCCATCCACAAGGTGGCGTCGGGACGTCCCTACATCAGCGCCGAGGTGGCGGAGCAGCTCGTGCTCAACATCATGATGCCGAATGAAAGCTTGCTGCACAAACAGCTGTCGGACCGCGAGTTCGAAGTCTTTTCCCTGCTGGTGGCAGGCAAGTCGATCACGGAAATCGCCAACAATCTGCATCTGAGCGTGAAAACGGTGAGTACGCACAAGACGCGCATCATGCAAAAGATGGGCATGAGTTCGCTGTCAGAGATGGTCCAGTATGCCGTGGCACACCGTCTGCTGTCTCCCTTCAAGACCTGAACCTGCCCACGCGCGCCAACCCGTAGGAACAATCCTACATCAACTGCCACAGCTCCTACTGCCATATTCAGCCACCGCTGATATTAATTGCAGACGGTTGTTGGCATACTGAAACCAGTCATCAAGTTGCTGGGAAGTTATTTCATCACACAGCAAGTCTTCAGCGAATCGAGATTCACACGCCTGGACGCGCGCCGCCCTTTCCCTGCCCGCCGTCCTGTGCACCTTGTCATTCAACTCTGAACTACCTGTCACCAGGAGATGAACATGCTGTCCACGCAAACGCCTGAAACCCGCGCTGCCGCTCCATCACTGCCCCCCTCCTCTTCAATGGAAGCGGGGCGCCAGCGCCAGGGTCGGCTATGGTCGAACCTGAAGGAGGTGTGCGACCTGCTGCATATCTCCAGCGCCTGCACCATCGCCGCCGATGAACTGCTGTTCCAGCATGTGCAATTCAAGACTGGCCAGCGCGTGCACACCATCGGCCAGCCCTTCGACACTCTGTACATCGTCAATTCGGGCTTCCTGAAAACCGTACTCATCGACGAATTTGGCAATGAGCAGGTCCTCAGCTTTCCCATGAAGGGCGACATGCTGGGCGTCGACGGCATCCACTCGCGCCAGTACTCCTCGGAAGCGGTGGCCCTGTCCGACTGCGACCTGATCCTGCTGCCGTTCAAGAAACTCACGGCGCTGGGCAGAGTCCACCTGGAACTGGAAAATGTCATGTATGGCGTGATGAGCCGCGAACTGGTGCGCGAACAGGCCATGATCGGCATGCTGGGCGCCCTCAGCGCCGAAGCCCGCGTGGCGCGCTTCCTCGTCTCGTTGGCCGAGCGCTTCGCGCAGATGGGCTACTCGAGCAAGCTGTTCAACCTGCGCATGACGCGCCATGAAATCGGCAGCTACCTGGGCCTGACCCTGGAAACGGTCAGCCGCACCTTGTCCGCCTTCAACGAAATCGGCCTGATCACGGTCGACCAGCGCACCATCGGCATCAAGGATCCGGACGCGCTGAAAACCCTGCGCCGCCTGCCGCCGTCGCGCTCGCGCGCCAAGCAACTGGCCGCCGCCAAACTCAAGGCCGATACCACCGCGGCCGCCAACGCCTCGGCGCAATTGCTGGCCACCATTTAGCGCCATCCCGATTTCTTCAAGCTTGGCACAGGCTTGGCCCGGCCAAGGCGCGCAACGCCTTGCCGGGTCTTTTTTGCTGCCGCTCCCTTGCGCGCCGCGCCAGCGGCCGACTTTGCGCAGCACGATCTTCCACGCTGCCATCCCAGCGTAAAAAAGCGCAGATTCCGCACAAATAAGCCTTGCTTTTCGGGCCACATTCAACAATAATGCAAATACGAATCATTCTCAACTGAGACAAAGAAAGCCCAACATGCAAAGCTCAAAACCAGCCTTGATCCAGGATGCCGCCAGCGCCCACGTCCGTCCTCCCGTCAGCATGACCCAGCCAGCGCGCCGCATCACCAGCGAAGCGCTGCTGCAGCAGGGCCGCGAAGTGGAGATTGAGCACAGCGGCAAGATCTATCGCCTGCGCGTCACCCAATTGAACAAGCTGATCCTGACTGCCTGAAGCAGCACGGCAGCCAGTCACCACACTCGCCAGCCGGTCGCGCTCCGTGCGCGCAGCCAGCCAAACCACCGCACAGGAGTGTTTGATGGCGAACGACCGACCTTCCCCGATGTTTCCTTCCCCGCAAGGCCAACAGCCTGAACTGCTGCTGTCGGCCGTGCTGCACCTGATGTCGCACTACCATGCGGGCAGTCCCTGCGAGAAACTGGCGGGTGTCATCGAACGCCATCTGCAAGCGTTGTCCAGTTCGCCGGGCCTGGGCCCCGTGCTGCAAGCGACCTGCCAGCAACTGTCGCAGCAATGGGCCGCCCTGGTGGCGCTGCACCGGCCCGCACCGCCCAGGACCACTTTGTTTGAGCGCCTGGCACGCATGCTGAGCGCCAAGCGCCCTGCCTCGCCCCTGCCGCAATAATTTCTCTTCAACACCCCACCGCCCAACAGGATATCGCCATGTGTGACAAAGACCAGTCCCTGCCCGTCATCAGCAATTGTTCCAGCGACGGGGCCGAAACGGCCGCGCTCGCTTCGCGCCGCCGCCGGCTGTGGGAACTGTCGCATACCTGCCATTGCCCGCTGGTCGGCGTGGGTTTGCCATTGGGATACCTGCGCAAGCTGGTGGGCAAGATGACGGGCGGGCGCGTGCTGGCCGACGACTATGAAGTGCACGTGGGCGCCGTGACGGAATGCGGCGCGCGCAACCGCCTGTCCGAAGCGCTGCAAAAGGAACTCGAACGCCGCTACGCCCCCGTGATCCTGCGCTTTCGCGGCGCCAAGACCACGGAACAGGTAGCGCAGCTGTGGCGCACGGCCGTCGCCAACGGCGACGTGTCGGGCGCCTTCTGGGCTGGCCTGACGCACCCGCGCTGCGACGCCGAGCTAGAAGAGCAGATGTGCCGCGACTTGCACATGATCCAGCACCAGGCCGGCGCCTGCGTGCGCGCCGACATGGGTAAATTTACGGCCCTGCAGGAAGAAAATGCGCGCCTGGCGCACGAACTGGCCAAACTGCAACAGCGCAGCCAGGCCGCACTGATGGAAAAAACGGGTGAGCTGGAACGCCAGGAAGCCGTGCTGCTGCGCACGCGGGCCGAGGCCATCGGCAAGGATAGCGTGATCGACGGCTTGCGCGCGGAGCTGGCGCAGCTGCAGGCTGCCATCCCGGCACTGGAATCGCGCACGCGCCTGGTCGAACGCCTGGCGCAAATGGATGAGCGCGAAAAGGAATTGCGCCATCAAATCGCGGAATTGAAACAGGCCCAGCCACGTCCGGCCGCGGCCGTGCCGCCACCGGCACCGAAGCTGGAAGTGCCGATCGGCGGCAAGCTGAAAATGCCGATCCGCCTCGTCGATCAAAGCGTCCTGTGCGTGGGCGGACGCAGCGGCAATGTCGCCACCTACCGCGCCCTGATCGAGCGGGTCGGCGCGCAGTTCGCCCACCACGACGGCGGCCTGGAAGACAATGCCAACCTGCTCGACTCGAGCCTGGCGGCGGCCGACCTGGTGATTTGCCAGACGGGCTGCATCAGCCACAGCGCCTACTGGCGCGTCAAGGATTATTGCAAGCGCACGGGCAAGCGCTGCGTCTTCATCGACAACCCCAGCATCTCCAGCCTGGCGCGCGGCTTGCAGGAAGTGAGCGGCGAAATGGAACCAGCCACGCTGAACACGGCCGAGTAACAAAGGCGGCGCGGCAAGCGCCGCCGACACGCTCAGGCCTGCAGCTCGCGCGCGATGGCCTCGCGCAAGATCGCATCGTCGACCGTGGTATCGGGCGCAAAACGTCCCACCACCCTGCCATCCTTGCTGATCAAAAACTTCTCGAAATTCCACAGCACGTCGCTGGGCTGCTCCTGCGTGATGCCGTAACCGGCCAGCTTGGCGCGGAAATCGCTGCCCGGCTTTTCCTGCGCCCGCGGCTGCTCCTGCACCAGGCGCTGGTACAGCGGATGCTGGCCCGGCCCCTTGACGACGATTTTTTCAAACAGGGGAAATTGCACGCCGTAGGTGCCACGGCAAAAGTCGGCGATTTCGGCATTGCTGCCTGGTTCCTGTGCGCCGAATTCATTCGCGGGGAAACCGGCCACCACCAGGCCCTCGGCCTGCTTGTCGGCGTAGAGTTTTTCCAGTCCTTCGTACTGCGGCGTCAAGCCGCAGGCGGAGGCAACGTTGACCACCAGCACTACCTTGCCGCGATACGCGTCCAGGCTGCCAGGTTCGCCATTGATCTGGCGCAAGGGAATGTCGTAAATACTGTCGCTCATGATGCCTCCCTGGATGAATCAGTGAAACAGCCATGATAGCCGCCCGCGCGCGAACGCGCTGGCGGCGCAGGAATCAATACACGTCGCGCCGGTAGCGCCCTGCTGCCGCCAGTGCGTCGAGCGCGGGGCGGCCCAGCATTTCTTGCAGCGCCTGGTCAACGCCACCTGCCATGCCGGCCAGGCTGCCACAGATGTAGATGGCCGCGCCCTGCTGCAACCACAGCCTGACTTCGTCGGCATTGCCGCGCAGGCGGTCCTGCACGTACATCCGCTCGGGCTGGTCGCGCGAAAACGCCAGGTCCAGGCGCGGCAGGTCGCCACTGGCGTGCCAACCTTCAATTTCTTCACGGTAATGGAAATCGCGGGCCGCATTGCGTTCGCCAAAGATCAGCCAATTGCGCCGCTGCCCTGCCAGCACGCGGCTTTTCAGGTGGCCGCGCAGGCCGGCGATGCCGCTGCCGTTGCCGATCAGAATCAAAGGCCGTTGGGCATTGTCTTCCAGGCGGAAACGTTTGTGCTGGCGCAAGCGCAGCTGCACCACGTCGCCGACAGCCGCCTGCGCCGTCAGCCAGCCAGAGGCCAGTCCCAGGCTGCCGTCGGGATGCGCATGCTGGCGCACCAGCAAGTGCACGCTGCCATCATGCGGAATCGATGCGATCGAATATTCGCGCGGTTGCGCGGGGTCGAGCGGCGCGGCCACCTGCACCAGGTCGCCCGACTGCCAGTCAGGCAAGGCACCCGCCACGGGCGCCAGTTCCACATGGTAGATGGCGCCGCCCGCGCTGCCAGGATTAAGCAAATGCCGGCCCGTCATGCGCCAATCGCCGAAGGCGGGCGCGCTCCAGTCCGGTGCGTCGCTGGTACCGGCCAAATGGCTCAGATGCTGGAACCATTGCTCGATGGCGGCGCTGGCGCTGCGGTCTACCTCGATGCGCTCGAACAGGCGCGCGGCGCCCTGCGCCGCAAGCCAGGCATCGAGCGCGCGGCCGAAGCCGCAAAATTGACTATAGCTGCGGTCGCCCAGGGCAAGCACGGCGTAATGCAATTGCGCCAGCGCCAGCTCGCCCGTCATCAGCCGGCCCATGAAGGCGGCCGCATTGTCGGGCGCATCACCCTCGCCATACGTGCTGACCAGGAACAGGGCCCGTTCCGCCTGTTGCAGATCAACGGCTGCGAGTTCGGCCAGCGCGCACAGGCGCACGGGGATACCGGCCAGCTGCAGGCTCTGCGCCGTTTGCGTGGCCAGTTCCTCGGCATTGCCCGTCTGGCTCGCATACGCCACCAGCCAGGCGGGGCTATTCTCCAGCGCTGCCTTGGCGGCGTCGGACGCGCGGCGCTTGGCGCGCGCGCGCAGCCAGGGCGCCAGACACACGCCCGCGTAGCTGAGGGACAGGGCGGCCAGCAAGGCCAGCCGAGTCGTATCGTGCGTAAAAATCATGGAATTAATGGTTCATTCGTCGAGCATGGCCAGCATCTGGCTGCTCAGCGTTTCGTGGTAGCCATGGCCGTCGCGTTGCAGGAAGCGCGCGGCCAGGCCCTGCTCTTCGGCCAGCGCCATGCCGGCATCCACGCCCAGTACGGTCAGGGCCGTCGACCAGGCGTCGGCTGCCATGCACTCGGCGTGCACGACGGTGACGGAAGCGAGTTGATTGGCGATTGGCATGCCGCTGCGCGGATCAATGGTGTGCGAGAAACGAACTGTGCCGTCTTCAAAGAAACGCCGGTAGTCGCCCGAAGTGGCCACGGACAAGCCGTGCAGCGCCAGCAGCATTTCTGCCGGATGCTGTGTATTATCGGCACTATCGGCGGCGCCATCGACCTGTTCCAGCACCACCCACCACGGCTGGCCGTCCGGCTTGCTGCCGGCGCCGCGCAGCTCGCCGCCCACTTCCACCAGGTAATGGTGGATACCCTGGCCGTCCAGGTAGCGGGCCAGGCGGTCCACGCCATAGCCCTTGGCCACGGCGGACAAATCCAGTTGCAAGCCGCCCGGCTGGCGCGCGCGGCGGGCCGGCAAGTCCAGCTCCAGGCGGCGGCGCTGGCGCTGCGACAGCAACAGGGCCACGGTATCGTCTTTCGGCGGCAGGAAGCCGGGCTCATCGTAGCGGTTGCGGGGACCGAAGCCCCACAGGTTGACGAGGGCGCCAGCGCAAGGGTCGTACGCGCCGCCGGATACCTGCGACACATCCATCGCAAACCCCAGCACCTCGCAAAAGGCGGCGGGCAGGCTGTGCCAGCTACCAGGCTCGGCCCGGTTGAAGCGGCCCAGGTCGGACTCGTCGCTCCAGTGGCTCATTTGCGCCACGACCAGGTCCAGCTGCTGCTGCAAGCCCTGCTGCAAGTCGGCGCTGCCCACGCGCCCCGGCATGGCGGCCTCCAGCAGGCGCACCGACCAGCTGGTACCCATGGACAGGCCGCGCAAGTCCCGGACCACGGCGCCCGGCGGCGCGGCCTGATCGGAAATATGCTGGGGCAGCAGGACCCGGCGCATTGGCACTCTCGTTGCTGAAAATGCGCCGCTTACTGCGGCAGCACTTCCACCGTGGCCGCGTAGGTCATGCGGCGTTCCGGCATCGCCGGCGGCTGGCCGGCCACGGCCGGTGCGGCCGCTGGCCAGGTGCTGCTCAGGTAATACATGCCTGCCGCCGGCACCGTAAACGTGATTTCGCCCTTGGCATCGGTGCTCTGGCGAATTTCCCCCAGCACGCCACGGTAGCGCACGCCACCGGGCACGAGGCTGAACGCCTGGTTGGCCGCCGGCTTGCCGTCGACCAGGAAGCGCCACGTGGCTTTCTCGCCCGCACGCAAGTCATTCGGATGGGTCACCGGCACGAATTCCAGGCCCACGCCCGTGGGTTTGAACACTTCCGTGCTGGTTTCGCCATTGCTGAAGAAGGTTTCCAGGCGGCTTGCCGTGCGTGTGACTTTCACGTCCTGCGCATCGGCCGGCATGTCTTTCTTGAAGGTTTCCTCATTGCCACGGAAACGTTTCTGTTCACCATTTTGCTTGTAGCTGGCCATCACGTTTTGCGACACGATGGCCGCTTTATACGTGCCCGGCTTTTCCATCTTCACGTCGAAGACACTGCGCAAGCGGCCCGTGACGGTGTTCGCCGGCGTCACTTTCGCGCCATCCGGACCGATGACTTGCAGCGCGTCCAGGCGCAGCGGCTGGTGGTCGATCTCGAACAGGCCATCGGAGACGGCCGCATCCACCGTCACCCAGGCATCCTTGCTTTCCACCATCGTGCTCGAAGGCACCATCCAGCCGCGGTGGGCGTGGGCGTTCATGGCCAGGCCGGCAAGGGCCAGGGCGATCAGCGGTTTATTGAGTTGCTTCAACATGGTAGAGGCGCCTTAAGGTTTGAGTTGGACGACGACATTGCCGAGTTCTTCCTTGCCTTTGGCAGGAACGGACTGGGCCGATTTCAGCGGCCACTGGAACGGCACGCGCACCAGTTCGCGTCCGCCCGCTTCGCGCGCCGCTTCCACCACCACCTGGTATTCGCCGGCCGGCAGCTTGTCGAGCAAGGCCTTGGCGCCCGGGAAGGTCAGGGTATGTTCGCCTGGCGCGCGCGTGGCGCCGCTGACGCCGTCTACGGGCATGGAAAGATCGCGGCCGCTCTTGCGCCACCATTGGCGCATATCCTTCAGCCATTTTTCTCCCGCCTTGTCCTTCTTTTTCACGTCATACAGCACAGTCAGGTTGCCGACGACCTTTTGATCGGCCGTTTCCAGCCACGCCGCCACGTACGGACGGTGATATTCCGCTACGTTCAATTGCGGGATTTCAAGCTTGAGGGCCAGGTCAGCCGCCATCGCCGAAGTGCCGATCAGGGGAAGGCCAAGCGCCAGGGAGTAGCGTAATTTCATGGTGTGCCTGTAAAAAGAAAAGTAAAAACGATCAGTGAATAAACAGCAAGGCGATCGCGCAAGGTATCAAGATACCGAGGCCAACCATCGGCCAGGTAAATGGGCGGTTGGCAGCGTGGAATTTCAAAATCAATAAACCCGTCAGGCAAAACACGATGCAGGCGCCGGCAAAAATATCGATGAACCAGTTCCAGGCCACGCCCGTGTTGCGGCCCTTGTGCACATCGTTGAGCCAGGATACCCAACCCCGGTCCGTCAACTCATATTCGGCAGCGCCGTCTTCCAGGCCGATGCGCACCCAGGCATCGCCGCCCGCCTTGGGCAACGGCAGGTAGACTTCATCGACGCTCCATTCGGCTGGACGGCCGCCCGCATTGAGCGACCATTGCTGCTTCAACCAGGTTTCGGCGGCGGCCGGCATGGGCGCGTTGGCACCATCATGCTGGGCAGCATACGCGGCCAGTTCGGTGACCAATGGCGCCGGCAGCTGCGCCTTCTGGCGCGTGATCGACGGCTTGGCTTCGATCTGGCTGGCGTGGTTCAGGGTGATGCCGGTGATAGAGAACAGAAACATGCCCAACAGGCAAAGTGCCGAGCTAATCCAGTGCCATTGATGCAAATTCTTCAGCCAGACGGCGCGGCCGGCATTGTTTCTGGCCTTGTCTGCGGTGCCCGCCTTACCCATCGAGGGCTCCCGGCAAGGAGCGAGCCAGGTGGCGCGACAAGTCAGTGTGCTTCATTCCCATCCTTCAATCAAAGTTCATGCTCATGGCTTCAAACAAATGATAATGATTATCATTTATTAAGTCAATACATGGGCGCACCGGCCGGGCCAGCGTTTTGTAACAGCTTTGAAACAAAGCACCCCTGCTACGTAAGCTGCCGCACAGAGCCATATGCAGCATCCACCTATGCTGTTGTTCAGCACAACCATCAAGGGAGCACCCCATGCAATCGTATTCCAGCGAACAACTGGCCAGCATCGCGGCCAGGATCAAGGACGTCAAATTCGGCATGCTGACCACCAGCGACGACATGCGCACCCTCACCAGCCGGCCTTTGACGCAGCAGCAGGTGGATAAAGACGGGCAGATCTGGTTTTTTGTCTCGGACGAGGCTGCTTACACGCGCGATTTACTGAACAATCCGCAAGTCAATGTCAGCTTTGTCGACACCGGCGACAGCGTGTACGTATCCGTCTGCGGCCATGCACAGCTGCTGAAGGACCGCGCCAAGGCGGAGGAATTGTGGAATCCGCTGATAAAAGCCTGGTTCCCGGGTGGGCTCGACGATCCGAAACTGTCGCTGATCAAGGTGACCATCCAGTCGGCCGAATATTGGGATAGCAGCGCCAGCAAAATGATGCAATTCTATGAAATGGCCAAGGCCGCCATCACGGGCGAGCCGCCGAAAGACCTGGGTGAACACGGCCGGGTCGACCTGTAGCACGCCCCAATATTTTACCCGGGTGATATTGACTTTTAGTTTAACCCGGGTAAAATTGCCTGCCTAATGACTCATTGGAGGCAAGACATGCACGCACCCACCCAGCTCACCGCCTTTGCGGGTCCACACAAAGTTGCCTCCGGCACATTGCATGCCATAGCGCATACATTGAAGGAACTGGTGACGCGCGATCCCGCTGCGCAAATCCTGATATTCGACGATACGAGCGGCAGTCAGGTGGACCTGAACCTGCACGGCAGCCTGACCGAGGTGCTGCAGCGCCTACCACGCGAACCCGCGCCGGCACCGAGAGAAGACGCACCACCACCCGCGCGCACGGCAGGCCGCCCGAAGCTCGGCGTGGTGGCGCGCGAAATCACCCTGCTGCCCCGTCACTGGGAATGGCTGGCGACCCAGCCGGGCGGCGCCTCCGTGGCCTTGCGCAAGCTGGTGGAACACGCGCAGCGGGGCAACAGGGCGCACGATGAACAACGCCAGGCGCGCGAAGCGGCCTATAAAGTCATGAGCGCGCTGGCCGGCGATGCGCCGGGATTCGAAGAAGCCAGCCGCGCCCTGTTCGCCGGCAAGCAGCCAGCATTTCTTGGCTGCATACAGGAATGGCCATCCGACGTGCGCGAACACGTCTTGCAGCTGGCCCAAGGTGTATGGTCAGGAAGTCAAGAACGATAGGCGACCCTATCAGACGCCCGTGCTGCCCGTGGTGTCAGGCGCATCGTCAGCGCTCTGCCGGTTCTGCCCTGCGGCGCCGGACTGACGATGGGGCAAGCGGTCAGCGCGCCGTACTTCGCCGATGGAAAACAGATCGTCGCCGATATCGAGGCCTTGCTCGCTATCGACCAGCACAAAGCTCTCGGCCGATTCGGCCGTGCTTTGCTTGCTGCCTGCCGTGGACGGCGTGCCACCCTGGCTATTGCCGGGCTGCGGCGTAGTGGAGTTGCCCATCATCTTCTCCCTGATCGTGAATGCGAGTTGGTCGCGGATTGACTGCACCTTGGCCGTGGCCGGCGCAGCTATTTCATCATAGTCCATGCCTGCTGCATTGCATCAAAATTTTGCTACTGCGGAGTAGCGCCGCGACTGGCCAGCGGGAATGCGCGATTCCCGCTGGCCAGACCTGCCTTGCTACCGCTGCCGCCTACTTGTTGCGCGAACCGGACGAGCCCGCCCCAGAACCTGGACCTGCGCTTTGCTTGTTGCCACTGTCGCGCTTGCTATCCTGCTTCATGCCGGGATTCTCACGCCCACCGCTGGAGCTGGCGGCACTTTGCCGGCTGGCATCGTTTTTGTGGCTCTGGCTGCCCGCGCGGCGCGCTTCTTCCGACGTGAATTCATGGGCCGTGCCCTTTTCATGCGCGGCACGTCCGCCTTCGCTGGCGATTTCGCGCTGCTGGGCGGGGTCCATGGAAGCGAAGCCACGTTTGCTGGTATCGCTTTGCTTGTTGCCAGCGCTGCTGCCGCTGCTACTGGTTTTATTACTCTGCTGTTTATTGTCACTCGATGTGGCCATGATGATCTCCTTGATCGATGGAATGAGAAAACAGTGCAAACTATGCAATTCTTCCCCTTCGCACGGCAAGGGAACCATCATCTTAGTGCGCACATGGGGCGTAAGAAATAGGAGGATGGCAGGAGCGCATGTAGGATGAGTCCCGCCCACGGTAGCGCAGTTACTTTCAGTTTTCCACCAAAAGTACCAGACACTCAGCAGTTAGCGGGTATTGGGAAAATCGCCGCGTCCGCCGTCACATACACGCGCTCGCCAGCGGCTGGCTGCACCGCATGGCCGCCCGTAAAGGCGCCAAACGATGGCAAAATGGCACGCTGCCGGCCCAGCAGGAAACATGGCAGGCGCAAGCCCTTCCTGTCCGCGCGCAAGTGAAACACGGGATGCACATGACCAGCCAGCACATAGCCAGGCGCGACGGTGTCCGGGTGATGACAGAAGGAAAGATTGCCCACGCTGTGTGGTTCGTCCACCAGGCTGATACCCAGTGCGCTGGCCGGATCGCCCGCATGCGCATCGTGGTTGCCACGCACCACCGTCAGGCGCACGTCCGGATGGCGCGTGCGCCAGGCCAGCATGGCCGCCACGGTGGCGTCCGCATGCGCGGCGCGCGCGTGCAGGAAGTCGCCGAGAAAGACGATTTCCTCGCAAACATGGCTGGCCAGCAAGGCGTCCAGCGCCAGCAGGTTTTGCGTGGTGGTGCCGCGCGGCACGGGCACGCCCAGCGCGCGAAACGCGGCCGCCTTGCCGAAATGGATGTCGGCGATAATCAGCATCTTGCGCGCCGGCCAATACACGGCCTTGTCCGCCAGCAGCCACACCAGCTCGCCAGCCAGTTCCACCACGCAATGCGCTGCGCGCTGGCCATTCATGCGGCCGCCTTTTCCAGCGCGCTCACCAGGCGCGCCACCCGGTCCGACAGTTTTTCCGTCGTCAGCTGTTCGCGGAAACGCTCGACCATGAGACCGAAGGCAAACGGCGAGGCGCGCTCCAAAGGCTGCAGGCTGATGCGCCGGCCGTGCAGCTCGCGCAAGGTGGCGCGCAAGCGCGTCAGTTCCAGTTCCTGCTCCAGCACTTCGCGCTGCGCCTGCGTGAGCAGCAAATTGGCCGCGTCGTGCTTGCGGAACACTTCAAAGAACAGCGAGGACGACGCTTGCAGCTGGCGCGCGCTTTTCGGCTGTCCCGGATAGCCCTGGAACACGAGGCCGGCGATGCGGGCAATTTCGCGGAAGCGCCGCTGCGACATTTCCGTCGCGTTCAGGCTGGCCAGCACGTCCTCGAGCAAGTTGTCCGTGCTGAACAGGGGCACATCGGCGCCGCTGGCGGCCGTCAACAGCGGCGCAAATGCGATATCGTCCCCGCCCAGCAATTCAAAGCCGTAATCGTTGACGGCAATCGACAAGGTTGCCGGCTGCACGCGCGCGATGCGGTAGGCCAGCAGGGAAGCGAGGCCCAGGTGCACCGAGCGGCCCGCAAACGGATACACGAACAGATGCTGGCCTTCGCGGCTGGACAAGGTTTCCAGCAACAGGCTGGCGCGCGTGGGCAGGCTGGACCATGTCTGCTGGATGGCCAGCAGCGGCGCCAGCGCGCGCATTTCCGGCCCGCTGGCACGGCCTTCCTGGACCAGCTGCAACTGGTCCAGCACGGCATGCGCCAGTTCCGACGACAGCGGCATCTTGCCGCCCTGCCAGCGCGGCACGGCGCCCCGACTGCCTGTTGCGCGCCGCACATATGCCGTCATCTCATGCACGCGCACGAATTCCAGGATGCGCCCGCCAAACAAAAAATGGTCGCCCTGCTTCAGGCGCGCAATGAACGATTCCTCGATGCTGCCGATGCGGGCGCCGCCCAGGAACTTGACCTGGATCGCCGCTTCCGACACGATGGTGCCGATGCTCATGCGGTGGCGCCGCGCCAGGGCTGCATCCGGCACGCGGTACACGCCGTCTTCATCGGGCAGCACTCTCCGGTATTCCGGATACACGGTCAGGCTTTGCCCGCCGCGGGCGACGAAATCGAGCGCCCATTGCCACTCGTCCGGCGTCAGGTGGCGATAGGACCAGGCGCCGCACACTTCGTCGTACAGGGCCGGCGACTCGAAGCCGCCGCCCAGGGCGATCGTCACCAGGTGCTGCACCAGCACGTCGAGCGGCTTGTCCGGCACGGGGCGTGCTTCCAGGTGGCCCTGCGCCAAGGCAGCGCGGGCAGCGGCCGCTTCCAGCAATTCCAGGCTGTTGGTGGGCACCAGGGTGACGCGCGAAATACGTCCCGGCGCGTGGCCGCTGCGCCCGGCCCGCTGCACCAGGCGCGCGATGCCCTTCGCGCTGCCCACCTGCAGCACCCGCTCGACGGGCAGGAAATCGACGCCCAGGTCCAGGCTGGACGTGCATACGACGGCTTTCAGTTCGCCCGTTTTCAAATGCTGCTCGACCCACTCGCGCACTTCGCGGTCCAGCGAACCGTGGTGCAGGGCGATCAATCCTGCCCAGTCCGGCCGCGCATCGAGCAGGTGCTGGTACCACAGCTCGGCCTGCGAACGCGTATTTGTAAACACCAGGGTGGTGGCGCTGCCCTCGATCTCGGCAATCAAAGGCTGCAGCATCTGGATGCCCAAATGCCCGCCCCAGGGAAAGCGCGTGGGGTTCACAGGAATCAGGCTGTCGACGAGGATGCGCTTCTTGACTTTACCTTCCACCAGCACGCCGGCGCTTTCCTCGCCCAGCAAGACATCCTGCGCCTGCTGCAGATTGCCCAGGGTGGCCGACAAGCCCCACGTCATCAGGTTTTCCTGCCAGCGGCGCAAGCGGGCCAGCGCCAGTTGCACCTGCACGCCGCGCTTGCTGCCCATCAATTCATGCCACTCGTCGACGATCACGGTTTCCAGCAGGCTGAAGCGTTCTTGGGCGTCCATCTGGCTCAGCATCAGGGACAGGCTTTCCGGCGTGGTGACGAGCACCTCGGGCCAGGCTTTCGCCTGGCGCGCCCGCTGGGCGGCGCTGGTATCTCCCGTGCGCGCCTCGATGCGCCAGCCGGGAGCAAGATCCGCGCCCGAGGCTTGCAATGCGCGCACGGTGTCGGCCGCCAGCGCCCTCATGGGCGTGATCCACAGCACGCGCAAACCCTGTTTTCGACTCTTGCGCTCCATCCGCCCCGCGCGTAGCAAGGCGCCGAACCAGACGGCATACGTCTTGCCGGACCCCGTGCTGGCATGCAGCAGGCCGGAGCGACCCTGTGCGGCGGTGCGCCAGACGGCGCGCTGGAAGGGAAAGATCGTCCAGCCGCGCCCGGCAAACCAGGCATCGATGCGCTGCGCCAGCGTGCTTTTGCTCATCGCTTGCTCATGCAGCGGTCGCCAGCATGGCCTTCAGGGTGGCCAGGGTATCCGCGTCGGCGATGGCCTTGTCTACACGCCGGCGCAGGATGCGGGGAAAGCGCACGGCGATGCCCGCCTTGTGGCGGCTGGAGGCGGCGATGCCTTCGAAACCGATCTCGAACACCATGGTTGGCTGCACGCTGCGCACGGGGCCGAATTTTTCTATGGTGGTCTTGCGGATGGCCGCGTCGACTTGGCCGATTTCCGCATCCGTCAGGCCCGAGTACGCCTTGGCGAAGGGCACCAGCTTGCGTTCCTCGCCATGCTCGCCATCCCACACGGCGAACGTGTAGTCCGTGTACAGCGACGCGCGCCGGCCGTGGCCCGCCTGGGCGTAGATCAACACGGCGTCGATGGCATACGGGGCTATCTTCCATTTCCACCAGGTGCCCACGTTTTTCGTGCGGCCCACGCCATATGCGGCCGAGACGGCCTTGAGCATCAAGCCTTCCACGCCGCGCGCCCGCGATTCGCTGCGGATGGCCGCCAGCGCGTCCCAGCTTGCCGCGGCGATGCGCGGCGACAGACGCAGCGTCGGCGCACCCACCTGCGCCACCAAGGTTTCCAGCAACGCACGCCGTTCCAACTGGGGCAGCTGGCGGACATCCACGCCATCCATTTCCAGCACATCGTAGGCGACGAGCACGGCCGGCAATTCGGCCAGCAGCTTGGCAGGCAGCGTCTTGCGGCCCATGCGTTGTTGCAAATCGGAAAATGGTGCCGGCACGTCGCCCGCCTGCCAGATGAGGATTTCGCCATCGAGCACCGTACCCTCCGGCAAGGCCAGCTGCGCCAATTCGGGAAACCGCTCCGTGATCAATTCTTCGCCGCGCGACCACAGCCAGTTGACGCCATCGCGGCGCAGCAGCTGCGCGCGCATGCCGTCGTATTTCCATTCGACCAGCCAGTCGGCAAGGTCGCCCAGTGTCTCCGGTGGCGCCTGCAAGGGGTGTGCCAGGAAGAAGGGGTAAGGCTGGCCGCCGCGCAACGCATGTTCGTCATCCGACTGCGCGCCGGTCAGCTTGAGGAAGCCCGCGCCCGTGGGGCTGACCTTGCCATCGGTCCAGCCCATCAGGCGCTGCGCGATCAGCTTGCTGTCCACGGCGGCGATGCTGGCGAGCGCGCGCGTCACCAGCAGTTTTGAGACTCCCACGCGAAAGCCGCCGCCGATCAGCTTGATCAATAGAAAACGTTCGCGCGTTTCCAGCTCGTCCCAGTACGCCAGCAGGGCCGCGCGGATGGTCTCGGGCGCCGCGCCGCGCAAGGGCGCGATGCGCTGCTCGACCCACTCGGCCAGGCCGATGTCGCTGCGCCTGGCGGGCGCGGGCAGGATCAGGGCGATGGTTTCGGCCAGGTCGCCCACGGCGTGGTAGGCCTCGTCGAACAGCCAGGCGTCGAGGCCCGCGCGTTCGGTCGCGTATTCGCGCAGCAACTTGGTGGGCACGGCCTGGCGCGGCTTGCCGCCGGCCAGGAAGTACACGGCCCAGGCCGCATTCTCGGGTGATGCGTCCCGAAAATAGGCTTGCAGCGCCGCCAGCTTGCGGCTGGTGGACGTGGTTTCATCGAGTTCCGCGTACAGCCGGGCAAATTCACGCATGGGTGACGTCCTCCGCCGCCGTGGAAGCACCAGGCGCACTGTCATCGGCTTCGTCATCGCCATACTCCGTCTCAAAGCCGCCCGCCTGCCAGCCATTCTGCTGCAGCCAGCGCACCATCACGGGTATCGAACCGTGCGTGACGATGATGCGTTCGGCCTGCGTGGCCTGGATGGCTTGCATCAGGCCTGGCCAGTCGGCATGGTCGGACAGCACGAAACCCCGGTCCACGCCGCGCCGCCGGCGCGCTCCGCGCAGCAGCATCCAGCCGCTGGCGAACGCATCGCTGTAGTCGCCGAAGCGCTTCATCCACGGCGAGCCGGCGGCCGACGGCGGCGCGATCACCATGGCCATCTTCAAGGCCGCCTTGTCGTTGGCATCGCCCACCATCACGGTGGCCGGCAAGGCCACACCGGACTCGCGATAGACCTGCGTCAATGCCTGCGCCGCGCCATGGCAGATAATGGGACCGATGGTGGCGTCCAGACCCGCCAGGATGCGCTGCGCCTTGCCAAAGGCATAGCAGAACAGCACGCTGGTGCGTCCTTCGGCCGCATTCCTGCGCCACCACTGGTTGATGTCGTCATGGATTTCCTGCGGCGCCTGCCAGCGGTAGATGGGCAGGCCGAAGGTTGATTCCGTGATAAACGTATCGCAGCGCACGGGCTCGAACGGTGCGCAGGTAGGATCGGGCTGCAGCTTGTAGTCGCCGGACGCCACCCAGACCTGGCCGCCGTGCTGCATGCGCACCTGGGCAGAACCGAGCACGTGGCCTGCCGGATGCAGCGAAACCTGCACGCCGTGGTGTTCGATGGTCTCGCCATACGCCAGACCCTGGATGGAAACGGCGCCCAGGCGCGCCTGCAACACCTTGACGCCGTCGCTGGCGCACAGGTAATGCCGGTGGCCCACGCGCGCATGGTCGGCATGCGCATGCGTGATGATGGCGCGCTCGACAGGGCGCCACGGGTCGATGTAGAACTGCCCCGGCACGCAATACAAGCCTTCCTTGCGCACCACTACCATGTCCGCCATGCCCAGCTCCCTACGTTAAAAAAAAACCGCGTTGGAATGGGCTGATTCTAGCGCTCTTTCGCTCGATCACTGTTCGACAGCGCACAATGGATTCAAGCCGGCGCGACAAACTCGGCCATGAAGGTGCGCGTGGTGTTTTCCGGAAACGCAATCGTGACCTGGTCGCCCGCCACCAACAGGACGGTGCCGACCTGGTAACGGGGCACGCGCACGCGGCTGCCCACGGCGAGCAGGGGCGACGTCGACTGCGCCTGAGCAGGCGCAGGCGGCAACTCGTCCAGGGTGATGGGTGCGGCCAGCGCGGGCGGCGACTGGCAATTATCGCAAGTGCAACAGCGCTTGAAATCATCCGCATCACCAAAATACTCGAGCAGCAATTTCCAGCGGCAAAAGCCGCTTTGTGCATACGCCACCATCTGCTCGAGCGCCTGCCTGTCGCGCTCCTGCTTGTCGACATAGATGTGCGCCAGTTGAGCGTATGACAGCGACTTGGCCGTGGGCGCTTTCAGGCTGTAGCCCAGCTTGCGGTCCTGGCGCAGCAACTTGCCGTCTTTCAACAGTTTCAGGCAGACCTTCAAGTGGCCATCGGAAAACTCCGGCAAGCCCGATGCCAGCGCAGCAAAAGCGAAGGTGGCCGGCAGCTCTTGCGCTGCCGCGACGATGGCGGCCAGTTCGCCTTCCGTGGGATAGTGCTTGGCCAGGAAGAATTGCTGGACCCGCTTGTCTTGCTGGAAGTACAGCAAGGTACAGTCGGCGGGCAAGCCATCTCGCCCCGCCCGGCCCGATTCCTGGTAGTACGCTTCCAGGTTGGCCGGCACCTGCAAATGGATCACGAAGCGCGTGTCGGGCTTGTCGATGCCCATGCCGAAGGCGTTGGTGGCCACCATGATGCGGCGTTCGCCGCCCATGAACAAGTCCTGGTGGAGCTGGCGCTCGCGCGCCGCCAGCTTGCCGTGGTAGCACGTGACGCTCTCGCCCACATCCTCCAGCCGCGCCGTCAGATCCTCGACGGCCTTGACGGTGGCCGCATACACGATGCCCACGCCGGGTGTCCCGCGCAGCAGACGCAAGACTTCATCCTGTTTTTCTCCGGCATTGGTGACCTGGATCACGCGGTAGCGCAAATTGGCGCGGTAGATGCCCGTATTGATGATCTGCAGCTTGCGCGCTTCCAGTTGCGCGTCGATATCGGCCATCACTTCCCCTGTGGCCGTGGCCGTCAACGCCAGCACGGGCGGGCGGCCCAGCGCGCGCAGGACGGCGGCAATTTCCAGGTAGGCGGGACGGAAGTCGTGGCCCCACCGGGAAATGCAATGGGCTTCATCGATGACGACCAGGCTGGGCGGCGCGGCGCCCAGCAGGGACAGGAAGGCGGGATTGGTGAGACGTTCCGGTGTGCAAAAGATGATGAGCCGGCCACCCTGGGCTATGCGGGCGATGGCGGCATCGTCCTCGGCGCGCGACAGGCTGCTGTTGAGCTGCACGGCCGTGATGCCCAACTGCTGCAGCTTTTCCAGCTGGTCTTTCATCAGCGAGATCAGCGGCGACACCACCAGGGTCGCACCGGGCAACAGCGCGGCGGGCAGCTGGTAGCACAGCGATTTGCCGCTGCCGGTGGGCATGATGGCCAGGGTGTCCCGCCCGGCCAGCACGCTGTCGATCACTTCCTGCTGGCCCGCGCGCAGCCGCGCCACGCCAAATACGGAGCGCAGCAGGCGCTGGATCTTGCGCTGCCGGGCGCTGCCCGACTCTTGCGTTGCGGAAGTGGTGCTCGTCATCATGGTCCGGTCCCTGACATGCCGGCGCCAGCCGCCAGCTTGCCCTCACTTTATGGCCGGGCCCGGCGCACCGCCATAGGACGGCTGCTACAGCCCGCGTAGGACTTCAGGAAGCGAACAGGATGGCCCAGAAGACCATCAGCAAGCCGGCAATCGACACGCACCACACCAGCGTGCGCACGACGGGCACGCCAAACGCGTACAGGGGCAGGTAGAGCACGCGGGCGGCAAGGTACAAGGCCGCGCCGTACAGTGTCAGCGCGCTTTCCTGCGCCGTGACATGGGCGATCAGCACGGCGGCAGCAAACAGGGGCAGGGTTTCAAACAGGTTCGCCTGGGCCCGCTGCAAGCGGCCCGTGATCTTGCCCACGGGAGGCCCGTCGCCGTCGCGCGCGCTCACGTTATACGCCGTGCCGGTTTCGCGCGTGCGGAACAGCGCGGGCAGCAGGATTTGCACCAGCGCCAGCACCAGAGTACAGCCCAGCATGGTCAGTTCAGGAGTCATGTGTGTCTCTGCAGGTAAGACAGGCAGGCCGTGCCCGTCAGGGTTGGTCGAGTGCTGCTTGTAATTCCGTCAAATCATAGGGTTTGCGCAAGACACTGGCGGAAAAGCCCAATTCATCCATTGACTCCTTGCCATAGCCCGTGGAAAAGATGATGCGCATGCCCGGCTTATCGCGCAGCACCATGCGTGCCAGCGCGATGCCGGACATGCCGGGCAAGCTGACATCGGTAAACAGGATATCGAAGTCTTGCTCGTTGAGCAATTCCCACGCCGCCTCGCCATCGGAGACGCCGCTGACCGTGTGGCCCAGCATGCCCACCAGCTCGCACACCATCAGCTGGGAATCGAGATTGTCTTCCACCACGAGTATTTTCATCGATGTCGGCATGTCACCCTGCGGTACCAAAGCGTGGCCCGTCAAATCGAGCCCTGGCGTGCCGCTCCCCAGCACGCTGGCCGCCGTGCTGCCGTTTGCCGCAGAGCTGGCCACCGGCGCGCCGGACCGTTCAAACTGGCGCGCACGCATTTGCTGCTGGCGGTTGGCCAGCACATGGCGCAGCTTGCGCGCCAGCTCTTCGCGCCGGTAAGGCTTGCTGAGCAATTCCACCCCCGCGTCGAGCCTGCCCTCGTGCACGATGATGTCTTGCGCATAGCCCGAGGTGAACAATACGGCGATGTCGGGCTGCAACTCGCGCGCCTGGCGCGCCATTTCCGTGCTGCTGACGGGACCCGGCATGATCACGTCCGTAAACAGCAAGTCGATCTGCGCACCGCTGTGCAGCACGGCCAGCGCGCTTTCGCCATCCTCGGCTTTCAGCACCGTATAGCCGAGCGCGCCCAGCATGTCGACCACGGTGGTGCGCACGCCCACGTCGTCTTCCACCACCAGCACCGTTTCCGTGCCGCCCGTGACGACGCCGCTCAATTCCAGTTCCTCGTCCGCTTCGGCCATGAGGGAGCGGGGCAAATAGATTTTGACTCCCGTGCCCACGCCAGGTTCACTGTAAATGCGAATATGGCCGCGGCTTTGCGTGACGAAACCATATGCCATCGACAGGCCCAGGCCCGTGCCCGCGCCTTCCGGCTTGGTGGTAAAAAACGGCTCGAACGCGCGCTGCAGCACGGGACCGCTCATGCCGTGGCCTGTGTCCGTCACCGACAACATCACGTACTGGCCCGCCGGTACGTCAACAAGCTTGTGTACATACTGTTCGTCGAGCACCACATTGCCCAGCTCGATGGTCAGCTTGCCCACGCCATCCATGGCGTCGCGCGCATTGATGGCCAGGTTGAGGATGACGTTCTCGATCTGGCTGCGGTCGACCAGGGTATTCCACAGCCCGCCGCCGCCCACCAGCACGATGTCGATCGCTTCGCCCAGGGCGCGCCGCAGCAGCGCATCCATGTTGCGCACCACGCGCGCCAGGTCGGCCACCACGGGTTTCAAAGGTTGACGCCGCGCAAACGCCAACAGGTGCGACGACAGCTTGGCACCCCGCTCGACGGCGGCAATCGCCGTGTCCAGGCGCTGGCGCATCAAGCCATCCGTGCCCGTCAGGTGCTGCAGCAAATGCAAATTACCGGAGATGATTTGCAGCACATTGTTGAAATCGTGCGCGATGCCGCCCGTCAACTGGCCCACGGCTTCCATCTTTTGCGCCTGGCGCAAGGCATCTTCCGCCTTGGTGCGCTCACCCACTTCCTGTTCGACACGGTGTTCCAGCGTTTCGTTCAACTCATGCAACGCCTTTTCCACGCGGCGCCGGTCCGTGATGTCCGTCTTGACGGCGATCAAGGAGCGCGTTTGCCCCTGCTCGTCCAGCAGGCGGCTGACATTGCTCGACACCCACACTTGCGAGCCGTCGGGCTTCAAATAGCGCTTTTCCAGCGAGAACGACTCGCCCGTTTCCACCAGGCGCTGGAACAGCACGCTGTTGCCAGGCACGTCCGCCGGATGCATGATGTCGTTCATGTTTAGGCTCAGCAGCTCTTCTGCGGAACGCCCCAGCATGCGGCACAGGGCCCCGTTGACGCGCTGGAAACTGCCATCGAGGCCCAGCTCGGACAAGCCCACGGAGGCCTGGCCGAAAATGGCCGACATGCGCTCCTGGCTGGCGTTGAGTTCATCCTCGATCTGGCGCCGCTCCGTCACATCGAACGACACGCCCACGTAGCGGCGCTGGCCCGGCACGCGGCCGGCCACCACCTCGCCCTGGCGCGCAATCCAGCGCAACGCACCATCGGCAGGGCGGCGGATGCGATATTCCACGTATTCGAGAGGATTGGGCGCCAGATCAAGCTTGCTGGGTCCGACCTTTTGCTGGTCGCGCGCATCGACCAGGCTCACCAGCAGGCGTTCCGTCACGTCCTCCTCGTCGGCAAGGCCCCACAGGCGGCGGAAGGTAGGCGACACCAGCATCGCGCCCGTCTCGGGGAACCATTCGAAGGTACCGATGCCGCCCGCCTGCTGGGCCAGGCGCAGCCGTTCCTCGGCTTCCATACGCTCGGTGACATCGATGCCCTCGACGAGGATGCCCGTCACCACGCCCTCGTCATCCTTGATGGGCTGGTAGATGAAATCGATCTGGCGCTGGCCCGTGCGCCCGTCCGCCGTCTGCAAATCCACCTTCACCTGCCGCCCTTCGTAGGGCTCGCCCGTGCGGTAGACCTGGTCGAGCAGTTCGATGAAGCCCTGCGACTTGACTTCGGGCAAGGCCGATTCGACGGTTTTTCCCAGCAGGTCCAGTTCGAGGCGCCCCACCAGGCGCAGATAATGTTCATTCGCCAATTCAAACACGTGCTGCGGCCCGCGTAGCAGGGCCATGAAACTGGGCGCCTGCTGGAACAGGGCGCGCAGCAGCGCGCGCTCCTCGCCCAGGCGGCGGTTGGCCGCGCGCACGGCCTCGCTCTCCGTCTGCAAGGTGGTGTTGAGTTGGCCCAGCTCGGCAGTGGCCAGCTTCAGCTGGCGCCCCTCTTCCATGCGCGCCGTCAATTCCAGCGCCGTGCACAGCACGCCGTCCACCTGGCCCTCGGCGCCATGCACGGGCGCATAAAACAGGTCGAAGCAAACATCCGTCGCTTTTCCATCACGCAACAGCGGCAAACAGCGCTCGCGGTGCACCTGCGTCTCGCCACGCAGTCCCGCTTCGAGGATGCGCGCGTTCCAGTCCCAGATTTCGGGCCAGACGGCGGGCACCGTGCCGCCCAGCGCCGCCGGATGGCGCTCCCCGGCGATCTGGATGTAGTCGTCGTTGTAAATCATGACGTGCTGCGGCCCCCACATCAGCACCATCGCCATCGGCGAATTGAGCATGATGTCGACGCTGGTGCGCAAATTGGCCGGCCAGTCTTCAAGCGCGCCCAGGCTGGTGGCGGACCAGTCATGCTGGCGCACCAGCTCGCCCATACTGCCGCCGCCGCGCGGCCAGGCTGGCGCGCTCATGTGGCCAGTCCCGCTTGCACGCGCACCTGGCACTGGCGCGGGATGCGCACCGTCGCCACCGTGCCCTGCGTGGCCGTCGAACTGAGCTCGACAGTGCCACCATGCGCCTTGACGAACATGTTCACCGTGTACAGGCCCAGTCCCAGGCCCTGCCCCGTCCTGCGCTTCTCGCCCGCTTGCTGGAACGGTTCGAACAGGGTCGGCAGCAAGGCGGCGGGAATCACGCCACGATTGGCAATGCGCAACTCAATACTGTCGGCGGCGCGCCCATCTATCGACAGCTGCACCGGCGTGCCCGCCTCGCCATGGGTGAGGGCATTGCACAAGAGATTCGAAATGACTTGCGATAGCAAGCCGGCATCGCATTGGCCGTGCAGCTCGCCAACACTGCTGACTTCGACAAGCGGGGCCTGGCCGGCCGTCTCGAATTCCTCGACGATGGCGCGCGCCAGCACCTGGTAGTCGTGCGTGCTGCTGCGCAACTCCATCGTGCCGGAACGGATGCGCGCCAGGTCCAGCAGCTGGTCGACCATGCGCGCCATGCGCTTGGCGCTGCTTTCGATGCGCTGCGCCGTGACGATGACCTTCGGGTGGTCGCTCATCATCGGCAACAACATGGCGCCATTCATTACCACCGACAGGGGGGTGCGCAAGTCGTGGCCCAGCACGGCCGTGAACAGTTCATTGAGGTGCAGCGCATGCTTGAGTTCGTCGAGCTGGGCCGACAATTCGCGTTTCTGCTGGTACAGCTGCACCAGCACCGCCACCTTGCTTTGCAAGGCTTTCACGTCGATGGGCTTGTACAGGAAATCAACGGCACCCGCCTCGTAGCCACGGAAACTGTAGCTCGGTTCGCGCGATGCGGCCGTGAGGAAAATCAAGGGGATGCCGCGCGTGCGTTCGCTGCCGCGTATCAGTTCGGCCAATTCAAAACCATCCATCTGCGGCATTTGCACGTCGATCAGGGCAAGTGCAACTTCATGCGTCAACAGCAATTCCAGCGCCTGCGCGCCCGAATCTGCTTTCAGGATGACAATACCGGGCCTTGCCAGCACGGCTTCGGCGGCGACCAGGTTTTGCGCAATGTCGTCAACGACGAGGATATGGATAGGGGCGGTCACGGAATCATCTTCAGGCATCGCAACGGCAAGATGCCATCGTGTTTCGATATAGACATCAACATTGTTTCACTTTTCACATATATTACACGCACTGCTCCACTCCCACTCACTTGTGTTCGCCATCAACGAGCAAGGCCAGGCTGGCGGCCATCTGCGGCAAATCGAGCACCCGGTCGGCGCCGGCCCGCTTGAGCGCGGCGGCCGGCATGATGCCACAACTGGCCCGCTGCGGATCTTGCACCCAGGCGCTGCCGCCCAGCTGCCGCACGCGCGCCAGTCCCGCCGCGCCATCGGCCGAAGCACCCGTCAGGATGATGGCCAGCATGGCGCGCCGGTAGGCATACGCAGCCGTTTCCAGCAAGACATCGATGGACGGGCGCGAAAAATACACGGGTTCTTCCTGCGACAGGGAAAAACAGCCATCGGGTTCGATTTGCAGGTGGTAGTCGGGCGGGGCAAAATACACAGTGCCGCCTTGCAGGGGCTCCTTGTCTTGCGCTTCGCGCAAGGGCAGCGCACAGCGCTCCGCATACAGCTGTGGCAAGCGGCTGGAGCGGCCGGGCGCCAGGTGCAGCACCACCACCACGGCCGCGCCGCAGGTGGCGGGCAAGGCGCGCAGCACGGTGCCCAGCGCGTCCACGCCACCGGCCGAGGCACCTATGGCGATCAGGCGCAGGCCGGCAGGGGGTGGCGCCACTTCGCAGGTCGGCAACATATCAGGCACGCTGGAAGATGCGTTCAGCCGGGCTCAGCTCGTTGAAGCTGGACGCATGGCGGCTAAAGTGCAGGCTTTCCTTCATGCCCAGGCCCAGGAAACCCCGGTTCACCAGCGCTTCGTGGAACAGGCCCAGGCTGCGGTCTTGCAAGTCTTTATTGAAGTAAATCATGACGTTGCGGCAGGAAACCATGTGCACCTCCGAAAAAACGCTGTCCGTCGCCAGGCTATGGTCGGCAAAGACGAACTGGCGCCGCAGGCGCCGGTCAAAGATGGCGCCCTTGTAGGCTGCCGTGTAATAGTCGGACAGGGAGCGCTTGCCGCCCGCCATCTGGTAATTTTCGCTGAACTGGGCGATACGCTCGACCGGATAGATACCCGCTTCGGCAGCGGCCAGCGCCTCGACATTGATATCGGTCGCATAAATCATGCTGCGCTCCAACAAGCCTTCCTCTTCCAGCAAGATGGCCAGCGACCAGACCTCTTCGCCGCTGCTGCAACCGGCCACCCAGATCTTGATGGAGGGATAGGTGTGCAGGACGGGCACGACTTTTTCGCGCAAGGCGCGGAAATACGCGGGATCGCGGAACATCTCGCTCACTTGCACCGTGAAAAACTGCAGCATCTGCGCGAACATGGCCGGCTCGTGCAAGATGCGGTCCTGCAACTGCGACAGGCTGGCACAGCCGAAGCGCTCCATGGCCTGGCGCATGCGCCGGCGCAGCGACGCCACCGAATAATCGCGGAAATCGTGCTGATATCTCAACAAGATTCCTTCAAGCAATAACTTCAGTTCGATATCGAAAATATCATCGTCTAGCAATTTGACATCCACCCTTCTATGCATGCTGCATCCCCTGCCGCGCACCACTTCGCGGGTACACGAGGCCAGCCGAAATGCTAGCAGATCGCCAGCGATTATCCCGCAGGCAAAGTGTCAGTTTTGTACGCTGGCGTACACTCCCGCGCCTTTTTTCAAGCATCCACGCCCTTCATGCCCTCGTCCGTATAACGCGCGCCCGCCGCCATGCCCAAGGGAAAGGCGGCGTTCATCGCCGCCAGTTCGGCCCCGTCCAGCTGCACGGCCAGCGCGCCGAGGTTGTCGTGCAGATAGGCGGTGCGCTTGGTGCCGGGAATGGGGATGATGTCGTCCCCCTGGGCCAGCAGCCAGGCCAGCGCCAGCTGGGCCGGCGTGCAGCCTTTTGCGTACGCGATGTCCCTGACCTGCGCGACGATGGCCTGATTGCGCGCCAGGTTGTCGGCGGCAAAGCGGGGATTACACTGGCGAAAGTCGCCTGCATCGAGACTGGCCGCATCGACAATGGCGCCCGTCAGGAAACCGCGCCCCAGCGGGCTGTAGGCAAAAAAACTGGCGCCCACGTCGCGGCAGGCGGCCAGTACGCCCTGCTCCGGCTCGCGCGTCCACAGCGAGTATTCGCTCTGCACTGCGGCCACGGGGCAAATCGCCGCCGCGCGCCGCAAGGTGGCGGCGCTCACTTCGCACAGGCCCACGGCGCGAATCTTGCCCTCTTGCCGCAGTTGCGCCAGCGCCCCCATCGAGTCTTCCAGCGGGGTATCGAGGTTCAGCCGGTGCAGATAGAACAGATCGATGGCCTCCACGCCCAGGCGCGCCAGCGACGCTACGCACGCCCGACGAATATAGGCGGGCGAGTTGTCCACGCGGCGCGCATAACTGCCCGCCTCGCGCGCCAGGCCGCACTTGGTGGCGACCAGGGCTTGCCCGCGGTGCTTGCTCAAAAAACGTCCCAGCAACTGCTCATTGTGGCCAAAGCCGTAGGCATCGGCCGTGTCGAACAGGGTCACGCCCGCCGCCAGGGCCGCTTCCAGCGTGGCCAGCGACTGCGCCTCGTCCGTGGCGCCATAGAATTCCGACATGCCCATGCAGCCCAGGCCAAGTGCCGAGCTGCTCAAGCCGCTATTGCCGATGCGTCGTTGTTGCATGTTGATCTCCCTCAAGTGTCAAGGCAGCCAGTCTGCGCCGCGCAGGCCCTGCAAGGGAATGCGCAATTTCGTGATACCTTTCTGGTATGAGAGCCCTCGATACCCATGCCCTGACCCTGTTTTGCGCCGTCGCGCGCTGCCTGAACTTCCGCCAGGCGGCGGAACAGCTGCACATGACCCAGCCGCCCCTGTCGCGCGCCATCAGGCTGCTGGAAGACCGGCTGGGCACGCGATTGTTCGAGCGCGACACCCAGGGCGTGGCCCTGACGCCGGCGGGCCGCACCCTGCTGCCGCAGGCGCTGCACATCCTCGATCTGCTTGATATCGCGCAAACGTCGCTGCGGCAAGACAGCGCTCCCGCACGCCTGCGCCTGGGCCTGACCAGCTCGGTGGAAGCGGGCCTGTTCCGCCCTCTGCTGGCGGCATTGGGCAAGCAATTGGGCACCATGCGTCTGGAACTGACGGCGGCGCCCTCGCCGCGCCTGGTGGCTGCCGTGCGCAAGGGCCAGCTCGATGCGGCCCTGCTCGCCCTGCCCAGCGCCACCTTCGAGCTGGCCGTGCAGCCGCTGGCGCGCCAGCCCATGATGCTGGCCCTGCCCGCCGGCCACCGCCTGGCGAAGAAGCGCAAGGTCAGCCTGGACGACATCGCGGCAGAATCGATTTACTGGTTCGAACGGGCGCGCCAACCCGCCTTTTTCGACCATTGCCAGGAAATTTTTCGCCGGCATGGCTTCTCGCCCGCCTTCGTGCGCGAAGCCGTGGACCACCATGTGCTGCTCAGCGACGTGGCGGCCGGCAAGGGCATGGCGTTGCTGGCCGACTCGTTCCGCGCGCTGCGCCTCGCTGGCGTGGCCTACCGGCAATTGGTGGAAGGAGAGGAATTGGCGGCCGGCATCGGCCTGGCCTGGCGACAGGAACACGTCCATGCGGCCCTGCCCCTGCTGCGCCAGCTGGCGCTGGAGCATTTGAAAAAGTGAGGGCTGCACGCGGATGCGCCAGACGCGCTACCATGACGCCTTCCCCATTTTGTGCGCCACCACGACCATGACGTTTACCATCAGCGACGCCGCCTACGGCACCGATACCCCCGCAGCCAAACTAGCCATGTATGCGGACCTGCGCTCGCAGCTGCAAGGCTTGCTGTCGGGCGAAACCGATTTCATCGCCAATACGGCCAACTTCAGCGCGCTGGTCTTCAACACGATGCCGGGCCTCAACTGGGCCGGCTTTTATTTCCTCAAGGGTGAGGAACTGGTGCTGGGGCCGTTCCAGGGCAAGCCGGCCTGCATCCGTATCAAAAAGGGCCGCGGCGTGTGCGGCACCACCGTGGTCGAAGGCAAGTCCATCGTCGTGCAGGATGTGCACGCGTTTCCCGGCCACATCGCCTGCGACGTGAATTCCCGCTCGGAACTGGTGGTGCCCGTCTTTGCGAACGACCAGATCATCGGCGTGTTCGACCTTGACAGCCCGTTGACGGGACGCTTTGACGATGTCGACGCGCAAGGCGTCGAATCGCTGGTGCGCGTGCTCGAAGCGGCGATCGTCGCCGGGTGAATAGCTAGTTGCCTGCCTTGACGGCGATGAATTCGCCCTTGCCGACAGTCGCCAGGCACGTCGTGTAGCGGCTGTCGGCGCGGATGGCGTCAAGGAAGCCCGCCATGTCCGCGTAATGCGAACTGGCGTTGTCGACGACCAGCATGCCGCCGGCCGCCAGCGCGCGGTCCAGCTGCGGCCACCATAGGGCGTATTGCTGGCGCGCGGAATCGAGAAAGATGAAATCATATGCGCCATCGAGCGCATCGCGCAGCACGTCGCCCGCGTCGGCCAGCAACTGTTTGACCACGCCCTGCAATTGCGCGCGCACAAAGTTGGCATGCGCCATGTCGAACTTGTCCTGCGCCTTTTCCACCGTTACCACGCTGCCACCCAGCGAACGCGCCGCGCGCGCCAGCCACAGGGTCGAGTAACCGTTCGAGGTGCCGATTTCCAGCACCCGGCGCGCACCACGCGCGTGCACCAGCACGGCCAGCAGCTCGCCCGTGTCGCGCGTGATGTTGAGCATGCGCCTGGCGCGCTCCCCGTGCAAGGCGTCGTTGCTGCTACCGAATGCTTCGAGCTCGCTCAACAGAGTGTCGATGCCATGCATGCTGCCTCCTTGTTCAAAGCATCAGCATAGCAAAAAAACTAGACGCTGGCGCGGCGGCGCAGGGGGCGTTTCAGGGTTTGCACCATCACCACGCCCAGCAAGGTCACCCCGCCGCCGATCACGTCGTAGCTGTGCAGGGTTTCCCCCAGGAACATCATGGCGATGATCACCGTGAACACGGGTAACAGATTCATCAATGTCGTGGCGCGGCTGGGACCCAGCTTGGCCAGGCCATGCATCCACAAAAACGGCGCGATGATGGAGGCTGGGATGCCGGCAAACAGCACCAGCGGCAAGCCGGCGCTGGTGACGGGCGGCGCGGACTGGCTCAGGTAATACACGAACAGCACGGGCACGGCGCACCAGACCTGGATCAGCAGCGAATGCCAGTTATCCATGGGAATCTTCCAGCGCTTGAGCAGCACGCCGTAACCGGCATACGACAGGCAGGCCAGCAGCATCAGGGCATCGCCCGTGGCCGCGCCATGGGAGATCAGGGCTGCCGGGTCGCCATGGCTGAGCAGATAGCCGAGTCCCAGCAGCGACACCAGGCCGCCAAACACGCCGCCCACGGTGGGCGCCTCTTTCAACAGCAGCACGGACAGGCCCACGGCCAGCAGCGGCATCATGGACGCCAATATGCCCATATTGGTGGCCGTCGTCGTTTGCGCAGCGATATACGCGAGGCACTGGTACATGACCATGCCCAGCATGCCCAACACAAATAGTTTCCCAAGATACGGTTGCACCACGGCCCGCTGCTTCCACACGGCGCGGCCAAAGACCCCCGCCAGCAGCACGCCGGCCAGCAGCCAGCGATAAAACGAGATAGCGGCCGGGTCGATCACGCCCACGGCCAGCTTGCTGACGATGGTATTGATGGCCCAGATCAGCACGGCGATGACGGGAAGCAGATAATGCTTGGCTTGCATGCGAGAAACTCCATTATTCAATGACTGCCATTTTCGCATGGTCCGATTCCATGGATATAATGCATACCGGACAAACGATGCGATGAACAGGACAATATGGCCAGCAACCAGCATTTCCCCGCCGTTTCCGACACCCTGCCCTACCCCGTATACTTTCGCCTCGACGATTATCACGCGCACCAGCAATTCGATTACCAGAGCCATCCCTGGGGCCAGCTCACGTATTGCTCCACGGGCGTGATGGAAATCATGGTGGCGGGCCAGCGCTACCTGTCGCCGCCCCAGTACGCCGTATGGATACCGCCCGAGACCTTGCACGACGGCTATATTCGCCAGGATGTGGTGTTTCACTCGGCCTACATCGATGCCAGCCTGTGCGCGCAACTGCCGGCGCAGCCGTGCGCGCTGGTGCTGAGTCCCTTGCTGAAAGCCATCCTCGGCGACTTTGCCGCACGGGGCGTCACCACGCCCGCCACTCTGGCCGACCAGCGCCTGGCGCAAGTGCTGGTCGACCAGTTGCAGCTGGCGCCGTGCAGCCGCAACTATCTGCCGGGCAGCGACGAGCCCGTCATCGCGGCGCTGCTGGCGGCCCTGCAGGCAGATCCCGGCAGTAACCGCTCACTGGCCGAGTGGGCCGCGCGATTGCATGTCACCGAGCGCACGCTGGCGCGCCGCTGCCAGCGCGAACTGGGCATGCCGTTCGGCGAATGGCGCCAGCGCCAGCGTTTCCTGGCTGCCCTGCCCCTGCTGGAACAGGGAGAAACCGTGCAGACCATCGCGCTGGAACTGGGCTACAGCACGGCTTCCGCCTTCATCGCCATGTTTCGCCGCCAGAGCGGCGGCACGCCGGACCAGTTCCGCCGCGGCCTGCGCTGAAAAAGCGCGTCCGCTTTGTCATGGTTTGTCATATGGGGATGCTAAAATTAAAACATCTTTCCAGAGAGCAAAAGGACGCGCATGAACCCCAGCACCGAGACGGCCACCGATACCCAAGGCAGCGAGGACATGCCCCAGGCATCAGCAACGGCCGTGACGGCGCCAGCGCCCACCCGCCTGGACAAGGAGGAGATTCCCACCGTCCTGGGCAAGCTGCGCACCCTGGTGCAGGACAAGACGCGTTTCGAGCCGCAGGACATCACCCCCTTGAGCGAGGAAGATGTGCTGCAGGATTTTTCCTTGCAAGCGAACTACGCGCTCGAAGCGCGCTTCGAGCAGCGCGTCATCAATGGCTATTTCACTCCATCGGGCAATGACTGCCACTGTGCTTCCCACGAGGTGGGAGCACTCGCCCACGCGCAGGAAAAGGAACGCCTGCGCCGCGCGGCGGCAAAGCTCGACAATGCCTTGCGCCAGGCGGGCCATGCCTACAATGGCGTCGAGGCGGGCGTCTACCTGCCGCATGCCGTCAAGTACTGGCACCTGGACACCTGCAGCAACTGCCATGGAAAAGGCCGCATCAGCTGCCATACCTGCCACGGTTTGACCACGGAAACCTGCTGGAGCTGCCACGGCGGGCGCACCGTCAGCTGTGACGGCTATGGCTGCTACGGCAGCGGCAAGGTGTCTTGCTCGTATTGCAGCGGCAGCGGCACCGTTTCCGAGCAAGTCACCGATTACGTGACGGTGCAAGTGCCCACTACCACCTACAGCAACGGCAGCTCGCACACCAGCTACCACAGCGAAACGCGCACGCAATACCGCACCGAGCATCGCAATTGCTATCATTGCAGCTACGGCAAGGTCACGTGCAATAGCTGCCACGGTTCCGGCAACATCAATTGCGGCACCTGCCGCGCCAGCGGCAGCGTGACTTGCCGTACCTGCAGCGGCGTGGGCGACTTGCGCTGCAATCCCTGCGACGGTTCCGCCAAGGTGGGCAAGGCGGCCTGGGTCGACGTGCGCGTGGCGCCCGGCTACAGCGTCAGCCTGCCCAAGCAGGCCCCCGACGATGCGCGCCGCATCCGCGACAAGGAGAGCGTGCACTCACTGGCGGCCATTGCCAGCAGCATGGCCCTGGCGAAAGTGAGCATTTACAACGAAGACCAGCCGCAGGAAGTCGACGCACTGTATGGGGGCAAGCTGCGCATCGTGCGCCTGGATGCATCTTGCAACGCAGAAAAACATCACCTGGTGGCGTATGGCACGGACTTGCGCTGGCTGACGCTGGACGACATCGTGGAAAAGTTGCTGCGCGGCGACCTCAAGGCCCTCAGCGACGCGCTGGCCGGCAGCGCCGACGACGGCCTGTTCTCGGCCCACGTGCAAGGGCTATTGACGCCACTGCGCGACGTGGCCGCCTCGGAACTGAATGCGGATGTGATCGAGTCTGTCCTCAGCGGCGACGCGGACCACGCGCACGTCGATGTCGTCTCCGCCGAGTACGCGCAGAATGTGCGCACCTGCGTGCTGGGCGCCCTGCGCCAGGTCTACACGCGCCTGGCGAAGCAGTTCTGGTGGAAAAGCGCGCTGGTCGCCTTGGCCGCCGCCATCGCCACCTGGTACTTCGCCGGGCGCGGTGCCGCCGCCGTCGCAGGCTTGCTCGTCACGGGCGCCGGCTACTGGCTGTTCAACCGCAAGGTAAAAAACGTGCTGAGCGAAGCGCTGGGCGGCCAGCAGCAAGCCGAACGCGCCATGGGCATCGCCGGCAAGGGCCGCCGCAACCAGTTGGCGCAAGTGCTGATCCTCGCCCCCGCCAGCCTGGCCGTGCTGGCCGCCAGCTATGGCTTGCCCGTGCGCGTGCGCCCAGCTCCGCCGCCGCAGCAGGCGGCCATGGCGTCGGCGCCTGTCGCCCCCCATGCGCCGGCCGCCGTGCCGCAGGACGCAAGCAGCGCCAAGGCCGTCAAGCTGTATGAAAATGGCGACAAGGTGCAGGCGCTGGCCATGCTGGAAAGCCTGGTCGGCAAGGGCGACGCTGGCGCGTATGGTTTGTATGGCTGGATGCTGCTGATGGGCGAAGGCAAGCCCGGCCCCGCTACAGCGCCAACGGCCCAGCAACGCGAAGCGCGGCAGGTAGCCGCCAAGCCCCTGATCGGCAAGGGCCTGGTGAAGAACGACAGCTATGCGCTGACGGCAAAAGGCGTGATGCTGGCCGAAGGCTGGCAGGAAGCGCGCAACATGGCGCGCGGGCTGGACCTGCTGAAACAGGCCGCGAACAAGGGCAATGCGCAAGCCATGCATTTGCTGGGCCTGTACAACGTGCGCGGCTACCAGATTCCCGTCAACCACAAGGAAGCGCGCAAATGGTTCACCCTGGCCGCCGACAAGGGCAGCGCGGGCGATATCTACAATCTTGGCCTGATGGACTGGGAAGGCGCGGGCTTGAAACGCCCCGACCGCGCCAGCGCCATGCAGCGCTGGAAGATCGCCGCCGCCATGGGCGAGGAGCGCGCGATCAAGGCGGTAGCGCAGGGACAGCCTTAAGGAGCACCTGAGAAAAAGCCCATGGCGTTGTTGCATTGCCTGGCCGTACGTTCGTACTGCCTGCGGCAACGCGCCTAGCCCTGAGCATTTTTCAGGCGCTCCAACAGAATGGCGGCAAGAACCGCCGCTTCCGATTTTTATGCTGCCGCCAGCGCCTGCAAGGCCATCGGGTTCGGCGTCGGCTCGCCGATTCTCGTCAGCAGGTTGCGGTCCGTGTGGTGGAACGGTTCATCCTTGCCACGGATCAGCATGGCCGTATCTTCGTCGTAGCCCCAGGTGCCATCGGCGTGGAAATCGACCTTGATGCGGTATTCGACGGTGGTGAACGCGTGTTCAAGGAAGGGGTTCGAACAGATGCCGTAGGCCGTCGAATCGCGCTTGGCCACCAGTTCGAAACTGGTGGCGTCCACTGTCGTCGTGCCGGACGCCAAGGCGATCTGGCCGTGCGTGCCCGTCCTGATGCCGGCCATGCCGGTCAAGACTCCCAGGTTGTGTGCACGCCGGCGGACGGCTCGGTATGGATATCTTCGGGAAAATCGCTCTTGCGTCAATCTTTAAAATGGGGCCACCACCGTCTTTGCTGCCATTGCAAGACGCAGGCTACCGTCAGGGGAAGAGCGCGATGTGGCCCTCGATGAACAGCAAGGCTGCTGTCGCCAGCGCAGGACGCTGCGCTTCAAACACGGCTGCATCGTGCGTCTGCAGCAGGTTGGCGGCCACCTCGGGCAGCTCCAATGCACCGGCGATGAACGCCGCCACCGCTTCGACATTCGCGTACAGGGCGCTGTCGTAGCCTTCCCAGTCCACATAGGCCAGCCACTCGGCCAGCATCACCACGCCGGCGACAGGCGGCGACAGGGCCGCGATGCGCCCGGCGCGCAGCACACTGTCCGTGCCGATCTGCTCCTGCTGCTGCACGGCCAGCGCCACGTGCTGCAGCGCGTCATCCGGGTCGCGCCGGTACTTGTTCAGCAGGCGCTGCGTCAGCGTGTAGCGCTCGGCGTCGATGCCGCGCAAGGCAGCCGCCACCTCGTCATCATGCAGTGCCAGGTGGCGCGCCGCGCAAGCCGCATCCACGCCGGCTTTCGCGGCGACGATCTCGATGAGCTGCTGCCGGCGCGCGTCATCCATGCCTACACCAGCGGGTCGGTCAAACCGGTCAGGGTGAAGATTTCAAAGCCCGTTTCCGTCACGGCCAGCGAGTGCTCGAACTGCGCCGACAACGAACGGTCTTTCGTCACCGTCGTCCATTTGTCCGGCAAGACCTTGACCTGGTAGCTGCCCACGTTAAGCATCGGCTCGATGGTAAAGATCATGCCCGGTTCGAGCACGATGCCCGTGCCGGCGCGGCCATAGTGCAGCACCTGCGGCGTGTCGTGGAAGACCTGGCCTACGCCATGGCCGCAGAAGTCGCGCACGGAGGAAAAGCCCTGCGCCTTGGCCACCGCCTCGATGGCGGCGCCCACGTCGCCCAAGGTCGCACCAGGGCGCACGGTGTGGATGCCGGCCATCATGGCTTCATACGCCGTGTTGACGAGGCGGTTGGCCAGGATGGAGACGGCGCCGACCTTGAAGGTGCGGCTGGTATCGCCAAACCAGCCCTGGAACTTCGGCGTTACGTCGATATTGAGGATGTCGCCCACTTTCAGGATTTTCGTTTCCGACGGGATGCCGTGCGTGACCACGTGATTGACGGAGATGCAGCTGGCGTGCTTGTAGCCGTGGTAATCGATGGTGCCGGGGATGGCGCCGGCGGCGCGCATGAATTCTTCGCACAGGGCGTCAAGCTTGGCCGTCGACACGCCAGGTTTGACGAACGGCGTAATGTAGTCGAGCGTGTCGGCGGCGATGCGGCCGGCCGCGCGCATGCCGATGAAACCTTCTTCGTCATGCAGGGGGATTTTCTTGCCGTGTTCAAGCTGGGTGGAATAGCGCATGGAGTTCTTCTTTGTTAGTGTGATGTGGTGTGTGAGGCCCAGCCGCGCACGGCATCGTGCGAGGCGCGCAGCATGGCGTCGACGCTGGCCGGTATCGGCCGCTCCTGGGTCAGGTAAGGCTTGACGACGGCCACGGGGGCGTCGATCAGCACGAACTTGAGCAGCATATGGTCCAGGTCCAGCTCCGTGGTGGCGGGCATGGCTTCGGCGCAGCGGACAAAGCAGGCGTCGAGCGCAGCCTGCTCTTCCTCGACGGCGGCGGCCAGCTCCTCGCTGAGGCCACCGTTGAAATCGGGACTGTCCGCGCATTGCAGCAGGAAGCGCGCATACACGGGCTTGCGCCGGCACCAGTCCAGCAAGCCATGCACGCCGGCCCAGGTGTCGCCGCCGAGCCAGCGGCTGGCCACTTCCTCACGGAAATCGCTTTTCACGCGCAGCCAGGCGCGCGCCAGGATGGCGTTGCGCGAGTCGAAGCGGTGATACACGGAGCCGATGGGCGCGCCGGCCTTGACGGCGATGGCGGCCATCGACACGGCGCCCACGCCGCATTGGGCGGCGACGGCAATCGCGCTGTCGATAAAGTTGTTTTCGTTGAATTTTGCAAGTCTGACCATTCAAATAGAATACAGATTCTATTTGAATCCGTCAAGCGGCCCAAGATGCCCCCACAAGAGTTGCCGCGCTGCCTTACAATGATATGCACGAACCGCTACAAGGAGAATCAGCTTGCTTACGCCCCCCTTCATCGCCTCCTCACGCTTCGACGATCCACGCCTGGCATTGGAACAAGTGCAAGCCATTTACCGCAGCAGCATCGAACACCTGCGCGATGCGCTGCAGCGTTTTGTCGCCGGCGAAGACATGCACGAGCGCGTGCGCGCCTGCTACCCCTTCGTGCGCATCCAGACGGACACCGTGGCGCGCGCCGACTCGCCGCTGGCTTACGGCTTTGTCGCCGGTCCCGGCGTGTTTGAAACCACGCTGACGCGCCCCGACCTGTTCGGCGACTATTACCTCGACCAGTTCACCCTGCTGCTGAAAAATCATAACAGCGGCCAGAAGGTCCACCTGGAAGTGGGCGTGAGCGCCCAGCCGATCCCCGTGCACTTCTCGTTCGCCGAGCATGACCATATCGAAGGCAATATGGATGCGGGCCGCCGCCTGGCCATGCGCGACCTGTTCGACCTGCCCGACCTGTCGGCCATGGACGACGGCATCGCCAACGGCACGCACGAACCGGCGCATGGCGAAGCGCAGCCGCTGGCCCTGTTCACGGGTCCGCGCGTCGATTACTCGCTGCAGCGCCTGCGCCACTACAGCGGCACCTCGCCGCAGCATTTCCAGAACTTCGTCCTGTTTACCAATTACCAGTTCTACATCGACGAATTCATTCGCCTGGGGCATGCCATGATGGACCGTGCGCCCGACGCGCAAGCGCCGTCGGACGACGACGGCTACATCGCCTTTGTCGAACCGGGCAACGTGGTCACGCGCCGCGTGGGACAGACGGTGGAAAGCGAAGACGCCCTGGGCGCCGCGCCGCCACGCCTGCCGCAGATGCCGGCCTATCATTTGCTGCGCGCCGACGGCAGCGGCATCACCATGGTCAATATCGGCGTGGGACCGGCCAATGCCAAGACCATCACCGACCACATCGCCGTGCTGCGCCCGCACGCCTGGCTGATGCTGGGCCATTGCGCGGGCTTGCGCACCACGCAAAGCCTGGGCGACTACGTGCTGGCACATGCCTATGTGCGCGAAGACCATGTGCTCGACGAAGACTTGCCGCTGTGGGTGCCGATACCGCCGCTGGCGGAGATCCAGCAGGCGCTGCAAACGGCCGTGGCGGAAATCACCCAGCTGACGGGTCATGACTTGAAACACATCATGCGCACGGGGACCGTGGCCAGCACGGACAATCGCAACTGGGAACTGCTGCCGCAGCGCACGCCGGAGCGCCGTTTCAGCCAGAGCCGCGCCATCGCACTGGACATGGAAAGCGCGACGATTGCCGCCAACGGCTTCCGCTTCCGCGTCCCGTACGGCACCCTGCTGTGCGTCAGCGACAAGCCGCTGCACGGCGAAATCAAGTTGCCCGGCATGGCCAACCACTTCTACCGCGAACGGGTCGATCAGCATTTGCGCATCGGCATCCGCGCCGTGGAACTGCTGCGCCGCCAGGGCGTGGACCGGCTGCACAGCCGCAAGCTTCGCAGCTTTGCGGAAGTGGCGTTCCAATAAAAAAACGGCGCCTGCAGTTACTGCAGGCGCCGTTCTTCCTTCCCTTGCGCTTCAGTTGCCGCCGCTTACAGGAAGCGGTCGAGTATCTTCCGCGTCGTCTTGTCGATATTGAACATGTCGCGTATCAAAAAGTGGATGCCGTGGTTGTCGGCGATCAGCAGCGACGTGGCGCCGATGCGGCGGATGTCCTCCTCCCCCTTGAGCACGAACTGCGTCTCGCCCCGGTCCGTATCGACATGCCAGGTGCACGGCGTGGCGAAGCTGGAAACGCTTTTCACGCGCGCGATCTCGGGCATGAATTCGCGCCCTTCCAGCTCTTCCTGCAGCAGGCTGCGCGCCGGCTCGGGCAAGTCGTCGAGGCGATCGATCCACGCCACTTCCTTGCCATTGCCCAGCACCAGCGAAATGCCTTCGTCGGGCGACTGGATGGGGAAGGCGCGCACGGGCGCCACGCCTTCAAAGACCTGGCCGTCCGCGTCCGTCATCACCAGCTTGCCGAAAGTGTCGCGGCTTAATGTAAAAGTTGTACTGGCCATGCTTATTCCTTGTCATCCAGGGCGAGTTCGTTGTTGCGCGCCTGTGCTTCGTAGAGGCGGAAATAGGCGCCCTCTTTCGCCATCAGTTCATCGTGACTGCCCACTTCGACGACCTGACCGCGGTCCAGCACCACCAGGCGGTCGGCCCGGTGCAGGGTCGACAGACGGTGGGCGATGGCGATCGTCGTGCGGCCCTGCACCAGGTTGTCCAGCGCTTTCTGGATTTCTTTTTCCGTTTCCGAATCGACCGACGATGTCGCTTCATCCATGATCAGGATGCGCGGGTCGATCAGCAGGGCGCGAGCGATCGAAATGCGCTGGCGCTCGCCGCCGGACAGGCCCTGGCCACGTTCGCCCACCATCGAATCGTAGCCTTGCGGCAGACGCAGGATGAATTCGTGGGCATGCGCGGCGCGCGCTGCGGCGATGATGTCCTGGCGCGACGCGTGCGGCTTGCCGTAGGCGATATTTTCCGCGATGGTGCCGAAGAACAGGAATGGTTCCTGCAGCACCAGGCCGATATTGCGGCGGTAGTCGGACACGGCGAACGAACGGATATCGACGCCGTCGAGCAAAATCGCGCCTTCCGACACGTCATAGAAGCGGCAGATCAGATTGACCAGGGTACTCTTGCCCGAACCGCTGTGGCCCACCAGGCCGATCATCTCGCCCGCCTTGATGTTCAGGGTGATACCGCGGTTGACGGCCCGGTTGCCGTAGCGGAAACCGACTTCGCGCAAATCGATCCTGCCTTCGATCTTGTCCAGTTTCACCGGTTGCGCCGGTTCCGGCACGCTCGACACGTGGTCGAGGATGTCAAAGATGCGCTTGGCGGCGGACGCCGATTTCTGCGTCACGGAGACGATGCGGCTCATGGAATCGAGGCGGCCATAGAAGCGCGTGCTGTAGGCGATGAAGGCGGTCAGCACGCCGACGGTGATTTCGCCGCGCGACAATTGCCAGATGCCGAAGCACCAGATGACCAGCAAGCCCATCTCCGTCAGGAAGGACACGGTGGGCGAGAACAGCGACCAGACCTTGTTCAATTTATCGTTGACAGCCAGGTTGTGCGCGTTGGCGTCGCGGAAGCGTGCCGCTTCGCGTTTTTCCTGCGCAAACGCCTTGACAACGCGGATGCCCGGTATCGTATCGGCCAGCACGTTGGTCACTTCGCTCCACACGCGGTCGATCTTTTCAAAGCCCGTGCGCAAGCGGTCGCGCACCAGGTGGATCATCCAGGCGATGAAGGGCAAGGGCGCCAGGGTCATGATGGCCAGCCAGGGGTTCATCGACCACAAAATGACACCCGTCATGATGATCATCAGCACGTCGGAGGCGAAATCGAGCAAATGCAGCGAGAGGAAGACGCAAATGCGGTCGCTGCCGCTGCCGATGCGCGACATCAGGTCGCCCGTGCGCTTGCCGCCGAAAAATTCCAGCGACAGTTTCATCAGGTGTTCATACGTGGCCGAGCGCAAGTCGGCGCCCATGCGTTCGGACACCAGGGCCAGCACATAAGTCTTGCCCCAGCCCAGCAGCCAGGCCAGCAGGGCCGAGCCCAGCAAGCCGCTCATGTAGTACACCACCAGCCACGGGTCGATATGCTTGCCGTTTTGATACGGGATCAGCACATTATCCATCAGCGGCGCCGTCAGGTAAGGCGGAATCATGTGCGCGGCAGTGCTCAGCAACATCAGCATGAAGCCCAGGGCCAGCTGGCCACGGTAGGGATGGGCAAAGCGCCACAGACGGAACAGGGTCCAGGTCGATGGCGGCGTGTACAGTACCTTGGCACAGATCGGGCATTCTTCCTGCTCGGGCTCCAGAGGCGCCTTGCAGCTGGGACACACTTCCTGCTCCGCTTCCAGCACGGGCTGGCCCGTCAGGTGGCTGTCGAGGCGCTCGACGAACTGTTCCAGCACGCGGATCGCGTGCAGGTTCTGCCCCAAAGTGAAGCGCCACGAGGCCAGGCGGCCGTGGTCGTCGAACAATTCCAGGTGGCCGACACCGGCGTGGTCGTGGTGCGTCAGGCGCAATCCAGGACGGAAAGACCAGCTTTTCCAGGCGGTATCGCCCGGTGAACGGGCCAGCAAACGCTTCTCGGTGACAACAATTATGCCTTTTGTGAAACGTAATCGCGCATCGAGGTCAACCTCAACGCTACTTAAAACGTTCTCCCCTGGAGAAAGGTTGCTCTCCACCTCCGCCAGCCAGTGTTCCGGCAGCGAGGTGAGGGGAATAGTTGTTGCAGGAACACTCAGTTCAGTTGTCATCGTAAAGCATACTCCGGCTCAAGGCCAAGCCCTTCAGGGCGGGATTTTGGGGATGGGGCAGACGCCCGATCAATGTTTGTGTACTGCGCGATGGCGAGGTAGATGCACCAGTGGCAATTTCCTGTATTGTATCGAATGGATGCCTGCCGGTAAGGATTGGATGGCAAAACGGAGCAAAAAATGACTGGCCGTCGCAGGAAGTGCCAGGCAGGCGCGGCGCTTTTGCAACGCGGCCCAAGTACAGGGGCAAGTATACAACAGCTCGTTGTTGCGCAAATGCTCCAGCTTAGCCCGGAGTCGGTATCTTTATAACAAGTAAGGCAACAATTAGTAACAATTAGAATGACAACACCAGCAGAATACGAGAAGCAAACGCGACAAAAGACCGCTAAAAGTGGCACACTGCGCATACCCGGGATAAAGAACCAAGCAAGAGCCTGAAAAGACTCTGTAGAGCCAACATAAAGTATCTGGCGCCCAGACGCCTGGCTTGTTATCAAGAAACCACTTACATGATCAAGAAGAAGAACATCGAATTTGCCCGCGTCACCCACTTGCGCGGCCCCAACATCTGGACGTATCGCCCGGTGATTGAAGCCTGGGTCGACATCGGCGAACTGGAAGATTATCCATCCAATACCCTGCCCGGCCTGTACGAGCGCCTGGTAGCGTGGCTGCCCGGCATGATCGAGCACCGCTGCGGCGTGGGCGAACGGGGCGGCTTTTTCGAGCGCCTGCGCGAAGGTACGTGGTCGGCCCACATCCTCGAGCACGTGGTGCTGGAACTGCAAAACCTGGCAGGCATGCGCACGGGCTTCGGCCAGACGCGCTCGACCAGCCAGCGCGGCGTCTACAAGATGGCCTTCCGCACGCGCGAAGAACACGTGGGCCGCGCCGCCCTGGCCGCCGCGCGCGAACTGCTGATGGCCGCCATCAACGATGAAGCCTACGACCTGGAAGCGGCCTTGGCGCCCCTGCGCGACATGGTCGACTCGCGCTGCCTGGGCCCGAGCACGGCCAGCATCGTCGATGCGGCCACCGAGCGCCGCATCCCTTCGCTGCGCCTGAATGACGGCAACCTGGTGCAACTGGGCCACGGCGCCGCGCAGCGCCGTATCTGGACGGCCGAAACGGACCGCACCAGCGCGATCGCCGAAGGCATCGCCAGCGACAAGGACCTGACCAAATTCCTGCTCAAATCGTGCGGCGTGCGCGTGCCCGAAGGCAGCCTGGTGCGCAGCGCCGAGGCGGCCTGGGAAGAAGCGCAAGACATCGGCGTGCCTGTCGTGGTGAAGCCGTATGACGGCAACCATGGCCGCGGCGTGTCGCTCAACCTGATGACAGAAGCCGATGTGAAAGCGGCCTACGAACTGGCCGCGCGCAAGGGCGACAGCTCGGCCGTGCTGGTGGAAAGCTTCATCACGGGAGACGAACACCGTCTGCTCGTCGTCGGCAACAAGCTGATCGCGGCCGCCAAGGGCGAGTCCCTGTGGGTCGATGGCGACGGCGTCTCCAGCGTACTGGAACTGGTGAACACGCAGATCAATATCGATCCGCGCCGCGGCGAAGGCGAAGACTTCCCGCTGGGCACCGTCAAGCCGCATGAATCGGGCGAAATCGTGCTGGAGCTGCAACGCCAGGGCATGACCGCCCTGTCCGTGCCGCAGGCGGGCCAGAAAGTGCTGATCCAGCCGAACGGCAACGTGGCCATCGACGTCACGGACGACGTGCACCCCTCCGTCGTGCATGCAGCCCTGTTGGCTGCCAGAGTCGTGGGCCTCGATATCGCCGGCATCGACCTGGTCACCACCGATATCACGCGTCCGCTGGAAGAGCAGCGCGGCGCCATCATCGAAGTCAATGCCAGCCCTGGCTTGCTGGCGCACATCAAGCCGGGCGTGGGTCAGCCCCGCCCTGTGGGCGCGGCCATCGTCGATCACCTGTTCGCGCCCGAGGAAACGGGCCGCATTCCGCTGATCGGCGTGACGGGCACGCGCGGCGCCAGCCTGATCGTGCGCATGCTGTGCAAACTGCTCAACCTGTCGGGCCTGCACACGGGCGCCGTCTGCAGCGAAGGCATGTACCTGGACCAGCGCCGTGTCGTCAGCAGCGATTGCGTGAACTGGGACGCGGGCCAGCGCCTGCTGCTTAACCGCACCGTGCAGACGGCCCTGTTCGAGAGCAATCCGCGCATGATCCTGGCCGAAGGCCTGGCCTACGACAAATGCCAGATCGGCATCGTCACCGACATGGGCAGCCTCGATAGCGTCAAGGATTTCGACGTGCTCGACGAAGCAGGCCTGTACAAGGCAGTGCGCAGCCAGGTCGACGTGGTCGTGCCAACGGGCGTGGCCGTGCTCAATGCCGCCAACGCGCACGTGCTGGAACTGGCCGAACTGTGCGACGGCAGCGTGACCCTGTATGCGCAGGATGGCAGCTTGCCGGCCATCGCGGCGCAGCTGGCCGCCGGCCAGCGTGCCGTGTTCGTGCGCGGCAACCACATCGTGCTGGCCGAAGGCGGCAGCGAAACGGTCTTGCTGTGCCTGGACTTGCTGAAACCGGCCACGGCCGGCAATGTCGATAGCGTGCTGGCCGTCGCGGCGGCAGCCTGGGCCCTGAACCTGCCCGTCGACCTTATCTGCGCGGGCTTACGCACCTTCGACGCGGCACCCGGCTGCATCGGGAATTAAGACAGCACTCAAGCCCGGCCAGGACGGCCGGGCCCACAAGAACACAACAGGATTACGGTTTAATTATGGAAGTATCTCGCGTACGGGCCTTGCGGGGCCCTAACCTCTGGAGCCACGACACTGCCGTGGAAGCCATTGTTTCCTGCACCACGCAGGAACTCGACATCGCCCAGCTGCCAGGCTTCGAAGCCCGCCTGCGCGCGCGCTTTCCGCAACTGAGCCCGCTGCAACCGCTGGGCAACTACAACGCCGCGCCGATGGCGCAGGTGCTGGAACTGGCGGCGCTGGGCCTGCAGGCGCAAGCCGGCTGCCCCGTCACCTTCAGCCGCACCACGCCGACCCTGGAAACGGGTATCTTCCAGGTCGTCGTCGAATACTCGGAAGAAGCCGTCGGCCGCCTGGCCCTGGAACTGGCGCAACAGCTGTGCCGCGCAGCGCTCGACGATGCACCGTTCGACCTGGCCGGCGCCCTGCACCAGTTACAGGAACTCGATGAAGACGTGCGCCTGGGCCCCTCCACCGGCGCCATCGTCAACGCCGCCGTGGCCCGCAACATCCCGTTCCGCCGCCTGACCGAAGGCAGCCTCGTGACGTTCGGCTGGGGCAGCAAGCAGCGCAAGATCCAGGCTGCCGAAATGGACGGTACCAGCGCCATTGCCGAAGCCATCGCGCAAGACAAGGAACTGACGAAAAAACTGCTCGATTCGGCCGGCGTGCCGGTGCCGCAAGGCCGAGTCGCCGTCGACGCCGACGACGCCTGGGCCGCCGCCTGCGAGATCGGCTTGCCGGTCGTCGTCAAGCCTAAGGATGGCAACCAGGGCAAGGGCGTGACCGTCAATGTCACCACGCGCGAACAACTGACGGCCGGCTTCCTCGCGGCGCAGGAATTCCGCGACGACATCCTCGTCGAGCGCTATCTGCCGGGCCACGATTTCCGCTTGCTCGTCATCGGCAACAAGATGGTGGCAGCAGCCCGCCGCGACCCGCCGCAAGTCGTGGGCGACGGCCAGCACACGGTGCGCGAACTGGTTGACCAGGTCAACCTGGACCCGCGCCGCGGCAGCGGCCACGCCACCTCGCTGACGAAAATCCGCTTCGACGACATCGCCCTGGCCAGCCTGGCCAAGCAGGGCTATGTGGCCGAATCCGTGCCGCCCGTGGGCCAGCGCGTGATTTTGCGCAACAACGCCAACCTGTCGACGGGCGGCTCGGCCACCGACGTTACCGTCGACGTGCACCCGGAAGTGGCGGCGCGCGCCGTCGCGGCCGCGCACATGGTGGGCCTGGACATCTGCGGCGTGGACGTCGTCTCCGAGAGCATCTTGAAACCGCTGGAAGAGCAAAATGCAGGTATCGTCGAGGTGAACGCCGCGCCGGGCTTGCGCATGCACCTGGCGCCGTCGTTCGGCAAGCCGCGCCCCGTAGGTGAAGCCATCATCGCCGCCATGTTCGCCGAGGGCGACGATGGCCGCATTCCCGTTGTCGCCGTCACCGGCACCAACGGCAAGACCACCACCGTGCGCCTGATCGCCCACCTGCTCACCACCTCCGGCCTGCGCACGGGCATGACCAACACCGATGGCGTGTACATCGAAGGACGCCAGATCGACAGCGGCGACTGCAGCGGTCCGCGCAGCGCGCGCAACGTGCTGCTGCACCCTGACGTGGACGCGGCCGTGTTCGAGACGGCGCGCGGCGGCATGCTGCGCGAAGGCCTGGCGTTTGACCGCTGCCAGGTCGCCGTGGTGACGAATATCGGCGCGGGCGACCACCTGGGACTGAACTACATCACCACCGTGGAAGACCTGGCGGTGCTGAAACGGGTGATCGTGCAGAACGTGGCCGACAGCGGCGTAGCCGTCCTGAACGCCACCGACCCTGCCGTGGCGCGCATGGCCAAGAATTGCAGCGGCACGGTGACCTTCTTCGCCGCCGACAAGACGCACCCCGTGATGGCCACGCACCGCGCGCAAGGCAACCGCGTGGTGTACGTGGAAGACGGCAAACTGGTCGCCGCCCAAGGCAAGGAACGCCATGAAATCGCCCTGTCGCAAGTGCCGATCACGCGCAACGGCGCCATCGGCTTCCAGGTCGACAACGTCATGGCTTCTCTGGCCGCCGCCTGGGCCGTCGGCCTGGACTGGAAAACCATCGCGCTGGGCCTGAAAACCTTTGCCAATGAAGCCGACAATGCGCCGGGCCGCTTCAATGTGTTTGACTACAAGGGCGCCACCCTGATCGCCGACTACGGCCACAATCCGGACGCCATCCTGGCGCTGGTGCAAGCCGTCGAAAGCATGCCGGCCAAGCGCCGCCTTGTCGTCATCAGCGGCGCCGGCGACCGCCGCGACGAAGACATCCGCCAGCAGACGGAAATCCTCGGCGCCGCCTTCGACGACGTGCTGCTGTACCAGGACCAATGCCAGCGCGGCCGCGCCGACGGCGAAGTGGTGGCCTTGCTGCGCCAGGGCTTGAACGGCGCCAAGCGCACCAGCCATATCGATGAAATCAACGGCGAATTCGTCGCCATCGACAAGGCCCTGGCGCGCTTGAACGAAGGCGATCTGTGCCTGATCCTGATCGACCAGGTGGAAGAAGCGCTGGCGCACATCGCCAAGCGCGTCGCCGAAGCGTAAGCGCAGCCTCACGGCATGCAAGGGCGGCCTGCGGGCCGCCCTTTTTATTGCCTTGTGAAATCTATCCGGCAGTGGAGTGATCTGGCACAAAGTGGCGCCGCCGGCGCGCTTTTATGCTGGCAGCCTGACTAGCGAACCCGGCGGGGACAGCATGCGTGATGCACAGCAGGTCGATGCACAGTTATTTCAACCCGACATCCCGGTGCGGCTTGACATGCGCACGGCGGCACTGGTCGAGCATGCACTGGCCTTGCAGGAAATGGCTGGCACGGGCGCCGCCGCCCTGTTCCTGCATTGCCACGACGTGCCGCTGCCCACCGCCTTGCGCGTGCTGACGACGGGACCGCGCCGCCAACCGGCCGGGCCGCACCTGTTTGCCCGCCTGCGTCCGCGCACGGCTGCCCTGGTGCAAGGCTAGCAGCTACCGGCGCGCTGACGAATCCTGTACCATCGCCGCAAGCTATTAATCTGAGGCACGACGATGCAGGCAGCGACACCCCACGACCCCTATGCGGCACTGATGGCCCTGATCAAGGCGCGCCATGCGGAGCTGAGTCCGCAATTCCAGGCCGGCGCCCGCTACCTGGCCGACCATCCGGACGAGGTGGCCGTGTCATCGATGCGCAGCATTGCCGCACGTGCCCAGGTGCAGTCGGCCGCCCTGGTGCGCCTGGCGCAGCAACTGGGATTTGCCGGCTGGCCGGAACTCAAAGCCATCTTCGTGGAGCGCCTGCGCGCGGGGCCAAGCGGCTACGCGGCAAAGGCCGGTGCGCTGGCCGGCAAAGAAGGGAAAGTGCGCGACCTGGTCACCGAAGTGTTCACGGTGCAGCAGCGCAACCTGGCCGCCACGGAAAGCGCCAACCACGCCGCACTGAACGCGGCCGCCAATCTGCTGCAGGCGGCGCCCCGCGTGCACGTGGCCGGCTTTCGCGCCGCCCACCCTATCGCGTATACCCTGCACTACCTGTACCGGCTGCTGCGCCCCAGCGTACAGCTGCTGAGCGGCCAGGGCGGCACCCTGGAAATGGACTTGCGCGCCCTGCAGGCGGGTGAAGCCGTCGTCGTCGTCAGCTTCGCGCCGTATTCCAGCGAAGCGCTGCTGGTGGCGCAGATGGCGCGCCAGGCCGGCTGCCAGGTGCTCGCCATCAGCGACAGCGCCATGTCGCCGCTGGCCCTGCAGGCCGACGCCAGCATCGTCATCGCCGTCGACAGCCCCTCGTTCTTCCCCTCCATCGTGGCCGGCGTCGCGGCCGTGGAAAGCCTGGTGGAATTGCTGGTGTCGCGCGGCGGGCCGGATGCCGTCACGGCCATCGGCGCGGCGGAAAGCCAGTTGCGGGCGCTGGGTGCTTACGCAAAAACATCAACTGATGTAATTTCATAAAAAATACATCGAACGTTGCAATTTGGTGCGGCGCATCCTATAATCGGCCCTCTCCCCTTGCCGATAAGAAAGCGATGCCATGAGCCATGTCTTCCACCGCAGCTTGAGTAGCAGCTATCCCGTCGCCATTGGCGGCGATGGCCCTTACCTGATCGATGCGGATGGCAAGCGCTACCTGGACGCCTGCGGCGGCGCGGCCGTGTCTTGCCTCGGCCATTCGGATGCAGCCGTGATCGCCGCCGTGCAGCAGCAGATTGCCAGCATGGCGTACGCGCACAGCTCCTTCTTTACCAGCGAACCGATGGAGCAGCTGGCCGATTTCCTCGTCGCCCGGGCACCAGCCGACATCGACAGCGTGTATTTCGTCTCGGGCGGCTCGGAAGCGGTGGAAAGCGCGCTCAAACTGGCGCGCCAGTATTTCGTCGAGCGGGGCCAGCCGCAACGCCGCCACATCATCGCGCGCCGCCAGAGCTACCACGGCAACACCCTGGGCGCCCTGGCCACGGGTGGCAACGCCTGGCGCCGCCAGCAGTTCGAGCCGCTGCTAGTCGACGTGATGCATGTGTCGCCATGCTACGCCTGGCGCGACCAGCGAGCCCATGAAACGGATGCTGACTACGTTGCGCGCCTGGACCAGGAACTGGAAGACAATATCGCCGCACTGGGCGCGGACAAGGTCATGGCCTTCATCGCCGAACCCGTCGTCGGCGCCACGGCCGGCGCCCTGCCCGCCGTCACCGGCTACTTCCAGCGCATGCGCGAGATCTGCCAGCGCCACGGCATACTCCTGATCCTCGACGAAGTCATGTGCGGCATGGGACGCACGGGCAGCCTGTTCGCCTGCGAGCAGGAAGGCATCACGGCCGACCTGATCTGCGTCGCCAAGGGCCTGGGCGCCGGCTACCAGCCCATCGGCGCCGTCATGGTATCCAAAGACATCCGCGACACCCTCCGCGCCGGCACGGGCTTCTTCCAGCACGGCCACACCTATATCGGCCACGCCACCGCCTGCGCCGCCGCCCTGGCTGTGCAGCGGCAAATCGAGGAACGCGATTTGCTGGCCAACGTGCGCGCCATGGGCGACTTGCTGCAAGAGCGGTTGCGCCAGCGCTTCGACGACCATGCGCACGTGGGCGACATCCGTGGCCGCGGCCTGTTCCTGGGCCTGGAACTGGTGCAGGAGCGCGCCAGCAAGCAGCCATTCGACCCGGCCCGCCGCCTGCATGCGCGCATCAAGGCGCACGCCATGCAAGACGGACTGATGTGCTACCCCATGGGCGGCACCATCGACGGCCAGCACGGCGACCACATCCTGCTGGCGCCGCCCTACATCATCAACGCCAGCCATGTCGATGAAATCGTCGACAAGCTGAGCATGGCTATCGACGCCAGTCTGCGCTAAGCGCGCCCGCTGTTGCCCACCGTGGACATGAGGCTGGCGCCGCAGCTGGTCTTGTGCCCGTCAAAGGCCACGGGCACGCCATCGATCAGTACCTGCGGATCGCCCTCGGCAATCACGCAGCGCACATGACCTTTTATCGGGCAAACGCAAGGGTCGCCCTTGCGCGCCACGGCCACGCCCAGCACCGTACTGTTCGGTGCCGCGCCCACCACCTTGCCACCATGGCTGGTGGGGTCGTTCAAGCGAATCACGCCACGCATGTTTTTCTCCCTGGATAACTAAAGCACTTTATTGCGAAAACCCCTGGTAATACTCGGGCGCATCGTAGCGCAAGCCCCACCAGGGCAAATACGCATGGTTGCCGCCGCGTGCACGGAACCACGGCTTGTCGGGCCGGATCGGCCGCGCGACGGCGGGCGGCGCCACCACCAGCGCCACGGGAGCAAGCAGGTCGCTGGTGCCGGCCACCAGCACGGGCTTGCCGAAATGGTGCGCGTAAGCGATGCCCAGCGCCACGTTCGTCAGGGCCGTGCCCGCACCCGTCTCGCCCAGCACGGCGGTCAAATTGAAGCTTTGCTTGAGGAAATCGAATTCCGGCAATTGCAGAGTGAGCGTCTGCGCCAGCGCACCCAGGCGTTCGGACGAGTCCTGGTGCGTATTGCCGGCGTCATGGATGAGATAGCCAATCCCGGTCTCGGCTTGATTGGCCTTCGCCGCAGCCTCTTCGATGGCCGCCGTCCACGCCTGCACCATGCGGGGCGGTTCGCCCTTTTTGACTTCAAAATCGGCAACCTGTTTGCTACTCGGATACCCGAGCCACGCCAGTGGCGCCCGCTCCGTCTTGTAGTCGGGGCCGGCTAGCACCAGCAAGACAAGGTTCTCGTTGATCTGCCGGTCCAGGGGCCGGCTGGGCGCATCCCAGTTCATGGCCCAGACGGTTTCCTTGGGATGGGTTTGCAGGTAATCGAGCGCCGCGGAAAGTGAAGTAAAACCGGCGTTGGGACCGCCCATGGTGACGCGAACGTCGGGGAGCGTAGAACGCGCCCAGAGTGTAGGGAAGTTTGGGTTGCCGATGGTAAAGGTACGACGAACATAGTCCTGCACGAAGGCTCCAGCATCAGTCGGGTCGAGTTTCCCTTCAGGAATGGCGTATTCAATATGAATGCCAGCCAATTCACGCCAGCGTGAACGATTCTCGGCCGAATGAACGTTATAAAAGTATTCGGGGTCGGAATAGTAAATGTCGTGGAATAAATTCATAATTTCGCGAATATATTTTCGATGATAGCCACGAAATGTTTCTTCACCTTCATTACCTGCGACAACAGGTGACACAGCCTGCAAACTGGAGTACTTTTTGGAATTCGCCTTGACCATGTCATCGTCAGAGTTTGGCTGCACCAGTCCTAAAGTCCACAGCAACTGCCATTGAGTAGGATAGTCACGTCGCTGTAACGGATTCAGCCATTGGACGCCTACCACCTGCGCCATATAAGGTTGTTTTTCCGCTTCGGATATTGCTGTGACAGCATTTGACGACGTTGTAACGTTTGAACGCAAACGCACACAGGCCGCTAGGAAAATCAACGCCAGAAAAACCATCAATGCATACAGAAAAAAGGATTTCATCATATAGAATTCTCCATTTTTAATACATATTTTGAATAGCGGCATCTGATTCATGACTAGAAAAAACAAGCAACGCAAAGTCACCCATGAGCGCGCTCACCTGACGTTGGATTGAGGTGCCGTGGCGGATTTTCACGTTTGTCGATTATTGAACTCGGCATGCAAGCTGGACCGCCCTCACACCGCGCCCAATCGCTTATCGTTAATTCGTCGATAGTGGCACTTGCAAAATACTGTTCAAAAGCCTTTGCTGAATCGGTTTCATCCAACCACTTCACCAACCTCCAATCCGCCGCCACCCTCAACCTGCGCAGCGCCTCCGGCTTGATACGGCACACGCCCACCGCCACGTCATATGCGAGCGCCCGCTCTGCGTGCATGGGGTTGGTCAGGATGGTGGAATGGTCGGTGGCATAGGCGCCGGCCTGGCCGGACATCATTTCGCCGATGCGCGTGCTGCGCCACTGCTGGTAGTCGGCGTCAGGCGTGGCGTTGGGCATTTCCTGCTGCACTTTTTGGCCCGCGGGACTTTTGCCTTCCCGTACCGCTTGCGCGCGTATCACTGCGCGCTGCTCGAACCGCAGACGCGCCTCGTCGTCGGCCGTGCCCCTGGCAATGTCCATGCGTTTGGCCTCGTCTTTTGCCGCCTGCCCCTGCAAGCCGCCGGGCGGGATGGCATGATCGGCAAGATAATCGTCGCCGGCAGTACGTTGTTTGCCCGCTTGGCGCGATTCGCCGGGCGGATCGTAGCCCTCGTCGAATTCATCGCTTTTCTGGCCAAAGCGCAAGGACTGCGGCTTGAAGGGCAGCAGCAAGTCGGGCGCGTTCAGTTCGATTTTCCAGTCTTTGTGGGGCGAAGCATTGCAGGGACTGCGGGCCAAGCCCGTTGCCACGATAAACAAGGGCGCAAACCCGACCGTCAGGATGGTGGAAAAGCGACTCTCCTGGCTGGCCTCGACGCCCTGTTTGATGGAATACATCGCAAATTTCTGCGCCGGAAACCAGAAGTCCTTGCCGTCCGGCGCAGGCTTGCGCCAGTGATCGCTCCAGTAGTGATAGCTGCCCTGCCTGCCCACCTCGAATCCCTGGGCAAACACGCGCTGCACGCACACGCCTGCGGCCTCGGTGGCAGCCAGCTCGCCGCCGTCCTTGCTGTCCTTGGCCAGCGAACCCGACAGACCGCGCCAGCCGATGCCCTCGATGGCGACGGACGACACCACCACATCGTGCGGATTGCAATAGATGGTTACCCTGCCATACGATGATTTCTTGCCGCCGCGCGCGGCGCCGGCAATCCCGTATTGCTCGCGGTCCGCCGCAGCCGAAAAACCGTGCTGCACGTTGGCCATGCAGCGGTCGATTTCCTCGTCTGTCTGCGCCTCGCCCAGGCTGGCGCGCTGGCGGATGATGGCAAAGAAATTTTTCAAGGTGGCTATGCGCGCCTGCACCGTCACCCTGCCCGTGCTGCCGTCCGCCGCGCGTAGATTGCTGGCCACCCAGTTCTCGGCGCTATTGCGTTTCGCCAGGCTGTACGGGGAATTGCAAATGACATAGTTGTCGGCCACGCAGGGAAAGCTGTTCTTCACCTTGGGCAGGCGCGCGCCGAGAAAAGCCGCCGCCATCGCCACCATCGTGCCCTGGCTGTGGCAGACGATGGTGACCGGTACGTCGGCCTGCTGTTGGCGGATGGACTCGACCAGCCTGGCCAGACGATAGGCGGCCAGCACGAAATACGTGCGCGGCGGGCAGCTGTACACTTGCCGTTCCGAAAAGGGATTCATGTGCTGGATGGTGTTCCACAAAAATAGATCCTCGCTCAGCCCTTCCTTCCACAAGTCCGCCAGCGCGCTGCAGCCATTGGCAAACGGCCCGCCGCCCCAGTAATCCTGTTCGTTCAGGTAGATGCCCTTGCCGTATTTTTGCAGTTCCTCGCCCGAAGCCTTGTAGCCCCAGCGAAAACGGATCACGGGAGAAAAAGTGCCGGCATCGCGGATCAAGGTATCGGCCGACATTTCTGGATGGAGAAAGCCTTCGGCCGTGATCTCGGCGCCATAGCTGACCGCCTTCAGTTCGCCGCCCTCCACGCCACGGTGCTGCATATGATGGCAGGAACGTTTGAGGCGCTCGTTGAGGCCGTTGCACAGCCCCTCTTCGGCTGCCGCGTACCACTCGCCATCGGAATTAACGCCGTGCACGAAAATAATGACGCCGGGCAGCGGCAACTGCTGCTGCACTTCATAATCGCTGATCTGGAAATTGGCGTTGCAGGAAAACTGGCCGAGGAGATCGATGTCAGGGTCGTCGCACAGCGGAGGGTGGGGGTCAAACAGCATGGTGTGCTCTCCAATGTCGGGGTTCAGGAACGGCGGCGGAAGAAAAATCCCTTCAGCCGCTGCAGGTGATCGGTTTCCACCTTCGGCCCGCGCCCGTCGGCACCGCTGACGCCCATCATGGGGACGTCGCCTTCGCGCTCGATGTGCACTTCCACGCCTTCGACGGGCAAGCCATCGGTGGGACGCAGCAAGCGCGGCACGCGACCCAGTTCGCCTTCGCCGAAGGTGGGCAGTGCCGCCTTCATGCTGGCAGGGCCGTTCCAGTGGTGACCGTCGGTTTTGACCGTCAGCGCGCCGGGCCCGCCCAGCTCGACCGCACCGCCGGACAGTTTCAAGTAGGCGCCGCCCGCCGTCATGAAGGTGATCTCGTCCTGCGCCACGCCGACCAGGCGCGTGCCGGCCGTCAGGCGGATGTCCTTGGCGGCATCCGCCTGCAACTGGTCGTGCTGGCTTTGCAGCAGGAACTTGCCGAAATGGGCCACCTGCACGATGCCGTCCTTGTGCGCGAACAGGGAAATACCCTTGCCCGCGTTAACGTTGCAGCGCTGGGCCGCGCTCAGTTGCAAATGCTGCTGTGCCACCAGGTCGATATTCGTGCCCGCATTGCCGGCGATGGTTCTGGGCGTACTCAGCGCCACGCCCTCGGGCGCCGTGATGCTGACGGCGGACTGATCGGCGGCAATGGCTGCCCCCAACGCCTTGCTGCCGGCCGCGTCCAGCGCCAGCGCCTGGTGCTGCGCGGCAAACTCGCCCAGGGAACTAAATAATTCCAGGCATTCCTGCATCACGGCGGCATGTTCGCTGCTATCGAGTTGCTTGCCGCTGGCGCCCAGCTGTTTCCAGGCCGAAATCAACAGCGAGCGGGCCGTGCGCACGCTGCCGCTGGCGTCGCTGCGCAATTCAAAGCCGTCACCGCGCTGCTGCCCTGCCCCGTCGCTACGCGGCTCGGTCAGATAGCCGAGATTCAATTGCGTGGCCGCGTGGTCGCTGGCCAGCTGTGCGCTGATCTGCGACGGCGTGTCGTCAAAGCACAGCTGGTTGCCGCGCCCGCCCCGCACTTCGCGGCTGCGCATGCCGGACAGATAACGGTTGCCCGGCAAGGCGCCGCGGCTGCTCAAGCCGGGCGGCACGCCCACGGCGTTGTACAGTTGGCCGACGATGATGGGCCGGTCCGGGTCGCCACCGAGGAAATCGATCAGCACTTCCGCGCCGATGCGTGGCAAGCTCAAGGTGCCGCATTGTTTGCCGCTGCCCGGCCCATTGCCGGTCCAGCTGGATGCCACGCGCACCCAGGCCGAGTCGCGCTCCGTATCGGAGGCGCCGGAACCGTTGGCATGCGCGTGGTCCGGCGCGCGCGTGGAGCCAAAACGCACCTTGACACGTCCCAACGCATCGCAATGCATTTCCTCGCCGGCCGGCCCGACGACCAGCGCGCTTTGCAGGCGGACGACGGGAAAATCGCTGCGCGGATCGAAGGCAGGCACGATGGCGATGCCGCGCCGCACGCAGGTAAAACGGTTACGGTAGCGCAAGGCCGGCTGGCCATCGGCGCCCGTGCCTTGCGCCAGGCCGGCATCGCACTGCCAGCCGCTCTGTGCAAACAAGCGCCCGACCCGGGCATCCAGGCCTGTCGGCAAGTTATTGCTGGCCGCAACGCTCAAGGCCGTGATGACGAAACTGCGCTCGGCCACAGGGTGGCTATCGATGTCGGCATGCCCTTCCAGGCTGAACCACTGGCCCGCGCAAAAGTCGCGCACGCAGCCTTCCCCCTGGAAACACTTGCTGTCCATATCGTGACGCGCCATCGCCAGCTGGCCCAATTGCCGCAATTCGTCATTGCTGCCAGCGGCCAGCGGAGGCTCCACGATATAGTCGTCGAGACTGGCCGCCAGACGATTGCCATGACCGCCCTGATCCACGCCGCCGAGGGACTGCGTGACCATGAACTGCGGGCTGTGCGGGTGGCCATCGTCCCAGCTGTAGCGCTCGGACTTTCCGGGCTGCAATCGGCGCACGGCGCTCCAGGCCGTCACAGCATCCCTTTCCTCGGTGGCGTCATCTCGGTGATAGCGCACCATGCCGGCCGCGTTTTGCGCCAGGCGGCTGGCGTCATCAAACAACAGCAGGGTATGTACGGGCACGTCCGAAGCGTTCGCGCTGGCTGGCGCTCCCGCCTGGAAACACCAGGCAATGCTGCGGCGCCTGAGCAGGCGGCGGATAAAGGCAGCATCGGATTCATTGTGCTGCATCGTGAATTCGCGCACGGGCAAGCTGCGCGCCGCCAGCGCCGCATCGATGGCGAGATCCAGGCTGGCGGCGAGTACGCCATTGCCCTGCCGCCACTCGTCAAACAGCAACTGCACGATCTGCAATTCGTGCTTGTTGCGAAACACGCGCGTGTTAATGCGCTTTTCCAGCAGCGCCAGGCCGTCGCGCAGCACCAGCTGATAAGTGGCCAGGCCGCCGTCGGTCTGCCCGGCACACGCTTCGGCGACGATGCCGCAGACCCTGCGCAAATGCCCCTGGTCGGTAACGATCTGCAATTCGGCCGGCACGGCGATGAACTGTTTCAGCGGCAGATGCGCCTCGGTGGCCACGCATAGGATGCGGTACTCAATCGCGCCGCAGATGGCCTCGCTGCCGCTGATGCGCTGCGGTAGCAAGACATCCTCATTGATGCCTTCCGGGTAAGCGAGGCGCAGTCGCAGAGCGCGGTTGTCGGCAGTCAAGGCTTTGTCCACGGCCAGCCATTGCGCGAAGTCTTCCATGGTTTTCTTCCTTCCAGCATTTATCGGGGTACAGCATTTACGGCAGTTTCAGGCGGAACCATCGAATCGAATGTCGTAAAGCATGTCGTCACGGTCAGGGGTCGGCAACTTGTCGACCAAAAAAGCATCCTCGGACAGGCAGGCGCCCATGCCCAGGACGCAGGTGCGCACGTCTTCCCGGCGCAGCACCAGGCGTATTTCAAAACTCATGCCAGGCAAGCCAAACAGCGCCAGCATCTGGCGCAGGGCCAGCGCGCCTGTCCGGCCGGGCAAGAAATCCTCGTAGACATGGCGCGCCAGCGGCCCCAGCACCAGGCGCACGCGCAAGTCGGCGCGCCGGCAGCGCTCGCCCAGCATGGCGCCCTTCCCTAGTCTGGCATGCGCGGAGGCCAGCAAGGTACGCTCCTGTGGCGCGCGCCGGAACCAGGCGCCAACAAAACGCTGCAAGCGCACGGGCACGCCGAAATACTCGGCCAGCACCGCCTGCATCACGTCGGCCGCCACGGGCCGATGCCGCAGCAAGGCCGCATAATGGGCCAGCACATGCGCAGGCAAACCATCGTCCTGCCTGGCCACCTCGGCAGGCCAGGCACCCGCGAGGGCCAGTTGCAAGGGCAGGAAATCGCCGCCGTCGGCGTCTTGCTGGCATTCGATGCGGTAGCGGGCCCAGGCCTGGTAAAACAGGACCAGCGCGCGGTGCGACAGCGTATCGAGCCAGGCCCGGGGACCTCCATCGCCCGTTTGCCGCTCGTGGCGGGCGAGCGTGTCCGTGTAATGCAGCGGCAAGTTGCCATACAGGCCCAGGAAACCCAGCATCGCCGCTCGCACATGCACTTGCATATCGCCGTCCGCCTGCGGCTCCAGCCAGAGCTGTTCGATTTCGCCCGGCGCAAATGACAGCGACGCGCTGCCATGCAGGCGCAGGCAATCCTCAAACACCTGCTCCTGCGAAATGCCCTGCTGCATCAGCCAGGCAGACAGCAGGCGCACCGCCTGAAAGAAGCCTGTGCCGGACGGATCGGCCAGCAGGCGCGCGACTACACCAGCGTCTGGTTTCCATTGCGTGGCAGGCAGCACAGCAACTCCTTTCCAGTCTTTTGCGACAAGACGATCAGGCGGGTAAACGATGCCAGGTGCACATACAGCCCGAGAAAGCGTTCGATGACTTGGGCAAAGGCATGCAAGCCGCTGCCGACAAAGGCTTCTTCGTCGACGGACAGCAGGACGTCGATGCCGAAGACCAGGCTGCCGCCCGCCTCATCGTGCAGCCAGGTACTGGCGGCGCGCTGGCGCAGTCCGGTCATGCCCGCGATCTGGCGCGCGGCACTGGCCGAACCCGGCAAGTTGTACAACTCGAGTATTTGCTTGAAGAGCGGCAAGCCCTGTTCATTCAGCGACTGATGGTTCAAGGATAATTGCGCGATCAAGCGCCAATGCGACGCCGCACCCGCAGGAAAACGGCACGGCGCGCCGGGTTTGCGCAGCAGGCGCACCGGCAAGGCGCTGGCGACGCCGTCATGGTGCAAATCACCCGCGGCATTGCCGAACACCAAACGACTTGGCAAATCACGGTTGCTGCAGGTCATCATGATGGAGACCGTTTGCGTCGCGTCGCGCAGCGGCTGCATGGCGCCGTCGACAAAGGCGATGCGCATGTCGTAACCGGGATTGGTCAGCGCCATGTCTTCGTCGCGCCGCATCACCCAGTAGCGCCCCTGGCGCCCGCCCGCTTCGCCATGGCGCATGGAATAGAAAGGGTGAAACGCATCGAGTGCGCCACCGCTCTCCGTTTCACTGAGGACATGCACGCTATCGACCTTGTAAATATCGTAGCAATGCGCCTGCCGCACCGATGGCAGCAGCACATGCTCGGCGCTCGCGTGCGTCAGGCGAATGGGATTGGCCGCCTGGCGGAACAGGTTGACGACGGGAGTGCATCCCGTCAGCAGATGCCTGGCGGACAGGGGCCGCAGGATGCGCGCGATATCTGCATCGGCCTGTACGTCGGCCAGCAGCAGGTGTACGGTGCAGCGCCGGCAGGCTGGGGGCAGGCGCTGCTGCAGCGCGGCCAGGTCCAGGTCGACGAAATTGAATTTATCCGGAAAGGCAAACCATTCGCCCAGCAGACGGTAGGCGGGGTGCGAGGCAGCCATGGCCGGCATCAAGGCATCCTCGGCGGCAAAGCCGACCGGATGCAAGGGCACTGCGTCCAGCGCATGCCAGACGCCATCGACTTCCACATAGGCACAACGCGCAAGCAGGAACAGGCTGTCGCGCAAAGTGGCGCAAAAGGAAGGCTCGCCGTCGAGGAACAGGCGCAGCGCCGGCAGCGGCAGCCTGTCCAGAGTGGACGTGGCGCCCGTCGCTTCGAGCGTGATGCTGATCGCCGCCCCCAGATCCGGTGGCAGGCGCACTGCGGGCGGCGCCGCCACGATGGACTGGAAGCGCACCTCAGCCAGACGCAGCGGCGCCACAACGACATCGTAGGCGGTGGTGAACTTGCAGGCAACGCCCTGATGTTCCGCAGCATGCATGACCGTGCCGCGCGCAATGGTGGCCAGCTCGCTCACCGTGGCAGCGTCGTTATCGATGCGGGCAATGGCGCAGGCAGGAAACGGGCGCAAATAATGAGGAAAGTTCACTTCCAGCAAGGTTTCGCTGAAGGTGCCGAAGCCATCGGCCAGCCGCTTGGCCGTGCGCGCATTGAACATGGCAAACGCCTGCAGCATGCGCGCCAAGTGCGGATCGTGGGTGCTGCCCAGGTCACCGCCCACGATGCCCAACGCGCCGGCGATGGCCGGATAGCGCCGGGCAAACGCCTGATTGTGCGCATGCAAGGCGCCCAGTTCGCGCTCGTAATATTGCAGCAACTCATCCATGCCCGCTCCCATCGCCTGATCAGCACATGCCGAGGCAGCCCCATCTGCATTATTGAGGAAGCGCGAAAGAGGAATGTGAGTTTGAACAATATTGCGCGCATGCGTCGGCAAGAAATGTTATTCCGGCGCTGGCACAGCACTTTTGTTCACTCCTTGTCAATATTAATTGACTTATTCTAAACAATAGTTTTAAATCAGGAAGTTACTCAAAATCAATCATCTTGAGCATGCAGCCATCGCATTGAGCCTCTCGATGCTGGATGCCCACGTTGATGCACTCTGAAGCCAAGGTATATGGAACTGCTCGACCCCCTGCGTCAGACCCCGTCGCAAGACGACACTATCAGCGGGCACTACGAAGTGCGCCGCTTGCTGGGCGAAGGCGGTTTCGGCCATGTATTCGAAGCCTGGGATGCCAAGCTGTGCCGCAGCGTGGCGCTGAAGCGGCTGAAACCGCAAGCCGACGTGCTGCATCCGGAAAAACTCATCAATGAAGCGCGCCTGGCCGCCTCGCTCAAGCATGCCGCCTTCGTGCGCATCTTCGCCATCGAGGGCCAGGGCACGAGCCAGTCCATCGTCATGGAACTGGTCGAAGGCCAGACCCTGGGCCAGTTCATGCACAGCGGCAAGGCTGACCTGCAAGCGGCGCTCGACATCGCCTACCAGATCGCCGACGCCATGGACGAGGCGCACGCCATGGACCTCGTGCACGGCGACCTGAAACCGTCGAACCTGATGCTGGAAGCGGATGGCAAGGTACGCATCCTCGACTTCGGCCTGGCCCGCCACATCGACCCGCAAGCGACCCAAACGACCACCCTGTGCGATCTGCAGGGCACGATCGCCTACATGGCGCCCGAACGCCTGATGGGCCGCCTGCCCGACACGCGCGGCGACGTCTACGCGCTGGGCGCCATGCTGTACGAAATGCTGGCCGGCCAGCGCCACTTCGCCCACCTGAACGGCCTGGCCCTGGCCGCCGCCCACATGCAGGCGACGGAGCCGTGGCCCGACCTGCCCGACTCTGTCCCGCCCGCCATCAACGCGCTCGTGCGTTCGATGACGGCGCACGACCCGGCCGAACGGCCACGCACCATGCGCGATGTGCGCGAGGCGATCGGAAGGCGAGACGGGGAAGCAGCGACATTGACGCCACCGATCGTAGCGGTGCCATCAGTAGAGGTGGCACCCACGTTGTCCATTCGCCTGCCGATACCGCGCAAGCGCACCTTGCAAACGGGTGCAGCGGTCGTCCTGCTGACGGTGGTAGCGGCTTGGCAATGGCCAACTATAGTGCCCACTTTAAAGTCTTTTGTCACCGGAGAAGAAGCGCCGGATCCATATTCCGAAATTGCCAGCATCGCGTCTGGAATGAAGGCGTTGCGTGCATTTGATCGTGATAGCAGCCAAAAGCAGGCGATCGAAGATTTCAGCACCGTACTTAAACACAATCCTGAACATGCAGCTGCCAATGCAGGCCTGTCGCTGGCTTTCACGCTACGCTATATGGGTACCAGCCGCGACGAAACCTGGTTGCAACGCGCGGATGTCGCTGCGAAACAGGCATTGACTACAGACGACCAATTAGCTTTGGCCCATGTGGCGCAGGCATGGGTTCTTGAACACCATGGCGAACGTGCGCAAGCACTGCAAGAGATCACCACCGCATTGAATCTGGACCCAAGCAATGCACTCGGCATGTACGGCAAGGCGCGCTTGCTTATCCAAGCACAAAAATTTGACTTGGCGCGGGAGGTAATCGATAAGGCTCTCACACTTTATCCCAAAGATACCCCTTTCATTTCGATGCTGGGCAGAATGCACTACAACCTCGGCAATTACACCGAAGCTGAAAAACTGTTTCGAACGGTGATAGAGATGACTCCTCAGGTGGCGGAGACATATGCCCAGCTCAGCGCCACGCTTGAACGCCTGAATCGTAGCGATGAGGGCCTGCATGTTCTGCAACAGGGACTGCAAGTGCATCCCGACTGGGAGCTATACACCAACCTGGGCAACGCTCTGTTTAATCGGGGCGACTATCTGGGGGCGGTACAGGCATTTAAAAATGCCGTATCGGAAAACAAAGGCAATCCTGGCAACTACCTGCTATGGGCAAACCTGGCAGATGCTCAACGCTGGGTTCCCGGCCAGCTTGAGTTGTCGCGCGACTCATATCGTCGTGCGATCACTTTGATTAAAGTCGTCCTGAAACGCATGCCTGACGACCCGAAAGCCCACTCGCGCCTCGCGCTGTATTCAGCCTATGCGGGCTTGCGAGACGATGCGCTGGAGCACTTAGCACAAGCAATCCGGCTTGCTCCCACCTTGCCAGATACGTTTTTCAGGGCGACGCTAACCTATGAGCTGACAGGTAGGCGCAACGAAGCGATCGCAACACTAAGACAGGCCATAGCGCTTGGCTACCCTCTCAACCTGATCGAATCTTCCCCTGATCTGTTGACACTCCGGCGAGATGCTCGCTACCAGAAGCTACTTATTGACATGGAAAGAAAGCAGAAAACATGACGTACGAAAAACCCTGGATGAAGTTATCTATCCACTTTGATGCAGACCAGATCACCAACCAACTCGACTATGCATTTACGTCCTGCGACGGCAGCGCTGACCCGCGCCACGGCCCCTACATGGGTGGAGTACACTTCCAGCAGGGCCAACACGTTTATCTGGAAGTCAATTGCTGTGGCAGCAAAGACAGTGGTTTCACATCCTTCCAGATTGTTGATTGTTGCCTAATCAGCGTACCTCAGCTGACCCAAATCGGCCCCGATGTCCCTACACGCTACTCCCTGCCATCACCCTTCCTGCAATCGATCGGCGCCACGTATCAGGTGCCATTGGATTTCGAGTCCCATTTATTACCGCCTGATCCAGCCCTGCCCGATCTACGCCGCATTCGCCAAGAGTGGAAACACAATCTTGACGTCGGCCAGAGCAAGGGTCGCTGGGAACTCTCGTTCGTATTGACAGTACGCATCATCCGCGGCGAACAAGACTTGCCAGAATTGCGCGTATTCAGTTTTGATCCTGAGGCTTCGGTAGGTGGGCGAGTCGAGATGTAATCTCTACAGTCCCAGACAAACGATTTGCCTCCAGCCGTGAGTGAATATCGAATAACGGCAATTCAGGTTCAGAAAATCTGGGGCGTACGACGGCAACAGCTACTGGACCTAAGCCTGAAGCCCGTCAATATGCAAACTTTCAGTTCTACCATCAGCTAGATACCCGAAGCCGCGCCCCCTCCACCGGCGCGGCTTTTTCACATCCGCACGCAATACGCCGCCCCGCCTGCCGAAAGCGGTAAAATGACGGCCTTGGACTCAAGCCTCGCCTGGCAGCGCGGCCTTGAACGCACACAGCACCACCCACAGCCCGGCAGGCACGCCTTTCCCTGCCGCCGGACCAACGACAAAGAACACATGACCACCGTCCCCAAAGAAATCAACGCCGCCGCGGCAAAGAAAAATTCGGCTGAAAAGCTCACGCCGATGATGCAACAATATTTAGGCATCAAGGAAAATCACCCGACGATGCTGGTCTTCTACCGCATGGGCGATTTCTACGAGCTGTTTTTCGAGGATGCGGAAAAAGCGTCGCGCCTGCTGGGTATTACCCTGACGGCGCGCGGCGTGGCCAGTGGCAATCCCATCAAGATGTGCGGCGTGCCGTTTCATTCGCTGGACGGTTACCTGGCCAAGCTGGTCAAGCTGGGCGAGTCGGTGGCCATTTGCGAACAGATCGGCGACCCGGCCACCAGCAAGGGTCCCGTCGAGCGCAAGGTCATGCGCGTGGTCACGCCGGGCACCCTGACCGATGCGGACTTGCTGCCAGAAAAGGCCGAGCGCCCGCTGCTGGCCATGTGCAGCATCACGCAACGCAAGACGGTGACGACGGGCCTGGCCTGGCTGTCGCTGGCCAGCGGTGCACTAAAACTGATGGAGTTTTCCGGCGACAGCAGCACCGTGGCCGCGCGCCTGCAGCAGGAACTGGAACGCATCGTGCCGGCTGAAATCCTGAGCGGCGACAATGGCAACCTGTTCGACGACTACGCGGGCACGCACATCAACCGCGTGCCGGACTGGCATTTCGACGTGGTCGGCGGCCACAAGGCCCTGCTCGACCAGCTGGGCGTAGCGACACTCACCGGTTTTGGCGCCGATGGCCTCGGCGCCGCGTTCGGCGCGGCTGGTGCGCTGCTGCGCTATGCGCAGTCGACGCAGGGACGCGGTCTGCAGCACGTGCGCTCCCTGACGACGGAAACGGAAAGCGAATTCATCGGCCTGGACGCGGCCACGCGGCGCAACCTGGAATTGACGGAAACCATCCGCGGCCAGGAATCGCCTACATTATTTTCCCTGCTCGACCATTGCCGCACGGCCATGGGTTCGCGCATGCTGCGCCACTGGCTGCACCATGCGCGGCGCGACCAGAACGTGGCGCGCGCGCGCCATGAAGCGATTGCCGCGCTGGCGCAAAGCGAAGCGGCGGGGCCACTGGCTGCCACCTTGGCGCAAGTGCCCGATATCGAACGCATCACCACGCGCATCGCGCTGCTGTCGGCGCGTCCGCGCGACTTGGCCGCCCTGCGCGACGGTTTATTGCAACTGCCGGCCCTGCGCGGCGACGTCGTGCGCTGCTATGGCCCTGGCCAGGGTGGAGAAACCGGTTTGCTGGCCGCCATCCACGCGGCACTGGCGACACCGACCGCCTGCCTGGACTTGCTGGTGCGCGCCGTGGCGCAGGAACCGGCTGCCATGGTGCGCGACGGCGGCGTGTTTGCCACCGGCTTCGACGCCGAACTGGACGAACTGCGCGCCCTGTCGGAAAACGCGGGCCAGTTCCTGCTCGACCTGGAAACGCGCGAACGGGCGCGCACGGGCATCGCCAACCTGCGCGTCGAATACAACAAGGTGCACGGCTTCTATATTGAAGTTACGCACGGCCAGACGGACAAGGTGCCGGACGACTACCGCCGCCGCCAGACCCTGAAGAACGCCGAACGCTACATCACGCCCGAACTCAAAGTATTCGAAGACAAGGCCCTGTCGGCGCAAGACAAGGCCTTGGTGCGCGAAAAGCTGCTGTACGACCTGCTGCTGGCCGAACTGGCGCCGCACATCGGCACCCTGCAAACGATTTCGCAGGGCCTGGCCCAGCTCGACACCCTGAATGCGCTGACGGAACATGCGCAGCAGCACAACTGGGCCGCGCCGCAACTGGTCGACGAGCCGTGCATCAACATCGTCGAAGGCCGCCACCCCGTGGTGGAAAAGCAGATCGAGCGCTTCATCGCCAACGATTGCCGCCTCGTCAACGAACGCCGGCTGCTGCTGATTACCGGCCCGAACATGGGCGGTAAATCGACCTTCATGCGCCAGGTGGCACTCATTACCCTGCTGGCCTACGTGGGCAGCTACGTGCCGGCCGCTTCCGCCACCATCGGCCCCATCGACCGCATCTTCACGCGTATCGGCGCCACCGACGACCTGGCGGGCGGACGCTCGACCTTCATGGTGGAAATGACGGAATCGGCCGCCATTTTGAACGGCGCCACCGAACACTCGCTGGTGCTGATGGATGAAGTGGGTCGCGGCACCTCGACCTTCGACGGCCTGGCCCTGGCGTGGGCCATCGCGCGCCATCTGATCGACAGCAGCCGCAGTTTCACCCTGTTTGCCACGCACTACTTTGAGCTGACGCAACTGCCGGACAGTCACCCGAGCGCCGCCAACGTGCATTTGTCGGCCGTCGAACACAAGGACAGCATCGTCTTCCTGCACGCCGTGCAAGCCGGTCCCGCCTCGCAAAGCTATGGCTTGCAGGTGGCGCAACTGGCCGGTGTGCCGCAGCCCGTGATCAAGGCGGCGCGCAAGCACCTGGCGCGCCTGGAAGCGCAGGCGCTGGACGCCACGCCGCAGCGCGACCTGTTCGCCGCGCCGGCAGCCGATCCGTATGCGCAAGAGGAAGAAGAGGAAGCCGCGCCACTGGCCGCGCTGAACGCGGCGCAGCAAGCCTTGCTCGACGCCATCGCCGACCTCGATCCCGATGCGCTCACGCCGCGCGACGCGCTGGAACAGTTGTATCAGTTGAAACGGCTGGCCGCCGCATGACCATACGGCGCAGCATCGCCAGCCTGCGCCTGCTGGCTGCCGGCCTGCTGGTCGCCAGCCTGCCATGGCAAGCGGCGCTGGCCGCACCAAGCGAGCAGGCCGGCTTCGAGTTTGCCGTGCTGGGCCATTCCTTCAATGCGGGGCCGGACGATGCCCCCCTGAAAAAAGCCATCGCCGACACCAGCGCCTTCAATGCCTCCTTCGTGGTGGCCACCGGCATCAAGGCCGCCAGCGAATCGTGCAGCGACAAGCTGTACAGCCAGCGCAAGGACGTGCTGGACGCGAGCGGCCCGCCCCTGATCGTCTCGCTGTCTGCCAGCGACTGGGCCAACTGCCGCAATTCGCGCGGCAGGGTCAACGCCATCGAGCGCCTGAACCGCCTGCGCGACGTGTATTTCGCCGACGACCAGAGCCTGGGCCAGCGCAAGCTGACCCTGTCGAGGCTGTCATCGACGGCGAAGTTCCGCAGCTATGCGGAAAATGCCCACTGGGAATACGGCGGCGTGCTGTTCGCCACCATCAACCTGCCCGCGAATAACAACCATTTCCTGCCAGAAGCGGGACGCAACAGCGAATTCGAAGACCGGCTGGTCGCCAACCGCTCCTGGCTGCAGCGCCTGTTCGCCATGGCGCAGCGCAAGCAGCTCGACGGCATCGTGCTGTTTTCCGATGGCGACGTGGGCGTGCTGGACGAAGACGACAATTCGCTGCTACCCAGCTTCAGCTCGAAACAGGATGGCTTTGCCGGACCACGCAAGCAGATCCGCACCCTGGCGAAGAAATTCAGCGGCAAGGTCTTATTGGTCGATACGCAGCGCGATGGCGAAGCGGACGGCAAGGAAGGCAAGAGTAGAAAGGCCGCAGCCAGGACAGGCGGGCCGAAAATCAGCTGGAAAGGCAACCTGGGCCACGTCAGCATCGACAACGACTGGTCCGCCATCGCCGTACGGCCCGGCAAGACGCCCTTCTTTGAGGTACGTCAACGGGCCGTCAGGCCATCGGCGCAAGCAAGAGCCAAGGCGTCGACCGTGCGCCGTTAATAACAGAGGCACAAACGAACAGGCCGGCATGTAGCCGGCCTGGAACAAGCGGTATTAATGAATCGGATGCGTGCGGAAGTGGTCGCCCTCGTCGCCTTCATCTTCATCATCGCCATGGTCATGGCCGTGTGCGCCATGCACGTGGCCATGGGCGATTTCTTCGTCGGTGGCTTCGCGCACGTCAGCGACGGTCAGCGAGAAGCGCAGCGCGATGCCGGCCAGTGGATGGTTGCCGTCCAGCACGACTTTGTCGTCGGCGATATCGGTCACCGTGAAGATCATCGCTTCTTCGTCCGGCGAATCGCTTTCCGGCATGCCTTCGAACTGCATGCCCACTTCCAGCGGCTCAGGCAGGCGATTGCGTGGCTCGACCTTGACCAGGGCTGGATCGTATTCACCGAAAGCATCATCCGGTTCGATCTGGATCGTGTTGGAATAGCCAACTTCCTTGCCGTCGAGCTCTTCTTCGATCTTCGGCAGGGTGTTTTCATAATCACCGTGCAGGTAGACCATAGGCTGGCGGCCGTCTTCGATCAGATTGTCTTGCGCGTCTGACAGTTTGTAGTTGACAGTCACGACCGTATTTTTGGCAATCTTCATTATGCTTCCTTTCATTGTATAAGCTGGCAAATTATACCTTCACGCCGCCAACGGCAGGCGCATTCCTGCATTTCCGGTTGTTATAATGGGCGCATGAAAAAATTAACTCTCCTCGGCGATATCACGCCGGCGCAATTCCTGCGCGACTACTGGCATAAAAAGCCCTTGTTGATCCGTCAAGCCGTGCCTGGCTTCAAGGCACTGTTCGATTTCAAGGCCCTGGCCGAGCTGGCCACCCTGGACCACGTCGAATCGCGCCTGGTCAGCCATGCGGATGGCCACTGGAACATGCAGCAAGGTCCGTTGACCAGCCTGCCATCGCTGAAACAGAAGGAATGGACGCTGCTGGTGCAGGGCGCCAACCTGCACAGCGCCAAGGCCGACGCCCTGCTGCGCCAGTTCCGCTTCCTGCCGGACGCGCGCCTGGATGACCTGATGGTCAGCTTCGCCACCGATGGCGGCGGCGTGGGCCCGCATTTCGATTCCTACGACGTGTTCCTGCTGCAAGGCCAGGGCAAGCGCCACTGGCGTATCGGCGCGCAGAAGGACCTGAGCCTGATCGACGGCTTGCCGCTGAAAATCCTCAGCAACTTCACGCCTGACGAAGAATTCACCCTGGAACCGGGCGACATGCTGTACCTGCCGCCCCACTACGCGCACGACGGCGTGGCCATCGGCGACTGCCAGACGTATTCGATCGGCTTCCGCTCGCCAACCTTCCAGGAACTGGGCGAAGCTTTCCTGCAATTCATGGCCGACTCGATCGACTTGCCGGGCATCTACAGCGATCCCGACTTGAAAGCGTCGGGCAAACCGGCGGAAATCCCCCGTGAAATGCTCAGCACCATCACGGAAGAAATGAACAAGGTACGCTTCACGGAAGAAGACGTGACCATTTTCCTGGGCGAACACCTGTCGGAACCGAAGCACAATGTGTTTTTCACGCCGCTGTCCAAGCCGCTGACTGTAGGCCGCTTCGCGGACGCCGCACAGAAAAAGGGCGTCGTGTTGTCGCGCAAGACGCTGATGCTGTATCGTGGCAAGAATGTCTTCATCAATGGTGAATCGTTTGCCATAGGCAAGGCCGACAAAGCGGCCCTGGAAACCCTGGCCAACGAACGCGCGCTCGATGGCACCGCCGTGGCCCAGGCTTCCGATGATGTGATGGATGCGCTATATACCTGGTATCAGGATGGCTGGATCGAACTGGCCTGAATGATGGTGGCGTAGCAAAGTGGTATGGCACGAGCAGAAATGACAGCATCTGCGCTAGCGCAATGAAACATATTATTTTTATATCGTTTTGTCGTGCTTTCGCAAATCGCTTACACTTGCTTGCAATTTGCTTCGGCAAATATTGCGATATCACAAAATAGTTGCGAATTTGCCTCTTGCTCCTATTGCGACGCACCAAAAATCGCTATAATATTCGGTTAGGAAGTTTCCGTTGTCTGGCAGGCACCACCTGGTACGAAAAGCCTTCGAAGACGACCTAACGAGCGATAATTACCGGTAATTATTCATCGCAACAATATTGATTTATTTTTTGAAATAATTAAGGAAAACAAATGAAAAAATCCCTGCTGATCGCCTCCCTGATGGTTGTTGCTCTGGCTGCTTGCAGCAAAAAAGAAGAAGCTCCTGCACCAGCACCAGTAGTTGAAACCCCAGCAGCTGCACCAGTAGTTGAAGCTGCTCCAGCTGCTGCTGCTGACGCTGCTGCTTCGGCCGCTACCGACGCTGCTGCTGCTGCTTCGGCTGCCGCTTCGGCCGCTACCGACGCTGCTTCGGCTGCTTCGGCTGCTGCATCGGCTGCTAAGTAATTTAGCACCCAGCACTAGAGAAAGCCGGCCTTAGGGCCGGCTTTTTTATTGGGTAAACGCCCAAGCAAACCTGCTGCGCGCCGCGCTTTGCGCGCCTGCAATGCTCACCGGCTCGGCGCCCCCGTACTACAGGACGGTTGCGCTATTTAGCCGCACATCACTGGCGCTCGCTACGGTTTTGTCGGGCGTTGCCGCATTCAGGTGCATGCGTAATAAAAAAGGCTGGCCCCGTTTCCCGGGCCAGCCTTTTTAATGCGCGGCAGGTTTTACGACCTGCCGCTATCACCCTGCTTATTTCAACTGATCGTTCAGCAGACCCAGGATCTTCTCGGCCACTGGCGAGACGTCCGGCTGGCCTTCGTTGCTGAGGATGCTGACCAAGCTGGTCGAGCCGTTGCCGGCCTTGACCAGGACGCGGTAGCGCTGCGCTTCCTTGTCCTTGTCGGACGACGAGCCCCAGCTGAAAAGTTTCGAGAAGAAACCATCTTTCTTGACCACATCCGGATCGACGTAACGCACGAAATACGTGCCTTGCGTGCGGTCGCGGTCTTCCACGGTGAAGCCAACGCGGTCCAGCGCCAGGCCAACACGGCGCCAGGCGCGGTCGAAACCTTCATCGACTTCGATTGCGCGCGCCGGCGTGGCGGCGTCGCCCACCAGCTTGGCGTGCAGCGGCTGCACAATGGCGGCATCCACGGCTGTCTTCGCCTGCGCTTCGTCGCCGGCCGCGCCCAGGCGCGTCATCAGCTTGGCCAGGAATTGCGCTTCCAGGCCCGGATCGTTGGGACGCGCGGTCCAGGTGGTGGTTTCCTTGTCGCGACCCGTGACGACCTCTTCTACGCCACGGTGGCTGATGTAGATCTCGGTCGAGCCATCGGCCAGGCGTTCCACGCGGGTACGGAACTTGTCTTTTTCACCCGTCGAGTACAGCGAATCGAAGGCCTTGCCAATGGTGCTGCGGATAAAGTCCTGCGGCACTTTGGCGCGGTTTTCATTCCATTCAGTTTCCATGATGCCAGCCGTCGGCTGGTCGATGGCGACGGTAAAGCCCGAATCTTCCCAGAACTGCTTGAGTTGCGGCCACAGCACTTCAGGCGACTGCTTGACGACCAGCCAGCGCTGGTTGCCCGCGCGCTCGACCTTCACGCCACCGGCCGTGACAGGCACGACGCCCACCACGCCGTCGGCGCCCACGACGACAGGCGTACCTGCCGTGGCGTTGCGCTGCGCGTTGTAGCCGGAAGCCGTGGCCACGCCGTTCTTCGCATCCGGCAGGGAGTAGCGGTTGTCCTGCTGCAATTGCGTCAGGTCAGGCGGCACGTCCAGAGTGCTGGCTTTCTTGACCGACTTGTAGTCGACCTTGTCGCCGCCGACTACCGAACTGATCATGCCGCAGCCCGCGAGGCTGGCTGCGATGGCGCCGATGACGATGCCGCGGACGGCGATGGTGGCAGGCGCCGATTGGTTTTTCTTGCAATTAGTCATGTCGTAACTGGATAAGAAGCTAAGTAGCAGCTGGAATCAGGGAAGGTCCGGACTGGTCAAGTCCGGGCTTGAGGTTCGGCCTTAAGACAGGATGCCGGCGTCGCGCAAGGCATCGCGCACGGTAGCATGGCAATTTTCAGCCAGTGGCACCAGTGGCAAGCGTATGCCAGCCGGCATCAGGCCCATTTCGGCCATCGCCCATTTGACGGGCACCGGGTTGGGCTCGACAAACAATTTCTGGTGCAGAGGAAAAACTTTGTTATTGATGGCGATCGCCGTGGCGCGATCACCCGCCATGGCCGCAACGCACAGTTCGTGCATGGCGCGCGGCGCCACGTTGGCTGTCACGGAGATGTTGCCGTGGCCGCCGCAGAACATCAGCGCCATGGCCGTCGGATCATCGCCCGAGTACACGGCGAAACCGGCTGGCACGAGGCGCAGCAGGTCGATGCCACGGCCGATGTTGCCGGTCGCATCTTTCACGCCGACGATATTCGGGATGGCGGACAGGCGCACGATCGTTTCGTTGCTCATGTCGGCAACCGTGCGGCCTGGCACGTTGTACAGGATGACGGGAATATCGACGGCTTCGGCGATGGCCTTGAAGTGCTGGTACATGCCTTCCTGAGTAGGACGGTTGTAGTACGGCACCACTTGCAAGACAGCATCGGCGCCCGCTTCTTTCGCATAGCGCGTCAGTTTGATGGCCTCGGCCGTGGAGTTGCCTCCGGCACCGGCGATGATAGGAATGCGTCCCTTGGCATGTTCGACGGTCAACTGGATCAGTTCGCAGTGTTCTTCCACGCTGACTGTTGCCGATTCGCCCGTCGTGCCAACGATGACGATGCCGTCCGTCCCCTCGGCGATATGCCAGTCGATCAGCTTGCGCAGACCTGGAAAGTCCAGACTGCCGTCTGCGTGCATCGGGGTGACGATTGCTACAATGCTGCCCTTGATCATAGTAAGTTTATAGCGCCGATAAATAAAACAACGATTGTAGCGGATAGCCCGCGCCTGTGGTGCATTCTGACATAGTATGGCCGCTCAAAACGTCGGCAGCAAGGCTGCCAACCGTGGAAAATCCGGCCGGACGGCACAAATTCGTTGCACCAAAGCAGCTTTTGGCTGTTCCACGCGCCCATCCTCGTACGCTACCACACGCAAGCCGTGCTGCACCGCCCAACTCAGCATTTCGCCTTCCTTCAGCAGGAATTTCGGATTCGACGGCTTGCCGAACTGCTCGTTACCTTCGGCGAAAGTTTCAACCAGCAGCACGCCATCGGGCGCCAGGCTGGCCACCATCGCTTCGAGCAAAGGCCGGTGCAGATAATTGGTGACGACGATGCCGGCAAAGCGGCCGGGCGCGAAGGGCCACACGGCGCCCTGCGCCTCCAGGTCCACCAGCGAGGTGGTGATGCCCGTGCCGGCCGCCTTTTCCAGCATTTCCGGATCGTGGTCGAGCGCGATGACGGGATGGCCAAGGCTGACCAGGTGGCGCGCATGGCGGCCCGCGCCGCAGGCCAGGTCCAGCACTTCGCCGCCCGGGATCAGGGGCGCCCAGCGGCGTACCCAGCCAGAAATCGCTTCAGTTTCTATTGTTGGTTCAGTTACTTGCATCGGTACTTCCATCAATTATTTGCGACCATTCAGTTGCTTGTTTCAAGTCAATATGGCCGTCAGGGGCGTGACCAGGGTGACAAAAATGCCAATCACAAATTCGATCGCCGTCAGCAGGGCGCGGTTCAGGATGCCCGTGTACATCAGCAGCACCAGGGCGCCGAACACGTACAGGCCGTAGCGCTCGATGCTGGCGTAAGGACGCGCCAGCTGCATCGGCAGCAAGCCCGTCATGATGCGTCCACCATCGAGGGGCGGCACGGGAATCAGGTTAAAGACAAACATGGCCGCATTCACGCTGACGCCGGCGCCGGCCATCTTGCGGAAAAACATGCCCATCTCCGTCGGCGGCATCACGCTGAGGACGACAAAGGCGATCATCCAGCCCAAGCCCATGACGAAATTGGCGCCAGGACCGGCAAACGCCACCCAGGCCATCTGCTTCTTCGGATTACGCAGGCGGCTGAAATCGACAGGCACCGGCTTGGCATAGCCAAACGGTACCTGGATCGTGAAATACAGTATCAAGGGCAGCAATATCGTGCCGAAAGGATCGATATGCCGGATGGGATTGAGGCTCAGCCGGCCCTCGTTCGAGGCCGTGGGATCGCCGAAATAGCGGGCGGCGTAGCCGTGCGCCGCCTCATGCAGGGAAATGGCAAACAGCACCGGCACCAGGTACACCGCAACGGTCTGGACTATCGTATTGAAATCGCTCATGACCGCGATTCTACCAGAGGCGTCCCAGGCACTTTCTTATGTTGCCATTAAAGATAGGTAAATCGAGCGCCCTGCGCCAGCCGCTACAAGCCCAGCACGGCCGGGTCGCCCCGTCCCACGCGCACCACTTCCGGCTCCGGCCCCGTCAGGTCGATCACGGTACTGGGGCCATGCGCGCAAACGCCGCCATCGACGATCAGGTCGACCAGCTTTTCCAGCCGTTCGCGGATCGTGTCGGCATCCGTCAGGCTGTCTTCGTCGCCAGGCAGGGTCAGGGTCGCACCCAGCAGGGGCTGGCCCAGTTCTTCCAGCAGGCTTTGCACGATGCGGTGCTGCGGCACGCGCAGGCCGATGGTCTTGCGCGAAGGATGGCTGAGGCGACGCGGCACTTCCTTGGTCGCCTCCAGGATGAAGGTATAGGCGCCCGGCGTGCCCGCCTTGAGCAGGCGGAACTGGCGGTTGTCCACGCGGGCATACAAGCCCAGTTCGCTCAAATCGCGGCACAGCAGGGTCAGGTGATGCTTTTCATCCACGCCGCGGATGCGGCGCAGGCGCTCGACGGCGCCCTTGTCGTCGAGCTGGCACACCAGCGCGTAGCAGGAATCCGTAGGCAAGGCCACGACGCCGCCGGACTGGATGATCTGCGCCGCCTGCTTGATCAGGCGCAATTGCGGATTTTCAGGGTGAATATGGAAAAATTGACTCATGTGTAAGCGTTCTGGCGAACCAGCTTGTTAAGTTAGCATTATTGTACGCCGCGCAGCGCGGCGATGCGTTGTTCGAGGGGTGGATGGGTGGCGAACAGCGCGCCCCAGCCGCCATTGCCGCCGCTGATGCCCAGCGCCTGCATCGATTGGGGCAGTTCGCCCGGCGGCACGCCGCCCAGGCGGGCCAGCGCATGCATCATCGGCGTCGGGCTGCCCAGCAGCTTGGCGGAACCGGCATCGGCGCGAAATTCGCGCTGGCGCGAAAACCAGGCCACGATGATGGAAGCGAGCAAGCCGAAGATGACTTCGCACACCATGACGGTGACGAAATAGCCGATGCCCCGTCCACCGCCTTCGCGGTTGTTATTTTTCAGCAGCACATTGTCGACAAAGAAACCCACAACGCGCGCCATGAAGACGACAAAGGTATTGACCACGCCCTGGATCAGGGTGAGCGTCACCATGTCGCCATTGGCGACGTGGGCGATTTCATGGCCCAGCACGGCCTCGACTTCATCGCGGTTCATGCTTTGCAGCAAGCCGGTGGAAACGGCCACCAGCGCCGAGTTTTTGAAGGCGCCCGTGGCAAACGCATTCGCGTCGCCTTCGTACACGGCCACTTCCGGCATGCCGATGCCGGCCCGTTCGGACAAGGCGCGTACGGTATTGACCAGCCACAACTCGGTCGACGAGGTCGGATTGTCGATCACGCGCGCGCCCGTGCTCCACTTGGCCATGGGTTTGCTGATCAACAGCGAAAAGATCGAGCCCGTGAAGCCCACCACCAGCGAAAACACCAGCAGGCTGCCCAGGTTCAGGGTACTGCCCCGCGCCGGATTGCCCACGCCCAGCAAGCTGAGGACGAGCGACAGCACCAGCATCACGGCCAGGTTGGTTGCGATAAAGAGGACGATACGTTTCATGGGCGATGGCTCCGAAAAACAATAATAACTAAAAGATAAGTATGCGGTCGCGACTTTTCAAGCCCGCCCAGCAGGCGCAGGCCGGCCGTGCCTTAAAACCAGTCGTGCCAGATGGGTGTCACGTTGGCAGGCAGCGGCGGCAGCTTGGCAAAATCCACGCGCGACTCGCCCGGCGCATGGAAATCCGTGCCGCGCGAGGCGAGGAATCCATAAGCGTTGGCCAGCTGCGCGTATTCGGGATACTGGTCCGGACTGTGGCTGCCCGTGACGACTTCGATGGCCACGCCGCCGAGCTGCTTGAATTCATCGAACAGCACGCCTTGCGCCATGTCGCTGAAGCGGTAGCGGCCCGGATGGGCGATGACGGCCACGCCGCCCGCGCCGCGTATCCAGCCCACCGCTTCGGCCAGGGTCGCCCAGCGGTGCTCGACATAGCCCGGCTTGCCTTCCGACAGGTATTTCTTGAATACGTCAGGGATGTTTGCGCACTTCCCCGTTTCCACGATGTAGCGGGCAAAGTGCGTGCGCGACATCAGATCCGGGTTGCCGACAAATTTCAAGGCCCCTTCATAGGCATCGGGGATGCCGGCCAGATCCAGCTGGCGAGCGATCTCCCGGCCCCGCGCGTCGCGCCCGGACCGTGTCTGGTGCAAGCCCTGTACGAGACCTGGATTGTTTTCATCGACTTGCAAGCCCACGATGTGCACGGTCTGGCCGGCCCAGGTGATGGATATTTCCACGCCGGCCACGAAACGCATGCCCAGGTCCAGCGCGGCCGTACGCGCGGCGGCGACGCCGGACACTTCATCGTGGTCCGTCAGCGCCCACACATCGACGCCGGCCTTGCGTGCGTAGGCGGCCACGGCAGCGGGCGCGAGCACGCCGTCGGAAATATTCGAATGACAATGCAGGTCGACTTTAAGCATACGAAAACAATACCCTGCACGGGCTCAGCATGAAAGAAGTTTTCATTGTACGCTGCTTGCCCGATATGGAAGTCGCGTTAGCGACACAGTTGCGCCAGCGCATTATTGCGCAAGGAAGGTTTCCACCAGGCGCGCCAGCTCCGCCGGCTGGTCATGGTGCAGCATGTGGCCCGCGTCCAGCATCATCTCGCAGCGCACATCCTTGATGCAGGCCAGACGCCGGTCGATTTCGATGCGCGCCTCTTCCTTCGGCCCCATCCACTGCCACATATTTGTGTCAATCGCCTCCACCCACAGCACGGGCGCCTTGATGCGGCGCCAGCAAGCCATCACTTCTTCCACCTGGTACAGGATGGGATTGACGCGCTTGTGTTGCGGGTCGCCCATGATGTCCCACTCGCCCGCCTCGTTCTGCGCCGACCAGTGCTCGGCCAGGAAGGCGGCGCGGTCATCCGGCAGGCGCGGATTGGTCTTTTGCAGGCGCTCGGCCACCGCGCGCTGCGAGGGATAACTGCGCATGACGGGCGGCTCGCGCAATTCGTCCAGCCACTTGGCGTAGCGGCCAGGGGCTTGCTCTGGCTTCGTCGCCATCATGCCAAAGCCTTCCAGGTTGATGAAACGGCTGATGCGCTCGGGCCGCACGCCAGCATACAGGCCGGCCACATTGGCGCCCATGCTGTGACCGAGCAGGTTCACGGGTGCATCCGGCGAATAGTGCAGCAGCATGGCGTCCAGGTCGGCCAGGTAGTCGGGGAACCAGTAGGTGTCCGATTGCGTGTAGTCGCTCACGCCAAAGCCGCGCCAGTCGGGCGCGATCACGTGCCAGTCACCAGCTAACTCGTCGACGACGAACTGGAACGAGGCGGCCACGTCCATCCAGCCGTGCACCATGAACAGGATGGGAGCGCCTTCGCGGCCCCAATGGCGTACATGCGTGCGGGCGCCGCGGATGTTGATGAATTCGGAACGGGAAAGTTTCATGGGTTTCATCTCATTGCCTGCCTTGAAAGTGGCGCGGATGGCGCCACATGCTGTGTCTGTAGATAGTGCGGCATAAAAGTACGACCGTTCGATAATTATACCGGATTAGCGCACGGCGCCAGGACTTGCCCTGCAACAGCGTAAAATAGCGTACATAGTAGCTAAGCAAGTAAGTAAAACTCTCGCGTCCGGCCCAGCCCGGCGCTTCCACCACCGCCACAGGCTAACGATGACACTCTACCAATTGGGCGCCGATGCGCCACAGATTGACGCTTCCGCTTTTGTAGCCGACACGGCCAACGTGATCGGCAAGGTGACCCTGGAAGCGAACACCTCCGTATGGTTCGGCGCCACCATCCGCGGCGACAATGAACGCATCACCGTGGGCGCCAACAGCAATGTGCAGGAAGGCGCCGTACTGCACACGGACCCGGGCTACCCGCTGGACATCGGCCAGAATGTGACCATCGGCCACCAGGCGATGTTACATGGATGCACGATTGGCGATGGTGCCCTGATCGGCATCCAGGCCGTGATCCTGAATGGCGCGAAGATCGGCAAAGGGTGCCTGGTCGGCGCAGGCGCCCTGGTCACGGAAGGCAAGGAATTTCCCGACAATATGCTGATCATCGGCTCACCGGCAAAAGCCGTGCGGGCCCTGACGGCAGACGATATCACCAAGCTACAAGGCAACGCCGTGAACTATGTGCAGCGCGGCCAGCTATTTAATACGCAACTCAAGAAGATTGGATAAGAGAATGACGACTGAAACCACGGGCGCGGTCAGCGCAGCCGTTAGCGGCCAGGATACCCTGCAAAAATTTATTTTCGACAACGCCGCCGTGCGCGGCCAGTTCATCGACGTCTCCCACACCTGGCAGGAAGTGGTATCGCGCCACGCCTACCCGACTGCCGTGAAAAAAGTGCTGGGCGAAATGGTGGCTGCCGCCGCCCTGCTGTCGGCCAACCTGAAATTCAACGGCTCCATCATCATGCAAATTCATGGTGACGGTCCCGTGCGCCTGATGGTGGTCGAGTGCGATTCCGACCTGCGCCTGCGCGCCACGGCCAAGCTGGACCCGGACGCCACCATTGCCGAGGTCGCCACCGTGCCGCAATTGCTCAACGCCACGGGCAAGGGCCGCTTCATCATCACCCTGGACCCGGCCGACAAGGTGCCGGGCCAGCAACCGTACCAGGGCATCGTGCCGCTGGACGGCGATGACATGGCCACCGTGATCGAAAACTACATGTTGCGTTCGGAGCAGCTCGACACGCGTTTGTGGCTGGCCACGGACGACAGCGTTTCGCGCGGCCTGCTGCTGCAAAAGCTGCCCCACCATGGCGGCAAGGCCGAAGCGACGCCCGTCTCGGAAGAAGATGCCCTGGACACGTGGCACCGCGCCGTGATGCTGGCGTCGACCCTGAAAGAGGAAGAAATCCTGGCCACCGACATCGATACACTGATGCAACGCTTGTTTTGGGAAGAAACGATCCGCGTCTTCGACCCGCTGCACCCGAGCTTCCATTGCAGCTGCACGCGCGAAAAAGTGGGCAATATGCTCAAGATGCTGGGCGAGGAAGAAGTCAACAGCACCCTGGACGAAGTGGGTCAGGTGGGTGTGAACTGCGATTTCTGCGGCCAGCACTACGAATTCGACAAGGTCGATTGCGCGCAGCTGTTCATCACGGATGCGCCGGCCGAAGTCTTGATTCCTCCGGCAGCGAGCATTAACTAAGCTCAAGCAAGCATTACAGTTTCGCCATCATCCTTCCGCGCCGCCTTTCAGGCGGCGCAATTGTTTCCACTGTCATCGTTCCGTCATCAGTTCGTCATCAGCCCGTCACGCGCCGCCGTTACGCTGCGCAGCTTGTATTACTTTCCACTTTCCACAGGCTGATGATGAATACCCACTTGACGCTGGCCCTGCGCCGCCATTCCTTCCATGTTTTGCTGGGCGCGTGCGCCGCAGGCCTCTCCCTGCCAGCGCTGGCCCAAACGGCCGCGGCCGCGGCCGTGGCGTCCGCCGCCGCCGACATGGCCGCTGCAACGGCTGCTGCAGCCGACGACAATACCCCCATGACCACCGTGGAGATTTCCTCGCGCAAGACGCGCTCCTCCGTGGCCTTGAGCAAGAATGAAATCCAGAAAATCCTGCCAGGCACGAATCCCCTGAAAGCCCTGCAAACCTTGCCTGGCGTCAGCTTCCAGACGGCCGACCCATGGGGCAACAACGAGCAAAACCTGTCGCTGTTCGTGCATGGTTTCTCCGGCCAGCAACTCGGCTACACCATGGATGGCGTACCGCTGGGCGACCAGCAGTACGGCAACTACAACGGCCTGTCGCCGCAGCGCGCCGTCATCAGCGAAAACGTGCGCAGCGTCGTGCTGTCGTCGGGCGCAGGCGACCTGGCCACGGCCTCGACCAGCAACCTGGGTGGCACCATCGAAACCTATTCCAGCGACCCGCTGGCCACGCAGGGTGCCAGCGTGCAGCAAACGGTGGGCAGCCACAGCACTTCGCGCACGTTTGCCCGCTACGACACGGGCGCCTTTGGCGACGGCAGCAGCGCCTACTTTTCCATCCTGCACCACGAAGCACGGGCCTGGGACTTCGATGCGCGCCAGGGCGGCGATCAGTTCAATGCCAAATACGTCAACCGCAGCGACGCGGGCAAGCTGACCCTGTTCTTCAATTACTCGGACAAGATCGAGCCGAACGAAGACAGCACCGTGCACGTGGCCGGGGAGAAGAGCGCGCCGTACACGCGCCCCTTCCTGTACCCGGACTTCAAGGCGGCCCTGAATTATTTGTCGCCGACGGGCGCCACGCCTGCTGCCGACGGCAACAATTACCGCAATTACTACAGCGATGCGCAGCGCACCGATTACCTGGCCTACGCCAAGTTCGACGCCAACCTGGGCGAAGGCACGACCTGGGCGAACCAGGTGTATTACCACAAGGATGACGGTGCGGGCGTAGTGGCCGGTCCCATCGGCGTGGCCGGCTTGCCTGGCCTGTTCAGCGTGTACTACCCGAAACAGAACCTGAAACAGGTGTTCGGCAACTCGGGCTACGCCGTGCGCACCACGGAATACGACATCAAGCGGGGCGGCTTCATTTCCACGCTGCGCAAGGAAATCGGCGAGCATCAATTGGAAGCGGGCCTGTGGCTGGAGCAGAACCGCTCGTCCGCCTACCGCCGCTGGTATGCGCTGGACGTCAACAATCCCACTTCGCCGTATGACCGCCCCAGCAATCCTTTGATCACGCAGTACGGCAGCGAGATCGACAACAAGGTGGTGCAGCTGCACTTGCAGGATGAGTGGCGCATCCGTCCCGATATCGCCCTGCAGGCCGGCTTCAAGTCCAGCCTGCAGTTTGCCGATGGCCAATTTCCCGTGCAGCCGGCCCTGGGCGCCATTTCCGGTGGCTCGACGGCCTTGCCGGTCGGCACCATCAACACGAAAAAATGGTTCTTGCCGCAAGTGGGCGCGCGCTGGGACTTCACGCCGCAAGACCAGCTCTACTTCAATATCCAGAAAAACATGCGCCAGTTCGTCACCTATGGCGGCGGCGGCGCTTCGCCATGGAGCTTGTCGAGCCAGGCCGCCTTCGACCTGTTCAAGCGCGACGCCAAGCCGGAAACGGCCCTCACCTATGAAGTGGGCGTGCGCGGCAGCCATGCCCTGAACCTGGGTGCCATCACGGCCATCGATGGCCAGGTCAATGTGTACCACGTCGATTTCAGCAACCGTTTGCTGCAGATCAGCCCGACGCCCGTGATTTCCTCCATCATCGGTGGCAACCCCGTGCTGGCCAACGTGGGCAGCGTGCGTACGGACGGCATCGACATCGCTGGAACCGTGCACTTTGGCAACAATTTTTCGTTCTACAATGCCCTGTCGTACAACCGTTCGCAATACGCGGACAATTACAGCAATGGCGCCGCGCTGGTATTGACGGCCGGCAAGAACGTACCCGGTTCGCCGGAATGGCTGAACAAGTTCGTGGCCTCGGCCACCTTTGGCGATATCGAAGTGCAACTGACGGGTGACTATGTGGGCAAGCGCTACGCGACATACACCAATGATTTGTCCGTGCCCAGCTATTTCCTGATGGGACTGGGCGTGTCGGGCAAGCTGCCGGCCATGGCCAGCTGGCTGAAAAACGCCCGCTGGCGCTTGAACGTCAGCAACCTGGCCAACCGCGAAGGTTCGCTGAACGTGGTGGTGGGTGCGGCCGACAAGACCTACAACACCTTCCCCATCGCCCCGCGCCAGGGCTTTTTGACCCTGACGGCGGACTTCTGATGCGCGAGCCTATCCTCCCGCATCGGCACTTTTCCCGCCGCAACTTCGTCCAGGCGGCCGTGGGCGGCCTGGCCCTGGCCGCCGCGCCCGGCTTTGCCGCCGGCCTGCTGGCCACGCCCCCCAGCCGCCCACTGGTGTTCGCCCACCGGGGCGCCAGCGCCCTGCGCCCCGAGCATACGCTGGCTTCGTACGCCAAAGCCATCCTCGACGGCGCCGACTATGTCGAGCCGGACCTGGTGGCCACGCGCGACGGCATCCTCGTGGCGCGTCACGAAAGCAATCTGATCGACACCACCGACGTGGCGCGCCGTCCTGAATTTGCCAGCCGGCGCGGCAAGAAGATGGTCGATGGCGAATGGCACGAGGGCTGGTTCGTCGACGACTTCACGCTGGCGGAACTGAAAACACTGCGCGCCATCGAACGGTTGCCGAAAGTTCGCACCGGCAACACCTTGTACGATGGACAATTTCAGATTCCCACCTGGGAAGAAATCATCGATTTTGTTGCAGCGCAATCTGCCGCCAGCGGACGCATCATCGGCCTCGTGCCGGAGCTGAAAAGTTCGACGTATTTCCGCGATGCGGGCCTGGCGCTGGAAGACCGTTTCCTCTCGACGATGCTGGCGCACGAATACACGCGCCGCGCGCCCATCGAGATCCAGTCCTTCGAAGTGGCGAATCTGAAATATTTGCGCGAGAAGCTGGGACGGCGCGCCAACGTGCGCCTGATGCAACTGGTGGTGGGCGGCGATGTGCGCCCGATGGACGTGGTCAAAGCCGGTGGCAAGCTGACCTTCGGCCAGATGACGACGCCGGCCGGCCTGCGCGACATCGCCGCCTACGCGGACGTGGTGGCGCCGCCCACGCGGGGCGTCATCGCGCTGGGCGCCGACCAGCGCCTGGCCGCGCCCACGACCATCGTCGACGATGCGCACCAGGCAGGCTTGCTGTTGCACACCTGGACCTTCCGCCCGGAAAACCGTTTCCTGGCAGCCGATTTCCGCGATGGCAATGGCGAAAATGCGCGTAATGAAGCGGGTTCCGTGGCGGAAATGCGGCGCTATATCGAAACGGGACTGGACGGCTTTTTCAGTGATGATCCGGGCCTGGGACGCATCGCCGCCGGATAAACATTTCGTAACAAATTCATTTACAGGGCGTGGCCGGCGGCGACGCCCTTATTATGCGTTTCTTGAATTACTGAAATTGGAATTTGAAATTAGACATATATCGCGAACTCCATTATTGTGCAATGCAACAACAGACCATTCATGGAGGGCATATGTCCACTTTTACCAACACCTACAGCAACGACGACAACTATTTCAGCAACCTGGGCCGCGCCACGCGCGCCTTCCTGGGCGCCCTGCTCGCTTCCAAGCCGTACAGCGAACTGGCACAGAAGGAAGTCATCGCCACGACCACCGGCCATACCGAAGAACAGCGCTATGTGCGCCCAAGCAAGCGCGACATCGCCCTGCTGAACTCGGAAGCGGCCCGTTACGAAAACCTGATGCCGAACTTGGCCTCGGAACTGCGCTTCCTGGCTTCGCGCGGCTAAAAAACGTTCATGGCGGCGTTGCCTGCGCCTTGCGGTACGTTCGTACTGCCTGCCGCTTGGCGCCTTGCCCTGGACGTTTTTTAAGCTATTCAGGCACTACTAATTTAAAAGGAACTTTTATGATATTTCTCGAAACCGCACTGATCGCCGTGGCCGTCGTGGTCACCGGCATCCATTTCTACCTGATCTCGACCGGCAAAGCCCGTTTCTGATCAGCAAGCAGCAAGGCAAAAGCAGCACGCCGCGCCATGCGGCCAGTCGTGTGCAGCAGTACAGAGTAGTAATACAAGGTAGTAATGATATGTCAGCCTGGCAATCGGTCCAGGCTGGCAAGTGGGAAAGTCAGTACACCCTTAGTGTGGCGCAGCAGCGTCCACCGGCGTTTCCAGCAGTGGCGGGGTTTGTCCCTTGCGCACGATCTGCACGAAAATCTCATTCTGTTTGACCATGCCCAACTCATAGCGGGCACGCTCTTCGACGGCGCCCGTGCCATCTTTCAGGTCGCGCACTTCGGATTCGAGCTTGGCGTTTCGCGCCTTCAATTCCATGTTCTTCTTGTTGGCCACCGCCACTTGGGCTTCCATGTCGGCAACACGCAGCCAGCCGCCTTTACCCAGCCAGAGGGGAAATTGGATCAGCAGCAGCAGGGCTGCCAGGGCGAGCGTAATCAGGCGCATGGGACATTCAGTTAAAAAACCGGCCGGATATCTCCGGCCGGCCAGTGGGTTTTACATCAGCTTACTTCAGATTATAGAACGCATCGCGGCCAGGGTAGCTGGCGATGTCGCCCAGGTCCTCTTCGATACGCAGCAGCTGGTTGTACTTGGCCATGCGGTCCGAACGCGACATCGAGCCGGTCTTGATCTGCAGGGCGTTCGTGGCCACGGCGATATCGGCGATGGTCGAGTCTTCCGTTTCGCCCGAGCGGTGCGAAATGACGGCCGTGTAGCCGGCGCGCTTGGCCATTTCGATGGCGGCGAAGGTTTCCGTCAGGGTGCCGATCTGGTTGATCTTGATCAGGATCGAGTTGGCGATACCTTTCGAGATGCCTTCTTTCAGGATCTTGGTGTTGGTGACATACAGGTCGTCGCCGACCAGTTGCACTTTCTTGCCCAATTCCGCCGTCAGGATCGCCCAGCCGTCCCAGTCGCCTTCGTGCATCGCGTCTTCGATCGAGATGATCGGGTACTTGTCGCACCAGGTTGCCAGCAGGTTGGTGAACTCGGTGGCTGTCAGGCTCAGGCCTTCGCCTTCCATCTCGTACTTGCCGTTCTTGTAGAACTCGGACGCGGCGCAATCAAGACCGATGGCGATCTGCGTACCTGGCTCGTAGCCCGCTTCCTCGATGGCCTGGATGATCAGCTTGATGGCTTCTTCATGATTGGCCAGCGATGGCGCGAAACCGCCTTCGTCGCCCACGTTGGTGTTCAGACCCTTCTTGTGCAGGATCTTTTTCAGCGTGTGGAACACTTCCGCGCCGTAGCGGACGGCTTCCTTGAACGACGGGGCGCCCACGGGAATGATCATGAATTCCTGGATGTCCAGGTTGTTGTCGGCATGCGCACCGCCGTTGATCACGTTCATCATCGGCACTGGCATCTGCATGGCGCCCGAACCGCCGAAATAGCGGTACAGCGGCAAGCCGGCTTCTTCGGCGGCAGCCTTGGCAACGGCCATGGAGACGGCCAGGATGGCGTTGGCGCCCAGGCGCGATTTGTTTTCCGTGCCGTCCAGGTCGATCAGGGTACGGTCCAGGAAAGCCTGTTCATTGGCGTCCAGGCCCATGATGGCTTCGGAGATTTCGGTGTTGATGTTTTCGCATGCTTGCAACACGCCTTTGCCGAAGTAGCGCTTGGCATCGCCATCGCGCAATTCCACGGCTTCACGCGAACCGGTCGAGGCACCCGACGGCACGGCCGCACGGCCCATCACGCCCGATTCCAGCAACACATCGCATTCGACGGTCGGATTGCCGCGCGAGTCCAGGATCTCGCGACCGATAATATCAACAATAGCACTCATGTCATTCTCCAAAGTTAAGCGTAACAGGGGCTGCACACTGCGTACTGATGCGCAATTGCACAAAGGGGGCAAAGAAACTCCCGGCGGGAACCATCTGGCCGGGAGCTGTCTTACGGGTAATACTGTCGCAATCGACCCGCGTTATTCCGCAGCGGCGTTGGCTTCCTTGTGCGCCAACGCTGCCTTGATGAACGAGGTAAACAAGGGATGGCCGGTGCGTGGCGTCGACTTGAACTCAGGATGGTATTGCACGCCCATATACCATGGGTGGGCATTGTCGCCCGTACGTGGCAATTCCATGATTTCGCACAAATCTTCGCTCGGCGTGCGGGCCGACACGATCATGCCAGCCGCTTCGACACGGGCCAGGTAGTGATTATTGGCTTCGTAGCGATGGCGGTGACGCTCGGTCACCACGCTGCCGTAGATCTCGGCAGCGAGGGTGCCCGGATTGACGGCACAGGTCTGCGCGCCCAGGCGCATGGTACCGCCCAGGTCCGAGTTTTCATCGCGCAACTCGACTTTACCATCGTGGTTTTGCCACTCATTGATCAGTGCAACGACAGGTTGATCCGTATCAAGGTCGAACTCGGTCGAATTCGCGTTCGGCATGCCAGCCTTGTTGCGCGCGTATTCGATCAGGGCCACTTGCATGCCCAGGCAGATGCCCAGGTAAGGGATCTTGTGCTCACGGGCGAACTGAGCCGCCTTGATCTTGCCTTCCACGCCGCGCTTGCCGAAGCCGCCCGGTACCAGGATGGCATCGTACTTGGCCAGGTTGTCGCAACCCGTCGTTTCGATTTCTTCCGAATCGATGTACTCGATGTTGACGCGGCTTTCCGTGTGGATGCCGGCGTGGCGCAGCGCTTCGATCAGCGACTTGTACGACTCGGTCAGCTCGACATACTTGCCGACCATGCCGACGGTCACTTCCGCCTTCGGGTGTTCCATCGTATAGATCAGCTTGCTCCAGATCGACAGGTCGGCCGGCGCAGGATCGAGGTCCAGCGCGTCGCAGATGATCTTGTCGAGGCCCTGGTCGTGCAGCATCTGCGGCACTTTGTAGATGGTGTCGACGTCCCACACGGAGATGACGGCCTGCTCTTCGATATTCGAGAACAGCGAGATTTTTGCACGCTCGTCTTCCGGGATGGCGCGGTCGGCGCGGCACAGCAATGCGTTTGGCATGATGCCGATTTCACGCAGCTTTTGCACCGAATGCTGGGTCGGCTTGGTCTTCAATTCACCGGCCGAGGCGATATAAGGCACCAGGGTCAGATGGACGAAGGCCGTGTTCTTGCGGCCGGCGCGCAGGCTCAGCTGACGCGCCGCTTCCAGGAATGGCAGCGATTCGATATCGCCGACGGTGCCGCCGATTTCGCACAGGGCCACGTCGTAGCCTTCGGCGCCACGGCGGATGTAATCCTGGATTTCATTGGTGATGTGCGGAATCACCTGCACGGTCTTGCCCAGATATTCGCCCCGGCGTTCCTTGCGGATCACCGATTCATAGATCTGGCCAGTGGTGAAGTTATTCACCTTTTTCATGCGGGTGGAGATGAAGCGCTCGTAGTGACCGAGGTCGAGGTCGGTTTCGGCCCCGTCATCGGTGACGAATACTTCACCGTGTTGCATAGGGCTCATCGTGCCAGGATCGACGTTGATATACGGGTCGAGCTTGAGCATGGTGACTTTAAGGCCGCGCGATTCGAGGATCGCGGCGAGGGAGGCGGCGGCAATCCCTTTTCCAAGGGAAGACACAACGCCACCAGTGACGAAGACAAATTTGGTCATTGCAGATGGTGCCGAACGGCACGTGCGGGAAATTGAAATTATACACTAAAGCCCGCCTGCGGCGCTCCCCACGCGTGGAAATTTGCGCCAAATGCCGACTATCGCCCCGCTCCTGCGGTCTACGCACCACAAAATTACCCAATGGCAATAATTGAAATATTTCCAACTCCATACTTTGTGTGGGAGAGCGAACAGACCCTGCCGCGCTCCGGCCGCAAACTGGGATTTTTCAACGGAGGTACATCATGAGCTACGAAGAACGCGACGCCTACGGCATGTATGTCAACCGCGGCCACAAAGGCCCCGGCCCTGAACTGATGGGCGCCGACACCCTGATCGGCGACCATGTGCACAACGCCAAGGATGAACACCTGGGCGAAATCAAGGAAATCATGATCGACATGCGCAGCGGCAAGATCGCCTATGCTGTCATGTCGCACGGCGGCGTCTTCACCATCGGCGAAAAGCTGTTCGCCGTGCCCTGGGAAGCGCTGCTGCTCGACACCGTCAACAAGCGCTTCACCCTCAACGTCGACAAGGAACGCATCGAAAACGCGCCCGGCTTCGACACGGATAACTGGCCGAACATGGCCGATACCACGTGGGCCAATTCCATCCATAGTTACTACGGAACGACACCACGCGAGTATTAAACGCTGGCCTAATTTGGGGTCAGACCCGCCGGGTCTGACCCCAGCGTTAAATTAGAACCGGTACTCCAGCCCCGCCACATACGTCCTTCCCCGCGCCGTACTCATCGGCGTATTGTCGTTCGACTGCGACGGCATCGAATTCAGACGGTTCAGCGCTTCCAAATAATTCTTGTTTATGGCGTTTTGCACCGACAGGCGCAAGATACGTGCTGGGCAGCTCACTGATGTCGCACGCGCCAAACCACGCGCTGGCGATCGCGGTAGGCTGGCTGGTCTTTTCGCGCGTGTACGACAGGCGCGCATGCGCATGCAAAAAATCGGACGAACTACCTGGCTGTTATGGCGGAGCTTGCTGGGGGAGAGTGCCGGACAGTACGCCCGACGGAAATACAAGGAATTATTTGGCACTGGCGATGGCGGCAGTTGCCACTGCCGGCGTGAACCACACAAAGTCCGCCTGGGACGCCAGCACCGTGGCGCCGCGCTGCGCCAGCACCAGCACGAGCGGCGCGGGGCCGCCCGTCAAGTCCTGCACGTGCAGCGGCACGCCCAGGTCCTTGTGCGCATGGTAGGCGCCGGCGATCAGCACGGCTGGCGCGGGCGCGGCCAGCAGGCGCTCGGCCATGCGGCGGTCGCGCTGCTGCTGCACCGACAACATGGCAGCCAGGCGCGGTGCGTCAATCTGGTTGTCATGCATGACGCGGATGATGTCTTTCAGTTTGTCATGCACCTTGCCATCGTTGGCCAGGTTGGAGTGCTTGCCCTGCACGGCCGGCCGGTCGACAAACAGTTGCTTGATTTCGCTGCGGTCCAGGTTGGCCGACCAGACGGGATACGGCGCACGCATCACCGTCATCACCAGCTCGCCATATTGCTCCCATTTCCAGCTCGGTTGCCAGGCCAGCATCTCGGTCACGTGTTCGGGACGCACGACCGGGTCCGTCTGCAGCCACGGCTTGAGCTTGTCCACCCTGGCTTGCTGGTCCGGGTTCAGCATTTCCAGCAGCACGCTGCCTTGCGGACGCTGGCCCTGCAATTGCTGCACCAGCCATTGCTCGATCTGGTGATGGCTGAGCTGGTCATGCTGTTCGCCGATGATGAGCCGTGGAGCGGCGGCCAGCTGGGACAGCAATTGTTCGGCGCTCAGGCGCTGGCCGCTGCGCAGGTCGACGATCTCCCCCACCTGGCGCACGTCTTGCGCAGAAGCGGACGCGGCTGTCGTGTTGGCCAACGGTGCGACGCTGCTACAGGCGCTCAGCGCCAGCACGCAGGCGGGCAGGACAGCGGCGAGGGACAGGGGGAATTTCATGGCATGGCCTTTCGGGTTGAAGCTCGCATTGCAAAATAACTACTGGCGGACATTTTAATAGAAATGATTCTCATTTACAATCAATGCACGGCATACCCTGCAATTTTTTTACGCCAGGCAAAAAATCAATATAGTGCCTCGGTGGAATCCCCGGCCGCGGAGTAGAATAAAAAAAACGGAGGACTCGCGTGAATCAAACTGACCAGTTGGCGGTACTGAAAAAACCGCTGCCCGCATCCCTTGCTGCCGTACTTTCCCTGATCTTTGCCGACCGCTTTTCCACGACGCAAGCCATGCGCGAGCACCATGGCCGCGACGAGTCCAGCTATCCCCCCATGTTACCGGACGCCGTCATCTTCGCCCATTCCACCGAAGAAGTGGCGGCCGCCGTCAAGCTGTGCAGTGCGCACGACGTACCCATCATCGCCTATGGCAGTGGCACCTCGCTCGAAGGCCACGTGCTGGCCCTGCATGGCGGCGTGACGATTGATCTGTCGCAAATGAACGCCATGGTGGCCGTGCATCATGAAGACTTGACGGCCACCGTACAGGCAGGCGTGACGCGCAAGCAGCTGAACGAGGAAATCCGCGACACGGGCCTGTTCTTCCCCATCGACCCGGGCGCCAATGCATCGCTGGGCGGCATGGCGGCGACGCGCGCCTCGGGCACGAACGCCGTGCGCTACGGCACCATGCGCGAAAACGTGCTGGCCCTGACGGTGGTGACGGCCGATGGCCGCATCATCAAGACGGGCACGCGGGCGAAAAAATCGTCGGCCGGCTACGACCTGACACGCTTGTTCGTGGGCAGCGAGGGAACGCTGGGCATCATCACGGAAGTGACGGTGAAACTGTATCCGCTGCCGGAAGCGATCTCGGCGGCCGTCTGCTCCTTCCCCGGCACGGGCGAAGCCGTCAACGCCGTGATCCAGACCATCCAGATGGGCGTGCCCGTGGCGCGGGTCGAGTTTCTCGATGAAAATGGCGTCAAGGCCATCAATGCCTACGACAAGATGGCGCTGCCGCAAAAGCCATTGTTATTGTTTGAATTCCACGGCACGCCGGCCAGCGTGGCCGAGCAGGCGCAACTGGTGCAAGCCATCACGGCGGAGCACGGCGCCAGCGATTTTGAATGGGCCAGCCGCCCCGAAGAGCGCTCGCGCCTGTGGGCCGCGCGCCACAACGCGTATTTCGCCCTGCTGCAGATGCGCCCCGGCAGCCGCGCCATTTCCACCGATTGCTGCGTGCCTATTTCGCGCCTGGCCGAATGCATCCTGGCCACCAAGGCCGATTGCGAAGCGCAAGGCCTGGTCTACGCCATCATCGGCCACGTGGGCGACGGCAATTTCCACGTGCAGATGCTGGTCGACCCAGATGATCCCGCCGACATCGCCCGCGCGGAAAAAGTCAACAGCGACATGGTCACGCGCGCCATTGGCATGGACGGCACCTGCACGGGCGAACACGGCGTGGGCATGCACAAGATGGCATTCCTGGTGGAAGAACATGGCGAAGGGGCCATCGACACCATGCGTGCCTTGAAACACGCGCTGGACCCGAAGAACATCATGAATCCGGGCAAGATCGTGCGCTGGTAATAAGCCCGCAAGCAAAAACTGGGGTCAGACCCGCCGGGTCTGACCCGGCTTTGGGCTCGGGCTTATTTTTACAGCTCCATGCGCATCGGCACAAACGCGATGCCGCCCGTCTCCACCTTCGGTCCCGTGGCGACAAAGCCCAGGCTTTCATACAGGGGCAAGGCGTAGGCCGATGAATTGACGGTAAATGCCGTCACGCCGCCCCTGGCAAGCGACGCAGCGCGGGCGGCCTGCCATAGGCGGCGCGCCATGCCGCGCCGGTGCAGGGCGCGCGGCACGAACATGTGGAACAGGTGCGTGTTGTCGCGCATGGCCACCACGCCGGCCAGCGCGCCATCGATATGCGCGAGCTGGTAATGGTAATTCGGTAGCGACAAATAGTTTTCGATAGCCGGCTGGCGGCAGTGTTCGATGAACTTTTCCGCCCCTGCGCCATCCGGGTGCAGAGTCAGAAAGGGCATTAGGTCATCGATCAGGGCAACGATGGCGGGCGCATCGGCAACCAGAGCGGGACGCAGTGTCGGTTCGGGTAAAGTAGTCATGATGATAATCATGCCACCGTCTGGACGATATTGACAAGTATCAACAGAAATCGCGGCTGCTGGTGCGCAAACGCCCCAACAGATGCGACATGTCGACCAGGCGCTTGGCCACCAGGTTGCGCACCTGCCCTTCGCGCTGCCACACGCCGTACACCCCCAGCAGGGGCGCGCTCAACACTTCGCGCCGCTGGCTTTCCACCAGGTCGGGCCAGACGATGACGTTGACCGTGCCCGTCTCGTCTTCCAGGGTCATGAAGATCACGCCCTTGGCCGTGCCCGGCCGCTGGCGCACGGTGACGATGCCGCAGGCGCGCGCCAGCTGGCCATTCGTGTAGCTGGCAAGCGTCGCGGCGGGCAGGAAACGCTGCTCCAGCAATGACTTGCGCAGCAGCGCCAGCGGGTGGCGGCCCAGGGTCAGGCCTTGCGCGCGGTAGTCGCTGACGATGCTCTCGCCTTCCGTGGGCGCGGCCAGCACGGGCAAGTCTTCCTCTTGTGTGGTGGCGCGCAGCAAGTCCCTGTCGGGCACGGCGCCGGCCGCCTGCCACAGCGCCTCGCGCCGGTGGCCAGCCAGCGCGTGCAGCGCGTTGCCGGCAGCGAGCACCTGCAAGTCATGACGGTCCAGGCTGCCACGCCGGGCCAGGTCGGCCACGTCAAGAAAGGCGGCGATGGAACGCGCATCCTCAATGCGCCGGGCCGCCTCCACGCGCATGCCGAACAGACTGTTCAAGCCCAGGCGCACGGCGGGCGCGGCGCCCTGCCCTCCCTGTCCTTCCCGCTCCTCCAGCGCCGCCTCCCAGCCGCTGACGGCCACGTCGACGGGCAGCACTTGCACGCCATGCCGGCGACCATCCTGCACCAGTTGCGAGGGACTGTAAAAGCCCATGGGCTGGCTGTTGAGCAAGGCGCACAGGAAGGCAGCCGGTTCGTGGCATTTCAGCCAGGAACTGGCGTACGTCAGCAGGGCAAAACTGGCCGCATGCGACTCGGGGAAACCGTATTCGCCGAAACCCTCGATCTGGCTGAAGATGGCCTCGGAAAATTCTTTCTCATAGCCATTGTCCACCATGGCATCGACGATGCGGTCATGGTAATTGTTCATGCCGCCCTTGCGTTTCCAGGCCGCCATGGCGCGCCGCAACTGATCCGCTTCGCCGGGCGTAAAATCGGCGGCGATGATGGCCACCTGCATCACCTGCTCCTGGAAAATCGGGATGCCCAGGGTGCGTCCCAGCGCCTTTTCCAGGCCCTTCGGAAACTCGACCGCTTCCTTCTGCTGGCGCCGCTGCAGATACGGATGCACCATGCCGCCCTGGATGGGGCCGGGGCGCACCAGCGCCACCTCGATGACGAGGTCGTAGAATTCACGGGGACGCAAGCGCGGCAGCATGCTCATCTGAGCGCGCGACTCGATCTGGAACACGCCGATGGTGTCCGCCTGACACATCATGTCGTAAGTGGCGGGGTCTTCGCCGGGAATATCCTGCATCCGGAATTCCTCGCCGCGCCGCGCACTCACCAGTTCCAGGGAACGGCGCAGGGCCGACAGCATGCCCAGCGCCAGCACGTCGACCTTCATCAAGCCCAGCTCCTCGAGGTCGTTCTTGTCCCACTCGATGACACTGCGCTCGGCCATGCTGGCGTTTTCGATGGGCACCAGGCGCGACAACTTGCCTTGCGCGATGACAAAGCCTCCCGGATGCTGGGACAGGTGCCGGGGAAATCCCAGCAACTGCTGCGCCAGGCTGGCCCACTGCTGCGACAATTCCGCCTCCGGGTCCAGCCCGCATTCGGCCAGGCGCTCCAACAGATCGCGCTTGCCGTCGAACCAGCGATGCGCTTTGGCCACCTTTTCCACGATGGCCAGGTCGATCCCCAGCGCCCGGCCGCTGTCGCGCAAGGCGCTTTTCGGCCGGTAGCTGATCACCACGGCCGCCAGCGCGGCCCGCTCGCGGCCATATTTCCCGTAGATATATTGAATGACCTCTTCACGTCGCTGGTGCTCGAAATCGACGTCGATATCGGGCGGCTCGTTGCGCTCGCGCGACATGAAGCGCTCGACCAGGCAATTACCGCGCGCAGGGTCCACTTCCGTGATGTGCAGGCAATAGCAGACAGCCGAGTTGGCGGCCGAGCCCCGGCCCTGGCACAGGATGTTTTGCCCCCGTGCAAAGCGCACGATGTCGTACACGGTCAAAAAATACGGCTCGTAAGAAAGGTCGGCGATCAGTTGCAGCTCGTGCTCGATCTGCTGCTGCACGTTCGCCGGGATACCCAGCGGAAAGCGGATGCGCGCGCCCGCATACGTTTCCTCGCGCAGATACGTCGCCGGCGTGTGCCCGTCCGGCACCAGCTCGTCGGGATAGTCATAGCGCAAGCTGTCGAGGGAAAATGTGCACATCCTGGCGATGCGCACGGTTTCCGCCAGCGCTTGCGGCGGATACACATTGGCCAGGCGCAAGCGCGCGCGCAGATGCTGCTCGGCATTTTGCGCCAGCGCATAGCCGCACTCGCCCACCGGCTTGCCCACGCGAATCGCGCACAGGGTGTCGAGCAAAGGCTTGCGCGAACGCACATGCATGCACACATGGCCGACGGCCACCACGGGCAAGCCCAGCGCCTGCGCGGTGTCCTGCACGGCGCTGCGGTGGGCGTCATCCTGCGCCCGCTGCAGCAAATTCAGGCCGATCCAGCTGCGCTCGCTGCCAAAGGTGGCCACCATCCACTCTCCCTGTGCGCGCACGGCTTCCGGCTGGGCCGGATAGCCGGGCAGCAAGATCATCAGACAGCCGGGCAAACCCTGCAAATGGGCAAACTCGGGCGAGGGCACGGCGAAATCTTCGGGCGTCAGCAAATATCGCCCCTTGGCCGCCCGCGTGCGCGCCATGGTGATCAGTTCCGACAGATTGCCGTAACCGTCACGATCCTGCACCAGCGCCAGCAAGGAGAGCGCCGCACTACCGTCGGCCTGCGTCAAATGAAAATGTGCGCCGATAATCAGGGGAAAACCGGCCCGCTTGGCCGTCGCATGGGCGCGCACGACGCCCGCCAGCGAACATTCGTCCGTGATGGCCACCGCCTTGTAACCGAGCTGTACAGAGCGCGCCACCAACTCTTCCGCATGCGAGGCCCCATGCAGGAAGCTGAAATTGCTCAGGCAATACAACTCAGCATACTCGGGTAAGACTGCGCCCCACATGATCTACCTCAATACTGTATATAAACACAGTATATTATACGCATCTTGGATCGGGCTTATCGTTTATGCTGATGTTTTACCTTGCATCGCCTCCACCATGATCGTTCATCTCTTGAAATGTTTCGGCGCCGCCCCCGGTGGCGGCAATACGGCGCTGGTCGTGGAAAACGACCATAGCAGCGAAACGGCGCGCCAGCTGTTCGCCCGCGAACGCCAGGTCAGCGCCTGCGTCTTCATCGACCGGCAAGCGGACGGCGGCATCGTGCTCGACTATTTTTATCCGCACACGCGCAGCCCCCTGTGCCTGCATGCCACCCTGGCGGCCGCACATGTGCTGCTGACGGCGCCCGGCGCCCCGGCAACCCTGACGGTGAGCACGGCCATGCGCGGGCAAGCCTTGCAGCTGGTGCGCCGCGCGGAAGGTATGTCGCATGGATTATTTATTGGCCTGGCGCCGCAGCCCTCGCCTGCCGTCATGGTGGAAAAGTATATCCCGTCAGAACTCATGGGCCAGCACATGCACTTGCTGTCGCCGCCCGTGATCGCCTCGGTCGGCAGTCCGAAGCTGCTGCTGGAAGTGGCAGACCTCACCACCCTGCGCGCGCTGCGGCCGAACCTGGAACTGATCGCCGACTGGAGCGCCTTGCACAAGGTCAACGGCTGCTATGCGTATTGCCGCACGGGCGAGAACACATACGAAGGGCGCAACTTCAACCACCTCGACCCGGCGCTGGAAGACAGCGCCACGGGCGTGGCGGCGGGCGCGCTGGCATCGTATTTGCAACAGTCGCTGCGCCTGCATCAGGGTCACGTGACGCAGCAACCCTGTTTGATCGACGTGCAATACAACCCCGGGGAAATCCTGGTGGGCGGCATGGTGCAAGCGAGCACCTGAACGGGGCATCGCGCACCAGCGCAAGGCAAGCCAGGCGGTGAACAAAAGATAGTCAACCAGGAAACAACAGTTACAACAGATTTGTAATAACAAAACAAAGTATCGCTGGTGGAGGATGAAATGATGGCACTAGAATCAAGTCACAATACCACTTGGAGACACCGCGTGCCGACCCTCACCACCTTGCGTAAAGCCATTCTCATCAGCCTGTACGGCAGCACTGCCCTGGCCGCGTTCAGTCCCGCCGCCATGGCCCAGACCACGGAAGCGGGCGCCACCGATGGTCCCGTGCAAACGGTCAGCGTGGTCGGCTCGCGCCGGGTCACCAGTTCCGCCACCGACACCATGGTGCCGGTCGATATCATTCCGATTTCCAGGGTGGCCGAGCAAGGCGGTCAGTTTGACCTGGCGCAATCGCTGCAATACATCTCGCCCTCGTTCAACTCCACGCGCCAGACGGGCGCCGACGGGGCCGACCTCGTCGATTCGGCCGCCCTGCGCGGTCTCGGTTCCGATCAGACACTGGTGCTGGTGAACGGCAAACGGCGCCACACGACGGCCCTGGTCAACCTGTTCGGCGCGCGCAACCGCGGCAACACGGGCACGGACATGAATGCGATTCCTTTGCTGGCGATCAAGAACGTGCAAGTACTGCGCGACGGCGCCGCCGCCCAGTACGGCTCGGACGCCATTGCCGGCGTGATCGACATCGAACTGAAGAAAAGCCTGGGTTGCGAAGCGGTGGCCGGCTACAGCCAGTACTCGGCCGGCGACGGCAAGAACTACATGACCTCCGCCTACTGCGGCATCGCGCTGGGCGACAAGGGTAGCTTGGCCATCACGGGCGAATACCTGGACCGGGGCCGCTCGAACCGGGCCGATGCGGACAGCATGCGCATCATCGGTGACACCAAGGCCAAGAACAAGACCCTGTACATCAATGGCGACTACGCCACCAGCGCCACGGGCAAACTGTACTTCACGGCCGGCGCGCAGACGCGCGATGCATCCAGCGCCGCGTTTGGCCGCGGCGGCATCGGCAGCGACGACATTCCGTCGCGCAATTCGGCCGCCATGTATCCGGACGGTTTCGTACCGTTCATTAACGGCAAGATCGACGACCAGTACGCCACCATCGGCCACCGCAGCCAGATCCGCGAATGGCATGCTGACTTTTCGCAAACCTATGGCTACAACAAGATGCGCTACGACATCAGCCATACCTTGAACGCCTCGATTGCCAACCTCGACTTGATGAACGGCGGCAAGGGCGTCAGCGCCAGCAGCTACGACGCGGGCGGCTTCTCGTTCCAACAGCTGACCAGCAACGCCGATTTCAGCCGCTTTTACGATACGGTAATGAGCGGCATGAACGTGGCTTTCGGCGCCGAATACCGCAGCGAGGAATACAAGATCATGGCCGGAGAACCGGGCTCCTACATCGACGCCGACGGCGTGGGCATGGGCGGCAATGCGGGCAGCCAGGGCTTTCCCGGCTTCCAGCCAGGCGATGCCACCAAGGCCAAACGCCACAGCATCGCCGCGTATGCCGACGTGGAACTGGACTGGACGGAACGCCTGAAAACCCAGGCTGCCCTGCGCTATGAAAAATTCAGCGATTTCGGCTCCACCGTGACGGGCAAGCTGGCCGCCAGCTATAAAGTGGCACCGAATGTGCTGCTGCGCGGCTCGGCCAGTACGGGCTTCCGCGCGCCATCCTTGCAGCAAGTGTATTTCTCGTCCACCTTCACCGACTTCATCGGCGGCGTGCCCACGGACGTGGTGCTGGCCCCCAATGGCGGCACCGTCGCCAACGCAGCCGGCATTCCCAAGTTGAAAGAGGAAAAATCCACCAGCTTCACGTTTGGCACCACCTGGACGCCGACACAAGCCATTTCCGTCACGGCTGACTTGTACAATATCAAGATCAAGGACCGCATCGTGCTGTCGGGCCGCTTCAATGCCGACAACTATCCGGACCTGGCGGCACGCCTGGCGCTCTTGGGCGTGGGCGAGGCGCAATTCTTCGTCAACTCCATCGACACGCGCACGCGCGGCCTGGACCTGACGGCCTCGCACAAGGGCGAACTGGCCGGCAACCGCCTGAACACCTTCCTGGCCTTGAACCTGAGCAAAACGGAAGTGACGAAGGTCAAGACGCCCGCCTCGCTGACGGGCTTCGAGGATGTCTTGCTGTCCGAGCGCGAACGCCTGTTCATCGAACAGGGCGGCCCCCGTGCGAAGGCCACCGTGGGCTTCGACTACATCACGGGCAAGCTGGAATCGGACTTGCGCATCATCTATTTTGGCCCGCAAACCCTGGGCACATTCAGCGGCACGGCCGCCGGCGTGCCCAACGCCCACTACGCAGCCAAGACCTCGGCCGACCTGAGCTTTACCTACAGCATCAACAAAAATACCAAGCTCACTTTCGGCGGCAACAATATCTTCAACGTCAAGCCGACCACGCAAAACGCGGATGAAACGGACAACGGTTTCAAATACGACAGCGTGCAGTTCGGCCTGAACGGCGCCTCGTACTTTGGCAGGCTGTGGGTGAAGTTCTGATCACCGTGCCCGCCTGAAGAAACAGCGGCTGCGCCAATATGGGCAGCCGCTGTTTTTTTGTGCGCAGATCAATACACTGCTGCCCAAGATGGATTGTCGTTAGCCTTGGCGAGAAATAAGCCACTGCCGGCCTGCAAATGACGTGGGATGGTGAATCGTAAGCCATCGCCGGCAAACTCCGTCCCCTCACGTCACACAGCATGAACAGCCCGGCAGTCCTGCCCCAGCGGCTCCCGGCGGACACGGCCGCAGTGAACAATCTTTGCCCTGCGGCGGAAAGAACGGATAATAGCGCCTAACTCATCAGCACAGTATTGGATTACCTCATGGAAATTAAAGTCAACTTTCTCGACAAGCTGCGTCTCGAAGCCAAGTTCGACGATTTCACCGTCATCGCAGATCAGCCCATCCGCTACAAGGGCGATGGTTCGGCGCCTGGCCCGTTCGATTACTTTTTGGCATCATCGGCACTGTGCGCAGCGTACTTCGTGAAGTTGTATTGCGATACGCGCAATATTCCCACCGAAAATATCCGCCTGTCGCAAAACAATATTGTTGATCCGGAAAACCGTTACCAGCAGATTTTCAAGATCCAGGTCGAATTGCCGGCCGATATCTCGGCCAAGGACCGCCAGGGCATCCTGCGCTCGATAGACCGTTGCACGGTGAAAAAAGTGGTGCAGGCGGGGCCAGAATTCGTCATTGAAGAAGTCGAGAACCTGGACGCCGATGCGCAGGCCTTGCTGACCTTGAATCCGGATCCGGGTGCGAGCACCTATATCGTCGGCAAGGATTTGCCGCTGGAACAGACCATCGCCAATATGTCGGGCCTCCTGGCGGGCCTGGGCATCAAGATTGAAATCGCTTCGTGGCGCAACATCATTCCAAATGTATGGTCGCTGCACATCCGCGACGCGCACTCACCCATGTGCTTTACCAACGGCAAGGGCGCGACCAAGGAAAGCGCGCTGGCGTCGGCCCTGGGCGAGTATATCGAGCGGCTCAGCAACAACCATTTCTACGCGGGGTCTTTCTGGGGTGTCGACATCGCCAACGCGCCATTCGTGCATTACCCGAACGAACGCTGGTTCAAGCCTGGCCGCAAGGATGCGCTGCCGAAGGAGATTCTCGATGCCTACTGCCTCGATATCTACAACCCCGATGGCGAGCTGCGCGGCTCGCACCTGATCGACACCAACTCCGGCAATGCCGAACGCGGCATCTGCTCGCTGCCGTATGTGCGCCATTCCGATGGCGAGGTCGTGTATTTCCCGTCAAACCTGATCGAAAACCTGTACGTCAGCAATGGCATGAGCGCCGGCAATACCCTGGTCGAAGCGCAGGTGCAATGTCTGTCGGAAATTTTCGAACGGGCCGTCAAGCGCGAAATCCTCGAAGGTGAAATCGCCCTGCCCGACGTGCCGCAGGAAGTGCTGGCGAAGTATCCGGGCATCCTGGCCGGCATCCAGGGCCTGGAAGAGCAAGGCTTTCCCGTGCTGGTGAAAGATGCGTCGCTGGGCGGCGTGTACCCGGTGATGTGCGTTACCCTGATGAACCCGCGCACGGGCGGCGTGTTTGCCTCGTTCGGCGCGCACCCGAGCCTGGAAGTGGCGCTCGAGCGCAGCCTGACGGAATTGCTGCAAGGGCGCAGTTTTGAAGGCTTGAATGACTTGCCGCAGCCGACGTTTGCCAGCGAAGCCGTCACCGAGCCGAATAACTTCGTCGAACACTTCATCGATTCCAGCGGCATCGTCTCGTGGCGCTTCTTCAGCGCCAGGGCCGATTACGATTTTGTCGAGTGGGATTTTTCCGGCCACGGCGAGAACTCGAATGCCGAGGAAGCGGCGACCCTGTTCGGCATCCTCGCCGACATGGGCAAGGAAGTGTACACGGCCGAGTATGACCAGCTGGGCGCCACCGCCTGCCGCATTCTCGTGCCAGGTTATTCGGAAGTGTATCCCGTCGAGGATTTGATCTGGGACAACACCAACAAGGCGCTGCTGTTCCGCGCCGACATCCTAAACCTGCATAGTCTGGACGATGCCAGCCTGGAAGCGCTGCTGGAGCGCCTGGAAAACAGCGAGCTCGACGAGTACGGCGACATCGCCACGCTGATCGGCATCGAGTTTGACGAAAACACGGTGTGGGGCCAGCTGACGACGCTGGAATTGAAGCTGCTGATTCAGCTCGTCCTGCAGCAGTTCGAAGAGGCGAAAGAACTGGTGGAAACCTTCCTGCAGTACAACGACAACACGCTCGAGCGCAAGCTGTTCTATCAAGCATTGAACGTGGTGCTGGAAGTGGAACTGGACGACGAGCTGGAGCTGGATGATTACGTGGTCAATTTCCGCCGCATGTTTGGCGACGCCCGCATGGACGCGGTGCTGGGCTCGGTGGACGGCAGCGTGCGCTTCTTCGGCCTGACCCCGACCAGCATGCAGCTGGAAGGACTGGACAGGCACCAGCGCCTGATCGACAGCTTCAAGAAATTGCACGCGGCGCGCGCCAAGGCTGCGGCCCGCTAAGGTGACTAGCCAGGGATGGACTTGCAACAATTCATCCCTGGCGACAACAAGCTGACGACAATCAGCCGGCCAGCGCCGCGATTTCCTTCTGCATGTTTTCAATGGCCCGCTCGTTGTACTGGTCGGCGAAATACGCATCGCCAAACAGCTGTCCCGCCTGTGCCTTGGCGCACAGGTGCTGCAGCGCCAAGCCCCGCTGCTCGTTGAAGCGCACGGGGTCCACATGCGCGTATTCACGGCCGATGGCTTGCGTGTAGGCGTGGTACACCTCTTCATCCTGACCGAGGATGGCCAGGTCGGCGCTGAGCATGGCGTCCTTCAGCGCGTGGCTGATGCCGGGTCCCTGGAAATGGTCAGTCACGCGTATCAATTGCGCCACATCAAGGTTGTCGCCCGCATCGAGGCCGCTGGCCAGCCACAGCTGGGCGCTGGCCTCTTCGCTCGAATACAGGGCGTCTTCGTCGTGGCTGTAGACGGCGTCATGGAACCAGAAGGCTTTTTTGACCAGCGCGCTGTCGCGTTTGGGCGCATTGGTATTGTCCGCCCACACGCGGATTTCCGACAGGCCGTGCACCAGGTGGTCGAGGTTGTGATAGTGGCGGTCCGTGCCGCCATACGCCTGCGGTCCCGTCAGGTACGCGAACCAGTGATCCGCCAGCGCGATGTCGGCTTGCGAGGCGCTGGCGTAATTCCACAGCGCTTCCCACTCCTTGCGCAGGCAGTCGAGTATCCACGCCTGGTAGGCCGGGCCAGGGACGAACTTCTGCATGGTCCAGTTCCAGCCCACGGGGCCTTCCAGCGCCTTGACAAAGCTGGAGCTGACGGAGCCGAGGTCGCGCGGCGGCATGACGAAAATCGTCTTGGCGCCAGCAAGCACGTCCACATTGGTTTGCTGGATCAGGTTTTCATAGTCGAAATCGGCCGTCGTGCGGATGCCGCGGATCAGGTAGTCGCAGCCATGCTTTTTCGCCGCGCGCGCCGTGTAGTCGCCCTTGACGATGACCACCTGCACATTGTCCCAGCCGCACTCGCGCGCGCTCTGTTCGATGATGCGCTTGCGGTCTTCGGCAGGGAATTGAGGGCGCTTGGCGGGGTTTTGCGACAGGAAGACGATCACCTCGTCGGCGAGCGAACGCGCTTCGCCGATCACCCACATATGGCCGTTGGTGATGGGGTCGAGGGTTCCTGAAAATCCGATTCTCTGCATGCTGCGCTCCGTGGTCTGGTTCTGCTTGTTTCGCAGACAATATAGGGCCACGGCGCGCACGTCAATGCACCAGGTTAAAGATCCGCCTCATACAAGGGCGAAGTGGAGGGAAATCTGCCTCATTTTTTCGCCACCAGGGGGAATTCCACGCGCACGCACAGGCCGCCCAGGCGCTCGGATTTATCCAGCACCAGACGCGCGCCATGGCGTTCGGCGATGGCCTTGATGATGGCCAGCCCCAGGCCGCTGCCGTTAGCGTCCGTGCCGGGCACGCGGTAGAAGCGGCTGAAGACGCGCTCGCGCTCTTCGGGCGGGATGCCGGGACCGCTGTCTTCCACGGACAAGGTCACGCCGACGGGGCTGGCGCGCAGGTCGATATCGACCGTGCCGCCCTGCGGCGTGTACTTGATGGCGTTGTCGACCAGGTTGCGCAGCATGATATTGAGCGCATCGGCCTGCCCCGCCACCTTGGCCGGGTCCATGTGATGCAGGCCCAGGTCGATCTTGCGCGCTTGCGCGATGCCGGCCATGTCGCCCAGCGCCCGCTTGACGACGTCGTTCAAGTCCACCGCCTGCAACTGGTCGCCGCTGGCGGCGCTCGCTTCCTGGCGCGCCAGCACCAGCAATTGCTCGACCAGGCGCGTGGCCCGCTCGATGCCTGCACTCACGCGGGAAATCGCCAGGCTGCGCTTTTCCTCGGATTCGGCCCGTTCCAGGCTCAACACCTGCAGTTTCAGGGCGGCCAGCGGCGTGCGCAATTCATGCGCGGCGTCGGCGACGAAATGCTGCTGCGCGTCGAACGCCGTTTTTACGCGCCCGAACAGCAGGTTCAATTCATGCACCAGAGGGCGCACTTCATCTGGCAAGCCCGCTTCCGAGACGGGCGACAGATCATCGGCCTGGCGCGCCGCCACCTGCTTGCGCACGCGCGAAACGGGCGCCAGCGAACCGCTGACGACCCACCAGACGACCAGCATCAATATCGGCGCCATCAGCGCGATGGGGCCCACCGTGCGCAGCGCCAGGCTGCCGGCCATGCGCTTGCGCACGGCCATGTCCTGGGCGATCTGCACGGTCTGGGAACTGGTTTGCACGGAGAAGATGCGATAGGTGGTGCCGTTGGCTTTCACGTTGGAAAAGCCCAGCACGGCGCGCTGCGGCAGTTCCGCGCGCGTGATCGAGCGGAACACCTGCACGCCGTCCGGCGTCCACACCTGCACCACCATGTCGTTGTTGACGGGGTCGGCCGGCAAAGCTTGCGCATGGTTGGCCAGCGGCGCGCCGGAGCGCAGCGACAGGGCCATCTGCTGCATGTGGTAGTCAAAAATCTGGTCAGCGTCGTACAGGGCGCTGCGGTAGGCGATCGACGCCTGGGCCAGGGCCGCCATGATGATGGCCGCCAGCAAAAACCACAGCAGGCGGCCGCGCAGCGAGTGCGTCACCGTGACCTTCATCCTCATGCCTTGGGCACCATATAGCCGAGGCCGCGCACGTTCTGGATCAAGTCGCTACCGAGCTTCTTGCGCAAGCCATGGATATACACTTCCACGGCATTGCTGTTGACTTCATCCTTCCAGCTGTACAGTTTTTCTTCCAGCTGTGCGCGCGACAGCACGATGCCGGGGCGCGCGATCAAGGCTTCCAGCACGGCCCATTCGCGCGCCGACAGGTTGACGGGATGGCCCTCGGCGATCACTTCGCGCGTCAGCGGATTAATACTCACGCCCTGGTGTTCGAAGATCGGTTCCGGCCGCCCCGAGGCGCGCCGCAGCAGGGCGCGTATGCGCGCCAGCAATTCATCGAGGTCATACGGCTTCAGCACGTAATCGTCGGCACCCGCGTCGAGGCCCGCGATGCGCTGCTCGACGGCGTCGCGCGCCGTGGCCACCAGCACCGGGGTGTCGAGCTTGCGCAATCGCATCGAGCGCAGCACATCAAGACCATCCTTGCGCGGCAAGCCCAGGTCCAGCAGCACCAGGTCATAGGTTTGCGTCTGCAGGGCCGTGTCGGCCATGTCGCCATCCTTGACCCAGTCCACCGCGTAATGCTCGGCGCGCAGCAAGTCAAGCACCACCTCGCCGATCATCGTGTCATCTTCTACCAGCAATAAGCGCATGGCTTGCCTTTCTGTTTCGTTATGCTCGCTTTCACCCCAAAAGATGAAAGGCTGGGGTCAGACCCGGCGGGTCTGACCCCGGTGCTAATGAGTTAACCTAATCGCACGGGAATAAAAATCTTATCCGGTCCCCGCTGTATCAGCAAGGCCACCGACTTGGCGGATTTTTCCACCACGTCGCGCACCTGTTCGACCGTGTTGACGGGACGGCCATTGACCGACAATAGCACGTCGCCCGGCTGCACTCCGGCATTCGCGGCCGCACCGCCAGCGTCTTCCACCAGCAGGCCGGCGCTGATGCCCGCCTCGCGTTTTTCATCCGATTGTAACGGACGCAGCGCCAGGCCCAGCTTTACCTTGCCGGCCGCGCTGTCGCTTTTCGCCACTTCGGCCACCTTGTCGGCGGCATTGGCCAGGGTTGCCGTCAGGCTGACGATCTTGCCGTCACGCCAGACATCCAGGCTGATCTTGTCGCCTGGCAAGGACGTACCCACTAGAGCCGGCAAGTCGGCCGAGCCGATGATGCGCTGGCCATTCACCTTGCGCACCACGTCGCCCGACTTCAGGCCTGCCTTGTCGGCCGGGCTACCCCGCTCCACGTTGGCGACCAAGGCGCCTTCCGGCGTGGCCAGCTTGAACGAGTCGGCAAAACCCTGGTTCACTTCCTGCACCGTCACGCCCAGCTTGGCATGGCTGGCCTTGCCCGTGGCGACGATCTGGTCCTTGATGCGGCCGGCCAGGTCGATCGGGATGGCGAACGACAAGCCCTGGAAGCCTCCCGTCTGGCTGTAGATCTGCGAATTGATACCCACCACTTCGCCGCGCGTATTGAATAGCGGACCGCCCGAGTTGCCGGGGTTCACTGCCACGTCGGTCTGGATGAAGGGGACATTGCTGTCGTCAGGCAGGGAGCGGCCCTTGGCGCTCACCACGCCCGCCGTCACCGTGCTGTCGAAACCGTACGGCGAACCGATGGCCAACACCCACTCGCCCACTTTCAGGTCGCTCGAATGACCGAGCGGTACGACGGGCAGGTTGTTCGCGTCTATCTTCAGCACGGCGATATCGGTCTTCGGATCCGTGCCCAGCACCTTGGCGCGGAATTCGCGACGGTCGTTGAGCTTGACGGTCACTTCGCGCGCATCACGTACCACGTGGGCATTCGTCATGATGACGCCATCCGGGCTGACGATGAAGCCGGAACCGAGGCCGTGCGTGGGCACGTCGCGGCCACCGCGCTGCCCGCCTTGCGGCCCCTGGAAGCGGCGGAAAAATTCGAAGAAGGGGTCGTTGCCGAAATCGTCGTTGCCGGCCTGGGCCGAGGGGTCGTAAGCCACCTTGGTGCTGCCCGTGACGCTGATATTGACCACGGCCGGGCTATTGCGCGCGGCGATCTGGCTAAAGTCGGGCAAGGCCACCAGCGGTGCGGCAGCGGCAGGCGCCACGGCGGCGGCCACCGGGGCGGCCGGCGCGCTGGCGGCGGCATTCGCGCCTGCATTGTTCTGATGGATCACCATGGCGCCGCCGGCACCCAGCACACCGATCGCGGCCAGCGCGGCTACGGTGCGTTTGATTTTCAGCGATGCGGTATTGGTTTGCTGTTCCATGAATTGCTCCTCATTCAATGAGATTTTGATGTATGCAATAGTGGGCCACGAGTCTTAGGCTGTGCTTAACATTTTTCTATTTGGAAACAGGCGCTGGCGCCTTTAAGCAGGGTTTAATCTTGCGTGCTGCGCACACCTCGCATGGCGGGCGATGAAGGGCCCGAACGGGCTCTGGACGTGACACTGGCCGGATCAACCGGCCAGTATTTTACTGCATGGGGAGCGGCTAGCCCCTCCCGGCTATGCCAGCGCGTGGCGCCGACATCAGCTCAGCTCAGGCTGCCTGGCGCTGTTCCAGCGCATTCACGTTAGCGGCGGTGGCGTAGGTGTCGCTGCCGGTGCCGATCTCGATCTTGCGCGGTTTCAGCGCTTCCGGCACTTCACGCACCAGGTCGATGGTCAGCATGCCGTTTTCAAACGTGGCGCCCGTGACCTTCACATGGTTGGCCAGCTGGAAACGCTGTTCGAAATCGCGGGCAGCGATGCCACGGTGCAAGAACGTGCGCTCGACGCCATCTTTCTGCTTGCGGCCCGTGACGTGCAGGGAGTCGCGTTCGGTGATGATGTCGATCTCTTCGCGCGAGAAGCCAGCCAATGCCATCACGATCCGGTATTTATCTTCCGACACCAGTTCGATGTTGTAGGGTGGATAGCTCGGTTGCGCATCGGCGCGCTGTTCATTGAGCAGTTGTGCCAGGCGGTCAAAGCCAATGGCGGAACGATACAGGGGGGCAAGGTCAAAAGTACGCATGATAAATATCCTTTTCAAATGAAGCGATAAGAGGGGCGGACCTCACCGTGAGCATCCGCCTGTTACCGATATACGGCCTGTCCAGCCCCTTTCAAGGCCTTGAAATTGGCGAAAAACGCCCCAGTCAGCCCCAAATTTGTAAGAAATTTTTACAGAATGCTAGACTCGGCCTTTGCCATCCAGCCCGCCGCCCCATGTCCCGCGCCTTCCTGTCTTTGTCCTTCTCCCTTCTCGTTTCCGCCGCGGCCCAGGCCGCCACGCCCGCCCCCATCGTGCTGCACGTCGATGCCAGCAATGTGGCGCAGCAACTATTCAGCATCCGCGCAAGTATTCCCGCCGCGCCCGGCAAGCTGACCCTGCTGTATCCACAATGGGTGCCCGGCAACCACGGCCCCAGCGGCCCCCTGAACCAGCTGGCCGGCCTGCGCCTGTCCGCCAACGGCCAGCCTCTGGAATGGCGGCGCGACCCCGTCAACATGTTCGCCTTCCACGTGGAGGTGCCGGCCGGCGCCGGCAGCGTGGAAGCACAATACCAGTTCCTCTCGCCCGTCGACACCAGCCAGGGCCGCATCACCATGACGGGCGCCATGCTGGGCGTGCAATGGCATGCGATGACCCTGTATCCGGCCGGGCGCGCCGCGCGCGACATCCTCGTGCAACCGAGCCTGACCCTGCCGGCGGGCTGGGAATTTGCCAGCGCCCTGGAAGTGCGCGCGCGTACGGCCACGCCGGCCAGCCAGCAAGTCGATTTCGAACCGCTGGACCTCGGCACTCTGGTCGACTCGCCCGTCTTCGCGGGGCGCCATTTCGAGCGCATCGACCTCGACCCGGGCGCGCAAGTGCCCGTACACCTCAATGTGATGGCCGACAGCGCCGACAGCCTCGAAGCGACGCCACAGCAAGTCGAAAAACACCGCGCCATGCTGCAGCAAGCCTACAAACTGTTCGGCGCGCGCCATTACCGCCACTATGACTTCCTGCTGGCCCTGAGCGACGAGTTCGGCGGCATCGGCCGCGAACACATGCAGTCGAGCGAAAACGGTGTCAAGCCCGGCTATTTCAGCGACTGGGACAAGAACGAAGCGGAGCGCGTGCTGCTGCCCCATGAGCTGACGCATTCGTGGAACGGCAAGTTCCGCCGCCCCGCCGGCCAGGACACGCCCGACTTCAACACGCCGCTGCAAAACAGCCTGCTGTGGGTCTACGAAGGCCAGACCCAGTACTGGGGCAATGTGCTGGCGGCCCGTTCCGGCCTGGTGGCCCCGGCCCACATGCGCGAGCTGTTCGCCGCGACGGCGGCCCATTACGACGTCATGCCGGGGCGCAGCTGGCGCACCATGCAGGACACAACGAACGACCCCATCATCAATGGCCGGCGCCCCATCGGCTGGAGCAGCTGGCAGCGCGACGAAGATTACTATATGGAAGGCGCGCTGGTCTGGCTCGACGTCGACACCACCATCCGCGAACTGTCGGGCGAACGCCGCTCGCTCGACGACTTCGCGCGCAGTTTCTTTGGCGTGCAGGATGGCAGCACCACACCCCTGCCCTACACGTTCGAGGACGTGGTCGCTGCGCTGAACGCCGTGCAGCCGCACGACTGGGCCGCGTTCCTGCGCCGCCGCCTCGATGGCCACGGACCCGGCGCGCCGCTCGATGGCCTGGCCCGCGCCGGCTGGAAACTGGTCTACCGCGACACGCCCACTCCCTTCCTGAAAGCCAATGAAGAGCGCAGCAAGAGCACGGACCTGACATATACACTGGGCTTGAGCATAGACAAGGACGGCAAGCTGGGCAAGCTGCTGTGGGATGGTCCCGCCTTCCAGGCTGGCCTGTCGGGCAACACCACCTTGCTCGCCGTCAATGGCACGGCCTACACGCCCAAGCTATTGAAGGCGGCCATCCAGGCGGCCAAGACCAGCCCGCAGCCGATCAACTTGCTGGTCAGAAAGGGCAAGCAATTCCAGACGGTGGCACTCGACTATCACGGCGGCTTGAAGTACCCGCAACTGGAGCGCATCGCCGGTACGCGCGACCGTCTGTCGGCCATTCTGCAGGCACGCTGAGGCGACGGTTCCGGGAGGATTTTGCGCCGCGCGCCCTATGCGGGGCCGGCTTTTGGTGTATGCTGGCGGCATGAATAATGACACCGACATCCAGCTCAGCGGCCCCTTCAAGGCCACCGACGGCTCCGGCCGTGCCCACGACATCAAGGCCATCCGCATCTTCGACGAAGGCTACGGCATCATCGACGTCTATGTCGATTTCGCCGCCCCGCTCGAAGCGGGCGCATACAAGGACAAGACCCTGGTCGGCCACATCCTGGCCCGCTTGCGCAGCCTCGGCTACGTCGGCCCGGACTTCGGCCATGGCGACCTGGGCTTGCAAGACAAGAAACTGATCGTTCTGGAAGCGCCCGAGGAATTTTCCGCCTTTGCCGTCAGCAAGGGCTGGAAGGATTTATCGGCAGAGTTTGACGAGGACTGAGCCTTCGCCACCTGAACACCATCATGCGCCGCGCCTGCCCCAGCAGGGGCGGCGTTTTTCATCGTCCCCTTGCTTTTTCCGTCCATGTTCCTGCTCTTTCTGCGCACCTGCGCCGTGCCCGCCCTGTTTTGTATGCTGGCCGGATGCCAGCAATCCGACCTGATCAAGGACTTTGAACAGAAGGTGCCGCTGCAAGACCAGCAACTGGCGCGGCATTACAGCGACTTGCTGCGTGAAAAACAGCTGGACTATGTGCGCATGGCTACCGAGCCGGGCAATAACGGCGATCAGATCCGCCAGGCGCTGCCCGCCTTGAGTGCCGCCTTCCCCGCAGGCGAGCCCCGGTACGTCAAGGTGGTGGGCTACCAGCGCATCGAGCAGCGCGATGCGCCTCAACTGCTGAGTGTCAGCTTCGAATATGCCTATCCTGAAAAATGGATCGTCAGCACCGTCGTGCTGAGAAAATATGGCACTGACGCCACCATCATGGGCTTGAGCGTGGCGCCGCAGAGCGCATCGCTGGAACAGCTGGCGACCTTCACGCTAGGCGGCAAATCGCTGCTCCACTACGTGGTGCTCGGCGCTGCCATCCTCTCCCCCTTGCTGATCCTGTCTACCCTGGTGTTATGCCTGCGCAGCAAGCTGACCGTCAGGAAATGGCCCTGGTTGCTGTTCATCAGCATCGGTTTCGGCCAGCTATCGCTCAACTGGGCGACGGGACAGTACCTGTTTCTACCCATCGCCATCCAGCTGTTTGGCGTTGCCGCAGGCACCAGCGCCTACCAGCCCTGGACATTCATCGTCTCCCTGCCGCTGGGCGCCAGCGTATTTCTGCTAGTCAGGAAAAAACTGGCCGCGCCTGCAGGTAGCGCGCGCTCCACGCGGCGATGACGTTGGCGACATAGGCCGCATCATCGCGCCCCGTCAACAGATGGTCGGCATCGTCGAGCGAAACGAAACTTTTCGGGTGCTTCGCTGCCGTAAAAATATCCATCGCATTCGACAGGCTCACCGTCGTGTCATTCGGCGCGTGCATCACCAGCAAGGCGCGGCGCAGGCCGGCGATGGTAGCCTTCAGGCTGTGGCTGCCCGCGTCGTCGACGAATTGCTGGCGGATGCGGAATGGCCGCCCTTCCAGCTGCACCAGTGCCTCGCCTTCGGCGGCGATTTGCTCCAGATGGTCGCTGAACATGCGCGTCACGTAGGCGGGCGTGCTGGGGGCGGCCAAGGTCACCACGGCCGTGGCTTCCGGCACTTGCGCGGCAGCGGCCAGCACGGCGGCGCCACCGAGGCTGTGGCCGATCAGCAATTGCGGCGCAGCATGTCTGGCCCGCAAAAAGTCGGCGGCGGCAAGCAGGTCGTCCACGTTCGACGAGAAATTGGTGGCGGCAAACTCACCCTCGCTGGCGCCCAGCCCCGTAAAGTCGAAGCGCAGCACGGCGATGCCGTGTTCCGTCAAGCCTTGCGCGATGCGCCGCGCGGCCAGCACATCCTTGCCGCAGGTGAAGCAATGGGCGAACAGCGCATAGGCGCGGATGGCGCCGTCGGGCGCGTCGAGGCGCGCCGCCATCACATGGCCGTGCGCGCCGGGAAAATCTTGCCGGGTGGATTTCATTGTCTCAGATCAAAGCTGCCGCGCAGCGCGGCCGATGGCGCATTGTAGCGCTGCCCGGCCGCCGCAGTTGGCCAACCTTAATCGCGCTTCGGTATGTCCAGGCCCTTGATGACGGCAGGCCGGGCCAGGAACGCTTGCAGCGCGCGCTGCACATTCGGAAAGTTGTCGAAGCCGACGAGGTCGCCAGCGCCATAGAAACCCACGAGGCAGCGCACCCACGGGAAGATGGCGATGTCGGCAATCGTGTACTGCCCGCCCATGATCCAGTCGCGGCCCTGCAGGCGCTGCTCGAGTACGCCCAATAGCCGCCTGGCCTCGCCGAGATAGCGCTCCAGCGGACGTTTGTCTTCATAGTCCTTGCCGGCGAACTTGTGGAAAAAGCCCACCTGGCCAAACATGGGGCCGATACCGCCCATCTGGAACATCAGCCATTGGATGGTTTCGTAGCGCAAGCCCGCGTCCTGCGGCAGGAACTTGCCCGTCTTTTCGGCCAGGTACAACAGGATGGCGCCCGATTCGAACAGGGCCAGCGGCTTGCCGGCGGGACCGTGCGGGTCGAGGATGGCGGGAATCTTGTTGTTCGGATTGAGGGACAGGAATGCGGGCGACATCTGGTCGTTCTGCTCGAAGCTGACCAGGTGCGGCTCGTAAGCCAGGCCCAGTTCTTCCAGCAGGATGGAAACCTTGATGCCGTTCGGCGTGGGCAGAGAATACAGTTGCAGGCGCTCGGGATACCGGGCAGGCCATTTCTGGGTGATGGGAAAGTCGGAGAGTTGGGACATGGAAATCCTAATTGAGGTGTGCGACACGGCGCAAGAAAGCAAGTATAGCCAAGCATGGCAATGTGCGTTGCTTGGCCAGCACGTCCTGCCACCAGCAAGACCATGGGCTAACTGCGTGTAAGCGTGGATAGCGCCACTGGGCGGCCCGGAAATCGCCACGATTGGCATCACTGCTTGCGCTGGTTCAGCAGGCTCACCGCCTTGTTCAGCACAACATCCTCGCCTGCGGCCAGACTTTCTCTGGTGGCACGCACCTCGACATCGGGAAAAATACCGATACCCACGAATTCCCGCCCATCGGGATAGGTATCGCGCTTCGCGCAAATCCGCCCATGGCCGCCGCCCGGCAAATACACCAAGATGGGCTGGCCCGTACTGCCTCCGGTCGCCTCGCCTATCTTTAATCCTCTCTGCAATGTATCGAAGGAAACAAGAAAATCTTCCGCCGCCGAAAACGTTGCTGCGCCTGTCAGCACAGCCACCGGACCGTCAAAAACACGCTTCCGCGAATAATGCGCTTCACTGCCCTTTCCTCCGATGACTTTCCATACGATATCTGCACCGTCACTCCGGGAATAACCATTGTCACTCCGAACGTAACTCTTCGAAAACGGGATCGGCTGCCGGGTCAGATAACTGAGAATATCTGCACCAAACTGTGTAGAACCTCCACCATTTTTCCGGATATCGAGGACGAGCGCCTTGGCCTGCAGGATGTCAGGGAAAACCTTTTCCAATTTTCTGACGCCTTCATCACTCTCGAAATGGTCGAGGGAGAGATAGGCTATTCGCCCGGGCAACATCTTGAATATAAATGCTTCTTTTTTTTCAATATCGGCATGCCCCGACCTGGCGATGACTTCACTACGCTCCAGGCCGGACATATTGCGCAAGCCAAGCGTAATCGGCCTGTCCGCATCCCCCGCCAGGAGCTGATAACCATACGTGCGCAACTGACGATCCTGCTCCGTTGAACTGCTTACCAAGGGCAAAATGTATTGTTTCGCATAGTCCTGAACCGGTATCCCATCGATGCTGAGCACTTCATCGCCAACTGCAAGCCTGGCCTTCAGCGCAGGACTAGAAATTGCCTCTATGACTACTTTATTGTCCAGCATGGCCGTGCGCAACGGTGGCCGGGCATACAATTTCTTGCTGAGTTCTGGCGGCGCATAAATATTCGTGTGGCCATCCCGGAGCAAGGGCGCCAGTTGCGACAGCACTCGGTAATATTCTTCCGTCGTTCCGGCTGCGATCACCTTGCCCAGGTATTCCAGGTAGACCTTATTCCAGTCGAGCTCCGGCACGTTGTCGAAATAGACGAAACTTTCCCTGACCTGGTGCCAAAATTGCGAAAGCCCCGCCACCCGCTCCTCGACGCTCAAGGTGGCGGAGTAGGGATACGCCGCCTCGGATGGCCATAGCTGCCTGGGGATAGCGGCAACGGACAGTATCTTTTGCACGCGTGGATCATCTGCCATCTTTGCCAGGCCGGGCCTGTCTTTCATCACTTTCAGCAGTATCGGCGTCCAGCTTATGTCGTTGATTTCCTGCAAGGTCTTGACCGCCTTGTCTTGCTGCTTCAGTTTGCCATACGTTTCGGCCAGGTCCAGCCTCAGATTAAATCCGCAAAATTTCAGATAAATATTACCAGCCGCCAGATCACGGATCTCCGGCCTGTCAAGATACACGAGGATGGTTTCCAGCGCCTGCGCATATTTTTTCAGCGCCGCCTGGTCATCCCTGGCATTGACAATGATGTTGAAAGCGGCTTTCCGCAGAAACTGTACGTGCTCGTAGCTTGCCATGGCAGTATGCGGAGGCGGCTGATGAGCGGCATGCGCCGGATTCCGACACAACATGAGTCCCAATACCAGCAGCAATAGCAGTTTCATATTTCCCCAAAGATATCGTACCGCGCCTGGCCAGGCATCCTGCATCCATCACACAAGATGCAGGCAGGCGGTCTGGCCATAAACTGAAGAAGCATCTTACAGGAGCAGACCATGTCAATTATCTCCGTTTGTCACGGGACGCCGAGCGCAAAACAGGCAAGCATGGCGCGCAGGAACGGCTGCCCCACTCAGCCAAACAAGCCATGCAAAAACCAGCGCGGCGCGGCCTCTTCACCGCTGCCGGCGATGCGTTCGCGGTAGACCCAGTAATGGGCGTGGTCGAGGCCTTCGGCGATGAAATAATCGCGCGCCTGCGACTGGCCCCACCAGCCCGCCTCGATGCGCTCGGCGACGGACACCATTTTCAGGGGCGAGCCATAGAAGGGCCGGTGTTCGCGCATCAAGAGGGCAATGGGCTGGGCCAGCAGCCAGCCGGGACGGGGCATGCCGGGCAAGCCGGGCGGCAAGTCGGGCAGCGCGCTTTTAGCGCCGGGCTTGGCAGGCAGCGGCAGCCACTGGTTCGCCGCTTCGGGGCGGTAATCGGCGCGCGGCACTGCCTGCAAGACATTCTCGGCGCCCAGGCGCGCCACCAGCAATTCCATCAGGCGCTGGCGCTCCTGCGGCGTGCCGCCCGGCTCGGGAAACAGGCTCTCGCTAGGCGGCGCCATGGGCTGCACCTGCAGCGCTTCCAGGGTGAGACCGATCACGGGCGCCTCCAGCACCAGCTGCGCCAGGCGCTCCTTGAGCAAACGCAACAAGTGTTCGTCACGCCAGACGGCGACACCCAAAGCCAGCTCGATGACGGTGGGCGGGCGCGCCACCCTGCCCCGCTCGTGCGCCAGCAGCAGTTGTATGCGCTCGACAGCAAATTGCCGCGCGCACAGCCAGCCCGTCATCTGCTGCAGCAGGCGGCGCGCGCCGAACAGCAGCGCGTCCGCGTGCTCCACGCGGTCGAACAATTCCAGGCTCGCGCGGAACGTGGGCGGCGCTTCGATCCACAGGTACAGTTCCGTGCTGTGGCCATGCGCGTCGTCGAGCATGTCCAGCAAGGTCCTGCCGCAGCGGCGCTGCAAGCCGGGCCGCGGCAAGTGGCGCAGCTGCCCCAGGTTACGGCAGCCGATGCCCTCCAGCCAGTCCAGGTAGGGGCGCGCGGGCGGCAGCAGGGCGCACGGCAGGCGGTCGAGGCGGCGCACGAGACTGGCCATGCTTAATGTCCGGCCCCGGCGCGTACCGGCGCGCGCCAGCAGCCAGGCGCCCCGCGCCGTGGGGGCACACGACAGCTGGGCCGTGTAGCCGAGCGCGCGCAAGCTGGCCGCGATTTGCCGGCACAGGGCGCGCACACCGCCAAACAGGCGCAGGCTGGCGCCCGCGTCGACCAGCAGGGTGGCTTCTTCGCCCTGCGCCACCAGCGGCGAGTATTGCAGCAGCGCCAGCGCCACCGCTTGCAAGGCTTGCGCTTCCAGTTCGTGCGAGCGTTCATGCAGGCGTGCCTGCGGCGCCAGCATCAGCGCGCCCGCGCGGCGCATGCCCGGCCGGATGCCAGCCGCCTGCGCCAGCGGCGACAGAACCATCACTTGCTCCTGCTCCAGCACCACGCTCAGGCGGTCAGCCGACCAGCGCGGGCAAAACACTTCGAGCGGAAGCAGGGGCAGGCACAGGCCGATCCAGAGTCGCATGACGCAGCAGTAAAGAAGGAGGTTGCAGGGGCAGGAACAGGGGCGCGTCGCGCTGCGGTCCCCGGCGCTTGATGAAGCCGATCTCGATGCCGCCGGCGGCCGGGCGCACGGACAGGCGCAGCGGCGCTGGCGACGCATCCTGCGCGCCGTGCAAGGGGCGCAGCATGCAGAACAGGGTGTTACCGCCTTGCGCGGCCAGGTGCAAGCGGCGCAGGCTGTCGGCGCGCACGTGCGACTGCCAGAACAGCAAGGCGCCGCAACTGCCGCTGCGCAAGATGTTTTCCGCCGCCCACAAAGCATCCTTGCTGCTGGCGCTCTTTAGCCACAGCAGCTGCGACGACACCAGTCCCTGCGCGGCCAGGGCCAGCGCCTGCGGCGGATGGGGCGGCTGCAGCAGCACGATGGGCAAGCCCGGCAGCTGCGCCAGCGCGGGCGCCAGCAGGCGCAATTCGCCGCTGCCCGGCTGCTGCACCAGCAGATCGATGAGGCTGCCGCTGGGCCAACCGCCGCCTGGCAGCTGCGCGGACAGGGCGGCAAAGCCCGTCTCCAGGCAGCGCGTGGCGCCCTGGCCCAGCTGCGATGCACGCCATAAAGAAGGGTGCAAGGCTTCCGGCGAGGCCATCAATTCGGAATGTTGCATAATTAGATATGAAGATGAATACTGTATGTATATACAGTACTATCCGGCCCTCCTTTTGGCAAGGCTTATCTGCTTATTCTCTGTGCATCGCCGCTGCCCGGGCCGCTCCGCCATGTCCGAAAAACCCCGTTTCCGGCATCGATTGCTGTACCATAAGCACTCTCCTTACCGCCTGGCAAAGTACCAGTCGGCTCCCTCCGTCCATAAGGAAACGCATTTGACCACCATCCAAATCATCAGCGCCATCGTCTTCGGCCTTGCTCTCATCCACACCTTCGCCGCCAAATCGTTTGAAACCCTGGCGCAGCGCCACCCCCGTCATGCAGGCATGCTGCACTTGCTGGGCGAAGTGGAAGTCGTGTTCGGCTTCTGGGCCTTCATTTTGATCATCATCATGGCCTTTGTCTCGGGCGGCGAGGCGGCCATCGAGTATGCCGAATCGCGCCAGTACACGGAACCGCTGTTCGTCTTTGTCGTCATGGTGGTAGCCGCCTCGCGCCCCGTGCTCGACGCCGTGCAGCGCCTGTTGAAAAGCGTGGCGCGCGTCATGCCGCTGCGCACGGAACTGGCCCTCGTCTGGCTGGGACTGGCGCTCGTGCCCCTGACGGGCTCGATGATCACGGAACCGGCCGCCATGACCCTGGCTGCGCTGATGCTGGCGCCACAAATCTTCCGTCCGGGCATACCCGAATGGCTGAAATACGGCGCGCTGGGCGTGCTGTTCGTCAACGTGTCCATCGGCGGCACCCTGACTTCATACGCGGCACCGCCCGTGCTGATGGTAGCCACTACGTGGAACTGGGACAGCGCCTTCATGGCCAGCCATTTCGGCTGGAAAGCGGCCATCGCCGTGCTGATCAATGCCACGGGCGTGAGTATCCTGCTGCGCAAATATCTGCACAGCAACACGTCCGACATCAAGCCGAAAGCGGGTGACGTGGAAGCGCCGAAAGTGCCGCTGACCGTCAGCCTGGTGCACCTGGCCGTGCTGGCCGGCGTGGTAGCCCTGGCGCACCATCCCGTGCTGTTCTTCGGCCTGTTCCTGTTCTTCCTCGGCTTCGTGCAGGCGTATGAGCGCTATCAAAGCCCGCTGATCCTGAAAGAAGGTTTGCTGGTCGGCTTCTTCCTCGGCGGCCTGGTGGTACTGGGCGGCATGCAGCAATGGTGGCTGCAGCCCATCGTCTCCAGCCTGAAGCCGCTGGCCCTGTTCTTCGGCGCCCTGGGCTTGACGGCCATTACCGACAATGCGGCCCTCACTTACCTCGGTTCGCTGATCGTCGGCATGACGGACGAAGCGAAATACATGCTGGTGGCTGGCGCCGTGGCCGGTGGCGGCCTGACCGTCATCGCCAACGCGCCGAATCCGGCCGGCGTGGCCCTGCTGCGCCGCGGCTTCAAGGATGAGTCGATCGGCGCCGTCGGCCTGCTGGCCGGTGCCCTGCTGCCGACGGCCGTGGCCGCCCTGGCCTTCCTGGCCCTGTAAGCATGCACTGGGGCGGCTGCCGGCCGCCCCAGCTCCTCTCGGTTTCCCTCCTCAGTTTCCCTCCTCAGTTGCCTTCGTACACCAGGAAGTGCAGGCGGTCATAGAACAGGCTGTAGGCATAGTCGAACGTACCCACGCTGCGAAAACCCTTGTGCAGATACACTTGCAAGGCGTCGCTCTTTTCCCACACCGTCAGGGTGATGCGCGCACAGCCCTTGCGGCTGGCCAGGTCGCGGATTTCATGGAACATCTGCCGGAACAGGCCATGCCCCCGGTATTTCTCGTCGATGGCCAGGCTGCTGACGAAACAGTCGTCGGCGCGCGCATGCGCGAACACGAATGCGTCATAGGCATCGTCGAGCGCCTTCATGTCATCGCGGTAATACGAGACGGCGCCGCAAGCCTGGAATTCGGCCATCGTGGCGGCCGTGAAAAAGCCGATGAAACGGTCGTCCTCGTCATGCAGGCCGTGGATGTGCGTCAGGTAAGGGTCGATGTTCTGCCGCCGCTGCAATTCGACGAACTGCAGATTGAGCTTGTTTCCAAACGAACAGTATTCAAGATAACTGGTGGCAAACAGCAGTTTCGCCATGCGGTTCTTCGCCTCGTCGCCCAGCAGCTCACCTGGCACCAGCCTGAGCGGCGCATGCGACAGCAAGCCCGCCTGCGCCTCGTCGCCGGACGGGGCCGCATCGCCGACGGCCGGCATGCGGCTGCCGTGGCGGCCCACGGTGGGGCACCAGAAATTGCCGGCGGCAATATGCTGCGAACGGTGGGCCAGCAGGTAGCGGCAAAAAACGGCATTCACGCGGTCCAGTTGCGGGTCCTCCGACAGCACCGAGTAATAGTGAAAATGCTCGATGTCCGCCCGCAACTGGGCCGCATACGCCATGCGCGGCACTTCCTCGATGTCGAACACGTCGACGATGTCGGGCAGGCTCAATGGATCGTCGAGTTGCCAATCGATTTCGGCTAGCCGCGCCACGCAGCGCGCATACGCGCGACGCTCCTCGTCGCTCAAGGGGATGTGCATGTCGGTAATGATATCGTCCAGCAGCCGCATGCCTCGGATGCCGCCCGTCACCGCTTCCCGCGCGCCGTCATACAGCACGCAATAGCGCTGGTAGAACTCGGCATGGCTGAGCAGGGTCACGCCCAGGTTTTTCTTCCATTCGGCATAGAACTGACCAAACAGCTGCGCCTCGAATTGCGGGCAAGAACGGGGGATTTCCCCATCGATGCCCGCATAAGCAAGGTTCACATTGCGCTGGATCACACGCAGCGCGGCATCGTTCTTCTTGGCGATCAGCATGCCCGTTTCATCGAGGAACAGATTCATCCAGCTGACATGCTGGCGCGCTTCGCCTTCGCCCTCCTTGCGCTGGAAATAATCGGGCACTTCCGGTTTCATCAGGAAAATCGTCGCCGGCTTATGCGGGATCGTATCGACATCCATATACATGCCGCCGTATTCGCACATGATGAGGATGCGGAAATAATCGGACAAGGTGGCGAAGTAGCGCTGCGCATGCAGGGTATCGAGGATATCGAAGCGGGCAGGAGCAAAGTCCAGCGCCAGCGCGCGCAGCGAGTTGATATGCAGGGTCGTGCCGCCGATGGCGTAGCGGCCTATCGTGTAGCGCCCTGCGCCACCCGTGGGGCTGAAGCGCTCGTCATGGCGCAATTGTTGCGCATCCCAGGCCCACAGGATGGAGACATATGGCGCACCGCCGTTGTGCCGCACCTCTTCCAGCGCCGCGCCCCACTGCTGGATCGCTTCACAGGCGACGGCCGGCAAGGGGCCGCCCATCCAGATGCGGTGCAGGTAGCGCTCGTCGTCGCCCAGTGCGCGCGTGGGGATACAGCTCAGCGAGGAACAGCTTGCCGCATTGAAATACGTAAAATTGCCGGCGACAAAGCTGCGCAGGGCGGCGATGCCTGCCTGGTGCTCCGCTGCCAGTTGTTCCAGGTCGCTGCCGGCTGGCCGAATATCGGCCAGGGTGATGTAATCGAGTTTCAGCCGGTGGATGCGAAACTCGTATTCCAGGTTGAAAATCTTTGCTTGATCGTGTTTTGAGGCCAGGTCATCTATTTTCATGGGCGCACCATTTTCCGCTGGAGGGTGTCAATAAACGTCGCAGGAGGTAACTCAAGGTCGGGAACATGCGCATCGTTGCGCCTTCAGTGCCGGGCCAGCCGCACCTCGCTTTCCCGGCGCCCCGCCATGCCGCGCGCAAACAACAGCAGGCAGCCGGCGATGACCACGATGACGGGGATATTGAGCAGCGCATACGTTTCCAGCGCATAGCCGAAGCGCTGGCACAGCACGTTGTACAGCTGCAGCCAGGCGGACAAATAAATGCAGTACAGCAAGCTCATGGCAGCCGTCGTCAGTGTCATCGATTCCTTGCTGGCAGTGATCGCGCTACGGATCAGGGCGCCATTGAACAGGCCGAAGCCGATGGAATAGACAAACATGCAGGCCGCAAACACGTCGACGTGATGGCGGCCCACGCCCGCGCCCAGCATGCCGGCTGCCGCGATCAGTCCGCCCAGGCGCAGCAGATGCCCGAGCGGGAAATCCTGCCGCAGGCGCTGGATGGCGATGCTGCTGAAGACAAAGCCGGACAAAATCACGCATTGCAGGGCGATATACGTGGCGTAGGAGGCGCCCATCTCCTGCAGCACGAAGATGGGCGAAAAGCCGATCCAGGCCGTCAGGGGCACGGTGGCCAGCCCGGCCGTGAACATGCCGAACATGAAGCGCCCGTTGCTGAAAATGGCGACATAGCTGCGCACGATGGCGCGGCCATCCAGGCGCGGCTGTGTCGGCGCCGTGCGCGGCATGGTCTTGAACAGGCCCAGCAAGGACAGCAAGGCCAGCAGGCCGGAGAGGAAAAACACGTAGCGCCAGTCCAGCCGGCTGATGATGGCGCTGCCGAGGATGGGGCCGGCCAGGGGTGCGAGGATGGTGGTGCTCGACAGAATACTGCTGAGCTTGACGGCCGCCATGTCATCGAACAGTTCATGGATCATGGCATAGCCGACGAAGATGAAGCAGCAGCCCATGCCCTGGATGAAACGCGCGACGAGAAATTGCTCGATCGAGGTGGCAAACGGCACGGCAAGCGTGGCCAGCAGGAACAAGGCATTGCCGCTCAGCACCAGCTTGCGCTTGCCGATGGTGTCGGCCAGCGGGCCCAGGAAAATCTGCAGCGAACTGCCGCCCAGCAGGTACAGGCTCAGGGACAGCGGAACGAACTTCTTCTCCGCCTGGAACTCGTCGACGATGCCCAGCATCGCCGGCATGATCATGTCGTTCGACAGATAAATATTCAGTTCAAAGACGAGGAAAAACGCAAAAAACCACAGCAATTGCCTGGACTTGATGGACATGGCGCATTCCGTAACGTGGGTGGCTGCCGTCAGTGCGCATCGGCCGTCGGGGCATGGGACGGCGAACACAGCTTCACACTGAAAACATGTACCAATTGTATACCAGTTAGTATTTTTAGCGCCTTTTTTTGTGAATTTTAAATACCGCAGCAATACCACTCGGACAAAATCCATGGTACTGCGGCAAAGGCATCTGTGCGGAAAAGGCGCGGCCAGCGTGCCGGCACGCTGGCGCGGCCCTGCGGGGGCGTGGAAGAACGATGCATACCAGTGCCTGGCGCCGTTGCGGCGTTCGGCAGGCTGGCTTACAGTCGGCGGTGGCTGGAGAAGAAATCGAGCAGCATCTTGCTGGCGTCGGGCTTGGCCTTGTCATTGAACGGCAGGCTGGCGTCGCCACCGCTCCACGCGTGTTCAAGGTGATCGACCTGCGCCACGCGCAGCAGCACATCCTTGCCCACCTGATAATCGTGCAGGGCATATGCATGGGCCGGGGTGCGCCCGCCCGCCGCGCCGCCGGGCAGGCGCTGCGCCGTCACCAGCGTATCGGCTGGCAGGCGGTTGACGCGCACACTCTGGCGCACCAGCTGGGTCTGGTTGATCGGCCGCACCACCTTGTCAGCCTGCCCTTGCAGCAGGATGGTGGGCAGGCGGGGAAACGCGGGGTGGCGTGCCAGCACTTCATCGATGGCCGCGTCGGCACGGGCGGCAGCGCCATGCTGCATCACCTGCAGCGCACCGATCAGACTATGCCCGGCGCCAAACACGGGCCCGGAATGCAGGCCCAGCGCGGCAAACAGATGGGGATGGTTCAGGGCCACGATATGGGCCATGCCGGCGCCGGCGGAGATGCCGCAGATATAGATGCGCGTGCGGTCGATGGCATAGCGGGCCGCCACCTGCTCGATGGCGCCGACGATCAGGCGTACGTCGCCGCCCCCCTCCTGCGTCAGCTTGTCATACCACTTCCAGCAGCGGCGTGCATGCGAACGCAACGATTGCTGCGGATACAGCACGGCATAGCCCTTGCGTTCAGCCAGGCGGTTCATGCGTGTGCCTTCGGCAAACTGCGTGGCGCTCTGCTCGCAGCCGTGCAGCATCACCAGCAGCGGCCGGCCCCGGGTGCGCATGGCGGCGCTCGGCGCCTTCTCGGGCAGGTACAGGAAATACGGCAGGCGCCGGCCCGGCAATGGCGCATAGTGGGCGGCCAGCCACTTGCCCGGCGGGGGCGCCGTTCGCTTGCGCACGCGCGGGGGCGACAGGGGCGTGGCGAATGGCGCCAGCGCGGCTGGCGCATCGCTGGCGGGCCTGGCACGCGCCTTGGCGACGGTTTTCACCACCGCCTTGGCGCCGGCCTTGTGCACGACCTTGTTCACTGCCTTGCGAGGCTTGGGCTTGGCCGGCACGGGTCCGAACAGTACCTTGGCCAGCTTGGTCGCCGTGCGCTGCTGCGCCTTACCGGCACGCAATAGCCCGCGCAGCCATTTGGTGGCGGGCTTCACCATGGAAAATCTCGCGCATGTGGTCGTGGAGCGTACCGCAAGTTCATCCCTCTGCATCGTTGCATCGTCAGCATGTGCGGCCTCCTCCTTAGAACGCATAGGGTACCGCAGTTGGCGGACAACACCGTACGTTTGCGCACCGATAAAAGTGCCGCTAAGTAATCCTCAGGAAATTATTGTGAATTTATGCCAAACAGAACCGGATGCTATGCAAGGCGCCCATTGCGACGCAGTGCGAGCACTGCTAGCAGTGGGCAACGCCGCAGAGCGCCGGTTATGGAAGTCAGAAATCATAATAATTTATTGGGGGTTACTTAACACCATTGAGGCAGATCAAGCGCGACCTTGTACGCATGCGTAATCTGGGGACTCGATCAGCCCTTCACGAGGAGAGAACACCATGAGCTATCTGGACCGCGACATCCTGGGCATGTACCGCGACCACGACAGCCCTGAGCCGGACCTGCTGGGGGTCGACACCCTGATCGGCGACGATGTCTACAATTACGGCGACGAGGAACTGGGCAACATCAAGGAAATCATGCTCGACATGCGCACCGGCCAGATCACCTATGCCGTGCTGTCCTTCAGCGGCATTCCGGGCATGGGCGACAAGCTGTTTGCCGTGCCCTGGGAACGCCTGATGCTGGACCCCGTCAACAAGCGCTTCCTGCTGAATGTGGAAAAAAACCGGCTGAAAGATGCGCCCGGTTTCGACAAGAACAACTGGCCCGACATGAGCAGCGATGCGTGGAACCAGCAGATGGAAGCGTTCTATGGCGGCGGCGCCATGGCAGCGGGCCGCATGCAGTCTGGCAGCGACCTGGGCTCACGTTCCTCGCTCAGCGATGATGAGAGGTAGAACCTGGGTCGGGTAGGTCGGATTAGCGGCGTAGCTGCGTAATCCGACACCACCAGCGACACCGCACCACCGTCGCGCCAACGATGGCGTCGGATTACGCGTGGCTTCGCCCCGCTAATCCGGCCTACCGCTGCATCGATTCCCATACCTTTTGCAACCGTTTCGCCGACACCGGCATCGGCGTACGCAATTCCTGCGCAAACAGGGACACGCGCAGCTCTTCGAGCATCCAGCGGAACTCGACCAGTTTCGGGTCCGTGTTCTTGCCGGCCTGGCGGTCCTTGGCCTGGCGCAAGTATGGTGCGGCCGCCGATTGCCATTCGGCCATGAGCTTGGTGTCGCGCGCGGGGTCGGCGCGCAGCTTTTCCAGGCGCACGTTGATCGCCTTCAGGTAGCGGGGGAAATGCGCCAGCTGCGTGTACTCGTTTTCCGTCAGGAAGCGTTTATGCACGAGTCCCTGCAGCTGCGACTGGATATCGGTCGCCGCAGCAGGGGGAATATTCTGCAGGCGCTTGGGCAAGCCGTGGAATTCCGTCAGCACTTGCGACAGCAAACGGGCGATTTCATTGACCAGCAACACGAGGCGCGACTTGCCCTCCGCCTGGCGCTTGGCGAACGAGGCGGCGTCCAGCGGCAGCGGATCTTGCAAGCAAGCAATATCAAGCGCCTTGTTGATGATTTGCTCGCGCAACTCTTCCTGCGAACCCAGGGCCATGAACTGCATGCCCATCTGCTGCAAGCCGGGAATGCTTTTCTCGACGTACTTGATCTGCTCCTTCATTTGCAGCGCAAACAATCGGCGCAAACCGATCTTGTGCGTGCGCGCGGCCACGGTCGGGTCGTCAAACACTTCCAGGTCGCAATGCGTGCCCTTGTCGACCAGCGCCGGGAAGCCGATCAGGGTCAGCTTGCCCTGCACGATTTCCAGCAATTCCGGCAATTCGCCAAAGGTCCAGGCCGTCAATCCCATGTGCTGCGAGACGGTGGCATTCGGGGACGCCGGCGCCGCAGCGGCAGCCGCTCCCTTGGCCGGCGCGCCGCCCTTGCCTGTTGCCGCGTTGGCGGCGGCACCCTGGGCTTGCGCCTGCAGCCGCGACGCCACTTGCGCGCCCGCCACCTTGGCACCGGGCGTGCCCGTGCCGGAAACGCCCGACACTTCGGCCAGTTTCTGGAAACTCTGGCGCGCCTGGCCGCCGAATTCCGCCTGCAGGGTGGCCAGGTTACGGCCCATGTCCAGCTGGCGGCCATGCTCGTCGATCACCTTGAAATTCATGAAGTGATGGGCAGGCAGGGTTTCCGGCTTGAAGTCCGTCGTCAGCACATTGATCGTGATTTGCGTGCGGATGTCGAGGATGATGGCGTCGATCAGGTCACCCCGGCCAAACACGCCCGCCTCGTGCACGCGCTCGCAGAATTTCGCCGCATAGTCAGGCAAGGGCACGCAGTGGCGGCGCAGCTTTTGCGGCAAGGACTTGAGCAGCAGATGCACTTTTTCCTTCAGCATGCCCGGCACCAGCCATTCGCAGCGCTCGCGCGGCAACTGGTTCAGCGCATACAGCGGCACGCTCAACGTCACGCCATCGCGCACGCTGCCCGGCTCGAAGTGGTACGTCAGGCCCATTTCCAGGCCCGTCACGGACATGGTTTTCGGGAACAGATCCGTCGTCACACCGGCCGCCTCGTGGCGCATCAGCTCTTCGCGGTTCAAATACAGCAGCTTCGGATTGTCGCGCGTGGCGTCCTTGTGCCATTTTTCGAAACCGGCGCCATTGCACACGTCGGCCGGCAGCAGCTTGTCGTAGAAGGCGGCGATCAGTTCATCGTCGACCAGCACGTCCAGGCGGCGCGATTTGTGCTCAAGGTTTTCGATGTCCTTGATCAGCTTGTGGTTGTGCGCAAAGAATGGCGCGCGCGTGTCGAAGTCGCCGCCGACGAGCGCATCGCGGATGAAGATTTCGCGCGCTTCCGGCAAGTTGAAATTGCCGTAATTGATGCGGCGCTGGCTGTACACCACCAGCCCATACAAAGTCGCCCGTTCGGACGCCGTCACTTGCGCCGAACGCTTTTCCCAGCGCGGCTCGCCCCACGATTTTTTCAGCAGGTGCACGCCCACTTTTTCCAGCCACTCGGGCTGGATCTGCGCTACGCAGCGCGCGTACAAACGCGTCGTGTCGACCAGTTCGGCTGCCATGATCCACTTGCCCGGCTTTTTCAGCAGCGAGGAACCGGGCCAGATGTGGAACTTGATGCCGCGCGCGCCCAGATAGCCCGCACCCGGCTCGTCCTCGCCCTTGAAACCGATATTGCCCAGCAAGCCGGTCAGCAAGGCCATGTGCAAATTATCATAGGTAGCAGGTGCTTCGTTCAGGCGCCAGCCCTGTTCCTTGACGATGGTCAGCAGCTGCGAGTGCACGTCGCGCCATTCGCGCAAGCGCATCTGCGACAGGAAATTCGTGCGGCAATTGTCCTGCAGCTGGCGGTTGGTTTTCTTGTGCTCGATGGCAGACTCGAACCAGCGCCAGATTTTAAGATAGCTCAAGAATTCCGACTTTTCATCGGCAAACTTCTTGTGCGCCTCGTCAGCCGCCTGCTGGTGCTCCATCGGGCGGTCGCGCGGGTCCTGTACCGACAACGCGGAGGCGACGATCAGTACTTCCGTCAGGCAGGCGTTATCCAGCGCGGCCAGGATCATGCGGCCCACGCGCGGGTCCAGCGGCAGCTTGGCCAGCTTGTTGCCCAGCGGCGTCAGTTTATTGACTTCATCGACGGCGCCCAGTTCCTGCAGCAACTGGTAGCCGTCGGCCACCGCGCGCGCCAGCGGCGGCTCGATGAAGGGGAAGGTTTCCACGTCCGTCAGGTGCAGGGATTTCATGCGCAGGATGACGGCCGCCAGCGAGGAGCGCAGGATTTCCGGCTCCGTGAATTTGGGCCGCAGCAGATAATCCTGCTCTTCATACAGGCGGATGCAGACGCCATCGGCCACGCGGCCGCAACGGCCAGCGCGCTGGTTGGCGGCCGACTGGGCGATCGGCTCGACCTGCAGTTGCTCGACCTTGTTCCGATAACTGTAGCGCTTGACCCGCGCCAGGCCCGCGTCGACCACATAGCGGATGCCGGGCACGGTCAGCGAGGTTTCCGCCACGTTGGTCGCCAGCACGATGCGGCGCGCATTGCTGGTCTTGAACACGCGCTCCTGCTCTTCGGCGGACAAACGGGCGAACAGGGGCAAAATCTCCACATGCGGCGGATGGTGTTTGCGCAGCGCTTCGGCGCAGTCGCGGATTTCGCGCTCACCGGGCAAGAACACCAGCACGTCACCCGAGCCGATGCGGCACAGCTCTTCCACGCCATCGACGACGGCATCCATCAGGTCGCGCTTTTCGCGCGCGGCGGCGGTGCGCTGGCCCGGCTTGTCGGCATTGCTGCCTGCGCCCGGCATGGCTACCTGCTCGCGTTCCACTGGGCGGTAGCGCACTTCCACCTGGTACAAACGGCCCGACACTTCGATCACGGGCGCGGGCTTTTCCGGCGTGCCGAAATGGCGCGAGAAGCGTTCCGCATCGATGGTGGCCGAGGTGATGATGATTTTTAAATCGGGGCGGCGCGGCAGCAGCTGTTTCAGATAGCCGAGCAGGAAATCGATGTTCAGGCTGCGTTCGTGCGCTTCATCGATGATGATGGTGTCGTAATTTTTCAACAACGGGTCGGTCTGCGTCTCGGCCAGCAAGATACCGTCCGTCATCAGCTTGACGGAGGCGCCACGGCTCAGGGTGTCGGTAAAGCGCACCTTGAAACCCACCGTTTCGCCCAGCGGCGTTCCCAGCTCCTGCGCGATGCGCTTGGCCGTCGAGGAAGCGGCGATACGCCGCGGCTGCGTATGGCCGATCATGCCCTTCTGGCCACGTCCCAGTTCCAGGCAAATCTTCGGCAACTGCGTCGTCTTGCCGGAACCCGTCTCACCCGAGACGATGATGACCTGGTTTTCCATCAGGGCCTTGGCGATTTCGGCGCGCCGGCCCGAAACGGGCAAGTCTTCCGGATAGGTAATCGGCGGCAGCGGATTGCGGAATGCCTTTTCCGCCTCGCGCGCGGCGCGGGCAGCGTCACGGCTCTCGCGACTCTCGCGCTCTTCGCGGCTAGCCTGGTCATTGCGCGGCGCCTGCCCCTCGCGCGGCGGGCGCGGCGCGCGCTGCTGCTGTTGCTGTTTCTGCTGTTCCGTGCGTGGCGCCTGCGGCCTTTGCTGGCTCACGGGCGGGCGCTGGCGGCCCTGCGCAGGCGCGGCGGCAGGCGTGGAAACATCCCCGCTGGCGGGCACATTTGCAACGGAGGAAGGAGGGGAAGACTTATTGCTGGCTGAAGACATTGTTTTTTTACAGGTATTTTAAGCGCGCACATCGCGCAGCGAATTATAATGCGCTTAATGGAAAACCCTACCCAATTCGTCCAATGGCTGCGCTCGGTCGCGCCCTACATCCACGCCTTTCGCGGCAAGACCTTCGTGGTCGCCTTCCCCGGTGAACTCGTCAGCGCCGGGGCGCTGCAGGTGCTGGCCCATGATTTGTCCCTGCTACATGCGCTGGACATCAATGTCACCGTTGTCTACGGCTCGCGGCCGCAGGTGGCGGAACAACTGGCCTTGCGTAACGTCGAAGGCCGCTTCCACAATGGCGTGCGCATCACGGACATCGCCGCGCTGGAATGCGCGAAAGAGGCCGCCGGCGAGCTGCGTCTCGATATCGAGGCCGCGTTCAGCCAGGGCTTGCCGAACACGCCGATGTCGCATGCGGCCATCCGTATCATTTCCGGCAACTTCATCACGGCGCGCCCGCTGGGCGTGATCGATGGCGTGGACCTGGAACTGACGGGCATCACGCGCAAGGTGGACGCCGAAACCATCCATTCCATCCTCGGTTCGGACGGCCTGGTGCTTCTGTCGCCGCTGGGATTCTCGCCCACGGGCGAAGCGTTCAACCTGACCATGGAAGACGTGGCCTGCAGCGCCGCCATCGCCCTGCACGCGGACAAACTGATTTTCATCACGGAAACGCCGATGATGGAAGACGCCACGGGCGTGGAAATCCGCGAACTGTCGTCGCACCAGGCCGAAGCCGTGCTGATGGCCGGTTTCCTGCCGGACGCCACGGCGTTCTACCTGAAACATTGCGTCAAGGCATGCCACAACGGCGTCGAGCGCTCGCACATCGTGCCGTTCTCGATGGACGGTTCGGCCCTGCTGGAATTGTTCACCCATGATGGCGTGGGTACCATGATCAGTCATGAAAACCTGGAAAGCCTGCGCCAGGCCACCATCGAAGACGTGGGCGGCATCATCAAGCTGATCGAACCACTGGAAGCGGACGGCACCCTCGTCAAGCGAGGCCGCGAGCTGATCGAGCGCGAAATCGATTATTTCTCCGTCATCGAACATGATGGCGTGATCTTCGGCTGCGCCGCCCTGTATCCCTTCCCCGCGCAAAAGATGGCGGAAATGGCATGCCTGACCGTCAACCCGGAAGTGCAAGCCCAGGGCGACGGCGAGCGTATTCTGAAACACATGGAGAACCGCGCGCGCGCCGCCGGCCTGAACAAACTCTTCGTGCTGACCACGCGCACCTCGCACTGGTTCAAGAAACGGGGCTTCGTACCGGCCACCGTCGACGATTTGCCGAAGGACCGCCAGCATATGTATAACTGGCAACGTAAATCCCAAGTGCTCATCAAGACACTGTAAAACTGAAAAAGCCCGGCATGCCGGGCTTTTTCATTACTTAAACAGGATTACTTGATATTCAGCGGTGCGAACGATTTCACCAGGTCGTCGAGCGCCTTCAATTGCGCCAGGAATGGTTCCAGCTGGTCCAGCGGCAAGGCGCTGGGGCCGTCGCAGCGGGCGTTGTCGGGGTCCGGATGGGCTTCCAGGAACAGGCCGGCGATGCCGACGGCCAGGCCGGCGCGGGCCAGGTCCGCCACTTGCTGGCGGCGGCCACCCGAGGCGGCGCCACCGGGGTCGCGCTGCTGCAGCGCGTGCGTGACGTCGAAGATGATAGGCAAGTCGTCACACGTTTTCTTCATGACGCCAAAGCCCAGCATGTCGACCACCAAGTTATCGTAGCCCAGGCAGGTGCCGCGGTCGCACAGGATCAATTGGTCGTTGCCCGCTTCCTTGAATTTCTCGACGATATTGGCCATCTGGCCAGGGCTCAAAAACTGCGGCTTCTTGATATTGATGACTTTACCGGTTTTCGCCAGGGCCACGACCAGGTCCGTCTGGCGCGCCAGGAAGGCGGGCAATTGCAGCACGTCCACCACTTCGGCCACTTGCTGCGCCTGCCATGGCTCATGCACATCGGTAATCACGGGCACCCCAAACGCCGCCTTCACATCCTGGAACATGCGCATGCCTTCTTCCAGGCCTGGACCGCGGTAGGAATGAATCGATGAACGGTTGGCCTTGTCGAAACTGGCCTTGAACACATATGGAATGCCCAGTTTTTGCGTCACGCGCACATATTCTTCGCAGGCGCGCATGGCAAGATCGCGCGATTCGAGCACGTTAATGCCGCCAAACAGCACGAAGCTGCCTGTATTGCTGACATCGATGCCATGGACTTTCACTGAGGTCATAGGGATTCCATATTGGTTAATTGTTATTACTTACTGTGAAGAGGCGCAGCCAGCGGCTGGCGCGATAAGGCATCTTACTAGCTGGGGCGGCGCAGATCAAATTTGATCCAGCGCAAGGGACCGGCAAACGGCGCGTGGCCTGGCCGCGACGGCCCCGCGAGGGCAGGCGCAAAGTGCCTTATAATCACGCTTTATCTCTATACTGATTCAGGAGCACAGATGGCCCGCACGATCCACTGCATCAAACTCAACAAGGAAGCCGAAGGACTGGATTTCCCACCGTACCCGGGCGAACTGGGCAAGAAGATTTACGAATCGGTGTCGAAAGAAGCGTGGGCCGCCTGGCTCAAGCACCAGACCATGCTGGTCAATGAAAACCGCCTGAACCTGGCCGACGCGCGCGCCCGCAAATACCTGGCCACGCAAATGGAAAAACATTTCTTCGGTGATGGCGCCGATGCGGCCATGGGCTACGTGCCACCAACGGAATAAGTTTTATCGCTTGCCCGTGACCACGTCACGGGCAGTTTTACCTTCGTTTCACGCCCTCCCCCGCCGTTTCACGGCACCTCATCCCCGTTTCGTCGCAAGCGCCTCGCCGACCCTGCCGCCGGCTGGCACAGTACGTCCATCGACAACTTCATTCCAGGGCGGACACCATGTTGCAGCAAATCTTCAGCCACACTCCCCTCTACGTCTGGGTCATCCTGGGATTTCTCGTCTACCGCGGCGTGCTGGCCAGCCGCGCGCGTGAAGTGACCTTGCGCAAGCTGTGCATCATTCCCCTGGTCATGCTGGCCCTGTCCCTGAGCGGCGTGTACGGCAGCTTCGGCCTGGCCGGCATTGCGCCATTCGCCTGGACCGCCGGCGCCCTGGCCGGTGCGGCGCTGGCCTGGACGCTGGTCGATACAAACAAGATCGTGGCCGTTACCGAGCGGGGCAGCGTGCGGCGCCCTGGCAGCTGGGTGCCATTGATCTTGATGATGAGCATCTTCTGCATGAAATATGCGGTTGCCGTGACCCTGGCCATCGCCCCGGCGACTGCCCATGCGACCGGCTTCGTCGTGCCAGTCTGCCTCGCCTACGGCAGCTTCAGCGGCATCTTCCTCGGCGGTTTGCTGCGCACCGTGGCCGTGTACCGGGCGGTGCAAACGGAAGGCTGGGGGCAGACCCGGCGGGGGAATGCGCCCCAGTGGGGCGCATTCCGATCACGCGGTGACTGACCCCGGATTTCTGCTACGTATCAGTATGCCAACGTCCGCACGCCTTCCGGCGTGCCCAGCAGGCAAACGTTGGCGCCGCGCACGGCGAACAAGCCGACGGCGATGACGCCGACGATCTGGTTGATCTGCTGCTCCAGCGCCACCGGGTCGGCGATCTGCAAGCCCAGCACGTCGATGATTTCGCCACCGTTGTCAGTGATGAACGCTTCGGTGCTGCCGGCCTTCAGGCGCAAGCGGGGCGTGCCGCCAAGCGCAGCCAGCTGGCGCGATACGGCGGCGCGCGCCATCGGCACCACTTCCACCGGCAGCGGGAAGGCACCCAGGGTCTCGACGAGCTTGGAGCCGTCGGCGATGCAGACGAACTGCTTCGCTACGGAAGCCACAATCTTTTCACGCGTCAATGCTGCGCCGCCGCCCTTGATCATGGCGCCGCTGGCCGTGATTTCATCGGCGCCGTCGATGTAGACGGCGATCGACTCGACGTCGTTGAGGTCGAAGACGGCAATACCATGACCGGCCAGGCGGGCGGCCGTCGCTTCGGACGACGCGACGGTGCCCTTGATGGTGTCCTTGATCTTGGCCAGTTCATCGATGAAAAAATTGGCGGTGGAACCGGTGCCGACACCGATGATTTCACCCTCAACCACATAGGCTATGGCGGCGCGGGCTACGGCTTGCTTCAATTCGTCTTGGGTCATGACATTCAGGCTAAAGTGGGGAATGGCGCTATTTTAACGGATTGCCGGCCCGGCTAGCCGGCCATGGTGACCGGCCATTCCATTTGATACAACAGGCAAGTGGGAAAACCTTGCCATAGGGCAATTCCCCATTCAATTACTCTCTATGGCCCTTAAAATATGCGAAAATGGAGCGATAGCCCGATATGACGTTTCAGGAATAGCCAATGAATCACAGTAAGCAGGTACTTGTTGTCGATGACAGCAGGGTTTCACGTTTGATGTCGCATCAGTTCATCCTCAGTAAACATGCCGACTGGCAAGTGATTGAGGCGGCGACGGGTGAAGAAGCCCTGGAAAAAGTCAAGACAGCCAGCCCTGCCCTGATATTACTGGATGTCAACATGCCTGGCATGGGCGGCGTGGCGGCGGCGGAACAATTGCGCGCGCTGTGCCCGAAAACGCACATCATTCTCGTCACGGCGAATGTGCAAAACGCCATCCGCAACCGCGCCAGCGAACTGGGCGTGGGCTTCATGGAAAAACCCATCACGGAAACCCGCATCCATCAGCTGATCGAATCACTGGGACTGTGAGCATGGTCAATCTCTCCGAACTCGAAAACGATGCCCTGGTAGAGATATTCAACATCGGGGTAGGCCATGCGGCCGCCTCGATGAGCGAGATCGTCAACGAAGAAGTCACCATGTCGGTGCCGTCGATCACCTTCCTGAACCGTGCCGACGCGGCCGCCCTGCTGGGCAGCAAGAAGGATGGCGAACGCATCTGCGGCGTCAGCCAGCATTACGATGGCGCCTTCGCCACCGAGGCCATCCTGATGTTCCCGGAAGACAAGAGCCTGGAAATCGTGCGCCTGATGGTGGGCGACGCCATGCCGCTGCAGGAACTGACGGAAATGGAACAGGAGGCGATGAGCGAAATCGGCAACATCATCCTCAACTCCTGCGTGGGTACCCTGGCCAACCTGTTCGACAGCGAACTGCATGGCTCGCTGCCCCTGTACCACGTGGGCACCAGCGCAGAAATCCTGTCATCTTTCGGTGGCCACGATGACGACGCCGTCGTGCTGATGCTGCATATCGACTTCGTGCTGTCCCGGCACCAGATCCACGGCTATGTCGCCTTCGTGCTCGACCTGTCCGCCTTGCACGACCTGAAGCAGCAGGTCAGCCACTATCTGGCCAAGGTACTGGGACAGGCGTGACGATCATGCCGGATGCCTTACACCGACTCGCCCTGCTCGAGAGCATCATTGGCGCCGTGAACCTGGGCGCCATCGTGCTCGATGAGCAGCACCGCATCGTGCTGTGGAACCACTGGATGAAGCGCCACTCGGCGTGCCCGGCCGACGCCGTGCTGGGCCAGGACTTCTTCACCGTCTATCCGGAACTGCGGCACAAGCGCATCGATTCGGCCATCACCCAGGCCCTGCGCGACAATTTCCAGTCTCTGCTGTCGCAAACCCTGCACAAGGCGCCATTTGCCCTGTATACGCATGGCACGGCCGCTGGCGCGGTGGAAGGCCAGGAACGCATGCAGCAAGCCATCGCCGTCACCCCGATCAATTTACCCGGCTCACCGCGCCACTGCCTGATCCAGATCAATGATGTCACCATCGCTGTGGGCCGCGAAAAGCTGTTGCGTGAACAGGCCATGGTCTTGCGGTCGCAAACCTTTTCCGACGGCTTGACGGGCATCGCCAACCGCCGCCACTTCGACGTGGCGATCGAGAAGGAAATGCGGCGCGCCATGCGCACGGGCAGCCCCCTGTCGCTGCTGATGATCGATATTGACCATTTCAAGGATTACAACGACCATTACGGTCACCAGCAAGGCGACGACTGCCTGATCCGCGTGGCAGCCGAACTGGCCGCCATGCTGCAGCGCCCCACCGACCTGCTGGCGCGCTATGGCGGCGAGGAATTTGCCGCCATCCTGCCCGACACCGACGCCGCGCAGGCGCTGCGCATGGCCCAGGCGATCCGTGAACGGGCGGCAGAGCTGCGTATTCCGCATGCCAAGACGGGCGATGAGGTCAAGCACATCACGGTCAGCATCGGCATCGCCACGCAGCACCCGCAGCAGCAACTGGCCACCTCCGCCCTGATCGGCGCCGCCGACCGCGCCCTGTACCTGGCCAAAGGCGCCGGGCGCAACAGGGTCATGGTACAGCCACTGTAGGAAAGCAACGCCGTTACGCAATTCCAGTAGACAACTTTACGGCGGATGCGTAGACTCATATGTGATTGCAGCAAAAACAACAAGAGTTTATCTGCGGTATCCATTCAAGCGCATGCGCCGCTCCTGCGCGGATACGCCCAGGAGTGCTTGTGAACCTCGACCTGCCCCTCAAATCCCGTCTGCCGGGCACCGGCCTGGATACGACCATGGTCAATGGCATGCGCCTGCTGTTGTCCAGTGCCACCTTGCTGACCCTGTTCATCGACCCCGAAAGCGCAGGCAAGCTGAGCAAGATCACCTGGCTGATCTTTTCCGCCTACACCATGCACAGCCTGCTGCTCTACGTGCTGGCCCTGATGAACTTCAGCCTGCCCCAGGACATCTTGCTGTACTGGCTGGACGTGGCCTGGTATGCACTGATCGTATTCTCCAGCAGCAACCACAACAACCTGTTTTTCCTGTTTTTCTTCTTTGCCATCCTGACCTCGTCGTTCCAGCGGGGCTTCGAGGAAGGCGCGCGCATCACCCTGGCTTCGGCCGGTCTGTTCGCCGCCACCGCCCTGTTTAGCGAAACGAATGCGGAACTGTCGCGCCTGCTGCTGCGCACCACATTCTTGCTGGCACTGGGCTACATGATCGCTTACTGGGGCGGCTCGGCCATCACGCAGCGCAGCCACCTGGCGCTGCTGCGCGATGTCAGCCAGCTGTCCAATCCGCGCTTCGGGGTCGACCAGACCATTAGCTCGGTGCTGGAAAAAACCCGAAGCTATTTTCATGCCCGCAGCTGCCTGCTGGCGATGCAGGACAAGGGGGCGCCGCACTGGTCGCTGCGCAGTGCCGTGCATACGGGAACGGAGCTGGTCACGACCAGCGCCATCCTCAGCGATGAGGCGGCCAGCCCCTTGCTGGCATTCCCGCCCGAAAAGATCGTGCTCTACAACCGCCCCCTGTCCAGCTGGCTGCCGTGGACAGGCGGCGTGCGTACGCTGGACGCGGACAGCGGGCGCTGGCTGCGGCATGGCGATATGGCCGGCGCCAGCCTGGCCGAGCTGCTCGAAGCGAATTCCTTCATCAGCGCGCCCTTGCCTTTGCGCAATGGAACGGGCCGCCTCTACATCGTTTCCAAGACCAGCCTGAGCAAGACCGACGCCCTTTTCCTCAGCCATATCGGCGCGCAGGCGTTTCCCGTCATTGAAAACATCGAACTGCTCGACCGCCTGGCATCGCAGGCAGCCTCGCGCGAACGCGAAAAGATCGCGCGCGACCTGCACGACACCGCCATCCAGCCGTATATCGGCTTGCGCCACGGCCTGGCCGCCCTGCGCAATGATGCCCTGCCAGGCAACCCCCTGTTGCCTGAACTGGAAAAACTGATCCTCATGTCGGGCCAGGTGATCGCCGACCTGCGCAGCTATGCGCGCACCTTCAAGAACGGCCAGGTGCAAAGCGAGCCAGAACTGCTGGTGGCGCTGCGGCGCCAAGCGGCGCAGATCCACGAATTCTATGGCATCGACATCACCCTGCATATCGAGGGCGACCTGCGCATCAACGACCGCCTGGCAGCCGAGGTATTCCAGATCGTCAACGAAGGCATGAGCAATATCCGCAAGCATACGTCGGCACGCCACGGCGCCGTCAAGCTGACGTGCGCGCAAGGCGCGCTGCACATCAGCATCGACAACGAGTGCGCGGCCGCGCACGTGCCCGATTTCCTGCCCGACTCGCTGGCCGAACGCGCCGCCGCCCTCGGTGGCAGCGCCAGGGTCACGCACAACACCTTGGGCAACACCTCCGTACAGATCGAGATCCCCATATGAATGAATTACGCCACATGCCACCGGCCAGCCATACCATCAGCGTCATGCTGGTGGACGATCACAAGACCATGCTCTGGGGCCTGGAGCGGCTGATCGGCGGCGAGCACTCGGGCATGCGGGTGGTCGCCACGGCGTCCGACAGCGCCGAGGCGCTGGAGCAGGCGAAGGCGCTGCAACCGGATGTGATCGTACTGGATCTGGACCTGGGCGGCGTCAGCTCGCTGGCCATCCTGCCTGCGCTGGCGCAGTGCGGCAGCACGCGCGTGCTGGTGCTGACGGCCAGCCACGATCAGGCCGTACTGGACCAGACGGTACTAAAAGGCGCGCGCGGCATCGTCAGCAAGGATGCGCCGGCAGAAATGGTGCTCAAGGCCATCGAAAAGGTGTATCACGGCGAGCTGTGGCTGGAACACGCAATGCTGGGACGCATGCTGACGCAGCTGACCCAGCCCGGCGGCGGCTCGGCGCAAGCCATCGCCGTCGCCAGCCTGACCCTCAAGGAAAGAAAGATCATCGCCGCGCTGGTGCACGGCAGCGGCACGCCGGCCAAGCTGCTGGCGGACCAGCTGTTTATCTCCGAACACACCTTGCGCAATCACCTGACGTCGATCTACCGCAAGCTGGGCGTGTACAACCGCCTGGAACTGTACGCCTACGCCACCAAGCACCAGCTGGGCGAATTGCCGCCCGGCGCCTGACGCCGCAATCCCCCAGGACGGCCACAGCACGGCCGCGCACTCCCTCCCCGCCGCCCCCTTCGCCAACCACCGGCACGGCCGTTGCCTGCGCGCGCCAAACTCAACCATGACAATTGTCACGAAAAAAACAAGCAGTTCCTCCTTGCAATAAAAGGAGGTTCTTCTGATGTAGATCAAGCTGCCAACTTCTATAGTGATCTTACCGGAGTGCAAATCACCGCGCGGCCCACCACGACACGGAGCACAGCATGCGCCTTGACAAGTTTCTTCCGGCAGCCCTGATCACCTATTTGCAGGGCAAGCAAAAGGCTGCGTTCTACCGCTATGCACTGGTAGCGGCCCTCATGGCGGTGGTCTGCATCATCGGACTGCTGGCACTGGGCGAAAGCCCATGAGAACGCCTAATCGAAGCAACAGGAAGCAACGCTGCCATGTCGTTTTACCCACCGCTGTACCTTAACCACCACCAGGAGTTGTCATGAACCTCATCAAAAACTTTATCCGCGAAGAAGATGGCGTCACTGCAATTGAGTACGGCCTGATCGCAGCCCTGATTGCCGTGGTGATCATCGGCGCCGTCACCATCGTCGGCACGCAGCTGAAAAAGACCTTCAGCACCATCGGCACCAAGCTCACCACCGCCAACGGCTGATGCAGCGCAGTCCGGGCTTGCCCAGCGCCAGCCCGGACATACCGCCCCCGCCACACTCCAGCAAGCCCACCTTGATGACGCATAGCGAGGCCCATCGTGAAATCTCTCTTCAGCCGTTTTTCCGATGAATCGGCAGTCACGGCGATCGAATACGCGCTGCTGACGAGCCTGATAGCGGCAGTGCTGGTAGTCACGATCACCCTGCTCGGCGACCAGATCAAGCTGCTATTTGTCTACGTCAAGGACCAAGTGGTCCTGGCCCTGTCATGAATACCCTGCGCGCCTCGCTGCGCACCCACCGCGCCCTGCTGCTGATCGTGCTGCTGTACGCCGCCGCGGCAGCGCTGCTGGCCGGCAGCCTGCCCAGCCCATCGGACATCCTCAACGTGCTGGCAGGCTTCCTCTTGGCCATCCTCACGGGTCCCATCTTCATCCTGTGCGGCTATACCATTCGCGTCATGGTGATGCAACGTCCGCACCGCCTGTGCCACTACCTGTACCACGACCTGCGCCGCTACCTGAGCAACGAGCGCCTGCTGCACGCGCTGCCGGCCATGCTGCTGATCCCCGTCTTCGCCTCCAGCTTCACCGTCTTCAAGGCCGCCATCCCCCGCCTGCACCCCTACACCTGGGATGCCACCCTGTCCGCCTGGGACATCGCGCTGCATGGCGGCAAGGCCCCATGGGAAAGGCTGCAGCCGCTGCTGGGCCACCCGCTCGTCACGGGCCTGCTCAACTTCAGCTACCACTTCTGGTTCTTCCTGTTCTACGCCGTGCTGTACTGGCTCATCCTCGATACGCGCCGCCCGCTGCTGCGCATGCAGTTCCTGCTCAGCTTTGCGCTGACCTGGATCGTCCTGGGCAGCATCCTGGCCGTGCTGTTTGCCTCGGTCGGCCCCTGCTACTACGGCCACCTGCATGCCAGCGATCCGTATGCGCCGCTGATGGCCTACCTGCATGACACCAACCAGCACGTCCCCGTGTGGGCCCTGCAGGTGCAGGACATGTTGTGGCAAGGCTATCAAAGCAAGGGAACAAACGGCGATCTGGGCATCTCCGCCATGCCCAGCATGCATGTGGCCACGGCCGTGCTGATGGCCATCATGGGCTGGAATGTGAGCCGCGCCGCAGGCATCTCGCTGTCCGCCTTCGCCGTGCTGATACTGCTCGGCTCCATCCACCTGGGCTGGCACTATGCGCTCGACGGTTATGTCGGCGCGGCCGGCGCGGCGCTGGTGTGGCACCTGGTGGGACGGATGCTGGGCAGCCAGGCAGCGGCACCCGCCATGAGCATGGCCACCGTGCCCTGCATGAGCAAGGAAGGACTGACATCATGAACGCCCACCTGCCCATGCTGCTGTGCCTGGCCGTACTGGCCACCCTGCTCGCTGCCGCGCTGTGGCACGACCTGCGCACGCGCCGCATCCCCAACCTGCTGGTGCTGTGGGGCATGCTGGCGGGACTGATCCTGAACAGCTTCGTGCCGTCCGGCGCCGGCCTGTTCGACGTCGACTTCGGCGGCCTGGGCCTGCTGCAGGCGCTGGCTGGCGCCGCTGCCGGATTGGCACTGCTGCTGCCCATGTATCTGCTGCGCGCCCTGGGCGCCGGCGACGTCAAGCTGATGGCCATGTGCGGCGCCTTCCTCGGCCCCGACGCCGTACTGGAAGCGGCCCTGCTGACCTTCCTGTGCGGCGGCGTGCTGGCCCTGGCCGCCGCGCTGGCAGGCCGCCGCCTGCGCCTGGTGCTGCGCAACACCTACCACATGATGCTGGGCGCGCTGCTGCACAGCCTTGCCGGCGGCGCCGCCACGATCGCCGAACCGCCGCCCGCCACGGGCAAGCTGGCCTACGCCTTCGCCATTGCCAGCGGCACCCTGCTGCAGGTGTTCCTGCAATACAACCATCTGTGGAGCTTGCGCTGAAACGCGCCGCTCCGACGACCAGCCACCACAGGACCCGACCATGGACACCCTCGCCACTCTCTGCCACTCGCGCCGCGCCAGCCTGCTCACCAGCATCGCCATGGCCGGACTGTGGGTATTCTTTGCCAGTGCACACGTGGTGGGCTATTTGCACAGCGACGACTGGAGCTATTTGCTGTTCTGCGCCGCCGAAACCCTCGCCGCCCTGTTCTTTGTCGTGCGCTCGGCCCCCGTCAGCATTTCCACCGATGCGGGCGACTGGCTGCTGGCCATCGGCGCCACCTTCGCCCCTTTCCTGCTCTCGCCTGCCGACATGGCCATCTGGCCCGGCGCGCGTTACCTGCTGGCCATCGGCAGCCTGCTGCAGATCGCCGGCCTGCTGTCGCTGAATCGCAGCTTCGGCCTGGTGGCGGCGCAGCGCGAGATCAAGACGGGCGGCGCCTACCGCGTGGTGCGCCATCCCCTGTATGCCAGCTACCTGATTTCCCTGAGTGGCTACCTGCTGGCCAATACCTCGCCCGCCAATGCTGTGACCTACTTCGCGACAATCGCCATGATGGTTGCGCGCCTGCTGCGCGAGGAGCGCTTCCTGTCCACCGACGTACGTTACCGCGTGTACATGCGGCAAGTGAAATACCGGCTGCTGCCGTTCATCTTCTGACCTCACCATCCGGCAAAAGGAGCGATCATCATGCCCGATACCTACCCAGAAGCGCCTGCCGACGGCAGCATCATGCCGGCCATGCAGCGCGCACCACGCAACGTGGCCGAAACGGGCCTGCCCTTCCTGTTCCTGGTGGAACTGCTGGTGAAGGTCATGTTCCTGCGTGGCCAGATCGGCTTGCCGGCCCTGTCGTCGCACGTCAAACTGGGCGCCGGCGTGCTCGAACCACTGCTGACCTTCATGCGCGCCGAAAAACTGTGCGAAGTGCAGCGCAACGGCTACAGCGGCACGGATGCCGACCAGCACTACCACCTGGTCGACCAGGGCCGCCTGCGCGCCGCCGACTATTTGCGGCGCAATGCCTACAGCGGCCCGGCGCCCGTCACGCTGGCCCACTATAGCGCGCAGGTGCTGGCGCAAAGCGTGGCGCACATGCACGTCACGCGGGAAAGCATGATGCAGCAGTTTCACGACGTGGTGGCCAGCACGTCGGTGCTCGACCAGCTGGGCGCGGCCATGAATTCGGGCCGCGCACTGTTCCTGCACGGCCCCGCCGGCAGCGGCAAGACGTATCTGGCCGAGCGCCTGCATGGTTTGCTCAGCGGCACCATCGCCCTGCCGCACGCGGTCATGGTCGATGGCGAGGTGCTACCCTTCCTCGACCCCATGCTGCACACGCTGGCCACCGGCGTGGCGCCGCCGGCCGACCCGCGCTGGGTACGCGCCTGGCGCCCCACCGTGCTGACGGGCGGTGAGCTGACGCTCGACATGCTCGACCTGCAATTCGATCCCGGTGCCCGCCTGTATCAGGCACCGCCGCACCTGAAGGCCAACAACGGTATCTTCATCATCGATGACCTGGGCCGCCAGCGCTGCTCGCCCGTGGAGCTGATGAACCGCTGGATCGTGCCAATGGCGCGCCGCGTCGATTATCTGTCGCTGCACACAGGCTACAAATTTCCCGTCCCCTTCGACGTGATCGTCGTATTTTCCTCGAACCTGGCGCCGCAGCAGCTGGCCGACGACTCCTTCCTGCGCCGTATCGGCTACAAGATCCATGTCGGGGAATTGAGCGGCTACCACTACGAAGCCGTGTTCCGCCACGTCTGCGAACAATTCGGCATGACCTTCAACCATGCTGCCTACCACTACCTGCTGCAGTTGCACGGCCAGCACGCAAGGCCCCTGCTGGCTTGCTATCCCCGCGACATATTGGCCCAACTGTGCGACGTGGCCCGCTATGAGGGCCGCCCGCCGCGGCTCGAGGCCGAGGCGTTGCACTGGGCCTGGAACAATTATTTCGGCGCCGCCGACGGCTCCGCCGGCATACAGAACGGACCGGCTGCGGTCCTGGATAAAGGAGTATCAAAATGAGAAACGCACGCGCTCTGACAATGATGGCCTTCGCGGTCATCCTGGCGTTCGTGGCCGTCATCGTGGCCGCGCGCTGGATCAATGCCCAGGCCTCGGGCAATACCAACAAGGTCGCTGTCGCCCTGATCGACATCAGCCTGGGCGCGCGCATCGCGCCGGAAATGGTGCGCATGGTCGACTGGCCCAGCAGCGCGCTGCCGCCGGGCGCCATCAACGACCCGAAACTGCTCGATGCGCGCGTCACGCGCACCAGCATCCAGCACGGCGAACCGATCATGGAAAGCAAGCTGGCGCCCCCCGGCACCCAGGGCGGCCTGTCGGCCGTGGTGGGCGAGGGCAAGCGCGCCATGACGGTGCGTGTCAATGACGTGGTCGGCGTGGCAGGCTTCGCCCTGCCCGGCAACTATGTCGACATTCTCGTCAACACGCAGGACGATGCGGCCAAGACGGGCACCGGGCGAGATCCCAGCATCTCCAAAATCGTGCTCGAACGCATACTCGTGCTGGCCATTGCGCAGGAATCGAACCGCGACGACACCAAGCCCAAGGTGGTCAATGCCGTGACCCTGGAACTGACACCCGACCAGACGGAAAAGCTCGACCTGGCGCGCAGCGTGGGCACCCTGTCGCTGGTGCTGCGCAACCAGATCGAAGACAAGCCCGTCAACACGGATGGCGCCACCAAGACCAGCCTGCTGGATGCCAAGGTCGCCGCCCAGGTGGCCGCCCCCGCCCCCCGGCCAGTCATACACCGCCGCGTGGTGCAAGGGCCAGCCGGGCCGCAAGTCGATGTCATCAAGGGGCTGGAACGCAGCTCCCAACAATTCTGAACAACGCTACGCCGATCGTCATCCGATCCGCACCACGAGGAGCACGCCATGAGCACCATGAGCAAAATGAACACAGCAAACGGAGGCCGCATCCTGCGCATGGCCCTCGCCATCGCCACCATCGGCGCCCTTATCCCGGCAGCCCATGGCGAAGCGGGCGCACCTGCCACCTCGCCTGGCCTGTCGACCACGCCGCCGGGAGCCACGCCAGCGCCTGCATCAGCATCGGCTGCGGTCTCCGCGCCGCCCCCCAAGGTGGTGCGCCGCGTGCCGCGCGTGAAACCGGTGGCGCAGCAAGCCATGCTCGATACGGCGGGAGGACGCACGGAACTGTCGCGCAACATGGCGCTGGCCGAAGGCAAGTCCACCCTGATGCACCTGCCGTTTCCTGTCGCCCGCGTCTCGGTAGGCGACCCGCGCATCGCCGACGTGATCCTGCTCAACACCACCGATGTCTATCTGTTGGGCAAATCCGTGGGCACGACCAACCTGATCGTATGGAACCGCAATAATGAAGCGAGCATCATCGATCTGTCCGTCAGCATCGACGCCAGCCTGCTGCAGACGCGCCTGAGCGAACTGTTGCCGAACGAAAAAGAGCTGCGCGTGACGGTGGCCGGCGACACACTGATACTGTCGGGTGTCGTCAGCGACACCGTCAAGGCCGACCAGGCGATGTCGCTGGCCAACGCGTATGCACAACGCGGTTCCCGCCCCGCCGCTGGCGCCGCAGTTGCCGGTGCGGCACCCGCCGCCGCCGGCGCCGCACCCGACCCTTCGGGCGGCCCGTCAGCCTCGCCACGCGTGATCAACCTGATGGCGATCGCCGCGCCACAGCAGGTGATGCTGGAAGTCAAAGTGGCGGAAGTGTCGAAAACCCTGGTCGACCAACTGGGCGCCAACCTGGGCCTGAGCAAGACTATCGGCGGCTGGACCTATTCGCTGCTGTCGAACTTGCTCAGCAATAATCCCAGCGGTTTCAACGCCAGCAACAGCCGCAACGGCAACTTCCTGGGTCTCGATGCGCAAAAGCGCGATGGCTTGATCAAGGTACTGGCAGAACCGAACATCATGGCCATCAGCGGACAGGAAGCCAGTTTCCTGGCTGGCGGCAAGATCTTCATCCCCGTCAGCCAGACCAACAATGGTGGCACGCCCACCATCACGCTGGAAGAAAAAGAGTTTGGCGTGGCCGTGAAATTCACCCCCACCGTGCTCGAAGGGGGACGCATCAACCTGAAAGTGTCGCCGGAAGTGTCCGACCTGAACAAGGAAGGCATCGGCATCACGGCCACCGGCATTTCCACCACCGCCATCCTGCCCTCGTTTACCACGCGGCGCGCCACCACCACCGTGCAGCTGTTCGATGGCCAGAGCTTCGCCATCGGCGGCTTGATCAAGAACAATGTGACCAGCAACATCAAGGCCTTGCCGGGCCTGGGCGAAGTGCCCGTCCTGGGTGCCCTTTTCCGCAGCACGGACTTCCAGACAGACCGCTCGGAACTGGTCTTCATCATCACGCCGCACCTGGTCAAGCCGCTACCGCCCGACTACAAGCTGCCTACCGATCCGTATGTGCAACCTACGCGCGGCGACATGTTCATGCAAGGCAAGATGGAAGGCACGGCGCTCGCACCAGCGCCAGCACCACTGCCGCAGCCAGCGCCGATGCCGCTACCTGCCGCCGCGCCGCCGGCAGCCATGGCCGCGCCCGTGCCGCCTTCCATGCCGGTGGCCATGCCCGTCGCCACGCCGACGGTGACCACCAACGACCTGCCGCAATACCGCGCCGTACCGAAAGCCGATGCGGCCACGTCATCGGCCAGCATTATCGATGATCTCAAATAGGAGCATCTCCATGAAAACCTTCGCAACCACCCTGCCCCGCTGCCTGCTGTGCGCTGCGGCAATCGGCGCGTTGGCCGGCTGTGCCGCCACCACCACCCCCGTGCTCGACAGCCATTTCGGCGAGTCGGTGACCTTGCTCAAGCAGCAGCAAATCCTGTATCCGGACGCGGCCTACAACAGCAATCCCGTGCTCGGTCTCGATGGCAAGGCCGCCATCAGTGGCTACAAGCTCTACCAGAAATCCTTCAGCGCGCCCGATCCAATTCCCGACGTGCTGACGATCGGCGTCAGCAAACGCTGAACCGTACCCCATCCACCCAGCCACTGCCGGAGCTTGCCGTGAAAATCTTCATTATTTCCAGTAACGAAAAACAACTGGCCGCCATGACGGCGCTGTTGCGCGAGCGCCACGCGGGCGACGATATCGACAGCGCCGTCGGCAGCCTGGAACGGCTGGCCGGCACGGCTGAAATGGCCGTGCCAGACGTGCTGCTGCTGGCGCAGCCCGTCATCGACGATGCCGACCTGGTGCGCATCGAACGTCTGGCCAGCCGCCAGCCCGCCATGGCCATCATCCTGCAGTGCCAGCAGCAGGGCAGCGACTTCCTGCTGCAAGCCATGCGCGCGGGCGTGCGCGAGGTGCTGCCGCAAGCCGACAACGGCGCCGCCCTGAATGCGGCGCTGCAGCGCATCGAGGACAAGAGCGCGCGCCACGTGCGGCGCGATGGCAAGATCATCGCCTTCGTCTCGTGCAAGGGCGGCAGCGGCGCTACCTTTCTCGCCGCCAACCTGGCATACGCGCTGGCGCAGGACAACCAGCGCGTGGCGCTGTTCGATCTGAACTTGCAGTTTGGCGATGCGGCGCTGTTTGTCTCGGACCAGAAGCCGGCCGCCACGCTGTCGCACGTGGCGCAGCAGATTCATCGCCTCGACCCCTCCTTCCTCGCCGCCAGCATGGTGCAAGTGACGCCGAACTTCAGCATCCTGGCGGCGCCCGAAGATCCCGGACACGCGAGCGACATCAAACCCGAGCACATCGACCAGCTGCTGCACCTGGCGCGCCACGAGTATGATTTTGTTGTGCTCGACACGGGCCGCGGCCTCGATGCCATCAGCGTGCGCGCGCTTGACAACGCCGACATGATTTGCCCCGTGGTGCAGGCAACGCTGCCCTACATCCGCGACGGCAAGCGGCTGCTGCAGGTGTTCCAGTCGCTGGAATACCCGACCAGCAAGATTCACCTGATCCTGAACCGCCATACGAGCGCCGATGAAATCCGCGGGCGCGACCTGGAAGCGGCCTATGGCCAGCAGATCTTCCACGCCATGCCGAATCATTACGCGGTGGCGGCGGCATCGGTCAACCAGGGCGTACCCGTGCTGAAGCTGGCGCCCGGCAGCCCGCTGGCCAAATCACTGCAGGAGTGCGCGCGCAAGCTGGGCGGTACGCGCGCGGCCAGCACGCCTGGCCTGTTTTCACGCCTGTTCCAGCGCAGCCGGCCCATCCAACTTCGAGGGGAAACAGCATGAGCATCGACATCAATGGTGCAGGCCCCAGCCTGCGCGAACGCCTCGGCAGTGCCCCGGCCTCGAACGGCAATTCGGCTTTCGGCGCCGTGCGCGGCGGCAGCATCGACAATCCCGCCTACCAGGAACTCAAGCAGCACGTGCACCAGTCCCTGCTCGACCGCATCGACCTGGAAGGAATGCAACGCCTGTCCCAGGAGCAAATACGCGACGACCTGAAGATCCTGGTGGGGCGCCTGCTGGATGAAGACAGCGTCGTCATCAACGACCTGGAGCGGCGCACCCTGGTGCGCGACATCCAGGACGAAGTATTGGGCTTTGGCCCGCTCGAACCGCTGCTAAACGATCCCAGCGTCTCGGACATCCTCGTCAACACGCACCGGCAGGTATATGTCGAACGCCACGGCCAGCTCGAACTGAGCGACATCCGTTTCAACGACGATGCGCACCTGATGAAGATCATCGACAAGATCGTCTCGCGCGTGGGCCGCCGCATCGACGAATCGAGCCCCATGGTCGATGCGCGCCTGCCGGACGGTTCGCGCGTCAACGCCATCATCCCCCCGCTGGCCATCGACGGACCCGTGATGTCGATACGGCGCTTTTCGGCCCAGCCGCTGCGGCTTTCCAACCTGGTCGAACATCACAGCCTGACGGCCGAAATGGCACAAATCCTGCAGGGCCTGGGCAAGGCCAAGATCAATATCCTGATCTCGGGCGGCACGGGCAGCGGCAAGACCACCATGCTCAACGCGATATCGGGCTTCATCAGCGGCACCGAGCGCATCGTCACCATCGAGGATGCGGCGGAACTGCAAATGCAGCAGCCGCACGTGGTGCGCCTGGAAACGCGGCCCGCGAACATCGAAGGCAAGGGCGAGGTGACGCAACGCGCACTGGTACGCAATGCCCTGCGCATGCGGCCCGACCGCATCATTTTGGGCGAGGTGCGCGGTGCCGAGGCGCTCGACATGCTGCAGGCGATGAATACGGGCCATGAGGGTTCAATGGCCACCATCCATGCCAACACGCCGCGCGATGCCCTGACGCGGCTGGAAAACATGATCAGCATGGCCGCCTCCATGTTGCCGGGCAAGGCCATGCGCCAGCAGATCAGCGCAGCCATCGGCGTGGTGGTACAGGTGGCGCGTCTGACGGACGGCAAGCGCAAGGTGGTGTCCATCCAGGAGATCACGGGCATGGAAGGCGAGATGATCACCATGCAGGAAATCTTCACGTTCCGCCAGACGGGCGTAGCCCAGGATGGCGCCGTCAGCGGCCACTTCCAGGCCAGCGGCGTGCGCCCCCGCTTCCTCGACCGCCTGCGCGCCTTCGGCGTGGTCGTGCCGGAAAGCCTGTTCGATCCCGACCGCCAATACCATTGAGGAGCCGCGCCATGGACACCAGTTTTTACGTCTTCGGGGCCCTGATCTTCATCGCCGTGGTGCTGCTCGTCACGGGCATGTACCAGGCCTGGAACAATGTGCGCGGGCCGGAATCGGAACGCGTGGCGCGGCGTCTGCGCGTGATGTCGGCCGGCGCCCACGCCGGTGAGCAGAACACGTCGATGATCAAGCAGCGCCTGCTCAGCGACACGCCGGCGCTGCAGAAATTATTATTGGAAGTACCGCGCGTGCATGCACTCGACCGCCTGCTGGAACAGTCAGGGCTGACGTGGAGCGTGGCGCAATGGGCCTTGCTGGTGCTGCTGACATTTCTCGTTGGCCTGGTCGGCGCCAGCCTGTTCGAGCTGCCCTGGCTGCTGCGCCTGGTGGCAGCGGCCGCCTGCGCGCTGTTGCCCCTGTACTACATCGAGCGTGCCAAGGCGCGCCGCCTGCAGCGCATCGGCCAGCAGTTGCCAGACGCGCTGGAACTCATGAGCCGCGCCCTGCGCGCCGGCCATGCCTTTCCCACGGCCCTGAAAATGGTCGGCGAGGAAATGAACGCGCCACTGGGCGACGAATTTCGCATCGCCTTCGACGAAGTCAACTTCGGCATCGCCATGCCGGACGCGCTGATGAACCTGGCCACGCGCGTGCCCAGCACGGACGTGCGCTATTTCGTCATCGCCGTGCTGATTCAGCGCGAGACGGGCGGCAACCTGTCGGAATTGCTCGATAGCATCAGCCACATCATCCGCGAACGCATCAAGCTGCTGGGACAGGTGCGCGTGCTGTCGGCCGAGGCGCGCCTGTCGGCGTGGATCCTGGGGCTGTTGCCGTTCGGCGCGGCAGCCATGATCCAGCTGACCAACCCCACCTTCCTGGAACTGCTGTACCGCGATCCCGGCGGACAGAAAATGCTGGGCGGCGCGCTATTGCTGATGCTGCTCGGCGTCATCTTCATGCGCAAGATCATCCATATCCGGGTGTGAATTTTTGAGGGGAACGACATCATGACTACCATGCAAATGGGCTTTCTCGGCTTGCTGTTCGTCGCCGTCTTCGCCGGCGCCATGTTCGTGCTGCTGCTGGCCATACCTGACCCGCTGCGCCAGCGCCTCGACAGCGTGGGCGCCGCCGGGACTGGCGGCGCCCGCCACTGGCTGGCGCACTTCGTCAAGCTGAGCAAACCACTAGCGCGTTTGTCCCTGCCCGAAGATGGCTGGGAGACGTCGAAAACACGCCTGCGCTTCATGCATGCAGGACTGCGTCACCCATCGGCGCCGCTGCTGTACTTTGGCGCCAAGACGGCCTTCGCCGTGGGCCTGCCCGTACTGCTTTTCCTGGGCCTGAGCGTGGCCGGCGTGCATTACAGCGGCACGGCATTACTGCTGTGGCTGCTGCTGGCCGCCGCATTCGGCTACTACCTGCCGAACGGCTGGCTGAACCGCCGCATCCGCCTGCGCCAGCGCGACATTTTTGAAAGTTTTCCCGATGCGCTGGACCTGATGACGGTCTGCGTGGAAGCTGGCCTGGCCATGGATGCGGCGCTGGCGCGGGTGGCCTCCGAAATCACGCTGAAAAGCGCCGTGCTGGCCGAGGAACTGCACCTGCTGACGCTGGAACTGCGCGCCGGCAACTCGAAGGAACGGGCCTTGCGCAACTTGGCCCTGCGCACGGGCGTGGAAGATGTCGATGCCCTCGTTGCCATGCTGATCCAGGCCGAACGGTTCGGCACCAGCATCGCCGCCTCCCTGCGCGTGCAATCGGACCAGTTGCGCACCAAGCGGCGCCAGCTGGCAGAAGAGCAGGCAGCGAAAATTGCCCTGAAACTGCTGTTTCCGCTGATCTTCTTCATCTTCCCTTCCCTGCTGGTGGTGCTCATGGGACCAGCCTTCCTGCAGATCTACCGCGTGCTGCTGCCTGGCATGGCCGGCGGCAATTAAAACCGCAGCCCTCCCACATGCTCCTGGCGGTCAACGCTGCCGGGAGCCAAAGATCTCCTCCGCAACACCCCGTCCCGCCCTTTGCCTGCTCTCCTGCCGGCTACCCGCATTGCCCTGCTCCGGCCTGAACACAAGCGCATTCCACATTGCCTGGCGCCTCTGCCGCTGCGCATGCCGCATACGTGAAGGGCGGCACAGGCACGCCGCCCGATTCCAGCCTTTTCAGGTCTCGACATCTGCGTTATGGATGGCTTCGGGATGTGCCCGCCCCCCCTGTCAGCGATCACTGGCCACCCACCAAGTCCGGTACGCCCTTCGCATCATGGGTTGCCGGACTTGGCTGGCCAAAATATCGAGGACCGAGCTGTGCATATACTAGCGGGGCAATCCGCCATGCGGCACGAAGATCCCGCTACATGCGACATCGACTCCTCGGCGAGCGGAAGCTTGAGCGGCCTGCGGCATGGTGTGCTGTCCGCAGCCTAAGTGCACAGGCAATAAAAAAGGGCCGGAGCGGATATCCGGCCCTGACCATCTGGTTTCCGTATCTACATGCTGATGCGCAAAATGGCCGAGGCGAGTTTCTCGAAGCAGGGCTTCAACTCGTTGGAGTTGGCGGCGTGGCAATAAATGCCGACGGGTTGGCCGGCGCCCGCGTTCACGCAGCGCGACAGGGCATCGGGCGTGTTGGCCATGCACTTGAGGATATCTTCGCCCTTGTCGCTGGGCGCGGGGCCATTTGCCGCGGTCAACTCGCTGCCCAGGCCCAGGGTAAACACGTACATGCCCTCGCTGCGGGCCTTGGCGGCCACCGCTTCGAGCAGGTTGCGCGAGGCCCGGTTGACATTAATCCAGGTGGCCGAATTGCTGCTGGTATCGTTGGTGACCGAACGCGGCGTGGCCGTGATGATGGGGAACTCCTGCAAGGCCGGCAAGTTCGTGGGATTGTGCGCGTTATACCACTGCGGCAAGGCGGCCGTATCGAGGTTCTTGACGATGTTCGTATCCTGGTTGCACTTGCCGGCCGCCGTCGTGCCCTGCTTGTCGATCCGCCACAGGCCGGCCGGCGTGCCGGTGCTGGTGCCGTCGCCCGTCACCAGCGATCCAGGCGTGGTGCAGTCGGCCGGCTTCTTGAACTTGAAGACGGACGAAATGGTATTGGGCGATCCATCGGAAAAAAACACGATGACGCGCAGACTGGAGCGGTTGGCCAGGGCGATGCTGTTGAGCTGGTCGCGACCATTCCACATGCCTTCGGCCGAATTCGTCAAGCCGTCAAACGAATAGTTGCCAATGGTGGTCTTCATGCCCGCCTGGTCGAAACCGCGCGCCACCTTGCTGATCGGCGTATCGACTTCGGCGCCGTAGGAAAAATGGATCAGGGCCATGCGGTCCAGCGCCGGATTGAATTTGCTGAGAAACAGCTGCGCGCTGCTGATGACGGTGGAGCCGACAGGCGACAGCGAGCCCGAGGTATCCATCACGAAGGCCAGGTCCAGGTCCTTGCGGATGGTCTGCGCCGAGGCGCTGACCGACAGCAAATTGAAGCCTAGCACGCGCATAAGGGTCACGGGCACGGAGGCCGTGGCCGCCGCATCGATCGTCACCTTGCCGGCATCAAAGGTCACTGTGGGATTGTTGAAGGTGGGCGTGGCCCCCAGGTAGCCCGTGGGGAAATTCGCGGCAAAGAATTTTTGCGCCGCCGCCTGGGCGCTGGCCCGCTGCGCCGCCTCGCCCACGCCTTGCGTCACGGCGCGCGCGGCGGCGATGCTGGCCGAATCGACGGCCGCATTGAGCTTGGAACGGATGATGAAGCCCAGGCCGGAATCGATGGCCAGCCCCACCGCGCCGATCAGCACCACCATCGACAGGGCGATGACGATCAGCACTTGCCCCTTTTGTTTTCCGGTCTGCCTGCGTATGCTTTTCATGATGTTCTCCCGGCGCGTGCACGTGCGCCTGCGCAATAATGACAGCGTGTCTAAAAAATAGTCTTGGCGTACAGATTGCCGCTCAGCTGGGGCGTTTGCGCTCCAAAACCCAGGCTCATGCCGGCAAACAGGATGTTGGCGCGATACAGTCCCTCGACGACATAAATGACTTCGCCATTGGCCAACTGGTTGCTCATGGCATCGTTGATGGGCGAACCACCGCTGGGAATGCTGGTGCACTTGCCCGTGCCGTCGCTGGCCCAGTTGCTGCAGTTCCACACCTTGCTAGCCTGCTGCGGCCCTTGTGTCCAGCGGTAATGTTCAAGAATGACGTTTTGCTTGCCGGGGCCATTGCCCATGATCTTGCTGATGTACATGCTACCATTGCTGGCCATGTCCAGCGGCGGCGTCGTCATCGCCAGCGCCGTCATGATGGTTTGCGGGTCTTGCGAGGAGCGCGAGGCCAAATTGGCCCCTTCGCGGCTCAGATTGGTCAATATCATGTCGCCTTGCACGATGCGCGCCAGATCGAAGACGGGGACGGCCATCATCAGCAAGAAGGGCAACACCAGGGCGAATTCCACGGCAGCCACGCCTTGCAGGCGGCGCGCGCGCGTCAATGTCAATTGTTTGGATGGTGTCATCAGAAGGCCTCGTTACGCATGGTGGCCGCGACGCTGAAGGCATACTGGCCGGGCGCACTGGTGGAAGTTTTGGGATTGAGCAAGGCCATCAAGCGCCATGCGGGGGTGATGACGGGCCAGGTGCAGTTCACCTGCAGCACAACGATATCGCCGGCCGAGCCGAACATAGTGTTGTTGTAGGCGGAGGGCGCTTGCGATACGCCATTGACCACCACCACGGGACTGACCATGGCATACAGGCCCAGCGAACTGTCGTTGATCTTTTGTAGCACGGCCTCGTAGCGCTGTTTGTTGGCGCTGGCCGGATCAAGGTTGTTTTGCCCCGTGATGGAGTAGCGGGCCCCTTCGCGCACGGCGTATTGCATCGTCAGGTTGACCCAGAACATGATCCCCAGTTCCATGATCATGGCGATAAGGAAAAAGAGGATAGGGGCGATCAAGGCAAATTCCACCAGCGCTGCGCCACGTGGGCGTTTTTTCAGGCACGACTTTCCTCTACAGCTGTTTCTAATCTGCATGATTTACTCGCTTGGACAGGTTGCTCTCGATCTCGCGCCGAGGTTGCAATTAAAACAAAGAAATTGTTCTTTGTATAATTTAATTTAGGTAATGCTGAGATGAATGTCAAGGTCTGAATACATGCAAATTAAATATATATGCACGCGTACATGAAATAACGATAGGAAACGAAATTAGCGCGGCAGCAAGCTGCAGTCGGCGGGGTCGAGCAGGAAGCCTTGCAGGATGTCCTGCAGCTGCGGCAGTTGCGCCACGTAGGCAGCAATGCCCAGCTGGCGGGCGCCGAAATAGTGGGCGATGATGTCGCCCTGCTGCTCCATGTTGAAGTCGGACAGGATACCGCCGGCTTGCGCGTCGTAGCGATAGGCGCGCTGCCGGATGTAGCCGCCGCACAGCGCCAGCCGCACGCCATGCAGCAGCACGCAGTAGCCAAGCTGGTACTGCCACACGTGCACCATTTCGTGGATGAAGAATAGCTTGCCGCCGTTGCCTTCGCGCGAAAAATCGTCGCGGTACTGGGCTGGCATGAAGTGCAGGCTGCCGCGCGGCGTCATCGCCGTGTTCTTGTCCTGCAGGCCGAATGGCAAAAAAGAGCCGCGCACCACGCGCACGCGCGCGTAATCGATGGCGCCCTGAAAGACGCTGCGGGCCATGGCGGTTTCGCCGATGGTCAGGGGGCGGCGCAAGACTCGCATGCAGAGGAGGGAGGAAAGCGCGGCAGGCACGCAAGCCTGCCGCGCCGGTACCGCTTACGCTGAGCGCAAACCGCTGGCAGCCTTGGCGATTTCCGTGATGCGGTCCCAGTTGCCGGCCGCGATCGCGTCTTTCGGCGTCAGCCACGAACCGCCCACGCAGGCGACGTTCTTGCACGCCAGGAACTGCGACGCCGTCTCTTGCGAGATGCCGCCCGTCGGGCAGAACGTGATGTCCGGCAGGGGGCCGTAGATGGCGTTGAGCATGCCGATACCGCCGGCAGGCACGGCCGGGAACAGTTTCAGCTGCTGGAAGCCGTTTTCACGCGCCGCCATCACTTCACCGGGCGTCATCACGCCTGGCAGCAGGGGCAAGCCGCTGCTTTTCGCCGCCGCCACCAGGGCCGACGTCAGGCCTGGCGAGACGCCAAACACGGCGCCCGCATCGCGCGCCTGGACAAATTCCTCGGGACGGGTCAGGGTGCCGACGCCGACGATGGCGCCCGGTACAGCCGACATGGCGCGAATCGCTTCCAGGCCATGCTTGGTGCGCAGGGTCACTTCCAGTACGCGGATGCCGCCCGCCACCAGCGCGCGCGCCAGCGGTACGGCGTGTTCAGGATCGTCGATCGCAATCACGGGGATCACGCTCGATGTGCGCATAATTTCCAGTAGTGTCATGGACATCTCTTATTTCCTAGCCAAAAAGTCTTCATCGGAACCGGGTACAGTATCACCGACATTGTCGGCGTCGTGCAAGGCGACGGTGGTGGGAATCGGCGACGGCAGGCCGAAGGTGGTAGCACCCTCTTCCGCCGCGCTGACGGTGGAACGGAACATGGAAAACAGCTCGCGGCCCATGCCGACGTGGTTCGGCGACAGGTCGGCCGTTACCAGCGAACGCGCGTGCCAGACGTCGGCCGGCACCAGCGCTTCGAGCACGCCCGTAAAGGCGTCAAGGCGGATGATGTCGCCATCGCGCACCAGGCCCAGGGCGCCGCCGGCGAGGATTTCAGGCGACACGTGGATGGCGGCCGGCACCTTGCCCGACGCGCCCGACATACGGCCATCGGTAACCAGCGCCACCTGGCGGCCCGCATCCTGCAGGTTGGCCAGCGCGGGGGTCAGCGCATGCAGTTCCGGCATGCCGTTGGCGCGCGGGCCCTGGAAGCGCAGCACGGCGACAAAGTCGCGGTCCAGGGTGCCGGCCTTGTAGGCATTCATGAACTCTTCCTGCGAATTGAACACCAGGGCAGGCGCTTCCACCGTGCGGTGCTGTGGCTTGACGGCCGAGACTTTCATCACGGCGCGGCCCAGGTTACCTGCGACGAGGACCATGCCGCCGTCCGGCGCGAACGGGTTCGAAGCGGGACGCAACACGTTTTCATCGGCGCTGGCGGCCGGTGCATCTTTCCAGAAGACCTTGCCGTCTTCACCGAGGAACGGTTCCATGCAGTGCGCGCGCAAGCCACGGCCCAGGATGGTGTTGACGTCTTCGTGCAGCAAGCCCGCGTCCAGCAGTTCGCGGATCAGGTAACCGGTGCCGCCGGCCGCGTGGAAATGGTTCACGTCGGCGTCGCCGTTCGGGTAGATGCGCGTCAACATCGGCACGATGGCCGACAGTTCATTGAAATCGTTCCAGTCGATGACGATGCCGGCCGCCTTGGCGATCGCCACCAGGTGCAAAGTGTGGTTGGTCGAGCCGCCCGTGGCCAGCAAGCCCACGACGGCGTTGACGATACATTTCTCGTCAACGATATGACCGACTGGCAAGTAGCTGGCGCTTTGCGCCGTGATGCCCGCAGCGCGCTGGGCGGCAGCTTTGGTGAGCGCATCGCGCAGCGGTGTGTTCGGCGTGATGAAGGCGGCGCCCGGCAAGTGCAGGCCCATCACTTCCATCAGCATCTGATTGCTGTTCGCCGTACCGTAGAAGGTACAGGTGCCGGCGCCATGGTAGGCTTTCGACTCGCCTTCGAGCAAGTCTTCGCGCGTGGCCTTGCCTTGTGCATACAACTGGCGCACCTTGGCTTTTTCCTGGTTCGACAGGCCCGACGTCATCGGACCTGCCGGCACGAAGACGGCCGGCAGATGGCCGAAGTGCAGCGCGCCGATCAGCAGGCCCGGCACGATCTTGTCGCACACGCCCAGGTACAGGGCGGCATCGAACATATTGTGCGACAGCGCCACGGCCGTCGACATGGCGATGGTGTCGCGCGAAAACAGCGACAATTCCATGCCCGGCTGGCCTTGCGTCACGCCATCGCACATGGCGGGCACGCCGCCGGCGAACTGGGCCACAGCACCCACTTCGCGCACGGCTTGCTTGATGATTTGCGGAAAGCCTTCGAAGGGCTGGTGCGCCGACAGCATGTCATTGTACGAAGACACGATGGCCACGGAAGGCTTCTTGTACTCCTTCAGCGACAGCTTGTCGTTGGCGGGAAAGGCGGCAAAACCGTGCGCCAGGTTGGTACACGACAGGGCGCCGCGCTGCACGCCCTGGATGCGGGCCGCATCCAGATGCGCCAGGTAGGCGCCGCGCGATGGCCGGCTGCGCGCGATGATGCGCGCTGTTACGGATTCGACTACTGGATGCAGCGCCATATGAATTTCCTTAAAAATGAGTATTTCGTGAAATTTTACTACAAAATGGTGAAGAAGAAGCACTCTCGCATGGGCCAACAACAGAAATAAGCCACAAATTGCGGCGTATCAAAGCCAACCCAGGCAATATCGCGTATCCACAGCTGCCAACATATCCCTTATATACGACTGCTGCAATCGCTAAAAAAAGCACAACAAAATCGGCTTCACGTTACAAACTGTAGTGAAATTACGTTTTTCTGATGTATTATTCTCATACCAACGCCGGATCCGCTGTTCGTCACGACGAACGCGCCGCGCTCCTTTCAACCGAGACAAGCACCCGAGCCGACCGCCATGCGCCAGCCAGCACCTACTCCTGCCATCACCGCCACCGCCAGTTTCCAGTCCCTGCAAGCGCATAGCGCCAGCCTGCGCGACGTACATCTGCGCCAGCTGTTCGCTCTAGATCCCGCGCGTTTTTCCAGCATGACAGTCGATGCGGCAGGACTGCTGCTCGATTACTCGAAGAACCGCGTCGACGCCACCGCCATGGCCCTGCTGATGGACCTGGCCCGCGAGCGCGGCGTGGAAGCGCAGCGCGAAGCGATGTTTACGGGCGAGAAAATCAATCTTACCGAACATCGGGCAGTTCTGCATACCGCCTTGCGCGCGCCGCGCGGCACCGCCCTGGTAGTTGATGGCCAGGATATCGATGCCGACGTGCAAGATGTGCTGCAGCGCGTGAAGGCGTTTACCGACAAGGTACGCAATGGCAGCTGGCTCGGCTACACGGGCAAGCCGATTTGCGACATCGTCAATATCGGCATCGGCGGCTCGGACCTGGGACCGAAAATGGCCTGCCTGGCGCTGCGCTCCTACGCCAACCCGGGCCTGGAAATGCACTTTGTGTCCAACGTCGACGGCCACGACATGGAAGCGACCCTGTCCAAGGTTGATCCGGAAACGACCCTGTTCATCGTGGCCTCGAAAACCTTCGTCACGGCCGAAACCATGCTCAACGCCAACACGGCGCGCGCCTGGTTCTTGCTTGAAGGCGAAGAAACTGACCTGGCGCAACACTTCGTGGCCGTCTCGACCAACACGCAAGCCATCGTCGATTTCGGCATTTCGCCAGAAAACATGTTCCCGTTCTGGGACTGGGTCGGTGGCCGCTATTCCGTCTGGTCCTCGATCGGCCTGGCCGTGGCGCTGTCCGTGGGCTTTGAGTACTTCAGCGACTTCCTCGCCGGCGCGCACGCGATGGACCAGCATTTCCGCCAGGCGCCACTGGAACAGAATATGCCCGTGGTGCTGGCCATGGTGGGCTTCTGGAACCGCCAGTTCCTCGACTGCGGCTCCGTCTCCATCGCGCCCTATCACCAGGACCTGAGCCGCTTTGCCGCCTACTTGCAACAACTGGACATGGAAAGCAATGGCAAGCGCGTCACCAAGGATGGCGTGCCCGTCGACGTGCCGACCGGACCCGTCATCTGGGGCGATTGCGGCACGAATGCGCAGCACGCGTATTTCCAGCTGCTGCATCAGGGCACGGACATCACGCCCATCGATTTCATCGCCGCCCTGCGCGCCACGCACGATTTGCCGGGCCACCACGACGCCCTGCTGGCGAACTGCTTCGCCCAGTCGGAAGCCTTCATGACGGGCAAGACGGGCGAGGAAGTGCGCCTTGACTTGCAGGCGCAAGGTTTGCCGGAAAACGAGATCGAAGCACTGGTGCCGCACAAGACTTTCCCCGGCAACCGCCCCAGCAATACCATTTTGATGGACCAGCTGACCCCGACCACCCTGGGCGCGCTGATCGCGCTGTACGAACACAAGACCTTCGTGCAGGGCGTCTTGTGGAACGTCAACAGCTTCGACCAGTGGGGCGTGGAACTGGGCAAGGTGCTGGCCAAGAAAATCCAGGCCGAACTGACGGGCGAAGCCCGTCCCGACCACCACGACAGCTCGACCAATGGCTTGATCGCCCTGGCCAAGGCCGCCAAGGCCGCATACTAATAACGCATAACTAAACCTGCTGCGCGTCGGTATAGGCAGCCTGCGATGCTCACTGTGCTCAAGCACAGTTCCGCTTCTCGGCAGCCTCTCCCTTCCGTTCGCTACGGTTTTGTTAAGCGTTCTCCACATTAAGAATAAATGAATATTTACGAAATCAAGGTAGTCAGCGACAAAGCCATGCAAGTGGGTGAATGCCCGCTGTGGCATGGCAAGGAAGCGGCCCTGTACTGGGTCGACATCGATGGCCGCGCCGTGCACCGCGTGCACCCGGCCAGCGGCCAGCATGAGCAGTGGAGCATGCCGACGGAACCGTCGGCGCTGGCCATCAACGCCGGCGGCGGCCTGATCGTGGCCTTGCGCAGCGGCTTTGCCCACCTCGACACCAAGACGGGTAGCCTGGCGGAAATTGCCCCCGCTCCGTTCGACATGGCCACCACTCGCTTCAACGATGGCAAGGTCGACCCCGCAGGCCGCTTCTGGGTCGGCACGATTTTCGAGCCGCGCAGCGCTGATGCGGCGGAAATGTTCGTGCTGGAAAAGGGACAAGTGCGCAAGGTCTGGTCCGGCGGCATGACGGTATCGAACGGCCTGGGCTTCAGTCCTGACGGACGCACCATGTACCACTCGGATACCACTACGCACCGCATCGACCGCTTTGATTTCGACGCAGCCACGGGAGCCATTTCCGCGCCACAACCATTCCAGCGCTTTTCCACAGACAAAAAAGCGGCGGACTACGGCGGACGCCCGGATGGCGCGGCCGTCGACAGCGAAGGCAACTACTGGTCGGCCATGTTTGAAGGCGGCAAGATTCTACGCTTCGCCCCTGATGGCCATTTGCTCGGTGAAATTACCGTGCCCGTGCGCTGCCCCACCATGGTGACGTTTGGCGGCCCCGACCTGCGCACCCTGTACATCACCAGCGCCAGCCACAACCGCTCGGCCGCCGAGATCGCCAACTACCCTTTGAGCGGCCACGTGCTGTCCGTGCGCGTGGACGTGGCGGGCCAGCCGGAACACCTGTATCAGGCCTAAAGTATCAGGCCCAATTTCAGCAAGGCATGAAAAAGCGCCGGCCCCTCGCGGGTGCCGGCGCTTTTTTTATGCCAATGGCGTAGGTCGGATTAGCGGGGCAACGCCCCGCGTAATCCGACAACAGTGTTGACCATGGTCATGGTGGTGGCGTCGTATTAACGCGCAAGTACTTTACGGATGGTCTCGGCCAGTTCGGCCGCCACAAACTTGGCCACATAACCATCGGCGCCCACGCCCTTGACGTGGTCTTCGTTGGTCGAGCCCGTCAGCGACGAATGGATCACCACGGGGATGTTGGAGAAGCGGCCATCGTTCTTGATGTTGCGCGTCAGGGTAAAACCATCCATTTCCGGCATTTCCAGGTCGGTCAGCACCAGCGCGACCTTGTCTTTCGCCGTCTTGCCTTCGGTCGCCGCCTGGGCCGAGATCGCCTGCAGGCGCTCCCACGCTTCCTTGCCCGTCTTGGTCATGATGAAGGGCACGCCCATCGCTTCCAGGCCCTTTTCGATCAGCGAGCGGGCCAGCGAGGAATCGTCGGCCGCGAGGATCACGGCGCCGGCCGGCAAGCGCACTTGCGGGCCGATGCTGTTCTGATCCACATCGGGATCGCCCGACGGCAGCACGTTGCGCAGGATTTGCTCCACGTCCAGCACTTGCGCCAGGCGTGTCTTGTCCGTGTCGCCATCGAGGCGCGCGATACTCGTGACGAGGCCGCCGCCGACGCTCGACTCGGCCGACAGCACTTGGTTCCATTCCAGGCGCACGATTTCATCGACCTCTTCCACGGCAAACGCCTGGGTCGAGCGGGCAAATTCGGTCACCATCAGGATCTTCAAGCCATTGCTCTTGCAGCCGACCGCCATCGGCAAGTCGATCACGGGCACGATCTGGCCACGGATATTGACCACGCCCAGCATGTGCGGGTGCGAACCGGCCACTGCCGTGATGGCCGGCATTTCCATAATTTCACGGACTTTGAACACATTGATGCCGAAGAGTTCGCGGCTGGTCGAGTGATCACTGGTGCCCAGCTTGAACAGGAACAGTTCGAATTTATTATTGCCTGTCAGGCTGGTGCGTTCATCGACATCTTGCTGCATTGAATTCATTGTGTCCCCTTGAGCCGTCTTGTAAAGTTAAGTCGCCTGCCCTGATGCTGCGGGCAGTGCGGACTGCACGTCGCATGGACGTCGGATGGCGGGTTCGGGGCATGGCCGGCGCTAGCGGTGCAGTGTATATCGTACAATTTCTTACAACCAATAGTTGCTATCGATTCGAGCTTGAATTATACGGTTTTTTACTTTCCTCAAAGCTACTTTACGCTGCCAACGGCGATCCTGACAGCATTTCTTGATTTGCTTGTTGCTACAGCGCAAATGATGACGCAGAGAATTGAAAATTTCCCTGGCAACCATGGTTGCTTTGAAAAGCGCTATGCAAGGCGTGACGGCGTACCTGCGCCAGCGAACGGCATATAATGACCATGGCGGCATCGCTGGCAGGCATACCGGGCAAAACTGCGACGTCAGGGGATGGAATGTAGTAAAATTTCTTGCAATTGCCTGTTCTACGTAGTAAATTTACACCACCGATTATAGTAGCGACAGACTGGCACTTCCGGTCGGCTTCCTCCCCGCTCCGGCCCTTTTACTTTTGCGACGACACTCACTTATGGCACTTACCGATTTTGACCTGGTCCTGTTTGGCGGCAGCGGCGATTTAGCAATGCGCAAGTTGTTGCCTGCAATGTATGCGCGCGACGTCGCGAACGATTTGCCGCCGACGGCGCGCATCATCTGTGTGGGCCGCCAGGATAGCGGCCAGGATGCATTCCTGAAGATGGTAGAAACCAACTCGCGTCCCCACATCAAGGCCAGCACGCTGAACGCCGCCACCTGGAGCAAATTCTGCGCGCGCATCGTGTATGTATCGCTCAACGCCAGCGATGCGGCCACGTACGCGCCACTGGTCGAAGCGCTGCGCGGCGATGCCGACCTGACGCGCGTGTACTACCTGGCGACGCCGCCGCACTTGTTTGCCTTGATCTGCGACAACCTGGAAGACAACGGCCTGGTCACGCCGAATTCGCGCGTGGTGCTGGAAAAGCCGCTGGGCCGCGACCTCGCCAGCGCCAAGCAGATCAACGCCGAAGTGGGCAAGGTCTTCCAGGAATCGCAGATCTACCGTATCGACCATTACCTGGGCAAGGAAACCGTGCAGAACTTGCTGGCCCTGCGCTTCGGCAATATCCTGTTCGAGCCGCTGTGGCGCCGCGAATGGATTTCCGACGTGCAGATCACCATCGCCGAGAAACTGGGCGTAGGCAACCGCATGGGTTACTACGATACCTCGGGCGCCCTGCGCGACATGCTGCAAAACCACTTGCTGCAACTGCTGTGCATCGTCGCCATGGAACCGCCGACCTCGATCGCGCCGGATGCCGTACGCGATGAAAAGCTGCAAGTATTGCGCTCGCTGAAAAAATTCACGCCCACCACCCTGGCGCAAAACATCGTGCGCGGCCAGTACCGTGCCGGCCACGTGGACGGCGTCACCGTGCCGAGCTACCGCGACGAGCCGGATGCACCCGAGCATTCGCGCACCGAAACCTTCGTCGCGCTGAAGGCGGAAATCGATACCTGGCGCTGGGCCGGCGTGCCGTTCTACCTGCGCACGGGCAAACGCATGGCCGACAGCCTGGCCGAAATCGTCGTGCGCTTCAAGCAGATCCCGCACTCGATCTTCAACCAGCCGACGTCCAGCTTCCAGCCGAACTGCCTGGTGATCCGTTTGCAGCCGGACGAAGGCTTGCGCATGAATTTGATGGCAAAAACCCCGGGCGACGGCATGCGCTTGAAACCGGCGGAACTGGAACTCGATTTCCGCGAATCGTTCAAGACACCGCGCATGGATGCCTACGAGCGCCTGCTGCTCGACGTCCTGCGCGGCCAGCTGACCCTGTTCATGCGCGGCGACGAACTGGAAGCGGCCTGGGAATGGGTCGAACCGATACTCGACAACTGGGAACAGAACGACAGCGCGCCGATTCCGTACACGGCCGGCACCTGGGGCCCGGCCGCGGCCAGCGCCCTGATCGGCCGCGATGGCTTGCAGTGGCGTGAAGAAGCATTACCTGAGGATTAACAGGCAAGACAAGGGCCTGCCCGCATATGGGCAGGCCATTTATCTATTATCCCCACACTCCTGAACACCTACCAAAAGACTACCCTGATGCTGCTTGATTCCATCCGCACCCAGCTCGATTCGCTCTCCAAGTCGGAGAAGAAGGTCGCGCTGGCCGTGCTTGACCAGCCTAACCAGACGGTCAGCCAGAACATCACGGCGCTGGCGAAAAGCGCGCAGGTGTCGGAGCCGACCGTGGTGCGCTTTTGCCGCACCCTGGGCTACGACGGCTGGCATGAATTCAAGCTGAAGCTGGCGCAGGGCCTGGCCCTGGCCATGCCGGGCGCGAACGAGCAGCCGGCGCAGGACGACCTGGCGGCCGACCTGGTGAATAAAATCTGCAGCCGCTCGATCAATACCCTGCTCGACCTGCGCAACAACCTGAACCCGGAAGCGATCCAGCGCGCGCTCGACATCCTCTCGCGCGCCAGCAAGATCGAATTCTATGGACAGGGCACGTCGGGCATCGTGGCGGCCGACGCGCAGCACAAGTTCTTCCGCTCGGGCGTGCCGACGGTGGCCTACAGCGATCCGAACATCCACAGCATCGCCGCAGCCCTGCTGCGCGGCGGCGACTGCCTGGTGGCCATCTCGCAGCGCGGCAACAGCCCTGCCCTGGTGCGTTCCGTGAAACTGGCCCGCCGCGGCGGCGCCGACGTCGTCGTGCTGGCCCCATCGGGCACGCCGCTGGCCGACCTGGCGACGGTCCTGATCCCGATCGACCTGGTCTTCAACACCGACCCCTACACCCCGATTTCAGCCCGCCTGGCCTACCTGGTGGTGATCGACGTTCTGGCCGTGGGTCTGGCCCTGCAGCGTGGACCTGAATTCCGCAAGAAGATGCAGAATGCGCAAAAAGCGCTGCAAGAGTTTGATATGCAGTTCGACTCCTTCATCGGTTGATCCCCTGCCGGCGCCAGCCTCGCTGACCGGCGCAGCCGCTTTGCCCGTCCCTCATTCCAGATGCGCCTTGCGGGGGATGCCATAGAAAGGATTCTCAATTTCCTGCCTGCAGAACTGCCCCTGTGGAAGGCGCGTGGCATGCAATTTCACCTCTGCGGCAGCAAGCGGCGTATCCGTCTTGAATGTTCCCAGCCGTGCCTGAACCGTACCATCGGCAAGAAAGTGCAAGAGCACGGCGGTCGGGCGGTCGGGACCTGTCGCGGGAAGAATGTCAACAATGGCCTGGCACCAGCGGCTGCCTGGGGAACTCTGCCTGGAAGTGCGCTCATCATAAGAAATACTCGATTTTCCATCGTGGTAGCTCGTATCGAACACCACGCTCCACACCACACGCACTCTCAGCGGCTTGTCGACCGGTCGGTCCCAGCTTAAACAGCAATTGCCACTGCTGACGGCAACTTTTTCACCATTATCGAGTTCCCTCCCGCTTGCGTCGCGAAAAAAAATGGAGCCGCCGCTGGGCGCGTCATCGATATTGAAGGGTAGCGAGATTTCCTTGTACGCAATGGAATACAGGTCGAAAGGCGTGTAGTTATAGGAGGTGGTCGTGAAAGTTTGCTCACTTAACTCTGCTTGCAATCGATCGTCGTTCTCCCTGGCATTGCAGGCGGCCAGAATGGCCAGGGACAAGATGATGAGGATGATTTTTTTCATGATCAGAAAAATGTAAAAAACAGACAAGTCCTGGCAATTATGCGTCCATTTTCAAAAAAACAAGATTCAATTAAGCAAGCAGGACCAGGGCTAAGACAATAGTGGATCCCCACATGCAATGGATTCGGTACAATACTCCGGCAAGCCCTTTCACTCTTTCCCGTGCAGCCATGAACCAACTCGAACAACTGAAGCAATTTACAACCGTGGTGGCCGACACCGGCGACTTCCAATCGATCCAGGCCTACACGCCGCGCGACGCGACGACGAATCCTTCGCTGATCCTGAAGGCCGTGCAGAAGGATGAATACAAGCCGCTGCTGGAAAAGGCCGTGCGCGACCATCCGAACGCCTCTACCGCCGAGATCATCGACCGCCTCTTGATCGCGTTTGGCGTGGAAATCCTGCAAACCATCCCCGGCCGCGTCTCCACCGAAGTCGATGCGCGCCTGTCGTTCGACACGGAAGGCACGGTGGCCAAGGGCCGCGACCTGATCGCCCTGTATTCGAACGCGGGCATTGCCCGCGAACGGGTGCTGATCAAGATCGCCTCCACCTGGGAAGGCATCCGCGCCGCCGCCATCCTCGAAAAGGAAGGTATCCGCTGCAACATGACCCTGCTGTTCTCGCTGGCCCAGGCTATCGCCTGCGCCGAAGCGGGCGCGCAGCTCATTTCGCCCTTCGTCGGCCGCATCTACGACTGGTACAAGAAATCGACGGGTATCGATTACATGGGCGCGGAAGACCCGGGCGTGCAGTCGGTCCGGCGCATCTACAATTACTACCGCAAGTTCGGCTACAAGACCGAGGTGATGGGCGCAAGCTTCCGCAACACCTCGCAAATCCTCGAACTGGCCGGCTGCGACCTGCTCACCATCAGCCCCGACCTGCTGCAAAAGCTGGCCGACAGCGATGCGCCGGTGGAGCGCAAGCTGAGCGCCGAAGCGGCGCCATCGACCAACATCGTGCAAATGTCGCTGAACGAAGAAGCCTTCCGCTTCATGATGAATGAAGACGCGATGGCGACGGAAAAACTGGCCGAAGGCATCCGCGCCTTCTGCGTCGATTCCGGCAAACTGAAACAGATGATCGCGGCGCTGCGCTAATCACAAAGCGCGAAAAAAAGCGGCGTCCGTGCAGTGCACGGCGCCGCTTTTTTACATGGCAGCGCGCTCAGGCGCAATGGCGCTACAATAAACCACTGCCACCAGCCGCCCACGCATGTCTCTTACTTCATCCGCCATCACCATCCGCCTGGGCCGCCGCGCCCGGGCGCGCATCGCCGAAAATGGCATGCGCGCGCTTGACGTCGCCATCGTCCCTGCCGCCGCAGGCGGGCCGAAAGGCTTGATCCTGCACCAGCTCGATTGCTGGCTGTTCGGCAACTTCCTGGCGCAGGCGCCGCGTCCGCGCCATTTCGTCGGCGCCTCGATCGGCGCCTGGCGCATGGCCGCCGCCGTATTCCCAGACCCGGTCGCCGCGCAGCGCCGCCTGGTGCGCGAATACGTGGGCCAGCGCTATCCCGACAAACCCGATGCCGCGCACGTCAGCCGCACTTGCCGCGCCCTGCTCGACGCCGTCCTCGATGGCCAGGATGCGCTGCTGCGGCACGAGCACCACAGCCTGTCGGTGCTGGCCGTGCGCGGCATCGGCGCGCTGGCGCAGCCGGGCAAATGGCGCGACCGGCGCGGCTTCCTGCTGGCTGCCGCCGGCAATGCCGTGGCGCGCGCGCGTCTGGCCGCCTCGCTGGAGCGCGCGGTGTTCCATGCCGGGCCCGATGGCGCCAGCTGGCTGCGCTCGCGTTTCGACGCCTTTCATTCCCATTTCGTGCCGCTGGCGCAGGACAACCTGCGCGACGCGCTGCTGGCCTCCGGCTCCATCCCGCTGGTACTCGACGCCGTAACGGACATCGCCGGCGCGCCGCCCGGGCGCTACTGGGACGGCGGCCTGGTCGACTATCATCTGCACCTGCCGTACCAGCGCGAACCGGACCTGGTGCTGTACCCGCACTTTGCCGACCATATCGTGCCTGGCTGGCTGGACAAGGCCATGCCGTGGCGCCGCGCGCGCAGCGGCGATAGCGCGCTCGACAACATGATCCTCGTCTCGCCCTCGCCCGCCTTCGTAGCCAGCTTGCCCAACGGCAAACTGCCGGACCGGCGCGACTTCCCCCATTACGGGCAAGACCACGCGGCACGCATGCGCGACTGGCGCCGCGCCATCGCGGAAAGCGAGCGCATGGCGGCGGCCTTCGCCCGCTGGGCAGAGCAGCCGGACTTGCGCCAGGCGGGCAATCTGTAGCACGGGCGTGGCTGCAACAGTCAGCAAAACAGCTTCTTTTTTCGCTTACCTCTTGGTCACTTATCAGTGCATACTATGTCGCACAGGCAACTTAAATCCCTCTGCGACAGGAGTTACGACCATGCATGCCCTCTCCCACCTTCGTATCGGCACCCGCCTGGCTGCAGGCTTCGCGCTGGTGCTGCTGCTGTCCGTGATTTCCACCTCGTACGCGCTGTACAGCGCCAGCGTGAATGCCGAAGCGACGCGGCAAATGATGGAAAAACCGCTGGCCAAGGAACGCCTCGTGTCGGACTGGTACGTGCTGATTTACTCGGCCATCGCGCGCACCTCGATGATCGCCCGGAGCACGGACGAAACCCTGTCGAGCGTGTTTGCCGAGACCATCGCCGACAGCACCAAGCAAGGCAGCGAACTGCTGAAGAAAATCGAGGCGCTGCTCGACAGCGACGAGGAAAAGAGCATTTTCAAGGCGTCCATTGCCGAGCGCATCAAGTACCAGGATGCCAAGACCCTGGTGATGAATGCGCGCAAGGCCGGCAACGCGGCCCAGGCGGAAAGCACCTACCGCGACAGCTTCGCGCCGGCCGCCGCCAAGTACCAGAACAACGTCAAGGCCCTGCTGGCGCAGCAGCGCCAGGCCATCGACGCCACGGCGCACGCCATTGAGGTAGCCAACGGGCGCAGCTTCACCCTGCTGCTGACCTTGTGCGCGCTCGTGGTGGCGCTGGGCAGCGTCTGCGCCTGGCTGATCACGCGCTCGATCACGCAACCGTTGAAGGCCGCAGTGAAGGTGGCGGAAACGGTGGCCGACGGCGACTTGCGCACGCAGTTCGGCAAGCCTGCCAGCGATGAAATCGGCGACCTGATGCGCGCGCTGCACGGCATGAACGAGGCACTGCGCAAGGTGGTGTCGGAAGTGCAAACGGGTACCAACGCGATCGCCACGGCGTCGGGCGAAATCGCCGCCGGCAACCAGGATTTGTCGGCGCGCACGGAGCAACAAGCCAGTTCGCTGGAAGAGACGGCGTCGTCAATGGAAGAATTGACCAGCACCGTGAAGCAGAATGCGGACAATGCACGCCAGGCGAACCAGATGGCAGTCGCCGCTTCGGGTGTGGCCGAACGGGGCGGCAGCATCGTCAGCCAGGTGGTCGATACCATGGGCGCCATCGACACGGCGTCGACGAAAATCGTCGACATCATCGGCGTCATCGACGGGATCGCCTTCCAGACGAATATCCTGGCATTGAACGCGGCCGTCGAAGCGGCGCGCGCGGGCGAACAGGGGCGCGGCTTTGCCGTCGTGGCCACGGAAGTACGCAGCCTGGCGCAGCGCTCGGCTGCTGCGGCGCGCGAAATCAAGACCCTGATCGGCGATTCGGTGGAACAGGTCAACAACGGCACGCGGCTGGTACAACAGGCTGGCAGCACCATGAGCGAAGTGGTCGACAGCGTGCGCCGTGTCACCGACATCATGGCCGAGATCACCGCCGCCAGCGCAGAGCAAAGCATGGGCATTGATCAGGTCAACCAGGCCATCGCGCAGATGGATCAGGTGACGCAGCAAAATGCGGCCCTGGTGGAAGAAGCGGCGGCGGCGGCCGAGAGCATGCAGGACCAGGCGGCGCGCCTGGCGCAAGTGGCGGCCGGCTTCCAGCTCGAACACGTGGCCACGGCAGCGCCGTTACGCACTGCACGGCCGCTCAAGGCCGCCATTGCCACTACGCAAAAACTCGCGCAGCGCCCGCCCCAGGCCACGGCCAGCAAACCGGCAGCGCCCAAGGCGGCCAGTGCCGCGGCGCGCAAAACGCCATCGCACGTCGCCGGCGACCAGGATTGGGAAGAGTTTTAAGCCCGGCTTCAAGCGCCGTGCCGGCGGCGGCAAGGCGCTTGAAACTATTTGACAGCGGCGCCAGGCGCGCCGATACTGGTTTCAGGTGGGACTGGCGCGCCACCGCGACATGAGACAGCCGGCGCCTCCAGGGAGAGACCATGCGTCCCTATCTTGTTTTCGCCTCTTGCTTCAAGCGCCTGGGCGCCGCCCTGCTCTGTGGCGCTTTGGCGGCCTGCAGCGTAGCACCGCCCGCCAGCCTGCCCCCCATCTTCAACGACAGCGATTTTGCGCCGGCCGCCGCCATCGACGCCAGCCAGGTCTTTGCCATCGACGAGACCATGCGCCAGTATGTGCGCACGCAAGTGCGGCGCGAGGCGCGCAACAAGAATGACCGCGCGGCCCTGTATGACGCCCTGTACGACAAGAGCAGGCTGAAACTCGAGTACGATGCGGCCATGACGCGCAATGCGCGCGAAACGTTCTCCGCACGCCAGGGCAACTGCCTGTCGCTGGTGATCATGACGGCGGCGCTGGCACATGAAATGGGCTTGCAGGTGCGCTACCAGGAGGTGCTCGGTGAAGAAAGCTGGAGCCGCAGCGGCGACATGTATTTTGTCGCCGGCCACGTCAACCTGGTGCTGGGCCAGCGGCTGGACGACACATCCGGCAGGTACGATGCCAAGGGCATGATGGTGATCGATTTCCTGCCGTCCGCGGAGATGGGCGGCTACCGCACGCGAGAACTCGACGAAGTGACCGTGCTCGCCATGTACATGAACAACCGCGCTGCGGAAACCATGAGTGAAGGCCAGCTGGACCAGGCGTATTGGTGGGCCCGGGCAGCGCTGCTGCAGGACCCCTCGTACAGCGGCGCCTACAACACCCTGGGCGTAATCCAGTTCCGCCATGGCGACCTGGCGCAAGCACGGCGCACTTTCGCCCATGCGCTGACGCGCACGCCGGACAACACGGTGCTGCTGTCGAACCTGGCCCAAGCGCTGGAAGCGGCCGGCCTGCCGGATGAAGCGCTGCCGCTGCGCCGGCGCCTGCTGGCGCTGCAGCCGCAACCGCCTTTCCATTACTTCAACCTGGGCAAGGCGGCCATGCAGAAAAACGATTACGTGCGGGCGATACAGCTGTTTTCACGTGAAATCGCGCGCGACCCGTACTACCACGAATTCCACTTCTGGCTGGCGCAAGCCTATGCGCGCCTGGGCCAGCTGGAGCAGGCCGGCAAGCAGCTGGAACTAGCGATGAGCAACAGCACCACACGCAGCGACCACACTCTCTATGCGGCCAAGCTGCAGCGCCTGCGCGCCGTCCCCACGCATTAATCTTCCAAAAACATCTGCTGCAGGTCATTCAGGAAGCACAATCCCCGTTCCGTCGGGCGGATGACCTGGTGGTCGCGGTACAGCAAGCCTTTCGCTTCAGCCGCATCGAGGGGCTTGTCGATGACGTTGATGGCCAGGCCAGTGCGCTCGGCGAACAGGTTGGGCGAAAAGCCCTGCGTCAGGCGCAAGGTATTGAGCATGAATTCAAAACCCATTTCCTCGCGCGCCAGTTCGCGCTCTTCCTGCACCGGGTTACCGGCCAGTACCGCGTCCATGTAGGCGCGCGGCTGCTTGTAGCGGGCCTGGCGCAGGACGCGGTGCGGAAACGATATCTTCGAATGCGCACCGGCGCCGATGCCCAGGTAGTCGCCAAACTCCCAATAATTGCGGTTGTGGCGGGCCTGACGGCCCGGCTGCGCGTAGGCCGACACTTCGTAACGGCCATAGCCGGCCTGGGCCGCGCGCGCGGCCACCATGTCGGCAATGTCGGCGCTCTCGTCATCGTCCGGCAGCACGGGCGGATACTTGGCGAACAGGGTGTTGGGTTCGAGCGTCAGGTGGTAAAGCGACAAATGCGGCGGCGCGAACGACAGCGCCGTTTCCAGGTCCTGCTGCGCTTCGGCCAGCGTTTGCGTGGGAAGCGCGTACATCAGGTCGAGATTGAAATTGTCGAAGTTGGCGTGCGCGATGTCCACCGCGCGGCGCGCTTCATTATCGTCATGGATGCGGCCCAGCGCCTGCAAATGGCGGCCATTGAAGCTCTGGATGCCGATCGACAGGCGGTTGATGCCGCTGGCCCGGTAGGACTTGAATTTTTCCGTCTCAAAGGTACCCGGATTGGCTTCCATGGTGATTTCGCAATCGGGTTCCAATGGCAGCAAGGTGCGCACGTCCGACATCAGGCGGTCCAGCCCCGCCGCCGACATCAGGCTGGGCGTGCCGCCGCCGATGAAAATGGTGTGGATCTTGCGGCCCCAGATCAGCGGCAGCGCCATTTCCAGGTCCAGGCGCAGGGCCGCCAGGTATTCATCTTCCGGAAAGCTGCCACGCACCTCGTGCGAATTGAAATCGCAATACGGGCATTTTTTCACGCACCACGGGAAATGGATGTACAGCGATAGCGGCGGCAGGGCCGTCAGGTTCAGCGCGCCCGGCTGCAGATACTTCAGCGCAGCTCCTGCCGCGCCGGAAATACCCTCCTGCGGCACGGGCGAGGGGCCGGATTTCACTGCTGATTTGGCAACAGCGCCCACCAGTTTGATCGGAATCATCGCAGGGTCCGCAGCTTGTCAACCAGCGCGCGCAGGGCCTGGCCCCGGTGCGACAGCGCGTTCTTTTCATCGGACGTCAGTTCGGCCGCGCACTTGCCCAGCGCAGGAAGATAGAAATGCGGATCGTAGCCGAAGCCGCCCTGGCCGCGCGGTGTGGCGATCATCTCGCCATTCCAGCGGCCGTCGGCGATCACCGGTTGCGGGTCGTCCGCATGGCGCACATAGACCAGCACGCAGTAGTAATACGCGGACTTGTCGGCATGCGCATCGAGGTCGGCAATCAGCTTGGCGCTGTTGGCGGCGTCCGATTTCGGCTCGCCAGCATAGCGGGCCGAATACACGCCGGGGGCGCCGCCGAGCGCATTGACGCATACGCCGGAATCATCGGCCAGCGCCGGCAAGCCCGTCAGGCGGGAAGCGTGGCGCGCCTTTCGCAAGGCGTTTTCCACGAAGGTGTGGAACGGTTCGTCGCTTTCCGGCACGGCGTACTCGCCTTGGGCGTGGACGGAAAAACCGATGGTCGAGAGCAGCACATTGAATTCCTTGAGCTTGCCGGCGTTGTTGGAGGCGAGAATGAGGCGTTGGGTCATGTCAGTAGTCCGGTTGAAGTGCCGACATTGTAAACCTTTTGCGCTCCCCTCACCTTGGCCCACTGCCGCGCTCAACGGCGGCAGGTGTGGGCTTTTTGCCCGGCGCGGCGGGCGACAGGATGTAAATCCAGGTAAAGATTAAAGGCCGAGCGCCTGCTTCTGCATGACGATCAGGTCGGCGATGCCACCCTGCGCCAGATCCAGCAAACGGTTCATGCCGGCGCGGTCAAAGGCGGCGCCTTCGGCCGTGCCCTGCACTTCGATGAAGTGACCCGCTTCCGTCATCACCACGTTCATGTCCGTGTCGCAGCCCGAGTCTTCCACATAGTCCAGGTCCAGCACCGGCATGCCCTGATAGACGCCCACGGAGATGGCGGCGACGAAGCTTTTCACCGGGATGGCGGCGATGGCGCCGCGCGCCTGCAGTTGGGAAAACGCATCATACGCGGCCACCATGGCGCCGGTAATCGAGGCCGTGCGCGTGCCGCCATCGGCCTGGATGACGTCGCAATCGAGGTGCAGGGTGCGTTCGCCGAAGGCTTGCAGATCAAAGGCGGCGCGCAGCGAGCGGCCGATCAGGCGCTGGATTTCCTGCGTGCGGCCGGACTGCTTGCCGCGCGCCGCTTCGCGATCCATGCGTGTGTGCGTCGAGCGTGGCAGCATGCCGTACTCGGCCGTCAACCAGCCCTGCCCCTTACCTTTCAGGAAACCCGGCACCTTGTCTTCGATGCTGGCGGTGCAGATGACCTTGGTGTCGCCGCACTCGATCAGCACCGAGCCTTCGGCATGCTTGGTGTACTGGCGGGTGATGCGGATGGCGCGCAGCGCGTCGACGGAGCGGCCGCTCGGGCGGGATTCAAATGTCATGGGGGTATCCTGTGTGATTGGAGTTGCGGCAGCGATTTTACCACCGCGGCGCCATGACACGGCGCCTGGCGGCATGCGCACAAGATCCATACAATCCTGCCCCGCCAAACACAATTTTCTTTACAATGCCGTAAAACGCACACTATTCAGCAATTTTCAGGCCATCGCACTGTTCGGTCCTGTTTTGCGGCGCGGACGGTATTGCCTGCGCTGCCTGATTAAGTGTATAAGTGACTGTATATAAGACCAAATCGGGGAATCCTTTGAGCATTTCAAGCATGACAGGCTACGCGGTTGCCACCAGCGAAGGTGCTGCAGGCACACTGACAATTGAAATCAAGAGCGTCAACTCGCGCTTTCTCGACCTGCAATTCCGCATCAACGACGATCTGCGGGCGCTGGAGCCTGACTTGCGCGCCGCCGTCATGTCCGCCATCACGCGCGGCAAAGTCGAGGTACGCCTGAGCTTTGGCCGCAAGGCCGCGACGGCCGGCACGCAGGCGCTGAACCTGCCCCTGCTGGCCGAACTGGCGCGCCTTCAAAACGAAGTGGGCCAGCATTTTGTCTCCGCCCCCGTCATGACGGTGGCCGAACTGCTGCGCTGGCCAGGCATCATCGAAGAAGCGCAAGTGGGGCAAGAGTCATTGCAGGCGGACGTAGGCGCGCTGACCAAACGCACCGTGGCTGCCTTCGTCGACAGCCGCAAGCGCGAAGGCGCGGCGCTCGAAGCGGTGCTGGTGTCGCGCATCGAAGCGATGGAAGCCATCGTCAAGCGCATCACCCCCTTGATACCGCAGGTGGTAGCGGCCTTCCAGCAAAAAGCCATCGAACGCATGCAGGACGCGCTGGGCCTGGCCAGCCAGGGATCGAATTCGGCCCTGTCGCGCCAGGACGCCATGGAGCGCATCCGCCAGGAAGTCATTTTGTATGGCATCCGCATCGACGTCTCGGAAGAACTGGCGCGCCTGTCGGCCCACCTGGGCGAAACGCGCCACATCCTCACCAAGGGCGGGCAAGTGGGCAAGCGACTCGACTTCATGATGCAGGAACTGAACCGCGAAGCCAACACGCTGGGCGCCAAGGCGTCCGTCAAGGAACTGGCCGACGCCTCGATGGACTTGAAGCTGCTGATCGAGCAGATGCGCGAACAGGTGCAGAACCTGGAATAATCCCCCGGCTTCAGGCCAGGCGCGTTGCGGCGCGCCCCCTGTCGCTGGCGGCGATGACGACGCAGGCCACAAACAGCACGATGCTGTATTCCACGCCGCCAGCGCCATGTTCGCCCACGAACCATCCCTTGGCCGCATGCACGATGACGATGCCGCCGACGCAGATCACCATCAGCCCGGCCGCCGCCCAGCGCGTGTATTTGCCGACGATGAGCAAACTGCCGCAAACGATCTCGACAACAGTAATCGCCCACACCACGGCCAGGCCGCAGATGAATCCCTTGTCTTCCAGGAAACAGGCAAAGCGGGGGATCGTGCCGTTGGCAATGCGCGTAATGGCGTGCGCCATGAACATCACGGCAATGGCCACGCGCAGCAACAGCATGGCCTGGGCAGCACTGAGGAAGGGGAAATTTTTCATGCGCGCATCCTGTCCGCAAAATAGTTATCAAGAAAAAACCATTCCAAATTAAATAACCATTTGCAAAAGATAACAAGCAAAATATGCGCAAGCGCGGCGGCAAGGCGCATCGCGGGACTGGCTCGCCGCCCTGCCTCTTGGTAAAATACCGAATTGGGCGGCGCGCACGCAAGCGCACACGCCGCCATCACACGCATATGGAAAGATCCGCATGAGCCACCCTACCGCCTTCTCCGGCAGCCTGTTCGTGGTCGCCGCGCCCTCGGGCGCCGGCAAATCGACACTGGTCAATGCATTGCTGGCGCAAGAGCCCGGCATCAAACTGTCGATTTCGACCACCACGCGCGCGCCCCGCCCCGGAGAGCAGCACGGCCGCGAGTACTACTTCACGACAGCGGAAGACTTTGTCGCGCGCGCCGACCAGGGCGAATTCCTGGAATGGGCGGAAGTGCATGGCAATTACTATGGTACTTCGCGCATCATGGTGGAACAGCAAATGCTGGCCGGCACCGACATCCTGCTGGAAATCGACTGGCAAGGCGCGCGCCAGGTGCGCAAGCAATTCCCCCGCGCGGCCGGCATTTTCATCCTGCCGCCATCGATCGATGCGCTGGAAGAGCGCCTGAACAAGCGTGGCCAGGACGAGCCGCATGTGATCACCCGCCGCCTGCTGGCGGCCGGCGGCGAAATCGCACACGCTCCCGAGTTCGAGTATGTTATTATCAATGAAGAGTTTACGGTCGCTTTGTCCGAACTGAGCGCGATCGTGAGAGCGGCCCGTTGCCGGTTTGCGCAACAAGCGGCCCGCAACGCATCGCTATTCGCCCAGCTGGGCCTGCACGCAGAATAATCATCCCTGCACGCCAGTTCACACAGCGCCACGCACCACTATTAGGAGTTACTATGGCCCGTATCACCATCGAAGATTGCCTGAAACAGATCCCTAACCGCTTTCAGCTGACCCTGGCTGCAACCTACCGCGCACGTCAGTTGTTGCAAGGCCACACCCCTAAGGTGGAAGCCAAGGACAAGCCTACCGTTGTCGCACTGCGTGAAATCGCTGCCGGTAAAGTCGGTATCGAAATGCTGAAAAAGGTCCCGATGTAAGTGGGAAGCCGCGTGCCGGAACAGTGCTGACCCCTGGTTCTACCGTATCCTTATTCACACTGTAAAGCAACGCGACGTTTTATGAGTCTGACTCCAGCCGACACGACTTCCGCAGCACTGCCGCCTCCGGCCCCGCGCCAAGCGGCAAAATCGCAGGGCGCTTCCGCGTCCGGCACTGGCACGTCCACCGGGAATGCCTCCGCCACACCGCCAGCACCCGCCTTGGGCGTGGCCTCCGTCAGTCACCTGGCCGACAAGCTGGCCGAATATCTTTCTCCCGCCGACTTGAAAAAAGTCAAGGAAGCCTACCGCTTCTCCGACGAAATGCACCTGGGGCAGATGCGCCGCTCGGGCGAGCCGTATATCTCGCATCCGATCGCCGTCGCCGAAATCTGCGCCGACTGGAAACTCGACGCGCAAGCCATCATGGCCGCCCTGCTGCATGACGTCATGGAAGACCAGGACGTCAAGAAGGAAGAATTGATCGAACGCTTCGGCGCGCCCGTGGCGCACCTGGTCGACGGCCTGTCGAAGCTGGAAAAGATCGAATTCCAGAGCCAGATCGAAGCGCAGGCGGAAAACTTCCGCAAGATGCTGCTGGCCATGGCGTCCGACGTGCGCGTGATCCTGATCAAACTGGCCGACCGCCTGCACAATATGCGCACGCTGGACTTCATGACGGCGGCAAAAAAACGCCGCATCGCCAGCGAGACCATGGAAGTGTACGTGCCGATCGCACACCGCCTCGGCCTGAACAATATTTATCATGAGCTGCAGGACCTGTCTTTCTCGCACCTGTACCCCATGCGCTACCGCACCCTGGCGAAAGCCGTCAAGGCGGCGCGCGGCAACCGGCGCGAAGTGGTCAACAAGATCATGGATGCGGTGAAAAGCACCTTGTCCATGGCCGAACTTGAGGCCGACGTCACGGGCCGCGAAAAGACCCTGTACGACATCTATAAAAAGATGCGCAGCAAGCACTTGTCGTTCTCGCAAGTGCTGGACGTGTATGGCTTCCGCGTGGTGGTGGGCAGCTTTGCCGACTGTTACGTGACCCTGGGCACCCTGCACAGCCTGTACAAACCCATGCCGGGCAAGTTCAAGGATTACATCGCGATCCGCAAGCTGAACGGCTACCAGTCGCTGCACACGACCGTCATCGGTCCGTATGGCACACCCGTCGAATTCCAGATCCGCACGCAGGAAATGCACCGCACGGCCGAATCAGGCGTGGCGGCGCACTGGCTGTACAAGAGCGGCGAATCGAACCCGTCCGACCTGCAGCAGCGCACGCATGCGTGGCTGCAATCGCTGCTCGACATCCAGCAGCAGACGGGCGACTCGGCCGAATTCCTCGAACACGTCAAGGTCGACCTGTTCCCCGATTCCGTCTACGTGTTTACGCCGAAGTCGAAGATCATTGCCCTGCCGCGCGGCGCCACGGCCATCGACTTCGCCTATTCGATCCATACGGGCATCGGCGACCAGACCGTGGCCGTGAAGATCAACAACGAAACCTCGCCCTTGCGCACCGAGCTGCATAATGGCGATATCGTGGAAATCATCACAGATTCCTCGTCGCGCCCCAGCCCGACGTGGCTGTCGTTCGTGCGCACCGGCAAGGCCCGTTCGGCCATCCGCCACCATTTGCGCACGATCAACCTGCCAGAATCGATCGCCCTGGGTCAGCAATTGCTGTCGCAAGCGCTGCAAACCTTGAACATCGACGCCGACCTGCCAGCCCCACTGGTCGAACGCCTGCTCAACGAATCGAGCGCCAATTCCATGGACGAGCTGTACGCGGACATCGGCATCGGCAAGCGCATGGCCACGCTGGTGGCGCGCCACATTTTTGGTTTGATCGGCGGCGAAGCTGCCAGCATGCCTGTGGAACACAATAGCGGCAGCGAACTCGACCCCGTTACCATCTGTGGCACCGAAGGCGTCTCCGTGCAGCTGGCGCCCTGCTGTTTGCCGATTCCCGGCGACCAGATCATCGGCCAGCTGCGCCGCGACCAGGGCTTGCTGGTGCACACGAGCGACTGCTCGCAAGCGAAACGCCAGCGCACCAAGGAACCGGACCGCTGGATCGCCGTGCGCTGGGGAACCGAACTGAACCGGCGCTTCGACTGCCGCATCAAGGTGCTGATCAACAGCGAACGGGGCATCCTGGCCCGCGTGGCCGCCGAAATCGGCGAGTCCGACGCCAACATCATTTATGTGGGCATGGACGAAGACAAGGACAACGTTCTCGACCAGCTGCGCTTCACCGTGCAAGTCAAGGATCGCGTCCACCTGGCCGCCCTGCTGCGCAATGTGCGCCGCGTCGCTGGCGTGAACCGCATCCTGCGCGAACGCAATTAGAAAGACGGCTGGTCAGATTCTCTGCCCGGCCGTTTTTTTCATGCGCCGAACATCAGCTCAAGTTTCCCCCGGCGCCGGATACGTCACTTCCAGCAATTCCAGTTCCTGCTCGCCCAGCGGTGTGTTGAGGGTGATCACGTCGCCTTCGCGTGCCTTGGTGATGGTGCGGGCCATGGGCGAGACCCAGCTGATCTTGCCGTTCAGGGGGTCGAATTCGTCGATGCCGACGATGGTGATGGTATGCGTTTCGCCGTCGCTGGTGCGGTAGGTCACCGTGGCGCCGAAAAATACCTGGTCATTGCCATGGTGCACGCTGGGGTCGACGATGGCGGCCAGGTCCATGCGCTTGGTCAGGAAGCGGATGCGGCGGTCGATTTCGCGCAGGCGCCGCTTGCCATAGATATAGTCGCCATTTTCCGAACGGTCGCCATTCGACGCCGCCCAATGGACGATACGCACCACCTCCGGACGGTCGACGTCGATCAGTTGCAGCAGCTCTTCCTTGATGCGCTGGTAGCCGGCCGGCGTGATGTAGTTCTTGGCGCCAGCGGGAATGGCCAGCGCCAGCGCGGCCGCTTCTTCATCGTCGTCGTTGTCGGATTCTTTTACAAAGGCTTTATTCATCTGCCTATTGTAGCCCCGTCAGGGAGCGACAGGCACACCGGATACGGGGGCAGGCAGGCTTTTTTGACGTATCATCGGGGCAATCGCGGCAAACCTGCGCCGAACACGGAGACGGATGAAAAAATTCTACAGAGTCAGGCGCTGGCTGTTCGCGCCGCTGGTCTATTTGGCCGCCATCTTCCTGCTGATCGAGGAATGGCTGTGGGCGACGGGTGCGCGCATCATGCAGGTGGTGGCGCAGTTTCCGCCCCTGCATGCGCTGGAAGCGTGGATCAAGCGCCTGCCGCCGTACTGGGCGCTGGCCGTCTTCGTGCTGCCGGCCGTGCTGCTGTTTCCCGTCAAGCTGCTGGCCCTGCTGGCGATCGCGCGCGGCCATGCATTTTCCGGCATCGGCGTAATCGTCATTGCCAAGCTGGGCGGTGCGGCCGCCGTGGCCCGCCTGTACAGCCTGACGCGCCCTACCCTGCTCACTTTGCCGTGGTTTGCGCGCTGGCACGGCCTGTTCATGGAAACCAAGGACCGCTGGATCGCCCGCCTGCGCGCCACGCGTCCATGGCGCCGCGTCAGCCGCCTGTCGGCCGCACTGGGCCGCGCCCGCCGCGCCTGGTGGCAACGCTTGCGCAAGGGTACGCCAGGCCGTCATAATTCCCGCCCAGCGAGAGTGCTGCGCCGCTTCGCCGCCTTTTGGCGCGCCCGCCGCTGATGAAGAAAGGCAACTCCATGCACGACACTCCCCGGCTGGCGCCCGCCATGCGCGCGGCAACGCCGGAAATCTACCTGTACGATGCGGCCAGCTTGCAATTGCTGGATGCCAACGATGCCGCCTGCGACAACTTGCAGTACGCGCGCAAGCAATTGCTGGCAATGACGCCCTTTACCCTGGCGCCGCAGCTCGACGCGCAGCACCTCGCTGCCGTGCTGGCCACCCTGGACGACAGCATCGGCGCGCAGGCCCTGCTGCATCTACAGCAGCGCCGCCGCGATGGCAGCCTGTATTCGCTCAGCCTGCACCTGTCGCGCGCTAGCCGCCAGGGCCGCGCCCTGCTCCTGGCCGAGGGCGAAGACTTGCGCACGCCACAGGCGACGGCGGCCGCCCTGGCACAGGTGCAGTCGCGCTTCAACGCCATCGTCTCGAACACGCCGGGCCTGGTGTATCAGTTCTGCCTGCATGCGGATGGACGCGCGTCCTTCGCCTACCTGAGCGACGGCTGCCAGGCCCTGCTGGGCCTGGACCCGGCACAGCTGCACGCGCGCCCGGAACTGTTCTATCAATTGATCCTGGCCGACGACCGCGCCTCGTATCTGGAGTCGATGCAAGCCTCAAAAAACGCCTTGTGGAGCTGGAACTGGGAAGGCCGCATCTGGATCGATGCCTGGAAGGATGTCAAATGGATCAATCTGCGGTCCACGCCGCGCGCGCTGGCCGACGGTACGGTGCAGTGGGAAGGCATCATGACGAATATCACCGAAAGCCGGCTCGAACAGATCGAAGTGCGCCAGTCGCGCGCCCGCCTGGCCGAACTGACGGCGCATATCGACAAGGTCAAGGAACACGAACGCACGCGCCTGGCGCGCGAACTGCACGATGACCTGGGCGGCAATTTGACGGCGATCAAGATGGCGCTGGCCATGCTGGCGCGCCGCCTGCCCCCGGACGACCCGCTGCTGCAGGAAAAGGCCAACTATGTCGATGCCCTGGTCGACCGCAGCATCGACGCCGTACACCGTATTTCGCTGGACCTGCGCCCTTCCATGCTGGACCTGGGCCTGGTTGCCGCGCTGGACTGGCAGGTGAAGGAATTCGCGCGCCAGGCCGGCATCGAATGCCAGTTCATTTCCAACCGCCAGCATATCGAACTGGAGCTGGACCTGGCGACCAGCCTGTTCCGCATCGCCCAGGAGGCGCTGACGAATATCGCCAAACACGCGCAGGCCAGCAAGGTCAGCGTGCGCCTGGCCCGGCAGCGCCAGCATATCAGCCTGTCGATCGCCGACAACGGCGTCGGCATGCGCCTGTCCGACCGTGCCAAGCCGCAATCGTTCGGCATCCGCGGCATGGCCGAACGCGCCAGCGCGCTGGGCGGCACCCTGAGCCTGATGGATGGGCCGGACGGTGGCACCATCCTGAGCATAAAAATCCGGCTGACCACGCCGCGAGAGGCGATAATAGCGGCTGCAGCCAGCGCACCAGCGCAAAGCGGAGCGCCGTAAGGCCACAGGGTCGCCGCCGGGCGCAGGGATTCAGATAGGAAACAACGCAGTCATGAAAGAAAAAGCCACCATCCGGGTATTCATCGCCGACGATCACGCGATCGTGCGCGAGGGCTTGAAACAAATCCTCGCCGACACGAAGGACATCATCGTCGCCGGCGAGGCTGAAAATGGCCACGACGCCATCAAGCTGTTCCGCGGCTCGAAATGCCAGGTGTTGCTGCTCGACATCTCCCTGCCCGACCGCAGCGGCATCGAGGTGCTCAAGCAGATCAAGAAGGAAAAGCCGGAACTGGCCGTGCTGATGCTCTCCATGCACCGCGAAGACCAGTACGCCATCCGTTCGCTCAAGGCGGGCGCGGCCGGCTACCTGACGAAACAGAGTGCGCCGCGCGAACTGGTCACGGCCATACGCCAGGTGGCGCAGGGATTAAAATACATCAGCGCCTCGCTGGCGCAGGAACTGGCCAACACGGTGGGCGAAGACCACGAAACGGCATTGCACGACACCCTGTCGGACCGCGAATACCAGACGCTGGTGATGATCGCCTCGGGCAAGGCGGTAGGCGCCATCGCCGAAGAGCTCAAATTGTCCGTGAAAACCGTCAGCGAATACCGCTCCCGCTTGCTGGTCAAAATGAAACTCAAGAACAGCGCCGAACTGACGCATTACGCCATCCGCAACCAGCTGGTGGATTGACGGCAAAGCGGCATGCGCGCTGGCATCGGGCGAATTGACAGGACTTCTCCTTGCTTCTCGCACAATAAGTTCTTTGCCAACTCGCCTATCATGAGGATAATGAGAAATATCTAAAAAGGCTGTGTCTACATGTCCAGTAAATTGCCATCTTCACCAGCAAGCGCTCCCGCTGGCGCCACGAATACCGCCTCCGGTGCGGCGATGAATCCGGCTGAGATCGCGCGCGAAGCGTTTCGCCGCCTGGCCACGCGCCGCATCGCCCCCACGCCCAGCGCCTACCGCGAGATCTACAATGAAATCGCCGGCATCAGCGAACCGGCGGACAGCCCTGCCGTGCCGGCAGCCGTGCTGGCCGCCAGCGCCCCCACAGAAAGCGGCGCGGAAAACGTCCTGACGCAATTTGCCTCCAAGATGAGCGAATCGACGGGGGAACTGGGCGACTTTGGCCGCCGTTTCCAGCGCGCCCTGAAAGCGCGCGACTGGGACAGCTATGCGCGCACGCTGGCGCAACTGGCGGAAAAACAGGTCAAGAAAGGCGGCATCGAATTGCCGCCCCTGCCGGACGGCGAACAGACGCGTACCCTGCGTGAGTTGCTCAGCCGCACCCTGGGCTTTGCCGTCGCCACCTTGCTGACAGGCACGCCCGCGCTGGTGGAAGAAGCAGAATCGCTGGGCGCGGCCATCAAGCTGGCGCACACGGAAGAGGCGCTGAACGAAGCGGCCCTGCGCCTGAAGCAGCTGTGCTACCAGATCGAACTCAAAAGCGGCGACACGGCCGAACAGCAGGAATTGCTGCTGCGTCTGTTCAAGTTGCTGCTCGATAACGTCAGCCAGTTACTCGACGACGACAGCTGGCTGCGCGGCCAGGTCGATGCCGTGCAAAATCTGATCGCCGGTCCGCTCGACCAGCGCGCGCTGGAAGACGCCACCCGCAGCCTGAAGGAAGTCATCTACAAACAGAGCCAGCTCAAGCACAGCCTGTCCGACGTCAAGCTGACGGTGAAGAACATGATGATGACCTTCATCGACCGCCTGGGGCAAGTGGCGGCCAGCACGGGCGACTTCCATGAAAAGATCGGCGGCTATTCGGAAAAAATCAGCCAGGCGGAAAATATCAGCGAATTGAACAACGTTCTCGACGAAGTCTTGCGCGAAACGCGCATGGTGCAGAACGAAGCCTTGCGCGCACGCGACAAAATGGTGCTGGCGCGCCAGGAAGTGCAGGATGCGGAACAGCGCATCCACACCCTGGAAGCCAAGCTCCAGCATATGAGCGAACTGGTGCGGGAAGACCAGCTGACAGGCAGCCTGAACCGCCGTGGCCTGGACGACGTGTTCGAGCGCGAGACGGCCCGCTCCGACCGCCGCGGCACGCCGCTGTGCATCGCCATGCTGGACCTGGACGATTTCAAGCGCCTGAACGACACCTACGGTCACCTGGCCGGCGATGCCGCCTTGAAACACTTGGTAAAAATCGTCAAGGAAACCCTGCGCTCGATGGACGTCATCGCCCGCTTCGGCGGCGAGGAATTCCTCATCCTACTGCCGGAAACCACGGTCGATGCAGCCTCGTCGACGATGACACGCTTGCAGCGCGAGCTGACCCGGCATTTCTTCCTGCATGACAATGAAAAAGTCTTGATTACCTTTTCCGCCGGCGTGGCCCTGCGCCTGCCGAACGAAGACCAGGCCGAGCTGGTCAAGCGCGCCGACCGCGCCATGTACCAGGCCAAGCAAACGGGCAAGAACCGCGTGGTGGTGGCCGACTGAACCCCGCCCGCTTCGCCTATGCCGTCCCGCCACCCGGCCGGACGGCATTTTTCATTCCAAAACAACAACACTCGCTTCCCTTCCTGCACTTCGCCAGCATCCACGCGATATAAAAATAAAACTATTTTTACCCTCAAGTTTCTTTAAATCATGTCGTCTAGCGCGCGGCCAGCGGCAAACTGAAGGGCTAAAAATTAAAATTTAAAGCACTTTTCGCCATAAATTTTCCCGCAGAGCAACCGTTACCCTAAATAACAGCGGCTTGATTGTCCCGGAACAGCGGGGCAGGCCAAAGTGACTAGCATATAGCGCAATGTAGTACCTGTCTGGAGAATTATCATGGCTGCAGTAATTAACACCAACATCGCTTCCCTGAACTCGCAACGCAATCTGTCGACCTCGCAGTCGGCCCTGACCACCTCGCTGCAACGTCTTTCTTCCGGTATGCGCATCAACAGCGCCAAGGACGACGCCGCAGGCCTGGCAATTTCCGACCGTATGACGTCGCAAATCCGCGGCATGACGCAAGCCACCCGCAACGCCAACGACGGCGTCTCGCTGGCCCAAACGGCCGAGGGTGCACTCTCGAGCTCGGGCGACATCCTGCAACGTATCCGCGAACTGGCCGTACAATCGTCGAACGCCACCAACTCGGCCAGCGACCGCCAGGCGCTGCAAACCGAAGTAGGCCAACTGGGTTCGGAACTGAACCGTATCGCCACCACGACCTCGTTCAACGGCCAGGCGCTGCTCGATGGCACCATGGGTACCGCTAACTTCCAGGTCGGCGCAGATGCCAATCAGCTGATTTCCGCCAGCGGCGCGAACTTCCTGACTAGCACCTACGGCAATAACCGCGTGGAAAATGATGCGACCGCCGTCCTTGCAACCTCGGCAACAGCCACGGCCGGCTCGGTAGTCGTCGCCGGCGCACGCGGAACCTCCACTGTCACCACCAAAGCCAACGACAGCGCGCAAACCATCGCCGCCAGCGTCAACAAGGTAAGCGCCGATACGGGCGTAACAGCAACGGCCAAGACCACCACCAGCCTGAAACTCGGCTCGACCGAAGCGTATTCGTTCACCCTGGTGGGCGACAATACGGCCACTGGCAAGGAAGCGCAGATTTCCTTCTCGGTGGGCGCAGGCCAGTCGGCTTCCGACTATGCGGCAGGCATCAATGCAATCAATGCGCAAACGTCGAAAACCGGCATCACCGCCGAATACGATGCATCGACCAGCAGCATGAAACTGACGCATGCTGACGGCGCGGACATTGCCATCAAAAATACCTCCGCTACCGCCAACGCCGTCTTCAATATCGATTCCTACAAGGCTGACAAAACCTTGACGGGTGCCGCGTTTGACGCAAAAGCTCCTGCCGCAGTCGCTGTCGCCAACGGCACGGTCACCTACGATGCGCCGGGCAGCTTTGCCATCACCGACACGTCGGGTTTGAAGGCCACGAACAAAACATCGGACTTGAAATCGGTGGCTTCGCTGGACGTGACTTCGTTTGACGGCGCCCAACTGGCACTGAAAATTGCCGATGCAGCACTGGCAACGGTGAACGGCCAACGCGCCCAGTACGGTGCTTTGCAATCGCGCTTCTCGTCGGCGATTTCCAACCTGCAATCGACCACGGAAAACTTGTCCGCCTCGCGTAGCCGCATCGTCGATACCGACTTTGCATCGGAAACGGCCAACATGACCCGCGGCCAGATCCTGCAACAAGCTGGTACGGCCATGCTGGCGCAAGCGAACTCGCTGCCAAACGGCGTCCTGAGCCTGCTGCGCGGCTAATCTCCGATTAGTCAGGCAACAGCGTAGGACTCTGATTCCCCTGCCGGATTTTTTCGGCAGGGGAATTTTCACTAGGAGAGCACCATGACTATCGACACGATAGCGGCCGCCTCCGCGGCCAGGATAGACAAGAGTTACGCGTCTGCGGACACGTCGGCAGCGCGCCCGGCAACGCCACGGGCCGCCACGGAAAATGGCGCGGTTGCGCCACAACAAACCAGCAAAGAGCCCAGCCGCGAGCAATTGAACAAGGCGGTATCGGAACTGAACCAGTCCTCGCAAATGAAAACGCAAGGCATTGAGTTCTCCATCGACGAGGACAGCCAGCGCACTGTGGTCAAGGTCGTCGACCAGGAAACCAAGGAAGTACTGCGCCAGATACCCACCAAGGAAGCCCTGGAACTGGCCAAGTCCTTTGACTCGGCCAAAGGGTCGCTGATCAGTCAAAGCGCCTGATAATGGCATGGCACACGGGGTGCGACATCGTGGCAGTTTGCATCTGAATAACCAGGGGGGGGGCCGATAGCCTGACTATCCGGCCCGTCTTTTTATTGAAAACATAACAATACTTTCCTATCTCTCCCCCGATTTTCTGCGCTCGCTGAAAACAGCGCTGTAAATCCCCCTCTCAAGTCCTGATTGATTCTGCCGATAACAGCTTATATTAGCGTTTTCCTAGGAGTCTTCAGTGGCCATTACCCCTACAATATCATCCGTTGGCATCGGCGCCGGCGCCAGCGGCCTGGACGTGGGCGCCATCATCGACAAGCTGATGACGGCCGAAGCGGTGCCGCTGGGGACTTTTGACAAGAAAACGGCTTCCTACCAGGCCAAGCTCAGCGCGCTGGGCGCCCTGAGTGGCGCCGTCAGCACTTTCCAGGGCTCATTGTCAGCGCTCACCAATTCGAGCAACTTCCGCGCTGTCAGCGCCACGCCATCCGATCCGCTCGTGTTCTCGGCCAGCGCTGGCGCCAAGGCTGTCGCAGGCAGCTACAACATCAACGTCTCCCAGTTGGCCCAGGCGCAAACGCTCACGTCGGTCGGCATGGCCAGCAAACTGTCGACTATCGGCAGCGGCGCCAAGACCACGGTTTCCTTCCAGCTGGGCTCAGTCGCTGGCGGCACCTTTGGCGTAACTGGCACGGCACTGAGCGGCAGCACCCTGCTCACGGGCGTGAGCAACGGCTCGCTGGTCATCAATGGCACGGCCATTCCGACGGACGCCAGCACCAAGAGCGCACGTGCGCTGGCGGACGCCATCAACGCCAAGAGCAGCACTACAGGCGTGACCGCTACGGCGCAACCAACGGCCAGCAACGCCAGCATGTTCAACGGTTTCGGCAATATCGAAACCGGTGCGGACGGCACCTATTCGTTGTCGGTCGGCGGTATCGAGATCGTTACCCAGGGTAACGGCGTCACCGCAGGCAATGGCATCACGGCTGCCTCGCTGGACACGACGCTCGAGGGCCCGAATGCCGTGTCGAATGCGCTGGCCGCAGCCAACATCACCGTCACCGGCAAGGCTGCCGACGGCACTTTGATGTTTACACGCGCCGATGGTTCGAACCTCAATATTGAAGAAGTGGTAACAGGCTCTGTCAAGGGCGGCATCGGCCACGCCTCGAACTCGGTCAATGACGGTTCGAACGTCACGATTGCCAGTTCGATCACATTAGCCTCGGGCAACGCCAGTCCCATCGTCATCGCGGGCAGCAACCCTGCGGCAGCAGGATTGACCGCAGGAACGGGCGGCAGCTACATGAACACGGGCTTCACCCAGGATGGCACGCAAGCCACGGGTTCGGTGGTGATCGATTCCACCAACAACAGCTTGCAAGGCATACGCGACGCCATCAATAACGCTGGCCTGGGCGTCACCGCCAGCATCGTTTCCGACGGTAGCGACAAGCCGTATCATCTGGTGCTCAGTTCGACCAAGACGGGCGCCAACTCGGCCATGAAGATTTCGCTCAGCGGCAGCGATGGCCAGCCTGCCGACAGCGCCCTCAGCAATCTGCTGTCCTATGACGCCGGCGGCACACAAAACCTCAAGCAGAACAGTGCTGCGCAAAACACCATGTTCAGCGTCAACGGCATCGCCATCACCAGCAGTTCGAACAGCGTCGATACGGCCATCGAAGGCGTTACCTTGGGCATTACCAAAATAGGCACGTCCAGCCTGTCGGTGGCCAAGGATACAACGACGGTCAAGACCAGCATTAGCGCCTTCGTCAAGGCCTACAATGAATTGAACACCTCGATCGGCAAGATGACCGCCTACAACCCCGACACCAAGACGGGAGGCGTCTTGCTGGGGGACTCGACCGTCCAGTCGATACAGAGCCAGCTGCGCAGGCAGCTGGGCGCGCCGATTACTGGCTTGAGCAGCGGCATGAGCAATCTGAGCCAGGTGGGTATTTCATTCCAAAAAGATGGCAGCCTGGCCTTGGATACCAGCAAGCTCGACAAAGCCATCAGCGCGAATTTCAACGATATCGCAGGCCTGTTTTCAGCGCTCGGAAAGGCCAGCGACAGCAACGTCGCCTTCACCAGTTCGACGGCCGCCACCAAGCCCGGCACCTATGACCTGAGCATCACCACCATGGCCAGCCAGGGTTCGCTTACGTCCGATGGCGTGCTGGCGGCCAGCACCACGATTGCCAGCGATACCACCTGGAATATCACCCTCAACGATACGGAACCCAGCTCTGCCAAAAATACAGCCCAGGTGTCGATACCGGCTGGCACTTATACGCCGGCGCAGATGGCATCGCTGATGCAATCGTCGATCAATGGCGTGAAGGCCTTTTCGGACGTCGGCTCCACTGTTTCGGCCTCCATCGATGGCACGGGCAAACTGGTCCTGGTGTCGAGCCGCTATGGTTCGGTGTCGAATCTGGCCTTGAGCAATGGTACGGGGACCGGTGTAGAGACCCTGTTTGGCGCAGCCAAGCCCGTCAAGGGCGCCGACGTGGCCGGCACCCTGGGAGGACAACCCGTTATCGGCTCCGGACAGACCCTGACGGGCGCGCCAGGCTCGCCAGCCGACGGCTTGAAGATTGAAGTGACCGGCGGTGTCACCGGCTCGCGCGGCACAGTCAGCTTCTCGCAAGGCTATGCCTATCAGTTGAACAATTTGGCCACGTCCTTCCTGGGCACAAAAGGCATGATCACCGGGCGCACGAGTGGTATCAACGAAACCCTGAAATCGATAGCGGCGCAGCGCGACAAGTTCAGCGAAAAGCTGACCGACATCGAAGCGCGCTACCGCGCCCAATATTCGCGCCTCGACGTGACGCTGAGCAAATTGACGTCCACGCAATCCTATTTGACACAGCAGCTGGCTTCCATCGCCGCCAACCGTTAAGCGCTATCATCAGGAGAATTAAATGTTTGGAACCCAACAACGCGGCGTCAATGCCTATGCCAAAGTAGGCCTGGAAACGGGCATCGTTTCGGCCTCGCCGCACAAGCTGATCGTGATGCTGTACGACGGCGCCCTGGTGGCTGTGCTCAGCGCACAGATGCACATGAAATCGGGCAATATTCCGGAAAAAGGCAAGTCCATCTCGAAGGCCATCCAGATCATCGACAATGGCTTGCGCGCCAGCCTGGACAAGGAAGCGGGCGGCCAGATCGCCGAAGGCCTCGACGCCCTGTATGAATACATGGGCGCGCGCCTGCTGACGGCCAACATCCACAACGATCTTGGCATGCTGGAAGAAGTGCAGCGCCTGCTGACTGACTTGCGCGAAACCTGGAACGCCATAGGCACCACCCCCGCCGCCATCGCCGGCGCCGATTTGAAACGTATGCCCAGCCTTGCGAGTGCCTGACCCATGATGACCAATCAAGAAGTCCTGACCACCTATGAAACCATGCAGTCCCTGACGGGCAAAATGGTCACTGCCGCCACCAACGCCGACTGGGACGAGCTGGAAGCGCTGGAGCAGCAAGTGAGCGCGCATGCGGAAGCGCTAAAGGCGAATGAAGCAAAAGTCGTGCTGGAAAGCGCCGGCCGCCAGCGCAAGGTCGCCCTGATCAAGCAGATACTGGAAGACGACCGCAAGATCCGCGACCTCACCATGCCGTGGATGGCGCAATTGTCCAAGCTGATCAACAGCACGGGCACCGAAAGGCGCCTGGCCAACGCCTACGGCGTCTAAACGCACACGGGGGCGCCATGTTGCCGAAGATGGACGCGATCGGCATGACGCCCCTGACCCCGGTCAAGGGCACGCGCCCGGCCGACGCCGTCGCCGACCCGCGCCAAGCCGAGTTCCAGCGCTCGCTGCAGGGACTGATCGGCAAATCCATGCAGGGACAGGTGCTGGCCCGCATGGGCGATGGCAGCTTCCTGGTGCGCGTGGCCGGTACGCCGGCCCGCATGCAGCTGCCCGCCGGCGCCCAGCTTGGCACGGAAATCCCGCTGACCTTGATCGGCATCAATCCCCGCCCCTCTTTTCAAATCGGCACTCACCGCGACCAGCCCGCGCGCACCCTGCTGACGTATGCGGACGCAGAAGCCGAGCCCGAGGCTGCCGACCTGCGCGGTCCCCAGCCAGGCGCCGCCCAGGCGGGCACGCGCGCCAGCAGCACGGCCGCCACCCTGCTCAGCCGCGCGCCTTTGACGCCAGCCAATTTGCTGCCCGCCCTGGCAGGCGACACGCCAGCGCCCGAGCTGAGCACCACCGCGCGCGCCATCAGCACTGTGCTCAGCCAGGCGGAAAGCGTGCCCGGCGCGCCCCTGTCCCTGGTCGGCAAGACGCCGCTGATGACAACGCCTGGCGCCGCCCCGGCCCAGGTGGCCCAGAAACTGCAGGATGCGGTCGGCAGCAGCGGCTTGTTCTATGAATCGCACGTGGCCGAATGGGCCGAAGGCAAGCGGTCGCTGGCGTCGCTGCTGCTGGAGCCGCAAATGCAAAAAACCGCGCCGGGCGAGACGCCCAGGACGGGCACCGACCTGGCCTCGGCGCAACTGATCAATTTGCAGCTGCATACGCACGAACAGGCGCGCGTGCAGTGGCAGGGCGAAGCCTGGCCCGGCCAGAAGATGCAGTGGGATATCAGCCAGGATGCGCCGGAAGGACAGCAGCACGCTGGCACGGAGGCCGACGAGGAGGCGATGGCCTGGCGCAGCAATGTGCGCTTCCAGTTCCCCCTGCTGGGCGACCTGGCCGCGCACGTAGTCTTGCAGGGCGGCCGGGTGGCCATCCAGATGCAAGCGGGCAGCGAGGCCAGCGCCGACACCTTGCGCCAGCATGCGGCGCGGCTGGAAGCGTCGCTCGAGGCGGCCGGATGGCCATTGTCTTCCCTCAGCATCGCCGGCAAGCCGGAGGCGGCTGGAGAAGATGATGCTTGACGACACCAAGCGCAAGGTGCCGCAGACGGCCGTCGCCCTGGCCTACCAGAGCGGCACGCCTGCGCCCAAGGTAGTGGCCAAGGGCAGCGGTCTGATCGCGGACCAGATCATCAGTACGGCGCGCGAACACGGCGTCTTCGTGCATGAATCGAAGGAGTTGGTGGCGCTGCTGATGGATGTCGACCTGGACCGCCAGATTCCGCCCGGCCTGTATCGGGCGATTGCGGAACTGCTGGCCTGGTTATATCATATTGAATCTGCGAATGGCGGACCCATCCCGCCGCCGCCCGACACCAGCGTCAATCTCACCGATACATAGACAGGCATCAATGCAAGCACATATTATGGATTCCGGCCTCGAAAACTGGCATGACTTTGAAGTGGAATCACGGCGGGAAATCATCGCCTTGCTACGCAGCATCGGCGAAAAGAACCAGCTGATCCGCATGCTGATCCACGGTGAATCCGATGTGTGCGTCACCTCCATCCTGGAAGTCGATGCCGAACGCGATACCGTCATTCTCGACCGTTCCGTGAACGCCGACCAGAACCGGCGCATGGTGGCGGCCACCGGCATCTCGTTTGAAACCTCGCTCGACAAGATCCGCATCCTGTTTGCCAGTGCCCTGGTCGAAGAGTGCAACTACAAGGGCACGCCCGCCTTGAAAATTGCCATTCCAGAAACATTGATCCGCCTGCAGCGGCGCGAGTATTACCGCATGACCACGCCCGTGAGCAATCCCGTGCGCGTCTCGATTCCCTTGCCGCCCTCGCTGGGCGGCACTGACACCCTGTTTCCGCTGGCCGACATCAGCTGCGGCGGCATCGCCATCCTGGACAATAAACTGATCTTGGGCGAGACCATCGGCAGGGACTATCCCGGCTGCCGCATCGACTTGCCCGACGTCGGCATCGTCACCGCCACCTTGCAAATTCGCAATTCGCTGGACATGACCCTGCTGAACAACAAGCTGAACCGCCGCCTGGGCTGCCAGTTCGTCGACCTGCCGCGCAGCATGCTGGCGCATGTGCAGCGCTATATCACGCGACTCGAACGAGAACGGAATGCCCGCATGGCGGGGTTGGGCTAATAACCAAAAACGAAAGCCGGGGTCAGACCCGGCGGGTCTGACCCCGGAATTTGCCGTTGGGGTAGCTAAAACTTAAACCTGCATATTCATGATCTCGTGATACGCCGACACTAATTTATTTCGCACCTGCACCGTCGCCTGGAATTCGATGCTGGACTTTTGCATCGACACCATCACGTCCGACAGGCTGACCTTTTCGTCGCCCATGGTAAAGCGCTGGCCCATCGCCGACGAAGCCTGTTGAGCACTGCTCACGGAGTCCAGCGCGCTCTTGAAGGCATCGGCAAAATTCACCTTTGCCGCCGGCGCCTCGGTCTGGATCGCCGGTATTTTCGCCTCCGGCCGCGTGGCCGCCGACTTCAGTTGCGCGATCATCGCCTCGATCCTGCCGCTATCGATACCGCCTGTTTTCACTTTGCCTCCCGATTCTGGTCTGCTGCATAACTGTTCCTTGCCTGTTGCACCCAGAGAACAAAACCCTGGCTTGCAAGGCAACGACGGGTACAATAACTTCCGTCACATGTTGCCAGGGTTCCACAATACCAGCGCGAACGCCAACCGCTCGGCCGAGCAGGCGGCAAAAGCACCTTCTGTTTGGACGATTGAAGCGCGTGACAGTGGCGGATAATTCTGCATATCGCCCCCTCCTCATGAGGAAGCGGCCCCCACGCATCACCCAATACCCGTCAATAACACGCGCCCCGGAAGGCAATCATGGCTGTAGCCGAAGAAATCGATGTGAACCGCATACCGCCGGAACCGGCGCCTGCCCGCTCGCCCGTGGAGTCCGTGCAAGCGTTCGCCAAGACGCCGATGGGCAAGAATTTCCTGCGCGGCCTGGGCGTGGCGGCACTGATTGCCATTGGCGTGGCCCTGTATATGTGGAACCAGCCCCCCGAGTACAAGGTCCTGTTTTCCAACTATACGGACCGCGACGGCGGCGCCATCACCGCGTCGCTGGACCAGCTGGGCATCAAGCACAAGTTTTCCGAAGGGGGCGGCGCCATTCTCGTGCCGTCCGAGCAAGTCCATGACGCGCGCCTGAAACTGGCCGCGCAAGGCTTGCCCAAGGGCGGCAACGTGGGCTTCGAGCTGATGGAAAACCAGAAGCTGGGCGTGTCGCAATTTCTGGAACAGGTCAATTTCCAGCGCGCGCTGGAAGGCGAACTAGCGAAATCGATCGAATCGGTGTCCGCCGTCGATACGGCCAGAGTCCACCTGGCCCTGCCAAAACCGTCCGTCTTCGTACGCGAACAGCAAAAACCGACGGCGTCCGTGCTGCTGAACCTGCATCCGGGGCGCGGCCTCGACCAGCTGCAAGTGAGCGCCATCGTGCACCTGGTGGCGTCCAGCGTGCCGGAACTGTTGCCCGTGAATGTCACCGTGGTCGATCAGGCCGGCAACCTGCTGTCGAACCAGGAAAAGGACAAGGATCGTGCCAACGGCATCAAGAGCCTCGATCCGAACCAATTGAAGTACGTGCAGCAATTACAACAAAGCGTGATCAAGCAAGTCGAATCGATTTTGCTGCCCATCGTCGGCGAAGGCAATGTACGCGCCGAAGCGACGGCCGACGTGGATTTTTCGCAAAGCGAGCAAGCGGCAGAAACCTACAAGCCGAACTCGCCGCCGGAAGCGTCCACCATCCGCAGCCAGCAAACGAGCGAATCGACGGGCGCCGGCAATGCCAATCCGTCTGGCGTGCCGGGCGCCCTGTCGAACCAGCCGCCCGGCGTGGCCACGGCGCCATTGACGGCGGAGGCACCGGGAGCGGCAGCTGGCGCACCGACGGCACCCACGCAAAAGGAATCGACAACGAATTACGAAGTTGACAAGACTGTGCGCTACGAGCAGAAATCCATGGGCGGCTTGCGCCGCCTGTCGGTAGCCGTCGTCGTCAACTACCGCCGCAGCTTCGACAAGGATGGCAAGGTGACGGTCAAGCCGATTTCTCCTGCCGAAATGGTGCAGATCAATAACCTGGTCAAGGAAGCGATGGGCTACAACAAGGAGCGTGGCGACAGCTTCAGCGTGGCTAACTCGCCCTTCGACGGCATCGAGCGCGCGCCGGAAGGCAAGCTGGAGTGGTGGCGCGACCCGGCCAACTTGCCGCTGGCCAAGGAACTGGCGAAATTCCTCATCACGGCCCTGATTTTGCTGTATATCTTTATCAAGATCGTGCGCCCGATGCTGCGCCCCGTGATGCGCAAGATCGACGATTTCGGTGCGCCACCGCCCGTCATCGAGCCGGAACTCGCCAAAGACGGCGAAGAAAACGAAGTCCTGCTCAGCGAAGCCGAGCTGGAAGAACTGGAAGAAGATACGGCCCGCGGTTATCGCGAAAACCTGGCAATGGCCCGGAAACTGGCACAGGAAGACCCGCGCGTGGTGGCCAACGTAATCAAAGCATGGATAGGCAATAATGACTGAGACAACGGGACTGCAAAAAGCATCCATCCTGATGCTGGCACTGGGCGAGAGCGAAGCGGCCGAGGTCATGAAATTCCTCGGCCCGCGCGAAGTGCTGAAACTGGGCGCCGCCATGGCCACCATGAAGGGCATCGCGCACGAGCAGGTCGTCGAGGTGCTGGACGACTTCCGCTCGCAGACGGAACTCAATTCCACCGTCGGCCTCGATTCGGACGAATACATCCGCCAGGTGCTGACCAAGGCGCTGGGCGACGACAAGGCGTCCGTGCTGCTGTCGCGCATCCTGGGCGGCAAGGATGCGTCCGGCATCGAATCGCTGAAGTGGATGGATTCGCAATCCGTGTCCGAGCTGATCCGCAACGAACACCCGCAGATCATCGCCACCATCCTGGTCCATCTGGAACGCGACCAGGCTTGCGAAATCCTCGGCCATTTCACGGACCGCCTGCGCAACGACGTGGTGCTGCGCATCGCCACCCTGGACGGCGTGCAGCCGGCCGCCTTGCGCGAACTCAACGATGTGCTGACGAAACTGCTGTCGGGTAACGAAAACATCAAGAAATCGTCGCTGGGCGGCGTGCGCGCGGCGGCCGAGATCCTCAACTTCATGAGCGGCGAGCAAGAAGGCTCCGTCATGGACAATATCAAGAACTACGACAACGACATGGCGCAAAAGATCATGGACGAAATGTTCGTGTTCGACAATGTGATCGACATCGACGACCGCGGCATTCAATTGCTGCTGCGCGAAGTGCAGTCGGAAATGCTGATCATCGCCCTGAAAGGCGCCTCGCAAGAGCTGCGCGACAAGATCTTCAAGAACATGTCGCAGCGCGCCGGCGAGATGATGCGCGAAGACCTGGAGTCGAAAGGCCCCGTGCGCCTGTCTGAAGTCGAATCGCAACAGAAACAGATCCTGCAAATCGTGCGCCGCCTGGCGGACGAAGGGCAGATAGTACTGGGTGGAAAAGGCGAGGATTCGTTTGTCTAATTTAATTCCCAAAGAGCAACAAACCGCTTACCAGCGCTGGGAAATGACCTCGTTTGGCGACGAGCGCCCCAGCGTGGTGGCGGCGCGCAAGCTGCTCGAACCGGAGCCGGCACCGGAATTCGACCCGGAAGTTGATCCATACGGCGAACTGCAGGAAGAAGAGCTGGCCCCGCCGCTGGAATACCCGACGCAGGAAGAACTCGACGCCATCCGCGAGGAAGCGCGCGCCACGGCCTTCGACGAAGGCCGCGCCGCCGGGTATGCGGAAGGCCACGCGGCCGGGCATGCCGATGGCCATGCACAATCGTATGCGGAAGGCAAGGCGGCATCCAGCGTGGAACTGGTGCATCTGCAAACTATCGCCGTCGACTTCGGCACGGCCGTGCACCAGGCCGATGAACTGATCGCCAACGAAGTCATGGAACTGGCCTTGCAACTGGCCAAGGCCATGCTGAAGACAGCCTTGCCCGTGCGCCCCGAGCTGATGCTGCCGGTGGTGCGAGAAGCCATCGAATACTTGCCTGTGCTGCAACAACCAGCCTTGCTGATGCTCAATCCGGAAGATGCGCAAGTGGTACGCGACGGCATCGGCGATGAGCTCGACAAGGGTGGCTGGCGTGTCATCGAAGACCCGAGCGTGGAACGCGGCGGTTGCAAGATCGACACGGCCAGCAACCAGATCGACGCGCAGACGTCCACCCGCTGGCACCGCCTGACGCATGCGCTGGGCAAGGACCTGGACTGGCTGGCGCCGTGAGCGAGCCCGTCAAAGGCCCAACTGCCCATGCGGCGCGCTGGCGCGCCTACCTGAGCGACTGTTCGGCCGTGGTCGGCTTTGTCGAACCGATGCAAATTTCGGGCCGAGTCACGCGCGTGGCCGGCCTGGTGATGGAAGCCGTGGGCCTGCGCCTGGCCGTGGGCGCCGCCTGCACTGTGCCGCTGCCCAATGGCGGGCGGGTCGAGGCGGAAGTGGTGGGCTTTGAAGGCGAGCGCCTGTTTTTGATGCCGCAAAGCGACGTCGAGGGCATTGTGCCCGGCACGCGCGTGTTTTCCGTCGAACCGGCCATTCCACGCCCAGGCAGCGTGGCACACCCGCGACGCCGCCCCAGCGACCGCGCGCGCCACTTGCCCGTGGGACCGCAACTGCTGGGCCGCGTGCTCGATGGCGCAGGACGGCCGCTTGATCAGCTGGGCCCGCTGCATACGACCGATAGCGCTCCCATCAATGTACGCCCCGCCAATCCCCTGGGCCGCGCGCCCATCGTGGCCACGCTGGACGTGGGCGTGCGCTCGATCAATGCCATGCTGACCGTAGGCCGTGGCCAGCGCATGGGCCTGTTCGCCGGTTCCGGCGTGGGTAAAAGCGTGCTGCTGGGCATGATGGCCCGCTACACGGAAGCGGACGTGATCGTCGTCGGCCTGATCGGCGAACGGGGACGCGAGGTGAAGGAATTCATCGAGCAAATTCTCGGCCCGGAAGGCTTGGCCCGCTCCGTCGTCGTGGCCGCGCCGGCCGACACGCCGCCCCTGATGCGCCTGCAAGGGGCGGCATATGCGACGGCCATTGCCGAGTATTTCCGCGACCAAGGGCAAAACGTGCTGTTGATCATGGATTCGCTGACCCGCTACGCCATGGCCCAGCGCGAAATCGCCCTGGCCATCGGCGAACCGCCAGCCACCAAGGGTTATCCGCCGTCCGTCTTCGCCAAGCTGCCCGTGCTGGTGGAACGGGCCGGCAATGGCGAGGAAGGCGGCGGCTCGATCACGGCCTTCTACACCGTGCTGACCGAGGGCGACGACCAGCAGGACCCGATCGCCGACTCCGCGCGCGCGATTCTCGATGGCCACATCGTGCTGAACCGCCGCCTGGCCGAGGCAGGCCACTACCCGGCCATCGACATCGAGCAATCGATTTCACGCGCTGCCCACTCGATCACCACGCATGAACACCAGCAACAGGCGCGCAAACTCAAGCAACTGTATTCGCGCTATGAACGCAGCCGCGACCTGATCAGCGTGGGCGCCTACAGCGCCGGCACCGATCCCGTGCTGGACCAGGCCATCGCGCTGCATGAAAAAATCGAGGCGTTTTTGCAACAGCAAATCACGGAGCGGGTCAGCATGGACGAGAGCTTGGGGCAACTTACCGCTCTATTCGACTGATTAGGGCTTGCACAGCGGGAATATAATCAAGTATGGCTTCTCCTTCCCAACTTGCAACCCTGATTGACCTTGCCCAGCGCGAAACGGACGATTGCGCCAAGCGCCTGGGCGCGGCCCTGAAAGCGCTGGACGATTGCCGCCAGAAGCTCGAGATGCTGTCCGGTTACCGCGATGACTATGCCAAGCGCTTCGAGGCGAGCATGAGCAACGGCATTACGCCCATGGCCTACCGCAATTTCCAGGCCTTCATGGTCAAGCTCGACAGCGCCATCCTGGGCCAGCAGCAAGTGGTCAACCACGCGCAGGCACGCAGCGACAATGAAAAACAGCACTGGCAGAACGCCGAACGCAAGCGCATGTCGTACACCACCCTGAACAACCGGGCGCAGGAACAGGCGCTGAAGCTGGAAAACAAGCGCGACCAGAAAGCAATGGATGAGCACGCGGCGCGACAAGCCTATTACAAACGCTAAGCAACACTGAGGCAGCATCATGCAAACCCTGCAAAACCCGATTTCCCAGATTGTCTCGCCGAACGCCACGCCGGGCGCTCCCAACCGCAGCCAGCCGCCCACCAGCGGCACGGCGGGCGACTTCCAGCGCACCCTGAACCGCCAGATCGAGCAACGCCAGGCCAGCCGCAATATGGAGCAAGCGGCAGCACCGGCGGCGGCCCGCCCCGCCAGCCCTGCCGCCACGCAAGCACCCGCCCAGGCACAGGCCAAGGAAACGAAGCCGGCGCAAGTGGGCACCGAACAGGCCGCCACCAGCGAACAGCCATCCGCGCCAGCCAGCGAAGCGGCCGCGCCCGCCACCGGCGACAGCGCCACGGCCGAGGCAAACGTGCCCGCCGCCCCCGCCGCAACAGTCACGCCGCCAGCCGATCCGGCCGCCGAGATGCTGGCCCTGGTGGGTAGCATCCAATTGGCGATCCAGCCGCCAGCCCCCAAGGCCGTACCGGAACTGCCAGCGCGCGCCAGTGTCAAGGCCGACGCCAAGGGCGTGACAGCAGCGCCATTACTGGCAGCCGGCCAGGGCAGCGGCAAGACCGCCGCCACCGCCGCCACTGCGCAAGCCGACAGCGCCGACTTCGCCGACAGCCTGGGCCTGGCCCAGGGCAAGACGGCCACCACGCAAGGCAACAGCGTGCCGACCGGCAAGGGCGAGCCGGGCAAACTGGCCATCGACGCGCAACTGGCGGCCACCGCCAAGGCTGGCACCACCGTGGCCGAACCGATTATCAAGGAAGCTCCTGCCGACCTGAGCCGCCTTGCGGCCCAGTTGCAGCCAGGCGCGCTGCAGCAGGCCGCCGCCGCTGTGGCTGTGCCGGCAGATAAACTGACGGGCCGGGTCGGCACGCCGGCCTGGGACCAGCAACTGGGGCAAAAGGTCGTGTGGATGGCGGCCGGTGGCGACCAGAGCGCCACCCTGACCCTGAATCCACCCGACCTGGGGCCTGTGCAAGTGGTCCTGACGGTCACCAATGACCAGGCCGATGCCGCCTTCATGTCGGCCCAGCCCGAAGTACGCCAGGCGCTGGAAGCGGCCATGCCGCGCTTGCGCGAGATGATGAGCGAAGCGGGCATCGCCTTCGGCAGCGCGACCGTCTCGGCCGGCACGCCGGAACAGAAAAACAATGGCGAGCGTGCCGCCTCGGGCGAACGCCGCGGCAATGGCCAGGGCGGCGGCGTCTCCGGTGGCGAGATCGCCATCGCGCCGGCGACAGGCGGACGCAGCCGGCCCAGCCTGAGTGCCGTGGATACCTTTGCCTGAGGCCAATTCGTCGTCCACGGGCCACTGGCGCGCCTCACAGCGTAACTTTTCGTATAAAAACAGCGAGTTGAGGGCGCTTCCGCCCTCTTTTCACTGCATCCTTCTGCGCAGAATTTGCCGATAATGACATAATGGCGTCGTGATCCACTTCCATGCACTCGAGTACCATTGAAAGCAAATCCAAAAATGAAAGCAGATCCGAAAGCAGATGCAGGCCTGGCCCCCGCCGGCGCCTCGAAAAAGAAGCTTCTGATCATCGTGCTGGCCTCGGTGCTGGTGGCTGGCGGCATCGGTGGCGGTGCCGCCTGGTACTTCCTGCATGGCAAGGCCGATAAAGAAGAATCGGCACCCAGCAAGAAAAAACATGCCGCTTCCAAGGCAGGTCCGCCCGTCTTCGTGCCCATCGATGCCTTCACCGTCAACTTGCAGCCGGAAAATGGCGAGCAATACCTGCAAATCGCATTCACCTTGCAAGCGAGCAGCCCGGAAGAAATGGACTTGATCAAGGTCAACATGCCGAAGGTGCGTAGCCGCTTGCTGCTGCTGCTGTCCGGCAAAAAAGCATCCGAACTCAATACCGTGGAAGGCAAGCAGCAACTGGCGGCCGAAATCATCAATCAGGTGAACCAGCCGTTCGAGGACAAAGGGCCGGAGCAGGACGTGACGGACGTATTATTTACCGCATTCATCATTCAATAAGCAGCCATGGCCGATAATTTCCTCTCCCAGGAAGAAGTCGATGCCCTTTTGAAGGGCGTCAACGGAGACCAGGACGACGCGCAGGCGCCGGAAGATGTCACGGGAGTTCGTACCTACAACCTGGCAACCCAGGAGCGCATCGTGCGCGGCCGGATGCCAACGTTGGAAATTATCAACGAGCGTTTCGCCCGTCTGCTGCGCGTGGGCCTGTTCAACTTCTTGCGCCGCAGCGCCGAAGTGTCAGTAGGTTCCGTGCGCGTATCGAAATATAGCGAATTCATCCGCAACTTGGTGGTGCCGACCAATCTGAACCTGGTGCACATGAAGCCGCTGCGCGGCACGGCCCTGATGGTCTTCGATCCGGGCCTCGTATTCTTGCTGGTCGACAATCTGTTCGGCGGCGACGGACGTTTCCATACGCGCGTCGAAGGGCGCGATTTTACGCAGACGGAGCAGCGCATCATCTTGCGCATCCTCGACATCGTCTTTGAAGCCTATACCAAGTCGTGGGAGCCGGTCTTCCCCGTCGAGTTCGAATATATTCGTTCAGAAATGAACACGCAGTTCGCCAACATCGCCACGCCGAACGAAGTGGTGGTTGCCTCCACATTTACGGTGGAACTAGGCTCCGTTTCCGGACAAATTCACTTCTGCATGCCATATTCGATGATCGAGCCGATCCGCGATTCGCTGACCTCGAGCCTGCAGGGCGAGGCGCTGGAAGTGGACAAGCGCTGGATCCGCCTGATGACGCAGCAAATCCAGATCGCCGAAGTGGAACTGGTGGCCTCGCTGGGCACGGCGCGCGTCTCGTTCGACGAAATCCTGAACATGAAGGTGGGCGACATCATCCCGCTGAATATTCCCGAACTGATCGCCGCCACCGTCGACGGCGTGCCCGTGATGGATTGCACCTACGGCGTGTTGAACGGACAATATGCGCTGAAAGTCGAAAAGTTATTGGCAAACACCGATAACATGAACAATCACTAAATAATTACCCGGGCCGCGTTGCGGTCCGTATCTGTACAACAGGAGAAACACATGTCTGACAACCAAGACGACCAAAGCGCGGAAGACGATTGGGGCGCGGCCATTGCCGAGCAGGCCAAGGCGGAAGCGGAAGCGCTGCAGAACCAGGCCGCCAATACGGCCAGCGCGGCCAGTGCCGCCGTGTTCAAGGACTTTTCCAAGCAGGCGTCGAAGTCGGAAACGCATAACGATATCGATTTCATCCTCGATATCCCCGTGCAGCTGACGGTAGAGCTGGGCCGCACCAAGATTGCCATCAAGAACCTGCTGCAACTGGCGCAGGGTTCCGTGGTCGAGCTCGACGGCCTGGCCGGCGAACCGATGGACGTGCTGGTGAACGGCTGCCTGATTGCCCAGGGCGAAGTGGTGGTGGTGAATGACAAGTTTGGTATCCGCCTGACCGACATCATCACGCCTTCCGAACGCATCCGAAAATTGAATAAATGAAGCCTGGCCTGTTGATTTCCACCCTGCTGCCGCTCATGGCGGCATGCAGCATTGCGCTGGCGGCGCCGGCTTCGGCGCCCGTACCCGCTTCGGCCCCGGCTGAAACGGCAGCGGCCAGCGCACCTGCCGAAGTTGCAACTGAAAAACCCGCTGCCGCCACTGCCGCTGCATCGGCGCCTGCCGCCGCCCTGCCCGCCATGCCGGCAGGCGCGCCCATGACGATGGCGCCGACGAGCTCGGCTGGAAGCTTGCTGCAAACCATCTTCGCACTGGTGTTCGTGCTGGCCTTGCTGATCGGCCTGGCCTGGTTCATGAAGCGCTATGGTCCCAAGGTCATGGGCGGCAACAACAAGATGCGCGTCGTCAGCTCGCTCAACCTGGGCGGACGCGAACGCATTGTCCTCGTCGAAGTGGCCGACCAGTGGATCGTTGTCGGTGCCTCACCCGGCCGCATCAACGCACTGGCCACCATGCCGCGCCAGGAAGGCGAGTTGCCGCAACTGGCAACGGCGCAAAACGGCCCTGCGGCCGCCAATTTTTCCGAGTGGCTGAAACAGACCATCGAAAAACGCAATGGGAAATAAGCAGCAGATGGCGTGGTCCAACGTAAAGACTCCCCTGACCTGGCTGCTGGCGGCGGCCGCCCTGGCCTTGCCGCTGTGGGCCATGGCCCAGCCGGGCATCCCCGCCTTCAACAGCACGCCAGCGCCGGGCGGAGGGCAGAATTACTCGCTGCCGGTGCAGACGCTCATCCTGATGACGTCGCTCACCTTCTTGCCGGCGGCCCTCTTGATGATGACCTGCTTTACGCGCATCATTATCGTACTATCCCTGCTGCGCCAGGCCATCGGCACGCAATCGGCGCCGCCAAACCAGGTGCTGGTGGGGCTGGCCCTGTTTTTGACCTTGTTCGTCATGGGCCCCGTGTTCGACAAGATTTATACGGATGCCTATCTTCCTTATCAGGAAAATAAGATCAGCATGCAGCAAGCCATGGACAAGGGTGTCGATCCCCTGAAAACCTTCATGCTCAAGCAAACGCGCCAGGCTGACCTGGCCCTGTTCGCCAAGATGTCGCGCTCGCCGGCCTTGCAAGGCCCGGAAGACGTGCCGCTGCGTATCCTCGTGCCCGCCTTCGTCACGAGTGAACTGAAAACGGCGTTCCAGATCGGCTTTGCCATCTTCATCCCGTTTTTGATCATCGACATGGTGGTTGCCAGCGTACTGATGTCGATGGGTATGATGATGATGTCGCCGGCCACCATTTCGCTGCCGTTCAAGCTGATGTTGTTCGTGCTGGTCGATGGCTGGCAGTTGCTGCTGGGCTCGCTGTCACAGAGTTTTTACTAGGGGAAATAAATGACACCCGAAAGCGTCATGACCCTGGGCCGCCACGCGATGGAAATCACCCTGATGGTGGCCGCGCCCATGCTGCTCGTCGCCCTCATCATCGGCTTGATCGTGAGTATTTTTCAGGCGGCCACGCAGATCAACGAGGCGACCCTGTCTTTCATCCCCAAGCTGGTCGGCATCTTTGTCGCGCTCGTCGTGGCCGGCCCGTGGATGCTGTCCGTCATGCTCGACTACATGCGCCAGGTATTTACGGGCATTCCGAACCTGGTGGGCTAGTGCAGCAACCGTTGCCATGCTGACCCTGTCCAGCATCGAACTGAACACGTGGATCGCAGCACTGCTGTGGCCGCTTAGCCGCATCCTCGGCCTGATCGCGGCCGCCCCCCTGTTCGGCAACGCTGCCGTGCCGGCCACCGTCAAGGTGACCCTGGGCGCGCTGCTGGCCATGATCATCGCCCCCACCGTACCTGCCTTGCCGGCCGTCAACCCGATGTCATTGCCCGGTTTGCTGATCCTCACGCAAGAGATGCTGGTGGGGCTCGCCATGGGCTTTTCCATCCGCATCGTGTTTTCCGCCATCGAAATGGCCGGTGAGCTCAGCAGCCTCACCATGGGCCTGGGCTTCGCCTCCTTCTTCGACCCGCAAACCAAGGGCAGGTCTTCCGCCATCAGCCAGTTCCTCGTCATGCTGGCCACGTTGATGTTTCTCACTGTCAACGGCCATCTGGTCTTGCTGGCGGCGCTGGCGGAAAGCTTTGTCAGCCTGCCCATCTCATCGAGCCCCATCAGCGGCGGCGGTTTCCAGCAGTTGGCGGCCTGGGGCGGGGAAATCTTCCGTTCCGGCCTGCAAATTTCGCTGCCCATCATCGCCGCCTTGTTGCTGACCAACGTGGCCCTGGGCATCTTGACGCGGGCCGCGCCGCAGCTGAACATTTTCGGTATCGGCTTCCCCGTCACACTGGGTGTGGGATTGCTGGTAATCAGCATGGTACTGCCCTACCTGGCCACGCCCTTCCAGAACATGTTCCTGCGCGGCATAGAAACGGCGCGTTTGCTGCCGCGCGGCTTTGCCACGCGCGACCGCCCGCCACCTCCCGCGCCGCCGAACCCCTTGCGCCCGGCGACGCCGCTACCGCAGCCGCCCGTACGCTGATCAGGGCTAGCAGCCCAGCGCGTGGCGCAACAGCAGTGCGGACAGCACGAACATGCTCACGCCAATCAAGCCATCAAGCACTTGCCAGGCCCTTGGCCGCGCAAACCAAGGCGCCCGCCATCGCCGCCTTCGGGGCCGAGCACCCGGTGCTGCTGCAAGTGGCCGTCGACGACCAGGACCATACGGCCAAGTGGCTGCGTAGCGGCGCTGTGCTGGCGGCCGTTAGCGCCCCGGCCCGGCCCGCATCGGGCTGCAACAGCCGCCCCTTGGGCGCCATGCGCTATCTGGCGGCCGCCAGTCCGGCCTTCATGCACCGGTATGTTGCCCAGGGGTGGGCGCCGCCAGCCTGGCACTGGCGCCCAGCCTCATATTCAATGCCAAGGACGAGCTGCAATCGCGCTGGGTGCGGCGCCTGCGCCACCGGCATGTGGAACTGCCGCGCCATGCCCTGCCTTCCTCGCATGCCTTCGTCACGGCAGGCCTGGCCGGCTTGGGCTGGGGCTTGCATCCGCAGGCACTGATCCAGCCCTGTCTCGACAATGGCAGCCTGATCGAACTGCTGCCCGAGACGCCCCTGGATGTGCCCCTGCACTGGCATACGGCATGCGCCGCGTCCGGCCTGCTCGACGGCTTGAGCGGGGCCATCCTGGCCGCCGCCCGCACGGGCTTGCTGCCGCCCTGACTTGTCGCTTCAGTGCTGGTCGCTGCTGAGCGCAAGGCGCCAACGCCGCAGATCCAGATTCAGGCGCAACTGGTGATATTTGACCAGGTAGCGCACGCCGACCAGGGCTGCTGCCAGGCCCGACAGGGCGCCGATACCCAGCGCCCAGCGCGGGCCGAAAGTGTCGGCCACCCAGCCCACCACGGGCGCGCCCAGCGGCGTGCCGCCCGCCGAGATCGCCAGCAGGATGGCCATCACGCGGCCCCGCATGGCGGGCGCCGTCGACAGTTGCACGCTGCTATTGACGCTGGTGGTAAACGTTTGCGCGGCGATGCCGATGACCACCAGCATCATGCCGAACAGCCAGTAATTAGGCATCACGGCGGCCAGCGCGCAGGCCAGGCCGAACAGCGCGGCCGCCCCCAGCAGCAAGGCCAGCGTGGGCTGGCCGCGCCCCGCCGCCAGCAGGGCGCCGGCCACGGAGCCGCAAGCCATCACGGAACTGAGCACGCCATACTGGCCGGCGCCCGCCTGGAATGCCGTGACCGACATGGTCGAGAGGAAAATCGGGAAATTCAGGCCAAAGGTGCCGATCAGGAACAGCATCAGCAGGATGGCCATCAGATCGGGCCGCTGGCGCACGTAGCGAAAGCCCTCGCCCAGGCTGGCGCGGGTGGCCTTGATACGCGGCGCGCGGCGCAGCAACTCCACGCGCAGCAGCAACAGTGAACCGATCACGGCCGCAAACGAGGCGGCGTTGATGATAAAGACCCAACCGCTGCCGACGCTGCTGATCAGCAGCCCTGCTACCGCAGGGCCCAGCATGCGCGCCGCATTGAACGAGGTGGAATTGAGCGCCACGGCATTCGTCAGGTCTTCCTCGCCGACAATTTCGGCAACAAAAGTCTGGCGCACGGGCGAATCGAAGGCCGTCACGCATCCCAGCAGGAAAGCAAACACATACACATGCCACAGTTGTACCAGGCCGCTGATGCACAGTATCCCGAGTCCCAGCGCCAGCAAGCCCATCGCTGCCTGCGTGCACAGCAGCAATTTTCTCCGGTCGAGCAAGTCGGCCGCCATGCCCGTCAGGGGCAGCAACAGCAGTTGCGGGCCGAATTGCAAGGCCATGACGATGCCGACGGCACTGGCTTTGTGCTGCGTCAATTCGCTCAGCACCAGCCAATCCTGCGCCGTGCGCTGCATCCAGGTGCCGATATTCGAGACGAGGGCGCCGCCGGCCCAGATACGGTAATTGGGAATGCGTAGCGAACGGAATGTGTTGTTCATCTGGGCGTGCGGGCTCCTTGCCGGGGTCGTGGTGAAAAATTCAGCGGGTCATTCCGCCAAGCGTTTGAGTAATGCCACCGCTTGGTTCAGTTCGGTGACTTCGGCCGGCGTGAGCCGGTTTTCAATGGTGCGCGCCAGCCAGTCTTCGCGCGCGGCGCGGCTGGTCGCGATCCAGGCCCGGCAACTATCCGTCAGGGTCAACAGCGTCTGCCGGCCATCCAGCGGGTCGGGCGAGCCCGTCACCATCTGCGCTAGCGTCAAGGCTTGCACGGTGGCAGCCATCGACTGGGGCCGCATGCCTTCGGCGCGCGCCAGGCTGCTGGCGGTGGCCGGGCCGTCGCGCTCAAGGCGGCTCAACACGGATGCCTGCGACATGCTGACATCGCCCAAGTGCGCTTCTTCGCGCAGGCGGCGGCGCAGCTTGCCGATGAGAATGCGCAATTCGCCAGCCAGTTGCAGCACCTGCTCGTGGTCTTCGTGTTCTTCTTGCTGGGTGGTCATGGTAGCCGTGGGGTGGATCAACGACCTCCACTATAACAGATAGTCAGGTAGACTGCACAGTTTGCCTGTGTATATTGCAAGAATGGCCAGATTGCAGGCGCAAAAAAAAATGCCGGGGCGGGAGATGCACTCCCTGCCCCGGCTTGCCGGTCATCCTGCGATGCTGGCCGCTTAACTGATGTAATTGAACAGTGACAGGCCTGAAATCGAGGTAAACGATTTTTGCGCCGCCTGCAGGGTCACCTGCTGCTGGCTGAAAGTGGAAATGGCCTTGACCATGTCCAGGTCTTGCAGATCCGACAGGGTGGTGGCGTACTGGATATCGAGGTCGTCGCCTGCGCTGTCGAGATAATCGAGTTCCTTCATGCGGGAACCGACTTCCGCGCGCACGGACAGGACATTGTCATAGGCCGTGTCAAGAATATTATGCGCGGCGTTCAAGCCGTTCGTCAGGCGTGCCTGGCCCGCATCGCCGCTGCCCGGCTGGCCCAGCACGCCGATCAGGTTTTTCACGGTGGTAAACAGCGATTCCTTGGCGCTCGGCTCCAGCGTAAAGCTGTCCTGGTCGGCCGGCTTGCCCGTGATGTTTACCTGCTGGCCGTCGAAGGTAATGGCGTCGCCCGCCTTGTAGGGAATGGGCACGGCGGGATTCGGCACCGTCTGGCCCAAGGTGGCGTCCGTGACGGTGTACGTGGTGACGGCGTCGGTGCCCGTGCCCGTGACCTTGAAATCGATAGAATACTTGTGCCCCGTCAATAGCGACGGGTCCGTCACCGTGCCGCCCGACACGATGCCCGAGCCGCCGCGCGTAAAGTTCGCGGTGGCCGCCGCCGTGGTGAACTTGCCGTTGCCGGTCAGGTTATTTTCGAACACGGTGGCGCCGGAATCGCTGGTAGCGAGGTAGCGCGCCGAACCCACCTGCAATTCGCGCTGACCCTGGTCGCCCACATAGGTGGCGCCCGTCGGTGTTTGGCTGAATGGCTGGGTGGTGGATTTATAGCCGGAAAACAGGTAGCCGCCGGCGCCGTCGGCCGTGTTGGCGATGCCCAGCAAGTCGGTCAGCCGGCCTTCCAGCTCCTTGGCCAGGGTATCGCGGTCGACATCCTTGAGGGCAGGATTACCGGCCTTCAGGACCAGGTCTTTCACGTCGGCGATCAGCGAAGTGGTGCTGGCCAATGCCAGTTCTTCCTGCGACAGGAAATTCTTCGCGTTCGAGCGGTTCGTCACGAACTGGGTATTGATCGATTGCGACTGCGTCACTTCCAGCGCGCGCGCCGAGGCGATCGGATCGTCGGCCGGCGTCAGGTTGCGGCGGTTCGCCGACAGCTGCATCTGCGTACGGTTCAAGGCGCCCTGCAGATTGTTCAGCTGCGAGCTGCCCTGGTCATAAATCATTCGTGTACTGATGCGCATGATGCTGCCCTTCCAGAAAGCCGCCGCGCGCAAGGTCGCGGCAAAAATTGATTAACGTCCCAGGCCGATCACCACGTCGAACAGGGTGCTGGCGATCTGCATGACCTTGCCGCACGCCTGGTAGGACTGCTGGTAACGCAGCAGGTTGGCCGCCTCTTCATCGAGGTTGACGCCGGAAACGGCCTGCTGCTGGGTGCTGACCTGCTGCAGCAAGGCCAGGCTGGCCAGGCCGCTGACCTGTACTTCACGTGTCTTGTTGCCCACGAAGCTGACGGTTTGCGCATACGAACCCTGGAACGTGGCATTGCCCCCATCGAGGATGTTCTTCGTCTGCAAGCCCGCCAGCAGCGCCGCGTTACGGTTGTCGCCCACGCCGCCCGAGTTCGGCGCAATGGTGAATTTATCGCCCTGTGCGGGCGTACCCGTCATGCTGACATTGATGCCGCCAAAGCTGAGGCTATCGCCTTCCGTATACGGGATGTTCGCCGTGCCGGCCGGATAGGTCGTGGTAGCGCCATTCAAGCCCTTGACCGTCACCGCCTGGCCCGGCGGGAAACCCGTCAGCGAGGTGGTCGCCTTGTCATAGGTCAAGGTCAGCGGCCCCGTCAGGGCATTGCCCGGGGTCAGGTATGCCTTGTCGACGGAGCCGGCGCTGAGCTTGCCCGAGCCCGTATTGGCTACCGGCGCCGAGGTGGCGATGGGCGCGGCGGCGGCGATCTTGTTGCGGTCGGTGATCAGCACGTTCAGGCCGGCCGCGCCATTCGCCGTCGGCCTGATGACGTAGTTGTCACCTTGGGCGGCCGTGCCCGAGATCGAGAAATCGACGCCGTCGATGGTTTGCGGCCCCGTTTGCGGATAGGGATTGATGATGGTGTGCGCACCGTCGGATTCGCGCGTCACCACATAGTTGCTGCCGTCGTACTTCAGGCTGTAATCGCTGGCCGTCAGCTTGGTGGGGTCGCTGACCTTGGCCGACAGCACGGTGGTGCTGCTGGCGTTGTTGCCGCGGTCGGCGCCGATCACGGGGTCGGGTATCTTGAAGAAGTCGCCGCCCATGGCGCCATTCAAGTCCTGGCCCAGCTTGTGCTGGTCATTGAAGGTGCTGGCCAGCGCGATGGCCACCTTGCCCAGGGAGTTCTGGACATTGTCCAGGGTGCCGCTGCGGAAATCCAGCAAGCCGCCCAGCGAGCCGCCGGTCAGGGAGCTGTCCGGCAACACGGTGACGGTACTGCCAGTGACATAGCCCACCTCAATGCGGTTCGGGTCTGTCCGCGAAGGCGTGGCCGCCAGTTCAAAGCTGCGGTCCGCCACCACAAGCGGCTGGCCCGCGCCGATGGAAATGGTGACGGTATTGTTGGCAGCGGGCTGCACCGTCGCCTTGACATATTTGTTCAATTCCGTGATCAGCTGGTCACGCTGGTCCAGCAGATCGTTGGGCTGGTTGCTGGCATCGACCGACAACTGGGAAATCGATTTGTTCAGCTCGGCGAGCTGCTTGGCGTAGGTATTAATCACCGCCACGTTCGACGTGATCTGCGAATTGACGCCATCGCCGATCTCCGTCAGGCGCGCGCTCAAGCCCTGGAAACGGGAAGCGAGCGAACCGGCGCTCGACAGCAGCGCCTGGCGCGAGGCGACCGAGGACGGATTGGCGCTGAAATCCTGTACGCCCTTGAAGAAATCCTGCATGGCGGGCGACAGGCCCGCCGTGGGATCGGCCAGCAAGTTGTCGATCTGGCTGATCTGCGTGTAATAGCTATCGAGGGCGCTGGTGGCGCTTTGTGCGGCATTGACCTGGGTGGCCATGAAGCTGTCGTACTGGCGCTTGATCTGCGACACCTCCGTGCCCGTGCCGACGAAGCCATAGCCGGCATAATTCGACTGCGAAGTCTGCTGCAGCACCGTCTGGCGATTGTACCCGGGTACATTCGCATTGGTGATGTTATGCCCGGTCGTCGACAGGCCCACCTGCGCTGCAAGCAAACCGCTCTTACCGATGCTGAGTAGATTCGAAGTCATGGTGTCTTATTGGTTACCGTCAAATGTATTTACGGCAGCCGCGGCGAAAACTTGAAGCGCGCGGCCTGCACATGGGTGGGGACGCGCCTTAACCGACCAGCGAATTCTTGATAATTTTTGTCAATTTGGCAGCGTAATTCGGGTCCGTCGCGTAGCCGGCCTTTTGCAAGCCCTGGGCGAACGTGCTGGCATCGCCCGCGCTGGCCAGCACTTTCTCGTAGCGCTTGTTGCCGGTAATCAACTGCGCATAATCCTTGAAGCTGTCCGCATAGCTGTCATAGGCGCGGAACTTCTCCACCTTGCGCTGCGCCTTGCCATTCACATATTCGGTCGTGACGGCTTCCGTGACCTTGCCCTTCCAGTCGGCCGAGGCTTTGATGCCGAACAGGTTATGGCTGCTGCTGCCGTCGCGGCTGATGATTTCGCGCTTGCCCCAGCCCGTTTCCAGCGCCGCCTGGCCCAGCATGAACTTGGCCGGGATGCCGGTGGCACGGCTGGCTTCCTCCGCATGCACGCCCAGTTTTTCCTGGAAGGCGCGCACATGCGGTGCTTGCGTGGCGTTGGCCTTGTCGCTGAGGGTCTTGCCGGTGCCGGTGGCATTGCTTGCACCCTCGGTGAGGGCGCCCTGCTGCTGGCGGAAGGCGGCCAGCGCCTGCGCCATGCTCGACGAGCGGGGTGACGGCGCTTCGGCGCCGTCGGCAGCCAGCGCCTGGTTCGACGACGACAGTTGGCGGATCAGCACGTCCGCCAGGCCCGTGCCTCGCTTGGCCAGATTCTGGCTCGTCTGCTGGTCCAGCATCGAGGTGTACATCTTGCTTTGCTGGCTATCCATGATGCCGTCCTGCGGCGTGGCGTCGCGCATGCTTTTCATCATCATGTTGATGAACATGGCTTCAAATTGCGTGGCCGCCTCTTTCAGGGCGGCGGGGTCTTTCGCCTTGGCGGATTGGCGCAAGCCATCCATGCCCTTGACGTCGTAGGCGGCGGTATTGCTGAGGTCGGTTTGGCTGATCATGGCGTGCCCATCAAATGATTTCAAGTTCGGCGCGCAGCGAACCGGCCGCCTTCATCGCCTGCAGAATGGCCAGCAAGTCTTGCGGCGAGGCGCCGATGGCATTCAAGGCTTTCACCACGTCGGACAGCGAAGCGCCGCCCTTGACCAGCATGACCTTGCCCGGTTCTTTCTTGATATCGATCTGTGCCGTCTGCGTGACCACCGTGCGCCCGCCCGACAAGGGCGCCGGCTGGCTCACCTGCGGCTCGACATTGATGGTGACGGACAGGTTGCCGTGCGAAATGGCACATGTTTCCAGGGTCACGGACTGGTTCATCACGACGGAACCGGTGCGCGCATTCATGATGACCTTGGCCGCCAGGCGGGCCGGATTGACTTCGATGCTTTCCAGCTGGCCCAGGAAGGTCACACGCTGGTCGCTGCCGCCCGGGGACTGCACCTGGATCACGCGCCCGTCCAGCGCGGCTGCCGTGCCGGCGCCGTAGCGGCTGTTGATGGCGTCGACCACCCGGCTGGCAGTGGCGAAATCGGTAGCATTCAATTCCAGGCGTATCGTGTTGTTGGCGCCCAGCACCGAGGGCACGGTGCGCTCGACGGTGGCGCCGCCCGAGATGCGTCCCACGCTCAAGTGATTGATGACGATGGAGCTGCCGGCCGCCTGCGCGCCCACGCCACCCACCAGCACGTTGCCCTGCGCCATGCCGTACACCTGGCCGTCGGCGCCCTTCAATGGCGTCATTAATAAAGTGCCGCCGCGCAAGCTTTTTGCATTGCCCATCGACGACACCGTCACGTCGAGCAGCTGGCCCGGCTGGGCAAACGCGGGCAAGGCCGTCGTCACCATCACGGCGGCCACGTTTTTCAGCTGCAAGCTGGTGCCTTGCGGCAAGTTAATGCCCTGCTGCTGCAGCATCGCCGCCACGCTCTGGATGGTAAATGGTGTTTGCGTGGTCTGGTCGCCGCTGCCATCGAGGCCGACGACGAGGCCATAGCCCATCAGCTGATTCTGGCGCACGCCGGCGATACTGGCCAGGTCTTTCAGGCGTTCGGCCTGGGCGACGGGCGCCAGCATGGCGCAAGCCAAGCCGCAGGCGAGCAAAAGGCGGGGGAAAGTCAAGGTCGCCATGATCAGAACGGCAACAGGCTGAGGAAGAAGCGCGAGGCCATCGAGGCCATTTCGGCGCGGTCGATCTGGCTGTTCGTGCGGTACTCGACGCGCGCGTCGGCCACCTGGGTCGATGGCACGACGTTGCCCGTGCCGATGGTGTCCGGATTGACCATGCCCGAGAAGCGGATGAATTCCGTGCCCTTGTTCATGGCGATTTGTTTTTCGCCGGCGACGATCAAGTTACCGTTTGGCAATACCTCGATCACCGTCACGCCTATTGTGCCGCTGAAGGTGTTGCTGGCGGACTGGTTGTCGCCATCGGCAAATTTCGTTGCGCCAGTCGCCGAGACGGTGCCGCCGAAACGGCCCTGGGCGATGCCAGGCGTGCTGAAACCCACGCTGCCGGACTTGTTGCCGGAACTGGCGCCCGCCTTGACGGCATTCGTGCGCTCGGTGATGGCAATCGTCATGGTGTCGCCCACGTGGCGCGCGCGGCGGTCTTCGAAGGCGGGACGGTAGGTCGACGGCTGGTAAATGGAACCGTTGCTGACGACCACGGGTTCGGGCATCGGCGCGCGCGTGGTGGTCGGATATTGCACGATCGAGGTGGGCGTGATGGCGCAGCCGGACAGCAGGACTGCGGACAACAGGGCGATGATGGGGTATTGCATGACGAACCTCCGCTGCCATCCGGCTGCGGATGGCATGACGACTATGAACATTAAAGTTGCGACAATTTCTGCAGCATTTGATCGGATGTGGTGATGGCCTTGCTGTTGATCTCGTAGGCGCGCTGCGTCTGGATCATGTTGACCATTTCCTCGGCCACGTTGACGTTCGAGCTCTCGATATAGCCCTGCATCAGCACGCCGGCGCCATTCGTGCCCGGAGTGTTCGTCTGCGCCACGCCGGAGGCGCCCGTTTCCATGTACAGGTTTTCGCCCTTCGATTCCAGGCCGGCCGGATTGACGAAGGTGGTCAGCTGCAGGGAGCCGATCTGCGATGGCGCCACGGTATTGGGCAAGGTGACGGAGACGGTGCCGTCGCGCGCGACGGTCAGGCTCAGCGCATTGGTCGGCACGGTGATGGCAGGCTGGATGACGAAGCCTTCGGAGGTCACCAACTGGCCGTTGGCATCCGTCTGAAAGGAGCCGTCGCGCGTGTAGGCGGTGGCGCCATCGGGCAGCAGCACCTGGAAGAAACCGGTGCCGTTGACCATCACGTCGCGCGAATTGCCCGACGCCTGGGGATTGCCCTGCGTATGGATGCGTTCGGTAGCTACCGTGCGCACGCCCGTGCCGATCTGCAAGCCCGACGGCAGCTGGGTTTGCTGCGACGATTGCGCGCCCGGCTGGCGCACATTTTGATACAGCAAGTCTTCAAACACGGCGCGCGACTTCTTGAAGCCGGTGGTGCTGACGTTGGCCAGGTTATTGGCGATCACGTCCATCTGCGTCTGCTGCGCTTCCAGGCCGGTCTTGGCTATCCAAAGGGAACGAATCATGTTTTTTCTCCAATAACAGCGCTTGCCAGCCCTGTAGACTATTTCTATGTGACCATTATGCGACCGGCTCTATCAATTCAAAGCGAGGATCTGGGTGGCTTTCGCCGCGTTATTCTCGGCATTCTTCAACAAGCTCATTTGTGTTTCGAACTGGCGCGCCAGGGCGATCATGCTGACCATCGAGTCGACGGGGCTGACATTGCTGCCCTCCAGCGCGCCTGTGGTCAGTTTGACGGCCTGGTCGGCTTGCGCCACCGTGCCATCCTTCAGGCGGAACAGGCCGTCGTCGCCGCGCACCAGTTGCTGCTCGGGCGGGTTGACCAGCTTGATGCGTCCCAGCACCGTGGACGGGCCCGGCGGCACATCCGTGGAAATCGTGCCCACCGTGCCATCGCTGGCGATGGCCACCGTGACGCCCGGCGGAATGGCCAGCGGTCCCGTATCGCCCTGCACCATCAAGCCCGATTGGGTCTGCAACATGCCGTTTTCATTGAGTTTCAAGGCGCCGTTGCGCGTATAGGCTTCTGACCCGTCGGCCGACTGCACCGCGATCCAGCCCGCATTTTCCACGGCCACGTCGAGCGCGCGGCCCGTGTGCTGCATGGGTCCTTGGGTGAAATCGGAACCGACCGTCGAATCGACGACAAAGGCGCGCGTCGGCATCATGCCGTCAGCCACCACGGGCACGGCGCGAAACGAGTCGAGCTGGGCACGGAAACCCGTGCTGGTGGCGTTCGCCAGGTTATTCGCCGTGGTCGCCTGCTTGTCCAGGATGTGCTTGGCGCCCGAGCCGGCGGTGTAGATGAGACGGTCCATTTTTTATTTCTCCTGTTGCCTTCAACCCAAGGCAGAAAGCTGGGGTCAGACCCGGCGGGGGAATGCGCCGCAATGCGGCACATTCCGGTCACGAAGTGACTGACTCCCTGATTATTAACGCAGGTTGACCAGGGTCTGCAAGACCGAATCCTGCGTCTTGATGGTCTGCGCATTCGCCTGGTAAGCGCGCTGCGCCGTGATCATGTTGACCAGTTCGGCCGTCAGGTCCACGTTCGACACTTCCACGGCCGAGGCGCGCAAGTCGCCCAAGCCGCCCGAGCTCGGCTCGCCCGTCATGGGGCTGCCCGAGGTCGAGCTTTCCGCCCAGGCATTGTTGCCCAGCGGCTCGAGGCCATTCGGATTGGCAAATTTGGTCAATACCACCTGGCCCAGGTCCCGTGTCTTGCCATTGTTATACTGGCCCTGGATCACGCCATCGGTGCCCACCACGAAACGGCTCAGCTGGCCGGCCGCATAGCCATCGGCCACGGTCCGCTTTTCGCTGGTCGACGAACTGAGCTGGGTGGAATTGGTGAAGTCGACCTTGATCGCCAGGTTCGCGTTCGCGCCCGTGGCGGGGAAGACGGGCAGGTTGACCGTCACCGGCAAGGTTTGCGGCGGCGTCAGCGCCAGCATGGCTGCCTTGTCCAGGCTGCCGACGCTGTTGAACACCAGCGAAGCCGACTTCACGGCGGGCACTTCCGTCACCGAGGCGATATTCTTGTCGATCTGGTCTGGCGTCAGGCTGGAATTGACGCCATTGGGCACGGCGCTGCCATAGGTGGCGCTGATGGCGGCCAGTTGGGCGGGGCTGGCGCCGGCCGCGGCGGCGGCAGTGCGCACGGCGGCGCCGGCCGCATTGCCATAGGCCACGGCGGCTGCCGTGATATTGGCTGGCACCAGCGGCACGGCCGTGACAGCGGACTGGTAAGCGGCGCGCGCGGCGACCGAGGCGGCATCGGTCTGCGCCGCCGCCGCCACTTTCGCGCTGGTAATTTCCTTGCCGTCAGTGGCCGAGTAGACATCCCAGGTATTGGTGCCCGTCTTGACGTAGAAATTGGACATGGTGTGCGAATTGCCCAGCGAATCGAAGACCGGCACGGGGAATTGCTTGGTCCACGACTTTTGCTCGCCCACGCTGAACGGCACCACGGTCGGCATGGCCGAGTTGGAATCGAGGTTGACCTGGGTATCGACCTTGGTAGTCGCCTGCGGCGCCATGTCGGACGGGTCGATCTGCAGCGGCACGGTAGCGCCGGCCAGGATCTTGCCGTTCGCATCGGCCGGATAGCCCGTCAGCTGGGCTTTCTGGGCGTTGATGATAAAGCCGCTCTTGTCAACCTGGAACTGGCCATTGCGCGAATACTGGATGGCGCCGTTCACGCTGGTGCGGAAGAAACCGCCGCCATTGATGGCGATATCGAGCGGATTGGACGAACTCTCCAGGTTACCCTGGTTGAACAGCTGCGCCACTTGCGACACGGCCACGCCGATGCCGGGCTGGTTGCCGCCCACGCCATACAGCGAATTGGCATAGATGTCGGCAAACTGCGCCTGCGACTGCTTGAAACCCACGGTGGCCGAGTTGGCGATATTGTTGCCGATGACGTCCAGCGATTTGGCGGCGCCATTCAAGCCGCTCAGGCCTTGTTGGAAAGACATTGTGTTCTCCTGGTAGAAATTAGGGGTAGAGGGTCTACGCTACAAATGAGCGGCTTACAAAATCTGTTTCACATCGGCCATGGTAATGCTGCCCACGCCCGGTACATTCAACTTCACGCCACCCGCCCCCGTCGACACGCTGGCGACCGAACCGAACATCAGCGCCGCTGCATCCGTGAGCTTGGCCCCGCCGCGCGTGGCTTCCACCGAGAAGGTGTACGCGCCGTCGGCCAGCACGATGGGCTTGCCATCCTTATCGAGGTCGGCGGTGGAACCGTTCCAGCCCAGCGGCAAAGTACCCGCGTCCTGCGGGCCCAGGTCGATGGAATGGACTTGCTTGCCCAAGCTGTCGTAGATGATGACCTTGACGCTGTCGGCCGGCGTCGCCAGGTCCACGCCCAGCAGGGCCGCACTCTTGCTCAGGGTGATGTTCTTGCCTGCTGTCAGCACGCCGTGGCCGATAATATTGGCCGCCTGCATGGATTCAGCCTGCTGGTAGCTGGTTTTCAGCGTTTCCAAAGTGGTATTGAGCTTGTTGACGCCCGTCACCGTGGACAGCTGGGCCAGCTGGCTGGTCAGCTGTGCATTGTCCAGCGGGTTCATCGGGTCCTGGTTTTGCAGCTGGGTCACCAGCAGGGTCAGGAATTTGTTCGTCTCCTCCTCGACGCTGCCCTTCGCGGCCGTCGTCTTCTTCGGATTCATCGTCGCCATCAGGTCGGTGACGGGGCTGGTGCTGGTATCGATGGTTGCCATAATAGTCAGTCAGCCTTATTGGCCGAGCGTAAGGGTTTTCAGGAGCAGCGACTTGGCCGCATTCATGGTTTCGACGTTGGTCTGGTAGGAGCGCGAGGCGGACAGCATGTTGACCATCTCGTCGACCGTATTCACGTTCGGCATGGTGACGTAGCCCTTTTCGTCGGCCAGCGGATTCTTCGGATCGTAGACCAGCTTCATCGGCGACGGATCTTCGATCACCTTCTGCACCTTGACGGCCGTGGCGCCGTTGGCCATGGGCACGGCTTCGAACACCACCTGCTTGGCGCGGTAGGCTTCGCCCGTGGCGCTGGTGGCGCTATCGGCATTGGCCAGGTTGCTGGCCACCGTGTTCAAGCGCTGCGCCTGAGCGCTCATGGCCGAACCGGACACATTGAAAATATTAAACAGCGACATGATTATTGTCCTCCCTGAATGGCCGTCAGCATGCCCTTGATCTGCGAGTTGAGGAAGGTCACGGCCGCCTCATAGCGGATGGCGTTGTCGGCAAAGGCGTTGCGTTCGAGATCCATATCCACCGTGTTGCCATCGACGGCGCCCTGGGCCGGCGCGCGGTACAGCAGCGGCGTGCCGTCGGCCAGGGACTCGACCTTGCCGCCTGCGCCCGCAACTGCAGCCACACCCTTGCCCGGCATATGCTGCGGCGCCGTGCCCTTCAGGGCCGGCTGCACGCCATCCTTGCGCGCCATCGCGCCCTTCAGCGCGCTGGCGAAATCGACATCGCGTGCCTTGTAGTTGGGCGTATCGGCATTGGCGATATTCGAGGCGAGCAATTCCTGGCGCGTCGAGCGCAGGCTCAGCGCCGTCTCGTTGAAGCGCATGTAATCGTCGAGTTTCCCTATCATGTCAGGCTCCGGAAAGATCTGCCACTGGCGCCTGAGATGGCGAAAGGATGGCGGTATAGTGATGACAGGAAACATAGTACGGCGGCCACCGGTAAGGCCATCGCCGGATCAGACTGTACTTTTACCCCTTAATCGGGGCTTCGAACGGGGCGACGCGCACTATCATGGCAGTATTCCAGAGGCCTATCACCATGAAAACACCGCTTGCACTCCTTCTCGCTCTAGCCACCCTGCCAATGCTGGCCCAGGCGCAAAACGCCGGCCGGCAAACGCCGGAAGCGCTGCGCAACAGCGTGGAACAGTTTCTGCAAGTGCAAAGCAATGGCTTGCCGGGAAAAGTAACGATCAGCGTCGGCGCCGTCGATCCGCGCCTGAACCTGGCGGCCTGCCCCGCACCGCAAGCATTCATGGCGCCGGGCGCCCGCGCCTGGGGCAAGACCACGGTGGGCGTGCGCTGCACGGCACCAAGCAACTGGACCATCTATTTGCAAGCCAACGTGGCCGTCGTGGGCGACTACGTGGCCAGCGCCGTGCCGCTGGCGCAAGGGCAAGCCATTGATGCCAGCCAGCTGGTGACGATGCAGGGCGACCTGGCCGCATTGCCGGCAGGCATCGCCACCGACATGGCCCAGGTGGTGGGCGCCAGCACGAATATTTCCTTGCCGCCAGGCACGCCAATGCGCCTCGACACCCTGCGCCGCAAGCCGGTGGTGATGCAGGGCCAGCTGGTGCGCGTCGTTTCCAGTGGCAATGGTTTCCAGGTAGCATCAGAAGGACGCGCCATCGGCAGCGCCGGCGATGGGCAGACGGTACAGGTACGCACGCAGAGCGGCCAGCAGATCAGCGGCGTGGCGCGCGCGGGTGGCATGGTGGAGGTCGCCTTTTAACACGGATAGATAGCGATATTGTAGTCTGGTGCACTAAAGTTCCTGGATAAGATGCCGATAAGAAGTCATATCCCGGAGTTTTTTGACTTCGACCAGACGAGGATCACGCTGTGAAAATTACCGATAACACCATTAAAAGCAATCCCGGCCTGCCGGTGGCGCCCCCGAGCACCTCCGGCGCCCGGAATGCCGAGAAAGCCCAGGCAACACCGACGACGTCGGACAATGTACGCCTGTCGCCGCAAGGACAGGCATTAGCGGCCAGTGCAACTGCCGGCAGCGGCGCCGTGTTCGACACGAAAAAAGTCGAACGCATCAAGCTGGCGATCGCCGACGGGCAGTTCCAGGTCAACTCTGAAAAAGTGGCAGACGGTCTCCTCGACACAGTCAAGGACTTGCTGCACTCACGAAATAGATAGGTTCCCTCATGCAATCAGTGACTCCGTTTTCCAGCCTGCGCGACGAGCAACAGCTCATGACCACATTGCTGGCATTGATGAAAGAAGAACAGCGGCATCTGGTTGCGGCTGACATCGATGCAATCACGGAGCTCACCGCGCGCAAGACGGCACTCGTCGGACAATTGAGCCAGCTGGCGGCGCAACGCCACCAGGCGCTGGCGGCGGCCGGTTTCACGGCCGCCGAAGCGGGCATGGAAGAGTGGCTGGTCGGTGCCAGCGAAGCCGAGGCGGCGCCCCTATGGAAAGCCCTGCTCGAGACCACGCGCGAAGCCAAGGAACAGAACCGGTTGAATAGCCTGCTGGTCAACAAACACATGTTGCACACGCAAGGCGCCCTGAACGCCATGCGCCCCACGGCCCAGAGCGGCAACTTCTACGGCCCCAGCGGCCAAGCAATGACGAACACAGCCAGCCGGCGCGTCGTCATCGGCTAAGTTTTCACGCGACGCTCACGACGCCAAACCCGGAAACAGCAGCGACAAGCACAGCAATAAACCATTGCTGCAAGCATGCGCCGCGGCGGCCGCCACATACGCGGGCGCCGGGCCCATGCTGCGCGCCGTCAGGTAGCTGGCTGCGAACGTGCATCCGCCAATAAAAGTGATGGCCGCGTGCAAGATCCCGGCACCGTTCACGACATGGAGCAGGGAAAAAAGTGCCGCGCTGGCCAGCAGGCTGACCGCAGTGCGCACCTTGTAACGGCGTAATATCTCCAGCGGCAGCCACTGCCCGATGAGCGTCTCGAACAACGGCGCCCAAACGACGGCTATCCAGAGTATCGTCGCCGTGCTGGCGTCTTTCAGGGACGCCGCAGCGGTACCACCCAGTTGCTGCGAGGTGAACAGGGCCACGGCAGCCAGTGCCAACGGTACGAAGATGAGAAAGTTGATGGCGCCCACGGTCACCCCCAACATCAAAGCGCCCCGCATGGGGTGCGCTGCCATGCGCACCCGCAAGGCGGCCAGGCTGGCAGCCAACTGCGGCAGCGGAAAATTCCTCGCTTTCAGCATCCGTGCATGTCTCCTCATGGCGCATCCGCCCCTCAGGCAGGCGTGCGGCCATCATAGCGCGGCGGCATGGCGTCAAACAAGGCTAATTATTGCAAAACATGCATGCTCTCCACGCCTCAGCCATGCGCGGCACGCCCCGTATGCTGGCGAAATTTCGCCGCGATGGCTTGTCCCTTCGCTGCCGCGGCGGCCTGCTGCGCCGGCGTCAGCTCGTTTTGCAGCCAGTGCCAGTATTCATCCTGATACGGATTGGTGGTGCCGGGCGCCAGGATGTCGTCGTACACCATGCGCAGGGCCAGCAGGTAGCCATACGCTTGCGGGGCATCCTTCTGCACCACCTCGCCATCGCGCAGGTAGGCCATCATCAGGGTAGCCACGCTGCTCAGTTCAGCGTCATCCGCCTGCGCCGTCAGCTGGGCAATGGCTTGCCGCTTCCATGCCTGCACCAGCGGATCGTCAGGACGGTTGCGCAGCGCGCTGCGGTCGCCGAACGGCCCTTCCCACAGGAACAGGGTGGCAGCGCCCGGCACACCCGCCTTGGCGGCGGTCGCCAGGTAGGCCAGGCGGTCCTCGCGCTGGCGTTGCGTCAGGCCCCCGCACAGCTGCTGCTGGGCGGCTTTTTCTTCCGCCGTCATCTCGCGTCCCAGCTCGAATTCCAGCCCCGGCAAGCGGCTTTCGCGCTGGAAAACAATGCAGTCGTCGATCAGGTTGAAGGCCGCATACGCGTCTTCCGCCCTGCCGCTGGCAGCCAGGCGTTCGAGCCGCTGCGCCAGGGACACGACAACGGGCGCGGCATCGGCGACGGGGCTGGCATCGATATTCAAATACGATGCCAGGCTGCGCCCCGGTGGTGCGCTGGCAGCAGCGATGGCCACAGATTGCGGCGCGCCGCCGTCGGGCGCGGGCCAGTACACGAGCGCCAGCACTGCCGCGATGGCAGCGGCAGTGGCGATGCCGGTCAGCTTGCTAATCATGATGAGGTGGCGCGCGTGGATGGGAAACGCACGTTACCACAGGCGTGCTGCGGCGGGCCGCACGCCTCCACACTCTCAGCCGCCGGCCTTTTTCGCCTGGTGGCCCAGCTTGGCCAGCGCGGCCATCACCGTCTCGACATGGTCGCCCTGCACTTCGATCACGCCATCCTTGACGGTGCCGCCCGAGCCGCACTGCGTGCGCAGCTGCTTGCCCAGCAGCGCCAGGGCGATGGCGTCCAGCGCCAAGCCTTTCACCACGGTGACGCTCTTGCCGCCACGGCCCTTGGTCTGGCGCGACACGCGCACCACGCCATCGCCCGCAGGCGCCGCCTTGGCCTGCGCCTTGCACGCGCATTGCGCCAGCGGCTGGCGGCAGGCTGGGCACATGCGGCCCGTTTCGGTGGAATACACTAGACCGCCCAGGGAGCTGCTTTTCATGATGGATAGCTAAAAAGGAAGAAGGCAGCGATTGTACCAAGCGGCGAGGGTCAGTTGGCCGGCGCCGGAGCAGGTGCGACGGGCGACGTCGGCACTTCCGTCACGGTCTCGGGGATGCCCGACAAAATCGTCACGGCGACCCTGCGGTTGCGCGCGCGCCCTTCCGGCGTGGCATTCGGCGCCACGGGGATATTATCGGCATGTCCCACGGCCGTCAGGCGCGACGCTTGCACGCCGCTGGCGATGAACAGGCGAACCACGGCGCTGGCGCGCGCGGCCGACAATTCCCAGTTCGAGGCAAAGGTCGAATTGCTGATCGGCTGCACATCCGTATGCCCTTCCACCTGCACGTCGTGCGTGTCATCCTTGAGCAGCACGGCCACGGCGCGCAAGGCCTGGTCCGACTCGGCCGTCAGCCCTGCGGCACCCGGGTCGAACAGCACACTGGCATTGATTTCCACGCTCACGCCGCGGCTCGTCTGCGTGACCCTGACCTTGCCTTCCTTGACCAGCGGCGCCAGGGTGGACGTGAGATCCTGCGCCAGGCGCGTCATGTGTTCGCGCTCGCGGCGGAGGGCTTCAGTGCGGCGTTTCAGGGCGGGATTCGGCAGCGCAATGGCTTGCGGTGCTTCCATGATGATGGGCGGCGCGCCCTTTTCCAGGCTGAAAGCCTGGCCGATGGCATTCTGGAAGACGCGGTACTTACCTTCGTTGACTTGCGAAATCGCATACATGACGACGAAAAAGGCGAACAACAAAGTGATGAAGTCGGCGTACGAGATCAGCCAGCGGTCCTGGTTGTCCGGTTCCTCGTCATACTTCCTGCGCGCGCGCCGCATCATGGTCAGTGCTCGTGCAGCAGGCTGGCCACGCGCTCTTCGATGATGCGCGTGTGGTCGCCCGTGGCGATGTCGTACAGCACGGCGGCCGTGATTTCATACTGCAGCACCCGGCGCGAGACGATGGCCTTGAGTTTATTGGCCACCGGCAAGAACAGCAGATTGGCCAGGCCCACGCCGTAGATGGTCGACACAAACGCCACGGCGATGCCGCTGCCCAATTTACTCGGGTCGGTGAGGTTTTCCATGACATGGATCAAGCCCAGCACGGCGCCCAGAATACCGATGGTGGGCGAATAGCCGGCCGCCGACTCCCACACCTTGACGGCCTGGCGCTCGGCCATTTCGTAGGCAGAGATCTCCACGTCGAGCAGCTGGCGCAGCTTGTCGGGGGCGATGCCGTCGACGATCATGCGCAAACCCTTGGCGTTGAAGCGGTCGGCCGTGTTTTCCATCAGGCGCTCGAGCGCCAGCGGGCCGTCGCGGCGCGCCGTCAAGCTCCATTGCCCGATGTCGCGCGCCAGCGCGGCGCGCGTATCGGCCGGCGGCAAAAACACCCAGCGCAGCATTTCCAGGCCGCGCACGAAAGTACGCAGCCGCGTTTGCAGCAGCACGGCGCCGAAGGTGCCGACGATGACGATGGCAAAGGCGGCCGGCTGCAGCAGGGAGGCCATCTTGCCGCCTTCCAGTGCCTGGCCGACCAGGAGGCCCGCCAGCGCCAGCGCCAGCCCGATTACGCTGGACCAGTCCACGCCAGCTCCCTCAAGGTTGCCCGCAGGCGTGCGACGGCCTGGGTATGCAGCTGCGAGACACGCGACTCGGACACGCCCATCACCGCGCCGATCTCCTTCAGGTTCAGCTCTTCTTCGTAGTACAGGCCCATGAGCATTTTCTCGCGTGGCGGCAGCGCGTCGATGGCATCGATCACGGATTGCCGGAAATCGGTATCGAGCAGGGACCGCAAGGGGTCGCTGTCCTCGTCCACGCAATGGCGGTCGAGAAAGCTGTCATTGCCGTCCGGGTCATGAAAGTCTTCGTAGTACAGCAACTGGTGGCCGCCGCCGTCACCCAGCATTTCCTGGTAATCGGCCAGCGACATTTTCAGCAATTTCGCCACTTCCGACTCCGTCGGCGGGTGTCCCAGGCGCTGCTGCAGGATGCTCATCGCCTCTTCGATCTTGCGCATGTTCTGGCGCATGCTGCGCGGCAACCAGTCGCTGGTGCGCAATTCGTCGAGCATGGCGCCGCGGATGCGCAGCACGGCATACGTCTCGAACTGCGCGCCATGCGTCTCTTCATAGCGGCTGATGGCGTCGAGCAGGCCGATCATGCCGGCCTGGATCAGGTCATCGACCTCGACCGAAGGCGGCAATTTCGCCTTCATATGGTGCGCCAGACGCTTCACCAGCGGAATGTGCTCCGTCAGCAAATAGTCCTTGTTCGATTTCCCTTTGACCGTGTACATAGGCTGCTTATTGTTTTAACTGCTATCGTGTGCTGATGATGGATTCAGACGCTGAACTGGTGCGGGCTCCCCGTCTGGTACAAGGTGCCACCGAGCACCGGCGCCGCCGAACGGGCCAGCCGCTCGGCCAGTCCGCGAAACGCCACCGAAGCTCCCGCCAGCGGAAAGGCATCGACCACGCTGCGGCCCAGACGCGCCGCGCGGTGCAGATACTCATCGGCAGGCACCGACCCCATCGAGGTCAGTTTCACGGCCAGGTAACGGCTCGCCGCCTGCGCCATATTATCGTATACCACTTTTGCCTCGGATTCGGAAGCGCCGGTGACCAGAATGCCAAACGGACGGCGTCCCAGTTCCTGGCTCAGGCGCTTGATCAGGCAGTATGCCGCCTTGATCGAAGTGGCGCTGGTCGACACTTGCACCACGATATCGGACGAGGCCATCAGCGGCACGGGAAAGCAATCGCCCTCGTCGGCCATGACGCCGTCGACCAGCACGATGCCGCTCTGGCGCGCCATCACCTCGAAGGTCTTGCCCAGGCGGCGCAGTTCTTCCTCGCCCGCATAGTCCATGCTGTCCATCAGGTGGTTGCGCGCACCCAGGCTGGCTACGCCGAAGCCTTGCGGCACCTGGTGGATGACCTGGTTCAAGGCGCACTGCTGGCGCGCCACGTCGCGCAGGCTGGCGCCGTGCGCCAGTCCCAGGCGCGCAGCGACGCCATCGCTGCCGCCGCTGGCGTCGAGCAGCAGCACGTCATTGCCGCCGTAGACCAGCGAGGCGCCCAGGTTGACCAGCATGGCACCCTTGTCGTCCTGCGGCGTGGCAGAGAGAAAAGTCATCACCCGCGGCTGCGGGCCGGCCAGCATGCGACGCAAGCCTTCGGCCTGGTCGAAATCGAAATTAGCCAAGGCGCACCCCGCGCGCTTCATTGTTGCGGGCAGCTGCCTGCGCCATCAGCAGCGGCAGTTCGGCATCGGAAAACTGCGTCGCCGCCGCATCGCGCTTGAGCTTGAAGGCGCGGTCGATCAGATAGCCGCGGTCGGCCAGGTACAGGTCTTCCGGCACGCGCTGGCCGTTCGACACATAAAACAGGTTCAGTTTCTGGCGGATCACCACGTCGAGCACATTGCCGATCGAGGCCGCTTCATCGAGCTTGGTCATGATGCAGCCGGCCAGGCCGCTGCCCTGGTAGGCGCGCACCACCTCGTTCAACGTTTCCTGCGTCGCGGTGGAGTTCAGGCACAGCAAACGTTTCACGTCGGCGCCGGCGCCCGACAGCATGGCCACCTGTTCCGTGACCATCTGGTCGCGCTGGCTCACGCCCACCGTATCGATCAGCACCGTGTGCTTGTTCTTCAATTCCTTCAGGGCGATGCGCAAGTCCGCTTCATCCTTCACCGAATGCACCATCACGCCGAGGATCTTGCCGTAGATGCGCAGCTGTTCGTGCGCGCCGATACGGTAGGCGTCCGTGGTGATCAGGGCCAGCTTTTCCGGGCCGTGGCGCATCACGCAGCGGGCCGCCAGCTTGGCCGTGCTGGTGGTCTTGCCGACACCGGTCGGGCCTACCAGGGCAAACACGCCGCCCTGCTCCAGCATGGCGTCTTCATTGGCCACCGTATTCAGGTTACGGCTCAGGACGGTCTTGATCCAGCGCATGCTTTGCGCGCCATCGAGGCCGGCGGGCAGCTTGTCGATCAGGTAGCGCGCCAGGCTGGCCGAAAAACCTGCTGCCAGCATTTCGCGCAGCACCACGGCTTTTTGCGGCTCGCGCTGCTGCGTCGAGCCCCACGAGATTTCCGCCAGCTGGGTTTCCATCATGCCGCGCATGGCGCGGATTTCATTCATCATGCCGCTCATCTCGGCGGCGGCGTTCTCTTTGACGTGCGCCAGTGCGCTGGCCATCATCTGCTGCATGCGGGCCATGTCCACTGGCTCGCCGGCTGCCTGGCGCGGCGCGGCAGGACGCGGCGCAGCCGGGCGCTGGGCCGGGGCGGCCGGACGCTGCGGCGTGGCGAACTGGGTCTGCAACTGGGGACGGGGCTGGGACATTTCGGACGCGGCCGGCGGCGAGGCCAGCGAAGCGGCATCGTCATTGGCCAGCGCGAGGATTTCCACCACGCCATCGGCCTGGCGGTTCGACAAGATCACGGCATCGGGGCCCAGCGCTTCGCGCACCTTGCGCAGCGCATCGCGCGACGAGGCGCCCGTAAATTTCTTCACATTCATGACCGGCCTCCCAGGGCGGGGGTGGCGCAAAATTGGCTGAACTGTGTGACCATCATGGACTCCTGTTGCTTGAGTGCTGTCTTCCACATGGACACAGATCACCCGGACAGTTTCCATTATTAGCGATGCTTGGAGGAAATGATCGAAGGAACAGGACGGGAAAGTACCCGTTATTCAGTTTGCCAGCAGGAAATTGATGAAAAAATAAGCAAAAAGAGGCAAAGGGGCCGTCGCCTGGGGTCAGACCCCCAACACCGCCGACATCAAGGTCATCGGCAACGTGTATGAGGGTCTGACCCCGGTATTGACTGTGCCAACTATTGCGCGCCCACCAGGCTGGTGACGCGAATGGTCTTGGTTTCCGGCACTTCCGCATGCGACAGCACTTTCAGCTGCGGCAGGGCGCGGCGCAGGAAGCGCGACAGCAGGGCGCGCAGCGGCGCCGGCACCAGCAGCACGGGCGTCAGGCCCAGCGCTTCCTGCTGCTGCGCGGCCAGGCCCGCCTGGTGGGCGATGGTATCGGCCAGGCCCGGCTCGATGCCGGCGCCATCGCCGCCATTGCCCATGGCTTGCATCAGCAGGCGCTCCAGGCGGCTGTCGAGGGTCATCACGGACAGTTCGGCGGCGCCGGGGAACAGTTGCTGCACGATGGCGCGGCCCAGGGACACGCGCACCAGCGCCGTCAGATCGTTCGGGTCTTGCGTATTGACCGTATGCTCGGCCAGGGTTTCGATGATGGTGCGCATGTCGCGGATGTGCACACCCTCGGCCAGCAGGTTCTGCAGCACTTTTTGCAGGGTCGACAGCGACAGCATCTTCGGCACCAGGTCTTCCACCAGGCGCGGCGCATCCTTGCCCAGGTGATCGAGCAGCGATTGCACTTCGGCACGGCCCAGCAGCTCGGACGCGTGCGAGGTGATCAGGTGATTCAAGTGCGTGGCCACCACGGTGCCCGCATCGACGACCGTGTAGCCCATCGATTGTGCCTGGTCGCGCAAGCTGGCGTCGATCCAGGTGGCGGGCAAGCCGAACGCGGGGTCGCTGGTAGCCAGGCCCGGCAAGCTACCGCTGGCCATGCCGGGATTGATCGCCAGGAACTGACCATTGAACGCCTCGCCCACGCCCACTTCCACGCCCTTGAGGGTGATGCGGTAGGCGGACGGCTTCAATTCCAGGTTGTCGCGGATATGCACGGGCGGCGCCAGAAAGCCCACTTCCTGGGCAAATTTCTTGCGGATGCCTTTGATGCGCTTGAGCAATTCTCCACCCTGCGTCTTGTCGACCAGGGGAATCAAGCGGTAGCCCACTTCCAGGCCCAGGGTATCGACTGGCATGATGTCTTGCCAGCTTGCCTCTTCCTGCTCGGGCGCCACGGTCGCTTGCGGCACTTCGGCCGGCTTCTCGGCCGCCGCCTTTTCCTGCGTGCGTTTCTTGCTGATCAAATAGGCGGAGCCGGCCAGCAATGAGGCCAGCAGGATGAAGACCATGTTCGGCATGCCGGGAATCAAGCCCATGCCGCCGATGATGCCGGCGGTAATATATAGCACTTGCGGTTTCGCAAACAATTGGCCCACCAACTGGGTGCCGATGTCCTGGTCGCTGGCCACGCGCGAGACGACGATACCGGCTGCCGTGGAAATGATCAGCGAAGGAATCTGTGCCACCAGGCCGTCACCGATGGCCAGCAGGGTGTAATTCTTGAGCGCATCGGCAAAGCCCATGTCGTGCTGCAGCAAGCCCACCAGCAGGCCGCCAACGATATTGATGACGGTGACCATGATGCCGGCGATGGCGTCGCCGCGCACGTATTTGCTGGCACCGTCCATGGCGCCATAGAATTCCGCTTCCTGCGCCACTTCCGTGCGGCGGCGGCGCGCTTCGTCTTCGCCGATCAGGCCAGCGTTCAGGTCGGCATCGATGGCCATCTGTTTACCGGGCATGGCGTCCAGCGCGAAGCGGGCACCCACCTCGGCGATACGGCCCGCACCCTTGGTCACCACGGTAAAGTTGATGATGGTCAAAATGATGAACACCACGATACCGACCGTATAGTTGCCACCGATCAGGAAGTGGCCGAACGCTTCAATCACTTTACCGGCCGCGTCGGCGCCCGTGTGGCCTTCCGTCAGCACCACGCGCGTGGACGCCACGTTCAGCGACAGGCGCAGCATGGTCGACACCAGCAGAATGGTCGGGAACGCCATGAAGTCGAGCGGCTTGACCGTGTACAGCGCCGTCAGCAGCACGATGATGGACAGCGCGATATTGAAACTGAAGAAAATGTCGAGAATGAAGGCCGGCAGCGGCAGCACCATCATCGCCAGCAGCATGATGATGATGACCGGCGCAGCGATGCCCTTGCTGGCGTTGCTGCTCATACCGCTGAGCCAGGCTGGCAATCTCAGGCCGTTCATGGTGTACTTCCTTTATTCTTGTCTGCCGCGTCTGCTGCGGCTTTGGTCTGCGATGCGGGGTCCAGCGGATCGAGCTCGGGCGGCACGTCGAGTTTTTTCGGCTTGTCGGGGCGCTGGCCGTGGCCACTGCCGTAGCTGCGCAGCTGGAACACATACGCCAGCACTTCGGCCACGGCGCCATACAAGGCCTCGGGAATCTCGTCGCCGATGTCCGTGTGCTTGTACAGCGCACGCGCCAGGGCCGGCGCTTCCAGGATGGCAACCTTGTGCTCGCCCGCCAGTTCGCGGATCTTCGCCGCCACCTCGTCGATGCCCTTGGCCACCACCTGCGGCGCGCCGCGCGAATTCTCGCCATACTTCAAGGCCACCGCGTAGTGGGTAGGATTGGTCACCACCACGTCGGCTGTCGGCACGTCGGCCATCATGCGGCGGCGCGACATTTCATGCTGCATCTGGCGGATCTTCGCCTTGATCTGCGGATTGCCGTCCGACTCCTTCGACTCTTGCTTGACTTCCTGCAAGGACATTTTCATCTTGTTAGCGTAGTGCCACATCTGGTAGGGGCCGTCGATGGCGGCGATCAGGCCCAGCGCGCCCACGATCAGCAAGAAGGCCGTGATCAGCAGGCTGATCAGATGGGCCGAACCGGCGCGCAGCGATTCCACCGACAGGCCCAGCACGGCATCTTTCTGGTGCTGCATCACCATCCAGGCAACGACGCCGACGACGATGGTCTTGGCGACGGCCTTGAGCAACTCCACCAGCGCATTCTTCGAAAACATATTTCCCAGGCCGCGAATCGGATTGAGCTTGCCAAAATTGGGGGTGAATGCCTTGGAACTGAACAGCCAGCCGCCCACCAGCACGGGCGAGGCCAGGGCGACGAGCATGATGGCTGCGGCGTACGGCAAGCAGGTCAGCAAGACGGAGCCCACGTCGTAGCCGATGCGTAACATCATCGCGTCGGGATTGAGGATTTGCTCCCGGTCCAGGGTCAAACCGGAGACCATGACCGCCGTCAGCCGGCGCACGATGGCGTCGCCGGCAAACCACAGGCAGCAGCCGGACGCCATCAGCACCGTAAACGTTGCCACTTCACGCGATCGCGGAACGTCGCCTTCCTCACGCGCCTGCTCGAGGCGCTTCGGTGACGCGGCTTCGGTCTTTTCTGCGTCGCTGTCTTCCGACATCAATCAACTCCGGTGAAGTCCTGCAGCCTGGTTAGGCGCAATACGGACTGGGCATGACGCATTATCGGTTCAATCACCACAACGCCATCAAGGGAAAAGCGGGGCGAATCCCCTGCTTTTCCTTTGCTCCCCAGAAACCTTAGCGGGACTTGCGTGCTTCGGCCTGCTTCACTGTCTGCTCGATGGCGCCAAACAGCGACTTGCCATCGTCACCCAGCATTTCCAGTCGAACAACATCACCGAACAGCAAATAGGGCGTACTGGCGACGCCATCGGCGATCATCTCCTGGTTACGTCGCTCAACGATACTGGAAAAACCCTTCTTGACTTCCTTGTTGGCCACGCCGCCCGCACTCACCACGCTGCCGGCACGCGCGTTGCGCGTCTGACACAGATGGGCCAGCAATTGCGGATAATTAAAGGCCATGTCGGCACCCGCGTGGGGCTGGCCCGTCAATTTGCCATTCAGGCTGCAACGCAAGGCGTAATGCACCTTGCCGCCGCGCCAGGCGTCGCCCAGTTCATCGGGCGTGATGGCGACAGGAGAGCAGGCCATGGCCGGCTTCGCCTGCAGGAAGCCGTAGCCGCAGGCCTGCTCGTCGGGCGCCAGGTTGCGCAGGGTAATGTCGTTGACCAGCATCAACAGCTTGATGTTCAGGTGCGCCTGGTCCGGCGTGGAACCCATGGCCACGTCGTCCGTGATGGCGGCGATGCCGGCCTCGTAATCGATGCCCCACTGCTCGTGCGCCAGAGTGATGTCGTCGTGGGCACCGAGGAAATCGTCGCTGGCGCCCTGGTACATCCGTGGCGCCTCGCGCAGATTGGCAGGCGCCTCGCTGCCTGCCGCCTTGCAGGCACGCTCGATCTGCTGCAGGTAGGACATGCCGCCCACACGCAGACTGCTGCGCGGCAAGGGCGCCATGCAGTTGGCGGGATCGAACTCGAAGGCCCGATGGCCACGGCCACTATTGATGGTCTGGTACAGCAGGTCCAGCTGGGGCGCGATGAAACTCCAGTCGTCGAGCGCCTTTTGCAGGGTCGAGGCGATGCCATCGGCCAGATGGGCCGTTTTCAGGTCGCGCGAGACGACAGCCAGCTGGCCGTCACGCGTGCCATCCTTCAGGGTAGCTAATTTCATGTGCGGGAAACTTCATCAAATGCAGGCAATGGGGACTAAAGACGCCAAAAAGCCGGGAAGTCCCCGGCTTTGGCGGTCAGCAGGAGGTTCAGGCCAGCAATGTCAGCTGTTCTGCGGTCAGATAGCACCATTCGCCTTCGGCGATGCCCAGCGACTCCAGGGTCAGGCTGCCGATCGCGGAACGGTGCAGCGCGCTGCAATGGTTGCCGGCGGCGGCCAGCATGCGCTTGACCTGGTGGTACTTGCCTTGCTCGAGCACGATTTCAAGCTGGAATTCTCCGCGCTTGACGCAGACGAGGGCTGCCAGCGGGGCCGGCTCGTCGTGCAACTGCACGCCAGCCAGCAGCAGGGCCACCAGCTCATCGGTCACCGGCTCTTGCGTGGTGGCCTGGTAAATCTTCGGAACGTGACGCTTCGGCGACGATTGCGCATGGATAAATGGGCCATCGTCGGACATCAGCAGCATGCCGGTCGTATCGTGGTCTAGCCTGCCGACGGGCTGCACTTCGCGCCAGGTGAACTGTTCCGGCAACAGGGTCAGCACACCAGGATGATGGCTGGGTTTGCGCGAGCATTCGAAGTTGGCGGGCTTGTTCAGCGCCAGGTACAGGTGCGCGCGGTATACCCACTCTTCTTCAAAAACGTGCAGCACCAGGCCTTCGGTCTCGACGGTAGTGCGGTAATTGGTCTGGGTGACGCCATCGATGACGACATCGCCATCTTCGATGAGGGAACGACAATATTTACGGGTGCCAAAACCCTGCGATTGCAGGATGCGGTCTAGGGATAATTTACTCATGGGCGTGACTTTACCAGAAGCGGCTGGCAGCGTGAAGCGGCGGCGCGCGCCGCCCGCGCCAGGCGCAGGAGCGCGCGCCAGCGTGGCGCAGACACAGATAAGGCGAAGCACAAGGTGAGATTTCGATATAAATGGCCAATTCCTTTGAGAAATATCAAGCGCTCGAAATATCGCATTGATAGACTGAAACTTCGTTAGGAATCCGCCTAACGAACTTTAGGAATCGTGGCAGTCGCCACCCCTTACAAGGACATCGTATGAAGCATACCGATACCATCGCCTTACAAGGCAGCATCGCCGACATGCGCGAGCGCATCGCCGCGGAACAGGCATCCATGCACAAGGTCAGACTCGGCGTGGCGCGCTGGCGCAACACCCCTGCGCAGCAGGAGACGGACGTGCCCCCATCGCCGGCGAGCCAGACGCACTGGCATGCCGAGGCGCAATGCCATTTCATGTGCTGGCTGGAACGGGGTGGTTTTGCGCACGCGGATGCGGACGTGAGCACGCCCGCCATGGCGGACACGCCGCCGGACATCAGCTCCCACGCCAGCAGCACCGCAGCGGCGCCGGCCCGGCAAGCAACCCTGCCTGTGCACTGTAACGGCTGCGCCGCCTGAGCGCACGGCCATCGAACCCGCCATGCCCCGCCCCCGCATGCCAACCTTGCTTCTGCCTTGCCAGCCAACCCAGACCAAATATCGCGCGATGCCGGCACACCCGGTACGAACGACGCACAAAAGGAAACGGCGGCATTGCGCCGCCGTTCCCAAGCCCCAACGGGACTTCAGTGAGGAATGTAAATTCACTCAAAACCACATCTGCGATGCGGCGAGTAGTTCCAAGACCTGCCAATCAAGTTAGTACTGACAACATAGTTGATATATCGCCCCTCCTTGAAAAGAACTACGCCTTCACTATAGCCCAAGCAGCCCGTTTTTCAAGCCAAAATACCACCTTATTGAAAATCATTCTCGACTGGCTTGCCAGCCAGTCAAGAGTCATGTCCTCAGCGCAACGCCGGTTGTGACTGCTGTACGGCCGCCTTCATGGCACCGGCGCCCATGGCGGCGCCAAATTTCTTCAGCACCCGTTCCGGCAAGCCTTCATGCTGCGTGTAGTCGACGATGTCTTCCGCCTTGACGACGTCGCGCGCCACGCTGTCGACCGTGCCAAAATCGTCGGCCAGGCCCATTTCCACGGCTTTCGCGCCCGTCCAGTACAGGCCGGAAAAGGTATCAGCCGTTTCCTTCAGGCGCTTGCCCCGCCCCGTGCGCACCACGTCGATGAATTGCTGGTGGATTTCATTGAGCATGCCTTGCGCATACGCCTTGTGTTTTTCCGTCAGCGGGCTGAAAGGGTCCATGAAACCCTTGTTCTCGCCCGCCGTCAGCAACCGGCGCTCGACGCCCACCTTTTCCATCACGCCCGTAAAGCCGAAGCCGTCCATCAGCACGCCGATGGAACCGACCACGCTGGCCTTGTTGACATAGATGCGGTCGGCCGCGGCGGCGATGTAATAGCCGCCCGAAGCACACATTTCATCGACCACCACATACAAGGGCTTGTCCGGATAGCCCTTGCGCAGGCGCTGCATCTCGTCGACGATCATGCCAGCCTGTACGGGACTGCCGCCCGGACTATTAATATGCAGTACCACAGCCACGGAACCGGCGTCGGAAAACGCCTTGTCCAGCGCAGGAATGACGACGGCGGCCGAACCGCTGCCTTCAGACTCGATGGCACCGCTGATGTCGATCAGGGCCGTGTGGCGGCCCAGGGTTTCGCTGTCGTCGGCCGTGTTGTAGTCATAAAACACCCACAGGGCGAACAGCACGATCAGCAGGCCGAACACCTTGAAAAAGATGCTCCAGCGGCGGTGCGCGCGTTGCTCTTGCAAAGTGGCAAATACCAGCTTCTCCAGCACGTCGCGCTCCCAGTTCCCTGCAGGGGCGCCGTAGCCGGGGGCTGGCACGCTGCTGTCCACCTTGTCATTCGTGTTATCGCTCATGGTTCACTTTGTTTAAATTGCAATAATGCCTGCGCCCGGCTTCAGGCCGGCAGCGGCTGGACATACTCATCGGGTTGCCAGTACAGCTGGCCATCGCGCTCGGTCACGGGAATCGGACGCAAGCGGCCGCCCTTGCAGGGACCGCCCGCGCAGTAGCCGCTTTCCGGCACATAGATGGCGCCATGCGTCGAACACATCAGGTACAAGCCGCTGGATTCGAAAAACTCACCCTCGGCCCAGTCCAGTTCGATCGGCACGTGGGCGCAGCGGTTCAGATAGCCGTACGCCTTGCCGCCATGGCGCACGACAAAGCCGGTGGTCGCTTCGCCACCGGCCGAAACGGGAAAGCGCACGCCCTTGCCGCCATCGGCCACCGCGTCGGCGGCACAAATCAATACTTCCGCAACGTCGGTCATCATGCGTGCTCGCTCAGCCATTGGTGCAGATCGGCCACCGTGGCGGCCGAATACAGCGGATTGCAGGCCTGCAACTGTTCCACAGGATGCGCCCCATACTCTACGGCAATACCAGCCGCGCCTGCATTGCTTGCCATCAACAAATCATGACTGGTGTCGCCGATCATCACGGTGCGGCGCATATCCTGCCCCAGTTCGCGCGTCAGCTCCTGCAGCATGGCAGGATGAGGCTTGGAGAACGTTTCATCGGCGCAGCGCGTCGCATCGAACAGCGACAGCAGCTTGACGGCATTCAGCGAACGGTTCAGGCCGACACGGCTCTTGCCCGTGGCGACGGCCAGAAAGTACGCTTGCTGCGACAATTCCTGCAGCATTTCCTGCACGCCGGGAAACAGGGTCAGCTCATGGTCGCGCGACAGATAGTGATAGCGGTAGCGTTCAGCCATGCGCGCATGGTATTTCGGCTCGACATCGGGCATCACCAGCCGCATCGCTTCCTGCAAGCCCAGGCCGATCACATGCGAGGCCAGCAACTCGGTGGGAATTGGCAAGCCCAGGTCTTTCGCCGACGCCTGGATACACTTGACGATGGTCGAGGTACTGTCTATCAGGGTACCGTCCCAATCGAAGACGATCAGATCAAATTGCTTTCTTGCCATGTTTCCCGACGGCAAAGCCGCCGGCTCCTTGAGAATGAATGATGGCGACTGACTACCTTGTGAGTAGTCTTGCGCCCACGCGATGGATATTTATCGTGCGGCAACGGCCAATGGTTTGCCCAAGCTTACCAAGAAACGCTCGCATTCAGCAGCCAGCGGCGCATTCAGGGTCATCGTCTTGCCCGTCTCCGGATGCGTAAACGTGATCTGGTGCGCGTGCAGGAACATGCGCTTCAGGGCGCCGCGCGTACTGTCGGCTTTCAACAGGGCGCGGTTGAGGGCAAAGTCGCCATATTTATCGTCGCCCGCGATGGGGAAACCGGAGGAAGACAGATGCACGCGGATCTGGTGCGTGCGTCCCGTCTTCAATTCCGCTTCCAGCAAGGCGAAGTTGTGATATTTATGCAACAGTGAAAACACCGTGTGCGACGCCAGGCCATCGGCCTGCACAGCCACCCGGCGCTCGCCTTCGGCCGTCGTATATTTATGCAGCGGCAACTTGATATGCTGGCGCGCATTCTTCCAGTCGCCAGCCACCAGTACCAGGTAGCGCTTGTCGGTGACGCCGTCGCGCATCTGCTCGTGCAAGTTCGTCAAGGCCGTGCGCTTCTTTGCCAGCAACAACAAGCCGGACGTGTCGCGGTCCAGGCGGTGCACCAGTTCCAGGAACTTGGCGTCGGGGCGCGAGGCGCGCAATTGCTCGATCACGCCGAACGAGACGCCCGAGCCGCCATGCACGGCCACGCCGGCCGGCTTGTCGATGACGAGCAGCTGCGCATCTTCGAAGATGATCTTGAATTCGGCGGCCGGCGCGCCCGTGGGCGCCTTTTCGGCCACGCGCACGGGTGGAATGCGCACCACGTCGCCGGCGGCGAGACGGTACAGCTGATCGATACGGCCTTTATTAACCCGCACTTCTCCCGATCGCAAGATCCGGTAGATGTGGCTTTTAGGCACTCCCTTGCACACTCTTAATAAGTAGTTGTCGATGCGCTGGCCTGCTTCTTCCTCGGCGATCGTTACGAATTGGGCTTGCGGCTGAACCGGGGGTGTTGAAGGGGGAACAACATCATTTTGACTCTTCATTTACTATGTCTTCCCAGAAATCTCTCTAAGTCCTTCATTTTGAATATATAATTGTTTTTGCTGCGGCCCTGGCTGCTGCGAGTGTAAGAATAAAAGCACATTTTACACAGGGGCGTCTCCACCGGCCTCGCCAAATTGCAAATTCGGTGGAAAAAAATGTATATGCACCATCCCTGCGCGAATCAAGGTTGCACCGTAGTTGTAATCGGATAACGCGTGGAGATGCTGAAGTGAGTGTATTGGATTATAAGGATAAGTACCCGTTAGCGCGACTTATCGAGTCGGGCTCGCGGGTTGATGAAGTTGATAACGCTTGCCGTTTTCGCCAAACCCCGTATGAGGCCACAATACTGAGGGTTGTCGATGAATAGGCTGAGGCCAAGCCTCGCCATCGCGATCCCTGTAATGAGCCGGCTTACGATTTGGCTCTGAATTTGCTGACCACTTGCATTCTCTGCCCCCCGACATTCGGGCTGTTTCAGATGAGTTGCAAGTGTCCTGTGCACTCGGCATGACGATTGACCTCACCGCGCCTGTTGCGGCCGTAACGTATACCTCGTACGCGTTGTTGCTCCGCACGCTAAGGCATTTCCCCCGCCAACACTCCCGTTCTCGCATATATCCCTGTACTTTCGCCGCTTCCCCGGAAGCGGCTTTGAGATGGCCTACGGGTCGCGGAGTTATAAAAATGAAACGCATGTTGTTTAATGCCACGCAGCAAGAAGAACTGCGCGTAGCGATTGTCGACGGACAGAAACTGATCGACATCGATATCGAGACAGCCGGGCGCGAACAGCGCAAATCCAACATCTACAAGGGCGTCATCACGCGCATCGAGCCATCGCTCGAAGCGTGCTTCGTCAGCTATGGCGAAGACCGCCACGGCTTCCTGCCTTTCAAGGAAGTTGCTCGCACGTACTTCCGCGAAGGCGTGGACGTCCGTAACGCCTCCGTCAAGGAAGCGCTGCGCGAAGGCCAGGAAATCATGGTCCAGGTGGAAAAGGAAGAGCGCGGCAACAAGGGCGCCGCCCTGACCTCGTTCGTCTCGCTGGCCGGCCGTTACCTGGTCTTGATGCCGAACAACCCGCGTGGCGGTGGCGTATCGCGCCGCGTGGAAGGTGAAGAGCGCCAGGAATTGCGCGAAACCATGGATAAACTGGACTTGCCTGCTGGCATGTCCGTCATTGCCCGCACCGCCGGCATCGGCCGCAACGTCGATGAACTGCAGTGGGACTTGAATTACCTGATGCAACTGTGGCGCGCCATCGAAGGCGCCGGCAAGTCGGCCAACGGCGCTTTCCTGATCTACCAGGAATCGTCGCTCGTCATCCGCGCCATCCGCGACTACTTCCAGCCAGACATCGGCGAGATCCTGATCGACACCGACGAGATCTACGACCAGGCGCACCAGTTCATGAGCCACGTGATGCCCGACATGGTGCACCGCGTAAAACGCTACAGCGACGACGTGCCGCTGTTCTCGCGCTTCCAGATCGAACACCAGATTGAAACGGCGTACAGCCGCACCGTGCCGCTGCCATCGGGCGGCGCCATCGTGATCGACCATACCGAAGCACTGGTGTCCGTCGACGTCAACTCGGCCCGCGCCACGCGTGGCTCGGACATCGAGACGACCGCCTTCAACACCAACTGCGAAGCGGCCGAAGAAGTGGCCCGCCAGCTGCGTTTGCGCGACCTGGGCGGCTTGATCGTCATCGACTTCATCGACATGGAAGTGGCAAAAAATCAGCGCGAAGTGGAACAGCGCCTGAAGGACGCGCTGCACCATGACCGTGCCCGTGTACAGATGGGCAAGATTTCCCGCTTCGGCCTGATGGAACTGTCGCGCCAGCGCCTGCGCCCTTCGCTGTCCGAAGGCTCGCACGTGACGTGCCCGCGCTGCTCCGGCACCGGCCACATCCGCGATACCGAATCGTCCGCCCTGCAGGTGCTGCGCATCATCCAGGAAGAAGCGATGAAGGAAAACTCGGCCACCATCCACGTGCAAGTACCTGTGGACGTGGGCGCCTTCCTGCTGAACGAAAAGCGCGGCGAAGTACTGAAGATCGAAAACCGCCACCGCATCGCCGTGATCCTGATCCCGAACAAGCATCTGGAAACGCCGCACTACAAGCTGGAACGCATCAAGCACGACGATCCGCGTCTGGAAGACAGCCAGGCCAGCTACAACCTGGCGGAAAGCGCTGAAACCGACATGGCTTACAGCAAGCGCCAGAAGGAAGAAGCCAAGCCGCGCCAGGAAGCCGTCGTCAAGACGATCACCCCTGACCAGCCGGCACCGCTGGTCGAGCGCAAGCCCGTCGAAGCGAAACCAGCTCCGGTGGCCGCGCCTGTCGCACCACAAGGCCTGATCGCCAAGATCATCAGCTTCTTCACCGGCGCCCCGGCACCGGTGGCGCCAGCGCCCGCCCCTGTCGCACCAGCCAAGCCGGCCGGCGCCGACCGCGGTGACCGCAACAGCCGTGGCCCGCGTGGCCGTGGCCGCAACGGCAAGCCTGGCCGCGAAGAACGCGAACCAGGTCAGGGCCGTCCCGCCCAGGACGACGCGACCAAGGAAGCCGAAGCACTGGAAAAGGCGGCCCGTCCGCCACGCCCACCACGTCCGCCACGCGAACCGCGCGAAGCCGGCGAAGCAACGGCAGCACCACGCGAGCGCGGTGAGCGCGGTGAACGTCCTGAACGCGCCGAGCGTCCGGAACGCGCGGAGCGTCCAGAGCGCGCCGAACGTCCGCCACGCCAGCCACGCGAAGGCCGTGAACCACGCGCCGACAAAGCCGTTGTTGCTGAAGTGAAAGCTGACGAACTGGCCCTGTTTGGCGCCAGCGCCAGCGCCGTGAATGTCGTCGTGCCGTCAAACGGCCCTGAATCCGACGCCGCACCAACGAGCTTGCTGAAAGCACCGGCGAATGCCGGTCCTGAAGGCGAAGAGACGGAAAACGACGTGGAAGGCGAAGAACCGCGCCGCCGCCGTCGTCGTGGCGGCCGCAACCGCAACCGCCGCGACCGCGAAACGGGCGAGCTGATCGAATCGGCAAACGGCGAGAACGAAGGTCAGGACGCACCCGTGATCAGCTTTACGGTCGCTCCGGCGCCGGAAGCTGCTGCCGCTGTTGCTGCTGACGCGGCCCCGGTCGCCGTCGTGGCTGCCGCCGCTGTCGTCGCCGTTGCTGCACCAGTGGAAGCTGCCGTCGTGGAAGTGGTCGACGTGGTGGAAGTGGCCAAGGTCGCGGATATCGCCAAGGTCGAAGAAGCCGCTCCTGCCGTTGAGGCCGCACACCCTGCTGAAGTGATCGTGCCGGAAGCTCCTGCCGAAGCCATCGTTGCAGCAGCACAAGCGGAACCAGCCGCTGCCGAACCAGCACCGGCTGCCGAGTACAGCTTTGCCGAGAAAGCGGAAGCCGCACCAGCGCCAGCGCCAGTTGCAGCGGAAATCATCGTCGAAGCCGCGCCAGTGGTGGAAGCCGCACCGCTGGTCGAAGCCGCCGCCGTGATCGAGGAAACGCCAGTCGCTGAAGCAGCACCTGCCGTGACGGAAGCCGCCCCGGTGGTTACTGCTCCTGCTCCTGCTCCTGCACCAGCGCCAGCACCGGTCGTTGCTCCTGCCCCGGCAGCTGCCGCGCCAGTCGCCGCGCCGCTGGACTTGAGCGCAGTACTCGGTTCGGCCGGCCTGACCCTGGCTGCCACCGATCCGGAAAAACTGCGCCTGGCGCAGGAAGCGGCCGCCAAGGCTGTCGCTCCGGTACGCAAGCCGCGCGAACGCAAGCCATTGCCGCCGCAATCGGATGAGCCGTTGATCCAGGTCAACACGCAACGTCCATAAGCAGGCCGGGTTCGCCCAGCCGCCAATGATGAAAGGGGAAGCTCAGGCTTCCCCTTTTTTACGTCCACTACCTTTGCCAGCCAGCCGCCATGCACGAGAACACCCATCTTGCCCGTCCCGATCCCGTCAGCCTGCGCAGCGCCTTCTGGTACTGGCTCAAGCTGGGCTGCGTCAGCTTTGGCGGCCCGGCTGGGCAAATCGCCATGATGCATGCGGAACTGGTGGAAAAGCGGCGCTGGATTTCCGAGCAGCGTTTCCTGCACGCCCTCAATTACTGCATGCTGCTGCCCGGGCCGGAAGCGACCCAGCTGGCCATCTACATCGGCTGGCTGATGCACCGCACGCGCGGTGCGCTGGTGGCTGGCCTGCTATTCCTGCTGCCCTCGCTGCTGCTGCTGATCGTCCTGTCCTGGCTCTACATGGCGTATGGCCACGTGGGCGCCATCGCCGGCGTCCTGTACGGCATCAAGCCGGCCGTCGTCGCCATCGTGCTGGCGGCGGCCTGGCGCCTGGGCCGGCGCACCTTGCGCAGCCCCGGCCTGATCGCCATTGCGGCGGCTGCATTTGTCGCCATCGCCGTGCTACGGCTGCCATTTCCGCTGATCGTGCTCACCGCAGCCCTGCTGGGCATGGCTGGCGGTCGCTGGCTGCCGACCCACTTCCAGCTTGGCGCCACCTCGCATGGCGGCGCGGCCGGCTTTGGCCCCGCCCTGATCGATGACGACACGCCCACGCCGCTGCACGCGCGTTTCGGATGGCCGCGTCTGCTGGCCACTTGCGCGCTGGGCCTGGCGCTGGCTTTCATCACCTGGCTGGGCCTGGCGCTGGCGGGCGGGATGGATCAGCCACTGGCGCAGATGGGCATATTTTTCAGCAAGGCGGCCCTGCTCACGTTCGGCGGCGCGTATGCCGTGCTGCCCTACCTGGTGCAGGGCGCCGTCGACCACTACCACTGGATCAGCAGCGCGCAGATGATGGATGGCCTGGCGCTGGGCGAAACCACGCCCGGCCCCCTGATCATGATCGTCGCCTTCATCGGCTTCGTGGGTGGCTGGAGCCATGCCGTGGCGGGTGAACACCTGTGGCTGGCAGGCGTGTGCGGCGCGCTCGTCGCCAGCTGGTTCACCTTCCTGCCCTCGTTCATCTTCATCCTGGGCGGCGCGCCGCTGGTGGAAGCTTCGCGCGGCAATTTGCGCCTGAGTGCGCCCCTGACGGCCATCTCGGCGGCCGTAGTGGGCGTGATCGCCAGCCTGGCCCTGTTCTTTGGCCGGCATGTCTTCTGGCAAGCAAACCCGCTGCCGCACTGGGACTGGCTGGCGATCGCCATCGCGCTGGCGGCCGGCGTGGCGCTGATCAAGTTTCAAATGGGAACCATCAAATTGCTGCTCGCCTGTGCCATCTTCGGCCTCGTGCTATCGTATCTGCCTTGAACGACTTTACGTAAGTGGCACCACCTTTTATGGCTGACAAGATTATCTACCTCGCCGAAGCCCGCAATGGGGCACCGGCGATCCCCGCGCGGCTGGAAAGTCCCAGCGGCAACGTGGCCGACAGCCTGGGCCGGCCCCTGCACGACCTGCGCATCTCGATTACCGACCGCTGTAATTTCCGTTGCGTGTACTGCATGCCGAAGGACGTGTTCGACAAGAACCACGTGTATCTGCCGCACACGGATTTGCTGTCGTTCGAGGAAATCACGCGCATCGCGCGCCTGTTCGTGGCGCATGGTGTAGAAAAGATCCGCCTGACGGGCGGCGAGCCGCTGCTGCGCAAAAATATCGAGAAGCTCATCGCCATGCTGGCCGAACTGCGCACGCCGTCGGGCCAGCCGCTGGACCTGACCCTGACGACCAACGGTTCCTTGCTGGCCAAAAAGGCGCAAGCGCTCAAGGATGCAGGCCTGAACCGGGTCACCGTGTCGCTCGATTCGCTCGACGACGCCACCTTCAAGCGCATGAACGATGTCGATTTCGCCGTGGCCGACGTGCTGCACGGCATAGCCGCCGCGCATGCGGCGGGCCTGGGCCCCATCAAGATCAACATGGTCGTCAAGGCTGGCATGAACGAGCAGGAAATCGTGCCCATGGCGCGCCACTTCAAGGGCACGCCCTACATCTTGCGCTTCATCGAATACATGGACGTGGGCGCATCGAACGGCTGGAACTTGCAGGAAGTCATCCCTTCGGCCGAAGTCGTGCGGCGCATAGCCTCGCACATGCCCCTGCTGCCAATCAACCCCAACTACACGGGCGAGACGGCGGCGCGCTGGCGCTACGCCGATGGCAGCGGCGAAATCGGCCTCATTTCCAGCGTCACGCAAGCATTCTGCGCCGACTGCAGCCGCGCCCGCCTCTCGACCGAGGGCAAGCTGTACACCTGTCTGTTCGCCAGCAGCGGCCACGATTTGCGCAGCCTGCTGCGCGGCGGCCACAGCGACGCGGAAATTTCCTCGGCCGTGGCGCAACTATGGCGCGGCCGCGGCGACCGCTATTCGCAATTGCGCACCAGCCAGACGGATTTGACGGGCGGTGCGCTTGAGCAGGGTAAAAAGAAAGTGGAAATGTCGTATATCGGCGGCTGAATCGGGCGTGGTGCAGGCCCGCCGCTGCTACCATGGCGCATGCATCCATTTCACTACCTGACATGATCAACAAACACGACATTACCGGCCTGGTCCTGGCCGGCGGCCTCGGCACGCGCATGGGCCAGCGCGACAAAGGCATGCAGCCCCTGCATGGCCAGCCTCTGGCCCGCCACGTTCTGCAGCGCCTGGCGCCGCAAGTGGGCCAACTGGCCATCAGTGTCCACGCCGATGCCGGCGACTACGCGCGCTTCGGCTTGCCCGTGTGGCCGGATGCGCTGCCGGGACAGCTGGGCCCGCTGGCCGGCTTGCATAGCGGCATGCAGCATGCCAGCACGCCGTACCTGCTCTGCGTACCGTGCGACTCGCCCCTGCTGCCGGCCGACCTGGCAGCGCGCCTGGCGGCCGCCTTGGTCCAAAACAATGCCGACCTGGCCATCGCCGTCACAGAAGAGATCGATCCGGCGACGGGATCGGCAGTGCGCCGCCCCCATCCCGTCTTCTGTCTCGTCAAGACTTCGGCCCTGCCCCAGCTGGACGCCTACCTGGCCACCGGCGAACGCCGCATGCGCACCTGGCACGGCCCCTTGAAACTGGCCGAGGTGCTCTTCGAGAACCATGGCGCGTTCGGCAACATCAATACCCCAGACGAGCTCGCCGCCCTGCAGGCGCAGGGACTGTCCGTGCCGATGGCGCAAGCCATCCTGGCCGACACCGTCGCCCCCGTCGCCGAGATCGAAACATTGCCGCTGCCGCAAGCGTTCGAGCGCATTTTGGCGGCCGACATCATCTCGCCCATCAGTGTGCCCGCGCACGACAATTCCGCCATGGATGGCTATGCGCTGCATGGGGCCGACCTCGGTGGGAGCGTTCCGCTGACCCTGGCCGTGGTCGACACCATCCTGGCGGGCCGTCCCGGCACGGTCAACGTCGGGCGCGGGCAATGCGCTCGCATCATGACGGGCGCCGTCATGCCGGACGGCTGCGACAGCGTGGTGCCGCAGGAACTGGTGCAGCAGGCCAGCGCAAGCAGCATTACGCTGGCACCGGACTGCATCCGCCCCGGCGACAACCGCCGGTTCAAGGGCGAAGACTTGATGCAAGGCCAGCCTGCGCTGCTGCAGGGCAAGATACTCGGACCGGCCGAACTGGGTCTGCTGGCCTCGCTGGGCATCCCCACGGTGCCCGTGCGCCGGCGCCTGCGCGTGGCTTTCTTTTCCACGGGCGACGAATTGCGCTCGATCGGCGAGCCACTCGACGCGGGCTGCATCTACGACAGCAACCGCTACACCCTGCTGGGCATGCTCACCCGCCTTGGTTGCGAGGTGCTCGACATGGGCATCGTCAAGGATGCGCCGCAAGCGCTGGAAGCGGCCCTGCGCGGCGCCTGCGCCTCGGCCGACGTCATCATCACCTCTGGCGGCGTGTCCAGCGGCGCAGCCGATTTCACGCGCGACATCCTGGCGCGACTCGGTGACGTGGCCTTCTGGCAAATCAATATGCGCCCCGGCCGTCCCATGGCCTTTGGCCGGATTGCCAGCGAGGGCGACACGGCCTTGCTGCTGGGCTTGCCCGGCAACCCGGTGGCCGTGATGGCGGCGTTTTACTTCCTCGCGCGCCCCACCTTGCTGCGCCTGATGGGCGCCGATGCTGACACTGCCACCCTGCCCCTGCTGCAGGTGGCGGCGCAGGCACCCATCCGCAAGAAACGGGGACGCACGGAGTACCAGCGCGGCATCGTCGAACGGGCCGCGGATGGCCGCCAGCACGTGCGCGTGACGGGTGCGCAAGGCTCCGGCATCCTGCGCTCGATGACGCAAGCCAATTGCATGATCGTGCTGCATGAGGGGCAAGGCCACGTGGCGGCCGGCGATCTCGTCGATATCGTGCTGTTCCATGGACTGACCTGATGCTGCACCACCGGCCAGGCTGACGCGCTGGCCGGGGCGCATACAAAGCGCCACCACCTGCTTCCCCTTCCTCTTCACGACGGCCCGCCCTGCGCGGGCCGTTCGCATTGCCCCTTCCAATCAATTTTCGTCTACGGCAACTGTCAGCCCATCAAGATAAAAATCTTGATTACCTCCCTAAAAAATATAAATAAACACAACAAAATTGTAATAATTTTATTTATTTGTTGATATCAGAGTTTCTTCGGTGATAACATTCGAACTCGCATAAAATTCAATTTTGATATTTTTTTTCACCGGGATACTAATAATGAGACACCGCTCATGGATCGCAGGCGCCAGCATGCTGGGGGCCGCAAGCCTGCTTGGCATGCTGTCACTGGCACCGCTGCCCGCCTATGCCAAAGGGGCCCCACGGGCCGATGTGCTGGAGCATTGCAGCTGGAACCGTCCCGGCGCCGACCCGTTCATGGGCGATGTCGTGGCAGCCGTGGACAGATACCCGGACATCGCGCCGCAGGTGCGCGAACAATTGAAGGCGCGCATGCGCGCGCGCCAGTACGATGAAATCGTCGTGATCAGCCGCGACGCGATCCGCGGCAAGGGCAATTACGATGCACGCATCAGCGACATGCATTTCGGGCCGGGCCGCGTGTGCCGCAATGTCACGCGTGCAGGTTGGAGCGAGCAGATGCAGGAAAGGGGGCTCGTGTACTGCGTGCAGGGCGCATGCATCCTGGTGCCCACCGTGTGCCGCAATGTCAGCCGCATCACGCAGGTGGCGGCGGCCGGGCCGCGCGGCGCAGGAGCGGCGCCAGCTGTGGCAGCCGCACCTGCGGCGGCGCCATACGCTCCCGTCATCGACAATCCCGGCACCGCGCATGGCGGTTCGCTCACAGGTTCGGCGCCGCCGGCCGTGCTGGCCAGCCTGCCCGTACAGGCCTTCGATGTCGTACACAGCAGCAACACGGTGTGGCCATCGGGCATAGGCGATGGGCGCAACGGCGGCGGACCGCCACCACGCGGCAGCAGCATCATCGAGTCGCTTGTGCCGCCACCCGACCTGTCCGTCCTGCCGGCCGTGCCGGAACCGCACACCTGGGCCATGCTGCTGGCGGGACTGGCGCTACTGGTCTGCGGCGCCAGAAAAACCGTGCCCGCAAGCATGGCGCCTGAGGCGTAGCCACCCGCGTGCGGACTTGCTACTATGGTGCATTCCAGACAAGGACCGCCATGCCCGCCATCGATAACCGTTTGACACGCATGTCTGCGCTGCGCAGGGAAGGCCGGCATGCGGAAGCGCTGCCGCTGTTGCAGCAACTGTTCGCCGATGCCGGGCAGGCAATGAAGCCGGCAAGGTCTACCCATTTCATCATCATGCTGGAGTGGAAGTTTTTGGCCGATGCCTACGCGCCGGCGCGTGCCGCACTGCAGGCTGAACGTGATGGACAAATACGGCTGCTACTGGCAGGCGAGCATGCGTTCGTACGCCACGACAGCGGCAGGCCGCAGGCCGGGGACATGTCGCGCTTCTCGCTCATTGTCGAGATGAACGACACCTTGGGCGATGCCCGTTCCACCGCCGACCTGTTCGCCCAGTTGGACAGCAGCGCCCCCGAACTGGCGCGCCAGTACGCTTGGCAAGCCCTGCCAGCCATCGTCGAGGCGGGTAATTTCGCGCTGGCGGACCGCTATCGCCGCGCCCCGCTGGAACACCTCGAAACGGTCAATGCCCTGGCCGCCAGCCAGCCCCTGTTTCCTGCGCCGGGCATGGCACCGCGTCTGGCGACGGAGTTGATGAATCTGGTGAAAGACGTGCGGATCGCCGCTGCCGTACTGCGCGGCCAGGGACAAGCCACCGAAGCCGACGCGCTGTACGCCGCCTTGCTGGCCGGCCTGGCAGATGACGCCATGCGCGCACTGGCGCTGCGCGAGCTCGATGCGCCAGGCAGCATCACCGCTGACATCGTCAAGCGCCAGATGGAGCAGGAACAGCTAAGCTAGCCGGCAGTGACGGCAAACAAGGCGGCCCTAGTCGCCGTCCGCCTCGGCGGACGATCCCGCGTCCGCTGCCCCCAGCAGCAAGGCGGCCGCCTCGCCCGGCAAGGCTTCCACGGATTTCAGCTTGCGCGCCATCTGCCGGCTGCGCACTTCCGCGCTTTCGATATTCTTTGCCGCTTTTTCCAGGGTCAGCCGGGTTTGCGACAGCACGTCGCCAAATTTGCCGAATTCCGTCTTGACGGCGCCCAGCACCTGCCACACTTCCGACGAGCGCTTTTCCAGCGCCAGGGTGCGGAACCCCATCTGCAGGCTGTTGAGCAAGGCCGTCAGGGTGGATGGACCGGCGATGCTGACGCGGTGCACGCGCTGCAATTCGTCGGCCAGGCCCGGCCGGCGCAGCACTTCCGCATACAAGCCTTCCGTGGGCAGGAACAAAATGGCGAAATCCGTGGTCTGCGGCGGCGCCAGGTATTTCTCGGCAATGGTTTTCGCCTCGCCCCGCACGGCCCGCTCCAGCTCGCGGCCGGCCAAGGCCACGCCGTCGGCATCGGCCCGCTCGGCCGCTTCGACCAGGCGCTCGTATTGTTCTTTCGGAAATTTCGCATCGATAGGCATCCACACGGGCGGCCCGCCGTCGCTCATGCCCGGCAACTTCAGGGCGAATTCCACGCGTGCGCCGCTGCCCGGCACCGTTTCCACGTTCTTTGCATACTGGTCGACAGTGAGTACCTGCTCCAGCAGCATTTCCAGCTGCACTTCACCCCAGGTTCCACGTGTCTTGACGTTGGTGAGCACTCGCTTCAGGTCGCCCACGCCCAGCGCCAGCTGCTGCATTTCGCCCAGGCCCTGGTGGACTTTTTCCAGCCGCTCCGACACTTGCTGGAACGAGGCGGAAAGCCGCGTTTCCAGGGTAGCGTGCAGTTTTTCATCGACCGTCTTGCGCATCTCTTCCAGGCGCGCGCCGTTGTCGGCCTGCAAATCGCGGATCTTGGTCTCCAGCGTGGCGCGCACTTCCAGCATGCGCTGCGCATTCGATTCCGTCAGCTGGGACAGGGTCTGGTTCGTGCTGTCGGCAAAGCGCGCCAGGCTTTGCGCCTGCTCTTCGCGCCCGACTTTCCCCTGCGCCTGCATCTGCGTGCGCAGGCTGTCGAGCTGTTGCAATGTCGCTGCCTGGAATTGCGCCAGGCCGGCGGCCAGGTCCTGCCGCGTGGCTTGCGCCGACGCCTGCAACTGTAGCCGCACTTCCCGTTCGACGCGGTCGATGCGTTCTAGGCTTTGCTGCTGGTGCTGCTGCACCAGCGCCAGCGTGGTGGCGCCATCGCCGGCAGCGCCACGCGGACGCACCAGGATCAGGATCAATAGGACGATGGCGACGGCAGCGGCGCCCAGCAGGCTATAAAACTCGATTGGGCTCATGGGATCAGTCAGGTTTGTTGCGCATCCAGTCGGCTGTCTGATAGAACGACTCCATCAGGCGCACGCGCAGGGACTCTTCGATGCCCGTGTCTTCCATGGCCCAGGCCATGGCGCGCAGCCACTGGTCGCGCTCGCTGGTGCCGATGGCGTAGGGCAAGTGGCGAGCGCGCAGGCGCGGGTGGCCGAATTTCTCGATATACAGGTCCGGGCCGCCCATCCAGCCCGTCAGGAAGAAATACAGCTTGTCGCGCGAGCCGTCCGTCGAGGGAGGATGCATGACGCGGATGCCGGCAAACTCGGCTTCCAGTTCCATCAAGTCGTAAAAACGGTCGACCATTTCACGCAGCACGGTGGCGCCGCCGATGGTCTCGTACAGGGTAGGGGCAGTGGTATCAGTCATGGCCGCCATGATAGCGCAAGCGTCGGCGGCCCACGCAGCCCCCGCTGCCAATGCCACAATAAATGGCAATATACTTGACTACTCAAGCTTATCTCAACTACTATGCCAATTTTAAACACGGACAATACGACCATGCCAACCACGACAGAGACTCCTTTGCTGCGCAATAGCAACTTCCGCTGGCTGCTGGGCGGCGGCCTGGTCTCCATGCTGGGCGACCAGTTCAGCATGCTGGCCCTGCCCTGGCTGGTGCTGAGCCTGACCGGCGATAGCCTCAGCCTGGGCATCGCCGTGGCCCTGATGGGTGCCCCGCGCGCCGTGTTCATTTTGTTGGGCGGCACCATCGCCGACCGCTATTCACCCCGACGCGTAATGCTGCTGAGCAAATATGCGAACGCCGCCATCCTGCTGTTGCTGGCAGCACTGCTGTTGCTTGACCACGCCAGCCTGGCGCTGGCGTATGCGGCCGCGTTGGCGCTGGGCATCGCGTCCGCTTTCGGCATCCCGGCCGGCACGGCCATTCTGCCGCAGGCTGTGCCGCTGCAATCGTTGCAAAAAGCCAATGGCTTGCAAATGGGTGCGCGCCAATTGTCCTTGCTGGCCGGCCCCCTGCTGGCGGCGCTGGTCCTCAGCGCTCACGATGGCGCGCAGCAAACCGGCATGGCGGCGCTGGCCGCCGCCTTTGCCATCGATGCGTTGACGTTTCTGTTCTCCGCCTGGACCTTGCGGCAAGTCAGCCTGCGGCCACTGGCAGCGGCCGGCGGGGCACAGGGCATCTGGCGCGACACGGCGTCGGGCCTGGCCATGGTGTGGCGCGACATGCCCTTGCGCAGCTGCTATGCCTACTGGGCGGTGGTGGCGTTCTTCGTCATGGGACCGCTGCAGGTGGCCTTGCCCGTGCTGGCCAGCGAACGCCTGCACGGTGCCGCAGCGCTGGGCCTGCTCATGGGCGCGCACGGCGCCGGCACACTGGCCGGCATGCTGGCATCAAGCCTGGGCGGCGCCTGGCTGCAGCGGCGTTTCGGCGTCACCTTGCTGCTCCTCGACGCCATCGTGGGCTGCCTGTTGATGGCGCTGGGACAAATCAGCACAGCCTGGCAAGGCGCAGCCTTGTTGGCCGTCACAGGCATGCTGGGCGGCTACTTGCAGGTCGCCATCTTTACGTGGATACAACGGCGCGTGGCGCCCGCCATGTTGGGCCGGGCCATGGCCCTGTTCATGGGCATCTTCCTGGGCCTGGCTCCTCTGTCCGCAGCGGCCACGGGGGCGCTGCTACGCCACCTGAGCGTGGGTGAGCTGTTCTACGGCGGCGGCACCCTGCTGCTGGCGGCAGCCGTGGTAGCTGCACTTTTCAGCGCCATCCCGCGCATCGTCGGGCCAGAAACGATTTGAACAAACGATAGGAGAAATACAATATGGACAAGACACGACAGGCAACATTGAAAGCCCACTACCGGCAACAGCCGCCGCCGCTGGGCATCATCGCCCTGCGGCACCTGCCCAGCGGACGGACCTTGCTCGAATGCAGCCGTAACGCGCCCGGCTCGCTGAACCGGCACCGTTTCGAGCTGAATCTGGGCAAGCACCGCAATGCCGCGCTGCAGGCGGATTGGCGGCGCGACGGCGCGGCGGCCTTTTCCTGCGAAATCATCGACACCGTCACGCCGTCCGACGACCCCGCCTTCGATGCGGACGCCGAACTGGACGCCCTGCTGGCACTGCACCGTGTACTGTGGCAGGAACAGGGGCAGCCACTGTATTGAGCACGATTGCTTTACACTTGCGCACTCAAGCACTTCGCAGCGAATACAATGGCAGCCATGAACGATCACACTCCCCCGTCGCCGGACAGCGATGGTGCGCTGGACTTTTGCCTGCGCCTGGCGCGCGCCCAGGCACTCATCGTGCGCCGCTTCGACAGCGCCCTGGGCAATTTGCATGGCCTGAGCTTCAGCGACTATCAATTGCTGTATCAGCTGCAGCGCGCACCCGGTGCGCGCCTGCGCCGCATCGACTTGGCCGAACGCCTGGCGCTGACGGCCTCGGGCGTCACGCGCTCCCTGATGCCGCTGGAAAAAATCGGCCTGGTAGCACGCCAGGCGGACCAGCGCGACGCGCGCGTCGGCTATGCCGTGCTGACTGCCACCGGCCAGCAATTGCTGGACCATGCCAGCGCCACCGCGCATGCGGTGGGCCGCGAATTGCTGCAGGACGCACCGGCAGAGCAGCTGGGAGCGCTGTCCGCCGTCCTGGGCAGACTGGCCGGCTGACGCTGCCCAACGGCTGGCGCCGGCCCGCGTACCAGCCCTACACCAGCGCCAGCTTGCGCAGGCGCCGCGTTGACGGCCAGTGTTCCACACCTGCTTCCGCGCGAACCGCCGCGCAAGCGGCCAGCAGCCGGGCGATGCCCGTCTCGTCGAGTCCCGCGTTGAGGGTCAGGCGCACGAGGGCGCGGTTCTTCGCCGTCGCCGGGGCACAAAACATGGCGCCATAAATGCCGTGCCGTTCCAGCGCCTGGCGCAGCGCCAGGGTGGCAGGTTCGCCGCCCGCTTCCAGCGCCACGATCTGTTCCGTGCCATCGCTGACGTTATAGCCGAGCGCGCTCAATCCCTCGCGCACCTGCACCGTGTGGCGCCGCAAAATGGCGCGGCGCGCGTCGGCGGCCATGATGAAGTCGAGCGCCGCGTCCAGCCAGGCCAGCTCGTGGGCCAGCAGGCAGGAGCTGAAGATGGCGGGACGTGATTCGGACAAAAAATACCCCTTGAAGCGGCTGGAACAGCTGATGAAACCGGCCCGGCCCGCAAACGCCTTGGCCAGCGACGCCGTGCGGAAATGCACGCGGTGGCCCAGTCCCCAGGCTTCCACCAGGCCCGCGCCCTGCGGGCCATGCGTGCCCAGCGAGTGCGACTCGTCGACCACCACCACGCAATCGCTGCGCTCGGCGATATCGAGCAGTTCCAGCAGCGGCGCCAGGCTGCCGTTGGTACTGTAGAGGGCGTCGACGACAATCACGCCGCGGCCCTGCTTTTCCACTTGCCGCCGCAGGTGCGCCATGTCGTTGTGCAGGAAGGCGACGGCCTGCGCCTGCGCCGACAGCACCCCTTCCCACAGCGAGGCGTGGGCCTGCATGTCCAGGTAGACGGGAATGCCGGGGCCGGCGATGCACTGGATCAAACCCACGTTGGCGGCCATGCCGGACTGCGCCAGGATGCCATCTTCGCAGCCCATGAAACGTGCCAAGCGGCTTTCCAGCCGATGCTGTTCGCTGCCTTCCTGCAAGTACACGGCCGACATCAGCATGCCGCCCGCGGTTGCCTGCAGGGAAGCCACCTGAGCCGCCACCAGCGCGGGTTCGGCGGCGATGGAAAGATAGTCATTACCCGCCAGAAAAATGGCATGGGCAGGTGTCGGTTGCCAGGCATGGGGATGCTGGCCGCCCAGCAGTTTTTCGATGCGCGTGATGTGATGCGCATCCATGCGCCGCGCGATGTAGTCTGGCAGGCGGTGTTCGGCGCGGCCGAAGGATGGGGTGTGCAAGCTGGTAGCGATGGTCATGAGTTTTCTCCTGGGGAAAGGTTTGTTGCAAATTAAAACCTTGACCCTGTCGCCAACCCATCCATTGACGTATATCAATGTCCGGCGAGATAACCGTTCAAGCAGGAAAATTTACGCGATGATCGTGTTCTGAAGAGGATCAGGGCAGAGTCATGACGCAGCAATGGCAAGGACGATGGACACACTGGCGCAGGCGCCTGCTCCATTCGCTGCTGCATGAGCGCGTGCCCCATGAAAACCTGGCAGGCAGAGTCGCCATGCTGGCCGCCGTGGGCACGGTGGCGATGCCGCTGTACTACCTGCTATGGCAATTTTTTTTTCCGCAGTCTTATGAAAACCTGATCCTGCGCCTGACGGGCGTGGGCATCTGCGTGGCGGGCCTGTTTGCGCGCCGCTTCTCGGCCCGCTGGCTGTCGCGCTACCTGCTGTTTGCGCTCAGCTACATCCTGCCCTTCTTCTTTACCTTCATGTTTCTGATGAATCATGCCTCGTCCATCTGGAGCCAATCGCTGCTGATCGGCCTGGTAGTGCTGTTTCATTTCGAAACGGGACTGGCTTGCCGCGCCTACCTGATCGGCACGGGCGCCGCCTGCCTGGCCGTCGTGCTGCAAGGGGAAGGCGCTTACGTGCTGCAGCGTGAAGTGCTGCAGCAATTGCCCGTGCACTGGTTCACCATCGCCGCGCTATCCGTGGTGAAAGTGGGCAGCAAAGTGCTGGAACGGGAACGGCTGGCGGGCATGTCGGCCGGGCTCGGTTCCGTGGCGCACGAACTGCGCACGCCACTGACCAGCGTGGAAGCGAATGTGCGGGGCATGCGTCGGCTGCTGCCGCAGCTGGCCGGCCAGGCGGACACCATACCGCCGCTGCAGGATGCCCTGTCGCGCATCCAGTTCGAAGTGCGCCACATGCAGCACATGATCGATTTGTTCCTGATGAGCGCCAGTGCCGTGAACCGCAACCTGCAGCCCAGCCAGTCGCTCTCGATGCTGGCGATGGTGAACGCCGTGCTCAAGCGTTACCCGTTTACCGGCAAGCTGCAGCGGGTCAGCGTCACGGTGGACGTGCGCGCCGACTTCCAGTTTGCTGGCCAGGACGAACTGTGCGTGGTGATCCTGCTGAACCTGCTGAGAAATGCGCTGAAAGCCATCCAGCGGGCCGGCAAGGGCCGCGTGCGCATCATCGTCGACGGCGCCCGCCCCACGCCCAGGCTGCTGTTCATCGACACGGGCTGCGGTATCGCGAAGAATCGCCTGCCGCTGATCTTCGAGCGTTTCTATTCCTATCCCGTGCATAACGGCAGCGGCATCGGCCTGGCACTGTGCCGGCAGATCGTCACCGCCTGGCAGGCGCACATACGCTGCGTGTCGCGCGAACATGCGTATGCGATTTTCATCCTGGAGTTTCCCCAGCCCTGCCTGCCCGCTTCCACCCCTCTTCTCCCGCAAGGTGATGCATGCAACTGCCCGTCTACACCCATCCGACCCTGACCGTATTGATCGACGACAGCGATTCCTTCCTGAAAAGCCTGGCGTTCCAGCTCGATCCCGGCTTGGCGCGCAAGACTTTCCACGACACCAGCAGCGCGCTGCACTGGCTGCGCCACAGCACGCAGCTGGGCGAGACGCCGCTGCACGTCAATTTCGACACGCAAAACCTGCCGCCCGACCAGTGCAACGTGGCGCTCGATCTCGAACGCATCTGGCGCATCAGCGGCCAGGCGCAGCGCTTTGCCGTGCCTTCCGTGCTGGTGGTCGATTATTCGATGCCGCAGATGAATGGCCTGGAATTCTGCCAGGCCGTGCGTGACTTGCCCTGCAAGAAGATTTTATTTACGGGCGCAGCCGATGAAAAAGTGGCCGTGACGGCCTTCAACCGGGGCTTGATCGACCGCTACATCAAGAAGAGCGACGACAATGCGCTCGATATCCTGGAACAGGAAGTCCATGCCCTGCAACGCGAATTCTTCCTGCAGCAATCGGACACCGTGCGCGACTTGCTATTGCTGCACGACTATCGTTTCCTGCAAGACGAAGCCCTGGCCACCGTCGTGTACGAGCTGTGCCAGCGCCAAGGCTACGTCGAGTTTTACATCTTTCCCAATCCCAGCGGCATCCTGTTCTTCACGCGCGACGGCCACGCCAAGCTGATGATCATCGAAACGGAACGCAGCCTGCACACGCAGTACGAAATGGCGCGCGACAGCGACGCACCGGCGTCCTTGCTGCTGGCCCTGCTGGAAATGCGTGTGATCCCGTACTTTTCCGACGCCGACAGCGACGGCATGTATGCGGCGCACATCGGCGAAAACTGGTTCCGCTACTGCGCCGCGCCCACCATCTGCCTGGGCCAGGTGACGTATTTCTGGGCCTTGTTCGACGTGCCGCCGCACCAGCTGGGGCAGCCGGTCATGTCCTACGCGCAATTTTTACGCGCCCAGGCGGGCGAGAGCGTGGGCGCTTAGCTTTCGCGCAGCGTTTGCAGCGGCGGATGTTTCAAGACATTGCGCAAGCCCAGCCAGCCGCCGGCGATGGCGCACAGGGCGCCGGCCAGTAAACCAAAGGCCCACACGCCCGGCGCGAAGCTCCAGGCGAACTTGAACTGGTACGTGGCCAGGGCCCAGCCCATGGCGGCCGCGCCCGTGGCCGCCAGCAAGCCGGCCAGCGCGCCCACGAGGGAAAATTCGATCAGCTGCGCCTGTGCCAGCTGGCGCCGCGTGGCGCCCAGCGCGCGCAGCAGGCCCGCTTCGCGCGTGCGCTCGTCCTGCGACCCCATCAAGGCCGCATACAACACCAGCAAGCCCGAGGCCAAAGTGAACGCGAAGAGAAATTCGACGGCCGTGACCACCTGGTCCAGCACGCCCTGTATCTGTTTCAGCACGCCGCCCACGTCGACCACCGTCAGGTTCGGGTAGTCGCGCAGCAAGGCATTGCCCAGGTCGGCCTGCGCGGGCGGCAAGTGAAATGCCGTGATCCACGTCTGCGGCGCGTCCGCCATGGCGGCCGGGTTGATAACGACAAAGAAATTGACGCGCATCGAGCCCCATTCCAGCTTGCGCAGGCTGGTGATCGCCGCTTCCACAGGCTGGCCGGCGATGTCGAAGCGCAGCTTGTCGCCCAGTTTCAGCTTCAGTGTCTTGGCGATGCCCTCTTCCACCGACGCTTCGGCCGGCGCACCGGGCGCATTGCCGAACCACTTGCCCGCCACCAGCTTGTTTTCTTCCTGCATGGTGAGCATCGTCGACAGGTTGAATTCGCGGTCAGCCAGGCCCTTGGCGCGGTCATCCTCGTAAGTTGCTTCCGTGATGGTGTTGCCATTCACGGCCACCAGGCGCCCCCGTATCATCGGATACAAAGGTGCGTTGGCCACGCCGGCCTGCGCCAGGCGCGCGGCGATCGGGTCTTTCTGTTCCGGCAGGATATTGATCATGAAGCGGTTCGGCGCGTCCGGCGGCGTAGCGTTGCGCCAGGCCACCATCAAGTCGCCGCGCACCACCGTCAGCAGCAGCAAGGCCATCAGGCCCAGTGCCAGGGACACCACCTGGATGACGGTGGCGCCCGGACGGCGCTGCAAGGACGTGACGGCAAAGCGCCAGCCTTGGTGCTTGAAGGCGCCACGCAGGCTTTTCAGCGACTTGATGCCCAGCCAGCCGGCCAGGCCGAACAGGGCGAAGCCGCCGAGGAAGCCGGCCGCCGTCAGCAGCGCCAGTTTCACGTCGCCCGCCTGCCACAAGAGCAGCACGACGAAGGCGACGATGCCCAGGCCATAGGTCGCCAGGGCCAGCGCCTGCGGCGGTTCCTGCTCACGGCGAATGACGCGGTTATGGGGAACATTGCGCAGTTGCAAAATCGGCGGCAGGGCAAAGCCCAGCAGCAACAGCATGCCGGTGGCCACGCCCTGCAATGCGGGCAGCATGGACACGGGCGGCAAGTCGCTCTGCACCAGCTTGCCCAGCAGTTCCAGCAGCACCAGATGGCCAGCGAAACCGACGGCAACGCCTATCAGGCTGCCGGCCAGGCCGACGAGCAGGAATTCGATCACGTACATGGCCGTCACCTGGTTTTGCGTCAGCCCCAGGCAGCGCAGCATGGCGCAGGCATCCAGGTGACGCAGCATGAAGCGGCGTGCCGCCATTGCCACGGCGACAGCGGCCAGCATGGCCGACAACAAGCCGACCAGCGACAGAAAACGGTCGGCCCGGTCCAGGGTCGATTGCATCTGCGGGCTGCCCGATTCCAGCGATTCGATGCGCACGCCCTTGATGGCCTGCGTCTTGATCTGGCTTTCCAGCCAGGCTTGATATTGCGCAAGCTCGGCCGCCTTGGCGGGTGGCGCCGACAGCAGCAAGCGGTACGATACGCGCGAGCCGTTCTGCACCAGCGCCGTGGCAGCCAGGTCGCTCAAGGGCAGCATCACCCGGGGGGCGAAATTGAGGAAGGAGGCACCGCGGTCCGGTTCGCTGGCGATCAGTTGCGTCACCGTAAATGCCTTGTCGCCCAGTGTCAGGGTGTCGCCCAGCCTGGCATTCAGGCTGGCCAGGATCGCCGCATCGACCCACAGGGTGCCCGGTGCCGGCACCTGGCTGGTTGGCTGGCCCACGGCATCCTGCGCCTCGCTCAGTTTGGTCGTGATTTTCAGCTTGCCCCGCTGCGGGTAGCCGGGCGAGACTGCCTTGATGGACGCCAGCTGCGACAGCGATTGCTCGCCCTCGCCCGCCTGCGCCATGCTGGGGAAGGTCACCGTATCGGCCAGGGTAAAACCGCGCTTGACGGCTTCGGCGCGCCAAACGGCATTGACGGGCTGGTCGGCGCTGATGACCAGGTCGGCCCCCAGCAGCTGGTGCGCGTCGCGGTTCAGGCCCGCGCGCAGGCGGTCGACAAAGAAGCCCACGGCCGACAGGGCCGCCACGGCCACGATCAGGGCGACGAGCAGGAAACGCAATTGCCCGGCGCGCCAGTCGCGGCCGGTCATTTTCAGGGAGAGGCGGAGCATGGGCGGCGGGTCTTTATGCGAATTGATTGTGATGCGTTATTGCGCGATGCCATGGGCGGCCGCGTGCTGCGCGAAATACGCATCGACGGTAGCGAGGAAGGCATCTTTTTGCGCCTGCGGCAGGAAGGCGGCGATGAAACCGTTGCGCGCCAGGCGCTGCGCATGGGACAGGCCCAGCGGCAAGGCATCGAAAATGGCGTCGAAGTTGTCGTTCATGTAGCCGCCGAAATAGGCGGGATCGTCCGAGTTGACCGTCACCAGCAGGCCCGCGTCGAGCAATTGCACCAGGTTATGGTCATGCATCTGGTCAAACACGCGCAGCTTGGTGTTCGACAGCGGGCAGACTGTGAGCGCAATCTGTTCGCGCGCCAGGCGGGCCGTCAGTTCCGCGTCTTCCAGGCAGCGCACGCCATGGTCGATGCGTTCAACCTGCAAATCATCGAGCGCCGTGCGGATGTAGGCTGGCGGGCCTTCTTCGCCCGCATGGGCCACCAGGTGCAGGCCCAGCTCGCGGCAACGGGCAAACACGCGCGAGAATTTCTCGGGCGGATTGCCCACTTCCGAGGAATCGAGGCCGATGCCGATGAATTTGTCGCGGTGCGGCAAGGCGTCTGTCAGGGTGTCAAATGCTTCTTCCTCGCTCAGGTGGCGCAGGAAACACAGGATCAGGGTCGCGCTGACAGGGCTGTCCTGGCAGGCGCGGTGTATGCCATTAATAACATCAGCCATCGCCACGCCGCGCGCCGTATGCGTTTGCGGGTCGAAGAAGATTTCCGTGTGCAAGACGTTATCGGCTTCGGCGCGGCGCAGGTAGGCTTGCGTCATGTCATAGAAATCCTGCTCTTTCAAGAGCACGCTTGCGCCAGCATAATAGATGTCGAGAAAAGACTGCAAATCCGTAAAGGCATAGGCGCTGCGCAAGTGTTCCACCGATTCATAGCCCAGCGGTACGCCATTGCGCTCGGCCAGTGCGAAAATCAGTTCGGGTTCCAGCGAACCTTCGATATGGATATGCAGCTCGGCCTTCGGCATGCCGCGGACGATCGCGCGCAATTGGGGGTTCATCATGGGTGTTCCTTATAGGGTGACGATAAAAGTGCTGGCACGCACACGCGCGGTGCGCAGGGCCATCAGACATGCAGGCATCTTAGCGCAAGATGGCCGGCCTCACCGGCGCCCGGCCGCCACGGCGCTGGCGGGTGCGGCGCCATGGCCCGCACCGGCACGCGCTGGCGAATTGTCGTATGATGATTTAAAAGGTACAAAAAGGCGCATTGAAATGGATCAAAAATTTGTTGATTTATTTAATTAAATCAAAAACTTACAAACAAGTATTAAGGATATGCTGACATATCTTTTGACTTCCTGATCCTTTAGAGCAATAATTAATTTCATGGGGTAAAGGTAGGTGCAACAAGCGCTATCAACAGTGAAAAAAAAGCCGGCTGGCCACGTCAGCGTACGGCATCAAGCGCCAGTTTTTTGGTCCGGGCAATCCGGACTCGCAAAGACAGCCGGGCTTGAAACAACAATAAAAATCGGTACGGGGTACAGGAAAAGTTCAGACGGCAAGCCCAGGCGAGTGCCAGGCGGGCGGCCATGGTGACTGGCAGTTCAGGTTTACATTAAAGGACATTGACATGACCATTTTTGATAACTATGCAGCACGCTACGAGCGCACCCGTGAAGAGGAAATGTCGCTCACCGAATACCTGGCCCTGTGCAAGAAGGACAAGCTGACGTATGCCAGCGCACCCGAACGCATGCTGGCCGCCATCGGCGAGCCGCAACTGGTCGACACGCGCAACGACACGCGCTTGTCGCGCATCTTCGCCAACAAGGTCATCAAGATCTATCCCGCCTTCCGCGAGTTCTACGGCACCGAGGAAGTGATCGAGCAAGTCGTCTCGTATTTCCGCCATGCAGCGCAAGGACTGGAAGAACGCAAGCAGATCCTGTATCTGCTGGGGCCTGTCGGCGGCGGCAAGTCGTCCATCGCGGAAAAACTCAAGTCGCTGATGGAACACGTGCCTTTCTATTGCCTGAAAGGCTCGCCCGTCAACGAATCGCCGCTGGGCCTGTTCAACGAGGAAGAGGACGGCACCATCCTGGAAGAGGATTACGGCATACCGCGCCGCTACCTGCGCAACATCCCCAGTCCGTGGGCCGTCAAGCGCCTGCATGAATACAATGGCGACATCAACCAGTTCCGCGTCGTCAAGCGCTATCCGTCCGTGCTGAAGCAGATCGCCATCTCGAAAACGGAGCCGGGCGACGAGAACAACCAGGATATTTCCTCGCTCGTGGGCAAGGTCGACATCCGCAAGCTGGAAGACTACGCACAAGACGATCCGGACGCCTACAGCTATTCGGGCGGCCTGTGCCTGGCCAACCAGGGCCTGATGGAATTCGTGGAAATGTTCAAGGCCCCCATCAAGGTCTTGCACCCCTTGCTGACGGCCACGCAGGAAGGCAATTACAAGGGTACGGAAGGTTTCGGCGCGATTCCGTTCGACGGCATCATCCTGGCCCACTCGAACGAGTCGGAATGGAAGACCTTTAAAAACAACCGCAACAACGAGGCCTTCCTTGACCGTATCTATATCGTCAAGGTGCCGTACTGCCTGCGCGTGACCGATGAAATCAAGATCTACGACAAGCTGGTGGCCAACTCCTCGCTGGTCAAGGCCCCGTGTGCGCCCGGCACCCTGCGCATGATGGCGCAGTTCGCCATCCTGTCGCGCCTGAAAGACCCGGAAAACTCCAGCATTTTCTCGAAGATGCTCGTCTACGATGGCGAAAACCTCAAGGATACGGACCCGAAAGCCAAGTCCATGCATGAATACGTGGATTACGCGGGCGTGGACGAGGGCATGAACGGGCTGTCGACGCGCTTTGCCTTCAAGATCCTGTCCAAAGTGTTCAACTTTGACAATTCCGAAGTGGCCGCCAATCCCGTGCACCTACTCTATGTACTGGAGCAGCAGGTCGAGCGCGAGCAGTTCGCGCCGGAACTCGAACAGCGCTACTTCTCCTATATTAAAGAGCACCTGGCGCAGCGCTATGTGGAATTCATCGGCAAGGAGATCCAGACGGCTTACCTGGAAAGCTATTCGGAATACGGTCAGAACATTTTCGACCGCTATGTGACGTTTGCCGATTTCTGGATACAGGACCAGGAATACCGCGATCCTGACACGGGCGAAAGCTTCGACCGCGAATCGCTGAACAATGAACTCGAGAAGATCGAGAAGCCGGCGGGCATTTCCAATCCGAAGGATTTCCGCAATGAAATTGTGAACTTCGGGCTGCGCGCGCGGGCGTCGAACGGCGGCAAGAATCCCGCCTGGACCAGTTATGAAAAGTTCCGCACCGTGATCGAAAAGAAAATGTTCTCGAATACGGAGGAATTGCTGCCCGTGATTTCCTTCAATGCCAAGGCCAGTGCCGACGACGCCAACAAGCACGCCGACTTCGTGGCCCGCATGGTGGAAAAAGGCTATACGGCCAAGCAGGTACGCCTGTTATGCGAATGGTACTTGCGCGTACGCAAGTCGTCATAGCGCGGACAGCAAAGGCGCGCTCCCGCCCGGTGACTGGCGGGGCGCGCAAGACGAGAGGCAAGGAGGCACCCTTTGACATACCTCATCGACAGGCGCTTGCAAAGCAAGAATAAATCCGCCGTCAACCGCGAGCGTTTCCTGCGGCGCTACAAGGGCCAGATCAAGGATGCCGTGGGGCGCGCCATCAAGGGGCGCTCGATCACGGACGTCGAGAATGGCGAGAAAGTCAGCATCCCCGTCAAGGATGTGGGCGAACCGTCGTTCGGCCACGCGCATGGCGGCGTATGGGAAGTGGTCAATCCCGGCAACAAGGAATACCTGAAGGGCGACCAGATTGCCCGGCCGAAAGGCGGTGGCGGCGGACGGGGCAAGGCGGGCAATAGCGACGAGACGACGGAAGACGACTTCATCTTCGAATTGTCGCGCGAAGAGTTTATGAATTATTTCTTCGAGGACCTGGAATTGCCGCACATGGTGAAAACCCAGTTGACGGCCACCACGGAATTCAAGAACCAGCGCGCCGGCTACAATATGTCGGGCACGCCATCGAACATCCATGTGCTGCGCTCCCTGCGCGGCGCGCTGGGACGTCGCATCGCCGTGGGCGGCGGCGCCCGCAAGCAATTGGCGCAGGCCGAGGAAGACCTGGCGGCCCTGCTGCTGGAAGGCGTGCCCGAGGACGACATACTGGTGCAGGAACTGCGTCGCCAGATCCACCACATCCACACGCGCCTGCTGGCGATTCCCTTCATCGACCCGTTCGACTTGCGCTACAGCAATCGCATCAAGGTGCCCAAGCCGATGACGCAAGCGGTGATGTTCTGCATCATGGACGTCTCCGGTTCCATGGACGAGTCGCGCAAGGACACGGCCAAGCGCTTCTTCATCCTCTTGTATCTGTTCCTCAAGCGCGCCTACGACAAGATCGAGGTGGTCTTCATCCGCCACCATACGGCGGCGGCGGAAGTGGACGAGCATGAATTCTTCAATTCGCGCGAGTCCGGCGGCACCGTGGTGTCTTCCGCCCTGCACTTGCTCAATACCATCATCGACGAGCGCTATGGCGCGGGACAATGGAACAGCTATGTTGCGCAGGCGTCCGACGGCGATAACTGGGACAACGATTCCGTGCTGTGCCGGCAGTTGCTGATCAATACCATCATGCCCAAGGTGCAGTACTACACCTATGTCGAAATCACCGATGGCCCGCAGCAAAACCTGTGGGAGCAATATGCGGGCGTGCTCGACCATCACGCCCATTTCGCCATGCAAAAGATCGTCACGCCGGCCGATATCTACCCGGTCTTCCGCGAACTGTTCAAGAAACAGGTGAAATGATGAGTGCAGCCTTTGACCGCGCCAGCAACACCCCGGGCGAACCGTTCGTGCGCCTGCGCCACCCGAATGCCCTGCCCGAGCAGTCGGAATGGACGTTCGAACTGATCGAGCAAATCCACGAGGAAATTCGCCGCGTGGCGAAGCAGTTTGGCCTGGACACCTATCCGAACCAGCTGGAAATCATCACGGCGGAGCAAATGATGGATGCCTACACCTCGGTGGGCATGCCCGTTTCCTATAACCACTGGTCTTTCGGCAAGCATTTTTTATCGACCGAGAAAAGCTACAAGCGCGGGCAGATGGGCCTGGCCTACGAGATCGTCATCAACTCAAACCCGTGCATCGCCTATTTAATGGAGGAAAACAGCCTGACCATGCAATCGCTGGTGATCGCGCATGCGGCCTACGGCCACAACTCCTTCTTTAAAGGCAACTATCTGTTCCGCGCCTGGACGGATGCCGACGCCATCATCGACTATATGGTGTTTGCCAAGAATTACATCGCCGAATGCGAGCAGCGCCATGGCGTCGATGCGGTGGAATTGCTGCTCGACTCTTGCCACGCCATCCAGAATTATGGCGTGGACCGCTACAAGCGCCCGGCGAAACTGTCGATGGCGAAGGAATATGCGCGCCAGAAAGAGCGTGAAGCCTATGTGCAGTCGCAGATCAACCAGCTGTGGCGCACCCTGCCCCGGCGTGACGAGGATGAGGACGAGGACGACCAGCGCAAAGCCAGTCCCCGCTTTCCGCCCGAACCCGAGGAAAACCTGCTGTACTTTATAGAGAAGTACGCGCCGCTGCTGGAACCATGGCAGCGCGAGATGGTGCGCATCGTGCGCAAGATTTCCCAGTATTTCTATCCGCAGCGGCAAACCCAGGTGATGAACGAGGGTTGGGCCACCTTCTGGCACTACACCATATTGAACCAGCTCTACGACGAAGGCGTGGTGGGCGACGGCTTCATGATGGAATTTCTGAAAAGCCATACCAACGTGGTCTATCAGCCGCCCATCGACAGCCCCTATTACAACGGCATCAATCCGTATGCGCTGGGTTTTGCCATGATGAGCGACATCCGCCGCATCTGCGAGCATCCGACCGAGGAAGACCGGGCCTGGTTCCCCGACATGGCCGGCACCGACTGGCGCAAGAGCCTGGACTTTGCCATGCGCAATTTCAAGGATGAAAGCTTCATTGCCCAGTATTTGTCGCCGCAGCTGATCCGCGAATTCCATTTCTTTGCCGTGCTCGACGACGACAAGAATGAAAAACTGGCCATTTCCGCCATCCATGACGATGCCGGCTACCGCTACGTGCGCCAACAGTTGGCCGAGCAGTACAACCTGGGCAACCGCGAGCCGAATATCCAGGTCTGGTCCGTCAATACGCGCGACGACCGCGCACTGACCCTGCGTCACACGCAATTCCAGCGCCGCCCGCTGAACCAGCAGGCAGCCGAAGTGCTCAAACATGTGGCACGGCTATGGGGCTTCGACGTGCACCTCGACACACTCGATCCGCAGGGCGTCGTCCTGGGTACCCTGAATTGCCGGCGCGAGAAGCGCAATCGGCGCGACGATGCGCCGGCACGGCCATAAGTGACATTCTTGATAATTATTTTAGCAAGAACATAAGCGCATCCTATGCCACCATAGGAATTCCGTATGGCCTGGCGACGTCGAAACAGCCGCCAGGACCTCCTTTTTTGACCTGGATTAAGCACCTTTCGCACCCGATTGGTGCGCGCGCACGGCTAAGTGGTCTGGTTCCGAGGCAAAACATTTCCAAAAGGAAAGATTTTCCTCCAAATTTAGCGGTTTCCATATTGAATATCACGAAATATAATTCCGCCATATGGGCACATCGGAGAACTTAGCAGTGGTAGCCCAAAACGGCTGTAAAAAACCGATAAGACCGCCTTTTTTTATGTCCGAAAGCGTGCAAAGATGACATAAGCAAGTACGTTTTCAGGGCGCAAAAGCGCCAAAAATTTAACCGGTTTTAGGCGTTAAAAATCTGTGTAAAATAAAGAATTCGTATGTATAATTCGGCGACGTCCCGGATACGGCTGGAGCTTTGTGTCGTCATTTTGGGGTTCAGTTGCAAGACAAGAGATGGTATTTGGAGAAAGCAGGCATGAATTTTTCGAACGAGAAAAGTCCCAAGAACTACACAGGCATAACTGTCGTTGTCCTGCTGCACGTTCTCGCGGCTTACGGGATCGCGACGGGCTTGGGCAAGCGGTTAGTTACCAAAATGATGGAACCGGTTGAAACCAAGATTATCGAGGAAGTCAAACCGCCTCCACCGAAGGATCTTCCACCGCCACCACCGCCGCCAGAAATGAAGGCGCCACCGCCGCCATTCATTCCGCCAGTCGAGGTGAACGTGCAGCAGCCGCCACCACAGCAGAACGTGATTGCAAATGCGACTGCCGTGAAGCCAGCCACGAATGTATTGGCACCGCCAGCACCGCCTGCACAGCCTTCGCCAACTCCTGGACCAGCCAAATCGGTGCGCACACCGGCCGTGGTTGACTTCAGTGTCTGCGAAAAACCGGCTTATCCAAAGTCGTCGCAGCGCAATGAGGAAACCGGTGTGGTGACACTGTCGTTCCTGATCGGTGTAGACGGCAAGGTCGCTGATTCGAAGATCGTGAAGTCCAGCGGCTTCAGAGACCTGGACAAAGCTGCAGTGCAAGGTATCAGCCGCTGTACATTTAAGCCGGCAACAGTTGACGGCAAGCCGGAACAAGGCTGGCAGCAAATGCAATACGTTTGGTCGCTGGATTAAAACCCGAGACAGTTATCCCCTGTCTCACACTATGATTTCGTTGTCATTACGTTCAGCGATCTGTTATTTTTAATTTTGGAGGAAGCATGTTTAAGAATACCCGTTTGTCCGCATTTTTTGCCGCGGTTCTGTTGTCCGTCACCGCCACTACCGCTCTGGTAGCAGCACCGGCATTCGCTGACGCGCCAGCATCGGCTGCCGCTTCGGCTCCTGCGGCAGACGCTGCACCAGCACCAGTTGCCGCAGATGCAGCAGCTCCAGCAGCAGACGCAGCAGCTCCAGCCGCTGACGCAGCAGCTCCAGCCAAAACCGAAGAAGTGCACAACCCGTTCGGCCTGTCCGCAGTATGGGACGGCGGCTTCGTGCCACGCGCTACCCTGATCATCCTGTCCATCATGTCGATCGGCAGCTGGTACATCATCATCACCAAGCTGCTGGATCAAATGAAGATCTTCAAGCAAGCTAAAGAAGCCGCTTCCAAATTCTGGAAAGCTCCTTCGATCGCTGCTGGTTCGGCAACCTTGAGCGATGGCTCGCCATTCCGCTTCATCGCTGAATCGGGCACCAAGGCAACCGCACACCATGACGGCGCCCTGCTGGAACAAATCGATCTGTCGACCTGGGTGACGATGTCGATCCAGCGCGCTTCGGACAAAGTTCAGTCGCGTCTGCAAGATGGCCTGTCGTTCCTGGCAACCGTTGGTTCGACCGCACCGTTTATCGGTCTGTTCGGTACCGTTTGGGGTATTTACGGCGCGCTGACCGCTATCGGCATGACCGGTAACGCATCGATCGATAAAGTTGCAGGTCCAGTTGGTGAAGCACTGATCATGACCGCTTTCGGTCTGCTGGTCGCTGTTCCTGCCGTTCTGGGTTACAACTGGCTGGTTCGTCGTAACAAATCCGCAATGGAAGACATCCGCTCGTTCAGCGCCGACGTTCACTCGGTTCTGGTTTCCGGCGTAATGTCGACCAGCGAAGCTGGCCGTGCTGCCGGCGCTAAAAAGATCGGATAAGAATCATGTCGATGTCCGTCGGCTCCGACAGCGGAGATGAAGATCAAGTAATGTCAGAAATCAACACGACGCCGCTCGTCGACATCATGTTGGTTTTGCTGATCATTTTCTTGATTACAAGTCCAGTTGTCCTCAAGCTGCAGAAAATCGATCTGCCGATTGAGGCCAATCAAGCCCTGCAAACCAAGCCAGAGAACGTTAACATCGTTGTTAACAAGGACGGCGAGATTTACCTGGGCCAGACCAGACTGAAAGACACGAACGAACTGTTCGATTATCTTAAAGTTGAAGCAGTGAAAGTACCGCAGCCGGAAGTACACGTTCGTGGCGACCAAGAAGCACGCTACGAATCGATCGGCCGGGTTATTTACACGACCCAACGTGCCGGGATCCAGAAGGTCGGCTTCATCACCGAACCGCCTGACAAGGGCTGATAGCGGCTGGCAGCGGCGTCCCGGCAACATGGGGATGCCACTGCCGGAAGCTGACCGGGCGGCAGTTTCGCCCGGTGCTTCGTTGGACTTCTTAAAGGAAACACTATGAGTATGAATGTCGGTTCGGGAAGCGCAGCAGGCGCGGATCCGGAACCAATGATGGAACTGAACATGACGCCCCTCATCGACGTGATGCTGGTGCTGATTATCATGTTGATCATCACGATTCCTAAGCAAAACCACTCGGTGAACCTGAACATGCCGGTCGGCACCCCGCCGCCACCGACAACCGAACCAGTGGTCGTCACGATCGATGTCGATTTTGATGGCACTATCTTGTGGGACAATCAGGTAGTACCTGATCGTAATACGCTGGAAGCCAAGCTGAGCAACGTTGCTGCGCAAGCAGACCAGCCAGAAGTGCATCTGCGTCCTAACAAGCTGGTGGAATACAAAGTCGTCGCCGGTGTGATGGCGTCGGCACAGCGTCTGGGCGTGACCAAAATCGGTCTGGTCGGCAACGAGCAATTCCAGTAAGCTGTAGCAATCAGGTTATCTTTACATCCGAATAGGCAGGACTTCCTGCCTATTCGCTTTTTACTGAAAGACTTTCTCATGTCCAAGTTTCGTCTCGCTCATCTCGGCCTCGTCATGGCCGCTATCGGTTTTACCGCAGCAACTCCCGTAATCGGCCTGGGCTCGCTGGCATACGCCGCGGACACCGTGCGTGCCGAAGTGGGCAAGCCACTGCAAGAAGCGCAAAAACTCGCTAGCAGCGGCAAAAACAAGGAAGCACTGGCCAAGCTGCGCGAAGCTGACAGCGTCGGCGGCAAGACCGCCTTTGAAAGCTACCAGATCGAGCGCGTGCGCGCCTCGGCCGCAGCTGCCGCCGGCGATAACGGCACCGCCATCAAGGCTTTCGAAGCCGTCATCAATTCCGGCCGCCTGAGCGCCGCCGAAGCCCCCAAATTCACGCAAGCGCTGGCAGGCATGTACTACCGCGCCAAGGACTGGCCAAATACCATTACCTGGATCAAACGCTCGCTGAAAGACCGCGACGATGCGCAGATGCGCGAATTGCTGATCCAGACCTACTACGTCAGCGGCAACTACGCCGAAGCGGCCAAGGAACTGCAAGCGCGCGGCGGCAACTCGGAAGCGAGCCTGCAAATGCTGGCCAACATCCAGATGAAGCAAAATGACAAGGGCGGCTATGTGGCCACCCTGGAAAAACTGGCCGCCAGCTATCCAAAGACCAGTTACTGGGCTGACCTGCTGAACCGCGTCTCGGGCAAACCTGGCTTCTCGCAGCGCCTGGGCCTGGATGTCCAGCGCCTGCGCCTGGCCAACGGCCTGTTCACCAAGCCGTCCGAATACATGGAAATCAGCCAGCTGGCCCTGCAAGCAGGCAATCCTGGCGAAGCTTTGGCCATCATCGACCAGGGCTACAAAAAAGGCGTGCTGGGTACCGGCACCGATGCCGCCCGTCACCAGCGCCTGAAAGACCTGGCCCTGAAAACCCAGGCTGACCTGAAGGCCAGCGCCGCCAAGTCGGAAGCGGAATACGTCAAGAACAAGGACGCTGACAGCTTGAACAAGCTGGGCTTTGCCCTGGTCTACGATGGCCAGACCGACAAGGGTCTGGGGCTGATGAATGACGCCGTGAAAATGGGCACCGCCAAGTACGCGGAAGAAGGCAAGCTGCATCTGGGCATTGCTTACATGCACGCCGGCAAGAAGTCCAATGCAACGACGGCATTCAAGGCCGTCAAGGGCACGGATGGCGCGGCTGACCTGGCCCGTTACTGGACTTTAATGAACAAGTAATTGACATCGAACCCAAGCTACTGCGCGTCGCGCTTTGCGGCCTGTGATGCTCACCGTACTACGGTACGGTTGCGCTTCTCGGCCACAAATCACTGCCGCTCGCTACGCTTGGGTTCGACGTTGAGAGTGTATTGAATCAATACTAAAGCGTTGCCAGCACACCCGCCGGCAACGCTTTTTATCATTTCAGCAGGGAAATTACCCCTGTGCCCACCCTGCCGGGTGTGCATCCCCGAAACAGTCCGTATAATCCCCCTTTTGGCACAGTTTTTCATCAGATTCCTATGAAGGTATTCCGCGGACTTCCCAATGCCCAGGCACGAGCGCCTTGCGCTCTGACCATCGGCAATTTTGACGGTGTCCACATCGGCCATCAAGCCTTGCTGGCGCGCGTGCGCGGCGCGGCGACCGAACTCGGCATTGAAGCGGCCGTGATGACGTTCGAACCGCACCCGCGTGAATTCTTCGCGCAGCGCGCGGGCGACCTGTCGAAGGCGCCGCAGCGCATCGCCAACCTGCGCGACAAGCTGCAATCGCTGGACGACGCCGGCATAGACAGAGTCGTCGTCGAGCACTTCAGCGCGCAATTCGCCGCCTTGACGCCGCAGGAATTCACGGAAAAAGTCCTCGTCAGCGGCTTGCATGTGAAATGGCTGATGGTTGGCGACGATTTCTGCTATGGCGCCCGGCGCGCCGGCGACGTCGCCATGCTGCAGGAAGCGGGTCGCGAATACGGTTTCCATGTGGAAACTTTGCCGACGGTGATGAATGGCAGCACGCGCATCTCGTCGTCCGCCGTGCGCCTGGCCCTGGCCGCCGGTGATTTCCCCCTTGCCACGCAGTTGCTGGGCCATCCGTACGCCATTTCCGGCCACGTCATCCACGGCCAGAAGCTGGGCCGTACCCTGGGCTTCCCCACCTTGAACCTGCGCGTGGCGCACCGTCCCGCCCTGTCCGGCATCTTCATCGTGCAAGTGCACGGCCTGGGGCCGCTGCCGCTGCCGGCCGTAGCCAGCCTGGGCGTGCGCCCTACCGTCGACGACAGCGGCCGAGTCTTGCTGGAAGTGCATCTGTTTAATTTCAATCTATCCTGCTACGGCAAGCTGGTACGCGTGGAGTTTTTGGAAAAGCTGCGCGACGAAGAAAAGTATGACGACTTGCCCACCCTGACGGCCGCCATCGAGCGGGACTCGAACCAGGCGCGCGCCTATTTTGAGAAGCGCAGCGGCGCCATTACCGCCACCGACCGAATTTGACGCCGGCCAACTCCGCCGCCTGGCGGCGCCTGTCGCCGCAAACCCGCTGCAAAAATATACTCCATACCATTAAAGAAGATTATGTCCGATCAAAACAAGCCAGCCACGCCCAAGCAAAACAAGAAGCCTGAAAGCAAATACCCGGTCAACATGACGGAAACCCCGTTCCCGATGCGCGGCGACATGGCCAAGCGCGAGCCGCAATGGGTACAGCAATGGCAAGACAAGAAGATTTACGAGCGCGTGCGCAAGGCTGCCGCCGGCCGTCCGAAATTCATCCTGCATGACGGTCCGCCGTACGCGAATGGTGACATCCACCTGGGCCACGCCGTCAACAAGATCCTGAAGGACATGGTCGTCAAGTCGCGCTCGCTCGCCGGCTTCGATGCGCCGTATGTACCTGGCTGGGATTGCCACGGCATGCCCATCGAGATCCAGATCGAAAAACTGCACGGCAAGAACCTGCCGACGGCCGAAGTATTGGAAAAGGCCCGCGCCTATGCGAATGTGCAGGTCGAACGCCAGAAGAAGGATTTCATCCGCCTGGGCGTGCTGGGCGAGTGGGACAACCCGTATCTGACCATGGCGCACGGCAATGAAGCCGACGAATTGCGCGCACTGGGCAAGCTGCTGGAAAAAGGCTATGTCTACCGCGGCCTGAAACCCGTCAACTGGTGCTTCGACTGCCAGTCGGCGCTGGCCGAGGCGGAAGTGGAATACGCGGAAAAACGCGATCCCGCCATCGACGTCGGGTTCAAGTTCGCCGAGCCGGAAAAACTGGCGGCCGCCTTCGGCCTGCCTTCCCTGCCGACGGATAACGGTTTCATCGTCATCTGGACCACCACGCCGTGGACCATCCCGTCGAACCAGGCGCTCAACGTGCACCCGGAAGTGAAATATGCGCTGGTGAAGACCGAGCGCGATGGCCAGCCGCTGCTGCTGATCCTGGCGCAAGACCTGGTCGTGGCCAGCCTGGCGCGCTTCAAGCTCGATGGCACGACGATCGCCACCTGCGACGGCGCGGCCCTGGCCGGCATCAGCTTCCGCCACCCGCTGCATGCCAGCGATGCCTTCTATGACCGTTTGTCGCCGTTGTACCTGGCAGAATACGTGACCACGGAAAGCGGCACCGGCGTGGTGCACTCGGCGCCAGCCTATGGCCTGGACGACTTTATCTCGTGCAAGGCGCACGGCATGAAGGACGACGACATCATCAAGCCCGTCATGGGCGACGGCAAGTTCGCATCGACCCTGCCCCTGTTCGGCGGCATGACCATCTGGGAAGCGTCGAAACCGATCTGCAACGCCTTGCGCGATGCAGGCGCGCTGTTCGAAGTGAAGATGTTCGACCACAGCTACATGCATTGCTGGCGTCATAAGACGCCGATCATCTACCGCGCCACGTCGCAGTGGTTCGCCGGCATGGACGTGACGCCGAAGGACGGCGGAGCGACCCTGCGCGAGACGGCCTTGAAAGGCATCGCCGACACCGAGTTCTTCCCGGACTGGGGCCAGGCGCGCCTGCACGGCATGATCGCCAACCGCCCTGACTGGACCCTCTCGCGCCAGCGCCAGTGGGGCGTGCCGATGGCCTTCATCGTGCACAAGGAAACGGGCGACCTGCATCCGCGCACGCCGGAATTGCTGGAGCAGGTGGCCAAGCTGATCGAAAAGAACGGCATCGAGGCATGGCAGGCGCTGGACTTGCAAGACCTGATCGGTGACGAAGCGGCCATCTACGCCAAGAACAAGGACACGCTGGACGTGTGGTTCGATTCCGGCGCAACGCACCAGACGGTGCTGGGCGGCCCGCAAGGCCACGGTTCGCACTCGACGCAGCTGCAATTCCCGGCCGACCTGTACCTGGAAGGCTCGGACCAGCATCGCGGCTGGTTCCACTCGTCCCTGCTGGTGTCGTCGATGCTGAATGGCCGTCCGCCATACAAGGCCCTGCTGACGCACGGCTTCACGGTCGATGGCGAAGGCAAGAAGATGTCCAAGTCGCTGGGCAACACGCTGGCGCCGCAAAAAATCTCGGACACCCTGGGCGCGGACATCCTGCGCCTGTGGATCGCCTCGACCGACTACACGGGCGAACTGTCGATCTCCGACGAGATCCTCAAGCGCGTGACCGAATCGTACCGCCGCATCCGCAACACGCTGCGTTTCCTGCTGGCGAACACCTCGGATTTCAATCCGGCCACGGACGCCGTGCCGACGGCGGAGATGTTCGAGATCGACCGCTATGCGCTGGCCAACATGGCCTCGCTGCAAACGCAGATCGAGAACAACTACGCGCGCTACGAGTTCCACCCGGTGGTGTCGAAGCTGCAAACGTACTGCTCGGAAGACCTGGGCGGCTTCTACCTGGACATCCTGAAGGACCGTTTGTACACCTCCGGCCTGACGTCGCACGCGCGCCGCTCCGCGCAGACGGCTCTGTGGCACATCACGCAAAGCCTGCTGCGCCTGATGGCCCCGGCCCTGTCGTTCACGGCCGAAGAAGCGTGGGCCGTCTTCGCCGGCAGCGAAGCGTATGCTGCCAGCGATGAAACCATCTTCACGCAAACCTGGTGGCAACTGCCGGAAGTGTCGGATGCCGCCGACCTGCTGGAGAAATACACGGCCCTGCGCGCAGTCCGCACGGACGTCACAAAACAGCTGGAGGACTTGCGCACCTCGGGCGCCATCGGCTCCTCGCTGCAGGCGGAACTGACAATCAAGGCCGCGCCGATGAAGTACAAGCTGTTGACCACCCTGGGCGACGACTTGAAATTCGTCTTCATCACCTCGCAGGCAACGGTAGCCGAAGTGGCCGACGAAGCGGCCGAAGAGGTGGTCGTGACCGCGTCGACGGCGCAGAAGTGCGAGCGCTGCTGGCATTACCGCGCAGACGTGGGCACGGACGCCGCGCATGCCACCCTGTGCGGCCGCTGCGTCAGCAACCTGTTTGGCAAGGGCGAAGTTCGCCGCTTCGCTTAAAACGGTGCGGGGCGGGAATTCTTACCCGCTCCCGCACCGCTTCCCACCGCCGCTGCCCGCAAGAGTAGCGGCGGCTTTATCTTCCCTGGAAAAATATGGCCACTAAAAACCGTTTTTCATCGAAATCGTCATCCTCTTCGTCGCTGGTGCCCTGGCTGGGCATTGCCGCCATCGTCATCCTGTTCGACCAGATCACCAAGATCACGATCCTGAAGACTTTCCGCTATGCGCAAGAGATGGTCATCACCTCGTATTTCAACCTGGTGCTCGCGTATAACAAGGGCGCCGCGTTCAGCTTCCTGTCCGACCAGGGTGGCTGGCAGCGCTATTTCTTCACCGGCATCGCCCTCGCGGCGGCCATCTACATCATTTATTTGCTGAAAAAGCACGCCGGCCAGCGCATGTTTTGCTGGGCCCTGGCGCTGATCCTTGGCGGCGCACTGGGCAACGCCATCGACCGCCTGATCTACGGCCATGTGGTCGACTTCCTCGACTTCCACTGGAAAAGCTGGGGCCACTTCCCCGCCTTCAATATCGCAGATAGCGCCATCTGCATCGGCGCGGCCCTGTTCATCATCGATGAACTGCGCCGGGTAAACAAATAAACAAGCAGGAGAACGGCATGGAATTGTCCGGCAAAAAAATCGTCCTGGGACTTTCGGGCGGCGTCGCCTGCTACAAGGCGGCGGAACTGTGCCGCGCCCTGACCAAGGCAGGCGCCTCGGTGCAGGTGGTGATGACGGATGCGGCCAGCCATTTCATCACGGCCGTGACGATGCAGGCCCTGTCGGGCCACCCCGTGCACACGAGCCAGTGGGATGCGCGCATAGACAACAACATGGCGCATATCGATTTGACGCGCCATGCGGATGCCATCCTGATCGCACCGTGTTCGGCCGATTTTCTGCGCAAACTGGCGCATGGCGTGTGCGACGACCTGCTGTCGACCCTGTGCCTGGCCCGCCCTGCCCACCTGCCTTTGCTGGCGGCGCCGGCCATGAACGTGGAAATGTGGCAGAACCCCGCCACGCAGCGCAATGTGCAGCAGCTGCGCGACGATGGCATCAAGCTGTTCGGCCCGGCCGCCGGCGAACAGGCGTGCGGCGAAGTTGGCCTGGGCCGCATGCTGGAGCCGGAACAGCTCTTGACGGAGCTGATCGCCGCCTTCCAGCCGAAAGTGCTGGCGGGCAAGCGCGTGCTGGTCACGGCCGGTCCCACCTTTGAAGCCATCGACCCTGTGCGCGGCATCACCAATCTGTCCTCGGGCAAGATGGGCTATGCGGTGGCGCGGGCGGCGCGCGAAGCGGGCGCCGAAGTGCTGCTCATTTCCGGCCCCACAGCCCTGGACGCGCCATTCGGCGTGCGCCGCATCGATGTGCAAAGCGCGCAGCAGATGCATGATGCGGTGCTGGCCCACGTCGACGGCCAGCATGTCTTCGTCGCCGTCGCCGCCGTGGCCGACTGGCGCGTGGCCAACGCCAGCGAACAGAAGATGAAAAAGCAGGCTGACGGCTCCGTGCCCGAACTGAAGTTTGCGCAAAATCCCGATATCTTGGCCACTGTAGCGGCACGCACCAACCTGGCCGGCTATCCCTACTGTGTGGGCTTTGCGGCCGAATCGGAAAACCTGGTGGAGTTCGGCTCGACCAAGCGCGAAAAAAAGGGCATCCCCTTGCTGGTCGGCAATATCGGCCAGAATACGTTTGGCCAGGACGACAACACCATCATCCTGTTCGACGAGGAAGGCCATACCGTGCTGCCGCGCGCCTCGAAACTGAACCTGGCGCGCCAGCTGATTTCGGAAATCTCGAAACGCCTGGCAAAAAATTCGCTCCTCAAGTAACCCTTTATACGACTTAGCTTAGTTAGTTAGATTAATGAAAAATATCGACATCAAGATCCTCGACGCCCGCATGAAAGAACTGCTGCCGGCCTACGCCACGCCAGGCAGCGCGGGGCTGGACCTGCGCGCCTGCATCACCGAGGCCATCACCATCGAAGCGGGACAGACGGTGCTCATTCCCACCGGCCTGTCCATCCACATCGGCGACCCGTCGTATGCGGCCATGATCCTGCCGCGCAGCGGCATGGGCCACAAAAACGGCATTGTATTGGGGAATCTGGTAGGCTTGATCGACTCCGATTATCAGGGCCAGTTGATGGTATCGACCTGGAACCGGGGCCAGAGCGCTTTCACGCTCAATCCCATGGAACGCCTGGCACAGCTGATTATCGTGCCGGTGCTGCAAGTGGGCTTTAACGTCGTCGAGGAATTCGGCGACAGCGAACGCGGTGTTGGCGGTTTCGGCAGCACCGGCAAACATTAAGGATTGTCTTATGCCAGGTTTTCGCCATCTGCTCCCAGTCAAGACTTCGCTGCGCCATCTGGCCTCGCCATTGCTGGTCGCTTGCGTTGCGCTTCTCTCTGCCTGCACCACGCCGACGACGAATGGCAACGGCCCGTTCAACGTCGTGCCCGCACCCGATGCGCCGGCCCTGACGGCGCAGCAAAAGGCGGCGCAGGAAGAACTGGTGAAGATGGTGGCGCTGCAGGACCGCCTGTCGAAAGTCTCGGCGCCCCTGCTGATCAACAATGCGGACCTGTGCAAGACGTATGCGCGCAACCTGCTGGGCTTCACGGCGCAGAATAAGTATTCCTACCCGGGCATCTATGCCGACGCGGCACAGGCAGCCCTCGGCTACGGCGAACAGATGCAGGTTTCGGGCGTGCTGCCAGGCAGCGGCGCCGCGCGCGCCGGCTTGCGCAAGGGTGACGGCTTGCTTGCCGCCGAAGGCAAGCCGCTGCCCGCCGGCCCGAAAGCGGAAGGCCCGTTCGGCGCCATCGTCGGCCCGCTGGCCTCCAAGAGCGCCAGCCTGAACATGACCATCGCCCGCGACGGCCAGCAGCAGGATCTGAAAATTCCCGTCACGCGCGCCTGCGCCTTCCGCGTCGCCCTGGGCAATGCGGACAATATCAACGCGTATTCGGACGGCGCGCGCATCATGCTCACGCGTGGCATGGTCAATGCGGCGCAAAATGACGAAGGCATCGCCTTCGTCATCGCCCGCGAAATGGCGCACAACATCCTCGACCACCCGCGCAGCCAGCGCACGGCAGGCACGGCCGGCAGCATCATCGACAGCCTGGGCGCCGTGCAGCCCGACGTATCGATGCTGACGGGCGCCGCCGGTATCAAGGCCATGCCGCAGGAACTCGACGTGCAAGCCGACACCCTGGCCATCTATCTGCTGGCGCGCGCCGGCTACAACGTCGACAACGCCGCCCGCTTCTGGCAGCGCATGGCCACGCAAGTGCCGGCCACGGTCGCCAACGGCTACACGGCCCTGCATCCGGGCACCAACTCGCGCATGGCTGCCATCAACCGCGCCGTCACCGACGTGCGCGCCAAGCAGGCGGCAAAGAAGCCGCTCAAGCCTTAAGCACGGAGGCGCCTGACAAAACCAAGTTTGCTCAGGCGCCGGGGAAATTCGGGAAGTAGGTGCCCATAATCCAAGTAAGAGCGCCGCAGAACACCACGGCTAAAAACAGGACTATGAGCAGCTTGCCGAACTTGGGAATACCCTCTTCTTGCGTCTTGACTTCATTTGACATGAAAATTCTCCGCAGGGTGGTGGAACAGGTAGTATATCCACAATCTTGAATACTATTCCATACTTTGCCGCAAACATGCGGCATCACTCTCGCGGCCCATGGACAGCATCGACCTTGAAGTTCTGAAAACCAGCGCCGCCTGGCTCGCCGCCGGCCACCGCTGCGAACTCGTCACCGTCATCAAGACCTGGGGCTCCAGCCCCCGCCCCGTGGGCGCCACGCTGGCCATCTGCGACGATGGCAAGGTGGTCGGTTCCGTGTCCGGCGGCTGTATCGAGGATGACCTGATCGACACCGTCCGCGTGCACGGCATCGTGCGCACTCTGCCGGACGTCGTCAGCTACGGCATCAGCGCCGACGAGGCGCACCGCTTTGGCCTGCCCTGTGGCGGCACCATCGAACTGGCCATCGAGCCGCTGCATGCGGGCAGCGGCGTGGCCGAACTGCTGGCGCGCCTGGAAGCGCATGAACTGGTCGAGCGCCGCCTCGACTTGCGCAGCGGCGTCGTCACCCTGCAGCGCGCGACACCGGGCGCCGTGCTGGCCCTGGAAGATGGCATACTCACCACGCAGCACGGCCCGCGCTGGCGCTTGCTGATCATCGGCGCCAGCCAGCTGTCGCGCTTCGTGGCGCAAATCGCCACGGCCATGGATTACCACGTCATCGTCTGCGACCCCCGCGAGGAATACAGCGGCGGCTGGAACGTGCCCGGCGTACCGCTGCTACACGCCATGCCTGACGACCTCGTGCTGGATTTGAAGCTCGACAGCCGCAGCGCCGTCGTCGCCCTCACGCACGATCCCAAGCTCGACGACCTGGCCCTGATGGAAGCGCTCAAATCCCCGGCCTTCTATGTCGGCGCCATCGGCTCGCGCGCCAACAACGCCAAGCGCCGCGAGCGGCTGCTGCAGTTCGACGTCAGCGCGGAACAGCTGGCGCGCCTGCACGGCCCCATCGGCCTGTATATCGGCAGCAAGACCCCGGCCGAAATCGCCATTTCCATCCTGGCCGAGCTGACTGCAGTCAAAAACGGCGTGCCCGACGCCCTGCAGATCCAGCACGCGGCGGCCTTGACGCCACCCGGCACCGATATCTGTGCGCGCTAAGGCAGAAAGCAAGAAACGGGATGCCCCAGCATCGCCCTCCTGATACCGTCCCTGACTTTGGCCCACCATGACCCTGCTGCACTGGACCCTCCCCCTGCCCGCCGGCTACCGCCGCGACGATGTCATCGCCTTCCACAGCCGTGACACGGAAGCCGTGGCCGAACAGCTCACGCCGACGGGCCTGCGCAAGGGTATCCTGCTGCAAGGGGTGCCTGTCGTGCTGGATGTGGCGTTCACGGACGATGCCGCTATCTGCCAGGCCGAGATCGACGACAACGACAATACCGTCGCCGATCGTCGAGCGCCCCTGCACGGCGCGCTGCTCAACATCCTCGGCCTGCGCATCGATCCGCAGCCATTCGCCCAACTGGCCGCCAGCGATCCGCTGCTGGCGCCTTTGATCCGCGTCAACCCAGGCTTGCGCATCGTGCAGTCGGCCAGCCCCTTCGAGGCGCTGACCTGGGCCATCATCGGCCAGCAGATCAACCTGTCGTTCGCCATTTCCCTGCGCCGCACCTTCATTTTGCAGGCGGGCCGCAGGCACGGCAGCGGTTTGTGGTGCTACCCGGAGGCGCGCGACGTGGCGCAGCTATCCGTCGAGGACTTGACGAGCCGCAAATTTTCGCGCGCCAAGGCGGAAACCGTGCTGCGCCTGGCGCGCCTGGTCGATGAGGGCGCACTGTCGCTTGAGTTGCCGGCGTCCGGCGACGTGGCGGCGATCTCGCAGGCACTGCTGGCCGTGAAGGGCATTGGCCCGTGGACCGTCAATTACGCGCTGCTGCGCGGCTACGGCTACGCCGACTGCTCGCTGCATGGCGACGTGGCCATTCGCGCTGCCCTGCAAAAGCTGCTCGGCGAAGAGAGCAAGCCGGACATGGCGCGCACGGAACAATGGCTGCGCCAGTACGCGCCGCACCGCACCATGGCCGCGGCCCACCTGTGGGCCAGCCTGCATGCGCCGGAAAAAAATAATTCGCCAGAGCGGGAATAAACGGCGAGCGGCCAACGTCTATCCCTTGCAAGCCCTCAAAACCTCAAGGAGACCATCATGCGCTTTACTACTTTTGCCGCCACCGCCCTGTTTACCGCCTTGTCCGCCCCGCTGGCTTTCGCCGCCGACGTCATGCCCGCCAACGGCATGCTGGTCAACGCCACAGGCATGACCGTGTATGTCTTCGACAAGGATGTCGCCGACAGCGGCAAGAGCGCCTGCAGCGGCGGCTGCCTGGTCGCCTGGCCCGCCGTCATCGCCACGGACGCGACGCCCGCCGCGCCGTATGGCAGCATCAAGCGTGAAGACAACGGCGCCATGCAGCTGACCTACAAGGGCAAGCCCCTGTACCTGTACAAGGAAGACAAGAAGCCGGGCGACGTCGCAGGCGACAATTTCAAGAACGTGTGGCACGTCGTCAAGCCTTAAGCTACCCGCCCCCTCTCCACGATGACCATGCAAGAGGACAGCCGCCAGTTGCAAGCGTGCCTGCCAGGCCTGCGTCGCTATGCGCGCGCGCTGGTCGGTCCCCTGCACGCGGACGACCTGGTGCAGGACACCGTGGAGCGGGCCTGGCGCAGGCTGGCACAGTGGCAGCGGGGCAGCGAAATGCGCCCCTGGCTATTCTCCATCATGCACAACCTGCACGTGGATCACTTGCGCCGCCCCGGCCTGGCGCTGCAGGAACTGGACGATGACACCCTGCTGCACGCCCCGGAGCACGCGCCGGGGCAAGCGATCGCCATCGGTGAAATGGATGCGGCGCTGGCTCGCTTGCCGCTGGGACAACGCGAGGTCATCCTGCTCGTCGCGCTCGAACAGATGCCGTATGAGCAGGTGGCGGCTACGCTGGACATCCCCGTCGGCACCGTGATGTCGCGCCTGTCGCGCGGACGCGACAAACTGCGCACCCTGCTCGATGGCCGCCCTGCCGGCAGCCAAGGCAGCGGCCCACCCACCCTGAAAGTCGTGAAATGACAACGCAAGCCATCAGCGAAGCGCAATTGCACGCCCTGGCCGACGGCGTCCTGCCCGAAGACCAGCGCGCGGCCATCGACGCCCACCTGCGCGCGCACCCCGAGGACGCCGCCAGGGTGGACGCCTGGCGTGAACAGAACCAGCAATTGCGCGCCCTGTTCGACCCGATGCTGGAAGAAACCTTTCCGCCGGCCTTGCTGCAAGCAGCGGCCCCGCCGGCGGCCAACCAAGCCTGGTACAGCCACGCCATGCAGGCGGCAGCAGCCATCGTGCTGGTGTTCGCTGGCGGCATGGGCGGCTGGCTGCTGCGCGGCGATGGAGGCGACATGCGGGTCGCCAGCGCCAGCCCCCTGACCCTGGCGCGCAGCGCCGCCATCGCCCATGCCGTCTACACGCCCGAGGTGCGCCACCCCGTGGAAGTGGGGGTGGAGCAAGAGGCGCACCTGGTGCAATGGCTGTCGAAACGCCTGGGCAGCACCTTGCGGCCGCCTGTGCTGTCGCCGCTCGGCTATCACCTGATCGGCGGCCGCTTGCTGCCCGGCGATGGCGACGGCCCCGTGGCACAATTCATGTATGAAGAGGGCACTGGCAAGCGCCTGACCCTGTACGTGGCCAAGGAGCGGGCCGGCAAGCAGGAAACGGCTTTCCGCTACACGCAAGAAAAGGACTTGAGCGTTTTTTACTGGATTGACGGCCAGCTCGGTTATGCCCTCTCGGCGAGCCTTCCCAAACAGGCGCTGGGCAAGATAGCCGACGCCGTGTATACGCAGTTGGAACAGCCTCGATAAGTACAGGTTAGCCCTTATGACAGCACCGGCGCGCGCCGTTGTGCGCGTGCGCCGGCCAGGTGGATGCAGCCGGCCACCAGGCCCAGTACGACACCAAACACCGCCACCCCCATCCAGCCATAACGCTGCATCAGCCAACCGCTGGCCGCGACGCCGGCGGCGCCGCCGATGAAGGTGGCCGTCATGTACAGGCTGTTGATGCGGCCCTGTGCAGTCGGATCGACGGCAAAGGCGCGCGTCTGGTTCGCTACCAGCGCAGCCTGCACGCCGATGTCGAGCACGATCACGCCGATCACCAGCAAGGCCAGCGACGAGGCGGCGCCCGCCAGCAGCAGGTAGGACAGCGTCACAATGGCGATGCTCAGGCCGATGACCGTGCGCGAACCCAGTCTGTCAGCGGCCCTGCCACCGAGGGTGGCGGCCAGCGCGCCGGCCGCGCCGATGATGCCGAAGGCGCCGGCCCAGGCGCTGCCCAGGTGCCATGGGCCGTTGGCCAGCAACGACGCCAGGTTGACCCAGAACGCATTGAAGCATGCCCACAACAGCGCCTGGATCAGCATGGCTTCGCGCAGGGGGCGATGGTCGCGCGCCAGAGGCCACAGCGATGCCAGCAAGCGCCCGTAAGACAGGTCCGTGCCGGGTTTCCCGCGTGGCAGCAAGGCGGCGGCCGCGATCCACACGGGCACCATGAACGCTGCTTCCATGGCGTACACGACGCGCCAGCCCCAGGCATCGCCCACCACGCCGGCGACCGTGCGTCCCAGCAGGATGCCCACCATGATGCCGCTGACCACCGTCCCGACGGAACGGCCGCGCTCACCGGGTGGCGACATGCTCGCGGCGAGCGGCACCAGTTGCTGCGGCACGCAGCTGACGATACCCAGGCCAAACGATGCAACGATCAGCGCCCAGATGCCGGGCGCCAGCGCCGCCGCCAGGGCGCAAACGAAGGCCAGCGCGATCTGCCCCAGTACCAGGGTGCGCCGGTCGAATCGGTCGCCCAACGGCAGGAGCAGGGCCAACCCCGTGGCAAAGCCCAGCAGCGCCGCGCCGGCGACCAGATTGACGGCCGCCAGGTCGACGCCCAGGCCGGACTGGATCAGGGGCAGGATAGGCTGGGTGCAATAGATGTTAGTGATCACCGCGCCGGCGATCACCGCCATCATGAGGATCTTGCCGCGCGGCGCGGGCGTCACAGTGTGTACATTGGGCGGGGGATTGGGCGTGGGGCGCATGGCGCTGTCCTTTCTAATTGCCGCGGCAACATGCCGCAGCGAAGGAGACCAGCTTATCTACTTGCACCTGCAAAGAGAATCCCATAAGATTGAGAATCATTCTTCCAAATATTGATAGGCTGTCTATGAGAACAGGATGAGAACAAACCATGGATAGGTTGGAATCGATGAGCATCTTGCTGGCGGTGGTGGACGCGGGCAGCCTGTCGGCCGCCGCGCGCCGCCTCGGCATGCCGCTGGCCACTGTCAGCCGCAAGGTGGCGGCGCTGGAAACGCACCTCAACACGCGCTTGCTGCACCGTACGACACGCCAGTTGTCGCTGACGGAGGCCGGCCTGTCCTACGTGGCCGCGTGCCGCCGCATCCTCGAAGAGATCAGCGAAGCGGAGCGCACGGCGACGGGCGAATATGCGGCCCCGAAAGGCGAGCTGACGATCACGGCACCCGTCGTATTCGGACGCCTGCACATCGTGCCCGTAGTGGCGGCGTTTCTCGCCCACTATCCGGATATCGAGATCAAGCTCGTACTGACCGACCGCGTCCTGCATCTGATGGAAGAGCAGGTCGACGTGGCAGTGCGCATCGGCGACCTGCCCGACAGCAGCTTCATGGCGACGCGGGTCGGCACCGTGCGCCGGGTCGTCTGCGCCAGTCCCGGCTACCTGGCCACGCATGGCGCGCCAACTGCGCCGGGCGACCTGGCGGCGCATGCCTGCATTAGCTTCGAGGTGCTGGAATCGCGGCGCGCCTGGGTCTTCGGCACGGGCAAGGCTACGCAGTCCGTGCCCGTGCACTCGCGACTCGCCGTCAATACGGTGGACGCGGCGATTGCCGCAGCCACCCTGGGCGCGGGCGTGATCCGCGTGCTATCGTATCAGGTCATGGACGCCCTGCGCGACGACAGGCTGCGCATCGTGCTCGCACCGTTCGAAGCGGCGCCCTTGCCCGTCAGCCTGCTGCACAAGGGACAAACGCCGCTGCCGTTGAAATTGCGCGCCTTCCTCGATTTCGTCACGCCGCTGTTGCGCGCGGTGGAACTGAACTTCAGCCCAGCGCGCGTTTGAGTTCCGCATACGCGTCGACCAGTCGCTCCTTTGAATAGCAGCGATTGAGGCCACTGGGATTGGGCAATATCCACACGCGCGCTCCGCCGAAGCGCTCTGGCTGTTCGCCCCACTCCAGCTGGCGTTTTCCCGTCATCGCCGCGTAGGCAGCCTTGCCCAGGAAGGCGATCCACTGCGGCTGCATCAATACCAGTTTATGCTGCAGGCCCGCCGCCGCTTGCGCGAACTCCTCCCCCCCCACCTGGTCCGCGCGGCTGGTCGGGCGCCCGACGGCCGCAGTCAAACCCAGTCCGAAACCGAGCACACTGGCATCGTCTTGCGGCGACACCAGGTGCGGCGTGAAGCCGGCCAAGTGCAGCACGGGCCAGAAGCGGTTACCACGGCCGAGAAAATGGTGGCCGGCCGCCGCCGCGTCCACGCCGGGATTGAGGCCGCAAAAAACCACTTGCAAGCCGGGCGCCAGGATGTCCGGCAATCCTTGCGCCGGTGTCATGTGTACCATAGAAAATTCCAATATCAGGAGCCGCAGTATAGAAGACCTTGCGCCGGCATGTGCCAGCCTGGCCTGCCGCCACCGGTCCCACGCCCTGCAGCGCAGGACGGCTGGTGCTACCATCCCGTACTGATGCGCTCATCCGTTTGGCGGATGGCCGTCGCGCTTCCCCGTACCATCCCCACCCCGAGGAATAAACATGACGACCCTGACCATCAATGGCAAGCAGCACGACCTAGCCCTGCCTGACGACACGCCCCTGCTGTGGGCCCTGCGCGACGAACTGGGCATGACCGGCACCAAATTCGGCTGCGGCATGGCCCTGTGCGGCGCCTGCACCGTGCACCTCGATGGCGACGCCATCCGCTCCTGCGTGACGCCCGTATCGGCCGCTGCAGGCAGGAAGATCACCACCATCGAAGCGGTGGGCGAAGACAAGGTCGGCCTGGCCCTGCAGCAAGCCTGGCAGGAACACGGCGTGCCTCAATGTGGCTACTGTCAGGCAGGGCAGATCATGTCGGCCACGGCCCTGCTGCACAAGACGCCAGCGCCGAACGACCGGCAGATCCGCGAAGCGATGAGCGGCAACATCTGCCGCTGCGGCACCTATACGCGCATCCACGCGGCCATCAAGCAGGCCGCGACCAGCATCAACGCGAAAGGAGCGGCCAAATGAGCATCCTTGAGAATATCTCCGTCCCCGCTTCGCCTGCGCGGCGCAACTGGCTCAAGGCCGCCGGCGCGCTGGCCGGCCTGACCCTGGTGGCCGGCCCTTCCGGCCTCGTGATGGCGGCCGACGCCGTCAAATACGGCGGCGACAATATGGCTGGCGGCGTGGTCGACGACACCCTGGTCTTCCTGTCGGTCGGTGCCGACGGCATTGTCACCATCGTGGCGCACCGCTCCGAAATGGGCCAGGGCATCCGCACCAGCCTGCCCATGGTCGCTGCCGACGAACTGGGCGCCGACTGGGCGCAGGTGCGCGTGCAGCAGGCGCCCGCCGACGAGGCGCGCTACGGCAGCCAGGATACGGACGGTTCGCGCAGCATGCGCCACTCGTTCCGCGCCATGCGCCACGTGGGCGCCACGGCGCGCCTGATGCTGGAAACGGCGGCGGCCGTGCGCTGGGACGTGCCCGTGACGCAAGTCAAAGCCACCAACCACGCGGTCGTGCATGCGGCCAGCGGACGCTCGCTGTCCTTCGGCGCGCTGGCCGAAGAAGCGGCCAAATTGCCAGTGCCGCCGCGCGCGCGCATCAGCCTGAAAACGGCGGGCGAGTTGCGCTACATCGGACAAACCAGCACGCGCGGCATCGACCTGCATGACATTGTCACGGGCAACACCCACTTCGGCATAGACACGCGCCTTGATGGCATGGCGTATGCCGTCATCGCCCGTCCTCCCGTATTTGGCGGCAAGCTGAAAAGCGTGGACAAGACGGCGGCGCTGAAAGTGCCTGGCGTGCTGCGCATCGTCGAACTGGCGGGCAGTCCGCCGCCGGCCATGTTCAATCCGCTGGGCGGCGTGGCCGTCATCGCCAGCAACACCTGGGCCGCCATCAAGGGCCGCGAAGCGCTGGTGCTGGAATGGGAGGATGGCCCGAACGGCAGCTACGATTCGAAGGCATTCCGCAAGACGCTGGAAGCGGCCGTGCGCCAGCCGGCCAACCCCGCGCGCGACCAGGGCAAGACTGTGGACACCCTGGCCGCCGCTCCCGCCGCGCGCAAATTCAGTGCCGAATACTATCTGCCACACCTGGCCCACGCCACCATGGAGCCACCCGCCGCCACCGTGCGCATCGCCGATGGCAAGGCAGAAGTGTGGGCCTGCGTGCAGGCGCCGCAGGCCACGCGCAGCAACGTGGCCAAGGCACTGGGCCTGGCGTACGACGACGTGACCGTGCACGTGACCCTGCTGGGCGGCGGCTTCGGGCGCAAGTCGAAACCCGATTTCGCCGTCGAGGCGGCGCTGCTGTCCAAGGCCATGGACGGCGCGCCCGTCAAGCTGACGTGGACGCGCGACGACGACCTGCAGCATGACTACCTGCATACGGTGTCCGTCGAACGGCTGGAAGCAGCGCTGGACGCCAAAGGCATGCCGACGGCCTGGCTGCACCGCACGGCCGCGCCCACCATCACCTCGACCTTTGCCGCCGGCGCGAACAAGCAGGCGCCGTTCGAGCTGGGCATGTCGGCCATCAACGTGCCGTTCGCCATTGCGAACATCCGCGTCGAAGTGCCGGAAGTGCCGGCCCACACGCGCATCGGCTGGTTCCGTTCCGTGTCGAATATCCCGCACGCGTTTGCCATCCAGTCGTTCACGGCCGAACTGGCGCATGCGGCAAAGAGGGACCACCGCGACTACCTGCTGGCATTGCTGGGCCCCGCGCGCAAGATCAACCCGGGCGACCTGTCCGATGCCTGGAACTATGGCGAAGACCCGGCGAAGTATCCGGTAGACATCGGCCGCATGCGCCACGTGATCGAGCTGGCGACAGCCAAGGCGGGCTGGGGCCGCAAGCTGCCCAAGGGACGGGGACTGGGACTGGCCGTGTCCTACAGCTTTGTCACCTATGTGGCGGCCGTGATCGAAGTGGAGATCAACGCGGCCGGGGAAGTCATCGTGCCCAGGGTCGATATCGCCATGGATTGCGGACCGCAGATCAACCCGGACCGCGTGCGCTCGCAGATCGAGGGGGCCTGCATCATGGGCCTGTCCCTGGCCATGAGCGGCGAGATCAGCTTCAAGAATGGCCGGGTCGAGCAAAGCAATTTCCACGACTATAGCGTGCTGCGGGCCGCCGACGCGCCACACGTGATCCACACGCACCTGGTACCGGGCACCCTGGACATGGAGCTGGGCGGCGTGGGCGAACCGGCAACGCCGCCCATCGCGCCCGCCCTGTGCAACGCCATCTTCGCGGCCACGGGCAAGCGCATCCGCGCCCTGCCCGTGGGCATGCAGCTGGCGAAGAAAGCCTAGGACCTAGACGCGCCGCGCGGCGGGCAACTGCAATAACAGCGCTAGGGCGGCGACAAAAGCGGCGGCCGCCGCCAGCAGCCACATGGGCCAGTCCAGCAGGAGCAGCAAGCCGCCTGCGGCGGCGCCGATGGCGCTGCCGAGGTACAGGGCCGATTCATTGAGGGCGATGGCCAGGTTGCCATCGCCCTGCCGCGTGCGTGCGGCCAGCAACTGCTGGTTCTGCGGCACTTGCAGGGCCCAGCCAGCCGCGCCCCACAGCGCAATCGGCGCCAGCATCAGCCACGCCGACCAGCCGGCCGCCAGCGGGAGCGCGCACAGGGCCAGCGCCAGCAGCAGCAAAATGAACCAGCTCAGCTTCGGCGCCGCCATCTTGTCCGCCCACGGCCCCACCAGCACGCTGCCCGCGATGCCACCCGCGCCCCAGGCCCACAGGAAGGGCGTGGCGGAAATCGGCGCACCGTGCGCGGACCATGCCAGCAGCGGCGCAATAAACGTGTACATGCCCAGGCTGGCAATGGCCGCCAGCAGCGACACGAGCAGGATGGCCAGCACCTGCCCGTCGGCAAGCAAGGCCAGCTTGCGGCGCAGCGAGATTGCCGGCACTGCCGGCAACGCGGGCAGCTTCCACAACAAGCCCGCCAGCGCCAGCGCACCGAGGATGGCGACCAGCCACAGGGCCGCGGCCCAGCCCAGCTGCTGCGCCAGCAACAAGCTCAATGGCACGCCCAGCACCGTGCCGCCCGCCATGCCGCCCATGATCACACCGATGGCCTTGCCCCGCTGCTGCGGCGCCGACACGCCCGCCGCCGCCGCGATGCCCAGCGCCAGATAGACGCCCGCACCGATGCCGGCGATGGCGCGCCATGCCAGCAAACCGCTGAAACCAGGCGCCAGGGCGCTGGCACCGTTCGCCAGCACGAACACGGCCAACGCCCACAACAGGCCGGCGCGCTGCGCGCGCGCCGGCAGCAGGGCCACGGCCAGGGGCGAACCGAGGCCATAGGCCAAAGTAAACGCCGTCACCAGTTGCGCGGCCATCGCCAGGGAGACTGAAAATGCGCTGGCAAGCATCGGCATCAGGCCCGCCGTCACATACGACGCCATGCCCAGCGCGAACGCGCCCATGGCAATCAGGTAGACGGTGGCGGGCAGCGCGGTGGTGGCAGGCGCTACGGCACTGGAGGAGGAAGAATCAGACATGGGCACGCTTTCAGGAAGAAAGCTGGCATTCTGGAATACAATATAAACAATTACAATTTAACTGTTTATGCTATTACTGATAGCAACAGGCTCACAGGAAAGACCGCACCATGCGCACTTTGGCCCGCACCCGCCACGAACTGGCCGCCTACCTGCAGGCGCGGCGTGCGCGGCTGTCGCCCGAAGATGTCGGCCTGCCCGGCGGCGGGCGGCGCAGGACGCCAGGTTTGCGCCGCGAAGAGGTGGCGGCGCTGGCCGGCGTGGGGCTGACCTGGTACACCTGGCTGGAGCAGGGGCGCGACATCGGCGTCTCCAGCACCTTCCTCGACAAGCTGGCGCAGGTGCTCAAGCTGGATGCGGGCGAGCGCCGCCACCTGTTCCTGCTGGCGCATGCGCGTCCACCGGCAGAAGAGGGCAAGACATTTTGCGTGGTGCCACCGCTGGTGCGCCGCTTGATGCACGAACTGGCGCATCCGGCCTATGTGCTCAACTTGCGCTGGGACGTGCTGGCGTTTAACGGGGGAGCCGATGCCCTGTTTGGCTTCGGCGCGCATGCTGCCTCAGGCCGCAATCTGCTGTGGCTGCTGTTTACCGATCCGCTGCTGCGCTCTCGCATCGCCGGCTGGGAAGAGCAGGCGCCGCTGATGCTGTCGAGCTTTCGCCGCGACTACGCGCGTGCCACGCAGGAAGCCGATATCCACGCGCTGGTGGAAGACCTGGAAAAAGTGTCGCCCGAGTTCAAGCTATGGTGGCGCCGCCACGACGTGCACGCGCCGTGCGCCGGCGTGCGCCAGCTGAACATCGACGGCGAGGAGCTTGCCTATGAGCACACTTCGCTGACCATCGATGCGGACCGCCATTTGAGGCTGGTGGTGTATGCACGCCAGGCGCAGGAGTAAACACTAGCGCACAACGAAAAAACCGCTGACCCTCTTGCGAGGAGCCAGCGGCTTCGAATTGGTTGCGGGGACAGGATTTGAACCTGTGACCTTCGGGTTATGAGCCCGACGAGCTGCCAGACTGCTCCACCCCGCACTTGAATTATATACCAGATTGTTGCGCGGCGTAAAGGGCATGATTTGACAATGTCATTCCCGCCCCGCCTCGCAGAGTGTGGCTTGGGCTAGAAATGGAAAAAGCCGCTGATCTTTTGCAAGAGTCAGCGGCTTTCCGGTATTGGTTGCGGGGACAGGATTTGAACCTGTGACCTTCGGGTTATGAGCCCGACGAGCTGCCAGACTGCTCCACCCCGCACTCGAATTATAAGGGCAAACGGGCGACTTAGGCAATAGCTATCTCACCTTGGACTGCAATAGAGCCATTTAATGAAAAAATCTGGCCAATTGCCGGTTGGCATTGTGTCCGCCCGCCATGCCACGGCGCGCGCAATCGGTGTACAGTAAGCGTTACACTAGCGACTAAGCCCATGCCATCCCTTTTCCAAGCCAGCCCATGAAATTCTGCTCCGAATGTGCCCATCCTGTCAGCCTGTCCATTCCGGAAGGCGACAACCGTCCACGCTATGTCTGCACCAACTGCGACGCCATCCATTACCAGAACCCGAAAATGGTGGTCGGCTCGATTCCCGTATGGGAAGAGGATGGCCAGCTGCAGGTCTTGCTGTGCAAGCGGGCCATCGAGCCACGCCTCGGTTACTGGACGCTGCCGGCCGGCTTCATGGAAAACGATGAAACGACGTCCGACGCGGCCGAGCGCGAAACGGTGGAGGAAGCGGGCGCCAATATCGAGCTGGGCCCCCTGTTTTCGCTGCTCAACGTGCAGCGCGTGCACCAGGTGCATTTGTTCTACCTGGCGCGTTTGCGCGACCTCGATTTCGCACCGGGCATCGAAAGCCTGGAGGTGCAGCTGTTTACGGAAGCGCAAATTCCCTGGGATGACCTGGCCTTCCCCACCATCCGCGCCACCCTGGAACTGTACTTTGCCGACCGCGTGAAAATCCGCGAAGGCGGCAGCTACGGTGTCCATACAGGCGACATCACGCGCCCGATGGCGCGTACGGATGCCGAGTAAGCCTCCACCAACTGCCACCTTTATCGCCGCATGATTCCCTGGCTCGACATCCACACCCCGTTCCCCGACGTCTCGCGCGCCCTCACCGATGAAGCGCCCGGCCTGCTGGCGGCCGGCGCCGACCTGTCGCCCGCGCGCCTGCTCGACGCCTACCGGCACGGCATCTTCCCCTGGTTTTCCGAAGGCCAGCCCATACTCTGGTGGAGCACCGATCCGCGCATGGTGCTGAAGACGGAGGATTTCAAGGTCTCCGACAGCCTGCACAAGGCCATCCGCAGGGTCGAGCGCAGCGCCGCCACGGACGGGCACTGGCAGCTGCGCTTCGACGGCGATTTCGACGCCGTCATGCGCGCCTGTGCGGCGCCGCGCAAGGATGGCCCGGGCACCTGGATTTCCGAAGAGATCATCGCCGGCTACACGGGCTTGCACAAACTGGGTTACGCGCATTCGTCGGAACTGTGGCTGGACGGCGAACTGGTGGGCGGCGCCTATGGCGTATCGATCGGGCGCATGTTCTATGGCGAATCGATGTTCGCGCGCGTCTCGGATGGCTCGAAGATTGCGCTGGCGCAACTGGTACGCTTTTTAAAAGCACGCGGCGTGACCATGATTGACTGCCAGCAAGAAACAAAACACCTGGCCTCGCTGGGCGCAGCGCCCATTTCGCGCGCGCGCTTCCTGGCCCATGTACGCGTCGCCATTGAAGCAGCGCAAATCACCGACTGGCATGCTGCACCACCGGCATAAAAAAGTTATGATAGCTTCACACAGACATCCATTGCTGCGGCCAGACCAGACAGGATCAGCATGACGCACCTGAACGAACTACCGTTTGCCACCTTGCAGTTCTACACGACGGCGCCCTACCCGTGCAGCTACCTGGACGACCGCCAGGCCCGCTCGCAGGTGGCCACGCCTTCGCACCTGATCAACAGCGACGTGTATTCGGAACTGGTGCGTAACGGCTTTCGCCGCAGCGGCATTTTCACCTACCGCCCGTATTGCGACGGCTGCCAGGCCTGCATCCCCGTGCGCGTGGTGGCGCAATCCTTCACGCCCAACCGCAACCAGCGCCGCGCCTGGAGCCGGCATGCCGACCTGCAGGCGGGCGTGGCCACCCTGTCCTTTCTTGACGAGCACTACGAGCTGTACCTGCGCTACCAGAGCACGCGCCACGCGGGCGGCGGCATGGACCAGGACAGCCGCGACCAGTACGCGCAATTTTTGCTGCAAAGCCGTGTCAACACGCGCCTGGTGGAATTCCGCGAGCCCGATGGCACGCTGCGCATGGTCAGCATCATCGACGTGCTGGCCGATGGCCTGTCGTCCGTCTACACTTTTTTTGATCCCGACGTGCCGGGTGCCTCATACGGCACCTACAACGTACTGTGGCAAATCGCCCAGGCGCGCGAACTGAACCTGCCGTATATCTACCTGGGTTACTGGATCGCGCAAAGCCCGAAGATGGCCTATAAAATCAACTTCAAGCCACTGGAAGCGCGCATCAAAGGGCAGTGGGTAATCCTGTAACCCCGGGGTCAAGCAATGGTGTCGGATTACGCTTCGCTCATCCGACCTACAGGGTGAATCGAACAGTGCAAGGCAGGTCGGATTAGCGCAAGGCGCGTAATCCGACACATTGTTGGCGGCACACGTCGGATTACGGTGCTTCGCGCCTAATCCGACCTACTTGCTCTTGTCCGGAAACGCCGGACGCTTGGGCTGCACGGGCGGGTTCTTCGCCAGTTCGGCCCGAATCACCTCGATCGCCTTTTCCAGCTGCGGATCGCGGCCGGCGATAACGTCGGCTGGCGTCTGCTCGACTTCGATATCGGGTGGCACGCCTTCGTTTTCCACGCCCCAGCCGTTTTCGCGCGTCCAGAAGGCAAGGTTGGGTGCAGTGATGAAGCCGCCGTCCATCAGCACGGGAAAGCCCAGCACGCCCACCAGGCCGCCCCAGGTGGCCTTGCCGATCAGCGGGCCCATGTTGTTTTTGCGGAACATCCACGGCAGCAGGTCGCCGCCCGAGCCGGCCGTCTCGTCGATCAGCATGGCGCGCGGCCCCTGGATGGAGGCCGACGGCGTCTTCATGTCGGCGCCGTAACGCATGGTCCACCATGCGATTTCCTTCTTCTGCAGGATCTCGATATAGTAATCGGCCACGCTGCCGCCGCCATTGAAACGCTCGTCGACGATGATGGCCTGCTTGTCCGCCTGCGGGAAGAAATAGCGCTTGAAGTAGGTGTGGCCCAGGCCTGCCGTATTGGGTACGTACACGTACGCCACCTTGCCGCCGGTTGCCGCATTGACCTTGCGCATATTGCCTTCGATCCAGTCGCGGTTGCGCAAGGCATCCTCCGTCGGCACGGGCACCACGGTAATCGTGCGCGCGCCCTTGCCGTCGGCCGATGGCCCCACCGTCAGATCGATGGCTTTGCCAGCCGTGTTTTCAAACGCGCTGTACAGATTGGTGGGCGGCAACAAAGGACGGCTATCGACGGCCAGCAGGTATTCGCCCGCCTTCACATTCAGGCCAGGCTCCGTCAGCGGCGCGCGCAGGGCCGGGTTCCAGTTCAAGCCGCCATACACCTTCTTGAAACGGTAATGGCCGTCGCTGACCTCGTAATCGGCGCCCAGCAATCCCCCCGGCACCTTCTTCGCCTCGATAAAATCGTCGCCGCCGCCACCGCGGTGGTGGCCCACGGCCAGTTCGCTGCACATCCACTGGATCAGGCGGTTCAGGTCGGCGCGGCTGGACAGCTCGGGCAGGAAGACGGCGTACTTGTCGCGCATGGCCTTCCAATCCACGCCATGCATGCCCGGATCATAGAAATAGTCGCGGTTGATGCGCCACACTTCATTGAAAATCTGCGTCCATTCGGCGCGCGGATCGGCTTTCACTTCGATGGCGTCGACCTTGATCTTGCCCTCCCCCTGCGCCAGCAGCTTGCCCGTGGCGGAGCCCATGGCCCAGTTGTCCTTTTGACGGTACAGCAGCTTCTTGCCGTCGGCCGACACTTCGAAATCGTCGGCCTCAGCCACCACGGTTTCCGCCTTGCGCTCCTTCAAATCAAAGCGCTGCACGGCCTTCTTGCCGTCGCTTTCGCGCAGCAGGAATATCTGCCCCGCAGCGCCAGCGGCCAGGCTGGAGAACTGCGCGGCCGGCAGCGGCAGATCGACGATGCGCGTGGCGATGCCGTCAAAATCGATGGCTATCGGCGCCACCGGCGCCACGGCCACTTTCGGATCGTCGCGGCCCGTCTTCGGATCGACCTTCGGTTCGCTCTTCGCTTCCGGTTCCGCCTTCGCCGTGTCTTTTTTACTCTCTGCGCTGGCGGCTTTCTCTTCGTCGCTTTCCTTGATCAGGGGCGACGGCAAGTCGCGCCGCAGCACGGCCATCCACACGGTGCGCGTCACCAGGTTGTCTTCATTCTGCTGCGAGAACCAGTTGTTGCTGGGGCCTGCATTCGTCGAAGCGAAGAAGTACAGGTATTTGCCGCTCTTGTCGAACACGGGTTCGGCCACGTCGGACAGGCCATCGGTCACAGGCATCGACTTGTTCTGCTCCACGGAATAGATATACGCGCTGCGCGTGTAGGTAGGCGAATTGAGCGTGTAGGCCAGCCAGCGCGAATCGGGCGCCCACGAGGCGCGCATGCTCTTGTCGACGCCATACATCGGTTCTGTGGCGACCTTTTGCAGCTTGCCCGTGCCGACGTCGATCACGTACATGCTCCAGCCATTGTCGGCAAAGGCGATCTTCTTGCTGTCGGGCGACCAGACGGCGTTGTCGTAAAAGCCGCTGCCATTGAGCTTGAATTTTTTCACCGCGCCCTTGCCGTCCTGGGGCCGCACATGCAGCGCGTATTCGCCCGACTCGTCCGAGAAATACGCGACAGAGCGGCCATCGGGCGACCAGATGGGCGTGCGCTCGTGGGCGCCGGCCGTCTGCGTCAGGTTGCGCACGTCGCCCTTGTCGGCGGGGATGGTGACGATCTCGCCCCGATATTCAAAGGCGACCCTGGCGCCCGATGGCGAAATCGACGCGTCGCGGATGTATTTCGCGTTCTTGACCCAGCGGGGGCGCGTCTGCCCCAGGTCGCTGGCCACGGCGATACTCAGCTTGCGCGCCTGGCCGCTGGCGATGTCAAACGAGTGCAGATAGCCAGCCTGCTCGTAGACGATGGTGCCATTCGCCGCAGAGGCATTCAGTACGGGGAAATCCGCATGCTGCGTCAGCTGGCGCACGGCCTTGGTCTTCACGTCGTAGGCAAACAGGTTGAATTCGCCGTTGCGGTCGGAGCGGAAGTACACGGTGTCCTTGATCCACATCGGGTCGACGTCGTTCGAGCGCGTGGTCGGCTGGGGGATTTTCTCGATGGATTTATCGCTGGACGAAAACAGCCACAACCAGGAATTGGTGCCGCCCCGATAACGCTTCCACTGCTTGAAAGCGGGCATCAGGGGGTTGTACGCAATGCGCTTGCCGTCCGGAGAATACGTGGCGCGCGATGCGTTGGGGATTTCCAGCTGGGTTTCTACTCCGCCCGTCACCGGCACCGTAAACAGCTTCTGGAAGCGGTTGTTGAAGGCGGCGCGGGGCGAAGTGAACATTACGGCCTGGCCATCGGGCGTGAACGATTGCGCCAGGTCAACGCCTGGGTGGAAAGTCAGGCGGCGTGGCACGCCGCCCGCCGCCGCGATCACATACACGTCGACATTGCCGTCGATGTTCGCGCTATACGCGATCTGGCTGCCGTCGGGCGAGAAGACGGGATTGGACTTGTCGCCCAGGTCGGAAGTGAGGCGCCGCGCGCCGCCGCCGTCCAGGTTGGACAGCCACAGATCGCCCGCATAGATGAAGGCGATATGCCGGCTGGAAACGGCCGGTTCGCTCAGCATGCGGGTGTCTTGCGTATTGGGCAGGGCCAGGGCCGGGTGGCTCAGCAGCAGTGCGCTGGCGGCCGCGATGGCCGTCAAGATGCGTGTCTTTTTCAATCGATGTCTCGCTTATGAAGTCAACAGAACAGAGAAGAAACAGGAAAGTCCAAGGTCGAATGCAAATTATCAAGATCTCAATATTGCATTTCACCAACAGGAACTATACACCCGGCAGCCGCGCGGAACACGGTAAAATACGGCACTTATTTCGCGCGCAGCCAGCCCTCCCCGGTAGCCCGCACACCTACTCAAAGCGCCCCATGTCTGAAAAATTCCTGTACTCCCTCGCCCGCCCGCTGCTGTTTTCGATGGATGCCGAAGCGGCCCACCATCTCACCCTGCCCGCCCTGAAACGCGCTAGCGCGCTGGGCCTGACGAAGCTGGCCGGCAAACCTGCCGCCGACCCGCGCACGGTGATGGGCATCACCTTCCCGAATCCCGTGGGGCTGGCAGCCGGCTTGGACAAGGATGGCGCCTACATCGACGCGCTGGCCGACCTGGGTTTCGGCTCCATCGAAGTCGGTACCGTCACACCGCGCGCACAAGCGGGAAATCCGAAACCGCGCATGTTCCGCCTGCCGCAGGCGCAAGGCATCATCAACCGCATGGGTTTTAACAATGGCGGCGTGGACGCGTTTGTGGCGAATGTGCAGGCGTCGAAGTTTTACCAGGACCGCGCCGGCGTGCTGGGCCTGAACATCGGCAAGAACGCCGACACGCCCATCGAGCGGGCGGCCGACGACTACCTGCTGTGCCTGGAAAAAGTCTACCCCTACGCCAGCTATGTGACGGTGAATATCTCCTCGCCGAACACCAAGAATCTGCGCCAGCTGCAGGGCGCGTCCGAACTCGACGCCCTGCTGTCGCAACTGAAGGAAGCGCAGGCGCGCCTGGCGGACAAGCACAAGCGCTACGTGCCGCTGGCCCTCAAAATCGCGCCGGACATGGATGGCGAGCAGGTGAAAAGCATCGCCGAGTCGCTCACGCGCCACCGCATCGACGGTGTCATCGCCACCAACACGACCCTGTCGCGCAGCGCAGTGGAAGGCATGCCGCACGGTGCGGAAGCGGGCGGCCTGTCGGGCGCGCCCGTGTTTGAGCTATCGAACAATGTCATCCGCCTGCTGAAGGCGGAACTGGGCGACGCCCTGCCCATCATCGGCGTGGGCGGCATCATGCAAGGCAAGGATGCCTTGGCCAAGTTCGAGGCGGGCGCGCAGCTGGTGCAGCTGTACAGCGGCCTGATTTACGCCGGTCCGGCCTTGATCAAGGATTGCGCCCGCGCGCTGCGCGGCAAACAGCCAGCATGATGGATAAGGTCAGACTCGGCTCCAGCAGCCTGGAAGTCAGCAGGATCTGCCTGGGCACGATGACCTTCGGCGAACAGAATTCGGAAGCCGAAGCGCACAGCCAGCTCGATTACGCGCTGGAACGGGGCATCAACTTCATCGACACGGCGGAGATGTACCCGGTGATGGCCAGCGCGCAGACGCAAGGCAGCACGGAACGCCATATCGGCAGCTGGCTGAAGAAAAGCGGCAGGCGTGGCGACATCGTGCTGGCCAGCAAGGTGGCCGGGCCGAACTCGCGCATGCACTGGATACGCAAGGGCAAGACGGACCACGACGCGGTCAACATCCGCGCCGCCGTCGAAGACAGCTTGCGCCGGCTGCAGACGGAGCACATAGATCTGTATCAATTGCACTGGCCCAGCCGCAACCTGCCCATCTTCGGCGCCAGTGTGTATAACCCCCGCAAGGAACATGCCTCGGTGGCCATCGAAGACACCCTGGCCGTGCTGGGCAAGCTGGTCGAGGAAGGCAAGATCGGCCACATCGGCGTGTCGAACGAATCGTCGTGGGGCGTGTGCGAATACATCAAGCAGGCGGAACTGAAAGGCTTGCCGCGCATCGTATCCATCCAGAACCTGTACAACTTGACGGCGCGCCATTTCGAGACAAGCCTGCTCGACGAAACCTGCCACCGGGAAAATGTAAGCTTGCTGGCATACAGCCCGCTGGCGTTCGGTCAGCTGACGGCGAAATACCTCGACGATCCACAGGCCAAGGGCCGCCTGACGCGCTTCCCGGCCGGCTGGAGTCCCCGCTACGTGCGCCCCGCTACCATAGCTGCGGCCAGCCAGTATGCGGCGCTGGCCCGCGCGCAAGGCTTGAGTCCGGCGCAACTGGCGCTGGCCTGGTGCTACTCGCGCTGGTTCGTGGCCTCGACCATCATCGGCGCCACCAGCGTGGAGCAGTTGCAGCAAAATATCGATGCCCATCAAGTCACCTTGTCGCCGGAACTGGTGGCGGCCGTCGACGCCATCCACGCCAGAGCGCCCAATCCGGGACAGTAAGCAAGCGCGCTCCGCCTGGCGGTGCATGCCGCCGCCAGACTCCCCTCTCTCATCGCACATAGTCGTATTTATACAACAGCCATCAATTTACTGCTGTGCAGCATTGCAGCCTTGCTATGCCCGGTCGTATGCTGGAAATGAGGCCATATGCGCTACTCGCGCCATTTCGACGTCTTTCAGATATTTATTACATATCGATAGACAGAACGATTCGTAAGCACGCCGCGTGCCCACTGTTAATCTGATTGCATCACCGGACCGCCATGGTTCGCGCAACCACCAACCGAAGAGATATTGTCGATGAGTTCAAGCACCGCCCGTTCCCAGCTTCCCGCCCTCCCCGTAAAAACCGTTATCGCCGCCAGCCTGATCGCCTGCTTCAGCCTGCCAATGCAGGCGCAAGCGCAGCAAGAACTGCCGGCCGAAGGCGAATTGCAATCGGTGGTGGTCACCGGCACCTTCGCCAAAAACCGCCGCACCATCGATTCCGAATCGCCGATCGACATCCTTACCTCGCGCGACCTGCAAAGCACGGGTTCGGGCGAGCTGGCCACCGTGCTGGCGCGCCTGCTGCCATCGCTGAACTTCGCCCGCGCCACGGGTGCCGACGCCAGCGACGCCGTGCGTCCGGCCCAGCTGCGCGGCCTGTCGCCCGACCAGACGCTGGTGCTGGTGAACGGCAAGCGCCGCTATACCTCGGCCGTCGTCAACGTCAACGGTTCCCTGGGCCGCGGCTCGGCGCCCGTCGACCTGAACGCCATTCCCCTGGCCGCCATCGACCACGTGGAAGTGCTGCGCGATGGTGCGGCGGCCCAGTACGGCTCTGACGCGATTGCCGGCGTGATCAACATCATCCTGAAAAAAGGCGCGGCCGGCGGCGATATCGAAGTAGGCTATGGCCAGACGCAGGAACGCGACGGCAAGCAAAAATCCATCAAGGGATCGGCCGGCTTCGCCCTGGGCGACGACGGCTGGGTGCGTGTCTCGGCGGAAGTGGCCGAACGCGATCCGACCAACCGCGCCGGCGCCGATTTCCGCAATCCGCTGGAGCCGCGCTATGGCAAGGTCAACCAGCGCTATGGCGACCCGGAAAGCAAGCCGGCAACGATTTTCCTCAACAGCGAATACCACATCAATGACAATGTGGACTGGTACGCCTTCGGCAACTACGGCAAGCGCGACACCTCGGCCGCCGCCACCTGGCGCACGGCCCTGATCCAGGACCCGAATAATTCGAAGCTGTTCGTCCAGCGCACGCCGCTCTTCCCGGAAGGCTTCTTGCCGTTGCAAAACAGCACTCTGACCGACCAGTCCATCGTCACGGGCTTGCGCGGCGAGGCGGCCGGCTGGCGCTGGGATGCCAGCATCAATTACGGCAGCAACAAGTTCGAACTGGACCTGGACAATACGGTCAACCAGTCGCTGGGCGCAAACAGCCCCACGCATTTCTATGCCGGTTCGCTGAAAAATGAGCAGACCGTGTTCAACCTCGATGCGGCGCGCGAATTTCCCGTCTCTTACTTTACGGGACCGCTGACTGTGGCTGTCGGTGCCGAAGCGCGCCATGAAAAGTACAGCATCGGTGCCGGCGACGAAGCGTCGTACACGGGTGGCGGCTCGCAAGGCTTTGCCGGCTTCCGTCCTGCCAACGCAGGCAGCCACTCGCGCCACAACGAGTCGATCTATGTGAACCTGGAAGCGGAAGCGACGAAAAACCTGTCCGGTGGCGTAGCCCTGCGCCATGAGCGCTACAGCGACTTCGGCAGCACCACCTCGGCCAAGGGTTCGGCGCGCTACGCGTTCAGCGATGCCCTGTCGCTGCGCGGCACCGTGTCGAGCGGTTTCCGCGCGCCATCGCTGGCGCAGCAGTACTACACCATTACCACCACCAACTTCCAGGTCGTCAACGGCGTCAACACGCCGATCGAGACGGGCACCTTCGCCGTCAACACGCCGCAGGCGCGCGCCCTGGGCGCACAGGATCTGAAACCGGAAAAGGCCCGCAACTACAGCCTGGGCCTGCAGTTCCAGCCTAGCCGCAACTTCACGACGACAGTGGACGCCTACCGCATCGACATCGACAACCGCATCCTGTTCTCAGCCAATCTGGTCCTCAGCAATGCCTTGAAAAACGTCCTTGCTGCGCAGGGCACGCCGGTGGGTTCGGGTCGCTATTTCACCAACGCCGTCGATACGCGCACGGAAGGCGTGGACATCGTCAGCACCTACCGCATCGACCTGCAGGACAAGGACCGCCTGGACCTCACCGTGGCGTACAACCATAACAAGAGTACGGTACAGAAAATCGCCGACAATCCGGCCATCCTGACGGCCAACAACCTGAAACTGATCGACCGCCAGAGCATCGACCGCATCACGGTGGCGTCGCCAAAGGACAAGTTCAGCCTGGCCGCCGACTACGGCTTCGGCATCTGGAATGCACACGGTGTCGTGACGCGCTACGGCAGTTTCACCGTGCCGCAAAACGATGTCAAGCTGGACCAGACGTATGATCCGCAATGGGTGCTGGACGTGTCCGGTTCCGTGAAACTGGGCAAGAACTGGCGCCTGGTGGCCGGCATCGACAACGTCACCAACCGCTACCCGGCGCAAGTGACCAGCAACGGCAACCTGAACGTCAACGGCACCCAGCCCTACAGCATCTTCGCGCCGAACGGTTTCAACGGCCGCTATTACTATGCCAAGGCGGGTTATAGCTGGTAAAAGCTGCTGACAGCAACGCAGCATATAGAACGGGAGGCATTTGCCTCCCGTTTTTTATTGCGGCCTATGACATCAAATAAAGCACTGGCGTACGGGTGGCCATCCTGGCAGGCAATCGGCTACCATGGACATTCCCCCAACTCTGACGACGGAATACCATGCCCAGCTGGCATCTGACCGACGCCGCCGATCTGGCAGCGCGCCACCCTTACACCTTCTATAAATCGCCGCCCGAGGCCATCGCCCAGGTACGCCCCGGCGACGTGGTCAAGCTGATCTTCGCCTTCCACAGCGACGATCCGCAGGCACCGGGCGCCGAGCGCATGTGGGTGCTGGTGGAGATGATCGAGCCGCATGGGCATTTCACGGGCAAGCTAGACAACATGCCCGGCTACATCGCCGATTTGCACGCCAAGGACCCCGTCGATTTCGAAGCGCGCCACATCATCAATACGCAGCACGACGATGACGATAACCTCGTCAACCGCTATGCGGGCCTGTGCTTCGTCACCAAACGCGTGCTGGAAGATGGCGCGCCCGTCGGCTATCTGTACCGAGAAGACCCCGACAACGACGACGACAGCGGCTGGCGCTTCACGGCCAACGACGAAAGCGATGACTACATCAACGACAGCGCCAACGTGGCCCTCGTGTCGCTGGGCGCCGTGCTCAGCGTGGACGACCGTTTCATCCGCCTGCTGGATTCTCCGGCCGGGTCAGCCTATGCTTTCGACCACAAGACGCAACAATTCATGGCGGTTGACGAATGACTAGCGATGAACTGAAAGATTTTTGCGCAGCCCTGCCCGGCGCGCAAGCCGTGCTGTACGGTGCGCCGTCGAACATCCTCGTGGTTGAAGTGGGCGGCAAGAAGTTTGCCTATTTCAAGACCAGCATGCCCGAGCAGTGGCGCTTCAGCCTGCGCGTCAGCGCGGAGCGCTTTATCGAACTGACGGACATGCCCGGCGTCAAACCGGCCCGCTACATGGGCCGCTTTCACTGGGTCACGATCGTTGATGTAGTGCGCTTCCCACCTGATTACCTGGCGGAACTGGTACAGGCTAGCTATGCGCGCGCCGTCGCCAGCCTGACGCGCGCGCAAAGGGCGGCGATCGCCTAGAGGGCGTCTTCTCCCGCCATGGCGCGGTCGATATCTTCGCGCGTCAGATCCGGTGCCAGCTGCAGGATGAACTCGTAGGCATAGGCGCGCAGATAGGCGCCGCGGCGCACGGCCAAGCGCGTCGTGTTGGTAGCGAACAGATGCGACGCTTCCACTGCCCTTAAACCCTTGTCGCGGCCATGGTCGAAGGCCATCGAGGCCACGATGCCCACGCCCAGGCCCAGCGCCACGTATTGCTTGATGACGTCGGAATCCATGGCCGTCAGGATGATGTCGGTGGCCACGCCCGCCTTGGTGAACGCATCGTCGATATGGCCCCGTCCCGTGAAACCCTTGTCGTAGGTAATCAAGGGATATTTCGCCAGGTCTTCCAGGCGGATGGGCGAGTGCTCGAGCAGCGGGTGGCCGTCCGGCACGACGATCAGATGGCTCCAGCGGTAGCATGGGAACGACACCAGGTCGGGGAACTGGCTCAGGCCTTCGGTCGCGATGCCGATATCGGTCTTGCCCGACAGCACCCACTCAGCGATGTGCTCGGGCGCGCTTTGTTGTAGCGCAATACGCACGTCGGGGAAGGCGGCACGGAAGCCCTGCACCACTTTCGGCAGCGCATAGCGCGCCTGCGTGTGCGTGGCCGCCACGGACAAAGTCCCGCTGGTCTGGCCGCTGTATTCGAGGCTGGCCTGCTGCAGGTTTTCCGCCTCGATCAAGAGACGGTCGACGATTTTCAGAATGCCCTTGCCCGGCTCCGTCAAGCCAGTCAAGCGCTTGCCGTTGCGCTCGAAAATCACCACGCCCAGCTCATCCTCGAGTTCGCGGATCTGCCGGCTCACGCCCGGCTGCGACGTGAACAGGGCGTTCGCCACTTCCGTCAGGTTATAGCCGCGGCGGGCCGCTTCGCGGATCGATCGCAGTTGTTGAAAATTCATAGTGTTCCAGCCTCTTAGGTTCTTGTCGGTTCAACGAACACGTGTAATCGTTTCGGGCGCACGACCAGGGTCTCGCCCTCTTTCAGCTGCAGATGGGTGAAGCGCTCGTTCGACATCACCGCTTCGATCAGTTCGCTGTTATCGATGCGCTGCAAGTCCAGCTGGGCCAGCGGGCCGATGGCATGCGCGCGGCTCAGCTTCACGACGATGCCTTCGGCACCCTGCGTGTAGCGGTCGATTTCCAGGTCGTGCGGACGCACATAGGCCGTGCCCTTGCTGTCGCTCACGCCCGCGTAATCAGGCACCTCGAAGCTGGCGTCGCCCGTGGCCATCACACCGTCATGCACGCGGCCGTGGAACAGGTTGACGTTGCCCAGGAAGCCGTACACGAAAGGCGACGCCGGGTGGTTGTACACTTGCTCAGGGGAACCCAGCTGCTCCACGGTACCCTTGTTCATCAGCACCACCTGGTCCGCCACTTCCAGCGCCTCTTCCTGGTCATGCGTAACGAAAATGCTGGTGACATGCAAGTCGTCATGCAGGCGGCGCAACCAGCGGCGCAATTCCTTGCGCACCTTGGCGTCGAGCGCGCCGAACGGTTCGTCCAGCAGCAGCACACGGGGCTCGACGGCCAGCGCGCGCGCCAGGGCGATACGCTGGCGTTGCCCGCCCGACAGTTGCGGCGGATAGCGGTCGGCCAGCCAGTCCAGCTGCACCAGTTCCAGCAAATCTTTCACCTTGCGGCGGATCTGGTCTTCCGACGGGCGCTCGCTGCGCGACTTCACGCGCAAGCCGAAGGCCACGTTCTCGAACACCGTCATGTGCTTGAACAGCGCATAGTGTTGAAACACGAAACCGACTTGGCGCTCGCGCACGTGGCGGTTCGACGCGTCTTCCGCATCGAGCAGCACCTGGCCGCTGTCCGGATGTTCCAGGCCGGCGATGATGCGCAGCAAGGTGGTCTTGCCGCAGCCGGACGGGCCCAGCAGGGCCGTCAGTTCGCCGGCGGGAAAGTCCAGCGAGATATTGTCGAGGGCGACGAAATCGCCAAAACGCTTGTGGATGTTTTTAACTGCGATGGTCATATCAGTGCTCCGTGGAACGTAAGGCGGAATCGTCGGCGTCGCTCTCGTTCAAACGCCACTCAATGAAAGCTTTCAGGGCCAGGGTCACCAGCGCCAGCAGGGCCAGCAGGGAGGCGACGGCAAACGCGGCGGCGAAGTTGTACTCGTTGTACAAAATCTCCACCTGCAGCGGCATGGTGTTCGTTTCGCCGCGGATATGGCCGGAGACCACGGACACGGCACCGAACTCGCCCATGGCACGGGCATTGCACAGGATCACGCCGTACAGCAGACCCCACTTGATATTTGGCAAGGTCACTCTGCGGAAAGTATTCCAGCCCGACGCACCCAGCACGAGGGCGGCCTCCTCCTCTTCGCTGCCCTGCGACTGCATCAGCGGGATCAGTTCGCGCGCCACAAACGGGAAGGTAATGAAGATGGTGGCCAGCACGATGCCGGGCACGGCAAACAAAATCTTGATGTCGTGTTCCTGCAGCCATGGTCCGAACCAGCCCTGGGCGCCAAACATCAGCACATAGATCAGGCCGGAAATCACGGGCGAGACGGAAAACGGCAAGTCGATCAGGGTCAGCAGGATGCTCTTGCCGCGGAATTCGAACTTGGCGATGCACCAGGAGGCGGCAACGCCAAACACCAGGTTCAGCGGCACGGCGATGGCCGCCGTGATCAGGGTCAGCTTGATGGCGGAAATCGCGTCCGGATCGATGATGGCGGCGATATACGCTTCCCAACCCTTCTTGAACGCTTCCGCAAACACAGCCACCAGGGGCACGATCAAAAAGGTCGTCAGGAACAGCAAGGCGATGGTGATCAATACCGTGCGCACCCACAAAGGTTCCAGCACGACGGGACCGACATTCGGCTCAAAACGGCGCGCTGTCGGCCGTGCATTGTCCACGCCAGCGACGGCAGTCGTATTCGTACTCATGATTTCTTCGCCTTTCCGCGCGTCCATGCTTGCAGCAGGTTAATCGTCAACAACAGCAGGAAGGACACCACCAGCATCACCACGGCGATGGCTGTGGCGCCTGCGTAATCGTATTGCTCCAACTTCGTAATAATGAACAGCGGCGTGATTTCCGACACCATCGGCATATTGCCGGCGATAAAGATCACTGAACCGTACTCGCCCGTGGCACGGGCAAAGGCCAGCGCAAAGCCCGTCAACAAGGATGGCAGGATGGTCGGGAAGATGACGCGGATAAACGTTTGCAATGAATTGGCGCCCAGGCTGGCGGCCGCTTCTTCCAGTTCCTTTTCCGCGTCTTCCAGCACCGGTTGCACGGTGCGCACGACAAACGGCAAGCCGATGAAGGTCAGCGCCACCACCACGCCCAGCGGTGTGAACGCCACCTTGATGCCCAGCACGCCTTCGATGAACTGGCCGAACCAGCCGTTCGACGAGTACAGGGCCGTCAGGGTGATGCCGGCCACGGCCGTCGGCAAGGCAAACGGCAAGTCGACCAGTGCGTCAATGATGCGCTTGCCGGGGAATTTATAGCGCACCAGCACCCAGGCCAGGATGCCGCCAAACACCACGTTCAATAGCGCGGCGATCAGCGAGGCGCCAAATGTCAGCCTGTATGACGCCATCACGCGCTCGGACGTGACGGCGCTGAAGAAGGCGTCCCATGTCATGGTGAAGGTTTTCAGGAACACCGACGACAGCGGAATGAGGACGATCAAGGCCAGGTAAAAGAGCGTGAAGCCCAGTGACAGCTTAAACCCCGGCATGACCCGAAACGGCGCTCCGCGCGCCTTGAGCGGTGCTGCTGATGCTGCAGACATAGAAACTCCTTCTTATTACATTTTTGAGTTATAGGGCGCAATAATCACATGCAATCGTTATAAAAAGAACTAACCATTTCTCATTTGCTTAGATGGATTTTGCATACTTGCTGGCAGAATCGACTGGCGAAAAAAAACGCACCGATGAGGTGCGTTTTTGCTTCTTAGACATATTTATACCCGAGACAAATGCTGGGATCAGACCCGACGGGTCTGACCCCGGAATTACTTGTTGGGCTGCGGCGTCAAGCGCAAGTACGGTTTCGCGGCCGTAAAGCCCTTCGGGTATTTCTGCTTGATCACGTCCGGGTCTTGCACGGTCAAGGGAATGATGACGTCGTCGCCATCTTGCCAGTTGCCGGGCGTGGCGACCGTGTAGCCGTCCGTCAGTTGCAGGGCATCGATGACGCGCAGGATTTCATTGAAGTTGCGGCCCGTGCTGAGCGGATACGTGAGGATCAGGCGTACTTTCTTGTTCGGGTCGATGATGAAGACGGAGCGCACGGTAGCCGTGACGGATTGCTCCGGATGGATCATGTCGTACAGCACCGACACTTTCTTGTCGACGTCGGCGATGATGGGGAAACCCACCACGGTGTTTTGCGTCTCTTCGATATCCTTGATCCAGCTCTTGTGCGACTCGGCAGCGTCCACGGAGAGGGCGATGGCCTTCACATTGCGCTTGTCAAATTCCGGCTTGAGCTTGGCTGTCAAGCCCAGTTCCGTGGTGCACACGGGGGTAAAGTCGGCCGGGTGGGAAAACAGCACCACCCAGGAATCGCCAGCCCACTCGTGGAACTTGAGCGTGCCGATCGAGCTGTCTTGTTCAAAATCAGGGGCGACATCGCCCAGGCGTAAGGTCATCGTGATCTCCTTGAAAAGTTATGTGGCAGGATGTTCGTCGTGTCAGGCTGCCTGACGGTGGCGTTTGTCGCTTTGCGCCAGATCAAACAGTGTCTGCAGTTGCGCCTGGCCGTAGACCCAGTCCCCCAGGCGCGACTCGGCGTTGATATGGCCCAGCGCACCGCCATCAATATACTTGCAATTCCAGCGCCGTGCCCACTGCGCCGCGTGTTCGGCCGTCATCCACGGGTCGGTCTGGCTGGCGATCAAGATGCCGGGGCAAGGCAATCGCTTTTGCGGCAAGGCTTTCGCTACGCCAAACTTGTCCGGATCGGCAGGCCCCACCAGCAGCACGCCGGCCACGCCCTGCGGGTCGCGGGCCAGGCTGTGCGCCGTCGTCAGGCAGCCGAAGCTGTGGGCGACGATCAGGATGGGGCGCGCATCTTGCCGCCGCACCTGATCCAGACGCGCCGACCAGGTGGCCAGGTCGGGCTCGTTCCAGTTGTCCTGCTCGACCCGCTCAAATTGCGGATACAGGCGCTGCCAGCGGCTCTGCCAATGCTCGGGGCCGCTGTTATGCAAGCCCGGCACGATCAGTACCCGGTAATCGGAAAAGCTGCGCAGCGCCATGATGGATCCCTTTTGGTAACAGTCTGGCAATCGTCTCCGATTGCCATCCGACATTACTTGGGTTGGTAGATCTGGTCGAAGATGCCGCCGTCGGCAAAGTGCGCCTTCTGTGCTGCCGTCCAGCCGCCTGCCACTTGCTCGATGGTGAACAGGTTGACCTTGGCGAACTGGGACGCGTATTTCTTCGCCGCCTTGTCCGTGGCCGGACGGTAGTAGTTCTTGGCGATGATATCCTGCGCTTCGTCCGTGTACAGGTAGTTCAGGTAAGCCTCGGCCACCTTGCGCGTACCGTGCTTGTCGGCAAACTTGTCGACGACGGCGACGGGCGGTTCGGCCAGGATGCTGACGGACGGCGTGATGATGTCGAACTTGGTCGGGCCCAGTTCCTTGACGGCCAGGTAAGCCTCGTTTTCCCAGGCGATCAGCACGTCGCCGATACCGCGCTCAACGAAGGTGGTGGTGGCGCCGCGCGCACCTGAATCGAGCACGGGCACGTTTTTATACAGTTTGCCGAGGAATTCCTTGGCCTTGGCTTCGTTGCCGCCCGGCTGGCGCAAGGCGTAGCCCCAGGCAGCCAAATGGTTCCAGCGGGCGCCGCCCGAGGTTTTCGGATTCGGCGTGATGACGGACACGCCCGGCTTGATCAAGTCATTCCAATCCTTGATGCCTTTCGGGTTGCCCTTGCGCACCAGGAACACGATGGTCGAGGTGTAAGGCGAGCTATTGTGCGTCAAGCGCTTTTGCCAGTCGGCGGCCAGCAGCTTGTGTTCGGCCAGCGCGTCGATGTCATAGGCCAGGGCCAACGTGACGACGTCCGCTTCCAGGCCGTCAATGACGGCACGCGCCTGCTTGCCGGAACCGCCGTGCGATTGCTTGATCTTGACGTTGTCGCCTGTCTTGCCTTTCCACTCCTTGGCAAATGCCGTGTTCACATCCTGGTACAACTCGCGCGTCGGGTCATACGACACGTTGAGCAGGGTGATATCGGCAGCTTGCGCCGTTTGCAGAACGGCAAACGCGCTGAGGGCGGCGGCAATGATGATTTTTTTCGACAGCATCTAAGATCCCCGTATGGTTGAACTTTCAGAGCCACCAGATTACGGCGCAACGGCCGCAAAGAGAACGAAGCGTTTCGTCGTTTGATATGCGTTTTTCGCATATGGGCGGTGCGCAACGGGGATATAACGCTTAATAAAAGCGGTTGAACAATACAACGGCCCAGGTAGCAAAGGCCAGGATGCAAGTCAGCAGCACGGCGGCGCTGCCGAAGTCCTTGGCGTTTTTCGACAGAGGATGAAGCTCGAGCGAGATGCGGTCGACCACGGCCTCCAGCGCAGAGTTAAGCAATTCTATGATCAATACCAGCAGCAGCACGCCGATCAGCACCAGCTTTTCAAAGGCGGAGATGCGCAGCAGCAAGGCGATCACCGTGCCGACGACGAACAAGCCTAGTTCCTGGCGGAATGCATGTTCATGGCGCCAGGCCGCCTTCAAGCCGTCGAGCGAGTAGAAAAAGGCGGAAAAAATCCGTTTCAAGCCGCTCTTGCTCTTGAATTCATTGACAGGTTGCATAATTTTCCATGGTTCAAAGTACGTCCAGCCGCCAATTATGACGGCCAATATGAGAATTGTGACAATTTATTCGCTGAATATCTCGGAACATTTCACTATTTTTTCACATCATGGTATAAAGAAGCATGAATACTGCATTGCACCAAATCCATCATGAAAATTGAACCGGTCGCTGCCCCGAAGACGACGATCCAGGTCATCGAACGCATGGTCGCCCTGCTCGATGCCCTGGCCAAATATTCCGACCCGGTCAGCCTGAAGGAATTATCCAAGGTTTCCGGCCTGCACCCGTCGACGGCGCACCGCATCCTCAACGACATGGTGCTGACGCGCTTTGTCGACCGCATCGAACCGGGCACGTACCGCCTGGGCATGCGCCTGCTGGAACTGGGCAATGTGGTGAAAAGCCGCCTCAGCGTGCGCGAAGCGGCGCTTGACTTCATGCGCCAGCTGCACAAGAAAACCCAGCAAACCATCAACCTGTCCGTGCGCCAGGGCGACGAGATCGTCTACATCGACCGCGCCTTTTCCGAGCGCTCTGGCATGCAAGTGGTGCGCGCCATCGGTGGCCGCGGCCCGCTGCATCTGACTTCGACCGGCAAGCTGTTCCTGTCAGTCGATGAGCCGAAAGCCATCCGCGCGTACGCCACGCGCACGGGCTTGGCCGGACACAACAAAAATTCCATCACGGATCTGCAAAAACTCGAGCGCGAGCTGAGCCTGGTGCGCGAGCGCGGCTATGCGCGTGACAATGAAGAGCTGGAACTGGGTGTGCGCTGCATGGCCGCCGGCATCCGCGACGACTCTGGCAAGCTGATCGCCGGCCTGTCGATCTCGGCGCCAGCCGACCGCCTGCAAGATGAGTGGCTGGTGGACCTGGTCGAGACGGCGAACCAGATTTCTGTCACCTTGGGATTTATACCGCAGGACTAGACCACTGCCGCATAAAAATGTTCAGGGCAAGGCGCACTAACGAAGACAGTACGACTAGTACGGCGAGTTAGTGCAACGCTGCCATGGACATTCGCATTGAAACTTAATTAACCGCCAGGCAAGCTCATGTTGGCAGGCTTGAGTGCTTCCAGCCACTTTCGCATGCGTCCCGCATCGGCCGTACGTGACTGTTTCCCTTTGGAATCGAGGAAGACCATGATCACGGCTCGTCCCTCGATGACGGCCTGCATCATCAGACAACGTCCCGCTTCATTGATGAAGCCCGTCTTTTGCAAGCCGATTTCCCAGCCCGGATTGGCCACCAGGTGATTCGTATTGCCAAACTGCATGGGCTGGCCACTGGCCTCGACGATGGCTTTCGGGTCCGTCGAGTACTCGCGCAGCAAAGGATGGCGGAAGGCGGCCATGGCCAGCTTGCCCAGGTCACGCGCGCTGGCCACGTTCATTTTCGACAAGCCGCTGGAATCGACGTAATGCGTATCGAGCATGCCCAGCTGGCGCGCCTTGCTATTCATGGCGTCGACAAAGGCCGGCAAGCCGCCCGGATAATTGCGGCCCAAGGCCGAGGCGGCGCGGTTTTCCGAGCTCATCAGGGCAATGTGCAGCATATTGCCACGCGTCAATTGCGAGCCCACTTTCAGGCGTGAGCTGCTGAACTTGGCACGGTCGACATCCTCGTCCGTGATCGTCAGCACTTCATCCATGTCCTGGCGCGCTTCGACCACCACCAGGCCCGTCATCATCTTGGTGATGGAGGCGATGGGCAAGGCCACATTGGAATTCTTTTCAAACAGCACTTCCGAATTGTTCTGGTCCAGCACCAGCGCCACGCTGGACTTGAGGTCGAGCGGATCGCGCGTCAGGTTCAGGCCGGCCAGGTCGCCCATGGTGGGCATCGGTGCGGCCATGGGTACGGCCACGCTGCTGACTTTTTGATAGATAACCTTGCGTTTGCCACGCACCATGACGACCCGGCGCACGGTCTTTTCGCGCGGCGCGGCCGTCGCCCCCTTGCGCAGCACGACTTTGACTTTCTTGGTGTTGTGTTTCTTTGCGGCTGAGGATTTGCCGTTCGCCTCCCTGGCGTGCACGGCCGCAGCCGGCGCCAGCGCAAACAGCAGGGAAGCCAGGATACCCAGCGCAAGTTTAAACTTAGCCATTCGATAATTCCCCGTGAAGCTGTTGCCTTATTGCAGTGTAGCGAAATGCAGAGTAATCGCAAGCCTATTTAACAGTTGGAACAGTATTTATTGCAGTAACGAAATACAAATAGTTATCTATCAGCAAACAAACCTCTCCTTAATCAGCTGATTGCTTGTGCAAATCGCCAGAGTGTCTATTTATCCATGAATTTAACAAAGCCCGCCAGCGGCTCGCGTTCCGTGTTCAAGCGGTTCTCGATCTTGTCCGGGTCGGCATAGCCGAGAGCCATGCCGCACACCACCATTTCGCTGGCCGGCACGCCCAGTTCCTCGCGGATGATGTCATGGTAGTGGATGAAGGCCGCTTGCGGGCAGGTATCGAGTCCCCGCGCGCGCGCCGCCAGCATGATGTTTTGCAAGAACATGCCATAGTCGAGCCAGGACCCCTGTTCCAGCACCCTTTCGATGGTAAAGATCAGGCCCACGGGCGCATCGAAAAACTGGAAATTGCGTCCATGCTGGGCCGCCATGCCGGCCGTGTCGCCGCGCTCCAGGCCCAGCAGTTGATACAGATCCAGGCCGATCTTGCGGCGGCGCTCGATGAACGGCGCCGTCCACTGGCGCGGATAATACGTATACGACGCCGTGCGCGCGGGAGCGTCGGGCGCCTTGGGTGCGGCATAAGCGTCGAGGATGCGGCGCGACAGGCGCAGACGCGCTTCACCCGACAGCACATACACTTTCCACGGCTGCATGTTGGCGCCCGATGGCGCGCGCGCCGCCACCTCCAGGATGCGCGCAATATCGTTTTGCGCCACCGGCGTGGGCAAAAAGGCGCGGATCGAGCGACGCGACACAATGACGGCGTCCACGGCTTGCTGCGCCGACGGTGTTTCAGATACTTGTTTGCTCACTGCCCTGCTCTCCTGCTATTTCTTGACAACAAAAACCACGCCGACCACGGCTACCAGCATGCCGGCGATGCCCAGCATATTAAATGCTTCGCCAAACATCAGCCAGGCCATCACGGCCGTCGTGGGCGGCGTCAGGTACAGCAAGCCCGTCACCTTCGTCGCATCGCTGCGGCGGATCAGGGCGAACAGCAGGAATATGGCGCCGATGGACAGGACGAGTACAGACCACAGCAAGGCGCCAACAAAATTCGCCGTCCATTGGACGTTGCTGAAATGCAGGTCCAGACCTTCGTAATACAGGGCAAACGGCAACACGACCACGATGGAGGCGGCAAACTGCACCACTGTGCCCGTGCGCAAGTCGAATTGGGGACAGTGGCGTTTTTGATACATGGTGCCGGCCGTCATCGACAGCAGAGCGAACACGCACAGCAGCACGCTTTCCACGGTCAGGCCCACGAGATTGATCTTGGCATACACGACCAGAGCCACGCCCAGCAAGCCAAAGAATAGGCCCAGCCACTGGCGCGGGCGCACGGATTCGCCGATCAGGGGCGCGGCGCAGGCCGTCAGCACAGGCTGCATGCCCACGATCAGGGCGGACAGGCCGGCTGGCATGCCCAGCTTGATGGCGCACCAGACGCCGGCCAGATAGCCAGCCTGCATCAGGATGCCGGCCACGGCGATCTGGCGAAACTGTCCCACGGGCCACGGCGCACGCAACAGCAGCACCAGCGGCAGCAGGATCACCAGCACGCCCAGGAAGCGCAGCAGCAGGAAGGTCAGCGGCGGCGCGTACGGCAGGCCGAACTTGGCGACAATAAAACCTGTGCTCCATAACAACACAAAGAAACCGGGCAAGGCCATCGGCGCCAGGGTCGTCAAGAAAGGGGCTTTGGGGGCTTTGCCGCTGGCGCCGGCTGCGGCGGGAAGATTGGACATGGTATCAACTCGGGAAACGGGATCGGCACCGGGGCGCTGCGCCAGTGCGGGAGGCAAAGTCTAGCATGCTGCGCCGCAATCGTCCCCGCAGCCACTGGAAACGATAGTTTAAGTCCAAACTATTAACACACAGAAAGCAAATATTTCTCTTTAGAAACAAAGACTTTTGACGCAAATCTATTCAATTGTTGCATCGCACAAGAATCGCTTGACTTACGTTTTTTTCACCGTAGAATAGGGTTTGTTGCGTTGCACAATTCTTGTTCAGCTTGAAAATTTAGATTCACCTGCTTTCCCAAACGGTACACGCAGCATCAAATTAACCAGATTTCGATTTTTTGGAGATTTATATGTTTTCAATTCCTGAGCAATTTTCGTCCGCTACCAAAGCCAACCTGGAAGCCCAATTCGCCCTTTTCTCGTCGCTGACGGGCAAAGCCTTCGAAGGCATCGAAAAGATCGTCGAACTGAACCTGACCGCTGCCAAGGCAACGCTGGAAGAATCGACCGCCGCCGCCAAGCAATTGCTGTCGGCAAAAGATCCACAAGAATTCTTCTCGCTGAGCGCTGCTCAAGCCCAGCCTAGCGCCGAAAAGGCCATCGCTTACGGTCGTCACCTGGCTGCCATCACGTCCGGCACCCAAGCCGAGTTCAGCAAAGCAGCTGAATCGCAAATCGCTGAAACCAACCGCAAAGTCCTGTCGCTGGTGGAAGAAGTGACCAAGAACGCGCCAGCCGGTTCGGAAAACGCCGTTGCCATCCTGAAAAGCGCCATCGGCAACGCCAATGCAGGCTACGAGCAATTCTCGAAAACCAGCAAGCAAGCCGTTGAAGCCATCGAAGCGAACCTGACTTCGGCCGTGAACCAGTTCACGCAAGCGGCTGAAAAAGTCGCGCCACGCACGGCTGCCAAGTAATTCTTGCGCGACCGCTACGGCGGTCCGCTGTTACCGGCTCCTCCAGGCATCCATCCTGCACTTCCCCGACGGATGCCATTATGCCCCAGCCTCGCTGGGGCATTTTTTATGCCTGAGCACTTCCTGAGCGCGATTACTCCCCCAGATACGCCGCCTTCACGCGCGGGTCGTCGAGCATGGCGGCCGCATTGCCGCCCATGGTGACCAGCCCGGAATCCATCACATAGCCGCGGTGCGCCGCCTGCAGTGCCAGGCGGGCATTCTGTTCGACCAGCAAGATCGTAATGCCTTCGGATGACACCTTGCGGATCACCTCGAAAATTTTCTCGACCATGATGGGCGACAGGCCCATCGATGGCTCGTCAAGCAGCAGCAGCTTCGGATGGCTCATCAGCGCGCGCGCCATGGCCAGCATCTGCTGCTCGCCGCCGGAGAGGGTGCCGGCCATCTGCGCCGCCCGTTCCTTCAGGCGCGGGAATACGTCGAACCATTTCTCGATATCGGCCTCGACACCCGCCTTGTCCGTGCGCGTATAGGCGCCCATCATGAGGTTTTCGCGGATCGACATGCGGGTAAACACGCCCCGCCCTTCCGGCACCATGGCCAGCTTCCTTTCCACCAGGTGAAATGATTTCGTGCCCTTGAGCGATTCGCCCAGATAACTGATCGTACCTTCGATCTTGCAAGCAGGCAAAGTGCCCGTGATGGCTTTCAAGGTCGTCGTCTTGCCGGCGCCGTTCGCGCCGATCAGGGCGATCAGCTCGCCCTCGTTGACTTCCAGATCGATGCCTTTCACCGCCTTGATGCCGCCGTAAGCCACATGCAGGCCCGCGACCTTGAGTACGCTGTTGTTCAAGCCATTGTTACTCATGCGTGCGATCCCCCCAGATAAGCCTCGATAACGGCCGGGTTTTGTTGTATTTCTGCCGGCAAGCCTTCCGCGATGCGCTTGCCATACTCGAGCACCGTGATGCGGTCGCACAATCCCATCATCAGTTTCACATCGTGCTCGATCAACAGCACGGTCTTGCCTTCGGCCTTGATTTTCACCAGCAACTCGCGCAGGGCCAGCTTTTCCGTGGCGTTCATGCCCGCCGCCGGCTCATCGAGGGCCAGCAGGGTCGGGTCGGTCGCCAGCGCGCGGGCGATTTCCAGGCGCCGCTGGTCGCCATACGACAAAAAGCGCGCCGTGCGGTTGGCGAACTGGGCGATGCCGACGAAATCGAGCAGCTCCATGGCCCGCTTGCGGATGGACGCCTCTTCTTCGCGCGCCGCCTTGTGGCGGAAGATGGCGCCGAACACGCCCTGGTGCGAGCGCACATGGCGCCCCACCATGACGTTTTCCAGCGCCGTCATGTCGCCAAACAGGCGGATGTTCTGGAAGGTGCGCGCAATGCCCGCCTTGGCCACCTTGTGCGGCGCGGAGGGTGAATACGGCTTGCCGGCCAGCTCGAAGGTACCCGTGTCGGGCTGGTACAGTCCCGTGATGACATTGAAAAACGTGGTCTTGCCGGCGCCGTTCGGGCCGATCAAGCCATAAATCTGGCCTTGCCGGATGGTAATGCCCACGTCGGTCAGCGCCTGCAAGCCGCCGAAACGTTTATTCACGCCGGCGATGTTGAGAATGATTTGTTCGCTCATGCTATCCCTCCCTTAAGCGGACACGACGCCGGTGGACTTGTTCGGCTGGTCCACATCGTGGTCGGGCCGGTCTTCGTGCTTCGGCGATGGCCACAGGCCGGCGGGACGGTTAAGCATGATCAACACCATGGCCAAGCCGTACAGCAACTGGCGCAGCACTTCCGCCTCGATCACCACGTGGCCGAACAGCGCCTGCTGGGCCGGCTCCACCACGTGGCGCAGTACTTCGGGTATCGAGGCGAGGATCACGCCGCCGAGGATCACGCCGGGGATATGGCCGATACCGCCCAGCACCACCATGGCCAGCACAGCGATCGATTCCGTCAGCGAGAACGATTCCGGCGAGACAAAGCCCTGGAACGAGGCAAACATGGCGCCGGCCACGCCGCCGAACGAGGCGCCCATGGAAAAGGCCAGCAATTTCACGTTGCGCGTATTGATACCCATGGCCTTGGCGGCAATCTCGTCTTCGCGGATGGCCACCCAGGCCCGGCCCAGGCGTGAATGCTGGAGGCGCTTGGTGACGAACACGACGGCGATGCACAGGAAAAGGAACAAAAAGTAATACGCATTCACGGACGGCATGGAAAAACCGCCCACCACGACGGTGCTGTTGGTGCCCGCCTCGCCCGCCAGGTTGACGCCAAAGATACGGATGGGATCGATCAAATTGATGCCTTGCGGACCATTCGTGAAATTAATGGGATCGTTCAAATTGTTCATGAAGATGCGGATGATCTCGCCAAAGCCCAGGGTCACGATGGCCAGGTAGTCGCCGCGCAGTTTCAAGGTGGGCGCGCCCAGCAAGGCGCCGAACAGGCCGGCAACAAAGGCGGCCAGCGGCACGATGAGCCAAATCGACAGGTGGATGCCGTTTTCGCGGATTTCCGGCCCCATCAGCTGTACCAGAGTTTCGCCCAGCACGGGATACTGGTTCACCACCGATTCTAGCAGGATGGCAAACTGCGGCGACGCCAGCAAGGCCGTCAGGTAAGCCCCCACGGCGTAAAAGGCGATGTAGCCGAGGTCGAGCAGGCCGGCAAAGCCGACGACGATGTTCAAGCCCAGGGCCAGCATGATGTACAGCAAGGCCATGTCGATGATGCGCACCCACGAATTGCCGAACTGCGCGGCAAAAAACGGGAACACTATCAGCAGCGCGGCCAGGCCCAGCATGCCGGCGTAGGCTTTGGTCGGATTTTTCTTAGCGTCAAAATCGAGTAGTGCCATGATTTAATCTCCCAGTTTCACATCAGGCACGGTCGGCCACTCGTTCGCCCATGATGCCGGACGGGCGCAGGGTCAGCACGATGATCAGCACGACGAAGGCAAAGATATCCTGATAGTGGCTGCCCAGGAAGCCGCCCGTGATGTCGCCGATATAGCCGGCGCCCAGGCTCTCGATAATGCCCAGCAAGATACCGCCCAGCATGGCGCCGTAGATATTGCCGATGCCGCCCAGCACGGCCGCACAGAAAGCTTTCAAGCCGGGAATGGCACCCATGGAAAATTGTATGGAGGCATAGTTGGCGCCCCACATCACGCCCGCCACGGTCGCCAGCGCGGCGCCGATGGCAAAGGTGGCCACGATGACCTTGTCGGAATCGACGCCCATGAGGCCCGCCACGCGGGGGTTTTCAGCCGTGGCGCGCATGGCGCGGCCCATTCTTGTTTTTTCCACCAGCAACACCAATCCTCCCATCGACAAGGCGGCCAGGGCCAGCAGCAGCACTTGCGTTTGCGAAATCACGGCGCCGCCCACATTGATGGGGTCGGTCGACAGCAATTGCGGGAAGGGCAAGGGATTGCGCGTCCAGATCATCATGGCAAAGGTTTGCAGCAGGATGGAGACGCCGATGGCGGTAATCAGGGGGGCGAGGCGGGGGGCGTTGCGCAGGCGGCGGTAGGCGACCCGCTCGATGATGATATTGACCAGAATACAGATGGGAATGGCGCCGAGGATGGCGGTGGCCAGTTTCAGATAGCCGGGCCAGTCCGGCACATAAATGCCCAGCAGCTTGAGGATGGTCAAGCCCACCATGGCGCCGATCATGAGCACATCGCCGTGGGCGAAGTTGATCAGGTTCAAGACGCCGTACACCATCGTGTAACCGAGGGCGACTAAGGCGTACATGCTGCCCAGCACCAAGCCGTTAATGATCTGCTGGATGAATGTATCCATGATTGCCCTATCAAATATGCATTTTTCGGGAACAACTTCCGCCAGAACATGTCGCTGATACAAAAACGGCACCGGAGGAAGAATTCCTGCAGTGCCATCCCTGGATCGTTCTCACCAGCATGGTGCACGCACTCAAAACGGGCGTGACATCACTTAGTCATAACGACAACACATTCAAGCTTGAGGCAATCATAACGATCTTTTGCAAAAACTAAACTTGGAATAAATCAATCATTTCAAAATTAAATTCGGTTTTGAGGTGACTATTTCATCGATACTCAAGAACCATACAGGCTCAGGCGACGTCGCGCTTGATGCCATCGAGGCCTTTCGGCATCGGGAACGTCACGGCTTCCTGCACCCCGTCGAGGGGGCGCACGCTCTTCACGCCACATTCTTTCAAGCGGTCGATGACGGCTTGCACCAGCACCTCGGGCGCCGAGGCGCCAGCCGTCACGCCCACGCGCAGCTTGCCTTCCAGCCAGGCGGGGTCGATTTGCGAGGCATTGTCGACCATATAGGCTGGCGTGCCCATCTTCTCGGCCACTTCGCGCAAGCGGTTCGAATTCGAGCTGTTCGGGCTGCCGACGACGATCACCACTTCCACTTGCGGGGCCATGAATTTCACCGCTTCCTGGCGGTTCGTAGTGGCGTAGCAAATGTCGCCTTTTTTCGGCTCGGCAATGTTCGGATATTTCGCTTTCAAGGCCGCAATAATGTCGCTAGTGTCGTCAACTGACAACGTTGTTTGCGAAACATAGGCCAGGCTCTCCGGATTGGCGACCTGCAATGCCGCCACATCTTCGAGCGTTTCCACCAGATGCATGCCCATATCGGCCTGGCCCATCGTGCCTTCGACCTCGGGATGGCCATCGTGGCCGATCATGACGATCTCGCGGCCTTCGCGGCGCATCTTGCCTACTTCCATGTGCACCTTGGTGACCAGCGGGCAAGTCGCATCAAAAATGCTCAGGCCACGCGATTCCGCCTCGGCGCGCACGGCTTTCGACACGCCATGCGCGGAAAACACGAGCGTATTGCCAGCAGGTACGTCATCGAGGTCGTCGATGAAGATGGCACCCTTGTTGCGCAAGTCGGCCACCACATAGGCGTTGTGGACGATTTCATGGCGTACATAGATCGGTGCACCAAATTGCTGCAAGGCACGCTCGACGATTTCGATCGCCCGGTCGACGCCAGCGCAGAAACCGCGGGGCTGGGCCAGTAACAGTTCTTTATCCATCGCTATTCCCTTTTACAGCACCGAAATGAGCTTGACTTCAAAGCGCAGCGGCTGACCGGCCAGCGGATGATTGAAGTCGAACAGGGCGGAGTCCTCGCGCATTTCGCGCAGCACGCCGGCAAAGCGGCCGCCGCCCGGCGCGGCAAAGTCGACCAGGTCGCCGATCTTGTAGTCGGCGCCCGGCACGGAGTTTTCGTCCAGCGTCGCGCGCGACACCGACTGCACCAGCTCGGGATTACGCTCGCCAAAGCCTTCGCCGGCGGCCAGCTCGAACGTATGGTGCGTGCCCTCAGGCAAGCCTAGCAGGCGCTGCTCGAGGAATGGCGCCAGCTGGCCCTGTCCCAGCATCAAGGTAGCAGGATTTCCGCTAAAGGTAGTGACAATATCAGTACCGTCAACAGTAGCAAGACGATAATGCAGGGTGAGGTAAGCCGCTTCGGTGACGACTGCTGGTTGCTCGATGGACATAGTGAGTTTTCAAGTAGCTGATGCAAAACGATATTGTAAGCCACACTGGCCGCGCCTGCCCCATGGCTTCGTCAAAGAAGGCCATGCTGGGGCTCGCGCCGGTGACAAACAGGAGAACAGCATGGGCATCAAGGACTGGCCGGCCAGAGAACGGCCGCGCGAACGCCTGATCGAGGATGGCGCACACTCGCTGTCGGATGCGGAATTACTGGCCGTATTCCTGCGCACTGGCGTGCGCGGCAAGAGCGCGGTGGAGCTGGCGCGCGATACGGTGGAACACTTCGGCTCCCTGCGGGGCCTGTTTGGCGCCAGCCTCGTGAGTTTTTCCGCCGTGCATGGCATGGGCAGCGCCAAGTTCGCCCAGCTGCAAGCAGTCATGGAACTGGCGCGGCGCGCCATCATCGAGGATTTGCAGGCGGGCCAGGCCCTCAGTTCGCCGCATGCGGTAAAAGACTATTTGCGCCTGACCCTGGGCAACCTGGCGCACGAAGCGTTTCACGTGTTGTTTTTGGACGTCAAGAACCGCCTGATCACCACCCGCGAAATGTTTCGCGGCACCCTCACCCACACCAGCGTGTACCCGCGCGAAGTGGTCAAGCAGGCGCTGCTGCACAACGCGGCCAGCGTCATGCTGGCCCACAACCACCCGTCCGGCACGCCGGAACCAAGCGAATCGGATTTATTGCTGACGCGCACGCTGGTGCAGGCCTTGTCGCTGGTGGACGTGCGCATCCTCGACCATTTCGTCGTGGCCGGGCGGCAAGTGCATTCGTTTGCGGAACACGGCCAGATCTAGGCCAGCGCCGCTCTGGTCGCAGTTAACCATGTGTAAACAAGGACATACGTGACAGAGCCGAAACGCTTATCTAACAGTAAACAGCACTGTTTACCAGTGCTTTTCCCTATGGGGAAGAGGGAAAGTAAAATTGTTAAATTAATTCACAACAACATGACACAATTGTTTTTCGCAAGTCATTGATAAATCTGCTTATTTTAGATATACTCTCGTTTTTCCAATTTGGAATATCTTTAAGGAGTGCGCCATGGCACGTGTTTGCCAAGTCACTGGGAAGAAGCCGATGGTCGGCAACAATGTTTCCCATGCAAACAACAAAACCAAACGTCGTTTTTTGCCTAACTTGCAGAATCGTCGTATTTTTGTTGAATCTGAAAACCGCTGGGTCTCCCTGCGTTTGTCCAACGCCGGTCTGCGCGTCATCGATAAAGTCGGCATCGACGCCGTATTGGTCGATATGCGCGCTCGTGGCGAAAAAGTCTAATTAGCAGAATAAGGGAGCTATCATGGCAAAATCAGGCCGCGACAAAATCAAGTTAGAATCGACCGCCGGTACGGGTCACTTCTACACGACTACCAAAAACAAGCGTACGACGCCTGCGAAAATGGAGATCATGAAATTTGATCCTAAAGCACGCAAGCACGTAACGTACAAAGAAACCAAAATCAAGTAATTGATATTGTGTTCTGTAAAAAGAGCCGCTCCAATGAGCGGTTTTTTTTCGCCCTGATTTTCAGCCGGCTGCCCGTCCCTTTTGCCGGGACGAAAAAAAGGCCCTGGAATCCAGGGCCTTGATATGGACGCAGTCTTGATTATGCGTAGCTACGCAGGCGCAAGGAAAAATCTTGTAGCGACTTGATGCCCGACGCTTCGGCGCGCGTGCACCAGTCTTGCAGCTTCTGCAGCAACTGTTCGCGCGTAAAGTGCGACCGCTCCCAGATGGCGCCCAGTTCCACGCGCATGTGGTGCATGGTTTCCAGCGCCTTGCTGTGCTGGAACAGTTCCGACAACTGCTCGTGATGCGCATCGGCCAGTTTGCCCGGTTCGCGCTGCATCAGCTTGCGCGACGATTTCAGGAAGCGCTTTTCCAGTTCAGCCTTGTGCTTCAGGTGCTCGAGCTCTTCTTTCCAGGCATGCTTGATCGATTTGGCGTACTTGGCCATCACGTCGTAGCGGTTGGCGATGACCGATTGCAAGGTCTCGAAATCCGCTTCCAGCTTGCCGTGCGAGAACTTCGGTTCCGGCGCCAGCTTTTTCACCTTGGCCAGGCCCAGCATTTCCAGCGCGCGGATATATGCCCATCCAATATCGATTTCATACCATTTCGACGACAGCTTGGCCGATGTCGCATACGTATGGTGGTTGTTATGCAACTCTTCACCACCGATCAGGATGCCAAAGGGAATGATGTTGGTGGCCGCGTCGGCGCAATCGTAGTTGCGGTAGCCCCAGTAGTGGCCAATGCCATTGATGATGCCGGCTGCCGTAATCGGGATCCACATCATTTGCACGGCCCACACGGAAATGCCGATCACGCCGAACAACACGAAATTGATGACGAACAGCGACACCACGCCCAGCCAGCTGTATTTGGTGTACAGATTGCGTTCGATCCAGTCAGTCGGCGTGCCGTGGCCGTACTTGGCCATGGTTTCCATGTTCTTCGATTCGGCGCGGTACAGCTCGGCGCCTTCCCAGAACACTTTCTTGATGCCGCGCGTCACAGGGCTGTGCGGATCTTCATCCGTATCGCACTTGGCATGGTGTTTGCGGTGGATGGCAGCCCACTCCTTGGTGACCTGGCCCGTCGTCAGCCACAGCCAGAAACGGAAGAAATGGCTGGGGATGGCGTGCAATTCCAGCGCCCGGTGGGCCTGGTGGCGATGCAGGTAAATCGTGACGCTGGCGATCGTGATATGCGTGACCACCATGGTGTACAGGAAAACTTGCCATGCGGACAGATCGGTAACGCCAGTTGCCATGAACTGCAAAACGTCGTGTAAAACGGAACTCAATGTCATTACTACTACTCCAAGTGGACAGGCATGCGCACGGTCGCTCCAGTGACTCTGGAGGTCCGGCCGAGTTAATTTTAGGCGTAATTGTACGCCCTAATGGGTGCTATCAGGCAAAATCGGAGGCAGGCAGCGAGGTTAAGGCTGGGTGCCGGACGGCGGGGACTCACCCTCTGCCGCGCCCGCGAGCGGGGCAGGAGGCGTACCAACAATACGCAATTCGCGTTGCGGAAACGGTACAGTGACCTTATGTTCCTGCAAGGTGCGCCAGATGGCGCGGTTCACATTCGACTTCACGCCGCCGGTGCCGTTTTCCGGGTCCGCGATCCAGAAGCCGATCTGCACGTCAAGGCCGTCGGCGCCGAAACGCACGAGGGTGGCCGATGGCGGATTGCTTTGCGACACACGCGGCACCTTGGCCGTCGCCGCTTCCAGCAAGGGGAAGATCACATCGAGATCCGTTTCATAGCCTACTGACACGGCCGTCGACAGCCAGACCATGCGGTTGCTCAGCGACATGTTCTGCACCCCGCCGGAAATCAGCATTTCATTCGGCACGATGGATTCAACGCCATCGCCACCCAATAACACAGTATAGCGCGTATTGATCTGCGTCACCTTTCCCGTAAATTGGCCGACGGTGATCATGTCGCCAATGGTCAGGCTGCGGTCGAGCAGGATGATGAAGCCGGAGACGAAGTTCGCGGCGATCTTTTGCAAGCCAAAGCCCAGCGCCACGCCAAAGGCGCCGCCAAACACGGACAGCACCGTCAGGTCGATACCCACCAGCGACAGGCTGACCAGCACGGAAACGAGGATCAGTACGGCGCGGCCCATGCGCGACAGCACCACGCGCAAGGAGGTGTGCAAGCCCTGCATTTTCATCAGGCGTTCATCGAGCGAGGTGCCGGCCCACATGGCCAGCACCAGTAGCACGGCAACGGAAATAGCGGCTTGCAAGATGGCAGCCACGGACACCTTGTTGCGTCCCAGCGGCACGACGATGCTTTCCAGGAACTCATGCAGTTCCGGCCACAGGCCCGTGATATACAGGGCCATGCCAGCCCACACCACCACCGTGAAAATCTTTTCCAGCAACAACATGGTGGGGCTGATATCGCCATGGCGGGCAAAAATGCGGCGCAGCACATAAAAACCGAAGCGCACCAGCGCCATCGACGTGCACAGGGGGATGGCAATGCTGAGCAGGTTCACCGACTGGAACTTGACCAGGAAATGTTGCGCAATGCCCAGCAGCATGGCCGCCAGCACGGGCGTCAGGATACGGATGAAACTATCCGTGCGCTGCAAGGTTTCCGGCGTGGCCGGGACAGCAGCCGCTTCCGCCCGCTGATGCAGGAAGACGCGCAACTGCCGCACCAGCAGCCAGCTCAGGGCCAGGCAGGCAACAATGACCAGCGCCTGCCACAGGATGGCCGGTTGGCGGAAATCATTGACAAAATCGGTGATCAGGTTGAGCAGCGGGGTTTCGTTCATGGCAGATGGGGTCTGGAAGGTGGGACAGAAGTGGTACGGATGGGCATCGCACCCATGCAGCCAGGCGGGCTGGCGGCATTGAAAGCCGCCACTGCAGGGTGCAGCGGCGGCCCGTGACAGGCTTACTCGGCTTGTTCAGCGTCAACGTCGTCGGCCGGTTTTTCATCGGCGTAGACTTTTTTCGGCATGACCTTGCGCTCGAACACGGCGGCGAAGAAGCCGTCGGTCTGGTGCAGATGCGGCAGCAATTTCAGGTAGTCACCCATTTCCAGGTCGATCTTCTGTTCAGCCAGCACCTTGCTCATCGGCACCAGCGTGAAGTCCGGATGGGCCGCCAGGAATTGCTCGGCGATAAAATCGTTTTCTTCGTTCAGGAAGCTGCAGGTAGCGTACACCAGGCGCCCGCCGCCCTTGACCAGGCGCGCCGCGCCGGCCAGGATGGCTGCCTGCTTGGCTTGCAGTTCGACGATGGAGTTCGGCTGCTGGCGCCATTTCACGTCCGGATTGCGGCGCAGGGTGCCCAGGCCGCTGCACGGGGCATCGACCAGCACGCGGTCGATCTTGCCGGCCAGGCGCTTGATCTTGGCATCGCGCTCATGCGCGATCTGCACCGGATGCACGTTCGACAGGCCGCTGCGGGCCATGCGCGGCTTCAGCTTGGCCAGACGCTTTTCCGACACGTCGAACGCATACAAACGGCCCGTGTTGCGCATCAGCGCGCCCAGTGCCAAGGTCTTGCCGCCCGCGCCGGCACAGAAATCAACCACCATCTCGCCACGCTTGGCGCCGACGATTTGCGACAGGATCTGGCTGCCTTCATCTTGCACTTCGATGGCGCCGCTCTGGAACAAAGGCATGTTTTGCAGCGAAGGCTTCTTGATCACGCGCAAGCCCAGCGGCGCATAGGGCGTCGGGGTGCTGAGGATAGGTGCTTCGGCCAGGGCCAGCATCACGTCTTCGCGCGTCGCCTTGAGCGAATTGACGCGCAAGTCCAGCGGCGCCGGCGCGTTCAGCGCATCGGCCAGCTTCATGGTTTCCGCTTCGCCGAACTGGGCGATCAGCTTGTCGAACAGCCAGGTTGGCATGTTGGCGCGCATGTTCGACGGCATCAGGCTGCGGTCGATCTGTGTGATGCGCTCCAGCCATTCCACTTCTTCTTCCGTCAAGCCGCCCAGCGAATCGGCGCCGACGGCTTCGGCCAGGCCGAGGATGGTCAAACGACGCATGGTGGGGCCACTGCCCGCTTCGGCGAAATCGGTAAAGAACGATTTGTTGCGCAGTACGGCATAAATGCCTTCGGCGATGGCGCCGCGTTCGCGCGAACCGAGGCGCGGATGGTCGCGGAAATAGCGCGACAGGGTCGTGTCGGCCGGGGCCGTGAAACGTAAAATTTCGCGCAATACTTCTTCAGCATTGGCAAGTATCGCTGGTGGCAATCTCATTGTTATTCTTCCTGTAATATTTTATTGAGGGTCCACGCGGACCTGGCCATGCTCGACTGACAGTTTATCGTCAATGAACAGGCGGATGGCGCGCGGGTAAAGCAGATGTTCCTGTACCAGCACGCGCGCCGATAAGCTGTCTTCTGTGTCGCCTGGCAAGACTGGCACCACCGCACTCGCCACGGCCGGGCCATGATCGAGCTCGGCAGTCACGAAATGCACGGTCGCGCCGTGTTCCGTCACACCCGCCTCGAGCGCCTGGCGGTGCGTCGCCATGCCCGGGAACAGCGGCAGCAGCGACGGGTGGATATTGAGCATGCGCCCCGCGTAATGGTCGACGAAAGGCGGCGTCAGGATGCGCATGAAACCGGCCAGCACGACCAGGTCGGGGGCGAAGCCGTCGATCACGGCTTGCAGCGCCGCATCAAACTGCTCGCGGCTGGCATAATCCTTGTTGGCAACGACTGCCGTCGCTATCCCATGTTCCGCGGCAAAAACCAATCCCTGGGCGTCGGCCCGGTTACTGATGACGGCGGCAATACGGGCTGGCCATTGCTCGGCTTGCGCCGCGCGTACGACCGCTTCCATGTTGCTGCCGCGTCCGGAAATGAGGATAACGATATTTTTCATAGCGCGCATTGTACCCGCTATGGCGATGCGAATCTAGAAAGGCCGGTATTATTGTTGCGGCGCAACATGAGCGCCGGCGCGCCGCAGCCGCCCGGCAATGCCGATTATCATTTGCACGAGAGCCCGGTTTTACGGCGCCACGGCAAGAGTAAGTATTTACTCGAACGAATAGAAGACGCGGAACGGCACTTTCTTCTCGGCCCAATAGTCGGCCGCGTCGCGGAACACGTCGAGCAGGATCTCGCGCGCTTCCTTGTCAAATTTTTGCGTATTTGGCAATTGCTCCAGCACCACCAGGAAGCCCGTTTGCGTGCCGGCCTTGTGCATGGTATCCGTCAGGCACAGACGCAGGGCATCGAAATTCTTCGCCAGGTTCTTCGGAAACAGGAATGCTTCTGCAATAATGCCGATGACTTGTTGTTTGGTCTGTCCAGCGTGGCAATGCGCATATAAAAAGTGCTGCCCGAGACGGATCGCCTCGTCTTGTAACTCGGTCACGCGAAAGGCACGGATGGACTGGACAAGGTTGGGCGGCACGGTTAGTAACAAACTCATTTTTCCCTCAAATCGACCTGTTATGTATGGATTTGTTCTATCTGCTCTTCTTATTGCATCCCCGCACGCGGGTCAATGCGCACGCGGTGATTCGATCTGTATCAACTTTTATGCGATTCAGTGCGATTTTATATAAGCCATACGCGTATTAGGGTAACGTGTTGTCCTGTATGAATCAACCCGAATATGATGTCAAACGCAAGATTTGTTACAAACCGCTAGTTTCAAGTCATTCAACATCATGTATCGATTGAAAGTGCATGTTACAGACTGTGGGGCAAGGGGCTTGGGCTGTTACATTTTGTTGCCATGCGAAACACTTGCCTCTTGCTGGCGGGATTACTATAGTCCCAAGTTGTAAAAAATACCCTGAAAGATTCTCTACATAATGAGGTTACAAATGAACTTGCAAGCCAAATTGATGATGTCAGCCCTTTGTCTCGGCGCATTGCCACTCGCTCAGGCTGCCGACTTTGAAGATTTCGGCAAAGTCGTGCGCGTTGTGCCGCAAGTGGAACAGATCAATCGTCCACGCCAGGAATGCCGTACGGAATACGTGCAAGTGCAGGCGCCGCCGCAACAGCGCAGCGCTGGCGGCTCCATCGTCGGCGGTATCGCCGGTGCCCTGCTCGGTAGCCAGGTCGGTGGCGGCAATGGCCGCACGGCCGCCGCGGCGGCTGGCGCGATTGCCGGCGCCGTCGTCGGCGACCGTGTCGACAACCAGAACAACTACCAGGGCGGCATGCAGGAACAAGCCGTCAAGCAATGCCGCCAGGTCGACCATTGGGAATCGCGCAACAATGGCTATCAGGTTACTTACGACTACCGCGGCCGCAACTACACGAGCATCATGTCCTATGATCCGGGCGAAAGAGTTCGTCTGCGTGTCTCGATCGAGCCAGCACAACAGTAAGCGCGATAACCGGCCTGTACCATGCCAGCCCCAGCGGCTGGCATTTTTTATGGCGCCTCGGCACGGGCTATAATGCGGCACACTTTCAGGCCGCCTTATGCTTATCAAACGAAAATCCATCGAACAAGTCGAATCCTCGCGCCCCGCGCGCAAGCCCCGCTATGCCCCTGTCACCCTGTCCGAAATGGATGGCGTGCGCTATCTGCATTTCGGCACGGAATGGGTGCAGGGCGCCATGCGCATCCGCAAGCCGGACTGGCCTGAGCTCGAATACGCGCAACAGATGATGGCGTGGATGCTGTGGATCGAACAACCTCAGCGCCTGGCTCAGTTGGGCCTGGGCACGGCCGCGCTGACCAAGTTCTGCTACCGCCAGTTCCCGCAGGCGCAAGTCGAAGCCATCGAACTGAACCCGTCCGTCATCACCATCTGCGCCTCGATGTTCAAGCTGCCGCCCAACGACGAGCGCCTGCACGTGCGCGAGATGGATGCGCTCGACTACGTCAACGACGACGCCAACCACGGCACCCTGGACGCCCTGCAAGTGGACCTGTATGACGCCACGGCGCGCGGTCCCGTGCTCGACAGCGCCGATTTCTATGCCGCCTGCTGCGCCTGTCTGGCGCCGCACGGCATCATGACGGTGAACCTGTTTGGCGACCACCCCAGCTACGCGAAGAACATCAAGGCGATGAAGTTTGCGTTTGCACAGGTGATCTGCCTGCCGGAAGTCCATGATGGGAATGTGGTGGCGATCGCGTTCAAGACGAAAGTGGCACTCGATGCCGAAGCGCAAGCGGCCCTGCTGGAACGCGCCAAGCAGATCGTCGCCGAGACCAAGCTGCCCGCCAAGACCTGGGTCAAGGGCATCGTCAGCACCCTGTAACCGCCGGCAAGGCCGGCAGCCTGGAAAGGCGCCGGCCATGCCAGACTCCGCTCCTCTTCTCCCTCCTCCGGCTGCGCCGCTGGAACTGGCGCAACTTCTGGCCTGGCTGCAGCACGACGGCTTGCTCGACGCGGCGCAAGCGGCCGCCATCGACGCCCAGGCCGCCCAGCTGCCGGCGCCTGCCTTGCATCCGCTGTGCAGCATCGCGCATGGCGCGCTGACGCTCGATATCCTGTGCGCATGGCTGGCGCGGCGGGCCAGCCTGCCGTACATGCGCATCGATCCCTTGCACATCGATTTCAGCCAGGTGGCCGATGTCATGACGGCCAGCTATGCGGCCCGCTTCAACATCCTGCCCGTGGAAAGCACGCCGGAGCGCATCGTCATCGCCACGGCCCAGCCCTACGCGCTCGCCTGGCAGGCGCAGCTGGGAAAGCTGGCGCCCCGCAAGCTGAGCCTCGTCATTGCCAACCCGCTGCACATTGCCGATGCCATCGCGCAATTTTTCAGTCTGGCCAGTTCTGTCAAGGTCGCCCGGCAAGCGTCCACGCAAGACCTGGCGCTGCGCCAGAATGTCGAGCAACTGGTGGAGCTGGGACGCAACAAGACCAGCCTCGACGCCAACGACCAGCACGTGGTGCGCATCGTCGACTGGCTGTGGCAATACGCGTTTGCCCAGCGCGCCTCCGACATCCATTTGGAACCGAAGCGCGACGCTGGCTTCGTGCGCCTGCGCATCGATGGCCGGCTTTACCAGGCCTACCAGTTGCCGCCCGTGGTATTGCTGGCCATGACGGCGCGCATCAAGTTGCTGGGGCGCATGGACGTGGTGGAAAAGCGCCGCCCCCAGGACGGCCGCATCAAGACGCGCAATGCGCAGGGCCAGGAAATCGAGCTGCGCCTGTCCACCTTGCCCACGGCCTTCGGCGAAAAGCTCGTCATGCGCATCTTCGACCCGGAAGTGGCCGTCAAGAGCCTGTTTGACCTGGGCTTTCCGCCTGCAGATGCCGAACGCTGGCGCCAGCTGACGGCACGCACGCACGGCATCGTGCTGGTCACGGGTCCCACCGGATCGGGCAAGACCAGCACCCTGTACAGTACCTTGAAGGCGCTGGCCAGTAGCGAAGTCAATGTGTGCACGGTGGAAGACCCCATCGAAATGGTGGAACCGGCCTTCAACCAGATGCAGGTGCAAACCCAGGCTGGCATCGAACTGTCGTTTGCCGATGGCGTACGGGCGCTGTTGCGGCAAGACCCCGACATCATCATGGTGGGAGAAATCCGCGACCTGGCCACGGCCGAGATGGCCATGCAGGCGGCGCTGACGGGCCATTTGGTGCTGTCGACACTACACACCAACGACGCTCCCTCGGCCGTCATGCGCCTGCTGGAACTGGGCTTGCCCGCCTACCTGCTGGAAGCGTGCCTGGCCGGCGTGCTGGCGCAGCGGCTGCTGCGCTGCCTGTGCCCGGACTGCAAGCAGCTCGATGCCGCCCCGGGCGCCGCGCCATGGCAGCGACTGACGGGCGGCCAGCTGGAACGGCCCGACGCCATGTACCGCCCCGTCGGCTGCGCCCAGTGCCGGCACAGCGGCTACCTGGGGCGCGCCGGCATTTATGAGCTGCTGAGCGTGACGGAAACATTCGGCCAGCTGGTCAAGGCGGGCGCCGACCTGCATGCCTTGCGCCGCCAGAGCATCCTCGACGGCATGACGCCGCTGCGCATCGCCGGCGCGCGCAAGATCATCGATGGTACGACCAGCATCGACGAAGTGCTGAAGCTCACGGCAGCCCTGCCTTAGCAGGTCAGCACTTTCTAACAGGAATGCTTTGCATTCTTTTTCAACTGATATATAATGCGGCCTCTTTCGGGTCGTTAGCTCAGCTGGTAGAGCAGCGGACTTTTAATCCGTTGGTCGCAGGTTCGAATCCCGCACGGCCTACCACGAATGCGCAGTACCAGAAAAGCCAGGCCTTGAGCCTGGCTTTTTTGCATTCAGCGTACCTGTCGTCAACAAATCCCCACGCCAATCCCACTTGCAAGTCTCGCCCCGGCATGGCAGCAAAGCATCAGCAATTGCCATCAATAACTATATCTTGTAAGTTAAGATTACAGCAAGCAAGCTATGGCAGGTGCGCCTCTCAGGCAACACTGCGCTGCACGCATAATGATTGCCGACACATGACAACCGGAGATGCAATGAGCAAGGTAGAAAAATTCCTGCAATATGGGGTGGCTTCAGATTTGGCGCAAAGGGCCGTCACTGCGGGCCTGACCGTCACAAGTACCAGAACGATCAGCCAGAAAAATCTGATGGATACCTATGGTTTCAGTCAGGCTGAAGCGAAATTTCTCAAACAAGCGCTGGTGCGGGCAGAAATTCCTGCCGACACCCTGTTTCGCCTTCTCGACAACAGCAACTATATATGCAATATGTGCAAAGGCGGCAAAGGCGTGGCCTACGTAGTGCATCACATCGAAGAGTATGAAATCAGCAAGGACAATAGCTATGCGAATCTGATCGTGCTATGTCCAAACGACCATGACCTCGCGCATCACAGTTCGGGCTTAACCCTGGGCATTACCAAGGACCAGCTCAAAGCCAGCAAGAAAAAATGGGAAGCGACCGTGAGACAAAGCAACACGAGTACGGCCCTACGTGGCGTACAAACGGACAAGAATGGGATTACCTCCATTGAAATCCTCCCGCACCTCATGAACAAATATAAAAATTTCATGCGCAGCGACCTGACATCCGTCGCCTTCGTACAATCCCTGGAACGCTGCTATATCGAAATCACCACCACGAAAAATATCCGTCATGGACTCGAGGATGAAATCAGCATGCGCACGGATTTGGGCTTTATCACAGGCGATATCACGACGGAGCAAAAATTATTTAGCCCGGCCAAGCAAGCTGCCGACAATGCCCGTTACTTCGTCGAGCAGCTCGATGTGGTATCCATCATTAACTGCACGGATTTATTTACACAGGAAGCGTCCAGGCGCATTGACGAGCATTGGCGCATGCATGGTGCGCTTCTGGAAGACCATTGAGAGCCCACGGATAAGGCATTTGCCCATACAAAGGCAGAATGTCGAAAACGCTATACTGAAGGATCAATACCCACGGCCGGGTGCCGCTAAACCTGTCGCGGCCAGCTTGTCCACCTGATTCATATTTTCTATCGCCTACCTATCGTGAACCATTTACAGCAATTCCACGCTAAAAACAGACAAGCTTGCCTGGCTATGGCTTACGCCCTCGGCACGCTGCTCTGCCAGTTCCCGGGACAGGCCCAGGCACAGCCGCCCATTGTGCTCGACGGCCTGTACAGCGCGCGCACGGACGAGATGAGCCTGGAAATCATCGGCAACCGCGTCTGCTTCGCGCCCGACAAGGCGCAATGGGGCCGATTGCCCCGGCCGGCGGCTTCGCACGCTGCATGGTTTTGTTTCAGCAACGATGCCGAAGCGCGCCGCCAGCTGCGCGTACCCGCGCGCCAGGCCGACAATTGCGGCTGGCAAGCGCGTGCGCGCATCGTCATTGATACGTATCAACCGTATGTGGAACAGGGCGACGGCAACGACATGGCGCGCCTGGCATCGGTCATCAAGGTGGCGCAACCGAACGCCATCGCCTGCGAATAGTATTAATCGAGTTCGTATTCCTGCAGATAGCGCGCGAACAAGTCGCCATCAGCCAGCGGACAGACAAAACCCGCGCCCCAGTCGGCCAGCAGCAACTGTTCTTTCAAGGGCAGCAGCAACAGCTCAGGCATGCCATCGCTGCACCACAGGTCGCACACGATGCCCTTGTCATCCAGGCCGGCAAACAAGGTCTCCGTCTTGTCGCCGCCAAAGGCCAGCACGTTCTTGCATTCCACCCGGTAACTGCTGTAGCCCGTGTAGACGGCGTCATACGGCGGCAAGGTGTCCGCCAGCGCCAGCCGCAGCTGATCGGCCGTGAGGCCCAGTACGCGCATCTGCGACGGCGGCGCCTCGGGCACGTACATGGCCGTCCAGCCGGCGCCACTGCGGTGCGCGTCGGCGAACGCCTGCTGTTCGCCCATCTGCGTCAAACAGTGCTGTAAATTATCCAGCGGCAGCAGTTCGATCATGCAAAAATCGTCTTCGTGATAATACGCTTCGCGCATGCTTCAATTCTCCAGCAAATCTTGTAACTGGGCATTGCGCCGCACCGTCAGCAGGCCGGCCCAGGTCTCGCTCGTCACGGACGGATAGCGCACGGCGCCGAAATTCATCCAGGCATCGCGGTAAGCCAGCCACAGGCGCTGAGTGGCGCGGATGCCATCCTTGCCCACGGCGCCCGCATAGGTTTCCGCCGGCTTTTTCATGAGCTTGCCGTAGATGGCGTTGAGTTCCTTGTCGAGCGCCGCCGCCTGCTCCCTGGACATGCTTGGCGGCAGCTTGCCCGCTTCGTACTCGCGCAAATCGTGCGCCAGCTGGTCGAGCTCTGCCGTGCGGGCGGCGATGCTCAGGGCGGCGCGCGCCGTGCCGCTCAAATCCGTTTCATTAGCGGCGCGCGCATCGGCAAACTTGCTTGTTGCCGTCTGCAGCTTTTGCAGTGATGCTTGCGCCACTGCCGGCATGCCCGCACTGACTTTGTCTGTTGCCTGCGCGCGCACGCGCTGCTTTTGCCGCGCATCGATGGCGCTGCACACGCCCATCATGTAGCCGCTGGTGATGTCGTCGCACAAGTCGATCATGCCGCGCCCGCTGGCATTGATCTGCTGCAAGTGTTCGATGCGCCCCCGCATCTCGGCGGGCGCTGCATCGATGCTGCACGCATACTTCAGCGCCAGCAACGGGTCTTTCTGCACGCCCTGTCCATTCTGGTACAGCATCATCAAGACGGCGCTGTTCTGCGTTGCCATCGCGCAATGACGCACGGGACGCCAGTCGGCCGGCTTGGGCGAGGACATACTCTTGGTATCGTAATACAGGTCTGTTGCCTGGCACTGCTGCAAAGCAGCCACGGAGGACGGCGCCGGCAGGTCGGCCGGCGGCGGCGCCGCATCCTTGACCTTCAGGCAGCCCGCATACCAGGCCGTGCTTTCCGCCTGGCCCACGCCCATGGCGCTGGTATTCGGGTACGGTGCGGCGGCAGCGGCAAAACCCGGGCTGGCAAGCAGCGCGCCGGCACCCAGCAATAGCGTTTTCAATAAGGATAGACAAGTTTTCATGTTCAAGCAGCGCCAGCGTGAGTAAAGCGGCAAGTTTAACTGATCAGCCAAGCTGCGCCCGCCCGATACACGCCCATCGCGCCTGGTAAGTAACGGTACTCAGCCTTGGCAGGGCAGGAAGCCATGGGCAATAATGTTGCCCGCTATACTTTTTTCACTTCCCGGACCACGCCCATGACCTTACCCCGTCTTCGCCGTTCCCTCGGCTCCCTGCTGATCGCAGCAGCCTGCGCCTCGCTGGCAATGACCGTCCACGCCGCCGATACCACGACGGCTATCCCCGTTGCCACCACGCAAACGCAAGTCAAACATGCCATCACGCACGAAGACGTGTGGCTGATGAAACGGGTGGGTGCCCCTGTCGCCAGCCCGGACGGGCGATGGGCTGTGTTTTCCGTCATCGACAGCGCCTACGATAGCAAGGAGCAATGGTCGGACCTGTGGATCAAGTCGCTGCTAGACGACAGCCCAGCGCGCCGCCTGACCTCTTCCAAAGGCGGCGAAAGCGCCGTGGCCTGGTCGCCGGACAGCCGCCAGTTGGTGTTCGTCGCCAAGCGCGATGGCGATGAAGCGGGTCAGATCTACCGCCTCGACGTGGCCGCTGGCGGCGAAGCGCAACGCCTGACCTCGCTCACCTTGGGCGCACGCATGCCGAAATGGAGCCCGGATGGCACGCAATTGCTGTTCATCAGCGACATCTATCCAGGCAACAAGACGGAAGCCGACGTCAAGCAAAGCGCGAAAGAACGCAAGGAGCGCAAAGTCAGCGCCCGCTCGTATGAAACGACGGCGCCCCGCTATTTCGACAAATGGCTGACCGACAAGCAGGTGCGCCTGTTCATCGTCGACGCCAACGCTGCTGCCCGAGGTGAAAACACAGCGCGCGACATCCTGTCGGGCACGCAACTGGTCACCCTGCCGGGCTTTGGCGGGGGCCAGGGCGACGAGGGACAATCGCTGGACGCCGTCTGGACGCCGGATGGCAAGGCCGTCGTTTTCAACGCGGCCACCAACCGCGATGCAGCCCAGCGCGAAGCCGTCTACTCACAACTGTATTTGCTGCCCTTGGCGGGCGGCGAAGCGCAGCGTTTGACGCAGGACAAACATAGCTACGGTTCCCTGAAATTCGCTGCCGATGGCAAGACCCTGTTCGCCTTGAGCGACGCGCAAACACCGGGCAAGGTATATGACGTGAAGCGCCTGGCCAGCTTCGCCTGGCCGATGAGCAACCCTGCACCGACCATCCTGACGGCCAAGCTGGACCGTTCGATTTCGCGCTATGTGCTGCCCGAGGGCGGCAAGCGCGTCATCTTCAGCTATGAACACGCGGGCCTGGAAAAGCTGTACTCGATCGACGCCAGCGGTGGTGACGTGCGCGAGGAGCCATCCTCGCCGACGGGCAGCATCAATTCGCTGAGCAGCGGCGGCAAGGCCCTGGTCGGCGTGTGGGAGTCGTCCATCAACCCGCCGGAAATCTATGCCTTCAACGGCAAGCAGCCGAAGCGGCTGACGGCCTTCAACACGGACAAGGCAAGTAAAATCGACTGGCAGGCGCCCGAGCACTTCTGGTTCACCACGGCCGACGGCCGCCAGATCCACAATATGCTCGTCAAGCCGGCCAACTTTGACCCGAACAAGAAATATCCGCTGTTTACCGTCATCCACGGCGGCGCGGCCAGCATGTGGCGCGACCAGTTCGTGCTGCGCTGGAACTATCACTTGCTGGCCAAACCAGGCTATGTCGTGCTGCTGACCGACTACAAGGGTTCCACCGGCTATGGCGAGGAATTCTCGCGCTCGATTCAATTCGACCCATTGAAAGGCCCGGGCGATGAAATCAACCAGGGCGTCGATGAAGCCATCAAGAAATACGCCTTCATCGACAGCACGAAACTGGCCGCCGGCGGCGCCAGCTATGGCGGCCACCTGGCCAACTGGCTGCAAGCGACCACCACGCGCTACAAGGCCATCGTCTCGCACGCGGGCGAAATGGACTTGATCATGCAATGGGGCACCAGTGATGGCGGCTTCGGCCGTGAAACCAATGCGGGCGGACCCGTCTGGTCGAACCTGCCCGTATGGCGCGATCAAAGCCCCGTCATGCAGGCAGGCAACCACGAAAAAGGCACGGGTTTCACGACACCGATCCTGATCACCGTGGGCGAGCTCGACTACCGCGTGCCGGCCAACAATGCCTTGATGAACTTTGCAGTGCAACAGCGCCTGAACGTGCCGGCAAAATTACTGGTGTTCCCGGACGAAAACCACTGGATCTTGAAGGGCGAGAACAGCCGTTTCTTCTATAGCGAAGTCGAGGGCTGGCTGGCGAAGTATTTAAAATAATCCTGCTGCGCGCTGTTTGAAGAGCCAGGCTCCGCGCACGCGGGCCTGGCTTTTTTCATGCGGGCTGGACTGTGGCCACGGCCGCCGTCTGCCGTCGTATCGCCAGCACCAGCAGCGCGGCCAGCAGGCAGGCGGCGCCGGCCGCGAACAGGGCCGGGTTGTAGGTCAGCATCAGGGTGCGGATGCGGCCAGCCCCATAGGCGGCCACGGCGGCGCCCAGCTGGTGGCCCGCGAAGATCCAGCCAAACACCATGCCCGCGCGCTCCCGGCCAAACGTGGCCCCCACCAGTTTCACCGTCGGCGGCACGGTGGCGATCCAGTCCAGGCCGTAGAACATGGCGAACAGCGACAGGCCATACAAGGTGAATTCCGAATACGGCAGCCAGAACAGGGACAAGCCCCGCAAGCCGTAGTACCAGAACAGCAATTTGCGGTTGTCATAGCGGTCCGACAGCCAGCCGGACAAGATCGTGCCGAACAGGTCGAAGGCGCCCATCATGGCCAGCACGGAGGCGGCCGGCACGGCGGACAGGCCCGAATCGCCGCACAGCGAGATGAAGTGCGTCTGGATCAGACCGTTGGTGCTGAGGCCGCAGATGAAGAAGGTGCCGAAGAGTATCCAGAAAGTGCGGTTTGCCGCCACGCTGCGCAAGATCAGGAACGGCGTGGCAAACGTCATTGCTGCCGCCGGCGCCACCACCAGGGGCGTGTCGGGATCGGCGCCATAGGGCCGCAAGGCAAGGTCTTGCGGCCGGTTGCGCATGCACAGGAAGGCCAGCACGGCGACGATGGTGCAGGCGGCAAACACGGGCATGACGGCCGTGCGCCAGCCGAAGTGCTCGATCAGCCAGGCGCCCACGGGCAGGAACAGCAACTGGCCCGTGGCCGAGCTGGCCGTCAGCACGCCCACCACCAGGCCACGGTGCGTCTCGAACCAGCGGTTGGCCACCACGGCACTCAAGACCAGGGCCGTCATGCCCGAGCCCAGCCCCAGCAGGATGCCCCACAGCGCCACCAGGTGCCAGAACTGCGTCATGCGCGTGGCCAGCAGCATGCCAGCCGCGATCAGCCCCAGCGCCACGCAGATGATATTGCGCAAGCCGAAGCGCTCCATCAGGATGGCGGCAAACGGTCCCATCAGACCGAACAGCACGAAGCGCACGGCCAGCGCCGAGGAAATCTGCTCGGCATCCCAGCCGAACTCGCGGCTCAAGGGTTGCATCAGCGCCCCCGGCAAGCCCAGCGCGGCAGACGAGGTCAAGGCGGTGAGGAAGGTGATGGCGACGATGACCCAGGCAAAGTGCATGCCGCGGCGCGCCAGCCATTGCGAAAAAGGATAGGAAAGCATGCAGTCCTCATGAGAAAAAGTGGATGCCGATCATTGCCATCTGGCGGCATTTTTCTCATGTTATATTATGATCGTAATTTATACAATCAAAAAAAACTGGCGCGACGCTGCTGCGTGCGGCTCCAGTCCTGGCTGCAAGCTTGTGACATGGAGTCAGACCCGGCGGGTCTGACTCCATACATTACTTCACCTTCAAGCCATTCTTCACATCCGTCACCCCTTCCACGCCACGCGCCAGGTCGGCGGCTTTTTTCACTTGCGCCTGGGAAGGCACGAAGCCGCTGAGCATGACGACGCCGTTCACCGTTTCCACGTGCACGTCGAGCGCTTTCAAGTCACTGTCCTTGACGAGGTCCGCCTTGATCTTGGTGGTGATGACAGAGTCTTCCACTGCCACCTTGGTGCTGCTGGCCGCATTGCGCGTCATGCAGGCGGCCTTGGCCGTCGCATCCATGGCGTCACAGTTTTCCTTCATGGTGGCAGGCGGATTCTGCGCCACGTTGGTGCCAGCCGTGGCGCCCGTGTTGGCGTCGGCCAGCGCGGCCGTTTTTGCCGTCTTGGCATCGTTCATGCACGATGTCTTGTCGGCGCCCGTGCGGTCGCCGCACTTGGCCTTGGCCAGGTCATACTCGGCATTGGCGACATCCTTGCGGGCCTTGCCCAGTTCGCGCGGCGTGTTACGGTACTGGGCCACGGCGTCCGAGTCGGCCTTGGTGCGCGCCACCCTGGCTTCTTCCACGCAGACTTTTTTCGCATTGCCGCTCTGGCTGTCGCAAGCGGCCTTGGCCTGCTTGTAGTCGGCCGATGCCTTGTCCGTCAAACTCTTGTACGAGGCATCCTGCGCATACGCGGGCGTGGCGGCAAGCAGTGCGCTGGCACTGGCGGCCAGCATGAGTGCGATCATTTTGTTCATGATGGTTCCTCTCTGGTTAGTTGATGCCCAGATTAGACCCCTGCCGGACGCAAAGCTCCGTGCGACAGCACACGCTGACTAGCCATCTGCGCAAAATTCACCGTTTATTTGTCGCCGCTCAAGCCCTTTCGCCACAATACTTGCGCCTGTTCAAATGATGAAGCGGTCCCATCAAATGCACCTGCACCATCCGCCAGCGCCAGCCATGCCTGCGTGGCGTGCGAACCGCCCGCGCTGTCGCCGCCGGCGCGCACGCCGCGCATCCAGGCCAGTACCTCCTGATACTGCCCGGGGTGGCGTCCATGCATCCAGGCCAGGGCCACCAGGTCTGCATAAGCCTCTTCACGGCGCGTCTCGCGCAGCTCCTGCGCCAGCGATGTCAGCTTGTCCTGCTGCCTGCCGGGCGGCTCGACAAAACCGCGTGGCAAGGCGTGCCAGTCACCTTGGGCATAGCGCTGGCAATGGCCGATTTCATGCGCCGTCATCGCTTCCATCATCATGCCTTGGCGCGCAACTGGCACGCCCTGCAAGACACTGTCCGCCTGTGCATTGCCGCGCAGCGACAAGACCAGCTTGCAGCGCCCCGCTTCGTAGCCCAGCGCCAACGGCACGGCGCCGGGCGCATTCTGGGGTTGCACGATGATATCGATGGGTAAGCCTTGCGCGCGGGCAAAGGCGATGACGGGCTGGCCAGCCTGCAGCCAGCGGCTTTCCAGTTCGGTGAGCTGAGCATGCGCCATGGCAGGCGCGGCACTAAGCAAACTCAACAGCGAAATCAGTTTCAACATGGGATCAACGGCAAGAAAGGAATGCAACCACTGCAGAGTAAGCGGTGAAGATATTTCCACAAGGAAAAACTGGCAACTATTCACAAATAAAGACGAAAAAAAACCGGTGCAGCAGCACCGGCTTTTCACACTGACAATCGTCAGGGCGGATTTATTTCTTCGTCGCTTTATCCAGGGCGCGGGCCGTGACGAATTCCGGACGGATATCGTTCGGCACGGCTTTCATCTTGTCGAGCGCCACTTGCACTTCCGGACGAATCACCACGTACTTGCTCATCAACGCTTGCGCGCGCGCATAGTCGCCCGTCGCCTCGATAGTCAAAAATTCGCGGTCCAGGTCGATCACGGCCTGTTTGATCTTGCCAAAATCAACGCCAAACTTGCCGTCGCCCAGGGAAACAAAACCGCCCTTGTCGAGGATGTAATTCATCTGGATGGCCATGCCACGCGCATGCGAATCCGTCAGGCCGAAATGCAGGGTGCGGAAACCGGAGGCGAGAAAAGTGTTGTACAGCTTGCGCTCGGCCGCCTCGCCCTGGCCCAGGGTGTCGTTCAGCTGCCCCTTGTCCATCATGTAGCGCAGCGCAAACAAGCCCGTGATGTCGGCCTTGGCTTCTTCGATGGTCGAATATGCTTCCTTCAAGTCCTGGCGTGGCGTCGATGGCTTGCCGTCGACGACGGTGGCGTGCGGGCCCAGGCCGTGCATGATTTCATGCGCGAGGATGTGCGTGAAAAAGGAATTGAAGTCGACGTCCTGCTGCGCGTCGGCGGTCAGCACCAGTTTCGAGATCGGCGTCAGGGTGGCCTTGAACTTGGCTTCCTGCACGTTTTTCAACATCACACGCTTGGAACCGCGCGCGCTGATGATGCGCTCGTCGTTGGGCAGGTTGTAGGCGGCTGTCTGCACGGCCATGTTGCCGTCGCCCGCGCCATACACCTGGTTGACCACCACCATCGGTGCCAGCGCGCCCACTTTCGGGTTGCGGTACTGGGCATCGAGCGGCAGGTTGTCTTCCAGCTCCTGCATGTGCTTGGCGAAGAAGTTCAGCTTCTGCGTCTCGGCCTGGTCGCGGATATTCACATAGGCTTCGAAGGCCGCCTTGTAGCCGAACAGCTCGTCGTTATACGTTTCATACGGGCCGATGGTGATGTCGACGGGCGAGTCGAGGTCCATCCAGGCGAAGTCGGACGGCAGATAGTCGTTGTCGAGGAAAGCCTTGGCGCGCAAGGTGAGGAATTTCTTCAGGGACGCGTTGTCCGTGGCGGCCGCCGCCTCGTCGAGCAGCTTGGCCAGCTGCTTGAGTTCCACCTTGTACTCGTCCGAATACTTGACGGTCTGATATTTGCCATCCTTGCCCGCGCGAATCGTCGTGAAGAACCATTGCGCCTGCTGCTTGTCGTCCGCCGACAAGCCACTCATCCACGCTTCCAGGCTGGCCTTGGTGGCGCCCTGCGGATAGAAATTACCCGCTTCCGGCTTGTGCGCGGGAATGGCGATGCCCGCATAGCTGGCGGGCATGAACGAGGCGTGCGCGTCGAGCACCGACCATGGCCCCTTGTTGATCCAGAAATAATTCAGGCGCGCCTGGCCCAGCTTTGATTTATCCTTCTTCAAGGCCGCCCACAGCGCTTCATTGCCGGACCAGCGCTGGCGCAGTTGCAGCACGTCAACCAGCTTGGCCGCTTCGACCAGCTTGGCGATGGCCTGGCGGTCGCCAAAGGACAGGTGTGTGACATCGGCGGTCAGTTCAACGGGCGCATAGCGGGCGCTCATGGCCGTCAGTTGTTGCGCCGTGGCCGGGCTTGCTGGTGCGGCGGCTGGCGTTGCGGCGCAGGCGCTGCCGACGGCGGCGGCCATCAGCAGGGGAATCAGGAGTTTTTTCATGGGGGTCTCGGTTAGATTTTTCTCAGAAAAAAAAGCGGCTGGCGCGGATGGCGCGCTACCGCTTTCTTGCTCAGACTGCGATTGTCCCACCTGCCCCATGGCATGGCAAGCCGCTTACCAGACCTTGTACACCTGCCCCGTCTGCGCCCCTTCCACGCTGCGGCTGTAAGCCAGGGCCACACGGCTGGCGGCGGCTGACTCAAAGCCGTAGAAGAAGGGACCGTAAGCTTCCAGCGATTCTGCCAGCACCGTGGGGCTGACGACATTGATGCGCACGCCGCGCGCCAGTTCGATGGCGGCGCCCCGCACGAAGCCTTCCACGGCCGCATTCGTCATACTGGCGGCCGCACCGAAGCGGATCGGGTGCTCGGCCACGATGCCGCTGGTCAGGGTGATCGAGCCACCGTCGTTCAGGTATTCCTGCGCCACCAGCGCCACGTTGACCTGGCCCATCAACTTGCTGTCCAGGCCCAGCTGGAATTGCTCGGGAGTAAATTCGGCCAGGGGACCGAAATGCAGCTTGCCGGCCGTGACGACGACGGCGTCGACCTTGCCGATGCGCTTGAACAGGGCGCGCACTTGCGCAATGTCGCCCATGTCCGCCTGGTGCGTGCCGCTGCGGCTGCCCACTTCGATGATTTCATGGCGTTGCGCCAGTTGTGCCGCGACGGCCGTGCCGATGGTGCCGCTGGCACCGATGATGACGATTTTCATGCTGCTTCCTTGTCTGGGGTTGAACGATGAAGCCAGTATGCGCCGCTTCCAAAAAGGAATAAATACGCTAGAATTTATAAGATTACCAACCCACAGTTTGCAATCAAGGTGTATGGATAAATTGCGCAGCATGGAAATCTTTGTCGCCGTCGTCGACCAGGGCAGTTTTACGGCCGCCGCCGACACCTTCCACATCTCGCCCGTGATGGTGGGCAAGCACATCAGGCAGCTCGAAGAGCGGCTGGGCACGCGCTTGCTGGCGCGCACCACGCGCCGGCAAAGCCTGACGGAAATCGGCCAGCAGTATGTGGAGCAGTGCCGCCAGATCCTGGCGCAGATCGCCGCAGCCGAAACGGGCGCGGAAGCGATGCAGGCCACGCCGCGCGGCAAGCTGAAAATCACGGCGCCCGTTTCCTTCGGCAGCGAACGCATGGCGCCGCTGCTGGCCGAGTATCTGACGGCCTATCCAGACGTGAGTCTGGAGCTGAATCTGAATGACAGGATGGTGGATCTGGTGGAGGAAGGTTTTGATGCGGCCATCCGCATCGGCGCGCTGGACGATTCCGGCATGGTGGCGCGCCCCTTGCGGCCTTACGCGATGGTGATCTGCGCCTCGCCCGACTACCTGGCCAGGCACGGCACGCCGCGCTCGCCGGAGGACCTGGCGCGGCACGAGTGCGTGGATTTCATGCAGTGGTCGCGCCACATGCGCTGGCGCCTGAGCGGCAAGGAAGCGCGCCACGATGGCGCGGCGGCCGAGAGCCGCTTCCGCTCGAACAATGGGCAGGCGCTGCGCATGGCGGCCCTGCACGGCTTCGGCATCGTCATGCAGGCGGAAATCCTGCTGGCCGACGATATCGCGGCGGGCCGCCTGGTGCCGCTGCTTCAGGATTATGTGCCGGCGCCGCGCCTGATGCATGTGCTGTATCCGCGCGACCGCCAGCCCACGCCCAAGCTGACGACCTTCATCGACTTTCTGCTGGAACGCTACGGGCCAGCGGCGACACCGCCGCCGGCCACGCTCACGTAACTGAGAACTTAGTTGGCCTTTGCCAGCTTCGCCAGCTCGCCATCGGGCTGCCAGCCGGCACCTAAAGAGCGGGCCACGGCAACGGTCGCCAGCAAGCGCTGGGTCTTGATCTGCACGGCGGCACGGTCAGCTGCCAGCGAGCTGCGCTGGGCATCGGTGACATCCAGGTAGGTAGAAATGCCGCGCTCGTAGCGCGTGCGCGCCACCAGGTAGGCGCGCGCGGCCGCTGCCTGCGACAGGGCCTGGGCGTCGCCCTGCAACTGGCGCTGCTCCACGTCGGACAAGGCGTCTTCCACTTCGCGCAAGGCCGTCAGCAGCTTCGTTTCGTGATTCGCCACGGCTTCCGCATAGCGCGCCTTGGACAAGTCCAGGTTGGCCTGGTTGCGGCCACCGTCGAAGATGGGCAGGGACAGGGCCAGTGGGCCAAAGCTGAACTGGCGCGAACCGCCTTGCGCCAGGTCGCGCAGTTTTTCGGAGGCGTAGCCGAAATTGCCCGTCAATTGCAGCGAGGGGTAAAACGCGCCTTCGGCCACGCCCACTTGCGCGTTCGCCGCGCGCAGGTTCGCCACGCTGGAGACCAGGTCCGGGCGGTGCGCCAGCAGGCTGGCAGGCAAGCCGACAGGGATACCTGGCGGCAGCGGCAAGATGGAAGGCTCGGCGGCCACCGGCAATTGCAGCGCCGACGGCGGCTTGCCCGTCAGGGTGGCCAAGCTGTTTTCCAGCTGGTTGCGCTGGCGCTTGACTTCATGCAGGTCGGCTTGCGCATTCGACAGTTCGACTTTTGCGCGCGCCAGGTCCAGCTCATTCGTCAGGCCCGCATTGAAGCGCGCTTCGACCAGCTGTGCCGACTCGCGGCGCGTGTCGAGCGCACCGTTCAGGATCGCCATTTCCGCATCCAGTCCCCGCAGTTGCCAGTAATTGCTGGCCACTTGCGCCGACAGCATCAGCAGCACGCCGTCACGGTCTGCCTGCGCCGCCAGCGCCTGCGAATCGGCCGCTTCGACCATGCGTTTCACGCGGCCCAGCAAGTCGACTTCATACGACAGCGAGCCGCCCACGGAAAAATTGTTGCCGCTGATGGAGCGGTTGCCCAGGGCCAGACCCTGCGAGGTGTTGGCCGAAGTGCGCGAATTCGAGATGCCGGTGCTGACGTTGACGCTCGGACCCTGGTTGGCGCGCGCCGTGCCGCTTTGCGCCAGCGCCTGCAGCAGGCGCTCACCCGCCGCTTTCACGCTGGGATTATCCTGCAGCGCGCTTTGCTCCAGGCGGTCCAGGGTAGCGTCGCCATAAATGCTCCACCACTCTTTGGGCAGCTGCGCTGCATCCGCTGCGGCAGCGCCGTGGCGGAAAACACCGTTGTCGATGCCGGCCACATTCGCCGGGGCGGTAAAATCCTGGCCCACTGTACCGCAGGCGGAGAGCGCCACGGCAAGGGAAGCGGCCAGCGCAATTTTCGTCAATACTGTTTGCATGGTGTATACCTTCTTGTTCTTTAAGGGCTTGCGTTGGCGGTCAATGACCGCCGCCACCGCCACCGGGAGCTTTGAGTTTGTCGGCCAGCCACAGGGGCAAGATGCAGGCCAGCAGGATGGCGCCGATCAGGAAAAAGCCATCGTTGTAGGCCATCACATACGCTTCGCGGCGCACGATGCCGTCGATCGCCTGCAAGGCCTGGTTGCCGGCCGTGACGGCGTCATAGCCCTTGGCCATGAAAGTGGACGTCAGCTGGTCGATGCGCAGCTGCGTGGCGCTGGAATACGCATTGATCGCTTCACCCAGGCGCTGCGAGTGGAAATGCTCGCGAGTGCTCAGGGCCGTGGCCAGCAGGGCGATGCCGATCGAGCCGCCCAGGTTGCGCGTCATGTTGAACAGGCTTGATGCGGACGGCATGTCCTTCGGCGCGATCCCCTTCATGGCGAAGTTCGACAGGGTCAGCATGACGAAGGGCTGGCCCAGCGCGCGCACCACCTGCGACCACAGCAGCTGGTCGTAGCCGGTGGAAGCGTCCATGTAGGCATTCATCATGCACGAGCCGCCGAACAGCAGCAGGCCGAACGAGCACAGGATGCGGTTGTCCACCACGGACGACAGCTTGGCGACGAAGGGCATGATGAACAGCTGCGGCAAGCCTACCCACATGATGACTTCACCGATCTGCATCGGCGAATAGCCGGCGATCTGGCCCAGGAACAGGGGCAGCAAAAAGGCCGAGCCATACAGGCCCATGCCCGTCACGGCCGACAGCACGGTGGCGACCAGAAAATTTCGCTGGCCGTACAGGGCCAGGTTGACGAACGGTTCGGCGCGCGTGGCGCTGGTGACGACCCAGCCCAGGATGCCCGTCAGCGCCAGCGCGGCAAAGGCAATGATGAAACCGGAGTCGAACCAGTCCTTCGAATTACCCTCTTCCAGGAAGATGGTCAGGCAGCCCAGGCCCAGGGCCATGAAGAAGATGCCCAGCCAGTCGGCTTTCCAGAACATCTCCAGCTTCATCGGCTCCTTGTCCAGGCCGTAGATCATGCCGGCGATCAGCAGCACGCCTGGCACCCAGTTGATGTAGAAGATCGAGGGCCAGCCATACAGCTCGGAGAGGTAGCCGCCCAGGGTCGGGCCCATGGCCGGCGCCAGAGTGGCTGTCAGGCCGAAAATGGCCATGCCGACGGCGCGCTTCGACGGCGGCAGCTTGAGCATCACCAGGGTGAACGCCATCGGAATCAGCGCGCCGCCCGTAAAGCCTTGCAGCATGCGGAAGACGATCATGCTTTCCAGGTTCCAGGCCGTGCCGCACAGGGTGGAGAACAGCAGGAAGAAGGCGGTGGTGCCGATCATGTAGGTGCGCAAGCCGAACACGCGCGCCAGCAGCGCGGTGAGGGGAATGACGATAATTTCCGCCACCAGGTAGGCCGTGGAAATCCACGAACCCTCTTCCTGGGTGGCCGACAGCGAGCCAAGGATATCCTTGAGCGAGGAGTTGGTGATCTGGATGTCGAGCACCGCCATGAAGGCGCCCAGCATGCCGGCGGCGACCGCCAGCCAGGTGCGCCCGGAGACTTTCTCGCTGATCACGGGGAACGCCGGCGATGCCGCCGGTGTGGTGGAAGGGCTGCTCATGAAAACTTAGCGGGCGGCGGTCTGCGCGGCGGGAGCAGCTGGCGCAGCGGCATGGCGCGGCGCCTTGTCCTGAGACGACACGGGCTGGTTGACTTCCACTTCGGCGATCACCGACATGCCCGGCACCAGGCGGCCATTCATGGCCTTGATGTCTTCCGGCTTGAAGACGATTTTGACCGGCACGCGCTGGACGATCTTGGTGAAGTTGCCGGTGGCGTTATCTGCAGGCAGCAGGGCGAATTGCGCGCCCGAGGCAGGTGCGAAGCTGTCGACCGTGCCCACCAGTTTCTTGCCTGGCATGGCGTCGATGGTCACGTGCACGCTCTGGCCGCGGTGCAGGTCGGCCAATTGGGTTTCCTTGAAGTTGGCGGTGACCCAGACGTTGTCTTGCACGATGGCCGTCAATTGCTGGCCAGGCTGCACGCGCATGCCCGTTTCCACGTTGCGCTTGCCGATGCGGCCGGCAACGGGGGCCAGGATGCGGTTGTACTGCAGCTGCTGTTCCGCGTCCTTCAATTGCACGCGCAGCACGGCCACTTGCGCCTTGGCCACGTCGCGCGCGGCTTGCGCCGCACCAATCTGCGCCTTGGCAGCCGAAGCGCTGTCGCGGCGGGCGGCCAGGTCGGCCACGGCGCTCGAGCGGGCCGCATTGGCCGCATCGAGTTCCGCTTTCGAGACGGCTTTCATCTGGCTCGTGTACAGCTGGCCATAACGGTCTGCATCCTGTTTTGCGCGCAGCAGCTGTGCATCGGCCTGCGCCACTTGCGCCTGGGCGGCGCTCGCTTGCGCCTGCACTTGCGCGATCTGCGCGTCGGCCTGCAGCACTTGCTGCTCGGCGCTGGCGATCTGCGCGGCGATCTGCTCGGTTTTCACGCGCTGGTCGAAGGGATCGAGTTCAGCGATCACGTCGCCCTCTTTCACCATTTGATTATCGTCAATGAAGACCTTGGTGACGACGCCGGAAATGCGTGCCGAAACGGGATGCACGTGGCCGGACACATAGGCGTTTTCCGTTTCCACGAAATAGTGGCTGCGATACCACATGCGCGCGCCAGCGCCCAGCGCGACGAGGACGATCAGGCCGGCGATTATTTTTACGCGGTTGTTAGGTGGTGCGGAGCTGGCGGAAGCGGCGGGCATGGAAGGTGCGGCAGGGGCCGCGGGTGGGACGGCGCTAAGCACCTTGTGCTCTGCTTGGCCTGGCTGGTTGGACATACTCGCTCCGAAAATGAAATGATATAGGTTCATTATTGGACAAAGAAAAGCCAAAGTCAAGAAATGAAACGATTGCATTTCATTTTAATTTGCACTACAGTGTAAGCCATCACTTACCTTCCAACTTATAAAGAGACCCAGACCATGTCCGATCCCGGCCTCAGCAATACCTTAAGCACCGATACAGAATCCAACGACGCCCCACAGGAACTTTCCTGCTGCGGCAAGCCGGCCGGCCGGCCGCGCGCGGCCGACATGGAAGCGCGCATGGAAAACCTGCTGCACACGGCTGGCTGCCTGTTTCTGGAAAAAGGGTATGGAAAGGTCAGCCTGGAAATGATCGCCCGCGAAGCCCATGTGGCCGTACGCACGATTTATGTGAAATTTGGCGGCAAGGCGGGCTTGTTCAACGCCGTGGTGGAGCTGCGCCGCGCCGCCTACTTCTCGACCATGCCTGCGCTGGAAACGGATATGCGCCCCCTGCCCGCCATCCTTGGCGAGTTCGGCTTACTGTTCGTGCAACTGGTCACCATGCCGGCGGCCATTCGCCTGAATCGCATGGTGGTGGCCGAAGCGGCCACGCACCCGGAACTGGCGGAAACGTTTTACAAAGTGGGGCCGGGTCAGACGCGCGAGATGCTGATCAAGTTTTTCAGCCGTCCCGACATCGCGCCACTGTTTCGCGCGGAGTTGACGCCGTCCATCCTGGCGCTGCACCTGCTCAATTGCCTGCTGGGGGACCAGATGTCGCGCCTGCTGTTTCCGCCGCAGCAGCAGCCGGATGTGGCACAGTTGCGCACCAAGGTAGCGCTCAGCCTGGACCTGTTTCTACGCGGCACCTTGCACCAGCCGCTCGCGGCCTGACGCGCGATTCAGCCAGGGCAGCGGCCCTCTTCCTGCATCGCTGATTCGGCAGGCTCATCGTTCAAGCCCAGCGCACGCAAGAAAGGCTGGGCCGCCGACGGTCCGTCAAGACTCAGTGACGACTCAATTCCATCAAGGCGTTCCGGGCCATAGCGCATCAGGTCGAACGAGGTTTCAAAGCGCTGCGCCAGGAAATAAGTGCGGAAGTAATCGAAGGAAAACGCCACCTGGCCATCGGCCAGCAGCAGCAAGCCATGCGCATGCAGTGGCGCCAGCCAGTCCCCTGCGGCCATGCTCCAGCCCTTCACGCCGCAATAGTCGCTGGCAAAACGCTGCAGTTCCGCTTCGCCGAGGAACAGGGTCTTGGCTTCGAACATCACGAACGCCAGCTCGATCAGGAATTCGCGCGCATCGGCAGCCACGCCAGCACCCTCACGCTGCCGCGCGCCCGCCTTGCCCAGCAAACCATCGAGATAAACGCGTTCGCTCGCCAGCTGCGGCAGCAAGGTAGCAAACACATACTCGGCATCCATCTGCCCCGTTTCCTGGCCGTTCGGCGTGTACAGTACCGACAGGGCGAAGTTCTTGCTCACGTCGTCGAACTCGCGCAACGACACCGTCCACTGCGTGCCTGGCGCGTCGCCCTCGGCCCCGCCCGTGCCGAACTCGAGCACGGAAAACGCCGCCATCTGGCCATGCGCTCCGTACAGGCTGCCGGGATTGCTCTTGAACAGGATGCCCAGCGACTTCATCAGTGAACTGGCGTCGCCCGTATGCTGGTGGCCGTGGAACACGGCGTGGATATTCTTGTAGTGCGCGCGCTGCTCGGCACTGGCGTGCTCATCGGCGGAGAAAAAACTGAAGCCGGCATTGCCCAGCGCCGCAGCCGCAACACCCTGCACGCGGCTGCCCGGTACCAGGTAGTAACGCGCACCGGGCAAGCTGGCCGCCTGCAGCAAGGGACGCAGGAAGTATTCGTAGACATACACAGGCGTCGTGCCGGCACAGGCGTCCGGCGCCACCAGCTGCCCCGTGAAGAAAATCGCATCGATCTGCTTGCCCGCCGCCAGAATGGCAGCCACATCCTGGTACAAGGCATGCAGCATCACGGCTTGCTCTTGCTCATCAGCCCGACGCAAACGGACATCAGCAATATGAAGGGCGGTAAATTTTTTCATTGTTGCAAAACTTTCTTAGAGCCTATCCCAGTAGGGAGCGTCTTCTGCTGGTCGTTCATCAGGAGAGCGGACAAGGCCGTGATGAGAACGCATGGCGAGCCATGCGACGACGATCAACGCAGTCCCCGCTTCTGAGGGGCGCCAGCAGGGGATGTATTCATCTACTGAGACAGGCTCTCAGTACAGCGGAACTTGAGCGACCCACACGCTGGCAGCATTCCTGGAAAAATCACACGCTTCTATTGAAGCAAAAGCAAAACATGGTTACAGACCTCTATTCTGCCATTTTTTCCACACGGCAATACTCACCAATTTTCACAAGGCATAGACGCGCCACGTTTTACCATGCCAAAGGTCAAGGGAAATAAAAAAAACGGAAACAAGTCCCGGTTTTTTATACTGAAAGTTAACTTTTTATCAGCGCTTGCGCGGTGGCGGCAAGTCCGTGCACACGCCTTCGTAGACTTCAGCGGCCATACCGATCGACTCGCCCAGGGTCGGGTGCGGGTGGATGGTCTTGCCGATGTCGGTGCCGTCGCAGCCCATTTCGATGGCCAGGGCGATTTCGCCGCTTCATCGTTCACCTGTCGCCCGCATGCGTGCCGACGATGGTGCCGCCGATGATGTGTTTAATCGTTGCTGGATAATAAAAAACCCCGCAATCGCTTGCGGGGTTTTTAGTGTTACGACACAGCGCTACAACATCAACGCTTGCGCGGTGGCGGCAAATCCGTGCAGACACCTTCGTACACTTCAGCGGCCATACCGATCGACTCGCCCAGGGTCGGGTGCGGGTGGATGGTCTTGCCGATGTCGGTGCCGTCGCAGCCCATTTCGATGGCCAGGGCGATTTCGCCGCTTCATCGTTCACCTGTCGCCCGCATGCGTGCCGACGATGGTGCCGCCGATGATGTGTTTAATCGTTGCTGGATAATAAAAAACCCCGCAATCGCTTGCGGGGTTTTTAGTGTTACAACATCAACGCTTGCGCGGTGGCGGCAAGTCCGTGCAGACACCTTCGTAGACTTCAGCGGCCATACCGATCGACTCGCCCAGCGTCGGGTGCGGGTGGATGGTCTTGCCGATGTCGGTGCCGTCGCAGCCCATTTCGATGGCCAGGGCGATTTCGCCGATCATGTCGCCCGCATGCGTACCGACGATGGTGCCGCCGATGATGCGATGCGTTTCTGCGTCGAACAGCAGCTTGGTAAAGCCTTCTGCGCGGCCATTGGCCACGGCGCGGCCCGAGGCGGCCCACGGGAAGTGGCCCTTCTCGACCTTGATGCCCTTGGCTTTCGCTTCGTCTTCCGTAATGCCGGCCCATGCCACTTCCGGGTCCGTGTAGGCGACCGACGGGATCACCTTGACATCGAAGTGCGACTTCTGGCCGGCGGCAGCTTCCGCTGCCACGTGGGCTTCATGCACGGCCTTGTGCGCCAGCATCGGCTGGCCCACCAGATCGCCGATGGCGAAGATGTTAGGCACGTTGGTGCGCATCTGGCTGTCGACGTTGATGAAACCGCGGTCCGTCACTTGCACGCCGGCCTTGTCTGCGGCCAGCTTCTTGCCGTTCGGACTACGGCCCACGGCGACGAGCACCAGGTCGTAGACTTGCGGCGCTGGCGCCGTGGCGCCCGCTTCGGCTGCTTCGAACGTGACCTTGATGCCTTCCGGCAACGCCTCGACGGCCACCGTCTTGGTCTTGGTCATGATGTTATCGAAGCGCTTCTCGTTGAACTTCTGCCACACCTTGACGGCGTCGCGGTCGGCGCCCTGCATCAGGCCATCCATCATTTCGACCACGTCGATGCGCGCGCCAAACGTGGAATACACGGTCGCCATTTCCAGGCCGATGATGCCGCCGCCGATGACCAGCATGCGTTTCGGGATCTGGCGCAATTCCAGCGCACCCGTCGAATCGACGATGCGCGGGTCTTCCGGCACGAAGGGCAGTTTCACCACGGACGAACCGGCAGCGATGATGGCCTGCTTGAACTGCACGACTTTTTTCGAGCCGTCGCCTGCCGTCACTTCGATGTGGTTGGCGCTGAGGAACTGGCCCACGCCGGTAACGATTTGCGTCTTGCGTGCCTTGGCCATGCCAGCCAGGCCGCCCGTCATGTTCGAGATGACGCCTTCCTTGTACTTGCGTACCTGGTCGATGTCGATCGTCGGCTTGGCAAACGTCACGCCCGTATTCGACATGTGCGCCGTTTCATCGATGACGGAGGCGACGTGCAGCAGCGCCTTCGACGGGATGCAGCCCACGTTCAGGCACACGCCGCCGAGGGTGGCGTAGCGCTCGACGATGACCGTCGACATGCCCAGGTCGGCCGCGCGGAACGCCGCCGAGTAACCGCCAGGACCACCGCCCAGCACCATCATGTCGACGTCGATGTCGACCTGGCCGCTGTAATTGCCGGCCGGGATGGCGGCAACGGCCGCAGATGCTGGTGCGGCAGCGGCTGCCGGAGCGGCTGCAACCGGCGCAGGAGCGGCCGCTGGCGCAGCAGCCGCCGCGCCTTCAGATGCTTCCACCACCAGCAGCGCGCTGCCTTCGGCGATCTTGTCGCCAACCTTGACCTTGATTTCCTTGACGACACCCGCATGGGTCGAAGGAATTTCCATGCTGGCCTTGTCCGATTCGACCGTGATCAGGGACTGGTCCACCTTGATGGTGTCACCCACCTTGACCATCAGTTCGATGACTTCGACTTCCTTGAAGTCGCCGATATTCGGTACTTTTACCTCTACTGTGCTCATCAATCGCTCCTTACAGCAGAATTTTGCGCATGTCGGCCAGGACTTCGCCGAGGTACACGGAGAATCGCGCGCCCATCGCGCCATCGACCACGCGGTGGTCGTAGGACAGCGAGGTGCCCATCATCAAACGTGGCTGGAAGGCCTTGCCATCCCATACCGGCTTGATCGAGGCTTTCGACAGACCCAGAATCGCCACTTCCGGCGCATTCACGATAGGCGTGAAGTGCGTGCCGCCGATGCCGCCCAGGGACGAAATCGTGAAGCTGGCGCCCTGCATGTCGGCCGGTTTCAGCTTGCCTTCGCGCGCCTGCAAGGACAGTTCCGTCATTTCGCGGGCGATTTGCGAGACCGACTTCTGGTCCGCGCCCTTGATCACAGGCACCACCAGGCCATTCGGCGTGTCGGCCGCGAAGCCGATGTTGTAGTACTGCTTGAGGATCAGGTTTTCGCCCTTGGCGTCGAGCGAAGCGTTAAACGCCGGGAATTTCTTCAGCGCGGCGACGGAGGCCTTGATGACGAAGGCCAGCATGGTCAGCTTGGCCGCATCCTTGTTCTTCGCGTTGGCCGCGTTGGTATCGACGCGGAACGCTTCCAGGTCCGTCACGTCCGCTTCGTCGAATTGCGTGACGTGCGGGATCATGACCCAGTTGCGGTGCAAATTCGGACCCGAGATTTTCTTGATGCGCGACAACGGCAGCAATTCGGTCGCGCCGAACTTGCTGAAGTCCAGCGACGGCCATGGCAGCAAGTCCAGGCCCACGCCCGAACCGGCCTTCGCCACTGGCGCGTTCGGCGCAGCGACGGCGCCCGACATCACGCCCTTGACGAAATTCTGCACGTCTTCCTGGGTGATGCGGCCCTTCGGGCCGGAACCGCCCACGCGGGCCAGGTCCACGCCCAGTTCGCGCGCGAACTTGCGGATCGAAGGCGACGCATGTGCCAGCTTGCCATTTGCGGCAGGCGCGGCGGCAGGGGCAGCAGCAGCGACCGGTGCCGAAGCGACGGCGGCGGCTGGTGCGGCGGCGGCTTGCGCGGCAGGTGCAGGAGCGGCGGCAGGTGCAGCAGCAGGAGCGGCGGCGCCGCCGGTCGTTTCCACGACCAGTACCAGCGAACCCTTGGCAACCTTGTCGCCAACCTTGACTTTCAATTCCTTGACGATACCGGCGTGGCTCGATGGAATTTCCATGCTGGCCTTGTCCGATTCGACCGTCAGCAGCGACTGGTCGACCTTGATGGCATCGCCCACCTTGACCATCAATTCGATGACTTCGACTTCCTTGAAGTCGCCGATATCGGGCACGGTCACTTCGACCAGGGCTGGCGCGCCGGCGGCGGCGGCGGCGGCGGGTGCCGGTGCGGCAGCAGCGGGGGCGGCTTCAGCGGCAGGTGCTGCTACTGGAGCAGCAGCGGCGGCAGGCGCAGGCGCCGAGGCGTCGTCCGCCACTTCCAGCAGCAGGACCAGCGAACCTTCGGCGATCTTGTCGCCCACGTTGACTTTCAATTCCTTGACGACACCGGCGTGGCTCGATGGAATTTCCATGCTGGCCTTGTCCGATTCGACCGTGATCAGGGACTGGTCTACCTTGACCGTGTCGCCTGGCTTGACCATCAGTTCAATGATCTCGACTTCCTTGAAATCGCCGATATCCGGGACTTTGACTTCCACAATGCTCATAGCTTGCTCCGTTATTTTATTTGTCAGATGGACCCGCACACACGCCAGGGCAGCACTTTCGCACCGCCCTGGCATCATCGGGTCCGCACAACGATTACTGGGTCACCGGATTCGGTTTGTTCGCGTCGATGCCGTACTTGGCAATCGCCTGCTCCACCACCGACACGTCGATCTTGCCTTCGTCAGCCAGCGATTTGAGCGCGGCCACGGTGACATAATAACGGTTCACTTCGAAGAACTCGCGCAGCTTGGCGCGGCTGTCCGAGCGGCCAAAGCCATCGGTGCCCAACACTTTGTAAGTGCGGCCCTTCGGCATGAAGGCGCGGATCTGTTCTGCAAACGCGCGCATGTAATCGGTCGTGGCGACGATCGGGCCATCCGTGTCCTGCATCAGCGACGTCACGTACGGCACGCGCTGCTCTTTCGACGGGTTGACCATGTTCCAGCGCTCGGCATCCTGGCCATCGCGGGCCACCAGGGTCAGCGACGGCGCCGACCACACATCTGCGGCCACGCCCCAATCGTTTTGCAGCAATTCGGCAGCGAAGATCGATTCGCGCAGGATGGTGCCGCAACCGATCAGTTGTACGCGCAGCTTGGCGTCCGCCTGGCCGTCCTGCAGCTTGTACATGCCTTTCAGGATGCCTTCTTCCTGGCCTGGCTTGATGCCTGGCTGGGCGTAGTTCTCGTTCATGATCGTGATGTAGTAGAACACATCTTCCTGATTGGCGATCATGCGGCGCAGGCCGTCCTGGATGATGACGGCGACTTCATGGCTGAAGGTCGGGTCGTACGGCATGCAGGTCGGGATGGTTGCGGCGAAGATATGGCTGTGGCCATCTTCGTGCTGCAAGCCTTCGCCGTTCAGGGTCGTACGGCCAGCCGTGCCGCCCATCAGGAAGCCGCGGGCGCGCATGTCGGCAGAAGCCCATACCTGGTCGCCGATGCGCTGGAAGCCGAACATCGAGTAGAAGGTGTAGAACGGGATCATGATGCGGTCGTTGGTCGAATACGACGTCGCCGCGGCGATCCACGAGCTCATGCCACCCGCTTCGTTGATGCCCTCTTGCAGGATCTGGCCAGCCTTGTCTTCGCGGTAGTACATGACCTGGTCTTTGTCGACCGGCTCGTACAACTGGCCTTTCGGGTTGTAGATGCCGATCTGGCGGAACAGGCCTTCCATGCCGAAGGTACGCGATTCATCGACCAGGATAGGCACCACGCGCTGGCCCAGATTCGGGTCTTTCAGCAGGGTCGAAATGACGCGCACGAAGGCTTGCGTGGTCGAGATTTCACGGCCTTCAGGCGTGGCTTCCAGCACGTTCTTGAACGCGTCCAGGCCAGGCACAGGCAGGGTTTCTTCCGACTTCTGGCGACGCTGCGGCAGGTAGCCGCCCAGGGCCTTGCGGCGCTCGTGCAGGTAGACCATTTCCGGCGCATCGTCGGCAGGCTTGAAGAATGGGATGTCGGCCAGCTTGTCGTCAGGAATAGGCAGCGAGAAGCGGTCGCGCATTTCGCGGATGGCTTCATCGTCCAGTTTTTTCGTCTGGTGCGCCGTGTTGCGCGCTTCGCCCGACTTGCCCATGCCGTAGCCCTTGATGGTTTTCACCAGCAGGACGGTTGGCTGGCCCTTGTGTTCCTGGGCGATCTTGAAGGCCGCGTAGATCTTGTGCGGATCATGGCCGCCACGGGTCAGGCGCCAGATGTCGTCGTCCGTCATGTTGGCAACCATTTCCAGCAGCTTCGGATGCTTGCCGAAGAAGTGCTTGCGCACGTAGGCGCCGTCTTTCGCTTTGTAGTTCTGGTATTCGCCGTCGACGGTTTCCATCATCACGCGCTGCAGGATGCCTTCCTTGTCTTGTGCCAGCAAGGCGTCCCAGCCCGGGCCCCAAATGACCTTGACGACGTTCCAGCCGGCGCCGCGGAATTCGCCTTCCAGTTCCTGGATGATCTTGGTATTGCCCCGCACAGGGCCGTCCAGGCGCTGCAGGTTGCAGTTGACCACGATGACCAGGTTGTCGAGCATGTCGCGTGCGGCCAGGCCGATCGCGCCCAGCGATTCCGGCTCGTCCATCTCGCCATCGCCGCAGAAGGCCCAGATCTTGCGGTTGTCGGTTTTCGCGATGCCGCGTGCGTGCAGGTATTTCAGGAAGCGCGCCTGGTAGATCGCCATGTGCGGGCCCAGGCCCATCGACACGGTCGGGAACTGCCAGAAGTCAGGCATCAATTTAGGATGCGGGTACGAAGACAGGCCCTTGCCGTCAACTTCCTTGCGGAAGTTCAGCATTTGCTCTTCCGTCAAGCGACCTTCGAGGAAGGCGCGCGCGTAGACGCCGGGCGAGGAGTGGCCCTGGATGTACAGCAGGTCGCCGCCGTGGTCGGCCGTTGGCGCGTGCCAAAAATGGTTGAAACCGATGCCCAGCATGTTCGCCAGCGAAGCGAACGAGGACAAGTGGCCGCCCAGATCGCCGTCGGCGCGGTTGGCCTTGACCACCATGGCCATGGCGTTCCAGCGCATCCACGAGCGCAGGCGCTCTTCATATTCCAGGTTGCCGGGACAGTGTGCTTCTTGTTTGGTGGGGATGGTATTGACGTAGGCGGTGGTGCTGGAGAACGGGATCTGGGCGCCACGGCGGCGGGCCAGGTCAACCATGCGTTCCATCAGGTAATGCGCGCGTTCCGGACCTTCATTTTCCAGAACGGCTTCGAGCGCGTCCAGCCACTCCTTGGTTTCCTGCATATCCGGGTCGGTGCCGATCTGTGTCGTTACCTGGTTCAGTTGAGCTGACATCTGTTGAGTCTCCTTTGTGAACGCCCCACCCCGATTTTCCGGATCGCTGTCGGACGGTATTTCGCTGATTATTTACTATTAAGTCGGTTTAGTGTGGGGATTCTAACAGCGTATTTACTATTTTTCAAATTACGATATAGCATTTCGCATTGTGAAATTACCCTATGAAATTTATGCTGCAGTGCCGCAAATTCTGCCCGGAAATTAGGGTGAGCAGAGTAACAAAAGGAATGAACACCCCCAGTCGCCCGCACAGGCTCCCCGGGCCAAGCGGGCCTGAAAAATGTCGAAGGCTAGGCGCAGCGACGCAGACAGTACGTCAGTACGGCAAGGAGCTGCAACGCCGCCATCGGCATTTTCTCAGGCTCGCGTCTCTGGCCCGCTGTTGTTACGCCTTTGCATAGCCAAAACCGCCCCTTTGCGCCGCCCGGCTTTATAATCTGTCTTTTCCCTCCCACCAGCTCTCAGCCTCCCTAATATGCCAGCACAACTGATCGACGGAATCGCCCTTTCCCAAAAACTGCGCAGCGAGATCGCCACGCGCGCCGCCGCCCTCACGGCCAAGGGCATCCAGCCCGGCCTGGCCGTGATTCTCGTCGGCGAAGACCCGGCCAGCCAGGTGTATGTCCGCAACAAGGTCAAGGCGTGCGGCGACGTGGGTTTTCACTCGGTGCTGGAAAAATATGAAGCGGACCTGTCCGAAGCGGACTTGCTGGCACGCATCGCCAGCCTGAATACCGACCCGGCCATCCACGGCATCCTCGTGCAAATGCCCTTGCCCAAGCACATCAACCCGCACAAGGTCATCGAAGCGATCGCCACGACGAAAGACGTGGATGGCTATTCCGTCCTGAGCGCCGGCGAACTGATGACGGGCTTGCCCGGCTTCCGCCCGTGCACGCCTTACGGCTGCATGAAATTGATCGAAAGCACGGGCGTGGACTTGCGCGGCAAGCACGCCGTCGTCATCGGCCGCAGCAACACTGTCGGCAAGCCGATGGCCCTGCTGCTCTTGCAAGCGAACGCTACCGTCACCATCTGCCATAGTGCAACCCCGGACCTGGGCCTGTACACGCGCCAGGCCGACGTCGTCGTAGCCGCCGTCGGCCGCCGCAACACCCTGACAGCCGACATGGTCAAGCCGGGCGCCATCGTCATCGATGTGGGCATGAACCGCGACGATGACGGCAAGCTGTGCGGTGACGTGGATTTTGCGGGCGTGAAAGAAGTCGCCTCCCACATCACGCCCGTGCCCGGTGGTGTTGGCCCGATGACGATCACCATGTTATTAATGAACACGGTAGAGGCTGCCGAGCGCATCTAAAGAATCACCCCGGGGCGGCGTTGCCGCCCTATTAATATGGAACCGACGATGAATACCAATCCCCTGCTTGATTTTTCCGGACTGCCACGCTTCGACGCGATCACGCACGAGCATGTCACGCCTGCCATCGATACCCTGCTGGCCCAGGCGCGCGCCACCGTGGCGCAGCTGGAAGCGCCGATGGAAGAAGTGAGTTGGGAAAACTTCGTCGCCCCCCAGGACCAGATCGCCGAAACCCTGGGCCGCGCCTGGAGCATCGTCAACCACCTCAACAGCGTGGTCGATACGCCCGAGCTGCGCACCGCCTACAATGCCAACCAGCCCAAGGTGACGGAATTCTGGACCGAGCTGGGCCAGAACGAAATCCTCTTCGGCAAATACAAGCAGCTGCAGTCCAGCGCCGGCTTTGCCAGCCTGTCGCCGGCGCGCCGGCGCATCGTCGACAATGCCGTGCGCGACTTCCGCCTGGGCGGCGCCGAATTGCCCGAAGACAAGAAAGAGCGCTTTGGCGCCATCCAGGAAGAACATGCGGCCGTCTCCACGCGTTTTTCCGAAAACGTGCTCGATGCCACGAATGACTACAAGTTGCTGGTCGACAATGAAGCGGATCTCGCAGGCTTGCCCGACGACGTGAAGGCCGCCGCGCGCGCCGCCGCCGAGAAGGCGGGCAAAGCGGGCTATGAATTCTCGCTGCACTTCCCCTCTTACTACCCGATCCTGCAATTTGCCGACAATCGCGCGCTGCGCGAAACCATCTACCGTGCCAACGCCACCAAGGCCTCGGACCAGGGCGAGGTCTTCAGCAAGAAGGACGAGTGGGACAACACGCACAACATCGTCACTTTGTTGAGACTGCGCAACGAAGAGGCAAAACTGCTCGGCTACGGCAATTTTGCCGAAGTGTCGCTGGTCTCCAAAATGGCCACCTCGCCCGCGCAAGTCATCGCTTTCCTGGAAGACCTGGCCAAACGCGCGCGCCCGTTCGCAGAGAAGGACCTGGCCGAATTGAAACAATTCGCGCGGGAAGAACTGGGCATCGCCGAGCTGCAAGCGTGGGACGTGCCATACGCTTCCGAAAAGCTGCAGGAACGCCGCTACGCGTTCTCGGCCCAGGAAGTAAAACAGTATTTCCCTGAACACAAGGTGATCGACGGCCTGTTCCGCCAGATCCAGAATCTGTTCGCGGTCGCGATCAAGCCCGATACGGCGCCCGTCTGGCACCCGGACGTGCGCTTTTACCGCATTGAGCGCGACGGCCAGCTGGTCGGCCAGTTCTACCTGGACCTGTATGCGCGCGCGGGCAAGAGCGGCGGCGCCTGGATGGACGATGCGCGCGGTCGCCGTGCCGATGCCAGCCAAGTGCAAACGCCGATCGCCTACCTGACCTGCAACTTCACGGAACCGGCCGTGGTCGACGGCCAAGCCCAGCCTGCCCTGTTCACGCACGATGAAGTGATCACCCTGTTCCACGAATTCGGCCACGGCCTGCACCATATGCTGACGGTGGTCGACGAACTGGGCGTGTCGGGCATCTCCGGCGTCGAATGGGATGCCGTAGAACTGCCCTCGCAATTCATGGAAAACTTCTGCTGGGAATGGGAAGTGCTCGAACACATGACGGCGCATGCCGTCACGGGCGAGCCGCTGCCGCGCGCGCTGTACGACAAGATGCTGGCGGCCAAGAATTTCCAGTCAGGCTTGCAAACCCTGCGCCAGGTAGAATTTTCCTTGCTCGACATGCATTTGCACTATGACTACGATGCCAGCACGGGCCAGAGCGTACAGCAGCTGATCGACGGCGTGCGCGCCAAGTTTTCGCTGCTCATCCCGCCTCCGTTCAACCGCTTCCAGAATGCCTTCGGCCATATCTTTGCCGGCGGCTACGCGGCCGGCTACTACAGCTACAAATGGGCCGAGGTGCTGTCCGCCGACGCCTATGCAGCGTTCGAGGAAGCCAAGGCGCTGGGGCAGGCCGCCACCACCGCGGCCGGCAAGCGCTACCTGCAAGAAATCCTGTCCGTCGGTGGCTCGCGCCCCGCGCTGGAATCGTTTACGGCCTTCCGTGGCCGTGAACCATCGATCGACGCGCTGCTGCGCCACAGCGGCATGGCAGCCTGAAGGGTGATATGAGCAGCACCATGAACCGCGTCGATTTTCACAGCAACGTGCCGGACAAGCTGGCCTACGCCTGCCGCCTGGCGCGCAAGGCCTATATGGCCGGCAACAAGGTCGTCGTGCTGGCGCAAGATGCCGCCCAGCTCGACGCCTTGAACACGGCCATGTGGACCATTTCAGCCACGGATTTCCTGCCGCACGTGCTGGCCGGCGACCCGCTGGCGGCGCAAACGCCCATCATCCTGACCGATGACGCGGCCGCGGAGCTGCCGCACCACGACATCCTCGTCAACCTGTCGCAGTTGCCGCCGCCCAACTATGCGCAGTTCCAGCGCGTCTTCGAGATCGTTTCCATGGAGGAGCAAGATGCGCAGGCGGGCCGCCAGCGCTTTTTGCACTACCGCAAGCTGAACGTGCAGCCGACGCACTTCGTGGCGGGTAAAGCATGAACGAACAGCCATTCGACCAGGGCATTCCGCTGCTGACGGAAGTACTGTCGGGGCCGGAAGCCTTGCATGAGACGACGGCGGAGCCGGAAACCGTGCCGAGCATCGGCAGGACCGACATGATCGAAGTGGCCGATATTGCCGAGATGGAGGCCGCACCTGCTCCCGCCATTGCCCAACCCGACTGGGACGCCATCGAACAGCGGCTGACCCAGCGCATCCTGCACCAGGTGCAGGGCAAGATCGATCATCTGCTGGAAGAACGCATCGCCCACGTGCTGCAAACGGCCCTGCAAAACGCGCTGATCGGCATGCGCGGCGCCCTGCGCGCAGACTTGCAGCAATCGCTGGAGCAGATCGTGGCGCATGCGGTCAGCCATGAGCTGGGGCATTTGCATCCACCTGCGCAGTAAGCACATGCCTGTCGTTGACACCATGTCACCCGCCGGCAAACATCCGGGGTCAGACCCGACGTGACTCGGCGTCCCCGTCTGACCCCGGCATTCAAGCCTTTGGGATAAATGACCGTCACTGCATTCGCGCTCTACACCCTTCCCCCTCCCAACGCCATTCTTTGGTGCGCTCGTGCCTGCGAAATCGGTGCATCGCGCCTCACTTTGGTGATTGTTGCGACAAAATGCAAAAAGCCCCAAAAGCGGCTTTGCGCGGCCTGTTTTTTGTTGTAACGTACTTCACACGTACCGCCATTCGAAGCGGTTTCACGAGACGCCGCCGTATCTTTATCCATTGGAGAATGTTTATGCTGCTCAAGACCAAAGTCCTTCCTTTCGCCATCGCCCTCGCCTTTGCCGGCCATGCGGGCGCGCAGGAAATCATCAAGATAGGCCACGTCGCCCCGGTCTCTGGCGCCAGCTCCCACCTGGGCAAGGATAATGAGAACGCGGCCAAGATGGCCATCGAGGATTTGAACGCCAAAGGCTTCAAGATCGACGGCAAAGCCGTGAAATTCGTGCTGGTGCCAGAAGATGACGCGGCCGATCCCAAACAGGGCACGGCCGTGGCGCAAAAACTGGTCGACGCCAAGGTCAACGGCGTCGTCGGCCATTTAAACTCGGGCACGACGATACCCGCCTCGCGCATTTACTTCAATGCCGGCATTCCGCAGATTTCACCGGCCGCCACCAACCCGACGTATACCCAGCAGAAATTCAACACGGCCTTCCGCGTGGTGGCCAATGACAACAAGCTGGGCGGTACCCTGGGTGCGTATGCCGTGGGCAAGCTGCAAGCGAAGAAAATCGCCGTCATCGATGACCGCACGGCCTACGGCCAGGGCGTGGCGGAACAGTTCGTCAAGGGCGCCAAGAAGGCGGCGCCTGGCGTGCAAATCGTCGGCAAGGAATTTACGAATGCCAACGCGACGGACTTCAATGCCATCCTGACCAGCATCAAGTCGAAAAATCCCGACCTGATCTTCTTTGGCGGCATGGATTCCGTGGGCGGGCCCATGCTGCGCCAGATGAAGGCGCTGGGTATCAAGGCCAAGTTCATGGGCGGCGACGGCCTGTGCACGGAACCGCTGGGCAAGCTGGCGGGCGACGCCGTGGGCGAAGACATGGTCACCTGCGCGGAAGCGGGCGGCGTGACGGGCGCACAGCAAAAAGGCATGGACGATTTCCGCGCCCGCTACAAGCAGAAATACAATATGGAAGTGCAGCTGTACGCGCCGTACGTCTACGATGCCGTGATGACCATGGCCACCGCCATGGCCGACGCGAAATCGTCGAAGCCTTCCGTCTACCTGCCGTTCCTGGCGAAGGTGCACTACCAGGGCGTGACGGGCCCCATCTCGTTCGATGCCAACGGCGACATCAAGGATGGCGCGCTGACCCTGTTCACCTACCGGGATGGCAAGAAAACCAAGATGGAAGTGATTAAATAGGCGGCTGCTCGGCCACGTAAGCGAGCAAGCCTTCGACCAGCGCGTCGAAGGTGGCGCGGCAGCGCAGGCTGCCGCGCAAGTCTTCATGCATGGTGACCCAGGTTTCCATGGGCAGCGAAAACGCTTGCGGCAACACGCGCCGCAGGGCCGGGTCGCGCGCCGCCAGCGCCGCCTGGCATACGCCGATGCCGGCGCCCGCGCGTATCAGGGCCAGTTGCGCCAGGTCGCTGTCGCTGCGCCAGGCAAAGTTTTCCCGCGTAAAACCCTCAAAGGCCGCGCCCGCGTTGCGCACGAAGGGACTCGCCTCGTCATAGCCGATGATGGCATGGCGGGCCAGATCGGCCAGTGCCAAAGGCATGCCATGCTGCGCCAGATAGTCCGCGTGCGCATGCAGGCCCAGTTCGATATCGCCCACCTTGCGCGCCACCAGCTGTTCCTGGCGGGGCCGCAGCATGCGCACGGCAATATCCGCTTCCCGGCGCAGCAAGTCCTGCACCTTGTTACTCAATACCAATTCAATAATCAAGTCCGGATGGCGCGCACGCAGGCGGGCCAGTATCGCCGGCAGCACCTCCACGCCCACCACTTCGCTGGCCGCGATGCGCACGACGCCGGCCACGCCCTGCCCTTGACTGCTGGCGGCGCGCTGCATCAGGGCCGCCGTATGCTCCATGGTTTCCGCGTGGGGGCGCAGCGCCAGCGCCACTTCCGTGGGCAGCAAGCCCTGCTGGGAACGCGTAAACAGGGTCGCGCCCAGCGCCTGCTCCAGCGCGGCGACATGCCGGCCGACGGTGGGCTGCGTGATGCCCAGCGCGCGGGCCGCGCCGGACAGCGAACCATGCTTGAGCACGGCCAGCAGCGAACGATAGTATTCCCAGGCAATGGAGCTAGTCATACATAAATGTATAGCCTGTCATCGATGTTCGTCAATTCTCAATTAGCCTTGCGTGGCAGATACTGGCTCCATCAACCACAGGGAGGCCATGATGGAGAACACGAAAAACACGAAAGCGGTATTGGTGCTGGGCGCCACGGGCGGCATCGGCGGCGAAATGCTGCGCCAGCTGGCGGCGGCGGGCTGGCAGGTACGCGCCTTGACGCGGGGAGAAACGCCATCGCCGCGCGGCGACGGCGTTGCATGGCTGCGCGGCGATGCGCTGTCGCGCGCGGACGTGCTGGCGGCCGCCAAAGGTTGCGCCGTCATCGTGCACGCCGTCAACCCGCCCGGCTACCGCCACTGGGGCCGGCTGGTGCTGCCCATGCTTGACAACACCATCGCGGCCGCCATCGCCGAAGGCGCCACCATCGTGCTGCCTGGTACCGTGTACAACTTTGGCCCCGATGCCTTCCCCAGGCTGGCCGAGGACGCGCCGCAGCACCCGCAGACGCGCAAGGGCGCCATCCGCGTGGAACTGGAAGCGCGCCTGGAGCGGGCAAGCACGCAGGGCGCCAGGGTCCTGATCGTGCGGGCGGGCGACTTCTTCGGCCCCCGTGCCGGCAATAACTGGTTTTCGCAGGTTCTCGTCAAGCCGGGCCAGAGCGTGCGCAGCGTGCTGTATCCGGGCGCACCCGGCGTGGGCCACCAGTGGTCCTACCTGCCCGACGTGGCGCGCACGATGCTGCAATTGCTGGCCATGCGCGCCACCTTGCCCGCGTTTGCGCGCTTTCACATGGCTGGCCACTGGGACCACGACGGCCGGCAAATGACGGGGGCGATTGCCCGCGTGCTGGAACAAGCCACGGGTACGCCACCGGCCATCCGGCGTTTTCCGTGGTGGCTGGTGGCACTGGCGTCACCGTTCGTGGCGACCCTGCGTGAAATGCGCGAAATGCGCTATTTATGGCAAACCCCGCTACAGATGGACAATGCGCAGCTGCTTGCCGTACTGGGCCGGGAGCCGCATACGCCGCTCGACGAGGCGGTGCGGGCGACATTGGAGGGCATGGGCAATCTGCAAAAGGCAGCGGGCAAAAAAAACGCGCCGGGATGGCCGGCGCGTTAATTGCAGGTACTGCGGCACAGATTATTTCTGTGCCAGTACCCATTTAACCAGGGTGTGGGCTTCCGCATCGCTCACCTGCGGGTTGGCTGGCATCGGGATCGCGCCCCAGGTGCCGGAACCGCCCTTCATGACTTTCGCCACGAGCTTGGCTTCCGCATCTTTTTGGCCGGCATACTTGGCCGCCACGTCTTTATACGCCGGGCCCACCAGTTTCGTGCTCACCGCGTGGCAAGCCATGCAGTTTTTTGCTTTCGCCAGGTCCGGATTGGCCAACGCTGCTTGCGATGCCAGAGCCGACACGGCCAATACACTCACCAACATAAAACGTTTCATTGTCTTTTCTCCAAAGTTACTTCCTGCGGCATTTTACTGTGTTTCCGCAGATGCACCACGAGCCCAGATCAAGCGTTTCAATGTAGTAACGCAATGTAGTAGCGATTAGGCACTCATATTCTGCCCCATCTGCGCGCGCCTGACCATGTTGTTTGTAAGGCGATGTAACGACAAGCGGCCCCGCACAGTCAAATGGGGCCTGCCGTCGCACTTACACAACAAATCAGCGTTTCTTCAGCTGCGACAGATCGCGCACGGCGCCGCGGTCGGCCGATGTCGTCAGGGCCGCATAGGCCTGCAGCGCCTGCGATACATAGCGTTCGCGGTTGACGGGCAGCCAGGCATCGTCGCCCTTCGCTTCCATGGCGGCGCGGCGCGCGGCCAGCTGCGCATCCGTCACGCGCAGGTTAATGCTGCGCTCGGGGATATCGATGTCGATGAAGTCGCCCTCTTCCACCAGGCCGATGGCGCCCCCTTCGGCCGCTTCCGGCGACGCGTGACCGATCACCAGGCCAGAAGAACCACCCGAGAAGCGCCCGTCCGTGAACAGCGCGCATGCCTTGCCCAGACCCTTCGATTTGATATACGAGGTCGGGTACAGCATTTCCTGCATGCCGGGGCCACCTTTCGGGCCTTCGTAGCGGATGATGACGACATCGCCTTCATGCACGGTGTCTTCCAGGATGGCCGCGACAGCCGCATCCTGGCTTTCGAACACGCGCGCCTTACCCGAGAATTTCAAAATGCTTTCATCCACGCCGGCCGTCTTGACGATGCAGCCCTTTTCGGCCAGGTTGCCGTACAAGACCGCCAGGCCGCCATCCTGCGAATAGGCGTGGGCCTTGTCGCGGATGCAGCCCGTGGCACGATCCGTGTCGACGGCGGCGAAGCGCTCCGATTGCGAGAACGCCGTCTGCGTCGGCACGCCGCCCGGGGCGGCGCGGAACAGTTCATGCACGGCAGGGTTGTCGGTGCACATGATGTCGTTTTGCGCGATGGCGTCGGCCAGGGTAGTCGCGTGGATGGTTGGCAAAGTCGTGTTGAGCAGGCCGGCACGCGCCAGTTCGCCCAGGATGCCCACGATGCCGCCCGCGCGGTGCACGTCTTCAATATGGTATTTGTCCGTCATCGGCGCCACCTTGCACAGGCAGGGCACCTTGCGCGAGATGCGGTCGATGTCAGCCATCGTGAATTCCACTTCCGCCTCGTGCGCGGCGGCCAGCAAATGCAGCACGGTGTTGGTCGAGCCACCCATGGAGACGTCGAGCGCCATGGCGTTTTCGAAGGCGGCCTTGGTGGCGATCGAGCGCGGCAGCACGGAGTAATCGTCCTGCTCGTAATGGCGCTTGGCCAGGTCCACGATCAGACGTCCCGCGCGCAGGAACAGTTGCTGGCGGTCGGAGTGCGTGGCCAGGATGGTGCCGTTGCCAGGCAGGGCCAGGCCCAGCGCCTCGGTCAGGCAGTTCATCGAGTTGGCCGTAAACATGCCGGAGCAGGAACCGCAGGTCGGACAGGCCGAACGCTCGATTTCCGCCACGTCGGCGTCGGACACGCTGCTGTCGCCCGCCTTGATCATGGCGTCCACCAGGTCCAGTTTGATGATCTTCTGCGTGCCGTTGACGACCTTGACGACCTTGCCCGCTTCCATCGGCCCGCCCGAGATGAAGACGACGGGGATATTGATGCGCATGGCGGCCATCAGCATGCCCGGCGTGATCTTGTCGCAGTTCGAGATGCACACCATGGCGTCGGCGCAGTGGGCATTGACCATGTATTCGACGGAATCGGCGATCAGGTCACGCGACGGCAGCGAATACAGCATGCCGCCGTGGCCCATGGCGATGCCGTCATCGACGGCGATGGTGTTGAACTCCTTGGCCACGCCGCCTGCCGCCTCGATTTCGCGCGCCACCATCTGGCCCAGGTCTTTCAGATGCACGTGACCGGGCACGAACTGGGTGAACGAGTTGACGACGGCGATGATCGGCTTGTCGAAATCGCCATCCTTCATGCCGGTGGCGCGCCACAGGGCGCGGGCGCCAGCCATGTTGCGGCCGTGGGTGGTGGTGCGGGAGCGGTATTGCGGCATGATGGACCTTCCAAAAGTGTTGGTGCCTGACTGTGCGGGCCTGTAGTAAAACCCTGCGTACAGTGGGGGTACGTCAGATTGCCTTGCGCACGCCCCACTGTCAAATATATGATGCACGTGTCTGTGAGTCGTTTTACATATCACAGCACTTATTCCACATGGAAACGCATATGAATCTCGAACTGCGCCAGTTGCGCTATTTCGTCACCGTCGCCGAGGAATTGCACTTCGGCCGCGCCGCCGCGCGCCTGCACATGACGCAGCCGCCCCTGTCGCAAACCATCATGGCCCTGGAAGAGCTGCTGGGTGCGCCCCTGTTCGTGCGCACGCGCCGCGAGGTACAGCTGACGCCGGCAGGCAGCGCCCTGCTGCCCGAAGCGCGCCGGCTGCTGGCGCAGGCACTCGATTTGCCGGCGCTGGTACGGCGGGCCGCGCAGGGCGAGGCGGGGCGTTTGAGCCTGGCGTTTGTCTCCTCGGCCGACTACAGCGTGCTGCCGCCCTTGCTGCGCGCTTACCAGACGGCCTATCCGCAGGTGCAGATTGCACTGCAGGAAGCTACCTCCGATTTGCAGCTCGATGAATTGCTGGCCGGGCGCACGGATGCAGGCCTGTTGATCCCGCCCCTGCCCGAGAAGGCGAAAGGAGAGCTCGATTATTTGCCAGTGCTGGCCGAGCCGCTGGTGCTGGCTGCGCCGTCCGGCCTCGACATCCTGACTGCGCCAGGGCCCGTGCACCTGCGCGACGTGCCGGCCCTGCCTTTGATCATCTTCCCGCGCGCGATATCGCCCGCCCTGCATGACGCGATCCTCGGCGTGTTCCGCGCGGCCGGCATCACGCCGCAGATCGGCCAGGAAGCGATCCAGATGCAAACCATCGTCAGCCTCGTCTCGGCTGGCATGGGCATCGCGCTTGTGCCACAATCGGTATCGAATCTGATGCGCCCCGGCGTAGAATACAGGCCGCTGCAGGACGCCACGCCCCTGGTGGAAACGGGCCTGGCCTGGCGCCGCGACAATCCGTCCGCCGTACTGCAAGGCTTTTTGGCGCTGCTGCGCAAGCAGATCAGCGCGACCGCCGATTAAATTAAGTGGCCGCTAAGGCAAAAAACCGCAAGCGCCGCCATACTACGCAACCTTAGCTTTAAACAAAGAAAGAAACCCCATGCTGATACACCCGATGCCCGACCCGATCGCCATACAAATCGGCCCGCTCGCCGTGCACTGGTACGGTCTGATGTATGTGCTGGCCTTCGCCCTGTTCATTATCCTGGGCCGCGTGCGCATCAAGCAGCCGCATATCGCCGTGCTGGGCTGGAAGAAGGAAGACCTTGATGACATGCTGTTCTACGGCATGCTGGGCGTGGTGATCGGCGGGCGCCTGGGCGAAGTGCTGTTCTACCGTCCCGAATACTTCATGCACAATCCGCTGGAGATCTTCATGGTCTGGCATGGCGGCATGTCCTTCCATGGTGGCTTCCTCGGTGTCATCCTGGCCATGTACGTGTGGAGCCGCAAGGCGGGCCGCAACCTGTTCGACGTGCTCGACTTCATCGCGCCGCTGGTACCGCTCGGTTATGCGGCGGGCCGCCTGGGCAACTTCATCAATGCCGAACTGCCGGGCCGCATCGCCCCGGAAAGCCTGCCGTGGGCCATGCAATGGCCAGGCATCCCCTACCCAGTGCATCCGTCGCCGCTCTACCAGATGCTGGTCGACGGCATTTTGGTCTTCATCATCCTGTGGCTGTATGCCCGCAAGCAGCGCCCGCGCATGGCTGTCGGTGCCATGTTCACCCTGCTGTACGGCTGCGCGCGTTTCTTCACAGAATACTTCCGCACGCCGGACTGGGAAGTCGTGTGGCTGGGCGTGCCGATCACGTCAGGCCAGATGCTGTCGCTGCCGATGATCGTCGGCGCCATCGCGCTGCTGGTGTGGGCCCATAAAAGCCAGGTGATCGGCACGCCGCCTACCAAGGCCCGCCCGGCAAATACGTAACACCGCTTTCCCTCGGTGGCGCGCCAGGCAGGCGCGCCACACCTCCGTCTGCAACATTTCTCTAAAAACAGCAAAATTTCCTGGTGGAATAGACTTGCTGTTGACATCTGGGTATCATCGTTTTCAGTGCAGCCATACTGGCGGCACGCCACGACGCCACGATACCGATGCCACCGGGGAGTGCCTTGCCATGCCGCCTGCCGGGCGAAAACTGACATGCTGGATCGCGCTGGGCATCTGCTACGTGCTGGCCCAGCTGGCCTTGACGGCCTGGGCCGGCACGCGCGCCCCTTGGGTAAGCTATGCATTCAGCATTGTCTCGCCCCTGCTGGCGATGGCCGCCTGTTGCCGCTGTGCCTACATCAGCGCGGCAGGCGCCGCCAGGACAGGCTGGGCCCTGTTCGCCGTGGCCATGCTGTTCTGGAGCACGGGCATGATATTGTCGGCCTGGCAAGACCTGAGTGGCCAGGTAGCATCCGACGCCACGTATTTTTCCGATTTTGCCTATTTCATGTATGGCGCGCCTCTGCTGCTGGCCATGTCGTCCGTGACGCACGAACATCCCTCCCGCACCCTGCGATGGCACGACGCCGTGCAGGTGTTGCTGGCGACTTACCTTGCCTATTTGGCCATCTTTTCCGTGTCGCCCTTCGACCAGCGCTCCATCGCGCCGATTCCCGCCAGTCTGCTGGTGCTGACCTATAACGTGGAAAATCTGGCCCTGGCCTGCTGCGCCTCGCTGCGCCTGCTGGCGCACCGCCGCGATGGCGGGCAAGGCCGCTTTTACCTGCTCCTGACGGTATTTTTATGGTGCTATGCGGGCTGCGCGGGCGCGTATAACTATCTGACCTTGCACGGCGTGACGGAGCAATGGAGCGAAGTGCTGCCGGGCCTGCCGTTCCTGCTGCTGGTGCTGCTCACCACGCGTGTCCCGGCGGCGCAGGCGGGGATGGAAAGTACACAGGCGCAGCGGGCCCCGCAAAAGCTGACCCTGCTGATCGACAATTTCAGCCCCATCTTCTTTACGGCCGCCTTGCTGGGCCTGGGTTTTGCCGTCATGCGCACGCATTTCTACCTGGCGGCGGCATCGCTGTTCGTCGCGCTGTTGCTCCACGCGCTACGCTCGGCCACCCTGCAAAGCCGCTACATGCAAAGCGAACTGGCTTTGCGTGCGGCGCATGACAAGCTGGAAAAACTGTCGCTGACGGATGGCTTGACGGGCATCGCCAACCGGCGCTGCTTCGACCAGACCTTGCAGCTGGAGTGGCAGCGCGCCGCGCGCAACAATCACCCACTGGCGCTGCTGATCATCGATATCGATTTCTTCAAAAGCCTCAACGATACCTTCGGCCACCCGTATGGCGACGCCTGCCTGGTGCAGATCGCGGCAGCCCTGCATTCCGCGCTGCCGCGCGCCAGCGACCTGGCGGCCCGATTCGGCGGCGAGGAGTTTGCCGCCATCCTGCCCGCCACCGACGGCGCTGGCGCGCTGGCGGTGGCGCACAAGATACAGGAAGCGATCGCCGCTGCCGCCATCGTCCACGCGCCGTCGCGCGGCGGCCTGGTCACGGCCAGCATCGGCCTGGCGCTCAATAGCGAGGGGCAGACGCCGGAACAATTGCTGGCCGCCGCCGACCAGGCCCTGTACCGGGCCAAGCAGAATGGCCGCAACCGGGTCGAAGAGCAGGCGTAGATCAGGCCTTCAACTTGCCGGTAATGACTTTCCATTGCGCCGGCGTCACGGGCGTGATCGACAAGCGGCTGCCCTTCTTGAGCAGCAGCATGTCTTCCAGTTCCGGCATCTGGCGCATTTCGGACAGAGGCAGCAGCGCTGTCTTCTTCACACCCCGCACGTCGACACTGATCCAGCGCGGCTGGGCCAAGGTGGCCTTGGCATCGAAATATTTGCCACCCTCTTCAAACTGGCTGTGATCGGGATACGCGCCGCTGGCCACTTCGGCGACGCCCGCCACGCCTGGCTGCGGGCAACTGGAGTGATAAAACAACACGCCATCGCCCACCTGCATGCCGTCGCGCATGAAGTTGCGCGCCTGGTAGTTGCGCACGCCGAACCACGGCATGGTGTGCTGCGGCGCGGCCATCAGGTCGTCTATGCTCACGTCATCGGGTTCGGATTTCATCAGCCAATATTGTTTCATCTAGACTCCGTATCAAAGCGACAGACGTAAAAAAACGGTTGCGCACGATGCGGCAACCGTTTTCAGTGGTAATGCAAATTGGGCCCCGCCTGTGCCGCTATGCCGGCATCCCGAACCAAACGGTTCAAGGTGGTCACGTTAGTTCAATTTCGGGTTCGTCGAACGAGCGACGCTCACTCCCATCAAACAAAATTCGCAACCGATGCGCATAAATGGTTCAAGGAATATATGGCAATCGCGAACACCGCAGGGTAGACCCAAGTTTACTCCTTTGATCGCGCATCGCAAAGACAAATCGTACTGTGTCCGCTTAAAATCCAATTAATAACACTGACCAAAACCGTAGCGAGCGGCGATGAATTGTGGCCAAGAAGCGCAGCTGTGCTTGAGCACAGCGAGCATCGCAGGCCGCAAGGCGCGACGCGCAGCAGGTTTGGTTCGGTGTTTAAAAAAGATTTTCCTGGGGCGTCAACGCACTATCGAGCACAGTATGCATGGCCGAGATTTTTTGCTTCACTTCCAGTATCGTCAGCTCCGACAGCGGACCTTGCGGCGACTTCACGGAGAGGAATTCTGCGGCCACGCCCAGAGCGGCCAGCACGGCGATGCGGTCATTGCCCTTGACCTTGCCCGCGTCGCGGATGGCTTTCATTTTGCTATCGAGATAGATTGCCGCTTCGCGCAGCGCACGCTCTTCACCGTCGCGGCACACCATGCTGTAGGACTGGCCCATGATATTGACATCGACACGCGGCATTACGCTTCCCTCTCGTTTTCGGCAATATAGGCGCCCGCTTCCGAAGCGGCTTGCTCCAGGCCAGCTTGCACCAGTTCGGGAATTTTTTCCAGCAACGCTTCCACCCGCTCCTGCGCCTCGCGCATGCGTTGCACATACAGGGCGTTCTCGGCGGCCAGCGCGGCATTGTCCTTGCGCAATTGCGCGTTTTCACGGCGCAGCGCATGGGTCATTTCGGCCAGCAGGCCGATCTTGTCGGATAATTCGTTGAATTCGGAAATCATCCCGCCACTATAGGGCGGACGCTCCATGGGCGTCAATCGAATCACGCCGCTGTCACACATATTTACATCAATGCAGGGCAGTTGGCGGACAATACACACTTTTTCCGGCGCTTTTCGCCAAGTGCGCGCATCTTCCAGCGCCCCGATGGCAGCGTTTACTCGTCGACGTAATCAGGTTCGATATCGAGTCCGCCATAGCGGTTTTCGCAAGAGCGGCGCGTCAGCGTCTGTTGTCCGCCCTTGCCGTCAAGCACCATCGTCAAGTCGCGGCAAGTACGGCGGTAGCTGCCAGGTTTGGCGTCCGTCCGCGAGGGCGTCAGGCGCACTGCCAGCGGCACCGCATTGCCCAAGCCCTTGTTGCTCCACTGGCGCGTCTTGCCATCCTCTTCATCTTTCAAAGTGCGCACGGCGGCCGTCAGCAGCGCTTTCTGTTCCTTGGCATTGAGCTTGGCGATGGTGACGTCCGACAGGAACGGCGGATATACGATAGGTGCCGGATCCTTGCCCTGCACATCCCACTTGCCGCTGTTTTGCGAACAGGTGCGCCGGCTCAGGTCCTGCGACTTGCCGTCCGCCGTGACGACGAATTTCAGGTCGCGGCAGACATGCGCCTTCAGGCTGTGTTCCGTCATGCCGGAATTGCTGAAGTTATACGTCACTTTCACCAGCACGCCACTGTCGCCGCCGTTGTCCCATACATGTGCTTCCTGGTCGTCGTCATCCTTGTTCAAATCGTTGAACAAGTCGTTCAGCAGCATTTCCTTTTCCAGCGGTGTCAGGGTCGCCACGGTAATCTCGTCGACGATGGTGGGCGTTTGCGCGGCGGCATTGCCCAGGCAGGCCAGGCCGATGAGGGTGGCGCCCAGCAGGCGCAGGGCGGGATGGGAAATCGGGAATGGCATGGTGTTCTTTCTGGTGCAAGTAATGATGTGTGACGATATTGATATGCAATTACAATCATCTTATCAAATTCCATAGTAAAACTCTGTATCCTGCGCGTACAGGAACGCCCCCCATGCGGACGGCATGCTAGAGTCGCTGCTGTTGCTGACGCCCGGGAAGTTGGCTTGCGCCAGCGCAAACCCAGTGCAGATGCAGGCTCTGCTTATCGTGTATGTATATATTCCTCTTGAATAAGCCCTTGAAGTTGACCCATACCGTCCCTATAATTAGCACTCGTTAGTAGAGAGTGCTAACAAACTCTTTCGTAGCAATCCTCAGGACTGATGGTGCTTGCCAGACCACTGCAGGGAACGCTACGCGGCGGGCGACGCCGCGATGCACCACTGCCGGATACAGGCAAGGACAGGATGACATGGGGTTTGCTTGACCGTTGCGGGCTGCTTTCAACGGCGGTCACTGAAAGCACGTCTGGCGCTGTGCCGGACATGTATTCATTTAGCAACACTTATCCATTGAACTTTAAGGAGTTTTGTATGAATCTGCGCCCATTGAACGATCGCGTCATCGTCAAACGCCTCGACCAGGAAACCAAAACTGCGTCCGGCCTCATCATTCCTGATGCAGCTGCTGAAAAACCGGATCAAGGCGAAGTCCTTGCCGTAGGCAATGGCAAGATTCTCGACGACGGCAAAGTCCGTCCTCTGGATGTCAAAGTAGGCGACCGCGTCCTGTTCGGCAAGTACGCCGGCCAAACCGTCAAAGTTGACGGCGATGAGCTGCTGGTCATGCGCGAAGAAGACATCATGGCGATCGTCGTCAAGTAATTGTTTCCACGTTGTAGACAGATACATCCCGAAACTCAGGAGAATTGAACATGGCAGCTAAAGAAGTAGTATTCGGCGACGCAGCGCGCGCCAAGATGGTAGAAGGCGTCAATATCCTCGCCAACGCAGTCAAAGTAACGCTGGGCCCGAAAGGCCGCAACGTGGTCCTGGAGCGCTCGTTCGGCGCCCCTACCGTCACCAAGGATGGTGTGTCGGTAGCGAAAGAAGTTGAACTCAAAGACAAGCTCATGAACATGGGCGCGCAAATGGTCAAGGAAGTTGCTTCCCGCACCAGCGACAACGCCGGCGACGGCACCACCACCGCCACCGTACTGGCACAAGCCATCGTGCGCGAAGGCATGAAGTTCGTTGCCGCCGGCATGAACCCGATGGACCTGAAGCGCGGTATCGACAAAGCAGTTGCTGCAACCGTCGAAGAACTGGCGAAAATCGCCCGTCCTTGCACCACGACCAAAGAAATCGCCCAAGTTGGCGCGATCTCGGCGAACTCGGACTACTCGATCGGCGAGCGTATCGCTGAAGCGATGGAAAAAGTCGGCAAAGAAGGCGTGATCACCGTTGAAGACGGCAAGTCGCTGAACGACGAGCTCGATATCGTTGAAGGCATGCAGTTCGACCGCGGCTACCTGTCGCCATACTTCATCAACAACCCAGAGAAACAAGTTGCCGTACTGGACAGCCCATTCGTCCTGCTGTGCGACAAGAAAATCTCGAACATCCGTGACCTGCTGCCGGTACTGGAACAAGTCGCTAAAGCTGGCCGTCCACTGCTGATCATCGCAGAAGACATCGAAGGCGAAGCGCTGGCGACCCTGGTTGTGAACAACATCCGCGGCATCCTGAAAACTTGCGCAGTGAAAGCACCTGGCTTCGGCGACCGCCGCAAAGCCATGCTGGAAGACATCGCTGTCCTGACCGGCGGCCAAGTGATCGCTGAAGAAGTCGGCCTGACCCTGGAAAAAGTGACCCTGGCCGAACTGGGCCAAGCGAAACGCATCGAAGTGGGCAAGGAAAACACCATCGTTATCGATGGCGCCGGCGAAGCTGCCTCGATCGAAGCACGCGTGAAACAAGTGCGTGTACAGATCGAAGAAGCGACCTCGGACTACGACCGTGAAAAACTGCAAGAGCGCGTGGCCAAACTGGCTGGCGGCGTTGCCGTGATCAAGGTTGGCGCAGCCACCGAAGTCGAAATGAAAGAGAAAAAAGCCCGCGTTGAAGATGCACTGCACGCTACCCGCGCTGCCGTGGAAGAAGGCATCGTGCCAGGCGGCGGCGTAGCCCTGCTGCGCGCACGCGCCAACATCACGGTCAAGGGCGACAATCCTGATCAAGATGCCGGTATCAAGATCGTCCTGCGCGCAATGGAAGAGCCACTGCGCATGATCGTGCAAAACGCTGGCGAAGAAGCTTCGGTCGTCGTGGCAGCCGTATTGGCTGGCACGGGCAACTACGGCTACAACGCTGCCAACGGCACGTATGGCGACATGGTGGAAATGGGCGTTCTGGACCCAGCCAAAGTGACCCGTTCGGCGCTGCAAAACGCTGCTTCGATCGCTTCGCTGATGCTGACAACCGACTGCATGGTCTGCGAAATCGCTGACGACAAAGCAGGCGGCGGCATGGGCGGCGGCATGGGTGGTATGGGCGGCATGGGCGGCATGGACGGCATGATGTAATCCCGGCGGCCCCGCGCGCAGGCGACGGCACGCGGGGCCGCACACGCCGGGACAGGACAGGCAGACCAAAAGCTGTTTGCACCTGCCCGGCAGCCCCGAAAGCTATCTTCTACGGAAGGTAGCTTTTTTTTCGCCTATAGATTTTTTGGCAAACCCGTTTGGCGAGCCTGTTTGACAAGCCCGGCGATTGCCCGCCCGCGCGTTTTGCTTTAGCATGGCCGCCATCGTCCTTCTTTCTCACGCCACCATCATGCCGCCACGCGCCTCTTCTTCCAAAACCACCATCATCGCCGGCATCCTGGCCGGTTTGCTGGCCGCCGGGCTAGGCGCTTTCTACCTGCACCAGCAATCCGCGCCGCACGCTGACAATGGCCCGGTCGCGAGCAGCCAGGCGGCGCAGGAGCAGAACGCGCGCGCCGTCGATGCGCTGATGGCATTGCCGGAAATCAAGGCATGGTCGGCCCACATCGAAAAGGCTACCGGCGGCCGCGCCCATGGAGCCGTGATGGAAACGTCGCCCGAGACGCGCCTCGTCGATGGCGTCGCGTGCTATCAGCTGAGCTTTTTCGAAAGCACGCCGGACGCGGCCCACCGCTGGGAAAGCTTTGTCGTCACGCCCGACGGCAAGCGCATCCTCGTCGACGACATCGTCACAGGCGACCTGCTGAGTCTGGAACAATGGCGCAAGGACAACGCGCCCATGCAGCGCATCGCCACCCAGTAATTGCCCCTACGCCGGCGCCCCTTGCGGCGCCGCGCCGCGCACGCGCGCCACCCACCACACCGTCCACAGCGACAAGCCTGCCGCCAGCCAGCCATTCATGCCATAGCCGCTGATATGGCCGGCCGCATCCGTCTGCAGGGTCAGGCCTCCCATCCACGCGCCCAGGCCGCTGCCCAGGCTTTGCAGGGCCGAATTGGCACTTAGAAACGCACCGCGCTTGTGCGGCTCCGGTATCGTCGTCAGCAGCGCCTGCAGCGGTATCGTGCGGCCCGAGACGAGGGCCATAAAAAACGGAAACACCAGCATCAGCGCCAGCAGCGGCAACTGAGGCAAATGCGTCATGAACAGCAGCGGCGCGATCGACATCAGGGAGACCCAGCGGTACACCTGCTGCTTGCCGGCCCGGTCCGCCCAGCGGCCGATCAGGCGCGCCGTGAAGATCGTGGCGCAGCCGCCCGCCAGATACACCCACGTGACGTCGGCCGGCGCCAGCCCCATATTGCCCACCAGCACGGGCGAAATAAAGGGAATCACCAGCATGCCCGCCGTCATGTTGACGATGGACAAGGCAAACGCTTCCAGGTGACGCCGTTCCCGCAGCAGCGCCAGCAAGTTGGGCAGCACCTGGCGCAGCGGCGTGGGAGCCGCGCCCATGTGCGCCGTCAACGATGGCAGCACGCGCGCAGCGCCCAGCCAGATCAGCAGCGACAGCACAACCAGCAGGAAAAACGGCGAGGCCCAGCCAAAGTGGGCGGCCAGCACCACGCCGGTGGGCACACCGCCCACGGCCGCCATGGCAAACGAGGTCATGACAATGCCCGTGGCCGCGCCACGCCGCTCGGCGGGAATCACGTCACCGATGATGGCCATGACGATGGCGCCCAGCACGCCGCCCGTCAGCCCCGCAAAGGCGCGCGACCACAGCAGCACATGGAAGTTCGGCGCCAGCGCACAAGCCAGGTTAGACACGGTAAACAGGCAAAACATGGTCAACAGCAGCCTCTTGCGGTCGAAGCGGTCGATATACGTGGCCGCCAGCAAGCCGGACAGGCCCGCGCACCAGGCATACGCGGAAACGGCGCCCGAGACGGCAGCGGGGCCGATATGGAACGCCTGCATCAGCTGGGGCGCCAGCGGCATCATCACCATGAAATCCATGATGACGGTAAATTGCGTGAGCGCCAGCAGCCACAGCATCGCGCGTTCGCGCGCCGGGGTCAGCATGGGAACAGGCGCGACCTTCGATGCGGCCATCATGCCAGCGCCTCGATATCGGTACGGGCCTGGCGCAGGATGGCGCGCACGGCATCGAGGCGACGGGCATCGGGCTCGCCCGCTCGCCCGCGCGCCAGCACGGCCGCCTTCAATTCGTGCATCAGCTGGCGCAGATCGTCTTCCGCGCCGGCCGGCGCATCGACCCTGGCGGCAATCGCGTCGACATAGGCGCGGTTCGCTGCCAGGAAGGCCAGCCCCTCGGGCGTGATGCTGTGCAGTTTCTTGTTGCCATCGAGGCTGACGACGACATAACCATGGCCCACCAGGCCATGCATGAGCGGATAGATGGCGCCGGGACTGGGCGCATACGCGCCGCCGGCGCGTTGGGCTATGGACTTGATGATGTCGTAGCCATGGCGCGGCTTGTCGGCGATCAATTGCAGCACCAGATAGCGCAAGGTGCCCGCATCGAACATTTTGGGTCCGCGGGCAAGCGGACTGCCAAGCGGGCCCGGCGTGTCTCCCTGAGGGTGGATTGCCGCGCCTACGGGGTATGCCCCGCGCAAAAGATGGAACATGGTGCATCCTTAAGATATATCGCAATAAGATATATCTTATGATTGAAAATGGCACATTGCAAGGTTTACTTTCCGGCATCGAAGACCGATACTCGCCCACATGCCCGCCACCTCTGTCCGCCCCCTCACGCCAGACGACGCCAGCGCCTACCGCGCGCTGCGCCTGGCCGGCATCGCCGAACTGCCCGCCGCCTTCTGCACCACGCACGCGGCGGAAAGCGGCTTGCCGCTGGCACAGATAGCCCAGCGCTTGCGTGCCACTCCCCACCAAATAATATTTGGCGCTTTCAATGGAGAACAGTTGATCGCCATTGCCGGCCTGCGCCGCGAACCGATTGCCGTCGTGCATGACAAAGCCAGCCTGTGGGGCGTCTATGTGGCGCCGCAGGCGCGTGGATGCGGCGCGGGACGGGAGCTGGTACAGGCGGCCATCGACCATGCTTGCGCCATTCCCGAACTGGGCCGCGTGCGCCTGGCCGTGGCGCAGGACAACCACGCCGGGTTGAACCTGTACCTGGGCTGCGGTTTTGCCCTGGCGGACAGCCCCGCATCGGAGGGCATGCTGCAATTGCAGCTGTTACTGCCCCGCCCGGCGCGTGCAAGTGCAAGCGCAAGTGCCGAAAGTAATGTCTTTATGAAAATCAATACCTTACAAATCCCTGCAAAATAGCAGCCAGACCGTTTTTCCTGTTGCAAGCAAACGCGGCAGGCCTTAGCATCGCGGCTTACAAAAAAAACTTGGGGAGAGCCAATGTCATCGGCCGAGACACAAACCGCCACGGGCAAGATGCCCCGGCAAATACCGTACATCATTGCCAACGAAGGCTGCGAACGTTTCAGCTTTTATGGCATGCGCAACATCCTGACGCCATTCCTCATCAGCACCTTGCTGCTGATGATCCCGATCGACCAGCGCACGGGCGAAGCCAAGCACGTCTTCCACACCTTCGTCATCGGCGTGTATTTCTTCCCGCTGCTGGGCGGCTGGCTGGCCGACCGCTTCTTTGGCAAGTACAACACCATCTTCTGGCTCAGCCTTGTGTATTGCGCGGGCCATGCCTGCCTGGCCGTGTTTGAAAATAGCGTCAACGGCTTCTATTTCGGCCTGTTCCTGATCGCCTTCGGTTCCGGCGGCATCAAGCCGCTGGTGGCCTCGTTTGTGGGCGACCAGTTCGACCAGACCAACAAGCACAAGGCCAAGCTGGTATTCGACCTGTTCTACTGGATCATCAACTTCGGCTCCTTCTTCGCTTCGCTGCTGATGCCGATGTTCCTGCGCGACTTTGGTCCGTCAATCGCCTTCGGCATTCCCGGCTTGATGATGCTGGCCGCCACCATCGTCTTCTGGATGGGCGCCAAGAAATACGTGCACGTGCCGCCGGCGCCGCCGAATCCAGACTCGTTCACCCGCGTGGCCCGCACCGCCCTGCTGGCGCGTGTCGATGGCGGCTCGCGCCCGGGCCTGTATGTGGCCTACGTCGGCGTGATCGGCGCCCTGTATGCGTTCTACAGCATTCCCGAATGGGGCTTCGTGATTTCGGCATGTACGGCGCTGGTCTTACTGCTGGCCTTCGGCAGCATCGGCACGGCCATGCAGCTGGAACGCGCGCGCGGCATCCACCCGGACGAAGCCGTCGAAGGCGTGCGCGCCGTGCTGCGCATCCTCGTCATCTTCGCCCTCGTCACGCCGTTCTTCTCGCTGTTCGACCAGAAGGCTTCGACGTGGATCGTGCAGGCGAACACCATGGAAAAACCAAGCTGGTTCCTGCCGGCGCAGATGCAGGCGCTGAACCCGATGCTGGTGATGCTGCTGATCCCGTTCAACAATCTGGTGCTGTACCCGATGCTGAACCGCTTCGGCCTGGAAGCGACGGCCCTGCGCCGCATGACGGCCGGTATCGGCTTTTCCTCGCTGGCCTGGATCGTCATCGGCCTCTTGCAGCTGGCGCTTGACAGCGGCAACGCCGTCTCCATCATGTGGCAAATCCTGCCATACGCCTTGCTGACATTCGGCGAAGTGCTGGTCTCGGCGACGGGCCTGGAGTTTGCATACAGCCAGGCGCCCGTCTCCATGAAGGGCGCCATCATGAGCTTCTGGAATTTGTCCACCACCGTCGGCAACCTGTGGGTGCTGATCGTCAACCGCAGCGTCATGAACGAAGGCGTGATCGGCAAGATCGCCGAAAGCGGCATCAGCGTGACGGCCTTCCAGATGTTCTTCTTTGCCGCCTTTGCTGCCGTGGCAATGCTGGCCTTCGGCCTGTATGCAAGGCGCTACAAAATGGTCGACAACTACCGCCAGGCGGTCATCCCGGCAAAAGCCTGATGCCTGTTTGAACTGTCGCAATGAAGAAGGGCGCCCTCGGGCGCCCTTCTTACGTCGTCACCGTCGGCGCGTCGCGCCCCGTGCGCTCGCGGATCTGCGCCAGCTGCTGCGCCACCGCGATCAGTCCCGCCAGCGCTTGCTGGGTCGGGATGTCATGCTGCGCCAGATCGGCTTCATAGCGCTCCAGGTACAGGCGCAGGGTGGCGCCTTCGGTGCCCGTGCCGGACAGGCGCAGCACGATGCGCGCGCCATCCGTCATGATGATGCGGATGCCCTGCTGCTTCGCCACGGAGCCGTCGACGGGGTCCGTGTAGCTGAAATCGTCGGCCAGCGCCACCGTGTAGCCATCGAACACCTGGCCCGGCAAGGCGGCCAGCTGGCCGCGCACGGCTTCCATCAACTGCTGCGCCCCGGCGCTGTCGATATCTTCATAATCGTGGCGCGAATAGTAGTTGCGGCCATACGTGGCCCAATGCGCGCGCACGATGTCTTCCACCGATTGCTGTTTTTGCGCCAGCAGGTTGAGCCAGAACAAGACGGCCCACAGGCCATCCTTTTCGCGCACATGGTTCGAGCCCGTGCCATAGCTTTCCTCGCCGCACAGGGTGGCCATGCCGGCGTCGAGCAGGGTGCCGAAGAATTTCCAGCCCGTCGGCGTCTCGTGGCACGGTATGCCCAGCGCGCTAGCGACCCGGTCGGCCGCGCCGGATGTGGGCATGGAGCGGGCGATGCCGCTCAAGCCCCCACGGTAGCCGGGCGCCACGGTAGCGTTGGCGGCCAGGATGGCCAGACTGTCCGAGGGCGTCACGTCGAAGCGCCGGCCGACGATCATGTTGCGGTCGCCGTCGCCGTCCGAGGCGGCGCCGAAGTCGGGGGCATCCTCAGCGGCCATGATGGCGATCAACTCTTGCGCGTTGACGGGATTCGGATCCGGATGGCCGCCGCCGAAGTCTTCCAGGGGCACGCCGTTAATGACGCTGCCCTTCGGCGCGCCCAGCATGCCTTCCAGGATGGCCGTCGCATACGGGCCGGAGACAGCGTGCATGCCGTCAAAGCAGATGCGCAGGCCGCCCGCGAACAGGGAGCGGATGGCGTCGAAATCGAACAGCTGCTGCATCAGTTCCCCGTAGTCGGCAACGGAGTCGATCACTTCGACCGTCATTTGCTCGATGCGCACCGAACCCGGTTTGTCGAGGTCGATGTCGGCAGCGTCGCTGATGCGGTATTCGGTGATGGCTTGCGTGCGGGCGTAGATGGCTTCGGTGACCTTTTCGGGCGCCGGGCCGCCATTGGCGATGTTGTACTTGATGCCGAAGTCGCCATCGGGGCCGCCCGGGTTATGACTGGCCGACAGGATGATGCCGCCGCTGGCGCCATGCTTGCGGATCACGCAGCTGACGGCCGGCGTCGACAGGATGCCGCCCTGCCCCAGCAGCACGCGCGCATAGCCGTGCGCGGCCGCCATGCGCAGCACCGTCTGGATGGCCGCGCGGTTGTAAAAGCGGCCGTCTCCGCCCAGCACCAGGGTCTGGCCATGGCAGTCGCCGAGCGTGTCAAAAACACTCTGCACGAAGTTTTCCAGGTATTGCGGTGCGCTGAAGACAGCCACCTTCTTGCGCAAACCTGAAGTGCCGGGCCGCTGGCCGGCAATCGGCGCCGTATTGATAATTTGAATAGCCATCTTGTCTCCCTATCAACTTCCGATGGTAACGCATGCCAGGCGCGCGGCAAAGCGTTGTACGTCTGCCACGGTGCGGTAAACCGCTTAGCGCGACATCCCGGCATGCCATATAATGAGAATCATTCTCATATGCGGCATTCCTGGCTGCGGACTTATACATCGGACGCCGTGGTTGCACGCTATTACCAAGAACTGTTGAACTTTTGCTGGCGCAGCTTGCGCAACCGCGAAGCTGCTGCCGACCTGGTGCAGGAAAGCTATGCGCGCGTGCTGGGCGAAGCGGCCGTGCGCGAACCGCGCGCGCTGCTGTACCACACGGCGCGCAACCTGCTGATCGACCAGCACCGGCGCGCCACCTTGCGCCAGCACGAAGCGCTCGACGCCTTGCCCGATACGGCGCATCCGGCCGCGCCGCGCCATTTGCAGCCGGAACAGGCGCTGGAAAGCAGCCAGGACTGGCAAGCCTGCGTGGCCGCCATCGACGCCTTGCCGCCCCGCTGCCGCGACGCCTTTGTGCTGCACGTCTTCGAGGAATTGCCGCACGCGCAAATCGCCGCGCGCATGGGCATTTCCGTGAGCATGGTGGAAAAGCATATCGCTCGCGGCATGCTCAGTTGCCAGGCGCAGTTGCGTTCTCTGCGGGAATGCGCATAATGCCGTCCATGACCGCCCACCCGCCACGCCATGATTTCGGCCCCTCTGCCCAGGAGCAGGCGGACTTGCGCGAGCATGCCGCTTTTGCCGCCACGCAGGATGGCGTGGCGCTGGCGGCCGCCACCTGGTTCAGCCGGCGGGGCAACCTCGATGCACAGCAACAGGCCGACTTTGCCGCCTGGCTGGCGGCCGATGCGCAGCACGCGCAAGCGTATGCGCAGCTAAAGGATACGCACCGCGCAGCGCGCAAGATTCCCGCGCAGGTGGCCGCCCGCTGGGCAGTGCCACCGGCGGCGCCAGCGCCATTTCCCCGCCGCCCGCTTCTGCGCTCCCTGCGCGTGCTGCCGTATGCGGCCGCCGCCATGCTGCTGCTCAGCGTGGGCGCGGGCGGCTATCAGTGGTGGCAGCAACAAGCCGTGTTCAGCCAGGCGTATGCCACCATGCGCGGCCAGCGCCTGACCGTTGCCCTGCCAGACGGCAGCAGCGTGCAGCTCGATACGGCCACGCAGCTGCACGTCACCCTGTACCGCCAGCGCCGCGAAGTGCGTCTGGCGCACGGTGAAGCGCTGTTCCAGGTGCAAGCGAAGCAGGGCCAGCCCTTTGACGTGCTGAGCGGTCCTTTGAAAGTGACGGTGGTGGGCACGCAGTTTTCCGTACGCAACACCGTGGTCCACGACGGCCAGCTGCGCGTGGCCGTGCAACATGGCCAGGTGCGCGTGGCGGTCGCAGGAAAAGATCTGGTCGACCTGCGGGCCGGCCAGGGCATCAGCAGCGATGCCAGCGGCCGCCTGTCGGCCATCGCCAGCCTGGCCCCAGGCAGCGTGGCGCCCTGGCGCGACGGCCGTGTCACCTTCGACAATGTGCCGCTGGACGCGGCGCTGGCCGAATTCGAGCGCTATGGCGACACGGGCCTGGCCGTGCGCGATCCCGCCGTGGCCAGGCTGCGCATCGGCGGCAGTTTCAGCCTGACACAGCTCGACCGCTTCGCCTCTGCCTTGCCGCAGCTGCTACCCGTACACGTCGTACGCGATGGTGCCATCAGCGAGATCCGCATGGCGGAAAAATGCCTGCGCAAGCCCCTGCGATGCGGCTGCCTGAAAAATAAATGCAAATAGTTCGCATTCTCAGGTGAGGATTTGGCTCGCTACCGCGTCTACCAAGTTAATCGACAACAAATTAACCTGGAGAAATGCAACATGTGGTCCCCCCGCCTCAATCTGACACCCGCCCCGCTCGCCCTGGCCGCCATGCTGGCCCTGGGCAGCATTTCCCTGGCAAAGGCGCAAACGGCGCCCACCGTCAAACTGGCCATCGCCGCCCAGCCGCTGGGGCAAGCCCTGAATGAGCTGGCGCGGCAAGCCAATTTACAACTGCTGTTCGCGCCGGAACTCGTGGCCGGCAAGACGGCGCCCGCCGTCAGCGGTACTCTCAGCGTGGCCGACAGCCTGGAACGCCTGCTGGCCGGCAGCGGCCTGGCAGCTGCCATTGACGGCAACAGCGTCATCATCCGCCCCACGCCTGCCGCCACGGGCAAGGTGGCGACCCTGGCGGAAATCACCGTCAGCGCGCGCCAGGAGGCGACGACCGATACCGAGCTGACCAAGTCGTATGCGGCGCAGGCGGTCAGCATCGGCAAGGGCCGGCAAAGCCTGCGCGAGATTCCCCAGTCCGTCTCCGTGCTGACGCGCCAGCAACTGAACGACCAGAATTTGCTGAGCCTGGACGACGCCATGCGCGGCGTGACGGGCATCACCGTCGAAGCGAGCAGCACGGGCGGCAACCACGGCAACTTTTATTCGCGCGGCTATGCGCTCGACGCGGTGCAAGTCGATGGCGTGATGACGCCGGCCAGCACGGGCAACGACCTGTCGGCCGGCTTCGGCCTGGCCATCTATGACCGTGTGGAAGTGTTGCGCGGCCCCGCCGGCCTGTTCCAGGGCGCGGGCGACCCGGGCGGCACCATCAACCTGGTGCGCAAGCGCGCGCGCGACACCTTCGCCGCCAGCGGCGTGCTCAGCGCCGGTTCCTGGGACCGCTACTATGCGGAGGCGGACGTCACGGGCCCCCTGAGCGCAGACGGCAGGTTGCGCGGCCGCCTGGTGGCCGCCTATGAGCACCGGCGCTCCTTCGTCGACCACGTGTATGCAGAAAAACCGCTGTTGTACGGCACCGTTGCCGTCGACGTGGCGCCTGGCACCGTACTGACGGGCGGCGTCACCTACCAGGAATACAAGGGCCGCCCCGCCTTCGGTCTGCCCGCGTATGAAGACGGGCGCCTGCTCGACGTGCCCCGCTCCACCTATCTCGACCCGGCCTGGAACCACATCACGGAAAAGGTCACGGAGTACTTTGCCGAATTCGAGCATAAACTGGACAACGGTGGCCAGTTCAAGGCGACTGCCCTGTACCGTGAGCAGGACGAACCGTCGCGCAATTTCGGCTGGTCCGACTGTTCGGCCGATCCTGTCACGGGCGACAGTTGCCTGGTCAGCTGGAACTACCGCAGCCACTGGAAGACGCAGGGACTCGATGCCTGGCTGGCCACGCCCTTTCAGGCGTTTGGACGCAGCCACGACCTGATCGTGGGCGCCGACTACCGCCAGGTGCACAAGAATTTCCAGTATGGAGGCGGAGACAATGCGCCGATCAATATTGTTCATCCTGACAACAATATCGCGCAGCCCAGCTACACTTTTTCCAACGGCAACGACAACCGCACCAAACAGTTCGGCCTGTATGCGCGCACCCGCCTGCAGGCGACGGACCGGCTAGCCGTCAACCTGGGCGGGCGCCTGACGCATTGGGACAACCACACCGTCAATCGCAATGCGTATTTCAATCAGTTCACCGATGTCAGCAACACCATCAATGCGAAATTTACGCCGTACGCGGGCCTGGTCTACGAGCTGGACAAGCAAGTGTCGGCCTACGGCAGCTACACGCGCATCTTCACGCCCCAGTCCACCACGGACGCGGCCGGCCAAACCCTGAAGCCACGCACGGGCCAGCAGTTCGAGCTGGGCCTGAAGGCGGAACTGTTTGACAAGAACGTCAACGCGCATGCGGCCCTGTTCCGCATGGAAGATGAAAATCGCGTCATGCCCGATCCGGCCAACCCGCTGTTTTCCATCGGCGCGGGCAAGATGCGCAGCCAGGGCATGGAAGCCGAACTGAGCGGAAGCCCCCTGCCTGGCTGGAACATCACGAGCGGCTATTCCTACACCAGCACGCGCACCCTCGAAGGCAGCGACGACCAGAAGGCCCAGCTGTACACCTTCATCGCGCCGCGCCACAATGTCAACGTGTGGACCAATTACCGGCTGGCCGGCGCGCTCGATAAAATCAGCGTGGGCGGCGGCTTGCGCAGCGTCAGCAGCATGTACCGCCTGAATGGCCCTGTGAAATTCGAGCAGGGGCCCGTCACCACGGTGGGCTTGCAGGCTGGCTACCGCCTCAGTCCCAAGCTGGAGCTGTCGCTGACGGTGAACAACCTGTTCGACAAGAAATACTACACGCGCGTGTGGGCCGCCTATGGTTCCAACTTCTATGGCGAACCGCGCAACGCCATGCTGACCCTGCGCGGCCAGCTGTAACCCTTGCACCGCAGGACGGCCGCCGCCAGGAATGAGGCGGCCGTCCTCGCTTACAACACTGCACTCTTGCATGTCTCACAACCCCGAACTATAATAAGAATAGTTCTCATTCACATTTAGACTCCTCCAGAGCCTGCGCGCAGTCGCCTGACCGATGCGCGGCTGGATGACACGCTGCGCCAGCCAGGCACCACCGCCAAGCAAGCCTCCCACACCAAAAAAACGCCAGCCGCTCGACGGTGGGCACACGAGAAGAAGGTTGTTTCATGGCGCAAGCACGTTCGTTGGCCGGCATGGTTGCCGGCCCGTTTTCCCCACATATTGGCAACATCAGCCTGCGTCCGCTGGTCGTCGCCGTGCATTCAGCCTTGCTGACGGCGGCGCTGGGCGCAGGTGCAGCCCTGGCAACGGAGGTGCCTGCCAAGCCCGAGGAAGCCACCCTCAGCGAGATCAAGGTGCAAGCCCAGCAAGACAAGGCATCGACCGAGCACACAGGTTCCTACACGACAAAACAGATGGCCACGGCCACGCGCATGGGCTTGTCGATCCGCGAAACGCCGCAATCGATTTCCGTGGTGACGCGCCAGCGCATGGATGACATGGGGCTGAACAGCCTGGCAGAGGTGCTGGTGCAGTCGACGGGCGTGACGGTGCAGGAAAATGACAGCGAACGCACCAATTTTTCGGCGCGCGGCTTTTCCATCGGCAATTACCAGATCGATGGCGTGGCCGTCAATTCCGGGTCCAATGCACTGTTCGACACGGCCATCTATGACCGCATCGAAATCGTGCGCGGCGCCACGGGCCTGGTCAGCGGCAATGGCGACCCGTCGGCCACCATCAACATGCTGCACAAGAGTCCCGGCAAGGAGTTCGCCGCCTCGGCCGGCCTGACGCTGGGTTCCTGGAGCAAGGTCCGGCTGGAAGGCGACATCAGTGCGCCGCTCAATGCCGATGGCAGTATCCGCGGGCGTGTCGTCGTGGCGGGCCAGAACCGCCATTCCTATATGGACCTGTACCAGGAACGCAAGCTGGTGGGCGCCGTCATCGTCGAGGCGGACCTGACGCCGGATACTCTGCTGACGGCCGGTATCGACTACCAGAAAAATACGCCGAAGGGCACGAGCTGGGGCACCACGCCCCTGTTTTTCTCTGATGGCACGCCCGCCAACATGCCCCGCTCGTTCAACATGGCGGCCAAGTGGAGCAGCTGGGAGCGCGAGTTCCAGAACAGCTATGTCTACCTCGAGCACCGCTACTCCAACGACTGGAAGATCAAGGCCGCCTACGGGCGCCTGGACAGCTCCTCGAACGGCAAGCTGTTCTACGGCGGCAGCGGCTATCCGAAACGCGACGGCAGCGGCCTGGAAGTCTGGAGCGGCGCCTTCCCCTACGATGAAAAACAGGACAACTTCGACCTGTCGGCCAACGGCACCTTTCCCCTGTTCGGCCGCCAGCACGACCTGGTGCTGGGCGTGAACGGCTGGAAGCGCGTTGGCACGACGAATGAAACCTTGCTGCCCGATCCGCTGCCATTTGCCACCACCATCCCCGACTTCCGCAACTGGACGGGCGACGTGCCCGAACCCAGCCTGACGCGCACGGGTGCGCGCGACGTCGCCACCACCAAACAGTCGGGTGCCTTCATCGCAACCCGCATCAATGTCACGGACAGCTTCAAGGTGCTGGCCGGCGCGCGCGTCTCCAAATGGGAAACCTACAACGACCGCTACGACACCCAGGGCCGTTTTGAAAAACGCAGCTCGGCCTACAAGACGGACGATGTCGTCACGCCATATGCGGGCATGGTGCTCGATGTGAGCAAAAGCACTTCGCTGTACGCCAGCTATACGGACCTGTTCAAGCCGCAAAACCTGAAGGACAAGAGCAACGCCTTTCTGGACCCGATCACGGGCAGCAACGTGGAAGCGGGCGTGAAGAGCGAATTCTTCGACGGCGCCGTGAACGCCTCGTTCGCCGCGTATGAAGCCAGGCAGGACAACCTGGGCGAGGAAGACAGATCTGTGCCACTGACCTTTGTGCTGCCGGACGGCAGCCGTCCCTATGTCTCGACGGGCAAAGGCACGAAAAGCCGCGGCTACGAGGCGGAAGTGTCGGGCAGCCCCTTGAGCGGCTGGCAGCTGTTCGCCGGCTACACGCACAGCAAATCGAAGACGGGCAAGGGCGTGGTGACCAACACCATCCAGCCGACCAACATGCTGCGCGTCTCGACCACCTACCGCCTGCCGGGCGAGCTGCAAAATCTCACCATCGGCGGCGGCTTGAACTGGCAGAACGAGATTTACACGACGGCCACCCTGCCAAATAAAAGCAAAATCCGTGTCAGCCAGGGCAGTTACGTGCTGGCCAACCTGATGGCGCGCTACCAGATCAGCCCGAAACTGTCGGCCAGCCTGAATGTCAACAACCTGTTCGACAAAACGTATTTCCGCCGCGTGGGTTTCTATAACGGCGGCTATTACGGCGAACCGCGCAACGTGGCGCTGAACCTGCGCTACCAGTACTGATGCACGCAGTCCTTGGGAACCCGGCCGATTTTCCATTCACATAAAAAGATAAGGGATACACCATGCACATCACTTCCATCGCGCGCCTCGGCGCCCTCGCCACCGCCCTGCTGGGCGCGGCCATCGCCTGCGGCAACGCCAGCGCGCACCAGATCTGGCTGCAGCAGGACGGCAAGGCGGCCAGCGTGTATTTCGGCGAATTCGGCGACAACCTGCGCGAAGCGTCGCCCGGCCTGCTGGACAAGTTCAGCATCAAGAACGTGACGTGGCTGTCGGCCAAGGGGGCGCAGCCGCTGCAGGCGAGCAAGACGGCCGGCGCGTTCATCCTGAATGGCAAGGTGGGCGCAGGCGAAAGCATCATCGTCGAGGAAGACAACTACCCGTCATGGGAAGAGAAAAAGGATGGCAAGGCCACGCGCACCGTGTGGATTCCCGCCGCGCGCCTGGTCGCCGACGGCAAGGCGCAGGCGCCCGCACTGACGCTGGACCTCGTGCCGACAGGCAAACCAGGCCAGTTCCAGGTCAGCTACCAGGGCAAGCCGCTGGCGCAGGCCAAGGTCAACGCCGTGGTGCAATCGGGCTGGGGCAAGGAAGCGTGGAGCGATGCGCAAGGCCTGGTCAGCTTCCCGCTGCCATGGAAGGGAAGCTATGTGCTGGAAGTCCAGCACACGGACAAAACGGCTGGCCAGCGCGGCACGCAAGCCTATGACAAGGCCATGTTCGTGACCACACTGAGCCTGGTGCAGCCGCAAGGCGTGACGCCGCTGCCGGCCGGCCCTGCCCTGCCACCGAGCAAGGATCACGACTGACCATGCAAGCGCCTGCCAATACTGAAATCACTGAAAAAATGGCGCGTCTGCGGCTCTCCGCCGGCGCCGTATACCGCCTCGGCGTGGCTACGCGCAGCGTGGCGGCCATCGTTGGCGGCTACGTGCTGGCAGCGCTGGTCACCATGCTGCTGTCGGTGAGCCTGCCCATGGCCCGTTCCGAAGCCGTCATGACAGCCACCCTGCTGTCGTTTGCCATCTACACCTGCGCCGTGATGTGGGTCTTCGCCACGCGCAGCGCCCTGCGCGCCTGGCTGGGCCTGGCGATCCCCGCCGCCGTCATCGCCGCCATCCTGCAGTGGATGGATGCACTATCCTGGAGTCTCGCATGAAAGAAGGTTTCCGCCAGTCGATGGCATGGCTGCACACCTGGTCCGGCCTGCTCGTCTGCTGGATCTTGCTGCTGGTGTTTTGCGCCGGCACGGCCAGCTACTACCGCAATGAAATCACACTGTGGATGCAGCCCGAGCTGCATGGCGCCGCCACCAGCCGTGTGAGCACCGAGGAAGCGGCCACTGTCGCGCAAAAAGCCATGCAGGAGCGGGCCACGGGCGCCACGCGCTGGTTCATCAGCCTGCCCGGCGAGCGCAGCCCCGCCACGCAGCTGGGCTGGAGCAAACCGTCGCAACCCGGTGAAAAGAAACGCGGGCGGCGCGGCAATTTTCATAGCGAAAAAGCCGACCCGGCCACGGGCGAGGTGCTGTCGAAGCCACGCGACACGCGGGGCGGCGAATTCCTCTACCGCCTGCATTTCGACCTGCACTACATGTCGGCCATCTGGGGCCGCTGGATCGTGGGTTTCTGCGCCATGTTCATGTTCGTCTCCATCATCAGCGGCATCGTCACGCACAAGCGCATCTTCAAGGACCTGTTTACCTTCCGGCCGAAAAAAGGCCAGCGCTCGTGGCTCGACGCGCACAACGTGACAGCCGTGCTGGCCCTGCCCTACCACATCATGATCACCTACACGGGTCTGGTCACCCTGATGTTCCTGTACATGCCGTCCGGCGCCACGGCCGCCTACAAGGGCGACCAGGACGCCTTCTTTGCCGAAGCCTTTCCCGGCCGCTCGGGCGACAGCAAGCCGGCCGGCGTGGCCGCGCCCCTGACGCCACTGGCACCCCTCGTGCGCCAGGCGGAACAGCAGTGGGGCGGCAAGGTCGAACGCATCTCCGTCAACCACCCGGGCGACGCCAACGCCACCATTTCGCTGACGCGTGCCGGCGGACGCGATATGTCGTCGAAGCAGCCATCGATGGAATTCGATGGCGTTTCCGGCAAGCTGCTGTCCACCGATGGCGCCGCGCAGCCTGGCGCGGCCGCCACGCACGGCGTCATGGTCGGCTTGCACATCGCGCATTTCGGCGGACCGCTGCTGCGCGCCCTGTTCTTCCTGTCCGGCCTGGCCGGCTGCGCCATGGTCGCCACGGGCGCCTTGCTGTGGGCCGTCAAGACGCGCCAGAAGCAAGCCAAGGCGCTGGCCGCCGGCAAGCGCGCCAGCGTCGGCCTGCGCCTGGTCGAAGCGCTCAACATCGGCGCCATCGCCGGCATCCCGATCGCCTTCGGCGCCTACTTCTGGGCCAACCGCCTGCTGCCGGTGACGATGGAAGACCGGCCGAAGGAAGAAATCGCCTGCTTCTTCGGCGCCTGGGCCCTGGCCGCCATCATCGCCCAGCTACGCCCGTCGCGCGCCATGTGGCGCATGCAGCTGGCCGTAGGCGCCTTCCTGCTGGCGGCCCTGCCCGTGCTGAACGTCTTCACCACCAATTCGCACCTGGGCGTGACACTGTTCCTGGGTCGCGGCCCGGTAGCGGTGGCCGCCTTCGACCTGGTGGTGCTGGTGCTGGGCCTGGGCCTGGCGTATGCGGCGTTCAAATTGAAACCGCTGCCAGTGAAGGCGCCCAAACCCGCACCCATCGCCAAGCCGGCGTCAACGATGGAGGCCGCGTGATGGAGCTGTTAGCCAATTTCCTCGTCTTCGCCCTATGCTATGCGGGCCTGTCTTCGCTGTGCCTGGCCATGGACCGCCACTACGCCGACCTGCACGGACGCGGCGCCGAACCGCCCGCGCCGCTGCGCCGCCGCCTGCAGTGGACGGGCTGGCTGGCGCTGGCGGCCGGACTTGCCTGGGCCATGCACATCGCCGGCGGCGGCTACGGCCTCGTCTACTGGATCGGCAGCCTGACGGGCTGTGGCTTGCTGCTGATCTGGCTGCTGCCCTACGCGCCTCACCAGGCCATGCGTCTGGCGCGCATGATCGGCGTGGCGGCCATGCTGGCCGCCAGCGCGATGGCCATTCTGTAGAGATAGTCCTGTGCCGCCACGGCGTGGCGGCACAGCAACAGCGCATTGCGCCAGCACGCTCACCGCGCTAAAATGAGAATAATTCTTATTTGCATTAAGGCCTTCTCCACCATGCCAGGCAGTCCGTTCGCGCCCTCCCCCATGCTTCCCACGCAACTTGAAAGCCATTACCGAGCACACCACGGCTGGCTGGCGCACTGGCTGCAGCGGCGCCTGGGTAATGCTGCCGAGGCGGCTGACCTGATGCAGGATACCTTCACACGCCTGCTGGCCGGCCCCACGGGGCAGCCGCAAACGCCGGCCCTGCGCACGCCGAAGGCCTATCTGGCGACAGTTGCCAAGCATTTGCTGATCAATCATTTACGGCGCCAGTCGCTGGAACGCGCCTGGGCCGATGCGCTGGCCGCGCAGCCAGAGCAGTACCAGCCCTCCGCCGAGCGGCGCGCGGAAATCCTGCAGGCGCTGCAAGCGGTCGACGCCATGCTAGATGGCCTGAAACCGAAGGTACGCGCCGTCTTCATCCTGGCGCAGATAGAAGGCCATGCGTACGCGGACATCGCCGCGCAGCTGGGCATCGGCGAGCGCTCCGTGAAGCGTTACATGGCCGAGGCGCTGACCGAATGCGTGCTGCTGGTGCCGGACTTGCCGGCATGAGCGCCGCTGCTCCGCTTTATCCTCCTCTGTCGCGCAAGGTGGCGCGCCAGGCCGTCGAATGGTATTTATTGGAGCAATCGGGCCAGGCCACATCGGATGACCTGACGGCGTCGGCGCAATGGCGCGCACTCGACCCGGAACATGCGCGCGCCTGGAGTAAGGTACAGCAAGTGAGCCAGACGGCCGGCCGGCTGCCGCCGGAGTTGGCCGTGCCCGTATTGCGCCGGCCGCAGCGACGCGCGGCCATGCAGATACTGCTGGCGCTGATGGCGGCACCCGCCACCTGGCTGCTGGCGCGCCATGAACTGCTGGCCGACTACCGCAGCAGCGTGGGCGAACGGCGCGAGGTGTCCTTGCCCGATGGCGGCACCCTTGTGCTCAACACGGAAAGCGCCGTCGACCTGGCGTATGGCGCCGACGAACGCCGGCTGACGCTGCGCCACGGCGAAGTACTGATACAGACGCGCCCCGACCACGCGGGCAGCCGCCCCTTCATCGTCGCCACCTGCCATGGCCGCATCCGCGCGCTGGGCACGCGCTTTACCGTGCGCGTCGACGACGACAGCAGCCGCGTGACGGTGCTCGAACACGCGGTGGAAATCACGCCGCGCGCGCCCTCGGCCACCGTGCGCACGCTCATGGCGGGACAGCAAAGCCGCTTCGACGCCAGCCACGCCAGCCTGCCCGCGCCGGCGCCGCCGCAAGCCGATGCATGGGCGCGTGGCATGCTGGCGGCGCAGGACATGCGCCTCGATGCCTTCGCCTTTGAGCTGTCACGCTACCGCCCCGGCCTGCTGCGCGTGGAACCGCAGGTGGCTGGCTTGCGCCTGACGGGCGCCTTCCAGCTCGACGACACGGACGCCGTGCTGGACAGCCTGGCGCGCATGCTGCCCGTCGACGTGCTGTACCGCACCCAATACTGGGTCACTCTCGTGGCCCGCAAAAAATAGTTTATAAAAGATGGCCCTTTTTTTCGGCATGGCCTGTCCTGAGGGTATTGCAACGATATCTTCAACGACACTCCACCGGAAAGGCCAGACCATGCACCCACCCCGTTTGACTCCCCTCGCGCGCACCATCGGCAGCGCCGTGATCTTGCTGTCGCTGGCGCAGGCGCCGGCCCTGGCGGCAGCTTCCGCCACCGCCCCAGCCAGCACGCAAATCAGTTTCAGCGTGCCGCCGGGCGAGCTGTCCGCCGCCATCGCCAGCTTTGCCATCGAAGCAAAAGTGAGCGTGGGCGCGGCGGCCGAACTGCTGCAAGGCATGCGCACGCCAGGCCTGAACGGCAGCTACACGGTGCCGCAGGCACTGGCCCGCCTGCTAACCGGCACAGGACTGGAGGCGCTGCCCAGCGGAGAGCGCAGTTACGTGCTGCGCAAGGCGGGCGCTGCATCGCACGGCGCGCCGATCGCCGCCACGCTGGACGAAGTAGCCGTCAGCTCCAGCGCCCTGCGCGACGGCACCACGGAAGGCAAGCGCGGCTACGCAGGCCTGACCAGCGCCACGCGTTTGAACCTGTCGCTGCGCGAAACGCCGCAGGCGGTCAGCGTCATCACGCGCCAGCAGATCGACGACCAGGGTTTGCGCACGTTGCAGGATGTGCTGGTCCAGGCGCCCGGCATCACGGTCGACCATTCGTCGAGCACGCGCGAATACGACCAGGTGTTTTCACGGGGATTTGAAGTGACGTCGTACATGTTCGACGGCATCCCGACCAGCAAGAACCTGGAAGCACGCACCTACGACATGGCCATCTACGACAGGGTCGAAATCATCCGCGGCGCGACGGGCCTGATCAGCGGCACGGGCAGCCCGTCGGCGGCCGTCAACCTGGTGCGCAAGCGCCCGGGCCGCAGCTTTGCCGCCACGGCCGGCGCGCAGCTCGGTTCGTGGGACCGCTACCGCGTCGAAGGCGATGTCTCGACACCATTGACGTCGGACGGCAAGGTGCGCGCGCGCGTCGTCGCCGCGCATGAAGACCAGCGCTCGTTCATCGACCGCTACCAGCAGAAGAAGGACGTGCTGTACGCCATCGTCGAAGCGGACCTGACGCCATCGACAGTGCTCAGCGCCGGCATCAACTATCAACAGGAAAAGCTCAAGGGCGCGGGCCGCGACTTCCCCATGTTTTATGCCGACGGCTCGCAGACGCGCTTCCCCCGCTCGATGAACGGCACGGCCGCGTGGAGCACGTACGAGCGCGAACAGAGCATGCTGTTCGCCACGCTCGACCACTATTTCGACAACGACTGGATCGCCAAGGTCGCAGTCAGCCGCAGCAGCAACCAGTACGATGCCTTGCAGGGCTTTTCCGGCAATGGCTACCCGGACCGCGTGACGGGCGGCGGCATGCGGCTGTGGCTGGCCAACTGGCACAGCAAGCCGCAACAGACCTCGCTCGACGCCTATGTCAGCGGCCCGTTCCAGGCCTTCGGCCGCCAGCATGAACTGGTGCTGGGCGTGAGCGCCTCGGAACTCAAGACGAACAGCCCCATCTATCCGGGCTGGCGCCTCGATGGCTATGACTACACGGTGCCAGATATCCACGCCTGGAATGGCGATATGCCGGTGCCCGACTACAGCGGCACGCGTCTGGGCAGTTCGTACGACAAGGAACGGGAAAGCGGCCTGTATTCGACCCTGCGCCTGCGCCCGACGGATGCGCTGTCGGTGATCCTCGGCGCGCGCCTGTCGTACTGGAAGCGCGACATCCGCAGCGACTATTTCAATGACACGGACCTGTACGATGCGATGCGCGAAAACGGCAAGATCACGCCGTATGCAGGCCTCGTCTACGACCTGGGCCAGCACTGGTCGGCCTACGCCAGCTACACCAGCATCTTCACGCCGCAAAGCCAGCGCGACGTCAACAGCCGCTTCCTGGCGCCGCTCGAAGGCAAGAACTACGAAGTGGGCGCCAAGGGCGAATTCTTCGGCGGCAAGCTCACCACCAGTGCCGCCCTCTTCCAGCTGAAACAGGAAAACCTGGCCGAAGCCGATCCGGGCAATGTCTGGATCATCGGCACGGGCGGCGGTTCCTACGCCTATCACACGGTCAAGGGCGCCACCACGCGCGGCTTCGAAGCGGAAGTCTCGGGCCAGCTGCGCCCCGACTGGCAACTGACGGCCAGCTATGCCTACAGCCGCATCCGCAATGCTGCCGGCGCGCGCATCCAGACCAACCAGCCGCAAGCCATGGCCAAGCTGTGGAGCACCTGGCGCCTGGCGCAAGGCGTGCCGGGCCTGGTGCTGGGCGGCGGCGTGAACTGGCAGAGCAATATCTACATGGATGACCGCGGGCCGAACGGCGAACGCTTCACGCAGAAGGCGTATGCCGTGGCGGGACTGATGGCGCAGTATCAGGTCAGCAAGCAGCTGCTGGCGACCCTGAACGTCAACAACGTCTTCGACAAGAAGTACTACTCGACGGGCATGGGCGGATACTACGGCGATCCGCGCAACGCCGTGCTGTCGCTGCGCTATCAGTTCTGAATGACTTCACTACTTTTGAGCAGCGCCTCGATGCCCTCGGGCGCCATGGCGCGGCCGAGAAAATAGCCAAACGCCTCGTCGCAGCCCATCTCGGCGAGCAGTTCCAGCTGCGCGCCGCTTTCCACGCCGCTGGCGATGGTGCGCAGTCCGAGCGTGCGTGCCATCGCGACGATGGCGCGCACCATGGCACTGTCGTCGCCCGGCTTGCCCAGGTCGTCGACGAAGCACTTTTCGATCTTCACGGCATCCGTGGGGAAGCGTTTCAGGTAAGTGAGCGACGCGTCGCCCGTGCCGAAATCGCTGATGGCAATCGCCATGCCCAGTTGGCGGAACTGGCGCAGTATCAGTTCGCAGTTCTGGTTGCGGTCGATCAGGATGCCGGCGGCGATTTCCAGTTCGATGCAATGCCCCGGCACGCCGGCCGCCTCCAGCGCGGCGGCGAAATTGCGCGCGATATCGCGCTGGTAGAACTGGCGCGCCGACAGGCTGACGGACACCGTTAACACTTGCCCCTGCGCCATCCAGCTGCGTGCCTGTTCCACCGCCGTGGCCATCACCCAGGCCCCCACCGGCAGGATCAAGGCGCTTTCTTCCAGCACCGGCAAAAAATCGAGCGGCATCATCAGTCCAAGTTCCGGGTGCTTCCAGCGCAGCAACGCCTTCACTCCCGTGATCCTGCGCGTCTTCAGGTCCATGCGCGGCTGGTAGAACAGGGCGAATTCCTTGCGTTCGAGCGCATGGCGCAGGGCCGTCTCGAGGATGGTGCGCGAATACGACTGCGTCTGCATGCGCACGGCGTAACGCAAACAAGTACCCGGCGCATGGCGCTTGGCCGCGTACATGGCCAGGTCGGCCTTTTCGATCAGTGCATTGACGTCGTCGTCATCGTCCGGGTAGAGGGCCACGCCCACGCTGGCCGCCACCGACAGACTGTATTCGCTGATGACGAAGGGCGAGGCGATGGCGGCGACGATTTTTTCGGCCACCCGCTCGGCATCGTGCGCCGTGCGCAGTTCCGTCAGCAGGATGATGAATTCATCGCCGCCCTGGCGCGCCACCGTATCGACCTTGCGCACGCACTGCTGCACCCGACGCGCGAACTCCGTCAGCACCTGGTCGCCCACGTCGTGCCCCAGACTATCGTTGATGGATTTGAAGCGGTCGATGTCGATGAACAGCACGGCCAGCAAGCCCTGGTGGCGGCGCGCGTAGGCGATGCCGTGCTCAAAGCGGATCTGGAAATGCAGGCGGTTCGGCAAACCCGTCAGGCCGTCGTGGTGGGCGATGAATTCCAGTTGCTGCTCGGCGCGCCGGCGGGCCGATACATCGTGCAGCAGCAGCACGGCACCCCGCTGCGCCAGCGGCGCGCAACTGTACTGCACGTCAATGCGCTTGCCATCGAGATGGCGCAGCAGCACCGCGCCGCGCGCCACTTCCAGCACTTCCTGCTGCGCCACGCACTCGCGCACCTGGCGCGCCGCATCGATGGGCGTGCCGTCCTGGAACAGCGGCAGCAGCTCCGTCACGGGCTGGCCCAGGCCATCGCCGCCCAGCAGCCCACCGATGGCGCTGGCGCGGGGATTCAGGTACTGCACCACGCCGTCGTGGTCGGTGCCGATGACAGCCGCCGGCAGCGCGTGCAGCAGCGCCAGCGCATCTGCCATGGGCTGCGCCTGCGCCGCCTGCAGCACTACGCCATTCGCCTGGTGCATGCGCCAGGCGCGCGCCGCATGCCACTGGCAGGCCAGCAGCACGCTGAGCACCACGGCAAGGGCCAGGCACAGCGCCAGCAGCAGCGCCGTCATGCGTCACCCGGCAGACGGAAAGTGAGGAACATGGTTTTCCTTTGCAACGCGCGCCATGCGGCCGGGCGCAGATCCATGCGGAAAGGAAATAGTATAAGAATTTCGCCGAATTTTTTGCCTGATCGGGCACCGCTTGACTGGCATCAAGCGCTGCGGGACGGACCAGCGTCAGCTCAGCGAAAGCCTCCGGGCCGGTGCAGCGACGCCGGGAACGGCATGCAGTTTGAAGATGCTGACAGCGTCAGCCAGGCTGGCTGCCTGCTGCTGCAGCGCGTCCGCAGCGGCGGCAGCCTGCTCCACCAGAGCCGCGTTCTGCTGCGTCACGCCATCCATCTGGCTGATGGCGATGCTGATCTGCTCGATGCCATCGCGCTGCTCCACGCTGGCCACGGCGATCTCGCCGATGATGGCGTTCACGCGCTGCACGCTACTGACCACGTCATCCATCGTGCGCCCCGCCTGGCCGGCAAGCACGCTGCCCTCTTCCACCGTGCGCACGGATTCGCCGATCAGCTGCTTGATTTCCATGGCCGCCGCGGCCGACCTGTGCGCCAGGCTGCGCACTTCGGTGGCAACGACGGCGAAGCCGCGTCCCTGCTCGCCCGCGCGCGCTGCTTCCACTGCCGCATTCAAGGCCAGGATATTCGTCTGGAAAGCGATGCCGTCGATGACGGCGATGATGTCGACGATGCGCTTCGACGAGGCATTGATATGGCTCATGGTCTGCACCACCTGCGCCACGGCCTCGCCACCGCGCTGCGCCACGTCGGACGCGCCGCCGGCAAGCTGGCGCGCCTGGTCCGCGTTGTCGTTATTCTGCCGCACGGTGGAGGTCAGCTCGATCATCGAAGCGGCCGTTTCTTCCAGCGAACTGGCCTGTTCCTCCGTGCGCGAAGACAGGTCCATGTTGCCGCTGGCAATTTCGCTCGACGCCGTGGCGATGGCGTCCGTACCGGCCCGTACCCGTCCCACGATATCGGCCAGGTTGCCGCTCATTGCCTTCAAGGCACGCAGCAGGTCGCCGATTTCATCACGGCTGCTGTCGGCCACGACGGCGCGCAAGTCGCCAGCCGCCACTTGCTGGGCGATGCCGACGGCCGCACCCAGCGGCACCGTGATGCTGCGGATCAGCCACCACACGGTGATAGACCCCACGACCAGGGTCACCAGCACGGTTGCCAGCATGGCGATGCTGGCGCTGCGGTGCGCGGCCGTATCCTGCTCCTTCATCTGCGCCATCAGGCTGTGCGACTGCTTGCCGATCGTGGCGACGATGGCGTCGATCTGGCGCGTCGGTTCGCGGTCCATGCCCTTGACCAGCGCATCGACCGTGTGGGCGCTGTCGGCGCGCGCGCCGTCATACTGCTGCAGCGCCGCCAGGTAGCTCACGCCCAGCGCGTCGTGCGCCTGCATGGCTTGCGCCACGGGCGCCGTATCGAGATGCAACGCGGCCATCATCGCCTGCAGGCCGGCCAGTTCCTTGCGCGTCTGCGCGCCGCTGGCCACAAACGCTTCGCGGTAGCGCTGGAAGGCGGCCGCATCGCCGCCGCGCAACAGGATGTTTTTCCATTCCTGCACCTGGATCTTGAATTCCACCTGCGCGCTGCGCGCCGCGTCGACCGCTTCCGTCAGGGCCACGGAGCGCTGCATGGCATCCGCACTGCGCGCGCTGGCCGCGTCGAGCGCGCTCCAGCCGCGCACGCCAACGAACACCAGCGCAAGAAAGAAGAAGGCGCCCAACAGACCCAGGCGGACGGAGATTTTCAAATTCGCAAGTTGCATGTGTTTCTCCAAACGACAAGAACAGGATGGCAACAACGGCGCCGCCAAAAACTATCCAATTCTCACCAAATGGGGAAATCATGCAGCGTGCCCCGTGAAAAACCAAGCGGCGCTTTCGCTAGAGAAACACTTTCAGCATAGAAACAACAAATTACACGAGAAGGTTGACTGTCTGGCCATATTGCAGGACGCGCAGCATGGCCGGGCCGGCAATCTTGCCGATTACGCTAGCGCGCCACGGCCGCTCCCGCGAATTCCTCGCGCAGCAGCGGGTATAACCGCCGGTAGCGCGCCAGCCTATCGTCCAGCATGGCGGAGGCTTGCGGCGCGATCGTTTCCTGCACGGGCGGACGCGTGCACACCTGCGCGGGCGGCAAGCCCGTCACCGCCATCTGCGCCAGGCGCGCCGCGCCCAGGGTGCCGCCGGCCACGCCATGGTCGTGGCGCAGCACGTTCAAGCCCGAGGCATTCGCGCACAGCTGGGCCCAGAAGCGGCTGCGCGAACCGCCGCCCACGAACGACGCTTCTTCCAGGCGCGTGCCGGCGCTGCGCAGGGCCGCATTGCCGTCGGCCATGGCAAAGGCCACGCCTTCCATCACGCTGTAGGCCAGTTCCGCGCGCCCGTGTTCCGTCGACAAACCGAAGAACACGCCGCGCGCCGTGGCGTCGTTGTGCGGCGTGCGTTCGCCGCTCAAATACGGCAGGAAGATGGGGGCCATGCGCGCCTCGACGCCTTCGGCAAGGGTCGCCAGTTCACCGATGTCGGACGACTGCGTCAGCCGCGCCACCCAGCTCAGGCTGGATGCGGCGCTGAGGATCACGCTCATCTGGTGCCAGCGTTCGGGCAGGCAATGGCAGAACGCGTGCACGCCCTGGCCCGGATTGGGCGCAAAGCCATCGCTGCCGGCGAACAGCACGCCCGAGGTCCCCAGCGACAGCAGTCCGGCGCCCGGCTCCACCACGCCCAGGCCCACGGCGGCCGCCGCGTTATCGCCCGCGCCGCCGGCCAGCACTACCGTGTGCGCGATGCCCCATTCCTGGCACAGGGCCGGGCGCACCTGCGCGGCGGCGGCGCTACCCTCGACCAGGCGCGGCATATGCTCGCGCGTCAGGCCCGTGGCGGCCAGCATGCGTTCGGACCAGTCGCGTTTGGCCACGTCCAGCCACAGTGTGCCGGAAGCGTCGGACATGTCGGAAACATACTCGCCCGTCAGCCGCAGCGCCACGTAATCCTTGGGCAGCAAGACCTTGGCCGTGGCACGGAACAGCGACGGCTCGTATTTTTGCAGCCACAGCAGCTTGGGCGCCGTGAAACCCGGCATGGCCTGGTTGCCCGTGATGGCGCGCGACTCGGGCACCAGCGCCTCGAGTTCCACGCATTCGGCAAAGGCACGCGTATCGTTCCACAGGATGGCCGCGCGCAGCACGTGCTGCTGCTTGTCGAGCAGGGTGGCGCCATGCATCTGGCCCGACAGGGCAATGCCGCGCAAGCCGGAAAACGCCACCGGCTGCGCGGCGCGGATGGCGGCGATGACGTCCAGGGTGGCGTGCCACCAGTCTTCGGGATTTTGCTCCGACCAGCCGGGATGGGGACTCGACACGCGCAGGGTCACGCCGGCGCTGGCAAGGATGGCTTGGGCGTCATCGGTGAGGATGGCCTTGACTTCGGAAGTGCCGATATCGATACCGAGATAAGTCATTTGATTCCAAGAGAAAAGTTAAGAATGGCCGTCGCCGGACGGCTCGGGCATGTTCATCAGCAGGCAGGAGCGGAATTTCGACGGCGACATCTGCTTGTGGGCCAAGAACTGACGGTTGAAATTGGAAAGGTTGTTGAATCCCGTGCGGTAGCAGATATCGGTGACCTTCATGTCCGTGTTCATCAGCAGCTCGCAGGCCAGCGCGATGCGCTCCTGATTCACGTATTGAATGAACGAGGTGCCCGTATGCTTGCGGAAGAAACGCGTGAACTTGAGCGTGTTCATCTCCGCCACGTCGGCCACATCCTGCTCGCAAAAATCGAGCGTGATGTTCTGCTTGATATAGGCCAGCACCAGGTTGATGGTCGATGACATATAGCGGCCCGCCTGCGCCAGGTAAGTGACGCTGGCCAGGGGCCGCCGCTCGCGGCAGTCGCACAGCTCGCCGAACAGGCGCGTAAACAGTTCGACCCGGCGCAAGCCCTGCGCCGTCGTCAATTCCTTCATCAGCGGCACCAGGCGCAGGCCAAGCGCATCGGGAAATTGCAAGCCCCTGCCAGCCTCTCCCAGCAGGGTTTTCAGGGGCGCCATTTCTGGGAACAGCAGCGCGCAACGTTCGATGAAGTCGCCGGAAAACTGCAGCACCAGGTCGCGCTCGGGCAAGACCACGCCTTCCGGAAGTTCGCTGACCCAGTTGTGCGGCAGGTTCGGACCTGTCAAGATCAGATTGCCCGCCCCGTAACTGCCGATATGGTCGCCGATAAAAAATTTGCCGTTCGACGTGATGATGAAGTGCAGTTCGTATTCAGGATGAAAATGCCATTTCGCCACGGTATGCGGAAAGCCGTGCGCCCATGCGCGAAACGATTCGTGGATCGGTTTGTGGATCAGTTCCAGGTCAGGCGTCACGGCAGTTCCCTTGCACAGTCTCGGTGCCAGCTATTCTAACCACTTAGTTGAGCACTGAGCGCAACTGCCAGCCCGCTGTCGGCATCGAACAGATGCACGTGCTCTTCATCGAAGGCCAGCGCCAGGGTCTGCCCCACCTGCGCCGCGCTGTTGGCCGCATTCGCCGGCAGCAGCGCCGACAGGCTCAAGGCGCCGCACTGAAAGCTGATCAGCGCTTCGGCACCCAGCAACTCGACCAGGTCAATCACGCACGACAGGCCATGCGTGCCTGCCTGCTCTTGCGGCTGCGCCGCACGCAAGTGGTTCGGGCGCAGGCCGAAGACCACGCGCGTGCCTGCCGACAAAGCCGCGAAGCGTGACGAAATCAATGGCCAGCAGTAGCCGGCGCACACAAGCACCGTTTGCCCGCCGTCTTTTTCGACGACGCCATCGATGAAGTTCATGGCTGGCGTGCCGATGAAGCCTGCCGCAAACAGGGTGCGCGGATGGTTGTACAGTTCCGCCGGCGTGCCGATCTGCTCGATATGCCCGCCCTTCATCAGCACCACCCTGTCGGCCAGGGTCATGGCCTCGAGCTGGTCGTGCGTGACGTACAGGGTGGTGGTGCGCAGGCGTCGGTGCAGGCGTTTGATGTCGGCGCGCAGCTGCGCGCGCAGCTTGGCGTCCAGGTTAGACAGCGGTTCATCGAACAGAAAGACCTGCGGCGTTTTGATCATGGCGCGCGCAATCGCCGTGCGTTGCTGCTGGCCACCCGACATGGCGCGCGGCTTGCGCTCGAGCAGGCTGTCCAGGCTGAGAATGGCCGCCACCTCGCGCACGCGGCGCTCGATCTCGTCGTTCGGCACCTTCAGGCGGCGCAGGCCGAAGGCGATGTTCTCGTACACCGTCATGTGCGGATACAAGGCGTAGTTCTGGAATACCATCGCCACGTTGCGCGCACGGGGCGGCAAATCGTTGACGATGGTGCCGCCGATGTGCAGCTCGCCGCCGCTGATGTCTTCCAGTCCGGCGATCATGCGCAGCAGGGTCGACTTGCCGCAGCCAGATGGCCCCAGCAGGACGATGAATTCGCCGTCGGCTATCTCCAGGTCGAACGGCTGCAGCACGGCCGTTTTCTCATCATAAGTCTTGTGCAGCTGCCTGCAAGCGATGTTTGCCATGGTGTTGTCTCCAGTGTACTGAGTGACTGGCTCAAGCCAGTTCGATCTGAATCTTGACGTCGTGCGGATGGCCCTTGGCCGCTTCCTCAAACGCCTGCACGCCATCGGCAAAGCCGAAGGTGCGCGATATGAAGGGCTTCACGTCGATCTTGCCGGAGGCCAGCAAGGCGATGGCGCGCGGGAAGATGTTCGCGTAGCGGAAGACGGATTCAATACGCACTTCCTTGGCCTGGATGGCGACGATGTCGAAAGGCACGTTCTCGGGCGGCATGCCGACCAGCACCAGGCAGCCGTTCGGGCACAGCAGGTCGACGATATTGTCGTAGGCGCGCATGCTGCCGCTGGCCTCGAAAACGATGTCGGCGCCCCAGCCTTCCGTCAGGTCGCGCACCGTGTCGGCCAGGCTGGCCTGGCGCACGTCGACCGTAGTCACGGCAGGATTGCCGGCGAACAGGGCCAGTTTTTCCGGTACCAGGTCGGCCAGGATGACGCGCGAGCAGCCGCCTGCCAGCGCGGCCAGCGCATTCATGGCGCCGATGGTGCCGGCGCCAATCACCACCGCCACGTCACCCGGTTTGATGGCCGCCTTCTTGGCTGCCTGCAAGCCGATGGCCAGCGGTTCGACGATGGCGCCTTCGCCAAAGCTGACGCTGTCGGGCAGCTTGAAGGTAAATGCGGCCGGATGCACGACATAAGGCGTAAGGCAGCCGTGGATGGGTGGCGTGGCCCAGAAGCGCACGGCCGGATCGAGGTTGTACAGGCCGCGCATGGTGGCTGGAGAATCGAACTGCGGCACGCCCGGCTCCATGCAGACCCGGTCCCCCACTTTCAGGTGCGTCACCTCATGTCCCACTTCCGCCACCACGCCGGCAGCCTCGTGACCGAGCACCATCGGCGCTTCGACGGCGAAGGGACCGATCTTGCCGTGTTTGAAATAATGCACGTCGCTGCCGCAGATGCCCACCGTGTGGATCTTGATTTTCACATCGCGCGGGCCGACCGCGAGCGGCAGGTCGATATCGCGCAGGGTGATGGAATGCGCTTGTTCCAGGACGAGTGCTTGCATGATTGATTTCCTTATTTATGTTTAAGCATGGAGTTGAGCAGGCGTCCCAGGATGCCGACGAACAGCAGCGGCGGCAGCGCCAGCAGCACGGTGGACGCGTTCACCACGCCCCACGGCACTTCCTGGCCCATCGAGGTAAAGGCCGATGCCACCACGGGCAGGGTCATGCTTTTCGACGAGGTGAGCGCCAGCGCGATCATCAGTTCATTCCAGACCAGCACGAAGCTGAAGACGATGCCGCCCATCAGGGACTTCGACGCCACCGGCAGGGCCACATACCAGAACACCTGATAAGGGCCGTAACCATCGAGCGCGGCCGCTTCCTCGATCTCCTTCGGGATGCGGGCAAACGCGGGAATCGACAGCCAGATGATGGTCGACAGGGTCACCAGCAGATACGTCACCACCATCGACAGGCGCGAGTCGTACAGGCCCAGGTCGATCCAGATCGAGATCAGCGGAATGGCGACGGCCACGGGTGGCAGAAAGCGCAGGGACAGCAGGAAGAACTGGATATCCTTCTTGGCCGGAATCGGATAGCGGGCAAGCGCATACGCGGCCGGTACGCCCAGCAAGGCACCCAGCAGCACGGCCACGCCGACGATGGCCACGCTGTTGCCCAGTCCCGTCAGCACTTCCGGACTGGCCAGCACCTGCTGGTAATTGGCCAGGGTGGGGCTGAAGAAAAAGCGCGGCACGGGCGTGACGATGTCCATCAGCTCCTTGAAGGAATTGAGCACGGCCCACAGGATGGGGAACAGCGCCACCAGCACGATGGCGGTGGTAATGGCCGTGGTGGCGGCATGGTCCACGCCGCGCCGGATAGTCAGTTTTCCCATTTGGCGACCCGCTTCCAGAGTAAAGTGAAGATGACAGTCGTGGCCAGCATCATCAGCACGGCCATGCTGGACGCGTACGACACCTTGCCCATCAGGCCGATGCCTTGCGCATACGCGTACATATCCAGGGTTTCGGTGGAGATGCCGGGGCCGCCCTTGGTCATCACGTAGATCAGGTCGAACGAGCGCAGCGACTCGACCATCTTGATGAACACCAGACTCATGATGGGTACCTTCAGCATCGGCAGCGCGATGTACGCATACACCTGCAGGGTGCTGGCGTAATCGAGACGCGCCGCTTCCAGCGGTTCGCCAGGCAGGGTTTCCAGCAGCTTCAGGATGACGGCGCCGAAGAACAGGCCCCACTGCCAGATGTCGACCAGCGCCACCGCGTACAGGGCCGTGGCGGGGTCGGACAGCAAAGCCGTGCCGCCCAGGCCCACGCATTCGAGCAACCAGTTGAGGATGCCCATCAGCGGCGAGTACATGAACTTCCAGATAAAGGCGGCCGAGACGCGCGGCAGCAGCACGGGCACGATCAGGAGCAGCGCGAGAAGATCACGTGTGCGGCCCTTGACTTTCTCGAACAGGAACACGGCCAGCAGCACGCCGACGATCAGCGAGCCGACCACGGTCACCACTTCCCAGATGGCCGACACCTGCACGGCATTGACGAAGCGGCGGTCGCCGAAGAGGCGGATGAAATTGGCAAAACCGACATAGTCGCTGTCGCTGTAGCGCAGCACGCGGTTTTGCAGGGCCAGGTTGATGGCGGCGATGCTGGGCACCAGGCCCAGTATCAGCAGGACCAGCAGCGGCAGCGTCAGAAAGACGGCCGGCAGCCAGGTGTGGCGTTTTTTACGGATGATATGCGGCATAAGGATCAGCTTTCAGGCTCGTTAGCGTAAATCCGGGGTCAGACCCGACGGGGGATTGCGCCCCAGTGGGGCGCAATCCGATCGCGAAGCGACTGACCCCGGCACTTCCGCCGTTGGGTGAAACGGCGATACGCCTTATTTGCGTTTCTGCGCCCGCTGCATCACTTCCGTGGCGTACTCATTGGCCTCATCGAGAGCGCTCTGCACGTCGCCGCGCGTGCCCGTAAACACCTCCTCTAAAACGACGCCCAGGTTGTCGCCAATGTCCGGCCATTCGGGACTAGGCCAGATGGTGACGCGCGAGACGGGCGTGGTGTCCGTCAGGCCCGCCTGGATTTGCGGCTTGACGTGCTTGCGGAAGTAGTCGCTGGCGATGGTGCTGCTGCGGTTGTAGTCGCTGAAAACATTGTCCTTCAGGCGCGCCTGCTCCTGTTCCTTGCCCGTGGCCCACGCGATGAACTTGCCGGCCGCCTGGCGCGTGCATTCATCCTTGGCGCCCGTGGCGGAAATGGCCAGGCCGTGGCCATATGCGGCCGATGCCAGCGGCGCGGGCGGACGCACATAGCCCACCTTGTCGACCACCGAGGATTTTTTCGGGTCTTCCATCCAGTCGGCGAACGGCGTCGACTCGATCATGAATGCCACCTTGCCCGACCTGAATGCTTCGAGCGCGTTGCTCCAGTCGTAGGTGGCGCCACCGGGAGGCGAATACTTGAACAGGTCGCGGTACAGGGTCGTCGCCTTGACGGCCTGCGGCGAATTGAAGGTTGGCACGCCATTGTTTTCCCACTTGCCGCCGGCGGCAAGCATGAACGGAGCCCAGCGCCACACATTCATGCCCGAGCCGCGCTGGCCGCGCGCCGCCCAGCCATACACGTTCGGCGGGCTGTTGAGTTTTTTCACGGCGGCGACCAGTTCGTCGAGCGTCTTCGGCACGGCGATGCCAGCCTTTTCCAGCAGGTCGCGGCGGTAGAACAGGAAGTCGCTGCCGCCGATCAGGGGGGCGAAATACGCCACGCCCTTGTACGAGGCGACGGCGCGGCGGCCCGGCAGGAAGTCGTCGTAGTCGGCGTCCTTGGGCAGGTATTTGAGCAGGGGCACGACCCAGCCTGCCGTAGCAAACTCGGCCACGTTGGCTTCGTCGATGTAATAGATCTGGTAGGAGCCGGCCTTGGTGGAAGCGTCCAGGCGGGCCTTGGAGCGGCGGTCGTTTTCGCCGAAATAGCTGATTTGTACCTTGGTGCCGTTTTTCTTTTCATACTCGGCCAGGGTCTTTTCCATCACGGTCAGGCCCAGGCTTTTTTGCGCCAGCACCTTGAGGACGGGCACCGAGCAGCTTTGCGCCGAAGCGTCGGCAAACCCGGCGGACATGAGGGCGCCCCATGCAATAGCAGTCATGATTTTCATAACACGTCTCCATTTTTATAGTCCGGCGGTTTTCCACCGGTATGCCAACTATAAAAACAAAGACGGCGCGCCACCACTACAAAAGGCGCGGGTTTCTAAATACTTTTTTTCAGCCATCCCTCACCTGCTGGGGGATCGTCAAGAGCCAGGATGTCCTCATTTTCCCGACGACTCACACCCCAGGCAAGACACGCCTACAAGGTTCGCCGAGAAATTCTTTTATCGCTTTCACTACGTTATCAGGATCACGAAGCTCGCACTCCCACACGACCATGACATCCCATCCACATTGACGCAAGGCATAAACTGCTCGTGCATCGCGTAACTTATTGCCACTCAATTTTGAGTCCCAAAAGTCGATACGTGACTTAGGCATGCGAGCCAAATCACAACCTTCATGCCGATGTCAAAAACATCCATGTACGAAGATGACTTTTTTCCTGCGAGGAAACGTCAAATCGGGAGATCCCGGTAGCTTTTTGACATGAATCCGATAGCGATATCCTGCTGAAAACACCAGCTTTCTAACCAACAGCTCTGGCCCAGTATTTTTGCCTTTAACCAGTGCCAACACTCTGCTACGCGATGGCTGATCTATTGTGTCAACCATAATACACCTCATGAAACCGTGCAGAAATAGTGCCTTTCCTTGCATTTTCAACGGTACCTTGAATAACAACAAATCAGTTCATTGAATGCTGTACAAAAACACAGTACAATGAGCCATGCAGAGAGTTTGGCATTGATGTATGTGGGGCGCTGCTGCCTCCCTCGGTTTGGTCCACTTGTGTTCATTGCTTTATACTGCTGCACTACTTAAATACATCCACACAGAAGTTGCCATACACACCATTGCATGCAGACGAGAGTAACAGTTTCCACCCTGCAATGTCAGGTTACTATCAACCACATCGATTCAATAATGTACCGAAAAAGCAGCAGCGTTTCAGCCACCCCAAATGACCATGTATAACACGCCCGCCCTCTTAGTCCAGTCAAACACGCGTACCATTGAGTCAATTGAACTATTCGCAGGGGCGGGAGGACTGGCGCTTGGTTTTTCCAGCAATGATGTTCAGCATCGCGCAGTTGTCGAATGGAACAGCCATGCGTGCAATACCTTGCGCAATAACAAACTTCAGCAGGTGGAACCGATCAGTCATTGGCCTGATGTCATAGAAGGCGACGTACGTGATTTTAACTATACAAATCATATCAATATCGATCTAATCACCGGAGGTCCACCATGCCAACCTTTTTCCATGGGTGGGAAGCACGGTGGATTTCTCGACGAGAGAGATATGTTCCCACAAGCGATACGTGCTGTCCGAGAGGCCCGGCCGCGCGCGTTTACCTTCGAAAATGTGCAAGGTCTAAAACGTGCGGCATTCGCCGACTACTTCAACTACATTCTGCTGCAACTTGAATTTCCCTCACAGATCGCCAAAACGAAAGAGCTGTGGACAGAACACTTGGTAAGGCTGCAAACATACAAGACCAAGGGGGCGCCGAGTGAATATCATGTCTATCACCGCCTGGTCAATGCAGCCAATTATGGTGTTCCGCAAAAGCGCATGCGTATCTTTTTCGTTGGTTTCAGGGCTGATGTTCACAAGCCTTGGGACTTCCCAGCAGAAACACATAGTAGTGATGCGCTGGTGCTGACAAAATGGGCAAACGGAAGCTACTGGGAACGTCACCGCGTTGCTTCCAAAAAGCGTCCGCCACGGCCCGAAGGCATAGATAAAAAGATCCAAAAAATTTTAGATGCTGATCACGGCGCAAACATGCTTGCTTGGCAAACCGTCAGAGATGCTATCTCCGATCTTCCCGACCCTGAGAGATCCTCTACAAGGGACTTGGAGTTAGCGCAAGCACATCGCTTTCAGCCAGGCGCGAGAGCTTATGCCGGGCATACAGGAAGCCCTATTGATGAACCAGCAAAGGCACTCAAAGCAGGTGACCATGGAGTTCCTGGGGGTGAAAATATGCTACGCCACACTGACGGCTCAGTTAGGTATTTTACTGTCAGGGAATCGGCACGTATTCAAACCTTCCCTGACAATTTCATATTTGAAGGTACATGGTCTGAGACCATGCGTCAGCTAGGCAACGCCGTTCCTGTAAAGTTAGCGGCAGTAATGGCGCGCGGTGTATGCGCACTTCTGCGAGAATAAAAGTGGACGCCAGCATGGCAGGAAGATTGCATGAGATGCGCCAAAAGCCCCTGCCCTTCCGCCCTATTTCAAGAATAAATCTGAGTCAAAAAATCGCGCCCCTACTCTGAAGGGGGCATGACCTCAGCGGCTACCTGATCGAACAAAGCACCACCTTTTGCGGGAGTAAAAAAACGCTCCCGGTTAATCTGACGCATATCTGCCATAATCCGCTCAAAAATCTGATGGACATCTGTGTAAGGTGTATGGACTGACAAGTGACCAGCAATTTGATCATTGATCACCTCGATCGATTTCTGGTTTTCAAAAGTTCTATCCGCCCATTCCCGTCCTGGATGCATGGTATCCCAAGGTGACCGCTTATTGACACGCGTATCGGAACTGTCCCCATGCTTCCCAAGACCAAAGCAAATCTTTGTCTCCGAGTTCCAGATCGGTTTAAAAAAGTTGATCAAATAATCTTCGGCCGACTTTTGATATCCGCTTTGCACAATCAAAAATCGACATTCAAAATCTTCAATTTTCAATGTAGTAGTTGCTTTTCGAATACTACGAGCATGTTCATTGAGGCGCGCTGATAACTTTGTTCCTTGGGTTACAGCATCCTTGGCGCCTTGTCGGTCAGGGTCAGCTTTTCCCACGTAGATAGGATGATCTTTATCTTTCAATGGTAAGTAAGGTGAAAAATCACCTCGATAGTAGATCGCATACACCCCGGCACCATAAAATTCAGGGATAGCCGCCAACGAATGCCTTTCCTGCGCAACCATAGTCAAGGCTACTACCCTGCCGGCAGTGCTGGGATCGGAAGGATCGAAAATCGATTCCGGACGCCAAACGGGGTCCAACCTTTCCGTGGTCGCTTTGATCTCAGACACAGCCTTTTCTAGTTCCAAACGGATTTTTTTGACACTACGAGCATCAGTACCTGCGTCAACATTGGCTATTCGAATGGCTAAATCTTGCAATTCAGCAAGCATAGTTTCGAGATGTGGAACGACTTTTTTACTTGTGGCCATCTATTTCCTTACTCTATTTAATATTGACGTTCACACTACGAAAACTGGCGAAAATCCTTGCGGTAGATATTCGTCTCCCTGCCCTCCGGCGGCAGGCGCGAGAAGCGTTCGAAGCGCAGCCCCAGCTTGTTAAGCAAGTTGATCGAGGCCTGGTTCTGCAGCGAGGTGATGCCGTACAGAGTGGGCAGGCGCAGCACGTGCTGCGCATGCTGCACGATGGCGGCCGCCGCCTCCCAGGCATAACCCTGACCCCAGTAGGCGGGACGCACGGCATAGCCAATATCGGGGCCGGGCAGGCTGTCGCGGCGAACCAGCCCGGCCATGCCTACCAAGGCGCCATCGCTGCGGCGTTCGAGGATGTACAGCGAATAGCCATGGTCGCGGAACTGCGCCATGGGCCCCGACTCCAGCGCGGCACTGGCCACTTCCACGGTGTGAATATTGCGCTGGCCGATGTTGGCGATCCACGACGGGTCGTTGACCAGTTCCATGTAGAACGCCGCGTCGTCCAGGGTGGCTGTGCGCAGACGCAAACGGGGTGTCTCGATGACGGTGACCGGCTCTGTCGTGGCGCCACTCATGCCGGCCACTGCATCGGGTCGGTCAATAGCTGGTACATCACGTAGGCGTCGACATAGCCCAGCTGCGCGTGGCGGTAGGCCAGCGGCAGGGTGGCGACAACCGTGAAGCCCAGTTTTTTCCACAGGGTGACGGCGGCCAGGTTGGTGCTGACGACGAAGTTGAACTGCATCGCCAGGTAGCCCGCGCGGCGCGCTTCTTCCATGCAGTGCACGCCCAGCAGGCGCCCCACGCCCACGCCCTGCGCGGCGGGATCGACCATGAACGAGGCATTGGCCACGTGCGATCCATGGCCCGGCTGGTTCGCCACCAGCTTGTACATGCCCAGCAGGCGCTCGCTGCCCATCACGGCGACAAAGCTTTGCACGCCGGGGCCGAACCAGTAGGCGTGGCACTCTTCGCGCGAGGTGTCGGCGGGGAAGGTGTAGGTGTCGCCAGCGGCCACCAGTACCTGGAAGATGGCCCACATGGCGTCGAAATCGGCTTCGTTGGCCGGACGGATATCAATTTCTTTCAAGGCGGTGCTCCCGATAACAAGTGATGGCTGATTGTATCAGCGCCCCAGGCGGAAATTGACCGTTTCGGGCCGGCCCGGCAGTTGCAGACGCGATTGCGCGCGCGGCGCCTCGCTGATGATTTTCCCGCGACGCAGCACCAGGCGCCGCGCCGCGCGCAGGCGCAGCGCTTCCACCGTGGAGCTGCAATCGAGGATCAGCAAGTCTGCATGGCAGCCGGGTGCGATGCCATAACCATCGAGCCCCAGGATGCGCGCCGGCGTTTCCGTCACGGCCAGGAAGCAGTCGTGCATGGCTTGCTGGCCCGTCATCTGCGCCACGTGCAAGCCCATGTGCGCCACTTCCAGCATGTCGCCCGAACCGAGGCTGTACCACGGGTCCATCACGCAGTCGTGGCCAAAGGCGACAGGAATGCCGGCGGCCAGCATCTCGGGCACGCGCGTCATGCCGCGCCGTTTCGGATACGTATCGTGGCGCGCCTGCAGGGTAATGTTGATGAGGGGGTTGGCGATGGCCGCCACGCCCGCCTCGCGGATCAGGGGCAGGAGCTTGCTTACATAATAATTGTCCATCGAATGCATGGACGTCAGGTGCGATCCCGTTACCCTGCCCTGCATGCCAAGGCGCTGGCTGTGGAAGGCCAGGGTTTCGATATGGCGCGACAGCGGGTCATCCGACTCGTCGCAGTGCATGTCGACCATCAGGCCCCGCTCGCAGGCGAATTCGCACAGCAGGCGCACGGATTCCGCGCCATCGGCCATGGTGCGCTCGAAATGCGGGATACCGCCCACCACGTCGACGCCCATGGCAATCGCGCGTTGTAAATTATCGAAGGCGCCGGGACTGCGCAGGATGCCATCCTGCGGGAAGGCTACCAGTTGCAAATCGAGATACGGCGCTACTTGCCGCTTGACGTCGAGCAGCGCCTCGACGGCCAGCAGGCGCGGGTCGCAGATATCCACGTGCGAGCGGATGGCCAGCAAGCCGCGCGCCACGGCCCAGTCGCAATACTGCAGGGCGCGCTCCACCAGGGCGTCCTGCGTCAGTTGCGGTTTCAGCTCGCCCCACAAGGCGATGCCTTCGAGCAGGGTGCCGGACGCGTTCACGCGCGGCAAGCCATAGCTGAGCGTGGCGTCCATGTGAAAGTGCGCATCGACAAACGGCGGCGTGACCAGGTCGCCGGCGGCGTCGATTTCCTGCGCGCCCTGCACAGGCAAGGCGGGGCCGACGGCGGCGATGCGGCCATCCTCGATGGCGATATCGATGGCGCGGCGCCCATCGGGCAGGCTGGCATTGCGGATGACTAGGTCCATGCGGAAACTCCTTCGGTAGACTACGGTGCCTGGTGCTTCAAATTAATTGCCATTTCATACATCTTTTGTGGAATGCTGCAGTGCACGAACGGAGCCACTCGCAAAAGCATAGCCATAGATTCGCTTGCAACACCTTGCGCATGCGCAAACTTCCCGCAAATGCTGCCAGGCGCATGAATAGGGCAAGCATGCGCCGCACGGGCTGAATAAAATAGCTTTCAACTAACTCGAATCACCGCTAGAATATTCATATTGCGTTGCATCATAATCAGGCTCTGATCAGTTACTCAGCACGCTACCCACTTTACAAAACGCGGCCAACTCTGGTTTTCGGGATTTTGCAGAGCGTTTTGCCAGCATTTTAATCCGTACAAAGGAGTAAATATGTTTCCGCTTCCAGAACAAATTTCCAGCGCCGCCAAATCGCAACTGGAAAGCCAGCTGCAAATCTTCAGCACCGTGACCAGCAAAGTCTTCGAAAGTGCCGAGAAAATCATCGCCCTGAACCTGAACGCAGGCAAGGCCGCCCTGTCGCACACGGCGGAAACGGCCCAGCACCTGCTGGAAACGCAAGACCCGCGCGACTTCTTCAGCTACAGCACCAGCCAGGCGCAACCGAATATCGCCAGCCTGCTGGCCTACAGCCGCCAGCTGTTCGGCATCGCCTCGAGCACCCAGGCTGAATTGCTGGCCTCGGCCAAAGCCCGCCTCGATGCGGCCGCGCCTGCAGCCATTCCAGCCCCGGCAGCGGCCAAGCCGGCGCTGGCCGTCGCCGCCCCCGTTGCTGCCCCTGCCCCTGCACCTGCACCTGCACCTGCACCTGCGCCAGCGCCTGCACCTGCGCCAGCAGCGGCACCTGCGCACGTTGCCGCCAAGCCTGCCGCCAAGGCAGTGCCCGCCCCCGCCGCTGTTGCTGCGCCAGCAGCCAAGCCAGCGGCAGCGCCTGCAAAAGTTGCCGAGAAGGTTGCCGACAAACCCGCAGTTAAAGCGGTCGAAGCCAAGCCAGCGGCCAAGCCTGAAACGGCCAAGCCCGCACCGGCGCCTGCCGCCGCGCCAGCGAAGGCCGCCGCCCCCGCCCCGGCCAAGCCGGCTGCCAAACCATTTCCATCGAGCAAACCGGTCGCCAAACCGGCCAGCGCCGCCGGCAAGACTGTGGCCCAAGTAGCCGTCAAGCCAGCCGCCAAGCCGTTGGCCAAGGTTGCACCCAAGGGCATGCCATCGAAACAGCTCGATATGCTGCGCGGCGGCAAAGGCAGCGGCCGCAAGTAAGTCTCGCGCAAGGCAGTGACGCAGCAAAACAACGGGCTACGGCCCGTTTTTTGCGTGCCCGTCCACAGCGCGCTTTTCCGCCTTGTTGTATCCTACGCGTACTTTCCGTCCGCGTGCCCGTCCTTCCGCCCCGCGACACCCCATTACTAAAAACAAAAGGTAACCATGAGTTTATCGAGGCTCATCGCCGGCTTCGTGCGTCAGCATTGGCCGGCGTATGCCGCTGCCGCCGTCATGCTGACCGGCGTGGCAACACTGACCGTCTGGATCCCCCGCCGCGTGGGCGCCATCATCGACGCGCTGGCCGCACACCGCATGACGACGAACGAACTGTGGCTTGAGCTGCTGACCCTGCTCGCCGTGGGCGTCGTCATCTACTTCCTGCGCGTGGGCTGGCGCATCACCCTGTTCAAGGCGGCCTACCAGCTGGGCGTGATGCTGCGTACGCGCTTCTACACGCGCATGTCGCAGCAGGGCGCGGCGTTTTACCAGAACCAGCGCACGGGCGACCTGATGGCGCTGGCGACGAACGACATCGACGCCATCGAAATGGCCGCCGGTGAAGCCATGCTGGCCGGCTTCGACGGCACCTTGACCTTGCTGATGGTGCTGGGCGTCATGCTGCTGGGCGTGGACTGGCGCCTGGCCTGCATCGCCCTCTTGCCCTTCCCCCTGATGGGACTGGCCTTCTGGCGCATTTCCAGCCATATCCACACGGCGTCCACGGATTCATTACAGCGCTTTTCCGCGCTGAACGACCATGTGCAGGAATCGCTGTCGGGCGTGCGCACCCTGCGCGCGCTGGGCCTGGAAGAGCGCAGCAGCAAGCAGTTCTCCACCCTGGCCGGCCATGCAGCCAACGCCAGCCTGACGGCGCAGCGCTGGGAAGCGGCATATGAACCGGCCGTCGGCCTGACCCTGACGGCCGCCACGGCGCTGACTCTGGGCCTGGGCGGCTACCTCGTGTGGCAAGACCAGCTGACCATCGGTGCGCTGACGAGCTTTTCCATGTACCTGGGCCAGTTGATCTGGCCCATGTTCGCCGCCGGCTGGGTGCTCTCCCTGATCGAACGGGGCCGCGCCGCCTGGCAGCGCTTGCAGCCCATGCTCGACGCGCCGCTGGCCATCGACGACCATGGCAGCATCGCCACCCTCACGCCCGGCCCACTGCAGCTGACGGACATCGGCTTCGCCTACGCGGGCCAGACTGCGCCTGCGCTCTCCGGCATCTCGCTGCGTTTGCAGCCGGGCCAGACCCTGGGCCTGGTTGGCCCCACGGGCAGCGGCAAGTCGACCCTGCTGCGCGTGCTGCTGCGCCAGGTGACGCCGCAAGCGGGCACGGCCACGTGGAATGGCCAGCCGCTGGACGCCTACACCTTGCATGCGTTGCGCGCGGCCATCAGCTGGGTGCCGCAGGAATCGTTCCTGTTCTCCGCCACCATCGCCGACAATATCGCCCTGGCCCGCCCCGGCGCCACGCGCGAGGAAGTGGAACGGGCGGCGCAGCTGGCCGACATCCATGCCGATATTTTGCAATTCCCCGATGGCTATCAGACGCACGTGGGCGAGAAAGGCATTACCCTGTCCGGCGGCCAGCGCCAGCGCGTGGCGATTGCCCGGGCCCTGCTGGCCGACAACGGCTTGCTGCTGCTCGACGATGCCCTATCCGCCGTCGACACGGGCACGGAAACGCGCATCCTGCAGCATCTGGAAGAACTGCGCGCGCGCCGCCCCGAGCGCAGCGCCATCATCGCCAGCCACCGGCTGAGCGCCGTCGTCAACGCGGACCTGATCCTGGTGCTGCGCGATGGCCACGTCACGGAAACGGGCAACCACGACGCGCTGATGCAGCGCGACGGCTGGTATGCCAGCCAGTGGCGCTATCAACAACTGGAGGCCAGCCTCGATGCCATCTAAGACCGACCAAGCCACCACCACCGCCACGCAATCCGTGCGCCGCCAGGCCGTGCAAGCCATCGGCCTGCTGCGCCGCGCCGCCGCGTCCGACCTGCGCCATTTGTACTGGGCCACGTTCTGGCTGATCCTTGCCGCCGCGCTGGAAGTGACGGGCCCCATCCTGGGCAAGGCCCTGATCGACCAGCATCTGCTGCCGCGCCACCTGGACTGGACGCGCATGGCGCTGCTGCTGGGCGGCTGCCTGCTGACGGGCTGGGTCGCCTCCGGCCTGCGCTACCTGCAGCTGGTGCGCCTGTCCGGCCTGGCCATGCGCTCGGTGCAGCGCCTGCGCGAAACCGTCTACCAGCACGTGCTGCGCCTGCCCATGGCCTTCTTCGACCGCGCCATCACGGGCCAGCTGGTCAGCCGCGTCACGAATGACACGGAGGCGGTGAAATCGCTGTACGTGCAGGTGCTGTTCGTCATCCTCGACAGCTCCATCGTCCTGGTCGGCACCATGGCTGCCATGGCCTTCCTCGACTGGCGCTTGATGCTGATCGTGCTGGCCCTGCTGCCGGCCGTGCTGGTCATCGTCTTCCTGTACCAGCGCTGGAGCGCGCCCGCCGTCACGCGCGCGCGCGCCCTGCGCAGCGAGATCAATGGGCAGATCGCCGAATCGATCGGCGGCATGAGCGTGCTGCAGGCGAATAATGCGGAACGCCGCTTCGGCACGCGCTTCACGGGCATCAACCAGGACCACTACACGGCGCGCATGCAGGAATTGCGCGCCAACGCCTGGCTGCTGCGCCCCGCGCTCGACATGCTCAACATCGTGCTGCTGGCCGTGGTCATCTTCAGCTTCGGCCGGCGCGAGATGGGCGCCGTGGAAGTGGGCGTGCTGTATGCGTTCATCAGCTACATCGCGCGCGTGATCGAGCCCTTGATCCAGATCACCATGCAGTTCAGCCAGTTGCAGCAGTCGGTGGTGGCGACGGCGCGCGTCTCGGCCCTGCTGGATGAAACGCAGGCGCTCGAACATGCACAGGGAAGGGAAACACCGGCCCTGCGGCAGACGAAAGCGGACATCGACCTGCCCGCCGTCGACATCAAGAACCTGACCTTCGCCTACGTGGAAAACCAGCCCGTGCTGCACGACCTGTCGCTGAGCATACCGCAAGGCGCTTTCTTCGGCATCGTCGGCCACACGGGCAGCGGCAAGTCGACTTTGCTGTCACTGCTGCTGCGCTTTTATCCCGTCACGCAGGGCAGCATCGCCATCAATGGCGTCGCCCTCGACAGCATCGACAACGAGCATTTCCGCGCCGACGTGGGCCTGGTGCCGCAAGATCCCTTCCTGCTGGCCGCTTCGGCGCGCGAAAACATCGACATGGGGCGCGGCTACACGCAGGCGCAGATCGAAACGGCGGCGCGCGCCGCGCATGCGCACGACTTCATTGCCGCGCTGGAACACGGCTACGATACGCCGCTGGGCGAAGGCGGCTCGCGCCTGTCGTCGGGGCAAAAGCAGCTGATCGCGATTGCCCGCGCGCTGGCCGGCCAGCCGCGCATCCTGCTGCTGGACGAAGCGACGTCGCGCATCGATAGCCAGACGGAACAGATCGTGCAGCTGGCCCTGAATGAATTGCGCGGCAAGGTCACCATCATCGCCATCGCCCACCGCCTGTCAACCATCCGCGAGGCCGACCGGATCATCGTGCTCAACCATGGCCGCATCACGGAAGCGGGGCCGCACGAGGCCTTGATGCAGATCGATGGCGGCTTGTACCAGCGCCTGTATCTGCTGCAGCAGCTGGCGCAATAGGGTGTGTTGTCCATGCCCGCCGTGTGCACTTCCACACATTTCTGCGCCCCGCATGATATTTCTTGACTGCAACAGAATATAATCGTTGCGAAGAGTAGTTCATTGTGGGGGGGGCGGGGCGTTGGCAGGCAGACAGAGACGGGCATCGTGGCGAAACGCGCATTGGCTGCTGGTATTGGCCTGCCTGCTGGCGCCTGCCGCCCAGGCCCAGGTCCAAGTCCATGTCGGCAACCTTGAGCAGCATATTGCCGCCGTGCGCGAAGATGGCCGCTTCGTGCCCACGCGCGCCCTGCAGCGCCTGCAAGAGGTGGAAACGCAGGCGCGCAGCGCGCCCCTGCCAGTGCGCGCGGAATTCCTTACCCAACTGAGCACCGTACGCATGCGCCTGGGGCAGAATGACCTCGCCATGCAGCTGGCCGAGGAACTGATCGCCTACGCCCGCCAGAACAAGGACGACGTGGCGCTGGCCAAGGGCATACTCAGCAAGGCCTACATCACGTTTGCCCTGAACGAACGCCGCGCCTCGCACCTGCTGGCCTTCGAAGCGGAAAAGATCGCCAACCGCACGGATGACCTGCCCGTACGCGTGCAGGCCACCATCAGCGCGGGGCAATCGTGGGCAGAGGAAGGCAATTTCCCGTTTGCGCTGGCCAAACTGCAGGCAGCCGTGGACCTGGCGCGCCAGAGCAATTCTCCCTCCAGCCTGGCCGCCGCCCTGAATGCCCTCACCCTGCTGTACACGCAGATGCGCGAGTACGACAAAGGCTTCGAAGTGCTCGACGAGCTGCTGGCCGTATCAAGCACCCTGGAATCGCCAGGCCGCATGGCGCAGGCGAAAAATACGGAATACGGGCTGGCGCTCGACGCGCGGCAGCCGCAACGGGGCCAGCGCGCCCTGCTGGCGGCCCTGGCCCTGGAACGCCAGCTGGGCGCCAGCGGCATGGTGGCCGTTACCCTCGTCAACCTGTCGGACAGCTACCTGAAAGAAGGCGACTACGCGCGCGCCCTGCGCTATGCGTATGAAGCCATCACGGCGGGGCGCCTGGTCAACAATGAACAGGTGGAGGCGACGGCACGCCTGAACATCGGCCAGGCCCTGATTGGCCAGGGACGCTTGCAGGAAGGCAAGCAAAGCGTGGCCACGGGCCTGGCCTACTACGAACGCACGGCCAACCAGCCGGACATGCAGGCCGTGCTGCTGGAATACGGCATGGCGCTGGAAAAGGCCGGTGACATGCGGGGCGCCGTCACGGCGTATCACCGCGAGCGGGGCATTTCCAACCTGCTGTTCGAGAAGCAGCGGCAAAAAGCCGTGTACGAATTGCAAGAAAAATATGAGGCGGAAAAGAAACAGCGCCAGATCGAGCTGCTCAGCCGCGAGAACCAGCTCAAGAGCACCGAGATCGACAACCGCCGCCTGCAGCAGCGTATGGTGGCTGCTGGCGCTGGTGCTGGCCATGGCGTCCGTCATCGTCGGCTTGCTGTACCGCAAGGTGCGCCACGCGAACGTGCAGCTGAACGTCAAGAACCAGGAACTCAAGCGCCAGAGCTCGCGCGACCCGCTGACGGCCTTGTACAACCGCCGCCATTTCCAGGAATTCATGCGCAGCCATGCGGGCAAGCCGCTGCCGGCCTATGGCGACGCCGATGTCGTGGGCGCGCTGTTCCTGCTCGATGTCGACCATTTCAAGCACATCAACGACCGTTACGGCCATGCGGCGGGCGACCTGGTGCTGACGACGATCGCCGAAACCTTGCACGACGTGTTGCGCGAAACGGACATGATCGTGCGCTGGGGCGGCGAGGAATTCCTCGCCTTCCTGCCAGCCGTCTCGCGCGACGGACTCGACGATATCGCGCGGCGCATCCTCAACGGCATGGCGGCACAGGTCATCCATTACCAGGGACAGGCCATCCAGGTGCACGTGTCCGTGGGCTTTGCGCCCTATCCGCTGGCGCCTCTGGGAAGGCCGCTCACGTGGGAACGCAGTGTCAACCTGATCGACATGGCGCTGTACCTGGCCAAGGCGCACGGGCGCAACCGGGCGTATGGCTTGCGCGGTTTCCGGCAGGTGGAAAGAACGACCCTGGAAGCGGTGGAGCAAGACCTGGAACGCGCGTGGCGCGACGGCTATGTGGATTTGAGCGTGGTGCTGGGGGGAACGGACGGGATGGATAGTACAAGTACGGGAACAACGGCGCATGGCAGGCCAGCTGGCGCCAGCGATGGCGTGGCCGCAGCTGCCATCACCTGACGACAGCTGCGGGAGCCGGGCCGGCGCTGGCCGGCCCTGGCGCGATTACTTGTGCGCGGCGTCCTGCATCTTTTCGCCGGCTTTTTCCACTTTCTTGCCAACGGCATCGGCCGCTTCGCTCATTTTCTTGTCGGCGTCAGCGGCGACCTGGTCCATCTTGGCGCCCGTGTCGGCAGCGGCCTGGCTCACGGCGGCGTCAGCCTTGATAGCGGCGGCCTTGATGTCGGCTTCAGCCTTGGCAGCGGCCGCATCGATCTTTTGGCCAGCCTGTTCCGCAGGACCGGCGGCAACATCGCTCTTCTTCTGGCAGGCAGCCAATGCCACGACCATCATCCCGGCGGCGCACACGGTCATCCAATTTTTGCTTACTTTCATGATATTCCCTTTCATTGTTATCAAAAGACACAGATCAGTTCGCAATATACACCTGCCTAAAATTTTCTAGCGTGCGCTAACGCACATAAAAACATGCTTTTGTGGCGTAGTTGTAAGCAATGGTATCTTGATATCTCTCAGCCACTCTTTCCCTGCGCCGGGCGCGGCAGCGTATAGCCATCGGTCAAGGTATGCAGGAAAACAATCACGTCGGCGATCTCCCCTTCGTTCAGGGCGGGCGCCTGGCCCGGCTGGCGGTCGAACGGCGCTTCCACATTCACATTCGCTGCCAGGCCGGGCGGCAGATCGTTGTACTTGTGCACCTTGCCACTGCTATCTTTCGGATACCATTTTTGTGGCGCCGTGTCGCGCTGCACGTAAAAACGCAACACCTGCTCCAGGCTGTCAAAGCTGCCGTTGTGGAAGAACACCTTGCGCAGGGCGACATTGCGCAGGGACGGTGTCTTGAAACTGCCGCAATACTCCTTGTGCTCCGTCAAATCGGTGCGGTCCGGGCCGCACAATCCCAGGTCAAAGAACGCCGGGTCCGCATTCGCCGGCAGTTTGGCATTGCGCGGCACGCCGATATTGATCAAACCATAGTCGGTAAATTGGGGAAAGGCGCCGCCCGAGCTCACCTGGCTGATGTGGCAGGACGCGCAATTGCCCTTGCGTTCATCGTTGAACAGGGCCAGGCCCCGCGCTTCCTGCGGCGTCAAGCTGGCCTGCTTGCGCAGGAAGGCGTCGTACTTGCTGGTGTACGGATAGAAGTCCAACGGGCTTTCCTGGAATACTTCCAGCGACATCAGCGCCCAGCGCAGCGCCTGGCCAGGCTGCTCGAAGATATCCGCGCCATACGTCTGGCGGAACTGCGCCGCCAGCGGCCCCGCCTGCAGCTTGGCGACCACGGCGGCCGCATCGCGGTTGCCCATCTCTCGCCTGGATAACAGGGGCGCAAGCGCCTGTTCGTGGCCAGACTGGGCGCGGCCGTCCCAGTTGCGCCCGCCCGTGGGACCCGCGTCGACGCTGTCGTCGCCATCGTCGTCGTGGTAATGCTCGGTAAACGGGGGGGCATTCTGGAGATAGCGCAGCGACGGCGCGGCGCGCGTGCCCGCATCCTTCAGTTCCGGGCCGCCCAGCTGCACCGCCAGCGCGTTCGGCGGACCGTAGGCGTGTTCGGGACTGTGGCAACTGGCGCAGGCCAGCTTGCCCGACACGGACAGGCTGGGCTCGAAAAACATGGCGCGGCCCATGGCCGTCATTGCCGCTACCGAAGGCTGACGTTTCAGGGTGGGCGCATACGCGCCCGCCAGGTGGGCGGCGGGCACGGCGGGTGCGTCTTTTTGCGGCGCGGGCTGGCAGGCGGACAGCACGCAAATGGCGAGCAGCAGGGCAGGTATCGTTTTCATCATGGGCTGGCAGCGTAGCAACGGCATGTGACAACTGCGTGACAAGTCCCTGCAAAACGTCATGTATCAAGTCCGTACATTACGTCATGTAACAGACGCTGACATGTCACGCAGCTGACATATTGCCTGCCTAGCATGCGACGTTTTCCACCCAGAAGGCATGAACATGAACTTGCACGCCAACACCGCTTTACGTCCCGTTTTACATCCCTCTTTACGGCCCCTGCCGCTGCTACTGTCGCTGAGCCTGGCCGCCTGCGGCAGCAACTACGCCGTCACGCCCCACATCACGGGCCAGGTCATCGGCAGCTACTATGAAAACGCCCAGGTATGCCTGGAAAGCAGCACGAGCAAGCTCACCTGCGACAGCGGCTCGGCAGCCGTGCGCACGGCCGCCGACGGCAGCTATACGCTCGACGGCCAGGGCGCCGTGCTGGCGACCATCGGCACGGACGCGATCCGCCATGAAACCATGGGCGACGCGGGCAGCAAGGTCACGCAAAAGCTGCTGCTGCGCGCCCCCGCCGGGCACAGCGCCTTCGTCAGCGCCCTGTCGACGGAACTGGCGCAAATCATGGACGGCAACGGCGGCGACTTTGCGGCGGCCAGCAGCAAGCTGGCCGCGCGCCTGGGCGTGTCGGAAGCGGGCCTGGCGTCGGACTTCAACAAGGCCAGCGGCGACGAGTTGACAAAACTCAAGGCGGAAAACGCCAGCGTGACGGCCTTGGTCGCCAGCGCCAGCACACAGGCGGCGCCCGCCGATGCGCTGGCCGCCCTGAACGGCGCCCTTGCGCTGAACAATATTCAGACCATCGTCGTCATCTACGCGGAAAACCGTGGCTTCGACAATCTGTACGGCCTGTTTCCGGGCGCGAATGGCATACCGGGCGTCAACCCCACCTCCAGCACCGCCTACGTGCCGCAGAAAGACGTCGACGGCAGCACCCTGCCCGTGCTGCCGCCCACCTGGGGCGGCATGACGGCGGCCGGCCAGAGCACCGTCATCACGCAGGCGCAATCGGCCAATTTGCCCAACAAACCGTTCCAGATCGACGATGCCAGCAGCCCCCTGTACCTGCCGCAATCGGTCATCACGCGCGACCTGGTGCACCGCTTCTACAATAACCAGATGCAGATCAACGGCGGCGCCAACGACAAGTTCGCCGCGTATTCCGATGCGGGCGGCCTGTCCATGGGCTATTACGACGGCAGCAAGATGCAGCTGTGGGACATCGCCAAACAATATGCGCTGGCCGACAATCTGTTCATCGGCGCCTTCGGCGGTTCCTTCCTCACGCACCAGTACCTGATCTGCGCCTGCGCCCCTACCTATCCGAACGCGGACACCTCGGTGGCGAAAGGGTCGATCGCGAAGATCGACGTCGATGCCAAGGGCAACTTCCTGCGCCTGACGCCATCCGCCACGGCGCCGACCACCGTGCTGAACGGCGCGCCCGCCTATGCCAACGACGGCGCGCTGACGCCGGCCGACAGCAGCGGCATGTTTTACGCCGTCAATACCATGCAGCCAGCGTTCCAGCCCAGCAGCAACGCTCCCGCATCCGGCGACAGCAGCAAGCTGTATGCGGACACGGGCAAGGCCAACACCCTGCCGCCGCAAACGCAGACGAATATCGGCGACTTGTTATCTGGCAAGAACATCGACTGGGCCTGGTATGCGGGCGCCTGGAAGGATACGACGGCCCTGGCCACGGCCAGCGCGCGCGCCAGCAGCTTCCCGAACCCGCCGAACTTCCAGTTCCACCACCAGCCGTTCAATTACTTTGCCAATATGGACCCGATAAAGGCACCCGCCTACCGCGCCGCCCACCTGCGCGACTTCGACAGCCAGTTCCTGAGCGATGCCAGCGCCGGCAAGCTGCCGCCCGTGGCCTTCTACAAGCCGCAGGGCAATTTGAACCAGCATGCGGGCTACGCCAGCGTGGCCGACGGCGACGCGCATATCGCCGGCGTCATCGCCCAGCTGAAAAAGAGTCCGCAGTGGAAAAACATGCTGGTCATCGTCACCTACGATGAAAACGGCGGCTTTTACGATCACGCCGCGCCGCCGAAGGGCGACCGCTGGGGTCCGGGCACGCGCGTGCCGGCCATCCTCGTCTCGCCGTACGTGAAAAAGGGATTGGTTGATCATACACAATACGATTCGGCGTCCATCCTGCGCGCCATCACGCACCGCTTCGCCCTGCCCGTGCTCGACGGCCTGAGCACGCGCGACAAGGCGCTGGTAGCCAACGGCGGCAAGCCGATGGGCGACTTCAGCGCGGCGCTGGCCCTGGTGCCGCAAGAGTAAGCGTTGATTCAAACGGCAAGATGACGCCCGCCCGGCCTGGCCGCGGCGGGCGTTTTACCTGCTGGTGCTACTGGTCCGGGGCAAGGCTTGGAATCGCGTCGAGTAGCGAGCGTTCAAGCAATTGCGACAGCGACGCGCGCAGCGCCTGCGTGCGCGCCGCCAGTTCCGGCCGCTTGTAGCGCTCGGCGGCGATCAGGCTGTTTTCCAGGCAGACCCGGTCGCCCTTGGCCAGACAGGCATCGGCCAGGTCGAGCTGGGCGCTGGCTTGCGCCACTTTCACCCTGGCATCGAGTTCCAGGGTGTCGGGATCATCGCCCCAGCGCTTCACGTAGATGGCCAGGCGCGTGGCGGCGAGCTCCGGCTTGCCCGCATCGAGCGCCTGCTTGACGCTGTCTTGCAGCGCCGTCCATGCCTGCGCCCGCTGCTGTTGCCGGTCGCAGGAGGCAGCGGACTTGGTGATGCTCGCCTGCAAGCGCTTGATCTGCGCCGCCGGCGCCTTGGCGCTTTTCAGCACGGCCAGCGCACTGCGCGCCCCGTCCAGGTCGCATTGCGCTGCCAGCGCAGTGGCAGCCTCTACCTGTTCCGCCACGCTGGTCGGCTTGTCGGCGGGCTTGTTGAAGAACCAGATACCGGTCAGCACCACGGCCGCGGCGATCCACGTGCGCAAGCGCACGGGCGGGCGCGGTGGTGGCACCGAACCCTTGGCGGCCGGTTTCGCGGGCGGCACCTTGGCTGGCCCTGGCGCTGCTGCGGCAGCCGGTGGCGGGACGGGCTTGGGAGCGGGAGCAGGCTGCGGCGCGGGTTGCGGCGCTGCTTGCGGCATAGGAATGGGCGGGGCAACGGGCACCGGCGGCGGCATGCGCGGCACCGGCGGCGGCGCTGGCACTTTCTCCAGAACAGGCGCTGCAGCCACCTGGCGCGCGCCGCAAAACGGGCAATGCACCACGCGCAGCGGCAAGCTCCGGCCGCAAGCGGCATTGATGCAAACATCATTCACTGTTTCAAGCACATTCCAACCTTTTCCTGGAGTCATTCCACTGCGTTCTGCCGCAATATTACCTTACGCGCGTACCGCAACGGCGCACCCGCAGCGAGTTCCACTGCCTTGATACCGATCAAAAAAAAGCTCTGTCTCCGGCAAGCAGGGAACAGAGCCAATATTATCGTGATATCAAAGAAGTAGCCGAAACGGCAGAGCAAATGCCCAAGGGCAGGCAACAACGCCAGGGGGATTTATCAGGGTCTCTTACACCTTGACCGCATCAACTTTTGCAATCACCGTGCGCGCAATGATATCCGTTGTCGGACAAGTCTCCATCGCGTCCGAATAAGCAAGCCAGCGCTGCAGGCTTTCCATGCGGCGGATGGTGATGCCCTTGCCATTGATGTAGCCGATCTGCTCGAAATTGGCAGGGCTGGTGGTCAGCTTCGAGACGGTGGGCGCATTGTCGACCAGGCGGTCGTAGGCCTTGCGTGCCTTGTGCTCCCACTTGGCCAGCACAGGGTCGTCAAAGCGGTTGCTTTCAAAATACACGGTGATAGTGCGGTCGTGATTGGCAAAGCCGACGATCGCCGCACCCTTGCGTATGGTCAGCAAGACATCTTCCTTGACGCCCGTGACGGGAACGAACACGGCAGCGCGCCCATCCGTATCCGGCCGCTCCATGGGAATATCTTGTCCGATTATGCTCATCACATCACACTCTTAGTCATCGCCTGTTGGCTTGTTGTCCCTGCATCACTGAAAGCGTGGCCTGCACAGGCTTGCCTTTGCCGCTGCGACGGGCCACTCCCAGGCTGTTTATCAAATAATACATTGCCGGAAAGCACTACACAAGACAATCAGAGGCACGGCAGCCACAGCGCCTCCGCCGGATGGGGAATGGTATGCCCTGCGGCAATCACTTTATAATGCTGCGATTACTTCACGCCAGATACCTCCGCACCATGACGCTTCCCGAGAATGACACCAGCCGGCTCGACGCCATCAGCGCCGCCGCCACCGAAGTGGCCGCGCAAAACGTGGCCGACCTGCTGGCCATGGCCATCTGCCACCGCCCGGACGAGCCGGCCCTGATCGTCTGCGACAAGCGCAGCTGGCTCAACGTCGTGTTGACGGAAGCCTATCGTCAGGCCTTGCCGGACGCGAGCTTCATCGATTTCGACGAGGTCACGCCCGACACCGTGCTGGCCGCGTTTGCCGAGCTGCCCGCCGGCAGCCTCGTCGTGCTGATCCAGTCGACCAGTTTCCGCCTGGAAGCGTTCCGCATCCGCATCGAGCTGTTCAAGCGGGGCCTGAAAGTGATCGAACACGTGCACCTGTCACGCATGCCCGGCGTGCAGGGACTGCACTACATCGCTTCGCTGGCCTACGACCCGGCGTACTACCGGGGCGTGGGCCATGCGCTCAAGGCGCGCATCGACCGCGCCCGCCACGGCATGGTCGACAGCGGCGGCGAGCAGCTGGTATTCGCCTCGCCGTTCGAATCGGCCAAGCTGAATATCGGCGACTATAGCGGCATGAACAATATCGGCGGCCAGTTCCCCCTGGGCGAAGTGTTTACGGAAGCGCAGGACCTGGAAGCGGTGAACGGGCGGGTACGCATCTTCGTCTTTGGCGACACGCACTTCATGGTCAACCGCCCCGATACGCCAATCACCCTGATCATCGAAAAGGGCCGCGTGACGGGCACCGAGCACGCCACGCCCGAATTTACCGCCATGCTGGAGATCATCCGCGCGCATGAAGGCGAAGTGTGGGTGCGCGAACTGGGCTTCGGCATGAACCGCGCCTTTTCGCGCGAGCAGCTGGTCAACGACATCGGCACGTATGAACGCATGTGCGGCATCCATCTGTCGCTGGGCGCCAAGCATGGCGTCTATACCAAGCCCCAGTTCAAGCGCAAGGATGCGCGCTATCACGTCGATATCTTCGCCGTTACCGAAGCCGTCTACCTGGACGACGAACGCGTGTATGCCGATGGCGCCTGGACGGTGGAACCCGTCGCTTTCAGCTGAAAAATCCAGCCGCTTCCAGCTCCCGGTCCCATGGCGGCACGGGCTGGTATTCGGCCACCAGGAAATCGATCAGCGCGCGCACCTTGGGCGACGGCTGGCGGCTGGCCGGGTACAGCGCGCTCAGGTGATTCAGCGGCAGCTCCCAGTCGGACAGCACGGGCAGCAGGCTGCCATCGAGCAGATTGCGCCAGGCGAGAAACGTGGTGCTGTAGACGATGCCCAGCCCCCGCTGCGCCGCCTGGTGCAGCACCAGCCCGTTATTCGCCGTGAAACCCGCCTGCACGCGCACGCTGGCCTCCTCGCGCTGCTCCGCTGCTCCACGCTGGAAATGCCAGTTCGTGCCGTCGGTCAGGTGGCTGAAATGCAGGCACTGATGCTGCAGCAAGTCTTGCGGCGTCTGCGGTACACCCCATTGCGCCAGATAGGCGGGGCTGGCACACAGCACGGCGCGGCATGGCGCCAGCGGGCGCATCGCCAGCGCGCTGCTGTCCGGGATGCCGCCCACGCGGATAGTCAGGTCAAAACCATGGCGTATCGGGTCGAGCAGCGCATCGTCGACAAACAAGTCGGCCTGCACCTGCGGGTGCAACAGGCTGAAACGGGCGACGGCATCGGCCAGCCACGCGCTACCGAAACTCGATGGCGCCTGGATGCGCAGTGGCCCGGCGAGCTCCGCCCCCGCTCCCGCCTGCGCCACGTGCGCCACCATGCGCGCCGCTTCCTGCGCCTGGCTAACGGTGGCCATGCACGGCGCCAGGTAGGCGCGGCCCGCGTCCGTCAAGCTCACTTCGCGCGTGGAACGGTGCAGCAGGCGCGCATGCAGGCGTTCCTCCAACTGCATGATGGTCTTGCTGACCATGGCCCGCGTCAGGCCCAGGCGTTGCCCGGCCACCGTGAAGCTGCGCTGGCGCGCCACCTCGACAAAGATTTCCATTGCTTTTAGTTGATCCATGTCAAAGATTGTCTTCGCTTTGGCGACAATCTGTCAACCGCAGGAAGATTGTCTGCCGCCCTCGCCCATCCTACAATGACGCTTTCCATTGACCTCCGGAGCCGCCGCCATGCTAACAACTGAACAACAGGAACAATACCAACGCGACGGTTACATCATCCTGCCCGGCTTCAAGGGGGCGGACGAAATCGCCGCCTTGCGCGCGCGCGCCGAGCAGATTGTCAACGAATTCGATCCCAGCGTCAGCCAGTCCATCTTCACCACGCGCGACCAGGCCAAGAACACCAACGATTATTTCCTCGCCTCCGACAACACCATCCGCTGCTTCTTTGAAGAAGAGGCCTTCGGCCCGGACGGCCAGTTAAAGCAGGCCAAATCCCTGTCGATCAACAAGATCGGCCACGCCATGCATGACCTGGACCCCGTCTTCCGCAGCTTTTCCAGCGACCCGAAGCTGGCCGAAGTGGCGCGCGACCTGGGCCTGGCAGACGCGCAGGTCTGGCAATCGATGTACATCTTCAAGCAGCCCGGCATCGGCGGTGAAGTGCGCTGGCACCAGGACGCCACGTATTTCGAGACCACGCCGATCAGCGTGACCACCTTCTGGTTCGCACTGGAAGACGCGACCCTGGACAACGGCTGCCTATGGGCGGAACCGGGCGGCCACCGCGGCCCCTTGCGCGAACGCTTCATCCGCAACGGCGACCAGGTTCGCGTGGAAAAACTCGATGCCATGCCCTGGCCGGACGACAGCACGGCCGTGCCCTTGGAAGTGAAGGCGGGCGCCCTCGTCTGCTTCCACGGCTTGCTGCCCCATTACAGCGCGCCGAACCGCTCGTCCGTCTCGCGCCACGCCTATACTTTGCACGCCACCGACGGCCAGACGGAATATGCCGCCCACAACTGGATACAGCGCGACGCAGCGTTCCCCGTGCGGGGCTTCGTCTGATGCGCATCGAAGTCTACGCCGCCCACTGGGGCAATAACGAGCTGCCGCCCGAGGTCTTCATCGACAAGGTACTGGAGGCCGGCTTCGACGGCATCGAGATGTCGCTGCCGCTGGATGCGGCCCTGCGCGAGGAATGGACGGACCGCATCGCCAAGTCTGGACTGCAACTGATCGCCGCGCAGTGGGAAACCGTGTTCCACAGCGACTTCGAACTGCACCGCGCCGCCCTGGCGGAACTGCTGGAAAACGCCTGCCTGGCGCGCCCCGTGCTGGTCAACACGCACACGGGCAAGGATTACTATAGCCAGGCGCAGAACGCGCAACTGCTCGACCTGGCCGCCGCCATCTCGGCAAAGCACGGCGTGCCCATCGTGCACGAAATTCATCGCAGCCGCTTCAGCGGCCACCCGATGCTGCTGCTGCCTTACCTGGCGCAGTATCCCGCGCTGCCATTGACGGCCGACCTGTCGCACTGGTGCTGCGCCTGCGAATCGCTGCTGGAAGACCAGCCGCAGACCCTGGCGCAGGTGCTGCCGCTGGTGCGCCATGTGCACGCGCGCGTGGGCCACGCGCAGGGTCCGCAGGTAGCCGACTTCCGCGCGCCGGAAGCGAAGGCGGCGCTCGACGCCCACCTGGCCTGGTGGGATGCCATCGTCGCCCTGCGCCGCGCGGCCGGCGCCGAGCGCATGACATTCACGCCGGAATTCGGCCCCGCACCGTACACGCAAACCCTGCCCTGGACACAGCAACCCGTGACGGATGCCTGGGAACAGAACGTCGCCATGCTCAATGTGCTGCGCGCGCGCTACGCCGGATAGGTAGCCGCGATCCGGCGCCGGATCGCAGGTCCGGCGCCGCGCATTGCTATTAAGTAGCGCACTATATATACTGTACCCATGGATACCACCACCGCCCCCAACCCTTTGCACCAGGTGCCGCGCCTGGACGGCCAGCTGTGCTTTGCGCTGTACTCGACCTCGCTTGCCATGAACAAGCTGTACCGCAAGCTCTTGCGCAAGCTGGGCCTGACCTATTCGCAATACCTGGTGATGATGGTGCTGTGGGAGCGCGACGGCCTGACGGTGTCGGAAGTGGGAGAGCGCCTGTTCCTCGACTCGGCCACCCTGACACCCTTGCTCAAGCGCATGGAACAATCGGGCCTATTGACGCGCACGCGCGCCGCCAGCGACGAACGCCAGGTCATCATTTCCCTCACGCAGCAGGGCGACCAGTTGCGCCACGAGGCGGCACTGCTGCCCGAGGCCATCCTGGCGGCCAGCCACTGCAGCGTGGAACAAGTTGTGGACATGAAACAACAACTGAACCAGTTGCGCGACAGCCTGATGAAAAGTGAGTAAAAGCCCCGCTTTTCCGAGCAAAATCAGGCAAAGCATTCCACTGACAGTGCCAGGCAAAAGATGGCGCAAAATCCGCCTTTCTTTATTACAAATCGATACAAGGATGGCCTCACCCTGCGTATAGAATAGTTGCCACTATTTCTTTACAACAACATCAGGGTGAATATGCGCTTACCTTTCGGCCCCGTAGCCTCGTTGGCTCTCTGCTTTACCGTGTCGGCCTTCGCTGCCGAACCATTCGACGACAAGTTCCGCCAGCTCGAAGAGGTGCTGCCCACCCCGAACACCTACCGCACCGCTTCCGGCGCGCCAGGCCACGCCTATTGGCAGCAACGCGCCGACTACAGCATCCGCGCCACGCTGGATGAGGCCAAACGCGAGATCGCCGGCAGCGGCACCATCACCTACCATAACCGGTCGCCCGACACCCTCGCTTACCTGTGGGTGCAGCTGGACCAGAATATCTACAAGCAGGACTCCGACGCGCGCCGCATGACCACGGCGCCATCGCGCCAGGCGTGGGCCAGGACGACGGGCGAAGAGACCATGAAATTCGAAGGCTTGCGCGGCATGCTGGCGCGCGGCGACTTCCAGGGCGGCTTCAATATCCGCGCCCTGAAGGGCGCCGATGGCCAGCCCTTGAAATATGTAGTAAACCGCACGATGATGCGCATCGACCTGCCCCAGCCCCTGAAGCCGGGCCAGGACTTCGTCTTCCAGATCGACTGGGATTACCGCATCAATGAACAGAAAGTGCTGGGTGGACGCGCCGGCTATGAAGTCTTCGACGACAAGAACGCCCTGTTCGAAGTGGCGCAGTGGTTCCCCCGCATGGCGGCCTACTACGACGCGGCCGGCTGGCAGCACAAGCAGTTCCTGGGATCGGGCGAATTCACGCTGGAATTTGGCGACTACGACGTGCAGCTGACCGTCCCCGCCGACCATATCGTCGCCTCCACCGGCGAGCTGCAAAATCCGCAGGACGTGCTGTCTTCCGCGCAGCGCGAGCGCCTGGAAAAAGCCCGCAGCAGCGACAAGCCCGTCATCATCGTCACGCAAAAAGAGGCCGAAGCGGCCGAAAAATCCGTCAGCCGCGCGCAAAAGACCTGGCACTTCAAGGCGTCCAACGTGCGCGACTTCGCCTGGGCCTCGAGCCGCAAGTTCATCTGGGATGCGCAGGGCTACAACAAGGGCGGCAGCAAGCTGATGGCCATGTCCTACTATCCGAAGGAGGGCAATCCGCTGTGGGAAAAGTACAGCACGCAAGCCATCGTGCACACGATAGAACAGTACAACAAGTACAGCATAGCCTACCCGTACCCGACGGCCATTTCCGTCAACGGCCCCGTGGGCGGCATGGAGTATCCGATGATCTCGTTCAACGGCCCCCGTCCGGTGAAAGACAAAAAGACGGGCGAGCTGACCTACTCCAAGCGCACCAAATATGGGCTGATCGGCGTGATCATTCACGAAGTGGGCCACAACTACTATCCGATGATCATCAACTCGGACGAGCGCCAGTGGACCTGGATGGATGAAGGCTTGAACACCTTCGTGCAGTACCTGGCGCAGCAGGCGTGGGAAGAAAACTACCCGGCCTCGCGCGGCGAGCCACGCGAGATCGTCGACTACATGCGTAGCCGCGACCAGGTACCCATCATGACCAACTCCGAATCGCTGCTGCAATTCGGTAACAACGCCTACGCCAAGCCGGCGGCGGGCCTGAATATACTGCGCGAGACCATCCTCGGGCGCGAATTGTTCGACTACGCCTTCAAGGAATACGCGCAGCGCTGGAAATTCAAGCGCCCCACGCCCGCCGACTTTTTCCGCACCATGGAAGACGCCTCCGGCACGGACCTGGACTGGTTCTGGCGCGGCTGGTTTTATACCACCGATCCGGTCGACATCAGCATCGACGGCATCAGCGAATACGGCGTGAGTTCCAAAAATCCGGAAACGGAAAAAGCCTGGAAAAAGGCGCAGAAGGACGCCCAGCCGGAGTCCGTTACGAGCCGCGCCAACAAGGGCATGCCGCGCCGCGTCGACGCGCATCCGGAACTGAAGGATTTCTACAACCAGCACGACGACTTCACGGTGACCAACAAGGACCGCAACGCCTACACCGAAGCGCTGGCAGGCCTGGAACCGTGGGAAAAGGATTTGCTGAAACAGGGCAAGCATCTGTACCTGGTCGACCTGTCGAACCTGGGCGGCATGGTGATGCCCTTAATCCTGGAAATCGAACTCAAAAGCGGCAAAAAGTACGTCGAGCGCGTGCCGGCCGAAGTGTGGCGCTACTCGCCGAAAAAGATCACCAAGGTCGTCATCACCGATGAACCGATGGTGGGCCTGGTGCAGGATCCGTACTGGGAAACGGCCGATATCGACACCAGCAACAACGCCTGGCCGAGAAAAATCACACCCTCGCGCCTGGAACTGTTCAAGAGCGAAAAATCGCCCAAGGATAACCTGATGCGCGACTTCAAGACGCCGTTGAAAGGCAGGAACGGCGGCTCCGACAAGGGCGACGAGGCGTGATGCGCTGGCGCACGTTCGCGGCAAGCCTGCTGGCCTGCGCCAGCACGGCGGCTGGCGCCCACAACTTCCACATGGGTATCGCCGACATCAGCTATAACGCGGCCAGCGGCAGCACGGAGGTGGTGCACACCTACACGGGCCATGACGTGGAAGCGCTGCTGACGAATCTGTACCAGCGCCAGTTCGACCTGGGCCAGGAAAACAGCGAAGCGGCGCTGCGCCGCTATGTCGAAAAACAGTTCTACCTCGTGGGGCCGGATGGCAAGCGCCTGCGCCTGAACTGGGTCGGCATGAAGGTCAACGCCGACAACGTGGTGATCTTCCAGGAGATCGAACGTACGCGCCTGGCCCCCGCCACGCGCATCCATAACCAGTTGCTGATCGATTTCCTCCCCAGCCAGAGAAATACCCTCAACGTTCAGGACAGCGGCAAGATCCAGACGCTGATTTTCGACAGCCAGAATACGGAACTGCCGATCCGTTAAGCACTGGCGGGACATTACCCTTCGCCGCCACACCCAAATACCCATGACGCCACGCTATCTCCCCCTCCTCCTTGCCGTCCTGTTTCCAGGCGCCGCCCACGCCGACGACATCTTCCAGCGCGTGCTGGTCGACGGTTCGCGCATGAACCAGCTGGGCGTGGCCGATTCGGCCAACGCGGGCAGCGTCACGCAACAGCAGCTCGACGCGCGCACCAGCTACCGGCCCGGCGAATTGCTCGAAGCCGTGCCGGGGCTGATCGTCAGCCAGCATAGCGGCGAGGGCAAGGCCAACCAGTTCTACCTGCGCGGCTTCAACCTCGATCACGGCACGGACTTGCGCACGACCGTTGACGAAATGCCCGTCAACCAGCGCAGCCATGGCCACGGACAGGGCTGGACGGACCTGAACTTCCTGATCCCCGAACTGGCCATGCGCCTCGATTATAAAAAGGGCCCGTATTCGGCTGCGCAAGGCGATTTTTCCTCGGCCGGAGCGGCATCCGTCGTCTATGCGAACCGCCTGACGCAGGGCATCGCCAGCATGGGCGTCGGACAAAACGGCTTTCGCCGCGCCCTGCTGGCCGATACACTCGATGCGGGCGACGGCAGCTTGCTGTACGCGCTCGAAGCGCAGCATAACGATGGGCCGTTCACGCAGCCGGACCGCTACCACAAGCTCAATGGCGTGCTGCGCTACAGCGAAGGCTATGCCAACAACGGTTTCAACGTCACGGCCATGGCGTACGACGCCAGCTGGCATGCCACCGACCAGATTCCGCTGCGCGCCGTGCAGGACGGCACGCTGGGCCGCTTCGACGCCATCGATGCCAGCGACGGCGGCAAGGCGCAGCGCTACAGCCTGTCGGGCGCCTGGCGCCAGACGACGGACGACATATCGTCCAAGGTCAGCGCATATGTGATCGCCAACCGCCTGGCCCTGTTCTCGAATTTTACGTATGCGATGGACGACCCCGACAACGGCGACCAGTTCGCCCAGCCCGACCGGCGCGTGACAGCCGGCCTCGATGCCAGCCACACCTGGCACCGCCATACGGACAGGGGCAGCAGTGACACCACCATCGGTCTGCAGCTACAGAACGACAATATCCACAATGGCCTGTACAACACACGCCAGCGGCAGATCGTATCAAGCACGCGGCAAGACCATATCGTCGAAACCAGCATCGGCGTCTATGCCGAAAACAGCACCCGCTGGTCGCGCTGGCTGCGCAGCGTGGCCGGCCTGCGCGCGGACGCCTACCGCTTCGACGTGCGCAGCGACCGTGCGGCCAATTCGGGTACGGCCAGCGACCATTTGTTCAGCCCCAGCCTGAGCGTGATCGCCGGACCGTGGCGCGAGACGGAAGCGTATGTCAACATAGGCAATGGTTTTCACAGCAACGACGCGCGCGGCACGACGATCACGGTCGACCCGAAGACGGGTGCAGCGGCCGACAAGGTCACGCCTTTGGTGCGCTCGCGCGCTCTGGAACTGGGCTTGCGCAGTGCCGCCATCGCCGGCCTGCAAACGTCGCTGTCGCTGTACCGCCTGGACTTCGATTCCGAACTGCTGTTCATCGGCGACGCCGGCGCCACCGAGGCGGGCCGCCCCAGCCGGCGCTACGGCGTCGAGTTTTCCAGCTACTACAAGGCGGCCAGCTGGCTGTCGCTGGACCTGGACCTGGCATATGCGCGGGCACGCTCGCGCGGCAGCGACCCGGCGGGCGACTTCATCCCGGGCGCCATCGAAGGCGTGGCCCAGCTGGCCATGACGGTGACGCCGCCAGGGCCATGGTCGGGCTCTTTGCGCTTGCGCTACTTCGGCCCGCGGCCCCTGATCGAGGATAACAGCGTGCGCTCCGCAGCCAGCGTGGGCTTGAACGGGCGCGTCGCCTACCAGATCGACAAGACCTTGCGCGTGGAGCTCGAAGGCTACAACCTGGCCAACCGGCGCGACTCGGCCATCGATTACTACTATGCCTCGCGCCTGCCAGGCGAAGCGCAGCCGGTCGACGATATCCACTTCCATCCGGTGGAATCGCGCTCGCTGCGCCTGACCCTGGTAAAGAATTTTTAACTCAACAAGCATAATTCCTGGCGGACATAACACAGGAGTCGCCGCGAAGTCGTAGAATGCCAGGCTGGATAAACTGATACAGGCCGCGTTCCGGCCCGCACCGCCATGAGCACTTCCGCACCGATCTTTACCGACCCGTCCCACCTCAAGGACGCCTTGCGCGATGACGGCTATGCCGTCCTGCGCCCGCAGGACGTGGCGGCGCTGGCCGGCTGCCCGCTAGCCGCGCTGCGCGCGCTCGAACCCAGCTGGAACACGCTGGCGCTGGACAATTACCTGAAAGATGGCGGCCGCTATCGCCGCCGGCGCCACTCGTGCTTCGTGCAGGATGGCGCGCGCCTGACGCAGACGGCGCACCGCCCGCACTGGCAACCGGTCGAATACAACGCCCTGCACGGCGGCATGCACCGCCTGTTCGAGCCGATCGAGCCGGCCATCGTCGCACAGCCAGCCTGGCAGCAGCTGATCCGCGCGCTCGGTGACGCCTGCTCGCAGGTCAAGGGCAGCCAGCCGTGGTTCATCGAGGCGCACCAGTTCCGCATCGATACGACCGATGGCATCGGCCGCCCCACGCCGGAAGGTGCGCACCGCGACGGCGTCGATTTCGTCGCCGTGCTGCTGATCGGGCGCGAACAGGTCAAGGGCGGCGAGACGCGCATCTTCGAAGCCAATGGTCCCAACGGCAAGCGCTTTACCCTGACGGAGCCGTGGTCGCTGCTGTTGCTCGACGATGCGTCTGTCATCCACGAATCGACGCCGATCCAGCCCATCGGCGAGCATGGCCACCGCGATACGCTGGTGCTGACATATCGCGCTGGCCAGTTCCAGGGCGAGAATTAAGCGTTGGCCACAGCATTCCCTGTGGCCAAAATAGTTACTTGCAAGTTACTTTTGCAGACCTAAATCCGATATAGTCACAGGATGTCGATATTGCGCGCTCACCGCGCCCAGCATCACCACACTGAAATTCTAGGAGAGGTCTGTGGACTCCAACAATCAAATCAAGCCTGACGAAATCGAGATCCTGATCGTCGAGGACAGCCCGACCCAGGCGGAGCGCTTGCGCCGCCTGATCCAGTCGCTGCACTACAATGCCCGCGTGGCGGCGAATGGCCAGCTGGCCCTGGCCGCGATCCGCGAGCGCAAGCCACACCTGGTACTGTCCGATATCGTCATGCCTGAAATGAATGGCTACGACCTGTGCCGCGCCATCAAGTCCGACCCGACCCTGCGCGACATTCCCGTGATCCTCGTCACCTCACTCAACGACCCGAAGGACATCATCCGCGGCATCGAGTGCGGCGCCGACAATTTCATCCGCAAGCCCTACGCGGAAGACTACCTGCTCAACCGCATCAGCCACATGCTGATGAACCAGAAGCTGCGCAAGAACCAGAACGTGGAAATCGGCATCGCCCTGTACCTGGGCGACCAGAAGCACTTCATCAATGCGGAGCGCCAGCAAATCCTCGATTTGCTCATTTCCACGTATGAACAGGCGGTGCAGGTCAACGGCGAACTGCAGGCGCGCGAACGCCAGGTGATCGAACTGAACATGCGCCTGGCGCACCATGCGGCAGAACTGGAAACCATCAACCGCGAAATCGCGCTGAAAAACCTGGAGCTGGCAGAAGCGAGCCGCATGAAGTCCGCCTTCATCGCCAATATGTCACATGAACTGCGCACGCCGCTGAACGCCATCATCGGCTTCACGGGCGCGCTGCTGATGAAACTTCCCGGCCCCCTGACGTCCGACCAGGACAAGCAACTGAACACCATCCGCGCCAGCGCGCGCCATCTGCTCTCGCTGATCAACGACATCCTCGACGTGGCCAAGATCGAAGCGGGCAAGCTGACCCTGTCGATCGAGCCCGTGCACTGCCAGGAACTGATGGCTGAAGTGGCCGACACTTTGCGCCCCCTGGCCCAGCAAAAGGGCCTGGCATTGGAAATGGCACTGGGAGAAGCAGGCCGCCCGCCCGCCATCATCGACACGGACCGCCGCGCGCTGACGCAAATCCTCATCAACCTGCTCAATAACGCCATCAAGTTCACGGAACAGGGTACGGTGCGCATCAGCCTGGCCCAGCGCGAGGAAGACGACGTGCTGGTGACGGAAATGAGCATCGCCGACAGTGGCGCCGGCATCAAGGAAGAAGACCAGGCCAAGCTGTTCCAGGCCTTCTCGCAGCTCGATTCCACCTCCACGCGCCACGTGGAAGGCGCGGGACTGGGCCTGTACCTGTGCCAGAACCTGGCCAACGCCATCGGCGGCGCCCTGTTCTTCAATAGCGACTATGGCTCGGGCAGCACCTTTACGCTGGCCCTGCGCAGCAAACGCTGAGCTTCTGTGCGACGCAACATAAAGTTTGATTTTTTGCCATCCATGACAAGTTCATACAGTAGTTTTACGGTATTGCACCGCACCATTTTTAGCGCTATAGTGGAACTGTCTCCTCCAATTCGTTCTCCGAACATTGGATTCAGCCCGCGCTAGTACGCGGGCTTTTTTTTGCCTGCGTTTTCCACGCATCTTCATCTTTCCTTAACTAAATCAACCGATTTAGTTATATCAATCGTTTGAGATATATGATTAAATCTCCGGCATGATTGAAAAAAACGCCATCCCAACTCCCCATGCCGACGACGGGCGCAAGCCCCGTTCCGATGGCGAGCAATCGCGCGAGCGGCTGCTGCATAGCGCCATCCGCCTGTTTGCCGAACAGGGTTACGCCAAGACCTCCACGCGCGAACTGGCGCAGGCGGCCGGCACGAACGCGGCAGCCATCAGCTACTATTTTGGCGACAAGGCGGGCCTGTACCGCGCCGCCTTTGTCCAGCAATCGTCGAATCCGCAAGACAATATCGCCCTGTACGAGCAGCCCCATTTCACCCTGCGCCAAAGCCTGGAAGGCTTTTATGCGCAAATGCTCGCGCCCATGCAGCAGGGCGAGATTGCGCGCGACTGCATGCGCCTGTGGTGCCGCGAGATGCTCGAACCGACGGGCCTGTGGGCACGCGAGATCGACCAGAACATCCGTCCCGAACACGAGGCGCTCACCCGCGTGCTGGCGCGCCATCTTGGCGCGCCCGACAACAGCGACGACATGCACCGCCTGGCGTTTTCCATCGCTTCGCTGGCCCTGCAACACATGGTGGGCGCCGAAGTGCTGCAAACTTTGCGCCCGCAGTTGCTGGAAACGCCGCACGCCATCGACACCTGGCTGTCGCGCATGACCGACTACGCACTGGCCATGGCCGAAGTGGAACGCCAGCGCATGGGCCTCCCCACTTCTACCACTACCGCTCAACGACAAGCAGAAGGACCAGCATGACGACTATTCGATGCACCGTTCAACGCGCCCTGGCCGCCAGCATCGTGCTGGCGCTGGGTGGCTGCGCCCTGCAGGGTCCGCCCGCAGTGGTGGCCGCCAGCGCACCCGCGCAGTGGCAGGCGCCGCTGCCGCACAATGGCAAGCTGACGGACCTGGCCAGCTGGTGGCAGGGCCAGGGCGACAGCCTGCTGGTGCAATTGATCACCGATGCGCAGCAGGTCAGCCCCACGATCGCCGCTGCCAGCACGCGCATCGTGCAGGCGCGCGCGGAGAAAGTCGCCAGCGGCGCCGCGCTGGCGCCCGCCCTCGACGCGACGGGCAGCGTGGTACGCACCAGCCAGCAATCGGCACAGCCCAGCGGCACCACATCGCAGGCGGCCTTGCAAGCCTCGTGGGAAATCGATGTGTTTGGCGCCAACCGTGCCACGCGCGATGCGGCGCAGGAGCGCTACGACAGCGCCCGCGCGGGATGGCATGAGGCCCGCGTCTCGGTGGCCGCCGAAGTGGCGAACCAGTACTACGCCTTGCGCACCTGCCAGCAACTGCAGGCCGTGGCCGAACAGGATGCCGTCTCTCGCCGCGATTCGTCACGCCTGACGGAACTGAGCGCAGGCGCCGGCTTCCAGCCGCCCGCCAACGCCGCCCTGGCCCGCGCCAGCGCTGCCGAAGGCGCCAGCCGCGCCATCGAACAGCGCGCCGCCTGCGATGTGAATGTCAAGGCGCTGGTGGCCCTGTCGGCCATGCCGGAAGAGACGCTGCGCCAGAAGCTGGCGACCAGCCCCGCCGTTCTTCCCTCGCCCGTGGCGATTGCGGAACTGCCGGCGCAAACACTGGGCCAGCGTCCCGACATTTACAGCGCCGAACGCGAAGTGGCGGCAGCCAGCTTCGAAGTACGCGGCGCGCAGGCGCAGCGCTATCCTCGTCTGAGCCTGGCCGGCTCCATCGGCAAGGGCAATATCCGCGCCGGCGGCACCAGCATCACGGCCAGTACCTGGAGCATCGGCCCGCTGGCCGTCAGCCTGCCCATCTTCGACGGCGGCACCCGCCGCGCCCAGGTCGATGCAGCCACGGCGCGCTACGACGAAGCGGTGGTGAAATACCGCGCCGGCGTGCGCCAGGCCGTGCGCGAAGTGGAAGAAGCCTTGGTCAACCTGGCCAGCACGGACGAGCGCAGCGGCCACGCGAAAACGGCACTGGAAGGCTACCGCGTGTCGTTCGTCGCCACCGAGGACCGTTACAAGAATGGCCTGGCCAGCCTGATCGAACTGGAAGACGCGCGCCGCACGCGCCTGGCCGCCGAAAACACTGTGGTCAACCTGGAGCGCGAACGCAGCGCCGCCTGGGTAGCGCTGTACCGCGCCGCCGGCGGCGGCTGGAACAGCAGCAGCCCCAATGCCCTCGCCAACAACGCCCCCTGACGGATACGACAATATGAAAAAAATGACCTTGAAACCCGTGGCACTCGCCCTTGCCGCCCTTTGCGTGATGCTGGGCGCGGGCGTGGCCCTGTACCCCTCGGCTTCCACTGCGGCCAACGATGCCAAAGACAAGAACGCAGCGCAAAAACCTGCCCTGACCGTCACCACGGCCAAGCCGCAAACGGCCAGCCTGCCCATCAAGCTGAGTGCCAACGGCAACGTGGCCGCCTGGCAGGAAGCCGTCATCGGCAGCGAATCGAACGGCTTGCGCCTCACGGAGGTTCGCGTGAATGTCGGCGACGTGGTGCGCGCCGGCCAGGTGCTGGCCGTCTTCTCGAACGACACGGTGAACGCCGACGTGGCACAGGCGAAAGCGGCGGTACTGGAAGCGGAAGCAAATGCGCTTGAGGCGGCCGCCAACGCGCAGCGCGCCCGCTCGCTGCAAAGCACGGGCGCCATCAGCGCCCAGCAGATCAGCCAGTACCTGACGGCCGAACAAACGGCCAACGCGCGCATCGCGTCGGCCAAGGCGCAGCTGGCGTCGCAGCAGCTGCGACTGAAATACACGCAGGTGGTGGCCCCCGACAGCGGCATCATCTCCTCGCGCTCGGCCACCGTCGGTTCCGTCGTGGGCACCGGAACGGAGCTGTTCCGCATGATCCGCCAGGGCCGCCTCGAATGGCGCGCCGAAGTGACGGCCACCGAGCTGCTGAATTTAAAACCGGGCACCCTGGCGCAGGTCAAGGCAGCCAATGGCAGCGTTTTGACAGGCAAGGTGCGCATGATCGCCCCTACCGTCGATCCGCAGACGCGTTCGGCCCTCGTGTATGTGGACCTGCCGGCCAGCACGGGCAACAATGCGCCATTCAAGGCCGGCATGTACGCCAGCGGCGAATTTGAACTGGGCACATCGGGCGCGCTGACGGTGCCGCAGCAGGCCATCGCCGTGCGCGATGGTTTCAGCTATGTCTTCCGCCTGAATGCCGACCAGCGTGTCAGCCAGATCAAGGTGCAGGCCGGACGGCGCCTGAGCGACCGCATCGAGATTGTAGGCGGCATCGCGGCCGACACCACCATCGTCGTCAGCGGCGCAGGCTTCCTCAATGACGGCGACCTGGTACGGAATGTACAAAACCCGGTCGTGCCACCAGCAGCCAAGACTGCGGCAGCATCTGCCGTGAAAAAATAGGGGGAGGCCATGAACTTTTCCTCCCTATCGATCAAGAACCCGATCCCGGCCATCATGCTGTTCGCGCTGCTGACCCTGGCCGGTCTGCTGGCCTACAAGGCCAATCCGGTGCAGGATTTCCCTGACATCGAACTGCCCATCGTCACCGTCAGCGCGGTGCTGCCGGGCGCGGCGCCGGCCCAGCTGGAAACAGAGGTGGCACGCAAGATCGAAGACTCCGTCGCCACCCTGCAAGGCGTGAAAAACATCTACACCAAGGTGCTCGATGGCGTCGTCACGGTGACCGTTGAATTCATCCTGGAAAAGCAGATTGCCGAAGCCGTCAACGATGTGCGCGACGCCGTCGCCCGCGTCAAGGCGGACATGCCGGCCGAACTGCGCGACCCTACCGTCACCAAGGCGTCCACCGCCGGGCGCGTGGTGCTGACCTTTATCGCCACGGCGAAACCCGGCGTGGACAACCCGCTCGACGCTCCCGACCTGTCCTGGTTCGTTGACAACACGGTGGCCAAGCGCCTGCTGACCGTGCCCGGCGTGGGCGCCGTCAACCGCGTGGGTGGCGTTTACCGCGAAATCCAGGTGGAGCTCGACGAAGCGCGCATGGCCGCATTGAAAGTGTCGGCCCTCGACGTCTCGCGCCAGCTGCGCCTGGTGCAGCGCGAAGCGCCTGGTGGCCGGGGCGACATCAGCGGCGCCGAGCAGTCGGTGCGCACCATCGCCACCGTCAAGACGGCCGAAGAATTGTCACGCGTGGAAGTGCCGCTGCCGGACGGCCGCCATGTGCGCCTCGACCAGGTGGCCACCGTGCGCGACACGATCGCCGAACCGCGCGCGCTGGCCGAGCAGGATGGCAAGACCGTGGTCGCCTTTGAAGTGTTCCGCACCAAGGGCGCCAGCGAAGTGGCCGTCGCCAAGGGCGCGCGCGCGGCCATCGCCGATCTGCAGAAGGAAAACCCCAACGTGGTGCTGCAGCAGTCGATCGACAATGCCTTCCCCGTCGAGGAAAACTTCGACGGCTCGATGGAGCTGCTGTACGAAGGCGCGCTGCTGGCCGTGCTGGTAGTGTGGTGGTTCCTGCGCGACTGGCGCGCTACCCTGGTGGCCGCCGCCGCGCTGCCCCTGTCCGTGATGCCGGCATTCCTCGGCATCTACTGGTTCGGCTACACGCTCAATACCGTCACCCTGCTGTCGCTGGCCCTGGTCGTCGGCGTGCTGGTCGACGACGCCATCGTCGAAATCGAAAATATCGAACGCCATCTGCGCATGGGCAAGTCGCCCATGGAAGCGGCCATGGAAGCGGCCGATGAAATCGGCATGGCGGTCATCGCCACTACCTTCGCGCTGGTGGCCGTGTTCCTGCCAACGGCCTTCATGAGCGGCATTCCCGGCCTGTTCTTCAAGCAGTTCGGCTGGACGGCCGTGCTGGCCGTGCTCGCCTCACTGGTAGTGGCACGACTGCTCACGCCGATGATGGCCGCCTACATCCTGAAACCCCTGCCGCACAAGGAAGAACAGGATGGCTGGCTGATGACGCGCTACCTGACGGTCATGCGCTGGTGCCTGAACCATCGCGGCATCACGGCTATCGCCGCAGCGCTGTTCTTTATCGGCGCCATCGCGCTCGTGCCGCTGCTGCCGACGGGCTTCGTGCCGGCCGCCGACCGCGCGCAGACGCAGATCAACCTGGAACTGCCGCCCGGTTCTACCCTGGCCGAAACGCAGGCCGTGGCGGCCATGGCACGCGACGCGGCCATGCAGACGCCGGGCATCAAGGGCGTTTTCAGCTCGATTGGCGGCGGCTCCAGCGGCGACGCCTTCGCCCCCGGCGCGGCGGCCGAGGCGCGCCGCGCCGTGCTGACACTGACCACCGTGCACCGCACGGAGCGCAAGGAATCGATGGCGGGCCTGGAAACGCAGCTGCGCCACAAGCTCGATACGATACCCGGCGCCCGCTTCACGGTGGGGCCGCCCGACACGGGCGTCAAGATGCAGCTGGTGCTGCGCTCGGAAGACCCGGTGGCACTGATGGCGGCGGCACAAAAGGTCGAGCGCGAACTGCGCGGCCTGAAAGGCATCGGCAACGTCAACTCCAGCGCATCGCTGGTACGTCCGGAAATCATCGTGCGTCCCGACTTTGCCAAGGCGGCAGACTTGGGCGTGACGGCGGCGGCCATCGGCGAGACGGTGCGCGTGGCCACGGCCGGCGATTACGACACGGACCTGACCAAAATGAACCTGCCCGAGCGGCAAGTGCCAATCCGCGTCAAGCTGCCCAACAGCGTGCGCGCCGACCTGGCCGCCATCGAGCGCCTGACCGTGCCCGGCAAGAACGGCCCCGTGCGCCTGGCGAACGTTGCCACCGTGACGATGGAAAGCGGCCCGGCGCAGATCGACCGCCTGAACCGCAGCCGCAACGTGACGCTCGACGTCGAACTCGGTTCGCGCACCCTCGGCGAACTGAATGAAGAAGCGCGCGCGCTGCCGTCGATGAAGAATTTGCCGCCATCCGTGAAGATCGCCGAACTGGGCGACGCGCAGGAAATGGCTTCGCTGTTTGCCAGCTTCGGCCTGGCCATGCTGATCGGCGTGCTGTGCATCTATTGCGTGCTGGTGCTGCTGTTCAAGGACTTCATGCAGCCGGTGACCATCCTGGCGGCGCTGCCGCTGTCCATCGGCGGCGCCTTCGTGGCGCTCCTGATCACGGGCAGCGCTTTGTCCATGCCGTCGATGATCGGCCTGATCATGCTGATGGGGATCGTCACCAAGAACTCCATCCTGCTGGTCGATTATGCGATCCTGGCGCGCCAGGCCGGCATGAACCGCTTCGATGCGCTGGTCGACGCCTGCCACAAGCGCAGCCGCCCCATCCTGATGACGACGATCGCCATGGGCGCCGGCATGATGCCGCTGGCACTGGGCTGGGGCGCCGACCCGAGCTTCCGTTCGCCGATGGCCATCACCGTCATCGGCGGCCTGATCACCTCGACCTTGCTCAGTCTGCTGGTGGTGCCGGCCGTGTTCACCTATATCGACGACCTGGAGCACCTGCTCAAGCGCGGCATGGCGAAACTGCGCCGCCACAAGGCGCCGCTGCGGCGCGATGACAAGGTGGCGCTGGAAAAATAAGCGCCGCCATTGTTTGCAAAATCGCCCCCAGCGGGCAAGGAAGCGAAGGACCGGCCGGCAGGCCGCGCTCCCTCGCTTCCATCTATCTGGCATACTGCGCCCATTCTCCATGAACGCAATCTGCCCTGCCTATGAATTACCGCACCCCGCTCGTCCTGCTACTGGTATCCGCACTGCTCGGCGCCTGCTCGGACAAGACCGCCCCCGCCAGCGCCGACGTGGCAGCTGACGTGGTAGCCGATGTCCCCGCCGCCGCAGATACGGCATCGGCAGAGCACGTGCCGCCGCCGGCCGCCACTGCGCCCAAGACGGAAGAGATGAACACGCCGCAAGCACGCAAGCGCGAGGCGGGCATGATGCGCGCCGTGTTTGGCAAGGACTACCGTGGCGACAGCGACGATGCGCTGGCCGACCTGTCCGATCCGGACAACCATGTCGACAAACTCAGTTATGTGGTCAGTGCCATCAGTCACAAGCTGCTGCCCGATGGCCGCGCCATCCTGGTGGCGAATGCGGAAACGGCCAACACGGAAGGCACGGCAGAATCGGCGCACGCCTCGCCGGGCTTGTTGAATGTCTTTTTCCTGGCGCCCAAGGGCCAGCCGGAAGACGGCCAGTGGCAAGTCGTGAAGCGGTTGGAAAACATCGCCGCCCTGGGTTCGTCAGGACAGCTGGGTGAAGTCCACTGGGTCATGCTGGGCGCGAACAAGCCGGGACTGGCGATACGCCACGGCTATACGGGCCAGGGCTACACCATCACGCAGCTTGCCCTGTTTGAAATCGGCGACGGCATGGTGACCGCGCTCGATGGCGGCATCGACCTGTACTCGGACAATATGGGCGCCTGCACGCCGGACATGGACGAGTGCTGGATGGTCGACGGCAAGTGGCGCTTCGCCCCCGCGCGCAACGGCGGCGCCTACGACGACTTGCTGCTCGATTTCACGGGCGCGTCCGAAAAGATCAAGCCCGGCGTCACGGTCAAGCCGGACGAAGACCCGCCGCGCATCGCCACGCCACTGAACGGTCGCGCGCGCTATGCTTTCGATGGCAAGGGGTACAAACTGGTTGAAGGCAAGAATACGGTGCCTGGCGTCTAATGGGGTCCGACCCGCCGGGTCTGACCCCACGCAAGCCAGCTATCGGCGTGCCGCTTCCAGGCGCACCAGCAGCGGCGCATACATGGCACGCGTATGGCTGCTCCAGCGGGCCATGGCGCTGTCGATATCGAGCAGCAGGCGCTCCGACAACACCTTGTCGCCCTGCTGCAGCGCCCAGATCGCGCACTCGGCGCGGCACTCGAAGCTGTTGTAGCGCGTCAGTGCCTCGTCGAACTCCGCCTTCGCTTCCGCCTGGCGCCCGCTTTGCGCCAGCGCGCGGGCCGTCAGCAGGGACACCATCTCGGGACGGAAATGGGTGTCGTTGCGGCGGATGAATTCCAGGTGCGTCAAGGCCTCGGTGCCGCGCCCGCATTCCAGGTAGGCGCGTGCCGCGCCCAGGCGAATTTCCAGGTCCGATGAAAACGCTCCCTGCAGGCAGGCTTCATACGTCGCTGCCGCTTCCTGCGCATCGCCCGCTTCGAGCAGCGCGCTGGCCAGGCGCATCTGGTTTTGCGCCGTCGGCGTGTACTCGAAAGCGGCCTTCGCCTCGCGCAGTTCGCGGTTGGGATCAAGCACCTGCACGGCCACCGACGCAACCTTGCGCGCGCCTTGCGGCAGGCGCGAATTGGGCAGGTAGATGGCGAAGAAATACACCACGCTGCCCAGCAGCGGGAACATGAATAAAATGAGCAGCCAGTACAGCTGCTGCCCGTTGCGCACCACGTGAATCGCAAAAAATACCGCGATCAGGATGTGGATACCTATGCCAAAAATTGTCATGCTGCGACCTCGTTCGTTCGTGACGGCAGCGGCTGGCACCATGCCGCCGCTTCTCCAGGCCAGATATTACACCGGCCGGTGGCACAGGCTGCGCCGGACACGCGGGCGCTACAAGTCGACCGAAGCGACGAGGATGCGCGCTTTCAGCTGCAGCAAGCCCGCGTCGGCGCTCCAGAGGGTAGGCTGCGCGTTCGCCAAGGCCGCCGCCAAAGCCTGCTTGTCAAGCACCACGGAATGTACGCTTTGCCGGGGAGTGTCGAGTTTGGCCCGCGCCGGCATCAGCATCAAGCAGCAAAAGCCAAGCAACAGCCAAGCAACAGCGAAACAGGCACTGGCGGCACAAGAGCCTGACCATTGCCAGCCTTACATCGCTGCCACTTCCCGGAACAAGGCCGCGTAGACCCGGCCCAAGGCTGGCCCCGAAAACAGGGCTTCGTAGCGTGCTCTGGCGGCACATCCCATGCGATGCGCCAGGCCCTCATCGAGCAGCAGGGTCTGCATTGCGCGGCGCAGCGCATCCGGCGACTCGGGCTGCACGACAAAACCCGTTTCCTCGTGCGCGTTGACAAAGGAAGTCCCCGTGCCGATTTCGCAGGAAATGAGCGGACGCCCGAACATCGAGGCCTCCACCAGCACCATGCCAAACGCCTCCGAGCGCAAGTGTGAAGGCAGGACCAGGGCGCGGCAACGTTGCAGCAAGGCTACTTTTTCAGCATCGCTGACCTGGCCGGCAAACACCACATTGTCCGCGGCGGCCTCCCTGGCCTGGTTGCGCAGGCTCGCTCCCATCGGTCCCGAGCCGACAATGACGATCTTGGCGCCGAGGTTTTTGGCCGCCCGTATCAGGAACTCTAGGCCCTTGTAGTAGCGCAAGACGCCGATGAAGAGAAAAAATGGCTGATCCTCGGCCAGTCCCAGGCGCGAAAATATCTGTGAATCGCCGATTTTGGAATAGGAACTTTCCTCGATTCCCAGCGGAATGATACGGACCTTGTCGCGGATATCGCGATGCGACAGGATCGGGCTGGTTTCGGCATACACGGGCGCATTGGCCACGATCAGGCGCATCGAGCGCAGGGTACGCCACATCAGGGGCGCATAGGCCGGCCCCAGAAAGCGTTGTCGCACCACATCGGAAATATAGGTCATGACCGCCGGACGGTCGGGGCGCACGGCGGCATGCAGGACATCGGCAAACGGCCATGGAAACAGCAGATGCAGCACATCCGCCTCGCGCGCCAGCCGGGCGTAGGTGGAAAACGCAGCGGGACCGCCAAGGTCGCAGGAAGCCGGCGCCAGCCACGAACGGCAACGCACCACCCGCGCCTCAGGGGCTGCCAGCACGGCAGGCACCGGCTGTGGCGACAGGGTGAAAATCGTATTCTTGATACCTTGCTGTCCCGTGCAGAGGGCGATCTGACGTATCGCTTCTTGCAGGCCGCCGGGCGGATCAGGGAAATACGTGCGGTACACATGCAAAACTGCTGGGTTCAAACTGACTGCTCCTCTTACTTATCAATGGACGCGCGCGCCCTGTTCCAGCCTGGAGCCTGCTGCCTGGGCAGGCGCGGGCGGACCAAAAAGAAATAGCGCTCCCGGCGGCTCAGGCCTTTGCGCCCAGTACCTGGCGGTAAGCCGCGACGGTCTTTTCCGCGCACAGGTCCCAGGTGAACTGTTTGCTACGCGCCAGGGCCTTGGCCGACAGCACTGCCCGCAGCGCGTCATCTTCCAGCAATTCGGTGATGGCGTTTGCCAAGCCATCCACATCGCCCGGATCGATCGCCAGGCCCGTGTCGCCCACTACTTCAGGCAGCGAGGACACATTCGATGCGATCACCGGCACGCCGCAAGCCATGGCCTCCAGCGGCGGCAAGCCAAAGCCCTCGTAAATGGAGGGGTAAATCAGGGTTTTCGCGCCGGCCAGCAAGATGGCCAGATCCTCGCGCGACAAATAGCCCAGCTGGCGCACTTCCCCGGAACGCAGCAAGGGTGCGATCTGCTGTTCCAGGGCCGAGGTGTGCCAGCCCTTCATGCCGACCAGCAGCAAGGGATAACGCTTCCTCAAGGCGGGCGGCAGCAACATGAAGGCATGCAGGGCAGACTGCAGGTTTTTCCTCGGTTCCAGCGTCCCGACGGCAATCAGATACTCGCCGTGCTGCAAGCCATGGACTTGCAGCAGGGCCTGCGTTTCGGCTGGCGAGCGGGGGCGAAACATGGACTCGACGCCCAGCGCCACCGGCACGATGCGCTCCGGGGCGATCTGGAAGACATCGATCAGTTCGCGTTTGACGAAGGCCGAATCGGTGAGTATCAGGGCCACCTGGGACAGGCTTTTTTCAAAGAACTGGTTCATCGCCCGCACGCGCTTCACCGGATGCGTATGCGGATAGCGTATCCAGGACAAATCATGCACCGTGATGATCGATGGCGGCTTGCATTTGAACGCCAGGAAATTGGGCTCATGATAAACGTCAGGCTGCTGCGCCCGAATGCCGGACTGGAAGCGAATCTGCTGCACAAACCGCCCTACGGCATATGGGTTCGGCACGAAGCGGGTAATCAGGGACTTGATGGTCAGAATGCCCGGCGCCGCCTGGCTGCGCAACTGCCGGCTCCAGCCCGTGCCATAGAAAAAATTGAGATCGACGTCGCCCCGCGCCTGCAGCGCCTGCGCAAGCTGATAGCTATATTGCCCGATACCCGTCAGCGGCGACAGCAGCGCGGTTGCATTAAAGGCAACCCGCATCACACCCTGCCGCTGGCGGCATGCTCAAGCATCCAAACCAAGGTTTCGCGCAGGGGGGGCTGGCTGAGGCCGGGCGCAACGGCGTCCAGCTTGGCCGAGGAGCCGGACAGGCGGTGAATTTCGTTGGCGCGTACAAAAGCGGGGTTGACGCTGACCTCCAGTTGGTGGCCGGTAATGTCGGCCAGCAGCGCCAACACCGAACGCAGGGTCGCCGGACGTCCGCCGCAGATATTGTACATTTCACCGGCTTGCGCATGGCCGAGCAATTGCAGATAGGCATCACACACGAAGCGCACATCGTTGAACTCGCGCTCGACGTCGAGATTGCCCAGCTCTATCCTGTCTGCCCGGCGGGCAAAGTGATCGACCAGCTTGGGGATCAGGAACGACGAAGCCTGGCCAGGGCCGGTGTAATTGAAGGGACGGGTAAAGAAGATCGGCAAACGATCCAGATAAGTGCGCGCCATATGCTCCATCGCCAGCTTGCTGGTGGCGTAATGGTTCACCGGCGCCGGCGGCTGCGTCTCCGCTATCGGCGATTGCAGGCAATTGCCGTACACATTGGCACTACTGGCCAGCAATACGCTGCGCGGCGGCTGCGCCAGCCCGGCCAGGGCATCGAGCAGATTGAGCGTGCCGATCACGTTCACGTCATAAAAGCTGCCGGGGTCGGCATGGCCGACAAAGCTGATGGCAGCCAGATGCACCACCGCTTCCGGCGCCGCCTCAGCCACTTCGGCTGCCAGGGCGGCCCGGTCATCGAGCTTGGCCCGCAGGGACACAATCTCGTGGCCACAAGCGCGCGCGCGCGCGACAAAATGCTGCCCCGTGAAACCGCTCGCGCCTGTGACTAGCAGCTTCAAAATGAAAAGCCGTGCGTATTGCGCTGTACATCGGCATGCACCATCATCTGGCACAGCTGTTCCAGCGTCGTCGTTGGTTCCCAGCCCAGTTTCTCTTTCGCCTTGAGCGGATTACCAATGAGCAACTCCACTTCGGCCGGACGATAGAACTTCGGATTGACGCGCATCACGGTCTTGCCGGTCGCAACATCGATTGCGACCTCATCTTCCGCGCTGCCCTTGAATTCAAGCGCGATGCCGACTGCCTTGAAGGCCATGGAGACAAAGTCGCGCACGGTTTCGGTGCGGTTGGTCGCCAGCACGAAGGTATCGGGCTCATCGACCTGCAGCATGCGCCACATGCCTTCCACATATTCCTTGGCATAGCCCCAGTCGCGCTTCGCGTCGATATTGCCCAGTTCCATGCAATCGAGCTTGCCCAACTTGATCTTGGCCACCGCATCCGTGATTTTGCGCGTCACAAACTCACGTCCGCGCAATGGGCTTTCATGGTTGAACAAGATACCGCTGGCGCCGAAAATACCATAGCTTTCGCGATAGTTAACGGTCATCCAATGCGCATACAGCTTGGCCACGCCGTAAGGGCTGCGTGGGTAAAATGGCGTGCTCTCGACCTGCGGCACAGCCTGCACCTTGCCAAACATTTCCGATGTCGACGCTTGATAGAAGCGGATCTTCGGATTCACCAGACGAATCGCTTCCAGCAAATTGAGTGCGCCGATGCCGGTGATATGGGCCGTCGCTGCCGGCTGATCGAAACTCACGCCGACGAAGCTCTGGGCGGCCAGGTTGTAAATTTCATCAGGCTGGACGCGCTGTACCAGGGCAATGTTGGAACCGGCATCCGTCAGGTCATACTCCACCAGATGCAGATTCGGATGGTCCTGGATGCCCAGCTCTTCAATACGCCAGAAATTAACCGAGCTGGTACGACGATACGTGCCGTAAACGGTATATCCCTTTTCCAGTAAAAGCTGGGCCAGATAGGCCCCGTCCTGGCCGGAAATACCGGTGATGATGGCTTTTTTCAACTTAGGCACTCCAATTGTAATATATTTTCAGCAAATAATTGCTGTATTGCTAACAGGTAAAGGCAGGCGGCATTCAGGCGCCCATGACGACGCTACGCCCGGCCTGCGGGCTACTGCCAGGGCCAGACAGTTTCCGTCGGTGCGGCGCCTGCAAAGTGACGCGAGGTGCGATGGGGAAGCTTGCCGCAGCAGCTGCCGGTGGCACGCCTATGCTATCTCAGCGGACATTATACTGAAGGAAGCCCCGCACGATAAAAAATACTGGCAGGGTAGCAGCACGCCGCCTGGCAACTTCAATGTATTTCAGACACGTCCATAATTATCCTGGAAGCGGACGATATCGTCCTCGCCCAGATAATCGCCGCTCTGCACTTCGATCATGACAAGGTCGAGCACACCAGGATTTTCCAGCCGGTGCTTGTGGCCTGCCGGAATATAGGTGGACTCATTGGTGCTGACAAACAATTCACGCTCGCCGTTGACGACCTTGGCCATACCGCTCACCACGATCCAGTGTTCGCTGCGGTGATGATGCATTTGCAGGCTCAGGCTGGCGCCAGGCTTGACTTCGATGCGCTTGATCTTGAAACGCGTGCTGTCTTCCAGTACCGTGTACGTGCCCCACGGACGGTGCACGGTGCGGTGCAGCTTGTGAGCGTCATGCCCGCGCGACTTCAGGCTGGCATACAAGTGCTTGACATCCTGCGCATGGCGGCGGTCGGCCACCAGCAAGGCATCCGGCGTATCGACGATGATCAGATTATCGATGCCGACGGCGCCGACCAGGCGCTCCTTGCTCTGGATGAAACAATTACTCACGCCATGCAATTGCACTTCGGCATCGACACGGTTGCCGTCTGCGTCCGGTTCGATCAGCTCACCCACCGCATTCCAGGAACCGATATCGCTCCAGCCTATGCTGCAGGGCACGACCGCGACCTTGTCCGATTTTTCCATCACGGCATAATCGATCGAATCGTCGGCCACCTGCTCAAAGGCCTGGGCATCGAGTTCAATCTGCTGGAAGTTCTTGCCCTGTGCCGTGCTCGACTGCTCCAGGCATAGACGGGTGGCGGCCAGAATCTCGGGGCAATGCAGCTCCATCTCACTGATCATCGCGCCGGCGGCAAAGCAGAACATGCCGGAATTCCACAGGTAGCGACCGCTTTGCAGGTACTCCCTGGCCTTTTCCAGCGATGGTTTTTCAACGAAGCGCAGCACTTTATTGCCTTCGGCCTCGATGTAGCCGAAGCCGGTTTCCGGTGCTTCGGGCTGAATGCCGAAGGTGACCAGCAAGCCCTCGCGGGCCAGCGGCACGGCTTGCGCCACGGCAGCGCCAAACGCCGCCTCGTCATGTATCAAATGGTCGGCAGCCAGCACCAGCAGCAAGGCATCTGGCCCATGGGTCGCGGCCACATGCAAGGCGGCGACGGCAATCGCCGGCGCCGTATTGCGTCCGCACGGTTCCAGGATATAACTATTATTGAGGGCCAGACCAGGCTTGCCGGCGACGGCACGGTATTCGTCGGCAGTCTTGAAAAATAATTCGCGATTCGTTACCGTGAGCACTTCTGCAACATCGGGCAATACGGCGCCACGCAACCAGGCTTTTTGCAGCAAGCTGTGACCGTCGGCCAGGCGGATGAAAGGCTTCGGATGCAGTTCCCTGGAGACTGGCCACAGACGCGATCCCGCGCCGCCGCATAATATAGTTGGTATGAGTTTCAATGATGCTCCCTTAATTGCATGCTCGCCGAAGCTTAAACCTCAAATTGTATCCATAACGGACAGAAAGGGGAATTGCTTCGGGCAATCAATTGTAACAATAACAAACACCGGGCATATAGCCCGGGAAATTAGAGTATTTGATCAGGCATCAACTCAATACCGGGAGACGGATGATTCGCCGCAATTATTTCATTTGCTGCTGGCGACGCCGCCTGTGACAGCAACTGGCGCAGCTTGTCCCGCCCCCTTGTCCATGCCCGATGTACCGTAGTTGCGGCGCATGCGCAGGAAGGGCTCTTCGATGGCGCTATAGCTCAGGGTGGCAAGCGCCCAGGTGGCAGCATAGCTCAGGACCAGCAGGATGGCCGCATTGAGCCACACGCCGGGCACGATGGAGACCAGGCCAAACCATTGCTGCAGCAGATGGATCAAGGCCATGTGCAAGAGATAGAACGAGTAGCTGACCTTGCCACCGTGGTTGAGCATGCGCTCCAGCCAGGCCGGCAACAGCGAGCGTTCGCGCGCCAGCCACGCGACGATGAAGCAGGCCCAGCCGCCGCTTTCCAGCATCGACCAGAATATCCAGAATGCCGACTTGGGCGCAGCGCCGAAGGCGGCATAGTGCGACTGCGCCGCACTGTTGCCAAACACCAGCACGGCTGCAGCCGGCAGCAGCCAGATGGCGTAAGCCTGCAACCTGGCGTGGTGGCGCTGGTAGAGCAAGGCCGCCAGCATACCAATCAAAAATTGATCGAAACGGCCGACGAAGGTGCTGAAATACATCAGCTCGCTATTCTCATTGACCGTATAGGCTGCCAGCTTGAAGAACAACATCAAGGCCAGCAGTTTGAGCAGATAGCGCGGCCCCTGCTCCATGGCAAAGCGGGCCAGGAAGGGGAAAACCATATAAAACAGGAATTCGAGCGAGATGCACCAGGCCGCCCCGGTAACAACCGTGCCCGACGTCGGCGACATGCCGAGGTTGGTAGTGAACAGGTACAAAATATCCTGCGGCTGAAATTTATCGCGGCCGATCGAGGTCGCCAGCAGGAAAATCGTCAGGAACAGGGGAAAAATGCGCAGCAAGCGGTTGCGCACGAAATGGCCATATTCGATGGTGCGCTGGTGCAGCGCGATTTGCATGAACAGGAAACCGGACAGCGTAAAGAACAGGCCGACCCCGGTATGCCCTTCGCTCACCAGGCCAAACCAGGAACTACCCAGCGCGGCACCGCCAGAGCCGCGATAGGCCAGATAGAAGTGGAACAGAAACACCAGCATGGCGGCCAGCCAGCGCAACTGATCGATGCGGGGATTATAGGGAAGATTCAGAGATTTCATCAGAACAATACCGGGCTGCTGGGGAACGTCATTATACGGCGCTGTCCACGCCAGCCAGCGAAAAAAACGACCGGCGCCGTCAGCATGGGCGCCGGTCGCTTTTTTCACTGTCTACGCCAGGTCCGGCTACTGGCTGATGCTGGGCATCAACGGAAATAGTTGGCGATTTCCGTCACGTCGGCGCCGTTCAAGGTACCGGCGGCGGCCTTCAGGCGCACCACACCGAGCAGATAGCTATAGCGCGCCTGCGCCAGGTCGCGCTGGCTGGTCACCAGTTGCTGCTGCGCATTCAGCAGGTCGAGGTTGATGCGCACCCCGCCCTTGATGCTTTGCTCGGTCGCCTTCATCAGCATGGTGCCCGAATCGACCGCCTTGAGCAGCGCGTCGACCTTGGCCATGCTGCTCACCACCACGCTGTGGGCCTTGCGCAGCTCTACCAGCATCCGGTTGGTGCGCACATCGAGCTCGGACTTGTAGCGCTCGGCAGTAGCAACTGCCTGGCGCGACGCCGCACTCACCTGCCCGCCGGAATACAGGGGAATATTCAACTGGAAACCAAGCGAGCGGTTCAGCGTACTCTGGTTAACCGTGGTGATGGAGTCGGAATCGCTGTTGCTGTAGGTCGCAACAAAGTCGAGCCGCGGCATGTGGCCGGCCCGCGCCTTCTGGATTTCCTGCTCGTAGATTTCCACGGTATGACGCGCCGCCCTCAGCTCCGGATTGTTCTCCATCGCGATGGTGCGCCACTCCTCGTAGCTGGCCGGCAGCAAACGCTCGACGCGGAAATTCGGCGCCAGCGGCGCAAGGTTATCCACTTCCATGCCGACCACGCCTTCGAGCGCGTTACGCGCGGACGTCACGGCGTCGCGCCCTTCTATCACCTGGGCCTCCGCCAAATCCAGCCGGGCCTCGATTTCCAGCATGTCGGTCTTGGTCCCCTCGCCTTTTTCAAACATGCGCTTGGTGACCTTCCTGTGCTCTTCAAGTGCATCGCGCTGCGCCAGCACCAGCGCCACCTGGTCACTCGCAAACAGCATGTCGAAGTAGGCGCTCACCACACGCATGGCCACATCGCTGCCGCTCAGTTCGTACTTGGCCTCGGCTTCCTTGCTTTGCGCAACGCCCTGGCGATAGCGCGCCAGCGCGTCCATGGCGAACAGCGGCTGGCGCAGCTGCAGCACGGCGGAACGGCTGAGGTATTGCGGATGGCTCTCTGACTTATACGTGCCCAGGCCTTGGGGCAGGGTCTGGATTACGGTCTGGTCGGCACGATTGCGGCTGCCGCTGTAACTTGCACTCAAGCTGGGCAACAGGCCGGCGCGCCCGATGGCGCGGCTCTCCTTGCCTGCCTCGCTTTCGTAAAAACCCATCTTGTAGGTCGGATCGTTCTTCAGCGCCGCATCGTATGCCTGCTGCAGATTGAGCGCTGCGGCAGAGCCGGCCCCCATGGCCATCAGGGCGCCAAGGGCACACGCCATGGCGCGCAGGCGAAACTGTTGAGTCGTCTTGGTCAAAATCGGCACGGTTATTCCTCGCTCAGCGACGACTTCGACCGGTCGAAGACAGGCTTCAACAGATAGTTCATCATCGTGCGTTCGCCCGTCTTGACGAACAGCTCCACCGGCATGCCGGACTGAATGGCCAGCTTATGCTTGGCGATCAGCACCGCACCTGCGGGCGTCACCTTGACGCGCACTTTATAGTAGGCAAAGCCGGTGCGCTCGTCGACTGTCCGGTCGGCGGCGACGTTGACTACCTGTCCCGGAATATGCGGCGTGCGGTTGGTATTAAAGGCCGAGAATATCAGCTCCACCGGCAAGCCGGCATGCACCCGGTCCACCAGGTTGACCGGCAATTGCCCCTCGACGACCAGGGGGGCGCCGCTAGGCACGATATCCATCATGCGAAAGCCCGAGGGCACGACGCCGCCGTTGGTGAATACATTCAGACCGACCACGATGCCATCGACCGGCGCCTTGACATCCGCATTGGCCAATTCATATTCCTGCGCATCCATGCGGCTGGCCAGCGCTTCCGCTTCCCTCTGCACGTCGGAGAGGGTGGTGCGCACTTCTTTTTGATAATCCTGTATGCGCTGGCTGCGGCGCAAGCCGTACTCGATGATCTGGTGCTGTACGCGGCCGATCTGGCCGAGATCGTCCGACACGGAAGCATTCACCTGGGCGTAGGTACGCTCGAGTTCGAGCAAGCGGTTGCGGGCCACATAGCCTTCCTTGGCCAGGTCGCGCATGCCGGCCAGCTGCTCCGTCAACATGCCCAGCTGAAGCTTCTTGTTTGCAAGAGATTCCTTGATGCCGGCCAGCTGCAGCGTCAAGCCGGCGACGGTCTGGTCGAACGCGCCCAGCTCATTTTGCAGCGAAGACTGGCGCGAGCTGAACAACTGACGCTGCAAACCCATCACTTCCATGACCCGCGGATCGTCCTTCTTGGCCAGCAATTCGGCCGAAAAAGCAGGCTGCTTGGCGCCGTCGCGTTCGGCGACCAGGCGCGCCTCGGTGGCGCGCGCCGTCAGATACTGGCCGCGCGAGATGTCCGTCTGCGACTGCGCCGTCACCGGATTCATGCGCACCAGCACCTGGCCCGCCTTCACCACCGAACCTTCATGCACCAGGATCTCGCGCACCGTGCCGCCGGACAAATGCTGCACCGCCTGGCGGTTCGATTCGCTCGCCACCACGCCAGACAGGGGCACGCCCTTGTCGAGCGGTGCAAACAAGGCCCACAGCATGAAACCGCCAAAGCCGAACAGCACCAGGAACCAGCCGAATCTGGTGTAGCTCCTGGCATCGGTATCCACCGTGACCGGCGTGACTTCATGCGTGACGACCTCGGCCGCCTCTGTTTGTTGTTTCATCAAATTGCGCATTATTGATCCTGTTCCGTCGTTACTTCTGCCGCCGCCTGCGTGGCAGCCAGTTGCGCTGCAGCCAGTTGCGCCGCATGCCGGTGGGCCGCCTCCTGCTGCGCCAGCGCTGCCTTCTGCGCCTGCTCCGTCAATGCCGCCAGCACCTTGTCGGTGGGGCCGAACATCTGCACCTCGCCTTCACGCAACAGCAACAGCTTGGTGGTGGCGCCGATGATGTTGGTACGGTGGGTAATCATGATGATGGTCTTGCCGCGGGCCCGCAGGTCGGCAATGGCTTTCACCAGGGCTTGTTCGCCCACTTCATCCAGATTCGAGTTGGGCTCGTCGAGCACGATCACGGACGGATCGCCATACATCGCGCGCGCCAGTCCCAAACGCTGCTTCTGCCCGCCGGACAGGCCGGCGCCGCCGTCGCCCAAACGGGTGTCATACCCTTCCGGCAGGTGCAAAATCATGTCGTGGACGCCCGCGCGCTGGGCCGCGAGCACCACTTTTTCAGGATCGATGTCACCGAAGCGGGCGATATTTTCGCTCACCGTGCCACCGAACAATTCAATATCCTGCGGCAGATAGCCCATGTAAGGGCCCAGTTCGGCCTTGTTCCACTGATAGATATCGGCGCCATCGAGACGCACCTTGCCCAGCCCCGCCGGCCACACGCCCACCAGCAGGCGCGCCAGTGTCGACTTGCCCGAGCCGCTGGCGCCGATGACGCCCAGCACGTCGCCCGGCATGATCGCAAAGTTAATATTCCGGATCACTGCATTGCGGGTGCCTGGTGGCGCGGCAGTCACGCCTTCCACGCTCAGGGCGCCGCTCGGCTTGGGCAAGGGCATGCCCGCATCGCGTGCAGGGTTGTCGTTCAGCAGGCTGGTCAGGCGATCATAGGCGCTGCGGGTGCTGCTGAAGCTCTTCCACACGCCAATCACTTGCTGCACCGGTGCCAGCGCGCGCCCCATCAGGATGGAGGCGGCAATCATCATGCCGGCCGTAATTTTATTTTCAAGTACCAGCAGTGCGCCGAAGCCCAGCACCAGCGACTGCAAGGAAGTCTGCACGAATTTGGTGGTCGCCTGGATCTTGCTGGCCTTCTCGCTGGCCTCGGCTTGCAACTTCAGGAATTTTGAGTGCAGCTTGTACCAGCGCCCCATCAAATTGGGCAGCATGCCCATCGACTCGATCACTTCGGCGTTGCGCAAGTTGTTGGTGGCCAGGGTGCCGGCCTCGATCGCCATGCTGTTAGCAGCCGCGAGCGGGGCCTTGGTGACGCGTTCGTTAACATAGGCCAGCACTACCAGAATCGCCGTGCCACACAGGGCGAAGACACCCAGCTGGGGTTCAAAGAAGAAAATAACGATCAGGTAGACGGGGAACCAGGGCGCATCGAAGAAGGCGAACAGGGCGTTGCCGGTCAGGAACTGGCGCACGCTGGTCAGGTCAGACAGCGACTGGCCGGCATTGGCGCCTATCTGCTTCAAATTCTGCTCGAAGGCCGCCGTGTAGACGCGCTTGTTGAGCTGCATGTCGAACATGGCACCGACGCGTACCAGGATAAAGCTGCGCACCAGCTCCAGGCCGGCCACAAACAGATACGCCCCCAGCATCAGCAGGGTGAGCATGAGCAGGGTGATTTCGTTGCGGCTGCCCAGCACGCGGTCATAGACCTGCAGCATGTACAGCGATGGAACAAGCATCAGCAGGTTGCTGATGGCACTGAAGACGCCGATCGTCATGAAGGTGCTCTTGAAACCCTGCAGCACACTCGCGAGTTCGGTCTTGGCGTGGGAAATTTTATTGGTCATTTTATCGTGGCAGGTCAGCGGTAAGATACGAGCCATCGGCTCGAAGTACCCAATCATGTCCGGCAGCCTGGCAGCCCAGCTTGGCTGGCCTTAGATTATTGAGCATTGCCATTATCGCTCAAAAACACAAAAATTTGTGATGCACATCACAAATTTTACCCATGAGCAATCGAAATGTCGCCTCTGGAAGACAAAAAACCCCGCCACCTTGCGGTAGCGGGGTTCAGGGATCAGCAAGCCGGCAGGGCCGGCCGCTGCTCGCCTACGGCATCACTTATACAGTGACGATGCCGTTTGCGAAGTGCACGTCGGTCGAGTTCACACCTACCAGGGTGATGTGGATGACATCAGCTGTTTCGGAACCGTATGCCTTGGTTTCCACCGTGACGACGGTGTTTTTACCAGTTTGCTCCAGGAAGATTTCCAGAACTGCATTGTTGCCTGCAGGCAATTTGCCGGTGTTCAGCTGGTAGTCGGTGCCGACGAACAGCACGTCTTTCTTGTCCATACCGGTAATTTGGCTATCGACCTTGCCTGCGACAAAAATGTCGGCTGCATCAGTAGCAAGAGCGGTGGCACCCAAAGTCAATGGCTTGACAAAATCGTGGCTCACGAAGGTGTTCTCGGCATCAGCAACAGCATCCGTCAGGCCTTTCAACTGGGCAACCAGCGCATCGGCAGCACCCAGCTTGGTGACCAGCGTAGCCAGATCGGTGATGGTCTTGTTGGCAGCTGTCACTGCATCGTTTGCAGTAGCCAGGGCACCCGACTTCGCGTTGCCGGCATCCAGCGCAGTAACGGCAGCGGCAGCAGCCAGTTTTGCGGCAGCTGCATCGGTCGAAACCACATCAGCCGCTTCTTTGGCGATGCTTGCATTCAGCAGATCGGTGATGCCTGGGTTGGTCTTTTCGGTGATGTCAGTTGCCAGCACCAGCTTGCCGTCTTTAACTTCGATCAGATCGGTAACTTGACCGTCAGCAGCGACGGTGACTGGCGTACCACCAACAGCTTTATTGTACGATGCCAGAGCACCTGCCAATTTGATATCAGTGGCGGTCACGCCATCAGTGGCAGCCTTGTCGGCAGCAACGGCAGCGGCAGACGCTGCAATCGCCTGGCCCAGACCTGCGACGGTAGCAACAGCGTCGCTAGCAGCCTTGACGCTGGTTTTCGCGGCATCCAGTACAGCTTTATTCGCTGCGACTTGATCAGCCATCAGCGCTGCTTTCAAGACGTCGGACGCAGCGGCGTAAGAAGAACCACCGATTTTAGCATCCAGATTGTTCAGTGCCGTGAGAGCATTCGTATTCAGCGTAGCGCTGTCGGTGGAAGTCTTGGCATCGTTGTCGCCATCGGCGGTAACCAGGAAAGCATCCACGGCAGCGTGCGCAGCATCCAGCGAGGCCAGGGCGCCAGTGACGGTGAATGGAACGCCAGCTTTGACTACTTTGGAAACTTGCGCATCCAGGGCAGCTGGTACGATCGCAGCGGTTGCGCCATCGGCGTCAGTGATGCCTTTCAGGAAGGTCTTGGCAGCATCGTTCGCGCCTTTGCCGCTGTAGCCAGCTTTTTCAGCATCGGTGTCCAGTGCAGCGGTGAAGCTGGTAGCGACCAGTACTTTGCTGTCGTAAGCAACTTTATCGGTACCTTGAGCGCCGGCAGCGATTTTGGTCACGGCTTGGTCGATGGTGAATACCTTGTTGTTGATTGCGTCGATCCAGTATGCCAGGCCAGCATCATCAGGAGCGTGGCCAAACAGGTTAGCGTAGATCTTCGAGATCACGCCGCCGGTGGTGATTTGAGCGTATTCGGTCTGGTATTCGGTCGACGCTGCGAATGCGGCGGAAACAGCCGAGGTATCGCCCTTAGCTGCAGCAACTACGCCTTCCCAGTAAGCCAGGCCAGCTGCATCAGCAGGACGGGTGAAGTAAGCGACGTACAGCTTTTGGATTGCATCGGTATAAGTTGCCATGTATTGCTCCTGAGTAGATCAAAAAGATCATTAAGTAAATCGATTCTGCAGCCACACACTGTGTCTTGCAGCCCAACGTTCCGCATCATGACAGAAGGCAATGCGCATTAATGTGACCACGATCACAAAATGAAAATAAATTTCTCTAAAACATTGGTTTTTTTCGATATTACTATTGGCAATATCAGTAGCAAGGAAAATTATTAATATTAATGCAATTATTGAGTAATCAAAAATGTTGCGAATACATCAGGGGAAAATCAGCTGGTGACGTGCCATGCCCCAGGGAAACACTCAGCCATGCGCCGCCCATGCATGGAGGGGCAAGTGCGTGAGCCGCAACATAAAACACCCCGCAATGAAAAACCCCGAAAGTTGGCGTCCAACTTTCGGGGTTCGGTTCACATGCGCGGCATGCATATTAATGCAGCCGTATGCTGCCTATTGATTTTTAATGCGCCAAGATGTCCCGCCATTAATGGTTCGGCGGGCATCGATGCGCCCGTCAAAGATATACGCGGCGGTACCGCCCTTTTCATTGCTCAATACACCATCGACATTCATATGGCCGGCGCGGCCGTTTGCATTCTCGCCGTACAGGCGGCCATCGGCCGACAGTGCGCCCTGCGCCTGGAACTTGAACGATTCATCCTTGCTGGTCAAATCGAAGGAGGTGGCAAAAGTCTTGCTGCCGAAATTCACGTCCAGGCGGCCATTTGACAGGCTGGCGGTGGCCGTCGTCCGGTTGCCATAGCCGTAGTCGGTATACACATATGCATCGCTGGCGGCCATGCTGAACCCCACGCTGCCATTTTCGCGCGCCACGTACTCCTTGCCGGGCGTGCGGAACAGGGCGAAATTGCCTTTCACGGCCAGCAGTTCCGAGCGACTGCGCTCCTCGGTCAAGTCGATCATCGTGGGGGAAGGCCCGACGCTCTGCCAGCGCCCCCACAGGATGCCGCTATCCTTTTGCGGCACGATCACGGGCGGCACCACGGGTGGCAGCACTGGCGGCAGCACTGGATCAGGCTTGTGGCCCGGGTCGACCACCGGTGGCGGCGTCACGACGGGGGGCACAGGCTCCTGCGGCACGCGGGGGACCACAGCCTGGGCCAGGCTTTCATTTTTCTTCGCATCCAGGTTCGGCTCGACCACGATGGCGGCAGGCGCATTCGTCATGCCGCCGCTCTTGGCCAGCGGTTCATCGCTGCGCGGTGGAGCAATGTTGTCGGGGCCAACATTAGCACTCGACATCAATTGCGGCGCACCCTGGCCGCGCTGAATCTGCAGCAGCAGGCCGCGCTGGCTGGCCGACAATTCGCGGCTGGCCATCCCCTCGCAAGGGCCGGCGCCTTCCCGGCTGCAGGCGCCGGCAAAACCACTGACCACGATGCCGCCGGAAATGACGGCCACGCGCGAGGTATCCTGGTCGGTAAAGACCGTGAAGTCGGTGCCGCGCACGCCAATCGCGGCCACCGGCGTGTTGAAACGGAAGTTCTGGCGCGCCAGCTTGACGGCGTCGCCCGACTTGCTGCGCGCAACGCCGCTCAGCAACTCCAGCTTGATGCGGGTGTTCTCGGGGGTCTTGGCGTCGATATGGTAAGTCACGATGCGCGCCCGGGTATTCGGGCGCAGGATGAACAGGCCATTGTCGAGCGTCTTGATATAGATAAAGCCATCCGCACCGGTCGTCAGCAGCTCGCCTTCCTGCACGGCAGCGTCCTGCAGCGCCGGGCGGTCCACCACCTGCGCCATCCCGGCAACAAAGATGATCTTGCCCGCTTCCGCGGCGTGGGCTAGCTGCGCGCAAAGCGCAATGCTGGCTGTAACTAACAATTTACGCAACATGAGTTCTCCATTTTCCCCATTATCCAGCCTGCCGGGAATTAGATCAGTGATGAGGATCACATTTTATCGAATTCCCCAGGCCTGTGCCCGCAGTTACAATTTGTATCAACTGCTGCAACTGCTATGTGGCAGCGGACACAACACGATATACTTACTATTTATTCACTGCAAGTGTACCCGCACTTTCCCGGCCAGACGTGCTCGATCCCCGCCCACCTTCCCCTGCCATAAGACGCACCGCCCGCCCAGGCCTGGTCCGCTCGGCCATCGCCCTGCTGGCCATCCTGCTGACGATCTGGGCGCAATGGGGCAGCACACCCAGCGCCTCCGTGTTTGCCAATGAATGGGTGCGCGATTTTTTCGTGCGCCTGCAGGCCAGCAAGGCGCCAGAGCCGCGCATATTGGTGGTCGATATCGATGAGGCCAGCCTGGCCAAGCTGGGGCCATGGCCCTGGCCGCGCGACCGACTGGCCGAACTGGTCGAAACCTTGTTGACACATTACAGTGCGCGCGCAGTGGCGCTCGATATCGTCCTGCCCAAACCTTCGGAGGGCCAGGGCGACCAGCGCCTGGCACTTCTGGCCCAGCACGGCCCGCTGGTGCTGGCGCAGATGTTCGATTACAACTTTGGCCGTCCCGAGCCGGTGCGCGACGGCCAGCCAGCCGGCGCCAGCACCCGCTACCCCGGCGGCCAGGTGCAGGCTGCCGGCTACATCGCCAACCATCCAGGCCTGGCACAGGCTCGCCACGTCGGCAATATCGGCTTCATTCCGGACGCCGACGGCGCACTGCGCCGCGTGCCGCTGATGACCACCCTGGAAGGCCAGCACTACCCCGCACTGGCGCTGGCCATCGTCAACTGCTGCCAGGGCGGCGGCGCACTGGCGCTGCCGAACACCGGCCTGATGCGCGTAGCCTACAAGCGCGACTGGAGCGCCTACACCGTGGTGTCGGCGGCCGACATCCTCGACCAGGCGATCGATCCGGCCAGCGCCGCCGGCCGCCTGGTACTGGTGGGTTCCTCCTCGCTGGGCATAGGCGACCGCGTCATCACCCCCTTCCATGGCGACCGCCCCGGCCTCGGGGTACAGGCCGCCGCGCTCTCCACCTTGCTGGACCAGCAAGCAGGACTGGCGCCGACGCCCTGGCCCGGTCGCCTGCTGGGCGTCCTGTTTGCCATTATCGTCACGCTGGGCGCCAGTTACGCCTTCCCGCGCCTGTCGGCAACCTGGAGCGTCGGCTTGCTGGGCGGCGCATCCGTGCTGTGGCTGGCGCTCGCGTATGTCATCAGCCCCCACGACCCGGACTTTTCAACCACCGGGCCGCTCGCCACGAATCTGTTCCTGCTGACGTTTGCCGTCCCCTACCATTGGCAGCTGAGCCAGCGCAAATCACGCTACCTGCTCGATACCCTGCGACTCTACGTGGCGCCGAAAGTGGTCGAGCAGCTCATGCGCAGCGATGTGAAGGACCCGCTCAAACCGCGCCTGCTTGACGTGACCACCCTGATTGCCGACATGGAAGGCTACACCACCCACGTCGAATCGCTGCCGGTGGAGGAAGCGGCCCGGCTGACGCGCGACTTTCTCGATTGCCTGACCGCTCCCGTGATCGACCAGCAAGGCACGCTGGACAAATACACCGGCGATGGCCTGGTAGCATTCTGGGGCGCACCCTTGCCGATCGAACACCACGCCGACCTGGCGCTGGACGCGGCGCACGAGATCCTGCGCCGCGTGGCAGGCCTGAGCGCCGAACGCTGCCTCAACGGACACCCGCCCCTGCGGGTGCGCATCGGCATCGAAAGCGGACGGGCCATGGCCGGCGATTTTGGCACTTCATTTCGCAGCATTTATACCGCGGTCGGCGACAGCGTCAACACCGCCTCGCGCCTGGAACAGGCGGCGCGCGACTTCAGCCATGACATCATCATCGGCACCGGCACGGTCGAGCGCGCACGGCGCCACCGTTTCATCGTGCTGGGTGAACGCATATTGCGTGGCAAAGAAAAACCAATTACCTTATACACTCTTGATTTGAGCATGGCACCTGCCCTTCCCATACCCCCTGCCCCCCGTATTACCCAAGGCATCACGCCTGCCAGCAGTAGCAACAGCATGGACGACGCAGCATGAGCCTTCGGCGCGGCGTACTGCCGTCCGTCCTGGCCTTGTTTTGCATGCTGCTTGCCGTCCCTGCAGTCGCGCAGGAGCCGCCGCCGGCCCACTCCGATCCGTATCAGGAAGCGCTGCAATCGCTGTCCGAGGGACGCAAGAATGATGCATTGAAGCAATTCCAACGTGCCATCGACGAAGAGCCGATGCACGCCGGCGCCATGCTTGAAATCGCGCTGATCCAGTGCAGCATGGGCAATATCAGCGAAGCAGAACGCCTGTTTTTGGAGATCGAACTGCGCTTCAGTCCGCCGCCCGGCATCATCGAACTGATCACCACGGAACGCCGTACCGGCTGCCACGGCAGGCCGGCGCTATCCTCGTCGTCGTTCATCTTCGGGCGCGGCTTCGACCAGAATGTTAACCAGGGCGCAACGAACCCCTATTACTCCAATGTGCAGGGCGAGTTGATGTTGCTGACCGATTTCCTGCCCAAGTCCGACCAGTACAGCTTGCTTGGCGCCGACTACATGCGCGAAATCACGCCCAACGGCAGCATCGGCTTCGCCCAGTTCCAGAGCCGCCGCAACGATACACTGCGGCAGTACGACAGCACTTCGCTGTACTTGGGCGTGGAGTCGCCCTACCGCCTCGGGCGCTGGACCGCCCGCAGCACGGCCATGCTCGGCCTCACTACCCTGGGCGGCAGCCTGTACCAGCGCCAGGCCCAGTTGCAGGCCCGCATCGTCCCGCCGCTGCCGCTGCCCGACAGCCTGCAGTTCACGCTGATGGGCGGCATCACGCATATCCAACACGTAACATTGGCCAACTTCGACGCCAACACCTTCGAGCTGCGCGGCCAGCTCAGCTACCGCAAAGACGATTTGTACGGCAACGCCAGCCTCGCTTATGTGCAGGACCGTGCGGTCAGCGACCGGCCGGGCGGCGACCGCCGCGGCATGGCGCTGAACCTGCTGGCGCGCCGCCTGCTGTGGGCCAGTTGCATCGGCGAGATGGCGTACGTCTACCAAAAGTGGGACAGCGAACTACCCTACGCGCCGGGCATGATCAATGAAGTGCGGCACCAGGCTACCCACGTCATGCGCGGCACGCTGATCTATCCGCTCGGCAAAAATCAGGCCCTGCAACTGGAAGCGCGCTTCGTGCGCAACAATAAGGATATTTCACTATTCCAGTACAACAACCGGCAACTGCAATTGAGCTACCAGTGGCAAAGTCCTTGAACGTATACAATCAGGCCTGTTCAATCTTTTGATCTGGAATGCAATGCACTGGGAATTGATGCTGTTCATCGCCATCGCTGCTGCCATGTCGGCAGGCTGCCTGGTGCCGAACCGCTGGCTGCCGCCTTTGCCTAACGATAAACTGATGCACTTCGCCGGCTTCGCCCTGCTCAGCGCGATTGCCGCGCGCATCGCCAGTGGACCGGGCGAAACGGCGCTGTGGCTGCTGGGCCTGCTGATCGCCGGCTGGCTCATCGAATGCCTGCAGGCGCTGGTACCGACCCGCGCCTTCTGCTGGAAAGACATACTGGCGAACACGGCCGGCATTGCCCTGGTGGCTATCGTCGTCGCATGCAGCAGCCTGTTCGCGTAATGCGGCATGGCGCCTTGCGCCTGCGCCGCCCCTTTGATACCTGACACGACACCTATGACACTTCGGAAGCTGGATGCAAACGCACTGAACAATGAAGCAAGCGGCACTGCTGCGCCGGAAGAACAGCGCCACATTCAAATTCACCTGCGCAAGATCCCGCTGCTGGCCGAACTCAGCGAGGACGAAATCACCCTCGTCAAGAGCGAGGTGCGCATCCGCCACTATGCCAGGCGCGAAGTGGTGTTGCACAAGGGTGGCAGCGGCGATGGCCTGCTGTTCCTGCTGTCGGGCCAGCTGCAAGTCATCGACGTGACCGAAGACGGGCGCGCGGTCGGCCTGCGCATGCTGGAGCCGGGCGACTTTTTCGGCGAAATCGCCCTGATCAACAATTCGACGCGTTCCGCCTCGGTGCTGGCGATGAGCCCGGTGCTGGTGGCCTTCCTGCCGGCGCCGACCGCGATGCACCTGTTTTCGCATTCGCCATCGGTGGCCAAGCAGATGCTGAAATACCTGGCGCAAAAAATCCAGCGCGACTCGGAATTTCGCGCGCTGCTGAGTATCAGCAACACGGCCAGGCGCATCTATGCCTACCTGGCACTGATGCAGACGACGCAGCCGGACGGCATCGTGGTGGAAAACCTGCCTACCCACCAGGACATTGCCAACATGATCAACACCAGCCGCGAAACGGTCACCCGCGCGCTGCTGATGCTGGTACAGCAAGGCATCGTGCAAAAAGAGGCGCACCGACTCTTCATCAAAGACCCCGAAGCCCTGAAAAAACTGGTGCAAGGAGGGTAATTTCTTTGCAAGAAGGTATTGCTCCGGTATCCGGGCCCTGGGGTGGGTACGGTATAATTCCGCTCTTATCAATTCTAGGGTGCTGCCTGCCGTAACGGTAGCGCAATTTTCTCCATGGTGACAGTTTTAGCGGCATTGCCGTCCAGCCGGCTGCGGGGCTGGGCATGATTCCCAGCACGATGCTGCGGGCCCTGTGGTCGTATCGCGGCTTCGTCATCGGCAGCGTAAAGCGTGAATTCCAGTCCAAATACCGTCAAGCGATGCTGGGGGCGGCCTGGACCGTACTGAGCCCACTGGCTCTGATCCTGGTGTACACCCTGATCTTCTCCCAGGTAATGCATAGCAGACTGCCCGGCGTCACCTCTGAATTTGGCTACAGCATCTATTTGTGCGCCGGCATCCTGACCTGGGGCCTGTTTTCCGAGATCGTCACGCGCGCCCAAAACATGTTCCTGGAGCACGCCAATCTGCTCAAGAAAATCAGTTTTCCGCGCATTTGCCTGCCCGTCATCGTGGTCCTCAATGCCAGCCTCAACTTTGTCATCATCTTCGCCCTGTTCGTCCTGTTCCTGATTTTCTCGGGTCAATTTCCAGGCTGGATTTTCATTGCCGTAGCGCCCGTGCTGCTGCTGCAGATCCTGTTTGCCATCGGCCTGGGCATGGTGCTGGGCGTGCTCAATGTATTCTTCCGCGACGTCGGCCAGTTTTTTGCGATCTTCATCCAGTTCTGGTTCTGGCTGACGCCTATCGTGTATCCGGCGTCTATCCTGCCGCCGGAAATGCGCCAGTACCTGGCCTGGAATCCGATGGCCGCGATCACCCAGGCTTACCAGACGATACTGGTGACAGGCCAGGCGCCCGATTGGGGCAGCCTGCTGCCGGCCGCCATCTGCGCCGTGCTGCTGTGCGTGCTGGGCATGCAATTATTCCGCAAACGTGCCGGAGAAATGGTGGATGAACTCTGATGGGCTCGATAACAGTCAGTCACCTGGGCAAGGCCTACAAGCAATATCCCACGCGCTGGTCGCGCCTGGCCGAATGGCTGCTGCCGTTTCGCGGCCCACGCCACCAGCTCAAGTGGATTTTGCAAGACATTAATTTCCACGTTGCGCCGGGTGAAGCCGTCGGCCTGATCGGCATCAACGGCGCCGGCAAGAGCACGCTGCTGAAACTCATTACCGGCACCACCCAGCCGACCACCGGCAGCGTGACGATGCAGGGCCGCGTGGCGGCGCTGCTGGAACTGGGCATGGGTTTTCATCCGGACTTTACCGGTCGCCAGAACGTCTACATGGCCGGCCAGCTCCTGGGCATGTCGGTCGACGAGATCACCCGCTTGATGCCGGAGATCGAGGCCTTCGCCGAGATCGGCGACTATATCGACCAGCCGGTGCGGGTCTATTCCAGCGGCATGCAAATGCGGGTGGCGTTTTCCGTGGCCACCGCGCGCCGTCCCGATATTTTGATCGTGGACGAGGCCTTGTCGGTCGGCGATACGTATTTTCAGCACAAGAGCTTTGAGCGCATCCGTCAGTACCGGCGCCTGGGCACCACGCTGCTGCTGGTGTCGCACGACAAGCAAGCCATCCAGTCGGTATGCGACCGCGCCATCCTGCTCGATGGCGGACGGCTGGCGCGCGTGGGCAAGCCGGAAGAGATCATGGATTATTACAACGCCATGATCGCCGAGCGCGAGAACCAGACCGTGCGCGTCAATGAACGGGCCGACGGCAAGGTGCAGACCATTTCCGGCACTGGCGAGGCCAGCGTGGCCGATATCGCCCTGCTCGACGAGCATGGCGCGCGCGTCGAAGTGGTGGACGTCGGCAGCACCGTGACGCTGGAAGTGACGGTGCAGGCGCATGCCGATATCCCGCGCATGGTGCTGGGCTATATGATCAAGGACCGTTTGGGCCAGGCCATGTATGGCACGAATACCCACCTCAAGCAGATGCCGCTCGAAGAGGTCAAGGCCGGCGCGCGGCTGCGCTATTGCTTCGCGTTCGCGATGAACCTGGGGCCGGGCACGTATTCGGTCTCGACCGCCATCGTCAGCACCGACACGCACCTGGTCAACAACTATGAATGGCGCGACTTGGCGCTGGTATTTACCGTGATGAACATGCACCGGCCGCACTTCGAAGGTACGGCCTGGATAGACCCTACTGTCAATATCGTCCACCTATGACCTTCCTCACCTACGCTCAAAACTTCGAAGACGTGCTGCTGTGGCGCGCCCTGCAGCACGTCAAGAACGGCTTTTACATCGACGTTGGCGCCAACGACCCGGTGCTGCACTCCGTGACCAAGGCCTTTTATGACCATGGCTGGAGCGGCATCAACATCGAGCCGATGCCGTCCTACCACCAGGTGTTCGAGCAGCAGCGTCCGCGCGACATCAACCTGGCCGTGGCGGCCGGTGCCGCAGCCGGCGAGATCACGCTGTTCGATGTGCCGGCCATGAACGGCTGGGCCTCGACCGACAGCGCCGTGGCGCGCGAGCATATCGCCGAAGGCTACGCCGTGGTGGAAACGGTGGTGCCGCTGCGCACCCTCAGCGATATCTGCGCCGAACACGTGCGCGGCACCATTCATTTCCTGAAAATCGATGTCGAAGGCTTCGAGGGCGAAGTGCTGCGCGGCTTCGACCTGCAACGCTGGCGTCCGTGGGTGCTGGTGATCGAGGCGACCCTGCCCGGCAGCCGCGTGAGCAACCACGCCGACTGGGAGGCACTGGTCACCGACCACGCTTACCATTACGCTTATTTCGATGGCTTGAACCGCTATTACGTGGCCGACGAACAGCGCGCCCTGCTCAACGTGCTCAATCTGCAGGCCAATGTCTTCGATGACTTCATCAGCTATCACCTGGACGCGGCCTGGAAGGAAAATACCCGCATTACCACGGTGGCGCAGCAGGCCCAGCTTGCAACAGCCGAGGCGGTGGCGCTGCGCTCGCAAGCCGAGCAGCAAGCGGCCGCGGCAATCCAGGCACAGCTCAGCGCGGGCAGCGCCATAGCGTCGCTTGGCCAGGCCGTCAATACGCTCGAGAGCGTGCTGTCACAGGCGCAGCAGCGCCTGGAGACAAGCGAACGCGAAGCGGAGCAGCTGAAGGCCCGTGTCGCCGCCTACCAGCAAATGGAACAGTGGGCCAACGGCCTGCAACAGCGTTTGGTGCAGATCGAAACGAGCTTGACCTGGCGCGCCATACTGTCCCTGCGCCACGTGACGCAACTGCCGCGCAAGCTGTATGCGCGCAGCCGTAACGGCGCCCGCCTGGTGCTGCGCCGCATCAGCAGCAATGAAAAAGCGCGGCGCTTGCTGATGCCGCTCAAGAAGCGTTTCCCCGCTGTCACAGAGCGCTTGATGCAAATCAGCCGCCAGCAGGCCTCGCCGCAAGCAAAAGTACCGACCCAGGCTGCCCATCTGGCCGTTCCAGCCGAACTGGCAGCACTGCCGCTGTCGGTGCGCGCCGTGCTGGCCGACTTGGCCTCGGCCATGCACTCTTCTTCACGATAATTCATTATGCGTCTCGTCATCGATTTGCAAGCCTGCCAGGACGGCAGCCATACCCTTCCATCCAGCCCGGCAGCGCAAGCGCTGGCCCAGGCGCAGGAACTGGCCCGCAGTGCCGGCACGCACGAAGTCTGGATCGTGCTGCAGGCAGGCCAGCCTGACCAGCTGGAACAATTGCGCGCCGCGTTCAGCGGCCTGTTGCCCTCCGGACAGGTGCGTACTTACGATGTGCCGCTGACGAAAGATGCCACGCCGTGGCAGCGCCGCGCAGCCGAACTGGTGCGCGACAATTTCCTGCTTGGGCTGGCCCCCGACCTGGTCTATACACCAGCCCTGTTCGAGTCCGACAGCGGCACGCCGGTGTGCGCGGCGCGTCCGCTGGCCGGCCTGCGGACCGTCTTCAGCCTGGAATCGGACACGCTGCTGGCCGCACCGAAGAACGCCAATGCGGCGCAGCTCGAATCCTGGCAGCGCCTGCAGACCAGTTTGCGCACAGCCGACTTGCTGCTCGCAGCCACGCCGGCACTGGCCCAGCGCTTGCAGACGGCTTGCGACAAGCAGCCGCAGCAGCTTGCAGTGCTGCCCGCCACGCCACAGCTATGGCAGTTGTTTGACGCCGTCGCCGCACAACCCTCGCCTGCCGAAGCTGCCCCGCGCCGGCCGCGCCTGGCCTACCTGTCGCCACTGCCACCGGAACGCTCCGGCATCGCCGACTACAGCGCCGATGTCATTCCGGCGCTGGCGCAATACTATGACATCGAACTGATTGCGGAACAGGACAGTATCAGTGACATGGCCCTGAGTGCCAACTTCCCGCTGCGCACCCCCACCTGGTTCGACGAGCACGCCCACGAATTCGACCGTATCGTCTACCACTTCGGCAACAATCACATGCATCGCTACATGTTCGACATGCTGCAGCGGCATCCGGGCGTGGTGATCCTGCATGACTTTTATCTGTCGGGCGTGGTCGACCAGATGGAGCGCGGCGGCTATCAGGACAGCGCCTTTTTCCAGGCGCTGTACCAGTCGCACGGCTACAAGGGCTTGCTGGAACAGCAGCGCCTGGGACGCAACGATACGATCTGGGCCTTTCCAACCAACAAGGCGGTACTCGACCAGGCCGCCGGCGTCATCGTCCATTCCGCATTCGCCTGCCAACTGGCGGCACGCTGGTATGGCGCCGACTACCCTGCCCAATGGCGCACGGCGCCGCTGCCGCGCCGTCCGCTGGCACAACAGATAGGCGCCAGCACTGCCGAACGCCGCGCTGCGGCGCGCAGCCGCCTGGGGCTGGGCCCGAACGACTTCGTCGTATCAACTTTCGGCATGCTGGGGGCGACCAAACTCAATGCGGAATTGATCGCCGCTTTCGAAGCGTCGCCGCTGGGCAGCGACGCGCATTGCCGCCTGCTGTTCGTGGGGCAGAACGCCAGCACCGATTACGGCTACGATATCGAACGGCAGATCGCCAGCAGCCCCGCCCGCGAACGCATCGGCATCACCGGTTTCGTCAGCGCCGAGCAGTATGCGGACTACGCCGCCGCTACCGACATCGCGGTCCAGTTGCGCAGCATGACGCGCGGCGAAACCTCGGCCGCCATCCTCGACTGCATGCTCTACGGCGCGCCGACTATCATCAATGCCCACGGCGCCGGCGCCGAGCTGCCCGACAGCGCACTGTTAAAGCTGCCGGACGCCTGTAGCGTGGCCGAGCTGAGCGCTGCGCTGACGCTGCTGCACGGCGATCCCGCCCTGCGCCAGCGCCTGGGCGAAGCCGCCGCCGGACTGATACGTAGCGACCATTCGCCGGCCGCCGCCGCACATTGCTACCACGAGGCGATAGAACATTTTGCCACGCAGCATACGCGCAGCCGCTACCGCGCGCTGACCCTGGCGCTGGCGCGCGTGGCCACGCCTGCGCCGGGCCCGGCGGAGCTGCTGTCCGCCGCCCGGGCGATTGCCTACAATCAAGCACCGACGGCGCCGCGACAGCTTTTCGTCGACGTCTCCGCGCTGATGGATACCGACTTGAAAACGGGCATCCAGCGCGTGGTGCGCAGCGTGTTGCAAGTTTTGATCGATCAGCCGCCGCCCGGTTACCGCGTCGAGCCCGTGTATGGCAATGGCGGCAATCGCCCATATCGCTATGCGCGCCGCTTCATGCTGGAGCTGCTCGGCGTCAGCGAGCTGCAAATGGAGGATGCGCCGATCGAGGCCCGCCACGGCGATATCTTCCTCGGACTCGACCTGTTTACCAATGGCACGTCGCAGAATCGCCAGTTATTGCTCGACATGCGCAAGCGCGGCATCGCCGTGTATTTCGTGGTGTATGACATTTTGCCGATGCTGCGGCCGGAATGGTTCCCGCACGGCACCGAGGATTATTTCGGCATTTACCTGGACACCGTGACGCACGCCGCCAATGGCATTATCTGCATTTCGCGCGCCGTGGCCGACGAGTTGGCGGCCTGGACGGCAACGCGCCCGCAGCTCCGCCGCGCGCCGCTGCAGCTCGGCTATTTCCATCTGGGCGCCGACATCGATGCCAGCAAGCCCAGCTTTGGCCTGCCGCCGAATGCCGACCACGTGTTTGCCAGCGTGGCGGCGCGCCCCAGCGTGCTGATGGTCGGCACGCTCGAACCGCGCAAGGGACACGCCCTGGCCCTGGCCGCCTTCGACCTGCTGTGGGAACAGGGCGAGCAAGTCAATCTGGTGATCGTCGGCAAGGAAGGCTGGATGGTCGACGCCCTGGCGCAGCGCCTGAAGCAGCATCCCCAGCGCGAACAACATCTGTTCTGGCTGCCCGGCGTGTCCGACGAAATGTTGCAGCGCCTGTACAAGGAAGCCTCCGGCCTGCTGGCGGCGTCCGAGGGTGAAGGTTTTGGCCTGCCGCTGATCGAAGCCGCACAGCAAGGCATTCCCATCCTGGCGCGCGACTTGCCCGTGTTCCGCGAAGTGGCGCAGGGACATGCCAGCTATTTTACGGCGGCGACACCGGCCGAACTGGCGGCCACCCTGCACCAGTGGCTTGCTGCACTACAAGCAGGCACGGCGCCGGATTCACGCGCCTTGCCCTGGCTGACCTGGAACGACAGCGCCCAGCAAATGCTGGACGTGGTGCTGCAGCAGCAATGGTATAAGGAGTTGCCAGGCGGCAGCGATACCACGCACTAGCGCTATGGTGCAGCCAATTGCGATTATACTTTCTCATTTAACAATATAAGCGTTCGGCTCCTGGCATCTCCGCCAGGCCGGCGCTCATTGCAAAGCCACATGTCCTCAAACGAATCAAGCACCCTTCCCGCCACCAGTTCCGCCACCTCCCCGCCGCTGGTGGTAGACCTGGACGGCACACTGATTTATTCCGACTTGCTGTGGGAAGCCATGCTGCTATTCATGAAGCAGCATTTCTGGAAAATCTGGCGCCTGCCGTTCTGGCTGCTGCGTGGCAAGTCCGGCTTCAAGCAGCAACTGGCACTGCATATCGCATTTGATCCTGCCACGCTGCCTTACGACCAGGGCTTGCTGGCCACGCTGGCCGAACAGCGCCAAGCCGGCCGCCGACTGGTGCTGGCCACGGGTTCGCAGCGCCGCTTCGCTGAGCAGATCGCAAGCCATACCGGCCTGTTCGACGACGTGATGGCGACCGACGACGAAGGCGTCAACCTGACCTCGCACAACAAGGCCGACGCGCTGACGGCACGCTACGGTCCGCGCGGCTTCGATTACATCGGCAACTCGCCCGTCGACGTGCCGGTCTGGCAAGCCAGCCGCCAAGCCTACAGCGTCACCATGAAACCGTTCGCTCTGGGCGGCGGCACCGCCACGACGCACATGGGCACCCCGCGCAAGCCGGTCATGCGCGCGCTGCTGAAAGCCATGCGGCCGCGCCAATGGCTGAAAAACCTGCTGGTATTTCTGCCGATGCTGGCCGGCCATGCGCTGGACCTGCCCACATTCTTGCAATCGCTGCTGGCCTTTGTCGCGTTTTCGCTGTGTGCATCCAGCGCCTATCTGCTCAACGATGCGCTCGATGCCCACGACGACCGCCTGCATCCGACCAAATGCAAGCGCCCGATTGCCGCCGGCACGCTGCCATTGGCGCTGGCGATGATCAGCAGCCCGCTGCTGGCGCTGGCCGCGATACTACTGTGCGCCACCTTCAATCCGCTGCTGCTGGCCGTGGTGCTGGTGTATTTCGTCGCCACGCTTTCCTATTCCTTCGTGCTGAAGCGCTTGCTGATGATCGACATCGTCACACTGGCACTGCTGTACACGGTCCGCATCCTGGGCGGTGCTGCCGCAACGCAGATTGAACCGTCGTTCTGGCTACTGGCATTTTCCTTCTTCCTCTTTCTGTCCCTGGCGCTGCTGAAACGATATAGCGAACTGTTCAATCTGAAGCGCCAGGGCAAGGATAAAACCAGCGGCCGCGGCTACTCGGTGGCCGACAAGCCCGCCATAGGCGCCATGGGCATCAATAGCGGCATGTTATCGGTGCTGATCTTCATGCTGTATATCAATTCGCCGAACGTGCAAAAACTGTACCCCAGCCAGCACTGGCTGCTGGCTGTCGTACCCCTGCTGGTGTACTGGCTGGGCCGCCTGTGGACGCTGGGCTTTCGCGGCCAGGTCAATGAAGACCCGGTCCTGTATGTCAGCAAGGATGCGGTCTCACTGGTCGTGATCGGCCTGTGCATACTGTTCGTTGCCGGCGCCGCATTCTGACCTCCTCACTCACCATCGATTCCAACCATGTCCTCAAATCTGAACGGCTACCTGTGGTGCGGCTTGGCCGCCGTCGCCAGCGCCCTCGCCACCCTGCTGATCAAGCTGTCCGCCCATGCCGGCGTCGGCTGGACCCTGGCCCGCATGGGCTGGCTGGGCGGCGCCTGCACTACCTATGCGCTGGGCTTTGTCTGCTATTCGATCGCCCTGCAGAAATTACAGATCAGCCTAGCCTACCCGGTGATGACCGCCGCCACCATGTGCCTGGTGGCGCTGATCGGCGCCACGCTGCTCAATGAGCCGCTGCATGCCGGCAAGCTGGCCGGCATGGCCCTGATCGCGGCCGGCGCCTTCATTCTGACGCGCTAAACCGGCCGCGTTAACCTGTGCAGGCGTCGTCATGACCCGCAATACCGGCATGGCCGCCTCGATTCCCGCCTGTACGATTGAAGACTGTCCGCAGCTGCCAAATTTACTGCCTGCATCGACATACATGCTATTTGTGCAATACACTGACGGCACCCTAACGACCGGGCCCGTCCCGACCTTTACTTTGGAGATAATGTGACGTTCAACAAATTGTCCGCCGCCTGGTGGCGTTTTGCTTTCCTGCTCGCCTTGCTGCTGGGTGCTTTGCTCATCAGCACCGAAGCTCAGCATCGTGGCGATGCGGTCGAGTATTCCCTTGTCACCGTTGCCCTGGCCACCCACGGTACGCCGGACGTGCGCCCGAGCGACATCACTCTGGCCAGGTCATTAGCGCCCGCCCTGCAAGGCGTGTACGACCTCGTCGAACCCGGTCTGCGGCAAAACGGCAAGGATCTGTATCCCGCCTTTGCCATTGGCAAGGATGGCAAAGCCTATTCCATCCATTTTTTTGGCTATTCACTGCTGGCCGCGCCGCCGTTCAAATTGCTGCATGCGCTGGGCCTGCCTCCCTTCAAAGCCTACCAAATCATCAACCTTGGCATGGTCTTCGTGCTCGGTCTGAGCCTGTTCCGCCTGTTCGGCTCGGCGCCCAGGGCGCTGCTGGGTGTGCTGCTGTTCATGCTGTGTGGCGGCTGGCACTATGGCGGCTGGGGCAGCCCAGAATGCCTGAGCGCAGCGGCGCTGCTGGCGGCGCTGATACTGTATTGCGACGATGCGCCCATCGCAGGCGGGGTGCTGGCCGGCCTGGCTGCACTGCAAAATCCGACCATCGTATTTTTCTTCGCTTACGCTCCCCTGTTGCGCGCCGGCCTGCACTATCGCGCCGATGCTGGCTGGCGCGTCAGTCTGCGCGCCATGCTGCAGCGGCGGTATCTGCTGGGCCTGGCGATCGGCGTCTTGCTGGCCCTGCTGCCGGTGCTGTGGAATCTGTATCAATTTGGCGTGCCTAGCATTATTGCCCAGCGCGCCTCCGACCCAGCCCTGATCAGCTTGATACGCCTGCACTCCTTCTATTTCGACCTGAACCAAGGCATGATTATGGGCATCCCCGGCGTAATGGCCATGCTCTTGCTCTGGGGCTGGCGCAAGCTGGCAACCGGGCAAATAGTTCACCAGGCGCTGTTACTATTGAGCTGCGTGCTGTTTACCATGGCGCTGGCGATACCGGCGATGGCCATACACAACTGGAATTCGGACGCTGCCGGCGTCATGCGCTACGCCTTCTGGGCCAGCATGCCCTTCCTGTTCGCCCTGTTCTGGCGTTTGCGCACGCTCCCTCGCTGGCCGGTGGCGCTACTGTTCGGCGTCGTTCTGGTGCAGGCCGTTTGCACTGCCGAGGCCAAACGCTATAACTATGTCGAACTGAGCCCGCTCTGCAAATGGATCATGCAGCGGGCGCCCGGCCTGGTGAATCCGGAACCAGAAATCTTTGTCGAGCGTAGCGGACATCTTGAGACCTACCTCCAGCAGGAGCTGATCTATACCTTCAATTTCGGCGGCCGCGCCATCAAGACCCTGTACAACCCGGCCAACACGAAAGTCGACGAGCAGCTATGCGGTACGGGCAATAGGCTGGCGAGCGACAATCATTACCATGATACGGATCGGCAGTGGCGCTACATCAATGGCCCTGTGCGTTGCCAGAATGGCGCAGTGTCGCATCAATGAATCGCCATTCAAACAGCACTGTTGCGATGACCGCTTGAACACACAGCAGTCATGGCTGGGAAGCGGCGCGGTCTACGGCTATCGCAAGGTATCCGGCGACCTGCGCGAGCTGGGCGAGCGATGCGGCATCCATCGCGTTCCCGCATCATGCGCTCAGCGGAGCTGACGCTCTCAGACCGGATACGGCAAGCGCCAGTGGCAAGGCGGCGGCGTGCCAAGCATGAGCCGGCGTGGCAACTGCCATGACAATGCTGTCGCTGAAAGCTTTTCCAGCGTATCAAGCGCAAGACCCATGCAACCCGGGACGACGCCAGGCAAGGCAAGGCAAGGCAAGGCATCTTCGGCTATATCGAGATGTTCTACAATCCGAAGCGCCGTCATGGATTGCATGACAGGCTTTGGACCGCAGAGTTTGAGCGTAGGCATTTTGAACGGCTCGCCGGTGTCTGGCAAACTCGTGGCGATCACGGGCCGGTGGCACAGGTTGCGCCGGACACGCGGGCGCTATTGTCCACCAGCGGACCAGCCGCCGCCCATGGCCCGGTACAGGTCGACCGAAGCGACGAGGATGCGCGTTTTCAGCTGCAGCAAGCCCACGTCGGCGCTGTACAGGGTACGCTGCGCATCGAGTTCTTCCAGATACGATGCGTAGCCATTGCGGTAGCGGTTATGCGCGATGCGCAGGGTATCAGCCGCCGTGGCGCGGCGCGCGTCGTTTTCCACGGCTTGCTGCTGGAGCCAATAGATGGCACCCAGGCTGTTTTCCGTTTCGGCGAAAGCATTCCTCACCACGTTTTCATAGGTATACACGAGCTGGTCGCGCTGCGCGCCGGCCGCATCCGTCTGCGCCTGCACCCGCCCGCCGTCGAACAGGGGGCCGGCCGCCAGCGCCGTCAGCCGCCACAGGGCCGTCGGCGCATGCAGGAAATCAGTCAAGGTGGTGGCTTGCCCGCCGCCGGTCGCCGTCAGCTTGAACGAGGGCAGCAGCAGGTCGCGCGTGGCTGCCAGGCTGGCATTGGCGGCCGCCAGATTGTGTTCCGCGCGCGCGATGTCGGGCCGCCGGCGCAGCAGTTCGGAAGGCAGGCCGGCCGGCACGCCAGGCGCCGACAGTTCGGCCAGCGGCAAGCCGCGCGCGATGGGGCCGGGATTGCCACCGACGAGGACGGCCAGCGCGTTTTCCTGTTCAAAAATCTGCCGCTGCAGCTGCGGCACCTGTTCGGCCGCCGCATGGTATTCCGATTGCGCCTGCAGCCATTCCAGCCGCGAGCTGTAGCCCACCTCGAACTGCTTGCGCGCCAGCTCGCGCGACTGTTCGCGCAGTTGCAGGGTCGATTGCGTCAGCGCCAGCTGCGCGTCGAGTCCGCGCAGGTTCAGGTAGGCCGTGGCCACGCTGGCGGCGATCGACAGGGCCGCCGCATCGAGGCTGGCCTGCTCGGCGCGGTAGCTCTCGCCGGCCGCATCGCTCAGACTGGCCAGCTGGCCCCACACATCGATTTCATAGCTGGCCTGCAGTTCTGCCTGGAAGACATTCGTCACATACGGCACGCCGTTGTAGGCCAGCGTGCGCGTGCGCGTGGGCGAGCCGTCAAAGGCCAGGTTCGGCGCGCGGTTCGCATCGGCCTGCGCCAGGCGTGCGCGGTATTCCTGCACGCGGGCGCGCGCCACGCGCAAGTCGCCATTGCGCGCCAGCGCCTCTCCCACCAGATCACTTAAAACAGGATCGCCGAACGCCTGCCACCACAGCTGCTCCACCTGCGTGCCATGCGCGGACACTGCGCCGCCCTCTCCGTGCTCGCGCCAGCCGGACGGCAGTTGCAGGGCCGACGGGGGCTGCGGTGGCGCATTGGCGGCGCAGCCAGCCAGCGCCAGCACGCCGGTAATCAGCAGGAGGCGGCGCTTCATGGCTTGGCCTTTGCGGCCGCCTTTTTCGGTGCAGGCGGTGGTGCGGGATTGTCCGCCGAGTCGTTCAATACGGCGGAGGTATCGACGCTGACCACCACCGACATGCCAGGCACGAGTCGGCGCGCATTCGCCTGCCCGGCATCAATGCGGATGCGCACGGGAATGCGCTGGGCAATCTTCAGGTAATTACCCGTCGCGTTATCGGCCGGCAGCACGGAAAACTCGGAACCGGTGGCTGGAGATATGCGTTCCACCTGCCCCGTCAGCACGGCGCCATCGAGCGCGTCGACGTGGAAGGTGGCGCTCTGCCCTTCCTGCACGCCGTTCATTTGCGTTTCCTTGAAATTGGCGATCACCCACATCTGGCGCGGCACCAGCGCCATCAGCTGCGCGCCCGAATTCACGTAGGCGCCCTGGCGCACCGTCACCTGGCCCAGCTGGCCGTCGGATGGCGCGACGATGCGCGTGTTATCGAGGTCGATCTTTGCCGCCTTGACGGCCGCCTGCGCGTTTGCCACCGCCGCTTCCAGGGCCTGCTTGTTGACCACCACGCTATGTACGCTTTGCTGGGCGATGTCGAGATTGGCGCGGGCCTGCGCCAGCGCGGCCGCCATCTGCGCCTGCGTGGCGCGCGACTGGTCGTGTTCGCGCTGCGACAGCGAACCGTCGGCCACCAGCTGCTCCACGCGATTCAAGTCGGCGCTGGCCTTGCGCGCCTGCGCTTCCGCGTTGGCCAGGGCCGCCTCGCTGACCGAAATCCCCGCCTGCGCGCTGGCCTTCTGCTGCGCCCAGTTCGACAGCGCCGCCTGCTGCGCCGCCAGCTGCGCCTGCGCCTGCTCGTAGCGCTGCTGGTAGATGCGGTCGTCGATGCGCACCAGCAGCTGGCCTTCCTTCACATCCATGAAATCCTGCACAGTCACTTCCACCACATAGCCGGACAGCTGCGTGCCGATGATGGTCACCTGTCCCCGCACGGTGGCGTTTTCCGTCGTCACGATGGGACTGGTGAACGGCGGCAAACGCCACGCATACAGCACGATCAGCACGCCCACCAGGGCCACGGCGGCAAAGGCCAGCGCGGACAGCCACTGGTGGCGCCGGTCCGGTTGCGGTGGCGTGGTGGTAGCCGCGGGGACTGGCGCAGGAGGCGCTGCAGGTGCGGATGGCGGTACTGGCGGCGTGGTGTTATTTTCTGTCATTGCTCGGTTCCGAATTGGTAATGGGGACGATGGCCATGGCCGTCTGCGCATCGCGCACTGGGCCGACCAGCCGGCGCGCGCCGGTGGTGATGCGGGTCCAGGACTGGCTGACCAGCATCCAGATCAAGGTGGCGATGGCGACGCCCGCGATCATCAAAAAAACATCGTTATAGGCCAGCACATTGGCTTCGCGCGTGGCGATGGCGCCGAGGCGCGCCACGCCCTGGGCGCTGCGCAGGGCGGGGTCCATCAGCACGCCGCCGTAGCTTGCGGCACCGGACTGCACGCGCGCGGCCACCTGCGGGTCGAGCATGGTCAAGTGCTCGACCAGGTAGCTGGAATGGTATTTTTCGCGCGCCGTCTGGATGGTGCCGACGATGGCCGAACCGAGCAAGCCACCCAGGTTCTGCGTCATGGTAAACATCACGGAAAAACTCACCAGGTTGCGCGGTTCGGCGATCACGGCGCCCATGCCGGCCACCATGGTGGGGCCGAGGAAATACGTGCCGCCAAAGGCCAGCAGGAACTGGCTGACATACATGTTGACGGGGCGCGTCTGGCTGGTGGCGTGCGCGTCGATCAACGCCCCGGCGGCGATCAGCAGCAGCGCGAACATCAGCGAACGGTGGAGGGTCGCCGGATTGATCGTCAGCGCGCTGACCAGCAAGCCCGCCACGCTGCCCAGGAGCACCACGATGAACAGGTTCTGCATCTGGTCCGTATTCAAGCCCAGCGCCTGCAGGAAGCCGACCGCCCCCGTCGATTCGGACAGCACGATGCGAAACAGCAGCACGGATAAAAATAGCTTGGCGATCTTGCCCGTGGTGAGCCAGCGCGTGTTGAGCAGCGGGCGTGCGCGGTTATGCTCGATGGCCAGCGAGGCGGCGATCAGCACAATGGAGCACGCCAGGCACACGCCCACCCAGTCGGATTCCATCCACCACGCCGTGCGTCCCTGCGCCAGCACCGCGCACAGCAGGGCCACGCCGGGCGCGAACAGGATGAAGGTGAGGAAATCGAGCGGCTCGAAGGTCTGCACGCGGTCGCCGGGCGGCAGTTTCAGGGCCAGCACGCAACCGAGAGCCAGCAGGGCCAGGCCCAGCTCAAACAGGTACAGGCCATGCCATTCGCCGATCTGCAGCAGTTCGGAGGTAAAGATGCGCGCCAGCGGCAAGGCCAGCTGGGCAAAGCCCAGGCCCAGCACCACCCCCTTCAGGCGGTGCCGCGCGGGAAACGCCTGCAGGGTGTAGTACAGGCCCAGCACCCCCAGCGCGCCGCCCACCATGCCATGCGCGGCGCGCACGGCGATCGCCGACGGCAAGGTATTGGCATACAGATGGGCGAACGTCACCAGCGCATACAGCACCAGGAACGCTTCCGTGAACAGGCGCAGGCCGAACTGCTGGCGGAACTTCACCAGCAGCAAATTCATGGACACGATGGTCATCACGTAGGCAGCCGGCAGCCACTGCATCTGGTAGGCATAGGCGGCCAGCGAACCTTGCAGGTTCAGCAAATTGGCAGTCACCAGGCCGTTGCCCAGCCCCCCCGTCAGCGCGACGATCAGGCCGACGATGAAATACGCGACACGCTTGGGCGTCGAATGTTCGGGCATCGATGGCGACCCGGGCAAGGTCGGGCGTTCGCCCGGCCCCCAGGTGCGAGGTGTGTACTTGTCCATGCAGTAATCGCGATCCGGTTTGCTGAAGCCGTTCTTCGCTGGTGGTATGGAAATGGTTGCAAATGAACAGTTCTAGTCAGCAGCATATCACCGCAGGACGTTTTTATTGTTTACATTGTTGCATGGCGTTGCGCATGCAGAGCAAACAGGGTATGCAACGGGACAGGCGGATCCGGCCCCGTTGCTGATCCAGCCACTCACACCCTCGGCGGATCCGTTTCGCGCGCGAATGCCCGGTGCGCCGCCAGCGCCTTTTTAAAGGCCGCCACGGCTTTCACCACGTCGCCGGACGGCGCGACGATGACGGCTGGATCAGGCTTGCCATCGGGCAGGGCCGCCGGCACACCAGCCTTGTCCAGCAAACCCTTGCCCGCGCCGACGGCAAGCATCGGCTTGCAGTGGCGGTATTGCAGGCGCAGGAAGTCGAGCGCGTTGGCGTCGTCAGCCAGTTGCTGCACGGCGCCCTGGCCATCGGGAAGCACGACGGCGTCGAACAGCACGGACGGTCCCGCTTCGAGCGAGATTTCCACGTCGAGTGGCGCACCGCCGCTGGTGTCGACTTTCCCCAGGAGGCTGCCCACCAGCCGTGGCACGGCGCCATCGGAGAGCAACGATGCATAGATGTTGCGCACCTGCGCGCCGTCGCTGCCCGGCCCCACCAGGATGGCCACGCGCAGGGTATGGATGCCCGTCTTGCCGGGACGGAAAAAGAGCGACAGTGCCGGCGACGGCGCATACGCGGGCAGCGGCTGCAGGGAGGCGCGCGGCATGACGGGCGGCAGCGCCAGGCCCAGTGCATCAGCCAGGCGCTGTGCCAGGGTTTCGTCGACATTGCGCAGCATGGCGACGATGCGCTGGCGGATCACCACCGTCTGTACCTTGCTCAGTTCAAAGCGGAAGGCGTGCACGATATGGTCTTGTTCGACAGGCGTCTGGCTGATCCAGAACAAACGCGCCTGGCCATAGTGCTCGGCGAACTTCTCGGGCTTGCCGCGCACCTTGTCGCCTTCGGCGGGCGCGGGAAAACTGTTGAAACCCTTCGTACCCGCCTGGAACGGGCAGCCACCCGCCAGCGAATTGGGTTCGTAGGCCACCCGGCCACGGTTGATGGCCTGGCGGTGGATGCCGTCGCGCTGGTTGTTGTGCAGGGGCGCCAGCGGAGCATTGATGGGAATTTCATGGAAGTTGGCGCCGCCCAGGCGCGTGATCTGCGTGTCCATGTACGAGTGAATGCGGCCCTGCAGCAGCGGATCGTTGGAAAAATCGATGCCGGGCACGATGTGCGCCGTGCAAAAGGCCACCTGCTCCGTCTCGGCGAAAAAATTGTCCGGGTTGCGGTTCAAGACCATTTTGCCGACGGGGACAAGCGGCACCAGCTCTTCGGGGATCAGCTTGGTGGGATCGAGTACGTCGAAGGGAAATGCTTCGGCCTGCGCTTCCGTGAACACCTGGAAGGACAGCTCGTACTCGGGATACTCGCCGCACTCGATGGCTTCCCACAGGTCGCGCCGGTGGAAGTCGGAATCTGCGCCGCTGATCTTGACGGCTTCGTCCCACACAAGGGAATGCGTGCCGGCCATCGGCGACCAGTGGAATTTGCAGAAGACGGACTGGCCCTTGGCATTCACGAGACGGAAGGTGTGCACGCCAAAGCCCTGCATCATGCGGTAGCTGCGCGGAATGGCGCGGTCGGACATGGCCCACATCAGCATGTGCGTGATTTCAGGCGACAGCGAGGCGAAATCCCAGAAGGTGTCGTGTGCGCTGGCCGCCTGCGGCATGCCATGGTGCGGCTCGGGCTTGACGGCGTGGATCAGGTCGGGAAATTTCATCGCATCCTGGATGAAGAAGACGGGAATGTTATTGCCCACCAAGTCCCAGTTGCCCTCGTCCGTATAAAACTTCACGGCGAAGCCGCGCACATCGCGTGCCGTATCGGTCGAACCCCGTTCGCCGGCCACGGTGGAAAAGCGCACGAAGACGGGTGTGCGCTTGCCCGCCTTGGCGAACAGCGCGGCACGCGTCAGCTTGCCTTGCTCCTTGTAGCATTCAAAGTAACCATGGGCGGCCGAACCGCGCGCATGCACGACGCGCTCGGGGATGCGCTCGTGGTCGAAATGCGTGAGCTTTTCACGCAAAATGAAGTCTTCCATCAGGGTGGGGCCGCGCAAACCCGCCTTCAGCGAATTCTGGTTGTCACCCACGGGCACGCCCTGATTGGTCGTCAACACACAGCCGTTGTCGTCGCTGCGGGCGCCGTCCAGCGAGGCATTACGCGCATTCTCGCCCAGCGCTGGCTGGCCATCGCCCGTCTTCGCTGATGCTGTCGTTTCACCCGTGGTGCTGGCCGTTGCCAGCGGTTCACCCGCTGCCACATGCACGCCTTCGGCAGGCGTGCGCGCCGCCTCGCCATACTGGCCATCTTCCTTGGGATTGACAGCCATGGCGGCGGCCAGCTCCTGGCCGGCGGCCGTTTTTTGCAGCAGTGCGCGGGTCACGTCATTATCCGAGCCCAGGCTGTGCGGCGCCTTGCTGTCGGATGGACCGGACATGCTGCTTAAAACGGAACCCGCACCGTCCGTGGACGGCGTTTTCTTGTTGCTAGCCATGTCATCTCCTGTGAGAAATTCGCCCCGGGAGAACGCTACAACTCCCTCATTCAGCGCACGAACAGGGCAATCAAAATAAGGATGGGAATAGGTATGCCGATTAAACACGACAAAACGGAGCGCATCATCACGCCCCTTTACTGCTTGCTACTGTCTTGTGCGCGTGGGCGCTGGCCCGCCCCGCCATGACGGCGCAGGGAACAGCGCCCACGACAGCACCTTCCAGGAAGGCGTAAAACTTATTTACGCGAACCCAGCAGTTTCGACAGGCCATAACCGGCCGCTGCCGCAATCAGCAAGGATACGGCCGGACGCTCGCGCACATAGCCACGGCCCGTCTCGCCGGCGCGCTGGCAGGCAGCGCCCAATTGCTTGCCGCGGGCCATCAGGGTTTCGGAAGCCTTGCTGACGGTATCGCTGACCTGGTCGATGCGGTCGCCTACCTGATCCACGCCGTCATGCGCGCGCGTGGCCACCTTGTCGGCCAGGGGCTGGGCTTGGCTAGCCACCTTGTCGATGGTGCGGTGCAAATCCTGGCGGGTATCCTGGACGTTGCCATTCAAATCGGAGCTGGTTTTTTCAATCGCGTTCATGATGGTTTCCTTTAACAGTGAATAATTTCAACCATGCTCGATGCCGTGACCGAATCATGATTCTCCTCGCTTCAGGGGAAAAGAAGCGGCTAAACGCTGCCGGGCTGAGCCATATCAAACGGTGGATCAGCAGCAAGCTGTTAGCACTACCTTAACCGCACCCGCCGCGAGCCACTGTGCGCTGCCACACCTTGAGGCACAGGCTTAAATTCCTGTTGGAAATAGCAATCCCCGCCGGCCAAGTGTGGCGGGCGGGGCGTCTTCCTCCTGCAATGGCAAGAGCTGCTCCGGAGGCGCGAGGTGGCTGAGATCCCGCCAGTGCAGGCTGGCGGCGACAAAGTTGCAGACGAAAAAAAACCACCGTTTGAGCGGTGGTTTTTTTCTACTGCGAATACTTGGTGCCGTTGGCCGGAATCGAACTGGCGACCTTCACATTACGAATGTGCTGCTCTACCAACTGAGCTACAACGGCGAAGACCCACATTCTACAAACAATGCACAAAATTTGCTAGTGTCAACGCGAACTTTTTTGCATTTTTTTCGCGGCCCGGCTACGGGCCGCTGAAATCCATGGAAAAGTGCGGCTTTTTACTCCGCGTGGTAAGCCGTGACGCGGGCCACTTCGTCTTTCGAGCCAAGGAAGACGGGCACGCGCTGATGCAGCTTGTGCGGGGCGATGTCCATGATGCGCTGCTGGCCATCGGTGGCTGCGCCGCCGGCTTGCTCGACGATGAAAGCCATCGGGTTCGCTTCGTACATCAGGCGCAGCTTGCCGGGCATTGACGTGTCGCGCAGGTCGGCCGGGTACATGAAGATGCCGCCGCGGTTCAGGATGCGGTGCACGTCGGCCACCATCGAGGCGATCCAGCGCATGTTGAAGTTGCTGCCGCGCGGACCCGTGTCGCCGGCCAGCAGCTCGTCGACATAGCGTTTCACGGGCGGATGCCAGTGGCGCGCGTTCGACATGTTGATGGCGAATTCCTTCGTCGTCGGCGGAATCTGCATATTGCTTTGCGTGAGGACCCACGAACCCATTTCGCGGTCCAGGGTGAAGCAGTTCACGCCATTGCCGAAGGTCAGTACCAGCATGGTTTGCGGGCCATACACGGCGTAGCCGGCGGCAACCTGCTTGGTGCCTGCCTGCATGAAGTCCTGCTCCGTCGGCTGCCCCATGCCTTCCGGTGCTTTGAGCACCGAGAAGATGGTGCCGATGGAAACGTTGACGTCGATGTTCGACGAGCCATCGAGTGGGTCGAACAGCAGCATGTATTCGCCCTTCGGATAGCGGTTCGGGATCGGGTGGATCGATTCCATTTCTTCCGATGCCATGGCCGCCAGGTGGCCGCCCCATTCGTTCGCTTCGAGCAGGATCTCGTTGGAGATGATATCGAGTTTTTTCTGTACTTCGCCCTGCACGTTTTCCGTGTCGGCCGTGCCCAGCACTTCACCGAGGGCGCCCTTGCCGACAGCATGGCTGATGGTTTTGCACGCGCGCGCGACGACTTCGATCAGCAGGCGCAGTTCGGCCGGAATGCTGTTGTTCGAGCGCTGCTCTTCAACCAGGTATTGCGTAAGACTGATGCGTTTCATGAATTCCCTTTTGTTTTTGGTGATGATTTGCTGTGCTAGTTCGCTAAAGCCTTGCTGACCACTTCCATCACGTCATTCGACAGGCTGGCCTGGCCGGCGACTTTTTCCAGCGCGCTACGCATATGGCTTTGCAGCGCAGGCACGTAACGGCGCCAGCGGTCCATGGAGCGCGCCAGGCGGGCGGCCACTTGCGGGTTCAGGGCGTCGAGCGCGATGACTTGCTCGGCCCAGAATGCGTAGCCACTGCCATCTGCCGCGTGGAATTGCGATGGATTGGCGTTGGTGAAATTGAAGATCAGGCTGCGCGCGCGGTTCGGATTTTTCAAGGTGAACGCATGGTGCGTCATCAACTGGCGCACGGCTTGCACGTCGGTCGTTGGTGCGGCCGCCTGCATGGCGAACCACTTGTCGATCACCAGCGCCTCGTTCTCGAAGTCGCGATAGAAACTGGCCAGGGCCGCCTGCGCGTGCGATGGCGAACCCGAATGTATCAGGGCGCCCAGTGCGGCCGCGCGGTCCGTCATGTTGCCGGCGCCGTCGAACTGCTGCTGCGCCAGGGCCAGCTCCGCTTCGCCCGGTGCGATCAGCAAATAGGACAGGGCCAGGTTTTTCAAGGCCCGCTTGCCGGCCGACAGGGCGTCGGGGCTGTAGTCGCCCGGCGTCTGGTTGGCGTGGTACTGCGCCAGCAATTCAGGTTTCATGGCTGCCGCGATAGTGCGGCGCATGAACTGGCGCGCCGCGTGGATCGCCTGCGGGTCGACTTGTGCCATGCGCTCGGCGATGATGGTTTCCGATGGCAGGATCAGGGCCAGCTCGCGGAAGGCAGGATCGAGCGTTTCGTCGGCCAGCAAGGCGCGCTGCGCTTCGATGAAGGTCTCATCCAGCGCCAGCGCTTCGCCAGCGGCGACGGCGACGGTCAGTTTCAGCAGGCGTTCCATGGCCAGGCGCTGGCCCGCTTCCCATCGATTCACCGGGTCGCTGTCGTGACGGAACAGGTGCAGCAGCTGCGCATCGGTATAGTCGTACTCCAGCACCACGGGCGCGGAAAAATCGCGCAGCAGCGAAGGCACGGGTGCTTGCGTCACGTTCGTGAAACGGAAGGTTTGCGACGCTTCGGTCAATTCCAGCACCACGCTGGTAGCGCCATTCGATGCCACGCCGTCCACGTGCAGCGGCAGGTCGCGGCCATCGGCAGCCAGCAAGCCGACGGTGACGGGAATGTGGAATGGCAGTTTTTTCGGCTGGCCCGGCGTGGCGGGGCAGCTTTGCGCCAGCGTCAGTTCAAACGTCTGACTGGCAGCGTCGTAGCACGTGGAAGCGGTGACGATGGGCGTGCCGGCCTGGCTGTACCAGCGCTCGAACTGGGTGAAATCACGGCCATTCGCGTCCGCCATGGCGGCGCGGAAGTCGTCGCACTGCACGGCCTGGCCATCGTGACGTTCAAAGTACAGGTCCATGCCCTTGCGGAAACCGTCGCGGCCCACCAGCGTCTGGACCATGCGCACCACTTCGGCGCCCTTTTCGTAGATGGTGACGGTATAAAAGTTATTGATCTCCACAAAAGAATCGGGACGCACGGGATGCGCCATCGGACCGGCGTCTTCGGGGAACTGCGCCTGGCGCAGGGTGCGCACCTGATCGATGCGCGTGACGGCGCGGCCCGTGTCCGTACCGATCATGTCGGCCGAAAATTCCTGGTCGCGAAATACCGTCAAGCCTTCTTTCAGCGACAGCTGGAACCAGTCGCGGCACGTCACGCGGTTGCCGGTCCAGTTATGGAAGTACTCGTGGCCCACCACCGCTTCGATGCCCGCGTAATCGACGTCGGTCGCCACGCGCGAGTTGGCCAGCACATACTTGGTATTGAAGATATTCAAACCCTTGTTTTCCATGGCGCCCATGTTGAAATCGCCCACGGCGACGATCATGAAGCGGTCCAGGTCCAGTTCCAGGCCGAAGCGCTCCTCGTCCCAGCGGATCGAGTTCTTCAGCGACTGCATGGCGTAATCGGTTTTATCCAGGTTGCCTTCTTCCACCCACACCTGGAGCAGCACTTCGCGGCCGGACTTGAGCCTGTAATGCTCTTCCTGGCATACCAGGCGCGCCGCCACCAGGGCGAACAGGTAAGACGGCTTCTTGAACGGGTCTTCCCACTTGGCGTAATGGCGTCCGTCACCGAGGTCGCCCTCTTCGATCAGGTTGCCATTCGATAGCAGCACCGGATACTTGTCCTTGTCGGCGCGCAGCATGACGGTGTACCTGGCCATCACGTCCGGGCGGTCCGGGAAGAAGGTGATGCGGCGGAAGCCTTCCGCTTCGCACTGCGTGAAGAAGTTATGGTTCGACACGTACAGGCCCGACAGCGAGGTATTGTCCTGCGGCGCCAGCACGGTCTCGATATCGAGCAGCACCTCGTCCGGCGCCTTGGGAATGGTCAGCATGCTGGCCGTCAGCTTGTACTGCGACGGTTTCAGCAGCTTGCCGTTCAGGCGTACCTGCACCAGTTCAATGTGTTCGCCATGCAATTCGATGCTGCGGCTGCTGCTGGCCGGGTTATGGCGCATGCGGATCCGGCTCGCCACCACTGTGCGGGCGGGATCAAGATCGAAACCAAGTTCGACGCTGTCAACCAGGAAGCTGGGCGGCGTGTAATCTTTGCGGTAAATCGTCTGAGGGCTGTCTGTGCGCATAGGGATTTGGGCGGGAGCGGAGGCAAAAGCCTATTTTACCAACACCAGCCCCCCGATAGTCGCGATTCAGCTCAGGAATGTTGGATTCCCTTACACGCAGACATACCAGGTAACATTCTGTAATAATGCATGGAAACAAATAGAACTATTCTTATAATACCAAGTGATGAATTGCGTCTACTATCAGGAGATCATGCAATGAAACGATATCTCACCATCATGATGGCCGCATTGACCGTGTTGCTGACCGGATGCGCCACCACCATACGCAGCGATGTGACCGTTTTCCATGAATGGCCTGCGCAATTGCAGGACAAATCATATGCATTTGAAGCGCCAGCGGCGGAAAACGATACGCTGGAATACCGCAGCTATCAAAACCTGGTGCGCGCGGAACTGGCAAAACACGGCTTCGGCGAAGCTTCCGGCCCTGCGGCTGCCAATTTGCGCGTGGCGATGAATTTTTCCACCGTCGACTATCCTGAGCGCGTGCTGCAAGCCACCGATCCATTCTGGTATGGACCCGGCTACTGGCCTGGCCGCTACGGCTATCGCTACGGCGCATGGCCAGGCTATGGCCGCTTCGGTTACAACCCTTACTGGTATGGTCCGATGGACGTGGAAGAAAGCGTGCGCCATAAATACGAACGCGAATTGCGCGTGACGATCAATGACCGCAGCGGCAAGAAACTGTACGACGTGACCGTGCAATCGACCAGCAACAAGCGCGCCACCTCGCAAGTAATGCCGGCCATGGTAGCCAGCGCCTTTGCCGACTTTCCCGGCCAGAGCGGCGTGCCCCGTAAAGTCGAAGTCAAGGTGGAATAACTGAAAGCGCCAGTCAAAACCTACTGCGCGTCGTGATCTACGGCCTGTGATGCTCACTGCCTCGGCGGCCCCGTACTTCGTACAGTTGCGCTTCTCGACCGCAGCTCCCTTCCGCTCGCTACGGTTTTGTCAGGCGCGAGAAGTCTGGAGTATTTTTAAAAAACCGGCTTGTGCAGCGATGCGCAAGCCGGTTTTTTCATGTCTACGAATAATATGCCTCGGCGGCAAAAGTGAGCACGCCGATCAGGGCCACGGCCAATACCAACACGATCAACAGGCGGCCGAACTTCGGCGTGCCGTCGTTTTCGCTACCGCCGCTCATGGCACGATGATGGTCGAGCCGGTGGTCTTGCGCCCTTCCAGGTCTGCGTGCGCCTGGGCGACATGGGCCAGGCCGTAGCGCTGGTTGATCTCGATTTTGACTTCACCGCTGCTGACGACACCAAACAGCGAGGCAGACATCTCTTCCAGATTCGCGCGGTTCGACGCATAGCTGAACAAGGCCGGGCGCGTGATGAAGAGCGAACCGCGCGAGGCCAGCTCGCTGAGGGTGAACGCGGGCACGGGCCCGGACGCATTGCCGAAGCTGACCATCATGCCCAGCGGCGCCAGGCAGTCGAGCGAGCCCGTAAACGTATCCTTGCCGATGGAATCGTAGACCACGGAGACGCCCTTGCCACCCGTAATCTCGCGCACGCGCTCGACGAAGTTTTCCCTGTTGTAGTTAATGACGTGGGCCGCGCCATGCGCCTTGGCCAGCGCCGCCTTCTCATCGGAACCGGCCGTGCCGATCAGGTTCACGCCCAGCACCTTCGCCCACTGGCAGGCGATCAGGCCCACGCCACCCGCCGCCGCGTGAAACAGAATGGTATCGCCCGCCTTCAGCGCCACCGTGCGGTGAAACAGGTATTGCACCGTCAAGCCCTGCAGCATCATGGCGGCCGCCGTATCGAAGCCGATGCGCTCGGGCAGCACCAGCAACAGGGCCGCCGGCAAGTTACGCTGCTGCGCATACGCGCCATTGATGCGCGCCGCATAGGCCACGCGGTCGCCCACTTTCACTTCCGTGACGCCCTCGCCCACCGCCTCGACGATGCCAGCCCCCTCGACACCTAGGCCATTGGGCAGCGGCTGCGGATACAGGCCCGTGCGGAAATACACATCGATGAAATTGAGGCCGATCGCCTCGTGTTTCACGCGCGCTTCGCCGGGGCCGGGAGGCGGCAGTTCCACATCCACATATTCCATCACGTCCGGGCCGCCCACGCGCTGTACGCGGATGGCTTTGGTGGTAATCGTTGCGCTCACAATATGCTCCTTGAAGAAGAATCGGGAAAACGTCAGGCGGCAGCAACGGCCTGCGCCTGCAGCTGCGACAGCACCAGGTGCGCCGAGGACAGATTCGTCGCGCACGCCACGTTGTGCACGTCGCAGGCGCGCACCAGGGCGTTGATGTCCGGCTCGTGCGGCTGCGGCGTCATCGGGTCGCGCAGGAAGATCACGCAATCGATCAAGCCTTCCACCAGCAGCGAGCCGATCTGCAAGTCGCCGCCGAACGGGCCCGAATGCTTGCGCTCCACTTGCAAGCCCAGCTCGTTGATCAGGCGGCCGCCCGTGGTACCCGTGGCCGACAGTTCGCAGCCCTTGAGAAAGTCCAGGTATTCGCCCGCCAGGGTAATCATGTCATCTTTTTTCTTGTCGTGGGCAATCAGGGCGATGCGTGTTTTCATGGTGAGGATCATTTCAGTGGGTGGAGGAATTATTTCTTTTTCGACAGCAAGTAAATACCGGCTAATACCAGGCTGGTGCCAGCCAGTTGCCAGTTGGTGATCGGTTCATCGAGGATCATCGCCCCCAGGAACAGGGTCGAGACGGGGCCGATCATGCCTGCCTGCGAAGCGACGGGCGCGCCGATGCGTTCGACGGCGATCATCGTCATGAAGACGGGCATCACCGTGCAAAAGATGCCATTAAGCAAAGACAAGCCATATACGGGCATGGGCTGGATCAGCAGCTCGACAGGGCGCAGGATGAAGAACTGGGCAATGCAGGCAAAGCTGGCCACGCACATCGCGTAAGAAACGAGCCGCATCGAACCGATGCGTTTCACCAGTTCGCCGGATCCCAGCAGATACACGGCATACGAACAGGCCGATCCCAGCACCAGGGTCGAGCCGAGCGCCACATTGCTGGCGCCACCCTGCAAGTCGTGCACGAAGACCAGCACGATACCGCAATACGAGGTGAGCAGCGCCAGCCATTGGAGGCGGCTGATGCTCTGCTTGAAGTACACGGTGGTAATCAGGAGCACGAAAGTGGGCGTGAGAAACAGAATCAGCCGCTCCAGCCCCACGGAAATATATTGCAGGCCCAGGAAATCCAGGTAGCTGGACAAGTAATAGCCGACCAAACCCAAACCGACGAGGCGCCAACGGTCGCTGGTCGACAGCGGCGGCTCCGTGCGCATCTTCCACCAGGCGATGACGGCGAACACGGGTAGCGAAAAGATCATCCTGAAGGCGATCAGGGTGACGGCGTCGATCTGGTAGCGGTACAGCAGCTTGGCGACGATGGCCTTGGTGGAAAACAACACCGCCCCGCCCACGGCGATGGCCAGGCCACCGAGATAGACGGAACGGGGAAGCGATGTAGGGGTTGCTTGCGGGGGACTGGAGCTCATGCCAAGATTGTAAGGCAAAAGCTGGGGTCAGCCCCCCGCAAGCGACAGCGCAAGCCTCTGAGTTAGCGGCATTGAGGGTCTGACCCCATAAATTAGAAACAAATTTAAGACACCACCACCGCCGCCGCACCCGCCGCCACCGTGGCCGTCGTCACGCGCGCAATCACGTTCGCCGGCGCCGCCGTGCCGATCAGTTTATTCACCTGCTTGAACTGCGCCACCAGCTTGCCCGGCGTCAAGGTGACCACCGTGTAACCCTGCGCATCCGTGTTCAAATGCTTGATCCACGGATTGTTGCCCAGGCCAGACAATTGCTGTGCCAGGCCCAGCAGGGTGGTATTGAAGTCAGTGCTCGCTTTCAAGCCAGCCTGCACGGCCGCGACCGTTGCATCCAGTTGCGCCTCCGGCACGCCCTTGGCGGCCAGCGCGCCGCGCAGCTGCACGCGCAACTGCTCCAGCAGGCTGTCGACGGTGGGCACGGCTTTGCCCATGGTGTAGTCGAGCAGGTTGACGTCGAGATTGACGGTGCCCAGGCCCGTGACGGGAATCGCCAGCGGGTAGCTGACGAGGGTACCGATGTCGCCCATGCTGCCAGCCGCCGACTTCAGGTAGCTGAAGAAGGAATCCGAGCTGACGCCGGCCGACACCAGGTCCACCATGACGGGCGTGCCGCCGCCTGCCGCGTCGAAATCGTCGCTGACCGTGCCGGCAAAGAAGGAGTGGATATCACCCGTGATGGCCACCACATTGCCGATGGCATTCGTTTTCAGGTGCGCCATCAGATTCTTGCGCTCGCTGTTATAGCCATCCCACTGGTCGCAATTAAGCAGGAAGCGCGTGAAGAATGGCGTCAGCGCGGCTTGCTGGCCCGATGCGGCGACAAAGCTCGATGCCGCGCCTTTGGCCTGCACGTCGGGCTTGATCCAGCCAAAGGTGATCACTTGCGCGGCTGCCGTCGGCGAGCCACTGTTGTAGGCGGCCACCGTGATGCCGGCCTGGGCCGCGCTCAAGCCGGCGCCCACGGCAGCGGCGCCCTGTGCGCTGGCATTGGCGGCGGCACCGGCAATGGCCATGGCCGCTGCCTGCGCCACGCTCGCTGAGGCGCCCGCCGTCGAGGCGGCCACGATGGCGCAGGCCAGCGGCACGCTGCCGCCGACCAAAGGCAGGGTGCTGGCAATGGCCTTGCCCACATTCGACATGGCGCTCAGGGCCAGCAAGGTGGCAATCGCATCCGTGCCATTCAAGCCCATGCGCAGCAAGGACACTTCATTGCCCCACAGCTTCCAGGTCGACGTGGCCGCCTTCATCTTGCTTTTCCACCAGTCGCGCTGCGTGCTGCCCAGCATGCCCACCGCTGCCAGCGGGTCGGCACTGGCCTTCGTGGCGGCCGCCATTTTCTGCCCTTCCACGCTGTCGAACAGCGCTTGCGGCACCAGGTAGCGGCTGCCGATGCTGCCCAGCGGCTTGCCCGTGGCGGGGTTGATGGTCGACTCGGCGATCGCATGGTCGGCGCGGTACAGCCGCTCATCCGTCATCACCAGCTGCATCAGTTTGCCGAACTGGAAATCGCGGTAAATCTGGATGTTCTGGAACGTTGTCGCGGCGCTATCGAAGGTGACGTCGGCCGGCATGTATTCGAACCAGGCCTGGTTGGCGCTGCGGCGACGATTTGGCTGATGCAGGTCGCTGCCATCGGCTGCCACGATGTTTTCATAGGTTGAGGCGTCCTGCCAGGCGTCGTCCGTGAATTCGTGGTCATCCCAGATGGCGATGAAGGCGAAGCGCTCGTGCACGGCTTGCAGGCGCGTGTCGGTACGGTACTTCTTGTACAGGTAGCGGTAGTCGGCCACCGTGGTCGCGTACTTGGCGCCCGCGCTGCCGCTTTTAAACGTGCCGTCCGGCAACTTCAGCTGGTCGTGCCGGCTTTCCACGGCGCCGCTCTGGAAGGCCTCGCCCACCGTTTCATAGATGTAATCGCCCAGGTGGACGATGAAATCGAGCGATTCGTTGGCGGCGATGTGCGACAGCGCGCCCCAGTGGTTGATGCTCCAGTCCTGGCACGTCAGGTAGGCGAACTGCAGCTGGCTCACGTCGGCCGTGGCGGCAGGGGCCGTCTTGAAGCGGCCCACGTTCGAGCGCACGTCGCCGGCGATGAACTGGTAAAAATACACCTGGCCCGGCTGCAAGCCCGTCACTTTGTGGCGCAGGGTATTGTCGAAATCGGCTTTCAGCGGCAATTTCGCATCGACGATGGGTGTGCCGGCCAGGGCCGTATTGCTGCCCAGGGCGGCCGTATTGTCCGCCACGCTGACGATCAGGCGTACAGCGACCTCTTCCTTGCCGGCCACGGCGGGCGCGACGGCATCGAAGCTGGCGGGCACGACGCGCGTCCACAGCATGGCGCTGTCGGCGCGCGGATCGCCCGAGGCCACGCTTTGCGGGAATTTCCAGTCGCTGCCCGATGCCAGCGGCACGCCAGGATCGCTGTAATCGGTGCTGCCGCATGCGGCGAGGCCGACAGTGGCGACAGAAACAGTGATAAAACCGCCCAATTTCAGAAATTGCCGTCTATCCATTTGACTTGCCATGATGTCGCGCCCTTAATCTTGATTATTGGAGTGGTGGGATGATGCATAACATGAAAGCGCGTCACTTTAACAACAAAATGTGTCGGCTTGATGACGGGGCCATGCCGCTTCGCAGGGGGGCAATATGCTAAAATGTCGGCCACAATTGAACACCCGTCTAAGGAAGATTCGACATGGCAGGACATAGCAAATGGGCCAATATCAAGCATAAAAAGGCTGCCACCGATGCCAAGCGCGGCAAAATCTGGACGCGCCTGATCAAGGAAATCACGGTCGCGGCCCGCATGGGCGGCGCCGATATCGCGGCCAATCCGCGCCTGCGCCTGGCGGTCGACAAGGCGGCCGACGCGAATATGCCGAAAGACAACGTCCAGCGCGCAATCAACCGCGGCAGCGGCGGCGTCGATGGCGCCAACTACGAAGAAGTGCGCTACGAAGGCTACGGCGTGGGCGGCGCGGCCGTCATCGTTGAATGCATGACCGACAACAAGGTCCGCACGGTGGCCGAAGTGCGCAACGCCTTCAACAAGAATGGCGGCAACATGGGCAATGAAGGCTCCGTCGCCTTCATGTTCCAGCACTGCGGCCAGTTGCTGTTCGCACCGGGCACCGATGAAGACAAGCTGATGGAAGCAGCCCTGGAAGCGGGTGCCGACGACGTCATCGCCGACGAGGAAGGCGGCTTCGAAGTGCTGACCCCCGTGCACGATTTCGCCACCGTCAAGGAAGCGCTGGAAGCGGCCGGCTTCAAGGCCGAAGTGGCCGAAGTCATCATGAAGCCGGCAACGGAAACCGTGTATGCGGGCGACGACGCCATCAAGATGCAAAAACTGATCGATGCGCTGGAACTGCTGGACGACGTCCAGGAAGTCTTCACCAATGCATTGATAGAGAATTAATCACTTCGCACACAAGGGCGGCACCGCCGCCCTGCAACCCACACTGAACGAACGGTCCCTATGAAAATTCTGGTAGTCGGCTCTGGCGGCCGCGAACACGCCCTGGCCTGGAAACTGGCCCAGTCCGAACGCATACAGATGGTGTATGTCGCGCCGGGCAACGGCGGCACCGCGCGCGATGCGCGCCTGGTCAATCTCGATATCAGCGATCCGCAATTGCTGGCCGACTTCGTTCAGCAAGAACACATCGGCCTCACGGTCGTCGGTCCGGAAGTGCCGCTGGCGGCGGGCATTGTCAACCTGTTCCGCTCGCGCGGCCTGAAAATCTTCGGCCCGACGAAAGAAGCGGCGCAGCTGGAGTCGTCGAAAGACTTCGCCAAGGCCTTCATGCAGCGCCACGGCATCCCGACAGCCGCCTACCAGACGTTCTCTGACGTCGCGCCAGCGCATGCCTACATCGATGCCATGGGTGCACCGATCGTCATCAAGGCCGACGGCCTGGCCGCCGGCAAGGGCGTCGTCGTTGCCATGACCCTCGAAGAAGCGCATCAGGCAGTTGACATGATGCTGTCTGACAACCAGTTCGGCGACGCAGGCGCGCGCATCGTCATCGAGGAATTCCTCGCCGGCGAAGAAGCCAGCTTCATCGTCATGTGCGACGGCAAGAACATCCTGCCGCTGGCCACCAGCCAGGACCATAAACGCTTGAAGGATCACGACCAGGGCCCGAACACGGGCGGCATGGGCGCGTACTCGCCGGCACCGATCGTCACGCCGGCCATGCATGCGCGCGTCATGCGCGAGATCATCGTGCCGACCATCCAGGGTATGGCCAAGGATGGCATCACGTTCACGGGCTTTCTGTATGCGGGCCTGATGATCGACGACAAGGGCACGCCGAAGACCCTCGAATTCAACTGCCGCATGGGCGACCCGGAAACGCAGCCCATCATGGCGCGCCTGAAAACCGACCTGGTCACCGTCATGGAACATGCCGTGAACGGCACGCTCGACGCGGTGGAACTGGAATGGGACCGCCGCACGGCTGTCGGCGTCGTCATGGCTGCCGCCGGCTACCCGGACGATCCCGTCAAGGGCACGCCGATCGGCGACATCCCGGCCGAAACGGCCGACTCCGTCACCTTCCATGCGGGCACCCGCATCGAGGGCGAGCGCCTGGTCACCAACGGCGGCCGCGTGCTGTGCGTGGTGGGCCTGGGCGACAGCATCAAGATGGCGCAGAAGCAGGCGTATGAAACCGTGGAAAAAATCCATTTCGACGGCGCGCAGTACCGCCGCGACATCGGCTGGCGCGGTTTGAAGCATTGATCACCCCGTAGTGATCACACGGCGGGCCGGCGCGGAATCATCCGCCCCGGCCCGTTTTCATTTTGATTGTCATTGCCCTTCCCTCTCCTTGACCACTGCTGCCGGCCTTGCCGCACCCGATAAGGATGCCCCGCTGAGTCCCCTGATCTGGCTGATCCTCGCTTCCTTGCTCGCTGCCGGCCTGGCCTGGTACTGGTTCAGCAGCTATGCCTGGCCGGAAAGAACCCCAGGCTGCCTGGCCACCTCGCCTGGCATGGCGGCTTTGCGCAGCAGGGCCAGCCCATCGGGCGCGAGCGGTGAAATGGCAAGAACTGGCCAGTAATACCGCAGTTCAGGACAGAACTGGATCAGGCACAGATTCAATAGTGCGCTAGGGAAAGGAGATTGCATTGTAAAGTTTATCATCTTGGTTCCTGATCAACCCCCTCCCGATGACAAGCAATCTACCTGTGTCCCCGCATACTTCTGTCGAGGCGCTGCATTTGCTGAAGCTGCTCACGCGCCGCCAGCGCGAGCAGGCGCTGGCGCATCCCGACTTGCCACAGCTCGCCATCGGTACGCCGCTACCCGACACCTTGATGTGGTTGTACCGGCGCCAGATCGTTACGTCCGAGGATGTGACAAGCCTGTCCTTGAGCGTGGCGCGCCACTTCAGCGGCGACGAGCTGGCACTGCGTTTGTCGATATTGCAGCAGCTGGTGGAAGTGCTCAATCGCGTATCGCTCGATCATCTGCGTGACGACATGCTGATCACGCCGGAGCTGTACCAGCGGGCACTGGCACACCTGCCCGGCGACGTTTTGCTGCCCACGCCGGGCGAGGCGCTGAACTGGATGCTGCATGTGGGACTGCTGCCGCGCGCAGAATTCAAGTCCATGGCCCGGCGCATCGAGTCCGGCGGCAGTGATGATGCAAAGCGCGTGATCCAGCATGCGCAAGGGCGCCAGGATGAACATAAAAAGGCGGTACGCGGCGTGATCCTCGATGGCCTGTTTCCCGGTTCGCGCCTGACCTGGGTAATCGTCGCGCCGCTGGCACTGGCCGGCATGGTCTGGTACCTGCTCAGCGGCAATTCTGTGCCCGAGTGCGACTCCAGCAACACGATCACCACCGTGACACGCATGCTCAACAAGGCGGCGCCGGAAGGCACGGGCAAAGCAAGCCTGCACGACGTGAAAGAAGCGGGTTACGCCTCGAAACAAAATATCCGTGGCTGCCTGGCCACGATAGCACTCGATGGCGAGAAGATGGACTATGCCTATACCGTCGCGCGCGACGACAGCGGCAGCAAGAGCCGCATCAGCTATGTGGGCGCGCAACCGTTGCTGGTACAGGCGCGCTTTGGCAACATCCAGGATGGCGACTTTGCCCAGCAAGCCAAGCCCCTGGGACGCGAGGCGATGGAAAAAGCGTTTCGCGCCGGCATGGATGGTGCGCGCATCATGCCCCAGCCACGGCAAGCGTTTTCGCTGACGCGATCGATGGAGCGCACGCGCGAAATCGCCGAAATCGAACCGCTGGCGCCATGCAAGGAAATCTCGCCGGGCGTATATTCCTGCCGCCTGCTGATCGAACGCAATGACGCCGTGCTGAGCATGCTCAACGGCGGATCGGCGGTCATGCTGGAAGGCGACTTCACCTTCCAGCGCAGCAGCGAAGAAAGCGCCGGCAAGGGCTGGTCGGTGACGCCGCAATTTGCCGGCGAACTGCGCCAGGCCAAAGTAAAAGAGTAAGTCCATGCATATCGAACCGCCTCACGCATCGCTGGGCCAGCTGCACCAGCTTGGCCTGATCACCGCACAGGAACTGGACGAGGCCAATTCGGAACGCAATGCCGCCGCCCATGAGCGCCTGCACCCGCCCGAGGATCCGGTCGACATGCCGGAACTGGCGCAGGACGCCGATCTGGTCAGCACCCTGGGCTGGCTGCTGCTCACCGATCTGCTGCCCAAGAATGACTTCGACAAGCGCGTGGCCAGACTGCCACCCCGGCAACAGGCGCTGGCAGCTGAGGGGGTGCGGCACTACAACCGCCGCGAGGTCGACGCCTTGTACGAACTCGATTTGCTGAACCAGTTCCAGCGCGATGCGGCACACGCGGCGGTGCCAGCCGACCGCATGTTCTATTCAGCTTGGATCGCCATGCGCTGGCTGGTGGTCAACGGCGTCCTGCCGACGCCGCAGTTCGAGGCGCTCGAAGAGCGGGTGCGCACACACGGCAGCGAACTGGCGCGCGAAATCATGCAAGCGGCCAGGCTGCGGCACGGCCACGACATTATTCCTTACAAGCGCCCGCCGGCATGGAAAGGCGCCTTGATCGTGCTGGGCATGATACTGGTGATGTCGGTGATTTACGGCGCCGTCACAGGATGGCTAGCATGAGCAGCGATCCGCGCCTCAAGCCGCTCGGCGAACTCCAGCATCTGGGCCTGATCAACAGTGACGAATACGACGACACGCTGGCCGAGCTGCAAATCATCGAACTGCAGCGAGCGCACAATGCCGCCGAAGACATCGATGTACCCGAACTGGCGATGACTGCGGACCAGGTCAAGACGCTGGCCTGGCTACTGAGCACGGAACTGGTGCCCGAAAACCGTTTTTTCCAGATGCTGCACAAGCTGCCCGTCGGCGACCAGCGCCGGCAACTGGCCACCGCAGCGCTGCAGCAGGTGAACCGCGAGGCGGTCGACACGCTGTACGACGAAAACGTGATCAACCAGTGGCAGCGCGACGCTTTTCATGACTGCCTGCCGGACGACTGCCTGACCGCCTCGCCCGTGGCGGCCTTGCGCCATATGCTGAAACAGGGCACCTTGTCGCAGCAGGATTACCAGACGATGCAAACGCGCGTGCGTTCGCATGGCTCGGCACTGGCACGCGTGATCGTCGACGCCGCCGGCAAACCGCCGACCCGGTATGGCCGGCGCGCAGCGCGCCCCTTGCACGTGATGCTGGTGGCGGCCACGCTGGTGATGCTGATGGTCGTGGCGGTTGCGGTGCAGTTGTGGTTCAAGCGCGAGCAGCCAGCGCCGGCCACGCAGCCGGCCGACACGGTCGAACGCACGGACTTGCAGCAGCGCGCCGCGGACGTCGTCGAAGGTGCCCGCCAGCCGGGCGCGGATGCGCCCCAGTTCGAGGTGCAGGTGATACAGGGCAAGGCGCCGCCAACCAGGCCCTGAATCCTCGGCAGCAAGCCCATCGCCGGTTTTGCTATCACAAAAATCCGTTACAGGGTACAATCCGTCCTTACTTTTTTATTCCGGCCTCGTCGGCCCACGCGATGTCGTCAACTCCCTCTCCTTCGGCCGTCAAGGCGTATTTGCTCGATTTGCAAAGCCGTATCGTGCAGGCGCTCGAAGCGCAGGATGGCAAGCCTTTTCTGACCGATACCTGGCAACGTCCCGAGGGCGGTGGCGGCATTTCGCGGCTGATCGAGGAAGGCAATGTATTCGAGCGTGGCGGCGTGAATTTTTCGCACGTCACCGGCGCCGCACTGCCGCCATCGGCCGCGGCCGCGCGCCCTGAATTGGGTGGCAAGGCATGGGAAGCGATGGGCGTGTCGCTGGTGCTGCATCCGCGTAATCCCTACGCACCAACGGTGCACATGAACGTGCGCTTTTTCAGCACGGTGAATGCCGATGGCGCCCCCGTATGGTGGTTCGGCGGCGGCATGGACCTGACGCCGTACTACGGCGACGCGGGCGACGTGAAGCACTTTCACCAGGTGTGCCATGATGCGCTGGCGCCGTTTGGCGCGGAGCTGCATCCGAAGTTCAAGCAGTGGTGCGACGATTATTTCTACCTGAAACACCGGCGCGAAGCGCGCGGCGCCGGTGGCATCTTCTTCGACGACTTCAATGCCCTCGGCTTTGACAACAGCTTTGCGATGCTGCGCAGCGCCGGCGACGCCTTCATCGACGCCTATGTGCCGATCCTGGCACGGCGCAAGGACACGCCCTACGGCGAACGCGAACGCGATTTCCAGTGCTACCGGCGCGGACGCTACGTCGAGTTCAACCTGGTGTTCGACCGCGGCACCCTGTTCGGGCTGCAATCGGGCGGACGCACCGAGGCGATCCTGATGTCGATGCCGCCCGTGGTCAAGTGGCGCTACGACTGGCACCCGGAAGCGGGCAGTCCCGAAGCGGCGTTGTATACTGACTTCCTCGTGCATCGCGACTGGCTGCAGGCGTGAAGGAAAGTGGTACGGCATGCGTGGCGCTACTCGGTGGCAGCTACGACCCGGTGCATATGGGCCATGTCGCGCTGGGCACGCATTTTTCCTGCCTGCTGCACGCCGATGAACTGCGCGTGATTCCGGCCGGCGCGCCCTGGCAAAAGGGTAACTTGGGCGCCAGCGGCCAGCAGCGCGCCGAGATGGCCAGCCTGGCGTTTGCCGGCCTGCCCCTGCCGGTCGTGGTGGACCGCCAGGAAATCGAGCGCAGCGAACATGGCCAGGCCAGCTACACCATCGATACCTTGCGCCAGGTACGCGCCGAGCTGGGAGCGCGCGCTTCCATCGTTTTCCTGATGGGCGCCGACCAGCTGCAGCGGCTCGCGACTTGGCGCGAATGGCAGCAATTATTTGAATACGCGCATATCTGCGTCGCGGCCCGCCCCGGCTTCGCGCTGAATGACACCGCAGTGCCGCAAGTGGTCGCCGAAGAATTTTCGCGCCGCCTGGGGTCACTGGAAAGCATCCGCAACACGCCGCACGGTCTGACTTATCTGGCACAGGACTTCGCGGTGGATATCTCCGCCACCGAAATACGTGCGGCATTACAACGGGGGAATCGGGCAAACTCGCTTGTTTCCCCGCTAGTGCTAGACTATATTGAACAACACAATTTATACAAAAGCTAAATGGACATCAAAAAACTGCAAACTCTCGTCGTTGACGCCCTTGAAGACGTCAAAGGCCAAGACATCGCCGTATTCGAAACGAGTCACCTGACCAGCCTGTTCGACCGCATCGCGATCGTCTCCGGCACCTCGAACCGTCAAACCAAGGCGCTGGCCGCCTCGGTACGCGACAAGGTCAAGGACGCCGGCGGCCAAATCATCGGCATGGAAGGCGAGGAAACGGGTGAATGGGTGCTCGTCGATCTGGGCGACATGATCGTTCACATCATGCAAGCGCCTATCCGCGCTTACTACCGCCTGGAAGAAATCTGGGGCGACACCCCGGTCAAGCTGGGTGCCGCCAAGCGCGCGCCGAAAAAAGCGGCCGGCGACGAGCCGAAAAAGGTCAGCGGCCATCTGGCAGCGAGCAAGGCCAATGTGGAAGCTTCGCCCGTGATCGAGAAAAAGACACCGGCCAAGAAAGCCACGGCAGCCACCGCCGCCAAGAAAGCCCCGGCGAAAAAAGCCGCCTCGAAAGCTGTCGGCAAGACCGTGAAAGTTGCGCCTACCAAGACCGAAGCAGCTGCAGTGAAAGCCTTGAAAGCACTGCCAGAGAAAAAAGTGCGCGCCCCACGCGCGGCCAAGCCGGCAGCCGATGCTGCACCGGCAAAAACCGTGATCAAGCGTATCAAAAAAGTCGAAGCGTAAGCCTCGATGCAGCTCATCATCGCTGCAGTCGGCCATAAAATGCCGGCCTGGATAGAGACGGGCTTCGCGGAATACGCGAAGCGCATGCCGCCGGAACTGCGCATCGTGCTGAAAGAAATCAAGCCGGTGGAACGTTCCGGCAGCAAGACCGCCGCCACGGCGATGGCGCTGGAACGCGAACGCATCGAAGCCGTCCTGCCCAAGGGCGTGCGCATCATTGCCCTCGACGAACGCGGCAAGGACCTGACCAGCGTCGGCCTGTCGCAGCAATTGATGGCGTGGCAGCAGGATGGCCGTGATACGGCCTTCCTGATCGGCGGCGCCGACGGCCTCGATCCGCAACTCAAGGCGCGTGCCGAAGGCATGCTGCGCATTTCCAGCATGACCCTGCCGCACGGCGTGGTGCGCGTGATCCTTGCCGAGCAGTTGTACCGCGCCTGGTCGATCACGCAAAACCACCCCTACCATCGTGTCTGACCCCCATGAAAACGGCTGATCACAAGATCTACCTTGCTTCCAAAAGTCCGCGCCGGCGCGAACTGCTGCGCCAGATCGGCATCGATTTCGAATTGCTGCTACTGCGCAGCGACGGCCCGCGCGGCGCCGACGTCACCGAGGAAGTCCTCGCTGGCGAATCGGCACTCGACTATGTCGCCCGCGTGTCGAATGAAAAAGCCGCCTTCGCCTGGGACCTGGTGCGCCGCCGCCACCTGACCCCGCGCCCCGTGCTGGCGGCCGACACCACCGTCACCATCGATGGCATCATCCTCGGCAAACCGGCCGACCGGGCTGAAGCCGTCGCGATGCTGCAGCAACTGTCGGGCCGCACGCACCAGGTGCTCACCTCGATCGCCGTGCACTACAAGGACTTCGCCGAGCAGCGCACGCAGGTGTCGCAAGTGCGCTTCGGCGCGTTGACGCCCGCCGCCATCGCCGCGTATTGCGCCACGCCGGAACCGTACGACAAGGCCGGCGGCTACGGCATCCAGGGAAGCGCAGCGCTGTTTGTCGAGCATATCGAAGGCAGCCATTCCGGCATCATGGGCCTGCCTCTTTACGAAACTGCACAGTTGCTAAGGCTGGCGGGTTTGCCCCTGCCCTGATCCCGGGTATGATGTCATTCGTTGCCTCCACTTCCCGCCTCCATGAACGAAGACATCCTGATCAATATCACGCCGCAAGAAACGCGCGTCGCCCTCATCCTGCAGGGCGCCGTGCAGGAGTTGCACATCGAGCGCACGCTCACGCGCGGCCTGGCTGGCAATGTGTATTCCGGCAAAGTGGTGCGGGTGTTGCCAGGAATGCAATCGGCCTTCATCGACATCGGCCTGGAGCGCGCCGCCTTTTTGCACGTGGCCGACATCTGGGAAGCGCGCGGCCACGATGGCCAGAACGCGACACCGGCGCCGATCGAAAAAATCCTGTTCGACGGCCAAGTGCTGACGGTCCAGGTGATCAAGGACCCGATCGGCACCAAGGGAGCGCGCCTGTCGACGCAGATTTCCATCGCCGGGCGCATGCTGGTGTACCTGCCGCAAGACAAGCACATCGGTATCTCGCAGAAAATCGAAAAGGAAGCGGAGCGCGAGCAATTGCGCGTGCGTCTGCAAAGCCTGCTGCCGCCCGATGAAAAGGGCGGCTACATCGTGCGCACCATGGCCGAGGACGCTTCTGACGCGGACCTGAAGGCGGACGTCGACTACCTGCGCAAGACCTGGAGCACCATCACACACGGCGCACGCACGCGTCCCGCCACCAGCCTGCTGCACCAGGACTTGAGCCTGGCGCAGCGCGTGCTGCGCGACTTCGTCGGCGATGAAACGGCCACCATCCAGGTCGACTCGCGCGAAAATTATGTGAAATTGCGCGAATTCGCGGAAATCTACACACCCAGCGAACTGACACGTTTGCAGCACTACACGGGCGAGCGCCCCCTGTTCGATTTATATGGCGTGGAAGAAGAAATCCTGCGCGCGCTGGGGCGCAGAGTCGACCTGAAATCGGGCGGCTACCTGATCGTCGACCAGACGGAAGCGATGACCACCATTGACGTCAACACGGGTGGCTTTGTGGGCGGGCGCAATTTTGCCGACACCATCTTCAAGACCAACCTGGAAGCAGCGCACGCCATCGCGCGCCAGCTGCGCCTGCGCAACCTGGGCGGCATCATCATCCTCGACTTCATCGACATGGACAACGCCGAGCACCGCAACGCCGTGCTGGCCGAGCTGAAACGCACGCTGTCGCGCGACCGCACCAAGGTGTCGGTGAGCAATTTCTCGCCGCTGGGCCTGGTGGAAATGACGCGCAAGCGCACGCGCGAGTCGCTGGCCCACATCCTGTGCGAACCGTGCCCAGCCTGCGCCGGCAAGGGTCAAGTCAAGACCTCTCGCACGATCTGCTATGAAATCCTGCGCGAACTGCTGCGCGAGGCAAAACAGTTCAACCCGCGCGAGTTCCGCATCCTCGCGTCACAGGAAGTGGTCGATCTATTCCTGGAGGAAGAATCGCAGCACCTGGCCATGCTGGGCGACTTCATCGGCAAGAAGATTTCGCTGCAGGTGGAAAACGCCTACCATCAGGAGCAGTACGACGTCATTTTGATGTAGTCATGCCCGGCACTGCTTCCTTCTGGCGCGACCCGTTTTTACCCCATGTGGAGAGCCGGCGCGCCTGCCACAGCCGGGCGTGCTACAAGCCCCACAGCCATCCCACATTTTCCATCGGCGCCGTCGACGCGGGCGCCAGCGTATTCACGGGCAGCCATGGCCGCCAGAGCGCTCTCAGCGCCGGCAGCCTGGTGCTGGTACCAGCCGGCTGCGTACACGCCTGCAATCCCCTGCCTGACACCCTCTGGAGCTACCAGATGCTGCATCTCGATGCAGTATGGCTACAGGGCAAGGTGCCGCAGCTGTGCATGGACAACGCCAGCGTGCTGCATGCTCCCGTCCTGTACGCGCAATTCTGCAGCATGAATGCGCTGCTGTTTTCCAGCGCCGGCACGCACGCGAAAAACGCCGCACTGCTGGCATTCCTGCACGCTTGCGCCAACGCCAGCGAGACGACGCCCCTTCCCTCCGGGATGGCAGTCATACCTGCACAGCTGCGCCCCGTCCTGCAGCGACTCCAGGGGCAGCCGCCGGCCAGCCTGGAACACCTGTCGCAACTGGCTGGCATGAGCCGCTACCAGCTGATCCGCGCCTTCCGTGCCGCCACCGGCATGACGCCGCATGCGTATCAGCTGAACCTGAGCGTGAACCGCGCGCGCCATCGCTTGCATGCAGGCGTGGCGCTGGCCGATATCGCCTGTGAACTCGGCTTTGCGGATCAGAGCCATCTGCAGCGCGTCTTCAAGGCGCATGCGGGCACCACGCCGGGACGCTATCGCGGCTGAAGCGCCTGCAATTTTCTTCAATACAGGCTGTAGCCAGCCCCTGCATACTCGCGCATCGCCATTGCCGGAGCCGACTTACATGCAGGATTTCCTCTTCATCGCCGCCGCCCACTTCCTGGCCCTGCTGTCGCCCGGTCCCGATTTTTTCCTCATCGCCCGCAGCGCGCTGGCGCAGGGCTGGCGCGGCGCGGTGGGCGCCTGTGTCGGCATTACGCTGGCCAATGGTGTGTTTATAGTCGCAGCGTTTGGCGGCTTGTCGGTGCTGCAAGCGGACAGCAAAACCTTTGTTATGGTGCAACTGGCGGGTTGTGGCTATCTTTTCTACCTGGGCTGGCTGTTCCTGCGCCATGCAGGCAAGGGCAGCCTGGAAGCCGTGTCTGCCGCCGGCAAGGCGCACTGGCGCGGCGGTGTTGTGATGGGGTTTGTCTGCGCCATCCTGAACCCGAAGAATGCGCTGTTTTATGTCAGCCTGGCCACCGTGCTGGCCAGCAGGCAGACGAGCCACGGTGCGATGGTGGCGTATGGCGCCTGGATGGTCTTTGCCGTACTGACGTGGGATATGGCGGTGGCGCTGACGATCGGCAGCGCCACGCTGCGCCAGCGCTTTGCGCGCGCGCTACCGCTGCTGGAACGGTTATCTGGCGTCATGCTGATCGTGCTGGCGGTGGCGCTGCTGGCGAATATCGCCAGCAGCAGCGTCTGACGGGTCAGGCGGGCAGCGGGTCCAGATAAAACACGGCATACACTTTCAAGGGCGTGGTTTCCGTCGCCTTTTCCGAGCGCACGACGGAGCAGTCGTCGGCGGCCATGCTGCGCCAGTTCTGGATGCCGGCCTTGGCAAACATGGCGTGGGCCGGGGCATTCGCGGCCAGGTCCAGCACCAGGCAGGCGTTGCGCGGGCCGGCGCCGTAGTTGACGGCGCGGATCTCGATGCCGAAGGTCGTCATCCATGGTTCCCACAGACCTTTTTCCTTGCCAGCGGCAATACGGTCCAGCATTTCGCCAAACGTCAGGCCTTTCTTGACGGTATCGCGCAGCGCTTGTAACGACGGCGCCAGGCGCGGGTCAGGCTGCTTGTTGCCGGCGCGGATCTCGGCGATCGCTTTCAATTCCTTGATGATGGCCGCGTCGCGCTCCGTGTAGTCGCGCATGCGTGCGTAAAACTCGGCGTCCAGGAAGGGATTGACGGTCAGCTTGACGGCGCCCTCTTCGCGGCGTTTGGGGGAAGGCGTGGTGGTTTTGGTCATGGCGATGGAGGGCAAAATACGTTGAGGGGCGCCAGTGTACCACCTTGCAGCGGCGCGGCCCCAGGCGTTGCATCAGCCCCTGGGGGCGGCCGTCGATTCACGCACCACCAGTTCGGGTTTCAGGCGCACGTCGAGCACGGGGGAATCGGGCGAATCGATGGTTTGCAGGATCAGCCGGGCCGCTTCCGTGCCGATGCCATGGTGGCGGATGCGGATGGTGGTCAGGGGCGGACGGATCATGTCCATGTAAGGCATGTCGTTGTGGCCCAGCACGGAAATATCTTCGGGGCAGCTCAAGCCCAGTTCGCGGATGGCATCGTAGCAGCCGATGGCCACCAGGTCGCTGCCTGTCACCACGGCCGTCGTCTGTGGCGACTGGCGCAGCAGTTCCAGCAGTGCTGCCTTGCCGCATTCGCGTGAATAGCCGCTGCTTTCAAAGACAAACGCCTGCGAAGGATCGAGTTCGCTGGCCTGGATGGCGGCCAGGAAACCCAGGCGGCGCACGTGGCCCGTGGACAGGTTTTCCGGACCGGCAATGTGCGCGATATGGCGGTGGCCCAGCGCCAGCAAGTGCTCCACGGCCAGGCGCATGCCGACCACGTCGTCGCTGACGACGCAGGAAGCGACGCCCGTCTCGTCGCTGCGGTTGACGGTGACGACAGGCACATTCTGGTCGATGCACATCTTGATGACAGGATCGTGGCGCCGCGCCGTGGCCAGGATCAGGCCATCGACCTGCTGCCCCAGCAGCCGGTTGATGACGAACAGCTGCTCTTCCTCATCGGCGCCCACATTGGCGACGATGGCCAGGTAGCCATGCTTGCGCAAGCCTTCCTCGATGCCCAGCAGAATCGGTGGAAACACAGCATTGGTAATGTCGGGCAAGACCACGCCGATGATGCGCGACTTGCGCGTGACGAGCGTAGAGGCGGCGCGGTTGGGCCGGTAGCCGAGCCGGCCCGCCTCGGCAAGCACGCGCGCAGCCACCTCGGCGCTGACCATTTGCCGCGTTGCCGGGTTCATCACGCGCGAGACGGTGGAAAAGTGCACGCCGCTGGCCCGCGCGACGTCACTTAAAGTGGGGTTCTTGTTTGTCATGGGCTTCCCGGATCGCAATACCGTGATTTTATCGTAAAAATTCCCCATTCCGTCAAAAACCGAGCAAACGCTTGCATTGAAATAAAGCCGTTGCCCAAAGCGGTTTTGGGACTCTTAAGCACAATCCAGCCTTGACAGCGTGCAAACGCTTGCATACCATGGCCCGGATTGACCACTCGGGCCCTGTATGCCCTTCCCAGAATTCTTATGTCTACTTCCCACAGCAAGCACGCCGACCAGAACGGCGAAACCTTCAACCTGAAAGAAGCCGCCCTCGCCTATCACGCCGAACCCCGCGCAGGCAAGATTTCCGTCACGCCAACCAAACCGCTGGGCGACGCCCGCGCCCTGACCCTGGCGTACTCGCCGGGCGTGGCCTTCGCCTGCGAAGCCATCGTGGAAGATCCGCGCACGGCCGGCATCTACACCTCGCGCAGCAACCTGGTGGCCGTGATCACGAATGGCACGGCGGTGCTGGGCCTGGGCGATATCGGCCCGCTGGCCAGCAAACCGGTCATGGAAGGCAAGGCTTGCCTGTTCAAGCAATTTGCCGACGTCGATGTGTTCGACATCGAACTGGCCGAGAACGATCCCGACCTGTTCATCGACACCGTGGTGCGCATGGAGCCGACCTTCGGCGGCATCAACCTGGAAGACATCAAGGCGCCGGACTGCTTCTATATCGAGCAGCAATTGCGCAAGCGCATGAACATTCCCGTCTTCCACGACGACCAGCACGGCACGGCCATCATCGTCGCGGCCGGCATCCTGAACGGCCTTGAGCTGGTGGGCAAGGATATCGGCAACGTGAAAGTGGCCGTCTCGGGCGCCGGCGCCGCCTCGATCGCCTGCCTCGACTTGCTCGTCTCGCTGGGCCTGAACAAGTCGCTGCTGAAGGTATGCGACAGCCAGGGCGTGATCTACCCGGGCCGCGATGCCAGCATGGAAGAGAACAAGGCGCGCTACGCGAATGACACGAGCGACCGTGACCTGGCCGATGCCATGGTCGGTGCCGACATCTTCATCGGCGTCTCGAAGGGCGGCGTGGTGAGCGCGCAGATGGTCGAATCGATGGCCGCCAAGCCGCTGATTTTCGCCCTGGCCAACCCCCATCCGGAAATCGCCCCGGAAAAAGTGCATGCCGTGCGCGACGACGCCATCGTCGCCACGGGCCGCTCGGATTACCCGAACCAGATCAACAACGTGCTGTGCTTCCCGTACATCTTCCGCGGCGCGCTCGACGTGGGCGCCACCACCATCAACGAAGAGATGAAGCTGGCCTGCGTGCGCGCCATCGCCGCGCTGGCAAAAGAACCGTTGCCGGGCCACACCACCAGCGCGCTGACGCCGCTGCAACTGATTCCGTCGCCGTTCGACGAGCGTCTGCGCAGCTGGGTCGCGCCTGCCGTATCGCAAGCGGCCATCGCCACCGGCGTGGCTACCCGCGTACCGGCCAGCGCCTGATACGCATGACAGGCCTGCCGGCCTTGGCAAATTAACGGCAAGTTACCATTGCTTACAAAAAAAACCATGGCTAAAAACCATGGTTTTTTTCATTTTTGCCCTTGAAACCGCCTAAATAGCTATACGGAAGCATATTTCTCAGGGGCGTTCCTGCCAGTGCCTTCGATTACAATGATGCCTACTTTATGTTGCTACATTTGCCAGGATGGCGATGATGTGCGTTACCAAGGATTTTCATGCTCGGCCTGACTTCTGTTTCTGTTTTTCTTTTCTTGGCATTGGCGCTGGCTGTCAATAGCGGATATTCATTCGGAGCCCTGACCCTTCTGCTCGCCAGCACCTTCCTGCTATGGAAACGTCCCCGCCTGAATCTGCAACGCCAGGATTATCTGATGCTCGGCGCCCTGCTGCTGTACTTCCTCATCTTTTCCGCCAATATGGTGTACCACGGCGATCCGGCACGCGAACTCGACATGCCCCTGCGGGCGCTGCTGGCTATACCCGTACTGCTGCTGCTGATTGCCTATCCACCGCGGCCTGAGGCGTGGTGGGGCGGTTTGGCAATCGGCGCTATCGCGGGCGCCGCCTTGGCTGCCACACAATATATCCCAAGCAGCCCCTTCCGGCCACAGGCCGCCACCAGCAATGCTATTCACTATGGCAATGTCAGCATGCTGTTTGGCATGTTATCGTTATGTGGGCTCGAATGGGCCATCAAACAGCGCCACCGAATCGCCTGGAGCGTATTAGTGCTGGCCGGCGGCCTTATCGGAATTTTCGGCTCCGTTATCAGCGGCAGCCGCGGCGGCTGGCTGGCGCTGCCCGTCTGTGGATGCATATTTGTCGTCCACTATGCGAGAACACGCGGCAAGCACTATATGACTGGGCTGGTGGCGGTGCTACTGGCCGTGGCCGTACTGTCTTACGCAGTGCCCAATTCACCTGTGCTTGAGCGAGCGGCAGATGCCGTAGAAGATTTGAAAAAATTTGAAGACAGCGACAACGTCAGCACGTCCGTCGGCCAAAGGCTGGAAATGTGGCGTACCGCACTCACTTTATCAAATGACCATATATGGCTAGGCATGGGGCGTAACGGCTACTTAGAGGCAAAGCAAGAGCTGTCGGCCGAAGGAAAAATGAGCGAGATCGTCCTGAATTACACCAATGCGCATAACGATTACATCGACTCCCTGGTCAAGCGTGGCATCTTCGGCTTGCTGGCCCTGCTGCTGCTTTTCCTGCTGCCGTTGACCCTGTTTGCGCAGGCACTGCTGCGCAGCGCCGCTGCAGCCCGCCCATTTGCACTGGCTGGCGTGATGCTGTGCACTTGCTACATGATTTTTGGCCTGACGACGAGTTCGCTCACCCTGAACATCGGCATCATCATGCTGGTCTTCCCGATGGTGATATTGTGGTCTCTGCTGCGCCATCAAAAGCGCATGAGCTGATTCGTTTTCCGTCTGACCGTTTTTGCTATCCCCTGCAAGGAATCATACCGATGCTCACGCCAGACCTGAAGCGCCTCACCGCGCTGCACGCGCCGTATAAAAAACATCTGGCCCTGGCTCTGCTGGCAATGGTCGTCACGGCCGCCACGGAGCCACTGTTGCCGTATGCGCTCAAGTTATTGCTCGACAATGGCTTCGGTGGCAAGGTCGATTTTTCCTTCTGGCTGGTGCCGCTGATCGTCATCGGTATCTTTGCCATGCGCGGCGCATCGACGTTTGCCAGCAGTTACCTGATGAGCTATGTCTCCACACGCATCCTCAACGAGTTGCGGCGCAGGATGTTTGCCAGCATGCTGAACTTGCCCATCGACTTCTACAACACGCATACGGTTGGCAAAGTCATCAATTCCATCATGTTTGAAGTGCAGCAGATCATTGAGATGGTGACCAAGGTGTTTACCTCGATCGTGCGCTCCTCGCTGACCGTACTGGGACTGCTGGCGTGGCTGCTGTACCTGAACTGGGTGCTGACCCTGGTCACCCTGGTGCTGCTGCCTCTGCTGACCATCGTCGTGCGCACCACGGGCAAGCGCCTGAAAAAACTCAACCGCGACTCGCTGGCCGTCAATGCCGAGCTGACCCAGGTCATCGAGGAAACCACGCGCGCGCAACAGGTGATCAAGATCTTCGGCGGCCAGGACTACGAAAAGGCGCGCTTCGAAGAGCGCGCCGAACAATTGCGACGCTACAGCATGCGCATGACGACGACCTTTTCCGCCACCGTGCCCATCACCCAAGTGATCACGGCAGCCGCCGTGGCCCTGGTCATCGTGATGGCGCTGCTCCAGTCGGAACAGGGGCAAATCACGGTCGGTGGTTTTGTTTCCTTCATCACGGCCATGCTGATGCTGCTGACGCCCTTGAAGCAACTGGCCGAAGTCAACGGGCCCCTGCAGCGCGGCATGGCCGCCGCCGAGGAAGTCTTCCAGCTGATTGACAAGACACCGGAACGCACGGGCGGCAAGCCGCTCGCTGGCCGCTGCAACGGCAACATCGAATTCAGGGACGTGAGCTTTGCCTACCCCGGACATCAGGAGCCGGCCCTGCGACACATCGATCTGAGCATCGCGCCAGGACAAACGGTCGCCTTTGTCGGCATGTCCGGTGGCGGCAAATCGACCCTGGTCAGCCTGCTGCCCGGTTTTTACTCGGCCAGCAGTGGTGAAATATTGCTAGATGAACAAAATATCGACACCATCTCCCTGACGAGCCTGCGCAGCCAGATCGCCATGGTCAGTCAGCAGGTGGTGTTGTTCGACGATACCCTGGCCGCCAATATCGCGTATGGCGATGCATCCCCTGACCGGCAGCGGGTCGAAGCGGCCGCTGCCGCCGCCTTCCTGTCTGACGTTATCGATGGCTTGCCAGAAGGCCTGGAAACGCGCCTGGGCGACAACGGCTCGCGCCTGTCCGGTGGCCAGCGCCAGCGCGTGGCGATCGCCCGCGCCATCTACAAGGATGCGCCCATCCTGATTCTCGATGAAGCCACCTCGGCACTGGATACGGAGGCGGAACGGGCCGTACAAGCGGCGCTGGAGCACCTGATGCAAGGTAAAACCACCCTGGTTATTGCTCATAGGCTATCAACAATTGAACGTGCGGACCGTATCGTGGTATTGTCACACGGGAAAATAATGGAAACCGGCAGTCACCAGCAATTATTGGATGCCAACGGCGCATATGCCAATCTGCACCGCCTGCAATTTTCCCAGCAAGTGCTTTGACACCATCGAATGAATACCTGAAATCGTACTGATACATGACGCCTTTGATTCCCGCCGAACTTCTACAAAAGTCGGACAAAATTCTTTTCATCGCCCATCTGGCGCTGGGAGACTTTACCTACCTGCAGAACGGCTTCCGCGCCTTTGCCGCGGCCTATCCCCATATTCAGATCCACCTGTGGGTCGACGAAGTCCGCCGCACGTCCGACGCCAGGCAATGGGAAGGCTTGCGTACCTATTCGCTGTACGACTGGGTCGAACAGTCGGGCCTGTTCGCCAAGGTGTACCGCAAGACCTACAGCCCCGCGCTGTACGAAGAGTCACTGCGCGAAGCCAAAGCGGAACACTATCCTGTCGTCGTATCATTGGCCCACGTACGGCCACAGCAGTACGCGGATCTTGCCCGCGAGATCAGCCCGAACGGGCTGGTGATCGGCACGCGCAAACCGTTCAGCCCCTTGCGCCCCTGGCATTACCTGGCCTACCGCAAGATCGATGCCGTGCTGGCCTCGTATGCGGGACAGGATGCGGGTGAGCACCATATCAGCAGCGTGTATGCGGACTGGTTCCGTCAATTGACGGGACTCGACATTCCCGTGGCCGAGCGCTATCCCTTCGTGCACATCCCCGAGTTCGCGTTGCAACAGGCGCGGGAACAGCTGAGCGCCTGGGGCTTCGCCCCGCGCCACGGTCCGCTCGTACTCCTGAATCCGTTCGCCAAATCGCACAAGCGCAGCTGGCCGCTGGAGCGCATCGCCGAGATGATCGCACGCATGCAAACGATGCCCAAATGGCAAAACGCCTGCTTCCTGATCAATGCCATGCCGCAGGAACTGGCCAAGGTGAATGCCGTCGTGCAGGCGCACAACTTGCCGCGCACGCAAGCCTTCAGTGCCGTCGACAACTTTTTCCAGCTGCCGGCGATGCTGGCGCAATGCGACCTGATTATCTCGGTGGAAACGTCGATCATGCACCTGGCGAACGCCGTGCATGTGCCCGTGGTGGCATTGATGCGCAAGAAAAATCCCGAATGGGCTCCCTTCGACAGCGCCAACAGCACCGTCATCACGGTGGCGCGGCGCAGCGAGTGGGTCAAGGCGATATCAGTCGATCAGGTATTGAAAACCATCACCTAGATAATTGCTAACGCTTAGCCGGTGCCCAGCATGCTGATGCGCACCAGGTCGGCCACATTATCGACCCCCAGCTTGTCCATCAGGCGCGCCTTGTGCACTTCCACCGTGCGCACGGAAATACCCAGCACCGGTGCGATATCGCGGTTGTGCTGGCCCGTCACCACCAGGTGCATCACTTCCCGCTCACGCGGCGTCAACGCGCGCAGCAAGGCTTGCCCCGCCGCTTGCCGCTGCAACTGGCCGCGCGCATGTGCCTCGCGCGAAAATGCTTCCTCGATGGCTGCCAACAACTTGTCGTGGTCAAATGGTTTTTCCAGGAAATCGCTGGCCTGTGCCTTGAAGGCCTGACGTGCCAGGGCCACGTCGCCGTGTCCCGTGATAATGATGATGGGCAGCATGCATTTGAGCTCCAGCAGGCGGCGCTGCAGGCTCAGACCATCCATGCCCGACATGCGGATATCGATCAGCAGACAGCCGGCCCACTCTGGCCGCCAGCTTTGCAGGAAATCCTCGCCGCAGGAAAACAGGGCCGTACGATAGCCGCGTATACCCAACAGCAAACCCAGCGCATCGCGCACGGCGGGATCGTCGTCCACGATAAACACCGTCAAGTTACTTGTCACCATGTTCTCCTGTCGCGGCCGCACTGGCACGCGCCAGGGGCAGGATAAAACGAAAAATGCCATGCCTGCCCACTTCGGCCCAGAGCTGGCCGCCATGCGCTTCGACTATGGTGCGGCTGAGTACCAGGCCCAACCCCAGGCCGCTGGCCTTGGTCGAGACAAAGGGTTCGAACAGGCGTGCCGCCAGGCTATTGGAAATACCGGGGCCGCTATCTTCCACGGACAGGCGCAAGCGTCCGCCCTCGAGCCGCTCGGCCGACACCGTGATGCGGCGCCGGCCACGCGGCTGGCACATCACCGCATCCTGCGCATTGGCCAGCAAATTACGCAGTACCAGCTCGATTTGCAGGCGATCGGCATTGACCGCCAGCGGCGACGGCGGCGCCAGCACCAGCTCGATGCCATGCTCATGAAACAGCGGCGTGAACTGGCGTGCCATGCCCTCGATCAAGGCGCCCGCCTCCACCGCTTCGAGTTGCATCGCGCCCGTGCGGAAAAAGTCGCGCAGGCGACGCACCACATCCGCGGCGCGTCCCGATTCAACAATCATATGCCCTACCGCACCTTGCAGCAAGGCACCAGTCTCCCCCCGTTCCAGCAGGTATTCACACGCCTTGCCATAGGTGGACAAGGCCGTCAGCGGCTGGTTCAGCTCATGCGCGATCGCCGCTGCCATCTCGCCGGCGGCCGCCAGGCGCATCGTGTGTTTCAGTTCGTCGGCCACCTGGCGCATTTCATCGACGACGATGCCGATAAAAAATCCCACCAGCGCCAGCACGGCATCGAGCAGTTGCAATTCATAAAACTGGATATCGACCGCATGCGTCCATTTCACCAGGGTGATGATGCATAACTGCAATACAAATACAGCCAGCACGGCACCATGCAAGCCCTGACGCGAGGCGGCCCAGATCACGGGGAGAAACAGGAAATAGAAATGCTTGTATTCGGAACGCACGATGGAACCGAAGACGCTCCACAGCACAAAGCAGGCCAGGGCCAGATAAGCCAGGGTTTCCCAGCGCCAGACGGCAGCATGCAGGCGCTCCCGCCCCCGCTCGCTGAACAGCACCCAGATCAGCGGCATCGATACCAGCATGCCTACCGTGTCGCCGATGCCGAAACGCCATACTGCCGTCCCCCATTCGCCGGCCGGAATACGCCCCGTCAGCGACAGCAAGGAGATATAGCCCAGCGCATTGAGCACGGTGCCCATCAGCACGACGGCGACCCAGGTGCCCAGGCGGCTCCGGTTGTCGAAGATATCGCTGCTGCTGAAACTGCGGCGCAAGACTGCGCCGATAGCACCATAGCCAAGCACCAGCCAGGCCGAACAGAGCAAAGTCAGGGGCAGACCTGCCGGCATGCCGCGCACCAGCACCTCGCCAGCCAGCAAGGCGACAAACCACGGCAGCGCCGCCTTGCGGCCATGGATCAACCAAAACACCAGACCCAGCGCGGGATCGGGATTCCAGGGGGTGATGTTCAGCCCGTACATCGGGTCGATATAGGTCGCCCAGTCAAACAGCAGATACAGGCCGACAAAGGCGGGGTATTGCAGGTAGCGGGACAGGAATGGGCGCATAACGGTGTTTTTTGACTGTCCTGCATTATGCATCGCAGGCGTGCGCCACGCCATGCCATCTTGCGTTATGTGCACATATCTTCATGCCATATCACGAAGTCCGCCAGTACACTCAGGCATCGGCCAAGGGCAAACGGACCTCCACCAGCAAGCCCAGGCCGCCATTACCGCTATGCAGCTGAATCGTGCCGCCGTGCAGGCGCACGACAGAAGCGACGATGGACAAGCCCAGGCCGCTGCCCGCCTGCGCCTGCTGCGGGGCGCGGAAAAAGCGGTCGAACACGCGCGCATACAGCGCCGGCGCGATACCCGGTCCCTGATCGGCCACATGCAGCACGGCCTGGCCCCGCTCCGCATGCAGCGACACCGTCACGCTGCTGCCAGGCGGGCTGTACTTGATGGCGTTTTCCACCAGGTTGTCGATCAGCGACACCAGGCTCTCGCGCTGTCCGGGTACGCTGAGCGAGACGCTGGCTTGCAACTCGAGCTCGATACCGCCCGCCTGAGCCAGGCCGGACAGGGCCGCCAACCGGTCTTGCAGCAAACTATCGAGCGCCTGCCGCTGCGGCAGCTCGCCAGCGCCAGCCTGCACTTCGCTGCGCGTCAGCTGCAGCAACTGGCCCACCAGACGCGCGGCACGGTTGCCACTGTTCAAGATACCGTCCAGCAACTCTTGCTGGCGTGCGTCATGCGCCTGGCCCTGCAATGCCTCGACATTCACGCGCATGGCCGCCAGCGGCGTGCGCAGCTCATGCGTAGCGTCGGCGATGAAGCTGCGTTCACGCGCGGCACTGGCATCGACCCGCTGCAGCAGGGCATTGATATTGTCGACCAGTCCCGCCAGTTCGCCATGCGGCGGCTTGAACGCCAGCGGACGCAAATCCTGCGGCCCGCGCGCCGCTACCTCCTGCGCCACCTTGCGCCAGGGGCGCATGGCAAGGCGGATCGACAGCCAGGCCGGCACCAGCAAGAATGGCAGGCTGATCAATAGCGGCAGCAGGTAGTAGCCGTGTGAATTGATCGTGATGAAAAACTGCCAGGCCCCACCCACTTCCAGTACCGTCACGCGCGTAGTCCCCTCTGTCAGGCTTCGGCTGCGCCAGGCCTGCCCCTTGATGTAGATCACTTCCATCTGGTCGGGGCCGGCGCTGCGGATACCGCTGGGCGCTGCGGGGGACTTGTAGACCAGCTTGCCATCGCGCCAGACCAGGATGCGCGGCGCCAGCTCCGGCACTTTCCCCATTTCAAACTCTTCGCGCAAGGCTTCGTCGATCGCGCGCAAGCTCTGCTCCTGGCGCTGCGGCTGTTCGGCCAAATTGTCGGCCACGCTGATAATGGCGTGCAAGACACCCCGACTCACGTTGCTCGCTTCACCCGTTCCCTCGAACAGCACATAAGCCACGGCCAGGCTCCACAGCACGGTCAGCATCAGCATTTGCGCCATCATCAGGCGGCGCACCAGGGTAGGCCGGCGCAGCATGACCCAGAAACGCCCCATCATGCGGCGGCACCCGGCGGGGTGAATGTCTCGCCTTGCTGGTCGATGACATAGCCAACGCCGCGCACGGTACGGATATAACCTTCGCCTATCTTGCGGCGCAGGTTACCCATATGCACATCCAGTGTATTACTGGCATTGGCCAACCCGCCGGGCAGGATATGTTCCTCCAGCACGCGGCGCGTGATGACTCTGTTGGCGCGCATCAGCAAGGTCTTCAGCAAGGCATATTCACTGGCGGTCAGCTCCACCGGCCGCCCATGCACGCTGACGCGGCGCGTGGGCACCTGCAGCAGCAGGCCGCGCAACTCGATGGTGTCGCCATCGAAGCCATAGCTACGGCGCGCCAGGGCACGCACGCGCGACAGCAGCTCGGCCAGCACGAAGGGCTTCACCAGGTAATCGTCGGCACCGCCATCGAGACCCCGCAAGCGCTGTTCCAGCGTGTCGCGTGCGCTGAGGATCAGCACCGGCAGGCGGGCCGCGCGCAGCCGAGCCAGTAAATCGAGACCATCACCATCCGGCAAGCCCAGGTCCAGCAACACCAGCTCGCAACTGTCGTGCTCGATGCTGCGCGCCGCATCCTCCAGGCTGCGCACCCAGACCACTTGCATGCCCTGGTCGCGCAAAGCGATCCGCACGCCATTGCCCAGGTCCATATCGTCTTCAATCAGCAGTATCTTCATGGTGCGTATTAAACCATCACAAGCTGAAGAATGGGTAAAGACGCGCTCTTCATGCAATCTTAATAAAAGGCTCATTTTTCCTTCATGGCACAGGCCGATACTGTCAGCAGTCAATCGAGCCACTCCGGACTCGGTTCTCCACCTGACGGAAAACCCATGCACGCACCCACAACCCTGCTGACCTCGCTGGCACTTGCCAGCGGCATGATCTTCAACCCCCTGGCCGCCGTGGCGGCCGAACCGCCTGCGGAAAACGTCTTCACCATCGGTGGCGGCGTCGCCGCCGTATCCAGCTATTCCGGCTCCGACAAGCTGTCGGCCTCGCCGCTGATCATCCTCGACTACGCCATGGCCAATGGCCTGTTCATCAGCACCTCGCGCGGCATCGGCTATGGCGGCCAGGCCGGCCCCTTCAGCTATAGCGCTGCATTGGGCTACCGCGGCAACCGCGAAGACCACAAGCGCAATGGCGCCAACGGCTGGGGCGGCAGCGATTATCTGAAGGGCATGGGAGAGGTCAAGGGCAACGCCAGCGCCCTGCTCAGCGCGGGTTATTCTCCATTGCCGGGCCTGTCGCTGAGCATTTCAAGCGACATTCCCCTGTCGAATCGCGAAAATGGCGCGAACGTGCATTTCGGCGCGACAGGCCAGATCTACGGCCGCGCCGATGCCAAGGGCGTGCAGCAGGACAGTGTGAGCATCAGTGGCGAGCTGGGCTGGGGCGAACGCAAGTATGTGCAGACCATGTATGGCGTAACAGCCACCCAGGCCGCGAATACCTCGTTCAAGCAATACACGCCCAAGGGCGGGTTCTATGAAGCGCAGGCCACCGTCAACTGGGAGCACCGCTTCGATGCGCGCTGGGGCATCAATACCCTGGTCGGCGTCGAACACCGCATGGGCGACGCGGCCAAGAGCCCCATCGTGCAACGCAAGACGGCGCCGATTGGTGCCGTATATGTCACCTACCGCTATTAAAACAGGGCAGGCATAAGGGAAACACGTACGCTGTTTCGCCAATTTACAGGGGCTGAGGGCATGGATAAGATGATACGGTTTTCCTGCCACGGTCATCTTTTCCATGCATGCATCGCGCCTTGCCACACAACGCCCCCGCGCCCAAGATAGCGCCGAGAGCGAAGGTGCGGGCGGCAAGCCGGACCAGGATACCCTGCTGCTGCTCTTGCCCGTCAAGCGCGCCAGCGACATCATCTACGGTGCGCGCTACGCCAGGCGCTTGCAGGAATGGGGCATCAAGGTTCGCGTCAGCCTGCTGCACGTGACACCGGCGCTGCCGTACCAGGCCGATGGCTTGCCCCAGCACAGCGCCAGCGACTGCCATGCGCTGGACCTGGCTACACAGCAGATGATGCACGAGGCGGGACTCTACCTGAGCCGTTCCCATCTCGCCTTCAGCACCCATATTTTTGCCGGCGAGCTGCTTTTCACGATACTCGACACGGCTGAACTGCTGGGCTGCCATGAAGTTATCTTGCCCGCGCACAGGCATAGCGGCTGGCCCCGCCATTTTTCGGGCGGACTGGCCGCCAGACTGGCGCGCAGCACCCGCAGCACCACCATCTTGCTGGCAAACCACGAGGGCGTCAGCAGCCCGGTACCCGTCTGAGCCAAAACGGCTTGGACGTTCTCTCTTTATCACGGACATGCGCACGATGATGCCAACTATTACCCTGTCTGACGGCTTGATGGCGATGCCAAGCGGCATGCGCCGCTGGCGCGAAATGCTCAAGCTGCATCTGCGCGCCCGCGTGCAACAGCGCCAAACCCGGCTATGGCTACAACTGCTGAACTCGCATCCGGTCTTTCATGATCTGGTACAAGCCTATCCGCACATGATCCACAAGGTCTACCGCCCTTATCTGAGCCTGACGCTGAATTGCGGCCAGCGCGTGGCATTGCTGGCCGAACACTACCGCTTCATCTTGCAGCAAGGCTGGGGCAAGCTGATGAGCCAAGCGGCGCACGGGCCCGTGCGACTGGCCACGGTGCCGGGCAAGTCGGGAGCGCCCTACCATCTGCAACTGTGTTCGCTGCACCCCATGGACCGCGAAGGCGAGATGGTGCTGCAACTGATGCATGAGGATGACGTGCTCTATTCGATCGCCTTTTCTTTCTTTGGCTGCCCCTTGCGCTCCACCCTGGGCGTGAGCGTCGGCTGCGTGCAAGGCCCGAAGGGCCAGGAAAGCGCCCACCGCGTGCGTGAAGCAACGCGCGACCTGCATGGCATGCGTCCCAAGACGCTGATGGTGCGCCTGGTACGCCAGTTGGGATACGAACACGGCTGCCGCAAGATGCTACTTGTCGGCAATATCAACCGCGCCGTGCACCACTCCGCCAAGAAAGGCCGTTTGTTCGCCGACTACAATGCGTTATGGCAAGAACTGGGAGCGCAAGCGCGCCAGGATGGCGATTTTGAGTTGGCGTGCGAAGACCTGCCCTTGCCTGCGCTGCAAGAAATTCCTTCAAAAAAACGCTCGGAAGCGCGCAAACGCCACGAACTGACACTAGCCATGATCGCCAGCCTGCGCAGCGGTCTCGACGCCCATCGCAGCACGGTGCAGGTCGCCACGCCTAGCGCTGCGGTAGCCGCCAACGATGTACGGCAATCAGCCGGCCTCGACGACGACGACTACGTTTCCGCTGCCGCCTGAGCGTCCCTGGCCCCACACGGCGCCCCGCCCCCGCGTCGTTGCTCGCCGTCACTAGCCACACCGCCTTCCCTCTTGCGCCACACGCTAGAACCCATGCGTGGCGCAATCCTGTTACGCTAGCGCTATCGGTCATGCATTACGGTGCGCCGGTTCCCCCAACGCTTACTAGGAGGCAAGTCATGCGCGTAGACATCTACCGCCGGGCCGAGCACGACGGCATTTTTTCCTACCTCGCCGTGCCGGAAGGAAAGCTCATTCCGGAAGAAGTTACCAATACAGACTGGCAGCTCGAAGTACGTGCCAGCGAAGTGGCCGACGATGCCAAGGCCTTGCCCGACTATCATATCGAACAGCCGCACCAGCAGATCGCTGCCAAAGGCTATGCGATCACGGGCCTGAAAGACATGTAAACGTCAAAAGCCAAACCCGATTCACATCCGGTTTGGCTTTGGCGTAGCGCCTGCGCTGCAGCCGGTCAGTATTCGACCGCCACCTCTTGCGCACCCAGCATTTGCTCCAGTGCCATCTGCAATTCATCCGATGGCGCCACTTTCCACTCGTCCCCAAACTGCAGCACGCAACTGACGCCTTGCGGGCTGACCCGCGCAGCGATAGGCAAGCCCGTCTCGGCACGGTGCGGCATGATCACATCACGGATGCGCTTGGCGTCCAGGGTCGCCGGCAACGTCAGGCCCAACTGGCGGCCATACTGTACGCGCGCGGCGATGATGTCGAAGGCGCTCTCGGCCGTGATGCGCAAGCCGCCCGAAAAACGGTCTTCCGACACCTTGCCCACGACGGCCAGGAATTCATCTTCCTTGAAGATTTTCCGGTTGGCGTCGAACAATTCGCCATATACCGTCACTTCCACCGTGCCACTCTTGTCGTCCAGGGTGACGATGAGGATCTTGCCGCGCTGCGTCATCTGCGTGCGCAAGCCCGTGATGACGCCGGCCATCATGCGCGGTTCGCGCGATGGCGACAATTCGGACAATTTCGTGCGCGCAAAACGGCGTGCCTCGGGCGCATACGAATCGAACAAGTGGCCGGAAAGGTAGAAGCCCAGCGCGATCTTTTCTTCCGTCAGGCGCTGCTTGTCGGTCCACACGGGCACCTTGACGTACTCGGGCGGCGCCACCATGTCGCTGTCGTCGCCGCCGAACAGGCTCACCTGGTTCGCCGCCTTGGCGGCCTGGTCCGCGCATTCCATGGCGAACGCCACGGACGCGAGCAGGATGGCGCGGTCAACCTTCAGGCAGTCGAAGGCACCGCTGCGTATCAGCGACTCGATGGTGCGGCGGTTGATTTGCTTTTTATCCACGCGCTTGCAGAAGTCGAACAGGCTGGTGAACGGTCCGCCCGCCTCGCGCGCGGCGATGATCGCTTCGATGGCGTTCTGGCCCGAGCCTTTCACGGCGCCCAGGCCATAACGGATTTGCGTGACTTTCTTGCCGCTCACGGACGGCGCTTCGCCGCTCGGCGTGAAGCGGTAGTCCGATTCGTTGATATCGGGCGGCAACAAGGTCAGCTTGCAGATTTCCAGCGAGTCTTCCACCAGGATCTTGATCTTGTCCGTGTCGTCCATGGCCAGCGACAAGTTGGCGGCCATGAAGGCGGCAGTGTGGTGCGCTTTCAAATACGCCGTGTGGTACGACAGCAAGGCGTAGGCGGCGGCGTGCGATTTGTTGAAACCGTAGCCGGCGAACTTTTCCATCAAGTCGAAGATCTCGTCGGCCTTTTCCGCCGTCAAGCCGTCTTTCGCCGCCCCCGCGCGGAAGATCTCGCGGTGCTCGGCCATTTCCTCGGCCTTCTTCTTACCCATGGCGCGGCGCAGCATGTCGGCGCCGCCCAGCGAGTAGCCGCCGACGATCTGCGCCATCTGCATCACTTGCTCCTGATACACCATGATGCCGTAGGTTTCGGACAGAATCGATTCCGTGCGCGGGTCGGGATAATCGAAGCGCTCACCGTGCTTGCGCTTGCAAAAGTCGGGAATCAGGTCCATCGGGCCCGGACGATACAGGGCCACCAGCGCGATAATGTCTTCGAAACGGTCGGGACGCGCATCTTTCAGCATGCCCTGCATGCCGCGCGACTCAAGCTGGAACACGGCCACAGTCTTGGCCTTGGTCAGCAAGTCGTAGGACGGCTTGTCGTTCAGTGGCAAGGTAGCCAGGTCGAAATCGGCTTGCGCGGGATCGAGCTGCTTGATGTAGCGCACGGCGCGGTCGAGAATCGTCAGCGTGGTCAAGCCCAAAAAGTCGAACTTCACCAGGCCGACGGCTTCTACATCGTCCTTGTCGTACTGCGACACGACGCCCGAGTCGCCGCCCTGCGTGTACAGCGGGCAGAAATCCGTCAGCTTGCCCGGGGCGATCAGCACGCCCCCGGCGTGCATGCCGATATTGCGCGTGATGCCTTCCACTTGCTGCGCCAGCTCCAGCAACTGCTTGACCTCTTCCTCGTTTTCCAGGCGCTCCTTGAGCAGCGGCTCTTCCTCAATGGCATCGGCGATCGACACGGGTTTGCCCGGTTTGAACGGGATCAGCTTGGAAATGCCGTCGCAGAAGTTATAGCCGAAATCCATTACGCGGCCCACGTCGCGGATCGCCCCCTTGGCCGCCATGGTACCGAAGGTGGCGATCTGCGAGACCGCCTCCTTGCCATACAAATCCTTGACGTGCTGAATGACGCGGTCGCGCCCTTCCTGGCAAAAGTCGATATCGAAGTCGGGCATCGAGACGCGTTCGGGATTCAGGAAACGCTCGAACAGCAGGTTGTACTGCAATGGATCGAGGTCAGTAATGAGCAGCGAATACGCCACCAGCGAACCCGCACCCGAACCACGGCCCGGGCCGACGGGCACGCCGTTTTCCTTGGCCCACTGGATAAACTCGGCCACGATGAGGAAGTAGCCAGGGAATTTCATGTTGCAAATCGTGTCCGTCTCGAATTTCAAACGCGATTCGTAGCGCGGCCGTTCCTTTTCACGGCGCTCGGGATCGGGATACAGCTGTAACAAGCGTTTTTCCAGGCCAGCCTGCGATTCGGCGACGAGGAACTGGTCGATCGTCATGCCGGGCGGCGTGGGGAAATTCGGCAGTTGCGGCTTGCCCAGGGTCAAGGTCAAGTTACAGCGTTTGGCGATTTCCACGGAATTGGCCAGCGCGGCCGGCAAGTCGGCGAACAATTCCGCCATGTCGGCCTGCGACAGGAAGCGCTGGCTGTCATTGAAGCGCTTCACGCGCTTGGCGTTGGCCAGCATTTCGCCTTCGGCGATACAGGTGCGGGCTTCGTGGGCAATGAATTCTTCAGGGGAAATGAATTGCACGGGATGCGTGGCCACCACTGGCAAACCCAGCTTGGCCGCCAGCGCCACCGCATGACGCACCTGTGCCTCCTGGTTGGCCTGGCCGCCGCGCTGGATTTCAATATAGAAATGGCCAGGGAAAATCTCGGCCCAGCGCTGGGCATTGCGTTCGGCCAAGGCCAGGTTGCCATTCTCGATAGCAATACCAACATCGCCGAAATGCGCGCCGGACAGGGCGATCAGGCCATTGGCTGCGCTTTCGCCCGGATACAGATCATAGGTATTCGTCGCCAGCGCCTGCAGCCACTCGATGCGCAGCTCGGCGCGTCCCTTGTACTGGTTGGTCAGCCAGGCCATCGACAGCAGTTCGCACAACTGCAGATAGCCCATGCGGTTCTTCGCCAGCAACAACAGCCGCGACGGCTTTTCACGGTTGTCGTCATTCGTGATCCACACATCGACGCCGACGATGGGCTTGATGCCCTTGCCGCGCGCTTCCTTGTAGAACTTGACCATGCCAAACAGGTTCGACAAGTCGGTAACGGCCAGCGCCACCTGCTTGTCCTTCGCCGCCGCCTTGACCACATCGTCGATACGCACCAGGCCATCGACGATCGAATACTCCGAGTGCACGCGCAAGTGGACGAAGGCGGGTCCTTGCGGGGCTTGCTGCATCGCTTGCGGTGAACCTGCCGGAGCACCGGCCTCTTGCATTACCATTTCCATCCTGTGTACCGTTTCGTGCAAAATTCAATGGGGTCTATTCTACCGCGTCGCGGGTACGGACCGGGTATCCTGCCAGGCCTGTCGGGCTTATAATATCGGCTGTTCAGTCTAAGCCGATCGCCATCATGCAAGCCATCACCCCAGCAACACCCGCCGTTTCCGCCGCCGTCAGCCCGCTGGCCGCCACGTTTGTCAATATCGCCGCGTATAAATTCATTACGCTGGCCGATACGGAAGCCATGCGCCCCTTGTATCAGGAGCAATGCCTGGCACTGGAACTGAAGGGCACGATCCTGCTGACGCCGGAAGGCATCAATATGTTCCTGTCCGGCACGCGCGAGCATATCGATGCCTTCCTCGCCTGGGTGCGCAGCGACGAGCGCCTGGCCGATCTGGAGTGGAAGGAAAGCTTGTCGAACGAGCAATCGCACAAGCGCATGCTGGTCAAGCTGAAAAAAGAAATCATCACCATGCGCATGCCGCTGATCAAGCCGGAACTGGGCCGCGCCCCGTCAGTCGACGCGCATACGCTCAAGCGCTGGCTCGACGCCGGCGTGGACGACGCGGGCAAACCCGTGGTCATGATGGAAACGCGCAACGCCTTTGAAGTGGACGTGGGTACGTTCAACAACACGCTTGATTACCGCATTGACAAGTTCACGGAATTCCCGGCCGTCGCCGCAGCGCACAAGGACGAACTGGAAGGCAAGACCGTCGTCACCTTCTGCACAGGCGGCATCCGCTGCGAAAAGGCCGCCATCCACATGAAGGAAATCGGCTACGACAGCGTGTACCAGCTCGACGGCGGCATCCTGAAGTATTTCGAGGAAGTGGGCGGCGAGCACTATACGGGCGACTGTTTCGTGTTCGATTACCGCACCGCCCTGAACCCGAAACTGGAACCGACGGAAACGGTGCAGTGTTTTGTGTGCCGCGCCGTCGTTACACCGCGTCAGCAATTGTCGCCGGAATATGTGTATGAAGTGTCTTGCCCAAACTGCCACGATAAAACGATGCCTTGATGCGCTTACGATTTCGCCATTTCCCTGGCGGAATCTTTCAAAAAAATCAATTCAAAATAGCAATTGATCAGCATTCTCTCTGCCAGGCCTGGCGCTGTCCAGGCGGCTCAAAGAAGCAAACAAATGTAACAATATTGGATTTGTTTGCCATTCTCATAAACACTCGCTTTCTTTGGCTCGTTGAGTCATGTGAAATATTCAATTGCCAGCTGCTTCGTGCCGAACTGCCCACCGGCGGCTTGCCTATGGGAAAACAACAACACACCCTGTGGAAAGCGCTCACTAGTACGCGGGAAAACTGCTGTAAATTCGGCAATTTATGGGGTTCTGAATTATAATCAAGAGTTAAGGATTGATTGATTTTTTCAGTTATTAACCTCATGAAATATACGCATCTTGGATAGACAAATTCTCGTTGCCTACTATTATTAGAGAAATGAATTGACAGCATCTCTTATTTGTATTTTTTTGCTCAGGAAGCTCAAATGATTTTAGTGACAGGTGGCGCAGGCTTTATCGGATCGAATTTCGTTCTGGATTGGCTCGCGCAAAGTAATGAACCGGTAATTAATCTGGATAAGCTGACGTACGCAGGAAATTTAAATAACTTGCTAGCGGTACAAAACGACCCACGTCACCAGTTTGTCAAAGGCGATATCAATGACGGTGCCTTGCTGGCACAGTTATTGGCACAGCATAAGCCACGTGCCATCGTGCATTTTGCAGCGGAGAGCCATGTCGACCGCTCGATTCATGGACCGGCAGATTTTATCAGCACCAATATCAATGGCACCTTCAGCCTGTTGGAAGCCGTGCGCCCCCATTGGCAAGCACTGCCTGAAGCAGAACGTATGGCATTTCGCTTCCTGCATGTCTCAACCGATGAGGTGTACGGGACACTGGGGCCGGATGATGCTCCGTTTACCGAAACCACGCCTTATGCGCCCAACAGCCCTTACTCGGCAACAAAAGCAGCCTCGGACCATTTGGTGCGCTCCTATCATCATACCTATGGCTTGCCGACGCTGACCACCAATTGCTCGAACAATTATGGTTCCTATCATTTCCCGGAAAAGCTGATTCCCTTAATCATTGCCAACGCGCGCGCTGGCAAGCCCTTGCCTATTTATGGCGATGGCCAGCAGGTGCGCGACTGGCTGTATGTCAGCGATCACTGCACGGCCATTCGCCGGGTACTGGAAAGCGGGCGTACGGGAGAAACCTACAATATCGGCGGCTGGAACGAAAAAGCCAATCTCGACGTCGTGCATATCCTGTGCGACATCCTCGATGAACTGCAACCGAAGGCAGCTGGCGGCAGCTATCGCGAACAAATCAGCTATGTTGCCGACAGGCCCGGACATGACCGCCGCTATGCCATCGATGCACGCAAGATTGAGCGCGAACTGGGCTGGAAGCCGGCAGAAACCTTCGACACCGGCATACGCAAGACGGTGCAATGGTATCTGGACAACGATGCATGGGTGCGCGACGTACAATCCGGCGCTTACCTGACCTGGCTGGAAAAAAACTATGTGGCCCGCGCCGAACAGAAAGCGGAGGCATGATGGAAGCCAAACTGGCCCGCAAAGGCATCATCCTGGCTGGGGGTTCAGGCACACGCCTGTATCCCGTGACCATGTCGGTATCGAAGCAACTGTTGCCCGTGTACGACAAGCCGATGATTTACTATCCGCTGACAACATTGATGCTGGCGGGAATACGCGACATCCTGGTCATTTCCACGCCCTCCGATACGCCCCGCTTTCAAGAGTTGCTGGGTGACGGTAGCCAATGGGGGATTAAGCTGAGCTATGCGGTACAGCCATCACCCGATGGCCTGGCGCAGGCGTTTCTCATCGGCCGCGAATTTCTGGGCGATGCGCCGTCAGCATTAATCTTGGGCGACAATATTTATTACGGGCATGATTTTGAATCGAGCCTGTCTGCCGCGACCGAGCGCACTGACGGCGCTACCGTATTTGCCTATCATGTGCAAGATCCGGAGCGATATGGCGTGGTGGAATTCGACGCCAATCAGCAAGCCATCAGCATAGAAGAAAAGCCATTGCAGCCAAAGTCGAACTATGCCGTCACTGGCCTGTATTTTTACGACAAGGACATTGCCGATATCGCCGCATCGATCAAGCCCTCCGAACGGGGAGAGCTTGAAATTACCGATGTCAACCGCGTCTATCTGAACCGCGGAACGCTCAAGGTGGAACGCATGGGGCGCGGCATGGCCTGGCTCGATACGGGTACGCACGAGTCACTGCTCGAAGCAAGCCAATTTATTGCCACCATCGAACACCGCCAAGGCTTGAAAGTAGCTTGCCCTGAGGAAATTGCTTACCGTAAAGGCTACATTACCGCCAACCAGTTGGAACAACTTGCTCAACCGCTGAAAAAAAACGGTTACGGACAATATTTGTTACGCCTGTTGAATGATAATATTTTTTAAGCCATGCATATTCAAACCACTGTCATTCCCGACGTATTGATCCTCGAACCCAAAGTATTTGGCGACGATCGGGGCTTTTTTTACGAAAGCTTCAACCAGCAGCGCTTTGCCGACTTGACGGGCATTACCGCCAATTTCGTCCAGGATAACCACTCCAAGTCCAGCAGGAATGTCCTGCGCGGCCTGCATTACCAGATCCAGCAACCGCAAGGCAAGCTGGTGCGTGTCGTGGCAGGCGAGGTCTTCGATGTCGCCGTCGATATCCGCGCCTCCTCCCCGACGTTTGGCAAATGGGTCGGCGTCGTGCTGTCTGCCGAGAACAAACGTCAGCTCTGGATACCTGAAGGATTTGCCCACGGCTTCATGGTGACCAGCGAGAGCGCCGAATTTCTCTACAAGTGCACGGACTATTGGGCACCCGAGTTTGAGCGCAGCATTGTCTGGAATGATGCGGATATCGGTATTGACTGGCCATTGCATGGCGACGCACCCATGCTGTCGGCGAAAGATCAACTGGGCAAGCAACTGGCAGCTGCCGAGGTCTTCGCATGAAAATCCTCATTACTGGCAAGACCGGCCAGCTCGGATATGCATTGCAGAAACGCCTGCAGGACATGGGTGAAGTGATAGCGCTGGACCGCTCGCAAATGGACTTGGCCGACCTCGATCAGGTTCGAAGCGTGATCCGCGCAATCGAGCCAGACCTGATCATCAATCCGGCGGCCTATACGGCCGTCGACAAGGCAGAGACCGAGCTGGCGCTGGCGATGCGCATCAATGGCGAAGCGCCAGGAGTCATGGCGCAAGAAGCCAAGCGGCTCGGTGCAGCCATCATCCACTACTCGACTGACTATGTCTTCGACGGCAGCAAGGGCAGTCCATACACGGAAGACGATGCAACGGGTCCGCTCAATGCCTATGGCCGCAGCAAGCTGGCGGGCGAGCAGGCGGTGCGCGAAAGCGGCGCAAGCCACCTGATATTGCGCACAAGCTGGATATACGGTGAGCATGGCAACAATTTTCTAAAAACGGTGCTCCGCCTGGCACAGGCGCGGGATGAGCTGCGCATCGTTGCCGATCAACATGGAGCGCCCACCTGCAGCGCCAGTATTGCCGATGCAACGGCCTGCGCCATTGCCACACTGGGTTCGCCCTCCGGTTTCGCGACGGCAGAAGACGCCAGGACTGATGCGTGGAAACAACACTCCGGCCTGTATCATCTGACTGCACAAGGGGAAACCACCTGGTATGGCTTTTCCAAAGCCATCTTGGACCATCCATCAACGTCCAGGAAACCACCAGTCGTCCCTATTGTCACGCAAGACTACCCATTGCCGGCAGCACGGCCGGCCTACTCGGTGTTGTCCAGCGCGCGGTTTATCAAGACCTTCTGTGCGTTGCCGGATTGGCATGATGCACTCACGCTTTGCCTCGATGGCATGGCCAAAGACAACAATCAGTAAGCAACAGAAGTTGTCAATTCAATAAAAATAACGGCGCTAGCAGCCACCACTTCGATCAAGAGGAATAATTAATAATGAAAGCAGTCATTCTTGCCGGCGGCCTTGGCACCCGAATTTCCGAAGAGACACATCTCAAGCCAAAACCGATGATTGAAATTGGTGGCAAACCAATCCTGTGGCACATCATGCAGAGCTACTCAGCGCACGGCATTAATGATTTCGTGATTTGCTGTGGCTACAAGGGCTATGTGATCAAGGAATATTTCGCCAATTATTTTTTGCATACATCCGATGTCACTTTCGATATGCAAAACAATCAGATGGAGGTACACGCACGCAATGCCGAGCCCTGGAAGGTGACCCTTGTCGATACTGGTGACGAAACCATGACGGGGGGCCGATTGAAGCGCGTCCGCGAATATCTGAATGATGAAGAAATGTTCTGCTTCACCTATGGCGACGGTGTCAGCGATGTCGACATCACCGCGCTGGTCGAGTTCCACCGCGCGAATGGCAAGCTCGCCACTGTCACCGCGACCCAGCCACCGGGCCGCTTTGGCGCCCTGAGCCTGGACGGCCACAAGATCAACAGTTTCCAGGAAAAGCCGCAAGGCGACGGCGCCTGGATCAATGGCGGCTATTTTGTCCTTTCTCCAAAAGTCATCGACTTCATCAGTAATGATGCTACCGTCTGGGAAAAGGAACCGATGGAGAGCCTGGCCAAACAAGGTGAAATGAATGCCTTCTTCCATCACGGCTTCTGGCAACCGATGGATACCTTGCGCGATAAAGTGCATCTGGAAGAACTGTGGCAATCGGGCAAGGCGCCCTGGAAGGCGAAGTGATGAATTCCACATTCTGGCAAGGGAAACGTGTTTTCCTCACCGGCCATACCGGCTTCAAGGGAGGCTGGCTGAGCCTGTGGTTGCAGCAGCTTGGTGCCGACGTGACCGGTTACGCGCTGGAAGCGCCCACTAAGCCCAGCCTGTTTGAGGTGGCCAATGTAGCGCACGGCATGCAGTCGGTCATTGGCGACGTGCGCGATGGCGACGCCGTCAAACGCGCCATGGCTGCCGCGCACCCGGACATCGTGATTCACATGGCGGCTCAGCCGCTGGTGCGCTACTCGTACATGAACCCGGTGGAAACGTATGCCACCAACGTGATGGGCGTGGTCAACCTGCTCGAAGCCGTGCGCGCCACGCCAGGCGTGCGCGCAGTGGTGAATGTCACCAGCGACAAATGTTACGAAAACCGCGAGTGGCCCTGGGGCTACCGCGAAAACGAAGCCATGGGCGGTTATGACCCGTATAGCAACAGCAAGGGCTGTGCGGAACTCGTCACGGCCGGCTATCGCAGTTCCTTCTTCAATGCGGAGAAATATGCGGAGCACGGTATTGCCCTGGGCAGCGGCCGCGCCGGCAACGTCATCGGCGGTGGCGACTGGGCGCTGGATCGCTTGATTCCGGACATGCTGCGCGCCATCGGCGCCGGTGAACCCGTCATGATCCGCAACCCCCACGCCATTCGTCCGTGGCAGCACGTGCTCGAGCCGCTCAGCGGCTATCTGACCCTGGCGGAAAAACTGTACACGGAAGGTCCCGTCCATGCCGAAGGCTGGAATTTCGGTCCGTACGATACCGATGCCAAACCGGTGGAGTGGATCATCGAGCGCATGACGCAAGAATGGGGCGCTGGTGCTTCCTGGTCGCTCGATGGCCAGGACCATCCGCACGAAGCAAGCTATCTGAAACTCGATTGTTCCAAGGCCCGCAGCACGCTGGGCTGGCATCCACGTTGGGACATTGGCCGGACCATCGCCAACATTGTCGAGTGGCATAAGGCGTTCGACCAGGGTGCAGACATGCGTGCGTTCACCCTGGCGCAAATCGCCACTTATCAAAATACCTAATAAATCATCCAACAAATTGAAGGCTGTATCATGAGCGAACAACTGACCCAACAACAAATCCGCGAACAGATCGCTGCACTCGTGGCGCAATATGGCGCACTGGCCAGCATACCGAAACCATTCGAACCGGGCGTGACGGTGATTCCACCTGCCGGCAAAGTGGTCGGTGCACCTGAAATGGGCCTGATGGTCGAAGCGTCGCTCGACGCCTGGTTGACGACGGGCCGTTTCAATGACGAGTTCGAAAAGCGCCTGGCCAAATTCATCGGCGTCGAATTTCTGATCACCGTGAACTCCGGTTCGTCGGCCAACCTGGTCGCCTTCTCTGCCCTGACCTCACCTAAATTGGGCGCGCGTGCCATCCAGCCCGGTGACGAAGTCATCGGCGTGGCCGCTGGCTTCCCGACTACCGTCAATCCTATTTTGCAGTTTGGCGCCGTGCCCGTCTTCGTCGATGTCGAACTTGGCACCTACAATATCGATGCCTCGAAAATCGAAGCGGCCATCACGGACAAGACCAAGGCCATCATGCTGGCCCATACCCTGGGCAATCCATTCAATCTGGAAGTCATCGTCGCGCTGTGCAAGAAATACAATCTGTGGCTGGTGGAAGATTGCTGTGACGCCCTGGGCGCCACGTACAACGGCCAGATGTGCGGCACTTTTGGCGATATCGGCACCATGAGTTTCTACCCTGCGCACCATATCACCATGGGCGAAGGCGGCGCGGTCTTCACCAACAATCCGGAACTGAAAGCGATTGCCGAATCGTTCCGCGACTGGGGCCGCGACTGCTATTGCGCGCCGGGCAAGGATAATACCTGCGGCCAGCGCTTCTGCTGCAAGCTGGGCACGCTGCCGGAAGGCTATGACCACAAGTACACCTACAGCCACCTGGGCTACAACCTGAAAATCACCGACATGCAGGCCGCTTGCGGCCTGGCGCAGATGGACCGCGCGGCTGGCTTTGTGCAGGCACGCAAGGATAACTTCGCCTATATGAAAGATGGCCTGCAAAGCTGTGCGGAATTCCTGATCCTGCCGGAAGCGACGCCAAACTCGGATCCATCGTGGTTCGGCTTCCCGATCACGTTGCGCCCGGAAGCCAATGTGGACCGTGTCAGCCTGCTGACGTTCCTCGATCAAAACAAGATTGGTACCCGTCTGCTGTTCGCCGGCAACCTGACGCGCCAGCCGTACATGATTGGTCGTAACTACCGCGTCTCGGGTGAACTGACGAATACCGACCGCATCATGCACGACACGCTGTGGATTGGCGTTTTCCCGGGTTTGACCAAGGAAATGATGGACTTCTCGATCAGCAAGATTGAAGAATTTTTTGGTGTGAATTTCTAAATTACATCATGAAACTAATAGAAGAACTCCTTCCCGCCTGTTTTTTGCTTGAGCCTAGCCGCTTTGAAGATGCGCGTGGCACCTTTGTTAAAACCTATCATGAAGGCATCTGCAAAAGTTTAGGCGTCAATCTGGATATCCAAGAGGAGTTCTATTCTGTTTCACGCAAGGACGTAATTCGCGGCATGCACTTTCAGCTACCGCCGCACGATCATGAGAAGTTGGTTTACTGTACCCGCGGCGCCGTCCGCGATGTGCTGCTAGACCTGCGAAAAGGACCAAATTACGGCAAAGTAGCTTCAGTCGACCTGTCTGGAGAAAACGGCCTGATGGTCTTTATTCCCAAAGGAATAGCCCATGGTTTTGTTGCGCTGACAGAGGAAGCGTTGATGCTGTACAAGACCAGCACGGTGCATGCCCCGTCCGCCGACTACGGCATCCACTGGGACAGCTTCGGATTCGATTGGCAAGTGACGCGCCCCCTCCTGTCGGCGCGCGATGAGCAGCACGGCGTCTTTGCCGATTTCATTTCTCCGTTTTAATAGGATATGTTACGTGAAAGTATTTCTTACAGGCGCTACCGGTTTTATAGGCAGTCAGCTGGTCAAACGTCTGCTTGGCGATAATCACGAGGTTGCAATCCTGGTACGCGAGCACTCTGATCTCAGCGTATTGCATGACGCTTTACCAAAGATCAGCGTGCATATTCATGATGGCAGCTATCTCTCATTACATGCGGCACTGGCGCAAACTCAGCCAGACGTCGTGTGTCACGTTGCCTCCTTGTTCCTGGCACAGCATCAACCGGAAGATGTGACCCGCCTGATCGAGTCAAATCTCGGCATGCCAACGCAGTTGCTTGAGGCCATGCAACAGTTGGGCCTGCGTCGCCTGATTAATACCGGCACGTCCTGGCAGCACTTTGAGGACGCTGCCTACAACCCCGTGAACCTGTATGCGGCGACCAAACAAGCATTCGAGAATTTGCTGGCTTACTATGTATCAGCGCATGGTTTTCAGGCCATCACATTGAAGCTGTTCGACACGTACGGCCCCGGCGATACCCGTGCAAAATTGTTCAGCCTGTTGCGCAAGACAGCCCGCAGCGGCGTCAAGCTGCGCATGTCGCCGGGAGAGCAACTGCTCGACCTCGTGTACATCGATGACGTACTCGATGCCTACCTGTTGGCCATGCACCGCCTCCCCTCGATTGGCGCAGCGGAATGCTATGCCGTCAGCAACCCCGAACGTCTGACATTGAAAGATCTGGTGCAGGTCTACGGCGCCGTCGTAGGCAAAGACCTGCAGATAGAATGGGGTGGCCTTCCCTACCGTCCACGTGAAACGATGCAACCGTGTACACATCAGCCACGCCTGCCAGGTTGGCAGCCACATATCAGTTTGCAGCAGGGGATCGCACGCATGGAAGCCGACACGCTCATCGACGGCTTGCTGGTCGGGCCAAGCAAATGAAAAAAGACATGATCTGGGGCTACCTGTCTCAGTTTCTACAGTACGGAGCAGCTTTGCTGGTTCTGCCATTATTACTGAGAAAACTGAGTAGTGCCGAACTAGGCATCTGGTATGTCTTCATGACGATATCGGCTCTGGTGACGATGCTCGACCTCGGATTCACGCCCACGCTTGCTCGCAATGTCAGTTATGTCCTGGGCGGCGCGAAACGCCTGCTCAAGGATGGTTTCGAGGTGCTGAGCACACCTTCCCCTGTCGACTATAGCCTGTTCAACGCCATCATTCACGCAGCACGGCACATCTTCATGGTATTGGCCGGCTGCGCCTTCGTCTTGCTGGCCACTCTGGGTAGCTGGTACATCGTGCATGTATCGCAAGGGCAGATCGCCGCGCAAGAAGTGTTGCTTGCCTGGGGTGTGTTTGTTGTCGCTACAGTAATCAATCTGTATTACAAATACTATACGCCGTTGCTGCAAGGCCGCGGCCTGTATTCTGCCTTCTACAAATCGAGTGCTCTTTCCAATCTCGGCTTCGTGATTGTCACGGCCATTCTTTTGCAATGCGGACTGACCTTACTAGCGGTGGCTTTGGGATACCTTGCTTCGGCGCTCATTGGACGCTGGCTCAGCTGGTATTATTTTCACGACCAGTCTTTCCAGGCAGCCCTCCATCAGGCGCCGCCTTCCAGCATCTCCACGCATGATATTTTCGGTATTCTCTGGCATAACGCCTGGCGCATGGGCCTTGGGGTTATCGGCGCTTTCCTGATACTAAGAGCCAATACCCTGCTATCGTCGGCCTATCTGGGCTTGGCCACCACCGCCGCGTATGCATTGACGCTGCAGGTCTATTCCGTCTTGCAAAATATGTCGATGGTTTTGTTCAATATCCAGCAACCTAAACTTGCGCAATACCGTGTCGCCAATGACCCAGAGCGCCTGCGTCACACAATACAGCTAGGCATCGGCTACGCACTCGGGATCTTTCTCTGTGGAGCGGTCATCCTAATATGTTTTGGCCCGGCCATGATTAAATGGATCGGAGGTCAAACCGGACTGGTAGCACTACCGCTGCTGATTTGGGTTGGAATCATGGTCCTGCTGGAATTGAACCACTCATTGGCCGCCAGCGTCATTGTCACCGGTAACCGAGTGCCATTTGTCAAACCAGCACTCGTTTCTGGAATAGCTATTGTCACGCTCTCATGGCTCGGCCTGCGTTTTGGAGGAATGGGTCTGACGTGGCTCATTGCAAGTCAATTTACAGTACAACTCATCTATAACAATTGGAAATGGCCATACATGGTCTGGCTCGAACTGTATCGCAATAAAGCGTCGCCTGCGGCCTCCTCGCAACATCAAATGAAAGTGTAACGTTTGAACATTCTTGATATTGAAGACCAGTTTGCCCTTTGTGCAGATCGCCCTTCGTCACTCATCATTGATGGTGGCAAGCACATCATGCCAACACTGTCCATCATGATCCCGACCTATCGCCGCCCAGCCATGCTGGCGCAGGCGATTCGTTCGGTACTGGCCCAAACAAGCGATATCGACTTCGAAATCGTCGTGGTGGACAACGATCACTCAATGAGCGAGCAGATCGACGAGCTGGTTCGTCAATTTGGCGATGATCGTCTACGCCTGTTCCGCAACAGTGAGAACCTGGGTATGTTCGGTAATTGGAACCGCTGCATTGAACTGGCGCGCAGCGAATGGATTTCCATTTTGAATGATGATGATTTATTGCATCCAAATTTTGTCGACGAAATGTTTTCAGTACTGGAGAAAAAGCCAGCGATTAGCATGCTGTACTGTCGTTCCATTTTCATGGATGATCGCGGTAATTTTGCCAGAAAGCTCAAAAGCACGGTAAAACAGGGCCTGAAAAATATCAAGAATACCTGGCTGATGCCGCAGCTGAGCACGATCCCGATTTCGCATGTGTATATGGATGCGCCATCAAGCGCTCTCGGCCTCATTTTCAAGCGCAGCAATGCTATGGAGATAGGTGGCTATAAAGCGTCGGCCTTTCCGAGTTCGGACTACGTATTTTTCACGATGTATTTCCTGCGCTTTGGTGCCAGCAGGCTGAACAAGACCCTGGCTTATTACCGCATACATGAAAATGAGACCGCCAACCCGAGTACCGGTGAAGGTTTTATCGCAAAAAATCTGCAATTACGCAGCAGCCTTGAACAGCATGTCAAGGCGCCGCCTTCGCTGTTGCGCATTTATGCACAACTCTATGCGTTGACCACGATAAAACAATATAAAAGCTTCTGGAATGTCGAGCTTGACCTGGATCGCCTGCGCCGTGAACACGGCTTGACGGATTTGCCAGTCTTTCCGTTTTACCATTTTAGCCGGCTGGCATTGCGTCTGTGGCTGCTCGTTTCCCGGTAACCAGATCGCAGCTATATTGAAATACGTTCAGCAATACTTTTATAAAAAAATAAATTCATGACTTCCACAATTTCGCAGAAGAAAAAGATACTGATTGCTGCCTACGCTATTTCTCCGTATTCCGGCTCGGAATTCGGCGTGGGGTGGAATTTTGTTTCCAAGTTAAGCGAATTTTATGACATTACCGTCATGTACGGCACCTCGGGAGTCTGCATGGGCAATCGTGATGCCATGCTCGCCTATCTGCAATCCCAGCCTGCGGACGGCGTCAAGTATGTCTACGTTGAGCCAAATGCACTGGTGCGCCTCTTCGACTGGATGAACCGTTCGGTGACGCCGCTGTTTTTCTCTTTTTCTTACATGTTATGGCAACGCCAAGTACTGGCAACTGCTAAAAAGTTAAAGAAAAATGAAGATTACAGCCTGGTGCATCAGTTGAACACCATCGGTTTTCGTCATCCTGGTTTTTTGTGGAAACTCGACCTGCCCTATGTCTGGGGCCCGGTAGGCGGAAGTTCGGATTTGAACGATATCTTCTTCCCCATCCTCAGCAGAGGAAATTACCTGCGAAATAAGCTACGTAACTGGACAAACTGGTATTTTCTGCGGCATTCCGCACGCGTCAGGAATGCCGCAACAGCTGCCAAGGCGGTTTTTTGCGCCACCTCGGCGGACAGCGACAATTTCAGACGGTTTCTCAATGTGGATTGCCAGGTTATCCGTGAAAATTCAGTGCTGAACATGAAGGAAGCGATCAAGCCTACAGGTGCCAAGGTGCAGTTCGTCTGGGCCGGCAGCGTCGACGAACGCAAGGCATTGAATCTGCTGCTCAGTGCCCTCGAGCAATTGCCGTCCCGTTCAGACTGGTGCTTGCACGTGATCGGCGACGGACCGAGCAAATCCATGCTGCAGGCCAGGGCCGTGGCATCCGGGCTGGACAAGCAGATAGTCTGGCATGGCCAGGTCCAGCGCGAGGAAGTGCTGCGTATCATGCGCGAAGCAGATGTGCACATCATGCCCTCGATCATGGACAGCAATCCGACTGTCTTACTGGAAGCGTTTGAAATGGGCTTGCCAAGTATTGCTCTGGACCAATTTGGCGCGCATGACCTGATAACGGCAGAAACAGGCTTCAAAGTGAGCGTTAATTCACTGGAAGAAATCATTGAGCAATTGGCACAGCATATAACGTTCTGTCTCGATAACCACGCCACCGTCGACTTGATGAAGACCAATGTCCTGCTCCGCCAAAAGGAATTACATTGGGATATCAGCCTTCGCCAGGTGCGCGACCTCTATGAAAAGGTATCACATGAGTGATTTTTTCTCGGCACTGGCCTCACGGGCGAGAAAGGAGAAATTTGCCATTGATCCTGACGTGCCTCGCTCCTACCTGCTGCGTTTTTTCTCGGCTAAGGTCATTGACCTCCTGCGGGGCGTGCTCGTCTTCCGGCGACTGAATGCACGTATTTTTATCGGCAAGAAAGCCGAGATTTTGTGCGCGTCGAAAATCAGTACGGGTCGCTTCATTAAATTTGCTTCCGGATGCTATGTCGATGCCCTGTCGCGCGATGGCATCAGGCTGGGTAACAATTTCTCCCTGGGGCGGGGTGCGTCCATTGAATGTACGGGTTCCCTGGCCACCTTAGGCGTAGGTTTTTCTGCGGGCAATAACGTCGGCATTGGTTCCTTCAGTTTCCTGGGTTGTGCAGGTGGCGTCAGCATAGGCGATGACACGATACTGGGAAATTTTGTCAGCATACATTCCGAAAACCATAATTTCGAACGCCTTGATATCCCTATCCGCCTGCAAGGCGTTACCCAGCAAGGCATACGCATCGGGAAAAACTGCTGGATCGGCGCCAAGGCCACTATACTTGACGGCGCAAGTATCGGCGACCACGCCGTGATCGCCGCCGGTGCGGTCGTCACGGCGGGAGAATATGAAGGTAATGCCGTATATGGCGGTATTCCTGCGCGCAAATTGAGATCACTCATCGCATGACACAAGCTACTCCCATCCCTCGCGCGGACCACGCAAAAATCGGCCTGGTTTTTTGTCATTTGTTAAATGATGCGTCGGGCAGTCCACGCGTTCTGCGTGGAACGATCAAGGCATTGGTGGACGATCCTGCGCGCGCCATGCTGTTTGTCGGCTCCCAGGGCCGCGGCGTGCTGGAAAACTGCGGTATTCCCATCCGCCGCTATTGGTACCACCGCTCACAGTTTCGTATCATTACCCTGTGCAATCTGATACTCAGCCAGTTATTTCTGCTGTTTTCGTTGCTGTGCGAGCGACAGATTGCCAAGGATGCCGTTATCTATGTGAATACCCTGCTACCATTCGGCGGTGCACTATATGGCAAGCTCACCGGACGCAAGGTCATCTATCACGTGCATGAAATTTCGATAGAACCGAAGCCGTTGCGCGTATTCTTATGCACTATCGCGCGCCTTTGCTCTGCCTATAACATTTATGTGTCAAAGTCGCATGCGGATGCCTTGCCCATCGCTGGCGTGCCGTCCGTGCAAATCTACAATGCGCTTGATGATGATTTCACGGCAATCGCTGCCCAAGCCGTCTATCAGGCGCGCCACGACGGCATATTTACGGTGCTGATGCTGGCTTCGCTGCGCGACTATAAAGGCGTACCAGAAATGGTGGCGCTTGCAGCGGCGCTTGCCGACCGCACGGACGTGCAATTTGAACTGGTTGTCAATGATGATCAGGCTGCCATCGATCAATATTTCGCCAATAGACCGGTCACGGCTAACCTGCGAATTTATCCTCGCACCGACAATCCGGCCATGTTTTACCAACGCGCCGGCCTCCTGTTCAATCTCTCGCGCATCGACAGCTGGATTGAAACATTCGGCCTCACGGTGCTGGAAGGAATGGCATTTGGAATACCGGTGCTGGTACCGCCAGTGGGCGGACCCGCCGAACTGGTTAACGATATGCAAGAAGGTTTTCTAGTCGATTCACGTGACTTCGCCAAGTTAAAGCAAAGAACGCTCACCCTGGCAGACGATACGGCCCTGTGCAAATCCATGTCGGAAGCCGCACGTCGCAGAGCGGACAATTTTTCAAAAGAAAAATTTTCTCAGGCGCTCAGAAGCGTCATGCAAAAACTGTAATAAAGCGCAACACACCGGCCCAATGATAAGACGTGCCCTTCCAATATAACGGGAAATAGTTTGTTAATCAGTAAAATAATCCATACCCCACGTCAGATCGGTGCGCCGTCGCAATTCCTATTCTGGGGACTCCTGCTGTCTGTGCTTGGCCTCTTTTTCAGTTCCAACTATCTCAAGCTGGGCAGCCTGTTCCTGATGGGAATCTATATTTTTCTGCCCGTAAAAAAGGTCCGGCGCTACCATGGGGAAAAGCTCGAATTTTATTTGCTTTTACCATGCGTCATTGGTATTGTTTTTGCCTGGAAAAACCATCTCGCCGATGCGGTCCGGGATATTTTATTTTTTCTCATTCCATACATTTATTTTTTGGCGGGTAAAAGGTTCTTCAAGCAAGGCGGAAATATTCGGGCATTGATTTTTGGCTACTCAAAAATATACTGCGTTATTTTCCTATTGCTTCTATGTTGCTTATGGTATGAAATGGGATTCATAGGCGTCCTGGAGATACGTGATTTTGTCAGCCCTGGCAGCTTCTTGCTGGTTTACTGTATCGTGCTGCTGTATGAACAACGAAAATCATGGCGAAATCTCTTGCATAACCCCTGGTTTATTGCCGTGCACGCCGTTTTCCTCGCACAATTTTCACGCACTTATGTAATTATTCTGGCGGCATTTTTCTTTCTATCCGGAAAGAAAATCGTGGACGCCAAAATAATATGGCGCGCCATCGCCTTTTTTGTCATCGCCGCGCTCATAGCGGGAGCTTTTGGCTTGTATGATTTAATCGGCGAGACTCTGCATAAAGCCATGTCTGAACTGCATTTCAATGACGATTGGACTCAGGAAGACATGGGTACCAGTTATCGTGCCTACGAGATTTTTGCCGCGTTTAATGAATTTAAAAACTATCCTTTTATCAGTAAAATCTTTGGCGGTGGGTTTGGCGCCTTGGTGCATTTGGATTTTTCAGTCGTACTGGGTGGTGGCGAGTATTCCGAAATTCCCTGGATGCACAATGGCTATCTTTACATTCTGATCAAGAGTGGATTGATCGGCATGCTGTGTTATCTAACTTTCCTGGTAAAAATATTCAAGCGTGCCAAACACTGTGTCGATCCCCGTGGCAGAGTCATGATACTTGGCAGCATCGCAGGACTGTTACTGTCCAATATGGTGATCTGCGGTATCTTCAGCAATGAATCCGTATTCTGTTACATCGTGTTAGGCTATTTCTCAAGTTTTCTTGCAACAAAAAAAACAGGTTTACATTAATATGAAAAAAATCGCTATCGTAGGTTCCGTCGGATTGCCAGCAAAATATGGAGGATGGGAAACACTTGTCGACCACCTGACGGCGCGCTTGTCCACCTCCTTCGATTTCACCGTGTATTGCTGCGCTGAAAAATACCCGGAGAAACTGGCAACCTATAATGGCGCCAAGCTGGTCTATATCAATCTGGATGCCAACGGCATGCAAAGCATCATCTATGACCTGTGGTCGATGCTGAAAGCTATCCGTTATGCCGATACGATCGTGGTCTTGGGGGTGTCCGGCTGCGTATTCATGCCAGTGCTGAAACTCATATCGCGCAAAAAATTTGTCATCAATATTGATGGCCTGGAGTGGCGCAGGGCCAAATGGAGTGGCTTTGCCAAATGGTTTTTGAAACTATCGGAATCGGCCGCCGTACGCTTTGCCGACCAGGTAGTGACCGACAACAAAGCGATTCAAGATTATGTCAAAACGCAATATGGACGCGATAGTGCATTGATCGCCTACGGTGGGGACCATGCCGTACGTCCACAACGGGATGATGCCATTTTGGCAGCATACAAGCTTGATCGCGTGAAATACGCATTTAAAGTATGCCGCATCGAACCTGAAAACAATATCGACATGATTATCGAGGCATTCGCCAGCGCGCCCACGATGGATCTTGTCATTGTAGGAAACTGGGACAATAGCGAATATGGCAAGCAATTAAGGCAAAAATATTCCGGCATTGCCCATTTACATTTACTCGACCCAATCTACGATCACACTATCCTGAATCAGCTACGCGCTGCCTGCCAGGTGTATGTCCACGGCCACAGCGCCGGCGGCACCAATCCATCGCTGGTCGAGGCGATGAGCCTTGGCTTGGCAGTGCTCGCGTATGGCTGCATCTTCAACCGCGAAACTACCAAGCAGCAGGCTTGCTTTTTCAATACGTCAGTAGAATTAACTGAACTGCTGAACAATCTGGATGAAGCAAAACTGACGCTCCTGGGACAGCAGATGAAACAGTTGGCGGATCAATTGTATACATGGGACAGAATTTCGAGCGGCTATGCAAACATCTTTTAATCCCCGCAGTTTTCTCGTAACGGGTGCCTCGGGCTTTGTCGGCAGGGCACTGACACAACACCTGGGCGTACAGGCCGGAACGCGCGTGGTGTGCGCTGCACGTAGCCACATCCCATGCCCGGCGCCAAACATGGTGTACTTCCAGTGCGGCGACGAGCTTGACACACAGGACTGGCGCCCGGCGCTCAACGGTGTGGAGGTGGTCATTCATCTTGCAGCAAGAGTCCACGTCATGCGAGATACGGCGGCGTCTCCCGCGGATGAATTTCGTCGTGTTAACGTACAAGGCAGCATCAATGTGGCCCGCCAAGCAGCGGATGCAGGCGTCCGCAGATTCATCTTCATCAGTTCCTTAAAGGTGAATGGCGAACAGACACTTCCTGGACACCCTTTCCAGGCCACTGATGCCGCGAATCCACAAGATCCTTACGGCATCTCCAAACACGAAGCCGAACAGGCCCTGCTGGCCATGGGACGCGAAACGGGCATGGAAATCGTTATTCTGCGCCCCCCGCTAATCTATGGGCCTGGCGTACGCGCTAATTTTGAACGTTTGATGCGTTTGGTACAGCGCGGTGTACCATTGCCATTCGGCGCTGTACACAATGCCCGCAGCATGGTTGCACTAGAAAATTTTGTAGATTTGATTGCTCTCAGTACATGGCATGCACAGGCACCGGGAAAAATATTCCTTGTGTCAGATGACCACGATGTCAGCATTGCACAGTTGCTGCGCATGTTGGCAAGCGGCATGAAAAAACATATTTGGCTGATACCCATTCCTCCCAGCCTGATTGTGGCGTTGGCGCGCCTGGCAGGAAGATCGATGGATGCGAGCCGCTTGCTTGACTCCTTGCAGGTTGATATTAGCGAAACCAAACGCACACTGAACTGGCAGCCCCCCCATGCAATGCAGGACGCCATCAATAAGACGGTGACTTCTTTTACTTCAAAACAATAAAAATACTCCAATGAAAAGACTATTTGATTTCGCCCTTTCGGTGGTACTGCTGCTGGCCTTTGCCATCCCTATTTTCATCGTTACCATCCTTGTCAAGCTGACCTCACCAGGGCCTGCCATTTACTGGTCAGACCGGATCGGGGTGCGTAACAAGATCTTCCGCATGCCAAAGTTCCGTACGATGCGTACAGATACACCGGCCGTGGCAACGCACCTGCTCAATAACCCTGGGCAGTTCCTCACACCGATAGGCTCCTTCCTGCGCAAGTCCAGCCTTGATGAGTTACCGCAATTGTGGAGCATTCTGCGCGGCGACATGAGCTTTGTCGGCCCCCGCCCCGCCTTGTTCAACCAACAGGATTTGATCGCGCTACGGACAGAATACGGCGTCGACCGCATACTGCCCGGCCTGACCGGCTGGGCGCAGATCAATGGCCGCGATGAATTGCCGATTCCGGAGAAGGTCAAACTCGATCTGGCCTATATGCAGCAGCAGTCGTTCTTATTTGACTTGAAAATTATCGTCCTGACGGCACTCAAAGTTGTACGCCGTGATGGCGTCACGCATTGATGAGTTTTACATTGGAAACAGTACAGTTATTGCAATGTTTCAACGACATGCAGCAAAGCCAACGCTGCCCTTATCCTTTCTAAAGTAATTATTCGTCAAAATGAAATTAATTATTGATTTGTCACGCTTTAAAAAACAGCTGATTGCTGTTACAGCTGATTTGATATTCTTGCCATTGACCTTTTGTCTGGCGATTATTTTGCGCTACGATGTCGTCAACCTGAACCTGTTCCTCGGCTATTTTTGGATCATTGTTGCGGCCCCCATCGTTGCCATCCCCATCTTTATCAAAATTGGCCTGTACCGCGCCGTCATCCGCTTCATCGATCAGAAAATCGTGTATGTGGTCGTCTTCGGTGTCACGCTGTCGGTCGCTTTTTTACTGGCATTGGCGGGGCTATTGACGCATATGGCAGGAGTCTCACGCGGCGTGTTTGGCATTTATTGGGTGAGTGCCTTGACCTACGTAGTGGCCAGCCGCTTTCTCGCGCGAGGTGTGCTATTACACCAGATGGGACGTCGCTGTACTCGCGTCGCCATCTATGGTGCAGGCAAAGCGGGCGTGCAACTGGCCAGTGCCTTGCGTGCAGGCCGCGAGTATCTGCCAGTGGCGTTCATCGATGATATGAAAGAATTGCGCGATGCAACTATTTCTGGCATCAAAGTACATCCGTCCAATGCCCTTGCCGACGTGATCGAAAAATATGGTGTGAACGAGATACTGCTGGCCATGCCTGCATTGAACAAAGGCGAACAGAAAAAAATCCTCAATAGCCTTGAACACCTGAAAGTGAAGATCAAGGTTACCCCGCCCGTTGAAAGCCTGGTCAGTGGCGAGTTACGCGTGCAAGATGTCCGCGACATCGAAATTGAAGATTTGCTGGGCCGTGACCAGGTATCGCCCGATCTGTCGCTGATATCCAGTTGCATTGTCGGCAAATCCGTCATGGTCACGGGCGCAGGTGGTTCAATCGGTTCCGAACTGTGTCGACAGATCATCCGATTGAAACCTGCACGCCTCGTCTTGCTGGATATGTCCGAATTTGCTCTTTATTCCATCAAGCAGGAGTTAAAAAGCATCAATGAGGGATATGAGTTGGGTGTCGACATACTCCCCTTCCTCGGCAGCGTGCTCGATACGGAAAAAGCTCAGCGCATCTTGCAGTCCTTCTCGGTGGAGACGCTGTATCATGCGGCGGCCTACAAACACGTGCCATTGGTCGAGCATAATCCCATTGAGGGAGTACGTAACAATGTCTTTGGCACACTCAGCATTGCCAAGGCGGCGATGGCGGCCCATGTCAAATCTTTTGTCTTGATCTCCACGGACAAAGCGGTACGCCCAACCAATGTAATGGGCACTACCAAGCGCCTTGCGGAACTCATTTTGCAGGCATTTACACGCGAGCAGAGCCACACGCGCTTTTGCATGGTACGTTTTGGCAATGTCCTGGGCTCGTCCGGTTCCGTCGTTCCCCTGTTCCGCCGGCAGATCGAAGCCGGTGGTCCGATCACCCTGACGCATCCGGAAATCACACGCTATTTCATGACCATTCCAGAGGCCGCCCAGCTTGTCTTGCAGGCCGGCGCCATGGGCACCGGCGGCGATGTGTTCGTTCTTGACATGGGCGAGCCCGTGAAGATCATGGATCTGGCTGAACGCATGATCCATTTGAGTGGCCTGGAAGTGAAGAGCAAGGCTGCCCCCGACGGTATTGAAATACAACATGTAGGTCTGCGCCCCGGAGAGAAGCTCTATGAAGAGCTATTGATTGGGGGCAATGTAGAAGGGACTGAGCATCCTCTCATCATGCGTGCAGAAGAGTCGGAAATACCTTGGCAAGATTTGAAAAAAATCTTGGAGGAAATGGATCTGGCGTGCAATAACTTCAATTTCGAGACGCTACGCAATCTGCTGCTGCAGGCTGTGCATGAATATGTACCGCAATGTGGTATCGAAGACCTGATCTGGACGGAACAGCAGCGTCAGCAGTCCGAACCGCTAGATAAGCTGCCATCGCTCAAGGAGTCCAATTTTTTGACATGAAACGAACAACTCACTGAAGACTGCTTTGACTAGCAGTGGAGCGGGGAATGTATAGGCAACGAGACAGGAAAGCCAAGAAATTATAGAAAATGCCTATTACATTCCCGCATTACTCCCTATGATATTTTTGTGAAACAATCTGCTCTCCAGGCCTCGAAAAAACAACAATATCGTTTTTCATCCAGATTGCTCCGAAAAAATCGTTGCCTCAGTGTTTGCACTCAATAGAAATCAATCCATTCAGCAAAAATAGCATTACAGAACACATATTATTCAGGCAAGGCATATTGCGAAAGGTCATATCCACCCTGCATCTTCCGGCGGAACTGAACAATATAACGGCCTGGTCCTTTGAAACATCCTTACCTGCCTTAAAAAAATTGCAAGCTGAAATTAGAAAGCGAAATGATGGAAAAATATGACGAATTGAATAACGCGGAATTTTACGTTGAAGATGATGACTTCAATTTGACAAATTTCCTTGCAGTCTTATGGCAATCGCGTGGCGTGATCATCGCGGGAACTGCATTGGTGACGCTGCTCGGCACTTCCAGCGCTTTGTTTCTCGGGAAATACCAAAGCGAGGGTTTTTTACAATTCGGCGGCGCCATTCCTGAAAAAAAAATAGATAAGGACGCGAAGGAAGTAAAAGAACCGCCGCCTGGCATTGCCTTGGCTGACTACAAGCGTTATTCCTCGGCATTAAACACCAGCGAACGTTTTTACGAATTTGTCAGGCAAAACAATATAGAAAACGACCCTGCCGTAATCGCTTTGACCCAGACATTTAGCTCGCGCGGCGGAATTACCAAAGTCATCGAGCCAATATTTCCATTCACCAAACTTGATGCGAAAGAATTGATGGCCAGCACCAAGGATGCCGAAAACAATGTCATCGCGGTGTCCATCAACTACGCGGCCAATACGCCGGAAAGCGCACAACAAGGGGTGAGTTTGCTTGGGCGATATACAGTCGACACTATTGTCTACATGATTTATACGGATATTTTACGCTTCAAGAATTCCGAAATTTCCGTTGCCATTACCAAGTTGGATAATAAAATCATTGAAAACAAGGAAAAAATCGATTCGTATGAACGCAAGGGCAACAAGCTGAAGCAAATCGTTACACGCTATCCGGACGCTGCCAGCCAGGCTTCCCGCCAGCTGGTATCAATCACCGAAGATACAGCGCGCTACCTCTCTCCGCTAAGCCAACTGATGACTAGCGAAGTCGAGATTACTGAAGCGAATGAAGCCATTTACAAGGCAAAGCGGGAACAAAAGCAGTACAAGATACTCGAAGAGTACTATGGCCGCGCAAAAGCATTGGCTGAGAGCACAAAATCTGGCGAGGCCATTCTGCGAGGACTGGAGCCAATCAAGAAAACGGTTTTTAGCAACAAGGATATGGAAGACGAAACGATCAAGGAAGTCTATAACAAGATCAGTGTCGATAATAGTTCCGCCATTAGTCTCTATCTGGAAAAAACACGATTTATTGCCGGTCCCAGCCTGCCCAAGAATCGGACAACCCGTACGTCAATTGCCCTGCTAGGCAGCCTGCTGGCAGGCTTGGGGATCTCTATCTTTTTCGTGCTTGGACGTCGTTGGTGGCAGAATAACCGTCAACAACTGCAAGGCTGATTGCGATAGCACACGCGGCGCTGGCTCCGCTAACTGGTTTGCCAGCCTTCGCTTTGGGCTGTCGCCGGCACAGCGCCTGGATCTCCTGCCGCGCGGCGGCCACAGCCAAAACATGGTGCACGGTCGCCCCCCATCAGCAGCAGCATAAAAAAACCCAAAAAGTTCGCATGGAACTTTTTGGGTTTTATTCATAAATGCATGGGCCTTTGCTTTCCGTACAATAACGGACAACACTCAGCCGCGGCAAAAAGCGTCAACTCTTCAGCAATCCACCCAGCAACGCCGCCACCTTTTGTTTCGGCTTGGCGGCCACAGGCGCCATGCTGGCGGCAGCGGGAGCGGCTGCCTTGGCGGGCTCATACGGCTTCAGGAACCAGGGATCGGCCTTTTCGCGACGAGCGCCAGGACCAAAGGCGGGACGCGTACCGCGCTCGGCGGAGCGGCTGTCGCGGCTCTCGCCAACATGGCGGCTCTCGGGCGCGCGCGCAGGACGCGCCTCGCTACCTTCGGTCCGGCGCGGCGGGCGGCGCTCGCTGTCGCTGCTGCGGGCGGGAGCCGGATTGAAGCCCGTCAATTCACCACGCTTGATGCTTTGCTTGATGAGTTTTTCAATGTCGGCCAGCAAGCGCTCGTCTTTATCCGAATAGATCGAAATCGCGTCGCCCGAGGCGCCTGCACGGCCCGTACGACCGATGCGGTGCACATAGTCTTCCGCGTTGTACGGCAAGTCGAAGTTGATGACGCAAGGCAAGTCAGAAATATCCAGGCCGCGCGCTGCCACGTCGGTGGCGACCAGCACGTCGATTTCGCCCTTCTTGAACGCTTCCAGCGCCGCCATGCGCTCCTGCTGGCTCTTGTCGCCGTGAATTGCCGTGGCGCTCATGCCTTCCTGCTCCAGCACGCGGGCCAGGCGCGAGGCGCCGATCTTGGTGTTCGAGAATACAATGACCTGCTTCAGGTCGCGCTGGCGCAGCAGATGGGCGACCAGGGCATGCTTCTGATCTTCCGTCACCTTGTAGACCACTTGCGTTACCTTGTCGGCCGTCTGGTTGCTGCGCGCCACTTCGATCGTCAGCGGATCGTTGAGGAAGGTTGCGGCCAGCTTCTTGATTTCTGGCGAGAACGTAGCCGAGAACATCAGGTTCTGGCGCTGTTTCGGCAGCAAGTTGATAATGCGCTGCAAGTCCGGCAAGAAACCCATGTCCAGCATGCGGTCGGCCTCATCCATGACCAGCATCTGCACCTGGCTCAGGCTGATGTTCTTTTGCTCGATATGATCGAGCAAGCGGCCCGGCGTGGCGATGACGATTTCTACGCCCCCGCGCAGGAGAACCGTTTGTGGCTTCATGTCCATGCCGCCGAAAACGACGGTCGAACGCAGTGGCGTATGCTTGGCGTAGGCCTTGACGTTTTCCGCCACCTGCACCGCCAGTTCACGGGTCGGTGTCAAGATCAGCGCGCGCACCGGATGGCGTGCCGGCGACATGCTGCTACTGGCATGCGCCAGCAGCAACTGGATGATCGGCAAGGAAAAACCTGCCGTCTTGCCTGTGCCCGTTTGCGCGGCACCCATCACATCGCGGCCTTGCAGCACCACGGGGATCGCTTGTTCCTGGATCGGTGTCGGATGGGTGTAGCCTTGATCGGTCAGTGCGCGCTGGATTTCAGGCGCGAGGCCAAAGTCGGCAAAAGTCAGGGTGGGGGCAACGGATGCGGCAGGTGCAGGTGCAGCGGTAACGGCAGCGGGTGCCGCTTCAGGGGCATTCGCCGGGCTGGGCGTAGGAGTCGATTCGGTTTCAGACATAAATTTTCTGGTGTGCCTCCGCACTGCGGAAGCCATGCTTTCTCAATAAACAACATTTCGGGGCACAGGCAGCTCCGTCTTGCAAGCCATGGATCATCGTTCTTGCGGCACCTCCGTGCTCCGGGACATGCTGTATGGCGTATGCGGAAGCGTCGAAGAGATGTGCTGCGATGGCGGCGGAGATCGCGCCGGCGGAACATCGCGCGCAGAAGATACAATATCAGTGCTGTAAACGATACCCTAATTCAGCGCAACTGTACACGGAAACCGTCATTTTTGAGCAAAAAGCGTTCCAGCGATGGCACGCCGGAATGCCGTATGATGCCGGCTCCGCCGTCGCCTTCCCTCACCATGCCCACCCCGCCTCTACCCCATGATCCGCAACCCCAAGCGCCCAGCAAACCCGGCAACGACGAGTGTTGCCACAGCGGTTGCACCTTTTGCGTGCTGGAAATGTACCAGGAAGACCTGGCCGCCTACGAAGCTGCCCTGAGGGCGTGGCAGCAGCGCCAGCAAGCCGCTGCAGCGCCTGCCAGCCAAGGCATCAAAAAAGCGCGCAAGCGCGCTTAATGTATTCATTAAAAGCTTTCCCACTCCTCCGCTGAAGCCGTGCGACGTGCAGTGCTGCTGGCCAATTGATGCGGTGCCGGTGCGGGCGCTACGGCTGCTGGCGCCTTGACGGGCGCACGCGGCCGGTTTCCAGTGGCATTGGCAACGTCAAGCTTGAAGATGCTGACCACGGCGCTCAGGCTGGCCGCCTGCTCCTGCATCGATTCGGCCGCCGCGGCCGCCTCTTCCACCAGGGCCGCATTTTGCTGCGTCACCTGGTCCATCTGGGCGATGGCCTGGTTGACCTGCTCGATACCGGCGCTCTGCTCGCTGCTGGCGGCCGTAATCTCACTCATGATGTCCGTCACGCGGGTAATGCTGGCAACGATGTCGTCCATCGTGCGGCCCGCCTGGTCCACCAGTGCTGATCCCGCTTCGACTTTCTCGACGGAATCGCCGATCAAAACCTTGATATCCTTGGCCGCCGCGGCCGAGCGTTGCGCCAGGTTGCGCACTTCCGTGGCCACGACGGCAAAGCCGCGCCCCTGCTCGCCTGCCCGCGCCGCCTCGACGGCAGCATTCAAGGCCAGGATATTGGTCTGGAAAGCAATGCCGTCGATGACGGCGATGATGTCGACGATCTTGCGCGACGACGCATTGATCGACGCCATCGTGCCCACCACTTCGCTGACGACCTTGCCGCCCTCGATGGCGATGCTCGACGAGGTCAGCGCCATGGTGTTGGCTTGGCGCGCGTTGTCCGCATTCTGCTTCACGGTCGAGGTCAGTTCTTCCATCGACGACGCCGTTTCTTCCAGCGAACTGGCCTGCTCTTCCGTTCGCGACGACAGATCCTGGTTGCCGGCGGCGATCTGACTCGACGCCGTAGCAATGGTATCGGTGCCGCTGCGTACCTGGCCCACCAGCTTCTGCAGGCTGGCATTCATGTCTTTCAGCGCCTGCATCAATTGCCCCGTTTCGTCTTGCGATTGCACAACAATATGCGCCGTCAAGTCGCCGGCAGCCACCTGGCGCGCCACGCCGACGGCCGCGATCAGCGGACGCGCCACGCTGCGCGCCACCCACAGCGCCAGCAGCATGCCGATGACGACGATGCCCACCAGCAAGCCGATCAGGCTGGCGCGCGAGGCCGCATACGTTGCATCGGCGCTGGCGCTCGAGCGCACGCCGCCGTCCGTATTAATGGACACCAGCTTATCGAGGGCCACCATCATGTCCGCCATGACCTTGGCCGACGGCCCCACGGCCAGCGCGCGCGCCTCTTCCTTTTTCATTTCACGCGACAGGCTCATCATGGTTGCGTGCAAGCGCATGAATTCATCGTTGAGCGCCAGGAAGCGTTCGAAGACTTCGTTCTCGCCCGGCTCCGAAATCAGGCGGCGGTAGTTGTCTCCGTCCGCCTTCAGCTTGGTCTGCGTTTCCGTCATGCGTGCTTCATTCTGCGTCATGTCGGCATCCTGCGCGGCCAGCATGTGCGCCAGTTCCCATCGGCGGAAATCGCTGACATCGCTGCGCATGGACATGGCGGCCAGCACGCTGGGCATCCAGTTGGCGGACAGGTCCGTCGACGCGGTATTGATGCGCGCCATGGAAAAGATCGCAGACACACCCAAAGCCGCCGTCAACAACAGCACGGCACCAAACGTCAAGATCAGCTTGGTGGCAATTTTCAAATCAAAAAACCATTTCATGCGTTGCTTCCTTCATTAAACGGAAATACGGGACAAGGCAGGCGCGCGAACCGGCACATGCACGGCGCGGGCAGTGAAGCGACCATCGCAGGCGTCGCAGGATGAAGCGGAAGTGAGCAGGGTCGAACGGCAGGTGCCGCAACTCCTATCGAACGCGCGTCAAATTTCCACAAGGCAACATCTTATCACCGCCGTACTAGCAAGCAGAGTGATTTGACTGCGGCCTGTGGCCAAAGTTCGCATGTAGCGGTCTGCGTGTCGCATTTTTGCCCAGTCGCAATTGTTTCCACGGGAGAAAACAGAAGCAGGCGTAGGAGTCGGATGACACGAGGCAATGTTCCTAGCCTACATAAGCGCGTCGGCTCATCCGATGCCCGCCCGCAGCCCCTGGCCCTATAGTGGATACAAGATTCAGCACAACGCTAGCAAGCCAGAAAAGCAGCGCCATCCAACAAAATCAGAAGACGAGGCCCTACCATGTACAAAGCTTATAGCAACCTGACCCCAGCAACGAATAGCCACGCCGCCGCCCAGCACAACTGGCAAGCCGCGCCGGCCACGCCCATGATCAGCATCACTGGCGCCCAACAGAACGAATTGCTGCGCGCCTTGTCGCGCGCCGATCTGGAGCGCCTGTTTTGCCAATTGGAACTGGTCGCTCTGCCTGCCGGCAAGCACTTGTTTGATTGCGGCGGCAAGATTGAATACACATACTTCCCCACCAACGCCATCGTTTCCCTGCTGTATGTGATGGAAGACGGCGCCACCACCGAGATCGCCGTCATCGGCCGCGAAGGCGTCGCTGGCGTGGTGCTGTACGAAGCCGAGCGCGCCACCTGCACCGCCATCGTGCAAACGGCCGGCTACGGCTACCGACTGAAAACGGCCTTCCTGCGCGAAGTCTTCAATGAAGGCGGCGCGCTGGCACAATTGCTGATGCGCTACACCAGCGCCATGTTTGCGCAAATGGCACAGAACGTGGTGGGCGGCCGCCATTGCAGCATCGAACAGAAACTGTGCCGCTGGCTGCTGGACCGCCTCGACCGTTCGCTGTCGAATGAGCTGAAGGTCACGCAAGACACCATGGCCAATATGCTGGGCGTGCGGCGTGAAAGCGTCACCGTCACGGCGCGCAAGCTGCAGGACGAAGGCTTGATCCAGTACCGCCGTGGCACGGTCGAAGTGCTCGACCGCGAAGGACTGGAGGCGGCCGCCGGCAATTGCTACAAGGCAGCACGTGCCGGTTTCGAACAGTTCCGCAGCGCCATCAGCGCGCATAACTAAGTCATCAGCGCCAAGTCATCCGCGCGAGCACGCTTCGGCGTGCTTTTTTCATTCCGGGGTGTTGACTCCGCTGCAAACCAGACTCGCCTCATCACAAGCGGCACTGGCGAACCGCCACCAGTGCGGCTTGCGATCTTCAAACGAGTGATATTCAGGCGCAAAGGCGGGCTGGACAGGGTCATCAAAACTTCCCACCAGCAAGGCCACCGTGGGCGCATCGTCGATGGCGCCGATGGAACTGCCGCAAACGGCGCAAAAGGCCCGACTGGAATACTCGGAAGAGCGATAAGTGGCAGGTACACCGGACGTGCCCGTCCAGCGCACCTGATCGCGCGCAAACTCCATCCACACCACAGTCGGCGCGCCCGTGTGCTGCTGGCAATTACGACAGGAACAACTGTGCGGATTGCTGCCCTCGCCTGTCACTTCGAAGCGCACGGCGCCACATAAACAGCCGCCTGCCTGTACCGCGTTCACCATTGCCTCTCCTCGTTTGCACCGTTGCGTACCTCGCCAGCTGGCACGTCCCGGTACAATATTGCCATAAACCCCAACCCGGCGCGACCCGCAAACCAGCGTGCCGGCACTTTGAAAGAATGAATGGAAGACATCAATTGCGAAGGCTTGCCGCACATCCGCGTACTGGCAGGCGAAAACACCCACGGCCCCGTGTATGAAACGCTGCCGGCGCGCCAGATTGACGAGCACGTCTACGAACTGCTGGCCTCGCCTGGCCTGACCATGAACCTGGCGCGCGGCGACATCATCAACATCGCCGACCCGCTCGCCCCCGCCGAAGTATTAAAGCGGGGCGGCAACTTCTGCATCCAGATCTACGACGCCGATACCGTGGACCAAGCCGCAGTCGACCGGCTCGAGCGCGACGTACAGGAGCAATTGGGCGGCACGCTCGACGGCCAGTACAAGGGCAATCTCACCTTCAGCGTGCCGGGCCACCACGGCATCTACAACGTCAACGGCCCCTTCGACGCCTTCCGCACGGCGACGGGCGTGGAATGGTACTTCGCCAACATCTACGTCAACCTCGATGACGACGATGATGAAACCTTGCTCAACTGGTGGGTGGATAGGTAAGCTTGCCCGTACGCCAGGCGAGGCCATGACGCAGGTCAATGCGCCATATTGCTATGGCACACGTCAAGCTGCGTTCCCGCCCCTTGCGTACGCTCTCTGTATCGTCAACCACAGAGAGAAACGATATGCCTTACATTGCGCGTGCCGACTATGCAAAGCAAAAAGAAATAGTGGGAAATGGCGAGTGCGTCACCTTGGTCACGCACCTCACTGGCGCCCGCGCCTCATCGCTTTGGCGCGAAGGCGGCAAAGTGCCGGACCTGCTGGAAAAAGGTGGCATCGCGAAAGGCACGCTGATTGCCACCTTCGTCAATGGCCACTATCAGAATCTGCGGCAGGGCAACCATGCGGCGCTCTTCATTCGCCAGGTGCCTGGCGGCATTGAAATTTTCGACCAGTGGCGCAACCACAAACCCAGCGCCCGCGTGATCCACTTTGGCCGTTCGGTGGCCGGGGCAAGGAATCGCCCCGAATGCTATTCGGTGGTGGAATGAAGCCGCTCGCACTGCTGGCATTGCTCATCGCTGGCGCAGCGATGCGCAATGCTGCTGCTGCCCCCTTGCCTCCGTTTCTTGCCCGCAAGCAGCTACATCGACCTGGAAGCTGCCAGCGGCCAGCCTCGACGGCGTGCGCGTGCTGTCCTATCCGGCGGATCAGCCGCCGGCAGACGCAGAAGCCTTGCCCTTCCTGGCCCCAGTCAGCGAATGGACACGTGCCGGCACACTGTATCAACGCTGGAATATCAATTTTGATGCGCCCCTATATCGGTTTCAGGCGGACTGCCTGTATGCCGGTACCGAGCGCTACCTGCGCATCGATTTGCCGAGAGTCAAACAGTGCATCGCGACCATTCAGCAGCGAACGACAATGGTCAGGTTTCAGTGTAAATAGGCTGCAGCGGTTGGCCAGCGTAAGCGCCCAAGGCTGCTACGATTGACATATTTCAAGATAGCTGCCCAGCACCTTGTCCATGCCCTGCTCGATGCATTCGACCACCAGCGCATGGCCAATCGACACTTCCAGGATGCCGGGAATGTCCAGGAAGCGCGGCAGGTTGTGCAAATCAAGGTCGTGCCCGGCATTCACGCCCAATCCCAGCGCCTGCGCCCGGCGTGCCGCTTGCAAATACGTATCAAAAACGGCATCGGCCTGCGCGCCGCCATAACTTTCGGCAAACCGTTCCGTGTACAGTTCCACCCGCGCCGCGCCCACCTCGCGCGCCCAGTCCAGCGCCGGGTAATCTGCATCGACAAACAGGCTGACACGGATGCCCAGGTCGTTCAATTGCGCAATGGCGGGACGCAATAGCGCCGCATGCTGTTCAATATCCCAGCCGTGATCGGACGTCAACTGCCCCGGCATATCGGGCACCAAGGTGCATTGCGCCGGGCGCGCCTCTTTCACGACCTGCAAGAATTGCGCCGCCGGATAGCCCTCCACATTCAGCTCGCGTCGCCGCTCCGCGCACAGGCGCTGCAACGAGGCAACATCTTCGTAGCGCGCATGGCGTTGATCCGGGCGGGGGTGCAAGGTGATGCCGGCGGCGCCCAAGTCGAGAAAGCGCGCGGAAAACGCGAGCAGGTCCGGAAAGTTGCGGCCGCGCGAATTGCGCAGCAGGGCGATTTTATTGACGTTGACGGAGAGCTGGGTCATGGCAGGAATGGAGTAAGGGTGACAAGTCTGGCAGCGATTGTAGCGGATCGCCCGCACAGCGCACGGTCAACCGAACTCGGCGCTACGTGCTACGATGCAAGACAAGTTCCACGCTTTCAATACTTACCATGACCTACCAGCTATTCCTGTTTGACCTGGACGATACCTTGCTCGATTTCAGGGCGTCCGAAAAACGCTCCTTCCTGCACACCATGCACGAACTGGGTTTGCGCGTCGGCATCGACGGACTGTTCACCCAGTACCAGGCGATCAACGTCGACCTGTGGAAACGTTTCGAGACGGGTGACGTGAGCAAGGATTTCCTGAAAGTGGAGCGCTTCCGCAAGACGTTTGCACTCAATGGCATCGCCGTCGACCCGGAGCTGGCCAGCCGTTTGTATCTGGAATCGCTGCCGGACACGGTCGTGCTCATCGATGGCGCCGAGCAAGTGTGCGAAACGCTGTCGCGCATCGGCGAAGTGGGCATCATCACCAACGGCGTCGAATCCATCCAGAACCGCCGCATCGCCGCCTCTGGCCTGAGCGACTACATTTCCTTCGTCGCCACCTCCGAAGCATGCGGCCACGCCAAGCCGGACGTGCGCTTCTTCGACTATGCCGCCAACATGGCGCGCACATTCAACAAGGAGACAACCGTCATCATCGGCGACCGCTTGGACGCCGACATCCTGGGCGCCAACCGCTATGGCATCGACAGTTGCTGGTTCAATCCGGACAACATGGCCAATACCTCGGCCGCCATCCCCACCTGCGAAGTGGCCAGACTGCATGACATCGTGCCAGTGCTGGACATGCTGCAAGTCAAGCTGAAACAGGCTTGATCTTCCACAAGCGCACCACCTGAAATATGCTGGCAGCGGCACGAAAATACGCCGCTACTCGCGTAACATCAGGACTCGACCATCCTGGTGCCAGCCCATGCCGTCCTACACCGTCCTGCTCGCCATCGCGGCACTGATCTTGTTCTTTGCCATGCTGGCCACGCGCCAGGCTGCCAAGTCCCGCAGGCCGCTGAGCCTGCAAAGAAAACCCGTCATGACGGCGCGCGAGCGGCAGATGTACCACCTGCTGCAGACGGCATTGCCGGAATGCACGGTGCTGGCGCAAGTGGCATTTTCCGCACTGGTGACGGCGATGGGATGGGCAAACAGAAACCGTTTCGACCGCAAGGTAGCCGATTTTGTGCTGTGCAACCAGCAACTGCACGTCATCGCCGTCATCGAGCTCGACGACCGCAGCCACGCCGGCCGCGAACGCCAGGACAAGGAGCGAGACGCCATGCTCAGGCTGGCCGGCTATGTGACCTTGCGCTATGCGACCTTCCCCACCCAGCAGGCGCTGCGCGCCGATGTCGAGCAACTGCTCGTGCAAAAAGCGGGAGTGAAGGCAAGTACCCTGCCCGCCTGACTTCGCGTCAAGAGATCAATCGCGCGTCAGCACTTCCAGTAGTTCAATCTCGAAGATCAAATTGGAATGCGGCGGAATCAAGCCCACCTGCCGCTCGCCATACGCCAGCGCCGCCGGCACCCACAGCTTGCGCGTGCCGCCGGCCTGCATGCCATGCAAACCCAAAATCCAACCCTGAATGACCTTGTTATTGCTCAACACACAGCGGAAAGGCTCCCCCCGCTGATGCGACGAGTCAAACTCCGTCCCATCTTCCAGCCAGCCCCGGTAATGGGCCGTCACCAGCGCGCCACGCGCAGCCGCCTTGCCATCGCCCGCCACGATATCGTCAATCTTCACTTCAGCCGTCATCTCGTTTCATCCTTCATCAATCGCCATGCCGCGATTGTACGACAGCATGAAAAATCTCTGGTCACCCTCCTTTTTGCAAGCTGATTTTGTATGATATGAGTAGGCTTGCTTAAATCTATCCGGCGTCTGGTTGGAGATGGTTCTCCGCGCCACGATGAGAATCGCGCCTATCGGTCCTGAAAAGCCCCTAGGCCTTGCATAGCCGATTTTTTGCCAGGTTATCCGGCAGGCCGGTGTGCCGTTCACGTCATCCAATATCCGCAGTCGCAAAACCAGGTGGGTGTGCTGTAAAACGGTGAGTCTGGGAGGCCTTCATGTTGTCATGGGGGCCTCTTTTATTTCAAATTCGGTATGGTGGGCCGCGATGGCCCATGCCATGCGCGCCAGTTTGTTGGCCAGGGCGCACGCCACCATATTCGAGTGGCGACGCGTGAGCATGGAGCGGACCCATTGCGCCAGCTGTCCGCGTTGGCGTTCCAGTCTCTGCATGTAGGCCCGCGCGCACTGCACCAGCAGGCGCCGCAGATTCTTGTCGCCGCGCTTGCTGATGCTCAGCAACTTGTTTTTACCGCCGGTAATTTACTGGCGAACTCGGCGCTGACGGCTTTCTCGAGAAAATTGAAAATGATTCCTTGCACATGGTCGCTGTCTTATTACAAATACAGTAAATTACATTCTATTTTGGAAACAATAGTTAAAATTGTGCCCAGTTGTCGATGCTGTCGTTGGCAACCAACCGCGCTCGGCGTTCAGCCATGGCATTGGTTGTGATTAAGCGTGGTGCCAGCTTGACAGAAGTGGCCGTAGCGGCAATCTGTCGCAGCGGAATCCTGTCCTTGACCAACGCTTTCTGCCCAAGTTTGAAGATGCTGACCACCTCGGCCAGTGCTGAAGCTTGCTCCTGCAGCGCGCCAGCAGCCGCAGCCGCTTCCTCAACCAACGCCGCATTCTGCTGGGTAACTTCATCCATCTGAGAAATCGCTGAATTGATCTGCTCGATACCGAGGGTTTGCTCCATGCTGGCCGAGGCGATTTCAGACATGATGTCGGTTACGCTCGTGATTGAATGCACGATCTCAGCCATCGTCACGCCTGCCTGTTTGACAAGTTTGCCGCCGGCATCGACCTTGTCGACCGAGTCGTTGATTAGAAGCTTAATTTCCTTGGCCGCTGCGGCCGAGCGCTGCGCCAGGTTGCGCACTTCCGATGCAACGACCGCAAAGCCACGGCCTTGCTCACCAGCGCGCGCCGCTTCCACTGCGGCATTCAGCGCCAAGATGTTGGTCTGGAATGCGATGCCGTCGATGACGCCGATAATATCGACGATTTTGCGCGATGATGTATTAATCGAGGCCATCGTGTCGACCACTTCTGACACGACCGCACCGCCGCGCACCGCTACTGCTGAGGCTGACACAGCCAGCAAGTTAGCCTGGCGAGCATTATCCGCGTTTTGCTTCACGGTGCTGGTGAGTTCTTCCATTGACGAGGCCGTCTCTTCCAGCGCGCTCGCCTGCTCTTCGGTGCGTGAGGATAGGTCCAGATTACCGGCCGCGATCTGGTTTGATGCAGTGGCGATGGTATCTGTCCCCGTGCGTACTTCTGCGACAATCGTGACCAGCGAGGTACGCATCATTTCCATGGCGAACAACAGGCTATCCTTGTCGCCACTGCGCAGCACGACCGCCCGGGAAAGTTGACCAGCCGCAATGGCTCCCGCTACATCGACAGCGTAACTTGGTTCGCCACCGAGCTGGCGCATCAGGTAATGGGTGATCCACAAGCCGATGACAATACCAACGGTAAGACTAAATAATAGAAATATGATCATAAGCATGCGGCTTCGCTGATAGACGTGGCGTGCTTCAACGGCTTGGGCAGCTGAAATTTTTTCCTTTTGACTTGCAATTTCCGTCAGTTTATCGTCGAGGTATTTTGCGTTTTGCGCAAGTTGACCGAAGAGCAAATCAACTGCAGCACTTTTCTCCTCGGCGCTATCGCTCGCAAGCAGTTTTTTTACGTGCGCGCGATTCATGTCATATTCTTTCAGCCCTTTGTGCAGCTCGCTGAACAGAACTTTAGCCGCGTCAGCCGTAAATAAAGACCGAGCCACGTCAAGCCTATCTTCCAAGGTCGTCCTGGCATGGTCGGCCGCTGCCGCGAACTTGGTACGCTCTTCCGGAGTACGCGCCAGGAATTCATTGCGTAGGGCGCGCCCAACTTGGACCAGATTGATGTTCGCTTCTTTGGACGCTGAAATACCCAGCAAGTCGTTCGCATAAGCACGCTCAGCCAATTCATTCATTTTGGCCATGTTGACGATACCAATGACAGCGACAATTGCTCCCAGTACGGCGATCAGCAAGAATCCGGCTAGCAAACGTGCGCGCACGGTGAATTTTTTAAACATGGGTGTCTCCTGTTACGTGGGAATACAAGACGCATTTTTAGGATGCGAGCTAGTGAATGAGGCTGATGTCATCGCTTGCCATCAATTTATCGATATCAACCAAGATAAGCATGCGCTCGTCCAACATCCCCAAACCGATCAGATAGTCGGTCTCAATCGCATTGCCGAACTTGGGGCGGGTCGCATCTGCTCAATTGTGAGCGTCGTTACGTCCAATACGCTGTCGACTACCATGCCCATCACGTTGCCCTTGATGTTCAATACGATCATGATAGTGAGCTGATCGTAGACGGGTTTGCTCAGGCCAAGCTTGATACGCATATCGATGACCGGCACGATCACCCCACGCAAATTGATCACTCATTTGAATTAATCAGGGGCATTTTCCAGCCGCGTAACAGCCTCGTTGCCCCGGATTTCCTAGACTTTGATGATGTCAAGTCCGTATTGTTCTTGGCCCATCGTAAAAACCAAGAATTCAGCCTCAGTTGGGATGTCTTGGGCTACTTACATATTGAGACCTTGTCGGATAGATAAGGCAAAGAGCGCGAATCGCGTCTGCCAGATCGGCCGTGGAGTTAGGCGATGAACTAGTGTGTTCGTTTGCTCGCAGAATTGACCCACTCTGTTTGACCCGCCTTCCACTGCCTGGCAAACGCTGCCACGCGGTCGTATGACCCTGCATAGCCCAGCTCTTTCAGGTCCTCATGGATCTGCTTCAAATTGCGCCGCTGCTTACGCGGCTTAGTCGTCTCGGCCTTGAGCCACCCGGATAGCTGCACCGAGTATTTGTCTAATCCGCTAACTGATCGCCGCTCCGCATAGGAGGGCTCAGTGGTTTCCGATCGCAGATAGCGTCGGACGGTATTGCGAGAGATATCCAGTCGCCTGGCGATTTCTCGTATTGGGATCTGGTCACGAAGGTGCCAGCGTCGAATGATACCGAGTAGAGCCACGTTGATCACTCCGATCTCCTGCCGATAAGACAGGTGGAATTGTGCTACTAACGTGGGTCAGATTCCGTTGCAAATTCGTGGGGAAAGTGGGTCAATTTTCAGTGCAACTTAACATCAAGCAAAACTAAAGCTGTCGGTAGGCCAGCTAACGCATATCTTGCGCCATACGTTTGCGAGTCACTTCATGATGAATGGTGGCAATATCTTAGCCTTGCAAAAAGTCTTAGGCCATCAGAGCTTAACAATGACGATGCGGTACGCTCACTTGTCTCCCGAACACCTCCAAGAAACCCGCCATCTCAATCCCTTGGCACGACTAAATCTCTGTTGAACTTCCGTTGAACTTTTGGTGGGCACCAAATAGAAAAAGGGGCTACGCAATCGCGCAACCCCTTGTTTTTACTACGAATTTTGGTGGGCCTCCCGTGAGTCGAACACGGCACCAACGGATTATGAGACACATCTTCTATCACTAACAAACTTAGCAGAACGTCTCACTCCACCGCCCCAATCAGCATCGCCCCAGTTCTCGTTAGCTCAATAACCTCGACCCAAGCTTGCCTCCCGTCCACAACTATATATTTCTGATTACAAATGGCCATCCCATGCGCCAAAGCATAAGAATGATATAAATTATTTATATCAAATATTGTTCTACGGCACCAAATCCGCCTCAGTTCGTCGATTATCTCAATAGTCATCCACCACTGTCCCCCAAAAAATCCACTCACCCCACCCCAATCATGCCATTGTCGGCCGTCATCAAAACAGGAAGATTAGCGGCATGAATAGCTAGATGCCCCGCCGAAAAATGAGCGTACCTCCGAACCATCTGTGCCGATTGCCAGCCTCCCAATTCCTGTAAAACATGCAATGGGGTACCACGCTGAACATGCCAACTGGCCCAAGTATGTCGCAAGTCATGCCAACGAAAATCATCAATACCACAACGCTTAAGCGCTTTATACCAAGCTGCCGTTGTAGCAGCGATTACAGGCTCGCCATTGTACGTAAAGACGCGCACCGCATGACGGCCATACTGCAATGTAAGCACGCGCATGGCATCGTCATTGAGAGGTACAACAATAGCCTTCCGTGTCTTACTTTGATCAGGATGAATCCAAGCGACCCGGCGCACAAGATCGACCTGAGACCAACATAAGCCAATCACGTTGCCCTTACGTAATCCCGTAGCAAGACTAAACGCCACCATATGCGACAAATGTTCTGGTAGTTCGACCAGGAGAGCGCACGCCTCATCTTGAGTCAAATAGCGCACTCTACGATCCGGCTCCTTAAGCAATCGCACTTTAGGAATGGCATCAACCCACTCCCAATCGACGCAAGCCCTGATCAACACGGAGCGCAACAATGCCAATGTTCTATTTACCGTACCATTTTTTACGCCGGTAGCACGTTTTTTCTTGGTAACTGCGTCCACCACAGAACGATTTATATCGTTTATATCATATTCAGCCAACAGAGGCTCTAACCATCGAAAAATGCACTTATCTGAATTTATGGAAGCCTTATCCGATTTCTCGGAAAGCCAACGCTCGACGGCATCCAACCAAGTCTTTCCATGCAAAGTTTCAAGAACTAATCCAGCCATCTAAAAATCCTTAAATATTGCTTTGAATAAACTATACAACAACGAAGTTATTTGCGCTAAGTTAAAAAGTGTGCTTAAAAATATGTCAATCTTTGTTAGACTTGATAACGATCAATATGAATTTTGAAACACCATTCAGCATTTCAACTTGTTCTTAATTTCACGGAAGAGAAATCATGAGCACAGGAAATATGATCAAAAACGGCTCTATCGATACCAATTCTATTGATAGCCTGTCCCATATAGCAGTAGGGAAAAAACTCGCTACAATCATAAAAAACTCGGTAAGTGAAATGCAGTTACTTGACATAGAAGTACAACTATTAGTGTTGTCTATCCAATCAGAAAAATCTCAAACCACATCCGACACCGATGCGCTAATAAACCAAATTATCATTGACATCCACAGACATAGAGACCCGCGCGGAAGCGAATAGCCATCAAAATGGACATTCTTCCATACAATCCGGCGAACCCGGCGCAGTCGCCAAATAAACGACGCCAAGACCGTTATTGCACCACGTTTGCAGACCCTCCATAGAATGCCCAGAAATGGCCGAAAAAGCCGCTTGAGCAGCCGCCAGCATAGATGTGCAGCCAAGCAGCCGCCACGATTGAATCTCAGGCACCACGATCCCCCTAGACCTGAAATAACGCTTTTGATCAAGCGCACGACACTGCATTTCCTTGCCGCAGTACTTGGCAATGTAACTGGCGATTTTATGCGCGCCAGTGACACCAAAGCCAAAACGATGCGGATCGCGGACGTTGACTTGCCCCATCTGTTCACCATTTGGCCCAAGGCCCAAGACGCTTTGCCAAATCGAGCGCAGGAGCGCATACATTTGCCGACCGGCCACTGCCACATGGAAATGCAGCGCGCCACGTTCCTGTTCCTCAATGACAGCAACATAGTGAAATTGCTTGTGCTTACCCAGCTTGCGGCAAAATGCCTTCCAGTGCTTAAGCGCGGTTTCCCGATCAACCATGTTTTCCCGATATGTCAATGTGACCATGCGATCCGCGCCTATTTGCTTGCAGCAAAGACGGACATTCTTTTTTGCCCGACGCCCAGCATCATCGTCGTTTGCCTCCCTATGCTCAGACTCACCACGCTTAGCCTTCGTTTTGAGCAGCCCAGCCGGACCTACAAAGTGCCGTTCCTTTGTCACCGTCACCTCACACTGTCCGTCAGGAAAAACACGTTTGCGGGCCGTATAGTTATCGTTCCATGTATTCTTGATCCCCTCATCGTCCCACCAGTCGGGGCGATGTTGCGCAGCTTGGTCCGCAGACGAGAAATCAATTGACGCTAAGGCGTTTTCATAATCTAATTCGGTCATTCGGTAGTCCTGTAACGGCAGGTTTATCGAAGGCCCCGGACATTTGATAGATGCCCGGGGCTTTTTTTTGTCGCAAAATCTTTACTCAAAATCCTGTGCTGCACTTGCCCGTAACTGCAATTTCTACTGCTATGTTCTTGAGTGTCCCTTATACAAGTTTAGCGGCGCTTCGCGCCGCCACCCGCGCTGCGCGCAGATAGCGGCCCGAAGCTTTCCGCTACCGTTTGCGCAGCAATTGCTGACGCAATAATTTCTCTATCACCTGATCCGGCGTAATGTCTTTGAAGCGGATATACGCCTTCAATCCTTCCAGCACCTGCGCATCTACATGCACCGTCAAAAATGCCTTGCCATCGTCACGCAAGCGATCCCTGCGATCTTTTTGCCGCTGTGCGCTGGTCTTTGCCGCGCCAGTTGCCGGACGCCCCCTGCCTCGTTTAATCGGGCCGAGTAGATCAATCGTCTTGTCATCCTCAAGCTGTTTCATGTGCATACTTTCAAAACGGTTTTTCAGAATGGGCCGTACTGGCCGACGTGCGACAACGAGGCACTAAACGAGGCGGCAGACTACCCGCTAAAACTTTGAAAACGTGTCGCTCCTCGCTCCGATGCGCACGGGCCTTCTGAATCCTTCACTTCAAAATCAACCGCCGACTTCAATATGCCCTCAAAGATTTTGCCCTTCGGGCCGCTTGTGCCACCACCCCGGAATTAGCGTGACAAGTCACCGTTTTTCTGATGTACGCGGAACTTGTGCGCTCAAGATCAGCACCAGATCAGTATGCAGCTTTGTACCTGATCGAGCGGCCCACGAAGACGGCAGGAAAGAGAAGCCAGTGGAGCTATCGACGTTTTGCGCATCGTTCAAACCGCCAATCAACAGCACCTCACCATCGTTCACCGTCACCGCTGTTTTCACCTGGCGCTTAATCAACGTGGGAGAACCCGTCACGCCGCTGGCCGTTGGTTTGAAACTGGAAATTTGCCCGTCGATGGCGAGATTGATTTTTCCGTTGCCAAGCACCTTTGGCAGCACGTCGACAATGACGCCGGAAGGACGGTAGACGATGTTTTGAACACTGTTGCCGGAATTATCTTTGCCCGTGCTGGAAATCGTCGGCGTTTCATCGCCCACGGTAAGCACCATCTTTTGATAGTCGTCACCCACAATGCGGCTGTTCGACACTTGTTTGAAGCGCCCATCGGTATTGAGCGCATCGATCACCAACTGGAAATTGGTGTTGCGCAGACTGATAGCAGAAGCCGCATTGACACTGCCAAGCGATGCGCCAAACTTCGCGCCCAATACATTGGCCATGATGGAAATGCCGCGGCCCGAGCTGGCGTTATCCGTGACCTCAACCCACGACGCGGACACATCAACCATACGCGGCAACTGATCGAGCGCACCGAGCAACACGCGCATCTTCTTCACCTCCGACGAACTACCCGCAAGCACAATTTGGTGACCAGCAGCAACCGCACTACCAGGGCCGAAGGCAGTAGCCACAACCTGCACCAAAAAATCAGCAGACCGACTCGCCGGCACGTATACCTCGAACTCAGTATCACGCCGCCGGCCAGCAGCAACGACCATCGAATCAACGGCGCCCTCTTCAGCATCGAGACGCACAGCACGCGGCACTGACGTATCGGAAAAAGGCGCACGGGAACCGATAACCGGAGCGTCTGCAGAAGGTAGACGGATAGCAAGTGGAGCAGCACCAGGAGACTGCGCAGAACGCAGATAGTAGACGCCATCGCGCAGTTCAGACGATATGCCCTGATCGCGCAAAATGCCCTCGACAAACGTTGGCAACCGGTCAGCATCGATGGAAGACACGGACACCGTAAGCTTGCGATCAAGGGCAATCGCATCCGGTGAAATTACGAAATCACGCGAAAGCATGTTCTTGTATGTGGCTTGTGCGAAAGCGCCAAGCGACACAGAAGAAAGCTGTATCGAAACAGGCTGACCAGCAGCGAACGCGACACACGGCAGCCAGATAAACAGAATAAACAGTTTTTTCATGACACGCCCTTTACCCAGGTATCAGCATCGATCAACGCAAGCCAACCGCCTTCGATGAAACGAAAGCGCAACGCGGTAACAGTGCGGCCGTCCGACAAGGTGACAAAGTGATCGCTGCCACGCGAGATATATCCGATGCCAGTAAGATTTTTCGATACAACTATTTCGGGCTGTTTTTCGACAATCGTCGGCGCCAGAACTGGCTTGCCGAAGTGATAGCCAAACACGCCCAGGGCGGCACCAAGGCACAGTGAAGCAAAGAGAAATTTGGTCATATGTTTGTGAGGTGGCTTAGGAGGAAGAGCGCGATAGCTCAACATAGGAAGTGCGGCAGGCGTCGCCTGCAATGGCCCGATGAAATCGGGAGGAACACCAGCAACGGCAGACAAATGCCAAGCCGAGAGCAAAGAATGCGTGCCGTGCGGATAGGTATCCGAAAAAACTTGCGTCGTGTTGTATGCCTTGTTCAGATCATCGCCACGGAAGTACCAGCGATCCGCCACCAAAGCATCAGGAGAGGCCCCCAATCGCACCACACCGATATGCAAGCGCGGCATACTACCGTTCGACGCCCCCGCAGTCATCAACGCAATGGCGGGGCTTAAAACAGGCACCCGCATACGATCAAGACGATTCAGTCGCACGACATACTCCAGCAAGGAATCGCGCAACTGCTTATCAACCTGACTGATGTTTTGCATGATGAAAAATACATCCCATCCATACTTACGCGCATGGATAGCCCATTCCAGCATTTCAGCCCGGCCCTTGTCTTGAAAATTCCGAGTGTTCAGCCACGAACCACACTCATCCAGGAGAAGTGCGCCATTGTGCGACTCGTCAAAGCCTGGCAACAACTTAGGCGAAGGCGCAACAGCGGTAATCCCGGCACGGCCATGCTGCAAAATTGGCTCAAAATCGATGAAACGATTACCGCTGCCGATCATGTACAAATCCACTGCAGACGGCTTATCCGGCACCCTTATCACAACGCTCCGATCCCGCGCTGGCATCAGGTGCTCCAGGAAGACGTCGCAGTTGGTAGCAACACGCTTGCCATCACGCAGATAACGGCGAATTTGATCAATAGCAGCCTTGCCCTTGCCGCTTCCTAACTTGCCAGTAATCGCATAAACAGCCATATCGTTTGCCTATTTAACAACCAGATTCAGGCCTTTTTTCTGCATGACGTATAGCTGGCAGCCAAGCCAGACAGTGACGTAGCAAGTAGCGGCAGTGAAAGTGGTGGAATTAAAAGCAATCCCAAGGCCGACAGCAAAACTAGGATGCGAAGAAGCCATGCTGGAAATGCCCTGGGAACAAACGCCCTTAGCGCAGGTATACATAAGCCCGATCATGACGCTAGCAAGCGACAGCATCAGAATCATTGCAGAAAGCCTAAAAGCTTTCTCCAATATCATGAATCTGGAAAATAAATTAATCAGAAAGACGCATAAATTAATAAGCAAAGTACCAAGTAAAGGCATATTAAGCTTTCATTGCAGATTGAACCTGTTGAACGGAGCCGATAAGCGCAAAGAAACAAATTACGCCGCTTATAAACTTGGCGAATATATTTACATAGTCACAAATATCAACTTTTACAGCTATACCGGAGATAGGATTAGGCACATACGGATTACTACAAGCTGCAGTAGGAATTGAAGGGAACCAGTCGCCCAATCCAAGCTTTTCCTTAGTTATGTCTTTAACTCCTTCGATATTGTCTTTATTCGAAGATTCGACAGCGCGATACCCTTTATCGCCCATATCTTCATCGATCCTGGGGATTCCAGTTTCATCGATTCGACATGCAGGTTGACCAGGGGCACCGCATCCATTCCCCTTACCATCACCAGGCGTACCCGTACCCGTGCCAGGAGTTCCCCCAGGAGTGCCCCCGGGCGTACCGCCAGGAGTGCCACCAGGAGTGCCACCAGGAGTACCCCCAGGAGTGCCCCCAGGAGTGCCGCCAGGGTCGCCGCCAGGAGTACCACCAGGAGTACCGCCCGGGTCAGTAGGATTCGTTGGATTAGTTGGGTCAGTAGGATTCGTTGGATTAGTTGGGTCAACAGGCGTGTCGTTACCGTTATATGCCGGAACGTCAGTATTTGGCAATTTTTCAACGCTACAGCTTTGCGCGCTCTCGGTTAACTTAACATCGTAGACAAAAAGAAAAATGCCCGGCTTTGGCGATGATTCTTGGCGCAACTTACCTACGTCAGACTCTCTTGCAACCACAGCTTGGCAAGAATTAATACAGTAAATGTTTTGAAAACCATTACCATCATGCGAAATTTTTTGCACAAACTCAATACTAGTTTGATCCTTATTAGGACGCCCATAACCACTAGGATATTTATACATTCCGACATAATCGCCAAGGTTACACTTCCCTCTTTTCTCGACAATAACTGTACCCTTACCGCCATTCCACGCAGTAAACTTACAAGTCCAAATATCAGGAACAGTAGGATGGGGTTCACACGTACCGTCTTTATTAGGCCGATCCTCAGATGCAGCCCATAAGCGCCATGCATCAGTTAAACTTGCCCTCCCCTCCGCACCATTCGCAACATACTTAATACCTGCGATAGAACTGTTCGCAACGAAAAACAGCAGCAAAAAAATAACGTTTCTCATATTTACACCCGAAAAAAAAGGCGACCGCAGCCGCCCTGGTAATGCAGATGGATTTTAACCAGCCTTCGAGAACGCTTTTTTCATCATCTTGATACCCCAGAAGCCACCGGCGACCAGGACGGCGACAGCGAAGGCCGCAGTGATGTAGCTACCGGCTTGACCGGACAGAGCCGTGATAGCAGCAATACCCGGATCATCAACCGCCAAAGCAGCGCCCGACACGGCAACAGCACCCACCAGAGCCAAACCACGAATGATATTTTTGTTCATTTGCACATCCCTAAAAAATAGCGGTCTACATAAGATTGACGACGACCGAGCGTCAAAATACTGCTAATCCAAAATTTCAATAGAGCGCCGGATAATTCGCTGTATCGCACCAGCCGCGTACCCGACACCAAAGGCACTCAACGCGTACCCGACAGCAGCGGCAATAGACATTATTTGTGCTCCAAAAAACGGGCAATAATGTACTTCGCCAGGTACACAGCACAGACGAACAAACCGGCCAGAAACAGAACAGGCCACAAATTTTTCAGCAAAATCATCGTTGCGCCCCTGCAATCCAACCCAAGGCGAACAGCACGACCACCGCCGCCACGAAAAATATATCCAGGGCCTTATCCTGCGCAGCCAAAGCAGCCGAATACTCGGGGCCTGACTCAACCACATAGGCGCATTTAGACAACTCTGTGGGAGCGCTGGACACCGTGTACAGCACAGCACCAGACGGAGCATCTGGCCCCGTCATTTGTGTGGAATCAACGCAGGAAGGCATGGGAAGTTACGAGGCGGTTTGTTGACCTGGGTTCGCCTTGACGGCGGGAGCCGCTGCAGCGGGTTTTGCTTGGGAAGCAGCGGAAATTGGAGTGATAGAAAAGACCTGTGCGCCGACACGCTTGTCTTGCGAGATCGACACTTCGAATTCGACCTCATACATACCCGGCTGAGTGTCTTTGAAGCGCTCCGGCAACACCAGTTCACCGATTAACGGCTCAATGACGCCAGTGTCGCGGTTTGGCTTATGGACGATGCATTGCGCCATGCGCATATCGTAGTCATTGCCGGTTTTTTTCGAACGGCCAGCCACTTGGGTGACATGCAGAATTTGAATGGTATTTTTCATGATCTTTTCCTTAGAGTGAGTCGCCCGCTAGAACGATTAAGTACGACTGTGATATGTTTATTGCCATCTAGAACTAATGGCAATTTTATGAACACACTTATGTTGTTACTTTCAGTGGTAATTACTGCACTAATATTTCCGAAGCTTTTTAATCCGGGGATTTTTAGGCTTGTTTCAGCCAAATCACCGGAGTCACCACAGATAAAACGAAGGCCAATACTTACAAGCCGTGAGCAACAAATGTTCGCGCTCTTAACAACTGCACTGCCTGAATGCATCGTGCTAACACAAGTAGCGTTTTCTGCTCTCATCACCGCAGATGGCTGGCAATCCCGAAATCGATTCAATCGCAAGGTGATCGACTTTGTTTTATGCAGCAACCACATGAACGTCATCGCAGTGATCGAGCTTGACGACCGCAGCCACATCGGCCGCGAACAGAACGACCATGAGCGAGACGCCATGCTCAAACAAGCCGGATACCACACGATTCGTTACCCGAGCATTCCAACATCAGAAAAAGTAAGAACCGATATCGAATCCCTACTAATGAACATGCACACTTTTTGATACGACTACCGTCAAACACTTTTCACTTAGCACAGATCGGCAACCGAAAAAAACCTCCCAAGGCGTACCAGTGGGCAAACAGGCGGCCCGTGGGCCGGAGACTGAGCGGTTTACATTCAACCTAGATGTGCTATCGTTTACTTACCCAAACGGACAAGCATTTGCGCGTTTGGACAAATACATATTATTGTCCAAACGTGTAAATTGCAAACAGGAAATAACTATGAACTATGCGGAATTGATAGAAAATGCAATGAAGGGACGCCCAACGCTGGCGATGTCCAAGCTGTGGGGACTGCCAAACTCAACGCTGGTGAAGTATGTGAAGGGGGAGCGTATGCCAGACTTCAATACGGCCCTGAAGATCGTAAAAGAAGCTGGCGTAGACCCTGCCGTGGCCTTTGAGGCGCTGGCAGAAGAAGAACGCAACCACAAATCGAAAAATTTCAAATTGCAGTTGCAAGATAATGGTGGGCCTCCCGTGAGTCGAACACGGCACCAACGGATTATGAGTCCGCTGCTCTAACCAAGCATGAGCTAGAGGCCCGGGAACTGCGGCGTGGCGGCGCTGTTGATGCCCGCCTCGCGCGGCCGTTTTGGAAACGGACACGCGAGGATAGGGGTATCAGGGGCGCACGTCAAGCCCTATTGGCTTCTAGTTGCCTTCCAAGAAGCTTTTCAGCTTGTCGGAGCGCGATGGGTGGCGCAGCTTGCGCAGCGCCTTGGCTTCGATCTGGCGAATGCGCTCGCGCGTCACGTCAAATTGCTTGCCCACTTCTTCCAGGGTGTGGTCGGTGGACATCTCGATACCGAAACGCATGCGCAGCACTTTCGCTTCGCGTGGCGTCAGGGAATCGAGCACGTCTTTGACCACGCCGCGCATGGACGCGTGCAGGGCTGCGTCGGCCGGCGCCAGGGTGTTGTTGTCCTCGATGAAGTCGCCCAGGTGGGAATCGTCGTCGTCGCCGATCGGCGTTTCCATCGAGATCGGTTCCTTGGCGATTTTCATGATCTTGCGGATCTTGTCCTCTGGCATCTCCATCTTGATCGCCAGGGTGGCCGGATCGGGCTCTGCGCCCGTTTCCTGCAGGATCTGGCGGGAAATCCGGTTCATCTTGTTGATCGTCTCGATCATGTGCACGGGAATACGGATCGTGCGCGCCTGGTCGGCGATCGAGCGCGTGATGGCCTGGCGGATCCACCAGGTCGCATAGGTCGAGAACTTGTAGCCACGGCGGTACTCGAACTTGTCGACGGCCTTCATCAGGCCAATATTGCCTTCCTGGATCAAGTCGAGGAATTGCAGGCCGCGGTTCGTATACTTCTTGGCGATCGAAATGACCAGGCGCAAGTTGGCCTCCGTCATTTCACGCTTGGCCTTGCGCGCCTTCATTTCACCGGCCGCCATCTGGCGGTTGATGTTGCGCAAGTCCGGCAGCGGCAATACGACGCGCGCCTGCAGGTCGATCAGACGCTGCTGCAGTTCCTTGACGGTCGGAATGTTGCGGCCCAGGATGGCGCTGTATGCGTGTCCTGCGTTGACTTCGCCATCGACCCAGTCCAGGTTGGTTTCATTGCCTGGGAAGACCTTGATGAAGTGGGCGCGCGGCATGCCGCAGCGGTTCACGGCCACGTCGAGAATCTGCTTCTCGATATGGCGCACTTCATCGACCTGGCCGCGCAGGGTGTCGCACAGCTTTTCCACCACCTTGGCCGTGAAGCGGATGCCCAGCAATTCTTGCGAAATGGCTTCCTGTGCCTTGGCGTAAGGCTTGGAGTTGTAGCCTTCTTTCTCGAAGGCGCGGCGCATCTTGTCGAATTGCTGCGAAATGACGGCAAATTTTTCCAGCGCCGTGCGTTTCAGCGTTTCCAGCTGCTCGGCCGAGAAGCCGGCCGCGCCGGAAGCGCTCGCCTCTTCCTCTTCCTCGACTTCCTCTTCTTCCGCTTCGCCCTCTTCCTCGTCTTCTTCGACGGGAGCGGCCACGACAGGAGCGGTGGCAACCGGCTCGTTTTCATCGACGAGGCCGTCGACGATTTCGTCGATCTTGATCTCTTCGTTGGCGATGCGGTCGGCGGCGGCGATGATTTCGGCGATCGTCACGGGACAGGCCGAAATGGCCTGGATCATGTCTTTCAAGCCATCTTCGATACGCTTGGCAATCTCGATCTCGCCTTCACGCGTCAGCAACTCGACCGAGCCCATCTCGCGCATATACATGCGCACGGGGTCGGTGGTACGGCCGAAATCGGAGTCGACGGTCGACAATGCGGCCTCGGCCGCGGCTTCCGCCTCATCGTCGCTGGTGACAACGGCAACGTTATCGGACAACAACAAGGTTTCCGCATCGGGCGCGTGCTCGTAGACGGCGATGCCCATGTCATTGAAGGTACCGATGATGCCTTCGATGGCTTCCGGATCGACGATATTTTCGGGCAAGTGATCGTTGATTTCCGCATAGGTGAGGAAACCGCGTTCCTTGCCGAACTTGATCAGGGTCTTGAGTTTCTGGCGCCGACGCTCGAGTTCTTCCTCGCTCGCTTCCGTGTCGGACGAGAACGCGTCCTTCAACAGCGCGCGCTCCTTCGCCTTGCGGTCTTTGGCCTTGGCCTTGTCGACGGCTTTCAGTTCGGCCCGCTCGACGGCGTTCAGGGCGGCGACTTCATCATTTTCTGGCTGGAATTCTTTTGGCTTACGGCCGCGGCGGCCTGGCACTTTTACCGACGGCAAGACATAGCCGGACGTATCGATGGCCGCCAGTGTGGCGGCGTCGGTGGTCTGGCTGACCACGGGCGCGCTGGTGATGCGCGCTTCTGGCCGGTCGAGCGCCTTTTCGGCTTTCGTGGTAACTTTAGTGGGCTTTACAGCCGCTTTGGATTCGGGTTTCTTGATTGGCACAGGCGCTTTCGATTACACAACGACTTGCTTTACGGTGGATTAGGATAAAGTTTGCTGCCAGTTCCCTGTCTACCTGCGGGAACCACCATCTTCGAACCTGCCGACAACGCAAATTCGACACTGTTACGTTACTTACACCTCATCGGCCACGATCCGCGGGAAGCGCAGCAATTCCTGTCCACCGGCTGTTGCCAGCCGCCTCGGCAAAAATTCCTGCATCGACCGCGTTGGGAGCGAGAGCCTGGCGCGGCTTGCCAGCGTCCGCGAGCCTTGCCCGCAACGCTGAAAACGCCAGTTGGCCCTGGCTGCCGACACGATCCACCGCGCCGATCAAGAGCCTAACTTACTGAAAACAAATACTATTTACGAAACAGAACTAGCTTGCCAAAGCACACAATACTTAGCATTTAATTATAGCACGCGAAAAATGTTTTTCCAGTGCGCGCCATACCCCCAGAGCAAGATTAGCGATTCAATAACTCGGCATCGCGCTCACGCTCCAGATCGCCTTGCTCCTGCATGATTTCGCGGTAGCGTACACCAATTTTCTCCGATGGCAAACCCGACGCAAACAATTGCTGCAATTCCGCCTTCAAGGCATTCAACTTGATCTCGCGGATGGTGCTCACCAGCCACGACAATTCGCTGTCGTAATCGGATTCCGTGCCGGCCGCGATCTCGCCGATGATCTCGTCATATTCGCTGCCCAACTCCTTCAACTGCTGCGCCAAGGCGGCGAAACTGCCATGCTCGCCCAGCGCCTGGCCCACGGCCACCAGCTGCCCCAGGCTGTGGGCTGCGTCCGGTCCCAGGTGCTGGAAGGCGGTCAGGGCCGCTTCGTCGATGCGCATGGTCAAGGGCGGATGCGCCACCAGCATGCGCATGATCTTCAATTCCAGCCCTACTGGAACGGGGCGACCCGATTTCGGCGGCGCGCGTCGCGCCACGGCAACGGGCTTGGCCAGCTCGAACAGGGCTTCGATCTCGGCCGGGGTGGACTGCGTCAGCTGCGCAAGTCCCCGCACGATCTGCAGGCGCAAGGACGACGGCGCCATCAGCTGCAACAGGGGCTTCGCGTCGAACTGCACGCGGGCGCGCCCTTCCGGCTCGGACAGATCATGCTCGCCCGACACTTCTTTCAGCAAAAATTGCGACAGCGGCATGGCTTCATGCACTTGTTGCTCAAAACCTTCGGCGCCAAATTCACGGATATAGCTGTCCGGATCATGTTCCGACGGCAAGAACAGGAATTTGATCGTTTTATTGTCCGACACGTGGGCCAGGCTGGCCTCCAGCGCGCGGCGGGCGGCGCGGCGGCCTGCCTTGTCGCCGTCGAAACTGAAAATCACGTTATCGGTCTGGCGCAGCAGTTTTTGCACGTGGGTGGGTGTGCACGCCGTGCCCAGGGTGGCCACCGCCTGCGGGAAACCCATCTGCGCCAGCGCCACCACGTCCATATAGCCTTCGGTCACCAGCACGTAGCCGGCGTCGCGGATGGCCTGGCGCGCCTCGAACAAGCCATATAGTTCGAAACCCTTGGAAAACAAGGGGGTTTCCGGCGAGTTCAGGTATTTCGGTTCGCCATGGTCGAGGACACGGCCGCCAAAGGCGATAACCTGGCCTTTGGTATTGCGAATCGGAAACATGATGCGTTCGCGGAATCGGTCGTAACGCTTGCGGTTATTCCCCTCTTCATCGACCTTGTCGATCACGAGACCGGCCTCGGCCAGGGCTACCACGTCGTAATCGGGGAAGACGGAGCGTAAATTATCCCAGCCGCCGGGCGCAAAACCCATGCCGAAGCGAGCGGCCACTTCGCCCGTCAAGCCCCGGTTCTTCAGGTAGGCGATGGCTTCGGGCGCGTGGCGCAACTGGCCACGGTAATAGTCGCAGGCCTGCGTCATGGCATCAGACAGGGCCATGCTTTGCGCCTGGATCTGGGCGCGCTGGGCCGGCGGAATCTTGTCGTCCGCTTCCGGCACGACCATGCCCACATTCTGCGCCAGGTCCTTGACGGCGTCGACAAAGCCCATGCCCGAGTACTCGATCAGGAAGCCGATCGAGGTGCCATGCGCGCCACAGCCGAAGCAGTGATAGAACTGCTTGGTGGGGCTGACGGTAAAGCTGGGCGATTTTTCACTGTGGAACGGGCACAAGCCCATGAAATTGGCACCACCTTTTTTCAGCTGCACATAGCGGCCCACGACATCGACGATATCGACACGGTTGAGCAAATCGGAAATGAAGGATTGAGGTATCACTGGCTAGGGCGGGTCTTGTTATAGGTCAAACTATACTACCGCACGTGGCCTGAGGTTGAGCCAGGTCAACGTGTGGGCGATTGAGCGGCTGCCAGCATGGGCCGGCAGCCGATTACTACTATTGTATGCTTACGCTGCTGGCGTCAAGGCTTTCTTGACCAGCGCGGACACCACGGTCATATCGGCGCGGCCCGCCAGCTTCGGCTTGACGATGGCCATCACCTTGCCCATGTCTTGCGGACCGGCGGCGCCCGAGGCGGCCACGGCGGCAGCCACTTCGGCCGCCACTTCTTCGTCCGACAGACCGGCAGGCATATAGCCCGTCAGGTGCACCAGCTCGGCTTTTTCGATGTCGGCCAGGTCGGCACGGCCACCGGCTTCGAACTGGGTGATCGAATCCTTGCGCTGCTTGATCATCTTTTCCACGATGGCAGTCACATGGGCATCCGTCAATTCGATGCGCTCGTCGACTTCCTTGCGCTTGATTTCCGCCAGCAACAGGCGAATCGTGCCCAGCTTGCCCGCTTCCTTGGCGCGCATGGCGTTTTTCATGTCTTCGGTAATTTGTTCTTTCAAGCTCATGGCAATCCTCGTGTTGGTAAGTTGGGCTCGATGCTCGTGCGCGCAGACTAAGAGCACCTAACATAAGCTACTGCGCGTCGCGATTTGCGGCCTCCGATGCTCACTGCGCATTCGCACAGCTGCGCTTCTCAGCCGCAACTCACTGCCGCTCGCTACGGTTCTATCAGGCGTTCCAAGCAGGCGGCCACAAAAGCGAAAACCCGCTGCGGCGAACCGGAGCGGGTATGCGACTCATCTGAAGTATCACTCCAGGCGAATCAAAACAAAACCCGTGGCGAACAATGCGCCGAACTACCCGGGTTGGTTCTGACTGAACAGTCTTAGAATAATTTTTTCGGCAGTTGTTGGCTGCGGATGCGTTTGTAATGACGCTTTACAGCAGCTGCCAGCTTGCGCTTGCGCTCAGCTGTTGGCTTTTCGTAGAATTCGCGTGCGCGCAATTCGGTCAGCAGACCCGTTTTTTCGATGGTGCGTTTGAAGCGACGCATTGCGACTTCGAACGGCTCGTTTTCTTTAAGGCGAATAGTGGTCATGTAAAATTCAAACCGTTGAGGTGGTGTATAGGAAGAGATAGATAGTAGCAGCTTTTATTCGGAAAGGGAAGCCCCTCCCCCACTTGCGTGCGGCATGCAGCCTGCGGTCGCTGCCGGAATGTGGCGTAAACCACGCACCGGGGCCGGCGCACCGGGCGCCAACACCCAATACTACAGAGTTGCTTACTGCAAGGCAATACCTGCCGCCACGCCGGAAGCCCAGGCCCACTGGAAGTTGTAGCCGCCCAGCCAGCCCGTCACGTCGACCGCTTCGCCGATGAAGTACAGGCCCGGCACCTTGTTGGCCATCATGGTCTGCTGCGACAGCTCGCGCGTATCGATGCCGCCGCGTGTCACTTCGGCCTTGCGGTAGCCTTCGGAACCGTTCGGCACGATGGACCAGGCATTGATGGCCAGTCCCAGCTTGCGCAGCTGTGCGTCGGGCATGTCGGCGATGCGCGCGTCCGGCGCCAGGCCGTTGACGGCCAGCATGCAGTCTGCCAGGCGCTGCGGCAGCCATTGCGCGACGATATTGCCCAGCTGCTTCTTCAGGGTGCCCTTGCCTTCGATGAGGGTCTGCGCCACGTCTACTTCCGGCAACAAGTTGATGACGATGGGCGTGCCCGGCAGCCAGTAGCTGGAAATCTGCAGGATCGCCGGGCCGGACAGGCCGCGGTGGGTGAACAGCAAATCTTCGCGGAAACGCGCACCTGTTGCCTTGCGGCCTTTCAGGCTGCCCGTTTCCACATCCACTTCCAGGGCGATGCCGGACAGTTCCGCGAACGGCGCCCAGCTGGCCGCATCGAACGTCAGCGGCACCAGGGCCGGACGCGGTTCGACCATCATCAAATCGAATTGTTTGGCGATGCGGTAGGCAAAATCCGTCGCGCCGATCTTCGGGATCGACAGGCCGCCCGTGGCAATGACGATGCTGGCCGTCTCGATGTCGCCGCTATCGGTCTGCAGCACGAAGCCGCCATCATCTTGCTGGACAACATTTTCAATCTTGCACGGCATGCGCCAGTGCACGCCGCCAGCGGCGCACTCGTCTTTGAGCATGTCGATGATCTGCTCGGCCGATTCATTGCAGAATTGCTGGCCCTTGTGCTTCTCGTGGTAGCCGATGCGGTATTTTTTCACCAGCGCGAGGAAATCCTGCGGCGTGTAGCGCGACAGCGCGCTTTTGCAGAAATGCGGATTTTCCGAGAGGAAATTTTGTGGGGTGGCGTTAATGTTGGTGAAATTACAGCGCCCGCCACCCGAGATGCGGATCTTTTCGGCCAGCTTGGCTGCGTGATCGATCAACACCACGCGCTTGCCTTGCTGGGCGGCAACAGCCGCACACATCATGCCGGCCGCGCCCGCGCCGATCACTGCCACATCAAATTGTTTTGCCATAAGAATTCCGGTCACCGCTGATTACAAAGACGCCATTGTAAACTGCGGCGACGCAGCTAGCGCGGCCGTGCTGCAATCTGCCGCGATGCCATCAGGCATTGCCCCACCTGCTCGGCGATCGACGGCGGCACGGGCACCTCGCCGCGCAGCACGGCAGCGATCCAGGCAGCCGTGGTGGTGGCATCGCGCTCGGCCGGCAAATGCGGCAACTCTTCCACCAGCGCCTGCTTTTCCACCAGCACCGTGCGTTCAGCACCATGGAACCAGTCGATCTGCTGCGCCTTGTTGGCGTTGGCCACCGTCTCGCCTTCCGTGCCGCGCATCAGGAAAGCGTCGCCGCGCGCAGGATCAGAGGCAGTCAGGAAATATTCACCGAGCATTTCCAGGTATTCCGGGTGCGTGTACGACACCAGGCGCAGAGCGGGCCCGGCGAAGGGCTGCATGATTTTCACCAGGGTATGCGTGGAATTGCGCACGCCCAGCACGCGCCGCAGCGACAGCATGTGTGCCAGGCGCGGTGCCAGTGACGCTATGGGCAGGAAGGCCGCTTCCCCGCGCGCCATGGCGGCCTCGGCTTGCGCATGATCCGGCGAGGCCGGCACGCCCAGCGCGGCCAGCACTTCGGCCGTGGTGATGCGGCCAGGGTCGCTGGTGACGCCATGCACGAGCACAGGTGCGCCCGCGCGCGCCAGCAGCAGCGCCAGCAAGGCCGTCAGATTGGCCATCTTGCGCGCGCCGTTGTAGCTGGGAATGATGATCGGAGCAAATTCACCTGCCGGCGCGGCAAGGGGTACGAACGACGCTTCAGCCGCGTCGAGGAAACCGGCGATCTCATCCACAGATTCGCCCTTGATGCGCATCGATAACAAAATGCCGCCCAGCTCCAGGTCCGACACGCGGGCCTCGAGCATGGCGCGGTACAGGGCGCAGGCATCCATGCGCGTCATGCTGCGCGCGCCGTTCTTGCCGCGTCCTATTTCTTTGATGAAACGTGCAGCGGGGAATGGCTCGCCGGCCACGTCGGTATGGGGTATGGAAACAGTCGTCATGGCGCCAGCTTACACGGATTTTTCCCCGTGCAGACGGGCTGGCGGATGGCTTAGGCGCCAATGCAACAGTCTTCCAAGCTATTTTTTTACGAATTTGCATCGCGTCTGCATCCGTACGCGCCGCCGCTACGTATAAGACTGCATGGGAGGACTCATCATGGAACACGCGATCAAACAGGAAACGGCCTTCGTCGGCATCGAAACGAGCAAGCTGCTGCTGAAAGCCGTGCTGCTCTCGGGCGGCGAAGTACTGTGCAAGGTGCTGGAAAACGACATGGCCGGCTACCGCTGGCTGCGCAGCTGGCTGCAAAGGAACGACGTCACCATCACGGGCTTGCGCGTCTGCATGCGCCTCGACATGACGTACAGCGAGGTTCCTGCCCGCGTGCTGGCGGACATGGGCATGCTGGTCTGCGATGCCCAGCCCTCGCAACTGGAAGAATATATACGCGGCCAAGGCTTGCCCGAGGACGCGGGGCGCAGCGCCGTGGTGCTGGCCAACTACTGCGAGGACAGGCGCCCCGCGCACTGGACGCCGCCATCGCCCGCCTACGTGGAGCTGCGCCTGTGGCTGCGCCGCCTGCACGCCATCGAAGGCGTGCGCAAGCAGGAGTCGGCGCGCCTCGATGCCCATCTGCAGGCGGGCCAGCATGCGCTGCACGCCCTGTTGCGCCAGCAGGTCGCCTGCCTGGACGCGCAGATACGCCAGCATGAAACGGCGATACTCGAGCATGTGCGGCGCCATCCCGGCCTGCCCCGGCCACCCGAGCTGGCCGGCAACTACCAGCGCATCGCCCGCTACAGCTTTGGCGCCAGCCTGGCCGGCGGCCATTGAGCGCCCGGGAGCAAGGGGCCGGCGGCGTGCCGGCCCTGCCATAAAAACAACTCATGCATTCCCGTTTTGGCCTCATCCCCGCCGCCAGGCCGCATTTCCGCTACACTATTGCCTCTTAAAGAACGCAATAGCGAAAGCCGAGCCAGAATCATGAATACGCCAGACATCGAAAATATCAACGTCACCTCCTTCGCGCCCATGCCAACACCGGCAGAACTGCACGCCAAGCTGCCCCTGTCGGAGAGCGCCTTCGACACCGTCAGCCGCGGCCGCGAAGCGCTGCGCAACATCATCGACCGCAAGGACCAGCGCCTGTTCGTCGTCGTCGGTCCGTGCTCCATCCACGACCCCGTCGCCGGCCTCGATTACGCGCGCCGCCTGAAAGCGCTGCAAGAGGAAGTCAAAGATACGATGCTGCTGGTGATGCGCGTGTATTTCGAAAAACCGCGTACCACCACGGGCTGGAAAGGCTATATCAACGACCCGTACATGGACGACTCGTTCAAGGTCAACGAAGGCATGGAAAAGGCGCGCCAGTTCCTGCTCGACGTGTGCGAACTGGGCCTGCCCACCGCCACCGAAGCGCTGGACCCCATCTCGCCGCAATACCTGGGCGACCTGATCGCCTGGACCGCCATCGGCGCACGCACCACGGAATCGCAGACGCACCGCGAAATGTCGTCCGGCCTGTCGACACCGGTGGGCTTCAAGAACGGTACCGATGGCGACATCAGCATCGCGGTGAACGCGATCTTGTCGTCGGCGCATCCGCACTCCTTCCTGGGCATTAACGCCGAAGGCAACGTCGCCATCGTGCGCACGCGCGGCAATGCGTATGGCCACGTGGTACTGCGCGGCGGCGACGGCCGCCCGAACTACGATTCGGTCTCGATCGCCATCGCCGAACAGGCACTGGCCAAGGCCAAGCTGCCGGCCAACCTGGTCGTCGACTGTTCGCATGCGAACAGCTATAAAAAGCCGGAACTGCAACCGCTGGTGATGGCCGACGTGGTCAACCAGATCCGCCAGGGCAACCACTCGCTGGTGGGCGTGATGATCGAATCGAACATCGTCAGCGGCAACCAGAAGATTCCGCAAGACCTGTCGCAACTGACCTACGGCTGCTCCGTCACCGACGGCTGCATCGACTGGGATACGACGGCCACGATGCTGCGGGACGCGCATGCGCATCTGCTGAACCGTCCCAAGTAAGCAGCAAAGAGCCGGGGTCAGACCCCCGACCACGTTGGCGCTGACCCTTGCGCTAGCGGCATTGTGGGTCTGCCCCCATATACCTATGCCATCTGCACATGCGGCAGCACGGCGTACGACCCGGCCAGCGCCTGTTCCGCTTTGCTGGCCGGGATATTCAGTTCATTGACGTCCAGGTAGATACGCCCGTCCATGATGCGCACGGCGTACAGGCGCGCCATGCCCTGCACGGGCGCCACCAGGCGGCCCGAATCGAGCTCGATGATCCAGCTGTTCTTCGGCCCCATCAGGTTTTTCTCCATCAGCACCCCGTGCGCCAGCGGGCCACCCAGGCAAGGCACCGTATCGAGCAGCGCGTACACCGTATCGTCAGCCGTGCGGAACAGCGCCACGCCCGGCAAATCCTGCCACGCAAGGCCCCGCTGCACCATGCGCGCACCCGCCAGCGGCATATCCTTCAGGCGGCAAATCATTTTCCATTGTTCTGGCATCGCGAACTCCCTTGAAAAAGGCACACGCTTGCCTAAGCAAAAGCGGTGCCAGTGCCGGTACAGGCGCAAGAAGGGCGAAATACAAGGCAAAACGCCACTGCGGCGCACTGCGCAAGTGCACACTGCCGCCGAAATGGTGCGCCGGCCGCACGGTGGACTGCCCGGCTTTCCTTTACAATGGCGGATTACTCCTCCCTATTTAACACCTTCATGATTGTTCTTGGCGTCGAATCCTCCTGTGACGAAACCGGCCTGGCCTTGTACGACACGCAACGCGGCCTGCTGTCGCACGCCCTCTATTCGCAAGTAGCCATGCACGAGCAATATGGCGGCGTGGTGCCGGAACTGGCGTCGCGCGACCATATCCGCCGCGCCATCCCGCTGCTGGAAGAGACCTTGGCCAAGGCTGGCATCAGTCTGCCCGAAATCGACGCCATCGCCTACACGCAAGGCCCGGGTCTTGCCGGCGCGCTGCTGGTGGGTTCCTCCGTTGCCTGCAGCCTGGGCCTGGCCATCAACAAGCCGGTGCTCGGCATCCACCACCTGGAGGGCCATCTGCTGTCGCCGCTGCTGGCGTCCGAGCCGCCGGAATTCCCCTTCATCGCGCTGCTGGTGTCGGGCGGCCACACGCAGCTGATGCGCGTCGATGGCGTGGGCCAGTACACCATGCTGGGCGAAACACTCGATGATGCGGCCGGCGAGGCATTCGACAAGTCGGCCAAGCTGCTGGGCCTCGGTTATCCGGGCGGCCCCGCCATTTCGCGCCTGGCCGAATTCGGTGACCCGCTGGCGTATAAACTGCCACGCCCGATGCTGCACTCGAAGGACTTCAATTTCAGTTTCTCCGGTTTGAAAACGGCCGTGCTGACGGTGGTGAAGAACCATGAAGAAAAAGTCATCGCGAATATCTGCGATCAGGACAAGGCGAATATCGCGCGCGGCTTCGTCGACGCCATCGTCGACGTGCTGACGGCCAAATGCGTGTCCGCCCTCAAGCACACGGGCTTGAAACGCCTGGTAATCGCCGGCGGCGTGGGCGCCAACGCACAGCTGCGCGCTTCGCTCAACGCGGCCGCCGCCAAGAAGCGCTTCAAGGTGTATTACCCGGAGCTGGAATTCTGTACCGATAACGGCGCCATGATCGCCTTCGCCGGCGCCATGCGCCTGCAAATCAACCCCGATGCTGCCAAGCACGATTATTCGTTCAATGTTCGCCCGCGCTGGCCGCTGGACGAAATCCGCGAAGTCTGATCACTCCAGCAGGAAGTTGCGCGCGCCCGCCAGGGCCGCGCCCTCTTCCACCGTTTCATCCTTCAAGTCCACGCCCGACAATTGCCGGCTGAATGCCTGCGACAGCAGGTAGTGCAGCCGGTACGCGGCCGGCGCATACGCCAGCCCCTCGGGGCGCACATTCGAGATGCAGTTGCGGCGCTCGTCCAGCAAGCCTACTTTTGGGGCCCACGTCAGGTACAGGCCCAGGCTGTCCGGGGAACTCAGGCCCGGCCGCTCGCCGATCAGCACCAGCACAGCCTTCGCTTGCAGCAATTGCCCCACCTCGTCGCCGATGGCCACCCGCCCCTGCGCCACGATATGCAGCGGCGACAGCGTCCACGCCTCCAGCGCCAGCCGTTCGCGCAAGGCGGCCAGAAATGGCGCCGCGTGGCGCTGCACGGCCAGCGCCGACAGGCCATCTGCCGCCACCAGCGCCAGGTCTACTCCCTTGGAGCCACCTACCAGCCGCGCGTGTGAAACGTCATCGAGCCGGCGCCCCAGGTCGGGCCGCTGCAGGTAGATGGCACGCGTGGCGGCGGCGCTATGCAGCTGCACGCAGTCTTGCCCTTGCGCGGCCAAGGCGCGTGCCAGTGCCTCGCCATCGAGCGCCAGATGCACGGCATCGCGCGCCTGGGCGTGGGCCAGCTGGAACGCCAGTTGCGCGCGGGTCGGCACGCTGACGCCGCAGCGTCCCAGCGCGATGCGCGCGACCGTATGCCGGCGCAAGGCTTGCCAGTCACTACCGACACCAATATCCGTTTTAGCCATACAGCCTCCCTGCAAGCGCGTATCCTTGCTACACTGCGCCGCAATTCCAGTTTATCACCGTCACTCACCACGCCAGGAACGCCATGATTGTTGCCGCCGATGCCGCGCAGTGGGACCAGCTGTACGATTTGCCTTTGCTCGAGCGCCTTGGGCCCGCCCAGGATGAAGTTATCGCCCATGTGGCGCAAGTCAATGCCTCCACCGGCGTCGCCGCGCAGCCCACTTCCAAGCAGGTAGACGCTGATTTCCATGCCGACGTGCGCGCGGCCATGGCCACCATGCCGGCCTCCGTGCAGGCGCTGCTCGACGGCGTGCTGCTGGGAGTGGGCTTTGCGCGACAGCTGGGTTCCTCGGCCATCAGCGACATCGTCGTCAGTAGCGAGGGCGTGATCCTGGGCGTAGTGGTGGCGCTCGACGTGGAAGCGTTCGAGGCGCGCACGGCCAATGCCTGGGCCACCTGGAAGGAGAACACGCCCTTCACGCCGCAAGATGGTTATCGCCTTGAAGCGCAGATCGCCGCACCCGAGGACGACAACCGCCAGCGCGCACTGCAATACTTGCTGCTGCACGAATTCGGCCATGTGCTGGCCGCCGGCCGGGGCTTGCTGCCCGAATGGTGGAACGCCGCGAAGGCCATGCGCAGTGCGCACGACTACCACTACCTGCCGCTGACCTGGCAGATCACGCCAGCATTGCAGGTCGTGCCCCTGCCAGGCAACGATTTCTCCCTGCGCGCAGACGTCGTGTATTACCAGGCGCCCCGCCTGGCCGCCAGCCAGATGCGCGACGCGTATGCGCAGCTGCAGGGCACGAACTTCGCCACCCTGTATGCGGCCACCAGCATGCATGAAGACTTTGCCGAATCTTTCGCCAGCTATGTGCACGCCGTCATGCTGGGCCAGCCCCAGCACATCCGCATTTTTCACAATAACGCCCTGCTGCTGCAGTTCGACGGCTACTGGAAAACAGAACGCAGCACGGCCAAGCGCCGGCTGCTGAAGCAGTTATTGGGCAAGTGATCAGTTAGCGGCGCAATCACCGGCAGCTGCCCGCGCCAGCATGGCGCGAAACGCCATAAAGACCTTCTGCATGACCGGACGCTTGTATGGGTACAGGGCTTCGGCATCCATGGCGTGTACGATCATGGCGTTGTCTGCTTCGAACACCAGCAATTCACCGTCACGCGTTTCGGCGCAATCGATGCCCAGATAAGGCATGCCCATGCGTGCATTGATGGCACACAAGGCAGCCGCATGACGCCGCGCAAATTCCTCGTCAAAATGCGCCATGCACCGGGCCTCCTCGGCGCGCTTGGCCGCGCTTTCCTCCATGCCCGCGTTCAGGTAATGAATCATCCAGTGCGAGGACACGGCGTAGTGGCAGATGTACGGCATGCCGTCGATCAGCACGATGCGGTACTTTCGGAACTGGCCATCCTCGCTGCGGTAGTCGACAAAGCGGGCGATGTAAAAGAGTGGCGCGTCGACGGCCTGCAGATAGGCGTGCAAGTCGCTGGCGTGCTCCATCTTTTCCAGGTCGTGGCCCGCGTGCGAACCGAGGGGCCGCACGATCAGGGGAAAGGCGTCGCCGGGCAGCACGGCATCGAGCGGCAATTCCCCCGCAGCTAGCGCCGCCAGCTCCGCGCGCGCGATGCGCACCGTACGTGGCATGGCCACACCGGGAAAATCCTGCAGCTTCCCGCACAGGCCATCGCGCGAGGTATGTGCGATATGCTGGGGCAGGTTGATGACCGGGCGTGGCCAGTCCGCCACGAATTGCGCCAGCAGCGCCAGCAAGGGCTGGTTGGCGTCCGACTCGGCCACGCCCACCAGCAGCACGTCGTGATCCGGCACTTCTTCCGGCAAGGGGCCTTCCAGCGTCAGGTACAGCAGGTCGAGCGCCACGTCGGACTGCTCGACGAGAAACTCGATGGGCGTATTCGACATCAGGTCGCCTGGCCCCATCAGTACCAGCACGCGGATGCCGGGGCCAGATTGCGGCGCTTGCGCGGGCAGCGCATACAGCTGCTGCAAGTCGATCGCCTGCGCCTGCACGGCCAGCGCCATCTCGCGCTCGCCCTTCAATTGCAGCACGGTGGAAAAATCCAGGCAGGCGTGCGCGTCATCGGGATACGCTTGCGCGCGCGCCAGCAGCGCTTCGCCCAGCGGCGCCAGGTCTTCCTGCAGAAAGGCAAGGCGCATCAGGGGCGCCAGGCCGATCAGCGGCGCATATGGCGTGGCAGCGTGCAGCAGCAAATCGTTCATGTTGGCTTTCCTTTCAGGACAGGCGCGCGGCGCCGAAGCGCAGCACGCCCGCCAGCAGCGCATCGATATCCTCGGTGCGCGTACGGTGATTGACGATGGCGGCGCGGATGGCCAGCTGCCCGCCGATGGTGGTAGTCGATGGCGCCGCAATGCCAGACTCGTGCAAGTCGGCGACGATCTCGCCATTGAAGGCATCGCTGTCACCATCGGCGACGCCACGGTGGCGGAAGCAGACGATGTTCAGGGTCACGGGCGCCAGCAATTCCAGCTCCGGTGTGGCCGCTATCTGCTCGGCCAGGTAGCGCGCCAGCACGCAGGTGTGCGCGATGGCAGCGCCCATGCGTTCGGCGCCGTGTACCTTGAAAGTGAACCAGGTTTTCAGCGCACGGAAGCCACGCGACAGGTCGGGGCCGAAATCGCAGGGCCAGGGCGAGCCACCCGCCAGCCCACGCGTTTCGCGCCGCAGATAGGCCGCCGGAGCGGCAAACGCCGCCATATGCCGCGTGCCGTCACGCACCAGCAAAAAGCCCGCGTCATACGGCACTTGCCCCCACTTGTGAAAATCAAACGCCAGCGAGTCTGCGAGTTCAATGCCAGCCAGCAGGGGCGCTACCTGAGGCGAAAGCATGCCCAGTGCCCCATAGGCGCCATCGACGTGGAACCACAGCTGTTCGTGCCTGGCCAATGCCGCCAGCGCCGATAAATCGTCGATGGCGCCCGTGTCCACGGTGCCGGCCGTGCCAGCGATAAAGAAGGGACGCAGGCCCGCCGCGCGGTCACGCGCGATGGTCTGCGCCAGGGCGGCGACGTCGATCTGCTGCCGCTCGTTGACGGCAATGCGGCGCAAGGCAGCCGTGCCCAGCCCGGACAGGTCCATCGCCTGCGCGATGCAGCCATGCGCGGCGGCCGAGGTGTACGCCACCAGCGGCGCGCCCTGCAAGCCATGCTGGCGGGCCTCCACGCCCAGCGCCTGCGTGCGCGCCACCAGCACGCCCATCAAGTTGGCCATCGAGGTACCCGTGACGAACACGCCGCTGGCCGACTCGGGAAAGCCGAACAGTTCGGCCATCCAGCGGGTAATCTGGCGCTCCACTTCCACCGGCATCTGGTTACGCCCGCCTACATTCGCATTCAGGCCGGCCGCCAGCATCTCGGCCAGCATGCCCACGGGCGTGCCGCCGCCATGCACCCAGCCCATGAAACCGGGATGCACATTGCCTACGGCGTAGGGCAGCACATCCTGCATGAAACTGGCGTGGGCCTCACCGAGCTCGCCCGGTGCGCGCGGCAACGGTTGCGCGAATGCCGCGCGGGCGCTGTCCGGCGCCGCCTGCCAAACAGGCCGCTGGCGAATTCGCTGTGCGTAGTCGAGCATGTCGTCGAGCATGCGATGGCTTTGCGCGCGAAACGCATCCCAGTCGTGCGGATCGAGGGAATCGGGGTCGGGTGGCAGCATGATGGCGTCGAATGGGGAGATCGCCGATTATCGCACCGGCGCACCCGCCCGGGGCGTCAATTTGCGCCGTTTTACGCCGGCAGCCGCCCCAGCGCCGCCTGGAAGGCGTGCGCCAGCACCCACTTCAGCCGGCCCTGCGCATCGGTGATCTGCATGTGCGCCAGCCAGGCCTCGAATTCGGGTGCGGGACGCAAGCCCAGCACGCGGCGCGCATACAGGGCATCGTGGAACGAGGTGCTCTGGTAGCCAAGCATGATGTCGTCCGCGCCCGGCACGCCCATGACAAAATTGCAGCCGGCCACGCCCAGCATGGTCAGCAAGGCATCCATGTCATCCTGGTCCGCTTCCGCGTGGTTGGTGTAGCACACGTCGCAGCCCATGGGCAGCCCCAGCAGCTTGGCGCAGAAATGGTCTTCCAGCCCCGCACGCATGATCTGCTTGCCGTCATACAGATATTCGGGGCCGATGAAACCCACCACAGAATTGACCAGCAGCGGCTGATACGCGCGCGCCACAGCATACGCGCGCGCCTCGCACGTTTGCTGGTCCATGCCGTGGTGGGCCCCGGCCGACAGGGCACTGCCCTGCCCCGTCTCGAAATACATGACATTGTTGCCCACCGTGCCGCGTCCCAGCGACAGGGCCGCCGCCTGCCCCTCGGCCAGCAGCGCCAGGTCGATGCCGAAGCTGCGGTTGGCCGCCTGCGTGCCCGCCACCGACTGAAACACCAGGTCGACGGGTGCGCCGCGGCGTATCGCCTCGAGGGTGTTGGTGATGTGCGTGAGCACGCAGGACTGGGTGGGTATTTGATACTGGTCGATGACGGCGTCGAGCAAGTGCAGCAGCGAGACCACCTGCGCCACATTATCTGTGGCGGGATTGATGCCGATCACGGCGTCGCCGCTGCCCAGCTGCAGGCCATCGAGGATGGAGGCGGCAATGCCCGTGGCGTCGTCCGTCGGGTGGTTCGGCTGCAGCCGCGTGGACAAGCGGTTTTCCAGGCCCAGCGTATTGCGAAAGGCCGTGACGACCTGGCACTTGCGGGCCACCAGTACCAGGTCCTGCAAGCGCATGAGTTTCGAGACGGCCGCCGCCATTTCCGGCGTGATGCCGGCGGCGATCCGGGACAGTAGCGCCGTATCCGTCGCGTCATCGAGCAGCCAGTCGCGAAAGTCGCCCACGCAAAGGTGAGAAATCGGCGCAAAGGCGGCGCGCGCATGCGAGTCGATGATCAGGCGCGTGACTTCATCATCTTCATACGGCACCAGCACCTCGTTGAGGAACAGCGATAACGGCACCTCCGCCAGCGCCAGTTGCGCCGCCACCCGCTCCCGCGCGCTCGATGCCGCCACGCCGGCAAGCACATCGCCCGAACGGGGCGGCGTGGCCTTTGCCAGCAGCTCCTTCAGGCTGGCGAACGCATAGGTATGCTTGTCTATCGTATGACTGAAGCGGGGCATGGTTCGGTTCCTCCATGCCCCATTCTACGCCAGGCTACAGGCTGCGCAGCGCCCCTTCCAGCTGTGGATAGCGGAAGACAAAGCCGTCGGCCAGCAAACGGCGCGGTGCGACCCTTTGACCTTCCACCAGCAAGTCGGCCTGCTCGCCCAGCAAGGCGCGCATGGCGAAGGCCGGCGTGGGCATGAAGCTGGGCCGGTGCAGTACCGCGCCCGCCACCTGGGCGAGGCGGCGCTGCTCGATGGCTTCCGGCGCGCAGAAGTTGTACGCGCCGCTCACCGCGCCTTGTTCGCTGCGGCGCGCCAGGTAAGCGACACCGCGGATCACGTCGCGCACATGCACCCACGATACCCATTGCTTGCCGCTGCCGAGCGGGCCACCCACGCCGAAGCGGATCGGCAAGAGCATCTGCGGCAGCGAACCCTGGTGGCCGAAGACGAGGCCAAAGCGCATGCAGCCCACCTGCACGCCAAATTTCTCCGCCTGGCGCGCGGCCGCTTCCCATTCCTGGCACAGCTGCGACATGAAGATGGCTTGCGGCGCGCTCTCCTCCGTCAATTCCGTCGCGTCGCCCTGCGGCTGCACGCCGTAGTAACCGATGGCCGACGCGGACAGCAGCACCCTCGGCTTGTGCTGCGCGCGGGCGATCCACGCCACCAGGTCCTGCGTCAGCACCACGCGGCTGCGGCGCAGGGCAGCCTTGCGCGCGTCCGTCCAACGCTTCCCGACGATGCGCGCGCCGGCCAGGTTGACCACCATATCGATGCGCTGCGCGTCCGATAATTCGTTCAGCGACTGGATGCAGCGCAGCTTGCCGTCGAAGGTCCACGCGGCCTGCTTCGGCTGGCGTGTCAGCACCGTCACCGCGTGGCCGTCGGCCAGCAGGGCGCTGACCAGCTGCTGGCCGATGAAACCCGTGGCGCCCGTCACCAGCACGGACTGTGGCGCGGCGGCAAATCTCAGGTGTTCCTCTTGCTCTGCCGTCTCCTGTACCTTGCGCCGGCCCAACTGCCACACGGCATACGCGTCGCGCAGGCCGGACAGGCCCACGCCCACGCCGCACAGGGCCAGGAAGACGCTGAGCCAGCCATAAGGCTGCCACACGAGGGCCGTCGGCAGGCTCGCCCACTGGCTGCTGTTCAGGGCCAGCAGGGCGATGAAGGCGCCCGCGTTGATCGCCAGCACCGTGTGCGTGACCCGCTCCGTGGCGGGCAAGAGGCGGGTCTGGTCTTCGACGACGAAGTCCCACAGGGTCAGCACGATTTCCACGCCAAACACGATCACCAACACCCAGGCCCAGGCGCCATGCCATTCCCAGGCGGCCAGGCCGACGAACAGCAGGCTGTAGATCAGCGCACGCGTGGCATGGATGGTCAATTCCAGGCGCGCCGAGGCCTTTTGCGGCAGCGCTTCCGTGATTTCATGGTGGTAGATGGTGTCGAAGGCGCCCAGGCAGCCTTGCGCCGCCATCAGTTGCAGGGCCAGCAGATGCGTATTCATGGTGTGTCCTTGTGAAGGGTGGGCGCCGCGCTTTCGCGGAACACGCCGACCTGGGTGAAGGTGGTGCCGAACAGGGCATGGCGGATTTCGATGCGGATGTTGAACTGCTGCGGCGTGTCGTTGCGGTGGCAGAGATAGGTCCTGCCTGGCGTGAGCACCCCGGGAAGTGGCATCCGCCAGCCGAAAAGATCGAGAAAATAGCCATCGCTGGTGAAGTGCAGGTTGCCTTCTTCGACATGCAGCACCAGCTTCATGCCCAGCCCCATACCCACGTATTCGAGCACTTCGCCCTGTGCGCTTTCCGCCATGTAGGACGTGAAGCGGATGGGCGCGCGCCCGTGCAGACGGTAGGTGCGCTGCTTGAAGATGAAGGGGCAGCCGGGACGTGAATAGACTTCGATATCGACGGGGAAGTCGTGGTCGTCGTACGGAATCAGCGCGCCATCGATGAAGGGACGCGTCAGCCAGCCCAGCACCTTGCCCAGGCGCGAACTGGTGAGTTCACTGAGTTCGCCCTGGTAATACAGGGGCTGGCCCGGCGCTGGATTTTTCTCGAAGCGGCGGCGGATGTCCGGATGCAGGGTGAGCCACTGCTCGCCCATCACCTTCCTGAACAGCTCTCCTTCGGAAGGCCCGTTCATGACTTGCCCGGCTTTTTCGATTTCGCCGGCTTGTCGTCCGGACTGAGGAACTTGGCCACCTTGCCGCCCATGGAGAGCATGCGCTGCAGGGTGGCCGGCGGCAGGTTTTTATAGTCGCTGTAAGTGCTGCTGAGCATTTCCAGGAAGGCCAGCACTTCGCCCATGCGTTCCAGGGTGGCCGGCGCAATGGCCGCATCGTGCTCGCCCTCGATCGCGCACTCGCGCAGCACCGTCAGGGTGGGATCGATCTCGCGCCGCTTGCGTTCCTCCATGATGACCCGGAAGATTTCCCACACATCCTGCAGGGCGACGAAATGGTCGCGCCGGTCTTTCAATACATGCGTGATGCGCACCAGGCCCCAGCTTTGCAATTCCTTCAGGCTGTTGCTGACATTCGAACGGGCCACGTTCAGGCTGGCCGCGATGTCTTCCGCCGTCAGCGGTTCGTTGGCCAGGAACAGCAGCGCATGGATTTGCGCCACCGTGCGGTTGACGCCCCAGCGGGTGCCCATTTCCCCCCAATGGAGAATGTACTTTTGCGTGGTGGGACTCAGTTCCATGATTTTCTCTTATTTCTGTCGTTACAGAAATGTAAGACGGAACGGAAACAGAGTCAAGCACGATTCGTCAAGACTTTGCGGGCGGCTGGCCCATGGCGCGCAGGAAGGCTTGCTGCGAGGCGTGCAGCTGGCCATAACCGAGTTCGCGGTAGACGAGGCCGTGGCGCGGCGCCAGTTCGGCCAGGATGCGCGCCAGCGCCGGGTAGTGGCGGTGATTCCAGGTGGGGAACAAATGATGCGTGAGGTGCAAATTCAAGCCGCCGAGCCAGTAGCCGAGCCAGCGCAGGCGGCGCGGTTGCGGCGTCCAGTCGCAGGCCGTGTAAAACGTGTGCTGGTACCAGTCATGCGGCAGGGTGCCGTCTGCGCCCGGCTGAAAAAATTCCACTTCGGCCCAGTGCGTACCGAGGATCAGCGCCACCAGAGCGCATGAGGCGATCATCTGGCCCACGAAATACGCGCCCAGCACGACGTCCCAGGCTATGCCGTGCTGCCGCAGCACCCACATGGGCAGCGCCAGCACCAACGCCACATGGCCCAGCTTCCAGCCCAGGAACGACAGCCAGCCGCGCCAGCCCTGCAAGCGGCTGTGCGCGGCCACGGGTGTCTTGCCGAATCGGTCCAGCCAGTCGCCATACCAGTTCAAATAAGGCAGCGACAGGGCAGCCACCACTGGCCAGTACAGGTATTGATAGCGATATTGGGGCGACCAGCTTTGGTACGGCGTCTGGCGCAGGAATGGATTCGGTTCCGTGTCGAGGTCATAGCCTTCCACGTTGGCATAGGTGTGGTGGAAATGCACGTGGCGGATAGTCCAGAAATCCGTATCCACGCCCACGGGCAAGCCCACCAGCCGGATCAGGATGCGATTCAGGCGTCCCTGGCGGAAGACGGCGCTATGGGCAGCATCGTGCAGGGTATTCATGGCAAGCGCCATGGCCGTGACCAGGCAAGCGACATAGCTGCCGGCGAAGCCCAAGGTGCTGTCAGCGCGCAGCGCCAGCACATACAACAATACCGTCAGCACGGCCAGGAAGACGGCTTTTGCGTGCATGCGCACATCGCCAAAACGGTGCTTTCCTTCGGCCGCCAGGTAGGCGTCGGCGCGCGCGCGCAGTTCGCGGCGGAAGGCGGAATCGCGTGCGGGCTGGAAGCGCAACGGGGGCAAGGGAGGCACTGGCGTCACGCGCGCGTCCCCGCCGCTGCCGGCCACCACAGGCGGCGCGCGCCGTCGAGTCCATGCGCCAGCAACGCTGCCAGGAATGCCGTGCCCCAAGCATCGCGGGCGCCATACCAGCCCAGATACAGGGCCGGCATGGCCAGGGCGATGGCCACCCAGGCGATGGCGCCCCAGCGGCGCGCATCTGACAGGCCACCCAGGGCCAGGGTGCCGGTGAAGATCAGCGCAAACAGGATCGCCTGCTGAGTGCCGGCCAGCGCCGCTTCATGGTTGACGTAATAGATCACCAGGCCAAACAGGATCACGCCACCAATGCCGATGAACAGCTCGGGCACGTGGAAGTTGCCGCGCGACTGCCAGTGGGGAAAGCGCGCGCGCAGCCATTTGAACAGCTTTCCGTTGCTGGCCAACAGGGGGTTGTGCGTGGGCGTCATGCCCTTCACGCCATAGCGCATTTCCACCCCCGCGAGTTCGGGCTGGAAGCTGCCGAACAGCCTGTCCCACAACAGCAGGGTACCGCCGAAATTGCGGTTGATGTAGCGTTTATCGGTGCCGTGGTGTACGCGGTGGTGCGAAGGCGTAACCATGAATTTGTCGAGGATGCCAGACTTGTTCACCAGCGCATTATGGTTATAGAACTGCACCGTGTAATGCAAGGACGAGACCACGAGGAAGATTTCCAGCGGCACGCCAAGCACGGCCAGAATGGCGATGAAGGGGAAATTCGTCAGCGATGAATACCAGGAATTGCGCACGCCCAGCGACAGGTTGAAATGCTCGCCCTGGTGGTGCACCACGTGCACGGCCCACAGCAAAGGGATTTTATGGTGCAGCCTGTGCATCCAGTAAAAGCACAGGTCCCAGGCAAAAAAGGCGAACACCCATTGCGCGGCCACGGGCCACTGGTCGACGATATGCAGGTTCACATGGCGCAGCAGCATGGCGAAGGCCGCCACTTCCACGCCGCGGAATACCCACATCAGGATGTGGCCGGAATTGAGATTGAAAATGACGTCTTTCCACGGCACCGGCGTCTTGCGCACCCATTTCAGGATCAGCAGTTCGGCCAGCACGAAGGCCAGCATGACAAGGAAAGAGAGGGCAAAGGGATTCATCATGATGCGGATTTTATGGAAATGGCGCGGCGGGCAGTCAAGGATACCTGCATTTTCGCCAACATGCCGCCAGCGATGCCCACGGCCAGACCGGCGGCCAGGTCGATGCTCACGTGCCGGCGCAGCGCGATGATGGCGTAGCAGATCGCCAGGCCCAGCATCACGGCCAGCGCGGTGCGCACCAGGTGACGCCTGTCGCACAAGGCCCACACGCACAGCAGGGTCAGGGCGCCATGCAGCGACGGCAGGCAGTTTTGCGCGGAATCGGCCGCTTGCAGCAAGCGCAGCGCCTGCGTGCTCCAGGCACTGCCTTCACCCACGGGCGGATATGCGAGGGTGGTCGGATACAGCAGGAAGACCACGCCGCAGCTCAGGGCAGAAAGCGCCATTGCGCGCGCCAGCCAGCGCACACGCGCTGCATCGGCCACCAGGTAGGCGTAGGGGATCAGGATAAAGAAAGACAGGTACAGCCAGATGGCGGCATCCGTATAGGGAATGGCGCGGTCGATGGCCGTTTCGGGCAGCAGCACGCCCTGCCCTTGCAGCAAGTCGCTGGAAAAATACACAAGGCCGACACTGCCCCAGCCGGCCAGCAAATGCAGCAGGCGGCCGCGTGCAGTCATGGGAGAAGGATTCATGCTGTCGCAAGGCGCCGGATGCGGCGCCGTTTCATGGTGGGGTCAAAGGAAGGCAATTCGGCGCTCATCGTCCAGGCCAGGCCGTCGACGGCCACGCCCAGGCCGCGCAGCACCGTTGCCAGGTGCGCGCGCAGGGCGGCCAGGCCGGCATCGTCCAGGGCCGCGTGCAGCTGCAAGGCCGCTACATCCGACTGCACCAGACGGTAATCGGCGTCCGGCGGCAAGGCTTGCGCGAAGGCCCGCGTCAATACATCGGCAAACACGGCGACGGGTTCGCCGCCGCACGCGGAAGGCAGCAGCAGCATGTCGTCGCAGCGCCCTTCGATGCCGGCGATGGCGCGCGTGGCGCGGCCGCACGGGCATGGCGTGGCGCGCGCGAGCAGGATGTCATCCAGGCGGTAGCGCACGATGGGCTGCGTGATGCGCGTAAAGTCCGTAATCACGGGCACGAAGCGGCGTTGTTCCTCATCCAGCCATTGCGGCTCGACGTGCACATATTCCTCGTTCAGATGCAGCACGCCGTGCTCGCAGCTACTGGCAAGAAAACCCTCGGTGGCCTGGTAGATTTCATGCACGGCGCCAAACGCCTGCACGATCAGGGCGCGGTCCTGTGCTTCGAGCACTTCGGCAACCGAAATGACTTTTTTCGGTCCCAGCACCAGGCTGCCGTCGATGACGCGCAAGGCCAGCTGGCGCAGCACCTGGGCCGGTGCGACGATGACGGAAGGCTGATATTGCGCAAGCTGCGCGCACAGGCTGTCGAACGGTTCGAACAGGTCATAGAAGGCAAAGGTGAGCCACGGCGAGCGCACGGCCGTGTACAAATTGCTGTTCGCGCGCAGGAACAGGGCCACCCGTTCGCCGGAAAACAGCCCGTCTGGCAGCGCCTTGGCCAGCATCACGCCCGCCCATTGGGCTTTTTCGCGAGGGCTGACGGTAAACACGGCGCGCCGCGAGGAGGTGCCCGACGACAGGCCTACGGTGATATCGCCCACGGCAGGCGTGAAGTCGCGGCTATGCTCGGCGGCCATGGCAGAAGCCATCGCCTGCGCTAAAGTGACGCCTTCCGTGTTCATGGCATCAAAGTGTTCGAGCATCAGCGCCTTGTTCATGCTTGGCCACTGCGCCAGGGGCAGCTTGCGGTACGGCGCAAAGTAGCTGCTGCGCGCGCACAGCGTGTCCATGAAACGCGCCAGCTGCTCCTGCTGGTAACTTTCCAGCTGCGCGCGGCTTGCGAAGCGCAAGCGGCGCGTGCGCCAGTACGACAGCAACAGCCAGAAAATACGCTTCACGGGCGGCCCGCCACAGGCAAATAATCGAGCGTATCTTCATGCGTGATGCGTATCTGCGCATTGCCCGACTGGTGCAGCTGGTGCAAGCGGTTCAGGGTCGCGTAATACGGGGCGCGCTTGTGCTGGATGATGAACGACAGTTCGGACGGCCCGCGCAGCTGCTGAAAACTTTCCGGCACCCAGGCCGCGTCCGAGGCCAGCAAGGTCCAGCCGCCATCCTGCAGCACGAAGGCACCGATATGGCCGATGGCGTGGCCGGGCAGGTCGACGATGTAAATCTCGCCTGTGCCGCTGACATCGCGCCCGTGCGTAAACGGCAGCAAGGCGGCCGGCAAGGGCGTCTCCGGCACGCTTTCGACAAAAGCCAGGCGGTCGGCAATGTCGGACGGCAGCAGCTCGGGCACGAAGGCCTGGCGCACGGCGGCAACGCCGGACAGGCCGCGCACGGCGTCCCAGCCCGGTTTTGACGCCATCAGACGCGCGCCGGGAAAGTCGCGCAGGCCGGCGATATGGTCGGCGTGGAAGTGCGACAGCAGCAAGGTGTGGATGTCGCCGGGGGACACGCCATGCGCGCGCAACTGGCCCTGCAAGGACTCCTGCGCGTCAAACGAGATCGGCGTCACCCACGCATACATGCGGTACACGCCCTTCGCCGTGGCGGCGCGGAAGTGTTCGGCGTAACCGGTATCCCACAGGTACAGGCCCGCGCGCGTTTCGATCAGGTAGGCGCGCGAGGGGAAGCAGAGGCTGGCCAGCCCGCTGCCTTTCAAGACCATGCACGATGGGTGGGTGCAGTGGCCGACGCGAAACGCGGTAATGCTAGCCATTGCGTTCCTTGCCCACCTTGTGCGCCGCCGCTTCCTGGCGCATCCACTGCGCCGTCAGGGCGATGCCTTCCTGCAGGCTGACGATGGGACGGTAGCCGAGCACCTTGCGCGCCTTGGCGTTATCGAGCGTCATGTCGAAACTGAGCGCGCCGATGCTGTAGGGCGTGAGGGAAGGCTCGCGCCGCGTGAAACGCGAAGCGAACTGCATCAGGCGCGCAGCCAGCGCCAGCACGCGGTACGGCACGTTGACGATCTCGAACGGCTGCTGCAGATGCTCGCAGAACAGGCTGCGCAAAATGTCGCACAGGCGCGCCGGTTCGCCATTCGTGATGTTGAAGGCGGCGCCCGAAGCGATGGTCTTGTGCACGGTGGCCAGCCACATCGCGTGCACGACATTGTCGACATAGGTGACATCGATGGTGACCGCGCCGCCCCTGGGCAGCGGCAGCTTGCCGCCGCGCTCCTGCAGCACGCGTGCCAGGCGCGGGATCAGCACCTGGTCGTGCGGGCCGAAGATGGCGCGCGGGCGCAGGATCACGCAAGTCATGCCGCGATGGCGGTCGACCGACTCCTGCACCAGCTTTTCCGCCATCGCCTTGGAGCGCGCATAGGCGTTGACGTAAGCTTCTGGGCGGAAGGTTTCCGCTACCTCGTAGCGGTTGCGGTAATCGAAATACATGGCCGGGGTGGAGATGTGCACGAAGCGCGCCACGTGCAGGCTGGCGGCCGCGCGCAGCAACTGGCCCGTGGCCGTGACGTTGGCGGCGATGAAGTCGCGCTCCGGGCCCCATGGCGAGGACAGCGCGGCGCAGTGCCAGACGGTGTCCATGCCGCGCACCAGTTCATCGACCTGGCGCGGCGATGCTTGCGCCAGATCAAGCGCGACGAATTGCGCGCCCATGCGTTCGAGTTCACGGCCGACAGCGGCGTTGCGGCCCGTGGCGCGCACTTCCACGCCCTGCGCCAGCAATGTACGCACGGCATTGCGTCCCAAGCCGCCCGTTGCTCCCGTGACCAGTATCCGCCTCATCGCACCGCCTTCACAGATCAAGAATCATGCCGCCGATGGTCAGGCCTGCGGCCGTGCCCATCATCAGCAAACGCTGGCCTGCGACGGCCCGCCCCGTCATCACCGCCTCGTGCAGGGCGGTGGGCAAGGACGCGGCCACCTGGTTGCCATGCGTTTCGAAGATCTTGATGATTTTAGCATCGGGAACGTCGAGGATGCGCGCCGCATGCGCGAGCCCCAGCGGGCTGGCCTGGTGCGGCACGACCACATCAACTTTCTCCAGGCCGGCGCCCGCTTCCTGCATGAGTTCCGCCAGGAAATCCGGCATCACCTTGACGGCCAGGCGGAACACGGCCTTGCCATCCATGCGGAACAGGTAATCGCCCGGTGCGCAGCCGTTGCGCGGGTTGCGCTCGGTGCCGCCGCCGCGGATTTCGCAGTAGCGCCGCCCTTCCGGATACGTGCCCATCTTGTAGGCGCGGATGCCGGCACTGCCGTCACCCCGCTCGACGATGACGGCGGCGGCGCCGTCGCCAAAGATCATCGACGCTTCCGGCTCGCTCCAGTCGACCCCGCGCGAGGCGAGGTCGGACGAGACGATGGCGATGCGCCGGTAGGCGCCACCGGCCAGCATGGACGCGGCCACGCGGAAAGCGGCCATGAAACTGAGGCAACTGGCGTTGACATCGAAACTTTGCGTGCCTGGCGGCAATCCCGCGTGCTCTGCAACGAAACAGGCCGTGTTCGGCAAAGCCTGCTCAGGCACGCCGCAGGCGCAGATCAGCAGATCGATGTCGGACGGACGCAGGCTGGCGTTCTTCAGCGCGTCGAGCAGGGCGCCGGCGCCCAACTGGCTTTGCGATTCATCGGGCGCAGCGACAAAGCGCGACAGCACGCCGCTCTTGCGCAAGGTGTAGCCAGCCGGATGGCCCAATTTCAGGTCCAGGCTTGCGGAAGTAACGCTATGCGACGGCACGGCTTTGCCCGTCGCGATCAGGCGAACTGGAATCATGTTGGCCTTAACAAAATAAAGTAAATACGGTCTATGTATGGTCTATGCGCTAATCGCGTGCCAGCGGCGGCAATGCAACACCGCAGTTCTTGCAGAAATTGGCATCATCATCGAGCCCTTCTTTCAGGCACGTGGGGCAGGTACGCGTGGTAACCAGCTTGGAACTGCGCTGTACCGTCATTTCGGCACTGATAATGCCGGTAGGCACTGCCAGGATGCCCCAGCCGAGCAGCATCATCAGAGAAGCGATGGTGCGCCCGATGTCGGTGCGCGGCGTGATATCGCCGAAACCCACCGTGGTCATGGTGCTGATGGCCCAGTATATCGAGGTGGGAATACTGCTGTAACCGTTATCCGGCCCTTCCACGACATACATCACAGTACCCAACAGAAAGACCACCATCATGACAAAAGACAAGAAAATGAGGATCTTGCGGCGGCTGGCCAGCAAGGCCCGCCCCAGCACCGTGTATTCATGCACATAGGACGTGAGCTTGAGGATACGAAACATCCGCAGCAGGCGCAAAATACGCACGTCGATCAGCACGTGCGCACCTGGCAGCAGCAAGCCGATGTAAGTCGGCACGATGGCCAGCAAGTCGATAATGCCAAAAAAACTCTTGGCATAGCGCACCGGATGCCGCAGGCACGACAGGCGGGCAAGGTATTCGATGGTAAATAAAATGGTGAAAAACCATTCCAGCGCCGTCAGCCAGGTGCCATAGCGCTCCGCCACGGAGGCGACACTGCTGAGCACGACCACCGTCACACTGATCAGGATAGCGGCGATCAGCAGCAGGTCGAAGGCGCGGCCCGTGCGCGTTTCCGCCTCGAAAATGACGGTGTACACCTGCTCGCGCCAGCCCCGTTCGGGCTTGCCAAATTTTTGCTGCGTTTCCTGCGCCGCAATCTGCTGCGGCGTCAAGGGTGCCGCCCCGCTCTTCGTCGCGGCTTTCATGTGGGTAGTGTGCTCATATACTATTATTGTATAGATAATTGACAAAGCACGGCGACACGCACGTTTGCGCTACAGGTTTCACTACGACAGCACTACGACAGCTTCTTCGCCAGCAGCACGGCATTACGCCGGTCGCGCTCCGCTTGCACGATGTCCGTCGTGCGCGCTTCCGAAAGGCCAACCGTGTGCAGCACGGTGGCCGTCAGCTGCAGAGCCGATTCCAGGGCTTCGGGCACGACCAGGGTGGCGCCCGCCTGCATCAGGGCCACCGCATGCGCCTCGTCGCGCGCACGCGCATACACGGGCAGCTGTGGATATTCGCGGCGGATCGATTTCACGGCATGCAACACGGACGCTGCATGGTCCATGGTCAGTACCACGGCGGCAGCCCGGTCGGCATTGACTTTTTGCAACAATTCCGCGCGCGACGCGTCGCCGAAATACACGGGGAAACCGCGCGGATGCAGGGTCGTCACCAGGCGCGCATCATTTTCTATCGCCACATAGGCGATATCCTGCTCCGTCAGCACCTTGGCCAGCAACTGCCCCACCCGGCCGAAACCGGCGATGATGACGGTGCTGCCCTGCGGCGGCAGCGCGCCGTGCGCAAGGTCGGCCAGCTGATGGTGGTGGCGCTTTTCCCACCAGTTGCCGAAAGCGCGCGCCGCCTTGGCCAGCGCCGGCGTGGCAAACAGGCTCAGGCCCACCACCAGCATGACGAACTGCGCCACCTGCGGGCCGATCAACTTCGTGCCCAGCGCATACGCGACGACGATGAAGGCAAATTCGCCGCCCTGCCCCAGCAGCACGCCCGTTTCCACGGCGCGCCCCCAGTGAAAACCGCCGATGCGGAAAATCACGCTGATGACCAGGGTTTTCACCGCAAACAGGCTCAGCACGGCCAGCGGAATCAAGATCGGCGACTTGAGGATTTCGCGCACGTCGATCTGCATGCCCACCGACATGAAGAATAGGCCCATCAGCAAACCTTTAAAAGGCTCGATCGTCACTTCCACTTCGTGGCGAAATTCCGTTTCCGCCAGCAGCAAGCCCGCCAGCAAGGCGCCCAGCGCCATCGACAGGCCTGCCAGATACGTCAATCCCGCGATACCCAGGGTGCTGAGCAAGGTCAGGGCCATGAACACGTCAGGCTGGCGTTTTTTGACGAAAAACTGGAACAGCGGACGGATCACGCGGCGCCCCAGCAGATAGATCAGCAGGATGGCGCCCGCCGATTTCACGGCTGCAAAGCTGAGCAGATACGCCAGGTCGTCGCTGCGCCCGCTGGCAAACACGTCGATCAGGATGAACAGCGGCACCACCATCAAATCCTGGAACATCAGGATGGAAAAGCCCGCCTGGCCGCTTGGGGTCTGCAGGGAGCGCTGGTCGGTCAGCAACTGCATCACGACGGCCGTAGATGACAGCGACAGCACCAGGCCCAGCACGATGGACGCTTCCAGCGACAGGCCGAAGTAATACGCGACGACGCCGATCAGGCAAGCGCTGACAGCCACCTGCCCCACGCCCGCGCCAAACACCCAGCGCCGCAGCGCCCACAGGCGTTCGGTCGACAGTTCCAGGCCGATCATGAACATCAAAAACATCACGCCCAGCTCAGCCAGGCCGCTGACCTGCTCGGCACGCACGAACGAAAAATACGTCAGCCACGTGAATTCACCAGCCCACAGGCCGAAGCCGAACGGGCCGAACAGGGCGCCGACGGCCAGGAAGCCGAGCACCTGGTTGACCTTCAGGCGTTGCAATAGCGGAATAAAAATCCCGGCCAAGGCGAGAAACAGCAGGGTTTCTCGCAAATACGGTAAGGCGTGTTGCTCTTCCAAAATAGTCCTAACTTAATGACATCCATGCTGAATTAACAATTGTCGCATGCACGGCCACGGCGAAGTAAGTGCACACACGATATTTTTTGCCACAGGGCAACATCTACGCTATTCATGCTCCTGCGCGGGTGGCGCCAGCATGTCGGCACGGGGGCGGTCCCAGCCCGGCACGTAGGCGGGACAAGGCCGGCCACGGAACTGCTGCAGCTCCACGGTCGTAAAATTGGGCAGCATGCCGGGGTTGAAGCGCACGTCCGTCAGCTTGTCCGCATTCAAGCTGGGCATGCGGGCAAAGCGGAACCAGGCGTCGACATAGCAATTATCTTCCTGCAAGGCGCGCAAGGTCGCCAGGCTGCCCGCCGCCTGGGCCGACACGGCGATGCCGGGCGCCAGTTGCTGGCCCCGCTTGCCGGTTTCGGCCAGCCCGGCCGGGCACGCGGCGGGCGCCAGCGATTCGGGCAACAGGCTCAACGTGCCGCGCCGCAAGGTGTACACATCTGTCTTGCTGTCGAGCGAGACATAGATCCAGCACAGGGGATTGCTGGGGAATGCCGTCATGGCCACATCCCACACGCGCGTGCCGGGGTCCAGGCGCTGCACGGCCGCCTCGATGCGCGTACGGCCGAGGGCCGAGGCCACGCCCTGCATGCCAATGAAGGTGGCGGCCAGTGCGAAGGCCAGCAGCAGCGCTCCCCGCCCCCGCTCGCCGGCCCGCCCTTGCAGTATGGCCAGCATCACGCCCAGCCCCAGCAGCACGGCCAGCGAGGCGGGTGCCAGATAGGTTTTATAGGTAAAGAAACACAGGGCCGCCGCCAAGGCCGCCAGCAGCACGCTTTTGACGATGCCGTAGCGCAAGGACATGATCACGGGCACGCCCAGCAGCACCCAGAACATGGGCTCGACAATGAAGACCATGTCGCCATACAGCCAGCGGCTGTCGAACGGGTAAAACGGGTGCAAGCCATAGGAATTAAGGAAATCCATGCCCATGTGCAGGCAGAATCCCAGCAGCAGACAGGCTGCCAGGCCCACGCGGGCGGGCACGCTGCTTTTCAGCAGGCGGCGCGCGCCGGGCCACAGCAGCCATAGCAGCGCCAGCAACAGCAGCGCCTGCGGCAAGGCCAGCAGCAAGGTATGCGTGTGGCCACGGTGGTGCAGCATGTAGCCGAAAGGACGCGGCAACAGCCTGGTCAGGACCAGGTCCAGGTCGGGCGCGTTGCTGGCAAACCAGGCCGTAAACAGAAACAGCGCGCGCCGGGTGCGCTGGGCGGGGGCTTGCGCCTCGGGCGGCAGGCTGCGGTGTACCAGTTCGCCGACCCCGAGGCCGATGAACGAATGCGTAATATTATCCATCGGGCAATTTTACAGGATGGGCCGACCCGACGCGCTCTTGGACTACTACTTGCGCTACAGCGTCTCCAGTTCCGGGCCGCGCATGCCCACCAGCAAGGCGCGGCCATCGGGCAGGACGCGGAACTCGCCATAGCGGGCCTTTTCCCAGCGCGCCGCCTCGCCTTCCTTGAAGAACCAGGCATCGCTGACCAGCACCCAGTTCCCATCCTTGGGCGTCAGCTCGAGCAGGAATTCGCCGGGCGCCAGCGCCTCCTTGGTGTACGGGCGCAGCAGTTCTGCCACGCCGCGTGCATCGCGCCTGGCCACCACGAGGGGCCGCCCTGGCGCCCTGTCCACGCTGGCCAGGGTGCTGAGGACGCCGAGGTTGACGAAATTGAGCCGCATGTAGTCGCCCTGCATCAGCGAACGGGGATCGACGGGTTCCAGCGCCACGAAGATCGCTTCCCCCTTGGCGATCAGCTGCTCTTTCTGCCAGATGCCGATATTTGCCACCAACAGCACCAGCAGCAAGCCCGCCAGCACGCCCAGGCGCACGGCGCGGGTTTCGGTCAGCGCGGCCGCCTGCTTGCTTTCCACCAGATGCAATACCTTGCCGCGCGTGGCCAGCCACGACAGCGCGCACAACAGCGCGCCCGCCATGGCCAGCAGCGCCGCCTTGCTGGCCAGTGGCCAGGCCAGCTGGTAATAAAAGCTGCCAAGTATCCACGCCGCCGCCAGCCCGGCCGCCACGGCCACGCGCGAGCGCCCGCTCGTCAGGCAATACGCGAGGATCAGCAGCACGGGGCCCAGCGCCGGCATGAACCACGCCAGCACGATCAGCACCAGCGCCACACCAATGGCGGGCAACTGGCGCAACGCCGGCCAGCGCCAGCCTGTCCAGACGGCGGCCGCCGTGGCCAGCACGAACGAGACCCCGTTCAAGGCCTGCGCATACCAGGCAGCGCCCTGGTGCCGCGTCACTTCACGCGCCACGTCGCCGGCAATGCCACCGCCGCCCAAGGCACCGCCCAGCATGAAGGTCATGCCGGACCAGAAGGCCAGGCCCAGCAAGATGGCCAATACCCACCCCGTCGACAGCGATTCCAGGAAGGCGGCGATGGGCGCGCCGCGGCCATCGTTGAAAGCCTGCTTCTGCAGCCAGTGCGCGCCCAGCCAGCATGCCAGTGCCAGCATCCAGGCCAGATACAGTTGCGTGGGGTCGTTCTCGAAAATCCAGTCGCGCCCACTATCGACGATGCCCAGCGCCAGCAAGCCGCAAGCGACCAGTCCCAGCAGTACGCGCAGCCAGTCGCGCGGCAGGGATGCCGCCACCACCAGGCATGCCAGGCACATCAATAGCGAGGCAATCTGCGTGGCATAGTCGCGGAACAGGGCGTAGCCCAGCAAGCCGCCGCCCACCAGCAGGCAGGGCACGGCCAGCTGTTCGACAAACAAGGCCACGCCGCGCATGCGGATCAGCAGCACGGACGCCACCAGCACGATGGCGGCCACGACATACGCGCCGGGACCGTGGCGCACCACGCTTTCCAGGCCCACGCCCAGCGCAATCATCAGGGGAATGGCGGCCAGCCAGGCGCCGAAGGCCGTCATCAGCACCAGCGGCCACGGCCTTGCATCCTGCACCGGCCGGCTAGTGCCGGGCGGCAGCACACCAGCGCGCGTGGCGTCATCGATCAGGGTGGCGAGCGCATCGGCCCGCTGACTGTTCAAATTGCTCATGCCGCCTCCTGGCGCGTGCGCCACAGTATTCCTTGCACGGTCAGCGCCAGCAGCACGGCCGCAAACAAGCCCAGCATCACCAGCCTGCCGACACCATCGCCATTCCCCCCATTGAGCAGCACGCGCGCCAGGCCGCCCACCAGCAAGGTGTTGACGCCCAGCGCGACGGCACTCAGGCCGAACACGTCAAAGTAGCGGCGCGTGGCCAGCAAGACGCCGGCGACGGCCAGCAAGCCCAGCCCGGCCCAGTACGGCGATTCGACATGGCTGCCGAACAGGGCGCTGACGGCCGTGCCCGTGATAAGGATGGTGGCGAGTACCAGGCCCAGGCGCAAGGCCCAGCTGCCCGCGCCCGTCCAGCGCGCCAGCAGGGGCGAGACAAAAGCACAGGCAAGCAGCACGGCCAGCCAGCCGCTGACGAAAATGGACAGATCGCTTGAATCGATGCGCCAGCTGTGGTGCGCGTGCGCCTGCATCCACAGGGCTGCAGCCGTGGCCAGCACCAGCATCCACGGCGTCCACAGCACGTCGCTGCGCGCCACCAGGCACAGGGGCAAGGCCAGCGCGGCCCACAGGGCGAACAGCTGCCACGGATCGGCGCCCGTCTGGTACGTCTGGCCGAAATACGCGAACAGGCCGCCAATGGCCAGCAAGGCCAGCAGCAGCAAGGGCACGCGCGCCTTGGGCATGGCAAACGCGCCCGCGCAGGTGGCGGCAAACACGCCTTGCAGCAGGGCAAAGCGGCCCATGCGGCCCAGGTCTTCCCAGTTGGCGGCGACCCAGCAGATCAGGCCCATGCCCAGCAGCGCGGCGCCCAGCACGGCCACGCCGCGCGGCAGCCAGTAGGCCAGGCGCGCAGGCTCGCGCTGGAAGCCGGCCACTTCCTGCAATTGCCGGGTTTGCTGGGCGTCGAGCGCGTTGTCCGAGGCGAGTTGGTACACGGCGAGGCGTAAATCCATCGTCTGCTTTCTTTGTCAGGAAATAGGGGGCGTCAGGTCAGCGCTCGACGCTCACGCCGCGCCAGAAGGCGACGTAGCCGGCAATTTGCCTGGCGGCGTCCTTGGGCTGGGGGTAGTACCAGGCCGCGTTGGCATTTGTCTGGCCATCGACAACGAGGTCGTAATAGCTGGCCGTGCCCTTCCATGGGCAGGTGGTCGTGTGGCTGCTGGGACGAAGGTACTCCTGCGTCACCGCCGCCAAAGGAAAATACACATTGTTTTCAACGACTTGCACCTGCGCATCGGTGGCTTGCGCGATGACGGCGCCATTCCAGCTGGCTGTTGGCATTTGACTATCCTCCCTTTGCGCCGAGTGTAGCGCAAAAAGTCCGCCATGGCGCGCGCCGTTGGCGCCCCGCTCAAGCGCCAGCGATGATCTGGCGCAAGGCTTGCTCAAACACTTCGGGCGGCTGGCCGCCGGAAATCAGGTGGCGCTCGTTGATGATGACGGCGGGCACCGAGTTGATGCCGTTCTGCTGGTAGAACTGCTCCTGTGCGCGCACCTCGTCCACGTAGGCGCTTGAGGCCAGCACCTCGGCCGCTTTCACCGTATCCAAGCCCACCTCGCCCGCCACTTTCAGCAGCACCTCGTGCGAAGACGGGTTCTGGCCCTGCGTAAAATACGCATCGAACAGCGCCATTTTGAATGCCTTCTGGCGCCCTTCCAGCGCGGCCCAATGCAGCAAGCGGTGCGCATCGAAAGTGTTATAGATGCGGCCGCGCTTGTCCATGGCAAAGGTAAAGCCCAGTTGCTCGCCGCGCGCGCGGATCGCTTCGCGCGACTGCGCCATCTGTTCCGGGGTGGAGCCGTATTTGCGTGCGATGTGTTCGCCGATATCCTCGCCTTCGGCCGGCATGTTGGCGTTCAACTCGAAGGGCTGGAAGTGGATGTCGGCCTGGACGGTATCGTGCAGCTTGTCCAAGGCTTGCTCCAGCGACTTCAAGCCGATCACGCACCAGGGGCAGGAAACGTCGGAAACGAAGTCGATACGGATGGGAGTGGGTGTGGCGGGAGTGGAACTCATGGTGGGCAGCCTTTGCGCGAGTCGGTGGCGGCCGCACCGCGCGGCGCCGCAAGCACAGCATATGCGTGCGGGCCGCGGGAAATCAAGCGCTTACTTCTTCATGGCGGACGCCTTGGCCGCATCCTTCTTGCCGCCGATCTTGCTTTCTTTGCCAGAGAGCAAGTTCGCGATGTTCTGGCTGTGGCGGTAAGCCAGCAGCACGCTCATGACGATCACGGCCAGCAAGATGGGATCGACCCCGAACAGCAAGCCATAGTAAAACGGCGCGAACAGGGCTGCCACCAGAGCTGCCAGCGACGAATAACGGAAGGCGTAGGCGATGATCAGCCAGGTCGCCAGAGTCGCCAGGCCCAGCCATGGATTGATACCGAGCAACACACCGAGGGCCGTGGCCACGCCCTTGCCGCCGACGAAGCGGAAGAACACGGGCCACAAATGGCCGAGGAAGACGGCGATGGCCACCAGGGCCACGGCCGTGTCACCCACGCCCAGCGCGCTGGCAAAATGGTCGGCCAGGAACACGGCCAGCCAGCCCTTGGCGCCATCGCCCAGCAGGGTCATGATGGCGGCGCCCTTGTTGCCGCTGCGCAGCACGTTGGTGGCGCCCGGATTTTTCGAGCCATAAGTGCGCGGATCGGCAATGCCGTAGACCTTGCTCATCACCACGGCAAACGATATCGAGCCGAGCAAGTAAGCGGCCACTGTCATTGCCACGGTTGTGATTACTGGATTCATTTCTTCCCTTTATTATGTTTATTACACCAGCATCGAGGCTGGCGCAGCAGAATATACACCATGCTCTATGCCCAGCAACAGGCTTTGGGCGATTTCCTTAATCCTGCAGCGCGCACTGCACCGGCTTGGCTTGCAACAAATCAAGCAGTACCTGCGGCGCCAGCGCGACGAGAAAACCGCGCCGCCCGCCATTGATATAGATACGCTCGAGCGCCAGGATGGATTGCTCCACATACACGGGCATGGCCTTCCGGGTGCCGAACGGCGACGTGCCGCCTATCATGTAGCCGGAATGGCGCTGCGCCACCTCGGGTTTGCACGGCTCGACGGACTTGCAGCCGATGGCGCGCGCCAGTTTCTTGGTCGATACCTTGCAATCGCCATGCATGAGCACGATCATCGGCCGCGCCGCCTCGTCCTGCATCACCAGGGTTTTGATCACCGCGTGTTCCGGCACGCCCAGTTCGCGCGCCGAGACGCTGGTGCCGCCGTGCTCCTCGTAGGGATACGGGTGTTCTTCAAAGGAAACTTGATGCTTGCGCAGCAGCTGCGTCGCCTGCGTTTCGGAAATATGCTCTTTTTTAGCCATGCGTGATACGCTGATCGTTCAGTGAGGAGTACTAATTATGCAGCAAGAAATCCGCTTTGCCACATTCAATGTCTGCAACCTGGCCCCGGCCGGGGCGAAATTGTATGACAACCTGGAACCGTTAAGCCCGGCGCAATACGAGGCCAAGGCGGAGTGGACGGCGCGGCAGATCGACCTGCTCGACGCCGACGTAATCGGTTTCCAGGAAATTTTCTCGCAGGCGGCCCTGCGCGACGTGCTGTCGCGCACGCGCCACTACCGCGACGCCACGCTGGCCGGCTACGATGCGGTCGATACGGCAGGACGCATGCTGCCCACGGTGGCACTGGTGTCGCGACTGCCGCTGGCCGGCGCAGGTGTGGCCCATGCGAACTTTCCCGCCGGTATCAGCCTGCCCGCCGACTCCTATGCCACCGACGACAACGCCTGCCGCTTCGCCCGCGCGCCACTGCACGTGCAGGTGCTCTTGCCTGGAGGACAACTCACCGATGTGGTGGTCGTGCACTTGAAATCGCGCCGGCCCGACTACCGCCATGGCGACAGCAACGATGCAGCCGCCTACGCGCTGGCCAACCTGCGCTCGCTGCAGCGGCGCGGCGCGGAAGCCGTGGCCCTGCGCGTGCTGGCAAGCGAACTGGGCCACAGCGGCCGTCCCCGCATCGTACTGGGCGACTTCAACGACATCGCCAATGCCGTCACCACGGCCATCGTCATGGGTGCCGGTGCACCCTGCGAATCGCATGGTGACATGCCTGAAATGCGCGCGCGCCTGTACGACGCCAACGCCATCCAGCTGCGCCAGGACGCCTTGCGCCACGTGGGCTACACGAATATCCACGACAGCGCCTATATGACGATCGACCACATTCTCGTGTCCGAACATTTCCACGCCAATTCGCCGCGCGCCATCGGCGTGGTGCAGGAAGTAAGCTGCCTGAACGACCATTTGCTGCTGGGCCTGCCGTACGCGTCCGACCATGGCCAGGTCTTGATGCGCGTCAAGCTGCTGGGAAACATTCATTGATGCAGGCACTAATGTAACAACGGCGCCAGCTGCTGCGCCGTTAAGTCGTCGATGGCCAGCCTGGCACCCACCGCGTCACTTCCCGTTCCAAACAGCCGGCTGGCAGACCCGACACGGCGAGCGCATTTTGTACGCTGAGCAATAAATTATTGTGCAGGCATTGCGCCGTCGACAGATTCACGGCCACGCGCCAGGCATGGCCCGCATCGTGCCAGGCGCGCGCGCCGGCAGGCTTGCTGCAGCAGCCGGTTCGGCAAGTCGGTGAGGACATCGTGCTAGGCCAGGTGGCGCGCGTGCTCCCCGTTTTTCTTGCGCTCGCTGATATCGTTGAGCATGGCCAGGTCATTGCTCAATTGCCCCTGGCTGTCGCGGATGGCCGTCAGCGACAGCCTGGCCGGATAGCCCGGCATCCATGCCGGCAGTGGTCTTTGGTCGCCGTTTTTTGCATTCCAGCCCCGATTTTGTGCAATCTGTCGCACGGCGATGGCGGCCGGAGCTGATTCTTCCTAAAGTGGCAACATGCGCATCGCCGTGAACGGCCGCAGCGGCAGGCGTGCTGCCTGCGGCCGCCACGGTGATGCGCTACCCGAATTCCCCCCGGCCAGCGACAGGCCGGGTCCGTACCGAGACCTGGCGCCGAGCCCCTGCGCCGCTCCTGAAAAAAAATCTATGAAAAACGAGACCCTGCCCCCCGCCTCTCCCCTTGCCGCCACGCGCCGCCGGCGCTGGCGCGCCCCCGTGCTGATCCTCGTCGTACTGGGTCTGGCGGGCGGCGGCTGGACGGTGATGCAGTCGAAGCAGCAGGCCGCCAAGGCTGCCGAATTGCAAGCGAGCAAAAAGAAGGAACAGGCCAAGACGCCCGTGCATGAACTGGCGCAGGGCGACATAGCCGCCATCGATGCGCGCGCGCTGGCCATCAGCCTGCCTCTGTCCGGTTCGCTGGCGCCCGTGACCCAGGCCACCATCAAGGCCAAGGTTTCCGGCGTCATCGAGGAAACGACCTTGCAGGAAGGCCAGCCCGTGGCCAATGGGCAAATCCTCGTGCGCCTGGATGCGGCCGACCTGCGCGCCCGCCTGACGCAGCAGCAAGCCATGCTGGACGAAGCGCAGGCGCGCCTGTCCATGGCAGCCAAGAATGAAGCGAACAGCCAGGCGTTGCTGAAGCAAAAATACATTTCGCAGACGGCTTACGACACCACGCAAAACTCGGTCGACCTGGCGCGCGCCAACGTCAAGGCCGCCGCCGCCATGGTCGACATCGCCCGCATCGCGCTGGCCGACACGGTGATCCGCGCACCGATGGCCGGCATCGTCAGCAAGCGCCACCTGCAGGCCGGCGAAAAAGTCTCGCCCGACATGCCCGTCTACACCATCGTCAACCTGGCGCAGCTGACCCTGGAAGCGCCCGTGCCCAGCGCGGAAATCCCCCGCATCAAACTGGGCCAGGACGTGCACTTCAAGGTCGACGGCTTCGGCGCGCGCGACTTTGCCGGCAAGGTCACGCGCATCAACCCCACCACCGAGAGCGGCTCGCGCGCCATGCTGGTCTACATCGCCGTCGACAATGGCGATGGCGCGCTGCGCGGCGGCATGTTCGCCAAGGGCAGCATCGTTACCGAACGATCAATCGTGGCGCCGCTGGTGCCCCTGACGGCCGTGCGCAATGAAAAGCAGGGCCACGTGGTGTATGTGCTGGTGAACAACAAGGTGGTCGCCCAGCCCGTCACGCTGGGACTGCGCAACGAGGATGAAGGCTATGCGGAAGTGACGTCCGGCCTGGTGCCGGGCGCGAAAGTTATCATCGCCAAACTCGATGGCGTCAAGCCGGGCCACAGCGTGACCTTCGCCGCGCCAGCCAGTGCGCCCGCCGCGCCGGCAGCCGTGCTGGCACGGAAGGATTAAGCCATGTGGATGACCAAAGTCAGTATTCAAAACCCCGTCTTCGCCACCATGGTCATGGTGGCGCTGGTGGTGCTGGGCATCTTCTCCTACCGGGGCCTGGGCGTGGAAAGCATGCCCAGCGTGCAGTTCCCGTTCGCCGCCATTGAAGTGAACTACCCGGGTGCCTCCCCCGAAGCGGTGGAAAACGACATCACGCGCCCTATCGAGGACGCAGTCAACACCGTCAGCGGCATCAAGACCATCCGCGCCAACTCGTGGGAAGGACGCGCCGGCGTCTACCTGGAATTCGAGCTGTCGACCAACATGGACAAGGCCATGCAGGACTTGCGCGACAAGGTGGCCCTGGTGCGGCCGCGCTTCCCGAAGGAAGCCAAGGACCCGTTCATCGCGCGCGCCGAAGGCGACAACGAGCGCCCCATCGCCACCATCGTACTGACCTCGACCGGGCATGACCTGCGCTCGCTGTCGACCATGACGGAGCAGATCATCAGCAAGCGCTTCCAGGGCGTGGCTGGCGTGGGGCAGGTCAAGCTGCGCGGCCTTCGCGCGCGCCAGATCCTCATCAGCATGAAGCCCATCGAACTCAATGCCCAGGGCATCGGCGTCGATGAAGTCATCCGCGCCATCCAGGCGACGAATACCAACCTGCCTGCCGGCTCCATCAGCCATGGCGCGGCCGAACAACTGGTGCGCGTGGAAGGCAAGATCAAGGATGCGCGCGAATTCGGCAAGATCATCGTCGCGCGCCGCGCCGTCGGCCCCGTCTACCTCGACCAGGTGGCCACCGTCGTCGACGGCGAGCAGGAAGAGCTGTCAATCTCGCGCATGAACGGCCAGCAAGCCGTGACCATGGAAATCACCAAGGTGCAGGACGCCAACGTGGTCGAAGTGGGCACAGGCATCCTGAAAGTGGCTGCCGACCTGCAAAAGACCCTGCCGCCCGATATCAAGCTGCGCGTGCTGGACGACGAATCGGAGCGCGTGCAAAGCCAGCTCAATAACGTCAAGCGCACCATCATCGAAGGCGCCGTGCTGACCATGGTGATCGTCTTCCTGTTCCTGCACTCGTGGCGTTCGACCATCATCACGGGCCTGACCCTGCCGATCTCCGTGCTGGCCAGCTTCATCGCCATGAAGGCGTTTGGTTTCACGCTGAATTTCCTGACCCTGATGGCGCTGTCCTTGTGCATCGGCCTCTTGATCGATGACGCCATCGTGGTGCGCGAAAACATCGTGCGTCACCTGGGCATGGGGAAAAATCACTACAAGGCGGCCAACGACGGCACCAATGAAATCGGCCTGGCCGTGATGGCCACCACGTTCGCCATCGTCGCCGTGTTCGTGCCGGTCGCCTTCATGGACGGCATCATCGGCCGCTTCTTCCTGCAGTTCGGCATCACCGTCGCCGTCGCCGTTCTCGTCTCCCTGTTCGTCAGCTTCACGCTCGACCCCATGCTGTCATCCGTCTGGCGCGATCCCGTCAAGGACCGCTTCAAGTATGCGCCGTGGCTGGGCCGCTTCATGGCCTGGTTAGAGACGGGCATCGACCGCCTGCACGTCTGGTACGGCAAGGTGTTGAAAGTGGCCCTGCGCTGGCGCAAGACGACGCTGGCCACCGCCGTGGCCCTGTTCGTGGGCAGCCTGATGCTCGTGCCGATGATCGGCGGCGAGATGTTCCCGGAAACGGATCAGGGCTGGGTCAATCTGCGCTTCAAGACGCCCGTCGGCTCCAGCCTTGACTACACGGATTCCAAAGTGCGCCAGGTGGAAGCAGCCTTGAAGGAATTCCCCGAAATCGACAGCCTGGTGGCCAATATCGGCACGCCCGATGGACGCAACGCAGCCGAAGTGAACCTGAAGCTGACGGACATCAAGACGCACAAGCGCCGCTCGCAGCAGGAACTGGAAAAGCTGATCCGCGAACGCCTGGCGCCGATTGCCGGCATCACCCTGTCGGTCGGCAACCGCCCCATCTTCATCGCCATCCTGGGCACCGACGAAGGCAAGCTCGATGCAGTGGCGCACCGCCTGATGGACAAGATGCGCACCATCAAGGGCCTGGCCGACATGGAATACAGCCAGGAAGGCGCCAACCCGTCGACCACGGTGAAGATCAACAACGAGCTGGCCAGCGACCTGGGCTTGTCGGTGCAGCAGATCGGCAATGCCCTGCGTCCGTTCGTGGCGGGCGACACGGTCAGCCACTGGCTGGCGTCCGACGGGCAAAACTACGACGTCAATGTGCAGCTGCCCAAGTCGGGCCGGCAAAAGGTGGCCGACCTGGCCGACCTGTCGCTGGCGTCCAGCAAGCTCGATGCGAATGGCAAGCCCGTCATGATTCCGCTGCGCCAGGTGGTCGATTTCGTGCCGTCGTCCAGCCCGCAGGTGCTGAAACGCCAGGCCTTGCAGCGCAGGGTGGCCATCTATGCGGGCGTGCAGGGCCGCCCTGCCGGAGACGTCGACGCCGACGTGCAGAAAGCCATCAAGTCCATCGACCTGCCGCCGGGCGTGCGCTTCGACGTGGCCGGCAATGCGCAGCAGATGGCTGAAACCATGGGCGGCGCGATGATGGCGCTGGGTATCGCCGTGATCTTTATCTACCTGGTACTGGCCTCGCAATTCGGCAGCTTTTTGCAGCCGATCGCCATCATGGTGTCCCTTCCGCTGTCCCTGATCGGCGTGCTGCTGGCCCTTCTCATTACGGGCAGCACCCTGAACATCTTCTCCGTGATCGGCTTCATCATGCTGATGGGCCTGGTCACCAAGAATGCGATTTTGCTGGTGGACTTCACCAACCAGCGCCAGCGCGAAGGCCTGGGACAGTTCGAAGCGCTGATGGAAGCGGGGCAAGTGCGTTTGCGCCCCATCCTGATGACGACACTGGCGATGGTCTTCGGCATGCTGCCGATGGCCATCGGCATGGGCGACGGCGGCGAATCGCAGGCGCCGATGGGCCGCGCCGTCATCGGCGGCGTCATCACCTCGACCCTGTTGACCCTGGTGGTGGTGCCCGTCGCCTACACCTACCTCGACAGCCTTGGCAAGCGCGCCGCGCGCTTTTTCGGCGGCAGCGGCGGCGGCGAGCATGCCCACGCGGATGCCGCCGACGAAGGCAAAGCACACGCCCACTGATTGACCGGTCGCCTTCACCGTCCCCGCATTGGCGGGGACGACGCGGCGGCTTCCTGAAGAGAGCTTCAGTTGACCAAAGCGGCACCACTGGCTAGACTGTCCCCCGTTATCAATGATATGGAGTGACTCGTGGGTGCTTGTTCCAGTGACAGTAGTCGATTGACCATCGGCGATCGGCCTTAGGCAAGACGCGCGCATTCCGCCCGCCTGGCCCATGGCAAGGTGCGGTTTTACCAGCGGCGATGTACATTCGCCGCCACTTCCCTCCTCATCGTTCCACCGTTATCGTCTGCTGCCCCCTTTCGGGGCGAATTGTCTTCGCCCTTGCACTCGCCTGTTCCTCCTCAGCCGGGAGAAACTGATGGTGGTATTTGACTTTGCGCTGCGCGTTGCCGCAGCATTGACCCTGGGCGCCATGATCGGCGCCGAACGCCAGCTGCGCCAGCGCATGGCAGGCCTGCGCACGAACGCGCTGGTGTCCGTCGGCGCCTCCCTGTTCGTGATGGTCTCCGTGCTCGAAGGCGATCCCGACGGCCATCTGCGCATCGCCGCGCAGGTAGTGTCGGGCATAGGCTTTCTTGGCGCAGGCGTCATCATGCGCGAAGGCATGACGGTGCGCGGCCTGAACACGGCAGCCACCCTGTGGTGCTCGGCCGCCATCGGCGTGCTGTGCGGACTCGGTTTCGCGCTGGAAGCGGCCATCGGCACGGGCTTCGTGCTGGTCGCCAACCTGGTGCTGCGCCACCTGGCGCAACGCATCAACGCCCACGGCAGCGAAGCGGGCATCGAGACGGAAAGCATCTACCGCGTCACGGCCGTGTGCGAGGCGGAGCAGGAAGTGCAGGTGCGCAAGCTGATGCTGCGCTTAATCAGCGGCATGCCGGCGCTGATGCTGCAATCCTTGCACAGCGAAGACGCCGCGCAGGCGGGACGCATCGAAGTGCGCGCCGACCTGCTCACACCCTTGTCAAGCCTGGGATTGCTGGAGCAGATCGTCAGCCAGGTCAGCCTGGAAGGCAGCGTCTCGGCCGTGCGCTGGGCGCTGGTCAACAATGCGGAATTTGTCGCCGAGCGGGGAGTGTGATGATGAAAAAATTCTTCCATTGGTTTGCCCTGCGCGGTCCTGTCGTGGCAACCTACCGCCTGACCGTCACCTGCCCTGCGGCGCAAGCCGACCACGTGGTGCGCCTGCTGCTGGCAGAACTCAAGGGAGCGGGACTGGCGCCGTCGCAGATGCTGCGCAGCTGGCACGAAGCCCGACAGGTGGTGCGCCTGATCGCCACGGTGCTGTGCCAGGCCGTGCAGCGCGCCGTGCTGGTGCGCTTCGTCAACCGCGCGGGCGCCTGGCCGCAAGTGCGGCAGGTGCGCTGGGAAGGCGTGGCGCCGTCAGCTTGAAGCGGGCAGGCGCAGGAGGAACAGCGCGCCACCACCGGGGCGGTTCTGCGCCTCGATACTGCCGCCGTATGCGTGCACGATGGCTTGCGACAGGGCCAGGCCCAGGCCGAAGCCGGGCGCCTCGCCCGCGCGCGCCTGGGCGCCCCGGTAAAAACGTTCAAACAGATGCGGCAAGTCTTCCACGCCTATGCCCGGTCCCGCATCAGCCACGCCCACCAGCGCATGCTCGCCATCGCGCGACACCTGTACGCTGATAACGCTGTCGGGCGGCGAAAACTTCACGGCGTTATCCAGCAGATTGGCCAGCACCAGGTCCACCGGGCCGGCAGCCACCCGCGCGTGCACGGCCACGCCTTCATCGAAGACAATGCGGATGCCGCGCTGCGCTGCCGCCTTTTCAAGGCGCTGCGCGGCCGCGCGCACGAGGGGATTGAGTGCGACGGTTTCCACGGCATTGCGCTCCTGGCCCGCATCGAGGCGCGTGAGCATCAGCAATTCTTCCACCAGCGTCGTCAGGCGCTGCACTTCATCGAGGCAGGACGCCAGCGCATCGACATACTCGGGCGCCTCGCGCGGGCGGCGCAGGGTGATTTCGATTTCCGTGCGCAGGCGCGACAGGGGCGAGCGCAGTTCGTGCGAGGCGTCGGCCGTGAAGCGGCGCTGCGCATCGTAGCCGTGCTCCAGGCGGTCCAGCATGGCGTTCAAGGTATCGACCAGGCGGCCGATCTCGTCTTGCGTGCCGGAATGCGGCAGCCGCTGGTGCAGGCTGGCCTCGCCGATCGAATGCGCCTGCCGCACCACGTCGTCGATGGCACCCAGCACGCGGCGCGTCAGCATTTCGCCTGCCAGGCCCACGGCCGCCAGCAAGGCCAGCGCCATGGCGCCAAACAGCACAGTGGCCGCGGCCAGCACGTGGTTGACGTCGTCGAGCGAACCTGCGACCTGCACCGCCAGGCGCGAACCGGGTTTGAGTACGGGGATGGAAACCATGCGCAGCGGCTCCTCGCCAAACTTGGGCAAGGTTTCAAAGACGGTGTCGCCAGCCGCAAGGCGCGCCAGCAGGGCAGGTGGCGCCGGCAGCTGCGCCGCCTCCAGGTTGCGGCTGCGCGCCAGCACGCGGCCTTCGCCATCGATGATCTGCACCAGGCGGTCTAGCCGCATCAAAGACGGCGGCGCCAGTCCCGACGCCACCTCGTGCACCTGCACGGGCTGGCGCGGCGCGGCCGGCAGCATGGCCATTTCCGTCTCGGCCAGCGCCAGCAAGGCCGCGTCGAGCTGGCCATGCACGGCGCGCGACAGGCCCCAGTAGCCGGCCAGGGCGGTACAGGCAACGATGGCGACGATGACGGCCAGGTGCACCCGCAGCAGGCGCTTGCGAAAGCTAGCCACCGCTGTTTTCCGCCAGGCGGAAACCACGTCCGCGCACCGTATGGATCAATGGCGGCAGGCCAGGCGCATCCACTTTTCCCCGCAAGTTGCGCACGTGGACATCGATCAGGTTGTCGATGCCGATCAGGTCCGCCTGCCAGATCTGCTCGGCCAGGCGCGCGCGGCTGACCACCTCGCCCGCCTGGCGCAGCAGGATCAATAGAATCGCATATTCCTTGGGGGTCAGCACCAGCGGCGCGCCGGCGCGCATCACCTGGTGGCTGACAGGATCGAGCGTCAGGTCGGCCAGCGCCAGCACCAGCGGGCGGCTGATGTCGGAGCGGCGCAGCAGCGCGCGGATGCGCGCCAGCAGTTCCTCGAATTCGAACGGTTTGGTGAGGTAATCGTCGGCGCCCGTGTTCAGGCCCGCCACCCGGTCAGCCGTGGCGTCGCGCGCCGTGAGCATCAGCACGGGCGTCTGGATGGCGCGTGCGCGCAAGTCGCGGCAAAAATCGATGCCCTGCTTGCCTGGCAACATCCAGTCCAGCACGATCAGGTCGTAATCGACGGCGTAGCTTTCATCCTCGCCTTCCTCGGCGCTGTGCGCCACGTCGACCACAAAGCCTTCTTCCTGCAAGCCACGCGCCAGCAGGCGCGCCGCCTTGCGGTCGTCTTCCACCAGAAGAATTCTCATGCCCGCCTTTCCCATTGCACCGTGTTTTCCATGCTGGCATTTTACCGCGCCGTACCGTACGCGCACCGAACCTGAAGAATGATTCAGGCGAACTTGGGCGCTTCTTCAGGACGGCATTGCTATGCTTTCCCGGCGCTGTAGTGACCCCGTTCTTGTGACGCTAGCTGCGCCCCCCTCTGACCGCCCGCCTGGGCACGGCATCCACGCATGCCCCTCACCATCAATAACAAGGAAACACGGGATGAACACGACCACCCGCAACGCCCTGGGCGCCAGCTGCGCGCTCGCTCTCGCCTGCTCGGCCCTGGCCGGCTGCGCCAAACCGACGCCAGCGGCCATACCGCAGACCCAAGCGACGCATCTGGACGATGGCAGTATCGCCGTCGACAAGATGTCGCCGCTGCGCCAGCGCCTGCAGATCGCGCCCGTACTGGAACAGGACATCGCCACGCAGACGGATGCGCCGGGCAGCATCGAAGCCATGCCGGAAAAAATGGTGAAAATCACGCCGCCATTGGCCGGCCGCATCACGCGGCTGCAACGCGCCCTGGGCGACAGCGTCAAGGCGGGCGACCCGCTGTTCACCCTGGACTCGGCGGAACTGAGCGCCGCCTACGCGGACGACAGCAAGGCGAAGTCCGCCCTGCTGCAGGCGCGCCAGGAACTGCAGCGCCAGAAGACCCTGTTCGAGGCGGAGATCACTGCACGCAAGGAGTACGAATCGGCCCAGGCGACCTACGACCAGGCCGCCAGCGACGCCCAGGCCAGCGCCGACAAGCTGGCCCAGTACGGTGCCGGCGCACGCGGTTCGCGCCGCGACTACGTCCTGCGTTCGCCCATTGCCGGCAGCGTGATCGCCATGGACGGTGCCCAGGGCGGCTACTGGAACGATATCAACGCCCCCGTCATGACGGTGGCCGACCTGTCCACCGTGTGGCTGTCGGCCAACGTGGCTGAAAGGGACCTGGCGCAGGTGGCCGTGGGCCAGACAGCCCGCATCACCGTCGATGCCTGGCCCGGCAAGGCTTTCGAAGGCAAGGTCGCGTATGTGGGCGCCGTGCTCGATCCCGAGACGCGCACGGTGAAAGTGCGCGTAGCCATCGATAACCGTGCCGCCACCTTCAAGCCGGGCATGTTCGCCCACGCGCTGTTTTCCGGCGCCAGCCGCCGCGCCATCCTGGTGCCAGCGTCCGCCGTGCTGCAAAGCGGGCCGTCGACGCGCGTGATGGTCGAACGCGGCCCGCTGCGCTTCTCGCCTCGCACGGTAGAAGTGGGCGCCAGCCATGGCGGGCAGGTGGAAATCCTCGCTGGCCTGAAGGCGGGCGAGCGCATCGTCGTCAAGGAAGGAGTGCTGCTCAATGATTGACCGTTTCATCGCCACCTGCTGCCAGCGGCGCGGCATCGTCTGGCTGGTACTGCTGTTCGTCGCCGCCTACGGCGTCTACTGCTGGAAGCAGCTGCCCATCGAAGCCTATCCCGACATCGCCGACGTCACCTCGCAAATCGTCACGCAGGTGCCGGGCCTGGGCGCCGAGGAAATCGAGCAACAGATCACGATACCGCTGGAGCGCGCCCTGATGGGCACACCGGGCATGCATGTGCTGCGCACGCGCAGCCTGTTCGCGCTGTCGCTGATCACGGTAGTGTTCGAGGATGGCAGCGATGGCTACTTCACGCGCGAACGGCTGCAGGAACGGCTCGCCAGCGTGAACCTGCCGTACGATGCCAAGCCAGGGCTCGATCCCTACACTTCACCCACGGGCGAGATCTACCGCTACACCCTGGAATCGAAAACGCGGTCCTTGCGCGAACTGTCCGAGCTGCAGTTCTGGAGCGTAATCCCGCGCCTGCAGCAGGTACGCGGCGTGGCGGACGTCAGCAATTTCGGTGGCCTGACGACACAGTTCATGCTGGAACTCGATCCTGCAAAACTGGACAGCTACGGCTTCTCGCTGGCGCAGGTCAAGGACGCCATCAACGCCAACAACATCAGCGGCGGCGGCAGCGTCATCGACCGCGGCCAGCAATCGTACGTCGTGCGCGGCGTGGGCTTGCTGCACTCGCTCGACGACATGGGCAATGTCGTCGTCAGCAGCAAGAACGGCGTACCCGTGCTGGTGAAAGACCTGGGCAAACTCGCCTACGGCAACGTGGAGCGGCGCGGCATCCTTGGCAAGGATGACAATCCCGACACCATCGAAGGCATCATCCTGCTGCTGAAGGACTTCAATCCGTCCGAGGCGCTGGCAGGCATCCATGCGGCGGTGGACGATTTGAATGACAATCTGCTGCCGAAGGACGTCAAGGTCGTGCCCTACCTGGACCGCAGCTCGCTGATCGACGCCACCCTGCACACGGTCAGCTATACCTTGGGCGAAGGCATGCTGCTGGTCGCGCTGGTGCTGCTGCTGTTCCTGGGCAGTCCGCGCGCGGCCGCCATCGTCGCGCTGACGATACCGCTGGCACTGCTGATCGCCTTCATCTTCATGCACCATTTTAAAATTCCCGCCAATTTGCTATCCCTGGGGGCGATCGACTTCGGCATCCTCGTCGATGGTTCCGTGGTGGTACTGGAGAACATGCTGCGCCGCCGCGAGCGCGAGCAGGATCGGCCCCTCACCCTGCAGGACGCCATCGAGGCGACCCTGCAGGTGGCGCGCCCCATCATGTTCGGCATGGCCGTCATCATCGCCGCCTACTTGCCCCTGTTCGCCTTCCAGCGCATCGAATACAAGCTGTTCTCGCCGATGGCGTATGCGGTGGGCGCGGCGCTGGTGGGCGCGCTGGTGGTGGCGCTGGTGCTGATTCCGGGCCTGGCCTGGCTGGCCTTGCGCAAGCCGCGCCGCACCTTCCATCACCGCCTGCTGGAACAGCTGGCGGCCGCCTATGGCCGCTTCCTCGAGCGCATGGTGGGCAAGAAGCGCTGGGTGGCGATGGTGTGCGCCGCCTCGCTGGCGGGCCTGGCCGTGCTGGGCGGAGGCATAGGGCGCGACTTCCTGCCGTATCTCGATGAGGGTTCCCTCTGGCTGCAGGTACAGATGCCGCCCGGGATTACCCTGGACAAGGCATCCGAGATGGCCAGTGAACTGCGCCGCGCCGCACTGGAGTTCCCGGAAGTGTCGACCATCGTCACGCAGACGGGGCGCAACGACGACGGCACCGATTACTGGACGCCGTCGCACATCGAGGCCAGCGTGGGCCTGCATCCGTACAAGAGCTGGAAATCGGGCCTGAGCAAGCAGCAGCTGATCGCAAAAATGAACGAGCGCTTCACCCGCATGCCAGGCGTCACGGTGGCCTTCATGCAGCCGATGATCGATGGCGTGCAGGATAAATTATCGGGCGCGCACAGCGACCTGACGGTGAAAATCTTCGGCAATGACCTCGATGAAGTGCGCGCCATCGCCGGCAAGGTGGCCAATGTCCTGAAGACTGTCCATGGCGCCTCCGACGTGGCGGTGGACGTGGAGCCGCCGCTGCCGAACCTGAAAGTGGAACTGAACAGGGCAAAGGCGGCCCGCTACGGCATCAACGCGGCCGACGTGGCCGACCTGATTTCCACCGGCATCGGCGGCGCGCCCATCGGCCAGGTCTACGTGGGCGAGAAAAGCTATGACATCGCCGTACGCTTCCCGCCCGCCGCGCGCTCAGACCCGGACGCCGTCGCCAAACTGATGCTCACCGCCGCCAATGGCGCCAGGATCCCGCTGGCACAGGTGGCAAGCATCAGCACCACCTCGGGCGAAAGCGTCATCGTGCGCGAAATGGGACGGCGCCACATCATCGTGCGCCTGAATGCCCGTGGGCGCGACCTGGCCGGCTTCCTGGCCGAAGCGCGTCCCCTGGTGGAGCAAGCCGTGGCCAACGAGCACCAGCGCATCAGCGTCGAATGGGGCGGCCAGTTCGAAAACCTGCAGCGCGCGCAAAGCCGATTGGCCCTGATCTTGCCGATGACCCTGGGCGCCATGTTCTTGCTGCTGTTTGGCCAGTTCCGCAACCTGCGCCAGCCCGCGCTGGTCTTGCTGGCCGTGCCGCTGGCCATGCTGGGCGGCCTTGCCGCGCTGCACCTGCGCGGCATGACCTTGAATGTGTCGAGCGCGGTGGGCTTCATCGCCCTGTTCGGCGTGGCGGTATTGAATGCCGTCCTGATGCTGGCGCAGATCAACCGATTGCGCACCGACGAAGGCCGCAGCCTGCGCGAGGCCGTGCTGGAAGGCGCGCGCGACCGCATGCGCCCTGTGTTGATGACGGCTACCGTGGCCGCCCTGGGCCTGACGCCCGCCATGCTGGCGACGGGCCTGGGCAGCGACGTGCAGCGCCCGCTGGCCACCGTGGTGGTGGGCGGGCTGGTGACGGCGACGGCACTGACCCTGCTGCTGTTGCCGTCCCTGTATTACCTGATCGAGGCGCACCTGCAAAAACGCCTGACAGACAAAGGAGTGAACCATGACACGTTTTAATGTACTGCTGGCGGCCTGGCTGATCGCGCCCGGCGCCATTGCCGCCCCCTTGAGCTTCGAGACCTATCTGGCCGCAGTGGAAAGCCACAGCCTGGAACTGCAGGCGCAGCAGACCAGCATCACCTCGGCCAAGGCGGGCATCGGCATCGCCGGCCTGCGTCCCGATCCCGAATTCACCCTGGGCGCCACGCGCGAAACCGTGCGCAGCGTCGAGCACCGCCCCATCACATGGAACCCGGCCATCAGCATGGCCATCGAGACGGGCGGCAAGCGCGCTGCGCGGTTGAAAGCGGCGCACAGCAATGTCGCGCTGGCCGAGGAGACGGTGGCTGGCTTCAGGAGCGAACTGTATGGCACCGCCGCCGCCGCGTTCACGGAAGCGTGCCGCACGCGCGAAGTCGCCGCGCGCAAGCAACAGACCATGGCGGCCCTGTCGACGGTGGTGGAAGCGAACGCCGTGCGGCGCAAGGCAGGCGACGTGGGCGGCATCGAGCTGCTGCAGTCGCGCGTGGAGCGCGACCAGTTCCAGGCCGAGCTGGCACAGGCGCGCAGCGAGGCGGACAGTGCCATGTTGGCCCTGTCGCCGCCGCTGGGGCGCCAGTTCGATGCGCTGTTTCCGGACGCGCAGCTGGCATGCGACTTCGCCGCGTATGAGAACAAGGATGCCAGCGTACTGGTGGCGCAGGCGCTCGACGCGCGCAGCGACGTGCGCATTGCCCGCGCCACCTTGGACAATCTGCGCGACGGCGCGGCGCTGGTGCGCGCCAACCGGTCCGTCGATCCCACCGTCACGCTGGGCCTTGCCGCCGCGCGCGGCTACCATGACGGCATCGATGGCAGCGGCAATCCCGTCGATGGGTCACCCCGCTCACGCGCATTGAGCCTGTCGCTGGCCATCCCCATTCCCCTGTCGCGGCGCGACAAGGGCGACGTGGTGCAGGCGGAGGCGGGCGTCACGCAAGCGATGCTGGCCTTGCGCCAGGCGGAACTGCAAGCGGAGACGCAAGTGCGCACGGCGCAGCGCCAGCTGCGTGCGGCGCAGGACAGGCTGGCGCGCTACCGTGACGGCGTACTGGTCGATGCGCAAAAGGTGGTGGACGGCATGCGCCTGTCCTACGTCAAAGGCAATGCGTCGCTGCTGGAATGGCTGGCGGCACAGCGTTCAGCCGATGACGCTTATCAGGGCTATGTAGAGGCGCGCGCCGATGCCGCCATCGCCAGCACGCAGCTGCAACTGGCGATCGGCCAGCGGCCGAGCTTATAGCGGGTAGAAGGTAGGACGAGGAGATGCCGGCGCGGCGATGCCGCACCGGTCATCAGGAACGGGGAATTACTGCGGCTGAGCTGGCGCGTCGGTAGCGTCATCGGCGTCGTCCGCTTCCGGCTCATCGCCCTCGCTGCCATCGGCCGGCTTGGGATTGTTCTTCGCTTCCAGCTTGCGCCTGGCTTTTTCCTCGGCTTTCTTCTTCTTTTCCAGCTCTTTTTGCCGTTTTTCGTATTGGAAATTTGTCTTGGCCATTTACTACCTCTTTAGTTTTTAGATGTTACAGATAAGCACATAAGGCACATTATGACGTAATTGGACCAAACACCAAATGTTTAGCCTCGCGGATGATGCTGCGCATGCAGCAGTTTCAGCCGTTCGCGGGCCACATGTGTGTAAATCTGCGTGGTGGAAATATCGGAGTGCCCCAGTAACAATTGCACAACACGCAAGTCCGCTCCATGGTTCAGCAAATGGGTGGCGAACGCGTGGCGCAGGGTGTGCGGCGACAGCGGTGCCGTGATGCCGGCGTTCAGCGCGTGTTTCTTGATGATGACCCAGAACATTTGCCGCGTCATGGCGCCCCCGCGCCGCGTGACGAACAGCGCATCGTCCATCTGGCCATCGAGGATGACGCCGCGCGCCTCCTTCAGGTAGCGCTCGATCCACAGCCGCGCCTGCTCACCGAAGGGCACCAGGCGCGTCTTGCTGCCCTTGCCCGTGATGCGCAGCACGCCATCGTTCAGGCTCAGCTCCACGGATTTCAAGTCCACCAGTTCCGACACGCGCAAGCCGCTCGCGTACATGAGCTCCAACATCGTGCGCTCGCGCAGGCCCAGCGGCGTGCTCACGTCCGGCGCCGCCAGCAGCGCTTCCACCTGCGCTTCGCTCAAGGTATGCACGAAGCGCGCGGGCTGCTTGGCCGAAACCATCTTCAGGCACGGGTCGGCTGCGATATGCTTCTGCCGCAAGGCCAGCTGGTAGAAGCGCTTGAGCACGGACAGGCGCCGGTTCGACGACGTGGCCTTGCTCTCCTCGTGGCGGGCGGCGAAATACGCTTCGATATCGGCCGTGGACACCTCATACAGGCCCTCGCGTCCGGGGCGCGCCACTTCCAGCCAGCGCGAAAACAGACGCATGTCGCGCCGGTAGGCATCCAGCGAGTTTTTCGACAGGCCGTCTTCCAGCCAGAGGCTGTCGCAGAATTCATCGATCAGGGTCGCGTTGTCCGGCGCCAGCAGGCTGTTCATCATGCGTAACCCTCGACGCCTTCATGTGCCAGCAGCCAGCGCTTTACGCCCAGATGAAAACCGCTGGCATCGTCATGGTGGGCAAAGCCGCCCAAGCCGCCGGCGGCCGTGATGCGGTGACACGGAATCACCACGGGATACCAGTTGGCGCCGCATGCCTGGCCCACGGCCCGCGGCGCGGAGCCGATCAGGCGCGCCACGTCGCCATACGTGCGCACCTGGCCGCGCGGGATGCCGGCGATCGCCGCCCATACGCCTTGCTGGTAGGCGCTGCCCAGCGCGGCCAGCGGCAAGTCAAAGACATGATCGGGATCGCGGAAGTAACGCGCCAGTTGCTGGCACGCCCGCTCGGAGACGGCATCCTGCGGCGCCTTCTCGTCGAAGTGCGGCGGCAGGTAGACCAGTTCGCGCAACTGGCCGTCCTGCGCACGCACACCCATGGCGCCAAACGGGGCGGCCACGATGGCACTGAACAGCTCACTGCCCTGTTGTTTTTTCATCTGCTGATCATTATTCAAGTGTGGCATATATACAACCCGCCGGCGCTGGGTACAGCGCCACGGGAATTATGCACCGACTTTGGGCGTGCCGGCGGACGTTTCCCGCGCACGAAAAAAAAGCGCACCAGTCGGTGCGCTTCAAATATTGCTTCACGTTCCCGGTCGTTTGGGTCCGCCGGTGCCGGCTTGTTGCGGCAGACAGCGATGACTCAACAACTTCTGTGAAACGTGTGTCTCCTCAATATATCCCCGGTATCAATACCGTTTTTATAGACCACTCCCCCACCAACCTTGTTGCCAATTCTGTATTTCAGCCTTGCTACCAGGGCGTATATGCATATACGTGTTTCCCCTTAAGGCTGCCCATCATAGCGCATTTATTCGGCAGGATCGACTTTTTTTGCACCATGACGGGGACAACTGTTTTAGTTGTAAATTAAATTTGGCAGCCACAGCGAGATTTGTGGTACGTAGGTAATCAAGCCCAGGAAGGCGAGCATCGTCAGCAGCCACGGCATCACGGCCACGGTCAGCTCCGAAATGCCCATCTTGGTGATGCCGGACGCCACGTACAGGTTCAGTCCCACGGGCGGATGGCACATGCCTACCTCCATATTGACCACGATCAAGATGCCGAAGTGCACAGGGTCGATGCCCAGCTTCATGGCGACCGGGAACAGAATCGGCGCCATGATCAGCACGATCGACGACGGTTCCATGACGTTACCAGCCAACAACAGCAGCACGTTGACGACCAGCAGGAAGCTGATCACGCCCAGGCCTTTGCCCGTGATCCACTCGGCCATCGCTTGCGGGATGTTTTCGCTGGTCATCAGGAACGAGAACAGCACGGCATTGGTGATGATGTACAACAACATCGCCGACATGGCGGCCGAGTCGAGCAAGACCTTGCCCACTTGCTTGATCTTCAAGTCCTTGTAGACGAAGACGGCAATGATGAAAGCGTACACGGCAGCCATGGCGGCCGCTTCCGTGGGCGTAAACGCGCCCGAGTAGATGCCGCCCATGACGATGACGATCAGGAGCAGGCCCCAGGCGCTCTTCTTGAAGGTCACGAAGCGTTCCGTCCAGCTGGCTTTTTTCATGCGCGGATAGTTGTTCTTGCGCGCCAAAAACCAGGTGGTCAAGCCCAGCAGCATCGCCAGCATCATGCCGGGAATCACGCCCGCCATGAACAGCTTGCCCACGGAGGTGTTGGTGCTGACGGAATACATCACCATCACGATCGACGGAGGAATCAGGATGCCCAGCGCGCCCGAGGTGGTGATGACGCCGGCACCGAAGCCCCGTGGATAGCCCTGCTTGACCATGGCCGGCAGGATGATGGAACCAATCGCCACGACGGTGGCGGGGCTGGAGCCGGAGACGGCGGCAAACAGCGCGCACGCCATCACGCCAGCCAGCGCCAGGCCGCCATGCCAGTGGCCCACCATGGAGCTGGCGAAGTTGATCATGCGCCGCGCCACCCCGCCATGCGTGAGGAAATTACCCGCCAGGATGAAGAAGGGGATGGCCATGATCTCGAATTTCTCGATACCCGTGAAAATCTTCAGGGCCACCGATTCGATGGGCACGCTGGTCATGGTAAACAGGAACGTGAGCACCGTCAGGCCCAGCGAAATGGAAATCGGCATGCCGGTCAGCATCAGCGCCAGCAGCAACACAAAAATGATCAGCGCGTTCATGCCTTGGCTCCTTTTTCTTCAGCCGTCAATTCTTCTTCCAGGCCTTCGACATGCGAATGGTCGTGTTTGGGCAAGGCGCCCGTCTTGATGAAATGCACCATGACTTGCAGGAAACGGAAGCACATCAGGTAGGAACCGAGCGGCACGGCCAGGTAGACCAGCCACATCGGCACTTCCATGTCGGCCGAAGTCTGGTCCGTGTGGCCAATCGACCACACGAAGCTGGCGCCCAGGGTCCCGACGATGCCCGTAAACAGGGCGCCGGCGCCCAGGCCGAAGACGATGAAACGGTCGCGCCAGCGGGGGTTCATGCGGTTGATCAAGACGTCGACGCCCACGTGGATGCCCGTGCGCACGCCATACGCGGCGCCGAACTTGGCCATCCAGACGAACATGTAGATGCACAGTTCCTGGGCCCAGCTGGTATTGATTTGTATCAGGAAGTCCTGCACGACCGGTATCGGCAAGCCTGCCAGGTAGCGGTGCACGACCGCGACGAAAATGATGAAGGTGGCGGCGCCCATCAGGGACGCGATCAGCCACTCTTCCAGGTGATCCAGAAATTTCATGGTGGACTTTCAAAGAATGCGGGTACGCAGGCACCCGCGCAGGACGCGCAGGTGCCGGTGATACGGAACGACAGGGGATGCCCTGCCAGCCGCGCCAAGAGGCGCAGCAAACGCTTACTTCGCGCTTTCCTTGTTGATGGCCGAGATCAGATCCTTGCCAATGCGCCCTTCCATGGCCTTCTGCACGGGCGCCAGCGCCTTGCGCCATTCGGCCTGTTCCTGCACCGTCAGGGTATAGATCTGCGTCTTGCCCGCTTTCTTGATGGCGTCGAGGGCCTGGTCATTGTCGCGCTGGGCGATGGCTTTTTCAAACGTGGTCGCTTCGCGCATGGCTTTTTCCAGCTGGCCACGGATATCGGGCGGCAAGCCATCCCAGAATTTCTTGTTGACGATGACGGCATAGCCCAGGTAACCATGGTTCGATACGGTCACGTGCTTTTGCACTTCATGCATCTTTTGCGTGTACATATTCGATGGCGGATTTTCCGTGCCGTCGACCACGCCCGTCTGCAGCGCCTGATACACTTCCGAGAAGGCCAGCACTTGCGGATTGGCGCCCAGCGCGCGCATTTGCGCGTCGAGTACCTTGGACGACTGGATGCGCATTTTCAGGCCCTTGAAGTCGGCCGGGTTGTGCAGCGGCTTGTTGGCTGACATCACCTTGAAGCCATTGTCCCAGTAGGCCAGGCCCGTGATACCCTTGGGTTCCAGTTTTTTCAGCAGGCTCTTGCCGATTTCGCCTTCGGTGACGTTGTACAGCGCCGTCTTGGTGGGGAAAATGTAGGGCAGGTCGAACGCTTCGAATTCCTTCACGCCCAGCGGGCCGAACTTGGCCAGCGATGGCGCCAGCATTTGCACGGCGCCCAGCTGCAGCGCTTCGAGTTCTTCCTTGTCCTTGTACAGCTGGCTGTTCGGGTACAGTTCGACCTTGACCTTGCCATTCGTGGCTTTTTCAGCCAGTTGCTTGAAGCGCTCGGCGGCCTGGCCTTTTGGCGTATCGGTCGCCACGACGTGGCTGAACTTGATGACGATGGGGGCTTGCGCGTAGGCGTGTACGCCGGCAGTGGCGCCGATGGCTGCGCACAGCGCGACGAACAGGGTTTTCATTTGTGGCAGTTGCATTTTTGTCTCCTGAGTGGTTTTTTAAAAAACTTTATTATTTGTCTACTTGGATATTGTGCCAAAGAAACAGCCCCGGCTATTGTGGTTAACCACAATAGCCGGCTCCCGATAAGCCGCTACCCTGCCAGCCATGCCGACTCCCCCCACCCTTGCGCGCCGCTTCAAGCTATCGAGCCCGATGCGCTGGCTGCTGCCCGTCATCCTGCTGCTGCTGTTCCTGTCCATCCTGTTCTGGCTACCCTGGCAGGCGCGCCAGATGGAAAGCAACGAGCGCCAGGAGCAATTGATCGCCGATACCCTGTGGGTGGAGCAAACCATCCGCTTCCAGCTGGCGCGCAACGAGGAAAGCCTGTTCAACCTGGGCGTGGATATCGCCAGCGCCTCGCTGGGCGCGGAAAAAGTGCACGAACGGCTGCAGCAGATGCTGCGCAATGGCCGCGAATTGCAGCGTGTGCTGTGGCTCGACACCAGCGGCAAGGTACTGGCCACCAGCGACAACAGCCTGCCGCATGCCCTGGCGTTTTCCCCGGCCTCGCTGACGGCAGCCGACAATGCGCGCCGCCTGCACCGGGGCCAATATGCCCAGCCTTCGCAGCAAAGCGGTTTTCCCGACGCGCCGCCAGGCGCCATGCTGATGGATTACCACCAGCCCCTGTTCGATGGCCAGCGCTATGTGGGCAGCCTGGTGGCAACCTACCAGATCAGCAGCCTGCTCGATGAAATGGTGCCGTGGTGGTTCGCCCAGGATAACCAGATTTCGCTGATCGACCGCGACGACAAGGTGCTGGCGCGGCGCGCCGCCGCCGGTCCCGGTCACGGCGTGTACACGCACAAGCGCGCGCTCGACGTGCCCGGTGCCACCATCATCCTGTTTACAGACAGCGTGAAAAGCCAGCCCAAGCTGCTGCCCAATTTACTGGTCGGCTCCGTCATCGCCCTGTCGCTGGGTTTGCTGTGGAGCTTGCTTGCCCTGTGGCGGCATATTTCGCGCCGCCTGGTGGCCGAAGGGGCGCTGCGCCAGCAGATGCTGTTCCGCACGGCGATGGAAAACTCGCTGGTGACTGGCATGCGCGCGCGCGATCTGGAAGGCCGCGTCACGTATGTGAATCCAGCGTTCTGCCAGATCGTCGGTTATCCGGCCGAGGAAATCCTGGGCCGCCTGCCGCCCATGCCCTACTGGGTGCCGGAAGCACTGGAGGAATACCAGCAGCGCTTCGTCAAGGCGCTGGCCGGCAATCCCACGCCGCAGTTCGAAACCTATTTTCAGCGCCCGGACGGCACGCGCGTACCCGTGCTGATCTTCGAAGCGCCGCTGGTGGACAAGAACGGCCAGCAGACAGGCTGGATGGGCTCCGTGCTCGACATCTCGGACCGCAAGCGGGTCGAGGAACTCAATCGCCAGCAGCAGGAAAAGCTGCAAACGAGTTCGCGCCTGGCGACCATGGGCGAACTGGCTTCGATGCTGGCGCATGAACTGAACCAACCGCTGGCGGCCATCTCCAGCTACACCACGGGCGCGCTGAACCTGATCCGCCGCGCGATCGAGCATGGCGCGCCCGTCGATCCGAACACCCTGAAGCCGGCGCTGGAGCAGGCCGGCGCACAAGCGCAGCGGGCCGGCCAGATCATCCGCAGCGTGCATGATTTCGTGCGCAAGAGCGAACCGCAGCGCCAGGATATCGCCATCCGCACGCTGATCGACGGCATCCGCGCGCTGATCGACCTGCAGGCGCGCAAATACTATGTCACCATCCAGGAAGAAATCCCTGCCGACCTGCCGCTGCTGCGCGCCGATCCCGTGATGATCGAGCAAGTGCTGCTGAACCTGACGCGCAACGCCATCGAGGCCATGCAGGATGCGGCGCCCGGACGGCGTATCATGCGCCTGCGGGCCAGCCACGATGCGCAGCAAGGCATGGTGACGGTGGACGTAATCGACCATGGCCACGGCATCCCGCAGGACGTGGCCGAGCGGTTATTCTCACCGTTTTTCTCGACCAAGTCCGAAGGCATGGGCATGGGCCTGAACATCTGCCGCACCGCCATCGAATTTCACGGCGGCGCGCTGACCTTCAGCGCCAACCCCGCTGGCGGTACTATCTTTACATTCAGCGTGCCGGCTGCGCCGCGCGCGCCGCACTAAGCGACAACAACGACAAGCCGGAGACACCATGCTACATATCATTGACGACGAAGAGGTCGTACGCGACTCCCTGTCCTGGCTGGCCGCCTCGCGCAGCATCGACGCGCGCATCTACGCCAGCGCCCAGCAATTCCTCGATAGCCTTGACGGCAGCTTCGACGCCGCCGGCGACTGCGTGCTACTCGACGTGCGCATGCCCGACATGAACGGCATCGCCCTGTTCGACCAGCTGGTCAAGCGCGACCTGACGGCACGCCTGCCCGTGATTTTCCTCACCGGGCACGGCGACGTGCCGATGGCCGTCGACAGCCTGAAACGGGGCGCCTTCGATTTCTTTGAAAAACCGTTCAACGACAACGACCTGATGGACCGCGTGCAGCAGGGCCTGGCCAACTCGCGCCAGGCAGGCGAGATGGCCGCCGTGCACGCACGCCTGGCCACACTGTCGACGCGCGAACGCGAAGTGCTGGACCTGATTTTGGCGGGCAAGATGAACAAGGTGGTGGCCGACAAGCTGGGCATCAGCATGCGTACCGTGGAAGTCCACCGCGCGCATATCTTCGACAAGATGCAGGTCAAGACGGCGGTGGAGCTGGCGGGATTGTTGAAGTAATGCAGCAATGTTGGATTACGCGGCGCTTGCGCGCCGCTAATCCAACCTACATTGCAATGTAGGTCGGGTAGGTCGGGTTAGCGCAACGCGCGTAAGCCGACACCACCACCATCACCACCACCACCACCACCACCATCACTCATCATGATGCTCATGGTGCTCTTCCACCCCATGCTTCCAGTAGCTGGCCACATGCAGATGCTGCTTCGGCACGCCGGCGTCGATGAAATGCCCGCGCAAGCCCTGCACCTGCGCATGCTCGCACGCCACCCACACATAACCGTCGCCATCCTGCGGCAAGGCGACTTGCGCCAACGCTTGCAGTAGCAGCGGCCCCTTGCGGCCATTGCGCGCCACCCAGCGCACGTCCAGCTGCGCCGCGCAATCGAGCGCGATCTGTTCGCCGTCTTCGACGATTTCGATCACGGCAATCGCCCGCGCCGTGGCCGGCAGCTGATCCAGGCGGCGGGCGATGGCCGGCAGGGCCGTCTGGTCTCCCACCAGCACATACCAGTCGAAGTCGAACGGTACCAGCATCGAGCCGCGCGGGCCGCCCACGCCCAGGGTCTGGCCGGGCGCGGCTTGCGCCGCCCACAGCGATGCAGGCCCGTCGCCATGCAGCACGAAGTCGATTTCCAGCTCACGCCGTTCGGCGTCGTAGCGGCGCGGCGTGTAGTTGCGGGCGATGGGACGCGCGCCTTGCGCGTACTGGATCGGGTTAACGCCGTTGCCCAGCACGGGAAGCACGGGGGTAGCCTCGCCCGGAGCGGGGAAGAACAGTTTCACGTGATCATCGTGCGCGGGCGAGACAAATCCTTCCAGGTCGCCGCCGGCCAGGGTGATGCGGCGCATGTGCGGCGTCAGCTGCTCGGTGCGCACGACGGTCAATACGCGCAGTTTCAAGTCGTGGCGCACGCGCTCGATGGCATGCGGGCGTGGTGTTGCAGGTGATGCGGTAGTCATTACTTATCCTTGTAAAGTAGGCTCAGTGGCCGTCGACGATGGCGTTCGCCGCCTGTTCCAGCACGGCGGAAACGCGCTCGGCTTCCGCTTCGCTCCAGTTGGACTTGTTCAGCAACAGCGCATGCTTGAGGGTGTGCATGGCCTGGTGCACGCGCTCGGGCAAGGCGTTTTTCGCCTGGACGCGGGCAAACATGTCGAGGCGGGCCAGGATGCCATCCACCTGGGCGCGGTTCTCGTCGAGATAGGCGCGTCCCAGCTCCGTGATCGTGTAGAGCTTCTTGCCGCTGGCGCTTTCGCCCGACGTGACATAGTCCTGCTCTTCCAGCAGGGTCAAGGTCGGATACACGGCGCCGGGGCTTGGGGCGTAGGCGCCGCCGCAACGCTCTTCGATGGCCTTGATGATTTCATAGCCGTGGCGGGGACTGATTTCGATCAGCGCCAGTACGATCAGCGGCAGGTCGCCGCGGCCGAAAACGCGCTCGGCCCGTTCGCCGCGTCCGCCCCGGCCACCGGGGCCGCCATGCCCCATGCCGTCGCCGCGCTCGTCGAAGCCGCGCGGGCCGCGACCGTGCATGAAGTGCTCATGGCGATGTTCGTGGCGATGTTCGCCGGAATGGTGATGCTGGCCGCCATGGGCGTGATGATGGTGATGGCCGCCGTGGCCCTGTTCTGCGTGGTGTGAGTTTCTCATGTTTTCTCTTTAAAGATATATCGTTAGTAGGTATCTCTATTTTATAACGATATATCGATAAGTCAAGGAGGAATTTGTTATGCTCGTCTTCTCCCAATCCACATGCCCATGCCATGCCCGACAAAACCATCGCTGAAAAAATGTTTGTGAAAAATGCCAAGACCCTGGACGTGCTCAATGACGGTGGCGAGCATGCGGCCTTGCTGGCGCAGCTGCCGGCGGAGCGACGGGTGAATGAAGGAGAGCGGGCCGACTGGCTATTGCTGTTCGCGCGCAGCCGCGCGGAACTGGAGCAGCATCTGCCGGTGGCGCAGGCGCGCCTGGCGCCCGGCGGCGCGCTGTGGGTAGCATACCGCAAGGGCGGCGTGAAGGCAGGCAGCGACATCCACCGCGACGATCTGCGCGCTTTTGCGCAAACGGTGGGACTCGACAGCGTGGCGATGGTCGCCATCGATAGTGAGTGGTCGGCGCTGCGCCTGAAACAGGTTTAAGCGCAGTTATAAACGCGGGTCAAGCGATGCCGTGCAGCGCCAGCGCCCATTCGACGTGCTCGCGCACGATGGCCGACGGGTGCTCGCGGCGCGACAGCAGGGCCGCGACGATATCGGCCTGGCCCCGGGCCTTGGCGGCCGCGTTGCCCATGCCGACGGCCAGGTTGCGCAGCCAGCGTTCGTGGCCAATGCGGCGAATCGCGCTGCCTTCCATGCGCCGGTTGAATTCCTCTTCCGTCCAGGCGAACAGTTCCACCATGCCCGCGCTGCCCAGGCTGTGGCGCTCGTCGAAATCGGGCACCACGGCGCGCTGGGCGAACTTGTTCCACGGGCAGACGGTCTGGCAATCGTCGCAGCCGTACACCTTGTTGCCGATCAAAGGCCGCATCTCGACGGGAATGGCGCCCTTCAACTCGATCGTCAGGTAGGAAATGCAGCGGCGCGCGTCGAGCTGGTACGGCCCCAGGATGGCTTGCGTCGGGCACACCGTGATGCACGCCGAGCACTGGCCGCAACGCGGCGTTTCAGGCGGGTCCACGGGCAGCGGCACGTCGACGAGGATCTCGCCAAGGAAAAAGAAGGAACCGCCCTGGCGGTTGATCAGCAAGGTGTGCTTGCCGCGCCAGCCCAAGCCTCCCTTTTGCGCCAGTTCGACTTCCATCACGGGCGCCGAATCGCTGAAGACGCGGTAACCGAAGTCGCCGATCTCGCCCTTGATGCGCTCGGCCAGCTGCTGCAGGCGCGAACGCATGACCTTGTGATAGTCGCGGCCCCGCGCATACACGGAAATCACGGCTGCCGCAGGATCGGCGTCGCGCGCCGCCTCGTGCTCACGCCAGTCGGGCCCCAGCGCCGGCGGCAGATAATTCATGCGCGCGCTGATGGCGCGCACCGTGCCCGGCACCAGTTCTGCAGGGCGCGCACGCTTCATGCCGTGGCTGGCCATGTAGTCCATTTCGCCGTGGTACCCTGCATCGATCCAGGCCTGCAAGGGCGCTTCCATGTGCGACAGATCCACGTCGGCGATGCGCACCTCGGCAAAACCCAGCTCGCGCCCCCACTCTTTAATGGTGCGCGCCAGGACGGCGAGATCGGTGACGGTGGCGGACATAGGGGACTTTACGGAAAACGGCAGGCGCGCGGGCGGTTACAATGACAGCAGCCTCCATTTTATGCGATACCGAAGATAATGACCGAACACTTCAAAGCCCACCTCCACGACGAAGCCGGCACCGCCGCGCTGGGCGCCGCGCTGGCGCGCGCGCTGGCGCCCGGACTGGCGATCTACCTGCACGGCGACCTGGGTGCCGGCAAGACGGCGCTCACGCGCGCCCTGCTGCACGCTGCCGGCCATGCGGGCCACGTCAAAAGCCCCACCTATACGCTGTCCGAACCCTACACGGTGCAGCTCGATGGCCAGCCCATTAACGTCATCCACTTCGACCTGTACCGCATGGGCAGTGCCGAGGAATTTCTCGACGCGGGATTTCGCGAAGACTTCGACGGCCGCAACATCTGCATCGTCGAATGGCCGGAGAAAGCCGAACCGGTGTTGCCGCCGGCTGACCTGAATGTTTATTTGAGCGTTGCGGGTACAGGACGTGATGTAGAATTGCAAGCGTCTTCTGAATTGGGTCTGTCATGCCTTCACCGTCTCAAATTCGCCCCGAACCTTTGATCTCCTCGCCCATCACCCGGCGCACGGTACTCAAGGCCGGCGGCACCCTGCTGTTGTCCGTGTTCGCGCCCATGTCGGCGATGGCGGCGCAAATTCTCGCCGTACGCGTCTGGCCGGCCGAGGACTACACGCGCGTCACCCTGGAAAACGACAGCATCCTGAAGGCGACCCACTTCATCGTCAAGGACCCGGAACGGCTGGTGGTCGACATCGAAGGACTGGAACTCAATCCCACCTTGAAAGGCCTGGTGGCGAAGATTCAGTCGAACGATCCGTACATCAAGCAGGTGCGCGTGGGCCAGAACCGGCCCAACGTCGTGCGCCTGGTGTTCGACCTGAAGGAAGAAGTCACGCCGCAGCTGTTTACCCTGCCGCCGGCCGGCTCCTACAATCACCGCCTGATCTTCGACCTGTATCCCGTGCGCGAGCCGGACCTGATCGCCCAGATGATCGAAAAGGGCGACTGGTCGAGCGACCCTGCCAAACCGCCAATGGCCGGCACGCATACGCCGCCCCCCGCGCTGCCCCTGCCCGACAGCGGCAAGCCGCCCGTGGCCGCAGTGGTGCCACCGGTCGCGCCCATCGTGCCTCCCGTAGCCGATATTCGCCCCGAACAGCGCCCCGAGGCACGCCCATTGCCCGGCCAGAAAGTGGTGCGCATGATTACCATCGCGCTCGACCCAGGCCATGGTGGAGAAGACCCGGGCGCCATGGGTAGCAGGGGCAGCCGCGAAAAAGACGTGGTGCTGGCCATTGCCAAGCGCCTGAAAACCAAGCTGGAGCTGCAGCCGAACATGCGCGTCATGCTCACGCGCGACGCCGATTTCTTTGTCCCGCTGGGCATGCGCGTGGAAAAGGCACGCAAGGTACAGGCCGACCTGTTCGTCTCGATCCACGCCGATGCGTTCATCCAGCCGACGGCGCGCGGCTCGTCCGTCTTCGTACTGTCCGAAAAGGGCGCCACCTCGACTGCCGCGCGCTGGCTGGCCAACAAGGAAAACCAGGCCGATCTGATCGGCGGCGTGAACGTGAAGAACCACGACAAGCAGCTGGCCAGCGTGCTGCTCGACCTGTCGACGACGGCGCAGATCAATGACAGCATGAAGCTGGGCAAGGCCGTGCTGCGCGAAATCGGCGGCATCAACCGCCTGCACAAGGGCTCCGTCGAACAGGCCGGCTTCGCCGTGCTGAAGGCACCCGACATCCCCTCCATCCTGATCGAGACGGCTTTCATCTCGAATCCGGAAGAAGAAGCCAAGCTGACCGACAATGGCTACCAGGACCAGATGGCCGACGCCATCGTCACGGGCATCAAGAATTACTTTGCCAAGAATCCGCCGCTGGCGAAAAGCCGTTTGACCTGACATGGACACCCGCATGAGCAAGAGTACTTTTGGCCAGTTGCCGGCCGTGACCATCCGCGCCGCCGATGGCGCGCAGGCCACCGTCACCCTGTATGGCGGCCACCTGGTCTCGTGGCAGACCAGCGATCGCCAGGAGCGCCTGTTCTGCAGCCGCGCATCCAGCCTTGATGGCAGCCGCGCCATCCGTGGCGGCGTACCCGTGATCTTTCCCCAGTTCGGCGCGCGCGGCACGGGCATGCGCCACGGCTTTGCCCGCGTGGCGACCTGGCAGCTCGCGTCCAGCGGCGAAACCGATGGCGCCGCCCATGCGGAATTTATCTTGCAGCACACGGACCTGCCGGACGCAATCGGCGCCACCTGGCCCTGCGCCTTCACCCTGCGCCTGCGCGTGGCGGTACAAGGCCAATCGCTGGAACTGAATCTGTCCGTGCACAACACGGGCGAGCAGGCGTTCCCGTTCTCGGCCGCCCTGCACAGCTATTTTGCGATTGATCAATTGAGCGAGGCGCGCGTTGGCGGCTTGCAGCGCGTGCGCTATTCGGACGAGACGCCGCAAGATGCCTTGCAGGCGGAAGAGTGGCTGCAATTCGCCGACAAGCTGGACCGCATCTACTACCAGCTGCCGGGCGCCTTGACCCTGCAGTCTGGCAGCCACACGCTGCGCCTGGAGCAGCAGGGCTTCACGGATGCCGTCGTGTGGAACCCCGGCGCGCAAGACGCAGCCGCCCTGCCCGACCTGGCCGACGACGAATACCCGCGCTTCATCTGCATCGAGCCGGCACTGATCCAGCCCGATACGCTGGCTGCCGGCGCCGAGTGGACCGGCCGCCAGCGCCTCGCATTTATTTAATTCGATTCCTTGATGATGCGGCCATTGCCCGCTTGGATGGGCCGCGCATTCAAGGGATACAAGCGGCTGAACAGCGCCATTTGCGCCGGCGAGGCCTGTACCGGCTGCTTCATCACCAGCCACAGCACGCCTTCGCTGCAAGGCGGCTCCGTCATCGATCCCATGTAGGTGTAGTAATCGCGCCGCGTCGGCAGCATCTCGGCCGGGTCGAGCAGGATGGTCGGCTGCATGGTCTCGAACTTTTCCAGCGGCAGGTTGTTCCACACCGTCTGGATGGTCGCTTGCGCAGCGCCGCGTTCCAGCAGCAGGGCCAGCACAGCTTGCCGGCCTTCGGCGTCGCGGTGCACCAGGTGCACCACCATTTCAAACGCCTTGCCATTGATGCGCTCTTCGGAAGGGCGATGGAAATGGAACTGCTGCAGCTCGAACATGCGGTTCTGCACCGTGATGTAATTGCCGCCGCTCACGCCCACCTGCACCGTGTGGCCATTGTCGACCACATTGAACGACGACGGGTGGTAGTCAAAGCTGATACGTTCGAGTTCCACTTTCATGCCATCGCGAATATCGATCGGCGACTGGCGGTTGCCATTGCCACACTTGGCCCAGTCGACATTGATCTTGCTCCAGTTGGCCGGGCCGCTGTCGCCCTCGTACGACCAGTGCGTGCCGCGCGGCACGGGTGGCGGTGGTGGCGGCGCGGCCTTCACCACGGCGGCGCGCCTGGCGCGGGCGGCGGCGCGGGCCGCCTGGGTGGCGCGCATTTCCGCCAGGCGCGCCGCGATGCGCTCGGACAGGTCGACTTCGGCCGCTTCCTCCTTCTCGCGCACGGTGGGCGCGACGACGACAGGCGATTTGGCCTCCTTGCCCTTCACCGATTCGGTCAGGGTTTTCATGGCAGCCGCGCGCGCCGATGCCGACATGGGCGCGGATGCGGCGGCGGTCGCCGGCGCGGGGGCATCTTTGGCGCTTGCCATGGACGCCATGGCGGCAAGGCTGCAAGCTAACAGGGCGCTCAAATGTCGCATGGAAATCCAGAAAGTGAGAATACCCTCTGGTTTACGGCTGGAAAGCAGCAAAACTTGAATCAGCGTGGGAGTAAAACAAAAACAACGAAGAGAAAAACGGGATCCGGGGCCTGCTGCGGGCTGTGCCGCAACGCGCTTGCCCCGGATCCATGCGGCCTTAGGCCGACTTGCCGACCATGCGCTTGTAGAGTTTCCACATGCCACCCAGTACCACTGGCACGACGGCGGCGCCAACACCGATCAGCACGATCAAGGTCAGATGGTCGCGTATCCACGGGATATTGCCGAAGAAGTAACCCGCCGTTACCAGGCCGACCACCCACAACAGGGCGCCCGTCACGTTGTACATCTGGAAGCGCGCATGCGTCATGTCGGAAATGCCGGCGACGAAAGGGGCGAAGGTGCGTACCACCGGCACGAAACGGGCCAGGATGATGGTCTTGCCGCCATGCTTTTCAAAGAATTCATGCGTGCGGCGCATGGCATCCTTGTTGATCCAGCGGTAATCGTGGGTAAACACCCTTTGCCCGATGGCCTCGCCTATCCAGTAATTGAGCGTGTTCCCCGTGACGGCGGCCGTCACCAGCAAGGCAATCAGCAAGCCCAGGTGCATCTGTCCCGTCGCGCAAAACGCGCCGGCGATAAACAATAAGGTATCCCCAGGGAAGAAGAACAGCACCACGAGGCCTGTCTCACAAAAAATAATGGCAAACAGCACTGCATACACGAGGGTACCGTACTGCTCGATCAAGAGACCCAGCGTCTTGTCGACATGTACGATCATGTCGAGGAATTGCACAAAATCCATATATTTTTCCCTAAAGGTAGCGGCGGAATCATACACCACCCGGCCAGCGCAACGGCAGTCCCCGGGCCGATATTTCAGGATTAATTATGTGCTGCCCTTGCGCGTGTGGCAATTTAAGTAAAGGTTAAGGAAATACCCTCGCCAACTTGCGCAGGCCAGCCTTCCTTCCCGCAGGCCATGTTCGGCCCGTACAATGTTTTTTCAGCGAAATATTGCCATTCCGGTATACACTTTCTGACCGGTGCAATCCGCGCCGACCAGGAGAGAATATGTATCTGCATCCACTGAGCAGCCTGACCATGGCCACCGTGCTGGGCCTTGTCCAACTGTCCGCCCACGCGGCACCTGTCCAGATCAAGGCGCCCGCCGAGCTGCCCGCCAAGGCGACGCTCGCCGACGTGATCAAGGCCTCCAAACCGTCCGACTGGCGTCCGCTGGACCCGGACAACACCCTGTACATGGACATTCCCGCCGGTCGCGTGGTGATCGAGCTGGCGCCCGACTTCGCGCCGAAGCACGTGGCCAATATCAAGGGCCTGGTAGCCGAACAGTATTACGACGGTCTGGCCATCACGCGGGCGCAGGACAACTGGGTGGCGCAGTGGGGCGATCCGAACGAGAAAAATCCCAAGCCCATTTTGCATGCCCAGCGCACCCTGCCCGGCGAATTCACCGTGCCCTTGAAAAACGTCAAGAGCTTCACGCGCTTGCCGGACCTTGACGGCTATGCGCCGCAGGTGGGCCATTCGAACGGCTTCCCGTCCGCGCGCGATCCGAAAACCGGCACGGCCTGGCTCGCGCATTGCTACGCCACCGTGGGCGTGGGCCGCGACAGCGCCAGCGACAGCGGCGGTGGCACGGAACTGTACGCCGTCATCGGCCAGTCGCCGCGCCACCTGGACCGCGACATCACTGTCGTCGGCCGGGTGGTCTCCGGCATGCCATTGCTGTCGACCCTGCCGCGGGGCGCTGGCCCCATGGGCTTTTATGACAGCCCCGAGAAAAACGTGCCGATCAAGACCATCCGCCTGGCCGCCAGCGTACCGCCAGAGCAGCGCGCAAACCTGGAAGTGATGCGCACCGACAGCGCCGCCTACCAGGCCGTGCTGGAAGCCCAGCGCCACCGAGGCGGCCCCTGGAGCAAGGTCACGGCCGGCCACGTCGACCTGTGCAACGCGCCGATACCGGTGCGGGAGGTGGCGAAGTAGGCCAACTTTTAGCCCAAGAACAAGGGCTGGGGTCAGACCCGACGGGTCTGACCCCGGTATAATTACCGCATGAACGCTCCCATCACGCCCCACCGCCCGATCCAGGCCCTGCCTGACCAGTTGATTTCGCAAATCGCCGCTGGCGAGGTGGTCGAGCGGCCATCGGCCGTGGTCAAGGAATTGCTGGAAAACGCACTGGACTCGGGTGCCACGCAGATCACGGTACGGCTGGAAGAAGGGGGCGTGAAACGCATCGCGATTACGGACAATGGCCGCGGCATCGACAAGGAACAGCTGCCGCTGGCCCTGGCGCGCCACGCCACTTCGAAAATCGCCTCCCTGCACGACCTGGAAAACGTGGGCACGCTGGGCTTTCGCGGCGAGGCGCTGGCATCCATCGCCTCGGTGGCCGCCGTCACCCTGACCTCGCGCACGGCGGACGCTGCCCATGCGTGGGAAATCGTCGGCTCGCACAATGGCAGCGTCTCGCCGTCGTCCGGCGCGCACGGCACCACGGTCGACGTGCAAGACCTGTATTTCAACACGCCCGCGCGGCGCAAGTTCCTCAAATCCGAACAGACGGAATACGGCCACTGCGCCGAAGTGGTGCGTCGCATCGCCCTGGCGCGGCCGGACGTGTCGTTCTCGCTGTCGCACAACGGGCGCACCATCGACCAGTGGAATATCAGCGAACTGGCCAAACGCAGCGCCCACATCCTCGGCAATGACTTCGCCGAAGCGCGCCTGGCGCTGGACGAGTCGGCCGGCACCCTGCGCATTCACGGCTTTGCCGGCTTGCCGACGGCGTCCAAGGCGCGCGCCGACGGCCAGTTCTTTTATGTCAACGGCCGCTTCGTGCGCGACAAGCTGCTGGTGCACGCCGTGCGCATGGCCTACCAGGACGTGCTGCATGGCGACCGCTTCCCATCGTACGTGCTGGCGCTCGACCTCGATCCGGCCCTGGTCGACGTCAACGTGCACCCGTCGAAGATCGAAGTGCGATTCCGCGACAGCCGCTCCGTACACCAGTTTGTCTTCCACGCCGTGCAGCGTGCGCTGGCGCAGACCTCGGCGACGGCCTTCGGCAGCGTGCCGGCTCCCTTGCCGGCCGCTTCCAGCCTGGGTGCTGGCGACGCTGGCGCCGCCAGCGGTGGCCCCGGCATCTGGCGCCGCGAGCAGACGCAAACCTCGTTCGGCGCGCAATTTACGAACACCTTTGCGCCCGCCTCGCCCGGTGCGGCCCGTCCCTTCTTTGCCGAGGCGCCAGGCATCGCCCAGGATACGGCGGCCTATGGTGCCCTGTTCGGCGGCGGCACCGCAACGTCGCCGATCACGCAGGTCGAGCCCTACATCGCCTCGCCCGAGGCGATGGCGCGCGAAGAATACCCGCTGGGCTTTGCCCTGGCCCAGCTGCATGGCATCTACATCCTGGCGCAAAACACCAAGGGACTGGTGCTGGTCGACATGCACGCAGCGCATGAGCGCATTCTGTACGAACAGCTGAAAAACGCGCTGCAGGCGCAAGTCTCGGGCCAGGATATGCAGGTGCAATCGCTGCTGATCCCCGTGACGTTTTACGCGGATGCCATCGAAGTGTCGACGGCAAATGAAAACCAGGAGACGTTAAAGGCGCTGGGCTTCGACATCGCCGCCCTGTCGCCCACCACCCTCGCCGTGCGTTCCGTACCGACCCTGCTGAAGAACGCCGACGCACAAACCCTGGCGCGCGACGTGCTGCGCGATGTGCGCGAATACGGCGGCTCGCGCGTGCTGATCGAGCGCCAGAACGAGTTGCTTGGTACCCTGGCCTGCCACACGGCCGTGCGCGCCAACCGGATCTTGTCGGTGCAGGAAATGAACGCCCTGCTGCGCCAGATGGAGAGCACGGAACGCGCCGATCAGTGCAACCATGGCAGGCCCACGTGGGTGCAGGTCGAAATTAACGCGCTCGATAAACTGTTCCTGCGCGGCCAGTAGGTCGGATTAGCGCAGCGTAATCCGACACTGCAGCGGCGGCATCACGTCGGCTTACGCTTGCGCTAAGCCGACCTACGCACCACCTTACAAGAGTCAACATGCAAAATACCCCACACCTCCCCCTGGCCGTCGCCATCATGGGCCCCACGGCCAGCGGCAAGACGGCCAGTGCGCTGACCATCGCGCAAGCCATCCCGTCCGAGATCATTTCCGTCGATTCCGCCCTCGTCTACCGGGGCATGGATATCGGCACGGCCAAGCCGTCGAAAGAGGAACTGGCCCAGGTACCGCATCATTTGATCGACATCATCGACCCGCTGGACGCCTATTCGGTGGCGCAGTTCCGCAACGATACCCTGCGCCTGGTGAGCGAAATCACGGCGCGCGGCAAGCTGCCGCTACTGGTCGGCGGCACCATGCTGTACTTCAAGGGTCTGGCCGATGGCCTCGACGACTTGCCCGGTGCCGATCCTGTTCTGCGCGCGCAGCTGGAAGAGGACGCGGCCGCCATCGGCTGGCCCGCCATGCATGCGCGCCTGGCGCAGCAAGACCCCATCACTGCCGCGCGCCTGGCGCCGCAGGACGCGCAGCGCATCGGCCGCGCGCTGGAAATTATCGCCCTGTCCGGCCAGCCCATGTCGGCCTTGCTGGCCCTGCGCGAAAAGACCGTGCTTCCGTTCCAGTTGCACTCGTTCGCGCTGGAACCGTCGGACCGCGCCGTGCTGCACGCACGCATCGCCACGCGCTTCGACGTCATGCTGAAAAACGATGCCTTGCTCGATGAAGTGGAGCAGCTGCGCCGGCGCGGCGACCTGCATCCCGGCTTGCCCTCGATGCGCTGCGTGGGCTACCGCCAGGCCTGGGAGTACCTCGATGGCCGCATCGACCGCGCCACCTTGCGCGAGACGGGCATCATCGCCACGCGCCAGCTGGCCAAACGCCAGCTAACCTGGCTGCGCTCGATGCCGGAACGTATCGTCATCGATTGCCTGGGCTTAGACCCGGCCAGCGCCATGCTGGCACAAATCGTCCCTTTGCTAAAATAAGCGTCGCCACACAAGCACCGGCCAGGCGCTAGGCTCGACTTAGGCTGCGCGCCATGCCGGAACGTATCGTCATCGATTGCCTGGGCTTAGACCCGGCCAGCGCCATGCTGGCACAAATCGTCCCTTTGCTAAAATAAGCGTCGCCACACAACCACCGGCCAGGCGCTAGGCTCGACTTAGGCTACGCGCCATGCCGGAACGTATCGTCATCGATTGCTTGGGCTTAGACCCGGCCTCGTCCATGCTGGCGCAAATCCAGCCCTTGCTGACGCCGTTACAAAAATAATCACGCCGGCAAGCCGCCACGAAAAATCCACAGATTTTTCATGGCCGGCATTGACAAGGAAATGGGAAGACTGGATAATGCTCGGCTGTTGGGTGATATAGCTCAGTTGGTTAGAGCACAGCATTCATAATGCTGGGGTCGGTGGTTCAAGTCCACCTATCACCACCAAAGAACAAGGATCATGGTTCGCATGGTCACAACCAGCATCCGGTCTGACCGGTCTGTTTGGTGATATAGCTCAGTTGGTTAGAGCACAGCATTCATAATGCTGGGGTCGGTGGTTCAAGTCCACCTATCACCACCAAGAATTTGCAGTCTTGATAAACCCGCTCCTGCCTCGCGCAGCGGCGGGTTTTTTCATTGCTGGGCAGCCTCGCGTGCGGCCTGTAAGCAACACCCGCCTCATCCGCAAGCATTGGGGATTGTGGCAAGCCGCCACTGGCGCTTACAATGAGAATAATTCTCATTCATAATCTTTCGCAACCTTATGTCCATCGCCCAGCCCAGCCTGCAACAGCAAGTGCAGTCGCTCTACAGCGAGCATCACGGCTGGCTGCTCGGCTGGCTGCGCAGAAAACTCAGTTGCCCGCATGGTGCAGCCGACGTGGCGCAAGACACGTTCGTGCGCATCATCGCCTCGCGCGACGCCCTCTTCGGCATGCGCGAGCCGCGCGCCTACTTGTCTACCACGGCGAAGCGATTGCTGCTCGACCGCGCGCGCCGCCAGATACTCGAGCGCAGCTACCTGGCGGAACTGGCCCTGCTGGCCGACAGCCTGCCCGGCGCACCCTCGCCGGACGAGATACTGATGGCCGTGCAGGCACTCGAGCAGATCGCCACGGCGCTGGGCGGCTTATCGACCAAGGCACGCGACGCCTTTTTGCTGCACTACCTGGAAGAACAGCCGCAGGCCGCCGTCGCGGCGCAACTGAACGTCTCCACGCGCATGGTGCAAAAATACCTGGTGCAAGCCTTGCTGGCGTGCCGCCACGCCTGCCCGGCCATGGCGGCATGAATAGCCCCCGCACCGATGTGGCAGCCGAGCAGGCCGCGCACTGGATTGTGCGCCTGAGCGCCGACGACCCGGCCGAGCGCGACATGGCGCAGGCCGGCTTCGCCGCATGGAAGGCAGCCGACCCGCTGCACGCGACAGTGGCCGCCGGCATGGAAAACCTGCTGCGTCAATTGAACGCCGTGCGCGAGCCGGCCGGCGGCGACCATAGGCCCGCGCGCGCCGCCCTGGCCGCCATCGCCCAAAAGCGTCCCCGCCAGCGTCTGCGCCAGCTGGCCGCGGCCAGCGCCGTGGCCATGCTGGTGCTGACAGGTGCGCTGGTCATCAGCGAGCGCCCCGCCTACCTGCTGGCCGACCTGCGCAGCCCCACGGGACAATGGCAGACGCACACCCTGGCCGATGGCAGCCGCCTCACACTGGGCAGCGACAGCGCCGTCAACGTGCGTTTCAATGCGGGCGAACGGCATGTGGAGCTGGTGCGTGGCGACATCCTCGTCGATGTGGCCAAGGATGCGCAGCGCCCCTTCATCGTCGATAGCAAGCAGGCGGCGATCCGCGCGCTGGGCACGCGCTTTGCCGTGCGCAGGGAAGACGGCGCCACCATCCTGAGCATGCTGGAGTCCAAAGTCCTGGCGCAGGTTCCGCAACATCCGGCCGTCGTGGTGCAGGCGGGCCAGCGCACGCGCATCACGGAAGATGGCGTGGGCCCGATGCAAGCCATCGATGCGGCCAGCGTGCAGGAGGCGTGGCGCGCGCGCCAGCTGGTGGTCGACGACTTGCCGCTGGCCGAGGTGCTCGACGAGCTGGCCCGCCACCGACCCGGCCAGCTGCATTACGACGGGGCGCAGATAGCGGGTATTCGCGTGGCCGCCGTGCTGCCTCTGGACGACACGGACAAGGCACTGCAACTGCTGATCGACAATTTCCCGCAGCTGCGCATCCGCATGCTGACGCGCTACCTGGTGATGGTCGACGCCCCCGCCAGCGGTCCGGCCAAAAAATAAATCAGAAAATTGTGCGTTCGCGGTTCCAATTTGCGCCTCTCGTGCGTCAAGGCAGCTGAGATCATTCAAAAAAGGCTGTCACCATGTCCGTTCAAGTCCTTGCCGTTTCCCCGAACACCCTGCGCACGCGGCTGCACCCCCTGGCCCTGGCTGCCATGCTGCTGGCTGGCGCCGGCCTGCAGGCCCAGGCAATCGCCCAGGCCGTGCCGGCAGTCGCCAGCTATGCCATCCCCGCCGGTCCGCTGGCCGGTGCCTTGAACCGCTATGCCCAGCAGTCAGGGGTATCCATCGTCATCGACGCGGCCAAGGTGCAGGGTTTGACCAGCGCAGGCCTGCAAGGCAGCTACGCCATCGAGGACGGTTTCGCCGTGCTGCTGCGCGGCAGCGGCTACGCCATCGGCAAGACGGCCACCGGCTATGTGCTGGTGGCCGCGCCGGCGTCCGCACCCACGGCGGCGGCAAGTACCGCCTCGGCGGCCGAGCGCACCATGCCCTCGATTACCATCGTTGGCCAGGCCGAACAAGGCGCCACCACGGAAGGCAGCGGCTCCTACACGGCGCGCAGAATCACCCTCGGCAAGGGCGAGCAATCGATGAAGGACATGCCGCAATCGGTCAGCGTGCTGACGCGCCAGCGCCTGGACGACCAGGGCATCACGGACTTGCGTGTAGCCGTCAACAACGTCACCGGCGTGGTGGGCGTGCATGGCGTGGGCCCGGGCGTGGTGATCACGGCGCGCGGCTTCCAGATCGATCAATGGCAGTACGATGGCGTGCCAATCGACCGCAACACCTATGCGCTGGGTAACTGGGGTCAGGAAAACATGGTCATCTACGACCGCCTGGAAGTGCTGCGCGGCGCCTCCGGCATGCTGGTCGGCACGGGCAGCCCCGGTGGTTCCGTCAGCCTGGTACGCAAGCGTCCGACCGCCGCGCGCAGTGTCAGCATGACGGCGCGCGCCGGCTCGTGGGACCATTATGGCGCCCAGCTCGACGTCAGCAGCCCCTTGAACGCGGACGCCAGCCTGCGCGGGCGCGTTATTGTCGATGAAGACGATACCCATTCCTTCGTCGACCAGGTGTGGAGCAAGAACCGCACCCTGTATGCGGCACTCGACTATGACCTGGGACCGGCCACCACCCTGGGCCTGGCCATCAGCAACGTCAATGACCACGGCCGCCCCACCTTCATCGGCCTGCCCCGCTATGCGGACGGCAGCGCGCTGAACCTGCCCCGCTCCACCTTCACGGGTGCCGACTGGAACCGCAGCGAGGCCAGGCAAACCAACGTTTACCTCGACCTGGAACACCACTTCAACAGCCAGTGGAGCCTGAAGGCATCGGCCGTGAACATGAAGGAAAACACCAGTTCCGTGCACCAGCGTGTGGCCATGCCCATCAATCCCGACGGCAGCGGCGCGCGCTATGGCGACTTTGGCATGGATTTCGACAACCGCAAGCGCGGCATCGATGCTTTCGTACGCGGAAAATTCGACAGCCTGGGCGTGGCGCAGGAAGTCCTCGTGGGCGCCAGCTATGTCACGCTGGCGTCGGACGACGTCTATGCCCGCGCCTGGGAATCCGGTGCGGACGTCTTCAACATCAGACACAACCGCCCATGGCAAGATATCGACAGCATCGCCGCGCGCGGCGTGCGTCCCGTCAGCACTTACGAAGTACGCCAGAAAGGTCTGTATGGCAGCTGGAACGGCCAGTTGACCGGCAAGCTGAAAACCGTGCTGGGTGGACGCTTCAGCTGGTACGACTTCCTGTATGCGACGCCCGAAGGTCCCGAAGAACAACTCAACGCCACCGCCAAGTTCACGCCGTCGGCGGCACTGATCTACGCGCTCGATCCGCAATGGTCGGCCTACGCCAGCTATGCCGACATCTTCACGCCGCAAAGTATCCGCGATGCGCAAGACAAGGTTCTCAAGCCCATCACGGGCAGCAACTACGAGGCGGGCATCAAGGGTGAGCTGATGGATGGCAAGGTCAACACCTCGCTGGCCGTGTTCCGCTACGACCACAAGAACCGTGCCGTCACCGACTATGATGGGGGCATGGTGTGCCCCGACGGGTACTGCTCGCGTGCCTCGGGCAAGGTGCGCAGCCAGGGCCTGGAAGCGGAAGTGTCGGGCGAAGTGGCGCGCGGCTTGCAGCTGTCGGCCGGCTACGCCTATACGACGACGACCTATCTGAACGACCCGGACAATCAGGGCAAGGTCTTTTCCACCTGGACGCCGAAACACATGCTGCGTGTTTGGTCCAGCTATACCCTGCCCGGCGCCTGGGACAAGTTCAGCGTGGGCGCTGGCGCCAACCTGCAAAGCCATACGGTCGATACCGGGTACAAGTTCAAGGTTGCCGGCTTCTCGATCTGGAATGCACGCCTGGCCTGGCAAGCCACGCCGCAAATGGCCCTGTCGGTCAACGTCAACAACGCCTTCGACAAGCGCTATATCATACCGGCCTACAACACCACCGGGTCGAATAACTACTATGGCGACCCGCGCAACGTGCAGTTCACGCTGAAGTACACACCGAAGTGGTAGGCTGACACCTTGCGGTGACGGAACAGGCGGGCCGGCATTCAGCCGTGCCCGCCTTTTTTTCGTTTTTTTTCGTTCAGTGCTAGGCTTGCATTCAAGAAAACATTCACAAAAAACCATGCCCCTATCGCTTCCCCTGTCCAGCGTGCCGCTGGCCCTGGCCCTGTACGCCAGTCCCGCCCTGGCCTTCGACGGCGACTATCAAACCAAGACGCCGTATGCGCCGCAGCAGGACCCGGCCACGTATGCCGCGCCCCCGGCCGGCTTCCAGCCCATCTACACGCAACTGGTGGCGCGCCACGGTGCGCGCGGGCTGACGGGCATGAAGGGCGACGCGGCCTTGTACGCGATGTGGCAGCAGGCCGCCGCGCAGGATGCCTTGACGCCCCTGGGGCGCGAACTGGGCCCCGATATCCTGGCCCTGATGCAGTCCAACGCCCTGCTTGGCTATGGCGTGGCCGGCATCGAGCGGCCCGGCTACGGCAATCTGTCGCAGACGGGCATCGAGGAACACCGGCAACTGGCCGTACGCATGCTGGCGCGCCTGCCCACCCTGTTTGCGCAAGTGGGGCAAGACGCCGCGACGGCGCCGCGCCAGCTCGTCACCATCCATTCCGGCGTGGACCGCGCGCGCGACAGCGCACGCTTTTTCACGCAGTCGCTGCTCGAGCATGCGCCGGCGCTCGCGCCGCTGATGTATCTGCCGCCGGCACCGGCCCCGTATCCGCAGGAACGCACACCGGCCCCACAACCGGATGGCGTGAATCGTTTCCTGCTGTACGCGCACAAGCTGGCGCCGCAGACGGATTTTGTCGCTGATCGCGCCAACCCGTATTTCGCCACCTATGCCGCCAGCCAGGCCTACCAGCGCTACGAAAGGACCAAGCGGCTGGACACGCTGATGACTCCCCCCGCCAGGCAGCCGGCAGCAGCCAAGCATGCGCGCCAGGTGCTGGAGCGCTTGTTCACGCCCGCCTTCCTCGCGCAGTTTAACGGCGGCTCCACCAGCTATGCGGATACGGGCAGCTACACGTTCACCAGCGCGGACGGCAAACTCACGCGCACCCTGAAGGGTAGCGGCAAGACGGCCATCCGCAGCGTGAATGCGGCCGCGACGAAACTGTATGAGCTGTACGCCATCGCCGCCGGCATGCGCCACGAGGTGAAGGCCGATTTCAGCCGCTACATGCCGGCCGACGATGCGCGCTATTACGCCTCGGTGGCCGACCACGAGGATTTTTACAAGAAGGGGCCGTCCACCACGGACAGTGCCGGCGTCACCTGGCGTTTCGCGCTGGCCTTGCGCGAGGATTTTTTCAAGGAAGTCGATGCGCTGGCCGCAGGTGATCTGCGCCACGCGGCCAAGCTGCGCTTCACGCACGCCGAGATGATCATCCCGCTGGCATCGGCCATGGGCTTGCAGCAGGCGCTGCCGGCTTCGGCCAGCTATGGTTATGACAATCATCCATGGCGCGGCCAGACCGTCTCGCCACTGGCGGCCAACATGCAGTGGGACGTGTACCGCAACGGCGACGGTCAACTCATCGTGCGCCTGCTGTACAACGAAAAGGAAACGCCCTTCCAGCCATCGTGCGACAGTGCCCGCATCGCGCCGGGCAGCGTCTTCTACGATTACACGGGGCTCAAAGCCTGTTACGACCACGTGGCGGCGAAATAACGGCGCAAAAAAACCGCCAGCTCAGCTGACGGCTTTCGTACGGCTAGAGGAAAGCAGTTACTGCCAAGCTTCCTTGCCCTCGCGTGGCTTGCCCACCATCAACAGCGCACCCAGGGTCAGCACGGCGGCCAGCGACAGGTAGTAGCCCACGTATTGCAAGCCGTAGTTGGTGGCCAGCCAGGTGGCGATGTACGGCGCCAACGAAGCGCCCAGGATACCGGCCAAGTTGAACGTCAGCGAGGCGCCCGTGTAACGCACTTCGGGCGGGAACAGCTCGGACAACATGGTGCCCAGCGGTCCGTAGGTCATGCCCATCAGGCCCAGGCCGACAGCCATGAAGAGCGTCACTTCCCACGTCACGCCGGAACCGAACATCGGGGCCAGCACCAGGCCGAAGATGGCGATGGCGACGGAGACCCAGATCATGGTGGCACGGCGGCCGCGGCGGTCGGCCAGCACGGCCGAAAACGGAATCGTCAGGGCAAAGAACAGCACGGCGAACAGCTGCACGATGAGGAATTCCTTGCGCGTGAAGCCCAGCTTGGTCGTACCCCAGCTCAGCGCGAACACCGTCATCAGGTAGAACAGCACGAAGGTGGCCAGGGCGATGATGGTGCCCAGGAACAGCATGCGGCCATGCTGGCGGAACACGGTGGCGACGGGCAGTTTGACGACCTCGTTCTTGTCGATGACTTTCTGGAAGTCCGGCGTTTCCGTGATCTTCAGACGCACGTACAGGCCGACGATGACCAGCAGCGCGCTGGCCAGGAATGGAATGCGCCAGCCGTAGCTGAAGAACTGTTCATCGGTCATGGTTTCGCTCAGCAGCAGGAAGATGCCGCCCGACAGGAAGAAGCCGATTGGCGCACCCAGTTGCGGGAACATGCCGTACCAGGCGCGTTTGCCCGGTGGCGCGTTTTCCGTGGCCAGCAGCACCGCGCCGCCCCACTCGCCGCCCAAGCCCAGGCCCTGGCCGAAACGGCACAGCGCCAGCAGCAATGGTGCCAGCGTGCCGATGGCGGCGTAGGTCGGCAGCAAGCCGATGATGACGGTGGAAATGCCCATGGTCAGCAAGGCTGCGACGAGGGTGGCCTTGCGGCCGATGCGGTCGCCGAAATGGCCGAACACGGCCGAACCGATGGGGCGGGCGAAGAAGGCGATGGCGAACGTGGCCAGCGACTGCAGCACGGCGGCCGACGGATCGCCGGCAGGGAAGAACAGTTTCGGGAACACCAGCACGGCGGCGGTGGCGTAGATATAAAAGTCAAAGAACTCGATGGTGGTGCCGATCAGGCTGGCGAACAGCACCGTGCCGGGGGAATTTTTCTTGGGGGGGGTGCTCATTTACTGCGCTCCTTGGGGAGGGTGTCTAAAGGCCATTCTCTGGATGTTTTTTCAGGCAGCAGCACAGCACGTTGTCTAGGCGCGTTGTTGGCATATCATAGCCGTGCGCGCCAGCGTTTGCCGCGCATTTGCTATTAAATTTGCAAACAAAAAACAACGGTTTTTGTTGCCGTAGCGAACTGCCGGCAACGCGCGCTAACGCGCTGTGATCAGTACTGATGTAGAGAAACAACGGTCGTGCGCCATCCGGTTACCCGGGGCACGGCAGGAAAGGCGTCAGGGGATGGGCGACGTGTATCAGGCCCGGCGTATCGCCAGGCATTCCGTACCAGACCCGCGCGTCGGCATCGCGGCATCGGTCATTTGTGGTGAATCCTTGCCTGCGGCCCCTCCGGGTGGAGCAGGCCGGCGATCATCGCGCTGCATCACTAAGGATGCGGTTGATCTTGCTGTAAGCGGCTTATCATACGCGCAGTGGTGCAGTGCGGCAAGATAATGTAAGCCCGTTAGGCCTCGATCAGGGCAAACGCCTTGCCGATCTCCGCGCTGTCGAGCGGGCGTACGAGGCGCACCACTTCCTGGCCGTCCTTGAGAAAGATCAAGGTTGGCCACAGTTTCACCCGGAATGAACGCCCCAGCGCGCGGCCGGGCCCGTCTTCCACGCGCAGGTGCAGCACGTCGGGGTGTTGCGCAAATGCGGCGGCCAGCGGCGCCTGGGTGGCGCGGCAGTGGCCGCACCAGCCCGTGCCAAATTCCAGCAGGGCCGGCCCCGCCAGGGCGTCGATCTCGGCACGCGTGGGTTGCGCTACAGAATAAGTGTCGCTCAGCATGGTATCTCCTTGAGTCAAAATAAAAGCCCGCAAGGCGATTGTGCGCCATGCGGGCTTGCTGTGCTGTGCGCCAGGGCGCTTTACACGATCTTGACGCGCAGTTCGCCCAGGCCGTCGATGGCGCCCACCAGCTCGTCGCCGCGCTGCACGGCCGCCACGCCGGCCGGCGTGCCCGTGTAGATCAGATCGCCTGGCTGCAGGGTGAAGTAGGTCGACAGGTCGGCGATGGTTTCGGCCACGTTCCAGATCAGCATGTCGATGCTGCTGCCTTGACGCAGTTCACCATTCACGCGCAGGGTGATGGCGGCATGGCTGACGTTGCCCGCCTGCGCGGCCGGGGTAATGGAACCGATGGGTGCCGAGTGCTCGAACGCCTTGCCCGTCTCCCAAGGACGGCCCTGCTTTTTCGCTGCGCCCTGCACATCGCGGCGCGTCATGTCCAGGCCTATCGCATACCCCCATACATGGCTCAGTGCATCGGCCACGCCGATATCGCTGCCGCCCTTGCCGATGGCCACCACCAGTTCCATCTCGTGCTGGAAATCCTGCGTTTGCGCCGGGTACGGCAGCTCGCCCGTCGTGCCCGCTGGCACGGGCAGCACGGCGTCGTTTGGTTTCATGAAGAAAAACGGCGCCTCGCGGCCCGTGTGGCCCATTTCCTTGGCGTGGTCGACATAGTTGCGGCCCACGCAATAGATGCGATGGACAGGGAAAGTATCGACGCTGCCGGCGACGGGAACGCTGGGCTGGATGGCTGCGGGAATAACATACGGCATGAGGACTCCTGATCGGCACGATAAAAAGGCGGTGATGAAAAAGGGGACACCGCAGTGTCCCCCATTTTACGGCAACGTTACTTCAGCAGGCCAGAGCGGCTCGGGTCAGGCATGCGGATGGCAACGATGAAGGAAATCAGGCACATGATGGTCACGTACCAATAGAAATACTCTTCCACGTGCCAGGCCTTGAACTGCAGCGCCACGTACTCGGCCGAACCGCCGAACATGGCGTTGGCAACCGCATACGAGAGGCCCACGCCCAGCGCGCGCACTTCGACGGGGAACATTTCCGCCTTGATCAAGCCGCTGATCGACGTGTAGAAACTGATGATGGCCAGGGCGATGATGATCAGGCCGAACGCCGCGTACGGGCTGCTGATGTCTTTCAAGGCATGCATGATGGGCAACACGCACAGGGTGGCCAGGCCGCCGAAGAACAGCATCGAGGTGCGGCGGCCGATGCGATCGGACAGGGCGCCGAACACCGGTTGCAGAATCATGTACACCAGCAAGGCGCAGGTCATGACGGCGCTGGCCGTCTTGGTATCCATGCCGGCCGTGTTGACCAGGTATTTCTGCATGTAGGTGGTAAATGTGTAGAACACCAGCGAGCCGCCGGCCGTAAAGCCCAGCACGGTGATGAAGGCGCGCTTGTGCTTGAGCAAGCCGCGCAGGCTGCCCGCGTCTTTATCCTTGCGCTCGCTGGCGGTGGTCGTTTCCGTCAGGGATTTACGCAGGTTCAGCGACACCAGAGCCGCCAGGGCGCCGAAGACGAACGGGATGCGCCAGCCCCAGGCGCGCAGTTCTTCCAGGGTCAGCAATTGCTGCAAGACCACCAGCACCAGCAGCGCCAGCAGCTGCCCGCCGATCAGGGTCACGTACTGGAACGAGGCGAAGAAGCCGCGCTTGCCCGACTCCGACACTTCACTCATGTAAGTGGCGCTGGTACCGTATTCGCCGCCCACGGACAGGCCCTGGAACAGCCGCGCCACGAGCAGCAGGAACGGGGCGAAGGCGCCGATGGTGTCATAGGTCGGCATGACGGCGATCATCAGCGAGCCGCCGCACATCATCAGCACGGAAATCATCATCGACTGGCGCCGGCCGTATTTGTCGGCGATGCGGCCGAACAGCCAGCCGCCCACGGGACGCATGAGGAAGCCGGCGGCAAAGATGCCGGCCGTCTGCAGCAGCTGCGTGGTCGGGTTACCGGAAGGGAAGAAGGCGTGCGAGAAATACAGCGCGCAGAACGAGTAAATGTAGAAGTCGAACCATTCGACCAGGTTACCGGAGGAAGCGCCAATGATGGCCTTGATGCGCTGCTGGGAAGTCAGCTGCGCAACGTCATGCGGAGTATCGTGGGATGTCATATCAATCTTCTTGTTCATGTAAAAAAGCCAACGCCAGCCTGGTTGCCCGGGCTGGTTTTGCATCATACGCCCTTGATCAGGGTCAAAAAGGTGCCCGGCATACGCGTTAATACGTACTGCCGGCAAATTTTTTCGCCTGCGGACGCACAGGATCTAGACGCGTTCCAGCACCAGCGCAATCCCCTGTCCTACGCCGATGCACATGGTGCAAAGCGCATAGCGTCCACCCGTGCGGTGTAGCTGGTTGACGGCCGTCATCGCCAGGCGCGCACCGGACGCGCCCAGCGGATGGCCCAGGGCAATGGCGCCGCCGTTCGGGTTGACGCGCGGGTCGTCGTCGCGCAAGCCCAACTGGCGCAGCACGGCCAGGCCCTGCGCGGCAAACGCTTCGTTCAGTTCGATGACGTCGAAGTCGGCCAGGCTCAAGCCCGTCATGGCCAGCACTTTCAGGGTGGCGGGCGCGGGGCCGATGCCCATGATGCGCGGCGCCACGCCGGCCGTCGCCATGGCCACGACGCGCGCGCGCGGCGTCAGGCCAAAGCGGGCCGCGTTCGCCTCGTCGGCCAGCAGCAGCGCCGCCGCGCCATCGTTGACGCCGGACGCGTTGCCGGCAGTAATCGTGCCGTCGGCGCGCACGACGGGTTTCAATTTGGCCAGGGTGTCCAGGGTGGTGGCGCGCGGATGCTCGTCGCGGGCGACAACGATGGGATCGCCCTTCTTTTGCGCGATGCTGACGGGGCAGATTTCGCTGTCGAACACGCCCGCCTGCTGCGCCGCCAGCGCTTTCACCTGGCTGGCCAGGGCGAACGCATCCTGGTCAGCGCGGCTGATGCCAAACTCGACGGCCACGTTTTCCGCCGTTTCCGGCATCGAATCGACGCCATACTGGGCCTTCATCAAGGGGTTGATGAAGCGCCAGCCGATGGTCGTGTCTTCCATTTTCATGCCGCGCGAAAAAGCGCTGTCCGCCTTGCCCATGACAAACGGTGCGCGGCTCATGCTTTCCACGCCGCCGGCGATCAGCAAGCCCGCTTCGCCGCTCTTGATGAAGCGTGCCGCGCTGCCGATGGCGTCCAGGCCCGAACCGCACAAACGGTTCAGGGTGGCGCCCGGCACGCTGTCGGGCAAGCCGGCCAGCAAGGCGGCCATGCGCGCGACGTTGCGGTTGTCCTCGCCAGCCTGGTTGGCGCAGCCGTACAGCACGTCGGTGACGGCCGTCCAGTCCACGTTCGGGTTGCGCGCCATCAAGGCACGGATGGGCACGGCGCCCAGGTCGTCGACGCGCACGCCGGCGAGTCCACCGCCATAGCGGCCGAATGGGGTGCGCTGCGCGTCGCAGATATAAGCGTGGGTCATGTTCTTTCCTCCAAGAAAGTGTATCGAGTGTAGATGGTGAATTAGCGGGCGTCCCTCAGCGGCACGGCCGTCAAGGCTTGCAGCTGCTCAAAGCTCAAGCCATCGACCAGCTCGACGACGGCGGCGCCGGCGTGGGACAGGTCAATCACGGCCAGGTCGCTGTAGATGCGGCTGACGCAGGCTATGCCCGTCAGCGGATACGAGCACGCCTGCACCAGCTTGCTTTCACCCGTCTTGGTCAGCAAATCCATCATGACCCAGGTCTTTTTCGCGCCGATGGCCAGGTCCATGGCCCCGCCCACGGCGGGAATGGCATCTCGGTCACCCGTGTGCCAGTTGGCCAGGTCGCCCGTGGCAGAGACTTGAAAAGCGCCCAGTACGCAGATGTCCAGGTGGCCACCGCGCATCATGGCGAAGCTGTCGGCATGGTGGAAATAACTGCCGCCCGCCAGCAGGGTGACAGGCTGTTTGCCCGCGTTGATCAGGTCATAGTCTTCCTCTCCCGGCGCGGGTGCCGGGCCCATGCCGATCACGCCGTTTTCGCTGTGCAGGATGATGTCCGCGCCGGCCGGCAAGTGATTCGCCACCAGCGTCGGCAAGCCGATGCCCAGGTTCACCACGGCACCCTCATGGATGTCGGCCGCCACGCGGGCCGCCATTTGATCTCGATTCCATTTATTCATTGTGATATTCCTCAGGCAGCTTTGAAGCCGGCAGGGCCGGTGGCCGTGCGCGGCACTTGCACGATGCGCTGCACGAACAGGCCCGGCGTGATGACGTGCTCGGGATCGATGCTGCCCAGTTCGGCAACCTCGTGCACGGAGGCAATGCTCACTTTCGCGGCCATGGCCATGACGGGGCCGAAGTTGCGCGCCGTCTTGCGGTAGGTCAGATTGCCCCAGCGGTCGCCCTGCTCCGCCTTGATCAGCGCGAAATCGGCGTGGATGGGCGACTCGAACACATACATGCGCCCGTCGATCTCGCGCGTTTCCTTGCCCTTGGCCAGATCCGTGCCATAGCCCGTGGGGGTGAAGAAGCCGCCAATGCCCGCGCCGGCGGCGCGGATACGCTCGGCGAGGTTGCCCTGGGGCACCAGTTCCAGTTCCAGCTTGCCCGCGCGGTACAGCGCGTCAAAGACGTGGGAATCGGCCTGGCGGGGGAAGGAGCAGATGATCTTGCGCACCTGCCCGTTTTTCAGTAGGGCGGCCAGGCCCGTATCGCCATTGCCCGCATTGTTATTGACGATGACGAGGTCGCGGGCGCCCTGGGCGATCAAGCCGTCGATCAGCTCGGCCGGCTGGCCAGCGCCGCCGAAGCCGCCAATCATGACGGTGGCGCCATCGTGGATATCGGCCAGCGCCTCAAGGACGCTGGAACGCAGTTTGTCGATCATTGCTGTCTCCTACAAATCAAACACATCATCAATTTGTTCGTATAACGAACAAATATTCGTATTTAGAACTTATTCGTGAGAATATGCCTGATCGGTGCGCTTGTCAATTTGCCGTTTTCACCAGCGCCATGGCTATAATTGCCACCTTGACCCATTGGAATTGCCATGACCGCACGCAGCAGCACGCCCGTTTCCGCCGAAGAACTCCCCGATGCCGACGGCGCGCCGCGTCCCGGCGACAGCTATGTGCAATCGTTTGCGCGGGGCCTGGCCGTGCTGCGCAGCTTTGGCGCCGACGCGCCGCGACAAACCCTGAGCGAAGTGGCGGAGCGGGCGCAGCTGACGCGCGCGGGCGCGCGGCGCATCCTGCACACCTTGCTGCATCTCGGCTATGTGGAAGCGGATGGACGGCTGTTCCGCCTGACGCCCAAGGTGCTCGACCTCGGCTACGCCTATCTGTCGTCCTTGCCCGTCTGGACACAGGCGCAGCCGCTGCTGGAAGAGCTGATGCACACCGTGCGCCAGTCGTGCTCGGCCACCGTGCTCGACGGCGACGACATCGTCTATGTCGTGCGCCTGTCCGCGCACCGCACCATGTCGATCAACCTGGGCATCGGCAGCCGATTACCCGCGTACTGCACCTCGATGGGCAGAGTGTTGCTGTCGGGCTTGCCGCCCGAGATGTTGCGCGAACGGCTGTCGACAATGGCGCTGCTGAAGATCACGCCGGCGACCAAGGTCGATATCGACGTCCTGATGGAGGAAATTGCGCAAGTGCGGCGCCAGGGCTGGTGCCTGGTGCAGGAAGAACTCGAGCAGGGCTTGATCGCCCTGGCCGCGCCCGTGTTCGACCGGGCCGGCAAGGTGGTGGCGGCGATCAACGTCAGCGGCCAGACGGCGGGGCCGTCCGTAGCGCATCTGCTGGAACACAGCTTGCCGAAACTGCTCGATACGGCAAGCCGGGTCAGCGCCCTGGTGCGGGTGCAGCAGTGATTATTTTTTAAACTTCGCGCACGGGTCCGGGCGCGGTTGCGCCGGCATCGTTTGCGTCAGGTCGAACGTGCCCTTGTAGCCGCTGCCGCCCTGCTCCAGGTAGCCGATGCTGCGCATGTTCAGTTGCGGGTCGGCCAGCTTCAGCCAGCGGGGCACGCCGATGTCCTTGCGCACGTGCTCATTGCCGGCGATCAGCACCACGTCGCGCGGCGCCTGGTCGCGGATCAGCTTGGCCATCCAGATATCGCGCGCCACCTGGGCGTTGACGACACCTTTGATCATCATGTCGGGCAGCATATTGCAGCGGGCCGCCTGGACTTCCTTCTGTTGCCCTTCCAGAATATCGGCCGGTACGGGCGCGGCCAGGTAAGTGGCGACCATGGCCGGCGGCATGGCCCATTGGATGCCGTCGCGCACGATGCGCGAGGCATCGGCCGGCGACAAATTGCCTGCGACCAGGGTCAGCTGGTAGCTGATGACGAGGTCCAGCACGGGCCGGTACAAGCTCCAGTCCCAGCGCGGCTGTTCCATCACGCGGATGATGCAATCGGGGTCGGCGCAATCGCGCGCGGCGCGCGTCAGCAAGGCCTGGTTTTCGCGGTCGAACTGTTCCATGACAATCACGGGACGCCAGCCAGCCGCCAGGCGGCGCTGCAACTCTGCGACGCGCAAGCGCTGGCCTTGTGCATTGTCATGCACTTCCCCCAGCAGCAACACTTGTGGATTGGGCAAGGTGTCAGCCACGGGCGCGGGAGCGGGCTGCGCTTCCTTCTTCAGCAAGCTGCCGCAGGCGGCCAATGCCAGCACGCTGCACAGTAGGGCGGCGCGCGCGCCGGCGCGGAAAATCACGGTCTTCATGTAAGCGGGTATCCAAAGTGGCGATGCGCCAGATTGTACCGTCTCAGGCCGGCGGGGGTAGCTTGCGGCGCTCCAGCACTTCAAACAGGGCCATGCCGGCCAGCATGGCGGCGACAAACATCCAGGCCTTCGGCTGGCCCGCCAGCAGGGAGACGAGGGCGGGGCCGGGACAAAAACCGGCGATGCCCCAGCCCGCGCCAAAGGCCAGGCTGCCCAGCAGCAAGCGCCGGTCGATGCGCCGCGACGCCGGCAATTGCATGGGCTCGCCCAGCAGCGCCGTGCTGCGCCGGCGCGCCAGCCAGAAGGCGGGCATGGCCACGCCGATGGCGCCGCCCATCACCAGCGCCAGCGATGGATCCCAGGCGCCGGCCAGGTCGAGGAAACCGAGCACCTTGGCCGGGTTGCCCATGCCGGAAACGATCAGGCCCATTCCAAAGACTAGGCCGCTCAACAGGGAAAGGATCAGCTTGCTCATAAGCTTGCTCACAGATGGCGCAACAGATAGACAGTGAGGAAACCGGCCGCCATGAAGGCACAAGTGGCTGCCAGCGAACGGGGTGACAGGCGCGACAGGCCGCACACGCCGTGGCCGCTGGTACAGCCGGCGCCATAGCGCACACCCACGCCCACCAGCAAGCCCGCCACGATCAGCCCCGTCGTGCCCGCCTCGATCTGCACGGGCGGCAAGGCTTGCCACAGCGAATACAGTAAGGGCGTGCCGATCAGACCGGCAAGAAAAGCGATACGCCAGGCCAGGTCGCCACTGCGCGGGCGCAGCAAGCCGCCGAGGATGCCGCTGATGCCGGCGATGCGGCCGTTAAACAGGATCAATAGCGCAGCCGCCAGGCCGATCAGCATGCCGCCCGCCAGCGACGCCCACGGCGTAAAATTCTGCCAAGCAATATTCATGACAAGCCTCAGTCTGCTTCGTCGTTGAACGGGGGGCGCGGCGCGCAAAATTGCGCATACAGCACTTGCAGCACGGCCAGCACGGGTGCGCTGGCAACGCGGTAATAAATCTGTTTGCCGTCGCGCCGCGTGGCCACCAGCATCTCTTCGCGCAGCACGCCCAGTTGCTGCGACAGGGTCGGCTGGCCTATGCCCACTTTTTGCTCGAGGTCGCTGACGCAATGCTCGCCCTGAGATAGCTGGCACAGCAGCATCAGGCGATCGGCATTGCCCATGGCCTTGAGCAGCGAGCTGGCCTTATAGGCCGAGCCACGCATGGCATCGAGGTTGTACTCAGCGTGTTGTGTTGCGACTGTCTCCATCTTGCCCTCCCACAGGCGGTCATGTTGTGCATCATGCGATAAACAATATACTAATCAATATATTGTTTTTCTGCTGGCGATTCGCACAAAAAAACAACAGTGTTTTTTCAGCGATAGCGTGCTCATGCAAAGTGTGAGGCAACGATAGTTTTCGCGCTATCAAAATGATAAATATTCGTAATTTAAAGCAAATATACGTAGCAAAATTGCCACGATTTGTGATGTAATAATATCTCGTCAGAAAAATCGTGATACGCCCCCGTACAGGCGCATTGTCCGTCCAAGCGCATGCCGGTTTCGGCCGCGCCGCACGGTGAACCAGGGAGTCAAAGATGAAGATACTTCAGTCGCTATGCATGACCATGCTGACGCTGTCGGCCAGTGCAGGGAATGCGGTGGCAATCGGAGCTGACACGCCAGGCAACCCGCACACAGTAAACGCCCAGGTCGTGAGCGACGACAGTTTCGGCTTCAATAACACTGCGGACAATCCCGGCTGGGAAACACCGGACTTGCCGTATGCGCGCCTGCTGGCGCAGAGCACGACGCTCAATGCGCCCCCGCGCTGGCGCAGCGCCGGTGCGCGCCAGGGCGCACTGCCGCCGCCCACCGCCACCAACACCCCTGCCGTACAGCACGCGAACGTGCCGCCGCCCGTACCCGAAGCGAGCATGGTCTCGATGTTACTGGTGGGATTGGGTTTACTGGCCTTCAGCATACACGGTGAAAAACAGGAAAAATTCGATGGCTGACCCATTCCGGCGGCCAATACCGCTGCCATAAAAAAATTCCGCCTTGTGCGGAATTTTTTTTGGCTGCTTCACCTGCAAGATCTCACTTGTTGAGCAAGCGGCAAACTCTTTCGATATTGCCCACAGGAATACCAGACTTCAGGGCGCGCGCGATGCAGCCCGCCTTGTCAGGTCCAGAGGCAGACATGAGCACGAAGGCCGTGCCCACGGCGCTGACGGCGACCAGCAGGATCAGCACGCCCTTGACGATATCCCAGTTCATGGCGCCTCAGCAATGTCATACGTGAAATCATAATAATGCTTGCCATCTTCGACGCGGATGGCCAGGCTGCCCGACAGCCCTTGCAACTGGCCAGTGCCCGTGTCGGGTACCACGCTGACGGACAAGCTGGGCGTGCCACGCGCCATGCTGCCACTGTGCTGGAGGTAAAAACTGCCGTGACGCCCGTCCAGGGTGCCTTCCAGCCGTTCCAGCGCCACATAGCCGGCTGAACCTGCCACAGCGGCGCGTACGCTGAGCATCTCGCCCTGCGCGCTGGCCTCGAGGGCGCCGTAGTAGCGCTTGGCTAGCGACAAGCGTCCCAGCCCCGACTGCGCAGCTGTGTCCGACAGGGTTTCCGGGGTGATGGTGACGTCGAACGCACCTGAAATGGTAGGCATCATTACTCCTTGGAAAATGACGATGTGGCGGTCGGATCGGGCCCGTTCAGCAGCGCAAGCAATTTTTGCATGGTGGCCCAGTTGCGCGAGGTGACGCCATCGCCCAACACGACACCCAGTGCCGCCACCACCTTGCTGGCCAGCACGCCCTCGGGGCACCAGGCATACGCGGCCCATCGCCCCAGCGCCAGCGCTTCCGGCTGCCACGGCCGCTGCAAGAGCGGCGCCAGGCGCTGGACATCGGCCGGATTGTTCAGCACCAAGGTCAGCAAGCGGGCCGCATCGGCCGCGGGCGCCAGGGGATTTTGTTCGATCAGTTCGGCAAACTGGCTGGCCGACAGCACCGTCACCCTGGCCGCCACGCCCAGTTTCAGGACCAGCGCTTCCTCGATGCGGGCGGCGGCCTCGGCCGGCGCCACCGCCCCCCCGTCATATACGGCGTTGCCGCTGTTGAGTACCGTGCGTACCTGCGTAAAACCCAGGTCGCCCAGCAGCTTGCGCAGGTCGGCCATGGCCACGCGCTTGGCGCGGCCCACATTGATCCCGCGCAGGAGCGCCACTTGCTGAGTGTTTTCTAGCTGTGCCATGTCTCTTCTCCTTGCCTATGCAGGGCTGCTGCTTTCCGGCAACGGCGTCACCATGGGCAGGCGCAGCAGGAATGTCGCGCCCTGTCCCAGCGTGCTGCTGACGGTGATGGTGCCGCCAAACTGCTTGGCAATCAAGTTGAATACGATATTCAAGCCCAGGCCCGTGCCGCCCTGTCCCCGCCGCGTGGTGACAAACGGGTCAAACACGCGGTCGAGCATGTCGGGCGCGATGCCGCAGCCGTTATCGCGCACCTGCATGGAGATCCACTCGCCGTCGCGACGCACGTCGATATGGATGTTGCCGGCCGTGTCCGCGTCGAAAGCGTGCTCGACACAGTTCAAGACCAGGTTCGTCAGCACCTGCGCCAGCGCACCCGGATAGCTGTCGAGCATGATGTCAGCCGGGCAATCAATATCGATGCTGATGCGCGTCTTTTTCAAGGTCGGCTGCAGGCTCGAGATCACTTCACCAATATAGTCGCGCAATTCGAACAAACGGCGCGCCTCGCTGACCTGGTCGACGGCAATCTGCTTGAAGCTGTGGATCAGGTGCGCGGCGCGATAGGCATTGTTCATGATCAGCCGCGCGCTCTCGCCGGCCGTTTCCAGGTAGCGCACGATATCGGTTTTCTTCACGCTGCCGCCGGCCACCGCTGCGCTGAGGTGATCGGTGGCCTCCTTCAGCACCGAGGCGCTGGTCAGCGCGATGCCGACCGGGGTGTTGATTTCATGCGCCACGCCCGCCACCAGGCTGCCCAGCGAAGCCAGGCGTTCCGACTGCAGCAACGATTCCTGCGCGCGGCGCAGCTCGTCCATCGCCTGCGCCGTTTCCTGCTGCGAGCGGCGCGCCATGTCTTCCGCCTCGCGGCTGCCCTCGATGATGGACTTGAGCTTGCGCTGCACGCCATTGAAGCCGCGGATCACGTCGCCCAGTTCATCGCGCCGGTTTTCCGGCAGCTCTTCGACCTCGTCGCTGCCGCGCGTGGCCAGGTCGAACAAGCCGTCGCGCAACTGCTTCAAGGGCCCGAAGACGATGCGCAGGCTCAGCGCCAGGGCGCCCACCAGGATGATGTCAAGCAGCAACACTTCCAGGACCTTGCGCCGCACTTCGCCGCGCAGGGCCGCATCGATCTGCGCGCGGCTGAAATTGACGATGACCTTGCCGACGATTACCGGTTTACCGCCCGTGGCCGCCGCCACGGCATCGCGGAACACCAGCGGCGCCTCAACGGGCGTGCCGCCCATGGCCACATCGGAGGTCAAAGGCACCAGGGTGCCGGCCGCGTCGCGTACTTCGCCCGCGAACAGGCCCACGGAGGCGTCGTAGACACGGATGCCGACCAGTTCCGGCGGCAGCATTTCAGCCGCGACAATACTGTCGACCTTGGATTTATCGAGATCCCACAGGGCCGAAGGCAAGCTCGTCTGCAAGCGCGTGAGCACGCCGCTGCGCAAGCGCGCGCTGCCCGATTCGAGTTCCTGACTCAGTGTATATTGGGTGTAGCTGCCAGAAATGCCGAGCACCAAGGTGACGATCACGACAAAAAGCAGGGTCAGCCGGACTTGGATACTCACCATCGATCAACACTCCCCGGGCCAGGCCTGCCGCCGGCCCGCGGCGCGGGCGCAGATACGTCAACGGACTTCAGCCTGAATCAAATGTACGGTATGACCTGCTTATTGGCAAGATTTACAGCATCCCCGTTTTAACAGGGCTTTGATACAGCTTGAGACATTGCGTCATGGCAATGGTAATATCCCGCAATCATCTAAGGAGTCGTCATGGCGGTCTTGCATCAACATCTACCCCTTGAACAAGTGCGTCCTGGCATGGTCTTGTCGGATGTCTTGCTCGACGCGCATGGACAAGTGCTGTTGCCACAAGGGGCGGTACTGACGGAAAACATGCTGTCCCTGATGCCGCGCCACGGCATCGACATGCTGCCGATCCAGGCGCCGCCGCCCTCGCCGGAAGAAGTCGCAGCACAGCAAGCGCTCCACAGCGCCCGGCTAGCCCATCTGTTCCGCAAGCATGATCCGGACGATCCCGAGGACGTGGCCACCGCATTGCTGCGCAGCTATGTCACGCAATACCGCCTGGGCACGGGAGGCGCGGCATGAGCAAGCAGCTGACACTCGACGATATTGTCGCCCACCTCGATGACCTGCCTTCGCTGCCCGCCGTCGTCATGGAGTTACTCAACAGCATAGACCAGGAAGACGTCGATATTTCCGTGCTGGCGAAAAAAGTCTCATACGATCAGGCGCTGACGGCGAAAACCTTGCGCCTGGCCAATTCCTCGCAATATGGCTTGCAGGTGAAGGCCACCACCATTCAGCAGGCGATCACTTACCTGGGCTTCCAGACCACGCGCAGCCTGATCACGTCGGCCGCCATCACGGGCTGCTTCCCGGAAGGTCGCTGCCCCGGCTTCGACGACAAGGCCTTCTGGCGCCATTCGGTAGCGACTGCCGCTTGCGCCAAGGCGCTGGCGCGGCAGATCCGCTTCAACCAGGATTACGCCTTCACGGCCGGCTTGCTACATAACATCGGTCGCCTGGTGCTGGTCAGCAGCTTTCCCGCACAATACGCGCAAGTCATCGTGCACCAGGCGGCGCACGATTGCAGCCTGCTTGAAGCGGAGCAGGCCGTGCTGGGCGTAGACCACGTGCAAGCAGGCGTGGCACTGGCCGAGCACTGGAATTTTTCCGACACCATGCGCCTGGCGCTGGCCAACTACCTGCAGCCGGAAACGCCGGGGGCAGGCTTCCTGGCAGCGCTGATCCACGTGGCCAATGCCATCGTCTGCGCGCTCGACCTGGCGCAGGCGGGCGACGACATGGTGCCGCGGGTCTCGACGGTGGCCTGGGATGCGCTGGGCCTGGGCGAAGAAACCTATCTGCAGCTATTCCGCGAAACGGAGTTGCGCTACGACGAAATCACCTCGGCACTGCTGAGCTAAACGCCGCGCCAAATGCCAACGGCTCTCGCCGCGAAGCGAAAGCCGTTATGGGTACTGCGGTGTGTCCATGCCGCCCGGTCCACGCCAGCCTGTTGCCGCCAGCAATGACGCAAGCAGCACAGTCAGCGTGCAACCGCCACATCAGTGCGCGTAATTCGATTCTTGCGCATCGCCGCGATCTTCCGTTTTTGGACGGCCCTGGGCGTCGGACAGACGATACTTGGTGCGGCGGTCGCCCATCAAGTCGCGCAGGTCACGGATGCTCATGCCCGTCACTTCGTGCATGCGGATCAGCAGCGAGGCGCCGACCGGCAAGCGGTGGTGACGGATCTTGCTGATGACGGGTGGTGCCACTTCGAGCAGGCGCGACAGGGCTGCGTCGTTCTTCAGCTGCATCTTGCTCAGCAGAATATCCAGCAGGTGATTCGGGTTGTAACTCTCTTGCGATGCTAATGCATGATGTGTCATGATTTTTCCTCGTCTAGTGAATGTTGAAAGAATGCCGATATGAACTTAAGGCTGGCTTAGAGTGTTTAAAGAAACGTCTTTCCATCGGATTCAGCCCTCCCATCTTGTTGCACTGCCCGCACAGGACTCGCACAGCCACGTCCAGCCAACGTGCACAGCTTGCCGCGTGAGTAAAAGCACTGCAATCCACCAAAATGAATTGCATATAAAACAATATACCAGTCCAAACGCGCCGCATCTGCGCCTCGCGCAAACTTCCTGATTGTTAAATATCAATCAAGCTGCTGGTTGGCTAGCCAACGATGCTATTTCAACACATTAGGATGCCAGCGGGCGCACACAAGGCTTTGCAGCAACTTGTTACAAATCAATGGTGTCCCACGGCAATAAATGCTTTACGGCATCGCCGTGCCGGGCGCCGTATTCACGCTGCAATCTTGTCGGCAAGGTCAGTGCGGCATGGCCCGTCCCGGCGATTTACGCTAAACTATGGCCTGAACTTGCAGCGAGCCTGCCACCGGGCAGCCAGAGGTGCCCGGCCGGTCATCCAGCGCCTCCCGCCCAGAGCGGCGCACGGCGCAAGCCCCCTGCCCAGCTTATTTGCCGCCACACTTATTTGCCCCACTTATTTGCCGCCACATTTACCGATAAGCACCCGACTCCATGCAGAAAAAAGTATTCATTAAAACCTTCGGCTGCCAGATGAACGAGTACGACTCGGACAAGATGGCCGACGTGCTGGGCGCCTCCGATGGCCTGGTGCGCACCGACACGCCGGAAGATGCCGATGTGATCTTGCTCAACACCTGCTCCGTGCGCGAAAAAGCGCAGGAAAAAGTGTTTTCCGACCTGGGCCGTCTGCGCGAGCTGAAACTGGCCAAGCCGCACCTCTTGATCGGCGTGGGCGGCTGTGTGGCCTCGCAGGAAGGCGACGCCATCGTCAAGCGCGCGCCGTATGTCGACATGGTCTTCGGCCCGCAAACCCTGCACCGTCTGCCGCAAATGATAGCCCTGCGCCGCACCAGCGGCGCCTCGCAGGTGGACATCAGCTTCCCGGAAATCGAAAAGTTCGACCACATGCCGCCGGCCAAGGTGGACGGCGCTTCGGCGTTTGTTTCCATCATGGAAGGCTGCAGCAAGTATTGCAGCTATTGCGTCGTGCCCTACACGCGCGGCGAGGAAGTGTCGCGCCGCTTCGAAGACGTACTGACGGAAGTGGCGGGCCTGGCCGCCCAGGGCGTCAAGGAAATCACCCTGCTGGGGCAGAACGTGAACGCCTACCGTGGCGTGATGGAAGGCGGAGACATTGCCGACTTCGCCCTGCTGCTCGAATACGTGGCCGACATTCCCGGCATCGCGCGCATGCGTTTCATCACCAGCCACCCGAAGGAATTCACGCAACGCCTGATCGACGCCTATGCGAAGATCCCGCAACTGGTCGACCATTTGTACCTGCCGGCCCAGCACGGTTCCGACAAGATCCTCGGCGCCATGAAGCGCGGCTACACGGCCCTGGAATACAAGTCCATCATCCGCCGCATCCGCGCCGTACGCCCGAACATGGCCATTTCGTCTGACTTCATCGTCGGTTTCCCTGGCGAGACGCAAGCCGATTTCGACGCCATGATGAAGCTGATCGCCGACGTGGGGTTTGACAACAGCTACAGCTTCATCTTCAGCAAGCGCCCCGGCACGCCGGCCGCCAGCCTGGAAGACGACACGCCGCACGAAGTTAAACTTGCTCGGTTACAACAACTGCAAGCTGCCATCGACGCCAACACGCGCAAATACAGCCTGGCCATGGTGGGCAGCGTGCAAACCATCCTCGTCGAAGGCCTCTCGAAGAAGGACACGATAGCGCGCGAGCTGCAAGGCCGCACGGAAAACAACCGCGTGGTTAATTTCGACGCCGGCCCGGACGCGCTGCAACTGCTCGGCCAGCTGGTCGACGTGCGCATCACGGAAAGCCATTCCTACACCCTGCGCGGCGAACTCGTCGCCAGCGCCCCCGCATTGAAAAGAGCCAGTTGAAAACCAAAGCCCCGATACAGCCGCATTACTTCATCCCCGAGCCGCTGGACAACACGCGCCTGGCGCACTTGTGCGGACCGCTCGATGAAAACCTGCGCCAGATTTCCGCCGCCCTCGACGTGACGATCTTCCGCCGCGGCGAGAAATTCATCGTCGGCGGCAGCAATGCCGAGCGGGCCGTGGAAATCCTCGATCAGTTCTACGCCATCGCCAACAAGGTCGTGCCGCTGGAAGAAGTGCAGCTGGCCCTGGTGGAGCAGCGCGCGGGTCTGTCCGCCGCCTCGGAACACCACGCCAACGCGCCCATCAGCACCTTCGTGGAGCCGGACATCGCCAGCCCCGTGCTGAAAACCCGCCGCAGCGACCTGCGCGGGCGCACGCCGCACCAGATCGCCTACCTGCGCGACATCCTCGAACACGACATCACCTTCGGCGTGGGCCCGGCTGGCACGGGTAAAACCTATTTGGCCGTTGCCTGCGCCGTCGACGCGCTCGAACGCGACGCCGTCAAGCGCATCATCCTGACGCGCCCCGCCGTCGAAGCGGGCGAGCGTCTGGGCTTCCTGCCAGGCGACCTGGCGCAAAAGGTCGACCCCTACCTGCGCCCCCTGTACGATGCGCTGTACGATTTGCTGGGCTTTGACCGCACGCAAAAGCTGTTTGAAAAACAGGTGATCGAGATCGCCCCGCTGGCCTACATGCGCGGACGCACCCTGAACCACGCCTTCGTCATCCTCGATGAAGCGCAAAATACCACCGTCGAACAGATGAAGATGTTCCTGACGCGCATCGGTTTTGGCAGCAAGGCCGTGGTGACGGGCGATGTGACCCAAGTCGACCTGCACAAGAGCCAGACGAGTGGCCTCATCGACGCCGTGCACGTGCTCAAGGATGTGCGCGGTATCGGCTTCACCCAATTTAACAGCACCGACGTGGTGCGCCATCCGCTGGTCGCGCGCATCGTCGATGCCTATGAAACGGCGCAAGCGGCCGGCGCTAACGCCGCCCAGTTACTCCCCCTGATCAAACCAGCAGCCGCCAAAAATGTCCGAAAAAAATAAACTGTCCTTGTCCGTACAATACCCGGACGCCCGCCTGGAAAGCCTGATCACGCGCCCCAAAGTGCGCCGCTGGGTCAAGGCGGCCCTGTTCGCGCCTGCCGAATTCACCATCCGCTTCGTCGATGCCGAAGAAGGCCGCAGCCTGAACCGCGACTACCGCGAAAAGGACTACGCCACCAATGTGCTGACCTTCGCTTACAACGAAGGCGAAGAGTTGGCTGACGACGAGCCGACGCGCGCCGACATCATCCTGTGCACGGACGTGCTGGAAAAGGAAGCGACCGAGCAAAAGAAGAGCGTGGAAGAACACACGGCCCATTTGATCGTGCACGGCGTGCTGCATGCGCAGGGCTACGACCACATGGATGACGAGGAAGCCACCGAGATGGAGGGCCTGGAAACGGAAATCCTCGCGAAACTCGGCATCACCGACCCGTACAAGGAGTAAGACCATGGGAACCTGGGCCACCGACGCCTTCGGCAACGACTACGCCATGGATTGGGCGCAGGATCTGCACGAATACAAAACCCTGGAATTGGTCGAGACCACGCTCGACAATGTCATCGACAGCACGGAAGCGGAGCTGGAAGCGCCGTTCGCCGCCGAGGCGCTGGCCGCGCTGGAAGTGATCGCGCGTCTTCTGGGCAAACCGGGCGAGGACGACCCGGCCACCGCGGAAGTGGACGAATGGGTAGCCGCCTGCAAGAAGAAAGTCACACCGCTTCTGCAGGAAAAAGCGCGCCTGGCGTTCGACAAGATCGTGGCCGAGTCGTCGGAACTGCGCCAGCTGTGGCAGGACAGCGAGCATTTCGCCGACTGGCAGGCCGACGTGCTGGATTTGCGCACGCGCGTGCTGGGCCAGGACGCCTGAAACGTCGGGCAACGGTACACTTCAGCGTATTAAATTTGCATCAAAAGCGGGGAAATCCGGTATTCCCCCACTTTTGGTGTATCCTATATCCCTTCGCAACAACGGCTCACGCCTCCTATGCCCGAGCACCCTAGTGGCGTCAGAACTGACGTCAAGCCCCACCGGTCACTGTTTGAACGCCTGACCGCACTCATTTCCCCCGAGCCAGAGAACCGTGCAGAATTGCTCGATGTTCTACACGATGCGCATGAACGCAAGCTGATCGACGCCGACGCACTGTCGATGATCGAAGGCGTGTTCCAGGTATCGGATCTCTGTGCGCGCGACATCATGATTCCCCGCTCGCAAATGGATGTCATCGACATCAGCAAGCCGATCGAGGAATGGATGCCGGAAGTCCTGTCGACCGCCCACTCGCGCTTCCCCGCGATTGAAGGCGAGCGCGACAAGGTCATCGGCATCCTGCTGGCGAAAGATTTGCTGCGTTATTACGCAGAAGAAACTTTCGACGTCCGCGACATGCTGCGCCCCGCCATCTTCATCCCCGAATCGAAACGCCTGAATGTGCTGCTGCGCGATTTCCGCGCCAACCACAATCACATGGCCATCGTCGTCGATGAATACAGCGGCGTCGCCGGCCTGATCACCATCGAAGACGTGCTGGAACAGATCGTCGGCGATATCGAGGACGAATACGACTTTGACGAAGCCGAGGACAATATCCTCTCGCTCAAGGAAGGCCAGTTCGGCCCCCGCTGGCGGGTCAAGGCGCTGACCGAGATCGAACAGTTCAACGAAGAAGTGGGCAGCCATCTGGTGGACGACGACGTCGACACCATCGGCGGCCTGGTGTCAAAGTACCTGGGCCGCATGGCGCACAAGGGCGACATCTTCGACCTGGGCAATCTGCGCTTCGAGGTGCTGCGCGCCGATGCGCGCCAGGTGCACGTGCTGCTCGTCGAACGCCTGCCCAACGTACCGGAACTGGAACTTTGACATGCGCGTGCTGTAAATGCGTTTCAGACGCCTGGATCCCAACGCCCCCGCCAAACCGCCCCGCAGTACGTGGGCGCGCATGCTGACTGCCGCCATCGCCGGCGCCGTCGCCGTGCTGGCGTTCGCCCCTTTCGGCTACTGGCCATTGCAAATCCTCAGCCTGGGCGTGCTGTTCTACCAGGTGCTGCGCGCCTCGGACGTCAAGGCAAGCGCGCTGATCGGCTGGGCCTATGGCTTCGGCTGGTGCGCGGCCGGCACGCACTGGCTGTACATCTCCATGCACCGCTATGGCGACATGGCCGCGCCGCTGGCCGTCATCGCCGTGGGCCTGCTGGCCCTCTTGATGGCCATTTACGTGGCCCTGGCCATGGGCGCGGCCGCCTGGCTGCGCAAGCGCTGGGTACTCTCGCTGCCGACAATGACGCTGTTGATCTTGCCTTCCCTGTGGACCCTATTCGAATGGACGCGCGGCTGGCTGTTTACAGGTTTTCCGTGGCTGGCCACGGGCTACGCCCACAACACGAGCCCGCTGGGCGGCTTTGCCCCCGTCATCGGGTCGTATGGCCTGGGCTGGCTGGCGGCCCTGTCGGCCGGCTCCCTGCTCTTGCTAGTCCACCCCCTGCGCCGCACGCGCTGGAGCGCGCTGGCCGGCCTGGTCTCGCTGTACGCGGCCGGCGTTGGCCTGCAGTACGTGAACTGGACCCATCCTGTCGGACGCCCGATTACGGTGCGCCTGTTGCAGGGCAATGTGCCGCAGCAGCAGAAATTCGACCCCGGCTTCGTCCTCGGCGCCCTGCAGATGTACCAGAGTGCCATCACCAGCGCGCCGGCCGACCTGATCGCCACGCCGGAAACGGCCGTCACTGTGCTGCCGCACCAGCTTCCGCCCGGCTATCTCGATAGCTTGGCGACTTATTCACAGCAGACGGGCAGCACGATTTTGCTCGGCCTGCCGGTGCTCGACGAGCAGCAGCGCTTCTACAATGCGGCGCTGGGGATCACGCCCAACGGCACGCCAGGTCCTTACTATCAGTACCGCAAGCACCATCTGGTCCCGTTCGGCGAGTTCGTGCCGCCCGGCCTGCACTGGTTTGTCGCCATGATGGCCATCCCGCTGGGCGACATGGGCCGTGGCGCCGACGTGCAGGCGCCGCTCCAGGTGCGCGACCAGCTGGTGCTGCCGAATATCTGCTACGAAGACTTGTTTGGCGAAGAAATCGCGGGACAGCTGGCCAGCGCCCACCACAATGGCAAGCAGTCAGCCTCGGTGCTGCTCAATATGTCGAACCTGGCCTGGTTTGGTGACTCAATCGCCATTCCGCAGCATCTGCAGATTTCGCAGATGCGCAGCCTGGAAACGGGCCGTCCGATGCTGCGCTCGACGAACACGGGCGCCACCGCCGTCATCGACGGCAAGGGCGTGGTGCAAAGCCTGCTGCCGCCGGAACAGCAAGCCACCCTGGCGGCCAAGGTGCAAGGCATGGGCGGCATGACGCCATACATTCTGTATGGCAATAAACTGGTGCTGGCCCTGGCCGCACTGGCCTTGCTGACGGCCTTCCTGCTGTCGCGCGCCGCCCGCCGTGGCAGCGCCGCGCAGCAATAAGCGGCCGATATTGCCCGAAGAGTCACAGTGGGCCCGTAAAAACCGCTAAAATTAGCAAAACTCCGGCCCGGACGCGCTTTCCAAGCAGGCGTCCGGCCTTCAAGCAACCCCTTACAGCGCGCAGCCTCCCGCGCGGCGAACTCATACGATGCTCACATTTCAACAAATTATCCTGACCTTGCAAACCTATTGGGACAAGCAAGGTTGCGCCCTGCTCCAGCCTTACGACATGGAAGTCGGCGCCGGCACCTTCCACACCGGTACCTTCCTGCGCGCAATCGGCCCGGAACCCTGGCGCGCCGCGTATGTGCAGCCGTCGCGCCGCCCGAAAGATGGCCGCTATGGCGAAAACCCGAACCGCATGCAGCACTACTACCAGTACCAGGTGGTCTTGAAGCCCGCGCCGGAAAATATCCTCGACCTGTATCTGGGTTCGCTGGCCGCCTTGGGCCTGGACTTGAAGCAGAATGACGTCCGCTTCGTCGAAGACGACTGGGAAAGCCCGACCCTGGGCGCCTGGGGCCTGGGCTGGGAAGTCTGGCTGAACGGCATGGAAGTGACGCAATTTACCTACTTCCAGCAAGTGGGCGGCCTCGATTGCAAGCCTGTGCTGGGCGAAATCACCTACGGCATCGAACGCCTGGCCATGTATCTGCAAGGCGTGGAAAACGTGTATGACCTGGTATGGACGGAGTGGGAAGAAAACGGTATTACGAAAAAACTGACCTACGGCGACGTTTTCCACCAGAACGAAGTGGAACAGTCGACCTACAACTTCGAGCACGCGAATACGGACCTGCTGTTCGAACAGTTCGGTAACTACGAAGCGGAAGCGAAGCGTCTGATCGAGCTGCAACTGACCCTGCCCGCCTACGAAAAAATCATGAAGGCCTCGCACAGCTTCAATATGCTGGACGCGCGTGGCGCCATCTCGGTGACGGAACGCGCCGCCTACATCGGCCGCGTGCGCACCCTGTCGCGCCTGGTGGCGCAAGCGTATTACGACTCGCGCGAGCGCCTCGGTTTCCCGATGCTGCCCGCCGCAGACCAACCCGCCGCCGCTTAACTTCGAGCCTCCATCATTCGAGCCTCTACACCGCCGTACCAGACAAGAACACCATGAACCAAACACTGCTCATCGAACTGCTGACCGAAGAACTGCCGCCGAAAGCGCTGGCCAAACTGGGTGCCGCCTTCACTGCCGGCATCGTCAACGGCCTGAAGGCGCGCGACTTCCTGGAAGCCGACAGCGTCGCCACCAGCTACGCCTCGCCGCGCCGCCTGGCCGTCTCCATCACCAACGTGCGCGAAGTCTCGCCCGACAAATCCATCCGTGAAAAAGTCCTGCCTGTCTCCGTGGCGCTGGACGCGAACGGCAATGGCACGCCGCCGCTGGCCAAGAAACTGGCCGCGCTGGGCTTTCCCGATCTGACGGTGGCCGAGCTGGAACGCGCCGTCGACGGCAAGGCTGAAAGCTTCTTCTACACTTACACGGCGCCAGGCAGCCAGCTCGCCACCGGCGCGCAGGCGGCATTGATGGAGTCGGCCGCCAAGCTGCCGATTCCAAAACTGATGAGCTATCAGCGCCCGGACGGCACGACCGTGCAATTCGTGCGCCCGGCCCACAGCCTGATCGCCCTGCATGGCATCAACGTTCTGCCTTTGGCCCTGCTGGGATTGACAGCCGGCCGCAGCACCCTGGGCCACCGCTTCCTCACCGACGGCAAGGCGATCACCATCGCGCACGCGGAAAACTATGCGGCTTCCCTGATCCTCAACGCCAGCGTCATCGCCAGCAACGAGGAGCGCAAGGAGCGCATCCGCGCCCAGTTGCTGGACAAGGCCGGTGCCGACCAGGTGCTGATGCCTGAAGCGCTGCTCGACGAAGTCACCGCACTGGTCGAATGGCCGGTCGTGTATGAGTGCCACTTCGAGGAAGAATTCCTGGCCGTGCCGCAGGAATGCCTGATCCTCACCATGCAGACAAATCAAAAATACTTCGCGCTGACCGACAGCGAAGGCAAGCTGCGCTCGCGCTTTTTGATCGTCTCGAACATCGAGACGGACACGCCGGAACACATCATCGGCGGCAACGAGCGCGTCGTACGCCCGCGCCTGTCCGACGCCAAGTTCTTCTTCGAGCAAGACAAGAAAAAAACGCTGGCATCGCGTTTGCCACTGCTGGCCAACGTGGTATACCACAACAAGCTGGGCACGCAGGCGGCCCGTACAGAAAGAGTAAAATCATTAGCCGGCGCCATTGCGACCAAGCTGGGCTACGACGTGGCCCTGGCCGAACGCGGCGCCCTGCTGGCCAAGACCGATTTGCTGACCGACATGGTGGGCGAGTTCCCAGAACTGCAAGGCATCATGGGGACGTACTACGCGCGCCATGACGGTGAACCGGAAGAAGTAGCGCTGGCCGCCTCCGAACACTACCAACCGCGCTTTGCCGGCGACAGCCTGCCGTCCACTGCCACCGGCATCGCCGTAGCCCTGGCCGACAAGCTCGAAACCCTGGTCGGCATCTGGTCGATTGGCCTGGCGCCTACGGGCGACAAGGACCCGTTCGCGCTGCGCCGCCACGCCCTGGGCGTGCTGCGCATGCTGCTGGAAAAACGTTTGCCCCTGTCGATCCAGAGCCTGCTGGGCGACGCCGCCGCGCAATTCGCAGCCATTCCCGGCTTCAAGGACCCGGTGGCGGATGTCACCACCTTCATGCTCGACCGCCTGCGCGGCATCCTGCGCGAACGCGGCTTCTCGCCGAATGAAATCGAAGCAGTCGTGGCGCAAAATCCCGACCGCCTGGATGACATCGTGCAGCGCCTCGAAGCCGTGCAAGCGTTTGCCGCACTGCCGGAAAGCGCCTCGCTGGCCGCCGCGAACAAGCGCATCACCAACATCCTGAAAAAGAACGAGGAAGCAGTCAACCAGGTCGCCGCCGGTGGCGTCAACGTGGCGCTGCTGCAGGACGAAGCGGAGAAAAAACTGGCCGCTGCCGTCTCGCGCGTGCAGCCGGAAGTCGACGCAGCCTTCGCCAAGGGCGACTTCACCAGCACCCTGCAAACGCTGGCGCAGCTGCGCGACGACGTCGACGGCTTCTTCAACGACGTGATGGTGATGGCAGAGGATGTCGCCCTGCGCAACAACCGCCTGGCCTTGCTGTCGTCGCTGCACGGCATGATGAACCGCGTGGCCGACATTTCCAAGCTGGCGGCATAATGGGCACTCCGGCGCTGAAACTGATTATTCTCGACCGCGACGGCGTCATTAATCATGACTCGCCGGACTTCATCAAATCGCCGGCCGAATGGTTGCCGATTCCCGGTTCGCTCGAAGCGATAGCCCGCCTGAACCAGGCCGGCTATCGTGTCATCGTGGCCTCGAACCAGTCGGGTATCGCGCGCGAGTACTTCGACATGACGGTGCTGAACGCGATCCACCAGAAGATGCATACCCTGGCACAGCAAGTGGGCGCCGATATCGACGCCATCTTCTTTTGCCCGCACGCAGGCGCGGACAATTGCGACTGCCGCAAGCCGAAACCGGGCATGTTCCATGAAATCTCGCAGCGCTACAACACCAGCCTGAAAGGCGTGCCCACCGTCGGCGATTCGCTGCGTGACCTGCAGGCCGGTTTCATCAGCGGTTGCGTGCCCTACCTGGTCCTGACGGGCAAGGGCGAAAAAACCAACGAAACGGGTGGCCTGCCGCCTGGTACCCAGGTATTCCCCGACCTGGCCGCCGTAGTCAGCCACCTGCTCAAGGCGCCAGCGGCGCCAGCGCCCACCGTGGCATTCAGTATCTAATTTTCGGAGAACCGCATTGCGTAATATTTCCCTGTTCCTGCGATCCCTGCTGTTCATGACCATCATGATCGTGGCCACCATCGTCTGGGCCTGCGTGTGTTTTTTTGCCGCGCCATTGAGCTACAACAAGCGCTATTGGGTCACCTCGCGCTGGAACGTGTTTATCCTGTGGTGTGCCAAGGTCATTTGCGGCATCCGCTATGAAGTCAAGGGCGCCGAGAACTTCCCGGATGCGCCAGCCATCGTGCTGTCTAAGCACCAGTCGGCATGGGAAACCATCTTCTTGCTGCCCAGCCTGCCCCGTCCGCTGGTGTATGTGTTCAAGAAAGAGATCCTGTACATCCCCTTCTTCGGCTGGGCCATGGCGCTGCTGCGCATGATCCCCATCGACCGCAAGCAGGGCAAGCATGCCTTCAAGAGCGTCGTCGCGCATGGCAAGCGCCGCCTGGCCGATGGCCAATGGATTATCATGTTCCCCGAAGGTACCCGCATTCCCGTGGGTCAGGCGGGCAAGTACAAGAGCGGCGGCACGCGCCTGGCCATCGCCACGGGCGCCGTGGTGGTACCGATTGCGCATAATTCAGGCGAATGCTGGCCCAAGCAGTCATTCCTCAAACGCCCGGGATTGATCACCGTCTCGATAGGCAAACCGATTTCGCCGGAAGGGCAAACCCCGGACAGCATGATGCAACAGGTGGAAAATTGGATAGAATCAGAAATGCGCGTCATTTCGCCTCACGCCTACAACGCTGGCTAGACGGCATCAGCGCGGTCATCCAGGAGCCGACCCTGCGCCAGCAGATGAAGACCATCAAGGTCGGCGATCAACAACTGGATCTGTTCGCGCACGACGTCTCGACCAGCACGCCCCCGGCGGTGCGCCCCATGGCACCGCCAGCGCCGCCCGTGGCGCCACCGCATGTGGCGCCCGCGCCGCCCATCGTTCCCCCTGCCCCATCTCCCCTGCCTTCCCCGCCGCGCACCGCTGATGGCCCGCCACTGCGCCAGCTGCAGCTGGGCAGCCACCTGATCGAATTCGCCCTGCGCCGCTCCACGCGCCGCTCCATCGGTTTCATGATCGACGATAACGGCTTGCGCGTGACCGCGCCCAAGCGCGTCACCCTGGCCGAAATTGACAATGCCATCCGCGCCAAGCAGGGCTGGATTGTCTCGAAGCTGCTGGAACGGGGCGAGCGCAAGGTGCAGCGCCAACAACGCCCACCCGTGGCATGGATCGATGGCGCCGTGCTACCCTACCTCGGTGGAGAGATCACATTGCGATTGCACCAGGCGCCGCGCCACCGCGCCAGCTTCCAGCGCGAGACGAATGAATTGCACGTCTGGGTCACACCCACGGGCAGTGAACAACAATTGAAGGAAAAAGTGAAGGGCTGGTTCCAGCATGAAGCGCGCCAGCTGTTTGAAGCGCGCCTGGACCTGTATGCGGACAAGCTGGGCGTGCGCTACGACTCATTATCGCTATCCTCGGCCGGCACGCGCTGGGGCAGCTGCACCATCGAGCGCAAGATCCGTCTGAACTGGCGCCTGATCCACTTCGCCCTGCCCCTCATCGACTACGTGGTGGCGCACGAACTGTCGCACCTGCTGGAAATGAACCACAGCGCCCGCTTCTGGGCCACCGTGGAATCGATTTATCCCGATTACGATGGCGCCAAGCAGGCGCTCAGAAAGCGCTCGCAGGAGCTTCCAGTCCTGTTTAATTAAACTGCCAGTAAAGGCTTGATGGCCGCAATAGTGCGCGGCGTGGCACCCCGGTGCTGGTTGGCAAACGCCAGCGCTTTTTCTCCCATCAACGATAACCGCGCCGGATCCTGCAGCAATGCCGCCGCTTGCGCCATCAGCGCGTCCGCATCCGCCACTCGCGCGGCGCCGCCGGCGGCAATCGCCTGCTCGGTCACCAGCGCAAAGTTGAAGGTGTGGGGGCCGATCAGCACGGGTTTCCCCAAGGCCGCCGGTTCAATCAGGTTTTGCCCGCCCAGCGGTGGCAGGCTGCCGCCGACAAAGGCGCAATCGCAGGCCGCGTAATACGCAAACATCTCGCCCATCGAATCGCCCAGCAGCACCTGCGTGCCCGCCGCGACGACACCATCCGGGCCCAGACCGGACCTGCGCTGCACGGCCAGGCCGTGGGCGGCAATCATTTTTTCCACCTCGTCGAAGCGCTGCGGATGACGCGGCACGATCAGCAGCAGCGCATTAGCGGGCAAACTGGCGCGGGTATAGGCATCAAGGATCAGCTGCTCTTCGCCTTCACGCGTGCTGGCGCACAGCAGCACGGGACGCTGGCCGATGGCTGCGCGCAGCGCGGCCCCCGTCGCCAGGGCCGCCTCGGGCACGACGACGTCGAATTTGATACTTCCCGTGACGACCACGCCCTGCACACCCAACTGGCGCACGCGCTCGGCATCGTCCTGCGTTTGCGCCGCCACCAGGGTGATGCCGCGCGCCGCATCGGTGATGAGCTTACCCAGGCGCTGCGCCTTGCCCAAGGAACGCTGCGACAATCGCGCATTGGCCAGCACCACCGGCACACCGTGGCGATTGCATTGGTGTATCAAATTCGGCCACACTTCCGTCTCCATCAGGATGCAGATGCGCGGCGCGAAATGGCGGATGAAACGGGCCGGCATGGCGCCCGTGTCATACGGCAGATAGCTTTGCACGAGGCGCGCACCATGTTTGGCGAACAGGGTTTTACCGGTCGCGCGCCCCGTGGGCGTCATGTGCGTGAGGACGATGCGGCAATCGGGCCATGCGGCCAGCAACGCATCGATCAGCGGCTCGGCCGCGCGCGTCTCACCGACGGAGACGGCGTGCAGCCAGAGCGTAGGAATCAGTGGTTTGGCCTGGCGACCGTAGCAGCCCAGGCGCTCGCCCCAATGCTGGCGATAGCCGGGCTCCTGGCGTCCGCGCAGCCACAGCCGCGCCAGCACCAGGGGCAAGGCCAGCCACCAGGCGAGGGTATAAAAAAGTCGCATGATTGTTTAACGTTGAAGTCAGGCGGGAGGATGCTCGGCCAGCAGGCGCTGCGCCGCGGCCAGCACTTCCGGCACGCTGGGAGGCGTACCCTTGTCGCCCAGGTTGATGATGTTCGGCGACCAGTTGCCTTCCGTTTTCCATAGCGGCGAATCGGCATAAATTTCCACCGTTGGGCGCAGGAAAGCGGCGGCGATATGCGTCAGGCCCGTATCGACGCCGATCACCAGCGCCGCGTGGCGCGCCAGCAGCGTGGCCTCGTCCATCGACAGCTTCGGCAGCACGCGCGCATTCGGCAGGCCGGCCGCCAGCACTTCTGCTTCCGCCTTTTCCTTGGGCGAACCCCAGGGCAGCAGAATGGGCATGGGCGAGAGCGCATGGCCGAGGGCGATCCAGTTTTCCGGCGCCCATTTCTTGGCGTCGCGCGCCGTGCCGTGGAAATACACGCAATATGGCGCGGCCCCCATCCAGTCCGGGCGTGGTTCCTTGCCTGACACTGCCGGCAAGCCGAAATCAGCCGTCGTGTCGACCGTGTAGCCGAGTGCGGCGGCGGCTACCAGGCGGCCGCGCGCAACCGCATGCGTACGCGGGTCGAGCGGAATGCTTTTGGTATGGAACAGACGCGAAATACCTTCGTAGCCGGAACCTTCGCTGCCATTCGCCAGGCCAACCTTCTGTCCGCCTGGCGCCAGGCGCGCAGCACCCATGATGATGCCCGTCTTGAGCAAGCCCTGAGTATCGAACACGTAATCGTAGCGCGTCTGGCGCAGGTTACGGAAAAAGGCAGCGATTTCCGCGCGTGTCTCCTTCTTGCCCAGGCTCTTGCGCCAGCGCCGCAGCGCGAAAGGGAAAATGGTATTCACGCGGGGGTTCAGGCGCACCAGGCTGGTGTAGCCTTCCTCGACCACCCAGTCGATGGTCGCATCCGGATAATGGCAGGCGATGTCCGCCACCATCGGCAGGTTATGCAGCACGTCGCCCAGCGAAGATACCCGCACCAGCAGGATTTTCAAGGGCGCCTGTGCGCCAGATTGACCGGCCATGCTGTCAGAACGGCAAAACGGCGTCAGGCTTGGCGGCCAGGATCACGCTCTTGAACTGGCCCTGGATGCGTGCCAGGGCTTGCGGCGTTTCCGCTTCAAAGCGCATGACGATCACTGGCGTGGTGTTCGACGAACGGGCCAGGCCGAAGCCGTCCGCGTATTCCACGCGCAAGCCGTCGATGGTGATGATCTGTTCATTACCGGGGAAGACGGCGTCGCGGCGCAGCATGTCCATCAACGCGACGTTCTCGCCTTCCTTCAGTTCCAGGTGCAGCTCCGGCGTACTGTCGGACTGCGGCAGGGAGTTCAACAGAGCGGAAGGATTGGCTTCGCGCGTGAGGATTTCCAGCAGGCGCGCAGCCGAATACAGGCCATCGTCGAAACCATACCAGCGGTCCTTGAAGAAGATATGGCCGCTCATTTCGCCGCCCAGCGGCGCACCCGTCTCGCGCAGCTTGGCTTTCACCAGCGAGTGGCCCGTCTTGTACATCAGCGGCACGCCGCCATGCTTGCTGATCCACGGCGCCAGATGGCGCGTGCATTTCACGTCATACAAAATCTGCGCGCCGGGGTGGCGGGTCAACACGTCGGCGGCAAACAGCATCATCTGGCGGTCAGGGTAGATGATCTGGCCATCCTTGGTGACCACGCCCAGGCGGTCGCCGTCGCCGTCGAAGGCGATGCCGATTTCGGCATCCGTCTCGGCCAGGCAGCGGATCAGGTCTTGCAGGTTTTCCGGATGCGCAGGGTCCGGGTGGTGGTTCGGGAAATTGCCATCGACATCGCAGAACAATTCGATGACCTCGCAGCCCATGCCGCGGAACAGGTCGCCCGCGAATGCGCCGGCCACGCCATTGCCGCAATCGACGGCGATCTTGATCGGGCGCGCCAGCTTGACGTCGCCCAGGATGCGCTCCAGGTAGGCGGCGCGGATATCGTGCGTGGCATATGTTCCCAGGTTGGCAACGTCCTTGGCGCTGGCGCTGCCTTCGTGGGCGACGATGCTGTGATACAGCGCCTGGATCGCTTCGCCGTGGATCGCTTCGCCCGCCAGCACCATCTTGAAGCCGTTGTAATCGGGTGGATTGTGGCTGCCAGTGACCATGATGCCGGAGCGGGTGTCGAGCACGTTCGTGCCAAAGTAGACCATCGGCGTGGCTACCACGCCCAGGTCGATCACGTCGACGCCAGCGGCCTGAAGGCCCTGCGCCAGCGCCGCCGTCAGTTCAGGCCCAGACAGGCGGCCATCGCGGCCGATCACGACCCGCTGCTCCCCCTTGGCCAGGGCGGCCTGGCCAAATGCCTGACCGATCTTGTAGGCCACGCTGGCATCGAGGGTTTTAGCGATGATGCCGCGAATATCGTAGGCCTTGAAGATCGTTCTGGACAATGGAAGCATGGTGTGGGCGGTATAAGTAAGGGTATCGATAGGGTGCCTGGCAAGGTACAGCACGTGGCTGGCAGCTTGCCACTGCGCCAAGAGTATACCGAATTATACGCGCAGCAGATCGATGGACTTGCCCGATTCTACCCACTGCCTGACCCACAGCGGCTGGCGGCCACGTCCTGTCCACTGTTCAGCGGCATTGTCAGGATGGCGGTAACGTACTGCGACTTTGCCCGTACGCGGATGCAAGCCGTCGAGTATCAGCTGTTTCAGCGGAATGCCCGCTTGCTGCGCGATGGCCATGATCTGTTCGCGCGCCTTGTTCAAGTCTTCACGCTCGCGGCTATTCAATTCCTGCGTCACATTATTTTCCAGCTTGCGTAATTCCTGCATCGTCATCGTTGACAGATCCATTGCTACATCCTTTATATTAATTCAAATAATAAAATCACTTGGAATATACTACATTGCATAATCCATCGCCGTTTGAATCACGGCTATCGACTTATTGATCTACCCAACATCAAGATTAAATGAGGACTATGCCGATAGCGCGCGTGGAAAATGAATAAACATGGATGAAATGGCATTCCGGCACGTGTGAACGGCGTGCCGGCGGATTCCTTTTCGGTATATGGCAGCGGGATATAAAGCAAAATTACATCCTCATGCAGCATAATCGGCATCCGCTTTTTTCATCCCGCTGGCCATGTAAGCAATCGCGCACCTGCCAGGAATACATCTAACGCCAAAAAGCAGCCATGCTTATAATGCATGCGCGTAATTCACTTCACCTCGGCACCTATGAAAACTTACTTTATCGGCGATCTGCAAGGCTGCCATGCACAAACCGTCGAATTGATCGAACGGATCCAGGCAGCGGCAGATGGCCCGTACCGGCTCCTGTTCGCGGGCGACCTGATCAATCGCGGTCCGGCATCGCTGGCCACCCTGCGCCACGTGCATGCGCTGGCGCAGCAGGGCCTGGCCGACAGCGTCCTGGGCAACCACGACTTGCACTTGCTGGCGGTGGCCAACGGCATCCGCCCGGAGCATGCGTCCGACACGCTGGCCGAGATCCTCGATGCGCCCGACCGCGAGCAATTGCTCGCCTGGCTGCGCCACCGTCCGCTCGCCTTGCAGCACCAGGGTCATGTACTCGTGCATGCAGGCCTGCTGCCACAATGGAGCGCAACCCAGGCTTTGTCCCTGAGCGAGGAAGTGTCGACCATGCTGCGCAGCGACGGTTGGGTGGCGTTCCTGCGCACCATGTACGGCAACGAACCGGCCGCCTGGCGCGATGACCTGCAGGGCGCCGACCGGCTGCGCTGCATCGTCAACGCCATGACGCGTTTGCGCTTTTGCACGCCGGACGGCGTGATGGACTTCAAAATGAAGGAGAGCGGCAGCGCGCCGCCGGGCTCCGGCCTGCTGCCGTGGTTCGACGTGCCTGGCCGGCGCAGCGCTGGCGACACCGTCGTCTTCGGCCACTGGTCGGCGCTGGGACTGCAGCTGCACCCCCACCTGATCGGCCTCGATAGCGGCTGCGTCTGGGGCGGAAAACTGTCGGCAGTGTGCCTGGAGGACCGCTCGCTGCTGCAAGTGGACTGTCCCGCCTTCCTGCAGCACAGTGGCAAACAGTAAGCTGCATCGCGCGCATATGCTTAGTCGAAATCGGTCGTTTGCCTTGCCGCGCGTGGCCCGTATGATGCAGCTTTTGCCTGTCCCATCCCATGCATCCTGATACCGACAGACTGGCACGCTGGCTGCTGGGCAGCCTGGAACTTGACACCGCCGTCCTGCATGTGGGCCAGTACTGCGGCCGCTGGCGCGCCTCCACGGCGGGCCGGGAACTGGGCAGCTTTCACCTGGTGCTCGATGGCCATTGCTATTTGCACCTCGATGGGGCGGCACCGATTGCGCTCGGCGCGCGCGATGGCGTCTTCCTGCTGCGCGACTTGCCCCACTTCCTCAGTCCCCACAGCGATCCGCTGCAGGCTGTGAGCGCACAAGCCATGCTGCCGCTGCAGGCGTCCACGGACCAGCCGGCGACGGCGCTGGCGTGCGGCTTCTTTCAATTTCGCGGCGCCCTCTCCGCACTGATCGTCGACTCCTTCCCGCCGTACCTGCTGATACGCGGCGACGCGCCCGCCTTCAGTGCCGCCGCCGCGCTGTTCGACCTGATCCTGGCAGAGGCCGGCGGTGACCCGGAACAGCCATCGCCACTCATCGCGCGCCTGGTCGAACTGCTGTTCTTCTACCTGATCCGCCATGTGGCGCAGGGTGAGCAAGTGGCGGCCGGCCTGCTGTCGCTGCTGCACCAGCCCGCATTTTCGCCGCTGCTCGAACGCATGCTCGACGCCCCCGCCGCCGACTGGTCGATTGAAAACATGGCCAAAGCCGCATGCATGTCGCGCGCCAGCTTCTGCAAGCATTTCGCCAGCGCCAGCGGCCACTCGCCGGCCCAGTTCCTACTCCTGCTGCGCATGAAGATCGCCGCGCGGCGCCTGCACGATGGCGTCTCCGTCGAACGCGCAGCCGAACTGGTAGGCTACCGCTCGCACGCCGCCTTTACGCGCGCCTTCAAGCGGGTCACGGGCGAGCAACCGGGCGCCTACCGGCGCGACCAGCGCCAGCGTCAACTGGCAAGCTGAGGTTCAGCTGAGGTTCATCCTGACCTCAAGGTTTGCGCAATCAAAGACGAACGAGCACAAAAGGACGACGCTGACGTCTGTTGCACGCACGGCATGGCCGATATAATGGCTGGGTGACTTACTAACTTAGCAAGGTACCCCATGTCCCGTCTGACGCTGCACACCCTCGATACCGCCCCCGCCGATAGCCGCCCCTTCGTGGAAAAGGCCATCGCCAACAATGGCTACCTGCCCAACCTGATCGGCGTGCTGGCCAATGCCCCATTGGCGCTGGAAACCTATCTGACCGTATCGGGCATCAATGCGCGCGCCAGCCTGAGTTTGATGGAACGCGAAGTGGTGCAAATCACCGCCGCGCGCATCCACGGCTGCGATTTCTGCATCGCCGGCCATAGCGCCATCTCGCTGAAAAAAGCGGCACAGACGCCTGATACGGTGCGCGCCCTGCAGCACGGCCAGCCGACCGGCGACGCCAAGCTGGACGCCGTCGCCGCCTTCGCCACGGCCGTCATCGCCACGCGCGGCGCCGTCGCCGACGTAGCCTATCAAGCCTTCCTGGCAGCGGGCTACAACGAACAGCAGGCGCTGGAAGTCGTGCTGGGCATCAGCCTGGCCACCCTGTGCAATTTCTCCAACAGCCTGGCCGGCACGCCCGTCAATCCGCAATTGACGCCCTACCTGCCTGGCGCCGTCTGAGATGGCGAACCTCAATCATTGGCTGCACATGCATGCCGACCAGCTCGACCAGTCATCGGTACTGGCTGACACTGTCTTGCCGGCATTGGCCGGCGACCAACTGCTGGCCATCGGCGTGCCACAAGAGCACGGCGGCGCGGGCGGCGACGTACGTGACGCCATCGACGCCATCGCCAACGTGGCCGAGCAATCGGTAACGGCGGCCTTTGTCTTCTGGGGCCAGCGCTGCTTCATCGAGTTCCTGCTGCAAAGCGAGAACCGCGCGCTGGCAGAACGCCGCTTGCCAGGCCTGCTGGCGGGCACGCAGGCGGGCGCCAGCGGTTTGTCGAACGCCATGAAATTCTTGTCCGGCATAGAGCAGCTGCAAATTACGGGCGCACGCCAGGATGACGGCTTGCTGGTCGATGGCGGCCTGGCGTGGGTGACAAATTTACGCAAAGCGGGCTTTGTCGCGGCGGCCGCCGTGGCGCCCAACGATGGCACGCCCCCCGTCATCGTCGCCTTTGACAGCAGCACGGCAGGCGTCAAGCGCAGCGACGATCTGGACCTGATCGCCCTGCGCGGCAGCAATACCGCCTCCGTCAAGCTGACGCAGGTGCATATTCCCGCAGCGGACATCATCAGCGAGAATGCGCCAACCTGGCTGCCGCAAGTGCGCCCATCGTTCCTCGGCATGCAGTGCGGCCTGTCCATCGGCCTGGCGCGCGCCAGCCTGGCGCAGGCGGCGCAGATCTCGGCCGGCTCGCGCAACCAGCTCACGCCGCGCATCGAAGCGCTGCAAGCGACCCTGGAGGCGGCTGTTGCCACCCTGCTGGCCGGCGTGCACGATGGCCGCTTCAAGACGCAGGCGCCGGCCATGTTCCGCCTGCGCATACAGCTGGCTGAATTGCTGCAGCAAGCCCTGATGCTGGAACTGCAGGCCATGGGCGGACGCGCCTACCTGAACGCGGAGCAGCAGGGCTTTGCGCGCCGCTGGCGCGAGTCGTCATTCATCCCCATCGTCACCCCCAGCCTGACGCAATTGCAGGCAGCCTTGCAGCTGTTCGACAGCCAGCAGGCGGCAGCAGCGGCGGGAGCGCCCGCATGACGGCAGCAGTGGAAGCACAAGACTGGGCGCTGCAGGCGCAGGACCTCAGCTACGCCTACCCGGGTACGGCGCCCGTTTTCCAGCAGGTCTCGCTGGGCGTGCGCAAGCGCGAAATTGTCTGCCTGCTGGGCGGCAGCGGCTGCGGCAAATCAAGCCTGCTGCGCGTGCTGGCCGGCTTGCAGCCACCATCGACGGGCGCGATCCAGTTTCTCGACGCACCGATGCGCGAACCGGACCCGCGCAGCGCCCTGGTGTTCCAGCAGGCGAGTCTCTTGCCCTGGCTGAACGTCACGGGCAATGCCGGCTTTGGCCTGGACTTCAAGCACCAGCCGCAGCTGACGCGCGAAGCGCACCAGGCGCGCGTGGCGCAAGCCATCGAAGCGGTGGGCCTGAAGGGCCGCGAAAAGTTGTATCCGTCCGCCCTGTCGGGCGGCATGGCGCAACGCGTGGCGCTGGCCCGCGCACTTGCGCGCGAACCGGAACTGCTGTTCGCCGATGAGCCGTTTTCCGCGCTCGACGCCATCACCCGCGCCGAGATGCAGTCGCTACTGGTCGACGTGGTGCACCGCTGGCACACGGCCGTTCTGCTGGTCACGCATGATATCGACGAAGCCATTCTGGTGGCCGACCGTATTTTGCTCATGGGTGGCAAACCGGGCAACATCGTGCGCGAATGGCCCGTTGCCATCGCCCAGCCCCGCATCGGCCACAGCGCCGACGTCATCGCCCTCAAGATGGACATCCTCGACGCCCTGCAAGCGCTGCAAAAGCAGGACCAGCAGCCCGCCGTCGCCCCCTTTAATTGACCGGAGCACTTCCATGTCCTTCCAAGAAAATAACAAACCCCTGCACATCTGCGCTTCCTCCGATTGCGACTGCGGCCTGACGCGGCGCGACTTCCTGCGCATGTCGGCCCTGGCCACGGCCAGCGTCGCTTCGCCCCTGCTGTTCGCCGGCGACGCCATGGCCCAGCAAGGCCCGAAAGGCGACGACCAGCCCGTGAAAATCGGCTACCTGCCGATCACCGACGCCACCCCGCTGCTCGTCGCCCACGCCCGCAAGCTGTTCGAGGCGGAAGGCTTGCAGGCGGAAACGCCGCGCCTGTTCCGCAGCTGGGCGCAGATCATCGAAGCTTTCGTGGCTGGCCAGGTCAACGTCATCCATTTACTGTCGCCCGCCACCCTGTGGGTGCGCTACGGCGCCAAGTTCCCGGCGAAAGTCGTCGCGTGGAACCACGTCAACGGCTCCGCGCTGACGGTGGCCAACGAGATCAACAAGGTCTCCGACCTGGGCGGACGCACGGTCGCCATCCCGTTCTGGTACTCGATCCACAACATCCTGCTGCAGCAAATCCTGTCCTCGAATGGTTTGACGCCGGTCACCCGCGCGCGCAACGCAGCCATCAAATCGAATGAAGTCAACCTGATCGTGCTGGCACCGGCCGAAATGGTCTCCGCCCTGGCCAGCAAATCCATCGCCGGCTACATCGTGGCCGAACCGTTCAATGCGGCGGCGGAAAACGCCGGCATCGGCAAGGTACTGCGCTTCTCGGGCGACGTGTGGAAAAACCATGCATGCTGCGTCACTTTCCTGTCCGAGCGCGACATCAACACGCGTCCGGAATGGGCGCAAAAAGTCACTAACGCCATCGTCAAGGCGCAGCTGTGGACGCGCTCGAACCAGGTCGACACGGCCAAGCTGCTGTCGAACGTGGGCGAACACCGCTACACGCCGCATCCGCTGCAGGTGCTGACCAAGGTGCTGGCCACGACCGATTACGCCGGCTATGAGAAGCAGGGCCTGATCGTGCACAAGAACTGGCAGCAGCGCCGCATCGACTTCCAGCCGTATCCGTTTGCCTCGTACACGGAAGAACTGGTGCGCGCCATCGGCCGCACCAAGGTCGAAGGCGATACGCGCTTCCTGGCCAACCTCGATCCGAAGTTCGCCGCGCGCGACCTGGTCGATGACCGCTTCGTGCGCAAGGCCATCACGGCAGTCGGCGGCCCGGCCGCCTTCGGCTTGCCGGCCAACCTGCTGCGCAGCGAAACCGTGGCGGTCTGACGATGGCAAGCAAGTTGTTCACGAAGTTTGGCCTGCCCCTGGTGGGGCTGGCCTGTGCCTTGCTGCTGTGGTCCATGGGCGTGACGGCACTGGAGAAATCCACGCCCATCGCGACCGCCTTTGCGCCACTGCCCACGGCGCTGGCGTTCAAGGAAATGCTGGGCGGTTCGGATATCTGGCTGCACGTGGTACTGAGCCTGCAAAGGGTGGCCGTGGGCCTGGGGCTGGCCATCGTCATCGGTGTGCCGCTGGGCGTGCTGGTGGCCATGTCGAAAAGCTTTTCCGGCGCGGCCATGCCGCTGTTCCAGCTGCTGCGCATGATTTCGCCGCTGTCGTGGATGCCGATTGCCGTGATGGTGCTGGGCGTCGGTGACGCTCCCGTGTATTTCCTGCTGGCGTTTGCGGCCGTCTGGCCGATTCTGCTCAATACGGCGGCCGGCGTGGCGCGCCTCGATCCGAACTGGCTGCTGCTGGCGCGCAGCCTGTCTGCCACGCGCAGCGAAATCGTCTTCAAGGTGATTTTGCCGGGCATCACGGCCGATATTCTGACGGGCGTGCGCCTGGCCATCGGCATCATCTGGATCGTGCTGGTGCCAGCGGAAATGCTGGGCGTGTCGGCCGGCCTCGGCTACTTCATCCTCGACACGCGCGACCGCCTGGCGTATTCGGAGCTGATGGCTGCCATCGTGCTGATCGGGATTCTGGGTTTTATCCTCGACTACCTGGCACGCGCCGCGCACGCGCGCTGGCTGCATGTGAAGAACTAAGCGGCCTTTTCCAGCGGCAGCGCGGCGGCCACCGCCGCCTGCGTTGCCGCGGCCAGCTCACGCCGGTGTGCACCGGCCGTGGCTTCCGGCGCCAGGCAGGTCAGGCGCGCCGTGATCGGCGGGCCGCTCAAAATCGCCACCATGCTTTGCGCAAAGCTCATCTCGCCAATGAAGTCGACGGCGTGATGCAAAGCCCCCTTGTCATCCACATACACGAGCGCGAACGGCTGCACCGGCACTTGCGCATCGATGGCCGCCTCGAACAAGTTAGCGTGAAACGGCAAAATCTGCCCTTGCGCGGCGGTCGTGCCTTCGGGGAAGAACGCAATGCGCTCGCCCGCCGTCAATTTATCGACCAGGCCCTGAAAGATCAGACGCAGGTCCCGCTTGCTGCCGCGTGAAATGAAGATGGTGCCGGCGCGCCCCGCCAGCCAGCCAAGAATCGGCCAGGCGCGGATTTCCGCCTTGGCGACGAAACGGCAGGGATGGACGGCATTGATGACGAAGATGTCGAGCCACGAAACGTGGTTCGCCACCACCATCGCATGGTCGAGTGCCGGCACGCTGTCGGCCGGAAGCACCACGTGCACGCCGCAGATATCGAGCAACTGTGTCGACCAGCGGCGGATGCGCCGGTTGCGCCCTTCCAGGTCCAGCCAGGGAAACAGCACGGCGCTCTTGGCCATGCCGCAGCTCAGGTGAATGGCGATGCGCGCGAGGCGGTAGGTAAGCAGAAGTTTCAAATGACACCAAGGTTGGAAGCAAATCCATACAGCCGCGTAGGTCGGCTTAGCTGCGCCGGTGAGGCGCTGCGTAAGCCGACAGGAGCCGCCATGGACTGGTCGGATTACGCGTACCGCTCATCCGACCTACGGCTCCGATACAAATAATTAACGCTGAAACGCCACCTGTCCAGCCACGATGGTCGCCTTCACGATACCACTCAGCTCATAGCCGAGGAAAGGCGTGTGCTTGCCCTGACTGGCCAGCGACGCCGACGACACCGTCCAGCGCCCGTGCGGATCGAAGACGCAGATGTCGGCCGCTTCGCCCACGGCCAGGCTGCCGGCCGGAATGCCGGCGACACGTGCCGCGTCGGACGTGACCTTGGCCACGGCGCGCGCCAATGGACGCGCACCGGCCTGCGGCTGCGCCAGCGCATAGTCGTCGGCCCATTTCAGGGCCAGCGACAACAGCAGTTCCAGGCCCGTGGCGCCCGGCGAGGCTTCGCCGAAGGGCAGCAGTTTTTCATCGTCATCGACTGGCGTGTGGTCCGAGCACATGGCGTCCACCGTGCCATCGAGCAGGCCGGCACGGATCGCATCGCGGTCGCGCTGGCTGCGGAACGGCGGCGTGACGCGCGCGTTCGGATCGAAAAAGCCGATGTCGGCGTCCGTCAGATGCACATGGTGCACGCCCACGTCGCAGGTGACTGGCAATCCTTCAGCCTTGGCGGCGCGGATCAGCTCCAGCCCCGCCGCCGACGAGATGCGGCACAGGTGCACGCGCGCGCGGCTGGCGCGCATCAATTCAAAGATCGTATGCAGGGCGATGGTTTCGGACATCACGGGCACGCCCGACAAACCCAGGCGCGACGCCAGCGGACCGCTGTGGGCGATGCCGCCACGACCGATGTGCGGATCCTGCGGGCGCAGCCAGACCGTGTAGCCGAAAGTGTTCGCGTACTGCATCGCGCGCAGCAGCACGGTGGTGTCTTCGATTGGCTCTTCCGCCTGCGCGAAGCCGATGCAGCCCGCTTCCGTCAGCTCCGCCATTTCCGTCAGCGACTTGCCTTTCAAGCCCATGGTCAGCGCGCCCAGCGGGTGCACGTGGGCCTTGTTCTGCGTCTTGGCGCGGTATTTCAGCATCTCCACCAGGCCAGGCTCGTCGAGCACGGGATCGGTGTCGGGCGGGCAGACCAGGCTCGTGACGCCGCCCTGCAGGGCCGCCTGTAGTTCCGATTCCAGCGTCGCCTTGTATTCGTAGCCCGGCTCGCGCAGGCGCGCGGACAGGTCGACCAGGCCGGGGGAAACCACCAGGCCGGCCGCATCAAAGGTGGTATCAGCCTTGAAACCGGCCGGAGCGCTGCCCACGGCAAGCACTTTGCCATCGGCGATAAACAGGTCTTGCAAGCCATCGATGCCGTTGGCAGGGTCGATCAGGTGGCCGTTCTTGATATGTAGTGTCGTCATGCTCGCTTACTCGTCCTTGGGCTATCAGCCCTGATTACCAGCCAAAATACTCATCACCGCCATGCGCACGGCGATACCGAACGTCACCTGCGGCAGAATCACCGCCTGCGGGCCATCGGCCACGGCCGAATCGATTTCAACGCCGCGGTTCATCGGGCCCGGATGCATGACGATGGCGTCCGGTTTCGCCAGCGCCAGGCGCTCGGGCGTCAGGCCGTAGCTCTTGAAATATTCCTGCGCCGATGGCAGCAGCGCGCCGCTCATGCGTTCATTCTGCAGGCGCAGCATGATGATCACGTCCACGCCTTTCAAGCCTTCATCCATGTTGGTGAAAGTGCGCACGCCCATTTGTTCCAGGCCGCCCGGCAGCAGGGTGTGCGGGCCGATGGCGCGCACTTCCGGCACGCCCAGTGTGGTCAGCGCATGGATGTCGGAACGGGCCACGCGGCTATGCAGGATGTCGCCCACGATGGCCACCGTCAGATTGGTGAAATCCTTCTTGTAGTGGCGGATCGTGTACATGTCGAGCAAGCCCTGGGTCGGGTGCGCATGACGTCCGTCGCCCGCGTTGACGACATGGACGTGCGGCTGCTTGGTGTCGATCAGGTGCTTGGCGATCAGGTAGGGCGCGCCCGACTGCGCGTGGCGCACGACGAACATGTCGGCATGCATGGCCGACAGGTTGTCGATGGTGTCGAGCAGGGACTCTCCCTTGCTCGCCGACGAAGCCTGGATGTTCAGGTTGATGACATCGGCCGACAGGCGCTTCGAGGCGATCTCGAAGGTGGTGCGGGTGCGCGTGGAGTTTTCAAAGAACAGATTGAAAACGCTCTTGCCGCGCATCAGCGGCACCTTTTTCACATCGCGGTCGGAAATGCCGACGAACGAAGATGCGGTGTCGAGGATGTGGTTGACGATAGACTTCGGCAAGCCTTCAATCGTCAGCAGATGTTGCAGTTCGCCGTGTTTATTCAGTTGCGGATTAAGCATGGTGGGTATCTAGGGTGAGCGTGAATTTTCCATCGTCGGCTTGCTTCAGGACCAGGGCCTGGCCCGCCGGCACGGCAGTGAAGGCGGCCACGAAAGCTGCGGCCACCGGCAGTTGGCGCTCGCCGCGATCGACCAGGGCGGCCAGCATGATCTTGGCCGGACGGCCATAGTCGAACAATTCATTGATGGCCGCGCGCGTGGTGCGGCCCGTGTACAGCACGTCGTCGACCAGCAGGATGGTGGCGCCGGCGACGTCAAAGCTGATTTTCGTCGGCTTGACGTCGGCATGCAGGCCTTTCTGGGCAAAGTCGTCGCGGTAGAACGAGACGTCGAGCACGCCCAGGCGATCCACCAGGTTCAGGTCGCGCGCCAGGCGCTCGGCCAGCCAGGCGCCACCCGAATGGATGCCGACGATGGCCACGTTGGGGATGCCCGCCAGGCCGCTCTGCACCTGCTGCAGCAAGACCGCGTACAGGGCCTCGGCGTCGAGTTGGGAAGGATTCGTAGGATGCGGCATAGAGTTCTTAATCATTCAGGATGGGAGGCTAAGGTCAGATTAATAATTCGCGTCGAAATACTGTTGCAGGATAATGGCGGCGGCGCGGTCGTCGATGACTTCACCGCGCTTGGCGGCGATAACGGCCGAGGAATAACGCTCATCGACCAGTTCCACCGGCAGGTTGAAGCGGCCATGCACCTGGTTGGCGAAACGGCGGCAACGCGCGCTCATCTCGTGCTCGGTGCCATCCGGATGACTGGGCAGGCCTACCACGATGCGGCTCGCGCCCCACTCCCTGATCAGGCTATCGATGGCGGCAAACTTCGGCTCATTCGCCGTGGCCGTGATCACGCTGAGCGGCTTGGCCTGGCAAATCATGGTATTGCCGATGGCCACGCCGATGCGTTTCAAGCCGAAATCGAAGGCGAGGATGGTGTCGATGGCGTCACTCGTCACAGCATTTTTCCATAATAAAGATCAACATAGGTGGTGCCATAAACCGTGGCGAGCAAGCTCAAAGTCGGATTGAGTAGCGGAGCTGCTCGAAGGTACAGCGAGCAACGGATGCCCGAAAGTGGGCTGCGCAATAGGTTTATGGCATCCACCTCATGCGTGTCCGGCCTCGCTCGCCAACATGAGGGGATCGATGCCCAGCAATTTGATGGCCGCGACGTAACGCTGCTCGATGGGGAAGTCGAACAGAATGTCGGCCGAGGCGCCCACCGTCAGCCAGCCATTGCGGCCGATCTCGTCTTCCAGCTGGCCCGGGCTCCAGCCTGAATAGCCGATCGAAACGAGCATGCGCTCGGGACCATCGCCCTTGGCGACGGCTTCGAGCACGTCGATCGAGGTGGTAAACGCGATTTCATCGGTCACCGTCAGCGACGAGGAATAGTGCGCACCCGGCGTATGCAGCACAAAGCCGCGGTCGTCCTGCACGGGGCCGCCGAACATGATAGGTTCATTGATGATGGGCGTGTCGCTGCCGGCCGCCAGTTTCAGATCGATGCGGTCAAACAGCACTTCCATGGTCATGTCGGTGGGTTTGTTGATGACAACACCCAGCACGCCGTTTTCATTGTGCTCGCAGACGTACACGACCGTGCCGCCGAAGATCGGATCTTGCATGGCCGGCATCGCGATCAGGAAATGGTTGGCCAGATTCAAGGTGGAGGAACCGGTCGCCGCCGGCTCTCCCACACCCTGCATCAAACGATGCCCTGGTAGAGTCTGGTCAATTTTATTTTTCATACGCGATGCTCTCTCTGTGGGCTTGCTGGCAAGTCTCGCTTACCCCGCTATCGTACGCCTGGCGCAAGCTGCCGCGAATGCTGGGCGGCGCGCACCGTGATGCCAGGCGCTATTCTTGTTATGTTGTAAATTATTATAAATTAGCTATCAATTCGCTTGGCCTTGCGGCTACGCCACGCACGCTTTGCGATTTGCGCAAAATTGAACATCACCCTGCTTGCGGGCGCATGGCCATGCCAATTGTAAAATTGATTGCACAATCGCTGTCGCACATAAACCACCACGAACATACCCACTAGTTTACACTGAATTGCCGCTGCAGCGACGCCAAAGGCACGACGCGAGCGGCCATAAAGCCCTGTTGGCGGCAAAAAATGAGCTATCTTTGACCCTTAACACGCAAATAATGACTATCAAGACTTCCCTGGTGTGGTTCCGGCGCGATCTGCGCGCGTTTGACCATGCTGCACTGCATCACGCCCTGCTCCAGAGCCAGGCCGTGCATTGCGTCTTCGTGTACGACACCGCCATCCTGGCAGCGCTGCCGCGCCGCGACCGGCGGGTCGATTTCATCCATGCCAGCGTGGCCGAGCTGGCCGGCGAGTTGCGCCAGCTGGGCGGCGACCTGATCGTGCTGCACGCGGACGCCGCCGAGGCCATCCCGCGCCTGGCCGCCGAATTGAAGGCCGACGCCGTGTTTGCCAACCACGACTACGAACCGCAAGCCATCGCGCGCGACGCCACCGTGGCCGCCGCGCTCACGCGAGAGGCGCGCCTGTGGTTCAGCTTCAAGGACCAGGTCATCTTTGAAAAGGACGAGGTGCTGACGCTCTCGGCCAAGCCGTACACCGTCTACACGCCGTACAAGAATGCCTGGCTGAAGAAAATGCGCGCCGAACCCGGCTGCCTGGCGCCGTTCGCTGTCGAACCGCACGCCGCCAGCCTGGCGCCACCGCGTACCGGCACGCCTGCGCCCCTGCCCACCTTGGGCGAGCTGGGTTTCGAAGCCAGCAACCTTGCCGAACTGGCGATTCCGACTGGCATGTCGGGCGCCAGCACACTGTTCGAGGATTTCCTGCCGCGCGTGGCCCGCTATGACGTGGCGCGCGATTTTCCCGCCTTGAAGGGACCGTCCTACCTGTCCATGCATCTGCGCTTCGGCACCGTGTCGCTGCGCTATCTGGTGCGCACCATTGTCGACCTGATGGACCGGGGCGGCGGCGGCGATGGCGCGCCCGTGTGGCTGGCCGAACTGATTTGGCGCGATTTCTACGCCATGATCCTGTACCAGAACCCGCATGTGGAAGGCGGCGCCTTCAAACCGGCCTACGACGCCATCGCCTGGGAAACGGGGCCCGAAGCCGATGCCGCGTTTGCCGCCTGGTGCGAGGGGCGCACCGGCTACCCGCTGGTGGACGCGGCCATGGCGCAGCTGAATCAGACTGGCTATATGCACAACCGCCTGCGCATGGTCACGGCCTGCTTCCTGATCAAGGATCTGGGCATCGACTGGCGCCGCGGCGAAGCGTATTTCGCGCTGCACCTGAATGACTTCGACCTGGCTTCGAACAACGGCGGCTGGCAATGGGCCTCCTCGTCCGGCTGCGACGCGCAGCCCTATTTCCGCATCTTCAATCCCATCACGCAGTCGGAAAAATTCGATGCGAGCGGGCGCTTCATCCGCCGCTACCTGCCACAGCTGAAGGCGCTGGGCGACAAGGAAATCCATGCGCCCTGGCTGGTGCCGCGCATGCTGCTCGAACAAAAAAACATCGTGCTGGGGCGCGACTATCCGGAACCGCTGGTGCAGCACGATGAGGCGCGCAAGGAAACGTTGGCGCGCTATGCGGTGGTGAAGGTGGTCGCGTAGGTCGGATTAGCGGGGCAAGGCCCCGCTAATCCGACGATATTGTTGCCTAGGCCGGTGGTGGTGTCGGGTTACGCGCTGCGCCCTAACCCGACCTACGCCACCTCACCGCCCAGCAAGCGCCCCACTTCCGCCAGCAATTCCTCTTCCTGGAACGGCTTGCCGAAATACGCATCCACGCCCAGTTCAAACGCGTGCGCGCGGTGCTTGTCGGCACTGCGCGAGGTGATCATGATGACGGGGATGGCGCGAGTCTTGTCATCGCTGCGCACATTGCGCGTCAAGTCAAAACCGTCCATGCGCGGCATCTCCACGTCGACCAGCAGCAGGGCCGGCATGGCAGCCGGTTCCATTGCATGCAACTGCTCCAGCGCATCGAGGCCATCCTTGGCCAGCAACACCTGGTAGCCTTCGCGCTCGAACAGACGCTGCATCACGCGGCGCACCGTCAGCGAATCATCGACCACCATCACGCGGATGGCAGGCACGGCCAGTGCGCTGGAGGCGGCATGCTGTTCGCTGCTGGCCAGCGCATACTGCGACAGCAGTTCCGGGTGATGCTCCAGGTGCTGCGCCAGCGCCACCGGATTGAGGATCAGCACGATATCGCCCGTGCCCAGTACCGTGGCGCCGGCGATGCCCGGCATGCGCGCCAGCTGCGGCCCCACATGCTTGACCACGACCTCTCGGTTGCCCACCACGTCATCGACCTGCAGCGCCAGCCTGTCATTGCCATTCCTGAGCAGGAGCACGGGCGCATAGCGCAGCGTGGCCTGCGCCACCGGCGTTTCGCCCAGCATGGCCGACAGGTGATGCAGTGCCAGCGACTGCCCGTGCGACGCGATGCACCCGGCTGCCCGCACCTGCTCCAGCTGTTCGCCTTTCAGGTGCAGCACCTGCTCCACCAGCACAGATGGCAAGGCATACGTCTTGCCGTTCGCCGCCAGCAGCACCACTTGCGTGACGGCCAGGGTCAGCGGCAGGTGAATGGTGAAGCGCATGCCCAGGCCGGCCTGTGTCAGCGTCTCCACGCGGCCGCCCAGGGCCAGCGCTTCAGAGCGCACGATATCCATGCCAAAACCGCGGCCTGCCAGTTCCGTCAGGCTGTCGGCGGTGGAAAAACCCGGCGTGAAAATCAGCTCGGCCGCCTGCACGTCGCTCAGAGGCGCATCCGTCGCCACCAGGCCGGTGCCGTGTGCCTTGGCGCGAATGCGTTCCAGGTCGAGCCCAGCGCCATCGTCGGAAAATGCAATCGCCACTTCATTGCCCTGCTGGCTGACCTGCACCAGCAGCTCGCCCGTCTCGCTCTTGCCCGCCACCAGGCGCGCTTCGCGCGGCTCGATGCCGTGCACGATGGCGTTGCGCAGCAGGTGCTCGAACGGCGCGGCCATGCGTTCGAGCACGCTGCGGTCGATTTCCACGCCACCGCCGCGGATGTCGAGGTTAACGCGCTTGTCCACTTCCTTGGCGCTTTGCCGCGCCACACGGAACAGCCGTTCGGCGATGCTGGCAAACGGCACCATGCGGATCTGCATCAGGTCGCGCTGCAGCTCGCGCGTCAGCCGCGCCTGCAGCACCAGATCGTCTGTCACCGCATCGACGCTGTGGCTGAGATTTTCGTGGAACGAGGCCACGTCGTTGACGCTTTCGGCCATCATGCGCGTGAGTTCCTGCAGGCGCGTAAAGCGGTCGAATTCGAGCGGGTCGAATTCGCGCTCGCTGCCGACGGCCATGCGCGAGGCGATCTGCGATTCGGCCTGCATTTCCACTTCGCGCAACTGGCGCCGCAGACGCGCCAGGTTGTCGGAAAACTCGGACAGCGAAGCGCCCAGCACGCCGACCTCATTTTCCATTTTAGAACGCGTGATCGACACTTCGCCGGCCTGGTTCACCAGGCGGTCGAGAATATCGGCGCGCACGCGCACCAGCGCCGCCTTCGGTTCGGCGGCCGGCGTGTCCTCCATGCCCGGCAAGGGCAGCAACGGTTGCTGCAACTGCTCGAACAGGTGCAGCGCATGGTCGTAATGGGCCAGCAACTCCTCGAAGGCCTGTGGCGTGGCGGTGCCCGCGTGCAGCATGTTTTCGATATGCGTCTCGATTTCATGCGCATGCTGGCCCAGGCGCATGGCGCCGGCCATGCGCGCGCTGCCTTTGACGGTATGCAGGGTGCGCAGCAGCATCTGCGCCTGGCTGCTGTCGTGCGGCTGCTGCTGCCAGCTGCGCAGCGCCTCGCCGATCTGCGGCAGCAGGTCGGCGCCCTCTTCCAGGAAGACAGACAATAGATCGAGATCGAGTTCATCGCTGATGCCGGCGCTCGCTGCCAGCAGCGCGGCCGCATCTGGCGGCATGATGGCCGGCGCCGGCGCTTCCGGCACGGCGTGCTCCAACGGCGGCGCGTGTTCGAAGCCGGCGTCGAACAGGTCGTCGCTGGCGCCGCGGTCGTGTGCCGGCGCCTGCACCTGTGCCGGCGCCGGCGCATCAGCCGGCCGCAGTGCATCGGCGACGATGCTCGCATACGCCGCCTCGAACAGGGTCTCGAGCTGCGCCGCAGGGATCTCGGCCAACGCGTCATCCTGCGCTTCGGGCGGCAGCACCGGCGTACCGACGATGCTGGCGTAAGCGGCCGCAAACAGGGCGTCGAGCCGGTCTTCCTGGCTCTCGCCGGGCGGCGCCGTCAAGGTGCGCCACAGGGTGTTGAGCGCTTCGATCATGTCCGGCTGCGATGGTGCCAGGTCGCCCAAGGCAAACGCCTGCAGCATCTGCGCGATGCGCTGCGTGGCCTGTTCCAGCACGTCGTGCTGCCCGGCGCGCAGGCCGGCCAGCGGCACCACCACCGTTTCGATCACTGTCTCTAGCGCGTGCGCCAGGTCGCGCAGGGACTGGAAACCGACCGTGCCGGAAGTTCCCGCCAGGGTATGCACAGCTTGCAGCGCCTCCGCGCTGACGGCGCGCTGTTCATGGCGCCATTCGCCGAAGTCGCGCGTGAGCACGCGCAGCAATTCATCCGTCTCGGCCAGGTAGATGTTGTACAAGGGGAGGCTGATGCGCAGTTCGCCGACGTGCTTGAGGTTATCGTCAGGCGCGTCGTGGGCGGCGGGCGCCGTGGCGGATGGAAAGCCGATCACATTGCCGTTGCTGGCCACGGGCGTCGCCGCGCGCGGCTTGCGCAGTTCAAACGGACCGCCTTCGCGCACGCGCTCGGCCGCCGCCAGCAGCATGCCGGCCTCGCGCTCGCGCCCTGCGCCGCCTTCCAGTTCGGCCAGCCATTCGCTGAGCTGGTACCAGCCGTAATTGAGCAAGGTAAACAGATCATCGCTGACGGGGCGCGCTTCGGCCAGCCAGGTATTCATGACACGTTCGATGGCGCCGGCTGCTTCGGCAAACTGCGCCAGGCCGATCATGCGGCTGCTGCCTTTCAGGGTGTGGAACGAGCGGCGCAGCATGGCCAGGTGGTCGCCGCTGGCGGCCTGCTCGCGCGGCAGAGCCAGGGTGGTGTCAATGAAGGCCAGTACTTCGCGCGCTTCGGCGATGAAGATGTCGAGCATCTCGGCGTCGACACCGGTCACTTCTGGCGCAGCATCCATGCCAGCAGGCGCGGCGGGCGCCAGCGCCTGGTCGAGCAAGGGCACCGGCACGGCGCCGGCGGCGGCGACTTTTTCAAATGGCAGGGCGCGGAAGGTGCCGGCGACGGCATCGAAATGGAAACGCCCGCTGGCCGCTTGCGCGTTGCGGCCCAGCATATCGACAAAAAAGCCCAGTGCGCTGACATTTTGCGCGATCTCGTCGAGCGCCTCGGCATGCGCCTTCGCATTGGCATCCGCATTTGCGTCACCACCAGCCAGCTGCCGCACGGCCGCATCAACCTGCAGCACGGCGGCGCGCGCATCTTCCTGTCCCAGCCCGGCCAACTGCTGCTGCAACTGCCCCAGCACAAGCGCGACGCCATCGAGGCCCCCCGCCCTCGCCCCCGCTGCATCCGCGTAATAGGCGTTAAGCACCTTTTCCACCTGGCGCAGGCCCGTCTTCATTTCCTCGGCCAGCGCGGCGACGGTCTGCCCCTGTTCGATCTGGCGCGACAGCTCGCCCGCCGTGACGGGTGGCGGCGCTTCGCCGGCCAGCAGCGCCTGCAGGCGTGCGGCGATGGTTTCCGCATTGCCGGCAAAATCGTCGGGCAGGCGGCGCACCTGCTCCAGGCCCGTATCGGCAAACAGCAGCGCCATGCCGATTTCATTCTCCAGGGCCGCGCTACGCCCGGTGGCCACGGCTTGCCGCGCCACCGCCGCGCATTCGCGCAGCAGGCTGGCCAGGGCCGGCTGCTTCAGGGACTCCACATGTGCCGCCACCTCTTGCAGCGACGCGTCAAAATCCGTGCCCAGAACGGGATCGAGGTCGGCTTGCGCCAGGCGGCTCCAGCTGGCGCGCGCCTGCGCCAGGGCCGTGCGGGCCCCTTGCAAGGCATCCTGGTCGACTTGACCATAGCGCCGTGTTTCCACGTCGGCGGGCACCTGCCCTTCCAGCGCAAAAGCGGCACGCAGCTGGCGTGCCTCCGGCGTCGGCTCAGTGGCGGCCGCGATGAAGAACAGGGCGTCGCGCAGCATCGGTTCGGGCAGGCTGGCCGTGCCCTGCGCCAGGCGGCGCAATTGCAGGTTGATCAGGCCGAACAGCTGTTTGACGTTGAGCGTGCCCATGCCCTCGCCGCTGGCCGCCAGTCCGGCAAACGCCTGCATGGCGAACCAGAAGGTGCGCGCCGGCGCTTCTTGCTGGGCGTCCGCCACCAAGGTCAGGGTGGCATGCAATTCGCTTGCGTGCTGGCGCCGCGCAGCATCATCCTGCGCCTTCAGGAAGGGCAGCAATGACTTTTCAAAGCGCCCGCGCCAGGCCGGATAATCGGCCAGCGGGGGCGCGTCCGCCAGCGCGATGGCATGCCCTTCCAGCATCGATGAAGGTGGAAAAAACAGGTCCGCCGGGTGTATGCGCTCGGCGCCCAGCATGGTTTGCAGGGCGCGATAGTAGGGGAACAAACGCGTCGGCTGCGGTGGCGTGCCGGCCACCAGGTCTTCCAGGTATTCGATCAGGGCCTGATACAAGTCGGCGACAATCTGCGCATGGTCCAGCGTGTATTCCAGGCTGCCGTCGCGAAAGCGTGCCAGTGCCTGTTCCGCGCCGTCCGTCAGCAGGCTGGCGCCGGCTACGTCCACCATCACCAGCGCTCCATGCGCCTGGTGCAGGTGCGAGCGGGCATGCTGCAGGGCCGTGGCGCGTTCCTCGCGCTCGCGGCCACCCGCTTCGAACAGCGCCGTTTTCGAGCGGCCCAGCGCTTCGCGGATTTCCACCATCACCCACGACAACGGTTCACTGTCGAACGGTTTGGACTGCTGTGGACTATCAGGTGTGCTCATGCATGCCTCGGTAAAAAAATCGCCTGGACTGGCGCAGCGTTCAGGCGGCGACGCGGAAGCGCGACACCGAATTTTTCAGTTCCTGCGCCAGCATCGACAGTTTATGGATCGATTGCGCCGTTTGCTGCGTGCCATCCTGGGTCTGCTCCGTCACGCTCAGGATATGCTGGATATTCAAGGCCACGCCGCTGGCCGAACCGGCCTGCGTGCCCGTGGCGAACGAGATGCCCTGAATCAGTTCGGCCAGGTGTTTCGACACCTGGCTGATGTCGTTCAAGGCAGCGCCGGCCGCGTCGGACAGGTGTGCGCCCTCGACCACGCCCTGCGTGGATTTTTCCATCGCGCGGGTGGCATCCTGGGTATCGGCCTGGATGGTGCGCACCAGCGCGCCGATCTGCTTGGCGGCAGCTGCCGAGCGTTCTGCCAGGCGCTGCACCTCCTCGGCGACGACCGAGAAGCCGCGCCCCGCTTCGCCAGCCGATGCAGCCTGGATGGCGGCGTTCAGCGCCAGCACGTTGGTCTGTTCGGTGATGTCGGAAATGAGCTCGGTGATTTCGCCGATTTCCTGCGACGATTCGCCCAGGCGCTTGATGCGCTTGGAGGTATCCTGGATCTGCTCGCGGATTTCATGCATGCCCTTGATGGCATTTTCCACCGCCGTCGCCCCCTGCTGCGCTGCCGCCACCGACTGGCGTGCCACGTCGGCCGAGACACTGGCCGACTTCGACACGTCGGTAATCGCATTGGCCATTTTGACCACGGTGGCGCTCACGCCCTGGATTTCGCGCGACTGCTGCTGCGAAGCGATCAACAGCTTGCTGGAGATACTTTGCGCCTGCGTCGAGGCGCGGTTGACCTGTTCGGCCGTCGCCGTCACGCGCCCCACCAGGCCACGCAATTCCTCCACCGTGTAATTGACGGAATCGGCGATAGCGCCCGTGATGTCCTCCGACACGGTGGCCTGTACCGTCAGGTCGCCGTCGGCGACCTTCTGCAATTCGTTCATCAGGCGCAGGATGGCCGCCTGGTTCTGGTCATTCTTGGCCTTGGCCTGCTCTTCCTTTTCCTGCGACAGCAGGCGCAGGATTTCCGCTTCCTGACGCCGCCGCTCGGCGTCGCGCGTACGGTTGACGGAGTCCTGCAGCAGCACGCGGCCGATGCCGGCCGCCGCGATCAGGGTCAGCAATACGCCGCCAACCATCATCCAGAAGGCCATGCCCAGGGTTTCCTGGTTCACGTGGTACATCTGCTGCAGCAGGGTCAAACGCTGGCGCAGGTCTTCGTTCTCGTTGAAAATCAGCTGTTCGGCGCTCTTGGCCGAACTGAATTTATCCAGCCGGTCGAGTATCGACGAAACCAGCTTCTGATAAGTGTCGAAACTGGCTTTCAGCGCCACCAGCCGGTCGCGCAGTTCGGCGTCGCGCGTGGGCGCCAATTGCAGCGACATGCTGCCGTTGAGCAAGCCTTCGACGGCGGTACGGAAATACGTCGTGTCGCGCCCCAGCGAAAATGCCGTTTCCGAGCTGATGCTGCCCGACGACAGAAACTCGCTGGCACTGCGACTCATGCGCTGGCTCAGCATCATCAGGCGGCCGATGACGGCCAGGTCGCGCGCGTTGCCGCCGCGCTGCACCTTGAGCGCCGCTATTTCCTCGGTCTGCGCCAGCAGCGCCGGCGACAGTGCGTTCAATTGCTGCAAGGTCTTGTCGAATTCACCCAGCTCCGTTTTCAGGCGCAAGATGGTGCTGGCCGCGCGGTCGCTGCTGGCCCACTTCTTGCGCGCGTCGGCCACCGCCGCCAGCAGGCCGGAACGCGACTCGCCGATATCGCGGCCGTGATACGTCCCTCCGCGCAGCATCAGACGGAAATCCTGGTTCAGCTCATTGCGGCTTTCCTCGAGCTGGCGGAAGGCTTCCGGATTACCCTGCACGGCATTCGGCGCAGCCTTGCCGATGCGCTGCGAATGCATTAACGCGTCGCTGGCCAGCTGCGTCTGCGCCGAGGCGATATTGCCGCTGCGCGTATTGAGGCCGACGAACAGCAGGCTGGCGGCCAGACTCAGGGCCATCACCGTCGACAGGATGCTCAATTGCCTTTGCAGCGGCAAATGGCCGATCAGCGGCAGCTTCAAGTCGCTGACCGGTGCCTTGGCCAGCGACTTGCGCCGTCCCAGCGCGTCGCGCAAGCGCAGCGGCAGGTCGGCCGCCGCGGTCGGCCCGTCAGCAACGTGGTCCGTCTCGGGCATGCCGGTAGTCAGGATAGGAGAATTGGCGCCCATCAGCGTATGTCCTCGTGGTCGGCGAATCCGCCAAAACCGGCATCAAGGAAGCGTTCCGATTGCGCCAGCTGCGCCAGGTCCAGGCGCAGCCACTGCTGCCCTGCGCTGTCGCACAGCGTCTGCGCCGCCCAGGAAGGCACCTCGCGAGGCGCCTCCGGCATGGGCATGGATTGCATCGTGCGCAGCTGGCGCAAGCCCAGCACGCGCTCGACCAGCAGTGCGCAATTGAGGCCCAGGCGGGGAGAAAACGTGATGATGCGGCAGTGGCTGCCGGGCGCGCAGGCCGGTTCGCCCATGTAGCGGGCCAGGTCGACAACCCCAGTCAGGCGTCCGCGCATGGCCGCCAGGCCCAAATACCAGTCCTGCGCCAGCGGCACGCCCTGGATCTGCACCCCGGCGGCAATGACGATTTCACCGAGCTGCGTCAGGTCGAGCAGGCACGGCCGGCCACCGAGCATCACGCCCAGTTCCTTGCGCGCTGCCAGCGCGCCGCTGCGCGCGGCCTGTATCCGCTCGATCAATTGCAGCTGATACTGGCGCAAGCGCCCCTGCCGCGCCCCCATATCGAAAGATGACATGGCGGCAGCGGCAGGCGGGAGGGCCGCTGTGGACACGCCGTGACCTGGCATCGTTTGCATTCTCAGGAAATCGCGGCAATCTTGGCCAGCAGCTCGGCTTCGACCACCGGCTTGACCAGGTAATCGCGCGCGCCCTGGCGCAAGCCCCAGATACGGTCCGTTTCCTGGCTCTTGCTGGAACAGATAATCACCGGCACGTCCTGCAGTTCGGGATCGCGCGCAATCGCGCGCGTGATCTGGAAGCCATTCGCACCGGGCATTACCACGTCCATCAGGATCAGGTCGGGCCTGGCCTGCTTCAGTTGCGCCAACGCGTCGGCACCGTCCTGCGCCGTGACGACGGCATAACCGGCACGCACCAGCATCTCGCTCAGGTAATAGCGTTCTGTCGGCGAGTCATCGACGATCAGAATTGTGTGTATGGCCATCTGCTTCCTTGCTGCGTTGTCAATCAATAAACCACTTACTCAAATTGCCTGGCCAGGTGCAGCCGCACGGCTTCCAGCAGCGCCTCGCGCGCCAGCGGCTTGACCAGGCAGGCGCTGGCGCCTGCCATGGCACCGCGCGCGCGGTCAAACAAGCCCTCCTTCGACGACAGCATCAGCACCGGCGTGGCATGAAAGGCCGCACTGGCCTTGATCAGCGCACACGTGCGGTAGCCGTCCAGGCGCGGCATCACAATGTCGCACACGATCAGCGCCGGCTGGCAGTCGGCGATCTTGGCCAAGGCCTCGAAGCCGTTTTCCGCCACCACCACGCGATAACCTGCCTCGCGCAAGACCTTTTCGGCCGCGCTGCGGCTGGTGGCGCTGTCGTCGATGACCAGTATCGTGGCGCTGGCGCACACGGCATCGGACGGTGCCTCGGGCAGAATTGGACGCGACATGTAATTATTCGACAATCTTTCATACCATAGCACAGGCTGCCGCGATACCAGCGTGCGGCAGCACCATCCCAGGGTTCTGGATTAGTTAAAGCGCCACCATCTCGAAATCATCCTTGCGCGCACCGCATTCAGGACAGGTCCAGTTCATCGGAACATCGGCCCAACGCGTGCCGGGAGCGATGTCTTCGTCGGGCAGGCCGGCCGCTTCATCATAAACCCAGCCACAAATAAGACACATCCACGTTTGGAATTGCTGCGTTGTTTCGTTGCTACTCACGTTCTGCCACCCTTCAATCAAGTAAAATGCTGAATTAGGTATCTTAATCTACCCGCCGTGCAAAACCAAACTTCTCCCCTCATATTAAGCTTCGGCGTGTCCGATCCGGTCGGCGCGATCGGTATCCAGGCCGACCTGGCTACGTTTTCAGCCTTCGGCTGCCATGGCCTGTCGGTCACCACGGGCCTGTTGATCAGCGATACCGCGCGCGTGGAAGACGTGCAAGCGGTCGACCCGGACTGGGTTTCCGACCAGGCGCGCGTGCTGCTGGAAGACATGTCCGTCTCGGCCATCAAGATCGGCGCCCTGGGCAGCGTGGAAAACGTCACGGCCATCGCCGAAATCGTCTCCGACTATCCGAACGTGCCGCTGATCCTCGATCCCTTCATTTCGGCGCTGCCGGAACAGGGCATGGACGACGAAGACATCCTCACCGCCGTGCGCCAGCTATTGATCCCGCAAACGACTTTGCTGGTGCTCTCGCCGGTGGAACTGGAGCGCCTGGCAGAAACCTGGCGCGACGCCGACCCGGACGACACCCTGCAAAACGATGTCGATTACCTGGTAGCTCTGGGCTGCGAGTACGTGCTCGTCACCGGCATGCCGGCCGACGCCAGCAAATCCGGCACGGCCGAAGGCAAGTTGCGCGCCAATACCCTGTTCGGCGAGGACGGCGTGGTGCGCCACGACGAATGGCAGCACCTGCCGGGCATCTTCAACGGTGCCGGCAGCACCCTGTCGGCGGCGGCCACCGCCCTGCTGGCCCTGGCTGAAAACGAAGACGATGTGCCGCAGGTGGTCGTGGCGGCGCAGGAATTTACCACCGGCGCGCTGGCCCACGCGCAGCGCCACGGCATGGGCAAGCTGGTGCCAAACCGGCAGTTCCAGCAGCAGCGCCAGCGCGGCGTCCAATAAGCACAGACCAGACGACACAGACAACGATCCACTTTCAAGGCACGATTATCATGACGACGACTTCACAGAACGACATCCTGTTTGCCCGCGCACAAAAAACCACGCCAGGTGGTGTCAATTCGCCCGTGCGCGCCTTCCGCTCCGTCGGTGGCACGCCGCGCTTCATCACGCGCGCCGAAGGCCCGTACTTCTGGGATGCGGACGGCAAGCGCTATATCGATTACATCGGTTCGTGGGGCCCGGCCATCGTCGGCCACGCCCATCCGGAAGTGGTGAAAGCGGTGCAGGATGCGGCCGCGCTGGGCCTGTCGTTCGGCGCGCCGACCGAAGGCGAAGTGCTGATGGCCGAGGAAATCACGCGCCTGGTGCCGTCGATCGAGCAAGTACGACTGGTCTCGTCGGGCACGGAAGCGACCATGAGCGCCCTGCGCCTGGCGCGTGGCGCCACGGGGCGTGACAAGATCGTCAAGTTCGAAGGCTGCTACCACGGCCACGCCGACTCACTGCTAGTGAAGGCAGGCAGCGGCCTGCTCACCTTCGGCAACCCGACCTCGGCCGGCGTGCCGGAAGATTTTGTGAAGCACACCCTGGTACTTGACTATAACAACGTGGAACAGCTGAAGGACGCCTTCGACAGTTTCGGCGCGGAGATCGCCTGCGTGATCGTCGAGCCCGTGGCCGGAAACATGAACCTGGTGAAAGCCACGCCGCAATTCCTGCAGGCGATGCGCGATCTGTGCACGCAGCACGGTGCTCTGCTCATTTTCGATGAAGTCATGTGCGGCTTGCGCGTGGCCCTGGGCGGCGCGCAGGCGCTGTACGGCATCAAGCCCGACCTCACCGCGCTGGGCAAGGTCATCGGCGGCGGCATGCCGGTGGCGGCCTTCGGCGGCAGCGCGGCGCTGATGCACCACATGGCGCCCCTGGGCGCCGTCTACCAGGCCGGCACCCTGTCGGGCAACCCGGTCGCCGTGGCGGCCGGCATGGCCACCTTGAAACTGATCCAGCAGCCTGGCTTCTACGAGCAGCTGGGCGCCACGGCCAAGCGCCTGGCCGAAGGCCTGACCGCCGCAGCCAAAGAGGCGGGCGTGGTCTTCTGCGCCGACTACATCGGCGGCATGTTCGGCATTTATTTCAGCGCCACGCCACCGAGCAGCTACGCGGAAATGATGGCGGGCGACCGCAGCAAGTTCAACGCCTTCTTCCACGCCATGCTGGACGAAGGCGTGTACTTTGCGCCCGCTGCCTTCGAAGCAGGCTTCGTCTCGGCGCAGCACGATGATGCCGTCATCGACGCCACCATCGCTGCCGCGCGCAAGGTGTTTGCCAAACTAGCGTAAGGTACACACCTGACAAAACCTACTGCGCGTCGCGCTTTGCGGCCGGCGATGCTCACCGTACTAGAGTACGGTTGCGCTTCTCGGCCACAAATCACTGCCGCTCGCTACGGTTTTGTCAGGTGTCGTTACACTGTAGCGCTTTGTAGCACCGCCGCCACCAGCGCCGGCAGCTTGGCCATGTCGCTGAACACGACATGCGCGCCGGCCGCCTTCAGGCGCGCTTCCTGGCCGGCGGCGATATGCCCGCCGCCGATGAATCCCAATACCGTCATGCCCGCCGCCACGGCGGCCGTCACGCCCGTGACGCTGTCTTCCAGCACCAGGCACTGGCCTGGCCGCACGCCAAACGCGGCAGCCGCCGCCAGGTAGACGCCCGGGTGCGGCTTGGCGTGGCCCACCAGGTCAGGCGTAAAGACGCGTTGATCGAACAGCGGCGCCATGCTAGTGCGCTCGAGCGCCGACAGCACGCGTGCGCTGACGCTGTTCGAGGCCACGGCCTTGGGCAGGGGAATGGCGGCCAGCGCCTGCGCCACGCCGGGCACGGCGCGCAATTGCACGTCGCAGGCCGCATCGACGGCGTTGCCGATAGCCATGATTTCGTCGGCCGGCAATTGTGGCAAGCCCAGTTCCTTGTAAATATCCTGCATCAGCGGCACCAGGCGCTGGCCCAGGCGCGGCTCGATCAAGCCTTGCAGGGTAACACCCTCGGGCAGGTTCGGCAGGCGCGGCGCCAGCAATTCCAGCAGCGCTTGCAGGGCCACGGCTTCGCTGTCGATCAGCACGCCATCGCAGTCGCTGATCAGATGGGTGAAACGCGGTGGGGTAGTGGCGGTATCAGGCATGGACTCTCCAGAAAGCAACGGTGACGGGAAATGCGGCGGCCGGCCGGCCAAGGCTGGCATCGCACGATCATAGGTGGAACAGGCGGACGCTACTACGCAGAAAACGTCTCAATGACGATACTTTTCTGCAAAAAGCAGACTACGGGGGGAAGAATCGGGCGCCAGGCAAGCGCTGACGGAAAAATACCAATTCAATACCACGCAATACCAATGATTATCGCTGATTTTTGAATTTGCTGCGTTCGCCTTGGAATCCGGGACGCAGCCCGGTGGCGTATCCGGAACGCGGACGCGTCCCGGCGAAGAATGCTTATTTCAGCCAGCCGCGATGGCGGAAGTACAGGAAGGGCGCGATGGCGCTGGTGATCATCAGGCCCCAGGCCCACGGATAGCCAAACGACCATTCCAGTTCCGGCATCAGCTTGAAGTTCATGCCGTACACGCTGGCGATCAGGGTAGGCGGCAGGAAAGCCACGCTGGCCACCGAGAAGATCTTGATGATCTTGTTCTGGTTGATGTTGATGAAACCGACGGTGGCATCCATCAGGAAGTTGATCTTATCAAACAGGAACGAGGTATGGCCATCGAGCGATTCGATGTCGCGCAAAATCTGCCGCGCTTCCTCGAACTGCTCGGAATTGAGCAAGCGGCCGCGCATCAGGAAACTCACGGCGCGGCGCGTATCCATCATGTTGCGGCGGATACGGCCATTCAAATCTTCCTCGTGGGCAATGGCATTCAGCGCTTCGGCTGCGTGGGCATCGGTAAATTCCTTTTGCAGCACGCGCGTGCTGACTTCTTCCAGGTTCTGGTAGATGCCTTCGAGCACGTCGGCCGAATATTCGGCATCGGTGGCGTACAGGTCGAGCAGCACATCCATGTAGTCGGCAATCGAACCGGGCCGCGAACGGGCGCGCATGCGCACCAGGCGGAACACGGGCAGATCGTCCGTATGCATGGAAAACAGAATCTTGCGGGCCAGAATGAAGGCCACGGTGATGACGCGCGAGGGACCATCGTCCTCTTCGCGCAAGAAGTCCGTGCGCAGATGCAAATCGCCGTTTTCCGCTTCGTAATAGCGCGCCGACGCTTCAATATCCTTGACTTCGTCTTCGCCCGGCAGGGTAACGTTGTAAATGGCCTTGACCCAGCCCCGTTCATCGTCGGTGGGATCGGTCAGGTCGACCCACACCGGTTCGGCATTTTCGAGGTCTGCGCGGCTGTCGATCGGCACCTGGTTGAGCCGGCCATTCTGTAATACAAAGACATTGATCATGCGCGCTCTCAGCCGGATGTTGGGTTATCGTGATGTGCTGGCGCTTGCGCCAAAAATGAAAACAGCGCAAGTGTACCCGCAAAGGCCTTTTCACGACCACCCCCCGGCACCGCTTTTTCACGGAAAAAGTGCGGCGTTGCACCAAGCGAGCCGATTAAGATGCTGCGGCGCAATAATGCAGATTAAGCATTCTTAATGTTATGAAAAGAAAGCCAGCGGCCATCAAGGCAATTCAGCCGCCCCCATGCGGCGCAGGATGACACCCGTGCGCCGGTTCAGGTAGCCAGTATCGCGGTGGCGGTCGTAAAAGCGGGGATTCGGCAGCATCACGGCCAGTTTCGCCGCCTGCGCCGCGCTCAGGCCCGCCGCGCTGACGTGATAATAGTGGCGCGCGGCCGCTTCGGCGCCGAAGATGCCCGTGCCGAATTCCACCACGTTCAAATAAATTTCAAAGATGCGCTGCTTATCCATCAGGCTTTCCAGCATGTAGGTGATGATCAGTTCCTGGCCCTTGCGCACATAGCTGCGCGAACCGGACAGGAACAGATTCTTTGCCAGTTGCTGCGTGATGGTGGAGCCGCCCGCCACGACCTTCTGCTTTTTATTATTTTTTTCGTACGCCTTTTGCAAGGCTTCCCAGTCCACCCCTTCATGCTCGGAAAAATTCGCATCTTCCGAGGCGATGATGGCCCGTTTTAAATTGTTCGAGATGCGGTTGTACGGCACCCACGTTTGCTGGATGGTGGCATTGGGATTCTTGTCCTGCAAGGCAGACAACTGTTCGCGCATGAAGGCCGTGCTGGACGGGTTGTGGTCGACCCACCACCAGATTTGCAGGAAGAAATACAGTTGCACGACGATAAAGGCCAGCACGGGCACGATAAACAGCCACTTGATCCAGCCATAGCGGCTGCCGCGACCAGCTTTGTGCGCGCCTTTCTTGCCGCCGCTCACGAACTGCCCCGCATGTGCGCCAGCAAGTCCTGCGTCTGCGGCCGCACGCCGCGCCATACGTAAAACGCTTCCGCCGCCTGCTCCACCAGCATGCCCAAGCCGTCGCGCACCTGCGCGCCATGCTGGGCGGCAAAGTCCATGAAGACGGTGGGCTGGGCGCCATACATCATGTCCAGCGCCAGCGTGTGGCTGCCGAAGACACTTGCGGGCACGGGCGGTAAATCGCCCGCCAGGCTGGCCGAGGTGGCATTGATGACGATATCGAAGACGCCTTCGGGCTGCGTGTAGCCGCAGGCATGCAAGGCATGCAGTTGACCGGGATGACTGAGCGCATCGGCAAACTGGGCCACCAGCGCCTCGGCCGTGGCCACGGTGCGGTTGGCAATAAGAATTTCCTTCGGCCCCTGTTCCAGCAAGGGCAGCACCACGCCGCGCGCCGCACCGCCCGCGCCCAGCAGCAGGACGCGTTTGCCGGCGATGTCCACGCCCGCGTTGCGCACGATGTCCGCCACCAGGCCCGCGCCGTCGGTATTGTCACCAAGAATGGCGTCGCCATCGAAACGCAAGGTATTGACGGCGCCGGCCGCTTGCGCGCGTGGCGTCAGGACAGTGGCCAGCGCACACGCATCGAGCTTGAATGGCACCGTGACATTCGCGCCCTTGCCCCCTTCGGCGGCGAAACTGCGGGCCGCCAGAGCAAAGCCGTCCAGCGGCGCCAGCCGGCGTTCATAGGCCATGGCTTGTCCGGTTTGCAGGGCAAACGCGGCGTGGATCAGGGGAGACTTGCTGTGGGCGATGGGATTACCAAAGACGCAATATTGATCAGGATGTACTTCCCGTGTATTTAGTTCGTGTGTACTCAATTGCTGCCGCCAGTCAGGTTAGCTTCCATTTTTTCTTCGCGCGTAAATTTGAAACGGGTGATGACGACCCACAGGTCATCCTTGTCACTCGACAACATATTGGGTGGGAAACGGCCGAAAGGCGCCGCGCGGCGCACGATGGCCAGGGCCGCCGCATCCAGCGCCGGGTTGCCCGAGCTTTTCTCCACGCGGGCGCCGCCCTCCTTCTGGTAAATCGTGCCGTCCTGGAAGATGGGGATGTAGACGACCAGTTCGCCATATATCTTGCGGCCATTCTTTTGCGGGAAATTCAGGGTGCCTATTTCCTCGATGCGCTTTTGCAGGGTCTTGTAATACATGGCATAGCCGACCTCTTGCGTGCTGGGCGTAATGAAAGTCTTGCGGGGACGCTTGTTCTGGTCTTCCACGGTCTGGCTGATCTCGGCCGCCATGCGCGCGATGGCCTTGCTGCTTTCCATCAAGTCCGAACCGCTGGCCAGGGGATTGGGCTTGTCTTTTTCCGTGACGGGCGCGGCGCTGTAGGGCGTGGTCTTGGCCGCCTGCGTCAGCAGTTCCTGCTGCTTTTGCTCCAGTTCGGCAATGCGTCGGGCGCTGGCCTTGGCGCTATCGCCCTCTTCCACCTTGCGCATGTCGGGCAAGGGCGACTTGGCGCGGCCCTTGTCTGCCTGGCCACCGCCGTCGAGATTGGCTTGCGCCAGGGCCTCGGCCTTCAGCGGCTTGTTCGCATGCTTGGCGTTGACCAGGATCACTTCCAGGCCGGGATCGGTGGCCACGGCCCGCTGCGGGGCCGGGGCGACAAAATGCATCGCCAGCAAGGCGCCGTGCGCCAGCAGCGACACCGCCACGGCGATCATCAGGAAACGATTCTCTCGGAAAGACTTCACGCGCAACCCAGTTCGCAACAAGCACAAGATGTGCTGAATTCTACGTCAAAGGGCGGTGCCGGCAACAGTTATCAGCACCGCCTTGTGGCTTGGCGGCGGCCTTACTTGACCTCGGGCTCGCTGACCACGTCCTCGCTGGCCAGTTCCGCCACTTCCGCATCGGCGTCGCTGACCTGGTTCGCCGCTTCCGGAGAAGCTTCCGGCGCCACTTCGACCTCCCCGGCGCCTTCGTCGCCCGCATCTTCCTCGTAGTCGAGCTCGGCGTCGGCCGCCGCATCCGGCACGGCGGCAATTTCCAGCAGGCGCGCTTCGATGCTCAGGTCGACTTCATCCCAGCGCAGCAAGTCCAGTTTCACCTGGGCGCCGCGCGCCACCGATGGCATGCCTGGCAGCTTGATGACCAGCGGGATATCGACCAGGCGCAGGATTTCATCTTTCAAGACGACGGCATCGACCTGGCGTGCATTTTCCTGGTGCAGCCAGCGCAAGCACCAGTAGCGTTCCATGTTCGACTGGAAATCGCCATACGCGGCATACGCCGCGTCAAACGCCGAGACGATGGCGAACAAATTCGCATCGCGCGGCTTGAACGGGGCCACCAGCGGTGCCGTCACGCCATGCTCGGCGCAGGCGATAATTTGCCATTGGTTCACCAGGTCCGTGTAGCGGCGCAAGGGCGAGGTGCTCCACGCGTATTGATCCACACCAAGACCCTGATGCGGCGCCGCATGGGTGACCATGCGCACCTGCATTTTTGCCGCCCAGCTATTGCCGCTGCCGCCGCCCTGGCTGCGGTAAATGCCTGGCACACCATGGTCGTGCAGCATCTTGCCCCAGGTACTGTTGGCAAAAATCATCAGTTCAGCGACGATCTTGTCCAGCGGCGCGCCACGCTTGCGGCGCGCCACGGTGACGATGTCGTTTTCCACATAAAAGTTGAAATCGACGCGGTTATTCTGTTCCGGCTTCAGGCCAAACGCTTCGCGCTTCTTCATGCGGCCCTGTTCCAGCTGCTGCGCCCATTGCCACAACACGGCGAAATCGGCCTTGTGCGGGTACTCGCCTTCGCCGCTGGCCAGGGTTTCTTCGTTGACCAGGTCGTCCAGCTGATTATGGCGCAAATTGCTGGCGATGGGCACCAGCTCGGCGCGCGTCTGCGTGCTGATTACCGCCCACTCCGCTTTCGGGTCCAGGGTCGCGTACAGCGACAGGGCCGGGCACGTCGTGCCTTCCGCGAGCGTGAAAGCATTCACGATTTCGTCCGGCAGCATGGTGATCTTGTCGCCCGGCATGTAGACGGTGGACATGCGCTGGCGCGCCATCTTGTCGATCACGTCTTCCGGGCGGATGCCCAGGCCCGGCGCGGCGATGTGGATACCCACCTTGATCGTGCCATCCGGCAATGGCTGCACGGAGAAGGCATCGTCGATCTCGGTGGTAGTCACGTCGTCGATCGAGAAGGCGGCCACGTCGGCCAGCGGCAGCTTGGCCGTCACGGACGGCACGGGCACGCTCGGGAAACCGGCGCCCTTGGGGAAGTTCTCGAACAGGAATTTCGACAGGTGCAAATCTTTTGCCGAAGCAATACCACCAACGGCCAGCATCAGGCGCGGCGGCGTCGTGTGCAATTCCGTGCAAGCCGCTTCCAGCGCCTTGTATTCAATCGTATTCTTGTCGGGCTTGAACAACAGTTGCAGCACCATGGGCTGCATGGACGCAGGCAAACGGTTCTGTTTCAGCTCTTCCACATACGCAACTTGCACCAGCGCCTGCTGTTTTTTCTTTTCGATGCCGGCCAATGCCGCCTTCAAGGACGCTTCCGGCGCCGCCTTGTAGCGGCCACGGCCTTTTTTGTAGAAATACACGGGCGCCGAATGCAGGGCCAGGATCAGGCCGGCCGCTTCCGGCGGCAGCGGGGCATGGCCGAAATACTCGGCGCCCAGCTCGGCAAAGCCGAACTCGTCTTCGCCCGCCACCTCCCACAGGAAATCGAGGTCGATTTCGGCGGCCACGGCCTTGGCTTGCTCCAGCAGCTCGGCCGGGGCCGGTTTTTCATACTGCAGCAGCACGTCCTTGGTCTTGACCTTGGTGCGCTTGCCGCTGGCCATTTCGACCTGGTAAGCCTCACCTGCTTGCGACAGGACCGTGCCGACCTTGAAATCGCCGGATTCTTCAAAAAATAGATTCATTGTTATGCTTTGTTCATTAATGTGTCGGTTGCAACGGTGCGAGTGACGGGCTTCAACTCAAACACCGCCGGCAAAAATACTTCGGTTACCAGTAGCAAGCCCTGGTGGCGCTGATACAGGCAGCGGCGGGCAAAAAACAGCGCCTTTTCATCGACGCGCTGCCCTTCCCGTGCCAGCGCCGCCTGCGCCCGCTGTACCAGCGGGTGACCTGCGCGCAAGCGGGCAAATTCAAGAGTACCGCGTCGCACCATGCGGTCGCCAAACAGGGTCGTGCCCAGCGAGCGCTCGCCCAGCGCGGAAAACAAAGGCCAGTCCGTGGCCGTCGCCTGCATGGGCACGACGGTATGGCCAAACACGGCCGGCCTGTTATCACACCGCAGCAGCACTTCGCGTTCCCACACGCGGCCCGAACGGTGCAGGCCGATGCTGGCCGCCTCGTCGCTCAGGCAGCGTGCAGTTTCCTGATGCAGACATTGCACGCGGAACGCGCTGCTATGCGCTTTCAGCTTGGCCGTCAAGGAACCGCCACCCTTGAGCCAGTGGCGCAAGGCCGGCGGCGCATTGACGGCGTTCACGTGCGCATGCCATTGCGCCTGCCGCAGCGAACCAGGCCTCACCGGGCGGCGTCCGTATGGATGCCACAGAAGGCCAGCACGGGCGCCAGGTATGCGGCAAATTCGCTGATGCCATGGTCACTGCCGTCGATGACGCACTGCTGCGCCCCCTGATAATGCGCCAGCATGTCGCGGTAGTCGAGTACTTCATCGCCAGTGGCGGCAATCAGGAAATAGCGTTGCGGCTGCGTAATTTTCTGTACGGCAAACGCGCGCAGCTCATCGATGTATTCGCGCTTGAACTCGAATGGCTTGTCCGAATGGAACTCAGTCGTCACGCCCACATGCTGCTCCAGGTCGATCAGCGGCACGATGGCAGGGTTGAGCAGCACGGCGCGGCAACCGAGTTGCTCTGCCAGCCAGGTGGCGTAATAGCCGCCCAGCGAAGATCCGATGATCGTCAGGTCGCCCGGCGCCACGTCCTTGACCAGCGACAGAGCCAGTGCGATGGCCAGCTTGGGCGAGGCCGGCAATTGCGGGCACAGCCACTCTGCTTCGCGGCCCAGCGCCTGCATCTGCGCGGCCAGCAGGCGCGACTTCATCGACAGGGGCGACGAGCGAAATCCATGCAGGTACAGAATCATCGGCCCAGCGCCTCCAGCAATTTCTGGTGCACCCCGCCAAAGCCGCCATTGCTCATGACGACGACCTGGTCGCCGGGACGAGCGCTAGCGACCACGGCCGCCACCAGCATATCGATGTCTTCATAGGCGCTGGCAATCTTGCCCAGCGGCGCCAGCGCGTCGCCCAGGCTCCAGCCCAGCGCAGCATGGCTGCCGAAACCGAAGACCAGGTCGGCATCCTTCAGGCTGCCCGGCAGCGCATCTTTCATGGCGCCCAGCTTCATGGTGTTCGAACGTGGTTCCAGCACGGCCAGGATGCGGCCGCTGTCGCCGACGGTTTGGCGCATTTTTTGGCGCAACCCGCCCACGGTGGTGGCAATGGCCGTCGGGTGATGCGCGAAATCGTCGTACACGGTGATATCGTTGACCACGCCGCGCACTTCCATGCGCCGCTTGACACTCTCGAATGTGGCCAGCGACGCGCAGGCCTGGGCAATAGGCACGCCCACGTGGCGCGCGGCGGCGATGGCCGCCAGCGCATTGCTGCGGTTGTGCTTGCCCGTGAGCGCCCACGCCACATGGCCTTCCTGCTGGCCCTTGAAAACCACGTCGAAGCTGCCATCGGCCTGCTCTTGCAGTTGCCAGTTGGCATCTTGGCCAAAACATTCCTTTTCACTCCAGCAACCGCGCGCCAGCACGCGCTGCAGCGACGCTTCGTCGCCATTGAACACGAGGCGGCCGATGCCGGGCACCGTGCGCACCAAGTGGTGGAATTGCGTCTCGATCGCATGCAGATCGGGGAAGATGTCGGCGTGATCATATTCCAGGTTATTCATGATCGCCGTCTTCGCATGGTAATGCACGAACTTGCTGCGCTTGTCGAAGAAGGCCGTGTCGTATTCATCGGCTTCGATGACGAAGAAGTCCGAATCGACGCTCTTGCCATCGATCTTGCCGCTGAGGCGGGCAGAAATGCCAAAGTTCATCGGCACGCCGCCGATCAGGAAGCCCGGCGCGTAGCCCGCGTCTTCGAGTATCCATGCCAGCATGGCCGAAGTTGTCGTCTTGCCATGCGTGCCGGCCACGGCCAGCACCCATCGATTGCGCAAGATGTGTTCGCCGATCCACTGCGGTCCGGAGACATATGGCAGGCTGCGGTTGAGGATTTCTTCCACCAGAGGATTGCCGCGCGAAACCACATTGCCAATCACATACAAATCCGGATTCAACTGGGTTTGTTCCGGATCAAAGCCTTGGATCAGTTCGATTCCCTGCGATTCCAGCTGAGTGCTCATCGGCGGATAGACGTTGGCATCGCAACCGGTGACTTTATGGCCGGCTTCCTTGGCCAGGACGGCCAGACCGCCCATGAAGGTACCGCAAATACCGAGAATATGAATATGCATGTGATCAGTGCGAAAGGTGCACGCTAAAGTAAGTAAGACGGTGAGCTAAAAAAGGGCAAGTGTAGGATTTTACCTGACGCCATGACTTTTTCCGCTTCGGAGTATCATCTCGCTCATGACGAACGATGCATTTGACGATAGCGCGCAGTTGCGCCTGGAAATCGCCGCCGCTGCCGCGCGCCTGGTGGCGCAGGATGGCGCCGACTATGGCAGCGCCAAGCGCAAGGCCGCGCGGCAGGTACTCGGCGACGCGCCGAACCGGCCCAATATACTGCCTGACAACGACATGATCGAAGAGCAGGTGCGGCAATACAATGCCCTGTTCCTGGCCGACAGCCAGCCGGCGCGCCTGTTTCAGCTGCGCACGATTGCGCTGCAGGTCATGGAAGCGTTGCAACAATTTCATCCCCTGCTCAGCGGCCCCGTGCTGAACGGCACGGCAGGCCCCCACGACGAGATCTATTTGCAGCTGTTTGCCGAGAGCGCCAAAGATATCCATATCTTCCTGCTCAATAAAAATGTCGTGCTCGACATGTCGGAAAGCCCGCATTTCAAGGGAGCGCGTTATGATGCGGTCGAGACGGCCAGTTTCTTATGGAAAAACGAAGGCGTGCATGCAGCCATGTATGAGCTCGACGACATGCGCGGCGCGCTGAAAGCCAAGGCAGATGGAAAAGTGCTGCGCACCGATATCGCGGGTCTGCGCAGCCTGCTGGCCGCCAGCCTCGCCGATGGCGTGCCGGCTGCCGACTAACATTGATATAGATAAAGTTATGACAAAAAAGAATTGGATCGCCTGCGCCATCGTGGCACTGATGTTTGGCGGCATGGGCGCCTACGTGGGCATGCATAAAGAGAAGGAAAAAGCGGGGCCTCTGACGACGACCATCGCGCCGGGCGCGACGGGTCCCGTCAACGAACTGTATGCACTGTCCCTGCCGGACGCGGCTGGCGCCACGCAAGCCTTGTCGCAATGGAAAGGCAAGAATTTGCTGGTCAATTTCTGGGCGCCTTGGTGTCCGCCTTGTGTGGAAGAAATGCCGGAGTTATCCGAAGTACAAGGGCACTATGCGGCGAAAAATCTGCAAGTCATCGGTATTGGTATCGATTCGGCCAGCAATATTGCTACTTTTGCCAGCAAGGTCAAGATCGCTTATCCCGTGTATGTTTCCGGCCTGAGCGGTACCGACCTGTCGCGTCATTTTGGCAATGCCACGGGCGGTTTGCCCTTTACGGTGCTGATCGGCGCCGATGGCGAAGTCAAAAAGACCTATCTGGGCCGCTTGAAATTTGATCAGTTGCGCGCCGATCTGGATAAATTGTAAATTCGGAGCGTGCTTTTTTCTCTTGCCAATGCGTATCTTTGGCGGCAAAATGCGGAACTTTCGCTAAAACGGTCTTCCATACATGGCAAAAAACCTCCTTCTGCTCAACGGTCCCAACCTGAATTTGCTGGGAACGCGCGAGCCTGAGGTCTACGGCGCCAGCACCTTGGCCGATATCGAGCAGGCAGCAATGGCGCAAGCCATGGCGGCCGGTGCCGACCTGGTCTGCTTTCAAAGCAACCATGAAGGCGCGCTGATCGACCGCATCCATGCCGCGCGAGCGGAAGGGATCGATGCCATCGTCATCAATCCGGGGGGCCTGACACATACCAGTGTTGCCTTGCGCGATGCGCTGGCCGGGGTCGCCATTCCGTTCGTGGAAGTCCATATCTCGAATATTTATCAACGCGAAACGTTTCGACATCACTCATTTCTCAGCGCGATCGCGCAGGGGACGATCTGCGGGCTAGGTATCGATGGATATCGGCTTGCCATCGACTTCGCGCTTAAAAAACGTTAATCTACGCGATCTGCACGCATTTAGCGCGGCGATAGGTTCTGGACATCACCGCATCACTCATAAAACAAACTACATTCCTAGGGGTTTTACATGGATCTACGAAAACTCAAGACCTTGATCGACCTGGTCGCCGAATCGGATATCGCAGAGCTGGAAGTTACCGAAGGCGAAAGCAAGGTTCGCATCGTCAAATCGTCGGCCATGCCGCAAAACCAGATGGTCATGATGCAGCCGCAAGGCATGCAAGCCCACTACCAGCCCGCCGCGCCAGCCGCCGCTCCCGCTGCGGCAGCTGCCGTCGTGGTAGCCGCCGAGCCAACGGGCTATGTGGTCAAGTCGCCGATGGTTGGCACCTTCTACCGTTCCTCCGCTCCTGGCAGCGCCGCCTATGTTGAAGTGGGCGCTACCGTCAAGGAAGGTGATACCCTGTGCATCATCGAAGCGATGAAGCTTCTGAATGAAATCGACTCCGATAAAGCCGGTGTCGTGACCCAGATCCTGGTCGAAAACGGCCAGCCGGTCGAATTCGGTCAACCCTTGTTTGTGATCGGCTAAAACCCAGTCCACACGGCCGGCAACGGCCGTTTGCAGTTTTAGTCCCTCACACTTGTTGTTTCGCCGGCTCGCCGGCTCTCACAGACATACGCGAACCTACCATGTTTGAAAAAATCCTGATTGCCAACCGTGGTGAAATTGCCCTCCGTATTCAGCGCGCCTGCCGCGAAATGGGCATTAAAACGGTTGTAGTCCACTCCGAAGCCGACAAGGACGCGAAATACGTCAAGCTGGCCGACGAATCCGTTTGTATCGGCCCGGCACAGTCGTCCCTGAGCTACCTGAACATGCCCGCCATCATCAGCGCCGCTGAAGTGACGGATGCACAAGCAATTCACCCAGGCTATGGCTTCCTGTCGGAAAATGCCGACTTTGCCGAACGCGTCGAGAAATCGGGCTTCGTCTTCATCGGCCCCCGCTCCGAATCGATCCGTTTGATGGGCGACAAAGTGTCGGCCAAGCAAACCATGATCAAGGCTGGCGTACCCTGCGTCCCAGGCTCGGAAGGCGCGTTGCCGGATGATCCGAAAGCGATCGTGCAAATTGCCCGCAAGGTCGGCTACCCGGTCATCATCAAGGCTGCCGGCGGCGGTGGCGGACGCGGCATGCGCGTGGTACACACGGAAGCCGCCCTGATCAACGCCGTGGCGATGACCAAGACGGAAGCCGGCACGGCTTTCGGCAACCCTGAAGTGTATATGGAGAAGTACCTGGAAAATCCGCGCCACGTGGAAATCCAGATTCTTGCCGATGAACACAAGAATGCCGTCTGGCTGGGCGAGCGCGACTGCTCCATGCAGCGCCGCCACCAGAAAGTCATCGAAGAAGCACCAGCGCCGGGCATCCCGCGCAAACTCATCGAAAAAATTGGCGACCGTTGCGCCGAAGCCTGCCGCAAGATCGGCTACCGCGGCGCCGGCACGTTTGAATTCCTGTACGAAAACGGCGAGTTCTATTTCATTGAAATGAATACCCGCGTGCAAGTTGAACATCCGGTCACCGAGATGATCACCGGCATCGACATCGTACAAGAGCAGATCCGCATCGCCGCCGGCGAAAAATTGCGTTTCCGCCAACGCGACGTCTTGCTGTCGGGCCACGCCATCGAGTGCCGCATCAATGCCGAAGATCCATTCAAGTTCACGCCATCGCCAGGCAAGATCGTGTCCTGGCATGCGCCGGGCGGCCCTGGTATCCGCGTCGACTCGCACGCCTACGCCGGCTACTACGTGCCACCGCACTACGACTCGATGATCGGCAAAGTGATCGCTTACGGCGCCACGCGCGAGCAAGCGATCCGCCGCATGCAGATCGCCCTGTCCGAAATGGTGGTCGAAGGTATCAACACGAATATCGCCCTGCACCGCGAACTGATGATCGATGCGCGCTTCATCGAAGGCGGCACCAACATTCACTATCTGGAACAGAAACTGGCCGACATGCCGGACCTGGGCAAGAACCTGAATGGCGGCAGCCCCAGCATCGCCAAGAAATCCGAAATCAAGGCGGGCGCATGAGCTGGACGGAAATCGTCATCGAAATCGCCCGTGACAACGCTGAGGCCATGTCCGACGCGTTGATGGAAGCGGGCGCCCTGTCGGTATCGGTGGAAGACGCCGATGAAGGCACGGATGCCGAGCAGCCCCTGTTTGGCGAGCCAGGCATGGAACCGAAGGAAGCGGCGTGGGAACGCAGCCGCGTGGTGGCGCTGACCGACGTCGACGCCGACCAGGCCGCCATCGTGGCCGCCGCAGCCGAAGCTGTCGGCATGGCAACGGTACCGGTGTTTACCATGCGCCCCGTGGAAGAGCAGGACTGGGTGCGCCTGACCCAGTCGCAATTCGCACCGATTCACATCGGCAAGAATATCTGGGTCGTGCCCAGCTGGCACGAGGCACCGGATCCTGCTGGCCTGATCCTGGAACTGGACCCGGGCCTGGCTTTCGGCACGGGCAGCCATCCGACCACCCGCCTGTGCATGGAGTGGCTGGAAGCCAATCCCGCCCCTGGCAAGACCGTGCTCGACTACGGTTGCGGCTCCGGCATCCTGGCCATGGTGGCCAAGAAGCTGGGCGCGCAAACAGTGGTCGGCGTCGATATCGACCCGCAAGCGATCGAATCGGCTGGCGACAATGCCGAACGCAACCAGTGCGAGATCGAATATTTCTTGCCAGACACTTTTGCCACTTCGGCGCACGCCACGGCGAAATTTGACATCGTCGTTGCCAACATCCTGTCGAGCCCATTGAAGCTGATGGCGCCGATGCTGTCGGGCAGAGTCGCCGACGGCGGCGCCCTGATCCTGTCCGGCGTGCTGGCACGCCAGGCGGAAGAAGTCGCTGCTGCCTACGCACCGTTCATCCAGCTGGGTGTCTGGGCCGAGCAAGACGGCTGGGTAGCCCTGCATGGCCGCCTGGGCAGCACGCAAGCGCCTGCGCCCCGCGCGGAAGGTGCATAAGCACTGCAATGGCCCTCGCCACCAAATGCCCCCATTGCAACACGATATTTCGGGTCGCTGCTGACCAGTTGAAGTTACGTGGGGGCATCGTACGCTGTGGCACGTGCAGGGAAGTGTTTGACGGCAATGCCGCGCTGGTCGATCCAGCTGCCGCATCGCCGTTTTTAACGTCTGGCCCCGGCGCTGCCGCCCCCCTGTCGACCAGTTACCCTGCCGACAACAGCCTGCCGTCCGCCACGGACGACGAGCCCATCTATTCTCTCGATTTCGACACCTCGTTCGACCCGTTCGGCATCTTGCCGGAAACGGCGCAGCTCAAGGAAGACGATGGCGAACACATCGAGCTGGACCTCGACATCGGCCTGCCCGACGAGGCGCTGGCCGACGCACCTGTCGCCGCCCCTGTCATTGCACCGGTCGAACCGCCCGAAGCGCCGCTGCCCCAGCCGATGGCGCCCTTCAAGCGCCGCCAGGTCGATGACGCACCCGCCTTCGCCACGTATTTGCGCGACAGCCGCCGCGAACCGAACCTGGAAGCGGGCCCGGCGCCAATATTGCCTGCGACCGAAAAAATCAGCCTGGACAAGCCATTGCCTGTCGCGCCTGCACCAACGCGTTTGGAACCGACCTTGGCCGACCACTCATTTGAAGCAATGCCCGCCCCTGTTGCGCCCGAGCCAGTGATGGAAGCCGAGGCCGGGAAAACGGCAGTGGTGCCGGCCGATGACGAACCGGCCTTTGTGATCCAGGGCCGGCGCCGCGAACAGAGCGGCAGGGCCTTGCGCGTGGCCATGGCCATCGGCTCGGTGGTGCTGCTGCTATTATTATTGCTGCAGGTGATGACCACCTTCCGCAATCCGCTGGCGGCGCAGTTTCCGCAGTGGAAGCCGACCCTGGTCGCGCTGTGCAAGCTCAGTGGCTGCCAGGTCGACTTGCCGGCGCAGATCGAGGCGCTGTCCATTGAACAGGGTGAATTGCAAACCCTCAGGGAACAAACCTTTTCCTACGTCTCGCTGCTGCGCAACCAGAGCCGCAGCGTGCAAGCCTGGCCAAGTATCGAACTGATACTCAACGATGCCAACGACAAGCCGCTCTTGCGCCGGGTGATCGCGCCGCGCGACTACCTGCCGGCCAATATCGACGTGAGCAAGGGTTTTGCGCCTCGCTCCGAACAAACCATCAAACTGTACTTTGCATTAGACCAGCTCACGGCGTCTGGCTACCATATCGCCATCTTTTACCCTTAACCGACACTATCATGACCAAAACATCGCTGATCTGCGGCTCGCTTGCCACCGACACCATCATGCAATTCCCTGGCCGCTTCGGCGAATCCCTGCTGGCCGACCAGTTGCACAAGGTGAATGTGTCCTTCCTCGTGCCCACCATGCGCACGGAGTTCGGCGGCTGTTCGGGCAACATCGCCTACAGCCTGAAAATGCTGGGCGGCGACCCGCGCATCGTCGGCGTCATGGGGCAAGATAGCGCCGCCTACCTGGAACGCCTGCAAAAGTTGGGCATTTCCACCGCCAATATCCTGATCAAGGCCGACAGCTATAACGCGCAGTGCTTCGTCACGGCCGATGCGGACAATAACCAAATCAATGCCTTCCACCCGGGTGCCATGTCGTTTGCACATGAAAACCCGATCGCCAATGCGGGCCCGGCCAAGGTTGCCATCATTTCTCCGGACGGCGACCTTGGCATGCTCAAGCACGCCGCCGACCTGGCCGAGCTGGGCATTCCCTTCATGTTCGACCCAGGTCAACAGCTGCCACGCTTCAATGGCGAACAGTTGATCGACTTCATCAACAAAGCCACGTATGTGTCGGCCAACGACTATGAAATGGAAATGTTGATGGAACGCACGGGCTTGACCCTGCCGGACATCGCCAGCCGCCTGGACGCGCTGATCGTCACGCGTGGCGAAAAAGGTTCGGAAATCTATACGGATGGCAAGCGCATCGACATTCCTGTCGTGGCCGCCAAGGAAGTGCTGGACCCGACCGGATGCGGCGACGCCTACCGTGCTGGCTTGCTGTTCGGCATCACCAATGACCTGGGCTGGGAAACCAGTGGCCGCCTGGCCAGCCTGCTGGGCGCCATCAAGATCGCCACGCAGGGCGCGCAAAACCATGTATTTACGCCAGCCGGTATCGCAGACCAGTTTGAAGCGGCGTTCGGCTACCGCTATTAATAGGTAGGTCGTAGGTCGGATTAGCGGGGCGCAGCCACGCGTAATCCGACAACATCATTGGCATGGCGGGTGACGTCGGGTTACGCTACGCTAACCCGACCTACGCCACCATCACCGTCATCGCAGCACGATAATCATTCCCACCAGCACTTGCGCGACCTGCAACAGAATCAGCGCCACCAGCAGGGACAAGTCCAGACTGCCGACCAGCGGCACGACCTTGCGGATCGGACGCAGCAGCGGCTCGTTCAGGGCCCGTACAAACGGTGCCAGCGGCGCATGCGGGTTGACCCAGCTAAAGATGGCTTCGATGATCAGCAAGGCCATGAAACCGTAGAGTATCCATTGCAGGAAGCGTTGTAGCGACTTGAGCAGCACCACTTCGACGGGAGCGCCGGAAATAAACAGGAGCGAGCTGGCCAGCAGCACGATCAGGAAGGCGCCGATCAGGCTGGCCCAGTCATACCCGCCCACGCCCGGCACCACGCGGCGCAGGGGGCGCACCAGCCAGTCGGACAATTGAAACGTGAATTGCGCCACCGATGAAGGGGGCCGCACGCGTACCGCCTGCATCCAGAAGCGCAGCAGCAGCACGCCGCCCAGCAAGGTGGCAATGGTATCAACGATCAATGTAAGGATAACGATCAGCACGACTAATTCTCCAAAAAAAAACCGCTGTGTGATTGAGTCACACAGCGGCGTGTTGCCTCATCCAGGCACCCGTATCGCAGGAATTACGATGGGCGAGTGCTGGTTGGGAATGGCCAGGCTGCAGCCGGTGCCAACACGGTTTTTGCTACAGGTGCGATAGGCGCCGATGGCTTGGCGACAGGCGCTGCCTTCTTCGGTGCGGCCTTCTTAGGCGCGGCCTTCTTGGCTGCTGGCTTGGCGGCCACGGCGGCTGGTGCCGCTGGCGCCGCTGCTGGCACTGCTGCCACGACTGGCGCTGCGGCTGGCTTGGCGGCAGGTTTCGCTGCTGCTTTCGCTGCCGGCTTGGCTGCTGGCTTGGCTGCAGCTTTCACTGCTGGCTTCGCTGCTACCTTGGCCGCTGGCTTGGCTGCCGGTTTCGCTGCGACCTTGGCGGCAGGTTTCGCTGCTACTTTGGCCGCCGGCTTGGCGGCCACTTTGGCGGCTGGCTTGGCGGCAACTTTTGCTACCGGCTTCGCTGCTACCTTGGCCGCTGGCTTGGCTGCAGCTTTTGCTGCTGGCTTCGCTGCTGCCTTGGCTGCTGGCTTGGCTGCAGCTTTTGCTGCTAGCTTCGCTGCTGCCTTGACCGCTGGCTTGGCTGCGGCTTTTGCTGCTGGCTTGGCTGCTGCCTTGGCGGCCGGTTTCGCTGCTGCCTTGGCGACGACTTTTTTCGCTGCTGGCTTGGCTGCCGCTTTGGCGGCCGGTTTCGCTGCTGCCTTGGCTGCAGGTTTCGCTGCTGCTTTTTTCACTGCGGGCTTGGCTGCTGCCTTGGCCGCTGGCTTGGCTGCTGCTTTTGCTGCTGGCTTCGCTGCTGCCTTGGCGACGACTTTTTTCGCTGCTGGCTTGGCTGCTGCCTTGGCTGCCGGTTTCGCTGCTGCCTTGGCTGCAGGTTTCGCCGCGGCTTTTTTCACTGCTGGCTTGGCTGCTGCCTTGGCGACAGGCTTGGCTGCGACTTTTGCTGCTGGCTTCGCGGCCGGTTTTGCTGCAGCTTTTTTCGCTACAGGCTTGGCTGCTGCCTTGGCTGCAGGTTTCGCTGCTGGCTTGGCTGCCGGTTTTGCTGCAGCCTTGGCCGCTGGCTTGGCTGCGGCTTTCGCTACTGGCTTGGCAGCCACTTTTGCTGCAGGCTTGGCTGCGGCTTTGGCGACGGGTTTGGCGGCTGGTTTCGCTGCTGCTTTGGCAGCTGGTTTAGCGGCAACCGTCTTCGCTGCGGCTGCCGGCTTCTTCGCGGCAGGAGCAGCCTTGGCGGCTGGTTTCTTTACTTCTGATTTCTTAGCGGCTGTTGCCATTTGTCTCTCCTTCATCTGAGATGAGAAATTTAAGCTACAAGATTTAAACCCGTCCGACCCACCACAGGGATAGGCCAGGCGAATTATTCATCGGCACAAACGGTCGTTTGCGCTAATGAATTCGGCACCAGCTGAACTGCTGCAACTCCTCACGTTTGCAGCACTTCAGCCATCGTCGGTGCCACCCTGCTTTATCTCGCAGCTGGTGGCAAAGTCTGAATTCGGTCATTCGTTTTCGATGCCGTGCGTTTTTTCGCTCCTCGCATCGCGCTCGCTACAACACCCATGCGTCAAATAAAAAACCGCCATGCCTGAAAAAATTCGGGCACGGCGGCAGACGAAAACGGTGTGGTTTTGTGCATATCCGTGTAAATCTGTATCCCTGTTTTGCGAGGTTTTTTCGCTACCGCGCTGGTTAAAAAACCCCGCATTCTAACGCTCGCATTTGCAATCTCATAAAGTACACGAAAACCTTGTCAATGCGCAACCGGCACGACACGTTTTCGCCCGCTTTTTTGCACGTTACGCGTGCTATCGCACAATCGCGCGGCAAATGCCGCCACCAGCGTCTCCGGAAACGCTTTTTTACACCCGCGATGCGGCCGTTCGCGGCATCCGAAAAACCTGGCACAAGGCGCTTCACATTGCTGAATGATGCCCGCATTTTTCCGCCGTGACGGCGGCGCTTTTAACCTCGCGCGGCGGCCGCATTTTTCGCCGCCAGCACGCGAAAAAAAAGCGCCGTCACGATGACGGCGCTTTTGGCATTGGCAGGAAAACGCTTATTCCCAGTTCAGCGCACCACCGGTCTGGTACTCGGTCACGCGCGTTTCGAAGAAGTTGCGTTCCTTCTTCATATCGATCATTTCGCTCATCCACGGGAACGGGTTTTCTTCCTGCGCGAACAGCGGCTCGATGCCGATCTGCTGCGCGCGGCGATTGGCGATGAAGCGCAGATAGCCCTTGAACATCGGCGCGTTCAGACCCAGCACGCCGCGCGGCATGGTGTCTTCCGCATACGCATATTCCAGCTCCACGGCCTTCATGAACAGCACTTTGATCTCTTCGCGGAATTCGGCCGTCCACAGCTGCGGGTTTTCCATCTTGATCGTGTTGATCAAGTCGATGCCGAAGTTGCAGTGCATCGATTCGTCGCGCAGGATGTACTGGTACTGCTCGGCAGCGCCCATCATCTTGTTCTGACGGCCCAGCGCCAGGATTTGCGTGAAGCCCACGTAGAAGAACAGGCCTTCCATCAGGCAAGCGAAGACGATCAGGGATTTCAGCAGCTTCTGGTCGTTTTCCACCGTGCCGGTGACAAAAGCAGGATCGGTCAGCGTGTTGATGAACGGGATCAGGAATTCATCCTTGTCGCGGATCGACTTGACTTCGTTGTAGGCGTTGAAGATCTCGCCTTCATCCAGGCCCAGCGACTCGACGATGTACTGGTAGGCGTGCGTATGGATCGCTTCCTCGAACGCCTGGCGCAGCAGGTACTGGCGGCATTCCGGCGCCGTGATGTGGCGATAGGTGCCCAGCACGATGTTGTTGGCGGCCAGCGAGTCGGCCGTCACGAAGAAGCCCAGGTTACGCTTGACCAGGCGACGCTCGTCGTCCGTCAGGCCGTTCGGGTTCTTCCACAGCTCGATATCGCGCTGCATGTTCACTTCCTGCGGCATCCAGTGGTTGGCGCAACCGGCCAGGTATTTGTCCCACGCCCATTTGTACTTGAACGGCACCAGCTGGTTGACGTCCGTCTTGCCGTTGATGATGCGCTTGTCGTCGGCATTCACGCGGCGCGCCACTTGCTCGGCGTTCGCTTCGGACGGCTCGGCACCGGCCGGCAGGTTCAATTCGGTATTCCCCAATGGCGCTTGCTGCGCCGGACGCGGCACAGCTGCCGACGTGGTTTCATCATCCCATGACAACGACATAATCTTCTTCCTTTCCATGCCGGCAAGCCGGCGATCCGCAACAGGTCCGTTGTATCGGACAATACGGACATTAACAACATTGAATCAGCCCGACCGTGCCGGGCTGACAACTTTAAATTTTTTAAAAACCGTCGCGAGCAAGCCCGATATCGGGTCGAGTAGCGGAGCCGTACTTTAGTACGGTGAGCAACACAGAACCCGAGAGGGGGCTGCGCAGCAGGTTTTTACTGGCAAGCTTCGCATTCCTCGAAACCGTCATCACCCGGACGCAGGTAGCAGGCTTCGCCATCGGCGTCGTCCGCTGCCGCAGCCGCAGCCACCACGGGTGCCACCACGGCGGCAGCGGCTGCCGCCACGACCGCTGCCTGGGCGCTCTGCGCGCTGGCCGACATGCCGCCATCGACGGCCACGGCGTTCAGGGCGCCCGTCTTGGAGGTCGATTTCTCCATGTGGGTAGCGGCGATGGTACGCAGGTAGTAGGTGGTTTTCAGGCCACGCAGCCATGCCAGCTTGTAGGTCTCGTCCAGTTTCTTGCCCGATGCGCCAGCCATGTAGATGTTCAGCGACTGAGCCTGGTCGATCCACTTCTGGCGACGCGAAGCCGCTTCCACTAGCCAGCTTGGCGACACTTCAAAGGCGGTGGCGTAGATGTCGCGCAGGTCTTGCGGGATGCGGTCGATCTTCACCAGCGAACCGTCGAAGTACTTCAAGTCGGAGATCATGACTTCATCCCACAGGTCGCGCGCCTTCAGGTCGCGCACCAGGTAGCCGTTGATCTCGGTGAATTCGCCCGACAGGTTCGATTTCACATACAGGTTCTGGAACGTCGGCTCGATACAGGCCGACACGCCGATGATGTTCGAAATCGTCGCCGTCGGGGCGATTGCCACGCAGTTCGAGTTGCGCATGCCGAACTTGGCGATGCGTTCGCGCACCGGGGTCCAGTCCATGGCCGACGAGGAATCGACTTCCAGGTAGCCGCCGCGTTCTTCGGCCAGCAGTTTCACCGAGTCTTGCGGCAGGATGCCACGGTCCCACAGCGAACCGGCGTAGGATTCATAGCGGCCGCGCTCTTCGGCCAGTTCCGTCGACGCCAGGTAGGCGTAGTAGCAGACCGCTTCCATCGAGGTGTCGGCAAACGATACCGCAGCGTCCGAGGCGAACGGGATGCGCATCATGTGCAGGCAATCCTGGAAGCCCATCACGCCCATGCCGACCGGACGATGGCGCATGTTCGAATTGCGCGCCTTCTCGACGGCGTAGTAATTGATGTCGATGACGTTGTCGAGCATGCGCATGGCGGTGCGGATGGTCTTGGCCAGCTTGACGTGATCGAGCTTGCCTTCCTTCATGTGCGCCGGCATGTTCACTGAACCGAGGTTGCAGACGGCGATTTCGTCAGGGCCCGTGTTCAGCGTGATTTCGGTGCACAGGTTCGAGCTGTGGACGACGCCGACATGCGACTGCGGGCTGCGGATGTTGCAAGGATCCTTGAACGTGATCCATGGGTGGCCCGTTTCAAACAGCATCGACAGCATCTTGCGCCACAGGTCCAGCGCCTGGACCTTCTTGAACGAGCGGATTTCGCCGGCGGCGGCCTTGGCTTCGTAGCCCAGATAAGCCTTTTCAAAGGCTTTGCCGACCAGGTCGTGCAAGTCTGGCGTTTCGGATGGCGAGAACAGGGTCCACTCGCCTTTTTCCATGACGCGCTTCATGAACATGTCGGGAATCCAGTTCGCCGTGTTCATGTCATGCGTGCGGCGGCGGTCGTCGCCCGTGTTCTTGCGCAGGTCGAGGAATTCCTCGATGTCCATGTGCCAGGTTTCCAGGTAGGCACAGACGGCGCCCTTGCGCTTGCCGCCCTGGTTGACTGCCACGGCCGTGTCGTTGACCACTTTCAGGAATGGCACCACGCCTTGCGACTTGCCGTTGGTGCCCTTGATATGGGCGCCCAGGGCGCGCACTGGCGTCCAGTCGTTACCCAGGCCGCCAGCGTACTTGGCCAGCAGCGCGTTGTCCTTGATCGCGTCGTAGATGCCTTCCAGGTCGTCCGAGACGGTGCTCAGGTAGCACGACGACAGCTGCGAGCGCAGGGTGCCCGAGTTGAACAGGGTCGGGGTCGAGCTCATGAAGTCGAACGAGGACAGCAGGCTGTAGAACTCGATGGCGCGTGCTTCGCGGTCCGCTTCGTTCAGCGACAGGCCCATGGCCACGCGCATGTAGAACGCTTGCGGCATTTCGATGCGCACGTCCTGGATGTGCAGGAAGTAGCGGTCATACAGGGTTTGCAGGCCGATGTAGCCGAATTGCAAGTCGCGATCGGCAACGATGGCCTTGGCCAGGCGTTCCAGGTCGAAACTGGCAAGTACCGGGTTCAGCAGGTCATTGGCGATGCCCTTGGCGATATATTGCGGGAAATACGTCAGGTACTCGGCAGCAGCGGCCGCTTGCGGCACTTCCTTGCCGAACACTTCCTTGCGCACCGTGTGCAGCAGGATGCGGGCCGTGACCTGGCTGTAGGCCGGATCTTTTTCCATCAGCGCGCGCGCCGCCAGGATGGCAGACTTGTGCAGCTCTTCGACGGGCACGCCGTCGTACAGGTTCTTCACCGTTTCAGCCAGGATGGCGTCGGCATCGACGTGTTTTTCCAGGCCGGCGCAAGCGGCGTTGATCAGGTCGCGCACTTCCTGCATGTCCAGCAAGCGGCGCACGCCGTTATCAAGCACGTTCAGCTGGGGCGCTGCGACTTGCGCGGAGGCGCCTTGCGCCTCCTTCTGCAAACGGCGCTCTTCCATGTGCTTGGCACGGTACAGCACGTAGGCACGCGCCACGTCGTGCTCGCCCGAACGCATCAGCGACAGTTCCACCTGGTCTTGCACGTCTTCGATATGGAAGGTGCCGCCACCCGGATGGCGGCGCACCAGCGCGGCGACGACGCCGTCGGTCAGTTGTTCCACCAGTTCGCGGATGCGTGCCGAAGCGGCGCCCTGGCCGCCGTTAACGGCCAAAAACGCCTTGGTCATGGCGATGGCGATCTTCGAAGGCTCAAATGCCACCACCGCGCCGTTGCGGCGGATGATGCGATAGTCGCCCAATGCCGCGCCCGTGCTCGCCACGCTATTGGCCGCGCCTGGCGCTGGCGATACTGGCGTTGAATGGATGGAAATATCTTGTGGTGATTGCATTGAAGCTCCCGTTGTCAGCTAAAGTCAGCCTGCAGTTTTGCTGCCGCGTGTGTTGTTGAATAGAACGCCCGATGGTCAGGGTTTCTTCAGGTATTTGTTGCTAAATAGTAAATAATATACAGCCAGAAATCATACGGCCAACCTGTACAGCCGGGCTGGCGCGAAACACGATCAAGGGTGATGAAACGCCAGTTCCCGTTGCTATATCAACAAACAGGGTAGCTTTGGTAATAATTCTGAAAACGTCTGTGATGGCACTACATATAGTCTTTAAATCCAAGTTGTGCACTAATTGTAGTGCCCATCGAAAGGCGATGCAATAGTTTTCCGGCATCCTCCAGCGTAATTTTTTGTATTTTCATATACGATTTCGGTTGACTTTTCAGAGCATGGATGGAAAGCCCAATGCCCGCGTAGTAAGCGCTAACGCAGCTTGCCCGCGCACAGTTTCCAGCCAGCATTCTTGATAAAAATGCCAGTCAAAAAACGGCCCCGGATCCGTCTTCCTCCCCGGCGCAATATGCTCGTGGCCGCGCACCTGGGACAGCCCGTAGCGCGCCACCAGTGCCGCCGTCAGCGCCGCCAGGACATAGTATTGCCGCTGCTGGAAGGGCACATCGTCCGCGCCTTCCATTTCGATACCGATGGAATAGCCATTGCAGTGCGGGCGTCCTTCGAACATGGACACGCCGGCATGCCAGGCACGTTGATCAGTGGAAACATATTGCAACAGCGCACCATCGCGCCGCACAAAAAAGTGCGCCGACACCTGCAAGCCACGCAGGTCGGCGAAAGAAGGATCGGCATTATAGTCTACCCGGCCGGTAAACAAGTCCGACACATGCGGTCCGCCAAAGTGGCCTCCCGGCAAGCTGATGTTATGGATCACCAGCAAGTCGACTTGCGCACCGTCCGGGCGCGCATCCTGGTACGGCGAGTCATAGCGCCGCGCGCCGTCGCACCAGCCGTCTTCATCTATCGTCCATGCTGTCATCAAGGTAGCGGTTCCTGTATCGTCAATTTCTGCATGCGGTAGCGTAACTGGCGCACGCTGAGTCCCAGCTGGCGCGCCGCCCGTGCGCGGTGATAGCGCGCCTGCACCAGCGCCTGCATGATCATGTCACGCTCGGCCTGGCGCAAATACATGTCCAGCGGCAAGGCCGGGGCAAGGCCGGACAGCGCCATGCCGGGCAGGCACAGTTGCCGCTCCGACACTGCCGATGACTGCGCCGCCCGCTGCCCGGTGACGCCCGCCGCCGACGGCAAGCCCAGCCCGTCGAGCGCGATCACGCCGCCATCGGCAAAAGCCAGTGCCCGTTCCAGCACGTTTTCCAGTTCGCGCACATTGCCGGGAAACGCATACGCGGCCAGGGCCGCCAGCACCGGCGGCGCCAGGCTCACGGCCTGGCCCGGTGCCAGACGCGCCAGGATTACCTCACATAATACCTGCAGATCGCCGCACCGCTCACGCAGCGGCGGCAGCGCCAGTTCGATGACATTGAGGCGGTAAAACAGATCCTGGCGAAACGTGCCGGCATCCACGCCGCGCGCCAAGCCATGCTGGCTGGCGCACAAAATGCGTACGTCGATGGCCTCGTCCGTACTACCGCCCAGCTTGCGCACGCGGCGCTCCTGCAGGACGCGCAACAGCTTTACCTGCATGGCCAGCGGCAGATCGTCGACTTCATCGAGCAGCAAACTGCCGCCATGGGCCGCCTGGAACAATCCTTCACGCTCGTGCAGCGCGCCCGTATAGGCGCCCTGGCGGCAGCCGAAGAATTCAGCCTCCATCAACGCTTCGGGAATCGCGCCGCAGTTGACGGCAATAAAAGGGAAGCTGGCGCGCGCACCCTGCGCATGGATGGCGCGCGCCGCCAGTTCCTTGCCCGTGCCCGATTCGCCCCGGATGGCCACCGGCGCGCCACTGCGGGCGATGCGGCCAATCTGCGCGCGCAGCGCCTGCATGGGCAGGGAGTTGCCGCTCAATTGCGGCGCGGGCGGCATGCGGCCAGCCCCCAGCTTGCCGGTGGCGGTCAAGGAATGCGGGCTGAGACTGGACATAGGAGAACGCGCCTCTCTGCAGGGACGGTGGCGAACCGCTACGCTGCAGATGCTACGCCGGACGGATGCCGGGGGACGTTACGATACGGATGAGCAACGCGGCGCTAGCCTGTCCTTACAGCGTGGCGTGCGCGTGGCTGCAGTAATCGTGGCCCTTGGCCTGCACGTTTTCGGAGGCCGGGTAGTACACACCGCAATGGGCGCAACACAGCATCAGCTCCGCATCCGGCAATTCCTGTGGCCGGCCCGGCGGCGCAAATGGATTCGGCTGCTGTTGCTGTTGCTGCGCGCGGGCCCGTTGCTGCATGCCCCGGATCTTGCTGCGGATGGCAAACAGCACCAGGAACACCAGCGCCAGCCAGAATAAAACACGTGTCATGCGAATCCTCGGTGTAAAACCACTTCCAGTACAAAACGGCTGCCGACATAGGCCAGCAGCAAGGTGGCGAAACCGGCCAGTGTAAAACTCAGGGCCGTCTTGCCGCGCCAGCCGCGAAAGCGGCGGCCTGCCAGCAGGGCGGCAAACAACAGCCACGACAGCATGGTAAACACGGATTTATGATCCCAGTTGAGCGCCTTGCCAAATAATTGCTCGGAAAACACGATGCCCGACAGCACGGTCAAGCTCAGCAGGATGAAGCCCAGGCCGATCATGCGGAACAGCAGCTTTTCCATGGTCAGCAGGGCTGGCAGCTGGTCCAGCGCGCTGCCGATGAAGCCGCGGCTTTCGCTGCGCGTATGCAAGCGCGATTCCTGCAGCGCCATGAGCACGGCGTGAAAGGCGGCAATCGTCAAGGTGCTGTAGGCCAGCACGGCCACGGCAATATGCCAGCCGAAGACGGCAGACTTGCCCTCCATGCTGACCTGGCTGCCAGGAAAGGCCCAGGCCAGGCCGATGGCGATGACGGCGCTGGGCATGACCATGCGGCGCAGTCCATCCAGGCTGAAATTGCGGTTCTCTATCCAGTAAGCGCCCACCGATACCCACAGCGCGGCCGACAGCATGGCGGAGAAACCGAAACGCAAGGTGCCAGGCGCCATCAGGTCGAACCACAGGGTGGCGGCATGCGCCAGCCAGGCGACGCCGGTCAGGCCGGCAATGAGTCGGGCACGGGATGAGGGAAGCACCGCGCACGCCGCGTACAACAGGGCGGCGATGAAAAAGAAATAGATCTGCATAGTTTAAGTTTACACCATAGCCGACAAGCGCGATTCAAGCGACAGCCCGGGTGACAGGCATTCCGCCGCCAGCCAATGCTGCAAGCCTGCCATGATATCGCGCCTGAGGCGCAACGGGGTAGCGCACCCTCAAGATTTCGACAATCTTTCCTGCTGCGCACTGCCGTAGCGCGGCGGCCACATTGCCATCCTGTTGGGCCAGTCCTATAATTATGTCTATAAAGCAATATTCATCCACCCTTACGCCCTCCCTCCCTCGCCATGTCTTTTCGAAAATTTTCCTGGACCTGCCTCCTGCTGGCCGCCTGCACTGTATTAAGCGGTTGCATGAAAGATGCGCCGTCCCAATCCACGTACGAGGAATATTTCCGTACCTCGATTCAAAGCTATGACCTGTACAAGGACTACTTCGAGATCGCGAAACTGGAAAAGCTCAATGGCTGGAAAGAGAACGAACAGTACGAAATCAAGGGCTCGGCCATCCTGCGCGCCAAGGTGGGCTACCTGGAACTGCTGGCCGACGTGGTCGACAAGCTCGAGACGCAGGCGAAGACCGATGGTTCCGTGGGCATGACCATGGGTCTGGGCCTGATGGCGCGCGGCATGAGCGGCGAAAACAAGGTTTTCCGCGACTTCTGGGCGCAGCAGCAGGAAAAGAAAGCGATTCCCGCGCCGCTGCTGGCCCTCCAGGCGGCGATGACGGCCGAGCGCTTCGACAACCTGCTGCAATGGTCGGACCAGATCGTGCAAGACAATTACGGCGCGATCATCAACCGCCAGCTCAAGAAAGGCGATGAACTGACGCGCATCTATACGCTGAGCTTCCGGCAGACGGAAAAAGGCTGGATGGGCTTTAACGCCCGCTAAGGGCGCTGCACAAAAAAACCTCCGGACCATCGCTGGCGCGGAGGTTTTTTGATGGTTTTACTGATTTACTTCACATTCAAGCTCTTTTTCGCCTGCTCCAGCAAGTCCGTCTTGACCCAGTCCTTGGCCACGGGCGGCTTCGTCATGCGGCCCACGCCCGTTTTCACCATGACATCGGTGGTCACCTGGATATGCTCGGGCGAGATATCGTACGAATATGGCGAGTTGCTGATCGCGTCGTCGAAGTCATCCTTCGTGATCTGGCCGCGGAACACGACTTCGCGCACATACTTTTCCGCCGTCGCCTTATTGTCGATAAAGGTTTTCGTCGCTTCGACGAAGCAGCGCATGAATTTCTCCGCCACGGGGCGGCGTTCCTTGTAGAACTTTTCCGTCATCACCATGGTGCGCACGGGCTCGCCGATCGGCGTGTCGTACGGTTTGATGACTTCGGTGCCAAAGCCCTTGTTGATCGCCTGCGACGATTGCGGTTCCGACTGCATCATGGCATCGATATTCTTACCCATCAGTGCCTGGTTCAGGTCGGCGTAAGCAAGGAACACCAGTTGCACATCCTTGCCCTTGGTTTCGGAATACGTCAGGCCCGCTTGCGACAGCTCGGCCAGCAGCAGCACTTCCTGAATGCCGCCGCGCGTCACGCCCACGCGCTTGCCCTTCAAATCCTTGACGCTGGCGATCTTTTGCCCCATGCCCCCCACCAGGCGCGCACCGCCCTTGGCAAAGCCGGCCACCACATAGATGGGCGCGCCGCCGGCGCGGCCGGAAATGGCAGCTTCGGACGCCGTCGCACCCACGTCCAGCTCGCCCGCGATAATCGCCTGCATCACATCGAGGCCCTTGGCGAAGATATGCTCTTCGACCTTGATGCCACACTTGGGCGCGATTTCCTTGATGTACGACACGGCGCCGTAATGGGCAAACTTCAAATTACCCAGGCGCACGACTTCCTGCGCCTGGGCCGACCCCACGCTGAACGCCAGCATGAGGGCGGCGGCAATACCGGTCTTCAAGGTTGATTTTTTCTGCATCGGGTTCTCCTGTGGTGGTTGGTATGTGCCCGCAAGGGCATAAAACGCGAAACACTGCTTCTTATTATGAGGAGATAGTACCGCGTGTTGGAACCAGGGCAACATTTTTTTGCCGGCAGCCACGCTGCCGGCCTCGTTGGCATACCTACTGTCCGGCCAGCGCCACCACCGGATCGAGTCCCGACGCCTTGCGTGCCGGCATGAAGCCAAACACCAGCCCCGTCACCACGGCGCAGGCAAACGCGCCGGCGATGGCGCTCAGTGAAAAGATCACCGGCACGTCCCATACCAGCAGCAAGCCGGCCACCGTCACGCCGACCACGATGCCAGCCACGCCGCCCACCACCGACACCAGCACGGCTTCGGTAAGGAACTGGCGCAGGATATCGCGCCGGCGCGCGCCCGTCGCCATGCGGATGCCGATTTCGCGCGTGCGCTCGCGCACCGTCATCAGCATCACATTCATGACGCCGATGCCGCCCACCACCAGGGAGACGGCCGCGATCAGGCTGAGCATCATGGTCATGTTGTCCTGCGTCCTGGCTTCGGCGGCGATCGACGCGGCCGCGTTGCTGATGCCATAGTCGCGGATGCGGTGGCGCTCGAACATGGTGGCGTCGACTGCCGCCTCCACCTCGGTCACGCGCTTGACGTCGGTCACCGCCATCACCGTGTACGTCGGCTCGCGCTGGCCGAAGACGCGGATGCCGGCCGTGGAAAACGGCAGCAGCAGCACGTCGTCTTCATCCTTCTCGCCCGTCAGCGCGCCCTTCGCGCTCATCACGCCGATCACCTGGAACGGCACATTGCCGATCAGGATGCTCTGCCCCACGGGGTTGGCCACGTCGGGCATCAGCTTTTCGGCCAGGTGCGCGCCCAGCACGGCCACGGTGGCCATCTCGCGCTCGTCCTCCTCGGTAAAGAAGCCGCCCTTGGCCACCGGCCAGGTCTGGATCTGCGGCAGGGCCGGCCCCGTGCCGCGCACATAGGTCTGCACGTCGAGGTTGCCGTGGCGTATCACCTTGTTGCCGGTGACATTCGGCAGCACGTGGGAAATACCTGGCACATCTTTCAGCGCATCGAGGTCGGCCAGGGTGATGCTGCGCCCGGGGATGCGCGAGCTTTCGCCGCGCGACGCCATGTACAGCAGATTCGAGCCGAACGCCCCCAGCTGCGCCATCACCTGCTGTCGCGTGCCCAGGCCGATGGCCAGCATGACGATCACGGAAGCGACGCCGATGACGATGCCCAGCAGGGTCAAGCCCGTGCGGAAGCGGTTGATCCACAGCACGCGCCAGGCCGCGCGCGCCGCGTCGAGCAATTCCGTGCCCAGCGACGCGCCCGTATCGTGGGCGGCGCGCGACATGTCCAGCGGCGGCAGGGCCGTCGACGTGGCGGGGATGGCGACGGCGCCCGAGTCCGCGATGATTTCGCCATCGCTGATCTCGATCACGCGGCGCGCCTGGGCCGCCACCTTGCGGTCATGCGTAATGAGGATGATGGTGTGGCCCGCGTCGGCCAGTTCGCCCAGCAGCGCCATGACTTCGGCGCCGCTGCTGCTGTCGAGCGCTCCCGTCGGTTCATCGGCGAGGATGATGCGCCCGCCATTCATCAGGGCGCGCGCGATCGACACGCGCTGTTGCTGCCCGCCCGACAATTGATTCGGCCGGTGATCGAGCCGCTCACCCAGGCCCAGGCGCTTGAGCAGCGCTTCCGAGCGGGCGTGGCGGGCGGCGGCCGGCATGCCCGCGTACAGGGCCGGCACTTCCACGTTTTCGCGCGCCGACTCGGTGGCGATCAAATGGTAGCCCTGGAAGACGAAGCCGAAAGCTTCGCGTCGCAACCACGCCAGTTCATCAGGATTCAGGCTGGCCACGTCCTGGCCGGCGAAGCGGTAGGTGCCGTCGCTGGGACGGTCTAGGCACCCGAGCAAATGCATCAGAGTCGATTTGCCGGAACCGGACGCCCCCACGATGGCGACGAATTCGCCGGCGCCGATAGTCAAGGTCAGGCCGCGCAGCACTTCCACGGCCGGCGCGCCGTCATGGCCGCCGTAGCGCTTGCGGATACCCTGCAAGGAAATCAAAGGCGTCAAGGGCGACGGCTGGTCCGGCTGCCCGGCTTGCCCCAGCGACGCGGCCTCGCTCATGGCACTCATAACTGGAACCTGCTGGCGCCGCTGCTGGCCGGCTGCTCGCCCGTGACCAGTAATTCACCTTCGCGCAAGCCTTGCAGCACTTCCGCGCTAAGGCGGTTGCGCACGCCCACGGTGACGGAGCGCGTATTGACCTTGCCGTCCGCATCCATCACACGGGCCGTGAACTGCCCCGGCTTGGCGCCTTCCTCGGTCGATGGTTTCAGCGCCGGCAAGGGCACGGCCAGCACATTCTTCGCCGCGGCCGTGACAAACACCACTTGCGCCGTCATCTGCGGCATCAGTTCGCCATCGGCGTTATCCACGTCGAACAGCACTGTATACAGGATCACCTTGCTGGTCGACGGCGCCAGCGCCGTGCCAGCGGCGGAACCACCGGGCACCGGCGGGGCCGGCAGCACTTGCCGCACCTTGCCGCTCCAGCGCCGCTGGTCGCCGCCCAGGGTGGTGAAGTACACGGGCATGTCCGGGCGCACGCGACGCACGTCCGCTTCCGACACTTCCGTCCATACCGTCATGGCCGACAGATCGGCGATGCGCAGGATGTTCGGCGTCTGGTACGTGGCGTTCAGGGTTTGCCCTTCTTTCGCGTCCAGGCCCACGACCTTGCCGGCCATCGGCGCGTAGATGCGCGTATAGCCGAGGCGCGCCTCGTCCGCCTTCAGGCTGGCCTGGGTCTGGTCGATCTGCGCCTTCAGGTGGTCGATCTTGGCGCCGGCCGAGGCCAGGGTGGCTTCGGCCGTTTCCAGGTCGGCCAAAGGCGTCGAGTCGAACTTGGCCATCTGCTTCTGGCGCACGTGCTGCTGGCCCGCCAGGCGGTGCTGCGCCTGCTGGTCGGCCAGCTGCGCGCGCAAGCCCGCCAGGGCGGCGCGGCCCGCGTCGACCGTGGCTTGCTGCACGCTGGGGTCGATCTCGGCCAGCAACTGGCCTTTTTCCACGGCGCTGCCAGGCTGCACGTGCAGGCGCGTAATCTGGCCCGACACCTGCGCGCCCACGTCGACATAGGTTTGCGGCTGCAGGGTGCCGATGGCCGTCACGCTGGCCTCGATGTTGCCGCGCTTGACGGGCGCCGTGTCGAACACGGTTGCAGGGCCACGCGTGGCCCACAGTGCACCGGCGCCCAACAGCGCCAGCAAGACCGCACCGCCCAGGATGCGGGCGCGGCGGGAAGGAAGGCGGGCCGCCATCAGGAAGCCGCCTTCAATACATTAAAAAAATCAAACGGTGTCGCCTGGCGTGAAAAGTACATCGGTCTATCCTTGAAAATGGCGGTGAACATCACCGCAGGAACGTTACAAGACCTGCCAGCGCGGCGACGGCTGCCAGCAGGGAACTACGCAACAGCAATCGGGGGGCATACGGTAGCAGCAGGGCCACCAGCAGCGCTCCCGCGCCGATGAATCCCAGCCAGGCGACGACGCCGACGGTGGCGCTCCAGCCGGCCACGCAAGGCCAGATGGCCAGCGCCAGCAACAGCGCGCCGGCCAGTTGCAGCGCGCGCCGCACGTTCGGCGCCGCGTCCCTGCCCCAGACCTGGCCATGATGGCGGTCCATCGCCAGCGAGAGGCTGGCCATGCCCGCATACGACAGGCCCAGCGCACACAGGATGGTATTGATCATGACTGTCCTTCCGTAGTGACTTGCAGGCTGGCCGATGGTGCCGGGCCTTCCTTGGCCGCAGCCTTCCTGGCCGGTTTTTCCTTGCGCGTGTGGACTTTCCACGCGCCCCATCCAGCCAGCAGGCCGAAGGCCATGCTGCCCAGTTCCACGCCCGCGCTTTCCCAGTCGCCGCGCACGACCTGCGCCACCAGGTTGTCGCCCGTGCTCAGTACATTCAGGACGGGCAGCAGCAGGCACAGGGCGGCCAGCAGGCACAGTTGCTCGATCCACGCGCGCTTTTCCGCGCGCAGGCAGGCATGCACCAGCATCAGGAACCATACGCCGAAGAAGGCGCGCACTTCCCAGCCGGCGCGCTGCTCGAGGCCGACGGGGATCAAACGGTTGGCCCACAGGAAGCCCACGCAGGCGATCGCCAGGCCGGCAATTGCCGCCACGTTCAGGCATGCGATGACGCGGTACACGCGCTGCGTATAGGCGCCGAACTCGCCGCCGGACTTCTGACGCCGCTTGACCAGGAACAGGATCGCGCCCGTGCCCATCATGGCCGTGCCGGCCAGGCCGCAGAAGAAATACAGCCAGCGCATCGGCGTGCCGCCGAAACCGACCATATGCAGGTTCGACATGACGGAGCGCGTCAGGCCCGCGCCGCCCGTGTCCGACTTGCCCGGCAGGCGTACGGCGACCTGTTCGCCCGTGGCCAGCGCATAGCAGGCCCTGCCCGTATTGGCACTGAGGCGCGTGAGCAATTCCGTATCTTCATTCCAGCCATACATGCAGACGCGCATGGAGGCATCGTTCGGATTGTCCAGCACCACGGCGCGGATTTCCTGGCCGATGGCTTGCTCGGCGCGCAGCGCGAACGATTCCAGCGCGGGAATGGCCAGCGGCTGGCCAATGCGCTCAGGCTTGCCCGCATCGTTCCAGTCGGCCAGGAAGGCCTTCTTGGGATTGTCCATGCCGTATTGCGCCACCACGGGGGCCGGCACATAGTCATCGCTGAAAAATGCCAGGCCTGTGTAGGCGATCATGAACTGGAACGGCAACGTCAGCACGGCCACCGCGTTGTGCGCGTCGAGCCACGAACGCTGGCCCTTGGCCGGGCGGAAGGTAAAGAAATCCTTGAAGATGCGCTTGTGCGTGATGACGCCGCTCACCAGCGCCACCAGCATGATCATGGTGGTGATGGCGACGATCCATACGCCGATGCGTCCCGCGTGCAGCTCGTAGTGAAAATCGACGAAATGGTGGCCGCCGATGGTTTCCCGTTCCGTTGCCTCGCGCGCATGCTCGATGACGGCGCCCGTCAGCGGATCGAGGTCCGCCGAGCCATAGCCGCCGCTGGGCTGGAACCAGTAGGCGGACAGGCCGTGGCCGGGCCGCTGCACGGGCCAGATTTCCCACATGTCCGCCTTCGGATGCTCCTTCGCCATGAAGTCGAGCGCCAGTTCCAGGCGGTGCGCGCGGTCCGTGACCTTGGGCAGCGGCGGATCGTTCGCGTGCGCCGCCTCTTCCAGGGCGTGTTCAGGCGTCATCCAGTGGCCGATCGGGTCGTCGAAGACGGCCAGGGTGCCGGTCAGGAAAATGGCGAACAGCAGCCAGGAAATCCACAGGCCGCTCCACGTATGCAGCCAGGCCATGGCCTGGCGCAAGCCGCCCTGCTGTGGCGTCTTGAGCACTTTATCTACCTTGACGGCGTTCATGCGGCACCTCGCGACAGCAGCATGCCCATGCCGCCGCAGACGATGGCCGGCAGCAGCATGCCTAGCCAGGCGCGGCGCAGGTCCTGCACGGCAAAGACCCAGATCACGGCGCAGGTATACACGACAAAGGCGCTCAAGGTGGCCGTCAGCACGGCTTCGGCGCGCGACAGCGGCAGCACGGCAGACAGCAGCACGGCTACGCCGGACGTCAGCGCATAACCGCCAAAGATGGCGGCAAGCACGCGCGAGAACAACATCATGTTGGCCGATTTCATCATCGCGGCGCTCCCTGCGGCACACGCGGCTTCACGCCATCGCGGGCCAGATTCAACTGCACATCCATAAGCCATGCATCCTTCATCAAGATAGATCATTCAAAAGTGATTATTTACAGTTTGTAGTTCAAGGTCAGCATCAGGTTGCGCGGCGCCCCCGCCAGATTGCCGAAGACATCGGAGTAGATGCTCTGGTAATAATGCTTGTCGAGCGCATTGTTCACATTCAGGCGCAACTCGGCGCGGCTGTCGATCTGCCACGCTGCGTTCAGGCCCAGGATCGCGTAGCGGCCCTGGCGCAGATGGTAGGTGCCGTCGCTCGACTCGGTCGCGCCCTGCCCGTACACCGAGGCGCCGACGCGCCAGCCCTGCGCCGCGCCGGACAGGCGGTAGCTGGTGGCCAGCTTGAGCTGCTGGCGCGGATAGCGGCTGTTGAAATCCTTGCCGATATTGGCCGGATCGCTGTCGCGCGTAAATTGCGCCTTCACATAAGTAAAACCGGCCGACAGCTGCCAGTCGGGCGTCAGCGCGCCCGCCACGTCCAGCTCCACGCCTTCGCTACGCACTTCGCCCGACGCGCGCTGGCAATAGCCCCAGGTACTGCCCGGGCAGGGATTCGGGCCAGCCAGGTCGTCCACGCCCCGGTTTTGCTGGCGGATCTGGAACACGGCCGCGCTGGCATTGAGCGCGCCGCCAAAGTATTCGCCTTTCACGCCCGCTTCATAGTTGGTGCCGCTGATCGGCTTCAAGGGTTGCGCATAGACGTCGGTGGCTGCCTGCGGCTGGAAGATCTCGGTCCAGCTGGCGTAAACGGAATGCTGCTTGTCGAGGTCATACACAACACCGGCGTAGGGCGTGAATTCGCGCGCCACTGAGTAGCCGGCATCGTCCTTGTACCAGCTCACGCGCCCGCCCAGCACCAGCGACAACGGGTCGGCCAGGCGCATGCGCGTACCCGCATACACACCGCTTTGCTCGGTCACGCTGGCCGTGCCCCACTGCGCATAGTTGATGACGGGGCGCGCCACGCTGCCCGCATCCCAGTGGTATGGGTCGATCACCGGCGCGGCCGCGCCCCAGCTGTACGGCGCCCAGCCGCCATAGCTGTTTTTCGACGAACGGCGGTGGCTGGCGCCGACGGTCAGCTCGTGCTGGCGGCCAAACAGGCTGTAGCTGCCGCTGGCATAGGCGTCGTAGCTGGTGTTCGCCAGCTCGGCGCGGTAGCTTTGCGAATTGAAGCGCAAGGTGTCGCCGCGGCGGTTGATGCCGGAAAAGGTCGTGTCAATCTCGGGCGTCTTGCGCGTGGCTGCCAGCTTGGCCTTCCAGCCGTTGCCGAAGCGGTGTTCCAGTTCGGCGAAGAGGGTCTTGTCCGTCTGGCGCCAGTCATCGAAGTCGGTACCCAGATAAGTCGAGCGGGGCAAATTCAAAAAGCTGCCATCGGCAGCCGTCACCACGCCCGTGGTAACGCCGTCGTTATCGGTCTTGCGGTAGTGGGCGCCCACGGTCAATGTCGTGTCGGGGCGTAAATCAGCCTCGATGATGCCGTACAGCTGGTGATTGCGGCCATGCAGCACGTCAACATAGTCCTTCTTGTCCTGCAGCGTCACGACGATGCGCCCGCGCAGGGTCTTCGCTGCGTTGAGCGCATTGGCCGCATCGGCTTCCAGGCGGTAGTTGCTCCAGCTGCCGATGCTGGCCGAAAACGACGCTTGCGGCGTGGCCGTCGGGCGCTTGCGCACCATATTGATGGCCGCGCTGGGCGTGCCGCTGCCCGTCATCAAGCCCGTGGCGCCGCGCACCACTTCGATGCGGTCATAGATGGCCAGGTCGTCATTATCGCCATTGAAAGTGCCATTCGCGCCCAGGCTGGTGGGCAAGCCATCGAACAGGATGTTATCCACGGGAAATCCCCGAGCGCTGAAACTGCCCGAATCACCCGTAAAGTTGCCTTTTTGCGTGACCAGGCCCGTGATCGACTGGACAGCGTCGTCCAGGGTCGTGATGCCCAGGTCATCGATCTGCTGGCGCGTCAGCACGCTGACCGACTGCGGCGTCTCGCGCAGCGACAGATTCAGTTTGGTTGCCGTATTGCTCACGCCCGTCGTATAGGAACCGCTGCCTTCCGTTGTCGCATCGCGCCCTGCCGTGACGGACACGCCGAGCATGGTTTGCTCGGTGGCGGGAGCAGCAGGCGTGGCCTGCTGCGCCAGCGCCGGCAGGCTGGCGGCCAGGCACAAGGCGGCCGCCGCTTGCGCCAGCGGGCGCAGTGCGGAGTGAGACGATGGCAAACTGACAAAATGCAAAGCGTACGACATGAAAATTCCTGATGGTGGCGTCATGAGACGGTGAAAAACAGGCGCCCTACTCTGTAGGTGCCGCGAAAACGAAAAACGGGCAGCCGGATGGCTAAATATTTTTGCGCAGCGTGCTATGGCGCCGGTTCGACGCTGACCCAATACCGCGTGCGGCTGCGCACCTGCACCGGCAGCGAGTTGGGCAGCATGTTCAAAATGCGCTGGGTATCGGCCAGCGGGAATACCCCCGACAGGCGCAGCTGGGACACTGCCGGCGCGCAGTCGATCACGCCAGGGCGGTAGCGGGCCAGGTCGGCCAGAAAATCGCCCAGGGTCACGTCATCGACGATCAGTTGCCCGCGCGACCAGGCGGCCGCATACGCACCGATGGCATGCGGCGCGTCAAGCGCGTGGCGGGAAAATGCCACGCCACGCCCTGCCGCCAGCAGCAGGGGTGCGCCGCCGCTGCGCAGGCGGACTTCAACGGCACTTTCAAGCACCTCCACCCTGCTGTAGTCATCCTGCTGGCGCACGGCAAAGCGCGTCCCCAGCGCACGCACCTGGCCTTCGCGCGTAGCCACCACCAAAGGCGCGCCGCTGCCGGCGCCGTGACCGCTGGTGATGAGGATCTCGCCGGCCAGCAGCTCGATCAGGCGGCGGCTGGCGTCGAAACGCACGTTGACGGCCGACCCCGTATTCAGGCTGAGCACACTGCCATCGCCCAGCACCACCTCGCGCCGCTCGCCCGTAGCCGTGCGATAGTCGGCACGCAGGGCGCGCACGCCATCCCAGGCACCCGCTTTCGCGGCCAGCATGCCGCCGCCGGCCACCACGCCCAGCCACGCCAGCAACTGGCGCCGCTTGCCGTTGACGGCTTTCTGCTGCGTGCCTGCCAATGCCTGCGCGGCCGCACTGCGGTGCAAGCCGTTAAAGCGCTGCGACACCGCTTCGATATGCTGCCAGGCCCGTTCATGTTCCGGGTCGGCCCCGCGCCAGCGCTGCCAGGCGGCGTGTTCCGCTTCGCTTGCCTCGTCCGACATCAGCACGGTCAGCCACTCGGCCGCCTGCTGCTGCACGTCCTCGCCGATGGCCATCGGGCCTGCTGCCTCTGTCACCGCGCTCATGCTGGCAGTGAGAAAAACACCTGGCGGTTGGCACGCGTCAGGTATTGCTTGACCGAGCTGGCAGACACGTTCAGGCGCGCAGCGATCTCGGCATAGCTGAGGCCTTCGAGCTGCGCCAGCAAAAACGCCGTGCGCACGGGCGCTGGCAAGCCATCGAGGGCGGCATCGATTTCCTGCAAGGCTTCCAGCGCCAGCAAGCGATCTTCGGGCGCGGGCGCCACTTCGGGCGGCAAACAGGCCAGCGCCTCCAGATAGGCGTCTTCCAGCACTTGCCGGCGATAGCGGTGCGCCACCAGGCGCCGCGCGATGGTGGCGAGAAAAGGCCGCGCTTCGCGGATCTGCGGCGCCGCGCCGTTGGCCAGCACGCTGAAAAAGGTGTCTTGCGCCAGGTCCGCCGCTTCGCCCGCATTGCCCAGCTTATGCCGCAGCCAGCCCTGCAGCCAGCCGTGATGGCTGCTGTAGAGCGCGTGCAGGTCTTGTTGCTGGGCAAAATCGGCGGCCGACATGGCATCCCTTTCCGGTCAAGCGCAGTGCGCCTGCAAATGTAAATAAGAATTATTCTCATTTTAACCGTGTTTTTGGCTTTCATGCAATCGTGGCATTGGCAGAAATACCAACTAATTCAAAAGCAGGCGAACCGCCAGGCAGCGCAGCGCAAGACCGCCAGGGCCGCGCGATGGGGTAAAATGGCGCCCATCGTCCGGCTTGCGCCGCCCACTCCCAAGCTTTTCATTGCAGGTTCATCATGCTAGATAATCTCACCCAACGGCTTGCCAAAGTCGTCAAGACCATGCGCGGCGAGGCGCGCCTGACCGAAGCGAACACCGCCGACATGCTGCGCGAAGTGCGCCTGGCGCTGCTCGAAGCCGACGTCGCCCTGCCCGCCGTGCGCGAATTCATCGCCAAAGTCAAAGAAAAAGCCATGGGCGAGGATGTCATTTCCTCGCTCACGCCAGGCCAGGCCCTGGTCGGCGTGGTGCAGCGCGAGCTGGCCGCCCTGATGGGCGCCGATCTGGGACCGGAAGCGTCGCAGATCAGCTTTGCGCAGCAGCCGCCCGCCATCATCCTGATGGCCGGTCTGCAGGGTGTGGGTAAGACCACCACCGTCGGCAAGCTGGCGAAATACCTGAAGGAAGAAAAGAAGAAGAAAGTGCTGACCGTCTCGGCCGACGTGTATCGTCCTGCCGCGATCGCCCAGCTGCAATCGGTCACTGCCCAGGTGGGCGCCGACTTCTTCCCGTCTTCCAGCACCGACAAGCCGGTCGATATCGCCCTGGCCGCGCTGGACTGGGCGAAAAAGCATTACCACGATGTGCTGATCATCGATACGGCCGGCCGCCTGGGTATCGACGAAGAGATGATGCGCGAAATTGCCGCCGTCCACAGCGCAGTGAAACCGATCGAAACCCTGTTTGTCGTCGACGCCATGTTGGGCCAGGACGCCATCAACACGGCGAAAGCCTTCAACGATGCGCTGCCGCTGACCGGTATCGTGCTGACCAAGCTCGATGGCGATGCACGCGGTGGTGCCGCCCTGTCAGTGCGCCACATCACGGGCAAACCGATCAAGTTTGCCGGTGTCTCGGAAAAACTCGACGGCCTGGAAGCGTTCGACCCGACCCGCATGGCCAACCGCATCCTGGGCATGGGCGACATCCTCGCGCTGGTGGAAGAAGCGCGCAAGGGCGTCGACAGCAAGGCGGCGGCCGACCTGGCGCAAAAGATCAAGGTCGGCGGCAAGTTCGACATGAACGACTTCAAGGCGCAACTGGGGCAAATGAAAAAGATGGGCGGCATGGCCAACCTGATGGACAAGCTGCCGGCGCAGTTCCAGCAGGCGGCTGGCGGCAAGAACATGGATCAAGCCGACAAACAGGTGCGCCGCATGTGCGGCATCATCGATTCGATGACGCCGCAGGAGCGCGCCAAACCTGAACTGATCAAGGCCACGCGCAAGCGCCGCATCGCTGCCGGCGCCGGCGTGCAAGTGCAGGAAGTAAACCGCATGCTGACGCAATTCGAGCAAATGCAGACGATGATGAAGAAATTGTCGGGCGGCGGCATGATGAAGATGATGCGCTCCATGAAGGGCATGATGCCTGGGATGAGGTAAGGCTCCAAAATCCGCGATGAGGAAAGGCTTCAAAATCCGCTGCGCGGTGGTCCTTGCGGCCGGCGATGCTCACCGTACTAAAGTACGGTTGCGCTTCCCGGCCACAAATCATCTCCGCTCGCTGTGGTTTTGAAGGCCTTTTTGACGCTCCGTATCTAAACTCGACAGGTCAGAAAACATCGTTCCACATAGCGCCGGATTGCATTTTCATGTATCCGGCATCACTCTTCCCTCCCCCCGCAGCCCCCCTCCCCGCATAGCCAGCAAGCATGCCATTTACGGGCAAAAACGCCGTTCTGCGTCCCCAAGCGGTGCGCCCGGGCGACAGCATGGCCATTTCCCTGCTTTTTCCTCGTAAAAACGTGAAAAACACTTGCATACAAGGTAAATCCACACCAATATTAGCCGTGCGATTAATTGCGCAATTTCCCATGTGTTTGTTAAGGAGGCTCGAAGATGGCAACAGCCAAAAAAACCCCAGTAGCAGCGCCAGCCAAAGCAGCAGCAGCCAAGCCTGCAGCAGCCAAAAAAGCAGCACCCGCAGCCAAAGCAGCAGCTAAACCGGCAGCGGCGAAGAAAGCGGCAGCACCGGCAACACCACGCAAGCCAAACGCAGCATTCATGAAAGCAATGACGCCATCGAAAGAGCTGGCCGCCGTTGTTGGCGCAGCACCATTGCCGCGCACGGAAGTGACCAAAAAGGTATGGGATTACATCAAAAAACTCGATCTGCAAGATCCGGCCAACCGCCGCATGATCAATGCGGACGACAAGCTGAAAGCTGTTTTCGGCGGCAAAGCCCAAGTCTCCATGTTTGAAATGACGAAACTGATCTCCGATCATTTGAAATAATCAGATACGCGCCGGCCCAACACCGAGCGAGTGCCCCGCAGCTGAATCAGCGAGCGGGGCATTTTTTTGGGGGGGCAGACCCTCAACACCGTTATCACAGAGCTCTGCGCCAACGCTCCCGGGGTCTGACCCCAGCCTTCATCTGAACTCCCACTGCCTCCACGCCGCCCGCACGGCATTCGGATACTCGGCCCGCCCCCGGCTGCCGTTATACCGCCCCAGCGCCAGGTACAAGTCCCCCTTTTCCATGTCCAGGTACATGCGCAAAATCGCGCAGCCATAGCGCAAATTCGTTTGCATGTGGAACAGTTTGCTGCGGTCGCTATCGCCGATGACGCCCGTCCAGAAGGGCATCACCTGCATGTAGCCGCGCGCGCCAGCCAGCGAGACGGCGTATTTTCGGTAGGCCGACTCCACCTGGATCAGGCCCAGCACCAGGGCCGGCTCCAGGCCAGCGCGGCGCGCTTCGTACCATACCGTCTCCAGAAACTCCGTGCGCAACTGCGCGTCCGGCAGCTTGCGCTGCAGGCGTTGCGACATTTGCGCCAGCCATTGCTGGTAGCGCTGCAGTTCGATGGGGGTGGCAAATTTGGGTTGCGGCGGGCGTTCGTCGCGGATCGCGTGCGACAGGGCCAGGCGGACGGAGTCGGCCAGCGCCTCCTCTTTCTGATTACCGGCCTGCGCCGGGAAAGCGCAGGCCAGACTGGCGGCCAGCGCGAGCGCGCCAGCCACCTTGCTTACGGATAAACGCTTCACTGCGCCATTTTGCCTTGGATGAAGGCGACGATCTCGTCCGGCGCTACGCCGGTGGCTTCCGCGTCGCGGCGGCCCTGGTATTCCAGCTTGCCTTCTTTGAGGCCGCGCTCGCCGATGACGATGCGGTGCGGCACGCCGATCAGTTCCCAGTCGGCAAACATGGCGCCAGGACGCAGGCCGCGGTCATCGACGATGACATCGACGCCAGCGCCTTGCAGGGCCGCGTACAGCTTCTCCGTCTCTTCCTTGACCAATTCGCTGCGGTCCATGCCCATCGGGCACAGCACAACTTCAAACGGCGCGATCGACGCTGGCCAGATGATGCCCTTGTCGTCGAAGTTCTGTTCGATGGCGGCGCCCAGGATGCGCGTCACGCCGATACCATAGCAACCCATCTGCAGCGGCGCAGGCTTGCCATTTTCGTCGAGGAAGGTGGCTTTCATGCTTTCCGAGTACGCGGTACCCAGCTGGAACACGTGGCCCACTTCGATGCCGCGCTCGATGGCAAGCAAGCCCTGGCCGTCCGGCGAAGCGTCGCCGGCGACGACATTGCGCAAGTCGGCCACAATGGCAGGCTCGGCCACGTCACGGCCCCAGTTGGCGCCCGTGTAATGGTAACCGGCGTCATTCGCGCCGCAAACGAAGTCGCTCATATGGGCGACCGTGCGGTCCGCCACCACGGTGACGGGTGCTTGCGTGCCGATCGGGCCCAGATAGCCGGGAATCGTGCCATAGACTTCCAGAATTTCCGCTTCGGTCGAGAAACGATGGCCGGCCAGACCGGCAACCTTGCCTACCTTGATCTCGTTCAATTCATGGTCGCCGCGCAGCAGCAGCATGAAATGCTGTTTCGTGACTTTCTCGTCCTTGCCCGTCGTTTCCACCGTCAGTGCGATGGTTTTCACGGTTTGCGACAGATCGATCCCCAGCAAGGCGGCTACGGTTTCGCACTTGACGGTGTCCGGCGTGGCCGTTTTTGTCAGCGCCTGGGCAGCAGCTGGGCGCTCGCCGGCTGGCGGCAGCGCTTCGGCCGCTTCCATGTTGGCGGCATAATCGGACGTCGGGCAGTACACGAGCGCATCTTCACCCGTGTGGGCGATGACGTGGAATTCATGCGAACCGGAACCGCCGATGGCGCCGTTGTCGGCTGCGACAGCGCGGAATTTCAGGCCAAAGCGCGTGAAGATGCGCGTGTAGGCGTCAAACATGACCTTGTACGATGCCTGCATGCCGGCCAGGTCGCGGTCGAAGGAATAGGCGTCCTTCATGGTGAATTCGCGGCCGCGCATCAGGCCGAAGCGGGGACGGCGCTCGTCGCGGAATTTGGTCTGGATGTGATAAAAGTTCAACGGCAACTGGCGGTAGGACTTGATTTCGGTACGCACGACGTCCGTGATGACCTCTTCCGACGTCGGCTGGATCGCGTATTCGCGGCCGTGGCGGTCTTTCACGCGCATCAGTTCGTCGCCCATCTTGGTCCAGCGGCCCGTCTCCTGCCACAGTTCGGCCGGCTGCACGAGCGGCATCAGCAGTTCGATGCCCGCGGCTTTGTTCATCTCGTCACGGATGATGGCTTCCACCTTGCGGATCACGCGCAGGCCCATCGGCATGTAGGTATAGATGCCGGAACCGAGGCGTTTGATCATGCCTGCACGCATCATCAATTGGTGGCTGACGATTTCCGCGTCAGAAGGTGCATCTTTAAGTGTGGAAATAAAAAAACGGGAGGCGCGCATAACGGTGAATTCTTTTTAAAAAGAGAGGGTTATAATCAACCTAATTTTAAAGGATTAGCTGGCTGATGCGTCCATACTTTACACAAATGCGCTCAATTGGTGCGATTCCGGCGCTTTTCGCACCCCGAAAAGGTCACCGGCTTGCGAAGTTGTGGGTAATTATGTAAAAAAGGACGCACTGTCGCAGAAAGTTTGAGGTGCATTATGCTCGACCGTGAAGGGTTTCGGCCCAACGTCGGCATCATCCTGCTAAACGCCCAGAACGAGGTGTGGTGGGGCAAGCGGGTGCGCGAGCACTCATGGCAGTTTCCGCAAGGCGGTATCAAATATGGCGAAACACCGGAACAAGCCATGTTTCGCGAACTTGAAGAGGAAATCGGACTCAGACAGGAACACGTCAAAATTGTCGGCCGCACCCGCGACTGGCTGCGCTATGAAGTGCCAGACCACTTCATCAAGCGCGAGATTCGCGGCCATTACCGTGGCCAGAAGCAGATTTGGTTTCTGCTGAGAATGTGCGCGCGCGATAACGACGTCAATCTGCGCCTGACCGACCATCCCGAGTTCGACGCCTGGCGCTGGCATGAGTACTGGGTCCCGCTCGATGTCGTCATAGAATTTAAACGCGATGTCTACCAGCGCGCCTTGCAGGAGCTGTCCCGCTTCCTGACCTGGCCCGTGCATGGCAACGCGCAGCAAGCGCACCGTCACACGTCGCGCTATCTGCGCCAGCCCCATGCGCCACGGGCGCAGGATGGTACGGCCCTGGCCAAACCTTGCGACGGCGTTGCCGCCGAAGGGTGTACACCGGAGCTGATTCTGCCAGGCAAGGGGTAGTCCACCGCAATGAACGCACTCTCCCACGCAAAAGGGGCAGCCTGAACAGGCTGCCCCTTTTTACATACCGGTAAGAAACTTTCTTTTAAAAATGCAGACAGTTTCGACACCTAACAAAACCGTAGCGAGCGGCAGTGATTTGTGGCTAAGAAGCGCAACCGTACTCTAGTACGGTGAGCATCGCAGGCCGCAAAGCGCGACGCGCAGTAGGTTTGGTTAGGTGTTAATTAGCGGCGGGAACGTCCAGGGTAATGGCTTTCAAGCCCAGGATATTGCTGCTGTACTGGCGGATCTTGTTGGCCAGGGCTGGGTCATTGTTCAGCTTTTGGCCGTACGACGGCACCATTTCCACCATCTTCGCCTGCCATTCCGGCGTTGCCAGGCGGCTCTTGAATGCCGTTTGCAGCACCTTGATCATGATCGGCGGCGCGGTCGAGGCGCCTGGCGATGCACCCAGCAGGGCAACGATGCTGCCATCGGCGGCGCCGACGACTTCCGTGCCGAACTGCAGCAAGCCGCCTTTGACAGGGTCATCCTTGACGATCTGCACGCGCTGGCCAGCATTTTGCAGGGTCCAGTCTTCCATCTTGGCGTTCGGCAAGTATTCGCGCAGGGTTTTCAAACGGTCTTCCGGCGTGTTCATGACCTGTTCAACCAGGTATTTCGTCAGCGGAATATTGTCGTAGCCGGCTTGCAGCATGGGCTTTACATTGCCCGTGCCGATCGAGGCAGGCAAGTCGATCCAGGAACCGTTTTTCAGGAACTTGGTCGAGAAGGTGGCAAACGGGCCAAACAGCAGGGCTTTCTTGCCGTCGATGATGCGCGTATCGAGATGCGGCACGGACATCGGCGGCGAGCCGACGGATGCCTTGCCGTAGACCTTGGCCGCATGCGCCGCCACCAGTTCCGGATTGGTGGTGACCAGCCATTGGCCGCCCACCGGCACGCCGCCGTAGCCCTTGGCTTCAGGAATGCCCGATTTTTCCAGCAGCGGCAGCGAACCGCCGCCGGCGCCGATGAAGACGAACTTTGCGCGCATGGTCTTTTCCTTGCCGGCGGCCAGGTCTTTCACCGTCACGTTCCACACGCCATCGGCGCCGCGCTGGATGTCCTCCACCTGGTGGCGCAGGTGCAGGACCATGCCATGGCTGTCCGTCAGGTATTTCACCAGACCGCGCGTGAGGTTGCCGAAATTGACGTCAGTACCGATTTCCATGCGCGTCGCGGCCACTTTCTGGCCCTTGTCGCGGCCTTGCATGACCAGCGGCGCCCATTGCTCGATCTGCGCCTGGTCTTCCGAGTACAGCATGCCCTTGAACAGGTTTTCCTTTTGCAGCGCGGCATAGCGTTTCTTCAGAAAGGCAATATTGTCATCGCCCCAGACAAAGGCCATGTGCGGCACATTGTTGATGAAGGTTTGCGGCGCGCCCAGGTGCTTGTTGGCTACCTGATAGGCCCAGAATTGCTTGGATATTTCGAATTGCTCGTTGATGGCAACGGCTTTTTTCGTCTCGATGCTGCCATCGGCCGCTTCCGGCGTGTAGTTCAGTTCGGCAAAGGCCGAGTGGCCCGTGCCCGCGTTGTTCATCGCGTCCGAGCTTTCGGCGGCCACGGAATCGAGGCGCTCGACCATTTCCATCGTCAGCGATGGATCGAGTTCCTTGAGCATGCTGCCCAGGGTGGCGCTCATGGTGCCGGCGCCGATCAGCAGCACGTCGACCGGTTTTTCGGACGAGGCCGGAGGGGTCTTGTTACATGCCGCCAGGATCAGGCACGACATCAAAAGTAATAGCGATTTACGCATTCGTAACTCCATTTTTGGATACTGAAGGATGATTCTTGCGCGCCACCGTGGCGACACCATCGCGGCTATCGACGGATCCGACGAAAAACAGACCAGCCTCCGGCACGCCAAGGCGGCAGGACAGGTCAATGTCGATGGTGATAGGCATGCTGCCGTGCTCCGGAATATCCCGAGAGCAATATCTGGTGGCAAAGGTGCGGGCAAAGGACAGCGCGGACTGCGTTGTCGGCTGAAAAACCGGCAATGAAATCGCCGTCATGTCCAGTGCAAATATCAAGAGCGGCGATTTTATCACCGTTATTTGACGCCGCCGGGCCGCAGCGGTAGTGGATAATACTTACTGCAGGGTATTAAATGATGGTGACTATAGGGTCTTGAAAACTGGTGCCAGACGACAAAAAGGGCATCCTCGATGCCCTGAATTGACGTACGCGGTACAATGCCGGCTGCCCTTTAGCCATAGTCAGTCAGCCATGTTCAACCCCTCTTCCGACGACGTGCGCCGTTTCTTTTGTGAAACATTGCGCAAGCACCGCGCCCATGAAATCCTTACGCCGATGGAAGCCATCGCGCTCGACTGGATTCTGGAACACCCCGAGTACGAAAACGAACTCTCCGACGTCGAAGCGGCACTGGCGCGCGACTACTCCGTCGAAGGTGGTCAGGCTAACCCGTTCTTGCACCTGTCCATGCACCTGTCGATCACGGAGCAGGTGCAGGTGGACCAACCGCGCGGCATCCGCCCGGCCGTCCAGCAACTGACCCAGCGACTCGATTCGGCCCATGCGGCCCAGCATGAAGTGATGGAATGCCTGGGCCAGATGATCTGGGCTTCGCAGCGCTCGGGCTTGCCGCCGGACACGGACGCCTATATAGACTGCGTGCGCCGCCGGTAGGAACACAGGTGCTGTACCAGTACTACCTCACATCGGTTTTACTGCAGCTTTCATACGCTGAGGCAATACCTGTGCTGGCCCTTTTTCCAGCAAGCCCAGCACCACTTGCAGCGCCATGGCGACGGCGCCGACGATGAAGACCACGTCACCGAAGGTGCGTATCCAGCGCAGGTTCTGCAATAGCGGCTGCTGCATGAATTCCTCACTGCGCGCATACCACAGGCCTTCCGTCACGCTGGCGTGGAACTGGATGACGCCAATCGGCAACAAGCTGGTAAAGATCATCAGCACCAGGCCCGCGTTCAAGCCCCAGAAAGCCGTCTTCATCAACGCAGTGCTGAAGCGGTAGTCGGGCCGTAAATAACGTAGTACCAGCAAGGTAAAACCCAGCGCCAGGAAGCCATACACGCCGAACAGCGCCGCATGCGCATGCACGGGAGTCGTGTTGAGGCCCTGGATGTAGTACAGCGCCACGGGCGGATTGATCATGAAGCCCAGCACGCCCGCGCCCAGCATGTTCCAGAAGGCAACGGCGACAAAGCACATCATGGGCCAGCGCAACTGCTCCATCCACGGCGCACGCTCCTTCAGGCGCCAGTTTTCCCACGCTTCATGCCCCAGCACGATCAGCGGCACCACTTCGAGCGCGCTGAAACTGGCGCCGATGGCCATCACCGGCGTGGTGGTGCCGGCAAAGTACAGGTGGTGGAAAGTGCCGGGTATGCCGCCCAGCATGAACAGCGAGGCCGACGCCAGGCTGGCCGCCGTGGCCATGCGCACCGACACCAGCCCCAGAGTCGAGAAGATGAAGGCCAGCGCCGTGGTGGCAAAGACTTCGAAGAACCCTTCCACCCACAGGTGCACTACCCACCAGCGCCAGTATTCCATCACGGACAGGTGCGTGCGTTCGCCGTAGAACAGGCCGGCACCATAGAACAGGCCGATGGCGCCCACGGACGCGGTCAGCAGCGCCAGCAGATTCTTGTCGCCGCCTGGCTGGCGCAAGGCCGGCACGACGCCGCGCAGCATCAACACCAGCCACAGCAGGATGCCCACGTACTTGCCGATCTGCCACAAACGTCCGAGGTCCACATATTCATAGCCCTGGTGACCGAGCCAGAAGTTCCAATCGGGCGGCATGATTTGCGCAATCGCCAGGTAATTGCCGATGAAGGAGCCGACGACTACAAGCACCAGTGCCCAGAACAGCACGTCGACGCCCAGGCGCTGCCACCTGGGATCCTTGCCGCCATTGATCAAGGGCGCGAGGAACAGGCCAGCGGCCAGGAAGCCCGTGGCGATCCAGAACAGCGCGGCCTGGATATGCCAGGTGCGCGTGAGTGCATACGGGAACCAGCGCGACACATCGATGCCGTAGAACTGCTGTCCTTCCACCGTGTAATGCGCCGTAAAGCCACCGATGAAGACCTGGAAGATGAACAGCGCCACCACCAGGAACAGGTACTTGCCCAGTCCCCGCTGCGAGGGTGTGAGGGCGAACGTCGTCAACGGGTCGCGCGGGCCGGGCGCGGGAAGCGCTTCGTCGTGGTCGCGCAAAAAGGCCCAGCCCCACACGAGGAAGCCGACACCGGCCAGCAGCACCACCACGCTGGCGACCGACCAGACGAGGTTTTCGCCGCTGGGCTGGTTGCCGATCAGGGGTTCATGCGGCCAGTTGTTCGTGTACGTGACTTTCTGGCCCGGACGCTCGGTGGCGGCGGCCCATGCCGTCCAGAAGAAAAACTGCGTCATCTGTGCGCGCCGCTCGGCACTGGGCAGGGTATTTTCCTTCATGGCGAAATGTTCGCGGCTGGCGTGCAGCGCTGGCGCGTCGGAAAACAGCTGGTCGTAATAGTGCGCCGTGTTGGCGATGGCTTGCACGCGGCGCGGCGACAGGTGCAGTACTTGTTCTTCATCGACCCGGTTGCCGCGGTATTCCAGCTTGAGCGCTTCGCGCAACGCCGCCTGCGCGGGGCCGTCAAGCGCCGCGTACGCCTTGCCATGCTGCTCTTGCGCTGCCAATTCCAGCCAGGCCGTCAGTTCGCGGTGCAGCCAGTCGGCCGTCCAGTCGGGCGCCTGGTAAGCGCCGTGGCCCCAGATGGAACCCAGCTGCATGCCGCCGACGGATTGCCAGGCTGTCTGGCCATCGAGGATGCCCTCGCGGTCGAACAGTTGCCGGCCATCTTGCGCCAGCACTTGCGCGGGGATGGGCGGTGCCTGCCGGTAGACTTCGACACCGTAGTAGCCGAGCAGCGAAAACGTCACGATCAGCACACCGATCAGTGTAAACCAGAGTTTTTTGTAGGGACCCATGGGTCTTTCCTTTGTCAGTGCACCACGGCCGGCGCAAAGCGCTCGAACAGGATATTGTTTTCGGTATGAATGTGCGCCATCAAGTCTGCACGGAAGGTACGCAGGCCCGTGTAGAGCGCGCGCCAGGTGGTGCAGGCGCCGGCCGGCGCGGTGATATCGTTCGTCATTTCCGCCATGGCGCGCAAGGCCACGCCATGGTCGTCATGCTCCATGCGCATCACGTTGATGGGCGCGCCGGCCCGGGGGCCATGGCCGCGCACGATCATGGGGAACAGCACGTCCTCTTCCTTGCGCATATGGCTTTCCAGCTCCTGCGCCATGGCCGACAGATGTTCTGCCAGCCCGTGCGGACAGTCGGCGCGGTCGCCATGCACCTGCTCGACCTTGCGTGCCAGGCGTATCAGCTCTGGCAGCTGCTCGCGGTGCACGGCGTGGTAGCGCGCCAGGATATGCTCCACCAGCTCGGTGGCCGGGGCTTCCTGCCAGTCACGCTCGCCACTGGTATCGGCGCGTGCTGCCAGCACTTGCAGTTCCTCGACGATGGGCGCCGTGTCCACGCCGGCCGCTTCGGCCGCCGCGCGCAGGGTCTTGTTGCCGCCGCAGCAAAAATCCAGGCGGTGGGCATCGAACAGGCGCGTGGCGCCAGGGATGCGGCGGGCCAGCTGGCCCAGGGATAGGTCGATCATTTCCATAACAGTTCCTTGATGATGAATGGGGGTGGTTTATTGCACGGCGCCCGCGTGGTAGACGCCCGGTACGGGCTCGCCCGTCACTTCCAGCACGCCAACGGCGCCCTTGCCGGCGCGCGACAGCGCATGGTCGACCAGCAGATAGCTGCCCGGGTGCTGTACCTTGAGTTCGACGATGGTCGCGCCGCCCGGTGCCACGAGGGTGGTTTGCACGTCGTGTTTCGGGCTGCTGATGGAGCCTTCGCTATATACCTTGTCGAAGATCTCGCCGATGATGTGGAAGGATGAAATCTTGTTCGGGCCGCCCACGCCGAAATAGATGCGCACCGTCTCGCCGACCTTCGCCTGCAATTTGTGCGTCTTGCTCAGGGCGCCTACTTCGCCATTGAAGACGTAATAGTCGGGCAGTTCATTGGCCATTTTTTCCAGGTTAGGTTCCTGGTGCACGGGCGCGCCGTGCGGACGGCCCGTGTACATTTCGCCCTGCATCACGTAATACTCGCGGTCCACTTTGGACAGGCCGCCTTCCGGTTCGACCAGGATCATGCCGTACATGCCGGCCGCGATATGCTGCGGCACCAGGGGCGTAGCGCAGTGGTACACATACAGGCCAGGATTGAGCGCCTTGAAGGTGACCGTTTTTTCCTGCCCTGGCGCCACCTGCGTATGCTGTCCGCCGCCATGGCCGCCCGTCACCGCGTGCAGGTCGATCGAGTGGATCATCTTGCTGTCCTTCGCATTGAACAGGGTCAGTTCCACCGTGTCGCCCACCTTGGCGCGCAGCATCGGACCGGGCACTTGCCGGTTGAAGGTCCAGTAAGTAAAACTGGTGCCGTCATCGAGCTTGCCCGGCAGCTCCACCGTCTCCATGCGGTACTTGAGCAACTGCGGCGCGCGCGCGCCGATGGCGGCCGGCACGGAGGCCGGGTTGGCAGCCACGCTGACAGCCGAGGGATCGGGACCGCGCATCGGCGACGGCGCGGGCGTGTACAGGGCCAGCGCGGCGGCCTGGCTGGACTCGTTGGCCGCGCTACCGGTGCCAGCAGCCTTCGGTGCTCCGGCTTCGGCCTGCGACGTCCCGCTCACTTCCAGCTTGCCTTCCATGCCGATCTGGCGGTGGCCGGGGATCGAGCAGTAATAGGTGAACGTGCCGGCGCGCGTGACCTTGAAGCGCACGCTGGTGCTGCCGCTACTGGCGCTGAATTTGGCGGATGCCACGTTGAGTTCCGGGATCAGCAGATCGTGCTCGGCGCCTTCGCCGCTTTTCAGCACCAGTTCGACCGTGTCGCCCACGTTCGCCGCCAGCACGGGATTGACCTGGCCCTTGGCATCGATGAATACCATCTTGCCGTCGACGATATTGGTTTGCAGTTCATAGCGCTTGAGCGCGGCGGCGGCAGAAAGTTTGGCCGCAGTAGCGGCAGCGCTGGCCGGCAGGCTAGCCTGGGCTTGCAGGGACAGGGGCATGGCCAGGACGCAGACGGCGGCGGCAATGGCGCGGAGGGAGGGAGTCGTTTTCATCAAGCTTTCCTTGGTCTTGTATGCCGGTTCGGCACTCTTGTCTAGGCAAACCGTGTGCCAGGAAAAACTTGTTTTAAATCAACGATTTGAAAAATGCAGGGTCGTAATGACCCATGTTTGCCGTGGTTCCTTGTACCCTGCATGGTACTTATGACCACCACCGCCATCCACCTGCTGCTACTCACCGATCTGGTCGCCGACCTGCCCGTGGCCGTGCGCCTGCAGCGCCTGGTAGGCAGCCTGCGCGCGCACTTCGGCTGCGAGGCCGTGGCCTTGCTCAAGCTCGATGGCGAGCACCTGCGCCCCGTGGCGATGGCCGGCCTGGCCAGCGACGCGCTGGGACGCCGCTTCGCCGCCGCCGACCACCCGCGCCTGGCCGCCATCCTGCAGCGGCGCGGCGTGCTGTGCTTTCATCACGACAGCTCCCTGCCCGATCCCTACGATGGCCTGATCGCCGAGCGGGCGGGCGAGCCGCTGCCCGTGCACGACTGCATGGGCATGGCGCTGGACCTGGAAGGCGAACGCTGGGGCGTGATTACGCTCGACGCGCTACAGGTGGGCACCTTCGACGCGCGCGCGCAGCGCGACCTGGGCGAGCTGGCCTGCGCCATCGAAGCGGCCGTGCGCGTGACCCGCCTGGAGACGGAAATCCGCGCCCTGCGCCTGTCGGGCGGCGCCATGCTGGCCGATGCGCAAGCGCCGCGCGAGGAACACGACTTCGTGGGCCAGAGCAGCGCCATCATGCAGCTGCTGCACGAGCTGCAGGTGGTCGCCGAATCGGACCTGCCCGTGCTGCTGCTGGGCGAGACGGGCGTCGGCAAGGAACTGTGTGCGCACCGCCTGCACCGGCTGTCGCGCCGCGCCGGCAAGCCCCTGATCCACGTCAATTGCGCGGCCTTGCCCGAATCCCTGGCAGAAAGCGAATTGTTCGGCCATGTGCGGGGCGCGTTTTCCGGTGCCGTCAGCGATCGGCCCGGGCGTTTCGAGGCGGCCGAAGGGGCACCCTGTTTCTCGATGAAGTGGGAGAGTTGCCGCTGTCGATACAGGCCAAGCTGCTGCGCACCTTGCAAAATGGCGAAATCCAGCGCCTGGGCGCGGACCGGCCGCGCCGGGTCAACGTGCGGGTGATCGCCGCCACCAACCGCAGCCTGCGCGAGCATGTGCGCGACGGCTCGTTCCGCGCCGATCTGTATCACCGTTTGTCCGTGTATCCGGTGCAGATTCCGCCGTTGCGCGAGCGGGGCAATGACGTGCTGCTGCTGGCCGGCGGTTTCCTTGAGCTCAACCGCGCGCGCCTGGGGCTGCGCAGCCTGCGCCTGTCCGCCGCAGCGGAAAACGCCTTATGCCATTACCGCTGGCCGGGCAATGTGCGCGAACTCGAACATGTGATCAGCCGGGCCGCGCTGAAAGCGGTGATCCGCGGCGCGGACCGCAAGGACATCGTGACCCTGGAAACGGATATGCTCGACCTCGATGCGCTGGAGACGCCAGCCGGTACGGACACGCTGCCGCCAGTGCCAGGCGCGTGCGGCACGCCGGCGGCGCCGCTGCTGTCCATGCATCAGATCGTGGAAGCGAGCCAGCGCCAGGCCATCCGGCAAGCGCTGCTCCTGCATCAGGATAACTGGGCCGCCGCCGCGCGCCAGCTGGGACTGGACGCCAGCAACTTGCACAAGCTGGCGCGCAGGGTGGGACTGAAGAACAACTAGGCAAACCTACTGCGCGTCATGATTTGCGGCCGCCGATGCTCACTGCCTCGGCGTCACCGTGCATTCGCACAGCCACGCGTTTCGACCATAACTCAGCGCCGCTCGCTACGGTTTTGTCAGGTGTGAGAAAAACGAATGGATCCGGCGATACCGCTCAGCGGTGAATGACCAGGGTGGTCGGCAAGCTGTGCAGATAGGCGGCCAGGTCCTTGATGTCCTGGTTGCTCAGCGGTTTCACCTGGCCCGTCATGATGGCGTTATTGCGGCCATTGGCCTTGTCGCCCCGTTTATACGCCGTCAAGGCGTGTTCCAGGTAATCCTTGTGCTGGCCCGCCAGTTTTGGGTACGACGGATCGATGGGCGAGCCGTAATCCTTGCCGTGGCAGGTGGCGCAGCTGTATTTTTCGGCCAGAGCCTTGCCCGTGTTGATATTGCCGGCGGCGCTGGCGCCGAACGAGACAGTGGCGCATACGAGGGCGGCGAGTAGTGTTTTCATCATCTGGCTGGTCCTCAGTTCGGCTTGGCTTGTTGCGCATAATACGCGGCGACATCGGCGATATCCTGGTCGGACAGGCTGCTGGCGATGCCCTTCATGCTCGGGTGCTTGCGGTCGCCCTTCTTGTAGGCTTGCAGCGCATTCTCGATATATTTTGCCGGCTGGCCACCGATCATCGGCACCTGGAACACTTCGGGGAAGGTCGCCTTGTAACCGGGAATGCCGTGGCAGCCGATACACATTTCCACCTTGGCAGGGGCTGCCTTGGCGTTTCCTACAATGTCAGCCGCTGTGACGGCATTTGCTATGCCGGCAAGCACGAGAAGTGCAAATATTTTTTTCATAGTGGCAATGTGAACAAAGGTAATCGGAGAAACGCCAGAGCTGGTTTTTATTGATCTTATGTGTTGACAATTAAGGTTGACAATTAATCTGCTGCTTGCCGATTCTAGCCAAGATATTCTTGCAAGTCCACCTATAAAACCCGCATTGTAGGCAGGCAGGCACAGCCCGTCCGCGTGGCGGTGCGCCACAGTTCTGTTTATACTCTCCATTTCCCTACTTTGGCAGACCGCTCATGCAAGCACAGCACACCCAGCAAGGCCAACGCTTCGAAGGTTCCGACAGCTATGTTGCCACCGCCGACCTGAAACTGGCCGTGAACGCGGCGCTGACCCTGCAGCGCCCGCTGCTGATCAAGGGCGAACCGGGTACGGGAAAGACCATGCTGGCAGAAGAAGTGGCCGCCGCGCTGAACATGCCGCTGATGCAATGGCATATCAAATCGACTACCAAGGCGCAGCAGGGCCTGTACGAATACGACGCCGTTTCGCGCCTGCGCGATTCCCAGTTGGGCGACGAGCGCGTGCGCGACATCCAGAACTACATCGTCAAGGGCGTGCTGTGGCAGGCATTCACGGCGCCCGAACCGGTGGTGTTGCTGATCGACGAGATCGACAAGGCCGACATCGAATTCCCGAACGACCTGCTGCGCGAACTGGACCGGATGGAATTCTATGTCTACGAGACGCGCGAAATGGTCACGGCGCGCCACCGCCCGCTGGTCATCATCACCTCGAACAACGAAAAGGAATTGCCGGACGCCTTCTTGCGCCGCTGTTTCTTCCATTACATCAAATTCCCGGACAAGGACACGATGGAGCAGATCGTCGCCGTCCACTACCCACACCTGAAACAGGAATTGCTAGCCCAGGCGCTGCAAACCTTCTATGAAGTGCGCGACGTGCCAGGCCTGAAGAAAAAACCCTCGACGTCGGAACTCCTCGACTGGCTCAAGCTCCTGCTGGCCGAGGACATCCCCTTTGACGCGCTGCGCAGCAAGGACAACAAGGCGGTCGTGCCGCCCCTGCATGGCGCGCTGCTGAAAAACGAGCAAGACGTGCATCTGTTCGAGCGCCTGATGTTCATGTCGCGCACCAACCGCTAAGGAGCTCCGGTGAACGACATCAGTCCGGACAAAGTCTTCGTGCCCCTGGAACTGCACGGCATCCGCCTCGAAGCGCTGGCGCCGCACCACGCGCCCGGCCTGCGCGCGGCGGCTACGGATGGCGAACTGTGGAATCTGCGCGTTACCTCCGTGCCCGAACCGGACCAGGTGGACCAGTACATTTTCAAGGGAATCGAGATGCGCCCCGCGCGCTTCGCCTTTGCCGTCATCGACGTGGCCAGCGGCGAGGTGCTCGGCACCACCAGCTACCACGACGTGGTGCCAAGTATTGGGCGCCTGGAAATCGGCTACACCTGGTATGCGAAGCGCTGCCAGCGCAGCCACGTCAACACCACCTGCAAATTGCTGCTGCTGGCGCACGCCTTTGAGGCCCTCGGCTGCGCGCTGGTGGGTTTTCGCACCGATAATTTCAACCATGCCTCGCAGGCGGCCATCGAGCGCCTGGGCGCGAAAAAGGATGGCGTGCTGCGCCACCATGCGCTGCGCCGCGACGGCACCGTGCGCGACACGGTCATGTACAGTATCACGCGCGGCGAGTGGCCCGAGATCGCCGCCCACCTGCGTTACAAGCTGGCGCAGCGCCCTGTCGCCGCGCTGCCTTGCGCAGGAGGCGAAGGGACCGCGGCAGGGACAGAGGAAGCGCCATGCTGATCGATTTCTTCTTCACGCTCAAGGATGCGAAGATTCCCGTCTCGATCAAGGAATTTTTGACCCTGCTCGAAGCGCTGCAAAAGAACGTCATCGACGCCTCCATGGACGATTTCTACTATCTGGCGCGCCTGACCCTGGTCAAGGACGAAGCCCATTTCGACAAGTTCGACCGCGCGTTTGCCCAGTACTTCAAGGGCGTCAACGCGGCCTTTGACACGAACGCGGCGATTCCACTCGACTGGCTGCTCAAGCGCATGCAGCGCGAACTGTCCGAGGAGCAGAAGACGCAGCTGGAGAAATTCGGCTACGACAAGCTGATGGACCGCCTGAATGAGCTGCTGAAGGAACAGAAGGAACGCCACGAGGGCGGCAGCAAGTGGATCGGCACGGGCGGTACTTCGCCGTTCGGCAATGGCGGCACAAATCCGGAAGGTATCCGCATCGGTGGCAAGGGAGGCAACCGCACGGCGGTGAAAGTGTGGGAAGCGCGCAGCTACAAGGATTACGACGGCGAGCGGGAACTGGGCACGCGCAACATCAAGGTGGCACTGCGCCGCCTGCGCAAATTCGCGCGCGAAGGCGCGGAAGACGAACTGGCCCTGGACGCCACCATCGCCGCCACGGCCAACAACGCGGGCTACCTCGACATCCGGATGCGGCCCGAACGCAAGAACCGCATCAAAGTACTGATGCTGTTTGATGTGGGCGGCAGCATGGACGACCATATCGAGCGCACCGAGGAACTGTTTTCGGCGGCGAAGACGGAATTCAAGAACATGGAGTTCTTTTACTTCCATAACTGCGTCTACGACACCCTGTGGAAGAACAACCGGCGCCGCAATGCCGAGCGCTTTCCCACCTGGGACGTGCTACGCAAGTATCCGCCCGATACCAAGCTGATTTTTGTCGGCGACGCCACCATGAGCCCCTATGAAATCCTGCAGCCGGGCGGTTCGGTCGAATACAACAACGAAGAAGCGGGATCGACGTGGCTGGCACGCTTTACCCAGGCGTTCCCGAAATTCATCTGGCTCAATCCCGAGTCGGAGGGATTGTGGCAGTACCGCCAGTCGATTGGCGTGATCCGGCAATTGATGAACAACCGCATGTTCCCCCTGTCGATCGACGGGCTGGAACGGGGCATGCGTCTGCTCAGTAAATAAAAGCACGCAACAAAAAGTCCATGGCGGCAGGGGGCCGCCATGCCGTACACTGCGACACGAAACTACCGTGCGGAGCATCTCCGCTGCGGGCGGGTACCATACGCTGATACCAGCCCTGCCCTAACCTGCTGCATCCTGTGCGCGGCCGCCATGGCTGCGACACTGTTCGATTGCGCACATCGTGCGCGCCTTCTGCTCCGGTAGAATCGGCGCATCGCTCTGCGCAAACTATGCACCATCGCTGCACCACGACCTTGCCGCGCCAGCCCCGTGCTGCCGGCCGGTGCCAGCGCCATTTTCAAAGGAATGAGCATGCAAAGTCTGATCTCGATCGCCGCCGACCTGTCCTGGCCGTTCGCCATTACCCTGGCCTGGGTGGTGGGCGAATTCGGCCACCGCTGGACTGGCCTGCCACGCATCAGTTTTTATGGCGTGATCGGTTTCGTCCTCGCGCAGACGCAGGTAGGCGTACTGCCGCAGACGGACGCCGGCCCCATGCTGGTGCTGGCCGACGTGGCCTTCGGCCTGATCCTGTTCGAGGTGGGCTACCGCATCAACCTGCGCTGGCTGAAGAACAATCCGTGGATCGCCGTCACGGGCCTGGTCGAATCCTTGCTGACCTTTGCCGTTGTCTACTTCATCGGCATCGAATTCGGCAGCACCTCGATGACGGCGCTGCTGCTGGCCTCCCTGGCCATGTCCACCTCGCCGGCCACCATCATGCGCGTCATCAACGAGGAACGCAGCTCAGGCCAGGTCACGGAGCGCATCGTCCACCTGACGGCGCTCAACTGCGTGCTGGCCGTCTTCACGTTCAACATCATCGTCGGCTTCTGGATGTTCCAGAGCTCCACCGACCTGATCGAAGCGAGCAGCAGCAGCGCCGCCGTGCTGGCCGCCTCCGTGGCCGCTGGCACCGTCTTCGGCATCGTCGTGCCGGCCATGCTGCGCCGCCTGGGCAATATGGCGCAGGATGCCACCGTGGCGTTTGCCCTGTCAGTGATGCTGCTCGTCGCCCTCACCTACACCACCAGCCTGTCACCGCTCCTGGCCACCCTCACTTTTGGCCTGGTGGCGCGCCACCGCCGCGTCGCCTTCAGCCAGGCGCAGCGCAATTTCGGCGCATTGGGCGAACTGCTGACGGTGCTGCTGTTCGTCTATGCCGCCTCGACCCTGGAATGGGCCAGCGTGACGGCCGGCGCGGGCCTGGCCCTGGCCGTCGTCGGCGGGCGCCTGCTGACGAAAGTCGTCGGCGTGGCCGCGTTCTCGCATGTGAGCGGCATTTCCTGGCGCAAGGGCGTGCTGACGGGCGTGGCCCTGACGCCCGTCTCCGTTTTCATCATACTGCTGCTGGAACACGCGCGCCAGCACGGCGTGAACTTCGGCGACGAATTGAACGCCCTGGCCGCTGTCACCCTGGGCCTGGAACTGGTCGGGCCCGTGCTGGTGCAGCGCGTGCTGATGCTGGCCAAAGAAACCCATGAAATCAAGGAGCGCTAAATGCCGCTGGAACCCTTTGGCCAATCGGCCGCGCTGACCTTCGGCGTCGAACTCGAACTGCAACTGGTGAACCTGTCGGACTATGATTTGACGGCTGCCAGCCCCGATCTGCTGCACCTGCTGAATAAAAAACCGTTCCCGGGCAACGTCACGCCGGAAATCACTGAGAGCATGATCGAGATTAACTCGAGCGTGCACACGCATCACGGCCCCCTGCTGGAGCAGTTGCAGGAAATCCGCGACACGCTGATCACGGCCGGCGACAAGCTCAATATAGGCATTGCGGGCGGCGGCACGCACCCGTTCCAGCAATGGTCGTCGCAAAAGATCTTTTCCAAGCCCCGATTCCAGGAGATTTCGGAACTGTACGGCTACCTGGCCAAGCAATTCACCATCTTTGGCCAACACGTGCACATCGGCTGCGCCTCGGGCGATGACGCCATGTTCCTGCTGCATTCGCTGAACCGCTACATCCCCCACTTCATCGCCCTGTCAGCGTCTTCGCCCTACGTGCAGGGGCGCGACACCCTGTTCGATTCGGCCCGCCTGAACTCCGTGTTCGCGTTTCCCATGAGCGGGCGTGCGCCTTTTACACTGAGCTGGGACCAGTTCTCCAACGAGTACTTCGCCAAGATGGAGAACACGGGCATCATCAAGAGCATGAAGGATTTTTACTGGGATATCCGCCCCAAGCCGGAGTTCGGCACCATTGAACTGCGCGTATGCGACACGCCGCTGACAGTGGAGCGGGCCGCCGCGCTGGCCGCCTACCTGCAAGCGCTGTGCCGCTACCTGCTCGAACGCAAGGAAGCGCCGCCGGTGGAGGACGATTACCTCGTATACAACTACAACCGCTTCCAGGCTTGCCGCTTCGGCCTCGATGGCGCCATCACGCATCCGAAAACCTATGAGACGATGTCGCTGCGCGAAGACATCATGACCACCCTGCGCAAGATGGAGCCGCATGCCGAGGCGCTGGGCAGCACGCCGGCCTTGAAACACCTGTCGGACGTGGCCAAGCAATGGAGTGACGCGCAATACCTGCGCAAACAGCACAGCCTTCAGGGCAGCGCCGAGGGCATGGTCGACTCGGCAATCCGATGTTTTCGCGGTGAGCCGATGAATTATTGACGCTGCACAGCATGAAAACGTAGGTCGGATGAGCGGCGTAGCCGCGTAATCCGACTGGCGCCGCCAACAATGTTGTCGGATTACGGTCCTTCGGACCTAATCCGACCTACGCGCTGACGCAGCAACGCGCCAAAAAACCACACCCCGCCTCCCCGTCATTTACAGCCCCCACCCCCGCTTGTTACAATAAGTGAGAATGATTCTTATTATTGTTTAAAAACACCAGTCCACCCGGACCGGCCATGCAAGGGGAACGCGATGCCGCTGGCAGAGCCGCTACGACGCCAGGACATCGCGACACTGTATGCCAACCACCACGGCTGGCTGCAGGGCTGGCTGCGTAAAAAACTCGGCAGTACGGCCTGCGCAGCCGATGTGGCGCAAGACACCTTCATGCGCCTGCTCGACCGCGAAGACGCCGTCGCCGCGCGCGAGCCGCGCGCCTTGCTCGCCACTGTCGCGCAACGCGTGCTGTTCAACCATTACCGTCGCCAGAAGCTGGAACAGGCCTACCTGGACGTGCTGGCGCAACTGCCGCCCCTGCACACACCGTCGCCGGAAGATCGGGCAATGCTGCTGGCCACCGTGTTTGAACTCGACTGCATGCTCGACGGCTTGCCGCCCCCCGTGAAACGGGCTTTCTTGCTACGCCAGCTCGACGAGCTGCCGCAGGAAGACATCGCGCGCCAACTCGGCATCTCGCTGGCCACAGTGAAACGCCATCTGCAGCGGGCCGGCAGCGCCACCCAGGCGTGGCAGCAGCTGCAAGCGCAGCACGAGCATCTGCCGCCCGCCATGCACGCGACCCTGCTGCGCGCCTGCGTGCAGGCGAATGCGCCGCGCCGCCATGCCGTCAAGACCCTGGCCCTGCTGCTGACCTGCGGCGCCTCGCTGTATGCGTTCGAACGCCGCAGCCCCTGGCGCGACTGGACAGCCGATTACCGCACGGGCGTCAACCAGCACCGCGTTGTAACCCTCGATGATGGCACGCAGCTCACGCTCAACACCAGCAGCGCCGTGAATGTCGATTACAACGGCGCGCAGCGCCGTATTGAACTGCTGGCCGGTGAAATTTTCATCGCCACCGGCAAAGATGCAGTACAACGCCCCTTCTTCGTCGACACGCGGCATGGCAGCCTGCAGGCGCTGGGCACGCGTTTCACCGTACGCCTGCACCAGCAATACGCCAGCGCCGGCGTGCTCGAAGGCGCCGTCGCCGTGCTGGCCGGCGATGGCGCACAGCGCCTTGTGCTGCATCCAGGCGAAGGCGCCCATTTCGACGGCACGAGCTGCCACCGCCAGGCGCTGGCACCGTATGGCGGCGCATGGCTGAACGGCATGCTGGTGGCGCGCGACATGCGCCTGGCCGATTTCCTCGCCGAGCTGTCGCGCTACAGCGACCATCCACTGGGTTGTACGCCCGCCGTCGCCAACCTGCGCGTGTCCGGTTCCTACCCACTGGCCGATGTGGGCGCCATCCTCGACGCCGTCAGCGCCAGCCTGCAACTGCGGCGCAATACGGTCACGCGCTTCTGGGGCAATCAGGTGGTGCGCATCGAATTGGCGGCCCACTGAAGAATATTTTCAGCAAAGTGAGCTGTTTCGCCGTGCTCGCGTGACTTGGTAGATAGGCAGTCTCCATCTTGCGCATCCACGAAAGGTTTTATTCCATGTACAACGCTTCGCGTTCCCTCCTTACCCGCACCGTCCTGGCCTGCGCCCTGTCGCAGATCGGCATGGCCCTGGCCCTGCCGGCGCCAGCCCTGGCACAAAGCCAGCAAGTACGCGTCTATGGCATCCCCGCCGGCCCGCTCGGTGACGTGCTGACGCGCTTCGGCAGCGACAGCGCCATTTTATTGTCGTTCTCCAGCGAGGCTACGCAAGGCTTGCGCAGCGCCGGCCTGCAAGGCAGCTATGACGTACAAGACGGTTTCCGCGTGCTGCTGGCCGGCAGCGGCCTGCAAGCCGTGCCGCAATCGAATGGCGGCTACCTGCTGCAAAAGATCCCCGCCAGCGCCAGCGCACCCACGGCGGACAGCCGTGGCGTGACCGTCATGAGCGGCGTCACCGTGGTGGCGGCGGCCGAGCGCAGCGCCGCCACCAGCGGCACGGGCAACTACACGGGCGGCCCCGCCAGCGGAGCCACGGGCCTGGCCTTGACGCAGCGTGAAACGCCGCAATCGCTGACCATCGTCACGCGCCAGCAGATGGATGACCAGAACAGCAATGCCGTTTCCGACGTCATGAAAAACGTCAATGGCGTGAGCGTGCAAAACTATGACAGTGACCGCTGGAGTTTCCAGGCCCGCGGCTTTTCTGTTACCAATTTCCAGTACGATGGCGTGTCGGCCATATATGACGGCGTCTACGACTGGGGCACGACGAATAGCGACATGGCCATCTATGACCGCATCGAAGTGCTGAAGGGCGCTACGGGGCTGATGAGCGGCTCGGGCGACCCATCGGCCACCGTCAACATGGTGCGCAAGCGCCCCACCGCCCACTTCGAGGGCTCGGCCACCCTGGGTGCCGGCTCGTGGGACAACTACCGCGGCGAAGCCGATATCTCCGGCCCCCTGAATGACAGCCGCACGCTGCGCGGCCGCCTGGTGGGCGCCTACCAGGACAAGCACTCCTACCTGGACCGCTACACGCAGCAGAAATCCGTCGCCTACGGCATCATCGAGGCGGACCTGACACCAGTCACCTTGCTGACGGCCGGCTTCACGCACCAGGATTACAAGCCACGCGGCTCCACCTGGACGGGCTTCCCCTTGCTGCTTTCCGATGGTTCGCGCACCGATTTCCCCACCGCGTGGAACCCGGCTACGGACTGGAGCCGCCGCGACATGCAGAACACCACTCTGTTCACGTCGCTGGAACATAGCTTCGCCAACGAGTGGAAAATGAAATTGAGCGCCAACCAGTTGCGCAGCAAGCATGACAGCGTTCTCGGGTCGGCCAGCGGCGGCAACCCACGCCCCGACACAGGCGAAGGTAGCTATTTCTTCATGGGAAAATACAAGGGCGACCGCCGCCAGAGCACAGTCAACGTCGACGCCAGCGGCCCGTTTACCCTGTTCGGTCGCCAGCATGAAGCAATGATCGGCTATTCCACCTCGACGGCCAAGCAGGATGGCCCCGTCTACGAATCGATCTATCCACCCCTCGATGGCAGCTATTTCCACTGGCGCGGCCAGTATGCGGAACCGGCCTTCAAGCGCCTGGGTAACGACAACGACCGCACGCGCCAGAGCGGCCTGTATGGCGCCGCGCGCCTGCATCCCGTCGATGCGCTGTCCATCATTGTCGGCGCGCGCGTCAGCAACTACAAGCAGGAACAGGACCGCACTTTCTTCGACGCCGGCACCGCACGCATCACCTCGCGCATCGAAGAAAACAACGTCATCACGCCGTATGCGGGCGTCGTGTATGACCTCGACAAGACATACTCCGTGTTCGGCAGCTACACGAGCATCTTCGCACCGCAGAGCAATCGCGACATCAACCGGCGGTTTCTATCGCCCGTGCGCGGCAAGGGGTTTGAAGCGGGTGTGAAAGCGGAATACCTCGACGGCAAGGTCAATGCCAGTGCCTCCCTGTTCCAGATCCGTCAAAGCAACGTGGCCAGCTCTGTGGGCGAAGTCAACGGCGAAGAAGCGTATAAAGCCATCGACGGCGTCACCAGCCGCGGCGTGGAAATGGAGGTGACGGGCGAAGTGGCCAAGGATGTGAAGCTGAGCGCCGGCTATACCTACACCCACGTGCGCGACGCGGATGGCAAGGACGTGTTTTCCACCATGCTGCAAACCACGCAGCCTGCCCACCTGCTGCGCGTGCAAGGCACGTGGCGCCTGCCGGCCAGCCTGGACAAGCTGACCGTCGGTGGCGGCATCAACTGGCAAAGCAGCTACGACGGCAATATCTGGAATCCCGCCATCGAGGATTATTCACGCATCAAGCAGGGCAGCTACGCGCTGGTCAACTTGATGGCGCGCTACGAGATCAGCAAGAACGTCACGGCCAGCGTCAACGTGAACAACCTGCTGGACAAGAAGTACTTCACGGGACTGGGCCTGTTCCAGACGGGCTTCTACGGCGAACCGCGCAATGTGATGTTCACCGTGCGCACGAAGTTCTGACGCGAAGTTCTCACTAAGCACCGTACAGCGCCAGCGCCCAGGCTGGCGGGCGCAATTCCAGCGCCAACGGCAGGTAAGCGGGATCGAAGCGCGCCGCCAGCAGGTACACATTGGCGGCGCCCTTCGGCTCCCAATTCCCCGTAAAGCCCTTTTCACCGGCCGCCACGCGCTTGCGGTCGAAGGGCACAGCGCTCTTTGCGAATTCCTCGTGCGTCTTTCTGCCCTGCGCATACGGCGCCAGCCAGGCCAGCGCCTCGGCCAGGCGCCGCGCTTCCGGCGCGTCATACCAGTCATCGCCATGCGCCTGCGCCATCAGAGCTGTCGTCAGCAGCGGCTCCAGGCTGTAGGTGGTGTAATGCAGGGCGTCGCGCTGCTCGAAGTCGAAGGGCACGCCGCCTGCGCCGATATTGCGCGGCACGTGCGCCAGGAAGCGCTCCTTCGCGCGCGCAATCAGCAAGGCCTCGCCCGTGACATACGCGGCGGCCGTGCCGATCTTGATGCGGTGGCTATGCCAGTTGTTGCGCGCCGTGGACGGACCGCCCACCTTGATGGGATCACTCAGATACCCCTGCGCCAGGGTGCGGCAGAACACGTGCACCTGCTCGCGCTCGACGCCGCTCAAACGCTCCTGTACCAGGTCAAAGCCCATCAACAGGCTGGCCAGCTCCGTCTCATCGACAGGGCTGAACGATGGCTGATAAGAACCGCTCCAGGTCAGCAACAGCTGGCGCGCTGCCTCGAAATGCGCCATCTCGCCCGACAGTCTCCAGGCCAGCGCCTGCAAGCGTGCCTGACGCCAGTCTTCCTGCGCCTGCTGGCTGGTCTCGCGCCCGCCCTCGCCCTTCAGCAAGCCGCCCGTGCGCACTTCGGCCATCAGGTGCACGGGCCGTGCTGCATCCTTGCGCGCCGCCTTGAGCACCTGTTCGGCAACGGCCGGCGCCACCCGCGCCTTGAGCGTGCGGGTGCGCGCCGCGGACATCAGCGCAAACGGCGGCGCGCTATCACGCGGGTGCGGCGCGGCGCGCAAACCGGCCAGGGGCAGCGCCAGCAGGCCGCCCAGCAAGGTGCGCCGGCGCGTAAAGTGCGCGCTCAAAACCGCGTTTCCCGCGCCGCGCGCAAGAAGTTATCGAGGATGGGCGTGCAGTCGAGCAACTCGACGCCGCCCGCCGAATGAAATTCCGGGTGCCACTGCAAGCCCATGACGAAGCGCGCCCGCTGGTAGCGGATGGCTTCGACGATATTGTCCCCTTGCGAATACGCTTCCACGGTGATATCGCGCCCCAGGTCCTTGACCGACTGGTGGTGAATGGAATTGACGAGCGCCTCGCCCGTCTTCGGGAACAGGCCCGCCAGGGACGAGCCTTTCGGGAAGACGATGGTGTGGCGGTGGCGGTCATACAGGTCGTTGACGTGGGAGGTCGCGCCATCCACGTCCGAGGCGATATCCTGGTACAGGGTGCCGCCAAAGCCCACATTGATGAGTTGGCAGCCGCGGCATATGCCCAGCACGGGCTTGCCGGCATCGACGAATTCGTGCAGCAGTTCCAGTTCGTACAGGTCGCGCGCGCGGTCGCCGCTCCATTCGGGCCGTGTGGCCGCCTCGGAATAGGTCTGCGGCGAGACGTCGGCGCCGCCCTGCAGCACCAGGCCGTCCAGGTGACGCGCATAGTGGCGCAAGGTGATATTGCTCGGGTGTAGCTGGCCACTGGTATTGACCGTCGGGATCATGAACACCAGCACGTCGCGCGACATGACCCATTGGGCGATCGACTCTTCCAGGTATTGCAGGTTCTTGCTGCGCAGGCCAGTGGCGCCCGGCTCCGGGTGGAAAATGCGTGCCGAGATGCCGATGCGCAGAGTACGCCGCATGAAATCGCGGCTGGCCTTGTCGCGCATCGAGCGGTAGCGCGACGAGATCACCCGCCAAGCCAGCGCCAGCGGCGTGTCGTTATCCTTCAGGTAGCGGGGCGCCGCATCGCGCGCACGGTGCTCATCATCGGGTGCCCTGCCGACCCGGTCGGGTCGCGCCGGCGGCGCTGGATCGGGGGAAGGGGAATGCTGGGGATCTTTTTCGTCTGACATGGTAAGGCTGACTGAAAGCGGAGACGTTTTCAATATAAACCCCTGCCTCCCAAAGCACGATTCAATTTTGTAACAAAAGCACATGTGCGGCGCATCCACGCAACAATTCCGCGGCCCAGCGCATACAGCCCGTTTACGCGGGCGGCCTCGCTTTTTAGAGAATCTTTACGCCCCCGCTGCTAATCTTGAACGTACCTCAACCACCGCTGCAAAGCCACCATGGAACCCCATTCACGCCTGCAAACGCATCAAGCACATCAAGCACTGCCCCACCGCCACCCCCGCCTGCCCACTTTCCTCATGCATATCACGGTCGACAAGTCCTGCCTGGCCGAGCTGCGCCAGCTGGTCGTCAAGACGTGCGGCGGCATGCTGTCGTTCATGCGCGTCGAGGCGGTCGACCACGCCGAACGCATGAAGGTATGGCTGTGCGTGACGGAGCCGGCCCTGCGCCTGACCATGGATGCCGTCATGCGCCTGCTGCCGGCGGCGGAATTTGGCCGCATCAGCCAGGGGAAATCGTCATGAACCAGTACTCCTGCGAGCAGGCGATGTCTTCATCGCGCATTACCGCGCATTTCCAGGGCATCTGGGTGCCGATGGTCACGCCATTCCGTGATGGCGATGGCGAAATCGACTTCGACGCCGCCCAGCAGCTGGCCAGCGAACTGGCCGCCAGCGGCATAGATGGCCTGGTGGTGTGCGGCACCACGGGCGAAGCGGCCATGCTGAGCGCCACGGAGCAAACCATGCTGCTCGAAAGCGTACTCGAAGCCATCGGTCCCCGCTTCCCCGTCGTAATGGGCGTGGGTGGCAGCGATACGCGCGGCGTCGTCGCCACGGTGCAGCGCTATCACGACCATCCGCTGGCCGGTCTGCTGGTCTCGGCACCGTCCTATGTACGCCCTTCGCAAGACGGCATCGTGCGCCACTTCCAGGCCATCGCCGCCGCCACCGACCAGTCCATCGTGCTGTACAACGTTCCTGCCCGCACGGGGGTCAATATCGAACCGCAGACGGCGGCGCTGCTGGCGTGCGACTCGCACTTCGTCGCCATCAAGGAAGCGGGTGGCAAGCTGCAGCAACTGGGCGAACTGCTGCTCGACACGCGCCTGGACGTGCTGTGCGGCGACGATGCGCTGCTGCTGGCCAGCCTCTCCATGGGCGGCCATGGCGCCATGTCGGCCGCCGCCCAGATACGCCCCGACCTGTATGCGCAGCTGTACCACCTGGTCAAGCAGGGCCGCCACGGCGCCGCCGGCGCCCTGTTCAAGGTCATGCTGCCCGTCATCCGCCTGCTGTTTGCCGAACCCAATCCTGGCCCAGTGAAGGCGGCGTTGGCCATGCAGGGCAAGGTGCGTGACGAGCTGCGACTGCCGATGACGCCGATGTCTTCGGCCGGCAAGCACAAGCTGGCCGAAGCACTCGAACCACTGATGGCACTGCCCGTATGGACAGCCGGCGACAGGGACGCGCCACGCGAAGGCTGTTTGCTGCAACTGATCTCCGCCGCCAACCTGATGCCAGCCGTGCGCCAAGATGATCATCGCCATCACGGATGAACGCGGGGGGATGGAGAAATCCATCCTGGCCGGGCGGCTGGCCGCCTCGCGCGCGCTGGCCGGACGCAAGGTATTGCTGCTCGATGCCGATCCACGCCAGGGAGCCATGGAGCAGGCCAGGAATATGCACGACGGGGCCAAGCACGGCAGCATGACGCGGCCAAGCCTGATGGCGCGTGCCATCAGCGCCAAGGGCCTGCAGCCGGAGCTGGAACACCTGGTGAACTGCTACCATGACATCGTCATTGACAGCGAAGGCCGCGACTCCATGGGCAGCCGCTCGGCCCTGATCGCCGCGCGCGTGCTGGTGGTGCCGCTGGACGGTGTCGTGGACGGCGCCGCGCAGGCTTGCCTGGCGCGCCGCATCGCGCACGCGCGCAGCGTCAATCCTGACCTGCGCGTCCTGCTGGCGACGGACACGCAAGCGGCCCCCGCCCATGCCCTGGCCGCACAGATTCCCGCCTCCCGCGTGGTCAGCCTGGGACAGCTGTATTGCGCCGTCTTTAACCTGCCAGCCTAGCTCTGCATGCAAAAAAAAAGGCGGCGCATGCGCCGCCTCTCCTTTTATCTCCGTCAATTAAAACGTTTTGCTGACCGTCAGTTGCAGCGCTGTCTTGCCCATGAATTTGCCATTCACCGGCGACGCATAGGCCGACTTGCCCGCGTTCGTGCCGATCACGGCCAGCGCGCCTGTCACGATGCCGAAATCGCGCGTGACGCCCACTTTCCAGTCCGTGTAGCTCGACGCATCATTGTTTTTGACCTTCTGGTGGCCAGCGTGCAGGGTGCCGGTCCAGCCGTTCGTCAGGTCGATATTCGCGCCAATGTCCAGGTAGCCGCTGTTCTTGCTGTTGACGATACCGAACAGGTTGGAGACGGCGTGCGAATACTTGATATAGGCGGGACCATACGACAGCTGGCCGTAGACTTCCTGCGTATCCGCGTCGGCCAGGCCGGCGATACCCTTCAAGCCATTGTCCGCATACACATACGCGAGCACGCCCACGTCATAGCCGATATCGGCCGTCAACTGGCCGCGCTTGCCCGCATACAGATCCACTTCCACGTCGCCACTGCCGCCCGCATCCTTGGTCCACTTGATGGTGGAGGCCCAGGCGCCCGCATACAGGCCGGTGGGGTTGTTGACGTAATCGACGCCGCCCTGCAGCGCGGGTTTCAAGCGCGTCTGCGAAATGCCGCGATAACGGTAGTCGGACACGCCGGCCACGTTGAAGCTGACTTCATTATCGGGCTTGGCCTCTTCCGCATGGGCCAGGCTGCCCGTAAAGGCGGTGGCGACGGCAAGTGCAAGTAGCATTTTATTCATGGTTTTTTCTTCTTCATGGGTGGTATGGGCCTTTGCCAACATGGCGCAGCTGGCCCGCCGCTGCAAAACAATGGGTAAAGCGTCCCCCCGGCGCGCGCGGCGCCCGTTTTCCAACAGGGGATTAACAGTTGTTAGAGCGGCAGCAGCAAGCGGTAGCCGACAGCCGTTTCCGTCAGCAGGTACTGCGGCTGGGCCGGGTCGGCTTCCAGCTTCTGGCGCAGATGCCCCATGTAGATACGCAGGTAGTGGCCGTTTTCGCTATTCGATGGCCCCCACACTTCACGCAGCAGTTGCGGATTGGTGACCACCCTGCCTGCGTTCTTCACGAGTACCGACAGCAAGCGGAATTCCGTTGGCGTCATGTGCACCAGTTGCTTGTTGCGCGTCACCAGCCGGTCCTTCAAGTCGACCCGCACGTCGCCGAACTGCACCACACCATCGTCGCTGGCGGCAGGCTGGCGCTGACGGCGCAAGGTGGCGCGCACGCGGGCCAGCAGCTCGCCAACGCCGAACGGCTTGGTCAGGTAATCGTCGGCGCCCGCGTCCAGCGCGCGTATCTTGTCCTCTTCGTCGACACGCGCCGAAAGCACGATGATGGGCACGGCCGACCATTTGCGGATGTCAGCGATGAAGTCGATGCCGTCGCCGTCGGGCAGGCCCAGGTCCAGCACGATCATGTCGGGCCGGCGAGTGCCGGCATCGATCAGACCCCGCTGCATGGTGGCGGACTCGAAAATCTGCCAGCCCTCGTCCTCCAGCGCGGCACGCACGAAGCGGCGGATTTGCGGCTCATCCTCAACCAGCAAGGCGGTGGCGGAAGGTTCGTTCATGATGGTTTTCCTGTTTCATAGTCGTTGGCGTCATCGAGTTCTATCTCTGGCGGCGCAGGGGGCGTGCCCAGCGGCAGGCTGAACACGATGGCAGCGCCCTGTCCCGGCGCGTGCGGCTGCGCGTGGATGGTGCCACCGTGGGCTTCGACGATGGCGCGGCAGATGGCCAGCCCCAGTCCGACGCCCGGCTTGTTCGATTCGCGCTCGCCGCGCGTGAATTTTTCAAAGATGGCTTCTTCGCGGCCAGGCGGCAGGCCCGGGCCATCGTCAAACAACCTCACCTGCAGGAACTGGCCGTGCACCCCGGCCGCGACCGTGATGGTGCTGCCGGGCGGCGTGTACTTGGCCGCGTTTTCCAGCAGGTTGCACAGCACGCGCTCGATCAGCACGGCGTCGTAGCGCACCAGCGGCAAATCCGGCGCCAGCTGCGTCTGCACGGCATGTTGCAGCAATTGCGGGCCGCTGGCGCGCAGCGCGCTGCCCACCACTTCTTCCAGCGCCTGCCATTGCAGGTTCAGGCGCACCTGTCCGCTTTCGATGCGCGCCATGTCCAGCAAGTTCGCCACCAGGGCGCTCATGCGCACGGTTTCGGACTGCAGCGAGCGCGCCATGTCCAGCTGCGCAGGTGACAACGCCGGCCTGGACAGGGCCAGCGATTCGGCCAGCCCCACCAGCGACGTCAATGGCGTGCGCAAGTCGTGCGAGAGTGCCGCCAGCAGAGAGTTGCGCAGGCGCTCGGACTCCATCTGCAGCAGCGCGCCCTGGGCCACGTCGATGTAATGCACGCGCTCGAGGGCGATGGCCGCCAGGGCGGCAAAGGTATCGAGGTGCTGGCGCTGCTCCGGTACCAGCAGCCAGCGCCCGTGCTGGGCAGCCTCCAGCGGCAACAGCGCCAGCACGCCCCGCGTGCGCATCGGCGCGATCAGCGGCAGGTAGAAAATGGGGGAAGCAGGCAAGGTATCGGTACCCGTGCCAGCGGCCTGCGCATGGTCGAAGGCCCACTGCGCGATGCCCATGTCCAGCGCCTCGCTTCCGTTCGGGGTCTGCAGGCTGCCCTCGTCATCAGGCAGGAGCAAGGAGGCGCGTGCGCGGAAAGCCCGCTCGATGGCGCTTTTCGTGATATCGAAAATCTGCTCCGTCTGCAGCACGCCGGACAATTCCCGCGAAAACTCGTACAGGGCGCGGGCGCGCGCTTCGCGGTGCGATGCAACGCGTGCCTGGAAGCGCAGGCCGGCCGTCAGGTGGCCTGTGATCAGGCCCACGGCCAGCATCACCCCAAAGGTGATCACATACTGAAAATCGCCCACGGCAAACGAGAAGCGGGGCGGCACGAAAATGAAATCGAAGCAGGCCACGCCCACCAGGCTGGCCAGCGCCGCCGGCCCGCGCCCCAGGCGCACGGCCACCAGCACCACCGTCAGCAGCGACAGCATGGCGATATTGGCCAGGTCCAGGTAGGGTTGCAGGGGGACCGAGGCCAGGGCCGTGCCCAGGCTGGCGCCGGCGGCCAGTATGTAGCGCCAATGGCGCGATGGCCTGCGCGTCGCCTCCGCATCCTCGCCCGGCGCGCGCCGGGGCGCCGCATCCGCTGGCGGCAAGCCTACTTCGATCAAATCGATATCGGGTGCCAGGCTGGCCATGCGCACGGCGGGCGGCGCATGCCACAAGCGCGCCAGTGCACCGGCGCGGCCACGGCCTACGATGACTTTCGATATATTCGCGCTGCGCGCATACTCGACCACGGCGCCGGCGATGTCGGCGGACGGCACAATGGCCGTGCGTGCGCCCAGGTCCTGCGCCAGTTTCAGCGTTTTCAGGATGCGTTCGCGTTCGCGCGCCGGCAGACGCTGCAGGCGCGGCGTTTCCACGTACAGCGCGTGCCATTCGGCATTCAGCTGGCTGGCCAGGCGCGCCGTGCTGCGGATAACGTGTTCGCCACCCGCGTGCGGCCCCACGCAGGCGAGCAGCGCGGCGCCCGTCTTCCAAACGGAATTGATGGATTTCTCGACGCGGTAAGCCTGCACGTCGTCCTGCACCCGGTCCGCCGTGCGGCGCAAGGCCAGTTCGCGCAGGGCGATCAGGTTACCCTTGCGGAAAAAATGCTGGGATGCCCGCTCGGCCTGCTGCGGCTGGTATACCTTGCCCTGCTTCAGGCGGCGCAGCAATTCATCAGCCGGAATATCGACCAGCACCACTTCATCGGCGCGGTCGAACACTGTGTCAGGCAGGGTTTCTGCCACGCGCACGCCCGTGATCCCGCCCACCACATCGTTGAGGCTTTCCAGGTGCTGCACATTCACGGTCGACAGCACGTCGATGCCGGCCGCAAGCAACTCCTCGACATCCTGCCAGCGCTTCGGATGACGCGAACCGGCCACGTTCGAATGGGCCAGTTCATCCATCAATATCAGCGACGGCGCGCGGCGCAGGGCCTCGTCCAGGTCGAACTCGAAAAGGGTCTTGCCCCGGTATTCGATCGCCTTCAAGGGGAGTACGGGCAAACCGTCAAGCTGGGCGGCCGTATCCTGGCGCCCATGCGTCTCCACCACGCCCACCAGCAGATCCTGGCCATCGGCCAGCAGTTTGCGGGCGGCGGCCAGCATCGCATAGGTCTTGCCGACGCCGGCCGATGCGCCGAAGTAAATGCGCAGCCGGCCGCGCGCGGCTTTCTTTTCCTGTGCCTGCACTTGCGCCAGCAGGGCATCAGGGTCGGGGCGTTGGCTGTCGTTGGGGAGCATGGGTATCTTTTAATTGTCGATTAGCCCAAGAACAAGGGCTGGGGTCAGACCCGACGGGTCTGACCCCGATATCACTGCATCATCTTACTTCGCGGCCGCATCGAGCGCCAGATTCAGTTCCAGCACATTCACCCGTGGTTCGCCGAAAAAGCCGATATACGCGGTTTTCTGTACCTTGGCGATGGCGTTTTCCACCTGCGCCAGCGGCACTGCGCGTACGCGGGCCACACGCGGCGCCTGGTACAAGGCTGCCGCCAGGCTGATTTCCGGGTCCAGGCCGCTGCTCGATGCCGTCACCAGGTCGACGGGAATGGCGCGCGTGTTGCCTGGATCAGCTTCCTTCAGCGCGGCGATGCGCGCCTTGACGGCGTCCACCAGGGCCGGATTGGTCGGTCCCTGGTTCGAGCCGCTCGAACCGGCACCGTTGTTGGCCATCGGCGCGGTGGCCGATGGACGGCCCCAGAAATACTTGGGCGAGGTGAAGGACTGGCCGATCAGCATCGAACCGACGGGCTTGCCACCACGCTCGACGATGCTGCCATTGACTTCATCGTTGAAGGCCAGCTGCCCGATGCCGGCCGTGGCAAACGGATAGACGACACCGCAAATCACGGTCAGTGCGGCAAACAGGACCAGGGCGGGACGTACGATAGTGCTCATGATGGTTCCTTTAGACTAAATTGAGTGCGGACAGCAGCATGTCGATCAACTTGATCCCGATGAAGGGCAGGATGATGCCGCCCAGGCCGTAGATCAGCAGATTGCGACGCAACAGGCTGGCCGCGCCGATGGCCCGGTATTGCACGCCCTTCAGGGCCAGCGGGATCAGCACGACGATGATCAGTGCATTGAAGATCACAGCCGACATGATGGCCGAGGCGGGGCTGGCCAGGTGCATGATGTCGAGCGCCTTCAACTGCGGATAGGTGCCTACGAAGGCGGCCGGGATGATGGCGAAGTACTTGGCGATGTCGTTCGAAATCGAGAACGTCGTCAGCGAACCGCGCGTCATCAGCATCTGCTTGCCGATTTCAACGATTTCCAGCAGCTTGGTCGGGTTCGAATCCAGGTCGACCATATTGCCAGCCTCTTTTGCCGCCTGCGTGCCCGAGTTCATGGCTACGGCCACGTCGGCCTGCGCCAGCGCCGGGGCATCATTGGTGCCGTCGCCCGTCATGGCCACCAGGCGGCCTTCGGACTGGTAGCTGCGAATCAGCTTGAGCTTGTCTTCCGGTGTCGCTTCGGCGAGAAAATCGTCCACGCCAGCCTCGGCTGCGATGGCCGCAGCCGTCAGCTTGTTGTCGCCCGTGATCATGACGGTCTTGATGCCCATGCGGCGCAGTTCCGCAAAACGCTCCTTGATGCCGCCCTTGACGATGTCCTTCAGTTCCACGACGCCCATGACGCGGCCATCGTCGACCACGACCAGCGGCGTGCTGCCGCGGCGCGCGATATCGTCGACGGCGCGCGCCACCTCGGCCGGATATGGCTCGCCCAGCGCTTCCACATACTTTTTCATGGAATCGGCCGCACCCTTGCGCAGCTGGCGCACTTGCTGTTCGCCAGGGATGTCCACACCGCTCATGCGCGTTTGCGCCGTGAAGGGCACGAAGGTGGCGTGCAAGCTGGCCATTTCGCGTTCGCGGATGTTGAACTTCTGCTTGGCCAGCACGACGATGCTGCGCCCTTCCGGCGTTTCATCGGCCAGCGATGCCAATTGCGCCGCGTCGGCCAACTGCTGCTCCGTCACGCCGGGAGCAGGCACAAAGCTTGACGCCTGGCGGTTGCCCAGGGTGATGGTGCCCGTTTTATCGAGCAGCAGCACGTCCACGTCGCCCGCCGCTTCCACGGCGCGGCCCGAGGTGGCAATCACATTGGCTTGCATCATGCGGCTCATGCCAGCCACGCCGATGGCCGACAGCAGGCCGCCGATGGTGGTCGGAATCAGGCACACCAGCAGCGCGATCAGCACGGTGATGGTAACGGGCGTGCCGCTGCCGGCTGCCGCCACGGAAAACAGCGAATACGGCAGCAAGGTCACAGTGACGATCAGGAAGACGATCGACAGGGCCACGAGCAGGATCGTCAATGCGATTTCATTCGGCGTCTTCTGGCGCTTGGCGCCTTCGACCATGGCGATCATGCGGTCGATGAAAGCTTCGCCCGGGTTGACGGAAACGCGCACCAGCAACCAGTCCGACAGCACGCGGGTGCCGCCCGTGACGGCGGAGAAATCGCCGCCCGATTCGCGGATCACAGGTGCCGATTCGCCCGTGATGGCGCTCTCGTCGACGGAGGCCACGCCGGCCGTCACTTCGCCGTCGGCGGGAATGACGTCACCCGCCTCGACCAGCACCGTCATGCCCTTGCGCAGGTCGGTTGCCGGCGTGGGCAGCCAGGAGGTGCCGTACTTCGGCGTTTGCATTTTCTTTGCCATCACCGTTTGCTTCAGGGCGCGCAACGAGGCCGCCTGGGCCTTGCTGCGGCCTTCGGCGAGCGCTTCGGCGAAGTTCGCGAACAGCACGGTAAACCACAGCCACACGGCGACGGCGACAATGAAGCCGAACGGCGCTTCACCCTGGCCGTTCAGGGCCTGGATGGCCAGCAGGGTCGTGATGATGCTGCCCACGTAGACGACGAACATCACGGGGCTGCGCCACTGCGTGCGGGGGTCAAGTTTTTTGAACGCATCGACGATGGCAGGGCCAATCAATGCGGAATCGAACAAGGTCAGGCTTGTGCGTGACATGGTAGCCTCTTATTTTGTAAAAAGTTGCAGGTGTTCGACGATCGGGCCCAGGGCCAGCGCGGGAACGTAATTGAGCACGCCGACCAGCACCACCACGCCGATCAGCAGGCCGATGAACATGGGGCCGTGCGTAGGCATGGTGCCGGCATTGGCCGACAGGCGCTGCTTGGCCGCCAGCGAACCGGCCACTGCCAGCACAGGTACGATCACGCCGAAACGGCCGAACCACATGGCGATCGCCAGCATCACGTTGTAGAACGGCGTGTTGGCGGACAGCCCGGCAAACGCGCTGCCGTTATTGTTTGCCGCCGACGTGAAGGCGTACAGAATCTCCGAGAAGCCGTGCGCGCCGGGATTGGCCACGCCGATCTTGCCCGGTTCGACCATCACGGCGATCGCCGTGCCCGTCAATACCAGGGCTGGCGTGACCAGGATGGCCAGCGACACCATCTTCATTTCATAGGCCTGGATTTTCTTGCCCAGGTATTCAGGCGTGCGGCCTATCATCAGACCGGCGATGAAGACGGCCAGGATGGCGAACATCAGCATGCCGTACAGGCCCGTGCCCACGCCGCCGAAAATCACTTCGCCGAATTGCATCAGCAGCAGCGGCACCATGCCGCCCAGGGGCATGTAGGAGTCGTGCATGGAATTGACTGCGCCGCACGATGCCGCCGTCGTCACCGCCGCGAACAGAGTCGAGGAGCTGATGCCGAAGCGCGTCTCCTTGCCTTCCATATTGCCGCCCGATTGCAGGCTGCTGGCCTGCTGGTCCACGCCCAAGACCTGCAAAGCGGGATTGGCTTGCTGCTCGGCGCTCATCACGCCGGCTGTCATGACGACAAAGATCAGGGTCATGGCGGCCAGCACGGCCCAGCCCTGGCGCAGGTCGCCCACCATGCTGCCGAACGTGAAGCACAGGCCGGCGGGAATGATGAAGATGGCCAGCATCTGCAGGAAGTTCGACAGCACGGTCGGATTTTCATACGGATGCGAGGAATTGGCATTGAAGAAGCCGCCGCCATTCGTGCCCAGCAGCTTGATCGATTCCTGCGACGCGACGGGGCCCATGGCGATCGTCTGCGTGGTCGCCACTTGTGCTTCCATTACGGGCTTACCGGCGGCATCCACCACGGGCTGACCATCGGCCGTCATTTTCGGCGTTTCATACGCCACCTGGTCGAGCAGCGTCACTTCCTTGTAGGCGGAAAAGTTCTGGATCATGCCTTCGCCCATGAAGACGACGGACAAGGCCAGCGACAGCGGCAGCAGGATGTACAGGGTGGAGCGCACCAGGTCGACCCAGAAGTTGCCGATCGATTTACCCGAGCGCGAGGCGAAACCGCGCACCAGCGCGAAGATCACGGCGATACCGGTGGCCGCCGAAAAGAAGTTCTGGCATGCCATGCCCAGCATCTGGGTCAGGTAGCTCATGGTCTGTTCGCCGCCGTAGCCCTGCCAGTTGGTATTGGCGACGAAGCTGACGGTGGTATTGAACGAGGAGTCGGGGCTGACGGCACCCAGGCCCTGTGGATTAAGTGGCAAGAAGCCCTGCAGGCGCTGCAGGCCGTAGACGAAGACGGCGCCCACGGTATTGAAGACGATCAGGGCGATGGCATAGCTTTTCCAGCCCATGGCCTTATCGGCAGGCAGGCCGGACCAGCGGTACAGCAGGTTTTCCAGCTTTTGCAGCCAGCCCAGGCCACGCACGGGGCCATCGCCGGCCACCTTGGCCATGTAGAGGCCCAGCGGATAGCCGGCGGCCAGCAGTACAACCAGGAAGGCCACCAATAACAGTATCGATTGCGTCGTCATCACAGTTCCTCCGCCTTCAACAGTGCCACCAGCAGGTACACGAGCAGGCCAGCCGACACGACGGCGCCCAGCACATAAAACGCGTTCATTTGACGCTCCCTAATTTGTCGCAAGCGACGGCAAAGCCGACCACCACGACGAAAAAAACGGCAATCAAGCCGAGATACACGATATCCATTCCCACCCTCATTCAGGTTTGTTTTGATAGTGAGCAGATTAGCCAAAAGGGTCTAAAAAATTCGTAAAGACTGGAGAGTCAGCTGTAAACAAGATGTAAAAACGGGGGCTTTAGGGAATAAAATCGTCCACAATGGGCGCAAAACCGCGCGCGCAGCGCACTGTTGTTGCCCTGGAGTAGCGCTATTGCTCGCTGGACAAGATAGAATGCGCGAGCGTCCGCACAAGGACGCCATGCCTGCCGCACTGCCCTCTCCCAGTGACGCTGGACGGGATATACTGTATATTCATACAGTTATCGCCGCCGTTGTCACTGCGCCCTGCAGTGCCCTGGCCTGGCGTTCCAACCACTGTCTTTACTTAGCTTGAACACGTATGGCCACTAAAAAACCAGCATCCGACTACAGCGAATCATCCATCCGTGTCCTGAAGGGACTGGAACCCGTCAAGCAGCGCCCGGGGATGTACACCCGCACTGAAAATCCGCTGCACATCATTCAGGAAGTGATCGACAATGCCTCCGACGAGGCGCTGGGCGGTCACTGCACGCATATCGCCGTCACGCAAAACACGGATGGCAGCATCACCGTAGAAGACAATGGCCGCGGTATTCCCGTCGGACTGCACCCGGAAGAAGGCGTGCCGACGGTGGAAATCGTGTTTACAAGGCTGCACGCGGGCGGCAAGTTCGACAAGGGTTCGGGCGGCGCCTACGCGTTTTCGGGCGGCTTGCACGGCGTTGGCGTGTCCGTCACCAATGCGCTGTCGACGCGCCTGGAAATCACCGTCTGGCGCAAGGAAAGCGACGGCAACGGCTTGCACCACATGGTGTTCGCAAATGGCGACGTGATCGAACCCTTGAGTTCCCGCCCCGCTCCGCGCGACGGCAAGAAGTCGGGCACGCGCGTGACGGCCTGGCCCGATGCGAAGTATTTTGATTCGCCCAACATCTCGCAAACCGAGCTGCAGCGCTTGCTGCGCTCGAAAGCCGTGCTGCTGCCGGGCGTGACCGTCACCCTGACCAACGCGAAAACCGGCGACACGCAGACCTGGCTGTACGCGGAAGGCTTGCGCGGCTACCTGACCGAATCGCTGGCGCAGGTGTCGAATGGCGAAACCCTGATTCCCCTGTTCGAAGGCGCGCAGTACGCGGGCCCGGACTCGGAAGGCTTTGCCGAAGGCGAAGGCGCGGCCTGGGTGGTGGCGTGGACGGAAGAAGGCGCCATCGTGCGCGAATCGTATGTCAACCTGATTCCCACCTCGAATGGCGGCACGCACGAATCGGGCTTGCGCGACGGCCTGTTCGGCGCCGTGAAAAATTTCGTCGAGATGCACTCGCTGCTGCCGAAAGGCGTGAAACTGCTGCCGGAAGACGTGTTTGCGCGCGCTTCCTTCGTGCTGTCGGCGAAAGTGCTGGACCCGCAATTTCAGGGACAGATCAAGGAACGCCTGAATTCGCGCGACGCCGTGCGCCTGGTCTCGACCTTCACCAAGCCGCCGCTGGAACTGTGGCTGAACCAGCACGTCGACTACGGCAAGAAGCTGGCCGATCTCGTGATCAAGCAGGCGCAGTCGCGCCAGCGTTCACTGCAAAAAGTAGAAAAGAAAAAATCCTCGGGCGTCGCCGTCCTGCCGGGCAAGCTGACGGACTGCGAATCGTCGGACATCACGCGCAATGAACTGTTCCTCGTCGAGGGTGACTCGGCGGGCGGTTCGGCCAAGATGGGCCGCGACAAGGAATTCCAGGCGATTTTGCCCCTGCGCGGCAAGGTCCTGAACTCGTGGGAAACGGACCGCGACCGCCTGTTTGCCAATAACGAAATCCACGACATTGCGGTGGCCATCGGCGTCGATCCGCACAGCGTGGGCGACACGCCCGATCTGTCCGGCCTGCGCTATGGCAAGATCTGCATCCTGTCGGATGCGGACGTGGACGGCTCGCACATCCAGGTACTGCTGCTGACCCTGTTCTTCAAGCACTTCCCGGCCCTGATCAACAAAGGCCACATCTGCATCGCCCGCCCGCCCCTGTACCGGGTCGATGCGCCAGCGCGCGGCAAGAAGCCGATGCAGAAAATCTATGCGCTCGATGACGGCGAACTGGTCGCCATCGAGGACAAGCTGCGCAAGGAGGGCGTGAAACAGGGCGCCTGGTCGATCTCGCGCTTCAAGGGCCTGGGCGAGATGAACGCCGAGCAACTGTGGGAAACGACGATGAACCCGGACACGCGCCGCCTGCTCCCCGTGACTCTGGGCGAAATCGACCACATGACTTCCGCCGCGCGCTTCAACATGTTGATGGGCAAAGGCGAAGCGGCAGGACGGCGCGCCTGGATAGAGGAACACGGCAATGAGGCGGAGGCCGATATCTGATGATCATCGGCATCGACCTGGGCACCACCAACAGCCTGGTCGCCATCTGGCGCGACGGCAAGGCTTCCATCATCCCGAATGCGCTGGGTGAACACCTGACGCCGTCGTGCGTGAGCATCGATGACGACGGCACCGTGCTGGTTGGCCGCGCCGCGCGCGAGCGCCTGCAGACGCACCCGCAGCTGACGGCCGCCGTCTTCAAGCGCTACATGGGCAGTGAAAAGAAGATCACCCTTGGCACGCAGCAATTCCGTCCGGAAGAGCTGTCGTCGATGGTGCTGCGCGCGCTGAAGGAAGATGCCGAAGCCTTCCTGGGCCACAAGGTCGAGGAAGCCATCATCACCGTGCCCGCGTACTTCAGCGATGCGCAGCGCAAGGCCACGCGCATCGCCGGCCAGCTGGCGGGCTTGCGCGTGGAGCGTCTGCTGAACGAGCCGACAGCCGCCGCGCTGGCCTACGGCATCCGCGACAAGGAACAGGAAAGCAAATTCCTCGTCTTCGACCTGGGCGGCGGCACGTTTGACGTGTCGATCCTGGAGCTGTTCGAAGGCGTGATGGAAGTACGCGCCTCTGCCGGCGACAATTTTCTGGGCGGCGAAGACTTCGTCACGGTGCTGGTCGACGCCTTTTTGGAAGGCAGCGGCTTGCGCGACGCGGCCGGCAGCCGCCTGTTCGACCCGCGCCAGCAGCAGTTGCTGCGCGATGAAGCCGAGCGCGTTAAGCGCCTGTTGTCGGAGCAGCCATCCGTGCGCATGGCCACGCGCTACGAGGACAAGGAATACAGCTGGGAAATCAGCGAAGACAGGCTGGCGCAGTTGTGCGAACCGCTGCTGGCGCGTTTGCGTCTGCCCGTGGAACGGGCGCTGCGCGACGCCACCATCCGCGCTGCGGAATTGAATGAAGTGGTGCTGGCCGGCGGCGCCACGCGCATGCCGCTGGTGCGCAAGCTCGTATCACGCATGTTCGGGCGCTTTCCCGCCATCCACCTGGACCCGGACGAAGCCGTGGCACTCGGTGCCGCCGTGCAGGCTGGCCTCAAGATGCGCGATGCGGCCCTGGACGAAGTGGTCATGACGGATGTGGCACCGTATTCGCTGGGCATTTCGATTTCGCGCCAGGTCGGCGCAAACCAGTATGAAGGCGGGCATTACCTGCCCATCATCGAGCGCAACTCCGTGGTGCCCGTCTCGCGCACGGAAAACATCACCACCATCTACGACAATCAGAAGGAAATCAACGTGGCGATCTTCCAGGGCGAGTCGCGCCTGGTGGCTGACAACGTCTTTCTCGGCAAGATCAGCTTCCCGATACCCGCAAAAAAGGCGGGCGAGATCGGCATCGACGTGCGCTTCACCTACGACGTCAGCGGCGTGCTGGAAGCGGAAGTAACGGTACTGGCCACGCAGGAACGCCACAAGATGATCATCAGCGACAACGCGGGCGTGATGACGCCGGAACAGATCGAGCAGCGCTTTCTTGAACTGGCCGACCTGAAGATCCACCCACGCGAACAGATGGAAAACCGCACCCTAGTCACGCGCGCCGACCGCCTGTACGAACAGTCACTGGGCGACGTGCGCCAGTATCTGGCGGCGCACACGGCCAATTTCCAGGCCGCGCTGGAAACGCAGGACCCGAACACCATCCGCAAGGCCCGCCAGGCGCTCGACGAGGTGTTGCGCCAGGTCGAGAGCGAAAGCTTCCTGTAAATGGACGGTGGCATGCACAACGGACAGCGCAGCCTGTGGGATATCCTGGGTACGGAGCCGACCGGCGACGAACGCGCCCTCAAGCGTGCGTATGCGAAGCGCTTGAAAGTGACGCGTCCCGAAGACGATCCGGCCGCCTTCCAGGAACTGCGCGAAGCGTATGAATACGCGCTGCGCCATGCGCACCTGTTTGCTGCGGAGTTGCCGGAACCGCAATCGGCTGGGGCCGAAGCGGAAGCGGCGGAAGTGCCAGAAGCGACGCCCATGGAACCGGCCGACCTGTGGGGCGTGATCGACGATGCGGCGCAGGAGCCGCCCGCAGAACTGTGGGGCATCATTGCCCGGGAGCCCGCACCGCCGCAAGAACAATGGGGTGTGGTCGCCATCGATCCGACGCAGGAAGCCGCCAATCTGTGGCAAGGCTGCCTGGCGCAGACGCGCCACGCCGATGCCAGCGACGTGCTGGCCCGCATGCTGCAGGACGACGCCATGCTGAACCTCGACGTGCGCGAGGAGTTCGACCTGTGCGCGCTGCGCTATTGCGCCGGCGCCGGCTATGACCTGGCGCTGCGCCAGGCCCTGTTCGAGCAGCTGGGCTGGGACCGCGATTTTTCCTACCTGGCGCGCAGCCATGCGGACCTGGTGCGCAGCGCCGTGCAGCGCTACCGGGCGGACCGTTCGTTCGCCCATTTCAGCGACAACCGCGACAGCTACCCCGGCCTGGACTGCCTCATGTCGCAGCAGCCGCCATCGGCCTACGCGCGCCAATTGTTCGACCGAAAATTCACGCTGCAACTGCGCGAACTGCTGCACGCGATACGCTGGCAGCACGCCGAGATGCTGGCCTGCAAGCTCGATACGGACCTGTTCGAGCAGTGGGAACACGCCGTCCATGCCAAGCGCTACTTCAAGCAGACGGCGCTGGCCTCGAGCGGCCTGGGTTTCGTGCTGCACTTCATGCTCGCCGGTGTGCTCGATGCAGCCGGCTTCAAGCTCGGCGACACGGCCGCCTATGCCAGCCTGCTGGGCTTCCAGGCGCTGGCCTTTGCCCTGCTGGCCATGCATGCCTTGCGCTGGCCCGCGCCGCTGTTCGCGCGGCTCGACACGCTGCAGGAAGCGCTGCAGGAACGCCTGCCCGTGCTGTGGGCGCGGCCCGGCTTGCGGCAACTGGGCTGGATCGTGCCCTATCTCGTGCTGGCGCTGCTGCTGTTCCTGCCCGAGCGCAGCGAGACCATGCACCTGGTGACTGCGGCCGGTTTGTGCGCGTCGGCACTGCTCGCGTATGCGCTCAATCGCCAGCTGCTGCATGGCATGCTGCTGCTCCTGTGCCTGGGCCTGTCGCTGTTCGTCGCCATGTTCATGAGCGGCAAAGGTTCCACCGCGCTGGCCATCGGCGATGCCATGCCATTGATGTTTTGCCTGGCGGCGCTGGCCCTGCGCAGCGCTACCGGCCTGTATGGCGATTGCGGCTGGCCCGAGGCGCTCTTGCCCCGCCTGCGCGCGGCATGGCTGGTCGGCTGTGCGGGCTTGCTGTCGCTACTGTATGCGCAGCAGTTGCCAGCCCCCCTCGTCGGCGCCACGCTGTATGCCTGGTCGTGCGCCGGCTTGCTGTTTTCCCCCAGCGATTTCAAATGGAAGACGATGTGGCCGCTGGTGCTGGTGCCCTCCATTGCCAGCTTCGTGCTGGCCGGTCAGGCTCTTTCCATCCGCGCCATGCCAATGATGCATAACAGCGTCGAACTGGCCGTGGCCGTGCTGTATCTGACCTTGCGCTACATGTATCTGACGTACGGCAAGTCCTTTTCCAAATCCAGGCTGTCATAATCAGCCCCACGAATTCAACCGCAACCACTAACACCGAAACAAGCGCCATGTCCACACAAACCAATTTATTTGACGATGCCCAGCCTGAGCCGATCGAGCCGGATGAACCGGTATTCGACGGCGAAGCGCTGACCCTATCCACCTTTGCCGAGCGCGCCTATCTCGATTACGCCATCTCCGTCGTCAAGGGTCGCGCCCTGCCCGACGTGTGCGACGGCCAGAAACCCGTGCAGCGCCGCATTCTGTATGCGATGAATGAACTGGGGCTCAATTCCACGGCCAAGCCGCGCAAATCGGCGGCAGTGGTCGGCGACGTGCTCGGTAAATTGCATCCGCACGGCGACCAGTCCGTGTATGACGCGCTGGTGCGCATGGCGCAGGATTTCTCGCTGCGCTACCCCTTGATCGATGGCCAGGGCAACTTCGGCTCGCGCGATGGCGATGGCGCCGCGGCGATGCGCTACACGGAAGCGCGTTTGACGCCCATCGCCAAGCTGCTGATGGATGAAATCGGCATGGGCACGGTGGACTTCCAGCCCAACTACGACGGTTCGACGGAAGAACCGAAGCTGCTGCCGGCGCGCCTGCCGATGGTGCTGCTGAACGGCGCCTCCGGCATCGCCGTGGGCCTGGCGACAGAAATCCCGTCGCACAACCTGGCGGAAGTGGCGAAAGCGGCCGTGGCCATGATCCGCGATCCGAAGATGACGCACGCCGAACTGATGGCCATCATTCCCGGCCCGGACTTCCCCGGCGGCGGCCAGATCATCACACCGTCCTCGCAAATCCAGGACATGTATGCGAGCGGCCGTGGCAGCATGAAAGTGCGCGCGCGCTGGAAGATCGAAGAGCTGGCGCGCGGCCAGTGGCAAGCCGTGGTAACGGAACTGCCGCCCGGTACCTCGTCGCAAAAGGTGCTGGAAGAAATCGAGGAACTGACGAATCCGAAGATCAAGCTGGGCAAGAAGGCGCTGTCGCCGGACCAGGTGGCCCTGAAGGCGCTGATCCTCAATTCGCTCGACACCATCCGCGACGAATCGGGCCGCGCCGCGCCCGTGCGCCTGGTGTTCGAGCCGAAGTCGAAGAACCAGGACCAGACGGAATTCATGCTGATGCTGCTGGCGCACACCTCGCTGGAATCGTCGACCTCGATCAACCTGGTGATGATAGGCGGCGATGGCCGCCCACGCCAAAAAGGACTGGGCGACATCCTGCGCGAGTGGATCGACTTCCGCTTCGAGACCGTCACGCGCCGCACCGGCTACAAACTGGGCAAGGTCAAGGACCGCATCCATATCCTGGAAGGCCGCGAAGCGATCCTGCTCAATATCGACAAGGTGATCCAGATCATCCGCAATTCGGACGAACCGAAAGCGGCCCTGATCGAAGCGTTCAATCTGTCCGAACGCCAGGCCGACGACATCCTGGAAATCCGCTTGCGCCAACTGGCGCGCCTGGAAACGATCAAGATCCAGCAAGAGCTGGCCGAGCTGCGCAAGGAAGAAAAGTCGCTGCAAGACCTGCTCGACAACCCGGGCTCGATGAAGCGCGCCATCATCCGCGAAATCGAGGCGGACGCCAAGCAGTTCGGCGACGCGCGCCGCACCGTGATCGAGGAAGCGCAAAAAGCCGTAGCGGAACAGAAGGTCGTCGACGAGGCGGTCACCGTCATCATTTCGGAAAAAGGCTGGGTGCGTGCGCGCACCGGCATCGGCCACGATGCGGCGCAGTTCACCTTCAAGGCGGGCGACACGCTGCATGGCGCATTCGAATGCCGCACGGTCGACACCCTGCTGGGCTTTGGCAACAACGGCAGGATTTACTCGGTTCCCGTCTCGGCGCTACCCAACGCGCGCGGAGATGGAGTGCCGATCACGACCTTGTGCGACCTGAGCGGGGGCACGCCGGGCAACGCCGTGCGCATCCTGCATTACTTCGCGGGCAATGGCGCCACCAACTTGCTGCTGGCATCGAGCGCCGGCTACGGCTTTATCGCCAAGGCGGGCGACATGAGCAGCCGCCTGAAAGGCGGCAAGGCCTTCATCACCCTGGACGACGGCGACGTGCCCCTGGCGCCGAAGGTCATCCCCGATGCAGCCAGCGCCCTGGCCTGCCTGACGGAAGGCGCACGCCTGCTGGTGTTTGGCCTGGATGAAATGAAAACCCTGTCCAAGGGCGGCACCGGCGTCAAGCTGATCGACCTCGATGCCAAGGACAAGCTGCTGGCCGTGCAGCCGATCACCCAGCGCGGCGTGGTGGTCTCGGGCATCGGCAGGGGATCGAAACCGCAGGATGCGTCGCTCGGTGCCACGGCCCTTGCCGAGCACTTCGGCAAGCGCGCCAAGAAAGGCAAGGCGCTGGCGGCCAAGCTGAAACCGGTGTCCATGGCGGCCATCGGCTGAGCGCCACCCGTCCATACGAAAAGACAGGTTCGCCTGTCTTTTTTTTCGTCCATCGCCGCGTACCGGCAACAGGAGAAAATAGTTTTACAGATACGCGCCGCGTTCCCGTTATCCCTGCAGGCATGCCACCGGCATGCCGCCCATGGATAGGAGAACAGGGATGAGAAGTCAGTTTTCAGGCACAGCGACATGCAGCGCCTGACCCCGGCCGAGCGGCTGGTCGCGGCCATGGCGGCCGAAGGCTTGCCGTACAAAAGTATCGCCAGGGAGCTGGGCAAGTCGCCGGCCACCGTACGCAACCAGCTACATGCGATTTATCAGAAACTCGGCGTGGGCAACCGCACGGCGCTCGCCTACAAGCTGCGAGGCGCGCTTTAAGGCCGCGACAGGCGCAGCACCTCGGGCGTCGCTTCAACGATATCGATCACGTCCTGCGCCCCGCTTGCATCGCCCAGCGCGTAACGCCCCATGCCCAAAGGCCGCAGCCGGGTAACGGAGCCGGCACGGGGACGGTCATCGGGGCCGGGTGCCACGGACGTCAATGTCGCCTCCTCCTGCGCCATGGCGGCGGGCGCGCCGAACTCCAGCACCTTGCGCCCCTTGCGGCTGGGAGGAAAGGTGAACGTGGCCGTGGGCCGGTACACCTCGATACCATCGGCATCCTCCTCGAAGGAATGCGTCCAGCTACCGCTGGGCAATGCCGTTGTCATGCCGTGCATGCTGCCTCCCGTTTACACATTGACGTCAGAAACACGATACCACGCCGCCCAGGCTTTCATAGCCGCTCACGGAGGGCGACCAGGCCGTCCCGTTCCACGCCTTGTGGAACAGGTCGCCATTCGTGCCAGTGACAAACACATCGAGGCGATTCGGCGCCCAGGCCGTGGCGCGTGGCCGCGAGGTGCACACGCCGCCCAGGTTGTCAAAGCCCGTCAAGGAAGGCGACCAGGCAGATCCATTCCACGCCTTGTGGTACAGGGCGCTGTCCGTGCCGATGACGAACAGGTCGAGCCGGTTTGGCGCCCACGACACGGCTTCCACTTCGCCCACGCAGATGCCACCGAGGCGCTCGAAGCCATCGTTGGACGGCCACCATTGCGCGCCATCCCACCACTTGTGGTACAGGGCGCCATCGGTTCCCGTGACAAACACATCGAGGCGGTTCGGCCCCCACGCCACCGCCTTCGGCAACGAGGTGCAGATGCCGCCCAGGCGCTCATAACCCGTCAGCGACGGCTCCCAGGCCGTGCCATTCCACCACTTGTGGTACAGCGCATGGTCGGAACCGATCACGAAGACGTCGAGGCGGTTCGGTCCCCAGGCTACCGCTTCCGGCCGCCCCAGGCAGATGCCGCCCATGGCTTCGTAGCCCGTCAAGGATGGCCCCCAGGCGGCGCCATTCCACCACTTGTGATACAGGCCGCGGTCCGTACCGACGACAAACACGTCAAGGCGGTTTGGCCCCCAGGCCACGGCGCTGGGATCGCCCACGCACAGCCCGCCCAAGGATTCATAAGCTGTCAGCGACGGTCCCCAGGCCGTGCCATTCCACCATTTGTGGAACAAGCCGCTGTCGGTGCCCGTCACAAATACGTCAAGCCGGTTCGGCGCCCACGAGACCACCTGCGGCGCACTGGTACAGATGCCGCCCTGCCCTTCATATCCGGTGACGGACGGCGCCCAGGCCGTGCCATTCCAGGCCTTGTGGTTAAGCGCGCGGTCCGTGCCCGGCACAAAGACGTCGAGGCGGTTCGCGCCCCAGGGCACGACGGGAGATGAGCTCTGGCGCGGCGTGGCGCCGGTGCCGCCCGACCCCGTGCCGATGCTGGCGCGCGGGCCATCGAGACAAGCCTGCATGCGCGCAACCTGGCCTGCCGTGAACATGAACATGGCCGGATCATCGACATAATCCATATAGTTCATGAACATGTCGCCATTCGGCCCGTTGCTGCAGGACACCTGGGGAAACGAGGGCTGGCCCGTGTTCGGCCCGCCCTGGTTCGGCGTGTCGGCCACGTTGTCGGTGCCCGAGCATCCGGTGCCGTCGTCGCCCCAGATATGATTCAGGTTCAGCCAGTGACCGATTTCATGCGTGGCCGTACGCCCCAGGTGGAACGGTGGCGCCGCCGTGCCGCTCGTGCCAAAGGCCGATTGCAGGATCACCACGCCGTCGGTGGCGGCCGGGCCGCCGGGGAACTGCGCGTAGCCAAGCAAGCCGCCGCCCAGCTGGCACACCCAAATATTCAGGTAACTGTCGGCTGGCCAGGCATCCATGCCGCCCGTCGCCTGCGACTTGACGGCATCGTCCGCACCAAAGGACGTCACCGTCGTCTGGCGCCGCTCGATGCCGCTGGTGGCCGCGCCATGCGGATCGATCGTGGCCAGCACAAACTCCACGCGCGGATCGGCCGTCAGCGGCAGGAAGGGCGCCGGCGTGCCGTTCACATCCGGATTGACGCGGCGGAAATCGCGGTTCAGCACGTCGATCTGGCTGGCAATCTGCGCAACCGAAATATTCTGCGCGGCCGTATTCCACACCACGTGCACGACCACCGGTATCTGCGTCGCGCCGGAACGTCCGGCAATGCCGCTGTCGCCCTCGTACAATCCGGCCTGATTTTCGATATCGGCGCGCACTCTGGCATAGGAAGGATCTTCGCTCAGCAGGCGGCGATGCACGTCCATCGTGGCGCAGGTACGCGTCTGCGGCGTGCCCCCTCCCTGGCCGCCGCCGTCGCCGCCCATGCCACCTCCGCCGCCCCCACTATCGCGGTCGTCCCCCATGCCGCCGCCACCGCCCACGTGCATGCAACTGGTGCCAGCCGTGCCATGCGATGCGTGCAGCATGCCGCCGCCTGGCATGGCATCGCCGCCGGCCGCATCAGCGTCGGCCTGCATGTCACCTTCGACCGGCATGGATTGCATGGCGGACATGGCTGGCGTGCCTTCAGCCGTACTGGTAGCCGGTGATTTTTTCGTTTTAGCGATGCTCATGATGTCCCCCTTGGTCTGTTTGCCAATTCACTATGGCACGGCGAAAAGAGGAGCATTTGCGCCAGATCAAGACTGGCAAGCGGTGCAAAAGAAAAGCGGCAGGCGAAAAAAAAGACAGCCGAAGCTGTCTTTTGGGCTTGCAGGCCGTGGCCCGCAAACGGGAAATTACTTGGCGGCGGCGGCCTTGACTTCAGCGTCGGCCTTGGCCTTGGCTTCTTCCGTCTTGGTGGCGGCGATGGCTTTATCGGCGTTCGCTTCCACTTTTTCCTTGGCGACTTTGGCATCCGCTTTCACGGAGGTTTTGCCCGCTTTAGCATCGGCCTTGGCAGCAGCCTTGTCAGCCTTGGCTTGCGCCTTCATTTTGTCTTCCGGATCGGCATCGACTACTTTGTCGTGGGCCTTGGCCTTGGTTTTGTTCGCCTTGTGCTGGGCGTCGGCTTTCTTTTCGTCAGCCTTCATTTCAGCCTTGGCGACATTGGCGTCAGCCTTGGCATCGACTTTGGCTTCCTTGTTGGCAGCCTTGTTGACGTCATGCTGCGCAGACGCTTGGGCGCTGGCAACGGCTGGGGTAACTGGCGACGTTTGCGCGATGGCAGCGGTGGCAAACAGGGTAGCGATCAGGGCGGCGAGTAATTTGTTCATGATGAGACCTTTCAATATGGTTTAATTTTATTCTTACTAAAGGCGGGCAAAATGTTCAAAATTTGCCAGGCATCGCGCTGTTTCTTGATGTAGCGCAATGGCATGACTTCATAGTAAAGATAACTGGCAAACCACACAGTGCGTTAGCGCACTCAACGGAAAATATGTGCAATTCGGCAAATTTCCGCTGAGTGCGATGGCACTGTCAAATCCTCAAGCGCTCACTGCCAGCGCCGCGTGGCGTGCCGCCACCCACTCTTCATTGGCCGGCTCCACGCCCACCACGATGCGGCTGGCATCGCTGGAAATGCGGCTGGCGTTGCGCGCATTGGCCTCCGCGTCAAGCACCGGGCCGATGAAACCCAGTTCGGCGCAGATACGCTGGCGCAGTTCGGCGCTATGCTCGCCGATACCGGCCGTAAATACCAGCATGTCCAGCCCACCCAGCACGGCCGTCAGGGCGCCGATCTCGCGCACGATGCGGCGGATATACAGGGCCAGCGCAGCGCGGATCCGTTCGCCCGTGGCATCCTGCCGGTCCTGCTGCGCCAGCAAGACTGGTGGGTCGGCCGACACGCCCGACACGCCCAGCAAGCCCGATTCGTGGTACAGCACATGCGCCACCTTTTCCAGCGACAGTTTTTCGATTTCCATCAGGTAGATGACGGCACCCGGATCGAGCGAACCGCAGCGCGTGCCCATCATCAGGCCATCGAGCGCGGAAAAACCCATGGTGGTGGCAACGCTGTGCAAATTGTCCATGGCGCACAGGCTGGCGCCGCTGCCCAGGTGGGCCACGATGACCTTGCCGCGCGCGACAGCACCAAAACGCTGCTCCAGCACCAGCGACTGATATTCATACGACAGGCCGTGGAAGCCATAGCGGCGCAAGCCCCGCTCCCATGCATCGTAAGGCAGGGCCAGCATCTGTTCGACCTGCGGCACCGTGTGGTGAAAGGCCGTGTCGAAGCACGCCACCTGGGCGATATCGGGACGCGATTCCAGCAGCACCTCGATCGCCTCCAGTGCGAAAGGCTGGTGCAGCGGCGCCAATGGAACGAAACTTTTCAGGTCCGACAACACGGCAAAATCGATGCGCACGGGGGAGAAATACTTGCTGCCGCCATGCACCACGCGGTGCGCCACGGCGCGCAGCGGGCGCCCGGCCAGCTGCGCCACGACCTGCGCACGGATGGTTTCGAGGGCTGCGTGATGGGGCTGCTCCGGATCGAGCTGCAGGGATACGGCCGGCAGGCCGCCGGCGCGGTAAGTGGCGTTCTCGCGGCCGATGCCTTCGACCTTGCCGCTCCATTGCGCCTGCTGCGGCAGCACGCCACCCGCTTGCTCGAACAGGGCGAACTTGATGCTCGACGAGCCGCAATTGAGCACCAGGATCAGGGCGCCATCGGCGGCATGTTGGACTGCTGCGCTCATGGTGGCGTGCTCCGGTAATGATTGGCCAGCATCACGGCGATGGCGCACGAAGCGATGCGGCTGGCACGCGAATCGGCGCGACTGGTGAGAATAACGGGAACCTTCGCCCCCAGCACGATGCCGGCGCTGTCCGCGTCGCCCATGTATTCAAGCTGCTTGGCCAGCATGTTGCCGCTTTCCAGGTCGGGCACCAGCAAAATATCGGCACGGCCCGCCACTTCCGAGACGATGCCCTTGACAGTGGCGGCAGCAATTGAGACGGCATTATCGAAGGCCAGCGGGCCATCGAGGATGGCGCCCGTGATCTGCCCGCGGTCGGCCATCTTGCACAGGGCGGCCGCATCCAGGGTGGCAGGCATGTCCGCATTCACCGTTTCCACGGCGGCCAGGATGGCCACGCGCGGCCTGGCCACGCCGATTACGTGCGCCAGGTCGATGGCGTTGCGCACGATGTCGGCCTTCATGGCCAGGTTCGGCGCGATATTGATGGCCGCGTCCGTGATGATGAAGGGGCGCGGATACGCAGGTGTCTGCATCAGGAAGCAGTGGCTGATGCGGCGCTTGGTGCGCAAGCCGGCGCTGGCAGACAGCACGGCCGACATCAATTCATCCGTGTGCAGGCTGCCCTTCATCAGCGCCTCGACTTCGCCCTTGCCTGCCAGCTCGGCGCCACGCGCGGCGGCGGCATGGCTATGTTCGACGTCCTCGATGGCGATGCCGGCCAGACTCAGACCAGCCTCCAGCGCCACCGCTTCCAGGCGCGCGCGCGGCGCCACCAGCACGGGCGTGATCAGGCCGGCCGCATGGGCGTCCAGCGCGCCCGACAGGCTCAGTTCATCGCAAGGATGGATCACGGCCACCTTGATCGGCCCCAGCGTGCGCGCATGCTCGAGCAGGCGCCGCGTGCCGTCGCCGTTATGCAGGCGAACTTCAGGCAAGGTAGCGCGCACTCTTTCGATCTGTTCGGCGGGCGCGATTACCTGCGCTTCGCCGTCGAGCACCACGGCGCCATGCTGGTTAACACAGCGGCAGGCCAGAGTCACGTGGCGGTTGCGCGGTTCGAGCGCGGTGACGGTGACGCTGATGGCCAGCGTATCGCCCACGCGCACGGGCTGCAGGAAGCGCAGGGTCTGACCCGTGTAGACAGTGCCGGCGCCGGGCAGGCGCGTGCCCAGCACAGCGGAAATGAGGGCGGCGCCCCACATGCCGTGAGCGATGACGCCCTCGTAGCGGCTGGAGGCTGCAAATTCGGCATCCAGGTGCTGCGGGTTGTCATCGCCCGACATCACCGCAAACAGGGCGATATCGTCCATGCTCAGGGTGCGCGTGATGCTGGCGCTGTCGCCGATGGCGATCTGGTCGAAGGTGCGGTTACGCACGATATGCAAATCATCGTCTTGGGTAGTAGTCATCATGGTCTTCTATGCAGAGATAATGTTTTTGGCAGGTTTTCCTTTGGCCTTGGCCGGGGGAGCAAGCTGAGATGCAGGCTGGGATGCGCGTGCGGCCGCCGGCAGCGCCTTCGCATGCGCCTTGATCGCACGATCGAATACCGCCAGCATCTGCTGCAGGCTTGCTTCCTCATCCGGCGTGGGCGCTTCGGGCACTTGCAGCACTTGCTGCAGCCATTCGCCCAGCGCGCCGATGGCATCCGGTTCTGCACGCGACAGCAAAGTTGGCAAGGTGGAGATGGCGGCATCGAAATCATGCAGCATCAAACGTGCCTGCTGGCGCACAATGCCGCGGAATTCTTCCATGTTGAAGCCTTGCGTGTATTGCGGCTTGACCAGTTTGAGGGCCAGGTTGACGCGGCGCTCGTCGGCGATCATGCGGAAGCGGTAGATGTAGAACAGTGCGCGTACGGCCGCTTCCACCAGGCCGCCGTGCTGCATGTCCTCGTCCATCTTGCGCGTTTCGCAGCGCACGTATTCGCAGTGCTCGGGCGAGATGCCAGGGTGGGGGCGCGGCGGCGTAGCGTCGCCGATGGCTTGTCCCGTCAGCGCCTGTACCAGGGGCGAACCGTACACCAGGTCGAAGGTCGTTTCCTGCACGGTATCGCGCCAGTCGCGCCAACTGTTCAAGCTGGCCGTGATGGCGCCGGAGATGGCCTCCTGCATGGCCAGCAGCGGGTTGTCCGGCGCCACCGGTTGGCGGTGAGCACGCACTTTCTCCGCCTCCTTGGCTACCAGCCTGGCCAAAGGATTGTGGTCCGTCCAGCGCTCGTACGACACGCGCAGCGGATGCGTGAGCTGCAGGAAGCGTGCCGACTGCGGCGTGACCATGGCGCGTACCCACGGTTGCGCGAAGGTACGGTACAGTGCCAGGTTCACCTCGGACACGCGCGCGGCAGCGGCGAACTTGCGGTCGTTTTCCACGCTTGGCTGCACGATGGCGCGCACGTCCTCTATGCCGCGGTGCTCGACCTGCAGCACATAGTCGCCACTGGCCAGGTCGGCGTTCGGCGTATCAGGCGTCTTGTCGACGATCCTCGCTTCGTAAATGCCGGCCGGCAGCAGGTTGATCAGGTCGATATTGCTGGCGAATTTCTGGTGTTCCTTGTGTCCCACCTTGGACGACACGAAAATACCCAGGTGGCCGATGCTGTCATGTACGGCATACACAATGGTCTGGTCGTGCAGCAGCACATCGTTGTCGTCGCGGTACAGGTCCGTGATCCAGCCCAGGGCCTGCGGCGGCGGCGTGATGTTGTCGCCGTTCGAACAGAAAACGACGATGGGCGAACGGATATTGCGCAAGTCCAGGCGCACGCCGTCGGAGGTGATCAACTCCGCCGTGGCCAGGCGGTTGCCGATGAACAGATTGTCGACGATGTACTGCATCTCGACATCGTTGAGGAACACGTGGCCGCCCCAGTATTTTTCAAATTCCAGGTAACGGGGCGCTTCCGTATCGATGTGCGCGTACAGGTTGTACTGCTTGCTCCACAGGGTGTTGGCCGGATTCAGCTTCTCGAAATTCTGCACCAAGCTGGCGCCGTCGAAACGGCCGTTGCCCAGGTCGCCCGCCAGCGCCGTGGCCCAGCTGCCGCCCATCAGCCCACCCGCGTAGCGCATCGGGTTGCGGCCATGCCAGCCGGCCCAGTACGACACGGGTGCGCCGGCAACGATGATGGGGCCGAACAGCTCCGGTCGCATGGCCGCGGTCATGAGGATTTGCCAGCCCGCCTGGCAATTGCCGATGACGACAGGCTTGCCCTCGCTCAGAGGATGCAGGGCGATGACTTTTTCCAGGAAGGCCGCCTCGGCGTGCATCACGTCTTCCACCGTCTGTCCCGGCACGGGATCGGGCAGGAAGCCGATGAAGTAGCACGGATGTCCGGCGCGCAGGGCCACGCCGATTTCGCTCTCGGCCTTGAAGCCGCCGATGCCGGGACCGTGGCCGGCGCGCGGATCAACGACGACGAACGGCCGCTTGGCTTGATCGGGCTCCGGTGCATCGGGCGTCAATATGCGCGCCAGGCCGTAGTTGACGGGACGCGCAAGCTCCAGGCCGGACATCACCAGTTCGGCGGGAAAATCCAGCACGTTCGGCACGTCCTCGGCCAGATGTTCCTGGTACTGGTTGCCGCGCCGGCGCATCACATCGGCGTACAGCACGATGCGCTGCCACGAGTCGCGTGCATAGTCGCCCAGCATGCCCAGGGACGGCAAGCCGCCGGTGGAGAAAAATGGAGCAGTTTCGATCTTCATGGCTATCCTTTTCATGCAAACAAACGCCGGAACATTCCGGCACGGGGGCTACGCCATCTGGCTGATGGTCTTGCGAAAGCGCGCCAGCGCGAAGGTAAACAAGGCCGTACCAATGGCCAGCAGTGCCAGGAACGGTTTCCACACCACGTCGATGCCGGCGCCCCGGTACAGGATCGCCTGGCTCAATTCGACGAAATGCGTGGTCGGCGCGATCAGCATGATGTTCTGCACCAGCTCGGGCATGCTTTCGCGCGGCGTGCTGCCGCCCGAGAGCATCTGCAGCGGCAGCAGCACGAGGATCAGGAGCATGCCGAACTGCGGCATGCTGCGCGCCACGGTGGCCAGGAAAATACCCATCGAGGTGGTGGCAAACAGGTGCAGGGCCGCGCCGCACAGGAACAGCGCGATCGAGCCTTCGATCGGCACATGCAGCATGCCGCGCACCACCAGGTTCAGCGACAGGGCGGCGGCCAGCAGCACCACCAGGCCCATCGACCATACCTTGCCCAGCATGATTTCGGCCGGCGTCACGGGCATCACCAGCAAGTGCTCGATGGTGCCGTGTTCGCGCTCGCGGATCAGGGCCGCGCCAGTCAGGATGATTGACAGCATCGTCACCTGGTTGATGATTTCCATCAGCGAGCCAAACCATGCCTGGCTCAGCGAAGGATTGAAGCGCGCGCGCATCACCAGCTCCACCGGCGAGACCGTTGCGCCGCGATAGCGCTTGGCGAATTCGGCCACTTCGCCGGCGACGATCTGCTGGATGTAGCCGCTGCCGCTGAAAGCCTGGCTCATGCGTGTGGCATCCACGTTCAGCTGCAACTCCGCCTGGCGCCCCCCCAGCACGTCCGACTGCAGCTTGGGCGGTATCGTCAGCACGAAGGTGTACTGCCCCGCGTCCAGGCCCGCATCGACCTGGCTCTGGTTGATCATGGCCGGCGGCGTGAACTGCGGCGGGAAAAAGGCCGAGGCGATGCGTCCGGACAGCGGCGATCCGTCCTCGTCGACGATGGCGATCGAGGCCATGTGCAAGGTTTCCGGCTTGGCCGTGGCGGCCACGTAGATCGCCAGCGTAAAGGTATACAAAATCAGGACCAGCATCATCGGATCGCGGATCAGGCTCCAGATTTCCTTCACGCCCAGGCGGTAGATATTTTCAAGATGGCGCATACGTTTACGACTCCTGTTTCTTCAGCAGCGCCACCGTCACGCCGAGGATCACGGGGATCGCCACGATCAGAGGCCAGAACGAGGCGTGCAGGTCGCCGAATCCCAGCGCCTTGTTGAATACGCCGCGGCTGATATTGAGCATGTGCGTGGCCGGGTACATCAGGCCGATCGCCTTGCCCACGCCTTCCATCGAGGAGACAGGATTGAGCAGGCCGGAAAACTGGATGGCCGGGATCATGGTGCCGATCATGGTCACGAACAAGGCCGCGATCTGGCTGCGCGTAAACGTCGAGGCGAACAGGCCGATGCCGGTGGCGCAGATGTTGAAGATGAAGGTAGCGCCGATCAAGGTCGGCAAGCTTCCCTTGATCGGCACACCGAAGGCCGTCACCGCCAGCAGGGCCATGAGCACGAAGTTGAGCATGGCCAGCAGCACGTAAGGCACCTGCTTGCCGAGCAAGAATTCCAGGCGCGTGACGGGGGTCACGTACAGATTGATGATGGAACCCAGTTCCTTTTCGCGCACCACGGATAGCGCAGCGAGCATGGCCGGCAGCATCAGCAGCAACAAAGGAATCACGGCCGGCACCATGGCTGGCAGGCTTTTCACGTCCGGGTTGTAGCGGTAGCGCGTCTGGATGGCGACGGGATTGTTCATCTTGATGCCATAGCGGTGCAAGGCCTGGTCGGCCAGCCACAGTTGATGCATGCCCTGCACGTAGCCCTGCACGGTTTCGGCGCGCATCGGCATCGCGCCGTCGATCCACGCTCCCACCTGCGCAGGCGCGCCGCGCTGCACGTCGCGCGCAAAGCCAGGGGGAATCTCGATGGCCAGCGACAATTCGCCGCTGCGCATGCGCTTGTCGATATCGGCGTAGTCGCGCAGCGGCGGGCGCTCGACAAAGTAGCGCGAGCCAGCCAGGTTGTTTGTGTAATTCTGGCTCAGGGTCGTCTGGTCGTGATCGAGCACCGCATAACTGAGGTCTTCGACGTCCAGGCTGATGCCGAAGCCGATGACGAACAGCAGCAGCACGGAGCCCCCCAGCGCGAGCGTCAGGCGCACGGGATCGCGGCGCAATTCCAGCGTTTCGCGCCACATGTAGCTGAGCATGCGCCCAAGACTGAAGCGGCTTCGCTGCTGCTTCTGCTGCGGCGCCTGCGCTACCGCTTCCTGCAAGGGTGCCGCCGTTTCCGCCACTGTCGCCGCTGCCGTGCCACCACCCGCTTCTTCCAGGTAGGCGATGAAGGCCGCTTCCAGCGATGGTGCACCCTTCTTGCGCACCAGTTCTGCCGGTGCATCGCTGACCAGCACTTTACCCGCATGCATCAGCGAGATGCGGTCGCAGCGCTCGGCCTCGTTCATGAAGTGGGTGGAGATGAAGATGGTAACGCGGTCGCGCCGCGCCAGCTCGATCATCAGGCGCCAGAAATTGTCGCGCGCGATCGGGTCGACGCCGGACGTGGGTTCGTCGAGGATCAGCATCTCCGGCTTGTGCACCATGGCCACGGCCAGCGACAAGCGCTGGCGTATGCCCAGCGGAAGGCTGTCGGGCAAGTCGTCCATCACTGCGCGCAAGTCGAAGCGCTGCGCCATTTCATCGATGCGGGCAGCGATTTCCGCTTCCGGCACGTGGAACAGGCGCGCATGCAGCACCAGGTTCTGGCGCACCGTCAATTCACTGTACAGCGAAAACGCCTGCGACATATAGCCGACTCTTCGGCGCGTGTCGATATCGTTGGAATCGACTTCCTTGCCGAACAGCCAGGCCTTGCCTTCCGTCGCCGGCAGCAGGCCCGTGAGCATCTTCATGGTGGTCGACTTGCCGCAACCGTTCGAGCCGAGAAAGCCGAAGATCTCACCGCGGCCAATGCGGAAATTCACATGATCGACGGCCGTAAAATCGCCGAAGCGCATGGTCAGGTCCTGCGCCTCGATGGCGACATCCTGCGCACTGGCGGCATCGAGCGGCGTGATCACCACTGGCTGATGGCCCGCCCGCTTGGCTTCGGGCAGCAGCTTGATGAAGGCGGCCTCCAGGTTATCGCTTTGCGTACGCGCCAGCAGTTCGGCCGGAGTGCCCGTATCAAGCACCTTGCCGTCATCCATGGCGACCAGCCAGTCGAAGCGCTGCGCTTCGTCCATGTAGGCGGTGGCGACCATCACGCTCATCTGCGGGCGCTGCACGCGGATGCCGGCGATCAAGTCCCAGAACTGGGCGCGCGCCAGCGGGTCGACGCCGGTGGTCGGTTCATCCAGAATGAGCAGGTCGGGATCGTGGATCAGGGCGCAGCACAGGCCCAGTTTCTGCTTCATGCCACCCGACAGTTTGCCCGCCGGGCGCGCCAGGAAGGGATGCAAGCCCGTGCTGCGGGTCAGCTGGTCGATGCGGCGGCGGCGTTCGGCGGCATCGTGGCCGAACAGACGCGCGAAGAACTGCAGGTTTTCCTCGACCGACAGGGTCGGATACAGATTCTTGCCCAGGCCTTGCGGCATGTAGGCGATGCGCGGGCAGACATCGTCGCGATGGCGCGCATCGCGCATGTCGCCGCCCAGCGCCATCACGCTGCCTTGCTGCACGACGCGCGCGCCGGCCACCAGCGACAGCAGGCTTGATTTGCCCACGCCATCGGGCCCGATCAAGCCCACCATGCGGCCGGCCGGCACATCGAGGTCGATGCCATCGAGCGCCACCGTCTTGCCGTAATGCTGGCTGACGCCCTTGATGCTGACGACAAATGGGGTCACGTCCATGGTCACTGCGGAACCTTGGCCGTCAGTTCAGCCGGCCATGCCTGCTTTGTATCGAGACGCACCCAGGCTACGCCGGGCAAGCCCACTTTCACCAGCGCCAAATGCTTTTGCAGCAGCTCGCGGCTGATCTGGGCTTTCACGCGGAACATCAGCTTCTGACGCTCGCTGGCCGTTTCCACCGTCTTCGGCGTGAACTGCGCGCTGGCAGCGACAAACGAGATCGTTGCCGGAATCACGTAGTTGGGCGCTGCGTCGAGGATGATGCGCACTTCGCCGCCCATCGCCACCTTGCCAGCCGCCGTCTCGGGCAGGAAGAAAGTCATGTAGACGTCCGACAGGTCGACCAGGTTGAGGACCTTGCCGCCACCGGCAAGTACTTCACCCTGCTGCGCCACCAGGTATTGCACGCGGCCGTCGCGCGGCGCGGCCAGCTGGCCATCGGCCAGGTCGGCGTCGATGCGTGCGGTGGTCGCTTCGGCGGCCGTCACTGCGGAACGCGAACCGACCACCTGTGCCTTGGCCGCATCGATGGCCGCCTGCGCCGCCGTGACCTGCGCCTTGGCCGCATTCAGGGCTGCGGCCACGCTGCGCACGCGGGCGCGGTCATCGTCAAGTTCCTGCACCGAGGAAGCGCCCTCTTTCGACAAGGTTTCCGAGCGGGCCAGGCGGCGCCGGGCCGCATCGAGTTCGCTTTCACGCTGCGCCACCAGCGCCAGCGCGGCCGCCTTGTCGCTCTCGCGCACGGCCACCTGGGCCTGCGCACCGACCACCGCGTCGGACGCCTGCTGCTGGCGCGCGCGCGCCTCGTCACGCTGCGCCGTCAGCGAGTCCACCTGCATGGTGGCCAGCGGCTGGCCCGCCTTCACGAAGTCGCCCTCGCGCACGAGGATGTCCTTGACGCGGCCGGACAGCTTGGTGGCGACGTCGATTTCGGTTGCTTCGATGCGGCCATTGCCGCTGACGAAACCTTCACCGGGTCCGGTGGGGCGCATTTTTTGCCAGGCCACAAAGCCCAGTATGAGAACGGCGGCGACCAGCGCGGCGGGGATGAGTTTTTTCTTCAGTTGTGGAGTCATGGTGTCGGCAATCGCAATTAATTGGAGAACGTGGTGGCGGCAGCGGGTGCGCCGCCGCCCAGGGCGGCATACAGGCTGACCTGGCTGGAGAGCAGCGCGCGGCGCGTCTGCACCAGTTGCTGCTCGACCGTCAGCAGGTCGCGCTGCGCATCAAGCACTTCCAGGTAGGGCGCGGCGCCATTGTCGTAGCGCAGCTTGGCCAGGCGCGCACGTTCGCTCTGCGCGGCCAGGGTAGTCTTGCCGATGTCCACCTGCAGCGCCAGCCAGCGCCGGTTCGACAACGCGTCGGCCACTTCGCGAAACGCGCCCTGAACGCTCTTTTCATAATTGGCCACGGCCACGTCGCGGCGTACCTCGGCCAGGTCCATGTTGGCGCGGATGCGGCCCGCGTCAAAGATCGGCAGCACCAGGCGCGGCGCGAAATTCCAGGCGCCGCTACCCGAATCGAACAGGCCGCTCAATTCAGCGCTGGCCGTACCGTAGGCCGCCGTCAGCGAAATGGTGGGAAAGAAGGCGGCGCGCGCGGCGCCGATATTGGCGTGCGCGGCGCGCAGCTGATGCTCGGCCGCCACCAGGTCGGGGCGCTGCGCCAGCAAGGCAGATGGCAAGCCCGCATGCAAGGGCTGCAGCACGCTGGCGTCATCGAAGCGGCGCACCTCACCAGCCACCGGCGTCAGGTCGACGGGGCCGCCCACCAGCTGGGCCAGAGCGTGCGCCTGGACGGCACGCGCCTGCTCCAGCTGCGCCGACAGCGACAAGGCCTGGCTAAGCAGGGTTTCCACCTGCGTCAGATCCAGCTTGGAAATCGAACCGACCTCGAAGCGACGCGTAAAGATGCGCAGCGACTCGGCGCGGCTGTCGACCGTGGCGCGCGCCAGCGCCACCCGTTCATCCAGTTCGCGCAAGCCCAGGTAGCCATTGGCCACCTGCGCCACCAGGGCCACGCCGACGGCGCGGCGCGCCTCGTCGCTGGCCAGCAAGGTTTGCAGCGCGCTGTCCTTCAGGCTGCGCACGCGGCCCCAGAAATCGAGCTCCCATGCGCTCACGTTCAAGCCCGCCTGGTACTGCGCGCTTGTCATGGGGCGGCCCGTCACGCTCAGGTCACCGGGCACGCGCGCACGGCTGCCGGAAGCGCCCAGCGCGATGGTGGGGAACTGCTCCGCGCGCTGTATGCCATACGCGGCGCGCGCCTCTTCCACGCGCAGGGCGGCGATGCGGATATCGCGGTTGCTGGCCAGCGCCTGCGTAATCAGCGCCTGCAGGCGCGCATCGGCAAAATAGGCTTGCCAGGCGATATCGGCCGCGTGCGCGCCGGCGGAATCGGTTTCCGGATACTGCTCCGCCACGGGGAGCGGCGGTGGCGCGTACGGCGGCGCCATCGAGGCGCAGCCGGCCAGGGCAAGCGTGGTGGCCAGCGCGGCCATCCTGGCGCACGCGGATAATGCGGGAACAGGCATGATCATCTTCTTCCAGTCAATTCAGAATGTTGTAGCCGCCATCGACATACAGGGTGCCACCCGTGATGGCGCGCGCGCCGTCGCCGGCGAGGAAGGCGCACAACGCGCCCACGTCCTCGATAGTGGCCAGGCGCCGCATGGGCGAGCGTTCGATGGCGTCGGCCATCAGGCGGTCGAAATGGGCAATGCCGGAAGCGGCCCGGGTCTCCAGAGGACCCGGCGAGATGGCATTGACGCGGATGCCTTGCGGGCCCAGTTCGGCGGCCAGGTAGCGCACCGATGCTTCCAGCGCCGCCTTCACGGGTCCCATCAAGCCATAATCGGCAATGACTTCCTCGGCGCCCAGGTAACTCATGGTCATCAGGCTGCCGCCGTCCGGCATCAGGGGTTCGGCCAGCTTCGCCATGCGCATGAGGGAGTGGCAGGAGATATCCATCGCCTGCGCGAAGCCGTCAGCCGAACTGTCCGTCACGCGGCCATGCAAGTCTTGTTTGGGCGCGTAAGCGATGGAATGGACCACAAAATCGAGCCCCCCCCACTGCTGCGCGATCTGCGCAAACAGCGCTTCGAGCTGGCCCGGCACGGCCACGTCGAGTGGCGCCATGATGGCCGCCTGCACTTGCTGCGCCAACGGTTCCACATGTGGACGGGCCTTGTCATTGAGCCAGGTGACTGCCAGTTCGGCACCGGCTGCGCGCAATGCGCTGGCGCAGCCCCAGGCGATGCTTTGCGCGTTGGCGATACCGACCACCAGCCCCCGCTTGCCCTGCAAAGGCAAGTACTGCTGCAAGGCGGCCGTCATGCCTGAACAGGACGCAGTGCGGGCCAGGGAGTGGCCGCATGCACGCATCGCACTGCGCCGGCACGCATGGCGGCGGCGCAAATGGCCAGGGTAACGCCGCCGGCACGCGCATACGGCAAGGCAATGGGAGTGTGGGGGTGTAAGGTACTGCACGCGTCAGGCGCGGGGATCTGCATCTTCATGAATCGGGCTTCCGTCACTGAAATTCGAGGCCAGCACCAGTGCATTCTCGGGGAACTGGTACGGGGCGAAATTACTCTACAGCATTTAGAAGCGTGATTCGTGATAAGTCCGATCCGCATTTCATGACGCTTTGAGCTAGGTCAACTATAAGTGCGATTGCGGCAATGCAACATTGATGTAAATCAAATTTTACCTCAATATTATCTAAATGAAATATTTTTCAAGCAAGCGTGCGGGGATGCTTATTTGATAATTCCACTGGGCTGGCGGGAAGAAAAGTGACTTTGCCAGCGAAGGCAGGAATTGCCAGAAAAACAAGCAACACTGGGCAGTGGCGGGCGGTGGGTGGTGAAGGATGGACAGAATGAGGGCCATGCTATTGCGTTGCAACATGGCCCGCCATGCCTTGCGGGGTTAAGCTGAACGGCCTTATTTGCGCGGCGCCGTGGCGGGACGCGAATACAGGTCGATGATGGTGCTGATGCCATCCTGGCATACGGAGCAGAACGTCTCGCTGCGGTCGAACATGATGCACTGCATCTCCGGCCGGTAGTAGCCGGACGATTCGTAGTTGGCGCCTTCAAAGGCGCCCACCGCATGGCGCTGCGGCGCCTTCGAGAACAGCTGTTGCGTGTACGCCAGGTCGGCCTTGAACAAGTCGCTCATCTCGCTTTCCGGGCGGTTGGCCGAACGCAGGGCGGCGCGCTGTTTCTGGTACTCGCGCGCATGGATGTCGTACGCCTCCTTCGGCCATGGCGTGGGCAGCGGCGTGCCCGCCTTGACATGGTTCTTCCATTTCAGCCTGGCCGGATCGCGCAGCGCCGTGGCATTCGGCTCCCACGGTTCCTGCCGCTCGCCATTCGACTGATAGGCCACGGGCGAGGTGTAGTACTCGTCGGCCAGGCCGGCGAAATGGTGGCCGAATTCATGCACGAACAGGTAATTGGCCCAGTCGTTGTTCGCTGCGGCCGTGCTGAACTGGCCAAAGATGCCACCGCCGCCGTAGGTGTCGTTGTTGACGAGGATTTCAATGAATTCATACGGCGCATATTGCGCCAGGTCGCGCAGGGCGCGGTTATCCGTCGTCAGCACATAGCGCTCGCTGCCGAAGATATCGTAGCGCGTGCCCAACGGCGACGCATGGTGCACGCCCGTCGATGGACGCGACACACCCGACTCCTGCGTCGGCGCGGCCATGGCCCACACATTGAAATCATTGGCCCGTTCGCGGAACGGCGACACAGTAAACAGGTGCTCGGCCAATTTCCGCGCCGTCGCTTCGAACTTGCCCATTTCCGCGGCCGTGTAGCCATCTCCCATGATCAGCAGGTCGACCTTGCCGGACGACGGACCGCTGACACGGATCGGGATCGGTTTGACGGGCGCCGGCGGCTGCTTGCGGATCACATCCTGCGCCGCCGGGTCGACATCGGTGCTCCATACAATGGAAAACAGGCCACGCTCGTCGCGCTTCAGGATGCGTACGCGCACGGGCTGCTCCGGCTGCGGGAAACGCACGGATTCCTGGAAGGCGCGCGTGGTGGTTTTCGCTTCATCGGTGCTGGCCCACTCGCCGAAGATGGTGGAAAAGCCGCGCGAATACAGCACCTTGCCCGACTTGATATCGACCACTTCCAGCAGGTTGTTGCCGCGGTTGCTGTCGTCGATAGGGCGCGCCGGATTGCCAGGCCATGGCAAGGGCTCGACCAGCACGCGTTCAACCGCATAATGTTCGCCCAGCGCATTGCCGCTGTGCTGGTAATCGAGGCGCATGGTGGCCTGCTGGGCGGCAATGGTCGCCGCCGCGACAGGGAGCGTGCCGGCGGCCAGCGCCAGAGTGCAGAGGAAGGAGCGAATCGGAGTCTGCTGCATGTCATTCCTAAAACGGTAGAAAAACAGGTGAAGGGAACGGTTTTCCAAACAATCAGCGGGCTCGCCGGCAGGCGCGGGGAAAACCGCTGCGGCACATTGTAGCGACAGGAAGGGGGCATGCAAAGCGCCCATTTCACCCGATACGCTTGACCATGCCAACCTATCGGCTTATATTAGATTGACTAGTCGATTAATGAATTAATACGGAAAACGGACAGACACCATGCGCACCATCGATCCTGATAAACACGCGGCCCGCCGTGACGCCATCGTCGCCGCAGCGCGCCACTGCTTTGCCCGCAAAGGCTTCCATCAGACCAGCACGGCCTCCATCTGCGCGCAAGCGGGCATGAGTCCCGGCAACCTGTTTCATTACTTCCCCACCAAGCAAGCCATCATCGCCGCCATCGTCGACCAGGAAGGCAACGAGACGGCCGCCTATTTCGCCGGCGTGCAAGGCAGCGCCGATGCGTACCGCGCCCTGCTCGATTTCATGGACCTGGTGCTGGCGCTGGCGGCCGACGGGGATTTTGCGGGACTGGCGCTGGAAATTTCTGCCGAAGCGATGCGCGATCCAGATATCGCGGCCAGGGTGGCGCGCAACGATGTCGTGCTGCGCGCCGGCGTGCAGGCGCTGCTGGAAAGCGCCGCTGCGCAAGGCCAGGTCGACACCGCGCTGGATGCTGCGCAAACGGCCAGCTGGATCGCCGCGCTGATCGACGGCATCTTCAATCGGGTCGCCGTCGATCCCCAATACGCACCGCTGGCGCAGCGCGCCAGCTTGCACCTGCTGCTGGCGCGCTTCCTGCGCCCTGCCCGCTCATGAGCGGCGCCATGACGGCAACACCGGCGCGCATCGCTGACGTCGACGCCCTGCGCGGCTGCGCGTTATTCGGCATTTTGGCCGTCAATATCGGCGCCTTCGCCACGCCCTGGTTCGGCCTGGGCTTGACCGATCCCGCCTTTCACGGCGGCGTGGACCGCGCCACGCATTTTCTCGTCGCCCTGCTGTTCGAGACCAAGTTCTATCTGCTGTTTTCCTTCCTGTTCGGCTACAGCTTCACCTTGCAGATGCAGGCGGCCGCGCGCGCCGATGCGCCGTTTGTGCCGCGCATGCTGCGCCGGCAAGCTGGCCTATGGCTGATCGGCGCCCTGCATGCAGTGGTCCTGTTTCATGGCGACATACTCACCACCTACGCCCTGCTGGGCATCGTGCTGCTGGCGCTGCATCGCTGCGGCGAACGCCAGGCACTGTCCCTGGCCTTGATTCTCGTCACCGTCTGCGTGGGGTTCTGGGGATGGATGGCCTGGATGCAAAGTCTTCAGCCGGCGGGCGACGCCGCCCAGCAGGCCGTGGCCATGGCGCAGAAAGCGGCAACCGCGCTGGCCGCCTACCGCGCCACTCCGGCCACCGTCATCCTGCAGCATCTGCGCGAACTGAGTGACATCTGGATCGTCCTGCTGCTGGTACAGGCGCCGTGCGCGCTGGCCATGTTCCTGTGCGGCCTGGCTGCCGGCAAGCGCGAGATGCTGCTGCACGCAAGCGATTACCTGCCTCTGCGCCGCCGCCTGCTGTGGGCCGGCACGCTGGCGGGATTACCCGGCGCCGCCTTCTATGCATGGACGTCCGTGTATGTGCAAAGCCAGGCATGGCAGCTGGCGGGACTGGCCGTGGGACTGGCGACCGCGCCGCTGCTGGCCGGCACCTACCTGGCGCTGGCGCTGGCCCTGTTCGAGCGCCTGCGCGGCGGAACGCTGTTCCCCCTGCTGGCCGATATGGGCCGCATGGCCCTGTCGAACTACCTGCTGCAGTCGGCCATCTGTGCCTGGCTGTTCCTCGCGTACGGCGCACGGCTGATGGGCAGCGTCTCGCCGCTCGGGGCACTGGCGCTTGCCGTCATCCTCTTTTGCGTGCAGCTGCCACTGAGCCGCTGGTGGCTGCGCGGCCACGCGTATGGCCCTGTCGAGTGGCTGCTCAGGGCATTGACGATCGCCGCCTGGCCACGCTGGCGGCGCGCCAACGCCGCTTATTTGTAGCGGTACAGCGGCTGGCGCAGCTGGATCGGGCGGATATCGAGGCGCAGCTTCAGCACCGAATACGCTTCCGCCTCGGTCGAGCTGTAGCCGACGCTGTTGACGGTCTTGCTGAACCTGAATTCAAAACCCAGGTCCGGATACGGATCGCGCGGGTTGCCAAAGGCGATGCCGATGGCTTCCTGCTGCGCGTTGTCGATCAGGTTGCCCATCAGATCGAGCACAGCGTTATTGCCGAGGATATCGTTGGTAAACACGGGCTCGCGCATGTCCGGCTGGTTCGGATCGAGCTTGTTGTCGGCCTTGTCCGGCGACGGCGTAAACACGCGCGTGACGAGGTTGAATTTGTCGCCCCGGTCCAGGTAGCTGATGGCGGCGTTGCTGATATTAAAATTTTTCACGCCACGGTCGCTGATGGCGCCCGACAGGTCGATCAGCAAGGCGCCGCTGTAGCCGATGACTTCCACGTCGCGCATGGCGTCGACCACCATGGCGCTGTTTTCATCGATGCCCAGTCCCAGGTGATAGCCTTTTTTCAGCATCACGGGAATCATGCGCGCAAAGCGCCCGCGCACCAGCAGATGCTGGTCCACGAAGACATCGCTGCCGATGAAGCCCAGTCCCGGCGCAATCTCGCGGCCATCCGTCACGCCCATCTTGAGCATGTCGAGCACGGGTTTGGCGTCATAAAACATGGTGGTGCTCATGATGGCCGCACCGGCGCTGGAACCGGCGATCACGCCGCCGCTGCGGTAGACCGACCAGATGGCCTCCAGCGCGGCCGTGCGGCTGCCGTCCGGGCGCAGCAAGGCTTGCGTGATGCGCCCCTGGTCGCCACCGGCAAAATAGATGCCGGTGGCCGACTTGATCTGCGTGACGATGGCCGGATCTTCGGCGGCCTTGCGGTAATCACGATTGGCCAGTTTGACGGCCAGTGGCACGAAAAAAGCATCGGCGCCATATTGATTGAGTTTCTTAATGATGCTTTCACCCGATTTTTCCGGATTCATCGCGGCCGAGGCCAGCACGGCAATACGCGCGCCCGGCCCGCCCGACAACTTGACGATGCGCTGCCAGACTTCGGCATTGTCGGCGCGCAGGCCGCCACCGATGATGACGAGGGTGCCCTGCGGGGCGCTGCCGATGGCACTTCCGCCAGGCGCCGCCACGGCATGGAAGCTGCACAATGCCAGCGCGAACAGCAGCGCGGCGCGGAAGGTGTGATACAGGCTTGAAGATGATTTCATGGTACCTCTCGAATACACGGAAAGGGGCACGCGCCTGGCGCGCGCCCTTGCTGCCCAAACCACTGCTTGCAACCCAACTCCATCGAACTACGATATTACTTGCTGCATATGACAGCGTTGTTGCGGTATCTCCACGCTTCAATGTAAAACTGCTTACTTGAAGCTGTAATTGGCGCTGGCATAGAAGCGCCGGCCACGCGGATCCGAATAGCTGGGATCATAGCCGGACAGGAAGAAGTACGCCTGGTTCGAGTACGGCGGGCTGGTATTGAACAGATTCTGTATGCCCGCGCGCAGCTTGAACTGCTTGCTGACCGCATACGCGCCCGACATGTCCCACAGCGTGTACGCCTTTACCCGGTTCGACTTGACCACGCTGCCATCGTCCGTGTTGATGGCCGAGTTCTGGTCATCGTAGCCGCTCGAATAGGTGTTCGACAGGCTGGCCGAATACGGGCCGTTGTCCCAGTCGAGGGTGATCGTATGGCGCCAGCGCTGCACCACGCCGTCCGTGACGAATTTATTCAAGTTGCTGATGAAATCGTCTCCGGGGCTGGTCTGGATTTTCGAATCGAGCACATAGGTGCCGCTCAGGTGGCCGCCAAAACGTCCCCAGGCCGTTTTTACGCCATGCAGGTCGGCCGTGATATCGATGCCCGCAGCCTTCTGCGCGCCACGGTTTTCCTTGCGCAGCTCGATATAGTCGATTTCATTGTCCTTGTTGCGGTGCACCAGATCGCCGTATTTGGCCAGGTTGCCCAGGATGATGTCGTCGCCGATTTCGCTGATCAGATCCGTGCGCTTGATGTTCCAGTAGTCGGCACTGAAGGTCCAGTGGTGGCTCGGTTCCAGCACCAGGCCGACCGTGAACTGGCGGCTGCGCTCCGGTTTCAGCTTATCGTTGCTGTAGCGGCGCGTATCCCAATTATCGGCGCAGACGGAGTAATCATTGTTCTCGCTCGCGCAATACACGGGATCCGGTAGCGTCGCCGTACTGCTGTAGGCGGTGGGCCGGTGCAGGTCCGACATCGACGGCGCGCGGAAGCCCTTGCCAGCCGACGCGCGCAGCAGCACCTGCTTGCTGGGCATGTAGGTCAGGCCGATCTTCGGACTAAGGGCACCGCCCACCTGCTGGTAATGGTCGTAACGACCAGACAACTGCGCCTGCCACTGCTTGGTAAACGGCAGCAGCAATTCGCTGTAGATGGCTTGCACCTTGCGGCTGTCGCTGGTGGCCACGCCGCCTTCGGGCGCCGCGTCGTTGTTGATGTTGTCGCTCATCAGCAATGCCGATGGACGGAACTCGGTGCGCTCGCGGCGCACTTCGCCGCCCACAGCCAGCGCCATGTCGCCGCCACCCAACGCCATCAGCGCGCGCGATGCCTTGAAGTCGAGTGCATCCATGGTGCCGCGCGCATGCCGTACTTCGTCATTGACCTGGATGCTGTCGAGCAGCGCCCTGCCCTTCGCGTTCGATGGGCCAAACGGGTTGATGTCGCCGGAGGCGATGCCTTCCAATAGCTTGTCGTACAGGACATAACCATGCGTATCGCGGTCCTTCACGATGTTGACGCTGTGATTGAAGCCCACGTCGTAATCCCAGCCGGCGAGCGTGCCGCTGGCGCCCACCACGAAACGCTGGCTCTCGCTGGTCAACTGGCTGGTGCGCATGCCCGCCTCATTAAGGCGCATGCGCAGTTCCAATTCGCGCGCAGTCGGATTGCCGTCTTCGTCGATGATGCTATCGAGGCCGGTATTGGCCAGTTGCGGTACCTTGCTGTAATCGAGATAGCCGATCACGCGCGCCGACGAACCCACGTAATAGCTGCGCGAGCGGCTCAGCGCCACTTCCGCGTACAGCTGGTGATCATTATTCAGCTTCAGTACGCCGCGCGTGAGCAAGTTCTGCTTGTCCGTCTTCGGGTACAGCTCCGTGTCGCCCATGTAATCGTAGGTACAGGCATCGACGCCGCCCGTTCCGGCCGGCAGGTACAGATTGGCCGGAGGCGAACAGTTCGGTATCGACAGATTGATCTGTCGGTTGGTAATCGGCTTGCCATTGAGCAGAAAGCCATTGTCCTGCAAATAGTCACGCTGCTCTCCCGACAGGCGGATATTCGCCGGGCTTGTAAAACTTGACAGCAAATGCCCCAGGCGCTGCGGAACCTGCAGGTTAGGAATGAACTTGCGCTGCGAGGAGCTGAGGCGGTCTGTTTTTTGCAGGTCGACCACAGCAAAGATATTGTAGCCATCCGTGGCCAGGTCGCCCGTGCCGGCCGTGATACTGGCCGTGCGCTTGCCGGCGCCCCCTTCATCGGTGCGGCTGCCGTAGACATTCAGCTCCACGCCCTGGTAATCCTTACGCGTAATAAAGTTGATGACGCCACCGATGGCGTCCGTACCGTACAGGGCCGAGGCGCCGTCGAGCAGCACTTCCACGCGCTGCAGGGCGGCGGCGGGAATGTTGTTCAAGTCCACGCCGGCATCGTCGCCCGGCGAGGCAAAGTTCGCCATGCGCCGGCCATTGAGCAGCACCAGGGTCGATGAGGTTCCCACTCCGCGCAGGTTGGCGCTGTTGAAGCCGCGCTGGTCGCCGCCCACATTGATGCTGGCGCCGTCGGTCAGGCCGCCCACGTTGGCTGACACGCGCGCCATCAGCTCGGCCGCCGTCGTAACGCCCGCCTTTTCGATCTCGGCGCGCGTGATGACCTGCACCGGCAGCGCCGTCTCCGATTCCAGGCGCTTGATGGCCGACCCCGTGATCTCCACGCGCTGCATTTTTTTCGGCGCAGGCTCTCCATCCTGTTCCTGCGCCTGCGCGGCGCTGGCCAGCATGCCCAGCGCAGCCGACACGCTCAAGGCGCCCAGCGCGAGACGCACGCCTTGCGCCAACGCCGATTCGCGTGGAAATATGGAACGGTCGTCCTGTCTTTTCATGTGCATTGCATCTCTCCCCGATGGTGTATGTCTGATTTTTGTCATGATTTTTATACTGCCTTGCGCTGCCTGGATACTGCTTTCCGGGGCCCCGGCACGCCATGCTCGCCGCCATACAGATAGGCGGCAATGACTTCGCTCAGGCGGGCCGCTTTTTCAACGTTCTTCTTGTTCGATACCATCAGCGCCACGGCCAGCGCCTCGATCATGGCCAGCGCGGTGCTGGCGCTGCTGGGCAGGACAGGATGCGTGCTTTGCGCATACAGCGCGTGATCGGCCAGTTCGGCGAGGGGGGATGCTGGAGAGTCGGTGAGCGCCACGATGCAGGCGCCGCGGTCGCGCGCGAAGCTGGCCAGGCCGATGCAGTCGAGCGTGTAGCGGGGGAACGAGATCACCACCAGCACGTCTTGCCCCGTCAGGTTGACCAGGTGTCCGGCCGCCACTTCCGAACCGCCGATGCCCACCACTTCCACCACATGCGGGCAAAACGGCTGCAGATGCTGCACCAGCATGCCCGCCAGGTTGGCCGACAAGCCAAAACCCATCACATACACTACCTTGGCGCGCGTCAGGCGCCGCACCACGGCCTGCATGGCCGGCGGCGACAGGGCATCGGACGTGGCCGCGATGTTCGCGGCCGCATACTCCAGGCTTTCCGTGATGGGTGATGTGGCGCGCGCACGCCGTTCTATCGTGCGGCGCAATTTGTCGACTGGCTGCAACAGCGATTGCAGGGTTTCGGCCATGGCGCTGCGCATAGCCGAATAATTCTTCTGGCCGATGTCGCGCGCAAAGCGGCTGATGGTCGCCGTCGATACCTGGCAGCTATCGGCCAGTTCCTCGATGCCCAGCGCCGTCACGCGCATTTGGTTGCGCAGCAGGTAATCGGCGATCTGCCGCTGCGAGGCCGAGCCGCTGGCCAGCACGTACATCAGCGCTTGCCCCAGCGGCGATTGCGCGAAGGCGGCATCGGGCGACGACAGGACGGCGGCCACTGGCGTGCGGGAGCTGTTACGGGCAGGACTGGCGGATGATTTCATATCACTGGCGGCCTGTGTTCTTGTGCATGGCGGATGAAGGATAAAAAGGCGAAAACGGGTCGTTGGAACTTACTCTACTCATATCAAAAAGAAAACTCAACAAATATTTGTAAAAGGATTTTCATTGATTTACTTCGTGAAAATAATGCTACATAATCGACCGAAATCCATCAACCGCGCCCCGTTTTGGGGCGAATTCACCATGCAAGTACAACAGCATCCCATCTCCAGCGCGCACGCCAGCGTATCTTGCCAGTTGAGCAGCTTTCACTTTGGTACGGCGGCGGCCGGCAGCCGCAGCGGCAAGAAGGTGTATATCCAGGCAGCGCTGCACGCGGACGAAGTGCCGGGCATGCTGGTATCGCAATTCCTGCGCCGCGAACTTCTGGCGCTGGAGGCGGCGGGCAAGATCCACGGCGAAGTGATCCTGGTGCCGGCCGCCAATCCCATCGGCCTGGCGCAAGCCATCCATGGCGCGCCGTTTGGCCGCTTCGACCTGACCACGGGCATCAACTTCAACCGCGCCTACCGCCACGTGGCAGATGAATTGAAAACCACGCTCGATGGCCTGCTGGGACAGGATGCGCAAGCCAACGTAGCGCTGATACGCGAGCATGCGCGCGCCGCCGTCGCCGCCTGGCGGCCGGGCACGGACGCGGAAACACTGAAAAAAACCTTGCTGGGCATGGCAATCGATGCCGACATCGTGCTCGACCTGCATTGCGATAACGAAGCGGCACTGCACATCTATACAGGCACGCCGCTGGCGGCGCAGATCGCGCCCCTGTCCGCACTGCTGGGCGCGCGCGCCGTGCTGCTGGAACTGGCTGCCGGGGAAGAGCCTTTCGACGAAGCCTGCAGCCGCCTGTGGTGGGATCTGGACGCGCACTTCCAGGGACGCTATCCAATCCCCGCCGCCTGCCTGTCGACCACCGTCGAATTGCGCGGCGAAGTGGAAGTGAGCTACGCCCTGGCAGAGCGCGATGCCACTGCCTTGCTGCGCTTTCTTGCCATCGAGGGCGTGCTGGAGATAGCCGGCGCCGGCGACGACCTGCCCGCACCGCAATGCGAACCAACGCCGCTGGCCGGCGTGGAGCCGATCCTCGCGCCGCACCACGGCGTACTGGTGTATCTGCGCGAAATGGGCGATGTGCTGGCCGCCGGCGATGCAATAGCCGACTTGATCGATCCCGTCAGCGGCGAGACGACGACCTTGCGTTGCACGGTCGCCGGTGTCTTCTTTGCGCGCAGCGCCCACCGCCACGTCCTGCGCGGCATGAACGTCGGCAAGGTCGCCGGCGCCATCGCCTTCCGCGGCGGCAGCCTGCTGAGCCAATGACGCCATGAGAAAATTCAAGCTCCCCAACACCTTCGTCCTGCTGTGCGGCATCCTGGCCATGATCGCCCTGGCGACATGGCTGGTGCCGGGCGGGAAATTCGATACGCAACTGGTCAACGGCAAGCAGCTGATCATCCCCGGCACGTTTCACTACGTGGACAACAAGCCGCAGGGACTGGCTGCGCTGATGATGGCGCCCATCAAGGGCTTCGTCGACGCCAGCCTGATCATCGGCTTCGTGCTGATCGTCGGCGGCGCCTTCGCCGTGCTGCAAAAGACGGAAGCCTTCGATTCGCTGATCAAGGCCATCGCCAAGGCGCATACCAGTTCGCGCTTCGTGCGCGCGGCCATCATTCCCGTCTTCTTCACCATGTTTTCACTGGGTGGCGCCACCTTCGGCATGAACGAGGAAGCGATTCCCTTCATCCTGATCTTCGTGCCGCTTGCCCTGGCCCTGGGCTATGACACCATCACGGGCGTATCGATTCCCTTCATCGGCTCGCAGGTGGGCTTTTCCGCCGCCTTCCTGAACCCGTTCAATGTCGGCATCGCGCAGGGTATCGCCGGCGTGCCGATCTTTTCCGGCATCGGCTACCGCCTGATCGTGTGGGCCATCGCCACGGCGGTCAGCATCGTGTTTTTGATGTGGTACGCGGCGCGCATCAAGCGCCATCCGGAAAAAAGCCCGACCTATCTGCTCGACATCGAAAAGCGCAGCGAACACTCGATGGACCTGGACAGCTTTGCCGGCATGACGCGCACGCACCGTGCCGTGCTGTGGATTTTCATGGCGACCTTGCTGACGATGGTCGTCGGCGTCGTCAAGTACGACTGGTTCATCGATGAAATCGCCGCCCTGTTCCTGGTGATGGCCATCGTCGTCGGTCTGGTCGGCCGGCTCGACATGGACAGCCTGGTGGCGTCTTTCGTGCAGGGCGCGCGCGACATGGTGAGCGTGGCGCTGGTCATCGCGCTGGCGCGCGGCACCATGATCCTGGCGCGCGATGCGCAGATCATCGACACCATGCTGCATGCGCTCACGCCCCTGGTGGCGTCGTCAAGCCCAGTCTTTGCAGCGCAAAAGATGTTCTTCATGCAGTCGGTAATCAATTTCTTCATCCATTCCGGCAGCGGCCAGGCCGCGCTGACCATGCCCATCATGGCGCCGCTGGCCGACCTGGTGGGCGTGACGCGCCAGACGGCCATTCTTGCCTTCCAGTTCGGCGAATTCACCACGCCGATGATTCCCACCTCAGGCATCACCGTCGGCGTGCTGGCGCTGGCGCGCGTGCCGTGGATTACCTGGGCCAAGTGGATGATCCCGTTGCAGCTGATCTATCTGGTGCTCGCGCTGCTGCTATTGATTCCCCCCTGCCTGATGCACTGGCAGTAAAGAAAGCCACGGCGATGCACAGTCGCCGTGGCTTTTTTGCGCCCGACGCTCAAGGTAATCAATCAACGCTGGTAGATGTCCGGCACATAGCGTTCCATCAGCGTTTCCGGGCGCAGCGGCGCCGTAAAACCGTAACGCGCGTACAGCGTATGCGCCGTGCTGGTGGCCAGCATGAAACGGCGCAAGCCCTGCAAGTCGGGATGTGCCATCACGGCGTCCATCAGGCGCTTGCTGTAGCCGCGGCCGCGGTACTCTTCCAGTACATACACGTCGACCAGATAGGCAAACGTGGCGTAGTCGCTGACCACGCGGGCAAACGCCACCTGGCGGCCGTCAAGCGTGCCGCCGAAACACAGCGAACGGTCGATGGCGCGCTGTACGGTAGCCAGCGGGATGCCGATGGCCCATGTCGATTGCGTGCTGAGAAAATGGTGGATGGCCGGAACGTCAAGTTCCGCCTTGTCGGTACTGATCATCAAAGCTGACATTGTGCAGGCCTTGCTATCGTTGAAAACACGATCATCGGTCTTTTTTCTGCTGCTGTCACCTGGGCTGGAAAGAACCGGGGGGGCGACGCCCGTTCTGACTGTCCATGTACGGTACTGCTGTGTGCTACTGATATTTTTCGTACTAGCTGCATTGCATCGCCACTCTTACAGGGCGGCTTTTTCTTCTGCGCTCAGGCGCTTGGCGCTGACATACACGGTGTGCATGGTGGCTTGATCGGCGCTGGCGTGGATGGTGGCTGGCGCAGCGCGGAACTTCGGCACGGCGGCGGTGGCCAGACTGGTGGCGGCGGCGATGGCGACGATGGCAACGAAGATGGCTTCCATGTTTTTAGCGATGTTCATGATATTTTCCTTGAGGTTGAGGGGTGTTGCTGTTTGTCCTGCGATGATTGAACTGTAGGCCGATCACCGCTGAACTGCCATCGGATTGCGACAAAACGCACGATTTGCGGGACAGAATACAAAAAGCCCGGATGGAACGCGCAACAGCGCCCGTACCGTGGCATTTGATGCTTGCCAGCCCCATTACTGGCCATTTCAGCGCCCTGCAAGCCCCTAAAAGCACTACCGCAGGCCAACCTTGTTTATAATCGCCCTACACTAAAGGACTTCTTTCATGACTGATCAATTCTCCAAAAAGGGCGAAGCCTGGTCGGCCCGGTTTTCCGAACCGGTCTCGGACCTCGTCAAGCGCTACACAGCTTCTGTATTTTTTGATAAGCGCCTGGCGCTGTTCGACATCGAAGGTTCGCTGGCCCATGCGGAAATGCTGCATGCGCAAGCCATCATCAGCGCGGCCGACTACGCGGAAATCCAGCGCGGCATGGCGCAAATCTCGCAGGAAATCGCCGCTGGCCAGTTCGAATGGCTGCTGGACCTGGAAGATGTCCACCTGAATATTGAAAAGCGCCTGACCGAACTGGTAGGCGATGCGGGCAAGCGATTGCACACGGGCCGTTCGCGCAACGACCAGGTGGCCACCGATATCCGCCTGTACGTACGTTCTGCCATCGACGACATCACCACCCTGTTGGCGACGTTCCGCAGCGCACTGACGGACCTGGCAGAGCAGCATGCCGACACCATCATGCCGGGCTTTACCCACATGCAGGTGGCCCAGCCGATTACCTTCGGCCACCACATGCTGGCGTATGTCGAGATGTTCGGCCGCGATGCCGAACGCATGGCCGATTGCCGCAAGCGCGTCAACCGCCTGCCGCTGGGCGCAGCCGCCCTGGCCGGCACCACCTTCCCCATCGACCGCCTTCGCGTCGCCAAGACGCTGGGCTTCGACGACGTCTGCCACAATTCGCTCGACGCAGTGTCGGACCGTGATTTCGCCATCGAATTCTGCGCCGCTGCCTCCGTGCTGATGATGCACGTGTCGCGCATGGCCGAGGAACTGGTGATCTGGATGAGTCCACGCATCGGCTTCATCGACATCGCCGACCGCTTCTGCACCGGCTCGTCGATCATGCCGCAAAAGAAGAACCCGGACGTGCCGGAACTGGCGCGTGGCAAGACAGGCCGTGTGTATGGCCACCTGATCGGCTTGCTGACCCTGATGAAAGGCCAGCCGCTGGCCTATAACAAGGATAACCAGGAAGACAAGGAACCGCTGTTCGATACCGTCGATACCGTCATCGACACGCTGCGCATCTTCGCCGACATGGCCGGTGGCATCACGGTGAAACCGGAAGCGATGCGCGCGGCAGCCCTGCAGGGTTATGCCACTGCGACCGACCTGGCCGACTACCTGGTCAAGAAGGGCCTGCCGTTCCGCGACGCCCATGAAGCGGTTGCCCTGGCCGTGCGCGCCTGCGTCGATGCCGGTTGCGACCTGGCCGACCTGTCGCTGGAGCAGCTGCGTGCGTTTTCCCCGCTGACGGGTGAAGACGTGTTTGAAGTGCTGACCCTGGAAGGCTCCGTCGCCGCGCGCGACCACGTGGGCGGCACTGCGCCGCGCCAGGTGCGCGCCGCGATCGCCCGCGTGCGCACGCAGCTGGAAAAATAAACCGCGCTTGCGCGCACAAGCGCCCCGCTGCATCGCTGCAGCGGGGCGTTTTTCATTGCGCGAGGATTGTCGACAACACGGAAAAGGCGGCGTCCGTCTGCGACGCTTCCAGCAGCAAGGTCAGCTGGGCGGATACACACCCACGGTAGCCGTGCCGATGGCACAGCTGACACGCCAAAGGGCGTAGGAGCAGGAATTACGCAGCGCCCTGATCGAGATACCTGTAGCCGTCGATGCCTACAAGCGCGCTTGGGACAATAGACGCATCAAGCTGTCGCTGGGCGCGTCCGGCTATCCGAAAAATCTCGATGAACTGGTCGAGGGTGTGCCCGACCAGTTCAGCGCCGCAAACAGCACTATGCGGACTGGCATTTCATTATCCGCACGACCTCGTGCTGCCCCCGCCCGATGCCGCCGGCGGCGCGCCCTGGCTCCAGCAGAAAGGCGCGAACTGATATCATGCCCGCATTCCAAATCAGCATCGAGCAAAGGAGCAGGCATGAGCATAGGTGGCACTTCCATCGAACAGGCATTGGCATCGCTGTCGGACATGACGGGCGGCATGGTTGCCATCGGCAAGGACGAACACGCGCAACGCATCGCCAAGGCGCAAGCATTCATGCGCGAGCAGGGCATCGCCGCGATCTACCTGAACGCGGGCGCCAACCTCACCTACTTCACGGGCACCAAATGGTATGCCAGCGAACGCATGGTGGGCGCCATCCTGCCGGCCAGCGGCGAGATCGAATACATCGCTCCCGCCTTCGAGGAAAGCACCTTGCAAGGCTTCATGCTCATCGAGGGCATGGTCAATTGCTGGGAAGAGCACGAGAGCCCGTACCAGCTGTTCGTCGACGTACTGGCGCGCATGGGGATTGCCCAGGATGCGGACGCGCCGCCGCGCGTGGGCATCTGCGAAAGCGCCGCCTTCTTCATCTATGACGGCATCCGGCCGCTGGCACCCGGCTACGCGCTGGAAAATGCGCGTGCCGTCACCGCGTACTGCCGCAGCCGCAAGTCACAGGCCGAAATCGCCCTGATGCAGCGCGTGATGGACATGACCCTGGCCGTGCACGTGGCCACGGCCAGCATGCTGTACGAAGGCATCACGACGGTGGAAGTGGAAGAATTCATCCAGCGCGCGCACCGCAAGGTGGGAGCACCCCGCTCGTATTTTTGCATCGTGCTGTTCGGCGAAGCGACGGCCTATCCGCATGGCGTAAACTACGTGCAGACACTGAAGGCAGGCGACACGGTACTGATCGACACGGGTTGCCAGGTAATGAATTACATCTCCGACATCACGCGCACCTATGTGTTTGGCGCCATCAGCGAACGCCAGCGCAGCGTGTGGAACAGCGAAAAGGCGGCGCAGGCAGCGGCATTCGCCGCCGCCCGGCTGGGCGTGCCCTGCGGCGACGTGGACCGCGCCGCGCGCGTCTCGCTGGAGGCCGACGGCTTTGGCCCAGGCTACAAGCTGCCGGGACTGCCGCACCGCACGGGCCACGGCATCGGCCTCGATATCCACGAATGGCCTTACCTGGTGGGCAATGACACGACGCCGCTCGACGTGGGCATGTGCTTCTCGAACGAGCCGATGATCTGCATCCCCGGCGAATTCGGCATCCGCCACGAAGACCATTTCTACATGACGGAAAACGGTCCGCGCTGGTTCACCGAACCGGCACACAGCATCGACCATCCGTTCGGCTTGCGGACTTAAGCCGCCTTCGTCAACGCCAGCCGCCGTGCCGCCGGCACGGTAGCGATCGGCGCCAGGCTGCCCTGTGTCAGCTTGAACACGGCCAGCGCCGTGCCCAGTTGCACGGCCTGTTCCTGCAGCGATTCGGCGGCCGCCGACGCTTCTTCCACCAGCGCGGAATTTTGCTGCGTCATCTGATCCATGCTGCCGATGGCCACGCCGATGTCGCCGATGCCGGCGCTTTGCGCCTGGCTGGCGGCACTGATCTCGGCCATGATGTCGGCCACTTTTTTCACGGAATCGACGATCTGCCCCATGGTCAGCCCAGCCTCGTCGACCAGTTTCGAACCGACATTCACCTTTGCCACCGAATCGCCGATCAATTGCTTGATCTCGCGCGCTGCTGCCGCACTGCGCTGCGCCAGGTTGCGCACCTCAGATGCCACCACGGCAAAGCCGCGCCCCTGCTCTCCCGCGCGAGCCGCTTCCACGGCCGCATTCAAGGCCAGGATATTCGTCTGGAAGGCGATGCCGTCGATGACGCCGATGATGTCGACGATGCGCCTGGATGAATCGTTGATCTCACCCATGGTGGTAACCACCTGGCTGACTACCTGCCCGCCTTTGACCGCCACCACGGATGCCGACACGACCAGTTCATGCGCCTGCCCCGCATTGGCGGCGTTGTCGCGCACAGTACTTGTGAGGCTGTCCATGCTGCGCGCCGTCTGGTCCAGGCTGCCCGCCTGCGACTCCGTACGCGCGGCCAGATCCGCGTTGCCCTGGGCGATTTCCGCGCTGGCCACCTGGATGGTTTCGGCCGATGCCTTGATACCGGACACCATGCCGGCCAGCCGGCCGCGCATCTCCTTCAGCGCCGCCAGCAGGCTGGCCTGGTCGCCCGCCTCGGTCACGATCTGCATCGAGAGGTCGCCGTCGGCCACGGCGCGTGCGATCTGGCGCGCATATTCAGGCTCGCCGCCGAGCTGCTGCCAGATGGCACGCACGACGAAATGTGACACGGCCACCAGGCAGACGATGACGGCCAGCGCCACGGCAATGCTGGTATTGAGGGCATTGCGCACATTGGCCGCGCTGCGTTCGATGCCCTGTTTGAACTGCGTCTGCGCCTGCTCATTGGTCTTCGCCAGGTCCGTATTGAGCACGGCCAGCGCACCCTGCATGCGCGCCACGGTCGCTTGCGGGTCACCCTCTTCCATTTCCAGCATGATGCGCGCCGCGCTCAGTGCCGGCGCATAATAGGCATCGAATTCCTTTGCCAGGCGCTGGCCCTGCTCGCGCTGCCCGGGGATCGCCGCAAAGTCGGCCAGCTTGGCACGCAGCTTGACCGCCTGGCCGCCGACTTGCCCGATACGCTCCTTGTCGCCTTCGCTGACGGCATCGCGCAGGGCGTCGCCGACGGCAGCCACGTCCAGGGTCAGCGACTTGGCCATGTCGAGCACGGGATAGTCGGCGCTCTCGGTGGCGTGGATGGAATTGAGCGTGGCCGTGGACAGATAGGCGCTGACAGCCAGCCCCAGCCCGAAAATCACGGCCGAGATGACAGGCAGCGCCCATATCTTGCGTTTGATGCTCATTGCTGTCTCCTGATTTTTGATGAATTATCGGGCCGCCGCATGGCGTGCGGCCCGAGCGGGCTTTATGGCGCCGTCAGCACAACTTTCACGGTGCCGTCGACGGCACTCTTTTCGATATAGCCGATAGCTTTCGGATCGGCCGCCACGGCCTTCTTCACGTCAGCGCTATTGGCCACTTCCTTTGGCAAAGTCGCCTTGCCCGTGAACACCAGCTTGGACCAAAGGGCCTTCGCCTGCGACGGCTCCTTGTCCGTCACCTTCTTGTAGAACTCGGCGCGCACAGGGGCGCTTTCCGGCTGATCGATCGGCGTCATGGCTGTCGATTTTCCGAGAAAGAATTGTGCCACCTGTTCATTCGTCATCGCACCGGCAGCACTCTTCGAATTGACCACAACGACTACTTCAGCCATGGCAGGAACGGCAACCGACAGCGCCAGCAAGGCAGCCACATTCACAATAAATGGTTTCATGCGGCGCTCCTTAGAAAACGAAATCGATGGCGGCGGCAGCCACCGTGACTGGGCCATGGAAGCCAGGCTTGGCTTGCACGAAGAGACCTGGGCCATTCTTCGGCTTGATGCGGTCGATCTGCACTTTCAGCGCGGCCGAACGGTGGAAGTCCCAGCGCACACCGATGCTGTCCGTCGATTGCTCCAGCTGATTGCGCATAGTGGCCAGCGCGTCGACGCCTGCCGACAGGGCGCGCAAGGTCGGCGTGCAGGCGGCAGGATAACCGGCAGGGCAGGCGGCCGGCACGGTGTTGTTCACGCGGCCATCGGCCTTCAGGCTGGCGTGGCTGTAATACGGAAGGAAGGCACCGATGCGGTAGCCTCCCATCACGTACCACGAGGTGCTGTCGCTGACATAGCTGTCCGTCTTGCGCTTCGCATATTCGGACTGCACCAGGACATTGTTCCAGTCCAGGCCCAGGCCCACGGAGGTGAATGACGCCTTCTTGTCCTTGACTTCCAGCGCATCGGCCAGGGCACCCAACTGGGAGATCCGATAACCATGACCAGCCGCGCGCAAGCTGCCCATCAAGGTATTCAGGCTGAGCGAATCGTTGATCGTCAGCTTGGTCTCGGCACGGCCGAAACGCACAGTAACGGGGCCATGTTCGGCCACTACGTTGAGGGCGACGATGGACTTGCCTTCCACCTGCACGGTCGAATCTGGCCCTGTAGCCAGGGTCGCCTTGGTGCGGCCCAGCGCCAACTGCGTAGTGATGCTGGTGTCGCCCGCGCTGAACTGGTAGGTGCCGTCGATGCCGTCGATGCTGTTCAGGGGCACCTGCGAATACATTTCGCCCGGTGGGCGCAGCATGGTGTTGGTATAGCCCACGTTACGGTAATCGGAAATCATGAAGACGGGCAGACCCATGCGGCCAACGCGCACACTGAAGCTGTCCGACACCTTGGCCTTGGCAAAGGCCCACGCCAGTTCAGCGCCGAAATCATCCTCGCCATCCTTGCGCGCCAGTCCCTGCACGGTGGCCGAGAGCCAAGGATTGACGGTGACATTGGCCTGCAGACCCAGGTTGGAATCGACGCCCGTGCGGGCAGTGCGGCCCGCGCCGGCAGCCTGGTTCGGACGCGCAAACTGCGCCTTGTCCGTATCGGCCATGGTCAGCGCGGCCGTGCCGTAACCGCTGATCTTGACGGTGGGACCACTGGCCTCGTCGGCGTAGGCGTGGCTGATGGCCAGGGGAATGGCCAACAGGAAAATCAGGACGTGTTTATTCATAGTAATCAAATACCCGTAGCGGTGAACATTAATCGTGGAGTGGACTCGAGGTCGATGGCTCACCGGCCGTAAAAGGCCGGGTCCGTTTTTTCGCGCCGCCATCGCCCAGGGCGTGCATGGCAGCGTGACCAGTGAGTAAAACCATGCTACAGAGAAAAGGTTTTACGTTGGAAAGTTTTCTTGAGGCAATGAGCGAATTCGCCCGTTTTCATGAAAAAAGCACGCCTTCTAGAGGGGTTTATCTAAATAGCACGCGGTGCAAAACCACACTTTCGCCAGACTTTTCATACACTTATGGATAGTTCAGCCGGTACAAAGTCCTGGCGCCCTGCCAAGCGTGCCAGTGTGCTTCTCAGGCCGTCAAGCGCACGCCGGTGGCGCCGGCAAGGGGCCGAACAGCGCCTCCAATGACAGGCCGATGGCCAGCAAACGGCTGTCGCTGGCCAGCGGTCCGTCGACCTCCATCCCCACCGGTAAACCTGCAGCCGTCAAACCCGCAGGCAGGGACAAACCGGGAAGGCCCGCGTTGCTGGCCGGGTCCGTATTGCGGATCAGGGTGGTAAACGCGTCGCCAGGCGCACCGTCCGCCACCGCGATGACCGACGAACCCTGCACGCCATCAATGGCCACGGCGCACACGGGCGTCGTCGGAAAAAAAATGGCATCCAGGCGGTGGCGCGCAAAATGGTCGCGGTACAGCGCCTGCAAACGGGGCCGCTGCACCTGCACGGCATCGGGATACGCGGCACCAAACGCGTCGCCCAGGATGGCGCCAAACGCGTGCCGCACATCGGGGCTGGCCACTTGCGCGGCGATATCGTCCAGCGTGATTTGCGCGCCGCTGGCGGCCAGGTAGGCGGGAATCGCCTGGCGCGGCTCATGCAGCGCCAGCGGGAACGACACCTTGCCGTTCACCGCCATCACGTCTTCCATGCCGATATCGACCAGCACCACGCCCGCCTGCGCCAGCGTCTCCCTGGCTTGCGCCATCACGGCCGCCACGTCGGCGTCCAGCGGCTGCCAGAAAGCGGCCGGCACGCCGAAACGCAAACCGGCCAGCGGCTCCGGCGATGGCACGGGAAGGCCGGACAGCACGCTGTCGAGCAGAGCCACGTCGGCCACCGTGCGCGCCATCGGGCCCACCGTGTCGCGCGTGTGGCTGATGGGGACCGTGCCGCTGGAATCGTAGCGGCGCTGTATGCCGCCATCGCCCACGGACGGGCGCAAGCCAACGATGCCGCACAAGGCGGCCGGCACCCGCGTGGAGCCGCCCGTATCCGTGCCCAGGCCTGCCGGCGCGATGCGCGCGGCGATCGCCGCCGCCGTGCCGCCGGAAGAGCCACCGGGGATGCGCGCGCTGTCATACGGGTTTTTCACGTGGCCGGCGAAACTGGAAAAATTCGTGCTGGTGGCGCCAAACGCCAGTTCATGCATGTTCGCCTTGCCCAGGATAATGGCGCCCGCGTCCAGCAGGCGCTGCACGCTGGGCGCGTTCACGGCCGGATGCCAGTCGCGCAAGGCCGGCGTGCCGGCGGTCGTCGGCATGCCGCGCGCGTCGATATTGTCTTTTACAACGATGGGCAAGCCGGCCAGCGGCGGCAAGGCGTGGCCCGCCGCGCGCGCCGCATCGACCTGCGCGGCGGCTTCCAGCGCGGACGCCGCATTGAGCGTGATCAGGCTGTTCAAGCCGGCTTGCGCGCGGGCCTGCGCCAGCAGGGTATGCATGTAGTCGACGGCGCCCAGGCTGCCATTGGCGATGGCGGCAACGGCATCGCTGGCGCTCAGGGCCAATTGCGCCTGCACGGCGATGGAAGGTTGATCGTCTGCCTTGCTCATGATGTATCTCCAAAAAAAATGCGCCGCCCTAGCGTACATCGCAGGCGGCGCCGGTCAAACCTGTCCTGCCAACGTGGCTTACTCGCGCTTGGAGACCAGGGTCAGGATGTCGTAGCTGGCCACCAATTCCTCATTCTGGTTGGTCACCTGCACGTCCCAAGCGACCACGCCCTGGCCCACGCCAAACACGTCCTTGCGGTTACGGTCGACCTTGCGCTTGCAGGTCAGGCGGGCGCGGATGGTGTCGCCGATGGCGACGGGCGCGACAAAACGCAAATTATCCAGGCCATAATTGGCCAGCACGGGGCCGACGCCAGGCGAGACGAACAGACCGGCGGCGGCCGACAGCACGAAGTAGCCGTGGGCGATGCGCTTGCCGAACTGCGATTCCTTTGCAGCGATTTCGTCGAAGTGCATGTAGAAGAAATCGCCCGAGATGCCGCCGAAGGCGACGATGTCCGCTTCGCTGACGGTGCGGCGGTGCGTGAGCAGCGAGTCGCCCGTCTTCAGGTCCTCGAAGTGCTTGCGGAACGGGTGGATCGGGCTTTCGTTGACATCCGCGCCGCGCACGTATTCGCCCGTGATCGCCGCCAGCATGGTCGGCGAGCCTTGCACGGCCGCGCGTTGCAGGTAGTGGCGCACGGCGCGCACGCCGCCCAGTTCCTCGCCGCCGCCCGCGCGGCCTGGGCCGCCGTGCTTCAGTTGCGGCAAGGGCGAGCCATGGCCCGTCGAATCGACGGAGGCCACGCGCTCGAGCACATGCACGCGGCCATGCGTGGCCGCCACGTGCGGCACCACGCGCGCAGCGATCTTCGGATCGCGCGTCACCAGGGTACTCACCAGGCTGCCCTTGCCGCGCGCGGCCAGGGCCAGCGCTTCATCGATATCCTTGTAGCCCATCATGGTGCTGACGGGGCCGAACGCTTCCACGTCATGCACGGCATCGTTGCCGAAAGCGTCGCGGCACAGCAGCAGGGTCGGCGAGAAGAAGCTGCCATCCTGTGCCCCATCACCCAGGGGACTGAAGCCGTCGGCGGCGCCGAACACCACTTCGTTCCCTTGCGACAGCGTGGCGACCCGTTCCGCCACGTCGTTCTGCTGTTCTTTCGATGCCAGCGCGCCCATGCGCACGCCTTCGATGGACGGGTCGCCCACCACCACCTTGGCCAGGCGCTCGCGCAGGCGCGTGCCGACGGCGTCCATCAGGTGCTCGGGCACGATGATGCGGCGAATCGCCGTGCACTTCTGGCCCGACTTGCCCGTCATTTCGCGTACGACTTCCTTGACGAACAGGTCGAATTCCACGTCGTCGGGCGTGACGTCCGGCGCCAGGATGGCGCAGTTGAGCGAATCGGCTTCGCCGTTGAAGGGCACGGACTGGGCGATCAGGTTCGGATTTGTGCGCAGCTTGGCGGCAGTGGCGGCCGATCCCGTGAACGTGACGAAGTCCTGTCCATTCAGGCGGTCCAGCAAGTCGCCCGTGGAGCCGATCACCAGTTGCAGGCTGCCGGCCGGCAGCAAGCCAGATTCATGCATCATGCGCACGACAGCTTGCGTCAGATAGCTCGTCGCCGTGGCCGGCTTGGCGATGCAGGGCATGGCGGCGAGAAAACTCGGCGCAAATTTTTCCAGCAGACCCCAGATGGGGAAGTTGAAGGCGTTGATGTGCACGGCCAGGCCGCCGCGCGGCACCAGGATGTGCGTGCCGGCGAAACCGCCCTTCTTGCCCAGCGCGATGGCCGGGCCTTCATGCAGCACGTTCGACGACGGCAGCTCGTTGCTGCCCATGCTGGCATAGGCGAACAGCGTGCCCGTGCCGCCTTCGATATCGACCCAGCTATCTGCGCGCGTGGCGCCCGACAGGTGCGAGATCGCATACAGCTCTTCCTTGCGCTCGACCAGGTACAGGGCCAGCGCCTTCAGGCGCGCGGCGCGCTGCTGGAAGTCCAGCGCCATCAGGCCCGGCACGCCCGTCTTGCGGGCATACGTGACGGCTTCGTCGAAGTCGATCTTCTCGGCATGCGTGTGATAGATGACGCGGTTGTTCAAGGCGCTGTGCAGGGGCACGGCGGCGCTTTCGCCCAGCCAGCGGCCGGCGATCAGGCTTTGCAGGGTGGATATTTGAGCCATGTGGTTTCTCCGTAAAACGAGGGTGTTGGTGACGTTGGTGTGGTGTCGGATTACGCTGGGCGCTGCCCCGCTAATCCGACCTACGCCCATATTGTTTATTGCGCTGCGGCGTTCTTGTGCAAGTGCAGCGGCAATGCGGATTCGAAATTGAGACGCTGGCGGTTCGCCTCGACTTCCGTCAGGGCTTCCACTTCGCGCATCGTCTGCATCGAGCGTACGGCCAGTTCGTGGTACTGGCCCGTGCCCGAACTCTTCCATTTGATTTCATCGTCGGTGAGCGACCGTATCACCTTGGCTGGCGTACCGACCACCATGCTGCGCGGCGCAACGATCATGCCCGCCTTGACGAAACTCATGGCGGCGACGATGGATTCCTCGCCAATGATGGCGTTATCCATCACCACGGCGTTCATGCCCACCAGCGCGTTGCGGCCGATGCGGCAGCCGTGCAGCACGGCGCCGTGACCGATATGTCCGTCGACTTCGACTACCGTGTCGCAGCCGGGGAAGCCGTGCATGACGCAGGTGTCCTGCAGATTCGCGCCCTCTTCCAGGATCAGGCGGCCGAAGTCGCCGCGGATCGAGGCCAGCGGGCCGATGTAGCAGCGCGGCCCGACGATCACGTCGCCAATCAGTACGGCCGACGGGTGCACATAGGCGCTGGGGTGGACGACGGGGGTGACGCCGTTGATTTCGTAGACTTTGACCATGTTGCTCTCCAAAACATTATTGCCAGCCGTAGCGGCTGATGTCGGATTACGCGCAAGCGGCTCGGCGCCCCCGCTAATCCGACCTACGTCTTCACATACCCAAGTAGGCGCTTTGTACCTGCTCGTTAAGCAGTAACTCGGGACCGGGACCGGACAGCGTGATGGCGCCCGTCTCGATCACATAGCCCACGTCGGCGATCGACAGGGCGGCGTGCGCGTTCTGCTCGACGAGGAAGATGGTGATGCCCTGGTCGCGCAGTTCGGCCACGATGCGGAAGATTTCCGCGATCAGCAAGGGTGCCAGGCCCATGCTCGGTTCGTCGAGCAACAGCAGTTGTGGACGGCCCATCAGTGCGCGCGCCATGGCCAGCATCTGCTGCTGCCCGCCCGATAAGGTCCCGGCCAGCAGCAGCCGCTTTTCCTTCAAAATCGGGAACAGGCCATACATGCGCTCCATGTCACCCGCCACGTCCTGTGCGGGGCGTGTAAAAGCGCCCAGGCGCAGATTGTCTTCCACCGTCATGGGGCCGAACACTTGCCGCCCTTCCGGCACCTGGCAAATGCCGGCGCGCACGCGCCTGTCGGCGCTCATGCGGCTGACGTCCTGACCGGCGAAGGCGATGCTGCCGGCGCTGATCGGCTGCACGCCGGAAATCGCCCGCAGCAGGGTCGTCTTGCCGGCGCCATTGGCGCCCACCAGCGCCACCAGTTGCCCTTGGCGCACCTGCAGGTCGATGCCGTGCAGGGCCTGGATGCGGCCATAGTGGCTGGTCAAGCCCTTGATATCGAGCACCAGCGGCGTCTGAGGTTTTTCCTGATTTTTTTCGTACTTCATGCAGCCACTCCCAGATACGCCGCCACCACATCGGGATTGGCGCGCACTTCGGCGGCGGTCCCTTCGGCCAGCTTCTTGCCATAGTCGAGCACCAGGATATGGTCCGACAGGTTCATCACCAGTTTCATGTCATGCTCGACAAGCACCACCGTCACGCCCGATTGCGCCACCTTGCGTATCAAGGCTTCGATCTCGCCCGTCTCCGTATGGTTCAGGCCAGCGGCCGGTTCATCGAGCAGCAGCACCTTCGGCTTGGCCGCCAGCGCGCGGGCGATTTCCAGGCGCTTTAATGCGCCATACGACATCTGACCCGCCTCGTCGTCAATATGCCGGCCCACGCCGACAAACTCCATCAGGCCCGCCGCCTCGTCGCGGCATACCGCATCGGCACGGCGTACGGACGGCAAACGCAGCATGGAAGCGAACAGGTTCTGGTTCAGGCGCAGGTGCGCGCCCACCATCACATTGGCTATGGCCGTCATGTTCATGCACACCTGCAGATTCTGGAAGGTGCGGCTCATGCCGCGCCGCGCCAGCGCATCGGGCGGCATGGCGGCCACGTTCTCGCCATTCAGCAAAATCTCGCCCTTGGTCGGCGTGTACACGCCCGTAATCAAATTGAACAAGGTCGTCTTGCCGGCGCCATTCGGCCCGATCACGGAGTGGATATTGCCTTCCTTGACGGTGAAGCTCACGTCCTGCACCGCGTGCACTCCGCCAAAGCTCTTGCTCAGACTATTAATCGTCAGCATTTCACACCTCCTGTGCCGATGGTTTTGCCGTGCCTTCGTCGGCTTTGGGTGCCTGCGGCACCCCTGCCCGCTTGCGCGAACGGCTGGCCAGGCTGGGTACGAGACCTTTCGGCATGAAAATCATGGTCGCCATCAGGATCACGCCGAACACCACCGTTTCCCAGCCTTCAAAACTGGATAGCAGTTGCGGCAGGATCGTCAGCAGGGCCGCACCGATGATGGAACCGAAGATCGATGCCATGCCGCCCACCACCACCATCGTCACCAGCTCGATCGAGTGGAAGAAGCCGGCCAGGTTGGGGGTGATAAAACCGATGTAGTGGGCGCTGATGCTGCCTGCAATACTGGCAATGACTGCCGACAGCACGAACACGCGCACCTTGAAGCGGGTCGTGTCGACACCGACCACGCGTGCCGCCACTTCCGAGCCGTGAATCGCCTGCAGCGCGCGCCCGACGGGCGAATCGATCAGGTTCAGTGCCAGCCACGTGACCAGCAACAGCAGCACGGCGCACACCAGGTACCACGATTTTTCACCGGCGATTTCCAGGCCGGCGACACTGAAGGCGGAGACGCCGATGCCGTCCGGGCCGCCCGTCCACTGCGTTTCGTTGTTGATTACGATGGAAATGATGATGCCCAGGCCCAGGGTCGCCATGGCCAGGGTATGGCCCTTGAGCTTCAGGACGGGACGCGCCAGCAGCAGGGCCAGCAGACCCGTCGCGACGGCACCCGCCGCCAGGGCAGCTAACGGGGGCCAGCTGTAGTGCGTGGTCAGCACGGCAGACGCGTACGCACCCAGGCCATAGAAACCCGCGTGGCCCAGGCTGATCTGGCCTGTGTAGCCCATCAGGAGATTCAGGCCGATGACGACGATGGCGTTGAGCGCAATGCGGATCGCCACGTCATAGTAGAACGCGTTGGTGAGGAACAGCGGCAAGATGGCCAGCACCAGAGCCAGCACCAGCAAGCCACCGTGACGCGAGCGGGTAAAGAATGTTGGCAACCGCGTCTTCATACACGCTCCGAATTTTTAGCACCAAACAAGCCTTGCGGCAGGAAGAACAGAATCAACAGGATCAGCACGAAAGGCACGGCGTCCTTGTAGGCCGAGGAGATGTAGCCGGCCGTCATGGCTTCAGCGATGCCGAGAATGAGGCCACCGGCAATTGCACCCACGCCACCGCCAAGGCCACCAAGTACGGCGGCGACAAAACCTTTCAGACCCAGCATGATGCCCGCGTCATACGAGGTGTAGGTGATCGGTGCGACCAGAATACCGCCAGCCGCGCCCAGCAAGGCTGACAAGCCGAACGAAAACAGCAGTACCTTGCGCGTGTTGATGCCCACCAGTTGCGCGGCCAGCTTGTTGTGCGATGTGGCCAGCATGGCCTTGCCCATCAGCGTGCGGCCAAAGAACCAGCCCAGCACCAGCACGATGACGACGGTGACACCCAGCACCCACAGGCTTTGCGGCAGCAGGCTGGCGCCCAGGAATTCGATCGGCGCGTCGCCGGAAAAGGCTGGCAATGTATGCGTATCCTTGCCCAGCCAGATTTGCACCAGGCCACGCAGCACCAGCGAGGCGCCGATGGTAATGATCAGCAGGGTGATGACCTGCGCATTTTGCGCCGGTTCGATCACGGCTTTTTCCATCAACAGGCCAACCAGGCCCGTGGCGATGACGGCCAGGATGATGGCCAGCGGCAGCGGCACGCCAGCGGCGGACATCACGGCGGCCAGCATCCCGCCCAGCATGATGAATTCGCCTTGCGCGAAGTTGATCACGCCGCTGGTGTTGTAGATGATGGTGAAGCCCAGCGCCGCCAGCGCGTAGGCGGAACCGACCGTCATCCCGGAATACAGAAATTGTAAAAATTGAGCGACTTCCATGGTGTCTCCATTATGTTCGGCTATGCGCGGGCCCCCTTCGAGGACGGCCTCGCGCAGGTACTTCCGGCTTACATTATTTCGACAATTGCCATTCGCCGTTCTTCACTTCCACCATGCGGAACGCCGACAGGTCCAAGCCCATGTGGTCTTTGGCCGACATGTTGAAGACACCGGTGGTGCCCACAAAACCCTTGGTCTGTTCCAGCGCCGTACGCACTTTTTCGCGGTCCGTTCCCCCTGCGCGCTTGATGGCATCCACCGACAGGTTCAGGGCATCGAGCGCATAGCCGCCAAATGTCGACGGATCAATCTTGTAGCGCTCTTTATACGTCTTGTCGTAGCCAACCACGATGGCCTTTTGCGCGTCGCTGTCCGGCAGCATGGCGCCGATCAGCAGGGCCGGCGTTGGCAGACGCACGCCTTCGGCAGCCTTGCCCGACAGCTTCAGATACTCGTCCGATGCCACGCCGTGCGACTGATACAGCGGCAGTGCGGCCATGCCCAGCTGGCCATAGTTCTTGGTCACGACCGCAGGGCCCTGGCCCAGTCCAAAGACGAATACGGCTTGCACGCCAGCCGTGTTCTTGATGCGCGTGAGCTGCGCCGTGATGTCCGTATCTTTCGGTCCATAGGTTTCATCGGCCACCAGCGTGATGCCATATTTCGAGGCGACGATCTGCGATTCCTTGCGGCCCGAGGCGCCGAAGCCGCTCGTTTCCGACAGCAGGCCTACCTTGCTGATGCCGCGCTTTTTCATGTCTTCGAATACCTTCTCGGCAGCCATGCGGTCCGTATGCGGCGTCTTGAACACCCATTTCTTGACCGGATCGATAATGACTACAGCGCCCGCCAGCGAGATGAACGGCATGCTGGCGCGCTCCACCAGTGGCGCCATCGCCATCGTCGCACCCGTGGTGGTGCCACCAATCAGCACATCGACCTTGTCCGACTCGATCAGGCGCTTGGTAAAACCGTTGGCCTTGGCCGCGTCGCTGCCATCATCGTAGTGCACCAGTTCCAGCTTGCGTCCCAGCACACCGCCTGCCGCATTGATCTTCTCGATATACAGCTGCAGGGTTTTCAGCTCCGGATCGCCCAGAAAGGCGGCAGGTCCCGTGACGGACAGCACGGAACCGATCTTGATGTTATCGGCCGCATACGCGCCCGCAGCGGACATCGCCAGCACACCGGCGATCAGGGTTTTCTTGAAAATATTGGCAATCATTGTGGTCTCCACCAGGTTGGCACTACGGTCAATGTATTGTTGGCGCTTTTTTACAAGCCTGCGCCTTTTTTGTTTTTACTTTGTTATACGCGTTCAATTACTACAGCAATACCCTGCCCCACGCCGATGCACATGGTGCACAACGCATAGCGCCCGCCCGTGCGTTCCAGCTGGTTCAGGGCCGCCATCACCAGGCGCGCGCCCGATGCGCCCAGCGGATGGCCGATGGCAATCGCGCCGCCATTCGGGTTCACGTGGGCCGCGTCGTCAGCCAGGCCCAGGTCGCGCGTGACGGCCAGTGCCTGCGCCGCAAACGCTTCATTGAGCTCGATGACATCCATCTGCTCGATGGTCAACCCTGTCTGCGCCAGCACCTTGCGCGAGGCTGGCGAGGGTCCAAAGCCCATGATGCGCGGCGCCAGACCGGCCGTGGCCATGCCCAGCACTTTTGCGCGCGGCGTCAATTTGTATTTATCCACGGCGGCGGCGGACGCCAGCAGGATGGCGCAGGCGCCGTCGTTCAGGCCCGAGGCATTGCCGGCCGTGACCGTGCCATCCGGCTTGACCACGCCCTTGAGCTTTGCCAGCATGTCCAGCGAAGTATCGGGACGCGGATGTTCATCCATCGTCACCATCTTCGGCTCGCCTTTTTTCTGCGGCACGGCAACAGGCACGATTTCGCGCTCGAAGACGCCAGCCGCGTTAGCGGCGGCCCAGCGCTGCTGGCTGCGCAAGGCCAGCGCATCCTGGTCGGTGCGGCTGATGCCAAATTCCACGGCCACGTTTTCCGCCGTTTCCGGCATGGTATCGATGCCGTACTGCGCCTTCATCTTGCCGTTGACGAAGCGCCAGCCCAGGGTCGTGTCTTCAATTTTCGCAGCGCGCGAGAATGCGCTGTCAGCCTTGCCCATCACGAAAGGCGCGCGCGTCATGCTTTCCACGCCGCCGGCGATGATCAGTTCCGCCTCGCCCGCCTTGATGGAGCGAGCGGCCATGCCGACGGCGTCCAGGCTGGAGCCGCACAGGCGATTGATGGTATTGGCGGGTACGGAGGCAGGCAAGCCAGCCAGCAGCGCGGCCATGCGGCCGACGTTGCGGTTGTCCTCGCCCGCCTGGTTGGCGCAGCCGTAGAACACATCGTCGATGGCGGACCAGTCGACGGACGGGTTACGGGCGATCAGCGCGGCGATCGGCAGCGCGCCCAGGTCGTCCGCGCGCACGCCGGCCAGGGCACCGCCATAGCGGCCAAAGGGGGTGCGTACGGCGTCACAGATAAAAGCGTCGTTCATGTGTGTTTCCTTGTTCGGGCTATCAGGAGAAAATCTTCGGGCGCTGGTCGACCACGCGGCGGGCCTTGCCCGTCAGGGTCCGTTCGATGCCGGCGGCGGCCACCAGGCGCACGCGCGTGCTCACGCCCACATGCGTCTTGATGCGGTGTTCCAGCTCGCGCGCCAGACCTTCGGTCTCGCTGGCCGAGATGGTGGCAGTGAGATCGATACGCAGCTCGGCGATCACTTCGAGCTTGTCGAGGTGGCCGTCGCGCGTGACCACCAGCTGGTATTGCGGCGCCAGCTTCGGCATCTTCAAAATCAGCTCTTCGATCTGCGTGGGAAAGACGTTCACGCCGCGGATAATCAGCATGTCATCCGAGCGGCCCGTGATCTTGCCAATGCGGCGCATCGAGCGTGAGGTGGGCGGCAGCAAGCGGGTAAGGTCGCGGGTGCGGTAGCGGATAACGGGCAGCGCCTCCTTCGACAGCGAGGTGAAGACCAGTTCGCCCTCTTCGCCATCCGGCAGCACTTCGCCCGTTTCCGGATCGATGATCTCGGGATAAAAATGGTCTTCCCAGATGACGGGACCGTCCTTGCTTTCGATGCATTCGGAAGCCACGCCAGGCCCCATTACTTCGGACAGGCCATAGATGTCGACGGCGTCGATGCCGGCGCGCGCTTCGATTTCCGAACGCATGGCGTCGGTCCACGGCTCGGCACCGAAGATGCCCACCTTCAGTGACGATTCAGCCGGATCGAGACCCTGGCGCGTGAATTCCTCGATGATGTTGAGCATGTACGACGGCGTGACCATGATAATCGATGGCTTGAAATCCTGGATCAGTTGTACCTGCTTTTCCGTCTGGCCACCCGACATGGGGATGACGGTGCAGCCCAGGCGCTCGGCCCCATAGTGCGCACCCAGGCCGCCCGTGAACAGGCCGTAGCCGTAGGAGATATGCACCATGTCGCCCGCGCGGCCACCGCCGGCGCGGATCGAGCGCGCCACCACGTTGGCCCAGGTATCGATGTCGTTCTGCGTGTAGCCAACCACCGTTGCCTTGCCCGTGGTGCCGCTCGACGCGTGGATGCGCACAACTTGCTCGCGCGGCACGGCGAACAGGCCAAACGGGTAATTGTCACGCAAGACTTTTTTATCGGTGAACGGGAATTTCGACAAGTCGGACAGCGACTTCAGGTCGTCCGGATGCACGCCAGCTTCGTCAAAAGCGGCACGGTAATGGGGCACGTTGTCATACGCGTGCTTGAGCGTCCATTTCATGCGTTCAAGCTGCAGCGCCTGCAATTCATCCTTGCTGGCGCGCTCGATCGGCTCGAGGTCATTTGGGGAAGGCGTACGTTGGACCATCATTGTCTCCTAATTGGTTCTTTAACTTTTCAAATCAGCTGCGGCAGTTCGAAGCTGCTCTTGTAACCTCACTTGTCACCTCAGCCGCTAATGACTTCACCCGCCACACGGATCGACTTGCCGCGAAAGAGCGCGATGGCGCGCCCTTCCTGGTTGCTGACCTTGACGTCGTAGACGCCGCTCTTGCCGGCCAGCGCCTGTTCGACCGCGTGCGCCGTCAGCACGTCGCCCTCGCGGCCTGGCGCCAGGTAATCGATGGTGCAGCCGGCGCCCACGGTATTCATGTTGTAGCTGTTGCAGGCAAACGCGAAGGCGCTGTCGGCCAGGGCGAAGATGAAACCGCCGTGGCAGGTCTGGTGTCCGTTGAGCATGTCGGCGCGCACCGTCATCGTCATGCGCGCATGGCCGGGGCCCACCTCGGCCAGGGCGATGCCCATGGCAGCGGTGGCGTTGTCGCGCGACAGCATGGAAGCGGCCGCCGCTTCGGCCAATGCCTGTGCAGTCATGTTGTGATCTTCATTCGGCATGAAACGTCGCTCCAGTGGCAAGTTTGCGGCGCAGCAGCGGCGAAACACGGTAGCGGTCTTCGCCATAGCCATGCGCCAGGTGGTGCAGCACGGTCACGATGTGTTGTATGCCCACCGCATCGGCCCAGGCCAGCGGTCCGCGCGGATAGTTGACGCCCTTCTGCATGGCGATATCGGCGGCAGCCACCGTGCACACGCCCTGGTTGACAGCATCGGCTGCCTCGTTGGCCAGCATGGCGACCGTGCGCATGACAGCCAGGCCAGGCACGTCGTCCAGGCGCGTGACGATGAAACCGGCCGCCTGGAACAGGCCGACGACGGCCGCATAGGCGGCATCGCTGCACTGGTCGGCACGCGCCAAGGCGATGCGTTTTGCCCCGGCGTAATCGAGCGCCAGGTCGAACAACACCGTGTCCGGATGCTGGTTATCGTGCGCGCGCTGGGTGGCGCTGCGCCCATCGGTCAGATAAATCGCGGCGCCATGGCAATGCAGGGCGGGCGCCTCGTCGTGTGTCTGGCCTTCCTGCATCACGCGGCGGCTCACGGTGATGCCCGCCTGCTCCAGGCGCTGCACCAGGCTGCGAATGACGCCGCTGTGGCCACGGCCATCGCCGCCGATGGCCGCCGACAGGGCAACAAATTCCGGCTTCGGCTGCGCGCTTTCCGCCTGCGCCACGGGGGCCGGCGCGCCTTCGTGATACTGGTAAAAGCCACGGCCCGATTTGCGACCCAGGAAACCGGCGTTGACCATTTCCTGCTGCAGCACGGACGGCGTGAAGCGCGGGTCGTTGAAATAGGCGCCGAACACGGATTGGGTAACGGAAAAATTGACGTCGTGGCCGATCAAGTCCATCAACTCGAATGGGCCCATGCGGAAACCGCCCGCTTCGCGCAGAACCGCGTCGATGGTGGCGGGATCGCCTGCCTGCTCGCTCAGCAAACGCCAGCCTTCTGCGTAAAACGGACGGGCGACACGGTTGACGATGAAGCCGGGCGTCGATTTCGCATGCACGGGATTCTTGCCCCAGGCAATCGACGTGTCATACACGGTGGCGGCGACTTGCTCGCTGGTAGCCAGGCCACTGATCACTTCCACCAGCGCCATCAAGGGAACCGGGTTGAAGAAGTGCATGCCGACCAGGCGTTCCGGGCGGCGCAGCTTGGCGGCGATGGCTGTCACGGAAATCGACGAGGTGTTCGTCGCCAGGATGCAGTCGTCGCTGACCACGGCTTCCAGTTCGGCGAACAGGCCGCGCTTGACGTCGAGGTTTTCCACGATGGCTTCCACTACCAGCGCGGCATCTGCAACGTCGGCCAGGCTGCCGGCCGCCTGCAGGCGCGCCGTGGCGGCGGCCGCTTCGTCCACCGTCATGCGGCCCTTTTCCGCCAGCTTTGCGTACATCTTGCCAATATCGAGCAATGCCTTGCTCACAGCTTCCGCGCGCGTGTCGTACAGTTTTACCCGGTAACCGGCAGCCGCCGCCACCTGTGCGATACCGGCGCCCATGGCGCCGCTGCCGATGACGGCGACGATACTGTTGTTTGCCAATGCGGTCATATCAGTGTCCCTTGAATTGCGGTGCGCGCTTTTCCATGAAGGCTGCCACGCCTTCGCGGTAATCGTCGCTGTTACCGAGTTCGCTCATCATGCGCGCTTCCAGCGCCAGCTGCTGCGGCAGGGTATTGGCGCCGCTGGCGGCCAGCGCCTGCTTGGTGAACGCCAGGCCCTTGGTCGGCGCCGTGGAAAAGTGCACGGCCAGCTTGCGCGTTTCCTCCAGCAGTTGGGCATCCTCGACGCATTTCCAGATCAGGCCCCAGTCTTCCGCTTTTTCCGCCGTCAGTTTTTCACCGAGCATGGCCAGGCCGATGGCGCGCGCGGAACCGATCAAGCGTGGCAGGAAGAAAGTGCCGCCCGTATCGGGAATCAGGCCCAGCTTGCAGAACACTTCCACGAAACTGGCCGACTTGCCAGCGATGACGATGTCGCAGGCCAGCGCCAGGTTGGCGCCCGCGCCGGCGGCGACGCCATTGACAGCGCAAATCACGGGCATCGGCAGTGCTTTCAAGGCCAGCACCAGCGGCGCATAGTTCTTTTCCACCGACTCGCCCAGGTCCACGCCCTTCGAACCTGGTTCGACGGCGCGGTCGGACAAATCCTGGCCTGCGCAAAATCCGCGCCCCGCGCCCGTCAGCACGAAGACACGCACGGAGCCGTCGGCGTTTACTTTCGCAATCGCATCGCGTACTTCCTCGTGCATGGCCTGGGTAAAGCTGTTGAGCTTGTCGGGACGATTCAGGGTCAGCGTGGCGATGCCCTGCTCGATGGTGAAGAGGATATTCTGGTAGCTCATGGCGTCTCGTTTTTTTAATGGGTATGGCGGGGCGCGTGCCCTGCGCCGGCTTTACTCTGCCTGGTCGAAGTCGACCACGACCTTGTCGGTGAGCGGGAAACTCTGACAGCTGAGGACGAAGCCGCGCGCTACTTCATAGTCTTCCAGCGCGTAGTTGACGTCCATTTCGACCTTGCCATCGAGGATCTTGCAGCGGCAGGTCGAGCATACGCCGCCCTTGCACGAGTAGCGCATGTCGATGCCATGGCGCAGGCCCGCATCGAGGATGGATTCCTTGTCCTTGTCCATCGTGAAGGAGGTGTGGTTGCCATCCATGATGACGGTCACTTCCGTTTCCTGCACGGCGCCCGCGTCGAGCTGGGCGCGCGGCTTGTGGGCGTTTTTCGGGATGCTGGCGGCGAACAGTTCAATCTTGATGTTCTGCTTCGGCATGCCGGCCGCCTGCAGGGCGGCGGAGACGCCCAGCATCATGTCTTCCGGGCCGCAGATGAAGGCGTTGTCGTAATCTTCGACCTTGATCCAGTGCTGCAGGAATTGTTCGCATTTTTCCTGCGTGATGCGGCCATTGAACAATTCGATGTCTTGCTGCTCGCGGCTCATCACGTACACCAGGTTCAAACGCTCCAGGTACACATCCTTCAAATCCGTCAATTCTTCCTTGAAGATGACGGACGACGAAGCGCGGTTGCCGTAGAACAGGGTGAAGCGGCTCAATGGTTCCGTCAGCAGGGTCGTCTTGATGATGGAGAGAATGGGCGTGATGCCGCTGCCGGCCGCGAACGCCAGGTAGTGCTTGCGGTTGACGCAGTCGAGCGGCACGTTGAAGTGCCCCATGGGCGGCATCACCTCGATGGTGGCGCCAGCCTTCAAGGTGTCGTTCGCCCAGGTGGAAAAAGCGCCGCCCGGCGTGCGCTTGATGGCCACACGCAGAGTGCCATCCTGCACCGCAGAACAGATGGAATACGAGCGGCGCACGTCTTCCGCATTGATATTGGCGCGCAGGGTCAGGTGCTGACCCTGCTGGAAGCGGAACTGCTGCTGCAGGTCGGCTGGCACGTCGAAAGTGACGGCGATGGTGTCGCGCGTTTCATTGCGCACGTTCGCCACGGACAGCGGATAAAATTTACTCATGCTTCATCTCCAGTTTCTTCGGAACGTGTGCCTGTTTTTTTTAGTGGCACTTGAAGTAGTCAAACGGTTCGCGGCAAGCCAGGCATTTGTACAGGGCCTTGCAGGGCGTGGAGCCGAACTGGCTGGTCAGCTGCGTGTGCGCGGAACCGCAATTCGGGCAGATCACCTCCAGCGTCGGCATGGGCTGGCGCTTGACACCCCCCTTCAAGCCGCTGATGTCGATCACCTGCTGCTGCGGCGGGGCGATGCCATAGCCTTTCAGCTTGGCCTTGCCCGCCTCGCTCATCCAGTCCGTGGTCCAGGCGGGCGCCAGCTGATTCACCAGTGTCACCTTGGCCACGCCATGGCTGCGCAAGGCATCCGTGACGGCATCGGCGATTACCTGCATGGCAGGGCAGCCCGAATAGGTGGGCGTGATCGTCACGATGCACTCGTCGCTGCTGACCACGTCGACGGCGCGTACGATGCCCAGGTCCACCACCGAAATGACGGGAATTTCCGGGTCCGGCACGTCGCCCAGCCAGGCCCAGACCTGGGCGGCTTCCAGCGCTGCCGCGGGCGCGTTCATTACCACTCCGCCCCGGGATAGGCGCGCTGCAGGAATTGCATCTCGGCCAGGATGAATCCCAGGTGTTCCGTGTGCGTGCCCTGCTTGCCGCCCTTTTGCATCCAGGCGTCGGGCGCCGGCATGGTCAAGGTGGCTTCGTCGAAAATCTCGGCCACGTGTTCGAGGAAGGCCTGGCGCAACACGTCCGATGGCGGTGCGATGCCGTTGGCAAGCATGGCCTGGTCGACGGCGTCGTACTTGAACATCTCGCCCGTGTACATCCACAGCTTGTCGGCCGCCGCCTGCGTCTTGGCATGGCTGTCCGCCGTACCGTCGCCGAGACGCACGATCAGGTCACCGCTGCGGCGCAGGTGATAGGTCACTTCCTTGATCGACTTCTGCGCCACTTCGACGATGCGTGGATCACTGCATTTCGCCAGTTCCAGCAGCTGGAAGTAGTGCCAGGTATCGAAGAAGAACTGGCGCATCATGGTGTCGGCGTAATTGCCGTTCGGCTGCTCCAGCAGCAAACAATTCTTGAAGTCGTGGGCATCGCGCAAAAAGGCGATGTCATCTTCGTCGCGGCCTGCGTTTTCCAGTTCGGCCGCATAGCTGAACCACAAACGCGTCTGGCCCAGGAGGTCGAGCGCCACATTGGTCAGCGCCATGTCCTCTTCCAGCGCGGGTCCCTTGCCGCACAGCTGCGACAACTGCTGGCTGAGAATCAGGGCATTGTCGCCCAGGCGCAAGAGGTAATTGACTTTGTCATCCATTGCAAGCGCTCCCATCACAGGTTCTTGACTTCTTCCGGCATCGGGAAGAAGGTGGGATGGCGGTACACCTTGCTGTTCGACGGCTCGAACAGGGCACCCTTGTCGCCGGGGCTGCTGGCCACGATGTCGGCCGCGCGCACCACCCAGATGCTCACGCCTTCATTGCGGCGCGTGTAGACGTCGCGCGCATGGTTGACCGCCATGGTGGCGTCGGAGGCGTGCAGGCTGCCCACATGCTTGTGCGCCAGGCCGTGCTGGCTGCGGATGAAAACTTCCCACAATGGCCATTCTTTGCTCATGTTGCTCTCCCCTATCTGTCTTATGTATTTACGCTGCCGCTTTGACTGCGGCTTGTTTGTCTGCATACGCGAGCAAGGCATCGCGGAACCATGCACCGTCTTCATACGCCTTGACCCGCGTTTGCAGGCGCTCGCGGTTGCACGGGCCATTGCCCTTCAGGACATTGTTGAACTCGGACCAGTCGATTTCGCCAAATTCATAGTGGCCCGTCTCCGCATTGAACTTCAGGTCGGGATCGGGCACGGTCAAGCCCAGGTACTCGATTTGCGGCACGGTCTGGTCGACCATGCGCTGGCGCAATTCATCATTCGAGAACAGCTTGATGCGCCATTGCGCCGATTGGGCGCTGTTGACGGAGGCGGCGTCGGACGGACCGAACATCATCAAGGACGGCCACCACCAGCGGTTCAGCGCATCCTGTGCCATGGCTTTCTGTTCTGGCGTGCCCTTGCACAGTGACATCATGATGTCGTAGCCCTGGCGGGCATGGAATGATTCTTCCTTGCAGACGCGGATCATGGCACGGGCATACGGGCCATACGAGCAGCGGCAGAGGGGAATCTGGTTGATGATGGCAGAGCCGTCGACCAGCCAGCCGATGGCGCCCATGTCGGCCCACGACAGGGTGGGATAGTTAAAGATGCTGGAATACTTGGCTTTGCCCGAGTGCAAGGCAGCAAGCAGATCGTCGCGCGACACGCCCAGGGTTTCGGCAGCGCTGTACAGGTACAGGCCGTGACCCGCTTCATCCTGAATCTTCGCCAGCAGGATGGACTTGCGTTTCAAGGTCGGTGCGCGCGTGACCCAGTTACCTTCGGGCAATTGACCGACGATTTCCGAATGCGCATGCTGCGAAATCTGGCGGATCAGGGTCTTGCGGTAAGCGTCCGGCATCCAGTCCTTGGCTTCGATCTTGATACCTTCGTCGATACGCGCCTGAAAAGCGCGCTCTTCCGCCCCCATGTCATCGATGGAACGGACGTTCTTGAGGCCGGTTTCAACCATTTGTGCGTACATGATCTGTCTCCCATGTCTTGATTTTGCGCAGCAATGCGGTGCGATGAACAGATAATACGATACAAAAAACGATTTGCATACACTTGATGTGAGTCATTTTAAAAATTCGTATCTTGTGCGGCTTTTTTGTGCGTATGATATTGCTGATGAGAAAACACTGCGAAGTGCCACCAGCGCTTCCTGCAAATTATTGACGCGCTACCCGCGCAGCCAAGTAAACTGCTGCTTTTATTGAATCGACCGCAACACGGCCAGACCGGAACCACATGAAGAACACCCGCTGCACGGCATGGATAGCCGATTTCCTGGAAAGCGACCCACCGCGCTCGAAGTCCCTGGTGATGACCATTTTTGGCGACGCCATCGTGCCGCGCGGCGGCGCCATCTGGCTGGGCAGTCTGATCGACCTGCTGGCACCATTTGGCGTAAATGACCGCCTGCTGCGCACCAGCGTGTTCCGCCTGGCGCAGGAGGGCTGGCTCAGCTCGCAGCGCGACGGCCGCCGTAGCGCCTATACGATACGCCCGGAGGCGCTGGTCCGCTTTGAGCGCGCTTATCGCCGCATCTATGCGCCACTGGTCGTGCACTGGGATGGAAGCTGGACCCTGGTGATCGGGCCGGCCGGAAGCATCGGCGCCGCCGAGCGGGGGGCGCTGCGCAAGGAATTATTGTGGGCTGGCTATGGATTGATCTCTCCCGGCATCTTTGGCCATCCGGCCAGCAACTCGGAGGCGCTGGAAGACATCCTCGTGCGCAACGACGTACAAGGCAAGCTGTATGTCTGCCACACTACGGAGTTGCCGGATGTCAGCACACGGCCCCTGCGCGACATGGTGGGAGAATGCTGGGACTTGTCGGAAGTGATGGCCGGCTACGAAAAATTCATCGCCAGCTTCCAGCCGCTACTGACCCTGCTACAAGAAGAGCCCGTGTTCGATGCCGAGCAAGCCTTCGTCATCCGCTCGCTGTTGACGCACGCCTACCGCCGCGTGCAGTTACACGATCCGCAACTGCCCGTCGAACTGCTGCCCGAACCGTGGCCCGGCACGCAAGCCTATGCGCTGGCGCGCGACCTGTACCGCCTCACCTATGCGGCGGCCGAAGACCATATCCTGGCCACATTACGGCGCGAGGATGAGCACGCGCCAGACGTGGAGCCCTGGTTCTACGAACGTTTCGGCGGCCTGAACACCTGACAAAACGTCCATGGCGGCGTTGCAGGGCCTGGGCGTACGTTCGTACTGCCTGCGGCCCCGCGCCTTGCCCTGAACATTTTTCAGGCGTTCAGCAAGCGTCGTTATCAAACTTTCATTGCTTGGCGACGACCTGCTTGGCCCCCGCCAACAAGTCCTGCCCCAGCTTTTCCAGCGCATTGGCCTGCACCAGCATGGTGTCGAGAATGGCGGCATTGAAGGTGAATTCGGCCGGTGTCGTATAGCCGGGAAAACGCAGAATGCGCAGCAATTCCTGCAAGGTCGTTCCCTTGCCCAGGTGCGCCAGGGCGTCGCTGAGGGCGCTGACTTTCTTTTCCAGTTCGCGTAAATGTTTGCCGTTGTCATCCATGATGCTCTCCCCGTGTTGGAGCTTCCACCTTAGCAAAGTACATCCGTCATCGTTTGCGCCAGCACAAAGGCCACCGCAAAACAGGTATCATCGCGCCATTGCACACGATGCAAAACCCATACGTTTTTATCAGGAACACTCATGACCATTAAAATCAGCCAGCAATTCGACGCCGGCGCGATCGAGGTGCTGCGCGCCGACGATGCCCAATCCATCGAGCTGAACATCCGCAAGGATTCCCACGCCGACATCACGCAGTGGTTTTATTTCCGCCTGCAGGGCGCGCAAGGCGAAGCGTGCACGATCCGCTTCATGAATGCAGGCAAGTCGGCTTACCCGGACGGCTGGAAAGACTACCAGGCCGTGGCCAGTTATGACCGCGAAACCTGGTTCCGCGTGCCAACCAGCTTTGACGGCACGGTGATGACCATCGAACACACGCCGGAAGAAGAAAGCGTGTATTACGCCTACTTCGAACCGTACCCATGGGACCGCCACCTGGCCCTGATCGACAGTGCGCAAGCGTCGCCGCTGGTACGCTTGATCGACCTGGGCAGCACCGTGGAAGGCCGTGACATGAATCTGCTGGTGGTCGGCGACGCCGATGCCGAGAAAAAAGTCTGGGTCATCGCGCGCCAGCATCCAGGTGAAACGATGGCCGAATGGTTTGTCGAAGGCATGCTTGAAGCATTGCTGGACCAGGCCAATCCCTTTGCCCGCCAGTGCCTGCAAGATGCCGTCTTCTACGTGGTGCCGAACATGAACCCGGACGGTTCCGTGCATGGCAACCTGCGCACCAACGCGGCCGGCGCCAACCTGAACCGCGAATGGATGACGCCGACGATGGAACGCAGCCCGGAAGTGTTCCTGGTGAAACAGAAAATGCATGAAATCGGCTGCGATCTGTTCCTCGACGTGCATGGCGACGAAGGCTTGCCTTACGTCTTCGTCGCCGGCAGCGATGCGCTGGAGAATTTCACGCCAGCACAAAAAGCCGAGCAAGACCGCTTCATCGCCGACTTCAAGGTGGCCAGTCCCGACTTCCAGGATGAGCACGGCTATGAAGACGGCCCGTTCACGCCGGAAGTGCTGACCATGGGTTCGCCCCACATCACGCACGCCTTCGGTTGCCTGTCGCTGACCCTGGAATTGCCGTTCAAGGACAATGCCAACGATCCCGACGCGCAAACGGGTTGGAGCGGCGCGCGCAGCGCCGCCCTGGGCGCCGCCGTCTTGCAGCCTATTCTGGCCAGCCTGCGCGCCTGAGCGCTTGCAGCGAACCGGCCCGCAAGGGCTGGCGTCCTGCCTGTTTGACACCATGCCCCGCACGCCGGGGTATTTTTATGCCAGCGCGCAACGCGCGGCTTGCGTTGCGGATAAAACGTATTTTTATACGAACGTCTTGCCTGTTGGAAATTATCGTTCTACACTCAATCATCAAATCGGAGCATGCCGGCATGCGTGCTCCTGCAACAATAATTTGCCGGATGACAAGGCACCCTCTCCTCCCCGGCATGCACGCCCACGGCATCTGCGTGGCATCACGGCCCCATACCTGCCGAGCTAGCTTTCAGTACCACAACGTTTCCGTATCAGCAGCACCTCCCATGAGGCCGGCGCTGACCTGACCACACGATGTTTGTCTTTAGCTCAGGATGGATTGCATATGTCGAATCTCAAAATCAGTACCCGCCTGGGCCTCAGTTTCGGCTTGATCATCGTCCTGCTTGCCATGGTGGCCTTTGTTTCCGTCAGCCGCATCCGCAACATCAATGCATCGACGGATAAAATCCTCAATGACCGCTATGTCAAGGTCATGCTGTCAAATACGATCCAGTCCGAGATCAATATCCAGGCCCGCCTGCTAAGCAATGCCATCATCGGCGCCAACGATGCAGACGAAGTCAGCAGTGCCCTGGGCAAGATTCAGGCGTCGGCAAAAAAGAACGTGGAACTGCTGGCGCGCCTGAAAATCCTGATCAACACGCCCAAGGGCCAGGAACTGTTCCAGGCCGTGATGACCAGCCGCGAAAGCTATGCCAGGACGCGCGATGCGAATATCAAACTGTTGCAAGAGGGCAAAACCGAAACGGCAGGCATCTTCCTGCTGACGCAGCTGCGCTATCCACAAGAGAAATTCTTGACGGCGCTGGCGGCCATGGCCGGCTTCCAGGAGTCGCTGATGGCAGCCGAAGGCAAGCAAGCCCTCGTCGACGGGCGCCTGGCCATCATCCTGACCCTGTCCCTGTCCCTTGCCGCGACGGCGATCGCCATTGCGCTGGCCATCCTGATCAGCCGCTCCATCAGCCGGCCCATCGGCGAAGCCGTCAAGGTGGCCCAACGGGTCGCGTCCGGCGACTTGTCGGGCAGCATCGACGCGCGCGGCACCGATGAAACAGGCATGCTGCTGCGCGCCCTGAAAGAGATGAACGACAATTTGCAAGGCATCGTGGCCCGCGTGCGCCATGGCACGGATGCCATCGCCCATGGCTCGCGTGAAATCGCCTCCGGCAATATGGACTTGTCTTCGCGCACGGAGCAGCAAGCCAGTTCACTGGAAGAAACGGCATCGTCGATGGAAGAATTGACGTCGACCGTCAAGCAGAATGGCGAAAACGCACGCCAGGCCAACCAGATGGCGCAATCGGCCTCCAGCGTGGCCAGCAAAGGCGGCCAGGTGGTGGCGAAAGTGATCACGACCATGGAGTCGATCAATGCCTCGTCGAAGAAAATCGTCGACATCATCAGCGTCATCGACGGCATTGCCTTCCAGACCAATATCCTGGCCCTGAACGCGGCAGTGGAAGCGGCCAGGGCGGGAGAACAGGGCCGAGGCTTTGCCGTGGTGGCCACGGAAGTGCGCAACCTGGCTCACCGCTCAGCCTCCGCCGCCAAGGAAATCAAGATCCTCATCGACGATTCCGTACACCAGGTCAATCTGGGCAGCACCCTGGTGAACCAGGCGGGCAGTACCATGGAAGAGATCGTCAGCAGCGTGCGGCGCGTCACGGACATCATGGCCGAGATCACCTCCGCCAGCAACGAGCAGGAAACGGGCATCGAGCAGATCAACCAGGCCATCACGGAAATGGATGCCGTGACACAGCAAAATGCCGCCCTCGTGGAAGAAGCGGCGGCCGCGTCCGAAGCGCTGCAGGAGCAGGCCGGCATCCTGGCCGAAGCCGTCAGCGTGTTCAAGCTCGACGGCATGCAAGCGCTGCCGCCGGTTCAGGTTCCAGCCATCCGCACGCCAGCAAAGCCTGCCGCCGGACCACGCGTCACGGCCACTGCCGCACCCATCAGGAAAGCAGGCAAGGCGGTCGCACTGGCCGCGGTCGCCGAGACCGAGTGGGAAGAGTACTGAGACCATCTCAAACCAAACTCAGCCCTTGGCCAGCTGGCGCAGGGCATCGACCAGCTTGTCCAGGTGCGCCTCGGGCGTAAAGATGCCCGGCGTGACGCGCACGCATGCGCCGCTGGCCAGGCCGTCGCGCGGCACGGCAAAGATGCCGTGTTCCTGCACCAGCTTTTTCGACAGGGCATAACTGTCGGCCACGCTGGTCTTGCCTTGTAACCGAAACGAGGCGATGGCGCTCGTCAGGCGCGGATCGGATGACGCCAGCACGTCGATGCCATCGATGCCACGTGCCGCTTCGACCCAGCGATTGCGCAGCAGCCGTAGCCGCGCCTGCTTGTTGGCCACACCTATGTGCGCGTGCAAGTCCAGCGCCGTCGGCAGACTCAGGTAGGCGGCGAAATTCACCGTGCCCGTATGCACGCGGGTGCGGATATCGTCGCCCGCCTTCTCCCCCCGCAGTTCCCCCATGTACGGATCGATATCGGCCAACCTGCCCCGCTTGATGTAGGCCGCGCCCACGCCCACGGGCGCGCCTATCCATTTGTGCAAGTTGATGCCGGCAAAGTCCGCCTGCAAATCGGGGATCGTCATGTCCAGCTGGCCAAAGCCATGCGCCGTGTCGACGATCACATCAATGCCCCGTGCGCGCGCCAGGCGGCTGATCTCGGCCACGGGCAAGACCATGCCGTTGCGGTGATTGACATGTGTGAGCAGCATCAATTTCAGCTTCGGATGACGTTCCATGGCGGCAACATAGGCAGCAACCACATTGTCATGCGTAAATGGTTCCGGGATGGCAATCGATACCACCTGGGCGCCGCGCCGTTGCTGCAGCCAGCGCGTGACGGTGATCATGTTGTCGTAATCGATATCTGCGAATAGCACCGCATCGCCCGGCTGCAAGCGGTTGTAGCCGGCGATCAAGACTTGCAGCGCTTCCGTGGCGCCCCGCGTCAACACGATTTCATCGATACCCACGCCCAGCGCCATGGCTGCCGCCGCGCGGGCCGCCTCAAAATCGGCCGGAAAGCGCATGCGCGCATACCAGGCGTTGTCGCGGTTGACCATGGTCAATTGCTGCTCGTAATGACGCAGCACGGGCCTGGCCATCGAGCCCCAGAAGGCATTGTCCAGTTGCACGATGGCATCGGTGGTGTCGTATTGCGCGGCCACGGCCTGCCAATAAGCCTGGTTGCCGGCCAGGGATTCCGGCGTGGTGCCGGCTGGCACCGCTGGCAATGGCGGCAAGGGTGGAGACAGGGCGGCGGACGCTGCCGCAGCCGATCCGGCGCCCACCGTCAAGGGCAGCGCCACCGCCAGCGAACCGGCGCGCAACAAGGCGCGGCGTTGTGGATTCATCATCATCCCCCCTTAAAATTTCACTTTGTACTCGACGTACAGATTACGGCCGTCCGTGTCGTACGGCGCATTGCGCGAATAGATCAGACCGCGGCTGGCCTGGAAGCTTGCTTCATCAGGATACTTGTCCAGCACGTTGTCGATACCCACGCGCACCGACTGCTTGTCGCTGATCTTGTAGCTGGCCGCCAGGTCGAGAAATTGCATGGCGCCAAAACGCTGGAAGATATCGCCCGTCGCGTTGCCGGAATTGTCCGTCCACGCACCGTAGTAGCGTACGCGGGCCAGGGTATTCCAGTTGCCCAGGTCATAGTTGCCGCTGATGGTGGCTTTCTGGCGCGGCAGGCGCTCTTCAAACACTTGCCGCTGGGCCGGATTAGTCACCAGGCTGGACTTGCCGCCGTCGACCTTGGTGGTGTTGTAGTTGTAGGCCAAGGTCAGGTTCAGCTTGCCGTCGCCGATACGGCTCAGGTGGCTGCCGACGATATCGATGCCGCGCGTGGTGGTGTCGAAGTCGTTCGTGAAATAGCTGACCGAGGTGTAACGCAAGGGGTTGGCCACGCCAGCGGGAACGGCAAACGAAGCGGACGTGCTGAAGCGGTCGCTGACCTTGATGTCATACACGTCGACGGAACCGGAAAAGCCGGCCGGCGTCTTCCATGTGAAGCCCAGGGACAGGTTTTTCGATTTTTCCGGCTTCAGCGCCTGGGCACCGAGCAGGATGGCCAGTGGGTCGTTATTGGCCAGGCGGCCGCTGGTAAACAACAGCAGGGTCTTGGTGTCGAGGCCTTGATTCGTGCTGTTGGTATTCGACTGGCCGGGCGTTGGCGCACGAAAACCCGTCGAGTAGGAGCCGCGCAGGGCCAGGTCTTCACTCAGTGCATAGCGGGCCGATAACTTGCCATTGACGGTGCTGCCGAATTCAGAGAAATGTTCGTAGCGGGCGGCGCCGCCCAGGCTCAGGGCCTTGGTGAGGGGCACTTCCACGTCCAGGTAGGCTGCATAGCTGTCCTGGCCCCAGCTGCCAGCCTGGCGGTCGCTGAAACCCGGTGCGCCGTTGGCGTTCGCGTCCAGGCCGATGGCGGCGCCCGGCCCGACCGTCCAGGACGCCGCATCGCCCGCCTTCACCCCATACGTTTCATTACGCGCTTCGGCGCCGAATGCGATATTGACCGGCTGCGGCAAGGACGCCACCGGTAATTCATAGTTGAAGTTGGCGTTGAGAATCTTTTCCGCCTGCGACAACTGGCCCAGGTAGAACGACGTCGGGCTGCCCGGCCCCATTGAGGCGTTGATGGAATTGGCCAAGTTATAGTCGATGCGGTTGCGGCCGTAGGAAGCACTCACATCCCAGCCGAAGCGCTCGTTGAAGTGACCGCGCACGCCGGCCACCAGCTGTAAGTCATCCTGGTCGTTCGAATAGCTGGGGCTGAAGCCGAGCGCATACACACTACGCAAATCCCAGCCGGGGAACAGGCTGCTGGTTTTATACGCGCCCGTGCTGGTGTCGGGATTCCTCCAATTAAAGTCCGAGGTGCCGTCGCTGCGGCTGAACAGGCCGAAACCGTACAGTTCCATCGTGTCGGACAGCGCCATGCTCGCATTGAAGCCGATGCGCTTGCTATCGAGCTCAGGCTGGCCCCAACGCTGCACGGGATTGGGGACCTTCAGTTCCGGATGGGCATTCTGGAAAGCGATGGCGTCGGCTCGCTGGCGCGTGCGCGAGGTGGGGTCGGACTGGGCCAGCGCGCCGAAAATCGTCGCCTTGCCCGTCTCGCCAAACGCAAAGCCCGTCTTCAGGTTGAGCTCATTACCTTTGCCATCGCCTTCCGAATATTGAGAATGGTGCACGGACATCTCCGTACCGGGCGTGTCGTCAAGAATGATGTTGATCACGCCGGCAATCGCGTCGGAGCCGTACTGGGCCGAGGCGCCGTCGCGCAGTACTTCGATGCGCTTGATAGCGGACACGGGAATCTGCGCCAGATCCGGCGCCTGCGCGCCGCGCGCGCCCAGCAGAGCGCTGCGGTGGAAGCGCTTGCCGTTAATCAGCACCAGAGTCTGGTCCGGCGACAGGCCGCGCAAGGTAGCGGGACGCACGAACACTTGCCCATCGGCCATCGGCAAGCGCTGCACCACGTACGAGGGTACGAGTTGCGCCAGTACATCGTTCAAGTCCGACGATTCGACGGCGCCGATATCTTCGCGGTTGAACACATCCACGGGCGCCATGGTATCGAACTGCGTGCGATTGCTGCCGCGCGTGCCGGTGACGATCACGGCTTGCGGTACCTCAAGGGTATCGCTGGCAGCAGCTGGTGCGGCGGACGCATCGCCAAGGGCTTGCGCCTGGTTGACGAACAGGGTGTTCATGGCACACAACAGGGCCACCGCGCGGGCGATGCGGGTACGGGAGTAGGTCATGGAGAGTTCACTATGCAGGTTGGATCAACAACGACGCGTTACTGCAAGACTCGCATCTTGCATGAAATATCACGAAGTTCGGCTTACTTACATTAAAAGCATCTAAATTGCGCAAATAACGTCAGATGGCGCCATCATACGAAGCGAATATTTCCGCCGTATGACGATCAAACCGCTGCAAAAAAAACACAGGGACAAGAAAAAAGGCGCCAGCGGCGCCTTTTGATCAAGAAAAATACATCCGTTCAACCGCCCGCCACCACCATGCTCTCGATGAGGATGGAACCCGTCTCCTTGGTGCCGCGGCGCAGCACATCGGCGCCTACGGCGACGATGTTGCGCAGCATGTCCTTCATGTTGCCGGCGATGGTGATTTCTTCCACCGGGTATTGAATCACGCCATTTTCCACCCAGAAACCGGACGCGCCGCGCGAATAGTCGCCCGTCACGTAATTGGTTCCTTGTCCCATCAGTTCCGTCACCAGCAAACCCGTGCCCAGCTTTTTCAGCATGGCACTAAGATCGTCTGTGGCGGCCGTCTGGCTGGACGTCAGGTACAGATTGTGCGAGCCGCCCGCGTTACCCGTGGTCTGCATGCCCAGCTTGCGGGCCGTGTAAGTCGACAGGAAATAGCCTTGCACCACGCCATTCTTGACGACATCGCGGCTGACGGTCTTCACGCCCTCTTCGTCGAACGGGGCCGAACCGACGCCGCCGATCACATGCGGGTCTTCAAAGATCTGCACATGATCCGGCAATACTTGCGTACCCAGGCAATCGTTGAGGAACGTGGATTTGCGGTACAGGGCGCCGCCCGAGGTCGCTTGCACATAGGTACCCAGCAAGCCGGCCGCCAACGGCGCCTCGAACAGGACGGCACAGGTGCGCGTGCCCAGTTTGCGCGCGTTCAGGCGCGACAGGGCGCGCTCGGCGGCGTAGCGGCCGATGGCTTCCGGACTCGACATTTTGGAGGCGTCGCGCACGGACGAATACCAGTCGTCGCGCTGCATCTTCGCCCCCTTGCCGGCGATGGGCGCCACGGACAGGGTGTGGCGAGAGAATGGGTAGCCGCCGATGAAGCCGCGCGAATTGGCAGAGACAAAGTGCGATTGCTGCACGTGCACGCCCGCGCCTTCGCTATTCGTGATGCGCGGGTCGACGGCAAACGCGGCCGCCTCGGCCCGCTGGGCCAGCACGACGGCTTCCTCGGCGGAAATCAACCAGGGATAGAACAGTTGCAAGTCGCGTGGGGACATTTCCAGCATGTCGGCGTCGGCCAGGCCGGCGCAATCGTCTTCGGCCGTGAAACGGGCGATGTTGTAGGCGGCGTCCACCGTGGCGCGCAAGGCGGACGGCGAAAAATCGGAGGTGCTGGCATTGCCGCGCTTCTTGCCGACAAACACGGTCACGCCCATGCCCTTATCCTTGTTTTGCTCGATCGTCTCGATCTTGCCTTTTCGGACAGAAACGGACAAGCCGCCGCCTTCGCTGACTTCGACGGCTGCGTCGGTGCCGCCCGCTTCCCGCGCAAAAGACAACACATCACGGGCTAGTTGCTGCAATTGCTCTTGACTATGGGTAAATACGGAGTCGTTCATGCGCTGTTTTCTTCGGAAAGCCGCTAAAAAGGTTATCATAGCAGTCGTTTACAGTTTACAGGTGCGGCCTACGCGGCCAATCCCGCCTTATCATGCCAAATCCAAACCGGGGAGCTTGCGGCTTCCAATCTACCGAATTCGAACAGGAATATGAACGTCCTTCGAAGTCGGAACTCAAGCGCCAGATGACCGTCCTGCAAAAGCTGGGCGAAGAACTCGTCAATGAAGCACGTGATCGCGTCAAGCGCGTCCCGATGCCGGAAGACGTGCGCGACGCCATTCTCGAATGCCAGCAGATCAAGGATCACGAAGGCCGCCGCCGCCAGCTGCAATATGTGGGCAAGAAGATGCGCACCCTCGATGAAGAAGAAGTTGCCGCCATCCAACGTACCATCGATAGCTGGAAAGGCTTGTCGAAAGCCGACACGGCCAATATGCACGCGATGGAACGCCGCCGCGACAAACTCTTGACGGATGACAAGGCGCTGACCGTCTTGCTGTCGGAAAACCCGGAACTGGACGTGCAACACCTGCGCACCCTGATCCGCAATGCCCGCAAGGAGCAAGCCGAGAACAAGCCGCCTAAAGCCTACCGTGAAATCTTCCAGATCTTGAAAGAGATCGCCAAGAAGAAAAACAGCGGCAAGAAAGATGCCGACGAAGATGACGTTGAAGGCGAAGACGACGAGTAAAAAACTGGGGTCAGACCCGGCGGGTCTGACCCCGAAAGTAGCTAAAAACCGGGATCAGCCCGGTTTTTTTACGACATAGACAGGTGCCGCATGACCACGATAGAAGACGAATTGATTATCGGCCTCGTGTCGATATCGGACCGCGCCAGCGGCGGCGTGTATGAAGACCAGGGCATCCCGGCCCTGGAAAGCTGGCTGTCCGCCGCCATCCGCACGCCTTTCCGCCTGGAAAAACGGCTGATCCCGGACGAGCGCTCGCAGATTGAAAACACCCTGATCGACATGGTCGACCTGAGCCACTGCCACCTGATCCTGACGACGGGCGGCACGGGTCCGGCGCGGCGCGACGTGACGCCGGACGCCACGCTCAGCGTCGGGACCAAGGAAATGCCCGGTTTCGGCGAACAGATGCGCCAGATCAGCCTGCAATTCGTGCCGACGGCGATCTTGTCGCGCCAGGTGGCCGTGATCCGCGAGACGCCCGAGCGCGCCGCCCTGATCATGAACTTGCCGGGCCAACCGAAGGCCATCAAGGAAACCCTGGAGGGACTGAAAGACGCTGACGGAAATCAATTGGTCAACGGCATCTTTGCCGCCGTGCCGTATTGCATAGACCTCATCGGTGGTCCCTACATGGAAACCGACCCGGCCATCTGCAAGGCCTTCCGTCCCAAATCGGCGCTGCGTCCGGCGCAACCTTTACCTGAGGAAAATACATGAGCACCTTGCTGGAAACCATACAACTCGACAGCGCACCGAACCCCACCGTCTCCATCATCTGGATGCACGGCCTGGGCGCCGACGGCAACGACTTCGTGCCACTGGTGAAGGAACTCGATTTGCGCGGCTGTCCTGCCATCCGCTTCATTTTCCCCAGCGCCGGCACCATGCCCGTCACCATCAACAACGGTTATGTGATGCGCGCCTGGTACGACATCCTCGTGAACGACCTCGTGCGCCGCGAAGATGAGAACGGCTTGCGCGCCTCGCAGGCACAGATCGAAGCGCTGATCGCGCGCGAAAAGGCGCGCGGCATTCCTGCCAGCCGCATCATCCTGGCCGGCTTCTCGCAAGGCTGCGCCATGACCTTGCAAACAGGCTTGCGCCATGCGGAACCGCTGGCCGGCCTGATGTGCCTGTCCGGCTATCTGCCGCTGGCCGACAAGACGGCTCTTGAGCGCACGCCGGCAAGCCTGCAGACGCCCATCTTCATGGCGCACGGCACGGCCGACCCCGTGGTGCCGATCGCCCGCGCACAGCAGTCGCGCGACTTGCTCACCGGCATGGCTTACAAGGTGGAGTGGCACGAGTACATGATGCAGCACTCGCTGTGCCAGGAAGAGATCGACGCGATTGGCGCGTGGCTGAAAAAAGTATTGGCTTAAAGCAAAACAGGCGCGGTGTGCGCCGCGCCTGTTGTTGTTCGGAACGCCGGGAGCTTAGTTGCTCGCCGGCGTTTTTTCATTCCATATTTTCAACATATCAGGTGACGCTTGCGAGCGGATGCCGTTGTCCGTCAGCACCGATTCCGTCGCGGCCAGCATCTCCTTGCGGGGCACGACGACCATTTCCGCATCGCGCTGCTGGAAGCGGAACGTCAGCAGCTCATCCGTCTGGTCGCGCAGCAAGGCCACCAGGTGCGCCAGGCTGCGCACGCGCACGCCATTGACGGAATCGACGACCGAGAAGAAACGGGTACTGTAGCCATTCATCAGCTTGTGCGGAAAGAACGGCGCGGCAATCACCACCAGTTCTTCGCGCTCGCTATCGGGCGCATCGCCGCGCCGCGTGACCAGCGGATTACCGGCAAACGCCATGCCGCCCAGCATCGCTGGATTGCCATTCGGCGCGGCCATGAATTCCGTGGTGGCGCGCGAGAACACCATGGGGCCGAAAATGAAATAGGACGGATAATTGCCCTGCAGGCTGGCAATGAGCATCGGGTGTGCAGCCGAGACGGGCACCTTGATTTTCAGGGGCGCGCCCTGGCGCACCACCGTCAACGGCAACTGGCCGTCTTTCGCCAGTTGCTGCACCCGGTACTGAAAGCGCACGCGGCTGTTGGCATTCAGCTTGACCATGCCCTGGTTGTCGATAGGAAAATCGCCGATATGCGTGATGACATCCCACTCCTTGAGCGGATAAGCGGCGTCCTTGCTGGCCGGCGTCATCACGACGGCCCCCTCGACACCCTTGGCCAGTTTCAGGTAGGTGCGCAGGGCAGGATTTTCCAGCGTTTGCGTCACGTCGCGCATGGCCGGCTTGCCCCGGGGCACGCCACTTTCCTGGTCGCGCAGGAACAGCTCGATTTCCTCGTTGGGGATAATGTAGCCGATGTTTTGCGCATTGAGCATGCCGGCAAAGGCCAGGCCGATCATCTTGTCGCCCGCAATCACGGGGCCGCCGCTATTGCCCGGGTTGATGGCCGCATCGATCTGGATGCGCAAGCCGGAAACGGGGAAGTTATAGCGCACGAATTCGATGCGCGAGACAATGCCCTTGGTAATCGACAACGACGTGCCGCCCGTCGGATAGCCATACGCCAGCACGGCATCGCGCACGTCCGGCAAGACATTGGCGCGCGGCACCGCTTTGTGGCTGGCGAAAAAACTGTCGTCGTCGATCTTCAGCAAGGCCAGGTCCATGCCACGCGAAATGGCCAGCACGGTCGCCGGTATCTTGTCGCCCGCGCCGTTGGCCTGGATCTGTACCTGGCTGGCATAGCCGACCACGTGCGCATTGGTGAGAATGCGGCGGCCTTCGATGACGACGCCGGAACCCGTCACCTCTTGCGGCGCGGCCTTGCTCCACGGCCTGTACGGATCGGGACCGCGCAGGGTGGAAAACACCTTGACGACGGAATTTTCCAGTGCGGAAGCGCTGGCGGCAGCACCGGTTTCGGCGGCAAGCACACGCACCGTCAACAATGGGCCAAGGACCAACACCAGAAAGGCGCGGCCCATCAGGGTGGAGCACGGACGAGTTTTCATTGAGCTTATTGGCAATGGAAGGGAAGTAAAATTATATATTGAATAATTTCAACTTCATTACACTTTGTCCATCTTTGCCCGAAGAACTCTTTCAATCAGGCGGGCAGGGGCGGCACGCCCAAGGCCGGCACCGCCGTCTGCGCCCCGTTCATGACCATGGCCAGGAAAGTGTAGTAGCCATTGATACCCATCAAGTCCACCACGCCGTGCTCGCCAAACAGGGACAGCGCGCGCGCATACGTAGCATCGCTGACGCGCTTGTTCTGCTGCAACTCGATGCAAAAGTCGTGCACGGCTTGCTCTTCTTCTTTCAGGGCAAGCGGCGCGCGGCGCGCGGCAATGGCGTCCACGGCCGCTTGCGCGATGCCGTTCTGCACGGCCAGCGGCGCGTGGATGGCCCACTCGACCTGCTGGTCCCACTGACGCGCCGTGACCAGGATCGCCAGCTCCGACAGGCGCGTGCCGATGGCGCTGCGGTAGCGCAAATACTCGCCCATGCGCTGCGCCGTTTCCATCAGCTCGGGGCTGCGGATCAGCGGCACGAAGGGGCCGTACAGCGCCCCGCGCGGACCGTCGATGATGGCTTGCGCGGCCACGCGCTGCTGGGCGTCGAGCTGCGTCAAAGGCAGCGGCGGCAAGCGGTCGATATCGCTACCGGCCATCAGGCAGTCCAGGCGACCACGTCCTGCTGCTGTTCGCCGAGGCCGGCGATGCCCAGGCGCATGCTGTCGCCCTTTTTCAGGAAACGCTGCGGCTTGCGACCCTGACCCACGCCCGGCGGCGTGCCCGTGGCGATAACGTCGCCCGGTTCCAGGGTCATGAATTGCGACAAGTAGCTGACGATCTGCGCCACCGTGAAAATCATGGTTTGCGTATTGCCCGTCTGCATGCGCTTGCCATTGACTTCCAGATACAGGTCCAGATCCTGCTCGTCGATGACTTCATCGCGCGTCACCAGCCACGGGCCAACGGGGCCGAAGGTGTCGCAGCCCTTGCCTTTATCCCACTGGCCGCCCCGTTCCAGCTGGAAAGAGCGCTCGGAAATATCGTTGACGACGCAATAGCCAGCCACGTATTTCAGGGCGTCTTCTTCGCTCACGTATTGCGCGCGCGTGCCGATGACCACGCCCAGCTCCACTTCCCAATCCGTCTTTTTCGAGCCTTTTGGCAACACGACATTGTCGTCCGGGCCATTCAGGCAAGTAATTGCCTTCATGAAGACGATGGGTTCGGCCGGAATCGGCATGCCGGACTCGGATGCGTGATCCGCATAATTGAGTCCGATGCCGATGAATTTACCCACTTTCGCCAGCGGTACGCCGAAGCGGGGATTGCCGCGCACCAGGGGCAAGGTCTTTTCGTCCAGCTTGGCCAGCTTGCGCAAGGCCTTGTCGGACAGTTGCGCGCCGTCAATATCCGCGATCACGCCGGACAGGTCGCGCAGTTTGCCTTCTTCATCGATCAGGCCCGGTTTTTCCTTGCCTGGACGTCCATAACGAACGAGTTTCATAGTCTTCCTTGGAGTTGATCATTGCCGCTGTGCAGGCCGCCATTTTACCGGATGGCCCGGCACGCCTGTAACGTCGAATGAAAAACATCGCAAGTCCCGGCAATTGCAAGGCTGCCAGCACGCCAAACGCCACCTGGTAGGCTTGCGGCGGATACTGCTGCAAGCTGTTCAGGGGCCAGCAGCCGAGGATCAGGCCAAAGCCCGCCTGTACCAGGAAGGCGCCCGTAAAAATGAGTAAATTGAGGCAGGTGGCCGCCCTGCCCGTCAAGCTGGACGGCATGCTTTGCGCGACGATCGCATACTCGAGGCCCGTCACCGTGCCCAACAAGGTAAACAGCACGGATAGCAAAGGCAGGCTGGGCACCACATTGCATGCCATCGCCACTTGCACGGCAACAAACAGGACAAGGCCCGCGGCCGCCACTTGCATCGGTTCAATCGCACGCCGCCCGGCCCATTCCGTCAGCATGCCCATGCCGATGGCGCCAAAGATGACGGACGCCATGCCCAGGTACAACAGATACGCCACGCTGTCATCGGACAGGCCACCCACATCGGCCAGCCAGCGCCCTATCCATAAGCCCTGCACGCCAAAGAACACCGTGTGCGGCAGCAGGATCAGCGCGATGGTGCGGCGAAAGGCCACGTCGCGGTACACATTCCAGACACTGACCTTGCTCACCGTGTGCGTGGGGGCGCGGCCGGACATGGCCGGCGACAGCAGGCGGATCAGCACGCCGATGGCCAGCGCCGCCAGCGCCAGGCCCAGGAATACGCCGCGCCAGTCGGTGTAATGCAAGGCCAGCTTGACGGGCATGGTGGCCGTGGCCGCGCCCAGGCCGCCTACGGCGATCAGGTAGCCGTGCACGGAAGGCAGGCGAGATGGCGCGATGGCGCATGAGATCGCCTTCACGGCGGCCATGAAACAGCCGCCCAGGCCCGCCCCCATAACAGCCCGTGCCAAAATCAGCTCGGCAAAGCTGTGGCCCCGGCTGAACAGCCACACGCCCAGGGCCGCCAGCGCCAGCGCCAGCAGCCACAGTTGCACCGTGCGGGGGCCGTAACGGTCGAGCGCCATGCCGATCGGCAGTTGCACCAGCGCAAAGGCGAGAAAAAAGGCGCTGGTCAGCAGGCCCAGTTGCGCTGGCGTCAGGGCGACAGAGGCCAGCAACTCCGCCGTCAGAACGGCATTGACGCCGCGCAGCAGGCACGACAGGTAATGACCGAGCGCAAACGGCAGGAACACCAGACAAAACACGGCCACGCCGGAACGGGAAGACGCGTCGGCGCCGTGCATGCTCAGGCGGCCTGTGCCAGGCGGATGATTTTATGCGGCAACTGCGGCATAGGCTCATCCGTTTCAAAGAAAAACTTGGCGTGGCCGAACGCGGGCTTTAAATCGTCCATCCACGTCGCTTCCGCATCGAACTTGGCATAAAACGGCCGGCGCACCCAATCCGGATTGCGCGCCTGCAAGAATTGCAGGGCAAACAGTTTTTCGCCGTTGATGCTGACGATGCCATCGATGACGACCTTGCCGTGAAAGGCACTCATGGACGGGCCGCGCACCGTGCGCGACAGGCCTGACACCATCTGGTAGGCGGCCTGGAAAATTTCATGCGCCTTCGCCAAGGGCAACTCGAAATAGCCGCGCGGCCCCGTGTCCCGTTCGACAAACATGTAATACGGAATCGCTCCCAGGCGCGTGCCCGTCTGCCACAGCTCCGCCCAGCTAGCCGGGTCTTCATTGATGTGGCGGATCAGCGGCCCCTGCATGCGCAAGGTGGCGCCCGTGGAGACGATGCGTTTCAGCGCTTGTTGCGCGATGTCCTGGCGCAATTCCACGGCATGGCTGTAATGGCCCATCACGGCCAGGTTCTTGCCCGCCTTGACGATGCGCTCGAACAGGCGCAGCAAATCGTCCGCATCGCGGTCGGAGACAAAGCGCTGCGGCCAATACGCCACTGCCTTGGTGCCGATGCGGATGTTCTGGATGTGCTCCAGGCCCGGCTCCAGCAGCGGCTCCAGGTAGGCTGCCAGTTGGCGCGTATTCATGATCATCGGGTCGCCGCCCGTGATCAGCACATCCGTCACTTCCGGATGCAGTTTCAGGTAGGCGGCCAGCTCATGCGATTCGCGCGCATCGAACTTCATGTCGTCCATGCCGACGAACTGGGGCCAGCGGAAGCAGAAGGTGCAATACGCGTGGCACGTCTGGCCCGCGCTGGGGAAAAATAGCACCGTTTGCGCATATTTATGCTGCAGGCCGCGCACGGGTGCATCGTTGATTTTCGGCACGTTATGCGTCATCTGCCCGGCCGGATGGGGATTCATGCCCAGGCGGATATCATGCACATAGGCATCGATGGCGGCCTTGTCACGCTGCACCAGCACCAGATCGCGCAAGTGGGCGTACTGCTCGGGTGGCAGCATGTCGCGGTGGGGGAAAACGAGGCGGTAGATGGGATCATCAGGAATATTGTTCCAGTCGATCAGCTGGTCGAGCACATAGGCATTGGTGCGAAACGGCAAGACGTGCGAGACCACTTGCACGGCGACACGCTGCTCTTCCGGCAGCCATTTCCACTGCCGCGCCTGATGAATGGTTTGCCGCGTGTACGGCTTGAACTTGGGTGGAAACGGCTCGGTAATGAGTGCGGACACGATAGTCTCCTTGCCTATAAATAGCGATAACTTTCATGAAATTGGCCCTATATCGGTCAATTGCAGCCCCCTCAGGCAACGCCTGCTCGGCATGCTGTGAAAGTCATGATAATTCTTGCCATACAGAACCAAATTGCCACATATCAACAAGCATGCCGATACCTGGCTCGCTGCCTACAAGCAACTCTTTAGTTTGTTCCATCGCAATTTGATGGGGCCCTCGACGACGTAAATTACGGCTTGGCAACACATCCCTCGACATCACAAGGAGCTGTCATGAAACGCTTATTCACGGGTAGCCTGCTGTGCCTGGCATTTGTCGGCGGCAGCGTCAATGCCGCAGTCGAAGCAACGGAAAAAGACGCCATCGCCATGGCCGAACGGGGCGCCGCCTTCATGAAGGCGCATGGCAAAGAAGAGATGATGAAGAAAATCACGGCGAAAGACCCCGACTTCGTGCAAGGCTCGCTGTATGTGGACATGCGCGACATCAAGACGGGCATCGTGCTCGCCCACCCCATCAATGCTTCCATCGTGGGCAAGGATTTGACGGACGTGCCTGACGCGAATGGCAAGAAATATCGCCGTGAAATCATCGAACTGGCGCAAAAGCAGGGCAAGGGCTGGGTCGACTACCAGTACAAGAACCCCGTCAGCGGCAAGATCGAGCCAAAGACCACATATATCCTGCGCGTCAACGATGTGGTGCTGGAAGCGGGCATCTACAAGAAATAGAACCGGGGCTGCGCGCACGAACGCCGTGCGCCGCCAGCGCTTGGAACAGCCATCGCCAGGAGTCAAGCATGCTCAATACATTACGCATCGGACCAAAATTATTGCTGGCGCCCGCCCTGGTCTTGCTGCTGCTGATACTCAGCTCGACCGGTGCCTGGTATGGCATGGTGCGGCAAAATACATCGCTGGAAAACATGGTGCGCGTGCGCATCACGCATTTGAAGGCGGCCGCCGACATACTAGGCGAGGCCAAGCAGGTGCACGGCAATATGTACCAGTTGCTGTCATGGACGAATGGCAGCTTCGCCAAAGCCCGCATCGACGCGCTGGAACAACAGATCAAGGCGCGCCACGCGGCCATCGGCACCCAGCTGGCCTCGCTGCGCGCCATGGCCACGGGCGCCGAGCGCACCCTGGTCGATGCCGCCATCACGGCCCTGGCCGGCTATCGCAAGGTTGTACTGGAAACCATGGAAATGGCGCAGATGGATCAGTCGATCGCCACCAATTCCATGCTCAAGGCGGAAACGCAATTCGGCCAGTTCAATACGCAGCTGGCGCAGCTGTCTGCCCTGGAAACGACGCTCAGCCGCCAGGCCCATGCGGCGGCCAGCGCCGAGTTTCGCAGCCTGGGCTGGAGCCTGCTGCTGACCGTTCTGCTCTCCATCCTGGTCTCCATCGTGGTGACCATGCTGGTGCGGCGCGCCATGCTGGTGGAAATCCGCGGCATCGCCGACGCGGTGCAAGACTTGGCGGCGGGCAAGCTGATGTCCGGTGCGCCCAAGCAGGGCAATGACGAGATCGCCGCCACGTCGCGCGTGCTGGACCAGGCCATCGCCCACCTGAACCAGACCTTGCGTACCATCAGGGGCGCCGTGCAATCGATCGACGCGGCCTCGCGCGAAATTGCCGCCGGCAATCTGGATTTATCGGCGCGCACGGAACTGCAAGCCAGTGCGCTGGAAGAAACGTCAAGCGCCATGGAAGCGCTGACGCAAGCCGTCAATGACAACGCCGCCAACGCCCAGCTCGCTTGCGAGCTGGCGGGGCAAGCGTCCACCCTGGCCGTACACGGGGGAGTATCGATGCAGCAAGCGGTGACGACGATGGCGACGATACGCGCCAATTCGCGCCAGATCGTGGATATTATCGGCGTGATCGACGGCATTTCTTTCCAAACCAACATCCTCGCGCTAAATGCGGCGGTGGAAGCGGCGCGCGCGGGCGAACAAGGCCGCGGCTTTGCCGTGGTGGCGTCCGAAGTGCGCACCCTGGCGCAACGCTCGGCGCTGGCCGCCAGGGAAATCAAGACACTGATCGCCACATCCGTCACGACCATCGATGGCGGCAGCGTGGCCGTGCAGCAAGCGGGCGACAGCATGGGCGCCATCGTCGCCTCGGTGCAGCAAGTCCATGACATCATCCAGCGCGTAAAACAGGCCAGCGCCGAGCAGGCGTCGGGCATCACGGAAGTCAACCAGGCCGTCACGCAAATGGATGACGTCACGCAGCACAATGCGGCCCTGGTGGAACAGGCGGCAGCGGCGGCAGCCAGCTTGCAGGACCAGGCCGTCAAATTGTCGGCGGCAGTCAGCGTCTTTACCCTGGATCACACCACGCCAACGACGCCCGCCAGCGTAGACGATGAAGTCTTCCTGAATCCGGCCAGGAAACCGGGCCAGGACAGACGCGCTGTGCACAGCCCGCTGCGAAGCATGCCCGGCCTGCGCGGCGCCAAGAATGCGCCGCAGCGCCAGCGTGGCCAGATGCGCGATTAACTGGCAGGTGTACGCATGGGCTTGCTCAGGTAGCGCGAACCGGCCAGCACGAAGCGCCACGGCGTCTCCATCGCCCTGGAGATGCCGATGCGCGGCCCCGCCTGCACTGTCAGTTCATCCTCGCGGGCCAGCAGCATGAACGGTGGTGCATCGAGCGCCAGGCGATTCTGCAGGTGGCTCACACCGAGCGCCTGGCACACCTTACCCGGCCCCGAACACAGCAGCCGCAGATCCTCGACGCCGCGCCGTTGGCGCATGGCATCGAGTCCCGCCAGCGGCTCGATGGCGCGAATCAGCACGCCTGCCCCATGGCCCGCTTCGCGGCACACAAAATTCAAACACCAATGGATGCCGTAGGAGCGGTAGACATAGGCGTGCGCGGGCGGGCCGAACATGGCGGCGTTGCGCGGCGTCATGCCGCCATACGTGTGCGAAGCAGGGTCCAGCCGGTCATACGCTTCCGTTTCCACGATGCGCCCGCCCACGCCGTCAACCAGCACGGTCACGCCGATCAGCTGGCGCGCCACGCTGCTGGAATCGTCCGCAAAATCGATACCGGCAAGGAGTTTTTTCATACGGTAATTGTACTGCCGCACTATCCACCACACGCCGCCCCGCCGCCTTGAAAACAAATAAAACTTGATATTTTAATCACAAATTCAGGGATGGACCTCGTCGTACAATGACGAAAATAGCGTATCGACACGATCAAAATGGGGATTTTTTCCAGAATATATTGTCGAGATGAACTATTGCCACGCATAAACAGCGATAATCGTCGGGCACTGCGCCAGACGCTCATGAAGCGGGCAGCGGCAGCGCGCGACAGAATAAGCACCGGGCACAAAAATGATGATGAAAGCGTGATGATGAGAGCGGCAGCGCAAAAGCAGGTAGTGCAGGAAGATCCGGTTGACGCCTTGATGCGTTCCATCCGCATTCCGCCACGTCCCAGCCTGCTGGTCGATTTGCAGCGCGAACTGGCCGAAGACGACCCGTCGCCGCGCCGCATCGCGCGCATCATCGCCGACGATGTCGGCATGTCCGGCGCCCTGCTGAAGCTGGCCAACTCGCCTTTCTACGGCGCCGCGCGCAAGGCCAAATCCGTCGAGCAAGGCATCAACTTTCTCGGCATTAACCAGTGCAGCGCCATGATGACGGGCTTGCTGGCGCGCCAGGCGCTGGAAGCGGAAGGCGTGGAACTGACCAACTTCTGGGATGTGTCGGCCAAGCGCGCGCGCGCCCTGGTATTTACCTCGCGCAAGCTGCGCATCGCCCCGCCCGACATCGCCCATACCTTCGGCCTGTTCTGCGATATCGGCGTGCCCCTGCTGATGAACCGCTTCCCCGACTACGTCAAGACCTACGCGGCGGCGGCCAACGATGCGCACAATTGCTTTACCAGCCTGGAAGACGCGCGCCACCAGACCAACCACGCAGCCATCGGCTGCTTGCTGGCGCGCAACTGGGGCCTGTCTTCCGATGTCTCCTGGGCCATCCTGCACCACCACGACTACACGGTGCTGGCGGACCCGTCCACGGACGACGCCATCCGCTCGCTCGTCGCCCTGTCGCTGCTGGCCGAAAAGGGCATTCAGCGCTACCATGGCAACAGTACCTCGCTGGAGTGGGACAAGGGCGGCGAACTTGCCTGCCAGCATCTCGGCCTGTCGCAGGAAGAAGCCGCCGACCTGCTCGACGAGCTGCACGAGATGTTCGATACCGACCATTGAGGTATCAGGCGGCCGCGTCCGCCTGTATCATCTGTCCCGGCGCCTGGCAAAGCCTTGGCGCCTGTTTCCGTTTGCCTGACCCGTATTTCTTAACCTGTTGATCGCCATGCCCAAAAATAAGCGCCCTGTCCCCCGTAAATCCGCCAACACGCCTGAAGACAAGGATGAGTCCGTCACGCGCATGCTGTGCACGATGGCCCTGAACCTGGCGGAGCAGGAAGACAGCGAATCGCAGGGCACGGTCCTGGCCGAGCAAGCCGTCGAGTTCGGCCGCCTGATCCGCAAGGCCTTGAATCAAAAGAAGGATGAAATCCTGTACGACGCCATCGAACGGGCCAAGTACGAAGACGTGGGCGCCTACCAGTACCTGCGCAGCCATATCGAGGAAGCGGCGTCCATCTCCGTGATCCGCCGCGAGAATGCCCCTGCCATGGAAATCAACGCCTTTGTCGTGCCCCTGCTGGTGCAAAGCACGGGCGGCCTGCGGGAAGCGGACAGTTTCCAGGACCAGGACGCATTCGAAGCGCTGGTGCAGAGTTTTCAACAGTCTCAACTGGAAAGCGCCAAGGCCAAGGTCGTCTTGATGAGCCACGCCTACGACCTCGATGAAATCGACCGCATCACCTATAGCCACCTGCACGAGATGGTGCGTGATGCGTACTCGTCGATGACAGACAAGAAAATCGTCGCCACGCCGGGCCTGGAAAGCAGCATCGTCGGCTGGAGCGAGACGGCTTTCGGCCCGCAGGATACGGCCGTCGAGCTGCGCTTCCTGCTGGGCTTTGCCTTGAAACGCGTGGACGACCCCTTCTATGCGGAACCGAAGGATGAAGCGGCGCTCGACGCCTGGTTCGATGCGCGCATGGCCCGCTATCAACAATGGACGACGGAAGTGGGCGAGCTCGTCAAGCGCTGCCTGGCACCGGCCGGCAGCGCCCTGGAAGTGAGCTTCCTCTACCAGGATCTATTCCATGGCGGCAAGGAACAAGGCATGAGCGAATATGCGATGCTGCAGATGATGTCGGGCATCAACCACGCGCTGGCGGAAAACAAAGTGGATGCTGCGGATGTCTCGGTGGTCGTCGGCCCTGCCGATGAGCACGGCGACATGCTGTTGCGCGTCAACGTCACCACGGCGGGCGGCGAACTGCTGCACAGCGCCGACAAGCCGCTGGACCTGGCTGCCGACCTGCAGGACGAAGTCGACGACATCTGCGATGCGCTCGCTACCATTGGCGTGACGCAATTGTCCGTGGCCTTGAAATTCGATGCCAAGGGACAGCCGGTGGAAGCGCAGCCGTACGCACCGGCCTAAGGAACTGGCACGGCCCGCGTTCTGCATCAAAACGGCTGTAATGTTTTCCATTCCAGCAACTTGGCAGCATAGGCGAGCGTGTAGGCAGGACTGCTCGAGGGCAAGCTGACGATGCGGTAGCGCTGCGCGTGTTCGCCCAGCACCTTGATGCCCAGCTTCGCCGCCGTGCCGCCGTTGAAAGCGATCGTATGCAGCTGCGGCAGGCTGGCGGTCAGGGCCACCAGGTCGTTGTCGTCGCGGGCGCGGATGTTGCTGTCCAGGCTGCCTGTGCGCTGCGCCTGCGCCACCACGTCCCACAGGCCCACGCCCTGCGCCAGCAAGGTACTCAAGCGTTCGGCATAGGGCAGGCTGGTCAAATGCACGCCCAGCACTTCGCCCAGCAGCATCCAGAACTTGTTTTGCGGATGCGCATAGTACTGGCTGTGCGCCAGTGATTTTTCGCCGGGCAAGCTGCCCAGGATCAGCAAGCGCGTGCCGGCGTCGATGACGGGAGCAAAGCAGCGCTTGCGCGCATCTGCAGCATGGTCTGGCAAGAAGGCAGGGCTATTCAAATGAGATATCCGGAAGGGAAGGCGTAGGGCCATTTTACCCGGCCACGCGACGGTGTAGAATTCCCGGACAAGCTCCCAACACAAGAGACCACCCATGCGCACCATCGATACCCTGCTGACCCAATATGGCGAAAGCCATCGCAACCACGTCAATGAATGGGTGCACATCGTGTGCGTGCCGCTGATCGTTTTCAGCCTGCTGGGGCTGCTGTGGAGCGTGCATCCCAGCGTGGCGCTGCTCGGCAGTATTCTCGCTTTATACTATTATTACAAGCTGTCGCGCCCGTTTGCGGTGGGCATGCTGGCCATGCTGGCCGCCATGCTGGGCGTACTGCTGCTCATGCCGGCGATGACCATCCTGCCCGTGTCGCTGGGTGTTTTTGTGCTGGCCTGGATAGGCCAGTTCATCGGTCACCAGATCGAAGGCAAGAAACCGTCGTTTCTGGACGACTTGCGCTTTTTACTGGTGGGCCCCCTGTTCGTGCTGGGTTTTTTGTACCGGCGCCTGCGGCTGGCGTATTGAGAGGCATGCGGTCACGCGGGGGCCGTAACAGATTTTTACTATTCGCAACTAGTTATCTGCGACAAGTGTCCTTATGATAAGTCTGCATCTTTACTGCCGGTCGACGCAATCGGCAACTAACTTTTGTCCAAGGGAGTCCCACATGAAAGCACCAATCATTGCAGTGGCATTACTCGCCACCCTGGCAGGCTGCGCCGTACAACCGAACTCGGCGAATGTCTACAATGCGCGCCAGGCGCAGAATGAACAATCGGTTCGCATGGGCACGGTTGAATCCGTGCGCCAAGTGACCATCGACAAGGGCGAAACGGGCACCGGCGTGCTGGCTGGCGCGGCGCTGGGCGGCGTGGCCGGCTCGACAGTCGGTGGCGGCAAGGGCGCCATCGCGGCCAGCATCCTCGGCGCGGTCGCCGGCGGCATCGCCGGCAAGAGCATCGAAGCGAATGCCTCGAACAAGGCCGGCCTGGAAATCACCGTGCGCCTGGACAATGGCGACATGCGCGCCATCGTGCAAGACGCCGATGAACTGTTCCGCCCGGGCGAACGTGTGCGCCTGCTGTCGGATGGCCGCAAGACCCGCGTCACGCATTGATCGGCAGGCTGGCGCCCAGGCATTAGCCGAAGGCGCCGGCAAGGAGCAAGGCAGAAGGGTGCAGCCTGATGGCAATCACGGTTGCCACGATGACGTAAACAAGCACGCTCCAGACTTTGATCTGCAGTGAAGCTGGCATGGCGGTCCCCTTTCAACGATACCATTCAAAAAATATTTACTTGATCATAAAGTAAATATTTTCATAAATTTAACATTTTCCAGAAGTACTGCGCTGGCTCAATGCCTGAGGGTATCTTGCCGCGCATTTCGCCCCTCCATTTGCCAAGCTCGACCGGAATGCGCGATGCCCGTATACTCGCGCGATGTCCTCTCCTCTCCTGTTCATCATTGCCTGCCTGATCTGGGGCTCCACCTTCTGGGCCATCACCTTGCAGCTGGGCGATGTCGCCCCTGCCGTTTCCGTGGTCTACCGCTTCGGTCTCGCATCCGCCACCTTGTTTGCCTGGTGCGCCTTGCGCGGCGATACATTGCGCCTGCCCTGGCGCGCGCAAAAATGGATGCTGCTGCAAGGCCTGGCCTCGTTTGCCCTCAGCTATGTGTGCACCTACAGCTCGGAGCAATACCTGGTGTCGGCCCTCGTCAGCGTGCTGTTTGCGCTGATGGTGTTCTGGACGCCCTTGCTGAACCGCATCGCCTTCGGCACGCCCATCACCTGGAGCACCTGCTGCGCGGCGTTTGTCGCCATCTGCGGCATCGTGCTGCTGTTTTACCAGTCCATCGGCGCGGCGCTGCAAGATATTCTGGGCGGTGGCAATGGCCATTTCCTGCTCGGTTTCATGCTGGCCCTGGTGGCCACCATATCGAGCACGGTGGGCAATGCCCTCGTCATGAAAGTGCGAGAACATTCGGGCAACGTGATGCTGACCATGGCCTGGACCATGCTGTGGGGCACCTTGATGGTGGCCGCCTGGGCCATCGCCACGGGCCAGTCCTGGCAACTGCCCACGCGCCCCAGTTACTGGATGGGACTGATCTATCTGGCCATCTTCGGCTCGGTGATCGCCTTCAGCGCGTATTTCACCTTGATCGCGCGCATCGGCACGCAAAAGACCGTGTACATCGGCGTCGTCACGCCCGTCATCTCCGTGCTGCTGTCAGTGCAATTCGAACACTACCGGCCCGCCGCCATCGAATGGGTGGGCATGCTGCTATGCCTGTCCAGCGTGGCCTGGGCCCTGACCTCGGGCGCGCGCAAGACGAGTACCATTGCTACCCTTTCCACCACTCCATCAACAAAGGCAACATGAGCACCTCTTCCTCCCTCGCCATCCGTCCCGCGACCGCATCCGACGTGGCAGCCATCTTTGGCATGATCCATGAACTGGCCGTGTTTGAAAAACTCGAACACATGATGATCGCCAAGGAATCCATGCTGCACGACAGCCTGTTCGGCAAGCACCCCGCGTGCGAAGCGCTGGTCGGCGAGGAAAATGGCGAGGTCGTGACGTTCGCCCTGTTCTTCCATAATTTTTCCACCTTCCTGTGCCGCAAGGGACTGTACCTGGAAGACCTGTATGTGAAGCAATCGGTGCGCGGCAAGGGCTATGGCAAGCAGATGCTGGTGGCGCTGGCGCAACTGGCTGTCGAACGCGATTGCGGCCGCTTCGAATGGTCGGTGCTGGACTGGAATGAGAACGCGATCAACTTCTACAAGGGCATGGGCGCGGACGTGATGCCGGACTGGCGCATCTGCCGTGTCGCTGGCGATTCCTTGACGCAATTGTCGGCGGGCACGCCAAAAACCTTCGCGTTGGAACGGTAAGCGTAAGTTCCAAAAAAAATCCCCGCGGGCTAGCGGCACCGCGGGGTGAACCCATTGTCAAGTGGGAGGGGGAGAATGCAATCAACGGTTATCAATATAAACGCTACGACTGGTCACCGCGCCGACCTTTACATTTGCTTACCGGGCCTTACATTTTCCTTAAGTCTGTCAGCTAACTGTCCATCCTTCACCACAGTTTATTTCCGTGCTTCAATCAATGTGCCGTGCAAACCGCTATGTTGTTGCGTAACCCCAATGGCACCCTGCGCATTTTTATAGATTTGCTACACTGTGAAGCAGGCGATGCCGCCAGCGACCACGGCAAAAATGACCATGCGACGATCCTTGGGGATGCTTGAAGGTATCTGGGGGATCAGAACCTGCGGCTGATAATGGCCAGGCAGGGAAGATCCAGTGTGGCATCTTCTGCTGGTGGGGCATTGCGGAATATCAAACGCGTCAACGTGACGGCGCGCTGGCGTTTGATGCGACGCAAAATGGCGGCAATGCGCTCACACACAATGAACGAATCAATCAACGAATCGTTACGCCTATGGGAGCCACATCATGAATGTCTCTGCCAAACCGCTCGTCATGAAAATCTACCGCGCCTACCTGCGCTCGCGCCTGGAGCGCTACACACGCGACTTGCAAGCCATCGCCGAACAGCGCGAGAACGACTTCCAGGCCGAACGCATCCTGCACCAGGCCGTCGTCTCGGTGCGCTCGAAACTGCACTCGCTGTAACCGTGATACCTTCAGCGCTGCCGGCCGGCCACGGCCCAGCGTTCCACCAGCTCGAACAAGCCTTGCGTCAGCAGGGCCAGCACGGCTGCGGGGATGGCGCCGGCCAGCAGCATGTCGTTGTCGTTCAACGCCAGGCCGATGGTAATGCGTTCGCCATAGCCGCCCGCGCCGATGAAAGCGGCGATGGTGGCCGTGCCCACGCTCATCACGGCCGCCGTTTTCACACCCGCCAGCATCACGGGCAAGGCCAGCGGCAAGTCCACGTGCAGCAGGCGGTCGCGCCGGCTCATGCCCAGCGCCAGCGCCGCCATGCGCAAGCCTTGCGGTACCTGCAAGATGCCCGTGCACGTATTGCGCACGATGGGCAGCAGGGCGTACACGAATAAGGCCACCAGGGCCGGCACGGTGCCGATCATGCCAAGCACGGGAATCAAAATCGCCAGCAAGGCCAAGGAGGGCACCGTCTGCAGCACGCCAACGAAGGCCAGCACCGTTTGCCGCAGCGGCGCCGAAAACGCCGCCAGCACGCCCAGCGGAATACCGATCAGGCACGCCAGGGCCACCGACAGCAGCACCAGGGTCAGGTGCTGGCGCGTCAGGGTCCACAAATCGTCGCCGATAATTTTATGCAGCAGCGTGCTGCGCGCCGCCGGTTTGTCCACCTGCGTCCCCGAGGTCAGCCACTGCCGCGCCACGCCGGCAAAGCTCTTGCCGTCGATTTCCACGGCCGCATTCATGGCGATCATGTCGCTCTCGCTGATGCGCCCCTGCAGCCCTTGCAAGGCTTGCCAGGCGGCGGGAAAGCGCGGCGGCAGGTCGAGCCGGAACAGAAGCATGGCATCGTAGCGGGGAAAGTACTGCTGCGTGTCGGCCAGCACGCGCAAGCCGTACTGGCGTATCTTCGCATCCGTCGAATAAATGTCGATCACATCCACCTGGCGCTGCGCCAGCGCTTCATAGGCGATGCCGTGATCGAGCCCGCGCGGGCGCTGCGGCAAGCCATAGCGCGCGGCCAGGCCCGGCCAGCCATCGACGCGGCCAATGAATTCATGCGACAAGCCAAACTTCAAGGCTGGGTGCTGTGCCAGCTGCGTCAAGTTCGTGATGGATTTTTCATCGCCGCGCATGGCCAGCGCGTAAGTATTGTTAAAGCCCAAAGGCACGGCCACGCCCAGCCCCAGCGCCGCCAGCTCGCGCCGCATCTGATCCAGATCAATCGGTTTGTCGTGCTTGAGGATTTCGCTGGCGATCGTGCCCATGTATTCGGCATACACGTCGATGCTGCCCGCCTGCAGCGCGGCCAGCACGATGGCCGTGTTGCCCAGGCCTTGGCGGTGCTCCGCCCTGACGTGCGGCGCGGCGCTCTGCCGGATGATTTCGCCGAGGATATAGGATTCCGTGAAACGCTTCGAGCCCACCTTCAAGGTGCCGCCGTCCATGGCGTGCGCGGGCGCGGCGGCGAAAACAAGCATCAACAACAGGTAGACAGCACGCACGCGGCGCTCCAGGACGAATGATCAGTCCGTCAAGCTTACCACCGGCGCACGCCAGACACCGCCATGCACCACGCCCGCGCACGGATTCAGGCCCAGCGCATACGCCAGGTCGGCCGGGCGCGCAATGCGCCACAAGGCGAAATCGGCGCGCTTGCCCACCACCAGGCTCCCCGTTTCCTGCTGCAGGCCCAGCGCGCGCGCCGCGTGGCACGTAGCACCGGCCAGCGCCTCCTGCGGCGTCAAACGCCACAGGGTGCACGCCATGTTCATCGCCAGCAGCAAGGACGTCATGGGCGACGTGCCCGGATTGCAATCGGTGGCTACGGCCATCGGCACGCCAGCCGCGCGCAAGGCCGCGACAGGCGGCGGCTGCGTCTCGCGCAAAAAGTAATACGCACCCGGCAGCAGCACGGCAACCGTGCCATGTTCCGCCATGGCGGCGATGCCCTCCGCCGACAAAAATTCCAGGTGGTCGGCCGACAGGCCAGCGTAGCGGGCAACAAGCGCCGCGCCGCCCAGGTCGGACAACTGCTCCGCATGCAGCTTCACGGGCAGGCCCAGGCCTCGCGCCGCTTCGAACACGCGCTGCGTTTGCGCCGGCGTAAAGCCGATGCGCTCGCAAAACGCGTCGACGGCGTCGACCAGGCCAGCGCCAGCGAGCCTGGGCAGCATCTGCGCGCACAGCAGGTCGATATAAGCGTCGGGCTGGCCCGCATATTCGGGTGGAAGCGCATGTGCGCCCAGGAACGTGGTACGCACAGTGACCGGCAGCTTTTCTGCGATCCTGCGCGCCACGCGCAGCATCTTCGCTTCGCTATCCGCATCGAGACCATAGCCGGACTTGATCTCCAGGGTGGTCACGCCCTCGGCCAGCAGCGCCAGCACGCGTGGCAAGCTTTGCTGCAGCAATGCGTCTTCGCTGGCCGCGCGCGTGGCGCGCACGGTGGACATGATGCCGCCGCCGGCGCGGCTGATGTCTTCATAGCTGGCGCCATTCAGGCGCGCCTCGAATTCGTCGCTGCGGTTGCCCGCGTGGACGATGTGCGTATGGCAGTCGATCAGTCCGGGCGTCAGCCAGCAGCCCTGGCCATCGACCAGCACCGCGCCGCTGGCCGGCAGCTCGTCGCCGGGGCCAAACCAGGCGATGCGGCCATCCTTGACGGCGATGGCCGCGTCGAGCAGTTCGCCATAGCCGTGCTCCATCGTGGCCAGGTGAACGTTGTGGATAACCAGGTCCCAGTCCTGCATGTCGTTTCCTTCCTAGATGAACAGGTCGACGCGGAACACGGCCGTGCGCTGCAAGGCGTCGAGCCGCCATTCCTGCGCATCGTCGGCGTCCAGCAGCAAGGCGTCATAGCGGGCCAGCGCGAACTGCTGCTCTCCACCGCGCGCCAGCACGGAGCCATCTCCAGCAACAAACAGCAAAGTCGCCGTGCTGCGCCGCGCCAGCTTGCCAGGCGCCGTGATCTTTTCCAGCTGGTGGCGGCAGCGGTCGCGCCGCGTCATCACATTGAAATCCGTCGTCGCCCCCTTGACTTGCGCAACAACGGCCGCTTCGCCGGGAAACCATAGCATGGGTTGGGCCGCGTTCAAGAGCACCTTGCGCGTGCCATCGAGCGTCAACTGCACGTTGTCGCCATCGACCAGCATCAGGCTGCGGTCGATGCCGGGAAAGCTGGAAAATGGTCCGCTGGCCGTGATCGTCGCCAGGCTGATACGCCAATCAAAATCGTCAAAGCCTGCCCCCAAGGGGGCAATGGCGATTTCCGTCGTGCTGCCGCCGCCATTTTTCCATGGCGCGGCGCGCTGGCATTCGTGGGGGATGAAGGTGGCCATCAGAGCGCCCTCAGTTGCGCCAGGGTGTGTTTGTAGGCTGTGGCGATGGCGTCCTGCGCCACGTGGCGCCCGCCGCGCACCTGCCACCGGCCGCCGCACAGCACGTGGCGCACCAGGTTGTCGTTGCCGCAGAAAATAAAACTGCCCAGCACATCGGTGATGGCCACGCCGCACAGGTTCACATGCGCGTCGTCGAGCACCAGCAGGTCGGCGCGGCAGCCCGGCGCCAGTGCGCCCAGCCTGCGTCCGGCTGCCTGCGCGCCGCCCCGCAAGGCCGCCTGCCACAGGTAGTCGCCAACATGGTGTTCATTCGGCGTGACGGCCACGTTGCGCTGCTGGCGCTGCAAGCGCTGGCCGTATTCAAGCCAGCGCAACTCCTCGACAGGCGACTGCGATACATGGCTGTCGCTGCCGACGCCGAAGCGCCCACCGGCGGCGATGAATTCGGCCAGCGGGAACAGGCCATCACCCAGGTTCGCCTCCGTCGTCGGACACAGGCCGGCCACGGCGCCGCTGGCGGCCATCAGCGCCACTTCGTCAGGCTGCACATGCGTGGCGTGCACGAGGCACCAGCGCGCGTCGACATCGACGTGCTCATACAGATACTGCACCGGGCGCCGGCCGCTGTAATCAATACATTGGCGCACTTCGCCCTGCTGCTCGGCGATGTGAATGTGGATGGGCCGCTGCGCCGGCAACGCTTGCGCCACCTCGCGGATCTGCGCCACCCCGGCGGCACGCAGCGAATGGGGTGCAAAACCCACCTCTACCTGTCCGCCGCGCTGCGGCGCCAGCGCCTCGACGATGCGCAGCACATCATTAGCATCGGTGCGAAAGCGCGCCTGCTCCGCTTTCAACGCTTGTTCGCCGAAGCCCGCATGGCTGTACAGCACGGGCAGCATGGTCATGCCGATGCCGCTGATGCGCGCCGCCGCCAGCACCCGTTCCGCCGTTTCGGCGGGGCGCGCATACAGCGCGCCAGCCGCATCGCGCTGCAGGTAGTGAAATTCGCAAACAGCCGTGTAGCCATGGCGCAGGCATTCGGCAAACAGCTGCGCGGCGATGGTTTCCATCTGTTCAGGCGTGATGTGGCGCGCAAAGCGGTACATCAGGTCGCGCCAGGTCCAGAAGCTGTCCGGCGCACTGCCCGCCTCCTCGCCAGCGGCTTCCGTCATGCCCCCCAGCGCCCGCTGGAAGGCATGCGAATGCAGGTTGACCATGCCCGGCAAGACATATTCGGCCACTTCGACGCCGGCAGACGATGCTGTATTTTCCGTCACCACCGTCAAATCGCCAGCCGCATCCCATTCCAGCAGAACGTCGCGGCGCCAGCCCTGCGGCAGCAGCGCATGGCGCGCGAACAAACAGCCGCTCAACGCGCCACCCATGCCACGGCCGCTTCCATCATCTGGCGCAGCAGCGGCTGCACCTGTGCGGCCAGGTCGGGCCGGTAGCCGAACGGCATCGCTTCATCCATGTAAAGGCACTGACACATCTCCAGCTGGATCGCATGCACGCGGCTGGCCGGCTGGCCGTACTGGCGCGTGATATGTCCGCCCTTGAAGCGGCCATTCAGCGCCACGGTAAATGTATCCTGCGCGCGCGCGATATCGACCACGGCGGACGTCAGGCCGCTATCGCAGCTGGCGCCATCGGCCGTGCCGAAGTTCAGGTCGGGCAGCTTGCCGTCAAAGAAACGCGGCACGTGCGAGGCGATGGAATGGGCATCCCATAGCACCACGGCGCCATGCACGCGCAGCAGCCGGTCCAGTTCCGCGCGCAGCTGCCGGTGATACGGCGCCCAGTAGCGCTGCAAGCGCTGCTGCACGTCGGCCGCGTCGGGTTCGCGGCCTGGCAGATACAGCGGCTCGCGGTGAAAGGTATCGTTGGGCAGCAAACCCGTCGTATCCTGGCCCGGATACAGATTCGTGTCTTCCTGCGGGCGGTTCAAGTCGATCGTGTAGCGCGACCATCGCGCCGACAGCACCGACGCATCCATCTCCTGCAAAAATCCATACAGCTCGCGCAAATGCCAGTCCGTATCGGCCTTGATCAAGGCCTGCGGCGTCATGCGCGCGGCGATATCGTCCGGTATATCGGTGCCCACGTGGGGCATAGACACCAGCAGCGGGATGCTGCCTTCGTTGAAGCGGAAATCCATGCTTGTCTCCTAGCGCCCGCTCAAGCGTACAGCGGGGCGAACAAATTCTTGCAAGTGCTGCTCAATTCGCCGCGCAAGACCATCTGCTTGGCCGCTTCGATATCCGGCGCGAAGAAGCGGTCGGCGTCGAAGAACGGCACCTTCTGGCGCAACTGGTGATGCACGTGTTCCAGGTGCGGCGAGGTTTTCAGCGGACGGTGGAAATCGATACCCTGCGCAGCAGCCAGCAGCTCGATGCCAACGATGACGGCAGTGTTGTGCGCCATGTCGTCGAGGCGGCGCCCGGCGAACGTGGCCATGCTCACATGGTCTTCCTGGTTGGCCGAAGTGGGCAGGCTGTCGACGCTGGCCGGATGCGCGAGCGACTTGTTTTCCGACGCCAGCGCGGCGGCCGTCACGTGGGCGATCATGAAACCGGAATTGACACCCGGATCGCGCACGAGGAAGGGCGGCAGGCCGGACAGCGTAGCGTCGATCAGCAGCGCGATGCGGCGCTCGGCCAGCGCGCCGATTTCGGCAATCGCCAGCGCCAGGGTGTCGGCAGCAAAGGCCACCGGCTCGGCGTGGAAGTTCCCGCCCGAGACGATTTCCGCCTGTCCGCCGGGACCATCCTGGAAAATCAGCGGATTGTCCGTGACGGCATTGGCTTCGATCAGCAGGGTGCGGCCCACATTGCCGATCAAATCGAGGCAGGCGCCCATGACTTGCGGCTGGCAGCGCAGGCTGTACGGATCTTGCACGCGCTCGTCGCCTTCCAGGTGCGAAGCACGGATTGCGCTGTGCGCCACCAGTTGGCGGTACATCTGCGCGGCCAGGATCTGCCCCGGCTGTCCGCGCACGGCGTGCACGCGCGCGTCGAACGGCGCATCGCTGCCCTTGGCCGCATCGAGCGACAGCGCGCCCGTGACCATGGCAGCTTCCAGCAGGCGCTCGGCCATGAACAAGCCATGCAGCGTCAGTGCGTTCGACACTTGCGTGCCGTTGATCAGCGCCAGTCCCTCTTTTGCCGCCAGCACGACAGGCGCGATGCCCGCCTGCGCCAGCGCCTCGGGGGCCGGCATCAATTCGCCGTTGACGCGCACGTCGCCCACGCCCAGCATGGCCAGGGTCATGTGCGACAGCGGCGCCAGGTCGCCCGAGGCGCCCACGGAACCCTTGGCGGGAATGGCCGGCATGATGCCAGCGTTGTACAGGGCGATCAGGGTATCGACGATCAGCGGGCGCACGCCGGAATAGCCGCGCGCCAGGCTGCCGATCTTCATCAGCATGATCAGGCGTACGACGGCGTCCGACAGCAGCTCGCCCGTGCCGACGGAGTGCGACAGGATCAGGTTGCGCTGCAATTGCTCCAGCTTTTCATCGGGGATGCGCGTCTTGGCGAGCAGGCCGAAGCCCGTGTTGATGCCGTAGGCCGCATCGCCCTTGGCGACGATGGCTTGCACGGCGGCGGCCGACGCCTCGATGACGGGATACGCCTCGGCGGCGAGTATCAGTTTGGCGGGCGCGGCCCAGACGGCGCGCAGGTCGCCCAAGGTCATCGCGCCCGGTTTCAGGGTCCAACTTTTGGCATGCTGTGTCATAGTCATTCGTGTCCAGGTCTCAAGAAAGCATGGGAAGAATCAGGCCGTTGCGCTTGGCGCAGGCGGCCGCTGTTTCGTAGCCGGCATCGGCATGACGCATCACACCCGAGCCGCTGTCGTTGACCAGCACCCTGGCCAGGCGTTTCGCCGCGCTTTCCGTGCCGTCGGCTACGATGACCATGCCCGCATGCTGAGAATACCCCATTCCCACCCCGCCGCCATGGTGCAGCGAGACCCAGGTGGCGCCGCCGGCCGTATTCAGCATGGCGTTCAGCAGCGGCCAGTCGGAGACGGCGTCGGTGCCATCCTTCATGCTTTCCGTCTCGCGGTTCGGGCTGGCCACGGAACCCGTGTCCAGGTGGTCGCGGCCGATGACGATGGGCGCCTTCAGTTCACCCGTGCGCACCATCTCGTTGAAGGCCAGGCCGGCGATGTGGCGCTCGCCCAGTCCCAGCCAGCAGATGCGCGCCGGCAGCCCCTGGAAAGCGATGCGCTCGCGCGCCATGTCGAGCCAATGGTGCACCTGTTTGTGGTGCGGGAACAGTTCCTTGATCTTCGCATCCGTCTTATAGATATCTTCCGGGTCGCCCGACAAGGCCACCCAGCGGAACGGCCCCCGTCCTTCGCAGAACTGCGGGCGGATGTAGGCGGGCACGAAGCCGGGGAAGTCGAAGGCATTCTGCACGCCCTGGTCGAACGCCACCTGGCGGATATTGTTGCCGTAATCGACGGTGTGCACGCCCATGGCGTGGAAATCGAGCATGGCTTGCACGTGGGCGGCGCAGGAATCGGCAGCCGCCACCGTCAGGCGCGCGTGGCGCTGCGGGTCCTGCTGCGCCGCCTTCCAGTCCGACACGCTCCAACCACGTGGCAGGTAGCCGTTGACCAGGTCATGCGCGGACGTCTGGTCCGTCACCAGGTCGGGCACCAGGCCGCCCGCTTTCGCGCGGCGGACCAGTTCCGGCAGCACTTCGGCCGCGTTGCCCAGCAAGCCGATGGAAATGGCTTCCTTGCGCTGCGTATGGTATTTGACCAGCTCCAACGCTTCATCCAGGCTGGCCGCCTGCTTGTCCAGGTAGCGCGTGCGCAAACGGAAATCGATGCTGCTTTGCTGGCATTCGATATTGAGCGAGACGGCGCCCGCCATGGTGGCGGCCAGCGGCTGCGCGCCGCCCATGCCGCCCAGGCCCGCCGTCAGGATCCAGCGCCCGCCCCAGTCGCCGCCGAAATGCTGGCGGCCCGCCTCGGCGAAAGTTTCATACGTGCCCTGCACGATGCCCTGCGTGCCGATGTAGATCCAGCTGCCGGCCGTCATCTGGCCATACATGAAGAGGCCCTGGCGATCGAGTTCGTTGAAATGTTCCCAGTTGGCCCATTTCGGCACCAGGTTGGAGTTCGCGATCAGCACGCGCGGCGCATCCGCGTGGGTCTGGAACACGCCCACCGGCTTGCCTGACTGAATCAGCAAGGTCTGGTCGTCTTCCAGTTCGCGCAGCGAGGCGAGAATCTGGTCGAAACAAGCCCAGTTGCGGGCGGCGCGGCCGATGCCGCCATAGACGACCAGGTGCTGCGGATTTTCCGCCACTTCCGGGTCCAGGTTGTTTTGCAACATGCGGTAGGCCGCCTCGGCCTGCCAACTCTTGCAAGCCATGTCCGTGCCGCGCGGGGCGCGGATGGTACGGCTGGCATCAAAGCGTGGATCGGTGTCCATTGTGCTGTTCATGCTGTCTCCTCGTAGGGTGCGAGCGGGCGTACCTGCCCCGGTACCTGGCCCGCTCCGGTACTCCCAGCATAGGTTGTCTATACAACCAAGTCAACAGATTTTCTTTGGGGCTCAGCCCCGGCGGGCCTGTCCCCTGCCTTTATTTTTTCTCGAACACGCGCTGGCCCGCCACCCACGTCTGCAGCACCTGCGTCTTGCCGATGGCGGTCGGTGCCACCTTGAACAGGTCCTGGTCGACGACGACGAAGTCTGCCCATTTGCCCGCTTCCAAGGTGCCGATGACCTTTTCCTGGTGTGCCGCCCAGGCCGCGTCGAGGGTGAAGCAGCGCAGCGCTTGCGTCACCGTCATGGCCTGCTGCGGATACCAGCCGCCGGCCGGGAATCCTTCGCTGTTTTGCCGCGTGACGGCCGCATGGATGCCCTCGAACGGATTCGGCGACTCGATGGGGAAATCGGAACCGCAGGCGATGCGCGAACCCTGCTTGAGGAAGGTGCGCCACGCATACGCGCCCTTGATGCGCTCGTGGCCCACGCGCTGCTCCGCCATATTCTGGTCCGAAGTGGCGTGCGTGGGCTGCATCGATGGCACGATGCCGAGGCTCTTGAAACGGGGGATGTCGCTCAATTGCACTACCTGCGCGTGCTCCATGCGGTGACGCAGGCCCACGCTGCGGTACTGCGCTATCAAGGCCTGATAGCCATCGAGAATTTGATGGTTGCCCGCGTCGCCGATGGCGTGCACGTTCACCTGGTAGCCGGCGCGCATGGCTTTTTCCATCTTCGCGCGCATGGCGGCGTCCGGGTAGAACAGCAGGCCGCTGGTCGTCGGATCGTCGCTGTACGGCGCCAGCAGGGCCGCGCCGCGGCTGCCCAGGGCGCCGTCGGACAGCAGTTTGACGGCGCGCAAGGCGTACATGTCGCGCGCATAGCTATTCAGGGGGCCGTTTTTTGACAGCGCGTCGAAATCTTCCGTGGTGTCGGCAATCATGCCGTACACGCGCACCGTCAGCTTGCCGTGGTCCGCATAATCGCGGAACAATCGGTCCTGCATCTGGCCGATGCCCGCATCGTGCACGCTGGTCAGCCCCACTTGCGACAATTGCGCCAGCGCGCCATCGAGGGCGGCGCGGTTTTCCACGTCGCCGGGCCTGGGCAGCACGGCATCCATCAAGTCCATGGCGCTGTCGACCAGCACGCCGGTGGGATTGCCATCCGCATCACGGTCGATTTTGCCGCCCGCCGGATCTTGTGTGGCACGCGTAATGCCGGCCAGCGCCAGCGCGCGGCTGTTGGCCCAGCCCGCGTGGCCATCGACGCGGCGCAGCCAAACGGGCCGCGCGCTTTCGGCCGCATCGAGCTCCAAGGCTGTGGGAAAGCGCCCCAGCTTCCAGATTTCCTGGTTCCAGCCATTGCCGACAACCCAGCTGCGCTCAGGATGCGCTCTGGCGAAGTCGCCCACGGCCTGCACGGCGGCCGGCAGCGATGCGGAACCGTACAGCATCACGCCGCTGGCGATCGTTCCCAGACCGAACACGTGGCCATGCGCGTCGATCAGGCCCGGCAACACGGTTTTTCCCTGCAGGTCGACGTGCAGGGCGTCCTTGGCGACCTTGCGTTTCACCTGCGCGGCACTGCCGACGGCGACGATCTTGCCCGCGTCGTCAAACGCCAGCGCCGTGAAGCGCACCACCTTGCCGGCCGCGTTGAGCGTATAGCCGTTGGCGTTGTCGATGACCGTGTCGGCACGGACGTGGGCGTAGGCCAGGGTGCCCAGGCAGGCGAGAACAAGCAGGGTGCGGCGCAATTGCGAGGTCGGCATTTCCATCTCCAGGTCTTTTACGTCAATGAGCGAAAAGACGAGTGTATAGAAATTGGAAAAATGGTCAATTAGTCAGCGTGCGAGTTTCCTGCAGCGGGCCGTCGCATCAGCCAGTAATCGCAGCCCGTGACGGCTTCCGCGTAACGCCCCTCCACCAAGAAGCCAAGGCGGCCATAGAACGGCAGGCTGCGCTCGTTGTACGTCTCCAGGAAGCACGCGGCACGAGCAGCATCAACGGCCGCCAGTCCCGGCGCCAGCACGGACGCGCCCAGTCCCTGCCCTTGCCCGGCAGGATCGATGCCGGCGATCGACAAATACCAGGCATCCTGCAATTCGTGTTGCGCCAGCGCGTGCTCCATGTTGTCGACGATGGCTGAAAAATGCGCAAAGCCGCGCTCTCCCAGCAGCGCGCGCAAGGCGATCTCGCGCTGCGCATACGCGGCCTGGCGCAGTGCTGCCGGCGCATCCGTCGTCCAGATGGCGGCGCCACTGCCAGCGTCGTCAGCCAGGTCGACGCGGCCCGCCTGCCAGCCTTCGGCAAGGGCCAGCGAGAAGTAGTGCGTCAGCATGGCCAGCCGCGCCGCTTCGTCCTCGCCGCACGCCACAGTCACGGTGCGGTAAAACGGGTCGCCGATCAGGGCGGCGGCCAGGCTGCGGGCGGTTCGCGATGCTTCACTGTGTGGTGCGCTGGGCATGGGTTCTCTTTCTTCTCATCGTAACGCGGAAACGCCCGGCATGTTAACGCAAGCGCCCATGTCTTGCGGCCGCTCGATACATTCGATACGGCACTGAGATTTGCTGCAATTGTCATGTGGAGCGTGCCATGCCATCAGCATGTCGCTGCGGCCTTACTTCGCCCCCTGTTCCGGCTTGTGCGCCGGCGCCCTGAACCATTCACCGGGCGGCACCACTTGCGATTCTTTCGGGTCGTCAATGTAGTGCGGCGAAGTGATTTGCACGTCGAATTCGTTGAAGACGTCGATGATGTTCTGGTGCAAGCGGTTCAGCACTTCGGCGCGCTGGCGGGGGACTTCGGCGCTGGCGTAGGCGACGAGGCGGTATTGCACGTAGTAATCCTGCAGCGCCAGCTGCATCACGTAGGGTTTCGGCGTGGCAGACAATTCCGTCGTGCGGGAGGCGGCCAGTTCCAGCATGGCGTGCACCTGCCGCCATGGTGTGGCATAGCCGATGGTGACGGTGGAATCGAGCACGAAGCCGCCGCCAGGCTGGGCGCGCGAATAGTTTTTCGTCGTTTGCGACATCACCCAGGCGTTCGGCAAGGCCACTTCTTCGCCCAGGCCCGTGCGCAAGCGCGTCTCGAACATGCCCACGTCGACCACCGTGCCTTCGCTATCGCCCACGCGCACATATTCCCCCTTGCGCAGGGCGCGCGTGTACATCAGGATCAAGCCGCTGGCGCCCTGGCCCACGATGCTCGAGGCGCCGATCGATACCATCAGGCCCACCAGCACGGACAGCCCCTGGAAAGCGGCCGTGTGCGAACCGGGCAAATACGGATACGCCATGGCCAGCGCGAACAGCCAGATCACCACGCTGGCGATGCGGCGCGTGGGCAGGGCCGTGTCCTTGTCGAGCCAGCCAATTTGCAGTTCTCCGCTTTCCACGCGCTTGAACAGCGAGGCGGCGGTGGCGGCGATCAGGCGCGCGATGGCGAAGATCACGCACACCAGCACCAGCCCCGGCAAGGCGCCAATGATGGCGTGGAAGACGTCGGCCGCCACGTCGAACAAATAACCGTTCAGGCTTTCTCCCCAGGAACGCGTGTAAGGCAAACGGCTCAGCACGAAGGCGGCCCACAGATAGGTGGCCATCAGGCGCAAGCCCCATAGCACGGCGCTCAGCAGCTGGTAGGCAAAGGCGATGTAGTGCTCGGCGTCGAGCACGCGCACGTTTTTCAGGCGCACGTCGCGCAGGCGCGAGGCCAGCAAAATGCCGCTGCGGCGCTTGGCCCAGCGATAAAAGCGTGTCAAGCCCATCCACACCAGCCAGAACACGAGCGTGGCGGCCGCGCACACGGCGGCGGCGATCGCCAGGTAGCGCCAGCTGCCCTGTTCGCGGTAATCGAGCACGGCCTTGCGCAATTCCCCGGCAGCCGTTTTCGCCACGCTTTCCGTCGTGTCGCCGGCCAGCTGGTTGACGTCGCCGGGCACGACGACGAACAGCTGCACCCCGTCGAGCAGCACTTGCGTGCCTTCGGGAATCGCTCGCGTTCCCGTCTGCAGCGGGCCATTCTTTGCCAGTACGCCTTCCAGGCGGCGCTGCGCGCCGATGGCCCGTTCATCAGGCGGATAGCCGGCCAGCCCGGCGCGGAAGACGAACACCTTGCGGTTGGCAAACATCAGCGGCGCCGTCCTGGCCGCAGCGCCTTGTGACGGCGCGATGGCGGACGCGGCCTCCGCAACGAGCGAGGATGCGCCCTCGTCCGCATGGGCAACGGGCAGCAGGAAGATCGTCAAGAGGCACAACAGGCGGAGCAACGCGGACATGGCAAAAATAGAAAGTGACAGGGAGTAGCCATCATGCCATGTAATCCTGGAAACTCAAGCGCCGCAGCTATTGTTCAGCTCGCATCGTGAAAAATGATGCCCAGGGTATGGCGCAAGCCCGTGCGCAGGCGCGACACGCCATGGCGCATGTTGACACGGTAGCTGCCACGCGTGCCATTCACGGGGCGCTGCGCGACCGGAAAGATGACGGCGTCGCCCTGCGCCAGGGGCACGACCGCCACGCGCGACTGCATGCGCGGGCGCTGCTCCGTCAGCACGAACTCGCCGCCCGTGAAATCGTCTTGCGGGCGCGACAGCAGCACGGCCAGTTGCAGCGGAAACACATGCTCGCCATACAGGTCCTGGTGCAGGCAGTTGTAATCGCCCTCGCGGTAGCGCAGCAGCAAGGGTGTGGGCCGCGCTTGCCCGGCCGCATGACAGCGCGCGAGGAAGTCCCCGTGTGCCAGCGGAAAGCGGCTCTCGAGGCCCATGCTGGCATGCCAGCGGTTGGCAATCGCCGCCAGCGGCGGATACAAGGTAGCGCGCAGCTCGGCGACCGCCTCCGGCAGCGGATACGCCCAATACTGGTACTCGCCCTGGCCAAAACCATGGCGCTGCATCACCACCTTGCTGCGAAAACGCGATGCATCGTCATACTGCGCCGCCAGCGCCACGCACTGCGCAGGATTCAGCAAACCTGGTACGACGGCGCTACCGTATTGATTCAGATCATCCTCGATCTGCCGCCAGTCCAGCGCCCTCACCGTTCGCCCTCGCGCTCAAGCAGCGCCTGCTTGCGTTCCACGCCCCAGCGGTAGCCGGACAGCGCGCCATCGTTGCGCACCACACGGTGGCAGGGGATGGCGACGGCCAGCGCATTGGCGGCGCAGGCGCCCGCCACGGCGCGCGCGCCTTTCGGCGCACCGATGCGCCGCGCCAGCTCGGCATAGCTGACCGTGCTGCCGGCAGGAATCTCGCGCAAGGCTTGCCATACGCGCTGCTGGAACACCGTGCCGCGCACGTCGAGCGGCAAGTCCAGGCCCAGGCCCGGCGCCTCGACCAGGCCGACGACTTGCGCCACCGTCTGTTCATAATCAGGCTCGGCGCCGCGCAGTTCGGCTTGCGGAAAGCGGTCCTGCAAGTCGCGCAGCAGCACTTCCGGGTCGTCATCGATCAGAATCGCGCAGATGCCCTTGTCCGTGCTGGCCACCAGGATGGCGCCCAGCGAACAGGCGCCGATGGCGAAGCGGATCACGGCGCCGCTGCCGCCATCGCGAAACGCGCCCGGCGTCATGCCCAGCAAGCCTGGCGTGGCGGCGTACAGGCGGCCGCTGGAATTGAAACCGGCCGCGTACAGTGTCTCGGTGACATTCGCCGCGCCTTGCAAGCCGGCCTTCAGCCGTTCGCCGCGCCGCGCCGCCGCATAGGCCTTGGGTGTGATGCCCGTGTGCGCCTTGAAGACGCGGTGAAAGTGAAAGCGGCTCATGCCGGCGGCCCGAGCAAGGCTGTCCAGTTCCAGCATCTCGTCGCTGGCGTCGATCAGGCGGCAGATGTCGGCCACGATGGCGGCCTGACGCTGAGCCAGCGGCGGCAGGTTCGGCTTGCAGCGCAGGCAAGGGCGAAAGCCGGCCACCTCCGCCTGCTCGCAACTGTCGTGGAAGGCCACGTTGCGGCGCAAGGCGGGGCGCGCCGCGCAAGAGGGACGGCAATACACGCCCGTCGTGCGCACCGAGTAATAAAAAACGCCGTCGGCATCGGGCGCGCGCCGCTGCACGGCATCCCAGCGTTCATCGTCGGTCGAGTAAGAGTGTTCCATGGCGAACTCCGTGCAGGTCATTAGTAAGTCACCAGCATAGCCAGCACCGGCCAGCGCCACACTCCGGCGCTTGCTTTTGAATTCAAAAAAGGCTGGCGGCAGGCATCATGCTCGGTGCTAAAATCGGCCATCGCGCCTCCAGCCGGCGGCGCGCCCTGCCCGTGCCCCGGAGAAACCGCATTGGACGATCATACTACCCAGGAAAATACGCCGATTTTCCAGCGCATCAAGGATTTTCTGCTGGCCGGCATCGCCGCCGGACGCTGGAAGGAAGGCGACGTAATTCCCTCCGAGCAAGCATTGGTGAAACAATTCGGCGTCTCGCGCATGACGGTCAACCGCGCCGTGCGCGAACTGACCAGCGAACAGGTACTGACGCGGCGCCAGGGTTCCGGCACCTATGTGGCACAGCAAAAATACCAGGCGACCTTGTTGGAAATCAAGAGTATCGCCGATGAAGTGCGCGCACGCGGGCATATCCACCGCAGCAGCTTGCAATTGCTCGAACGCACCAAGGCCTCGGATTTGCTGGCCAAGCAATTCGGCCTGCCGCCGGAACACCCGCTGTTTCATTCGCTGATCGTGCATTTTGAAAACGGCGTACCGATCCAGGTGGAAGACCGCTGGGTCAATCCCGAGTGCGCGCCCGACTACATGACGCAGGATTTTTCCAGCATCACGCCGAACGAATATCTGATGGCCGCCGCCCCCTTGCAGGGTGCCACCTACAGTATCGAAGCGCTGTCGGCACCGCGCGATATCGCCGAAATGCTGGCCATCGACACGAAACAGGCGTGCCTGGTGCTGCGCCGCCAGACGCGCTCGGGCGGCAAGATCGCCTCGATCGCCACCATGTGGCATCCCGGACACCGCTATCAGTTCGCCGGAAGCTTTACTTGAGGACACCTTGAAAAACCTGCTGCGCGTCGCGCTTTGCGGCCTGTGATGCTCACCGGCTCGCTACGGTTTTATCAGGCGTCTTCCGAGCTCGCCGTTTAGTAGCACGATTTTGCGCTGAATTTCTCTCAAATTCTCACAGAACAATGAATAAATCCGCCCTTTCGGGGCAAAAAAAATCCCGTTTTGGCCGTTTCTGAACTTAAATACTCCGACTAAATATTCGATGCTATAGTTGCCGCCAGAAAGCGCCGCAGGCGTTTATTTAAGCGCGCATCATGCACCGCCAGCCCAGCCCAATCACGCCCCAGAAAGGGATGCATTTGTCGTATTGCAGCCACACGAGTTTCAGCGCATCACGCCGTCGGCGCCCTGCGCTGCGCCGGCTCGCTCGTACGATGCTGGCGGCAGGCATGGCACTCTCGCTGCCGGTGCAGGCGGCGGCACAGGGCATGGCCCCGACACTGCTGTGGCCATATGCAGCCGCCAGCGCCACCGCCCTGGCGGGACTGGCTTGCTGGCAAGCCTGGCGGCTGCGGCAGCAGTTGCGCCGCCGGCTACTGCCCGCACATGCCCTGGCAGAACAGGATGCCGGGCAAGCCTTGCGCGGCGCGGCCCTGACTGGCTGGACCTGGCGGCGCCAGTCCGACCGCTTGCAGTTCGCGCCCCAGTACCAGGATGTGCTGGGCGACAAGAGTGCCAAACTCGACCATACACTGGCCGGCTGGCTGGCCGAAGTGCACCGGGACGACCGCGCGCGCCTGAGTCTTATATTTCGACAGCATCTGGATGGCCAGGCGCACGGCACCTTCAATTGCGAATTCCGTTTGCGCCACAGCGACGGCCACTGGCGCTGGCTGCTGGCGCGCGGCGCCGTGCTGGCACGCGCCTCTGATGGCACCGCCACGCAGGCCAGCGGTATCGTCTGCGATATCAGCGAACGCAAGCAGGACGAGCAATCGCGCATGCGTTCGATGCTGGAAGCGGCGCCCGAAGCCATGCTGGTGGCCGATGTCGAGGGCAAGGTGCATTACGCGAATCAGATCGGCGCGCGCTGCTTCGGCTATCCCCTGGCCGAATTGACGGGCATGTCGCTGGAGCAACTGGTGCCGGAAAGCGCGGCCAGCCACTCCGTGGGCGACCCGCAATCGCGGCACAGCCTGCCGGGCCGGGTGATGATGGCGCGCCGCCGCGACGGTACGCACTTCCCCGCCAAGGTCAGCCTGTCGCCGCTGCGCATGGCTGGGCAAGTATTTTCCATCGTCTCGCTGCGCGACATGACGCAGCGCCAGCGCGCCGAGGAAGCCTTGCACGCCAGTTCGGAGCGCTACCGCCTGATCGTGCAGACGGCGGCCGAAGGCATCTGGATGACGGATGCGGATGGCAAAACTACTTTCGTCAACCCGAAGATGGCGCAGATGCTGGGCTACACGGTGCAGGAAATGCTGCACCGTCCCATGCTTGACTTCATGGACCGCGACAGCCAGTTGCTGATGCAGCGCCGCCTGGCCAGCCATGGCAGCCTCGCCAGCCAGCCGGACCAGGTCGACTTCCGTTTCTTCCGCAAGGACTTGTCCAGCCTGTGGGGTTTGCTGTCGAGCACCAGTATTCAATCGGACAATGGCGAGCCGGGCGGCACGCTGGCGATGATTACCGACATCACGGAACGGCGCCAGGCGTCGATCGCCCTGTCGAATTCGAGCCAGCGCATGGCGTCCGTGTTTGGTGCCGTCACCAACGGCCTGGTGGTGCAGGATAGCCACGGCCATATCCTGGAAAGCAATGCCGCCGCCGAGCGCATGCTGGCGGCGAGTCCGGCCGGCAACAGCCTGTGGCAAGCCATCCGCGAAGACGGCTCCGCTTTCGACCAGCGCAGCCATCCCGTGCACATCACTCTGTCGACGGGTGTCGCCATGCGCGACGTGCTGATGGGCGTACAGCAGCCCGACGGCAGCCTGTCTTGGCTCTCCGTAAATACCGAGGCCATCCGCGATGAATACGGCAAGGTGGGCATGGTAGTGGCCAGCCTGACGGACATCACGTATCACAAGCGCAGCGAGAGCGCTTTGCGCGAACTCAATGAACATCTGGAAGAGCGCGTGGCGCAGCGCACCGAGCAACTCGACCAGGCCAAGCAGGTGGCCGAAGAAGCGAGCCTGGCGAAGGGGCAATTCCTGGCCAATATGAGCCATGAAATCCGCACGCCGATGAATGGCGTGATCGGCATGGCCTATCTCGCCCTGAAAACGGACCTGGAGCCGCGCCAGCGCGATTACCTGGAAAAGATCCGCTTTGCCGGCGAGCACCTGCTGGGCATCATCGACGATATCCTCGACATCTCGAAAATCGAGGCGGGCAAGCTGGAAATCGAACGCGTCAACTTCAGTTTTGACCACGTGGTGCAAACCCTGATGACGGTGGTAGCGCCGCGCGCCGCCGGCAAGAACCTGGAACTGCTGTTCGAGATCGACCCGCAATTGCCGGCCGTGCTGGTGGGCGATCCGCTGCGCCTGGGGCAAGTGCTGATCAACTACGCCAATAACGCCATCAAGTTCAGCGAACAGGGCAGCATTACCGTGAAAGTGCGCAAGGTGGTGGCGGACGCCAAGCACTGTCTGGTGCGCTTTGAAGTATGCGACCACGGCATCGGCCTGTCGCAGGATGAAATGAGTAAACTCTTCCAGTCCTTCCAGCAAGCCGACACCTCCACCACGCGCGAATATGGCGGCACGGGCCTGGGCCTGGCCATCTGCAAGCAGCTGGCCCAGCTGATGGGTGGCGACGTGGGAGTCGACAGCCGTCCCGGCGCCGGCAGCACCTTCTGGTTCACGGCCAACCTGGGCATTTCCGACCAGGCGGCGCCGGCCATGCTCGACAGCATGGCGCAGACGGCAGCGGCCATGCGCGCCAGCGCCGACGCCGCCCTGGTCATGAGCACGCTCAAGCATGCGCGCATCCTTCTGGTGGAAGACAATACCTTCAATCAGCAAGTGGCGCTGGAATTGCTGGAAGAAGCGGGTGCCTCCGTCTGCCTGGCCAACAATGGCGAAGAGGCGCTCGACCTGTTGCGCCAGACGCAGTTCGACTGCGTGCTGATGGACGTGCAGATGCCGTTGATGGATGGCTTGCAAGCGACGCGCCACATCCGCACCGACCCGCAACTGGCGCATTTGCGCGTGCTGGCCATGACGGCTACGGCCACCAGCGAAGACCGCGTGCGCTGCCTGGAGGCGGGCATGGACGATTTCATTTCCAAACCGATCCAGCCGGCCATGATGTACCAGACCATCGCCAGCTGGCTGCCGGCGCGTGAAACGCCGCCGCCTCCCGCACGCAGCCGCGCCGCGCCCGCCTTCAAGACTACCCTGGCCGGCGACCCGCAAGTGATCGACCTGTCCATCCTGGCCAAGTTACTGGGCTACAACCCGGAAAAAGTGCGCAAATTCGCCTTCAAGTTCCTGCAGACGACGCAGGATGGCTTCGACGACATCGATGCGGCCCTGGCGCGCGGCGACGTGCGCCAGGTACGCGAACTGGGGCACCGCATCAAGTCGTCGGCGCGTACCGTGGGGGCCCTGGGGCTGGCCGAGCTGTGCCACAACCTGGAAACCCTGGCGCCAGGCGAGCCGGCCGACGAGGCTGAGCGGGCACAACGCATCGTGGCGCGCCTGTGGCCCCTGCTGGAACAGATTACCGAACAAATCATGAATAACACCAGCTTTGCCAATGACGATTAGCTACCGCCAGTGCGTTGAGGCAAGGTATCGGCATCGACAACGATGCAGCATATCAATAGGAAGACAGGACGATGAATACTGTATCAAACCAAGCAAGCCGGGAACAGAACGAAGCAGGCCTGGCGCCGCTGCGCGTGCTGCTGCTGGACGATGATGTCTTCATGCTCGACGTGCTCAGCGACATGCTCGAACATATGGGCTCGTTCGACATCCGCTGCGAGTCGCACAGCGAACAGGCGCTGGCTACCCTGAAGCAGCACCAGCCTGACCTGCTGATCTGCGACCTGTCCATGCCCGACATCGACGGCATCGAATTTTTGCGCATGGCGGCGGACAATGGCTTCCGCGGTGGCGTGGTTCTGCTGTCGGGCCTGCATTCGGCCGTGCGCCTGGCGGCCGAACGCCTGGCCGTGGCCAATGGCCTGCATATATTAGGCACCTTCCGCAAGCCGATGGAAAGCGCGGAATTGCAGCTCATGGTGAACTTGCAACTGCAGCACACGGCCCGCCAGGCCAGCGTACAGGCCTGAGCGCGGAGGATGGCCGGGAGGGAGGGCGCGGCGCTGCGGGCCAGAAGGCATGCGGCTTTGCCGCCCTGCCGGCACGCGCGGTGGCGATATGTTTCAAGTTTTTCCGCAATAATCGCCACGCTTTGAAAAAATGGGTTATTATTTCAGCCATCCCCGCCTGCATACCTCTGGTCGCACCTTCCAAGAATATTGAATTTGTGCCCATTGCCCCCATCTGCTAGCTGCATTCCAGGAAGCATGGATGGCGAACCAGCGTATGGTTAATCCCAGGCATTATTGATCCCACCCTCATTTGAGGAAAATATGAGCGAAAATATCAAACACATTAGCGATGCATCTTTTGAAGCAGACGTCCTGAAATCCGACTTGCCCGTCCTGGTGGACTTCTGGGCTGAGTGGTGCGGTCCCTGCAAGGCTATTGCCCCGATCCTGGAAGAAGTAGCCAAGGAATACGCAGGCCGCATCGTGATCGCCAAGATGGACGTGGACGCGAACCAGGCAGTGCCTGCCAAGTTCGGCATCCGCGGCATCCCGACCCTGATCCTGTTCAAGGATGGTGTCGCAGCTGCTCAAAAAGTGGGCGCCATGGCCAAGGGCCAGTTGACCGCTTTCGTCGACAGCAACATTTAATGTATGATAGGCAGCGCTGCGCCCGCAGCGCCGCCTGACTGGATAGACCGGGAAACGGCTTTGCCATCATTCGTGCACAGCCTACCCAATAATTAATCAACGCCACGCAGTCCCCTCCCCTACCTTTACATCCCGTCTCGGGACACTCAACACATATGCATTTATCCGAACTAAAGGCCCTACACGTATCCGCCCTGCTTGAGATGGCGATCGGTCTTGACATTGACAACGCAGCCCGCTTGCGCAAACAGGAGCTGATGTTCGCTATCCTGAAAAAACGCGCTAAGTCCGGCGAACAGATTTTCGGCGACGGCGCCCTGGAAGTGCTGCCAGACGGCTTCGGCTTCCTGCGCTCGCCTGACGCCAGCTACATGGCGTCCACCGACGACATTTACATCTCCCCTTCGCAAATCCGCCGCTTCAATCTGCACACCGGCGATTCGATCGAGGGCGAGGTACGGACCCCGAAAGATGGCGAACGCTATTTCGCATTGGTCAAAGTCGACAAGGTCAACGGCGAATCGCCGGAGATGTCGAAACACCGCATCCTGTTTGAAAACCTGACGCCGCTGCACCCGAATGAGCCGCTGCGCCTGGAACGTGAAATGAATGGCCAGGAAAACATCACCGGCCGCATCATCGACCTGATCGCCCCGATCGGCAAAGGCCAGCGCGGCTTGCTGGTGGCATCGCCGAAATCCGGCAAATCCGTGATCCTGCAGCATATCGCCCATGCGATCACGGCAAATCACCCGGATATCACGCTGATCGTGCTGCTGATTGACGAACGCCCGGAAGAAGTTACCGAAATGCAACGTTCGGTACGCGGCGAAGTCGTCGCCTCGACCTTCGACGAGCCGGCCACGCGCCACGTGCAAGTGGCCGAAATGGTGCTGGAAAAAGCCAAGCGCCTGGTCGAAATGAAAAAAGACGTAGTGATTCTGCTCGACTCGATCACCCGTTTGGCGCGCGCCTACAACACCGTCATCCCTGCCTCGGGCAAGGTATTGACTGGTGGTGTCGACGCAAATGCGCTGCAACGTCCAAAACGCTTCTTCGGCGCCGCGCGCAATATCGAAGAAGGCGGCTCGCTGACCATCATCGCCACGGCGCTGATCGAAACGGGTTCGCGCATGGATGACGTGATCTTTGAAGAATTCAAGGGTACCGGCAACATGGAAGTGCATCTGGAACGCCGTCTGGCAGAAAAGCGTGTCTATCCGGCAATTAACCTGAACAAATCGGGTACCCGCCGCGAAGAACTGCTGATCAAGCCGAACGAACTGCAAAAAATCTGGATCCTGCGCAAGTTGCTGTACTCGATGGACGAGATCGAGGCGATGGAGTTCATTCTGGACAAGATGAAAGCCACGAAGAACAACGCAGAGTTTTTCGATATGATGAGACGCGGTGGCTAACACCGGCCAGCAGCGTAGGTCGGATTAGGCCGCAGGCCGTAATCCGACACCACCACTGGCCGCCGCGCCAACAATGTTGTCGGATTACGCGCTTGGCGCTAATCCGACCTACGCGATCATGCAAGCCGCTCATTGAGCGGCTTTTTTATTGCCGTCCGCCCGAAAGCGCTATATAATCGACGGTTGCATTATTTTAAACCCTGGCAAGTGATCGGCAATCGGGTCAAGAAGCTGGACGACCGACGAAGTGCTGTTTGGCTACCAAACTAGAGAGAAGACCATGAAAGTCGATACCCATCCAGAATACCGCGAAGTTGTTTTCCACGATCTGTCGTGCGATTTCAAATTCGTTACCCGCTCGACCATCCAAACCCGCGAAAAAATCACCCACGACGGTAAAGAATACCCACTGGTGAAGATCGAGGTTTCGGCTGAATCGCACCCATTCTTCACGGGCAAGCACAAAATCGTCGATACCGCTGGTCGCGTCGAGAAGTTCCGTCAGAAGTTCGGTACCGTTGGTTCGAAAACCGCAGTCGCAGCAGGCTGATTTTTGCCGCTTTGCGGCAAAAAAGGGCAGCTTCGGCTACCAGAGAAAAGGCAGCTACGGCTGCCTTTTTTGTCTTTGGCCGCTTTACTTTATACTCGCGCATACCCGACGCCATTCGTCGCGTCTTGCCATTTTTTTCTGATACCGACTATCGATGAAGCCAGTCCGCCTTCCCGCCGCTGCCACACTCGCGCTGCCACGATGGGCCTTGTTTGCGCTCGGCCTGCTGTACATCCTGCCTGGCCTGATCGGCCGCGAACCGTGGAAGAACGATGATGCCGCCAGTTTCGGCATCATGTGGACCATGGCACATGGCGGCCTGAGCGATTGGCTGTGGCCCAACGTGGCCGGCTTGTCCTCGCCAGAGGAAGGCCCGCTGGCCTTCTGGCTGGGCGCCATTTTCATCAAACTGTTCGGCTGGATCGACGGCGACGTCTTTGGCGCGCGCATGTCGACCATCGGCATCTTCGTCGTCAGCACCCTGTCCGTCTGGTACACCGCCTTCAACCTGGGCCGCCGCAACGATGCCCAGCCCCTGCGTCTGGCCTTCGGCGGCCAGCCCGAGCCGGACGATTTCGGCCGCACCCTGGCCGATGCCGCCGTGCTCATCTACCTTGGCTGCCTCGGCTTGCTGCAGCACAGCCACGACATCACGGCCGAAGCGCTGCATGTGTCGCTGATGGCCTACCTGCTGTACCGCGCCGTGCGCTATGTGGAGGGTCCGTCCGTGCGCAATGCAGCGCTGCTGGGCCTGGCACTGGGCGGCCTGACACTCACGCGCGGCTGGATCACGCCGGCGGCGCTGAGCATCGCCATGCTGTTGTGCACCGTCTTCCTGCGCCTGCCGCTGCTGCGCAGCGTACGCCACCTGGCACTGGCCGTGCTCGTGGCCATCGCACTGGCCCTGGTCTGGCTGCTGCCGGGCGAACTGCTGCAGCCATACGGCCATTCGCCGCTGCAGGCATGGATGGAGTGGAATAGCCGCCAGTTCAGCGCCCCGAGCCTGAAAAGCCTGCAATATTTCTTCCGCGTCGGCATCTGGTTCTTCTGGCCCGCCTGGCCGTTCGCCGCCTGGGCCGTGTATGCCTGGCGCCGCCAGCACCATGTGCTGCACATCGTCGTGCCACTGACCTTTGTCGCCATGCTGGCCATCCTGGGCCTGTTCCACCCCGACCCGGAACCGAGCCAGTTGCTGCCCCTGCTGCCGCCACTGGCCGTGATGGCCGCGTTCGGCCTGCTGACCATGAAACGGGGCGCCATCAACGCCATCGACTGGTTCTCCGTGATGGTGCTGACCATCTGCGGCCTCGTCCTGTGGCTATTCTGGTTCGCCACCCTGACGGGATGGCCGCCGCGCCTGGCCTACAATGCATTGAAACTGGTGCCAGGATTCAAGCCTGAACTGGAACTGGTGGCCTTCTTCGTCGCCGCCAGCGCCAGCGCAGGCTGGGTGGCGCTGGTGCACTGGCGCATCTCGCGCCAGCCTGCCGTGCTGTGGCGCGCCGTGGTGCTGTCGTCCGGCGGCCTGATTTTGATCTGGGTGCTGATCATGACGCTGTTCTTGCCCGAGCTGAACTACAGCAAGAGCTACGCCAGCGTGGCGCACCAGATTTCCGTCCACCTGCCGCCAGGCAGCAAGTGCATCAACAGCAACGTCGGCGGCGCCCAGCGCGCCTCGTTCGCCTACTACGGCCACCTGCCGTTTGCCAGCGTGGGGCAGCAGCAATGCGATGTGTTCTTGTTACAAGACAGCATCAAGGTTCCTGACAGCAAGGAACAGCTGCCCGAGCACCACGGCGCGGACTGGATCAAGCTGTGGGAAGGACGCCGCCCAACCGATGATGTGGAACGTTTCCGCCTGTATCAGCGCGTCAGGTAACACACGAAAAAACCGGGCATGTCCCGGTTTTTTCTTGCCCGCCTGGCCAATGTCGAGAATCGATAAAATGTTGCCTTTAAATATAGTCAATTACCTAAATTGAACTATAATTGCTTTTTATATTATAATGTCGGCCAGCGCGATGGCGGTGTACTTGCTTTCCCGCCCTTCCATCCCTATTACTACGAAAATACTTATGACATTTTTTGCCTCACGCACCTTGCCGCTCATCAGCGCCGCCCTGTTCGCCTTCTCCTTCAGCGCCTCGGCCCAAGCGACCGTGATTGACCTCGGCGTCGCCAACGGCTACTCGGCCTTCATCTTCGGCAACATCGGCAGCAGCGGTGCCAGCGGCTTCACCAGCGTCGGCGGCAGCATTGCCGCTGGCGGCAATATCTACCTGGACAACTACAACGTTGGCACGAATAAAAAGCCAGGCAGCGCGACCAACGCGATCGTTGCTGGCGGCGACCTGAACACGGGCTGGGGCACCATCGGTGGTTCCTCCGTGTATGGCGTCAGCAACCCCAACGCCACGTTGACAGCGCCACAATGGTTCCCACGCGACAATATCAGCAAGGGCAATGCCTCCACCCTGGACTTTGCAGCCGCCCAGCAACAGCTGACGACCCTGTCGGGCGACGTGGCCAAGCTGCAATCGAACGGCACCGTGCTTTCGCAATCGGGCGGCTACAAGCTGGTGGGCGACATCAACGCCGACGTGAATATTTTCAACATCGATGCGTCGAACCTGCATAACCTGACCCTGGACGTATCGTCGCTGAAAAGCACGGCCAGCATCATCATCAACGGCACGGCCACCGACATCACCATGAGTGGCGGCTTCGACAATTTCGGCAGCTTCGCCGACCGCACGCTGTTCAACTTTGCCAATGCCACCACCACCAGCCTGACCAATGCAGGCGTGAACGGCAGCATCCTGGCGCCGAACAGCGCGTTTTCCGGTTCGGGCAGCCTGAACGGCACCCTGATCGCCAATTCGGTCAGCTCGATCAATTATGGCCACGTCTCGATGAACGGCGCCGGCTTCAACACGGTGAACGTATCGGCCGTACCAGAGCCAGGCACCTACGCCATGCTGCTGGCCGGCCTGGGCTTGCTGGCATTCATGCGTCGCCGCACGCCAGCGCGCGCGCCGCAAGCACAACTGGCCTGAGCTTCACGCTGAATCCATGCAAAACACCGGGCCGCGCAAGCGTCCCGGTGTTTTTTTTATGGACTGGCGAAACGATTATTCCGCGCTCAGACCCAGGTCCGTGGCGACTTGCTTGCGCAACAAATATTTCTGGATCTTGCCCGTCACCGTCATGGGAAATTCCTCGACGAAGCGCACATAGCGGGGAATCTTGTAATAGGCGATCTGCCCGTCGCAAAAGGCGCGGATATCCTCGCTGGTGGCCTGCGTGCCCGGACGCAGAATGATGCAGGCGCACAACTCCTCGCCATACTTGGCGTCCGGCACGCCCACGCATTGCACGTCGAGCACGCTCGGGTGGCGGTACAGGAATTCCTCGACCTCGCGCGGATAGATGTTTTCGCCGCCACGGATGACCATGTCTTTCGAGCGGCCGACGATGCTGCAAAAGCCGTTCTCGTCGATGACGGCCAGGTCGCCCGTGTGCATCCAGCGCGCCGTATCGATGGCTTCGTTTGTTTTTTCCGGGTCGCCCCAGTAGCCCTGCATCACGGAATAACCGCGCGTAAGCAATTCGCCTTTCTCGCCACGTGGCACGATGCGCCCTTCCGCATCGATGATTTTCACTTCCAGGTGCGGGTGGACGCGGCCAATCGAGGACACGCGCATTTCGCGCGGGTCTTCGATCGATGTCTGGAAGCTGACGGGCGACGTTTCCGTCATGCCATACGCGATGGTAATTTCCGCCATGTGCATCAGTTCGATGACCCTCGTCATGACTTCCATCGGGCAGGGCGAGCCGGCCATGATGCCGGTGCGCAAGTTCGACAAATCGTATTGCTTGAAGTCAGGATGATCGAGGATGGCGATGAACATGGTCGGCACGCCATGTAAACCCGTGCAACGCTCGGCCTGCACGGTTTCCAGCACGGCCTTCGGGTCGAAGCCTTCACCCGGAAACACCATGGCCGCGCCATGCGTGACGCATGCGAGGTTGCCCAGCACCATGCCGAAACAGTGGTACAGGGGCACGGGGATGCACAGCCGGTCCTGTTGCGTGAGGCGCATGGCTTCACCGATGAAAAAACCGTTATTGAGGATATTGTGGTGCGTCAGGGTGGCGCCTTTCGGCGCGCCCGTGGTGCCGGACGTGAACTGAATGTTGACGGCGTCATCAAACTGCAAGGTAGCGCTGACTTCTTCCAGGTGCGCCAGGTCGGCGTCGGAGATGCCCTCCATCAAGGCATCGAAGTTATGCATGCCCGGTGTGGCGGCCGCGCCCAGGCGGATGACGTGGCGCAACTGGGGCAGGCGCGGCGACTGCAGGGCGCCCGCGCGCGAACGGGCGATCTCAGGCACTACGTCCTGCACGATGGCCAGGTAATCGCTGGACTTGAAGCTGGGCGACAAGATCAGCGCGCTGCACTGCACCTTGTCGAGCACGTATTCGAGTTCCGAACGCCGGTAGGCGGGGTTGATGTTGACCATGATCAAGCCGGCTTTCGCCGTGGCGAACTGGGTCAGCACCCATTCGGCGCAATTCTGCGACCAGATGCCGACCCGGTCGCCCGGCTGCAAGCCCAGCTTCAGCAAGCCGGCGGCCAGGCGATGCACGCGCTGCTGGAATTCCAGATACGTCCAGCGCACGTTCTGGTGCGCCACGATCAGGGCATCGTGCTGGCCATAGCGGGCGGCGATGGCGTCCAGGTAAGCGCCTATCGTTTCGCCGATCAACGGTGTCTCGTGGGCGCCATGTACATAACTCATTGCTTGCATGCTGTCTCCAGGGTAATGGCGCGACGCGCTCTTGTTATCGTCTTCGATGCTGAAAATTATAGCCCCAACCACCCCCGCCCTGCACCGGCTTGCTGTAATGTGCAGGCCGGTGCCACATTATCCGGGCACGACACGGACACGAAGGCATGGACAGCACAGTACTCCCTCCCGCACAGGGCTTTATCCTGACCCGCCACTGGCGCGATACCAGCGCCGGCACGGAGGTCGATTTCTGGCTAGCAACGGATGCAGGCCCCCGCCACGTGCGCCTGCCCGTGCAGACGGCGGTCGCCTTTATTCCCATGGAGCAGCGCGAGCAGGCGGAACTGCTGCTGCGCGGCGAGCGCCATGCAGAGCTGCGGCCCCTGTCGCTGAGCGATTTCCACCACCGCCCCGTACTGGGCTTGTACTGCAAGCAATACCGGCATTTGCTGAAGCTGGAAAAGCAGTTGCGCGCCCACGGCATCGATGTGTACGAAGCCGACATCCGCCCGCCCGAGCGCTATCTGATGGAGCGCTTCATCACGGCGCCGGTATCGTTCAAGGGAGAAACACTGCAGGAAGTGCAGCTCAAGCCGGCGCCCGGCTACCGCCCCACCTTGAAACTGGTGTCGCTCGATATCGAGACGACGGCGCATGGCGAGCTGTATTCGCTGGCGCTGGAAGGCTGCGGCCAGCGCCAGGTCTACATGCTGGGGCCGCAAAACGGCGGCGACGAGACACTCGATTTCGACCTCGAATACTGCGACAGCCGCGCACAGATCCTCGAGCGCCTGAACACCTGGATGGAACGCCACGATCCGGACGCCATCATCGGCTGGAACCTGGTGCAGTTCGACTTGCGCGTGCTCAAGGTACATGCCGAGCGCTATCAAATTCCCTTGCGGCTGGGACGCGGCGGCGCCGTCATGGAATGGCGCGAGCATGGCGGCAAGCAGGAACACTATTTTGCCGCTGCGGCGGGACGGCTGATCATCGACGGCATCGAAGCCTTGAAGTCGGCGACGTGGAATTTCTCTTCGTTCAGCCTGGAAAACGTGGCGCAGACGCTCCTGGGCGAAGGCAAGTCCATCGACAATCCCTATCAGCGCATGGCCGAGATCGACCGGCGTTTCCGCGAGGATAAACCTGCGCTGGCGCGCTACAACCTCAAGGATTGCGAACTGGTCACGCGCATCTTCGCGAAAACCGAGTTGCTGACCTTTCTCCTGGAACGGGCCAGCGTGACGGGCCTGGCAGCCGACCGCAGCGGCGGCTCCGTGGCCGCCTTCGAGCACCTGTACCTGCCACTGATGCACCGGCAGGGCTACGTGGCGCCCAACCTGGGCGATGTGTCCGGCGAAAACAGCCCGGGCGGCTTCGTCATGGATTCCCAGTCGGGGCTGTACGACTCCGTGCTGGTGCTCGACTACAAAAGCCTGTACCCGTCCATCATCCGCACTTTTCTGATCGACCCCGTGGGCCTGGTGGTGGGCACGAGCGGCGACGAAGCCGATACCGTGCCGGGATACCGGGGCGCGCAATTTTCGCGCGTGAAACATTGCCTGCCCGCCATCGTGCAACAGGTGTGGCAAGGGCGTGAGGCCGCCAAGCGCGAACGCAATGCGCCGCTGTCGCAAGCGCTAAAGATCATCATGAACGCGTTTTACGGCGTGCTGGGGTCCAGCGGCTGCCGCTTCTTCGACCCGCGCCTGGCCTCGTCGATCACCCTGCGCGGCCACGACATCATGCACCGCACGCGCGAGCTGATCACCGAACAGGGCTACCAGGTCATCTATGGCGACACGGATTCCACCTTCGTGTGGCTGAAAACAGCGCATAGCGACGAAGAGGCTGGCAAGATCGGCCGCGCGCTGGTGACGCACGTCAACGCCTGGTGGGAGCGCCACCTGCGCGAGGAATTCGGCCTGGACAATGCGCTGGAGCTGGAATTCGAGACGCATTACCGGCGTTTCCTGATGCCCACCATCCGCGGCTCGGAAGAAGGCAGCAAGAAGCGCTACGCGGGCCTGGTGGGCAAGCCCGACGGTAGCGAAGAGATGGTCTACAAGGGCCTGGAAACGGTGCGTAGCGACTGGACGCCGCTGGCGCAGCAATTCCAGCAAGAGTTATACCGGCGCATCTTCCAGCGCGCCGCCTACCAGGACTATGTGCGCGACTACGTGGCGCGCACCGTGCGCGGCGAATGCGACGCTTTATTGGTCTATCGCAAGCGCTTGCGCCGCCCCCTCGACGACTACCAGCGCAACGTGCCGCCCCATGTACGCGCGGCGCGCACGGCCGACGCCTACAACCTGGCGCAGGGCCGGCCGCTGCAATACCAGAATGGCGGCTGGATCAGTTATGTGATCACGGTGGCCGGGCCGGAACCGCTGGAAACGCAGCGCTCGCCCATCGATTACCACCATTACCTGACGCGCCAGCTGCAGCCGGTGGCCGACGCGATACTGCCCTTCCTGGGCGACGACTTTTCGCGCCTCGTGTCGGGCCAGCAGGATTTGTTTTAGGTCAATTTTACTGACCGGCACGGCCAAGCTGAGGTAATATCGGCGCCTGCCAGGCCAGTCCGCGGGCGCTGCGCGTCACGGCAGCGTAAAATACGCCATGGCGAAAGAATAAGAGCTCCACCGCAGAAGAAGATGCCGCTCCAGACGAGAATCGTTCGCAACATGATTTTCCCAGCTGAAATGGCGCATAATTTACAACCATGTTGAACCAGCGGGCAGCAGCACTAGCCATCTGCCCTGCTAATTTTTGAATGAATTGACACCATGACCGAGATTACGTCCTTAAGAGACATCCCGCAAAAAAATATCTTCCGCAAGGGCGACACCTTTGTGCTGTTCGGCGAGCTGTTCGGCCGCGGCTATGTGAATGGCTTGCTGGACGAAGCGCGCAAGGCGGGCATGAATATCGTCGGCATGACGGTCGGCCGCCGCGATGAAAACATGGCGCTGCGCCCATTGAACGCGGAAGAGCTGGCAGAAGCCGAAGCCAACCTGGGCGGCCGCATCATCAATGTGCCGCTGATGGCCGGTTTCGACCTCGACGCGCCAGCCGGCGAACCGACGCCGACGGCCCTGCTGGCCGACATGACCCTGAAAAGCTGGCAAGAAGACAAGCTGGACTGGGCGCAGATCGAACGCTGCCGCGAAGCAGGCATCGCCCGCTTCAGCGCTTCCGTGGCGAAAGCCATGGCCGAGCTGGACAGCCTGATTCCTGACGGCAGCAATGTGTATTTCGCCCACACCATGGCTGGCGGCATTCCCAAAGTCAAAGTCTTCCTGGCGATCGCCAACCGCATCTACAAGGGCCGCGGCGAGCGCTTCATGTCCTCGCGCGCCCTGCTCGACAGCGACCTGGGCAAATTGATCCTGATGAACTTCGACGAAGTCACGGCCAACACCCTGCAGCACCTGATCGACGGCAGCGCCGCCATCCGCGCCCGCATCGAGCAAACGGGCGGCCAGGTGCGCTACAGCGCCTACGGCTACCACGGCACCGAGATCTTGATCGACGGCAAGTACCAATGGCAAACGTATAGCAACTATACGCAAGGCCTGGCCAAGATGCGCCTGGAAAACGTGGCCAAGGCCGCGTGGGAAAAAGGCATCAAGGCCACCGTCTTCAATTGCCCGGAAATCCGCACGAATTCGTCCGACATTTTTGTCGGCGTGGAACTGTCTCTGTTCCCCCTGCTCGACGCGCTGAAAAAAGAAGGCGGCAGCGCCTGGGCCGAAGAGCAATGGAAAATCTGCCAGGGCTTGCTGGAAGACGGTGTCTCGCTGCAAGACTTGCTCGACCGTATCGCCACCTACAACGGCGACGCCACCAGCGTGCAGTTCCGCAACTTCGCCGCCTGGCCAATGGACAACACGCCAGAGCTGGCCGAAGTCATGATCGGCACCTCGGACGACATTACCAAGCTGCACAAGGACCGCAAGGAACTGATCACTGACCACCTGAGCTCGCTGGTGCTGGAAGGCACGGGCCCGCTGATGTTCCACGCCATGTCGGAGCCGCAAGCGCCCGTCGTCTGGCTTAACCACGACATCATCGCGCGTCAGCTGAACTCGGTTCACAACTGAGCTTGATGTAGCGCAAGCTGCAAGACACCGACGGCCCGGCTCATCCCCGGGCCGTCGGCGTTTCCGGCGCCGCATTACGTATCTCTTGCGCGCGCACGACGGATACCCCGCCATCGGCCAGCAGCGCCGTGCGGTGGTGAAGCTGGACGCATCGGAAGCCAGGTACAGCGCCGAGCGGGCGATTGCGTCCGGCGAGGCCAGACGCTTCAATGCATGCAAGCCCGCCCCCCCTAGGGCGTGGCAGCCACCGCGCGCCCCATCGGCGTATCTGTCCCTCCCGGCAACAAGGCATACACGCGGATGCTTTCCAGTTGTTGCATGGGATATCCATCCAGGTAATGAAGGGACACGACAAGACGGCTGGCCAGGCGCGGCACTCCGCTTCTTGTGCTGGAACCGGCACGTTCAAGGATGCTCAATGCTCATGTAAAACACACGCCAAGCATAAAACTTGCCAGATTGTGACAAATCAGTGATAATGCGTCTCGCGTTGCCGGGATGGCGGAATAGGTAGACGCACGGGACTCAAAATCCCGCGCTGGAAACAGCGTGCCGGTTCGATTCCGGCTCCCGGCACCACAGAACAAATCGAAGAAGTACCGATAAAGCCATTAAATCCAATAAAATCAAGGATTTAGTGGCTTTTTTCTTGCCTGTTCGTTCCGAACAATACCGATTATTCCCGATAGAAACAGCTGGTCATTACGCAATGATTAGCCACAGAAGCCGCTGCTTGAGCGGTCGAAGGGGAAGCGCTACTGTGCCGCAGCGACGTATGCGTCTTGAATCGGTATGGGGGCCTACGGTCAGGGGCGACCTCAACTTGATCTCGCATGGTGTGTGGTGAAGATAGACCGCGCCAACCCAATACCACCGAGCAGACCCGCTCAGAAAATACAACGCCAACGCATTCCAGCGGCAATTTGCCAATGCCCGGAGCAAGGGCCATGAAGCACCTCAATGCAAAGCCTCATGGCTTGCCGATGAATAGGCCCGCAGCGATGCTGGTGGGCCGAGGCGAGCGCTGACCCGCCTGCCGATGCTGCCCGAGCCGCATCGGCGAATTGCTGCCGCATCACTGGATATCGGCCGACGATTCTTTACCCTCAGGGGAGAGTCATGTCCAAACCGACCATACTGACAACAACAAAGGTGACGATCCCCAAGGCCAGGAGCGATAGCACGAAGACTCCGATCACCTTGCTGCTTGCGCGCAGCACCGCGCGATTCTGCTTCGCCTTATCCTTATCCTTCTTGCCTTGATCGTAATGCCACTTGATGGCGAAGAACATGCCAATGCTGAGCACGAGAGCCTTGAACGTAACGAAGACTATAGGGGTCCAATCTATCATTTTGAGTATTTCCAGTCTATTACTTGACACTATCCATCGTGAGGAGCACTACCTCAAAACGCTGCTTCCGCAGCTTCTGTTCAAACCATCCCACAGGCATCCTGTTTGAATCTTTCATTATATCTAGCTATGAAATAACAATGGCATCGAGCGTAGTGATTTGCCGAATGCAGATGAGAGAGGAGAAAACGTCAGCAACTGCCATGCAAGGATGGTGTTACTGCACGCTCTGATGCATACTACTTAAAAACAATTTCCATACATTGAGACAAAATGTCCCAGTTGAAAACCATACAAGATGAACATTTACCTATCTGGATGCCGCGCTTGGCCGGGAACAGAGGACCACGCTTTTTGCAGATTGCCGATGCGTTGCAAGCGGCGGTGGCAGACGGATCTTTGACACCCGGTGACCGCCTGCCTACGCAGCGCCAGTTGGCAGCACAGCTGGACGTCGACCTGACGACGATCACGCGCGCATATGACGAAGCCAGGCGCCGCAACTTGCTGGAAGGCCGCGGCGCGCGAGGCACTTATGTCGCGGCGCCGAAGGTCGAATTGACCGCTATCCTCGACCTGAGCATGAATACGCCGCCACCGCCGGATGGCGTGGACTTCGACGACATGTTGAAACAAGGTTTGTCCCAGGTCTTGATGAGGGCAGACAATGAATTGCTGATGACTTACCATTTGGGCGGGGGAAGCGACTCCGACCGCAAGGCTGGAGCCAAATGGCTGGCACCGATGTTTGGACATCTGGATTCTCAACAGGTTGTCGTCTGTCCGGGTGCGCAAGCGGCGATCGCCGCATTGATCCTTGCGCTGACGGAGCCTGGCGACGTTATCCTGGCAGAGCCAAGCAGTTATCCCGGCTTGCGTGCCGCAGCGACCCAATTCGGCCGGCACATCATTGCGGTGGAAGCGGACAGGCATGGGATGGTGCCTGAGAGGCTTGAGGAAGCGTGCCGCCAGCACAAGCCTGGGCTGGTCTACCTCAATCCGACATTACAGAACCCGACCGCCATCACCATGCCGGAATGCCGGCGCAGTGAGCTCGCCAGCATCGCGAAGCGCTGCAATGTACGCATCATCGAGGACGATCCCTACTGGCTCCTTGCCGATGCCCCGCCACCACCTATTGCCACGTTTGCGCCGGAACAGCTGGTCTACATCTCAACCCTGTCGAAATGCCTGACGCCCGGCTTGCGTGTCGCCTTCGTGCTGATACGCGACCCGCACGAACGCGAACGCTTCCTGGTCGCGCTAAGATCATTTGCGCTGATGGTCGCTCCGCTGACTGCCGCACTGGCCACGCAGTGGATACTCGACGGTTCGGCCGACGGATTGATGGAGGGCGTACGCAAGGAGGCGCGCCTGCGCCACCGGATGGCTCGGGATATTCTGGCGGGGCGGTACAGCGGCTTTGGAGACGGCCTGCATGTCTGGCTCGAGTTGCCGGCGTATTGGAACTCCTTGCAGCTTGCGCGTGCAGCCGCTAGCTCCGGCATCGCAGTCACGCCAGCGGAGGCATTCGCAACTGGCAGCGTCTCCGTGAATGCAATTCGGATTTCTTTGGGGTGCATCAAGGACCGTGGACGCTTGCAGGCGGGCCTTCAACGGCTGTCTCACCTGCTGGCGCGACGACCCGAGTCATTCAGCGCCGCGGTGGTTTGACTGTCCTGAAAACACCGTACAGCATCCGGGAGTGATGGCAATGCGGTCGCCCATTGGTTTGCTGTCTCCGTGCTTATTTATCGTGAGATCAGGCGCGACAGTGAACAGACTGGAAGAAAACTACCTTGGCCGTGCAGCACAATGTCCGCTTTGGGGTGCGGATTCAAGCGGACACCGCAGCAGGGAAGCTGCCGCCTCCGGCTAGCCAAACGGCCGCACGCCAAACAGCACGCCATGCAACCAGAATGCCAGCAGCAGCCACAGCGCACAGCCCGCGACTATGGCGATCAGGGTGCCTGTCACGGTGCCGCCCTGGTATGCCACGCCGGTCGCGCGGTCGCGCCGCACGGCGGCATACAGATCAAGCAGCGACCAGGCGAGGAAGCCGCCGAACAGCAACACGTCGGCCAGGCTGCCGTTGGCCAGCAGATGCGCCACGGCCCAGAGTTGCGTGCCCAGCAGCATGGGATGGTGCACCCAGGTCTTGATGCGGTTGCGCGGCACATTGGCCGCCGCCAATAAAATCAGCGAGAACAGCATCAGCAGGCCGCTGGCGTGTCGCAAGCCCATGGGCGGCGCCCACAGGACCAGCTGATGCTGACGCGCCAGGCCGTAGCCCCAGATGATCAGGCCCAGCCCGGCAAACGCGACGAGCGAATATAGCCCCTTCCAGCGCTTTTCGCCGAGGCGCGCCAGCTGGGCACTGCGCCAGCCGTCGGCGACAATGCGCACCGAGTGCAAGCCCAGGAACAGCAACAAACCGAGTATCAGCACCGTCATCGTCTTCTCCCGCAGTCAATACCAGCTATCGAGCATATGCGACACCATGACCGGTGCCGGCCACGCAGATCAACGTTCCTCGCGATAATAGTCGCAGCCCTCGAACGTGGTGCGCAGCGCCTGTTGCAGCTGGGCGTAGCGCTCGGGCGTCAAATTAAAGCGCACGTCGATCTGGCCGTCGTCATCCATCTGCATGGCCGCCTCGGCATCCATTTGCACGGACAGGCGGTTCGGATGCAGGATCACGGCATGCATGTGGCCATACCAGGCAAATTCCTGGCCGCCATACTCAATATAGGGTTCGTCCATGCCCATGGCGACGTCCTGCTCGTCATACTCGTCGGCGCGCTGCAGCATCAGGTAGACGGGCTCGCCTTTGCCTGCTGGCGCGGCCAGGGTGGTGATCAGGGCGTCGTCTTCATTAATAACGGACAATTCGGTGGCGGTAAATCCTGCGGACATGGCGTGCTTTCAACAAATAGGGGGATGACGCCACCATAGCGCAAAAGCGCCCCGGACGACATAGGGGCCGGCGAATAAAGCGTGCCGCCCTGGAAACGCATCGCCGCCTATAATTACCGCTCCAACCAATTCACAGGAGAGCGTCTTGACCGCAGCATCGCCCTACACCACCCGCCTGGCCATTCCCCCGGTCGCCACCTACCAGCAGCTGCGCGTTGCCGCCGGCCTGAGCGCGAAAACCACGGAGGCAGCGGCCAAGGGCTTGCCACACTCCCTGTTTGCCGTGCAAGTGCTGCACGGCGACACCGTGGTGGGCATGGGCAGGGTCATCGGCGATGGCGGCTGCTTCTTCCAGGTGGTCGATATCGCCGTGCTGCCGGCCCACCAGGGCCAGGGCTTGGGCAAGCTGATCATGCGCGAAATCCGCCAGTTCATCGACAGCGACGTGCCGGAAAGCGCGTATGTCAGCCTGATCGCCGATGGCCAGGCGCAAGACCTGTATGCGCAGTTCGGTTTCAAGCACACAGCGCCCGCCTCGGTCGGCATGGCGCTGAAGCGCTAGGCGCCCGAGGCCTGCCTGGCTGCTATGCAGCATGGCGCTGGCGCTGCTGCTGTCGGCCGGCGCCTCGCGCGCCGAGCACCTGCTGCAGCGGCGCGGGCGCACGACGCGCTGGCTGTGGCTGGCGGCCATTGCCGCGTCCGTCATCGTACCCCTGGCATGGCTGCCGGGCGTGCTGGCGGCCATGCCGGCGGAACAGGCGCAGCTGAAACTGGGCTGGTTTGTCTTGTCGGTGGGCATGCTACTGCTGTTGGCGTTGCGCAGCGCCTGGCTGCTGTCGCACCAGCGCCGCTGGGAAAAGACCAGCTTGCTGGGTACACCCGTGTTCCTGAGCGGCGGCATCGGCCCGTGCGTGGCGGGGCTGCTGCGGCCCCGCATCGTGATGCCCGTCTGGCTGCAACTGATTCCACCCCGGCAGCAGGCGCTGCTGCTGGCGCACGCGCAATGCCGGCTGGCCGCGCGCGACCCGCAGCTGCTGGCCTTGGCCTACGCATTGCTCGTGCTCATGCCGTGGAACCTGTCCCTGTGGTGGCAGCTGCACCGGCTGCGCTTTGCCATCGAAGTCGATTGCGACGCACGCATGCTGGCGCACGGCCACGCGCTGCGCGACTATGCCATCGTCCTGCGCCAGCACGGCCAGTATTATTCGGGGCTGACGGGCGCCTCGCCCATCGTACTGAACGCCCCGCGCGCACTGCGCCGGCGCCGCCATCTGATGGCCAGATTTACCCGGAACCAGGCGACGAACTTGCTATAGTAGCGGCAACGCCGCGCAGCCCGCCCGCGCCCCGGTTCCCACCTTAGAAATCAGAGAGATACCATGCTTTACCTGCTTGCCATCGTCATCGTCATCGCCCTGCTGTATTACGTCTTCAGCGGCCGCACACCCGTGAAACCGCTGCACAAGCCGCTCGTCTCGGTGCGCCAGTACGTGCCGGCGATTCCTCCCGGTGCCCCGGCACATCACTGGAACGACGAGGGGCGCTTTGCGTCGGAAGTGGAAAACGAATCGATGTACCAGCCCGCCATCGCCAAACTGGCCGGCGAGCACGGCCCTGGCAACGCGGAAGAAAAATGCCTGGCCCTGCTCGTCTGCGACGATGCCAATCCGTTCCAGGACAAGGCCATCGCCGTCTTCATCGATGGCCTGCTGGTCGGCTACCTGTCGCACAACGATGCCCTGCGCCTGCGTCGCAATCTGGGCCGCCAGGACCTGGCGGGCCAGCTGACCTCGTGCGATGCCGTCATTCGCGGCGGCGGGCTGTGGAATGGCAAGCGCCTGTCGTATGCCGTGTGGCTGGACTTGCAGCCCTACAATTAAGTGAACTCCCGCCACGGCCAGCGTTGTTGCGTCACACAAAGAAGTGCCGACACGATGCTGCCGACGCCGATGCAGACCACTGGAAGGGCAAGGAGTTCACGACCATTATCGCTGGCTGCGCCGCGAGCATATTGATGCATATCAAGTAGGTCGGCATTTTGTCGCGATGGGATTGCAAATGACCATGGTCTGTCTCTTTTTGACCCATATCAAGTCCCGCATAAGAAAAACGCCATCCGGCACGGCAATGCTGGACTTGCCCGTGTTGCCGTTCTAGCCTTGTTGCCATCCTGACTACCGAGTGACAACATGGCTTACAAATCCATCCTGGTCCACGCCGACCTGTCGCGTCATGCGCCGCAGCGCATCGCCATCGCGGCGCGGCTGGCGCACGCGCACCAGGCGCACCTGATCGGCGCGGCCATGACGGGCATGTCGCGCTTTACCCTGGAAAACAACCGCGGCATGCGCGGTGGCGCCGTGGCGGCGCAGATTTCAGCACTGCACGGCCAGGCGGAACGGGCGCTGGACCAGTTTGAGACGCTGGCGCGCCAGGCCGGCGCCGTCTCGCTGGAACGGCGCCTGATCGAAGACGATGAAGATGGCGGCATGGCCGTCAGCGCCCGTTACAGCGACTTGACGGTGCTCAGCCAGCACGACGACAGCGAGGCATTGCCCGGCGCAATGAGCGACCTGGTGCCCTACGTGATGCTCAACGCGGCCCGCCCCGTGCTGATCGTGCCGCGCAGCGGCCAGTTTGCGGAAGTCAACAACACCGTGGTGGTGGCCTGGGATGGCAGCATGGAAGCGACGCGCGCCATCGGCCACGCCCTGCCCCTCTTGCGCGCGGCGCGCCTGGTAGTGCTGGCCCTGCTGCACCCGCCGGCCGGCCATGCGCAGCCGGCCCGCCATCCGGGCGCCGACATCGCCGCCTACCTGAGCCGCCATGGCGTGCCCGTGGAAGTGCGCCCGGCCGTCGCCACGGGCGACATCGGCGCGGCGCTGCTGGCCATGGCCGCCGAAGTGCATGCCAAGCTGCTGGTGATGGGCGGTTACGGCCACGCGCGCTTCCGCGAAATTTTATTGGGCGGCGTGACGGAAACGGTGCTGCGCCAGATGACCTTGCCCGTGCTGATGGCGCACTGACGTAAAAAAGCCGCGCCACCCTGGCGGATGGCGCGGCTTTCAGGAAGTGCTAATGATCAGACCTTGCGTTGTGCTACGGCATCAACAACACAGAGTGCCGTCATATTGACGATGCGGCGCACGGTGGCCGATGGCGTCAGGATGTGCACGGGCTTGGCGCAGCCGAGCAGGATCGGGCCCACGGCGATGCCGTTGCCGGCTGCCGTCTTCACCAGGTTGTAAGCGATGTTGGCCGATTCGATGTTCGGCATGACCAGCAGGTTGGCGTCGTTCTTCAGTGCCGAGTTTGGCATGATTTTTTGACGCAGCTTGCTGTCCAGGGCCGTATCGCCGTGCATTTCGCCGTCGATTTCCAGGTCCGGCGCGCGTTCCTTGATGATGGCCAGCGCGGCGCGCATCTTTTGCGCCGAGGCACTGTCGCTGGAACCGAAGTTCGAATGCGACAGCAGGGCCGCGCGCGGCGACAGGCCAAAACGGGTCATCTCTTCGGCGGCCATGATGGTGATCTCGGCCAGCTGCTCGGCATCCGGGTTTTCGTTGACGTGCGTGTCGACCATCACCAGTTGGCGCTCCGGCATGATCAGTACGTTCATCGCCGCGTAGACATTGCTGCCGGCGCGCTTGCCCAGCACCTGATCGATGTATTTCAGGTGCAGCTGGGTAGTGCCGAAGGTGCCGCAGATCATGCCGTCAGCATCGCCCTTGTGGATCATCATCGAGCCGATCAGGGTGTGGCGGCGACGCATTTCCAGCTTCGCGTATTCCTCGGTGACGCCCTTGCGGCTGGTCATGGCGTAATACGTGTTCCAGTAATCGCGATAGCGCTCGTCGAAGTCCGGGTTGATGACGTCGAAATCGACGCCTTGCTTGAGGCGCAGGCCGAACTTCTGGATGCGCGCTTCAAGCACGGGTGGACGGCCGACCAGGATAGGACGCGCCAGTTTTTCATCGACCACCACTTGCACGGCGCGCAGCACGCGCTCTTCTTCGCCTTCGGCGTAGACGATGCGTTTGAGTTCGGCCGGAGTGGACTTGGCCATCAGGAACAGCGGCTTCATGAAGGTGCCGCTGCGGTAGACGAATTGCTGCAGGCTGTCCGCGTACGCTTGCAAGTCCTTGATCGGACGCGTGGCGACGCCCGATTCCTCGGCTGCCTTGGCGACGGCCGGGGCGATCTTGATCAAGAGGCGAGGGTCGAACGGCATCGGGATCAGGTATTCAGGACCGAACGACAGGTTGCTGATGCCATACGTCGTGGCCACGATGTCCGACTGCTCGGCATGCGCCAGGTCGGCGATCGCGTGCACGACGGCAATTTCCATCTCGCGCGTAATCGTCGTTGCGCCGCAATCGAGGGCGCCGCGGAAGATGTACGGGAAGCACAGCACGTTGTTGACCTGGTTCGGATAGTCCGAACGGCCCGTGGCGATGATGGCGTCGCTGCGCACGGCCTTGACTTCTTCCGGCAGGATTTCCGGATTCGGGTTGGCCAGCGCCAGGATCAGCGGGTTCGGCGCCATCTTGCGCACCATGTCTTGTTTCAGCACGCCACCGGCGGAAACGCCGAGGAAAATGTCGGCGTCCGGGATGATCTCGGCCAGGGTGCGCAGCGGCGTGTCTTGCGCGAAGCGTTCCTTGTCCGGGTCCATCAGTTCCGTGCGGCCCTTGTAGACCACGCCGGCCAGGTCGGTGACGTAGATGTTTTTGAGGGGGAAGCCCAGGTCAACGATCAGGTCCAGGCAGGCCAGCGCCGCAGCGCCCGCGCCCGACACGACCAGCTTGCATTCCTCGATTTTCTTGCCGACGGCTTTCAGGCCGTTCAGGATGGCCGCGCCGACGATGATGGCGGTGCCGTGCTGGTCGTCATGGAAGACGGGGATCTTCATGCGGTCGCGCAACTGGCGCTCGATGTAGAAGCACTCGGGCGCCTTGATGTCTTCCAGGTTCACGCCGCCGAAGGTCGGTTCCAGCGAAGCGATGATGTCGACCAGTTTATCCGGGTCCATCTCGTTGATTTCGATGTCGAAGACGTCGATGCCGGCAAATTTCTTGAACAGTACGCCCTTGCCTTCCATCACCGGCTTGGCGGCCAGCGGGCCGATATTACCCAGTCCCAGCACGGCCGTGCCGTTGGTGATGACGGCCACCAGGTTGCCGCGCGCCGTATATTTATAGACGTTGGCCGGATCGATGACGATTTCTTCGCAGGGTGCCGCCACGCCTGGCGAGTAGGCCAGCGCCAAGTCGCGCTGGTTGGTCAGTTGTTTGGTGGGCGTCACGCTGATTTTGCCGGGGCGCGGGCACTCGTGATATTCGAGTGCGGCCAAGCGCAATTGTTGACGCAATTCTTCTTTTTTATCAGATGACGAATCCATGCTGTGCTGCCTTCCTGTTTGGTCGATCGGGTGTTCCGGATTTTATCAGACCGATTCTTTCAATTAGCTAGGTATTTTCCGCTAGCCACAGTCTGATATCACGAAAACGCATAACCTAGCATTGTAAGGCCGTCCGGCGGCACAAACGTCCTTAGCAGGAAAAACTATCAAATTTTAAATTTCAATTAATTTTTACGATAGAGCACCAGCGGCACGCCACAGCGGCAATGCCTCGACGGCGCGCTCGATATCGTCCATCTCGTCGGCGCCCAGGGTGGTGTCGAAGGGCGCGGACAGGATGCTGCGCATCAGCGCCAGACGGGTCGTGGCTTGCTCCTCGTCAATGAAGCGTGTCGTCTCTGCACAGTACTGCGCGCGGCGCAGCGCATCGGCGCCGTCATCGTCGCCGTCGGGATAATAATGGCGGCCGATGTGATGCAGCGACTGCAGCAGGAATTCGATCTCGCACAGGATGCGCAACGCATCCTCGCCGGACAGCACGATGCGGCGGTTGGGGGGCAGCAGCGATGGCGGGGTGGCTGGGCTATTCAAAATTTTCCTCAATCAGGAAGCCGTAGCCGTCGTCGATCAGCATTTGCAGATAGGCGTCGAAGCTGTCGGCGATGACCTGGTAGTTGTCGGGGTCGTGCAGGAAGCGCACGATCTGCCCGACCTTGCCCGACGCCGCCGGCGTGAAATCGATATACAGCCGCGAGGAGCCGCCATTGTTCATGCAATGCGAAAAACACAGGCGCTGGCCCTGCTGAATAGCGGCGTCAATGCGGGCGTCGACGATGCCGGGATCGTCTTTCAGGTAATGGCCGTAAATATCGGCGATGCTGCGCTGGTTCGCCTGCTCATCCTCCAGGATCTGCTCGACCGAACTCAGATAATACGGATACTCGAACACGTCCGAGCCCAGCATATACACCAGCACCGTGCCGCCAGCATACTTCTGATAATAGGTGCCGTTGTACTTGCCCAGCAAGTGCAGCACACTGTCCGGGCACAGCGGATAGGCCTGGCGCAAGCTGGCCAGTTGCACCGTGCTGGCGCCGCTGGCCAGCGCCAGCTCCGCCAGCGGTTCCGGCGGCAAGGCCTTGCGCAAGCCTGCTAAATAATGGTCGACGATGTTCATGCGCGAAATATATCAGCTGCCAGCACACGCCATGCGCACGCTAGCGCGACTGGGCCAGCCTGCCCCCCGGCGCAAAGCGCACCGCGATCAGCAGTAACACCACCACGCCACCGGCCATCACCATCCACGCCTGGGCCAGGCTGGACGAATGCTGGCGGATCAATCCGGCAATGAAGGGCATGCTGCTGGCGATAATGTAGCCGCCGCCCTGCACAAAGCCCAGCAGTGCGCCGGCGCCGGCCGGGTCACGCACGTGGTCCATGCTGACGATCAGCGACAGGGGAAACAGGGCGCCGATGCCACAGCCCAGCAGGATCACGGCGGGGATGGCCAGTTGCGCGGGCGCCACGATCAGGCAAGCCAGTCCCGCCAGCACGGACAGCAAGACGGACAGCAGCAGGATGCGGCGGTCGGGGAAGCGGTGGATGATGCTTGAAACCACCAGTCCCGCCAGCACCTCCACCAGGGTCAGGGCACCCAGCAGCAAGCCGCTGTCGGCCGCACTCCAGCCCAGTTCCGTGTAAAACGGCGGCAGCCAGGCCAGCACCAGCGTGTAGGCGCCCGTACCGATGCCGAAAAACACCATCAACAGCCAGGCGCGGCCGCTGCCCACGGGCAGGCTGGCGCCTGCGCCGCTGGCCACCTCCACGCGCGAAGCGGCAGCACGGCGCCACAGCAGCGCGGCGGCCACGGCGGGCAGCGCCCACAGGGCCAGCAGCGCCTGCCAGCCCAGCGACTGTGCCAGCGGCGAGGCGGACGCGGCGGCAATGGCCGCGCCGCCCATGATGCCCGTCGTGTAAAACCCCATCAACTGGCCCGCCCGAGCGGGAAAATGACGCTTGATGAAGGCTGGCAGCAAGGCTTGCACCAGCGCAATGCCCAGGCCGCCCAGCGCTGCCGTGGCGATCAGGCCGCCGCTGCCATGCAAGGGCCAGCGCAGCGCGCAGGCGGCAGCGATGATGGCGATGCCCAGCGAGATGCCGCGCGTCACGCCCAGACGGCGCTGCAGCTGCGCACCCGCCAGCGCACACACGCCCATGGCGAACACGGGCACGGTGGTCAGCAAGCCCGCGTCGGCATTGCTGATGCCCGTGCTGGCCTGGATGCTGTCGAGCAAGGGGCCGATAGCGGCCAGGATGGGGCGCAGGTTCAGGCCCAGCAGGATGATGGCGGCCACCAGCAGGGCGGACGAGGGAGGGGGGGCGGTGTCGGGGCGTAAGGATGGCATGGGATAGTAGTCCTTGCCTCGCAGGGAGGCACATGGTTTAATGCGTCATAGAATAACTCGATGAAAAGTATCTTAACATAGAGATAGAAATCTATCTTGATGTCGAGATAAATACCTACCCATGACAACTACCCCGCAAGAACATACGCGCGCGCAATTTGCCGCGGCACAATGGCAGCGCGAGCTGCCGCAGATGGATACGGGCGCCATGCAGCTGGTGGGCCAGCTGGGCACGGTGGCGCAGCTGATGGCGCGCGATTGGCTCAATCCGCTGTTCGCCGAACATGGCTTGCAACCGGGCGAATTCGACGTGCTGGCGACCCTGCGACGCTCAGGCGCGCCGTACAGCCTGACGCCGACGGCACTGTACGAGGCGGCCATGCTGTCCTCGGGAGGCATGACCAACCGCATCGACCGGCTGGAAGCGGCAGGCCTGATCGAACGCCAGAAGCACCCGACGGACCGGCGCGGCGTGCTGGTGGCCCTGACGCCCCGGGGCCTGGCATTGATTGAACAGCTGGTGTTGCTGCACGTGGAGAACGAGCGCGCCATGCTGTCGGCGCTCAGCGCGGACGAGCAGCGCCAGCTCGACCAGTTGCTGGCCAAGCTGCTGCAGGGTATGGCCCAGGCGAAGAAAGGCTAAGCGAGCAGGCCCGCCAGTTCGCGCAGCGCCGCATTGCCGCGCCGTGCCAGGCGCTTCAGTTCAGCAGGGTCGCGGCTGTCGTACAGGGCCTGGACATGGCCCACGCTGGCCGCGCGCAAGTCGATATCGCTGTCGCGATCCGGAACATGGGCGTCGGCCACATGTCCCTCGACCAGGGTCAGGTAGTAATGACGGGGCTTGCCCCACAAGTTGGCGGAAAACTGCAGCACCAGGCCGCTGTCGAACAGCAGGGCGCCGCTGCGGCCCCCATGCTCGAGCAGCACGCGAAACGCCGGCAAAGGCTGCCGCGCCGCGCGCAGAAAACCGGCCAGGTGCACCTGATCACCGAGGCCCAGGCTATTCGCGACCAGCTGGCCGCGCTGCAGAAACGCCTTGAACAATACATGCACCGGCCGCTTGCCCCTGCGGAACAGGCGCTCGTCCTCGTACAGGCACAGCTGGTCGACGTCGCTGACGGCATAGAAGCCGTGCGCCACCAGCTCCTGCGCCTCGAAGGTGGCCAGGCCGACGGCTTGCGGGTCGCGCAGCCAGCCATGGTCCAGCCAGGATTGCAACAGGACGTGAATATCGAGGATGGGCATAGTAAGCTGCTCGGCAGTGGCAAAGGCCTGTATTGTAGGCCAGCCTATAATAGCCGGGCCACACCATCATTCAACGCACAGACTACGCCATGGCCCCACACGACGCGCTTTCCGAATTCGACCTGATCAAACAATACTTCGTGCGCCAGCGCCCCGGCCGCGCCACTCTGGGCATTGGCGACGATTGCGCGCTGCTCACGCCAAGTGCCGGCAAGCAGATCGCCATTTCCTCGGACATGCTGGTCGAGGACCGGCACTTCTTTGCCGGCGCCGACGCCCGCATGCTGGGCCATAAAAGCCTGGCCGTGAACCTGTCCGACCTGGCCGCCATGGGCGCGCGTCCCGTGGCGTTCACGCTGGCCCTGTCGCTGCCGCAAGCCGAGCGCGCCTGGCTGGCCGGCTTCGCCGAAGGCCTGTTTGCGCTGGCCGACGTATTCGGCTGCGAATTGATCGGCGGCGATACCACCAAGGGCCCGCTGAACATCTGCATCACCGTGTTCGGCGAACTGGCGCCGGGCCAGGCCCTGCGCCGCAGCGCAGCCGTGGCGGGCGATGATATCTGGGTCAGCGGCACCGTGGGCGACGCGCGCCTGGCGCTGGCGGGCTACCGCATGGAACAGAAGCTGGCGCCAGCCGACCTGCTGGCAGCCGCCGCGCGCATGCACACGCCCACGCCGCGCGTGGCGCTGGGCTGCGCCTTGGCGGAAGCGGGCCTCGCGCATGCTGCCATCGACATTTCGGACGGCCTGGTGGGAGACCTGGGACATATTCTGAAGGCTTCGCAAGTGGGCGCCACCCTGGACGTCGACGCCCTGCCTGCCGGCCCCGTGCTGGCGCAGCAGGAAACCGGCCTGCGCCGCCGCTACACGGCCGCCGGCGGCGACGATTATGAGCTGTGCTTCACGGCGCCCGCCTCGTCGCGCGATGCCATCGCCGCCCTGGCGGCAAGCTGCGGCACGCCTGTCACGCGCGTGGGTTGCATCGAGGCCCAATCAGGCTTGCGGCTGGTCGATGCAGCCGGGCAGCCGCTGGATCTGGCCTTGAGTTCTTTCGACCACTTCAGCGACTGAGCTAGCGCACCGCCAAGCGCGCCAGTCCCGGCTGGTTCACCATCCAGTAGTGCTGGAAGGCCAGGCGGATGTTGTCGCGCAGCTGTGTGTCATCCCACGGTTTCGTATAAAAACGGTAGATGGCGCCCCGGTTGATCGAGTCGAGCACGGCTTCCAGGCCCGTGTAGCCGGACAGGATGATGCGGATGGTTTCCGGGTACAGTTCCTTCACCTTGCTGAGGAACTCCGTGCCACTCATGCTGGGCATGCGCTGGTCGCAGACGATCACGTGAACGCGGTGCAGGGCCAGCATTTCAAACCCTTCGGCCGGCGTGCTGGCCGTGAGGATCTGGTAGCCTTCGGGACGGAACAGGCGGTGCAGCGACGACAGCACGTTGACGTCGTCGTCGACGATGAGCAGGGTCTGCGCCGGCTGGGCGGCCGGGTCGTGGCCGGGCGGCAGGCCGGCGCCGGCGACGATCATCTGCCCCAGTTCCAGCGCCGGCAGGGCGCGGCTGAAATAAAAGCCCTGGATCTCGTCGCAGCGGTTGCGCCGCAGGTATTCGAGCTGCGGGCGCGACTCCACGCCCTCGGCCACCACGCTCAGTTTCAGGCTGTGCGCCATGCTGACGATGGCCAGCGCGATGGCCGCGTCGTTGGGGTTGCTGGTGATGTTGCGCACGAAGGCAATGTCGATTTTCAGCTTGTCGATGGGGAAGCGCTGCAAATACGCCAGGCTGGAGTAACCGGTGCCGAAATCGTCGATGGCCACTTTCACGCCGATTTTCTTCAACTTGCCCAGCACGACGATGGTGCGCTCGGCGTTCGACATCAGCGCCGTTTCTGTCAGTTCCAGTTCCAGCAGTTCCGGCGCCACATTGTGCTGCTCCAGCGCGCGCGTCACCTCGCCTTCCAGGTCGCCTTCGGCAAACTGGCGGCTCGACACGTTCACTGCCACATGCACGGGCCCCACTTCGCTGTCGCGCCACTCGGCGATCTGGCGGCAGGCAGCCTGGATCACCCAGGCGCCCACCCGCACGATCAGGCCCGTGTCTTCCAGCACGGGCACGAATTCGGCCGGCGCCACCAGGCCGTAGCCGGGGCGGCGCCAGCGCAGCAGCGCTTCCACGCCGCTGATGCGGCCCGTGCGCAAATCCACCTTGGGCTGGTAGTACAGGATGAATTGCTCGTGTTCCAGCGCATGGCGCAGCGCCAGTTCCAGGTCCAGGCGCGCCAGCACCTGCACGTTCATGCCAGCCGTGAAAAAGCGGTAACCGTCGCGCCCCGCCTGCTTGGCGCCGCCCATGGCCGTATTCGCGTACTTAATGAGCGTTTCCGGGTCGGTGGCGTCGTCCGGATACATGGCGATGCCGATGCTGGCCGTCAGGGTGGCCGCGTGGCCGCGCAAGTCGAACGGCGCGCGCAAGGCTTCGCGCACCTGGTTGGCCACCGCCACGGCTTCCTGCTGGTTGCGGCTCATGGTGAGTATCAGCGCGAATTCGTCGTTGCCCAGGCGCCCCACCGTGTCGCGCAGGCGCACGCATTCGACCAGGCGGTTGCTGAACTGGCGCAGCAATTCGTCGCCCAGCGCTGCGCCCAGGGTGTCGTTGATGCTTTTGAAGCGGTCCAGCGCGATGAACAGCACCACGATGCGCCAGCTTTTTTCCTGCGCCAGTTCGACGGCCTGGGCCAGGGTCTGGTAAAACAGGCTGCGGTTCGGCAGCCCCGTCAAGCCATCATAGTGGGCCAGGTGCTTCAGGCGCTCCTGCGCCTGGCGCCGCTCGCTGATGTCGCGCGCCACGGCGATCAGCAGCAGGCCGCCCGCACCCTGCCCACCCGCCACCGGCGCTTGTGCATACCAGTGCCAGCCCAGTTCCACGGGCACCAGGCTCAGGTCGCGCCGCACCAGTTCGCACTCCGTCACTTCCGTGGCCAGGTGGGCCTGGCCGCCCGGCAGCGCGGCCAGGGGCGGGGCCGGCGGCGATGGCAGCAAGGTGCCGGGCGCCAGCGCCAGCAGTTCGGTGCGCGCATAGCCGAGCAGGCGGCACGCGCCGTCGTTGACGTCGACCAGGGTCATGCCCAGCACATCGACGAGGAAGATGGCGTCGGTGGTGGCGTCCATGGCGCCGCGAAAGCGCTGCAGTTCGGCCGTGCGCTGGCCCACCGTGCGTTCGAGCAGCGTGTTGTAGTGTCGCGCGGCGCGGTGCAGCAGCCGCACTTCAAGCATGTTGCGTATGCGCGTGAGCACTTCGAGCGCGTCGAAGGGCTTGCTGATGAAGTCGCGCGCGCCCGCTTCCAGCGCGGCCAGCTTGGCGTCCGGGTCGGCGGCGATCACCAGCACGGGTAAATAGCCTTCCAGCTCCAGCGGGCGCAGCGCGTCCATCACGGCATAGCCGCTCATGCTGGGCATCACCAGGTCCAGGATGATCAGGTCAAACTGATGGCGCTGGTGCAGGCTGGCCACGGCACGCGCATCGAGAGTGCTGGAGATGGCCGTGTAGCCGCCGCCGCCCAGCAAATGCTCGAGCAGGCGCAAATTGACTTCCTGGTCGTCGACGATAAGAATTTTCGCCGCATAGATATCGGCCTGGCTGATCATGGCGCGCCTGTTCCCTTCTGCCGGCGCTGCTGCGCCACATAGGCCAGGGTACTGTTGATCGCCTCGGTAAATTCATCGAGGTTGATCGGCTTGGTCAGGTAGCGGTAAAAGCCCAGCGCCATGCTGCGCTCCACATCGCCCGGCATGGCATTGGCCGTCAGGGCGATGACGGGAATGTGCGCCGTGCGCGGATCGGCGCGCAAGAGTTTCAGCGCATCCGTGCCATTCACATGGGGCAGGTTGATGTCCATCAGGATCAACTGCGGCAAATGCGTGCGCGCCATCTCCACGCCCAGGCGGCCATCCGTTGCCGTCAGCAGCTGCAATTGGGGGCAGTAGCGCACGATTTCCTCGACCAGGGTCAGGTTGGCGGGATTGTCCTCCACATACAGCAAGGTGACGGGGGCGCTATTGTCGAGCAGCGCGCCGGCCAGGTCCGGCCGCGGCAAGGCCGGTGCGCTCGGGACGGGCACGGCATCGACCACGCGCAGTTCGATCCAGAATGTGCTGCCTTCGCCGGGCGCACTCGTCACGCCGATACTGCCATCCATCAATTCCACCAGGCGCTTGGTCACCACCAGGCCGATGCCGCTGCCTTCTTCCGTGCCGCCCTCCTGCCCCAGCCGGTTGAAGGGCTGGAACAGCAGCGCCACCTGTTCGGCATCGAGTCCCACGCCCGTATCGCGCACGCTGATGCGCACGCGTCCGCCGAACTGCGGTGCGCAATCGATGGCCACCTGCCCCTGTTCCCGGTTGTACTTGAGCGCATTCGACAGCAGGTTCAACAGAATTTGCTTGAGGCGCGTGCGGTCGGCCAGCACGTTGAGGGGACAGGCGTCGGGGAAAGCCATGCCGATGCCGCGCTGGCTGGCCAGCGGCGCGATCATGTCGCGGCATTCCTGCAAGATGGCGTCCAGGCCCACGGGTTCAAGCGACAGGCTGACCGTGCCCGACTCCACCTTTGCCAGGTCGAGGATTTCATTGATCAGGGTCAGCAAGTGGCGCCCCGATTTCAGGATATGGCCGGCGAACTCCTTCTTTTGTTCGAGGGTCGACGGCAGGCGGTCGGAACTGAGGATTTGCGCAAAACCCAGGATGGCGTTCAGTGGCGTGCGCAATTCATGGCTCATCGACGACAGGAACGCCGACTTCGCATAGTTGGCGCTGCGCGCCTCTTCCATCGCCATGGCCAGCTCGCCATTCGTCATTTCCAGCTGCATCGTGCGCTCGTGCACGCGCACTTCCAGTTCCTGGTTCAGGCGCATGACTTCCTGCTGCGCGTGGGTGCGCTGCTCGCCTTCGCGCGCCAGCTCGCCGTTCGAGCGCTCCAGCGCGTGCGTGCGCAGCTCGATCTCGGCCAGCATCTTGTTGAAGGAATCGACCAGCTGCGCCACTTCGTCGACGCTGAGCTTGCGCGCGCGGCGCGAGTAGTCGCCCGTCTCGATCACTTCGCGCGCCACGTCGGCGATATCGAGGATGGGCTGCGTGATGACGAAATCGAGGCGGCGCAGCAGCAGCAAGGCCACCAGCAGCGCCAGCACCGTCACGCTCAGCGCGATAGCCAGGTAGTCGGCCGCGCGGCCGGCAAGCTCGTAATCGGCGCGCAGATACACGGTGCCCAGCAATTCGCCATTGTCGACGATGGGCTTGAACAGTTCCACCGAGCTGCCCTGGATGCTTACACCTTCCTTGCCCACCTTCGCCGGCAGCTCGCCCACATGCGCATTTGCGCGATAGCTGGCAAACAGGCTGCCATCGGCCTTGTACAGGGCGCCGGCCGTCACGCGCGGGCGGATGCGCATCAGGTTGAGGTTTTCCAGCGCCAGGCGTTCGTCGTCGAAGGCCAGCGCGGCCGAGCTCATATGCCCCAGCAGCTCTGCCTGGGTACTGATATCGGCTACCAGGTTGCGGTGGTAGGCGCGCAAGTCGTAGACGACGATGGTGCCCAGCGAAATGACGAGCGCCACCAGCGTGGTCAGCAAGACCACCGACATCAGCTTGTGGCGGATGGAACGCAGTCTGATCATCTAGGCCCCCCCCGTCTGCACGCGGTAAGCGGCCAGCAGCATGCGCGCGCTGATGCGGATATGCGCCTGCGCCACGGGCTTCAGGGCCACGTCGAAGCGCACCTTGTCCTCGGCCATCACAAAATTGATCATGCTGCCCATCGCGTAGACCTCATCCGAATCGGATACCGTCAGCAACGCCAGGCCACGGCTGGCGGCCAGCATCTCCTGCAGCGCCGTTTTATCCAACGCGCCCAGGTACAGCACGTGCAGCCCGGCCAGCGCTTCGCCGCGGCGCACTTTTTTTACCTGCACGGCGCGGCCGTTGACGCTGTGCCCGGCCACGCTCTGTTCGAGCTGTTCGGCCAGCGCATCAGCGCCAGCCACGCCGATCACCAGGGGAGAGTCTGGCCGGACAAAGCTGCCGTCTGGCCACTCGACATAGCCGGCAAACTTGTACAGATACCCGGCCTTGACCTGGCGTTCCAGCTCCCCCGGCACCTGCGCCCGCGCATCGGCGCACAGCACGCCCAGGAGCAGCAATAGCCAGCCCAAGCGGAGGGAGCGGCGGCCGGCGCCGCGCACGGGGCGGCGCAGGGGGCCAGGATGACGCCACCAGGACCAGTTCAAAATTGCCATGACAACCGAGTAAAGAGAATGCATACGAAGGCGCGGCACCATGCCGCTTGCCGGTTCGAGCGATGCGCACCAGGGTGGCGCAGCGACAGAGCGCCTGCCGGCCCGAAGTGGTAGCAAATGTATAAAAGAGTGTACGCATTTTCGCTGTTACCGGGGAAAGTTTCTTTTGCCGTTGACCATGCTACAGTCTTGCCACCATTTTCACCGCATGCAGGAGTCATCCATGAGCAAGGAACACATCCCCCTCTCCACCGCCGTCGGCCTGGCCTTGCAGGCAAAGGGCCTGCTGCTGGCCACGGCCGAATCGTGTACGGGCGGCGGCGTGGCGCAGGCCGTCACCGACATCAGCGGGTCGAGCGCCTGGTTCGAACGGGGCTTCGTCACCTATTCCAACGGGGCCAAAAGCAGCATGCTGGGCGTGCCCGCCGAGCTGATCGCCGCACATGGCGCCGTCAGCGAGGAAGTGGCCGCCGCCATGGCGCAAGGTACCCTGGCCCACAGCGAGGCCCAGGTGGCCGTCTCGACCACGGGCATTGCAGGCCCCACGGGCGGCGTGCCCGGCAAGCCCGTTGGCACGGTCTGCTTCGGCTGGGCCATGGACGGGCGTGTGCAGACGCAGCGACTGGTGTTTGCGGGCGATCGCCAGGCCGTGCGCGAGCAGGCGGTGGCGCACGCCCTGCGCGAACTGCTGCGTTTTATCCAGTAGCGTCGGCGATGCAGGCACGGTCGCGGCCCGCCTGCTTGGCCGCGTACAGGGCGCTGTCGGCACGCATCAGCAATTCGTGGCGGCCGGCGCCGTGGCGCGGGTATTCGGCGATGCCGGCCGAAAAGGTGCAGCCGGTCAGGCTGTGCGGCGCCTGCTGGATCAGCAACTGACGGTAGCGCGCAGCGATATCGTCGATCTTGTGCGCCGCGATGGTGCTGTCGGCTTCGCGCAACAGCAGGCAGAATTCCTCGCCGCCATAACGGCACAGCATGTCGCTGCCGCGCAGCTGGCTTTCCACCAGGCGCGCGAACTGGATCAGCACTTCATCGCCAAAATTATGCCCGTAGGTATCGTTGACGCGCTTGAAGAAATCCAGATCGATGATGGCGATGGCCACGGGCGCATCCGCATCGGCTTCGTGCAAGATGGCATTGAGGCAGGTTTCAAAATGGCGGCGGTTGTACAGGCCCGTCAGGTGGTCGCGCATGGCCTGCTCCTTCAGGCTGTCCTGCAGGGAATTGACATGCAGGATCTGGTGCGCCAGTTCGCGGTTCAGGTGCTCAAGCTTGGCGTTTTCCGTCTCGCGCGCCGCCTGCAGGTCCAGCGCCTTGTCGCGCTCGGCTTTCAGGCTGTGCATTTCCTTTTCCAGGTTGCGCATCAGGCTGCGCGAGGCGCGCGCCGACCTGCTGCCGGCCTCGTAGGCGGCCTGGTATTGCTGCAGGAAACCATACGCGGCTTCCCATTCGCCCAGCTGGGCATTGATGTCGGCCAGTCCCCGCAAGATCTGCTGCTGGTGGAATGGATTGCGCGTCCAGCTCAGCAGGCTGTGCGCCTGCGTCAGGGACGCCAAGGCATGTGCCGTCTGGCCCGCGTGCAGGTCCAGCTTGCCGCGCACCAGCCACGCATGCATCTGCTCTTCCAGGTCCTGGCCCCGGCGCGCGTATTCTTCGGCCCGCAACAGCAGTTGCAAGGCGCTATCGGGCTGTTGCAGCAGGATGGCAGCGTGGGCGGCGATGCAAAACAAGAAGGCGCGCACGGCCAGGTCTTCTTCCGGCCACTCGTAAAACGGTTCCACCAGCGCCAGCGCTTCGGTCGGTTTGCCCGTGGCCAGCAGGCACATGGCCAGATTGGCCGAGACGATGGTTTGCTGGTATTTGAGCTTTTGCGTACCGATGATGTCGAGCGCCTCGACCAGCAGGGGAATGGCATCTTCATCGTTGCCCAGGTCATGCTGCGACGACGCCAGGTTCGACAGGCTGTTGACCCGGTGCGCAGGGCTGCCGAAGCGCTCGGCGATGTCCAGTGCCAGCAAAAAATTGCGCGGGCCGTCCTGCGTATCGCCACGGTTCAGGGCATCGACGCCCAGGCGCGCGTAGAGCATGAACTTGTGCAGCGAGTCGGGTATCTGCGCGGCCAGGCTGCGCGCTTGCAGGAAATGCTGCTCGGCATCGGCAAAGTCGCCGCGCCGGCTCGCATACGCGCCCTGCAGGGCCGCCACTTCCATGCCCCCTTCCAGGTCGCCGCTATGCTGGAAATACCCGCCCAGGCGCTCGCACGACGGCTCAGCCTCGCCCGCGTAATACGCCAGCCAGCAATGATTGAGTTCCGCATACGCGCCGCCGCGCGCATACTGTTGCCGTTGCGCCGCCGTCAGCGCCATCTGCGCCAGCCGGCGTGCCTGGCGGCGGTTGCCAACCAGGCAAGACAGGGCTTGCTGATTCAGACGGTCAATATCGGCTTTATCGAGACTGGAGATCGGCACTGCGTCCTCGTTCACACTCTGGGGTGGATTTTTCACACAAAACTTGCTCTGTATCAATGGTATCCTGATTAACATCATAACCAGATTCGCTGTTCCGCATGGCATATTTGCAAAGGATTGTGGTAAAAATGCCATTCGTGGCCTCGCCGGGCGCGCGCGCCGCCGTCACGGATCTTTGATTGTCACTGACGCAACAACTTGGAGTAGTCGCAATGCAAAACACGGTACATTTCATCCTGCAGGGCAAGGGCGGCATCGGCAAGACCCTCGTTTCTACCCTGCTGGCCCAATGGATAGGCGGCAAGGACGACACGCCCTTGCGCTGCTATGACACTGATCAGGAAAACGCCACGTTCTCGCGCTACAAGGCAATGAACGTCAAGCATGTGCCCGTGATGACGGATGCGCGCAACATCGACCCGAAACGCTTTGACGCGCTGATGATCGATATCCTCGACACAGACGGCAACTGCGTGGTCGACAATGGCGCGAACACATTTTCGCCGCTGATGGGCTACCTGTTGGAAAACGACTGTTTTTCGCTGCTGGAAGAATCGGGCCGCAAGGTGTATATCCACACCATCGTCGGCGGCGGCGATACCCTGCACGACACGGCCACGGGTTTTGTCGCCACGGCGCAAGCGACGAAAGTGCCGCTGGTGCTGTGGCAAAACGAACACTTCGGCCTGCTGCAATCGGCGTCCGGCAAGCAGTTTGTCGAATCGCAGTCGTATGCCGACAACCGCGCTCGCGTCAAGGGCAGCATCACCTTGAGCCAACGCAATCCCGACACCTTCGGCGCGGATGTCAAGAAAATGAACACGGCACGCCTGACGATGCAGGAAGTGCTGCAGAACGACAAGTTCAACATCATGGAAAAACAGCGCATCAAGGTCGTCTACCGCGACATCTTCGAACAACTCGACAAGGTGCAATGGTAGATGGACCAGCACAAACTGCGCAGTCACGTGTTCGACAAGACGGGCATCAAGATCGACGTTGACGACCCGATATTCGCCCTGGTGGCGCTGAACGAAGCGGTGCTGGCGGAAACCGTCGAGCGCCAGCTGGCCCTGCTGGACGCCGCCACGCAAGCGCTGGCGGCGCAGGCACGCTCGGCGGGCGGCTTGCCGGCACTGCCGGCGGCAGCCATGGCCCAGCCAGCGCCGAAAGCGCCCGTACCCGCGCCATCGCCGGCCGGGCCGGCCGGCTTCACACCGCGCGAATGGCGAATGCTGGGCGCGGCCGCCATCGTCTCGCTCGCCTGCGCGCTGCTGGTGCTGGGCGGCGCGGCCCTGCTGTATAAACTGTAGCACCGACCGTTGCACCATCGCGCTGCGCCAGCCACGAGCGAGCCGCAGCATCTTCCCCCACCCTAGCCTGGAAGCATGCATGAAACCGATCAAACTGTTGGCCATTCCCGCCCTGATGCTGTCGCTGTACGGCGCCCCGCTCACCCTCGCCCACGCCGCCGGTGCGGCCGCCGCGACGGCAGCCACGGCCGTGCCAGATGTTGCCTACGAAAAATACACGCTGCCGAATGGCCTCGACGTGATCCTGGTGGAAGACCATAAATTGCCCGTCACGGCCGTCAATGTCTGGTATCACGTGGGTCCCGCGAATGAAGCGCCGGGGCTGACGGGTTTTGCGCATTTGTTCGAGCACATGATGTTTGCCGCCACCAAGCACGTGCCGCGCGGCATGGCCGACCAGTTGCTGGAAGGCGCGGGCGCCACCGATTCGAACGGCAGCACGGATTTCGACCGTACCAATTATTTCGACACGGTGCCGTCGAACCAACTGGAACTGGCACTGTGGGCCCATTCCGACCGCATGGGCTATCTGCTGGACGTACTCGACCAGACGGCGCTGACAAACCAGCAGGACGTGGTGCGCAACGAACGCCGACAGAGCGTGGAAAATGCGCCCTATGGCATCGTGCAGGAAGCCCTGTACCACCAGCTGTTCCCGAAAACCCACCCGTATTACGCCAGCGTCATCGGTTCGCATGCGGATATCCAGAATGCCAAACTGGCCGACATCAAGGAATTCTTTACCAAATACTATGGTCCCAACAACGCCAGCCTGGTGATCGCCGGCGACATCGACAAGGCGAAGACCAAGGAACTGGTCAACAAATACTTTGGCAGCTTCAAGAGCGGCCCCGCCGTGGCCAAGCCCGATGTCGTGACGCCGCCCATCGCGCAGGAACGCAGAGTCGTGGTGCAGGACCGGGTCGAGTTGCCGCGCGTCTTCATGGCCTGGCTGACGCCGTCCGCCTACGCCAAGGATGACGCGGAACTGTCGATGGCCGCGCAAATCCTGGCCGGCGGCAAGTCCAGCCGCCTGTACAAATCCCTGGTGTACGACAAGCAGATAGCGCAGGACGTGGGCGCCAACCAGAGTTCGAACGCCCTCACCTCCGTGTTTACCATCGACGTGACGGCCCGTCCCGGCCACCAGCCCGAGGAAATCGAGCAAGCCATGCAGGCGGAGCTGGAGCAGTTGCGTGCCAAGGGCCCCACCGAGAAGGAAATCGAGCGGGCCCGCAACAGCATCGAGACCGCCATGCTGAGCCAGGTGGAAAAAGTGGGTGGCAACGCCAACATGATGAACCAGTACAACCAGTACCTGGGCGACCCCGGCTACCTGGGCAAGGATATCGAACGCTACCGCCAGGTGACGGCGGCCGGCGTAAAGCGCGCCGTCGACACCTACCTGAAAAACCAGGCGCGCGTGGTCGTGTATGGCGTGCCGGGCACGCCGGACCTGGGCGCGGAAGTGCCGACACCGGCGCCGGGCAAGGTCAAGCCTGCGCCAGGCACGGCCATCAATGCGGACGAGCCGTGGCGCAGTGCCGTGCCGAAGGCCGGTCCGGCGCCGAAGATCGTGCTGCCGCAAGCGACGTCCTTCACCCTGAGCAATGGCTTGACGGTGATCCACAATTACAACCCGGCCGTGCCGCTGGTGGCGAGCCAGCTGGTGGTGAAAAGCGGTTCGGGCGCCAATCCGCTGGCGCAGCCGGGCTTGGCGGGCTTTACGGCGCAATTGCTGCAGGAAGGCACGGCCACGCGCAGCGCGCCGCAAATTGCCGACGACGTGGCGCAACTGGGTGCTTTTCTGGGCACGGGTTCCGGCGCGGACGCCTCGTTCGCCCAGCTGACCTCGCTGAAAACTACCTTCCCGCAAGCGCTCGACGTGCTGGCCGACGTGGTGCAGCACCCGCAATTCCCCTCGGCCGAGGTGGAACGCCAGCGCGCGAGCCGCATCGGCGAACTGGCGCAGCAGCGCGAAAACGCGGGGGCCGTGGCGGCCCGCGTGGAAGCGACGGCCCTGTATGGTCCGCAACATCCGTACGGCACCATCCAGCTGGGCACGGAAGCGGCCCTGAAGGCCACCAGCCGCGCCGACCTGCAGGCGTTCTGGCAGCAGCACTATGTACCCAACAATGCGGCCCTGATCGTCTCGGGCGATATCGGTGCCGCGGAATTGAAGGCCTTGGCCGAAGCCAAGTTCGGCAGCTGGAAGGCTGGCACGGTGGCGCCGTCCGTGACAGCGGCGCCGGCCACGACGAAAGCCAGGCTGATCCTGGTCGACAAGCCCGGCGCGCCGCAGACGGCCGTGCGCCTGTCGACCATCGCCGTGGCCCGCACGACGCCCGACTATGCGCCGCTGCAAGTGATGAATGCGGCGCTGGGCGGCTTGTTTACGAGCCGGCTGAGCAATAACTTGCGCGAAGAGAAGGGCTACACGTATGGCGTGCGCTCGCAATTCCAGTACCGTAGCCAGCCGGGACCGTTCTCCATCGCGGCAGGGGTACGCACCGACGTGACGGGTCCGGCCGTGTCGGAAACCTTCAAGGAAATCCGCGCCATGATCGCCAAGCCGTTAACGGCCAAGGAATTGTCGAATGCGCGCAATTCGCAGGTGCTGTCGCTGCCGGGCCAGTTCGAGACGAATGCCAGCATCAGTGCCAGCATGGCCAATGTGTATATCTACGGCCTGGGCCTGGACTACTACGCGACCCTGCCGCAGCGCTTTGCGGGCGTGACGGACAAGCAGGTGCAGCAGATGGCGAAGAAATACCTGCAGCCGGAAAAGCTGATCGTCATCGGCGTGGGCGACAAGGCGAAGATCGCCCCGCAATTGAGCAAACTCAAACTGGCACCCGTGGAATTGCGCGACGCGGAGGGTAACGTCAAGTGATACTGAGGGGGCTAGTCCTGTCAGGGGAACGTGTCCCAATGGGACGCATTGCGATTCCGAAGGAACTGGCCCCACATATCAAAGCTCAGCGGCGCTTGAACAGCGCCAGCTTGTCGATGAACGCCGCCACGGCCACGCCGGTCGTGTAGGCGATCAAGTCGGCCCAGCCGAAGGTGGAACCCAGTACCAGGTGACCCAGGGGATGCGCGCGCAGCTCGACGATCCATGGCGCCTGGACCAACTGGCCACATTCAACGGCAAAGCAGATCAGCAGCGAAGTCAGCGCCAGCTGCCACGTGCGCATGCGCGTGGCGATCGCGCCCAGGGCAAAGACGATCATCATGGCCCACAGGGCGTCGCCCGGATATTTGCCGAGCGCGGCGGGAAGGAATTGGGGATAAGCGCGCGAGGCCAGGCCCAGCGCGATGACAGCCACGGTTGCGCCCACCTGCAGCAGGCGGCGGCGTTCAGGTTTTACCAGGAACATATTTCCATTCAAAGACACAATTCGGGCCGAACCATTGCGGCCCGTCCGATATTGTACTGCGCCTGCCGTGCCAGCCTGGCGCATATTTCGCCATGGCAAGTTCAACCGGCACCCTTGCGCTGCACCGCCGGGCGGGACAACGCTCAGTCGCCCAGGCCCGCGTACAAGGCCGTGCTCAGGTAGCGCTCGCCAAACGACGGGATGATGGTGACGATGGTCTTGCCCGCGTTTTCCGGACGCTGCGCCACTTGCAGGGCAGCCCACAGGGCGGCGCCCGACGAGATGCCGACCAGCAAGCCTTCATCGCTGGCGGCCAGACGCGCCGTGGCGAAGGCATCGTCGTTCTTGACGCACATGATTTCGTCGTAGATGGCCGTGTTGAGTATCTGCGGCACGAAACCGGCGCCGATGCCCTGGATTGGGTGCGGCCCTTTCGTGCCTTTCGACAGCATCGGCGACGCTTCCGGTTCCACGGCAATCACTTGCAGACCAGGCTTGCGTTCCTTCAGCACCTCGCCGATGCCGGTGATCGTGCCGCCCGTGCCCACGCCGGCGACGACGATATCGACTTGACCATCCGTGTCGCGCCAGATTTCCTCGGCCGTGGTGGCGCGGTGGATGGCGGGATTGGCGGGATTGTTGAATTGCTGCAGCATCAGGTAGCGCGGATCGGCCGCGACCATTTCCTCGGCCTTGCGGATGGCGCCCAGCATGCCTTCGCTGCCGGGCGTGAGCACCAGTTCGGCGCCATAGGCGCGCAGCAGGATGCGCCGCTCGCGGCTCATGGTGTCGGGCATGACGAGGGTGCAGCGGTAGCCGCGTGCGGCGCACACCATGGCCAGCGCGATGCCCGTATTGCCGCTGGTAGGCTCGACGATGACGGTATCGGAATGGATCTTGCCCGCCGCTTCAGCAGCGACGATCATGGACAGGCCGATGCGGTCCTTGACGCTGTGGGCGGGATTGTAGAATTCGAGTTTGGCCAGGATGGTGGCCACGCTGCCGGCGGCGATGCGGTTGATGCGCACCAGGGGGGTGTTGCCGATCAGTTCAGTGACGTCGTTGGCGATGTTCATGGAAGCAATCTCCGCTATTTCAAGAAACCCCAGTCTACCGCGTTTCAGAGCGCTGATGGCAGCAGCGCGAGCATGCGCCGCCGCCAAAGTGAACAATTACTTAACGTCCAGCAATTCCACGTCGAAGATCAGTGCCGAGTTCGGCGGAATGTCGCCATTGCCGGCGCCGCGCGAGCCATAGGCCAGCTCGCCTGGAATGATCAGGGTGCGCTTGCCGCCCACTTTCATGCCCGCCACGCCCTGGTCCCAGCCCTTGATGACCATGCCCTTGCCAAGCGGGAAGTCAAACGGGCCACGGCCCACGGAGCTGTCGAACTTCTTGCCGCGCGAATCTTTCGCCAAGGGACGGTACAACCAGCCCGTGTAGTGCACGGTGACGTTACTGCCGACGGACGCTTCCTTGCCCGTACCGACCTTGTTGTCGATCAGAATCAATTTATCGGCGACAGGGCCAGGGCTCAGCGAGACGGCGGAGGCGGAAACAGGCGCTGGCGCCTGTGCCTGCGCCAGCGACGCGGCGACGGAGCAGATCAGGGCAAACAAAACGGAGCTACGCGTCATGATGTATTCTTTCAGTGAGTTTCGGTGAGATCCCTGGCCAGCCAACCGGCAGGGAATGCCAATAATAGCAAACCGCTGCAACGATAGGAAAAACTTGTCGCCCGATACACATTGTCCCCGTCTGTTTTACGCCCTGTGGCCCGACGCGGCCACGCGCGCGGCATTGGCCGCCTGGCAGGCACCCTTGCAAGGCAAGCCCGTGCGCGCAGAGAAACTGCACCTGACCCTGGCCTTCCTGGGGCAGCGCCCGGCCAGCGCTATGCCGGCCCTGCAAGAGCTACTGGGGCACTTGCCGGCGCGCGCCATGCCCCTGGTATTCGATCACGCCAGCCACTTCCCCCAGCTGGCGCTAGCCTGGGCCGCGCTGGCGCAGGCCTCGCCCGCCTTGCTGGACTTGCGCGCTGCCTGCATGCACGGCTTGGCAGAACAGGGACTGGCGCCCCGCTTCGAGCACGACCGTTTTACGCCGCACGTGACCCTGGCGCGCCAGGCGCCGCCGCCAGCCAGCCAGGACTTCGCGCCCATCGCCTGGCAGGCGGACGAACTGGTGCTGGTGGAATCGATCAAGAGCAGCGGCGACTATCGCATCCTGGCCAGCCGCAAGCTGACCTAAACAGCGCGACTTAGGCGGCGTCCGGCACTGGCACTGGCACTGGCACCGCGGCAAGCTTGTCCTGACGCAAGCTTTTCAGCGCATGGGCAGCCGCCACCATGCCGAAGCTGGCCGTCACCACCACGCTGGAACCGAAACCGGCGCAATTCAAGCCCGTCACGCCGGCAGGCGTGCTGCCATCGATGGCGCACGCTTCGGCACTCTCGGGCGTGCTCAACGGTTCCATGGAAAACACGGCGTCGACGTTGAATTTGTTTTTCACGCCACGGGGGAAACCATATTCCGTGCGCAACAGTTTGCGTACTCGCTTGAGCAGCGGTTCCTGCTCCGTTTTCGACAAATCGCGCACGGCGATCAGGGTCGGGTCCGTCTGCCCGCCCGCGCTGCCGATGGTCAGCATGGGAATGTTGCGCGCGCGGCAATACGCGATCACGGCCGCTTTCGCCTTGGCATTGTCGATGGCGTCGATCAGGTAGTCGAAATCGCGCCCGCCCAGCAATTGCTCCAGGTTATCAGGGGTAATAAAATCCTCGATCTGCGTGACCTGGCAAAACGGGTTGATCAGTTCGATGCGCTCGGCCAGGGCTGTAATCTTGGCCTTGCCGATGGTGTCGCTCATGGCCTGGATCTGGCGATTGATGTTCGATTCGGCAACATTATCGAGGTCGATCAGGGTCAGGCGGCCGATGGCGCTGCGCGCCAGCGCTTCGACGATCCAGGAACCGACCCCGCCCACGCCGATCACACCCACATGGGCGGCGCGGAAGCGCGCCAACGCGGGGGCGCCATACAGGCGGGCTATGCCGCCGAAACGCCGTTCAAAATCGATCTCGGTCAAGTCCATGGAAATTAGTTCATTGGTGGAGGTATGCATGGCGCCATTTTAACGGACACTGCGCAGGCAGATATTCTAAAATAGCCGAATTGACACAGCGACAAGAGCAACTGTCGCCGCGCCCCCACACCGCCCACCACGAGAACTTGCCATGACCTCTCCCCTGTTCGACTCAGTTCCCGGCTTTGACCAGCCCATCGCCGTGCTCAAGCATTGCCACGACAAGATCCGCAAGCAACTGACGACCCTGCAAAACCTGCTGGGCCACCTGGGACAGCATGGCAACACGGCGGAAGCGCAACAGGCGGCCAAGGCAGTGTTGCAATATTTCAATAAAGCCGCCCATTTGCACCATGACGATGAAGAACAGGACCTGATGCCCATGTTGCAGGCGACGGCCACGGGCGACGACGCGGCCCTGCTTGCGACCCTGGTGCCGGAAATCCTGGCCGACCACCAGCGCATGGACCAGGCCTGGCTGACCCTGCGCCCGGAACTCGACGCCATCGCGGCCGGCACGAACTCGCAGCTGTCGCACGATGGCGTGCGCGACTACGTGGCCGCCTACCAGGCCCACATGGCCAAGGAAGAAGGACAACTGGCGCCCATGGCCAAGCGCCTGTTCAGCGCGCAACAGATGGAGCAGCTTGGCACAGCCATGCAGCGCCGCCGCGGCATCGTGCCGGATGCGCCTGAAGTGCCGGACGCAGCCGCCGTACTGGCAGCCATGCGCACCGATTACGTGCAATCGAGCCTGAGCGAGACCGATGTGCTGGCAGATCCCATCGCCCAGTTCCAGAAATGGTTTGCCGAGGCCGTCAAGGCCCAGGTGATGGAACCGAATGCGATGGACTTGTCCACCGTCAGTCCCGACGGCAAGCCCAGCTCACGCATCGTGCTGATCAAGCAGTTCGACGAGCGCGGCTTTACCTGGTACACAAATTACAACAGCGACAAGGGCCAGCAGCTCGAACACAATCCGCACGCCGCCCTGCTGTTCTTCTGGCGCGAACTGGAGCGGCAAGTGCGCATCGAAGGCACGGTGGTGAAAACCACGGCTGCCGAGAGCGACGAGTATTTCAATGTGCGTCCCCTGCAAAACCGCTTGTCGGCGATTGCCTCGCAGCAAAGTACGCCCATCGACAGCCGCGCCGCACTGGAAAGCAACTACGAGGCCGTCGCCGCCGCTCTCGGCGACACCCAGCCGCCGCGCCCGGCCCACTGGGGCGGCTACCGTTTGCAGCCGGAACGCATCGAATTCTGGCAGGGCCGCCGCTCGCGCTTCCACGACCGCATCGTGTTTACGCGCGGTGCTGACGGGCAATGGAGCATGCAGCGCTTGCAACCTTAAGCGCGCAGTCAAGGCTGTGCAAAGCAAGCTGGTCAATATAGGTGTAGGCTATGAGGGTAGAAGTTACTAAATAACATTGTTTCTCAATTTGCAGCCCCAGCTGGGGCCGCTTCATTGGAGGCCATTTTGTTTGTACAAAACCAACTCAGGTCCTGGATCGCCAGCATTCGCAGCAAGACCGCCTTGCCGCTCCGCATAGAATTGTGGAATGGCCAGCATGTCGACCTGTCCAGCGAGGTGCCGCGCGTGACCATTCGTCTGCCGACAGTCGCCTCGGCCCGCTACCTGCTGAACCCCTCGCTGGCCAATCTGGGTTCGGCCTATGTGGAAGGCAATATCGAGGTCAAGGGCACGGCGATGGACATGATTTCCATCTGCAATGCCCTCGCCCGCAACACCCTGAAACCGGAAGGCAAGCTGGCCCGCATCGTGCGCAGCTTTACGCACGACAAGAGCAAGGATGCCGAAGCCATCCGCTACCACTACGATGTGTCGAATGCCTTCTACGAGCAATTCCTCGACCCCGGCCTCGTGTATTCCTGCGCTTATTTTGAAGATGGCGATGAAACCCTGGCGCAGGCGCAAGTCAAGAAGATCGACCATATCCTGAAGAAAATCCAGCTGCAGCCGGGCCAGACCCTGCTCGATATCGGCTGCGGCTGGGGCGCGCTCGTCATCCGTGCCGCACAGCAATATGGCGCCCGCTGCGTGGGCGTGACCCTGTCGGAAAACCAGTACGCGCTGGCGCGCGAGCGCGTGGCGGCGGCCGGCCTGGCGCACCTGATCGATATCCGCCTGCAAGATTACCGCGACGTCACGGGCCAGTTCGACCGCATCACCAGCGTGGGCATGTTCGAGCACGTGGGCCTCAAACACTTGCCCGAATACTTTGCCATCATTAACAAGCTGCTGGCGCCCGATGGCATGGCGATGAATCACGGCATCACCTCCACCGACCCGGACAATGGCGAAACGCCGTATGGCGGCGGGGAATTTATCGAGAAATATGTGTTTCCACACGGCGAACTGGCGCACATCGGCAATGTGCTCAAGACCATGCAGCAAGGGGGACTGGAAGTGCTGGACGTGGAAAACCTGCGGCGCCACTATGCGCGCACCTGCGCCCTGTGGACGGAGAATTTCGAAGCCAACGCCGAGCAAATTCGTCCGCTGGCGGGCGAACGGCGCTTCCGCATCTGGCACGTCTACCTGGCCGGCTGCGCCTATGCCTTCGAGCAAGATTTGATCAGCCTGTACCAGATCGTCTGCGTGAAGGCGGGACGGCGTTCCACCAACCTGCCCTGGTCGCGCAACTACATGTATGCGCGCGATGCCAGGCCCGCGCCCGTGCTCACGACCTGACAGGCGCGCGCGGCGCTGGAGGCTGCCTCACTTCAGGCGCCCCGCATACATGGCGCGGAATTTCTCCACCTTGGGCGCGACGACCAGCGCGCAATACCCCTGCAAGGGATGCTGCTCGGCATAATTCTGGTGGTAATCCTCGGCTGTATAAAAAGCTTGCGCCGGCGCCAGTTGCGTGACGATGGGCGCATCCCACACGCCGGCCATCTCGGCGAGTACCTTGCGCGCCACTTTTTCCTGCTCGGGCGACTGGTAATAGATGACGGAACGGAATTGCGTGCCGACATCGTTACCCTGCCGGTTCACGGTGGTGGGGTCGTGCAGCGTAAAAAAGATTTCCAGCAAGTCGTGGTAAGGGATGATGGCGGGATCGAATTCCAGGCGCACCACTTCCGCGTGGCCCGTGTCGCCCGTGCAAACCTGTTCATACGTGGGATCGGGCACGCTGCCGCCCGTATAGCCGGACGCGACGCGCGTCACGCCGCGCACTTCCCCAAACACGGCGGCGTGGCACCAAAAACAGCCACCGCCCAGTATCGCCACTTCCGTCTGCTGATGCATGATGTCCTCCCGCAATGCTGCTGCGCCTTATCATTTCACTACTGTAACGCAAAGCGCCGTGGTCTGCAGCGCCGCTAGAAACGGCGCGTGGTGCACCGCACATACGGGCATGCCGACGACGATTGCGCTGGCGTGGCCGATTTTTGGCATAATGTCAGCAAATAGACAGGTCACCCATGAACACACGCTCTCCCCGCGCGCCAGCGCAAGAATTCGATACGACACATTTCCGCCAGGCACTGTCGCAGTTTGCCACCGGCGTGACGGTCATTACGACACGCCTGGCCGACGGCAGTTTCCGTGGCTTGACGGCCAGTTCCTTCAATTCCGTCTCGCTATCGCCGCCCCTGGTGCTGTGGAGCCTCGGTTCCGTGGCGAACAGCATGCCCATTTTCAGCGGCAACTCGCATTACGTCATCAACGTGCTGGGCGCCGACCAGGCGGAACTGGCTACGCGCTTTTCACGCCGCACGCCGAATCCCTTCGACGACGTCGAATACGAACTGTCGCGCACGGGCCAGCCCATCCTGAAAGGCGCATCGGCCTGGTTCGAATGCCACAACCGCAGCCGCTATCCGGAAGGCGACCACGTCATTTTCGTGGGCGAAGTGGAACAATGTGCGTTTGCCGCGCAGCCGCCCTTGATCTTCCATAATGGAAAGTTCAATACACCGCCAGCCTGAGCGGGACAAAAAAAAATCCGCCGAGGCGGATTTTTTGTTTTACAGGGTAAAGTTGTACCCGATGCTGACACTCACGGCAACCGGATCGAGCTTGATGTCCTGCGTCTGCCCCGTCGAGAATTTCGCCTTGGTTTTCAGGTAGGTCTTGACCACGGCTACGTCAGCAAACCAGCGCTCGTTGAAGGCCACGGTGCTGCCGACCACCAGGCTGCCTGTCAGCTTGTTGTCCATGCGGTAGGTCACTGGTTTTCCACCCGGATCCAGCAAGGCCGTCATCTGACCCGAGCCGGTTTCCTTCTGGAAATAAGCATACGTCAAGCCCGCGCCCACGTATGGACGGATCATCGCATTGGGCTGGAAGAAACGGTACTGGATGAAGGCCGTCGGCGGCAAGACTTCCGCCGTGCCCAGCTTGCCTGTACCCTTGATGGAGCCGTCGCCAATCAGGTCGTGCTTGTATGGCACGCCCAGGATCATTTCAGCGGAAATATTGTCCGTGAGCATGTAGGCAAAGCTCAGGATGGGCTTGGTATCGGCCTCGACGTTGGCCTTGGTGCCCGGCAGTGCCGGTGCGGAAATGTCGCCACTGTCGACATGCGGCGTGATCTTGTTAACGCCAGCCTTGACCATCCAGGTGCCTGCGCTTTGCGCCGAAGCGCCCGTCGCCATGGCCATCGCGGCGGCGGCGGCCAGCACGCGTACAGCGGTATTCAAACGATTCTTCATCTTGTCTCCTGATCATTATGTGCGGATAGTTCAGCTATCCAGTCTTGTCACTGCCAGCCGCGTCCCGCGGACGCAGCCGGCACGGCCATTCCTTACAGCCAGCCCCGCACGACCATGTCCTTGGCCACATAACGGGCCAGCAACAGATTGTTGAACGGCGTAGGATGCACATCGTCGGCATACGAGTAGTGGCTGACATCGCCCGCTTTCAGGTTCGTGCCATTGCACACCAGCGAGCTGCCCAGGATATTGCCTGGCGCGCTCAAATCGCACGCCGTCTCGCTGACGTTGGTCAAGCCATACGGGCCGGGATTGACGCCCTGGTCATGGCTGACGGCAAACACGTCGACCAGCAATACTTTCGCATTGCCATTCAAGCCGGCGCTCAGTTCGCCATTGAAGGCGCTGACCATGGCGTTGATGAGCGCCTTGGTATTGGCATCCTTGCTCAAGCCCGATGGCGTACCGGCCACGTCAGGCAGGTTGTTGACTATCACGTAGTTGGCGCCCTTGGCGATGATCTGGTCCTTGACCAGCGCCACCAGCTCCTTGCCTGCCTGTCCCATCGCCGTCACCAGCAACGGCCCCTGAGCCGCGGCGTAATCGGCACCTGCCTTGGCGCCGGCAGCATTGCCCGTCACCGTCGCATCGGCTTGCGCCTTGGCGGCCGCAGCGGCGGCCAGCGATGGGGCATTCGTATTGCCAGCAATAACGGCGGCTTGCACGGCAGCACCGACGATGGTCGTCGATGTCGCGCCCGGCGCCGCACTGGCCGTTTTGATGGCGGCACCGATGGAGGCTGCGGCCGTGGCCGGATTGGTAGCGCCGGCCGCCAGGGCCAGCGCTAGGTTGGTGGCGAAGGCTTGTGCCCCCGCAGCAGCACCAGCGGCCTGGCCAGCAGCGGTCGCGCCCGCTTGCAATGCACCCAGCTGGTACAGCACGTCATTACCACCTGCCATCACGAAAACGGCTTCCGTGCCGCTGAACTTGCCGCCTGACACAGCCAGGTGATTGGCGATCTGCGTCACCACGGGTACGGTCAAAGCGCCCAGCGCACTGCCCGTCAGCTTATTGTTCGGGCCAACCGGATTGGTCACGCGCGAGCCGCCCATGGCGTAGCCGTAGCAGCCTGCATGCTTGACGCGCGCCACGGACAAGCCTTGCGCCGCATTGCCTTCCAGACCAGTCTCGGCGGCACACGGCACGGCCAGGCCAAATTGCGCGGCCAAGTGCTCGGTCCAGTTCTTGCCCGTCAGTTCAGGATTGATCTTGGTATTGTCGCCATTGATGGTGAACTTGCCGCCACCTTTCGCCAGCACCGTGCCCACGGCATACGAACCGACATCGGACAGGCTGTCGCCGAACGACACCTGCGCCGTGTATTTGACTTTCAAGGCTTGATCACCGCCACTGGCGCCGCCGCAACCTGCCAGGACAGCCGCAGCCAGCACGGCCAGCGCGAATTTTGTTTGATGCATTTTGTCTCCTCGGTCTTTTTTCTGGTTTCTAAACGAACGGGCGTGCTATTCGCTACCCAACTAATATGCCATCGTTCCTCAGGCTTGTATAGAAAATATGTTTTAAAAATCAACGAAATAACAACACTGGCAGCGCCCTGTCACGACAGGGTGATTGCATGAATTATGGGGGATTTAAGATGTTTCGTGGCAAGCATCGCTATTGCGCTGCATCAAGAAAAAGCCCCTTGCGGGGCTTTTCATCATGCGGACAGAAACTGCTGCAAGATACCACTTGAGCCGAACGCGGCACGCCGCAAACGGTCATTCACGCCCAACCACTCGGGGCCGGTGGGCGGTGCTTCGACGAGTATCAGCTCAGCGCCGACCTGGTCCATCGTGCGCAGCGAGGCATACAGCGCATGTGCGTAATTTTCCGGGCTGGCTACCAGGCGTACGCTGGCGCTGGCCGGCGGCAGATCCGAGTAATGGATCAGGGCCACGCGGCGTCCGTCATTGAGCAGGCGGTTCAAGGTGGCGCGCACGTCGTCGCTGTGCTGCATCGCAACAGGCGTATGTGGCGCGTAATGCGATTCCAGGGTGCCCGAGGCACGCGGCGCAGCGGCGTCGGCCATGGCTGGTGCGCGGCCGATGACGGCGGCGATCTGCTCGCTGCTGATATGGCCGGGACGCAAGAGTACGGGACCGTGCGTGGCCAGGCGCGACAGGTCGACGATGGTCGACTCGATGCCCACGTCGCTCTGCCCGCCATCGAGGACGAGGCCCAGCAAGCCGCTGTCGAGTTCTACCGCGAATTCATCGCGCACGTGTTGCGCCGTGGTGGGGCTGACATTGCCGAATTTGTTCGCCGACGGCGCCGCCAGGCCGCCCTTGCCCCCCTTGAAGCTGCGTAGCAAGGCAATTGCCACCGGGTGCGACGGGCAGCGCAAGCCCACCGTATCCTGGCCACCGGAAACGGCGTCCGGGATATGCGCGGCGCGCTTGACGATCAGGGTCAGCGGACCGGGCCAGAAAGCGGCCACCAGCTGTTCCGCCTCGACCGGAATGTCATCGGACCAGTGCGCCAAGTCGGCACCGGGCGCCACATGCACGATCACGGGGTGGTCCGATGGACGACCCTTGGCTTCGTAAATGCGCGCCACGGCGGCCGGGTTTTCCGCATCGGCGCCCAGGCCATATACCGTTTCTGTCGGGAAAGCGACGAGGCCGCCCGCTTCCAGCACGGCGGCGGCCGCAGCCAGGTCTTGTGCGGGCAAGGTCACGGCGCGATTCCCAGGATCAGGCAAGCGTCGCGCAGGCGCTGCTGCGCCTCTTGCAGGCTGGACGCGATGAAGGTCAGGTGGCCCATCTTGCGCCCGCGGCGCGGATCGTCCTTGCCATACAGATGTAAACAGGCGCCCGGCAGCGCCAGCACCTGGTCCCACGCCGGTTCGCTGGCAAGCTCGCTGCCGTCGGCAAACCAGACATCGCCCAGGATATTGAGCATCACGGCCGGCGAATGCTGGCGCACGTCGCCCAGCGGCAAGCGCGCCATGGCCCGCACCTGCTGCGCGAACTGGCTGGTGACACAGGCATCCATCGTGTAATGGCCGCTGTTGTGCGGACGCGGCGCCATTTCATTGACCACCAGGCTGCCGTCGGTGAGCACAAAAAATTCGATGCACAGCACGCCGACATAGCCGAGTTCCGCGACCATGGCTTGCGCCGCCCGCTGCGCCCTGGCGGCGCAGTCGTCCGACACGTTCGGCCCCGGCACGGTGGTCGTAAACAAGACGCCATCGCGGTGCACGTTTTCGGCGATCGGATACACGACCGATACGCCGTCCACGCCGCGCGCCGTCAGCACGGACACTTCGTACGCCAGCGGCAGCATTTTCTCCAGCAAGCAAGTTACCTCGCCCATTTCGGCAAAGGCGGCGCGCACCTCGTCGCGCGTGCGCACGCGGAACTGGCCCTTGCCGTCATAGCCCATGCGTACGGTTTTCAGTATGCCCGGCAGCAAGTCGTCGGGGATGGCATCGATATCGTGCTGCGTGGCAATCACCATGTGCGGCGCCGGCAACACGCCGGACTTGTCCGCGCAGTCGACAAAGAAACGCTTTTCCGCGATGCGGTCTTGCGCCACCGACACGCCATGCGCATTCGGTGCCACGAAGACCCGCTCGGCCAGGCGCGACAGGCTGTCGGCCGGCACGTTCTCGAATTCCGTGGTGACGGCCAGGCATTGCCCCGCCAGCGCGTCGAGACCGTCAAGGTCGCTGTAGCCGGCATTGACCAGACGCTGCGCCACCTGCCCCGCGGGGCAGGCATCGGACGGTTCCAGTACCGCAACCTGATAGCCCATGCTCTGGGCGGCCTGGGCAAACATGCGGCCGAGCTGGCCGCCGCCCATCACGCCCAGCCACGCCGGTGGGTTGGCGGCAGGCAGCAATGGGGAAGTCGATTTACTATTCATTATTTTTCAAACACATTATTCAGGCAAGACCATGGCCTTGGCGGCGGCCGTTTGCGTGGCACGGAAGGCTTCCAGCTGGTCGGCCAGGGCGTCGTCATTGGCGGCAAGCATCGCCACCGCCGTCAGCGCTGCATTCGCCGCGCCCGCTTCGCCGATGGCGAAGGTGGCTACCGGAACGCCCTTGGGCATTTGCAGGATGGACAGCATGGAATCTTCGCCGCGCAGGTATTTCGACGGCACGGGCACGCCCAGCACGGGCACGATGGTCATCGCCGCCACCATGCCAGGCAGGTGGGCCGCGCCACCGGCGCCGGCGATGATGGCGCGCAAGCCGCGCGCGCGCGCGCTTTTCGCGTACGCATACATCTCGTCGGGCATGCGGTGGGCGGAAATGACTTGCGCCTCGTACGGCACGCCAAACTGTTTCAGGATGGCAACCGCATTCTGCATCACTTCCCAGTCCGAGGACGAGCCCATGATGACGCCAACCAGCGGCTTGGGGTTCAACTTGTGCTCACTCATCTCAGGCCTTCAGCTTCTCGCCCGTCAGGCGTTCGATGGCTTCGAAGTACTTGGCCTGGGTTTTTTCAATGACATCGGCCGGCAGCGCAGGCGCCGGCGCGGTCTTGCCCCAAGTCAACGTTTCCAGGTAATCACGCACGAATTGCTTGTCGAATGACGGCGGCGAGATGCCAGGCTGGTAGGAATCGGCAGGCCAGAAACGCGACGAGTCGGCCGTCAGCACTTCATCCATCAAATGCATCACGCCATTGTCGTCCAGGCCGAATTCGAATTTGGTGTCGGCAATGATGATGCCGCGCGTGGCTGCGTACTCGGCGGCAGTCTTGTACAGGGCAATGGCGACATCGCGCATCTTGGCGGCCAGGTCGGCACCGATGCGCTGTTCCATTTCCGCAAAGCTGATGTTTTCGTCATGCTCGCCCAGCTCGGCCTTGGCCGCCGGTGTGAAAATCGGTTCCGGCAGTTTTTCCGCCTGTTGCAGGCCCGCTGGCAATTGAATGCCGCAGATGCTGCCCGTGTCCTGGTAATCCTTCCAGCCCGAACCGATGATGTAGCCGCGCACGACCGCCTCGACCATGATGGGCTTCAAGCGCTTGGCCACCACGGCGCGGCCTTTGACTTGCTCCACTTCATCTGCTGCCACCACGGATTCCGGCGCCACGCCGGTCAGGTGGTTCGGCACGATATGGCCCAGTTTCTCGAACCAGAAGTCGCTCATCTGGTTGAGGACCTTGCCCTTGCCGGGGATAGGCTCGTTCATGACGACATCGAAGGCCGACAGGCGGTCCGTGGTGACGATCAGGATCTTGTCGTCGCCGACGGCGTAATTGTCGCGGACCTTGCCGTGGCCCAGCAATGGCAGGGAGTGGATGGAAGTCTGATAGAGGCTGTTCATAGCGGGGGAATAGTTGGATGAAACGAAACCGGCAGACGGGGGATGCCCGCCGGTCGAGAAAATCGGGCACGGAGCATTGCTTCCGGCCCGTTCCAGACAGAATTTTACTTCACAATTTGCGACAGCTCGCCGGCCTTGTAGCGCTCGGCCATTTTTTCCATCGTGATGACCTTGATCTTCGACGCCTGGCCTTCGCAGCCGAAGGCCTGCATGCGCGCGCGCACGATTTGCTCGGCAGCGGTGCGGGCTGGCTTCAGGAAGTCGCGCGGGTCGAATTTCGATGGGTTTTCAAACAGGTACTTGCGGATCGCGGCCGTCATCGCCAGGCGGATGTCGGTGTCGATGTTGATCTTGCGCACGCCGTGACGGATGCCTTCCTGGATTTCTTCCACTGGCACGCCGTAGGTTTCCTTCATGTCGCCGCCGAATTCGCGGATGATGGCCAGCAATTCCTGCGGCACCGACGAGGAACCGTGCATCACCAGGTGGGTGTTCGGAATGCGCGCGTGGATTTCCTTGATGCGGTCGATGGCCAGGATGTCGCCCGTCGGCTTGCGCGTGAATTTGTACGCGCCGTGCGAGGTGCCGATGGCGATCGCCAGGGCGTCGCACTGGGTGCGCTGCACGAAGTCGGCCGCTTGCGCCACGTCCGTCAGCAGTTGCTCGCGGGTCATCGTGCCGTCGGCGCCGTGGCCGTCTTCCTTGTCGCCCTTCATGGTTTCCAGCGAACCGAGCACACCCAGTTCCGCTTCCACCGTCACGCCAATGGCGTGCGAGAATTTCACCACTTCACGCGATACTTCCACGTTGTATTCGTAGGAAGCAACCGACTTGCCATCCGCTTCCAGCGAGCCGTCCATCATCACGGACGTGAAGCCCGAGCGGATGGCGGCCATGCAGACAGCCGGCGACTGGCCGTGATCCTGGTGCATGACGACGGGAATGTGCGGATACGCTTCGACGGCGGCGTCGATCAGGTGGCGCAGGAAGGCTTCACCGGCGTACTTGCGCGCGCCAGCAGACGCCTGCATGATCACCGGGCTGTTGAGCGCATCGGCGGCAGCCATGATGGCTTGCACTTGCTCCAGGTTATTGACGTTGAAAGCAGGAATGCCATAACCGTTTTCGGCGGCATGGTCCAGCAGTTGACGCATGGATACGAGAGACATGGTAATACTCCAGAGAACAATAGAAACTGTTGCGGCGCTTCGCGGTCGATAACCGCGCCGGCGCCTGAATTCTTGGGCCTTTATTCAAACTCGCCGACTGTCACAATCTTCAATGCATTCGTGCCGCCCACCTGGCCCATCGGCTCGCCCCAGGTGACGACGATCATGTCGCCCTTCCTGACAATGCCCTGCGCCACCAGCAGCTCTTCCGCCTGCTTCAGCACTTGCGCGCTGGGGGCGTTCTGCATCAGATGATACGCCCGAACATTGCGGTACAGTGCGGCTTTGCGCAAAGTGGTGACACTGGGTGTGAGCGCGTAGATCGGCGTGTCGATGCTGTGGCGGCTCATCCACAAGGCGGTGGAACCGGATTCCGTCAGCGCCACGATGGCTTTGACGCGCAAGTGATGGGCCGTGAACAGGGCGCCATACGCGATCGACTGGTCGATGCGGGTAAATGTGACGTTGAGGAAATCGGCATCGAGCTTGTTGTATTCGGACTGTTCCGCCTCGACGCAGATGGCGGCCATCATTTCCACCGTCTCGATCGGGTACTTGCCCGACGCCGTCTCGGCCGACGTCATGACGGCGTCCGTGCCATCGAGCACGGCATTGGCCACGTCGGACACTTCGGCGCGGGTCGGCACGGCGTTGACAATCATCGATTCCATCATCTGCGTGGCAGTAATGGCCAGTTTGTTCGACGCGCGCGCCATCTTGATCATGCGCTTTTGCAGGGCCGGCACGGCCGCGTTGCCCACCTCGACGGCCAGGTCGCCACGCGCCACCATGATGCCGTCGGACGCGTCGAGAATCTCTTGCAGTGCAGGAATGGCTTCGGCACGCTCGATCTTGGCGATCATCATCGGCTTGTGGTGGTACGGTTCGCCGGCGATATTGGCCAGCTGGCGCGCCATTTCCATGTCGGTTGCGCATTTCGGGAAGGAAATTGCCAAATAGTCGGCCTGGAAACTCATGGCCGTCTTGATATCCTCCATATCCTTGGCCGTCAGCGCGGGCGCTGACAGGCCGCCACCCTGGCGGTTGATACCCTTGTTGTTCGACAACTCGCCGCCGATCTTGACGGTGGTGTGGATTTCGCTGCCGTGGATGCGTTCGACGATCAGCACGATGAGGCCGTCGTTCAGCAGCAGCACGTCACCCTTGTGCAAGTCGCGCGGCAGGGCCTTGTAATCGAGACCTACCCGTTCCTGGTTGCCCAGTTCGCCATTTTCGCCCCACTTGGCGTCGAGAATGAAGCGTTCGCCCGCTTCGAGCTCGATGCGCGTGTTTTCAAACTTGCCGACACGAATCTTCGGCCCTTGCATGTCGGCCATGATGGCCACTTCGCGGCCGCATTCGGCCGCCGCCAGGCGCACCAGTGCGGCGCGGTCGATATGGTCTTGCGCCTTGCCGTGGGAAAAATTCAAACGCACCACGTCGACACCCGCACGTATCATCTTCACCAGGATGTCGAAGTCGGTGGAGGCGGGGCCGATTGTTGCTACGATTTTTGTACCGCGTGGCATAGGAATCCTTGTGCGCCAACAAGACGCTAGCTGAGCAAGACCTGGCGGCTGCGCCGCCCGGCAAGGTAAAAGCGCAGCGGTCAGGCTGCGCTTGGTACTGAAATGCTGACTGCTGCCGAATTAAGCAGCGCGCTGCATGAGAATTTCCACGGCCGGCAAAGTCTTGCCTTCCAGGAACTCCAGGAAAGCGCCGCCGCCCGTCGAGATATAGCTGATTTTATCGGTAATGTCGTATTTGGCAATCGCCGCGAGGGTGTCGCCACCGCCAGCGATGGAAAATGCTTTCGATTCGGCAATGGCCAGCGCCAGGGTCTTGGTGCCGTTGCCGAACTGGTCGAATTCGAACACGCCCACGGGACCGTTCCACACGATGGTGCCGGCGGCGGCGATCTGCTGTGCCAGCAAGGCGGCCGTTTTCGGGCCAATATCGAGGATCATGTCGTCGTCCGCCACATCGGCCACGTCCTTGACGGTGGCAGCGGCCGTAGGCGAAAACTCCTTGGCGCACACGACATCGACAGGAATCGGCACTTGCGCGCCGCGCTTGGCCATGATCTCGATGATGGCCTTGGCTTCTTCGACGAGCTCCGCTTCCACCAGCGACTTGCCCACGTTCAAGCCGACGGCTTTCATGAAGGTGTTGGCGATGCCGCCGCCGACGATCAGATTATCGACCTTGTCGGACAGGGCTTTCAGGATGGTCAGCTTGCTCGATACTTTCGAACCAGCAACAATTGCCAGCAAGGGACGGGCAGGTGCGTGCAAAGCTTTGCCCAGCGCATCGAGTTCGGCGGCCAGCAGAGGTCCGGCGCAGGCGATGGGGGCAAACTTGGCGATGCCATGCGTGGATGCTTCCGCGCGGTGGGCCGTGCCGAACGCGTCATTGACGTAGATATCGCACAGCTTGGCCATTTTTTGCGCCAGCTCATCGCTGTTTTTCTTTTCGCCCTTGTTCACGCGCACGTTTTCCAGCAGGACCACCTGGCCGGCAACCGTGTTTTCCAGGCCGGCGCCATCGACCCAGTCTTGTTTCAGTGCGACTTCCTGGCCCAGCAGCTCGGACAGGCGGGCAGCCACTGGCGCCAGGCTGTCAGCCGGTTTGAACTCGCCTTCCGTCGGACGTCCCAGGTGCGACGTCACCATGACAAAGGCGCCAGCGTCGAGGGCGGCGCGGATGGCCGGCACCGAGGCGCGGATGCGCGTGTCTTCGGTGATCTTGCCACTGTCATCTTGCGGGACGTTCAGGTCGGCGCGGATAAACACGCGCTTGCCTTGCAGTGCATTTTGGTCGATCAAATCTTGCAGACGGATGAAGTTGAGAACAGCTGACATGGCGATCCAGATGACGAGTGGAAGGAAGTGCGCTATTTTACCGCAATGCCCAGCGCACATCCCCGATTTGTCCTGCTTTACTGAAAAACATGCAACAGTCGCAAGCCCGTGAAAACCAGCATGCCAAACACGATGGTTTGCAGCATATTGCGGCGGATCACAAAAAAGAGCGTGGCGGCAATACCCGACAAGAGTTTCAAATTCGATAATTCAAAGTGTACTTGCTGCCCTTCCATCAGCAGATCGGGCGCGATGATGGCCGCCAGCGCGCAGGCCGGCGCATAGCGCAGCATCTCGCCCACGCGGCGCGGAATGCTGATGTGATGGCCGATCAGCCAGAAGGTGCTGCGCGTGGCGGCCGTGGCCACCACCAGCACGGCGATGGCGATCCACACGTCGCTCCTGCCCCAGTCTATGCCGTCAAACATGGCGTTTTGTCCATTTTTCTGTCAATTCTTCCACGGCCATGGCGCTGACCATGCCCACCAGCACGGCCAGCAGCAAGCCCAGTTTATACGGCAGGCTGAAGGCCAGCACGGCCACCGTGCCCGCCACCAGCACGCCGCACAGGGCGGCGCGGCTGAGGATCAGCGGCACCGTCACGCACAGGATCGCCAGGGTGCCCGCAAAACCCAGCCCCCATTCGACCGGCACGACAGCGCCCAGCAAGATGCCGATGAAGGAACCGATTTGCCAGGCAAGCCAGTTGGGGTAAACCAGCCCCTTGAGGAAGGGCAGCTTGGCCGGATCCGGCGTTTCATGGGGGTAGCGCTGCAGGAACAGGCCCACGGTGATGTCGCCCGCCACATAGCCGAGCGCAAAGCGCTGGCGCCACGGCAGATGGGCGAAATGGGGCGCGAGCAACACGGAAAAGATAACAAAACGCAAATTGACAACGAGGGCCGTGGCGAAGATCACCCACACGGGCGCGTGCGCGGCCAGCAGGGGCAGGGAGGCGAGCTGGGCCGAGCCGGCAAAAACAAACAGGGTCATCGCCACCGCCTGCGTCACCGTCAAGCCGCTTTTCACCATGGCCACGCCCACCACCATGCCCCAGGCGGCAATGCCCAGCATGCTGGGCGCACCCAGTTTCAGGCCGGCGCGCCAGGCATCCTTCAGCAGGCCGTCGTCCTTGTCGGCCATGACGGCGCTCACGCGGGACTCCGGCAGACGGAGTGTGGTAACTGCACAACAGTGGTGCGCGCAGTAGTGCTACGCAACGGTGATACCAGCAAGGCAAATCCAGTCAGTGTGGCGCTGCAGCTGCCATATTTCCACAAAAAAACCGCGCCGCAGCCGCAGATAATCGAGCCGCCATTTTAGCCATGATTTTTGCTGTCTGCCTGAATCCGTTAAAATCGTACTTTTGGCAGCAGCCGACTTCCATCCATACAGCCTCACGGAGCATGACAAGATGACAAAAACCACCCAGCCAGCGGTCGAACTTGACGGTAAAGACTTGCCAGCCCACTGCCCTAACCCGGCCATGCCGCTGTGGTCGTCGCATCCGCGCGTGTTTCTGGAATTCAACAAGGACGGTATCGCCAAGTGCCCCTACTGCGGCACGGCGTATACCCTGAAGGAAGGCGCCAGCGCCGGCCATCATTAAACTGCCCAGCGGCGCGCCTCCAGCGCGCCGTTTTCATTTGCACCTCTGAGTGTCTTGTATACCGCTCAAGCCGGAGTCGTCATGAAACGTCTGAAAGAACTCAATGGCAGCGCCGCCGAAGTCGAAGCGGCGTTCTACGATGCCTTGCACCGCGCCGACCTCGAAGCGCTGATGGCGCTGTGGGCCGACGATGAAGAGGTCGTCTGCATCCACCCGGGCGGCGCGCGCCTGATCGGCCATGCCGCCATCCGCGCCTCGTGGGAAACCATTTTGGCGGGCGGCGGCCTGCACATCGTGCCCACGCAGCTGCATGAAACGCACAATCTGATGAGCTCCGTGCACACTGTGGTCGAAGGCGTCACCCAGGAGGAAGGCGGTCCGGCGCACCTGCTGGCCACGAACGTGTACGTGAAAACGCCGCGCGGCTGGCGCATCGTCCTGCACCACGCCTCCGTTGCCCCCGGCGGTGCGCCGGCCGACGCCACGGGAGCGCAGATCCTGCACTGATGACTTTCCCTTTGTCCTATACCGCGCCACTCTGGCTACCTGGCGGCCACGCGCAGACGATTTACCCGGCCGTGTGTCTCGCCAAGCCGGCCGTGGCCTTCCGCCGCGAACGCTGGCAAGCGCCCGATGGCGATTTCGTCGACGTCGACCTGGTCGACGGCCAGCCGGGCCAGCCCTTCGTGGTGCTGTTCCATGGGCTGGAAGGTTCATCAAGCAGCCACTACGCGCGCGCCCTGATGGCCGAGGTGGCGGCGCGCGGCTGGTCGGGCGCCGTGCCGCATTTCCGCGGCTGCTCGGGCGTAGCCAACCTGGCACCCCGCTTTTACCACTCGGGCGATGCGCAGGAAGTGGACTGGATCGTGCAGCGCCTGCGCCCGCGCGCGACAGGCAAGTTTTACGCGGCAGGCGTGTCCCTGGGCGGCAACGCCCTGCTGTGCTGGCTGGGCCAGTCGCAGCACCAGGCCGATTTCATCGATGCGGCCGCAGCCGTGTCCGCCCCCCTTGATCTGGCGCAAGGGGGCAAGGCCCTGTCTTCGGGCGCCAACCGGCTCTACACGCGCATGTTCCTGAACACGCTCAAGCCCAAATGCCTGGCCAAGCTGGAGCAGTTTCCCGGCCTGTTTGCGCGCGATGCCATGCTGGCCGCGCGCGACTTGCACGCCTTCGACAATGTCGTCACGGCGCCCCTGCATGGCTACCGCGACGCCGACGATTACTGGCACCGCGCCAGCGCCAAGCACGTCTTGCAGGACATCACCGTGCCGACCCTGGTGCTGAATGCGCAAAATGATCCCTTCCTGCCCGGGCGCTACTTGCCGCGCCGAGCAGCGCCGCAGGTCATGCTCGAGTATCCCCGCCACGGCGGCCATGTCGGCTTTGCCGCAGGCAAGTTGCCGGGAAGTACACGCTGGCTGCCGCAGCGCTTGATGCATTTTTTTGAAGGCGGCAACACGGCGCCATCGGCACCACAAAGCTGTCACGCTGCTAGCTCGCAAACGCACACGGAAAACGCTACACATGGATGAACTCGTCAAACAGGCGCTGGCCAAATGGCCCAACGTGCCCCACTGCTACGGTTGGCTGGGCCTCGATGCCCGCGGCAACTGGCGCATGCGCGACCAGCAGGCGCAACAGCAACAACTGCCCGGCGACAAGATCGCCCACGTGGCCCTGTTGGGATTTATCAACCGTAATTACGACCATGACGAACGCGGCTGCTGGTTTTTCCAGAATGGCCCGCAGCGCGTCTACCTGAACCTGGAAGCGACGCCGTACATCGCCCGCAGCGATCCGCAGCACGGTTTCATCCTGCAGACAGGCGCGCCGCTGGCGGCCATCGATGCCGCCTATCTGTGCGACAACGGCGCGCTGATCCTGCGCCAGGGCGACAGCGTGGCGCAGGTCGATGACCGCGACATGGCGCATGTGCTGCCATCGCTGCGCGTCGACGGACAGGTAGCTAGAGACGAGGCCCTGCTGGCCTGGCTGGAAAATGCTCAGGGAAACCTGGTGTTGTTGCATGACGGCAAGGAGATTGCCGTGCAGCCGCTGGCCTACGCCAGCGTGCCGCAAACCTTCGGCTTCCAGCGCGCGCCGCAAGCCGAATAAGCACTAGCCCTTCTGGTCCTTGATCTGTTCACGGCGCTTTTCCTGCAGTTCACGCTCGCGCGCATCGATCACGGCCTGGTCATAGAAAGTCGCGTCCGTCGATTTACGGGCGATCGTCAGCTGGTCCAGCGCGGCCATGGTGGCGCCCTGCAGCACGTAGGATTCGGCCAGCGCCATGTGCTGCAAAGTCATCTTGCCCTGGTCCGCATACGATTTCGCCAATAAGTCATACAGTTCCGGCTCTTCCTTATAGAGCTGCACTTGGTCGCGCAGGTACAAGGTAGCCTGCTCCAGCTTGCTGGCAGCCATCAACGCTTCCGCATACTGGTGGGCAATGCCACGCGAGAGGGGAAACTGCTGGCGCGCCGCATCGGCCGCCTTCAGGGCTTGCTGCGCCACCTCCTTCTTCTGCGCCGGCATCAGCAGCACTTCCAGCGCCATCGCCGCCAGCAGCGAATTGGGACCCTGCGTGCCACCCGAAGTAAACACATTCGGCCCGGCCGGCCGGTGCAGGGCGGCATTGGCCGCGTCGAGTTCCTTCTGCGCCTCGGCCGGCTTGCCCTGCTTGACGGCGACAAAGGACAAGCCGTAATGGGCGGCCACCACCTGGAAGCGGCTTTGCTGCTCCAGCTGCGTCTTGAACACCGCCTTGGCATTCAACAACCCTTGCACGCTTTCATCCTGCAGCACGCGGGCGCGGGCGCGGGCCAGGTGAAAACTCAGGCTGTCAGGACGCTGCTTGTAAGGCTGCTCGCGGATGCGCGCCTGGATGTCGGCGATGCGCTCCGTCGTCAGCGGGTGGGTCTGCAGATAGGCGGGCATCAGGTCGCTGTACGAACGGCTGGCCGCCTGCATGCGGCCGAAGAAGGCCACCATGCCGGTGGTGTCGAAGCCGGCTTCGCCCATGATCTGGAAACCGATGCGGTCCGCCTCGCGTTCGGCGTCGCGGCCAAAATTGAGCTGGCGCTGGATGGCCAGGCCCTGGCCGGCGGCAAACACGCCCAGCGCCACATCGCCGCCCGCGCGCGATGCCAGCGCCGCCAGCAGCATGGCCGCCAGCGGCATCAAGGCATCCTGGCGCTGCTGGCCCAGCATGCGTGCGATATGGCGCTGCGCCACGTGGCCGATCTCGTGCGACAGCACGGATGCCAGTTCCGCCTCCGTTTGCGCCGCCAGCACCAGCGCCGAATGGACGCCGATGAAGCCGCCGGGCAAGGCAAACGCGTTCAATTGGGGATCACGCACGGCAAAGAAGAAATAGTCGTAATTTGTTTCCCCGCGCACGCTGGGTCGCGCCGCCACGAGGGCGTTGCCAAAGGTATTCAGGTATTCCAGCAAGGGAGCGTCGTCGAGGTAGTCGCGGTCGCCGCGGATGCCGCGCATGATTTCCTCGCCGATCTTGCGCTCCATCGCCGGCGACAGGTCATCGCGCGAGGTATCGCCCAGGTTCGGCAAGTTCGGCGCTGGCGGCACGGCCAGCGGCGTCCAGCTGCCGGCCGTCTTGGCCGCCACACTGGGGGCCGGCGCCGTCGGCGCGGACGTATAGGTCTGCGCCAGCGCAAACGGCGCCGCCAGCCACAATGCAGCCAGCGCGGATGCGCGCCGGGAGCCGCGCAACCATGCCGCACCGGCGTTTTCAAGTACGATCGGAAGGGTAGTTTTTGAATTCACGGGTGCTATCATACCTTGTTAGCGGCGCCCATTCCCACGCGACAAGCATGCGCCACGCCAGTGGCATGACGTCGTGGCCCGGCGTGCCGCATCTCCACTCCTCACCTATTTTGACGCCATGACAACAGCAGACAAGCAAGCCCCCACCGGGGAATTGACCCATTTCGACGCCACGGGCCAGGCCCATATGGTGGACGTGGGTGCCAAGGAAGACACGCGCCGCAGCGCAGTGGCCGCCGGCACCATCCGCATGCAGCCCGCCACCCTGGCATTGATTATTTCCGGCAACGCCAAGAAAGGCGACGTGCTGGGCATCGCCCGTATCGCCGCCATCATGGGCGCCAAGCGCACCAGCGATCTGATTCCCCTGTGCCACCCGCTGGCATTGACGCGCGTCACCGTCGACTTCGAAGTGGAGGTAGCGGCCAACAGCGTGCACTGCCGCGCCCAAGTCGATACCACCGGCAAGACGGGCGTGGAAATGGAAGCGCTCACTGCCGTGCAAATCGGCTTGCTGACAATTTATGATATGTGCAAGGCCGTCGACCGGGGCATGGTCATGACCAATGTGCGCGTGCTGGAAAAGCATGGCGGCAAGTCGGGCGATTGGCACGCGGAGGTGTAATTATGCCGCCTGGCGCGCCAGCTGGCCCTGGACGCGGCGCAAGTCGCACAGCAGCCAGACGGCACTGGCCAGGCACAGCACGATGATGGCCACGGACAGGGGCAGGTGGAATTGCTCCAGCCCCGCCAGCGCGAAGCCGGCATGGATCAGACACGTGCCCACGCCCAGCGCGGCGCACACGCCCGCATACAGACCCGCCCGTGTGGTGCTCAGCAGCACATGCCGGTAACCGGCCACCACCAGGGCAATCGCTGCCAGATTAAATACCAGGAAACCCTGGATGCCGCCCGGCACATGGAACATTTCCCATTCGCGCCAGTAGGCAGCATCGACCTGATGCAGGATCAACAACAACATCGTCCAGAAATAGCTGCGTGCCATAAGATTCACATTCATCAATATTGACGTAATTGTAAAGGCAGAATCACGCCCCGGCATGCGTGCGTGGCATTTTTCAATGCCAAGTTGAATTTCATTGATATAAGTGCTTTTTCATCAAGAAATCATGCATACTGCGAACCGACAATATCAAGATGAGTATCGCATGACAAGCAACAAGCCCACCGCGGAAAGCAAGCTCCAGGACTTCGAATTCGAGGCGATGAATCTGCAGGTGGGGGGACGCATCCAGTTCATCACGCACCGCACCATCAAGCCCATCCAGCATTTCTCGACACTGATCGGCTACGTGAAAGACGAGTACCTGATCGTCAAGATTCCCATGGAAAACGGCGCCGCCATCGTGCTCAACGAGGGCGACAAGCTGACCATCCGCGTGTTTTCCGGGGTCACCGTGTGTTCGTTTGCCTGCAGCGTGCTGCGCATCTTCGGTCGCCCCCTCAATTATGTGCACCTGAGCTTTCCCGACGCCATCCAGGGCACCAGCCTGCGCACGGCCATGCGCGTGAAAGTGGACATTCCGGCGCAGCTGAGTTACCGCGACGTGGCGCCCGTGCCCGTCTTCATCGTCAACCTCAGCGTCTCAGGGGCACTGATCGAGGCGCCCAGCATGCTCACGCCAGACGACGAGGGTGTAGCGCTCAGCTTTACCCTGCTGGTGCAGCCGAACAAGCATCAGATGCGCGTCAACACGCGCGCGCGCATCCAGAACGTCAGCGTGGGCAAGCCATCGAATGGCCATGCGACCGACGTCGCCGAAATCTATACGTATGGCGTGCAATTCATCGACCTGGAACCCACACACTACACCCTGCTGCAAAACCTGACTTATGAAGCGCTGATCGCGGACCGGCAAAAAATCGTCTGACACTGGCGCGGCAGGCGACGCTCACTGGGTCGCCACCACCTTGGGAATATTGTTCCGGGTGATGGCTTCCCTGGCCGCCGCATTCGTCACGCTGGTGCTGTTGAACCAGCTCAGGCTGCTGCTACCGAGCTGCAACTCCATGGTCACCGTCTGGCCGCCCATGCCGCTGCCCAGATCGCCCGCCAGGGTCAGCGCGATATTGCCCTTGTCGACCTTGGCGCCGGACACTTCGCGCGTCGGGCTAAACACGGGGATGGCGCTGGGCACGGCTTCGGTGGGAGTGCTGCAAGCGGTCGCCAAGCCGCCGTTTTCCTGCACGCACAGGGCCACGGCTGTCTTCAGGGGCGCAGCGGCCGCCAGCACGTTGCTGACCTTGGCCCGCATCGTATAGTCGCCGTACTGGGGAATGGCCACGGCCGCCAGGATGCCGGCGATAGCCACCACGATCATCAGCTCTATCAGGGTAAATCCGCTCTGCGCGCGCATCGTCTCCTCCCATTGTCCACATGCTCGTGCCGTGCACGGTGCAAGCGCCATGCCAGCAGCGCGCCCGGGCAGCGGCGGTACACGTGGAAAGAAAAGCGACACTTTTGGGCAGGTTCGGACCAGCGCCGTCGGCCCAGGCCGGGAAGCGGCCTGTCTTGCGGACAAAAAAAAAGGAGCCGAAGCTCCTTTTTTGTACTGCGTGAACCAGGCTGGAATTACAGCATGGCTTTCAGCAGACGCGCCATTTCCGACGGGTTTTTGGTCACGGTGATGCCGCAAGCTTCCATGATTTCCAGCTTGGCTTGTGCCGTATCGGCACCGCCCGAGATCAGCGCGCCAGCGTGGCCCATGCGCTTGCCTGGAGGAGCGGTCACGCCAGCGATGAAGCCAACGACCGGTTTTTTCATGTTGTCTTTGATCCAATACGCAGCGTTGGCTTCGTCCGGACCGCCGATTTCGCCGATCATGATGACCGCGTCGGTATCTGGATCATCATTGAACATCTTCATGATGTCGATGTGCTTCAGACCGTTGATAGGGTCGCCGCCGATGCCGACTGCCGACGATTGGCCCAGGCCCAGTGCGGTCAGCTGACCCACTGCTTCATAGGTCAGGGTACCCGAACGCGATACCACGCCGATGCGGCCTTTTTTATGGATGTGGCCTGGCATGATGCCGATCTTGATTTCATCTGGCGTGATCAAGCCTGGGCAGTTAGGGCCCAGCAGCAAGGTTTTGCTGTTGGCTTTAGCCATGCGGTCTTTCAGGGCCATCATGTCACGCACAGGAATGCCTTCGGTGATGCAAATGGCCAGATCCATTTCAGCTTCAACAGCTTCCCAGATCGCCGCTGCCGCGCCTGCTGGCGGCACGTAGATCACGGACACGTTGGCGCCGGTTTCTTTTTTCGCTTCGGTGACGTTAGCGAAAATTGGAATGCCTTCGAAGTCTTCGCCGGCTTTCTTCGGGTTCACGCCTGCCACGAAGGCAGCTTTGCCGTTCGCGTAGTCGCGGCAACCGCGGGTGTGGAACTGGCCGGTCTTGCCGGTGATCCCTTGGGTTACGACTTTGGTATCTTTATTGATCAGAATGGACATGTTGATTCCTTAATTAAGCTTGACCAGCAGCGGCGGCAACGACGCTCTTTGCTGCATCTTCCATGGTGTCGGCTGCGATGATAGGCAGACCGGAATCGGCCAGCATCTTTTTGCCCAGGTCTTCGTTGGTGCCCTTCATGCGCACGACCAGCGGTACGTTCAGCGAGACGGCTTTCACCGCGGCGATGACGCCTTCAGCGATCACGTCGCAACGCATGATGCCGCCGAAAATGTTCACCAGGATGGCTTTCAGGCCTGGGTTTTTCAGCATGATCTTGAACGCTTCGGTCACTTTTTCTGCCGTGGCGCCGCCGCCGACGTCCAGGAAGTTGGCTGGCTCGCCGCCGAACAGCTTGATGGTGTCCATGGTGGCCATGGCCAGGCCGGCGCCGTTCACCAGGCAACCGATGTTGCCGTCGAGCGAAATGTAAGCCAGGTCGAATTTCGACGCTTCGATTTCAGCTGGATCTTCTTCGTCCAGATCGCGCAGGGCGACGATTTCCGGATGACGGAACAGGGCGTTCGGGTCAAAGTTGAACTTGGCGTCCAGGGCGATGACCTTGCCGCTGCCGGTGACGATCAGCGGATTGATTTCGGCCAGCGAGCAGTCGGTTTCCCAGTATGCTTTGTACAAGCCTTGCAGGTTGACGCGGGCGTCGGCGATGGAACCGGCAGGCACGCCGATTTTGGTCGCGATGTCGTCTGCCTGGGCATCGGTCAGGCCTACGCCTGGATCGATGGTGACGTGATGGATCTTCTCAGGGTGGCTCTCGGCCACTTCTTCGATGTCCATGCCGCCTTCGGACGAAGCCATCAGAACGATTTTCTGGGTGACGCGGTCGGTGACCAGCGAAACGTACAGTTCTTGTTTGATGTCGGCGCCTTCTTCCACCAGCAGGCGGTTGACTTTTTGGCCTTCGGCGCTGGTCTGGTGCGTGATCAGCTGCATGCCCATGATCTGGTCAGCGTATTGCTTGACCTGTTCGATCGATTTTGCCACTTTCACGCCGCCGCCCTTGCCGCGACCACCTGCGTGGATCTGCGCCTTAACGACCCATACCGGACCGCCCAGGGTTTCCGCAGCCTTGACGGCTTCGTCGACGGACATGCACGGAATACCGCGTGGTACCGTCACTCCATACTGCCGGAGGATTTCTTTGGCTTGATACTCATGGATTTTCATGCTGGCTTCCCTTCTGATACTGATTTGTAAAAATACGGTTAGTGGTGCAAAAAAAACAGGAAAAACAGCGCCGGGGTCACGCTTTGGCTACCCAGCGCGGGTAATACTGTGCAACCGCCCCGCCATCGGTGCGCAGGGCGTGGCATTTGTCGAGTTGAAACGGCTTTTCATGCGGCAAATCAGCATTCTCACCGTCGCGGGTCGACCAGACATCGCCGGCAAATGCCTGAACCGTCGCAGTCGGCAAGACTTGCGCCAGTTCGGTCAAATGGGTACAGCCGGCGATTCCCGCCAGGCGCTGTTTCAAGTCGCGGCGGAAATTCTTCAATAAATTCAAACCGATCAGCGCCGTGTAAGCGGGGCCGATGGTATCGCAAAAACCGGGATAGGGCACGGCATCGGAGGCAGCTTCGGCCTCGACGATGGTCAGTTCGTGATCGACGGTAATGCGCAAGTGGAGGTCATGCAGGGGAGTGCCAGCGGGGCGGGGGCCGGAGGCCAGCATCGCGTCATAGCTTTTGATATCGGTAATTCGGGCGTCAATATCCCACAGGCCGTCGTCGCGCACATACGCTTGGACGTCGATAACGCGGGAGTGCCGTAGGGCGCGCCGGGATACAGGAGTTGACAGGGGCATAAGACCGATGCCGCTTGCGCGGCCATAATTTAGTAAGCAGCCATGTGCATAAAGCACGCCGTTCGCAGCTTCTACGAACAGCAACCGCACCTGCGGCGCCGCAAAAACCCTAAAAGTGTAGCACATTGGGCGCTGGTTGCGCCGCAACATAATTTTTCATTGCTTCGATAAAAACATTTCAAAGCATAAGGAGAACACATGAAAATTTACGTAGTTATCACATTCAGTGATGATTGATATGCGCGCCTGGGAGCGTGAACCGCATCCAGTTGCCACCACCGCACCGATATCGCACAGCGCTGGCAACGCTCGCCACGTGCAGCGCAACAATCTGCCGCCGGTCTGACAGGACGATGACCGAAGAAAGATCCTTGCAAAGAAAATAATGGCAAACAGCAAGGCCCGCCTGCCCGAGCAAACGGGACATCGTGCGGACTTGTTGTAGAAGGAACACAGCGCGGCCTGGGCGGGTATGCCGGCAACACACAGGCGCGCGTGGAAGCAGACAGAACCGCGCCAGTCGCCGCCTAGTCGTCCTCGGGCTCCAGCCCCTTCAAGGCCACCTGCACGGCGCGCTGCGAAAAGCCGCGCTGCATCAGGAAGCGTACCTGCTTGTTGCGCTGTTCGGCATCCTGCGCCACTTCACCGAATTTGCGACGCCATACTTCGCAGGCGCGGGCGGTCTCGCCTTCGGCCAGGCCCGCCTTGAGTTCCTGCAGCGCCTCGCCGGCAATGCCATGGCTTTGCAATTCCGCCATGATGCGGCTATTGCCGAAACGGGCCGAGCGGCGGTGGATCAGCGATTCGGAAAAACGCTCCTGCGAGAGCCAGTTGGCCTGTTCCAGGCTGTCGAGCAAGGCTTCCACATCGTCGCCTTCCTGCGCATGCCGCTGCAGCTTGCGCCGCAATTCCATGCGGCTGTGTTCACGCATCGACAAAAAGCGTAGCGCCCTGCCCTTCAGGCTTAGTTGTACTGCAGCCATACACCCACCTTGTCTTTCATTCCACGATCACAGCACCCAAACACAATCGCCGCCCGGCGCAACAGCGCGGGACGGCGATCAGGGTCCTACCTTGCGGCAAGCCATGCATAGGTCGGATTAGGCCCCTTGGGCCGTAATCCGACAACATTGTTGACGTCTGTGGTGTTGTCGGATTACGCGCGGCTTTGCCGCGCTAATCCGACCTACTCTGCCTTGGCTTCCGCAGCCTTGGCAGCCTTGTCGGCGGCTTTATCCGCTTTTTCCGGCTTTTCAGCAGCCAGCGGTGGCAGTTCGCGCACGCCCAGCGAGGCGCGGACCTTGTTTTCGATTTCGCGGGCCAGCGCCGGACGCTCTTGCAGGAAGGCACGGGCGTTGTCCTTGCCCTGGCCGATGCGTTCGCCGTTGTAGCTGTACCACGAACCGGATTTTTCCACGATCTTGGCATCCGAGCCCAGGTCCAGGATTTCGCCTTCGCGCGAGGTGCCGGCGCCGTACAGGATGTCGAAGTGCGCTTCCTTGAACGGTGGCGCGATCTTGTTCTTGACGACCTTGACCTTGGTTTCGTTGCCGATCACTTCGTCGCCCGACTTGATCGAGCCGGTGCGGCGGATATCGAGGCGCACGGAGGCGTAGAATTTCAGCGCGTTGCCGCCAGTGGTCGTTTCCGGACTGCCGAACATCACGCCGATCTTCATGCGGATCTGGTTGATGAAAATGACCAGGGTATTCGTGCGGTTGATGGAACCGGTCAATTTACGCAGGGCTTGCGACATCAAGCGCGCTTGCAAGCCTGGCAGGGAATCGCCCATGTCGCCTTCGATCTCGGCGCGTGGCGTCAGTGCTGCCACGGAGTCGATGACGACCAGGTCGACGCTACCCGAACGCACGAGGGCGTCGCAGATTTCCAGAGCCTGCTCGCCCGTGTCCGGTTGCGAGATCAGCAATTCATGCAAGTTCACGCCCAGCTTTTGCGCGTAACCGACGTCGAGCGCGTGCTCGGCATCGATAAAGGCGCAAGTGCCACCCAGTTTTTGCATTTCAGCAATGGTTTGCAGGGTCAGCGTGGTTTTACCTGACGATTCCGGACCGTAGATTTCCACCACGCGGCCGCGCGGCAAGCCGCCAACGCCCAGCGCGATATCGAGGCCGAGCGAACCTGTCGACACGACTTGCACTTCTTCGATCACCGCGCTGGCATCCATGCGCATGACCGAACCTTTGCCAAACTGCTTCTCGATCTGCGCCAGTGCGGCGGCGAGCGCCTTGGCTTTTTCCGATGCGGGTACTACAGCTTTTTTATCGTCCATATGTTCTTTCAGCCGTTCTACAGTTGCAGATTCACGTGAATCCTGCAGCCTGCGATAGCGCCAGTGGGTTAAATTCTTTATACAGACAGTACTGTATAAAAAAACAGTGATCAATGCAAGCGGAACGTGGATTTGTTTTGAAACAGATCAATACAACCCTGGTTTTTCACAAAAACTATCCACCTTGCGGAAAATGAAACACAATACAGACTTCAGATGTCCTGATGTTGCAAGCATAGGAAGTTCACCATGCGTATTTTACTTGCCGAAGATGACAGCGTGCTGGCCGATGGCCTGACCCGCTCGCTGCGCCAGTCCGGTTATGCGATCGACTACGTCAAGACCGGCCAGGAGGCCGATACGGCCCTGTCCACCCAGGAATTCGACCTGCTGATCCTCGACCTGGGCCTGCCGAAGATGTCTGGCCTGGAAGTGCTGCGCCGGCTGCGCGCGCGCGCCTCGCTGCTGCCGGTGCTGATCCTGACGGCCGCCGATTCCATCGAACAACGCGTCAATGGCCTCGACCTGGGTGCCGATGATTATATGGCCAAGCCGTTCGCGCTGTCGGAACTGGAGGCAAGAGTGCGCGCCCTGACGCGCCGCGGCGCTGGCGGCGGCGCCACCGTCATCAAGCACGGCCCGCTCAGCTACGACCAGGTGGGGCGCAGCGCCTACATCAACGACCAGATGCTCGACCTGTCGGCGCGCGAACTGGGCTTGCTGGAAATCCTGCTGGGTCGCACCGGCCGCCTCGTCTCGAAAGAGCAACTGGTCGACCACCTGTGCGAATGGGGCGAAGAGGTATCGAACAACGCCATCGAAGTGTATGTGCACCGCCTGCGCAAGAAGATCGAGGTGGGCGGCGTGCGCATCGCCACCGTGCGCGGTCTCGGCTATTGCCTGGAAAAATACTCGGAAGCGGCGCGCCTGAACGCCGAAGCGAGCGAGTCGGCAGGCCCGGCCAGCGGCCCCGCCAGCAAGTGAAGCCGCGCGAGGCGCCTGCGGACGAGGCGGACGACGACGACTGGTTCGAGCCGCCCACCACGGAGCAGGATGACACCATCGAACATTCGCTGTTCGGCGAAATCCTCGACTGGATGCTGGCGCCCTTGCTGCTGCTGTGGCCGATGAGCATCGCCATCACCTATCTGGTGGCCAAGGGCATCGCCAATCAACCGTTCGACCACGCGCTGGAAGACAGCGTGACGGTGCTGACGCAGCAGGTCAAGCAAGCCGACGGCGCGATGCTGCGCCGCGTGCCGGACAAGAACGGCAACAGCAAGGGCCGCGACTTCCTGCGCGGCGACGATGTCGACACCCTGTATTACCTGGTGGTGGGCGGGCACGGCGAATACCTCGACGGCGACCGCGACTTGCCGCCGCCGCAGGATCCCGATAAATACCGCAGCGGCATGGTGCTGTTTCGCAACGACACCATCCATGGCACGCCCGTGCGCGTGGCGTTCAGCTATCTCGACATGCCGTACAGCACCGACGACGAACCGCGCCGCATGCTGGTACAAGTGGCCGAGACGCTGGAAAAGCGGGCCCAACTGGCCAATGAAATCATCAAGGGCGTGATCTTGCCGCAGTTCATCATCCTGCCCGTGATCCTGGCCCTGGTCTGGTTTGCCCTGGCGCGCGGCCTGTCGCCGCTGGCGCAATTGCAGGAACGCATACGCGCCCGGCCGCCCGACGATCTCTCCCCCATCGAATCGGGCCAGGTGCCCGAGGAAATCACGCCGCTGGTCGGTTCGCTCAACGAGATGCTGGCGCGGCTATCTCTGTCGATCGACATGCAGAAACGCTTCATCGCCGATGCCGCGCACCAGATGAAAACGCCGCTGGCCGGCATGCGCATGCAATCCGAGCTGGCCCTGCGCCAGACCGACCACGATGAAATTCACCGCTCGCTGCTGCAACTGGCGAAAAGCTCGGAAGCGGCCACGCGCCTGGTGAACCAGCTGCTGGCACTGGCGCGCGCGGAAAACCAGCCGCAGGCGGGTACGGCGTTCGAACCGATCGAGCTGAGCGAACTGGCACGCGGCGTGGTGCAGGACTGGGTGCAAGCTTCGTTTGCCCAGCATATCGACCTGGGTTTCGAACAGCCTGCGTATTCGATCATGATTTCCGGCAATGCCATGATGCTGCGTGAACTGCTGAGTAATCTGATCGACAATGCCCTGCGCTACACGCCGTCCGGCGGCAGCGTCACGGTGCGCGTGCGCAGCACCCTGGAACTGGCCATCCTGGAGGTGGAAGATACGGGTCCCGGCATCCCCCAGGCCGAGCGGGCCCACGTGTTCGAACGCTTTTACCGCATTCTCGGCAGCAACGTCGACGGTAGCGGCCTGGGCCTGGCCATCGTGCGCGAAATTGCTCAACAGCATGGCGCCGAAGTCGATATTTTTAACAATCCGCGCGCGCAGTCGCCGAAGCTACCGGGCACCTTGTTACGCCTGAGCATTGCCCTGCTGTTGCCGGACGCGCCCGAAGAGGATGAGATCACGTATGGATAAGCCCAGCCTTCCTGCGGCGCCGCTGCGGCCGGCGCGCACGCCCAGCCCCGAGCTGCAGGCGCGCCTCGCTGTGCACTGGCACAAGACGCGGCGCCTGACGGCCATCCTGCTGCTGATCTGGCTGCTGACGGGCTTTCTGACCGTGTTTTATGCGCGCGAACTGTTGCATCTGAACCTGTTCGGCTGGCCGCTGCCCTTCTATATGGCGGCCCAGGGCGCTTCGCTGGTGTACCTGGCCATCATCGCCTTCTATGCCTGGCGCATGCGGCGCCTGGACCGGGATTTTCATGCAACGGAGCAAACATGAGCGGCCAGCGCAGCTTCTTTGCGCGGCTGTGCCGCTACTACCTGCTGTTTACCGCCGGTTTCGCCGCCTTCCTGCTGGCCCTGTCGGTACTGGAACAGGAAGGCATGCCGCGCGCCTGGATCGGCTACCTGTTCATGCTCGTCACCATCACCCTGTACGCCACCATCGGCGTCATCAGCCGCACCTCGAACGTCACCGAATACTATGTGGCAGGGCGCAGGGTGCCGGCCATGTTCAACGGCATGGCCACGGCCGCCGACTGGATTTCGGCCGCCAGCTTCATCAGTCTGGCCGGCGGCCTGTACCTGAACGGCTTCGACGGCCTGGCCTTCATCATGGGCTGGACGGGCGGCTATTGCCTGGTGGCGCTATTGATCGCCCCCTACCTGCGCAAGTTCAGCCAATACACGATTCCCGACTTCCTCGCCGCCCGCTACGGCAGCGGCGCCGACAAACGGGGGGCCAGCGTGCGCGTGGTGGCCGTGGCCGCCACCATCATCGTGTCGTTTACGTATGTGGTGGCGCAAATCTACGCCGTCGGCCTGATCGCCTCGCGCTTTACGGGCGTGGATTTTTCCGTCGGCATCTTCCTGGGCCTGGCCAGCATCCTGGTCTGCTCTTTTCTTGGCGGCATGCGCGCCATTACCTGGACGCAGGTGGCGCAGTACATCATCATCCTGGTCGCCTTTCTGATCCCCGCCATGTGGCTGTCGGTCAAGCATGCGGACAACCCTGTGCCGCAGATCGCCTACGGCAAGGTGTTGCCGCAACTGAGCGCGCGCGAACACGTGCTGGAAACGGACCCGAAAGAAAACGAAGTGCGCGCCATCTTCCGCCAGCGCGCGCAAAGCTATCAGGAGCGTATCGCCGGCTTGCCCGCTTCCTGGGAGCAAGGCCGGCTGGCGGCCCAGCGCCAGCTCGATAGTTTGCGCCAGCGCAATACCTCGCTGTTCGATATCCGCAACGCAGAGCGCTACCTGATTGCCTATCCGAAGAGCCCGGACGAGGCACGCGTGCTGTGGCAGGCGGCGCAGACGCAGAACCAGAAACGCGCCGAACCGATCATTCCACACGCGCAGCCGTTTCCCGCCGCCGACCGCGAGCAGTCCGACATCAAGCGCAACAATTTCCTGGCCCTCGTGTTTTGCATGATGCTGGGCACGGCCGCCCTGCCGCACATCCTGATGCGATCCTATACCACGCCCTCCGTGCACGAAACACGTGTCTCCGTCTTCTGGGCCCTGTTTTTCATCTTGCTGATCTATCTCACAATTCCCGCGCTGGCCGTACTGGTCAAGTACGATATTTACTCGGCACTGGTAGGCACGCAATACACGAACCTGCCCACATGGGTGTCGTACTGGGCCAATGTGGACAAGCTCAGTCCCCTGATCAGCATCGTCGACGTCAACCGCGACGGCATCGTGCAACTGGCGGAAATCTCCATCGACGCCGACGTGCTGGTGCTGGCCACCCCCGAGATCGCCGGCCTGCCCTACGTGATTTCCGGCCTGGTGGCGGCCGGCGGCCTGGCCGCCGCCCTGTCGACGGCGGACGGCTTGCTGCTGGCCATTTCGAATGCCCTGTCGCACGACATCTATTACAAGGTGGTTGATCCCAGCGCCTCGACGCAAAAGCGCGTGACGATTTCAAAATTGCTGCTGCTGGCCGTGGCCTTCATCGCCGCCTATGCGGCCTCGCAAAAGCCGGCCGACATCCTGTCGCTGGTGGGCGTGGCCTTTTCCCTGGCCGCCTCGACCCTGTTCCCGCCGCTGGTGCTGGGTGTCTTCTGGCAACGCGCCAATTACCAGGGGGCGCTGGCCGGCATGCTGGCCGGCTTTGGCGTGTGCCTGTATTACATGCTGCACACCAGCACCATGCTGGGTGGCAATGCCAGCGGTCAATGGATGCATATCGCGCCCATTTCCGCCGGCATCTTCGGCGTGCCTGCCGGCCTGGCCGCCGCCATCCTGGTCAGCTGGCTGACACCGGCGCCGGGTCGGCGCAGCATGGGGCTGGTCGAGCATATCCGGGCGCCGGAATAATGGCATGAGAATATCTGGCGGGACTCGCTAAAAATTGCCGCAAATGATAGCCTAGCGGAAATATTATTCAAAATGAATACTATATCTTGCAACTTTATGCGGAGTGTCCATGCGGTCCAGCCTTGCCTGCCTTACCCTTACTGCCCTGTTATCGAGCACCATCAGCATGCCGGCCCATGCCGCGGCATCCATTACGCCCGCAGCGGCAATTCCCGCCGCCGATTTCTTTGCCAATGCCACGCTCAGCGGCGCCGTGCTGTCGCCGGACGGGCGCCACGTGGCCGTGCTGGTCAGCGCCAAGGACGGCCGGGTCCAGCTCTACACGGTGGACTTGCCCAGCATGAAGGTCGCGGGCCTGACCTCGTTCGAAGACGCCGATATCAGCAGCATCGCCTGGGTCAACGAGCGGCGCATCGTATATAGCGTGATGGATCGCAATATCGCGCAGGGCGACGTGCAATACGGACCGGGCCTGTATGCGATCAATATTGACGGCAGCGGCTACCGCCAGCTGGCCAGTAACACCTATTCGCGCAAAGCGACGCACGGCGCGCGCGAGATGCTGAGCTGGAATACGCGGCTGCTCAGCGCCAGCGGCGACCGCGGCACGGACGACGTGTATGTCACGGAAGCCCACTTCAGCGCCACCGGCACCCTCTCGCAATCGTTGCTGCGCCTCAATACCGTGACCGGCATCAGCAAGCTGGCCGCCAGCATGGCTGATGCCCAGGGATGGCTGCTGGACCAGCAGGGCGACGTGCGCATCGCCCTGACGGTGAAGGACAACAAGCGCACCCTGTATTACCGCGACAATGCCGCCGCTCCTTGGCGCAAGCTGCGCGAGAGCGACGTGTACCAGGCGGAGGCGGGCGACTTCTCGCCGGCCTTCTTCGATGCCAAGGGCAACTTCTATGTGCATGCGGCCTACAAGGGCGCGGCCGCCGTATACCGCTACGACCTGGCCGCCGGCGCCATCCAGGGCGCGCCGCTGGCAAACACGCCCGGCTACGATTTTGCCGGCATCCCCGTCCAGGGCAGCAAAGCCTTGCTGGGCATGCGCTTTGAAACGGATGCCGCCGGCACGGTCTGGTTCGACAAGACGCTCGACGCCGTCCAGGCCAAGGTCGACGCACTGCTGCCGGCCACGGTGAATGTCCTGTCCGTGGCCAAGCGGGCGGAGACGCCGTTCGTGCTGGTGACGGCCAGTTCCGATGTGCAGCCAGCCAGCGTACTCATCTTTAATACCGAAACGGGCCAGCTCATGCCTGTCGGCAGCAGCCACCCGGCCATCGATCCACTGCAAATGTCGCACAAGACCCTGGTGCGCTACCAAGCCCGCGATGGCCTCGACATCCCGGCCTACCTGACCCTGCCCAAGGGGCATGCCGGCAAGAACCTGCCCATGGTGGTCATGGTGCACGGCGGCCCCTGGGTGCGTGGCGGCCACTGGAACTGGAACCGCGAAACCCAGTTCCTCGCCTCGCGCGGCTACGCCGTGCTGGAGCCGGACTACCGAGGCAGCACCGGCTATGGAGATGCGCACTACAAGGCAGGCTGGAAGCAATGGGGCTTGAAGATGCAGGACGATATCGCCGATGGCGCCCGCTGGGCCATCGCCAAGGGCTATGCCGACCCGCAGCGCATCTGCATCGCCGGCGCCAGCTACGGCGGCTATTCCACACTGATGGGCTTGCTGAACGATCCCGATCTGTTCAAGTGCGGCATCAACTGGGTGGGCGTGACCGACATCAACATGATGCGCGACGGGCACTGGACGGGCGATTCCGACCTGGCCGACTCTTACAAGAAGAGTGGCATGAAGGACATGGTCGGCGATGCCGTGCTTGATGCAGCGCAACTGCAAGCGACTTCGCCGCTGCAGCAGGCGGCCCGCATCAGGCAGCCTTTGCTGCTCGGCTATGGCGGCGCGGACCAGCGCGTGCCGGCAAGCCAGGGCCGCCTGTTCTACCAGGCCGTCAGCAAGACCAATCCCAACGTGGAATGGGTGCTGTATAACGAGGAAGGTCATGGCTGGGCGCTGCAAAAAAACAATGTCGATTTCTGGAGCCGCGCCGAGAAACTGCTGGCGCGCAGCATTGGCCCAGCCAGCGCCGCCGGTGCCGCCGCAGCCGTTCCCACCGCCATGCCCTGAACCGCATGCCGGGCGCCGTATGCGCCTGGCATGCGGCCGCCCGCCACCTCTCCCCCGTACATCGCCGATGACTGTTCCAGCCTTCCTGTGCGCTGCCCTGGCGGCGCGCATCACCCAGCCCCTGCTGATGGCATACGGCACCGCCGACCAGCGGGTACCGCTGTACCACGGCAAGCCGTTTTATGAGGCCGTCAAACAGCACAAGCGCGACGTCGGATGGGTGGTGTACGACGAGGACGGGCATGGCTGGACGCTGCCGAAGAACCGCATCGACTTCTGGGGCCGGGTGGTGAAATTTCACGACAGAACTATCGGAAAAGACAGCGCGGCCACAAAAAAGGAGTAGGCTGGAGGGCCGTTCCATTTACGAGGAAATCCCATGTCGTCTGGAAAAATTCTTGTTGCCCAGGGAGGCGGCCCCACCGCCGTCATCAACCAGTCGCTGGTGGGCGTGGTGCTCGAATCGCGGCGTTTTCAACATGTCACGCGCGTGTATGGCGCGCTGCACGGGGTGCGCGGCATCGTCAATGAAGAATTCGTTGATCTGACGCAGGAAACCAGCCACAACCTGGAACTGGTGGCAGCCACGCCCTCGTCGGCGCTCGGCTCCACGCGCGACAAGCCCGACATCGCCTACTGCCACCAAATCTTCGAAGTGCTGCGCGCACACGAGATCGAACATTTCTTTTACATCGGCGGCAACGACTCGTCCGACACAGTGCGCATCGTCAGCGAGGAAGCGCACAAGGCTGGCTATCCGCTGCGCTGTATCCACATCCCGAAAACCATCGACAACGACCTGGTAGGCAGCGACCACACGCCAGGCTTTCCCTCCGCCGCGCGCTTCGTCGCCCAAGCGTTCGCCGGCGCCAACCTCGATAACGCCGCCTTGCCCGGCGTCTACGTGGGCGTGGTGATGGGCCGCCACGCGGGCTTCTTGACGGCCGCCTCGGCACTGGGCAAGAAGTTCCCCGATGATGGCCCGCATCTGATCTACCTGCCCGAAAGAATCTTCGTGCTGGAGCAATTCCTTGCCGACGTGAAAGCCACGTATGAAAAATACGGCCGCTGCGTGATCGCCGTCTCGGAAGGCATCCACGATGCCTCGGGCGAGCCCATCGCCAGCCTGCTGGCCAAACAGGTGGGCAATGAGGTGGAACGCGATGCGCATGGCAATGTGCAATTGTCGGGCACGGGCGCGCTGGCCGACCTGCTGTGCGACGAAATCAAGGCCAAGCTGGGCATCAAGCGCGTGCGCGGCGATACCTTCGGCTATCTGCAGCGCTCCTTCATCGGTTGCGTCTCTGATGTAGATCAACGCGAAGCCCGAGAAGTGGGAGAAAAGGCGGTGCAGTTCGCCATGTGGGGCGACCGCGACGGCTCGGTTGCCATCAAGCGCACGGGCTTTTATTCCGTCGACTACGAACTGCTGCCCCTGACGGACGTGGCGGGCAAGACACGCACCATGGAAGATGAATTCATCAGCGCCAGCGGCACGGACGTGACGGATGCCTTCCGTCTGTATCTGCGCCCGCTGCTGGGCTCAGGCATGCCCGATGCCTTCCGCCTGCGGGCGGCGAAGGTGGCGAAAGTCCTGAAACCCTAGCTGGACTCCGCCAGCAATAGCGGCCGCAGCTTGACGGCCGCCTCCTTGAGCTGCGGCACGTGCTGCATCAGCTGTTCCACGGACTTGCGCGCCACGGGCGCGTGGCAGGCGACGGCCGCCACGATACGCCCGTCGGCCGCGCAGATGGGCACGGCAACGGCCACCATGCCGTGCACGAATTCCTCGTCGTCGATGCCGATGCCCAGACGGGCGATGCGCACGATCTCGCGCTCGAGCAGCACGGGATCCGTGATGCTTTTCGGCGTGCGCGCTTCCAGTGTCAGCATGGCCAGCAATGCGCGCCGCTCCAGCAAATTCATGTGCGCCAAGAACAGCTTGCCGCTGGCCGTGCAATGCATGGGCGCACGCGTGCCCAGCACCAGATGCAGGCGCAGCGGTTCCTGGGTTTCCACCCGGTCCACATACACGATGGCATTGTTTTCGGGAATGGCGAGATTGCACGTCTCGCCCGTGGCTGCCACCAGGCTGCCCAGGATGCTGCGGCTCACGCGGATCAGGGCATTGTTGCGCAAGGTCGCCAGCGCCAGGTTGGTTGAAGCGGCACCAGGCACGTAGCCGCGTCCCACGGGCGTGCGCAGCACATAGCCATGTTGCTCCAGGGTATCGAGCAGGCGCATCATGCTGGCCTTGGGCACCTGCATGCGCGCGGCCAGCTGCGACAGGGTCAAGGGCTGGCTGGCGCTGGCCAGGTGCTCGATCAGGCGCAGCACACGCAAGCCCCGCGCCTCGTCGCCATGGCTGGCTACCGCGCTGGTAGCCGCTGCGCCGCCCGCCGAGCTGTCTTCTTCGGCCTCGGCCTGCCGTTTTTGAAACGCATCATGCATGTTCTGTTTCACCTCTCGCGTATGCGGCTGTTTCCGCTTGTCCCGGTGCTGCACGTCTTTTATAAATGGAACCATACGTTCCACAAACAACCAATAAAGACCAGTGTATCGCAAAAAGCGCCCGCCGAGGCGGTGCGATACCGCAACGCAGGAGACAAGAACAATGTTGCAAAAAAACTATGATTACATCGTCGTCGGTGCCGGTTCGGCCGGCTGCGTGCTGGCCAACCGCCTGTCGCACGACAGCAATAAGCAGGTACTGCTATTGGAAGCGGGCGGCAAGGACAACAATCCATGGATACACGTGCCGGTCGGCTATTTCAAGACCATGCACGATCCCAAGCTGGACTGGTGCTACCGCACGGAAGCCGATGCCGGTATCGCCGGGCGCCAGCTGCAATGGCCGCGCGGCAAGGTGCTGGGCGGCTCCAGCTCGCTCAACGGCTTGCTGTATGTGCGCGGCCAGAAGGAGGATTACGACCGCTGGGCCGACCTGGGCAACGCAGGCTGGAGCTATGCCGAGGTACTGCCCTATTTCAAGAAATCGGAAGACCAGGAACGCGGCGCCAGCGATTACCACGGTGTGGGCGGCCCGTTAAAAGTGTCGGACCTGCGCCTGCACCGTCCCATCGCCGAACATTTTATAGCGGGCGCCACGGAAAGCGGCATCCCCTTCAATGCCGATTACAACGGCGCCACGCAGGAGGGCGTGGGCTACTTCCAGCAAACGGCCAGCAAGGGCCTGCGCTGGAGCACGGCCAAGGCTTTTTTGCGGCCGGCCCGCAAGCGCGCCAACCTGCGCGTGGAAGTGCGGGCGCAGATCACGCGCGTGCTGTTCGAGGGCAAGCGCGCCGTCGGCATCGAGTACCGGCAGGATGGCCAGTTGCGCCAGGCGCGCGCCAGCGGTGAAGTGATACTCTGCGCGGGCGCCATCGGCTCGCCGCAAATCCTGCAATGCTCGGGCGTGGGGCCGCGCGCCCTGCTCGAGGAAGTGGGCGTGCCGCTGGTGCACGACTTGCCCGGCGTGGGACAGAACCTGCAAGACCATTTGCAAATCCGCCTGGTCTTCAAGACGCGGCTGAAAACCCTGAACGATGAAGTCAACAGCCTGTGGGGCAAGCTGTGGGTGGGCATGCAATATGTGTTTTCCCGCTCCGGGCCCTTGACCTTGGCGGCCAGCCAGGTGACGGTATTTACCAAGTCTTCGCCCGAGGTGGAGCGGCCCGACATCCAGTTCCACATGCAGCCACTGAGCGCAGACAAGCCGGGCGAAGGCGCCCATCCGTTTTCTGCCTTCACGTCGTCCGTGTGCCAGCTGCGCCCGCACAGCCGCGGCCACGTGTCGATCAAGTCCGCCGATCCCTTCGCCTACCCGGGCATCTACCCGAACTACCTGTCCGACCCGCGCGACCAGCAGACGGCGATTGCCGCCCTGCGCGTGGCGCGCAGAATCGCCGCCGCGCCGTCGCTGGCGCCGCACATCATTTCCGAGTTCGTGCCCGGCCCCCAGTTCGAGACGGACGCGCAGCTGCTGGACGCGGCGCGGCGCTTCAGCCAGTCCATTTACCACCCCAGCGGCACCTGCAAGATGGGGCACGACGCGATGGCCGTCGTCGATGACCGCCTGCGCGTGCACGGCTTGCAGCACCTGCGCGTGGTCGATGCATCGATCATGCCGGAAATCGTCTCGGGCAATACGAATGCGCCCACCATCATGATCGCCGAAAAAGCGGCTGACATGATCCTGGCGGACGCCGTGCGCCTGCCCAAGGCGGCCTGACCCGCCTTTTTCATTCCAATCCCTGCAAGGAGGATGCCAGCGGCGGGCAGACGGCCCCGCTCCCAATGACTCGGCAAGCAGCCAAGCATCAGAAAAAATACATAATCGATATCGATTGGAGACTAGATATTATGGATAACAATCCCAACAATCCGAAAAAGGCCAAAGAGCTACGGAAAGTCGTGATGGCCAGCGTGATCGGCGCCACCATCGAATGGTATGACTTCTTTTTATACGGCGTCGTCGCCGGCATCGTGTTCAGCAAGCTGTATTTCCCGGGCGGCGATCCGCTCGTCTCGACCATGCTGGCCTACGGCACCTTCGCCGTGGGCTTTTTGTCGCGCCCCATCGGCGGCGTGATCTTCGGCCACTTCGGCGACAAGATCGGCCGCAAGAGCATGCTGGTCATGACCCTGATGATCATGGGCATCTCCACTTTCCTGATCGGCGTGCTGCCGACCTATGAGCACATCGGTTACTGGGCGCCTGGCCTGCTGCTGTTCCTGCGCGTGCTGCAAGGCATCGGCCTCGGTGGAGAATGGGGTGGCGCCGTGCTGATGGCGTATGAGTATGCGCCGCAGAAAGAGCGCGGCTTCTATGCCAGCCTGCCGCAGATCGGCCTGGCCATCGGCCTGTGCCTCGCTTCCGGCGTGGTGGCAATTCTGTCGTACAGCCTGACGGATGCGCAATTCCTGTCCTGGGGCTGGCGCGTCGCCTTCATCCTGTCGGCCGCCCTCGTCTTCATCGGCATGTGGATACGCCTGAACGTGATGGAAACGCCTGAATTCCAGGCCGTCAAGGAGAAGAATGCGGAGACGCAGATTCCGTTTTTCGACCTCTTGAAACGCTATCCCGGCAACGTCTTGAAGGGCATGGGCGCGCGCTATATCGACGGCGTGTTCTTCAATATCTTCGGCGTGTTTTCCATCACCTATCTGACCAACACCATCAAGATCGCCCGCACGGAAGCGCTGATGGGCGTGATGGCGTCGGCTGTCGTGATGTGCTTCTGCATCCCCTTCTTTGGCCGCCTGTCGGACCGCATCGGCCGCAGCAAGGTATTTTTCTGGGGTGCATTGATCACCGGGGTTTCGTCGATTCCCGCCTTCTGGATCATGCTCCACCACGCCGACAATCCGCTGCTGCTGTGGTGTTCCGTGATCATCCCGCTGGGCGTGCTGTATTCAGCCGTGTACGGCCCGGAAGCGGCCCTGTTCTGCGACCTGTTCGACGCCAAGGTGCGCTACACGGGCATCTCCTTCGTGTACCAGTTCTCCGGCATCTTTGCCAGCGGCCTGACGCCCATCATCGCCACCTACCTGCTGAAAATGGGCAATGGCGAGCCATGGCACATCGTCGGCTACATCCTGTTCGCCTCCCTCGTCTCGGCCGTCAGCGTGGCCATGATCGGCAAGGGCGGCTCGCAGCAGGAAGGCAGCAGGAAGCCGGTGCACGCAAGGTAAGACATCTGGACGTAAAAAAAGGCAGGCCTCTCGCGAGTGCCTGCCTTGTTTGTTCAAGCTACAGCTTAGATAACAATTGTTTGATGCTCATCGCCCACGCGCGCGCGGATGGTGCCGATGCGCGAGACGGTTTCGCCGGCCGCTTGCAATTGCGCGATGGCGGCGTCCGCGTTTTCCTGCGAGACGATGACGGTCATGCCGATGCCGCAGTTGAAGACGCGGTGCATTTCGGCGTCAGCCACGCCGCCGTGCTGTTGCAGCCACGTGAACAGCGGCGGCATGGTCCATGCCTTCGAGTCCAGCTCGGCCACCAGGCCAGGCTGCAGCACGCGCGGAATGTTTTCCACCAGGCCACCACCGGTGATGTGTACCATGCCTTTGACTTCCATGGCGTCCATCAGTGCCAGCAATGGCTTGACGTAGATGCGCGTCGGCTGCATCAGCACGTCGGCCAGCTTGCGGCCGTGGAAGTCGCCTTCCAGGTCCGGCTTGGCCACTTCGATGATCTTGCGCACCAGCGAGTAACCGTTCGAGTGCACGCCCGACGAGGCCAGGCCCAGCACCACGTCGCCCGGGGCGATCTTGGTGCCGTCGATGATTTTCGATTTTTCCACGGCGCCGACGGCAAAACCTGCCAGGTCGTATTCGCCGGCCGGGTACATGCTCGGCATTTCCGCCGTTTCGCCGCCGATCAGCGCGCAGCCGGCTTGTTCGCAACCCTGGGCAATGCCTTTGATGACGTCGGTGGCAATGGCCACATCCAGCTTGCCGCAAGCGAAGTAGTCGAGGAAGAACAGGGGCTCGGCGCCTTGCACCAGGATGTCGTTGACGCTCATGGCGACCAGGTCGATGCCGACCGTGTCATGGCGGTTCAGTTCGAAGGCCAGGCGCAATTTCGTGCCCACGCCGTCGGTACCCGAGACCAGCACCGGCTCCTTGTACTTCTTGCTGATTTCAAACATGGCGCCAAAACCGCCCAGGCCGCCCATCACGCCTTCGCGCAGGGTGCGCTTGGCAAACGGCTTGATTGCTTCGACTAAAGCGTCGCCTGCGTCGATATCGACGCCAGCGTCACGGTAGGAAAGGGAAACATTAGAAGTCTGGTTCATGGTGTGGTGGCAGCGGAGGCGGTAAAATAGAAGGCGGATACCCGCCGGCACGCGCGCGCAAGCATGTTTTTCAACATCGTGCGGCAGGACGCCAGCGGGTGAATTCGGTCGATCAAGTCGCTATTTTATCAAACTGCCCCGCAATTTCGTAATTAACTGCCTTTTTTTAACGCAACAGCACAAACTACATGCCATTCGCCATCACCGCCGAACAGAAGCAAACAGCATTTTGGATCGCGGTCTGGCTGGCATTCTTGCTGCTGCTCGTCAGCCTGGGCCCCATCCTGACGCCCTTCCTGGCGGCCGCCATCCTCGCCTATGTGCTCAATCCGGGCGTGGACCGATTGCAACGCCTGCATTACAAGCGCTTTTACGTGCCCCGCCCGCTGGCCGTGCTGGTCGTCGTGGTGTTGTTTTTCCTCGCGATCACGGCGCTGGTGCTGATCGTCGTGCCCGTGTTGCAGAAGGAAATTCCCCTGCTGCAAGCGCAGATCCCGCAATTTCTGAACAAGGCGAACGACTTCCTGGCGCCAAAACTGCGCGACCTGGGTATCCGCGTGCGGCTCGACGGCACGGGCATCAAGCGCATGCTGAGCCAGCAGATGGCCACCAGCGGCGATGAAATCTGGAGCACCGTGCTGGCCTCGGCCCGCATCGGCGGCACGGCCGTGCTGGGCTGGCTGGCCACCGTCGTGCTCATTCCCGTGGTGCTGTTTTATTTGTTGCTGGACTGGCATCCGATGCTGGCGCGCATCGCTGGCGCCGTGCCGCGCCGCTGGGTGGGCCGCACCGTGGGCATGGCGCAGGAAGTCGACACCCTGCTGGCGCAATACCTGCGTGGCCAGTTGCTCGTCATGCTGGTGCTGGCGACGTATTACTCTGTGGCGCTGGCCATCGCCGGTTTTGAAGTCGCATTGCCTGTGGGCATTATTACGGGCTTGCTGGTGTTCATCCCCTACCTGGGCTTCGGCCTGGGGCTGATGCTGGCGCTGATCGCCGCCCTGCTGCAATTTGCCGACTGGAGCGGCGTGATCGCCGTCGCCGTCATCTATGGTTGCGGCCAGGTCATCGAGGGCTTTTTCCTTACGCCGCGCCTGGTGGGCGAGCGCATCGGTTTGAATCCGCTGGCCGTGATCTTCGCCCTATTAGCCTTCGGACAACTATTCGGTTTCGTCGGCGTTTTGCTCGCTTTGCCCGCTTCTGCCGTCCTGATGGTCGCTTTTAAGCATCTAAGACGCCACTACCTCTCCAGCAGCTTCTATAATACCTAGTAAAAGCGGATATCATATCAACCTAGCAATACCACGATGCACATGCAGTAATGAAAAACAGGACAAGGCGTACGCCATGAAACAACTGGTGCTCGATTTAGGCACAGACCAGGCGCACAGCCTCGATACCTTCGAGGTGGGACAGAATGCCGAAGTGGCGCAGCTGATGCGCCAGTTCGCCGCGCGTACCTCGCGCGAACATTTTGCCTACCTGTGGGGCGAACTGGCCGCTGGCAAGAGCCATCTGCTCAAGGCCCTGGCCAGCACCGAGCGCGCGCGCTATATTTCGCCGTTCTCGATCGAGTCCGAATTCGTGTATTCGCCTGACGTGGATTTGTACCTGCTCGACGACTGCGAAAAGCTCTCGCCGCTGGCGCAGATCGATGCCTTTGCCCTGTTCAATGAAATCCGCGCCAACAAAGCCTATATGGTGTGCAGCGGCGCAGTGCCGCCGGCCGTGCTGCCCGTGCGCGAAGACTTGCGCACCCGCATGGGCTGGGGCTTGATTTACCAGATCCACGGATTGACCGACGATGAAAAAATCGCCGCCCTGACCCAGGCGGCCACCACCCGCGGCTTGACCTTGTCGCCGGGCGTGTTACCCTATCTGCTGTCCCATTTCCGGCGCGACATGCGTTCGCTGTCGACGATGCTGGACTCTCTCGACCTCTACTCCCTTGAAACCCAACGCCCGATCACCTTGCCATTGTTGCGCGAGTTGCTGCAGGCGGAAGCGAAAGAATGATGAATCTGGCCCTGTTTGACCTCGACCACACCCTGCTGCCCATCGACTCGGATCACGAGTGGGGCGAATTCCTGGTACGCATCGGTGCCGTGGACGCCGCCGAATTCACCCGTCGCAACGACGAATTTTTCGCCCAGTACCAGGCCGGCACGCTGGATCCGGTGGAATACCTGGAATTCTCGCTCGGTACCCTGGCGCAGTTTCCGCGCGAACGCCTGGAAGCGCTGCACCGGCAATTCATGGCCGAAGTGGTCTTGCCCGCCATCCGCCCCGAAGTCGTGGCCCTGCTCAAGCAGCACCAGGACGCGGGCGATTTGCTGGCCATCGTCACGGCCACCAACCATTTCATCACCAAACCCATCGCCGATGCACTGGGCGTCGAGCATCTGCTGGCCGCCATGCCCGAATATGACGATGCAGGCAACGTCACGGGCAAGCTGCTGGGCACGCCAACTCTGGGCGCGGGCAAGCTGACCCACACCCACGCCTGGCTGGAAAAGATGGGCAAGGAACTGGGGCAGTTCGAGCGCAGCTATTTTTACAGCGATTCACACAATGATATTCCCTTGCTGTCGGTCGTTACCCACCCTGTAGCAACCAACCCCAACACCGCTTTGAGCGCACACGCATCCCTCCACGGCTGGCCATCACTCCACTTATTCAATGATTAAAAAATTCATCCGCAAGATCCTCGGCGTTAAAAAAGAGGCAGCGCGCGACACCACGGCACCCGTCGTGCTCGGTCCTGCGCAACACGGAATCGACCCGAAACTGGTGTCGTCGAATGCCATCCGCGTCACCAGCAGCCTGCAGGAAGCGGGCTTTGAAGCCTTTGTCGTCGGCGGCGCCGTGCGCGACCTGCTGCTGGGCGTGAAGCCGAAAGACTTCGACATCGCCACCAACGCCACGCCGGAACAGGTCAAGCGACTGTTCCGTCGCGCCTTCATCATCGGCAAGCGCTTCCAGATCGTGCACGTGATGTTCGGCCAGGATTTGCTGGAAGTGACGACCTTCCGCGGCGCCGGTGCCGATTCGGCGCCAAAGGATGAACATGGCCGCGTCCTGCGCGACAACACCTTCGGTCTGCAGCACGAAGATGCACTGCGCCGCGACTTCACCATCAACGCCATGTACTACAACCCGGCCACGCAGGAAGTGCTGGATTACCATGGCGGCGTGGAAGATATCCGCGCCCAGACCTTGCGCATGATCGGCAAGCCGGAAGAGCGCTACCGCGAAGACCCCGTGCGCATGCTGCGCGTGGTGCGCTTCGCCGCCAAACTGAAATTCACCATCGAGCCGCATACGGCCGCGCCGATTCCCATCATGGCACCGCTGATCAACAACGTGCCGGCGCCACGCGTGTTCGATGAGATGCTGAAACTCCTGATGAGCGGCCACGCGCTGGCCTGCCTGCAGCAACTGCGCAAGGAAGGCTTGCATCACGGCTTGCTGCCGTTGCTCGACGTAGTGCTGGAACAGCCGCTGGGCGCGAAATTCGTCACCCTGGCGCTGGACGCCACGGATCAACGCATCGCCGCCGGCAAGACCGTCTCGCCGGGCTTCCTGTTTGCCTCGCTGCTGTGGCACCAGGTGCTGGAAAAATGGACGGCCTACCGCGCCGCCGGCGAGTCGACCATCCCCGCGCTGCACCTGGCGGCCGACGACGTGCTCGATTCGCAAACGGAAAAACTGGCCCTGCAGCGCAAGATCGGCTCGGACATGCGCGACATCTGGTCGATGCAGCCCCGCTTCGAGCGCCGCGTCGGCAAGGCACCTTACAAATTGCTGGAGCACTTGCGCTTCCGTGCCGGCTACGACTTCCTGCTGCTGCGCTGCGCCTCGGGCGAGATCGACATGGACATCGGTGAATGGTGGACGGCCTTTTATGAAGGCGACGAGGAAACGCGCGAAGCCTTGCTGGTCAGCGCGAATGCGGCACCGGGCGCCGTCAAGAAGAAGCGCCCGCCACGCCGCAGCACGCGCAGCAAGACCGGCACGGGAGGCGGCTCGACCACCGGAAGCGGCAGCGACGAGTAATGGCAGTCATTGCCTACATCGGCATCGGTGCCAACCTGGGCGACGCGCGCGCGAATGTACAGGATGCGATCGCGCGCCTGGCACGCCTGCCTGGCGGCTCCCTGCTGGACGCCTCGGCCAGCTACCGCACGGCGCCCATAGCTTCCAGCGGTGACGACTACGTCAACGCTGTGGCGCGCATCACGACCACCCTGCCGGCAGAGGAACTGCTGCTGGCCCTGCACGCCATCGAGGCGGCGCACGGGCGCGAGCGGCCGTACCGTAACGCCCCGCGCACGCTGGACCTGGACTTGCTGCTGTACGGCGATGAACAGATCGCCAGCGCCACGCTGACGGTGCCCCATCCGCGCATCACCGAACGCGCCTTCGTGCTGGTGCCGCTGCTGGCTCTGGCGCCCGCCATCGTCGTACCAGGCCTCGGGCCGGCGCAGGACTACCTGGCAAGCGTCGCTGACCAGGCCATCAGCCAGCTCTGACCCGTTTCGCTCCCATCCTCTACAATGCCGCTCCTGCAGCGCGCCGCATAAAGTACTACACTAGCGGCGTCGTATCCCTTTCACTCTAGAGAATACCTATGTCCGCTTATTTGCAAGGAACAGATCTGGCCGCAAAAGACAAGGCCGCCACACCGGCGCCGGCGCCATCCAGGCCTGTCGCCAACAAGGCCGTGACCATCCATACGCTGGCCACGCTGCGCGCCGCCGGCGAAAAGATCACCATGCTGACCTGCTATGACGCCAGCTTCGCGTCGCTGATGGACCGCTGCGGCGTGGAGATCCTGCTGATCGGCGATTCGCTCGGCATGGTCTGCAACGGCCACAATTCCACCCTGCCCGTCACCGTGGCAGAACTGGCCTATCACACCGCTTCCGTGGCGCGCGGCGCCAAGTCGGCCATGATCATGTCCGACCTGCCGTTCGGCGCGTATGGCACGCCCGAAACAGCCTATGCCAACGCCGTCATCCTGATGCAGGCTGGTGCGCACATGATCAAGATCGAAGGCGGCGCCTGGCTGGCCGAGACCGTCCGTTTCCTCACGGAGCGCGGCATCCCCATCTGCGCCCACATCGGCCTGACACCGCAATCGGTGCACCAGCTGGGCGGCTACAAAGTGCAGGGCAAGAGCACGGAAAGCGCCGCAGAGCTGAAGAACGACGCGCTGGCGCTGCAAAACGCGGGCGCCGCCATCGTGCTGATGGAAGCCATGCCAACGCAGCTGGGCAAGGAAGTGACCGACATGCTGACGATACCCACCATCGGCATCGGCGCCGGTCCCGACTGCTCGGGCCAGGTACTCGTCATGCACGACATGCTGGGCGTGTTCCCAGGCCGCAAGGCGCGCTTCGTGCGCAACTTCATGGAAGGCGCGGCCAGCATCGACGACGCCGTCATCGGCTACGTCAAGGCCGTCAAGGATGGCAGCTTCCCGGCGCTGGAACACTGCTTCTGATCTTCTGATCTAGCCTATTGAGGCGATATCGCCCCGGTACTCGCCGGGGCGATTTTTTTTTCGCGCAGCGTTTCTGTCCGTACAAAGGCCACCTCAAGGCCAAAGAACTGGCCGATACGGTTCAACGTCTGAATAGTCGGATTACCCTTGCCGCTCTCGATCTCCTTGATGACCTTCGTGCTCACGCCCCGGTGCGTCGCAAACTCTGCCTGCGTCATGCGCGAGATGGCGCGCATTTCCTTGACGGCGTGCTGTAGCGTGACGGCTCCTGCCTCAATGGCGTCGTAAAGCACTGCCCTGCGCTGCCGCAACTCTTCCTTGTCAACGGTCTTTTTCGTACGCGCCATGTCAGTGCTCTCCCAATGCCTTGAGCTGTTCGATCTGCCCGGCAATATGTGGCCGGAGGAAAGCAATGATGTCATCATCCACTCCTGCCTCCTGCATATGCTGTTCCAGCGCAACCAGGTGCTGGGAAAATCCGTAGAGCGCAAGGCGGATCTGCTGGCGCTCCACATCCGGCATGCCAATCGTAGCCAGTATCGTCGTCCAGTCGTGCAGCTCGTTTTTGGTATCCGGGTGATACCAGCGCGCCGCGCGTGGTATCCCATCCGGGTCCAGGTACATCGGCGCAAAATCGAACAGCGGCGTGAGGCGCACCTCGGTACCAATTTGCTGCACCGCCGTATTGCGTGCGTGATTATCGGTATTGCGCATGGCCAGGTTCAAGATATCGCGTTTGAGAAATTCGATGGTTTCCGCAGTCTTGTCGCTGACGACGGCGCGCAGCGCCTGCAATAAGTCGAACTGGCTGGGCGTGGCTTCAAAGCCAACGATACCTGCCAGCGAAGCGGCGCTTTCCTGGTGCAGCCGCAGCACTTTTCCATCCCGGATGCGGCGGTCAAAACGGGGAATGAACAAGGTATCGTCCTGGTAGCGCAGCTGGCCTTCAGTGCGCAAGCCCACCGCGCGCGCCACAGTCATGTACGCGGCTTCATTTCTCAATACCTTGGCGTCGCTGGCGGTCTTTCCGCGCGGACGCTTGACGATGAAATGCGCAGCCGCGTACTGGTCCGCCAGGGCACTATCGGCATGCCAGAGACCGGCATGGTCGGTGGTCAGCAGATATTTCGGCGCCGCTCCTTGCACCCCCAGACTGCCGGCGGCCAGCATGCCATGCATCAGCATGCGCTCATTGAAGGCATCGCCGCGACCTATGATCTCGTCCAGTGAAAAGCCGGGCAGCGGCTTGCCCTTGTCGTGGCGATTCATATGTTGTGCGTAGTACTGCACGGCCTCGGCGATGCGCACGCGCCCGACGGGATTGAATGCGCCGGCACACGCCAGCGCAAAATCGGCAGCCGGACCATCGGCAAGTTGAAGCTGCCCAAGCAGATATGTCCGTCCGCTTCCCTGGGGAATCAGGTCAAAGATAAAGGCTGGCCATTGCGCCAGCTTCTGCATCTCTGCCGTGACGGGGAAACGCAGCGAGACAGGTCCACTCTCAAGCTTGAAGAAGGCATAATCGAGGTCATACTCGAACAGGGCAGCGGTACGTGGATTGCCGCCTGCAGGTTCAAGCAAAGTCAGCGATGCGCAATCGTGCCACGCATCATCATGAAAAATTTGAAAATGGCACTGCATGGCGACTCCACTGGATCTTATAGTAGCTAATTGTGTTCAGTTTATCCGTAAATTAGCACTTATACGATCCAAATTTTAGCAGGTGCAGCGCCATGAAAAATTTAATAGAACCTAAAAGAACTATTTTAAGTCGGCAACACCATTAATTAGCCCTTTTAAGTACCCTTATAAAAATTACCCCACCTGTATCCACGTCGTCTTCAGCTCCGTGTATTTGTCCAGCGCGTGCAGCGACTTGTCGCGCCCATTGCCCGACTGCTTGTAGCCGCCGAACGGCACGGTGATGTCGTCGCCGTCGTACTGGTTGACGTGCACGGTGCCCGCACGCAGGGCGCGCGCCGTCTGGATCGCCTTGGTGATATCCGACGTCCACACGGCCGCCTGCAAGCCATACGGCGTGGCATTCGCCTGTTTGATGGCATCGGCGATATCCGTAAAGCCCAGCACGGACAGCACAGGGCCGAAGATCTCTTCGCGCGCGATCGTCATGCCCGCGTCCACGCCGAAAATGGTCGGCTGCACATAGTAGCCGCCCGTCTCCGCGCGCACGGCGTCGCCGCCGCCGAGCAGCTGTGCGCCTTCGCTCTTGCCGGCCGCGATATAGCCCATGACAGTGCTCATCTGCGTGGCGTCGACGATGGCGCCCATGACGGTGGCTTCGTCGAGCGGGTCGCCGGGCTGGAAGCGGGGCAGCATGGCCAACGCCTTGGCCAGGAATTCTTCCTTGATCGACTCTTCCACGAACAAGCGCGAGGGCGCGTTGCAGCTTTCGCCCTGGTTGAAAAAGATGGAACCGACAGCCGCCGCCACGGCCTTGTCCAGGTCCAGGCAGTCGGCGCAAACGATGTTGGCGGACTTGCCGCCCAATTCCGTCCAGGCCCGTTTCAAATTCGACTGGCCCGCCATCTGCACGATCAACTTGCCCGTGCGCGTGGAACCCGTAAAGCCGATGCAATCGACATCCATGTGCAGCGCCAGCGCGGCGCCCGCCTCGTTGCCAAAGCCGGGCAGCACGTTGAAGACGCCAGCCGGCACGCCCGCCTGCAGCGCGATGTCTGCCAGGCGCAGAGCCGTCAATGGCGATTTTTCCGACGGTTTCAATATCACGCTGTTGCCGGCCGCGAGGGCCGGGGCGATTTTCCAGGCGGCCATGATCATCGGGTAATTCCACGGCACGATGGCGGCGACGACGCCCACCGGTTCGCGCGTGATCAGTGCCAGGCTGTTGGCGGGAGTCGGTGCGATTTCATCGTAGACCTTGTCGATCGCCTCGCCATACCAGCGCAGGCAGTTGGCCGTGGCGCCCACGTCCACGCTCTGGCTGTACTTGATCGGCTTACCCATGTCCAGGGTTTCCAGCAGGGCCAGCTCGGGGCCGTTCTGCTGCACCAGGTCGGCGAACTTGATCAGTATACGCTTGCGCTGCGCGGGGGACTTGCCTGCCCAGCGGCGGTCCTCAAAAGCAGCGCGGGCGGCCAGCACGGCCGCGTCCACGTCGGCGCTGTCGCAGCGGGCCACCTGCCCCAGGAGACGGCCATCGATGGGCGACAGATTGTCGAAGGTCTGGCCAGACCTGGCCCCCATCCGTTCGCCATTGATGAAGGCGCGTCCATCGATCATGAGCGCTGCCGCCCGTGCATGCCAACTGGTGTTTTCCGTCATGGTCGTCTCCCGCAAGGTGAAAACGCCAGCTTACTCCTAGTCTGCCAAATAGGCCGCAGACATCTGCTTGCGGCGCTGTCGGTCGGCGCGCGCCAGCATCACGGCGTACACGATCACGGCGATCGTCACGACGAGAATGGTCAGCGCGGCAATCGCATTGACGCGCGGATCGAGCCCCAGACGCGCACGCGAGAAGATCACCAGCGGCATCGTCGTCGAACCTGGGCCGGACAGGAAGGCCGTCAGCACCACATCGTCCAGCGACAGCGTGAACGTCAGCAGCCATGCCGAAGCCAGCGCCTGCGTGATGTTTGGCAGGGTAACGAGGAAGAAGACCTGATGCGCGCGGCACCCCAGGTCCATGGCCGCTTCGGCCAGGGATTTACTCATTTCCTGCAGGCGCGACTGCACCACCACGGCTGCATACGCCATGCCCAGCAGGGTGTGACCGAGCCAGATCGTCAGCACGCCCCGCTCGGGGAAACCGAAGACTTTTTGCATGGACACCAGCATCAGCAGCAAGGACAGGCCGATGATCACTTCCGGCATCACCAGCGGCGCGCTGACCATGGACGAGAACAAGGTACGGCCACGGAAGCGCTGGTAGCTGTTCAAGGCGAAGGCGGCGAAGGTACCCAGTATGACGGACGAGGTGGCCGACATGAAGGCGATCTTCAGCGACAAGCCAAAACCCGAGATGATTTCCGTATCACTCATCAACTCGCTGTACCAGCGCAGCGAAAAGCCGCTCCACACCATGTCCTGGCGCGAGCTGTTAAAAGAGAAGACGATCAGTACGATGATGGGCAGGTAGAGGAACAGATAGCCGAGCGAGAGCCAGCCGCGCCCGAACCAGCGCTGTAAAAAGGTGCGTCCGTTCATGCTTGTCCCTCCGCGCCTTGATCGGTCTTGTATTTGTTAAAAATGGCCATCGGCACGAGGATCAGCAAGACCACCAGCACCGTCACCGACGAAGCCATGGCCCAGTCGTTATTCGTGAAGTATTCATCCCACAGCACACGGCCGATCATCAACGTTTCCGGGCCGCCCAGCAGCTCAGGAATCACGTATTCGCCCACGGACGGAATGAATACCAGCATGGCGCCGGCGATGATGCCCGACTTCGACAGCGGCACCGTGATGCGCCAGAACGCCTGCAGGGGCGTGGCGCCCAGATCGGCCGCCGCTTCCAGATAGCGCATGTCCATTTTGACCAGGTTGGCGTACAGTGGCAGGATCATGAATGGCAGGTAGGCGTACACCATGCCGACCACCAAGGAGAACGAAGTGTTCATCATGTGCAGCGGTTCGCTGATGACGCCCAGCGCGATCAGCAGGTCGTTGAGCAAGCCGTGGTTGGCCAGGATACCCTTCCAGGCATACACGCGCAGCAGGAACGAGGTCCAGAACGGCAGCATCACCAGCATCATCAGCACAGGGCGGATCGATGGCCTGGCGCGCGCCATGAAGTAGGCGAACGGGTAGCCGATAAACAGGCAGATGGCGGTGGTGATCGCCGCATATTTCAGGGAGCTGAGATAGGTAAGCAGATACAGTTCATCGGCGGCGATGAACAGGTAGTTGGCGATTTTGACCTTCAGCACGACGATGCCGTCGACGTACGACAGCAGACCGCCGAACGGACTGCCTGCCGTGTCCATGTCGGACAGGCTGATGCGCAGCACGATCAGGAAAGGCACCAGGAAAGCGGCCGTCAGGAACAGCGACGGCACGGCGATAACGGCGTTGCGGCCCGTCAGCCAGCGCAAGGTAACGAAGTGGCGCAGCGATTGCAGGAGGGACGTCATGATGGCCTCAGCTGGTCAGCACGACGATGTCGGCGCCATCCCACCACACCCACACGCGCTGCTCGCGCTCGAGGCGCGAGACGTCGTGGCGGGCCGCGTTGGTGCGCGAGACTTTCACCACCGTGCCGCTGTCGAGACGCACATGGTAGCTGGTTTCATTGCCAAAATACGCCATGGCGACGATCACGCCCTGGGCGCAGTTGTAGCCGTGTTCCGCGGGCGACGCGCGCTCTTCCAAGGCAGGTGGCTCGATCTGGATACCGATTTTCTCGGGGCGCACGGCCACCGAGACATCCATGCCCAGGTTGCCCGTGATGCCGTGCGAGACATAGTGCTCGCCATCGGGCGTGGCGATCACCACGTGATCCGGTTCGTCCTGCGTGATGCTGCCGTCGAACAGGTTGACGCTGCCAATGAAGTCGGCCACGAAACGGCAGTTCGGCGTTTCGTAGATTTCACCCGGTGCGCCCACCTGCAGTATGCGCCCTTCGCTCATGACGGCGATGCGCGTGGCCATGCTCATGGCTTCATCCTGGTCGTGCGTGACCATCACGCAGGTGACGCCCACCTGCTCGATGATGTTGACCAGTTCCATCTGCGTGCGCTCGCGCAGTTTCTTGTCGAGCGCGCCCAGCGGCTCGTCGAGCAGCAGCAATTGCGGACGCTTGGCCAGGCTGCGCGCCAGCGCCACGCGCTGCTGCTGGCCGCCCGACAGCTGGTGCGGCTTGCGCTTCGCGTATTGGCCCAGTTGCACCAGCGCCAGCATCTGCTCGACACGCGCCGCCACTTCCGCTTTCGGCAAGCCGTCCCGGCGCAGGCCGAAGGCGATGTTATCCCACACGGACAGGTGGGGGAACAGCGCGTACGACTGGAACATCATGTTGATGGGCCGCTGGTGCGGCGGCACATCGACAATGCTGTTGCCCGCCAGGGCGATGCGCCCCGAGGTCGGCGTCTCGAAACCGGCCAGCATGCGCAGCAGGGTCGACTTGCCGCAACCGGAACTGCCCAGCAGGGCGAAAATCTCGCCCTTGTTGATCGTCACGGAAATATCATTGACGGCGCGCACGCCATCGAATTCCTTGACCAGTTGATCAATCAGCAAGAAAGGCGCTTGGGCGTCGCTGGCCGACGCGGCAGGTGTTGCTATCGTCATGTGTGGTTAGCTTCTGGGTAAGAGGGTGTCAAAATGAAAAACTGGCCGCTGTAGTAGCGGCCAAGATGGAAGTTTAGCGGAACTCACCCGCATGTGCTGTGAAAAATGTGAATTCTGTGGCGCATTCAGCAGAAATCCGGGGTCAGTCGCTTCGCGATCGGAATACGTCCCACTGGGACGTATTCCCCCGGCGGGTCTGACCCCGGTATTTAAGCCAGCTCAGAGCTAAACCCAGCCCTTCGCCTGCACGTCCGCATAGGTCTTGTCCAGACACAGGCGTATCAAGCCCACCATTTCATCGATCTGCGCGCGCGTCATCACCAGGGGCGGAGCGACGATCATGCGCTCGCCCACGGCGCGCATGATGACGCCGTTGTCGAACATGTGGCCGCGGCAGAGCATGCCGACGCCCTGGTCCTCGTCAAACAACACGTTTTCATGCACGGTGGCCCCCTTCTTGCGCACCAGGTTCAGGCCCGCGACCAGGCCGCAGCTGTCTGCGTAGCCGACCAGCGGATGTTCTCCCAGGCGAGCAAAGCACTGCTTCAGGTAAGGCCCCGTATCATCAGCCACCTTGGCCACCAGTTGCTCTTCCTCGATGATGCGGATGTTTTCCAGCGCCGCCGCGCAAGCGACGGGGTGGCCCGAATAGGTAAAGCCGTGCGTGAATTCGCCGCCCTGCTCGATCAGCACCTTGGCCACCCTGTCGCCCACCAGCACGCCGCCCAATGGCACGTAGCCCGAGGTGACGCCCTTGGCAAATGTGATCAGGTCAGGCTTGATGCCGAACAGTTCGGAGCCGAACCAGCGCCCCAGGCGACCGAAGCCGCAGATGACTTCATCGGCGATCAGCAGGATGCCGTACTTGTCGCAGATGCGCTGTACTTCTGGCCAGTAAGTGCTTGGCGGGATGATGACGCCGCCGGCACCCTGCACCGGCTCGCCGATGAAGGCGGCCACCTTGTCGGCGCCGATTTCCAGGATTTTGTCTTCCAGCCAGCCCGCCGCTTTCACACCGAATTCCTCGGGGCTCATACCGTGGCCAGCTTCCAGGTAATTCGGCTGGCCGATATGCGCAATGCCCGGTATCGGCAAGCCCCCCTGCGCGTGCATGCCATCCATGCCGCCCAGTGATGCCCCCGCCACCGTGCTGCCGTGATACGCGTTGTGGCGGCTGATGATGGTATGTCTCTCCTTGTAGCCGAGGAGATCCCAGTAGCGGCGCACCATGCGCAGGTTCGTGTCGTTGCCCTCCGAGCCGGAACTGGTGAAGAACACATGCTGGAATTGCGGCGGCGAGATTTGCGCCAGCTTGGCGGCCAGCTGCGCGGCCGGCACGTTCGTCGTGCCAAAGAAGCTGTTATAGAAGGGCAGCGTCTCCATCTGCCGGTATACGGCTTGCGAGATCGACGTACGGCCATAGCCTACGTTGACACACCACAGGCCCGACATGCCATCGACGATTTTCTTGCCCTGGCTATCCCACAGGTAGACGCCATCGCCGCGCACCATCACCCTGGCGCCTTTCGATGCCAGGTCCTGGAAATCGGTAAACGGATGCAGGTAGTGGGCCGAGTCCATGTGCTGGATGGCGGCCGTGTCATACACCTGCGGCGCCACGTTTTTCTGCGCTACAGAGGCAACCAGCGCGGCGCTGGGCGCCAGCGGATTGTTTGTTGTGCTCATGCGTGCTCCTTTTAAACGTGCAATAACAGGTGTTCGCGCTCCCACGGGCTGATGACCGTCATGAATTCCTGGTGTTCCAGGTCCTTGATGGCCGCATACACGTCGATGAAGCGCTCTCCCAGCACCGTGCGCAGCTTGTCTTCCGTGCGCAGCAACTGCAGGGCCTCGGGCAAGCCTTGCGGCAGTTCAAACTTCATGTCGTAGGCGCTGCCCACCATCATCGGCGTCGCTTCCAGCTGCTCCGTCATGCCGAGATAGCCGCAGGCCAGCGTCACGGCCAGCGCCAGGTAGGGATTCGCGTCGGCCCCGATGATGCGGTTTTCCACGCGGCGGTCCTGCACGCCCGATTCGGGCACGCGGAAACCCACCGTGCGGTTGTCCAGGCCCCACTGGATGTTGATCGGCGCGGCAGTGTGGCGCACGATGCGGCGGTAGGAATTCACATACGGCGCAACGATGGCCATGGCCGAAGGCATGTAGCGCTGCAGGCCCGCGATGTAATGTTTGAAGATGGGCGCGGCCGAACCGTCCTCGTTGCTGAAGATATTCAGGCCAGTCTTGGCATCGACGACGCTTTGGTGCACATGCATGGCAGAGCCCGGTTCACCCGCCATGGGCTTGGCCATGAAGGTGGCGTACATATCGTGTTTCAGGGCCGCTTCGCGCAGGGTGCGCTTGAAAAAGAAGACCTTGTCTGCCAGGCCCAAAGGGTCGCCATGCAGGAAGTTGATTTCCATCTGTCCGGCGCCGATTTCGTGGATCAGGGTGTCGACGTCAAGGTTCATCAGTTCGCAATAATCGTAGATATCCTCGAACAGGGGATCAAACTCGTTGACGGCGTCGATGCTGTACACCTGGCGGCTGGTTTCGGCACGGCCGCTGCGCCCGATGGGCGGTTTCAATGGCAAGTCCGGGTCCGTGTTTTTCGCCGTCAGGTAGAACTCCAGCTCCGGCGCCACCACAGGCCTCCAGCCCTTGTCCGCATACAGTTTCAGCACGCGCCGCAGCACAGAGCGGGGCGCAAAATCGACCAGCATGCCGTCGGTAAAATAGCAGTCGTGGATGACTTGCGCGGTGGGATCCGTAGCCCAGGGCACCATGGTGATGGTGGTGGGATCGGCTTTTAAAATCATGTCGCGGTCGGTGCTGGATATGGCGCGGTCGTAGCCGCCATCGTCGACCGGGTAATTGCCCGTGACGGTCATGCCCAGCACCGCCTCCGGGATGCGCATGCCGCGCTCCTGGGTGAATTTCCCGCGCGGCAGGATCTTCCCGCGCGCCACCCCCGTCAAGTCGGGCACCAGGCATTCGATTTCCGTGACGCGCTTTTCATTGAGCCACAAATCCATATCCGTATAGGTAAAATTTTCGCGTATTGCCATGTTTCCCTCTCGCTGGTCTTGATCAAACGCCGCGCAGTGCTGGTGCGGCGCGCCTGTCATCCTTGCCTGTCATTCTTTCTTTCTGTGCTGCTGTTCCTGGTAATCGCGGCACGCCTGGCCGAAGGCGCCAAAGAGCAGCATCGACTGCGGATGGTCTTCCACCTGCCATTCCGGGTGCCATTGCACGGCCAGCGTAAAACCGGCGGCGCTGGCTACCGTATAGGCTTCCACCAGGCCGTCGTCGGCCAAGGCTTCCACCAGCAAGCCATCGGCCAGCCGGGCAATGCCCTGGCCATGCAGGGAGTTGACCATCATCTCGCTCTCGCCGCCCAGCAGCCGTGACAGCAGGCCGTCCGGCATCAACTTGATGCGGTGCGCGGGCGCGTACTGGCGCGCCAGGGGATCGAGCACGTTCTCGCGGTGGTCGAGCATGCCCGGCACCGCATGCACGGCCTGGTGCAGGCTGCCGCCCAGGGCCACGTTGACTTCCTGGAAGCCGCGGCAAATGGCGAACAGGGGGAGCTGGCGCGCCAGCGCGGTGCGGATCAAGGGCAAGGTGGTGGCGTCGCGTGCGAGGTCTTGCGGCAGATCGGGATGGAGAATCTCTTCGCCATACAGGCGGGCGTCGACGTTCGAGGCGGAACCGGTCAGCATGACGCCATCGGCAATCTGCAGCGCCGCTTCCAGGTCCGCATCCGCGCCCAGGGCGGGCAGCAAAAGCGGCATGCAGCCGGCACCGTGCAGCACGGCATGCAGGTATTTGTCCTGCGCCATGTGCCAGGCGTGACTGCCCAACTGGCGCTGGCAGGCGGGAACGAGAACGATGGGACGGCGCATAGAGTGCTACCTCGCTGGCGTGACGATCCAATGACAGCGCCATGACAGCGCTGCCGCTCGCTACACTGTACAGCAGAGCCGCTAGAAACGGCCACACGTGGCCAACGGCGGCACACATCGCCTACACTACGGCTTTGCAATTTTGCTTTTGTTCAAATCATCATATGCCCGTCTGGCGCCAAACACCAGCGCCTGCGGCAAAGTTCCCTTACTTCCCCATGCATCCACACCGTTTTCCAGCCATCCCGACCACCTTTTCCTCCCTGTGGGGGCAGCCATGAAGCACATCCCGTGGCGCGACTTCTTCGCCCTCGTGGTCAGTATCGGCGTAGTCGGCCTGGGCCTGGGCGCGACCATGCCGTTGACGGCGCTGACCCTGCACCAGCGCGGCGTGGGTACGGACATCATCGGCATGATCACGGCCGTCAGCGCGCTCGGCATCCTGGCCGCCTCGCCATTCGTCTCCGGCTGGGTGGGGCGCTTCGGCGCGCGCGCCACCATGCTGGGCGCCGTCTGGGCGGCATCGCTGGCGACGATCGCCATGCAGTTCACCGACCACCTGCTGGCGTGGAGCGTGCTGCGCTTCCTGTTCGGCGGCGCCATGGGCGTGCTGTTTACCATCGGCGAAGCGTGGGTCAACCGCCTGGCACCCGATAATTCGCGGGGACGCGTGGTGGCCATGTACACCACCAGCTTTACCTTTTTCCAGCTGATCGGCCCCGCCCTGGTGGCCCTGTTCAACGACAAGATCAGCTGGAGCTTCGCCGCCTGCGGCCTGCTGTTTTTGCTGGCCGTGCCGGGCCTGATGCTGATCTCGAACAGCGGCCCGGAGCGCGAGCCGGAGGAACAGGGCGTGAAGTGGACCTTGATCTTGCCGCGCATGCCGATGATCGTGCTGGGCGCGGCCTTCTTTGCCCTGTTCGACACCCTGGCATTGAGCCTGTTGCCCTTGTACGCGATGGAGCACGGCATCGGCACCGACCTGGCCCTGCTGTCGGCCACCGTGGTGCTGGTGGGCGACACGGGCCTGCAATTCGCACTGGGATGGATGGCCGACCGCTTCGGCCGCGCCAAAGTCCACGCGGCCTGCGGCGTGGCTGTCTGCCTGCTGCTGCCGCTGCTGCCGTTCGCCGTCGGCACGCCGTGGCTGTGGTGGACCTTGCTACTATTGCTGGGCGCAGCGGCAGGCGGCATCTACATGCTGGCGCTGGTGGCCTGCGGCGAGCGTTTTACGGGCCTGTCGCTGACCAGCGCCAGCGCCATCGTCAACGCCACCTGGGGCGTGACCAGCGGCGGCGGCCCCCTGCTGACGGGGGTCCTGATGCAATCGGTGGGCGTCAACGCCCTGCCGGCCGTGATGTGGGTGTGCGCCGCCATTTTCGTGGGCAGCGCCGTGTGGGAGCGCAGGAAGGGCATCGTGTAGCTTGCGCTACGGCTTCGTTTTCTCCAGCCGCTGCCGCAATTCATCGGCCACCGGATAGTCGGGATAGGCCTGCCGAAACGCCACCCATTCCTCCTGCGCCAGGGCGCCTTCGCCCACTTTCAACAAGGCGTCGATCTTCACCAGCCATACGGAAGCGTCGAGCCTGGCCGGTGGCGGCAGCGGCGCCGACTTTGCCGCGACAGGAGCGGGCATGGCCATCGCGCGCTGTACCGGCACCTGGCGCTGCAGGCTGGACTCGGCCTGCATGGCGGCTTGCTGCTCCATTGCCCGCTGCATGTCCGTGGCTGGCGGCGGTGGCGGCGCCAGTTCAGGCAGCGGCGCCGGCTTGGCTGCCGCCATGGCGCGCGGTGCTGGTGCTGGTGCTGGTGCTGGTGCTGGTGCTGGTGCTGGTGCTGGTGCTGGCGTCGGCGTCGGCGCTGACGCCAGCACCGGCGCCGTGGAGACGGCAGCCTGCGGCACTGGCGCCGCAACCGGCATCACCTCCTGCGTGACCGGTTCCCCGACCACGGGAAATTGCGCCGGCTTCGAGCCGAACCAGTCCACGCCGATCAGGTTCACCGTCAGCAGCACGGCCGCGGCCAGCCCCAGCGGCACGCGCCAGCGCTGCAGGTAGTCCGGGGATTTCTTGGTGGGCAAGTTGCGCAGCACGCCATCGGCGCTGTCGTTCGCCGCCGGCTTGTGCAGGGCCTTTTCCGCATCCGCCAAAATGGCCGCATCGAGCGCGCTGGAAGGCGCGGGCTGCGGCAAACTGGCCAGCAGCGCGTTCAATTCTTCGTCGTGATGATCTTGATGATCTGTATCGTGCGTATTCATGCCTGTCCTCCCGCGCCAGCGGCGCTATCCAAGCCCGTGCGCAATTTCTGCATGGCGTAGCGCAGCCGGCTCTTGACGGTTTCCGCTTCCGCTCCCGTCACCACGGCGATATCCTGGATGCTCATGCCGCTGAACTGCTGCAGCACCAGCGCTTCCCTTTGTTCCACGGGCAGCGCGGCGATGGCAGCATGCAGCAGCGCGTGCTGCTGTTTCTGCTCCAGCGATTGCTGCGGCGATGCGCCCTCGTCGGCCGACTCGCCTGCTTCCCCTTGTTCCTGCCCTTCCCGCTGGCGCAGGAGGTCAATCAGGCGGTTGCGCGCGATCTGGTACAGATAGGTGCGGAACGCCGCCTGCGGCTGGTAGCCCGTGCGCGCCGCGTGCAGGCTGGCCCACGCATCCTGCACGATCTCGTCGACCCAGGCGCGACGCGGCGCACGCCAGGCCACGAAGCGGTACAGTCCCTGGCTATGGCGCCGGTACAATTCGCGAAACGACGGCAGGTCGCCGGCGCCGTAGCGCAGCATCAGCTCTTCATCCGTCGCGGTCAGTAAAGTGTCGGGCATGCGGACCAGTGTAGCCGAACTACGCGGCAGCGACAATTCCCCTGCGCCTTCAGCGTGCAGTGGACGCAATGGGCGCATAGCTGATGCGGCGCACTTCGCGGATCTGTCCGTCCTTGAGCACCCCTTCCACCAACTCATAGCCGAGCAAGGCGAAGACCCGGCCCTGCAGGAACAGGGGCCGCGCATTGCCATACCAGTCCACGCAGGAAGCGCGGCAGCCGTCGTCCGCCGCCGATAACTGGCCCGGCCGCGCCGCCAGCGCGCCCAGCTCCGTCAACTGCAAGCCGCTGTTACGCAGATAGAGAACGGATGCGGCTGACTTGTTGAGGCCAGGCCGCTCGTCCGCGCCCAGGATGGGCAGCCCGATCATGCCCTCGCTGGCCGTTTGTGGCTTGTAGAAAAAGCCGTGGCTGCGCGACTCGCCCTGCGCCGCATCGGCGCGGATGTAGCGCGTGGCAATCGCCGCCTGCGCCCCCAGGCGGATGCTGCTGAAGTGCAGATCCCTGCCCTGCGCGCCGATCACCACGGCGTCATTGCCCAGCGCCTCGATGCGCTCCACGCCGTGCGGCAGGGACAAGGCTTGCACGCTGCCCGCATCGGCCCAGCGCACGGCATACAGGGGCTGGCGCGGCCAGGCCTGGTCCGCCTGCCGCCAGCCGCCATTGCCCGGATTGCCGTACAACAGATACGGCCCCACATAGCGGTTCTGCAGACCGTAGCCGCCACCACCTGGCAACGGCTTGTAGCTGCTGGCGGGCGCACTGTCGCGGCCATCGGAAAACGACGTCAATGGCACGCGCAGCAAGGCCATGTCGCCACGGCCCCGCGCGCCGTCCCACATGGCGTCGCCCTGCCCTTCGGCGCGCAGCAGGACGTTCAGGTGGCCGTCAACGCTTTCCAGGAACGAGAACTGGTCGACGGGCGCGCCCGCCACCTTCAGGGCGCTGGGCGCCGAACCATCGAGGGGAATGCGGAACACGCCCGAGTCGCGGCCCCGCCGCGTGGCCCACACGAAAACGGACTCGCCCGACACATAAAACACGCGGCCCTGCGGCCCCATCACGGCGGTCGCTTCGCAGCGCATGTCGCGCTGCGCCAGGTCGCACACGGTGACCGTATGCAGGGTCAGGCCGGCGCCCGCTTCGGGCTCTTCATCGGTGCGGTAAATGCGCGTGGCCGGAGCGATGCGCTTGAAGTCGGATGGCACGGCGTCAGGGCGCCAGCGGCGCAGCGCGGGGAAGCCGCCAAAGGGGTCGCCCCGACGCAGGTTCAGCGACAGGGGCGAATAGAACACCAGTTTGCTGTCGACCAGGCGGCTGGCGTAATTGCGCGAGGAATAATAATCGTTGGAACGCAAGTGATACGTGGCGCGGTAGGCCAGCTTGCCGTCTGCCGCAATGTCGAACAGGCCGATCTCCGTGCCGCCGCGGCTGTAGCTGTAGCCGATGACCACCACCGTGTCGCCATCGATCAGCATCTCGTCATACCAGCTGCCGGACGGGTCGCTACCCGGCGCGAACGCATCGAGCGAGGACACCGGCTGCAGAGCATTTCCACCCACCTGCACGGTGAACAGCTTGCCGCGCCGCAGCATCACCAGGTGCTTGCCATGCAGCTTGACGATGCCGCCTTCGTCCACGCCCGCCGTCTGCACATTGGTGACGGATTCCGCCGCTTCTGCCGATGTTGCCGGCGCGGCTTTCGCCATCATCGGCGCAGCAGGGGCCGGAGGCGCCGCCGTGTACTGCGCCGAATACTGCGCCGTGGCCCGCTGCAGTTTCTGCTGCTCCCTTTGCAGGGCCGCCTGACGCGTTTGCAACTGCTGCAGATAGTCGCTCAAGGCCTGCTCGCTGGCAAACGGCGCCAGGGTCTTGCGCGGCGCCGTGCCGGCGGCGTGGCAGCCTGCCGACAAGAGCAGGGACAGTATCAATGTGAACTTGAGGGCGCTGGACATCGCTTCTTCTCCGGTTGGCTGGGGTGACAACCATGAAACGCAGCGGCGGAGAAAAAGGGGTTAAATGCGCGTGAAAATATTCACGCGGCGGTTGCTTTACTCAAATCCCCGTATGCGGTCGCCATTGAAATTCGGCAGGCGCCACTCGAAGTGCAGGGCCAGGAAACGGAACAGGAAACCGGCGCCGATGGACGCCAGCTGCGCCACCGCGCTATCGACCTTGAAGTACAGCAGGCCCACGTACAGGCTGCCCGTAAACAGCGCCACGGTGGCATACACTTCGCGCTGCAGCACGAGCGGAATCTGGTTGCACAGGATATCGCGCAGCAGGCCGCCGAAGACGCCGGTGATCATCCCCGCCAGCACGACGATGGCCGGATGCATCTTGGCCGACATGGCGATGTCACAGCCAATCACGCAAAACGCCACGAGGCCCAGGCCGTCCACCAGCAGGAAGATGGCGCGCAGATGGTGCAGGTAGCGCGCGACAAAGGCCGTGACGACGGCCGCGCCGATGGTAAATAGCAGGTATTCGGGATGCGCGATCCAGCCCAGCGGATAGTGCCCCAGCAGCACGTCGCGCACGGTGCCGCCACCGAGCGCCGTGACGGTGCCGATCATGCAGATGCCGAACAAATCCATGCCGCGCCGCATGCCCATGATGGCGCCGGACATCGCTTCGGCGACAATCGCCACCAGGTAAATCGTATATAACAGCATGCTCTTACTCTTCCGAAAATGATTTGAGAATTTGTTCGCGTTCGCGCGCTTCGCTCAGGGAGCGCGCCTCGCTCGTGCCCGTACTGGAGCCGCCATTGCCAGCGTCACCTTGCGCCATGCGTGTATCCGCACCGTCGCTGCCGCAACTGACACTGCTGTGGATGAAGGCGTGGCTGTCTCGCAGGCAGTCGCCGGCCAGGTATTCGGCATACACGTAATCGCCATCGAGCAGCGCCAGGCCTGGCGGTTCGGCCAGCACCTGTTCGCGGCGGCCCTGCACGGCCACTTGCATGTAGTCGCGCCAGACGGGCAGCGCCAACGTCCCTCCGGTGGCATTGCCCAGGCTTTTCGGCTGGTCGTAGCCGAGCCAGACGACGGACACGAGGCCCGAGGAATAGCCTGCGAACCAGGCGTCATACGCGTTGTTCGACGTTCCCGTCTTGCCGGCCGCGTCACCGCGCCCGAGCGCCAGAGCACCGCGTCCCGTGCCGCTCTTGACGACATCGCGCAACATGCTGTCCATGACGTAGGCATTGCGCGTGGAGATGACTTGCGTGCCTGGTACCGGCTCGCCCTTGGCGCGTGGTGCCGCATCGCTGAACAGCACTGCGCCGCTGCGGCTGCGCACTTCCTTGATCAGTTTCGGCGGCATCTGCATGCCGCCATTGGCGAACACGGCATACGACTGCGCCAGCTGCAGCGGCGTGACGGCGCCCGCGCCCAGCGCCAGCGGCAGGGAGACGGGATTGCGCGCGCCTTCAAAGCCGAAGCGCGTGGCGTAGTGCTGCACGTAGCCGGGACCGGCCGCCTGCATCAGGCTGACGGCCACCAGGTTTTTCGAGCGCACCAGGCCGCGCCGCACGCTGATGAAGCCTTCATAGTTGTTGCCGTAATTGCGCGGACGCCAGGGGCGCGCGCCCGTTTCCTGCGGCAGCAGCAGGCGCTGCGTATCGTCCACGGCCGTGCCGGGGAAATATCCCTTTTCCAGCGCCGCAGAATACACGAAGGGTTTGAAGCTGGAACCAGGCTGGCGGTATGCCTGCGTGGCGTGGTTGTAGTGGTTGCGGTAGAAATCGAAGCCGCCCGCCATGGCGACGATTTCGCCGCTGTGTGCATCGACGGAAATGAGCGCGCCTTCCATCTCGGGCAACTGGCTCACCAGCCAGCGTTTTTTCGCCGCATCGTGCACCACGCGGATCACGCTGTTTTCAACGATGGCGCGCTTGCCATCCCACTGCAGCTTGCCGCCCAGGCGCGCATCCGAGGCGGTGAGCACAATCTCGTCGCCATTGCGCAGCTGCGCCGTCAGTTGACGCTTGCCCGACGTCCCGACCTTGCGCACCAGCGCGGCGCGTAATTCTCCGCTGTCCGGATAGGCGGCCAGCTGGCGCGCCACGCTATCTTCGGAGGCGGCCAGGCGCGCTTCCGGGCCACGGTAGCCGCGTCTCGCCTGCGCGTTCAGCAAGCCATCGCGCAGCGACTTGTCGGCCGCAATTTGCGGCGCCATGCGGATGGTGGTCGTCACATCCAGGCCCATGCTGTAGGCACCCTCAGGGTAGCTTTGCAGGATCAATTGACGCGCTTCCTCGACCGCATACGCGGCCGCATGCACGGAGCTGTTGCGGTCCTTGTTCAGGGCCAGTTTTTCCGCCACGGCGGTGTCGTATTCTGCTGGCGTGATGTAGCCGAGTTCGCGCATGCGCTGCAGGATGTAATGCTGGCGCACGGTGGCGCGTTGCGGATTGGCGACGGGGTTATAGGCCGACGGCGCTTTCGGCAAGCCGGCCAGCATGGCCGCTTCGGCGATGCTGACTTCGGCCAGGGGCTTGTCGAAATAAATATTCGACGCGGCGGAAAAGCCGTAGGAACGCTCACCCAGGTAAATCTGGTTCATATACAGTTCCAGCAGCTTGTCCTTGCCATAGTGCTGTTCCAGCTTGTAGGCGAGCAGCATCTCCGTCAGCTTGCGCTGCACGGTTTTTTCGCGCGACAGGAAAAAGTCGCGCGCCACCTGCATGGTGATGGTGCTGGCGCCCTGTGCGTGGTGACCCGTGACGACGTTGGCGAGCGTGGCGCGCGTCAAGCCATAGAAATCCACGGCGCCATGCTCATAGAAACGCGCATCCTCGATGGCCAGCAAGGCCTGGCGCATGCGCAGGGGGATCTCATTCAGGGGCAGGAATTCGCGGCGCTCCTCGCCGTATTCGGCCAGCAGCTCGCCTTCGCTGGAGAAAATGCGCAGCGGCAGCGCGGGCTTGTACTGTGCCAGGTGCTCGACGGCCGGCAAATCCTGCCAGGCCTGGCGCAGCCACCAGCCGCCCGCCAGCGCGGCTGCCATGCCCAGGCCCAGGGTCAATCCCAGGCCGAATTTCAGATTGCGCGCCAGCTTTGATGGGGACTTGCGGGTGGTAGTGTCGTTCGCTTGTGCTTCCATGGTGGTAATCCCTTGCTGCCAGGAGGCCGCGCGCTGGCGCGCGGCACTCCATCAAAGAGACATTGTGCACTGCAACACACCCATCCTTATGGAAAGTAAGTATTATTTAGTATTGATAAATTTTTCTTATGTTAGGCCTTGACCATGGATCTCAATCCCAAGCACACGGAAGCGTTCCGCGCCGTCGTGGAAACGGGCAGCTTCGAGCAGGCGGCGCTGCGGCTGCACCTGACGTCGCCCGCCATATCCCAGCGCGTGCGGGCGCTGGAAAGCCAGCTGGGCAATGCGCTGATCGTGCGCAGCCGTCCCGCACGCGCCACGCGCATGGGGCAGCGGCTGATGCAGTATTTGAAGCGGGCCAAGCTGCTGGAAGCGGACTTGCAGGCGGAACTGGCGGTGCAGCAAGATGCCCCGCTGACCCTGGTGCTGGCGCTGAACGCGGATTCGATGGGTACCTGGTTCTTTCCGGCCCTATCCGAGGTACTGATACGCGAGCGCGTGCTGCTCGACCTGACCGTGGAAGACCAGGACCACACCTACACCTTGCTGGAAACGGGCATGGCCATCGGCTGCATCAGCACGGAAGCCAAACCCATGCGCGGCTGCACGGCCGAACCGCTGGGCGTGATGCGCTACTGGCTGGTGGCCACGCCCGCGTTCCGCCAGCAGTGGTTCGCGCACGGCCTGACGCGCAAGGCGGCGCGCACGGCGCCCGTGGTCGCCTACACGCGCAAGGACACCTTGCAGTCATCGTTCCTGCAAGAGGCGCTGGGGCTGCCGGAAGGGGCTTACCCCTGCCATTACGTACCGGGCGCCACCTCGCACTTCAACGCCATCCGCTACGGCCTCGGCTACGGCATGGTACCGGAACTGCTGCTGAAGGCGAACACGGATGGCGAGCTGGTGGAAATGCTCACACCCAAGACCCCGGCCGACGTGGTCCTGTACTGGCATACGTGGAAAGTGCAGTCGCCGCGCATGGACCAACTCTCGCGGCAAATCATTGCGGCGGCGCGCACCATGCTGAAGTAACTATCGCTGCATGCCCCAGCGGCGCAGGGTGACCCGTTCCAAGGTGCGAAAGCCGATGTTTTCCACCAGCAATCCAATCACGATGACGGCCGCCAGGCCCGCGAATACCTTGTCCGTGTACAGCTCGTTGCGGTTCTGGAAGATGTACCAGCCCAGGCCGCCCTGCCCCGACGTGGTGCCAAACACCAGTTCGGCCGCGATCAAGGTACGCCAGGCAAACGCCCAGCCTATTTTCAGGCCCGAGACAATGGACGGCAAAGCGCCCGGCACGAGGATGTGCAGCACCAGGCGCAAGCCATTCAAGCCATAATTTCGGCCCGCCATGCGCAGGGTTTCCGGCACGCCCTGGAAGCCAGCATAGGTGTTCAGAGCCAGCGGCCACATCACGGAATGGACGATGACAAAGATCAGGCTGGCACGCCCCAGGCCGAACCACAGCAGGGCCAGCGGCAACAGGGCGATGGCTGGCAAGGGATTCAACATGGCCGTCAGCGTTTCGAGCACGTCGCGTCCAATGCGGCTCGACACTGCCAGCAAGGTCAGCACAAAGGCGGCCAGCACGCCCACCGCATAGCCCTGCAGCAAGACGACCAGGGACGCAGCCGTACGCGCGAGCAATTCTCCGTTGGCGATGCCAGCGATGAACGCCTGCGCCGTTTGGAGAAAACTGGGCAAGAGTAAATCGTTCTGCGTCCAGCGCGCCGCGCCTTCCCACAACAGGGCCATGCTGAGCAAAATCAAGGCCTTGCGCCACAGCGCGTGCTGACTCCAGCGCTGCCAGCGCGACAGCGGCCGTTCGACGGTGACGCCGGCCGGCGGTGGCGCCGCATACACGAACTCCTGGCGGATCGGCGGCTCCAGCAGCGCGCTCATACGGCCTCCCGCTGCGTGCTGGCTGCTTGCGGGACCGCCCTTGTTTCTTCATCGAACAGCAAGCCGTGGATGCGGCTGCTGGCGGCCTGGAATTCGGCACTACCGGCGCTGTGCAAGCCGAACTGATGGCTGTTCAGTTCTGCACGCACCCTGCCCGGATGGGGCGACAGCAGCAGGATGCGATTGCCCACCACCAGCGCTTCCTCGATCGAATGCGTGACGAACACGAGGGTAAAGCGCAACTCTTCCCACAAGCGGCTCAGCTCTTCCTGCATCTTGCGCCGCGTCAAGGCGTCGAGGGCGGCAAACGGCTCGTCCATCAGCAGCACTTCCGGCTGCATGGCCAACGCACGGGCGATGGCTACCCGCTGTTTCATGCCGCCCGACAAGGTGTGCGGATGGGCATCTTCGAAGCCGGCCAGGCCCACCTTGGCGATCCAGTGATGGGCGCGCTCGCGGGCCGCCACCTTGTCCAGCCGCTTGCTGGCCAGCAAGGGGAACATGACGTTTTCCAGCACGGTCTTCCACGGCGGCAACTGGTCGAATTCCTGGAACACGACGACACGGTCCGGTCCCGGCGTATGTATAGGCTGCCCATGCATGGCGATACCGCCCGCGCGCGGCGCGATGAAGCCGGCCACGGCTTTCAACAGTGACGACTTGCCGCAGCCGGAGGGCCCCAGCAAGACGAAACGGTCGCCGCAGAACACGTCGAAACTGACGTCATGCGTGGCGCGTACGGTGCGCTGCTCCGTCCGGTATTCCAGGCTGACATGGCTGACGCTGAGCAATGGCGCCACTGAGACCGGAGGACGTACCAGGTGAAAAGCGGGTGCATTCATCTCAGCTTCCTTGCGTGATGGCGGGGTCGTCAAAGAAATAGTCGCGCCAGCTGTCGGGCAGGTTGCGAATGGCATTCACGCGGTGCAGGAATTGCGCCAGGCCATAGGTGTTTTGCGGCGCGATCTTGAATTGCACTTGCGGATTGGCAAAGATTTTCAAGAGCAGATTGCGGTCCACCTTACTTTTATTCACCTTGATATAGATGTCGGCCGCGCCCTGCGGATTGCTGCTCGCATACTGCGCCGCTTCGGCCAGCGCGGCGATGAAGGCGCGGTAAGTCTTGGGATTATCCTTGCGGTATTTTTCCGTCGCATACAGCAGGGTCGACGAGCTGGGCCCGCCTTGCACGTCATACGAGTTCAGGAGGATATGGGCGTTCGGGTTCTGTGCCAGTTCCTGCTCCTGGAAAGGCGAGTTGCCGAAATGGCCGCTCAACTCCGTGCCACCGGCGATGATGGCGGCCGCCGCATCCGGGTGCGGCAGGGTTTGCGTGATGTTATCGAGGCGGGCAAACTCCTTGTCGCCCCACTGTTTCGCCACCGCCATCTGCAAGATGCGCGCCTGCACGGAAACGGACACGGCGGGCAAGGCGATGCGGTCCTTGTCCGTCAAGTCCGCCAGGGTTTTCACCTTCGGGTTGTTGCTGATCAAGTAGTAGGGAAAATTGCCGAGCGAGGCCACGCCGCGCACATTCTGCCGCCCTTTCGTGCGGTCCCAGATGGTCAACAGCGGTCCCAGGCCGGCGCCTGCAATGTCGATATTGCCCGACAACAAGGCGTCATTGATGGCAGGGCCGCCCGACAGGGTGATCCACTCGACCTTTACATCGACGCCCTGCTGCTTGCCATGCTTTTCGATCAGCTTTTGTTCTTGCGCAATGTTGAGCAGCAAGAAGGTGATGCCATGCTGGCCCGCGATGCGGATCTGGCCTTCGGCCATGGCCATGGGCATGGCCATGCACAGTATGGCAATGGTGGCGAGCAGGCGGCGGGCAAAGGTAAAGATCGGCAACATGGACACTCCTTGGTCAACTACGGTCAAAAAATCAGTACGGCGCATCGCCTTCGATGGTGGTTCGGTAAAGTTTGCGACGCTGGTCGGGCGGGCACCCCGTCGCCAGGTGCATCAGGGAACGGTTATCCCAAAACACCAGGTCATGCGGCTGCCAGCGGTGCACATATAAATGCTCCGGGCGCACGCTGTGCGCAAACAGTTCGTCGAGCAGGGCGCGGATTTCATCGTCGGGTAAGCCAACGATGCGCGTGGTGAAATGTTCGCTGACAAACAGGGCGCGCCGCCCCGTTTCCGGATGCACGCGCACGACGGGATGGGTGACAGGTTTGACTTCATCGATCTGCGCCTGCGTCAGTGCGGGACGCCAGGGATTGCGGCGGCGCAACTCCTCATACTGGCTCAGGTAGCTGTGTTCGGCGCGGGCGCCGCGCACGGCGTGGCGCAGCGCAGCCGGCAAGCTTTCCCAGGCCAGGTGCATATTCGCAAACACGGTATCGCCGCCCTCGTCCGGCAATTCTTGCGCGTGCAGCATGGAGCCGAGGCTGGGCACTTCCTTGTACGACAGGTCCGAATGCCAGAAATGGCCCGCATCGCCCAGCCCGATGGGCTGGCCGTTCTCGACGATGTTCGAGATGATCAGCACTTCCGGTTGCGTGGGCAGCTGGAACTGGCGCAGCACGTGGATTTGCAGGGGACCGAAGCGGCGGCTGAAGTCCACCTGCTGCTGCGGCGTGATGTGCTGTGCGCGAAACACCAGCACGTGATGGTCGAGATGGGCGTGGTGCAGGCGCTGGAAATCGCCCAGCGACAGCGGCTGCGCCAGATCCAGCCCCAGCACTTGCGCGCCGAGCGGCGCATCGAAAGTCTCGATACGGAAATGGCTGGTGGAATGCACGGGTTTCAGGACGGCCGACATGGGAATTCGACTAGAGTCAGGGGCAGTCCACTGTATGCCTGCGCATCGATCCTGCAAACGAAGCATTTCTGATATGGATATGCGCAGCGCGTTGCGCCATGCTGCAACAGGTACTGTCACGCAATGGCGCAGCAGCATCGGCTTTGCCCGGAAATGGCGCTAGCACGCAACTTGCTTGACTACCAATCTTTCACCATCAACCAGGAAAGCCATGCCCACTATCGCCCTCTTGCTCGCCATGCTGCTCGCCATTCCCGCCCATGCGCAGGATAGCCAGGATGAAGGCGATCTCAGCTATAAAGCCTATGTGCACAGCGACAAGCGCATCAAGTGTTTGTACGGCTATGCGGCCGACAAGACGGGAGACCATGCGGCGGCCGTCGTCATCTTTGAAGATTGCATCCGGCGCTGGAACGATGTGTATTCGATGATTTGGCTGGCCCAGCTGTATGAAACGGGCGTGGGCGTGCCCAGGGACCTGGTGCAGGCGACGGCGCTGATGCGGCGCGGCGCCCACACGAATGATGACGCCGCCTATGCGCGGCTGGCGCGCTACCACTATGGCGTGGCGCTGGCCGAAGGCCGGGGCACGCCCCAGGACATTCCCCAGGCCAGGACCTGGCTGCGTTTGGCTGCGCAGGAGGGCGTGCGGGAAGCGGCCGATTATCTGGGCCGACTGGAAGGCGCCACGCCATAGGCACTGCGCCAGCGTTGCTTACGCCGTTGCTTCGTAGCGAGCCAGGCGGGTCGCCATGCGCGGCGCCAGCTCGTGGCCGGCCGTGACCGTCACTTCCAGGTCGTTCAGCAAGCCATCCTTCAAGCCATAGACCCAGCCATGGACGCTGAGTTCCTGGCCCCGTTCCCACGCATCTTGCACGATGGTGGTCTGGCACACGTTCAAGACCTGTTCCACCACGTTCAGTTCGCACAGGCGGTCGCCGCGCTGGCGGCTCGTCAGTACGTCGCCCAGGTAGCGTTCGTGCTTCTGGCCCACGTCCTGCACGTGGCGCAACCAGTTGTCGACCAGGCCGATGCGCGTGCCCGTCATGGCCGCATGCACGCCCTTGCAACCGTAATGGCCGACGATGATGACATGTTTGACTTTCAGCACGTCCACGGCAAATTGCAGCACAGACAGGCAATTGAGGTCGGAATGCACGACCACATTGGCGATATTACGGTGCACAAACACGTCGCCAGGTGCCATGCCCAGCAGTTCGTTGGCGGGCACGCGGCTGTCGGAACAGCCGATCCACAGGTATTCGGGCGATGTTTGCGCTTCCAGGTTCTTGAAGAAGTTCGGGTCTTTCGCCACCATCGAGTCGGCCCAGCGGCGGTTACGCTGCAGCAGTTCCGCCAGGGCCATGCCATTTTTCGGTTCGGTCATATCGCTCCCATTGTGTAAGTACGACTGAGGGCGGCAGATCGCGCCCATAGGCCGGCGATGCGCGCGCATTGTTCAGTCGCAGTGAAAAAAACGCCGGGATGTTTCAGCATCCCGGCGCATGGTGTTACGTGTGCTTATTCAAAAAAATCCTTGACCTTGTCTTTCCAGGTCTTGCTTTGCGGACTGTGCTTGGCACCGCCCTCGGTCGTCGACTTTTCAAAGTCGCGCAGCAGGTCTTTCTGTTTCTCCGTCAGCTTCACCGGTGTTTCGATCGCCACGTGGCAGAACAGGTCGCCCGCGTAACCGGAGCGCACGCCCTTGATGCCCTTGCCTTTCAGGCGGAAGGTTTTACCCGACTGTGTGCCTTCCGGGATCGTGAACGACACTTTGCCGTTCAGGGTGGGCACTTCGATTTCACCGCCCAGGGCCGCCTTGGTGAACGAGATCGGCATTTCGCAATGCAGGTCGTCGCCTTCGCGCTGGAACACGGCGTGCGGCTTGATGTGGATTTCCACGTACAGGTCGCCCGACGGACCGCCATTCGTGCCCGGTTCGCCGTTGCCGGACGAACGGATACGCATGCCGTTGTCGATACCGACTGGAATTTTGACTTCCAGGGTCTTGTTGCGCTTGATGCGACCGGCGCCGCCGCATGGCGTGCACGGGTCGGTGATGACCTTGCCGCTGCCATGGCATTTCGGGCAGGTTTGCTGGATGCTGAAGAAACCTTGCTGCATGCGCACCTGGCCGTGACCACCGCAAGTACCGCAGGTGGTCGGCGAGGTGCCCGGCTTGGCGCCGCTGCCGTGGCACGTGTCGCACTTGTCCCAGCTCGGCACGCGGATGGTCGTGTCGAAGCCGTGCGCAGCTTGCTCCAGTGTAATTTCCAGGTTGTAGCGCAAGTCGGCGCCACGGTACACCTGTGGACCGGCATTGCGGCTGCGTCCACCTCCACCGCCAAAGATGTCGCCGAAGATATCGCCGAAGCTGTCGGCAAAGCCGCCAGCACCGCCGCCGAAGCCGCCACCGCCGCCCATGTTCGGGTCCACGCCAGCGTGACCATAGCGGTCATACGCATCGCGCTTTTCCGGATTGGTCAGCATCTCGTAGGCTTCTTTGACTTCCTTAAACTTTTCTTCCGATTCCTTGCTATCCGGATTGCGGTCCGGATGGTATTTCATCGCCAGTTTACGGTAAGACTTTTTGATCTCTTCTTCCGAAGCATTTTTTGCGACACCGAGTGTCTCGTAAAAATCACGCTTTGCCATGTTGTCGGCACCTTGCAGTCTATCTACTGATGTAAAAATTACACGAAAAAGCCGAGTCGAGTGCTGCACTGGGCAACGACTCGGCTCGGCCGGTCTTCGCGGCTAATCCCGCGATGTAGCGTTCAGCCCGGCTGCCCCCAGTTCATGGGAGCGCAAGACATTATTTGCTGTCTTTGACTTCTTTGAAGTCAGCGTCAACAACGTCGTCTTGCTTGGCGCCTGCGTCCGATGCGCCAGCAGCTTGCTGTGCACCTTCCGCGCCGCCGGCAGCTTGCTGCGCTTGCATGTCGGCATACATTTTTTCGCCCAGTTTCTGCGATGCGCTCGACAGTGCTTCCACCTTGGCGTCGATCTCAGCCTTGTCGCCCGCCTTGATGCTTGCTTCCAGGTCGGTGATCGCCGCTTCGATCTTCTCTTTCTCGCCCGCATCCAGCTTGTCGCCGTATTCGGTCAAGGATTTCCGGGTCGAGTGTACCAGAGCATCGGCCTGGTTGCGCGACTCGGCCAATTCTTTGACCTTCTTGTCTTCTTCCGCGTTCAACTCGGCGTCTTTGACCATCTTCTGGATTTCAGCCTCGGTCAAGCCGGAATTGGCCTTGATCGTGATCTTGTTTTCCTTGCCGGTGGCCTTGTCTTTCGCGCCGACATGCAAGATGCCGTTGGCGTCGATGTCGAAGGTCACTTCGATCTGTGGCGTACCACGCGATGCTGGCGGGATACCTTCCAGATTGAATTCGCCCAGGCCCTTGTTGCCGGCGGCGATTTCGCGCTCACCCTGGAAGACCTTGATGGTCACCGCAGGCTGGTTGTCGTCGGCCGTCGAGAACACCTGGCTGAACTTGGTCGGAATCGTCGTGTTTTTGTGGATCATCTTGGTCATCACGCCGCCCAGGGTTTCGATACCCAGGGACAGAGGGGTGACGTCCAGCAACAGCAAGTCTTTGCGTTCGCCCGACAGGACCGAACCTTGAATCGCTGCGCCCACGGCGACGGCTTCGTCCGGGTTCACGTCCTTGCGTGGATCCTTGCCGAAGAATTCCTTCACTTTTTCCTGCACCTTCGGCATACGCGTCATACCGCCGACCAGGATGATGTCATCGATGTCCGACACTTTCACGCCAGCATCTTTGATGGCGATGCGGCATGGTTCCATCGTGGCCGTGATCAGCTCTTCCACCAGGGATTCCAGCTTGGCGCGGGTCATCTTCAGGTTCAAGTGGACCGGTGCGCCGTTCGCCATGGCGATGTACGGCTCGTTGATCTCAGTTTGTTGCGACGACGACAACTCGATCTTCGCGCGCTCGGCCGAAGCCTTGATGCGCTGCAGAGCGATCGGATCTTTTTTCAGGTCGATGCCGTTGATCTTCTTGAACTCGTCGATGATGTAATCGATGACGCGTTGGTCGAAGTCTTCGCCGCCCAGGAAGGTGTCGCCATTGGTCGACAGCACTTCAAATTGTTTTTCGCCATCAACATCTGCGATTTCGATGATCGACACGTCGAACGTACCGCCACCCAAGTCATACACGGCGATTTTACGGTCGCCTTTTTCGGTCTTGTCCAGGCCGAACGCCAGCGCTGCCGCGGTTGGCTCATTGATGATGCGCTTGACGTCCAGACCAGCGATACGGCCGGCATCCTTGGTCGCTTGACGCTGCGAATCGTTGAAGTACGCAGGCACGGTGATGACGGCTTCGGTGACTTCTTCGCCGAGGTAGTCTTCTGCCGTTTTCTTCATCTTGCGCAGGACTTCAGCCGAAATTTGCGGCGGCGCCAGTTTTTTGTCGCGTACGCCGATCCATGCATCGCCATTGTCGGCTTTCATGATTTGGTATGGCATCAGCGCGATGTCTTTTTGGACTTCTTTTTCGTCGAACTTGCGACCGATCAAACGCTTGACTGCGTACAGCGTGTTTTTCGGATTGGTCACGGCCTGGCGTTTCGCTGGCGCGCCGACGAGAATTTCGCCATCTTCTTGATAAGCAATAATCGACGGCGTCGTGCGTGCGCCTTCAGCGTTTTCGATTACCTTTGGTTGACCGTTTTCCATGATGGAAACGCAGGAATTCGTGGTTCCCAGATCGATACCGATAATTCTACCCATGATTTTTTCCTTTTATTTGCTAGATTTCAGATGGTTCTTATATGTGGCAAAGCGGCATGGTTTCAAGGCTTGCTTGATGCCGCCCTCTGATTATTTTGCTTGCGCGGTCGTTACAATGGCTGGACGCAACAGGCGGTCCGCAATCATATAGCCCTTTTGCAGGACTGACACGATGGTATTGGCTTCCTGCTCCGCTGGCACCACGGCAACAGCCTGGTGTTTCATCGGATCCAGCTTTTCACCCTGCACTGGCAACACTTCCACCAGGCGGTTGCGCTCGAACGCGGCGTTCAGTTGCTTCAGGGTCATCTCGACGCCTTCTTTCAGCGATTCGATGGTCGGTGCTTCCACCGTCAGCGCCGTTTCCAGGCTGTCTTTCACCGGCACCATGGCTTCGGCAAAGCTTTCCACTGCGAATTTGTGCGCTTTAGCAACATCTTCCTGCGCGCGGCGGCGAATGTTTTCGCCATCGGCCTTGGCGCGCATGAAGGCATCGTGCATCTCTGCGAGACGCGCTTCGGTACTCGCCAGTTGCTCTTCCAAAGTAGGCTCTGCGGGAGCCGCGTCGTCCGCTTGCGGATTAGGTACAGATTGGTTTTCCTGATCTTGCATCTAGAAAGCTCCTACAATCAATGACTTAAATGAGTTAGTCTAATTATCTTTACAACACTGACGGGCAGATGGGGCTATATCCTATTGTTTCAAGGGGTATGCATGGCAAAACCAGCGATTACATCGATCCATGTTACAGCTTATTACAAAGCACTTCCCATTTCGGGCAGCGATCCGTGCGCGCCCCCCCTTGAGTTTCCAGGCTTCCCACGGCGAAGCGGGCATTCTACCAGCCCCGCCGCAGCCATCGCCACTGGCGGCGATGCTATCTTGATAGTACTTTTGTCGCGCCAGACATGACAAAGCCGCGCAAGCGCGGCCTATTATTGTTAAAAAGTTAATATTGTTTAATTCGCCGCGCCCAGCGCCAGCGCCGCCGTGCGCGCCTGCTCGCCCGCTTTCCTGTCGGCCTCGCGCTGCGGCGCCGTCTTCATCGTCGGCCAGCCTATCATGTGTTGCTCGGCAATCTCCGCCATGCCCGCAATCCAGGCTGGCGTTTCGTTCAGGCAAGCGATGTAATGAAACTGCTGGCCACCGGCCGTTTCGAAATCATGCTTGGCTTCCATGGCGATCTCTTCCAGCGTTTCCAGACAATCGCTGGTAAAGCCCGGACAAAGCAGATCGACGCGCTTGATACCCTGTTGTGCCAGCGCCACCAGGGTGGGGGCCGTGTACGGCTGCAGCCATTCGGCCTTGCCAAAGCGCGACTGGAAGGTCACCACATATTGCTCTTTAGCCAACCCCAACTTTTCCGCCAGCAGGCGCGCCGTTTTCAGGCATTGGCAATGGTAAGGGTCGCCCAGCAGCAGGGTGCGCTTGGGCACGCCGTGAAAACTCATCACCAGTTTTTCCGGACGGCCATGCGCTTCCCAGTGGTTCAGCACGGAATCGCGCAAGGCGTCGATATACGTGTCGTGCTCGTGATACTGCTTAATAAAGCGCAATTCCGGCACATTGCGCACCGTGGCGTAATGGGCAAACACGGCGTCGTAGATGGAACCCGTCGTCGTGCCCGAGTATTGCGGATACGCAGGCAGGATGGCGATGCGCTCGCAGCCTTCGCTTTTCAACTTGGCCAGCACCTCGGGCAAGGAAGGCGAACCGTAGCGCATGGCCATGGCCACCGTGACGCCGTCATGGCCACGCTCGGCCAGGGCGCCGGCCAGCAATTTCGCCTGTTTCTGCGTATGCACTTTCAAGGGCGAGCCCTCGCGCGTCCAGATCGACGCGTATTTCTTGGCCGACTGGCCAGAGCGGAACGGCAAAATGATCAGGTTCAAAATGAACCACCAGACCAGGCGGGGAATCTCCACCACGCGCGGGTCTGACAAAAATTGCTTCAGGTAGCGCCGCACGGCCGACGAGGTCGGCGCATCGGGCGTGCCCAGGTTGACCAGCACCACGGCGCTGCGGTCGATACTGCCATGCGTGTACGGCGGCTCTGTTTGAAATGACATAAAGGCTCTTCGAAGGCGTTGGATGGATTAGCCCAACCATTATAGTTACATTGCGTCAACATCGGGAAAGATGGAAAGGAACGGCATAAGGCTAACTGCCATTCTCACCAGACCGGTTTACGCTAACAACGCCTAACAAAACCGTAGCGAGCGGCAGCGAGTTGTGGCTGAGAAGCGGAGCTGTGCGAATGCACAGTGAGCATCGCAGGCCGCAAATCGCGACGCGCAGTAGGTTTGGTTAGGTGTGCTAGATAGCCAGTAATTCACGGGCATGCTTGCGCGTGGTGGCCGTGATTTCCAGGCCGCCCAGCATGCGCGCCACTTCTTCCACGCGGGCCTTGGCATCGAGCATGTCGATGCGCGAAGCTGTCTTGCCATTGTCCAGGGTGCTTTTTGCCACCTGAAAATGCTGGTTCGCCTGGCTGGCCACTTGCGGCAAGTGGGTCACGCACAGCACCTGGCGTCCCTGTCCCAGGCGTTTCAGCAGCCGGCCCACCACTTCGGCGACGGCGCCGCCGATGCCGCTGTCGACCTCGTCGAAGATCAGGGTCGGCGTGGTGGTGGCGTGCGAGGTGATGACGGAAATGGCCAGCGCGATGCGCGCCAGTTCGCCGCCGGACGCCACTTTCGCCAGCGAGCGGGGTGCCGTGCCCGCATGGCCGGCGACGAGGAATTCCACCTGCTCCAGGCCGTGGGCGGCCGGTTCGCATGGATTGAGGGCGATCTCGAAGCTGCCGCCCGTCATGCTCAATTCCTGCATGGCGCGCGTGACGGCTTGCCCCAGCTCCAGCGCGGCGGCGCGGCGCGTGTCGGACAAGCGGCCTGCCACGTCGCGGTACTCGGCTTCGATCTTCGCTTCCTGGCGCAGCAAGCCCTCGATATCGGAAGCGTCGGCCAGGTGCTGCAGCTTTTCCGACAGCTTGGCGTGCTCCTCAGGCAATTCTTCGGGCGTGACGCGGAATTTGCGGGCCGTGCTGTGCATGGCTTCCATGCGCGCATCGAGCTGATGCAGGCGCTCAGGGTCCAGTTCGACCCGGTCCAGGTAATTGTTCAGCGCGTACACGGATTCCTGCAGCTGGATGCGCGACGATTCGATCAGGTCGACAATGGGCTGCAATTCCGCATCCACGGACACCAGCTTGCCCAGCTTCTGGTTCAAGGCCGACAGTTGCGACACGATAGGGTGGTCTTCCGACTCGGAAATGAGGGACAGGGCTTCCTGCGCCCCCTCCAGCAGGCTGGCCGCGTGCGACAGGCGGCTGTGCTCATTCGTGATCTCCGTCCACTCGCCGGGCTTGGCCGCCAGTTTTTCCAGTTCGCCCACTTGCCATTCCAGGCGTTCGCGCTCGTACAGCACGTTGGCGGCATTCGTTTCGAATTCTTCGCGCTGGCGCACGAGGGCGCGCCAGCGCTTGTGCAGCGCCGCCACTTGCCGCGCATCCTGCTCCGCGCCCGCTTCGCGCGCCGTCGCCTGGCCGTCGAGCAAGGCGCGCTGCGCTTCGCTTTTCAACAGCGACTGGTGCGCGTGCTGGCCGTGGATATCGACCAGCATGTCCCCCAATTCGCGCAACTGCGCGGCCGTGGCGGGGATGCCGTTGATATACGCCTTCGAGCGGCCCGCATTGTCGATCACGCGGCGCAGCAGCGCGCCGCCATCGTCGTTGGCGAACTCATGCGCCACCAGCCAGGCCTGCGCCACCTCGCTGACGGAGAAATCGGCCGTGATATCGGCCTTGGCCGCGCCTTCGCGCACCACGCTGGCGTCGCCGCGCCCGCCCAGCGCCAGGGTCAGCGCATCGATGAGGATGGACTTGCCGGCGCCCGTCTCACCCGTCAGCACGCTGAAGCCGGCGGAAAATTCCAGTTCAATGGTATCGACAATGACAAAATCGCGAATGGACAGTGTATGGAGCATGGCTTCTGTGGTTAGGCGGCGCACCGCGGGTTAGCGTGGAGAAAACTTGTTAGCTGAGCTTGCCCTCGCCCGACGGGTACTCATTCCAGTGCAATTTTTCACGCAGGGTGTTGTAGTAACTCCACCCTTCCGGATGCAGGAAGGTAATCGTGTGCGGCGAACGGCGGATGAGGATGCGGTCTTGCTGGACCAGGCTGGCAAAAGTCTGCATGTCGAAATTGACGCTGATATCGCGCCCGCGCACGATTTCCACCACGATCTGGCTGGAGTCGGGCAGGACGATGGGGCGGTTTGACAGCGCATGCGGGGCAATCGGCACGAGCACGATGCCACCCAGGGTCGGGTGCAGCAAGGGGCCGCCGGCCGACAGCGCATATGCGGTCGAGCCCGTGGGCGTGGCGATGATCAGCCCGTCAGAACGCTGGTTGTACATGAAGTGGCCATCGACCTCGACGCGCAATTCCGCCATGCCGGCACCGCCGCCCCGCGAGACGACGACATCGTTGACGGCCATGCCCACGTGAATCGACTCGCCATCGCGCAGCACGCTGCCTTCGAGCAAGGTGCGGCGTTCGGCCTTGAAGCGGCCGCCGAGAATTTGCGCCAATACAGGCAGCATGCGCTCGAGCGGGATATCCGTCATGAAACCCAATCGCCCTTGATTGATACCGATCAAGGGGACATCGAATGGCGCCAACTGGCGCGCAATGCCCAGCATGGTGCCGTCGCCACCCATGACGATGGCGCAATCGGCGGCGGCGCCGATCTCGGCCGGCGACATGGCGCGCACGCCGGGAAACGCCAAGTTCAGATGCGCGGCCGTCTCCGCTTCAAAGACCACCGTGTGGCCCAGCACCTGCAGGAAATCCACGATGCTTTTAACGGGCTCGGCAATGCCATCCGTATTCTGGCGCACGACCAGAGCGATGGTCTTGGCGCCCAGGTTGAAGCGCTCGCCAGGGGCTGGCAAGGTTGCGGCTGGCTGTTCGGCGCGCTGTTCGGCGTGTGTATCGACGGGCATAAGAGTCTCGGATGTAAATTCAGTGGCAAGCCGCCCCAGGCTGTCGCGTCGCACGCCGCCACCGCATGATACTGTATATATGAACAGTATAGTGCGGCTGCCGTGTGCCTGCAAGGGGCGTTCTTGGTGTTCACGCAGTGTAGCGCAGAAAAAGAATCGTCCATGCGTGCGCCAGCGCTCCCAGCATGGACAAATCCGCTTGCAGACGGCCTGAAGCGGCAGGACACTGGGTTCACGTCATCTTTACTGTCAGGAGGCCATATGCATACCCCACCAAGTGAACGCAAGATCAATACCGATGAAAAGGTCAAAAATGACGGTGTCGACCGTCTGCCGCACGAGCGCGATGAATCGCCCGATGCGCAAAACGTGCGCCCGCGCAAAATCATGCAACAGGCGGCCAGCGACCTTGAGCGTGGCCTGGTCGATACGGACCGGCACGCCCAACCCGGTGTGGAAAAGGTCAAGCCCGCCGCGCCGCAGCAAGCCCGCCCCGACGCGCAACTGGAACCAAAGAAGGCGCGCTGAATCGTATCCTCATGCACTGCTATTGTTCCGGAGTACGCCATGCACCGCTATGTCTGTCCCTTCTTGCTGGCCGCTGCCTGCGGCACCACGCCCGCCCACGCCCAGGCGCCCGCCATGCCCGTGGGCTTCGGCCCGCAGCCCGCCCTGCCCGCACCGGACAGGCAATTCATTCCCACCGTCAACGTAGCACCCGTGCAGCGCTGGACGGCCGCGCAGCGCCCCGTGGTCGCGCCCGGCCTGGCCATCCAGGCGTATGCGCGCGACCTCGACCATCCGCGCTGGCTGTACGTGCTGCCGAATGGCGACGTGCTCGTAGCGGAAACGAATGCCCCGCCGAAACCGGACGACAGCAAGGGCATCAAGGGTGCCATCATGCAGATGCAAATGAAAAAGGCGGGTGCCGCCACGCCCAGCGCCAACCGCATCACCCTGCTGCGCGGCCTTGACGCGAATGGCGTGGCGCAATCGCGCAGCGTGTTCCTGCAAGGGCTGAACTCGCCATTCGGCATGGCCCTGGTGGGCAAGGAGCTGTACATCGCCAACTCGGACGCACTGATGCGCTTCCCGTACGAAACAGGACAGACCGCCATCACGGCGCAGGGCGTGAAGGTGATGGATTTGCCGGGCGGGTCCATCAATCACCACTGGACCAAGAACGTCGTCGCCAGCGCCGACGGCAAATTTCTCTATGTTTCCGTCGGGTCCAACAGCAATGTGGGCGAGAACGGCATGGGGGCCGAAGATGGCCGCGCCGCCATTTGGCAATTCACGCGCGCGACGGGCAAGGCACGCGTGTATGCCACCGGCTTGCGCAATCCGAATGGCATGGCCTGGCAGCCCAAGACGGGCGCCCTGTGGACAGCCGTCAATGAGCGCGACGAGTTGGGCAACGACCTGGTGCCGGACTATATGACCTCGGTCAAGGAAGGCGCCTTCTATGGCTGGCCCTACAGTTACTTCGGCCAGCACGTCGATGCACGGGTCAAGCCGCCGCGCCCCGAACTGGTGGCCACCGCCATCGCGCCCGACTATGCGCTGGGTGCGCACACGGCCTCGCTGGGACTGGCATTCTATGACGGCACCTTGCTACCCGAACGCTACCGGGGCGGTGCCTTCATCGGCCAGCACGGCTCATGGAACCGCAAGCCCTTCAGCGGCTACAAAGTCATCCATGTGCCCTTCGCCAATGGCGTGCCCAGCGGCCCGCCACAGGATGTCGTCAGCGGCTTCCTGGACGAGAACGGCAAGGCGCAGGGGCGCCCCGTCGGCGTGGCCGTTGACAAGGCGGGCGCACTGCTGGTCGCGGACGACGTGGGCAATGTCATCTGGCGCGTGACACCTGCGCCTTGAGTGCATGGACGCCGCGCATGCGCCCCCTGTGTGACGCAACGAACGGAAGCGCCAGGGTGGGGCGCGCATGATGGATGTTCGAACCACGCAAGGAGTACATCATGAAAAAACAGGATCAGCCGTCTGGAGTGGAGGCCTTAAAGATGGCAAAGGATTTATTTCCACCCAAAGCGGCGCGCTCGACAATGTGGCATATGGATTCAACACGCGCTTCGAAGACGGTCCCGGCAGCAACCCGGAAGAATTGATCGGCGCTGCCCATGCCGCCTGCTTCACCATGGCCCTGTCCGGCCAACTGGGAGAGGCGGGCCTGCGCGCCACGGCCCTGAAAACCACGGCCGATGTCAGTCTGGAAAAAATCGATGGCAGCTATGCCATCACGGCCGTCCACCTGACCCTGGTGGCCAGCATTCCTGGCGCCACCGAGGAAGCGTTCCAGGGTGCAGCACTGCGCGCCAAGCTCGGTTGCCCCGTGTCCAAGTTGCTGGCCACGGAAATTACCATGGACGCACATCTGGAGTAAATCCAGGGGCACTGACGTCACCGTCCACTGCTGTCCTGTACCAGGGCAGTCGGGGCGGTCTCGGCAAGAAAGCCATAAAACGCATAAAATCCTGCCATTCTCCTCTCACCACCAAGGATTTACGATGCGTATTTTGCACACCATGTTGCGGGTCGGCGACCTGCAGCGCTCCATCGATTTTTACACCAAGGTCCTGGGCATGAAGCTGCTGCGCACCAGCGACAATCCCGAATACCAGTACACGCTGGCTTTCGTCGGCTATGGCTCGAACCCCGACCACGCGGAACTGGAACTGACGTATAACTATGGCACCACCAGCTACGAGCTGGGCACGGCGTATGGCCACATCGCCATCTCGGCCGACGATATCGTTGCCGCTTGCGATGCGGCACGCGCGAATGGCGGCAACGTCACGCGCGAACCGGGCCCCGTAAAAGGTGGCAACACGGTCATCGCCTTCATCACCGACCCGGACGGCTACAAGATCGAGTTGATCGAACGCAAGTTCGACGGCCAGGGCGGCGGCTTGTAATACCTCAGCCTGGCTCGGCGGCCTGTGCAATGGCCGCGCGTAGCCAGGCGATGCCCGCATCGCCGTCCGTACGGCGGTGCCGTATCACTTCAAACGCAAACGGCGCGATGGCAAACGGCGCAGCATACAGCGCCAGCCCTTGCGCCGCGCTTGCCTGCAAGGCGCGCCGCGCCACCGTCAGTATCAAGTCCGTCCCCATCACGACATTCGGTGCGACCGTCCAGTAAGGCACACGCACGGCGATGCGGCGCGTCTGGCCCAGCTGGGCCAGCGCCGCGTCGACTTCGGCCGCCATGCCGATTTCGCTGGACGCCACCAGCACATGCGGGCGCGCCAGATAGGTGTCCAGGCTCCATGTTTCGCCGTCTGCCAGGCTGGCCGGGTCCAGCGCGCATACGAACGTTTCCTCGAATAAGGTTCCCCTGTGTAACTGCTCGGGCAATTGCGGGAACACACCCAGCGCCATGTCGATCTCGCCATCCTGCACACCAGCGACCACGGCTTGGCGGCTGGCATAGCTGACGACGAGGTCGATGCCGGGCGCTTCCACGCGCAAGCGGTGCAGCAAGGCAGGCAAAATCAGCGCTGCGCCATAGTCTGACATGGCCAGGCGGAACACGCGCTGTGCCGTGGCCGCCTCAAAAACGGCGCCGCCCAGCACGGAGCGCACGCTTTGCAGGGCCTCGGCCAGCGGCCGCGACAATTCCAAAGCGCGCGCTGTGGGCTGGAAGCCGCCCTTGCCGCGCAGCAGCAGCGGGTCGTCGAGCAGATGGCGCAGGCGTGACAGCGCGTGGCTGACGGCAGGCTGGCTCATATGCAAGCGCTCCGCCGCGCGCGACAAATGGCGTTCGCTGAGCAACGCTTCCAGGATCACCAGCAAGTTCAAATCGACGGCGCGCAGATTATTCATTTGGTGCATGGTTGGCTGACAAATTACGAATTGGATTTAATCATGACAGCATAATACGATGCCCCCATCAACTCAACAGTGATGGAGTCACACATGCAAGGATGGATTACCGTATTCGCCCCGCTGGCCATGCTGGCCGGCGCCGTCGTCCCCTTCCAGGCGGGCGCGAATGCCGCGCTGGGCCGCAACCTGGGCCACCCGCTGTGGGCCACCCTCGCCTCGCTGGCCGTCAGCGCCGTGCTCGCATCGCTCGTGATGCTGCTCTGGCGGGTGCCGGCGCCCGAGGTCAGCCTCGCCATGCGCGGGCCGGGCTGGTCCTGGCTGGGCGGCGCAGCCGGCGTGTTCTATATTACGGCCGCGCTGATGCTGGCGCCGCGCATGGGTTCCGGTCCCTTCATGGCGGCCGTCATCGGCGGGCAAATGCTGGCCGCACTGGCCATCGACCGCTACGGCTTGCTGGGCTTTGCCGTCAAGCATATTTCTCCGCTGCACTGGGGCGGTGCGGGCCTGGTGGTGGCCGGTGTCGTGCTGACACAATTCGCCAACAGCCGTGCCGTGTGACAACACCGCTAGACGAAAAAAAACCAGCGCCGTTGCCGGTGCCGGTTTTAATTTTGAACAATACCTGGTTTATTTGTCGAGCAAGGCGTTGACGGGCATCAAATCCGTTTCCTTCAGGGTGCCAGCCGCCGCCTTCAGGCGCAAGCCGTTCATGATGGTGTCGTAGCGCGCTTTCGACAGGTCTTTTTGCGTCGAGAACAATTGTTTCTGCGCATTCAAGACATCGATATTGATGCGCACGCCTACCTGGTAGCCGAGCTGGTTCGATTCCAGCGCCGATTTGCTCGACACTTCCGCCGCTTCCAGCGCCTTGACTTGCGCCAGGCCGCTGTTGACGCCCAGGAAAGCCTGGCGCGCGCCTTGCGACGCCGTGCGGCGTGCCGTTTCCAGGTCGTTGCGGGCCTTGTTTTCCAGCGCTATCGACTCGCGTACCTTGCTGGTGACGGCAAAGCCGCTGAAGATGGGGATGCTCCACTGCACGCCGATGGCATTGTTGTTGGCGCTGCCAGTGCCGCCACCCGTCGTATAGGTATGGCCCGTGTTGGCGATCAGGTCCAGGGTCGGATAGTGGCCCGCGCGGTTGCGGCCAATGTCGCGCTTGGCCGATTCCACGTTGAACTGGGCCGTGACGACGCCATAGTTCTGCTCTTCGGCGGATGACACCCACGGTTCGATGGCGGCCGGTTCCGGCGCGCTGATGATCACGCCCGTGCGCATGGGCGCCAGGCTCGTTGGCGCTTCGCCGATGATGGTTTGCAGGGCGCTGCGCTTGTTGGCCAGGTCATTGATGGCGGCAAATTCCTGCGCCACCACCAGGTCATAGGCCGCCTGCGCTTCGTGCGTGTCGGTAATCGTTTGCGTGCCGACTTCGAAGTTGCGCTTGGCCGATGCCAGTTGTTCCGTCGTGGCGACCTTTTGCGCCTGCGTGGCGCCCAGGTTGTCCTGCGCGCTGAGCACGTCAAAATACGCCTGCGCCACGCGCGTGATCAAGTCTTGCTGCACTTGTGCAAATTGCGCTTCAGCAATCGCTTGTGCCAGTTTGCTTTGCTGGTAAGTTTCCCAACGGTCCCAGCGGAACAGCGGCTGCGCCAGGGTCAGATTGTAGGTATTCGTGTGCACCTTCACCGTCGGCATGGAGATCGTGCTGGTGATCGGCTCGATGCTGTTGCGCGTATTGCTGCCCGAAGCGGAAATCTGCGGCAGCAAGCCTGCCAGCCCCTGCGGAACCCGCTCCATCCCGGCCGACAGGGCCGCACGCGCGCTGGCATACTGCGCGTCATTGGCCAGCGCCTGCTGGTACACCTGGATGAGATCGGCCGCCTGCGCTTGCAGCGAGCATGTCATCGAGACAAAGGCGCTGGTCATCAGCACGGCGATAAGGGGTTTCCGCATTGCATTTCTCCGTTGGAGTCGTCAAAAGTTGATGGAATCAAAAATCTGCTACCGCTTGCCTTGCGCCCGCCGGATGAGCGGGGTACAGGCCTCCGCAGGCATGCATGAAAACATGCCTGGGTGCAACTACTGCAAAATAACTTAGTATTTAGGCATTGCGCTGTCAACTTGCAGCGCCCAGGCATGCACGCCGCCCGTCAAATTACTGATCTTGCCAAAACCATTGCGCTCCAGGAATGCCGCCACTTGCATGCTGCGCATGCCGTGATGGCAAATGCAGACGATCTCGGCATCTTCATCGAGGTCATCGATGCGCGCAGGAATCGAGTTCATCTGCATCAGGGTGGCACCGTCGAGGTGGCACAGATCGAATTCCCACTGTTCGCGCACGTCGAGCAAAAACGGGCGCGGGCGGGAAGGGTCAGCCAGCCAGGCGGCCAGCTGCGGTGCACTCAAATGCTCCATCGAATTGCTCGCCTCAGAACTGGAAATGCGACGGTGCCACGGCTTGCAGTGGCGTGACGTTGGTTTCAAACAGCTTGCGCGTGTCGTAAGCCTTGTCCGAACTGCGCGTGATCAAATGCGCCGACATGATCGGCGCTTCGCCGATGATGGCCAGGATGCGGCCGCCGACTTTCACTTGTTGCAACAGTGCTTCCGGCAACACGGCCAGGGCGCCGGAAACGACGATCACGTCGTACGGTGCGCCCTTGCTCCAGCCTTGGGCGGCGTCGCCCAGTTCCACGGTCACGTTCGTCACGCCGTTGGCGGCCAGGTTCTGCTCGGCCAGGGTTTTCAATTGGGGAACGATTTCCACACTCGTCACATGACGTGCCTTGTACGCCAGCAAAGCGGCCATGTAGCCGCTACCGGTGCCGATCTCCAGCACATTTTCATGCTTTTTGACGGCTACGTCTTGCAAAATACGCGCTTCCAGCTTCGGCGTGAGCATGTATTCGCCGCCGCCCAGTGGAATTTCCGTATCGACGAAGGCCAGGTTTTTATAGGCGGCCGGCACGAAATCTTCACGCTTGACCACGTTCAACAGCTCCAGCACGTCGATATCCAGTACGTCCCATGGACGGATCTGCTGTTCGATCATATTGAAGCGGGCTTGTTCGATATTCATCTTTGGACTCGGTAAGTGAAGTAATAATCCGCCATTTTATCGTTGAACTGGCTGAAAGCACATGTTAACCATAAAGGCGGGGAATGGAGGAAATTTGCGACGATCTGCAGATTTGGGGGGGCGAACCTTGGAAAAGGGGCAACTGAACGGTAGCAGGCAGGCCCGGCGCATCAGCTTTTCCCTGGCGCCTCCAGCTGCAGGCTGCGCAGGCTCATGTCGATAAACGCATCCATGTAGGCGAGCGGATCGATGTTCTTGACCTCGCATGGCAGAAAGGAATGCGTCCACATCATGAGCATGGTGACGGGCGCGCTGAGGATGGCGCTGACCAGCACGGGATCAACCTGGCGGAACTCGCCGCGGCGCATACCGCGCTCGACCAGGCTGACGATCAGCGCATTACCGCGCGCGACCACCTCTTCGTTGTAAAACTGCGCCAGTTCCGGGAAATTGTTCGATTCGGCCAGCATCAGCTTGGTCAAGCCGGCCAGCTTGGTGGCGCCGAACTCTTCCCACCATTGCATCATCGTGCTGCGCAACAACTCGGCGCTGGTGCTGTCCGAGACGGCCATGCTGTCTTCCGCCTCGCCAATGGAATGCACGATATTGTCGCGCACCACGGCCTTGAACAGCTCTTGTTTATTCTCAAAGTACAGGTACAGCGTGCCCTTCGACACGCCGGCCCGCTTGGCCACATCCTCCAGGCGCGTCGATGCAAACCCCCGTTCGACAAACAGGTCGAGGGCGGCGGCGAGCAATTCCTGCGGACGCGCATCCTTGCGCCGCTCCCAGCGGGGCTTGGTATCAATCGGGGCTTGCATGTATCTTTCCAAGTAACTTACTTTTGAGTCATTAATAGTAGACCTGTCTGCCGCCAAGGTCAAGCGCAGGCCACTGGCGCGACGCGGGGCACCGCCCGGTACGCCGAACACGGGTATTGTACGCTCCGTGCCGGCGTTGGCGACAGCTCCTCTGGCGCCGAACCTGTGGCGCCAGGTGAAGCAGAATGCGTTTCAGCCCCCGTTTTGCGCAGTTCATCGCATTTCCACTCAGCAAGCGTGTCAGATTTGCTACCTTGCTATCAACAGCACGGCAGCCGCGGCGCGGCAGCCGGCTTTTTTCTTGTTCCGAACTACAACAATCATAAAGGAAACACCATGCGTACCTTGCTGGCCCTGTGCTGTGCCGTTGCCCTTGGCGGTTGCGCCATCGTCATCAACCCCAACGATGGCGAAGTGCGCTATGCCGACGCGGGTGGCAATGCCACCCAGGGCAACGAGCAAGTGAGCCGCGATGTGCGCCAGGTCAGCAACATCAACACGCTCGACATCGACAGCATGAAGCGCATCGATATGAAGATCGACGTGCGCGTCGGCCCGGCAACATCGCTGGTGATCGAAGCGGACAGCAATCTGCAGCCGCGCATCCATAGCGAAGTAAGCGGCAACACCCTGCGCATCTGGAGCGATACAAACATTCGCAGCAGCAATGGCATCCACGTCATTTATACGACGCCGCAATTGAAGAAGATCAACATCTCCGGCTCTGGCCGCCTGGTGGCCAGTGGTTTCAATGGCGAAGATTTCAGCCTGGAGCAACGTGGTTCGATGAAGAGCGAACTGTCGGGCAAGGTGGGACGCTTGGACGTTGCCAACAATGGCTCGGGCAGCATCAATGCGGCGGCCCTCGCCAGCGGCAATACGGATGCGGTGCAGAACGGTTCGGGCAACATCCAGCTGGGTACTGTGCGCGGCGAACGCATCAACGTGGCCGTCAACGGCTCGGGCAGTATCAGCGCCAGCGGCGCCGTGCAACGCCTCGACGCCAACGTGAATGGCTCGGGCGATATCAACCTGGCCGCCCTGCACAGCGACGTTGCCTATCTGGCGAGCAACGGTTCCGGCGACGTCGATGTCACTGTCCAGAGTGAAGTCAATGCCCGCGCCAGCGGTTCCGGCCGCATCACCGTGCATGGCGATCCGGCCCGCCGCACCCTGTCGGGCAAGCGCGTCAGCATCGTGCGTTAGCCACCGCCCTGGCGAGATGCAGGGTACGGGGGCCGGCTTGCTATACTGTCGGCTCCTCACCCGCTCGCCTGAAATCCCATGTCACCTTCTGCCACCCTGGCATGCCGCCCATCCTGCGGCGCCTGCTGCACCGCGCCCTCCATCACCAGCCCGATTCCTGGCATGCCGGATGGCAAACCTGCGGGCGTGCGCTGCGTGCAACTGGCCGACGACAACCGCTGCAAGATCTTTGGCCAGCCGGAGCGGCCAGCGTTTTGCGGCGGCTTGCAGCCGTCCGCAGAGATGTGCGGCAGCAGCCGCGAACATGCCATCGGCTGGCTGGCAGAGCTGGAGCGGCTGACGGCGCCCTGAACGGCGGCGCCAGCCCTCTCCCTTTAGCGGCCGTCTTCGACTGCTGCCGAGGCTTCTTCTGCGTCGCGCAGGCGCTTGTATTCCAACAGCATGACAAGGCCCAGATAGATCAGCAGCAGGAACAGGGAATCGCGCGCATCGCGCCAGCCCAGCGTAGCGTAGCGCATCCAGTGCATGACATTAAAAAACAGTACCGCCCCCAGAATCCCCCATCCATGGCGGCGCATGGCACGGTCCAGCAGGGTGGCCAGCAACGACGTACGTGACAGCATGATGTTTCCCTATTCATTCTATTTTTTGCAACACTAACAGAAATTATGCCTTTCTGGCAATGCCTGCCAAGTTCATACATCCGGCTTGACTCAGATTGCACGTTTGCGTATATTCATGCACATTCCTGCACGTTTTCAAAGCCCACATGTCTGCCACCCTGCTCCTCAAACAACGCCACGCGCTGATCCAGCAACAATTGCACGCCGACGGCCGCGTGCTGGCGCTGGACTTGGCGCGCCAGCTCGACGTGTCCGAAGATACGATACGGCGCGACCTGCGCGAGATGGCGGCGGCCGGCCTGTGCCAGCGCGTGTATGGCGGCGCCCTGCCGCTGGCGCCGGACGGCGGTACGCTGGCACAGCGCAAGCACGAAGCGCCGGAACGCAAGGCGAGCCTGGCGCAGGCCGCCGTGTCCCTCGTGCGCGCGGGCCAGGTGCTGTTCCTCGACGCGGGGTCGACCAACCTGGCCATCGCCAGCGCCTTGCCGGAGCTGGCACTCACTGTGATCACCAATGCGCCGGCGATTGCCATGGCGCTCATGGAGCGTCCCGAAATCGAGCTGATCATGGCTGGCGGCCGGGTCGACCGCCGTGCCGGCGCCAGCCTGGGCCCGCAGGCGCTGCGCACCGTCGAACGCATGCATCCCGACCTGTGCTTCCTGGGCGCCTGCGGCGCCGACGCGGACGCGGGCATCACTGCCTTTAATTATGACGAGGCCGAATTCAAGCGCAGCATCGCCGGCGCCAGCAAGGCCGTCGTCGTGGCCGTCACCAGCGACAAGCTGGGCACGGCCGCGCCCTTCGGCGTACTGGCCACGGGCTTGCTGCAACACCTGGTGCTCGAAGCCGATGCCGATGCCGCGCACGCGGCCGCCTTTGAACGGCTGGGCGTGCAAGTGCTGCGCACCCGTGCCTGATTTTTATTCACCCTGACTCTGGAAAACCGCTCCCATGCATCTCACCGGTACCCTGCAACAACGCGCCACGCGCCTGGTCTTCTTCGCCGCCGGCCTAGGCATGGCCGCCTGGGCCCCGCTGGTTCCCTACGCCAAGTCGCGCCTGGGCCTCGATGAAGCCACCCTCGGCATCTTGCTGCTATGCCTGGGCGCCGGCTCGCTGTGCGCGATGCCGTTTACGGGCATGCTCGCGGCCCGCTTCGGCTGCCGCAAGGTCATCGTCGCCGCCGGCCTGCTCCTGACCGCCATCCTGCCCGGCCTGGCGCTGGCCGCCACGCCGCTGCAACTGGGCCTGGTGCTGCTGGTGTTCGGCGCGGCCATGGGAACCTTCGATGTGGCCATCAATATCCAGGCCGTGATCATCGAAAAAGCCAACGGCGGCGCCATGATGTCGGGTTTTCATGCGCTGTTCAGCGTGGGCGGTTTCGCCGGCGCGGCCTGCATGGCCCTGCTGCTGTGGCTGGGCCTGACACCGGCCTGGTCCTGCGTGGTAGTGATGCTGCTGCTGTGCGGCGTGCTTGGCGCGGCGCAAGGCCATCTGCTGCCGACAGCGTCCGCATCCGGCGAAAAGACGCCACTGTTCGTCATGCCGCATGGCGCCGTCATTTTCATCGGCCTGCTGTGCTTTATCGTCTTCCTGGCCGAAGGCGCGATTCTCGACTGGAGCGCCCTGTTCCTCACCACCACGCGTGGCGTGGAAGAAGCCAAGGGCGGCCTCGGCTACGCCGCCTTCGCCATCGCCATGACGCTGGGCCGCTTCACGGGCGACAAGGTGGTCAGCCGCTTTGGCGGAAAGCGGGTACTTACTTTTGGCGGCTTGTGCGCGGCGGGCGGCTTCTTCCTGGCCGTGCTGGCGCCCCACGCCAGCCTTGCCATGCTTGGCTTCGTGCTGATCGGCCTGGGTGCAGCGAACATCGTGCCCATCCTGTTCACGGCCGCCGGCAACCAGCGTGCCATGCCGGCCAGCCTGGCGGTGGCGGCCATCACCACCATCGGCTATGCGGGCATCCTGGCCGGTCCGGCAGTGATCGGTTTCGTGGCCCACGCCACCAGCCTGAATATCGCCTTCGCCATGCTGGGCGCCGCCCTGCTGCTGGTGGCGGCCAGCGCGCGCCTGGTGGCGCCGGCAAAACAGGCATCCTGATCCTCCCTCACGCCTGGCGGACGACGCTAAAAAAGCGCCGCCCGTCAGCGCCCAAATAAGGTTGGCAAGCCTCTGTCGTGGTAAGCTTCGACCCCGCGCACATTGCTGGCGCCACGCGCTCACCCCATCCAGTCACTTACACCCGTTTATACATCTATGGATCTCATTCTTGCGTTAAAAGCCATCATCATGGGGCTGGTCGAAGGTTTTACGGAATTCTTGCCGATTTCGTCCACGGGTCATCTGATCCTGGCCGGCAGCCTGCTCGACTTTACCAAGGATGTATCAAAAGAGGTCATGGATGTCTTCGAGATTGCCATCCAGGCCGGCGCCATCCTGGCCGTGTGCTGGGAATACCGCCAGCGCATCGGCAGCGTGCTGTCTACCTTCAGCACCGAGGTCAAGTCGCGCAAGTTCGTGCTGAACGTGGCCATTGCCTTCCTGCCGCTGGCCATCATTGGCCTGGCCATCGGCAAGATGATCAAGCATGCGCTGTTCAAGCCCGTGCCAGTGGCGATGGCCTTCATCATCGGTGGCATCATCATCTTGCTGGTAGAGCGCCGCGCGCGCACCAATCCCGTCACCGTACGCGTCAACTCGGTCGATGAAATGACGCCGCTCGACGCCTTGAAAGTGGGCTGCGCGCAGGCGTTTGCGCTGATTCCCGGCACCAGCCGTTCCGGCTCGACCATCATCGGCGGCATGCTGCTGGGCCTGTCGCGCAAGACCGCCACCGAATTCTCGTTCTTCCTGGCCATCCCCACCCTGCTGGCGGCCACCTTCTACTCGCTGTACAAAGCGCGCGACATCCTGTCGGCCACCGATGTGCCCCTGTTCGGCCTGGGCACCGTGGCAGCCTTCATCTCCGCCTTCCTGTGCGTGCGCTGGCTGCTGCGTTACATCAGCTCGCACGACTTCACGTTTTTTGCCTGGTACCGCATTGTGTTTGGCTTGCTGGTCCTGGCCAGCGCCCACTACGGCTGGGTTGTTTGGGCAGAATAAGGCACTATGAATCAAGATCTTAACCAGCGCGCGCTGCACCTGCTGCAGACCGTTTTCGGCTATCCGGCCTTCCGCGGCCAGCAAGCCGACATCGTCGACCACGTCAGCCATGGCGGCGATGCGCTGGTGCTGATGCCCACGGGTGGCGGCAAGTCGCTGTGCTATCAGATTCCCGCGCTGCTACGCGATGGCGTGGGCGTCGTCGTCTCGCCATTGATCGCGCTGATGCAGGACCAGGTGGACGCGCTGGCCGAAGTGGGTGTGCGCGCCGCCTTCCTGAACTCTACGCAAACCTACGAAGAAGCAAGCCGCATCGAGCGCCTGGTGCGCACCGGCGGCATCGATGTCGTCTACGTGGCGCCCGAGCGCCTGATGACGCAGCGTTGCCTGGACCTGTTCCAGGCGTCAAAAATCTCCCTGTTTGCCATCGACGAGGCGCATTGCGTGGCCCAATGGGGCCATGACTTCCGCCCCGAATACATCAAGCTGTCGGTGCTGCACGAGCAGTTCCCGGACGTGCCGCGCATCGCGCTCACTGCCACGGCCGACCCGCAGACGCGTGCCGAAATCGCCCTGCGTTTGCAGCTGGAAGACGCGCGCCAGTTCGTCTCGTCCTTCGATCGGCCGAACATCCGCTACCAGATCGTGGAAAAGGCGAATGGCCGCAAGCAGCTGCTCGACTTCATCAACACGGAACACACGGGCGACTGCGGCATCGTCTACTGCCTGTCGCGCAAGAAGGTCGAAGAAACGGCGGAGTTCCTGAACCAGAGCGGAATCCGCGCCCTGCCCTACCACGCCGGCATGGAATACGCCAAACGCAGCGCCAACCAGGCGCGATTCCTGCGCGAAGAAAATATCGTCATGGTCGCCACCATCGCCTTCGGCATGGGCATCGACAAGCCCGATGTGCGCTTCGTGGCGCATCTGGATCTGCCGAAAAGCATCGAGGGTTATTACCAGGAAACGGGCCGCGCGGGCCGCGACGGCATGGCCGCCAACGCCTGGATGGCGTATGGCTTGCAGGACGTGGTGCTGCAGCGGCGCATGATCGATGAATCGGAAGCGGACGACACTTTCAAGCGCGTGCTGGGCGTGAAACTCGACGCCATGCTGGGCCTGTGCGAAACGCTCAGCTGCCGCCGCATGCGCCTGCTCGAATACTTCGGCGAACCGGCTTCGCCGTGCGGCAATTGCGACACCTGCCTGGTGCCGCCCGTGTCGTTCGACGGCACGGTGCCCGTGCAAAAACTGCTGTCGGCCATCTACCGCGTCGACCAGCGCTTCGCCGGCGGCCACGTGATCGACGTGCTGCGCGGCGTAGAATCGGAACGCATCAAGACTTGGCACCACGATTCACTGTCCGTCTTCGGCATCGGCTCTGACCTGGGCGAAGCGGAGTGGAAAGCTATCCTGCGCCAGGCCATCGCGCTGGGCCTCGTCTCGGTCGACCATGAACAATACAGCTCGCTGAAACTGACGGACGCCTCGCGCCCCGTGCTCAAGGGCGGCCAGAAGGTGCAGCTGCGCCAGTACCAGAAACCGGTGAAAACCAGCAAGCGCGGCACCAGCGTGGCGAAGGGCTATGTCGAGACGGACCTGTCCACCAGCGAGCAGGCAATTTTCGACAAGCTGCGCTGGTGGCGGGTGGAGACGGCGCGCACGCACAATGTGCCCGCCTACGTGATTTTCGTCGATGCCACCCTGCGCGAAATCGCCAAAGCCAAGCCTACCTCGCTGGAGCAGATGCGCGGCGTGAGTGGCGTGGGTGAGAAAAAACTGGCCTCGTACGGCGACGACATCGTCGCCATGATCCTGGAGATGATTTAATGGAAGTACTCTCGTCCGACCTGATTTACCAGGCCGTGAAACTGCTTGGCGCGCAGCGCGACGCCAGCGAAGAGCAAGAAGAGGAACAATTGCGCGCCCTGGTGCGCGACGAACTCACCGTACGCCGCCTGGCCGACGTGATTCCGGAAGCGTTCGGCCTGGTGCTGGCGTCACACCTTCCCGGCGCCGAAAACATGACCCTGCCCGACACCTTCTGCGCCCAGGACGACGACGACGAATGGGTGGAGTTCAGCATGCGCCGCGAACCGATCTTTGTTGTCGCCTTGGACATCGCCCAGCACACCTTCCACAATGGTCCGCGCGCGCTGATGCAGAACCTGGCGGACCGCAGCTCCCTGCTCTCGACCATCAACAAGGCCCTGGACGCGGGCAGCTCGCTCGATGGCACGACGCTGGGCCCGCCATCCTTCTTCGGCCTGCCCGCCGCGCTGTACCAGCCGGCGGCATCAAGCGATACGCCCTGACCATTTCATTTTGCCCCTGCCCTTGATAACGGAACGCTGCCGCGATGGAAACCAAATGGCTGGAAGACTTCATCTCGCTCGCTGAAACGCATAATTTCAGCCGTTCCGCGGCGCTGCGCCACGTCACCCAGCCCGCCTTCTCGCGGCGCATCCAGTCGCTGGAAAACTGGCTCGGCATCGACCTGGTTGACCGCACCTCCTACCCCACGCGATTGACGCCGGCTGGCGCCGTGTTTTACGAGCAGGCGCTGGAAATGCTGGGGCAGATCAACGGCGTGCGCGCCCTGTTGCGCGGCAAGCGGGCGGCCACGCAAACGAGTGTCGACTTCGCCGTGCCGCACACCTTGTCGCTGACTTTCATGCCGAAATGGCTGACGGCGCTGGAAGAAGGTTTTGCGCCGATCAACAGCCGTTTGATGGCCCTGAACGTGCACGACGCCGTGCTGCAACTGGTCGATGGCGGCTGCGACCTGCTGCTGTGCTATCACCATCCGCGCCAGCCGGTGCAGCTGGACCCGGGCCGCTATGACATGCTGGTGATGGGCCGCGAAACCCTGCGCGCGTATGCGCGCTGCGGCCAGGACAAGGTGCCCGACTTCGTCCTGCCGGGCAGCGCCAAGGAACCGCTGCCTTTCCTCTCCTATACCAGCAATGCCTACCTGGGACGCATGGTGGAACTGCTGGTGGCCGATGCCAAGGCGCCCCTGTTCCTGGAAACCTGCTACGAAACGGACATGGCCGAAGGCTTGAAAATGATGGCGCTTGAAGGCCGCGGCATCGCATTCCTGCCCGAATCGGCCGTCATGCGCGATGTCAAGTACAAGCACCTGGCGCGCGCCGACGGCGGCGCGCCAGGCTGGGAAATCGAGCTGGAAATCCGTTTGTACCGCGAACGGCCGTCCAGCCTGCGTCCGGGAAAGCAGATCGTCGAAAGCCTGTGGCAATACCTGGTGCAGGCCCAGGAAGGCAGGGCGCGCGCGGGCAAACGCCGCAAACGCGCCACAGAGACCGCCCGGTCCTGACTGGCAATCCTGGCAATACAACTATGCAATAAATGCATAACCGGATGCGCACAAAGCATTGGCCGGGGCATGAGGCTATCGCCTACGATGCGGTTCCGCTGCGCGCAACTCAATTGGGTGCGCCTACCACAGCATTTTTGAATGCCAGGAAAAATCGTAGCGAGCGGCGATGATTTGTGGCCGAGAAGCGCAGCTGTACGAAGGTACAGCCAGCATCACCGGCCACAAAGCACGACGCGCAGTAGATTTTTCGGCATTACACCACCGTTTTGTCCAGGAGCTTATCAAGCATGACCAGCAAGCACGCACTTCCTTCCTACCTCAATCCTGAAGACCTGGGCCCATGGGGCGTCTACCTCGAGCAGATCGACCGCGTTACGCCTTACCTGGGCAACCTGTCGCGCTGGGTGGAAACGCTGAAGCGTCCAAAGCGCATCCTGACAGTCGACGTGCCCATCGAACGCGATGACGGCACCATTGCCCACTACGAAGGCTACCGCGTGCAACACAATCTGTCGCGCGGCCCGGGCAAGGGCGGCGTGCGCTTCCACCAGGACGTGACCCTGTCGGAAGTGATGGCCCTGTCGGCCTGGATGACGGTCAAGAATGCAGCGGTCAACGTGCCATACGGCGGCGCCAAGGGCGGTATCCGTGTCGATCCGAAGACCCTGTCGCGCAACGAACTGCAGCGCCTGACCCGCCGCTACACGAGCGAGATCAGCATGATCATCGGACCGAACAAGGATATCCCGGCGCCGGACGTCAACACGAATGAACAAGTCATGGCGTGGATGATGGACAGCTACGCCATGATCGGCGGCAATATGTCGACCGGCGTGGTGACGGGCAAACCAATCTCGCTGGGCGGCAGCCTGGGTCGCCGCGATGCGACGGGCCGCGGCGTGTTCGTCGTCGGTTGCGATGCGGCCACCAAGGTCGGCATGTCGCTCGAAGGCGCGAAAGTCATCGTGCAAGGTTTCGGCAACGTGGGCGGCGTCGCCGCACGCATGTTCGCTGAAGCCGGCTCGAAAATCGTCGCGGTACAAGACCACAAGACCACCGTCGTGCATTCCGGCGGCTTGAACATCCCGCAACTGCTGGCACACGTGGCCGAAGTGGGCAGCGTCGAAGGCTTCCCGGGCGCCGAGGCATTCGTGCCGCGCGAAGATTTCTGGGGCATCGATTGCGACATCCTGATCCCGGCCGCGCTGGAACAGCAGATCACCGCTGAACGCGCACAAGTCATCCGCGCCAAGATCATCCTGGAAGGCGCCAACGGCCCGACCCTGCCGGCAGCGGACGATATCCTGACCGACCGTGGCGTGCTGATCGTGCCAGACGTGCTGGCCAACGCCGGCGGCGTGACCGTCAGCTACTTCGAGTGGGCGCAGAACTTCTCGAGCTTCTTCTGGACCGAAGAAGAAATCAACAGCCGCCTGACCCGCATCATGCGCGAGGCATTCGACGCGGTATGGCAAGTGTCGCAAGAGAAGAAAGTGTCGATGCGTACCGCCACCTTCATCCTGGCGTGCACGCGTGTTCTCCAGGCTCGCGAAGTGCGCGGCTTGTATCCATAATGGCTGCCTGAGAAAAAGTCCAGGGCGTTGTTGCCGTGCCTAGCCCCCGACATTTTTCAGGCGCCATTGCTACCTTTGACGCCATTGGGTTGATGGCGCTCTAAAAAAAAATCCCGCCACACTATCGTGTGAGCGGGATTTTTTTATGGGCGCCGGCTTTGCTTCAAGCTGCGTAGCCTTGCGGGTTCTGGTGCTGCCAGCGCCAGTGATCGCGGCACATGTCGTCGATGTTTTTCTGCGCTTGCCAGCCCAGTAATTGCTTCGCCTTGTCGGCCGAGGCGTAGCAGCTGGCGATGTCGCCGGGGCGGCGCGGCACGATATCGTACGGCACGGCACGGCCGCTGGCCGCTTCGAAGGCCCGCACGGTATCGAGCACGCTGTAGCCATGGCCCGTGCCCAGGTTGACGGTGAAGCCGCCCTCGGTGGAAAACAGGCGGTTCAACGCGGCCACATGGCCCAGCGCCAGGTCGACCACGTGAATGTAGTCGCGCACACCCGTACCATCCGGCGTATCGTAATCATTGCCGAAGACGGCCAGGCGCTCGCGGCGGCCCACTGCCACCTGGGCAATGAAGGGCATCAGGTTATTCGGGATGCCGGCCGGGTCTTCACCGATCAAGCCGCTGGCATGCGCGCCCACCGGGTTGAAATAGCGCAGCACGCCGACTTGCCATTGAGCATCAGCATGCACGAGATCGGCCAGAATCTGCTCGACCATCAGCTTGGAGCGGCCGTATGGGTTGGTCACGGACAAGCGCGACGATTCCAGGATCGGCAGGGCTTCCGGATCGCCATACACGGTGGCCGACGAGCTGAACACAAAACGCTTCACGTTCGCCGCCGCCAGCACTTCCAGCAACGCTACGGTGCCTGTCACATTGTTATCCATATACATCAGCGGCTGGGCCACGGATTCGCCCACCGACTTCAGCCCCGCAAAATGGATCACTGCATCGATGGCATGCTCGCGCAGTACGGTGGCCATGGCCACGCGATCGCGTACGTCAGCCTCGTAGAAAGGCACGCTTTTGCCGGAAATGCGCTCCACGCGCACCATCGCCTCGCGCGCGCTATTGCACAGATTATCCACCGCGACCACATCGAAGCCGGCAGCCAGCAATTCGACGCAGGTATGCGAACCGATGAAACCGGATGCGCCGGTTACGAGTATTTTCTTGGACATAATCTCAATCAATGCAAAAAAGATAAGACTACCGTAATTCGCCCACCTTGCCTAGCCAGCGCACGCTAGCGCGCATGAAAAAAGCCTGCGGCGTCGCCGCGGCAGGCTTGTTCTCGTGCAAATGGCACAGGCTGGAAAACCGCCAGATTTATTTCTTGATGAACACCAGATCCCACACGCCATGCCCCAGCTTCAAGCCGCGGTTTTCAAACTTGGTCAGCGGACGGTACGCTGGCTGCGGCGCATAAGCATCGGCGCTATTGTGCAACTGCGGCTCGGCGCCCAGTACCTCCAGCATTTGCACCGCGTAATCTTCCCAATCGGTGGCGCAATGCAGATAGCCGCCCGGCGCCAGGCGATCGGTCAGCTGCTTGACGAAAGGCGACTGGATCAGGCGGCGCTTGTTGTGGCGTGCCTTGTGCCATGGATCGGGGAAAAACACGTGGATACCGGCCAGCGAATTGGCAGGAATCATGTGCGTCAGCACTTCCACGGCATCGTGCTGCAGCAGGCGCAGATTCGTCAGCGACTCTTCGCCGATCAGTTTCAACAGACTGCCGACACCCGGCGTATGCACTTCGACACCGATAAAATCCTTCTCCGGCATGGCCTTGGCGATATGGGCGGTCGTCGCCCCCATGCCAAAACCGATTTCCAGGATGACCGGCGCCTTGCGGCCAAACACCTGTTCGAAGTCCACGGACTCCTTGGCGAAAGGCAACAGGAACTGCGGCCCCAAGGTCTCAAGCGCGCGCGCCTGCGCGACAGACAGCCGTCCCGCGCGGGTCACGAAGCTGCGGATGCGGTGTTCGGTCGGATCGTACATCATCGGCCGCGCCGGGCCGTTTGCTGGGGTATCAGAAGACATGGGAATGGAGAAATAAGTGGCCGCGCCACATAAAACCGGGCGCCAGCGAAAAATGGAGCGGGTGAAGGGAATCGAATCCTCGTCGTTAGCTTGGGAAGCTCGACAAGGAACTCAACAGCCATGCGGGCTTGCGGCCCGTTTCTGCTCCGCAAAAATGACATTATAGCAGCCGCAGAAGCGGCCATCCATGCAGCGAATTGTGCGATTGCGGAGTGACTGGTAACGATTACACCGCCCTGTCAATCTCAATCAATTCCAGGCTATCGAACAAAAGTCCTATTTTTTATCCGAGCATATCGCCGATGGATGCGAACTTTGGCAATTATCAGGTCTTCTTGCCGGCTTGCCGGCAAAGCGCCGTCCCCTTTTCCAGTGCGCCACGCTGGCGCAATATCGATGCAACGCGCGGCGCACCCAGACATTCGGCATACGCCAGCGGGCTAATCCGCTCATCCGGCGATGCGTTCAGGTCGAGACCGGGTCTGGCTTGCATGATCTCGAGGAGAATTTCGTCCTTGTCGCCATCAAGGACGCGTAGCCAGGCGGGGAAGCCTTCCGCGTCTTTTGCTTGCGGGTCGGCGCCGAAATCGAGCATCGTTTTGACGATCTCCATGCTGCCTGTCTCAATTGCATATTTCAGCAGCGGGTTGCCGAAGCCATTGCCTGCCACTTCCTTGGCATTGTTATGGCTGCTCAGCAGCATGCGCACCACGTCTGCCGACTGCGCCGACAAACTGCCGTTCGGATCGCGCATTCTCAAGTAGCCGCCCAGCGGCGTGTCGGTTTGCCCGTCGCGCGCGATCGACAGCGGATAGCGCTGATCGAGCCGCATGCCTGCCTTCAATAGAGGGCCAAGCACGCTGGGGCAGTACAGCAATCTGACCGCCAGCACATTTTTCGGAATAGTCGGATGCAGGAAAAAACGCGTAGGATCAGCTCCCAGCAGGAACGCCAGAGAGATGGCATCGTTGCCAGTGCAGTCGTCCAGCGCTCGCCGCAACAGATCATCGGCCACGTCAGCCTGCAACTTGCCCTTGCCGCCATGGACGTATTCGATCAAGGCGGACTTGTACGCCGTGGCCGCGGCTGACTGACTCAGCACATGCGGCGCAGCCCAGCGATTGAGGGGACTGGCGCCCGCATCCAGCAGGCGCCGCACGCCAACGGCATCATCACGGACGATCATGTGCTCAAGCACGCTGGAGGCATCGAGCGCCGCCATCCCCGCCTCCCGCGTCAGCCAGTCGAATACCGGCATGGGCAGCGCGCCGACGCGGACTTTTCCCAGCACCTCATCGGCCAGATACTTGTGGAATGTCACCAGTTCGTCCGGCACTTGCATGGACTTGATGACATCGAGCGTGCGCAATGCCGCATCGTCAGGCAAGTTGACGGCGTGCCGTGCCAGCAGCCAGGTATTGCCATGGTCGGCCGGATCGGGTCGGCTAGCGGCCAGGCGGGGTAAAATCTCCTCGGCAAAAAGCGCATAATAATCTTGCCGCATGGCCGGGATGGCCTGGTTCGGGGATATTGGCGGCTCGCTGCCCGCCAGGAAACGCCGGGATGCCTCCCACCATGCCGATTCGCCGCTGGCGGTGCGCGGAACCGATCCAGCGGCCAGCAAAACACGGATGTGCCGCAGCACGGCAGCGCGCGCAATGGCATCATTGGCCGGACTGGGCGTTGGATTTTCGCTCCCCGCCATCAATCCATGCAGATACTGCCCACACATCACCTCGCGCTGGAAGTCCTCGGACTGACGGTGTCGCTTAAGGTCGGGCGGCAGTGCATGGAATGCGGCCAGGCTCATATCCGCAGGCATGCCATGGGCACAATATTCGCTGTTTGCCGGTGCGGGTGGCTTGATCGCCTGCCGCACGGGGTACAAATCCATGCCTCCCGGGGCAAATCCATCCAATGAAACCAGGACGGTGCCCGTCTTGCTCGTACGCATGGGGGCGGCGAAATTCTGGCTTGCAGCCACGCCGGAGAATTGTGCGCCAGAAAAGGTTTTAACAAAAAACACACCGGCACCGGCCAGCGCGCAGGAAGCGCCATCCATTTGCACGGGAATCTGGCTGAACTGCTCACGCGTCATTGGCCTGAGCGACACCTGATAAGAAGTCCACGCTTTTTGCTCAGGATCGTATGTCGACAAGACATAACCGTGCTCCTGATGCTCGATCCAGATTCGGGCAGGCTCGCCTTCCTGCACCGCATAGCTTCCGACCAAACCATCACATGCGGGCGCTTCAGCGTATATGAACAAGGCAACAATCCCTATAACAAGGCTTTTAAATTGACGCAGCAGAAATTTCGTCGTTGTTCGCATTTTTTCATGCATCGTTTGATTTTGCATCTTGATTGTACATATCCCTCGGTAATTCCCGCATTTTTTGAGCGCGCTAAAAGTAGAGGTTAAGCGGCCAGGGCAAGCTTCTGTTTTGGCGTGACGCTAACGTCGGTGCGAATGCTACGCTTGAGTGCGCCATATTGGCCACACATGACACAAATGCCTGGTCATTTCTTGTCGGAAAAACCTGCCCGGCTATCAAGGCGTTTTGAGTAGCTAGTCATAGTTGCCATTTATTATTCCCAAAAAGAACATTGCATCCATAGGCAGCGCGCACTTTGCAGCAGATCCATGGGGACCTGAAAGAGCTGGACTATGCAGGGTCATACGACCGCGTGGCAGCGTTTGCCAGGCAGTGGAAGGCGGGTCAAACAGCGTGGGGCAATTCTGCGAGCAAACGAACAGATAGCCGCCCAGGAGGATAGCAAATTGCTCAATTGAGATAGTCACGAATTGTCACACTGAAGCGAATGTCTCAGCCCAGTCTGAAGCGAGGCGAAGGGCTAGACACCATTCGGAAGCGCGGCGTTGGATCAAGGAAAACTAACGCGTTTGACACGACTTGTGGAGCAGTTTAGCTCTGTGGAGCAGCGAAAGCAGGTTTTTCGCCGTTTTTCATTGGAGCGGGTGAAGGGAATCGAACCCTCGTCGTAAGCTTGGGAAGCTTCTGCTCTACCATTGAGCTACACCCGCGAAGCCTGCATTTTACGCGGGATGGCCAAGACTTGGCAAACTTCTGGATCGCTTTCGAATTCATCATGAATTCTCGCAGCATTTGACAAAAAAATACAAACAGCAACATCGGCACGGTACCGTTTTTGTCGATAGCGAACATCTTTTCGGGAAGCCAGGTAATACCCCCAGCAAATGATCGCGCTTAACAGTAGGCTACTGGCGCGGGATCCTGACGCGCATGCCGAACTGGAGCGCTATGCCAGGCAGATCGAGTATTGTCTTGAAGCGAAACCCGGAGGCACATGCCGATGACAAATGAGCGGCGAAACGATGCCAGTTACGATACCCGCTCCTATCTCGACGCCTGGTATGTCAATAACTGGTCTTTGTTCAATGATATTGTTATCCTGCCTAAAACGGTTAAGGTCATTTTCAAGAAAGATGGCGCTTACTAATGACATTAGCAACTCAATAATTGTACTTTGAAAACATTTCGTGGCCCTCGCACTCAGACAATCGGACGAGGGAGCATTGTGACAATGAGCATTGTGACAATATGCGAGTAAAAGAGGATAACAGCATGATTTTAGTAACTGGCGGCGCCGGCTTCATCGGTTCCAATTTTGTACGCGACTGGCTTGCGCTCAACGATGAGCCCGTGATCAATTTTGACAAACTGACCTACGCTGGCAATCTCAGCAACCTGGCCAGCCTGGAGCACGATCCACGCCATATCTTTGTGCGTGGCGATGTCTGCGATACGGCCCACATCTCCCGCCTGCTGACGGAACACCAGCCGCGCGCCATCGTGCATTTTGCCGCGGAAAGCCATGTTGATCGTTCGATTCATCACCCTGGCGAATTCATTACCACCAACGTCAACGGCACCTTCAGCCTGCTGGAGGCCACGCGCGCGTATTGGTCCGGCTTGGCAAGCGAAGCCAAGGATGGCTTCCGCTTCCTGCATGTCTCGACCGACGAAGTCTATGGCACCCTGGGACCGAACGACCCGCCGTTCACGGAAACGACGCCGTATGCGCCAAACAGCCCCTATTCGGCATCGAAAGCGGCATCCGATCATCTGGTGCGCGCGTATTTCCACACATATGGCATGCCGGTGCTGACGACGAACTGCTCGAACAACTATGGTTCCTTCCATTTCCCGGAAAAACTGATTCCGCTCATTATCAGCAACGCCCGTGCCGGCAAGGCCCTGCCTATCTACGGCGACGGCATGCAGGTGCGCGACTGGCTATACGTGGGCGACCATTGCTCGGCGATTCGCCGCGTGCTCGAGGCGGGCCGCCTGGGCGAGGTCTACAACGTGGGCGGGTGGAATGAAATGCCCAACCTGGAAGTCGTGCACACCTTGTGCAACATCCTCGATACGCTGGCCCCGAAAGCATCCGGCAGCTATCGCGAACAAATCACCTATGTGCAGGATCGCCCTGGCCATGACCGCCGCTATGCCATCGATGCGCGCAAGATCGAGCGCGAACTGGGCTGGAAGCCGGCCGAAACCTTCGCCACCGGCATACGCAAGACCGTCCAGTGGTACTTGGACAACCAGCCCTGGGTACGCGATGTCCAGTCGGGCGACTACCTGAAGTGGGTAGAAAAAAACTACGCGGCGCGCGATGCGGCACAGGAGCAAAAATAATGGTCGGCACCATCGAACGCAAGGGCATCATCCTGGCCGGTGGTTCCGGTACGCGTCTGTATCCGGTCACCATGGCGGTGTCGAAGCAGCTGCTGCCCGTCTATGACAAGCCGATGATTTACTATCCGCTGACCACCCTGATGCTGGCCGGCATACGCGACATTCTGATCATTTCCACGCCACAAGATACGCCGCGCTTCCAGGAGTTGCTGGGCGACGGCAGCCAGTGGGGCATCCGCCTGACCTATACCGTACAGCCTAGTCCGGACGGCCTGGCACAGGCGTTCATCATCGGCAAGGAGTTTGTCGGCGATGCTCCATCGGCCCTGATTCTGGGCGACAACATCTACTACGGCCATGACTTCGAAATCCAATTGCGCAAAGCATCCGCGCGCACCAGCGGGGCCACCGTGTTCGCCTACCATGTGCACGATCCGCAGCGTTATGGCGTGGTCGATTTCGATGATCAGCGCCGCGCTGTCAGCATCGAGGAGAAGCCGCTCAAGCCAAAATCGAACTATGCCGTTACCGGCCTGTATTTCTACGACAGCCAGGTGTGTGACATCGCCGCCGGTATTATTCCTTCGGCGCGTGGCGAACTGGAAATCACTGATGTTAACCGTGCCTACCTGGAACGCGGTCAATTGAACGTCGAGCTGATGGGCCGCGGCATGGCCTGGCTCGACACTGGCACCCATGAATCCTTGTTGGAAGCGAGCCAATTCATTGCCACGATTGAAAACCGCCAGGGCTTGAAAGTTGCCTGCCCCGAGGAAATCGCTTACCGCAAAGGATATATCGATGGCGCCAAACTGGAGCAACTGGCCCGGCCATTGAAAAAGAACGCCTATGGCCAGTATCTGTTGCGTTTGCTCGACGACAAGATATTCTGAGCTGTGCCGCGCTTTCCACCTAGTTCATACGATACCGAAATACCATGCAAATCCAGACCACAGCCATTCCTGAAGTATTGATACTCGAACCGACCGTGTTCGGAGACGACCGCGGCTTTTTCTATGAGAGCTTTAACCAGAAGCGCTTTGCCGAACTGACCGGCGTTACACGCCCCTTCGTGCAGGATAACCACTCCAAGTCCGCCAAGGGTGTATTGCGCGGCCTGCATTATCAGATCCAGCAGCCACAAGGCAAACTGGTACGCGTCACCGCCGGCGCAGTATTCGACGTCGTCGTTGACCTGCGTAAAAGCTCGCCAACCTTCGGTCGCTGGGTCGGCGTCGTGCTGTCGGCCGCCAACAAACGCCAGCTATGGATTCCCGAAGGTTTCGCCCACGGCTTCTTGGTAACCAGCGACAACGCTGAATTCCTGTACAAAACCACCGATTACTGGGCGCCGGAATTTGAGCGTAGCCTGCTGTGGAATGATCCGGCAATCGGCATCGACTGGCCGCTGGACGGCGAACCGCTATTGTCGGGCAAAGACAAAGCCGCAACATTGCTGGCCAACGCCGACCTCTTCGCCTGAGCACCGCAATACAGACGCCCCGCATTCGAGGTGTCAATCGCACCGTGCCAGTGCATCACCTAGCCGGCTATCGCCGCCAAGTGTTCGCGCACCCGCGCCAGATCTGTCTCGCGCATACGCGCCGCTGTCTGGCGCAAGGATTTTTCCGCACCGGCCACACCGGCCGCCGCGGCCATCGACAGCCAGATATACGCCTGCTGCAAATCAAGCGGGCCACCCTGGCCGCTGGCCGCCATCAAGCCCAGATTCATTTGCGCCCGTGCATGGCCCTGGCGCGCGGCCAGCGCGTACCAATCCCAGGCGGCGGCATAATCCTGCGGCACATCCTGGCCATTATCGTGCCGCAGGCCCAGCGCAAACTGGGCCAGGCTATGGCCCTGCGCGGCGGCGCGGCAATAACAGGCGCAGGCCAGCTGGCTGTCTGGCGCCGGGCCATCGTCGCGGTCATGCAAGACGCCCTGCATGTATTGCGCCGGCGCGTAATCCTGCTCGGCGGCGCGGCGGTACCACTCCAGCGCCAGCGACAAATCCTGCGGTACGCCCTGGCCATGTTCGTAGCGCAGGCCCAGGTCGAACTGCGCCCGCACATGCCCCTGGTCGGCCGCCTTGCGGTACCAGAAGATGGCTTCCTGCATATCGACGGGCATGCCCTGTCCATGCTCATGCAGCAGTCCCAGCTGATACTGTGCGGCGGGAAAGCCCTGCCCGGCCGCCTGGCGGTAGAACACCTGCGCCCGGGTGTAGTCCTGCGCGCCATGTTCATGGTGCAGGCCCAGGTTGTGCTGGGCCGCCGCATGCCCCTGCCCAGCCGCCTTGACATACCAGTCGAGTGCCGCCTGCTTATCGCAGGGCACGCCCTGACCATTGTCGTAGATCAGGCCCAGATTGAACTGCGAACTGGCGTGGCCCTGCTCGGCGGCGCGCCGGTACCAGCTGATCGCCTTCCCGCTGTCCTGCGGCAGCACGTCGCCGTTTTCATAGCGTAGCGCCAGGTTGAACTGGGCCGGCGCATAGCCTTGTTCGGCCGCCTTGCGCATCCAGGCCGTCGCCTGCTGGCGGTCCTGCCGCACGCCCTGGCCATTGTCGTAGCGCAGGCCCAGGTTGAACTGGGCGCGCGCATAGCCCTGTTCGGCCGCCTTGCGATACCAGGCGATGGCTTGCACGAAATCCTGCGGCACGCCCTTGCCATTGTCATACATCATGCCCAGATTGTTTTGTGCTCCCGCGTCGCCCTGCTCGGCCGCGCGGCTAAACCACAGCATGGCTAGCGCGCTGTCTTGTGCGAGCCCCTGGCCCTTGGCATACAGCCAGCCCAGGTTGTACTGCGCCGCCGCGTAACCCTGCTCGGCTGCCTGCTGGTACCAGTGCGCGGCCTGCGCAAAATCCTGCGCCACGCCCTGTCCCTTCTGGCACATCACGCCCAGGTTGTATTGCGCGTGCTCGAGTCCCTGCGCGGCAGCCATGCCATACCAGTGCAATGCCAGCGCATAGCTTTGCTCGATACCCTGGCCGTTGAAATACATGAAACCCAGGCTGTGCTGGGCATTCGCATTGCCCTTCTCGGCCAGTCCTTTCAGGCGCAGGTAGTCGGCCGTGTAATGAGCAGCCGTGTAGCGGGGAGCGGCAGGCGGCATGGATCAGGCCTCGATGGCCAGCGGCTGCGATGCACCCGGTGCGGCATCGGCGATCAGGCGATTCTGCTCCTGCAGCACGCCGATGAAATTGCCCAGCGAAATGGGGCGGTGATAGAGATAGCCCTGCATCGTGGTGCAACCCTTGTCCTGCAGGTAGCGCGCCTGCCCTTCCGTTTCCACGCCCTCGGCGATCAGGTGCAGGCCCAGTCCGCGCGCAATCGAAATGATGGCCAGGATGACGGGATAGTGTCCGTGCTCGTCGTGGATTTCCTTCACAAACGACTGGTCGATCTTGATGGTGTGGATGGGGAAGCGGTGCAGATACGACAGCGAGGAATAGCCAGTGCCGAAATCGTCGATGGCGACAGACACGCCCAGCTGGCACAGCTTGTTCAATTGCTCGATCGCATACTGCGGGTTGCGGATGCAGATGTTTTCCGTGATTTCCACTTCGATCTTTTCCGGCGCGATGCCATAGCGCGTCAGCGCGCCACGCATCTTCTCGAAAAAGTCACCCCGGTCCAGGTATTGCGGCGACAGATTCAGCGACAGACGCACAGCTTCGCCGCCGGCCGCATTCCACTGCACCAGATCGCGGCACAGGGCGCCCAGCATCCAGTCCGAGATCGGCAGCATCAAGCCGTTTTCCTCGGCAAACGGCAGGAATTCGCCGGCAGTCAGCAAGCCCCGTTGCGGGTGGTTCCAGCGCATCAGGCCTTCGGCGCCAACGATGCGGCCCGTCATCACATCCACCTGCGGCTGGTAATACATCTCCAGCTGGTTCAGCTCCAGCGCCTTGCGCAGGCTCTGCTCGAGCGCGATCTTCTGGTGCGACACATCGAGCATGGACTCGTGATAAAAACTGTGACCGTTCTTGCCCAGCGCCTTGACCTGGTACATGGCGATGTCGGCATGGCGCAGCAGCTCGTCGATGGTCTCGCCGTCGCCCGGATAGATGGCGATGCCGATGGACGCCGAAATATGCACCTGGTTGCCATCGAGGTCGAAGGGCTGGTGCAGGCATTCGAGGAATTTGTCGGCGATCAGGCGTGCATCCTGGCGGTCGCGCAGTTCCGGCAGCACGATGGTGAATTCATCGCCGCCCTGGCGCGCCAGGGTATCGCCGCGGCGCAGGCAATCCTTCAGGCGCAGCGCCACCTGTTGCAGGAGCTCGTCGCCCTTCACGTGACCCAGCGTGTCGTTGACCAGCTTGAAGCGATCCAGATCGATGAACATCACGGCCAGTTCCGTCAGCTTGCGCCGCGCCTGGATCACGGCCAGCCCCAGACGATCCTTGAACAGCATGCGGTTCGGCAGATCCGTCAAAATGTCGTGGTAGGCCTGGTAGGAGATGACTTCCTCGGCCCGTTTGCGGTCGGTGATGTCGCGCGCCACGCCATAGGTGCCGAAGTACTCCTGCTTCCTGGCCTCGTGATCGAGGCTGTGCATGCCGATCGAATTGAGCGGGATCGTCATCAGCGTGTTGCTGAAGGTTCGGTCGCTGCCGCTGCCGCTATGGCATTTCAGGCGCAGTTCCACATTGCGCGAAGCGCGCTCGTCGAGGCGGCGTTCATTGAAAGCATAGCGCGCCCGCTCCTGGTCTTCATCATGCACGAGAATCGAGTAATGGCTGCCGATCAGCTCTTCCCGGCTAAAGCCCAGCAACTGGTGCACCCTGTCGTTGATGAAGGTGATGCGGCCTTCATGGTTCAGGGTATAGATGATGTCGGGCGAGCTGTCGACCAGGTAGCGGTACATCTTTTCCGAGTTTTCCAGCTGCAGCGCGATGCGCTCGTTCTCCAGCGCCAGCTTGCGCTTTTGCAGCGCGTTCTCCACCGTCTTGAGCAGCTCCTCGCGGCTATAGGGCTTGCGCAGATAATCGTAGGCGCCACGTTTCAGGGCGCCGATGGCCGCCTCGATGCCGACGTCGCCGCTCATGACAATCACGTCGCCCTCGATGCCGCGCCGGTTGATGTGGTCCATGATTTCATGGCCGCTCATGTCAGGCAGGCGCAAATCGAGCAGGATCAGGTCGAAGCGCAGTTTCGACAGCTGCGCCAGCGCCTCGCTGCCGCAGGTGGCCGTGTACAGCTGGTAGCCGCGATCCTTCAGCAATTCGTGGAGGGAAGCGAGCAGGCGGGGCTCGTCATCGACCAGCAGGATGCGCGGGCTGTTTTCCAGATCAAATGGAATGGCGGATGAGGTCATGGACGTTACGAAGACAAGGCAGTATTGTCGGGTGCGGGCAGCGCGGCTGAAGCGCTAGTCGGCAAGGGAATGGGCAGTAGAATTTCAAACGACGTGCCGGACTTGCTGCTGCGGCAACCGATCACGCCATGCAGGCGCGTGACCAGGTCATGCACGATGGACAGGCCCAGGCCGTGATGCGCCCCTTCCTTGCTGCTGCGCACAGGGGAAAACAGATTGGCCAGCACCTCCGGCGCCAGGCCGGCGCCATTGTCGCTGACGCACAGTTCCAGGTACAGGCGACGGTCGCGGTTGACGTGGCCACGATTCGCCACTTCGATGCGCCCGCCATTGGGCAGGGCTTCGACGGCGTTTTTCAGCAGGTTGAGCAGGATTTGCTTGAGCATGTCGGCATCGGCCTCCACCTCGCATGGCGCGTCCTGCATGCGCGTGACCACCTCGATCTTGGGCGGCAGGAAGTCCGTGGCACGGAACAATCGCAGCACATCGTCGACCACGCGCGCGCAATCTGTGACGCCACCCGCTTCCGTCGGCTGCAGATCTGCCAGGCCGCCGATCAACTGCCCGACCCGGTCGATTTCTTCGTTCAGGATAGCCATCTCGCCGCTGACCTGCTCCTGTTTCTCCAGCTTGTGATCGAGCACGCTCAAGTAGTTCTTGATGATGGACAGCGGGTTATTCACTTCATGCACGACGCGACGCGACGCGGCACGGTATTCTTCGGCCACGTGATCGAGCTGGCGCCGTGCCAGGCCGCGCGCGCTGATGGCCGTTTCCAGCGCCGTGGCGGCCTGGTTGGCATACGCGCGCAGGAAACCCTCGCGCTTCTGGAAGGCGGGAATCCGCCACGCCGCCACGCCGCCAATGAGGACACCAAGGCTGCGCTGGCCCGACGCCAAAGGAACGCAGACCAGGCTGTCGGTACCGAGAATGCGAAATAGCTGCTCCTCGATGATGCCCAGCGCCGGCATGTCGCGCTTTAAAAAGGCCAACTGGGACTCCAGCGCCGAAGCGGCCAGCGGACCGCCCTTGGCCAGCGGGATCGAGAAGCCGGCCAGACGCTGCTGATGTTCACCCGCCGCCACGCCCACCAGCGCATGGCCGGTGGGGTTTTGCAGCAGGATGACGGCGGTTTCAAAGTCGAACAGGATGCGCGCCGAGCGCGTGATGGCTTCGAGCAGGCTGCTCTCGCCCTGCTGCCGTGCAAAGGTCTGGCCCACTTCGGAGACCAGCACCATGTTGCGCACCTCGTCGGACAGGCGCTGCTGCACCGGATCGACGGGTGGCGGAGCATACGCGGGCGGAGTGGCGATATCGTCCGCGCCGGCCAGGTCGATGCCCAGGTGTTGTGCGGTCTGCTCCACCTGGCGCGCAACGCCGCCGGCCAGGTTTTCCAGTACCTCCAGTTCCAGCGCGCATAACTGGGCCGCCTGCGCAATCGATTCCGCATCGTCGGCATGGCAGCACAGCAGGTGCGCCAGGCGCACGATGCGGATCAAAGGATGACTGGCCTCCAGGCGCGCCAGCGGTTCATGGTGATACAGCACACTGTCGGCCAGGAAGGAATCGAGATGCCAGCGCTCGATCAGCCAGGCGCCCGCTTCGGCATGCGTGATCTGCAAGGTGCGCTGCTCCACCGCGCACAGGGCGGCATCGTCGCGCGCCATGAAATTGAATGCGTATTCCTTCGGCGCCGTGGCCAGCAAGGCCAGGCGGCCCACGTTGTGCAGCAATCCCGCAAGGTACGCTTCCTCGACGTGCGGATAGGCCATGGCCTTGGCCAGCGCGCGCGCCATGACGGCGGCCGACAGCGAGCTTTTCCAGAAGGCGCGCAAATCTGTGCTGCCGGAATGGGGAAAGCTGCTGAAGGTCTGGAACACGGATTCGCTGATGACCAGGGTCTTGATCATGTCCGTGCCCAGCGACACGAGCGACTGTTCCAGGCTGACGACCTTGCCCTGGCGATGGTAGGCCGAGCTGTTGGCCACGCCGAGGATCTTGCTGGTCATGCCCGCATCCTTGGCGATCAGGGCGGCCAGCTCAGGCATGCCTGCATCGTCGGCCTGCAGGTGGGCGATCAGCTTGATGAGAATCTGCGGCATGGCCGGCAGGCGGGCAATCAGCAGGCGATTGCGAATATCTTGATCAGATTGATGCATCGTATCAGGCATTGCCGGTTCGAAAAGGATGAGCGCTCAGCTGCAAAGCGCGGCCACGTTCAGAGGAATCCTCCACTCCTGTAACCCAAAAATAAACTGCCTGAGAGGATGCCGGGTAAAAAGTCATCTTATCATAAGCATCGGATATTACTTGCAATATAGAAAATTAAGTTGAAATAAATCCAGCGTTCCGCCATGGAAACTTATGCCTTGAAGGAACCCAGCAAACGGTGGCGGAAGCGCCGCGAGATTAGCCACAGCGCCAACGCCAGGGCCGTAAATGCCAGCTGGCCCGAGGCCAGCCACAGCACGGAGCCGGACAGCAGGGGCGAAATCACGCCGGCTACCACGGCGCCGAGCAAGGTGCTGGCGAACGACTGGCACGAAGCGACCGTGCCGCGGATATGCGGGAACAGGTCCAGCGCCAGCAGGGTCGCGCCCGGCCCCACCAGCGACATGCCGAAGGTGTAGAAGAACAGGGGCAGCACCGACCAGGGCAACGAGGGCGGCAGGAACAGGTGGTATATGACATTGACGCTGGCAGCGCACAGCAGGAAGGCAAAGCCGATGCCGATCTGGCGCGCGAACGTGACCTTGCCGGCGATGCGGTTGGCCGCCAGGGCGCCCATGAAAATCCCGCTCACGCACGGGATGAAGAGCCAGCCGAACTGCGACGGCCCCAGGTGCAGCTGTTTGGGCAGCATTTCCGGTGCGGCCGTGATGAACAGGAACAGGCCAGCGAAATTGAGGGCGACGATGCCGGCCTTGATGTGGAACAGGGGCGAGCGCAGGATCTGGCCATAGCTCGATGCCAGGAAACGGGGATTGAAGGGCTGGCGCTTTTCCATCGGCAAGGTTTCAGGCAAGCGCCAGTAGCAGAACGCCAGCAGGATCACCGTGTAAAAGGCGAGGAACAGGAAAATCGAGCGCCAGTCGAACCAGATGACGATCCAGCCGCCAAGAATCGGCGCCACGGCCGGGGCGATGGAAAAGATCATCGTCACCAGCGACAGCAACCGCGCGGCCGCCGCATCGGAATACAGGTCGCGGATAATGGCGCGGCTGATCACCACGCCGGCGCCGGCCGAGACGCCCTGCATGATGCGGAAGAACCACAGATAGTGCACCGTGTGCGCCGAAGCGCAACCGAGCGAGCCGATGGCAAACATCAGCAGCGACACAAGGATGACATTGCGCCGGCCGAAGGTATCCGAGATAGCCCCATGCCACAGCACCATGCCGGCAAAGGCCAGCATGTAGAACGTCAGCGACTGCTGCACTTCCAGCGGCGACGCCTGCAGCGAACCCTGGATCGCGCCAAAGGCGGGCAGATACGTGTCGATCGACAGGGGACCCAGCATCGACAGGCCGGCCAGCATCATGGCCAGTGCACCGCGGCTCAGCGGTGCCATGTGGCTCGGGGTGGGAGGCGGAACGGGCGTAACCGGGTCGGGCGGCACATCGGCAGGAGGGGTGGGAAACATGGCGGATCCAAAGTAGCGCGCGGACCGGTTACGGTCCGCGCGCGGGGTTACTGCGGGTGTCTTGCTGTGAACGCTTACTGCTGTGGTTTGGGTTTGGCTTCTTCGCGGCGATTGTATCCCGCCACCATGTCGAAACGGAACAAACGGCATTCCAGCGCGCCGTTGAAGAATGGCGTCTTGCGCGCTTCCTTCAAACGCAACAGCTTGGGCAAGCCCAGGTCGGCCGTGAACAGGAACACGGTCCAGCCGGCGAAGCGCTGCTTCAGGGTCGTGCCCATGGCCGAATAGAAGGAGGTCGACAATTCATCTTCCGGGATGGTGCTGTCGCCGCGCACACCGATACGTTCGCCGTACGGCGGATTGGTCAGCATGATGCCTGGCACATCGCTAGGCGGCTTGACTTCCTGCGCCTCGATCTGTTTCAAGGGCACGTCGAAGCGCACGCCGGCGCAACGCAGATTATGGCGCGTCATAGCCACCATGTCGCCCGAAATGTCGCTGCCGAAAATGGTCGGTTCCGCTGGAAGCGGATTGACCTTGATGGCGTTTTTCATGGCATTCCATGGCGCCGGATCGAAGTCATGGAAGTTCTCAAAGGCGAACTGGCGCGTAGCACCCGGCGGAATGCCTTGCAGCATCTGCGCCGCTTCGGCCAGGATGGTGCCGGAGCCGCACATCGGGTCGAACAGCACCATGCCGGGCTTCCAGCCCGATACGCGCAGCAGGCCGGCGGCCAGGTTTTCGCGCAACGGCGCGTCGCCCGTCTCTTCACGCCAGCCGCGCTTGAACAGGGCTTCGCCCGAAGTGTCGAGGTAGACGGTAAACGTGTGCGCGTCGAGGAAGCCGACGATGCGCATGTCCGGCGTCTTGGTGTTGACTGATGGACGCTCGTTGAACTGGTCGCGGAAGCGGTCGCAGATCGCATCCTTGATTTTCAAGGTGGTAAATTCCAGGCTGCGCAGCGGAGATTTCACCGCCGTGACGTCGACGCGGATGGTGTGGTGCACGCCGAACCAGTCTTCCCAGGATTGCGCCAGGGTCAGGTCATAAATATCGTTTTCCGTCTTGTAGCCGGAATGGGCCATGCGCATCAGCACGCGCGAAGCGATACGCGAATGCAGGTTGATGCGGTAGGAGTCCAACAGGTCGCCCGAGCAGTGTACGCCGCCTGGTACCTGATTATGGACCTTCATGGTCGAACTATCCTGGGCGATCTCGCCCAGTTCCTCGGCCAGCGCCGCTTCCATGCCGCGCGGGCATGGGCAAAAATATGAAGCCATGATTAGGATACCTTTTATCCGTTAAAAACAATTTTACTTAAAAACAAATGAAATCTGGGGTCAGACCCGACGGGTCTGCCCCCGGTACTAACTACTTTACTGCCAGCGCCCGCTCGACAAAATCGAGGCGGTCCTGGCCCCAGTACCCTTCTCCATCGACGATGTACCACGGCGAACCGAAGACGCTGGCGGCGGTGGCCGCTTCCGTATTGGCATCATATTCGGCCTGCACGCTGGCCGTTTCCGACGTCTTCAGCAACTGGCGGCCATCGAAACCGGCGTCAAGCGCGATCTGCACCAGTGTCTCTTCATCGCCGATATTGCGCTCTTCGGCCCACAGGCCGCGCATGATGGCGTGCGCCAGATTCAGCGACGCCTCCACGCCGTGCGCCAGGCGCGTGGCGATGATCAGCTTGGCCGATGCTTCCGGCGACACGGGGAAGAACTTTGGCTGCAAGGTCAGTGGCACTTGCAAAAAGGCCGACCAGCGCGCCAGTTCGGCCAGGCGATACGCCTGGCGCTGCGGCGCGCGCTTGGCCAGCGGCAGGCCGCCCGAAACACTGAAGACCTTGCCCAGGTCAAAGGGGCGCACGTCAATCTGTGCACCCGTCTTCGCGGCGATGGCCATCAGACGCGCGTGCCCCAGGTAGGTCCACGGCGAGTGGGGCGCGAAGAAATACTGCACGACTTTGCTCTGGCTTGCACTCATCTCGATTCCCTTAGAAAGGCTTGACCACGACCAGCACGACGACGGCCAGCAGCATCACCACCGGCACTTCATTAAACCAGCGGAACCAGGTGTGGCTGCGCTTGTTGATACCTTTTTCAAACTTGCGCAGGATGGAACCGCAGGCGTGGTGGTAGCCAAGCAGCAGCACCACGAACGTCAGCTTGGCGTGCATCCAGCCCGGTATCTTCACGCGGCCTTCACCCCCACCGTACAGCATCCACATCAACGCCAGCCCCAGGACCATCGCCGGCAGCGCCAGCAGGGACATGAAGCGGTACAGCTTGCGCGCCATCAGCAGCAGTCGCTCGGTGGCCACCGTTTCCGTCTCCATCGCCAGGTTCACGAAAATACGCGGCAAATAAAACAGGCCGGCAAACCAGGACATGACGAAGATGATGTGAAAGGCTTTGGTCCAGAGAAAGAGCATGGGGTTCCCAGTGTCGAGGTGGAGAAAAATGAGAGCACGGGCCGCCTTGTGGGCAACCCGCGAAAGAGGCTATTTACGGACTTCGCCGTGGCCAAATACCACGTACTTGAGCGATGTAAGTCCTTCCAGTCCCACCGGGCCACGCGCGTGCAGCTTGTCGTTCGAGATACCTATCTCGGCGCCCAGTCCATATTCAAAACCATCGGCAAAACGCGTCGATGCGTTCACCATCACCGAGGCGGAATCGACTTCGCGCAGGAAGCGCAGCGCATCGCTGTAATCTTCCGTAATGATGGACTCGGTGTGCTTCGATGAATACTGGTTGATGTGGTCCATCGCTTCGTCGATGCCGTCGACTACCTTTACCGACAAGATCGCCGCCAGGTATTCGGTGCGCCAGTCTTCTTCGGTGGCGGGCACCAGGTGCGGATAGGAAGCGGCGGCCAGGATCGCATGGCTTTCAGGATCGGCACGCAGTTCCACCTGCTTGGTCAGGTACAGTTCGGCCAGCTGCGGCAGCACGGTAGCGGCAACGGCGCGCGACACCAGCAGGGTTTCCATGGTGTTGCAGGTGCCGTAGCGGTGACACTTCGCATTGAAGCCGATATCGATCGCTTTCCTGATGTCGGCCTTGGCGTCGATATAGACGTGGCAGATGCCATCGAGGTGCTTGATCATCGGCACGGTAGCCTCTTCCATCAGGCGCGCGATCAATCCCTTGCCGCCGCGCGGCACGATGACGTCCACGTATTGCGGCATGGTGATGAGGGCACCGACGGCGGCGCGGTCGGTGGTGTCGATCACTTGCACGGCATCGGCCGGGAGACCTGCTCCCAGCAGGCCCTCTGCCACCAGCTTGGCCAGCGCGCGATTACAATGAATGGCTTCCGAACCACCGCGCAAAATCGTCGCGTTGCCGCTCTTGATGCACAGGCCGGCGGCGTCCACCGTCACGTTCGGGCGCGCTTCATAGATGATGCCGATGACGCCCAGCGGCACGCGCATCTGCCCCACCTGGATGCCTGTCGGGCGGAATTTCATGTTCGAGATCTCGCCGATCGGGTCGGCCAGCGCGACGATTTGCGTCAAGCCTTCGACCATGGTGGCAATGGCGGCGTCGGACAGGGTCAGACGGTCAAGCATGGCCGGCGCCAGGCCGGCGGCTGCAGCCGCATCGAGGTCGCGCTGATTGGCAGCGCGCAGCAGGTCCGCGTCGCGCACGATGGCGGCGGCGATCAGGGTCAAGGCGCGGTTGCGCGTGGCGCTATCGGCACGCGCCATGGCGCGCGAAGCGACGCGCGCGCGCGTACCCACGTCCTGCATATATTCTGTGATATCCATGCTCGTATCCATAGTGTAAGAACCTAACCTCGGGCGATCTTCAGGCCCAGCTGCAGCATGGCATTCCAGGCATCGCCTGCATATCCCTTGGCGCGCAAGCCCTTGATCATCTTGTCAACCTGCGCCGCCTGCTGCAGCGCCGCTTCCAGCACGGGCAGCGAAATGCGCCGCAGGGCCGGTTCCATCATCCGCTCGCGCGGTCCCCAGATGCGGTATTCCTTCAGCAGCGCGCCCAATGGGCGCCCTTGTGCCATCCCGGCCTTCAATTTTAACAGCGTGCGAATTTCCTCGGAGACGGCCCACAAGACCAGCGGCAGCGCCTCACCCTCGCCTTTCAAGCCTTCGAGCATGCGCACCAGGCGCGCCGGATCGCCGGCCAGCATGGCTTCGGACAGCTTGAAGACATCGTAACGGGCCACGTTCAGCACCGCGTCCTGCACTTGCTCATACGTCAGCTTGCCCGCTGCATGCAGCAAGCCCAGTTTCTGGATTTCCTGGTGTGCCGCCAGCAAATTGCCCTCCACCCGTTCGGCGATGAAGTCGATGCTGGCCCGTTCGGCACTTTGTCCCTGCGCGGCCAGGCGCTGGGATATCCACGCAGGCAACTGTGCCCGCTCCACATTCGGAATCTCGATATATACGGCCGCCTGCTGCAGGCTGGCGACCCACGCCGCCTTCTGCGTGGCCCAGTCCAGCTTGGGCAAGGTGATCAGCGTCAGGTTGTCGGGGCTGAGGTTTTTCGCATAGCTTTGCAACGCCGCCCCGCCATCCTTGCCCGGCTTGCCGGTAGGGATGCGCAGTTCGATCAGTTTCTTATCGCCAAACAGCGACAGCTCCTGGTTTGCCGCCAGCAGTTCGCCCCACTTGAAGCTGCGCTCCACCGTCAGCACGTCGCGTTCGGAATACCCCTGCGCGCGCGCTGCGCGGCGGATCTTGTCGGCCGCTTCCAGCGCCAGCAAGTGCTCGTCGCTGGTGATCACATATAGCTGCGCCAGCGGCTTGGCCACATGCCCGTCGAGCGCGTCTATCCGCAATTGCATGGCGTCCCCGTTACTGCTGCGGGGCTGCCGGCGCGACCGGAGTCACGGGCGCCACTGGCGCCACCGACATGGCCGGCAGCACCGGCTTGATGGCGGCCAGGCGGCGCATGATCTGCTGTACCAGGTCGTTGCGCATGTCGCGGTACAGCGCCGCCTCCTCGGTTTCCTTGGCCAGTACCTGCGACTCGTCGAAGGTAATCGGACGCACCAGGCTGATGGTCGTCGGTGCCAGCAACTGGTTGCCGGCCTTATCCAGGACGCGGAAATTGATCGAATAGCCGAGTTGGTACTCTTGTACGCGACCATTTTTGTTCAGCGACAAAATGGTCTTGGTACGATTCCTCTCCGGGTCGGTGAGCACTTCAAGGACAGCGTCGGCGCCATCCTTGGTGTCGACCACCTCCGTGCTGCCAATGGCGCGGATATAGCGCTTCAGGCCGATCGCCAGCGGCGATGTCTCGGGCAAGCCGATGTACATCGTCGCGAACGGCAGCATGAAACTGCCGTTCGAACCGCGCAAATGAAAGCCGCAGGCCGACAGCAGGACGGTCAGGCCCAACGCCAGCACGGCGCGGCGGCCCAACAGCGATACTTGAGAGGAAGTCGTCATGATTACACCACGATGCTGATTAACTTGCCTGGCACGACGATGATCTTCTTCGGCGTGGTCTCGACGTACTTTTGCACACTTTCGCACGCCAGCGCAGCCGCTTCGATGCTGGCCTTGTCAGCATCCTTGGACACCGTGATCGAGCCGCGCAACTTGCCATTCACCTGGATCATCATCTCGATCTCGGACTGCTCCAGCGCTTGCGGGTCGACTTGCGGCCACGGCGCGTTGAGCAGGTCGCCCTGCACGCCGGCGTAACCCAGCTCTTGCCACAGCACGTGGGTGATGTGCGGCGCGACAGGATTGAGCAGGCGCAGGAAGATGGAGAAGCCTTCGGCGATCAGGGCCTTCGACTGCGCGCTATCGTCCAACTTGGCCGATTCCAGCGTATTGAGCATCTTCATGCAGGCCGAGACCACGGTGTTGTACTGGATGCGCTTCAAGTCGTAATCGGCTTGCTGCAGCAGCTTGTGCAATTCGCGGCGCAGGTTTTTCTGCGCGTCGCCGGTGGCCGGTGCGGCGCCGCCAGCCAGTGCGGCTTGAATCGTGGCCGACTGGGCGTAGCCGAAGTTCCACACGCGGCGCAGGAAGCGGTTCGCGCCTTCGACGCCGCTGCCCGACCACTCCAGCGTCTGTTCCGGCGGCGAAGCGAACATGGTAAACAGACGGGCAGTGTCGGCGCCGTACTGCTCGATCTGCGCTTGCGGGTCGATACCGTTGTTCTTCGACTTCGACATTTTTTCCGTGCCGCCGATTTCCACCGGCTGGCCATCGGCCACCAGGATGGCGCTTTGCGGACGGCCCTTGTCATCGAGCGACAGGCGCACGTCATCCGGGTTGAACCAGGTGGTCTTGCCCACGGCATCCTTGCGGAAGTACGTTTCGTTGAGCACCATGCCTTGCGTCAGCAGATTGACGAACGGCTCGTCGAACTTGACCAGGCCGAAGTCCCGCATGATCTTGGTCCAGAAACGAGCGTACAGCAAGTGCATGACGGCGTGTTCGATGCCGCCGATGTACTGGTCCATCGGCATCCAGTAATCATTGCGCGCGTCGACCATGGCGTCGTTCGAGCCTGGCGAGGTATAGCGCATGTAATACCACGACGAATCGACGAAGGTATCCATGGTGTCCGTCTCGCGGCGCGCCGGCTTGCCGCACTGCGGGCAGTCGCACTGCAGGAAGGCTTCATATTTGTTCAACGGATTGCCCGTGCCATCGGGCACGCAGTCTTCCGGCAGCACCACCGGCAGATCTTTCTCCGGCACCGGCACCACGCCGCAATCGGCGCAATGGATCATCGGGATCGGCGTGCCCCAGTAGCGCTGGCGCGAAATACCCCAGTCGCGCAGGCGGAACGTGGTTTTCTTTTCGCCCAGACCCAGCTCCGCCAGGTCGGCAGCCACCGCATCGACGGCGGAAGCGAAATGCAGGCCGTCATATTTGCCGGAGGCGATGCAGACGCCATCCTTGCTGCCATACGATTCCTGCCAGGCGTCCGTCGAAAACTCCTGGCCCTTGACTTCGATCACTTGCTTGATCGGCAGATTGTATTTCTTGGCAAAGCCGAAATCGCGTTCGTCGTGTGCCGGCACGCCCATCACGGCGCCATCGCCGTAGGTGATCAGGACGTAGTTGCCGACCCACACTTCCACTTGCGCGCCCGTCAACGGATGCGTAACGAACAGGCCGGTCGGCATGCCCTTCTTCTCCATCGTCGCCATGTCCGCTTCGATCACGGAACCGAGTTTGCATTCGGCGTTGAAGGCGGCCAGCGCTGGATTGGTTTGCGCGGCGTGGATGGCCAGCGGGTGCTCGGCGGCCACGGCGCAGAAGGTCACGCCCATGACGGTGTCCGGACGGGTGGTAAACACATACAGCTTGCCGTCGCCGATCAGGGCGCCATTCGCGTCCTTGATTTCATGCGGGAAGGCAAAGCGCACGCCCGTCGACTTGCCGATCCAGTTGGTCTGCATGATGCGCACGCGCTCGGGCCAGCCCGGCAGCTTGTCGTCCACATAGGCCAGCAACTCCTCCGCGTAATCGGTGATGCGCGCGTAGTACATGGGGATTTCGCGCTTTTCGATCAGCGCGCCGGAACGCCAGCCACGGCCATCGACCACTTGTTCGTTGGCCAGCACGGTCTGGTCGATCGGGTCCCAGTTCACGGTACCGGTCTTCTTGTAGATGATGCCTTTTTCCAGCATCTTCAGGAACATCCACTGGTTCCACTTGTAGTATTCGGGCTTGCAGGCGGTCATTTCGCGCGACCAGTCAATGGCCAGGCCCATCGATTCCATCTGCTGCTTCATGTGAGCGATATTCGAGTACGTCCATTGCGCGGGCGGCACGTTGTTGGCCATGGCCGCATTTTCCGCCGGCATGCCGAACGCGTCCCAGCCCATCGGCATGAGCACGTTGTAGCCGTTCATGCGCAGATAGCGGTACATCACGTCATTGATCGTATAGTTGCGCACGTGACCCATGTGCAGCTTGCCCGAAGGGTAAGGCAGCATCGAGCAGGCAAAATACTTGCCTTTTGGGAAACGCGGGTCGTGTTCGACGGCTTTATAGGCGTCGATCGCCTTCCAGTGCGATTGGGCGGCTTGTTCGACGTCGGCGGGACTATATTTATCTTGCATGATGTGCGGCCAATAGTGGATATGAACCGAGCATTATACTGGTTGTCGCCGCCTGATAGCGCGGCACGCTGGCGGCCCGGGCCGGCAAATTTTGGCAGGCGCACGATTACGCTATGTCATATGCAAAAATATATATGCAACAATCTTATTCTTTACTTCAAGTCTTGCCATGATCGTCTACCAGGAATACATGCCCATTCCCGCCCTGCGGCCCTGGCTGGACTGTGTCTGGACGTGCCGCGTGCAGACGGACGCGACGCCCCTGACACACCAGGTCCTGCCCGACAATTGCATCGACATCCTGTGCCAGGACCAGCAGGATGCCAGCTTTGCCGTGGGCATGATGACGGCGCCGATTGCCGTTGTCAGCCACGGTCTCGTGCAGACGGTGGCGGCCCGCTTCAAGCCGGGCGCGGCGGCACGCTTCTTCCAGCTGCCCTTGTGCGAACTGAGCGATGGCCGCACGGGGCTGCAGCAGTTGTGGGGCCGCGAGCTGGCAGCGCGCCTGGCTGACGCGCTGTGGAGCGAGCCCTTGTCCAACGCGCAAAGAGTTTCTGTTTTACAAGATTATCTGCTGCTGCGCCTGCGCACAGCGCCGCCACGGCGCCAGGCCACTGCAGCCGGGCATGCCATCGCGGCCATCGAAGCGGCATCCGGCCAGGTACGCGTGGAGGGACTGGCCGCACAGTTGGGCGTGTCGCGCCAGCACCTGGCGCTGCAATTTCGCCAGCACGTCGGCATCAGCCCGAAATTGTTTGCCCGTATCTGCCGTTTTCGCGCCGCCAGCAAGGGGCTGACACACCTGGCGGGGCAGCCAGACTGGGCGCAAGTGGCCTTGCAATTCGGTTATTTCGACCAGTCGCACCTGATCCACGATTTCCAGGATTTCGCCCACACTTCGCCCGAAGCCTGGCTGACGGCCCGACGCGCGTGAGCAGCTTCCATTTTTCCAATCGCGCGGCGCGCGCCGGTGGCATGATGACGCCAGGTATTTCGCCGACTATGTCAACCAACAGGAGCAGAACATGATCAAGGGCTTGCGCACCGTCACCTATCCCGTCCCCGACCTGGACAAGGCCAAGGCCTGGTACAGCCAGGTATTTGGCACCACGCCGTATTTCGACCAGCCTTTTTATGTGGGTTTTGCCATCGGCGGCTTCGAGCTTGGGCTGCTGCCAGGCGGCGAGCCAGGCCCGCAAGGCAGCGTGACCTACTGGGGCGTGGACGGCATCGAGCAAGAAGTCGAGCGCATTATCAAGCTGGGCGGCACCCTGCACCATCCGATCACGGACGTGGGCGATGGCATCCGCACGGTGGAATTGCTCGACCCGTTTGGCAACCAGATTGGCCTCATCGACAATCCCCATTTCGACACTGGCAAAGTCGCTTAAGCCGCTTCGCCCTGCAGCCATGCGCGGAATTGCTGCAAGGCCGTCTTTTCATGCGCCGTTTCGGGCGTGATCAGGTAATACGCCCGCTGGCCGCGTAGTGGGCGCTCGCATACGATGCGCAGTTCGCCACGCGCCAGTTCCGCTTCGACCAGCATGCGCGGCAGCAGGACTGCACCTTGCCCTTGCACGGCCGCCATGGCCAGCATGGAAAACAGTTCGTAGCGGGCGCCATAGTGCACCCCATCGCGCCCCTCTCCCTCGACCTGCATGGCGTCAAACCACTGGCGCCAGGCGCCCGGACGCGTACTTTGTTGCAACAAGGTCAGTTCCAGCAAGTCCTGCGGCTGCCAATGGCTGCGCGCCGCCAGCAGACGGGGACTGGCGACGGGCACGATTTCTTCATGCATGAGCAAGGTGGCGCGCGTGCCAGGCCAGCGTGCCAGCTGCTCTGGCGTGCCCGCGTACAGGGCGCCGTCGTATTCCGTATCGGCAAACATGAACGGTTTCGTATAGGCATCGATATGCACGACGATGTCGGGATGCTGTCCCGCCAGCGAGGACAGCCGTGGCATCAGCCAGCGTGTGGCAAAGGTGGGCACGGAAGCGAGCTGCAAGGCGCCGCCACCGCCCTGGCGCGCCATGGTATCGAGCGTGTCGCGCTCCAGACCATCGAGGCGCGCCGCGATCTGGCGCGCATACGCGGCGCCGGCGCTGGTCAGCAGTACGCCATGGCGCGTGCGCTGGAACAGTTGCACACCGAGAAAACTTTCCAAGGAAGATATCTGCCGCGACACGGCGCTTTGCGTCAGCGACAGTTCGCGTGCCGCGTGCGTGTAGCTCTGGTGGCGGGCAGCGGCCTCGAAACAATGTAAAGCTTGCAGCATCGGAATTTTGCGTGACATGGGGCTTCCCGGCCGGTGAAAGATACCAGTATGCCGCAAGATATGCATAACAAGCATATCTGGGTGCAAAAAAATCGTTTGCGCAAGGCTAGGCAAGAACCTACCATGAGCCATATTCAATCTTGCGCCGATCACCGGCGCTCACCTGCGAGGCCTGTGATGAGCAAAACCGTATTCGACTGGAATTCCCCCCTGCTGCTGGAAGAACAACTGACGGGCGACGAACGCGCCGTGCTGGAAGCGGCCCGCGACTATTGCCAGGGCAGCCTGGTGCCGCGCGTGCTCGAATCGTTCCGCCATGGCCGCACGGATGCCGCCATCTTCCGCGAAATGGGCGAACTGGGCTTGCTGGGCACGACGATACCCGAAGAATACGGCGGCGCCGGCCTGAACTACGTCTGCTACGGCCTGGCCGCGCGCGAAGTCGAGCGCGTCGATTCGGGCTACCGCTCGATGATGAGCGTGCAATCGTCGCTGGTGATGGTGCCAATCAATGCCTTCGGCAACGAAGAAACGAAACAGAAATACCTGCCGAAACTGGCAACGGGCGAATTCATCGGCTGCTTCGGCTTGACAGAACCGAACCACGGCTCCGATCCTGGCAGCATGGTCACGCGCGCGCGCAAGGTGCCGGGCGGCTACAGCCTGTCCGGCGCCAAGATGTGGATCACCAACAGCCCCATCGCCGATGTGTTCGTAGTCTGGGCCAAGGACGATGAAGGCGCGATCCGCGGTTTCGTGCTGGAAAAAGGCTGGAAAGGCCTGTCGGCGCCGGAAATCCATGGCAAGGTCGGCTTGCGCACCAGCATCACCGGTGAAATCGTCATGGATGAAGTATTTTGCCCGGAAGAAAATGCCTTCCCCGACGTGCGCGGCTTGAAAGGCCCGTTCACATGCCTGAACAGCGCCCGCTACGGCATCGCCTGGGGCGCACTGGGCGCGGCCGAAGACTGCTACCTGAAAGCGCGCCAATACACGATGGACCGCCAGCAATTCGGCCGCCCTCTTGCTGCGAATCAATTGGTGCAAAAGAAACTGGCGGACATGCTGACGGAAATCACCATGGGCTTGCAGGGCTGCTTGCGCCTGGGCCGCATGAAGGATGAGGGTTCGGCCGCAGTGGAAATCACGTCTATCATGAAACGCAACAGCTGCGGCAAGGCGCTCGATATTGCCCGCGTGGCGCGCGACATGATGGGCGGCAACGGTATTTCCGACGAGTTCGGCGTGATCCGCCACCTGGTCAACCTGGAAGTGGTCAACACCTATGAAGGCACGCACGATGTGCATGCGCTGATCATCGGCCGCGCCATCACCGGCATCGCCGCCTTCAGCAACTGATGGACGCCTTGGCTTCCACCCTCGCCTCCACCTTGCGGCCCGCGCCGCTGACCGGTTTGCGCGTGCTGGACCTGTCGCGCGTGCTGGCCGGCCCGTGGGCCGGGCAATTGCTGGCAGACCTGGGCGCCGACGTGGTCAAGGTTGAACAGCCGGGCCGCGGCGACGACACGCGCTCGTGGGGACCGCCCTATTTGAAAGATGAAGACGGACGCGATACGGCCGAGGCCGCCTACTTCCAGTGCGCCAACCGTAACAAGCGCTCGCTGTGCATCGACCTGGCCGCCCCTGAAGGCCAGGCGCTGGTGCGCCAGTTGGCGCAAGAGGCGGACGTGCTGCTGGAAAATTTCAAATTGGGTGGCTTGAAACAATATGGTCTCGATGCGAGCAGCTTGCTGGCTCTCAATCCGCGCCTGGTCTACTGCTCCATCACGGGCTTCGGCCAGGATGGACCATACGCAGCGCGCGCCGGCTATGACTTCCTGATCCAGGGTATGGGCGGCCTGATGAGCATCACGGGCGTGCCCGATGGCCAGCCTGGCGCCGGGCCGCAAAAAGTGGGCGTGGCGCAAACGGACATCATGACAGGCCTGTACGCCACCATCGCCGTGCAAGCGGCGCTGGCCGAACGCGAACGCTCGGGGCTGGGCCAGCATATCGACCTGGCCTTGCTGGACGTGCAAGTGGCGGCGCTGGGCAACCAGGCAGCCAATTACCTGTGCGGCGGCAAGGTACCCCAGCGCATGGGCAATGCGCATCCGAACATTGTTCCATATCAAGACTTTCCCACGGCCGATGGCGACATGATTTTGGCGATCGGCAACGACGGACAGTTTTCCCGCTTCTGCACCGTCGCCGGCCACCCGGAATGGGCGCAGGACGAGCGTTTCATGACCAATCCGCAGCGCGTGGCGCACCGGGCGGTCTTGATCCCCTTGATGCGCCAGACCACCGTGATGCGCACGACGGCCGAGTGGATCAGCGCCTTCGAGGCGCAAGCCGTGCCGTGCGGTCCCGTCAACCGCATCGACCAGGTCTTTGCCGACCCGCAAGTGCTTGCGCGTGGCTTGAAAGTGGAGATGCCGCATCCGACGGCGGGCACGGTGGCGCTGGTGGCCAACCCCGTGCGCCTGTCCGCCTCCCCGGTGCAGTACCGTTTGCCGCCGCCGTTGCTGGGGCAGCATACGCAGGAGGTATTGCAACAGTGGCTGGGATTGGAGAGTGCGGAGATTGACGGCTTGCGCGAGCGCAAGGTGGTGTAAATGTTGGTCGTCTGGACGTAGGTCGGATTAGCGCTTGCGCGCAATCCGACTTGCACAGCCAACAATGTTGTCGAATTACGGCCCGCAGGGCCTAATCCGACCTACGATTCTATTCACTTGAGTACCAGTTTCAGCGCCGGCTTCTCGCCATAGTCTTCATAGCGCTCGTTGATGCCGGCGATGCAAAACGTGATTTCTTCCAGCAAGTCCGGCGCCTGCGCCTTCATTGCCTCCGCGTCTTGCACGACAATTTCCAGCACCTCGTTTGGCTTCAGGCGGAACTGCGTCATGTTTTCGTCGTCGCGCAGATAGCTGAGGCAATCGACCCAGGCATCCATGCTGTTGCCGTAGAACGCGGGGAAACCGAACGCTGGCACGCATTGCGCGTGAAAGCTCGCTTCGTCGGAGATGTCTTTTCCATTCAGGATGGCAGTGGCCATGGTCTTCCTCAGTTCTTCAGCGACAGCACATCCTGCATGTCGAACAGGCCGGTCGGCTTGTCGGCCAGGAAACGCGCGGCGCGCAGGGCGCCGTGGGCGTAGGTGACGCGACTGCTCGACTTGTGGCTGATCTCGATGCGCTCGCCGATGCCGGCAAACAGCACCGTATGGTCACCCACGATATCGCCGCCGCGGATGGTGGCAAAACCGATGGTCGACGGGTCGCGTTCGCCCGTCACGCCTTCGCGGCCGTACACGGCGCATTCCTTCAAGTCGCGTCCCAGGGCGCCGGCCACTACCTCACCCATTTGCAGGGCCGTGCCCGAAGGCGCATCGACCTTGAAGCGGTGATGTGCTTCGATGATTTCAATGTCGTAGCCTTCGGACAGGCTTTTCGCCGCCAGTTCCAGCAACTTCATGGTGACATTCACGCCCACGCTCATGTTTGGCGCGAACATGATGGCCGTCTTTTCGGCAGCGGCGGCAATCGCCGCCTTGCCCGCATCATCAAAACCGGTAGTGCCGATGATCATCTTGATGCCGTGCTCGGCGCAATACGCCAGATGCTGCAAAGTGCCTTCGGGACGCGTAAAGTCGATCAGGTAATCGGCGCCGGCCAGGCCGGCGTCCAGGCTTGACTCGATCAGCACGCCGGCAGGCTTGCCCAGGAAGGCGGCGGCATCCTGGCCCACGGACGGCGAGCCAACGCGGTCGAGCGCGCCAGCGAGCACAGCATCGGGCGCATTGCTGACGGCCTCGATCAGGATATGGCCCATGCGGCCACTGGCGCCAGCGATGGCGATTTTCAGTTCAGTCATTTTATTCTCTTACAGCAACTTATTTGGTGGGTTCGGCAGCAGGTGCAGGCTCGGCGGCAGGCGCCGTTGCAGGTGCAACGTCAGGTTTGCTCACCGGAATGGCAGGAGCGGCATCGGCCGGCACCGGCACGGCGCTCGGCGCCACGGGCGATGGGACCGCGGCGGCAGGCACGTCGGCCTTGGCGACCTTGGCGAACGGCGACGGACCGGCGATACGGTTGATGTATTCTTTCTCGGTCGGCAGATTGCCGCCTTCGAAACGTGCAACCTTGCCTTCTTTATCAAAGAACACGACCACGCGGCTGCTGGTGGTTTCGCCACTGCCCCGTGCCAGTCGGAATGGATAATCCCAACGGTCAGCATGGAAAATATCGGTCAGCAGGGAGGTGCCGAGGACGAAACGCACTTGTTCGCGCGTCATGCCCACTTTCAACTGGGCCAGCATCTCTTCGGAGACAAAGTTGCCTTGTTGAATGTCAGGACGATACGGCGAGAAAAACCACATGAATTTCTGTAGCGGCGTAATGGTGGTCGTTTGTGCGCCCTGTTCGGGGACCACTTCCTTGCCTTCTTTTTGGCTGGCTGCCGGCTTTTCGCCAAGGATGCCGCGGCTGGCGCAGCCGGACATGGCGAGCGCGACACAGACCATGCCTGCCATGACTGGTGCTCGAAATGAAATACGGTGCCAGAGAGATGGCAATACAGCCGGTGTTACGCGCATAAATGACCTCAATTGGATGAACAAAACGCCAGGAGTGACCGGCCTGCCAAAAAATGCATATTTTGGCACTCCCCGACAAAACGCTATATGATAAAGCACCTGACCCACATACGAGCAACAAACATGAGTAACAATCCTAGTGATCTCAAGGCAAGCGGCCTGAAAGCCACCCTGCCACGCCTGAAGATACTCGATATCTTCCAGAGTAGCCCGGTACGCCACCTGACAGCAGAAGACGTCTATAAAATTCTGCTGGCCGACAATATGGATGTCGGCTTGGCAACTGTCTACCGTGTCCTGACGCAGTTTGAACAGGCAGGCTTGCTCAACCGCAACCATTTTGAAACAGGCAAGGCAATTTTCGAACTCAACGAAGGTTCCCACCACGACCACCTGGTGTGCCTCGACTGTGGCCGGGTCGAAGAATTCTTCGACGAAGACATCGAAATCCGCCAGCAAAAAGTGGCTGAAGAGCGCGGCTTCAAGATCGCCGAACACGCCTTGGCCATCTACGGCAACTGCATCAAGACGGCTTGCCCGCATAAAACAGCCTGACGCTTGCCGGCCGCTCCCACGGGGCGGCTGGCGCAGCATTGAGCTGCATCAATGATGACTGAGCGCGCTCGACAGTAATTTAGCCGTAATATCGACGATAGGAATGACGCGCTCATACGCCATGCGCGTCGGTCCTATCACCCCCAAGGTTCCCACGATCTTGCCGTTGACTTCATACGGCGCCGTCACCACGCTCATCTCATCCATCGGCACCAGGTTCGATTCGCCGCCGATGAAAATCTGCACGCCCGTCGCCTTGCTCGACACGTCGAGCAACTGCATCAAGCCCGTTTTTTGCTCGAACATGTCGAACATCTGGCGCAGCGAATGCATATTCGATGACAGATCGCTCACGCTGAGCAAGTTGCGCTCGCCGGAAATCACCATGTCGTCGCTATGGTCGGCCATCGCTTCGCTGCCCGCTTCCACGGCCGCCTGCATCAGGCTGCCCATATCGTCGCGCAGCTGGCGCAATTCGCCCTGCAGGCGCACGCGCACGGCGTCGAATGACAGGCCGCCATAATTCTGGTTGATGTAATTGGCCGATTGGATCAATTGCGCCGGCGTGTAGTCGGCCTCCGTCAGCAGCAAGCGGTTCTGCACGTCACCGCCCGGGGCAACGATGACGAGCAGGATGCGCTTTTCGGACAGGCGCAGGAATTCAATTTGCTGGAACACGGATTCCCGGCGCGGACTGAGCACGACGCCGGCAAACTGCGACAGCGACGACAGCATTTGCGCCGCGTTGGCGATGGTTTTCTGCGGCTGCGGCGTCTGCAGGCGCATGCGCGACTCCACCAGGTGCTCGTCCAGATGCCGGACAGTCAGCAAGGTGTCGACAAAGATGCGGTAGCCGCGTGGCGTGGGTATGCGTCCAGCCGAGGTATGGGGGCTGGACACATAACCGAGCTCTTCCAGATCGGCCATGATGTTGCGGATCGTGGCCGGCGACAAATCCAGGCCGGAAATTTTCGACAAGGCGCGCGAACCGACCGGCAGGCCGTCGGCGATATAGCGCTCGACCAGGGCTTTCAGCAGTGTTTGGGCACGTGTATCGAGTTGCATGGTGTAATTAGTTGGACAAATTTTCTATTAAATAAGTAGCAAGACAAGTAGCAGTATAAATAGCAAAAACAGCGGCCAGACGCGCATCCCCGGCGCCTGACAGCTCCTATTATGCACGTTCGCCCGTCCGGCGGCGATCAATCTTCCAGTTGCCCCTGCAGCCACAGCAGCAACTCGTCAAAGTTGGCGCAGATGGCGTCGGGCTGCACGCCGGCGGCCAGGTGGGCGTCGCTGCCCTTGCGGTTCATCCAGACGGCACGCATGCCCGCCCCTTGCGCTCCCGTCACGTCGAAATACAGGTCATCCCCCACATACACGGCTTCGTGCGGGGCCACCTGCAGCGCGGCGCACGCAGCCAGGAAGATGCTGGCATCGGGCTTTGCCACGCCAAAGTCGCTGGCGGCGATGGATACCTTGAAATGCTGCGCCAGGCCGATAATGTCAAGGTCCGCATTGCCATTCGAGATGGAGCCGACCAGCATGCGCTGGCGCATCCAGGCCAGGCCAGGCAAGACGTCGTCATACGGCTGGACGCGGTTGCGCGCGGCCAGGAAGTGCACGATGGCCTGCTCGACCAGGGCGGCATCCTCGCCAGCGGTCTCGAAAGCGGCCAGCAGGCCGGCGCGCCGCAACTCGATCAGGTTGCCATGGAAATGCGGTTGCTCCTTGAGCATGGCCAGACGGTGCTGGCGCAGCACCTCGATGGAAAACTGCTGCGCCACCCTGGGCGCATGCGTGGCCAGCCAGTCGTGCAGCAGGGTTTCGGCGGCGGCAATCACGGGCGCGATGGGCCACAAGGTATCGTCGAGATCGAACAGGATGGCCTTGGGCGGCACGGCGGGTTTTACTGGGGTAAGGGACATGGGACTCACAGTGGATGCCGCGCCACGATGCGCAGGCTGCATCTATTGTCGCACCGATCGGCGCCGCCGACATGGCGGTGCCACCGTAAAATGGGGCCGGGCCGGCGCTTCCCGGCGAAAAATTGTTACAGGGTGATACAAGGCAAGATCATTCGGCTTGCCAGATAGACTAAAATAGGCGCCATTCCAATGCGGCGCCAGCGTCCGCGTTGCGCTACCCAACCTAATTCGTTTTGGAGAATGTATGAAAAATTTGTACCTGCGCTCGATGCTGGCGGCGGCTTGCGCCGTCACACTGGCAGCCTGCGGCGGCAGCGGCGGCAACCTGTATCTGCAAGGCGCAGTCACCGGCCTGGCCAAAGATGGACTGATTCTGCTGAATGATGGCGAAAAATTACCTATTTCTGCGAACCAGCCCAGCTTTGTTTTCACCAAGCTGATCAAGACCGATGACCGCTACGAAATCAGCATCTTGCAGCAGCCTAAGGGCGCCGTTTGCACTGTGAACAACGGCACCGGCAAGGCAACAAGCTATTCCGTGAGTACGGCCTCTGTCAGCTGCATTACCAACACCTACCCGTTGAGCGGTACGATCACGGGCCTGACCGCTGGTGGCTTGCGCCTGGTGATGGGCCCTAACGGCACCAGCCCACTGGCTGGCACCACCTCCTACAAATTCGATTCGGTACCTGACGGCGCCCCATACAGTATTTCCGTACTGACTCAGCCAACGGGCTTGAAGTGCCGCTTCCAGGGCTCCGCCAGTGCCGACGGCAGCGATACGGTCGGCACGATGGGCTCTGCCGCCACGACCGCGGCCACACTTGACTGCACGCCGCAGTAATCCTTGCGATCCGTCACCTATTTTTGGAGAAATACATGAAGTTATCCTGCCTGCGCCCACTCGCCGCGCTGCTGCTGACCCTGGGACTGGCCGCTTGCGGCGGCAAGGCCTCGTATGATGTCAGCGGCACCGTCAGCAACTTGAACAACAATGGTCTGATCCTGACCAACGGCGGGGAGGACCTCCCGGTTGCCGCTGGCCAGACCTCGTTCACCTTTAAAAAGCGTATCGACTATGGCACCGCCTACAACATCGACTTCAAGCATCAACCAGACCATATGACTTGCGGCATCATTGGTGGTACCGGAACGGCTGGCCATTACATCAGCATCAGCGCCGCTGTTTCTTGTTCGCAAAACACGTATAGCGTGGGCGGCACGATTTCCGGCCTGACGGTAGACAGCTTGGTGCTGATTAACGGCAATGTAACGACTACGGTGGCGAAGGATGCCAAGACCTTTGTCATGGCCGGCCCTGTCGCCGATGGCTCTACCTATAACGTCAGCGTCTCCAGCCAGCCGAAGGGCCTGCTGTGCGTCGTACAGCCTGGCACAGGTGCTGGCACCATGGGCAGCGCCAACATCACCACCGTGCAGATCGCTTGCACTCCGGCCGCTGCAAGCTAAGCAAGTCTTCCTGGCAGCCGGACCGCGACTGCCAGGAAGAGATATCATTAAAACTTATAGTTGATATTCCAAAGATAAATTGGAGTTATATGTGGCGATGCAGCATAATGCATCTGTCTCCTCCAACTCTTCCAAGAATTGGATTTAGCCCGCTTTTACCAGCGGGCTTTTTTTTGCCCAAAATTCCTCAGGCCGCAGGCGTTGGCACACCAGGCTGCAGCATCTGCACGATGCTGGAAAAATCCTGCTGCGCATAACCGGATTGCGCATGCATCTGGTACAGCTGGCGCACCAGGCCGCCCAGTGGCGTAGGGGCGTTTGCCGACAAGGCCGACTGCTGCGCCAGGCCCAGGTCTTTCAGCATCAGCGCCGTGCCGAAGCCGCCAGTGTAATTGCGCGAAGCAGGCGAGCCGTCCATGACGCCGGGCCACGGGTTATACACTTCCAGGGTCCAGTTGCGGCCCGAACTCTTGGCCATGATGTCGGACAACACTTTCGGGTCAAGACCATGCGCCACGCCCAGGTTCAGCGCCTCGGCCGTACCGGCCATCAAGATGCCCAGCAGCATGTTGTTGCAAATCTTCGCCACCTGACCCGCCCCCGCTTCACCCGCATGGAAAATATTCTTGCCCATCTTTTCCAGCAGGGGCCGTGCCTGCTGCAAGGCCGCTACGCTACCGCCGACGATAAACGTCAGGGTGCCGGCCGCCGCGCCCGCCGTGCCGCCCGAGACGGGCGCATCGATCATGGCAAAGCCCCGCTCGCTGGCCGCCTGCGCCACTTGCCGCGCCACATCAGCGGCGATGGTGCTGCAATCGATGAACAGGGCACCGGACTTGGCCGAATCGAGTACGCCCCCTGCCGCCAGGTACAGTTCCTGCACGTGCTTGTTGGCTGGCAGCATGGTGATGACGGCGTCGGCCGTCTGCACGGCCGCGCTGGCGGACGCGGCCGCCGTGGCGCCCGCCTCGACCAGGGACGCCACTGCCGCCGGCGCCAGGTCGAACACGGAGACGTGGAAGCCGGCGGCCACCAGGTTGCGGGCCATCGGCGCACCCATGTTGCCCAGGCCGATGAAAGCGATATGTTGCATATATGTCTCCTGTAGCACCTAAAAAAGCCCATGGCGTTGTTGCCTTGCCTAGTCGTACTGGTCGTACTGCCTTCGGCAAGGCGCCTAGCCCTGAGCATTTTTATGCACTACTAAAATGTTTAAATGGATAGGTCGCGCAAAGGATGGTTTTCCCACGGCGCCGCGAAATACTCGTCCAGATACGTGTCGCTGACCTCGGCCAAACTGGCCGGCTGCCATTGCGGCGCATTGTCCTTGGCTATCAGCAAGGCGCGCACGCCTTCGCTGAAGTCTGCGTGGGCGCAGCATTGCACGGCAACAATAAGCTCCAGCTGGAACACTTGCGCCAGGCTCAGGTGCCGCGTGCGTTCGCGCATGGCCCACACCAGGGAGGCCGAACTGGGCGCGCCCTTGGCCAGTGCATGGGCCGCCTTTTGCAGCCAGGCTGATTCACCGTCATAGGCAGCTATGGCTGCCACCACTTCGGGCAAGGTGGGCGCTTGCGTCAGCGCGGCGATGGCGTCGAAGTTGGCGCGCACTTCGGAGGCGGGCAACATGGACGTTGGCGCCGAGAAGCCGCTCAGCAAGCGGCTCAGCTGCTGATGATTGGCCTGAGGGCTCGCTTGCCATTGCCCCAGCGCCAGCGCGTCAAGCACCATGGCGCGCTCTTCCTGGCGCAGGGCATAGTCGCCCAGGCCCGTGAACAGGGCATCGGCTGCGTTCATGGGCGCGCCCGTCAAGCCCAGGAACAGGCCGCTGCGCCCCGGCATGCGGCCCAGGAACCAGCTGCCGCCCACGTCGGGGAACAGGCCAATCGTAATTTCCGGCATGGCGATGCGCGTGCTTTCCGTCACCACGCGGTGGCTGGCGCCGGCCATCAGGCCCAGGCCGCCACCCATGACGATGCCGCCGCCCCACACCAGCAGCGGTTTCACATACGTATGGATGCGGTGGTCGAGCCGATATTCCTCGGCAAAGAAGGCCAGCGCCTGCGGATTCGGCACGACACCCGGTTGCTCGGCCACGGCCGAACGCAGGCTGCGCACGTCGCCACCAGCGCAAAATGCCTTGTCGGTCGACGATTGCAGCACCACGCAGGCGATGGCCGCGTCACTGGCCCAGCGCACCAGGGCGCCATCGATGGCGCGTATCATGTCCAGCGTCAGCGCGTGCAAGGACTTTGGCGCATCGAGGGTGATGACGCCCAGCTTCATGCCGCCGGGACAGTCGCGCTCCTCGATCTTAACGGTATCAAGCAGTATTTCAGCCATTTTTTCAACCATTCTTCCACTCCGCCGGACGTTTTTCCAGGAACGCTTGCACGCCCTCTTTCTGGTCTTGCGTATCGAACAGGCCCAGGAACAGGGTGCGTTCATCGGGCAAGGAATTGACCAGCGGATGGCTGCGCGCGCCCTGGATCAGGGTCTTGCATGCCGTCACGCTGCTGGGGCTCTGGCGCGCCACCTTGGCCGCCAGGGCCAGCGCCGTGGCGGCAGCCTTGCCGGTTGGCACGACTTCCTCGACCAGGCCGATGGCCAGGGCCTTGGCCGCATCGACTCTTTCACCGCACAAAATCATGCGCTTGGCCCAGCCTTCGCCCACCAGCCACGGCAAATGCTGCGTGCCACCCGCGCACGGCAGCAAGCCGACGGACGCTTCCGGCAAGGCCATCTGCGCGTGTTCCTCGGCAATGCGAATGTCGCAAGCGAGCGCGCATTCGAGCCCGCCGCCCATGGCATAGCCATTGATGGCGGCAATGCTGACGCCGCGAAACGCGGACAGCGCCTCGAAAGCCTCGCCAAACGCGGCAGCCATGGCAAAAGCCGTGTCCTTGTTACCATCGGCAAACACTTTCAGGTCGGCGCCGGCCGAGAAGAACTTGGCGCCGCCGCCCGTGATCACCAGCGCATACACGTCCGGGTCGGCATTCAGGTCGGCCACCAGCTGGGTCAGCGCGTTCAGGCTGGCCAAGGTCCACGTGTGGGCAGGCGGGTTGTCGAGGGTCACCAGAGCCGTATGGCCACGGCGCTCAAACAACAAATTGGTATACACTTTGCTCATCGTAAGGTCTCCGTGGCGCCGTCTTTCAGAATCGCTCGCGCGACGATCAGGCGCATGATTTCATTCGTCCCTTCCAGGATCTGGTGCACCCGCGTGTCGCGCACGTGGCGCTCGAGCGGATACTCGCGGATGTAGCCGTAGCCGCCATGCAATTGCAGCGCGTCGTTGGCGACATTAAAACCCACATCCGTGGCGAAACGTTTTGCCATGGCGCAATACGCAGTAGCATCCGGGCTTTCCTGGTCCAGTTTCCAGGCTGCCAGGCGCACCATCTGGCGCGCCGCCACCAGTTCCGTCAGCATATCGGCCAGCTTGAATTGCAGCGCCTGGAATTGCGCCAGCTCGCGGCCGAACTGCGTGCGCTCCTTCATGTACGCCTGCGCGCGCGTGAGGGCAGCCTGCGCCGTGCCCACCGAGCACACGGCGATATTGATGCGCCCGCCATCGATGCCCTTCATGGCAATGGCAAAGCCTTCGCCCTCGGCACCAAGCAAGTTAGCAACCGGCACCTTGACCTGGTCGAAACTGATGATGCGCGTGGGCTGGCTGTTCCAGCCCATCTTTTCTTCTTTCTTGCCGTACACGATGCCGGGCAAATTCGCCGGTACGGCAAAGGCGGAAATGCCCGCCGCGCCCTCGCCGCCCGTGCGCGCCATGACGATCAGCATGTCCGTCTGGCCCGCGCCCGAGATAAACGCTTTCGTGCCGTCGAGGACGTAGAAATCGCCATCCCTGACAGCCTTGGTGCGCAGGGAGGCCGCATCGGAACCCGACTGCGGTTCCGTCAGGCAATAGCTGGCCAATTTCTGGCCGGCGGCAAGGGCAGGCACCCACTCGTCGCACAGCGCTTCCTGCCCCCAGCGCGACAGCATCCAGGTGGCCATGTTGTGGATGGTGATGTAGGCCGTGGTCGACGTGCAACCACCCGCCAGCTCTTCAAACACGATGGCCGCATCCTGGCGGCTCAAACCCAGGCCGCCCCAGCGCTGCGGCGTGTACAGGCCGCAAAAGCCCATCTCGCCCGCCTTGGCAATCGTTTCCACGGGAAAGATCGATTCCGCATCCCAGTGTGCCGCGTGCGGCGCCAGTTCGCCTTCGGCAAACGCGCGCGCCGCCTGCTGGAACTCGCGCTGCTCGTCGCTCAATTCAAAGTCCATGGCAGCTCCTTACTTGAGGCTGATGGTGGTGTTGACCTTGCCCACCGACGCCGCATCCGTGAACCAGCGCTGGGTAATCGTTTGCGTCTGCGTGTAGAACAGCACGACTTGCTTGCCGAACGGACCCAGATCGCCCAGTTTCGAGCCGCGCGAACCCGTAAAGCTGAACAGCGGGACGGGCACGGGAATGGGCACGTTGATGCCAACCTGGCCCACGTCGATTTCTTCCTGGAAATAGCGTGCGGCCGCGCCGCTCTGCGTGAACAGCGCCGTGCCATTGCCGTTCGGGTTCGCGTTCACCAGGGCGATGGCTTCGTCCAGGGTATCGACTTCGACGACGATCAGGACGGGGCCAAAGATTTCCTGGTCATACACGACCATGCCGGGTTTCACGCCGGACAAAATCGTCGGTCCGACGAAGTTGCCGTTCGGATAGCCATCCACCTTCACATCGCGGCCATCGAGGGTCAGCACGGCGCCCTGTTCGATGCCCTTGGCGACCAGGCTGAACACGCGCTCTTTTGCCGCGCACGAAATCACGGGGCCCAGGTCGGGATTATCCTTGCCCGCACCCACCGTCAAGGTCTGCGCCTTGGCGGACAGTTCCGGCAGCCACTCGCGCGCCGCGCCCACCAGCACGGCGACAGAGGCGGCCATGCAGCGCTGGCCGGCCGCGCCGAAACCTGCGCCCAGCAACTGGTTCAGGGTCTGCTCTTTATTTGCGTCCGGCAAGACGACAGCGTGGTTCTTGGCGCCCATCATGCATTGCGCGCGCTTGCCGTTCAGGCTGGCGCGCTGGTACACATGCGTGCCCACCTTGCTCGATCCCACGAACGAAATCGCCTTGATGTCCGGGTGGTCGCACAGAGCGTTGACCACGTCTTCGCCGCCGTGAATCACGTTCAGCACGCCGGCCGGGATACCTGCCTGCAAGGCCAGGCGCACGAGTTTTTCCGTCACCAGCGGATCTTGCTCCGATGGTTTCAGCACGAATGTATTGCCGCAGGCAATCGCCATCGGAAACATCCACAGGGGGATCATGGCGGGGAAATTGAATGGGGTGATACCGGCGCACACGCCCAGCGGCTGCATCACGCTGTAGGTATCGACGCCACCGGCCACGTTTTGCGCATATTCGCCCATCTGCAGGGTGCCGATATTGGCAGCGTGCTCGACCACTTCCAGGCCACGGAAGACATCGCCTTCCGCGTCGAGCAGGGTCTTGCCCTGTTCCATGGTCAAGGTCGCCGCCAGGTCGGCCATGTTTTCGCGGATCAGCTGCTGCAATTTCAGGAAAATGCGGGCGCGCGCGCCGATGGGCGTCTTGCGCCAGGTTTTGAAGGCGCGCTGGGCCGAGGCGATGGCGGCGTTGACTTCGTCCGGCGTGGCGAACGGTACTTTGGCCAATACTTCCTGGGTGGCGGGGTTGACGACATCGCGCCAGATGGTGGTTTGGGATTCAACCCACTCGCCGTTGATCAAGAGGGGAACGGTCGGAATTGCGTTTTGCGTGGTCACTCGGTGTCTCCTGGTGTGGGTATATGTCTGTTTACATTATTCGCACAATCGCCGCCGCGAACAAGGCGTGAAAATGCGAGATAATGCAAAGCTGAATCTGTTAATCTGCAAATATTGTAAATTTGCAGATTCCACAATCCGGGAAAGAGGAAACGCGATGGCGAAGGTTTTCATGGGCGTGCGCCTGCAGCGGCTGCGCGAAGAACGGCGCATGACGCAGGTGGCGCTGGCCAAAGCCCTGGGCATCTCGCCCAGCTATCTGAACCAGATGGAACGCAACCAGCGCCCGCTGACGGTGCCGATTCTGTTGCGCATCGGCACGGTACTGGGGGTCGATCCGCAAATCTTTTCCGAACACGACAGCGCCAGCCTGGTGGCAGATGTACGCGACGTGTTCGGCGAATTGCCCGACGCACCGCCCACCTCGATGGCCGAGCTCAAAATGCTGGTGGAAAACATGCCGGAACTGGCCCGTTCCATCCTGCTACTGCAGCGGCGCTACCGGGTGATGGCGGAGCGGGCCGACACGCTGGCCGCGCGCCTTGATGACGGCAGCCGCGGCGCCAGCTCGGCGGCGCCCTCCACGGACGAGGAAGTGCGCGAATACCTGAACCGGCGGCAAAACTATATCGATGAGCTGGACCGGGCGGCGGAGCTGGTGGCGGGCGAACTTGATCCGCAGCTGCGCCCGCTCGACGCGCTGCAAAGCCGGCTACTGGAGCGTCACGGTATCCAGGTGCAACTGTCCGATGGCGATGCGGGCATGGTGCGCAAGCACCGCTTTGATGCACAACAACATATCCTGTGGTTGCCCGACACTTTGACGGGCGGCCAGCGCGCCTTCCAGATGGCGGCGCAGATCAGCCTGCTCGAGCACAGTGACCTGATCGACGCCCTGGTGCTGGCGGCGGGACTTTCCGGCGCGGCTGCGCAAACGAGCGCGCGCCTGGCGTTCTCCAATTATTTCGCGGGCGCCCTGCTGATGCCGTATCAACGCTTCCTGCAGGCGGCGGAAACGCGCGCCTACGATATCGAGCGCCTGGCGCACCAGTTCGGCGTGGGTTTCGAAGCCGTGTGCCACCGTTTGAGCACCATGCAGCGCCCCGATGCGGCGGGATTGCCGTTTTTCTTTGTACGTGTCGACCGCGCGGGCAATGTCTCGAAGCGCCAGTCGGCCACGGACTTCCATTTTTCAAGGGTGGGCGGTACTTGCCCGCTATGGATCGTGTATGACGCCTTCAGCCATCCGGGCCAGGTGCTGACGCAAGTGGCCAGCATGCCCGACGGCTGCACCTATCTGTGGATCGCGCGCCAGGTGAGTACGGCCTCGCCGGGCTTCCGCGCGCCCGGCAAGACCTTTGCCGTGGCGCTGGGTTGCGACATCTCGCAGGCGCACCGCTTGATTTACTCAAAGGGACTCGATTTGCACGACCCAAGCAGCGCCACGCCCATCGGCACGGGCTGCAAGGTGTGCGAGCGGCAGGCGTGCCCGCAGCGGGCGTTTCCGTCCCTGCTGCTGCCGCCACCCGTTTCGGCCTAGGAGGCGGCGACCACGCGTGCCCGCAGCGCGTCGAACTCGCGCGTAAATTCCGCGCGCCAGTCGCTCCGCGTGGTCTCGGCTATCCAGGCCGCATCCAGGCCATTCAGCATGAAGCCGCGCATGTCGTCCAGGCCGAAGCCGAACTCGCGCATCATCATCCAGGCGCCCGTCGGCGTCACGTGGTGCAGGGTCGGGTCGTCCGTGTTCGGATGCAGTTTCAGGCCCAGTTTGGCCATGGCGCGGATCGGGTGGTCGAGCGCCCAGCGCTCGGGCGCCAGGGTGCGCAGGTAATACGAATTGGTGGGCACCACGGTAAACACCAGGCCCCGTTCCACGCAGCGCTGCGCCAGTTGAGGATTATCGACAATCGTGTAGCCGTGGTCGACCCGATCCACCTGCAATTGCTCGATGGCCGTCTCCACGTTCATCCACGGCATGCCGAATTCGCCCGCATGCGCCGTGCATTTGAAGCCCGCCTCGCGCGCGGCGCGGTAGGCTTCGATGAACAGTTCCGGCGGACGGTCGTTTTCGCGGTAGTCGATGCCGATGCCGATGACTTCCGGCGCGCGGTGGGCCTTCATCCATTCCACCATCTGCACAGCTTCTGCGGGAGCGGCTTCGCGGTCGATGCTGGGGATCAGGCGTCCGATCACGCCAAAATCGCGCTGCGCGTCGCGGATGGCGGCCACGATGGCGTCTTGCGCCGCGTCATAGCGAATGCCCGAGACGCGCACGGTGCCGGTCGGATTCCAGAAAAACTCCGCATAGCGCACCCCGTGGCCATGCACATCTTCCAGGTATTCGTAGGCGAGGCAGTACAGGTCGGTCGGCGAGACGATCAGGTGCGCGTCGAGCGCGCGCAGCACGCGCAGCACGCCGACGGGCTTGTCGCCGCGCGTATAGAACGCGTCGATTTCCTCGGGGGTGACGACATTGCCCGTTTTGGCGGCCAGCGCGCGGAAAGTAGCCTGGCGCACCGTGCCGAACAGGTGGCAATGCAGCTCCACCTTCGGCATGGCGCGTAAAAACTGTTCGATGCTCAGGGCTGGCAGGGTGTCGGCAGAGTTACTCATGAAGCTCGCTTCGTTAGTGGGAAAAAGGTCAGACGAGAATGGCGGCCAGGCGGCGCATCAGGCGCTCGATGGCGGCCGGGCCATCGGCCAGCATCGCCACCTGCGTGTTGACGGGCGCACGGCGCGGCACGCGGAATTCGCACACCGTCATGCCGCGCGTCAGTTCGCCCGTCAATTCGATAGCCACGTGGGCCGGCTGGAACTGGAACAGCTGCGGCGCTTCCAGGTACAGGGCCACCACCGGGTCGTACATGGGCATGGGTACGGAACCGTCCGCGCTGCGGATGCGCACATACGCTTCCAGGTAACCCGCAAGACGCAGCGCGCGCGGCGTGCCGATGGCGCGCAGCTGCTGCACTTCTGCGTTCGTCACCAGCAGCTGGCGGCACAGGTTCAAGCCGAACATGCGCAGCGGGATGCCGGCCTGGAAGACCTGGGCGGCCGCTTCCGGGTCGGCGTAGATGTTGAATTCCGCCGCCGCCGTGTGGTTACCCTGGTCGGTCGAGCCGCCCATCAGGATGATTTCGACGATCTTGCCGGCGATATCGGGCGCGCGGGCCAGCGCCGTGGCCAGATTCGTCATCGGCGCTATAGCAATGACCGTAATCTGGCCAGGGTGGGCGCGCACGGCGGCGATCAGTGCATCGACGGCGTGGCCGGCCGCGTCACTGGCGGCGCCAGGCGGCAGGATCTCGCCTGTCGTCGGCATGCCGCTGTCGCCGAGGATGCGCTGCGCCGTCTCGATGACGCCGGCCAGCGGTTCTTCGCAGCCCCGATAAATAGGCACCGTCAAGCCATCGTGGGCCTTGATGCGCAAGGCATTGTCGTAGGTGATGTCGACAGGCGCATTGCCCGCCACCACGCTCACGCCCAGCCACTCGATATCGGGATTGCTGCTCAACAGCAACATCGTCAGCCAGTCGTCAAATCCGGGATCGGTATCGAGCCAGATCTTTTTCAAGGGTTGGGTCATGATGCTTTCCAGTCGATTGATAAGGGAAGTCAGGCGGCCATTAAGCAGCCAAACAAAGCGCGCTGTCGGACGGCAGTACGAACGAGACGGCCGTGCCTTCGCGCCAGGCGGCGCCACCGGCCGCGCAAATGCCCTTGACCTGGCCCAGTGGGGTTTGCAGCAGGTATTCGACGGTGTCGCCCAGGAAGCCCCGTGCCAGCACGGTGCCCGGGTATTGAGCAGCCGCGTCGTCTGGCGCGCACACGCGCACCTTGTCGGGGCGCCAGCCCAGCACCGTCGTGCCGGTGGTCACTGGCGCCGTGTACGGCAGGCTGGCGCCCGCGTGGTGCAGCGCGCCGTCGCGGTAATCGAACAGGTTCTCGAAGCCCATGAAGTTGGCCACAAAACACGTCGATGGCGTATTGAAGACGGCTTCCGGCGCGGCCAGCTGCTCGATGCGGCCGCCGTTCATGACGACGATGCGGTCGGACAAGGCCAGCGCTTCTTCCTGGTCATGCGTCACGTACAACATGGTGATGCCCAGTTCGCGCTGGATGCGGCGCAATTCGGCACGCATCTGCACGCGCAGCTTGGCATCCAGGTTCGACAGCGGTTCGTCCAGCAGCAGCAGGGCCGGTTCGACGACGATGGCGCGCGCCAGCGCCACGCGCTGCTGCTGGCCGCCGGACATCTGCGCCGGCAAACGCGTTTCAAAGCCCGTCAGGCCGACGGCGGCGATCACCGCCTCCACTTTCGTTTTCAACAAGGCTGGCGCAACCTTGCGCAGGCGCAAGCCGAAAGCGATGTTGTCGTAGACATTCAAGTGCGGGAACAGCGCATACGACTGGAAGACCATGCCGATATTGCGTTTATTGGGCGCCAGCTTGCCGATTTCGCGGCCATCGAGCACGATGCGGCCCGATTGCAGCGGCATCAGGCCGGCGATGGCGCGCATGGTGGTGGTCTTGCCGCAGCCGCTGGGGCCCAGCAGGGAAATCAGCTCGCCCTGCTCGACGTGCAAGTCCAGGTCTTTCACGGACGTCGTGTTCTTGGCGTAGCCGAGGTTCAGCTTGTGCAGTTCCAGATAACTCATGGTGTGTTGCCTCTTACATGTATTTAGAAATGCCCAGCACCTTCTCGGTCACCATCACGAAGGCCATGGTGAACAAGACCAGCAAGGTCGACAGGGCAGCGATCGACGGATCGAAACTGTTTTCCATATGCCCCAGCATCTCGATGGGCAAGGTGCTGATGCCCGGCCCCGTCAGGAACAGCGAGACGGGTACCTGGTTGAACGAGGTGACGAAAGCGAGGAAGAAGGCTGCGATCACGGCGTTGCGGATATTCGGCAGCACGATCATGAAGAACGCGCGCAGGCGCGACGCTCCCAGGGTGATGGCCGCATCCTCGATATCCACGCGCAGGTTCACCAGGCTGGCGTACACCACGCGCACCGAATACGGAATCAGGAGCGCGATATGGCCGATCAAGAGGCCCACATACACGGGCGCATTGATGGTCAGGACCAGGTGGTGCAGCAAGCCCAGGCCCACCAGGATGGCGGGGATGATCAGTGGCGACGTCAGGATCTGGCGGATGGCGCCGATGCCGGGCGGCGGCATGCGCGAAAACGCATACGCGACAGGAATGCCCAGCAACAGCGCGATGACGGTAGCGATCAGGCCGATTTCCAGGCTGGTCTGAAAGGCGCGACGGAATTCGGGCGCCGCCCACACTTCGAGAATCCAGCGCAGCGAGTACGACTCGGGCGGAAACGCCAGGGTTTCGCCGCCGCTGAAACCGGCCAGCACGACGATGGCAAAAGGTCCCAGCAGGAACAAAAACACCAGCCACAGGACGGCGCGTGAGAACAAGCTTTCTTTCATACGGAGCTCCGGCTCGAGGAAATACGTTTAAGGCCGGCGTTGACCAGCAGGGTCATGCAGACGAGGATGACTGCGATCACATTCGCGGCGCCGAAATCGCTCTCCACGCTGACCTTCTGGTACAGCAGGGTTTCCAGCATCAGCACCTTGGTGCCGCCCAGCAGGGCCGGCGTTACATAGGCCGTGACGCAACCCGTAAACACCAGGGTGCCGCCGACCACCAGGCCCTCTTGCGTCAGCGGCAGGGTGACCTTGCAAAACACTTGCCATGGATTGGCGCCCAGGGTGGCGGCAGCCGGTTCCACGTCGCGCGGCAGGTTTTCCAGCGCGCCAGCCAACGACATCAGCATCAAGGGCAGCAGCAATTGCAGCAGGCCGACAAACACGGCGAATTCACTGAACAACAGGCGCAGCGGCTCGTCCGTGAACCCCATGTTGACCAGCGCCGCATTGAGGGCGCCATTACGCCCAAGCAAGACGATCCAGGCGTAGGTACGCGCAATCGGCGAGACCATCAGCGGCAGGATCATCATGCCGACCACCAGGCCGCGCCACTTTGGCGATACACGCGCCACGGCTTGCGCAGCCGGGTAGCCCAGGAGGATGGAGGCGAGCGTCACCAGCGCGGCGATGCGCAGGGTGCGCCAGAAGATGGTGCGATTGAATTCCTGCGAGAAGAATTCAATGAAGCGGTCAACGCCCCACTGCATGCCGTCGCCGACGCGGAAGGCGTCGACCAGCAAGGCCAGCACGGGCAGCAGGAAGCAGACGACGATAAAGATCAGCGCCGGCAGGACCAGCAGCAGTCCCAGGCGCTTTTTTGGATCAGCAAACATGGTGTTTTCTCCTCGTCACCACTATTTGCTCATGGCTTTGTTCCACTGCGTCATCCAGTTGCTGCGCTGCTTGAGGATGGTTTCCGGCTTGACGAACTTCAGCGAGCTGATTTGATCGGCGCCATAAGTATTGAATTGCGCGGCCGCCACCGACAGGCGCACGTCCTTGTTGACGGGCGAATCGACCAGGTTGGTCGCCAGCTGCGTCTGCACTTCCTTGGACAGCCAGAAATCCATCAGCTGATATGCCAGGTCCGCATTCTTCGAGCCGGCAACGATGCCCATCACGTTCATGCCGGCCGCCTGGCCTTCGGCCGGGATGCTCCATTTCAGGGGCAGACCCGTCTTGAGCATTTGCGACCAGGTGAAGCGCGCCACGGGCGCGGCCCAGATTTCATCCTGGGCGAACAGGGCAGCCAGCTGCGCGCTGTTCTTCGAGAACGTGACGACGTTGCCCTTCATGCCGACGATCTTGGCAAAGCCGGTCGCGTAGTCGTCCGTCTTGCCGCCCCAGGCCGCATCGGCCATGCGCAGCATCAAGGGGCCCTGCGTGGTGCTCACGTCGGGGAAGGCCACGCGGCCCTTCAGTTCCGGGCGCCACAGGTCCTTCCAGGACGTCAGCGGGGCGATCTTGTCGCTGCGGTACACCAGGCCGACCGAATACAGCGTGTAGCCGACGGCGTAGTTGCCGCCGATGGGGTTTTTCGCCACGTCATACAAGGCTTTGTAATTGCTCAGCTTGGAGTAATCCATGGGCTGGATGACGCCTTTTTGCGCCGCTTCCAGCATGCCGGAATCGGACAGCAGTACCAGGTCGATCACCGGGTTCTTGCTGTGCACCACCAGCTTGGCGATGCGGTCTGCGTTATTCCCCGTTTCCACCTTGATATCGCAACCGCATTTGGCCTTGAACGGCTCGTACACATACTTCATGAACAAGGGTTGGGCAATCGGATAGGCCGAAATGACCAGCTCGCGTTTTTCCGCGTGGGCGGCGTTGGCCAGCAAGCCTAGGCTCAACGCCAACATGAGGTGCTTTTTCAAGATGCTTCCTTTCAGGGGACGGCGCTGCGGGACAGCGCCTGTAAAGATGAATCAGACTCAGAAATAATGTCGCATGCCGACGATCAGGACACTTTGCGTCTTGCCGCCGGAGGCGCCGAAGCCGAACACGCGGGCGAACGTCGCATCGCCGGCCGCTTTCTGATAGCTCCAGGTGACGGCGACGTCGGTGCGCTTGGACAGGAAGTAATCGGCCTGGAAGTTGACCTGATGCCATTTTGGCGTCTTGTTGATCACGTCGTATTTACCGGTGGTATAGAAATACGACGCGCCCAGGTTCAGCGCTTCCGTCAGCTTGTGGTTCACGTTCAGATCCACGTTTTGCAGGGTCAGATTGCTTTGATCCAGGTAGTGGTAGCGCACGTTGGTGTACAGTGCGCCAAACTTGGTCCTGCCCACATTATAAAAGCCTCCCGTGCCGGCGATGGCCTGGCTGTCCACGCCGGCGCCCTTGACGGCGCTCTTGTTGAAGATCAACAGGGAACTGCCGTAGTCGTTGCCGATGGCGCCATTCGGCGCATCCGGGCTGTTCGGATGGTCCATCTTGGTATAGGCGACGGCCCAGCTGAAGGCATCGACTTTGTAGCCGGCGCCCATGCTGTAGACGCGGTTGCGGTTGGAGTCGGCCGGATTTTCGCTGAAACCGTACAAGCCCGTGAACGAGAGGTTGCTGATGTTCGGGCTGACATACTTGACGGCGTTTTGCACGCGCAGGTTGTTGTAGCCATTGTCGTTGTCACCGATGTGCACGCCGTTACTGGCGATGACCACCGGGCCCAGCAAGTCCTTGACGGCTTCGTACTGGCGGCCCAGGGTCAGGGTGCCCTTGTCATTGCTCGACAGGCCCACATACGACTGGCGGCCGAACAAACGGCCGCTTTGCGCAGCCGTGCCCGTCATGACGTTAAAACCGTTTTCCAGCACGAAGATAGCCTTCGTGCCGTCGCCCAGGTCTTCCTGGCCGCGGAAACCGATGCGCGGATTCTGATTCGTGCCGCTCAGCGCATGCGTGCGGCTGCCGTTACCCTCGTCCGACACATAGCCGATACCGGCCGACAGCAAACCATACACTTGCACGCTGCTTTGCGCCTGCGCTGCGCCCTGCGCAGCCAGCAAGCCGCCCACCACCATCGTTCCAGTCATCCATTTGTTCATCGCCGCCACCCTAAAAAAGAATAAACCCTGAGTTTTTTTCGAATTATTTTATTGATGCGCCCCTTGCCTGGCGCGTCGCAGCGAGTGCCGGCGCCGCATTCCAGGCTCTTCTCCTGAATATTGTTGCTTTCAAGACAAGTAAGGACCAGTCCAGAATATGGTAAATTGCGGGATAAGAAAATTTGTTTATTTTTATAAATCCATTACTTTTTCTAATAAGCAAAGCCCATGCATGAACTGAGCAAGAAGATTTCCTTACGACATTTGCAAGCGTTTTCCACCTTAGCCCGGGTAAACAGCTTCAGCAAGGCCGCACAAGAATTGTGCGTGACCCAGCCGGCCCTCAGCGCGTCGATCAAGCTGCTGGAAAATCAACTGGGAAAAAAGTTGTTTAACCGCACAACCCACCAGCTGGAATTGACACGCGAAGGCAAGCTGGCGCTCGATTACGCCACGCATTTATTGAATACGGCGAGCAACACTTTTGCCGATATCCAGCGCGCCATCGGCAGCGGCCGGCACCGCATCCGCATCGGCGCGATTCCGTCGGCCATGGCGATGACGGCCGTAGTGGTGGCGCGCTACAGCGAGCAACATGGCGATGAAGTGGAAATCGTCCTGTCGGACATGCCCAATGACGGCTTGCTGCATGCGCTGCATTCGGGCCAGCTGGACTTTTGCGTGGGCATCGAGGTGCCCGGTTCCGTCTCGCTGGAAAGCGTGGGCCTGTTCGAAGACGAGCTGGTGCTGGTGACGGCGGGACGCCATGCGCTGGCGCCGCTCAAGGAAGTACGCTGGGAGCAGCTGGCCGGGCAGGAAATCGTCGTCTTTACCAAAGGCAGCATCTGGGAGTTCGCCTCGAGCGCGCTGCGCCAGCATGGCTTGAGCCCGTCGAGCCTGTATCAGATGATACACAGCGAGTCGCTGTATGGCGTGGTGCGCGCCGGCATCGCCGTGGGCATCATGCCCAGCCTGTACACGACTTTCCTCAACGACGAGGATCTGCATGTGGCGCCGCTGCGCCAGCCCACCTGCAAGCGCAAGATCGCCTTGATGCGGCGCAATGAAATCAGCCGCAACCACCATGTGGACGACTGTTTTTCAGCGCTGCGCAAAGATTTACAACAGGTCGACCAGTGGTTTTGATTGTCACTGCCGGCGTCAGCCCCCAGCTCACGTCGACGCCTGCTCCGACGCTAATGGTGGAGAGGGTCTGACCCCGGCCGTTGAGATTACTGCGGTGCCTTGAGCAAATTGGCCAGCGCCACGTATTGCTCCAGGCCCACGGTTTCCGGACGCTTGGTCGGGTCGATGCCGGCTGCCTTGATCTGCTCTTCCGTAAACATGCCGGCCAGGCAGTTGCGGATCACCTTGCGGCGCTGCGAGAAGGCCTTCATGACCACCGCTTCCAGGGTGGCCTGGTCGCAGGCCATGCGCTCGGCCACGGGGATCATGCGCACGATGGCCGATTCCACTTTCGGCGGCGGATCGAAGGCCGTCGGCGGCACGATGAACATCAAGGTCATGTCATAGCGCCATTGCAGCATCACGGACAGGCGGCCATACGCCTTGCTGCCCGGCTCGGCCACCATGCGTTCGACGACCTCCTTTTGCAGCATGAAATGCTGGTCTTTCACCAGCGGTGCGAAGTCCGCCAGGTGGAACAGCAGGGGGCTGGAGATGTTGTACGGCAAGTTGCCCACGATGCGCAGCTTTTCGCCGGCCGGCACGGGGATTTGCGCAAAATCGAATTTCAGCGCGTCGCCCGAGTGGATCGTCAGCTTGGCCGGATTGAAGGTTTTTTCCAGGCGCACGATCAGGTCGCGGTCCAGTTCCACCACATGCATCTGCTTCAGGTGACGCAACAATTGCTCCGTCATGGCGCCCAGGCCAGGGCCAATCTCGACCATGGCATCGTCCGCCTGCGGCGCGATGGCGGCCGTGATGTCATCGAGGACGAAGCGGTCATGCAGGAAGTTCTGGCCAAAGCGTTTGCGGGCAACGTGTTTCATATTCTGTTTTTCTATTCTAAAGGCGGTGTAGCGGGGTAAAACCGGTGGGTATCAGGCGCGGGTGCTGGCGCGCAGCATGTCGAGCGCCGTTTGCAGGGCCTGCTCCATGCTGTGGCAATCGGCCAGCCCCAACCCTTGCGCGGCCAGATCCAGCGCCGTGCCATGGTCGACCGAGGTGCGGATCAGCGGCAAGCCCAGTGTGATATTGATGCCGCGCCCGAAGGTCGCGTATTTCAGCACGGGCAAGCCCTGGTCGTGGTACATGGCCAGCACGCAGTCGGCGTCGGCCAGATATTTGTGCTGGAACAAGGTGTCGGCCGGAAACGGTCCGCGCGCATCAATGCCGCGCGCTTGCGCCGCAGCGATCGCCGGGGTGATGACATCGATTTCCTCGCGCCCCAGGTAACCGCCCTCGCCCGCGTGCGGGTTCAGGCCAGTCACCAGGATGCGCGGCGCGGCGATGCCGAATTTCTGTTGCAGGTCTGCCTGGAGGATATCGAGGGTGACGGCCAGGCTGTCCATGGTAATGGCAGCGGACACGTCCTTCAAGGGCAGATGGGTGGTGGCCAGCGCCACGCGCAGGGTCGGTTCGCCATGTCCCGGTTCGCCGGCCAGCATCATCACCACCTGCGGCGTACCGGTTTTTTCTGCCAGGTACTCCGTATGGCCGGAAAAGGCCACGCCGGCGTCGTTGATCGTGCTCTTTTGCAAGGGCGCAGTGACCATGGCGCCAAACCAGCCGGCCTGGACACCTTCCACGGCCGCGTCCAGGGTAGCGAGCACGGAACGCCCATTTTCCTTGTCCAGCACGCCAGGGATGACATTGTTAACAGTGGGAATATCGATCACGGCCAGGCGACCGGGTCCGAACTGGGGCAGGCCGTTGTTGCGCACGGCTTGCAGCGACAGCGCCGCCAGGCGAATCTCCGGGTCGATCAGGCTGGCCGTCAGCGCCAGGAAGGCGGCGTCGCCCAGCAAGATACAGTTGACTTCATGCCGCATGGCCCAGGCGGCGCGGATCGAAATTTCCGGACCGACGCCGGCCGGTTCGCCACAGGTAATGGCGATGGCCGGGCGGCGTGCAAGGGGCAAGTTACTCATGCGCAAATAGTCGGCAGCATTACTGGTCTTCCGCGCGGAATTCAACGTAGGCGCGGTCGCGCACTTCACGCGCCCAGTTTTCCGTCGCCTCTTCCAGTTTGCGTTCGCGCAAGGCGTTGCGCGCTGCGCTGCGCTGCTTCTCTTTCGAGACGTCGTCGCTCTTGCGTTCCAGCACTTCGATCAGGTGGAAGCCAAAGCTCGATTCGATCGGCTGGCTCACTTCGCCCGGTTTCAGCGCATTCATCGCCGTTTCGAATTCCGGCACGGTGTCGCCTGGATACAGCCAGCCCAGGTCGCCGCCCTTGGCCGCCGAACCGTCGTTCGAGAACAAACGGGCCAGGTCTTCGAACTTGGCAGCCTTGTTATCAAGACGCTCTTTCAATTCCAACAATTTGCGCTTGGCTTCGGCAGCCGACAAGGTCGGCGTAATTTTCAGCAAAATGTGGCGGGCATGCGTCTGCTGTACGGCAGCGACGGCTTGCGCTTCGGCTGCGCTGCGACGGTCCACCAGCTTCAGGATGTGGAAACCTGTGTTGCTCTTGATGATAGGCGTGATCTGGCCAGGTTTCAATTTCACCAATTGTTCCGTGAACAGAGGTGGCAAGCGGTCGCTATGGCGCCAGCCAATATCGCCGCCACTCAGCGCATCGCTGGCGTCGGAATAGGTGGCGGCCATCTTGGCAAAATCGGCGCCCGTGCGCAACTGTCGGCTGACTTCTTCGGCGCGCGCGCGGCGCGCGGCGATCTGTTCCGGGCTGGAGTTTTCCGGAATGCGCACGAGAATCTGCGCCAGATTCAACTCGACCTGTTCGCTGGCCGCCGCTTTTTCCGCTTCTAGGAAGTTATCCACTTCGGAATCGGAAATCTGGATCTTGGCGTCGACTTCATGCTCGCGCAAGCGCTGCATGATGATTTCATCGCGGATTTCCTCGCGGAAGGTCGCAAACGGCGTGCCTTCTTTTTCCATCTGGTTGCGCAACTCTTGCACCGTCATTTTTTGCTGTTCAGCAATACGGCCAATCGCGCGGTCCAGGGTCAGGTCATCCACGCGCACGCCCATTTCCTTGGCCAGCTGCATTTGTGCGCGTTCAACGATCATGCGCTCCAGCAATTGACGACGCAGGTCGGCGGGATCGGGCAAAGGCACGTTCTGCGCCTTCATGCGCTGCTCCACGCTCTTGATACGGGCTTTCACTTCATTGCGCGTGATGACGTCGTCATTGACGACGACGGCGATGGAGTCGATGGTCTGGCCGCTGCTTGAGGCCGGTGGCGTGAAGCCCTTGACCGGTGCAACTGCCGCGGCAGCGGGCTTGGCCGCAGGCGCTGGCGCAGCCTGTTGCGCCCAGACACTACTGGCCGTGGCGCCGGAAATGGCGCACAACAAAACCGTTGCAATTTTGAGTTGGTGCATACTGGCATTACGCATAATGTGTAGAGCGCTCATGAGTTCGGGTGAATAAAAAAACCGGTTTGTGCCAGCGCCGGGAACACCGGCGGCGGCAACGGTGCCTATCTTAACGGAGTGGCTGGCTCAGTGCCTGGTAGCCAGGGATGGTTTTGGTAAATGTTTCCAGCCCATTCGCGCCCAGACCCAATCCATTCGACAGCCCAGTCAGTTCCAGCTGGAAGAAGATCGGCGTCGATGCCTTGTTGGCCGAGGTCACGAAACGCTGCGCCCCCATGCGGAACACCCAGCAGTCGCCCTTGTATTCCAGGCCGACCAGGCTTTCCAGCATGCGCCGGTCCAGCAGGGAGTAACTGATGCGTCCCACGCCATACAAGCGGTCCGTCAACGGCCATTGCGTCGACACTTCCGCATTGCGTATGCTGCCACGCTGAAAACGGTTACTAAAGTTCAATACTTTCTTGGCACCTGGCTGATATTGCAAGGTGTACGTCGAACTCATCAACTGACGATCGCTGGGATTGTACTGCACCAGGCTGTCGATGGTCCAAGTCTCCGACACGCGGCCCGTTGCTGCCAGCAGGATATCCGAACGGGACTGGTTGACCGGCGTGGTCGAATTGAGCTGCACGCGCTGGTCGGCAAAGTAGAAACGCTGGCCGAAGGTCAGGCGCATGCGCTCCGTGCCGTCCGTTTGCAGGAAGCGCGACACGACAGCAGCCGTGACCTGGTTGGCATCGCCGATGCGGTCGCTGCCAACAAAACGGTTTTCCGTGAAGATCTGCGTCAGGTTGAACGTGCCGGCTGCCGTATCGAAATTCGGGAACTGCGACTGGTCGCGGTACGGCGTATAGACATAGAACAGGCGCGGCTCCAGGGTTTGCGTGCCGCCCTTGGCGCCAAACAGATTCGTGTCGCGTTCGAACACCAGGCCACTGTCGACCGAAAAGGTGGGAACGGCGCGCGTAAACGACGTATCCGGAAACAGCGCCTTGGTCCTGGCATCGTTGTCGAGCTGATACGCGCTGGCATTGAGCATCAGCTTGGGCGTGATGAAGTAGCCAGGGCGCACGATGGGGAAACTCACTTGCGGCACGGCGACGAGGCGCGATCCTTGTACGAGAGTCGGGTGCGCGAAGCGCGTCGCTTCCGCGTCGAAGGTCCAGTCGAAACCGCCCCAGACATCATATTTACCAGCGTGAAAGTTCACCGCCGGCAAACGGTCATACGGCCGCGACACAGTCAGACTGGGATCTTTGGCGGCATCGGGGTCTTGCAGCACCTGGTAATTCTGTACGCGCGCCGTCAGGCTCCAGTCCTCGGTCCGGTAATCGGTGCGCAATTCGCGCAGCAACTGGCGCTCGGTGGCGGAGGCGACGTTTTTCGAAAAATCGTTCGGGTAATTATTGTCGGATGCGTCGCGCAGATCCCAGCTGTAAGTCCAGTCCTTGGCCAGCGCCTGCTCGTGCTTGGACTTGATCATGTAGCGGTTGGTCTTGGTCTGCTTGTCGTTGGGCAAGAACTCAACCGACGTTTCGCCGTTGTACAAACCGGCATCCGTCTCGCCCATGTAGCGGCCCGTCGCACCGAGCTGGATGCCGCGCCGCTGTATGTAGCGCGGGTACAGGGTCAGGTCGCGGTTGGGCGCGATGTTCAGGTAATACGGCATCAGCAGCTCGAAACCGTTCTTCGAGGCAAAGCCCGGCGTGGGCGCCAGCCAGCCCGAGCGGCGCGCGCCCGACAGCGAAAACGAAATGCCCGGCGTACCCAGGATCGGCACGTCCTTGAAATAGATGATGGTCTTGCTGCCGGTGCCCACGTCGCGGCCCGTATCGAGGTTCAAGGTGCTCGATTTCAGGTACCAGTCCGGATTCGGCCCCTCGCAGGTACTGTACGTACCGTCGATAACATTGGCTTCGTCGGGGTTGATGAAGTCGACGCGCTCGGCCTTGCCCCGGCCGCCGCCCACTTCGAAGCGGTACGTCGGGTTGAGCAGGAAACCCTTGCCGGTCTCCATGTTCAGCTTCAGGACGTCACCCGTGTAGTAATCGCCGAAACGCCACATCTTGATATGGCCCTCGGCGTCGAACTGATCTTCAACTTGTTTGTAACAAGCTGTATCGGCCGTCATTTTTGTGGTTTTTCCGCGCTCAATCACGACATTTTGATCGAGATTGATCTCCCTTTCGGGCCGTCCGTTCATGCTGTTTGACGTCATGACGGTGGGCGCGTCGGGATCTTCCACATGCACCGGACGCGGTGCTTTCTGGGCGTGGGCAGGCACCGTCGTGGCGGCGACGAGCGCGCTGATGGCGAAAGCCCAGCGCTGCGAAGGGGGGGAGGCCGAAAACCAGCTCATGAATTGGAAGGGGCAAGCACCATTGACAGGCGATTTTTTAATTTGAATCCCTTATTATATGGGAATCTGCATCATCAACCCGATTCCACAGGCCGCTTAATGTCATTCTCTTCCAATTCCTCCACCGCGCCGGCCCAGGCCGACGCTCGCCTGACCCTGTTGAAAGCCTGGTTGACCTCGCTTAACCTCGTCGCGCCCGATTCCGCCCGCCCCGCTTCCAGCGATGCCAGCTTCCGTCGCTACTACCGTCTCGATATGCTGCCAGGCAATGCAACATTGCCGGGAAGTACACTGATTGCCATGGATGCGCCGCCCGAGCGCGAAAACGTGCCGGCCTTTGTCAAGGTAGCCGGCTTGCTGAAAGGCGCCGGCGTGTCCGTGCCCGAGATCATCGCGCAAGACCTGGACAACGGCTTCCTGCTGCTCTCCGACCTGGGCACGACCACGTATCTCGACGCGCTGAACCACGACAATGCCAGCGTGCTGTACGCCGAAGCGCTGGAGTCGCTGATGAAAATCCAGCTGGCAAGCCAGCCCGACGTGCTGCCCGAGTTCGACCGCGCCTTCATCCTGCGCGAAATGAATCTGTTCCCGGAATGGTTCATCGGCAAGCACCTGGGCGCCACCCTGACGGATGTGCAACAAACCCAGCTGGACAAGGTCTTCGAGGTCATCACGGCGAATATTTTGTCGCAACAACAAGTATTCATGCACCGCGACTACCATTCGCGCAATTTGATGCACATCAACGATGGTTCGATCCCGAATCCCGGCATCCTCGATTTCCAGGACGCCGTCTTCGGTCCCGTCACTTATGACATCGCCTCGCTGCTGCGCGACGCCTACCTCCAGTGGGATGAAGAATTGGTGCTCGACTGGGTAATCCGCTACTGGCAACGCGCCAAGCAGCTGGGCTTGCCCGTCAATCCAGACATCGACGCCTTCTACCGCGATTTCGAATTCACGGCCCTGCAGCGCCACCTGAAAATCCTCGGCCTGTTCGCGCGCCTGAATTACCGCGATGGCAAGGATCTGTACATGGGCGACTTGCCAACCGTGCTCGACTACGTGCGCAAGACAGCCAACCGCTATACGGAACTCAAGCCGCTGGTGCGTCTGCTCGATGCGCTGGAGAATAAAACGCCCCAAGTCGGCTATACCTTCTGAGGACACCGGCCAAAACCTACTGCGCGTCGAGCTTTGCGGCCGGCGATGCTCACCGTACTAGAGTACGGTTGCGCTTCTCGGCCACAAATCACTGCCGCTCGCTACGGTTTTGTCCAGTGTCGTGACTGCAGAAAAATTACTGAACAAATCAGAAAAGAATACCCATGAAAGCCATGATCTTTGCCGCAGGCCGCGGTGAACGGATGCGTCCGCTTACCGATACCTGTCCCAAACCGCTGCTGAAAGTGCGCGGCCGTCCGCTGATCGTCTGGCATGTGCTGAACCTGGTGCGCGCCGGCATCACGGACATCGTCATCAACCACTCCCACCTGGGCCATCAGATTGAGGAAACCCTGGGCGACGGCAGCGCGTATGGCGCGCGCATCGCCTATTCGCCGGAAAGCACGCCGCTGGAAACGGCGGGCGGCATCGCCCAGGCGCGCCACTTGCTGGGAGAGGAACCGTTTCTCGCCATTTCCGGCGACATCTATTGTCCCTACTTTGATTTCAAGCAAGTACTCGATGTGCTGGCCGACAAGGATGTACTTGGCACGCCGTATCCGGCCGACCAGCGCGACATCGCCTGGACTTACCTGGTGCCCAATCCCGACTTCCATCCGAAGGGCGACTTCGGCCTGACCTTGTTTGCGATCAACAATACCGACGAAACCAAATGGACCTTCGCCAATATCGGCGTGTACCGTCCTGAAATGTTCGACGGCATCGCGCCGGGCAGCCACGCCAGGCTTGGCGACCTGCTGCGCAAGTACGCGGACCAGGGCCGCGTGGGCGGCGAAGTCTATACTGGCGAGTGGACCAATGTGGGCACCCCAAAGCAGCTCGACGCGCTCAATGGCGTAACGGCCAAGGTGGACGCGGCATGATGGGCAATTACGCGGCACGGCGCGCGGCGCTGCTGGCGCAGATGCTGCCGGGCAGCGTGGCCATCCTCGCCACGGCGCCCGAAGTGCCGCGCAACAGCGATTGCGATTATCCGTATCGCCACGACAGCTATTTTTACTACCTCAGCGGTTTCACGGAACCCGACAGCGCCGTGGCGCTGGTGGCCGCCAGCGCCACGGCACCCGCGCGCGCCATCCTGTTTTGCCGCGCCAAAAACACGGAGCGCGAAATCTGGGACGGTTTCCGCCATGGCCCCGAGGCGGCGCGCGCCACCTTCGGCTTCGACGCGGCCTTCCCCATCGAGGAACTCGACGTGGAAATGACGCGCCTGCTGGCCGACTCTCCCGCCATTTACTATGCGCTGGGCGGCAGCCTCGATGCGCAAGTGAAAGTCTGGCGGCACAACGTGCGGCAAAAGGCACGCAGCGGTGTCACGGCACCCGCCATCGCGCATGAGATCAACGGCATGCTCGACGCCATGCGCCTGCTGAAAGACCCGCAGGAACAAGACCTGATGCGCCGCGCGGCCGCCATTTCCAGCGCCGCCCACGCGCGCGCCATGCGCGCCACGCGGCCCGGCATGCACGAATACGCGCTGGAAGCGGAACTGCTGTACGAATTCCGGCGCAACGGCGCGCAGTTCCCCGCATATTCTTCCATCGTGGCAGGTGGCGACAATGCCTGCATCCTGCATTACAGCGCCAACAACGCCATCTTGAAAGAAGGCGAACTGGTGCTGGTCGACGCAGGCTGCGAACTCGATGGCTATGCCTCCGACATCACGCGTACCTGGCCCGTCAACGGCCGCTTCAGCGGCCCGCAGCGGGCGCTGTATGAACTGGTGCTGGCGGCGCAGCAGGCGGCGCTGGACATGGTGCGCCCCGGCTTGCCGCATAGCGCCATCCACGAGGCGGCCGTGCAGGTGCTGGCGCAGGGCATGCTGGATTTGAAATTGCTGGAGCGGCAAAAAAGCGGCAGCGTACAGGATGTCATCGCCGACAAGTCCTATATGCCCTTCTATATGCACGGCACCAGCCACTGGCTGGGCATGGACGTGCACGACGTGGGCGCCTACCGCGACACGGGCGCGCCCGGCAAGCCGTGGCGCGCTTTGGCACCGGGCATGGTGCTGACGGTGGAGCCGGGCATCTATGTGCGCCCCGGCGCGGGCGTGCCGGAGCAGTTCTGGCATACCGGCATCCGCATCGAAGACGATGTGCTGGTCACGCCGCAAGGCCATGAAGTCTTCAGCTCGGCGCCCAAAAGCGTCGCTGAAATCGAACAACTGATGTCACAGGATTGACGCCGCGCATGCATACACCGTCCACTTTCGATCTCGCCATCTGCGGCGCCGGCCCCGTCGGCATGGCGCTGGCCGCCCTGCTGGTGCAGCGGGGCGCACGCGCCGCCGGCATCGCCCTGCTCGACGCCAAATCCATCGAGCAAGCCAGGCGCGACCCGCGCACCATCGCCCTGTCGCATGGCAGCCGCCAGATTCTCGAGGAAGCGGGCGCCTGGCCTGTGGAGGCGACGACTATCCACCAGATTCACGTCTCGCGCCGCGGCCAGTTCGGGCGCAGCCTGATGGACCGCAGCGAGCATGGCGTCGAGGCGCTCGGCTATGTGGCGCGCTATGGCGCCGTCGTCAGCGCGCTGGCCGATGTATGCGAGCGCCTGGGCGTGGCCAGCTTGCGACCGGCGCTGGTGACGGGTAGTGCGGAGGATACCGACGGCGTCAGCGTGCAAATCGAACAGGCAGGCGCCACGTCAAGCTTGCGAGCCAGCCTGCTGGTACAGGCCGAGGGAGGCCTGTTCGGCCAGCAGCCAGAGCGCGCCGTCAGCCGCGATTATGGCCAAAGCGCCATCATTGCCCATGTGCGTACCAGCGCTCCCATCGCCCACCGGGCCTATGAGCGCTTCACCGACGAAGGCCCGCTGGCCCTGCTGCCGCAGGACGACGGCTACGCGCTGGTGTGGTGCGTTCCGCCGACGCGCGCCGAACAATTGTTGGCCCTGGACGACGCGGTCTTCCTGGCGCGCCTGGGCGCCGCCTTCGGCAGCCGCCTGGGGCGCTTTACCCACACGACGGCGCGCCTGGCCTATCCGTTGGGCCTGAACGCGCAGGCGGTCGGCACGGCGCGCACGGTCGCCATCGGCAATGCGGCGCAAACTCTGCACCCGGTGGCGGGGCAAGGCCTGAACCTTGGCTTGCGCGACGCCGCCGTGCTGGCCCGCGTGCTGGCGCAGGACAGCAGCCCCGCAGGGCTGGAACGCTACGCCAGCCTGCGCCAGGCAGACCGGGGACTGACCGTGCGCGTCACTGACACCATGGCGCGCATTTTCACGGGCAGCGCTCCCACGCAAGGCTTGCTGGGCCTGGCGCTGGGCTTGCTGGATGCCTTCAGCCCGGCGCGCAAAAGTTTGGCGGAACTGATGATGTACGGCCGCCGCTGAGTCTCCGCCATCCTGGAACGGGCGAAAAAGAAACAGGGCGCATATCCGGCATGGAGTAAACCGCCTGCGGATGCGACAATGGCTGTCACCTGGCTTTCGGCGACCGTTCCATGACAGATGCTTTGCCCGCAGCACCGCCTGCCGCTCTTCCCGCAGTACTTTTTTCCCGTCTGCTGGAAGATTCCCTCGACGCCGTGATCATCATCGATGAACATTGCCGCATCCGCTATATCAATGGCGCCATGCAGGCACTGTCGGGCTATGCCAGTGGGGAATTGCTGGGCCAAACCCTGAACGGCCTGCTGCCCGACGCCGTCGGTGCGCAGCACGACAACCACGTGATCAACTACATCCGCAGCTCGCGCACCTCCAGCGTGCTGGGCAAGATACGCGAATTCGCCATCCGCCACCGCAACGCGCAGATGATCCCCATCGAAATGAAGGCGCTGGACCTGGGCGTGGTCGACGGCATGCGCTATTTCGGCGCCTTTTTGCTCGACGTACGCGAACGGCGCGAACTGGCGGTAAAAAATGCCAGCCTGCTGGCGCAGCTGGAACAGCAGGCGCTGCACGATGCGCTGACGGCGCTGCCCAACCGGCGCTCCTATGAAGCCCAGGCCGCGCAGGCGATGGCGCGCGCGGCGCGCAGCGGCGCCGCCCTGAGCGTGGGCGTGGCCGACCTCGACCACTTCAAGAAGATCAACGACCGTTATGGCCATGCCGTGGGCGACGCCGTGCTGCGCACGGTGGCGCAGGCGCTGCGCGACACGGGACGCATCACCGACGTGGCAGCGCGTCTCGGCGGCGAGGAATTTGGCCTGTTGTTCCCCGACGCCAGCCTGCAGCAGGCACACCAGGTGGCCGAACGCATCCGCGCGGCGGTAGCCGCCGCCGTCACCTCCTTGCCCGATGGCCGCCAGCTGCAGGTGACCATCAGCATCGGCGTGGCCTCATTGATCGCCGGCGCCAGCCTCGACGCGGCCATGTCGGATGCCGACAAGGCCCTGTATGTAGCCAAGCATCAGGGGCGCAACCAGGTCGTCGCGGCATCGGCCGACCAATAAAAACGGCCCGCGCAAGGCGGGCCATCTTCGTAGCATAAGGCATTACCTTACTCAACTGCCTTGAGCATATCCTCGATCACCTTCTTGGCATCGCCAAATACCATCATCGTGTTCGGCTGGTAGAACAGTTCATTGTCCAGGCCCGCATAGCCGGAAGCCATTGAGCGCTTGTTGACGATGATGCTCTTGGCCTTGTAGGCTTCCAGAATCGGCATTCCGGCGATCGGCGATGTCGGGTCTTTCGCTGCCGGGTTGACCACGTCGTTTGCGCCCAGCACCAGCACCACGTCCGTCTGGCCGAATTCACCGTTGATGTTTTCCATCTCGAAGACCTGGTCGTACGGCACCTCCGCCTCGGCCAGCAGCACGTTCATGTGGCCCGGCATGCGCCCCGCCACGGGGTGGATCGCATACTTGACGGTGACGCCCTTGTGCGTGAGCTTTTCCACCAGTTCCTTGAGCGAATGCTGCGCGCGCGCTACGGCCAGGCCGTAGCCTGGCACAATGATGACGGTTTCCGCATTGCTCATGATGAAGGCTGCATCATCGGCCGAACCCGATTTCACGGGACGCTGTTCCTGCGCGCCGGCCACGCCTGCCGCCGGCGCAGCGCCGCCGAAGCCACCGAGGATGACGTTGAAGAACGAGCGGTTCATGGCCTTGCACATGATATAAGACAGGATCGCGCCCGACGAGCCCACGAGCGAGCCGGCGATGATCAGCATCGAGTTATTCAGCGAAAAACCGATGCCGGCCGCGGCCCAGCCGGAGTAACTGTTGAGCATCGACACCACCACCGGCATATCGGCACCGCCGATAGGAATGATGATCAGCACTCCCAGCGCAAAGGCGATGACGGCCATGACGATGAACGGCGTCCAGGCTGGCTCCACCCCGTCGGCAAAGCAGAACACCAGGCCCAGCGCAACCATCACCAGCGCCAGGACCAGGTTGAGCATATGCTGACCCTTGAAGCTGACGGGTGCACCCTGGAACAGGCGGAACTTGTACTTGCCCGACAGCTTGCCGAAGGCGATCACCGAACCGGAGAAAGTGATGGCGCCGACAAAGGTGCCGATGAACAGCTCGAAGCGGTTACCGATGGGCAGCGCCTGGCCTTGCTGGGCGATATTGAAGGCCCATGGTTCGGACACGGCCGCCACGGCGATGCAGACGGCCGCCAGCCCGATCAGCGAGTGCATGGCTGCCACGAGTTCCGGCATCTTCGTCATTTCCACGGTTTTTGCCAGGTAGGCGCCGATGGCGCCACCCGTGACGATGCCGATAATGACCAGGGTCAGGCCCATGCCACCCGTTTGCTGTTCCTTCAGCTTCAGGATCAGCGCCACGGTGGTGACGGCGGCAATCGCCATGCCGCTCATGCCGAAGGTATTGCCGCGGCGTGCCGTCGAGGGCGACGACAGCCCTTTCAAGGCCTGGATGAAGCACACCGAGGCGATCAGGTACATCATCGTCACCAGGTTCATGGTGACGAAGCTCATGGCGTGACTCATTCTTTTGCTCCTTGCTTGGCCTTCGGTTCTTTTTTGCGGAACATCTCGAGCATGCGCTGCGTGACGAGGAAGCCGCCGAAGACGTTGACGGCGGCCAGCGCCACGGCCAGGGTGCCGGCCGCCTGCGCCAGCGGGCCTTGCGTCAGGCCGGCCGCCAGCATGGCGCCGACGATGATGATGGCGGAAATGGCATTGGTGACGGCCATCAGCGGCGTGTGCAGGGCCGGCGTGACGGTCCAGACGACGTGGTAGCCGACATAAATGGCCAGCACGAAGATGATCAGGTTAATGATGGTGTGACTGATTTCCATGATGTTGTTCTCTCCGGCGCCGCGTTATTTACGTAAGATTTCACTACCTGCGCACACCAGGCTGGCCTTGATGATTTCATCCTCGCGGTCGATCAGCAACTGGTCGTCCTTGTCGATGATGAGCTTTAAAAAGTCCAGCACGTTGCGCGCATACAGGGCCGAGGCATCGGCCGCCACCAGGGTCGCCAGGTTCGGCTCGCCCACGATGTACACGCCGTGCTTGACGACCGTCTTGCCCAGTTCTGACAGGGGGCAATTGCCACCTTGCTCGACGGCCAGGTCGACGATGACGGAACCCGGCTTCATGGCTTTCACCGTTTCTTCGGAGATCAGCACGGGCGCGGCGCGGCCGGGGATCAGGGCTGTGGTGATGATGATGTCGGCCAGTTTCGCCCGTTCATGCACCAGTTCGGCCTGGCGGCGCATCCAGTCGGCGGGCATGGCGCGCGCATAGCCGCCCGAGCCCTTGGCGATTTCCTTTTCTTCATCGGTCAGGAAAGGCACGTCGAGAAACTTGGCGCCCAGCGACTCGACCTGCTCCTTGACGGGCGGGCGCACGTCGGACGCTTCGATGACGGCGCCCAGGCGCTTGGCCGTGGCGATCGCCTGCAGACCTGCCACGCCCACGCCCATGATCAGCACGCGGGCTGCCTTGACGGTGCCGGCCGCCGTCATCAGCATGGGCATGAAGCGCTGATACGTATTGGCCGCCACCAGCACGGCCTTGTAGCCGGCGATATTCGCCTGCGAGGACAGCACGTCCATCGACTGCGCGCGCGTGATGCGCGGCACGGCTTCCAGGGCGAAGGCGGACAGGCCGGCCGTGGCCATGGCGGCGATATTGTCCGCGTCAAACGGGTTGAGCATGCCGATCAGCACGGTGCCACTGGCCATCAAGGCCCGTTCACCGGCATCGGGGGCGCGCACCTTGAGCACGATGGCGCAAGCATAGGCTTCCTGGGCGGTGCCGATTTGCGCGCCAGCGGCGGCATACGCATCGTCGGGAATCGAGGCTTGCAGGCCAGCTCCCGACTGCACGACGACCTGATGCTTGGCTGCCAATTTCTTGACTGTCTCGGGCGTGGCTGCCACCCGCGTTTCACCAGGCCGTGTTTCGGCCGGTATGCCTATCCTCATGATGCCTCCGCTAATTGATAAACTGACTAGAATCTAACACGGAAAGCAGCGCGTCAAACGTTTGTGAACCAGCAACTTTTAGTTGTACGACACTAATTCCACCCCCATCGCCATTTTCGTTTCACCATGCGGCGCGGCGACCATATTGTGGGAAGGGTGTGTCAATCTCACCACAGTCGAGCGTCAGTGCCCGCTTGTTTTGACCACAGGGAAAGCCTATATTAGCGGGCGTTTCCTGCCATCTTGCCGCCTAAGCCCCCATGCTAGTGCGCTCCCCGGGAAAGACGTAAGTATCTCCCACCGCTATTTGCTAAAACGTTGTCATTTATCAATATCTCCGCGCAACAGAAGGCCGGGTTCAAACCGCGCGCGCAGAACAAGATAAAATGTCGGCTCTTTCAAGGATGGAATCATGCCGAGAATCTGGAAACCCTCTGTCACCGTTGCCGCCATCGTCGAGCGCGACGGCCTGTTTTTATTGATTGAAGAAGAGACCAGCGAAGGCATCAAGCTCAATCAGCCGGCCGGTCACCTCGACCCGTTCGAGTCGCTGGAACAGGCGGTGATCCGCGAAACGCTGGAAGAAGCGGCCTACGATTTCATCCCCACGGCACTGGTCGGCATGTACATGTCGCGCTATCAGTCACTGCGCACGGGCGAGGACGTGACCTATTTGCGCTTCACCTTTTGCGGCACGGCCGGCGCCGAGCATGACCGCCCGCTGGACGAAGGCATTATCCGCACCCTGTGGATGACGCGCGACGAGCTGGCGGCATGCCAGGAACGCCACCGCAGCCCTCTGGTGCTGCAGTGCGTGGACGAATACCTGGCTGGCCGGCGCGCACCGCTGGCCCTGCTGCACACGCATGCGTCTGTCTTTAACAGCGCATAGCAACATTATCTAAAGTACACTGGAAAGCAAGATGAGCAAGAAGAAAGTCGTTATCGGCATGTCCGGCGGGGTTGATTCCTCGGTCGCCGCATGGATGCTGAAGGAACAAGGCTATGAAGTCATCGGCCTGTTCATGAAAAACTGGGAAGATGACGACGATTCGGAATACTGCTCCACGCGCCAGGACTGGATCGATGCGGCCAGCGTGGCCGACGTCATCGGCGTCGATATCGAAGCCGTCAATTTTGCCTCCGAATACAAGGACCGCGTGTTCGCCGATTTCTTACGCGAATACCAGGCCGGCCGTACGCCGAATCCGGACGTGCTGTGCAACGCCGAAATCAAATTCAAGGCTTTTCTTGACCACGCCATGACCCTGGGCGCCGACCTGATCGCCACCGGCCATTACGCGCGCGTGCGCCAGGCGCCCCTGGATGCCGGACGCTATGAGCTGCTCAAGGCAGTCGACGCCAGCAAGGACCAAAGCTACTTCCTGCACCGGCTGAACCAGGCGCAATTGTCTAAAACCCTGTTTCCGCTCGGTGAAATCCCGAAGACGCAAGTGCGCAAGATCGCCGAGCAGCTGGCGCTGCCGAACGCGCAGAAAAAGGATTCGACGGGCATCTGTTTTATTGGCGAACGCCCGTTCCGCGAATTTTTGAACCGCTACCTGTCGTACCAGCCGGGTCCCATGAAAACGGCCGACGGCAAGACGGTGGGCGAACACGTGGGGCTGAGTTTTTATACCCTGGGCCAGCGCAAGGGCATCGGTATCGGCGGCGTGAAGTCGTACCAGAATGCCGATGGCAGCAGCGACGCCTGGTATGTGGCGCGCAAGGATATCGCCAACAATACCCTGTGGGTGGTGCAGGGCCATGACCATCCGTGGCTGCTGTCGCCCGCCTTGACGGCCGATCAGGCCAGCTGGGTCGCCGGCACTGCGCCACAAGCGGGCGCCCTGTCCGCCAAGACGCGCTACCGCCAGGCCGACGTGGCTTGCCAGCTATTGCCGGATGGGAATGAACACTTCAGCCTGGCGTTTGACCAGGCACAATGGGCCGTCACGCCAGGCCAGTCGGCCGTGCTGTATGATGGGGATGTCTGCCTGGGCGGCGGCATCATCGCCAGCGCCACGGGCTTGCCCTGATCATGGATTGAAAGGATACGCTGATGGACACACTGCACGCCCGGATTGTCACCGCATGGAATGCCTTACCCGTAGTCCTGCAAGCGAGCTTGCTGCTGGGTGCCACTGCGTACTGTTTACTGCATCTCGGGAAGTCACTGGGCCAGGCGCTGTATTACCTGACCCACTGACACCTGACAATGCCGCCAGTTCAGCCGGGCTGATTGGTCGATTGTGCGGCGGCCAGCGCCTGCTGCTGCTTGCGCACCATCGCGATAACCGTGTTGCGCACGGTTTTCAGTACCGTGTCGGCCATGAAGGGTTTCACGATGAAGCCCGACACGCCCATGGCGTGGGCTGCCTGCAGCGAGGCGGCGTCGATGCCGCCCGAGACCATGAAAATGAGCGTTTTCGGATACTGGGCGCGGATGGTTTGCACCACATTGCTCCCATCTTCCACCTGCTCGCGCGCGATGCACACGAAATGCGGATGGTGCTTGACCAGCAGCGCCAGTCCCAGCGCGCTGGTATGCGTCTGTCCGCAGACATCGTAGCCGCCATCGGTCAGGACCGTGTTCAGCAGGCCGCGCGCCACGGCGCTGCTATCGATCAGGACTGTCTTTAACATCATGATTACTTCCCTTGCTTGATTGTTCTTGTCTTGCGTCGTGTCTTACTTTTCCCACACGAGCTTGTTCCAGGTCACGCCTAAAGTCACGTCAGTCTTGAGCGCGACTAACTTTCTTGAAAGATACAGTATTTCCCGCTCTTTTCGCAGGCTTTCGCCCAGTGCGCCGGGCAAAATCCCCGCGCCGGCCATCACGGCGTCGATATTGCCGTAAGCACGCAACAGTTTCGCGCCCGTCTTCAGGCCGATCTTCGATACGCCGGGGATGCTGTCGGTGACGTCGCCCATTAGCGCCAGCAAGTCGGGCAGCAGTTCCGGCGGCACGCCGAACTTTTTCTCGACCCAGGCGTGGTCGTGCCAGACCCCCTTGAAATGATCCCACACCAGCGCGCCGTGGGCGATCAGGCCATGTAAATCCTTGTCGGTGGTGGCGATGACGGCCGCGCCGCGCCCCTCGTGCAGCCAGCGCATGACGGCCGTGCCGATCACGTCGTCGGCCTCGACCTCGGGAATGCTCACCACATGCATGCCGAAGCTGGCCAGGGTGGCATAGAAGCCGGGCAAGGCGTCGCGCAGCACCTGCGGCATGGGCTGGCGCCCCTCGCGGTAACCGGCATACAGGGCGTGGCGCCAGGTGGGGCCGCCAAAGTCGAAGGCCGGCAGGATGTGCGTCGGCTCATGGTCGTTGATGAGGGTGCGGAACGATGACAGCGCATGGCGCAGCGCGATCTCCGCCTTCAGGTCGGAATCGGGTTCAGGACTGGCTTCGTAGACGCGGCGTACGATATTCAAGCCGTCGATAGCGAGGAGTCTGGCCATGCGGTTAGTCGATACTGGTTGAATCGGGCATTTTACCGTATGGTTCCCCGCATATCGGCCTTGAATGCCCCTTATTTGGCGAAATCGTAGGGTCCGCCACGTTCGAGCGCCCGCTGGTAGGCCGGGCGCGCGTGGATGCGCTGCAGGAACGCCGTCAGCTTCGGCTGGCGTTCGTCGAGTCCGCCGCGCATGGCGGCCGCTTCCAGCGGAAAGCTCATCTGGATGTCGGCCGCCGTGAATTCGTTGCCGGCAAACCATTTTCTGCTCTCCAGTTCGGCTTCCATGTAAGCCAGCTGGCTATTGATGTTGGGCATGATGAAGCTGCTCCTGACCTTGCTGGCGATGCCGCGCGCAATGGGCTTGACGAAAAATGGCATGGGCGACGATTCGACCTTGTCGAATACCAGTTTCATCAGCAGCGGCGGCATGGCCGAGCCTTCCGCGAAATGCAGCCAGTAAGTCCAGCGCAGCTTCTCCGGCGTGCCCGCCGCCGGTACCAATCGGCCATTGCCGTAGCGTTCGACCAGGTACTCGATGATGGCGCCCGATTCGGCGATGGTGTTGGCGCCATCCGTGATCACGGGCGACTTGCCCAGGGGATGCACGGCTTTCAAGGAAGCGGGCGCCAGCATGGTTTTCGGGTCCCGCTGGTAGCGCTTGACCTCGTAGTCGAGGCCCAGCTCCTCGAGCAGCCAGAGCACGCGCTGCGAGCGCGAATTGTTCAGATGGTGGACGACGATCATGGTGTTTCCCGTTAGGCGATGGTTGAGTTCCAGTATAGCCGGGACGGGAAAATCGCGGCGGAAGGGGCTGCACACCAAAAGAAATTGCGAAAAACAGTATTTTCAATTGATAACTTTTCAATCTTCCCTTATCGTGTTTTGTTTCCAATAAGTAAGGAACTCCTCTGTGGATTTCGACACAAACAACACTACGCCCCAGCGCGAAGCCATCACCTTCAGCGCCACCGGCAGCGAATACTTCCGTATCTGGATCGTCAACCTGCTGCTGAGCATCGTCACCCTGGGCATTTATTCCGCCTGGGCCAAGGTGCGCCGCAACCGCTATTTCTATTCGAGCACCCACCTGGCGGGCAGCAGCTTCGAATACCACGGCAACGCCGTCGCCATCCTGAAGGGCCGCATTGCGGCCGTCGTGCTGATCGCCGGCTACAACATCGCCCTGCGTGTCTCGCCCATCGTGGGCCTGCTGATGTTCGTACTGCTGGCCGCCATCCTGCCCTGGCTGGTATGGAAAAGCTTGCAGTTCAAGCTGTACAACACCAGTTACCGCGGCATCCGCTTCGGTTTCGGCGGCAGCGCCAAGGAAGCCTACAAATACTTCCTGTGGCTGCCTATCCTGAATACCTTCACGGCTGGCTTGATGACGCCCTTCCTGCACCAGCGCCTGAAGCGCTTCCAGCACACGCAAAGCCGTTTCGGCACCAGCCCGTTCAGCTTTGACGCCACGGTCGGCAGCTTTTACAAGACGTACCTGCTGTTCTTTGCGCTGCTGCTGGGCGGCCTGCTGGTGCTCATTTTCGTCGTCTTCGGCAGCGTGTTTGCCTCGTTTGCTGCGCATGCCAACGACGCCACCAAGGTCGGCAGCCTGATGTTTGCCATCGGCGCCCTGTATCTGTGGGCGTTTACCGTTCTGCCCCTGTTCCTGACCATGATCCAGAACCTGATCTGGAACCACACGCGCCTGCAGCAGCACCAGTTCCAGTCGCAGCTGACCTGGGGCCGCACCACCTTCATCATGCTGACCAACCTGCTGGGCGTCGTCGTCACGCTGGGCCTGTTCGCGCCATTCGCCCACGTGCGCTGGCTGAAGTACCGCCTGGAGGCGACGTCGATGCTGGTGCATGGCAGCCTGGACGAGTTTGTCGCCGCCACGGGCCAGCAAGTGTCGGCCACCGGCGAAGGCATGGCCGACCTGCTGGACTTCGACCTGTCGATGTAAGCAATGAACGCCAACACGCAAGAAGACCACGCCGCTCTGGCCGCCCGCTATTTCGACGGCCAGAGTTCGCGCCTGTACCACGTGACACTGTCCGTGCGCGATGGCGTGGCCGTGCTGACGGGCGACATCGAACGCAGCTGTCCGCTGGGCGAACTGCACGTGTCCGAACGCAGCAGCCACGCCGTGCGCAAGGTCAGCTTTCCCGACGGCGCCTACCTGGAAATCGCCGACCAGGCGGCCTTCAACGCATTGCTGCACGATACGGGCCACCGCGATGGCTGGGTGGTGCGGCTGCAGCAAAGCTGGCGCGGCGCCCTGCTGGCCACGGTCGCCACCGTGCTGGCTCTGTGGCTCAGCTATCAGTACCTGCTGCCGGTCGTGGCGAAAGGCATCGCTTATGCGATTCCCCAGTCCGTCGAGCGCCAGCTGGGTCAGGGCGTGCTTGATTTCCTCGACCAGCACGTGTTTGAAGCGAGCAAGCTCACTGGCGTACGCCAGCAAGCCTTGCGCAGCCAGTTCGCGCGCCTGACCACGCCCGGCGACAGCACGCCCGAGCACCGCATCGTTTTCCGCAAGAGCAAGATCGGTCCGAACGCGTTTGCCCTGCCGTCGGGCGACATCGTGCTGACCGATGAAATGGTGGAACTGCTGCCGGACGATGCCGCCATCATGGGCGTGCTGGCGCATGAGCTGGGCCATTTGCAGCAGCGCCACCTGACGCGGCGCATCATCCAGACCTCGGCAGTGGGCGCCGGCGCAGCGCTGCTGTTCGGCGACGTGTCGACGGTGGTGGCCACCGTGCCGCCGCTGTTGCTGGATTTGAAGTATTCGCGCGATGTCGAACGCGACGCGGACGACTATGCGATTGCCATGCTGCGCCAGAATGGCATCCCGCTGGAACACCTGGCGCAAGTGTTTGTCGCCCTGGGCAAGCTGGACCAGGGCACGCCCTACCTGTCGAGCCATCCGGCCAGCGCCGAACGGGTCGAACGCATCCGCGCCGCACAACGGTAAACACCTGACAAAACCTACTGCGCGTCGCGCTTTGCGGCCGGCGATGCTCACCGGCTCGGCGCCCCCGTACAGAGTACGGTTGCGCTTCTCGGCCACAAATCACTGCCGCTCGCTACGGTTTTGTCAGGCGTTGCAAGTATGGATAGCACCGCTCTAAGAGCACACTTTTCCAGTCAGCAAGATCTACAAATCACCGGTACACTCAGCAATATCAGTCTGACTTCACCGGAGTGCCCATGCACCTAGTACCATTTCGCTACCTGACCTTCATTGCGACGGCCACTATCTTTGTCCTGTCCCTGTTTTACTATGACCATTACTGGCTGCCCCTGCTGGCCGGTGCACTGACCCTGGTCGGCTTCAGCGACCTGCTGCAAACGAAGCGCGCCCTGCGCCGCAATTACCCCATCCTCGCGCATTTCCGCTTTTTCTTCGAGAGCATCCGCCCCGAAATCCGCCAGTATTTCCTGGAGAGCGACAGCGAAGCGACGCCGTTCTCGCGCAGCCAGCGCAGCATCGTCTACCAGCGCGCCAAGGAGCAGACGGACAAGCGCCCATTCGGCACCCAGCTCGACGTGTACCAGGCGGGCTACGAATGGATCAACCACTCCATTGCCCCTGCCAAGGTCACGGGCCACGATTTCCGCATCGAGATCGGCAACCACCCGGACTGCCCGCGCGACAAACCGTATTCGGCCAGCGTCTTCAATATTTCGGCGATGAGCTTTGGCGCCCTGTCGGCCAACGCCATCCTGGCCTTGAACGGCGGCGCGCGCAGCGGCGGCTTCATGCACGATACGGGCGAAGGCAGCATCAGCCCCTACCACCGCGAAAACGGCGGCGACCTGGTATGGGAAATCGGCTCCGGCTATTTCGGCTGCCGCAACCAGGACGGCACGTTTTCGGAAGAACGCTTCATCGCCAACGCCAGCTCCGAGCAAGTGAAAATGATCGAGCTGAAAATGTCGCAAGGCGCCAAGCCGGGCCACGGCGGCGTGCTGCCCGGCCCGAAAGTGACCATCGAGATCGCCACCACGCGCGGCGTGATGGTGGGCGAGGATTGCGTCTCGCCGGCCGCGCACAGCGCCTTTTCCACGCCAATGGAAATGCTGCATTTCATCGACCGCCTGCGCACCCTGTCGGGCGGCAAGCCGACGGGCTTCAAGCTGGCCATCGGCCATCCATGGGAGTTTTTCGCCATCGTCAAGGCCATGCTGGCAACGGGTATCACGCCCGACTTCATCGTCGTCGACGGCAGCGAAGGCGGCACGGGCGCGGCGCCCCTGGAATTTACGGACCATGTGGGCACGCCGCTGCAGGAAGCGCTGGTGCTCGTGCATAACACCCTGGTGGGCGCCAACCTGCGCGACAGGATCAAGATTGGCTGCTCGGGCAAGATCATCACGGCCTTCGACATCGCCCGATTGCTGGCACTGGGCGCCGACTGGTGCAATTCGGCGCGCGGCTTCATGTTCGCGCTGGGCTGCATCCAGTCGCAAAGCTGCCACACGGACCGCTGTCCCACGGGCGTGGCCACGCAAGACCCGCAGCGCCAGCGCGCACTGGTGGTGTCCGACAAGATCGCCCGCGTGGCGCACTTCCACCAGAACACCATGAAGGCGCTGGCCGAACTGATCGCCGCCGCCGGCCTGGCGCACCCGCAGGAACTGCGCCCGCATCATCTGGTGCGGCGCATCTCGCCAAACCAGGTGAAACTGGCTTCGGCCCTGCTGCCCTTCCTGGAAGCGGGACAATTGCTCGACCCGAGCCAGCTGCCGCAGCTGCCGCCCGTGTTCGGCCTGTACTGGCCCAAGGCCCAGGCGGTATCGTTCCAGCGCCTGGATTGAGATGGCCGTTGCGCAAGTTGAGCAATACCACTTAATAACCACTTGCGCAAAAACCTGAATCCAATACAATACCAAAACAAGCACAAAACAAGGCAGCTTTTCCGGTGACGGCCGCGCCGCGTCGCCACGGGCCACAATACGTCTGCCATCATCACAATGAATACCGGAGGAGTTGCAGCATGGAACAGGGTTTGCGCGAAAAAGTAGGACAGTTATTCATGGTGGGCTTCGACGCCCTGCAGGCGGACGAGCACATCAAGACCTTGATACGCCAAAAAAAGGTGGGCGGCGTGATCCTGTTCCGCCGCAATGTGCACACGCCCGCGCAAGTGTCAGCCCTGTGCCGCGAACTGCAGGAAATCAACGCGGAAGTGTCCGACATTCCGCTGCTCATCTCCATCGACCAGGAAGGTGGCATGGTGATGCGCATCGAGCAGGGCGTCACGCCGATTCCCGCAGCCATGGCCTTTCAGGCGGCCGGCTCCATCGAGGATTGCGAACGCATGAACCGGATCAGCGGCGATGAAATGCGCCAAGTGGGCATCAACCTGCTGCTCGCCCCCGTGCTGGACGTGAACAACAACCGCAACAACCCCGTCATCGGCGTGCGCGCGTACGGCGAGGATGCCGCCACCGTCATCGACTACGGCATGGCCGCCATGCGCGGCCAGCGCGCCAGCGGCGTGGCCGTCACTGCCAAGCATTTCCCCGGCCACGGCGACACGGCCATCGACACGCATTACGCCATGGCCCTGGTCCCGCATGACAAGGAACGCCTGCACGCCGTGGAACTGGCGCCCTTCCGCGCCGCCATTGCCGGCGGCGTGGACGCCATCATGACGGCGCACGTGGTCTTCCCCGCCTTCGAGGCCGACACCAGCGTGCCGGCCACACTGTCCAAAGGCGTGCTGACGGACCTGCTGCGCGGCGAGATGAAATACAAGGGCGTCGTCATCACCGACTGCCTGGAAATGGCGGCCATTGCCGACGGCATCGGCATCGCCCAGGGCGCCATCACCACCTTGCAGGCGGGGGCCGACATCGTCCTCATCTCGCACCGCGAAGCGCAGCAGACAGCCGCCATCGAGGCAGTCGTCGCCGCCGTGGAGCGCGGTGACATTCCCATGGCCCGCATCGACGCAGCTTGTGCGCGCGTTCTTGAACTCAAGCGCAACCGCGCCGTGCGCGACTGGCGCTCGCGCCCCGTCGTCCCGCCTGCACTGATGCAGCCGGCCGCCATGGCCCTGTCGCAGCTGCTGCAAAAGGCCGCCTTACGCGTGCAGGGCGAATACCGCGCGCTGGACGCCAGCTTGCCCGTGACCCTGCTGACGGTGGAAGTGCGTTCGCGCAGCGAAATCGATGAAGTGGCGCTGGGCCGCAACAAGGAAGCGCGCAGCTCCATGCTGCCGGCGCTGCTCGAAGCGGGCCTGGACGTACGCGAATATGCGCTGTCGGCCGAAGCGCTGGACGAAGAGGTCGATGCCGCGATCGCCTTTGCGCAAGGCGCGCAGCAGATCGTGCTGCAAACGTATAACGCCATGTTCGTCGACGGCCAGCGCCGCCTCGTCGAGGCCCTGCCGCAGGATAAGCTGTGGCTGGTGGCGGGCCGTTTGCCCTACGACCTGGACCTGGCGCCGCACGCGCAAGGTCGCCTTGCCGCCTTCGGCTGCCGCCCGGCCGCGCTGGTGCCCGTGGTGGAAAAGCTGGCGGGCAAGGCGTAAGACCACGCCGCCCTCCTGCACATGCCGGGCGTTACCCGGCATGTTCTATTCTGCGTCGCAATCGAAGCGCACGCCCGTCATCTGCTCGCTCAGCGCCCATAGATGGCGCGCCTGCGCAGGATCGACGGCCCAGCGCCGCACGCCCGGCCCCGTGCTGTCGCCAGGTGCCAGGGCGGCGATATCGCAATCCTCGCAATACACGCCTCCAATACCCTCGAGCTGCGCGCTGGTGGCGCACCAGACGGCCGTGGCTGCGCCCTGCGCCACATTCTTGAAACCCGATTGCGGCGGCGGATTCACCTGTCCGGCCTCATCGAGCGCGCCCACGCGGCGCAGGTCATCGAGGTCCAGGTGGCGCACCAGCGGCGTCAGGATGGCCCCCGGATGCAGCGAGAAGGCGCGCACGCCGTGCGTCGCAGCGCGCCGGTCGAGTTCCACGGCAAACAGCGCATTGGCACTTTTCGACTGCGCATACGCGCGCCACTTGTCGTACGGCTGATGCAGGAAATGCGGGTCGTCCAGGTCCACGCCTGCCTGCCGGTGTCCCAGCGACGACACGCACACCACGCGTGCACCCTTCGCCCGCCTCAAGGCGGGCCACAAACGCGCCGTCAGCTGGAAATGCCCCAGGTGATTCGTCGCGAACTGCGCCTCGTAGCCACGCGCATCGCGCAGCAGGGGCGTGGCCATGATGCCGGCGCCATTCACCAGTACGTGCAGGGCGCGGCCGCTGGCAAGAAAGGCGGCGGAAAAGCGGTCGATGGCTTGCGGATCAAGCAGGTCGAGCGCGGCGACCTCCACGCCGGCCATGCCAATCAAGGCCGCTTGCGCCTGATGCGGATCGCGCGCCGGCACCAGTACGCGGGCGCCGGCGCCGGCCAGCACGCGCACCGTTTCCAGCCCCAGGCCCGACGCGCCGCCCGTGACGATGGCCTGCACGCCGGACAGGTCGCGGCCGGCCAGCGCCTCGGTGGCGGTCGTAGTGGCGTCGAAGCCGGAGTGCAGGGGAGTTTGTTTATTGTCGATGCTGCCCATGGGGTCTGCCTTTGCAAGTAGAGCCAGTCCGAATGGCTGGCGAGATGGACATTTTGCGCGCAAGGAACTGGACTGTGAATGGCGTAAAATCTGCAATACTATCGCCATCGTCCAGAACTGAACCCCACCATGGATTTACTCTCCGATGTACTCTCGCTGCTTGATACGCGCAGTTCCTATTTTGCGGGCCTGAAGGCGGGTGGCGACTGGGCCATCGACTTTCCGCCGCCGGAGGGCATCAAGTTCAACGCCGTGATCGAAGGCGGTTGCTGGCTGACGGTCGCGGGCATCGACGCTCCCGTGCAGCTGCAAACGGGCGACTGCTTCCTGCTCGCGCCTGGGCGCGCGTTTACCCTGGCCAGTACACCCGGCTTGCCAGCCGCCTCGGCGCTGGAAGTGTACCGGCACGCGCCGCAGGGCGTGGCCCGCCACGGCGCGCCGGAACATGATTTTTTCCTTATCGGTGGACGCTTCAGCTTTGGCGACGAAGCGACCATCCTGCTCGACTGCCTGCCCCCGCTGCTGCACCTGCGCGGCGATACGGACCAGGCCAGCGTGCTGCACTGGGCCTTGCAACGGCTGGCGCAGGAATTGCAGGCGACGGCGCCCGGTGCGGCACTCATGACGCGCCACCTGGGCCACATGATGCTGCTGCAAATGCTTCGCCAGTACCTGGCAGCGCAGGCTTCGCATCCAGTGGGCTGGCTGTTCGCGCTGGCCGATCCCCGGCTGCGCGCCGCCATCGAGGCCATGCATGCGCAGCCGGCGCGGCGCTGGACCTTGCAGCAGCTGGCCGCCGTCGCGGGGCAGTCACGCTCGGCCTTTTCCCTGCACTTCAAGAATAGGGTGGGCGTGACGCCGCTCGACTACCTGCTGCGCTGGCGCATGCGCCTTGCCACACGGCGCCTGAGGGACAATGCCGCGACAGTGACGTCGATTGCGCAGGCGCTGGGCTACGATTCGGACAGCGCCTTCAGCCACGCCTTCAAGCGCGTCATGGCCTGCTCGCCGCGCCAGTACCGGCTGCGTCACGCGGGCACGCAGGCGTAAAAAAACCCGCAGCAGCGGGTTTTTTTACGTTCAGGGCCGCGTGACGGGCGGCAAAGCGGCCACCGCCAGCAAGGCAAATGGCCCGAGGAAGAGGCCGATGCAAAACCAGACGCCGCCATTGCGCCCACGCCGGCTGGCCAGCAGCCAGGAGGCGATCGCAAACAAAAACATGAAGATCAACAGTATCGCCATTGCCACTCCTTGCCATGCGGAAACCCCAGTGTAGCCGACGGGCGGGCCCGTGCCTAGACGTACATCAGTCCTGGCGCTGCACCTGCATCAGGATCACGCGCTTGCTGCTGCCGTCGGCAGGCGGCTTGGCGGATGGCGGCGGCGGGCTGTCGCAGGAGCCGCAGGAACCGCAGCCACTGCCGCAGCCCGGCGCCACCTTGAAAAAGGTCGACATCTTCGCCTCATCGAGGCCGCAGCGCACCAGGCCACGCACGATGGCGCGGCGCACGCCCGCCGGCAGGTACTTGGTCGAAAAATGCAGCAGCGCGGCTGCGACGATCAGGGCGACGATAATGGTTTGCCACATGGTGTACTCCTAAGCGCCCAGCATCAGAGCGACGCGGTACGTGATGAACGAGGCTGCGTAGGCCAGGGCGAACATATAGCCGGCCATCAGCAGCGGATAGCGCCAGCCTCCCGTTTCGCGTTTCACCACGGAGAGGGTCGACAGGCACTGCGGCGCGAACACATACCAGGCCAGCAAGGACAGCGCGGTGGCCATTGACCAGGAATGGGCGATCAGCGGTTCCAGGGTGGAGGCCAGCGCGTCGCCCGTTTGCGACAGCGCGTACACGGTGCCCAGGGCGCCGACGGCCACTTCGCGCGCCGCCATGCCTGGCACCAGCGCGATGCAGATTTGCCAATTGAAACCGATGGGCGCGAAGATCACTTCCAGGCCGCGGCCCAGGATGCCGGCCAGGCTGTAATAGATCGGCGGATGGATCGCGTTGTCCGGCGCGCCGGGGAAGGTGCTGAGGAACCACAGGATAATCATCAGGCTCAGGATGATGGTACCGACGCGCGTCAGGAAGATCTTCGCGCGCTCCCACAGGCTGACGGCCAGGTTGCGCAGATGGGGCCAGTGGTAGGCTGGAAGTTCCAGCATCAGCGGCTGGTTGCCGCGCACGCCCATGCCGCGCTTCATGACCCAGGCCACGGCCATGGCCGAGATGATGCCGGCGAAGTACAGGACAAACAGCACCAGGCCTTGCAGGCTCAGATAACCCCACACCTGGCGCTGCGGGATGAAGGCGGCGATGATCAGCGCATATACGGGCAGGCGCGCCGAACACGTCATCAGCGGGGCGATCATGATGGTGACCAGGCGGTCGCGCGGGTTCTGGATGGTGCGCGCCGCCATCACGCCGGGAATGGCGCAGGCAAAGCTCGACAACAGCGGGATGAAGGCACGGCCCGACAGGCCCACGCCGCCCATCAGGCGGTCCAGCAGGAAGGCCGCGCGCGGCAGGTAGCCGCAGTCTTCCAGGCTCAGGATAAAGAAGAACAGGATCAGGATCTGCGGCAGGAATACCAGCACGCTGCCGACGCCGCCGATGATGCCTTCCACCAGCAAGCTTTTCAGGTGGCCATCGGGCATGTTCGCCGTCAGCAAGGCACCCAGGTGGCCCACGCCATCGGTGATCATTTCCATCGGCGTGGCAGCCCAGGCAAACACTGCCTGGAAGATCAGGAACATCAGCGCGGCCAGGATGAGGGGGCCGAACACGGGGTGCAGCACCACATCGTCGATTTTTTCCGTCAGGTTGCCCGTGTCGCTGGTGTTATTGCTGACGGCTGCCAGGATGCGGCGCACTTCGCGCTGGGTTTCTTCGACGCTGACGGCATCGATGGCCGCCAGCGGTTTTGCGTCCACGACCGGCAGCGGCAGCATGGCGTCAATGGCGTTCAACAGGGCTTTTTCGCCGTCGTGCTGCACCGCGACGGTTTCCACCACGGGCATGCCCAGTTCTAGCGACAGCTTGGCCGTATCGATGAGCATGCCGCGCTTGCGCGCCACGTCCGTCATGTTCAGGGCCAGCAGCATGGGCAAGCCCAGGCGCTTGACTTCCAGCACCAGGCGCAAGTTCAGACGTAAATTGGTGGCGTCGACCACGCAGATGATGGCGTCCGGGCGCGGGTCGCCCTTGCGCAATCCCCCCACCACGTCGCGCGTGATGGCTTCATCGGGCGTGGTGGCGGACAGGCTGTAGGCGCCAGGCAGGTCGAGCAGGCGCACGGGCGTGCCACCCGGCGAGGTGAAATGGCCTTCCTTGCGCTCGATGGTCACGCCGGCGTAGTTCGCCACTTTCTGGCGCGCACCCGTCAAACGGTTGAACAGGGCGGTCTTGCCGCAGTTCGGGTTGCCCAGCAAGGCAATTTGTGGCTGATGCGGCGCTTTGTGCGCGCCCGCATCGACGATAGTTTCGACAGCACCCATGGTTATTCCGGTTGAAGCAGCGGTTGAATCGTGATCAGCGCCGCTTCGAAGCGGCGCAGTGCGAACGTGGCATTGCCGACCTTGATGGCCAGCGGGTCGCCGCCGGGCATGCCGCGCTTGAGCATGCGGAGTCGTTCGCCAGGAACGAATCCCAGCTCCATCAACCGGCGGGCGAGATCGACGCCGTCTTCCGTCTGTCCTGCCGCGTGGGGCGTGATATGCAACACCGTGCCGCTCTGGCCGACTGCCAGCGCGTCGAGCGTCATCAGGGGTGGAACTAGTGTCATGAGCAAATTCCGTTCAAATTAAGAACACCGGGGACAGACTGCTGCGCGCGGCGCATGCCCTGGGTGTTGTGAGGTAAAACGCAACTGTTGCGCATTACCGACAAGCGGCCTTTCAAACTGTCCAGACGGCGACCGTCCGAGACAATACCAGCATTATAAACATGAATGCGAATTGTTTTTATTTGGCCCGGAGAGTGGCCCCTGTCAAGGGCTGCGCCATGCGCGCGAAGCGCATATCAAGCTGCCGCGCCGAGCCGCCAAGCGCCGCACACTTGATCAAAATCGCTTGCATTGTCCTGCACTTTGCGCGACAATGAAACGTAATGATAATGATTCTCATTAAAACACTAGCAACAATGCTTCAGGGTACTAGTGTCTATTCATCATCCAGCCAGAAGGTGTATCAATGATTGTATGTGTCTGCAACAACATATCTGATCGTGAAATCCGTCAAGCCGTCGATCTTGGCCTCTCCAGCATGGCCGAACTGCGCCGCGACCTGGGCGTGGCCACCTGCTGCGGCAAATGCCATAGCTGCGCGCGGGAAGTGCTGAACGATCACTTGAGCGCCACCGTGGTACTGCAAGAAACCGTATTGATGCGAGCCGTACTGACAAACTAAAGAAAGCGATGAACGCCATGACGATGATGCCCCCGCCCGTAACGGTGCAGGCCGTGCAACAATTTGCCAACTTCGACAAGAAGCGCAACAAGTTCGCGCCGCTGATGGCCATCGTCGTCCTGCATATCGCCGGCTTTTACGCCATCCAGAGCGGCCTGTTGAGCCGCGTCGTCACGGCGGCCATGCCGACCATCACCACCATCAGCATCATCGCCCCGCCGGCGCCACCCAAGCCCCCGGCACCGTCCGTACCGAAAACGGTGGAACTGAGCGCTCCCGTGCCGCGCGCCGTGATCCCGCCGCTGCCGCTGATCGCCGTGGCGCCGAGCGAACCGACGATCACGCCGCCACAGCCTACGCGCGCAGAAGCGGCGCCTGTGGCCGCCGCCGCGCCGGCAGCGCCATCGACACCGGCGCCGTCACCACCTGCACCCGCGGCACCGCGCACCGTCAGCAGCGTCGAATATATCAAGGCACCGCAACTGATCTACCCGAATTTGTCGCGCCGCCTGGGCGAGAGCGGCACCGTGGTATTGCGCATTCTGATCAATGAAAAAGGTTTGCCTGAGCAAATCCTGATCCATAAATCGACCGGCTACGGCAACCTCGATGAAGCGGGCCGCCAGGCCGCGCAGCGCGCGCTGTTCAAGCCCATGATCGAAAACGGCAAGCCCGTACCCGTGTACGTGCTCGTGCCCCTGACCTTCCAACTGAGCTAGCCTTCCGGCGGCCCTTGCGCCGCTGCCAGCCCGCAAGCATCGCACCGTGTGCCTGCTTGCTTTTTTGCACCCTGTTTTTAGTCAAGCGATTTGCTTGTTTCAGTCTGCCAGCCACCATCCCCGGGCCAGGCAGACTTTTTTTTGCCAGATGCGCAGCGCGCTATGGGGTCAGACCCTCAACACCGCCAACGCAAAGTTCAGCGCCAACGTCGCCGGGGGTCTGACCCCAGCCTTACATCTCCGCCCACATCCTGAGCAGGTTGTGGTAATGCCCCGTCAAGCCCACCGTCGCCGGCGAATCGCCGTGCTCGCCACGCACGCTCTGGATGTTCTGATCGAGTTCGAACAGCATGCTGCGCTTCCAGTCTTCGCGCACCATGCTTTGCGTCCACAGGAATGAACAGATGCGCTCGCCACTGGTGACGGGCAACACCTGATGCACGCTGCTCGACGGATACACGATGACGTCGCCTGCAGGCAGCTTCACTTCATGCGTACCGTAGGAATCGACCACCACCAGCTCGCCGCCTTCGTACTCATCCGGCTCACTCAGGAACACGGTCGAGGAGACGTCCGCGCGCATCGACTGCATGCCATTTTTCGGCGTGCGGATGGCGCCGTCGATATGCAGACCATAGTGCTCGCCGCCCGCGTAGCTGTTGAAGAACGGCGGCAGGATGCGCAGCGGCAGCACGCCCGAAAAGAACAGCGGATTGGCCATCAGCGCGCGGCTGACGATCTCGCCCAACTCCAGCGCCAGCGGCGAACCCTCGGCCAGCTGGCGGTTGCGCTTGACCTGCGCGCCTTGCGCCCCGACGCTGGCGCGACCGTCGACCCAGTCCGTCTGCGCCAGGCGCTGGCGAAAATGCGTCACCTGTTCCGGTGTCAGCACGCCGGGTATATGCAGCATCATCTTGCTATCCTTTGTAGTGAGTTTCCCCGGTGATTATCGCATCGCCACCAGCAGCCAAGAATACGTAAAGGCAAGAATGTCGCAAACTTTTTGCGCCGTTTCCACGCGACAATCCAGGCCCGCTGAAAACGCGCGACAGACGGCATGAACGCGAATGAGAATGGCCTTCATTTTCCTTGACAAATAAAAAACGGAAAAATCTGGCAATCCATTTGAGAATGGGTTTTATTCGCACGATATTTACGTTAAAAAGACGGAAAAACACCGTTTCACAGCAAGAAATGCCCATATTTTGCGCTATCATGCGGGCATAGCGAGACCGGCAACCTGCGCGCCACCAGGCAGCCCTGCGCCACCCGGCAGTGAACGCCAGCAGCCTCCGGTTTCATCATCGAACGCGACACAGAACAAAGGAAATCCCATGAAGGGCGATAAAGAAGTCATCCGCATGCTCAACGCACAGCTCACCAACGAACTGTCGGCCATCAACCAGTACTTCCTGCATGCGCGCATGTACAAGCACTGGGGCCTGGAAAAGCTGGGCAAGAAGGAATACGAAGAATCGATCGGCGAAATGAAACACGCCGACAAGCTGATCGACCGCATCCTGATGCTCGACGGCCTGCCTAACTTGCAGGCGCTGCACAAGCTGCTGATCGGCGAGAACACGCCGGAAATGCTGGAATGCGATTTGAAACTGGAACGCGCCGCGCACGCCACCGTCAAGGAAGGCATCGCCATCAGCGAAAAAGCGGGCGACTACGTCTCGCGCGACCTGTTCCTGATGATCCTGGAAGACACGGAAGAGCATATCGACTGGCTCGAAACGCAGATCGACCTGATCGCCAAAGTCGGTATTCAAAATTATCTGCAAAGCCAGATGGCGATTGAAGAGTAATCCTTTCGCAGCATCGTAAAAAAACCGGCAGAGCCGGTTTTTTTACGTCCGTCCTCAAGTCTTTGTGGCCTGCGGCGGGCGCAGCTTGACGAACAGCACCGCCACCGCAGCGCACAGCAACAGGGCGCCGGCCAGCCGGATGACGTTCTCCGGATTGCCGCCCAGCCAGCTGCGGTAATACAGGGGCAGGGTGAAGATCTGAATGATCATCGGGATGACGATGAACATGTTGAAGATGCCCATGTAGACGCCCGTGCGCGCCGGCGGAATGCAGCCGGCCAGCATGATGTAGGGATTGCCCATGATGCTGGCCCAGGCCAGGCCCACGCCCAGCATGGGCAGCAACAGCAGCGCCGGGCTGTGGATCAGCGGGATGCTCAGCATGCCCACTCCGGCCGCGCACAGGCACAGGCTGTGCATGCGCTTGGGGCCGAAACGGCGCGTGAACGGCACCAGCGCAAAGGCAGCGACAAAGGCGACGAAATTGTAGAAGGCGCCCACCTGCCCGTTCAGCAGGCCCGCGTCGCGAAAGCCTTGCGACGCGGGGTCCGTCGTGTGGAACAGGGTCGCTGCCAGCGACAGCGCAATGTACTGCCAGTAGCAGAACATTGCGTACCACTGGAACAGGTTGACGAGGGCCAGCTGCTTCATCGTCGGCGGCATCTCGCGCAGGGCCGCGCCGATATCGGCCAGCGTATGGCGCCAGCCGGGCGGGCGGCTGCGGATGGCCGCCAGCTCGGCCGCCGTGAGGGGGTATTCCGGCGTCGTCTTCAGGGTCCACAGCACTGAGGCAAGCGAGAACACGGCGCCGATCAGGAAGGCGGCGATGACGATATGCGGGATATGGCTGCCATTGACGGCATCCTTGTTCATGCCCAGCATGACCAGCAGCGATGGGGTCAGGTAGGCCAGCGTTTGCCCCAGCCCCGTAAACGCACTTTGCGTAAGAAAGCCCAGCGAATGCTGCTTCTTGTCCAGCTTGTCGCTGACAAAGGCGCGGTATGGCTCCATCGTCACGTTGTTGGCCGCGTCGAGTATCCACAGCAGGCTGGCGGCCATCCACAGGGTAGGACTGAACGGCATGGCCAGCAGGCCCAGGCTGCACAGGATGGCGCCGATCAGGAAGTACGGCGTGCGACGGCCCCAGCGCGTCACCGTGCGGTCGCTCATGGCGCCGATCAGGGGCTGCACGAGCAGCCCCGTCATGGGACCGGCCAGCCACAAATATGGCAGGCTCGCCTCGTCGGCGCCCAGGTATTTGTAGATGGGGCTCATGCTGCTTTGCTGCAGCCCGAAGCTGAACTGGATGCCGAAAAAACCGACATTCATGTTGACGATCTGCCAGAACGACAGATGCGGGCGGTGCGTGGTGGCGTCGCTCATGCCGGTTCCCTTTCCAGCCACAGCATATGCCAGGGCTGCAGGCATACGGTGCCGGCCAGCACGCTGCCATCGAGGCTGTTGCGCCACTCGCCTGTTGGCAAGGTGTAGCGCTGACTGGCGCCGCTGAAATTGCTCAGGTTGAGAAACGCGTCGCCGCGCAGCAGCGCCAGTACGGCCGGCGTGTCGGCGGGCAGCACGCTGCGCGGCGCAGCGGCGGCCAGGGCCGGCAAGCGCCTGCGCGTGTCGATCAACTGGCGCAGCGCCAGGTACAGCCGGCCGCTGGCGCTCACGCCATCGTGGCGCCATGCGAGCAGGCTGTCGTCGAACGCCGGGCGCTGCAGCCAGCGGCTGTCCATCGCCCGGTCCGCGCGCTGCGTGTAGCTGTAATCGTTGGTCATGCCCAGTTCATCGCCCATGTACAGCACCGGCAAAGCGCCAAAGCTCAAGGCCAGGCCATGCAGCAGCAGCAGGCGCCGCAACGCGTATTCCTGCTCCTGTACCGTGGTGGCGCTTTCCAGGCCGGCCAGCGAGGCGGACATGCCGTTGCTGCCATGCGCCTTGTCGGCGCTGCTGCTCTGGAAGGCGGCGCCGCGCGCATAACTGCCGGTGCCCGGCGTGCCGGCAAAGAACTGCGCGATGCGCGCCAGGCGCGCCGGCCCGTCCGCGCCCGCTTCATTGAGCAGCACGTTCCAGCCGATGTCATCGTGGCAGCGCACATAACTGAGCCAGCTTGCGGCCGGCGGCAGCGGTGGCGTGGCGGCGATCACCTGCTGCAGCAAGTCCGTGCTTTCCTCCGCCAGCGCGCCCCAGCCGGCGGCCATCAGGCTGCTGTGATAGGCGATATGGCATTCCGGCGCGGCATCGCTGCCAAAATAGGCGGGCAGCTTGGGCGTGGGCACGATGGCTTCGGCCTTGAGCAATACGCCAGGCGCAACGAGGGCGGCGATGGCGCGCAAAGCTTGCAGCAGGCTGTGGGCTTCAGGCTGGTTCATGCAGTCCGTGCCTTCGCGTTTCCACAGAAAGGCCGTCGAATCGAGACGGAATACTTCGATGCCCTTGTTGGCCAGGCCCAGCATGGCGCAGGCCATGGCCGCGAAGACGGCCGGATTGGCGTAGTTCAAATCCCACTGGTAGGGATAAAACGTGGTCCAGACCCAGCGCTGGAGCTCTGGCACGAAGGTGAAATTGCCCGGCGCCGCCTGCGGGAAAACCTGGCCTACCGTTCGCTCGTAGCGGTCCGGCTGCGCGCGGTCGGGATAGGTGTGGAAAAAATCGCGCAGCAGCGGATCGCCCGCCTTCGCGCCCAGCGCCCACGCATGGTCATCGGCCACATGGTTGAGGATCAGGTCCGAGCACAGGCTGATGCCGGCTGCGCGCAGCTGCGCAGTCAATGCCTGCAAGTCGGCATTGCTGCCCAGCGCAGGGTCGACTTCCTCGAAACTGGCGACGGCAAAGCCTCCATCGCTTTCGCCGGCGCGCGGCCGCAAAAATGGCAGCAAATGCAGATACGTCACGCCCAGTTCGCGCAAGTGGCCAATGCGCGCGGCCACCCCCTGCAGGCTGCCGCCGAAGCGCTGCACGTAGGCGCTGTAGCCCAGCATGGACTGGCTGGCAAACCAGTCCGGCTGCGCTTCGCGCTGCGCATCTTGCCGCAGCAGCGCCGGCGCGCGCGCCGCGTATAGCCGCCCCACGCTTTCCATCAGGTCTCCCAGCCAGGGCAGGAAGTCCGGCCGCTGGCCATACAGGCTGCCCAGGCGGTCAAGCAAGACCGCCTCCTGGCGCGCGTAGCGGCGCGCCGCATCGTTGCGCAAGGGCGTGGGGAGCGGCGCCAGCAGGCGCGCCAGGGGGCTGCGTATCGACATCATGAATCCTATCCTTGCTTAAAATGCGTATTTCAGGCTGACCTTGACGGCGCGCCCCGTGATCGAGCGGGCAGCATGGCCATCACCCTCGACTTCCGTATAGCCGATCTTGTTGAGCAGATTGTTCGCCGTCAGCGCCACCTGCATTTGCGGCGTGAGCTGGTAATTGACGAAGGCATTGAGCACCTGGTAGGCGGGCAAGGTGATAGTATGCGCATCGTCGCCCCACGACTTGCCCGTGCCGACCAGGCTGGCGCCCAAGGTAGCCGCTCCCCATTCATAGGTAGGCGCGAGCTGGTACACGACACGCGCCTGGCGCCGCGGCGTATTGCCGATCAGCGCCACGTCGGCCGCTGCCGTGCCCGTGATCTCGGCATCCGTGAACGTCAGGCCGCCATTGATGCGGAAGTCGCCCGCGCTGTAGGCCGCTTCCAGTTCCACGCCCTTCGCTTCATAGCTGTTGGCCGTGCGCAGCTGGGTAGTCGCTTCGTAATTGCTTTCCTTGGTCTTGGCCTGGAACACGGTGACGAAGGTGCTCAGGGGACCTTGGCGCCATTTCACGCCGCCTTCAAGCTGGCGCACGGTATTGATGGCCACGGGCACGCTGCCATCCAAGGGCGTGCCGAACAGGATGCGGTCGGCATTGAAGGCCACGCCTTCGCTGACACGGGCAAACACGGCCAGGTTGGCTTGCAGCTTGTAGTTCGCGCCCAGCGAGTACGAGGTGTGGCCCAAGGTGTAGTCGACCTGCTGCACCGTCGACGGCAGATAGGCTTGCGCGCCGGTGGCGATATTGGCCGTGCCGCTGGCATGCTGGCGGTCGCGCCGCAGGCCGCCGTCGAGATTCAGCGCACCGCTTTCCCAGGCCAGGTTCAGGTATGGTGACGCCGTGCGGTACTCCATGTCGACGGCGCGCGAGCAGCAGGCACCGAAGGCCGGGCCGATGTAGCCTGGCGTGCTGCTGGCCGTTTGCAGCAGCGCCGGCTGGTCGCCCGTGGCCTGCATCAGGTATTCATTGAAGTTCCAAGTCAGGCCCAGCTTTTGCTGCGACAGGTACAGGCCGGCCGTAGTGGTCAGTTTGCCGCTGTCGAGAACAAAAGTCTTGGCCAGCTTGGTGTCGCTCAGGGTATTGCTGGCGTCGTCGATCGAGGTATTGAACACCACGGCGGAAAAGGCCCGGCCGACATACGGCTTGCCCCGATTCGGCCCGCTCGCAAACACATAGCTGCCGTCGCTGCCGTTATTCGACGGGAAGACGCCCGTGAAGCGGCCGGAATTGTCTGCGTAGCGGAAGTTTTCGCTCACACTCCAGCCCTGCCCAAGCTTGAATGATGCTTCCAGGCCTACGGTGTCGCTCTTCACGTGCAAGCCGTCGTTGACGCGGGTGGCCACGCGCTGGTTATCCTTGTTCAGCACCATGTCGGGCACCCAGTACGGCGAATAGAAACTGGCCTTGCGCGGGTCGATGCCGGCGATTTCCGTGATGCGGCCATTGCTCACGCTGACCGGCACCGGCAGGGCCGTGGGCGACTGGTCGTCGAGGTGCTTGAACGACAGCCGCACGAAGCCGCTGTCGAATTCATGCGTGACATTGCCGCGGATCTGGCCGCCCTTTTCACTGTTGACGCCACTGTGGCGGATGCCTTCGCCCGTACGCCAGGAGCCGCCGATGAAGAAGCGCGTACGCTCCGAGAGCGGCGCGCCATAGTCGAAGTCCACGCGGGTCTGGTCATAGCCCAGGCCGCGGCTGATGGCCACGCTGCCACCCTGCTCCTTGCCATTCTTGCTGATGAAATTGATGATGCCGCCCGGCGAGTTGGTGGCCAGGGTGGAGGCCGAGCCGCCGCGCACCACTTCCAGGTGGTCCAGGGTGGAATCGATTTTCACGAAGCTGTCGGGCGTGGTGAAGTTGAAGTCGCCAAACTGCAGCACCGGCAAACCATCTTCCTGGATCTGCACATAGCGCGCGCCGCCGGCGGAAATGGGCAGGCCGCGCACGGTGATGTTGGCATTGCCTTCGCCGCCCGAAGACTCGGCCCGCAAGCCCGGCACCGAGCGCAGGACTTCGGCGGCGCTGGTCGGCGCATTGTGCAGGATGGTGTCGAGTTCCATGCTGCTGACGGAATTACTCGATTTCATTTTCGACGTGCCGCCGGTGGTGCCCGTGACCACGATGCGTTCCAGGTTCAGGCCATCGGCGGGGGCGGCGCTGGCGGTGTCGCCGGTGGATTGTGCCTGGGCCGCGCCCAATTGCAGCATGGCCAGGGCGACGGCTGCGGCCATGCAGCCGCGTTGAGCAGTACGTGTCTTCATCTTGTCTCCAGTGTTGTATGCCGATACATCGAGGTATCCGCTTGTTATGAGTCCTGGCCGCTGCATGCCGTGGCGCGCTGGCTGAGCCGGTACGTCATTATTCAACGAATAAGAATTTATTGCAATCGATTGCAATCGAGCACTGCAACATGAAATTTATGTTGTTTTTAAGAGAATAATACGAAGGGAGCAGAGGTAATAAGCGCTTATGCGCTGAGCAAACAGGGCTTTTCATGCGGCACTGCAGCATGAAAATATAGGAGGTAAATCTAAATTATTGCAATCGGTTGCAACCGATGAAGCATGCCCACCTCAGCGGCCCGAGGCGCGTACGATCAGCTCGGTTGGCAATTGCTGGGATGGCGCTGCTGCGCCGTCGACCAGCGCCAGCAGCGAGGCCACCAGCGCGCGCCCGGCGGCGCGGATCGGCTGGCGCACGGTGGTCAGCGGCGGATGGAAATACGCGGCCAGTTCGATATCGTCGTAGCCAACCACGGCCACCTGCTCCGGCACGGCCACGCCGCGCGCGCGCAGGGCACTGATGGCGCTCATGGCCAGCAAGTCGCTGCAGGCGAAGATGGCGTCGAACGGGAGGCGGCGGTCCAGCAATTCCTGCACGTCCGTCGCGCCGCCCTGAGGCAGGAAGGAGCCGGCCACGTACAGTTGCGGGTCGGGCACCAAACCCTGCGCGGCCAGCGCCTGCGCATACCCCTGGTGGCGCTGCGCCACTTCGGGCAGCTTGGCGTCGCCAAAGAAGGCGATGCGCGTGCGCCCCGCCGCCAGCAAGTGTTCCGTGGCCAGCCTGCCGCCGGCGACGTTATCGCCGCCGATGGTGCAATACAGCTGCTGCGGCAATTGCGCGCCCCACACGACGATAGGTACCTGGCGCGCGGCCAGCTGATTCAGTTGTTCATGGTGGCGCCACTGGCCGATCAGGATAATGCCGATCACGCGGCCGCTATCGAAAGACTGGGCGGCAGCATCGAGCGTTTCGGCATCCACGCGCGAAATGAGCATGTCGAAGCCCTGCTCCGTCAGCGCATCGGCAAGGCTGCCCAGCATGCTGAGGAAAAAAGGGTCGGACAGGTGCTGGCGCGTGGCTGCGTCATACGGCACCACCACGCCTACCGTGCGGTTCTGTTTCAGGCGCAGGTTTTGCGCGCCGATATTGATGGAGTACTTGAGCGAACGGGCCAGCGCGATGACGCGCGCGCGCGTCTCTTCATTGACCAGCGAACTGCCGCTCAGCGCGCGCGACACGGTGGACGTGGATACGCCAGCCAGGCGCGCGATATCGGCCATCTGCAGGCGTTGCTGCGCCTTCGAATCGGTACCGGTCATCGTACGCTCACTGCGGCACGGTGTCCTTGAACGATGGCCGCTCGGACAGTTTGTCGAACAGGCGCGCCAGCGCGGGATGGTCCGCACGCCAGTCGATTTCCGGGAAGCGGAAGCTGAGCCAGCCCAGCGTGCAGCCCACGGCCACGTCGGCCAAGGTGTAGTTCTTGCCGGCGCAATACGCACTCTCGCCCAGGCGCGCCTCGAGCGCGGCCAGGCCCAGCGTGATCTTGTCGAGCTGGCGCGCGATCCAGGCCGCGCTCTGCTGCTCGGGCGGGCGCTGCGTGCGCTCCAGGCGCACCAGCACGCCCGCGTCAAGGATGCCGTCGGCCAGCGCTTCCCAGTTCTTGATATCGGCCCGCTCGCGGCCATTGCCGCCGGCCGGCAGCAGCTTGCACACGGGCGTGAGCGTGTCGAGGTATTCGACGATGACTTTCGAATCGATCAGCGTGCTGCCATCCTCCATCACCAGGCAGGGCACCTTGCCCAAGGGATTAGCCTGGGCAATGCGGGTTTCCGGCACCCACACGTTTTCCAGCTCGAAGACATAGTCGAGCTTTTTTTCCGCCAGCACGATACGGGCTTTGCGGACATACGGGCTGGCGAGGGAGCCGATCAGTTTCATAGGTACTTTAAGGTAAAGGAGCAGCAATCAGTATAGCATCGGCGGCAGCGGCGTTTGGCAGCACGCGCCTGGCGCTGCCTCAGGTGTGGCAGGCACGCCGCATCGGGGCCGGATTCGGCCAGAATGGGGGCCATCCGCCGCCGACGGACGGCTGGCCAGCGGCCAGCGGTGGTAAAATCGCCCTTTACTGTGGCGCCGTCAGTGTTGCTGTATTGCAATAACCCTGCCCTCCCCGCGCGCCACACGCCAACCGTTTCTTTAACTTGCGTCCGCTCTCATGACTTCTACTACTCCGTATTCCACGCTGTCGGCCCTGTCTCCGCTCGATGGCCGCTACGCCAGCAAGACCGATCTGCTGCGCCCGATCCTGTCCGAAGCCGGTTTCATGCACCACCGCGTGAAAGTGGAAATCTCCTGGCTGCAAGCGCTGTCGCAAGCCGGTTTCGCTGAAATCAAGCCTTTCTCGGCAGAAGCGAGCGCCCTGCTCGACAAGATGGCGGCCGACTTTTCGGAAGCCGACGCGGCCCGCATCAAGGCCATCGAAGCGGTCACCAACCATGACGTCAAGGCTGTCGAGTACTGGCTGAAGGAACAAGTGGCGGACGTGCCGGAACTGGTGGCGGCGTCGGAATTCATCCATTTCGCCTGCACCTCGGAAGACATCAACAACACCTCGCACGGCATGATGCTGAAAGCCGCGCGCGATGGCGTGATGCTGCCGGCATTGAACGGCCTGGTGGCCAAGCTGACGCAGATCGCGCACGACAATGCCGACGTGCCGATGCTGTCGCGCACGCACGGCCAGACGGCCAGCCCGACCACCCTGGGCAAGGAGTTTGCCAACGTCGTGGCCCGCTTGCAGCGCGCGGTGAAACGCATCGAACAAGTGGAAATCCTCGGCAAGATGAATGGCGCCGTCGGCAATTACAACGCCCACCTGTCGGCCTATCCCGGCTTCGACTGGCCCGCATTCTCCCAGGCCGTCATCGAACAGCGCCTGGGCCTGGTGTTCAACCCGTACACCATCCAGATCGAGCCGCACGACTACATGGCCGAACTGTTTGACGCCTTCGCGCGCGCCAACACGATCTTGCTGGACCTGAACCGCGACATCTGGACGTATGTCTCGCTGGGCTACTTCAAGCAAAAGCTGAAAGCGGGCGAAATCGGTTCGTCGACCATGCCGCACAAAGTCAACCCGATCGACTTCGAGAACTCGGAAGGCAACCTGGGCCTGGCCAATGCCGTGCTAAAACATCTGTCGGAAAAACTGCCTGTCTCGCGCATGCAGCGCGACTTGACCGATTCGACCGTGCTGCGCAACATCGGCGTGGGCCTGGGCTACACCTTGCTGGCCTATGACAGCTGCCTGCGCGGCCTGAACAAGCTGGAAGTGAATCACGCACGCCTGGCGCAAGACCTGGACGCGACCTGGGAAGTACTGGCCGAGCCCGTGCAAACCGTCATGCGCCGTTATGGCATCGAAAATCCGTACGAGCAACTGAAAGAATTGACGCGCGGCAAGGGCATCTCGAAAGAGGCGCTGCAAACCTTCGTCAATGGCCTGGCCATTCCGCAAGATGCCAAGGATGTGTTGCTGACCATGACACCGGCTAACTACATCGGTATCGCGGCGCAATTGGCCAAGGCGATCTAAGCGACCATCGCTATCCGGATCAGGCAAATCCACTCCTGCGGGGCGGCCAGCACATAAATGCTGCCCGCCCCGCAGTTTTTCCGGCAGTCTTTCTTGTAGAATCTGCAGCACGCAGCGCCATTTGCTTTTCTTTGGTATATTAGGCCGAATTAGTCCTAATACGTACTACATTCAAGAAAGCCACCGATGCAACGCTACACCACCACCGCCATCATCCTGCACTGGCTGACCGCCCTGCTGATCATCAGCGCCTTTGTCATGGGCCTGGTCATGACGGACATTCCCGGCCTGACGCCCACCAAGCTCAAATATTTCTCCTGGCACAAATGGCTGGGCGTGACCGTGCTGGCCATCGCCGCCATCCGCTTGCTGTGGCGCAAGGCCAACGTGCCGCCGCCGCACCCGGCCAGCATGGTTGCCTGGCAAAAGAAGGCGGCCGACGCCATGCACGTGCTGCTGTATATCCTGATCTTCGCCGTGCCCATTTCCGGCTACCTGTACACCCTGGCCGCTGGCGTGCCGGTGGTGTACCTTGGATTATTCCAGCTGCCCGTCATCATGGCGCCGAACCCGGAACTTAAGCCGCTTTTAAAAGAAATTCATTATGTTCTGAACATGACAATGGCCGCCGCTGTGGCCGCCCATGTGCTGGCAGCGCTGAAGCACCAGTTCATCGACCGCGATGGCGTGCTCAAGCGCATGTTGCCTTAACGTCCTCCCCTTGCTCACTGAAACACAGGAAAAAACAAGATGAAAACCACCCAACGCATCGTCCTCGCTTCCCTGCTGGGCCTGTCCGTGGCCGCCACCGCAGCCACCCTGCTGAAAGTTGATCCCGCCAAGACCAGCGTGTCGGCCGTGTTCAAGCAAATGAACGTGCCCGTGGAAGCGAAGTTCAAGAAATTCAATATCGCCATCGATTACAACCCGGCCACGCCGGACGCCTCGAAAGCGTCGGTGGAAATCGACACGGCCAGCATCGATATCGGCGACCCCGAGTACAACAAGGAAGTGGCCAAGAAAGAATGGTTCAACTCGGCCCAGTTCCCGAAAGCCACCTTTGTCTCGAGCAGCATCAAGGCCGCCGGCGCGGGCAAGCTGACGGTGAGCGGCAAACTGAGCATCAAAGGCAAGACGACCGACGTGACCTTCCCCCTGACGGTGAAAGCCGATGGCGGCAAATATGCATTTGACGGCGCCCTGCCGATCAAGCGCCTGACCTACAACATCGGCGAAGGCGAGTGGAAAGACACGAGCATGGTTGCCGACGAGGTCACTATTAAGTTTCATGTTTCTGCTCAGTAACGCCCGAAAATCTGTTGTTTAACTTAATTAGGAATTCAATGAAATTGAAGCATTTGATGATCGCCGTGCTGGCAGCTGCCGGCGCGGGTTCGGCCATGGCCGCTACCGACACTTACAACCTCGACCCGACGCACACCTTCCCCAGCTTTGAAGCAGATCACATGGGCATGTCCGTCTGGCGCGGCAAGTTCAACAAGACCAAGGGCACGGTCACCCTCGACCGTGCTGCCAAGACGGGCAGCCTGGACCTGGTCATCGATGCCGATTCGATCGATTTCGGCCTCGACGCCATGAACACACACGCGAAAAAAGCAGACATGTTCAATGTGGAAAAATTCCCGGCAATCACCTACAAGAGCAAGTCGTTCAAGTTCAACGGCGATCAGCTGGTGGAAGTCGATGGCGAGCTGACCTTGCTGGGCGTGACCAAGCCCGTCAAGCTGAACGTGAGCAAATTCAAGTGCATCATGCACCCGCGCTACAAGCGTGAAGTGTGCGGCGCCGACGCCAGCGCGGAATTCAAGCGCAGCGACTTTGGCTTGAGCTACGGCATGCCGGCCTTCTCGCCGGAAGTCAAGCTGGCGATTCAAGTCGAAGCCATCAAGGCCGACTAAGGGTGCTGTAAAGCACCCCTTGCCGCATGACAAGCCCGCCTCGCTGCCCGCAGCCAGTCGGGCTTTTGCATGCGCGAAGCAAATCCGCTGGACTTTTCTATCGTGCGGCATCAGTATCACCTGGCATGATGTTTTTCTAACATGAAACCCCACTTACCCACCGCGCGGAGGACTACATGAATTTCATTATCTGGATCGTTATTGGCGGCGTCATCGGCTGGCTGGCCAGCATGGTCATGAAAACAAATGCGCAACAAGGCATCTTCCTCAATATCGTCGTCGGCATCGTCGGTGCCTTTCTGGGCGGCTGGCTGCTGGCGCCCCTGTTCGGCACGGGCACCATCAATAGCGACAATTTCAGCATGTCCTCGCTGCTGGTCTCGTTCCTGGGCGCAGTCATCCTGCTGGGCATCGTGAATCTTTTGCGCCGCGGCAAAATACGCTAAACCGGCAACTCGCCGTGCATCACGAGATGGCCGGGTCGCGCAAGCGCCTGGCCATTTCTCATTGCGGCCCAGACACGTATGGACAAATACCACAGCCAGCGGACGGAAAAATGCGCGCTGGCGGCCTATTTTCTCCTCTATGCCAGCAAAAATAATGCAATTTGGACAATTCTATGCAAGCGTGCCACCCGGAAAATGTGATTGACTAGTGCGAGTTCGATACGGATACTCTAGGTCGCCCGCTGAGAAAAGACACTGGGTACACGTTGGTTCCGACTTCCCTCCATGTAAAAAGACTAGAACTCGAATGAAAAAATCTTTAATCGCGCTCGCCATCCTGAGCAATTTCGCACACGCCGACGAAGGCATGTGGATGCCCCAACAGCTGCCACAAGTAGCCAAGGAACTGAAAGCAGCCGGACTGAAACTCGATCCGACCACCCTGACCAAACTGACCGAGTTCCCGATGGGCGCCATCGTCAGCCTGGGCGGTTGTTCGGCCTCGTTCGTCTCGCCACAAGGCCTGGTTGCCACCAACCACCATTGCGTCTACAACAGCGTGGCGGTCAATTCGACCAAAGAGCGCGATTTGCTGGCCAATGGTTTCCTGGCCAAGACCTTCGCTGAAGAATTGCCGGCAGCCCCGGGCAGCCGCATCTTCGTCACCTCGGCCGTGACGAATGTCAGCGACAAGATCATCACCGCCGATGTTGCCAAGCTGCAAGGCAAGGCGCGCATCGACGCGATCGAGAAAAACCAGAAGAAACTGGTCGCCGAATGCGAAAAAGAAGCGGGTTTCCGCTGCACAGTGTCGAGCTACTACGGCGGCCTGGAGTTCTACCTGATCAAGCAACTGGAAATTCGCGACGTACGCCTCGTGCACGCGCCACCAGCGGGCGTGGGCAAGTTCGGTGGCGACACCGACAACTGGATGTGGCCGCGCCACACTGGCGACTACGGTTTCTACCGCGCCTACGTCAGCCGCGACGGCAAGGCTGCTGACTTCAGCAAGGACAACGTGCCATACCAGCCAAAACACGTGCTGAAACTGGCCAAGGATGGCTTGAAAGAGGGCGATTTCGTCATGGCGCTGGGCTACCCTGGCCGCACCAACCGCCACCGCCTGCCATCGGAAGTGGCGTTCACGTTTGACTGGAACTACCCGGCCTTCGTCAAGGCATCGGGCGAAACCCTGGCCATCATCGCGCGCGAAACCAAGGACAACAAAGATGTTGCCCTGAAATACGCGGGTCAGGTCGCTGGCGTGAACAATTACTACAAGAACCGCCAAGGCATGCTCGACTCGTACGCGGGCAGCGACTTCCTGGCGCGCAAGACGACGGAACACGAAGCCCTGAAAACCTGGGTCAACGCCAATCCTGCGCGCAAGGCTGAATTTGCCGGCGACATCGAGCAAGTGGAAAAGCTGATCGCCGAGCGCGATGCCGATACCAAGCGCGACTTCTTCCTCAGCTACGCACAGCCACGCCTGCTCAACACGGCACGCAGCCTGTACCGCCTGTCCAACGAAGGCACCAAGGCCGATACGGAACGCAAGTCCGGCTACCAGACGCGCGACTTGCCACGCCTGGAAGCGGGTATTACCTCGGTCGAGCGCACCTACGACGAAAAAGTCGACAAGGCGCTGGTACTGAACAGCCTGACCAAGTACGCCGCGCAACCGGCCGCACAACGCCGCGCCAGCTTCGACGCCGCCATCGGCATCAAGGACGGCATGTCGCCGGCCGACCTGTCCGCCGCCCTGGACAAACTGTATGCCGGCAGCAAGCTGGGCGACAAGGCCGAGCGTGCAGCATGGCTGAAACGCACGCCAGCCGAATTCCAGGCCAGCAAGGACAGCTTCATCCAGGCAGCCGTCGCCATGTACCCTGATTCGCTGAAAAACGAAGCGGAAGACGAAGAACTGGCCGGCAAGATCCAGCAAGCCTACGCCAACTACATGAAAGCAAAAATTGCCTTCATGAAGAGCAAGGGCCAAGCCGTCTATCCTGACGCCAACAGCACCCTGCGCGTGACGTTCGGCAAAGTTGCCGGCCGTGACCATGGCGCCGATGGCACCACCTGGACCGCCTTCACCACCGTCAATGGCGTCGTTGCCAAAGCCACGGGCCAGGGCGAGTTCAATGCACCAGCAAATCAACTGGCCGCGATCAAAGCCAAGGACTTCGGTAAATTCGTCGATCCTAAACTGAAAACCGTGCCGGTCGACTACCTGGCCACCCTGGACATTACCGGCGGCAACTCCGGTTCGGCTGCCCTGAACGCGAAAGGCGAATTCATCGGCCTGGCATTCGATGGCACCTTGGACTCGATCATTTCCGATTGGGATTACAACAAGGCCAACACCCGTTCGATCCAGGTCGACCTGCGCTACATGCTGTGGAACATGAAACACATCGACCACGCAGACAACCTGCTGAAAGAAATGGGCGCTGAATAACAAAAAGCAATAACCCGGTAACGGGCGCTTGTCAGCTGAGCCACTCCTGCGGGAGTGGCTTTTTTTCGCCTAACGCTTTATTTTGGCGAAGCGGTAAGGCACGGCTTGCTCCGCGCCAAACACTTGCGCACGACCGCTTCGCAGCGGCAACATGACCCTCCGGCCATCTTCGCGCAGCAAGGCCAGGTCGGCGCCGGGAAAACGTTGCGCCAACAAAGGATAGGCTGGCCTCGCTATGGTCGCGGCGGGAATCACGATGCGATAATCGGCCTCGCCAAAGTCCAGCAGCAGCGCGGGAGCCTCAGGTCCCGGCAGCGCAGTGATGCGCAAGCGCGTGCGTCCCTTGACCAGCTCGAAGGCTGACCACGGTAGCAAGAGATGCCGCGTGGCCCCGATCTGCAACTGCGGCGCCCGGCCTGCATCCGCCGAAGCCAGCAGGACATCGGGCCGCGCCTCCGACGCTGCCCCATCGACGGCCAGCAGCCAGCCCCGGTAACGTATCAGCGCGCCCTGCGCGGTGGCCGTGACGGAGCCGCCCTGCACCACGGGTTCCTTGCCCGCCGGCAAGCGCAATGGCGCTGCCTGTGCCGCCATGCTAGCCCACCACACCAGCGCCGCCATCGCCGTCTTGCCCATGCAGCCTCCCCTTGCGCGTGAAACGTATTCATAACACAAGTGCGGCACTCGCCCGCTGTTGCGCATCAAGGCAGAAGCGCCGGTGCTACAATTGGCCCCTAGCGGGCGTACTTACCCAGCGCGCCTTCCCCCTCCCAGACTCAGACCGCTATGCCACCAGACTTGCGCACGACCTACGAACTCGGTAACCACAACCAGACCACGACCTGGCTGGAATGCATTACTTTCTACAAAGATCTCGCCGCACGCTATCCGCAGGTGCTGCACTTCGAACAGATCGGCCTGTCCGACTCGGGCGTGCCTATCCACGCTGGCGTCGTCAGCGCGGACGGCGTGTTTGACCGCGAGCAAATCAAGCGTGCTGGCCGCACCGTCTTTTTCAACAACAACGGCATCCATCCGGGCGAACCGGAAGGCATCGATGCCTGCATGGCCATCGTGCGCGACCTGTGCACGCAACCCGAACGCCTGGCGGCGCTGGGCACGACCGTGCTGTTGTTCATTCCGATCTACAACGTCGATGGCAGCCTGAACCGCGCCAATACGTCGCGCGTGAACCAGGATGGCCCGGAGCAATTCGGTTTCCGCGGCAATAGCCGCCACCTGGACTTGAATCGCGATTTCATCAAGTGCAACAGCCTGAACGCGCAAGTGTTCAACCGCTTGCTGGCCAGCTGGGACCCGGACGTGATGGTCGACACGCATACATCGAACGGCGCCGACTACCCGTACACGATGACCCTGATCCATACGCAGACGGATAAACTGGGCAATGGCCTGGGTCCCTTCCTGCAAGACACCATGCTGCCGCACATCTTTGCCCAGATGGAACAGGCCGGCTGGCCCACCTGCCCGTATGTCAATCCCGTCAAGGATAGCCCCGACCACGGCATCGCCGAATTCCTCGAAGTGCCTCGTTTCTCGACCGGTTTTGCCGCGCTGCATCACGTGATCGGCTTCATGCCGGAAACGCATATGCTGAAACCATTTGCCGACCGCTACGCTTCCATGCGCGCCCTGCTCGACATCACCATGGCGTTCACGGTGGAACATGGCGAGAAAATCCGCCAGCTGCGCGCGCAAGCCAAGGCAGCAGGCCGCACGCAGGCAGAATGGCCGATCCACTGGGCCATGAACGAAGAACAACCATCTACCTTCCCCTTCAAGGGCTACGCGGCGCAATACACGCCGAGTATCCTGGGCGACTACCAGCGCCTGTCCTACGACCGTTCGCAGCCGTGGGAACGCGATATCAAGTACTACAACCGCTTCGATGCAGACGTCACCGTGGCCGCGCCGAAAGCCTATGTCGTGCCGCAAGCCTGGCGCGAAGTCATCGAGCGCCTGCGCTGGAACGGCGTGGAAATGAGCCGCATCACCGCCGAACAGACGCTAACGGCACGCTATTACCACATCACCAACGTCGGCACGCGTGCCACCGCCTACGAAGGCCATATGTTCCACGATACGGTGGACGTGGAAGCGCGCACGGGAAAATTCACCCTGCAGGCGGGCGACTACGTCATCAGCCTGGAGCAGGACAACGCCCGCTACGCCGTGGAAACACTGGAACCGCAGGCACACGACAGCTTCTTCCGCTGGGGCTTCTTCAACAGCGTACTGGAGAAGAAAGAGGCGTTTTCCGATTACGTATTTGAAGACATGGCATCCGAACTGCTGCGCGACGAACCGGCGCTGGCCACCAAGTTTGCCGAGTGGAAAGCAGCCAACCCGGCCCTGCTGAGCAACCAGGAAGCCGTACTCGATTTCATCTTTGAGCACTGCCAGCGCTTTGCCGAACCTGAATGGCGGCGCTACCCCGTCATTGCCCTGATGTAAATCAAGGCTGCAGCAACTGCAACATCCTGGCGCCGCATCGGAGATCCCGGTGCGGCGCCTCTTTCTGTGCCCTGCCCACAAGGTAATCCCATGCACTACGCACTGAACCTGCGCACCTTCATTTACAGCCATTATTTTTACCTGGGCTTGCGCGTGGCCATCGGCCTGGTCGGCCTGACCCTGCTGACCCTGGAAATCAGCGACAGCACCACTGCCATGACGGTGTGCATCGGCGCCCTGTGCACGACCCTGATGGACATGCCCAGCCCCCTGCGCCACAAGTTCAACGAAATGCTGGCTTCCGTGCTGCTGTGCAGCGCCGTCACCTTATTAATCAGCCTGTGCGGGCCCGTGCAGTGGCTCTTGATGACGGTACTCGTGCTGGTGAGTTTTCTCGCCAGCATGATGGTGGTGTACGGCAAGAAATCCATGCCCTTGCAGCTTGCCGCCCTGTTCATCATGACCATGTCGATGGAGCACCAGATGACGTGGCAGCAATCATTTCACCATGCGGGCCTGTTCATGCTGGGTGGCCTCATCTATCTGGCCTATGCCATGGCTATCGCCTGGGTCTTGCGCCACCGCATCAAACAGCAAGTGCTGGCCGAAGCCCTGTTCGAGTTAGCCGCCTACATCGACATCAAGGCCGATTTCTACGACACGCGTTTCAATTTGACGGAGCAATTCAACAAGCTGGTGCGCCACCAAAGCATTTTGGCCGACCGCCAGCAGGCGTCGCGCGATTTGATCTTGCGCAGCCACAAGAACAGCAAGGATGCCATCGTCGTGCAAGTGCACGTGTGCATGCTCGATTTATACGAGCTGATTCTTTCCACGCACACGGATTACGCGCTGCTGCGCCAGCACCTGGCCGACTCCGACGTGCTCAAATCCTTGCACGACCTCGCTTACAAGGCGGCGCGCGACATCGAAGCCGTGGCCTACGCCGTCACGCGCAAGCGCGCCTCATATGCGCACATCAGCTACGACAAGGAATGGTTTGATATCGAAGCAGAAATTGCCCGCTTGCACGCAAAAGGCGACGGTGCGCAGGAAGCGCTGGCCACCTTGCGCGCACAGCGCAACAAGATCCGTGCGATTCTGAAGATGATAGTCGAACTGCATTTGGCCACGCAAAAAGTCTATGCCGACGTGCCGTTCTGGAGTGGCGCGGACATGGCGCCATTCTTGTCGCAGCAGAAATACGAACTGAAAACCCTGCTGTCGAATCTGCGCCTCGATTCGCCCGTGTTCCGCTTCGCCCTGCGCGTATCGATGGCCATATCGGTCGGATTGCTGATTGGCCACTGGCTGCCGTACGCAGCACACAGCTACTGGATCGTGCTAACCATCGTCATCATCCTGCGCCCCACGTTCAGCATGACGCGCCAGCGCCGCGCCGACCGCATCATCGGCACCATCATCGGCTGCGTCATCACGGCCATCGTGATCCGCTTCGTGCACAGCAATATCGTGCTGATGGCCATTTTATTTCTCTCCATCGTGGCCACGCCCACCTTCATCTATCTGCGCTACCGCTACACGGCCATCGCTGTCAGCCTGATGATCTTGCTGCAAATGCACCTGGTGGCGCCCAGCAACCCCAACCTGGTCAGCGAACGCCTGATCGATACCCTGATCGGCGCGGCGGTGGCCACCGTGTTCAGCTTTGTGCTGGCCAACTGGGAATACCAGAGCCTGCCACGCCTGGTGCGCCAGGTGCTGAATGTGAACTTGAGCTATATGCAGGCCAGCTTCGCACTGCTGCAGGGAAAATGTTTTGATGATTTCGCCTACCGCATCGAGCGCAAGCGCCTGATGGATAGCTTGGCCGCGCTCAGCTCGGCACTGGTGCGCATGCTCGATGAACCGGCCAGCAAGCAGCGGGCCGTGGAAGACATCAACCTGTTCATCGTGCAAAATTATTTACTGGTCGCCCACGTGGCGGCACTGCGCTCGATCTTGGGACGCCACGCCAGCCAGCTGCCTGTCGCACCCGTCAACGCCTTGCTCAGCCACAGCCATACGCAAGTGTGTTTGACCCTGTCGCGCGCGCTGGAGCAGCTCGACAACAAAGCCACCATCAGCGCGCCGCTGGCCACCCCTGCCGCACCGCCCGTCAGCGACGTGGCCTGGTCAGGCTGGCCGCTGGTCAAGAGACGCATACGCTTGTTGCAAGCCGATGCAGACAAGATCGTGGTACATAGCGCGGCAATCGTGCACATCGTCTCACCGCGCAACTGACCTGTTTGTCAGCCGCTTCATCCAGGCTGGCCTGCCTGCGGCAGGCGACCAATCACTACTTCAGATACTGCTCGAACCAGCCGATAGTGCGTTTCTGCAAGTCGCGCTGGTGCTCGGGCTTGCGGAAGGAATGGCCTTCGCCATCATAGATAAACAGGCTGGACGGCACGCCCATGGCGCGCAAGCCGTGCCAGAATTCCAGCGACTGGGCGGCCGGCGTTTCCACGTCGCGCTCGCCCACATAGATCAGGGTGGGCGTTTTGGCCGCCTTGATCGATTCGATGGGCGAAGCCTTGCGGTAGACGGCTGGATTGTCATATGCGGAGGCGCCAAAGAACGGGATCATCCACTGGTTGATGCCGTTCTGGCCGTAATAACTGATCCAGTTCGACACGCCCGCGCCCGCCACGGCCGCCTTGAAGCGGTCGCTGTGCGTGACGCCCCACATGGTCATGAAACCGCCATACGAATGGCCGATCAGGCCCAGGCGCTGGCCGTCGACGGGCGCCACTTTTTGCACCGCATCGATGCCGGCCAGGATGTCGCGCCAGTCGCCGCCGCCGAAGTCGGCCATATTGGCACGCGTAAATGCCTGGCCCTGGCCGAAGCTGCCGCGCGGATTGGGCAGGAAGACGAAATAGCCTTTTTGCGTCAATTCCTCGATCACGGTGCTCGCTGCCACGTAACGGGGCGAGGCGGCAGCGCCGGGGCCGCCATGCACGTTGACGATCATCGGGTAGCGCTTGCCGGCCTCCACCTTCAACGGTCCCAGCAGCCAGCCTTGCACCTTGTATTGCTCGTTGTTCCAGCCCACGTTCTGCACCGTCAGCTGCGGCGCAAAGCCGTCATTGTCGCGCGTGATCTTTTTCAGCTGGCCCACCGGTCCCGCCACCAGGTAGCTGGCGTGCGTAAAATCTTCCTGCGCGGCAGCGGCTTGCCGGCCATCGGCGCTGAACGACAGACGGCCATCGCTGCCGCTACTGCTAAGTTCACCAAGCATCACCGGCTGAGCCGGACCGGTTTGCGCATCGACAGGCACCAGCGCCAGCTGCGAATCGATCAGGGCCGTCGCCAGCAAGCCGGTGCCGCGCCAGACGACGCCATTGAAGGTGCCGCGATAGTCGGGCGTGAGATTGCGCGGCGTGCCGCCGGCCAGGGGCACCGTGTACAGGTCGCCGCCGATGGAGCCGAAGTCACTCATCAGGCCACCGATGAAGACCACCGTCTTGCCATCCGGCGAGACGGAAGGCAGGTTCAGCTGCATGGCCGGTGATGCGATCACGCGCAGGGCGCCCGTGGCCGCATCGATTTGGCTGAGCTTGGCAACCCACCAGTTGCTGTCGCCATTGCCCTGCGCGCTGGTGGCGACAAAGCCGCGGCCATCGGGCGTCCAGCTGTATTCATACACATAGGTGTCGCTTGGTGACAGCAAACGTGCTTCGCCGCCGCTGGCAGGCACGACGGCAATGCGCTGGGCATCGTCTTCGCTGCCCACTTCACCCACCTGGCGCACACCCGCTTCCACGGCGCCGGCCAGCTTGCGCGCGCCCACCGTCGCGAGCAGGGCCAGCTGCTTGCCGTCCGGCGACCAGCGCGCCGTGCTGGCCACGCCTTTGATACTGGTCAACACCCGCGCTTGCGCCTCTGCCATCGTGGCCAGGTACAGATGCGCCATGCCCGCCTTGGCGTCGTAGCCGACAAAGGCCAGCTGCCTGCCATCGGGCGACCAGCTGGGCTTGTCGTAGGAACACACGGCACACGGGTCGAATTGCTGCACGATGGCGCCGTTGGCAGCGTCGCGCACGACGATGGCGGCATGCGGGCGCTGCGGCTGTTCATCCGCCTTGCTCGATTCGATGGCGGCAATGCGCTGGCCATTGGCCGACAGGGCGACAGCGCGGTAATCGCGCAACAGCATACTGCTGGCAGGAGCTGCCTGCGCCGTGCTCCCCAGAAGGCTGCTTGCCAGCAAGCCGCATGCGGCCAGATCAGTTATTTTCATCATGTAAATTCCGGTTAAGAATAAAAAAAACCGCCGGCAAGCGCGGCGGTTTTGGATGGAGCAAACTGCATTAACGGGCCTTCTTGCCCAGGTGCGAATGCCGCATGCTGTACAAGAAGTAAATGGCCACGGTCACCGCCATCCACACGCTGAACACGACAAACGTCGTATGCGGCAAATCGCGCATGATGTACAGGCAAGCCAGTATGCTCAGGCCAGGAATCACATACGGTCCGAACGGCACGCTGAAGCCTTCGATGCGGTTGGCGCCCTGCTTGTGGCGCAGCACGGGCACGGCAACCGAGACCACCATGAAGGCTGTCAGGGTGCCGATGCTGACCATGTCCCACAAATAGGTCGCATCGACGGAGCCGGCCACCACGGCTACCACCAGGCAGACGATGATGGTATTGCTGACCGGCACCAGCGTGCGCGGGTGGATCTTCTGGAACGACTTCGGGATCAGGCCGTCGCGGCTGACGGCAAACAGGATGCGCGTCTGGCCGTAAATCGTCACCAGGGTCACGCTGAAGACGGAAATGACGGCGCCAGCCGACAGCACCAGCGCCGGCCAGGTCTTGCCCGTGACGTTTTGCAGGATCACCGCCAGGCCCGCTTCCTGACCTTCGAACAACTTCGCCTGTTGCGCACCGAGGGCGGCCACGGCCACCAGCAGATAAAACACGGTGACGATGAGCAGAGCGCCGAGGATGCCGCGCGGCACATTGCGCGTGGGATTTTTCACTTCGTCACCGGCCGTCGCCACCGTATCGAGGCCGATGAAGGAGAAGAACACGGTGCCGGCCGCGGCCGTCACGCCCGTCATGCCGGCAAAACCCTTGCTATTGTCAGTATTAAAGAAGGGAAAGAAATTGTCGGCATTGAATCCGGAAAACGCGATGACGACAAAAAACACCAGGATCGCCAGCTTGATGATGACCATGATGGCGTTCATCAGGGCCGATTCCTTGGCGCCGCGCAGCAGCAAAAAGCCGCACATGCAGATCAAGAAGATCGGCGGCAGGTTGATGTGGCCGGCATGAAACTCCATGCCATGTGGGCCGGAAACGATCATCGGCGTGCGCAGCATCTCGGGGATGTGCCAGCCGAAGGCATTTTCCAGGAAGTTGTTCAGGTAGGACGACCAGCCGATGGCCACGGCACTGCCCGCCAAGCCGTATTCAAGCAGCAAGCAGGCGGCCATAATGAAGGCAAGAAACTCGCCCACGGTGGCGTAGGCAAACGAATACGAAGAGCCGGAAGCGGGAATGCGGAATGACAATTCCGCATAGCACAGGGCCGTCAGGCCGGCCGTGATGGCGGCGATCAGGAAAGACAGGACGACCGATGGGCCCGCCTTGGGCACGGCTTCGACCATGGTAAAGAAAATGCCCGTGCCGATGGTGGCGCCGACGCCGATCATGGTGAGGGAAAACAGGCCGATGGACCGGCTCAAGCCACTGCTGCTGAGGCCTTCACCATATTCGACCGTGGTATCGATCGGCTTGGTGCGGCAAAGTTTCTGGACCAGGGTTTGGCTCACTAGCATTCCTTTATGAGGCATGCACTTGAACACCTGCCAAAACCTACTGCGCGTCGCGATTCGCGGCCTGCGATGCTCACTGTGCATTCGCACAGCTGCGCTTCTTAGCCACAACTCACTTCCGCTCGCTACGGTTTTGTCAGGTGTTGTTAGGAACATGACGGGTAAAAACAAGAGAAAACGGCGCCCCGGCCCTACCTGGCAAAAAACCGGAAAGATAGCGTCCATTTTCAAAACTAAGCGATTATAGGGCTTTCATCGGCTCAGCTAAACAGAACTTTGATGCAAGGAAACAACGCCAGGCGTGCGCCGGCAAACCCGCCAGCGTGCTGGCGAAGAAGAAATTGCTTTTATGAAAGAAAAAGCGCGCCGCTGCAGGGGCAGTGGCGCGCTTCTGGCTCAGCTCAACTACGCTGGTTTACTTCTTGACGTGTGGCGCATCGGCCGCCGGCCAGCCTGCCTCGTAGCCTTGCGGCACGTCATCGCGGCGCTCTTTCGGCGCCAGGCCCAGCACGTAGTACAGCACCGTCAGCAGGATCAGCCAGGCTGGTCCCACCATCAGGGCGATGCGCGTATCGGGGAAATACGCCATCAGGCCGATCACCAGCGCCAGGAACGCCAGCGAAATCCAGGAACCGTACGGCGCGAACGGCATGCGGAAGGCCAGGTTCTTGATTTCCAACGGCGTCAGGGTCTTGCGGAACTGGATCTGCGTGACCAGGATCACGCCCCAGGTCCAGACGGCGCCAAAGGTGGAAATCGACGTGACCCAGATAAACACTTTTTCCGGCACCAGATAGTTCAGCAGCACGCCCAGCAGCAGGGCAAACACGGACACCAGAATGGCGCGGCGTGGCACGCCGTTGGCCGTGGTTTCCGCAAACGCCTTTGGCGCCTGGCCTTGCAACGCCAGGTTGTACAGCATGCGGCCCGTGCTAAAGATGCCACCATTGCACGACGACAGGGCTGCCGTCAGCACGACGAAGTTGATAATGCCGGCGGCCGTCTTGATGCCCAGGCGTTCAAACGTCATCACGAAGGGGCTGCCGGTGGTGCCGATTTCATTCCATGGGTAAATCGACAGGATGACGAACAGCGCGCCGACATAGAAAATCAGGATGCGCCAGAACACGGAATTGATGGCGTCGGGAATCGATTTCTTCGGGTTTGCCGCTTCGCCAGCCGTCAGGCCGATCATTTCCACGCCCAGATAGGCAAACATCACCATCTGCAGCGACATCAGCACGCCCTGCGCGCCGTTCGGGAAGAAGCCGCCATGCGTCCACAGGTTCGAGATACCGATGGCCACGCCGTCGTTGCCGAGACCGAAGATGATCATGCCCGTGCCGCCGATGATCATCAGGATGATGGTGACTACCTTGATCAGGGCGAACCAGAACTCGAACTCGCCGTAGGCTTTCACGGCCAGCAGGTTGATCGCGCCCATGGAGCCCAGGGCCGCCAGGGCCCAGATCCAGCGCGGCACGTCAGGGAACCAGATGCCCATGTAGATGGCGACGGCGGTAATTTCCGCCACGCACGTGACCAGCCACAAGAACCAGTAGTTCCAGCCCGTCAGATAGCCTTGCAGGGGGCCCAGGTAATCCTGGGCATAGCGGCTGAAGGAGCCGGCCACCGGATTGTGCACGGCCATTTCACCCAAGGCGCGCATGATCATGAAGATGACCGCGCCACCGATGATATACGACAGCATGATGCCGGGACCGGCCATCTTGATGGCGTTGCCGGAACCCAAAAAGAGGCCCACGCCAATCGCGGCGCCCAGCGCCATCAGGCGGATCTGCCGCTCGCCCAGGCCGCGGTGCAAGCCTTGTTCACTCGTTTTCATTACGTGTCTCCGTTTTTTCTTGAATACACCGATCCCTCCACCCCAATGGCGGTTCCGCTCTTGCTGGACAGGAGGAAACGGCGAGCCGGCGGCAAGCGCCGGCATGCTCAGATGATCAGGCCAGTTCGGCGATCAGCTCGATCTCGACGCAAGCACCCAGGGGGATTTGCGCCACGCCGAAGGCGGAGCGGGCATGCTTGCCGCTGTCGCCGAAGACTTCGACGAACAGTTCCGAGGCGCCATTGGTCACCAGGTGCTGTTCCGTGAATTCGGAAGTGGAGTTGACCAGGCTCATGACCTTGACGATGCGTTTAACTTTGTTCAAGTCGCCGCCGCACGCGTCTTGCAGGGTGGCAATCAGTTCGATGGCGATACCGCGCGCAGCGATCTTGCCTTCTTCCGTGGTGACGTTCTTGCCCAGTTGACCAACCCATACCTTGCCATCCTTCTTGGCCAAGTGGCCGGACAAGAAGACCGTGTTGCCCGTGCGGGCATGCATTACGTAAGCGGCAGCTGGTGCGGCAACGACTGGCAATTCGATGTCGAGGGCCTTGAGTTTTTCGTAAAACGACATGCTATTTCTCCAAGAAAACAATATAAACGAAACCGAAATTCATCAACAGCAGGAACAGGATGATGGCGGGATGACGGCGCCCTGGCAGCGCGGCAGTGACCGACAACAGCGCCAGATTAAACGTCATCATATTGGTGAACCGGCAGTTTTAGTTCACAAATAGGCCTGGTTATTCAGTGGATTATACCGACAATCAAACAAAATTCAGCATTGGTTCATGAAGCATGCTCTACAGGCATCGAGCATGACTATTTTCACTTGATTGTCTTTTTTGCATTGTCAAGCCCTCTGGGTCAAGCATCAGGCCATCCAGAAATGCGCGGTCGTGCGATACCACAAGTAGCGCCCCCTGATATTGCAGCAGCATCTGCTCCAGCGCCTGCAGGCTGGCCAGGTCCAGATGATTGTCGGGCTCGTCGAGCAGCAGCAATTGCGGCGGTGCCTGTGCATACAGTTCGGCCGCCAGCGCCACCTTCATGCGCTCGCCCCCGCTGAGAAAACGGCTGGGCATGGTGGCGCGCTCACCGGCAATGCCCAACAGCGCCAGCCGCGTGCGCAAGGCGCCTTCCGCCAAGGTGCTATTGCGTGCCTGCAAGCGTTGCACGGCGCTCAAGTCGCCGTCTTGCAGTCCAGCATGCTGGTCCAGCCAGGCCACCTGCGCATGGCAGCGCAGCTCGCCGCTGGCCGGCGCCAGTTGCCCGGCGATCACGCGCAGCAAGGTCGACTTGCCGCTGCCATTATTTCCTGTGACGGCCAGGCGGCGCGGGCCACTCACTACCAGGTTCAAGGGCTGCGCCTGGCCATGCGGCAAGACCACGTCGCGTAATTCCAGGATCAGCTTGCCGTTCGGCACGGCGCTATCGGGCGCCAGCAGCAGCCGCTCGGCCTCGGGTGCACAGCGGGCGCTGGCGTCCATCACCCTTTGCTGGCGCACCTGCTGCGCCTCTTGCGCGCGCAGGCGCAACTTGCCCTGGCTATCCTGGCTTTTCTCCTTTTTCGCATCGAGCAAGAGCTTGCTTTGATTGCCTTCGCGTCCGTCCCGTTCGCCGCGCATCACCCTTTTCTGCTGGCGTTCTGCTTGCTGCTGCGCCTCGCGCTGTTCGCGTCTGGCGCCCGCCTTTTCCGCCTGCAGGGCAGCGGCGTAGCCTGCCTGCTCCAGCGCGCGCTGCTGCGCATACAGCTGATAATTGCCGCCATAGCTGCGCAGGCCCTGCGGCGACAACTCGGCGATTGCATCGACGTGCTGCAACAAGGCGCGGTCATGGCTGATCAGCAGCAAGCCGCCCGGCCAGCGCGCCATCTGTGCCACCAGGCGGGCGCGCTGCTGCACATCGAGATGGTTGCTCGGCTCATCGAGCACCAGCCAATCCGCCTGCGACATCCAGGCACCTTGCAAGGCAATGCGCTGGCGTTCGCCGCCGCTGAGACTAGCCGAGCAGGTATCGGCATCGACATGGCATAAATCAAGTGCATCGAGCGCCTGGCGCAAACGGGCGTGGGCATCCCAGCGCTCGCCCACCAAGGTGTAGTCGGCCTCGTCAATGCTGCCCGCAGCGATGCGCGCCAGTGCCGCCAGCAACTCTGCCATGCCGGCGAGCGCCGCCACGGTGGGATAGTGCTGCGGGTCCAGTTCCTGCGCCACATAATGCAGGCGGCCATCACAGCGCACGGCGCCGCCCGATGGCAGCTCCTGGCCCGCCAGCAGGCGCGCCAGCACACTCTTGCCCACGCCGTTATCGCCGACGAGGCCGATACGTTGCGGGGCAAAGGACAATTGCAAATCGGAAAACAGCACCCGGCCATCAGGCAAGGCATGGGAAAGACGGTCGAGTTGTAGGAATGCGGGCATGGATACTCCTGGTACGTGCAGACAGGGCTGGCGAACCCGCGCGGCGCAAGGCGTCGTGGCGGGAAGGGCGAGGCCGTGCAGAGCACGGCAGTATCAATGGCGCATGTCGAAGCGTCCTGGAGAAATGGAGAAGAAGCGCCAGTGTAGCAGAGCAGGGCCGTTAGCGTTAGCGCTGGCCCAGGGTCGTGTCGCCGAACAGGTTCTTGTACTCGCGCGGCTGCGAACGCCAGTACTGGGGCGGCGCCGACACTTGCGCGCCCAGTTGGGCCGCCGCATGCCAGGGCCAGCGCGGGTCGAACAGGATGGCGCGCGCCAGCGCCACCATGTCGGACTGGCCGTTGGCAATAATATCTTCCGCCTGCTGCGCCTCCGTGATCAAGCCCACGCTGATGGTGGGCAAACCGCTGTCGCGCTTGATGCGTTCGGCAAACGCCACCTGGTAGCCGGGTCCCACGGGAATCTGCTGCTGCGGCGAAATCCCGCCGCTGGAGACATGGATGAAATCGGCGCCCAGTTGTTTGAGTTCCTGCGCGAAACGCACGCTTTGTTCGATTTCCCAGCCGCCATCGACCCAGTCGGTGGCGGAAATGCGCACGCCCACGGCAACCGTGGCGGGCACGGCTGCGCGCACGGCTTCATAGACTTCCAGCGGAAAACGCATGCGGTTTTCCAGGCTGCCGCCATACGCATCGGTGCGGTGATTCGACAGGGGCGAGAGAAACTGGTGCAGCAAATAGCCGTGCGCCGCATGCAATTCGATGCCTTCGATACCGAGCGCATGCACGCGCTGGGCGGCCGCGACAAAGGCGCCCTTGATTTGCAGCAAACCCATCTCGTCCAGGGCGATCGGCACGGTTTCGCCGGGTGCGTGGGCGATGGCGGACGGCGCCACCGTCTGCCAGCCGCCCTCGGCCAGGTGCACGCAGGCGCCGCCCTGCCAGGGTGCGCGGCTCGACGCCTTGCGTCCCGCGTGACCCAGCTGCACCACCAATGGAATCGGTGCGTGGCGGCGGATCGCCTGCACCACCTTGTCCAGCGCCGCCTGGTTGGCGTCCGACCACAGCCCCAGGTCCTCGGCCGAGATGCGCCCCTCGGGCGAGACGGCCGTCGCTTCCGTCATCAGCAGCCCCGCGCCGGACAGGGCCAGGTGGCCCAGGTGGATCATATGCCAGTCGGTGGCGTTGCCATTCTCGGCCGAGTACTGGCACATGGGCGCGATGGCGATGCGGTTGGCCACGTGCAGCGGCCCCAGTGCATACGGCGTGAATAGCTGGCTCATGGCGGACTCCGGGAAAGGGGAAGCACCGATTCTACTGCGCTTTGGCGATCGGAGCCTTACACCTGCTTACGTTTGATACAGCGCACCGTCTAGCATTGCGGCGAGGAGACCGTTAATCTGGACACATCAATAACACCCGCAGTACCACCCCAGGAGAACACATGAACACGACGACTACCGCCAGCCGCATCCACCCCTTGATGGCCGGCGCCGCCATTTCCGTGACGGTCCTGTGCCTGGTGGGCGCGGCGTCCATCGCCGGCATCCTGCCCAATTCGCGGGCGAACGTACCTGCCGATGTGGCCGCCATGACGCCGGCGAACGCCGCTGCCCTGGCAGCGCCCGCGACTGTTCCCGTGACTGCACCGGTTGCCGCGCCTGTCGTCGCGCAAGCGGCCCCCGCTCCTGCGCCGGCACCTGTCGTGCACAAGCGCGTCGTGCACCACACGCAAGTGGCGCAAGCGCGCCCCGCCTACAATGACAACAATGATGGCTACCGCGAGACAGCCTACCGCGAACCGGTACGCCAGCCGCAGCCAGTGCCTGCGCCCGCACCGGCACAACCGAACTACGTGGGCATCGGCACGGGCGCCGTCATCGGCGGCTTGATCGGCAATCAGGTAGGTGGCGGTCGCGGCAAGGCGCTGGCGACAGTGGCCGGCGTGATCGGCGGCGGCATGCTGGGCAATGCGGTGCAGAATCAAGTTCAGCAGCCACCACAACGTTAAACCAGGTCAGTCGTACGGGCCAAGATAGTCAAGCTTGCCCACGGCCACGCCATTGTTTCTCAGGATGGCGTGGACCATGGAGACGTGGAAATAGAAATTCGGCAAGGCAAAACTGAGCAGGTAATTGTCGCCCGAGAACTTTTTCCCCTCGTCAGTCCAGTTCAGCACGACTTCCTTCTGCGCGCTGCCCGCCATCTGCCCCGCATTCACGCTGTCGATATAGGCGATAGTGCTGGCGATACGTTCTTGTAACTGCTCGAACGACGCTTCGTTATCCTCGAACTTCGGCGCCGGCACGCCGCTCAGGCGCTCGACCGACATCTTCGACGTATCGCTGGCGCGCTGCACCTGCGCCGTCAAGTCCAGCATGTCGGGCGCCAGCTGCGCGCCCAGTAAAATCTCGGGCACGATGCCATCTTCCTCCACATGGGCTTGCGCTTTTTCCAGCAGGGCCGAGACGACCCGCAAGCCGCGAATGAAGACGGGGATGGTTGCCTGATACATGGACACGGACATGGCGAACTCCTGATAGTGAACGATGAGCCAGTGTACCCGAGGCGCTGTTTTCCGGCAGCGCGCGCAATGCCACTCTTGTGCGCCAGCGCACCAAGCGGCACAGTTGCCCTTACTTGTCCAGGTTCACCTTGCCATCGGGCGCACGGTCCGGCTGTGCCACCGGTTCTGCCTGCGGCAGTGGCTGCGGTGCCGGCTTGTCCTTGCGCTTGCCGCCCAAGAACTTGACGATGGCAGCACCAGCGCCCACGACGGCCAGGATCAGTACCTTCTTGAAGGCCAGCAGCAGCGCCAGCAACTTGCCAAACAGGCCCAGCTTGCTGGCCACGCCACCGGCCACCAGCGCCGCCAGGCCATACTCGGCCACCTTGTCCGTCTTGCTGTCGAAATCCGTGTAGCGGTTACCCTCGGTAAATTCCGTGAATGCCGTCACTTGCTGCATCTCTTTCTTGATCGCCTCGATCTGCTGCATGCCGGCGATCGCGTTCAGGTTCAGCACGCCTTCGCGGCCCAGCACGCGCACGTTGTAGTTCAGCGAGTGCTCGCCGCCATCAACCATCAGATCCTTGGCCCAGTACAACTTGTGCGTATCCTTGGCATAGCTGGGTTTTTCCGCCCAGCCCATCAAATGGATGCCGGGATAGCCCTGCTTCTTGCGCTCCGCATTGTTTTCCAGCACGGACGCCTGCATATCCTTGAGCAATTCGTCGTATTTGATGCTGTCCGCATCGTCATCCTTGATATGCCCTTCCTTTTCATACGTGACAATGACACCCCAGCTATCGCGCTCGAGCACGCTGGTCTTGGCGGGCACGATCATGCCCAGCGACTCCATGCCCGGTGGGTTGCCCCAGGCATCAACCAGCACGCGCTCGGCATCGGCCGGCGACAAATAGCGGAAGTTGGCGGGCAAATCCAGGGTGGCGATACCGCCCGGCAAGGTGATCTTGCCGCGTTGCAGGTGCAACCGGGCGAGGAATTGCTCGGCCGTCATTTCCGTTGCGCCAGCCTTGTCACCGGCAGGAGCGGCAGCCGTCAGTCCGGAGAGGGTCAGGCACAGCAAGGCTGTCAGCAGGCGTTTCAACATGATCGATCCAAAAAATTGCAAAGGGTAAATATTTTAAATCAATTGATTGCCTAATGGATAATTATTTCCGTGCGGAATTTTTTTGTAAAAAAAAGCGCCAGGCGGGTTTCCCCGGCTGGCGCCTGACACAGTACGTGGCTGGAAGATCAGGACACGCGCACCACCATCAACCCGGCGCGCAAGCCTACCCGCACGTCCGGGTTCGGGAACACCACCAGCTCTTCCGCATGCTGCACCGTGTACACATGGTCGCCATCGCTGGCGATCACGGCGTGCTGCGGCAAAGACGTGAAATTCTGCGTGCTGCGATCAAAAGCCATGCGGAATTCATCGCTGTGCTTGATGATTTCCTGCGCCACCTTGAACACGTGCGGCGCGGCCTTGACGGCTTGCGCAGGCAAGCCGCGCAGCAGGCCGTCCAGCGCCCGCGACACGTCATCGAACAGGGACAAATCGTTCTGCCCCAGGGTGCCCACGCGGCCCAGCTCCACCGTGCTGGCGGCCGCGCCGAAATGCTCGGCCGAATAATAACTATACGTGCCGGCCGACTGCGGGTTCATGATGATGGCGCCGATGGCCGCCTGGCCCAGCCAGGCTATCAGCTGTGCCTTGGCGTCGTCGGCCACCAGGTCCGGCACGATGGCAAACGTGGGGTACACGGAAGGCCGGATGGCCGTGTGCAAATCCAGGTGCCAGCGCACGGGGCCCGCAGCGTCAAAGAACGCTTTTGTCGCAGCGATCATTTCATCGGCGCGCGCGCTTTCCGCCGCTTGCGCCAAGCTCCCCCGCACGGGGCGGAACATGCGATTCAGGTCGGCGTCGATGAAACGCTTGCCGGCCCGGATCGCATCGACATTGCCCACGCAGACAAGCAGGTCGACGGCCAGCTTCGATGCATCGCGCGACAATGCGTCGAGCAGATGCGCCAGCACTTCGATCGGCCCCGTCTCGTCGCCATGCACGCCCACCGAGATGGCCACGCTGGCGCGGCCCGCATCGGCTTGCGGCTTGACGACTTGCAGCATGCCGGGCGCCGGCAAGGCCACCGTGAAACCCGCGTTGGCGAACAGCTGCGCCACGCCACTGAAATCGGCCTGCGCCAGCGCCTGCACGGCTGGCGGCAAGCCGCCAGCGCCCTGTCCAACTTGTAGTACTGCTTGCGTCATTACACCGCCGCTTCCGCTGTGGGTTTCTCCGTGATTTTATTCACGGCTTCCGACAAGGTCCACACGTCCAGCATGGCTTGCTCCAGTTCCGTCGCCGCCACGTAGGCCGACAGTCCCAGCGCACCCGTCACCGCATCGACGGCCTGGCCTACATTGCCTTGTCCGGCACGCGCCAGCACCTGCGTCAGCAAACGCTGTTGTGTGCGGCGCAGGGCTTGCTGCGCGTAGTTGCGCAACTGTTCCTGCGACTTGCCTTGCGCGGCCAGCTTCAGGCCACGCTCCAGCGTATCGATGCCCGCCTGGCTGCGCAGGGCCAGGCCCACTTGCAGGAAGGCGGCCAGGTCCATCGAGGCGGGACGCGGCACGGACAGGGCCGGGAACAGGAAGCCGGCCACCACTTCCAGCGCGTCGACCGCATCCCACGCCTGCACGAAGGCTGGCGTCAAGCCAGGCACCAGCGCAGCTTCCGACTTGATGCCAACGGCTTTCAGCAGTTCGCGCTTCGATTCCGCGCCAAACAGGCGGGTCAACTCGGCCAGGCCAGCGCCGCGCAATTGCTCGGCCGGCACGGACAGCACGCCGGCGATCATCGTTTGCTGCAGCACGCGCGTTTGCGCGTCGACCTTGATCGACACGGCACGCGGTACCGTCAAGGCATCGGCGTCGAGCGCGTCAAACACGGGCGCCAGGTTCAGCGCCACCCATGCCTGGCCCCAGGCCAGGATGACTGCCGATTCGTCCACGCCATGCTCCGCCGCCAGGTTGCGGATCATCAGCGGGCCGCAGCGGTTGATCACTTCATTGGCCAGCACGGTCGCCAGGATGGCGTTGGCCAGCGGGTGGTCGAGCGCCGAACGCGTTTCCACCAGCAAGGATGGGAAGTACGGTTTCAGCACCGGTTCGGCCCACGTTTCTTCCGTCAACGGCAGCGCGGACAGGATGCGCTTGAAGCGGTTCTTGACGTTGGCGATCACCACCGCCAGTTCCGGTGTGGTCAAGCCACGGTTATCGAGCTTGCGGCGCGCCAGTTCTGCTACCGATGGCAATTGCTCCAGTTCGCGCGACAGGGCACCTTCTTCTTCCAGGCTGGCGATCAGGGCTGCATAGCCATCCTGCACGGCACTCTCGCTTTGCGCCTGCAACTCGCGCACCAGCAAATGCGTCTGCTGCGTGTTGTCGCGCAGAACCAGACGCTCGACGTCGTCCGTCATCGCATACAGCTCGCGGTTGCGTTCTTCTTCCGTCAGCTTGCCCGCATTGACTTCCACATCCAGCCAGATTTTGACGTTGACTTCATGGTCCGAGCAATCCACGCCGGCCGAGTTGTCGATCGCATCGGTGAAGATGCGCCCGCCCGCCAGCGCGAACTCGATGCGGCCTGCCTGCGTCGCACCCAGGTTGCCGCCTTCGGCCACCACTTTCACGCGCAACTCATTGCCGCTGACGCGGATATGGTCATTCGCGCGGTCCTTCACCTGTGCGTGCGTTTCCGTCGAGGCCTTGATGTAGGTGCCGATACCGCCGTTGTAGAACAGGTCCACGGGCGACTTCAGGATGCGGTGCATCAGTTCTTCCGGCGGCAGCGAGGTTTCTGCGATATCGAGCGCGGCGCGGATTTGCGGCGACAGCTCAATCGTACGGGCGGAGCGCGGATACACGCCGCCGCCTGCCGAGATCAGTTCCTTGTTGTAGTCGTCCCACGAGGAACGCGGCAAGGCGAACAGGCGCGCGCGTTCGTCGAACGAGACGGCGACGTCCGGTGTCGGGTCGAGGAAGATGTGGCGGTGGTCAAATGCGGCCACCAGTTTCAACTGGCGCGACAGCAATACGCCGTTGCCGAACACGTCGCCCGACATGTCGCCCACGCCGACCATGGTGATCGGCGTGGTGTTCAGGTCGTGGTCCATTTCATAGAAGTGGCGCTTCACGGCTTCGAATGCGCCCTTGGCGGTGATGCCCAGTTTCTTGTGGTCGTAGCCGTTCGAGCCGCCCGAAGCGAATGCGTCGCCCAGCCAGAAGCCGCGCTGCACGGCGATGCCGTTGGCAATGTCGGAGAAAGTGGCCGTGCCCTTGTCGGCGGCCACCACGAGGTAGGGATCGGCTTCATCGAAGCAGACGGTGTCGACTGGCGGGACGATATTGCCCAGCGAACGGTTGTCCGTCACTTCCAGCAGGCTGGAAATGAACAGGCGGTACACGGCTTCGCCTTCGGCCGCGATGGTTTCGCGCACGGCGTCCTTCGGCATCATCTTGCAGACAAAGCCACCCTTCGCGCCGGCCGGCACGATGACAGCGTTTTTCACCATCTGGGCTTTGACCAGGCCCAGGACTTCGGTGCGGTAATCTTCCATACGGTCGGACCAGCGCAAGCCGCCACGGGCGACAGGGCCGCCGCGCAGGTGCACGCCTTCGAAGCGGCGCGAGAAGACAAAAATCTCGCGGTAAGGACGCGGTTCCGGCACCAGCGCCAGGCTGCTGGTATCGAACTTGAAGATGATCTTGTCACCGGCTTGATTGTTCTGGAAGTAGCTGGTACGCAGGGTGGCGGCCATCAGGTCGGCCAGCGCGCCGAGAATTTCCTCGGTGTCGGCGTGATTCACGGATGGCAGGCCGGCCTTGATGGTGGCAATCGCCTCCAGGGCGGCCGCGTGCTGCGCGTCGGACAGCGAGGGATCGAAGCGCTGCAGGAAGGCGTCGACCAGGGCTTTCACATGGGCCGGCTGCTTGCGCAGGCTTTCGGCAATGTAGCGCACCGAGAAGCGGCTGCCCGTCTGGCGCCAGTAGCTGGTGTAGGCGCGCACCAGCTGCACTTCGCGCGTCGACAGGCCGCCTTCGATGACCAGGCCATTCAGGCGGCCATCTTCGGCCGTGTCGTTGAACAGAGCTGCAAACAGTTCCTGCGCCACGGCGACAATTTCCGGCTGCGCCAGTTTCGCCGCACTGGCGGCATCGACCGTCAGGCTGGTGACGAAATAGCGCGTGCCGTCCAGTGGCGAAATCGAAAAGGCTTGCTCGCGGTCGATCGCCACGCCCGCGTTATGCAGCGCCGGCAGGATGGCCGACAGCGGCGGCACCTTGTTGGCCGAATGCAGGCGGATGGTGGTAACGGCCCCCGTCTCGATGCGCACGGCCACATGCGATGGATCGGTGTTGCGCAAGATGGTGTCGAGGTCGCGGAAGGCGACGGCCGGTGCGGTGGCGGCAACGTAGTCGAGCGGCAGGGTGGCGCAGAGTTTGCGCAGGCTGGTGCGCAGGGCTACGTCGGGCACGGCGTCGGCCACGGCGGCAAAGCCGTTATGCCAGCCATCGAGCACGCCAAGGAGGGGCTGCTCAATATCCGTTTCCAGGTCCAGCGGGTATCGGGCGGCGTGCGCGATCAGGTAGACGCGTGCCAGGGGACCGTCGGCCACCAGGGTTTGCGTGCTCACATGCGTGGCGCCGGAACTGGCTTGCAGCGCCTTTGCCAGGCTCGATGCCACGCTGGCGCTGTAACGCTCGCGCGGAAGGTAGACCAGCACGTTCAGGTGACGCGCATACACGTCGCGGCGCGCGAAGACCTTGGTGCGCGGCTGCTTGTACAGCGAGACGACGGCGCCGCATACCTGCGCCAGCCAGTCGAGGTCCGCTTCCAGCGCTTCGGTGCGCGGCAGCGATTCGAGGATTTCGCGGAATTTCTCGGCGCGGAAGCCTTGCTGGCGCACACCGGCCAGGCTCAGTACCTTGGCCACGCGGCCGCGCGCAAATGGCAGCGCTGCCAGCGGAGTGGAGTTGCCGGCACGGGTAAACAGGCCGACAAAGCAATGCTCGCCCAGGATCGCGCCTTGCGCATCCATGTCGCGCACGCCGATGAAGTCCAGCTGCTGGTCGCGGTGCAAGGTGCCTGCCACATCGGCCTTGACGATGGACAGCGCCGATTCGCGCTTGGCCAGGGTGTCGAAGTCACCCGGGATATTCGCCAGGCAGGTGCCGTAGACTGGGTGGGCCGTATCCTGCAACACGCCCACGCGGCTTGGAATATCGCGTTCCAGTTCGCGCACGCCCGGCTTGACGCGGTAATAGGCGTAGCCGAACACTTCAAAGCCGCCGCCGCGGGCCCATTCCAGGAAGGCGGCGACTTCCGCGCCTTCTTCGCCATGCTGGGCGGCAGTCGTGGCGACGGCGGCCAGGCGCTCGCCCATCGCGGCGCTGTCGCGGCGCACGACAAAGGCGTCACGCGCAACCATCTCCAGGGCGGCGACCAGCGCGGCCAGGGCTTCCGGCGCCAGCTCTTCGTCGAGCAGCACCAGCACATACGATTCGAGCGGGTCGCCCGGTTGGCGCACCGCTTCCACGCTGCCGTCAGCGGCGCGGCGCACGGGCAGCACGGTGTTCATCACGCCCCGCACGGCCAGGTGCTGGCGGCGCATGGCCATGACGATGGAGTCGACCAGGTAAGGCATGTCTTCGTTCAGGATCAGCAAGGCGCTCGCCATGCCACCACGGCCATCCGCATAACGCAGGGTGGCAATCTGGCAGCCGCTGCCGGTACGCATGGCCGCTTGCGTAAAGCCGTCGACCAGCACGGGCGCCAGGCTGTCGGGCGCGATATCGGCCAGGTCTTCGGCGTCGAGGGAGTCCAGCCATGCCTGCACCAGTTGTACGACAGGCGCTGCCGCCTTGTTCGCACTGCCAGCCGCGTTAATCAGCTCCAGCGTTTGTGTGCGCAAATCTTGTGGCGTGTGATTCATCTTGCATCTCCATTACGGTAATGTGAATGTCCAACGCTGTCGTTCGGGCTTGTGGCTGGGCGGCAGCGGTGTCAAGAGACGGGGGTCGCCCGTCCAATTCTGTATTGCGGATAGTCTGTCTCGGATTTTCTGTGTATTTTTCTATCGCCTACAAGTCGTACAATCCAGGTAAGTTGAGGATGATCGTCAATTCTTCAAGCGCCGCATGCACTTCCAGCGCCAGCTGCGGGTCGGCCAGGTCGCCCGGCTCCAGATGATCGCGGTAGTGTTTTTCCACCCACTGTACCAGCCGATGGTACAACGCTTCCGTCATGATCACGCCCTGGTGCATGGCGCGCGCTTCGGTTTCCGTCAGGGCCACGCGCAAACGCAGGCAGGCTGGCCCGCCGCCGTTGCGCATGCTCTGGCGCAGGTCGAAATGAATCAGTTCATCGATGGGCCCACCGCTGACCACCAGGCCTTCCAGGTAGCGCGATACGGCGCGGTTTTCCTGGCATTCCTGCGGTATCACCAGCGCCATCTGGCCGCCCTCTTTCGTCAGCAACTGGCTGTTGAACAGATAGCTGCTGACGGCGTCCGTAATTGGCACCTGGCCCGTGTCCACGCGCAGCGCCTGCAAGTCGGCATCCGTGGCGGAGACGGCGCGGTGCAGCTGCGACAGGCTCTCCTCTTCATCGGCAAACGCCTGCTCATGATAGAACAGCACATTGCCATTGCCGACGGCAATGACGTCGTTATGGAACACGCCCTGGTCGATCACTTCCGGATTCTGCTGCACGTACACGGTGCGCCTGGTGTCCAGGCCATGCAGGCGCGCCACGGCTTGCGACGCTTCCAGGGTCTGGCGCGCCGGGTAGCGCTTCGGCGACGGCGCGGAAGGATCGAACTCCACCCGACCATACACGAACAACTCAACCGATGGCGCGCCGTGGCTCGCGCCGAGACGCGTGTGATTGGCCGCGCCCTCGTCGCCAAAGGCGGGCGTCGATGGCAGCGCGTCATGCACGGCGAAGTGCCTGTCATCGCTGAAGATGGCGCGCAGGCTGCGCGCCGACTGCGCATGCTCGAAGGCCCGGTGCAGCTTATTATTCAGGTTGGCGGCCGTGAAATGCACGCGGCCGTCCTGCGTGTCCGCCGAAGGGCTGACCGTGGCGGCGTTCGCCGTCCACATGGGCGAGGCAGAATACGCGCACGCCAGGATCACGGGCGACTCCTTGTAGGCACGCGCCAGCACTTCGGCGTCCGTCCCGGTGAAACCGATAGCGCGCAGCAGGCGGAAATTCGGACGGTCCTGCGGCGGCAGCAAGGCTTGCGCAAAGCCGCGCGCGGCCAGCGCACGCATCTTGGCCAGGCCCTGCAAGGCGGCCTGCTTCGGATTCGAAGCGCTTTTCACATTGCTGAACGAGGCCACGTTGCCGAACGACAGTCCGGCATAGTTATGCGATGGGCCAACCAGGCCGTCAAAATTGTATTCGCGCGTGCTGTGCATGGGGTTTCCTTAAAAATTCAGGCCGGGCGACAACTTGGCCGGCATTTCCAATGCGCTGTTCTCGATCGAGGCGACCGGGTAGGCGCAGTAATCGGCCGCGTAATAGGCGCTCGGACGGTGGTTGCCCGACTTGCCGATGCCGCCGAACGGCGCCGTGCTGGCCGCGCCCGTGGTAGGACGGTTCCAGTTGATAATGCCGGCGCGCGCGCGAACCTGGAAGCTTTGCCACAAGGCCGGATCGTCGGACAGCAGCGCGGCGGCCAGGCCGAATTCGGTGGCGTTGGCGACCTTCAGGGCCGCGTTGAAATCGGCAACGCGGATCACCTGCAACAGTGGGCCGAACCATTCCTCGTCGGGGATGCCGGCAGCATTGGTGACGTCGACGATGCCGGCCGTGACAAAACCCGCCTCGGGATTCAACTGGCGCATCTGCAGCAAGGTGGTGCCGCCCTTGGCCACCATATCGGCTTGTGCCTGCACCAGGCGCGCGGCCACGGCACTCGATACGACAGGGCCCATGAAAGGCTGCGGCTGGGCATCAGAGGCGCCGATGCCCAGTTTCGCGGCCACTTCCACAAGGCGCGCCACAAACGCAGTGCCAAAGGCGTTATCCTGCACGACCAGGCGGCGCGCACAGGTGCAACGCTGGCCAGCCGAGACGAACGCGGAGAAGATCGCATGGTGCACGGCCGCGTCCACGTCCTTCACATCCCACACCACCAGGGCGTTATTGCCGCCCATTTCCAGCGCCAGCATCTTGCCCGGCTGGCCGCCGAACTGGCGATGCAGACTGATGCCCGTCTGGCAGGAACCCGTAAACAGCACGCCGTCGAGGTGTGGATTGGCGCCCAGGGCCACGCCCGTGTCGCGCCCGCCGTTGACGAGGTTGACGACGCCATTCGGCAAGCCAGCCTGCTGCCACAGCTGCACGGTTTTGATGGCAGTGCGCGGCGCATATTCGCTGGGCTTGAAGACGATGGTATTACCGGCGATCAGGGCCGGCACGATATGGCCATTCGGCAGGTGGCCGGGAAAATTGTACGGGCCAAACACGCCGAATACGCCATGCGGACGGTGGCGCAGCACGGCGTCGCCATCGGCGATCTTGCTTTGCGTGATGCCCGTGCGCGCGTTGTACGACTGCACCGAAATATCGATCTTGTTGGCCATGGTGGCCACTTCCGTGCGCGACTCCCACAAAGGCTTGCCCACTTCTTCCGAAATCAGCAGCGCCAGCGCTTCCGCATGCTCCTTCAGTAGTTCGCGAAAGCGCACGCAGATGGCGATGCGCTCCTCGACGGGCGTATCGGCCCATGCTTCGAAAGCGGCGCGGGCGGCCTGGCAAGCCTGCTCGACTTCGTTTTCCGTCGCTTCCAGGCTGGCCCAGGTCTGCTTGCCGTTCGACGGGTCGATGGTGAGCAGTTCGCGGCCAGTGCCTGGCAGCCAGGCGCCGTTGATGAAGTTCGATGCTGCGGTAGATGAATGAAGGTCGGACGATTTAGACATGGGGATGCTTCCTCGGGTTGAGTGACAAGGTGCGCACGGTGTCGCCGTTATGGCAGCGCAGCAGATGCAGTTCATCGTCATCGAGCGCGATCTTGCCGCTGTGCGGATTGGCGCTGGTGACGATCATGCGGAAATCTTTCAGGTCGGTGTTCGACACCAGGTAAGGCTCGGCTTGGGCGAGGTCGCCGCACACTTCAGGCGCAGCCTCGGCGTCGAGCACGGCCGGCATGCTGTCGCGCATGGCGCGCAGTTCGGAGACACGCGCCTGCAGCACGGGCCCTGCGTCGAAAATGTCGACATAACCTTCGAAGTGCAAGCCTTCCTGCTCCAGCAGGCGGCGCGCGGGCGCCGTGCTCAGATGCACCTTGCCGATCACTTCCTGCGCCTCGTCGGGCAGGTAGGCCACGTACATGGGCTGGCGCGGCATCAATTCGGCGATGAAGGATTTCTTGCCCAGGCTGGTCAAGTCGTCGACGTGGTGGAAATCCATCTTGAAGAAGTGGCGGCCCAGGCCTTCGTAGAACGGCGAGCTGCCGTCCGCTGCCTGGTAGCCGCGCATTTCCGCGATCAGCTTTTCCGTGAACAGGTGGGGGAACTGGGCGATGAACAGGAAGCGGCTCTTCGACAGCAGCTTGCCATTGTTGCCGCTGCGGTAATCGGGGTGCAGGAACAGCGAGCACAGTTCCGTGCTGCCCGTCAGGTCGTTCGACAGGTACAGCGTTTCCATGCGCGTAAACACGTCGAGCTCGCGGCTCGAATGGACCAGGGTGCCGATGCGGTAGTTATAGAACGGCTCTTCCAGGCCCACGGCGCCCTTGATGGCGCACACGCCGGCCAGGCGGCCCGTGTCGGTATCCTCCATGACAAACATGTAGTCGCGCTTTTCGGGCGGGATGGTTTCGGCGAACGAGGCGCAGGCAATGGCCAGGCGGTCGCCCAGCATTTTCATGTCCGGCTTGAGGGTGGTCATGCCGGTGCCGACCTGGCTGGCCAAGCCGTACAGGGCGTCCAGGTCAGAAGCGTTGATGGCGCGTACTACTAGCATAATGTTCTCTCGGTTAGATGCGCACGCAAATGACGCTGTCGCCTTCGGCCACGGCCAGCGCTTCAAGCAGCTCTGGCGGCAAGCCGACGGTGTCCTGCGCTTCGAGCGCATCGCAGGTAAAGGTGACGGCGCGGAAGTTGCGCTCCGCGCCCGACGCGACCGCGTAATGCACTTTCAGGCCCGTGCGGCTGGGCGTGACGCCTGCGACGACGCGGCGCGTGAGCGAGCCCGTAAACGAGCGCAGCGCATGCTTGTGCGCCTGCAGGATCGGACCGCCATCGAAGATGTCGATGTAATCGTCGGCTTCAAAGCCTTCTTCCGTCAGCAAATTGAACGCCAGTTCCCCGCTCGGGTGGATCTGGCCCATGGCCGCCTGCGCGTCGCCGGGCAGCAGCGGCACGTACACGGGGTAGTGCGGCATCAGTTCGACGATCAGGGTGCGGTTGCGGGCGCCGCCGATGACTTTTTCGGCATCGAGGAAATCCATCTGGAAGAACTTTCGGCCCAGCGCATCCCAGAATGGCGACTGGCCGTTGGCATCCGTGATGCCGGCCAGCGGCACGAAGAAGCGGTCGCCAAAGCGGTGCGGTGCCAGCACGGCGAACAGCAGCCGCGCTCGCGACAGCAGGGCCGCTTCCAGGCCCGCCTGCTCCATATTGCGCACGTAGAAGCCGGACAGCTGCGAATACGCCGTCAGCTCCGAACACAGGGTCAGCGCATGCACGCTATGGCTGATGTTCAGGTCACGCGAGACTTGCTGGATGACGTCGTTTCGAAAGGAAAAATAGGTGCCGTTCGAGCCAGCCGAGGCGAAGATGGCGGCCGTGCCGGCAATGCTCTTGTCGAGCAGGGATTCAAGCACGAAGAGATACGACTCTTCGCTGGGGATGTCGACATGGGCGGCAAACGAGGCGATGGAGCGCTCGACGGAGGCGGCGATTTTTTCGCGCGTCTTCGGCAGGGTATGGACACCCGGCATGGTTACCGCGGCCAGCGCTTCGAGGGCTGCAATATCCGCAATTTCTACCGGACGGACAACATACATGGGTACTCCTTCAATGCTGACGATGCTGGGGTAGAACCAAGCCGGCCCGCAGCAAAGCGGCGGGCCGGTGATAGTACGGGGGTAAGACTAGCCTCAGGCTTTCAGCAGGCCGTCGATGGCCACGCGCAGCAAACGGCCCGCTTCGGCGATCTGCTCGTCCGAGACGATCAGGGCAGGCGCCAGGCGCACCACGTCCATGCCGGCGATCAGCACCATCAAGCCTTGCGCTTCGGCCGCTTTCTGGATGTCTTTCGCGCGGCCCTTGAAGGCATCGCTGACTACCAGGCCCAGCAGCAAGCCGCTGCCGCGCACCACGGAGAACACTTGCGGGTAATCCGTGATCAAACCTTGCAGCATGGCGATGGTGTTGACGCTCGCTTCCTTGACGCGCGCCAGGAAAGCTGGCGTGTTGATCGTTTCGAGCACGGTCAGGGCCACGGTGGCGGCCAGCGGATTGCCGCCGTAGGTGGTGCCGTGGGTGCCGACGGCCAGGGTTTGCGCCAGTTCATTGGTGGTCAGCATGGCGCCGATCGGGTAGCCATTGCCCAGCGCCTTGGCGGCCGTCAGGATATCCGGCGTGACGCCGTAGCCCATGTAGGCAAACAACGCGCCAGTGCGGCCCATGCCGCACTGGACTTCGTCGAAAATCAGCAGGGCGCCGGTCTTGTCGCACAGGGCGCGCAGCTCCTTGAGGAACTCCGGATTGCCCGGCACCACGCCGCCTTCGCCTTGTACCGGCTCGACGATCACGGCGCACACGTCATCGCCGATGGCGGCGCGTGCCGCTTCGATATCGTTGTAGGCGATGTGGTCGATCGATGGTGGCAGCGGCTCGAAGCCTTCCGTGTACTTGGCCTGGCCGCCGACGGAGACGGTAAACAGGGTGCGGCCGTGGAAAGAGCTGAAGCACGAGATGATGCGCGACTTGTGCGCGCCAAACTTGGTGTGGGCGTATTTGCGCGCCAGTTTCAGGGCCGCTTCGTTGGCTTCCGCGCCAGAGTTGCAGAAGAAGGCGCGGTCGGCGAAGGTCGCTTCCGTCAGGGCCAGCGCCAGACGCAGGACAGGTTCGTTGGTGTAGCCGTTGCCCAAATGCCACAAATTGTTGATTTGCTTGGTCAGCACGTCAACCAGGGCCGGATGGCAGTGACCCAGGCTGTTGACGGCGATGCCGGAGGTGAAATCGAGGTAATGCTTGCCTGACTGGTCCCACAGATCCAGTCCGGAACCGCGCACGGGCACCATGGCGGCAGGGGCGTAGGTAGGAACGAGGACCTGGTCAAAGGTTTCCCGTGTGACTGGACGAGCCGTTACGGTCGAATCAAGCTTGGCATTCATAGCATTTCCCCATCAATATGTTAGGTACTCCGCAGCTACGACAGCTACGTGTGTACTGCATTATAAAAAGCGGGATGCTAAAACTCTTTTGAATCTGCGACAAGGATTTTCACAATTCATCACAGCTGTGCTTACCGCACGATAGTGCGAAATACATAACGCCTGGCGAAATCGTAGCGAACGGCAGTAAGTTGTGGCTGAGAAGCGGCGCTGTGCGAAGCACGGAGCCGCCGAGGCAGTGAGCATCGGAGGCCGCAAATCGCGACGCGCAGCAGATTTCACCAGACGTTAGACCGGCGGCATCAGCTTGCGCTGTCGCTCTTCGCGGGGGGTATTGCCAAACAGGGTGCCAAACGCCGTGGAAAAGTGCGAGCCGGAAGAAAAGCCACACATCAGACCGACTTGCACGATGGAATAATGCGTATCGAGCAACAGTTGCCTGGAGCGCTGCAGGCGCAGTTCCAGGTAGTAGCGCGATGGCAGGCTGCCCAGGTATTGCTTGAACAGCCGTTCCAGCTGGCGCCGCGACAGGCCCACCAGGCTGGCGATGTCGTCGGTCGACAGCGGCTCCTCGATATTGGCTTCCATCAAGGTGACGGCTTCGGACAACTTCGGCTGCAGCACGCCGAAACGCGCCTGCAAAGCCACGCGCTGGCGCTCTTCCTTGCCGCGCACCTTGTCCACGCACAACGCTTCCTTGACGAGCGCCTGCACGTCGGCGCCAAACACGGTCTCGATCAGGGTCAGCGAAAAGTCGATGCTGGCTGCGCCGCCGCAACAGGTGATGTGGGGGCCGTCGATGTCGAACAGGTGCGGCGTCAGGATGGCCCGCTCTGCCTTCGCTTCCGCATCGGCGTACAGGGCCCAAGGCAAGGCGATGCGCACGCCATCCATGACGCCCGCGTCTGCCAGCCACAGCACGGCCGCGCCCACGCCGCCCCAGAATGGTGCCGAACGGCAGCGTTCGATCACCGCCCGGCACAACTCGGCACGCAGCGGCGCTTCCGTTTCATCGGCCACCAGCAATGCGATATGCCAGTTGCCGCCCTGCGCGGCCACCTGCTCCGGCGTGCGCACGTCCAATTGCAATGCACCGGGCCCCAGCGCCCGCGCACACAGGCGCAGCGGCTGCACCAGGCCGGCCCAGGTGATCGACTCGGCATCGCCGGCATGGACCAGCAACAGGCGCAGCGGCTTGTCGAGGCCGATACGGGAAAGATTAGCGAAGGACATCGGCGAGGCGGACCAGGGGCAAGGACTGAGTTGCCCACATGATACCGGACTTCCGCCCCATCCAGCCCCTCATGCAAGGGCGCATCCTGGCGCGGCGGAAAAAAGCGGAGCGGAAGGATATAATCCCCCCCATGGGTGAACGATATTTAAAAAGTATCCGGCTGCTGGCCGAATGCATGCAAGGCTTCGAGCGGTTTTCTAGCGACTTCGTGCGCCAGTACGGCTTGACGCATGCGCAATTCGACATCATTGCCACGCTCGGCAACACCTGCGGCATGTCCTACAAGGAACTGGGCCAGAAAACCCTGATTACCAAGGGCACCTTGACGGGCGTGGTAGACCGGCTGGAGCAAAAGGGGCTGGTGGTCCGCGAACGTTGCACGAAAGACAAGCGCTCCTACTTCGTGCGCTTGAGCTGCGAAGGCGAACAAGTGTTCCATGACGTGTTCCCCAAGCTGACAAAGCAGGGCCAACGCCTGTTTGACGGCTATACCGAAGACGATTTCATGCGCCTGGAAACCACCCTGTCGGGCTTGAAACACGCCATCGCCAACGGCCACAGTTGACAATTCACCAAGCACAGACATTCAAACAAGACAAAGGAAACCAAGTTGAAAACCACACTGCTCGACGGCAAAAAGCCTGCTCATTTCGATAAACACATCATCGGCAACCTGCTGCTCAACGCCAGCACGCCGGAACTGGTACGCCAGGAAAAACTGATCATCGGCGTGCGCAACGAAGACGGCGAAATCTACCGCCTGATCGGCGCCACCAAGCACAACAGCTTTATGAATGCCGTCGAAGAATTGTTCGATCTGGGATTGACGGATGAGCTGGAAGACAGCGACGAGCTGGTCGAAGGCTGCGATGCGATCTTCAGCGAAACTCTGTAGTAGGGCTTAACAAGACCTGCTGCGCGTTGCGCTTTGCGGCCTGCGATGCTCACCGTACTAGCTTGCGGTTGCGCTTCCTGGCCACAAATCCCATGCGCTGGCGATGGTCCTGTTCAGCACTTTAAGCATCGCTGCCATTGAAAAGGCATGCCGCTGATCCAGCCGCATGCCTTTTCCCGTTTACGGGGCTTTGCTTGTCTTTTACTTGCTTGTTTGCGAAAAGATCATGGTTAAAAAGTTCCGCACGGAAATATTGCGAGTATAATTTTTTCAATGAACAGACTCGACGCCTTTAAAAGCATCGCCGCACAAGCCGCTCGTGGCGAGCTGACCTTTCCTGCCAACGTGGCCGCTTCGCTCAAGCTGCAAGAGGCACTGAGCGATCCCGACTGCCATATCGAGGCCGCTGCCAAGCTGGTGCAAGCCGACCCGCTGCTGGCAGCGCGCACGGTGGCCATCGCCAATTCGGTGGCGTTCAACCGCTCCGGCAACGAAATCACCAGTGTGCGCAACGCCGTGCAACGGCTAGGCGTGCGTACCCTGCAATCGGTGGTGGCATCGCTGATCGTGCGCCAGCTAGGCAGCACCATCACCGATCCCGTGCTGCAGGCGAAGGCCAACCAGTTGTGGGAACATACTGCCCACGTAGCTGCCCTGTCGCAGGTACTGGCGCGCCGCGTCACCAGGGTGGACCCCGATACGGCCCTGTTTGCCGGCATCATGCATGAGGTGGGCGGCTTTTATCTGCTGTCGCGCGCGGCCGAATTCCCCGGCATCCTCGATGGCGAACCGGAGGACTGGGTCGAACATGGCGAACAAGCCATCGGCCATGGCGTCCTGACCAAACTGAAGGTGCCGGAAGCGGTAATGGGCGCCATCGATGCGCTGTGGGAAGGCTTGCGCGCCATCCCGCCCGAATCGCTGGGCGATACCCTGCTGCTGGCGAATGACCTGGCGCCCGTCTCGTCGCCCCTCAACGAAAGCCCGGCCGCCATCGCCGTGCGGGCCGCCCGCGCCGCTGGCAGCATCGATTGCGTGATCGGCGATGCGACCCTGTCGAGCATCATGGAAGAATCGAACGATGAAGTACAGTCGCTGCTGAAGGTGCTCGTGCACTAATCCTGTTTTACCGGCACTGGCGGCATGATCGGCACTCCTGGCGCCGGCTGCGGCACGTCGACGATCAGCACATGCTTGTCCATGGCCTGCTTTCCCCGCTTCTGCTGGATGACTTGCGTGGCGACAGCGCGGGTACTCCATAGTGGCTTCGGATGGCGTGGCATGAACATGGCGTACCTGCTGAAAGTGGGATGCGCCCCATATGTGCAGCGATTATCAACTTATCAAGGCACTTTTCAAGCGCCGGACAAAAAACCGCTCGAAAGCGGAAAAAAAAACCCGCTCGAAAGCGGGTAAAGTCCAAAGCTAGGGATGTCCTGAAAGAGACAACCCTATCTTATGCGGTGCGTCGCACCGGCTCCGTGCGCTGGCACACTTAGCGAGCACATTATCCCGGCAACAGCTCCACGTCCGTTTCCTGCCAGGCACGCAACTGGCGCACGCGGGCGAACCACGCCTGGATATGCTGGTACTGCGCCAACGGCAGCCGTACGGCCTCGCTGTACATCAACGGCGCGGCCACGCCAAAATCGGCCAGGGTCACATCGTCTCCGCTGAGCCAGCTGCGCTGAGCCAGATGCGTGTCCAGCACCACGGCGCACTCATGCAGTTCGCGCTCGCCGCGCGCCTCTTCCAGCGGGTCCGCCGGACCATTGCCCGTCATACCTTTCCACGCGCGCTCCCAGGACAGCACGCTGATGGCGGGAGCGAAATGCTGCGTGGCCCAGAACAGCCAGCGATTGACGTCGGCGCGGGCCTGCGGCGCCTGCGGGTAAATCGTCTGGCCCGGTACCTGCTCGGCCAGGTATTGCATGATGGCGCACGATTCCCACAGCAGGAAAGCGCCATCGGCCAGCACGGGCACTTTGCCGTTCAGGTTCAGTTCGGCCAGGCGGCGGCGGTCGTCCGCATTCATCAGGTCGACTTCGGCCAGTTCCAGAGGCAGGCCGAGGTGGATCGCCGTCATCCGGGCGCGGCGGGCATTCGAGGACATGGGGTGGTGATACAGACGCATGATGGAGTACTCCGGTGTGTGAAGAAGCCACCATCGTAGAACCAGTCACTGACAGTTTTTGTCAGGAGCATGGCCTAGGTCTCCGGGTCGCTAGCTTTCCGGATCAATATCGTGCGCCTTGCGCCAGGTGTCGAGCAAGGCGTGGCGGCGCGTGGGATAGCGCTCCTCGTGCCGCTGCACGCTGGCGATGCGGTCGATGCGGAAATGCCGGTAATCGCCGCGCAGCTCGCACCAGGCCGCCAGCAGGCGCTTGCCTTCAAAAAAGGCCAGGGCAAAGGGCCATACCGTGCGCGAACTGGCGCTGCCATGCTCATCCTGGTAAGCCAGGGTAAGCTTCTGTTCATAACGGATGGCCTCGCGCACCGGCTGCACGTAAAGGTCGGCCGGCTGCGCGCCATCGGCGGGACGCCCCAGCGGCACCCACAGGCTGGTGTCGGCCATGCTGTCGCGCAAGTCGCGCGGCGAAGCGGCCGCGATCTTCGCCAGGGCATTGCTGGCCGCCTGCGCCAGGCCCGCATCGCCCTGGCGGCGCACCCATCGCGCGCCCAGCACCAGCGCCTCCAGTTCATCGGCGCCGAACATCAGCGGCGGCAAGAAGGCGCCACGGCGCAGCACATAGCCGATGCCCGCCTCGCCCTGCAGGGGAGCGCCCAGTTCGGCCAGCGTCTGGATATCGCGGTAAATCGTGCGCTCGGAGACCCCCAGCTGCTGCGCCAGCTGGGCCGCCGTGACGGGCACGCGCCTGGCGCGCATGGCGTCCATCAGCAGGAACAAACGGCCACTGCGGCTCATGGACAGTCCTGCAATGCCTGGTCGCCCATGACCAGGGCTGACAGGGCTGGCACGTACAGATAGCCGTCGGGCGCCAGGCGCGCCGCGCGCGGCCCCTCTTGCACTCCCGCGATGCCGTAACAGCGCTGCAAGCGGCCTGCGGCGGGCCACCAATAGATGGCAGCATCCTGGTCGGGAAAGCGCTGGCGCACGCTATCGGCCTGCGCCGCCACCTGCCGGAAATCTCGGTAAAAGGCCGGAGCTATGCCCAGCTCCGCCGCAAAGGCTGCTTCCAGCGCCGCCACCTGCGCCCGTTGCGCGGCCAGCGCCGCTGTTTCACGGTCCAGCTCATCGGCCGGCACGCCCGCCTCGCTCAGGCTGCGGCGCATGTGCTGCGGGCCTTCCTGCGCGCGCAGGAAGGCCGTGTCCTGCAGCGCCAGCACGGCGGTGCCGGGAATGCTTTTGCGCTGCGCGGCCGGGAAAACGTACAGGGCGCAGCTGCCGGCGCACACGGTGTCGATGGCGAGACTCCATTGCCGCTGGCGCAGGTAGCGCCCCAGCAGCATGGCCGCCTGCGGGTCACCGCCATGGCTATTGATGCGCAGCATGGTTGTCCCTGGCGTGGCCAGCTGCCTCAGCTTGTCCACATCGCCCTCGGCGATGGCGCCGCCCAGGGCGATGGTATCGCTGGCCACACGGCTCAGTTCTGCGGCACTGGCCAGCATACTGATACCCGTCATGATGCCCATCAAGATAAAACGCTTCATCGTCATCCGTCACAAAAAAAAACGACCACCGCAAGGGTGATCGTTCTTCCATTCAACATGCAGAAAGCTGTGCTTACACCACGGCGCCGTCGGTTTCGTCTTTTTCCTTGACCGGCTTGATCAAGTCTTCGCGCTTGACGCCCAGCCACATGGCGATCGAGGCCGCGACGAATACGGACGAGTAAATACCGAAGCAGATACCGATGGTCAGCGCCAGTGCGAAATGGTGCAGGGTCTGGCCGCCGAAGACCAGCATCGACAGCACCATCATCTGGGTGGAACCGTGGGTGATGATGGTACGCGAAATGGTGCTGGTGATCGCGCTGTCGATCACTTCATGCACGGAAGCCTTGCGCTGCTTGCGGAAGTTTTCACGGATACGGTCAAAGATCACCACCGATTCGTTGACCGAGTAGCCCAGCACCGCCAGGATCGCGGCCAGTACCGTCAGCGAGAATTCCCACTGGAAGAAGGCGAAGAAGCCCAGGATGATGACCACGTCATGCAAGTTGGCGATAATCGCCGAAACGGCATATTTCCATTCGAAGCGCACGGCTAGGTAAGCCATCACGCCCAGGATCACCATCACCAGCGCGTTCAAGCCGTTCTGCGTCAGTTCGTCGCCTACTTGCGGTCCGACGAATTCGACTTTCTGCAGCACCAGCGCTTCATTACCGGCAGCGTCCATGCACGCGCTCTTGAGCACATGCTCGCCCTTTGCAGTGACAGTGTCGATTGCCTTGGTCGTGCCTTGCTCGGCCTTGCACAGCGCGTCAAACACGCGCTGCGACGTGTTGGCGGCGCTGACGCCTTTTTCCACCGGCAGGCGGATCATCACGTCGCGCGCCGTATCGAAGCTGGTCACGCCTGGCTCTTCATAGCCCATGGCGATGAGGCTGCCGCGTATGCCTTCGAGATTGGCCGCCTTGGGGTATTTCACCTCCATCAGGGTGCCGCCCTTGAATTCCACGGACAGGTGCAAGCCCTTGTGGAACAGGAAGAAGACGGCGGCAAGGAAGGTCACGGCCGAAATCACGTTGAAAATCAACGCATGGCGCATGAAGGGAATATCTTTTTTGATCCGGAAAAATTCCATGAAATCCTCTGAGTTCTATTCTGTGCGTCCGGCGGCTGGGCCGCCGGATGCTATCGCTGTTGTCGCTATTGGCTAAGGCTGGACCGCCGCTTATTTGCTGGTGCCCGGCACCCACACCGTGCCGATCGACAAGGTCGTCAGCTTTTTCTTGCGGCCATACCAGAGGTTGACCACGCCGCGCGAGACGAAGACGGAGGAGAACATCGAGGTCAGGATGCCCAGGCAATGCACGACGGCGAAGCCGCGCACCGGGCCGCTGCCGAAGGCCAGCAGCGCCAGGCCGACGATCAGGGTGGTCACGTTCGAGTCGAGAATCGTAGCCCAGGCGCGGTCGAAGCCGGCGGCGATCGCCGCTTGCGGCGTATTGCCGGCGCGCAGCTCTTCGCGGATACGTTCATTGATCAGCACGTTGGCGTCAATCGCCATGCCCAGTGCCAGCGCGATAGCGGCGATACCTGGCAAGGTCAGCGTCACCTGTATCATCGACAGCAAGGCGATCAGCAACAGCAAGTTGGCGGCCAGAGCCAGCACGCTGAAGGCGCCGAACAGCATGTAGTAGGCGATCATGAAGATGGCGATGGCGATGAAGCCATACAGGGTCGAATGGAAGCCCTTGGCGATGTTTTCCGCGCCCAGTTGCGGTCCAATCGTGCGTTCCTCGATGACGGTCATCGGTGCGGACAAGGCGCCCGAGCGCAGCAGCAGCGCCAGTTCGGTGGCATTTTCCGCGCCGCCCATGCCCGTGATCTGGAAGCGCGAACCGAGTTCCTGCTGGATGGTCGCGACCGACAGCACTTCCGGCTTGCCCTTTTCAAACAGCACGATGGCCATGCGCTTGCCCACGCGTTCGCGCGTCGCTTCGCGCATCTTGCGCCCGCCGTCGCCGTTCAGGTCGATCGACACGGCCGCTTGCTGGTTCTGGTCGAAGCTGGCCGTGGCGCTGGAAATGTAGTCGCCCGTCAGGATCACGTCTTTCGACAGCACGACAGGTACGCCCTTGCCAACCGTAAACAATTCCGAGTTGAACGGGATGGCGCTCGACAGTTCCGTGCCAGGCACGATGGTTTCATCGACCAGGCGCACTTCCAGGGTGGCCGTGCGGCCGATGATGGCTTTCGCGCGGGCCACGTCCTGCACGCCAGGCAGTTGCACCACGATGCGGTCAGGACCTTGCTGCTGGATCAACGGCTCAGCCACGCCCAGCTCGTTGACGCGCTTGGACAGGGTGGAGATATTCTGTTTTACGCCTTCATCGATGGTGGCTTTCAAGGCCGTCGGCTTGAGCGTGATGTTCAGTTTCAGGTCGCTGCCTTCGCCCGCATCGGCAAACGCCAGTTCCGACATCTGGTCGGACAGCACATTCTTGGCCTTCAGGCGCGTTTCCGCGTCGCGGAAGTTGATTTGCACGCTGTCACCCACACGTTCAATGCCGGCGTGGCGGATATTCTTGTCGCGCAACACGCTACGCGCGGCGGACTGTACGCCCTGGATTTTCTTGTTCAGTACGGCTTTCGCATCGACCTGCATCAGGAAGTGCACGCCACCGCGCAAATCCAGGCCCAGGTACATGGGCAAGGCATGCAATTTTTGCATCCACATCGGCGTATTGGCTTGCAGGTTGACCGTCACGATGTAGGCGGGGTCGGTGGAATCGGGGTTCAAGTCCTTTTCCAGCGCCAGTTTTGCCTTGAACTGGGTATCGGGATCGGCAAAACGCACGCGCACGGAAGCGAGATTGCCAGCGCCATCCATGGTGACACCTTCCGACTTGACGTTCTCTTTCGTCAATATTTGCTCGACTTGCGTCATCAGCTCGCCCGTCACTTTGACAGTCGACTTGCCGCTGGTTACTTGCAGCGCCGGTGACTCACCGAAATAATTGGGCGCCGTATAGAGTGCGCCCAGCAATAAGGCGACGACGATGAGGATGTATTTCCAGGCAGGATAGCGATTCATAGTGATTCAGCGTTCAGTGTTGAGCGTCGGAGGCGTCGCGAGGGGCGGCGAGTAGCCGCCCCGGTCATCATTGCAGGTGCAATGACAGCGAGGAATTACAGCGCCTTCAGGGTGCCTTTAGGCAACAGGGTGGTGATGGAGCTCTTTTGCACCGTGACTTCGGTGCCGGTCGCCACTTCGATGGTGACGTAAGCGTCCACTACCTTGACAACACGGCCCAGCATGCCGCCGGCGGTGACGACTTCGTCACCCTTGGCCAGCGCGTCCATCATCGCCCGTTGTTCTTTGGCGCGTTTTTGCTGTGGGCGGATCATCAGGAAATACATGACCACGAACATCAATACCAGCGGCAGGAAGCTGGTCAGGTTGCCGCCGAAACCCAGGGCATCGGCAGGGGCTTGCGCATAAGCGTTGGAAATGAAAAACACGGTGACTCCAGTTCTAATCAGTTTGAAAAAACAGCGCTGTATTCTAGCATTGGCAAAAGGCCATCCCCCGAATTGCAGGCATGGCAACTTCAAATGGGGCTAAAAAAGCATTATGCAATGCTTTATCGCCCCAGTCCAAGCACCAATCTCGAAAACATCAGCTCAGGACCTCGCGGCCCATGAACCTAAGCATTTCTTAAGTTCCCCGTGCGCGTTCCGCATGGAATTGCAGGGTGAACGCATGGAAACGGTCTTCGTCCAGCGCTTCACGCATCTGGCGCATCAAGTCCAGGTAGTAATGCAGGTTGTGGATAGTATTCAAGCGCGCGCCGAGGATCTCCTTGGAACGGTGCAAATGGTGCAGGTAGGCGCGCGAAAAGTTGCGGCAGGCATAGCAGCTGCAGGTCTCGTCTAGCGGCGCCTGGTCTTCCTTGTACTTGGCGTTCTTGATCTTGATGTCGCCGAAACGGGTAAACAGCCAGCCATTGCGGGCGTTACGCGTCGGCATGACGCAATCGAACATGTCGATGCCGTTCGACACACCGGCCACCAGGTCTTCCGGCGTGCCGACGCCCATCAGGTAATGGGGCTTGTTGGCCGGCAGGCGCGGGCCAACGTGGGCCAGCATGCGCATCATGTCTTCCTTCGGCTCGCCGACGGACAGGCCGCCGATGGCGATGCCGGGGAAATCGATCTCTTCGAGCTTGGCCAGCGACTCGTCACGCAGCATTTCGAACATACCGCCCTGCACGATGCCGAACAGCGCGTTCGGGTTTTCACCGCGGTGGAACTCGTCCTTCGAGCGCTGCGCCCAGCGCAAGGACATGCGCATGGACTTGGCCGCTTCCTCAATGGTAGCCGGACGGCCGGCGATTTCGTACGGCGTGCATTCGTCGAACTGCATGACGATGTCGGAGTTCAGCACGCGCTGCACCTGCATCGACACTTCCGGCGACAGGAACAGTTTATCGCCGTTGATGGGCGAATTGAAATGCACGCCCTCTTCCGTAATCTTGCGCATGGCGCCCAGCGAAAACACCTGGAAGCCGCCCGAATCGGTCAGAATCGGCTTGTTCCAGCCCATGAAACCGTGCAAGCCGCCGAATTTCTCCATGACAGTGTTGCCTGGACGCAACCACAAATGGAAAGTATTGCCCAAAATAATTTGTGCATCGATCTCATTGAGTTCCAGCGGCGACATGGCTTTCACGGAGCCGTAAGTGCCCACTGGCATGAAGATCGGCGTCTGCACGACGCCATGGTTGAGTTTCAAGGTGCCGCGGCGTGCCTTGGTCAGGCCGCTCGTGTCGGTCTTGAGTAGTTTAAATTCCAGCATGGTCAGTCTTTCACGGGAGTATCAAGGTTCAGCGGAGCGCGCGATTGCGTGGTGAGCAGCATCGCATCGCCATAACTGAAGAAGCGGTAGTTCTGCGCGATCGCGTGCGCGTAAGCACTGCGGATCGGCTCATAGCCGGCAAAGGCCGACACCAGCATCAGCAGGGTCGACTTCGGCAAATGGAAATTGGTGATCAGGCGCGTCACCGTCTTGAAGGCATAGCCGGGCGTGATGAACAGGGCCGTATCGGCGCTGCCCGCCACCAGCTGGCCGCTTTGCGAAGCCGATTCCAGCGCGCGCAGGCTGGTCGTGCCGACGGCTACCACGTCGCGTCCGGCAAGTTGGGCGGCGCGCACGGCGTCGACGGTTTCCTGCGGCATGGTGTACCACTCGGTGTGCATCTTGTGTTCGGCCAGCACCTCCGTGCGCACGGGCTGGAAGGTGCCCGCGCCCACGTGCAGGGTCACATAGGCAAAGTTGACGCCCTTGGCCTTCAGTTGATCAAGCAGCGCCTGGTCGAAATGCAGGCCGGCCGTCGGCGCGGCGACAGCGCCCGGCACCTTGTTGAACACGGTCTGGTAGCGCGTTTCGTCAAATTCGTCCGCATCGTGCTCGATGTAGGGCGGCAGCGGCAAACGGCCGTGCGCCTCGATCAGCTCGAACACGTCGGCCTCGAAGTGCAGCGTGAAGAATTCGCCGGCACGCTGGCCGACAGTGACGTCAAACGCGTCGGCGAGGCGGATGCGGCAACCGGGCGGCGGAGACTTCGACGCGCGCACCTGGGCCAGCACGGTGCGCTCATCAAGCACGCGCTCGACCAGTGCCTCGATCTTGCCGCCGCTTTCCTTGACGCCAAAGAAGCGCGCCTTCAGCACGCGCGTATCGTTCATCACCAGCAGGTCGCCCGCTTGCAGCAATCCTACGATGTCGGCGAACTGGCGGTCGACCAGGGTCTCGCCGTCCAGATGCAACAGGCGCGAGGCGCTGCGCTCGGCCAACGGAGTTTGCGCAATGTTTTCTTGCGGCAAATTAAAATCGAAATCGGAAAGCGAATACATGCGTTTTGCTTCAAAAGTACGTCAAAAATGATTAGGAGTGCGCAATGGAACATCTGGCACTATACTGTGCGCCTATACAGGCATTACAATAATCCGCCGCAACACTACAACTGCGGTATGCACAGGGTGTGCCGGACAACCCTCTATTTTACGCTAGCGGCACAAAAATCTCCGATATGTCCGAACCCAAGCCCGATCTTCCCCCCATAGCCAAGCCCGCCGCGAAGCCGAAAGCCGCCAAAAAAGTGGTCAGCACGGAAAGCCGGCTGGCAAAACTGGGCTTGCGCAGCGACATGGATCTGGTGTTGCACCTGCCGATGCGCTACGAGGACGAGACGAAGGTCTACACGATACGCGACGCCTGCCTGCGCGGCGGCGAGTCGTGGCAAGTGGAAGGCGTCGTCACCAAGTGCGAAGTCAATTTCAAGCCGCGCAAGCAATTGCTGGTGACGATCGCCGACGAAACGGGAAATTTGCTGCTCCGCTTCATGAACTTCTACGGCAGCCAGGTCAAGCAACTGGCCGAAGGCACGCGGGTACGTGCGCGCGCTGAACTCAAACACGGCTTTTTCGGCGCCGAGATGGTGCACCCGACCTACAAGGTGGTCAACGAAGGCGCGCCCCTGCCCACGGCCCTGACGCCCGTGTATCCGTCCGGCGAAGGCCTGTCGCAGCACGTCCTGCGGCGCGAGATCGCCGATGCCATGCGCCGCATCGACTGGCAGGATACCTTGCCTGACGATTTGTTGCGCCAGATGCAGCTGTCGCCGTTCCGTGCCGCCGTACACCTGCTGCACTACCCGCCGCAGGACATCGATGAAAGCGCGCTGATGGACCGCTCGCACCCGGCTTGGGTGCGCATGAAATTCGATGAGCTGCTGGCGCAGCAGCTGTCGCTGAAACGCGCCCAGCGCGCACGCCGCTCGAAAGGCGCTGCCTCCCTGCCCATCGTCGGCACCCTGTCGCATGCCTTTGGCGCCGCCCTGCCCTTCAAGCTGACGGGCGCGCAGGCGCGCGTACTCGAGGAAATCCGCGCCGACCTGCACCAGCCGTATCCGATGCAGCGCTTGCTGCAAGGTGACGTCGGCAGCGGCAAGACGGTGGTGGCGGCGTTGTCGGCCACGCAGGCCATCGACAGCGGCTACCAGGCCGCGCTGATGGCGCCCACGGAGATCCTGGCGGAGCAGCACTTCCGCAAGATCGCCGCCTGGATGGAGCCGCTGGGCGTGAAGGTCGCCTGGCTGACGGGCAGCCTGAAGAAAAAGGAAAAGACGGCGGCGCTGGCCCTGATCGAATCGGGCGAAGCGCAACTGGTGATCGGCACGCATGCGCTGATCCAGGACAATGTGCTGTTTGCCAAACTGGGCCTGGTGATCGTCGACGAACAGCACCGTTTCGGCGTGGGCCAGCGCCTGACCCTGCGCAACAAGGGCGACAGCGCGGCCGTGCCGCACCAGCTGATGATGTCAGCCACGCCGATTCCGCGCACCCTGGCCATGACGTATTACGCCGACCTGGAAGTGTCGGTGATCGACGAGCTGCCGCCCGGACGCAGCCCCATCGTCACGCGCTCCATCGACCAGAACCGGCGCGACGAAGTCATCGCCCGCGTGTATGCGGCCGCGCTGGAAGGCCGGCAGGTGTACTGGGTCTGCCCCCTGATCGAGGAATCGGAAGCGCTGCAGCTGCAAACGGCCACCGATACCTACATGATGCTGGCAGAAGCCTTGCCCGCGCTGCAGGTGGGCCTCGTGCACGGCCGTTTGAAACCGGCGGAAAAGCAGGAAGTGATGGATGCCTTCATTGCCGGCCATATCCATGTGCTGGTGGCCACCACCGTCATCGAGGTGGGCGTCGATGTGCCGAACGCCTCGCTGATGGTGATCGAGCACGCCGAGCGTTTTGGCTTGTCCCAGCTGCATCAGCTGCGCGGCCGCGTGGGCCGCGGCTCGGCGGCCAGCGTCTGCCTGTTGCTGTACCAGGGTCCGTTGGGAGGTGTGGCGCGCCAGCGCTTGATGACCATGCGCGAGACGACGGACGGCTTCGAGATCGCCCGCCGCGACCTGGAAATCCGCGGCCCCGGCGAATTCCTCGGCGCGCGCCAGTCCGGCCAGGCCATGCTGCGCTTCGCCGACCTGGAGACGGATCAATGGCTGGTCGACCAAGCGCGCGACGTGGCGCACGATCTGCTGCACGCCACCACAGCCGCCGCCGCTGCCACCGTGGAAGCGCACCTGGCGCGCTGGCTGGGTGGGAAAGAAGAGTTTTTGAAGGTGTAAATCTGGTATTGCATGCTTCAGGGTGTTGTCGGATTACGCGCTGTGCGCTAATCCGACAACATTGTTAGCGCTCCTCACTCCCGCCCAACACACTCAATCGCCACACCGTCCCCGCCCCAATCCTCTGCACACAAGCCGTGCTTTACATACTGGTGAAAACTGGAATACGGCCAATCGATAACTTTGCCCACTAAACCATGTTTGACAGGGTTGTAATGGATGTAATCGACATGGTTGGCGAAGTCGCGCTCGTCGCGCAAGACATGCTCCCAATACCGCTGCTGCCAGATATTTTTAAGATCGCTATGCTTGCTGAACCACGTCTTGATCAAGCGCCAGCGCGTCATGAAATCGGCATCGCCTTCAGGCAAAGTCCAGATGCAGTGCAGATGGTCAGGTAGGATGACGATAGCGTCGATAGCGAATGGCCTTTTATGGCGCACGGCGCTGAATGAGCCACACAGCAAGTCCACGGCTGTTGCCGACGAAAAAATGGGTCGGCGATGAGCCGTCACCACCGTGAAGAAAAAGCTTCCACCTGGCTGGAATGCGCGTCGGTATCGCATGGTTTCAGGGTGTTGTCGGATTACGGCCAATGGCCCAGACGCCGTCGGTACTGTTTGTTTTCGGGTGTTGTCGGATTACGGCCTGCGGCCTAATCCGACCTACGCGAATACGCTGACGGCAGGTCGGGTAGGTCGGATTAGCGTAGCGTAATCCGACTTTTCGCAAACCACCTTGCGCCCGCGCAGTCTACATGCACATCCAGAAACGGTTCGCCAGGTCGAGCATGAAGTCGGGTCGCAGATAGGCCATAAAAACGATGGCCAGCAGCGCGGCGCCAGCCAGGCACCATAGCCATATGCGCCAGCTCCCCATTACGCGGCCACCGCCACGCGCTTGACGGCGCGCTCGTCGATGGGCAAGTTGATCAGCGCGGCCAGCAAGCCCAGGCCGATGGTGATCATCCACACGACGTTGTAACTGCCCTGCCGCTCGTACAGATAGCCGCCCAGCCACGCGCCCAGGAAACTGCCCACTTGGTGCGAAAAGAACACCATCCCGGCCAGCATCGACAGGTGCTTCACGCCGAAGATGCCGGCGATGATACCGTTCGTCAGCGGCACGGTCGACAGCCACAGCACGCCCATGCCGGCGGCAAACAGGTACACCGACCACGCCGACAGGGGCGCCAGCAGGAATAGCGTGATGACCACGGCGCGCGTCACGTAGATGGCCGACAGCAGATAGCGCTTGGCGATTTTTCCACCGAGTTTGCCCGCGTAATAGGAGCCAACGATGTTGAACAGGCCGATCAGTGCCAGCGCCGTGACGGCGATGTTCGGATTCATCAGTCCCTGGTCCTTCAGGTAGGCCGGCAAATGCACGCCTATGAAGACCAGCTGGAAACCGCAGACAAAATACCCTGCCAGCAGCAGCCAGAACGAGCGGCTGGCGATGGCTTCGCTGAAGGCCGCGCCTATGCTTTGCTGCGGACCGCTGGCGTGCGACACGGGCGGCTCGCGCAGGTAGAAGGCCATCGGGATCATGGCCAGCAGCACCAGCGCAGCCAGCACATAAAAGGCGTTTTGCCAGCCCACGGCGGAGATGAGCTGCTGCTCGACCGGCATCATGAGGAACTGGCCGAACGAGCCGGCCGCCGAGGAGATGCCGAAGGCCCACGAGCGCTGCTCGGGCGGCGCGCTGCGGCCAATGATGCCGCTGATGGCGCCAAAGGCCGTGCAGGCCAGCGCCAGGCCGATGAAGACGCCGGAACCGGCGATGAACAGCGTGGGCTGCGTCACGAGCGCCATCCACACCAGGCCCGCCATGTAGCTGATGGCGCCGACGATGACGACGCGCATGGTGCCGAAGCGGTCGGCCGCCATGCCGGCGAACGGGCCAAAGACGCCCCACATCAGGTTTTGCATGGCCAGCGCCAACGAATACGTTTCGCGCGTCCAGCCATTGGCTTGCGAGATCGGCTGCATCCAGAAGCCCAGGCCATGGCGCACGCCCATCGCCAGGGTCAGGACGACGCCGCTGGCGATCAGAACGGTTTTCAGGCTGGGACGGGAAGAGTGCAATGTCATGGAGATTCCGGCCTAGGCCTGGTCGGCACGGTACACGAGGCCGATCTGGCCGCGCATGGTGTCAAGGTTGTGCATCAGCGCCACGCTGTCGGCGTGCGGCATGACGGGGCTTTCCAGCATGCCGGCGCGGATGCAGCGCATCGCTTCGATCGCCTCGTGCGCATAGCCATTGCCCAGATGTGGCGCGGCGACGACGCGGCGTTCGCCATCCATTGATTCGACGATCAGGTGGTCGGGTTTGTAAAAACGGCTGGGCAGGCGAATCCGTCCCATACTCCCGGCAATGGTCATTTCCGTCGGCGTCTGCGCGCGCAGGCTGCAGGCGCAGGACGAGGTGCCGCCGCCTGCGTGCAGCAGCGAAAACACCACCTGTTCATCGACGCCGGTGGCGCCCATTTCAGCGAGCGCCTGCACCTGCGATACCGGGCCGAGGAAAAACGCCGCCATTGACAGCGGATAGATGCCCACGTCGAGCAGCGCGCCGCCCCCCAGTTCCCGATTGAACATGCGGTGCTCGGGCGGGAAATTGGCGACAAAGCCGATATCGGCCTGCACTTGCTGCAGCACGCCGATTTCACCGCTGGCGATGATGCGCTGCGCTTCCTGCACAGCGGGCAGGAAGCGGCTCCACATGGCTTCCATCAGGAACAGTTTTTTCTCACGCGCCAGGTCGACTACAGCCTGCGCTTCGCGCGCGTTCATGGTGAACGGTTTTTCGCAGACGACATGCTTGCCGGCAGCCAGGCACATCAAAGCATTTTCCGCATGCAAGGTGTGCGGCGTGGCAATGTAGATCACGTCCACATCGGGGTCTTCAGCCAGCGCCTGGTAGGATCCATGGCAACGCTCGATGCCGAATTCGGCGCCGAAGGTCTGCGCGCCTGCGGCGCTGCGCGAGGCGACCGCCACCAGCTGCGCGCCGGGCGCGTCGCGCAAGCCATTGGCCATTGCGCGGGCGATCTTGCCGGTGCCGAGTATGCCCCAACGGACGGTGTTTTCCATGCTATTGATCTCTTTCTGCGCCAGCTGTCTTGCGCTTCGGGCGGAACACCGCCGTGTCATTGTAAAAATCGTCATCCTGGTCCTCGCACCAGCCGGGCAAGCCAAGCACGGGCAGCGGCGTGAAGTCGGCTGTCGTCAAGCCATCACTGGCCAGGTCTTGCGCCACCCGTTCGTCGAGCCAGGTGCGCCGTGCCGCATCATCGAGTGTGAAGTAGGCGTCGCTGGCAAAGATCACGCGCGTGTGCGCCGTGATGGCCTTGCGCGGCGCCACCAGTTTTTCCATCAGCGCGTGGCCAAACAGCCAGACTTCGGCGTCGCCACCGGCGCCAAACTTGTCGCGCTGCGCGATAAAAGCGCTGCGCCAGTCGTGTCCGCGCAAGGCTGCTTCCAGCGCGCGTCCAGCATCGCTGTCGCGCAGCACCAGCAAGGCGGAATTTTCGTCAAAGATCGTGGCGCCGTCGCGTGCCGGCCCGCGCGATTTGCCGACGCCGGACAGGGCGATCTGCGCCGCCTGCAGCGCGTTCAGCTGCCGCTTGATGCAGGGGAAGGTGAGCCACACGAGCGCGTTGAAAAAATCGTGCAGATTGTCGCGCGTGGGCACGCCGCCCGTCGCGCCGATGAACTCCTCGTACGCCACGCCTTCGGGCAAGTCCGCTTGCGGCACGAAGGCCAGCGGCAGGCCGGACGGATTGCGCAGGTCCAGCGCCCGCGCCCGCCGGTTGAGCGCCTGGACCACCGTGTCGCGCTGCAGGTCCAGCTGCCGTCGCGCCGGCAGCACCGTGGCAAACCAGGGACGGGTCCAGTCTATCGATGGCAGCATGGAACGCTTAGACCATTTTCCAGTTGATCTGCTCGCCCGCGTTGAGCGGAATGACATGGCTGTCACCCAGTGGCAGCGAGGCTGGCAAGGTCCAGCTTTCGCGCTTCAAGGTGATGGTGTCCGTGTTGCGCGGCACGCCGTAGAAGGCCGGACCATGGAAGCTGGCAAACGCTTCGAGCTTGTCGAGCGCGCCGGCGCGTTCGAACGCTTCGGCGTACATTTCCATCGCGTGCAGGGCCGTGTAGCAACCGGCGCAGCCGCAGGCCATTTCCTTGGCGCCTTGCGCGTGCGGCGCCGAATCGGTACCGAGGAAGAAGCGCTCGTCGCCGCTGGCGGCGGCCGTCATCAGCGCCAAACGGTGCTCTTCGCGCTTGAGGATGGGCAGGCAGTAGTAATGGGGGCGGATGCCGCCCTTGAAAATCTCGTTGCGGTTGTACAGCAAATGATGCGCCGTAATGGTGGCGGCGATCGGACCTTCCGCTTCGGCCACGTACTGCGCCGCATCCTTGGTCGTGATGTGCTCGAACACCACGGACAGGGCCGGGAAGGCGCTGCGCAGCGGGCGCATCACGCGTTCGATGAAGACGGCTTCACGGTCGAAAATGTCGATCTCCGGATCTGTCACTTCGCCATGCACGAGGAAGGGCATGCCCACTTCCTGCATCACTTCGAGCACCTTGTAGCAATTCTTCAAATCCGTCACGCCCAGGTCGGAATTCGTCGTGGCGCCGGCCGGATACAATTTGACGGCCTGCACGATGCCGCTGTCCTGCGCGCGGCGGATTTCGTCGGGCGAGGTGTTGTTCGTCAGGTACAGCACCATCAGCGGATCGAAGTTCACGCCTTCGGGCACGGCAGCCAGGATGCGCTCGCGGTAAGCGCTAGCGTCCGCCGTGGTGGTGACGGGCGGTTTCAGGTTCGGCATGACGATGGCGCGGCCGAACTGGCGCGCGCTGTGCGGCAGCACACTGGCCATGACGGCGCCGTCGCGCAGGTGCAAATGCCAGTCGTCAGGACGGGTAATGGTAATGGATGCGGGGGTGTGATCGAGTGTGGACATGGCGGCTGCTCTCAGGCGGTCATTGCGGATACCGCCATTTTACCAGCCACAGGGCCGTCCCGCCGGCCCGGAGAGGCAGCGCACACCAGCTGCCGGGCGACAAAACGGCCAGTGTGCACTGGCCGTTTTCAATATCAGGAGTACACGCGAATCAGGACGCGGCAGACGCAAGCTCTTGTTTCGCCACCCAGGCACGGATTTCGGCGAGCATCCGGTCCAGCGCGGCGCGGTCATACACGTGGCCACGGCTAACCACCAGGCGGATCTGGCGCGTGGCGCCAATGTCCTGCAGCGGGTTGGCGTCGAGCACCAGCAAATCGGCCGCCTTGCCGGCCGCCACGCTGCCGTAGCGGCCCAGCTTGCCCAGGAAGCGGGGCCCGTTGATGACGGCCGACTGCAAGGCTTGCTGCGGTGTCAGGCCGTACTGCACGTACAGGCCGATTTCATCGTGCAAGGCCTGGCCCGGATAGTCGAAGGAATTCAAAAATCCCGCATCGGTGCCGGCGATGATGCTCATGCCCTGCTGCTGCAAAATGGGCAGCAGCTTTGCCGACTGCTCGAACTGCGCATGGCGCTGGATGATCGCATCCGGGCCATCCTTGGCGGCGCGCTGCACGCGCCAGTCGTAGGTGGCGCGCAAGCCCTTGCCGATATATTGCAGGGCCGGATCGTGCGTGTGGTCTTCGCGGTCCAGGTAGGCCGTCACGCGCGAGCCCCAGAGGGTCGGCACGATGGCCGTGCCGCGGGCGGCCAGGTAGCTGAAGGCCTTGCGCGCCGTCGGCTCGTCGTAGCTCTGCAAGCTCTCGCGCATGGCCTCCTTGCCCGTCATCGCGCCGGTAGCCACCTTGTCCGTCAGCTCCTGTTCGCGCGGCGTGGTGGCGCGCAGCAAGTACGATTGATGCTCGATGGTGCCCAGGCCCGCATCGGCCATCTGCTCCAGGGTCAGCTGCACGGGGATATGGCCCGAGGTGCGCATGCCCCGTTCGCGCGCCTGGCGCAGCGCTTCCAGGTACAGCTCCGGCTTCAGCGTGTTTTCCGTGATCTTCACAAAGTCCACTTGCTGCGCCTGCAGGCCGTCGAGCGCGCGCGTGACTTCCTGCGGCGTACCTACTTCGATGGTGCCCTTCCACAGCGGCTTGATGCCCTCGAGCTTCGCGCCGGAAGTAAAGATCGTCGGGCCTTGCAGCTGGCCCGCGTTGATTTGCTGGCGCCAGGCCAGTACCGTGTCGGGCAAGTCGCCCGAGCAGTCGCGCACCGTGGTGATGCCATGCGCCAGGTACAAAGGCAGCAACTGCTTGTTCTCGTCAATCAGCTCTGGGCCGCCGCCAAAATGCACATGCGTGTCCCACAGCCCCGGCATCAGGTATTTGCCGGGCAGGCGGATGGTCTGCTTCGGCGCGTAGTTGCGCAACTGCGCGTCATTGATGACGGCGACGATACTGTCGCCTTTGAGCAGCACGGTCTTGCCCTTGACGGTGCGGCCGGCGGCAACGTCGATCAGGGTAGCGTCGCGCAGGGCGATGTCGACGGCGATCCTGTCAGCCGCGTGGGCATGGACCAGCATGCCCAGCGCCAGCATCGCGCCGGCTAATTGTTTCATGAGAGGCATTGGCACTCAACTTCAAAAAAATAGCGGGAGTTAATGGATGATCTTGGCGAGGAAGTCGCGCGCTCGGTCCGATCGCGTCGTGTTGAAGAAATCATCCTTGCTGCAATCCTCGATGATCTTGCCCTGGTCCATGAAGACGATGCGGTTGGCCACACGCTTTGCAAAGCCCATTTCGTGGGTGACGACCATCATCGTCATGCCTTCCTGCGCCAGGCCCACCATCACGTCGAGCACCTCGTTGATCATTTCCGGGTCGAGCGCCGAAGTGGGCTCGTCAAACAGCATGGCGATCGGGTCCATCGACAGCGCCCGGGCGATGGCCACGCGCTGCTGCTGGCCGCCAGACAGCTGGCCCGGGAATTTATCCTGCTGCGACAGCAGGCCCACGCGGTCCAGGTATTTCAAGCCCTTGGCATTGGCTTCGTCGGCACTGCGACCGAGCACCTTGATCTGTCCGATGGTCAGGTTTTCGCGGATGGACAGGTGTGGAAACAGCTCGAAATTCTGGAACACCATGCCGATGCGCGCGCGCAGTTTCGACAAGTTCGTTTTCGGATCGTTGACGCTGATGCCGTCGACGATGATCTGTCCCTGCTGGATCGGTTCGAGGCCGTTGACGGTCTTGATCAGGGTCGACTTGCCAGAGCCGGACGGGCCGCAAATGACCATCACGTCGCCCTTGGCGACCTCGGTGGTGCAGTCGGTCAGTACCTGGAACTGTCCATACCATTTGCTGACGTTATTGAGTTCAATCATCTTGTTCTTTCTTTTTCAGTTAGCGAATGATGGCGACGCGTTTCTGCAGGCGTTTTACCAGGAACGACAAGGCGTAGCACAGCACGAAATACACGACGGCCACAAACACATACATTTCCACCAGGCGGCCGTCGCGCTGCGCGATTTTCGAGGCGGCACCGACGAAATCGGGAATCGACAGCACGTACACAAGCGACACGTCCTGGAACAGCACGATGGTCTGCGTCAGCAGCACGGGGATCATGTTTCGGAAGGCCTGCGGCAGCACGATGCTGCCCATGGTTTGCCGGTAGTTCATGCCCAGCGCCTGGCCAGCCCATACCTGGCCACGCGGAATCGACTGTATGCCACTGCGCATGATCTCGCAATAGTAGGCCGCCTCGAACATGATGAAGGTGATCAACGCGGAAGAAAACGCGCCCACTTTCACGGGTTCGTTCGCGCCGATGACCCAGGCAGCGATGTACGGCACCAGAAAGTAGAACCAGAAGATCACCAGCACCAGCGGGATCGAGCGTATCAGGTTGACGTAGCTTGATGCCACGCCCGAGATGAGGCGGTTGCTGGACAGGCGCATCAGCGCCAGCAGTGTGCCCAGCACGATGCCGCCCACCATGGCCAGCGCCGTCAGTTTCAGGGTGAAGACCATACCTGTCTGGAACAGGTAAACCCACGAGCGGGAGATGACATCGAAGTCGAAGTTGCCCAACATATCAGTGTCCTCCCGTCTTGGCGCCGGCGACGATGAAGCCCGGGATGGCGACCTTTTTTTCGATCAGGTGCATCAGCACCACCACCAGCAAATTGACGACGACGTAGATGATGGTGGCGGCCGAAAACGCCTCGAACACCTGGAAGGAAAACTCCTGGATGGCGCGCGCGCTGGCCGTCAGTTCGATCAGGCCAATGGTCAGCGCCACGGAACTGTTCTTGATGATGTTCAGAAATTCACTGGTCAGCGGCGGCATGATGACGCGCGCGGCCATCGGCAGCAAGATGAAACGGTAGGTTTGCGGCAGGGTCAGGCCCAGCGCGGTGCCAGCCAGTTTCTGCCCGCGCGGCAGCGCCTCGATACCCGTCGTCACCTGCACGGCCACGCGGGAGGAGGTGAAGAATCCCAGGCACAAAACTGCCGTGACGAATGGTGCATTCGGCAGCGACTTGACCCAGGCGCCCAGGTCCGGCGGCAGCAGTTCCGGCATGACGAAATACCACAGGAACATCTGCACCAGCAGCGGCACGTTGCGGAACAATTCAACGTATGCATTGGCCGCGCCCACCAGCCATTTGTTCGGCAGGGTGCGGACGGTGCCGATCACCAGGCCCAGGATCAGGGCCATGATCCAGGCCGCACCGGCCGTGGCCAGGGTCCATACCAGGCCGGACCACAGGGTATCCATATACGTGCCCACGCCATCGGGGGACATCTCCCAGAAGATGCGCCAATTCCAGTTGTAATTCATGATCATCCTTCCCATGCAGCTCAAGGAAAGCGGCCAGCCGCCCACCCCGCAAATGAAGCGGGAGGCTTGCGCCCCCCGATTTGTTACGCACTCTTGTTACTTTTTCCGTTTGTCCGAGGTCTTCTGTGCTTCGGGCACGGCCGCATACGCAGCCGGGTCACCGGAGTCGGTAGGATTCATGAACACGGCCTTCAATTGCGGCGGCATGGGGAATTTCAGGTTGATGTTTTTCGGCGGGATCGGCGAGGTAAACCATTTCGCATAAATGCGGTTGATGTCATCGCTCTTGTACAAGCGAATCAGCGCTTCGTCGACCACTTTCTTGAAGGCCGGGTCGCCCTTGCGCAGCATGATGCCGTACGGTTCGACCGACAGCGCTTCTTTGGTGATTTCGTAGTCGTTCGGGTTCTTCGAGTTGGCCACTTGCGACGCCAGCAGGATGTCGTCGTTGGCTTCAGCCACCGCGCGTCCCGTTTCCAGCATCAGGAACGATTCAGGATGATCCTTGCCGACGGCGATGGTCATGCCCAGGTTCTTTTCCTTGTTCAAAATCGTCATCTGCTTGATGGTCGACGTGCCGGCCGTGGCGACGAGAGTCTTGCCGCGCAAGTCTTCCAGGGTCTTGATGTTCGACGTTTTCTTCGACAGCACGCGGTTTCCGATGACAAACATGGTGGGCGCGAATGCCACCTGTTGCTGGCGCTCCAGGTTGTTCGTCGTCGAGCCACATTCGAGGTCGATGGTGCCGTTGGCCATCAGCGGAATGCGGTTGGCCGACGTGACGGGGCTCATCACCACTTTCAGTTCGCTCATGCCCAGGTGCTTTTGCAGGGCCGTGACGACTTTCATGCACAGGTCGATCGAATAGCCTTGGTATTGCTGCTTGTCATCGAGATAGGAGAAGGGAACGGAGCCGTCGCGCACACCGAGGGTGACGGAACCGGCTTTCTTGATCTTGGCCAAGGTGCCGGTCAATTCCTGGGCCTGGACTGGCGACATGCTGCTGATGACACCGACGCTAAGCAGCGTGGCGATGATTTTGGTCAATTTCATAAATTCTCCTGGACGGACAAACCGGACACAAAGCCGGACGAAACAACTGTGGTGCTAACGCCACCAATGGAATTAATTTTATTTCATTTTCAGCGCTCGACTAGCCGTTTTCTGCGATTGTCCGCAAATAGGCGCTATACGCGCGCCTGAATCAGCGCGCCTGTAGCATTTTTCCTACTGATTTCGCCCCGCCGATTTATTTTGCCGGCGCCAAGCCCTCCAGCGCGTCGCCCTCCTCCTCCTCATCATCCCTGTTCGCCTGCTGGCGTTGCCACATCTGCGCATACAGGCCATCGAGCACCAGCAATTGCGGATGCGTGCCCCGCTCGACGATGCGGCCATGGTCGAGCACCAGGATTTGCTGGGCGTCGGCCACCGTCGACAGGCGGTGCGCAATAACCAGCGTGCTGCGGTTTTTGGCAATTTCCTTTAACTGCGACTGGATCGCCTGTTCGGCCTTCGAATCGAGCGCCGAAGTGGCTTCATCGAAGATCAGGATGGCCGGGTCTTTCAGCAAGGTGCGGGCGATGGCCACGCGCTGCTTTTCGCCACCCGACAGTTTCAAGCCCCGTTCGCCCACCATGGAATTGTAGCCATCTGGCAAGCTTTCAATAAAATCATGGATCGATGCCGCTTTCGCCGCCGCCACGATGGCGTCCTTGCTGGCGCCCGGCTTGCCGTAGGCGATGTTGTATTCGATGGTGTCGTTGAACAGCACCGTGTCCTGCGGCACGATGCCGATGGCGGCGCGCAAAGAGTCCTGCGTGATTGTCCGCAAATCCTGGCCATCGATGGTGATGCTGCCGCCATCGACTTCATAGAAGCGGAACAGCAAACGCGACAGCGTCGACTTGCCCGAACCGCTATGTCCCACCACGGCCGTGGTGGTGCCGGCGGGTATCTGGAAATCCACGTCGAACAGGATTTGCCGCTTGGCTTCATAGCTGAAATCCACATGCGAGAAACGCACGGCCGCGCCCCGCGTCACGAGCGGTTTGGCCTCTGGCGTATCGGCGATTTCGCGGTTTTCGTTCAGCAGGGAAAACAATCGTTCCATGTCGGCCAGGCTTTGCTTGATTTCGCGGTAGATGACCCCTAAAAAATTGAGGGGAATGTACAGCTGAATCATGAAGGCGTTCACCAGGACCAGGTCACCCAGAGTCATGCTGCCGTTGATCACACCCACCGTGGCGCGCCAGAGAATTAACGTCACGGCCGTGGCGATGATCAAGGACTGGCCCGTATTGAGCAGGGACAGGGACGTTTGCGATTTAACGGCGGCTGATTCATAGCGCTGCAAGCCTTCGTCGTAGCGCTTTGCCTCGTAATCCTCGTTGCCGAAATATTTCACGGTTTCATAGTTGATCAGCGAATCGATGGCCTTGGTATTCGCCTTCGAGTCGAGGTCGTTCATGGTGCGGCGGAAATGCGTGCGCCAGTTCGTCACCAGCACGGTAAACGCGATGTACGACACGAGCGCGACGGCCGTGATCACGGTGAACCAGATGTCGTAATGCAAGACCAGATAGCCGAGCACCAGGGTGATTTCCACCAGGGTCGGCAAGATGTTGAACAAGGTATAGGAAATGAGCGAGCCGACGCTGCGCGTGCCCCGTTCGATATCGCGCGTCATGCCACCCGTCTGCCGGTTCAAGTGGAAGCGCAGCGACAGCGCATGCAGGTGGCGGAATACTTGCAGGGCGATGGTGCGCACGGCGCGCTGCGTGACCCGGGCGAACAGGAATTCGCGCAGCTCCGTAAACAAGGTGGTCGACAGGCGCAGCAAGCCGTAGGCTACCAGCAAGCCGACCGGCAGCACCAGCAGCGCTTGCGGGTGCGCCGCCGTGATCGTCATGGCGTCGACGAGTTTTTTCAGGATCAGAGGCACGCCCACGTTGGCCAGCTTGGCGCCCACCAGGCACAGCAGCGCCAGCAGTACCCGCCATTTGTAGACCCACAAATACGGCAGCAAGGTCTTGATGGTGGCAAAATCGCTGTGGCTGGCGGAAGCTGGCGAGTGGGGCGGAGGGGGAGTCTGGGAACGGCGCATGGCGAAGGTCGGCTTTTTATGGTTCAATCTGGGCAATTGTAGCCTTTCATGAGAATAAACGATGAGCACCTCCCCCGACCGCCCCGACAACTGCCTCGCCTCCGGTCTGCCCGCCGGAAAAATGCCGGAACTGCGCATGATGCCCGCGCCGTCCGACGCCAATGTGTACGGCGACGTCTTCGGCGGCTGGATCATGGCGCAAGTCGATATCGCTGGCTCGCTGCCAGCCACGCGGCGCGCCAACGGCCGCGTCGCCACCATCGCCGTCAATTCCTTCGTCTTCAAAAATCCCGTGTTCGTCGGCGATCTGCTGTCTTTCTACGCCGAAATAGTCAAGGTTGGCAATACCTCGATCACTGTCAATGTCGAGGTGTATGCCGAACGCAACCGCCTGCAGGCATGCATCGTGAAAGTCACGGAAGCGACCCTGATCTATGTGGCGACGGACTCCGACCGCAAGCCGCGCAAGGTGCCGCCCATCGAGACCCTGCTGTCGCAATAATTCCACACTATGGATAGTCAGCGCCGCATCTTTCTGCAGAGCGCTGCGCGCATCACGGCACTGGCTGCCGCTGGCAGCGTGCTGTCACGTTCCGGTGCGAGCGCCGCCACGCGCCTCAATGGCACAGGCTATCCGTTTGCGCTCGGTGTCGCTTCCGGCTCGCCCTTGGCCGACGCCGTCGTGCTGTGGACGCGCATCTGCTACGACCCGCTGCACGCAGCCGCCACGCCCGCCATTGCCCTGACCGTACGCTGGGAAGTGGCCGAAGACGAGGCTTTTCGGCGCATCGCCGCCAAGGGCCAGGCCACGGCCATGCCCTCCCTCGCGCACAGCGTGCACGTCGACGTGGCAGGCCTGGCGCCCGGGCGCTGGTACTGGTACCGCTTTATGTTTGGCGACGCCGTCAGCCCCATGGGCCGTACGCGCACTGCACCCGCCGCCGATGACCTTCCCGCCTCGCTGAAGCTGGCCGTGGCCTCATGCCAGCACTGGGAATTCGGCGCGTATGCGGCGCACCGGCACATTGCCGCAGCCGCGCCCGACCTGGTGGCCTTCCTCGGCGACTACATCTATGAATGGGGGCCATACCAGCTGCAGCACCCGGGCCGCGCCTTGCGCACGCACGAAAGCTTTACCCTGGACGACTACCGCGCCCGCTACGCACAATACAAGAGCGACCGCGACTTGCAGGGCGCGCACCTGGCCGCGCCATGGATCGTCACCTGGGATGATCATGAAGTGGCCAACGATTACGGCAACGACCGGGACGAATTGCTCACGCCCACCTTTTTGCAGCGCCGCGCGGCCGCCTACCAGGCGTTTTATGAACACATGCCGCTGCGCCTGCTGCCGCTGGGGCGACGGGGCTTTGTCGACATGCGCATCTACCAGCGCTACGACTGGGGCCGGCTGGCGCGCTTCCACGTACTGGACGACCGCCAATACCGCGCCTATCACGCGTGCGCCAGGCCGGGCCGCGGCGGGTCCAATTCCGTCACCACGCGTAATTGCCCCGACTTGCTGAAACCGGAACGCACCATGCTGGGCGAGGAGCAGCAGCGCTGGCTGCAAGCAGGGCTCGATAATTCTCCCGCGCGCTGGAACATCCTGACCCAGCAAACCCTGATGGCGCAATCTAGCCAGGTGCCCATCCTGCGGCCCGGCGACGAGCGCATCTGGACCGATGGCTGGGATGGCTATCCCATGGCGCGCCAGCACCTGCTCGACTCCCTGCGCAGCAGCAAGGCAAGCAACCCGCTGGTGCTGTCGGGCGACGTGCACACGTTTTATGCCACGGAACTGAGCCGCAACGCCATGCGCCCCACCGGCAGGGATAATCCCGTGCTGGCCACGGAGTTTTGCGGGACATCCATCACGTCCAGCTCCCGCCCCCAGGCGCGCACGGACCAGTACGTGGCGATGAACCCGCACATCCGCTACGGACGCAGCGACAAGCGAGGCTATATGTTGATGGAAATCACGCCAGAGAAAACCACGACCCTGTTCCAGGGTCTGGAGGATGTGCGCGACAGCGCTTCTACCATCGCGACACTGGCCAGCTTTACCGTCCGGGACGGCAAGGCTGGCTTGCAAAGTTGAAGCCTAGGCAACCTTCTTTTCGTCGCGTAATTGACGGCGCAAGATCTTGCCGACATTGGTCTTCGGCAATTCATCGCGGAACTCGATGTATTTCGGTTTCTTGTAAGCCGTCAATTCATGCTTGCAATGCTCACGGATCTGTTCCACCGTCAGGTTCGGATCCTTGCGCACGACAAACACTTTCACGGCTTCGCCCGAGTTGGCGTCCGGCACGCCGATGCAGGCGCATTCGAGCACGCCCGGGCACGACGAAACAACGTCTTCCACTTCATTCGGATACACGTTGAAGCCGGACACGATGATCATGTCTTTCTTGCGGTCGACGATCTTCACGTAGCCGCGCTCGTCCATGACACCCACGTCGCCCGTCTTGAAGTAGCCATCCGCCGTCATCGACTTGGCCGTTTCGTCCGGACGCTGCCAGTAGCCAGCCATCACTTGCGGGCCGCGCACGGCGATCTCGCCAGGCTCGCCCAGCGGCACTTCCACGCCGTCATCGTTCAAAATGGCCACTTCCGTCGAGGGGAAAGGCAAGCCGATGGTACCCGTGAATTCCGTGATATCGACGCGGTTGCCCGTCACCACGGGCGATGTTTCCGACATGCCATAGCCTTCGATCAGCGGGCAGCCCGTCAGTTTCAGCCAGCGTTCGGCCACATTGCGCTGCAAGGCCATGCCGCCGCCATTGCATACCTTGTAGCTGGAGAAATCGAGCTTGGCAAACTCGGCATTATTCAGCAGCGCGTTATACAAGGTATTCACGGCTGGGAAGACGACGATCTTGTGCTTGGCCAATTCCTTGACGAAACCGGGGATGTCGCGCGGGTTGGGAATCAGCACGCTCATGCCGCCCAGGCGCATGCCCATCAGGGCGCTGACCGTCAGCGAATAGATGTGATACAGGGGCAAGGCGCACATGAAGCCCATCGAGGTGGCACGCATTGCAGGCGTCATCACGGGCGACATCCACGCCTCGTTTTGCAGCACGTTGGCGATCACGTTACGGTGCAACAACATCGCGCCTTTCGACACACCCGTCGTACCACCCGTGTATTGCAGGAAGACGATATCGTCATGCCCCTGCTGCACGGGCTGCAAGGTCAGGCGCGCGCCTTCGGCCAGCATCTTGTTGAAACTGATGGCGCCCGGCAAGGAAAACGCGGGCACCATTTTCTTGATCTTGCGCACGACGAAGTTGACGATGGCGCCCTTCAAGCCACCGAGCAAGTCGCCCATGGTGGCGACGATCACATGCTTGACCTGGGTATGCGGCAGCACCTGTTCCACCGTGGTGGCAAAGTTTTCCAGCACGATGATCGCTTCGCTGCCCGAATCGATCAACTGGTGCTGCAATTCACGGGGCGTGTACAGCGGATTCACGTTGACCACCGTGTAACCGGCGCGCAGGATCGCGGCCATGGCGACCGGATACTGCAGCACGTTCGGCAGCATGATCGCCACGCGCGCGCCCGTCTTCAGGCCCTTGCTTTGCAGCCAGGCGCCCATCTGCAGCGACAGCTTGTCGAGCTCGCGGTAGGTAAGGAATTTATCCATGCACACGAAGGCGTTGCGGTCCGCATATTTCTGGAACGACTCTTCCAGCAAATGCGTGACGGAACGGTATTGCGTGCAATCAATCTCTGCGGGAACGCTGTCCGGGTACGACTTCAACCAAATCTTGTCCATCTCGCCTCATCTTTATCTGTAAAAGGGACGCGCCTCCAGGCGCATCCCACACTGTTTATGCTGCTATCTTCGTTTCGTCACGCAGGGCGCGACGCAAAATCTTGCCGACGTTGGTTTTCGGTAGTTCATCGCGGAACTCGATGTATTTCGGCCGCTTGTAGCCCGTGAATTGTTCTTTGCAATACGCGGCCAGCACTGCCTGAGTCAGGTTCGGGTCCTTGCGCACGACAAACACTTTCACTGCCTCGCCAGAATGCTCATCGGGCACCCCCACGCAGGCGCACTCGAGCACGCCAGGATGGGCCGCGATGACGGCTTCGACTTCGTTCGGATACACATTGAAGCCGGAGACGAGAATCATGTCTTTCTTGCGGTCCACGATCTTCACGTAGCCGCGCTCATCCATGATGCCCACGTCGCCCGACTTGAAGTAACCGTCTGGTGTCATGACCTTGGCCGTCTCGTCGGGGCGATTCCAGTAGCCCGTCATCACTTGCGGGCCACGGATGGCGATCTCGCCCGTCTGTCCCAGAGGTACTTCCTTGCCGTCATCGTCGAGGATGGCGATCTCGGTCGACGGAATCGGCAAGCCGATGGTGCCGGAGAATGCCGTGCTGTCGGCGCGGTTGCAGGTAGCGACAGGCGACGTTTCCGACAGGCCATAGCCTTCAATGATGGACACGCCCGTCGCCTGCAGCCACTTGTCGTTGACGGCTTGCTGCACCGCCATGCCGCCGCCATTGGCGATCTTCAAACCCGAGAAATCGAGCTTGGCAAAATCAGGGTGATTCACCAGCGCGTTATACAGCGTATTGACCGCTGGCAGCAGGTTGAATTTGTACTTGCCCAGTTCCTTGATCAGGCCCGGGATATCGCGCGGATTCGGGATCAGGATATTCAGGGCGCCCACGCGCGTGCCCCACATCGCACATGCCGTCAGGGCAAAGATATGGTACAGCGGCAAGGCGCAGACGATGATCAGCTGCTCCTTGCTGTTCTGGTCGAGCGCCGCGCCCGACCACGCTTCGCTCTGCAGCACGTTGGCGATCACATTGCGGTGGCTCAAGGTCGCGCCTTTCGACACGCCTGTCGTGCCACCCGTGTATTGCAGGAAGGCAGCGTCATTGATGCTCAGCTCGACTGGAGTAAGTTTCATGCGGCTACCCAGCGCCAGCGCTTGCTTGAAACGCATGGCATTCGGCAAGGAATACGCGGGCACCATCTTCTTGACGTTGCGCACGACAAAATTGACGATCATGCCCTTCAAGCCACCCAGCATCTCGCCCATGCTGGCCACGATGATGTGCTTGACGGCTGTCTTGCCCAGCACTTGCTCGAGCGTATGGGCAAAGTTTTCCAGCACGATGATCGCTTCGCTGCCCGAATCGTTGAGCTGATGCTCGAGTTCGCGCGGCGTGTACAGCGGATTGACGTTGACCACCGTGTAGCCGGCACGCAGCACGGCAGCAATGGCGACCGGATACTGGAGCACGTTCGGCATCATCAGGGCGACTCGAGCGCCTTTTTTCAAGCCGCGGCTTTGCAGCCAGGCGCCCAGCTGGCGCGAATAGGTGTCGAGTTCGGCATAGGTGAGAAATTTGTCCATGCAGACATAGGCATTGCGATCCGCATATTTTTGAAACGCTTCTTCCAGCAAATGCACCAGCGAACGATATTGATCAGGATCGATGTCGGCGGGGACGCCGGGAGGGTACGACTTCAGCCAAATTTTGTCCATCCTGTGCCTCTTGTCTCGAATAATCGTGGGGGAGCCGGCGCAGCCTGCCGGCGCGGATCATTGCTGCGGATTCTGTTGTCCTGCAGTCAGTTTGAGCATTCTGACGAGCAATTGCTCTATGCTACTAATGCGATGCTATCGGTCGCCGCGCTTCCATGCAAGCGCTTTCAACAGTATTCGAGCGGCAACTCTAGGGGTATTTTATGCTGCAATGCAACATGGCAAATACACTGTTGCAGGATCGTTTGCCCTGACGTGCGAGACAATCTTTACGGGTCACGGGCTGGACAATTGTTCCAGCGCATGCCTGCGCTCAGGCTTCTTGACTTGAGCCATTGTGTGCACTGCAGCATAAAAAGCACGAAAGTTCTTTTTTTCTTCCAGCAATTTTTTGAAGGCAGGCAGAAATTCATTGTAGGTGGACACGGAAGCCAGGTGCGCATTGCTCAATGGCTGCTCGAACCAGCGATCGTAACCGGCAAACCCACCCCAGTGTTGCTTGAGCACCTGATATGCTTCTTGCAATGCCGCAAACACCTGCGCCTTGCGCGCACGCTTGTCCGCATCGCTGGCGTCGCTCGCATACACGGCTTCCAGTTCACTCCGGTAACGCAGCAGCAAGGCCAGGAAATCCTGGCGCCGCGCCGCATACTGGGCGTATGACGCCCGCATCGCGTCATTGCCCTCGCGCGCCAGCCAGCGCTGCACGCCCGCCTCTTCCACCGCGCTGGCAAACGACTCGTTGAAGGCGGAATCGCCGGGCACGTACACGACTTGGTGCGCCAGTTCATGGAAAATCAGGCGCGCCAGTTCCGCATCGTTGTAATTGATAAAGGTCGACAACAGGGGATCGTCGAACCAGCCCAGGGTGGAATACGCGGGCACGCCGCCAACCTGCACGTCGTAATGCTGGGCCCGCAGTTCGTCGGCATACGCGAACGCCTCTTCCTTGCTGTAATAGCCGCGGTAATTCACGCAGCCGGCGATGGGGAAACACCATTGCAGCGGCTGCAATGACAGTTCCGGCGTGGCCACCACGTTCCACAGTACGAAGGGGCGCCGCAGGGCCGCGTAGTTCTTGTAACTGCCATTGTCGGGCAAGTCCAGCTCGCTGACGGCAAAGCGGCGGATCTGCTGCGCCTTGGCCAGGCGCACTTTGAGGCGCGGCTCGGTGGCCGGGTCGTCCAGCCAGTCACCGATGGGCCGCGCACCCGACCACAGGGCATATTGCCCCTGCGCCGCTTGCGTGTAGTAGCGCAACTGCGTGCAGCCGCCCAGCAGCAGGCACACCGTGCCGGCAAGCAAGTGGGCCGGCCAGCGCAGCAGGGCCATGGTCAGCCAGCCTTTTCCACTTCGACCAGCGTATCGTAAAAGGTAGGCGCGCGGCCCATGTCCGTCAGGCGCTGGCTCGTCACTTCATTGGCATTCTTGCCGTCGCTGGCGAGTTTCTTCCACCACACGGACAAGCCCACCACCAGGCCCCGTCTCGCCTTGTCCGTCACCCTGGCCTTGGCAACAAAACTGCCGCGGTCGTTGAAGATGCGCACCATGTCGCCGGCCACGATGCCGCGCGCGGCGCAATCGTCAGGGTGGATATCGAGGTGCGGCTCGCCCTCGGCCGCGCGCAGGCTTTTCACGTTGACGAAGGTGGAATTGAGGAAATTGCGCGCCGGCGGAGAAATCATGGCCAGTGGATAACGGGCCGCCAGTGCGGGATTGCTGGCCAGCGACTCGTGCGGTGCAATATAGGTCGGCAAAGGATCGAGTCCCGCCTGCGCCATGGCGCTGGAATAAAACTCGCACTTGCCCGATGGCGTGGGAAAGCCGCCCGTGGCGAACGGCGCCTCGGCCATGGCCAGCTTTTGCCAGCCCGTGCGTTTCAGCGATTCCCAGTCGAAATGTACGGCGCGCGCATCCGTCGCATCGAACGCCTTGGCCGCCAGCGCATCGTCGCTTTCCTGAAAGCACGGGTCATCAAAGCCCATGTGCTGCGCCAGCAGGCGGAAGATTTCCGTATTCGCCTTCGCTTCGCCCAGCGGCGCCACGGCCGCATTGTTTGCCATCATGTACAGGTGGCCATAGGTAGAGTGCGCATCGACATGTTCCAACTGCGTGGTGGCAGGCAGCACGATGTCGGCGTAATCGACGGTATCGGTCTGGAAGTGCTCGAGCACGACCGTAAACAAATCTTCGCGGGCAAAACCCTGCGCCACTTTCGAGGAATCGGGCGCCACCGCCAGGGGATTCGAGTTGTAGACGATCACGGCCTCCACTTGCGGGCCGAACTCGGGCGAGCTGGTTTTCAGCAGATCGTCGCCGATGGTGCTCATGTTGATCGTGCGCGGCGTGCCTTTGAGCAAATCAGGGCGCTGCAAGGCCTTGCGGTTGACGGGAAAGGAACCCGAGCTCGACAGCTGCATGCCGCCGGCCGGATGGCGCCAGGCGCCCGTCAGGGCCGGCAGGCAGGCGATGTTGCGCACGGCCATGCCTCCACCATGCACGCGTTGCACGCCGTAGTTGGTACGGATGGCGGCGCCCTCGCCAGAACGGCACGCCTGACCGTACAGGCGTGCCAGTTCCACCACTTCCGTGGTGGTGATGCCGCACACCTCGGCTGCGCGCTCGGGCGGCCATTCCAGGGCGCGCTGTTTCAGGGCATCGTAGCCTACTGTGTAGCGTTCGATGTAATCATGATCGAGCCAGTCTTCCGCGATCAAGACATGCATCAAGCCCAGAGCCAGGGCCGCATCGGTGCCTGGCAGCAAGGCGATATGCTGGTGGCACTTTTCGGCCGTCAGCGAGCGGTAGGGATCGATGGCGATCAGGGTCGCGCCATTGCGCTTGGCCTCTTGCGCCCGCATCCAGAAGTGCAAGTTCGAGGCGATCGGGTTGCCGCCCCAGATGATGATCAATGTCGCGTTCTGGAATTGCTCCAGGTCCGTGCCGATGCTGGCACCCACCGTGTAGCGGTAGCCCGTGGCGCCGGCCGAGGCGCAAATGGTACGGTCCAGCAAAGAAGCACCGAGCTGGTTGAAAAAGCGCGAAGACATCGATTCGCCCTGCACCAGGCCCATGGTGCCGCAGTAGCTGTACGGCAAGATCGCCTGTGGATCGCGCGCGGCGATCGGTTTCAAGCGGGCCGCGATGGTCTGCAGTGCTTCTTCCCAGCTGATGCGCTCGAACTTGCCTTCCCCCTTCTTGCCCACGCGGCGCAGCGGATGCAGCAGCCGGTCCGCATGGTAGGTGCGCTCCGTGAAGCGCGACACCTTCGTGCACAGCACGCCAGCCGTGGTCGGGTGGTCAGGATCGCCCTTGACGGCGGTGGCCACGCCATCGGTCACGGTGACCAGCAAGGCGCAGGTATCAGGGCAGTCGAGCGGGCAGGCGGCGCGCACTTGGGTGGTGGTCATGGTGCAATCCAAAAACGTTGGGGGAAGGCGATACTGTAAACCATTCCGTGCGCTTGCTGTTGGCGCCATGGCAAGCTGGTCCGTGCGCTGGATTTACCCGGCAAACAAGGGCTACAATGCATTATTAGCCGCGCCTGTTTTTGATCAAACAGCCGCGGTCCGGCGCGCCATACATTGCTGCGTGCCAGCATCCACAGGAGAGTTCCATGAAACTAGTTGATCCCATCTTGGCGTTTCAATCTGAGCTGCAAGGTATCCGCCGCGACCTGCACGCGCATCCCGAGCTGTGCTACGAAGAACAGCGCACCTCGGACGTGGTCGCCGCCAAACTGACGGAATGGGGCATTCCCGTGGTACGCGGGCTGGGCCGCACTGGCGTGGTCGGCATCATCCAGAACGGCACCTCGACAAGCGCCATCGGCTTGCGCGCCGATATGGATGCCTTGCCCATGCAGGAAATGAATACCTTCGAGCATGCTTCACGCCACCCGGGTAAGATGCACGCCTGCGGTCATGACGGCCACACGGCCATGCTGCTGGGTGCCGCCCATTACCTGGCGCAGCACCGCCATTTCGACGGCACGGTCTACCTGGTCTTCCAGCCGGCAGAAGAAGGCGGCGCCGGCGCGCGCGAAATGATCGAAGACGGTTTGTTTACCCGTTTTCCCATGGATGCCATCTATGGCATGCACAACTGGCCAGGCGCTGAAACAGGCACCCTGAGCGTGGTGGAAGGCCCGATGATGGCGTCGAGCAATGAATTCCACGTTACCGTCAAGGGCAAGGGCGCGCATGCGGCCCAGCCCCACAAGGGCATCGATCCCGTGATGGTAGCCGTGCAGATCGCGCAAAGCTGGCAAACCGTCATTACGCGCAACAAGAGCCCGCTAGACACGGCCGTGCTGTCGATCACGCAAATCCATGCGGGCAGCGCCACCAATGTCATTCCCGATGACGCTAGCCTGGTCGGCACCGTGCGCACCTTCACCACCCCCGTGCTGGACCTGATCGAGGAGCGCATGCGCGAAATTGCCGTGCACACGGCCGCCGCTTTTGGCGCGGAAGTCGAGTTCCATTTCAAGCGCAACTATCCGCCGCTGGTCAACCACGCGAAGGAAACGGCGTTTGCCGTCGAAGTAATGAAAAGCGTGGTGGGCCCGGACAAGGTCAACGCGAACGTCGAACCGACCATGGGTGCGGAAGATTTCGCCTTTTTCCTGCAAGAAAAAGCCGGCTGCTACATCTTCATCGGCAATGGTGATGGCGAGCACCGCGATGGTGGCCACGGCCTTGGCCCTTGCGTCTTGCACAATGGTAGCTATGACTTCAACGACCATCTGCTGCCCATCGGCGCCAGTTTCTGGGTCAAGCTGGCTGAAGCGAGCCTGCCCGTCGCTTGAATCAGCTCAATTTATCCGGACCGGTGCCCAGGCGCTGGCCCGGATTCAACGCTTCCAGGGCCAGCAAGGCGGCCGCATGGTCGGCCGTCGGGTACGTTTCGGCTATGGTTTCATAGCGCTGCGTCACCAGTTGCGTCACCGGCAAGGTGACGCGCGCCGTCTCGGCTGCCGCGAGGATGTTGTGCATATCCTTGATCTGGCTTTTCACCTGCCCTCCGGCAACAAAGTTGCGTTCCAGCATGCGCAGGCCATGGGCCTCCAAAATCTTGCTCTCAGCAAAACCGCCACGGATGGCTGTGCGCACGGCGGCAGGGTCGGCTCCGGCAGCCTGTGCCAGCAACAGCGCTTCGGCCACGATGGTCAATGTTGCACCGACGATCAACTGATTGCACAGTTTGGCAACTTGGCCACTGCTTGGCGGGCCCACCAGGGTCGGGCGCCCCATGGCTGACAGAATCGTTTCAATTCGTGCGTAATCGCTGGTATCGGCACCGGCCATGATGGCCAGGCTGCCCGCCTGCGCCCCGCCGACGCCGCCCGACACGGGCGCATCGATAAAGGCATGGCCTGCCGCCTGCAAGGTGGCATGAAATTGCTGGGCTTCAGATTGCTTGGTGGAACTCATATCGATCCAGAGCGCCCCTGCGCGCAAGGCCGGCAGCGCCTCTTGCAGCACCTGTGCCACGATGGGACCGGCTTCCAGCATCGAGATAACCACGTCCGCACCATAGACTGCCTCAGCCACTGAAATGGCTGGCTGCGCCCCTGCCGCACGCAGGACTTCGGCCTTACTGTGCGTGCGATTCCAAATTGTGACAGAATATCCAGCGCGTAGCAGGCACCGGACCATCGGATCCCCCATCAGACCGATACCGAGAAATGCGATTTTTGTAGAGAATGTCAATTGAACCCCTGATATTTACAAGTGGCGAGAGCGGCATGCAAAGCAAGGTGCCTGTACAAACAAGACAATAGCCTATCGGCCAATTTTACGATGAAAGCCTCTATGTTCTTCAAGAAGAATCTCCTCAAATCCATCGCCGCCGTTGCCGCGTTGATGGCGGCCAACGCCGGCTTTGCCGCCGACGACAAGCTGATCGACTCTGTCTACGGCGAATATGCCAAGGGAGTTAAGGTACAAATGGTACGCGCCGGTGTGACCTCGAACTGGGATAAAGCCTGGTTCGTATCGAATGGTACGCAGCTGAGCGGTTACTGGGATGCCAGCATTGGCGGCTGGGATGGCAAGAGCTATCAGAATGTCCCAGGCCAGCATCAAAAACTGTGGGACCTGGGCTTTACTCCCGTCTTCCGCTTTGAAAATACGAACAAGCTGGGCTTCTATGCAGAAGGCGGTATTGGCGTACACATGCTGTCGAAGCTGTACGATAACGACGATAACCGCCTGTCGACCCACTTCCAGTTCGGCGATCATATCGGCATCGGCTATATCTTCAATAACAAATGGGAAGTCGCTGCGAAAATCCAGCATTTCTCAAATGGCGGCTACAAAAAGCCAAACAGTGGCGTCAATTACATGAACGTCAAAGTCGCTTATCACTTTTAATTGATTTGATAAATGACAAAGGCAGCGCGCAGCGCTGCTTTTTTTACGCCTGTTTGCTTTGCAAGACAAAGCAGCAGACGAAAAAAAACCCCACCGGAGTCCGGTGGGGTTTTTCTCTACTGCGAATAACAAGCCTGACGATAACCTACTTTCACACTGGTTGCAGCACTATCATCGGCGCAAAGTTGTTTCACGGTCCTGTTCGGGATGGGAAGGGGTGGGACCAACTTGCTATGGTCATCAGGCATAACTTGTACTGACGGTTGCTCCCGATTGGGCAGCAGCGTCATGAATCTGGAAGAAGTATTGGTATTTACTGAGGTGTTACTGGGTAATGAGTAGTATCAACAACTCACAACGTTACTTTCTCATCCTCTGTACCTGCTAAGGTTATAGGGACAAGCCGTACGGGCAATTAGTACTGGTTAGCTTAATGCATTACTGCACTTCCACACCCAGCCTATCAACGTCCTGGTCTCGAACGACCCTTCAAAGAGCTCAAGGCTCTGGGAAATCTCATCTCAAGGCAAGTTTCCCGCTTAGATGCTTTCAGCGGTTATCTCTTCCGAACTTAGCTACCCGGCAATGCCACTGGCGTGACAACCGGTACACCAGAGGTTCGTCCACTCCGGTCCTCTCGTACTAGGAGCAGCCCCCTTCAAATTTCCAACGCCCACGGCAGATAGGGACCAAACTGTCTCACGACGTTTTAAACCCAGCTCACGTACCACTTTAAATGGCGAACAGCCATACCCTTGGGACCGGCTACAGCCCCAGGATGTGATGAGCCGACATCGAGGTGCCAAACTCCCCCGTCGATATGAACTCTTGGGAGGAATCAGCCTGTTATCCCCAGAGTACCTTTTATCCGTTGAGCGATGGCCCTTCCATACAGAACCACCGGATCACTATGTCCTACTTTCGTACCTGCTCGACTTGTCAGTCTCGCAGTTAAGCACGCTTATGCCATTGCACTATCAACACGATGTCCGACCGTATCTAGCGTACCTTCGAACTCCTCCGTTACACTTTAGGAGGAGACCGCCCCAGTCAAACTGCCTACCATGCACTGTCCCCGATCCGGATAACGGACCAAGGTTAGAACCTCAAACAAACCAGGGTGGTATTTCAAGGTTGGCTCCACGAGAACTAGCGTCCCCGCTTCAAAGCCTCCCACCTATCCTACACAGATTGGTTCAAAGTCCAATGCAAAGCTACAGTAAAGGTTCATGGGGTCTTTCCGTCTAGCCGCGGGTAGATTGCATCATCACAAACATTTCAACTTCGCTGAGTCTCGGGAGGAGACAGTGTGGCCATCGTTACGCCATTCGTGCAGGTCGGAACTTACCCGACAAGGAATTTCGCTACCTTAGGACCGTTATAGTTACGGCCGCCGTTTACTGGGACTTCAATCAAGAGCTTGCACCCCATCATTTAATCTTCCAGCACCGGGCAGGCGTCACACCCTATACGTCCACTTTCGTGTTTGCAGAGTGCTGTGTTTTTATTAAACAGTCGCAGCCACCAGTTTATTGCAACCCTTTCACCCTCATGGAGTAAACCAATCAAGCTACCGGGGCGTACCTTTTCCCGAAGTTACGGTACCAATTTGCCGAGTTCCTTCTCCCGAGTTCTCTCAAGCGCCTTAGAATACTCATCTCGCCCACCTGTGTCGGTTTGCGGTACGGTCTCGTATGACTGAAGCTTAGAGGCTTTTCTTGGAACCACTTCCGATTGCTTCGTGAACAAGTTCACTCGTCTCAACCCCTTGAATTCCGTACCCGGATTTGCCTAAGTACCTTCTATGAGCCAAAAACCAACTATTCCAACAGTTGGACAACCTTCCGCGATCCGTCCCCCCATCGCATCATACGATGGTGCAGGAATATTAACCTGCTTCCCATCAGCTACGCATCTCTGCCTCGCCTTAGGGGCCGACTCACCCTGCTCCGATGAACGTTGAACAGGAAACCTTGGGCTTACGGCGTGGAGGCTTTTCACCCCCATTATCGCTACTCATGTCAGCATTCGCACTTCTGATACCTCCAGCATCCTTTACAAGACACCTTCGCAGGCTTACAGAACGCTCTCCTACCATATATATTGCTATATATCCGCAGCTTCGGTGACTGGCTTAGCCCCGTTACATCTTCCGCGCAGGACGACTCGATCAGTGAGCTATTACGCTTTCTTTAAATGATGGCTGCTTCTAAGCCAACATCCTGACTGTTTTAGCCTTCCCACTTCGTTTTCCACTTAGCCAATCTTTGGGACCTTAGCTGGCGGTCTGGGTTGTTTCCCTCTTGACGCCGGACGTTAGCACCCGACGTCTGTCTCCCAAGCTCGCACTCATCGGTATTCGGAGTTTGCAATGGTTTGGTAAGTCGCAATGACCCCCTAGCCATAACAGTGCTCTACCCCCGATGGTGATACTTGAGGCACTACCTAAATAGTTTTCGGAGAGAACCAGCTATTTCCAAGTTTGTTTAGCCTTTCACCCCTACCCACAGCTCATCCCCTAATTTTTCAACATTAGTGGGTTCGGACCTCCAGGGCGTGTTACCGCACCTTCATCCTGGCCATGAGTAGATCACTTGGTTTCGGGTCTACACCCAGCGACTGATCGCCCTATTCGGACTCGATTTCTCTACGGCTTCCCTATTCGGTTAACCTTGCCACTGAATGTAAGTCGCTGACCCATTATACAAAAGGTACGCAGTCACGGAACAAGTCCGCTCCTACTGTTTGTATGCACACGGTTTCAGGATCTATTTCACTCCCCTTCCGGGGTTCTTTTCGCCTTTCCCTCACGGTACTGGTTCACTATCGGTCGATTACGAGTATTTAGCCTTGGAGGATGGTCCCCCCATATTCAGACAGGATGTCACGTGTCCCGCCCTACTTGTCGTACGCTTAGTATCACCGGTCTGATTTCGAATACGGGACTATCACCCGCTACGGTTCCTATTTCCAGAGGATTCTTCTATCAGTCCGACTATCACGTACAGGCTCTTCCCATTTCGCTCGCCGCTACTTTGGGAATCTCGGTTGATTTCTTTTCCTGCAGCTACTTAGATGTTTCAGTTCGCCGCGTTCGCCTTGCATACCTATGTATTCAGTATGCAATACCCTAAAAGGGTGGGTTGCCCCATTCGGAAATCTGCGGATCAAAGTGTGTTTGCTCACTCCCCGCAGCTTATCGCAAGCTACTACGTCCTTCATCGCCTGTAATCGCCAAGGCATCCACCATGTGCACTTATTCGCTTGTCCCTATAACGTTAGCCTCTCATCATTTGCATAATGAAAGAGCGCTACAGGGATAAGAAAGTACAACGTTGTTGCTTGTTTGTTGATACATACAATCATTACCCATCGATTTGCTTTTTACGGCAAACCAATCAATAAATAATCTTTACTTCTTCCAGATTGTTAAAGAACGAAACAGCTTTGATCGCTAAAAGATCAAACCTAAACCACAGTCTTGTTGACCGGCTTACGTTTGCACTTTCGAGTAAAACTTGGTGGAGGATGACGGGATCGAACCGACGACCCCCTGCTTGCAAAGCAGGTGCTCTCCCAGCTGAGCTAATCCCCCGGGAATTTTTACTGGTAGGGCTGGTTGGACTCGAACCAACGACCCCCGCGTTATCAACACGGTGCTCTAACCAGCTGAGCTACAGCCCCAACGCGGAACTACTACGACTACTGTTTCTTCTTAATTAAACAGCCGATAAGTGTGAACATTTGATGCGTGAATCATTACTGATTCGTGCAAACTCTAGAAAGGAGGTGATCCAGCCGCACCTTCCGATACGGCTACCTTGTTACGACTTCACCCCAGTCACGAATCCTACCGTGGTAAGCGCCCTCCTTGCGGTTAAGCTACCTACTTCTGGTAAAACCCGCTCCCATGGTGTGACGGGCGGTGTGTACAAGACCCGGGAACGTATTCACCGCGACATGCTGATCCGCGATTACTAGCGATTCCAACTTCATGCAGTCGAGTTGCAGACTACAATCCGGACTACGATACACTTTCTGCGATTAGCTCCCCCTCGCGGGTTGGCGGCGCTCTGTATGTACCATTGTATGACGTGTGAAGCCCTACCCATAAGGGCCATGAGGACTTGACGTCATCCCCACCTTCCTCCGGTTTGTCACCGGCAGTCTCATTAGAGTGCCCTTTCGTAGCAACTAATGACAAGGGTTGCGCTCGTTGCGGGACTTAACCCAACATCTCACGACACGAGCTGACGACAGCCATGCAGCACCTGTGTACTGGTTCTCTTTCGAGCACTCCCAAATCTCTCCGGGATTCCAGCCATGTCAAGGGTAGGTAAGGTTTTTCGCGTTGCATCGAATTAATCCACATCATCCACCGCTTGTGCGGGTCCCCGTCAATTCCTTTGAGTTTTAATCTTGCGACCGTACTCCCCAGGCGGTCTACTTCACGCGTTAGCTGCGTTACCAAGTCAATTAAGACCCGACAACTAGTAGACATCGTTTAGGGCGTGGACTACCAGGGTATCTAATCCTGTTTGCTCCCCACGCTTTCGTGCATGAGCGTCAATCTTGACCCAGGGGGCTGCCTTCGCCATCGGTGTTCCTCCACATATCTACGCATTTCACTGCTACACGTGGAATTCTACCCCCCTCTGCCAGATTCTAGCCTTGCAGTCTCCAATGCAATTCCCAGGTTGAGCCCGGGGATTTCACATCAGACTTACAAAACCGCCTGCGCACGCTTTACGCCCAGTAATTCCGATTAACGCTTGCACCCTACGTATTACCGCGGCTGCTGGCACGTAGTTAGCCGGTGCTTATTCTTCAGGTACCGTCATTAGCAAGAGATATTAGCTCTCACCGTTTCTTCCCTGACAAAAGAGCTTTACAACCCGAAGGCCTTCTTCACTCACGCGGCATTGCTGGATCAGGCTTTCGCCCATTGTCCAAAATTCCCCACTGCTGCCTCCCGTAGGAGTCTGGACCGTGTCTCAGTTCCAGTGTGGCTGGTCGTCCTCTCAGACCAGCTACTGATCGATGCCTTGGTAGGCTTTTACCCTACCAACTAGCTAATCAGATATCGGCCGCTCCACGAGCATGAGGTCTTGCGATCCCCCACTTTCATCCTTAGATCGTATGCGGTATTAGCGTAACTTTCGCTACGTTATCCCCCACTCTAGGGTACGTTCCGATATATTACTCACCCGTTCGCCACTCGCCACCAGAGCAAGCTCCGTGCTGCCGTTCGACTTGCATGTGTAAGGCATGCCGCCAGCGTTCAATCTGAGCCAGGATCAAACTCTTCAGTTTAATCTCTGTTACTTTGCCATTTTATTGGCACCGTCTTGCGACGGGTCGCTCACTCAAAAAACTGACAGGCTACTTCCGAAGAAGTATCCTATTTCATTATTTCTTGTGAACATTTGATATTTTAAGTTTTACAGCGATCCGAAGATCACTGCTGCACTTACATCAAATGCCCACACTTATCGACTGTTAATTGTTAAAGAACTGTGATCGGTACTGCTTTCGCGCTATCAACAAAGCGTTGTGTTTGTCAGCTGCGAAGAAGGAAGAGTATGAAGCATTTTGCTACGTCCGTCAACTCCTTCTTTTTTCTCCCTTCACTCGGCATTTGCATGCGTCGTTCAGCGAGGGGGCGAATTATAGCCCTGCCCCGCACGCCCCGCAAGGGCTATTTCCCCCCCCCTGTGAAACAAGCCTGGCACCGCATTTGCTTATACAGGCTTATGCACTGTCCACTGATGAGAGCGACTCTGGGCCTGGCAGCAACACTGGGGACAGCCCAGCTCGCTTTGCTTTGCTCCCATCTGTGACAGGTGCTACATTATGGAACACTCTCGATATTCAAAAGAGCGCCGCATTACAGGGCCCAACGGAGGCAACGAGATCATGTATCAAACGTCCGCTACTTACCGTAGCACACCGTTCTCGTCTATTGCAGACGCGAACACCTCGCAGGCAGGACAGGACAACGTCCCCGTCATCATTGAAACTTCCCACCAGCGTTCAGTCGCCTTTGGCCTGTCGCCCACCGCCACGCCAGAATTTACGCCAGCAGGAAAATCCGATCTGTCCTTGCTGATCGAGCGAAACCGCATGCTGCACATGCACGCACTGCCCGCGATGGAAACGCTGTACCAGCAAATCGTCAACACGCACAATATGGTGATCTTGACGGATGCCAATGGTGTGATCGTGCATTCGCTGGGCGATGATGATTTCCTGGAAAAAGCCAACCGGGTGGCCTTGCAGCCAGGCGTGGCATGGTCGGAACAAAGCCGGGGCACGAATGCCATCGGCACGGCCATCACGGAGAAAGTACCCACCCTGGTCCATGCGGACCAGCATTACCTGGCCGCCAATCATTTCCTGACGTGCTCTGCGGCACCGATCACCGACCACAGGGGCAATGTTATCGGCGTACTGGATGTCTCGAGCGACCAGCGCAGTTTTCACAAGCATACGATGGCCCTGGTACGCATGTCGGCGCTGATGATCGAAAATCAGCTGTTTTCCGCCACCTTCGAAGATGCCATCACCGTCCACTTCCACGCGCGCCCCGAATTCATCGGCACCTTGATGGAAGGCATCGCCTCATTCACCCCGGGCGGACGGTTCTTATCCGCCAATAAGAACGGTTTATTTCAGCTGGGCCTGTCATTTGCCGCGCTGCAATCACATACCTTCAGCTCCCTGTTCGGCTTGCCCGTGTCTGCCCTGTACGACCATTACCGCACGGCCGCGCCAGGATTGCTGAACCTGTGCATGCACAGCGGCGTGCGCGTATATGGTCGCGCGCAATTGCGCCTGGCCAATAGTGCCTTCCAGCACGGTTTCACAGCCAGCACCGACCATGGCGATATCAACGCCGTGCCGGCCCCGGTTCCCGCGCCGGCCAGCCACGCGGCCAACGCGGCGCGGCGCCTGTCCGGCCTCCGTTATCTGCGCACGGGCGATCCGCAACTGGAGCTGGTGATCGAAAAAGTCAACAAGGTATTGGGGCGCGACATTCCTATTCTTGTCATGGGCGAAACGGGGACTGGCAAGGAATTGCTGGCGCAAGCCATCCATAACGATTCGCCGCGCGCCATGGGACCGTTTATCGCCGTCAATTGCGCTTCGATCCCGGAAACCCTGATCGAGTCCGAGCTGTTCGGCTATGAAGACGGGGCATTTACGGGCGCGCGCAAGAAAGGCGCCATCGGCAAGATTTTGCAGGCGAACGGCGGCACCCTGTTCCTCGATGAAATCGGCGACATGCCCTTTGGCTTGCAGGCGCGCCTGTTGCGCGTGCTGCAAGAACGCATGGTCACACCGCTGGGCAGCAGCAAATCGATCACTGTGAATGTGGAACTCATTTGCGCCACGAATCACAACTTGCGCGAACGCATGGCCAAGGGGCTCTTTCGCGAAGACTTGTATTACCGCCTGAATGGCCTGGTGGTAAAACTGCCGCCGCTGCGAGAACGCACGGACCTGGAAACGGTCGTGAAAAAGATCCTTGCAACAGAAGCGCCCGACACGCGCTATACGGTCGCGCCAGACATCCTGCGCATGTTCCACCAGCATAAATGGCCAGGCAATTTCCGCCAACTGACGAACCTGTTGCGCACGGCCATCGTCATGGCTGGCGACGAGCATGAAATCTGTTTGCGTCACATGCCCGATGATTTCCTCGACGATATTGAGATGACGCAAGCCCATGCCGCCAGCGCCAGCACGGACCGCATGATCGCCGCTGGCGCCAACCTGGAAGAAATGGAACAAAGCGTGATCCTCAAGTCGCTCGATGCGCATGGCGGCAACGTCTCGGCCACGGCCAGGGCCCTGGGCGTATCGCGCAATACGATCTATCGCAAGGTGCCACATCTGAAATAGCCTAAAGCAGACGGGGAAAGCCGGGCGACATCTTGCGCTGCCCCGACTTGTCGATAGTCATCAGGTCCACGCCCTGCATGTGCGCGGCCATGGCATGCGCACGCGCGGCGCCCGTCACCATGAAGGTCGTTGACAAGCCATCGGCCAGCAAGCCCGTGGGGGCCAGCACGGTCACGCTGGCCAGTTCTCCCGGCGAATCACCGTTCGCTGGGTCGAAGATATGGTGATGCACAAAGTCGGGCGTGAACGTGCATTCGTAGTCGCCCGACGTGGCCACGCTGCGCCCTTCCACTTTCAGGGTGGCCGCCAGGATTTCCCCGTCGCGCGGGTCCTGGATGCCCAAGGTCCATGGTCGGCGCGGGGAGCGCTGTCCGCGCGCAATGAACTCGCCCGTGTCGAGCAGCGCGTGCCGTATGCCGCGCGCCTGCACGGCCGCCAGCGCCATGTCCGCCGCGTAGCCTTGCGCCAGGCCGTTCAAGGTCAGCGCCATGCCGGGCTGAAGAAAATGTACTTCGCGCCTGTCCCACGCCAGTTGCCTCCAGCTCACCCGCGCCTGTGCCGCGCGGCGCAATGTGTCCGTCGGCAAGCTGGCCTGGTCCGCCGCCGCGCGAAACAGCTGCCACAAAGGTTGCACGGTGATATCAAACGCCCCATCGCTCCATTGCGACAAGGATTGCGCCTGCGACAGCACGGCCAGCAGATGCGCGTCCGGCCGGGCCAAGCGCCCATCGCGGTTCAGCTGGAAGACTTGGCTCGCTGGACTGTAAATGCTCATCAGGCGGTCGATATTCCTGGCCGCATGCAAGGCATCTTCAATGGCCAGTTCGGCCTGGTGCTGATCATGGTGCAATACGGTGACGGCGATGGTCGTGCCAAATCCCAGCGCGGCGCCTTGATAAGGCCGTACGCCGGACGCCGTGGCCGTGCCGCGCGCCATGATGCCAGGCAAAGCCAAGCCCGCCATGCCGGCCACGCTGCCGATGGCGGCGGAAATAAACGTCCTACGCTGCATTGCTGCTCTCCTCTGCCGTGGCCCGGACTATGGGAATGGTGCGGGCACGCTTGATTTCCAGCATCAAGGGGGCACATTTTTCATCGCTGGCGTAAATCACCACGCAATCCATACACTGAAAACACTCACCGTAATCGACTTTCCCGCTGGGCGCGATGGCGTGATACTCGCAACGGTGGCGGCAAGTCTGGCAAGGCGTGCCGCATTCCTTGCGACGGGGAATCCAGTTGAATAGGCGAAAGCGCCCCAGCAGCGCCAGCGCCGCGCCAAACGGGCACAGGTAGCGGCAAAAGAATTTGTAGGAAACACTGCTGAGCAGCAGCAAGCCCACGGCATACGCGACGAAGGGCCAGGCGCGCACAAAATTCAGGGTAATCGCCGTCTTGAACGGCTCCAGTTCCACCAGCTTGTCCGTGATTTGGCTGGAAAACATGCTGCTGCCAAGAATGGCCGCCAGCAAGCCATACTTGATCCATTTCAAGCGCCCGTCGAGGCGCGGCTTGATCTTCCACTGCGGCAAGCGCAGCCACTGGCCCAGCTTGCCCGTGAATTCCTGCAGGGCTCCAAACGGACACAGCCAGCCGCAAAACGTGCCCCGTCCCCATATAAATAGGCTGAGCAGCACAAAAGCCCACAAGATCACCGTCATCGGGTCGAACAGGAAAAAGCCCAGGCTGCGCCCCGCCAGCAACGCCTGGATGACGCCCGTAATATTGACGATCGATAGCTGCCCCTGCGCGTAGTAGCCGATGAAAGCGATGGTAAACAACAGGAACAGATTGCGGAACCAGGTAAATTGCCGCCCATCGCGCACCAGGCGTTTCTGCCAGGCCAAAGCGCCGGCCAGCAGCGCCAGCCCGGCGACCAAGAGCAGCAGTTCAGCCTTGCGGTTCTTCCACGTGCCGCGCCACGTGGCATCGTCGCCTTGTGGCGCGATATAGAAATCGGCGGGCAAGCGGTAGCTGAAATCCACGTTGCGGGCGATGCGTTCCGGATACACGATGCCCTTGTTGCGCGTGATAGGGAGAGAAAATGCCAGCGGGCTGGCCGGATCAAGCCCCGCCTGGCTGATGATGCGAAACACGGCGACATTTTCAGTCGGCAACGCCCCGCCCTCCGACAAGTGCAATTCCAGGTCCAGGTCGCGCATATCGATGGGCAAGCCATCCTGCTTCAGCAATAGCCGGTCGGGGACGGTGCCACGCACGAAATCGTCGCCCAGCACGCTGTAGCGCCCGCGCGACATCACGAGGATGGCGTGGTCGCCCTCGTCTAGCCGGTTGCGCAGCTTGTTCCAGCTGCGTTCCGTCAACAGCTTGCGTCCCACCGTGGGCACGGATACATAGGCCAGGTACAGGTCGATGAACACGCCGTCCGGCGCGCGTGTGGCTTCCACATCGAGTCCCGCGCCGGGACTGCCGGCAAACAGGCTCTCCACATCCTTGTTGCTCAGGCGTACATGCTGGATCAAGCCCTGTTTGAGCATCTGCGCCATGCTGAGTTCTTCAAACACATCCATGCGGATACGGGCGATCTGATCGGGATCGCGGCCTTGCGCGAAGCCGAGTTTTTTGCGCGACACTTTCAAGGCCGAGGCCAGCACGCTTTGATTGATGATGCGCACGGATGCCGTGGCCTTCGATACGCCATCGATATCGGCGTGGGTGGGGTCTGGCGCGCGTTTCTTCTTGGCATCGATGGCGATATTCTGTTTCAGCGACAAACCCTGATACTGTTTGACGAATTGAAACAAGGGCGCTTCTCCCAGGCCATCGAGAAACACGGGCTCATGCTGCGATAGAACAGACACGTCCAGAAAACTGCCCTGCGGATTAATGGCGATCAATAAATTGACGGGCACACCGGAAAAGCCGGGGATGGGCGCCAGGTCCACCGATTCAAAAACATAGCCGACCAGTTCGATGGCCGTCGCGTTTTGCCTGAACAAGGGCCAGACGGCCAAATCGGTCTCCTTGTCACCGACGACGATGGGAGCAGGAAAGCGCCTTGCCAGCTCGGCCTTGGTGAGCACGCCCGCCCACGCCTGGCCCAGGATAAACAGGAATAGCCAGCATCCGATGAACAACCGCATTGTCCGCATGCACTACGCTCCATGCGGCGCCCTGTTGCAAGGCGCCGCGTTGATAAGTTAGAAGAAAATGATGCCGCCCAAGGACACGCCATTCATCTTCGCTTCGCCGCCCGTAAAGCCTTTCGAGCGCGTCTGGCCCAGTTCACCCACCAGCGTGATCGCGCTGTTGAGCGAGTAATACGCACCGAGGGTCAGGTTGGCGTTCGACTTCAAGCCACCCGTGCCGGCCGTGTTATCGTCGTTCTTGCTGATGCCGTAGGACAAGCCCAGTTTCAGCTTGTCCGTCGTCTTGTACGTGCCTTGCAACAGCCAGTTTTTCGACTTGGTATCGCCCTGATCCGCATCGGACAGGATGCCCAGCCCTTTGCCGCCCTGGTAGTTGAGCAGTACGCCAGCCGGCCCCATCTGGTACGAGCCGCCCACCTCCACGCCGCGCATGGTCAGGTCATCGATACCTGGCGTTTTCGAGGTGAATTTTTGCGACTTCACACCCAGCCAGGCTTTCAAGCCTTCCTGCCCATACGTCAGCTGCGCCTGCACTTGCGGGCTCGACTTCGAAGAATAGGTCGAACCTGCCACGATGGGCGTATCGGACACAGGGCTGACCAGCGCCACATCGACGCCAAAGCCGCTGGACTTCGGCGAGCTGTACATGATCTGGCCATAGTTGCCCAGATAGGTGTAGCCAGCACCGATATGGCCCAGGGTCACCCGGCCCCGCTGCGTCGCTTGCACGGGCGCGCCAGAACCCAACAAGGTCATGTCAGACAGGATCGCATTCGCGCCGAAGATGCCGTAGTCACGGCCCAACTTGAAGGTGCCCATTTCCGCATTGCCGAACGTAAAGAAGGCCTGGCGTACATCGACCACGCTGTTCTGGCTGATGGCGCTGTCGGTGGCGGTCGAGTTGTAGATGCCGATCAAGGCTTTCACGTCGTACTCGCCAAGGCGCGACGAGGCGGAAGTGATCAAGCCATTCGGCAGCAAGCCGTTGCCGATGGTGGTGCGGTCCTTCTCGCCACCGCAACCGAGCGCCTGGCCACCCAGCGCCAGCCCGCCCACCGCATCGCCCGAACAGGACACTTGTGTGTAGTAGGCGTTGACGATGCCGCCCACCGACACCGTCCAGTCGCCCGCCTTGATATCGACGGCTTGCGCCTGCCCCATCGCTGCGATTGTCATGACACCCAGGCTCCCCAGCTTGATCAATGTGTTCATTGCTTATCCTCTTTCTTCTCTGTTTTTAGTGTGCACACCAGTGATTGATGTACCTCAAGCTTTGGCAATAAGCGTGCCCAGCACGGCTCAGAGGGAGAAAGAGAAAAAGCGTATTTCACGTGTGCAGCAGCGGATCAATTGCCCCGCATGGTGTTCATTTTTTGACCGCAAGTATGCATAGCGGTGATACAGGTAAACAAAAAACTGACGGCCTGGGCCGTCAGAAAAAAGAAAGCGCCCGGCGGACAGGGAGACGCCCATCCGAGTGGCCCGGGCGTTTCACCCCCTTACTTCGATGCCAGCTTGAAGACCCACACGGAACCGCCCTGCTCCAGGAAGTTGACCTTCTTCGCCACTTCGCCACCCCACAGTGGCACCGCGCCCCCCCAGCCGGATACGACGGCCACATATTGCGTATCGCCATCCTGCCAGGTGACGGGCGGCGCCACGACGCCGGAGCCCGTCTGGAATTTCCACAGCTCCTTGCCCGTCTTCGCGTCGACGGCTTTCAGGAAGCCTTCCGGCGTACCGTAGAACACCAGATTGCCGGCAGTACTCATCACGCCACCCCACAGCGGCGCATTGTTCTTGACTTCCCAAACGATCTTGCCCGTCTTCGGATCGATGGCGCGCATGGCGCCGATGTAGTCGTCAAACAAAGGCTTGATGGTGAAACCGGCACCGAGGAAGGCGCCGCCCTTCTTGTAGCTGATCGGCTCGTTCCAGATGTCCATGCCCCATTCATTCGCGGGAACGTAGAACAGCTTGGTCTGCGGCGAGTACGCCATCGGCATCTGATTTTTGGCGCCGAGGAAGGCCGGGGCGGAAAATACCGTCGTGCCCTTCTTGCCCTCTTCACCCTTGGTCGGATCGCCAGGGCGGTTGGCGGCGATGAAGTTCGGCCGTCCCGTCTTCAGGTCGATGCTGCTGGCCCAAGTGATCTTCTTTACGAACGGGAAGGCGTTTTGCAGCTTGCCGTTGTTTGCATCGATCACATAGAAGAAACCGTTGCGGTCAGCCTTGCCGCCGTAACGCTTGCCATCCATGTCGAAGGTGACGAACTCGTTCGCGCCATCGAAGTCCCAGGAGTCGTTCGGCGTGTTTTGATAGGCCCATTTGATCTGGCCCGTCTTCACGTCCAGCGCCACGGTGGACGAGGAATAGAGATTGTCGCCGGGACGCAAATGGCTGTTCCACGGTGCCGGGTTGCCGGTACCAAAGTAGGCCAGCTTGGTTTGCGGATCGTAGGTTCCGCCCATCCAGGTCGAGGCGCCGCCCGTTTTCCACAGGTCGCCCGGCCAGGTCTTGTTCACGGTGCCAGACACGCCGTTATCCGTCGCCTTGCCATCCTTGTCGTAGCGGTGGCCCATGTGGCCCTCCACGGTCGGACGGCTCCACACCAGTTCGCCGGTCATGGGATTGCGCGCTTCGACCCGGCCCACAATGCCAAATTCCCCGCCCGATACGCCCGTCAGCAGCAAGCCTTCGGCGATCAGCGGCGCGGCAGTCATCGAGTAACCGGCAGCGTAGTCGTCGACCTTTTCCTTCCAGACGATCTTGCCCGTGTTTTGATCCAGCGCCACCAGGTAGGCGTCCAGCGTGCCGAAGATCACCAGGTTGCCGTACAGGGCGGCACCGCGGTTGACCACGTCGCAGCATGGCATGATGCCGTCTGGCAAGCGATGTTCATACTTCCACAGCTTGGCGCCCGTTTTCAAGTCGACGGCAAAGATGCGCGAATACGAGGCCGTGACAAACATCTTGCCGTTATGAATCAGCGGCTGCGATTCCTGGCCCCGCTGTTTTTCACCACCAAACGAGAACGACCAGGCCGGCACCAGCTTGGCCACGGTCTTGTCATTGATCTGCGTCAACGGCGAATAGCGCTGGCCCTGCGTGCCCATGCCAAACGACAGGACGCTAGACGGATTCTTCGCCGTGCTGTCGAGCATGGCACTGGTGACATTGCCCACGTCGGCCGCCTGGACCAACGAGGCGACACTCAAACCGACGACGATCCCCATGATTTTTTTCTGCACAATCATCTCCCTCTGTTATTAGTATGTGTGTGTAACTCTCAGGTGCTTTTTCTGTCGTGTTCATGCGGCTGGGCATGCAACAAGGCGCACTCTTCATCGGTGAACAGGCGCGAGCGCGTCAGGAAGCGCTTGCCTGTGCCGTTGTCGAGTGAAAACATGCCGCCATTGCCATCGACCACATCGATAATCAACTGGGTATGCTCCCAGTACTCGAATTGCTCGAGTCCCATGTAAAACGGTGTGCCATTCAAATTGCCGAGATAAATGTCGGTATCGCTGACATCGAACTCGCCCAGCGCATAACACATGGGCGCACTGCCATCACAGCAGCCGCCCGACTGGAAAAACATCAGCGGTCCGTGACGCTGGCGCAACTTGTCCATCATTTCCAGCGCCGCTACGGTGGCGACCACCCGGGCAATTGCTGCACTCATGGCATCCCTTTCTGCACGCCGCGCCCGGCCAGGGGCGCGGCGCGTGTGCCGGTTTAGAAGAAGCCCAGGGCTTTCGGGCTATAGCTCACCAGCAAGTTCTTCGTTTGCTGGTAGTGATCGAGCATCATCTTGTGGTTTTCGCGGCCAATACCCGATTGCTTGTAGCCGCCGAATGCGGCGTGGGCTGGATACAGGTGGTAACAATTGGTCCACACGCGGCCCGCCTGGATGGCGCGCCCCATGCGGAAGGCGCGCGAACCGTCGCGCGTCCACAAGCCGGCGCCCAGGCCATACAAGGTATCGTTGGCAATCGCCAGCGCTTCGGCCTCATCCTTGAAGGTGGTCACGGACACGACGGGCCCGAAAATTTCTTCCTGGAAGATGCGCATCTTGTTGTTGCCCTTGAACACGGTCGGACGCACGTAGTAGCCACCCTCCAGGTCGCCTGCCTGCGTATTGCGCTCGCCACCGGCCAGCACTTCGGCACCTTCCTGGCGGCCGATATCGAGGTAGGACAGAATTTTTTCCAGCTGCTCCTGCGACGCCTGGGCGCCGATCATGGTGGAAGAGTCGAGCGGATTACCCTGCTTGATGGCGGCCACGCGCTTCAAGGCTCGTTCGATGAATTTCTCGTAGATCGATTCCTGGATCAGCACGCGCGATGGGCAGGTGCATACTTCGCCCTGATTCAGCGCAAACATCGTGAAGCCTTCCAGGCACTTGTCGAAATAATCATCGTCAGCATCCATCACATCTTCAAAGAAGATATTCGGCGACTTGCCGCCCAGCTCCAGGGTGACGGGAATCAGGTTCTGCGCGGCGTAACCCATGATCAAGCGGCCCGTACCCGTTTCACCCGTGAAGGCGATCTTGGCGATGCGCTTGCTCGACGCCAGCGGCTTGCCCGCTTCCAGGCCGAAACCGTTGATGATGTTCAACACGCCCGGTGGCAGCAAGTCGCCGATCAGCTCGATCAACACCATGATGGAGGCGGGAGTCTGCTCGGCCGGTTTCAGGACCACGCAATTGCCGGCTGCCAGGGCTGGCGCCAGTTTCCACACGGCCATCAGAATCGGGAAATTCCACGGGATGATCTGGCCCACGACGCCCAGCGGTTCGTGGTAGTGGTAGGCATAGGTTTCCGCGTCGATTTGCGCGACGGAACCTTCCTGCGCGCGGATGCAGCCGGCGAAGTAACGGAAATGGTCGATGGCCAGCGGAATGTCGGCATTCATCGTCTCGCGGATCGGCTTGCCGTTATCGATGGTTTCCGCCGTGGCGATCAGGCTCAGGTTCTGTTCGATGCGGTCGGCGATGCGGTTCAGGATGTTGGCGCGCTCGGCAGGTGAAGTCTTGCCCCAGGCATCCTTGGCGGCATGGGCGGCGTCCAGCGCCAGCTCGACGTCTTCCGCCGTGGAACGGGCGATTTCGCAAAACGGCAAGCCCGTGATGGGCGTGATGTTAGGAAAGTATTCACCTTTTACTGGCGCAACGAATTTGCCGCCGATGTAATTGTCATAGCGTTGTTTGAAGGGATTGGCTACGCCCAGTTTGCTGATGTCTGCGAGATTCATGTCGTCCTCTATCGGGTTAATTAGAATGGAATTGCTGTAATTAAAATCAAACGTCCTGGTACAGATGGGGTGAGTACACGGAGTCTTCCGCAAATGCCGTGCCAGCTCGCCATCCCACTACAAACTTAGCGGGTTTTTCCCCGCTTACAAGGGCGTGGCGCCAAACCCGGCCCGCTTTTCATCGCCTGCCCCGGGCATGAAAGGCGGGCGTGGGTCTGTTTGGGTTTTGAACAAGGTGGCGGCGCCCTGTTCCAATCCGGGCCAGTGCTGTTGCTGCGCCCCTGCGCCGCTGCACAATGGAACAGGTGTGCCAGACTGGAACACCTGCGCCTGTGCCACTACCGAATCACCACGCCCCATGGCAATTCGCCCACGGCAATATCGGCCACCTTGCGCGCGCTGGCCGTATCGATGACGGAAACGCTGTTCGAGCGGCCATTGGCCACGTACAGCTTGGCACCGTCCGGCGTGATGGCCATATTCCACGGGCGCTTGCCGACGGGAATGGTGGCCGTGACCTGATTGCTGGCCGTATCGATCACCATCACCGTGCCATCCGTGCCGTTCGAGACATACACCTGCTTGCCGCTGGGATGGACAGCGATACCGTTGGCATTCTTGCCCGCTGGAATGGTGGCAATCGCCTTGCGCGCGGCCATGTCGATCACATACACGGCATTGACCAGTTCGCACGCCACATAGGCTCGGCCCGAATCGGGGCTGAAACCAATGCCGCGCGGACGCAGGCCGACAGCGATGGAAGCGACCTGGCGGCGTTGCGCAACATCAATGACATCGACTTGCTCGGCCTCTTCCGCGCTCACCAGCAGCCAGCGCCCATCGGGGCTGAACACGGCATGTTCCGGGTTCCGCCCTTGCACCTTGATGTCGGCGAGCAAGACACCCGTCTGGCCATCGAGCAAGGCCACGCTATTGTTTTCCTCGACGGCCACAGCCACGTAACGACCGTCATGGGATGCGCTGACGCCTTCGGGCGACTTGCCCAGCGCCACCGTGCGCAGGGGCGCGCCGCCTTCATTGTCAATCAGCAATAAGGCACTGCTGGCGGCATCCGTGACAAACAATTGCCGTCCTGTGGGGTCGGCGGCGATGCCGCGCGGACGCTTGCCTGCGGCAATCTGGCGCACTACCTGGTCGGTCGCCGTGTCGATCACGCTCAGGGTGCCCGATTTTTCATTGGGCACATAGGCAAACGGAGCAGCCTGGATGGCGCTGCTGGCGAGCACAGGCAGCAGCCAGCAAACCTGGCGCAAGCGCGAGAAGAAGTTGGGCATAATCACCTTTTCCATAGCAAAACGAGGGGAAAGCGCGCGGTATCGGCGCATCTGAACATTGCTGCATGCAAACGCCGTGCCACTGACACGCGTATAATTTCAGCCCACCAATGGAGACATGGCAGGCATATTGCTTGATAAGACTATGCAGACCTGCGCCGCTCACGCGTCCAAGCAGGCTTTTATTCACATTGGAGAACCCGCATGCAGCATCGTTTCCGCTTGAACACCATTGCCAGCCTGTTTGTCGCCGGCAGCGCCACCCTCGCCCCCACGCTTTCGCCGCCGAGTCCGCTGACCTGGCCACCGGACAAGTCATGGATACGGTGGTCGTCAGCGGCAGCCGCATCGCCCACCCCAGCCAGGAAGTGCCGGCCTCGATCGATGTAGTCGATAGCGCCCGCATCCAGGAGGGCCAAATCCGCGTCAACGCGTCGGAAGCGCTGGCCGCCGTGCCGGGCCTGGTGGTGCAAAACCGCCAGAACTACGCACAAGACTTGCAAATCTCCTCACGCGGCTTCGGCGCCCGTTCGGCCTTCGGCGTGCGCGGCGTCAAACTGATCAGCGATGGCATTCCGGCCAGCATGCCCGATGGCCAGGGCCAGGCCGCCACCTTCAACCTGGACACGGCGGAGCGCATCGAAGTGCTGCGCGGGCCATTTTCTGCCATCTACGGCAACCATTCGGGCGGCGTGATCCAGCTCTTTTCCAAGGATGGGCAAAATCCCCCATCCGTCGAATTGAATGTAACGGGCGGCAGCTACGGCACCAGCAAGGTGGACTTGACGGCGCAAGGACAGGCAGGCGGCATCGGCTACGTGCTCGACGGCTCACGCTTCCGCACGGACGGCTTCCGCGACCACAGCGCCGCCACGCGCGAACAGGCTTTTGGCAAGATCACCGTCAAGCCCAATGCAGACAGCAAGCTGACCATCGTCGCCAACAGCCTGCATCAGGGCAATACGCAAGATCCCCTGGGCGTCACTTGGGCCACGTTTGCCGCCAACCCGCGCGCAGGCGAAATCGACACCACCGATACGCAAAACCCGAAGCGCACCTTTGCCGAGCGCTACAACACGCGCAAAAGCATCGACCACCAGCAAATCGGCGCCACCTATGAACAGGCGTTCGGCGAGGACCGCCTGCATGTGACCGTGTATGGCGGCAACCGTGACGTGATTCAATATCAGGCCTTCAACAAGGGCTTCCAGGCGCCCCCCAAGCATTCCGGCGGCGTGGTTGACTTCCAGCGCCAGTTTTATGGCATCGATACGAACTGGCTGCACGTGAACCAGCTGGCAGGCGGCAAGCTGAGCACCACCATCGGCATCGATTACGGCCGCTCCAGCGATGACCGCACCGGCTATGAGAATTACATTGGCAATGGCTTTGGCGTAAAAGGCAAGCTGCGCCGCGACGAGCAGGATGTCGTCTCCAGCCTCGATCCGTATATCCAGGCGGAATGGCAAAGCGGCCCATGGCTGCTCAGCGCAGGTGTGCGCTACAGTAAGATGAAAGTGGCGGTCAACGACCACTTTCTCAGCAATGGCGACGACAGTGGCAGCCTGGAGTTCAGCCACACGACACCGGTGCTGGGTCTGCTGTATAAGCTGACGCCCAGCGTCAACGTCTACGCCAGCGCCGCACGCGGCTTCGAGGCGCCCACCCTGAACGAACTGTTTTACTCGGGCACGGGCAGCGGCTTCAATTACCAGCTGAAACCGGCCACCAGCACCAACCTGGAAGCGGGCATCAAAGCCAGGATCAATAGCAACACGCATCTGAATGCAGCCTTATTCCAGATCAAGACCAGCGACGAACTGGTGGTCGATCAATCGAGCGGCGGGCGCACCAGCTACCGTAATGGGGGCAAGACCTTGCGCCAGGGTATGGAAGTGTCGCTGGACTCCAGCCTGCCGTATGGCTTCACGACAAAAGTGGCGCTGACCAGCCTGCACGCCGTGTATGACCAGGCCTTCGGCAGCGTGCGCGAAGGCAGCCGCTTGCCGGGCGTACCCAGCGCCAACCTGTTCGCGGAACTGGCATGGAAAGACACGCTGGACCGTTTTGGCGCGGCACTGGAAAGCGTGGCCAGCAACCAGATCTACGCGGAAGACAGCAACAGCGAAAAACCGGCGCCAGGCTACACGGTGTTCAATGCCAGGGTCAACGCCAAGCAAAACGCGGGCAAATGGCGCTTCAAGGAATTTGCCCGCCTGAACAATCTTTTCGACAAGACCTATGTGGGTTCCGTCATCGTTGGCGACAGCAACAAACGCTACTATGAAGCGGCGCCGGGCCGTAACTGGCTGCTGGGCGCCAGCGCGCAATATTCGTTCTAAGAAAAAAGCCCGCGCATCTTCCAATGCGCGGGCTTCTTGGCATATCAACATAGCCTGCTACGGCCGTGCTTCCTTCACGCCATATTTCTCAAAGATGGCTTTCAATTCGCCGCTAGCCGCCATCTCGTTCATGGCCGCCTGCAGCAACTTGGCCACGTCGAGCTGCTGACGGCTGACAGCCAGACCCACGGCCCAGCCGGCACGCGGCAAGCGGGCGAACGCCACCTCGCTCAAGGGGAAAGCGGAATCGCTTTTCAGCACCGACTCGATTTCCGAACGATTCGCCAGCACGGCGTCGAGCTGGCCCGCCTGCAATTGCTGCAAGGCTTCGGCAGCCGTGTCGAAGATACGCACGTCGTCGCGGTACTTGCCATTGTCTTCACCCAGCATCAGCATGGCGGCGATCGATACCTTTTCCACGCCGATACGCTTGCCGGCCAGCGAAGCGATGCCATCGAATTGCGGCACGGCTTGCGCGCTGCGCGCCAGACGCACGGTTTCCACGTAATACGGGGCGAAAATCTCGACCTTGTCGTTATCCGCCATCAACTTCTTGTCGACCGGGACATGCAACATGACATCGGCAGGACCATAGCCGAGGTAGTGGCCCTTCCACACCATATTGCGCAAATCGTCATTCAGGTTTTCACCGGCGGGAAAGGGCAGCAAGCTCAGTTTCAAACCCAGCTTTTTGGCCAGCGCTTCGGCAATGTCGATATCGATGCCCGCGCCCTTGTCGGAAAACGGCGCGAACTCGTTGTACACCGCCACTTTCAGGCTGCCCGACTGCTGCACTTTCTGCCAGTCGGCGCGCGCTGGCGCGGCTGCGCACAGCGCCAGGCAGGCGAGCGAGAGCATCGCGCGCGCGCCACGGAATTGAAATGAACGCATGGGACTCCTTGGTGATCAATCGGCTCAGTTAGAATCGCGGCGGGTTTCCAGGTAGGTTTTGATGGCCCACATGGCTTCCTGGTTGAAGACACCTTCAAACGGCGGCATGTACACGGCGCCATTGCGTACTTTACCGTGGCGGATGGTCGCCAGGAAATAATTGTCCGTTTCCTTGTAGCATGCCTGTTTCTTTGTCTCATTCTTGATACCGAAGCAATCGCGGTCGAGCTGGCGCAAGTCCGGCGCGATGCCACCCGAGATGGCTTCGATGCCGTGGCAGCGGGCGCAATTCTGGTTGTAGGCGGAGGTGCCCACCGTCAGGGCCAGCTTGTTGCCACGATACGGGTTTTGTTCGAGCCACTTGTCGCCCACCTTGGGCAAGCCCGTGGTGTCGACGCCTTGCGGCGTGACATTGCCGTGCGCATAGGCATGCGGCAAGGTCAGCAGGGAAGTGAGTGCGACGGCACCGGCGGCTGCCACGCCGAGCAGGGTACGGATGGAATAGGTCATGCTGGTCTCCTTGGTTTTTTTAGTGAATATCCAAGAAGAGCAAATGCCATGCCATGCCTATATGCCCCACATCCGGTCGCCCATGTATCAATTTGGAACAGCTGCAACAGGTAGTTGTGTCACCGCGCGCGTCAGACGGAGGCCACCGTGCAAATGCTGGCCCGCTCCTGCTGCTCGAAAGTGATACGCACAGGCAAAAACCGGGAAATCACCTCCGCATTCGTCAGCGCATGCTGCGAGACCTTGCTGCAACTGAAGGCGCCACCACCGGCCAGCGCCATGGGCAGCAAGAGCTGGTCGGCCAGGTGCTCGCCGACGGCCGCATCCGTCTTCAGATAGGCGCGCACCTCGTTCAGCAGGCGCTTGGCCACAGATTCCGCCAGCAAGTACTTTTCGCCAAAAGAAGTAAACACTTCCGTGACATGCTCATGCTCGAGCGTCAGCAACAAGACATTGCCCGGCCCCTGCTCCGCGGGCAAGCCGACGATACGCAGCTGCTTGCCGCTCCAGCCCATGCCGCTGGCGACACGCTCCAACTCGCGCTGCGCCACGTTCACATGTAGGCCCGCCAACACGCTTTCCGCATACCCTGCTTTCCGTTCACCGCGCTGCAGCAATGCGATAGGCCGCAAGCGCGGACACGGTTGTACGGTGGCAATCACTTCGCCGCCGCCTGCGGGATGAAAGCCGTAGCGTTGCAGCGCGATCTCCACCTCGGCACCCATCTGCTGCAGGATGGGGCCATACGCGCGCTGCAGGAAATGCACGGGCGGCGCCATGGGATTGTGCGTGCCGCCACTGATGCGCACGGTGGACGGCCCATCCGCATGCAGCAGGGCCGGCAACAGGGTTTGCAGCACCAGGGTGCAACTGCCGGCGCTGCCGATGGCAAAACGGTAATCGCCACCGCGTATGGAGCCAGGCACGAATTCCAGGCTAGCTGCGCGCAGCGCCAGCGGCGTCGTGCGCGCCCCGCAAATGGCGGCCGACGCCTGCACGGCCAGCAAATGCTGGCGCAGCAGGCCGGGCTTTTCCCGCCCCGCGCGGATATTCGTCAAGCGGAATGCTTGCCCCGTGATCATGGACAGGCTCAGCGCCGAGCGCAAAATCTGTCCGCCGCCTTCACCTTGCGCTCCATCTATTTCTATCATCTCTACTTTCTCTCTCTTATCCTTTGACGCAGACGACCTGCTTCAGGATATGCACGACATCGACCAGCTCGCGCTGCGCCAGCATCACCGCATCGATATCCTTGTAGGCCATCGGAATCTCATCGATCACGTTTTCATCCTTGCGGCATTCCACGCCTTGCGTGGCGCGGATCTGGTCCTCCAGGTTGAAACGCCGCTTCGCTTCCGTGCGGCTCATCGTGCGTCCCGCACCGTGGCTGCAGCTATGAAAGCTCTCCGCATTTCCTTTACCGCGCACGATAAAGCTCTTCGCCCCCATGGAGCCGGGAATGATCCCCAGTTCGCCGGCCCGGGCCGAGACGGCGCCCTTGCGCGTGACCAGTACATCCTTGCCGAAGTGGTGCTCCTTCTGCACATAGTTATGGTGGCAGTTGACGGCTTCCACATGCGTCTGGAACGGCTTATGGATGACCGTGCGCACGGCCGCGATCAGGTTCTGCATCATCACTTCGCGGTTGTTGCGGGCAAAACGCTGGGCCCAGCCCACCGCCTCCACATAATCGTCGTAATGCTGCGTTCCCTCGGCCAAATAAGCCAGGTCCTGGTCGGGCAGGTTGATGAAGTGAGTACGCATATCCTGCTTGGCCAATTCGATGAAATGGGTGCCGATGGCATTGCCCACGCCACGCGAGCCGGAATGCAGCATGAACCACACCGAGCCCTGCTCGTCGAGGCAGACTTCGACGAAGTGGTTACCGCTGCCCAAAGTTCCCAGGTGGCGGTAGTTATTCGTGTTCTTCAGCTTGGGCGTTTTCAGGCAAATGGCATCGAATTCATCCTTCAGTTGCAGCCAGGCCGCATCGACCACCGAAGGCGGCGTATGCCAGGAACCTTCGTCGCGGCCGCGGTGGCCGCGCGTCTTCGGCGACATCCCGTGCGGAATGGCGCGCTCGATGGCGCTGCGCAGTGGCCCCAGGTTATCGGGCAAGTCGCTGGCCGTCAGCGTGGTTTTCGCCGCCATCATACCGCACCCGATATCCACGCCAACCGCCGCCGGAATCACGGCGCCCAGCGTGGGAATCACGCTGCCGATGGTCGAACCTTTACCCAGGTGGACGTCGGGCATGACGGCGATATGCTTGTAAATGAACGGCAGGGTCGCCGTGTTGCGTAATTGTTTTTTGGCCGCTTCTTCGACAGGCACGCCACGGGTCCACATTTTCACGGGACGGCTGCCTTCGGCATGCAGGACTTCGTATTCTTTCATATGTTCTCTCTTCTCATGTTATCCGGGGGGATGACCAGGATTGGTGAAACGTTGCCGACGCATCGGCCCTGGATGTAGTTCCACCGGCATTCATCCGTACGACAACCCGACAAGGTGGGACAGGATTTTCTGGCAAGCTCACTGCGCCTGCCAGGCCGGTTTGACGCGGCTAAGCTATGTAATCCTGTCGGCATTCGGGGTACTGCAGCGCATGACAAGGTTGGACAGGACGTCTGTTATGTAGTCTTGTCCGCATTCATGCGCTTTACTTCAACAACTTGCAACATCGATGGCGTCGATTTCTCCCACCCAGTGCGCGGGGTCCAGCCGACCTGCAGCAAAGGCGGCGATAATCCTGAATACGTCATCGGAAAAACCACCGATGTTCAGGATATCCTCGCGCTCCATCGCCTGCGTCGTGGCGTGCGGCGCAATATCGATGCACACCAGTTTCGCTTGCGGATTGCGCTGCTTGAAGACAGTCCACTGTCCCATCGTTGCCGTGGCGCCGCTGCGTCTGGCGTCGATCCACGATTCGTTATCAGAGACATAAATCACCAGGTCCGCCAGCTCCTTCTTGCTGTTCATCCGCAGCAGTGGCGCACTGCAATTGGTGCCGCCACCTCCGATGGCCGCCAGCCTTGCCGCGTTCTCCATCACCGTGCCCTGCGCATCGAGCTGGCATGTCACCACGCTTTGCTCGAACGGCAGCACCATGGCGTCCGGATTCTTGCGCAGCATGGCCGCCGCCACCAGCGCCGCCACGTCGATGCAACGTACACTCGAGGTGGCGCTACCGCGAAAACCGCTGACGGGCGAGGACATCGAGCCGGAAACGTCGGGACACACCACCACCCTGCCCGCTATCCGCGGCACGTTCAGCAGCGATATTTCCAGCGCCTGCTCCAGCGCATTGCGCACGATGGCGGGCACGCTCTCGCTGGCGGCCATGCAGGCCGACATCAACTGGTACGGAAATACCCGCGCCCGGTCAATCGCCTCGGAATCGCGCAGCTTCGCGGCAATCAATTCCGGCATGCCGTCGATCGCATACACGCCGTGGCGGCCAAAGGTGTTCAGATTCATGCGCACCATCTGCCAGCTGCCCTGGCGGGCGATCTGCGCCCAGTCCCGGGCAGACAAGGGTAGCGCCGTCAGCATCTGGAACGGCACTTCCGGTATCGCTTGCGCTGGATCAAGCTTGTAAGCCTCGAACGCGGCCAGCGCCGGCGGCAGTGCCTTGGCATCGTACTGCTTGCCGATCAGCCATGCAAAAAACGCTGCCCGCCAGGCATCCTGCGGTTTCGGGTGCACCATCTTCACCACGTCGGCCAGCGAGGGTGCATTGCCCACGGCTGCGGCCAGCAAAACCTGCTCCGAAGCGCTGTTCAACCATGCCTGCACCAGTTTTTTCGGACGCGACCCCAGCGACTTGCGGCCCGCGACGCCCGAGCGCATGATCTGCACGAAGTTGCGCAGCATCTTGCCATTGTTGATGACGCGCTCGAAAGCTGGCGGAAATTCCACAGCGCCCTGCGCCGCCAACACCGCCACCAGCAAGGCCGGCATGTCTTTCATGTAGCCCCGTTCGCGGCAATACACGGCCGTTTTCGCAATGAAGGCCGGCTCCACGGCTTTGCACAGTTCCAGCACCCTCGCCAGCTGCGCTTCGGCGCTCGCATAGAACGTCGTGTTCAGGCAGCCCGTGGCCGCATACTGGGCCAGCTGGTGGCGTGGCGTCAGCGCGTAGGCTGGCGCGCCTTCCGCGTTGAAGCCCAGTGCGGCTGGCAGCAAGCTGGTTTGTTTAGTGCTTTGGAATAGCCGCAAGTTGGCCATGATGTGATCCTCTCTTCTACTCGTTTTATCTCGTTTGTATCCTCTCTATTGCAAGCGCTGTGCCAGCTTTTCCACCCTCGTCAAAAAAGATCATAAGTCATTGATTTTATGAAATAATATTTTCATCTGTATTTTTCAACGGGAATTAGCAGGCATTGCGATTTCGAATACAATTATCTTTTCAGATAAAGTCTTATCCAAAATATGCAAGCAAAACGCACTGTCGTCATCGGCTTTCTCGGCACGCAACTCGACAATGGCAGGGGCGCGGCACGCTGGGAGAAGTGGCGCCCCAGCATCGCCCTGACCCAGCACGAGGACAAGATCATCGACCGTTTCGAGTTGCTGTACGCAGGCAGCCAGTTCAGCAACCTGGTGCAGCAGGTGTCGCAGGATATCGCCAGCGTCTCGCCGGAAACCGAATTAATCGCGCATGCACTCCCCATCAGCGATGCCTGGGACTTCGAGAACGTGTACGGCGCCCTCTACGATTTCGCCAACAACTACCCCTTCGATCCGAACAAGGAAGACTATTGGATCCACATCACCACCGGTAGCCACGTGGCGCAAATCTGCATGTTCCTGATGACGGAGGCACGCTATTTCCCCGGCCGCCTCGTGCAGACATCACCGCCCAAGCGCCAGGCTGCCGGCAATCCCGGCAGCTACGCGCTGATCGACCTCGATCTGTCCCGCTACGATCAGATCGCCCAGCGTTTTACGCGCGAACAGGCCGAAGGCGTGGCCTTCCTGAAGTCAGGCATCGCCACGCGCAATGCGAAGTTCAACGCCATGATCGAGGAAATCGAGCGCGTCGCCATCAAGTCCCGCGCCCCCATGCTGCTGATGGGGCCTACGGGCGCCGGCAAATCCTTTCTCGCGCGCCGCGTCTATGAACTGAAAAAATCGCGCCACCAGATCGACGGCAAATTCATCGATCTCAATTGCGCCACCCTGCATGGCGACGGCGCCGCGTCCACCCTGTTCGGCCATATCAAGGGTTCATTCACTGGCGCCGGCGTGGACCGGCCAGGCTTGCTGCGCAGCGCACACAAGGGATTGCTGTTTCTCGATGAAATCGGTGAGCTAGGGCTAGACGAACAGGCGATGCTGCTGAAAGCCATCGAAGAAAAACGTTTTTTCCCTGTAGGTGCGGACACGGAAGTGCAGAGCGACTTCCAGCTGATCGCCGGCACCAACCGCGACCTGGGCAAGGAGGTAGCCGCCGGCCGCTTCCGCGAAGACCTGTATGCGCGCATCAACCTGTGGACCTATGAATTGCCTGGCCTGGTGCAGCGTCCGGAAGACATCGAGCCGAACCTGGAATATCTGCTGGCGCAATATGGCGCCGAAACGGGCGAACGAGTGCGCTTCAACAAGGAGGCCCGCGAACGCTTCATGCGTTTCGCCACCTTGCCCACCTCAGCATGGAATGGCAATTTCCGCGATCTGTCGGCCGCTGTCACGCGCCTGGCGACTCTATCGGAAGCGGGTCGCATCACGGATGGCGTGGTCGACGAAGAGATCAAGCGCCTGCAGCGGATGTGGCAGCATCATGGTGGGCGTAGCGCCCATCCGGAAGTGGACCTGGCAGCGATCATGGGAGAGCAGGCTGCCGCGCAACTCGACCTGTTCGATGCGTTGCAGCTGCAAGCAGTGATCAAGGTATGCCGGCAATCGAACAGCCTGTCCGATGCGGGCCGCACGCTGTATGCAGTCTCGCGTGCCGTGAAAGCCAAGCCGAATGATGCGGACAGGCTCAAGAAATTCCTGGCCCGCTTTGACCTGGAATGGCACAGAGTATGTTGACTTAATTAAACGGCAAAGGCAGCGGGCAGCGCGCAGCGCTGCCTTTTTTGTATCCAACCGTCTTGCAACACAAACCTGCAGACGAAAAAAAACCCCACCGGAGTCCGGTGGGGTTTTCTTCTACTGCGAATAACAAGCCTGACGATAACCTACTTTCACACTGGTTGCAGCACTATCATCGGCGCAAAGTTGTTTCACGGTCCTGTTCGGGATGGGAAGGGGTGGGACCAACTTGCTATGGTCATCAGGCATAACTTGTACTGGCATTTGTCCTCAATTGAGCGACAAAGCCTGAATCTGGAAGAAGCAAAGATTGGGGTAATGAATAGTAGTATCAACAAACTCACAACGTTGTACCGTCTTATCCTCTGTACCTGCTAAGGTTATAGGGACAAGCCGTACGGGCAATTAGTACTGGTTAGCTTAATGCATTACTGCACTTCCACACCCAGCCTATCAACGTCCTGGTCTCGAACGACCCTTCAAAGAGCTCAAGGCTCTGGGAAATCTCATCTCAAGGCAAGTTTCCCGCTTAGATGCTTTCAGCGGTTATCTCTTCCGAACTTAGCTACCCGGCAATGCCACTGGCGTGACAACCGGTACACCAGAGGTTCGTCCACTCCGGTCCTCTCGTACTAGGAGCAGCCCCCTTCAAATTTCCAACGCCCACGGCAGATAGGGACCAAACTGTCTCACGACGTTTTAAACCCAGCTCACGTACCACTTTAAATGGCGAACAGCCATACCCTTGGGACCGGCTACAGCCCCAGGATGTGATGAGCCGACATCGAGGTGCCAAACTCCCCCGTCGATATGAACTCTTGGGAGGAATCAGCCTGTTATCCCCAGAGTACCTTTTATCCGTTGAGCGATGGCCCTTCCATACAGAACCACCGGATCACTATGTCCTACTTTCGTACCTGCTCGACTTGTCAGTCTCGCAGTTAAGCACGCTTATGCCATTGCACTATCAACACGATGTCCGACCGTATCTAGCGTACCTTCGAACTCCTCCGTTACACTTTAGGAGGAGACCGCCCCAGTCAAACTGCCTACCATGCACTGTCCCCGATCCGGATAACGGACCAAGGTTAGAACCTCAAACAAACCAGGGTGGTATTTCAAGGTTGGCTCCACGAGAACTAGCGTCCCCGCTTCAAAGCCTCCCACCTATCCTACACAGATTGGTTCAAAGTCCAATGCAAAGCTACAGTAAAGGTTCATGGGGTCTTTCCGTCTAGCCGCGGGTAGATTGCATCATCACAAACATTTCAACTTCGCTGAGTCTCGGGAGGAGACAGTGTGGCCATCGTTACGCCATTCGTGCAGGTCGGAACTTACCCGACAAGGAATTTCGCTACCTTAGGACCGTTATAGTTACGGCCGCCGTTTACTGGGACTTCAATCAAGAGCTTGCACCCCATCATTTAATCTTCCAGCACCGGGCAGGCGTCACACCCTATACGTCCACTTTCGTGTTTGCAGAGTGCTGTGTTTTTATTAAACAGTCGCAGCCACCAGTTTATTGCAACCCTTTCACCCTCATGGAGTAAACCAATCAAGCTACCGGGGCGTACCTTTTCCCGAAGTTACGGTACCAATTTGCCGAGTTCCTTCTCCCGAGTTCTCTCAAGCGCCTTAGAATACTCATCTCGCCCACCTGTGTCGGTTTGCGGTACGGTCTCGTATGACTGAAGCTTAGAGGCTTTTCTTGGAACCACTTCCGATTGCTTCGTGAACAAGTTCACTCGTCTCAACCCCTTGAATTCCGCACCCGGATTTGCCTAAGTGCCTTCTATGAGCCAAAAACCAACTATTCCAACAGTTGGACAACCTTCCGCGATCCGTCCCCCCATCGCATCATACGACGGTGCAGGAATATTAACCTGCTTCCCATCAGCTACGCATCTCTGCCTCGCCTTAGGGGCCGACTCACCCTGCTCCGATGAACGTTGAACAGGAAACCTTGGGCTTACGGCGTGGAGGCTTTTCACCCCCATTATCGCTACTCATGTCAGCATTCGCACTTCTGATACCTCCAGCATCCTTTACAAGACACCTTCGCAGGCTTACAGAACGCTCTCCTACCATATATATCTGTGATAAATCACAGAACAATATCCGCAGCTTCGGTGACTGGCTTAGCCCCGTTACATCTTCCGCGCAGGACGACTCGATCAGTGAGCTATTACGCTTTCTTTAAATGATGGCTGCTTCTAAGCCAACATCCTGACTGTTTTAGCCTTCCCACTTCGTTTTCCACTTAGCCAATCTTTGGGACCTTAGCTGGCGGTCTGGGTTGTTTCCCTCTTGACGCCGGACGTTAGCACCCGACGTCTGTCTCCCAAGCTCGCACTCATCGGTATTCGGAGTTTGCAATGGTTTGGTAAGTCGCAATGACCCCCTAGCCATAACAGTGCTCTACCCCCGATGGTGATACTTGAGGCACTACCTAAATAGTTTTCGGAGAGAACCAGCTATTTCCAAGTTTGTTTAGCCTTTCACCCCTACCCACAGCTCATCCCCTAATTTTTCAACATTAGTGGGTTCGGACCTCCAGGGCGTGTTACCGCACCTTCATCCTGGCCATGAGTAGATCACTTGGTTTCGGGTCTACACCCAGCGACTGATCGCCCTATTCGGACTCGATTTCTCTACGGCTTCCCTATTCGGTTAACCTTGCCACTGAATGTAAGTCGCTGACCCATTATACAAAAGGTACGCAGTCACGGAACAAGTCCGCTCCTACTGTTTGTATGCACACGGTTTCAGGATCTATTTCACTCCCCTTCCGGGGTTCTTTTCGCCTTTCCCTCACGGTACTGGTTCACTATCGGTCGATTACGAGTATTTAGCCTTGGAGGATGGTCCCCCCATATTCAGACAGGATGTCACGTGTCCCGCCCTACTTGTCGTACGCTTAGTATCACCGGTCCAATTTCACATACGGGGCTATCACCCACTATGGCTCCTATTTCCAGAGGATTCTGTTATCGGTCCGACTATCACGTACAGGCTCTTCCCATTTCGCTCGCCGCTACTTTGGGAATCTCGGTTGATTTCTTTTCCTGCAGCTACTTAGATGTTTCAGTTCGCCGCGTTCGCCTTGCATACCTATGTATTCAGTATGCAATACCCTAAAAGGGTGGGTTGCCCCATTCGGAAATCTGCGGATCAAAGTGTGTTTGCTCACTCCCCGCAGCTTATCGCAAGCTACTACGTCCTTCATCGCCTGTAATCGCCAAGGCATCCACCATGTGCACTTATTCGCTTGTCCCTATAACGTTAGCCTCTCATCATTTGCATAATGAAAGAGCGCTACAGGGATAAGAAAGTACAACGTTGTTGCTTGTTTGTTGATACATACAATCATTACCCATCGATTTGCTTTTTACGGCAAATCAATCAATAAATAATCTTTACTTCTTCCAGATTGTTAAAGAACATACAGCACTTGATCTCGAAAAGACCAAACCTAAATCCCGGTGCATTAATCAGCACTGATTTACGTTTGAACTTTTGGTGGAGGATGACGGGATCGAACCGACGACCCCCTGCTTGCAAAGCAGGTGCTCTCCCAGCTGAGCTAATCCCCCTAGGGTATTTCCAGACTGCAGAAACTGGTAGGGCTGGTTGGACTCGAACCAACGACCCCCGCGTTATCAACACGGTGCTCTAACCAGCTGAGCTACAGCCCCAAATGCTGTTCTTTATATTAACAGCCGATAAGTGTGAACATTTGATGCGTGAATCATTTACATGATTCGTGCAAACTCTAGAAAGGAGGTGATCCAGCCGCACCTTCCGATACGGCTACCTTGTTACGACTTCACCCCAGTCACGAATCCTACCGTGGTAAGCGCCCTCCTTACGGTTAAGCTACCTACTTCTGGTAAAACCCGCTCCCATGGTGTGACGGGCGGTGTGTACAAGACCCGGGAACGTATTCACCGCGACATGCTGATCCGCGATTACTAGCGATTCCAACTTCATGCAGTCGAGTTGCAGACTACAATCCGGACTACGATACACTTTCTGCGATTAGCTCCCCCTCGCGGGTTGGCGGCGCTCTGTATGTACCATTGTATGACGTGTGAAGCCCTACCCATAAGGGCCATGAGGACTTGACGTCATCCCCACCTTCCTCCGGTTTGTCACCGGCAGTCTCATTAGAGTGCCCTTTCGTAGCAACTAATGACAAGGGTTGCGCTCGTTGCGGGACTTAACCCAACATCTCACGACACGAGCTGACGACAGCCATGCAGCACCTGTGTACTGGTTCTCTTTCGAGCACTCCCAAATCTCTCCGGGATTCCAGCCATGTCAAGGGTAGGTAAGGTTTTTCGCGTTGCATCGAATTAATCCACATCATCCACCGCTTGTGCGGGTCCCCGTCAATTCCTTTGAGTTTTAATCTTGCGACCGTACTCCCCAGGCGGTCTACTTCACGCGTTAGCTGCGTTACCAAGTCAATTAAGACCCGACAACTAGTAGACATCGTTTAGGGCGTGGACTACCAGGGTATCTAATCCTGTTTGCTCCCCACGCTTTCGTGCATGAGCGTCAATCTTGACCCAGGGGGCTGCCTTCGCCATCGGTGTTCCTCCACATATCTACGCATTTCACTGCTACACGTGGAATTCTACCCCCCTCTGCCAGATTCTAGCCTTGCAGTCTCCAATGCAATTCCCAGGTTGAGCCCGGGGATTTCACATCAGACTTACAAAACCGCCTGCGCACGCTTTACGCCCAGTAATTCCGATTAACGCTTGCACCCTACGTATTACCGCGGCTGCTGGCACGTAGTTAGCCGGTGCTTATTCTTCAGGTACCGTCATTAGCAAGAGATATTAGCTCTCACCGTTTCTTCCCTGACAAAAGAGCTTTACAACCCGAAGGCCTTCTTCACTCACGCGGCATTGCTGGATCAGGCTTTCGCCCATTGTCCAAAATTCCCCACTGCTGCCTCCCGTAGGAGTCTGGACCGTGTCTCAGTTCCAGTGTGGCTGGTCGTCCTCTCAGACCAGCTACTGATCGATGCCTTGGTAGGCTTTTACCCTACCAACTAGCTAATCAGATATCGGCCGCTCCACGAGCATGAGGTCTTGCGATCCCCCACTTTCATCCTTAGATCGTATGCGGTATTAGCGTAACTTTCGCTACGTTATCCCCCACTCTAGGGTACGTTCCGATATATTACTCACCCGTTCGCCACTCGCCACCAGAGCAAGCTCCGTGCTGCCGTTCGACTTGCATGTGTAAGGCATGCCGCCAGCGTTCAATCTGAGCCAGGATCAAACTCTTCAGTTTAATCTCTGTTACTTTGCCATTTTATTGGCACCGTCTTGCGACGGGTCGCTCACTCAAAAAACTGACAGGCTACTTCCGAAGAAGTATCCTATTTCATTATTTCTTGTGAACATTTGATATTTTAAGTTAGACGCCAATCCGAAGATTGGCGCTGCACTTACATCAAATGCCCACACTTATCGACTGTTAATTGTTAAAGAACGGTATTCGGTACTGCTTTCGCGCTATCGACAAAGCGTTGTGTTTGTCAGCTGCGAAGAAGGAAGAGTATGAAGCGTTTCGGCCATTTCGTCAACCCCGTTTTTCAGCGCATTGCACTTAAAAACTTTTTACTACCCAGCCCCGGAAGGCTGTCCCTTTTGTGCCGCAAACTAGTGCGTCTCATTGGGGAGGCGAACTATAGCCAAATCCGTGCTACTAAGCAAGCTTTATCCGGATAAATCGTCGTGTGCAGCGTAAAATGGCTGTTTTCCCCGAATCGCACCCGTCATGACCATCCTGCTCTCCACCTTGAACGCCCGCTATACCCACGCTTCGCTGGGCTTGCGCTATTTGCTGGCCAATATGGGGCCGCTGCAGGCACAAACGCGACTGCAGGAATTCGTCATTGGCGCCAAGACTACAGAACTGGTCGAGCGCATCCTGACGAACAAGCCGCGCATCATCGGTTTTGGCGTGTATATATGGAACGTCGAGGAAACGACGAAACTGGTGGCCATGCTCAAGCGCGTGGCGCCCGAGGTCATCATCGTGCTGGGCGGGCCGGAAGTGTCGCATGAGGCGGGCGAGCAGGAAATCGTCCGGCTGGCCGATTACCTGATCACGGGCTGGGGCGACGTCACCTTCCCCAAACTGTGCGGCGAGATTCTCAACGGGCCGAAACCACTGATGAAGATCCATGCCGGCGTGCAAGCCCCGCTGGCCGAACTGCAACTGCCCTACTCCTTATATACAGACGACGATATCCGCCACCGCACGATTTACGTGGAGGCGTCGCGCGGCTGCCCGTTCAAATGCGAGTTTTGCCTGTCGGCGCTGGACAAGACGGCCTGGCCCTTCGCCCTGGAAAACTTCCTGGCCGAGATGGAATCACTGCACGCGCGCGGTGCCCGCCTGTTCAAGTTCGTCGACCGCACCTTCAACCTGAACATCAAGACCAGCTTGAAGATCATGCAGTTCTTTCTTGACAAGATCGAAGCCAATCCGGACGATCCCATCTACGCCCACTTCGAGCTGGTGCCCGACCATTTGCCCGATGCCTTGAAAGAAGGCATCAGCAAGTTCCCGCCCGGCGCCTTGCAGTTCGAAATCGGCATCCAGAGTTTCAATCCGGACGTACAATCGCTGGTCAGCCGCAAGCAGGATAATCAAAAGGCGGCCGATAACATCCGCTGGCTTTGCGAAGAATCAAACGCCCACTTGCACGTGGACTTGATTGCCGGTTTGCCGGGCGAGGATGAAGCGAGCTTTGCGGCCGGCTTCAACAAGCTGGTGGCCTTGAAACCGCATGAAATCCAGTTCGGCATCTTGAAACGGCTGCGCGGCACGCCCATCATCCGCCATACGGAAAACTACGGCATGGTGTTCGACCCGCACCCGCCCTACACTATCCTGGCAAACAAACAGCTCGACTTCATGAGCATGCAGCGCCTCGTGCGCTTCGCCCGCTACTGGGACCTGGTGGCCAACTCGGGCCGCTTCGCCAATACGGTGCAGTGGATGCTGGGCGATGCGCCATTTGACAACTTCATGGACTTTTCGAACTGGCTTTACGCCCACACGGACGCCACCCACCGCATCGCCATGGAGCGCCTGGCCAAGCTGGTGGCGCAATGGCTGCAGACGCGCGGCATGAGCGCGGTCGAGGCCAATGCCCTCGTGGCCAGCGACTATGCGGGCGGCGCGCAGGCGCCCACGCATGCCAAACCAAGCGAAGTGAGCGCTAGCAGCACCAAGGTACGCCCGGACGTAGCCTTGCCGCTGCGCCAGGCGCGCCACCTGGCGTACTGAGACGGCGGCGATTGAACATCTGTGGCGGTCCGCGCCATTCTCCCTTAAACTGGCACGATGCCGACTGTACAATCGCCGAAACTGACCCTCTCCCAGACCAGCTCCCAACAGGGAGCCCTAGTCACTGCCAGCGGCACCTGGCAGGTGCATGCGCTGGCGCATGACAATGCCATCAAGGCCATCGACGCCCAGCTCAAGCCCCTGCAGGACGACGCCAATGCGCACTGGGACCTGTCGCAGATCGACAGCATGGACCATATCGGCGCCCAGCTGTTCTGGAATGCCTGGGGCAAGCGGCGCCCCGCGCAGCTGACCCTGGCGCCATCGCTGGAAGAGTTTTTCCGGCGCATCGAAGAGACGGGCCCCCTGGAAACACCGCCATCGCGCGCCAACCGCCTCACGCCCGTGATGAAGCTGGGCATGGCCATTTTGCTGTTTTTCGAACATTTAAAGGGGTTTATTGCCCTCGTGGGCCAGGTAACGCAGGATATCGGCCGCTTTGCGCGCCATCCCATGCGTGGACCATGGCGTGAAATTTCCGCCAACATCTTCCATGCGGGCTTCCAGGCGCTGGGTATCACGGCGCTCGTGGGCTTTCTGATCGGCGTGGTGCTGTCCTATCTGTCGGCGCAGCAGCTGCGCGCCTTTGGCGGCGACATTTATCTGGTCAACCTGCTGGGCATGAGCGTCATCCGCGAACTGGGGCCCTTGTTGGCCGCCATTCTCGTGGCGGGCCGCTCGGGCTCATCCATCACGGCCCAGCTGGGCGTCATGCGCGTCACGGAAGAGCTCGACGCCATGCTGGTGATGGGCATTTCGCACGGTTTTCGCCTGATTATGCCAAAAGTGCTGGCCCTGGCCATTTCCATGCCCCTGCTCGTCATCTGGACGGACACGGCCGCGCTGATCGGCGGCATGGTGGCGGCCAAGGTGGAATTAAACTTGTCGGCGCGCTACTTCATCCAGAAGCTGCCGGATGCCGTGCCGCTGGCCAATTACATGATCGGCCTGGGCAAGGGCGTCATCTTCGGCATGCTGATCGCCCTCGTCTCATGCCATTTCGGCCTGCGCATCAAGGCCAATACGGAAAGCCTGGGGCATGGCACTACCACCGCCGTCGTCACGGCCATCACCGTGGTGATCCTGGCTGACGCCGTGTTTGCCATCGTCTTCAATGGAGTGGGATATTGATGGCGGACAACGATAACGCTTGCAAGGCGAGCGAGGGCAACGAGGGCCAGTTCAACCTGCACGGCAGCGCTCCCGTGGTGGAAATCACCAACTTGTGGACCAAGTTCGGCCGCACCGTCGTGCACCAGGACTTGAACCTGGAAATCGAACGGGGCGAAATCCTCTCCATCGTGGGCGGCTCCGGCACGGGCAAGACGGTGCTGTTGCGCCAGATGCTGGGCCTGGAACATCCAGCACGGGGATGCGTCAAAGTCTTTGGCGAGGATATCAACAAGGCCAGCTCGGACCAGCTGCAGCAATTGCGCAACCACTGGGGCATGCTGTTCCAGCAAGGCGCGTTGTATTCGGCCCTGACCGTGTTCGACAACGTGGCGCAGCCCATGCGCGAATTGCGTGTGCTGCCCGAAGCGCTGGTGCGCGACGCGGTACTATTAAAGATGAATATGGTGGGCCTGGGCCCGGAACATGCGCTGAAAATGCCATCGGATCTCTCGGGCGGCATGATCAAGCGCGTGGCCCTGGCGCGCGCCCTGGCGCTGGAACCAAAGCTGCTGTTCCTCGACGAACCGACGGCGGGCCTGGACCCGGACTTGTCGGAAAGTTTTGTATCCCTGATCCAGTCGCTGCACCGCGAACTGGGTTTGACGGTGGTGATGGTCACGCATGACCTCGATACCCTGTTTGCCCTGTCCACGCGCATCGCCGTGCTGGCGGAAAAACACGTGATTGCCATCGGTCCCACGCGCGAGGTAATCGAAGTCGACCATCCGTTCATCAAGCAATTTTTCCTCGGCGACCGCGGCAAGCGCGCACTGGCCGTCCTCGATGAAAAACAGGCGGCGGACAAGGCGGCGCAGCCAGGCGCTGACGCCGGCACAGACAAGAAAGCGGAGAAGTAATGGAAAACAGATCACATGCCCTGATGACGGGATTTTTTACACTGACCTTGCTGGTGGCCGCCATTTTGTTCGGCGTCTGGTTCAACCGCGACCGCGTGGAGCGCGTCCCCTACCTGCTCGCCACCACACTGTCCGTGCCGGGCCTCAACCCACAGGCGACCGTCCGCTACCGGGGCCTGGAGGTGGGCAAGGTCGACGCCATCGATTTCGACACGCAAAAGGCGGGACAAATCCTCGTGCACATCAGCGTGGCGCCCGACACCCCCGTCACCAACACCACCTTTGCCAGCCTGGGCTACCAGGGCGTGACGGGCATCGCCTACATCCAGCTCGACGATGAACACGTGGGTTCGACACTGCTGGGTACCAGCAAGGACAAGCCTTCGCTGATTCCCTTGCGCGCCGGCTTGCTCGACCAGCTGGAAAAGCGCGGCAAGCGCATCCTCGACCAGGCCGAGCAGATCACCAACAAGGTCAACAACCTGCTCAGCCCCGACAACCAGGCGGCCATGCTGGGCGCCTTCAATGAAGTGGGCAAGGCGGCCAAGGCCTTTGGCGCCATTCCGCAGCAACTGGAGCCGACCCTGACGCAATTGCCGCAGTTGACGGAACAAACACGCCAGACCTTGACGGCCGTCAGTACGGCTAGCAAGAACGTGTCGGACTTGACTGCCACCTGGAAAAAACTCGGTCACGACATCCAGGCGCCCGGCGGCGTGCTCGACAAGGTCAATGGCACGGTCGATCGGGTTGGCAATTCGGTGGAAACGGTGGCCAATGGCGTATCGCTGGAAGTGCTGCCGCAGGTAATCGAGTTGAGCGGCGAGGCGCGCTCCTCGATGCGCGCCCTGAAAACCACCATGAGCACGCTCAATGAACAGCCGCAGAGCATCTTGTTCGGCGCCCCAGATATCCCGCCCGGCCCGGGCGAGCCCGGTTTTTCGGCACCGGGCAAATAAGGAGAACACAGCATGCATATCCCACGCAATGTCACCGCGCTAGCCCTGGCGGCCATATTCCTGCTGGGCGGTTGCGCCAGCCGCGGCCCCGTCCCCACGTTCTACGATTTCGGCCCGGCAGCGCCGCTGGCGGCCGCGCAAGCGGCTGCGCCAGCCATCCCCGTGCTGGTGATCGCCGACGCCAACGGCCCCTCCTGGCTGGACAGCCAGCGCATGTATTACCGCTTGCTGTACGCCGATGCACAGCAATCGCGTCCGTACGCCTACAACCGCTGGAACACGCCGCCGTTGCAACTGCTGAGCCAGCGCCTGAAAACCCGCGTGGCGCAAAGCGGCGTGAAAGTGCTGTCGACCACGGACGCGGCCGCCGGCATGCCCCTGCTGCGCATCGATGTCGATGACTTTTCGCAAAACTTCGATACGCAAACGCAAAGCAGCGGCCACGTCTCGCTGCGCGCCTCGCTGTTCCGCGGCCACCGCCTGATCGACCAGAAGACCTTCAGCCGCAGCGGCCCGGCCGGCAGTGCCGACGCGCAAGGTGGCGCGCAGGCGCTGGCGGCAGCATCGGACGCCATCGCCTCCGACCTGCTGGTCTGGCTGGGCACGCTGACCATCCCGAAAGAATGACCGTAACAGAATGACCGCCTCCGCAGCCCCTGCCAGCCCGCCAGCGCCACTGCCGCCCGTACGCTCGTCGCCCGTCTCGCGCGCGACCCTGCTCGCCTACGTCTTCCTGATCGTCTACGCCAGCTGGTTCCCGTTCACGGGCTGGCACAGCAATGGCCTGTCACCCCTAACCTTCCTGGAAAACACGCGCATGCCCCGTTACTGGACGGGCTTTGACGTGGGCGTCAACGTCGTCGGCTACATCCCGCTGGGCGCCCTGATCGTGTATTCGCTGTTTCCAAGGATGACTGGTTTCTTTGCCGTCGTCATCGCCAGCCTGTGCGGCATGTTGATTTCCGGCAGCATGGAAGCCGTGCAAACCTATTTGCCCAGCCGCGTGTCGTCGAATCTCGATTTTTATACGAACTCGGCCGGCTGCCTTATCGGTTCCATCATCGGCGCCTTGACGGCGCGTAAACTGCTCGACCATAGCCATTTGCTGCGCCTGCGCCAGCGCTGGTTTGCCCAGCACGCCAGCCAGGGCCTGGTGCTGGTGGCCCTGTGGCCGCTGGCACAAATCTACCCGCAAGGCTATCTGTTCGGCCTGGGCCAGCTGCTGCCCATCCTGTCGGACTGGCTTTCCAGCCTGATGGGCATGGAGATCGACCTGGCATCCTACCTGCGTCCCGACGTGATATTGACGGTTGAGCAATATTGGCTATCGGAAACCATCATCACGGCTTGCGGCATGACGGGCGCCGTGCTCACCTTGCTGTGCCTGCTGCGCCGCGCCGCGCCCCGTGCCGTGCTGATGCTGACCCTGATCACCGCCGCATTGATCGTGCGCTCGATGGCCAGCGCGCTGCTGTTTTCGCCGGAAAACGCCTTCGTCTGGATCACGCCGGGTGCCCAGGGTGGTTTTTTGATCGGCCTGATCATGCTGGGCGGCCTGGCGTTCGCTCCCCACGTGGCGCAGCGCCGCATCGCGGCCGCCACCTTGCTGCTGAGCCTGGTGATGGTGAACACGACACCGATCAACCCGTATTTCATGTCCACATTGCAGGGCTGGGTACAAGGAAAATTCCTGAACTTTAATGGTGCGGCGCAATTCCTGGCCCTGCTGTGGCCTTTCATGGCCCTGTGGTTCCTGTGTCTGCCCTCGCACCGCCTGAACCGGCAGGACGATGCGCAGCGCCACCGTCGCGAAGACCACCCATAAGCGCTATCATGGCGCATTGATGAATCAGCAGGAGCATAGTATGAGCGACGCACCGTATTTTGAACGCCACGTTTTTTTCTGCATGAACAAACGTGAAGACGGCCGCAACAGTTGCGGCGACCATGGCGCGGAAGCGGCGCAAAAGCATTGCAAGCGCCGCATCAAGGAACTCGACATGAATGGCGCGGGCAAGATCCGCATCAACCAGGCCGGCTGCATGGACCGCTGCGAAGAAGGCCCGGTGCTGGTCATCTACCCGGAAGCGACCTGGTACACCTATGTCGACACCAGCGATATCGACGAAATCATCGATACCCACCTGGTGGGCGGCAAGATCGTCGATCGCCTCAAGATTTAATGCCAATTTAAGAGAATGCCACCAGTATGAGCATCATGAACAGAAACTCGGAAAAATTTACCCTCGCCGGCCATGCAGGCAGCATGGAAGGCTTGCTCGATTTCCCGGCAGACACCCCCCGCGGCATCGCCCTCGTTGCCCATCCGCACCCGCTGTACGGCGGCACGATGGATAACAAGGTCACGCAAACCCTGGCGCGCGCCTTTGTCGCCCTCGGTTACGTGGTGGCGCGCATCAACTTCCGCGGTGTGGGCGCATCGGAAGGCGCACACGACCATGGCGTGGGCGAAACGGACGACATGCAATTGCTGTATGAACACATGCGCAGCCTGTACCCGGGCCTGCCCGTGGCCTTGTCCGGCTTTTCCTTCGGCACCTTCGTGCAATCGAAACTGCAGGAACGCCTGGCCGCCGCCGGAACGCCCGTCGAGCGCCTGGCGCTGATCGGTAGCGCTGCCGGCAAGTGGGCCATGGCTGACATTCCCGCCGACACGATTTTGATCCACGGCGAACTGGACGACACGATTCCCCTGTCCGCCGTCTTCGACTGGGCCCGTCCACAAGACATTCCCGTGATCGTGATCCCCGGCGCAGACCACTTTTTCCACCGCAAGCTCAATCACATCAAGAGCCTCGTGATTGCCCTGTGGCATGGTGACAAACCCGCAATCGCAGCAGATGATCATTGAAGTGTGGGCTTACTACCGTCTCCACGGCTATAATTGATCCGTTTTTTCCACGCGGCCATGTGAGCAGCAACAACATGGCCCCCAGCCTTCATCTTTTTCGCAGACCAGCCTCCATGAAAAAACTCTTAGCGGCACTGGCCTCCAGTGTACTTTTCCTATCCGCCGCCTTCGCGCAAACCGTTCCAGCCCCGACCATCGCCGCCAAGTCCTGGCTGTTGCTTGACGCCACCAGTGGCCAGATCATTGCTTCGCAAGATCCGGACGCCCGCATCGAGCCGGCGTCGTTGACCAAGATCATGACGGCTTACCTGACGTTTGCCGCCATCCGCGAAAAGAAACTGGCGCTGGACCAAAAAGTGAATGTCTCCGTGCGCGCCTGGAAAGTCGATTCGAGCAGCTCGAAGATGTTCATCGACCCGGCCACGCCCGTATCGATCGACGACTTGCTGCATGGCCTGATGATTCAATCGGGTAACGACGCCGCCGTGGCGCTGGCTGAAGCCGTTGCCGGCGATGAAGGCACCTTCGTCGTGCTGATGAACCGCGAAGCGCAGCGCATGGGCCTGAAAAACACGCGTTTTGCCAATCCACATGGCTTGCCTAGCCCGGAAAACTATTCCACGGCGCAAGACCTGTCCGTGCTGGCCCAGCGCGTGATCGCCGACTATCCGGAATTCTACAAGATCGATTCCGTAAAAAGCTTTACCTACAACAAGATCACCCAGCCTAACCGCAACCGCCTGCTGTGGCTGGACCCAACCGTGGACGGCATGAAGACGGGCCACACGGAAGCGGCCGGCTATTGCATGATCGCGTCCGCCCGCCGTCCAGGCGGCACCGGCGAGCGCCGCCTGATCTCCGTGGTGCTGGGCACCACATCCGACCAGTCGCGTACGCAGGAAAGCCAGAAGCTGCTGAACTGGGGCTTCCAGAACTTCGATACGGTCAAGCTGTACTCGAAGGGCCAGGCCGTGGCCACGCCGGAAGTGTGGAAGGGCTCGAAAGGCACCGTGAAAATCGGTTTCGCCCGCGACGTGCTCGTCACCGTGCCAAAAGGCATGGCTGCCAAGATGAAACCTGTGCTGGAACGCAAGGACCCGCTGGTCGCGCCACTGGCTGAAAACGCCCCGGTCGGCAAGCTGAAAATGATGGTTGAGGACAAGGTCCTGCTGGAACTGCCTGTCGTGGCACTGGAAACCATCAACCAGGCCACGATCTTCGGCCGCGCCTGGGATTCGATGCGTCTCTGGATGAAATAAGTCATTCTCCAGCCCATGAAAAATGCCCGCAGCTTATGCGGGCATTTTTTTCGTCCATTAACTGTACGCGATGCCCGTCGGCTTCAGGAGCAGGCTTGATGCGCTCCGAACGCAAGCCATACCGAGTGGGCGCCCGTGCAAGGCGAGCGTGGAGCAGCAGATGCGCTACCGGCGCTGGCGTACCGGTTGCAACTGAGCGGCCAGCTCGACCTTGCCCTGCAGGAGCGTTGCGGTCGCTTCATCCGCAGCATGCTATAGATTAGCTGGCTATAATCGTGGCGAGTCCTTCAACGCCACCATCAGAAAGTCAGCCCATGAGCCAAGTTTTTTCCCCCGCCAGCATGCAAGCACCGCGCAGCCGTTTAAGCAGCAACGGTCCCGAACTGTCGCGCATCGTCGCCGGCATGTGGCGCATCGGCGAGTGGAATATGTCGGCGCAGCAGCGCCTGACCTTCATCGAGCAATGCCTGGACCTGGGCGTGTCGAGTTTCGACCACGCCGATATCTATGGCGATTACAGCGCCGAAGGCTTGTTTGGCGAGGCGCTGGCCCTGCAGCCAGGCTTGCGTGACAAAATGGAGCTGGTCAGCAAGTGCGGCATCAAGCTGCTCTCGCCGCATCGTCCCGGTCACGCCATCCAGCATTACGACACGAGCGCGGCCCACATCACCAGTTCCGTGGAACACAGCTTGCGCCAGTTGCAGACGGACCGCCTGGACTTGCTGCTGATCCACCGTCCCGATCCGCTGATGGATTTCGACGAGATCGCCGGCGCGTTCACCCAGCTACGGCAGGCAGGCAAGGTGCTGCACTTTGGCGTGTCGAACTTCAGCCGCCACCAGTTCGAGTGCCTGCACCGGCGCTTCCCGCTGGTGACGAACCAGGTGGAATTTTCACCGCTGCACGTGGCGCCCCTGTTCGACGAAACATTCGATGGCTTGCAGGACGTGGGAGTGGCGCCGATGATCTGGTCGCCGCTGGCCGGCGGGCGTTTGTTCCAGAGTGGCGATGCGAATGTGGAGAACTTGCGCAATGTCATCAAGCAGATCGCCGACCAGCTGCAGCGTCCGTTTGCCAGCGTGGTGTTTGCCTGGATCATGCAACTGCCATGCCGCCCCCTGCCGCTGACGGGCTCGGGCCGCATCGAAGCCGTGGGCGTGGCCGTGGAAGGCACGCAGTTCACGCTCAGCCGCAGCGACTGGTTCGCCATCCTGCGTGCCGCGCGCGGGCACGAGGTTGCCTAAAATTTAGTCAATTTCATCGGGATCATTAAAGACTTGCGGCAACGCAATGCCGCGCCAGCCCAAGTACCACCCCAGGTTCAGGGCCAGGGTGGCGGCGATGTAGACGGCGAAGAACAGCGCGAAGAAGCTGGTCTTCAGCCACACCAGCAGGGCGACGGCGACGATCAGCACCAGCAGCGCGGCCAGGCTTTTCTTTTGCTTGGAGCTGGGGAAACGCAAGGTCGACACCATCAGGCTGCCCACGCCCACCAGCAGCAGCATCAGCAGATAGCTGTGCAGCATGGAATCGATGGGTGCCGGCCAGGCCACCACCACGGCCGCCACGCAGGCGGCACCGGCCGTGATCGGCATGCCGACAAAATACAGGGGGTCGGTACGCCCGACATTCACATTGAAGCGCGCCAGGCGCATGGCCCCGCAGGCAACAAAGAAGAAGCTGGCCATGCCGCCAAAGCGCAGCAGCAGCGGGTCGTGCACGCCCATCTGCACAAAGCCATAGCAGTACAACAAGACGGCCGGGGCGCAGCCGAAATTCATCACGTCTGCGATGGAATCGAGCTGCACGCCAAACTGCGAACTGGTGTTCGTCAGGCGCGCCACATAGCCGTCGAGGGCATCAAACACGCCGGCCAGCACCAGCAGCGCCGCAGCCAGGCGGTAGGCATCCGCGTCGCCCACCGGGGCGTTATCGACGGAAATGACGATGCTGGCAAAGCCGCAGGCTATCGACAGCAAAGTCACCATGCTGGGCAAGGCGTATTTGGCGCGCTGCAGGCGCGACTTGGGCAAGGTGTTCAAATTATGGGCAATCAAAGTAGCGGGAATGAGGCAATGCAGCGGCAAACGCTGCGCTGCGCTCATTCTACCCTGCGCAGCCGCGGGAGCGTCCCCGCACGAGCGCGCGACATATCTTTTCATGGATGCTCTACGGCGTATCAAAATGCCTTAGAATCGTTTCACAGGGCAGCACGCCGGCCCCCACCTCTATCCGCCTACCTATACAGGAGTCAACTTGATTGTCTCGTCACTGCGTTGGAAACACTGGATACCCGCCCTGCTGAGCGCAGCCCTGTTGAGCGCCTGCGGCGGAGGCGATAGCGGCGGAAATACGTCGCTGAGCACCTCGACCGCCGCCGGACAGCTGGTACAGGAGCCGGGCGCTCCCGCCCTCAGCAACAATATTGCCACCGATGGCTTCAACTGGTTCAACTACCGGCGCAGCCAGATCGGCCTGTCACCACTGGTGCGCAATGGCTTGATCGACAGCGCCGCCCAGGGCCATTCCAACTATCTCAATCTCAACAATACAGTGGCGCACGAGCAAGTGCAGGGCAAGCCCGGCTTTACCGGCGTCACACTGGGCAATCGCCTGGCCAAGGCTGGCTACGTCGTCACGTTGCTGCAGGGCGAAGTCATCGCTGGCGCGAGCAACACGTCCGGGTTTTATCTGGCCGAAGAACTGGTGACGGCCATCTATCACCGCTTCGTCATTTTCGAACCGCTCTTCCGGGAAGGCGGCGCGGGTGCGGCTGTCAGTGGCGCCGGTTACGCGTATTTCACCACCGACCTGGCAAGCAACCGCAACTATGGTGCCGGGCTGGCGGCGACGCAAATCGTCACCTATCCATTTGACCGGCAGCAAAAGGTGGCCGTCAGTTTTTCCAGCGATAACGAGGAGCCCGATCCCGTACCGAACCAGGATGTGGTCGGCTACCCGATCAGCGTGCACGCCAATTACGGCACGCCCGTCAGCGTGACGGCGTTCAGCGTGCGCCAGCGCGGTGCCGGCACGGACCTGGCGGTGCGCCAGCTCACGAGCGGCAGCGACGCGCATACACCGGTCTCGGCCGCATCCATCATTCCGCTGGCACCCTTGGCCGGGAACACCACCTATGACGTGAGTTTCATCGGCAAAGTCAATGGCGCGGACGTCACGTACAACTGGTCATTCAGCACGCGCTAGCCTGGCATCGCATGGCAAGCGGGCGCAGTGTTGAGCACGGCAGGATGTAAAATAGCGGCTCCTGCTCTACTGACAGTGAATAGTTTTAGGGCTCTCTGCACACCAGGCATGCTGAAACCACACGCCACTTGCGATGATGATGCCGCCGTAGCGGCATCCGACATGGTTCGTATTCTCGACGTCGAGAACGGACTGGGTCGCATCATGGGCGACCGCATCCTGTATCTGAAAATCCTGCGCCGCTTCCTGCATGACCACGGCACCACGCCGTGCCAGATCCGCGCCGAATTCGAGACCGGAAACTATGCCTCCGCGCGCCTGAAGGCGCATACCCTGAAAGGCGCCGCCGGCATGATCGGTGCGCGCCACGTGCACGGCCTGGCGACAACCCTGGAGTCGGCACTACGTGCCCAGGCGCCCGACCTGGCCCAGCAGATGCAGCAGCTGGAACTGGCGCAGGATCAATTGCTCGGTGCCGTCAGCAGCATGCTGGGCACGCCGGAGACAACCCACACGGCGGCGCAGGACGTGGCGCCCGACCCGGCCGCGCCCGCCATCCAGCTGCTGCTGGCGCGCCTGGCCAGCCATCTGCGCGAAGGCGATGGCGCGGCCATCGACATCCTGGAAAACTCGGCCAGCCTGCTGGCTGCCAGCCTGGGCGTGCACGTCTATCAGGAAGTGGCGGCCGCTGCGCATGAGTTCGACTTCGATGGCGCCCTGGCGGCGCTGCTGCGGCGCCGCTAGCCTCCACGCTCAAGGGTGGCATTGCGCCTCTTCCGCGTAAGCCATGCCGCAATGCTTGCCGCAAAAGCGGCGCACGGCATCGATCGGCTTGTCGCAGTACCAGCAAGCGCCTTTTGGCGGCAAGGTGGCGATCAATTCCGGCATGGCAGGTAACGCCACCATCACCTCCCCCTCGCGTTCCACGACCTCCGGCTGTGTGCTGTCCATGGCGCTTCCTTTCCTGGCGGCACTTCAAGGCCGCTCAGCAAGATTACGTCAGCGCAGTTTGGACTTCATGATAATTCTCAACGGGGCAGATGCTAGCTAGACTTTCGGAAACTGCGCACCGCGTCATTGGCATTGTCGGCAATGACTTTTTGCAGCTTCGGCTGTCCCGCATACTTGGCAGACAGCCGTTTCCACTGTCGCTGCGCCTGGCCGCACGATTGCTCGATGGCTTGGGTGATCTCGCGTTGGCGCGCCTTGTCGTTATCATCCCATTCGCCGGCAAAGTGCTCGCACATCTGGGCGTTCTCGACGAACTGCGCCACGTCCTTCGGCAACTTTTCCTGCGCACCAGCCAGCAGGGGCAGACAACTGAACAGCAGAACCAGCACCAGCTTCATCGAACCTCCTTATTTGCCGATGCAGAAACGGCTGAAGATCACGCCCAGCAAATCGTCAGGTGAAAACTCGCCCGTGATGCTCGACAGCTGCACCTGCGCCAGGCGCAGCTCTTCGGCAAACAAATCCAGCGACTGGTCATCCTGCGCCGCGTGCGCGGCAGCGATGTTCAAGTGCTTGCCGGCCGACTTGAGCGCGATCAAATGGCGTTCACGCGCCAGATACAGCGATTCGCCCGTCTGCTGCCAGCCGGCGATGCGCAGCAGCTCGGCGCGCAGCAAGTCGATACCGATGTGTTCGTGTGCCGACAGATACACGTGCGTGGCATCCGGCAAGGCATCGACGCTGGGCTTGTGGCCGGACAGGTCAATCTTGTTCCACACGCGCACCACGGGCACGCCTTCGGGGAAGGCGGCGACGATGGTTTCATCTGCCTGGGTGGGGCCGTGATCTGCGTCCAGCAGGTGCAAAATCACGTCGGCCTTGCCGATCTCGCCCCAGGTGCGCTCGATGCCGATGCGCTCGACGGCGTCGATGGTGTCGCCCGCGCTGCGGATGCCGGCCGTGTCGATGATGTTGAGCGGAATGCCTTCGATCTGGATGGTTTCGCTGACCTTGTCGCGCGTGGTGCCGGCAATCGGCGTCACAATCGCCACGTCGGCGCCCGCCAGCGCGTTCAACAGCGATGACTTGCCCACGTTGGGCTGGCCCGCCAGCACGACATTGAGACCTTCGCGCAGCAGCGCGCCCTGCGCCGCCTGCGCAAACACTTTATTCAGCGCTTCGATGACGGCTTTCAACTGACCGCGCGCATTCGATTTTTCCAGGAAATCGATCTCTTCTTCCGGGAAATCCAGGGTCGCCTCGACCAGCATGCGCAAGCCCGTCACCTGTTCTACCAGCGCGTGTATCGTATTCGAGAATGCGCCCGACAGCGATTGCGAGGCGGACTTGGCGGCCGCTTCCGTGGAAGCGTCGATCAGGTCGGCCACGGCTTCGGCTTGCGCCAGATCAAGCTTGTCATTCAAAAAGGCACGGCGCGTGAATTCGCCGGGTTCGGCCAGGCGCAAGCCGTTGTCCCGGCCCGCCTCCAGCACGCGCGCCAGCAGCAGCTGCAACACGATTGGACCGCCATGGCCCTGCAATTCCAGCACATCTTCGCCCGTGTAGGAGTGCGGGCCCTTGAAGTGGATGGCGATGCCCTGGTCAATGATGCTGCCGTCGCTTTCCGTAAATGGCAGGTAGGTGGCATGGCGCGGTTTCAGTTGCTGCGCACCGAACAGGGCCGTCATCAAAGGAGCGAGGTTTTTGCCGGAGGCGCGTACCACGCCGATGCCGCCGCGTCCTGGTGCGGTGGCGATGGCGGCGATAGGGGAAGAGTCAAGTTTCATGGGGATATTGTAGATTATTCGGGGAAGCTGTACGCAAAGGAATAATGGCGAAGCGACGACGCTTGTGGCGCCGATTCCTCAGCGGAAGGCTGGGGTCAGACCCAAAGGGTCTGACCCCAAAAAAAAGCCCGCGCGAGGCGGGCTTTCTGTTCGCTGGCCGGGATTACTTGGCGGCAGGCGCGTATTTCTTGGTGATCACCCATTGCTGGCCAATCGACAGGACGTTGTTGACGACCCAGTAGAGTACCAAGCCCGACGGGAAGAAGAAGAACATCACCGAGAATGCCAGTGGCATGAACAGCATCATCTTCGCTTGCATCGGATCGGCCGGCGCCGGGTTCAGCTTGGTCGTGATGAACATCGAGATCGCGTACAGCACGGGCAGGATGCACCATGGGTCATGCTGGGCCAGGTCGGTGATCCAGCCTATCCATGGCGCGCCGCGGATTTCCACGGACGCGTTCAGTACCCAGTACAGAGCGATAAAGACGGGCATCTGGATCAGGATCGGCAGGCAGCCGCCCAGCGGATTGATTTTTTCCGTCTTGTACAGCTCCATCGTGGCCTGGTTCATCTTTTGCGGATCGCCTTTGAAGCGTTCGCGGATGGCTTGCATCTTCGGCGTGACCAGTTTCATCTTCGCCATGCTGCGATAGCCGGCAGCCGACAGCGGGAAGAACAGCAGCTTGATCAGGATCGTGAAGGCGATGATGGTCCAGCCCCAGTTGCCCAGCACGCTGTGGATCTGTTCCATGACCCAGAACATCGGCTTGGCGATGATGGTCAGCCAGCCGTAATCCTTGACCAGTTCCAGGCCAGGCGAGACGTTTTCCAGCAGGTGCGCGATTTGCGGACCCGAGTACAGCTTGCTGTCCATGCTGGCCGAAGCGCCTGGCGCCAGGGTAGGCAGTGGCAGTACATTGCCGATGGCGTACAGGTTGGTGCCGACCTTCTTCGTGAAGATGTCGCGCTTGGCGTTCTCAGGCGGAACGAAAGCGGACACGAAGAAGTGTTGCGAAATCGCAAACCAGCCGCCAGTCGCCGTGGCCGGATGCAGGCCCTTCATGGCATTGTCGTTGCCCTTCTTCTCGTCTTCCACGGCCGCTTTTTCGATTTTCTCGAACGTCAGCTTCTGGTACTTGTCTTGCGGCGTGTACAGGGTCGGACCCGTGAAGCTGCTGTTGAAGAACGAGTCACCGACCGGCTTGTTGCCGTCATGCGTCAGTTGCAGATACAGCTGCGGCGTGACAGGTGCCGCGCCCACGTTGGACACGTCGTGGCGCACGTCGATGACGTATTCGCCGCGCTTGAAGGTAAACGTCTTGGTCAGCTTGACGCCGCCTTCGACCGCTTCCATTACCAGTTGCACTTGCTTGCCGTCACCGATGGTGCGCACGCCAGGCTGCACGGTGAAACCGCTCGCATGGGTAGGGAAAGGACCGCCGACCAGGCCCGATTGCGCCAGGTAGGTATGGTTCGCGCCTTCGTCGAACAGCACTTCGTTTTGCTTGCCGTCATCGGGCTGGCACCATTTGAACAGGCCGAAGCAGCCGCCAAACCAGCCCGGATTGCCCGCGCCCTTGAATTTCAGCAATTCCAGACGCTTGACCTGGCCGCCCAGGGTGTCGATGTCGACCTTGATGACGTCGGTGGTGATGCTAATCACTTCGCGCTTGAACGCGGCGGGATCGACAGCCTCACCCGACAGGGCAGGCACGCCTGCGGCAGCCGATGCAGCCAGGGCATCCGTCTTGGCAGGGGTCGCAGGCGCCTTGGCGGTTTGTTCCGTGTTCGCGGAGAACATCGACGGCTTGCCGTTCGAGATCATCCATTCGTTCCAGAGAATTACCAGCGAGACGGAAAACACGATCCACAGGATGGTACGTTTATTGATATCCATTAGGGTATTTGTCAGGAGTGGTTGCAACCGCAAGCGGTCGTTGAAGATTGTTTGCAATCGGCCGGCGGCACCGGGTCGACGCCCCCATCATTCCAGGGGTGGCAACGGCACAGGCGCTTGGCAGCCAGCAGGCTGCCCTTGGCCGTACCGTGCACGCGCAGCGCTTCCATCGCGTAATGCGAACAACTTGGATAGAAACGGCAATTCTGTCCCAGCATGGGGCTGATCAGCAACTGATAAGCGCGCAGCAGGAACAGCAGCAGGGTTTTCATGGCGCGGATGGTGGTGGCGCAGCAACAGAACGGGCCTGGGCGGCGATTTGCGCCGCAAACAGGCGGCTCAATTCCTCACGCAGCTCAGCTTTGAGCTGGCTCGTGGTGGCCGGGCCATCCTTGCTGTTGACGGCGCGCGACAAACGCACCACGCAGTCGACCGGCGGCATCGCGCTGTTGCGAAACAGCTCGCGCGTGACGCGCTTGATCGTGTTGCGGGTCGCCGCGCGCGGCGCGAAACGCTTCGCCACAACGACGCCCAGCCGCGCATGCGGCAATTGATTGTGTCGGGTGTACAGCACAAAATGCGCTGTTTTTTGCGAAGGGCGCAAACGAAAAACGGATGAAAATTCATCCGTTTTAACGATACGCCGAAAGCGCGCGAAGTCGTGTGAACCTTCGCGTTGATTGCCGACTGGAGTACAGCTAGCCACGCGATCAGCTGTCAACGACAAGCCTAGACGGCCAGACGTTTGCGGCCCTTTGCGCGACGTGCGTTGAGCACATCACGGCCACCACGGGTAGCCATACGAGCGCGGAAGCCGTGCGTACGCTTGCGGCGAACGACGGAAGGTTGGTAAGTACGTTTCATGTTGGTCTCGCTAAAAACAAAAAAAATGCAAAATCGGGTCTGACGTCCCGTCAGTTTTTGGTGCCAATGACAATCGCGCACTTATGCCAAGGCACAAGCTGGCCAATCTCATCGCCCGCTTGAACGCGCACCAAATCTACTACGCGGAGCGATTTGCGGCCTCCGGTGCTCACTGTGCCTTCGCACAGTTGCGCGCCTCAGCCACAACTCATCACCGCTCGCTACGATTTGGTACTGCGTCGTTAATCCACGCTTAGTCCATATTGTCGTTCCAAATGAATAAACACGGAATACGGGCGGGGAACCCTGAATTATTCAGCATATGCCCCCCTCTTGTCAAGGATTGCCGTGATCGCCCGAAAATTTACGCGCCGCGCCCCATCTTCCGGCAAGGCCCCGCCACAGGCCGCGCCAGCACTGCCTGAGACGGGATAACCGGGGGATAAGTCGCCTCTTATACACACGGCGCCCCACCCCGCCACAGAAAAATAACAGCCGTGCCTGTGGATAACTTTGGCAGTCGGGAGTAGAATAGCGCGTTACGTGTGGCGAGCCCTCGCGCGACGCCGGCCTTGCAACACGGTGAACGCAGGGCAGAATCGATACGCCCTCCCACACCTTTTCACATAGACATACATGGATAATTTCTGGCAGGCCTGTTCCGCGCAGTTGGAACTGGAGCTGACACCGCAACAATTCAGTGCGTGGATCAAACCGCTTATCCCTCTCGATTACGAAGAGGGCAAGCTGCGCATTGCTGCGCCCAATCGCTTCAAGCTCGATTGGGTCAAGACCCAGTTCGCCAGCCGCATCACTGCGCTGGCCATACAGTACTTCGAAGCGCCCACGGAAGTGCAGTTCGTGCTGGACCCGCGCCTGGCCCTGCCGAAGAAGCCCGTCACCGCCAGCACTCCGGCCAGCGATCCGAATGGCGGCGCGCCCAGCGCGCGCGCCGCGGAGCCGCAGCCCAGCGTGCCGGAACTGAGCATCGGCGCGGCACCGCGCCGCGAGCAGAGCCGCATCAACACCGACCTGACCTTCGACAGCTTCGTGACCGGCAAGGCCAACCAGTTGGCGCGCGCCGCCGCCATCCAGGTGGCGAACAATCCGGGCGTGTCCTATAACCCGCTGTTCTTCTACGGCGGCGTCGGTCTGGGTAAAACCCACTTGATCCACGCTATCGGCAACCAGGTGATGGCCGACAATCCTGGCGCGAAGATACGCTACATCCACGCGGAACAGTACGTTCGCGACGTAGTGACCGCTTACCAGCGCAAAGGTTTCGACGACTTCAAGCACTACTATCACTCGCTCGACATGCTGCTGATCGATGATATTCAATTCTTTGGCGGCAAGAGCCGCACGCAGGAAGAGTTTTTCTATGCGTTCGAGGCATTAATTGCCGCAAAGAAACAGATCATCATCACCTCGGATACCTATCCGAAGGAAATCACGGGCATGGACGACCGCCTGATCTCGCGCTTCGACTCGGGCCTGACGGTGGCTATCGAACCGCCGGAACTGGAAATGCGCGTGGCGATTTTGCTGAAAAAAGCCAAGCAGGAAGGCGTGACCTTCTCCGACGACGTGGCCTTCTTTGTCGCCAAGCACCTGCGCTCGAACGTGCGCGAGCTCGAAGGCGCGCTGCGCAAAATTCTTGCGTACTCGCGTTTCCATGGCAAGGACATCACGATCGATATCGTCAAGGAAGCCCTGAAGGACTTGCTGTCGGTGCAGAACCGCCAGATTTCCGTGGAAAACATCCAGAAAACAGTGGCCGACTTCTTCAATATCAAGGTCGCCGACATGTATTCGAAGCGCCGGCCCGCAAATATCGCCCGGCCGCGCCAGATCGCCATGTACCTGGCCAAGGAATTGACACAGAAGAGCCTGCCGGAAATCGGCGAACTGTTCGGCGGCCGCGACCACACCACGGTGCTGCATGCCGTGCGCAAGATCGCGCTGGACCGCACCAAAAACCCGGAATGCAACCACGAATTGCATGTGCTGGAGCAAACGTTGAAGGGCTAAGCACCATTTGGCAAGACTGGCTCAAAACGTGCTTTACCCTTATTATCTGGGAGGGCACCGCAGCCGGTCTGTCGGGGCTCCTTATGGCAACAATTGTTAAATTAATACGTTAAACGTCGTACTGTTCAACCTATACATTGAGGATAAATATGCAATTGGTCAAAACCACCCGAGATACCCTTCTCCGGCCACTGCAGATCGTGAGCGGTATTGTCGAGCGTCGGCACACTATGCCGATTCTGGCCAATATCCTCATCCGCAAAGACGGTGAAAATGTCTCCTTCCTGTCGACCGACACCGAAGTGCAGATCACTACGCACGCGGAAATCGGTTCCGGTGCGGACGTTACCGGCACCACTGTGGCCGCGCGCAAGCTGCTGGACATTTTGCGCGCCCTGCCCGAATCGGGCGACGTCACGATGACCCTGCTGAACAAGCGCCTGACCGTGCAAACGGGCAAGTCGCGCTTCGCCCTGCAAACCCTGGCGGCGGAAGAGTTTCCAACCGTGCAACAGGCGGAAAGCTATAACGCCTCCGTCACCCTGCCCCAGAAAACGCTGAAGCACCTGTTCAATATGGTGCATTTCTCGATGGCGCAGCAAGACATCCGCTATTACCTGAACGGCTTGCTGCTGGTTCTGGATGGCAATAATGTCATCGCCGTCGCCACCGATGGCCACCGCCTGGCGTTTTGCCAGGTCGCCACCGAGCAGACGTTTGCGCGCCAGGAAGTGATTATTCCGCGCAAGACCATCATCGAACTGCAGCGCCTGCTGGAAGAGAACGATGAGCCGGTGCAGCTGGACATCGCCGCCAACCAGGTGAAACTGACCTTTGCCGACATCGAGCTGATCTCGAAGCTGGTGGAAGGCAAGTTCCCCGACTACACGCGCGTGATTCCAAAAGGCTACAAAAACGACTTCACCATCGGCCGCGATGAACTGCTGCGTTCGCTGCAGCGTGCCGCCATCATGACCAGCGACAAGTTCAAGGGCGTGCGCTGCATCATCACCCCGGGCAGCATGAAGATCAGCTCGACCAATGCGGACCAGGAAGAAGCCGTCGAAGAGCTGGAAATCGACTACGGCGGCGACTCCGTCGACATCGGCTTCAACGTGACGTACCTGCTGGACGTGTTGAACAACCTGAAATGCGAATACGTCAACATCGCGCTGGGCGACTCGAACTCGTCCGCCCTGATCTCCATCCCGGACAATGCCGACTTCAAGTATGTCGTCATGCCGATGCGGATCTAAAGACCACAGCCGTGACGTAGGTCGGATTAGCGCAGCGTAATCCGACATGCTGAATCGCCGTCTGTCGGGTTACGCCGTTCCGGCTAACCCGACCTACGGTCATCAGCCAGCAGCCCCGAATCAATCAGCAATCGTTATTTGAGAAAGCAGTCCATGTCCGAGAATCCACAAGACACCCCGATCCAGGCCAAAACGGAAGAATACGGCGCCTCCTCCATCCAGATCCTGGAAGGCCTGGAAGCCGTGCGCAAACGCCCGGGCATGTACATTGGCGACACCTCGGACGGCACCGGCTTGCACCATCTGGTATTCGAAGTGCTGGACAACTCCATCGATGAATCGCTGGCCGGCCACTGCACGGATATCCACGTCACCATCCACAGCGACAATTCGATCTCGATCACCGACAATGGCCGCGGCGTGCCGACCGGCCTGAAAATGGACGACAAGCACGATCCGAAGCGTTCGGCGGCGGAAATCGTCATGACCGAGCTGCACGCGGGCGGCAAGTTCGACCAGAACTCGTACAAAGTCTCGGGCGGCTTGCACGGCGTGGGCGTATCTTGCGTCAATGGCCTGTCGAAACTGCTGAAACTGACCATCCGCCGCGATGGCAAAGTGCATCACATGGAATTCGTGCGCGGCGTGCCGCAAGACCGCCAGATCGTCATGGTGGGCGACATCGCCACCTCGCCGATCAAGGTCATCGGCGAAACGGACAAGCGCGGCACCGACGTGCATTTCTGGGCCGACGAAGAGATTTTCACGCACGTGGAATTCCACTATGAAATCCTGGCCAAGCGCATCCGCGAACTGTCCTTCCTGAACAATGGCGTCAAGATCAAATTGTCGGACCAGCGCACGGGCAAGGAAGAAATCTTCGCCTTCGAAGGCGGCACGCGCGGTTTCGTCGAGTACATCAACAAGGCCAAATCGGTCTTGCACCCGACCATTTTCCAGGCCACGGGCGAGCGTTTGTCGGACCAGGGCACGAACATTTCGGTCGACGTATCGATGCAGTGGAACGATGCCTACAACGAACAAGTGCTGTGCTTTACGAATAACATCCCGCAACGCGACGGCGGTACCCACCTGACGGGCTTGCGCGCGGCCATGACCCGCGTGATCAACAAATACATCGATGAACACGAGTTCGCCAAAAAGGCGAAAGTGGAAATCAGCGGCGACGACATGCGCGAAGGCCTGACCTGCGTCTTGTCCGTGAAAGTACCGGAACCGAAATTCTCGTCGCAGACGAAAGACAAGCTGGTATCAAGCGAAGTGCGCGGCCCCGTCGAAGAAATCGTCGCCAAGACCCTGGCCGACTACCTGCAAGAAAAACCGAACGACGCCAAGATCATTTGCGGCAAGATCGTCGAAGCAGCGCGCGCCCGCGAAGCGGCCCGCAAGGCCCGCGACTTGACGCGCCGCAAAGGCATCATGGACGGCCTGGGCCTGTCGGCCAAGCTGGCCGACTGCCAGGAAAAAGACCCCGCCCTGTGCGAACTGTACATCGTCGAGGGTGACTCGGCAGGTGGCTCGGCAAAACAAGGACGCGACCGCAAGTTCCAGGCCATTTTGCCGCTGCGCGGTAAAGTGCTGAACGTGGAAAAAGCCCGTTTCGAGAAAATGCTGTCGTCCGAGCAGATCACCACCCTGATCGCCACGCTCGGCACCTCGATCGGACCGGACGAATTCAACGTCGAAAAACTGCGCTACCACCGCATCATCATCATGACCGATGCGGACGTCGACGGCGCCCACATCCGTACCCTGCTGCTGACCCTGTTCTACCGCCAGATGCCGCAACTGGTCGAACGCGGCCACATCTACATCGCGCAACCGCCGCTGTACAAAGTGAAATCGGGCCGCGACGAGCGCTATCTGAAAGATGACGCCGAAGAAGCGAGCTACATGATGACGGTGGCGCTGAACACGGCCGTGCTGGTGCCGCGCACTGGCGCGGATGGCATTTCCGGCGAGACGCTGACGGAACTGGTGCGCAAGTTCAACCTGTCGAACACCATCATGACGCGTCTGACGCGCGTCATCGACCGTGCCGCCCTGACGGCCATCATGACGGGCGTGCAGCTGGACCTGTCGACCCTGGACCTGGCGGAAACTTCCGCACTGGCCCTGCAGACGGCCATCAACGATAGCGCAGTGAAAGTGCACGTGCGTTCCGACGACTTGTCGGAAAAACACATGCTGCGCATCGAGCGCATGCACCACGGCAACGTCAAAGTCAGCGCCATCGACGCCGACTTCGTGCAAGGCCCGGACTACGCCGTACTGAGCAGCGGCGCCGCCACCTTCGAAGGCTTGATCGGCGAAGGCGCTTTTGTCCGCCGCGGCGAAGGCGAGCGCGTCAAGGAAATCGCCGTGGTCGACTTCCACCAAGCCATGCAATGGCTGCGCGACGAAGCCGAACGCACCGTCTCGAAACAGCGCTACAAGGGTCTGGGCGAAATGAATCCTGACCAGCTGTGGGAAACCACGATGGACCCAACCGTGCGCCGCCTGCTGAAAGTGCAGATCGAAGACGCGATTGCTGCGGATCAGATCTTCACGACCTTGATGGGCGACGACGTGGAACCACGCCGCGCCTTCATCGAAAACAACGCGCTGCGCGCGGGCAATATCGACGTGTAAGCCAGCTTGCCTGGTTTCCGTGACTGCCAAGGCGGCCCCTTTCAGGGCCGCTTTTTTTATGCGCGCCAGCATCCTGCCGCCACATTGACATACTTGCTAAAAGCAAGCAATAATCTGCCATAAGCAAGAAAATGGGAGGTGTCACATGCAGGCGGATCAACTCAGCGAGCGCACGGAGATGGTGCGTCGTTTCAACCGTTTCTATACACGCCAGATTGGCGTACTGCATGAACACTTGCTGGACAGCGCGTTTTCGCTGACGGAGGTGCGCATCCTGTATGAACTGGCGCATCGTGAGCAACTGACCAGCGCGGACTTGTGCCGCGAGCTGGGCTTGAACGCCGGCTATCTGAGCCGGGTCATTGCCGGATTCGAAAAGCAGGGGCTGATCGCCAAGACGCGCTCGCCCACGGATGCGCGTGCGGTGCAATTACAGCTGACCGAACAGGGGCAACACACGCTCGCGCCCCTGGTCGATGCCTCGCGGCGCGAAGTGGCCGCCATGCTGGAACGCTTGCCAGCGACGGCACAGCAGGAGCTGGTCGCTGCCATGGTACAAATCCAGGGCTTGCTGGGGGAGCCATCGCCCGCTTATATCCTGCGCAATCCCCAGCCGGGCGACATGGGCTGGATCATCCACCGGCAAGCCGTGCTCTATGCGCAGGAATATGGCTGGAACAACGAGTACGAGGCACTCGCCGCCGACATCGTCGCAAAATTCGTGCGGGAATTCGACCCGGCCCATGAACGCTGCTGGATCGCCGAGAAGGACGGCAAGGTGATCGGTTCCGTCTTCATCGTGCGCCAGGACGACACGACTGCCAAGCTGCGCCTGCTGTACGTCGATCCCTGCGCGCGCGGTCTGGGCATCGGCAGCCGCCTGGTCGATGAATGCCTGCGCTTCAGCCGCCAAGCGGGCTACACGCACATGGTGTTGTGGACCAACAGCATCCTCACCGGTGCGCGGCGCATCTACGACAAGGCTGGCTTCCAGTTGCTCGAAGAAGAGGCGCATCACAGCTTTGGCAAGGATTTGCTCGGCCAGGTGCTGGCGCGCGAGTTGTAAGCAGGCGCTTGCCGGCCCTTTGCATGAAAGCAACTGTGGCGGCGCCAGGACAGTGGCTGCCAATTTCATCGCCCGTATCACCAATCCCCCCAAGAAAACAGTACACTAGTTCCTGAGCGTAACTACTTTTGTACGCGCTCCAAGCCGCCTGCCGTTGCCGGGAGGCGTCCCTGCCGCAAGGCGTGTTGTCTGCCTGGACAAATGCAATGTTCACTTCGCGCAGCCTGTCTCCTGCCTTCTATTACCTGTTCTTTTCAGGAGAACCGGAGCAGCAGCAGCGCTTTTTCAAGGAACTGCATTTCATTTCGATAGCCATCCTGACGTTTGGCCTGGCTTGCTGGCTGGTCACGTTCAGCCTGACCTTGCCGCGCGCTTCGCTCGATCATGCGCAAGCGGCGCTGGGCGTGACGGGCATGGTGATCGGGCTGGTGTTGACCAAGTATGCGAAGTCGCTGCAAGCGATCATCGTCAGCGGCACCATCAGCGTGCTATTCATCGCTTTCAGCTTTCGCGTGCTGATGCTGGGTACGGAAGATCCCGCTTTCTGGGTATTGCCGCTGGGCGTGATGATCACCCTGACGACGGCGCCCATCTTCAGCGGCATCGCGTATTACCTGGGCGTGTCGCTGTGCGTGTGGGCCATCCTGGGGCTTGGACAGTTTCCCGTGCATGCGGGCCAGGCCGACCAGCATTGGCCGGTGCTGGCCGTCACCATCAGCGTGATCATCGGCCTGGCGCTGAATATTTATTTTCTCGTCTTGCGCATTCACAACTACCGTTCCCAGCGCGAGCTGGCGACGATGGCCTACAAGGATGGATTGACCGGGCTCAACAACCGGCGCATGTTTACGCAAAGCGCCCGCGTCCTGCAGCGCACGGCGCACACGCCCGCGTATTTCCTGATGATCGACATCGACGACTTCAAGCAAATCAACGACGTGTACGGCCATGACGTGGGCGACGAGGTGCTGAAAAAGATCGCCGATGTCATCGCCGGGCTGTCTGGCGAGCACCTGTGCGGCCGCCTGGGCGGCGAGGAATTCGCCATTATTTACCTGGGCGAAAAAAGCGCGGCCTGCGCCTTTGCCGCGCAACTGGTCGACAGCGTCGAGGTGGCTTTCGTGCCGGAACGCAAGGTGTCCGTCAGCATCGGCATGGCGGAACTGATCAAGGAAGCGGACTTGTCGCACAGCTACCGGCGTGCCGATGAATCTTTATACCAGGCCAAGAAAAGCGGCAAGAACCGCTACGTGCTCAACGCCGCCTGATTGTGCGGGGCTGACGGCCTTGCATCGAGCAGCGCCAGCAAAGCTTGTGGCGAAATCTTCCAGGGGTCGCGCTGCTCGGGGTCTACCTCATCCCAGCTGTCCTGGGCGCCGATCTTTAGGATGGTCAAGGGAATGTCCTTGCTTTCAAAGAAGGCCAGCATGCGCCGCATCAAACGGCTCACCTTGGCGTGGTCGTCCATATACAAGGAGCAGGTATAGAAACAGCCCTTCTCTCCCATGCTCAATTTCCTGGCCGCGCCGACACGGGAGTGGAGCACGTACTTGTGCAGGAACTCGGTCACTACCTCATCGTCGACGGGAATACTGCAGGAAATGGTGAGCTTGGCCATGATAAGGGGGACAGTGATTCAATAGCCAAGCTTAGCAGAAAGCGTTTCATTCCTGAAATGCTAAGATCGCGGCGCGCGCATGCCGGCAAGTGGTCCGGCATGGCGTCTCGACAAGGATTGCCATTGAATACCCCAGGAAAAATCACTTTCCGCATGCTGTCGCTGTGCGCCGCCCTGTGCCTGCCGCTTTCCAGCATGGCACAAGCCATTTCTGCCGAGGATGCCGCCTTCGTGGCCGCCACCGTGCCTGTTTCCGTGCCGTCGCCGCCGTTAAGCCTGAACGAGCATCCACAAATCCGCGCCGACGTCTTCAGGCTGCTCGGCTATGCGCGTGGCGACTATACGCAAGGCGATACCTTGATCGCGCTCCAGGTACTCGACAGCATGCGTTCGCTGCATGACATCCAGCGCACCATGCTGCCCGACGGGCGCTCGGTGCTGGCCTCCATCGATGCCAGCACGCACGGTGCATGGCGCGCCGCCATGCTGTTCGACCCGCAACGCAAGCTGTTGGCGCTGGGCCTCGTCAACGGTCATTGCCAGGCCGCCATTGGCGACGCCGCCCCCGCCTGCCTGCCGTCCACGCATGCCGTGCTGACGGTGTTTTTGCCACCGGGCGCGGAGGACGAGATGGCCGCGCCGCTGCTCGTCTGGGCGCGGCAGCTGCCGCCCATGCTGGCAAAGACCACGCCGGAGCAGCGGCAAAGCATTGCTGCGGTGGAATACATCACTACCCGCCCCGACCAGCCCGGCTGGGAACAGCGCGATGTGCCTCCCGGCTTTCCCGCCAGCTTGCTGCATCTGCTGCTGCCGAATGCGGAATTGAACAGCAGTTCCAGCGGCGGCAAACTCATCGCACCGGCAGGCCTGGCCGGTTTGCCCATGCGCACGCCCACGGAAGCGGCGGAGGCGGGCGACGAGCCCATGCCCGATGCCAGCATCACCCTGCGCAGCTATGCCGATTTCCACTGGGTGCTCAACACCTACGCCAAACTGGCCAAGGGCGCGCAAGTGAAGGGGCATGACGACAAGGTGGTGTTGACCGGCAGCGATACGAGCGGCCGCTACACGGTGACCTTGCGCGAACAGGGCAAGAAGGACAGTGTGTTCATCACCGTGGCCAGCTGGCGGGAACAATAGGCCTGAGAGGACTCCGAACAGGGGAAAACATTGCCATCACGCACAGGAGCATGGCATTTTGGCATTTTGCGGTATGATTTCCGGCCGTGCGGCCCGGCCCGGTCCCTGCCTTGCCCACCAGCCCTTCAAGCCAGCCACGCTTGCGTAGCATCCTGCCCTAAGGAGTCATATGTTCGGTTTTAACTTGCGCGTTGCCAAGATGGTGTGGACGGCGTTCCTGATCGCCTTCCTGCTCTTCCTCACCTACAAGGTCTCGTCGACCCTGATCGTGGTGGTCTTTGCCATTTTCTTCAGCTATCTCGTGTATCCGCTGATCGGACTGCTGGAGCGGCATGGGCCGAAGCGCCTGCCACGCACGGCCAATATCGGCATCGTCTTCCTGGTGGTGATCTTGCTGGTGGCGGTGCTGGGGTCGATCTTTGGGGCGCGGATCGAGGAAGAGGCGATCAAGCTCAGCGACCAGTTGCCAACACTACTCAAAGGCAACAATTTTGCCGAGCGCATCCCCTTGCCGGAATTCATGGAACCCTTGCGCGCGCGCCTGCTGTCGTTCATGCAGACGCAGCTGAGCAGCGGTACGGGACAAGCCATGCCGCTGGCGAAAGAGCTGGGCTTGACCGTCATGCATGCAGCCAGCAACCTGATCTATCTGGTGCTGGTGCCCGTGCTGAGCTTTTTGCTGATCAAGGAAGGGCCGGACATGCGCGACGGTTTGCTGTCCTTGCTGAACCGCCCGAACAAGAAACTCTGGGGCGCCATCATCGATGACCTCGACATCTTGCTGTCGCGCTATGTGCGCGCCCTGCTGCTGTTGTCGATCGCCACTTTTGTGTCCTACAGCATTGCCTTCTCCCTGATGGGCGTACCGTACAGCCTGCTGCTGGCCGGCGCCGCCGCCTTGCTGGAATTCATCCCGTTTGCCGGCCCGCTGGCGGCGGCCGTCATCGCCGTGGTCGTGGCCGGCTTCAGCGGCTTCGAGCACGTGTTCTGGCTGATCGGCTTTATTGCCGCCTACCGTTTGTTCCAGGATTACGTGGTCAATCCGTACTTGATGAGCGAAGGCGTGGAAGTGAGTCCGCTGATGGTCATCGTCGGCTTGCTGGCCGGCGACCAGCTCGGTGGCGTGGTGGGCATCTTCCTGTCCGTGCCCGTGATGGCGGCCATCAAGATCGTCTTCGTGCGCGCCAGGGCGGCCTTGCAGGCGCGCCACGATGCACTGGAGAAAGCGGAACAGGCAGCAGAGGAAGCGCGCGCCCAGGCCTTGGCCGAGGCGGCGCTGCTGCAGGAACAGGGCAGCAAGGCCACCCTGCCAGCGCAGTAATTTAAAACTCTTCCCACTCGCCGCTGCTGTCCGCGGCAGGTTTGGCCGGACGCGGTTTTGCGGCAGCGACAGGTCCTGCTGCGGCGCGGGCGGGCGCCAGGCGCAAGGCCGGGCGTTTCAAGGCCGTGCTGGCGGCGGCCACGACAGGCTTGCGCAAGGCAGGCTTGGCGGCGGCAGGGCCGCTGTGGGCGGCGTCGAGTTTAAAGATGCTGACCATCTCGGCCAGCGCCGCTGCCTGCTCCTGCATCGATTCCGAAGCGGCTGCCGCTTCTTCCACCAGTGCCGCATTTTGTTGTGTCACGGTATCCATTTCCGCCACGGCTTGATTGATCTGGCCGATGCCCAGTTCCTGCTCGTGGCCGGCGGCGCTGATTTCGCCCATGATGTCCGTCACGCGGCGGATGCTGGACACGATCTCGTCCATCGTTGTGCCCGTCTGGCTGACCAGTGCGCTGCCGGCGCCCACGTTCTGCACCGACGCTTCGATGAGCACCTTGATATCCTTGGCGGCGCTGGCCGAACGGTGCGCCAGGTTGCGCACTTCCGTGGCGACGACGGCAAAACCACGGCCCTGTTCGCCTGCGCGCGCCGCTTCCACGGCCGCGTTCAGGGCCAGGATGTTGGTCTGGAAAGCGATGCCATCGATGACGCCGATGATGTCGGCGATCTTTTTCGACGATTCGCTGATGGTGCCCATGGTATCGACCACTTGCGCCACCAGCGCGCCGCCCTTGACGGCCACGTCCGATGCGGACACGGCCAGCTGGTTCGCCTGGCGCGCATTGTCGGAATTCTGCTTGACGGTCGAGGTCAGCTCTTCCAGCGAGGACGCCGTTTCTTCCAGGCTGGAGGCTTGCTGCTCCGTGCGGCTCGACAAATCCAGATTGCCCGAAGCGATTTCATTGCTGGCCGTGGCGATGGCGCCGCTGCCGTCGCGCACGCCGCGCACGGTGGTCGACAAGCGTTCCTGCATCTGCTGCAAGCCCGTCAGCAAGGCACCCATTTCATCCTGGCGCGTGATGACGATGTCGTTGGCCAGGTTGCCGTCCGAAATGGCGCCAAAATGGCGCAGGGCCTGGTCCAGCGGGCCAAAGATGGCGCGCAGCAGCAAAATGCTGGAAATAATCGTCATCAAGGCGCCTACTACCATGCCGATGATGGCCATGGTCACTTGCGTGTGGTAGCTGGCCTGGCTATCCGCATACATCGCGGCGGCCGAGGTGGACTGATATTGCGTCAATGTTTCGGCTGCCTGGTCCAGGGTGCGGTAAAGGGGCGACAAGCCCGTCATCATCAGCTTGTCCGCCTGCTCGATATTGTTTTCGCGCAAAGCCTTGCCCATGGCCAGCACGCCATTATTGATATAGTCGCTGCGCTTCTTGTCCATGTCGTCGGACAGGCGCTTTTCTTCCGCGCTTTGCGGCAAGCCCAGGTACACCTTCCAGGACTTGTTGGATGCTTCCATGAATTGTTCGGAGCGTGCCAGGGTCTCCTTGGCATCCGGCGCATCCGGGTGCACCATCACGCGGTCCATCGTGAAACGGGCGCGGCCCAGGGCGATTTGCGATTCGCCGATGGCTTGCGTCGATGCCAGCTGATTGCTGTAGACCTCATTGAGACTGTTATTCGCCGATTTCAGGCTGATGATACTCATGACGCCCAGCACGGCGATCAGCAAGCCCAGCACACTCATAGTGGCGATCAGGCGCATTTTTATTGTTATGTTCGACAGCATGCAGTTTCCTTGGTAGGGGCGTAACCATGCCTGCGCTGGCCAGATGGGATAGCAGCAAGCGCCAGATGGGCGGGTCACGTGAATTGTTCAGGACAGATCGATACGGCGTGTGCGGCAGCAGGGGGGAAGGCGGCCCGCGCATATCGTCAGGAGTGAAATACAGGGCAACAGGGTTGAGGTTTCCTGTACTTTTAATTTCCTGATCGCAAGATACAGGGAAAGATTACTGGTAGCAATATGCAGCTGGGATTTTCACGCTTTGTAACAAGCGGATGATGTTTTTTGCGCAGAACTGGCATTCCGCTGCCGTGCGCCCTCGCGTCGGAATGCCAGGTATGTTAATAGACGGTTTCTTCGATGAGCTGGCCATCATCGCGGAAAGACTGAAACCGGCCCGTTTTCTTGCCCATGTGATAACTGCCAATCTGCTTCGGTTTCCCATTCTGGAAATGTTCGATGTTGACACCATGCAGCACGCCCTTGTGCCAGTTGCGGTGAAATTGCGGCACTTCGCCATCGGGATAAAACAGGGTTTCCGCACCATCGCGCTTGCCGTCGGCAAAGCTGCCCTCGTAACGCCGCTTGCCATCCGGATAAAAGCTTTGCATCGGCCCCTCAAGCACGCCCAGGCGGTAATGTTCGACCAGTTGCAGCTGGCCATCGGCCGCATATTGTTCGAGCTTGCCTTCCGGTTCGCCATTGAGCATGGTCAACACTTGCCAGCCGCCGTCTGGCGTCGCCTTTTTCCACGGCCCCTGCTTGATGTCATCGACGTAGTTGCCGCCACCGCCAGGTTCCACCCACTGGCCCTGTTTCTTGCCATTCACATAATTTCCCTGCCATTGCACCACGCCATCGACGCGGCGCTCGCTAAGACCGTTCAAGCGGTCTTTCACAAAATGGTCGTAGCCGGTGAAGCTATGCATGTCCGCTTCGCGCCATTCAGCCACGCCCGGACTCACTTCCCAACGGCCCGTGCGCTGGCCCCGCTGCATCATGCCTTTCGTGGTTTCGTCGCCGCTTTCATACGTCCACGGCCCCTCGGCCTTGTCGTCGACAAAGGCGCCAAACGAACGAATGGTGTTCGGCTCTTCGAAGTGCCATAGGCCGGTGCGCTTGCCCAGCGCATACAGGCCGTGGGCAAACACGCTGCCCACGCAGCAGTTCACGTCGTATTCGATGAACAGCCCATCCTGGCTGGCGGCAAAGCGCTGTGGCTGTGTTTCCCACGTGATCCACTTGACGTGGTAACTGGGCGCGCGCCCCCCTTCCCACCCTTTGCCCAGCAGATACGTGACGGTCAGATAATGGCCATCCTTTTCCTGGAAGGTTTTCTTATAGGCAAACGCCGGGGCGTCCGCAGGTTTGGCTGGCAGTAACTCGCCGTCGATATTGAAATAGCCAATCAGGGTGCCATGCGCATGCTCGATGGCATCGAACTCGGTCACGCCCGAGGGCGCGTAAGCGATGCTGTAATCAATCAGCTGCAGGGAGGCCAGCGCCGCGCGCACCCGCGCCTCATCCATGACCCTGGCGCCGCGCACGATGGCGTCCAGTGCGGGCTGCAAGGTGGCCACCTTGAACATCCTGCCGCCGCTGCGTTCGTAGCGGTAGGCATGCAAGCCATAGGGGTTATCACTGCGGTTGTCACTGCGAGCGCCACTGCGGCTGAGCACGAACGTGGTTTCGCCTTCACTGTCGAGGTCCAGCTGGAACACGGCCTCGATGCTGGCCTGGCCATACTTGTCCAGGTTCATGCGCTTGTCGCTGCCGTCATTGCACTGGCAATAGTAGCCGTTGACTTCGCCGTTTTCCCGCAGGAAAGCCAGCACCACGCCGCCATCGCGGCGCTCGACGGCACTGGCATAGGCCATGGGCTGGCCTGCGTAAAAACGCGCCGCTGCCTGTGCCGGCGCCAAGGTGCCCAGCGCCATCAGCGCCACCATCGTGCTCATCCAAAATGTTTGCCGCATGCCAACCCCACTGCCCAAAACCGCCATTATGCATGGCCATTCAGGCAATGCCGGACACCCCAGGACGGTAGCGGCCAAACAGGGGACGCTGCACCGTCTGCGCCAGCAGCACGCCCAGTAGCGAGATACCGCCGCCGACCAGGTGATACAGATGCATGCTTTCATGCAGCCAGACGATGGCCAGCAAGGCCGTCAGCAAAGGCAGCAGGTTGACGTAGATGCTGCAGCGGTTCGGCCCCAGCAGTTTGACACCTTCGATCCACAGGTAGGACAGGACGATGGACGAGCCGATGCCCGCATAAGCGATCAGGGGCAAGGTGGTGGCGTCCAGCCTCGCGCTGCCGGGCGGCAGCAGCAGGAACAGTGGCAGCATGCAAGCCAGGGCCGCCAGCGCCTGGCAATAAATGGCTTGCCAGGCGGGAATGGACAAGCGCCAGCGGCGCAGCAGCACGCCGTACAGGGCAAAGCTCAGGCAGGCCAGCAGCATCAGCGCGTCGCCCGCATGCACGCCCTGCTGCAGCAGGCCCAACATATCGCCCCGCCCTACCAGATACAGCAAGCCGCCAAACGACAGTACGCCGCCGGCCGCCATGCCCACCGTCAATCGCTCGCCCAGCAGCAGCACGCTGAGCAGGGCCGTCATCAGGGGTGCCAGCGCCGTGACGATGGCCATATTCGTCGCCGTCGTCGATTCGGCGGCGCGGTAGGACAGGCTCTGGAACAGCGCCATCGACATCACGCCGCACAGCGCCAGCTGCCACCACTGGCGGCGGATGGCGGCGCGGTTGCGCCACAGGGGGCGGGCGATAAACGGCGTCATCACCAGCAAGACCAGGACCAGGCGGTAAAAGGTAATGGCCGTGGGGGCGATGCTGGACGCGGCCAGCTTGGACACGACGACATTGCCGGCCCACAGCAGCATGGCCAGGAAGGGATACAGATAGGCGCGCACAGGCATGCGTAGCTCCAGGAATAGTTGCGGGGGAACCATCATGCCGCAGGCGCGCTACGCTTTCTCGCGCTAATATGTCTACACCTATCGCAAAACTGACCTTATTTGTATGGATTGCACCTCCCCCGCCTTTCAGGAATTGCTGCCCGTCACGGCGCGCGCCATGGCGCTGGCCGTCGACTACGCGCATGGCCACGTGATTTCGGTGCACCGCCACACGCATGCGCAATTGCTGTATGCCATCGAGGGCGTGATGACCATCGAGGCGCAGGGCGGGCGCTGGGTGGTGCCGCCCACGCGCGGCGTGTGGCTGCAGCCCGGCATCGCGCACCAGGTGCGCATGAGCGGCGCCGTCAAGATGCGCACCGTCTTCATCGATTGCGCCAGCTCACCGCTGCTGCCGCGCCACAGTTGTGTGCTCGACATCAGTCCCCTGCTGCGGCAATTGATCGTGGCGGCCGTCGACATCGCGCCCGATTTCACGGAAGGCAGCCGCGACTGGCATCTGCTGCAATTGCTGTTGCACGAGCTCGATAGCCTGCCTGTACTGCCCCTGTATCTGCCGCTGCCCTTTGATGCGCGCCTGCGCGGCATTTGCGCGCGACTGATGGAACAGCCAGGCGAACAGCAGACGGTGGCGCACTGGGCACAGGAACTGGCGATCACCGAGCGCAGCCTGCACCGATTGTTCCAGAAACAAACGGGCATGCGCTTTGGCCAGTGGCGCCAGCAGGCACGCCTGCTGCGTGCGCTGGAACAACTGGCGCGCGGCAGCAAGGTCATCGACGTGGCCATGGACAATGGCTACACGAGCCAGAGCGCATTTACCGCCATGTTCAAGAAGCATTTCGGCACCACGCCAACCGCGTTTTACCAGGCAAAAGTCATCGCGGCTTAAAAAAAATGCTGCTATGCATCAATAATCATGGGCGATAAGCGCCGCTCTTGTTATCATCGCAAGCCTTATCGCACCGCGCCCATCCTGGCAGCGGTGTTGACCTTAATCACGCCACCATGACACAGAATTTCTTCCAGACTTTTATCCTGCTCCTGCTCGTCACCGACCCGTTCGGCAACGTTTCCCTGTTCGTCAATGCCCTGAAACGGGTACCGGTCGAGCGGCGCTGGAAAGTCGTGGTGCGCGAGTGCATGATCGCCTTCGGCATCTTGCTGCTGTTCATGTTCTTCGGCCGCCATTTCCTGAACGCCTTGCAATTGTCGGAAGTGGCGCTGCGCATCGGCGGCGGCGTGATCCTGTTCCTGATCGCCATGCGCATGGTGTTTCCGCAGCCCAATGCGGGCAATAGCGACCACGAGATGGGCGGCGAACCGTTCATCGTGCCGCTGGCCATCCCCGCGCTGGCCGGCCCGTCGGCGCTGGCCACGGTGCTGCTGTTTTCCTCGCATGAAATGAACGACGTCATCGCCCACGTGGCGGGGCTGACGGCCGTGGCCGTCGTCTGGCTGGCCGTCTTCCTGTGCGCCGAACGCTTGCAGCGGGCGCTCGGTCCTAGGGTCATGACAGCGTTCGAGCGCCTGATGGGCTTGATTTTGACGGCGATGGCCATTGAAATGTTACTCGCCGGCATACGCGCGTTTTTGAAATCCGTTTAACATTGTCATTCATCCACTGAAGGAGTCCAGCATGAGCCGTTGCGCCCACCTTTGCCTGATGGCCGATTACAACCAGTGGATGAACGCCAAGGTCTATGCAGCGGCCGCCAGCCTTCCTCCCGGCGAGCTGGAGCGCGAGCGGGGCGCCTTTTTCGGCTCCCTGCTGGCCACCCTGAACCACGTGATGGTGGGCGATACCCTGTGGCTGCAGCGCTACGCCCAGCACCCGGCCGGCTTTCCCCTGCTCGCCCCCATCCGCGCCATCACGCCGCCCGCCTCGCTCACGCACCCGCTGTTCGCGGCCGACGATTTTTCCGCCATGCACGCACACCGGCTGTGGCTGGACCAGCTCATCGTCGACTGGGTCGCCTCCATCACGGAAGCCGACCTGGACCATTTGCTCGACTACCGCAACAGCAAGGGACCGAACCGGCGCGAGTTTTTCAGCCTGCTCATGCATTTCTTTAATCACCAGACGCATCACCGGGGCCAGGCCAGCACCCTGCTGTCGCAGGCGGGCGTAGACATCGGCGACACGGATTTACTGTTTCGCATCCCCAACCATATCGAGGACTGACAACGGGCGGTACAGCCACGCCTTGAACAAAATCAAGGCCAGCGCCAAGGCACCCAGCAGCGCACCGCACGCCAGCGCGCCCTGCATGCCATAGCAGGCGATGGCCATGCCGCCGGCCAGCGCGCCCACTGTCACGCCCAGGTTGATGGCGGCGATGTACACGCCGATGGCAAACGCAGGCGCCTCGCGCGCTTCGCTGCTGAGCCACACTTGCGTGACGATCAGCCCGCTCGTGTGCGCCGCCCCCCAGAACAGCAACAGTACCGCCAGGGCCACCCAGCCGGTACCAGCGCCCGCATACTGGTACAGCAGCCAGTACGCCAGCCCCAGCAGTACGGGCTGCAGCAAGACCGTGCGCAGCACATGCGTGCCCAGCTGGCGCCCCGCGAACAGATTGCCCGCCACGCCGCCGACGCCAAACACCACCAGCGCCAGCCCCGTCTGGCGCGCCGACAGGCCCGCTTCCTGCTGCAGATACGCGGCCGCATACGCATACACGGCAAACATGGCGGCAAAGACAAATACGGCGGCGGCAATCGTCAGCCACAGCGCGGGCTTGCGCAGCACGGCCAATTGGCGGCCATACGCCATCGGCGCTTGCTGCGGCGTGTCCGGCAAGAACAGGTACAAACCCAGGGCGGCCAGGGCATTGACCAGTGCGCAGGCAAGGAACGATGCCTCGTAGCCATACTGGGCGGCGATCCACGTCGTCAACGGGATACCCAGCACCATGCCCATGCTGGTGCCCGTGAACGCATGCGCGCCGGCCCGCGCCGATTGCTGCGGCGGATACAGGGCGGCGGCGGCCACCATGGCCAGCGAGAAATACACAGGGTGGAACAGGGCCGGCACGATGCGCAACGCCAGTAGCACCTCGAAGCGGGGCGCATACGCCGACACCACGCTGGCCAGCGCGAACACCAGTAGGGAAACCACCAGCACGCGCTTGCGGCGCCAGCGCGTGGCCAGCAGCACGAGGAAAGGCCCGCCCACGGCGATCACCAGGGCGAACAGACTCACCAGCGATCCCGCCTGCGCGGCTGTCACGCCGTAGCGCTGCATGATCATTGGCAAGATGCCCACCACGCCAAACTCGATGCAATACACGCCAAACAGGCCCAGCGCAAGGAAGACGATCGGGTGCGGGCGCGTCATGGCATTTCCTTGGCGCCATACACTGCCTGGCATAGTTCCATCACGAACGGCCCCGCCATGCCCTCCAATGCCGTATTCGTGAACGCCACCACGGACAGTTCTTGCGCAGGGTCAACAAACCATGAGTGGCCATACGTGCCGCCCATGCGCCAGCTGCCCACGGACTCCGGCGTGGCGGCGGCAAGCGGATCCGTCAGTACCGTAAATCCCAGGCCGAAGCCACGACCGGGCCAGAACGGCAAGTCGAAGCCGCCCGTCTGGCTTTCGCCCATCTGGCGCGCCAGCGCCGGTGGCAACAGCGGTGCGCCACCCAGCCGCAAGGTTTCCAGCAGGCGCATGAAGTCAGGGGCAGAACCGACCATGCCGGCGCCACCGGATGGGTAGGCTTGCGCATCGCGGGCGCGGGCAGGCGACAAGGTAAAACCTGCCATGCCATCGAGAAACGGCAGATGGTCCTCCCCTTCGTCCAGCAAACGGCGCGGCCGGGATTCTCCCGCTGCGCGGTCCGCATAGGCCACGGCCAGGCGCGCCGGATCGGTAGCCAAAAATCCCGTATCGCGCATGGCCAGCGGCGCCGTCACCAGGTGTTCCACGGCTTGCGCCAGCGGCAAACCAGTCACCGCTTCGATCACGGCGCCCAGCACGTCGGTGGCGATCGAATACGCCCAGCGCTCGCCCGGCGCATACGCCAGCGGCACGGTGGCCAGGCGGCGCAGATTGTCTGCCAGGCTCATGCGGGAAGCATCCATGCCGTCCGACACGCCCGCCTGCGCATACGCGCCGCCGGGCGGCTGGAAAAAGCCATAGTCGAGCCCGGCCGTGTGCGTGAGCAAATGCCGCACGGTCATCGCCGCCACGGCGCCGTCCGGCTGGCGCGGCGCAAAATACGGTAGCCAGCGCGCCACCGGGTCGTCCAGCCCCAGGCGATCCTGTCCCACCAGCGCCAGCGCGGCTGTGGAGACGATGGGTTTGCTGACGGACGCCAGGCGAAAGACGGCATCCTCGCGCATGGGCGCGCCCGCTTCGCGGTCCAGGTAGCCGGCCGCGCGGCGATACACATCCTGGCCACGCTGGCGCACCAGCACCACGGCGCCCACCAGGCGCTGCTGGCGCAAAACAAAGTCCAGCAGAGGATCGATGCGTGCGGACAATGCCGCGGGAGAAAAGGGAGAAGTCATGGCTAGCCTTTCAAATGGTCAAGCTGCCAAGGTAAGGCAGGCGCGATCAAAGAAAAATGGGCTATAGTTTCTGTCTGTGCGGACGCTGACATCCGCAATCAATGGTGACAAGGGACGACATGGATAACCTGGCGGGATTCACGGCCTTCGTGCAGGCAGCGGAAACGCGCAGTTTCGTGGCGGCAGGCAGGGTGCTTGGCATTTCCGCCTCGGCCGTGGGCAAGAGCATCGCGCGGCTGGAAGAGCGGCTGGGCGTGCGCCTGTTTCACCGCAGCACGCGCAGCATCGCGCTGACCAGCGAAGGCACTGTGTTTCTCGAACGCTGCCGGCGCATCCTGGGCGAGATCGAAGCGGCGGAGCTGGAGTTATCCAATAGCAAGAGCGCGCCGCAAGGCCGGCTGCGCGTCAGCCTGCCTTTGGTCGGCAGCTTGCTCAACCCTGTGCTGGCCGCGTTCGCATGCGCCTATCCGCAGGTGGAACTCGACCTCGATTTCAGCGACCGCCGGGTCGATGTGATCGAAGAAGGCTACGACGCCGTGGTGCGCGCGGGAGAGAGCGCCGACAGCCGTTTGATGAGCCGCCAGCTGGGCCAGTTCCAGCTCCAGCTGGTGGCCGCGCCCGCCTATCTGGCGCAGCACGGCACGCCGGAGCTGCCGGCCGACCTGCTGCTCCATACTTGCCTGCTGTACAAATTTCCCAGTAGTGGCAAGGTCGAGGCCTGGCCCTTGCCCGAGTGGCCAGCCCTGCACGCGGCGGGCTTGCCCGCTGTGCTGAACTGCAACAATGTGGACACCTTGCTGCACTTTGCCGAAAGCGGCCTGGGCATCGCCGCCCTGCCCGACTTTGCCGTGCGCGCGGCACTGAGTACGGGCCGCTTGCAGCCGGTGCTGGACGCGCACCGCCAGCACGACGGTACCTTCCGCATCCTGTGGCCCAGCAGCCGCCACCTGACGCCGAAGCTGCGCGCCTTCATCGATTTCATGGCCACGCACGTGTTTCCCGAACGCTAATGTTTCCTGACGACGGCGCGCTCGTTGTTTCCACACGACAACTTATTTAATTTGCTGCCGATTATTTAACTTTTCGGGGACTTGATACAAGTTTTTGTATTGCAGTGCGGAATTTTGAGGAACAATTACAGGCAGGCCGCCCTTACGTACTAACCCGTAGTGGCAAGGCATGACCGTGTCTGGTGCCTGGCCTGTCGACGTTCTCCCTCACTTCCGCACTACGAAAGCAATCATGTCACTCACACAATTCAAAATCGGCACCCGTCTCGGAATCGGGTTTGCTGTCGTCCTCGGCCTGCTGGTAGCCGTCTTGCTTGTCGGCCTGTATTCCATGGGGCAACTGAGCGCACGCACCCACGACATCGTGACCGACAAGAACGTCAAGATGGCCGCAGCCAACACCATGAGCGACAACGTGCGCAACATTACCCTGGCGATCACCAGCGTGGTGGTGGCACCAACGGAAGCGCTGGTACAGGCGGAACTGGCAAAGATCGGTGAAGCGCGCAAGAAATACGGCGCCGCCAAGGAAACCTTGCAAAACAAAATCTCGACAGACAAGGAAAAGGCGCTGATGGCCGAACTGGACGCTGCCCTGAAATCGGGCGCGCCGCTGAACAACAAGGTCATCGAGCTGCGCAATGCGGGCCAGACGGAAGAAGCGATCGCCTTTTTGACGCAGCAGGCGGCACCAAGTCTGAAGCGCGTGCTGGGCGCACTCGACAGCCTGGTCGCGTATGAAGGCGAGCAAGCGGCGCAAGCGGCAACGGAAGCCGAAACGCTGAGCACCAGCGCGCGCGCCTCCATGATTATCCTGGGCAGCGTGGCCGTGCTGCTGGGCGCCTTTGTTGCCTGGATCATCACGCGCTCGATCACCCACCCCATCAATGCAGCAGTCAGCGTGGCCGAAACCGTGGCGTCCGGCGACTTGTCTTCGCACATCGTCGTCAATTCCAGCGATGAAACGGGCCGCCTGCTGGGCGCCCTGAAAGCCATGAACGACAGTCTGTTGGGCGTAGTGGCGCAAGTGCGCCATGGCACGGATGCGATTTCCACGGCGTCGAGCGAAATTGCCGCCGGCAACCTCGACCTGTCGTCCCGCACGGAAGAGCAAGCCAGTTCGCTGGAAGAGACGGCGTCGGCCATGGAAGAACTGACTTCCACCGTGAAACAGAATGCGGACAACGCACGCCAGGCGAACCAACTGGCGAAAAGCGCGTCGGAAGTGGCCGTGCGCGGCGGCAGCATCGTCTCGCAAGTGGTCGACACCATGGGCACCATCAACGAATCGTCGAAGAAAATCGTCGACATTATCGGCGTCATCGATGGCATCGCCTTCCAGACCAACATTCTTGCCTTGAACGCGGCCGTGGAAGCGGCGCGCGCAGGCGAACAGGGCCGTGGCTTCGCCGTGGTGGCAACAGAGGTGCGCAACCTGGCGCACCGCTCGGCCTCGGCCGCCAAGGAAATCAAGGAACTCATCGCCGCCTCCGTCGCCAACGTGGACACGGGTTCGCGCCTCGTCAACGAGGCGGGCCAGACCATGGGCGACATCGTCGACAGCATCGTGCGCGTGACCGACATCATGGGCGAAATCACGTCCGCCACGCACGAGCAAACCATCGGCATCGAGCAGATCAACATGGCCATTGCGCAGATGGATGAAGTGACGCAGCAAAACGCAGCCCTGGTGGAAGAAGCGGCAGCCGCCTCGCAAAGCATGCAGGAGCAGGCAGGCGAACTGGCGCACGTGGTGGGCTTCTTCAAGACGGGCAACCAAGTCACCAGCACAGCCAAGCTGACGCCTGTGCGCGCGACGCCGGCAGCGCCAGCCATCGCACGCCCCGTGGCCCGCAAGGCACCCGTGCGCCAGGCCGTGGGCGCCGCACCGGCGCGCCGCAGCAATGCCGCTGCAGAGAGCGAATGGGAAGAGTTTTAAGGGGTTTTAAGGGGTATTAAGGGCTGCGTCCGCCCCCGGCACGGCGAACAGCGCTGGCAAAGCCCGGTTCGCTTTCAGCGTTTGGCGCAAGTAGGCGTCCAATTGCGCTCCCGGTGCAGCTGGCGCCGGCCCGCCCAGATGCTGCTGCAGCAATTGTTCCAGCAGATACGCCGCAGCCTGGCGGTACAGGGGATGGCGCGGATTATGCCCTTCCTCGGGATCGACCAGCAGGCTGACTGGCTTGCCGGACAACTGTAACCGGGCCACATAATCCGTCACCGATGCGATCTGCACCGTGCTGTCTCTGGCGCCAGCCATGATCAGCAGCGGCTTGCCAACCTGGTCCGTGTGGCGTACGGGGGCGCCAGCCTCCAGCGTCCGCATGGCGACGCCATCCTGCAAGTCCACACCCATATCCTGTAGACGCAGCGGCAATGCCTGGTCGCCGCCCGGCCCGCTGGCCATGGTGCGCAGGGTACGCGCGAAGTCGGGCGACGGTGCGATGGCCATGCCGAACTGAAACAGACTGGGCGTGTGTGTCAGCGCCAGCAGGGTCGCATAGCCGCCAAAGGAATGGCCGGCAATGGCCAGGCGTTGCCGGTCGCCCACACCCTGCCGCAGCAGCCAGCGCACGCCATCAACGATGTCGGCCTGTACGCGGCCGTTGCCCAGGTCGCCACCGGCCGCCGTCATGTAATGCAGGCCATAACCGACGGAAGCGCGGAAATTCGGCTGGAACACGGCGACACCGCGGTTCGCCAGCAATTGCACTAGTGGCGCGTAAGCGGCGTTGACCCGTTCCCACGGCCCGCCATGGACCAGCGTCAGCAGCGGCATCGACGCCGCTACCTTTCCGGGCGGCAAGGTCAGATATCCATGGACCAGCACGCCATCCGAGGCACGGTAGTGGATGGGGCTAGTCTGCGCCAGCTGGCCCGGCGGCAAAGGCTGGCCAGCCGCGCGCTGCACCTGCAGGATTTCGCGCGTGCTGCGACGGGCACTGTCGTACAGCCAGTAACGGTCATGGTTCAGGCGTGATCCGCTCTCGATCAGCAACAGTGTCGCCCCGCCTCGTGCCGCTTCGATGAAGACGCCTCCGTGCCCAAATTGCCGGTCAATATCAGCCACGGCACGGCGCGCCAACTGTGTCAGCCCGGCATGGTGCAGCATGGGCGATTCGAACAGGGCAAACAGCGGCGTACGCTGGTCCGCATCGCTGATCACCCGGCGGATATCTGCCAGGCCGGCGCGGTCGGCATGCACAACGCGACGCGTGCCTTGCACCAGATCAATCTCCATCAGCGCGCTGCGGTCGCCATGCTGCGCCATGAGCATGCTCAGCCGGGAAGCATCAGGCGCGGCAGCCACCAGCGTGCAGTCATCGACGCGCTGGCAACGCAGCACCTCTTGCCAGCCCGCAGCCTGGCGACGCTGGATGCTACGCATGCCATCACTGGCGACGGTCATGGCAAAGCCCGGCCGACCCGTTGCGTCCAGCAGGAAACCGGAAAGCTGTTCGCCCTGGTACAACAGCTCGCGTTGGCCTTGCGTGTCCATGCGCTCCAGGCGATAGATACCGCTGGCCGCAGCGTAGCTTGCCATCAGCACATGGCGCGCGTGAGCGGCATCTGCGGGAAACAAGCGATGCTCGGCCCTGCCGTCAAAGGCGGCCAGCTTGTAGCTGCTGCCGTCGGCAACGGATACCACCGACACGCCGTCCGGCATGGCCAGGAACAGCGTGCTGCTGTCGCCGGACCAGAACAAGGCCACCTGCCCAGGCAAGGCCAGCAGGCGCCTGGCCACTTGCGTGCGGGTGTCGAGCACATGCAGGCTGGCTTTTGCCCCCTCGCCATCCAGATACGCTACCGACGCCCCGTCCGGCGACAGGTGTACCGCATGCAGACGCGGGCGACGCTCGAAGGCAGCACTGGGAATGCGCGGCGCTGGCGGCAGAGCGGCATTGCGAGCCAGCAATGGCGCCAACGTCAAGGTCGCCGTCACGGCAGCGGGTGCCGCCAGAGCCTGCGCCAGAGTCAAGCCAGCCGCCAGGGCCAGGACAGCGTGCCAGAGACAGTGCCGGTAGCCCAGGCCCATCATGTGGCCAACGCAGCAGCAAGCGGGCGCGCCTGCGGTACTGGCGAGCGTGGATGCAGGATCAGCAGCGTCAGCAGGCAGGGAGGCCCCAGCAGCGCGCAGGCCAGCAGCCAGATGCGCGGCACATCGCCGGCCTGCCGCCGCCAGTACCACGCGCCCATGACGCTGAGCAAAGCGGCCAACAGTGCGGCACTCCAGACGGCAGCCGGACGGGCGACAGGCCGGGCATTGTCGTCAGTCAGATCCGGCACGGCGCCATCGGCATACATCCGCTGCGGCAGATTGACGAGCGCATGCAGCGCAGGTGAGAGCCACCAGTCGGCGTGTTCGAACAGCAGCGGAAAATCGTGGTCGATGGCGCGCGTGGCGACCGGCTGCGCGCGGCCGCTGGCGTCGACGAACAGCAACGCTTGCGTACTGCCTGATACGCCTGACTGCATGGCGCGCCCCCCCGTGATGGAAACCAGCGTACCGTCGAGCAATGGCGCGATATCAACCCGCTCCAGATTGCTCAGCGGTACAGGCAATGGCAGGCGGAACACTTCCGTATCGGCAGCACCGGGCTGCGCCGCTGCGGCAGGCGCATAGACGAGCAGGTGGCCGTTGCTGAGCACATACACGCGTTCGCTGATTTTCTTCGGTGCTGCTACCGCTTGCTCCCCGGCTGGCAAGAGTGCCTGCAACCGTAGCGCATGACCAGCCGGTTCGAATGCCAGCACCATGTTTCCGGTGAGCACATTACCGGCAAGTACGGGTACGCCGGGAAACGCTTGCAAGTCCCCCAGTCCATGCAGCCCCATCTGATTGATGAGCGCACCCGTGCGCATGTCGTGCACGTCGAAACGCATGCTGCCGTGATTGAAGGTCAGGCGCTGCTGCAGATCGCTCAGCTCAGCCTGCGGCGGCGCATTCTGGTTCGACAATTGCTGTCGCACGGCATAGCGCGTGATCGTCGATTGCAAGGTCCCCACTTCGAGCAAAGGCAACTGGCGCCGCCACAGTGGCGCACGCTCATCCTGGGCGCCGGCCAGTCCGGCAAGCATCAGGCTGCGGCCATCGGCGCGGCTCACATCCGCGTAGCCGCCAGCCGGCGGCATGGCCATCGTCTGCGGATGCTGGCCCAAGCCGATCAGGGCGATGTGAAAGACAGCCAACGTACCCCACAGCAACAGACAATACATGCCCACCACCAGTGGCACCGCCTGTGCCAGCGTGGCGGTGCGGCCGCTGGCGAGCGGCATGCGGCTGGGCGTGAAACTGGCGTGCACGTTCCACATCAACAACGCTGCGCAGGGCAGCGTCGCCACCAGCAGGCTGAGCGCGCCGGCCGCGTGCAACAGCATCACATAGGGCAGCAGAATAAGCAGGAAGGCACAGCGCAGGCGGCTGACCATGATGGCGGCGCCGCACAACCAGGCGATCAGCGTCATCATCACCAGGTAAGGCACGGCCAGGTAGTGGCGCATGTCGACCGTGCGCGGCGACAGAAAATCAGTGCCCAGCACGGTCAGCAGCAGCGGCAGGCCGATGGCCAGGGCAATCAGCGTGGCCGACGCCAGCATCAAGCCTCCCAGGATGGCGCCGGGAGCCAGCGGCCGGTGCAGCAGCCACAGCCAGCGGCTGGGCTGGCGATAGCTGCCGATCTGATGCAGCGCAAGGCCCAGACCTGCCAGCATGCACACGGCCAGGATGAGCAGTTGCATGGGCCAGCCTTGCTGGAAGATGCTGCCTAAGCGGGCCAGGAAGAGTTGCACCAGTATATGGACGGCAGCAAAGATCAGGGTGGCCCGCAGGTAGCGGCGGCACTCGCTCAGGTACAGGTCGCGCATGAAGAAATCTTTCTCAGGCCGCGTGCAGCGCGGGGTTAGCAGAGGAAATATGCCCGCGCGCCAGCAAGGCATTGATGGCGCGGTCGAGGCTGACGGGCATGTTGTGCACGCTGCGCGCACCCAGCAGGCGCAGGCGTGCGGCAAATTCCGGTCCCTGGTCCAGCACCATGAAGTGGCTCAGACCATCAATATGTTCGGTATGCAAGATACCGGGCAGCGCTCTCGTATCGGGTGGCAGGAAGGGAAATTCGGCCACCCACAGCAGTACCCGCTCGCACAGGACGTCCGGCGCGCAAGCCTGCAACAAACGCCCGCGCTCAAGAATGATCAGCTGGTCGGCCACGCGCTCGATTTCCTCCATTTGGTGCGAGCAATAGATAATGGTCATGTCATCGCTATAGCTGCTTTCCATCATGGCCCCCAGGAACAGGCGCTTGGCAACCACATCGAGGCCTAGCGTGGGTTCGTCGAGGATCAACAGTTCCGGACTCTGCCCCAGCGCCAGCGCCAGATTCACGCCGGCACGTTCGCCACGCGACAGCTGCGCGATGCGCTGCCCTGGCAATACATTGAAGTTGCGCAACACACTGCAATAGCGTTCCTCATTCCATCCCGTATACAGGCGGCGTTGCATGGCGGTCAGTTCACCGATCGTCAGCCACAGGGGCAAGGTGTGCTCCTCGTTGACATAGCCGATGCGTCCACGCAAGTCCGGCGTCAGCCGGGCGCAGTCACAACCGAGGATACGGGCGCTGCCTTCGGTCGCCGCCTCGAAGCCCAGCAGCACGCGGAACAGCGAAGACTTGCCAGCGCCATTCGCGCCGACGATGGCATGGATGCCGCCGCGCGCCACGCGCAGGCTAAGCTGGTCAAGCGCATGCTTGTCCTTGAAGCGCAGCGACAACTTGTCGGTCTGCAAGATGGGTTCATTCGTCATCGGATACTCTCAGCCAGTCTTCTTGGGAAGGCACAAGGCCAGTTCGCCCGCTACGCGTTCCAGCACCACGCCAGCGGGATAGTCGAGCGCGATGACGTCGCCGACGAAGCGGGTCAACGCTTCGTCCAGACGCCGTGCGCGTTCCTCGTCGGACAGGCGCTGGCGCGGCGCAGCCACGAACAGGCCCAGGCCGGCGCGCGCATCGAGCCAGCCCTCCGCCGTCAGTTCGCTATAAGCCTTGGCGACCGTGTTCGGATTAATGCCCAACTGCAAGGCCAGGCCACGGACACTGGGCAAGTTCGCGCCCAGCGTCAACTCGCCGCTGGCGATCAGGCGCCGTACACCGTCAACGATCTGGCGATGGATGGGGCGCGGATCGCCTGTAGCGATCTGCAGCATCAAGGGACTTCGAAGGTTCATGGCATGACTCCACTGTACTATTACAGACAGTACAGTAGCAGTAACAATAACAAGCTGTCAACGACAAAGAGGCGTTCGAAGTTGCCGTCCGGCTTCTTTCCACTGACAGGCCAACTTTTTTTGCGGCAAAGCCCGCGCAATAGGCGAAAGTGCAAAACACGCGCCGCGCATACGCTTTACAATCCTCGCTCGCTTTACAAAATATTGGTCATCATGAATCAGGCAGAACAGCAGCGCCTCCTGGCTATCCTGGAGTATTGGCACAAGATCGAATTCTTTATCCCGTTTGACCTGAATCAAATCACGGACGTTGAAGACCAGTCCACCGTGCGTATCCTGCAGCGCGAACAGCTGGCGCAATTGCCGCTGCAGTTCGCCACGCAATGGCAAGTACCGTCCGACCGCGAGATCGACGGCTTTTCGCTGTTCCTCGGCGTCTTCGACAAGGCCGAAATCAACAAGGCTTGCCCACCGGCCAACGGCCCGGAAAACATTGCCGAAACAGAAAAAACAGAACTGCTGGGACGCTCGTGCTTTGCCCGCCTGAACCTCAATGTGCTGGGCGAGCCGCAGTTCGACCCCGTGTCCGTGTCGACCTTGCCATGGGCGCTGGGCCGCGTGCGCACGCCGGACTGGTCGGGCCTGAGCCTGGACGCCTTCAGCGACAGCCAGCTGGCGCTGCAAGACAGCTTGCGTAACTTCGCCGCCGCCCGTGCCCCGCAGCAAGTGACGGACGAGGCGGGCAATGTCTCATTTCCCCTCTCCGGCATGGAAATCGCGGCCCTGGCCGACCTGCTGCGGGACTGGGCCGGTTTCCACCCGTCCGCGGGCCAGCCGCTGGCCGTGCTGGAATTGCGCACGCGCAAGAAGCGCGCCGCAGTCTCGGAAACCGACCTGGCTGAGACCAGCCAGAACCGCAGCCTGGACTTTGGCAACGCGGTGGAACCATCGATAGATATCCTCAACAGTTTTTACCTCGATGACCTGGAACAGATCATCCGCGCCTTGCGCGGCGGCAAGTTGCCCGCGACTGTCGCCGCCTACCTGACGCCGCTGGCGCAAGATGAGCGCATCGACCTGTACAGCCCGGCCGGACGCCAGGCGCTGGCCGCCATGCTCAATCCGGGCAATATGAACCGCGGACACTGGCTGGAAGACGCCAGCTACGCCATGAGCCTGATGCAGCAATTCGCCATCCACGGCGCGCGCACGGGCTTGAGCGAGCGGGGCATCTTTTCCGTCAACGGCCCGCCGGGCACGGGCAAGACGACCTTGTTGCGCGAATTGTTCGCCGACAACATCGTGCGCCGCGCGGCCGTGCTGTCCTGCCTGGACCGCGCCGGCGACGCCTTCATCGGCAAGGTGGCCGTGGCCTTCGAAGGCGTGCGCGACCCCATCACCATCGCCCGTTTGCGCCCGGAACTGACGGGCTTTGAAATGGTCGTCGCCTCGTCGAACAATGCGGCGGTGGAAAACATTTCCGGCGATTTGCCAAAACCGAAACAGCTGGGCAAGGAATGGGCGCGCACGCGCTATTTTGAAAGCGTGGCGCGCCGGGTCGTGGCCGACGGCAATGGCGCCAACCGCGCTCTGGACGAAACCGAGGCGCCATGGGGCTTGATGTCTTGTGCGCTGGGCAATAGCGCGAACCGCCGCCGCTTCGTCAGCAATTTCTATGACGACGACTGGGACAAGAGCACAGCGCGCAAGACGCCGAACGCGCAGAATATCCGCCAATGGCTGGCCAGCTACCAGGGCGTCAGCTTCGCCCAGGCGGCGCGCGAGTTTCGCGAGACGGAACACGTGGTGGAAAAGGCCCTGGCCGAGCACGCTCAATACGCGGCCTTGTGGCAAGCCGTGGGCACGTGCACGGAAGCGGACTTCATCCAGGCCAGCCAGCAAGCGCTGATTGCTGCAGAACAAGAGATGGATGCGGCGAATGGCGCCCTGTCCGGCGCGTTGGCGCAGCAGGACACCTTGCTTGCCAGCAAGAAGGAATTGCTGGAAGAAGAACGCCTGGTGGCGCTGACGCAACCGGGTTTCTTTGCCCGTTTGTTCCGCACGGCACCGGCGCGTGCCTACGAGGAGGCCGTCGTCGCCAACGCCGAGGCGCAGCGCCAGGCCGCGCGCGACGTGTCCGCCATCAAGCTGCTGCTGAAAGGCGAATTGGAACCGCGCTGCGAGCGCGCCCGCAACAGCCTGCACATCGCCCTGCGCACGGCGCAGTCGCGTCAGCGCGAATGGGATGACAGCACGGAATTGCTGCGCCGCGCGCGCATGCGCTTTCCCACCATCATCGCCCCGGCGACCCTGGACGAGCTGGACGGCGACGCCCTGCAAATTGGCGGCCTGTGGCATGAACCGGCCCTGGCGCGCCTGCGCTCGCGCCTGTTCGCCAAGGCCCTGGCCCTGCATGAAGCATGGCTGGCCGAAGTGGCGAAAAAGGGGGGACCCGGCTTTGGCGGCAACTTGCTGGCCGTGTCAAAATTGCTGAAAAACAAGCGTGCCTACGACCAGTCACACATCGCCATGGTGTGGCACAGCCTGTTCATGGTGGTGCCTGTCGTCTCGACCACGTTCGCCTCGTTCGCGCGCCAGTTCCAGGGCATGGGCCCCGAATCGCTGGGCTGGCTATTCATCGATGAAGCGGGCCAGGCCGTGCCGCAAGCGGCGCTGGGCAGCCTGTGGCGCGCCAAGCGTGCCGTCGTCGTGGGCGACCCGCTGCAGATCGAACCCGTGTTCACGGTGCCGGGCCGCCTCGTGCAAACCTTGTCCGCCCTGTCGCCGCACACGCAGGATGGCAGTTACGCGCCGACCTCCGTTTCCGTGCAGACACTGGCCGACAAGGCCAACCGTTATGGCGCGCATATCGGCGCCAACAGCGCCCAGCCGCTGTGGATAGGCAGTCCCTTGCGCGTGCACCGGCGCTGCGTGGAACCGATGTTTTCACTGGCGAACAGCATCGCCTATGAAGACAAGATGGTCTACGGTTTGAGCGAACGCACGCCGCCGGCCGGCGCGCCCGGCCTCACGCGGGGTCCGAGCCGCTGGATCGATGCCGTCGGCCCCGTCAGCTACAAGCAGGTGGTGCCCGTGCAACTCGATTTCGTGCTGGAAGTGCTGCTGAAACTGTATCGCCGCGACGGCAAGCTGCCCGATATGTATGTGATTACGCCATTCAAGGCCGTGCGCACCGAACTGCGCTCGCGCATCGTCGACATGGACTGGGACCGCCGCCTCGGCTATGGCAAGGCGCCGACCGCGCGCGAATTGCGCCAATGGAGCAGTCAGATGGTGGGCACCGTGCACACTTTCCAGGGCAAGGAACAAAGCGTGGTTATGCTGGTCCTCGGGGCCGACGACAGCACGGCGGGCGCCGCGCAGTGGGCGGCCAGTACGCCGAACCTGCTCAACGTGGCCCTGACGCGCGCGCAACATTACGTGTACATCGTCGGCAACCCGCTGCTGTGGGGGCAGTTGCCGCACTTTGCGCCGGCCTGCGCGCAACTGCCGCATACGGGCATGCATGAGTTCCTTGTAGAAATGACCTAAGCAGGGAAGGCCAAAGTAAACGTCGTGGCGGCCGCGTCGGATGCGACCGTTGCGCTACCGCCATGCAACTGCATGATGGCCGTGACGATGGCCAGCCCCAGGCCCGTGGAGGCGGCCGAATCGCTGCGGGCCGGGTCGGCGCGGTAGAAGCGCTCGAACAGGTGGGGCAAGTGACGCGCTGGGATGGCGGGACCGAGGTTGCTCACGCTTAACGCCACGCCCCCGTTCGTCGCGTGCGAACGCAATAGAATAGTGCTGCCCGGTGCCGCGTGGCGGATTGCATTCGACAGCAGGTTACCGAGCGCACGGCGCAACAGCTGCGGCTCGGCCGTTACCGTGCCGCTGCCATGGCAAGCCAGCGCCAGGTCGCGCTCTTCGGCCAGGCCTTCAAAGAAATCGGCCAGCCTTAAAAACTCGTCCTGTACGGGCAAGGTCTGCTTGACGATCACCATCTCTTCCTGCTGCGCGCGTGCCAGAAACAGCATGCTGTCGATCATGCGCGACAGCCGTTCCAGCTCTTCCACATTCGAGGACACCAACTGTTCATAGTCTTGCGCACTGCGGGGGCGGGCCAGCATCACCTGGCTTTGCCCCAGCAGATTGGTAACGGGCGTGCGGAATTCATGCGCCAGGTCGGCGGAAAATTGCGACAGCCGCGCATACCCTTCCTGCAGCCGCGCCAGCATGGCGTTCAGGGCCTGGATCAGGGGCAGCAATTCCGTGGGCGCATCGCGTGCCTCCAGCTGCTGCTCCAGCTTGCCGGGCCGCACGAGGGCCGCATGGGCGGCGATATTGCGCAATGGCCGCAATCCCCGCAGCAGCATCACGCTGGCCAGTATCGCCGCCACCAGCGCGCTGACAGCCACGGATACGACGATCTGCCAGCGGTAGGCGGCAAACATCGCCGTGCGGTCGCCGTAGACGCGGGCCACGGAAATGTCGGCCATTTGCGCGGGATCGCCGATGCGCGCGCTGGCCGCCACGACCCTGGCCGGATAGCCGTCGCGGCTGGTCCAGCTGGCGATGTCGTTGTTTGTCACGGTCGCATCGACGGCCACGGGAACCGCATGCACGACGTTCTCGCCATGTGGATTGACATCGATCAAACGCGTGCCATCGGCGCGCACGATGCGGACCAGGGAATTCTCTTGCCCGCTCATGGTGTCACGGAAATACTGGGGCCGCTCGCGGATGATATCCAGGGTGCCCGCATTGCCCAGCAACTGCTGGATTTGCCGCAGTTTTCCCAATAATAAAATGTCGTCGCGGCGCTCGATTTCCGCCACGAACGAGCGGTACAGATGCATGCCCAGCCCGGCCGACACGAGCGCCACGATCAGCACGAAGACGAGCGTCACGCGCAGGGTCAGCGAACGGCGCAGTTCCGCCAGCTTCATGTGGCGGCACCATCGTCGGGAGCCGTGGGCGCACGCAATTCGCAGACATAGCCCATGCCCCGCAAGGTGTGGATCAGCTTGGGTTCGAACGGATCGTCGAGCTTGCTGCGCAGGCGGCGGATGGCCGCGTCAATGACGTTGGTGTCGCTCTCGAAATTGATGTCCCACACTTGCGATGCGATGATGGAGCGTGACAACACCTCGCCCTGGCGCCGCGCCAACAAATGCAGCAAGCCGAATTCCTTGGCCGTCAGGGTGATGCGCTGGCCTTGCCGGCTGACCTTGCGTTTCATCACATCGATTTCCATGTCGCCGATGCGGATGACGTCGTCTTCACGCGGTGGCCCGCGCCGCAGCAGAGTGCGTATGCGCGCCACCAGTTCGGCAAAGGCGAATGGTTTGACCAGGTAATCGTCGGCGCCCAGTTCCAGCCCTTTGACGCGGTCCTGCACTTCATCGCGCGCCGTGAGAAAAATCACGGGCACGTCCGCGCCGCCTTCCTGCAGCCGCAAAGCGCGCAAGACTTGCCAGCCATCCATGATGGGCAGCATGACGTCGAGCACGATCAAATCGGGGGCTTCTGTGCCGGCCATGTGCAGGCCGTCGCGGCCATTGCGCGCCAGGCTCACCGTAAAACCGGACTCGGCCAGGCCGCGCAGCAAATAGTCGCCCGTCTTCGGTTCGTCTTCTATGACCAGGATGCGCATGGCGGCTTTCTAATGAGAATATAAAACCATTTTACGCCCCACGCCACGCGCTGCGGATGATAAAAATGTCATGCGGCGATCATCTTCTCGTAGGGCAACACTGGCCATACTGGCGCCACTTTATTCCATGGATGCCAGATGAAAACCCTGTTACTCGGCAGTACCCTGCTGTGCCTGCTGGCCGGCCCCGCACATGCGCAATTGCGCAGCATTGATGACCTGTCGCTGGCGGCGGCAAGCAAGCTTGCCAATGCGGCCATGGCCGCGTGCCAGGCGCAAGGCCGGCATATCGTCGTCACCTTATTGGACCGTGGCGGCAACATCGTCGCCGTGCAACGCGCCGATGGCGTCGGGCCGCACAACACGGAGGCGAGCCGGCGCAAGGCATACACGGCCTTGTCCACCAAGAGCGACACCTACACGCTGTCCCTGGCAGCCAGCAACAATCCGGACATGCGCAATTTGACCAGCATGCCGGAGTTGCTGCTGCTGGGCGGCGGCCTGCCGTTGATTGCCCAGGGCCAGGTGGTGGGCGCCATCGGCGTCGCCGGCGGCGGTGGCGCCCTGCCAGACCGCGCCTGCGCCCGGGCTGCGCTGGCCCTTGTTCCCGAACTCGATCTCCCCCCAACCTGAAAGTAACGACGATGACCTATCTGAAAAAAATCACTGCCGCCCTGGCCTTCGCCAGCCTGTCCAGCATGGCCCTGGCCGCCACCAATCCCTTGAGCGTGCACATCCTCGACCTGCAGAGCGGCCAGCCGACGGCGGGCGTGACGGTCACGCTGGAGCAAAAGAAAGGGGAAGGCTGGCAACAGCTGGCCAGTGCCGTGACGAATGCGCAAGGGCGCATCGCAGCCATGTATCCGGCCGAGACACCCATGCAGGCGGGCGACTACCGCATCGTGTTTAAAACAGGCGAGCACTATGCGCGCCTGAAACAGGAAACATTCTTCCCCGAAATCCCCGTGCAATTTCACGTGGAAAAGACGGACCAGCACTATCACATACCGCTGCTGCTCAGTCCTTTCGGCTTTTCCACGTATCGGGGTAACTGAGGGGGAAATTAAACTCAGCCGAGCGTTTTCGCCGTCTGGCCGAACAGCACGCTTTTCGCGTCGCCGCTGACGGTGGGCTGCACGTTGATCTCGGCCGCGCGCGCATACGCGCGCACGGTGGCGGGACGGGCGGCAATGGCCGCGAACCAGCGCGCCAGGTGCGGGAAATCTTCCAGCTTCTGGCGCTGGCGCGTGTGCGGCACGATCCACGGATAAATCGCCATGTCGGCGATGGAATACGTGTCGCCGGCAACGAATTCGCGGTCGGCCAGGCGCTTGTTCAGCACGCCGTACAAGCGGTTCGTTTCATTCACGTAGCGCGTGATGGCGTAGTCGATGGGTTCGGGCGCATATTGCACGAAATGGTGGTTTTGCCCGGCCATGGGACCCAGTCCGCCCATTTGCCAGAACAGCCATTGCATCACCTCGGCGCGGCCGCGCACGTCTGCCGGCAGGAATTGCCCGCTTTTCTCGGCCAGGTATTGCAGAATGGCCCCCGACTCGAACAGGGACAGGGGCGCGCCGCCATCTTCCGGCGCCTGGTCGACGATGGCGGGGATGCGATTGTTCGGTGCGATGGCGAGAAATTCGGGCTTGAATTGCTCGCCCTTGCCGATATGTACGGGAATAATGTTGTAGGGGATGCCCGCTTCTTCCAGAAACATCGTCACCTTGTGCCCATTGGGCGTGGTCCAGTAATACAAGTCGATCATCGTCGTCTTTCAGCTCGTTGGCATAGGGTGGGCGTAACTATTGTCGCGCTGCAACTGGTGTGCATGGATATAATGCCACGTCAGCGAAAAACACGGCGGCGCGTGCCCCGTTTGCCTTATCAGCAAGCGCCCACACTCGCTGCAGCATTTATTTTTCTGCCATTCCTGAGTCCCATCAAAGAAAGCCGACCATGCGCAAACTCCTGATCGTCATGCTCTCCGTCCTGCTGTCAGGCTGTGTCCAGGACTTCGCCATCTATCTGTTCGATGGCCAGGACCATTCCCTGACCGTGCGCCGCCAGCAACGTTATTTTTGGCAAGATACCGTGGAAGTACAGCTGATGGCCACCAATTTGCCGCAATGCCAGCGTCTGCATACCTTGTCGACCGATGCACCCGCCGACATCAAGGTGGAGCTGTTTGCGGCCGGCGATGGCCTGTGGAATATCCGCATGGGCAAGCAGTTGTGGCAGGCGGAAACGACTACCTGCAATGCGCTGACGGAAATGGAAAACGACCCAAAAGCCGACCTGGGCCAGCCGGTCGGGCAATTCGTGGTCGTCGATGACAAGCTGGAATTCGAGCCGGCACCGCCAGCGGCGGCGCCAGCCCAGTAAATCAGCGCGCCGCCAGGCTGCGCTGCGGCTTTTTCGCCACGGCGCGTGGCGCGCCAGCCGAGCTTGCCGCGATGCGCGGCGCCGTCCCAGGCTCCTGCGCCGACAGCTTGAAGCGCGCCACCAGTTGCGCCAGCACGGCCGCCTGGTCCTGCATGCTGGACGCCGCTGCCGCCGCCTCCTCCACCAGTGCCGCATTTTGCTGCGTCACGCTATCCATTTCCGTGATCGCCTGGTTGACGTGGCCAATACCCGTGCTTTGCTCATGCGAGGCGGCCGTGATGTCGGCCATGATGTCGGTCACGCGCGAGACGCTGGCGACGACCTGATCCATGGTCGTGCCCGCCTGGGCGACGAGCGTGCTGCCGGCCGCGATACTGTCGACGGAAGCGCCGATGAGTTCCTTGATTTCCTTCGCTGCGCCAGCGGATCTTTGGGCCAGATTGCGCACTTCCGACGCCACCACGGCAAAGCCGCGGCCCTGCTCGCCCGCGCGCGCCGCTTCCACCGCCGCGTTCAGCGCCAGGATATTCGTCTGGAAGGCGATGCCATCGATGACGCCGATGATGTCGACGATTTTGCGCGACGAGGCGTTGATGGTGTCCATGGTGCCGATCACTTGCGCCACCACGGCGCCACCCTGGCGCGCCACTGCCGAGGCGGACTGCGCCAGCTCATTCGCCTGCACGGCGTTGCCCGCGTTTTGTGTCACGGTCGAGGTCAACTCCTCCATCGAGGCCGCCGTTTCTTCCAGCGAACTGGCCTGCATTTCCGTGCGCGCCGACAAGTCCATATTGCCGCTGGCAATCTCACTCGATGCCGTGGCAATCGTTTCGGCGCTGTGGCGAATTTCGCTGATCGCGTCGACCAGGTTGGCCTGCATGGTTTTCATCGCATACAGCACGCTGTGGCGGTCGTTGGCATGCGTGCGCACGTTGCCGCTCAAGTCGTTGTTGGCAATCTTTTCCGCCACTTCGGCTGCATACTCGGGATCGCCGCCCAGCGCATGGCGCAGGCTGCGGTTGATCGCCACGACGACGGCGGCCAGCAGCGCACACACCAGCAACAGCACGCCCAGCGAGGTGAGCAGCGACTGGCGGAAGGCCGCGTCGATATCGTCCATGTACACGCCCACCACCAGGGTCCAGGCCCACGGCTTGTAGGCCACCACGCGGCTCATCTTCGGCTCAGGATTTTTCTGGCCCGGACGGGGGAAATAATAGTGGACGAAACCCTTGCCCGCATCGCTCTTGCCGACGGCAACGATGTCGCGGTAGAGATAGGTGCCGTTGGCATCCTTGAAGTCCGCCATGTTCTTGCCGTTGGTTTGCGGCGCGGCGGGATTCATCACGACAACGGCATCGAGGTTAATAATGGACAAATAGCCGGTCTCGCCAAAACGCATGCTCTTGATGACGGCGGTCGCCTGCTTTTGCGCCTCTTCCTGCGTCAAGGCGCCGCTGGCGGCCAGGTCGCCGAACATCTTGACGGCGCCCAGACCCAGGTCGGCGGCATTGCTCAGGTCAGCGCTGCGCTCTTCGATGCGGATCTTGCGAATTTCCAGGGCGTTGTAGACAAAAATAACGGTGATGCACAACAGGCTGCAAATCAGGGGGATCCATAACTTCTGCTGGAACGTCAATTTCTTCATGCTATGTCTCCAACTCTCTATTGTCCGGGGAAGGGGGCGTGGCCTGCTTCCAGCTCTGCAGGCCAGGAATGCGGCGGCGACGGTGCTCTGGCGGCACCGTTCAGACGTCTCCAGCATACGCTTGAACTACCGATATTTACAATGCTGGGAAGCAATGTTTTTTGCCCGGTGTTGTTAATGGGCTGCGACAATGGATGAGAATTGATGTTGCGTTGCAATAAAAATGTGGGCAGCGGCCGTCATTCTTTTACGCTACAGTCACTGCAATTGCTCACCGTGCAGGGAGTCCCATGTCAAGCACCTTTACCTGGCAAGGCTTTGCCATCCTGTCTGCCGTGTTTGCGGCCATGACAGCCATCCTGGGCAAGCTGGGCGTGGCCCATCTGAACAGCAACATGGCCACCCTGATACGCACGGGCGTCATCCTGCTGGTGACGGCGGCCATCATCTCGCTGCGCGCGGAATGGCAACGCCCCAGCGGCGGCAACTGGGTGGGCTGGACTTGCCTGATCGCTTCGGGCGTGGCCACGGGACTGTCGTGGCTATGCTATTTCCGCGCGCTGCAACTGGGTCCCGTCTCGCTGGTGGCACCCGTCGACAAGCTCAGCGTGGCGCTGGTGATGCTGGCCGGCTGGCTGGTCCTGGGCGAGCCGTTCACCCTGAAAGCGGCGGCCGGTGGCAGCTTGATCGTGCTCGGCTCGCTGATTTTGCTGCTGTAAAACATTCCACGGCACGCGGCGGCGCGCCTGTGTCAGAATGCACGCCGCATAGATCGATACACGAAAGAACAGCATGACCAAGAATGAAGCCATGAAACGCATCAACGACCGCCTGGGCAAACCTACCCTGACGGACAAGAACACGCATTTTGCCAGCGTCGCCAGCTATGGCACGGACGAAGGGTGGTGGTTGAAGATTCCCTTCCTGACCTTCAAGCAGGAATTGCACTTCATCCTCAACAATGAAAAGACGAAAAGCTTCCAGCACCTGAAAATCGGCGCCAACCAGATCCTCAGCCCCGGCATGAGGTTCCGCAGCACGGGCGGGGCGGCCGACGCCTTTATGTCGGCCTCGGCGCCGAAACGCCTGGTCGACTTGCTCGACGGCGGCAGCAAGTACAACTTCACCAAGCACTTCGTCAACGACTACCGCTACTGAAACATCTGAGCAAACCTGCTGCGCGGCGCGCTACGGTTTTGTCAGGTGCTCCTGCCATTGTTACCTTCCCTTGGCGGCAGCCAGGCCCTGATCAAATGCTGGGCGATGTCGAGCGCGTCGTCGCGGCTGGTGCCGAAATGCAGGGGATAGCCCCAGAACTGGCCGAACATGACGGCAAAGGTCTTGCCCGCCAAACGCTTGGCCGCGCTCGGTTCGACCAGTACCATGCCCTGGATATACGCGCGCAGGGCGGCCTTGTGCCGCTTCATCCACAGCACGGCGCGCTTGCGCTCTTCCTGCGGATGCGCATGCCCATCCTCGTCCAGGCCTTCTTCGCTGAGAATGACAAACGCCTGCTGGCGCGCCAGCAGAGCCTCGAACTGGGCGAACAAGGCATCGTCGTGGCTGCTTGCCGTACTGTCGCGGTGCAGCCAGACGAGAGGGAAATCAGTAATATCGAGTTGCATGAGGGACTCCTTCAAAGGGGGGGATGCCGTTCCTCCTGGCCTTCATCAGAACACGGGCGGCGGCGGTTGCCGTTGAAGCGGGGCTGCGGATGCCCATACGATACCGTTGGCGGCATTGCGCGTCATTGCATAAAATAGCCACAATATTATTCAATCCAGCCAAAGTTCCCCATGCCTCATCTCCTCTTGCCCGACCTGCTGTCAACGCGGCTGGGCGCAGCCAGCGTCACCATCGATTTCGACGTCGATGGCGTGCTGCGTCCACTGCTGGCCGTGGGGCTGGCCAGCGTGCGCGAAGATGCGGAACAGGCGCCGCACCAGCACCGCAAGGGGCAGCTGCTGTATGCCACGCGAGGCGTGATTCATTGCGAAGTGGAAAGCGGCGTGTGGATCGTGCCGCCCCAGTGCGCCGTGTGGATACCGGGCGGCCTGATGCATGCGGCGCAGGGCGTGGGCGAGGCGGAATGCTATTGCCTGTTTGTCGAGCCGGCCACGGCACCAGCCCTGCCCGTCGTCTGCTGCACCGTGGCCGTCTCGCCCTTGCTGCGCGAACTGATCGCCAAGGCAGCCTGCTTTCCCACCTTGTACGCACTGCACGGGGCGCAGGAACGCCTGGTGGCCACCCTGCTCGATGAGCTGGCAGCCGCGCCCGTGGAAGACTTGCATTTGCCGATACCGCGCGACGCGCGCCTGCGCCGCCTGGCCGCCATGCTGCTGGCGCAACCGTCCGATAAAAGCACCCTGGCCGAATGGGCCAGCCGCATCGGCATGAGCGAGCGCAGCATGACCCGGCAGTCACTGGAGGAAATGGGCATGAGCGTGGGCCGCTGGCGCCGGCAATTGCATGTCATCCTTGCCTTGCAAGGGCTGGCGCAAGGCCACAGCGTGAAAGCGGTGGCGTTGGAACTGGGCTATGAAAATACCAGCGGTTTTGTCACCATGTTCCGCAAGGCGGTGGGCAAGCCGCCGGCGCGCTATCTGGCGGAACGGGAATCCGGACGCGCATAAAAAAAGGCGGCATATGCCGCCTTTGTCCTGCATTATCACTCAAATCATCACACTTCTCGCGCCAGGGCGAGGAATTCCGTGCGCAGCGCCAGGTTAGGCTGCATCTCGCCCAGCATGGCCGAGGTGATGGTTTCTTCGCCCGGCGTGCGGATACCGCGGCTTTCCATGCACAGGTGACGGCAGCGTACGACCACGCCCACCGACTTCGGTTCCAGCACTTCCATCAGGGCATTGGCGATCTGCATCGTCATGCGTTCCTGCACTTGCAGGCGCTTGGAGAAGCAATCGACGAGGCGCGTCAGTTTCGACAGGCCGACGATCTTGCCGTTAGGCACATAACCGATGGTGGCCTTGCCAAAGAACGGCGCCAGATGGTGTTCGCAATGGCTGTAGACGGGAATGCCGCGCACGACGATCAGCTCGTTATACTGTTCCGCGCCATCTTCAAAGGCTTTCAACAAGTCCACCGGATCCTGGCCATAGCCGGACGTCCAGTGCTTCCAGGCCTTGGCCACGCGCGCCGGCGTTTCCAGCAAGCCAGGACGCTGCGGATCTTCACCAAAGCTGCTGATCAGCCGGCGCCAGTCGTTTTCGGAGAATTCTTCTTGAGACATGCTAAACCACCCTAAAATTTTCAATTGCCGCCAGTATATAGAAAATGCGGCAAGCTGCCCGGGCAGCCCTTGCTTTACGACACTGCCGGCGGGCGGTGCGCTCTCACCAGCAGCGCGGAAATCGACACGCTGGAACTCGCTTCCGGCCAGGCATCGCCGGGGCCGAACCAGCGCGCTTCGGCGATCTCGTTTTCGTCCAGGCGGATCTCGCCATCGAGGTAATCGGCCGTAAACGCGATCATCAGCGAATGGGGAAACGGCCAGGACTGGCTCATGAAGTACTGCAAGTTGTGCACGCGCAAGCCGACCTCTTCCATCACTTCGCGGTGCACGGCTTCCTCGATCGATTCGCCCGCTTCCAGGAAACCGGCCAGCGGGCTGAAACGCTGCGACGGCGAATGCTTGTGCATGGCCAGCAGCACGGAATCGCCCTTGCGGATCAGCACCATCATGGCCGGCGAAATGCGCGGATACGCCAGCATGCCGCAGGCGGCGCACGTAAAGCAGCGTTCGCCACGCGTGCGCAGCATGGGCGCGGCGCACACGCCGCAATGACGGTGCGTGCGCGCCCACTCGGCCAGCTGCACAGCACGGCTGGCAAGGCCCAGGAAGGCATCGTCGACGGCATTGAATAGCGAGCGCATGCCGTGCCAGGCCAGGGGGCCAGCAGCAGGCAAGGCGTCGTCATCCGTCCAGACAGTCTGGCAATAACGGCCCTGCCACAGGCCCACGGGCTGCGCGCGGCTCAAGTCAATATCGAGCGCGGCCGCCTCGGCGGCAGTGGGCAGGGTCAGCTCGGGCGTACGCAACAGCAAGCGCCCGCGGTGAAAGACAAATGTCAGCGTCTCGGTGGCGGCCGGGGCCGGTTCAGGCGCATCAATCAGGGGCACAAAGGCATCAGGAGTCTGCAGCATGCTGGAAGTCAGTTTGTAAAGGTTGCTCATCATACTCCCGCTGCCAGACGCTTGCGCGCATAGCAGCGGCCGGAGCGCAAAGCAAGCATTCATGCGCCAGGACAGTGTTTTTTTCGCGGTACACCTGATCCGTTGCGTAAACGATACTGATAACGATTCTCATTTACGAAATAGCGCCAAGTTATTACAATAACGCCTTCCGTCTCCATCGCCAGCCACTTGTCCGCGTGCCCAAGCACAGCGGCGCAGAGCCAGCCAGGAACCACTACCCTGACCTTATCGAGAGAGCAAGATGGCAATCAAGAGCCGCAAACACGCCCCTACCCGTTTCAACCAGCATATCGGCGCCGCCCTGGCCGTGATGCTGCTGCCCGTCGCCGCCCAGGCGGCCGACCCGGCCGGCCAAAGTGCCCCGGCATCGCAGCAAACCCTGAACGAAATCAAGGTCGTGGGCTCCAAGGAAAATGATTTCAAGGCCGAAAAAGCCTCGTCGCCGAAATACACGGAAGAGCTGGTCAATACACCGCAAACCATCGTCGTGATCAAGAAGGAATTGATCGAACAGCAAGGCGCGCTGACACTGACGGATGCGCTGCGCAACACGCCGGGCGTAGGCACTTTTTTCCTCGGTGAAAACGGCAACACCAACACGGGCGACGCCGTCTACATGCGTGGTTTCGACTCGTCGGGCAGCATCTATGTCGATGGCGTGCGCGACGTGGGTTCCATCTCGCGCGACGTCTTCAACATCGAACAGATCGACGTGCTGAAGGGCCCGGCGGGCACGGACAGCGGCCGCGGTTCGCCCACCGGTTCGATTAACCTGGTCAGCAAGACGGCCACCATGGAAAACAAATTCAATTCGCTGCTGACCGCGGGTAGCGGCAAGCAAAAACGCGCCACGGCCGACTGGAACCGCATCCTCGACAGCGACTCCGGCACGGCATTGCGCCTGAACCTGATGACGCAGGACAGCGGCGATCCGGCGCGCGATGAAGTCAAGAACAAGCGCTGGGCCTTCGCGCCCACCGTCACCTTCGGCATCGGCAAGCCGACGCGCATCACTGCCAGCTATCTGCACGTGGACCAGAACAACGTGCCCGACGGCGGCGTGCCCACCATCGGCTTGCCAGGCTATTCGACGCCGGATGTCGCCACGAAGGATAAACCGGTCATCCGTAGCTACCTGAACAGCGCTGCCAAGGTCGATCCGAAGAATTTCTACGGCTCCACTGGGGACTACAACAAGGTCAAGGCCGACATGGGCACCCTGCGCATCGACCATGATTTCTCGCCCAACGTGCAGCTCCAGAACACCACGCGCTACGGCAAGACCAAGCAGGACTACCTGCTGACGGCCTTCATGGGCAACACCGCCAACCTGAATACGGAAACGAACGGGGTGAGGAGAGATCCTGCGACCTGGACCCTGGCGCGCTCGCTGCGCACCGTCAAGGATCAGGAAAACACGATTTTGACCAACCAGACCGTGGTCAGCGCACAATTCGACACGGGCGTGCTGAAGCATTCCGTGGTGGCCGGCGCCGAGTTCACCAGCGAAAAGCAGACCAACTACAGCTATGTGCCCGCCAGCCTGGGCAGCTTGCCGGCAGCAAACCTGTACCACCCGAACCCGCGCGACACCGTCACCGGCCACAACCCCGTGCGCAGCGGCGCTTTCACCGAAGGCGAAGTCAACACGCAAAGCCTGTATGTCTTCGACACCGTCAAGTTCGGCGACAAGTGGCTATTCAATGGCGGCGTGCGTTTCGACCATTTCAACACCACCTATGACGCCATCACCCTGCAAACGGCCGTGACTGCTCCCGCAGTACAGCCATTGCCAGTGGGCACGCCGATTCCTACCCATCTGACCCTGAGCGACACCTTGGCCAACGGCAAGATCTCGGCCATGTACAAGCCGACGCCGGACAGCAGCGTCTACGCCTTGCTGGCCACATCGAAAGCGCCGCCTGGCGTCAACTTCGCCCTGAGCAGCGGCGCCAGCAGCGCGCAAAACCCGAACTATGACCCGCAGGAAACCGTCACCAAGGAAATCGGCACCAAGTGGGACTTCCTGAAGCAAAAACTGTCGTTCTCGGCCGCCGTCTACCAGACCACCGTCAAGAATGAAGTGGAACAAGATCCGGTAATCCCCACCATTTATTACCAGACTGGCAAGAAGCGCGTGGAAGGCCTGGAACTGGGCGTGGTGGGTGAGATCATGCCGAACTGGCTGGTCAGCGCCGGCTACACGCGCATGAATACCAAGGTCGAGTCGGGCAAGGTCGTCACGGCCAGCGGCGTCAATAACCTCAGCTACACGCCAAAACAGGCGTTCACCAGCTGGACCTCGTACACCCTGCCGTTCGGCCTGAAGATCGGCGGCGGCGCGCGTTACGTGGGTGAAATGCTGCGCGGCACCGATGGCGCCGTCGGCACGCCTGCCCGCGTGGATGCCTACTGGGTCTTCGACGCCATGGCGACCTATACCGTCAACAAAAACCTCGACTTGCAGTTGAACGCCTACAACCTGGCCGACAAGACCTATGTGGCGGCCATCAACAAGTCAGGTTTCCGCTACACCCCGGGCCAGCCCCGCTCGTTCAGCCTGACGGCGAATATCAAGTTCTAAGCACGCATTGCGCCATATCAAGCCCCTCTTCGGAGGGGCTTTTTTATTGTCCTGATAATCTTGTCTTTTTACCGCACCGCCACCCTGCCGCGACTAGCGTATGAAAAGTCATACAGCGATAGCCCGCAGCGTCCAATATTTCGCGCAAGCACGCCGAATTGCTACATCCTGACAACAAAAAAGCTACTTTAAATCAACAACTTAAGAAGTTAGGACCCAAATTCTCATTTCAGGCATATCCTTTGCTATGTACAGGTTTTGCTGCAAATAATCGCTGGCACGCAAGGGCTTGTTTTTGAGAAATATTGACTCCAAGCTTGAGTTGCTCGCTATCAATAATCCGCTCACAGCGGCGTTTCACCGGAGGAGTCAACATGAAAAAGAAACGGCCATTAACCCTGTACATCCTGATTGCCATGATCCTCGGCATTGCCGTCGGTTATGGATGCAACACCGCCTTCCCTGATGCCAAGCTCAGCGCTCAGATCGCTGGCAATATTTCCATCGTCACCGACGTCTTCTTGCGCCTGATCAAGATGATCATTGCGCTGCTGGTATTTTCCACCCTGACAGTCGGTATTGCCCACATGGGCGACGGCAAGACAGCGGGCCGCATCGGCTTGAAAGCCATGTGCTGGTTCGTGGTCGCCTCGCTGGTTTCGCTGGCGCTGGGCATGGTGCTGTCGAACCTGATGCAGCTGGGCACCAACCTGGGCTTGCCATTGCCGGACGTACACGCATCGACCAATTTGAAAACGGCCGCCTTCACCTTGAAAGATTTCTTCACGCATCTGGTGCCGAAGTCGCCGATCGAGGCCATGGCCAACAATGAGATCCTGCAAGTGCTGGTATTCTCGATCTTCTTCGGCGGCGCACTGGCCGGCCTGGGCGAATCGGGCAAGACCCTGACGGCCGTCGTCGACCAGCTGGCACAAGTCATGCTGCGCATCACCGGCACCATCATGAACCTGGCCCCGCTGGCCGTGTTCGCCGCCATGGCGTCCGTCATCACTACCCACGGCCTGGGCGTGCTGGTCACGTTTGCCAAGTTCATGGGCGGCTTCTACCTGGGCCTGATATGCCTGTGGGCCCTGCTGATCGGCGCCGGCTTTGTCGTCATCGGCCCACGCATCTTCAAGCTCGTCGGCCTGATCCGCGAACCGTTCCTGCTGGCATTCTCGACGGCCAGTTCGGAAGCGGCCTATCCAAAACTGCTGACGGCGCTCGACCAGTTCGGCGTGGACCGCAAGATTTCCAGTTTTGTATTGCCAATGGGCTACTCCTTCAATCTCGATGGCTCGATGATGTACTGCACCTTCGCCGTCCTGTTCATTGCGCAAGCCTACGGTATCGACCTGTCGATCGGGACGCAGATCACCATGCTGCTGCTGCTGATGCTGACCTCGAAAGGCATGGCCGGCGTGCCGCGCGCTTCGCTGGTGGTGATTGCCGCTACCCTGAACCAATTCAATATTCCGGAAGCGGGCTTGCTGCTGCTGATGGGTGTCGACCAATTCCTCGACATGGGCCGTTCGGCCACCAACGCGGTCGGCAATGCCGTCGCCACGGCCGTCGTCGCCAAGTGGGAAGGTGGCCTGGCCACCGAGGAAGAAGCAGCCGCGGCCAACGCCGCCAACCAGAACACGGAAAGCCATTGGGGCGAAGCTGACCACGCTAGCAAAGCCTGATAGCGCCATGGCCCGCCACAAGCGGGCCATTTATTTGTTGTCCATGTTGAGTAACAAGCAGTCAGGTAGTGCGATCAGTAGTCATTCCAACTTATTAGAGAGATTTTCATGAAAAAAGTCCTGTTTACCCTGCTGGCCCTTGGCGCAGCTTCCGGCGGCGCATTGGCTCAATCCAGCGTGACCATCTATGGCGTGGCTGACGCTGGCCTGGTGTTCGACAAGGATGCAGCCGGTGACCGCCTGAACCGCGTCGCTTCCGGCGTCGCCTCGGGCTCGCGCATCGGTTTCAAAGGCAAGGAAGACCTGGGCGGTGGCCTGGCCGCTACCTTCGTGCTGGAAAGCGGTTTCAATATCGACACCGGCACCTCGGGCCAGGGCGGCCTGCTGTTCGGCCGCCAGGCGTATGTCGGCCTGACCGGCAGCGCCGGCGCCGTCACCCTGGGCCGCCAGTACTCGCCGTACTACCTGGCCCTGCGCGACGTGGCCGATCCGTTTGTCATCGGCCTGGCCGGCACGGCATCGAACCTGATGGTGACGAATATCCGCGTCGATAACATGGTGCAATACACCACGCCGACCTGGAGCAAGCTGTCGGCCGACCTGGCGTATGGCTTTGGCGAAGTGGCCGGCGACAATGCGAAAAACCGCAGCATGGGCGGCGCCGTGCATTACATCGACGGCCCGCTGAACGTGACCCTGACGCACCACCGCAAGGAAAATGCGCTGGCGACCGCCCAAACGCGCAACACCCTGCTGGCCACGCGCTACGACTTTGGCGTGCTGCAAGGTAACTTCGGCTACGCCGACAACCGCGCCATCGACAACAGCAAGAGCAACGACATCCTGGTCGGCTTCAGCGCCCCGTTCGGCGCCACCAAGCTGGTCGCGTCGTACATCCGCCACAACGACAAGAGCAATGCAAACCGTGACGCCCAGCAGTGGGCCATCGGCGCGTTCTACGCCCTGTCCAAGCGCAGCGACCTGTACACCGGTTACGGTCACATCAGCAACAAGAACGGCGCTACCTTCGTCGTTGGCAATGCCACCGACAATGGCACCGGCAACAGCGGTTTCAACTTAGGCATGCGCCACACTTTCTAAGGACGTCGGCCAAAATCTACTGCGCGGCGCGCTTTGCGGCCGGCGATGCTCACCGTACGGAAGTACGGTTGCGCTTCTCGGCCACAAATCACTGCCGCTCGCTACGATTTTGTCGGACGTCGTGATGTTCGTGAAATATGCGTCAAGCACGCTGCTGGCCGCCGGATTACTTTCCGGCGGCTTTTTTTATATTGAGATCATCAAGATGCGATACTGTGGGTTCTTGCAAGTTGGTAGCTGATTTTATGCATAGCAGTAACAAACCCTCCCTTTCCTGGCGCCAGCGCCTGTCGCAACGGTCGGGCCGCGAAACGCTGGCCTGGGGCGTGGTGCTGGCCGCCTGCCTGGCCACCGTGTGGCTCGTGTATTTCTGGACGGAACGCATCGCCATTGGCAAACTGCAAGCCAGCGGCGCACAGCGCCTGGAGGTGTATGTCAGCAGCCTGGAAAATGCGCTGGAAAAATACGACTTCCTGCCCAAGACCCTGGAGCTGAACCGCGACGTGATCCGTTTGCTGCAGCACCCGGAAGACCCGGTGCTGGTCGATACGGTCAACCATTACCTCGAGCAAATGAACGCCCAGGCGAAATCCTCGACCATTTTCATCAGCAACCTCGACGGCAACACGCGGGCCGCCAGCAACTGGCAGCAGCCAGACAGCTTTATTGGCGACAATATCTCATTCCGCCCCTACGCCCAGGATGCGCTACGCGGCACGCCGGGCCGCTTCTATGGCGTGGGCACGACGCGCCTGGAGCCCGGCTACTTCTTTGCCCATGGCATCTACCAGAATGGCCACATGCTGGGCCTGGCTACGGTAAAGGTGAACCTGGAAACCCTGGAAAAACGCTGGGTGCAGGGCGCGGACAAGGTCATGCTGGCCGATGAGCACGGCGTGATCTTCCTGAGCTCCATGGCGGACTGGAAATACAAGACGCTGGCACCGCTGTCGCCCGCCATCGTCGAGGAACTCAACCGCACGCGCCAGTATTACTCGAAGCAGCTCGAAGCGATCCCCTTCGTTTCCGACCGGCAGTTGGGCAATGGCGCGCGCGTGATCAGCGTGCGCGAGCAGGAACATGCCGATACGCCACCAAAGACCAGCTCCAGCGTCATGACGCAGATCAAGCTGAAGTCGCCGCAAGGCTGGACCTTCATCTATTTGTCCGACCTGGCACAGGCGAAAGCCAGCGCGCGCGCGGCGGCCGCCTTCTCGTGCGTGCTGCTGGGCTTTTTCATGCTGCTGTTCTTTTACCTGCGCCAGCGCCGCGCGGCCGTGGCGCAAAAATTGCGCGCCCGCGAAGACTTGCAGCATGCCTACGACAACCTGGAAGCCATGGTCGAGGAACGCACCTCGGAACTCAATGCCATGACACAAAGCCTGAGCCAGGAAATCGAGGTACGCAGCAAGGCCGAGCAGAAACTCCACATCACGCAGAATGAACTTTTCCAGGCCGGCAAAATGGCCGTGCTGGGGCAGATGTCGGCCAGCATCACGCATGAATTGAACCAGCCACTGACGGCGCTGCGCACCATGTCCGACAACGCCGTCATCCTGCTCGAGCGGGGGCGGCTCGACGACGCGCGGCGCAACCTGGCGAAGATCTCGCAAATTGCGGCCAGGATGGGGACCATTACGGGTCAATTAAAGATTTTTGCGCGAAAATCGACGACCAGCCTGACCTCCGTATCGATACCCACGGCGATCAGCAACGCCCTGTTCCTGGTCGAGCGCCGGCTGCAGGTTGAAAATGTGCGTTTCACCCTGCAACTGCCGCCCGAAGACATCTTCGCCATGTGCGAAAGCAACCGCCTGGAACAGGTGCTGGTGAACCTGTATGCGAACGCACTCGATGCCATGAATGGCAGCGACGTGCGCAGCCTGCGCGTGTCCGTCGAATGCACGTCGGAGCACGTCCTGATCCACGTGGCCGACACGGGGCCGGGCCTGTCGACGGAAGTGTATGAACACCTGTTCGAACCGTTCTTCACAACAAAACCGCAAGGACTGGGACTGGGCCTGGGACTGGCCATTTCCGAACAGATCACGCGCCAGTTCGGCGGCGTGCTGCGCGCCGAAAACGCCCCCGGCGGCGGCGCCATCTTCACCATCGAACTACAGATTGCAACGCAGGAGGAAAAACATGTTTGACGGCTTGAAGGTCCTGCTGGTCGAAGACGACCCCACCGTACGCGAAGGCAGCGAGCAGGCATTGCAGCTGGCCGGCCTGGACGTGCTGGCGTTTCACTCGGCCGAGCTGGCCTATAAACTGCTGACGCCGGATTTTCCCGGCATCGTGGTCAGCGACGTGCGCCTGCCCGGCATGAGCGGCCTGGAATTGCTGCAAGCGGTCAAGACACTCGATGCCAACCTGCCCGTGATCCTCGTCACGGGCCATGGCGACATCACCATGGCCGTGCACGCCATGCGCACGGGCGCCTACGATTTCATCGAAAAACCGTATTCATCTGACCAGCTGGTCGATGTCATCCTGCGCGCGCTGGAAACGCGGCGCCTGACCCTGGAAGTGCACAGCCTGCGCCGCCAGCTCGAGGACGGCGGCGGCATCGAAGCGCGCTTATTGGGAAATTCCGTGGCGATGCGCGACATACGGCGTTTGATACTCGACGTTGCCGACGAACCAGCCGACGTACTGATCTATGGCGATACCGGCACGGGCAAGGAAATGGTGGCCCGCTGCCTGCACGACTTCAGCCACCGCCGCAAGCACAACTTCGTCGCCGTCAACTGCGGTGCGATTCCCGAAAGCATTTTCGAGAGCGAAGTCTTCGGCCACGAACCGGGCGCATTCACGGGCGCGGCCAAGCGGCAGGTGGGCAAAATAGAGCACGCGGACCAGGGCACTTTTTTCCTCGACGAAATCGAAAGCCTGCCCCTGTCCTTGCAAGTGAAATTGCTGCGCGTGTTGCAGGAACGCTATATCGAACGGCTCGGTTCCAACGTGCCCACGCCCGTCGATGTGCGCGTCATCGCAGCGGCCAAACTGGACCTGGAAGACTTGTCGCAGCAGCAGAAATTCCGCAGCGACCTGTACTACCGCCTGAATCTGATCGTGCTGCATCTGCCACCCTTGCGCGAACGGCGCGAAGACATTCCCATCCTGTTCGAGCACTTCGTGCTGGCCGCCGCCGCCCGCTACAACCGCACCGCGCCCGTGGTCTCCAGCGCACAGATGCGCAGCCTGATGGCCCATTCCTGGCCGGGCAATGTGCGCGAGCTGCGCAATATCGCCGACCGCTTCGTGCTGGGTATCGCCGGTGGCGCCTCGAGCCTGCTGGCGGGCAGCCAGGCCAGTCCCTTGTCGCTGGCGGAGCAAGTGAACGGCTTCGAACGTGCATTGATTGAGCAGGAACTACGCGCATATTCCGGCAACGTCAGCGAAGTGAGCACAGTGCTCGGCTTGCCGAAACAGACCTTGTACCACAAGATGCAGAAGTACAATCTGGTGGCCGAAGAGTTCAGGTAGGTACGCCGACACGGCCCGTGCGCAGAGGCACGACCCAGTCGGGCCGGCCGTTCGCCAGCGCCAGCCGGGCCGCTGTTTCCCAGTCATACGCCACCGCATGCAACTGCGCTGCCCAGGCGCCATCCGCGTCCTGTTCAACGATGGCATAGCGCGCATGCGGCGTGCCGTTTTCCATCACGTGCGGATAACCATGGTCGTCGTCGTAGGCTTGCAAGCCGACGCTGCCCGGGTTGACGATCAGCCGTCCATCGGCCAGGCGTACTTGGCGCGGCATATGCGTGTGGCCGCACAGGATCAATGCCGCGTCCGCCGTCCCGGCGCGTTCGGCCACCTCTTCCGGCGTAGCCGCGCGGCTGCCTTGCGGCGTCACGCTGTCGAGAAAATACACGAGGTCGCTTTGTGGCGTGCCATGCACGAGCAGCACATCGGGGCGCAAGTGCAAGGTGGCGGGCAGCGCGTCTATCCACGCGAGTTGTTCGGGCAACAGCTGCGCGCGTGCAAAGGCATCAGAGACGCCCATGCGGACCGGGTCACCGAACAACTGGCGTTCGTGGTTGCCGCGGATGGTGGGCAAGCCGAGACCCATCAGGCGCGCCGCCGTGGCGCGCGGCCGCAGATGGCCCGAGACGATATCGCCCAGGTTGACAGTGACGTCGACCCCGTGGCGGGCGATGTCGGCCAGCACGGCCTCGAGCGCGTCCAGGTTGCCGTGGATATCGGAAATGGCGGCGATTCTCATGCAATGTCTCCTCTTCTCGCACACCATTCTGCACGCGTCCAACGTTGCAGACAATGTCAGCACACAGAAATCAGCCCGGCAAGCGGGGCGGGTTCAGCTACCAGTTATTACGCATAGTAGGACAAATCCGACGGTAATTTGCGCCGTGCGGCTACGTGATTCAAATGTAACAATTGCTACCATTTCCTCATTGCATTAACCCGTAGGCCGCCCCAGCGTCGCGGCCCACCTATCATCTTTCCGAGGAGTAGTCCCATGTTTGTTACGCCCGTCCCCGCCCGCCTGTCCCCACCCCGTTTGCGCCATCTCGCCTTGCGCGGGAGCATGATGCTGGGCGTGCTGGGCATTGCCACGGCGGCCGCCACGGCGCGGGCCGAGCCATCGCCCACCCTGGACCGCGTCAGCATTTCGGTAGGGGCGTTTTCCGCCGATCCGCGCATCAATATCGGCGCCGACACACAGTTTGGCCGCATCGACGCACCCGAATCAAAGCCCAGCCATACCACCATCCCGCGCATCAAAGCGGACTTGCTGATCGGCGACCGCCATGGCCTGGCATTCGACTACTACCGCTACGACAAATCCTACACGCCAAGCCTGACCGGCGAGACCATCATCAATGGCCAGCCCGTCACGGGCACGGCCACGGCGAATGCGGATTTGAAACTGGACCTGGCCAAGCTGGCCTATAAATGGTGGCTGGGCAGCGGCAACGACACCTTCGGCATCGGCCTGGGCGCCGCCTACTACCATGCCAACCTGAACGGCACGGCCACCGGCGTGGTAAATGGCGAAACGGCCACGGCGCGTGATTCCATCGGCGAGCACGCGTTCGCGCCCCTGCTGGAAGTGGGCTGGCGCCACGCCTTCACACCGGACTTGCGCATGTATGCGGAAGCGTCGGGCATCAAGAAAAACGGTGGGCGCATCAACGGCCACATTTACGGCGGTAATGTCGGCGTGGAATGGTTTCCGTTCAAGAATATCGGTTTCGTGGCCGATTACGGCATCTCGAAAATCAAGCTGCACCGCGACAGCGAACGCGATGCCGACCTGAACATCCGCCTGACGGGACCGTCGGCATATGTGAAAGTACGCTTCTAAACCGATTCAGGCCGCCGGTTTCAGCAAAGTTAGCTGAAACAGCGGCAGGCTGGCATCGTCCCATGCTTCGACCCTGGCAAACGGCAGGCGCGCAAACGCCTGCCGCCAGAATGCATTTGCATGCGCATCGGCGCGAAACGTGGCCACCAGCCACGTCTGCGCGCTGCCCAGCAGCACCCGGCGCACCACTTCCAACGCCACGCCCCGGCGCCGGTATTTCTTCAGAATAAAAAAGTCGCTGAACTCCTGCACGGCCCGCCCGCCCGCCATGCCGGGTTCCGTGATGAAAAAGCCCGCCAGTTCGCCATCGACCTCGATCCAGCTGGCCGTATGGCCGGCTGCGTGCACATACGACGCCAGCCCTGCGTCGCACACGTCGTAGCGACCGTCGGCCAGCAGTGCCTCGCCGCTCCAGGCCGAATTATCGTAGCAATACAGCTGGAACAGCTGCGCCAGCGCTCCCTCTTCGCCGGGCGCAACGGCGCGCAATGTCATGTTCTGTACTGCCGGCATAATTTCGTCTTTCCGCCACTTGGCGTCGCTGAGTTGGCGAGTGTAGCACCGCGTCACTCATCCCTCCCACCTGCATTTCAGGCCAGAATTTTCGCCCTTTGTCGCAAAAACATTAATTTTCTCCCAATTGGTTATATATTATTGTTTTTAAGTAACATCCGCCATCGCGGCTGAAAAACAAGGGTGATCCCCTTCCTCAGACCGGCAGACAGGTATCTGCCGGCTTTCATACCCAAGCTCTGGAGAGTGCTGCACATGCTATCGATCAAACAGCTGAACAAAACGTATGCCAATGGCGTCAAGGCCATCAACGATGTCAGCCTGGAGATTCCCAACGGAATGTTCGGCTTGCTGGGACCGAATGGCGCAGGCAAGTCCTCGCTGATGCGTACCATTGCCACTTTGCAAGATCCCGATAGCGGCAGCATCCATTTCGATGGCGTCGATGTGCTCAAGGACAAGGCAGGCCTGCGCCGCCAGCTGGGCTATCTGCCGCAGGATTTCGGCGTGTATCCGAAGGTCAGCGCGGAAACCTTGCTCAACCACTTTGCCGTCTTGAAAGGTTTGACAGAAAAGGGAGCGCGCAAGGAAGCCGTGGAAGCCTTGTTACAGCAAACCAATCTGTGGGAAGCGCGCAAGCGCAACCTGGGCACGTATTCGGGCGGCATGCGCCAGCGCTTCGGCATCGCCCAGGCCCTGCTGGGCGCGCCGCGCCTGGTGATCGTCGATGAGCCTACTGCCGGCCTGGATCCGGACGAGCGCAACCGCTTCCTGAACCTGCTGGCGAAAATCGGCGAGCAAGTGGTGGTGATTCTGTCGACGCACATCGTCGACGACGTGACGGACCTGTGCCCGCGCATGGCCATGATCGTCAAGGGGCAGGTGCTGGTGCAGGGCGAGCCGCAGGCGGCCATCGACACCTTGCACGGCAAGGTCTGGCGCCGCAGCGTCACGACGGAAGAACTGGCGCAGTACCAGCAAACCTTGAACGTGCTGTCGACGCGCCTGGTGGGCGGCAAGCCGCAAATCAATGTGTTTGCCGACAGCCAGCCCGACAGCGGCTTCGTGCAGATCGCCGCAGACCTGGAAGACGTGTACTTCCTGCACGTGCGCAATGCTGCCCGCCACGGCGCTGCCGCGCCGGCCGCAATCGCAGTCGCAGCGTAAGGGGCCGCCATGTGGAAGGAATTTTTCAAGTTTGACCTCGGCTATCAGCTGAAACAGCCGCTGCTGTGGGTGTTTGCCGTCATCATGGCCCTGATGGCCTTTGGCGCCACCACCAGCGACTCGGTGCAGATCGGCGGCGCCATCGGCAACGTCAACCGCAACGCCCCCACCGTGGTGGCGCAGATGCTGGGCATCTTCAGCCTGCTGGCGATGCTGCTCGTCACCGTCTTCATCGCCGGCGCCGTGCTGCGCGACAGCGAAGTCGGCATGGCCGACATGCTGTTCGCCACGCCCATGCGCAAGTGGGACTACCTGTTCGGCCGTTTCGCCGCCGGCTTTGCCGCCTGCCTGGTGATCTTCATCGCCATTGCCCTGGCCACCATGCTCGGCCCCGTCATGCCCTGGGTCGATGCGCAGCGCGTGGGCGCCTTCTCGCTGCACACTTACGCCTGGAGCTTTGCCGTCATCGTCATCCCGAACCTGCTCTTCATCGGCGCCCTGCTGATGTTGCTGGCGGCCACCACGCGCTCGATGATGCTCGTGTACGTGGGCGTGCTGGGCTTTTTCGTGCTGTGGGCCATGGCCGGCGTATTTACGCGCGACATCAACAATGAATGGTATGCCGTCCTGCTCGACCCGTTCGGTTTGCGCGCCTTCGGCCGCATGACGCGCTACTTCACTGCCGCCGAGTCGAATGCCACCCTGCCGCCCCTGTCCGGCTACCTGCTGGCCAACCGCGCCCTGTGGCTGGGCATCACCGCCGTGCTGTTTGCCGCCACCGTGTTCCTCTTCAAGCCGCAGCGCACGGGCACTGGCAAGCGCCTGTTCGGCAAGCACAAGACACAGGCGGCCGCGCCGGCCGTCGCTGCGCCGCTGCACCTGCCGCGCAGCATCCCCACGTTTACCCCGGCGACAGCCTGGCGCCAGTGGTGGCAAATCCTGCGCTTCGACGCGGCGGGCGTCTTCAAGAGCCTGCCTTTTCTCGTCATGCTGCTGTTCGGCATCATCAACCTGATCGCCGGCTCCAGCGTGGCCAAGAACATGTATGGCACGGCCGTGTATCCGATGACGCATCTGATGTTGCAAAGTATCAGCAACAGCTTCAGCTTCCTGTTGATCATCATCGTCACTTTCTATGCGGGCGAACTGATCTTCAAGGAGCGCCAGGTGAAGATCGCCGACGTCAGCGATGCCATGCCAGTGCCCGGCTGGGTGCCCCTGCTGGCCAAATGCACGGCCTTGGTCGGCGTCATCGCCGGCTACCTGCTGGCGGGTGTTGTCACCGCCATCGGTTTCCAGCTTTACAAGGGTGGCGCGCCCGTGGAACTGGGGCTGTACCTGAAAGGCACCTTGCTGGGTGCCCTCTTCTTCGTGCTGATGGGCTTGTGCGCCCTCACCCTGCAAGTGTTGTCGAATAACAAGTTCATCGGCTATTTGCTGGTAATCCTGCTGATGGTGGCGCAAGCCGTGCTGGGCATGCTGCACCTGGAGCACAATCTGTACGCTTTTGGCGGCATGCCGGCCATCAAGTATTCGGACATGAATGGCTATGGCCACTTCCTGACGGGCTGGGCCTGGTTTGCGCTGTACTGGAGCTTGTTCACAGTGGCGCTGGTGATGCTGGCGCAGGCATTCTGGGTGCGCGGCCTGTCCGCCGACTGGCGTGCGCGCATGCGTCTGGCGGGGCAGCGCCTGAACGGCCGTGCCGGCGCCGCGCTGGCCGCAGTCCTGCTGTGCTGGGCGGGTACGGGTGGCTGGATCTTCTACAACACGAACGTGCTGAACCAGTACGAACCGTCGAACATCGGCATGGACAAGCAGGCCCGCTACGAGAAATTGTACAAACAATACAAGGACTTGCCGCAGCCGAAGATCACGGATGTCCAGGCCGGCGTGGATATTTATCCTGAGCAACGTAAAGTGTTGATCAAGGGCCACTACGTGCTGCAGAACAAGGCAGCACAAACGCTCGACACCCTGCGCATCCAGCTCAACCCGGACCTGGAAACGCACTGGTTGAACTTGCCTGAACATAAGGTGATGCTGGACGACAAGGAACTTGGCTTCAGCATCCTCAAGCTGGCCCAGCCCCTGGCACCGGGCGCCACCCTGCCGCTGGACTTCACGGTGGCGGTCACGCACCAGGGTTTCACCAACGACGGCGCGCCGGACCAGGTCAACCTGAACGGCACCTTCTTCAATAACCAGAGCTTCTTCCCCCACTTCGGCTATGCGCAGCACATGGAATTGACGGACCGCAACGAGCGGCGCAAGCGCGGCCTGGGCGAACCGCAGCGCATGGCCAAGCTGGAAGACAAGTCGGCCTACGGCAACACCGTCTTTGGCAATGAAGCGGACTGGATCAATTTCGACACCACCGTCTCCACCAGCGGCGAGCAGATAGCGCTGGCGCCTGGCTACCTGCAGGCAAGCTGGGAAAAGGATGGCCGCCGCTATTACCGCTACAAGATGGACCAGCCGATGATGCCGTTCTTTGCCTACCTGTCGGCGCGCTGGGAAGTCAAAAAAGGCGAGTGGCACGGCTTGCCGATCGAAATTTACTTCGATAAAAAGCATGGCTACAACACGGATCGCATGATTACCTCCGTGCAAAAGTCGCTCGACTATTACAGCACCGAGTTCACGCCCTACCAGGCCAAGCAGGTACGCATCCTGGAATTCCCCGGCTACCAGAGCTTCGCGCAGTCTTTTGCCAATACCATTCCATATTCGGAGGGCATCGGTTTCATCGCCGACCTGCGCGACAAGGATGATATCGACTACGTGTTTTACGTCACGGCCCATGAAATGGCGCACCAATGGTGGGGCCACCAGGTCATCGGCGCCAACGTGCAGGGTGCCACCATGCTGATGGAATCGCTGTCGCAGTACTCGGCGCTGATGGTGATGGAAAAGGAATACGGCCGCGAAAAAATGCGCCGCTTCCTGCGCTATGAACTGGACCGCTACCTGAGCGGGCGCGGCGGCGAAGCCATCGAGGAACAGCCGCTGGCGCGCGTGGAAGGACAGCAATACATCCACTACAACAAAGGCAGCCTGGTGTTCTACCGCCTGCGCGACGAAATTGGCGAGAAAGCCCTGAACCGCGCCCTGAAACGCTATCTGCAGGACAAGGGCTACCAGCAGGCTCCCTTCACCACCACCCTGGAACTGCTGGCCTACATCCGCGCCGAAGCGCCGCAGGACAAGCAGGCACTGATCACGGACCTGTTCGAGAAAATCGTCTTCTATGACAACCGTGTAACGCAAGCGTCGGCCGTGCAGCGCAAGGATGGCCAGTGGGATGTCACCATGAAGCTGCATCTGGCCAAGCTGGAGTCCGACGGCAAGGGCAAGGAAAGTCCGCGCGCCTATGACGAGCCGGTGGAAATCGCCATCTTCGCGCGACCTGCGGGCGGCAAGGAAAAGGATGAAAAAGTCCTGTTCACGGACAAGCGCGTGTTGTCAGGCAGCGACCCGGTCATCACCATCACGGTGAAGGACAAACCGTTCGAAGTGGGCGTCGATCCGTACAACAAGATGATCGATCGCGTCTCACGCGATAACCGCAAGGAAGTCAGTGTGAACTAAGGCTTCAATGCAACCTTGATCCAACGCGGTCGCGCATTCGATGAGTGCGCGACCGTTTTTTTATGTGCAATCCAGCCGGGGGATACCGGCCGTGCACGCTGCCGTACAAGCGCATGGCAGCAGCTGGCGTAAGATAGACGGCACGGCCATCGCTTGGTTTTGATCCACCTTCATAGGAAAATTTCATATGCTGCATCGTCACCTGCCCATCCGCACCAGCCTGCTGCTGGCGGCCCTCGTCTTTACAACGCCCGCTTGGAGCGCCGATCCTGTCCACAAGGAAAACGTCGAATTGACGGCGGGAAAAAACGCGCACAGCGTGAAAGGCAAGATCAAGGGCTACGCCACGGCCGAGTACACCTTGACTGGCAAGGCTGGCCAGACTCTCAGCGTCAAGCTCAAGACCAATCAATCATCGAATTACTTCAACATCCGCCAGGCAGGCCAGGATGAAGCCCTGTTCATTGGCTCGACCAGCGGCAACAGTTTCCAGGCGCAACTGCCGGCCGATGGCGAGTACACGGTGCAGGTGTATTTGATGCGCAACGCGGCGCGCAGGAATGCGGTGGCCAGCTACAGCCTGGAGATGGGCTTGCGCGATTAAGCCAGGGAGCGGCCAACGCGGTCGATGCGGCCAGCATAACAACCCCGCTTGGCATTGTGGACGTGGATATAACTGACGTCTGCATTGCCGAATAATTGGACAATGACGGCTTCCACACCGGTGCCGTTCACTACCTCGGCATCGAGCATCATGCCGTCGGCGGAATAGGCGCGCAGCGACAACAAACGCCGCCGCATTGATTCCGGCACTTGATTGATGGCATCGTACGCTTGCCTGCTGCCCTCGCGCACAAAAATGGCGTGGGAAGCCCGGTAGGGCGTCATGGCGGGCTGGCACACATGATTCAATAGCAGCACGGTCTCGCCAAGCTCGGCGTCCACCAGCGCTATGCGGTCAGGAAATCCGGGGTGTTGGTCGACCACGTAGCGCCGCATGCCGAGCACCGTTAACTCGGCATCGGACAGGGGAAAAAGGGGCAGAAAAGGCTCGGGCGACAGCCCCGTAATGCGAAAATCCATGCTGTTCTCCGACGTCGTCAAAACCACCATCAGACCCGTATCCGGACAACGCCGCTATCCGCTTCTTGCTATGGAATGTGAGCATGCGTCCCGGATTACTTTACAGCGCGGCTGAACGTAAAAAAAGAGCCTGCATCAATGAAGATGCAGGCTCTTTTATCGGCAGTATCTGACAGGAATACGTCAGCGCGGCTACTTAGAACGGAATATCGTCATCCATATCCGAGAAGTTCGGTGCTGGCTTCGGTGCCGGGCGTGGTGCCGGGGCCGGGGCTGGACGCGGGGCTGGCGCCTGGCGCGGGGCCGGGGCGTCGTAGCCGCCACCACCGCCGCCGTAGCTGTCATCGCCACCACCGGCGTCGCCGCCCATGCCGGAGCGACCGCCCAGCATTTGCATCTGTTCCGCGATGATGTCGGTTGCGTACTTCTCGACGCCGTCCTTGTCCGTATATTTACGGGTTTGCAGGCGGCCTTCGACGTAGACGGACGAGCCTTTTTTCAGGTATTGGCCGACGATTTCCGCCAGGCGGCCGAAGAACGAGATACGGTGCCACTCTGTCAATTCTTTTTGTTCGCCCGTATTGCGGTCCTTCGATTTGTACGAAGTGGCCACGGCGATGTTGGCGATCGCGTCGCCGCTAGGCATGTAGCGGATTTCCGGGTCACGGCCCAGATTGCCGACGATGATGACTTTGTTGACTGATGCCATGAATAACTCCTGATGAACTGCAGCGGGAGCCGGTGTCCCGCGCGGTAGTTTAGTGTACTAAACGAGGATTATAAGCGACCACGCGGCGCAAAGCACCCGCTTTCTGGCGGACGCCATCTCTCGTGCGGCAGCACGTTTTTTTCACGGCAAGGGAAAACAAGAAACTTGAATACTGGTATTATATACAGTGTTTAAACGTCTGCACGCACCTGTATCAAACTTTGTCGGGGCACGTTCGCCTGGCGGCGCAATCCGCCCATGGACGCCTCAGGCATGCAGAGCAAAACCCGGCTATAGTAACAGGTTGACCCGTTGTGGCTCCTCATCTGCACCCAGGCACAATGCGCCGGCCGCACCACTCACTGAAAGCAAGGCAATCACATGGAACAGATCCGCATTCGCGGTGCTCGCACGCATAACCTCAAGAATATCAATCTCGATTTGCCGCGCAATAAGCTGATCGTGATTACCGGCTTATCCGGCTCCGGCAAGTCTTCGCTGGCCTTCGACACCTTGTACGCGGAAGGCCAGCGCCGCTATGTCGAGTCGCTGTCGGCCTATGCACGCCAGTTCCTGCAACTGATGGAAAAACCGGACGTCGACCTGATCGAAGGCCTATCGCCCGCCATCTCCATCGAACAGAAGGCAACTTCGCACAACCCACGCTCGACGGTGGGCACCGTGACGGAAATCCACGATTACTTGCGCTTGCTGTACGCGCGTGTCGGCACGCCCTACTGTCCCGATCACCCGGAAAACGCGCTGGCCGCCCAATCCGTGTCGCAAATGGTCGATGCCGTGCTGGCCATGCCGGAAGACACCAAGCTGATGATACTTGCGCCCGTCGTCGCCAACCGCAAGGGCGAGCACGTGGACCTGTTCGAGCAGATGCAGGCGCAGGGCTTCGTGCGCTTCCGCGTGCAGAGCGGCACGCATGCGGCCAAGATCTATGAAGTCGATGACCTCCCGAAATTAAAGAAGACGGAAAAACACACGATCGACGTCGTCATCGATCGCGTCAAGGTGAACCAGGAAATCAAGCAGCGCCTGGCGGAAAGTTTCGAGACGGCCCTGCGCCTGGCCGATGGCCGCGCCATCGCCTACGAGATGGATACCGCCCAGGAACACGTATACTCCAACAAATTCGCCTGCAATGTGTGTGGCTATTCCCTGCAGGAACTGGAGCCGCGTCTGTTTTCGTTCAACAACCCCATGGGCGCCTGCCCGGAATGCGACGGCCTGGGACACATCGAATTCTTTGACCCGAAACGCATCGTCGCGTTCCCGAATCTGTCGCTGGCCTCGGGCGCCGTCAAGGGCTGGGACCGCCGCAACCAGTTTTACTTCCAGATGCTGTCGAACCTGGCCGCGTTTTACGAGTTCGACCTGGACATGCCGTTCGAGCAACTGGCATTGAATGCCCAGCAAGCCGTGCTGTACGGTTCCGGCAAGCAAGTGATTCCGTTTACCTATGTCAACGAACGGGGCCGCACTGTCATCAAGGAACACACGTTTGAAGGCGTGGTCAACAATCTGCAGCGCCGCTACCGCGAGACGGACTCGATGGCCGTCAAGGAAGAACTGGCCAAGTTCATCAATGAAAAATGCTGCCCCTCATGCGATGGTGCGCGCCTGCGCGTGGAAGCGCGCTTCGTCAAGGTCGGCACAGGCAAGCAGCAGCGCGCCATCTATGAAGTGGCGGGCAAACCGCTGCGCGAAACGCTGGAATTTTTCGAAAAGCTGAAACTGACGGGCGCCAAGAAAGAGATCGCCGACCGCGTGGTCAAGGAAATCATTTCGCGCCTGAAATTCCTCAACAATGTGGGCCTCGATTACCTGTCGCTGGACCGCAGCGCCGACACGCTCTCCGGCGGCGAAGCACAACGCATCCGCCTCGCCTCGCAAATCGGCTCCGGTTTGACGGGCGTCATGTATGTGCTCGATGAACCGTCGATCGGCTTGCACCAGCGCGATAATGACCGCCTGATCGAAACGCTGAAACACTTGCGCGACATCGGCAACAGCGTGCTGGTGGTCGAGCACGATGAAGACGCCATCCGCACGGCCGACTACATCGTCGACATGGGCATCGGCGCGGGTGTGCACGGCGGCGAAATCATCGCCGAAGGCACGCTGCAAGACATTCTCAAAAACAAGAAATCGCTGACGGCGCAATACTTGAACGGCAAGCTGAAAATCGCCGTGCCAGCCAAGCGTCACGCCAGCAATCCGGAGAAGCAGTTGCTCATTACTGGCGCGACGGGCAACAACCTGAAAAAGGTATCGCTGAGCTTGCCGGTGGGCTTGATGACCTGCGTCACGGGCGTGTCCGGCTCGGGCAAATCGTCGCTCGTCAACGATACCCTGTATCCGGCCCTGTCGCGCCATTTATACGGTTCGCAGACGGAACCGGCGCCGCACGAATCGATCAGCGGCCTGGAGCACTTCGACAAGGTCATCTCCGTCGACCAGGCGCCTATCGGCCGCACGCCGCGCTCCAATCCCGCCACCTACACGGGCTTGTTTACGCCGATCCGCGACTTGTTCTCCACCGTGCCGACGGCCAAGGAACGGGGCTACAGCGCGGGCCGCTTCTCGTTCAACGTCAAGGGCGGACGCTGCGAAGCGTGCCAGGGCGATGGCGTGATCAAGGTCGAAATGCATTTCCTGCCCGACGTCTACGTGCCGTGCGACGTGTGCCATGGCAAGCGCTACAACCGCGAAACCCTGGAAGTGCAATACAAGGGCAAGAACATCACGGAAGTGCTGGGCATGACGGTGGAAGAAGCACATGAATTCTTCAAGCCCGTGCCCTTGATCGCGCGCAAGCTGCAAACCCTGCTCGACGTGGGCCTGGGCTACATCAAGCTGGGCCAGAGCGCCACCACCTTGTCCGGTGGCGAGGCGCAGCGCGTGAAATTGTCGCTGGAACTGTCCAAGCGCGACACGGGCCGCACCCTGTACATCCTCGATGAACCGACGACAGGCTTGCACTTCCACGATATCGACTTGCTGCTGAAAGTCATCCATCGCCTGCGCGACCAGGGCAATACCCTCGTCATCATCGAGCACAACCTCGACGTCATCAAGACGGCCGACTGGATCGTCGACCTGGGCCCAGAAGGCGGCGCCGGCGGCGGGCAGATCATCGCCACGGGCACGCCGGAAGACGTGGCCCTGAACCCGGCCAGCGTGACGGGCAAGTACCTGGGGCCGCTGCTGAAGCAGTAACGACGGCAGCGCAATAAAAAACGGCGCGGATTGCTCATGCAATCCGCGCCGTTTCTCTTTTTGATAGCACCCCAGTCATTGCCGGCGTGTCATTTATCGCACGCCAGTCTTTGCCGGCGTGTTTCTCCCCCACTACTAAACTTTATGCACTCAGCCGCTTTTCCAGCGCAGCCTTGTTATCTGCCAATTCTTGCGGCAGATGATACGCGAGTTTTTCAAACAACTCCGTATGCAATTTCAATTCTTCCAGCCACGCCGCCTTGTCGATCGAAGTGATGGTATCGAACTGTTCTTGCGTGAACGGCAAGCCATCCCAGTTCAGGTCGCCATACTGCGGCGTCGTGCCGAACAGGTTTTCCACACCGCCGGCCTTGCCTTCGATGCGTTCCAGCATCCATTTCAGCACGCGCATGTTGTCGCCAAAGCCAGGCCAGACGAACTTGCCTGCCTCGTCCGTACGGAACCAGTTGACGCAGTAGATCTTCGGCAGGGCAGCAGCGTTAACTTTACCTACTTTGACGCCCATGTCCAGCCAGTGCTGGAAATAATCGCTCATGTTATAGCCGATAAACGGCAACATGGCAAATGGATCGCGGCGCACGACACCCATCTGGCCCACGGCAGCGGCCGTCGTTTCGGAACCCATGGTGGCGGCCATATAGACGCCTTCGACCCAGTTACGCGCTTCCGTGACCAGCGGCACGGTGGTGGAGCGGCGGCCACCGAAGATGAAGGCCGAGATCGGCACGCCGGCCGGATCGTCCCAGGCCGCATCAATCACCGGATTTTGCGTAGCAGCAACAGTGAAGCGCGCGTTCGGGTGCGCCGCCTTGGTGCCGGACGCTGGCGTCCAGTCCTTGCCCTGCCAGTCGATCAGGTGGCTTGGTGCTTCTTTCGTCAAGCCTTCCCACCAGACATCGCCATCGTCCGTCAGCGCCACGTTGGTGAAGATCGTGTTATCGCGCATGGAGGCCATGCAGTTGTAGTTGGTTTTCTCGTTCGTGCCAGGCGCCACGCCGAAGTAGCCCGCTTCCGGGTTGATGGCGTACAAACGGCCATCGGCGCCTGGCTTGATCCAGGCAATATCGTCGCCGATGGTGGTCACTTTCCAGCCGTTAAAGCTTGCTGGCGGGATCAGCATGGCAAAGTTGGTCTTGCCGCAGGCCGATGGGAACGCCGCCGCAACGTAATGCTTCTTGCCTTCGGGCGATTCCACACCGAGGATCAGCATGTGTTCGGCCAGCCAGCCCGGGTTGCTGTCGGACGCTTGCGCTTCCTGGTAACCCATGTTCGAGGCGATGCGCAGGGCGAAACATTTCTTGCCCAGCAAGGCGTTGCCGCCGTAGCCCGAACCGAAAGACCAGATTTCGCGCGTTTCCGGGAAGTGCACGATGTACTTGGTGCTGTTGCACGGCCATTTCACGTCTTGCTGGCCGGCTGCCAGCGGTGCTCCCACGCTGTGTACGCACGGCACGAACTGGCCATCGGTACCCAGCACGTCGTAGACGGCACGGCCCATGCGGGTCATGATCTTCATGTTGACGGCGACATAGGGCGAGTCGGACAGTTCCACGCCGATGTGCGCGATCGGCGAACCCAGCGGGCCCATCGAGAATGGCACGACGTACATGGTACGGCCACGCATGCAGCCATCGAACAGGCCGTTCAGGGTGTGGCGCATCTCGCCAGGCTCGGTCCAGTTATTCGTCGGGCCAGCCGCTTCTTTCGTTGCCGAGCAGATATACGTGCGGTCTTCGACGCGGGCCACGTCGCTCGGGTCGGAGCAGGCCAGGTAGGAATTCGGGCGCTTTTCCGCATTGAGTTTTTTCATGGTGCCGCTGGCAACCATTTCGGCGCACAAGCGCTCGTACTCTTCTTGCGAGCCATCGCACCAGTAGATGCGCTCCGGCTTGGTCAGCGCGGCAATGTCGGCCACCCAGTTGATCAGTTTCTGTTGTTTAATATAAGCTGGGACGTTGAGTGCGGCGACGCCACCCATGACGGGCTGATTCATATTACCTCCAATACCAATAAAAGAAATTCTGGTCATTCCGGCAAGACAGGCAGCATCGTTGAGAGGTGGCTGCGGCTCACTGCGGGCGGGATGCTCACGCTGGCAGGGCTCTGGTGTCGTTTACCTGGATCATGCACCCAGGTAGCAAGAACAGTTTGCGCTTTAACTATACTCAGGAAGCTTCAAAAGTGCCGGCGATTGTACACCCGCCAATCAGCTATTCTCGCAAAAATGTAGGAGAATAGCTTGACTAATGTAGTAGGCTATTCAGCATTTCCCGTATCCTGTTATTTCCCTACCAAATCCTTACTAAAATCGGCCATCCACCATGAAAATTGCCATACTCGATGATTACCAGGATGCCGTGCGCGGCCTCGATTGTTTCCAATTGCTCGATGGCCACGAGGTCAAAGTATTCAGCAATACGGCGCGGGGCCTGGGCCAGTTGTCGATCCGCCTGGCGCCGTTCGACGCGCTGGTGCTGATCCGCGAACGCAGCAGTTTCAACCGGGCCCTGCTGTCGAAACTGCCGAACCTGAAACTGATTTCGCAAACAGGCAAGGTCAGCGGACACATCGATGTGACGGCCGCCACGGAGCTGGGCATCGCCATCGCGGAAGGCATAGGCTCGCCCACGGCGCCGGCCGAACTGACGTGGGCGCTGATCATGGCGGCGCAACGCAAGATCGTGCCTTACGCGCAACATTTACAGGAGGGGCTGTGGCAGACGTCGTCACTGGAACCGGCGCGCAATACGCTGGGGACGGTACTCAAAGGGCGCACCCTGGCGATCTGGGGCTACGGCAAAATCGGCCAATTGATCGCCGGCTATGGCCGCGCCTTCGGCATGACCATCCTCGTGTGGGGCAGCGAAGCGAGCCGCGCGGCGGCCGTGGCCGCGGGCGACACGGCGGCGGTTTCGCGCGAAGCGTTCTTTGAACAAGCGGACGTGCTGACCTTGCACCTGCGCCTGTCCGACAAGACGCGCGGCCTGGTTACCAACGAAGACCTGGCGCGCATGAAACCGACTTCCCTGTTCGTCAACACCAGCCGCGCCGAACTGGTGGCTGAAGGGGCGCTGGAAACGGCGCTGCCGCTGGGACGCCCGGGCGCCGCCGCGCTGGACGTATTTACGGACGAGCCGCTGCCGCCAGGCGCGCCATTGCTGCTGCTGCCGAACGTGCTGGCCACGCCACACCTGGGCTACGTCGAGCGTGACAGCTATGAGCTGTATTTCCGCTACGCCTTGCAAAACATCGTCGATTTTGCGCAGGGTCAATGCACGCGCCTGCTCAATCCCGAGGTGCTGCAGCACGCGCGCCAAACGCCTCAGGAGCGCTGAAAGCCCTTGATGAGGTCGGCCTCGCCCGTGAGGCGGATGGCAGGCGCTGGCAGCACGTGGCGGCCACGCCACAGGCCAGCCCAGCCGGGTGGCCAGGCGATGTCCGGCCCGGCATATGGCGCCACGCCAGCGCGCACGGCGACCACCGGCACGGGCGGCATGTCGGGCAAAGGCTCGCCTGGGCTGCGCTGCATGTCCAGGCTGTACATGTAATTGGGCAACAAGGCGTCGCAGACACGGCCAAACCAGTCGCTATGGTCGTCGTCGCGGCCCAGCGCCTGCGCCAGTCCTTGCGGGTCGAAACGGGCCAGCGCATCGATCAGCTCGCCAGTAGAGGCGCCGGGCGTATCGCCCCAGCCCATCACGGGGTTAACGTTGTAATCGGCGCCCGAGCCATACCAGCCTTCGCGCCAGGGCCGCTGCATCCAGTCACGCGGCCCCGTGAACAAATGCCAGCGCCAGTGCAGGCCGGACGGTTTCGGCCAGGAATACAGGTACAGTTTTTGATAGCCGGCCTGATGCAGTTCGCGCACCATGGCCATCAGGCGCGCATGCGGCATGCGGTCGGGCGGCGCGCGGCGGAACAGGATCGCTTCGCCATCGGCAAACTGCACATCGTCGGTCGACAGGTTCAGGTCCAGGGTCCGCGATTCGCTGCCGAAACGGGCGGCAATCCAGCCCGTCAGCAAATTGACGGACGTGATCACACCGTAACCTCGGTGGCGGTGAAAAATGACGGTACCGGGAGCGAGCGCTTTCATACGGAGTCGGGGCGGTAGGCAAACAAAGAAACCAGTGTACTCACAGGTGGTCAAATTTTCCAGTGGCGATCTGCAACGGCCTGCGGCGGGCCCGCCTTTCACGCAAGGCACACAATCCACGCTATCATGCGCGTCATTCTCCACTGACATCGTGACCACATCATGACTTTGCGCATACTCGCCACTGGCGGCACTTTCGACAAACACTACAACGAATTGAACGGTACCCTGGGCTTTTCCGACAGTCATTTGCCGGCAGCGATTGCCCGCGCGCGCATGACGGCACCCGTGGCCCTGGAGCAACTGCCCCTGCTGGACTCGCTCGACATGCAGGATGCGGACCGCCAGCGCGTGCTGGCCTCGTGCCGCGCGGCACAGGAGAAAGCCATCGTCATCATCCACGGCACCGACACCATGCGCGAAACGGCGCAAGTGCTGGGTGCGGCGAACCTGCAGCAGACGGTCATCTTGACGGGCGCCATGATTCCTTATGAAATCGACAATTCCGATGCCCTGTTCAACCTGGGCTTTGCCTGCGGCGTGGCGCAAACCTTGCCATCTGGCGTGTACGTGGCCATGAATGGCCAGATCTTCGCCTGGGACAACGTGCAAAAGAACCGCGCCGCCGGCGTGTTCCAGCCCTTGTAAGCCGATGGCAGGAATGGTGGCAAACAGCAGCCCGCCAACCGGTCTGACTGACCATCTTTCACAATTCAAGCAGCCCGTTTCAACGGGCTTTTTTTACGTTTTCTTACCTTGCACTAATTCTGCAAAGCAACAGCTTTCAACGAATTATTGCAGGTAAAACATCGAATTGCCAATAGAATAATTTTATGTTGTAAAAAAACGCCATTGATCATTTTTAAAAACACCGATCCGGTCAAATATAAAATCGTCATTTAACAATTTAATTGAAGTTTCTTCAGTATCCGTAAATTATTGCCAAATCCGACACGGTTAGGGTGCATTTTTTCTTTCTTAGAAGACATAATGTTTGCCTCGACAAGTCATAAGTGCATTTATAACAATATTGCGCTAAGTAGTCTTCCACCTCCCACAGACGTGGTTCCGCCTACCGTACACGCGCACCGCTGGTCATCTATCCGATGGCCTGAGCGGTGCTCGTGTACCGCTTGTCGTTATTAAAACTACTACGGAGTAATTGTTACAATGGCATTTAAAGAAAAAATTGGCGTACGCAGCGTACGCCTGGCCCTGACCGTCCTGGCAGGCAGCGTCTTGTTCTCTGGCCAATCCATGGCAGACGAAGCAATTCAAAAAGTTGAAATTACCGGTTCGAGTATCAAGCGTATCGCCGTCGAAGGCGCACTGCCAGTGCAGCGCCTGACGCAAGAAGCGATCGCCCGTACCGGCGCAAACACCGTTGCTGATCTGGTACAAAGCCTGCCAGCCATGCAAGGTTTCACCATCGGCGCCGTTGCCGCCGGTTCCAACTCGGGTGGCCGCACCAGCGCATCGATCCATGACATCGGCGAAAGCTACACCCTGGTTCTGCTGAACGGCCGCCGCATCGCGCCACAAGGCTCGGGTACCTCCGTCAACCTGAACGCCATTCCGATGAGCGCGGTTGAGCGCGTCGAAATCCTGACCGACGGCGCTTCGGCCCTGTACGGCTCGGACGCCATTGCCGGCGTGATCAACTTCATTCTGAAGAAAAACGTCCAAGGCGGCACCCTGGAAGCCACCTACGGCGGCCCGGAAGACAAAGGCGGCAACGCCTGGAATACCAACGTCACCTACGGCTTCGGCGATCTGGATGAAGATCGCTTCAACGTGCTGGTATCGTACCGCCACGATGAGCAATCGAAACTGAAGGCAACGGACCGCTCGTTCGCCCGTTCGTCGTACATTCCTGTCAGCAACGGCGGCAAGAACTACATCTACGACCGCACCAGCCCGTCGACAGCGCCAGGTAACGCCACCGTCGCCTTCAAGGACAGCGCCACCAACCCACAACTGCAGTTCAGCCCGTACCTGGCTGCCAACGGCAATTGCGGCCCGACCAACTACGTCACGGCTACCAACGCAGCTGCATGCGGCTTCGATGGCGGTTCGACCGTTGAAATCGTTCCAGAATCGAAACGCGACAGCCTGTTCTCGCGCGGTACCTACAAACTGACGGACAACCTGAATGCGTTTGCCGAAGTCGCCCTGTCGCGCTACGACCTGACCGCACGCATCGCCGCCAACCCGGTGCCGATCACGATCGCCAAGGGCAGCGCGCTGTACAACCAGTACGTCCAGCCATACCTGACGCCTGCGCAGCAAGCGGACGTGAAAACCGTCACCGCCAACTACCGCATGGTTGACTGGGGCACCCGCGCCAGCAACACCATCACCGACACCAAACATTTCGTCGTCGGCGTGGAAGGCGAAGTGGGCGAGTGGAACGTGGAATCGGCCCTGACCTGGTCGCAAAACGCGATCGATGAGCGCTATGTGGGCGGCTATGCCAAGAACGCCGAGTTCAAGGCCATGCAAAAAGATCCATTGTTCAACCCGTTCGTACCAGCTGGCAGCGCTTCGCCAGCCCTGCAGAACCTGATCAACAATTCGCAATTCAACGGTTCGATCCGTACGGCATCGACCACCATGCGCGGCATCGACGCGCACGGTTCGCGGGAACTGTTCACCCTGCCAGGCGGCAAGGCCAATATCGGTATCGGCGGCGACTACCGCGAATACAAATATGAGCAAACGCCATCGAACGGCGCGACCAGCGACACGATCTACAACTTCAACACCTCGGCACGCTACGACCTGAGCCGCGAAACCTATGGTGTGTTTGCCGAATTGCTGGCACCTGTCACCAAAACGATCGAAGTGAGCCTGGCCGGCCGTTACGACACCATCACCAAGATCGACAACGGTGTTGTGAACAAGTCCATCGGTAAAGACCAAAGCGCCAGCACCTACAAAGTGACGGCACGCTGGCAGCCAGTCCAGCAATTGCTGGTACGTGGTTCGTACGGCACGGGCTTCAAGGCGCCGAGCATGCTGGACATTGGCCAGCCACTGGTCAACAACGGCTTCACCGCCAAACCATGGGATTGCCCATTCCCAGGCAGCGATCTGTGCCGCGGCAAAGCCCAGCAATACAATCAGTTGGCAGGCGGTAACGAAAACCTGAAACCGGAAAAATCGAAGCAGTACACCGTTGGTTTCCGTATCGAACCTAGCTCGGCATTCTCGTTCGGCGCCGATCTGTGGGATGTGAAGATCACCGACGCGGTGTCGGCAGTAAGCGAAACCCAGGCCTTCGGCAATCCAGCGCTGTACAAGGATCTGTTCGGCGCCTATACCGAGCCATCGACCGGCAATACCTACTTTGCGTTCAAGTCGCTGTCGATGAACATCGGCCAGACGCATAACCGTGGTATCGACTGGGACATGACCGGTCGCCACCGCTTTGACTTCGGTAACTTCACGGCCAACCTGAGCGGTACCCATATGCTCAAGGCTGACTACACCGTGCCAGGCACCAAGAATCAGTGGACCACCAACATGAACTACTTCGGTATCACCGATGCAGTCACGTTCCGCAACCTGATCAAGCTGAACATGAGCCTGGAATCGGGCAAGCTGACCAGCAGCATGGTTGTCAGCTATCGTAACGGCTACACCGATGCAGCTGCTTCGGTACTGAACGTCGATACCAAGAAACTGGAAACTATCCGCCTGGAAGTTCCGTCGTACACCACCGTCGATCTGCAAGGCCGCTATGCCTTCAGCTCGGCGTTGACGCTGCGCGCTGGTATCAAGAACCTGTTTGACCGTGAACCGCCGCTGTCGCTGCGCGCTTCGTCGGGCCACCAGGTTGGTTTCGATCCACGCTACGCCGATCCAATGATGCGTTCGGTCTACTTCACCGGTAGCTACAAGTTCTAATGTGACGTTTTAAATTAGGCTTAGTAAAAGCGCCTTGCACCTCACCGTGCAAGGCGCTTTTTTTATACGTCAGCAAAGGACGCTGGCGAAAAAAAAGGAGCCGAAGCTCCTTTTTCGTACCGGCACGACAACGCTTACGCGGTCGCCTCGCCGCCCAATGCTTCGACCACATCGGCCATCAGCTTGCTCAGCTCGCCCGTCATCAGCATCACGTCGCCGTCGAAACGCTCTTCGTCGTTCTTCGTGCTCGATTCCGTTTCCTTGATCACGTCCAGCGGCTTGACGCTCTTGATGGCCAAGGACTCCGTCAGCACGAACGAGATCTTGTCGTTCCACGTCATGGCCAGGCGCGTGCACTGCTTGCCGGCCGCGATGTGGCGGCGCACGTCGTCCGCTTCCAGCGTGTGGCGCACGTAGCGCACGGTGGCCTTGCTCTCGCCCGTGGCGCGCAATTCCGTATCCATGTCGACCGTGAAGCCGGCAGGCGCATCGTCGGCCTGCAGCCACTCCGTCATCACCGCCACCGGCGAGCGCTGTACGCGCAAGCTTTCCAGCGGCAGTTTGTCGACGGCTTTCAGCAGCAGCTTGATGACTTCATCGGCTTTTGCCGGGCTGGCGGCATCGACCACCAGCCAGCCATTGACGGGGTCGATCCACGTCCAGACATTGCTGCGGATGCTGAAGGCGCGCGGCAGCAATTCGTCGGCCACGCGTTCCTTCAATTCTTTCATGGCTTTCTTGCCAGGCGCAAAGCCTTGTGCTTCTTCCATCTCGGCAGCGCGGGCCTTGGCCACCTGGTTGATGACGGTCGCTGGCAGCAGTTTCTTTTCCGTGCCCAGCAAGATCAACATTTGTTTGTTGACAACATGGACCAGACCACCATTCGGGCGTGGCGTATCCCAGCCCTGGCGCATCAGATCCATGCTGGTCGCCGGCGTAAATTTGTTCGAGGACAAGGCCTCTTCCAGTTGTTCTGGCGTATAAGCCCATGGTGCGGGCAGGCGGTAAATCTGAAGATTCTTGAACCACATAGTTTTTGTCTTCCGTTTGTTTCAGTAGTGCCAGGGGAACGCCATTCTACACTTTCGACACGGGAATGCCGTCAAAAGCGCGGACTGGCACGATGCTTGTAATCCATGGGGAATGCCGCTACAGGGCGGGAAACAGCTCCGCCTGGGCTGGCGCCTGCCGCGTCACGACGGCCGGATCGGACAAGGTCGAGATGCGCACGCCCAGCAGGCGGATTTTCTTTTCAAATGGCACGCGCCGCAAGCAATCGCGGCTGGCGCGCAGGATGGCGGCGGCGTCCGCCGTGGCGCTGGGCAAGGTGATGTCGCGCGTGACGGTGCTGAAATCCTCGAAGCGCAGCTTGATGCCCACCGTGCGCCCCGCCAGCGACTGCTTGTCGAGGTCGCCCGCCACGCGCGTACACAGGCTTTCCAGCTTTTCCGACAGGGTGGCGCGGTCGCGCACCACTTGCAAGTCGCGCTCGAACGTCGTTTCGCGGCTGACGGACTTGGTTTCCCGGCTCGTCTGCACGGGGCGCTCGTCGATGCCCAGCGCCGCCTGGCGCAGCCAGCCCGTGTACAGGTCGCCGAACTGCGTACGCAGCATGGTGAGATCGGCTCGTGCCAGTTCGCCGATGGTAATAATTCCCAAGGCTTCCAGCTTGGCCGTGGCCTTCGGGCCGATGCCGTTGATCTTTTTTGCCGGCAAGGGCCATACGCGTGTTTCGACATCCTCGGGATGCAGGATGGTGAGGCCGTCGGGCTTTTCCAGGTCGGAACAGATTTTTGCCAGCAATTTGTTGGGCGCCAGGCCGACCGAGCACGACAGGCCCGTCGCTTCGAACACGGCCGTCTTCAGGCGCGCTGCCATGGCGGGCGCCTGCTCGCCATGTTCGGTGAGATCGATATAAATTTCATCGATGCCCACGTTCTGGATGATGGGACACAGATGGGCCACGGCTTGCTTGAAGCGGGCCGAATACTCGCGGTAGGCCTCGAAATCGGCTGGCAGCAGAATACTATCGGGCGCCAGCCTGGCGGCCTTCATGATGCCCATGGCGGAAAACACGCCGAACGCGCGCGCCGCATAGGTGGAGGTGGTGACGACGCCGCGCCCCACGTAGTCGCGCATGCGCGCAAACTGCCGCGTGCCATCCTCCTGCAGCACGGGTTGCTGCAGCCGGCCGCCGCCGATGACGACGGCTTCGCCGCGCAGTTCCGGATACTTCAACAGTTCGACGGAGGCAAAGAAGGCATCCATGTCCAGGTGGGCAATCCAGCGGCGGGCTTCAGGCAAGGTAGGAGCAGATGTGGTCAAGGACACCTCGCGGCAGGATGCAGATGAATACTGTAATTATATACAGTATCGCTGGAAATCCCCACGGATGCAAGTTGAAACGCATGAGCACGGCGGTTGCTTTTCTCAATGGCAAGATTACAATCCTGACATAACTATTCAAAGGAGCCGCCTTGTCTATAGCACATCAAGCTTTGCGCCATCTGGCCGTCTGCTCATCCATCGTGCTGTCCACGCTGGCGCCATCCGCGCTCGCCGCCGATGCCGCCGCCATTGCACCTGTCGCCGCCAAGACAGCCTGGCAGGAAACGCGCCACGGCACGGTCGTCACGGACGACTACCGCTGGCTGCAAAAGAAGACCGATCCTGCCGTCATCGACTACCTGAATGCGGAAAACGCCTACACGGCCGCCGTCACGGCCCCGATCCAGCCGCTCGCCGACAAAGTGTATGCGGAAGTCAAAGGCCGCATGCAGGAAGTGGACCTGTCCGTGCCTGCGCGCCAGGGTAACTTTTACTATTACACGCGTACGGAAGCGGGCAAGCAATACCCGCTTCACTGCCGCCGCCCTGTCGGCGCGAATGGCGCCTACGATGCCCAGGCGGCCGAAGAAGTCCTGCTGGACCAGAATCAATTGGCCGAAGGCCACAAATTCTTTGCCGTGCGCGCATTTTCAATCAGCCCGAATGAGCAATTGCTGGCCTACACCACCGACACGACTGGTTTCCGCCAGTACGAGCTGCATGTCAAGGATTTGAAGACGGGCAAGTTGCTGCCTGATACCATGCCACGCGTGACATCGCTGGCCTGGGCGGCGGATAACGCCACCCTGATGCTGGCCCAGGAAGACACCACCACCAAGCGCTCGGACCGCCTGTTCCGCCTGGCTCTGGGCGGCACACCACAGCAGGTCTACCACGAGCCAGTGGAGCAGTTCGCCATCAATGTGGGCCGCACGCACGACAAACGCTACTTTTTGCTGACCTCGGGCAGCACGGATACCAGCGAAGTGCTGCTGTTGCCAACCAACAAGCCGGAAGGCAGTTTCCAGAGCGTGCTCAAGCGTGAAAAGGGCCACCGCTACGGCGTCGAACACCGCGACGGACAGCTATACATTCTCACCAACAAGGATGCAAAGAATTTCCGCGTCGTCAGCGCACCGCTGTCTGCGCCGCAGCCGAAGAACTGGAAACCCGTCGTGCCGCACAGCAAGGACGCCGTAATCCAATCCATCGACGTGTTCCAGGGCTACCTGGTGGTGATGGAAAAGGCCCGCGCCCTGAACCGCGCGCGCATCTATGATTTTGCGCAAAAGAACTGGAAAACCGTGCAGTTCGACGATCCCGTCTACCTGGCCACGGCGGCCGGTACGCCCGAATTTAACGCCACGCAATTTCGCATGTCTTACCAGTCGCCCGTCACGCCACCCACGGTGATTGACGTCAGCATGAAAGATGGCAAGCGCACGGTGCTGAAACAACAGGAAATTGTCGGAGGCTTTGACGGTAGCCGCTACACCACGCAGCGCCTGTGGGTAACAGCGCGCGATGGCGTGCAAGTGCCGCTGTGGATTGTCTACAAGAAAGGCGTCAAGCTCGACGGTTCAGCGCCGCTGCTGCTGTACTCGTATGGCTCGTATGGCATCTCGACGGAAGCCAGCTTTGGCCTCGCCCGTCTCAGCCTGCTGGACCGGGGCGTCATCTATGCCCAGGCGCATATCCGCGGCGGTACCGACATGGGCGAAGCCTGGCATGAAGACGGCATGCTGATGAAGAAGAAAAATACCTTCAATGACTTCATCGACAGCGCCGACTACCTGGTGCGCGAAAAATGGACGAGTCCGAACCGCCTCATCATCCAGGGCGGCAGCGCGGGCGGCCTCCTGATGGGCGCCGTCGTCAACATGCGTCCCGATCTGTTCCACGCCGTGCACGCGGCCGTACCGTTCGTCGATGTAATGAACACCATGATGGACGCCAGCCTGCCCCTGACGACTGGGGAGTACCTGGAATGGGGCGACCCGAACCAGAAGGCGGCCTATGACTACATGCTCAGCTACTCGCCGTACGACAACATTACGCGCAAAAATTATCCAGCCATGCTGGTGACGACGGGCCTGAATGACAGCCAGGTGATGTACTGGGAACCGGCCAAGTATGTGGCCAAGCTGCGCGCGTATAAGACGGACAGCAATCCCCTGCTGCTGAAAACAAATATGGGCGCCGGCCATGGCGGTGCTTCGGGCCGCTACAACGCCATCCAGGAAAGTGCATTCAATATGGCGTGGATGCTGTCGCAGTGGGGTATTACCCAATAATGTGAAAAAAGCGCTTGCAGAAGGATTTTAGCCATCCTATAATAGCGCCTCTTCCAGACGTGGTGACAAACGTCAGGATGGTTTTCTGAGACAAGCAACGGGTGCTTAGCTCAGTTGGTAGAGCGGCGCCCTTACAAGGCGTAGGTCGGGAGTTCGAGCCTCTCAGCACCCACCAAATCAGAAAACTGTCCAGTGCTTCATGGATCAGCAATACAGATCATACGAGCTTGGAGTGGTAGTTCAGTTGGTTAGAATACCGGCCTGTCACGTCGGGGGTCGCGGGTTCGAGTCCCGTCCGCTCCGCCAATAAAAGAAAAGCCCTTTGGTTCTCTGAACCGAAGGGCTTTTCCCATTTCAGAAGCAAAAAACACGTCAGTACTCCCTTCCTTGAATATTTTTGCACTTTTCAGCAAAAAAACTGCTTTTAGCCCTCAAGAATAGTTGCACAAGCGGGAAAGCACCCCCTATAATAGTGCCTCTTCCAGACGTGGTGACAAACGTCGGGATAGTTTTCTGGGTATGCGGGTGCTTAGCTCAGTTGGTAGAGCGGCGCCCTTACAAGGCGTAGGTCGGGAGTTCGAGCCTCTCAGCACCCACCACCAATACAGAAAATTATCCAGTGCTTCATGGATCAGCAACACAGATCATACGAGCTTGGAGTGGTAGTTCAGTTGGTTAGAATACCGGCCTGTCACGTCGGGGGTCGCGGGTTCGAGTCCCGTCCGCTCCGCCAATAAAAGAAAAGCCCTTTGGTTCTCTGAACCGAAGGGCTTTTCCCATTGTGGGATCAGAATCTCAACACCGCCAACGTCAACCTCAAAGCTAACTTATCCGGGGGTCTGACCCCGGCTGTTAGAATCAGCGCTACCCTGACTTCGCCCCCGCCCGCATGCGCTTGCCCCGTAGTACTCCTGCCTATATCGCCCTGCGCCTGCGCCTGGCCCATCATGCTTTGCTGCAATTTGCCGCCAGCCTGAGGAGTTCCATGGAGATCTTCTTTTTCCTGGCCGGACCGGTCTTGCTGGGTCTGCTCAGCGTCATCGCCCTGCCTGGCTTTCTCGCCGTGAGCTTGCCCTGGCCCACCGCCCTGGCTGTCGTGAGCGCGCAAGTCCTGCTGACCTCCCTGCCCGCCTGGCTGCTGCGCAAACGGCTGTTGCCTGCTCCCATCGCCGCCTGGCTGCGCCAGCTGCCCTTGCCGACGCGCTTGCGCTGGCAAGCCGACGTGGCCGTGGCCGGTTTGCTGATGCTGCCGCTGGGCCTCGCCTATGCCGTCTCGACCACCATCTGGCTGCTGCAGTCGCCACCCTGGCTGCGCCCGATTGTCGCGCCCGGCATTGCCGCCACCATCTCCGCCTGGCTGCTGGCCTGGCTGCTGACGACGCTCATCGTGGCGCAGCGCCTGCGCGCGCCACGCCCCGCACAAAGGGCGCGCCCACCCACCATGACCGCCTATGTGCCGCACCGGCCCCGCTGGCGCACCGTGTTCCTGTGGCACCAGTTGTTCTGGCTACCGTTCTGGCGCAACGACAATGTAATTGGCATCCAGCAAAGCGTGCTGCTGGCCACGGCTGGCGCCAGCATGCTGGCCTGGTTGCTGCGCCCGCCCCTCGTGCCCGCGCCACTGTTGGGTTTGCTGGCCAGCGCCAGCCTGATCATTGTGACGGACCGCGGCGACAAGACCGTGCGCGAGCAGATCGGCTTGCTGCAACCCTCGCTGAACGCCTGGCCCCTGGCCAGCACCGCCCTGACGCGCCTGGCCTGCGCCGCCAGCCTGCTACCGCCGTTTGCCGTGCTGCTGGCAGGCGCTGTCTTGCTGTACAACCTTCACCCCGCCGCCTTGCAGCAGCGCGTCACCAGCATGTATGCCCTCACCGCCAGCGCGGCCCTGCTGGCCATCGTCGGCCTGCCCCGCCTGACGGCGCGCGGACGCGTCGTCGTCGTCGTGCTATCCATCCTTGCCTTGAGCGCCATTGGGAGCGAATTATGGAATTGAATGCCACTTCTCCCACCCTGCACATCGAACACCTCGATTTTCATTTCCCCACGCACAGCGTCTTCCAGGGCTGCAATCTGCAATTCGGCCCCGGCGTCACTTGGCTGCGCGGCGCAAACGGGGCAGGCAAGACGACCTTGCTGAAACTGGCGGGTGGCGCCCTGCTGCCCGCGCGCGGCGCCATCCGCCTGGACGACATCGACAGTGCTTTCATGCCGCTGGCCTACCGCGCCCAGGCCTTCTATTGTGGCGGCGACGCCCCTTCCCTGCCCTGGCTGCAGGTGCACGAAATGCTCGACCTGCACCTGGCCTTGTACCCGGGCAGCGACCAGTCCCTGCTGAACGACGAGCTGAGCGCATTTGCCATGACGCCGACCTTGCAGCAAAGCATTACCGCCATCTCGCTGGGCCAGCACAAAAAGCTGCAACTGGCCTTGGCGCTGGCCTTGCCCGTGCGCCTGCTGCTGATCGATGAACCGTTCAATGGCCTCGACGCGGCGGCCATGGCGCATCTGCGCACGCGCCTGTCCGAACCGTCCCGCCTGGCGCGCCAGTGCATCGTGCTGACCAGTCACCTGGTGCCGGATGTGCCGCTGGCGGCGACAGTGGAAATATAGACAGGAAATACAGCTTTGCAGATCGACCAAGAAACGCTTACGATGCCGTGGTGCAAAACCGGCGATCCCGGTGCCACCACTACCATAAAACGGCGCGCTTATTCCCTGCGCCTGGCTTATTCTTGGAGAAATTATGTTGAACACCCACCGCAGCGCCCTGGCCATCCTGTGCGCCGTCCTTGCCGGCAGCGCCATTGCAGCCGGCCCCACGGGCACGGCCGCCGACTATGGCACCTCGGCCCACCACGGCGCCGCCCAGCGCAGCATCGAACTGCAGGCCGATACGCGCCACATCAACGTCACGCGCGGCGAAACCGTCACCATCGTGCGCGCTGGCCAGCGTTTTACCTGGCACGTGCAAACTTTCAGCAACAAAACCGTCTTCGCCCTGGCCGAGATCGCGCCAAAGGACATGGCCGTCGATGGTATTGCCGTGTATGTGGCAGCCAATCCGCAGTACGCGGGCAGCTAGTTTTCTGCGCGCATAAAAAAAACCGGAACAGCCTCGCGGCGCTCCGGTTTTTTTTATGCAGCGCAATATTTACGCCGTCAGCGCTTCCTTGGCGGCAGACTCTTCGACCACTTCCTCGTCATCCGAGCGGATCAGGTGGTCAAAGGCGGACAGGGCTGCCTTCGCGCCTTCACCGGTGGCGATGATGATCTGCTTGTACGGCACCGTGGTGACGTCGCCGGCCGCAAACACGCCGGGGATCGAGGTCTGGCCGCGGGCGTCGACTTCGATTTCGCCGTGGCGCGACAACGCTACCGTGCCTTTCAACCATTCCGTGTTCGGCACCAGGCCGATTTGCACGAAGACGCCTTCCAGCTCAACCTTCTTCGACTCGCCGCTGACCCGGTCCGTGTAGCTCAGGCCATTGACGATCTTGCCGTCGCCGTGAATCTCGGTAGTTTGCGCCGACGTGATCACGGTGACATTAGGCAGGCTGTGCAGCTTGCGTTGCAGCACCGCATCGGCACGCAGTTCCGCGCCGAATTCGATCAGGGTCACGTGCTTCACAAGGCCGGCCAGGTCGATCGCCGCTTCCACACCCGAGTTGCCGCCGCCGATCACGGCCACACGCTTGCCCTTGAACAAGGGACCATCGCAGTGCGGGCAGTAGGCGACACCGTGGTTGCGGTATTCCTTCTCGCCCGGCACGTTGATTTCGCGCCAGCGGGCGCCGGTCGCCAGGATGACGGTCTTGGCTTTCAAGATGGCGCCATTTGCCGTTTCAATCTCGATCAGCTTGCCTGGCGTCAGCTTGCTGGCGCGCTGGGTGTTCATGATGTCGACGTCATAGGTCTTGACGTGCTGTTCCAGCGCCATGGCAAACTTCGGACCATCGGTTTCCTTGACGGAAATAAAATTCTCGATGGCCATGGTGTCGAGGGTCTGGCCGCCGAAACGCTCGGCCAGCACGCCCGTCTTGATGCCTTTACGGGCGGCGTAAATGGCCGCTGCCGCGCCGGCAGGACCGCCGCCGACGATCAGGACGTCAAAGACATCTTTTTTCGACAACGCTGCCGCCTGGCGTGCGCCGGCGTTGATGTCGAGCTTGGCGAGGATTTCCTCGACATTCGTGCGTCCCTGACCGAAATGCTGACCATTCAGGAACATCATCGGCACGGCCATGATCTGGCGTTCTTCCACTTCTTTCGGGAACACGCCGCCATCGATGGTGGTGACCTTGATGCGCGGATTGATCACCGCCATGGCATTCAAGGCCTGCACTACTTCCGGGCAGTTATGGCAGGAGAGCGAAATAAACGTTTCAAACTCGTAATCGCCGTCGAGGTTGCGGATCTGCTCGATCACGGCATCGTCGAACTTGATGGTGTGGCCGCCCACTTGCAGCAGCGCCAGCACCAGGGAAGTGAATTCGTGGCCCATCGGGACACCAGCGAAACGCACGCCGATGTCGGAGCCTGCACGGTTGATACTGAACGACGGGGTCCGTACGCCAGCGTCTATGCGCTCGACCAGCGTGATCTTGTCGCTCAACAGGACTATCTCCTGGAGCAATTCCTTCATCTCGCGGGCTTTTGCGCTGTCATCGAGAGAAGCGACCAACTCAAGCGGATACACTACTTTTTCCAGGTAGGATTTCAGTTGGGTTTTGAGGGTTGCGTCTAACATGATTTTTTTCCTTTTCTACAAATATTTAGGCGAATGCCGGGCCGGACACCCGGTCCGGCATCGCGGTAACTACTTGTTTGCTGCTAGATGTTGCAAGGCTTCAAGACTTAGATCTTGCCAACCAGGTCCAGCGATGGGGTCAGGGTTGCTGCGCCTTCCGTCCATTTCGCTGGGCAAACTTCGCCTGGGTGAGCGGCAACGTATTGGGCTGCCTTGACTTTGCGCAACAGTTCCGCTGCGTCACGGCCGATGCCGTTGTCATGCACTTCCAGCACTTTGATGAAGCCGTCCGGGTTGATGACGAAGGTACCGCGCAGTGCCATGCCTTCTTCTTCGATCATGACTTCGAAATTGCGCGACAGGGTACCGGTTGGGTCGCCGATCAGTGCGTATTGCACTTTCTTGATCGCGTCCGAGGTATCGTGCCATGCTTTGTGCGCGAAATGCGAGTCGGTCGAGATGCCGTAGACATCGACGCCCAGCTTCTGGAATTGATCGTGGTGATCGGCCAGGTCTTCCAGTTCGGTTGGGCAAACGAAGGTGAAGTCGGCTGGGTAGAACACGAATACCGACCACTTGCCTTTCAGCGACGCTTCCGTCAGGTCGACGAATTTGCCATTGTGGAATGCGGTTGCCTTGAATGGTTTAACTTGGGTATTGATGAGCGACATAATCATTTCCTCTCGTGTGGTGAATCAGTAAGACTCTAGTGTAAGGGGTTTTAACCCATATGCAAAATTGATTGTCACAATAGTTTCAATTGATTTTAGCTATCATGACGCCATGGGAACTCCATGATAGGCAGTTCCCACGGGATTGAACAGCGACAGCAAGGTATTGCCTTGCTGCCGCCGGGTCTTTAATTTTTGAGTTCTTCCGGTACTTTGCCGCCGTTTTCCGCCAGCTTGATCATCACCTGGCGGTGCAGCCAGATATTCATGCTGGCAGAATCATTGGTGTCGCCCGTGAAGTGCAGCTCTTGCGCCAGTTCCTTGCGCGAAGCCAGGCTGCTGTCGAGTTGAAGCAATTTCATCAGGTCGACGATGGACGTGCGCCAATTGAGAGTTTCCGCGTTCTTGCTGGCCAGGTCGACCAACACCACTTCCACGTCCACCACCGGTACGGCAGCCGCTGGTGCGGCCGGAGCTGCCGCCGGTGCCGCCGCCGCTGGCGCGTCGGTAGCGGCAGCTGGCGTGGCTGCCGGAGCCGCATCGGACGAATGGTGGAAGATTTTGTTATAGATATTGCTGAAAATGCCCATGAGGTCACCTCGAGTTGAGTGAATGGAAGAAGGTTTGCCTGCGCGCCCGGTTCATGACGCGAACCGGTGACAGCTGGAGCCGGGCGCAGGCGCCAGCCCGTCGAGTATAAGCCCGTTCAGGCCGGGAGCCCTGTCCCGCAGGTCCAGTGGACATCTGGTGACAGGGTACGCCTGTTTCAAGGGTGCAAGGGCCGCCGGGCGTGCAGCAGCGCATCGAACGCTTCGATGGCCAGCGGCGGCGCAAACAGATCGCCTTGCGCAAAATCACAGCCTATGCCCAGCAGCAATACGCGCTGCACTTCGGTCTCCACCCCCTCGGCGATGACCTGCAAGCCCAGCCTGTGGGCCATGGTGACGATGGCTTCGCACAGCACCAGTTCGCTGGCGCCGGGCGCCAGCTTGCGCACCAGCACGCCGTCGAGCTTCAGGTAATCGATGCCGCACTGCTGCAACTGCGTCAGCGAGGCAGGGCCGCTGCCGAAGTCATCCAGGGCGATCTGCAAGCCCGCCTCGCGCAAGTGCTGCAGCCGCTGCGCCATGCCGCTGCCGGCGCCGGCGCCGGCGCCCAGCAGCGCATCCTCGCGCATGTCGAGCACGATGGCCGAGGGGGGCACATCGAGCGCCATCAGCTGGCGCAGCCAGGTGCCGGGCGCCTCGGCTTCGCGCTGCAGCTCCAGCGGCGACTGGTTCAGGCACAGTTGCAACCCTGGCAAGCCGATGGCCTGGCCCTGCGCGCGCCAGCGCAGCAGTTGCGCGGCCGCCGTGCGCAGCACCCAGTCGCCGATGTCGACGATCAAGCCGCTGCTCTCGGCCACCGCCAGGAAATCGGGCGGACACACGATGCCCCGCTGCGGATGGTTCCAGCGCAGCAAGGCCTCCGCTTTGACAATATTGCAGCCATGCAGTTCAACGATGGGCTGGTAATGTAGCTGCATCTGCTGTTCGCGCAAGGCCGTGCGCAGGTCCGCCCCCATGCGCATGCGGTTGACGGCCGCCACTTGCATGGCGGGCGTAAAGTAGCTGTAGCGGTTGCGCCCCGCCCCTTTCGACACATACATGGCCTGGTCCGCATGCTTGAGCAAGTCCTCGATATTGCCCGCGTCGTCAGGATACAGGGTGATGCCGATCGACGCCGAGACGAACGCCTGTTCCTGCCCCAGCAAGAACGGCGCCAGCAAGCCGTCGAGTATCTGCCGCGCGATGCGGTCGACTTGCTGCAGATCGTCGAGATCGGACAGGATCACCGTGAATTCATCGCCACCCAGGCGCGCCACCGTATCCGTCTCGCGCACGCCCACGCGGATGCGCCGCGCCGCTTCGATCAGCAAGATATCGCCCTGATGGTGGCCCAGGGTGTCGTTGACTTCCTTGAAATGGTCGAGGTCGATGAACAGGATGGCGACGCGGCTCGTATCGCGCCGGCCCTGGGCCAGCGCCAGGCGCAAGCGCTCGTGGAACATGCGCCGGTTAGGCAATTGCGTCAGGGTATCAAAATTGGCTTGCTGCCAGATCAGCGCTTCCGTTTGCCGCTTGTCCGTCACGTCTTCCAGCATGCACAGGTGGTGCGGCCCGCCATGGCGCGTCGTGGCGATGGCCGTCACCGAGGCATCGACCCACACCACGTCGCCATCGGGACGCACGATGCGCTTGGCGTGGCGGAAGCCCGGCATACGCCGCTCCAGCAACTGCGCCACATGCGCCTGCTCGCCCGCCACGTCATCGGGATGGCTGATATCCATCCAGCTCGACCGCTTCATGTGCTCCAGGCTGCGCCCGGCGATGGCCAAATAGCGCGGATTAATATCAAGAAACCGTCCGCTCACCGTATCGATCAGGGCGATACCCATGGGCGCTTCCTCGAACATGGTGCGAAAGCGCAATTCCCCCTGGCGGATGGTTTCTTCCGTACGGCGGCGCTCGCGTGCCAAGTTACTGAAATGAAAGGCGGCCGACACGGCCAGCAAGCTACCCGCCACGCCCAGAGACAGGTACAACCAGCCCAGGTCGGCGCCTGGTACGGGACGGTACAGGAAACCCTTGTAGGCGGGGCTGTCCGTGGCGTTGGGCGGCAGCACGCCCATGGCGGCATACGTGTCGGCGATATGCTGCCAGCGCTGGGGATTCATGTAGCCCAGCTCCACCAGCACCGGCTGCAGCAGCAATTCCATCTGCTGCGCCTCGTACAGCAGGTGCGCGCGGTCATGGCGCTGGCTGTATTTAGCATGGATTAACTGCGCCATTTCCTCGCGGTGTGCCATCGCGTACTGCCAGCCGCGCAGGCTGGCCGCGCGGAACGCTTTCACGCGCTCGGGATGGCGGCGCAGTTCGTGCTCGCTGGTAAACAGATTATCGCCATAGAAATCGATGCCGGCCGTGCGCGGCGTAAACTGGTAGTAGGGAAAGCCCACCCGGTCCAGGTAGTCCGGCTCGTTGGTGGAATACGCGGCGATGGCATCGACCTTGCCATCGATCAAATCCTCGACCCGATAGCTGGGTGGCAGGTGCAGCATCTGTTCCGGTGCGACGCCCATTTTCTGCAGGAACAGCGACACTTCATCGGACGCGGATGCCACGTCGGTAGGCGTGCCTATCATCACGGAGGCGCCCGCCAGCCGGTGCACGTCGGGCGCGCCGCCATGCTGGCGCATCAGCAGCACGCTGGGCGAATGCTGGAATACCACGGCCAGTACCACCAGGGGCTTGCCAGCCATGCGGCTGAGCAACAAGGTGCTGTTACCGACGCCATATTCGGCCAGGCCCGTCAGCACGGCGGCCTCGGCATGCGGCACGCCGATGCCTTCGCGCAGCGTGACCTCCAGCCCCGCCTCGCGGTAATAACCTTGCTCGATGGCCGCGTAATAGCCGGCAAACTGGAACTGATGCGTGAAATTGAGCTGCAGGGAGATGGGTTCCAGCGCCCGGGCGGGCGTTGCCAGGCACAGCAGCAGGAAGCAAAAGCAGCGCCAGCCGTGCGCCAGCCTGCCGATGGGCGGCAAGTAGGAGCGGAAAGCGTCGGATGCTTTCATCGGCATGGCAGGACACCACAGAAACTGCCGAGCTGGCAGGGGTATGACTATTGTAGCCGCCCCTTTTACGGATGGATAATTATTTCACTAAGAACAATAAAGTTGATGTTTTTGGCAAACAATCTGACGATTGTTTGCGCTAGAACACGACGCCGGCCACCAAAATGATGTTGGAATACGGACTGCATTCGCCCGTGCGCACGATGGCGCGCGCGCCCTTGGACAGTTGCTTGAACTCTTCATGCGTCACCTGGCGCGCATCGGGCAAGGCCAGGGCCGCCACCTGCGCCGCCATGGCCGGATTGTGCTGCGGCAACTCACTGGCGAGCAAATGGTATTCCACCTGCATTTCGCTCAGCACGGTATTCACGGTATCGATGAAGCCAGGAATGCCGCGCGTCAGAGCCAGGTCGATCAAGGGTACGCCCGGCTGCGAGGGCAAGCCAGCATCGCCGATGACGAGCATGTCGCCATGGCCCAGCGACGCGATCATTTGCGACAGCGCAATATTAAGCAGCGGTGATTTTTTCATGGGCTTGGTGGCGTTAGAACAGCTCGTGCAGGTGGGGAATCGAGGTTTGTGCGCCGGGCTTGGTGACGCTCCAGGCGGCCGCGCGCTGGCCTTGCTGAATCGCTTCAGCCTCGTCCATACCGGACGCCAGGCCCGCCACAAAACCGCCGATGAAGGTGTCGCCGGCCGCCGTCGTGTCAACGGCTTGCACCACGTCGGCCGGGAACGTGTAGTCGCCGCCATACAGGGCCGCGTGTACGCCCTTGGAACCGAGGGTGATGATGACGTTGTCGCTGCCCAGCTTTTGCAGCGCGGCCGCCAGGTCCTTGGCATCCGCGCCTTCCGGGCTGACGCCGGCCAGCATGGCCGCTTCGATTTCATTCGGAATCAGGTAGTCGACCAGTTCCAGCACGCCGTCCGGCAAGCTGGCAGCCGGGGCCGGATTCAGCACCACGGTCTTGCCCATAGAGCGGGCCAGCTTGATGGCGTGCACGACGGTGGCCATCGGCGTTTCCAGCTGCAGCACGACAATATCAGCCTGTTCGATCAAACCTTGCGCCGCGTCAATGTGCGCGGGGCTCAATAAATCGTTGGCGCCGCCGGCGATCACGATGCTGTTCTGGCCATTGTCATCGACGAGGATGGAGGCGATGCCGGATGCCACTCCCGGCAAGGTGGTGATGTGGCTGTCGATGATGCCGTCGCCCACCAGCGCGGCGCGCAGGGTGGCACCAAACGCGTCATCCCCCACGCAGCCGACCATGGCCACTTGCTGGGCTCCCGCCACTTGGCCGCTCAGGCGCGCGCAGGCCACGGCCTGATTGGCGCCCTTGCCGCCAGGAATGGTGCGAAAAGCGCCGCCCGTCAGGGTTTCGCCGGGGAGGGGCATGCGCGGCACGCGCAAGACCAGGTCCATATTGATGCTGCCGATAACCACGATCATGATGTCATTCCCATCAGTTCAGTTGCAGGTAGAGAAAAAGGTGCCGGCGCGGCGGCCACACTGGAGCCGCGCACGTGCAGTTCGGGCGCGATGCTGCGCTGCTGGCGCGGCAAGGCGGGGTCGGCGATACGGGCCAGCAGGCAGGCTGCCGTGATATGGCCCAGTTCGCGCGTATTTTGCGCCACGCTGCTCAAGGCCGGATGCACGAAGCTGGCTAGGTCGATATCGTCGAAGCCGACGACGGCCAGGTCCACGGGCACGGCGATGCCCCGCTCGGCGGCGGCGCGCAGGGCGCCAAAGGCCATCAAGTCATTGCAGCAGAACAAGGCGTCGGGGCGCTGGCCCTTGGGCAGCGCCAGCAAGTCCAGCGCGGCCGCATAGCCGCCGGCGCTCGTGAAGTCGCTATGGCGGCACAGCGCGTCGGCCAGGACCACGCCCGCGTCCGCCATGGCGCTGCGCACGCCGTCGATGCGTTCGTTGGAAATGCTCACTTCGAGGGGCCCAGCGATGCAAGCGAGGCGCCGGCGTCCCAGCCCCAGCAAATGGCGCGCGGCGAGAAAGCCGCCGGCGCGGTTATCGACGGCCACCGCATCGATGGACAGGTCGCTGGGCGCGCGGTCGAGCAGCACGGCCGGCACCTTCATCTTGCGCAGCAGTTCGCCATCGCTGTCGGCCAGCGCGGACAGAATCAGGCCGTCGCAGCGCTTGGTCAGCAACACGTTCAGGTAGTCGCGCTGCTTGACGGGGTCGTCATCGGAATTGCACAAGATCACGCTGTAGCCAGCCGCGTAGCAGCTGTCCTCGATGCCGCGCGCCACTTCCGAGAAATACGGATTCGTATTGTTGGGAATGATGAGGCCGATGGTACCCGTGCTGCGGCTGCGCAGGGAACGCGCCAGCGCGCTGGGCACGTAATGCAATTGCTCCGCCGCCGCGAGCACGGCGCGGCGCGCCTCGTCGCTGACGGGGCGGGTATTGTTGAGGACGTGCGACACGGTGGTAAACGACACCCCCGCCGCCTGCGCCACTTGTTTGATGGTTGCCATGGGCCGCGCTTTCTCCTGCGATTATGCGCGCTCGCCGCGGCGGCGGTAAGTGTCGAGCACCACGGCGGCGACGATCACCAGGCCCGTGACGATGCGTTTCACGGGTTCGGATACGCCCACTTGTGCCAGGCCCGCTTCCAGCACGGAAATGATCAACACGCCGATAAAGGTGCTGATGACGGAACCGCGCCCGCCCATCAGGCTGGTGCCGCCAATCACGACGGCGGCGATCACTTGCAATTCCATGCCCACGCCGCCATTCGGGTCGGCCGCTTCCAGGCGCGAGACCTGGAACAGCGCGCCCACGCCAGCAAGAAAGCCCATCAGGGCAAACACCAGTACTTTCGACGGCTTCGTGTTGATGCCGGACAAACGCACTGCTTCTTCATTCGTGCCAATGCCGATCCAGTGGCGTCCCAGCACCGTGCGCGTGAGCACCAGGTGGCCGATGACGACGATGGCGATGGCGGCGATGAAGGCGGGCGAGAGGCCAAAGGCGATCGGCGAGCTGATGCCGTCAACGGCGCTGCCGATGTATTCCGTGCGCGAGTTCGTCACTTGATAGGCCAGGCCCCGTGCCATTTCCAGCACGCCCAGCGAGACGATGAACGAGGGGATGCGCCAGCCGACGGAAATGAGGCCCGTGGTGGCGCCGCACAGGGCGGCGACGAACATGCCCAGCAGGGCCGCGCTCCACACGGGCCAGCCCCAGTGCACGACGGCCAGGGACAGCACGGAAGCGGCCAGCGCCATCACCGAACCGACGGACAAATCGATGCCGCCAATGATCAGCACGAAGGTCATGCCAACAGCCATCACGACCAGGGTCGGGATATTGTTCGACAGAGTGCTCAAGGTTGCCAGGGTAAAGAAGTTTTCGCTGGCAAACGAGAGCAGCACGCACATGGCGACCAGGGCGCCGATCAGGCCCGCATAATTTTTCAGGTCGGCCAGGCTGCGCTGCAGATACGAAGGAGAGGAATGGATGGTCATGGGAATCTTTCCGGCGGATCAGGCCGCAGCTGGAGTGGAATGAGGGGTCAAATAGCCTGAGAAAGCGGCCGACAGCAGCGCGTCCTGGCTCCAGGCGCCCCGCTCGAAGGTGTCGACAATGCTGCCCGCGCTCATGACGGCGATGCGGTCGCAGATCAGCATCAGTTCGCGCAAGTCGCTCGATACGATGACGAGGCCCTTGCCCTGGCGCGCCTGTTCAGCCAGCACCTGATAAATATCAAACTTGGCGCCGATATCAATGCCGCGCGTGGGCTCGTCGAACAGCATCACGGGGCAGTCGCGGTACAGCCAGCGGGCGATCACCACTTTTTGCTGATTGCCGCCTGACAATTCCGCCACCGTTTGCGCACTGTTGCGCGAGCGGATGCCCAGGCGCTGAATGTAATCGTCGGCCACCGACGCTTCGGCCGCGTCGTTGAGCCAGCCTGCGCCACTGACGGTGTCGAGCGACGCGAGGGTCGTGTTGACGGCGATGGACTGGCGCAGCAACAAGCCTTGTCCCTTGCGGTCTTCCGTGATCATGGCGATGCCCGCTTTGACGGCTGCCTGCGGCGAATGCAAGGCGGCAGGGGTTTCGCTGTCGCCCAGAAACACCTGGCCAGCGTCGGCGCGGTCGGCGCCGAAAATCAGGCGCAGCAATTCCGTGCGGCCCGAGCCGATCAGGCCGGCGATGCCGAGGATTTCGCCCGCGCGCAAGTCGAACGAGGTCGGGTTGACGACCTTGCCGCGCGCCAGGCCCCGCACGCGCAGCAGCGGCGCGCCTATGGTGCGCCCGCTCAGGTCTACCGCATCGTCGGCCGAGCGGCCCACCATCAGGCTGACCAGGTCGGCGGCCGAATGGCCGGCGATATCGTCATCGCACACCAGTTGCCCATCGCGCAGCACGGCGATGCGGTCGGCCACGCGCTTGAGTTCTTCCAGGCGGTGGGAAATATAGATGATGCACACGCCTTCGGCCTTCAGGCGTTCGATTTGCAGGAACAGCAATTCCACTTCGCGGTGCGTCAGCATGGCCGTCGGCTCGTCCAGCACCAGCAAGCGGCAGGAACCGATCAGATTGCGCGCGATTTCGATCATTTGCTGGTGACCGATGCCCAGCTCGCCCACGAGGGTCCACGGGTCGAGTCCGCCCAGGCCCACTTTCTCCATCTGTTCGCGCGCATCACGCTCGAGGCGCGTACGGTCGATGAAGCCGAAGCGCTGCGGCAAATTCTTGAGGTACAGGTTTTCCGCGATCGACAGCGTGGGAAGCAAATTGAGCTCCTGCATCACCATGCGGATGCCCAGCGCCTCGGCGGCGCCGCGCGAGGCAGGCTGGTATGGCTTGCCGTCGAGCAGCATCGTGCCCGTGGTGGCTTGCTCCAGGCCGCAGATGATCTTCGACAGGGTACTCTTGCCCGCGCCGTTCTCGCCCGTCAGCGCCAGCACCTGGCCAGGGGCGAAGCGCAAGCCCACGCCGCCCAGCACGGGGCCGACATAGGACTTGCCGATGTTGTCCAGGGTCAATAGAGGGGTGGCGGCTGATGGCGCCGGGGGGATGTCGGTAGGCATGGTAAAACTCCGCGGTAGGGGCGGCGGGAGCGGCGCCGCCTACTCGCACGAGTACGCGGGCACCGGCCCCGGCGGGATCAAACGATCAGGACTTGGCGCCCTTGGCGACCAGTTCGACCTTGGTTTCGATGACGCCACCCAGATCGGCTTGTTTCTTCTTCTGCGCCAGGGCTTTCAGCACGGTCTCGATGCCGAACACGGCTTGCTGCGAACCGAACTGGTCGGCGGTGGCCAGCACGCGGCCATCGGCCAGCATCGGCTTGATGGCGTTGATGTTGTCATAGCCGACGACGAGGACTTTGCCCGTCTTGCCGGCCGCCTTGATGGCGGAAATGGCGCCGATGGCCATGTTGTCGTTACCGCACAGCAAGGCCTTGATGTTCGGGTTGGCATTCAGCATGGCGGCGGCCACCGTGTTGGCGGGGGCGATTTCCCACTGGCCCGACTGCACGCTGACGACTTTCGCACCGGCCGCGTTCATGGCGTCCTGGAAGCCCAGGGTGCGCTGCTGCGCATTGTAGGTGGTGGAGACGCCTTCGATGATGCCGACGGGATCGCCCTTCTTGATCTGCTTGGCCAGGAAGTCGCCGACGACCTTGGCGCCCTTGCGGTTATCCGGACCGACGAACGGCACGGTGATGCCCTTCTCTTTCAGGGCGCCTTCGTCGAGCTTGTTGTCGATATTGACGACGATGATGCCCGCGTCGATGGCTTTCTTCAGCACCGGCACCAGCGCCTTCGAGTCGGCTGGGGCGATCACCAGCGCGTTGACGCGCGAGACGATCATCTGCTCGACCAGCTTGATCTGGCTCGACGTATCCGTCTCATCCTTGATGCCGTTCGACAGCAAGTCGTACTTGGCGGCATTCGCCTTCTGATGCGCCTTGGCGCCATTTTCCATGGTCAGGAAAAATTCATTGGCGAGCGACTTCATCACCAGCGCCACCTTTGGTTTGGCTGGTGTCTGCGCCATCGCCGGCACGGCGGGCAAGGCACACACCAGGACAGCGGCGGCAATCATTTTCAGGCGAATACGGGATGTCATGAGCGTCTCCAGAGTTGTTGGTCAAGCACGTGTAAATCATGCTTTTATGGAATTTCATTGCGCGCAAACGTTTGCGCGAAGCGAATAGTGCCTCAATGCCCCATATCAGTGCAAGCAAAACTGTATGTGCGGTGCAGCAAAAAGGGCGCGCCCAGAGGGACAGGAACAGGCTGATGCGATCAGCCTGCCGAGGGGAAATGCGCGTCAGTCAGGATTTTGTTGCGGGGCGGGCACTGGCCCATTGCACGGCCAGCACGCTGGCCAGCACCAGCAGCAAGCCCAGCATCGACCAGCCCGTCATGGCCTGGCCCAGCAAGGCCCAGCCCAGCACGACGGCCATCAGGGGACTAAGCAGTCCCAGCGAGGACACGGCCACGGGTGACAGGCGGGCGATGCCGCGGAACCACAAGGCGTACGCCAGCAGGGCGCCGGCCAGGCACAGGTAGGCGTAGGCCAGCACTTGCTGCAGGGACAGCGGCGGCAAGGGTGCATCGGCCAGCCAGGCGACGGGCGCCAGCATCAGGCCGCCGAGCAGCAATTGCCAGCCCGTCAGCGCCAGCACGGGCAAGTCCGGCTTCCAGCGCCGCGTCAGATAGGTGCCGGCCGCCATGCAGGCCGTGCCGCCCAGCGCGGCGGCGATGCCGATGGGTTCCCACACCGTGCGCGGCGACAATAATAGGACGCCCATGCCGGCCACGCCCAGCACGCTGGCCAGCAGCGCCAGGCGGGCCGGACGGCGCCCTTCCACGCCCCAGGCCAGGCCCATCACCAAGAGCGGCTGGATGGCCCCCACCACAGCCGCCAAGCCGCCAGGCAAGCGGTAGGCGGCGACGAACAGCAGCGCCTGGAACACGCCGATATTGAGCGCGGAAAGAATCAGCACGCGGCCCCAGTCGCGCCGCGCGGGCAGGCGCCGCATCAGGAGCAGCAACAGCAAGCCGGCCGGCAACACGCGGATCAGGGCCGCGGTGAAGGGACGATCGGGCGGTAGCAGTTCGGACGTGACGATATACGTGGAACCCCAGATCAGGGGCGCCAGCGCCGTGAGCACGATATCGCCCCAGGCGGGACGGGCAGAAGAAGAGGTCATGCAACTATCTCGACATTAAGATAAAAGTCCAGTGTGGACGCGGACTATCTTGATGTCAAGATAAATTGACGGGCACGCCGCTGCCTGGCGGGCGTAAAAAAACCCGGCATGGCCGGGCTTCTGGAATGATGCAAGGCGGCACGCTGCGCCGCCTGCCGGATGCTTAATCGCGCACGCGCTGCATCGCCGCAATCGGCATGCCGCCGACGGTGAGCATGGCCGTATTGTTGCTGTTACTCAGGCTGATTTGTGCAGCCATGCCGCCTCCCTCTTCCGAGATGATCGTCACGACATTGCCTTCCGTCGCAAAGGTGGCCTTGCTCGTCTTGCCGTTCTCGATCATGCTGTCCTTTGTAAATTCCAGGACTTGGCCCGTCGAGCTCTTCCATTTGCCCACCAGCGGGTGGCCGCCAAAGCTGAACATGCTTTTCAGCTTGTCCAGCATGCCCGGTCCCTGGGTGGCCGACGCCTTGCCCAAGGCCCCTGCCATGGCCATGCTCATGGCGGCCTGCTGCAGTTGCGCGCGGTCGGTGACTTGCCATTGCTTGTCGACCAGCGCCAGCGGCAATTCCACTTCCAGGTCGCCGTGCGGCAAGCGTTGCAGGATCAGTGCGCGGTCCGGCGATTTGGCGAGCCACGTCGCCTCATCGGTCAAGGCCAGCTTGGCAGTGGCCATTGCTACCTGCTGACCACCCATCTCGCGTACCTGCTCGTAGCCGCTGACCTTGGCCACATTCACGCCCTTGGCCACGCACAGCTTGTTGCCGTGCAAGGCGGCCTTGCCGGGGGCGGCCAGCGCGTAGACAAATTGCGGTTGCGCAAGCCAGCCACCGCTGCTTTGCTCGACGGGAGCGGTGTAGAGCCCGCTACGCACGAGGATATCGAGCCATTGCCGAGTGGAACTGTCGTACGAGGCCACGCGGATCTCTTCCTTCTGGTACGGCAAGTTGGTGAGGCACAGCAACTTGTCGCGCGCCGCCTCATCGGCTGCCAGATGGGCGTTGATGGCACGGCTGAAACTGCTGGCCGAGGCCGCTTCGGGCGCCAGCAGCCACGCCAGGGCGCCACCGGCCACGATGACTACCGCCAGCACGCCGCCGGCAAGGATGAGGTGGCGCCGTTGCATGCCGGCCCGAACCGGTACGGCAGCCGATGCAGGAGCAGGTGTGGGCGACGACGCGACGTTGACGGCCTTGCCGCATTCATCGCAAAAACGCGCGTCGGGCGTATGGGCGGTGCCGCACTGTTTACAAAATTGCGCCATGGTCTGCCTTACTTGAGTTTATGCGCGCATTCGCCGCAGAACACGTCATCGGACGCGACCGGTGCCTTGCAGTTCGGGCATTGCAGGCTGTCAGCCGGCGCAGCAGCTGGCGCTGCCGGGGCGGCTTGAGCGGCTGGGGCCGTCGCCTGCTCGGCCAGGGCGCGCGCACGTTCACGCGCTTCCTCGGCCTTTTTCTTGACCACGGCCAGGCCGTCGTTCAGGCTCGCTTCCGAGGCGCTGAAATCGACATTGCGCGTGGCGTTCAGGTAAATGATGCACACGCCCTTGGTGAAGATCAGGCCAGGCACAACGGCTGCGGCCGCCATCAGCAAGCCGCCGCCGAGGCCGGCAGCGATGATATAGCCGGAACCACTGCCGCCACCCAGGCCCGAGGCCAGCGCGTACATATTCATCTGGCCGCCCAGGCCCAGGATGCCAGCCGACATACCCGTGGTCAGCGATACGCCCGTGCCCAGCACGCCAAAGATCAGCAGCGCGGTAAACGACGTGATCAGGAACAGCAGCACTTCCAGCAGGATCACCGACACCAGCTTGGTGCGCACGATCAGGTTCAGGCGGGCAATGATCTGGAATACGCTGGCGCCCGACCAGGCGGCAGGGCCGGCCAGCGGCAGCATCACGTAGAACAGCGCAAACACCAGCACGCCCAGCACGATGGCCGACAGGGGAAAGACCACCGCGTACAGCACGGGGCCCAGCACGGGGATTTTGCAGACGAACAAGATGATGGCGATGGCGATCATGGCCGCCAGCACGATCAGGAATTCCAGGAAGACGACTGCGATCAGGCGGTGGCTCGTGTACAGCGAGACGAGCACGGCATCAACCAGGCTCAAGCCAGGCTGGCCCTGCGCATCGCGCATCAGCAGGATGCCTACGGCGTTGGAACCGTAAAACATCACCAGGAAAGCCATCAAGCCGCCCAGGAAGGCCAGCACGACACTGCTCATGCTGCCGGCGAGCATCGTCAGCACGCCACCGACGAGCACGGCGCCGATGAAGGTCAGGGCCAGCAGGGCAATCGCGCGGAAATTCTTGATGGCGTCGGTCGCTTCGATCAGCGATCCCACGGCGGAGGAAAAGGGAAACGGTTTATGTGCTTCTGTGGAAATGGTCATGTCTAGCCTGGAAGGGGGAAATCGGGATGGGACGGCCTGCCTGGCCGCCCCGTGGTATTGCGGTGTTAGTAGGCAAGCGCCAGCTGCAGCTCGCCCGCAGGCGCCTGGCGCTGGACGATCTGCAGTTTGACGTCCTGGCCACCGACACGCTTGCTATTCAGGTACAAGGCGGTACGCACGGGATAAATGCCCTGCGGCACGCCTTCGGGCATGGGAATCGAGAAGCCGCCCTTGTAGGCGCCGCTGCCGTTGTTGCTGCTGACTACTTTGCGCACAGTTTTGATCAGGTCGCCATTTGGCTTGTACAGGCTCAATTCTTCTTCCACCAGCGGGTTCGGATCGCGCGTGCCGGCTGCCACTTCGATATACGAATTGGTCTGCGCCTTCTGGCCCGGACGCACGGAGGACGGCGTAAAGCCCGTCTCATACTTCACCAGCGTCGACTGCTCGGGCAGCTTGCCCTTGTTGGCCACCTTGTAGTCGGCCTGCACTTGCTGCGCCGTCTTGACTTGCTGGCTTTGATAATTCAAGGCCACGCAGGCGAGTGCGCCCAGACTGGCGCCCAGCGCAGCGCCGCGCACGGTATTGGTGCCACCGCCCAGCAAGCCGCCCACGACGGCGCCGATGCCGGCCAGCATGGCCGTATTGCATTCACCGCTGGCCGCTTCCGTGCCTGCGGTGGTGGTGCCGGTGGCGCCCGGGCCACCCGGCGTGGCGCAACCGGCCAGCATCGAGGATACGACCAGCAGCGCCACCATGGGCTTGGCAATTTGTTTCAAGTTTTTCACGTTATTCTCCGGGAGGAACAAAATAGGGGGAAAGGCAAGCAGCGCGGCTTACTCGATCTGGATTTGCGACAGGGCCTTGTCTTGCGCTTCTTTCGCCTTGCGCTTGAGGTCGAGCGCGTAGCGGTTGCCCTTGTCCATGCGCAACACGGCATTCGCGTTGGCAATGGCACAGTCGTATTTGCGCTGGCTCATGCAGTGGCTCGCTTCCGACAGGCTCTCCGTGATCACGCTTTCGAGGCCGGAAGCCTTGTTGGCGGGGGCGGCTGGCGGTGCTGCCTTGACAGGCTTGGCCGGCTTTTCCACGACCGGGGCTGGCGCTGGTGCTGGCGTTGGTGCAGGCTCGGGGGCGGGCGCAGGGGCGGCAACCGGTGCGGGCGCCGGGTTGGGCGCCGCTGGCGTCACGGCAGGGTCCGTCGCCGTGGCGCCATCGAACACAGGGTCGCTGATGACCAGCGGCTTCTCGGCGGCAGGCGCAGCTTCCTTCTGCACGGTGGGCACGGGTGCCGGCGGCGATGCTGGCGGCTTGCTTGACAGGAAATAATAGCCGCCTGCACCGCCCAGCAGCACTAGCGCTGCGACGGCTGCGGCAATCAGCTTGAAGGGGCTGCCACCCGGTGGGTTGTCGGCTGGCGCTTCGGACACGCTGGCGGCTGCGGCAGCGGGTTCTGGTGCGGGCGCGGGGACAGGTTCTGGTTCTGGTTCTGGTTCTGGTTCTGGTTCTGGTTCTGGTGCGGGTGCGGGTGCCGGTGCGGCGTCAGGCTGGCGCTTTTCCAGCACGGGCGGCGGCGCCGGTGCGGTGACAGGTTCCACCACTGGCGTCGGGACAGGTTCAGGCACGGGCTCGATGGCGGGTGCAATGACGGGTTCCGGCAGAGGCGGCGCCACCGCTGCGGCGACGGGCGCCACGGCAAAGCTGAACGCGCACTTGGGGCAGAATCTGGCATCGGCCTTGCAATCATGGCCGCACTGGCCACAGGATTTGCCTGGCACCGGGGCGGCAGCGGGTGTGGCAACGGCAAACGTCGTGCCGCAGGAAGAACAGAATTTTGCGCCCGGTTTATTCTCGGCCTGGCAGGAAAGGCATTTCAATTGGCATCTCTTTTCATATCAACGCTGACGCCGTACGCCTTTATCGCTTGCCAGAATGGCAGCTTTGTTGCCGTACGGCTAAATATTCAACGAGTATATTTTCAAACACCAAGTTGCCACAAGAGAAAATTGCCATTTGCTCTATTCAATTTTTAAATATTAGTAAAAATCCAGCCGCCAGGGAGGTGTCGCGCACCATCTTGGTGCGCAGAGAGCAAAAAACCCGGCAACGCATACGCGTTGCCGGGTTTTCAGGCTATGCCCGAGGCGCCGAGGACAGTTTACTTGCGTCCGCCCCGTGCCGGCGCGGCATGGCTACCCTTGGCGGGCGGCTTGCTGCCACGGCCCATCGGCACGGCGGCCGGCTTGGCCTTCGTCTTGATGGTCGACAAGATCGATGGCCGCACCTTCGACTCGGCAGCCGACGCCTTCGGCGCCGCTGCCGTACCGCCCAGAGCGATGCGGTTCTTGCCCGGCGTGACCTTGAACTTGTCCGGCGTGCCGGCACCATGTGTCTGGCGGCTGCGTTCGCCTGCGGCCAGGCCGCCCGACTCGGACGAGGTCCAGGCAGGAATCAAGTGCTTGTCGCCATTGCCGATCAAGTCGCCACGGCCCATGTTGACCAGCGCTTCGCGCAGGATCGGCCAGTTGGCCGGGTCCTGGTAGCGCAGGAAAGCCTTGTGCGTGCGACGGATCTTGCCGCTGCGCGCCGTTTCCACCACTTCCGAGTCTGCCGTGACCTTGCGCAAAGGATTCTTGCGCGTGTGATACATCGTCGTGGCCATGGCCATCGGCGTGGGCATGAAGGTTTGCACCTGGTCCAGCTTGAAATTGTTCTTCTTCAGCCACAGGGCCAGGTTCAGCATGTCCAGGTCCGTCGTGCCCGGATGGGCGGCGATGAAGTACGGGATCAGGTACTGCTTCTTGCCCGCTTCCAGCGAGAAACGGTCGAACATTTCCTTGAACTCGTCATACGCGCCGATGCCAGGCTTCATCATCTTCGACAAAGTGCCCTCTTCCGTGTGCTCGGGCGCGATCTTCAACAAGCCACCGACGTGGTGCGTCACCAGTTCCTTCACGTACTCGGGCGAACGCACGGCCAGGTCGTAGCGCAAGCCCGAGCTGATCAGTACTTTCTTGATGCCGGGAATGGCACGCGCCTTGCGGTACAGGGAAATGAGCTTGCTGTGGTCCGTGCCAAGGTTGACGCAGATGGACGGATACACGCACGACAGGCGGCGACACGACACTTCGATCTCTTTTTCCTTGCAAGCGAGGCGGTACATATTCGCCGTGGGACCACCCATATCGGAAATGGTGCCCGTAAATCCTTTGGTTTTATCGCGGATATGCTCAATCTCGCGCAAGATCGACGGTTCCGAACGGCTCTGGATGATGCGCCCTTCATGCTCGGTGATCGAGCAGAAGGTGCAGCCACCGAAACAGCCGCGCATGATGTTGACGGAAAAGCGGATCATTTCCCAGGCCGGGATATGCGCCTTGCCATAGCTCGGATGCGGCGCGCGCGCGTAATTCATGTCGTACACGCCATCCATCTCGTCCATGGCCAGCGGCAGCGGCGGCGGATTGAGCCACACATCGCGTTCGCCGTGCGCCTGCACCATGGCACGGGCATTGCCGGGATTCGATTCCAGGTGGAACACGCGCGAGGCGTGCGCATACATGACGGGGTCATCCTTGACGACGTCGTAGGCGGGCAGGCGCACGACCGTCTTGTCGTGCTTTTCCTTGGCCATGGCCAGGCGCTCTTCGCGGCTCATGATGCGAATCGGCTTGATGACTTCGGCCGATTTCGAGGCATTTTCCGTGGCGCAGGCGGTCTTGTCTTCCTGCACCATCTCGTACGGGCTGTAATGCGGGTCGATCTTGCCGGGCACGTCGACACGGGTGGAATTGTGCACGCCCCAATCGTCGCCGGGCAACCAGCCGGACGGCACCATGAAGGCCGTGCCGCGCAAGTCGCGGATATCCTTGATCGATTCGCCGGCGGCGAGGCGGTGGGTCAGGTCGACCAGCGCCCGCTCGGCATTGCCGAAGATCAACAAATCAGCCTTGGAATCGGGCAGAACGGAACGGCGGACCTTGTCCGACCAGTAATCGTAATGGGCGATGCGGCGCAGGGACGCTTCGATGCTGCCGATGACGATGGGCACGTCGGAATACGCTTCGCGCGCGCGCTGGGCGTACACGGTGACGGCACGGTCCGGGCGCTTGTTCGGTTCGGCATTTGCCGTGTAGGCATCATCGGAGCGGATCTTGCGGTCGGCCGTGTACTGGTTGACCATGGAATCCATGTTGCCGGCGGTAATGCCGTAGTACAAACGCGGCTTGCCGAGGATGCGGAACGCTTCGGCCGACAGCCAGTCCGGCTGGCTGATGATGCCGACGCGGTAACCCTGCGCTTCGAGCAGGCGGCCGACGAGGGCCATGCCGAAACTCGGATGGTCGATGTAGGCGTCGCCCGTGACGAGGATGACGTCGCACTGGTCCCAGCCCAGCACGTCCATCTCGGCACGCGACATCGGCAGGAAAGGCGCCACGGCAGCGCGGGCAGACCGCTTGGGAACGGTCGCAAATAAATTGGTAGGGGAGCTCATAGGGTACGGATTGTACCGGAATTGGCCATTTCCAACCTGACGGCCTGCTTTTTACTGTTGGATTTTCGTATAAAAAACGTTTATTTTTCAATCACTTGGGGAAATGTGGCCCTTTCCCGCAGGAACGGGCCCGGCATTTCTCAAAACTTGCTTAAATGCCCATATTGGCTAAAATTTCACCCAATTCACGTAAGGCCGGCTCGAGTTTCGGATGCTTGACGGCAAACTTGGCCGACAATTCCTGGCTGCGTTCGGCCAGTCCATAAGTGGTCGACTCTTCTTCCTGTTCCTGCGCGGCGCGCTTTTCCATCAGCAACTTGATGTCGACATCAAGTTTTTGCAGCAAACCATGCAGTTCTTCATCGACGGGGCCGCTGCTTGCCAGTGTCGAATGCAGCTGTTGCAGCGATTCCTTGAGTTTGCTATCCATATCTTTTTCCTGTCAGTCAGTAAATTGCGTGTCCAGGTACAGCTGTTCCACCTTGCTTCTGGCCCACGGGGTCTTGCGCAAAAACTTCAGGCTCGACTTGATGCTGGGATCGCTGATGAAGCAATTGATATCGATGTGCTTGGCCAAGCCGTCCCAACCGTAGTGGGCGTGCAGGCGCGTCACGATACCTTCCAGGGTAATGCCATTCAAATCTTGCTGACTCATATACTCTTTCAACTGCCTTCTTATTTACATCTTACTCAATTCTACGCCGCCGGCACGGAAAGCTTGCGTGCGCCATGTCAACGCAGCGCAAGCTTCAGATGAGGACGGATTACTTCGCGTTCAAGCCCCGGCGTTCCAGCAGCGGTTCCACGGTGGCGTCGCGGCCGCGGAAGTCACGGAACAGTTGCAGCGCATCGACACTGCCGCCGCGCGACAGCAATTTGCTGCGGAACCAGTCGCCATTCTTGCGCGTCAGGCCGCCGTTTTCCTTGAACCAGTTGACCGATTCAGCGTCCAGCTTTTCCGACCACAGGTAGGCGTAATAAGCTGCCGAATAGCCGCCCGAGAAGCTGTGCGAGAAGTAGCTGGTGCGGTAGCGCGGCGGCACGGGCGCGTAGTCGACGCCCGCATCCTTCAAGGATGCCGCTTCAAAGGCCAGCACGTCCGTCGGGATCTGGCTCGGCGCCAGCTGGTGCCAGCGCTGGTCCAGCAGGGCTGCCGACAGGTATTCCGTCGTCATGAAGCCCTGGTTGAATTTCTTCGCTGCAGTGACCTTGTCGAGCAATTCCTGCGGCATGGCCGCGCCGCTCTGGTAGTGCTTGGCATAGTTTTGCAGCACTTCCGGCCAGACGGCCCACATTTCATTGACTTGCGATGGATACTCGACGAAGTCGCTCGGCACGCTGGTGCCGGCGAAGCGCGGGTATTTTACGTTCGAAAACATGCCATGCAGCGCATGGCCGAATTCGTGGAACATGGTCGTCACTTCATCGAAGGTCAGCAAGGTCGGCTGGCCGGCGGGTGGCTTCGGAATATTCAACTGGTTGGCGACGACGGGATGCGTGCCCATCAACGACGATTGCGACACGTATTCATTCATCCATGCGCCGCCATGCTTGTTGCCGCGCGCATAGAAGTCGGCGATGAACAGGGCCAGCGGCTTGCCGTTCGCATCGAGCACGTCGTAGACGCGCACGTCCGGGTTGTACACCGGTAGATCAGTACGCTGTTTGAAGCTGATGCCATACAGTTTATTGGCGGCAAAGAACACGCCGTTGTTCAGCACGCTGTTCAATTCCAGGTACGGTTTCAGCTCGTTTTCATCGAAATTGAACCGTTGCTTGCGCAGCTTGTCCGTGTAGATGGCCCAGTCGGCCGCCGCTACCTGGAAACCGCCCTTTTCCGCATCGACCACTTGTTGCAGGTCGGCTGCTTCGCGGCGCGCATTGGCGACGGCCGGTTTCGCCAGTTCCGACAGCAAGGTATTGACGGCCGTGGTGGTCTTGGCCGTCTGGTCTTCCAGCGAATACGCGGCGTAGTTGGCATAACCGAGCAGGGTGGCCCGCTCGGCGCGCAGTTTTGCCAGCTTCAGCACGATGGCGCGGTTGTCAAACTCGCCGCCCTGGCTGCCGCGGTTCAGGGACGCATCCATCAGGCGCTGGCGTGTCTTGCGATCCGTCAATACGGCCAGCGGCGGCTGGCCACTGGTGTTGACCAGGGCGATGAGGAACTTGCCCGTCAAGCCGCGTTCCTTGGCTGCCGTGGCGGCCGTATCGATATCGCTGTCCGTCATGCCGGCGAGCTCGGCGCGTGTGTCGACGACGATGCTCTTGGCATTCGTTTCCTTCAGCACGTTTTGCGCAAATGCCGTTTCCAGGCCCGCCTGCTCGGCGTTGTAGGCTTTCAATTTTTCCTTGTCCGCATCGGACAGCTTGGCGCCGGCGCGCACAAAATCGGTGTGGTAGCGTTCCAGCAAGCGCAAGGATTCGGCATCAAGGCCCAGCTTGTCGCGCTTGGCGTACAGGGTGTCGATACGGGCAAACAGTTTCGGGTTCAGGGTGATCGCGTCGCCATGCGCGGCCAGTTTTGGCGACACATCCACTTCCACAGCTTCCAGCACGCTGTTCGTGTTGGTCGACGTCATGTTGCTGAAGATGCTCTGCACGCGGTGCAGCAGCTGCCCCGTGCGCTCGAGGGCCACGACGGTGTTTTCAAACGTGGGCGCCTGGCGGTTGTTGGCGATCGCATTGACTTCGGCCAGCTGGCGTTTCATGCCTTCGGCAAACGCCGGCGCGTAGTGGCCATCCTTGATCAGGCCGAACTGCGGCATCTGGAATGGCAGCGGACTGGCTTTGAGCAAAGGATTCTGGGCGCTGATGGCGGCGGCGGGTGCGGCTGCGGCGGCCAGGGCGGAAGGAGCGGCGTGGGCCAGCATGACGCTGGCGGCGATGACGAGCAGTTGTGGACGGATCATGACATCTTTCAGGAAGCGCGGGGAAGAACCGCGATCGCGTCGCGGGCCAGTGGCAGATCATAGCAGCCTGTCACACAGGCGTCATCCAACAGGGGCGATCCTGTGGTGCATCCCGCAAAATGCGCGGTTTACCACGGTTTTCAATCAACATCGCCAAATAAAAAAGGCTGCCGATCGCTTGGCAGCCTTTTTCATTGACCCGGCTTTGAGGCCGGGAATGACGCGGTTTACTTGCCGTTCAAGCCACGGCGTTCCAGCAGCGGCTCGATCTTCGCATCACGGCCGCGGAAGTTGCGGTAGATGTCGAGCGCATCGGCACTGCCGCCGCGCGACAGCAGTTTATTGCGGAACCAGTCGCCGTTCTTGCGCGTCAGGCCGCCGTTTTCCTTGAACCACTCCACCGTATCGGCATCGAGCTTTTCCGACCACAAATACGCGTAGTAGCCGGCCGAATAGCCGCCCGCGAACGCGTGCGAGAAATACGTGGTGCGGTAGCGCGGCGGCGCCGGGGCGAAATCGACGCCCGCGTCCGTCAAGGCGGCTTTCTCAAACGCCAGCACGTCGGTGGGGATCTGTGCCGGGGTCAGCTGGTGCCAGCGCTGGTCCAGCAGGGCCGACGCCAGGTATTCTGTGGTTTTATAGCCCTGGTTGAAATTGTCTGCCGCCGTCACTTTCGCCAGCAGTTCCGCCGGAATGGCCGCGCCCGTTTGATAGTGCTTGGCGTAGTTTTGCAGCACTTCCGGCCACAGCGCCCACATTTCATTGACTTGCGACGGGTATTCGACAAAGTCGCGCGGCACGCTGGTGCCGGCGAAGCGCGGATATTTCACGTTCGAGAACATGCCGTGCAGCGCATGGCCGAATTCGTGGAACATGGTGTTGACTTCATCAAACGTCATCAGGGTCGGCTGGCCCGCTTCCGGCTTCGGAATGTTGAGATTATTCGCAATCACCGGCTTGCGGTTCAGCAAGCTTGACTGGCCCACATAGGCATTCGCCCAGGCGCCGCCGCGCTTGTTGCTGCGCGCGTAAGGATCGAGCGTAAAGATGGCCAGCTGCGTGCCGTCTTCGTTGAAGACGTCATACACCAGCATGTCGGCCGTGTAGACGGGCAAATCGGTGCGCTGTTTGAAGGTGAGTCCATACAATTTTCCAGCGGCAAAGAACACGCCCTTGGTCAATACGCTGTGCATTTCAAAGTACGGTTTTAATTGCGTCTCGTCGAAGTTGTAGCGTTCGGCGCGCACCTTGTCGCTATAAAAGGCCCAGTCGGCGGCGCCCACCTTGAAGCCGCCTTTTCCCGCATCGATGACCTTTTGGATATCGTCCGCTTCACGGCGCGCATTGACGACGGCAGGCTTGGCCAGCTCGCCCAGCAGGGCGTTCACGGCGGTGGTGTCGTGCGCCGTCTGGTCTTCCAGCGAGTAGGCAGCGTAGTTCGGGTAGCCCATCAGTGCGGCACGTTCGGCGCGCAGTTTTGCCAGTTCCAGCACTTCCTGGGTATTGTCGAACTCGCCGCCACGGCTGCCGCGCGCCTGCGAAGCGGCCATGATGCGTTCGCGCACGGCGCGGTTGGTCAGCAACGACAGCGGCGCCTGGCCCGTCGTGTTGACGAGGGCGATCACATATTTTCCATCCAGGCCGCGCTTCTTGGCCAGGCCGGCAGCCACTTCGATGGCGGCCGGCGACAGGCCGTCCAGTTCTTCACGTGTGTCGACCACAACAGCCGAAGCGTTCAATTCCTTCAGCACGTTCTGCGCGAACTTGGTCGACAGGGCGGCCAGCTGGCCGTTGTAGGCGCGCAGCTTTTCCTTGTCTGCCGCCGACAGCTTGGCGCCCGCGCGCACGAAGTCCGTGTGATAGCGCTCCAGCAGGCGTTTCGATTCGGCATCGAGACCCAGCTTGTCGCGCTTGGCGTACAGGGTGTCGATGCGTTGGAACAATTTGTCGTTGAGCATGATCGCGTCGCTGTGGGCCGCCATCTTCGGCGCCAGTTCGCGTTCCAGGCCCTGGATCGTCTCATTCGTGTTGGAGCCGGACATCACGGAAAACACGGTGCGCACGCGGCCCAGCAACTGGCCCGAGCGCTCCATGGCCACGATGGTGTTGTCGAACGTGGCCGGCTTCTTGTTATTCGCAATCGCCTTGATTTCCGCCAGGTTGGCGGCCATGCCTGCCGTAAAGGCGGGCGCGTAGTCGGCGTCCTGCACCTTGTCGAACGGTGGATAGTGGAATGGCAGGCTGCTGGCCTGCGCAAACGGATTCGAAGCGGGCAGTGCAGCCGCCGCGGTAACGGCAGTGGTTGGCGCGGTGTTGGCGGTGGCGGCAAAAGCGGCGGCTGGCGCCAGCATCAGGCTGGCGGCGATGACGAGCATTGTTGGACGGGTCATGTCTTCTTTCAAGAAACGCAAGAGAGCCGCGATTGTGTCGCGGGCCAACCTGAAATAATAACAGCCTGAAACACTTGCGTCACCAGCAACTACCGATGGTAGCGATGCGCCCATATATGAAAGGTTTTCATGCCCGATCATTCAACCAGGCCTACCGGCACGGCGGCGTCAGCGCGGCGAACGGTGAAAATGTGTGCATTTTCATCCTGCCTCCATGACGTATGCTCCATTGCTTACATTTTGAATGGATGCTCCATGAGCTTTGAATATCGCAAGACACGCGCCCTGGAGCTGTTGCACAGCACGGGCATGGCCCGCAGCCACTATGCGCCACCGCTGATGCGCCTGTTGTGGAAGGTCGGCGTACAAGTACCGCCGCCGCATTTCCAGTCCTTCCTGCGTGCCGCGCTCGGCATGGGGCTCTGGTTCGGCACGTGCTGGGGCGTGGTCATGTGGATTTTTTTCTGGTGGCGGTCCGATGCCGCCACCCCGTTATCGCCCCTGGCGGCGCTGGTGGCGGCCAGCGCCGCCGGCCTCCTGTTTGGTCTCGCCATGGCCAGCTTCTATGCGCGCGACCGGCGCAAGCACCAGTTGCCGGCATGGACCGAACTGGACGCTCAATAAGGCGGCAACGCCAGGCAAGGCCATTGCCTCAATAGTGTGGCGGGCGTTCGTTGACCAGTCCGCCATTCGCCTGCTGCGCCCCGTCGCGCACGTGTTCGCCCAGCTTGTGCAGCATCGCTTCCAGCTGGTCGATGCGCTTGCCCTGCTGGTACACCATCTGGTTCAGCGACTCGACCAGGTCTTCCTGCTGCGCCAGCTTGATTTCGATATCGACGAAACGTACTTCCATCTGTTCTGCATTGTCCATGGTGTTCTCGGTGATTCCTGACTGAAAGCGGCATTCTACCGCCGCAGCGGCGTAAGCCAGGACAAACTCCATCCATTCGCCGCCAGGCGGGTCCCGATTTCTGCGTATTCTTCCTGCATGGGCTCAACAGCAAGGCCGCCGTGGCCGCCTACATGAGCGAAATCGTCGCCACCGGCAACGCCGAACTGTTCCAGTCGGCCATGAACGACGTGGTGCGTGCCTATGGCATGGGCAAGGTGGCGGCCCGGGCCGACATCACGCGCGAAGGCGCATATAAAGCCTTGCGCGAAGGTAGCAAACCGCGCTTCGAAACCATTTTAAAGATGCTCGATGCGCTGGGCATGCAGCTGGCCATCGAGCCAAAGACCACGCCGGACGGCGCCGTGGAAGCCTGAACGCCGCTTACACTTTCGGCGTGGCCAGCAAGGCCTTCATGCGCGCCAGGCGTTCTTTCGGCGAAATGATTTCCGACTCCGTCGGCACAGCGTCGCCCACGTCAAGTTGCATTTCTTTGATGAAACGCGACGGGTCGCAATGGACTTGCTCGCCGGCCCGCTTGCGCTTCTTGCACCAGGTGACGTGCAAGGTGCGCTGGGCCCGCGTGATACCCACATACATCAGCCGGCGCTCTTCCTGGATGCGCGCGGCGATGGTTTCGGCCGGCGCGTCGGGGTCGCCCTTGTGCGGCAAAATACCCTCTTCCACGCCCACCAGAAACACGTGCGGGAATTCCAGCCCTTTCGAGGCGTGCAGGGTGGACATGCGCACGGCATCCTGCTCCTCGTCCTTGCCCTCCAGCATGGTCATCAGGGCCACCATCTGCGTCAGTTCCAGCACGTTCTTTTCTTCGCCGTCGCGGTCCTTGCCGCCCCTGCCCCGTTCCTTGAGCCAGTTGACGAATTCCAGCACGTTCTGCCACTTGCTTTGCGCTTGCCGTTCCTCGAAAGCATCGTACAGATATGACTCGTAGTGGATTTCCTTCATCATGTCGTCCAGCACTTCGGCCGCGTTGTCGCCACTGCCGGCCGCGCCGGGACGGCTGGCGCGCGATTCGAGGTCGTTGATGAAGTTGCAGAAATCGCGCAATGGCCCCAGCTGGCGGTCCGTCAGCTTGGCCTCGATGCCGCCTTTAAAGACGGCCTGGAACAGCGAACACTGCCACTGGCCAGAGAACGCGCCCAGCACCTCCAGGGTCGACTGCCCCACGCCGCGGCGCGGCGTCGTCACGGCGCGAATAAACGCCGGGTCGTCGTCTTCGTTGGCCAGCAGGCGCAGATAGCTGATGATGTCCTTGATTTCGGCCTTGTCGAAGAAACTCTGGCCGCCCGAAATCGTGTAGGGAATGCGTTCCTTGCGCAAGCATTGCTCGATGATGCGCGCCTGGTGGTTGCCACGGTACAAAATGGCGTAATCGGAAAATTTGTTCTTGCGCTCGAAATGGTCGGCCGAGATCATGATGGCCACTTGCTCCGCCTCCTGCTCGTCCGTCTGCATGCCCAGCACCTTGATCGGTTCGCCCAGGCCATGTTCCGACCACAGCGACTTTTCAAACAGTTTAGGATTGTTGCCAATCACGGCGTTGGCCGCATTGAGCACGCGCATGGTGGAGCGGTAATTCTGCTCCAGTTTGATCACGCGCAAGTCGGGGAAGTCCGTTTCCAAGGTCTTCAGATTTTCCACGGTGGCGCCGCGCCAGGCATAAATGGCCTGGTCGTCGTCGCCCACGGCCGTAAACATCGGCTTCTTGCCGATGCCCGTCACCATCAATTTCACCAGTTCGTACTGGCAGGTGTTCGTATCCTGGTATTCGTCGACGAGCAGATAGCGTAAACGGCGCTGCCACTTGTCGCGTACGGGTCCGTTGTTGCGGAACAGTTCCACGGGTAAGCGGATCAGATCGTCGAAATCGACGGCCTGGTAGGCGGAAAGCGTTGCCACATAGCTGCGGTAGATGCGCGCCGCGTTCGCTTCGTCCTCATCCTTGGCTTGCGCCAGCGCCATGTCGGGGTCGATCAAGCCGTTTTTCCACAGCGACATGGCGTTCTGGATGCCTCGGATCACCTGTTTATCAGTGGTAATGGCGAGGTCTTGCACGAGGGAAAAACAGTCGTCGCTATCCATGATGGAAAAGCGGTCTTTCAAGCCCACGCCATTGGCTTCCTGGCGCAGGATTTTCACGCCCAGCGAGTGGAAGGTCGACACCGTCAGCTGCTTGGCCTGGCGTGGTTGCTTGAGCAGCTTGGCGATGCGCTCCTGCATTTCCAGCGCCGCCTTGTTGGTAAAGGTCAGCGCGGCGATGGTGCGCGGGTCATAGCCCCGGTCTTCGATCAAATGGGCGATCTTTTGCGTGATCACGCGCGTCTTGCCCGAACCGGCGCCCGCCAGCACCAGGCAGGGGCCGTCGAGGTAGGTGACCGCTTCGCTTTGAGGCGCATTCAAACCGAACTGTGGTGCTTTGGACATCAGGGTATTTCCGCAGGGAACAGCAGCCCATTGTAACAGCGTCGCGCCCGCCATTTGCACGGCAAGGTCTGCGTGAAAAACAGGCAATGGCATTGATATCTCGCCAATTGCCGCCATCTTGGGACATGCAATGCGTGCGGCGATGCCAGCGCTGGAGTACCATTCCGCCTATATCGCCCGTGCGCGCCCACTTACCGAATGGCAGTCCCATGAAATTTGAACATTTGATTGAAATCAACGATCCGCTCAACCCGCTGATCGACACCCTGAGCCTGGAACAAGTCTGGCGCGGCCTGGTCTTGCGCGCCGAGTCGCCCAGGCTGTTCGTACCCCACCTGGACGAGTGCCAGATCAGCGAACGCAGCGATGCCGGTTTCGCGCGCAGCCTGCGCTATGGCGAACTGGTCATCAACGACAGGGTCGTGCTGGTGCCGCAACTGCAAGTGCGTTACGAAGTGCCGGCGCAACAGGATATCAGCGCCTCCTCGCTGGTGATGACCATCGAGATGCCCGACGAGGCCAGCCTGTGGGTGCGCTTCCAGTACGACGACGGCCACGACGCGGCCACCGATGCGGCCAACGCCCTGTACGACGACTTCCGCCGCTCTGCCTACAAGGAGTCCGACATCGACACCGTGCGCATCATGCGCGAGCTGGCGCTTGAGGGACGGCTGGATGCGGGCTTGCTGAATTAAGCTCGCGCGCTGCGGCCCCACAACTGGTCAGGGCGAAACTGCAGCCCCGCCTGCTCCGCGCTGAGCACTTCGCGGATGGCGTGCAAGTCCACGCGCGTATCGCGCCGCAGCGGCACATCGAGGCGCGCGCCGCGGGGGCCGATCAGCGACTGCACATGGGGCGTGGTGGCATTCAAGCCCTTGCGCGTGACAATGCCGATTTCTCCATTCAACAGTTTGACGAAGGTGCCGACGGGGTAGATACCCAGTTCGCGCACCAGCAGGGAAGCCAGCGGCGCATCCAGGGTGGCCTTGTCGGCCATCAGCATTTCGCGCAGGGCCACGTTCGGCAGCATGGGCTGGCGGTAGCTGCGCTTCGATACGCGCGCGCAATAGCGGTCAGCCAGCATGATCAGGCGGGCGCCGATGCCGATCGCCTCGCCTTGCGTGCCCAGCGGATAACCGCTGCCATCGATATTTTCATGGTGCTGCAACACGGCTTGCAGCCAGACGGCGTCCGTGACGCCGTCCGAGCGCAGCAAGTCGACACCCGCTTGCGGATGGGCACGCAAGTAGGCGCGTTCCTGTGCGTCCAGCGGGCCCGCCTTGTGCTGGAAATCCGCATGGCGTTCCAGCATGCCCACATTCATGCTCAGGGCGGCCAGCACCACGCTGCGGATCACGCCCGCATCGAGTTTCAGGGCACGCGCCAGCAGGGCCGTGATGACGGCCGTGTCGACGCTGTGGCGCACGGCAAAGTCGCCCGCGCCCTGGTTGTGCAGAATGCAGGCCAGCGCCACGTCGGCGTCCAGTACCACGGCCTCTTCCACCAGCTGCGCCAGCGACGCCAGCGATGCATGGCTGCCCGCCTGCCCGGCGGCAATGGCCGGCAAGACCAGCGCCAGTCCTGCCGTGACGAGGTTCAGCATGCGCAGGGCCGATGGCGCTTCCGTCGCCGTGCGCGGCAGGTCGGCACTGGTATCGGCGATGACGCCGCGCGCCAGCAGCAATTCGATCTGGTTCTCGCTGCTGATGACATGGCCCAGCCTGGCCAGCAAGCCGCCCGTCTCGCTATGCACGTCCCAAGGCAGAGCTACGCCCAGGGCGAGTTCTCCCGCGTAAATGCGCCGAATTTTCACATCGTCTCCGTCATCGCTAGCCGCTCCCCTTTTTACCATCGGGTGCTCGTGGGCATGAACCAATTGAAATGTTTTTTGCTTTTAATCAATATTCCAATGTGGCAGCGATCATCGCGCAATCATGTGAGCTTGTCTACAAAATTATGTAAAGAATAAAATTGCATCAGACGCCAGGCGAGCAATCGGCGCAGCCGGGCGCGTGTTCCGGGTCTTTTTCCAGGTGCAGCGCCAGCTCGCGCAAGGCCGTGCGCACGCCCTCCTCGATGACGGGGTGGTAAAACGGCATGTCGAGCATGGCCGGCACCGTCAGCTGCGCCTGGCATGCCCAGGCCAGCAAGTGGCTCAAGTGTTCCGCCCGCGGACCTATCAGCTCGGCACCGAGAAAGCGCTTGCTGCCAAACTCCGCATACACGCGCAGCAAGCCCTGGTTTTGCAGCATGACGCGACTGCGGCCCTGGTTGCCAAACGACACTGCGCCCACGGCGAAGCGGCCCGCATGGCTCAAGCACAGTTGCTGGTAAGAGGCGCCCAGGGTGGCGATCTGCGGCTCCGTGAAGGCGATGGTCAGGGGCGTGCGGCGCAAGCCCGGTATGACGTCAGGAAAGCGCGCCGCGTTGTCACCCGCGATACGGCCCTCGTCGGCTGCTTCGGGCAACAGCGGCAAGGCATTGTCGGCATCTCCGGCGATGAAGATGGCGCTCTTGCCGCACTGCATGGTATGCGGGTCATGCAGGGGAATGCCATAGCGGTCGAGCTCGATTTGCGCCGTTTCCAGGCCGATTTGATCCACATTCGGACGGCGGCCGATGGCGGCCAGCAGATACTCGAACTGCTCGGTTTTTTCCTCGCCCGCGCCATCGCGGCTGGTCAGCAGGATGCCGCTGCCATCCGGGTTTTTCGCCACATGCGCCACGCTGGTCTGGAAGCGGATGTCCAGTTCGCGCGCCAGCACGGCGCCGGCCTCTTGCAGCACCAGCGGGTCCGTCAACTGCGCGACTTTATTGCCGCGTGCAAACAGGGTCACGCGCACGCCCAGGCGGGCCAGCGCCTGGCCCAGCTCCAGGCCGATCACGCCGCTGCCGACCACGGCCACGGAGCTTGGCAAGTCCGTCCATTCGAACACGGCGTCGCTAATGATGACTCTGTCGCCCGCCGCCTGCCACTCGGGCGGCACGATGGGTGTGGAACCGGTGGCGATGACGACGCTGGTGGCCTCGACCATCGTGTGTTCATCCACCTGCAATTTGCCGGGCGCGATGAAACGCGCATGGCCGCGCAGTTTTTCTTCCTCGGGGATGGCGTTGACGCCGTCGAGCACGAAGCCCACAAAGCGGTCGCGCTCGCTGCGCACTCTGCTCATCACTTGCTGGCCGTCGATGCGCACTGGGCCCGGATGCACACCGAAGCCGGGCGCGCTAGCGACCGCATGGGCCGCCTCGGCCGCCGCGATCAAGAGTTTGCTGGGCATGCACCCCACGCGCGCGCAAGTCGTGCCGTACGGCCCGCTTTCGATCATCAGCACGCGCTTGCCCTGCATGCGCGCCGCCCTGTGCGCCGTCATGCCAGCCGTACCGCTGCCGATCACGGCCACATCCACTTGTATCGTTTTCATCGTGCCAGTCATCCCTGTCAGATTGCTCATGGCGTTCCATACTACCCGTTTGGCGAAAATAAGGTTTTACTTTGCAGCAATATATGCATTAGTATAACTAATCATTTTCAAAATTTATAAGCTGAGCTAATGGGATCACTCGATTATCGCGCACTGGCCGTGCTGGACGCCGTGGCCAGTCATGGCAGTTTCGACAAGGCTGCCCTGGCCTTGGGCATCACCCAGTCTGCCGTCTCGCAACGTATCAAGGCGCTGGAAGACACCAGCGGGCGATTGCTGATCATCCGTGGCCAGCCAGCCGTGCCGACGGGCCTGGGCCAGCGCCTGATCGTGCATCACCGCAACGTCAAGCTGATGGAAGCGTCGCTCGACATCGACCTGGGCAACAGCGTCAGCATGCCGGAAATCGCCGTCGCCATCGATACCGACAGCCTGGCCACCTGGTTCCCGGACACCTTGCCTGCCCTGCTGGCGCCGCCGCGCTGCCAGCTCGATGTGCGCCTGGCCGACAGCGATAGCGCCTTGCAAATGGTGCGCGACGGCTCCGTGTTTGGCTGCGTGGCAGCCGAGTCCGGCACAGCGCTGGACGCGGCGGCGGCCACCAGCGTCACGCCGCTGGGTACCTTGCGCTATGTCTGCGTAGCCACGCCCGTGTTTGCGGGCCACTGGTTCGGCGATGGTTTCAGTGACGAGGCGGTGCAATTGGCGCCCGCCGTGGTGGGCCAGCACGGCTTGCTGGCGCGTTTCCTCGCTGAACAATTGGGCCTGCGTGCAGCGTTTCCGCACCACACCTTGCCCGTGGAAGCAGCGCGCCGTAGCTGCATCCAGGATGGCCTGGCCTACGGCCTGATGCCGCAGCGCCTGGCCGCGCCAGCGCTGGCGACGGACAGACTCGTCGATCTGATGCCGGGCAGCACCCTGGACGTACCGCTGAGCTGGCATGCCTGGACCCTGGACACGCCATTTACCAAGCTGCTGTCGGAGCAGATCGTCAAGTCGGCGCGCGACTACCTGCAGTAATTTAAATATCCAGCGGGTCCACTTCCAGCGACCATTTCACACGCGTCTTCATGGCGCGCAACGCACTTAACCATTCTTTCAAGAACGCCTGAAGCGCGGGCCGCGAGCTCGATTCGAGCAGCAACTGGGCACGGTCCACGTTGTAGACGCGCGTCATGCTCATGGGAATCGGATCATTGATGGTCACCTGCGGGTGCGCCATGCACTCCTTGGCCGCCTGCAGGAATTCGATGGCCGTGGCCAGTTCCGGCGCCTCGGCGCGCAGCAGGGCCTGGAACAGATACGGCGGCAGCGCCGCCTGCGCCCGCTCTTCCAGCAAGGTCGTGGCGAAATGGTCGTAATCGTGGTTGACCACGGCGTCATACAACGGATGGCGTGCATAGCGCGTCTGGATCAGCACCTCGCTGACGCTGCCGCCCTCCGTCTGCGCAGCGCGCCCGGCCCGGCCCGCCACCTGCATCAATTGCGCGAACAGCCGCTCGCTGGCCCGGTAATCCTGCGAAAACAGGGCCGTGTCCGGGTTCAAAATGCCCACTAAAGTCAGCTTTTTGAAATCGTGGCCCTTGGCCACCATCTGCGTACCGATCAGAATATCCACTTCGCCCCGGTGCACGGTGTCGAACGCTTCCTGCGCACTGCCCTTCTTGCGCGTGGAATCGGCATCGATGCGCAAGATGCGCGCCTCTGGAAACAATTGCTGCAAACCCTCTTCCACCCGCTGCGTGCCCCGCCCCAGCGGTTGCAAATCGACGTTGCCGCAAGTGGGGCAATGCCGGGGAATGCGCAATTCCAGGCTGCAATGGTGGCAGCGCAAGCGGTGTTCGGGCTTGTGCAGCACCATGAACGAGGTGCAGCGCGTGCAATTGCTGATCCAGCCGCACGATTCGCAGCAGATCACCGGGGAGTAGCCGCGCCGGTTCAAGAACAGCAACGACTGCTCGCCCCGCTCCATGCGCAGCTTCAAGGCGGCTACCAGATGCGAAGTCAGCCCATCTTTCGGCCGGTCGCGTTCCATATCGAGTATCTTTACGCGCGGCAACACCGCATTCTTGACGGCCCGTTCGCGCAATTCGAGCTTGCGATAGCGCCCCGTCTGCGCGTGGTGCCAGCTTTCCAGCGAGGGCGTGGCCGAACCCAGCACGATGGGAATCTGCAATTGCCAGGCGCGCCACACAGCCAGGTCGCGCGCGGAGTAGCGCAAGCCTTCCTGCTGCTTGTAGGACGGATCGTGCTCTTCGTCGATGACGATCAACTTGAGATGCGGCAAGGAGGCGAGGATGGCCAATCGCGTGCCGAGGATGATGCGGGCCTGGCCCTGGTGAGCGGCCAGCCAGTGCAGCATGCGTTCGCCTTCGGACAGGCTGCTGTGCAGGGTCGCCAGCATGACGCCGGGAAAGCGCGCGCGGATATTGCCTTCCAGCTGGGGCGTCAGATTAATTTCCGGCACCAGGATGAGGATTTGCGCCGCCTCGTCGCGCGCCAGCACCTGGGCGCAGGCTTGCAGATACACTTCCGTCTTGCCGCTGCCCGTCACGCCGTACAGCAAGGTGGGCTTGAAGCCTTGAGCGCCGCCGATGGCGTCCGCCGCCTCTTGCTGGGCGGCATTGAGCGCCGGCATGTTCAGCGGCGTGCCGTCGTGCACGTCGGCCAGCTTGGCCAGCTTCTTGATGGCGCGGTCCAGCGCCACGGTGGTCAGCACGCGCAAGTTCTTCGGCAAGCCCGGCAAGGCCACTTCCCCCAGCGGACGCTGGTAGTAATCGGCGGCAAAGGCGGCCAGCGCCAGCCACTGCTCCGACAGCGGTGCCAGCTGGCTGCGCACGGCCAGCACGTCCTTCAATTTCGCGGCGGGCACGTCGCTACTGTCGGACACGCCGACGATCAGCCCCATCACTTCGCGCCGGCCGAACGGCACCAGCGCCAGCTGCCCCACTTGCGGCAACGCTACGGCAACGTCCGCGCCGGCGTCCGCACCTGGATCTACCGCCGCGTTCCAGCGGTAGTCGAACAGGGCGTTCAGGGGCGTGTCGAGCGCGATTTTCAGGATGCAAGACGTCAAAATGCACTGCGACATGGGGAGTTGGCCTATCTTAATAAAAAAGCGCGCAGCAAGGTCAATGGTGCGGCGGGATGTCAGGCATCAAGCCAGCGGGCCATGATACTTGTTTCGTCCTTCAAACGCCTAACGGCGGACACGACAGCGTGTCATGCTGCCAGAAGAAAATTCTGTGGATAACTTTGTGGACAAAGCAAAATTAACTTTCATAAAAATGTGGATAGAAAATTTTGATCGCCGTCAAGAGGGGCAAGCAAGAAAAATTAGCTATTTAAAATCAATGACTTAAAAATTGATGCCCGGGAGGCGATAAATCCGTGGGGCATTTCCGCCGCTGTGCATAACTGAACCATTTCTGATTTTTTTGTACAGAAATAAGCACTATTTTTTTGCATCCAAGCCGGAAAAACGCGCGCCGCATGAGGCAAAGTTGACAATTGCCGGGCAAGCGTTCGATTTTGCCTGCCCGGCGGCGAAACATTGTTTAATTATCATGCGCTGCAGCATACACTTCAGGTAAAACCTGAACATCTGCGCTAAGTATCGGTTAACAAATTACTTTTCAATTTTATCCACAGAATCTGTTGATAACTTTGTGGACAATGAAGGAATAAGGCTGACAAACGGAACAATAACCTTATCAATTGCAACAAAGTCCACCAGTCAATGAAATTTTTATTTGTTAATAATCAAGCACTTACAGAGCCTCTCCGGGCATGGCTTTTCGACTGCCTCTTATTTCCGCAGCAAAAAAAATTGTGCATAAGTCGGTATTTCCTGATATGGCGCAACAAAGAAAAAGGCAGGCTTCCGCTGGAAAGCCTGCCTTTTCTGCCCCTGCGCCAGGGGAAACGGGAACTTACTGACCGCTGCGCATGGCGCGGCTCATGCTGTGCACGGCTTCCACCATGGCTGACACCGATTCCGGCGGCGTGAACTGGGAAATGCCATGGCCCAGGTTGAACACGTGGCCCGTGCCTGCCGACGGCGCGCCAAAGGCGTTAAGCACTTTCGCCACTTCGGCGCGGATCTGATCCGGGCTGGCAAACAGGATGGCCGGGTCGAGATTGCCCTGCAAACCCACTTTATGCCCCACCAGCTGGCGCGCGCGCGTCAGGTTGACGGTCCAGTCCAGGCCCACGGCATCGGCGCCGATGTCGGCGATCTGCTCGATCCACTGACCGCCGCCCTTGGTAAACACGATGGCGGGAATCTTGACGCCATCCTTGTCGCGTTTCAATTGCGCCACCACTTGCTGCATGTAGGCCAGCGAAAATTCCTGGTAGGCGCCATCGGCCAGCGCACCGCCCCACGAGTCGAAAATCATCACGGCTTGCGCGCCGGCATCGATTTGCGCATTCAGGTACTGCGCCACGGAGGTGGCATTGATCGCCAGGATGTGGTGCATCAGGTCAGGGCGGTTGTACAGCATCTTCTTGATGGTATGGAACTCTTTCGAGCCCCCGCCTTCCACCATGTAGCACGCCAGGGTCCACGGGCTGCCGGAAAAACCGATCAGCGGCACGCGGCCATTCAATTCCGTGCGGATTTGCGTGACGGCCTTGAAGACGTAGTCGAGCGACTCCAGGTCCGGCACGCGCAACGCCTTCACATCCTGCTCCGTGCGCAGCGGGCGTTCGAACTTCGGGCCTTCGCCATCGGCGAAATACAGGCCCAGGCCCATGGCGTCGGGCACTGTCAGGATGTCGGAAAACAGGATGGCAGCGTCGAGCGGGAAGCGCGCCAGGGGCTGCAAGGTCACTTCCGTCGCGTAATCGGGATTCTTTGCCAGGCCCAGGAAGGAGCCGGCCCGCTCGCGCGTGGCGCGATATTCGGGCAGGTAGCGGCCCGCCTGGCGCATCAGCCAGACAGGGGTGTGCTCGGTCGGCTGGCGCAGCAGGGCGCGCAGGAAAGTATCATTCTGGAGCGGAGCAAATTGTGGCATGGCAGGCAATCGAGCTTGGAGAAGCGGTATTATCGCATCCAATCGCCGCCATTTCATTGATTCCAGTGCCGCTTTGCAGCATTTGCCACGCACAGCGATGACTTTCGTTGTGCCTGCCCTTCCATTATGATGATGCACGCCGCCGCGCGCCCTGACCCTGCCTGGCGGCCCTTGATCCCTACACTACACGGAGCCAGCATGACCTCGACCGCATCCAGTACCCCTTATGGCATTTGGCCATCGCCGATCAGCGCGGCCATCGTCGCCGCTGGCGCCTCGCCGCTGACGCAGCTGGCCCTGGGCGGTGCGGATGGGAACGATGTGTACTGGCTGGCCGGGCGCGCCAGCGAGGCGGGCCGCAACACCCTGCTGCGCCAGCGTGGCGCGCGTGTCGATGAATTGACGCCGGCGCCCTTCAATGTGCGCACCCGCGTGCATGAATACGGCGGCGGCGCGTATGCCGTTGCCGGCGATACCGTGTATTTTTCGCATTTCGCCGACAATTGCCTGTACCGCGTGGCCGGCGACGCCGCGCCGGAAGCGTTCACCTCGGGCGGCACCACGCGCCACGCGGACTTCGTCGTCGATGCGGCCCGTTCCCGCCTGATCGCCGTGCGCGAGCAGCATCCGGCAGAAGGCCACGCGCATCCGGAAAACTGCCTGGCGGGCGTCGGCTTCGACGGGCGCGACATGGTGCTGGCGCGCGGCCACGATTTTTATGCGGCGCCGCGCTTGTCGCCGGACGGCAGCCAGCTGGCCTGGATCAGCTGGGACCATCCGCGCCTGCCATGGCAAGGCACGGAACTGTGGCTGGCCGACGTGCATGCGGATGGCAGCCTGGGTTCGCCGCGCCTGATCGCCGGCGGCGCGCGCGAGTCCATCTGCCAGCCGGAATGGTCACCGGGCGGCGTGCTGCACTTCGTTTCCGACAGCAGCGGCTGGTGGAATCTGTACCGCCTGCACGGCGCCGACATCGAGGCGCTGTGCCCGATGGAAGCGGAATTTGCCACGCCGCACTGGACTTTCGGCGGCAGCATGTACGGTTTCCTGTCCGACGACGAGGTCGTCTGCACGTATATCCAGGCCGGCGTCAGCTACCTGGCGCAATTGAACGTGGCCGAGGCCAAGCTGGAGCCGATTTCCCACCCGTACCAGGAAATCCGCGAACTGCGCGTGGGACCCGGCTTCGTCGCACTGCTCGGTGGCAGCCCCACCATTGCGCTGGAACTGGCGCGCATCGACCTGTCGAACCATGAACTGGAAGTGCTGGCGCAATCGATCGCCCACTTGCCCGCGCTCGACTACCTGTCCGTGCCGCGCAGCTTGAGCTTTCCTAGCAGCAATGGCCGCACGGCTTACGCCTTCTTTTATCCCCCCACCAATGGCGACGTGCAGGCGCCGGCAGGAACATTGCCACCCGTCATCGTCATCAGCCACGGCGGCCCCACCAGCATGGCCAGCAATACCCTGAAACTGGCGACGCAGTACTGGACCAGCCGCGGCATCGGCGTGCTCGACGTCAACTATGGCGGCAGCAGCGGTTTCGGCCGCGAATACCGCGACGCGCTGCGCGGGCAATGGGGCATTGTCGACGTGGAAGACTGCATCGCCGGCGCGCGCTACCTGGCGGCAAACGGCCTGGCCGACCCCGAGCGCCTGATCATCCGCGGCGGCAGCGCGGGCGGCCTGACGACCCTGTGCGCCCTGACCTTCCACGACGTCTTCAAGGCGGGCGCCAGCTATTACGGCGTATCCGACCTGAAAGGCCTGGACCTCGATTCGCACAAGTTCGAATCGCACTACAACGATTACCTGATCGCCTCGCAGCCGCAAGCCGAAACCCTGTACCGCGCGCGCTCGCCCATCCACCACACGGATAAATTATCGCGCCCGATGATCTTCTTCCAGGGCCTGGACGACAAGGTGGTGCCGCCGCAGCAGTCCCAACTGATGGTCGACGCCCTGCAGGCGCGCGGCGTGCCCGTCGCATATGTACCGCTCGAAGGCGAGGGACACGGCTTCCGCAAGGCGGAAAACATCGTGCGCACGCTGGACGCGGAACTGTATTTCTACCAGCGCGTGTTCGGCCTGCCCGTGGCGGCTGGCGAGCCGCCCGTGCATATCGCCAATTTGCCCGCATGACCGACCCGCATCTCGACCAGCCCTTGCTAGACGAGTTCGCCGCCCTGGAGCAGCACGAACAGATGATCCTGGCCTTGCTGGCCATCGCGGGCGAACCGGTGGGCAAGCATGCCGTGTATGAACACTTGCAGCGCGCCAATGTCGTCGAACCGGATGGCACACCATTTGCCCTGCTCACCGTCACAGGCATGCTGCAGCATTTGACGCGGCACGCGCTGGCGTCCGAGGTGGTAGGACGGGGCTATGCCTGCGAGGCGAAGCTGCGCTGGCCCGCCATGCGCGCCGCCATCGAGCACCTGGTGTTTCGCGACCTGTGCCAGGCTATCGAGCTGATCAATCCCGTACGCCGCAACTGGGATGGCTATGTGGAATTGCGCAGCTACCGGCAAGGCGTGGCGCGCTTGCGCATCGCCCTGCTGCGCAATGACGAGGTACGCCACGTGGCCGCCATCCTGGCCGCCTGCATGGCTTGCTATGAAGCGCAGCAGCTGCATCCGCTGATCGAGATTTTCGGCCGCCCGTTCGAGCCGGAGATGTTGTCTTTCGTCATGCCGCAACTGCAGGATGACATCCTCGCCGTGCTGCTGGGCAATGCCCCGCGCGAGCCTGCCACGGCGCACGCCATTCGCGCCTACGCACGCGCCCACCACGCGCGCCAGGCGGCGGCCGGCGACCATATCGGCGCCGCCCTGCCGCTGGCCCTGGCCGAAGATGCCCTGCTGTGCGGCGAACTCGACGTGGCTGCGCGCTACCTGGCGGGCCAGCAGGGACCGCAGGCGCTGTTTGTCGACAGCAGCATCGCCCTGTTGCGCGGCGAACACGCGCACGCCGTGGCAGGCTTCGAGACAGCCTTGAAAGGACTGCGCAAGGAGGCGGGCAAGCGCAAGCTGTGCTTTACGGGCATAGGCGGCCACCTGTATGTGCTGGCCCTGCTGCGCGGCAATGACGCCAAGCTGCTGAAAAGCGCGGAGACCTACCTCGATATCGCGCTGCACGCGCAGCCCAACCACGACAGCATCGTCTACCAGCAACTGAATACCTTGCGCCTGGTGCGCGCCGGGGTGCAGCAGGCGGAAAGCATCCCCACGCGCAGCTGGGAAACGGGACTGCAGGCGCAGCTGTTCCAGGCTTTGCTGTACTACTGGCTGGCGCTACCGCAATTGAGCGAACGCAAGGATCAACTGCGATCGCTGGTGCAGCAAGCGGACGCGGCCGGCTACGACCTGATTGCGGCGCAGGCGGCCGGCTTGCTGGGCTTGATGGGCGAGCCGCAGCAGGAGCGCTATGCCACGGCCAAGCGGGCACAACACGGCCTGACGGACATGGCGCCGTGGTTCGAGCGCCAGGAAGCGTGGCAGCGCCAGCTGAGCGCCCTGATCAACCTGCAGCAGAACACGCCCGCCGAAGCGCTGGGCGGCGTCTCGCGCCTCGTGTGGCTGGTGGCGTTCGACCCGCGCTTTGGCCTCACGGCCGTGGAAGTGCGCGAGCAGAAACGCGACGCGCGCGGCGGCTGGAGCAAGGGCCGCGCCATGGGCTTGAAACGCCTGGCCGAAGAGGCGGGCGACATCGATTTCCTCACGCCGCAGGACGCGCGCGCGGCGGGCAGCATCGCGCCGTTCAAGCAATACTATTCGTCGGCACCGCGCTATGAAGTCGAGCTGGACAAGGCTGCTGTGCTGCTGGTGGGCCACCCGCTCGTCTTCTGGCTCGACAACCCCGACACGCGCGTGGAACTGATCGCCGGCGCGCCCGAACTGCTGATCAAATCGCACGAGGGGCAACTGTGGCTGGGCATGCAGCCGCCCCTGCCCGACAGCGGCAGCAATGTGGTGGTGCAACGCGAGACGCCGACGCGCTTGCGCGTGGTGCACATCCTCGACGAGCACCGGCGCATCGGCGCCATCGTGGGCCTGGGCCTGTCCGTGCCCCTGCATGCCGAGAAACAAGTCATGCAGGCGATAGGCGCCATCTCGTCCATGGTCACCGTGCAATCGGATATTGGCGGCGGCACCGGCGACGCGGAAGCGATCACGGCCGATCACCGCCTGCACGTGCACCTGCTGCCCTACCAGCAGGGTCTGAAAATGCAGATTTTAGTACGCCCGCTGCTCGACAACGGCGCCTATTACGCGCCCGGCAGCGGCGCCGAAAGCGTGTTTGCCGATGTGGCTGGCAGGGCCGTGCAGGCGCGGCGCGACTTGAACGGGGAACGCGAGGCGCAGCGCCAGCTCATCGGTCGCTGCCTGGTGCTGGAAGAGGCCGAAGAAGAGCATGGCGAGTGGCTGCTGGGCCAGCCTGCCCTGGGCCTGCAACTGCTGGTGGAATTGCAGGCGCTGGAGCCAAACGGCATCGTGCTGGCCTGGCCCGAAGGCGAAACCATGCGCGTGTCGAAACGCATCGACAGCGGCCAGATGCGATTGAATATCAAGAGCGAGAAAGACTGGTTTGCCGCCAGCGGCGAAGTGCAGATCGATGAAGACAAGGTGATGGATTTACGCGCCCTGCTGGACTTGATGCAAAACAATAAAAGCCGCTTCGTGGCCCTGGGCGACAACCAGTTCCTGGCCCTCAGCGATGAATTGCACCGCCGCCTGTCGGAACTGGCAGCGTATGGCGAAGCGCATGCCGACGGCGTGCACATCCACCCGCTGGCCGCCTTCGCGCTGGAAGAGCTGGCCAACGATGCGGGCGGCGTGAAGGCCGACAAATTGTGGCGCGAACACTTGCTGCGCCTGCGCGCCCTGGACGACTATGAGCCGCAGCTGCCCAGCACCTTGCAGGCGGACTTGCGCGACTATCAGCTGGCCGGTTTCGAATGGCTGGCGCGCCTGGCGCACTGGGGCGTGGGCGCCTGCCTGGCCGACGACATGGGACTTGGCAAGACTCTACAGGCGCTGGCCCTGATCCTGGCGCGCGCGCCCAACGGCCCCACCCTGGTGGTCGCACCCACGTCCGTGTGCATGAACTGGATCAGCGAAGCGCAGCGCTTTGCGCCGACCTTGAAGGTCAAACTGTTCGGCAGCGGCGACCGGGCCGACATGCTCGACACCTTGCAGCCGTTCGACGTGGTGGTGGCCAGCTACGGCTTGCTGCAGCAGGAAGCGGCCCTGTTTGCCGGCGTGCGCTGGCATACCATCGTGCTCGACGAAGCGCAGGCGATCAAGAATGGCGCCACCAAGCGCTCGCAAGCCGTGATGGCCTTGCAAGGGGATTTCCGCATGGTGGCCAGCGGCACACCGCTGGAAAACCACCTGGGCGAACTGTGGAATCTGTTCCGCTTCATCAACCCCGGTTTGCTGGGCACCCTCGATCAGTTCAACCTGCGCTTCGCCGGTCCCATCGAAAAGGATCAGGACAAGCGGGCGGCGGCCGGTGCGCGCCTGCGGCTGCGCCGCTTGATCGCGCCATTCATCTTGCGCCGCACGAAGACGCAAGTGCTGTCGGAATTGCCGTCGCGCACGGAAATCGTGCTGGAAGTGGAACTGTCGCCGCAGGAAACGGCGCTGTACGAATCCTTGCGCCGCGAAGCGCTGGAAAAGCTGGCCATGGTGGAAGGGCCGGCATCGAAAAAAGCCATCCAGATCCTGGCCGAGATCATGAAGTTGCGCCGCGCCTGCTGCAATCCGCAGCTGGTGGCACCCGAGCTGGGCCTGGCAAGCAGCAAGCTGGCGGCCTTCGCAGAGCTGCTGTCGGGTCTGCTGGAAAACCGCCACAAGGTACTCGTCTTCAGCCAGTTCGTCGACCATTTGACCTTGATCCGCCAGCACCTGGAACAACATGGCGTGCGCTATCAGTATCTCGACGGCAGCACGCCCATGCAGGAACGCAAGCGCCGCGTCGATGCCTTCCAGGCGGGCGAAGGCGATGTCTTCCTGATCAGCCTGAAAGCGGGCGGCATGGGCATCAACCTGACGGCGGCCGATTACGTGATCCACATGGATCCGTGGTGGAACCCGGCCGTGGAAGACCAGGCCTCGGACCGCGCCCACCGCATGGGGCAATTGCGTCCCGTCACCATTTACCGCCTGGTGGCGAAGCACACGATCGAGGAAGGAATCGTCGAATTGCACCAGCACAAGCGCGACCTGGCCGACAGTTTATTGGAAGGCAGCGACGCAGCCGCGCGCATGTCGGCCAATGACATGCTGGGCATGCTGCAGGAGGGCTTGAAAAAGTAAACGGGGAAGCCGCGTTCCATGCGATGATCGTTTTTCCCTGTTTTTATGCCACGCCATGACCGACTTTATCGCCACCACCGCCGGCCAGCGCGCCACCTTTTTGTGCGGCAAATCCTGGACCGCCTACATCAGCACTTTCGTCATTGCCGTGCTGCTGTTCTTTGCCGCCCTGCCGCTGGCCTTCAAGTACAACGCGCGCGCCGCCTTCGTGGTGCTGATCGGCTCGGCCCTGATTGTCGGCTATCGCCTGCTGACGATACGCAGCTATCAGCTGTATTACGACGAGGCAGGCGTATGGCTGGCGTCCGGCATCTTGCCGTGGAAAAAGAAACTCACGGGCGTCAAATGGCGCGACATGGATGAAGCCGTCTATGAAACCAACTTCTGGAGCTGGCTGTTCCAGTCCTACACGGTGCGCGTCAGCCAGCGCTACACGCAGGACATCGAAATCCACGCCACTGGCATGGCGCGCGGCAAGGATGCCGTGGCGACCCTGAATGCGCGCCACCAGGACATGCTGCACGGCGGCGCCATCGTCGTCTAGGCCACACGCTCCCGGCGCAAAAAACCGCGCAGCGGCGGCAATTAATGCTAATCTTTGGGCCGCCCAGGCAAGCAAGGCCAACCTTTCAATAATTGTTTGTTACTTATATTATCAGTTCATTATTTTCTGATACTAACAAACGACAAAATATTCAAGAGATAAACTATGCTGATAAAAAATAAAGTTGCGCTCGCCGCATTGATGATGGCTTTTAGCCTGACACCGGCCAGCGCCGCCAAGAAGCCGCAGAAAAGCGGCAAGGCCAGCACCAGCAGCAGCAAGAAAAAAACTGTCAGCAAGAAGGCGGCCGTCGCCACGACTGCAGCGGCCGCGACGGTAGCAGCCGTCGCCAGCGAAAACAGCAGCGACCGCTCCATGAATAACCTCAGTGGCCAATTCCTCACGGCACTGTGGCGTTTGGACCCGGAAAGCGCGATTTCGGTCGGCAAGTATGATGGCGCCGCCAACCTGAGCATTCCCGATGCGGCCAGCCGCCAGAAGCAACTGGCCTTCATCGAAGAATGGCTGGGCAAGTTCGGCAAGCTGAATGCGAGCAAAATGTCGGACAAGCAACGCACCGACCTGGCCTTGCTGACAAATAAACTGCAATCGGACCGCTGGTACCTGACCACCTTCCGCGAATTCGAATGGAATCCCGCGCAGTACAACGTGGCCGGTTCCATCGACTTCATCCTGAACACGGAATACGCATCCCAGCCGCAGCGCCTGCGCACCTTGCTCAAGCGTATCGCCACCGTGCCGCAATACTATGCGGCCGCGCGCGCCAGCATCGTCAACCCCACGCGCGAACACACGCAGCTGGCCATCGCCCAGAGCGCCGGCGTGCTCAGCGTGCTTGACGACCTGAACAAGACAGCACAGGGCTCCATCCTGACGCCGGCGGAAAAACAGCTGTACAACGCCCGCATCGCCGCAGCCCGCACGGCCGTGCAAGGCTATGCCGCCTGGCTGACGGAACAGGATGCCGCGCTGGCGCAGAACGGCAACGCGCGCTCCTTCCGCATCGGCAAAGACTTGTACGAACAGAAATTCGCCTACGATATCCAGGCCAGCGTGAGCGCCGAGCAGATGTACCAGAAAGCCCTGGCCGCGCGCGAAAAGCTGCTCGAGCACATGGATAGCCTGTCCGACGAACTGTGGGTGAAAACCATGGGTGCCACGGCCAAGCCGGCGGACCGCACGGCGAAGATCGGCATGGTGATCGACAAGCTGTCCAGCAACCACGTGGCGCCCGCCGACTTCGTGCCGGAAATTCGCCGCCAGATCCCGGAATTGCAGGAATGGGTGACCAGCCACAACCTGCTGACGATGGACCCGAAAAAGCCCCTGGTCGTGCGTGAAACCCCGGCCTACCAGCGCGGCGTGGCTGGCGCCAGCATCGAGGCGCCCGGCCCCTACCGTCCACAGGACCGCACGTATTACAACGTGACGCCGCTCGATGGCGAAACGGCAGAACAGGCGGAAAGCAGCTTGCGCGAGTACAACCACTGGATCTTGCAGATCCTCAATATCCACGAAGCCATTCCCGGCCATTACACGCAGCTCGTGTATGCCAACAAGTCGCCCTCGCTGGTCAAATCCATCTTTGGCAACGGCGCCATGATCGAAGGCTGGGCCGTGTATGGAGAGCGCATGATGCTCGAATCGGGCTATGGCAACAATGCGCCGGAAATGTGGCTGATGTACTCGAAGTGGAATTTGCGCAGCGTCACCAACACCATCCTCGACTACAGCGTGCACGTACAGGGCATGACGCAAGAGCAAGCGCTGGACCTGCTGACGCGCCAAGCCTTCCAGACCAAGCGTGAAGCAACAGAGAAATGGCGCCGCGTGCAGCTGAGCTCGGTTCAACTGACCAGCTATTTCAGCGGCTACAGCGAAATCATGGACTTGCGCGAACAGCGCAAGCAGGCTCTGGGCAACAAGTTCGTGCTGAAGGATTTCCACGAGCAATTCCTCAGCTATGGCAGCGCACCCGTGAAAGTCATCAAGGAATTGATGAATTAAGCGCTACGCTTCCTCACCTTGCAAAGGGCGCTACGGCGCCCTTTTTGCATGGGTTTGCGCCACCGCAAACCACCGGCAACCTTGCCTATCAGGCTGATGGCAAGGCAGGCACCACCGCACTTCGCACTGGCAATTGCCGATTTTCCAGCAAGCAGAAGCGCATGTAGTAAGTGCTCACCAAGCGCCTGTGCAATGAAAAAGCCGCTGCTCCCAGGGGAGGTCAGCGGCTTTTGCCTGCGTATCGTGCTTGCGCTTGCCGGCTAGGACGCCTCTTCCGGCGCCTGGGTGGCCTTGACGAAGATGGGCGCCACCAGCAGGCCCAGCTCGAACAGCAAACACATGGGGATGGCCAGCGAGAACTGGCTGACCACGTCCGGCGGCGTGACGATGGCGGCAATCACGAAGGCGCCCACGATGACGTAAGGGCGTACTTCCTTGAGCTTCGCGATAGTAACCAAGCCCATGCGCACAAGGATCACCACCACCACGGGCACTTCGAAGGTGGCGCCAAAGGCCAAACACATCGACATGACGAAATCGAGATAGTTTTCGATATCGGGCGTGACGGCGATCGAGGATGGCGAGAAGTCGCTGATGAAGTGAAACACGCGCCCAAATACAAAGAAGTAGCAGAAGGCTACGCCAGCGATGAACAGCAGGGACGAGGAAATGACCAGCGGCGCGATCAAACGCTTTTCATGCGTGTACAGGCCTGGCGCGATGAAAGCCCACATCTGGTACAGCACCCAGGGCAAGGCAACGATGAAGGCGATCACCAGGGTCACTTTCATCGGCACCAGGAACGGTGAGATCACGCCGGTGGCGATCATTTTCGAGCCGGCAGGCAGCGAGGCGATCATCGGTGCGGCAATAAAATCGTAGATCTGCGAGGGGCCGGGCCAATAGAACAGCACGGCGCAGACGACGGCGATGCCGATCGAGGCCTTGACCAGGCGGTTGCGCAGCTCGACCAGATGCGAGATAAAGGTTTCTTCCACCGGGGATTTGCTACTCATGAGTAAAAGGAGGAGGAACTGGCGCGCGGACGGAAGCGCGCCACGCGGGCGGCCGCCGACTGCACGTGCAGCTTGCCGCCATGACGCTGCTTGTACCAGCCTGGGATGGCGGAATTGCGCACCAGCTTCTTGCGGCGGAATTCGCGCGCCTTGCGGGCCAGGTCATCGTTGGTGGCGCGCAGCATGGCTTCATGGGCATCGTGATGCCCCTCATATGAGCTGGAATCGCCGCGCCAGGCGTTTTCCACCTCGGCCAGGTTGCCGGAGATCGAGTTTTCCACGCCATGCATGGATTTCTCTACGCTTTGCTTGACGGAATGGGCTGCATCCTGCACTTCCTTCTGCAGGTTTTTCAGCTCTTCCATTTCAATTTCGCGCGAGACTTCGGATTTCACCTGGTTCAGGTAGCGTTGCGCGCGGCCATACAGGGTACCGGCCATGCGTGCTACTCTCGGCAACTTTTCAGGGCCGATGACTATCAACGCAACCACGCCGATGATGGCGATTTTAGAGAGACCGAGATCGATCATAAGCGGACAAGGGCTGTTACCGGACGAGGCAAGCGCCCCGCCACGCTATCAGAACTTGCTTTTCTCTTTCGTCTCGACGTCGATGGTGCTTTTGTCGGCCACTTGCGATGGCGCAGCAGGAGGGGTGTTGGCTGCCGGAGCATCATCTTCACCCTTGACGCCATCCTTGAAGCCTTTGACGGCCTTGCCGATATCACCGCCGATATTGCCCAGTTTCTTGGTGCCGAAGACCAGCATCACAATGACCAGAACGATCAGCCAGTGCCAAATACTCAATGAACCCATCACATTCTCCTTGCGGGACGGTGCCCGAATAGCGTCAACCAATGCCGGTAGTATACACGTGAACCCGGCGCACGGCGAAATCAGTGCTGGCCGCGCCAGGGGCGGGGACCGCCGTACACATGCATGTGCAAGTGATACACCTCTTGCCCGCCGTTCGGGCCGCTGTTGATCATGGTCTTGAAGCCGCCGCCGGGCGTGCCATCGGCGTCATACGTGACGGCGCAGCCGAACTCGGCAGCGAGCCTGGGCGCCAGGCGCAGCAGCTTGCCCAGCATTTCCGTATGGCTATCGTCGCAGTCGGACAGGCTGGCCACGTGGCGCTTGGGGATCAGCAGCAAATGCACGGGGGCGGCCGGGTTGATGTCCTTGAAGGCCAGCAAGTCCTCGTCTTCATACACGATGGAAGAAGGAATTTGTTTTGCAGCAATCTTGCAAAAAATACAGTTATCCACGCACGCTCCAGTAGGTCAGTGTTTGTCTGTTTCGCCGGCGTCGCGCAGCTCATCCTTGCGCGCCGCCTTTTCTTCCAGGCCGGACAGGCCTTCGCGGCGCGCCAGCTCGTCGAGCACCTGCTGCGGCGTCAGGTCGAACTGCGCCAGCATCACCAGCGAGTGAAACCACAGGTCGGCGCATTCGTACAGGACCTTCGATGGGTCATTGTCGCGGCGCGCATCCTTGGCGGCCATCACCGTTTCCGTCGCTTCTTCGCCGATTTTTTTCAGAATGGCATCATCACCCTTGGCAAACAGGCGCGCGACATAGGAAGTGGCGGGGTCGCCGCCGTTGGCCAGCTTGCGCGATTCGATCACGGCGGCCAGTCGCTTTAAAGTTTCACTCATTTGTTCTTGGTTTCCGCGTAAATCGTGTCAGGGTCTTTCAGCACGGGGTCGGTGATTTGCCATTCGCCCGCTTTTTCATCGCCTTCGAATTTCTGGAAGAAACACGAATGGCGACCCGTATGGCAGGCGATGCCGCCGGCTTGCTCGATTTTCAGCAAGACCACGTCTTCATCGCAATCGAGGCGGATTTCCAGCACCTTTTGCGTGTGGCCCGATTCTTCGCCCTTGTGCCAGAGTTTCTTGCGCGAACGGCTCCAGTACACGGCTTCGCCCAGCTCCACCGTGCGCGCCAGCGCGTCGCGGTTCATCCAGGCAAACATCAGCACGTCATTGCTGCCCGCTTCCTGCGCGATCACGGGCACCAGGCCGTGCTCGTCCCATCTGACCTTTTTCAGCCACTTGGCATTGCTTGCTACGATGGTTCCGTTTTGCATGTTCTTTATCCTGGGTACTATTTTGTTTACGCCAGGCGCATGGGGATGCCCTGCTGCGCCATGAAACGCTTGGCTTCCTGTACCGTGTGCTGGCCATAGTGAAAGATGCTGGCGGCCAGCACGGCGTCCGCGCGGCCCACCTTGATGCCGTCGACCAGGTCTTGCAAGCCGCCCACGCCGCCCGAGGCGATGACGGGAATGCTGACGGCGTCCGACACGCCGCGCGTCAGGCCCAGGTCGAAGCCCACCTTGGTGCCATCGCGGTCCATGCTGGTGAGCAAGATTTCACCGGCGCCCAGGCTTTCCATTTTACGCGCCCATTCGAACGCGTCCAGGCCCGTCGCGGTGCGTCCGCCATGGGTAAACACTTCCCATTTTCCGGGCGACACTTGCTTGGCGTCGATGGCCACGACGATGCATTGCGAACCGTGCTTTTGCGATGCCTCAAACACCAGTTGGGGATTCGTCACGGCCGAGGTGTTGATGCTGACCTTGTCGGCGCCCGCGTTGAGCAGCCGGCGCACATCTTCCACCACGCGCACGCCGCCGCCCACGGTCAGCGGAATGAACACTTGCGACGCCACCGCTTCGATGATGTCGAAGATCAGCCCGCGGTTGTCGCTCGAAGCGGTAATGTCGAGGAAAGTGATTTCATCGGCGCCCTGCTCGTCATAACGGCGGGCAATTTCCACCGGGTCGCCGGCGTCGCGCAATTCCGTGAAATTGACACCTTTGACAACGCGGCCATTGGTCACGTCGAGGCAGGGGATGATACGTTTTGCAAGCATGATGGTATCCAGATTGTCGCCAGGCCGGGCGTGCACAGGCACGCTCCCGGCCAGGCTGGCTTAAACGGCGGCGTCGGTCAGTTCGTCGGCGCGTTCTTGCGCCTGCGCCAGGTCGATCGTGCCTTCATAGATGGAACGGCCGCAGATCACGCCTTCGATGCCTTCGGCCTGGACAGCGCACAGCGCTTCCACGTCGCCGATATTGTGCAGGCCACCCGAGGCGATGACGGGAATCTTGACGGCTTGCGCCAGCTTGACGGTGGCTTCGATATTGATGCCGCCCATCATGCCGTCGCGGCCGATGTCCGTGTAGATGATGGATTCGACGCCGTAAGCTTCGAATTTTTTCGCCAGGTCGATCACTTCGTGGCCCGACATCTTGCTCCAGCCATCCGTTGCCACTTTGCCATCCTTGGCATCGAGGCCGACGATGATGTGGCCCGGGAAGGCGCCGCAGGCGTCGTGCAGGAAGCCGGGGCTTTTCACGGCCGCCGTACCGATGATGATGTAGGTGATGCCGGCGTCGAGATAGCGCTCGATGGTGTCGAGATCACGGATGCCGCCGCCCAGCTGCACGGGGATTTCCTCAATGTCGTTTTCCACGGCGAAATCCTGCACCGCCTTCAGGATGGCCTTCACGGCGCCTTCGTTCTTCGGCTTGCCGGCAAAGGCGCCGTTCAGGTCGACCAGATGCAGCCGGCGCGCGCCTTGCATCAGCCAATGGCGGGCCATGTCGGCCGGGTCTTCGGAAAATACGGTGGCAAGTTCCATATCGCCTTGTTTCAGGCGTACGCAGTGACCGTCTTTCAGGTCGATGGCGGGAATAAGCAGCATGGTCAGTGTGGTGTCAGAGTGAGTGAGAAGCGAAGCCGGAAAGGCCACGAAGGTACATCAAAAGGTAGGTCAATACGATACGTCAGGGTTTCCAGTGAACAAAGTTCTTGTACAGCTGCAAGCCAGCGGCAGCACTTTTTTCAGGGTGAAACTGCGTCGCGAAAATATTATCACGGGCGACGGCGCAAGCGAACGGCGCGCCATAAACAGTCTCGCCCACCGTGTGCGCCGCCTCTTGAGGTTGAGCAAAATAGCTGTGCACAAAGTAAAAATACGCGTTGTCGGCGATGCCATCCCACATCGCATGGGGCGCTGTTTGCCGCACTTGGTTCCAGCCCATTTGCGGCACCTTGAAGCGCGAGCCATCCTCCTGCACCTGGCCGTCGAGCTGGAAGCGCACGACTTTTCCTGGCAGCAAGCCCAGACCGGCCGCATCACCCTCTTCGCTGCCCTCGAACAGCATTTGCTCGCCGATGCACACGCCCAGCACGGGCTTGCTGTCCGCGGCGCGCAGCAGCGCTTCGAGCACGCCCGATTCGCGCAGGCTGCGCATGCAGTCGGGCATGGCGCCCTGGCCCGGCAAGACGATGCGGTCGGCGCTGTCGATGTCGGCCGGCACGCCCGAAATGCGCACATCAGCGTCCGGCGCCACGGCACGCAGGGCCTGCGCCACCGAGCGCAGGTTGCCCATGCCGTAATCCACCACCACAATTTTATTCATGTGTTTAATCTCAGAATTGACAGTGTATCCCGGCCAGCGCTTACAGGCTGCCCTTGGTCGATGGAATGATGCCGGCCGCGCGCTCATCGAGTTCGGCAGCCATGCGCAGCGCGCGGCCAAAGGCCTTGAATACGGTTTCGCACTGATGGTGGGCATTCGTGCCGCGCAAATTGTCGATATGCAATGTTACGCCCGCATGGTTGACGAAGCCGCGGAAAAATTCCAGGGTCAGGTCAACGTCGAAGCCGGCGATCATGGCGCGCGTAAACGGGATGTGGTATTCGATGCCCGGGCGGCCCGAGAAATCGAGCACCACGCGCGACAGCGCCTCGTCCAGCGGCACATACGCATGGCCATAGCGGCGGATGCCCTTCTTGTCGCCGATGGCCTTGGCCACGGCCATGCCCAGGGTGATGCCTACGTCTTCCACCGTATGGTGGTTGTCGATATGCACGTCGCCCGTCGCTTCGATATCGAGGTCGATCAAGCCGTGGCGGGCGATCTGATCCAGCATATGATCGAGGAAGGGCACGCCGGTGTTCAGCTTTTGCTGGCCGGTGCCGTCCAGGTTGAGGGCGACGCGAACTTGCGTCTCATTGGTGTTGCGCGTGATTTCTGCGGTGCGGTTCATGGGAGGCTCTGGCGATAGGCTAAACGAGGGATGCCTTGAAGGCATCGTAAAAAAGGGAATTCTCTTCCGGGGTGCTGACGCTGATGCGCAGGCAATTGACCAGCGCAGCATGCATTTTACTCATATTTTTAATTAAAACCCTGCGGGCAAGCAGTTTTGCACAAACATCGTCGGAATCAGCCACACGAATCAGAAGAAAATTTGCCTTCGAGGGAAATACCGTCACGCCGGGCAGTTCCGCCAGGCGCAGCGCCAGTGCATCGCGCTCGCTGTTGAGCAAGTCAGCCTGGGCATTGAGCACGTCGAGGTGCTCGAGCGCGAATTCGGCTGCCGCCTGCGTCAGCACATTCACATTGTACGGCGGGCGCACTTTTTCAAACTGCGCCAGCAGGGCCGGCGCGGCCGACATATAGCCGAGGCGGATACCGGCCAGGCCCAGCTTCGACACGGTGCGCATCACCACCAGGTTCTCGAATTCGGGCAGGCGCCCCATGAAACTGTGCTGCGCGAACGGCTCGTAGGCTTCGTCGACGACGGCGATGCCCGTGTCGCCCAGGGCGGCCAGGATGCGTTCGATGTCGGCGCTGGCAAACAGATTGCCCGTCGGATTGTTCGGATAGGCGAGGAAGACCAGCGCCGGGCGGTGCTCTTCGATGGCCGCCAGCATGGCGTCCATGTCCAGGCTGAAGTCGGCCTGCAGGGGCACGCCGACGAAATCCATGCCGGCAAACTGCGCCGAGCGCGCGTACATGACGAAGGCCGGCACGGGCGCCAGCAGCACGGCGCGCTGGCCCGGCTCCTGGCGGGCGCAGGCCATGGCCAGGATGGAAATCAGTTCATCGGAACCGTTGCCCAGCATGACGTCGTAGCCGGCGGGCACGCCCAGCTTGGCGCAGATGGCCGCCTGCAGGCTGGCGTAGGACGGCGGATAGCGGTTCAGCGCCACACCGGCCAGGCGCGCGCCCAGCTCCTCGCGCAGATGCTGCGGCAGCGGATACGGGTTTTCCATCGCATCGAGTTTGATGTAACCGCTGGCATCGGCTACCTGGTAGCTTTTGACGGTCCGCACATCGGACCGCACGGTGTTGCTGATTAACTGATCGAGGAAAGACATGCTGCAAACACTCCTGATGAAATTAAATGGAGACTAAATGACGACGTCTTCCGCCACGGCGGCGCTGCGCGCCTTGCGGGCCGGCGTTTTTTTCACTGCGGACGATTTTTTCGCCGTTGCCGGCTTCTTGGCCGCCACCGGCGTCTTCACGGCCACCTTGGCGGCCTTGGGTACGGTGGCCCGGCGTTTGGCCGGCGCCTTTTTCTCTGGCTGCGGCATGGCCTCTGCGGTCAGTTCCTGCGCCAGTGCCGCCAGGCGCTGTTCAATGATGGCGCAATAATCGGGGTTCAGTTCGAAACCCACAAAATCGCGCCCGCAGCGCTTGGCCGCCAGGGCCGTGGTGCCGCTGCCCATGAACAGGTCGAGCACCACGCCGCCGGGCGGGCACGAGGCCTTGAGCATGCGCTCGATGATCTCGAGCGGCTTTTGCGTCGGGTGGTCGGCCCGTTCCGGATGTTCCTTGTGCAGGCGCGACACGCTCCACAAGTCTTTCGGGTTGTAGCCTACTTCCAGCCATTTCGCGCCGATGAAGATCGAGCGCGAACGGGCTTTCTTGGTGGCCGCGTCGTAGGCGATGCGCACCGCGTCAAGGTCGAAGTAGTAATCCTTGCGCTTGACGAAGAAGCCGATGGTGTCGTGCACCGATGAAAAGCTGCGCACACTGCCGCCCATGGATGGCACGCGGCGGTCCCAGATGATTTCATTCATCATCGCCATGCGCTGTTTCAGCATGACGAAGATCTCCGGCGAATAGCGCCAGGTCAAAAAGATATACAGGCTGCCGTTGGCTTTCAGCTTGGGCAGCGCCGCATCGATCCACGCCTCCGTCCAGCGCAGGTAGTCGGCCACCGACTGCTGGTCCGAGGAGTTTCCATAATCCTTGCCCAGGTTGTACGGCGGATCGGTCAGGATCAGGTCCACGGAGCCATCGGGAATACGCGCCAGCCCCGCCAGCGCGTCTTCGCAATAGACCCGGTTGACCCAGTCCGGCCGCTCCGCCAACTTCGTCATGGCTGCGGCTTCAAACGCAGTTCGGCGCTGCGCGCGTGCGCTTGCAATCCTTCGCCATACGCCAGGGTGGCGGCGACACGGCCCAGGGTTTGCGCACCCGCTTCGCTGACGTGAATGATGGACGAGCGCTTCTGGAAGTCGTACACGCCCAGCGGCGACGAAAAGCGCGCCGTGCGCGAGGTCGGCAGCACGTGATTGGGGCCGCAGCAATAGTCGCCCAGCGATTCGGACGAAAAGCGGCCCAGGAACATGGCGCCCGCGTGACGGATCTGCTCGGCCCACTGCTGTGGATTTTCCGCCGAAATTTCCAGGTGTTCCGCCGCGATGGCATTGGCGATTTCACACGCTTCTTCCATGCTGCGTACCTTGATCAGCGCGCCCCGGTCCTGCAGAGAAGTGCTGATGGTGGCCTGGCGCGGCATCGTCGGCAGAAGCTTGGCGATGCTCGCTTCGACCTTGGCGATATAGTCGGCATCGGGGCACAACAGGATCGCCTGCGCCAGCTCGTCGTGCTCGGCCTGCGAAAACAAGTCCATGGCGACCCAGTCCGGGTCGGTAGTGCCGTCGCAAAGGACCAGGATTTCGGACGGTCCGGCGATCATGTCGATGCCGACGATGCCGAACACGCGGCGCTTGGCGGCAGCCACATAGGCGTTGCCGGGGCCGACGATTTTATCGACGGCGGCAATCGTCTGCGTGCCGTAAGCCAGCGCGCCGACCGCTTGCGCACCGCCGATGGTGATCACGCGCGTCACGCCGGCGATTGCGGCGGCGGCCAGCACCATCTGGTTTTTCACGCCATCGGGCGTCGGCACGACCATGATGATTTCGCCCACGCCCGCCACGTGCGCGGGAATGGCGTTCATCAGCACGGATGACGGATACGCTGCCTTGCCGCCCGGGACGTAGATGCCGACCCGGTCCAGCGGCGTGATCTTCTGGCCCAGCACCGTGCCATCGGGCTCGGTGTAAGTAAAACCGCGCAATTCCTCGCGCTGGCGTTCGTGGAAGGCGCGGATGCGCTGCGCGGCGATCTGCAGCGCTTCTCGCTGCGCCGACGGCAAGCCGTTCAGCGCCGCCTGCAATTCGGCCTGCGAAATATCAAAAGCCGCCATTTCCGCCGCGCCGCCATGCGGGATGCGGTCAAAACGGTTGGTGTACTCCAGTACGGCGGCGTCGCCGCGCGTTTTCACGTCGGCCAGGATTTTCGCGACCGACGTTTCAATCGCTGCATCGGTGCCTGCCTCGAACGCCAGCAGCGTATCGAGCGATTGTTGGAAACCATCCTGGCTTGAATCGAGCTTGCGTATCTGTATCGGCATAATCGGCTTTCTGCTACTGAAGGTGTCTAGGCTTGCGAGGCGCGTTCAAACGCCTCGATAATCGGCTGCAAGCGCTCGCGCTTGAGCTTGAGCGCAGCCTGGTTGACCACCAGGCGCGACGAAATTTCCATGATGTGTTCGACCTCGACGAGGTTGTTCGCGCGCAAGGTACTGCCCGTGCTGACCAGGTCGACGATGGCGTCGGACAGGCCCACCAAAGGCGCCAGTTCCATCGAACCATACAGCTTGATCAGGTCGACGTGCACGCCCTTGGCGGCGAAATGCTCGCGCGCCGTGTGCACGAACTTGGTGGCCACGCGCAAGCGCGCGCCCTGCTGCACGGCCTTTTCGTAATCAAAACCGGCCTGCACCGCCACCGACATGCGGCAGGAGGCGATATTCAGGTCGATCGGCTGGTACAGGCCTTCGCCGCCGTGTTCGAGCAGGACATCCTTGCCCGCCACGCCGAAATCGGCCGCGCCGTACTGCACGTAGGTCGGCACGTCGCTGGCGCGCACGATGATGACGCGCACGTTCGGATCGTTAGTGGCCAAAATCAGCTTGCGCGAGGTCTCCGGGTTTTCCAGCACCTTGATGCCGGCCGCTTCCAGCAGCGGCATGGTGTCCTCAAAAATGCGGCCTTTTGAGAGCGCCAGGATCAGCTGGGAGCTGTCACCGTTGTTCGATCCGTTCATGCTCGTTCCTTTTTTGTTTTTACTTGATGCGCACGATGTTCGCGCCGACTGCCGACAATTTCACTTCCATGCGGTCGTAGCCGCGGTCGAGGTGATAGATGCGGTCGATCAGGGTTTCTCCGTCCGCCGCCAGGGCCGCGATCACCAGCGACGCCGAGGCGCGCAGGTCGGTCGCCATCACGGGCGCGCCGCGCAGCTGCTTGACGCCGGCGATGATGGCCGTATTGCCCTCGATGGTGATGTCGGCGCCCAGGCGGTTCATTTCCTGCACGTGCATGTAGCGGTTTTCGAAAATCGTCTCGGTGACGCGGCTGGCGCCGTTGGCAATCGTGTTCACAGCCATGAACTGCGCCTGCATGTCGGTCGGGAAGCCGGGATATTCCGTGGTGCGGAAGCTGACGGGGTTCGGACGGGCCGACATCTCGGCGCGGATCCAGTCGGCGCCGAAGGTCATCGTCAGGCCCATGGCGCGCAGCTTGTCGAGCGCCGCGTCGAGGATGTCCGTGCGCACGTTGCGCAGCGTGATATCGCCGCCGGTGGCCGCCACGGCGCACAGGAAAGTGCCCGTCTCGATACGGTCGGCGATGACCGCGTGCGAAGCACCGTGCAAGGCGTCGACGCCCTGAATCACCAGGCGGCTGGTGCCGATGCCGTCGATCTTCGCGCCCATGGCGACCAGCAGGTGCGCCAGGTCGGTTACTTCCGGTTCGCAGGCGGCGTTTTCCAGGATGGTCTCGCCTTCGGCCAGGGTCGCTGCCATCAGCAGGTTCTCGGTGCCAGTGACGGTGATCATGTCGGTGACGATGCGCGCGCCTTTCAGCTTGGCGCACTTGGCGTAGATGTAGCCTGCTTCGATGCGGATCTCGGCGCCCAGTGCTTCCAGGCCCTTGATGTGCTGGTCGACGGGGCGCGAGCCGATGGCGCAGCCGCCCGGCAACGAGACCTTGGCTTCGCCGAAGCGCGCCAGCATGGGGCCCAGCACCAGAATCGAGGCGCGCATGGTTTTGACCAGTTCATACGGCGCTTCCAGGGTGTCGATGGCGCTACCGTTGAGGACCACGCGGTCGCCGTCCTGCTGCACCTTCAGGCCCGTCTGGCCCAGCAGTTTCAACATGGTGGCCACGTCGTGCAGGTGCGGCACGTTCGTCAGGTCCAGGTCGCCTGCGGTCAGCAGGCCGGCGCACAGGATGGGCAAGGCGGCGTTTTTTGCGCCGGAGATGGCGATGTCGCCGTTCAGGCGGTTGCCGCCGTTGATGAGGAGTTTGTCCATGTGCTTATCCTTGGAATTCTTCAGGTGTCAGGGTTTTCATCGACAGCGCGTGGATTTCCTCGCGCATGCGGTCGCCCAGGGCGGCGTAGACGATCTGGTGGCGCTGGATCAAACGTTTGCCGGCAAACGCAGGCGAAACGATCACGGCCTGGAAGTGCTGGCCGTCGCCTTCCACTTCGAGGTGCGTGCATTCGAGGCCGGCCGACAGATAGCCGTGGATCAGTTCTGGAGTGGTGGTCACGATAAGTCCTTGATATTGAATAATGTGGTGATGTGGTGTGCCGCAATCAATGGCGCAATTAGTGTCGTAACTAGTGACGCAAGCGATAGCCGCTTTTCAGCAGTCGGATCGATGCCAGCGCCAGGATCACGAGGAAGCCGGCGACGATGGAAAGACTGAGCCAGGGGCTGACGTCGGACACGCCGAAGAAACCGTAGCGGAAGCCGTCGATCATGTAAAAGAAAGGATTCAGGTGCGATACCGACTGCCAGAACGGGGGCAGAGAGTGGATCGAGTAAAACACGCCTGACAAAAAGGTAGCCGGCATGATCAGGAAGTTCTGGAAAGCGGCCAGCTGGTCGAATTTCTCGGCCCAGATGCCGGCGATCAGGCCCATGGTGCCCAGCATGGCGGCGCCCAGGAAGGCAAAGATGACGATCCACAGGGGCGCGACAAACGACAGGTCGGCGAACCAGCAGGTGATGGCAAACACGCCAAAGCCCACGGCCAGGCCGCGCGCGACGGAAGCGAGTACATACGCCGAGAAGATTTCCCAATGCGACAGGGGAGTCAGCAGCACGAACACCAGGTTGCCCGTGATCTTGGACTGGATTAGCGAGGACGAGGAATTGGCAAACGCGTTTTGCAGCACGCTCATCATCACCAGGCCGGGAATCAAAAAGGCCGTGTAGCTGACGCCGGGGCTGGGCTCCACGCGGCCGTCGAGTACATGGCCGAACACCAGCAGGTACAGCATCGACGTGAGCACGGGTGCGGCCACGGTTTGCGTCGCCACTTTCCAGAAGCGCAGGGTCTCTTTGTAGACGAGGGTGCGAAATCCTGTCGAAATCATACGGTACCTTTATCCATGATCTGCAAGAAGATGTCTTCCAGGTCGGCTTGTTGCAATTGCATTTCATCGATCTCGACGCCCGCTTCACGCAGGCGGGCGAGGATTTTCTCGACTTCGCTGTATTCGTTGACGCGCAAGCTGAACTTGTTCGGCGCCTGCTGTTCTTCCGGGTGCAGCACCAGATGCTGCAAGTCGGCCGGCAAGCTGCCGTATTTGAGATGCACCTGCAGCTGCGAGCCGGCGATGCGACGGATCAGGGCCGACATGGTGTCGAGCGCCACCACCTTGCCCGTCTTGAGCATGGCGACGCGCTGGCACATGGCTTGCGCCTCTTCCAGGTAGTGGGTGGTCAGCACGACGGTGTGGCCGCCTTCGCGGTTCAGGCGCGAGATGAACTTCCACAGGGTCTGGCGCAGTTCCACGTCGACGCCGGCGGTCGGCTCATCGAGCACGATGACGGGCGGCTTGTGCACCAGCGCCTGGGCGACGAGCACGCGGCGCTTCATGCCGCCGGACAGGGCGCGCATATTCGTGTCGGCCTTGCCGGTCAGGTCGAGGTTTTCCATGACCTCGTCGATCCATTTGTCGTTGTTCGGCAAGCCGAAATAGCCGGACTGCAGGCGCAAGGTTTCGCGCACGGTGAAAAACGGGTCGAACACCAGCTCCTGCGGCACCACGCCAAGGTTGCGGCGCGCGTTGCGGAAGTCCGTGACCACGTCGTGGCCGTGGATCTTGACGGTGCCCGCGTCGGGACGTATCAGGCCGGCGATGATGGAAATGAGGGTGGTCTTGCCGGCGCCATTGGGGCCGAGCAGGCCAAAGAATTCGCCTTCCTCGATGGCCAGCGACACGCCGCCCAGCGCCTTGAGCGATTTATAGCTCTTTTCTACATTCGTGATTTGAATTGCGGTCATGTGCTTGTTTCAAAGGTAATGCGTCTGGTGTGATGCGCCAGTTGCCGGAAACATCCAGGCCGGCAGGCCGGTGCAGGGCGCCCCCTTCAGACGAGGACGGCGCAACAGTCAATTATAGTTGGAAAATTCGTGGAACACTTGGAGATCAATCCGGCGGCGCTGCTGGCCTGCCGGCTTGAAAACTACTGCTGATGCGGGGAGTGGGACAGGATCAATGATGATGCAGGTCGGACGGGCTGCGTTCGGCGTGGCCGTCGGCGCTGCCGCAGTCGTCGGCCGTCAACGTGCTCGAGACGAGCGAGCAGACGCCATACAGCTTGGTGAGGTTTTTCAGGTTGTTCGGCAGGTTTTTCAGTTCCAGCACGCCGCCGGCATCCTGCGCGGCGCGCTGCCACGTCAGCATGACGGAAACGGCGGCCGAATCGACAGCCTTGATGTTGCGCAAATCGAACTTGGTCTGACCCGATCGGATGGCGTCCAGACCCTGCTCCAATGCCGAGGTGGCATTGTCCACGGTCAGGGAAGTCAGGGATTGCAGGGTGTCGAGAGAGTCGGGCATGGCGTCGGGCTGCGCTGGTCTGGAGCTGGTTCAGGAGCTATATGATAGCCGATTATTTGGCTTTGACAGCGGGACGGCTGGCCAGGGCCTTGTTTTTTGCCTGCAAGGTCTTGATCAGGCCATCGATGCCGCCCTTGCTGATCTCGCTGGCAAAGCTGCTTTTATACGTTTCCACCAGCCACGCGCCCAGCACGTTGATGTCATAGATCTTCCAGCCGGATGGGGTTTTCGCCACGCGGTAGTTCAGAGGCACGGGTTCGCCGCGCGCCACGTTGACTTGCGAGCGCACTTCCACTTCCGTATCGGCCGGGTCGGCGCGCATCGGCTTGAATTCCACGGTTTCGTTCTTGATCTGCGACAGGGCGCCCGAATACGTGTAGATCAGCAAGGTGCGGAATTCTGCGGACAGCTGCTTTTGCTGCTCCGGCGTGGCGTCGCGCCAGAAGCGGCCGGCGGCCAGGGCCGTCATGCGCTGGAAATCCACATACGGCAAGATCTTGCTTTCCACCAATTCGGTGACGCGCTTGATATCGCCAGCCTGGATGGCCTTGTCGGCCTTGGCCGTGTCGATCACGTCCTGGCTGATGCGTTTGACCAATACGTCCGGTGCCTCGACAGCGGGGGCGGCCTGGGCGGCGGTGGCAAAGGCGATGGTCGCCATCGCCAGCAATTGTTTCATCAATTTCATGGTTCTACCTTTCATGGTGTTGCTATGCACCGGCTGGCGTTGATCGCAGCCGTGGTGTTTCTGTACCGGAGTTTACTCCTGGGGCCTGGCGTCGGCGGCAACGGTATTGCTACCAGATGTTACGAGGTCCACAGGCGCAACGTCGGCCGCAGCCGTGGCTGATGGGGCTTCCGCAGGGGCGGCCTGTGGTTTCGCATCGTACTGCGGCTCGTAATCACTGCTGTCGTTTTTTGGCACTTTGCGGTCGCGGCGGTCCGTATCGCCATCGAAAACCTTGCTTTCCCGCGCCTGCAGGAAGCCGTCGCGAATAAATTCATAGCGGTCCAGCGCGGCCGCTTCCATCAGGTTGGTCGCGTCGAGCAGCGCAGCGCGCTTGTCGACCACGCGCGTCACTGTGCCGATATTGCGCACCGAGGCAGGGTCCTTGTAGCGCCATGGGTCGCCCGTGATATCGAGCGGCAGGGCCGCCGTATCGCGCACGGTCGATGGGCCCAGCAGCGGCAGCATCACGTACGGACCAGGCTGGACGCCATACCAGCCCAGGGTCTGGCCAAAGTCTTCGTTATGCTTCGGAATACCCGCCTGCGAGGCGATGTCGATCAGGCCGAAAATTCCGAAAGTCGAGTTCATGCTGACGCGCACGACGTCTTGCAAACCCGCTTCACCCTTGCCTTGCAGCAAGTTGTTTACGGCGCTCCACACATCGGACAAGTTGCCGAAGAAGTTGCCTACGCCCGTTTGCACGAACGACGGCGTAACCTTCTTGTAGGCCGTGGCGACCGGTTTCAGGGCCACCTGGTCGACGGTGTCGTTGAACTTGAACATGGCGCGGTTATACCCTTCGAGCGGGTCGCGCGGATTGGTGCCGGTGGCGCAAGCGCTTACGCTGGCGGCGATGGCCAGGGCCAGGCCGATACGCGCCAGGCTGCCTTGAGATTTCTTGGTCGACTCGCTCATTTGCTGTCCTTTCCTTCCGCTGCCTTGCTGTAGATGAACTGATTGATCAGGTCTTCCAGCACTGTGGCCGATTGAGTACGGGCAATCTTGTCGCCCTCTGCCAGGTTCGCCAGATCTCCGCCTGCTTCCAGGCCGATATATTGCTCACCCAGCAAACCGGCCGTCAAAATCTTGGCCGAGCTGTCTTTCGGAAATTTGTAGCCATCTTCGATGTCGAGTTTCACCAGCGCCTGATACGTCTTGTCGTCAAAACGGATCTCCGCCACGCGCCCCACCACCACGCCAGCGCCCTTGACGGGCGCCTGCGGCTTGAGGCCGCCAATATTGTCGAACTTGGCACTAATGGTATACGTCTTGCTGAAAGACAGCGAGCTCATATTGCCGGCCTTGAGCGCTAGAAACATCAATGCCGCCACACCCAGCAAGACGAACAAGCCGACCCAGACATCCATAGATTTACGTTGCATAAACAATCCTAAATTATTTTTACTTGCCGCCGCCTGCGCAACATCCTGCCCAGGCCCGCGGTTGTTCGCTGATCGGCAATTACTTGCTAAACATCAACGCCGTCATCATGAAATCGAGCCACCACACCATTAACGACGAAATCACCACCGTGCGCGTGGTCGCGCCGGAGACATCTTCCGGCGTCGGCTGTGCCTGATACCCCTGGAACAGCGCGATGAACGTCACCGCGATGCCGAAGACCATGCTTTTAACATAGGTACCATTGGCGATATCTTTCCAAACATTCACGCCGCCCTGCATCTGCGACCAGAACGAGCCTTCATCGACGCCAATCAGCACCACGCCCACCAAATAGCTGCCGATGACGCCGACGGCCGTGAAGATGCCACCCAGGATAGGCATGGCGATCACGCCGGCCCAGAAACGGGGCGCCAGCACGCGCTGGATCGGATTGACGGCCATCATTTCCATGGCCGACAATTGCTCACCCGCCTTCATCAGGCCGATTTCCGCCGTCAGCGAAGTGCCGGCGCGGCCCGCGAACAGCAGCGCCGTGACGACCGGACCCAGTTCACGCATCAAGGACAGCGCCACCAACTGCCCCAGCGACTGCGTCGCGCCAAAGGTGCTCAGTGTGTAATAGCCTTGCAAACCCAGCACCATGCCAACGAACAGGCCGGACACGGCGATGATCAACACCGACCGGCTGCCAATGTAAAACAATTGCTCGATCAGCAAGTGTGGGCGGCGCCACAGTCCACCCGAGGAGGCGATGATAAGAAAGAACGAACGCACGGCAAAGCCGAGGTCTTGTACCGAGTTGCGCAACCATGCTCCGATCGCCGCCAGGAAACGCGCGATCATCGGCGCGCTCCCGCGTGCAAACCCAGGTCGTCGGCCAGCGACTTGCCCGGATAGTGGAACGGCACAGGGCCATCGGCCTCGGCATTGACGAACTGCTTGACGTACGGATGCGTCGACACGGCCATCTCGGCCGGCGTGCCGTGCGCCACGATCTTGCCCGATGACAGAAAATACACATAATCAGCGATGGCGAAACACTCCTTCACGTCGTGCGATACCAGGATAGACGTGGAACCCAGCGCATCGTTCAGATTGCGGATCAGATTGGCCGTCACGCCCATGGAAATCGGGTCCAGGCCGGCGAACGGCTCGTCATACATGATCAGTTCCGGGTCGAGCGCGATGGCGCGCGCCAGCGCGACGCGGCGGCCCATGCCACCGGAAATCTCGGCCGGCTTCAATTGCGCCGCGTTGCGCAAACCCACGGCGTGCAGCTTCATCAGCACCAGGGTGCGGATCAGCTCTTCATTCAAGTCCGTGTGTTCGCGCAGGGGAAACGCCACGTTCTCGAACGCCGTCAAGTCCGTAAACAGGGCGCCGTGCTGGAACAGCATGCCCATCTTGCGGCGCATTTGATATAACTCGTCGGTCTTGAGCGTATGCACGATCTGGCCGTCGATATTCACGGAGCCGGAACTGGGGCGCAGCTGCCCGCCGATCAGGCGCAATACGGTCGTCTTGCCACTGCCGGAGCCACCCATGACGGCCACAACTTTTCCGCGTGGGAAATCCATTTGGAGGCCCGATAAAATCGAACGTTCTCCATAGGCAAAGTGTAAATCACGGATCTCAACAAGATTTGGCACGACGAAGCTCACTATTTTAATGGCGTATTGTAGTGCAGAAACGCCAACCTCTGCTGAGACACCCCTTGGGACAGCCCCGGAAAGGGGAAGAATACAACACTAATGAATCGAAAGTCAGATATTGTAGTGGAAATTTGAGCTGTGCATCGCGTCCCCATCCGATGACGTTCACGGCTATTGACTTGATCAGTAAAAATAACAAAGGCCACGCCGCAATCCGCGCCGTGGCCCTGTCAAAAAAACGAACAATTGCTCGTTAATTAACGTGGCAGCAGGGATGCCCCCATCAGGAACTCATCGACGGCGCGTGCGCACTGGCGCCCTTCGCGGATGGCCCAGACCACCAGCGACTGGCCGCGGCGCATGTCGCCGGCGGCAAACACTTTGGCCACCGAGGTCTGGTAGCAAGCGGCGCCGTCCGTACTGGCCTTGACGTTGCCGCGCGCATCCGTATCAACGCCGAATGCTTCAAGCACCTGTTGCACAGGGGAAACAAAACCCATGGCCAGGAAGACCAGGTCGGCCTTCATCTCGAATTCCGAGTTCGGCACTTCGCTCATCTTGCCGTCTTTCCACTCCACGCGGCAGGCGATCAGCTTTTCCACCTTGCCGCCCTTGCCTTCGAAACGCTTGGTGGCCACGGCCCAGTCGCGCTCGCAGCCTTCCTCGTGCGAGGACGAGGTGCGCAGCTTGGTGGGCCAGTACGGCCAGACCAGCGGCTTGTTTTCCTGTTCCGGCGGCTGCGGCATCAGTTCGAACTGGGCTACCGAGGCGGCACCATGGCGGTTCGAGGTGCCCACGCAATCGGACCCCGTGTCGCCGCCGCCGATCACTACCACGTGCTTGCCTGTCGCCTTGATCTGGTCCTTGAGCTTGTCGCCCGCGTTGACCTTGTTTTGCAGCGGCAGGAAATCCATGGCGAAGTGCACGCCTTTCAAGTCGCGGCCCGGCACGGGCAAGTCGCGCGGCTGCTCGGCGCCGCCGGCCATGATGACGGCGTCAAATTCTTTTTCCAGGTCTTCCGGGAAAATGGTTTCCTTGGCCCAGTTGTTTACGTGGGCAGGGAAATCCTTGCCGACCAGCACGCTGGTGCGGAAGACCACGCCTTCGGCTTCCATCTGTTTCACGCGCAAGTCGATGTGCGACTTTTCCATCTTGAAATCGGGGATGCCATAACGCAACAAACCACCGACCCGGTCGCTCTTTTCAAACACGGTGACGGCATGGCCGGCGCGCGCCAGTTGCTGCGCCGCCGCCAGACCGGCAGGGCCGGAACCGACGATGGCCACTTTCTTGCCCGTACTAAAACCTGCCGGCTGCGGCGTGACCCAGCCGTGTTCCCAGCCCATGTCGATGATTTTGTGCTCGATGGACTTGATGCCGACCGGATCTTCGTGGATGCCCAGGGTACAGGCCGATTCACATGGCGCCGGGCAGATGCGGCCCGTAAATTCCGGAAAGTTATTCGTCGAATGCAAGATATCGAGCGCTTCGCGGTAAGCACCGCGGTACACCAGGTCATTCCAGTCGGGAATGATGTTATTCACAGGACAACCCGTGGTGCAGAAAGGGATGCCGCAATCCATGCAGCGCGCGCCCTGCACGGTCGCTTGCGCATCCGACAGGTGCAGCACGAATTCCTTGTAGTTCTTCAGGCGCGCGGCAGGCTCCAGATAGTGTTCGTCCTGGCGCTTGAATTCCATGAAGCCGGTAATTTTACCCACGATTATTCCTTTGTATTATTAGCTGGCGGGGAGCGGCCTGGCCGCTCCCGGTCATTCATCTTGGCAATGAGCTTGGCTGGCTCAGGCGGCGACGGCTTGCACTTCCATGGCAGCATCGGCAGCCATCTCGATCAACGCGCGCTTGTATTCGTTCGGGAAGACTTTCACGAACTTGCCGCGCGCCGCGGCCCAATCGTCCAGCAAGACGCGGGCGCGAGTGCTACCCGTGTGCTTGAAGTGACGCTCGATCAGGCGCTTGAGGATGACTTCATCGGCTTCCGGCACGCCATCGCGGTGCTGGGTATGCCAGGCGTCGCGGTCGAGATGCTGTTCCGCCGCGGACACGACCTTGTCCAGGCTGACCATGGCCGTGTTGCACTTGCTGGCAAAGTCGCCGGCCGGGTCATACACATAGGCGATGCCGCCCGACATGCCGGCCGCGAAGTTGCGTCCCGTGTTGCCCAGCACCACCACCGTACCGCCCGTCATGTATTCGCAGCCATGGTCGCCCAGGCCCTCGACCACCGTGGTGGCGCCCGAGTTGCGCACGGCAAAGCGTTCACCGGCCACGCCATTGAAGAAGGCTTCGCCGGCAATCGCGCCGTACAGCACCGTGTTGCCGATGATGATGTTATCCACGGCCCAGCCGCGGAATTCCGTATTCGGCCGCACGATGATGCGCCCGCCCGATAGCCCTTTACCCACGTAATCGTTGCCCTCGCCTACCAGGTCGATCGTGATGCCGTGCGCCAGGAAGGCGCAGGCCGACTGGCCCGCCGTGCCTTGCAACTGGATGTGGATGGTGTCGTCAGGCAAGCCTGCGTGGCCATATTTCTTCGCCACTTCGCCGGACAGCATGGTGCCCACCGTGCGGTTCAGGTTGCGCACGGGCGAGATGAAGGAGACGCGCTCGCCCTTTTCCAGCGCCGCGCGCGCTTGCGCGATCAGCTTGTGGTCGAGTGCTTTCTCCAGCGCATGGTCCTGGAATTCCACGTGGCGGCAGGCTTGGCCATCCAATGTTTCCGGCTTGTAGAAAATGGCCGAGAAGTCCAGGCCCTGCGCCTTCCAGTGCGAAATCGCCTTCGACTTATCGAGCAAATCGACTCTGCCGATCAGTTCGTCATACGTGCGGATGCCCAACTGCGCCATCAATTGACGCGCTTCTTCGGCAACGAAGAAGAAGTAATTGACGACATACTCGGGTTTGCCCGAGAACTTGGCGCGCAGGACGGGGTCTTGCGTGGCCACACCCACGGGGCAGGTGTTCAAATGGCATTTGCGCATCATGATGCAGCCTTCGACCACCAGCGGCGCCGTGGCGAAACCGATTTCGTCGGCGCCAAGCAGGGCGGCGATGACCACATCGCGGCCCGTCTTCATCTGGCCGTCGGCTTGCACGCGGATACGGCTGCGCAAGCCGTTCAGCACCAGGGTCTGTTGCGTTTCGGCCAGACCCAGCTCCCACGGCGTGCCTGCATGTTTCACGGACGACAATGGCGAGGCGCCCGTGCCGCCGTCGTGGCCGGCGACGACCACATGGTCGGCCTTGGCCTTGGTGACGCCGGCGGCCACCGTGCCGATGCCCACTTCCGACACCAGTTTCACGGAAATCGAGGCGCGCGGATTGGCATTCTTCAAGTCATGGATCAGCTGCGCCAGGTCTTCGATCGAATAGATATCGTGGTGCGGCGGCGGCGAAATCAGGCCCACGCCCGGCACGGAGAAGCGCAGGCTGGCGATGTATTCCGACACTTTATGGCCCGGCAACTGGCCGCCTTCGCCCGGTTTCGCGCCCTGCGCCATCTTGATCTGGATCTGGTCGGCGGAATTGAGGTAGGCAGCCGTGACGCCGAAACGTCCCGACGCCACCTGCTTGATGCGCGAGCGCATGGAATCGCCTTCCTGCAGCGGAATGTCGACGACGATCTGCTCGGCGCCCACGATGGAAGCCATGGTATCGCCCTGGCGGATCGGAATGCCTTTCAATTCCTGCGTGTAGCGGTTCGGATCTTCGCCGCCCTCGCCCGTGTTCGACTTGCCGCCGATGCGGTTCATGGCGACGGCCAGGGTGGCGTGCGCCTCCGTGCTGATCGAGCCGAGCGACATGGCGCCGGTAGCGAAACGCTTGACGATTTCCTTGGCCGGTTCCACTTCGTCCAGCGGTATCGCCTTGGTCGGGTCGAGCTTGAACTCGAACAGGCCGCGCAGGGTCAGGTGGCGACGGCTCTGGTCGTTGATGATTTGCGCGTACTCCTTATAGCTGGAGAAATTGTTGCTGCGCGTGGAGTGCTGCAACTTCGCAATCGCGTCCGGCGTCCACATGTGGTCTTCGCCGCGCACGCGGAATGCATATTCGCCGCCCGCGTCGAGCTTGTCGGCCAGCACGGGATCGTTGCCGAAGGCCAGCGCGTGCAGGCGCAGCGCTTCTTCCGCCACTTCAAACACGCCGATGCCTTCCACGTTCGAGGCCGTGCCCTTGAAGTATTTGTCGACCAGCGACTTGTTCAAGCCGATGGCTTCGAAGATTTGCGCGCCGCAGTACGACATATACGTCGAAATGCCCATCTTCGACATGACTTTCATCAAGCCTTTGCCCACCGCCTTGGTGTAGTTATAGATGGCTTTGTCGGCCGACAAGTCGCCGGGCAAACCATGCGCCATCTCGGCCAGGGTTTCCATGGCCAGATAGGGGTGGACGGCTTCCGCGCCGTAACCTGCCAGCAGCGCAAAGTGGTGCGTTTCGCGGGCAGAACCCGTTTCCACGACGAGGCCGGTGGACGCGCGCAAGCCCTTGCTCACCAGGTGCTGGTGCACGGTCGAGGTGGCCAGCAGCGCGGGGATCGCCACCTGGTCGGCGCAAATGGCGCGGTCCGAGACGATCAGAATGTTGTGGCCGGATTTGACGGCATCGACGGCTTCCGCGCACAGCGAGGCCAGGCAGGCTTCCACGCCTTCCTTGCCCCAGGCCAGCGGGTAGCAGATATCGAGTTCATACGACTTGAACTTGCCGCCCGTGTGGGCGCTGATGTTGCGCAAACGTGCCATGTCGTCAAAGCCCAGCACGGGCTGCGCCACTTCCAGGCGCATCGGCGGGTTGACGTTGTTGGTATCGAGCAAGTTCGGTTTCGGGCCGATGAAGGACACCAGCGACATCACCATCGCTTCGCGGATAGGATCGATCGGCGGGTTCGTCACTTGTGCGAACAGTTGCTTGAAGTAGTTATACAGCGGTTTCAATTTGTTCGACATGACGGCCAGCGGCGAGTCATTGCCCATCGAGCCCGTCGCCTCTTCGCCGGCCACGGCCATCGGCGCCATGAGGAATTTCAGGTCTTCCTGCGTGTAGCCGAACGCCTGCTGGCGGTCCAGCAGCGATGGCTGCTCTTTTTCGCCCTGGGCGCGGTCCTGTTTCACCTGGCCTTCGGCCATCTTGATCTCGTCGAGCTTGATACGCACCGAGTTGATCCACGCTTTATACGGCTTGGCGTTGGCGTAGGTGTTTTTGAGTTCCTGGTCGTCGATGATGCGACCCGCTTCCAGGTCGATCAGGAACATTTTGCCAGGCTGCAAGCGCCATTTCTGGATGATTTTCGATTCGGGAATCGGCAGCACGCCCGACTCAGACGCCATCACCACCAGGTCATCGTCCGTGACGATGTAGCGCGCCGGGCGCAAGCCGTTGCGGTCCAGGGTGCCGCCGATGTGGCGACCATCCGTAAACGCCATGGCTGCCGGGCCGTCCCACGGTTCCATCATGGCCGCGTGGTATTCATAGAAGGCGCGGCGGTTGTCATCCATCGTCGTGTGGTTTTCCCACGCTTCCGGGATCATCATCATCATCGCCTGGGCGATCGGATAACCGGCCATCAACAGCAGTTCCAGCGCATTGTCGAAGCACGCCGTGTCGGACTGGCCTTCATAAATCAGGGGGAACAGTTTCTGCAGGTCGTCGCCCAGCACGGCCGACTTCATCACGCCTTCGCGCGCGCGCATCCAGTTGAAGTTGCCTTTGACGGTGTTGATCTCGCCATTGTGCGCGATCAAACGGTAGGGGTGGGCCAGCGGCCATTCGGGGAAGGTATTCGTCGAGAAACGCTGGTGGACCAGGGCCAGGGCCGAGATGCAGCGCGCATCCTGCAAGTCCTTGTAGTACACGCCCACCTGGTCGGCCAGCAGCAAGCCTTTATAGACGATGGTACGGGCCGACATCGACGGCACGAAGAATTCCTTGCCGTGCAGCAGCTTCAAAGCCTGGATGGCGTGACCGGACGATTTGCGGATCACATACAGTTTGCGCTCGAGCGCGTCGGTGACCATGATGTCCGGACCGCGGCCGATGAAAATCTGGCGGATCACGGGTTCCTTGGCGCGCACGGTGGGCGACATCGGCATGTCCGTATCGATGGGCACGTTGCGCCAGCCCAGCACGACCTGGCCTTCGATGCGCACGGCGCGTTCGATTTCCTGTTCGCAGGCGATGCGCGAGGCGTGTTCCTTCGGCAGGAAGACCATGCCCACGCCGTATTCGCCAGGCGGCGGCAATTCCACGCCCTGCTTGGCCATTTCTTCGCGGTAGTACTGGTCGGGAATCTGGATCAGGATGCCGGCGCCATCGCCCATCAGCGCATCGGCGCCCACGGCGCCCCGGTGATCGAGGTTTTTCAGAATCAGCAAACCCTGTTCGACGATCGAATGGGTCTTGTTGCCCTTGATATGGGCGACGAAACCGACGCCGCAGGCATCGTGTTCATTGGCTGGGTCGTACAGGCCTTGCGCTTTCATGGGCTTCTCCGCTGCATATGACTATCGAAAAACTAGAGTAGTGCAACGCAACAAAAAACTCAACTACAACAATTAGGGTCGGAGTCGAATTAAATTTATTTGCGTCTCCCTAAAAATTTAATAGGGACATAGTCAAAGGAATCTCAATAAAACATCAGGAAGTGACGATTTTTTGTTTTAGCTGTACCTGCGTGTCAGTTGGCGTCCGCTGCGGCTGCGACTTTGCGTGGACGGCCCCGCTTGGCGGGCAGCACTTGCCGCTGCATTTTCTGCTCCAGCGCTTGCTTGAACGCTTCGGAACCCAGCGGCCAGCCCTTCAGTACAGCCTGCTCCACGGTTTTCACCTGGCTGCTGCCCAGGCCCTGCTCGCACAGACGCAGATAGGCGGCCTCTCGGTCGAATGGCGTGTTGCCCAGCGCCCAGTACAGCGCGTGGTCAGTGATGACAGGGTCGGGACGCACACCGGCATGGTGGGCATAACTGGACCAGCTGTAATCGAGCGCCTGGCCCGCCAGACCCGTTTGCACGGGCACACATTCCAGGTAGCGGCAGCAGGTAAGAAAGAAATTGTCGGGATCGATGACGGAGGTTTTGTAGCGTCCCTGCCACAAAGCACCTTCCCGGCCATATTTTTGATTGAAATACGGCACGTAATAGCGACCCAGCCACTGCATCAGCTGTCCCAGGCCCGTCGCATCGCTTGGGGTGGCCAGCAAATGTAATTGGTCTGGCAACAAAACGTAGGCATGGATGGCCACCTTGAACATTTTCGCGCCCGTTTTCAGCCAGGACAGGAACTGCGCATAGTCAAGCGCATCCTGGAACACAGGCTGGCGGTTGCTGCCGCGCTGGATCACGTAATGGGGCAGTGCGGGAATGATGAGACGGGGCAAACGGGCCATGGGAAAATCATAAAATAAAGGCTAAGGCCTTGATTTTACACACTTGCGGGTACATGGCACGACTCTGACCCTGTTTTATTGAAAATACGGAGAAAAACGATTGACTCTGTCCCTTGATTACAGGATCGGGCGCTTATGCGCGTTCGCACACGGCGAGGAGATGGTTCCAGCGACCTCCATTGTCGAGGCAGCTGTCGATTTGCCACTCGTGGCGCAGCCAAAGCCCGCCACTGGCCAAAGCCAGCAAAACGATCGCAAACAGGCCTAGCAGCAGACGTCGTTTCATCGCTGGCTGCGTCTTGGCGATCAAGACAAATTAAAACTGGCCGACAGACTGTAACCCTCGCCATACGCACTACGCAGCGGCAAGTCCTGGCCCAGGCCCGTCTTGGCTTTCTTGCGCAGGCGGTACACGAGCATGTCGACTCTGCGGCCCGCATCGGGGTCTTCGCCGCCCATGCCGGCCACGATGACGTCGCGCGGCACGGGGCGGGTGTTGATGGTCAACAGGTGCAGGAAGTTGAATTCTTTTTCCGTCAAGGCAATGACAGCGCCCATCAGTTCAAGTTGGCGTGCGCTCACTTTCAAGGTCCACTTGCCGGGTTCCGGCACAGGATCTTGCGGACCGACGCGGCGGTCGAGCGCCTCGATGTGGGCGGCCAGTTCAGGGAATTTGATCGGCTTGGTCAGGTAATGGTCAGCACCAAGGCGCAAGCCCAGGATGCGGCTGTCGAAAGCGACACGCCCCGTCAACACCAGCACGCCGATTTGTGGATATAGCTGGCGCATGCGGGGAATGACGTTGAAGCCGTCCTCGTCGGGTAAGCCCAGGTCCAGCACGACCACGCCGACATTACCATGGCTCAACGCCGTCCACATCCCGCCAGCGGAGCTGGTGATATGGACTTCGTGTTCGAGCTCAACGAGGAACTCCGCCATGTCTTCGGCGTAGTCCAGATTGTCTTCGACGATCAGTATTTTCGTCATTGCTACGCCATTCTTCCGTTAGTGAGCTACCGTGGGCAAACCATGCCATTCACTTCTGCACCATGATGGACGGCACAATAGGTTTACGTCAAGGAATTATCACGGTTGCCTTCAGCGGAAGCAAGGCTTTTCCTTGTCTAGACAGGAAGCGGCAGCCAAATGCGGAAAAGCGCGCCGCCTTCGGGCAGATTATGCCCCTGCAAACTTCCACCGTGCACCTCGACGACAGCGCGCGCCATGTACAGGCCCAGGCCCGCGCCCGGATGCGTGGCATAACTTCCACGGCTTCCTTTTTCGAACAGCTGGGCCAGTTCTTCTTCCCGCAGGCCGGGCCCCGCATCGCGCACGCACAGCGCCACGCCGCCCTCGGGCACCAGCTTGGCCGACAAGGTGATGCTGCTCCCCGGCGGGCTGAACTTGACGGCGTTGTCCAACAAGATTTTCAGGCATAAGGCCATGCCGGGCACGTCGCAGCGCAGCCTGGCCGGCAAGTCCTCGTCCAGTTCCAGCTGCACGCGGTGGCTGGCGGGTACCGTGGCGGCCGCCTGCTGCAGCAAGGCCAGCGGCGCGATGCCGTCGGCGGCCCGCTCGCGGCCGATGGCCGCCATGCGTTCGGGCGACAGATAGTCGGCTATCATGGCCAACAAACGGTCGACGGCAGTCTGGATTTTCACATAGCGCTTGCGCGTGGCCTCGTCGGCATCTTTCGATGTCGAGACCAGGCGCTGGATGGCGCCGTCGATGGTGGCCAGCGGCGTGCGGAATTCATGTGACAGCATGGAGGCGAAGCGCTTTTGTTCCTTTTCCCGCTCCGCTTCCTGCGCCTGGGCGGCGCTGACATCGCGCACCGAGCCCACCACGGTGATGCCCCGCCCCATCGCCGCCGCAGCGGGCACGATGGTGGAATGGATTTCCAGCGCCAGCAAGTGGCCGTCGGCGTGCGGCAATTCCACTTCACGCAACAGTGTCAAACGGCTGGCATCGCCGTCGTGCCAGCGCTGCAAGCGAGCCGGCACATCCGCCGCCAGGCGCGCAGCGTGCTCGCGCAAGGCAGGCAAGTCGTGACCCGTCAGGCCTTGCGCGGCGGGGCTGATGTAGAGCAATTCCAGGGTAGTAGCGTCGAGCAGGAAGGCCGCGTCGCGGCCATGTTCGGCCAGCAGGCGGAACTGCGCTTCGCCAGCCCGCGCGTGCAGCAGGGCGCGGCGCAACTGGACGAAACGCAGCGCCATGAGGATGGCGCCGGCAAGCAGCAAGAGGAGAAAGGGCAGCATGCTTTATACCTGGCAAGAAAGAATCGCCAAGTATAAGCGTGCGGTGCCCTTAATCTTCCAGTGGAGCAAAAATCTGCTGCAAGTCTTCCTGCGTCAGCGCCATCTTCTGCGCTTCGCCTTCGGCCAGGATCGATTGCGCCAGCTCCGATTTCTTTTGCTGCAGCAGCTGGATTTTTTCTTCCAGGGTGCCCTTCGCGATCAGTTTATACACGAACACGGGCTTGTCCTGGCCGATGCGCCAGGCGCGGTCGGTGGCCTGGTTTTCCGCCGCCGGATTCCACCACGGATCGTAGTGGATCACCGTGTCGGCCGCCGTCAGGTTCAGGCCCACGCCACCCGCCTTCAGGCTGATCAGGAAGATGGGCACGGCCCCCTGCTGGAAGGCCGCCACTTGCGCGCCCCGGTCCTTCGTTTCGCCCGTCAGCAAGGCGTAGGGAATGTCGCGCGATTCCAGCTCTTCCTCGATCAATTCCAGCATGCTGGTAAATTGCGAGAAAACGAGAATCTTGCGCCCTTCGTCGAGCAAGTCTTCCACCATCTGCATCAAATCAATCAGCTTGGCCGAGCCGGCCGACTGCTTCTTCGCCGGCAAAGATTTCACCAGGCGCGGGTCGCAGCAGACCTGGCGCAGTTTCAGCAGCGCTTCGAGGATGACGATCTGGCTGCGCGCCACGCCTTTCTTGTCGATTTCTTCGCGTACTTTTTGATCCATCGCAAGACGCACGGTTTCATACAGGTCGCGCTGCGGCCCCGTCAGCTCCACCTTGCGCACCATTTCCGTCTTCGGCGGTAATTCCTTGGCCACATTGTCCTTCGTGCGGCGTAGCAGGAAGGGCTTGATGCGGCGGTTCAGGAGCATGCGGCGCAGCGGGTCGTCCTGGCGCTCGATCGGATGGCGGAACTGGGTATTGAAGGTCTTCTCGTCGCCAAGCAAGCCAGGCAGCAGGAAGTGAAATTGCGACCACAGTTCACCCAGGTGGTTTTCCAGCGGCGTGCCGGACAAACACAGGCGGTGGCGCGCGCGCAACAGGCCGGCGCTTTGCGCCGCCTTGCTGCGCGTATTCTTGATGTAGTGCGATTCGTCCAGGATGACCAGGTGGAAATCATGCTCGCGCAGGGTTTCCTCGTCGCGCGGCAACAGCGCGTAGGTCGTCAGCACCAGGTCGCATTGGTCGATCTGGTCGAACTGCTGCGCGCGGTCCTTGCCCTGCAGCAGTAATACTTTCAGGCTGGGCGCGAACTTGGCCGCCTCGTCCTGCCAGTTGCCCATCAAACTCGTCGGTGCGATCACCAGAGCCGGATGCGTCAAGCGGCCCGCTTCTTTCTCTACCAGGATATGCGCCAGCGTCTGCACGGTTTTACCGAGACCCATGTCGTCGGCCAGAATACCGGCCAGGTCATGGTCGCGCAGGAATTGCATCCACGCCAGGCCATCGGCCTGATAATCGCGCAGGGTGGCTTGCAGGCCGGCTGGCGCCGCCACTTTTTGCACGGAACCGAACTGGCTCAGCTTTCGGCCCATGGCGCGCAGCTGCTCGCCACCCGTCCAGCGCAATTCCAGACCACGCGCCAGCTCTTCCAGCCGCGCCGCGTCCAGCGTCGACATGCGCACGGCATGTTTGATCTTGTCGCTGAAATACAGTTCCCCCAAGGTGTTCAGGATGGGGCGCACCCTGCCCCACGGCAAGGCGACGCGCGTGCCGTCCGGCAAGGTCGCCAGCATCTGGTCGTCGTCCGCATGGGCTTCGATGACTTTCGGATTGAAATCGTTGGGCGCATTGCGGATCAGCTGCACCAGCACGGGCAGCAACGGCACTCTTTCCTGGTTGACAACGATGCCCAGTTCCAGCTCGAACCAGGCGTTGCCGCTGTCCGGATCCTGGTCGTCGATCTCCGCATACCAGTCGCCGACCTCGCTCACCTCATAGCGGTACTTGGCCGTTTTTTCCACGATCCAGCCCTGCTCCAGCAAGCCATCGATGCCGGACTCGGCAAAACGCAGCCATTCTGCCTGCGAAGGCAGCAGCAAGGCGCCCTTCAAGCCACTCAAGGGGGCGGAGCCCGGCTTCTTGAATTGCAGCTCGGCCAGGGTGGCCAGGGCACGCGCTTCATCGACCGTATTTCTCTGGATAATTTCCGTCACCTCGCCCACTTGCCGCACCACGCGCTGCGACGGGTCGAACGAGACGCGCTCGCCATCGTAGTCGTAGGACAGCACGGCGAAATCGCTCCAGCGCTGCGCGCTGCCATCGGCCAGCATGGCGCTGTCCAACAGCAAGACCGGTTGCGCCGGCACGTCCTTGCGCAAGCGCTGCGGCAACGGTTGCGGCAGCGGCATCAAGTGCTGCAAGCCTTGCGCCAGCAGCAGTTGCGACACGCGCACCTTGTCGTTCGCGTTCAGCGGCGGCGCCTGCGCCACCAGCGCCTGCAAGTCGGCCAGTGAAATGTCGGAGCCGCCCTGGTTCAGTTCCAGCACGCCGCACGACAGGTTGTCGATGTACCACGGCGGATCGGTAGGCAGCATGTAGTCGATCTGGTCGGCGCCGTGGTGCTTCACACCTTCCGGCGGGTCCACTTGCCAGCCCAGGCGCATGGTCTTGCCTTCGTCGCGCCAGAACAGGCGCGCGGGACGCACGGGACCTTCCTTCAACGGGTACACGAGGCCATTGCCCACATCGGCCCAGGAATTGGCCCACAACAGTTTATCTTGCTCAGCCAGCATTTTCAGCAGGGCCGCGCCCACCTTGCCCTTGGGCTCCGTGGCGCTGCCCGTCTGCGAATTCTGCCCGCTGCGCATGGCCACGAAGAAACGCACGAGGTCTTCGTCTGCCGGCGTCAAAAAGGTGGGCGGCGCCGACAGCAGGGAAAAGATTTCGCTGATGGGAGACGCTGCCGCCACATCGCCATTCGGCCGCAGCCGCGCCTTGTACAGGCACAGGGCCACGTGGCGGCCACCGCTGGTGGGCGCCAGCACGTAGATCAAACGATGCTGGTTGAGTTTCGGGTCCGGCTCGGCAATGCTCAGCACAGCCTTCGGATGAGCGGCAGCCTCCACCCGCTGCAGCCAGGTGGCGACGGCATACGGCAAAGGCGCACCCGGCGCGCTGGCCGGGGCAACTGGGGTTTCACTGGTTTCGTCGCGGGTAAAATCCATGGGGCGCATTTTTGTGTAAAGGTCGTATCCAAATCGGCAACAGGCAATATTATCCGCCATACAGGCGTTGCTGGCTTGATTCACACACGCTCTTTGAGCAGTTTTAATGCGCGATGCCTAAAAAATAAGTATTTAATACGACACTTGGGACCCGCAAGCGGCAAAAAAGGCCCGTCACCGGCCATTTTCGCCGCCCGTGGACGGCTTATCAGGCCGGCACAGTTTCCTCTTCCGCCACGCTGGCGGCCGCTACTAGTGGTGCAATGCTCGTATCGGCCGGCGTAAAGTTGCGCAAGAACAAGAAGAACTGACCCATCATCTGCGTCCACAGTTGCAGATTGATATTCAGGTACTCCTTGCTGACGCCGCCGGCGACCAGCACATCCATTTCCAGGACGACGAAATCGCCATGCCGGGACATGCGGGCAAAACGCTTGCTGCGGTGTCATTTGGCCGGCAAGTCGCCGCCCTGCATGCTCAAAAGGCAGCTCAGGGTGAGGTCTGCATACAGGCCAGGCGATGCTTCGTTACGCCACAGCACCTGAAAGCCGATGCCATGGCTGGCACTGTGCAGGCTTGCCACGCCGTCGTGTTCGATGCTGATGACGGCGCAGCCGTCCGCCTTCGCTTCGGCCAGCACTTGTCCCTTGATCTCGTCGCGGTTCTGCTCGCGCACGGTTCGCGAAATAGATGGCACGCGCAGGTCGGCGCCGCTGTCGCTGACGCCTTCGAAGTTGACATTGCCCGAATGCACCGGCCTTCGGACCGGCATCGACGGTGACGGGTTTGCGCCAAGCCCAGCCGGGTTGCCGCCAGGCATGCGCCAGGCCGGGGCCAAGCGTGCCCAGGATCGTGAGCAGAAAAAGAAAACCTTGCATGGCAGTGCATCTCCGAAGAACAGTCTAAAGAAGTGCAGGCCTGGTGAGCTGGTTCGTCACGCCACAGAGGCCGGCGCCGGCGCCGTCCGCCAGCCCGCTGCTGCCTCCCCGTTGACGCTGTTGCCAACGCACAGTCCATTTGCGCTGTCAAGATTGCGCAATCGCGCCGATTGCGTATCATTCCAGGCTTGATCGCTCTGGAAACAACCATGCTGCCCACTATCGAACAACGCCTTGCCCTTGAACTTGCCGCCAAACCGGTGCAGGTTGCCGCCGCCATCGAACTGCTCGACGAAGGCGCCACCGTGCCCTTCATCGCCCGTTACCGCAAGGAAGCGACTGGCGGCCTCGACGATATCCAGCTGCGCCTGCTCGAAGAGCGCTTGCGCTACCTGCGCGAACTGGAAGAGCGGCGCGCCGCCATCGTGGCGTCGATCACGGAACAGAACAAGATGACGCCCGAGCTGCTCGACGCCGTCATGCACGCGGAAGACAAGACGCGCCTGGAAGATCTGTATCTGCCCTACAAGCAGAAGCGCCGCACGAAGGCACAGATCGCCATCGAAGCGGGCTTGATGCCGCTGGCCGACGGTTTGCTGGAGAATCCCGAACTGACGCCGGAAATGGAAGCGGGCAAGTTCCTGCGCGACGCGTTTACCAGTGCCGACGGCAACAACCCGGGCGTGGCCGACACCAAGGCGGCCTTGGACGGCGCGCGCCAGATTCTGATGGAACGTTTCGCCGAAGACGCAACCCTGCTGCAAACCTTGCGCGAATACGTGCAGGAACACGGCATCGTCGAATCGAAAGTGGTGGAAGGCAAGCAGGACGAAGGCGAAAAATTCGCCGATTATTTCGACTACTCGGAAACCATTTCGACCGTGCCATCGCACCGCGCCCTGGCCCTGCTGCGCGGCCGCCGCGAAGGCATCCTCGATGTCACCCTGCGCCTGGACACGGAAGCGGAAAAACCGAAATGGGATGCGCCGCACAACCCGTGCGAAGGCCGCATCGCCGCCCGCTTCGGCATCAAGAGCCTCGGCCGTCCGGCCGACAAATGGTTACTTGATACGGCGCGCTGGACCTGGCGCGTGAAAAGCTTCATGCACCTGGAAACAGAACTGATGGGCGCACTGCGCGAACGTTCGGAACTCGACGCCATCAACGTCTTTGCCACCAATTTGAAGGCGCTGCTGCTGGCCGCGCCAGCCGGCCAGCGCGCCACCATGGGCCTGGACCCGGGCTTGCGCACGGGCGTGAAAGTGGCTGTCGTCGATGCCACCGGTAAAGTCGTCGACACGGCCGTGATCTACCCGCACCAGCCGAAGAACGACTGGGATGGCTCCCTGCATACGCTGGGCCGTCTTGCCGCCAAGCACAATGTGTCCCTGATTTCCATCGGCAACGGCACCGCCTCGCGCGAGACGGATAAACTGGCGCAGGACCTGATCAAGCAGCACCCGGAAGCGAAGATGACGAAGATCGTCGTCTCGGAAGCGGGCGCATCGGTGTATTCCGCGTCCGAGTTCGCCTCGAAAGAATTGCCGGACATGGATGTGTCCCTGCGCGGCGCCGTGTCGATTGCGCGCCGTCTGCAAGACCCGCTGGCCGAATTGGTCAAGATTGACCCGAAATCGATCGGCGTGGGCCAGTACCAGCATGATGTGAGTCAAAGCCAGCTGGCCCGCTCACTCGATGCTGTGGTGGAAGATTGCGTGAACGCCGTCGGCGTGGACGTGAACACGGCCTCGGCGCCCCTGCTGGCGCGCGTTTCCGGCCTGTCGGCCAGCGTGGCGCAAAGCATCGTCAGCTACCGCGACATGAAGGGCGCATTCACCTCGCGCGCGGCGTTAAAGGCCGTGCCGCGCCTGGGCGATAAAACCTTCGAGCAGGCAGCCGGCTTCTTGCGCGTGATGGGCGGCGAAAACCCGCTGGACGCCTCGGCCGTCCATCCGGAATCGTACCCCCTGGTGGAAAAAATCCTGGCAGACATCAAGAAGGATATCAAGGCCGTCATCGGCGAAACCGCCTTGCTGAAAACGCTCAGCCCCGCAACGTATGCGGATGACACGTTTGGCGTGCCGACCATTTCCGACATTTTGAAGGAATTGGAAAAGCCGGGCCGCGACCCGCGTCCGGAGTTTACCACCGCCACCTTCAAGGAAGGAGTGGAAGAAATCCGCGACTTGCGCCCGGACATGATTCTCGAAGGCGTGGTCACCAACGTGGCCGCCTTTGGTGCCTTCGTCGATATCGGCGTGCACCAGGATGGCCTCGTGCACATCTCGGCCCTGTCGAACACCTTTGTGAAAGATCCGCACACGGTGGTCAAAGCCGGGCAAGTCGTGCGCGTCAAGGTGCTGGAAGTCGATGAGAAGCGCAAGCGCATCGCGCTGACCATGCGCCTGACGGACAGCGCGCCGCAGGCGGGCAGCAAGCCGGAGCAAAAAGGCGACCGCAACGACCGCCGCAGCATGGCGCAGCACCAGTCGCAGTCGCGCAACGCGCCCGAGCCGGCCGGCAGCATGGCCGCCGCGTTCGCCAAGCTGCGCGGCTAAGTCCATGGACGCCAGGCATGACCTCGTCATCCTGGCGGTGGACGCCGCCAGCCTGGATGCCAAGCTGCTGCTCGACGAATTATCGGACGTGCTGCTGCGCATCAACGGCGACAGTGGCCGCTCTTCCTTCGATGTCGAAGCGGCAACGCCGCGCGGCGGCTTTTACCTGGCCCGCGACGGCGCCGGCGCCCTGCTCGGCTGCGCCGCCCTGCGGCCGCTAGGCGAAGCGGACAGTGCCATAGGCGAACTCAAGCGCATGTATGCGCGCCCCGGCGCCACCGGTGTGGGCGCGGCCCTGCTGGCCCATGTGGAGGCGCAGGCGCGCAGGCACGGCTATCAGGCTGTGCACCTATCCACCCGCGTGGCAAATAGCCGCGCGGTGGCGTTTTATGCCAAACACGGCTACGCACCCGTCATTGCCTGGGGCAAATACGTGGGCGCGGCACAATCGGTGTGCCTGGGCAAACAGTTATAAGCGTCAGCGTGGCTGACTTGCCCGATTTATGACTTGAGCGCATACCCGTGCCGTCGTTTTCTTATAAAATGACGGCATCTATTTATTTACCCATCAGAGGCAGCTATGAGCGACGTACAAACCTGGATCAAAGAAACCGTGACGAGCACGCCAGTCGTGCTGTTCATGAAGGGCACTGCCCAGTTCCCGCAGTGCGGCTTTTCCGGCCGCGCCATCCAGATCCTGAAAGCATGCGGCGTCGAAAACATCGCCACCGTCAACGTGCTGGATGACCCGGAAGTGCGCCAAGGCATCAAGGATTACTCGAACTGGCCAACCATTCCGCAGCTGTATGTCAAAGGCGAGTTCATCGGTGGTTCCGATATCATGAATGAAATGTTTGAATCGGGCGAACTGAAGTCCCTGCTGGATGCCTGATAGCCAACAGCAGCGGCCGCGCCGTATCGTCGTGGCCATCACGGGTGCCACGGGCGCCGTGTATGGCTTGCGGCTGCTGCAATTGCTGGTCGCCATCCCCGGCGTCGAGACGCATCTGGTCTTGTCGGATGCAGCCGTACTGACCCTGCACCAGGAAACGGGCGTGGGGCGCAAGGAAATCGAAGCGCAGGCGCACGTGGTGCACAAGCTGCGCGACATCGGCGCGAGTATCGCCAGCGGCTCGTTTCAATCGGATGGCATGGTCGTCGCGCCGTGCTCGATGAAGACGCTGGCGGCCGTGGCACATGGCTTGTCGGATAATTTGATTACGCGGGCAGCCGATGTGGTGCTCAAGGAGCGCCGCCGCCTGATCCTGATGGTGCGCGAAACGCCGTTCAACCTGGCGCACCTGCGCAATATGACAGCCGTGACCGAAATGGGCGGCATCATCTTCCCACCACTCCCCAGTTTTTATCACCACCCGCACAGCATCGCGGAGATGGTCGACCATACGGTCGCGCGCGTCATCGACCTGCTCGGCATCGAGCACGGCCTGGCACCGCGGTGGAATGGTTTGAAAACCCCAGATCCATCAACAACAAACTGAAAAACTACTGAAAACTACGCACGTCACGATGCCTGACAAAAGCGTAGCGAGCGGAAGGAAGAGGTGGTCGAGAAGCGCAACCGTGCTCTAGCACGGTGAGCATCGCAGACCGCCCATGCCGACGCGCAGTAGCTTAGCTCAGGCATCCATCACCGTTTTTCGAACTGAACGGCACTGGCCTGCTTCAAATCCCTGGCTTCTTCAACCATCCTGCGGTGGGCGATCCGTTTGCGCATGACTTCCGCATGTTGCGCGGCAGTCATGGGGGGCACGGTCATCAAGTCCTTCAGCTGCGCGGTATTGCTGTAGTTACTTTTCATAAGACGGCTCAAATGCTCGGCTCCGTAGTGGATGAACTGGCTGCTTCTGATGTGATTATGCGCTGGTATTGGCCGCTGCGCCGCTGCGTACGGGATTATTGTCAAATAATTCCGCTGCAGCGCAACATGCGAGGTCTTATTGTGCGGCAGAATCATGTCTCCAGTATGACGCTGCGCAAATAAAAGGACAGGGAGAGCACCGCCAGCGAAAAGCGGACAGCGCCGGCCGTGGAGGGCCTGAATGCTTACTTTTGGTAGTTGACTCGGACCAGCATGCGAATAAATTCACGCGCAATTTGACGATGATGTTCATCTAATCTTTGCAAATCGGCAATTAATTTCACATCGGCGGACTCAAAACGCGATAAAGCGCTGCCCGCTTCGCCATTCGGCGTGGCGCTTTCCGGGCCGCCAAAACGCAACCATTCCGCCGGAACGCCCAACCATTGGGCAATCATGCGCAATTTCTCTTGCGTGGGAATTGCTTCACCTACTAACCATTTCCTAGCTGCATGCACGGTAATCGGGCGTCCGTCGAAACGGATGTTGAATTCCCGGGCCAGTCTGGTCGGGCTGTCTGGAGAGTAATGGGCGTTTTTGAGAGCCAACTGAAGTCGTTGGCTGAAGCTTTCGCGTTCGTTAGAAGAATTCATAGGTGTACTATTTCATGTTGTAACATGAAAGTCAGTTTCTTGAATGACCATACAGATTGTTACATTTGAAAAGAGTATAAATTAACAATTAACACTCCGGCCCGGCTTTTCAGGTGCAAAAGTAGGCCAAATTTTCTCTTGTGATTCTGCGTGGCTTCGGTTCAAATTCGCGGCTGGCCTTGATTTTCGCACTGCAGCACGATTCAAAGCCTCGGTTTGGCATTACAACGTACGGTATCGGATAATGCCTTCCTCTATCGATACGCGCAATGCCCATGTCATACAATTTCTTATAGACAAAGTTTTCGAAAAAGCCATCTTGTTTTCAATTTGGAAACAATCAGTACAACGTGCTCATAGTGAAACGTTGTTTTTTGATCGTGCCGACCAGAAAGAATCGGCGCTTGAAAATTTTACTGCCATCGCAGCGAAAAGAATGTCGCCGTTGTGCCAGGAAAGCTCTTTTTGGTGTCATCTTGGCCACCAACTCTCGATCTTAAGCGTGTTCGCGCAAGAAGAATCAATTTATTTTCAGCAACGGTTGTCTTATACGCCAAATCCCCTTGTCCACAGCCGCTTTTTCTTGCAGCACGGCCAGGGCACGCTACAATAGTATTGACGTTGACGTAAACGGCACTTTGCCACCCGCCTGCCCCGCAGCACCCCATTTATCGACCGATCACCCATGCAACCGACACCGCCCGCAGCAATGACGACCTATACCATTACCGAACTGGCGCGGGAATTCGACATCACGGCACGCGCCATCCGTTTCTATGAAGACCAGGGCTTGCTCAGCCCGAAACGCGAAGGCGCAGGCGGACGCAGCCGCGTCTACACGCCGCGCGACCGCACCCGCCTCAAACTGACCCTGCGCGGCAAGCGCCTGGGCCTGGCGCTATCGGAGATCAAGAGCCTGGTCGACATGTACGAGTCGCCGAAAGATACGCGCGCTCAGATGGACCGCTTCCTGGGCGTGCTGGCGCAGCACCGGCAAACCCTGGAGCAGCAGCGCATCGATATCGAAATGGCACTGGCGGAAATCAGCGCGCATGAAGATGCCTGCGCGCGCATGTTGGCGGACTTGAACCTTGATAAGGCGCAAACAAACTAGGTGCCCACGCGGCGACACTTGCCGCGCAGAGCGCTTTACGCGCCTCACTTTACGTTTACGTAAACGTCACAACTGAGTATCATAGCTTTACTGACCCGGCATCCATGACCGCCACACTATAACGACGAGGACGACATGCTCCATCTCCCAGGCTTGACCTTTGACCACGGCGACGACATCGCCTCCTTAAGAGTAGCGATCCAACAATTTGCCGCCGCCGAAATCGCGCCGCGCGCGGCTGAAATCGACCGCACCGACCAGTTCCCCATGGACCTGTGGCGCAAGATGGGCGACATGGGCTTGCTCGGTATCACCGTCAGCGAAGAATACGGCGGCGCCGGCATGGGCTACCTGGCGCACATCATCGCCATGGAAGAAATCTCGCGCGCCTCGGCCTCCGTTGGCCTGTCCTACGGCGCCCACTCGAACCTGTGCGTGAATCAGATCAAGCGCAACGGCACGGCCGAGCAAAAGGCCAAGTACCTGCCGAAACTGATCACGGGCGAGCACATTGGCGCCCTGGCCATGTCGGAACCGAACGCGGGCTCGGATGTCGTCAGCATGAAACTGCGCGCCGACTTCAAGGGCGACCGCTGGGTCTTGAACGGCACCAAGATGTGGATCACCAATGGCCCCGATGCGGACGTGCTGGTGGTGTACGCGAAAAACGACCTGGAAGCGGGTCCGCGCGGCATGACGGCTTTCCTGATCGAAAAGAATTTCAAGGGATTTTCCATCGCGCAAAAGCTCGACAAGCTGGGCATGCGCGGCTCGCACACGGGCGAGCTGGTATTCCAGGATTGCGAAGTGCCGGCCGAAAACGTGCTCGGTGGTTTGGGCAAGGGTGTCAACGTGCTGATGTCGGGCCTCGACTTCGAGCGCACCGTGCTGTCCGGCGGCCCGCTGGGCATCATGCAAGCATGCATGGACCTGGTCGTACCCTACGTGCATGACCGCAAGCAATTCGGCCAGGCCATCGGCGAGTTCCAATTGATGCAAGGCAAACTGGCCGATATGTATTCGACCATGATGGCGTGCAAGGCCTATGTGTATGCAGTGGGCCAGGCTTGCGACCGCGCCACCACGCCGGAAGCCGTGCGCCAGTTGCGCAAGGATGCGGCCGGCGCCATTCTGTATAGTGCGGAGAAGGCGACCTGGATGGCAGGTGAAGCGATCCAGGCCCTGGGCGGCAACGGCTACATCAACGAGTATCCGGCCGGCCGCCTGTGGCGCGATGCCAAGCTGTATGAAATCGGCGCCGGGACCAGCGAAATCCGCCGCATGCTGATAGGCCGTGAACTGTTTGCGGAAACCAAGTAAGCACGGGCGCGCGGTTATCGACTGGGTGATGAGCTATTCATGCGAGTACAGATATGACGCAAATTGCCTTCCCCAAATTGCTCTCTTCCCAGATTGCATTCGATATCGCGCGCACCATCCGCGATGGCTTTGACAAGCATTACCGTTTATTCCGTGAAACGAGCCAGCACGCCAAGCGCTATTTCGAGCAAGGCGCCTGGAGCGCGGCACAGACGGCGGCCCGCGAACGCATCGACTTTTATGACAAGCGCGTGCAGGAATGCGTGCAGATGCTCGAAGATGAGTACGAAGAGTCGGAGTTGAGCGACGAAGTGTGGCGCGAACTCAAGTTGCACTACATTGGCATGCTGACGGAACACAAGCAGCCGGAACTGGCGGAAACCTTCTTCAATTCCGTCTGCTGCAACATTTTGCACCGCACTTATTTCAATAACGACTATATTTTCGTGCGTCCCGTCGTTTCCACGGAATACATCGACACGCAAGACCCGGTGCCCACCTACCGCGTGTATTACCCGGGCAAAGATGGTTTGCGCCCCACCCTGACGCGCATGGTGAATAACTTCCAGCTGGACTGCGCATTTGCCAACCTGGAGCGTGACGTGGCCCAGGTGGAAGTGCGCTTGCAGCAGCTGTTCGGCGGCGACAGGCTGGAGCCGAACCACCAGCTCCAGGTCTTGACCAGTTTGTTCTACCGCAACAAGGGTGCCTATCTGGTCGGCAAGGGCATCAACGGCAACCGCGAATACCCGTTTGTCGTACCCATCCTGCACAACCGCCACGGCAAGCTGGTGCTCGATACGGTGCTGTTCGAGCAGCAGCAGATTGCCGTGCTGTTTTCGTTTACGCGCGCGTATTTCCTGGTGGATATGGAAGTACCGTCGGCCTATGTGCAATTCCTGCGCAGCTTGCTGCCGCGCAAACCGCGCAGCGAAATTTATACGATACTTGGCCTGCAAAAACAGGGCAAGACCCTGTTTTACCGCGACTACCTGCAGCATCTGAGACACTCGTCGGACCACTTTGAAAGCGCGCCCGGCATCCGCGGCCTGGTGATGCTGGTGTTTGCCCTGCCGTCGTTTCCGTATGTCTTCAAGGTCATCAAGGATTTTTTCCCGCCACCCAAGGAAACCACGCGCGCGCAAGTCCAGCAAAAGTATTTGCTGGTGAAACACCACGACAGAGTGGGCCGCATGGCCGACACGCTCGAGTACTCCAACGTGGCCTTTCCCCGCGCCCGCTTTGCCGAGGAACTGCTGGCCGAGCTCAAGCAGTTCGCCCCCTCGCTGGTCGAGGAAGACCAGGAGCAGATCATCATCCGCCATCTGTACATCGAACGGCGCATGGTGCCGCTGAACATGTGGCTGAGCAATGCAGAAAAGGAAGGCCGCGATGACCTGGTCGAACACGGCATCGTCGAGTACGGCAACGCCATCAAGGAGCTGGTGGCGGCGAATATCTTTCCGGGCGACATGCTGTATAAAAACTTTGGCGTGACCCGTCATCAACGTGTCGTTTTTTACGATTACGATGAGATCGAGTACATCACCGATTGCCAGTTCCGCGTCATCCCCCAGGCGCGCACGGAGGAGGAAGAAATGTCGGCCGAACCGTGGTATCCCATCGGAAAGCACGATGTGTTTCCCGAACAATTCGGCACCTTTCTGCTGGGCAATCCCCGCATCCGCGCCTATTTCATGCAGCACCATGCCGACCTGCTGACGGCGCAATATTGGCAGGCGCGCAAGCAGCGCATCGAAGACGGCCATATCGAGGACGTCTTCCCGTATCCGCAGCACATGCGTTTTTGTAAGCAGTCACCATCCTCAACCCAACCGGAGATCCAACATGAATGATCCAGTCGTAATCGTCGGTGCCGCACGCACCCCCATGGGCGCCTTCCAGGGCGATTTTGCCAACGTGACCGCCAGCGACCTGGGCGCCGTGGCCATCCGCGCCGCAGTGGAACGGGCCGGCGTGGCGCCGGAAGCCGTTGAGCACGTGTTTTTCGGCAATTGCCTGATGGCTGGCCAAGGCCAGGCGCCTGCCCGCCAAGCCTTGCGCAAGGCTGGCTTGCCCGACTCCACGGGCGCCGTGACGCTGTCGAAAATGTGCGGCTCGGCCATGCAGACAACCATGTTCGCGCATGACACCTTGCTCGCCGGCAGTGCCGACGTGGTGGTAGCGGGTGGCATGGAATCGATGACCAACGCCCCCTACCTGGTGCCGAAGGCGCGCGGCGGCTACCGCATCGGCCACGGCATGATTTATGACCACATGATGATGGATGGCCTGGAAGACGCCTACAGCCGTGATGAAAAGGGCAATGCACGCTCGATGGGTACGTTTGCAGAAGAGTGCGCCAGCCAGTACAGCTTCACGCGCGAAGCGCAGGATGCATTTGCCATCGAATCAGTGAAACGCGCCCAAGCGGCCACCAAGGATGGCAGTTTCGAATGGGAAATCGTACCCGTGACCGTTTCCGGCCGCGGCGGCGACACCATCGTCAGCATCGATGAAGGCCCGCAAAAGGCTCGCCTGGAAAAAATCCCGACCTTGAAAGCCGCCTTCAAGAAGGATGGCACCATCACGGCCGCCTCGTCTTCGTCCATCAACGATGGCGCGGCAGCCCTGGTGCTGATGCGCGAATCGACGGCGAAAAAGCTCGGCTGCACCGTCATCGCAAAAATTCACGGCCACGCCACGCACGCGCAGGCGCCGAACGAGTTCACCACGGCCCCCATCGGCGCCATCAAGAAGCTGTACGCCAAAACGGGCTGGAGCAGCAGCAAGGTAGACTTGTTCGAGATTAATGAAGCGTTCGCCGCCGTGCCGATGGCCGCCATGCACGACCTCGACATTCCACACAGCAAGATCAACATCCACGGCGGCGCGTGCGCGCTGGGCCACCCGATCGGCGCCTCGGGCGCGCGCATCATCGTCACCCTGCTGGGTGCACTGAAGAAAACCGGCGGCAAGCGCGGCGTGGCGGCCCTGTGCATCGGCGGCGGCGAAGCGACGGCGATGGCGATCGAACTGGTATAAGCTGTTCCTGAGCACGGGCGCGCACGGGCAATCATTGTCAGGGGCGCGCCTTTTCATTCATTCCAGGGAGAACACATGCCTACCGCACTAATCATCGGCGCCTCGCGTGGCATCGGCCACGAAATCGTCCGTCAATACCGCCACGATGGCTGGAGAGTGATCGCCACGGCGCGCACACCGGACGCTTGCGATACGCTCAGGCAACTGGGCGCGGAAGCGCACCAGCTCGACGTGACGGATGTGGAAGGCTGTGCCGGCCTGGGCTGGAAGCTCGACGATGAAAAGCTCGATGTGGCCATCCTCAATGCGGGCGTATATGGCCCCCGTCACGACGGTTTTCCGGCACAAGCAGATTTTGATCTCGTCATGCACACGAACGTGCTGGCAGCCATGCGCCTGCTGCCGATACTGGCGCCGCTGGTAGCGAATGCCAAGGGTAAACTGGCCGTGCTGTCCTCGCACATGGGTTCCTTGAGCGAGCGCGGCAACCCCAGCGGTTCACTGTACCGCGCCAGCAAGGCCGCCTTGAATTCCGTGCTGATCGACACGGCCCTCGTGCATGGCCCGCAAGGCGTCAGCTGCGTGGCTTTCCATCCGGGCTGGGTACGCACGGACATGGGTGGCGCCGGCGCCGATATTTCACCAGAGGAAAGCGCTGCCGGCATCCGCGCCACCCTGGCCAGCCTGCCGGCCACGGACAAGGCCGTGTTCCGCAACTATGATGGCAAGCCCATCGCCTGGTAATTGCCTGTATCCACTATAAAAATATACGAGACGACGTCCCATGATACTCAATGAAGAACAATCGATGATCCAGGAAGCGCTGCGCAGTTTTTCGCGCGAGCGCCTGGCGCCCCATGCGGCCCGCTGGGACAAGGAACATCATTTCCCCAAAGAAGAATTGCAGGAACTGGCCGCGCTGGGCGCCTTTGGCGTGGCCGTGCCGGAAGCGCTGGGCGGTGCCGGCCTCGACTACGTGTCGCTGGCCCTCGTACTGGAAGAAATCGCCGCCGGTGATGGCGGCACCTCGACCATCATTTCCGTGAATAATTGCCCCGTGTGCAGCATCGCCATGATGTACGCCAACGACGCACAAAAGGAACAGTGGCTGCGGCCGCTGGCACAAGGCGCCATGCTGGGGGCATTTTGCCTGACGGAACCGCACACGGGCAGCGACGCCTCGGCCCTGCGCACCACAGCCACGCGCGACGGCAATGAGTACGTCATCAACGGCACGAAACAATTCATTACCAGCGGCAAGTATGCGGACGTGGCCATCGTCATGGCCGTAACCGACAAGGCCGCCGGCAAGCGCGGCATCAGCGCGTTCTGGGTGCCGACGAACACGCCTGGCTACATCGTGGCGGGACTGGAACAGAAGATGGGCCAGCACTCGTCGGATACGGCGCAAATCCTGTTCGACAACTGCCGCATCCCGGCGGAAAATCTGATAGGCGAAGAAGGACAAGGCTACAAGATCGCCCTGTCCGGCCTGGAAGGCGGACGCATCGGCATCGCTTCGCAAGCTGTGGGCATGGCGCGCGCCGCCTACGAGGCGGCCTTGAGCTATGCGCGCGAGCGCGAAAGTTTCGGCAAACCCATCTATGAACACCAGGCCGTGCAATTCCGCCTGGCTGACATGGCCACGCAAATCGAAGCGGCGCGCCAGTTGATACGCCACGCGGCGTCGATGAAGGATGCGGGCCTGCCATGCCTGAAGGAAGCGGCCATGGCCAAGCTGTTCGCGTCGGAAATGGCGGAAAAAGTGTGCTCGGACGCTATCCAGGTGCACGGTGGCTACGGTTATGTGTCCGACTTCCCCGTCGAACGCATCTACCGCGACGTGCGTGTATGCCAGATCTACGAGGGCACCAGCGATATCCAGAAAATCCTGATCGCCAGGGCCTTGTAAAAGTATTTGGAAGTAACAGTCTCAGCGCTTTTAGAAACCGTAGCGAGCAAGCCCGATATCGGATTGAGTAACGCAGCCGTACTTCGGTACGGCGAGTAACGCCGATTCGAGAGCGGGCTGCGCAGTAGGTTTATAAACGCGCCCACCAGACGAAAAAAAAGCCCGCTAGCGCGGGCTTTGTTCCAATGTATTACCAATGCTTTAATCGTGTCATGGACGCCAGTGCTATCTGCAAAGTGCCTCCTGATTTTCGGACTCCCATGCTATCTGCATGGTGACTCCAAGGTGTAAATCGACCATCGTATCCGGAATTACAAAATCCATTTCTTCGCACTGTCACGCCATCGACATTACACCTGTCGGTCGCCGCGCTGAAACTGGATGGTGAGATCATTTGCTGCCAAATCTCAATCACTGAACGGAGTATAGCACAGCTTTTTGTGCGATGCAATAATCTTTTTAAATCAAGTCCTTAGCGCCAGCGGCTTGTCCTCTTCGCCGCCACGGGCCACTCTTTCGTACTCGGAAATCACTTGTGCGCCCAACAGCAGCAGGGTGGCGCCGATTTCCAGGCTGAACATGACGACGATGGCCGTCGTCATCGATCCATACACGACATTGACCTGCGACAAAGTGGAAAAATACCAGACCAGCACATGGCGGGCGATTTCCCACAGCAGGGCCGCCGTCACGCCGCCGATCAGCGCATGCGTGATCGACAGCCGCCCGACGGGCATGACCAGGTAAATCGAGCTCAATACGAGGATTTCCCCTCCCAGCCCGAGCAAGTACAGCAGCACGCCTGACACGCCTTCCAGGCCCCAGTCATGGCGCAAGAAACGCACGCTTTCCTCGCCCATCACCTGCAGGCCGCCCGCCACCAGGGTAATGAGCAAGATGCCCACGCCCAGGCACAGGATGTAGCAGTACGGCAGCACGGCGGAAATGAGGAAATGGCGGCGGCGGATGGCCACGCGGTGAATGAAAATCACGCTCATGGCGTTTTCCAGCACGGTAAACGCCAAGGAACTGAAAAACAGCATGGTCAGCAGCAGCAGCCAGCCGATCACGCCCCGGTTATTGAGAAAATGCGCGACTTCCGCCACGATGGCCTTCGATTGCCCCGGCACCAGCCACTCCAGGTAATGGCCTATGGTTTGCAGCAATTCGTCCTGCGCGATTACGTGCGACAGGGCCACCACCACCAGCATCAGCAGGGGCACGATGGACAGCAGCGAGTAATACGCGACGGCGCCCGCCAGCAGCAAGCCCTGGTTGGCGCGGAATCCCTTCAGCACCTGCAGCGCGAAGGCCAGCGGATGGCTGAGGATGTAGGTACTGGCGTGGCGGTTGATCATGTCGGGTGTGGTGAAGAAGGCGGCGCGGCCTCGTGCCACGCCTGCAATCACACTAGCATACTGACAATCCCCCTGCTGCACCGTACGCTAGCAGACGGCCGGCTCCAGCAAGGTCAAGGTTTGCCGGTCCGCATCCAGGGTCGCCAATATACCCATCGGTATGGTGAACTGGTGGCGGATGTGGCCAAACGAATAGCCGCTGACGGCCGGCACCGTCAATGGCAGCAGATGCTGGTCCAGGGTGGCATCCAGGGTCAGCGCGGTATCGCCCTCGGCCGCCTCGCAATGCTCGAAGATGCCCAGCATCAATGCCGCCGCATGCTTGAAACCGATGGACAGGTCGAGCTGGCACAGCATGCGGTCGATGCGGTATGGCACTTCATTGATTTCTTCGAGGAACAAAATATGCTCGCGGAAATCGGCCGCATACGGTGTGCCGGCCAGCGCGCTGACCATGCACAGGTTGCCGCCCGTCAAGCGTCCCGTCGCCTGGCCGCCATGCACGGTGCGGATGGCGAAGTTGGGCTGCGTCTGCGCACGGCGGTGGTTGTCCAGCGCCATCGGGATCGTGTAACTGTCTTGCGGCGTCATCAGCACATTGCGCAGCTGCGTCACCGTGTACTCGGAAAACGTGGACGAGGCCACGGGGCCGTGGAAGGTCACCAGGCCCGTCTGGCGTCTGATGGCCAGGTGCAGGGCCGTGATGTCGGAATAGCCGACCAGCACTTTCGGATTGCGCTGGATCAAGGCGTAGTCGAGCAGCGCCAGCAGCGAGATGCAGCCGGAGCCGCCACGGATGGCCCAGATCGCCTTGACCTCGGGATCGGCGAAAGCCCCATGCAGATCGTCGAGGCGCTGCTGCACCGTGCCCGCATAGTTGCCGTGCACGGCGCGGATGTTGGTGCCCAGGCTGGCGCGCAAGCCCAGCGATTCGATATTGCGCACCGCCTTGGCGATGGCATCCTCATCCGTAAAACCGCCCGGTGCGATGATGGCCACCAAGTCGCCGTCGCGCAGGCGCGCCGGTTTGATCAATGCGTGTTGCTGTTGCATGCGTTTGCCCTTCCCTTGCGTGGCCGCCGCCCACGCCGGTGTGCCTGCCGCCCCCAGAGTGGCGGCCAGTACGCCGCCGAAGCGGCGCCGGCTGAGATTGGTCTGACTGGACATGCGGCCCTTTCCTGGAATAAAAAACGGCGACGCCAGGCGCCGCCGCACGAGAGTAGCATGCCGACAATCTTGCCGCCGGCAGCGCTGCCTTACATGAACTTGTACTTCAGCTGGAACGACAGCGAACGGCCGCGCGGATCGGCCACGCGCGGGTCCCAGCCGGCGCCCACCACTTCATCCACGTTGTGCGCGGTGAACGGTGGATCGCGGTCGAACAGGTTCTGGATACCCACAGTGATGGTGGTATCTTTGAAGCCCGTGTAGGTGCCCGACAAGTTATACGTAGTGTAGCTGGACACGTCGGGCTTGAAGCCCGGTGGTGGCGTGCCCTTGCCGCCATTTGGCACCTGGTCCTTGTAGCCCGACGAAAAACTCTGGATCAGCAAGCCGCTCCAGTCGCCACGCGACACGCCAAAGCTGGCATTGTGTTTCCAGCGCAGGTACAGATCGCGCGTATAAAACTTGCCGACCAGTTCCTGGTATTCCTGGCCTTGATACTCCGCAAACTTGAAGCTGTCCATATACGTGCCGTCCAGGGTCGCCGTCCATTTCGCGTCCTGGATCTTGCCTTCGCCGCGCAAGCCCACGTCGAGGCCGCGCACGCGGCTGCCTGCCGCATTGATCCAGCCCGCCTGCACGTACTCGATGGTGCCATCCGGATTGCGGTGGATGTACTGGTTCAGCGCCTGGTAATTGGCCAGCACGATTTGCGGCGTGCGGTTCAGGATGCGGTCCTTGGTATTGATGGCCCAGTAGTCGAACGAGGCGGAATATCCCTTGAATGGCTCAATGACAAAACCGACGCTGCCCTGCTTCGACGTTTCCGGCTTCAGATTGGTATTACCGCCCGTCTTGTAGTCGAGATGGTCGATAGCGCAGTATTCGGGCACGCCCGGATGCTTGGCGCAGCCTTCCTGGTCAACCACGCCGTTCGGCAATTCCTGGCTCAGCGAACCGGAATACAGCTGCTGGAAGCTTGGCGCAAGGAAACCCTTGCTGGCCGAGCCACGGAACAGCAGGAAGTCGGCCGGCTGGTAGCGGAAGGCCACTTTCGGATTCGTCGTCGCGCCCACCAGGCTGTAATCGTCGCGGCGGATGGCCAGCTGCATTTCCAGGTCCTTCGTGACCGGCACCAGCAGCTCGGCATATACGGCCTTGACGGTACGGCTGGCATCTTTTAATGCGGCATTCCCCGGCGCCAGCAGGATCTGGATGGCATCGACGTCCTGCCCGAAACTGTAGCCTTCGCGGCGCAAGTCAAAACCGGCCGCCATAGCCAGCGCACCGGCCGGCAGCTGGAACAGCTCACCCGACACGGAACCGTCGATCTGCGTCAGGGTTGTCTTGCCGTGCTGGAAGTCGCCACGGAACTTGGTCGATTCGATCAATTGCTTGGCCGCTTCCGTCTGGCTCTGGCCAGCGCCCACCCACGGATTGATGATGCCCGTCGCCAGGGCCGCGTACAGCTTGTCCGTGTAGGAATAGCCATCCGTCAGCTTGGTCTTGGTGCTGCTTTCGGCGCGCGAAATGCCGGCCTTGTAATCCCACTTGCCGAAGTTGCCTTCAAAGCCCACCAGCACGCGGGCATTGTCGGTGGTATTTTCCTGCGTGCGGTTGCCCACGTCATTGGCGCGCCATTTGTAGGAAATCGGCTTGGTCTTGTCGAAAGTAGGGATATAGGCCGACAGGTCCTGGTAATACGCGCCACCGACCGGATACAAATTCTTGTTGGCGACAGTCGCCTGCACCTGCATCGGCGTCAAGATGGCCGTGGCCTTGGTGCGTGAACCGAGCACTTCGACAAACATGCGGTGGTCGGGCGCCAGCTGGAAGGTGCCGCGCGACAGCAGATTGGCCCGTTCGACAGGAAATTGCAGCACATAGTCGGCGCCATAGTCATACGCGCACGAATACCTGGTGCGCAGCGGCGAGGTCACGTCTTTCCACAGTTCCGTCTGGTATTGCGACATGCCGGCGACGGTGTCGCACTTGCCCTGGAAGCTCAGCGGATTGGCTTGCAGGTATTTGGTCGCATCGCCAGGCAGCTGGAACGACGTGCCCAGTGCCGTGCCGGTCCCTGCCATCTGGTTGGCAAACGGCGTGCCCGTGGTATCGGGCGACAGGCCGCGGCCCGGCTGGAAGCCGTTGACGAAGGAGCGGTCGCTGCCGTTCAGGCGCTCGGCCTTGTCGACGGTCAGGCTGGCCATGATGTTGTAGCGGTCCGACTCCAGCGAACCCGTGCCGGCCAGAAGGGATGCGCGGCGCGTGGCGCCGCCGCCCGCTTGCGTGTCGTTGGTGGAGACGGATGCTTCCACGCCGCTGTAATTGGTTTTCAGAATGAAATTGATCACGCCGCCGATGGCGTCCGTGCCATAGATCGCCGAGGCGCCATCCTTGAGGATTTCCACGCGCGAAATCGCGCCCAGCGGGATCGAGTTCAGGTCGACCGACTTGCCGCTGGCGCCGTGCGTGGCGATGCGGCGGCCGTTCAACAGCACCAGGGTGCTCGACGGTCCCAGGCCGCGCAGCGAGGCGAACGAGGCGCCACCACTGACGCGGTCGGCATCGGCGCCAAACACGTTATTGCCCGACGTCATGTTATCGGCGCCCGTGCCATTCGCCGACAAGGTGCGCACCAATTGCTCGGTCGACGTGATGCCCTGTTTTTCGATCTGGTCAAAGGTGATGACTTGCACCGGCAGCGCGCCTTCCTTGGCCACGCGCTTGATACTGCTGCCCGTGACTTCGACCCGTTGCAGCGCTGGCGCCGCCGCTTCCTGTGCCATTACCGGCCCCACCACCCCCATCAATGCCACCAACTGCGCTAGCTTCTTCAATTTCACAGGTCTTCTCCTTGTTGGGCAATCGAAACTTGAGTCATCAAGTCAGGCTGTTAGATATGTCGCAACGTCTGTCTCGCGGTACATTTTTTTATGACATTTGCGCATGACTTTATTTATTTTCATTTTCAGAGTAGCGCGATGCATCCGCAGCCAGCCAATGAAAAATGCTTTCCTAACCATAACTTTTTGGAATGAATGCCCTTTTCAACCGCCTGCTCACTTGCCTGCAGGGCGGCCCTTGGCGGGATCGACGTCCAGGTAGCGCCAGGACGTGAATTCCACGGGGTGGCGCCTGTAGTTTTTTAGCCACGGTTGCTGCAGGTCGGCAGAGATGGGATGTGTCAGCAGCACCCACGGCGTGTATGCGTGGATCAGCTGAAACAGGTCGAAGTACAGACTGCGTCGGCGCGGCGTATCGGATAGCAGGCGCGCCTCCTCATAGCGTTTATTGTAATCGGGCAAGTTGAAGCGGGCATAGTTGGCACGGCCAACGTTGCCGCCATACAACAATTGCATAAAGTTATCGCCATCGGGGAAGTCGGCGATCCAGTTGGTCTCGAACATCTGCACCTTGCCCAGGCGCGACGCCTTGATGATTTCCGTCTTCTTGTCGCTTTTAAATTCCACCCGCAAGCCGATTGCGTTCAGGTTGCGCCGCCACAGTTCATCGCGCAGGCGTCCCACCGTGCTCGGCTCCGTGTGCATGGTCAAGGTCAAGGGCCTGCCATCGGGCTGCGTGCGGAAACCGTCGGCGCCCGCCTTGTAGCCAAAGCGATCCAGCAGGGCGCGCGCCAGCACGGGATCGTAGCCGACCGGGCTGCGGTAGCTCCTATCGTAACCGAGCACATTGGGCGGCAGCGGCGACTGCGCCGGCAAGGCCAGGCCTTTCTTCAACAGCGCGATGTCTTCGCGGCTGTTGTAGCTGAGGGCAATGGCGCGCCGCAGGGCCAGCTTGTCCTTGCTCGTGCCGCCCAACACGGGATCGTCCATATTCATCCACATATAATATGTTTGCAGCACGGGAAAACGCGTCAGCTGCAAGCCCTTGGCGGCCAGCGCCGGCTTCAGCGCGCCATTTTCCAGCACCATGTCCGTCATCGATTCCGGCACTTGCTCCAGGTAGTCGAATTCGCCTTTCAGGAAACCCAGCATGCGCGATTGATATTCTTCAACGATGCGCACCTCGATACGCTCGACCAGGGGCAAGCGCTGGCCTTCCAGCGAAGCGGCGATGGCGCGCGCGTCGACCGGCAAGGCGGCCAGCGCCCTGGCTTCCGTATGGAACACGGTGGCACGGAAAGTCGGATTGGCTTGCAGCACGATCTTGTCGCTGCGCTTCCATTCCTTCACCAGGAACGGCCCCGTGCCCACGGGATGGTTGCCGATCTGTCCCGGCGCCGCATACGCGTCGGCCACTTCGCGTGCCACCACGCCGGTGGCCGGCATGGCCAGGTAAAACAGAAAGTTCGGGTCGACGCCGTTCAGGCGGATGCGCAGGGTGTATTTGTCCAGCGCCTGCAAGCCGGCGATCGGCGTGTCGTAGCTAAATTTGGCTTTCAGGGTCGCATCGCCCACCAGCTTGTCTTCCAGCAAGAACAACCACGGCGACTTCAGGCTAGGGTCATACAGCCGCGTCAGGCTGTAGACATAATCCTGCGCCGTCACTTCGCGCGGCTTGCCCTTGAAGGCGGGATCGGGGGTAAAGAAAATACCGGGCTGCAAATGGAAGATATACGTGCGCCCACCATCTTCCACCGTCGGCAAGCCCCGCACCGTATTGCCCTGCAGCTGCACCGGTCGCGCCAGGTAGTCGTAGCGCAGCAAGGGGTCGAAGATATTTTCCATCAGGTTCAGGCTGGCCAGGTCGGACGCCACGGCCGGGTCCAGGCCCGTCTCGCTGGTGCTCAAAAACAAGTGCAGGGTCTTGTTCGCCCGGGCGGCCACATCGGTGGCAGCAATGCCCGGTGCGGTGAACAGCGTCAACAGTGCCAGGCCGGCGGCGCAGGCGGTTTTGCGTAAAAACATCATCAGTGATCCAGTGCAGACAGGGCTAACAAACAAACGTGAAGAACAGGCATCACCGAGACTACTCGGGCACAGTACGGGGCGCCAATGAAAACAGGCTGCCAGCTTATAACTTTTTGGCATGTGATTGCTGCATTCTTTCATCAACTCGTATCGGGCTGCCCCTATACTTTGTATGCAGACATTTTTCACTCCCGACATACAGAACTGATCGAATATGGCACTTAATTACATCTGGTCCGGCTTTTTCCTCGTTGGCTTCCTGGCCGCAGTGCTGCAGTGGCTATTTCTCGGCGATACCGATATCTTCAAACGCATCATCGATGGCACGTTCGAAACGGCGCGCATGGGCGTGATGGATATCGCCCTGCCGCTGGCGGGCGTGATGACCTTGTGGCTGGGCATCATGAACATCGGTGAAAAGGCAGGCATCGTAGGCTGGCTGGCGAAAGTGATCGCGCCCTTCTTTTCGCGCATCTTCCCGGAAATTCCCAAGGACCATCCAGCGACCGGCCACATGGTGATGAATTTTTCGGCCAACCTGCTGGGACTGGACAATGCGGCCACGCCCTTCGGCTTGAAGGCCATGGAAAGCCTGCAGACCTTGAACCCGAACAAGGAAGAGGCGACGAATGCACAAATCATGTTTCTGGTGCTGCACACCTCGGGCCTGACCCTGATCCCGCTGGCCATCATGGCGCAGCGCTCCATCCTCGGCGCGGCCGACCCGTCCGACATCTTTATCCCCTGCATGATCGCCACCTATGTCGCCACCATGGTCGGCATCATCACGGTGTCTATCAAGCAACGCATCAACTTGCTCAACAGGGTCGTGCTGGGCTGGATGGGCGGCATGACGAGCGCTATCGTGGCCATGATCTGGTACTTCACGCAATACCTGACGAAACAGGAAATCGAGCTGGTGTCGAAAGTGGTCAGCAACCTGGTATTAATCAGCGTCATCGCCATTTTCATCATCGGCGCCCTGCGCAAGAAAGTGAACGTGTATGACGCCTTCATCGAAGGGGCGAAGGGCGGCATCCAGACCTCGATTACCGTGATTCCCTACCTGGTCGGCATGCTGGTGGCCATCAGCGTGATCCGCAATGCAGGCGTATTCAATTTCATGATGAGCGGCATGAACTGGTTCTTCGCCAACCTGGGCATCAATACGGATTTCGTGCCCGCCCTGCCGACGGCCATGATGAAGCCGCTCAGCGGCTCCGGCTCGAAAGCCATGATGATCGATGCCATGAATACCTACGGCGTCGACTCCTTCGTCGGCCGCCTGGCCTGCGTGTTCCAGGGCTCGGCCGACACCACCTTCTATATTGTGGCCCTGTACTTCGGCTCGGTGGGCATCCGCAAGACGCGCTATGCGATCACGGCCGGCCTCATCGCGGATCTCGCTGGCGTGGTCACGGCCGTCTTTGTCGCCTACGTCTTTTTCCACTAAGGAGCGCCATGTTTCGTCCCATCCTCATCGCCGCCTTGCTGGCTGGCATCGGCCTGTCCAATGCACAGGCGCAATTGCCCGAATCCGTCAGCCTGCTGCTGCGCAGCGCGAGTATCCCCGAAGACGCCATGGGCGCCATCGTCTTGCGCGGCAACACCACCGTGCTGTCGCACGGCGCCGGGCGCAGCATGCAGCCCGCGTCCACCATGAAGCTGGTGACGACGGCCGTGGGCCTGGAGCAATTGGGTCCCATCTTCCGCGGCCGCACCGAGTTGCGCACCAGCGCCGACGTCATCAATGGCGTGCTGAAGGGCGACTTGATCCTGCGCGGCGGCGCCGACACGGATTTCAACGCGGACGTGCTGGCACACATGCTGCAAACCCTGCGCAACCAGGGCATCGTAAAAATCAAGGGTGACCTGATCCTGGACCGCCAGCTATTCCAGCCGGCCCGGCCGGACATTGGCGCACTGCCCTTCGACGAGTCGGCCGAGTTCCGCTACAACGTCATTCCCGATGCCTTATTGCTGAACACCAATTTGCTCGATATCAACATGAACTCAACGGATCGGCAATTGAGCATCCTCATGCAGCCGCCGCTCGAGAATGTCAGCATCACCAGCGACATGAAGCTGGTCAAGGGCAGCTGCGCCCGGTGGGAAGATGGCTGGCGCCCGCCCGAATATCGGCGCGATGCGAGCGGCAAGCTGCAGGTGATACTGCACGGCACCTTCCCGCAAAATTGCAACAAGGCCACCAGCATCAATGTGCTTGATCGCAACGACTATGCGGACCGGCTGTTCCGTGCGACCTGGAAACGCCTGGGTGGCACGATCACGGGCACGGTGCGCGAAGCGCCGTTTACGGGCTTGCCGCCGACGGCCGAACCGGTCGGCACGCGCATGCTGGCCGACCATGTGGCACGCGCCTTGCCAGAGGTCTTGCGAGATATCAATAAGACGTCCGATAACACCCTGGCCCGCACCTTGTTCCTGAGCCTGGGCAGCTTGCAAAGCGATGGCTGGCTGGGCAGCCGTCCCGTTGCCATGGCAGCGCCGGAAGATACGGCCAGCCGGGCGCGGCTAGTCATCCAGGAATGGTTCCAGCGACACAATATCGATACCCAGGGCATGCTGGTCGACAACGGTTCCGGCCTGTCGCGCACGGGACGCATTGCGCCGGCGCAACTGGCTGGCGTGCTGCAAGCGATGCAGCAAAGTCCGTGGGCGCCCGAGTTCCAGTCCAGCCTGCCCATCGTGGCGCTGGACGGCACCATGCGCAAGCGCCTGTTGAACAGCCAGGCCGCCGCGCGCGCGCGCATCAAGACGGGCACATTAAAAAATGTGGTGGCCATCGCCGGCTATGTACCCGATGCCAACAACCAGCTGTGCATAGTGGTTGCCATGATCAATAGCGACCTGGTGGGCAATGGCAATGGCCGCGCCGCCGTCGATGCGCTGATCGAGTGGGTGGCCAGGAGCGGTGCCACGCCGGTGGTCGCCGGCCAATAAAAGGAAAGCAAAGACAGAAAGGCAGCGCGCAGCGCTGCCTTTTTTTCGGCTTTTGCATTGGCAGCTGATGAACAGCCGGGGTCAGACCCTCAATGCCGCTAACGCAAAAGTCATTGCTAACGAGCGAGGGGGTCTGACCCCAGCCTTCGCTTGGGGCTAACCACCAGACGAAAAAAAACCCCACCGGAGTCCGGTGGGGTTTTCTTCTACTACGAATAACAAGCCTGACGATAACCTACTTTCACACTGGTTGCAGCACTATCATCGGCGCAAAGTTGTTTCACGGTCCTGTTCGGGATGGGAAGGGGTGGGACCAACTTGCTATGGTCATCAGGCATAACTTGTACTGGCATTTGTCCTCAATTGAGCGACAAAGCCTGAATCTGGAAGAAGCAAAGATTGGGGTAATGAATAGTAGTATCAACAAACTCACAACGTTGTACCGTCTTATCCTCTGTACCTGCTAAGGTTATAGGGACAAGCCGTACGGGCAATTAGTACTGGTTAGCTTAATGCATTACTGCACTTCCACACCCAGCCTATCAACGTCCTGGTCTCGAACGACCCTTCAAAGAGCTCAAGGCTCTGGGAAATCTCATCTCAAGGCAAGTTTCCCGCTTAGATGCTTTCAGCGGTTATCTCTTCCGAACTTAGCTACCCGGCAATGCCACTGGCGTGACAACCGGTACACCAGAGGTTCGTCCACTCCGGTCCTCTCGTACTAGGAGCAGCCCCCTTCAAATTTCCAACGCCCACGGCAGATAGGGACCAAACTGTCTCACGACGTTTTAAACCCAGCTCACGTACCACTTTAAATGGCGAACAGCCATACCCTTGGGACCGGCTACAGCCCCAGGATGTGATGAGCCGACATCGAGGTGCCAAACTCCCCCGTCGATATGAACTCTTGGGAGGAATCAGCCTGTTATCCCCAGAGTACCTTTTATCCGTTGAGCGATGGCCCTTCCATACAGAACCACCGGATCACTATGTCCTACTTTCGTACCTGCTCGACTTGTCAGTCTCGCAGTTAAGCACGCTTATGCCATTGCACTATCAACACGATGTCCGACCGTATCTAGCGTACCTTCGAACTCCTCCGTTACACTTTAGGAGGAGACCGCCCCAGTCAAACTGCCTACCATGCACTGTCCCCGATCCGGATAACGGACCAAGGTTAGAACCTCAAACAAACCAGGGTGGTATTTCAAGGTTGGCTCCACGAGAACTAGCGTCCCCGCTTCAAAGCCTCCCACCTATCCTACACAGATTGGTTCAAAGTCCAATGCAAAGCTACAGTAAAGGTTCATGGGGTCTTTCCGTCTAGCCGCGGGTAGATTGCATCATCACAAACATTTCAACTTCGCTGAGTCTCGGGAGGAGACAGTGTGGCCATCGTTACGCCATTCGTGCAGGTCGGAACTTACCCGACAAGGAATTTCGCTACCTTAGGACCGTTATAGTTACGGCCGCCGTTTACTGGGACTTCAATCAAGAGCTTGCACCCCATCATTTAATCTTCCAGCACCGGGCAGGCGTCACACCCTATACGTCCACTTTCGTGTTTGCAGAGTGCTGTGTTTTTATTAAACAGTCGCAGCCACCAGTTTATTGCAACCCTTTCACCCTCATGGAGTAAACCAATCAAGCTACCGGGGCGTACCTTTTCCCGAAGTTACGGTACCAATTTGCCGAGTTCCTTCTCCCGAGTTCTCTCAAGCGCCTTAGAATACTCATCTCGCCCACCTGTGTCGGTTTGCGGTACGGTCTCGTATGACTGAAGCTTAGAGGCTTTTCTTGGAACCACTTCCGATTGCTTCGTGAACAAGTTCACTCGTCCCATCCCCTTGAATTCCGCGCCCGGATTTGCCTAAGCGCCTTCTATGAGACAGAAACTGACTATTCCAACAGTCAGACAACCTTCCGCGATCCGTCCCCCCATCGCATCATACGACGGTGCAGGAATATTAACCTGCTTCCCATCAGCTACGCATCTCTGCCTCGCCTTAGGGGCCGACTCACCCTGCTCCGATGAACGTTGAACAGGAAACCTTGGGCTTACGGCGTGGAGGCTTTTCACCCCCATTATCGCTACTCATGTCAGCATTCGCACTTCTGATACCTCCAGCATCCTTTACAAGACACCTTCGCAGGCTTACAGAACGCTCTCCTACCATATATATCTGTGATAAATCACAGAACAATATCCGCAGCTTCGGTGACTGGCTTAGCCCCGTTACATCTTCCGCGCAGGACGACTCGATCAGTGAGCTATTACGCTTTCTTTAAATGATGGCTGCTTCTAAGCCAACATCCTGACTGTTTTAGCCTTCCCACTTCGTTTTCCACTTAGCCAATCTTTGGGACCTTAGCTGGCGGTCTGGGTTGTTTCCCTCTTGACGCCGGACGTTAGCACCCGACGTCTGTCTCCCAAGCTCGCACTCATCGGTATTCGGAGTTTGCAATGGTTTGGTAAGTCGCAATGACCCCCTAGCCATAACAGTGCTCTACCCCCGATGGTGATACTTGAGGCACTACCTAAATAGTTTTCGGAGAGAACCAGCTATTTCCAAGTTTGTTTAGCCTTTCACCCCTACCCACAGCTCATCCCCTAATTTTTCAACATTAGTGGGTTCGGACCTCCAGGGCGTGTTACCGCACCTTCATCCTGGCCATGAGTAGATCACTTGGTTTCGGGTCTACACCCAGCGACTGATCGCCCTATTCGGACTCGATTTCTCTACGGCTTCCCTATTCGGTTAACCTTGCCACTGAATGTAAGTCGCTGACCCATTATACAAAAGGTACGCAGTCACGGAACAAGTCCGCTCCTACTGTTTGTATGCACACGGTTTCAGGATCTATTTCACTCCCCTTCCGGGGTTCTTTTCGCCTTTCCCTCACGGTACTGGTTCACTATCGGTCGATTACGAGTATTTAGCCTTGGAGGATGGTCCCCCCATATTCAGACAGGATGTCACGTGTCCCGCCCTACTTGTCGTACGCTTAGTATCACCGGTCTGATTTCGAATACGGGACTATCACCCGCTACGGTTCCTATTTCCAGAGGATTCTTCTATCAGTCCGACTATCACGTACAGGCTCTTCCCATTTCGCTCGCCGCTACTTTGGGAATCTCGGTTGATTTCTTTTCCTGCAGCTACTTAGATGTTTCAGTTCGCCGCGTTCGCCTTGCATACCTATGTATTCAGTATGCAATACCCTAAAAGGGTGGGTTGCCCCATTCGGAAATCTGCGGATCAAAGTGTGTTTGCTCACTCCCCGCAGCTTATCGCAAGCTACTACGTCCTTCATCGCCTGTAATCGCCAAGGCATCCACCATGTGCACTTATTCGCTTGTCCCTATAACGTTAGCCTCTCATCATTTGCATAATGAAAGAGCGCTACAGGGATAAGAAAGTACAACGTTGTTGCTTGTTTGTTGATACATACAATCATTACCCATCGATTTGCTTTTTACGGCAAACCAATCAATAAATAATCTTTACTTCTTCCAGATTGTTAAAGAACATACAGCACTTGATCTCGAAAAGACCAAACCTAAATCCCGGTGCATTAATCAGCACTGATTTACGTTTGAACTTTTGGTGGAGGATGACGGGATCGAACCGACGACCCCCTGCTTGCAAAGCAGGTGCTCTCCCAGCTGAGCTAATCCCCCTAGGGTATTTCCAGACTGCAAAAACTGGTAGGGCTGGTTGGACTCGAACCAACGACCCCCGCGTTATCAACACGGTGCTCTAACCAGCTGAGCTACAGCCCCAAATGCTGTTCTTTATATTAACAGCCGATAAGTGTGAACATTTGATGCGTGAATCATTACTGATTCGTGCAAACTCTAGAAAGGAGGTGATCCAGCCGCACCTTCCGATACGGCTACCTTGTTACGACTTCACCCCAGTCACGAATCCTACCGTGGTAAGCGCCCTCCTTACGGTTAAGCTACCTACTTCTGGTAAAACCCGCTCCCATGGTGTGACGGGCGGTGTGTACAAGACCCGGGAACGTATTCACCGCGACATGCTGATCCGCGATTACTAGCGATTCCAACTTCATGCAGTCGAGTTGCAGACTACAATCCGGACTACGATACACTTTCTGCGATTAGCTCCCCCTCGCGGGTTGGCGGCGCTCTGTATGTACCATTGTATGACGTGTGAAGCCCTACCCATAAGGGCCATGAGGACTTGACGTCATCCCCACCTTCCTCCGGTTTGTCACCGGCAGTCTCATTAGAGTGCCCTTTCGTAGCAACTAATGACAAGGGTTGCGCTCGTTGCGGGACTTAACCCAACATCTCACGACACGAGCTGACGACAGCCATGCAGCACCTGTGTACTGGTTCTCTTTCGAGCACTCCCAAATCTCTCCGGGATTCCAGCCATGTCAAGGGTAGGTAAGGTTTTTCGCGTTGCATCGAATTAATCCACATCATCCACCGCTTGTGCGGGTCCCCGTCAATTCCTTTGAGTTTTAATCTTGCGACCGTACTCCCCAGGCGGTCTACTTCACGCGTTAGCTGCGTTACCAAGTCAATTAAGACCCGACAACTAGTAGACATCGTTTAGGGCGTGGACTACCAGGGTATCTAATCCTGTTTGCTCCCCACGCTTTCGTGCATGAGCGTCAATCTTGACCCAGGGGGCTGCCTTCGCCATCGGTGTTCCTCCACATATCTACGCATTTCACTGCTACACGTGGAATTCTACCCCCCTCTGCCAGATTCTAGCCTTGCAGTCTCCAATGCAATTCCCAGGTTGAGCCCGGGGATTTCACATCAGACTTACAAAACCGCCTGCGCACGCTTTACGCCCAGTAATTCCGATTAACGCTTGCACCCTACGTATTACCGCGGCTGCTGGCACGTAGTTAGCCGGTGCTTATTCTTCAGGTACCGTCATTAGCAAGAGATATTAGCTCTCACCGTTTCTTCCCTGACAAAAGAGCTTTACAACCCGAAGGCCTTCTTCACTCACGCGGCATTGCTGGATCAGGCTTTCGCCCATTGTCCAAAATTCCCCACTGCTGCCTCCCGTAGGAGTCTGGACCGTGTCTCAGTTCCAGTGTGGCTGGTCGTCCTCTCAGACCAGCTACTGATCGATGCCTTGGTAGGCTTTTACCCTACCAACTAGCTAATCAGATATCGGCCGCTCCACGAGCATGAGGTCTTGCGATCCCCCACTTTCATCCTTAGATCGTATGCGGTATTAGCGTAACTTTCGCTACGTTATCCCCCACTCTAGGGTACGTTCCGATATATTACTCACCCGTTCGCCACTCGCCACCAGAGCAAGCTCCGTGCTGCCGTTCGACTTGCATGTGTAAGGCATGCCGCCAGCGTTCAATCTGAGCCAGGATCAAACTCTTCAGTTTAATCTCTGTTACTTTGCCATTTTATTGGCACCGTCTTGCGACGGGTCGCTCACTCAAAAAACTGACAGGCTACTTCCGAAGAAGTATCCTATTTCATTATTTCTTGTGAACATTTGATATTTTAAGTTAGACGCCAATCCGAAGATTGGCGCTGCACTTACATCAAATGCCCACACTTATCGACTGTTAATTGTTAAAGAACTGTAATCGGTTACTGCTTTCGCGCTATCGACAAAGCGTTGTGTTTGTCAGCTGCGAAGAAGGAAGAGTATGAAGCATTTCACTACATCCGTCAACCTTCTTTTTTACTACCCTCACCGTTTCCAGTGATCCCTTTGTTTCGCAAACTGCAGCGTCTCATTGGGGAGGCGAACTATAGCAAAGCTATACGCAGGCAGCAAGGTTTATTCTACGAAAGTGTGAAATTTAATTATGCGATGCCATATCGCCATCAAATTGACCAGGTAATACCATCCGGAACGCCCTGGTGCCCGTTGACGCTTGCATATGAACGGGCTGATCTACATGCAACTGCACCAGCCCCGCGCCGGCCAGGCAACTGCAGCAGCATCGACAAGGAAGATAACAGCAGTTGACGGCAGCATTAGCAGTAATTTGCCAGTAATGCCTGGAGAATAAATCTCCAGACGAAAAAAAACCCCACCGGAGTCCGGTGGGGTTTTCTTCTACTGCGAATAACAAGCCTGACGATAACCTACTTTCACACTGGTTGCAGCACTATCATCGGCGCAAAGTTGTTTCACGGTCCTGTTCGGGATGGGAAGGGGTGGGACCAACTTGCTATGGTCATCAGGCATAACTTGTACTGGCATTTGTCCTCAATTGAGCGACAAAGCCTGAATCTGGAAGAAGCAAAGATTGGGGTAATGAATAGTAGTATCAACAAACTCACAACGTTGTACCGTCTCATCCTCTGTACCTGCTAAGGTTATAGGGACAAGCCGTACGGGCAATTAGTACTGGTTAGCTTAATGCATTACTGCACTTCCACACCCAGCCTATCAACGTCCTGGTCTCGAACGACCCTTCAAAGAGCTCAAGGCTCTGGGAAATCTCATCTCAAGGCAAGTTTCCCGCTTAGATGCTTTCAGCGGTTATCTCTTCCGAACTTAGCTACCCGGCAATGCCACTGGCGTGACAACCGGTACACCAGAGGTTCGTCCACTCCGGTCCTCTCGTACTAGGAGCAGCCCCCTTCAAATTTCCAACGCCCACGGCAGATAGGGACCAAACTGTCTCACGACGTTTTAAACCCAGCTCACGTACCACTTTAAATGGCGAACAGCCATACCCTTGGGACCGGCTACAGCCCCAGGATGTGATGAGCCGACATCGAGGTGCCAAACTCCCCCGTCGATATGAACTCTTGGGAGGAATCAGCCTGTTATCCCCAGAGTACCTTTTATCCGTTGAGCGATGGCCCTTCCATACAGAACCACCGGATCACTATGTCCTACTTTCGTACCTGCTCGACTTGTCAGTCTCGCAGTTAAGCACGCTTATGCCATTGCACTATCAACACGATGTCCGACCGTATCTAGCGTACCTTCGAACTCCTCCGTTACACTTTAGGAGGAGACCGCCCCAGTCAAACTGCCTACCATGCACTGTCCCCGATCCGGATAACGGACCAAGGTTAGAACCTCAAACAAACCAGGGTGGTATTTCAAGGTTGGCTCCACGAGAACTAGCGTCCCCGCTTCAAAGCCTCCCACCTATCCTACACAGATTGGTTCAAAGTCCAATGCAAAGCTACAGTAAAGGTTCATGGGGTCTTTCCGTCTAGCCGCGGGTAGATTGCATCATCACAAACATTTCAACTTCGCTGAGTCTCGGGAGGAGACAGTGTGGCCATCGTTACGCCATTCGTGCAGGTCGGAACTTACCCGACAAGGAATTTCGCTACCTTAGGACCGTTATAGTTACGGCCGCCGTTTACTGGGACTTCAATCAAGAGCTTGCACCCCATCATTTAATCTTCCAGCACCGGGCAGGCGTCACACCCTATACGTCCACTTTCGTGTTTGCAGAGTGCTGTGTTTTTATTAAACAGTCGCAGCCACCAGTTTATTGCAACCCTTTCACCCTCATGGAGTAAACCAATCAAGCTACCGGGGCGTACCTTTTCCCGAAGTTACGGTACCAATTTGCCGAGTTCCTTCTCCCGAGTTCTCTCAAGCGCCTTAGAATACTCATCTCGCCCACCTGTGTCGGTTTGCGGTACGGTCTCGTATGACTGAAGCTTAGAGGCTTTTCTTGGAACCACTTCCGATTGCTTCGTGAACAAGTTCACTCGTCTCAACCCCTTGAATTCCGCACCCGGATTTGCCTAAGTGCCTTCTATGAGCCAAAAACCAACTATTCCAACAGTTGGACAACCTTCCGCGATCCGTCCCCCCATCGCATCATACGACGGTGCAGGAATATTAACCTGCTTCCCATCAGCTACGCATCTCTGCCTCGCCTTAGGGGCCGACTCACCCTGCTCCGATGAACGTTGAACAGGAAACCTTGGGCTTACGGCGTGGAGGCTTTTCACCCCCATTATCGCTACTCATGTCAGCATTCGCACTTCTGATACCTCCAGCATCCTTTACAAGACACCTTCGCAGGCTTACAGAACGCTCTCCTACCATATCCAATAAAGGATATCCGCAGCTTCGGTGACTGGCTTAGCCCCGTTACATCTTCCGCGCAGGACGACTCGATCAGTGAGCTATTACGCTTTCTTTAAATGATGGCTGCTTCTAAGCCAACATCCTGACTGTTTTAGCCTTCCCACTTCGTTTTCCACTTAGCCAATCTTTGGGACCTTAGCTGGCGGTCTGGGTTGTTTCCCTCTTGACGCCGGACGTTAGCACCCGACGTCTGTCTCCCAAGCTCGCACTCATCGGTATTCGGAGTTTGCAATGGTTTGGTAAGTCGCAATGACCCCCTAGCCATAACAGTGCTCTACCCCCGATGGTGATACTTGAGGCACTACCTAAATAGTTTTCGGAGAGAACCAGCTATTTCCAAGTTTGTTTAGCCTTTCACCCCTACCCACAGCTCATCCCCTAATTTTTCAACATTAGTGGGTTCGGACCTCCAGGGCGTGTTACCGCACCTTCATCCTGGCCATGAGTAGATCACTTGGTTTCGGGTCTACACCCAGCGACTGATCGCCCTATTCGGACTCGATTTCTCTACGGCTTCCCTATATGGTTAACCTTGCCACTGAATGTAAGTCGCTGACCCATTATACAAAAGGTACGCAGTCACGGAACAAGTCCGCTCCTACTGTTTGTATGCACACGGTTTCAGGATCTATTTCACTCCCCTTCCGGGGTTCTTTTCGCCTTTCCCTCACGGTACTGGTTCACTATCGGTCGATTACGAGTATTTAGCCTTGGAGGATGGTCCCCCCATATTCAGACAGGATGTCACGTGTCCCGCCCTACTTGTCGTACGCTTAGTATCACCGGTCTGATTTCGAATACGGGACTATCACCCGCTACGGTTCCTATTTCCAGAGGATTCTTCTATCAGTCCGACTATCACGTACAGGCTCCTCCCATTTCGCTCGCCGCTACTTTGGGAATCTCGGTTGATTTCTTTTCCTGCAGCTACTTAGATGTTTCAGTTCGCCGCGTTCGCCTTGCATACCTATGTATTCAGTATGCAATACCCTAAAAGGGTGGGTTGCCCCATTCGGAAATCTGCGGATCAAAGTGTGTTTGCTCACTCCCCGCAGCTTATCGCAAGCTACTACGTCCTTCATCGCCTGTAATCGCCAAGGCATCCACCATGTGCACTTATTCGCTTGTCCCTATAACGTTAGCCTCTCATCATTTGCATAATGAAAGAGCGCTACAGGGATAAGAAAGTACAACGTTGTTGCTTGTTTGTTGATACATACAATCATTACCCATCGATTTGCTTTTTACGGCAAATCAATCAATAAATAATCTTTACTTCTTCCAAATTTTTAAAGAACATACAGCACTTGATCTCGAAAAGACCAAACCTAAATCCCCGTGCATTAATCAGCACTGATTTACGTTTGAACTTTTGGTGGAGGATGACGGGATCGAACCGACGACCCCCTGCTTGCAAAGCAGGTGCTCTCCCAGCTGAGCTAATCCCCCTAGGGTATTTCCAGACTGCAGAAACTGGTAGGGCTGCTTGGACTAGCGTCCACCTTACCCCCAGTTTTTTCTGGTAGGGCTGGTTGGACTCGAACCAACGACCCCCGCGTTATCAACACGGTGCTCTAACCAGCTGAGCTACAGCCCCAAATGCTGTTCTTTATATTAACAGCCGATAAGTGTGAACATTTGATGCGTGAATCATTACTGACTCGTGCAAACTCTAGAAAGGAGGTGATCCAGCCGCACCTTCCGATACGGCTACCTTGTTACGACTTCACCCCAGTCACGAATCCTACCGTGGTAAGCGCCCTCCTTACGGTTAAGCTACCTACTTCTGGTAAAACCCGCTCCCATGGTGTGACGGGCGGTGTGTACAAGACCCGGGAACGTATTCACCGCGACATGCTGATCCGCGATTACTAGCGATTCCAACTTCATGCAGTCGAGTTGCAGACTACAATCCGGACTACGATACACTTTCTGCGATTAGCTCCCCCTCGCGGGTTGGCGGCGCTCTGTATGTACCATTGTATGACGTGTGAAGCCCTACCCATAAGGGCCATGAGGACTTGACGTCATCCCCACCTTCCTCCGGTTTGTCACCGGCAGTCTCATTAGAGTGCCCTTTCGTAGCAACTAATGACAAGGGTTGCGCTCGTTGCGGGACTTAACCCAACATCTCACGACACGAGCTGACGACAGCCATGCAGCACCTGTGTACTGGTTCTCTTTCGAGCACTCCCAAATCTCTTCAGGATTCCAGCCATGTCAAGGGTAGGTAAGGTTTTTCGCGTTGCATCGAATTAATCCACATCATCCACCGCTTGTGCGGGTCCCCGTCAATTCCTTTGAGTTTTAATCTTGCGACCGTACTCCCCAGGCGGTCTACTTCACGCGTTAGCTGCGTTACCAAGTCAATTAAGACCCGACAACTAGTAGACATCGTTTAGGGCGTGGACTACCAGGGTATCTAATCCTGTTTGCTCCCCACGCTTTCGTGCATGAGCGTCAATCTTGACCCAGGGGGCTGCCTTCGCCATCGGTGTTCCTCCACATATCTACGCATTTCACTGCTACACGTGGAATTCTACCCCCCTCTGCCAGATTCTAGCCTTGCAGTCTCCAATGCAATTCCCAGGTTGAGCCCGGGGATTTCACATCAGACTTACAAAACCGCCTGCGCACGCTTTACGCCCAGTAATTCCGATTAACGCTTGCACCCTACGTATTACCGCGGCTGCTGGCACGTAGTTAGCCGGTGCTTATTCTTCAGGTACCGTCATTAGCAAGAGATATTAGCTCTCACCGTTTCTTCCCTGACAAAAGAGCTTTACAACCCGAAGGCCTTCTTCACTCACGCGGCATTGCTGGATCAGGCTTTCGCCCATTGTCCAAAATTCCCCACTGCTGCCTCCCGTAGGAGTCTGGACCGTGTCTCAGTTCCAGTGTGGCTGGTCGTCCTCTCAGACCAGCTACTGATCGATGCCTTGGTAGGCTTTTACCCTACCAACTAGCTAATCAGATATCGGCCGCTCCACGAGCATGAGGTCTTGCGATCCCCCACTTTCATCCTTAGATCGTATGCGGTATTAGCGTAACTTTCGCTACGTTATCCCCCACTCTAGGGTACGTTCCGATATATTACTCACCCGTTCGCCACTCGCCACCAGAGCAAGCTCCGTGCTGCCGTTCGACTTGCATGTGTAAGGCATGCCGCCAGCGTTCAATCTGAGCCAGGATCAAACTCTTCAGTTTAATCTCTGTTACTTTGCCATTTTATTGGCACCGTCTTGCGACGGGTCGCTCACTCAAAAAACTGACAGGCTACTTCCGAAGAAGTATCCTATTTCATTATTTCTTGTGAACATTTGATATTTTAAGTTAGACGCCAATCCGAAGATTGACGCTGCACTTACATCAAATGCCCACACTTATCGACTGTTAATTGTTAAAGAACTGTGATCGGTACTGCTTTCGCGCTATCGACAAAGCGTTGTGTTTGTCAGCTGCGAAGAAGGAAGAGTATGAAGCATTTCAGCACAATCGTCAACTCCTTCTTTTACTGCCCAGCCCCTGAAGGCTGTCCCTTTTGTGCCGCAAACCAGTGCGTCTCATCGGGGAGGCGAACTATAGCAAAGCGCCCCAGTAGTAGCAAGGCTTTTCCGGAGCTTTTGCATGCAACTGCTACAATTTCGCCCCCTTCGCGCCAAACGGCGCTTGCCTATATATAGAAACATAGAAGATTCACCATGAAACAACAAGCTCAAGGATCAGGCCTGACCCTGAAACGAGCTGGCTTTACCACTGGCTTCGGCGTGCTCGCCGCCACCCTCGGCTCCGCAGTCGGTCTCGGCAACATCTGGAAATTCCCCTATCTGACGGGCGCCAATGGGGGCGCCGGCTTCCTGCTCATCTATTTGCTCGCCACCCTATTAGTGGGATTGCCCGTGATGATCGCGGAAATTACCCTGGGGCGCCGGGCCAAGGTCAATCCCATCTCGACCATGGAACAGCTGGCACCGAAGGGCAAGCCCTGGTGGCTGGTTGGCGTGATCGGCATGGTCGCAGCCTTCCTGATCGTCGCGTTCTACTCGGAAGTGGTCGGCTGGGTGTTTGCCTATATCGCCAAGGCCATCGATGGCTCCATCCTCAGCAGCGACAAGCTGGTGACGGAAGCGGCCTTCGCTTCACTGATCAGCAATCCCCTGCAATCGCTGTTGTGGCAATGGGGCGTGCTGCTGTTTATCGGCGGCATCCTGATGCTGGGCGTGACCAAAGGCATCGAAGCGATCGCCAAGAAGCTGATGCCGTTGCTATTTCTGTTACTACTGCTGCTATGTGCGGTCAGCCTGTCGCTGGATAAAGCGGGCGAAGGCCTGGCCTTTTTGTTCCGCCCGGACTTCAGCAAGCTGACGGCTTCCGTCGTGCTGACCGCGATGGGCCTGGCCTTCTTCAAGTTATCTGTCGGCATGGGCACGATGATGACCTACGGCAGCTATTTCCGCGATGACCAGAATATCCCCGTCACGACTTTGCGCGTGATGGCTGCAGACCTCGGTGTATCGATGCTGGCTGGCATCGCCATCTTCCCCGCCGTGTTCACGTTTGGCTTCGCCCCCAGCGCGGGACCGTCGCTGGTGTTCATCACCATCCCCGCCGTGTTTTCACAAATTCCCATGGGGCAAGTTCTGATGGTGGTGTTCTTCATCCTGGCCGCAGTCGCCGCAACGGGCGCGATGCTGTCGCTGATGGAAGTGCCCGTGGTGATCTTCCATGAACGCTTTGGCTGGACACGTGCCAAGGCTACGGTTGTGACCATGCTGCTGCTGGCCATGCTCGGTTCCGTATGCGCGCTGAGTAACAGCACCCTGGCGGACTTCAAGCTGTTTAATTTGAATATGTTTAATCTGTTCGACTTTGTCTCGTCGAATATCTTCCTGCCCGTGGGTGGGATCGCGATTGCCTTGTTCACAGGCTGGGCCTGGGGCAAGCAACATTTCATCGATGCGATCGGCAATCACGGACAGTTGCAGAACAAGGCCCTGGCGCATGTGCTGCTGTTCCTGCTGCGCTTTGTCTCGCCCGTGCTGATCCTGATCGTGATGCTGAAAGGTTTGAAGGTTTTCTAACTGCTTCAGTAACTAGAGCACCCGGGTGTAGGTCTGGCGCACCAGCACCCGGTCGCCGCAATCGAAATGCCACCATTCGCTGTTGATGCCAAAGAAGCCCGCCTGGAACATGGCGTCCCGCAACAAGCGGCGGTGTTCTACTTGCTCCTGCGTAATTTCCCCTTTTTCCAGCAAAACCAGTTCCAGCGCTGGATGCGAGCGCTCACTGAGGTCATCAAAGCCCGTGCCCATGTCCAGTTCCTGCCCGTCAGGTCCGACGATGGTGATGTCGAGCGCCATGCCGAACGAGTGGATCGAGCCGCGCGACGGTTCAGCGATATAGCCGAGCAACTCCGTTCCCTGCAGCGCATCCCACAGTTGCTGCTGCACCCGCTGCGGACGCAGGGCGTCGAGCACCAATAAATGATGATCGGGGCGATGCGCGGCCAGCCAGGCCACGGCCTGTTCCAGTGCCGCGGCCGCATCGCGATGCAGCCAGGCGCAATCGATGGGGTTATATAAATCGCGGCCGACAAAATTGTCGGGCGTAGCGTAGCGCAAGTCGACGGCGATGCCGTCAATACTGCTCAGGTGGCGAAATTGCGGATCGCTGCCGACCGCTTCCAATTGCAAACTTGCAACAGACATCAGACTCCTCTTTCCAGGCAGTTGCGCGCCGCCACGCCAATGCTGTCGGCCAGCCGCCGCGCGCCATGGGACAGCGGCGAGTGGCTCGCCGTCAATAAATACAGTTGGATGGGGATGCTCGGCGCCCAAGGACGGCGCTGCAGGCGATCGGGCGAGCCGGAGGCGGCCGTAAACGGGTCGACCACGGCCATGCCGGCGCCCGCTTCCACCAGGGAGCGGGCAATTTGATAGGTTTGCACCACGGTACTGAAGACAGGGTGGATATCCTGCGCCTCGCAAGCGGCCACCACCAGTTCGCCCAGCGGATCGTTGTCCGCATGGCCGATCAGCTCGCCATTCAGGCCATGCGCCGTCAACGGCGTGCCGCAATCTGCCCCCTGCCAGGTGCCGGTCGGCGCAATCACCGTCATGACACCGTGCGCAATCGGTTCGGCCACGATGCCCGGATGGCGCGGGTCTTGCAGCGATACGGCCAGGTCCGCTTCACCCAGGCGCAGGGTATTGACGATCTCGCCCGTGTGGTGGGTGGCCAGTTGGCAACGCGTGTGGGGAAAGTCGCGGCGCCACTCCGTCATGGCAAACGGCAAGACGCTGATGGCGAGCGTCGGCGTGGACACCAAACGGATGGTTTCCACCGCATGGCCCTTCAGGCTGGCCGCCAGGCGGCGGATGCCCAATAAATCGCGGTTGAGCTTTTCCGTCTCGACAAACAGGCGGTGCGCCTCCGGTTTCGGGTACAGCTTGCCCCGCACGCGCTCGAACAGTGGCATGCCCAGTTGCAACTCACAGTGCTGCAAGACCTTGGTCACGGCCGGCTGCGAAATATGCAGCACCTGGGCCGCGCCGCTGATGGTGCCAACTTGCATGATGGCATGAAACACTTCGATATGACGCAGCCGCATGAGCTATTCCTTTACCTTGCCGTGACCACTTGGGCCGTCAACGTTCAGCATATAAGAAAAAGTCATGGGTTGGAACGGCCGTGCTACTTTGTTGCAACAGCTGGCGCCGGCGTCGTCAGCACTTCCAGCAAGGCCGCCGTTTCGCCATCGGGCGTGCCGTCAAACAATGTGTTGCGGTATTTCATCTGGAAGGCGATCAGCACATTGCGCGTCGCTTCGTCGAAGATACCCGTATTCGGCGTCGCGTAACCGTGCTGGGCCAGCTTCTTCTGGAACCAGACGGCGTCCGGCACTTGCTGCTCAAAAATAAGGCGCTGCGCGGCAACACGGTTGGCATCGGGCCAGACGATCAGGCCCGCATCGGCCAGCTGGCGCCATGGGAACAGGGGGCCCGGATCCTGCTTGCGCTGCGGGGCGATTTCGTTGTGGCCGAGGATATTTTCCGGCGCGATGTTGTAGCGTGCCTGGATATCTTTCAACAACGGAATCAACTCATCAATCTGTGCCTGCGGGAAGGGATACCAGAGGCGGCCTTCCGGCGTGTCCTTGTAGCCGGGGTTGACGATCTCGATGCCGATCGAGCTGACATTCAACTGTGTATAAGTCTTCCAGTTACTCACACCCGCGTGATTGGCCTGGCGCGATTCGTCGACCAGCACGTAAAACTTCGGCTTGTCCGTGTCGGTCAACAAATAATGGCTGCTGACTACTTGTTCTGTCAGGATCTTGATCGAACGCGGCAAGTCGCTGACCGTGTAATGGAGGACGATGAATTTCACGCGCGGGCTCTGGCTGCGCGCCGTCAGGCTATGGTCGAGGTGCGGCGCGGGCGTGGTACAGGCGGAGAGCAGGGCCACCAGCAGGGCGAGGGCGATTTTTTTCATGCAAGATCCATGGTCGGGTTAATAAAATAATCAGTCTTTGCCGGCATACAAGCTGGCCGTCCTGGCTGCCAACTTGGCTGCGGCCTCATGCGAACGGGCAACTTTTTGCTCCATCATCAACGATACCGGCAAAGCAGCGCGCATGGCAACCGCGATGGCTGGGTGCAATTGCGCCGCCCGCCCCGCCAGCACCACGGGACGGGGGCCGTAACGCGCCGTCAGGGCCAGCACCAGGCGCGCCAGTTCCCGCCCCGCGCACTGCAAGATATCCAGCGCGAACGGGTCGCTTTCCGCACTGGCGGCCACGGCGAGCGCCAGCCGGCCGATAGCGCCCCGGTCCTGGCCATACATGAAGGCGCGCGACAATGACCAGTCGCTGCCGCCCAGTTGCGCAAACACGGCTTGGGCCATGGGCGAACTTTGCCAGCTGCCGGGCGCCTCGTCTTCGCGGCGCCAGATATGGCGCAAGGCTTCGCGGGCGATCCAGTAACCGCCGCCGCCATCGTCGAGCAGCACGCCGCGCCCGCCCGCGCGATGAAACCCGCCATCCGCATCGATCCAGGCGGCAATCGAACCCGTGCCAGCGTAGACCAGATAACCTTCGCCCGGTTCAAAACTGTCGCGATAAGCAATGTCGATATCGTTACCCACGCTGACGTGGGCGGCGTCCAGCGCCAGCAAGGTGGCCAGCATTTGCGCCAGGACAACATCGTCGCCGCCAAAGCCCGTCAAGCCAGCCACCACGGCGCGCGGCTGGCCAACAGCCAGCACGGCCTGGCACAGCCGGGCAAACGTGGCGTGCACGGCTGAGCGGCCCGCATCGCTGCTCATTTGCAAAGCAGACAAGCCTTCCACTGTGCCGTCGGCCACAATGGCGCCGTCAACGGTGGCCAGAGCCCAGCGCGTCTGCGTGCCGCCCGCGTCGATGCCCAGGCCCAGCACGGGCACTGCATTATTGGCTGTAGGGAAGGAAATCATGGCATGAGTGTAAAGCCAAGCGAAGCTTGCAGGCATGAAAGCTTGCGCATGTTTCATGCCTGCAGGTTATGGACTGCCGGTGCGCCGGCAACAATTACTTGGCGGGGGCCGTAAACGGTTCGCGCACGGTGACGCGGGGGCTTTCATTGCCGAGACGGTCCACGGCGCTGACCACCACCGCGTTGACTTTACCAGTGGCGTCATCGACCAGGGTCAGCTCGCCCTGTACGCCTGTGACCACGGTAAAGCGCCAGTCTTCGCCGTAGCGGGCCCAGACGGCGTACTGGGCCACGGGTTTGCCGCCGCCCGCCGCCAATTTGACGTTCAGGCTGCTGGAAGCGCGGCGCAAGGCCAGCACAGGCGTGCCCGGTGCTTCCTTGCCCAGCCACGGCGTAGCGGGAATCAGGGCTGGGCTTTGATACACGGTCGCTTTGAGTTGCTCGCTGACACCCTTGCGGTTCTGCATCAACGGCACCATGCTGAAATGCACTTGTCCATTCGCGCCGGGGCGCGTGCGCGTCACTTCGATCTGCTTGATAATCTCTTGCGGCGTGAAGGACTTGGCGGAATTGTCGATCCGGCTCGTATATAAACCCGGCCACACGTGGCGGCCATACGGGTTTTGCGCCAGCCAATAGTCGAGCAGCACGCCAAACGCTTGCGGCGCCTGCGCCACGGGCCAGTACAGCTGCGGCGACAGGTAATCGAGCCAGCCCTTGGCCAGCCACAGTTCCGCATCCGCATACAATTTGTCGTACTGGCTGAAGCCGACGATGCCGGCAGGGCGGCGGTCGGGACGGCCGATGCCGAACGGACTGATGCCGAAGCGCACCCAGCTCTTTTCGCGGTGGATGCCTGTGTATAACGCTTCGATCAGCTGGTTGACGTTCTGGCGGCGCCAGGAAGGGCGGTCCAGCTGGCCACCGGCCAGCAGATATTGCTGCCAGGAAGGTTCATCGGGAAACGGCAGTTCGCGCTTGGCGCCGCCATTGCCCGCATCCAGCGCGGCCGTCTCGGCACCGGCGCCGGCGCCAGGCGCGTCGATCGGATACGGATAAAAGTAATCGTCGATGTGCACGCCATCAATATCGTAGCGGCGCACCACGTCGAGCACCACGTCCGTCGTGTGTTTCGAGGCGGCGGCATCGCCCGGGTCCATCCACAGATAGCGGCCGTATTGCTTGACGGATGCCGGGTTGGTGGAAGCGAAGCTGTCGCGTGCCAGCGGCGACTTGGCTGTCGCGTGACGGGCCCGGTACGGGTTGAACCAGGCGTGCAATTCGAGGCCCCGCGCATGCGCCTGCGCCACCCAGAAAGCCAGCGGATCATACAGGGGCAGTGGTGGCTGGCCTTGCTTGCCGGTCAGGTATTCAGACCATGGCTCCAGTTGCGATGGGTAAATCGTGTCCGCGCTGGGCCGTACCTGCAGCACAATCGCGTTCAGATTCAAGGACTTGGCACGATCGAGGATGGCAATCGCCTCGGCTTGCTGCTTGGCTACCGGCAAATTGTTGCGGCTGGGCCAGTCGATATTGGCGACCGTCGAGACCCAGGCGGCACGGAATTCGCGCGGCGCCGGCGGCGGCACTTCGCCCGTGATGTGCTGCACGGGCGGCGTGGCAGGCAAACCCGCTTCGCCTGGCGTCACTGCGGAGGGCAGCTTGGTGCTGGTACAGCTGCTAAGCAATGTGGCGGTGGCCAGCGCGGCCAGCACGCCAGCCGTGGTGCCCAGGCGTTTTTTGAAAGTAGACAACAAAACAATTCCTTGCAGTGGTGAAGCGCAGGTCTATCGGTGCGGGCATTTTACTGTGCGCCCGCCATCCTTGCGGGCGCACGGTTCAAAAGAATCAGGCCTCGGCCTTCTTGCCGAATTCGGGATCGATCTTGACCAGCGCTGCCATGATGAAAGCAGGAATGGTGGCGATGCAAACCCAGATGAAGAAATGCTGGTAGCCAAGCATTTGCTGTATCCAGCCGCTCGCCATACCTGGCAGCATCATGCCCAGGGCCATGAAACCCGTGCAAATGGCGTAATGGGCCGTTTTATGCGCGCCGTCAGAAACCATGATCATGTACAACATATAGGAAGCGAAACCGAAGCCATAGCCAAATTGCTCGAGCGCAATGCCACTGGCGATCACATAGATGCTGCTGGGCAAGGCGCTGGCCAGGTAGACAAACACCAGATCGGGCAAGTGAACGGACAGCACCATGATCCACAGGCAGCGTTTCAAGCCGAAGCGGGAAATGATGTAACCGCCCAGCAAGCCACCCAGGGTCAGGGCGATTACGCCGATGGTGCCGTAGACGAGGCCCACCTGTTCCGTGCTGAGGCCCAGGCCCCCCTTGGCGACGGGGTCAAGCAGGAAGGGTGCGGCCAACTTCAACAGTTGCGCTTCGCCGAGGCGGAACAGCAGCAAAAAGCCCAGGATGACGAGAATATCCTTCTTCCTGAAGAAGGCGGCAAAAGTGGCGACGAACTCTTGCATAGGAGAAATACCGACGCCCTGGATGCTGGGGCGGTCCTCCTTCGGTTTCGGCAAGACAAAATAGTGATACAGGAAGAGGGCGATGAACAGGCCGGCCAAAATCGCAAACACGACGGACCAGGCCAGCTGCACATTGCCCGTCGCATGCGTCAAATAGCCGGCCAGAAACACGAGACCACCCTGGCCCGCAATCATCGCCAGACGGTAAAACGTGCTGCGCACGCCGACGAAGGCCGCTTGCTGGTGTTCTTCCAGGCCCAGCATGTAAAAGCCGTCGGCGGCAATATCATGCGTGGCGGAACTGAAGGCCATCAGCCAGAAGATGGCTAGGCTGATCTGGAAAAAATGCGGCAGGGACGTCGTCAGGGCCACCAGCGCCAGCGCAGCGCCGATCACCAGTTGCAAGCCGACGATCCAGAAGCGCTTGGTGCGGTACATATCGATGAAGGGCGACCACAGGGGCTTGATGACCCAGGGCAAATACAGCCAGCTGGTATACAGCGCGATATCCGTATTGGAAAAACCATAGTTCTTGTACATGATCACGGACAAGGTCATGACCACTACATAGGGAATGCCCTGGCCGAAATACAGGGAGGGGATCCACAGCCACGGCTTATTCGTGCGCGCCGGGGCGGTTTGTTTCGCTAGCTCCATACATCCTTCTTTGTCTCCCAGACAGAAGAATGCCGCGCCATCGGATCAGGCCGCCAGTGCCGCCCGCACACTGCCGTCCGCGCCGGCCAACAATGCCTGTGCCTGGTTTGTATTGATTTTTTTGATCAAGGCAACAATCGCTACCTTGACGTGATAGTGGCATTGCTCGAGCACGGTCCTGGCCTGCGCCTCACTGGCGCCGGTGGCATGCATGGTCAGACGCACCGCCCGCCAGATCAGCTTGGCGTTGGTCGGCTTCAAGTCTACCATCAAGTTTCCGTAAGTTTTATGCAAACCCACCATCAGGGCGCTGGAAATCGTGTTCAGGGTGATTTTTTGTGCCGTGCCCGCTTTCAAACGCGTACTGCCGGAAATGACTTCCATGCCCGTGTCGAGCACGATGCCGCATTGCGCCTCGTGCGCCACGGGCGCATCCACATTATTGGCGATGCCGATGGTCAGGGCGCCCGCCGTGCGCGCAGCCAGCAGCGCGCCCAGCACATACGGCGTGGCGCCGGAGGCGGCCAGCAGGATCACCACATCATTGGCCTGCGGCTGCAGGGCCAGCAAATCCCGCTCGCCTTGCTCCACATCATCTTCCGCCCCTTCGACGGCCGCAAACATGGCACCCGCCCCGCCGGCCAGGATGGCGACGGCCCGCTCGGGCGGCCAGGAAAAGGTGGGATTGAGTTCAACGCTGTCGAGTACGCCCAGGCGGCCCGATGTGCCCGCACCCACATACAGCAGGCGTCCGCCAGCGGCGATGCGGGGCAGGGCGGCCGTGATGGCGGCCCCGATTTGCGGCGACGCCAGACGCACGGCTTCGACGGCCCAGAACTGATCATCGACCAGGGCCGCCACCAATTGCTCTACCGGGTACAGATCCAGATCCGGATGCCGCCGGCTCGGGGTTTCAGTTTTCAACATGATTTCAGAACATGGTTGAAGGTGAAACCAGTTTAATACCAACCAGCGACATCAACCATGAAAGCTTGGCAGGTGGGCATAACGGGAGCTTATGGCTAGTGCAGGAAGGTGGGGTGCTACTTGTACTTCGATACGCTCCCGTTTGTGTCTATACTTCAGCTCGACGCCAACATCCACGACACGCCCCATGATCGCTCGCCAATTGCTGTTCCTGTTTAGCGCTCTTGGCGCCATCAACGGTATTTTCCTGGCCGTCTATTTTTTCAGCCGCCGGCCTCGCTGCCTCGCCGACTGCATGCTGGGTGCATTGCTGCTTGCCGTCGGGGTGCGCACCGCCAAATCCGCCTTCCTCTTCTTCAACCCTGCGATCGCCATTGAATTCCGCCAGCTGGGCCTGTCGGCCTGCCTGCTGATCGGTCCCTTGACCTATCTCTATGTGCGCTCTTTCCTGGCCGGGCTGGCGCAGTTGCCTGCCGGCCAACAATGGCGTTGGCATCTCGGCTTGTCCTTCCTGCTGATAGGCATAGGCGTTGCCTTTCCGTATTCCGCGTATCGTCCCGTGTGGGACCTGTCGAGCCATGCCATTCATGTGTTCTGGCTATGCTACCTGCTGGCAACTGCCAAGTTGCTCTGGCAAAGCCGCCATGCGTGGTTGAACGACGGACAGCGGATGGCCACCAGCAGCGTGCTCCCGCTGAGCGTCTTTGCAGGCAGCTGTGTCATGCTGGCGGCGTACGCGAGCACGCCGTTCACGTCCTATATTGTCGGCGCCTTGTCGTTCACCTTCTCGCTGCATGTCGCGGTCATGGTCTTTCTGCTGAGAAAGGAAACCTCGACGTCTGCCGACCCGAAGCAGAAGTACCAGAATAGCCGCCTGACGCACGAAGATGCGCTTGCCGTGCTCGCTGCGCTGGAACAGCAGATGAGCGGGCAGAAATCCTATCTGAATCCGAACCTCACCCTGCCCCAACTGGCCAAGCGGGCGGGATGCACGCAGGCGCAGGTATCGCAGGTGCTGAATGACAAGCTGAGCAAGAGCTTCACTACCTACGTCAACGAATACCGTATCGCCGAAGCGAAACAGGTATTGACCGACGAGCCGCAACTGAACCTGGATATCGTTGCCGAGCGCTGCGGATTCAATTCCAGTTCCACCTTCTACTCTACCTTCAAGAAAGTTGCCGGGCAGACGCCCGCCAGCTTCCGGGTCCAATCTGGCCAGGCGGCCAGGGCCATTTCCGCGTAAATCCTCTCCGGAATCGCCATTCCGGAGTCTGAAATCATGTTTGGCGACATCAATTCCCCTGCATTTCGATAACTTATCGACCAGCAACGATCTGAAATAGTCGTTGCTCCGATAAACGCAGTTCTTCACTCAGGGTAAAGTCATGATTCAGTTTTTATTGCGCACGGTACTCGCCTGTTACTTGCTAAGTATCGCCGCCATCGGTACCGCCGCAACCGCAGACCAGGACGACATTGCCATCCGGGAAACCGTGCGCTTGTATCTGCATGGCACCAGCTTCAACGTACAGGACGAGATCAACCAGGCCTTCCATGCAACTTCCCGCCTTTACCTCGACGGCAAAAATGATGCGGAATGGGAGTTGAGCGGTCCGGAATACGCAAAACTCTTTTCCCAAGAGAAAATAGGGCAATTCAATGGACGCCACGGGCGACTGATCAAGGTGGATGTGAGCGGCAAGGTGGCCACCGCCAAGGCCGAGATCCACATTCCCCAGCAAGGGGTCCGCTATGTGGATGTATTCCTGCTGAAAAAGATCGCCGGCAACTGGAAGATCATCAGCAAGTCGGCCCATCGCGAACCAGCGGCCCCGCGCCAGGCACGCAAGGTGCTGCTGGTCGTGTCGAATGTCCATCAATATCCCGGCACGAAAATTAACGCAGGCAATAATTTTCCCGAGCTTGCCTATACCTATGATGTCTTTCGCAAAGCAGGGTACGCGGTCGACTTCGTCAGTCCCGAGGGTGGCGCCATTCCGCTGGAAATGATCGTCACGTCGGATGAGTTATTAAAAAGGCATCTGTACGACAGTGATTTCATGTGGGCACTGGCCCATACCATGCCTGTCTCCGAGGTCAGGGCAGACGAGTATGCGGGCATGGCGTTCGTCGGCGGCGGCGCGGCCATCGTCGGCATCCCGGAAAACAAGCCGCTCCAGGACATCGCCTTGCGTATTTACGAACAACAAGGCGGGGTGATCGCGGCCATCTGCCATGGCACCGAGGGCATCAAGAACCTGAAGCTCAGTGACGGTACTTTCCTGATCCAGGGCAAGGTGCTCACCTCCTTCCCCGATGCGTATCTCAACAAGGAATCGCCGGTATACAAGGCCTATCCCTTTTCGGCAGAAGCCAGTATCAAGCGCCATGGCGGCATCTTCAGGCATGGCGCCAACGGCAAGAGTCACGTCGAGGTCGATGGCCGGCTGGTGACCGGCATGAGCTGGGAGTCGTCCGTCGGCGTGGCGGAATCCATGATCCGCCTGTTCCAGCAGTAGATTTATGGAGCGCGGCGCATTTCCGCGACAAAATCGTAATGATCGCTGCGGCAATACGAATGCGTCAGTTCCACCGCTTCGCCCGAATCCAGGTAGGCGATGCGCGTGATGAACAGCACGGCCTGGCCATCGGGGATGCCCAGCTGCTTGGCAAGTACGTCCGTCGCATTCATCGCACGGATGTGCTGCAAGGCGCGCACGGGGGCCTTCCTGATACTGCTCAAGTACTCGTACAGCGAATCGCCCACGGCGCCCGGGTCCGGCACCACGCTGAAGGGCAGCACGCTCACTTCATACGCCATCACCACGTCGTCGGCCAGGCGCAAGCGCTCCAGGCGCGCCACTTTCGTATTCTGCGCCAGGCCCAGGCTCAGCTGTTCATCGCTGCTGGCGATGACGACTTCACGCTTGAGCCAGCGCGAGCCGGGACGATAGCCGCGCTGCTGCAGTTGCTCGGAAAAGCTCGACAGGTTCGATAACGGCTGCTCGATGCGCGGGGCAATATAGTTGCCCGACCCACGGCGGCGCACGACGAGGCCTTGCTCGACGAGCTGGTCGATGGCCTTGCGGGCAGTCACGCGCGATACGTCAAGCAGTTCGGACAGGGTACGTTCAGAGGGCAGGGCCTGGTCTACCTGGTAGCGGCCGTTGCGTACGTCATCGCTCAGCTTGCGGGCGATCTGCATATATAAAGGCGAATTGTCATTTAAATCGACCTTGAGTTCTACGCTGGTCTGGCTCATACAGTTCTCCTTGTCCTCCTAGTGTAATAGCGATGGCGCTTGCGCGTAGCCCGTCCACCCATGAATAAATGGAAAATGACCATAAATAACGGTTATACACTTAAAAAAACAATGTTTTACCGTAGGTATAGCTTTGCATTATAGATAAATAAGCAATTTTCATTAGCGTGGCAAACCATCCCACCCTATGCTGGCAAGGCGTCCATCCACCATGACATAGGGAAAGCATGATCAACAAAATGACGGGATTGCTGGGCTTGCTGCTGCTGGGTACGACCTGGACGGCGCTGGCCGCCCCGCTTGGCAACAGCACCAGCACGATGCGACAAGACGGGCAGCAGCGTGCGCTCGATGCAGCGCTGTCGGCCATCGTCGATGACCCGGCCCACCCGCTGGCCAGCCTGTCCGTGCTGGCCATTCGCCACGGCAAGGTATCGTATCAGCAACAATTTGGCTACCGGCACATCGGCGCTACGCCAGCGGACAGCTTGCCCGTGACGCCGGCCACCCTGTTTCGCATCGCCTCCGTATCGAAGATGATGACCGCGCTGGGCCTGATGCGGCTGGTCGAGCAAGGCAAGCTGAGCCTGGACCAGGACGTGGGCATCTATTTGGGCTTTTCCCTTCGCAACCCGCATTTCCCCCAGCAAGCCGTGACCCTGCGCAGCTTGCTCAGCCACACGTCCTCGCTGCGCGACGCGGGAGGATACTCATGGGGCCCCGAACGCAGGCTGCGTGACGTGTTTACGGCTGGCAACGACAGCATGTGGGACAAGCACACCGCGCCGTGCCGCTATTTTACGTATGCCAACTTGAACTGGGGCGTGATCGGCACCGTGATGGAAAAAGTCACGGGTGAACGCTTCGACCTGCTGATGCGGCGGCTGGTGCTCGATCCACTCGATGTGCGCGGCGGTTATTATCCGGCGGCATTTTCCACGGACGAGGTGGAGAATACGGCCACGCTGTACCGCAAGCGCACGCTGGAGACGGAAATATGGCAAGCGCAAGGGCCGTGGATCGCCCAGGCCGATGATTTTTACAAGCGCCCACCTGCCGGCCTGGCCAACTATGTCATAGGCAGCAACGCCACCGTCTTCAGTCCCACGGGCGGCTTGCGCATTTCCGCTGCGGGACTGGGCACCGTCATGCAGATGCTGCTCGACGGTGGCCGCCATCAAGGCAAGCAACTGCTGCAGCCGACCAGCCTCGCGCTGATGTTTGGCCGCCAATGGCAGCTGGCGCCCGATGGCGACAATGGCAGCAATGGCGACAGCGAGCGGGGCCTGTACCGCGCCTGGGGCCTGGGCAACCAGCAATTCGATGCGGTGGAGGGGCAGGGCAACGGCCTGGTCGAGGGCGCCAGTTTCTCCGCCGTGGGACATCTGGGTGAGGCGTACGGCCTCGTCTCCGCCTTCGTGCTTGATTTCAAGAACAACAACGGCATGGTGGTCCTGGTGGGTGGCACGGGCAGCGACCCGGAACGCTATCCGGGCACCTATTCCGCCATGGGGCGCAGCGAGGAATTGATACTCACCACCTTATACCGTGGTGCGATCGACAAGCATGAATGATCTCACTGAAACAGTGCATTCCTGAAAGTTATGGCTGCACCATGATGTTTCATTGGCTCCCTGAACGGCCAGCCTCTAAGCTCTTCCCGAATGCTCCCGCACCATGGGAGCGCAACGCAGCGAGGCAACATGCAGCAACAAGTCATCATCATCGGCGGCGGCGTCGTCGGTCTGACATCGGCCTGGTGGCTGGCCGAGGCCGGCTACAAGGTCACTGTATTGGAACGCAATGAACAAGTGGCCATTGCCGCCAGCTACCGCAATGGCGGCCAGCTCAGCTATCGCTATGTGGCGCCCCTGGCCGACGCGGGCGTGCCCTTCAAAGCCCTGCAATGGCTGCTGCAGAAAGATGGCCCGCTGCGCTTCCGTCCCGAGGCGGACTGGCGCCAATGGCGCTGGATGGCCAGTTTCTTGCGCAATTGCAACGGCGCCAGCAATGCCCGCACGACGGCCAAGCTGCTGCAACTGGGAGAATTAAGCCGCACCGGCATGGCGCAGCTGGAATTGACGGTCCCGCCGGAAGCGTATGCCTGGCGCGATGCGGGCAAGCTCATCGTCTACCGTTCGCCCGCCATCTTCCAGCGGGCCGTGGCCCGGCCCGAATCGGAAGAGGCGCGCATCGTCTTGTCTCCCGCAGAAGCGGTACAGCGCGAACCGGCGCTGGCCGCCTTGCAGGGCGCCCTGGCGGGCGGCATCTTTACCGAAGGTGAAGCGGTGGCCGATTGCCACGCCTTTTGCCTGGCGCTGGAAGCGCGCTTGCTGCAGCACCCGAATTGTTCACTGCTATTAAAAGGCGAGGCGCGCCGCCTCGTCACGCACAAGGGCAAGATCACGGGTATCGACACCAGCCTGGGCCTGTTGCAGGCAGATCACTATGTGCTGGCGGCCGGCATCCAAAGCCGCGACCTGGCCGCCACGGCGGGCATTTACCTGCCCCTGTATCCGCTGAAAGGCTACAGCCTGACGGCCCCCATCCGTGCGCAAGACCAGGCGCCCGAGATCAGCATCACGGATTTCGAGCGCAAGGTGCTGTATGCGCGCATCGGTGGCGACCTGCGCGTGGCCGCCATGGTCGACATGGTGGGCGCCGACAACAGCATAGACTGGGGCCGCATCGCCGGCCTGACGCGCCTGGCGCGCGAAGCCATGCCGCACGGCGCCGATTACGAGCAGGCCACAGCCTGGGCCGGCCTGCGCCCTGCCACGCCGAACAGCGCACCGCTGGTGGGAGCCAGCAAATATGCGAACTTGTGGCTGAATGTGGGCCATGGCCCGCTGGGCTTTACCTTTGCCGCCGGCACGGCGCGCATCCTCGCCGATGTCATGGCCGGCAAGGCGCCACCGTTCGCGCTGGACTTCCTCAGCCCGAAAAAATAGCAGGCCAAGACGGCGCGCACGCGCCGCTGCCGATATGGCGGATAATTGCGGAACTTTCCTGATCCCTCTTTTCTGTTCCTTATTGCCAGCGCATGCCCACACCCTCGACATCTGCCGCCTGCCCCTGTGGCGGCGCCTCCTACGCCAGTTGCTGCGGCCCGTATATCACGGGCGACGCCTTGCCGCCCACGGCCGAAGCCCTGATGCGCTCGCGCTACACGGCGTTTACCTTGCGCAATGAGCCATACCTGCGCGCCACCTGGCATGCCAGCACCCGCCCTGCCGACGCTTTATTTGCCGACGAAGAAAAAGTCCACTGGCTGGGACTTGAGGTAAAATCTGCTTTACGTTTACGTCAACGTAAAGCAGAATCAGCAGATCAAGCCGAAGAGATACACCGCGACAGCGTGGAATTCGTGGCCCGCTACAAGGTCAATGGCCGCGCGCACCGCCTGCATGAAGTGAGCCGCTTCGTGCGCGAAGCTGGTGACGGTGGCATGCGCTGGTTTTATCTCGACGGCAGTTTTCCCGAATAGCGCGACCCGAGAGACCGGGCGATCATAAAAAGGAACCGCAATGCCGCACATCGAAAGCAAACTCAATCCCCGCAGTGAAGATTTCAAGGCTAATGCCGCGGCCATGCAAGCCATCGTCGACGATTTGCGCGACAAGGTCGAGAAAATCGCGGCCGGTGGCGGCGAGGCGGCGGCCGCCAAGCACCTGGCGCGCGGAAAACTGTTGCCGCGCGACCGCGTGCAGATGCTGCTCGATCCCGGCACGCCCTTCCTCGAGTTTTCCCAGATGGCCGCCTACGCCATGTACCAGGACGCCAAAGGCGTCGATGCGGCGCCTTCCGCCGGCATCATCACTGGCATTGGCCGCGTCTCGGGCCAGGAATGCGTCATCGTCTGCAACGACGCCACCGTCAAGGGCGGCACCTACTACCCGATGACGGTGAAAAAGCATTTGCGCGCCCAGGAAATCGCCGACCAGAATAACCTGCCTTGCATCTACCTGGTCGACTCGGGCGGTGCCAACCTGCCGAACCAGGACGACGTCTTCCCTGACCGCGACCATTTCGGCCGCATCTTCTACAACCAGGCGAACCTGTCGGCCAAGGGGATTCCGCAAATCGCCGTGGTGATGGGTTCTTGCACTGCCGGCGGCGCCTATGTGCCGGCCATGAGCGACGAATCGATCATCGTCAAGGAGCAGGGCACGATTTTCCTCGGCGGCCCGCCGCTGGTCAAAGCGGCCACCGGTGAAGTGGTGACGGCCGAAGACTTGGGCGGCGGCGACGTGCACACGCGCTTGTCCGGCGTGGTCGACCACCTGGCGCAAAACGATCTGCACGCGCTGTCGCTGGCGCGCACCATCGTCTCGAACCTGAACCGCACGAAGCCGCAGCAGATGGCGCTACGCGAGTCCGTCGAGCCGAAATACCCGACGCAGGAACTGTATGGCGTGATCCCCGTCGACACACGCAAGCCCTTCGATGTACGCGAAGTGATCGCGCGCATCGTCGACGGCAGCGATTTCGACGAATTCAAGGCGCGCTACGGCACCACCCTGATCTGCGGCTTTGCGCATATCTATGGCGTCAAGGTGGGCATCATCGCCAATAACGGCATCTTGTTCTCCGAATCGGCGCTGAAAGGCACGCATTTCATCGAATTGTGCTGCCAGCGCAAGATCCCGCTCGTCTTCCTGCAAAACATCACCGGCTTCATGGTAGGCCGCAAGTACGAAAACGAGGGCATCGCCCGCAATGGCGCCAAGATGGTGACCGCTGTGGCCACGGCCGCCGTGCCGAAATTCACTGTGATCATCGGCGGCAGCTTCGGCGCCGGAAATTACGGCATGTGCGGCCGCGCGTTTTCTCCCCGTTTCATGTGGATGTGGCCCAACGCGCGCATTTCCGTCATGGGCGGCGACCAGGCGGCTTCCGTGCTGGCGACCGTCAAGCGCGACGGCATCGAGGGCAAGGGCGGCGAATGGAGCGCGGACGAGGAAGCTGCCTTCAAGCAGCCGATCAAGGATCAATATGAACACCAGGGCCACCCCTACTATGCCACCGCGCGCCTGTGGGACGATGGCGTGATCGACCCGGCCGATACCCGCATGGTGCTGGGCCTGGGCCTGTCGGCTGCGCTCAACGCCGACATCCCGGACACGAAGTTCGGCGTGTTTCGTATGTAACCGGCATGTCAGGGAGAAGAGCATGGAATTTGAAACCTTAAAACTGGTCATCGAGGGCAATGTCGCCACCGTGACCCTGAACCGACCCGACGTGCGCAATGCCTTCAACGAGACGACGATCGCCGAACTGGCGCGCGCCTTCGAAGGCCTGGGGCGCAGCGACATGGTGCGCGCCATCGTGCTGGCGGCCAATGGCGTGGCCTTTTGCGCCGGTGCGGACCTGAACTGGATGAAGAAGATGGCCGGCTACACGCATGCCGAAAACCAGGCCGACGCGCTGCAGCTGGCGCAGATGCTGCGCACGATTTACCTGTGTCCCAAGCCCGTCGTGGCGAAGATCCAGGGCGACTGTTATGCGGGCGGCATGGGCCTGGTCGCCGCATGCGATATCATTCTGGTTGCGGAAGACGTGCATTTCTGCCTGAGCGAAGTGCGGCTGGGACTGATCCCGGCCACTATTTCACCGTATGTCATCAAGGCCATGGGCGAAAACGCGGCACGCCGCTATTTCCTGACCGCAGAGCGATTCTCTGCGCAGGAAGCGCTGCGCATCGGCTTTGCCCACGAGGTAGTCGCTGGCGACGCGCTGGACGCGAAAACAGCCGAGGTGCTCAAAGCGCTGACGGGCAACAGCCCGCACGCCGTGGCGCAAGCGAAAACGCTGGTGCGCGAGATCGTTGGCCAGCCGGTCGATGACGCACTGCTGGCGGACACCGCCGAGCGCATCGCGCAGATCCGCGCCTCGGAGCAGGGACGCGAAGGCGTGCAATCGTTCCTCGACAAGCGCAAGCCGGGTTGGCTCATGGGCTAGCGCATGGACTAAGAAAATCATTGGAGCAGTTTTGAAAGCAGAAAAACAATCGGGCTGGGTCGAACGCAGTCTGCGCAGCGTGTGGCACCCTTGCACGCAAATGCAGCATCACGAGACGGTTCCGCTCATCCCCGTCAGCCACGGCCGCGGCGCCTGGCTGTATGACCACGAAGGCCGACGCTACCTGGACGCCATCAGCTCCTGGTGGGTGAACCTGTTCGGCCATGCGAATCCGCGCATCAATGCGGAACTGAAGGATCAGCTGGACCGCCTGGAGCACGCGATGCTGGCCGGTTTTACGCATGAACCGGTGGTCGAACTGTCGGAAAAGCTGTCGGCATTGACCAACGGCGTGCTCGGTCACAGTTTTTACGCGTCCGACGGCGCCTCGGCCGTGGAAATCGCCCTGAAAATGAGCTTTCACGCGTGGCGCAACAGCGGCAAAAGTGACAAACAGGAATTCGTCTGCCTGAAAGGCAGCTACCACGGCGAAACCATCGGCGCGCTGGCCGTCACCGACGTCGCCCTGTTCAAGGATGCCTACGGCCCTTTATTGCGCGCCTCGCAGACGGTGATGTCGCCTGACTTCCGCCAGGCGGCAGAGGGAGAGTCCGCCGAGGATGTGGCGCACCGCGCCGCCGCCGACGTGGAACGACTGTTCCAGGAAAAAGCCGACAAGATCGCCGCCATCATCATCGAACCGCTGGTGCAGTGCGCCACCGGCATGGCCATGCACGACCCGCTGTACCTGTCGCTGGTGCGCGCCCTGTGCGACCGCTACCAGGTGCATCTGATCCTCGATGAAATTGCCGTCGGCTGCGGCCGCACGGGCACCTTCTTTGCCTGCGAACAGGCCGGCATCTGGCCCGACTTCGTCTGCCTGTCGAAAGGCATCAGCGGCGGCTACCTGCCGCTATCGCTGGTGATGACGCGCGAAGATATCTATCAAGCCTTCTACAGCACCGATGTGCGTCGCGGCTTTTTGCATTCGCACTCGTACACTGGCAACCCGCTGGCCTGCCGCGCGGCGCTGGCGACCCTGTCGATTTTCGAGGAAGACGATGTGCTGGTGGCCAACCGGGTGCGCGCCGAAAAAATCACGCGCGCCCTGGCGCCGCTGGCGCAGCATGAAAAAGCGCACAATTTCCGCCAGCAGGGCATGATCTGGGCCTTTGACGCCGTCGATGCGGCGCCCGATTTTTCGCGCCGCTTCTTCAGCACGGCGCTGGAACACGAACTGCTGATGCGCCCCATCGGCTCCACCGTCTACCTGATGCCGCCCTACATCCTCGACGACGACGAGATCGCGGGCCTGGGCCAGCAAACCCTGGCCGTTTTCAATCATGTGATCGGGGCCTGAGATGGAACTGATCGCGCGATTACAACAGCAACTGCAAGGACTGGAAGAGCGTAGCCTGATCCGCCGCCGCCGCACCGTCGACACGCCATGCGCGCCGCGCCTGACGGTGGACGGGCGTGACATACTGGCCTTTTGCAGCAATGACTACCTGGGCCTGGCCTCGCATCCGCGCATCGTGGAAGCGCTCAAAGAGGGCGCCGACCTGTATGGCGCCGGCAGCGGCGCTTCGCACCTGATCAGCGGCCACAGCCGCGCCCACGCACAGCTGGAAGAGCGCCTGGCCGCTTTTGTCGGCGCCAACCTGGAACAGGCGCGCGCGCTGTATTTTTGCACCGGCTACATGGCCAACCTGGCCGTGCTCACAGCCCTGGCGGTGGGCGACGCGGAGACCGAGATCTTCTCGGAAGCACTGAACCATGCCTCGCTGATCGACGGCACGCGCCTGGCGCGTGTGAAAACGCGCGTGTATCCGCACGCCGACCTCGATGCCTTGGCGGCCCTGCTGGCGGCCAGCACGGCAACAACCAGGATCGTCGTCACCGACAGCGTCTTCAGCATGGATGGCGACCTGGCGCCGCTGCCCGCGCTGCTGGCCCTGTGCGAGCAATATGGCGCCTGGCTGGTGGTCGACGATGCACACGGCTTCGGCGCGCTGGGCGAGAATGGCCGTGGCGCACTGGAACACTTCGACCTGCATTCGCCATACCTCGTGTATGTAGGCACCTTGGGCAAATCGGCTGGCGTGGGCGGCGCCTTTGTTTGCGCGCATGAGGCAGTGATCGACACGCTGATCCAGAAGGCGCGTCCGTACATCTTCACCACGGCGGCGGCGCCCGCGCTCGCGCATGCGCTGCTGGCCAGCCTGGACATCATCGCCGGCGACGAAGGCCGGCAGCGCCGCACCCACCTGGCGGCGCTGGTGGCGCAATGGAACGACGGCCTGCGGCTGCAGCGCTGGCAAGCCTTGCCGTCATCGAGCGCCATCCAGCCCGTCATCATCGGCGAGAACGCAGAAATGATGGCTATCGCCGCCCAACTGTACCAGCAAGGCCTGTGGGTCGGCGCCATCCGCCCACCCACCGTCCCTGTCGGCACGGCGCGCCTGCGCGTAACCCTGTCGGCCGGCCACACGGCGCAGGAAGTGGCGCAATTGATCAACGCAGTCAACACCCTGGAAAGGACACGCCATGAGCCTTGATGACCCCATCGTGGCCGAAGTGCTGGCGGACCTGGCACCGGCCGTGCAGCCGGCACCGGCCACTGCCGGCCTGCCATCGCGCTTTGCCTGTTTCGTCACCGGCACCGATACGGAAATCGGCAAGACCTTGACCTCGTCGGCCCTGCTGCACGCGCTGGTCGCGCGCGGTGTGCGCGCCTGCGGCATGAAACCCGTGGCCGCCGGCGCCGAGATGCGCGACGGCGAACTGCATAATGAAGACGCCGACAGCCTGATCGCCGCCGGCAACGTCACCATGCTGCGCAGCCTGACCACGCCCTACATGCTGAAAGAGGCGGCGGCACCGCACATCGCCGCCGCCCTCGAAGGCGTGAGCATCGAATCGGTGCCCATCCTGGCCGCCTACCTGGAAATCGCCGCCGCCTCGGACGCCGTGGTGGTCGAAGGCGTGGGCGGATTCCGCGTGCCGCTGTCGCCCGGTTTCGATTCAGCCGACCTGGCGCAGCAGCTCGACCTGCCGGTGATCCTGGTGGTGGGCATGCGTCTGGGCTGCATCAGCCAGGCCTTGCTGACGGTGGAAGCCATCGAAGCGCGCGGCCTGACGGTAATCGGCTGGGTCGCCAACACCCTGGAAGTGGAAATGCGCTTCCTCGAAGAAAATATTGAAGCGCTGATCGAGCGCATCCCGGCGCCGCTGCTGGGCAGGGTGCCGCGCCTGGCGCAACCCGGCGCGGAAGCGGCGGCGGCCTATCTCGATTTCACCGGCTTGCCCAACTGGCCGGCGCAGCATCCAAACACTTAATGTAGCTAAAAAATAGAAATGAAGGAATCACATGTCTCACGTCCAAGAAGCAGCAAAAACCGTCGAACTGCACCGCCCTGCGGCGCGCATCACCGTGCCGGAAGCGGCCACCTGGCCCGTCGCCGATGTGCTGGCCCTGTTCGACCTGCCATTCAATGAGCTGATGTTCAAGGCCCAGCAAACGCACCGCATCAACTTCCCCGATGGCGACGTGGAGCTGGCGACCTTGTTGTCGATCAAGACGGGTGGCTGCGAAGAAGACTGCGGCTATTGCCCGCAGGCGGCCCGCTACGACACGGGCGTGGAAGCGAAGAAAATCCTCGACATCGATACGGTGCTCGACGCGGCCCGCCAGGCCAAAGCCAACGGCGCCACGCGCTTCTGCATGGGCGCCGCCTGGCGCAGCCCGAAAGAGCGCGACATGGAAAAAGTCGAAGAGATGGTCACCAAGGTCAAGGCACTGGGCCTGGAAACCTGCGCTACTTTGGGCATGCTGGAAGAGGGACAGGCGGACCGCCTGAAAAACGCCGGCCTCGACTTCTACAACCATAACCTCGATACGGCGCCCGAGTTTTACGACAACGTCATCTCCACGCGCGAATACCAAGACCGCCTGGACACCCTGGGCCGCGTGCGCGAAGCCGGCTTGAAAGTATGCTGCGGCGGCATCGTCGGCATGGGCGAGACGCGCTTGCAGCGCGCGGGCCTGATCGCCCAGCTGGCCAATTTGAATCCCTACCCGGAATCGGTGCCCGTCAACCACCTGGTGCAGGTGGAAGGCACGCCTTTGTATGGCCTGGAAGCGCTGGACCCGTTCGAGTTCGTGCGCACGATCGCTGTCGCCCGCATCACCATGCCGAAGGCGCGCGTGCGTTTGTCGGCGGGCCGGCGCCAGATGGGCGAAGCCGTGCAAGCCATGTGCTTCCTGGCTGGCGCCAATTCCATCTTCTACGGCGACAAGCTGCTCACCACCGACAACCCGGAAGCGGAAGACGACCGCACCCTGTTGAACAAACTGGGCCTGCAAACGCGCGGCGCCATGCTGGACTCGGTACAGAAAGAGAAGTGCGGCTGCTGATGAAAGCCTTGTCGGGTTACGCCGTGCCGGCTAACCCGACCTACGAATGCCGCCTCACCAATGCGTAGGTCGGCTTAGCGCAAAGCGCGTAAGCCGACACGCCAGCACACAACGTCCATGACAAGAGACAGCTGCCCCTTTTTGAGAGAATAGAGAGAGACCATGTTCACTAAAATCCTGATCGCCAACCGCGGCGAAATCGCTTGCCGAGTCGCCGCTACCGCACGCCGCATGGGCATCCAGACTGTCGCCGTGTATTCCGAGGCGGACGCCAACGCCAAGCACGTCGCCGTGTGCGACGAAGCCGTCTTGATCGGCCCCGCGCCGGCCAAGGAAAGCTATCTGTGCGGCGACAAGATCATCGCTGTAGCGCTGGCGACAGGTGCGCAGGCGATCCACCCCGGCTACGGCTTTTTGTCCGAAAACGCGGATTTCGCCGACGCCTGCCATGCAGCGGGCCTGGTCTTCATCGGCCCGCCGGCGTCCGCCATGCGCGCCATGGGCTCCAAGTCGGCCGCCAAGTCGCTGATGGAAAAAGCCAACGTGCCGCTGGTGCCCGGCTACCACGGCGACGAACAGGATGCGGACTTCCTGCACGGGCAGGCCGACAAGATCGGCTATCCCGTGCTGCTGAAGGCGTCTGCTGGCGGCGGCGGCAAGGGCATGCGCGTCATCGAACACTCCGCCGACTTCAAGGCGGCGCTGGCCTCGTGCAAGCGCGAAGCGATCAGCTCTTTCGGCGACGACAAGGTGCTGGCAGAGAAATACCTGTCGCGCCCGCGGCATATCGAAATCCAGGTGTTCGCCGATACCCTGGGCAACTGCATCTACCTGTTCGAGCGCGATTGCTCGGTACAGCGCCGTCATCAAAAGGTGCTGGAAGAAGCGCCTGCGCCCGGCATGCCGGTTGAACGTCGCGCCGCCATGGGCGAGGCGGCCGTCGCCGCCGCCAAGGCCGTCGGTTACGTCGGCGCGGGCACGGTGGAATTCATCGCCAACCAGGATGGTTCGTTTTACTTCATGGAGATGAACACGCGCTTGCAAGTGGAGCACCCGGTGACGGAAATGATCACCGGCACGGATCTGGTGGAATGGCAGTTGCGCGTCGCCTTTGGCGAGCCGCTGCCGAAAAAACAAAGCGAATTGACGATCCACGGCCACGCCATCGAGGCGCGCATCTATGCGGAAAATCCCGAAAAGGGCTTCCTGCCATCGATCGGCACGCTGCGCCACATGCAGTCGCCGCAAGCCGTGACGTTCGAGCTGGGTGGAACGCTGGTTCCGGCCGCCGTGCGCATCGATTCGGGCGTGCGCGAGGGAGATGCAATTTCGCCGTTCTACGACCCGATGATCGCCAAGCTGATCGTCTGGGGCGCGGACCGCCGCGAGGCGCTGGCGCGCATGGCGCAAGCGCTGGCCGAATACCAGATCGTGGGCCTGGCCAGCAATATCGCCTTTTTGAAGCGCCTGGTCGAAGGCCAGGCATTTGCCAGCGCCGACCTCGATACGGGTTTGATCGAGCGCAATCAAGACGCCCTGTTCCCCGCCCTGCAGCCGGCGCCCGACACGGCCCTGGCACTGGCGTCCGTCGCCCTGCTGCTGGAAGAGAAGGCGGCTGCCGAAACGCAATCGGCCAATCGCGCCGACCCGTGGGGCAATGCCCTGGGCTGGCGTTTGAACAGCACCCTCGGACGCAGCCTGGCGTTCGCCGATGAATTCGCGCTGGCTGGCGACAGCAAGGCCTATGCCACGCGCATCGCCTACAAGACGGATGGCTGGCTGTTCAACGGCCAGCCCCTCACCCTGACGGCGCACAAAGGCAACGAGCTGCACATCAAGCTGGGCGAGCGTGCCGTGCACGGTACCGTGCTGCGCGACGGGGAGCAGTTCCACGTGTTCAGCAGCGGCTTGCACACCACACTGCACTACAGCGACCCGATGGCGCATGCGGGCGAAGTGGAAGCGGAAGGCGGACGCCTGACGGCGCCGATGCCGGGCAAAGTTGTCGCCGTGCTGGTGAACAAAGGGCAGGACGTCAAGAAAGGCGAGCCTTTGGTCATCATGGAAGCGATGAAGATGGAGCACACGATCGCTGCGCCGCACGACGGCCTGGTGGAAGACGTGCTGTACGCGGTCGGCGACCAGGTAGCCGATGGCGCGCCGCTGCTGGCTTTCAAGGCCGCCGCATAGAGGCGGCCACGATGCGCATCCTTTTACAGCGCGCGGACGGCAAGGAAGCGGCGTGGGTCGCCGATTTCAAGGACTTGCTGCCCGAGGCCGAAATCCATTTCTGGCGCGAAGGCGACACGTTCGCGCCATGCGACTACGCCGTGGTGTGGCAGCCGCCAGCGGCCATGCTGCCGGCCTTGCGCGAAGTCAAAGCCATCTTCAACACGGGCGCGGGCGTCGACGCGCTCCTGAAATTTGGCGAGGCGCTGCCCGCCCACGTGCCGCTGGTGCGCCTGGACGACGCGGGCATGGGCGTGCAAATGGCCGAATATGTGAGCCACGCCGTGCTGCGCCACTTCCGCCGCTTCGACGATTACGAAGCCCAGGGCCGCGCGGGCATCTGGCAGCCGCTGCCCCCGTTTGACAAGGCGGATTTCCCGGTCGGCATACTGGGCATGGGCGTGCTGGGCACCCGCGTGCTGCAAGCGCTGGCGCAGTTCGAATTCCCGCTGCGGGGATGGAGCCGTAACCGCAAGCACATCGATGGCGTGCAGTGCTTTGCGGGCGAGGAAGGCCTTGATGCATTTTTGCGCGGCACGCGCGTGCTGGTGTGCATGCTGCCACTCACGCCGGAGACGCACAACCTGCTCGACCGTGCGCACCTGTCGATGCTGCTGCCTGGCGCCTACGTCATCAACGTGGCGCGCGGCGCGCATCTCGCCGAACCGGACTTATTGACCCTGATCCGCTCCGGGCATATCGCCGGGGCGACCCTGGACGTGTTCCGCAACGAGCCGCTGCCGCAGCAGCACCCGTTCTGGCTGGAACCGCGCATCACCATCACGCCGCATATTTCGGCCGCCACCCTGCGCCGCGAAAGTGTGGCGCAAATCGCCGCCAAGATGCGCCGCCTGCACGCCGGAGACTCTGTCGCCGGCATCGTCAACCGTTTGCAAGGATATTGAGATGAGCAATCAACCGAATTTGCCGAAACAGGTCAAGATCGTCGAAGTGGGCCCGCGCGACGGCCTGCAAAACGAAAAGGAAACCATCAGTGCCGCCGTCAAGATCGAGCTGGTCGACCGCCTGACCCTGGCGGGCTTCGCCAATATCGAGGCGGCGTCGTTCGTCTCGCCGAAATGGGTGCCGCAGATGGCCACCAGCGCCGAAGTGATGGAAAAAATCGCGCGCCGCCCAAGCACGATTTATTCGGCGCTGACGCCGAACATGCAGGGTTTCGATGCAGCGCTGGCGGCAAAGGCCGATGAAGTGGTGATCTTCGGCTCGGCCTCCGAGGCGTTCTCGCAAAAGAACATCAACTGCTCGATCGCCGAATCGATCGCCCGCTTCGAAGGCGTGGCGAAGGCGGCCAAGGAACACGGCTTGCGCCTGCGCGGCAGCATCAGCTGCGCCTTCGGCTGCCCCTACCAGGGCGACGTGCCGCTCGACGCCGTGGCCGACGTGGTGGGACGCATGCGCGACCTCGGCTGCGACGAGATCGATATCGCCGACACCATCGGCGTGGCCACGCCGCGCAAAACGCAGGCGGTGATGGAACGCGCCATTGCGGCTTTCCACGTGGGCGGCCTGTCCGGCCACTTCCACGACACCTATGGCCAGGCGCTGGCGAATATTTACGCCAGCCTGGAAACGGGCATTGCGATTTATCATTCGTCCGTCTCCGGCCTGGGCGGCTGCCCCTACGCCAAGGGCGCCACCGGCAACGTGGCGACCGAAGACGTGCTGTACATGATGCAGGGACTGGGTATCGCCACCGGCATCGACCTGGACCTGGTGGTGGACGCGGGGCAGTTCATCTCGCAGCAGCTGGGGCGCAAGGGTTCCAGCCGCGCGGGCAACGCCATTGCGGCGAAACGGGCAGGCTGAGGCGTAGGTCGGATTAGCGTGGCGACGCCAAGCGTAATCCGACAACAGTGTTTGCCATGACCCTGGTGGTGTCGGATTACGCGCTTGCGCGCTAATCCGACCTACCCGACCGGCGTGAACCGTACAGACGAAAAAAAACCCAAGAGCCTAAACTCTTGGGTTTTTTTCTACAAATTTGGTCGGAGTACAAGGATTCGAACCTTGGACCCCCTGGTCCCAAACCAGGTGCGCTACCGGGCTGCGCCACACTCCGAAGACCAAGATAATACAGGCCGTATCGACTTCGGTCAAGGGTCAGGTGAAACTCTGTGTAAATTATTTACGCGCAACACAGGAAGCCCTGTATTTTTCAAAACGATTGAAGTATGCGACACTAAGTTTGCAAGTTTTCCCGATCAGACATGAAGGCGACGACGGCAATGGAGTTCAGAATAGAAAGCAGCGACGGCGGCCGGACCATGCCTAAGGGCCGCGGCATCGTGCTGGGCATAGCCGTGTCCTTGCTGCTGCATGGCGCCTTGATCTATCTGTGGCGCCATGTGCAGCCACCCATCCGGCCGGACACGGCCCCGCGCGTGGAATCGATTGCCGTCTGGATACGCCCGCTTGCCGCCAGGCCTCCACCGCCCGTCGAAGTCGTCAAGCCGAAGCGGGAAGCAAAACCCATCAGCAAGCCGAAACTTGCCACGACCCGGGAAACGCCAGCGGCGGCCACGGCGCCGGCGGCCAGCCCGCAAGCCATCATGGTCGTCCCGGCATCACCGGCCACGCCGGCAGCCAGTGCCGATACCTTAACGCAAGAAACACCGAAATTCGACATGGACGCGGCTAAACGCACGGCGCGCAAGATGGCCGGCGAGCGCGATCCCTCCAAGGTGGGCACGGCCGTGGGGCAAATCCCCGACAAGCCGCTGCAAACGGAAACCCAGCTGGCGCGCGACATCGCACAAGGCAAGCGCGGCGATTGCCGCACCGCCTATTCAGGTGCTGGCTTGCTGGCGCCCGTGCTGATGTTGCTCGACAAGAAGGATAGCGGCTGCAAGTGGTAGTTACTTAACAATCATCACCGGGCATGCAGAGAGCAGCCTATTCCTGCCCCTTCAACTGCAGCGCCCGCTCATACAGGGCGTTTTTCTTGCGCCCCGTGATCTGCGCCGTCAAATTCGCCGCCTGCTTGACGCTGCATTCGGCCAGAAGAATGTTCAGGATGCGCTCCGCTTCCACGTCTTCCGCGTCCTGCGCTTCCGTGGCGCCTTCCAGCAGGACGACAAATTCTCCCTTTTCGCGGTGGGCGTCGGCGCGGATCCAGCTTTCCGCCTCGGACAGGGGACAGCGGTGGATTTCCTCGAACATTTTCGTCAGCTCGCGCGCAAACACCACCTGGCGCGTGGGCTCGAACGCTTCCACCAGGGCCGTGGCGCAATCGAGGATGCGGTGCGGCGCTTCATAGAAGACCATCGTCGCCGTCACGCCGCGCAGGCTGTGCAGCATGTTCTCGCGCTGCTTGGCCTTGGCTGGCAGGAAGCCGACGAAGTAAAACTGGTCATTCAACAGACCGCTGGCGGAAATGGCGGTGATCGCCGCCGACGGGCCGGGCAGGGGCAGCACGCGCAAGCCGGCCGCGCGCACGGCGTCGACAATGCGCGCGCCGGGGTCGGAAACGGCGGGTGTACCCGCGTCGGAAACGAGGGCGATGCGCTCGCCGGCCTGCAGGCGTGCAATCAGGGTTTGCGCCACTTCGCGCTCATTATGTTGATGCGCAGCAATTAATGGCTTGTTCAGGCCAAAGCGCGTCAGCAGGTGCGCCGTGTTGCGCGTATCTTCACAGGCGACGGCGTCTGCAAGGCTCAGCAAGTGCAGCGCGCGCAGGCTGATATCGGTCACATTGCCGATCGGCGTGGCCACTATATACAATGTTGCGATAGGATAGACCTGGTGCGCCGCCTCTGTCATGATGGGCAGGCTGGCGATGGAACTGATTTCTTGTACGGTCATTTTGGAGGTTAAATGCTTGCTAATAGTGTGAAGTTACTGCTTGTTTGTGCCGCGACCGGCATGCTGAGCGCTTGCAGCACGCCTTGCGACGCGCCCGGGCAATTGTGCGCGCCTATTGAATCTAACACAAGGGCGCTGCCGCCACCGAAGCCGCTGCCACCACCCGTGCCACCCAAGCCGCCCGCGCCCGAACCGGTGACGTTTGCCGTGGCCGTGCCCGATATTACCGCGTACGACGGCAATGGCGCGCCGCTGGCGCCCATTACCACCAAGCCGGCGACCGGCACGCCGCAGGACATGCCGGCCGCCACGGCGCCGGCGCCCGCCGACGGCCAGGTCCACCACATCGGCCTGCTGCTGCCGCTGCGCTCGGCTTCCCTGGGCCCAGCTGCCGAATTGCTGCGCGCCGGCTTCATGGCCGCGTATGAACGCGACCGCAGCGGCTTTGAAGTGACGGTGATCGACACGGGCGATGGCAGCAGCGACGTCCTGAACAAGTTTGCGCAAGCACAAGAGGAACAGGACATCGTCGTGGGCCCCCTGTCGCGCTCGGCCGTCACGGCCGTGGCGAATAGCGACCTGGTGCGCAAGCCGACGATCGCCCTGAACCACCCCGACAACCGCGGCGAGGCGCGCCTGCCTGCCAAGCTGCTGGTGATGGGCCTGTCGATCGAAGCGGAAGCGCGCCAGGTCGCCGCCTGGGCCGCCAGCGAACAGCCGGGCGCCAGCGCGCTGATCCTGTCCGCCGGTTCGCCCTCGCAGCGCCGCATCAGCGCCGCCTTCAAGCAGGAATGGCTGCGCCAGGGCGGCAAGATCGAGGCGATGGACTTGACGGCCACGAATGGCTACCTGAGCGATGCGGAACTGGTGCAGCTGCGCGCGCGCCTGGCAGCGACGCCCCCAGGCCTGCTGTTTGCCGCACTCGACGCCGACCAGGCACGCCAGCTGCGCGTGGCCATCGGCAGCGATCTACCCCTGTATGGCACCTCGTCCTTGAATCCCGGCGTCGGACGCGGCGCCAGCGGCCCTGAACTCGACGGTGCGCGCCTGCTGGACTTGCCTTGGCAAGTGCAGCGCGACCATCCCCAAGTAATGGTGTATCCACAGCCCGAGCAGCCTGCCGAACGCCGCCTGACGGCCGACATGGAACGCCTGTACGCGCTGGGCATCGATGCCTTCCGCGTGGCGCGCGAAGTGGCGCTGCGGCCGAACACGCCATTTACCCTCGATGGCGTGACGGGCCGCCTGGCCGTGCGCTTTGAGAACGATCAAAGCGTGTTCGAACGCACGGAACAGGCCGCCAGCTATCAGCAGGGCGTGCTGGGCACCTGGCCGCCGGCCGCGCCTGTCGCCGTGCCGCCAGCCCAATAAGGATGCACCATGCCACCCCTGCCGTTCCAGAACAAACAGGCACGGGGACGGCAAGGGGAAGACGATGCGCTCGCGTATCTGCTGCTGCAAGGCTTGGTGCTGCTGGAACGCAACTATCTGTGCAAGGGTGGCGAGCTGGACCTGATCATGCGCGATGGCCCATCAGTCGTCTTCGTGGAAGTGCGGCTACGCAGCAGTGCAGCCTTCGGCGGCGCCCTGGCCAGCATCACGCCAGCCAAGCAGCGGCGCATGGTGTACGCGGCACAAACCTGGCTACAAGGACAAAAGACACTGCCGCCTTGCCGCTTCGACGCGCTGGCCATCGATGGCGGGCGCATCAACTGGCTGAAAAACATCCTCGATATGTAAGCATTTTTAACAGTGCTTGTCCGCCATGCCGCGCGCCTGCACTATAATCGGCAGACTATGAATAATCAACGCATCCTCTCGCACTTCCACGAAAGTGCCGAACTCAAGATCCAGGCCGCCACCGTACTGGCGCAACCCATTGCGCAGGCGATCGACCTGATGTTTTATGCATTGTCAAACGGCAACAAAATCCTGGCCTGCGGCAACGGCGGTTCCGCCGCCGACTGCCAGCATTTCGCGGCCGAGCTGGTCGGGCGTTTCGAGCGCGAGCGCTTTCCGCTGCCCGCCCTGGCGCTGACGACGGATACGTCGATCCTGACGGCCGTGGCCAACGACTACAGCTACCGCGAGATTTTCTCGAAGCAGGTGCAGGCCTTCGGCCAGGCCGGCGACATCCTGCTGGCCATCTCCACGTCGGGCAATTCGGCCAACGTAATGGCCGCCGTGGAAGCAGCGCTCGAGCGCGAAATGCGCGTCGTGGCGCTGACGGGCAAGGACGGCGGCGCCATCGGCAAGATGCTGACGGATGCCGACGTGCATATCTGCGTACCGGCCGAGCGCACGGCGCGCATCCAGGAAGTCCATCTGACCACCATACATTGCATCTGCGACGGCATCGACGTCGCGCTATTCGGAGGAGACGTGAATGACTAAATTCGGTACTGGCCCAGGCTGGAAACGCGTACAACGCCCGCTGGCCACCGCACTCCTGTGCGGCGCCATGCTCACCTCGCTCACCGGCTGCATCGAACTGATGGTCGGCGGCGCCGTGATGGGCGGCGTTGCCGCGGCAGACCGCCGCACCCTGGGCGCCCAAACCGAAGACAAGTCGATCGCCGTCAAAGGCGAGTCGCGCATCCCTTCCATCGTCGGCGATGCCGGCCATGTGAATGTCACCAGCTTCAACCGCCGCGTCCTGCTGACGGGCGAAGTGCGCGATGACGCGATGAAAAATGCCGTCGAACGCGAAGTGCGCAATATCGAGGGCGTGGAATCGGTGGCCAATGAACTGATCATCGCCGGCCCGGCCAGCTACACCTCGCGCTCGAACGACGCGCTGATCACCACCAAGGTCAAGGCCAGCCTGGTCGACATGAAAACCATCTCGGCAGCCTCGTTCAAGGTCGTCACCGAGAACGGCACCGTCTTCCTGATGGGCCGCGTTACCCAGCGCGAAGGCACTGTCGCGGCCGACGTGGCGCGCGGCGTGGGCGGCGTGCAGAAAGTGGTCAAGCTGTTCGACTACATTTCGGAAGCGGAGCTGAAGCAATTGCAGCCGGACCCGCCACAGCAGCGCACGACGGGCAGCGTCGGCGACAGGCCCCAGCAGTAAGCCTGTACGTCGTTTGACCTACGGCTTTGATGCAGCGATACGGCTATAATTGCCGCATAGCCGCGCTTTTTCAAGTGAACTTATTTCAACTTCGCCATGTCAACTTCGCCCTCCGCCAGCAAATCCTGGATCAAGCCAGCCCTGATCGCCGTCTTCGTGGCAGGCGTGGCGACAGCCGGCTATCTGTCGCTGAATGACAAGCAGAGCGCACCGGACGTGACCTTCCACGGCATCCATGGCGAAAAGATCACCTCGGCCAGCCTGCGCGGCAAGGTGGTGATGGTCAATTTCTGGGCCACCTCGTGCACCACTTGCGTGGCGGAGATGCCGGACATGGTCGACACCTACAACAAATACAAGGGGCAAGGCCTGGAATTCGTGGCCGTGGCCATGAAGTACGATCCGGCCAACTACGTGCTGAACTTCGCCGAAACGCGCCAGCTGCCATTCAAGGTGGCGCTCGACGTGACGGGCGAGGCGGCCAAGGCCTATGGCGACGTGGCCCTCACGCCCACCACCTTCGTGCTCGACAAGCAGGGCAAGATCCTCAAGCGCTATGTGGGCAAGCCGGAATTCGCCGAACTGCACAAGCTGCTGGAAACCGCCATCGCCGGCTAAGACCGCGCACAAACACGGTATAAAACCTTGTTGCCAACTGTTATCAACCTGTTATAACCTTCTCTTGCGTGATCCCATTCACCTTGTGAAGGCCAGCCGTGTCCCTAGCCGCTCAATCGCTTGACCCGCAACAACTCAAAACCTGGCTGCTTGCCGCCGGGAACAAGGACGCCACGGCGTTCCGCCAGCTATATAACTCCACCTCATCGAAACTGTTTGGCTTCGCGCTGCGTATATTGCATAAGCAAGAGCTCGCTGAAGAAGCCTTGCAAGAGGGTTTCGTCGCCATCTGGAACAACGCGGCCGCTTACCAGAGCCATCTGGCGGCGCCGATGACCTGGATGGCCACCATCGTGCGCAACAAGGCGTTCGATGTGCTGCGGCGCAGCGACGATACCGTGGAAATCGATGCCGAACAGTTTGATAGCGAAGTCATGAATGCACTCCGAGACCCCCAGGCCACGCCCATCGAATCACTGCAACTGAGCGGTGATGCGAAGGCGCTGGCGTTTTGCATGTCGGCCCTGGAAGGGGTGCACCGGCAGGTGGTCGCCCTGGCGTTCTATCATGACCTGTCGCACAGCGAAGTGGCGCAGCAGATGTCGCTGCCAATCGGCACCGTGAAGACCTGGATACGGCGCAGCCTGGAACGGCTGCGCACGTGCCTGGCAAAACGGGAGACATCATGAATATCCGCAGCAATGACGTGCTGCGCCAGAAACTGGCGTCCGAATACGTGCTGGGCACCCTGAAAGGGGGCGCGCGGCGGCGTTTCGAAGGCTGGCTGCACAACGACGCCGATTTGCGCAATATCACGGCCGAATGGCGGCAGCGTTTGGAACCGATGGCGGAATTTGCCACGCCCGTGGCGCCGCCCAAGCGCGTGTGGCAACAGATCGAGCAGCGCTTGCACCTGGCGCCGCAGGGCGGCTGGTCCTTGTTCCGCGATTCGCTGTCGTTCTGGCGTTCGCTGGGCATGGCCTCGAGCGCCATCGCCGCACTGCTGGTCATCGTCGTGGCCACGCGCCTGCTGGACGCGCCGCAAATCAGCTATGTGGCCAGCCTGACGGACGAGAAAGCGCAAACGGCCCTGCTGCTGACAGCCGACAGCCGCCATGGCGCACTCGAGGTGCGCATGGTGGGCAACGCGCCCGTGCCTGCTGACCGCGACCTGGAACTGTGGGCCGTGCCGAAGAGCGGCAACCCCCGTTCACTGGGCTTGCTGGCCGACAAGGGCAACGTGAAACTGGCCCTGTCGCAGCGCGCCATCGGCAACGACGTGGCCTTGCTGGCCGTCACCCTGGAACCGAAAGGCGGCTCGCCAAATCCGAACGGACCGACGGGACCGGTTTTGTATAAGGGTAACTGGGTGAAAATTTAGTAACGCCTGACCAAGCCTACTGCAGTTGATTTGGCTTGCTTACCTTACTTTGGATACAGAATCATTTGCGTGCAGCGAAACAGGGCGATGGTCTTGCCCGTTTCCTTGCTTTTCACCACGGCATCCCACACTTGCGTGTTGCGGCCCTTGTGCTCGACTTTCGCCGTGCAGGTGAGCGTGCCTTCGCGGGCCGTACCCAGGTGGTTCGATTTCAACTCGATGGTGGTGAAGTTGCTGGCGCCCTCAGGTAGGTTGACGATGCAGCCGTAGCCGGACGCCGTATCGGCCAGGGTCACCACGCTGCCCGCGTGCAGATAGCCGTTCGGCGCCAGCAAATGGGGCAGCACGGGCAGTTCCGCCGTCAGTTGGCCGTCGCCCACTGCCGTGATGACGATGCCCAGGTGGCCGGGCAGGCGGCCTGTGCCGCGTTCGTTCAACATTGCTACGGTGATGTCGGGATTGCTCATGCTGGTCCTTGTGCGGGTGAATCCGGGCAGCGGATCTGCCGGAAAATACTATGATGATAGCAACTTTCCCCGTATCGGTTTGACGGCCACTTATTTCCGGCTACGCCGCCGTTTCCACCACACCAAAGTCCCCGTCAGCAGGAACAGCAAGGGCATCAGGCCGAACACCGTCATGAAACTGCGCCCGGCCACGCCAAACGCCTGGCCCGAATGCAGGGGGAATTGCCAGCCCAGGAAAACGTCTCCGGCCGGCGCCCGCAAGGGATCGCGTATGCGCAGGGGCAAGCCGCTGCGCGCATCCAGAGTCAGGCGCGTGGCACCGTCGCCGTGGGCGATTTCACCTGGCTGGCGCACGCGGATCTCGTAAGGCTGGTCCTTCTTGGCCGGCAGCACGATGCGCGACACGCGCGCCTGCGGATAGAGCAGCTGCGCGGCGGCCATGGCCTGGCCCGCATCGAGCAGGGCGCCATCCTGGGCCACATTTTTCAGTTTGGCCGTGTCCGGCACCGTCGATACCAGGCCCACCAGGGGCACGACCAGCTGCGGCAAATTGAAATAAATGCCGGAAAAGGCGATCACGGCCAGCACGGGCGCGGCAAAGAAGCCGGCCGCCTTGTGAAACGTATAGTTGAAGCGGGGCCAGGAGCCGCCATGCGACACCGTCAAGGCGCGCCGCATGGCCGTCCACTGCAATTTTGGCCACCACAGATAGATGCCGCTCAAGGCCATCAGCAGCAGGGCCACGCCGGAAATCCCCGTGACCGTCTTGCCCGCGTCGCCCGTCAGCAGATAGCGGTGTAAATGAAACATGCCCGACATCAGCAGCGGGCGCGTGAGGCCAAAGCGGCCCCAGTCGCGCTCGCCTTTGACTTGCAAGGTGTAGGGGTCGACCATCACCTGGCGCACGATGGCCTGGCTGAAGGGGGACGGCTTGCCGGCCTGGCGGTACGAGGCCACATACACGTCGCGCCCATCGGCGGGCGGATTGAGCTGGCTCGGCGTACCGTAGGCGGGGTCGGCCGCGAGTCCGTCCACCACCGCTTGCAGCGTGCGCGGCGTGACCTCGAACACCTGGCCAGGCGCGGGCGCGCTCGCCTGCAGCAAATCCGGATTCAGATACGCATCGAGCTCCGGCATCCAGGCGATGGCAGACCCCGTCAAGCCCAGCAGGACGAACAGGGCGCCGAACCACAGGCCCACATACAGGTGCAGCTTGGCTAACAACCACTTTATCGGGCGTTGCGACATGGAAACTCTGGGAAATTTTGGGCTGCGGAACGATAGCATGAAAGGCATGGAGTGAAAATCATTATCAGATGGCATTCTGTCGTGCCCACCCAGCGCAAATGACGCAACAAGCGCTGACGGGGGGCGATTTTCTTGCTACTATGCGCCCATGTCTTCCCGCCAGCCCACCCGCAAGCTTGCCCATCACGGTGCCGCCGCCCTCGCGCGCACGCCGTGGCAGCTGTGCGTGGCCCTGTTCAGTGCGCTTGCTCTCGTGTTCCTGCTGTCGACGGCCGCTTCGCACCTGCACAAGACGACTCTCGACGCGGAAGAGTGCGCGCTATGCGCCACGGTCATTGACAAGGTGGCCGATATCGCCGTGCCGCCGGCCATCGCCGAGCCGCCCGCCCAGTTACTGCCCTACCGCCTGCTGGCCATCGCGCCCGCCATCCTGGCGCCCGCCGCCGCCCTCATCCTGCCGCCCGTGCGCGGCCCGCCTGCCGCCTCACTGTAGTTCCCACGCTGTTTTTCCTTTTTCAGGCTGCCCCTTGTCGCGCTTTCATGCGCGCCGGGCCGCCTGGCGTTGACTATTTTTGAGGTTTACCATGCAACACACACCACGCCTGAGCGCGCTGTCGCTCGCCCTTGCCAGTCTGTTCAGCCTATCCGCTCATGCCGCAGATGCCGTCCCTGCCGCAGATGCCAGCCCGGTTGATGCCCCTCAGCCAGAAATGCAAAAGGTCGAAGTCACCTCCGCCCACTTGCGAAGCGCGCGCATCGAGCTGTCGCCGAAAGTCGGCACCACCATCTACAGCATCGACAGCCACATGGTCGACATGCTGGGCCAGGGCGACAATACGCCATTCAATGAAGTACTGCTGCGCCTGCCGGGCGTATCGCAGGATTCGAAGGGCTCCGGCGCCCTGCACGTACGCGACGACCATGCCAACGTGCAATACCGCATCAATGGCGTGCAATTGCCCGAAAGCATCAGCGGCTTCGGCCAGTCCATCGACACGCGTTTGATCGACAAGACGGATTTCATGACGGGCGCCTTGCCTGCCCAGTTCGGCCTGCGCACGGCGGGCATCGTCGATATTGAAACGAAGGAGGGCGGACTGACACCGGGCGGGCGCATCGGCATCATGGTCGGCAGCCACGACCATGTGGAGCCGAGTGCCGAATTTTTCGGCAGCGTGGGCAAGTTCAATTACTACCTGTCCGGCAGCTACCTGGGCAATTCCCTGGGTGTGGAAAACCCGCAAGACACGCGCAGCGCACTGCACGACAAGACGCGCCAGAACAAATCGTTTGGCAGTCTGTCGTATTTCTTCGATGACAACACCCGCCTGGGCGCCATGTTCGGCACGTACAACGGCCGCTTCCAGATTCCCAACAACCCCAACCAGGCGCCGGGCTTTTCCCTGAATGGCCACAGCGATGCGCAGGCGGGCACATCCAGTATCCCTTCATCGCAGTTGAATGAGAACCAGCGCGAAGTGAACCGCTTCCTCGTGCTGTCGCTGCAAAAGAGCCTGGGCGACGTCAATTATCAGGTGTCGGCCTTCCACCAGTATTCGGAACTGCACTTCACGCCAGATGCCATCGGCGACCTGATCTACAACGGCGTGGCCTCGGACTCGCGCCGTGCGAACAGCGCTTCCGGTGCCCAGTTCGATATCAGCTACAAATTGCACCAGGACCACACCGTGCGCGCGGGCCTGGCCTATACGCGCCAGAAGACGACGAGCGACAACACGGTGGCCGTCTTCCCCGCCATTGACGGGACGCAAACGTCCACCATGCCGATCAGCATTGCCGACAACAGCGGCAAGACGGGCACCCTGGCCAGCTTTTACCTGCAGGATGAATGGCATATCAGCAAGCCCCTGACCCTGAACTATGGCGCCCGCTACGACAAGGTTTCGGCCTACACGAGCGAGCAGCAATGGAGTCCGCGCGTCAACCTGGCCTACCAGATCGCGCCGGGCACGGCCCTGCATGCGGGCTATTCGCGCTACTTCACGCCGCCGCCGCAGGAACTGGCCGCGCAAGGCAGCATCGACCTGTATGCGAATACGACGAATGCGCCGGAGATCGGCCAGTCGGACAACGTCAAGGCCGAGCGCACGCACTACTACGACGTGGGTATCAGCCACCAGGTGAGTCCGAAACTGACCGTGACGGCCGATGTGTACTATAAAAAGATCAACAACCTGCTGGACGAAGGCCAGTTCGGCCAGGCATTGATACTGACGCCGTTCAACTATGCGGATGGCTACGCCAAGGGCCTGGAGTTATCCGCCATCTACAGCGAGAAAAACTGGGGCTTGTTCCTCAATGCCAGCACGCAAAAGGCGCAGGGACGCAACATCAATTCGGGCCAGGCCCTGTTTGGCGCCGATGAGTTGAACACCATCAGCAAGCACTATGTCTACCTCGATCATGACCAGAAATACACGCTGTCCGGTGGCGGCCATTATCACTTTGGCGATTCACAAGTGAGCGCTGACTTCCTGTATGGCAGCGGCCTGCGCATGACCCCGGAAGGCGGCACGCCGAATTCCGGCCATCTGCCCGCTTACTTTACCGTCAACACGGCGCTCACGCACACGTGGAAAAACACGCCGGTCGGCAAAGTGGAAGGGCGGCTGGCCCTGATCAACCTGTTCGATAAATCGTACCTGCTGCGCGACGGTTCCGGCGTGGGCGTGGGGGCGCCGCAGTATGGTGCCCGCCGCAGCATCTACGCCGGCCTGTCGACCAGCTTCTAAGAGTTACGCGCGAAGACAGCGGCAGGGTGCAACGCCTGCCGCTGTCGGTTGCCGTCATACACAGCTACCGTCCCAGGCGAAGGGTGGGGCGCCACCAGCACCAGGCGCTGCATGGCCACGCCTGGCGTGTGATAGGGGTCTTGCCCCAGGATGACGACTTTGACTTGCTTGAACGGCGTCAGGTCGAAAGCCCGAAAGATGGCCTAGCCCGGCGAAAAACACGGTCCCGCCACCTATTCCGCCTTGAGGAAGGCGGCCAGGCGTTCCCGGCAGGGCCGGGCGAACTCCCCCTCCAGCCGCGCCTTCCACGATGCGTCGATGCGTGTGTCCATGCGTCACCTCATGGCCAATTTATTAACCATGCTTTTTCAGCATGCCAGCACGGGACGCTCGGCAGCATGGCGTGCATACGCTGCGGGCAGGCAAAAAAAAGCCGCCAGCGTTAGCAGGCGGCCTTGATTTGGCGTAAAGGGCTTAGAAATTCAGCGCCGATTCCACGCCGGCGCTGTGCGCCTGTTCATCCGCGTGGTACGAGCTGCGCACCATGGCGCCCACGGCAGCGTGGGTGAAGCCCATTTTATAGGCTTCCTCTTCGAACATCTTGAACACGTCCGGGTGCACGTAGCGGCGCACGGGCAAGTGGCTGTTCGATGGCGCCAGGTACTGGCCGATGGTCAGCATGTCGATGTCGTGCTCGCGCATGTCGCGCATGACTTGCAGGATTTCCTCGTCCGTCTCGCCCAGGCCCACCATGATGCCGGATTTGGTTTTCACGTCCGGGTACATGGCCTTGAAATCCTTCAGCAGTTTCAAGGAATGCATGTAGTCGGAGCCGGGACGCGCTTCCTTGTACAGGCGCGGCGCCGTTTCCAGGTTGTGGTTCATCACGTCAGGCAAGCCATCCTTGAACAGGTCCAACGCTTTTTCCAGGCGGCCGCGGAAGTCGGGCACCAGCACTTCGATGCGGGTGTTCGGCGACAGGGCGCGCGTTTGCTGGATGCACTCGACGAAATGGCCGGCGCCGCCATCGCGCAAGTCATCGCGGTCGACGGAAGTGATGACGACGTAGTTCAACCGCAGCTTGGCGATGGTCTTCGACAGGTTGGCCGGCTCTTCCTTGTCCAGCGGGTCCGGGCGGCCATGGCCGACGTCGCAGAACGGGCAGCGGCGCGTGCACTTGTCGCCCATGATCATGAAGGTGGCGGTGCCCTTGCCAAAACACTCGCCGATATTCGGGCAGCTGGCTTCCTCGCACACCGTCACGAGCTTGTTTTCGCGCAGGATGTCCTTGATTTCATAGAAACGGGTCGATGCCGAAGCGGCCTTGACGCGGATCCAGTCCGGCTTTTTCAGGCGCTCGATCTGCTCGATAGGGACGATCTTGATCGGAATGCGCGAAGTCTTGCTGGCGCCTTTTTGCTTTTCACTCGGGTTGTACGCTGGAGCGGCGGGGGCGGTGCTGGAAATGGTCTCAGAAGTCATGGCTGCAAGCCCTTGACGGGCGTGTTGGTTTGTTTGCTCAGGCATCTGCTGCCTGAGGCGCGCCTGCGGCGCTGTTTACTTCGCTTACATCGAGTAATACGGTCAATTCATGGGCCAGGGCCCGCTGCACTTCGGCCAGCGGCGCCGAAACGCCCATGCTGCGCATGTCCACCGTCTTCAGGCCGGAATAACCGCAAGGGTTAATCCAGGAAAACGGCGCCAGGTCCATCGCCACGTTGAGCGATACGCCATGGTAGGTGCAGCCGTTGCCGCGCACCTTCAATCCCAGCGCGGCGATCTTCGCACCCTTGCTTGGTCCGCCGGCGATATAGATGCCGGGCGCGCCATCGATGCGCTCGCCAGCAAGATTATACGCCGCCAGCACATTGATGATGGCTTGCTCGATTTTATGCACGAACTGGCGCGCATACAGCTTGCCGCCCGGCTTGTTGCGGCGCAAGTCCATCAGCAGATAAATCACCACCTGGCCGGGGCCGTGGAACGTCACTTCGCCGCCGCGGTCCGTCTGCACCACGGGGATCGCGTCCGCGCCGGCCAGCAGATGGCCGCGGTCGGCCGCCAGGCCCAGGGTGAACACGGGCGGATGCTCGACGATCCACAGTTCGTCGCGCGTGTCCGTCGTGCGCGCGTCGGTAAAGGCGCGCATGGCGGCAAAGGTCGGCTCGTAATCGACGCGGCCCAGCTCGCGGATCAGCGCCGCTTCGGTTCGGGTGGTGGTCATGACAGATTCTGTAATCAGCTGCCGGCGCCCTGCGGACGCTGCGGCGAAGCCGTGATTATAAGCCAGGCCGCCGTTTCATTCAGCCCCGGGCACAGGCAACAGCAGCAAGCTGCCCAATTTTTGTGCAGCGTGGCGCACCTGGGCCAGACTCAGCGCCGTGTAGCCGAGCAGCACGGCGGGCGCCAGCCTGGCGCTACGGCAAAAGTCACCGAGCGGCTGCAGCGCCAGCCCCTCCTGCGCGGCGCGCGCGCAAAACGCCCGTTCGTCGGCATCCTGCGGCAGCCACAGCACGCAGTGAAAGCCCGCCTGCTGGCCCGAAATCGTGTAACGGCCTGGGGCGACCTGCTCCAGGCAGGCCAGCAGCAGGTCACGCCGCTCCTTGTAGGCAAGGCGCGCCTGGCGCAAATGGCGCACGAAAGCGCCTTCCTCCATCCAGGCGGCCAGCGCCAGCTGTTCCGTCACGCCCACGGAACGGCCCGTCAACTGCACGATGCGCAGCAGTTGCGGGCGCAAGGGGGGCGGCAGCACCATGAAGCCCACGCGCAAGCCCGCAAACAGGGTCTTATTAAAACTGCCACAGTAGATCACGCGCTGGTACTGATCCAGTGCCTTCAGGGCTGCCAGCGGTGCACTGTGGTAATTGAATTCACTGTCGTAATCGTCTTCCACCACCCAGGCGCCGCTGTCATTCGCCCATTCCAGCAAGGCCAGGCGGCGCGTGACGGACATGGTCACGCCCAGCGGCGACTGGTGCGCCGGCGTCACATACGCAAGGCAGGCGTCGGTGTGCACAGCCAGGGCGGCGCAATCGATGCCCTCGGCGTCGACGGGAATATCCATGGGCATGGCGCCCGCCAGGGCGAACAGGGCGCGCGCGGCCGGATAACCGGGCTCTTCCAGGCAAACCTTGTCGCCATCGCGCACGATGCCGCGCGCCAGCAAGTCGATCGCGTGGCGGATGCCGGTGGTGACAACGATATCTTGCGGGTCGCAGCGGATGCCGCGGTACTTGGCGAGGAAGTCGGCGATCTGCTGGCGCAGCTGGGGCAGGCCGGCCGGATCGGCACTGCACAACTGCTCCGGCGTGGCGGCCGCCAGCGCCCGTGTGGCGCACTTGGACCAGGCTGCCATGGGAAACAGGCTGGCGTCGGCGCGCCTTGCCACGAAAGGCAAGCCGTCGCGCACGCCCGTGTCCGGAGCGGGCGCGGGCACGGCGGCCGGTGCGGCCGGGGTGGCATCGGCGAAGCCTGCCATCAGGAAGCGTTCCGGCACCACGGCGCACACGCGCGTGCCGGAGCCGGGCACGCGCGTCACATAGGCTTCCGCGTGCAGGCGGTCGAACACGGTTTCGATGGTGCCGCGTGATAACTCCCACCGTTCGGCCAGGGTGCGGCTGGACGGCAAACGGCTGCCCGCCGGCAGCATCTTCGTCAGGATGGCCGAGCGCAGCGCTTCATACGCGCCATCCTGCTTGTTGACGCCCGCCTTGGCTAGCCAGCTAGTGGGACGAGGCAAGTCCAGGGCGTGCGGTGATTTTCCTCGCGGCATAATGATGATCGTCCAAGTGGTCCAATGAATTTTCTGATGACTGGCACTTCGCATTACACCACAACAATTCTACTCTCTCCGTTCTGGTGCGCCAGCGGGGCGCACGCTTGCTAGGATCGTGTAAAAACCAATGCAGAAACAACTCGCTTTATGGGCCTGGGGCGGCATCGTGCTGCTGCTGGTCTGCCTCTCGCGCATCAGCATCGACATCTATTTGCCTTCGCTGCCGGCCATGGCCGATGCCCTGCATGCCAGTGATGCCCAGTTGCAACTGACCCTGAGCCTGTTCATGGCCGGCTCGGCCGCCTCGATGCTGGCTTGCGGGCCACTGGCCGACCGTTACGGACGCCGCCCCGTGCTGCTGGCCGGCACGGGCATTTATGTGCTCGCCAGCATCGCCTGCACGGTGACCTCCGACGTGCACGTGCTGATCGCCGCGCGCGTGCTGCAGGCGTTCGGCGGCTGCAGCGGCACCATCATCGGCAGGGTGATGGTGCGCGACCGCTTCGATACCGCCACGCAGGCGCGCATGCTGGGGAGAATATCGATGGTGATGGGCCTGTCGCCGATACTGGCGCCGCTGGCCGGCAGCGTGCTCGACGCGGCCTTCGGCTGGCGCGCCGTGTTTGGCACGTTGTGCCTGCTGGGCGCGCTGTCGCTGTGGCTGATCGCCGCCTACGTGCCGGAAACGAAACCCGCCGACGCCGTGCCACAGGGCAATACCCTGGCCTTGTACCGCCGCCTGCTGGGCGACGCGTATTTTCTACGCTATGCGCTGGCCATCGCTTGTGTGTATTGCACGTATTTCCCCTTCATCGCGGAATCGTCCGTGCTGTTGCAAAGGGGCATGCATCTGTCGCCGCACGCGTATGCGCTGGTGTTCGCGCTGACGGTCAGCGGCTATATCGCGGGGTCGAGCCTGTTCCGCGCCCTGGGGCCGCGCCTGGGCGCCGATTACCTGCTGGGCGTGGCGGTGCTGATCAATGTGGCGGGCGCGGCCAGCTTGTTGCTGGCAGGCAGCCTGGCGCCGCAACACGTGGCGTCGCTGGTAGCGCCCATGCTGCTGGTGATGGTGTCGGTGGGCATGGCCATTCCGGCCTGCCAGCTGGCCGTACTGCAGCCGTATGGCGCCCAGGCGGGCAGCGCTTCGGGCCTGTTCTTCTTCATCCAGATGCTCATCACGGCCGCCTGCGGCGCCGTCATCGCCGCCATCACGGATGGCAGCGAAAAGCCCCTGCTGTGGGTGACAGCAGCGGCCAGTGGTGCCTTTGCCGCCGTCTGGCTGCTCACGAAGAGCAGGGCCAGCGTTGCGGCAGCAAGCCTTACATGACGATCTTGACCATCGGGTGGCCCGACAGCGCCATGTACAGGGCATCGAGCTGCTCGCGGCTGATGGCGCGCACGGTGACGGTCAGGCCCGTGTAATTGCCCTTGCCTGATGGGCGCTCTTCCATGCGGCCCACGTGGAAGGTCGGATCGTGGCTGATGACCAGTTCCAGCATCGTCGGCGCGAAGTCGACATGCGTCGGACCCATGATCTTGATGGGAAAATCGCTCGGGTATTCGATCAGCGATTCGCTGGGAGGAATCGTGACTTCGGTGGGTGGGGTGGTTTGCATGGGAAATCCTATCAGTGCCGGTCAGAACAGGCGGCGCAGCGCATAGCGCGCGGCGGCTGCATAAAGACGTATTGTAGCCAACTTTGGGGGCGGATGCGCCCGTCGCCATGGCGCCAGGGGCGCGGAAAAAAAAAGCCAGCTTGGTAAGCTGGCGAAAACTATTTCGTTTGGACAAAATAGCCGGAAAAATCGGTGCTGTCACACGCTGGAGTAGCAGTGGTTCTACTATAGAAAAAACACAGCTGCTTTACCTCAGGCATGTGACGAACTGCCGCTTTCTCGGCATGAACGTCGATACGGCGCGACAGGCGGCCCGGCCGTCAACGCTCCGCTTCCTGCATCCGGCCATTGCGGCCGGGACCGCCGCGGTCATTGCCCCTGTCATTACTGCGTTCACGTGGCGGCCCGCCGCGTTCGCCGCCACGCGCCTCCTGTGCCGGACGCGCGGCGGGGGCCGGCATCGGCGGCGGCGCGGGCCGCGGCTGGGCCACGGGCGGCGGCGCAGGCACGGCAGGCGGCGGCGCCGTCTGCCGCATTTCGCGGCGGGGCTCACGCTCTCCGTGCTCCCAGCGGTTACTGTCCGGGCGTGACTGCGGCCGCTCCCCGCCATGCCACCCGGGGCGGCCCACCTGGTCTTGCACAGGGGGCAAGGCCGGCATCGCCGGCATCACGGGCTGGGCCGGCACCGGCGGCTGTTGCGGCTGGGCCGGCACGGGCGGCCGGTTCGGCTGCATGGGACGCGGCGCCAGGTGCGTCTGGCCATCGTCCGTCTGCAAGCGGCCAGGACGGTTGACCCAGTCGCGCCGGACACCGCTATCGCCGCGCGGCGCATCCAATGGACGCTGCCAATTGCCGGCCGGCGCAGGCGCCGTGCTCAAGGGCAAACTTTGCATGACGGGTGGCGGCATGGTGGTGCGGTTGCGCCGCGGCACGTCGACCGTGCGCTGCGCGCCAAAACGCTCGCCAGGCAGCATGCTCATGCCTTCGCGGCGTTCGCGTTCGCCCGACACGGAGCGGCGTCCCTCGGCCATGCGGTTGATGCGGCGTTCATAGTCCGCGCTGGCGCGGTAGCCGGGCACATAGCGGTCATGCGGCGACAGGGGAAACCAGCCCACGCCAGGACGCGGGCCCTGCTGCGGCGCGCGACCTCCGCCCACCCAGCCCACCAGGGCTGGTGCCCAGGGCACGCGGCCGCGCTCGCGGCCCGGCGCCCAGCCCCAGCGCTGGCCCAGCAGCACCCAGCGGCCGTAATGCGATGGCGCATAGCCCCAGGGCGCATTGTCGACCCAGGTCCAGCCCCATGGGGCGATCCACGTCCAGCGCCCGTCGCTGTAGGGCGCCCAGCCGGCCGGTACCGCGCTGGGCAGCCAAAGGGGTCCATATTGCGCATCGTCCTGCCAGGCGCCGTAGCGGTCCAGCTCCTCATAGCCAGTGGTATCGTCCGTGACATAGCGCAAGGCTGGCGTGGCGACGGGCACGGCTTCGGGCCATTGGTCGAAGGCGATCCTCTGCACGGCGCCCGTGCGCAATTCCTCGTCCGTCAACTCGGCGCGCTTGCCTGCACGCAAGGTCACGCTACCCGTCGCGCCATCCACGTCGGCCACCCCTTCGAGTACGCTGACGACGCTGGTGCCGAGCTGGCGCCCTGCCTCGATGCGCACCCAGCCCGGCTGGCTCAGAGTCACGCGGGCCTGGGCGGTGGTCAGTTCGAAGCCGCGCAGCGCATCGGGATTGCGCACGCGCACGCTGACCGTGCCATGGCTGAGGTGCAGTGTGAAATGGTCGTCATCAAGCTCGCTCACTTCCAGCTCGGAATCGCCATCGAGGCGCACGGCGGCCGCGCCCACGCGAAGTTCCGCCAGCGCGCCGCGCATGGTGCTGAGCCGGTTATCCGTCGTGACGGGCCAGTTCAGCAGGGCATTTTGCGCATCGCCATCGCCGGCGCGCACCAGCACCTGCCCTTCGACGGTGGAAATGCGGCCCACGCGCGCTGGCGGATCTTCGGCGAGAGCCAGCGAGCACGCCGACGACAGCAGCACGGCGCACACGGCGCGCAGGAAGGGGAAAGGCAGGGTCGGACGCATGGCAGCGCTCCAGGCAGGACTTACAAGGATGACACGCTATCGATTACATCCGCATCGGGCGGGCATCGCAAGCGGGCTTACAAATGTTTGCATCTTGGTTTGCATGTTGCCTTGGCTCAGGACGCCGCCTGGCTGCCCCGCTTGACGAAGAACAGGGCCGCGCCAACGGCCATCAGCAAGCCGCCAAAGAAGCGGTTCTGCTTCTTCACGGCCTTGGCATCGCGGAAAAAGCGCTGCATCGACGAAGCCAGAAAGGCGTAGCTGTGCATGACGATCTGATCGATCGTGCACATGGTGACGGCCAGGATCAGCAATTGCGGCAACAGCGGTGCCGTGGGGCTGATGAATTGCGGCAGCACCGCCACCATGAAGATGATGCCCTTCGGATTCGTCACGTTGGTCAGAAAACCCGTCAGCACGCGCCGACGCATGGAAGGCACCACTGCATCGGCGTGCAGGTCGCCCGTCACCGCCACCCTGGCGCGCCATTGCGACAGGCCCAGGTAGATCAGGTACAGCGCGCCCACCGTCTTGACGATATTAAAAGCCACTTCGGAGGCCAGCAGCAGGGAACCGACGCCGGCGCCCGCGATGCCCAGCACCACCAGCAGCCCCAGTTGCAGGCCGAGGATGGTGGCGCTGGCCTTTTTCACCCCGTAGGACAGGCCGTGCGACATCGACAGCACGGCGCCCGAGCCGGGCGAGACAGCGATGATGGAAGCGGCGATGACAAAGGTGATCCAGGTGGCAAAGTGCATGCGGTATCCAAAAATGGTGATGAGGAGTAATTTTAACCCGGCCTGTGCGGCCCTGCCGGCCATCTCTGGGGTAAGATCGCAGGCACGCTTTATCTACACCTTTGCGACGCTTTTCCTTACCGTACAACCAAGAATAACATCATGAAAAACAACACTTTCCTCTCTCCAGTATTTCCTGCCACCACTGCGGGAGCGCGCTGAGATGGCCGGCTCCAGCCTGCTGGCCCTGCTCGACGACATCGCCAGCATCCTCGACGACGTTTCTCTGATGACCAAGGTGGCCGCCAAGAAGACGGCCGGCGTGCTCGGTGACGACCTGGCCCTGAACGCGCAGCAAGTGGCAGGCGTGCGCGCCGAGCGCGAACTGCCCGTCGTATGGGCCGTCGCTATCGGTTCACTGAAGAACAAGGCCATCCTCGTGCCCGCCGCGCTGGCCATCAGCGCGTTTGCGCCGTGGGCCATCACGCCGCTGCTGATGGTGGGCGGCGCCTACCTGTGCTTCGAGGGCTTCGAAAAGATCGCCCATCAATACCTGCATCCGGATGACAGCCACAAGGCTGAACTGGCGCAGGCGCTGCGCGACCCGCAAGTCGACCTGGTCGCACTGGAAAAGGACAAGATCAAGGGCGCCATCCGCACTGACTTCATTTTGTCGGCGGAAATCATCGTCATCGCCCTCGGCACGGTGGCCGCAGCCACCTTCGCCGAGCAGGTGGCCGTCGTCGTCGGCATCGCCCTCATCATGACCGTGGGCGTGTATGGCCTGGTGGCCGGCATCGTCAAGCTCGATGACGCGGGCTTTTATCTGGCCGCGCGCAAGGGCACGGGCGCGCTGATGGACGGCGTGCGCGGCTTTGGCCGCATGCTCGTGTCGGCGGCGCCGAAATTGATGAAATTTCTCTCCATCGTTGGCACCCTGGCCATGTTCATGGTGGGCGGTGGCATCTTGACGCATGGCTGGCCATGGGCCAGCGCCATGCTGCACCACGCGGAAGAAGCCGTCGGCGGCGTGGCCGGCATCGGCCCCGTGCTGGGGGCCGTCACGCCCAGCCTGATCAATGCGGTGGCCGGCCTCATCGCCGGTGGCCTGGTGCTGGCAGGCGTCACGGCCGTGTCGGCTTTATTGCGCATGGTCAAATCAAGCAAATAAGCTTTCTGGTCTGATGGGGCGGCAGGCGCATCCGTGCCTGCCGCCCCGGCCATGCCGGCGGCGCCTGCCTGCCCATGGAGACCCTATGCAGACTTACCCCATCCAACGTCCCAGCAGCGCCTTTATCGGCGCCTCCTGGGCGGCCCTGCTGATCGGCATCGTCACTTACCTGTCCGGCCTGTGGAACGCCACGATGGCCCTCAACGAAAAGGGCTATTACTTCACCATCCTCACTTACGGCCTGTTCGCTGCCATCTCGCTGCAGAAATCCGTGCGCGACCGTAGCGAAGGCATCGCCGTGACCGGCATGTATTTCGGCCTGTGCTGGATTTCCGTGCTGCTGGCCTTGCTGCTGCTCACCGTCGGCCTGTGGAATGCCACCCTGCAAAACAGCGAAAAGGGCTTTTATGCCATGGCATTTCTGCTCAGCCTGTTTGCCGCCGTGGCCGTGCAAAAAAATGTGCGCGATGTGGCGCGCGCCCAGGCCACCACAACAGCCGACGCGCCGGGAACTTAAGCCCCAGCGACGCGTCTATCTCTATATCCATATCGGGAGTGGGCGATGAGCGACCAGCAGAAACGTTTGCAGATGGCGCTGGAGGCGGCGCACATGGCGATCTGGGATTCGCGCATCGTCGCTGGCCGCGTCATCGACGGCACGGTCATCTGGTCGGCCAGGGGTGCAGCCCTGCTAGGCTTGGGGGAGCGCGCCCTGACACATTCCTTCCACGCTTTCCTCGACTGCGTGCATGCCGATGACCGCGACAAGGTGGTCGGCGTGCTGCAGGACGGCGTGCGCCGGCGCGCCGGCTACGCCCTGCAATACCGTGTCGTCTGGCCCGACGGCAGCGAACACTGGCTGGCGGCCAAGGCGCAGGTCTTCATGGACGGCGGCGGCCATCCCGAGCGCACCCTGGGCATCGTCTGGGATGTCACCGAACACATACTGCGCGAACTCATGATCGCCGAACGCAAGGAACTGGCCGAAGTGACGCTCAGCTCCATCGGCGACGGCGTCATCACCACCGATCCGCAGGGCAAGACGCGCTACCTGAACCGCGTGGCCGAGCAACTCACGGGCTGGAGCAACCAGTTGGCCGAGGGGCTCGACATCCTGGAAACGCTGTGCCTGGTCAATGAACACCCGAACCAGCCGCTCGAGCACGTCGCCATCAAGTGCCTGCGCCAGCGCCAGGCCATCGGCATATCCACGCACACGCAACTGATCACGCGCGAAGGCCGGCGCATCGCCATCGAAGAGTCCGCCGCACCCCTCTGGTCGCGCGACGGTGAGATCCTTGGCGCCGTCGTTGTGTTTCGCGATGTCAGCCACGAACGCAAGCTGAGCCAGCAATTGTCGTGGCAAGCCACGCACGACGCCCTGACAGGCCTGATCAACCGACGCGAATTCGAACACCTGGTGGCCGGTGCCCTGCATACGGCCAAAGAAGACGGCCACGCGCATGCACTGCTGTACCTGGACCTGGACCAATTCAAGATCATCAACGACACCTGCGGCCACGCCGCCGGCGACGTGCTTCTGCAACTGCTGGCCAAGATGCTGCAGGGACAGATGCGCGACAGCGACATCCTGGCGCGCCTCGGCGGCGACGAACTGGGCGTGCTGCTGCCCCACTGCCCGCTCGAGCATGCGCGCCTGATCGGCGAACAGCTGCGCCAGTCCATCCGCGAATTCCGCTTCGCCTGGGACGAACACAGCTTCGAACTGGGCGTGAGCATAGGCATCGCGGAAATCAACCAGGACAGCAAGTCCATGAGCGAGCTGTTGAGCGCCGCAGACCAGGCTTGCTGCCTGGCCAAGGAGCAGGGCCGCAATCGCCTGCACGTGTACCAGGAGTCCGACGTCATGCTGGCGCAGCGGCATGGTGAAATGCTGTGGATCTCGCGCCTGAACGAAGCGTTCGCACACGATTACTTCCGTCTGTACGCCATGCCCATCGTGCACCTGCGCGACAGTCCGGAACGACATGACGAAGTGCTGATCCGCATCCGCAACAGCCAGGGCGACCTGATACTGCCCGGCGCCTTCATTCCCGCCGCCGAACGCTACGACATGATGCTGTCCATCGACCGCTGGGTCATCCGCGCCGTCTGCCAGCATATCCAGAGCGTGCGCGACAGCCTGCCGCCTTTGGCCGCGCTGGCGGAAAGCCGGCGCCGCACACCGGCCCTGTATTCCGTCAACCTGTCGGGCATGTCGCTGGCCGACACGGGCCTGCAAGACTACATCACGGGGCAATTCGTGCAGTACGCGATTGCGCCCGAACAAATCTGCTTTGAAATCACGGAAACGGCTGTCATCGCCAACTTGCCCAAAGCACAAGTATTCATGCACCAGCTCAAGGCCATGGGCTGCCGTTTCTCGCTCGACGACTTCGGCAGCGGCTTTTCCTCGTTCGCTTACCTGAAAGCGCTGCCCGTCGACTACCTGAAAATCGACGGCGTCTTCGTGCGCGGCATCGCCACCAATGCCATCAACCGCGCCATGGTCAAGGCCATCAATGAAGTAGGCCACGTGATGGGATTGAAGACGGTGGCCGAATACGTGGAAAACGCGGAGACGCTGGCCATCATCCGCGAGCTGGGCATCGACTACGCGCAAGGCTACGCCGTAGGCAGCCCGCAGCCCCTGACGGCAGGCATCGATTAGCCACCGCCGGCAACCAGTAACTTTAAAACAATGCCGCATTGCTATCGCTAAATGCGTGCGAGCACGACCAATCTGGAGGATTTTGATCTACATCAATAAATTTGCGCAAGCGACTCCTTACACTGATCTCCATTCTTGCAATCGTGCAAGTCTTACTCACCAATGAGCTCTTTAACTGATCAGGAAGCCGCGACCATGCGCCAAAATTTGCCAGTGACTAACCGTGAAGTCCTCGTCTTGGACGATCAGGCCATCGTGTCGAAAACGGATATGAACGGCAATATCGTGTATGTGAATCCCTACTTCAGCCAGGTCAGCGGCTTCAGCGAGGCAGAGCTGATCGGATCGCCGCAAAATATCGTGCGCCACCCGGACATGCCGGCCGAGGCGTTTGCCGACCTGTGGGCTTCGATCCAGGCCGGCACGCCGTGGACGGGCCTGGTCAAGAACCGTTGCAAGAACGGCGACTTTTATTGGGTACGCGCCAACGTCACGCCCATCCGCGAAGCGGGCAAGACCATCGGCTACATGTCGGTGCGCGTGAAGGCCGACAAGGATCAGGTCAAGGCGACCGAGGAAGCCTACGCGGCCATCCGCAACAAGGAAGGCGGCAAGATTGTCATCAAGAACGGGCAAATCGTGCGCCCGGGACTGGCGCACCTGCTGCACAACCTGACACACATGTCGCTCAACTTGCGCATCTGGGCCGCCACGTCCATCGTCAACTGCCTGCAGTTGCTGGTGTGCGTCATCAGCCTGTTCGCCAGCGGCGGCAAGATCACCAATTACGCCATCTTCGGCGCCACCCTGTTCGGCTTCCTGATCAATGTCTTCCTCTGGTACACCTTGCGCATGTCCGTGCTCAAGCCGCTGGGCAAGGCCCTGAATGGCGCGCGGGCAATTGCCGCCGGCGACCTGTCGGGCAGTTTTGAAACGGACAGCACGGATGAAGTGGGGCAATTGCTGCGCGCGCTGCAACAGATGAACAGCAACCTGATCGCCACCATCCGCGATGTGCGCATCAACGTGGAAACCATGGCCGTGGCCACCAAGCAAATCGCCGTCGGTAATATGGACCTCTCTGGCCGCACGGAATCGCAGGCGGCCAGCCTGGAAGAGACGGCCTCGAGCATCGAGGAATTCTCGTCGACGGTGAAGCAGAACGCGGACAACTCGGTGCAGGCGAACGAGCTGGCCGTGGCCGCCTCGAAAGTGGCCGTGCAGGGCGGCGAGATCGTGGCCGAAGTGATCACCACCATGGACGAGATCAATACTTCGTCGAAGAAAATCGTCGACATCATCGGCCTGATCGAAGGCATCGCCTTCCAGACGAATATCCTGGCCCTGAATGCGGCCGTGGAAGCGGCCCGCGCCGGCGAGCAGGGCCGCGGCTTCGCCGTGGTGGCGGGCGAAGTGCGCAACCTGGCGCAGCGCTCGTCCGTGGCGGCCAAGGACATCAAGCAACTGATTGAAATTTCCGTCGGCAAGGTGGGCGCCGGCATGCTGCAGGTGAACCGCGCCGGCGCCACCATGGAACAGGTGGTCAGTTCCGTCAAGCAGGTGACGGCCATCATGCAGGAAATCTCCATCGCCTCGCGCGAACAGAGCATCGGCGTCGACCAGGTCAACCAGGCCATCGCCCACATGGATCAGGTGACGCAGCAAAACGCGGCCCTGGTGGAAGAGGCCGCCGCCGCCGCCACGCGCCTGGCGGAAGAAGCAGCGAGCCTGTCGCAAGCCGTGAGCCTGTTCAATTTCGGCAAGATGCCGCCACCGCGCCGCGTCGCCATGCCTGGCGGCAAGGGAGGCGCCGCGAACACTGGCAAACCCGCCGCTCTGAAACGCCTGGCCGCCTAACACCTTTCAATACCTTACACACATCATGCCTACACTACTCAGCAGTGCTTCCGCCGACCTGGACGCCGTCGTCGAATTCGACCCGGTCATCATCGGCAAGATGAGCCAGTCCGGCCCCCGCTACACGTCCTATCCGACGGCCGACCGTTTCACTGCCGACTTCGGCTACGGCAATTTTCTCGAAGCGCTGGCTGCGCTGCGCATGCGCGGCGGCCGCCGTCCGCTGTCGCTGTACGTGCACGTGCCGTTCTGCGACACCCTGTGTTACTACTGCGCCTGCAACAAAATCATCACGAAAGACCGCAGCAAGGCCGCCACCTATCTCAGCTATCTGAAACAGGAAATCGCCATGCAGGGCAAGCTGTTTGCCGGCATGAACCAGATCGAACAGCTGCATTTCGGCGGCGGCACGCCCACTTACCTGAGCGAAAAGCAGATGGATGAGCTGATGCTGCATTTGCGCCAGCATTTCGAGTTCGCTTCCGATGAAGACGGCGAGTATTCGATCGAAATCGACCCGCGTACCGTGTCGCGCGAACGCGTTTTTTCGCTGCGCGCACAAGGTTTCAATCGCATCAGCCTGGGCGTGCAGGATTTCGACGCCGACGTGCAGAAGGCCGTCAACCGCATCCAGCCGGAAGCGGAAACGGTGGCCATCATGCAGGCCGCGCGCGACGCCGGTTTCCGCTCGATCAGCATCGACCTGATCTACGGCCTGCCCAAGCAAAGCCTGGAGACCATGACGGAAACCTTGCGCAAGGTCATCTCCGCCAGCCCGGACCGCATCGCCCTGTACCACTATGCGCACATGCCGCACCTGTTCAAGCCGCAGCGCCGCATCCTCGACGCCGACATGCCCGACAGCGCCACCAAGCTGGCCATGCTGGGCCTGTGCATCGCGCGCCTGACGGCCGCCGGCTATGTGTACATCGGCATGGACCATTTCGCCAAGCCCACGGACGACCTGGCCGTGGCGCAACGGCAGGGCCGCTTGCACCGCAACTTCCAGGGCTATTCGACGCGCGCGGAAGCAGACCTGATCGCCTGCGGCGTGTCGGCCATCAGTTCCATTGGCGCCGTCTACAGCCAGAATGAAAAAACGCTCGACGCGTACTACGAAAAGCTCGACGAAGGCGTGCTGCCGATCGCGCGCGGCATCAAGCTCGATACGGACGATTTATTGCGCCGCATCATCATCCAGATGCTGATGTGCAATTTCGAACTGTCGATCGCCACCATCGAACAAGCGCATCCCGTGAAGTTCCGCAGCTATTTCGCAGCCGAGCTGGAAAAGCTGCGCGAACTGGCGAGAGATGGCTTGCTCGTCATCGAGGAAGACTGGCTGACGGTGACGCCGAAAGGGCGCTTGCTGATCCGCAATATCTGCATGGTCTTCGACCGCTACCTGACGCAGGCCCGCGCGAACGCGGCGCCGGACGCAGTGCAGCCGCTGCGCTACTCGAAAACGGTGTAACACTTCCCGATGAACGCCCTCAGCCTCGTGCCCATGTTCCTGGTCGGCCTGGCCGGCAGCGTACACTGCATCGGCATGTGCGGCGGCATCGTCGGCGCCCTGTCGCTGGGCGGTGGCACGCCGGCCGCGCCCAGCCGCCCCGTGATCGCCATCGCCGTGGCGCGACCGGCGCTGCAATCGAACGTGCTGCGCGTATTGGCCTACAACGGCGGGCGCATAGGCAGCTACATGCTGGCCGGCGCCATGGCGGGCAGCCTGGCGGGCGCGGGCATGCTGCATATGGCATCACTGCAAGTGGCCGGCTACTGGCTGGCCAACCTGATGCTCGTCGCCCTGGGCCTGTACCTGATGGATGCCTGGCGCGGCCTGGCCCATCTGGAAGCGGCAGGCAATGTCGTCTGGCGCCGCGTGCGCCCCTTGCTGCATCCCTTGATGCCGATGGATACGCCGCTAAAGGCGCTTGCCGTGGGCGGCCTCTGGGGCTGGGTGCCGTGCGGCATGGTCTACAGCGCCCTGCTGACGGCCATGCTGCAAGGTTCGGCCATCGACGGCGCAGCCGCCATGGCTGCCTTCGGCCTGGGCACCCTGCCCATGCTGTTTGGTATGGGCCTGCTGGGCACGCGCCTGCGCGCGCAGATGCAGCGCCGTCCCGTGCGCATCGCCAGCGGCTTGCTGGTACTGGGCTTCGGCCTGCTGGGCCTGCTGCGTGCCGCGAATGGCGTGTCGCTGGGCTGGCTCGACGCCCTGTGCGTCACGGGCCATCCATGAAAAGAATTGTATGAATGCTGTTTTAAAACCCTCCGCCTGCTTCCATTGCGGCTTGCCCGTCCCCTTTGGCTCCCACTGGCACGTCACTATCGACGAGCTGCCACGCGCCATGTGCTGCCCCGGCTGCGAAGCGGTGGCGCAAACCATCGTCGACATCGGCCAAAGCGCCTACTACCGCGACCGCGACGAATACGCCGTCAACGCGGCCGACGCCACCATGGTGCCGCCCGAATTGCGTCTGTACAGCAATGATGACGCACAATTCGCGCGCGACGCCAGCAGCTGCGAGGCGACACTCTCCGTCGAAGGCATCCGCTGCGCCGCCTGCGTCTGGCTGATCGAACGTCAGCTAACGCGCCTGCCCGGCGTGCAGGCCGCCAGCCTGAACGTCGCCACGGAGCGCCTGTACGTGCGCTGGAGCCGCGCGCAGTGCGAGCCGGGCGACATCCTGCAAGCCGTGCGGCAAGTGGGCTACACGGCTTATCCGTATGACGCCGTGCGCCATGGCGAGCGCCTGCAAAAAGCCAGCAAGACCCTGGGCCGCCAGCTGTTCGTGGCGGGCCTGTCGATGATGCAGGTGATGATGTACGTGGCGCCCGCCTACCTGGCCGCCGAGGATGGCACCCTGGACGACAGTATGGCCAGCCTGATGCGCTGGGCCAGCCTGCTGCTCACCTTACCGGCCATCTGCTATTCAGCCATGCCCTTCTTCCAGGGCGCCTGGGCCAGCCTGCGCGCGCGCACCCTGGGCATGGACGTGCCCGTCGCGCTGGGCATCCTGGCGGCCTTCTTCGGCAGCGTGGTGGCGACCTTTACGGGCCGCGGCGAAGTGTATTACGACTCGGCCACGATGTTCATCTTTCTGCTGCTGTGCAGCCGCTATTTCGAATTGCAGGCGCGCCGCAAGGCCGCCTCGGCGCTGGAACGGCTGCAGCATGCCTTGCCTGCCTCGGCCTCGCTGATGGCGGGCTTTCCAGAGCACCGCGCCACCACCCTGGTGCCGGCAGGCACGCTGGACGTGGGCGACATCATCCTCGTGAAACCGGGCGAGGCGATCGCCGCCGACAGCGTCATCATCGAAGGCACGAGCGCGCTCGATTTATCTCTGCTGACGGGCGAGAGCGCTGCCCAGCGCCGCAAGACGGGGGAACAGGTGCCGGGCGGGGCCATCAACGCCAGCGCGGCGCTGATATTGCGCGTGCTCAAACCGGCGCGCGAAAGCACCCTGTCCGACCTGTTAAAACTCATCGAGCGGGCCGGCAGCGGCAAGCCGCAGATCGCGCAGTGGGCCGATAAAGTGGCGGCCTGGTTCGTGCTGGGCCTGCTGCTGTTTGCCGTCGCCGTGTTCGCCTTCTGGAGCTGGCACGATGCGTCGCGGGCCTGGCCCGTGGCTATCGCCGTGCTGGTCGTGTCGTGCCCGTGCGCCTTGTCCCTGGCCACGCCGACGGCGCTGGCGGCCGCGACCGACAGCCTGCTGCGACGCGGCGTGCTCATCGTCCAGCCGCATGTGCTGGAAACCTTGCACCGCGCCACCCACATCGTCTTCGACAAGACGGGCACCTTGACGCTGGGCCGGCCTGTGCTGCAGCAAATCGAGGGCCTGGGCAGCATGACGGAGGACGCTTGCCTGCAAGTGGCCGCCGCGCTGGAAGCGGGCAGCGCCCATCCGCTGGCGCAGGCGATCCTCAGCGCCGCCGAAGGGTTGTCAAGACAGCAGCCGCGCGCGCATGCGGAAAATTTGCAGGAAGTGCAGGGCCAGGGTCTCGAAGGCATCGTCGACGGCGTGCGCTACCGCCTGGGCAATGCGGCCTTTGTGGCCGCCATCGCCGGGCCGCCGCTGGGCGACACCGCCGTCGGCGTGCAGGGCATGACGCCGCTCTACCTGGGCGCGCAGGGACACTGGCTCACGCGCTTTTTGCTCAGCGATGCGCTGCGCCCGGAGGCGCGCGAAGTGGTCGATTATTTCCATAAGCGCGGCAAGCAAGTCGTGCTGCTGAGCGGCGACCAGGAAGCGCTGACGCAAAGCGTGGCGGCGCAACTGGGCATCGCCACGGCTTGCGGCGAATGCCTGCCCGATGAAAAGCTCGATTTCGTGCAGCAACTGCAGGCGACGGGCGCCGTGGTGGCGATGGTGGGCGACGGCATCAACGACGCCGCCGTGCTGAGCGCGGCGGATGTCTCGTTTGCCATGGGTTCCGGCGCCGCGCTGGCGCAGGCGCATGCGGACACGGTGCTGCTCTCAAGCCAGTTGAATTCAGTGCTCGACACGGCGAAAACGGCCGCGCGCAGCATGCGCATCATCCGCGAAAACCTGGGCTGGGCCACCCTGTACAATCTGACGGCCATCCCGGCCGCCGCGCTGGGTTTCCTGAACCCCTGGCTGTCCGGCGTCGGCATGGCTGCCAGCTCGGCGGTCGTCATCGCCAACGCCCTGCGTCTGCGGAAAGCCTGAACCATGGAAGCACTCTACCTCCTCATCCCCTTAAGCGTCGTGGTCGTCTTCATCGCCCTGTGGGTGTATTTCACGGCCTCCGACAGCGGCCAGTTCGACGACCTCGTCGGACCGGGCCTGCGCGTGCTGCAGGACGACGATATGCCGGCCAAGCCGGCTCCCGACGAACCACACGCCTGACGTTTCCCCTCCGGCACGATGGCGCCTGGCCATCGTTGAACTATGCCATTTGACGCAGATCAAGCCCTGATTGTAGGGATATTGCATGGCTTTTTTTGACCGAAATATGCCTATATTTCGATGCCAGTTCGCTACGCTTATTTCATCCGGGGAATTTTGATCCACATCAAAGTTTTTTCGCCTTCAAACACTTACTCTCTGGCCACCATCATAAATAGTAATTCCAGGGAGAGTCTTTGTGGATCAATCGCTGAACTATAACTACAAGATCGTGAAGCAATTCGCGGTCGCTACTGTGGTATGGGGCATCATCGGCATGCTGGTTGGCGTTATCATCGCCGCTCAGCTAGCCTGGCCTGCCCTGAACCTCGACATACCATGGCTGACATACGGACGTTTGCGTCCGCTGCACACGAATGCGGTGATTTTCGCCTTCGGCATCTGCGGCCTGTTCGCCACCTCGTACTACGTTGTACAACGCACCTGCCAGGTGCGCCTGTTTTCCGACAAGCTGGCCGCCTTCACGTTCTGGGGCTGGCAAGCAGTGATCCTGTGCGCCGTCGTCAGCCTGCCCATGGGCCTGACGCGCGGCAAGGAATACGCCGAACTGGAATGGCCTATCGCCATCCTCATCGCCGTCGTCTGGATCGCCTACGCCATCGTGTTCTTCGGCACTTTGATCAAGCGCAAGGTCAAGCACATCTACGTGGCCAACTGGTTCTTCGGCGCCTACATCCTGGCCGTGACGATTTTGCACGTGGTCAATGGCGCCGTCATGCCAGCCTCGTTCACCAAGTCGTACTCCGCCTATGCGGGCGTGCAGGACGCCATGATCCAGTGGTGGTACGGCCATAACGCGGTGGGTTTCATCCTGACCGCCGGCTACCTGGGCATGGTCTACTACTTCATCCCGAAACAGGCAGAGCGCCCCGTGTACTCGTACCGCCTGTCCATCGTCCACTTCTGGGCGCTGATCTTCACTTACATGTGGGCGGGCCCGCATCACCTGCACTACACGGCATTGCCTGACTGGACGCAATCGATCGGCATGGTCTTCTCGCTGGTCCTGCTGGCACCAAGCTGGGGCGGCATGATCAACGGCATCATGACCCTGTCGGGCGCCTGGCACAAGCTGCGCACCGATCCGATCCTGAAATTCATGATCGTCTCGCTGTCGTTCTACGGCATCGCCACCTTCGAAGGTCCGATGATGTCGATCAAGACCATCAACTCGCTGTCGCACTACACCGACTGGACCGTTGCCCACGTACATGCGGGTGCCCTGGGCTGGGTGGGCTTCATCACCATGGGTTCGATCTACTATCTGCTGCCACGCCTGGCGGGCCGCACGCAGATGCACAGCACGCGCCTGGTTGACGTGCACTTCTGGGTGGCCACCATCGGCATCGTGCTGTACATCGCCGCAATGTGGATCGCCGGCGTGATGCAGGGCCTGATGTGGCGTGCGGTCAATCCGGACGGCACCCTGACCTACACCTTTGTCGAGAGCGTGAAAGCAACGTATCCGTACTACGTGGTGCGCGTGGCCGGTGGCCTGCTGTACCTGTCGGGTATGTGCATCATGGGCTACAACACCTGGATGACCTTGCGCGGCAGCAAACTCCCCGTCGCCCGCATTCCAGAACTGAACGCGGCGCACGCCTGATAGGAGCGAAAGCAAATGAAATTTTCACATGCATGGATTGAGAGAAACCCCTGGCTGCTGATCGCCCTGGTCACTGTGGTGATCAGCATCGGCGGCGCTGTCGAGATCGTTCCCCTGTTCTTCCAGAAGAGCACGACGGAGCCGGTCGCCGGCCTGAAGCCGTATTCGCCGCTGCGCCTGGCGGGCCGCGACATTTACGTGCGCGAAGGCTGCTACAACTGCCACTCGCAGATGGTACGTCCGCTGCGCGCGGAAACGGAACGCTATGGCCACTATTCGGTCGCTGGCGAGTTCGTGTACGACCGTCCGTTCCAGTGGGGTTCCAAGCGCACGGGGCCGGACCTGGCCCGCGTGGGCGCCCGCTACAGCGATGAATGGCACCGCACGCACTTGAACAACCCGCGCGACGTGGTGCCCGAGTCGAACATGCCGGCCTACCCATGGCTGGCGAAGACCAAGCTGGTGCCTGACGACATCATGCCGAAGATGCGCGCCCTGAAACGCCTGGGCCAGCCGTACAGCGATGCGGAAATCGCCGCCGGCCCGGCACAGCTGCAGGACAAGACGGAAGAAGACGCCCTGGTCGCCTATCTGCAAGGCCTCGGTACATTAATCAAAACAAGGAATTAGCATGGCAATCGAAAACCTGTTTGACAGCGCCAGCAGCGTCATGACGGTGGTTTCCTTTACGACGTTCGTAGGCATCCTGTGGTGGACTTTCAGCCGCAGCAATAGCGACTTCGACGCGGCGGCGCGCCTGCCGTTCGACGACGAGGCGCTCGACTATCCGGCAGCGCCGGTATCCATGCCTGTGCCGGCACAAGGGGAGCGCAACCATGGCTGACTTTACCAATGGCTTCTGGAATATCTACATCATCGTGCTGTCCTTGCTGGGCATCATCGGCTGCGGCGTGCTGCTGTACTCGCAGTCGAAAATCAAAGTGGTCGACGGCGCGCCTGCCGACGGCACCACGGGCCACGTCTGGGACGAGGACTTGAAGGAACTCAATACGCCGATGCCGCGCTGGTGGATGTGGTTGTTCTACATCACCATCGTCTTCGCCCTGGCGTATCTGTTCCTGTACCCGGGCCTGGGCAACTATGCCGGCAGCCTGGGCTGGAAATCGACGGGCCAGTACGAGGAAGAGCTGAAGAAGGCGGAAGCCGACTACGGCCCCCTGTTCAACAAGTACCTGAGCCAGGACTTGAAGACGGTGGCCGCCGATCCGCAGGCGCATGCCATCGGCCAGCGTTTGTTCCTGACCTACTGCGCGCAATGCCACGGTTCGGATGCGCGCGGCAACAAGGGCTTCCCCAATCTGACCGACAAGGACTGGCTGTATGGCGGTGAACCCGACATCATCAAGACCACCATCATGCATGGCCGCAATGGGCAAATGCCACCGATGGGCGCCGCCCTGGGCTCCGAAAAGGATGTCGAGAACGTGGCCCATTATGTGCTGAGCCTATCCGGCTCGACCTCGGACCCCGTCAAATCCGTGCTAGGCAAGGCCAAGTTCGGCGCCTGCATGGCCTGTCACGGCGCCGATGCGAAGGGTAACCAGATGCTCGGTTCGCCTAACCTGACGGACAAGATCTGGCTGTATGGCGGCAGTGCCGATACCATCATGGAAACCATCCGCAAGGGACGCAACAACACCATGCCGGCCTTCAGCGATTTCCTCGGCGAGTCCAAGGTACACGTGCTGTCGGCGTATGTCTGGAGCCTGTCGAATCCCCAGACGCCCGTGAAATGACGTAATGGAACCTCAAGTCATCAAGATGTATGCGGCCCGCGAGCAAATCTACCCTCGCGAGGCCAAAGGACGCTACGCTACCTGGCGATGGGTATGCGTATGGCTTACCCAGCTGGCGTTCTACGGCTTGCCGTGGTTGACCTGGAATGGCAGGCAAGCCCTGCTGTTCGATTTGACCACGCGCAAGTTCTACATTTTCGGCGTCGTGCTGTGGCCCCAGGATTTCATCTATCTGGCGGCCCTGCTGATCATCTGTGCGTATTTGTTGTTCCTCGTCACGGCCATCGCCGGGCGGGTGTGGTGCGGGTTCTCTTGCCCGCAAACGGTATACACGGAAATCTTCCTGTGGGTCGAACGCCGCATCGAGGGCACGCGCAGCGCGCGCATGGCCCTCGACAAGCAGGGACCCTCCGTGCGCAAGGCTTTCAAGAAAACGGCCAAGCACCTGGCATGGGGCGCCATCGCCCTGTGGACGGGCTTTACCTTTGTCGGCTATTTCACGCCGATCAAGGAACTGGCGCGCGAGGTGACCACCCTCAATTTCGGTCCCTGGGAATGGTTCTGGGTCTTGTTCTACAGCCTGGCAACCTACGGCAACGCGGGCTGGCTGCGCGAGCAGGTGTGCAAATACATGTGCCCCTACGCGCGCTTCCAGAGCGCCATGTTCGACCAGGACACCCTGATCATCACTTACGATGCCAAGCGCGGCGAACCACGTGGCGCCATCAGCAAGAAGGCCGGCAACAACGACAAGCTGGGCGACTGCATCGACTGCACCCTGTGCGTGCAGGTATGCCCGACCGGCATCGATATCCGCAACGGCCTGCAGTATGAATGCATCGGCTGCGCCGCCTGCGTCGACGCCTGCAACAGCGTGATGGACAAGGTCGACCGGCCGCGGGGACTGGTACGCTACAGTACCGACCATGCGATGGAAAACAACTTCAGTTCGAAGCAGATCCGCCAGCGCGCCATGCGCCCGCGCGTGCTGATCTACACTTCCATCCTGGCCCTGATCATCATCGCCGTGTGTACTTCGCTGGCCCTGCGCACGCCCCTGAAAATGGACGTGATACGCGACCGCGGTTCGATGGGACGCGAAGTGGAAGACGGCATGATCGAAAACGTTTACCGCTTGCAGATCATGAACACCTCGGAGCAAACCCAGCATTTTAAAATCAGCGCTTCCGGCTTGCAGGGCCTGACCTTGCTGACGCGCGAAGAAGTGACCTTGCAGCCGACGGAAACGCTGGGCTGGCCGATCCGCCTGCGCGTGCCGCACGGCGTGGGCGAGAAGGGTTCGAACAAGATTGCGATCGAATTGCACTCGCTGGACGACCCATCGTTGCATGTGCGTGAAAGCGCGGTATTCATCGTACCGCGCTAATGTAGGAAGGCCAGTCCCCGGATGGGGATTGGCCGATTAAACAGGAGAAATATCATGTCCGACAGTCTCAAGCTGCAAGCCCCCGTTGCCCCGTGGTACAAGCATCGCTGGCCATGGCTGCTGATGATCGGTCCCGGCCTGTCCGTGGTCGTCGGCAGCTTCATGGGCTATATCGCGTTTACGCAGCCTGATGCGCTGGTGGTGGGCGATTACTACAAGCAGGGAAAGGCGATCAACCAGGACTTGCGGCGCGATACTGTCGCCAGCGACCTGGCGATGGATACCAGCCTGTCGTATGACGTGGCGTCAGCGCGCCTCAGTGGTTCCGTGCACAGCTTCGGCAAGGCTTACCAGGGTCCGCTGCAGCTGCATCTGGCGCATGCGACCTTGCCGGAAAAAGATATCAAGCTGCTGGTGCAGCCCGATGCGGCCGGCAACTTCTCGGTAGCGCTGCCGATGCTCGAGCGCAGCCGCTGGCAAGTGCTGGTGGAAAACGACAAACGCGAGTGGCGCCTGTCCGGCATCTGGACCTGGCCGCTGCAGCGCAGCATCGCGCTGCACGCGGATGAAGAGCTGTAAGACTTACTTGCAGACGTCCGTACCGGCCGTAATGGCCTTCAACTTGGCCGGCTGCAAGATCTCGATCTCGCGGTTGGAGACGCGCAGCCAGCCTTCCTTCTTGAATTTCGACAATAAGCGGCTGACGCTTTCGATGGTCAGGCCCAGGTAGTTGCCGATTTCCTCGCGCGACATGCGCAGCTGGAAATTGCTGCCCGAATAGCCGCGCGCCTCATAGCGCGAGGCCAGGTTGACGATGAAGGCGGCAAAGCGCTGCGTCGCCTGCATATTGCCCAGCAACAGCATGACGCTTTGCTCGCGCGTGATTTCCTGGCTCATCATCCGGTGGAAATGGCGCAGCAGGGTAGGCATACTGCCCAGCAATTGTTCCAGGCTGGAAAACGGGATTTCACACACTTCGCTATCCTCCAGCGCCACCGCATTACAGTGGTGGCGGTCGGCGCTGATGGCGTCCATGCCCAGCAGTTCTCCTGCCATCTGGAAGCCCGTCACCTGCTCTTCGCCACCCGGATTGATCTGGTACGTCTTGAAGTGGCCCAGGCGGATCGCGTACAGGTTCTGGAACGAGTCGCCGATGCGGAACAGCGAGGCGCCGCGCACGATCTTGCGGCGGCGGCCGATGATCTGGTCCAGCCTGTCCATGTCGCCCACATCGAGGCCCATCGGCAGGCACAATTGATGCATGCTGCAGGTCGAGCATCGCGCACGCAACGCTTCCACGGTCACTGTGGGCAAGGTGGGAGTGAGAAGCGCTTCAGTCATGTCGATACCTTTTAGAAAATGCAATACCGAGTTTACTGCATACACGGTTGCCGTGTGCCAATTTCACCCCAATTGCGCTGAATAAACGACGTTCTGACTTTAATTATATGGCAACATCGTCAAAAGCCCTTGCAGCGAGGGCAATTTGCGCGGCACCGCTTGCCAAGTTGATGTATTGATAGGAAAATTCCTGACAGCATTATCTGCCGCCTGTGCCGCCCGGTACTGAAAAGGAAATCATGAAGCCTCTCGGCATCAAAGCAAAAGTCGCCTTGGCCACCAGCCTGACCTCGATCGCCATGATTGCACTGGTCACCATGATCCAGTTGCAGCACATGCGCGCTGACTTCACGCGAGTACTGCTGAGCCAGCAATCTGCCCTGATCACCCGCACCGCCGCCGAGCTCGACGACAAGCTGGGCATGCTGCTGCAAATCGTCACCCTGACGGCCAGGCAGCAGCCGCCGGAATTGATCGCCCAACCCGCCAAGCTGCGCGAATACTATGCGCGCCGCTCGATGCTGGTGCTGTTCGACGACGTGCTGGTGCTCGATGCGCAAGGCGCCATCGTGGCCGACATGCCGCTGGTCACGGGCCGCGCGGGCATCAACGTTGCCGAGCGCGAGTATTTCCAGACCGTCCTGCGCACGCGCCAGCCCATGATCACCGAGCCGATGCTGGGCAAATCGAGCGGCATGCCCATCGTGCAGATGGTGGCGCCCGTGCTCACCGCCGATGGCAAGGTAGCCGGTGTGGTGATCGGCGTGCTGCGCCTGTACAAGGACAACCTGCTGGGGCGCCTGCGCTCGGAAAAGATCGGCAAGAGCGGCTATTACTTCATTCTCACGCGCGGCGCCGTGCCGCGCTACGTGCTGCACCCCGATACCAGCCGTTTGCTGCAGCCGCGCCAGCCGAACGCCAACCTGACGACCACCCAGATGCTGAAGGACGATGGCGAAGGCAGCATGGTCAGCACCAACAGCCGCGGCATCACGGCCGTCAACAGCTTCAAGCGCCTGAAATCGGTGAACTGGCTGCTGGCCGCCTCGCTACCCATCGAGGATGCCTTCGAACCGTTTGATGGCGTGCTGTACCGGCTGGTGCTGTGGAGCATCCTCGCTTCGCTGCTGGCCGCTTTTGTTCTGGGCTGGGTTACCGTGCGCCTGCTGTCGCCGCTGGTGCGCCTGCGCGACACCCTGCTGGCCCTGCGCACCAGCGGCAGCCGCTTCACGCCCGTGCCAGTGCAGCAGCGCGACGAGATCGGCGAACTGACGGAGGCGTTCAACGGCCTGATGTGCGAACGCGACCGCCTGCAGCAGGAACTCGAATCGCGCGCGGCGGAACTGGAACTGGAGCGCGACCGGGCCGAGGCGGCCAACCGGGCGAAGAGCGACTTCGTGGCCAACATGAGCCATGAAATCCGCACGCCCCTCAATGCCGTGCTGGGCATGGTCTATTTGCTGGGCAATACCAGGCTCGACACGGAACAGCGCAAGTATCTGACCATGGTGCGCGTGGCGGGCCAGTCGCTGCTGGGCATCCTCAACGACGTGCTCGATTATTCGAAGATCGAAGCGCGCCGCATGGAATTGTCGCCCGTCGAGTTCGACCTTGACGAAGTCATGAATACCCTGGCCACGACGATGACGATGAATGCGGGCGAGAAGGAGCTGGAACTGGCCATCGCCGTCGAGCCCGACGTGCCACGGCGCCTCGTGGGCGACGCCCAGCGCCTGCAGCAAATCCTCGTCAACCTGGCCGGCAATGCCATCAAGTTCACCGAGAGCGGCGAAGTGGTGGTGGCCGTCAGCCTGGCCGAGAGAGAAAACGGGCGCGCCTGGCTGCGCTTCGAAGTGCGCGACACGGGTATCGGCATGACGGAACTGCAGCAACAGCAACTGTTTTCCGCCTTTTCACAGGGCGACCAGAGCATCACGCGGCGCTTCGGCGGCACGGGCCTGGGCCTGGCCATCAGCAAGCAACTGATCCACATGATGGGCGGCGATATCGCCGTGGCCAGCAGCGAAGGCAAGGGCAGCCGCTTCTGGTTCAGCGTGCCCTTCGAGATGCTGGAGCAGCCGGCCGAGACGCGGCGCACGCCGGCCCTGGGCCAGCTGCGCCTGCTGGTGGCCGACGATAACCGCACTACACGCGAACTGATCGTCAAGCTGATCGAGGCCTGGGGCTGGCTGGCCGACGAAGTGGACTCCGGTTTTGCCGCCATCGAACTGTATCGCGAACGCCTGGCGCAGCAGCAACCGTATGACGTGGTGCTGGCCGACTGGCACATGCCCGTGATGGATGGCCTGGCCACGGCCAAGGCCATCCGCCAGGCGGCCAGTGGCCAGCGCCAGCCCATCGTGGTGATGGTCAACGCCTTCGCCCGCAACCACCTGGAAGAGATTTCCAGCGCAGCCGAGGCCGATGTCGTACTGATGAAGCCGATCACGGGATCGAGCCTGTTCGATGCCCTGCACCAGGCGCTGATCGCCAAGAACGACGGCGGCGAGCAGCGCATGCTGCACCAGCCGCTGGGCACGGAGCTGGCCGGCGTACATTTCCTGCTGGTGGAAGACAATCATTTGAACCAGGCCGTGGCGCGCGGCATCCTCGAACACATGGGCGCCACCCTGGACGTGGTGGGCGACGGCTTGCAAGCGGTGGAGCGGCTGCGCACGGAGGCGCTGCGCTACGACATCGTGCTGATGGATATGCAAATGCCCGTCATGGACGGCTTCAGCGCCACCCACATCATCCGCACGGAACTGCGCTTGAACTTGCCCGTGATCGCCATGACGGCCGGCGTGCTGGCGTCCGAGCGCGAGCGCTGCATGACGGCCGGCATCAGCGATTTCATCGCCAAGCCCGTGGTGGTGGAAGAGATGATGGAAGTCATCCTGCGCCACCTGCCCAAACGCCCGCAAGTGCAGACGACCGAGGCGGCCCCCGTTGCCGATGAGGAAGTGTTTTCCATGGCGCCGCTGATGCGCGTGATGGGACGCGATGCGAAAGGGCGCGGCGTGCTGCGGCGCATGGTGGAAGATGCGCTGAACAAGGGCATGACGCCCGTGCGCGACGCTGAAACAGCGTTGCAAACGGGCCGCCACAGCGACGTGGCGCGCATCTTGCACGGCGTGCGCGGTTCCGTGGGCACCCTGGGCACGAAACGCCTGATCCGCGCCGCGTTTGCCACCGAGGAAGCCATCGACGCCGGTCGACTCGACGAGGTGCCGGCGCTGCTGGCGCACACGGCACAGGAACTGGAGCAGGCGCTGGCGGCGGCGTCCGATTGGTTGTCGAGGTTGAAGGATTAAAAGAGTAGGTCGGATTAGCGCTTGCGCGTAATCCGACATGATACGCCAACAATATTGTCGGATTACGCGGCGTGCCGCCGCTAATCCGACCTACGCAATTTACGCCGGCACGCCCAGAATCACGCTGGACGCCTTGAAAATGGCCGTCACATTGCTGCCAAGCTCGATACCCAGCTCGCTGCTGCTCTGGTTCGTGATGATGGCGGCGATCGTGCCGCCGCGCGGCAAATCCAGCACCACTTCCGTGTTGACGGCGCCCGTCTGCACGCGCGTCACCAGCCCGGCCAGCTGATTGCGCGCGGAAAAGCGCGCCCCTGCGCTGTCAGTCACGAGGATGATGGACGACGCCTTGATCAGCGCGAACGCTTCCGCGCCCGGCACCAGGCCCAGACTCTCGCTGCTGCCCTGCGTGACGATGGCGACGATGTGCTGGCCACCGGGCAATTCCAGGGTGACTTCATCGTTGACGGCGCCCTGTTTCAGTTCGGCTACCTTGCCCAGGAATTGATTGCGTGCCGTGGTTTTCATGGCCATTCTCCGTATGAGTAAAAGATCGTCGGCGATGCCTTCCGCCTGACTGCCCAGCTGGCACAGGTAGCGGGCATGCTCGCGCTCGATGATGCGGAAATTGTCGACCAGTTGGCGTCCCCGCTGCGTCAGCCGCGTACCACCGCCGCCCTTGCCGCCCGTCAAGCGCTCGACCAGCGGCTCGCCGGCCAGGTTGTTCATGGCGTCGATGGCGTCCCAGGCGGCCTTGTAGCTCATCTTCACAAGCTTCGCCGCCTGCGTGATGGAGCCGCACTCGGCAATGGCGCCCAACAATTCCACGCGGCCGGCGCCGCCCAGATGCTCTCCACCCACCGTCATCCATACCGAGCCTTGCAGGCCGATTTCCGCTGTCGCTGATTTATCCAATGCGTTCACCCAAAGCCATGTGTTCTTCCCCGTTATCGATCTGTCCGTCGCGCAAGTACAGCACATGCTCGCCCAGGATGCGCGCATCTTCCGGATCGTGGGTGATCAGGATCATGGGCACGTCCAGGCGTTGCTGCCACTGGCTCAGTTCCAGACGCATTTTGACACGCAGGGCCGGATCGAGGGCGGCAAAAGGCTCGTCGAGCAGCAGCGCGGCCGGATCGGCCACGAGCGCCCTCGCCAGCGCCACCCTCTGGCGCTGGCCACCGGACAACTCGTCGGGAAACTGGTGCGCCAGTTCCTGCAAATGAAATGCGGCTAGCCAATGCTCGACCTTGGCCAGCTTTTCGCGCGCGCGCGGGTTGAACCAGCCCCGCGCCAGGCCAAAGCCCACGTTCTGGCGCACCGTCAGGTGCGGGAACAGCGCGTAATCCTGAAACAGATACGCCACGTTGCGTTGCTGCGGCGGCAAATTGATGCCAGCGGCCGAATCGAACAGGGTGCGCCCGTTCAGGCGGATATGGCCGGCGTCAGGCGTGAAGAGTCCGGCAATGGCTTTCAGGGTCATGCTCTTGCCGGCGCCAGACGGGCCATACATGGCGATGCGCTGACACTCGGACGTGCATTTCACCTGCAAGTCGAAGCGGCGTTTGCCGGAGCGCAAGGTGGCGCGAAGGTCGAGGTCGAGTTGCATAGGCGTCGTCATTGGCGTCATTTGTGCGCGATGCGCCCGGGCGCCAGGCGGCCAGCCGACAGCAGCACCACGATACAGACAAAGGAAGTGATCAGCACCAGGGTGTTGGCCACGTCGTCCTGGCCCGCCTGCACGGCTTCATACACGGCCACCGACAGGGTTTGCGTCTTGCCGGGAATGCTGCCGGCCACCATCAGGGTGGCGCCAAACTCGCCCAGCGCGCGCACAAAACCCAGCAGCACGCCAGCGAGGATGCCACGCCAGGCCAGCGGTAAGGTTACACGGAAAAAGATGGCGATTTCAGAAATGCCCAGCACGCGAGCCGCCTGCTCCAGCTGGCCGTCGACCGCCTCGAAGGCGGCCCGCGCCGGCTTGAAGACGAGGGGAAAGGCCACCACCGTGGAAGCGATCACGGCGCCCTGCCAGGTAAAGATGAGGTTGATGCCGAAGTTATCCTGCAGCCAGATGCCCAGGGTGCCGCGCCGGCCCAGCAGCACCAGCAGATAGTAGCCGAGCACGGTGGGCGGCATCACCATCGGCAGGGTCAACAGGGCGTCGAGCAGCTCGCGCCCGGGAAAACGCGCGCGCGCCAGCAGATAGCCCGTACCGATGCCGAGCAACAAATTGAGCGCCGTGGCCCAGGCCGCTACTTTGAGCGACAGGGCCAGCGCGGTCCAGGCGATATCCATGCGGGCGCGTGCTTAAATTATGGCTTCTTGAAACCGTACTTGGCGAGAATGGCTTGCGCCGGTGCCGTTTGCAGGTAGCTGACGAAGCGCTTCGCTTCGGCGGCATTGCTGCTGCCCTTGATGGTGGCAATCGGGTACAGCACGGGCGCCTCCAACGGCACGTCCATTACCACGTTCACTTTATCCTTCATGATGGCCGCGTCGGTGGCGTAGACAAAGCCTGCATCGACTTCGCCGCGCGCCACGTAGTCGAGCGACTGGCGCACGTTCTGCGTGCCGATGGCTTTAGTCTGCACGGCTTGCCACAGATTCGCCTTTTTCAGCGCGCCTTCCGAATAGCGGCCAACGGGCACGCTGGCCGGGTTGGCGATGGCCACGCGGGTCACGCCCTTGTGCGTCAGGTCGCTCAAGCTCTTGATGCCCAGCTTGCTGTCGTGCGGCACGATCAGCACCAGGCTGTTGCCGACGAAGTCCATGCGGTCCGCCGGCAGCACCAGGCCCTGCTTTTGCGCCGCATCCATGGTTTCCTGATCGGCCGAGGCAAATACGTCCACGGGCGCGCCCTTGACGATCTGCTGCAGCAGCACGCCCGAGGCGGCAAAGTTCAGGGACACCTTGCTGCCCGGATACTGCGCCTCATAGCCTTGCGCCGCATCCTTGAACGCATTCGTCAGGCTGGCCGCGGCCGACACCACCACTTCGCCGGCAAAAGCGGAGGTGGCGGCGGTAGCGAGAAGAGCGGTGCCAAGCAGGCGGGCGGGCGAGGTGAGACGCATGATCGTATCCTTGTAAGTGAACGGTGAACAAGGAGCGTAATATACACCGATATACAGCGTTCTGCCATGGCACAAGTCAAGCCAGCACAAAGTGCATTCCCTGATATACTGTATATAAACACAGTATATTGAGGCACCCCATGGAACTGACGGACAAGCTGGAAATCCTGGCCGACGCGGCCAAGTACGACGCGTCCTGCGCCAGCAGCGGGGCGCCCAAACGCGATTCCATCGGCAAGGACGGCTTTGGCGCCACCTCCGGCATGGGCATCTGCCACAGCTACACGCCGGACGGGCGCTGCGTTTCGCTGCTGAAAGTGCTGCTGACCAATTACTGCCTGTACGATTGCCAGTACTGCGTCAACCGCCGTAGCTCGAACGTGCCGCGCGCGCGGTTTACGGTGGCCGAGGTGGTCAAGCTGACGAGCGACTTTTACCTGCGCAACTATATCGACGGCCTGTTCCTCAGTTCCGGCATCATCCAGTCGGCCGACTACACGATGGAGCAGCTGGTGCAGGTGGCGCGCGAGTTGCGTGAGGTACACCAGTTCCGTGGCTATATTCATCTGAAAACCATCCCCGACGCCGATCCGGCCCTGATCGCGCAGGCGGGCCGCTATGCCGACCGGCTCAGCGTCAATATCGAACTGCCGACGCAAGACAGCGTGCAAAAGCTGGCGCCGGAAAAAAGCGTGCATACGATTAAACTGGCAATGGGCGCCATCCGCCGCAAGCTCGATGAGAAAGCGGAAGAACCGCGCTCGCCGCGCTTCGCGCCGGCCGGGCAAAGCACGCAAATGATCGTCGGCGCCGACGCCAGCGACGACCAGCAAATTCTCTCCACTGCCGAGACCTTGTACGGCAGCTACAAGCTCAAGCGCGTGTACTACTCGGCCTTCAGCCCGATCCCCGACAGCCCGAAAAGCGTGCCGCTGGCGCCGCCGCCTATGCTGCGCGAACACCGGCTGTATCAAGCCGATTTCCTGCTGCGCAGCTATGGTTTCCAGGCCAGCGAACTGCTGCCCGCCACGGGCGGCAATCTGGCGCTCGATATCGATCCCAAGCTGGCCTGGGCGCTGGCGCACCGCGAACATTTTCCGCTGGACTTGAACCGTGCGGCGCAGCACATGATCGCCCGCGTGCCCGGCATCGGCCTGCGCAACGCGCAGCGCATCGTCGACCTGCGCCGGCTGCGGCAAGTGCGCTACGCCGACTTGTCGCGCCTGCGCTGCAGCATGAAGAAAATCGCCCCCTTCATCATCACGGCCGACTACTTTCCCGCGCGCGATACCACCGCCTCCGAACACCTGCGCCGCGCCATGGCGGAAGCGCCGCAGCAGATGAATTTATGGCCGGAGCTGCAGGTCGCATGAGTACAGTGGTGCGGCTGGCGCAGTCGTTCGACGAGTGGCGCGCGGCCGCACGTGAACTGATCGCGCGCGGCGTGCCGCCTGCCGACGTGGCCTGGCAATCGCAACCCGGCGATGGCGACCTGTTTTCCTCCACGCCGGAGGCAACGGATAACAGCGCTCCGCAGCTGCGCCTGCCCCGTCCCCTGGTCGAATTGCTGGAAGGCGCCGCCTGTTTCAACGTGCATGACCGCTGGGCATTCTTATATCAAGTGCTCTGGCGCTGGCAGCTGGGCCAGCACGACGTGATGTCGCCAGCCGATACGGACGGCGCGCGCCTGCACGCGATGGCCAAGGCCGTGCGCCGCGAGGAGCACGACATGCATGCGTATGTACGCTTCCGCGAACGCAGCGAGGCCGATGGCGCCCCCCGCTTCGTCGCCTGGTTCGAACCCACGCACGACGTGCTGCCGCAAGTGGCGCGCCACTTCGCGCGCCGCATGGGATCTACCAGCTGGATGATCGCCACGCCCCAAGCCAGCATGCTGTGGGATGGCGCATCCTTGCATGCGGGACCGGCGCTGCTGCGCGGCGCTGCCGATATCGACGATGCCGGTGAAGCCCTGTGGCTGACCTACTACCGCAGCATCTTCAATCCCGCGCGCGTGAATGCGGATTTGCTGCATAGCCATATCCCCTCGCGTTTCTGGAAAAATCTGCCGGAAGGCGCCATCGTGCCTGCCATGCTCAGCGGCGCCGCCAACGGCGAACGGCGAACGGGCCAGACGGCCAGCGTAGGCCAGCGCAGCGGCGCCACCATGATCCCGATTGCCGCCGAGCGCGCCCAGCCAGCGCGCGAACTGCCCACCACCTTGGACCAGTGCCGCCGCTGCGAGCTGTGGCAGCACGCCACGCAAGCCGTGCCCGGCGTCGGGCCGCTACAGGCGCGCATCATGCTCGTCGGCGAACAACCGGGCGACCAGGAAGACCTGGCGGGCTTGCCGTTCGTTGGCCCGGCTGGCGCGCTGCTGGACCAGGCGATTCACGATGCGGGCATGGCGCGCGACAGCATCTATCTGACCAACGCCGTCAAGCATTTCAAGTGGGAACCACGCGGCAAGCGTCGCTTGCACAAGACACCCGCGCAACGCGAAATCCTCGCCTGCCATGGCTGGCTGGAAGAAGAGATCGAGCGTGTCAAACCAGAGGTGATCGTGGCGCTGGGCAGCACGGCGTTAAAGTCCGTTCTGCAAGATGGCTCAGCCACCATGACGCCGCTGGTCGGCACGCCCATCGAGCACGACGGACGCTGGGTGGTGACCGTATATCACCCGTCGTATGTGCTGCGCGCGCCGGACGAGGCGAGCCGGCGGCAGGCATACGCGGTGATAGTCGACGGCTTGAACCAGGCGATGCGGCTACTACAAGGCCAGGATCACAGCGTCGACGCTGGCACTTCCTGCCCCTCGTCACGCCGCGCGTAGCGCTGCGCAATCACGGCACAGATCATCAGCTGGATCTGGTGGAACAGCATCAGCGGCAGGATCACCATGCCCAGCGAATGCGTGGCAAACAGCACCTTGGCCATGGGCACGCCGCTGGCCAGGCTTTTCTTCGAGCCGCAGAAGACGATGGCGATCTCGTCTTCCTTGGAAAAACCGAGGCGGCGGCTGATGAACGTCATCAGGCCCAGGACCAGCGCCAGCAGCAAGATGCTGAACAGGCCCAACGCTACCAGGGTTTCCACCGAGATCGTATGCCACAGGCCTTCGCTGACGGCTTCGCTGAAGGCCGTGTAGACCACCAGCAAGATCGAACCCTGGTCGACGAATTTCAGCATGGCCTTGTGGCGGTCGACCCAGCGGCCTATCCAGCGGCGAAGGAACTGGCCAGCCAAAAACGGCAGCAGCAGCTGCATGACGATGGAGAGCACCGCATCGACCGACGACTTGCTTTCCGCGCCCTTGGCCACCAGCAAGCCCACGAGGATGGGGGCAAGGAAGATGCCGATGAAGTTCGAGGCCGAGGCGCTGCAGATGGCGGCTGGCACATTGCCGCGCGCCATTGCCGTCAAGGCGATCGACGACTGCACAGTCGACGGCAGCGCGCACAGGAACAAAATGCCCACATATAAATCGGGCGTGAGAAACGTCAGCGCCAGCGGGCGCAGGGCCAGGCCCAGCAGTGGAAACAGGATGAAGGTGCTGGCCAGCACCAGCAAGTGCAGCCGCCAGTGCATGACGCCGGCCACCACGGCTTCGCGCGACAGCTTGGCGCCATGCAAGAAAAACAGGGCGCCGATGGCGACGGTGGTGACGTGGCCGAAGACCACGGCCGTCTGTCCCGTGCAGGGCAGGAACGTGGCCAGCGCCACGGTGACGAGCAGGGCGATGGTGAAATTATCGGGTTTCAGATTGCGCAACAGGGCAGCGGGAGAGAAGGAAGACATGCGGTAGCCTGGTAGCGGCGCAGCCTTGCAACACTGTGCCGGGGATGACAAAAAGCGCCGGGAGCGGCGCCAGTGCTGGCTATTCTACCTGTATTATCGAGCTCCTTGCCTGGCGGCATGGTCATCGCTGCCCGGCAAAAACTCTGCGGGAAAAAAAAATGCCCTGTCCGCAGACAGGGCAACCCGGAGTAAAGTACAGCGCGAGGGATTAACCGGCGGCTTTGACTTTCAGCTCGTTCTTGATTTCTTTCACGCCGCTCACGGAGGCGACGATCTGCACGACGCGGTCACCCGCTTCGGCGCTCGGTACATCGCCCGACAGGACGACGACACCTTGCTGGGTTGCTACCTTGACTGGCAGGGTAGCGGCTTGTGCATCGGCGCTCAGGGCGGCCTTGGCCGAGGAAGTGATGGTTTCATCAGGGACGGCAGCGGCGGCGTTGGCGGCCACGACAGTCTTAGCAGGAGCTTGTGCTTTTGTTGCGGAGTCAGCTGCATGCGAAGCGGTGATCGAGGCGCCCGACAGTACGATAGCGGCGACCAGGGTATTGAACAGTTTCGATGTTTGCATGGTAGTTCCTCTCAATGAAGTTAAAAGCTTCTTACTTGGATAAAGCAACACGTTGAAGCGTCACATCTACCCATACAGCAAGCACCGTGCCAGCTTTTAAATTTCATTCAAAATCAAAGGCTTACAGTAAAATTCGATTTTTTCAGCCCGTTTCAGCCGGATCTGGCCCGAAAATCGGGGCTTTTTGTCGCCTGACAGCGACAGCTTGTGGCAAGACAATCAATATTCCACAGTAAGTCTTTGATTATACACACTTTATTTTTGTCGCTATTCAGCGACAGGGTCGCCGTCACCCCGAAACAGGGCCGGCGTCAGCTCATATTTCTGTAATAAACGATAGAACTCCGTGCGGTTGCGGTCGGCCAGGCGCGCCGCGTCGGCCACGTTGCCGTCCGTCAGGCGCAGCAATTGAATCAGGTAGTCGCGCTCGAAGCGCTGCTTGGCTTCGTTGTAGCTGAGCGCTTCCAGCGATGGCACGCGCAGCGCGCGCTGCACCAGGCTCAAAGGCACCAGCGGCGCCGTGGCCAGCGCGCATACTTGCTCGACCACATTGACCAGCTGGCGCACGTTGCCGGGCCATGGCGCGGCCACCAGGGCCGTCAAGGCATCGGGGGCGAAGCCGTTCAGGGGCTTCTGGTACTTGGCCGCCAGTTTCTGCAAGAAATGGTTCGCCAGCAGGGAGATGTCTTCGCGGCGCTCGGCCAGCGGCGGCAGGGTCAAGGTCACCACGTTCAGGCGGTAATACAAGTCTTCGCGAAATTGCCCATCCGCCATGGCCACGTCCAGGTCACGGTGCGTGGCCGACAGGAGACGCACATCGACCGGACGCGTCTGGTCGGCACCCACGGGGCGCACGGCCCGCTCCTGCAGCACGCGCAGCAATTTGACCTGCAGCGGCAGCGGCATGTCGCCGATCTCATCTAAAAACAGGGTGCCGCCATCGGCCGCCAGAAAGAGGCCTTCGCGGTTGCCGACGGCGCCCGTAAACGAGCCTTTTACATGGCCGAACAGTTCCGATTCCAGCAGCTGCTCGGGAATGGCGCCGCAGTTGACGGCGATGAACGGCGCCTTGGCGCGGCGACTGGCATTGTGCAGGGCGCGCGCCAGCAACTCCTTGCCCGTGCCGCTGGGACCGCGGATCAGGATGCTGGCATCGGACCCGGCCACCAGCTTGGCTTCGGCCAGCAGCTCGGCCATCTGCGAACTACGGCTGATCAGCTCGGCGCGCCAGCTCTCGTCGCCGGACGCAGGCGCCGGCATGACGGTGGACAGGTTAATGGCATACGCCACCTTTTCCATGAGCAGCTTGCCATCGAACGGTTTCGTCAGATACGCAAACGCGCCGCGCGCCGTGGCTTCGACGGCGTCGGGGATAGTGCCGTGGGCGGTGAGCAAAATGACGGGCAGGGCCGCATGCTGGCGGCGGATTTCATCGAACAGGGCCAGGCCGTCGCGGCCCGGCAATTGCACATCGGTAATGACCAGGGCCGGCAATTCCACCGCCAGGCGCGCCAGCGCCGCTTCCGCGCTGCCCACGGCCGTGACGCGATAGTTGCCCGCTTTCAAGCGGATGGTCAGCAGGCGCAGCAGGTCGGGATCGTCGTCGACCAATAAAATGTGGGCTTGCTCGCTCATTTCGGCGCTCCCGCGGCAGGGCGCACGGACAGGCTGCGTTCGATGTTTTTCAACGCCTCGAGTTTTTCATTGAGCTGCTCGATGCGGCGCTGGGCATCGCGCAGCTGGCCATTGAGCTTGTCGATGCTCTCTTCCTGGCGGCGCAGCTCTGCGTACTGGCTGCTGAGCAATTGCACCAGCGGCGCCAGCAGTTGACCATCCTTGCCCGTGGCCGTGGCTAGCGGTTCCAGCAAGGCTTGCGCGCGGGCCAGGTCGCCGGCACCGCGCACGGTCGCTTGCAGCATGGCACGGCGGATGGTGTTGTGCGGCGCGTGATCGGCCTTCGCCAGGTCCAGCTGCGCCTTCACCAGTTCCGACGGCGTCATCAGGCGCACGGCGCTTTGATACGCCAGCAGTTCCGTGAGCTGGGGATCGGCCACCACCACCACGCGCGGCGGCGTTTGCACCAGCACGGGAGTCTGGGTGGAAGGCTTGGCGGCGCATGCGCCCAACAGCAGCGCGCAGGTGGCCATGCCGGCCAGGGAGGTTCTCGTCATCATATGGGCAGTTCTATCCGAAAATGCGCGCCAGCCTGGCGCGGTAAAAGAGTGACGCTGCCATCGTGGGCGGCAATATATTCGCGCACGATGGACAGGCCGATGCCATTGCCGTTGCGCGCGCCGGCCACCTGGCGCACGCCTTGGTAAAACGGCTCGAAGATGCGCTCGGCATCCTCGGGCGCCACACCAGCGCCCTCGTCGATGCAGTCGATGCACACGCGGCCGCCTTCGCTGGACAAGCTGAACCGCACGATGCCGCCTTCCGGGCTGAAGCGCACTGCATTCGACAGCAGGTTGGCCAGGGCGGTGGCCAGCTTGTCGCGGTCGGCCTGCACGATCAGGGACACGCCCTGCACCTCGACCGTCAGGCGGCGCGCCAGCCATTGCAGGCGCTGCCCGGCCACCACATCTTGCAGCAAGACCAGCAAGTCCACCTTGCTATGCGCCAGGTGCTGGGCGTCAAAGGCGGCAGTATTGTAGCGCAGCAAGTCTTCTATCTGATTTTGCAACGAGGCCGTGTTTTGCTGCAGGATACCGGCGATTTCGCGCTGGCCATCGCTGAGCTTGCCGGCCACTTCATCTTCCAGCAAGGCCACGCCTTCGCGCAGGGCCGCCAGCGGCGTCTTCAATTCGTGCGAGATGTGGCGCAGAAAACGTTCTTTGTCGGCATCGAGGTCCGCCAGGCGCTGGCGCAGCCAGTCGAGCTGCTGGCCCAGGCGGCGCGTGTCGGCCGGGCCACCGACGACGATGGGCTGGTCGTAGCGCTTTTCGCCCAGGCGCTCGATGGCCGTCTCGATGCGGCGCAGCGGGCGCGACAATAGAAAGCCGAAGCAGGTGGCCAGCACGGCCGCCAGCAGCACGGCGCCGGCCACCAGCATGCCCAGCACGCGGCGCTGGCGTTCCAGCTCGGCCAGCAGGGCGTCGTTGCGGCTGCCGATTTCCGTCTTGCTTTCGCGCGCCAGGCTGTCATTGATCTGCGTCATGCGGGCAAACGCGCGGTAGACGACAGCGTGGCCATCACGCTTGCGGCGTTTACCGGCCTGCAACACTTCCCAGGCCGACTGCGCTTGCACCTTCCATTCGTCGGCCAGCTGGGGCGCGAACTCGGGCGTGGCGCGGTTCAGCACTTGCAGCGCCGCCGTGGCTTCATCGCGGGCCGCCGCGTAGCGCTCGCGGAACACGGGATCATCGAGCACGAGAAACTGGCGTGCGCTGCGCTCCATGGCCAGCGTGCGCTCGGACAAACGCTGCGACTGTTCCGTCAGGGTAATCGCCTGCGCCGCCGTCTCGCGCCCCAGGCGCGCCAGGTGCTCCAGGGTCAGCAAGGCTTGCACGGAGGTGGCCGTCAAAATACCCGTGGTCAAAATGAAGGCGGCAAATAACAGTTGGCGAAAGGACAGTCTGGACAAGGTAAGCGCCTTCGGTTCAGTCAGCAAGGGGGAAAAGGCGCATGGTACGCTAAGCTTTCATTCAGAGACGCCACCCACCCGAGAATGATCAATTTTGCAACATTGCCGCTTTTCCGGCGGTCAGCAAGGCCCCGGCGGCGGCGCACGAATACTCCTAGTACAATAGGGAAAACTTGATACAGGCATCAAAGTGACACCCGCCCTGGCGGCCAGCCCTGGCATTACGCCACTTTGCCCCAACATGTGATGCAGCCCCACCGACTATCCGTTTCACCTACCGAAGAGATCCCATACCGCATGAGCACATTTGAAAAAGTCAGCAGCAACTTCATTCCAGTCTTGCAGGCAACCATCGAGCAATATGTCGAGCCGGCAACGGGCATGCGCCATATCCACATGCATACCGAGCAGGCTGAAATGGTGTTCCTGGTGGCCTTTCCCACTGTGCCGGAAGTGAGCGACGGGCGCGCCCACATCCTCGAACACCTGGCACTGTGCGGCTCGTCCCGCTACCCGGTGCGCGACCCCTTCTTCTCGATGCTGCGCCGCTCGACGGCCACCTTCATGAATGCGATGACCTATCCGGACCGCACCGTGTACCCGTTCGCCAGCACCGACCGCAAGGATTTCTTCAACCTGCTGGACGTCTACCTCGATGCCGCCTTCTTCCCGAACCTCGATTACCTGAATTTCCGCCAGGAAGGCTGGCGCCACGCATTCGAAGGCGACAAGCTGGTGTACCAGGGCATCGTCTTCAATGAAATGAAGGGTGCTTTCAACAGCCCCATGCGCGCACTCGACAGCGGCATCGCCAGCGCCTTGCTCAAGGGCACGACGTATGAAGTGGAATCGGGCGGCGATCCGCTGAATATTCCCGAGCTGACGCATGCCATGCTGAAAGAATTCCACGCCAGCCACTACCATCCTTCGCAAGCCGTGATCATGACTGCCGGCAATATCGAAGCGTCGGCCGTGCAGGAACAAGTCGCCGAACGCGTGCTGTCCAAGCTCAGTGGTTTCTCCGAACGCCGCTTGCCGCAACTGGCACCCGCGTGGACCGCGCCGCAGGAAAACATCGTTAAAATTCCTTCGCAGGAAGCGCGCGACGACGAATTCGGCCTGCAATTTGCCTGGCTGATGGGCGAATCGAGCGACCCTATCGCCTATTACCACGCGCATCTGCTGTCGCACGGTTTGCTGGGTGAGTCGTCGGCGCCCGTCATGCGCGCCATGGAATCGGCCGGCTATGGCCGCCCATCGGACATGAATGGCCGCGACGCGGGCATCCGCCAGATGGTGTTCCACATCGGCATGGAAGGTTTGACCCAGGAACAGATCGCCGATGCGCACCAGCGCATCTGGACGGCCCTGGAAGAAACAGCGGAAGAGGGCATACCCGCCGCCGTGCTGCACGCGGCCTTGCGCGACATCAAATACAGCCAGCGCGAAATCAGCAGCGGCCGCATGCCTTACGGCCTGGGCCGCTTGCTGCACGCCTTGCCGCTGGCCATGTATGGCGGCGACGTGATGGACGCCTTCGACAATGCGGCCATCCTGGAAACCCTGGAACAGCAGATCGAAGACCCGGAATTCTTCAAGCAACTGGTGCGCGAGCTGATCGCCAATCCGACCCGTTTGACCACGCACGTGGTACCCGACAGCGCCTACTTCACGGACCGCGCCGCGCAGGAAGACGCCAAGCTGGCGGCCCTGCAAGCGCGCCTGACGGACGCCGAACGCGAACATATCGTGGCCGAGTCCGCCGCCCTGGAAGCGCATCAGCAACTGCCATCGAATTCCGAAGTCTTGCCGCGCATCCGCCCTGGCGACGTCAGCGCCTCGCCGCGCCCGGCCCTGCCGATTCCGCCCGCCGTCGATGGCGCCGTGGCGTTTTCCATCGCCTCGAACGGCATCAGCTATGCCAACGTGCTGTACGACGTGTCGAGCTTGCCGGAAGCATCGTGGCCCTGGTTGCGTTTGTACACGGACCTGGCGCCGGAACTGGGCGTGGGCGACATGTCGTTCGACGACGCCAGCGCCTGGCGCCAGAGCATGGTGCCTTCGTTCCACATCGGCCTGGAAGCCATTCCCCGCCCACAGCAAGCGATGCGCGTGGAACTGTCGTTCTCGGCCAGCGGCTTGCGCGAGGAACATGCGGCGATTGCCGCCGTGCTGTCGGCCTGGATCGCCAAGCCCCGCTTCGATGAAGAAGAGCGCCTGGCCTTCCTGATCGAAAGCCTGGTGCAAGACAAATTGAGCAGCCTGGCCGAATCGGGCAACCGCTACGCCATGCTGGCCTCGGCAGCACCGCTGTCGCCCACGCGCCGATTCGACGACATCGTCGGCGGCCCTGCGGCATTGCCGTTCTACCGCCGTTTGCAGCAACTGAGCAAGAGCTCGGCAGGCTTGCAGGAAATCGCCCGCGAACTCGACACCCTGCACGCGCACATCATCGCCCAGGCGCCAACCGTGCTGTGCGCGGGCCTGGAGCAGGATGGCATCGCCCTGGCCCGTTTGCTGGAATTGCCAGCGGCCAGCGTCGACACCGCTGTCCCTGCGGACACGGAAATGCCAGCGCCAGCAGCATTACCGCTGGCCAACACGGCCCTGCATGCGACGAGCCAGATCAACCATTGCTTCGTTTCGTGGGCCGTGCCCGGCGTGCACAATCCGGACGCCTCGGCCCTGGCTGTCGCCGCCGAACTGATGACCAACCAGGTGCTGCATACGGCCCTGCGCGAAAAAGGCGGCGCGTATGGCGGCAGCGCCAGCTATGCGGCCGGCGCCGGCACGTTTACCCTGAGTTCCTACCGCGATCCGCGCCTGGCCGGCACGTTTGCCGACTTCGGCACGACCCTGGATCAAATCCTCGACGGCGATTTCTCGCAAGAGCAAGTGGAAGAGGCCATCATCTGCGTCATCAAGGGCCTGGACAAGCCGCACTCGCCGTACGCGGAAGCGCTCACAGCGTGGAACATGCAGCAGCGGGGCACGACAGAAGCCGTGCGCCAGCAATTCCGCAGCGGCGTGCTCAATTGCACCCTGGCGCAGATCAAGGACGTGACGCGCACCTGGCTGAAAAACGGCCAGCAGAGCCGCGCCGCGTTTGCGGGCAACACGACGCAAGACCTGGCCGGGCTGGAAGTGGTCGATTTATTGGCGCTGGCCAGCTAAGGCGTGGGCTTAACAAGTGTTTTGACTTGGCTGTTGCAACGCCTGACAAAACCGTAGCGAGCGGCAGTGATTTGTGGCCGAGAAGCGCAACCGTACTCTGTACGGGGGCGCCGAGCCGGTGAGCATCGCCGGCTGCAAAGCGCGACCCGCAGTAGGTTTGGTCAGGCGTTTCCAGGTACGGCGCTCGGCTCCATGAACATCAACTCCCATTGATGACCATCGGGATCCTGGAAACTGTGGCCATACATGAAGCCGAAATCGATCGGCTCCTTGTAGATGCTGCCGCCCGCCTGGACGGCCTTCGCCACCAGGTCATCGACTTCGCCGCGGCTCTCGGCCGACAAACACACGAGCACTTCCGTCGCCACCTTGGTATCGCACAGCTGCTTGGGCGTGAATTGCTTGAATTTGTCGTGCGTCAACAGCATCACGAAAATGTCGTCGGTGACGATCATGCACGTCGCCGTTTCATCCGTGAAATGGGCATTGAAACTGAAGCCCAGCGCCGTGAAAAAGGCCACGGAACGCTCGAGCGACTGGACGGGCAGATTGACAAAGATTTTGCGGGCCATCATGTCTCCTTGAGTTGAGATGAAAAATGCTGCCCGCCGATTCTACACCGGCTTTTCAGCCCCTCGCGCGCGCCACGGTCTTGGGCGCGTAGCCGAAATGGCGGCTGAACGCGGCGCTGAAATTGGCCGGGTGACGGTAGCCCGTTTGCCAGCCCGCCTGCGCCACCTGGCAACCATTTTCCAATAACAACTTTGCCCGCTGCATGCGCAGCGCCAGCAAGGTGCGCTGGGGACTGTCGTTGTAGCGGTAGCGCCATCCCTGCTTGAACTTGAACAAACTCAGCCCCACTTGCGCGCACAGGTAATCGAGCGTGAGTGCCTGCGCCATCTGCTCCTGCATCAGCGCATACGCGCGCTCCAGTTTGACAATGTCGGCCTCGAACCAGCGCGGCGCGGACGCGGGCGCTGGCCGCAGTACCCGCAGCTGTTCCGCCAGCAGGCTGAGCACACCGATATGCACGGCCAGCGGGTCCGTCGCGCGCAGCAGCGACCGAGCGTGCAGGGCGGAGGCAGCCGTGGTGGCGGCATGCGCCAGCTGGCGCGCGCCGCCGTTGGGCAGCAGGGAAGTCAAGCCCGCCGGCCAGTAGCGCGCCAGCGCATCTTCGTCGACCAGCACGCGCAATTGCGCCGCCTTTTGATTCGCCTCAAAACGGCGCTCGCCGCTCGTATGGCGAAACGCCGTCACTGTCGTATGGCCGCCCCGGAAACGCAATTGTTCGCCATCGCGCGTGGTGTAGCCGGACGCGCCTTCCAGGCCAATGGTGATGACCATGCCGCCCGCATCGTCATGCTTCGATTGCTCGACAAGCGCGAGCCGCGGACGGTAATCGGAATGCACGAGCAGCAAGCCCTGGTCGACCTGCCTCTGGTCGGCGCGGCACTCGCCGATCCCGGGGTCCAGCTGGCGCCGCGTCCAGCCTGCCGCTTCCCTGTCCTGTTCCCTCATCGCTCCTCCCTGTCCTGGCGCACCGTCGCGCATACGAAATGCACCGTGTCGCATACAAATGCAAATGATAATTATTCTCATTGTTGCATAAAATAGCGTTCATGCACACCTCAATGCCCACCTCGCCGAAAGGAAGCACCATGACGTTCACATCGCAACACACTTTGCAGCCCTACTGGGACCTGGCCGTTGCGCCCGTCCAGGCAGATGGGCTGGCCGCCGCCCTGGAACTGGGCGTTTTCGAGGTACTGGCCACGCCGCACACGCCGGCACAGCTGGCCGCAGCCCTGTCTCTGCATGCGCCGCACACGGCCCTGCTGATGGAATTACTCTGGAGCATGCAGGTGCTGGAACGCGATGCGAACAATGACGAGACACAGCGCTACCGCTGCACAGCCGCCACCTTGCAGTACTTCTGCCGCAACTCTGTTTCTTATTGCGGCGACGCCTGGCTATACCGGCTGCATGCGCTGCGCCATTTCGCCACGCAGTTAGCTACCCTCGTGCGCGACGGCGGCAAAGCGGCGCCATACAACACGGCAAATGCGGTCAACTGGGCTGTTGCCGCGCAGCAGCAGATCGGCCAGGAACAACGCGCCGTCACCATGCGCGCGGCCCTGTCCGTGATGCAGCGCATTGCCCCATTTGCGGACGGCAACACACCGCTGCGCCTGCTCGACCTGGGCGGCGGGCCGGGCTGGGTTGCCATGGCGCTGGCGCAAGCCCATGCGGGCTTGCACGGCTGCGTTTTCGACTGGCCGGAAACGGTGGCCGTGGCAGCCGCGAACATCGCCCATGCGCAACTATCTGACCGCCTGGAAACCTTGGGTGGCGACCTGGACAGCGACGATATCGGCAGCGATTACGATCTGATCTGGTGCTCCTCCGTGCTGCATTTCGTGCCCGACATGGCAGCGGCCTTGCGCAAGATCCATGCGGCACTGAAACCCGGTGGCGTGTTCGTCTGCGTGCAGGCGGAAATCGCGTCAACGCCCTTTGATGCCGCGCGCGTGCTGCCGTATTACTTGCCGATGCGCATGCTGGGCCGGACGGTGACACGGCAGGGTGAACTGGCGCAACTGCTGCGCGACACGGGCTGGCGGCAAGTGGAACAATACAGCGCCAGCGATTTCCCCATGGCGCCCGTACAAGTGCTGATTGCGCGTAGCTAACGATTATCATTTAATAATTATCATTTTTATAGTGGATGGCAACACAAATGCGCTAAGCTATACCTGCAGCGTGGCCGCTGCCTGACGTGGCTCGCCAGCATTGATCGATGTCATCCGCAGCACTCCGCTGCCTCCACAGGGAATTCATCATGAGTCAAACAATTGCAGGGAAAGTCGTCGTCATCACCGGTGCCAGCAGCGGCCTGGGCGAAGCCACCGCGCGCCACCTGGCCGCGCTGGGCGCCTTTGTCGTGCTCGGTGCGCGGCGCATGGATTTGCTCAATACCATCGCCGAGGAAATCACGGCCGCCGGCGGCCAGGCCGCCATTGCCGATACCGACGTCACGGTGCCTGCCGACGTCAAGAATCTGATCGACACGGCGCTGGCCGTATTCGGCAAGGTCGACGTGCTGATCAACAACGCGGGGCTGATGGCCATCGCGCCGATGAGCGCCTTGAAGGTCGATGAGTGGAACAAGATGATCGATATCAACATCAAAGGCGTGTTGAATGGCATCGCCGCCGTCCTGCCATATTTCCAGGCGCAAAATAGCGGCCACTTCATCAACATCTCGTCGGTGGCAGGACAAAAAGTCTTCAGTCCGGGCGGCACCGTCTACAGCGGCACCAAGTTTGCCGTCAGCGCGATTTCGGAAGGCTTGCGCCATGAACTGGCCGCCAGCGGCGGCACCATCCGCACCACCACCATCCTGCCGGGCGCCATCGACACGGAATTGACGGGCGGCAGCAGCCACGCGGAAAGCGCGGCCGGCCTGAAAGAGTTTTACAAGCAAGCCATCCCCGCCGACGCCGTGGCACGCGCCGTGGCGTATGCGATCGGGCAGCCGGACAACGTGAGCATCAATGAAATCGTGCTGCGTCCCACGGTGCAGGAGTTTTAAGCCCCATCTTGCTGCAGCGCCTCGATGATCAGGCTAGAGAGCCGCTCGACGGGCGGCCTGGACACGCTGGAGGCGCGCAGCAGTTCCAGCGACAACGGGGGCAGGGCGGGCAAGCCCGCCGCCACGTGATCCAGCGCGCACACGGAAGAAGGCAAGCCCAGGCTGGTGCGTACCGTTACGCCCAGCCCGGCTGCGGCCGCTGCCCACAACCCTGCCAGGCTAGGACTGGTAAACGCCGTGCGCCAGGCGATGCCGGCCCCATCGAGCGCCTGCGTGGCGCAGCGCTGGAACAGGCAATCGCGGTCGAACGTAATGAGCGGCAAGGGCTCGCCCGATTCGGGACGCCAGGCCAGGCTGGATGAGGCGATCCAGCGCATGGACGGTTCGGCAATATGCTGGCGCTGCTGCAGCGGATACTCAGCCACGTCGGCGCTGCAGGCGCCACCCCACAGCAGGGCCAGGTCCAGCTGTCCCATGGACAGGCCTTGCATCAAGGCCGTGTTGCGCGCCACGTGCGCCTCGATGCGCACTTTCGGATGCGCGCGGGCAAAGCGCCCCAGCACGTCGGGCAGCAAGGCTTCGCCAAAATCCTCTTGCAAGCCGAGCCTGATCCAGCCTTCCAGTTCCGCGCCGCGCAGGGCGACGGCCGCCTCGTCATTGAGTTCCAGCAAGCGGCGCGCATAGCCAAGCAGCACTTCGCCGGCCGGCGTCAGCGCCAGCCCCCGTCCATCCTTGCGGAACAGGGGCATGCCCGCCTGTTCCTCAAGTTTTTTCAGCTGCGCGCTGACGGCCGAGGTGGAGCGGCCTACCTTGTCCGCCGCGCGGGCAAAGCTGCCCAGGTCGATGCCTGCCACATAGCTGCGCAGGAAGGCGATGTCGAAATTCAGCAGGCTCATGGCATCAATGCAATCGTCCGATTTTATGGGATTGTTTATCGTAAATTATCTGATATTCAGAATGATCGTAGCGCGCAACACTGTCAGGGTCAACCACTTTCCTTTCCCTGCCATGACCACCAGCTGCCCTGCCGTTTCCCTTCCTGTCACTCCGCCCGCGCTCGGCGATGCCCACCGCTGGAAAGTGCTGGCCGTGGGCGTGGCGGCCAACGCCAGCTTTTCTGCCGCCGCCAACGGCATGCCCACGACGGCCATCTGGCTACGCAGCGGCTATCACCTGAGCAATACAGAACTGGGCGTGGCGCTGGGCGCCATGGGCCTGGGAGTGGCCCTGACCGAATTGCCATGGGGCATGGCCACCGACCGCTGGGGCGACCGTCCCGTGCTGCTGACGGGCTTGCTTGGCACCATGCTGGCCTTGCTGGCCCTGCTGCTGTGGATTACGCCCGCTGGGGGCACGGTGCCGCCGTTATGGGCACTGGCGGCGGGGCTGGCATTGGTCGGCGTGCTGGGCGGCAGCGTGAACGGCGCCAGCGGCCGCGCCGTGATGCGCTGGTTCGGCACGGGCGAACGGGGTTTCGCCATGAGCATCCGCCAGACGGCCGTGCCGCTGGGCGGCGGCCTCGGCGCCCTCATCCTGCCCAGCCTGGCATCGCGCTACGGCTTCATGCCCGTGTTTGGCGCCCTGGCCCTCGTATGCGGCCTGTCGGCGTTTTTTACGTGGCGCTGGATGCATGAGCCCGATTTCTCTGCCGAGGCCGCCACGGCCCCGCAAAACGCATCCACGGGCCTGATTGGGGTCAAGCCTGCACCGCCCTTGCAAGGTCCACTCAAAAACCGCAAAGTCTGGCGCTTGGTGGCGGCCATCGGCTTGCTGTGCGTGCCCCAGTTTGCCGTGCTCAGCTACGCCACCGTATTCCTGCACGACCATGGCCACCTGGGCCTGGCCGCCATCACGGCCGTGATGGTGGCCCTGCAGGCGGGCGCCATGGTGATGCGCATCTGGAGCGGACGCCACACGGACCGCCACGCCAACCGGCCCGCCTACCTGCGCGGCTCGTCCCTGGTGGCGCTGGCCTCGTTCGTCTTGTTGGGATGCATCGCCTGGACGGATGCGCCGGGCTGGCTGTTGATGGCCGCCGTGGTGGCCGCCGGCATCGCCGTATCCGCCTGGCATGGCGTGGCCTACACGGAGCTGGCCACGGAAGCGGGCGGCGCCAATGCGGGTACGGCCTTGGGCATGGCGAATACGGCCGTCTACGTGGGCCTGTTCCTCACGCCGATGGCCATCCCGCACCTGCTGGCGGCCAGCAGCTGGCCCGTCGTGTGGTGGCTGGCAGGGCTGGTGGCGCTGTGCACGTGGCCCCTGTTTCCCAGGGCTCAGGGCAGCGGCGAAATCCGGTAGATGCACCGCATGGCGTTCGTCAGCAAATGCTGCTCGCGCACGATGCTCGCGCCCGGCCCCACCACTTCCTGGAACAGCTGCAGTTCGGAGCGGCAAAAGCCCTGGCAGGTACGCGCAGCGGCGCAGATGGGGCAGTGGTCTTCGATCAGCAGCCAGTCGTCGCCATCCGCTTCCACGCGCGCCATATAACCCTCTTCATCGCGCACGGCCGCCAGTTGCTGCAAGCGCGTGGGCAAGTCCGGTGCCGAGCACGCCAATGCATACGCGCTGCGGCTTTCCTCTTCGCGCTGGGTGATGAGTTTATCCAGCCCCGCTTCGCCGAACAGCTGGCGCACCGAACCGATCAGCTTGATCGTCAGCTGCGCATGCGTATCGGGAAAGCGCGCATTGCCCGCTTCCGTCAAGACCCAGTTCTGGCGCGGCCGGCCCGCGCCCGCCTGCGCTTCCTGGCGCCCCTCGATGAGGCCCGCCGCCACCAGCTTTTGCACTTGCTGGCGCGCCGCCTCGCCCGTCATGTCCAGGGTCTTGGCCAAGGTCGCCGTGGAGACGGGTCCCTTGGTCTTGATGAAATACAGAATGCGCTCCGTCGTTTGCGGCGCTTCGCTATTATCCAAACGTTTACTTGTGTAATTCATTTCGCTCAACTATCATGGGGCAAGTTAACCAACTAATCGCTTGCATAATAGGCCGCTAGCTCCCCGCTGTCGAGGAGTTTCCACGTCCGCATGCCGGCAAGACATTCTCTAGACTGGATTTCCCATGCAGCTGCAGCACTCCATCTGGCTGTTTCACGCCATTCTCGCCACCGGCCTGGCCATCTGGCTGACCCTCGCCACCGTCAACAACCTGCACGCCTTCCACGGCGCCGTCTGGGCCATCGGCAACACCATGCGCATGGACCCGCTGCGCCAGGATCCGACCATCCAGACGCCGCTGCTACGCCGCGCGCTCACCTCACTGGCCTTGCACCGGCTATCGCTGGGCGTGGTACTGGCACTGCAACTGCTGGCAGCCATCACCGCCTGGACGGGCGTGGCGCTGTTCTTTGGCGCGTCACTGGCCGATGCGCTGCCCTGGCTAAACCTGGCCTTGTGCGCCATGGCCGCCTTTTTGCTGCTGATGCACCTGGGCGGCCTGTGGTTCGGCTACTGGATCGTCCAGGAAGGCTTGCAGACGACGCACTTGGTGCTGCTGCTGTGGACCATCGGCCTGTTTGTACTCTTTAATTTTCACTTCTAATGCGCAGCGGACCTGACCAGCCTCCGCTGCGCCTCTTCTTCCCGTTGTCTTTATCCCTTTGATTGCTGTAAAGGACTTCATCATGAATACGAAACTCGTCGGCGCTTCCGCGCTGGCCATCACCCTGGCCGTCGCGGGCGCCGTGCTGACCCCGCGTGCTGATTCACAAGCCGCTGCGCATGCGGCCGATGCCGCCTATCCCGCCACCAAGGTGGCGCTGGTCCCCGTCGTGCTGGGCACGCAGGAGCGTTTCTTTGCGGGCGTGGGAGAACTGGAAGCGGCGCGCCAGGTGCAGGTGGCGGCCGAAACGGGCGGACGCGTCACGCATATCCGCTTCGAATCGGGGCAGAGCGTAGCGGCCGGCGCCGTGCTGGTGCAGCTCAATGACGCCACAGAACAGGCGGCCCTGCTGCGCCAGCGCGCGCAGCTGAAAAACGCGGAAAGCAGCCATGCCCGCACGGTGCAGATGGTCAGGGAAAAGGCGGCCACGCAGGAGCAATTGGATAGCGCCCTGGCCGCGCGCGACGCGGCCTTGGGCGACGTGCGTCAGACGGAAGCGCTGATCGCGCAAAAGACCATCCGCGCGCCATTCGCCGGGCAGCTGGGCATCCGCAAGGTCCACGCGGGCCAGTACCTGAATGCGGCCGACACGGTGTCCAGTTTGATCGACACGAAGTCGCTGCTGGTGAACTTCGCCCTCGATGAGCAGAGCAGCGCGAAGCTGGCGCCGGGCCAGGCCGTGCAAGTGCTGGTGGACGCCTACCCCGGCGAAGTTTTTACAGCCAGGATCAACGCCATCGACCCGCTGATCGCCCGCTCACGCATGGTGCAGGTGCAGGCGACGCTGACAAATCCGCGTGGCGCCTTGAAGGCGGGCATGTACGCCAATGTGCGGGTGGCGCGCGAAGCTGGCCAGCAGCTGACGGTGCCGGAAACGGCGGTGACCTACAGCGCGTATGGGGACACGGTCTTCGTGGCGCAGCAGGAGGGCAAGCAGCCGCTCACCGTCAAGCGCGTGGGCGTGAAACTGGGCGAGCGGGCTGGCGGCCGCGTGGCTATCGTTGAAGGCTTGCGGGAGGGCCAGCGCGTGGTCGCTTCAGGCCAGCTGAAACTGGCCGACGGCATGGCCGTGCAAGCGGTGGCCAATACACTGGACGAGGCCAAGCGCGCCGCGCCCAAGGCCGGTTCGTAAGGGAAGGCCGCCACCATGAAATTTACCGATTTATTCGTACGCCGCCCCGTGCTGGCGCTGGTCATCAGCACCCTGATATTGATGCTGGGCGTGATCGCCATCAAGCAGTTGCCGATCCGCCAATATCCGATGCTCGAATCGTCCACCATCACCGTCACCACCAATTATCCGGGCGCCTCGGCGGAACTGATGCAGGGCTTCGTCACGCAGCCGATCGCCCAGGCCGTGTCGTCGGTGGAAGGAATCGATTACCTGACGTCGTCGTCGGTGCAGGGCAGCAGCACGGTGACCGTGCGCATGGAATTGAACCGCGATTCCACGCAGGCCTTGACGGAAGTCATGGCCAAGGTCAACCAGGTACGCTACAAGCTGCCCGAAGGCGCCTTCGATCCTGTCATCGAGCGCTCGGCCGGCGATTCCTCGGCCGTCGCCTACGTCGGCTTTGCCAGCGAGAGCGTGTCCGCGCCGGCGCTGACGGACTACCTGGCGCGCGTAGTGCAGCCGATGTTCGCCACCATCGACGGCGTGGCGAAAGTGGACGTGTATGGCGGCCAGCAACTGGCCATGCGTCTGTGGATCGACCCGGCCAAACTGGCGGCGCGGAGCTTGACGGCGGCCGATGTGGCCGACGCCGTGCGGCGTAACAACTACCAGGCGGCACCCGGAAAAGTGAAGGGCCAATTCGTCGTCTCGAACATCAGCGTTAACACGGATCTGACCAGCGTGGCGGAGTTTCGCGACATGGTCATCACCAAGGGCGGCGATGCAAAAGACAGCGCCGCCCTCGTGCGTTTGAAAGACGTGGGCACGGTGGAACTGGGCGCGGCCGCGACGGAGACGAGCGGCATCATGGACGGCGTGCCGGCCGTGTACCTGGGCCTGTCACCCACGCCGGGCGGCAACCCGCTGGTGATCGTCGACGGCATCAAGAAGCTGCTGCCGGAAATCCAGAAAACCCTGCCACCGGGCGTCAAAGTCGAGCTGGCGTTCGAAACAGCGCGCTTCATCCAGTCCTCCATCGACGAGGTGGCGCACACCCTGCTCGAAGCGCTTCTCATTGTCGTCATCGTGATCTACCTGTGCATGGGTTCCTTGCGCTCGGTGCTCATTCCCGTCGTGACAATTCCGTTGTCGATGCTGGGCGCGGCGGCGCTGATGCTGGCCTTCGGCTTCAGCATCAATCTGCTCACTTTGCTGGCGATGGTGCTGGCCGTGGGCCTGGTGGTCGACGACGCCATCGTGGTGGTGGAAAACGTGCACCGCCATATCGAGGAAGGCAAGACGCCCGTGGCCGCCGCCCTGGTGGGCGCGCGCGAAGTGGCTGGTCCCGTGATCGCCATGACGATCACCCTGGCGGCCGTGTACGCCCCCATCGGCATGATGGGAGGATTGACGGGCGCGCTGTTCAAGGAATTCGCGCTGACGCTGGCCGGCGCCGTGGTGGTGTCGGGCGTGGTGGCGCTCACCTTGTCGCCCGTGATGAGTTCCTTGCTGCTGCAGCCGAAACAGGCGGAAGGGCGCATGGCGCGCGCCGCCGAACACTTCTTCGAAGGCTTGACCACGCGCTATGCGCGCCTGCTGGACCGTTCCTTGCACCACCGCTGGTGGAGCGCCGGCTTCGCCGCGCTGGTGATGGTAAGTTTGCCCTTTTTGTACCTGCTGCCGCAGCGCGAACTGGCGCCGGCGGAAGACCAGGCAAGTGTCTTGACGGCCATCAAGGCGCCGCAGCACGCCAATCTCGATTACGTCGAACGCTTCTCGTACAAGCTCGATGACATCTACAAAAATATCCCCGAAACGGCGTCGCGCTGGATCATCAATGGCGGCGAAGGCCCGGCGTCCAGCATCGGCGGCATCAACCTGACGCCATGGGCCGAGCGCACGCGCAACGCGGCCGTCATCCAGGCCGAATTGCAGCACGCAGTGGGCGACGTGGAAGGCACCAGCATCTTCGCCTTCCAGCTGGCGCCCTTGCCAGGGTCGAGCGGCGGCTTGCCCGTGCAACTGGTCTTGCGCAGTGCGCAGGATTACGCCACCCTGTTCCGCACCATGGAAGACGTCAAGCAGCGCGCACGCGATAGCGGCCTGTTCGCCGTCGTCGACAGCGACCTCGATTACAACAACCCCGTTGTGAAAGTGCGCGTGGACCGTTCAAAAGCCAATAGCCTGGGCATTCGCATGCAGGACATCGGCGAATCGCTGGCCGTGCTGGTGGGCGAGAATTACCTGAACCGCTTCGGCATGGATGGCCGCGCGTATGACGTCATCGCGCAAAGCCCGCGCGAACAGCGATTGACGGCGCAAGCCCTGACGCAGCAGTACGTGCGCGCCGACGATGGCAGCCTGCTTCCCCTGTCGGCCGTCGTGTCGGTGAGCGAGCAGATCGAGCCGAACATGCTGACGCAATTCAACCAGCAAAATGCGGCCACCTTCCAGGGCGTGCCGGCGCCCGGCGTGACCCTGGGCGACGCCGTGGCCTTCCTCGACGGCGTGGCCAAGACTCTGCCACCGGGCTTCAGCTACGACTGGCAATCGGATGCGCGCCAATTCGCCACGGAAGGCAATGCGCTGCTGCTGGCCTTCCTCGCGGCCGTCATCGTGATTTACCTGGTGCTGGCAGCCCAGTATGAAAGCCTGACGGATCCCTTGATCATCCTGATCACCGTGCCCCTGTCGATCTGCGGTGCGCTGATTCCGCTGGCGCTGGGCTACGCCACCGTCAACATCTACACGCAGATCGGCCTCGTGACCCTGATCGGCTTGATCAGCAAGCACGGTATTTTGATGGTGGAATTTGCCAACGAACTGCAGGCGCATGAACAGCTGGACCGCCTCAGCGCCATCCGCAAAGCGGCGCAGATCCGCTTGCGCCCGATTCTGATGACGACGGCCGCCATGGTGGTGGGCCTGGTGCCGCTGCTGTTCGCTTCCGGCGCGGGCGCCAACAGCCGCTTCGGCCTGGGCGTGGTGATCGTGTCGGGCATGTTGATCGGCACCTTCTTCACCCTGTTCGTGCTGCCCACCGTGTACACCTTTTTGGCCCGCCGCCATACGGCCGACCATGCCACGCCACGCGCCCGCGAGCTGTCGCAGGCGCTGAAGGAATCCATATGAAAAATTACCGCTATCTAGTTTCCCTTTTGCCCGTGCTGGCCGGCTGCGCCGTCGGTCCCGCCTACGTCACGCCGGGCACGCCGGCCATCCATCTGGCCAGCCCCCAGCAGGCACAGTTTGCGCCCGCTCAAACGGCGTCCATGAGTGCCGCCTGGTGGACGTTTTTCGATGATGCGCGCCTGTCGCAGCTGATCGCCAGCGCGCTCGAACACAACCTTGATATCGCGCAGGCGCAGGCGAATCTGCTGGCCGCACGCGCCATTTTCGACGAGCGCCGCCTCGACGAACTGCCTGCTGTCACGGGCCATGCGGACTGGCAGCGCCAAGTGCGGCAAGACACGCCCAACAGCCGCGCCGCCAGCGCCAGCACGCGCGTGGGTTTCGACGCGCAATGGGAGATCGACCTGTTCGGCCGCCTGGCGCACATGAGCCGCTCGGCGCAGGCGCGGGCCGACGCGGTGCAGGCGGACTTGCGCCAGGCGCAGCTGACGATCGCCGCCGAAGTGGCACGCAATTACTACGAGGCGCTGGGCTACCAGCAAAACCTGGCGCTGACGCAGGCGCAGGTGCACAGCTGGCGCGATACGGTGGCCCTCATCGATGCGCGCATTCGCGCCGGCAGCGGCTTGCCGGAAGAGCGCCACAACGCGCTGGCCAACCTGGCGCGCAGCGAGGCGGCCATTCCTCCCTTGCAGGCGGGCTTGCGCCAGGCGCAGTACCGGCTCGATGTCTTGAATGGCCAGCAACCTGGCACAGACACTGCGGGCGCCATCGCGCTGGCCACGACGGCACGGCAACAGGCGCCGCTGGCGGGCCAACTGCCCTTGGGCGACGTGAACCAGTTGATCAAGCAGCGCCCCGACGTGGTGCGCGCCGAACGCCTGCTGGCCGCTTCCAGCGAGGACGTGGGGGCCGCCACGGCGGACCTGTATCCGCGCCTGAGCCTCGGTGGCTTCCTGGGATTCTTTGCGTTGCGCGGCAGCGGCGTGTTCGACGGCGGCGCGCGCGCCTTCGAGGTGGCGCCTTCCGTCAGCTATCCGGCGTTTCGCCTAGGCAGCGTGAAGGCACGCTTGCGCGGTACGCAAGCCGAGGCCCAGGGCGCGCTGGCGCGCTATGAGCAAGCGCTGTTGGTGGCGCAGGAAGAGGTGGAAAACGCCGTCACGCAGCTGGCGGAAAACCAGACGCGCCTGGCCTCCTTGCTGCAGTCGGCGCGCCACGGCGATGCGGCTCTCGGCATCGCCAGCACGCGCTATCAGGGTGGCTCCGGCAGCTACCAGGCGGTACTGGAAAACCAGCGCGCCTTGTTCGATATCCGGCGCGAAGCGCTGCTGGCGGAGACAGCGTCCTACATCGATGCGATTGCCCTGTACAAGGCGCTGGGATGGGGGCAAACTATGTGATCTTTTTAGCTTGGAAAGGGGCGCGATGTTCACGCAAGGCAGCTGGCTGAATCCACCGGAAACATGGTCCGCCGACGACGCGCAATTGCGCGTGACGACGGATGAAAAAACCGACTTCTGGCGCAAGACTCAATATGGTTTTATACGCGACAGCGGCCACTTTTTCGGCACTGGCATCGATGGTGATTTCACGGCGCAGCTGCACGTGGCGGCGCAGTATTCGTCGCTGTACGACCAGGCCGGCATGATGGTGCGCATCGACGAACAGAACTGGATCAAATGCGGCGTCGAATTTTCCGATGGCCAGCTGTTATTGAGCACCGTGCTCACGCTGGAAAAATCGGATTGGGCCGTCAGCATCGCCCCCGCCATGCCGGACGGTTTCTGGCTGCGCGTAACGGTGGCGCAAGGCGTGATCCGCGTGCAGTATTCCACCGATGGCCAGCGCTGGCCGCTGCTGCGTCTGGCGCCATTTCCCGAGGCCGCTAGCTACCGCGTCGGCCCCATGTGCTGCACACCGGAACGCGGTGGCCTGGAAGTGGTTTTTTCCCGGTTTTCCATCGCTCCGGCGCAGCAAAAAGACTTGCATGATTTGAGCTGAATCAAGCCACCCAGGTCTCGTGCAAATGGCGCCACAGCAGGGCGCCAGCTGGTGTTTTTTCATATACGACGGTCGACAAACGCTCGGTATTTTCTGCGCTCGGCAGCGACTGGAATTCGCGGTAGGAGACGGTAGCGCCGGCGGCGCTTTCCTGGATTAAAACGAGGTCGGAAATTCGCATCTGCAAGCCCGGTCGGCTGCCGCCGGCTGCGCGGAAAAATGCCGTCAAGCCAGCGCTATCGAGCTGCTTGCCGCCTGGCGCCACCATCGTGAAAGCGGGTGAAAAACGCGCCAGCAATTCGGCGCAATGTGCTGGCGCCGCCGCCTCGCCAGAGAGCCATGCACGGATCAGTATATGCGTGGACAAGACGTCGTCAAAATAGGGGTTCGTTGCGTTCATTTTTTGCTTGCTTCATGGTGATGTAAAAGGTCGAGAACGGCACGGTTATCGATGCGCGAGCACAGTGCCAAAGGCAGCACGCACGAGGCTGCGGCGAGGGCAAAACACCAGTGAAAAACCTGGACCGCGCGCAGGTGCTGGGCGGGGTCGTCGAGCGACGCAATGCCCTGCGCCGCCAGCAAGCCATTCAGTAGTACGCTGAGCAGCGCCACGCCCAGGCAAAAGCCCAGCTGACGGTTGATATTCCACAAAGCGCTGGCCTGGCTCAGTTGCCCGTCCGGCGTGCGCAAGAAAGCCGTGCTTTGCGCCGTGCTGCTGCACAAGCCGCCGCCAAAACCCATCACGGCATATGCCCAGGCCAGCCAGAATACCTGGCCCGCAGAGTCCACCCGCAGCAGCATCAGCATGCCCGCCGCCTGCAGCAGGGCGCCAGCGATGAACAAGGGTTGCGGACCCACGCGGCGATAGCTCTTACCGGTGAGCGAAATGGCCGCAAACGAGGCCAGCGCCCACGGCAGCATCAGCGCGCCGGCCGTCGACGCCGGCATGCCCAGCACGCCCTGCAGGTACAGCATGGCCAGCAGGCTCACGCCCATGAAGACGCCCGGCACCAGCAAATACATGAGCATGGCAATGCGCAGCAGCGGTTCGGCGGCCAGGCGCAGCTTGAGCAGCGGCGTGGATTTGCGCAGCGCGCCACGCACATAGCCCCAGGCGCAGACGGCGCCCAGCGCCAGCACGCCCGCGCCGGCAGCCAGCTCGTCCGGCGTGCCCAGCATGGTCAGGCCCAGCAACAGCAGCAAAATCGCCGCGCTGCCCGCCACAAGGCCACCCGTGTCGAGCCGGGGTACGGCCGCGCGCGGCGGATCGGGGCGCAGCCAGCAGGCGGCCAGCAGCAGGGCCAGCGCGGCGAATGGCACGTTCAGATAAAAAATCCAGCGCCACGAGAGGCTGTCGACGATTACGCCACCCAAGGCGGGCGACAGCGCGGGCGCCAGCAAGCCCACCAGCATGATGACGGAGGACAGGCCGGGGCGCTCGGCCGGCTTGTATAACTGGTAGGTCATGCTTTGCCCCAGCGGAATGAGCAAGCCGCCGCCCAGGCCCTGCACGCAACGCCAGGCGATCAGTGCCTCGATGGACGGCGCCAGGCCGGCGCCGATGCTGGCGCATAAAAAAGTTAGCAACGATGCCATGAACACGGTTTTGCTGCCATAATAGGCAGCAAGCCAGGCGCTGGCGGGAATGACGATGGTCAGGCCGAGGATGTAGGCGGTGCTGATCCAGGCCAGCTGCGCCACCGAAGCGTGCAGGGCATGGCCGATGTCGGGGTAGGCGACGCTGGTGATGAACATGTTGATCAAGTCGACGAAAAAACCCAGCAGATAAATGGCCGCGACCTTTTTGCGATAGTCCATGGTGCTCCGAATGGCAAACGGCCAGCTTAAGCGTCTATCGCCATTTGCGTAACGGGCCAGCCCCGATTACACTGTCAAATTAATTTTGACAAACCTCTACAACCCGCATGCCTCCTCATTTTTATTTATGATCAGTCTTGACCGTTTGGGTATTTTCATCGCCATCGTCGACGCCGGTTCACTGACGGCCGCCGCCGCCGTGCTGGGCCAGAGCAAGGCCGTCGTCAGTTTTAATTTGAAACAGCTCGAGGCGGAGCTGGGCGTGTCGCTGCTCACGCGCAGCACGCGCAGCCTGGCGCTGACCGATGTGGGGCGGCGTTTTTACGAAGATTGCCAGCGCGTGCTGAGCGAGGCGCAGGGCGCCATCGAGACGGCGCGCCAGGGACACCAGGGCTTGCGCGGCACCCTGCGCCTGACCACCACCGTCGAATATGGCAGCCGCACGGTGATCCCCGCGCTGATCGCCTTTGCCGCCACCCATCCGCAACTGCAGATCCAGCATTCCTCGTCGTCCTCGCATGAAGACCTGATCTCTGGCGGCTATGATCTGGCCATCCGCATGGGTTCGCTCAACGATTCGAGCCACCGCGCCGCGCTGGTCGAGCCATATGCAATCTGGCCCGTCGCCTCGCCCGCCTACCTGGCCAGCCTGCCCGCCAGGGACATCGCCACCTTGCCCGACTTGCAGCGCGCGCGCTGGCTGGCGCACAGCCGACTCAGCACGCCGCTGCGCTGGGAGGTGCAAACGCCAGACGGCCCCGCCGCCTTTGCCGCGCAGGACGATGCCGCCATCCATTCCGACTCCGCCTCGGCCCTGCTGGGCTTTGCCCTGGGCGGCTGCGGCGTGGCCCTGCTGCCGCAGTGGCTGGTGGAAGGGGAAGTGCGCGCGGGACGCCTGCGCCGCCTGCTGCCCGATGTTGTCTTCCCGGAGCAGGGCGTGTATGCCGTGTATCCGAACACCCAGCATATTGCGGAAAAGGTGCGCGCCTTTATCGACTTTTTGCGCGCTTTCGTGGGCACGCCCGCCTGAGCATGCACCTTGCCCCACGGCGCACATATCACGTCGTCAATACTTGTTGAACAAAACGATTTCCAAGGGGCAAACGGGCGCCCCTTTCGTTTTTCACGGCCTACACTGAAAGGACGTTGTTCACCGATTGGAGACCATCATGACACATACATTGGCAGCAGTTTTCGTCCTGCGCGACATGGCCGAGCGGGCCCGGCACGACCTGATCACGGCGGGCTTCCCCGGCGCCAGCATCCGCCTGCACGATGCGGGCAGTGATGATATTTCCGCCACGGAAAACATCCGCCGCGACGACAGCGACAGCCTGCTCGACAACATCAAGCATTTCTTTACGGACCTGTTCGGCAGCCACGCCGACCGCCACATCTATGCGGAAGCCGTACGGCGCGGGCATGTCGTGCTGACACTGGAAGGGGCGAGCGACGCCGATATCCAGCGCGCCACCGACCTCGTCGAGCGCTATGCGCCGCTTGACATCGATGCGCACGCCGACCACTGGCGCGCTGGCGGCTGGCAAGGCGCGCCGCAAAGCGACAGCGCGATGCGCCAGGGCGCCAGCATGCAGTCAAGCGCGCCATCGCAGCAAGGCACGTTCGCCGGCAACCTGAACGAGGCGGCAAGGTCCCAGCAATTTGCAGGCGGCATGGCAGCGCCGCCACCCTCCGGCGTGGGCGCCAACGTGCGCCGCTATCCCGGCGCCGACAACCTGCCAGGCACCAGCGACGACGACGAGCAGTATTATCGCAACCACTGGAGCAGCCAGTATGCGTCCGGTGGCGGGCGCTTCGACGACTACGATCCCGCCTATCGCTATGGCCATTCGATGGCGGGCAGCGACAGCTACCGGGGGCAAAGCTGGGAGCAGGTCGAGCTTGAACTGCGCAGCACCTGGGAACACACGTATCCGCAGTCGGCGTGGGACGACTTCAAGGCGGCCGTCAAGCATGGCTGGGAACGTATGACGTCCTGAGCGCAGCGGGGCGCTGCGGGCTTTCCCCGGATCTTCAGCGCCCCTCGTGCGTCAGTTGCAGGAAGTGGTTCAGGATATGAAAGTGGTCTTCGAAGAATTGCTCTTCCATATCCGGCAGCGAGGCCACGGGCACCCACTGCGCCAGTGCCGCGTCGTCGGCTGCCGTCACGGCCGGCAGCTGGCGCGTCTTCAGGTCAAAATAGTGCGCATGCGTGATGGTGCGCCCGCGCTGGCTGCGGTCAGGATGGTCGAACACGGCCACGCCGACCAGCGCCTCGACGAGGGTGGGTGCCAGCACGCCCAGCTGGGTTTCTTCCGCCAGTTCGCGCAGGGCGCCCTGCAGCAAGCGTTCGCGCGGCTCCAGGAAGCCACCCGGCAAGGCCCACAAGCCCTTGCCCGGATAGCCGCCGCGACGCACGAGCAAGACGTGGCCCCCCGTCTGCACCAGCGCATCCACGGTGCAAAAGATGGGCGCATACGGCGCCGTGCGCCAGCGCGCCTTGTAGGCCTCGATGGCGCGGTATTCCTGCACCAGCGGCGCGTACCACGGCAGCAAGGTCCACGCCTTCAGATACTGGCCGATGGCCGCCGGCAGCAGCTGCGCCACGGCGCTCAACGACACATCGACGTCCTCGGCCTCGAACAGCACGTTGCGGATGGCCGTCGCGCCGATGGGCGCACCGGGATCGATCTCCAGATTGAGTAACTGCCAATGAGGGAAGTGGTGCAGGTAATAACTGGTGGCGTCCTTGAAGCAGGCCACCAGGGTCACGCGCTGCAGCGCAGGCACGGCGCCCGCCACGGCGCGCCGCACGGCATCGGCCCACAAGCCATCGTCGTAGTAATCGCGCACGGCCACGTAATGCACGCGCGCGCGCTGCGCCTCAGGCAGGGTGGCGGCGATCATGGCGGCCCGTTCCTGCCACGTAAACGGGTTCTTCGGACTGCGCGCATGGAAGGCGGAGCCGAGCACCACCACCACCTGGGCGGCGGTGGCCAGCGCCGTTTGCAGCAGGCCGGCATGGCCATTATGAAATGGCTGGAAGCGGCCGATCAGGATGGCCGCATCGGCGGAATAGGCGAGGGTCATGCGTCGTCTCCGGTAGGGTAGTGGGCGGCGATCGGCAATTGGCGCCCGCTGCCAAAAGCGCGCGAACGCACGCGGATGATGGGCGCCGCCTGGCGCCGCTTGTATTCGTTGCGGGCGACCATGCCGAGGATGCGCCGCACCAGGGTGCGCCCGTCGTCCGTCTCGCGCAGCTGGTCGACCAGGCTCAAAGCTTGCGCGCTTTCCGCCTCCGGCAGGCGCTTGCCCTCGATATGCCACTTTAAAATTTCATCGAGCACGGGATATGGCGGCAAGCTATCGGTGTCGCGCTGCCCCGGCGCCAGTTCCGCCGACGGGGGCTTGTCCAGCACGGCGACGGGTATCAATTCGCGCCCGGCGCTGGCGTTGATGTGGCGCGACAGGGCGAACACCTCGGTTTTATACAGGTCGCCGATCAGCCCCAGTCCCCCATTCGTGTCGCCGTACAGGGTGCAATAGCCGACCGAGATTTCGCTCTTGTTGCCGGTGGTGAGCAGCAGGGCGCCGAAGGCGTTCGAGTATTCCATCAGGATGGTGCCACGCACTCTGGCCTGCAGGTTTTCCAGCGGCAGTCCCTCGAGCTTGCCGTCGAAGGCCTCCGCGTAGCCAGCCTCGTACTGCGTCACGATGTCGCGTATCGGATGCGTGTGCAGGGCGATGCCCAGGTTGGCGCACAGGGCCACCGAATCGGTGACGGAACCGGCGCTCGAAAAGATGGACGGCATGGTAATGGCCACCACGTTGCAAGCGCCCAGCGCTTCAACGGCCAGGGCCAGGGTCAGCGCCGAATCGATGCCGCCCGAGCAGCCGACAACGACTTTCGTAAAACCGCAACGGCGCGCGTAGTCGCGCAAACCGAGCACGATTTGACGCCGCGCAAACTCCACGGCGGGGATGCCTTCCGGGTCCGGTACGGGAAACGCCGAGCCATCGGTCCGGGTAAAACGCCCATCGGCAAAGCGCAGCAGTTGACAGTCTTCGACGAAGCGGGCCGATTCGAATTGCACGCCGTCAACCGGTGAAATGGCGAACGAGGCGCCGTCGAACACGAGTTGATCCTGGCCGCCCACCTGGTTGACGAACAACAGGGGCAAGTGCACGCGCTTGCAGGCGGCGCCAAACACGGCGTGGCGCTGCGCGCGCTTGCCAATGTCGGAAGGGCTGGCGTTGATGCTGACGACCAGGTCGGGCCGCGCAGCGTGCAGGGAGTCGAAAGGGTTGACGGCGTAGGCGCGGCCGTCGTCGTTCCAGCCATCCTCGCAAATCATGAAGCCGACCTTGCAGCCGGCGATGGACAAGGTGCAGGCGCCGGACGGGCCAGGCTCGAAATGGCGGCCCTCGTCGAAAATGCCATACGTCGGCAGCAGCTGCTTGTAGTATTCGGCGACGATGCACCCGTTGCGCAGCGCCAGCAAGGCGTTGTACAGGGGCTTGCCGACGCCAGAGTTCGGCCGCGCCGTGCCGATGACGGTGACGAGTTCCGGCCAGCGCGTGGATGCTTGCAGCAGCTTATCGAGCGCCTGCTGCATGTCGCGCAGGAAGGCGGCATCCTCGAACAGGTCGCCAGGGTAATACGCGCACAGCGACAGTTCAGGGCATACCAGCAAGTCGGCGCCATCGCTGCTGGCGCGCTGCATGCGCGCGATGATGGCGGCGACATTGGCGTCGAAGTCGCCCACGGTAGGATTCATCTGGGCGAGGGCGATGGTCAGCATGGCGATCCTTTATTGCTTGCGCTTGAAACCACTATCCTGCCTGAAATTTTACGCATCGTACTGATGCAATCGTGCAAGCCCGCCGATCAGGGTGCTACAAGGTCTTGAGCCAGGCCCGCAAGCGCGTGCGCGCGTTCGCATACGGCGAGGAGGTATTGAACTGAATCATGCGTCCCATCGTGTAATGCGTGTACCAGGGCTGGCCATACAATTGCGCATCGTCATGCGCTTCGATCAGCGCCAGCAACTGGTTTTTCGCCTGTTCCAGGCGTTGCAGCAAGTCATCCACGCCCAGTTCAGCATAGTCCCCATAGAAGCGCTGCGCCAGGGCGCCCAGAGCGTTCCACGTGAAACCTTCGGCGGGAAAGGCGATGTCTTCGATGCGTTTGCCGTCGCGCAGCTGCGCGTGCCAGTGCAAGACCAGCTCGTTCCACCCCACCAGGTAGGCGAGCAAATCGCACACGCTCATGCGCGTGCCCTTGACCTGCCCTTCCAGCACGGGCTCACGCGCCAAGGCCGGTGGCACACGCGCCAGCTCCTGCGCCAGCTTGGCGTACGTGGTGCTAATCGCCTCGACCAGTTCCTGCTTGCTGTTGGGAATCGCCATCACGCCGCCTTGACGACAGGCAAGCCGGCCGCCTGCCAGTCGTCGTAACCGCTACCGAGACGGCGCGCATGCAAGCCCTGCTGGCGCAGGGCGGCAACGGCCTGCACGGACAGCACGCAATACGGGCCACGGCAGTAGGCGGCGATTTCTGCGTTCGCCGGCAATTCGCCCAAGCGGCGCTGCAAGTCATCAAAAGGAATATTGATCGCACCGGGCAGATGGCCGGCAGCAAATTCCTGCGCGGGCCGCACGTCGAGCACGGTGATGCTGGCTTCCTGCATGCGCCCCAGCAGCTCGTCGCCCGTGATCGCTTCCACATGATCGCCCCGGGTCAGCGCCTGCAACTCGCTGCGCTGATGCTGCGCATACACGTCCAGCGCGGCCAGCAGTTGCACGATGGGGCCGCTGCCCAGCCGGTACAGCACGCGCTTGCCGTCGCGTCGCGCCTGCACGAAACCGGCACGCCGCAACTGCTGCAAATGCTGGGAGGTATTTGCCACTGACAGGCCCGTCAACTCCACCAGCTGCTCCACCGCATATTCGCCCTGAGCGATCTGCTCTAGCAGGCGCAAACGCGGTGCGCTGCCTAAAATATGGGCAAACGCGGCGGAACCGGTGAGACATTCGATATCGGCATTTTTCATTGACACGATGCTAGCACCCTTATAACATTCAAGCAATCAATTGAATGTTATAAGGTGACAACGATGCAAATACTCTGGCTCGATGCCCTGGCGATCGGCGTGGGCGCGACGGCGGTGATGGATGTGTGGGCGGTGGCCTTGAAACGCTTCTGGTGCATACCCTCGCTGAACTTTGCGATGGTGGGACGCTGGCTGGGCCACCTGCCACGCGGCACCGTGAGCCACGTCAATATCGCCCAGGCGGCGCCCGTACGCGATGAAGCCATCCTGGGCTGGACCGCCCATTATGTGATCGGCGTGCTGTTTGCGGCCGTGCTGCTGGCGCTGGTGGGGCAGGAGTGGGTGCAAGGGCCAACGTTCGCGCCGGCCTTGCTGGCTGGCCTCGTGAGCGTGGCCGCGCCGTTCTGTATCTTGCAGCCGGGCATGGGCGCCGGCCTGGCCGCCAGCAAGACGCCGCATCCGACGGCCGCCCGCCTGCGCAGCCTGATGGCCCACACGGCGTTCGGCATCGGCCTGTACCTGGCGGCGTTGCTGTGGTCGACGGTGCGTTAAGACGTCAGCGGCGGCACGGGGGCGGGCGCCGGTGCGGGTACAGCCGCCGAGATGGCCGGCGTCTCCGGCTGCGCCGGCACGGTGCTCAGCACCATCGTGCTGGGCTTGGCAATCGCGATATGCGCCTCGTCCAGGCGCTTGAGCAGCTCGAACAGCAGGGCGCTGCGGATGCCCGACGTCAGGCGCGGCGACGAGGCATAGCCGGTAGCGTTGAACAGCAAAAAGCCGTTGTCGATACCGTCGAGCTGCACGCTGGGCGCCGGCGTCTCGAGCACGTCAGGATTGTCGACAAAGGTGGACAGGATCAGCGCGCGCGCCGCTTGCGCATCCGTGCCCAGCGGCAGCGGCAGCTTGACCTGCACCAGGCCCAGCGGATTGGCCAGGGTGACGTTGCGCACCGTCTTGGTGATGAATTCCGAGTTCGGTACGATCACCGTGGAACGGTCGCCCAATTGAATTTCCGTGGCGCGTACATTGATGCGGCGAATGTCGCCTTCCACGCCGCCCAGCGAGACCCAGTCGCCCACTTTCACAGGACGCTCGGCCAATAAAATCAGGCCGGACACAAAGTTCTGCACCACCGCCTGCAAGCCAAAACCGATACCCACCGACAAGGCCGACGCCACCCACGCGATCCGTTCCAGGCCGATGCCGGCCGCCGACAGGGCCAGTGCCACGGCCAGCACGCCGCCGATATAGCCAAACAGGGTAATGAACGACACTTGCATGCCGGAGTCGAGATTGGTGGTCGGCAAATAACTGTTTTGCAGCCAGCGCTTGAACAGGCCCAGCGCCACAAAGCCCACCACCAGCACCAGCAGGGCCTGGATCAGCGCGGCAGGGCGGATCGCTACCTCGCCGATGGCCAGGCCATCCTGCAGCTTGCCCACGCGCTGGAACAGCTCGCCCGGACCTTCGCCGAACGGCGCCAGCAGCAGCATCAGGGCCAGCAGCACGACGATGGCGCGGCCGATGCCCGACAGCAGCACGGCCGCCTGGTCGCGCGCCTTGGGCGTGGCCAGCACGGGATGGGCGGCGTCCGGTGGCGGCGGCGTGGAGGCCAGCAGCATGCAGATATCGTCGACCAGCACCGTCAGCAGATAGGTGCTGCCCACCACCACGATGACCCAGGCAATTTGCTTGGCGATAAAACTGCCGAACGCCACATAGCCGACCAGCAAACTGATGACGCTCGACGCCAGCGCCAGCCACAGCAGCACCGTGATGCAGCGCAGCCACAGCGGCGTGACCAGGGTGGCGGGATCGGCCTCGCGCAACAGGCGCCAGCAGCGCTCGGCGCGCATCAAGCCATAAGCGATGGTCGTGCTCATCACCAGGGCGACGATGCAATTGACGGCCACGGCCGTCGACAGGCCCGCATTAATGACGATGGTGACGCGTTCCGTGGCCCACACCAGCACCACGATGAAGGCAAACGTCGATGGAAAATGGCGCAAGCGATGCGCCAGCGCGTCGGGCAGGGGCAGCAAGCGCCACGACACGCGCCAGGGCGACAGCAGCGCGTGGCCCAGGCCCGCCGTAAAACCGGCAAAACAGATGATGCCGATCAAGCTGCCAAGGAAAGTCGAGGTTTTTTCAGACAGGCCGCCATCCCAGCGCAAACCCATGGCCAGCAATTCGGCCACCAGGCCCGGCGTGGCCGCCGCCAGCACCAGCACGGCCAGCGCATGCAAGGAGCGGCGCAAGCGGCCATGCGGCACGCGCGTGGCCGTGATCACCAGCAGATAGCGCGAAACCCAGACGCTGGCGCCGATCACGGCCACGATGCCGGCCAGCAAGCCACCCCAGGCCGACCACGGCGTGGCACGTGCCGCGTTGGCCAACTCCAGCTCCAGCGCCCGTAGGCGCTGCAAATTCTGCGGCAATTCCGCATGCAGCTGTTTCCAGAAGGAACCGGCCAGGATGGACGCAGTGCGCTCGCCCAGGCGCGCCTGCAGCTGCGCGCGGCGCGCCGTCGACACCTGCTCGGACGCCTGCGTCGCTTCCACGGCCAGCAAGCGCGCCAGCTTCACTTGCGCATCGAGCGCGCTGCTGGTGCGGTCCAGCTGGCTGCGCTGCGCCGCCACGTCAGGGGCCTCTTTCGTGCCCGCCGCCGGCTTGCCCAGCTCGGCCAGCCGCGCCTGCACGCTGGCGAGCGTGGGCGCGAGCGCATCGGCCACCTTGTCCGCTTCGGCGCTGGCCGCCAGCGCATCGGCGCGCATCTGCGACAGAGTCGCGTCATCGAGATCGGCATCGCCATCGAGCGCCTTCTGGATCGTGGTGATCTGCTTGCGCAAGCCATCGAGGCGCTGGTCGGCCGTGGCGGCATCATCGACGGGCTGCGCCCAGGCGGGCGGCGCCGATAGCGAGCACGCCAGCAGCAGGGTCAATAGCAGCGGCAATAGCCAGCCACGCCAGGGCTGGCGCGCGGAAAAGAAATGGGGGGTACGGAATGAAATCATGCGGTCCTATCGGCCAGGTCAATACGGGTGAAAGCGAGACGGCATCGCGCCAGCAGGCGCTGCGGCAAAGAGCAGCGGCGGGGCGATGGGTGTTACGGGAGTTGCTTAACTGTACGGCAAACAGCGACAGCCTAGCGCACTCAAGCGATAGATGGCGGAAATTTTCGTGCGGCAATAATGACGGCCAGGCACGCGCATGGCATCGGCGCTACGGCAGTTCGATTTGATGCACTTGCTTATCGGAAGCAATAGAACGCGGCCGCCATGGCGGATTGATGACGGTGATGTCCTTCACGCCCAGCTTGGCAAAGTCGTCAGCGGAAAAGGTCCACCCGATCACCTTGCTGTCGGCATCGAAGCGGCGGGCCAGTTCGGGCGTCTGGCCCATGGTCGTGATGCGCTGCTGGACACCTATCTGCGCAAAATACTGGCGTTCGGCCTCCCGCTGGGGAGCCAGCCATGTTTGTATCTCCGCCTGCAACTGCTGACGCATGGCTTGCCGCTCGGCTGCCGGCAAGGCCGCCAGCATGGCTTCCTGTTGCTCATCGACGGCAAACGTGGCGCTACTGAGGCCGCCGTGATAACCGACCACGGCAAAGTTGCTGACGATCTTGCGGGGCGCGGCGGTAAAAACGTAGTTGGCGCACGAGGAAAAACAATACTCGAGCACCTTGACCGTCAATGCCTGCGCCCGCACCCAGGTACCCAGCGCCATGCCGGCCTGCGTCGGGCCGCCCTTGCTGCGGATGGCCAGCACGCGCGGCTTGGTTTCCTCGGAGGCGAACAGTGCCAGCGCACGCTGATTCGCCTCGGCCGAAATGCTGCCGACATAGTTGAGCTCGCCGTTATCCAGATAAACCTGGGTACCGGTTTCTGCAAGCGCCAGCGGCGCATACAGTGTGGCAATAAGCAGAGGCGCGAGGCAGGCAGTCATGTGCATGGCAAATGGCGTGAGGAAATGGAATTACAAACCGCAGCAGGTCCGGCGGGTATCAGCTCATTGTAAGATATTTTGTAAATAAAATAAGGTTTGCCATTTCTTCCAGGCCAGCGTTCGCGCCGGCACCGTGTGAGAAATTGTAGAAGAGTGCGGTGGCGGCATCCTGGTTCCAGTTTATTCATGAACATAAGATTGGATAACGGAGCGCTTGCCGGTGATGCCGGGGCACTTGGGCAAGACACCGGCATAAAGCGACTGTTTAGAGCACCTTCTACAAGGGAAAACTCAGCTGTCCGGTATCTCAGCAGCCGGCTAGGTCGAGAGTTCTCCTCGAATGATTTCTGCGCCTGCACTGAGCGCATGCAATTTTCCTCTTGCTACCCGACGAGACAGGGGCGCCATGCCACAGTTAGTGCTCGGATAGAGTTTGTCGGCATCGACAAACCGCAGCGCTTTGCGCAGGGTGTTGGCGACTTCCTCCGGCGTTTCGATGGTATTGCTTGCCACGTCAATGGCCCCTACCATCACTTTTTTGCCACGAATGAGTTCAATCAGGTCAATGGGAACACGCGAGTTGTGGCATTCCAGCGAGATAATATCGATATTCGATTGCTGCAGCTTGGGAAAAGATTTTTCGTATTGACGCCACTCGGACCCCAGCGTATTTTTCCAATCCGTATTGGCTTTGATGCCGTAGCCATAGCAAATATGCACGGCAGTTTCGCATTTGAGCCCTTCGATCGCCCTTTCCAGGGTGGCAATCCCCCAATCATTCACCTCATCAAAGAACACATTGAATGCGGGTTCATCAAACTGGATGATGTCGACGCCGGCAGCCTCCAATTCTCTGGCTTCCTGATTGAGTATCTTGGCGAATTCCCAGGCCAGTTTTTCGCGGCTCTTGTAGTGGCTGTCATACAGCGTATCAATCATCGTCATCGGACCTGGCAGCGCCCATTTGATGGGTTGCTTGGTTTGCTGACGCAAAAACCTGGCGTCTTCCACAAAAACCGGCTTCGGGCGGCTCACGGCGCCAACGACGGTCGGCACGCTCGCATCATAGCGGTCACGAATTCTGACGGTCTCACGTTTGTCAAAATCAACGCCGCTGAGGTGCTCAATGAACGTGGTGACAAAGTGCTGACGGGTCTGCTCGCCATCACTGACAATATCGATGCCTGCCTGCTGCTGCTCCTGCAGTGACAAACGTAAAGCATCTTGTTTGCCCTCGATTAATTCCTCGTCCTGTAATTTCCAGGGCGACCAGAGTTTTTCGGGTTGCGCAAGCCAGGAAGGTTTGGGCAAGCTGCCGGCAGTGGATGTAGGCAATAATTTTTTCATGATAACTGGTTTCGTATTTTGATTAAGCGGAGAGCGTGGTCGCAGCCCATTGTTCAAGAATATTTTTGTATGGTTTGATGAAGTGCTCTTCCGTATATTTGCCCTGCTTGACTGCCAGCTGGCTGCGCTCTTCCCGGTCATAGACAATTTGCGTCAACGAATAATCCTGGTTCTTCAGGCTGGGTTGATAAAGTCTTCCCGCCGCAGAATTGGCGTTATAAATCTCGGGCCGGTAGATCTTTTGGAACGTTTCCATCGTGCTGATGGTGCCGATCAGCTCAAGATTGCTGTAGTCGCCCAGCAGGTCGCCGATAAAATAAAATGCCAAAGGTGCCGCACTGTTTGGCGGCATGAAATAGCGCACCTGCATCCCCATTTTCTCGAAATATTCATCCGTCGAGGAGAACTCATTTTGTTGATACTCAACGCCCAGGATGGGATGCTGGTTTTCAGTGCGCTGATAGGTCTTGCTGCTCGAGGCGCTGATGCAGATGACCGGCGCCTTGCTGAAGTGCGCTTTGTAAGTAGTTGATCTGACAAAGTGCTTGAACAGCTTGCCATGAAAATCGCCGAAATTGTCCGGTGTGCCAAAGGTGGATTTATTATTGTTGTGCTCTGGCAGCAGCACGCTGAAGTCGTAATCGCGCACATAGGACGAGAAGTTATTCCCAGCGATGCCGTCGATGCGCTCTCCTGTTTTTTTATCCAGGATATTCGGCTTCAATATCTCGATCAGTGGAATATTCCCGCCTGCGGCATCCATATTCAACGCGACGGAAATGATTTCAAGCTCGACTGAGTAGCGGTCTGCCTTCGGGTTATCCCAATGCGCCAGGTTGTTGAAGCGGCTGTCGATCATTTTCAGGGTGTTGCGCAAGTTCTCCTGGCGACGCTCTCCCCTGGCCAGATTGGCAAAGTTGGTCGTCAGGCGCGTATTGTCCGATGGATGATAGTTTTCATCGAAAACAATGCTCTTGATGCTGAATACAAAATCTTGGCTCATGGTGATCTGGTGTCCTGATTGCTGCGAAAAGATGAATGTGTTGATTGCTTGCTGAGCGTGGCGATGCGTATCAGGCCGCGACCAGCGCTTCAGCGGCGGCAGATTGCGCATGGCGCGTCAAGCCGACCAACGGCAATGCCCGTTGGACCGCCAGTGTGGCCCGCTGGATCAGGGCCGCGTCCTGCAGACGGTAGTCGGCGAAATCCTTGTCGGTCGCGTAGACGCCCAGCGGCAAGGTGCGTGCCTGGAAAAAGCTGAACAGCGGCCGCAATTGGTGGTCGATCATCAGGGCATGGCGCTCGCTGCCGCCGGTGGCCGCCAGCAAGACGGGCTTGTCGATCAAGGCATCCTGATGAATGAAGTCGAAGAAGTGCTTGAACAGTCCCGTGTAGGAACCGCGAAAGACCGGTGTTGCCACCACCAGGATGTCGGCTTGCTCGACCGCCGCAAGTTCCCGCTCCACCGTATCGGGCAGGTGGGAGCGCCAGGTCGCGCCGGCGAGCTGGGGGGCGAGCTGGCCCAGTTCGACCAGACGTTGTTCGCACAGCACTTCGTCGGCGATCAGGTCCATCAGGTGCTCTGCCAGGGCTGCCGCCTTGGAAGGGCGTTGCAGCCCGCCGGAGACGGCGACTAAACGCAGGGGACGTGTCATGTTTGCTTTCATAGGGATGGATGCGCCGGGGCCGAAAAATGCCAACAACAAGGACATCGATGATAGCGGCGGGAATCGATGAAGTATAATGGTCTTATTTCATACATCCATGAATGTGGCTCATTTCAATGCTTGAACGCATCCACCTCAGCATCGTCCAGCAGGTCGAAAAACAAGGGTCGTTGACGGCCGCCGCAGGCGTGCTGCACCTGACCCAGTCGGCCCTGAGCCACAGCATGAAGAAGCTGGAGCAGCAACTGGGCACCGACGTCTGGCTGCGCGAAGGGCGCAACCTGCGCCTGACGCAGGCCGGCCAGTATCTGCTGGCGGTGGCGAACCGGGTACTGCCGCAACTGGACCTGGCCGAAGAGCGCCTGGGTCAATTCGCGCAGGGCGAGCGCGGTGCGCTGCGCATCGGCATGGAATGCCACCCTTGCTACCAGTGGCTGCTCAAAGTGGTTTCCCCCTATCTGGCCGCATGGCCAGACGTGGATGTGGACGTCAAGCAAAAGTTCCAGTTTGGCGGGATCGGCGCGCTCTTCGGCTACGAGATCGACCTGCTGGTCACGCCCGACCCGCTGTACAAACCGGGGCTGACATTCGAACCCGTGTTCGACTACGAGCAGGTGCTCGTCGTGGCCAAGGGCCATGCCCTGGCTACCGCGGCCTATGTGCAGCCCCAGCAACTGACCCAGGAGGTGCTCATCAGCTACCCCGTGGATATCGAGCGCCTGGACATCTATAACCAGTTCCTGTTACCGGCCGGTGTCACGCCCAAGCGCCACAAAGCCATCGAAACCACCGACATCATGCTGCAGATGGTGGCCAGCGGACGCGGTGTGGCCGCCCTGCCGCGCTGGCTGGTCGAGGAATACGCGGCCAAGATGGACGTCGTGCCTGTGCGGCTGGGCGTGCGCGGCATCGCCAAGCAAATCTTCCTGGGGGCACGCGAGACGGACACCGCCATCGACTACGTGCGTGCCTTCATCGAACTGGCCCGCCAGCCTGCCATCGTCATGGCGCAAGGAAGCGATGCTAAAACCCTTGATGCATCCCGCTAAGCCCAGGCCCGCCAGCAGCATCACGCACGCCTATACCCTGGGGCCAGCCTGCTGCGCGCTTTCCATGGATTCCACTGCGTCGAAAATATGCGCCAGCGCGCTTTCCATGGCGCCGGCGGTAGCGTCGCCGCTCTGGTTGGTGATGATGAAGACCCCAAGCTGATATTTGGGAACGACGTAGGCGTAGCTTTGCGCACGTGGCACGCCGCCATGGTGTACATAATGCGTGCCCAACTGGCGATTGCTACCGATGTTCCAGAAATAGCCAATGCTGAAGTCATCCTGAAAGCGCGCCAAAGGCTTGTGCGATTCGACGACCGCAGGATGGGCGCCCAATTGCAGGCGCAGGTACTTCGCCATATCCGGCATAGTCGACTTCAGGTTGCCGGCTGCCCCCCAGGGCAGTTGTGGCATCGGCGTTGTTACGACGGGATTGTCGCTGTGGTAGCCGGGCGCTAGCCGGCCGGTATCCCTGGCCGTGATTCTCAGCTTGGTATCCTGCATGCCGGCTTCGCGCGCAAGGAATTGCGCGAGCAGGACTTCATAGGGTATTCCGTAGATTTTTTCGAGAGTGTGCGCAATGAGTTCGGTACCTGCGCTTGAATATGCATAGTCCTTGCCTAGCGGACCTTTGATGCTGACTGTGTGCAAGTCCTGCCAGAATTGCTGTTGTCCGTAGCTGGCGTAGGCTGCATTGAGCTTTGCCGGCGTGGCGTGTGCAGTGAAATCCTTCAATATGGTGTTCACCTGCAATGGCAGCATGCCCGGCATATTGCTGGTGTGCGTGATCAAATGGCGCAAGCGAACCGGCTGGCCCTGCGACTGCAGGTTCGGGTAGGCGGCCGCCAGGTACTTTTGTATGGGATCGTCGAGCGCCGCCTTCCCATCAAGCACAGCGTTCGCCAATAGCAGGCCAGCAAAAGTTTTGCTGACTGAGCCGATTTCATACAGCGTTGTATCGTTCGGCGGATTGGCTTTGCCCGTCTCCAGCTCGCCTTGATGCAGAATGAATTCCTTGCCGCGATACACGACAGCAATCGAGGTCGCGTGTAGAAACTTTGACTGCAGCAGCGCGGTCGCTGTCTGGCGCATTGCCGCAGGAATGTCATGCGCAGGTGCTGTGGCAGCGGGCTTGCAAGCTGCCAGCACCAGTGTCATTCCAGTTATGATTGCGGCGAATTTGCTCATCATGCGCACCATCCAGGGGGGAGGGGGCATTCTCGCACAATGGGTTCGGCGGTGACAAAAAAAGTCACTCGTATGGCTTTTCCAGATAGTGAACGGCGGTGCTGGATAAAAGAAAACGCCACCCGGAAGTGGCGTTTTCTTTGTATTCTTGGTGGCCCGGAGCGGCCCCCCGCCTGCTTATTCCACCGTCACCGACTTCGCCAGATTGCGTGGCTTGTCCACATCCGTGCCCCGCGCCAGCGCCGTGTGATACGCCAGCAATTGCAGCGCGACCACGTGCAGGATAGGCGACAAATCGCCGTAGTGCTCGGGCAGGCGGATGACGTGCAGGCCTTCGCCGGAGCTGATGCGCGAATCGACGTCGGCGAAGACGTAGAGCTGGCCGCCGCGGGCGCGCACTTCCTGCATGTTCGATTTCAACTTTTCGATCAGCGCGTCGTTCGGCGCGATGGTGACGACCGGCATTTCATTCGTCACCAGGGCCAGCGGGCCGTGTTTCAGCTCGCCGGCCGGATACGCTTCGGCGTGAATGTAGGAAATTTCCTTGAGTTTCAAGGCACCTTCCAGGGCGATCGGGTAGTGCATGCCGCGCCCCAGGAAGAGGGCGTTTTCCTTGCGCGCGAATTCTTCGGACCAGGCGATAATCTGCGGTTCCAGCGCCAGCACGGACGCGATGGCGACGGGCAGGTGACGCATGGCTTTCAGGTGCGCCGCTTCCTGTTCTTCGCTCAAGCGGCCATTGACTTGCGCCAGGCACAGGGTCAGCAGGAACAGGCCGGCCAGCTGCGTCGTGAACGCCTTGGTGGACGCCACGCCCACTTCCACGCCGGCGCGCGTGATGTAGGCCAGCGCGCATTCGCGCACCATGGCGCTGGTGGCCACGTTGCAGATGGTCAGGGTGTGCTGCATGCCCAGGCTGCGCGCATGCTTCAGGGCCGCCAGGGTGTCGGCCGTTTCGCCGCTTTGCGAAATGGTGACGACCAGGGTGTTCGGGTGCGGCACGCTGTCGCGGTAGCGGTATTCGCTGGCCACTTCCACGCTGACGGGCACCTTGGCAATCGCTTCGATCCAGTACTTGGCCGTCATGCCCGCATACGAGCTGGTGCCGCAGGCCAGGATCAGCACGCGGTCAATCTGCTTGAAGATGGCATAGGCGTTGTCGCCGAACAATTCCGGCATGATGCCCGTCACGCCTTCGAGCGTGTCACCGATGGCGCGCGGCTGTTCGAAGATTTCCTTCTGCATGTAGTGGCGGTATGGGCCCAGCTCGGCCGCGCCCGTATGCGCATGCACGGTTTTCACTTCGCGTTCGACAGGCTTGCCATCGACATCGACGATCCAGCAGCGCGACAGTTGCAGGTCGACCACATCGCCTTCTTCCAGGTAGATGATCTGGTCGGTCGTGCCGGCCAGGGCCATGGCATCGGAGGCGACAAAGTTTTCACCATTGCCCAGGCCGACGATCAGGGGCGAACCCTGGCGCGCGGCGACCACGCGGTGCGGCTCGTCGCGGCAGAACACGGCAATCGCATACGCGCCATCGAGGCGTTTCACGGCCTGCTGCACGGTCTCGAACAGGTCGCCGTTATACATGTGCTCGACCAGGTGGGCGATCACTTCCGTGTCCGTCTGGCTCTGGAAGACGTAACCGAGGGCCGTCAGTTCGGCGCGCAGTTCGTCATGGTTTTCAATGATACCGTTATGCACCAGCGCCACGCGGGCGTTCTCTTCCGTTGGGGAAAAGTGCGGGTGGGCATTGAAGGAAACAGGGGCGCCATGCGTGGCCCAGCGCGTGTGGGCGATGCCCGTAAAACCGCTCAAGCCTTCTTCGGCGATCTGCTTTTCCAGCTCGGCGACGCGCGAGGTGGAACGCGAACGCTGCAAACGGCCATCCGCATGCAGGGCGATGCCGCAGGAATCGTAGCCGCGGTATTCCAGGCGCTTCAGGCCTTCGACCAGGATGGGAGTGATGTTACGTTGCGCTACCGCGCCGACGATGCCGCACATGGAAACCTCTGTCTAAAATTTAATCAATGCAAGCATGCTAATGCAGAGTCAATGAAATATGCTTTCTAAATCTGTATATTTTTGACTAAATATTTCACCACTATTTTGCGGTGAAATATTATTTCATTTAGACTCAATATATTCTCCAATTCATCAAAATCATGATCCATAGCAATATTACTCTCGACGACATTGATCGTCGCATCCTGAACGCCTTGCAAATGGATGCATCGCAAACCAACAGTGAGCTGGCGCGATCGGTGCACGTCTCGGCGCCCACGTGTTTGCGGAGGGTCAAACATTTAATAGAAAGCGGTGTGATCGAGCGGCAAGTGGCCATCGTCGCGCCGCAGCTGGTGGGGGCGCGCCTGACGGCCATCGTGGAAATCACGCTCGATGTGCAGGCGGCCGAACGCATGGCGGAATTCGAGCAGCTGGTGGCGATGGAAGCGGCCGTGCTGCAGTGCTACCGCGTCTCGCCCGGGCCCGACTTCGTGCTGATGGTACAGGTGGCCGACATGCCCGCCTACCATGCGCTGGCGCACCGCCTGTTTGCCGCGCACGCCAATGTGCGCAATGTGAAAAGCTATTTTTCCACGTTTCGCAGCAAATTCGAGACGCGCATCGCTGTCTGATTTGCCATCAGCTGATTATCCACCGCTTGCCCACATGCTTATACGCGTCTTGCACACCGCTTATACGGCACTTTTACACAGGCTTATGCACAAGCTGGGCCACGCTCCATGAGCGATGGCACGGGGATTTTTCTCCAGTAATGTCCAGTCTGGATGACACCGTGCCCGACAAAGCAGTGCCGCTCACGCATGCCCTCAGAGCAAGGTATTGCCACGGTGACTTTTACACCGCTTTCACACAGCTTGCCAACAGGCTTACGCACCACTTATCGACAGATTTATCCACAGCCACCAACCGGTGGCGAGGATACGTTCAGAAATGCACTTGCACGTCGGCATGAAACCGGTAACCGGCATTGCGTGCGGTATTGATGGGCAAGGTCATGCCGGTGGCCAGCTCGGCCTTGCGGCGCAAACGGCTGATCTGGGTGTCCAGGCGGCGCTGCGCCAAGCACAGGGCACAAGCCGAGGCCAGCCTGCTGCGCGTGGCCCTGCGTAAGCTGCTCAGCAATGCTGACCGGCATGCGCCGCAGGCCCAGGCGATTCGCGTGCAAGACGCCACGCTCGATGACGGCCGCGTACACATCGTCGTCAGCAATGCGGGCGAACTCCTGCCTGCCGATGAAATCCCGCGCCTGCACCAGAAATACTGCCGCGGCCACATCGCCCAGCACAAGCCTGGTGCAGGATTGGGCCTGTACTGGGTACAGCGCATCGCCGTGTATCCCGGCGCCGGGGCAGGCGTGAACCGGGCGGGCCGCAGTGAAATGCCCGAGCAATATGTCGCCAGGCCTGTTCTGATCGACTGCAGCACTTGCCCACATGCTATCCACCGCCTATTCACGCGCTTTTCCACAGGTTTATCCACGGCAGCATATGGAAAGGCGGCGATGAAAAGCAGTTATCCCAACTTGTACCCAGACTATCCAGCGCTTGTCCGCAGGCTTACGCACAGACTTATCCACAATAGAGGAGTAAACGCCGCTGCGGCGCTGGCAGCGAGCTACAAATCGAAGGAAAAGGGAGTGAGGGGCGCATGCCAGGTGCCAGGGAGAAACTTGCCAACAGCTTATGCACGGGCTTGCACACAGGCTTATTCGCTACTTGTGCAGCGGCTTACCCACATAGTTATCCACAAAAAAAGGCAGGCCGCGAGGCCTGCCTGTGTGCAAAAGTGAACGGTACCGCTTACTTCTTGATTTTCACGGGGCGCGTCCAGCCGTCGATGGTTACTTGGCGCGCGCGCGAGACCGTCAGCTTGCCGGCCGGTGCATCTTTCGACAAAGTCGTGCCGGCACCCAGGGTAGCGCCTTTGCCGACGGTAACGGGCGCGATCAGCTGGCTGTCGCTGCCGATAAAAACGTCGTCTTCGATGACCGTGCGGAATTTATTCACGCCATCGTAGTTGCAGGTGATGGTACCGGCGCCGATGTTGACCTTCGAGCCGATGGTGGCGTCGCCGATGTAGGCCAGGTGGTTGGCCTTGCTGTGCGCGGCGACCTGGCTGTTCTTCACTTCAACGAAGTTGCCGATATGCACGTCTTCCGCCAGGACCGTTCCCGGGCGCAGGCGCGCGTAAGGGCCAATGATGGAAGCGCCGCCGACGACCGCGTCCTCAATATGGCAAAACGGCTTGATGTGCGCATCAGCGGCCACGGTGGCATTGATGATGACGTTGTTGGCGCCCACGCGCACGCCATCGCCCAGTTCCACTCTGCCTTCGAACACGCAGCCAACGTCGATGGTGACATCGCGGCCACAAATGAGTTCGCCACGCACGTCGATGCGGGCCGGGTCAAGCAAGGTCACGCCCCGTTCCAGCAGCGCTTGCGCGATATTGTTCTGGTGGATGCGTTCCAGTTGGGCCAGTTGCACCTTGCTGTTGACGCCCGCCACTTCCCACACGGCAGCCGGATGTGCCGAGGTGACGGCCACGCCATCGGCGACGGCCTGGGCGACGATATCGGTCAGATAGTATTCTCCTTGGGCATTGTCATTCGACAAGGCCGACAGCCATTGCTTCAGGGCCACGGTGGGCGCGACCATGATGCCGCTGTTGATCTCGCGGATGGCGCGCTCGCTTGGGGAAGCATCCTTTTCCTCGACGATGCGCACGATGGCGCCGTTGTCGCGCACGATGCGGCCCAGGCCAAACGGATCGTCCTGTTCCACGGTCAGGATGGCCAACTTGTCGTTACCGGCCGCCTGCACCAGTTGCTGCAGGGAGGCGGCGCTGGTCAGCGGCACATCGCCGTACAGGATCAGGGTGGGCACGCTGTCGTCCAGCAAGGACACGGCTTGCTGCACGGCATGCCCCGTGCCCAGCTGCTGCGTTTGCTCGGCAGCATCAATCGCCAGGCCATGGTTCGTCTTGTAGCCATCAAGCAACTTCAGCACCGCTGCGCCCCCATGCCCGTAAATCACGCATAATCGGGACGGCGCCAGGCCGCGCGCCGTGTCGATGACGTGCGACAACAGCGGCTTGCCAGCCAAAGGATGCAATACCTTGGGCAGTGCCGACTGCATGCGTTTGCCCATACCGGCAGCGAGAATGACAACGTTCATAGACGGTTATTTTTATAAGTTAAGAATATGAAAAAGTTTAACACGCAGGCCCCGTCTTCCACGCCCTTTGGCCGTTTTACTTATGCCGTGCTTGCCATCATGCTCGTCGTCATGGCCGGCTGCAGCGGCTTGCGCCTGGCCTATAACAATGGCGATACCGTGTTGTACTGGTGGCTGAACGCGTATGTCGACCTGGACCGCGATCAGAAGGGCTGGGTGCGCGATGATATCGACAAGCTGTTCGACTGGCACCGCAAGACGCAATTGAAGGACTATGTGGAAATCCTGCGCACGGGCCAGAAGCAGCTGCAAGGCAATATCACGCAGGCGGACCTGATGAGCGACTACAGCGAGATCAAGCAGCGCACCCAGGCGCTGCTGCTGAAGGCGGCGCCCGAGCTGGCCGACCTGGCGCGTTCGCTCAAGCCCGAGCAAATTGCGCAGATGGAAAAGAAGTTCAAGTCGAACAATGAGGATTACCGCAAGAAATACCTGAGTGGCGACCAGGAGAAGCGCCAGAAATTGCGCTACAAGAAAGCCATGGAGCAATTCGAACTGTGGTTCGGCAGCTTCAGCAGCGAGCAGGAGGCCATCATACGTAAAGCGTCCGACGCGCGTCCGCTGAACAATGACATCTGGCTCGACGAACGCATGCGGCGCCAGCAGAACGTATTGAACCTGGTCAAGAAAGTCCACCAGGAAAAACTCGGCAAGGAAGCGGCTGCGGCCTTGATCGCAAGCCTGATCAAGGACAGTTTCGAGCGCCTGGAACACTCGGAGCGCAAGGCATTTTTTGACAGCTACGAAGCGAGCACTGCGCAAATGGTCTTGACGGTGATCAAGATCGCCACGCCAACGCAAAAGGCCCACGCCGTCAAGCGCATGCAGGGCTGGATCGACGATTTCAATTCCCTGGCCACACAGCCCAAATAGACCGGCAGCGCCAGCAGGGGGGATGGGGCCATATGCTATAGTGGCCGCCATCGAATTGAAAAAATGGAACGCCTAGCAAAACCGTAGCGAGCGGCAGTGAGTTGTGGCTAAGAAGCGCAGCTGTGCGAATGCACAGTGAGCATCGCAGGCCGCAAATCGCGACGCACAGTAGGTTTTGTTAGGTGTTCTAAATGCCCATGCAAAAGAAAATTAAGAAACCCGCCAAAGTCCCCGTCCACCACGCGCCGCCACCGAACCAGGTACGCATCATCGGCGGCCAGTGGAAGCGCTCCGTGCTGCCTGTTTTGCAGGCACTGGGCTTGCGCCCGACGCCGGACCGCGTGCGCGAAACCGTGTTCAACTGGATCAACCACTTGCGCGATGGCAACTGGGCCAACGCCCAGGTGCTGGATCTGTTCGCGGGCAGTGGCGCACTGGGCTTTGAAGCGGCCAGCCGCGGCGCCGCCGCCGTCACCATGGTCGACACGCATACACCCGTGATCCGCCAGCTGGAAGAGAACAAGGCGAAGTTGCGCGCCGACAACGTGCAGCTGCTGCGCGGCGACGCCCTGCTGACGGCGCAAGGCCTGGCATCGCGCGGCCAGCGTTTCGACCTGATCTTCCTCGACCCGCCCTACCAGCAGGATTTTCTGGCCAAGGTATTGCCCTTGTGCGCCAACTTGCTCAAGGAAGGCGGCATGATTTACGCGGAATCGGGCTTGCCGCTGGTCTTCGACGACAGCAGCGAATTGGAAAAACCCGAGTGGATGGCGCCGTGGGAAGTCATCCGTGCCGACAAAGCGGGTACCGTTTATTATCATTTGCTAACTTACAACAAAGTGACGGCAACTGCCTGAATCTGCCTATAAATTAGGCAAAAAGGCTCCCTGGCCCGAGGCGCAGCACCAATTTCAGGCATAATGCCCGTCTATATTGGTGCATCGTTAGGGAGCCGCAATGGTTGTAGCCGTTTATCCAGGAACATTCGATCCACTCACACGCGGTCATGAAGATCTGGTGCGCCGCGCATCGGGTCTGTTTGACAAGCTGATCGTCGGTGTGGCCGACAGCAAGAACAAGCAACCGTTTTTCTCGCTCGACGAACGCCTGGAAATCGCCAACGAAGTACTCGGCCACTATCCGAATGTGCAAGTGGAAAGCTTTTCCGGCCTGCTCAAGGATTTCGTGCGCAAGCATGAAGCTAGGGTCATCGTGCGCGGCTTGCGTGCCGTCTCCGACTTCGAATACGAATTCCAGATGGCGGGCATGAACCGCTACCTGCTGCCCGATGTCGAAACCATGTTCCTGACACCGTCCGACCAGTACCAGTTCATTTCGGGCACCATCGTGCGCGAAATCGCGGCGCTGGGCGGCGATGTCTCCAAGTTTGTCTTCCCCTCGGTGAACCGCTGGCTGCAAAACAAGATTGCCGCCAACGCGGCATCATCGCAATAAGTAAGAGTGAAATCATGGCATTACTGATCACAGACGAATGCATCAATTGCGACATTTGCGAGCCCGAGTGCCCGAATGACGCGATCTACATGGGCGCAGAAATCTACGAAATCGATCCCAACAAGTGCACCGAATGCGTGGGGCATTTTGGCGAGCCGCAATGCCAGCAAGTGTGCCCCGTCAGCTGCATCCCCTTCAATCCCGCCTGGCGCGAAAGCCCGGAGCAATTGATGGCCAAGTACGAACGCCTGCAGGCGGAACTGCCTGCGGCCAAGGCCTAAGCGCTCTTCGTCCTCCTCACCGCCGCCCCGCGCGGCCCTCTTTTGCCAACTGTTCTACACTGTGTGCTGACTTATCCACAGCCCATGGTTTCCACGGAGGTAGAAGATGCAAATAAGCACATCCCGTTTGGGCCGCACCCTGGCTTGTGCCTGCCTGTGCGCCGGCCTGGCGCAAGCGGCGCTGGCCATTGAGGTAGGCGGCGTCAAGCTGGACGACACGGTGCAGCTGGCCAGCCGCGAATTGAAACTCAACGGCGCAGGCGTGCGCTACAAGGTCATCTTCAAGGTCTACACGATTGCGCTGTACCTGCCGGAAAAGAAAACCCAGCTGGCCGACATCCTGGCGCTGCCCGGGCCGCGCCGTCTCGAAATCGTCATGCTGCGCGACATCACTTCCGACGAGCTGGGTCTAGCCTTCATGCAAGGCTTGAAGCGCAGTTCCGACCAGGCCGACCGCACGCGCCTGCTGAGCCAGACGATGCAGTTCGGCGCCATGTTCGCCATGGTGCCCGGCCTGAAAAAGGGTGACATCCTGACGGTGGACTGGCTGCCGGAAGAGGGAACCCTGTGCAAGCTGAATGGCAAGCAGGTGGGCGACACGGTACCGGAACTGGCCTTTTACAATGCGCTGCTGAAGATCTGGATCGGCGCCCATCCGGCCGACACCTTGTTGCGCGCCCATTTGCTGGGCGACGTGGCCTGAACAAAAACGCGGGCGTAAAAAAAGCCGGCTCACGCCGGCTTGTCATGCTGCAACCGTTTATCGCTCAGGCGCGCGTCGACAGGGCGCGCAATTCGGCGGCATTGCTGGGCGACACGCCATCCATCTTGCCCAAGGTGCGTTTCAAAGCTTGCGCTTCGCGCATCTGCTGGCGCGCCAGGCGCTCTTCGCGGCTCAGCTTGGGACGCACCACCAGCACCATGGCGCGGGCGATACCCACCAGCAAAGGCTTGAACAGCAGGGCGAAGGCGCCCACGGCCACGATCACCAGCACGAGTTGCAGGGCGTTCAGCAGGGAAATCTCCAGCACGGGTGCGGATACTGCGTACAGGGCGGAGGCGAAGGTAGACATACTGTTCCAGTGCATTATAGAATTTGCCAGTACTATAGTGCAGTGCAACATATAAATCTAATTCCATTTCTTGATACCAATTATATGAATCGTGAATGGAAAACTGTAATATTTTTTGACGAGTGAAAATATTCGCGTCCGGCGCGGTTTACACTCTTAAGTAATCAATTCAACTTTTATCTTGGGCTTTCCATGAGTTTTCTGACGCTGGATCTGAACTTGCTGCGTGTTTTCGACGCCGTCATGACGGAACAAAACCTGACGCGCGCAGCCGGCCACCTGGCGATGACGCAGCCGGCGGTATCGAACGCCATCAAACGCCTGCGCGAGAGCCTGGGTGACGAATTGCTGATCCGCACGGCGTATGGCGTGAAACCCACGCCCCGTGCCGAAGCGCTGTGGCCGTCCGTGCGCTCGGCCCTGGCCAGCCTGGAAGCGGCCGTCACGCCGGAAACCTTCGACGTATCGAAGACGCATGCCACCTTCCGCATGGCCATGGCCGATGCGACGGCCGCCTTCTGGCTGCCCTCGCTGATGCGTTCGATCGAACGGGAAGCACCGGGCGTCAACGTGCGCATGATGCCGCTGACCACGCGTGAACCGCGGCCCATGTTGCTACGCGGCGATATCGACCTGGCCGTGGGCTTCTTTCCCGGCGTGGCGGCGCAATTGTCGAGCGAAACGGGTTCGCCCATCCGCCACGAGCGCTTGTATTCCGGCAAGTATGTATGCGTGATGCGGCGCGGTCACCCGCTGGCCGACAAGGAATTGACCTTGGATAACTATTGCGCGGCAAACCATTTATTGGTGAGCTTTTCCGGCCGCGCGCATGGCTTGATCGACGAGGCGCTGTCACAGATCCACCGCGAACGACGCATCTTGCTAACGGTCAACCAGTTCTTCACGGCCGGACGGGTAGTGGCCAATTCCGACCTGATCACCGTCTTGCCGCGCCACCTGATCGCCTCGACGGGCATGACGGAGTCCCTGCTGTACAAGGATTTGCCATTGACCCTGCCGGCCGTTCACCTGGACATGCTGTGGCACGAACGCGACGCGCGCAGCCCTGCCCACAAATGGCTGCGTAATCATCTGGAAAGCATGAACACGCCCACTCTGCGCACGGCCACGGCGGCAGGCGGCGGCGTAGCGCCCAAACCGCATATTGAATAAATTATCTGCCGGAACCTGAAAAAAACGCCTGATGAATCATCAGGCGTTTTTTTTCATGCGTGGCTGCTGGAGCGGTAACCAATTCTGAAGCCGCCCCAGTGCTTGCCATCGACGTGAATCGGCACGGATAAATCGTGCATGACTTCGCCCGTGTCGCGTTTATAGGTCTGCAACAGGAAGGGCTTGGTATTGCTGCCGCAGCGCGCCCCCGTGCGGTCGCTGAAGATGCGCTTGGTGCGGTTATTCACCATATCGGTCGCATAGTCGCCCGTCAGCGGCTGGGAAAACTTCTTGTTGTGCGTTGGAAAGTATCCATTGTTGTCGACGGCGCCCGCATACGCCAGATGGGGCAGGGCGGCCAGCAGGCCTTCCTGCAGATCGGGCAGCACCTTGTCCGTAAACGCGTCGAACTTCGTGTTGTGCTTGGGCGGATTGGTGTTCGGGATGGGGCGGTAGTGGCGGTCGAACAGGGCTTCGCGCGTAATGCGCCCCGATGCGATGGCTTGCTCGAACAGTTTGCCCACATCCCGCGCGGCGCGCTGGGCCGCCTCGCGGATCTCGTCGTGCGGCGTGGCCACGCTCGATTCACCAAGGGCGCTGGCGATTACTTCAGCGCGCTCGGCCAGGGCCATGGCCGACTGCGTGGCGCGTGGCAATTCGGCATTCGTCGACAGCATGCTGTCGCGGATTTGCAGGATGGCGTCGGCGATCAGCTGCGTGGTGTCGACATGTTCGCGCGAGGCGCGGGCAATTTGCCCGATAGCGTCTTCCGATACGCCCGACGATTCTTCGATGTGGCTGAGCGAGGCATGCACGCTTTCCACATTGCGCGCCGCTTCCGTCACGCCCGCCGCCAGCGAACTCATGCCACGCGCCGCTTTTTCTGACTGTTCATTGATTTCGCGCACCATCACGCTGATTTCATCGGAGGCTTCCTTGGTGCGCTGCGCCAGTTGCCGCACTTCACCGGCCACCACGGCAAAACCGCGTCCATGTTCACCGGCGCGCGCGGCCTCGATGGCGGCGTTCAGCGCCAGCAAGTTGGTGCGCGCGGAAATATCGGAAATGGCTTCCGTAAAGCCTGTGATGCGTTTGGATTTTTCCTGCAAGCTCAGCATTGTGCTGGAGGCGCCTTGCGCTTCTTCGCGTGCGTTATTGATGCGGCGCAAGCCCTGATCCACTTCGGCCCGTGCCGCCACGCTTTCCACGCGCACGCCAGCGGCTACCTTGGCGGCCCGTTCCGCGTTGGCGGCGATCTTTTCCGTCATCATGGCATTTTGTGCGGAACTGTCGGCGATGTCGCTTGCCGTGCGCACATCGAGTTCCACCTTCTGTTTGACGGAATCGACAAAATACGAGGTTTCCGCCGCGCCTATCATGATGGCATCGATGGCGTTGCCCACCGTATCGGCGAACTGGTGCAAGCCCGGCTCGCCGCGCCGACGGCTGGCGAACGCCAGCAGCGCGGCGCCAATGGCGGCCGCCACGCAGGCAATCAGATAAGGATGATCGCCGCCCGATAGCAGCAGCAGATAGGCCAGGCAGCAGGCAACGGCCATGGCCAGGATCGTGAATACAAAGAAACGCACCAGCTGATGCTGCAACTGCTTCATTTGTCCCCCGCTGCGCGAACCCGTCACGTCCCCGCGGGGACGTGCTGTAACCGTATGCGGGTGGGCACGATTGCCCACCTTGCACCCTGAACGTAACGTCTGCGCGGCGTTTCAGGCGGCTACCGGGTAGCAGAATTGTAGTTCCACCCTACAACATTTGTTCCGATAGCTCAATCAGAAAAGTGGGCTGGCTACACCGAGGTCACTTAATTGGCAATTTCGTGGTGTTTTTGACCTCTTCCATGACGGCATAAGTGTGGGTTTCCCGCACACCTTTCTGCAGCAAGGTCTTGCCGAGGAATTCGCGGTAGGCAGCCATGTCCTTGACACGTGCCTTGACCAGGTAATCGAAACCGCCAGCCACCATATGACATTCCAGTACCTCTGGAATGATTTGTACGCTATGCTTGAAGGCGTCGAACACTTCCGGCGTCGTGCGATCGAGCACCACTTCGATGAACACCAGCAGCGAGACGTCGAGCAGTTGCGGGTTCAACTGGGCCGTATAGCCCATGATGTAACCGGATTCGTGCAACTTGCGCACGCGCTCCAGGCAGGCGGCAGGCGACAGGTTCACGCGCGCGGCCAGCTCCACATTGCTGATGCGTCCATCACTCTGCAATTCCATCAAGATTTTCTTACTGATCTTGTCCAGCATTACCATCACCCCCAAATTAATATTATTTGGTTAAATTGTCGCATCAAAAACTATCTATTGCTAGCCCCCTGTATTACCAGAATTAATCCATAAGAATCCCCTTTACAATCGAATCATCTTAACGTCCGACTTTCTGTATTTTTTTGCACCAAAAAAGAGCAAGAATTACGTCAGTTTTCGTCCCCTTTTTCCTTGTAAAGAGCACTTATGCACCCTGCAGGCCCCTCGGCTTTTACCCCGATTCCTTTTGCTGCGTTCCAGGCGGAAATCCTGCCCGAAGCGACACCACAACGCGCCGCCATCACCGCCGCCTATAGGCGCGATGAGGTTTCAGCCGTGCAATGGCTGTTGCAACAAGTCCGCCCCAGCAGTACCGAAACGACGGCCGAGGGACAAGCGCTGGCGCACCGCCTGGTCTCGAACGTGCGCCAAAAACGCACGCGCGCATCGGGCGTCGATGCACTGATGCACGAGTTCTCGCTGTCGTCGGAAGAGGGTGTTGCATTGATGTGTCTGGCTGAAGCGCTGTTGCGTATACCCGACAGTCAAACGGCCGACCGCCTGATCGCCGACAAAATCAGCAAGGGCGACTGGCGCAAGCATCTGGGCGAATCGCCGTCACTGTTCGTCAATGCCGCCACCTGGGGCTTGCTGATCACGGGAAAACTGGTCAGTACCAGCAGCGAATCGGGCCTCGGTTCGGCCATGACCAAGCTCATCGCCAAGGGCGGCGAACCGCTGATACGCAAGGGCGTCGACCTGGCCATGCGCATGCTGGGCAACCAGTTCGTGACGGGCCAGACCATCGAGGAAGCGTTGAAAAACAGCCGCGAGAATGAAACGCGCGGCTACCGTTACTCGTACGACATGCTGGGCGAGGCTGCCCTGACACAGCAGGATGCGGCCAATTACTACGCCTCATACGAAACGGCAATCCATGCCATCGGAAAGGCCTCGAACGGGCGCGGCATCCGCAACGGCCCCGGCATTTCCGTGAAACTGTCGGCCCTGCACGCGCGCTACAGCCGCGCCCAGCGCGCCCGCGTCATGGAAGAATTGCTGCCGAAAGTCAAAGCGCTGCTGCTGCTGGCCAAACAGTACAACATCGGCTTCAACATCGATGCGGAAGAAACAGACCGGCTGGAACTGTCGCTCGACCTGATGGAAGCACTGGCCTTCGATGCGGACCTGGCCGGCTTCGACGGCATCGGCTACGTGGTGCAGGCGTATCAAAAGCGCTGCCCCTTCGCCATCGATTTCCTGATCGACCTGGCGCGCCGCAGCGGCCGCAAGTTCATGGTGCGCCTGGTCAAGGGCGCGTATTGGGATGCGGAAGTCAAACGTGCGCAAGTCGATGGCCAGGAAGGCTATCCCGTCTACACGCGCAAGGTTTACACGGACGTCTCTTACCTCGTGTGCGCGCAAAAACTGCTGGCTGCCAGCAGCCTGATCTATCCGCAATTTGCCACGCACAACGCGCAAACCCTGTCGACCATTTATACCTGGGCGAAGCGCGATGGCATTACCGACTACGAATTCCAGTGCCTGCACGGCATGGGCGAAACCCTGTACGACCAGGTCGTCGGCCCCGACAACCTGGACAAGCCGTGCCGCATCTACGCTCCCGTCGGCTCGCACGAAACCCTGCTGGCCTACCTGGTGCGCCGCTTGCTGGAAAACGGCGCCAACTCGTCGTTCGTCAACCAGATCGTCGACGAAAGCGTGGCCATCGATAGCCTGATCCGCGACCCCCTGGAGCTGGCGCGCCTGCAGGGCGGCTTGCCGCACCCCTCGATTCCACTGCCGCTGGACATGTTTGGCAGCGAGCGCAAGAACTCGGCCGGCCTGGACCTGTCGAATGAAGACACCTTGCGCACCCTGGCCACCGGCCTGGCGCAGCAGCAGCAATGGCAGGCAGCGCCGCTGATCGACGGCGCCGTCAGCCTGAATGGCCCCGCGCACATGCTGCACAATCCGGCCCAGCACGACGATGTCGTGGGCAAAGTCATGGAAGCCGGTCCGGCCGACGTGGAAACGGCGCTGGCCAGCGCCAGCGCGTACGCCATGGACTGGCAAACAACGGAACCGTCGATCCGCGCACAAGCATTACAACGCGCGGCCGACCTGTTCGAAGAGCACCATATCGAGCTGATGGCCCTGGCCGTGCGTGAGGCAGGCAAGTCCTTGCCGAACGCAATCGCCGAAATCCGCGAAGCCGTCGACTTCCTGCGCTATTACGCGGCGCAGGTGGAACATGCGCCGGCTACCCTGGCCCTCGGTCCCGTCACCTGCATCAGCCCGTGGAATTTCCCGCTGGCCATTTTTACGGGCCAGCTGGCCGCCGCGCTGGCGGCGGGCAACGTGGTGCTGGCCAAGCCGGCCGAGCAAACGCCGCTGATCGCCCACCGCGCCGTGCAACTGCTGCATGCGGCGGGCGTGCCGCGGGGCGCGCTGCAATTTTTGCCCGGTAGCGGCGAAATCGTTGGCGCCGGCCTGTGCAATGACGCGCGCGTGAAAGGCGTGATTTTCACGGGCTCGACAGAAGTGGCGCAATTGATCAACCGCAACCTGGCCGCGAGGGCCGTGGCTGAAAGTATCGACATTCCACTGATCGCCGAAACGGGCGGCCAGAATGCACTGATCGTCGATTCGTCCGCCTTGCCGGAACAAGTGGTCCAGGACGTGATGTCGTCGGCCTTTGACAGCGCCGGCCAGCGTTGCTCGGCCTTGCGCGTGCTGTTCCTGCAAACGGAAATCGCCGACAAGACCATCCACATGCTCAAGGGCGCCATGCAGGAATTGCGCGTTGGCAATCCTGACCGCCTGGCCACCGATATCGGTCCCGTCATCGATGCGGAAGCGCAAAGCAATCTGCTGGCGCACATCAACAAGATGAAAACCGTGGCCATCGACCATTATTCGCTCGATTTGCCCACCGTCAAAGGCACGTTCGTCGCCCCGACCGTGCTGGAAATCAAGTCGCTGGCGCAATTGACGCAAGAAGTTTTCGGTCCCGTGCTGCACGTGATCCGCTACAAGCGCTCCGAATTGCCGCAACTGGTGCAATCGATCAACGACAGCGGTTACGGTTTGACCCTGGGCATCCATACGCGCATCGATGAAACCATCGATTTCATCACCAAACGCGCGCACGTGGGCAATATTTATGTGAACCGCAACATCGTTGGCGCCGTCGTCGGCGTGCAGCCGTTCGGCGGCGAAGGCAAATCGGGAACTGGTCCCAAGGCGGGCGGGCCCCTGTACCTGAAACGCCTGCAGCGCAATGCGGCGCCCGGCACGCAGCACCAGCGTCATGCGCCGCCAGCACTCGACGCGCTGACCGTGTGGGCGAAGATGCATGGCCACGACAAGGTCGAGCAACTGGCGCAGGAATACGCACGCACCACCTTGCTGGGCAGCACCACTGTCTTGCCAGGCCCGACTGGCGAGCGCAATACCCTGAGCTTTGCCGCACGCGGCACGATTTTGTGCGCGGCGGCCACCTCCGGCACCTTGATGAACCAGCTGGCAGCAGTCCTGGCCACCGGCAACCTGGCCCTGGTGCTGGCGCAAGCGCTGGATCTGATCCCGGGCGACTTGCCGGCAGCGCTGAAGGACCGCATCCAGGTCGTCAGCAGCCTGGATGCGGTCCAGCATGATTTCCAGATCGCCATGATCGAGCCTGGCCTCGATGGCCAGCTCAAACCGCTGCTGGCGGCCCGGGAAGGGGCCCTGGTGAGCACTATCGCCACCACGCAGGAGGGTGTCATCCCCCTGTGGCGCCTGGTCGCTGAGCGCGCGCTGTGCGTGAATACAACGGCAGCAGGCGGAAATGCAAGTTTAATGATGCTGAGTGTCTAAAGGATCCTGAGAAAAAGTCCATGGCGTTGTTGCCTTGCCTGGCCGTACATTCGTACTGCCTGCGGCAATGCGCCTGTCCCTGAACATTTTTCAGGCTCCTTTGTTTTGAAATAAGAAGGGCAGAACCAGTGGTTCTGCCCTTTTTTTATGCACCGCCAGTTCAAGGATCAAGCAGCCAGGCGCTGGCATAGCTGCTGAATCACCGTAAACGCGTACGGCGAGGCGACGGTCTGCACGAAACGCATGAAGTCGACGGCGGCCTCTTCGTTGGCGTTGTCGGAAATGGTGCGCATGACGGTAAATGGCACGCCCAGTTCAAAACACACTTGCGCCACGGCGGCGCCTTCCATTTCGACGGCCAGCAAATCGGGAATATCCGCTTTCAGCTGGTTCATATGCGCGGCGCTGCTGATGAACTGGTCGCCGCTGGCGATCAGACCACGGTGGACTTGCGCATGCTGCAAGCCAAATTGCACGATATCGGACGCCTTCAGCACGCTGGAAACATCATCACGCAGGAAATCTTCCGCAGCAGCTGCCATTTGCGTGCTCAGTTCCAGGTCCGTGGCGAAGCGCTGCAGTCCCGTCAACGGCACTTCGAAGCGGGGGAACAAGGGACGGGCGTCCATATCGTGTTGCAACAATGCTTCGGCCACCACGATATCCCCGACTTTCACCTGTTTATCCCCGCTGCCGGCCACGCCGGTAAAGACGATGTGGGTAACTCCGTACTTTTCCACAAGGATGGAAGCTGTCATGGCAGCGGCAACCTTGCCCAGACGCGACAGGACGCACACAGCGTCGATATTCCACAGGGTCCCCAGGGTGTAGTCGCGCATACCGTGCGAACGCCTCTGGGGGCCTTGCATGGCTTCTACCAGCCCCTGCTGTTCTTCGAGCAAGGCACTGATGATGCCTAAACGCATTTTTTTGTGTGAATTCATGCTGTTTTTACAGCTTTCTTGGGATTGCAAGACGGTTTGTACGGTGAAAACAGCCATTTCGGTGACTTTTCCACCGTTCGCGTTTGTCTCTGTGTTTTAAATAAAGATGTATACATAAAAATAGTAGTGATAGTAAACGGCCATTTTTTTGTGGATAAGTCGGTATACCATCGAAAAATCATCGACTTAGCGTACAAAAAAGTAGGCGCACAAGCATTGTATCCAGCGAGGACTTGTTTGGGATAAAAATTGAGCTGTGGACAAAGATCGACTTTTCCCACATCTCATCCTGTGGATATGCAGGCACTTATCCACAGTGGCTAACAGAAATCACGGATTTTCTTGCTGTAGTGGCATGGTTAACGTGCTGTGCATGCATTGTTCTTGGTTTGCCAATCAAACTTGAGCGACCACGAATGTTGTTCTTTCGCGCATGCTGGCATCGAGGTGATTCCTGGCAGACGGTTTGGCAGTGGGTCTTGATGTCGTCGTTGGCTTTTTTTTGACGCTTCATGCATGCTTTTTTGGAAATATCTCCGAACTTCCGCTTTTTTTATCGGTTTACAATAGATCTATATATAAAAATAGTAGTAATAGTAAACGCGGTTTTTTCTGTGGATAACTCCCTTTTTTTCAACAGGATCAACCGTTTACGCGCAAAATAAAGCGTGCATAATCGCTGTATCACGCGAGGAGCAAAATTGTATAAAATGCAGGCCTGCGCATAACTTCGTGTTTACTCACAAGTCATCCTGTGGATATCAAGTGACTTATCCACAATCGTTGTAAATTTCCCCTTTTTCGACATCGAATCGCCTGCTGGCCCTGTGCCTGATCAGGTTTGTTGACGTTTGTATTTTGCACAACGGTTTGGCAGTGCTGTGTGCGTGATGCCGACCGTGCCGGTTTTCGTCGCTCAGTTGTTGGCTGGATTTTTTTTTTGACAGCATGAGCAGCTTGCCGGCTTTTTTTTGACGAGAGGCTTGCCGATGTTGTTGACGGTGAACGGCAAGCAAAGGGCGTGTTGTCGGGTTTACCTTAATAAGTTCGTATACAAGAATAGTAATAGTAGTTAACGGTGACATCTTCTGTGGATAAGTCCTGATTTGTCCTTGTAAACAATCGCTTGGCGTACGGATAAGCGCTGAGTAAGCGTTGTATCTGCCTGGGATGGTTTCTGGACAAAAAAACGTCGCTGAAAAATTTTTTCGTTTACGCACATATCGTCCCTGTGGATATCCATACGGTTATCCACAGCTTGCAGCCCCTGTTTTACCCTGCTTTTTAGCGTGCCGCGACGCTTGCTCGTACCGCTTGCCACGATTAATGTCGCCCTGGTCCGGCACTGGTGGTAATCTCAATGTGGCTCAACAGCAATGCATGCGTGAAGAAAGACAGACTCTGGTAACGGGACGCGGTGGGGAGACACACCGCGCGACAGCTTGATGGCATACCGAAAGGAGCTTCATTGGAATCAGCAGGCGAATACGACTACATCATCGTGGGCGGCGGCACGGCAGGTTGCGTGCTGGCCAACCGGCTCACACGCGACAAGGATGCCAACGTTTTGCTCGTGGAAGCGGGCGGCAAGGACGATTACGTGTGGATCCACATCCCCGTCGGCTATCTGCATTGCATCGGAAATCCCCGCACGGACTGGCTGTATTCCACGCAGGCAGACGCGGGATTGGGCGGGCGCAGCTTGATGTATCCGCGCGGCAAAGTGCTGGGAGGCAGTTCTTCCATCAACGGCATGATCTATATGCGGGGCCAGGCCGGCGATTACGACCACTGGGCCGACCTGACGGACGATGTGTCCTGGCGCTGGGACAAAGTCTTGCCGTTATTTAAGCAAAGCGAGGATTACTACGGCGGCGCCTCGGAAAACCATGGTGTTGGCGGGGAATGGCGCGTGGAAAAACAGCGGCTGTCCTGGGATATTTTGAATGCTTTCCGCGATGCGGCGCAGCAGGTCGGCATTCCGAAAACCAGCGATTTCAATGGAGGCGACAATAGCGGCAGCGCGTATTTCGACGTCAATCAACGCCGCGGCATACGCTGGAATACCTCGAAAGCGTTTTTGAAACCGGCCGCGCGGCGTCCGAATCTGACCATCATGACGGGTTGCCACGTGGAACGTCTGCTGCTGGAAACGACGGAAACGGGACCGCGCTGCACGGGCATCGTGTTTACGGGCGGCGGTACACAGTGGCAGGCGACGGCCAAACGGGAAACCTTGCTGACGGCGGGGGCCATCGGTTCTCCCCAATTGCTGCAATTGTCCGGCATCGGCCCGGCCGCCTTGCTGCAGCAGCATGGCATCTTTCCCGTGCTCGATGCCGCCGGCGTGGGCGGCAATTTGCAGGATCATTTGCAGCTGCGCATGGTCTTTAAGGTACAGGGCGTCAAGACCTTGAACGTGATGGCCAGCAATATCGTCGGCAAGATGCAGATAGGCTTGCAATACGCGCTGTTCCAGAGCGGGCCCATGTCAATGGCGCCGTCGCAGCTGGGCGCGTTTGCCAAGTCCGACCCGCAGCAAGCCACGCCGAACCTGCAATACCATGTGCAACCGCTGTCGCTGGACAAATTCGGCGAGCCGCTGCACGCGTTTCCCGCATTTACGGCCAGCGTCTGCAACCTGCGCCCCACCTCGCGTGGCCACGTGCACATCGCGTCGGCCAACAGCTATGCGGCGCCTGACATCGTGCCCAATTACCTCAGTACGCAGCAGGACCGCGCCGTCGCAGCTGACGCCCTGCGCCTGACGCGGGCCATCGCCGCCGCGCCGGCCCTGAAAAAATTTGCGCCGCAGGAATACAAGCCTGGCGTGCAATTCCAGAGCGAGGAAGAACTGGCGCAGGCGGCCAGTCAGATTGGCACCACCATTTTTCACCCCGTGGGTACCTGCCGCATGGGCCTGGCCAGCGATGCATCGAGCGTCGTCGACAGCCAGCTGCGCGTGCTCGGCGTGGCCGGCTTGCGCGTCGTCGATGCCTCCATCATGCCCTACATTACTTCTGGTAATACGAACTCGCCCACCGTGATGATCGCGGAAAAAGCGGCGCAAATGATACATGCGGCCTGGAAATGACTGCGTCAAAGCCCAGGTTTGCGCCATTCTGGCTGGCGAAAAATCCCCGTAGTTATACTGTATTGTGCGTTAAATTTAAGTTGTGTATTATAAAAATGACTAAGTAGTACAAAAAGTACAACTAGGAGACACGATGTCAAACGTAATCTTGGAAACAAGAAATTTGACCAAGGAATTCAAGGGTTTCACCGCAGTGAGCGAGGTGAACCTGCAGGTAGAGCGGGGCCATATCCACGCCTTGATCGGTCCTAACGGCGCCGGCAAGACCACGTGTTTCAACTTGCTCACCAAATTCCTGGTCCCCACTTCCGGGCAGATCCTGTTCAATGGAAAAGACATCACGGCCGCCAAACCGGCCCAGATCGCCCGCATGGGCGTGATCCGTTCCTTTCAGATTTCCGCTGTCTTCCCGCATTTGTCCGTGCTGCAAAACGTGCGCATCGGCTTGCAGCGCCAATTGGGCACCTCCTTCCATTTCTGGCAAAGTGAGCGTTCCCTGAACCAGCTCAACGACCGTGCCATGGCCTTGCTGGCCGAAGTCGACCTGACGGAGTTTGCCGACACCATCACGGTCGACATGCCGTATGGACGCAAGCGGGCGCTGGAAATTGCCACCACTTTGGCGATGGAGCCGGAAATGATGCTGCTTGACGAGCCGACGCAGGGCATGGGCCACGAAGACGTGCACCGTGTGACGGAACTGATCAAGAAGGTCTCGGCTGGCCGCACGATTTTGATGGTGGAACACAATATGAGCGTGGTCTCCGGCATCTGCGACAAGATTTCCGTCCTGCAGCGCGGCGCCATGCTGGCCGAAGGCAGTTACGCGGAAGTGTCGCGCAACCCGCAAGTGATGGAAGCGTACATGGGCACCACCCACGCCGAGTTGGAAGGGGCGCATTGATGACGACACAAGTGAATGGCAGCGCACCCGCGCTGGAAATTGCACAACTGCACACCTGGTATGGCGAATCGCACATCCTGCATGACGTGAATTTGAAAGTGGAGCAGGGCGAAGTGGTAACTTTGCTGGGCCGCAACGGCGCCGGACGCACGACCACCTTGCGCGCCATCATGGGCTTGACGGGGGCGCGCACGGGCTCCATCAAAGTCAACGGCGTCGAAGCGATAGGTTTGCCCACGCACAAAATCGCCCACCTGGGCATCGGGTATTGTCCCGAAGAGCGTGGCATTTTTTCATCGCTGTCGACGGAGGAAAACCTGATGCTGCCACCGACCCTGGCCAGCGGCGAGAAGGGCATGTCAGTGGAGGAAATCTATGCCATGTTCCCGAATTTGCAGGAACGTCGCCATAGCCAGGGCACGCGATTGTCGGGCGGGGAACAGCAGATGCTGGCCGTGGCGCGCATCCTGCGCACGGGCGCGCGCCTGCTGCTGCTCGATGAAATTTCCGAAGGCCTGGCGCCCGTCATCGTGCAAGGGCTGGCGCGCATGATTACCACCCTGAAAGCAAAAGGTTACACCATCGTCATGGTGGAACAGAATTTCCGGTTTGCCGCACCGCTGGCAGACCGGTTTTATGTGATGGAGCACGGTCAGATCGTCGAGACTTTTGCTGCATCCGAACTGGAAGCCAAGATGCCGGTATTGACCGAGCTGCTTGGCGTGTAATGCCCATGTAGTTCCGTATCGTCGTCGAGCAATCGTTTAAATAGCAAACAATAATCCCAACGGAGACTCTATGAAACGTAACGCTATCGCCATTGCCACCGCCACTCTTTGCGCACTGGGCTTTTCCGCTGCCGCGCACGCCCAGGTGTCGGGCGACACCATCAAGATCGGTTTTATCTCCGACATGTCGGGCGTGTATTCCGACGTCGACGGCCTCGGTGGCGCGGAAGCCATCAAGATGGCGATCGCCGATGCCGGCGTGGTACTGGCCGGCAAGAAGGTGGAATTCATTTCCGCAGACCATCAAAATAAGGCCGACATCGCTGCCTCGAAGGCGCGTGAATGGTTCGACCAGCAAGGCGTCGACATGCTGATCGGCGGCACCAATTCCGGCGCCAGCCTGGCCATGGCCAAGGTGGCGGCGGAAAAGAAGAAAATTTTTATTGCCATCGGCGCCGGCTCCTCGCGCCTGACAAATGAAGAATGTACGCCTTACACCGTGCATTACGCCTACGACACTGTGGCGCTGGCGCGCGGTACGGGCGGCACCATCGTCAAGCAGGGCGGCAAGAGCTGGTATTTCATGACGGCCGACTACGCGTTTGGGCATTCGCTGGAAAAGGACACGGCCGAGGTCGTCAAGGCGGCTGGAGGCAAGGTGCTGGGCAGCGTCAAGCATCCGCTGGGCGCCTCGGATTTTTCTTCCTTCCTGCTGCAGGCGCAGGCAGCCAAGCCGCAAATCCTGGGCCTGGCCAATGCGGGCGGCGACGCCATCAACAGCATCAAGGCGGCCAACGAGTTCGGCCTGACGAAATCGATGAAGCTGGCCGGCTTGCTGATCTTCATCAACGACATCCATTCGCTGGGCTTGAACCTGACGCAAGGCATGTACCTGACCGACGGCTGGTACTGGGACTTGAATGCGGAAACGCGCGCCTGGTCGAAACGCTATTTCGCCAAGATGAAGAAAGAGCCGTCGATGCTGCAGGCAGCCGACTATTCGGCCGCGGCGAACTACCTGAAAGCCGTCAAGGCGATCGGCACGGATGACACCGAGAAAGTCATGGCGTATCTGAAAAAGACCAAGATCAACGACATGTTTACCCAGAATGGCGAAGTGCGCCCTGATGGCCGCATGGTGCACGATATGTATTTGATGGAAGTGAAGAAGCCATCCGAGTCGAAATACCCATGGGATTACTACAAGGTGGTTGCCACCGTGCCCGGTACGCAAGCGTATGTGACCAAGGCTGAATCGAAGTGTTCGCTGTGGAAGTAACGCTGTAGCCATACCTGCGGATAGCCCGCCGCTGCGCGGGCGCTCTGTCCTGCATGCTCTTCGCTTGCAGGGTTCGCCTTGCGCCGCCGCACCAGTCTGGTCTGCGGTGGCGTGTTTCCCTTGATACCACACCGCTACCCGGCGGTGCTTTTTATACTGTGATGCCATGGAAATTTTCGGCGTTCCATTACAAGCGATGATGAGCCAGCTGCTGCTGGGTCTCGTCAACGGCTCGTTCTATGCCATGTTGTCCCTCGGTCTGGCCGTCATCTTCGGCTTGCTCAATGTCATTAATTTCTCGCACGGCGCCATGTATATGATGGGCGCCTTCCTGGCCTGGATGGGCCTCAGCTATTTCGACATCAATTACTGGGCCATGCTGGTCATCGCCCCTATCCTCGTTGGCCTGGTCGGCATCCTGATCGAAAAGACCATGCTGCGCTGGTTGTATAAACTCGACCACCTGTATGGCTTGCTGTTGACCTTCGGCATCACCCTGATCATGGAAGGCGTGTTCCGCTCCTTCTATGGCGTTTCGGGCCAGCCGTATGCCGTGCCGGAAGCGCTGGCCGGCGCGACGGACCTGGGCTTCATGATTTTGCCGAACTACCGCGCCTGGGTGGTGATCGCCTCGCTCTCCGTGTGCCTCGCCACCTGGTTCGTCATCGAAAAAACCAAGCTGGGCGCCTATCTGCGGGCCGGCACGGAAAACCCGAAACTGGTGGAAGCGTTCGGCATCAACGTGCCGCTGATGGTGACGTTGACGTTTGGCTTCGGCGTGGCGCTGGCCGGTTTCGCCGGTGTGCTGGCCGCGCCCATCATTCAGGTTTCGCCGCTGATGGGCTCGAACCTGATCATCGTCGTGTTTGCCGTAGTGGTGATCGGCGGCATGGGTTCCATCATGGGCTCCATCCTGACGGGCTTGGGCCTGGGCGTGATCGAGGGCCTGACCCGCGTGTTCTACCCGGAAGGCTCGGCCACCGTGGTTTTCGTGGTGATGGTCATCGTGCTGCTGCTGCGTCCCGCCGGCCTGTTCGGCAAAGAAAAGTAATCCTCATCAGTCATGTATTGGAGCTACCACGATGAATAAGAATGTAGGCTACGCCATTGCCTTGCTGCTGGCGTTGGCGGCCCCGTTTTACGGCTATCCCGTCTTCCTGATGAAGTTGCTGTGCTTTGCCCTGTTTGCCTGTGCCTTTAACTTGCTGATCGGCTACACGGGCTTGCTGTCGTTTGGCCATGCGGCCTTCTTTGGCGGCGCCGGCTATGTCACCGGCTACGCGCTGCGCACCTGGGGCTGGCCAACGGAATTGGGTCTGCTGGCCGGCGTCGCCACGGGTGCCTTGCTGGGCCTGGTGATCGGCGGCCTGGCGATCCGCCGCCAAGGTATCTACTTTACGATGATTACCCTGGCGCTGGCGCAGATGGTGTACTTCCTTGCCTTGCGTCTGCCGTTCACGGGCGGCGAGGATGGCTTGCAGGGTGTTCCACGTGGAACCTTGCTGGGCATGATAGACCTGGGCAATGACACGGTGCTGTACTACGTGGTGCTGGCCATCTTCATCGCCGGCTTCGCCCTGATCGTGCGCACCATCCACTCGCCGTTCGGCCAAGTGCTCAAGGCCATCAAGGAAAACGAACCGCGCGCCATCTCGCTGGGCTACGACGTCAACAAGTACAAGCTGATGGCCATCGTGCTGTCCGCTTCGCTGGCCGCCCTGGCCGGCGCCACCAAGACCCTGGTGCTGGGCTTTGAAACCCTTACCGATGTGTACTGGGGCATGTCTGGCCTGGTCGTGTTGATGACACTGGTGGGCGGCATGGGCACGATGGCGGGCCCCATCCTCGGCGCCGTGCTGATCATCGCCCTGGAAAACAAGCTGGGCGATGTCGGTACCTATCTGGCCACGCACACGGGCATCGAATGGTTCGGCACCTTGGGCGAATCGGTGGGCATGGTCACTGGCGTGATTTTCGTCATCTGCGTGCTGCTGTTCCGGCGCGGCATTGTCGGCGAAGCCATCGCGCGCTTCGGCGGCAGGGCCGCCAAGGCCGCTGTCTGATTTTCAAGCAACGCCGGACGGATAGTCCGGCGTTTTTCATTGTGCGTCCACTGTTACCTCAACGGAGAGAACCACCATGCAAATGACGATCACGCGCACGGGGAGCGGCCTGTGCACCCTGCTGGCGTTGGCAGCCTGCGGCAGCAACCATGCACCGGAAGAACTGAATCAGATACCCAGTTATCTGGGCACGATCGCGCGCGCCGACTACGACGGCAAGACCAATGATTTACTCACGGCCGGCCTGGGCAAGACGGGGCTGGCGGGCGTCGCGCCCGCGTATGCGAATGCGGAGCAGCCGACGCCGGCAGAACTGCGCCGCAATGCAATCTACGCCAATTACCGTGCCGTGCTCGACATTGCCGCCAACAGCGGCTATGGCACCCTGTACGGACCGAACGTCGATGCGTCGGGGAACGTGGGCACGGGCGAGGGCCTGGTAGCTGGCAGTGAATACATTGCCTATGCGGATGACGGCACGGGCAAGAAGAATGTCACCTTGATGGTGCAGGTGCCGGCCAGCTTCGATCCCGAGCATGCCTGCATTGTCACGGGCACGTCGAGTGGCTCGCGCGGCATCTACGGCGCCATCGGCAGCTCGGGCGAATGGGGCCTGAAGAAGGGCTGCGCCGTGGCATATGCGGACAAGGGTTCCGGCACAGGGCTGTATGTGTTTGAAGACGACAGCGTCAATCTGCAGAACGGCGTGCGCGCGGGCAGGGTGGCTGCCGGCAAGAGCGCGCTCTTCGTGCCCGACTTGAACGACGCGGACCGGCTGGCCTGGGCCGCCGCTTATCCGAACCGTATCGCCTTCAAGCATGCGCACTCGCAGCAGAACCCGGAGAAGGATTGGGGCAAGGTGACCTTGCAGGCGGTCGAGATGGCGTATTACGTCTTGAACGAGCGCTATGGCATGCTGGCCCGCGACGGCAGTTCGCGCATCGTGCGGCTGACGCCGAAGAACACCATCACGATCGCGTCGAGCATTTCCAACGGTGCCGGCTCGGCCTTGCTGGCGGCGGAGCAGGATAGCAAGGGCTTGATCAGTGGCGTGGCCGCCAGCGAGCCGCAGGTCCAGCCTGCGGCATCGAGTGCCTACAGCGTGCGGCAGGGCGGGGTGCAGTTGGCCAATCCGGGCCGCGCGCTATACGACTACGCCACCTATGCGGCGCTGTACCAGCCGTGCATCGCTTCCGTGGCCGGCAATGCGGGACGCTGCACGGCGCTGGTCGCCAAGGGCTTATTGAATGGCGCCGACCTGGCGGCGCAGCAGGCGGATGCGAAGCAGCGCTTGCGCGCGTATGGCTGGTTGCTTGACTCCGATCCGCTGCAAGCCGCGCACGCGGGCACGAATATCCTGGTGGCCGTCACGTATGCCTATGCCTATGGGAAATTTTCCGTGACGGACAAGGTGTGCGGTTTCACGTTTGCGCAGACGGATGGCAGCGGCAATCCGGTCGCTTTCACTTCGGCGCAAAAGGCGGCCAGCTTTGCGGCGCAAAACGGCATCCTTGGCAGTGTCGTGTACGAGAACAGCGTGGGCGGCGCCAAGGGCTACACGGCCGGCGTGTCACCCTCGACCGGTCTGGCGGACCAGTCGCTCGATGGCTTCCTGTGTCTGCGCAGCCTGGCGACGGGCAAGGATGCCGTCAGCGGCGCCAACTTGCAGGGCACCCTGGACGGGCAGAGCGTGCGCGTGCGGGCGGGCATGGCCGAGGTAGCGGCCAGCGGAAAACTGCAAGCCAAACCGGCCATCATCGTGCAGGGACGCAGCGATACTCTGATTCCCGTCAATCATGCCTCGCGCGCCTACCTGGGATTGAACGCAGCGGTGGAAGGGACGAATAGCAAACTGCGCTATATCGAGGTGACCAACGCCAACCACTTCGATTCCTTCAGCAGCGCCTTGCCGACCCTGATCGTGCCCTTGCATGTGTACCTGAACCGGGCACTCGACGCAATGTATGCGCATTTGTCTGCCAAGCAAGCCTTGCCGCCCTCGCAGGTGGTGCGCACAGTGACGCGTACCGATGCGTCGACCTTGATCACGAATGTCAACGTGCCGGCGATAGCGGCAACGCCTGCGGCTGGCAATGCGATCAGCGTGACGGGCACGGTAGTGGATGTGCCCAACTAGCGTCAGTTTGCATATCGCCCGAGAGCCACGTCGAGTACGTGGCTTTTTTTTGAGCGCTTACAGCGCGGCCGCATAGATGGCGCGGGCATCAAGACGCGTGACGGGCCGAGGATTGTTGCCTAGCAAGCGCGTCTGTAGCATGGCCTCGTCGGCCAGGCGATCCAGGTCGCTGGCCGCGATGCCCACCTCGCGCAGGGTGCGCGCGATCCCTGTCGCCAGGGCGATGTCATGCATGGCGTCGATCAGGGCCACGGCGCGCGCTTCCTCGCTGCCCGTGATGCCGGGTTGCACGACGGCCGCCAGTTGCGCATACAGGGGCGCCGCGTGGGACAGATTGAAGCGCAGCACGTGTGGCAACACCAGCGCATTCGACAGGCCATGTGGCACGTGGAACATGCCGCCAATGGGATAAGCGAGCGCGTGCACGGCCGCCACGGGGGCATTGGCAAACGCCTGGCCGGCCAGCATGGCGCCGAGCAACATGGCCTCGCGCGCCGGCAAGTTGCTGCCATCGCGGCAGGCCGTGAGCAGATTGCCGGACAGCAGTGACAGCGCCTGCATGGCCAGCATATCGGACAATGGATTTTTCAGCAGGCGGCTGGTGTACGCTTCGATGGCGTGCACCATGGCATCGATGCCGGTGGCGGCTGTCACGGCGGGTGGCAAGCCCAGGGTCAGGCTGGCGTCGAGGATGGCCAGGTCTGCATACAGTTGCGGCGCGACCACGCCCATCTTGCTGGTGGCACCCGTGGTGACGATGGCGATCTGCGTCACTTCCGAGCCCGTGCCGGCCGTGGTCGGCAATTGCACCAGGGGCAGGCGCTGGCCGTTGACATTGCCGATGCCATACAGTTGCGCCAAATCATGGTGGCCGGGAGCCAGTACAGCCACCAGCTTGGCCACATCCAGCGAGCTGCCGCCACCGAGACCGATAATCAGTTCCACGTGAAACATCCGGGCCTGGGCGACGCCGGCCAGCACGATCGCTTCGGGCGGATCGGCTTGCACCTCGGAAAAGACACGCACGTCGATACCCGCCGTTCGCAAGCTATGCAGCGGAGCATCGGCGAGTCCCGTGCGCAGAAAACCTGCATCGGTGACGAGCAGGGCACGGCGCACTGTGGGGAATTGATGGGCAATATGGGCGCCCAGTTGGGCGGCGGCGCCCGCTTCAATGATCAGATGCGGCACGGTGCGGAACTGGAAGGCGGGCATGCAGACTCCTGACAACAAGGACAGAAGCCAAGCTTACTCCGCTTTTCCGCCCTGCGCATGTTTCACGTGGAACCAGACGCCGCGGGCTATTCCCATTCCAGCGCGCCGCGTTTCCATTCATACGCCAGGCCGATGGCCAGTACGCTCAAAAAACCCATGACAGCCCAGAAGCCGGGCAAGCCGAGTTCGTTCACGTTGGCCGCCCACGGCATCAGGAAGATCACCTCGATATCGAACAGGATGAAGAGGATGGCGACCAGGTAGAAGCGGATGTCGAACTTCATGCGCGCATCGCCGAACGCTTCGAAGCCGCATTCGTACGGCGACAGCTTGTGCGGATCGGGCTTGTGCGGACCCAGCACGCGTCCCAGCAGCATGGGCACGATGCCGACCAGGATGCCTATCAGAATGAACAGGAGGACGGGAAAATAGTTTTCGAGGAGCATGGGGGTTCCTCTCAGTGGCTGGAAGACAGCTTCATCAGCACGATGCCGCACACGATGAGGACGGCGGCGCACACGCGCATGGTGCTGATTTGCTCGCCCAGAAACACGATACCGACGATGAAGGCGCCGACGGCGCCGATGCCGGTCCAGATGGTGTAAGCCGTGCCCAAGGGGAGGGTGCGCATGGCAATCGACAGCAAGCCGAAGCTGGCGATCATCATGACCACGGTAATCACGGAGGGAGTCAGTTTGGTGAAACTCTCGGAGAGTTTCATCGAGTATGCCCACACAACTTCAAGCATGCCGGCAATGAGTAAAAGTATCCAGGCCATGGCGGCTCCTTATACAGAGCGGGCCGTCCCGGTGTGTGCCCATGATGGGGGAGGCCGTCCTCCTGGATGATCGTCCCGATGGCCACTGGCGTGACTACGGTTGCGGACGATGCGGCAATTGTAGCAAACATTGCAGGACACTGCAGCCCCATCCTGGAGCTTGTTGAGTGTTCCACGTGAAACAGAAATCGCCGTTTACTCGCCCGTGCTGAGTAAAAATTAAGCAAAAATTGGCCCGACGAAGGTTGCGCTAGCAAAAAGACTCTATAATCGGAGCTCTCTTCCCGCATTTTTACTTGCACTGTTACCTATTTATCATGTTATTTCCTACAGAATTCGACGTCATCGTTGTCGGTGGTGGTCACGCCGGTACAGAGGCGGCCCTCGCTTCCGCCCGCATGGGGCAGAAGACGCTATTGCTCACGCATAATATTGAGACATTGGGCCAGATGTCGTGCAATCCCTCCATCGGTGGCATCGGCAAGGGCCACCTGGTCAAGGAGGTCGATGCCATGGGCGGCGCGATGGCGATTGCCACCGACGAATCCGGCATCCAGTTCCGCATCCTGAACTCGTCGAAAGGCCCGGCAGTACGCGCCACGCGCGCTCAGGCTGATCGTCTTCTCTACAAAGCCGCCATCCGCACGCGCCTGGAAAATCAGCCTAATTTATGGCTGTTCCAGCAAGCCGTCGATGATTTGATCGTCGAAGGCGACCGGGTCGTCGGCGCCGTGACGCAGATCGGCTTGAAGTTTCTGGCCCGTGCCGTGGTGCTCACGGCCGGTACCTTCCTCGATGGCAAGATCCACGTGGGCTTGAATAACTACTCGGCCGGCCGCGCCGGCGACCCGCCTGCCATTTCGCTTTCGGCTCGGTTAAAAGAGCTGAAACTGCCGCAGGGTCGTTTGAAAACGGGCACGCCGCCGCGCATCGATGGCCGCACAATCGACTTTTCCGTCATGCAGGAACAGCCGGGCGACCTCGATCCCGTACCCGTCTTTTCCGTCATGGGCAACACGGCCATGCACCCGCGCCAAGTGCCGTGCTGGGTCACGCATACGAATAGCCAGACGCACGACATCATCCGTGCCGGCCTGGATCGCAGCCCCATGTACACGGGCGTCATCGAGGGCGTGGGTCCCCGGTATTGCCCTTCCATCGAAGACAAGATCCACCGTTTCTCGGGCAAGGAATCGCACCAGATCTTCCTCGAGCCGGAAGGTTTGACGACGCATGAGTTCTATCCGAATGGCATCTCCACGAGCCTGCCGTTCGACGTACAGATCGCCCTGGTGCAATCGATGAAGGGCATGGAAAACGCCCACATCCTGCGTCCCGGCTATGCCATCGAATACGATTACTTCGACCCGCGCGGCTTGAAGGCCTCGCTGGAAACGAAGGCCGTGGCTGGCCTGTTCTTTGCCGGCCAGATCAACGGCACCACCGGCTACGAAGAAGCGGCCGCGCAAGGCATGCTGGCGGGCCTGAATGCGGCCTTGCTGACGCAGGACAAGGAAGCCTGGGTACCGGGCCGCTCCGAGGCGTATCTGGGCGTGCTGGTCGACGATCTGATCACCCAGGGCGTGCAGGAACCGTACCGCATGTTCACCAGCCGCGCGGAGTACCGCCTGAGCCTGCGCGAAGACAATGCCGACATGCGCCTGACGGAAATCGGCCGTACTTTGGGCTGCGTGGGCGACGCCCAATGGCAAGCCTTCGAAACGAAGCGCGAAGCGGTGGCGCTGGAACTGCAGCGCCTGCGTTCCACTTGGGTCAATCCGCGCATCCTGGCGGCCGCCGAATCGGAACGTATCGTCGGCCAAGCCATCGAGCGCGAATACTCGCTGGCGGACCTGCTGTGCCGCCCGAACGTGGCCTACGATACCCTGATGAGCATGACGGGCATGGAAGGTCAGGCCCTGGCCGGCCCCGGCGTGGAAGACCCCGCCGTGCGCGAACAGGTGGAAATCCAGCTCAAATACGCGGGCTACATCGAGCGCCAGAGCAAGGAAATCGAGCGACACGAACACTATGAAAACCTGGCCCTGCCGGCCGGTTTCAACTACCTCGATATCGGCGCGCTGTCGGTCGAAGTGCGGCAAAAACTCGACAAGCAGCGCCCTGAAACCCTGGGCCAGGCATCGCGTATTTCCGGCGTGACGCCGGCGGCGATTTCGCTGCTGCTGGTGCATTTGAAAAAGCGCGGCTTCGGTGCCGCGCAGACCACCACTTTAAAGGATGAGGTTGTTGAATGAAGCAGTTTGACCGGGCCGCACTGGCCCCCATTTTGAATGAAGGCATCGCCGCGCTGGAGCTGGACCTGAGCGCGGATCAGACGGAAAAACTGCTCGATTACCTGGCCTTGCTGGCCAAATGGAATAGCGTGTACAACCTGACGTCGGTGCGCGATCCGCTGCAGATGCTGACCTTGCACGTACTCGATTCGCTGGCGGCCGTGCCGGCGTTCGCTCATGCAAAAAATGTACTCGACGTGGGCGCCGGCGGCGGCTTGCCGGGCATGGTACTGGCCATCGCGCGGCCCGATATCCAAGTGTCGATGATCGACACCGTGCATAAAAAGACGGCATTTTTGACGCAGGTGAAGGCCGAACTGGGCTTGAGCAACGTCACCGTGTACACGAAGCGTGTGGAGCAGCTGGAAGTGCAGCAGAAATTCGACGTGATTACCTCGCGCGCCTTTGCCGACCTGTCCGACTTCGTCAACTGGTCGAACCATGTGCTGGCCGAGGGCGGGCAATTCATCGCCTTGAAAGGGGTGGCACCGCCAGACGAGCGCGAGCGACTGCCGGCAGACTGGCAAGTGACACAATTACGGCCTATCCAGGTGCCAGGGCTAAATGCAGAGCGTCATCTGGTCTTTATAGCAAGAATTTAAAGGCCGCTGAATTAAATGGTATAAACCATATAAACATTTTATACGGTATAAATAATATAAACCGTATAAACGATTTATATCGTATAAATGAAATAAATAGTATAAATCGTTTCGGCGGGATGCCGGGGCGCACGATGAAGTTTGCATCTCTTTACAACTAGAAGATACATGGCCAAAATTTTTTGTGTAGCAAATCAAAAGGGTGGTGTTGGTAAAACCACAACAAGCGTCAACCTCTCCGCCGGTCTGGCCAAGTTGAACCAGCGCGTGCTGCTGGTCGACCTCGACCCGCAGGGCAATGCGACCATGGGCGCCGGCATCAACAAGGCCGGCTTGAAGGCGTCCACCTATGAAGTCATGTTGGGCGAGTCCGATGTCAAGACGGCACGCCAGCGTTCGGAAGCGGGGCGCTTCGATGTCTTGCCGTCGAACCGCGAACTGGCAGGTGCCGAAGTCGAGATGGTGGAACTTGACAACCGCGAACGCCGCCTGAAGGATGCGCTGGCCGAAGTCGACAGCGAATACGATTTCATCCTCGTTGATTGCCCGCCGGCATTATCGATGCTGACCCTGAACGGCCTGTGCGCCGCACATGGCGTGATCATCCCGATGCAGTGCGAGTACTACGCGCTGGAAGGCTTGTCCGACCTGGTCAACACCATCAAGAAGGTGCATGCCAACCTGAACCCGGATCTGAAGATCATCGGTCTCTTGCGCGTGATGTTCGATCCACGCATGACATTATCGCAACAAGTATCGGCCCAGCTGGAACAGCACTTTGGCGACAAGGTCTTCAATACCATCATCCCGCGCAATGTCCGCCTGGCCGAAGCGCCATCGTACGGCCTGCCCGGAGTGACCTTCGACCCGAGCTCGAAAGGTGCCCAGGCGTATATCGCCTTCGGCGCCGAGATGGTCGAACGTATCAAACATATGTAAACAAAGGGCGAGCGACTCCCATGAATAATGTGAGCGCTTACTCCGAAAACACGATTAGGACAGCATGGCTACGAAAAAATTAAAAGGACTGGGTCGCGGACTCGACGCCCTCCTGGGTGGCGGCGGCGACTTCGCCAGTCCGGACACGCATCAACCCTCCAGCTTGCCCGTATCACAAATGCAAGCTGGCAAGTACCAGCCGCGCACGCGCATGGACGAGGGGGCCCTGAACGAACTGGCCGCCTCGATCAAGGCGCAAGGACTGATGCAGCCCATCCTGGTGCGTCCGATCGGGCAAGACACCCTGAGCGGACTTGTTAAATATGAAATAATTGCCGGTGAGCGCCGTTTCCGCGCCTCGCAGCTGGCCGGCCTGACGGAAGTACCGGTGCTGGTGCGCGATGTGGACGACCTGGCCGCCGCCGCGATGGCGCTGATCGAGAACATCCAGCGCGAAGACCTGAACCCGCTGGAAGAAGCGCAAGGCATACACCGCCTGATCGCCGACTTCAATTTTACGCATGAGCAAGCGGCCACTGCGCTGGGACGCTCGCGCAGCGCGGTGTCGAACCTGTTGCGCCTGATGAACCTGGCAAGTCCCGTGCAGACCATGCTGATGGCTGGCGATATCGACATGGGCCATGCGCGTGCCTTGCTGGCGGTCGATGCGGCCAGCCAGATCAACCTGGCCAACCAGGTCGTGGCCAAGCGCCTGTCGGTACGCGAAACGGAAAAGCTGGTGACGCGCACGGCCGAAGAAGCGGCCAACCCCGTCGAACCGCGGCAAAAGGAAAAGTCCGGCGACATCGCGCGCCTGGAAGAAGAGTTGTCCGATGCGCTGGCCACGCCCGTGGTGTTCAAGATGGGCAACAAAGGCCGTGGCCAATTAGTGATCGATTTTGCCGATCTTGACGTGCTCGATGGTTTGTTGACCCGCTTGCGTGGTTAAATAGCAAGCTGCAAAGACATGGGAAGTGTGGGTGTGGACAATCCGGCCATGCTTTCCAGATGCACCACGTGATTCCTTGATAACACGGCTGGAAGCGGCCAGACAAGCGACTTTGCCATATAGTGGTGCAAATGGCGGCGAATAGTCGGTAAAGCGTCAGTTTCACGCAGCAATCGCCCTGCTGCGGTGCAGCAACGTTTGACTCTATAGAACAAAGCCAACTATAATCCCGTGTCTTTGCGTGTGTAGATTTTTCTGGGAACTTGGCAATTGAGTGATTCACAACAAAGTATTGCCAAGCCAGTCTACAAAGTAGTTGCCTTGCAGCTAGCAATCGTAATCAGTTTTGCCACGCTCACCTTGTTTTTCGGTGGCAGTGTCAGAGGCTGGTCAGCCGCATGCGGCGGTGCGATCGCCGTTGCCGGCAGTCTAGCGTATGCCTTGCTGGTGGTTCGCGGTAGTAGCGACGCCAAAAAGGCTTTTCGCGCGCACTTGCGTGCGGAAATGGTGAAAATATTTATTACAGCGGTGCTGTTTATATTGGCACTGGTGTTGTTTCAGTCGGCCGCCTGGTTATGGCTGATCTTGGGTTTCGCGGTGGCAACCTTAGCATACTGGTTTTCATTGCTCGCTGTTTAATCATTGGTTTTGGGGCCTGTTGTGCTCTGAAACGACAAATCTAAATTCATTATGACCACAGAACACGCTATTGAAGCGGGCCATGCTGCCCCGGCCAACGCCACAGAATACATCAGCCACCATTTGGCCCACTTGAAAAGCGCCGATGGCGCCTTCAACCTGGACACATTCTGGGTGTCTGCCATCATGGGCTTTGTTTTCCTTGCCGTTTTCTACATGGCTTCGCGCCGTGCGACGGCCGGTGTTCCTGGCAAATTGCAAAACTTCGTCGAAATGATCATGGAAATGGTCAATGAGACTATTAATGGGGCCTTCCACGCAAAAAGCAAGATCATCGCGCCGCTGGCCATCACGATTTTCGTGTGGGTCTGGTTGTTGAACGCAATGGACTTCTTGCCGGTTGACCTGCTGCCGACAGTGTTGAGCTGGTTTGGCGTGCACAAGCTGCGCGTGGTGCCGACCGCCGACGTGAACCATACTTTTGCTATGTCGTTCTCGGTAGTTCTGTGCATTATCGCGTTTTCCGTCAAGGCCAAGGGCCTGGGCGGCTGGATCAAGGAATTGTTTACCGCGCCTTTCCATGCAAGTGGCATCATCGGCACGATCTTGTTGGCACCAGTTAATTTCTTGCTGCAAATGGTTGAGTTGGTTGCAAAACTGATCTCCCTGTCGCTGCGACTGTTCGGCAATATGTATGCCGGTGAGCTGATTTTCATCTTGATCGCGTTGTTGCCTTGGTGGGCACAGTGGGCGTTGGGTGGTCCATGGGCAATTTTCCATATCTTGATTGTAACTTTGCAAGCTTTTGTGTTTATGGCGTTGACGGTTGTGTATCTGAGCCTCGCGGTTGAGAAACATTAATCATTAACTTTATATTTTGTTTTTTTAGTATCTTTCGTTTTTAAATTTAGGAGAATTTTATGCAAGCTCTGATCGCACAAGTACAAAGCATGACCGTTCTGGCAGCAGCAATCATCATCGGCCTGGCCGCAATCGGCACCGCTCTGGGCTTCGCTATCTTGGGTGGCAAATTCCTGGAAGCTTCGGCACGTCAACCAGAACTGATGCCACAACTGCAAACCAAACTGTTCGTTATCGCTGGTCTGCTGGATGCTATCTCGATGATCGGCGTTGGTATCGCTCTGCTGTACACGTTCGCTAACCCGTTCCTGTCCGCTCTGACGGCTGTTGCTCAGTAATTCGCTCCAACCCTAGGAGAAACTTTTAGTTAGGAGCAAAGGTATGGACATCAATATGTCGCTCATCGGCCAGATGATCACCTTCGCGGTGTTGGTCTGGTTCTCGATGAAGTTCGTATTTCCAGCGCTGAACACAGCGCTGGATGAGCGTGCCAAACGAATCGCGGATGGATTGGCTGCGGCCGATCAAGGTCAAGCTTCGATGGCTGTCGCTGAAAAGCGTGCGCAAGAGGCATTGAACAGTGCACGTGAAGAAGCGTCGCAACGCGTTGCGGACGCTGAAAAGCGCGCGCAGCTGGTTGCTGAAGAGATCAAGCAAAATGCACAAGCTGAAGCTGCGCGTATCATTGCGCAAGCCCAGTCGGACGCCGAACAGCAACTGTCGAAAGCACGCGAACAATTGCGCGCTCAGGTGGCTGACCTGGCTGTCAAGGGTGCCGAGCAGATCTTGAAGCGTGAAGTCAACGCTACGGCTCACGCCGAAATGTTGCAGCGTCTTGCTGTCGAGCTGTAATCATGGCAGAACTCGCAACCGTCGCCCGTCCCTACGCGGAAGCTTTGTTCCGCGTAGCCCAAGCTGGTAAGGAGTCAAGCAACCTCGCGGCGTGGTCCGAACTGGTGTCCGAACTGGCACAGATCGGTAGCCACCCCGAGGTACAGGCGTACGCGCGCAATCCGAAAGTTTCGGAAAGCGACGTTGCCGCCACCATCCTGTCGTTGTTGAAATCGCCGCTCAATGAGGAAGTGAAAAACTTCGTCACGTTGTTGATCGAAAATGGCCGCATCAGCCTGCTGCCGGAAATCGGCGCGCAATTCCATACCTTGAAAAATGGTCTGGAAGGTGCGGCTGACGCCGAGATCACGAGCGCTTTCGATCTGAGCGAAGGCCAAACGGCCGAGCTGGTCGCAACGCTGGAAAAGAAATTCAGTCGTAAGCTCAACCCTGCCGTCACAGTGGATCCATCGCTGCTCGGCGGCGTGCGCGTGGTTGTTGGCGACCAAGTGCTCGATACCTCGGTGCGCGCCAAGCTGCAGCAACTGCACGCTGCATTGGTGTCGTAAGACACGCGCTTCGGCAGGCCAGCTAAGACAGACCCTTACCCCTCGCGCAAGCTGAGAGAAACACTTTTAGGAGTTAGTATGCAACTCAACCCATCTGAAATCAGCGAGTTGATCAAGAGCCGGATCCAAGGTCTTGACGGCGGCGCTGAAGTGCGTAATCAAGGCACGGTTATTTCCGTCGCCGACGGTATCTGCCGCATCCACGGTTTGTCGGACGTGATGCAAGGCGAGATGCTGGAATTCCCAGGCAACACGTTTGGCCTGGCAATGAATCTGGAACGCGACTCCGTCGGTTCCGTGATTCTGGGTGCCTACGAGCACATCTCCGAAGGCGACACGGTGAAATGCACCGGCCGCATTCTGGAAGTGCCAATTGGTCCTGAGCTGCTCGGCCGCGTTGTCAACGCGCTGGGTCAGCCAATCGACGGCAAAGGCGCCATCGACACGAAACTGACGGCCGCGATTGAAAAAATCGCTCCGGGCGTTATCGCCCGTGAGTCCGTTTCGCAACCAATGCAAACCGGCCTGAAGTCGATCGATGCGATGGTTCCAGTTGGCCGCGGCCAGCGCGAACTGATCATCGGCGACCGTCAAACCGGCAAGTCGGCTGTGGCGATTGATGCGATCATCAATCAAAAAGGCCAGGGCATGAAATGTATCTACGTCGCGATTGGCCAAAAAGCCTCGTCGATCAAGAACATCGTGCGCTCGCTGGAACAGCACGGCGCGATGGAATACACCATCGTTGTCGCCGCTTCCGCTTCGGAATCGGCCGCCATGCAATACATCTCCCCGTACTCCGGTTGCGCCATGGGCGAATACTTCCGTGACCGCGGTGAAGATGCACTGATCGTCTACGATGATCTGTCCAAACAAGCTGTTGCATACCGTCAAATCTCGCTGCTGCTGCGCCGTCCACCAGGTCGTGAAGCGTACCCAGGCGACGTGTTCTACCTGCACAGCCGCCTGCTGGAACGCGCAGCACGCGTGAACGCCGACTACGTCGAGAAGTTCACCGACGGCGCCGTCAAAGGCAAGACCGGTTCCCTGACGGCACTGCCGATCATTGAAACGCAAGCTGGCGACGTGTCCGCATTCGTTCCAACCAACGTGATTTCGATTACCGACGGTCAGATCTTCCTGGAAACCTCGCTGTTCAACGCCGGTATCCGTCCTGCAATTAACGCCGGTATTTCCGTATCGCGCGTCGGTGGCGCCGCCCAGACCAAGGTCATCAAAAACCTGTCCGGCGGTATCCGTACCGACTTGGCGCAGTACCGTGAACTGGCCGCGTTTGCGCAGTTCGCTTCGGACCTGGATGAATCGACCCGCAAGCAGCTGGACCGTGGTGCCCGCGTAACGGAATTGCTCAAGCAAGCCCAGTACTCGCCACTGTCGATCTCGCTGATGGCCGTATCGCTGTTCTCGGTGAACAAAGGCTTCATGGACGACGTGCCAGTCAAGCAAGTGCTGTCGTTCGAAGCTGGTGTCCACGCTTACATGAAGACCAAGCAAGCTGCTCTGCTGGCCAAGATCGAAGAAACCAAGCAACTCGACAAAGACAGCGAAGCAACTCTGTCGGCGGCCATTGCTGATTTCAAGAAATCCGGCGCATATTAAGCGGCCAGGCGGCGCCCACCTTGAGTGAGGCGCCGCCCTACGCGCAGAAGGAGTAAGGACTCATGGCATCAAGCAAAGAGATACGAGGCAAGATCAAGAGCGTAGAGAATACGAAGAAGATCACCAAGGCGATGGAAATGGTCGCCGCGTCCAAAATGCGCAAGGCGCAAGACCGGATGCGGGCAGCCCGTCCCTACAGTGACAAGATTCGGAATATCGCCGCCAATCTGGCGACCGCCAATCCGGAATACACGCACCCGTTCCTGGCAGCTGCCCAGGGTACGCAAGCGAAGGCAGTGGGTTTCATTGTTGTCACGACCGACAAGGGTCTGTGCGGCGGCATGAACACCAACATCCTGCGCCAGGTGACGTCGAAGTCGCGCGAGCTGGAAGCAGCTGGCAACCGGATTGAAGCAGTTGCCATCGGTAACAAGGGTTTGGGTTTTTTGAATCGCATCGGCGTCAAGATCATTGCGCACGCCATTCAAACCGGTGATACGCCCCACCTGGACAAATTGATCGGACCCGTCAAGGTCATGCTCGAAGAGTTCCAGGCAGGCAAGATCGATGCAGTGTACCTGTGCTACACCAAATTCATCAACACGATGAAACAGGAACCAGTCGTGGAGCAATTGCTGCCTCTGACGGCCGACAAGATGGTTGCCGACAAGGGCGCCCACACGTGGGATTACATCTACGAGCCGGATGCGCAAAGCGTGATCGACGAATTGCTGGAGCGCTATGTAGAAGCGCTGGTGTACCAGGCAGTCGCGGAGAATCTGGCGTCCGAGCAATCGGCACGGATGGTCGCGATGAAAGCTGCAAGCGACAACGCGGGTAGTGTGATCGGCGAATTGAAGCTGATCTACAACAAGACCCGCCAAGCTGCGATTACCAAAGAACTCTCCGAAATCGTCGCCGGTGCGGCTGCGGTTTAAACGAATTTAACTATATTGAAGGAACGAACATGGCTGATGGCAAAATCGTTCAGTGTATCGGCGCTGTGGTGGACGTTGAGTTTCCCCGCAACGCGATGCCTAAGGTATTTGATGCCTTGAAGATGGCAGGCTCGGAACTGACCCTGGAAGTACAACAGCAGTTGGGCGACGGCATTGTCCGTACCATTGCACTCGGCACGTCCGATGGCTTGCGTCGCGGCATGATGATCCAGAACACCGGCAAACCTATCATGGTGCCAGTCGGTAAAGCTACGCTGGGTCGCATCATGGACGTGCTGGGCAACCCGATCGACGAATGCGGCCCAGTGTCGCACGAGCAGATCGCGTCGATCCACCGCACCGCTCCTGCATACGACGAACTGTCGCCATCGCAAGAACTGCTGGAAACCGGCATCAAGGTGATCGACCTGGTTTGCCCGTTTGCAAAAGGCGGTAAAGTTGGTCTGTTCGGCGGCGCTGGCGTAGGCAAGACCGTCAACATGATGGAACTGATTAACAACATCGCCAAAGCGCACAGCGGCGTGTCCGTGTTCGCCGGTGTGGGTGAGCGTACGCGTGAAGGTAACGACTTCTACCACGAGATGGCTGACGCAAAAGTGGTCGATCTGGAAAATCCAGAGAACTCCAAAGTTGCGATGGTCTACGGTCAGATGAATGAACCGCCAGGTAACCGTCTGCGCGTTGCGCTGACCGGCCTGACGATCGCTGAATCGTTCCGTGATGAAGGCAAGGACGTTCTGTTCTTCGTCGACAATATCTACCGCTTTACGCTGGCTGGTACCGAAGTATCGGCACTGCTGGGCCGTATGCCGTCGGCTGTGGGTTACCAACCGACCCTGGCTGAAGAAATGGGCCGTCTGCAAGAGCGTATCACGTCGACCAAAACCGGTTCGATCACCTCGATCCAGGCCGTCTACGTTCCAGCCGATGATTACACCGATCCATCGCCTGCTACCACGTTTGCTCACTTGGATTCGACCGTTGCGCTGTCGCGTGACATCGCTTCCCTGGGTATCTACCCAGCAGTGGACCCACTGGATTCGACCTCGCGTCAGCTGGATCCGTTGATCGTTGGTCAAGAGCACTATGACACCGCGCGTGCCGTGCAAACGACCCTGCAACGCTACAAGGAATTGCGCGACATTATCGCGATTCTGGGTATGGACGAGCTGGCACCGGAAGACAAACTGCTGGTGGCCCGCGCACGTAAGATGCAGCGTTTCCTGTCGCAGCCTTTCCACGTCGCTGAAGTCTTTACCGGCGCGCCTGGTAAATACGTTTCGCTCAAAGACACGATCAAGGGCTTCAAAATGATCGCTTCGGGCGAACTCGATCACCTGCCGGAACAAGCGTTCTACATGGTCGGCACGATCGAAGAAGCAATCGAAAAAGCCAAGAAACTTAACTAAGTTAAGTCTGGGCCTAACCCCGCCCCTTACCAGGCGGGGTTCTTCAACCCGATAGGACACACATGGCACACACAATTCACGTTGACGTGGTTTCCGCTGAAGAACTGATTTTTTCAGGCGAAGCAGAATTCGTCGCGTTGCCGGGTGAACAGGGCGAGCTGGGTATCTACCCACGCCACACGCCTTTGATTACCCGCATCCGTCCGGGCGCGGTCCGCATCAAGGTAGTCGGCCAGGCTGAAGAAGAATTCGTCTTCGTTGCTGGCGGTCTGCTGGAAGTGCAACCGGACACCGTGACCGTCCTGGCCGATACCGCGATCCGCGGTCACGACCTGGATGAAGCGAAAGCGCTGGAAGCGAAGAAGTTGGCGGAAGAAAATATCCACAACAAGGATTCGGGCATCGACTACGCGCAAGCGCAAGCCGAGCTGGCCAGCGCGATTGCGCAGCTGGCAGCGATCCAGAAGCTGCGCAAGCATTAATTCGCTTGCAAGCAGCAGCAAGAAAGGCAGCCTCCGGGCTGCCTTTTTTTTTGCAAAACTCATTTCAGTAAAGCTGATTTCAGTACAAGTTAACGGCGCTTGTCCTTTCCCCGTTTCAGTCCCGCCTTCAATATTGTCTTCCACTTGGCGCGGGCGGCAATGCGTTCGAGCGGCGTCTCGTCAATACGGCGCGCGTCGCGCAGGAGCTTGTGATAGTTGCGCAAGCGGTCCCCATCGACGGCGCCGCGCACGGCGCAGCCGGGTTCGCTGGCATGCTGGCAATCGCGGAACTGGCAGGTGGATGCCAGTTTCGCGATGTCATCAAACGTGGCGGCCAGGGTGTCCGCATCGGCATCGGCCTGCCAGCTGCGCAAGCCCGGCGTGTCGATGATGCAGGCGCCGCCCGCGCACAGGTGCAGCGAGCGCGCCGTCGTCGTATGGCGGCCACGCCCATCGCCATGGCGCACGCCGTTGGTCGCTTGATTCGCCGCGCATAGCGTATTGGTCAGGCTGGACTTGCCGGCGCCCGATGACCCGAGCAGCACCAGGGTCTGGCCGGCACCTAGCCAGGGTTCCAGGATGGCCACGTCATACGCATGGCGCGTATCGACGGCAAACAGGGGCACGTGCTGCGGCAGACGGTGTTTCAGCTGCGCCAGCTTGCCGCCCACGTCGTCGGCCACGTCAGCCTTGCTCAGCACCACCACGGGGCTGACTTGGGCCGCCAGCACGATGGCAAGGTAGCGTTCCAGGCGGCGCGGGTTGAAGTCCTCGTCCAGCCCCATCACCAGCAAGGCCGTGTCGACATTGCTGGCAAGTACCTGGCGCCGGCCGTCATTGCCGCGCCGGGCGATTTGCGTGACGGGGGATAAGTGCGCCCTTATCCACAAGGTGCCGTGAAGATCGGGTTCTGCGGCGATCCAGTCGCCGACCGTGAGCATGGTGTTCTGCGTCAGCAGCTCGTGCAGCAGGCACGGCAGGAGCTGCGCCGGGTGTTCCTGGATGCCGTCGTGCACGAGGATGCTGTCGCGGTGCACAGCGCTCACGCGCATCAGCTGCGCGGCGGGAGAGGATACGTCGAGCTGGGTGGCTGCGCCGGCGATGGCCTGCTGCAGCCCGATAAGGCGTAGTTGCGCAAAATCGAATGCGATCATGGTAGCGTGATTCCAGATTCTGTCGTCCGCGTGCGGACATGTAGCCTGCGCGTGCAGGCACCGCCAGTCGCCATGACTGGCACGAAAGAAAGGGGAGGTCGGCTACGCGATCACGCGTATGAAGAACAGCGGGCTAAGGGTCTTAGCCGGGAAAGACCGTGATCAGGTAGCCGACAGCACGGCAGTATCCGAATGGCGCATGTTGTCTACTCCTGTTGTGTGATGGAAAACGCCAGTGTGCCAGCGGCGTGCGCCGGCGTCAACCTCAGCTGCACATGCCGTAAGCCTGGCGCTCGGGGAAATAGCGGTACGTAAACGTGCGCACGGGATAGCGCTTGCCGGCGACGAGCATGTCGGGCATCGACAGATCAAAGCGCTGCGGCAGCTGGCGCGGCAGTTGCAGGCGCAAGCGCCACTGGGTTTCGGCGCTCGAACCCACGGCGGAAAACATGATGGGCAGTGTTTCGATGACGTCGACCATCTCCGCCTTGCGGCTCACGCCGCGCTGGTAAATGGTGAGTATCTTGGCTTCGGCGAACGGTGCTTGTTTCGGTTCTTCCAGCAGGAAGGACAGGCGCGTAAAACTGGCTTGGGTACCGACGGGCAAGGTAAAAATCAGCGCCAGCTCCGTTCCCCCTTCCTTCAAGGTGACGGGGGGCGTGGCATACACGCTGATACCGCGCGGCAGCTCGAAACGCGAGCCCTCCGTCCAGGTCTTGCACTCGGGCGTGGTAGCCTGGTACAGGCTGGGCGCCGTGTAGTCGTCGCAGGCGGAAACCAGCAGTAGCAGGGGCAGGGCGAGGAGGGCGGAACGGCGCATGGGAGTCACGGTTGGAGGATCAGCCGACAGTGTAAGCGATCGCCACGCGATCCACCAGCGACGCTAGGAGTGCTCCGGCGGGGCGCGCCTCACGGATTGCGGCTGGCAGTGCGCCGCCTGCAGCGCATCCTTGATGACGTCCAGCGCCAGCTGCGGCCGGGCCGCGCCGCACATGAAGATGTCGACGGCGGCAAAGCTGCATTCCGGCCAGGTGTGGATGGAAATGTGCGATTCGGCCAGCAGCAGCACGCCCGTGACGCCCTGGCCCGGGCCAAAGCTGTGGAAATGGCCGTGCAGCACTTGCGCGCCGGCCGCGATGGCCGCTGCGCGCAGCAGGCGTTCGAGCGCGGCGCAGTCGCGCAGGCGTTCCGGCGCGATGCCGGACAAGTCGGCCAGCAGATGGATGCCCAGGGGCAGATGCGGTGTGGCGGTCATGCTTATTTGTGGCTGCCGCCGCTGGAGCCGCCACCATAGCTGCCGCCGCCGCTGCCCGTGCGCGAACTCCAGCTGCTGCCGCTGCTGCTGCCGGCTACCTTGAACATGCGCACCCAATTGGCGGCCGTGACACTGAAGGTCACCATCAGGGCATAGATCACATATTTACTCATGGAGGATTCTTTGCATTCTTGTCGAGGAAAACGGCGGGCAGGAACAGCGCCAGGCAGCCCAGCAAACTCCACATCAAGGTGCTGGAGAACGAGACAAACATGGGGATCGCATTCAAGACCAGCACGATGACGATGAAGACCTTGGCGATGCCTCGGTGGCTCAGCTGGATATTCTGCACCTTGGCGCCGCCATGGAAGGCGGCGCCGAACCAGGCTGCCATCTGGTCATAGGCAACGGGTACGGAGCGCGACCAGGTCATTTCCTCGCTGGTGAGCTCCGCCGCCAGCTTGGTCTGTCCCTGCTCGAATTCATAGACGCGCGTGCTGTCGCCGACGGCCACCTTCCAGTTGAAGGCGCCTGCCGCGTACACGACCTGCGAGCCGTAGTCATACAGTTTGCGGTAGCTTGCGCCATCGAGCTTGCAGGTATCGGCGTCCAATGACGCCCAGTTGGGCCAGTTCGGCAGCACGTTCGAGCGCGACCAGCCATCGTCCGTTTCCACCAGCCAGAAGAAGCCGGCGCGCGCGTTGTACAGCAGGTACTCGTTCCACTCGCTGCCTTCATCGTCGGCGCGGCGCATCATGCCGATGACCGTGAAATCGACATTGCTGATCTTCGCGCTGGCGCCCAGCTCCAGCGTGATGTCAGCGTTGTCGTGCACCTGCTTGCCGATGGCCAGCACCTGCGCCTCCGGACCGCTGGCGTCGAGCTGCGCGTGGCAGGCAGGACACACCAGCTGCGCCGCCGCGCCAGGCACATATTGGATGCCGCTGCCGCAGGACGGGCAGTCGAGCGCGTCGAGCTTGCCGCGGTACTTGCCAGCGCTTTTGGCGATGGCGTCATCGTCGCGCAGCAGCTGGCACTGCAAGCCGTCCAAGGTGACGGCGACGCCCTGGTAGACGACGGGTTGCGGGCCATCCGTGTAGTCAAGCGTGACAAAGCTGGCGTAGTTGCGGAAGTCCGCCACCTGGATGCGCCAGCCGGCGCCCACCTTGAACGGCAATTCACCCTGGCCGGCGATGCATTCGGCATTGCGGATCTCGGCCGCCGTATAAGGCTCGCCGCAGATCGTGTAGCGCTTGCCCGGCGCCAGTTCGCCAAAGACGGGCAGGGCGTCTTGGGTCGCGCGTACCCGCGTCAGTGTGTACAGGCCGGACGAGTCGCCCAGCCAGGCCGTGCTGGCGTCGTCGAACAGCAGATACCACTCGTTCCACGTGCCGGCGCTGTAGCGCTGCTGGATGCGGCCGACGACGGTAAAGTGCAAGCCATCGTGCACGCCGGCCGTGCCGATCTGGATCGGTGAATAGTCTTCCAGGACGGCCGACATCTTGCCCACGTCCCTGACGGAATCGGCGTCCTTGAGGATGGTGCTGTGGCAGTACTCGCACACGGCGAGCACGGAAGCGTGCGAGCGGAAGTGAACTTCCGCGCCGCAGCTGGGACAGGAAACAGTTTGCATGCAGTCGCGCTTAGCCGATCAGTTTTTTCAGCAGTTCAGCCTTGGCGCCGTCGTAGTCGGCTGGCGAAATGAGGCCCTTGTCGAGCAAGCCTTTGAGTTTTCCCAGGCGCGCCTCGATCGGTTCCTCCGCGGGGGCCGGTGGCGCCGCAGGCGGTGCGGCCGGGGCAGGTGCCGGCTGCTGTAGCGCTCCGCCCATGCTTTGCGCCATCACCTGGCCGATCGACAGCCCTGCACCGAGACCGGCGCCGATGCCGGCCATGCCGCCCTCGTTTTGCGCCGCCAGCGGGATCGCGTTGGCCACCTGGAATTTGGTAAAGCCGCTCATCTTGTCGGCGCCCAGGCCGCCCTTCATGCCGGCCGAGATGCGCTCGTCGAGCGCCGCCTGCAATTCCTCGGGCAGGCTGATGCTGGCCACGTTGAATTCATCGAGGCCCACGCCATAGCGGGCAAACGCGTGCGCCAGGCCATCCTTGACTTCCTGCGCCATCAGCGCCTGGTTGGCCGCCATGTCGAGGAAGGGCACGTTGGCGCCGCCCAGCGAGCTGGCCATGCTGGACATCAAGATACCGCGCAGCTGGTCTTCGACCTCGTCGCGCGTATAGACCTCGCGCGTGCCGCTGATCTCGGTGAAGAAGGTGCGGGCGTCGGCGATACGGTACGAGTACATGCCGAAGGCGCGCACGCGGATCATGTCGAAATCCTTGTCGCGGATGGTGATCGGCTGCGGCGTGCCCCATTTGCGGCCTGTCTGCACGCGGGTGCTGAAGTAATACACATCCGATTTGAAGGGCGAGTCGAACAGCTTGTCCCAGTTTTTCAGGTTGGTCAGCAAGGGTAATGTTTGCGTCGTCAGCTTGTGCGTGCCGGGACCGAAGACGTCGGCGATCTTGCCTTCGTTGACGAAGACGGCGACCTGCGATTCGCGCACATTCAGGATGGCGCCATTCTGGATCTCGAAATCCTGCATGGGAAAGCGCCATGCCAGCACGCCCTCCGTCTCTTCGTTCCATTGCAGTACGTCGATAAACTGCTTCTTGATAAAGCTGCCGAGGCTCATGATGGATCTCCTTGAATAAGATAAAGCGGTGTCAGGAAATGCAGGCGGCGTTGATGGCGCCGATCGACAGGGAAACGGCGCCCAGCAGGCCGCCGAAGGCGCTGTTGTTCGATTCGATCTGGTCCTTCGACATGCGCAGCAAGCGCGTGGTGACCACATAGGCGAGCAATTGCACCACCATGGCGCCGAAGGCCCAGGCGAAGAATTGCTGGTAATCGGCCGTGTGCATCAGGGACGAGGCGATGGTGGCGGAAAAGCCCAGCAGGGCGCCGCCCAGCGACAGGGCCGCCGCGTGGTTGCCCTGGCGGATCAGCAGCACCTCGTTATACGGCGTGACGCGCGTGTAGATGATAAAAAATACAATCAGCAGCCCGGCGGCCAGTAAAAGATGGATCAGATAGTTTAGGATGGCGGGCACGGCATTCCTTGCAATGAGCATTTGATAACGTCAACGCATATTAGAACAAAAAAAGTCCAATGAACAAAAAGATTCTGATTTTGTCCGTCTTCGTGGTCGCCTCCTGCGGCCTCGCGTATGAGCTGATCGCCGGCGCCATGTCCAGCTACCTGCTTGGCGACTCCATCCTGCAGTTTTCCACCATCATTGGCTGTTACTTGTTTGCCATGGGTGTGGGTGCTCACTTTTCAAAGTATGTGCGGGACGATGACGTGCTCTCTCGCTTCGTCGACATCGAACTGGCCGTGGGCCTGATCGGTGGCCTGTCGGCCGCCATCCTGTTCATGACGTTTTCGTGGATGGCCGCGCCATTTCGCACCTTATTGTATGTGATGGTGTTCCTGATCGGCGCACTGGTCGGTATGGAAGTGCCACTGGTGATGCGCGCCTTGAATTCGCGCCAGACGGAATTTTCTGAACTGGTCAGCCGCGTGCTCACCTTCGATTACCTGGGCGCGTTGGCCGTCTCGCTGCTGTTCCCGCTGGTGCTGTCACCGTACCTGGGACTGGTACGCACGGGCTTTTTGTTCGGCATGCTTAATGTTGGCGTGGGCCTGTGGACAATCTATGTGTTTCGCGCGGAGCTGAAGAACCTCACGGGGCGCTTCCTGCGCGCCTGCGCCGTGATGCTGGTGCTGATCGCCGGCTTTGCCATGTCGGACCGCATGGTGGCCTGGGGCGAACACGGCCTGTTCGGCGACCAGATCGTGTATTCCACCACCACGCCCTACCAGCGTCTGGTGATCACGCGCTGGAAGGACGATACGCGTTTATACATCAATGGCAACCTGCAGTTTTCCTCGCGCGACGAGTACCGCTACCACGAGGCGCTGGTGCATCCCGTGCTGGAAGCCTTGCCGTGGGCACGCCGCGTGCTGGTGCTGGGCGGCGGCGATGGCCTGGCGCTGCGCGAGATCCTGCGCTATCCGAATATCGAACACGTCACCGTGGTCGACCTCGACCCCGCCATGACGGGCGCGTTTACTACGCGCCCGGAACTGGCCAAGTTGAATAACAGCTCGTTCTCGGACAAGCGTGTCACCGTCGTCAATGCCGATGCCGCCGTCTGGCTGCGCAACAACGCCGACATGTTCGATGCGGCCATCGTCGATTTCCCCGATCCGTCCAGCTTCGCGCTCGGTAAACTGTACTCTGTTCCCTTCTATGACCTGGTGAAAAAGCACTTGGCGGCCAAAGGCCTGATGGTGGTGCAATCGACGTCGCCCTTCTTTGCTCCGCATGCCTACTGGACCATCAATTCGACCTTGCGCGAAGTGGGCATGCGCACCTGGCCTTACCACGCCTATGTGCCCTCGTTCGGCGAATGGGGGTTTATCCTGGCTTCACCCCAGCTCGACTACACACCGCCGACGAAGTACCGCCTGCCGATGCGCTACCTGAATGCGGACACCACGCGCGAAATGTTCATCTTCCCCCCTGACATGCAGCCGCTGCCGATGGCGCCGAATCGCTTGAATACCCAGTCGCTCGTGCATGAATTCGAGCAGGACTGGAACCGGGTGATCCGCTGATGCAGCGCCGTTCCTTCATGCTGTGGGCCGCCGGCGGCACGGCGGCAGCCGCAGCTGGCATCGGCAGCATCACCGCGTATCTGCGCTGGCAGGAAATCACGCCGACAGTGCTGTATCCGGGCCGCAGCGAAGGACACTATCTTCGCGATCGCAAGGCATTGCCAGCGCCTACCCGAACGTTGACGACCGATGTGGCCATCCTTGGTTCCGGCATCGCCGGCCTGACGGCTGCCTGGCGCCTGAACAAGCTTGGGCACCGGGATTTCCTGATGATCGACGGCCCCCAGCCCTACGGCAACGCGGCCGGAGGCCATTTCGGCGACCTGGCCTATCCGACCGGTGGCCATTATTTGCCGTTGCCCTCGCCCGAATCGATCCATGTGCGTGAGATCCTGTTCGACCTGGGGATCATTCAACGCGACCCGATGGCGGAAAAGCCGACCTACGACGAGCGCTATATTCTGCACGCGCCCGAGGAACGATTGCTGTTCAATGGACAGTGGCAGGATGGCTTCATTCCCACCGAAGGCGTGCCGCCGGCGGAACTGGCGCAGCACCAGCGCTTCTTTGCGCAGGTGGCGCAGCTGCGCCAGGCGCGCGGCAACGATGGCAAGCGCGTGTTTGTCTTTCCCACCGTGGAATCGTCGCAAGACCCTGCCTGGCAGGCGCTCGACAACATCAGCTTGAAGACCTGGATGGAGCAGCACGGCTATACCTCGCCCACCCTGCACTGGTATCTGAATTACTGCTGCCGCGACGACTACGGCACGCGCTACGACCAGGTCTCGGCCTGGGCCGGCCTGCATTACTACTGCAGCCGCTGGGGGCAGGCGGCCAATGCCGGTAACGGCGCCTGGCTGACCTGGCCCGGTGGCATGCAACCCGTGGCCACGGCCATGGAAAAGACCTCCGGCGTCGAACGCCATGCGGGTACGGTGATCTCCGTCACCACCACGACTGATGGCGTGGAAGCGCTGTGTTTTGAACTGGTCGACGGCCAGCCGCGCACTTACCTCGTCAAGGCACGCAAGGCCATCTGCGCCATGCCACTGTATGTGGCGGCGCGCGTGGTGAACAACATCGCCGACTACGGCTTCGACGCGAAACGCCATACGCCCGCCTATGCGCCATGGATGGTGGCCAATTTCCTGCTCAAGCGCTTTCCTGACGAACTGCCGCATGCGCCGCTCTGCTGGGACAACGTGGTGTACCAGGAACCTGGCCTCGGCTATGTCGTCTCCACGCACCAGGATATCCGCGTGCGCCCGCCTGAGAAAACTGTCTTCAGCGCCTACGTGGCCCTGTCCGACCGCACGCCGCAGGAAGCGCGCAAGTGGCTCGACACGGCCAGTTCCGAGGAATTGCTGGCGCTGGCCAGCGTCGACCTGAAAACGGCGTATGGGCGCGATTTTGCCAGCTGCGTCGAACGCGTCGACATTACCGTGCGCGGCCATGCGATGGCCGCGCCGTTGCCGGGATTTCGCAGCAATGCGGGGCTGAAGGCGCTGCGTGAACACGACGGCGCGATCCTGTTCGCGCATGCCGATTTGTCCGGCTTTTCCGTGTTCGAGGAGGCGGCGTGGTGGGGTGACAGGGCGGCGCGGCTGGCGGTGAAATGAAAAAAGGCCGGCGCAAGCGCCGGCCAGAGCCCCCTAAGGCTCGAACCGGTCTACTTGTTCTTGTTGATCACGTCGATAAAGACGGCGGCCAGCAGCACCAGCCCCTTGATCACCTGCTGGTAGTCGATGCCGATGCCCATGATGGACATACCGTTGTTCATCACGCCCATGATGAAGGCGCCGATGACGGCCCCCATCACCTTGCCCACGCCACCCGAGGCCGAGGCGCCGCCGATGAAGCAGGCGGCGATCACGTCCAGCTCGAAACCCGTGCCTGCCTTCGGTGTGGCCGTGTTCAGGCGCGCTGCGAAGATCAGGCCCGCCAGCGCGGCCAGCATGCCCATGTTGACGAAAGTGTAGAAGCTGACCCGTTCCGTCTTGATGCCGGACAGGCGCGCCGCCTTTTCGTTGCCGCCCACGGCATATACGCGGCGGCCCAGCACGGTGCGGTTGGTAATGAAGGTGTAGGCGACGATGAGCAGGGACATCACGGCCAGCACGTTGGGGAAACCGCGGTACGATGCCAGCAGGTAGCTGAAATACACCATCACGGCGGCGAAGATGCCGTTTTTCAGCAGGAAGAAGGCGCGCGGCTCGTTCTCCATGCCGTGCCTGAGTTGCTTGGCGCGGCTGCGCAGCGAGGTGATGATCAGCGCCGCGGCGGCGATCACGCCCAGCAGCAGCGATAGGCCGCGCAGATTCTCTCCGCCGAACGGGTCGGGCAGGAAGCCCGAGCTGAGCATCTGGAAGCCTTCCGGGAAGGGACCGACCGACTGGCCAGCCAGCAGCGCCAGGGTCAGGCCCTTGAATACCAGCATGCCGGCCAGGGTGACGATGAAGGACGGGATTTTAAAGAAGGCGACAAAATATCCTTGCGCGCCGCCGATCACGGCGCCAGCCAACAGACAGAGTATGCTGGCGGCGACAAAATTCATGTGGTAGTTGACGATCAGGACGGCCGCCAGCGCGCCGACGAAGCCGACCACCGAGCCAACGGACAAATCGATATGGCCGGCCACGATAACCATCAGCATGCCCAGCGCCATGATGACGATGTAGCTGTTTTGCAGCACCAGGTTGGTGAGATTGAGCGGCTGCATCAGGGTGCCGTCGGTCATGTACTGGAAAAAGCCCATGATGACGATCAGGGAGAGCAGCATGCCGTAGTCGCGCATATTGTTCTTCAAAAAACCAGCATAGCTCTTGCCGGCCGGCGCGGTGGTGGTGCCTGCCGCTGCCCCCGCTGTCAGTTTATTGTCCATTGTTTTCTCCGTGTGTAACGATTGCGCGCATGATTCGCTCCTGCGATGCTTCTGCTGCGCTGAGTTCTGCCGCAAAGCGGCCTTCGTTCATGACATAGATCCGGTCGCACATGCCCAGCAATTCCGGCATTTCCGAGGAAATCATGATGATGCATTTGCCTTCGGCAGCCAGCTCGCTGATGATGCTGTAGATCTCGTATTTGGCGCCCACGTCGATGCCGCGGCTCGGTTCATCGAGGATGAGGATGTCGGGACGCGAAAACAGCCACTTCGCCAGCACCACTTTCTGCTGGTTGCCGCCGGACAGGTTGACCACCTTTTGCAGAATGCTCGAGCAGCGGATTTTGAGCTTGCGGCGGAACTCGTCGGCCACGCCAAACTCGCGCGCCTCGTCGATGACCGTGCGCGTCGACACCGCGTCCAGGTTGGCCAGGCTGGTGTTTTTCTTGATGTCTTCCTCGAGGATCAGGCCCAGGCCCTTGCGGTCTTCCGTGACATACGCGAGGCCGTGGGCGATGGCCTTGCCGATGGTGCTGACGTCGATTTCCTGGCCATTCTTGAGCACCGTGCCGCTGATGCGCTGGCCGTAGGCGCGCCCGAAAATGCTCATCGCCAGTTCCGTGCGCCCGGATCCCATCAAGCCGGCGATGCCGATGATTTCCCCCTTTTTGGCATGCATGCTGATGCCCTTGATGACGGGGCGGTCGGCATGCTCGGGATGGAAGACGCGCCAGTCGCGCACTTCGAAAATGGTCTCGCCGATGGTGGGCGTGCGCGGGGGATAGCGGTCGGCCATCTCGCGCCCGACCATTTTTTCGATGATGCGGTCTTCGCTGACCGGTTCGACTCGGCAGTCGAAACTGTCGACCGTGTTCCCGTCGCGCAGCACCGTGATGGCATCGGCGACCCGTGAAATTTCATTGAGCTTGTGCGAAATCAGGATCGATGCGATGCCCTGGCGTTTCAGCTCCAGCAGCAAATCGAGCAGGGCCGCGCTGTCGCTTTCATTCAGGCTGGCAGTCGGTTCGTCGAGGATCAGGAGCTTGACGTCCTTGCACAGCGCCTTGGCGATTTCAATCAACTGCTGCTTGCCCACGCCCAGATTGGTGATCAGGGTGTCGGGCGACTCCTTCAGGCCGACCTTGTGCAACAGTTCGCGCGTCTTCGTTTGCGCGTATTCCCAGTCGATGACGCCCATGCGGGCCGGCTCGTTGCCGAGAAAGATATTCTCGGCAATCGATAGCAGGGGCACTAGCGCCAGTTCCTGGTGGATGATGATGATGCCGATTTCTTCGCTGTCCTTGATGCCGCGGAAGTGCCGCGTCTGGCCCAGGTAATCGATGTCGCCCGTATAGCTGCCATGGCCGTAGACGCCGCTCAGCACTTTCATCAGGGTCGATTTGCCGGCGCCGTTTTCGCCGACGATGGCGTGGATCTCGCCGCTGCGTACCCGCAGGTTGACATTGTCGAGCGCAACGACGCCCGGGAATGTTTTGCGTATCCCGCGCATTTCCAGGATAGTGTTCGTCATATAACCTCTCTGGCACGGCCGCACGTTTTCGTCATCGGTCGTGCGGCAGTCTTGTTCTGGATATTGCATGAAGCGAAAGGCCCGGCAGCGCCGGGCCTTCAGTACCGTCGATGCTTATTTCACTTGCGCTTCCGTGTAGTAGCCGCTGCCGGTGACGAGCACCTGCTTCCAGTTCGCCTTGTCGACGGTGACGGGTTTGAGCAGGTACGATGGAACCACCTTGACGCCGTTGTTATAGGTCTTGGTATCGTTGACGGTCGGCGTCTTGCCGCCCATCATCGCGTCGACCATATTCGCCGTCACCTTGGCCAGTTCGCGCGTGTCCTTGAACACGGTCGACGCCTGTTCGCCCCGGATAATCGATTTTACCGACGGGATTTCCGCATCCTGGCCCGTCACGACGGGGAAGGGCTGTTTCGGCGTGCCGTAGCCGACCCCCTTGAGCGAGGACAGGATGCCGATGCTCAAGCCGTCATACGGCGACAGCACAGCATCGACACGCGCATTGCCATAGTAGGCGCTGAGCAGGTTATCCATGCGGGCCTGCGCCACGGCGCCATCCCAGCGCAGGGTGGCGACCTTTTCCATGCCCATCTGCTTCGAGCGCACCACCAGCTTGCCGCTGTCGATGTAGGGTTTCAGGACAGACAGCGCGCCGTTGTAGAAGAAGTGCGCATTGTTGTCGTCAGCCGAACCGCCGAACAGTTCGATATTGAACGGACCCTTGCCTTCCTTGAGTTTCAGCGCCGATTCGATATAGCCCGCTTGCAGCACGCCGACCTGGAAGTTGTCGAAGGTGGCGTAGTAATCGATGTTTTTCGTGCCGCGGATCAGACGGTCATATGAGATGACCTTGATGCCCTTGTCGGCCGCCTTTTGCAGCACGTTCGACAAGGTGGTACCGTCGATGGCGGCGATCACCAGCACCTTGGCGCCCTTGGTGATCATGTTTTCCACTTGCGCCAGCTGGTTCGGGATATCGTCGTCGGCAAACTGCAAGTCTGTCTTGTAGCCGCGCTCCTTGAATACCTTGACCATGTTGTCGCCGTCGGCGATCCAGCGCATGGACGACTTGGTCGGCATCGAGATGCCGATCGCGCCCTTGTCGGCGGCGCTTGCCACAGGCATTACTGCCATGCCGGAGATGGCCAGCGCCAGGCTCGCGGTCAGCATTTTCATTGTTGTTTTCATTTCAGGTCTCCACCGTCTTCGATAGTTGAATGTGCCAGGGCCGTCGTCCAGTGGGGCGGGCTCTGTGCGAATGGCCGATTGCAGGCCACGGCTGATACTAGTTTGTCCATCCATCCCTCACCAATCACTTTTTTCGCATTGGCGATATCCAAAACGATATCGATGAGCCAATTGATGCAATGCGCCATCAGCCCCTTCCCGCCTGCTGACAGGGCGGAAACGGAGGCTGGCCGGCGGCTTTTTTTGGTGCGCCGCAATACCAATAATCATCATTCAATTTGGTGATTTTCGTAATTGCGGCGACACAGGGCGGCGCGCAGAATCGGTCCGAACTTGAAGAGCAGCCATCCCGTCATGAACTTTTGAAAGCTTGCCATGCAGCCGATTTCCCCCGCTTCCCTGTTGCCCGCCGACCTGGCGCAGGCCCTCCTCATCGGCCGCATCTGGCGTGACGGCCCTTGCATCGTCGCCGTGCGCGCCGGCGAAGTGGTCGATATCACGCGGACGGTGGCGACGGTGGCCGAGCTGTTCGAGCGCGGCGATGCGCTCGATATCGCCCGCCATGCGCCCGGTATTGCGCTCGGCCCCGTGCAGGCGCTGATGGCGCAGGCGCTGGCCGCGCCTGCCGGCGAGCCGCTGTTGCTGGCGCCGTGCGACCTGCAGGCCGTCAAGGCCTGCGGCGTGACCTTCGCCGTCAGCCTGCTGGAACGGGTGATCGAGGAACAGGCGGGGGGCGACGCGGCGCGCGCGGCGAGCCTGCGCGCCGCGCTGCAAACGACATTGGGCAGTGACTTGTCTGCATTAAAACCCGGCTCGGATGCGGCCCAGCGCCTGAAACAGCAGCTGCAGCAGCGCGGCGCCTGGTCGCAATACATGGAAGTGGGTATCGGCCCCGATGCGGAAGTGTTCACCAAGGCGCAGCCGATGTCGTCGGTGGGCTGCGGCGCGCAAGTGGGCTTGCTGCCATCGTCCGCCTGGAACAACCCCGAGCCGGAGATCGTCCTGGCCGTCAACAGCCGCAGCGAGGTGCTGGGGGCGAGCTTGGGCAACGACGTCAACCTGCGCGACATCGAAGGGCGCAGCGCCCTCTTGCTGGGCAAGGCCAAGGATAACAACGGTTCCTGCGCCATCGGCCCCTTCATCCGCCTGTTTGACGAGGGCTTTACGCTCGATACCGTGCGCCAGGCGGAAGTGTCGCTGCTGATCGAGGGCGCGGACGACGGCTTTGTGCTCGAAGGCGCCAGCTTCATGCGCGAGATCAGTCGCGACCCGCTCGACCTGGTGCGCCAGACGGCAGGTCAGTACCACCAGTATCCGGACGGCTTCATGCTGTTCCTGGGAACCATGTTCTCGCCCGTGAAAGACCGCGGTGCGCGGGGCGGCGGCTTTACGCACCACCTGGGCGACCGCGTCACCATCGCCAGCGCCGCGCTGGGCGCGCTGGTCAACGAAGTGCAGCGCTGCGATGCGATCCCTCCCTGGACGTTTGGCGTGCGCGCGCTGTACCAGAACCTGGCCCAACGCGGCTTGCTTTGATCCGTTTTTTTTAAGAGAGAGACACCATGCAGCACGCAATCTATCCCAGCCTGGCCGGCAAGCACGTCGTCATCACGGGCGGCGGCACCGGTATCGGCGTGGCCATCGTCGAAGCGTTCGCACGCCAGGGCGCCCACGTCACCTTTCTCGACATCGCCCGTGTAGCGTCGCTGGCGCTGCAAGAGAAACTCGCCCACTTGCCGCAGCGGCCCGTTTTTCGCTATTGCGACCTGACCGACCTGGGCGCCCTGGCCGCCACTTTCGCCGAGATCGAACACAGCGCGGGCGCCACGGATATCCTCATCAACAACGCAGCCAATGACGACCGCCACCAGCTGCAGGATGTCACGCCCGCCTACTGGGACGAGCGCATCGCTGTCAACCTGCGCCACCAGTATTTCTGCGCTCAGGCAGTGGCGCCGGCCATGCGCGCCAAGGGCAGTGGCGTAATCCTCAACCTGGGCTCGATTTCCTGGCACCTGGCGCAAGCGAACCTGTCAATCTACATGACGGCGAAAGCCGGGATCGAGGGCCTGACGCGCGGCCTGGCGCGCGACCTGGGCGTGCATGGCATCCGCGTCAACTGCATCATTCCCGGCGCCGTGCGTACGCCGCGCCAGGAAAAGCTGTGGCATACGCCGGAAGCGGAAGCCGTGATCCTGCAGGGACAATGCCTGCAGTTGCGCGTGGAGCCGGAGGACGTGGCGGCGCTGGCATTGTTTCTGGCGTCGGACAACGCGGCCAAGTGCGCCGGACGCGAATACTATGTCGACGCAGGCTGGTACGGCGCATGAACATTCCAGCCCAACGCCAGGCGCGGCGCTTCCGCTCGCAGGACTGGTTCGACAATCCCGACCACATCGACATGACGGCGCTGTACCTGGAGCGCTTCATGAACTACGGGATCACGGCCGAGGAGCTGCGTTCGGGCCGGCCCATCGTCGGCATTGCGCAAAGCGGCAGCGACATCAGTCCCTGCAACCGCATCCACCTGGAACTGGCGCAGCGCGTGCGCGACGGCATCCGCGACGCCGGCGGCATCCCGATGGAATTTCCGCTGCACCCGATCTTCGAGAACTGCCGCCGTCCTACGGCCGCGCTGGACCGCAACCTGGCGTATCTGGGCCTGGTGGAAATCCTGCATGGCTACCCGATCGACGCCGTGGTGCTGACCACCGGCTGCGACAAGACCACGCCGGCCCAGCTGATGGCTGCCGCCACGGTCGATATTCCCGCCATCGTGCTGTCGGGCGGTCCCATGCTCGATGGCTGGATGGACGGTGAACTGGTGGGTTCCGGAGCCGCCATCTGGAAGGGCCGCCGCCAGCTGTCTGCCGGCTTGATCGACAACGACAAATTCCTGCAAATCGCCGCTGCCTCGGCGCCGTCGGCCGGCCACTGCAACACCATGGGCACGGCATCGACCATGAATGCGCTGGCCGAGGCGCTGGGCATGTCGCTGACTGGCTGCTCGGCCATTCCCGCGCCGTACCGCGAACGGGGCCAGATCGCCTACGAAACGGGGCGGCGCATCGTCGACCTGGCGTTCGAGGACGTGCGTCCGTCGAGCATCCTCACGCGTGGAGCGTTCCTGGACGCTATCATCGTCAACGCGGCCATCGGCGGCTCCACCAATGCCCAGCCGCATCTGATGGCCATGGCCCGCCATGCGGGCGTGGAACTGCACTCGAGCGACTGGATGGAGCACGGCTACGACGTGCCCCTGCTCCTGAACATGCAGCCGGCCGGGAAATACCTGGGCGAGCGCTTCCACCGCGCCGGCGGCGTGCCTGCCGTGATGTGGGAGTTGCAGCAGGCGGGCTTGCTGCACACGCAGCGGCCCACCGTCACGGGCCAGAGCATGGCGGTGAACCTGGCCGGGCGCGAGAGCGCGGACCGCGAGATGATTCGTCCGTTTGCCGCGCCATTGAAGGAAAAGGCCGGTTTCATGGCCTTGCAGGGCAACCTGTTCGACTTCGCCATCATGAAGACCAGCGTGATCTCGCCCGCTTTCCGCGAGCGTTACCTGTCGCGTTCCGGCAGCGAAGGTGTGTTCGAGGCGCGCGCCATCGTCTTTGACGGTTCTGCCGACTACCACGCGCGCATCAACGACCCGGCATTGGCCATCGACGACAGCTGCATGCTGGTCATGCGCGGCGCCGGCCCCGTGGGCTGGCCCGGTTCGGCCGAAGTGGTCAACATGCAGCCGCCCGATGCCTTGCTCAAGGCGGGCATCCTGAACTTGCCAACCCTGGGCGACGGGCGCCAGTCGGGCACGTCGGACAGCCCTTCGATCCTGAACGCGTCGCCGGAAAGCGCGGTCGGTGGCGGCCTGGCGCTGCTGCGCACGGGCGACATCATCCGCGTGGACCTGAACGCGGGCCGCTGCGACATGCTGGTCGATGCCATAGAGCTGGCGCGCCGCGCACAGGAACTGCCGCCGCCCGTCAACGACAGCGCCACGCCGTGGCAGGAAATCTACCGCGCCAGCGTGGGCCAGCTGGAAACGGGCGCCTGCATGGAGCTGGCGCTGAAATACCGTGCCGTGGGCCAGACCCTGCCGCGCCACAACCATTAGCAGCACGTAGGTCGGGTTAGCCGGTATGGCGTAACCCGACGTGATTTTAGAAGTACCCCGCAGTGAAAAAACGTTGTTAATAAAATCCACAAGGAGACACACAATGAACAAGATCATCAGCGCAGCCATCATGACCGCCATGCTGGCATTGACCAGCAGCGCCGCCCTGGCCGATGCGAAAAACCCGAAGATCGGTTTTTCCATCGACGATTTGCGCGTGGAACGCTGGACGCGCGACCGCGATTTCTTCATCGCCGCCGCCGAAAAGCAGGGCGCCAAGGTCTTCGTGCAATCGGCCGACGCCAGCGAGCAGCGCCAGATTTCGCAGATCGAGAACCTGATCTCGCGCGGCGTGGACGTGCTGGTGATCGTGCCGTTCAACGCCACAGTCCTCAACAACACCGTCAAGGAGGCGAAAAAGGCCGGCATCAAGGTGCTGTCGTATGACCGCCTGATCCTGAACGCCGATATCGACGCGTATATCTCGTTCGACAACGAGAAAGTGGGCGAAATGCAGGCCGAAGGCGTGACCAAGCTGCAGCCGAAGGGCAATTACTACCTGCTGGGCGGCTCGCCGACCGACAACAACGCCAAGATGCTGCGCGAAGGCCAGATGAAGGTACTGAAACCGTTCATCGACAAGGGTGACATCAAGATCGTTGGCCAGCAGTGGGTGAAGGACTGGAGCGCCACCGAAGCGCTGTCCATCGTGGAAAACGCGCTGACGGCCAACGGCAACAAGATCGACGCCATCGTCGCCTCGAACGACGGCACGGCCGGCGGCGCCATCCAGGCGCTGGCCGCGCAAAAGCTGGCCGGCAAGGTGCCGGTCTCGGGCCAGGACGCCGATCTGGCGGCGGTGAAACGCGTGATCGCCGGCACGCAATCGATGACGGTCTACAAACCGTTGAAAACCATCGCTTCGGAAGCGGCCAAGCTGGCCATCCAGCTGGCGCGCAATGAAAAGCCGGCCTACAACTCCAGCTATGACAACGGCCTGAAAAAAGTCAGCACCGTGCTGCTGAAACCAACGCCGCTGACCAAGGCGAATGTGAACATTCTCGTCGATGACGGCTTCTATACCAAGGCGCAGCTGGGTAATTGATCACCCGCTTGATGTCGGCTTACGCGCTGCGCGCTAAGCCGACCTACGATTGCCCGCATCGGCCGTTATCCGACAATCGCCGGCTCCGGAAACGCCGGTTGTGGTGTCGGCCGTCCGCATCGATCGTAGGTCGGATTAGCGACGCCTTGGCGTCGCGTAATCCGACATTTCCCCCCCCGTATCCGCAACGAGAGTGAGCATGTCCGACTATCTGCTTGAAATGAAAGGCATCGTCAAACAGTTTGGCGGTGTCCGCGCGCTTGACGGCATCGACCTGCAGGTGCGGGCCGGCGAGTGCATCGGCTTGTGCGGCGAGAATGGCGCCGGCAAGTCAACCCTGATGAAGGTGCTGTCCGGCGTGTACCCGCACGGCACCTGGGATGGTGACATCCTGTGGGATGGCCAGCCCTTGCGCGCGCAATCGATCCGCGATACGGAAGACGCGGGCATTATCATCATCCACCAGGAACTGATGCTGGTGCCGCAGCTGTCCGTGGCCGAGAATATCTTCATGGGCCGCGAGCTCACCCTGCCGGGCGGGCGCATGCATTATGCGGCCATGTACAAGCGCGCCGACGAGCTGCTGCGCGAACTGAAAATTCCCGAACTGAACGTGGCGCAGCCCGTGATGAACTACGGCGGTGGCCACCAGCAACTGGTGGAAATCGCCAAGGCGCTGAACAAGAATGCGCGCTTGCTGATTCTCGACGAGCCGTCGTCGTCGCTGACGGCGTCGGAAATCGCCGTGCTGCTCGATATCCTGCGTGCTCTGAAAGCCAAGGGCGTCACCTGCATCTACATTTCGCACAAGCTCGATGAAGTGGCGGCCATCTGCGACACCATCGTCGTCATCCGCGACGGCAAGCATATCGCCACCACGCCGATGGCGCAGATGAATGTGGAACGCATCATCGCGCAGATGGTGGGCCGCGAAATGAACCAGCTGTATCCGCAGCGCACAAAAAAAGATGCGATCGGCGAGGTGCTGTTCGAGGCACGCCACGTGAGCTGCATCGACGCCGACAATCCGCAGCGCAAGCGCGTCGACGACGTCTCGTTCACCCTGCGCAAAGGCGAGATCCTCGGCATCGCCGGTCTCGTCGGGGCGGGGCGCACGGAGCTGGTCTCTGCCCTGTTCGGCGCCTATCAGGGGCCGTGCCAGGCCGAAGTCTGGCTCGATGGCCGCAAGATCGATACCCGCTCGCCGCAAAAGGCGATTGCCATGGGCCTGGCCATGGTGCCGGAAGACCGCAAGCATCACGGCATCGTGCCCGATCTCGACGTGGGGCAGAACATCACCCTGGCTGTGCTGGAGCAATTCGCGCGCGCCACGCGCATCGATGGAGAGGCTGAATTGAAGGCCGTGCGCGGCGAGATCGCCCAGCTGGAACTGAAGGCGGCCAGCCCGTCGCTGCCCATTACGAGCTTGTCGGGCGGCAACCAGCAAAAAGCCGTGCTGGCGAAGATGCTGCTGACGCGCCCGCGCGTGCTGATCCTCGACGAACCCACGCGTGGCGTCGATGTGGGCGCCAAATATGAAATCTACAAATTGATGCTGGCGCTGGCCGACCAGGGCGTGGCCATCATCATGGTCTCGTCGGAACTGGCAGAAGTGCTGGGCGTGTCCGACCGCGTGCTGGTGATGGGCGAGGGCCGCCTGCGCGGCGACTTTATCAACGATGGCCTGAGCCAGGAAACCGTGCTGGCGGCGGCGCTGGACCAGCGCCCGGTGCCAGCCGCCCATACCGACAACAAGGAACCCGCAGCATGAAACCGCACAGTATCAAACAGCTGTTCACCCAATACAAGATGCTGGCCCTGCTGATCGCGGTCGCCTTGATCTGGGCCTTCTTTTCGTGGAAGACGCAGGGCAGTTTCCTCACACCGCGCAACCTGTCGAACCTGCTGCGCCAGATGTCTGTCACCGGCATCCTCGCCTGCGGCATGGTGCTGGTGATTATCGCCGGCGAGATAGACCTGTCGATCGGCTCCCTGCTGGGCCTATTAGGCGGCATCGCCGCCGTGCTGGACGTGACGCAGCACTGGCCGCTGGCGCTGAACCTGGCGGCAGTACTCGGCTGCGGCCTGGTGATAGGTTTGCTCAATGGCTACCTGACGGCGTACCGGGGCATCCCCTCCTTTATTGTCGGACTGGGCGGCATGCTGGCGTATCGCGGCATCCTGTTGGGCATCACGGGCGGTATCACGATCGCGCCCGTCTCTGAGCCTATGGTCTACCTGGGGCAAGGCTACCTGCCCGCGATGCCCGGCATTGCGCTGGGCATCGGCCTGTTCCTGCTGGCCGCCTTCCTGACGTGGCGCGCGCGCGCCAGCCGCGCGCAGCATGGCTTGCCGCAGACGGCGCCCTGGGCCGATGGCTTGCGCCTGGCCGTCATCGGCGCCGTGCTGTATGCCTTCGTGCAAACCCTGAACGGTTATGAAGGCATCCCGCTGCCCGTGCTGTTGCTGCTGGCCTTGCTGGGACTGTTCAGCTACATCACCAGCCAGACCGTGTTTGGCCGCCGCATCTACGCCGTGGGCAGCAATATGGAGGCGACGCGTTTGTCCGGCATCAACGTGAAAGCCGTCAAGCTGTGGATCTTCGGCATTATGGGCCTGATGTGCGCGCTGGCTGGCCTGATCAACACGGGCCGGCTGGCGGCCGGGTCGCCGTCAGCCGGCACCTTCAGCGAACTCGATGCCATCGCCGCCTGCTTCATCGGCGGCACTTCGATGCGCGGCGGCTCGGGCACGGTGTATGGCGCCTTGATCGGCGCGCTGGTGATGGCCAGCCTGGATAACGGCATGTCCATGCTGGACGTCGACACTTACTGGCAGATGATCGTGAAAGGCAGTATCCTCACCCTCGCCGTGTGGGTCGATGTCAGCACGCGGGCAGGGCGCAGATAGCCGTGAAAAAATCTGGCACGGGAGGAGACACCATGAAGATGCCGACCGCGCACCGGATCGCGCTGCTGTTTAACGGGAATAAAATCTACGACCGCGACATCATCGCGGGCATCGCCGCCTACCTGAATACCACGCGCGTGTCGTGGGACCTGTTCCTGGAAGAGGATTTTCGCTGCCGCCTTCCCGGCATCGAACGCTGGCAAGGCGACGGCATCATCGCCGATTTCGACGATCCCGCCGTCTGCGCTGCGCTGGCCCACAGCCGTCTGCCCGTGGTGGCCGTTGGCGGCTCGTATGCGCGCACGGACGATTACCCGGCCGGCATTCCGTATGTGGCAACCGATAATTTCAAGATCGTCAAGCTGGCCTATGAGCACCTGGTGGAAGCGGGCCTGACGCGCTTTGCCTGTTTCAGCCTGCCCGAGGCGGACGTCAACCGCTGGGCGCAGGAGCGCGAAACGGCTTTTTGCGCATTGATGGAGCGCGACCACATGCGCGCCGACGTGTACCGGGGCGTCGCCACCAGCGCGCCCGCGTGGGATGAAGCGGTGGAGCAGCAGATCGCCTGGCTCAACAGCCTGGAAAAACCCGTCGGCATCATCGCCGTCAGCGACGCGCGCGCGCGCCAGCTGCTGCAAGCCTGCATGCATGCGGGCATCGCCGTGCCGGAGCAAGTGGCCCTGATCGGCATCGACAACGATCCGCTGGCGCGCATGCTCACGCGCATTCCGCTCAGTTCCGTGATCCAGGGAACGGAGGAAATGGGCCGCACGGCGGCGCATTTGCTGCACCAGATGCTGAATGGCGCGCGCCTGTCCGGCACGCGCATCCTGGTACCGCCGGCCGGCCTGAACGTGCTTGCCTCCACCCGCCACCAGCCCTTCCAGCATCCGCAGGTGATGCAGGCGCGCCACTTCATCCGCCAGTATGCGTGCCAGGGCATCAAGACGGAGCAGGTGGCCGATTACGTGGGGGTGTCGCGCTCCTCGCTCGAATCGCACTTTCGCCATGAGCTGGGGCGCAGCGTGCACGACGAGATCCTGCATTTCAAGCTCGATGCGGCCAAGACCCTGCTGGCGCGCGGGCCGGGGCAGGTGGCCGAGGTGGCTGTGCGTTGCGGCTTTACCACGGTGCAGTACATGCATGCCGTCTTCAAGCGCGAACTCGGTTGCACGCCGCGCGAATTCCAGCAACGCAGCCGGCCACCGCCAGCCCCCGGACAGGCGCCATGATGCACCTGCTGCGCAATGCGCGCGGCATGCGCGTGGCCATCGACGCGCACGATGCCAGTGTGCGGGCCTGGTGGGCGCCCGACCGCTATGGCCGCCTGGCCGATGTGCTGGGAGCGGTGCCCCCTGCGGGGCGTGCTTCCACGGGCTGGCAGTGTGCATCGCCGGACGGCGGCCACTTGCTGTTGCGCCTGGCACAAGACGGCCTGTCGGTGCACCTGGCTTACCGGCTCGACGACGATGGCAGCCTGCACCTCGATTGCACTGCCACGGCCGATACTGTTTCCCGGTTTGCGCTTGCTGCGCCCCTGTTCAATCTGCAGGGCCGCCGCGCTAGCGTGGGCGACCATGTGCTGCGCCTGGCCGCCGATCGCTACTGGCCCGGCGGCGGCGCGGGCGGCGCTCTTCTCGATGTGGCCGGCAGCGCGTTTGACTTCCGCCAGCCGGCGCCGCTCGCTTCGCGCCTGGCCTGGCCCGCGCTGGTGCACTTGCCGGGATTCCGGCATGACTTTTACTGGACGGGCTGCGGCCAGCTGCGCGAAGCGGCGCGGGTTGCCGACCCCGCTTCCGGCCGGGTCTTGCGTTTTTCCAGTACCCAGGATAGCTGCCGTCTGTACTCCGATGCGCGCTGTTTTTCCCTGCTGGCGCAGGGCGTGCAATTGCAGCCGGGACAGGTGAAGCAGTTCAAGCTCGCCTACCGATTGGGCGTGCAGGATATCGACGCGTTTGACATATCAGAACCGGTATCAATGATGTCAAATAAGTGATTGGTCAGATATGCGTGGCAGTTCTACCATGGGGTGGTTTTTCCCTCATTTATTTTTGCCCTTACCAACGCTGCGAACCTGCCCATGAACATACTCACCATCGATGCCGGCACCACCAATACGCGTACCTTGCTGTGGCGCGCGGGCGCCGTCGTCGCCCAGGCGCAGCTGGAAACGGGCGTGCGCAATACCGCCATCGACGGTCATAACGGTGCGCTGAAACAGGCGCTGCGCGACACCATCGCCAGCGTGCTGGCCAGCGCGGGCATTGCGCCGTCCGAGGTTGACCTGGCGCTGGCCTCGGGCATGATCACCTCACCCATGGGGGTGCAGGAAGTGCCGCATTTGCCGGCGCCCGCCGGCCTGGCCCAGCTGGCGCAAGGCATGCTGGCGGTGGACTTGCCCGACGTGCTGGCGCAGCCCCTGTGGCTGATCCCCGGCGTGCGCAACCAGCATGGCGCCGTCGGCCTGCATAACGTCGAAGCGATGGACATGATGCGCGGCGAAGAGACGGAAGTTATCGCGCTGCTCGAGCGCCTGCAACTGCGGGGCGCGGCGACCCTGATCATGCCCGGTTCGCATACCAAATTGATCAGCGTGGACGAGCAGCGCCGCATCCTCGGCTGCAGCACCACCATCGCTGGCGAGCTGCTGCAGGCAATCACGCAGCACACGCTGATCAAGCAATCGGTCGATGGCGGTTTTGCCCAGACCCTGGTGCCGAAAATGCTGCTGGCCGGCGCGGCTGCGGCGCAAAAAACAGGGCTGGCGCGCGCCTGCTTCAGCGTGCGCACCCTGGGCCAGTTCAGCGCCGTCGAATGCAATGAGCGGGCCAATTTTTTGATGGGCGCCGTCCTCAGCGGCGACTTGCTGGCACTGCGCAACAGTACCGCCATCCAGATGCGGCCCGATACACCGCTCGTCATTACCGGCAAGCCCATGTTGCGCCAGGCGCTCGGGCTGCTGATCGAAGAACACGGATTTTTTTATGGCAAGCGCATCATCGTCGACGACCAGCAGCAGGATTATCTGGCCGGTCACGGTGCGCTGCTGATCGCCGCTGCGCGCGGCTTGATTTCCCCGCAGGAGACAGTATGAGTGACAACAAGAACAAGCGTCCCTTGCGTTCGCAAGCGTGGTTTGGCGGCGACGACAAGGACAGTTTTATTCACCGCAGCTGGATGAAGAACCAGGGCTATCCCAGTGACGCTTTCGATGGCCGTCCCGTCATCGGCATTTGCAATACCTGGTCCGAGCTGACACCTTGCAATGGCCATTTCCGCGACCTGGCCGAGATGGTCAAGCGTGGCGTGCTCGAGGCGGGCGGCTTTCCTGTCGAATTCCCCGTGATGTCGCTGGGCGAGACGAATCTGCGCCCGACGGCCATGCTGTTCCGTAACCTGGCCAGCATGGATGTCGAGGAATCGATACGCGCCAACCCGATCGACGGCGTGGTGCTGCTGACGGGCTGCGACAAGACCACCCCGGCCTTGCTGATGGGCGCGGCCAGCGTGGACTTGCCCACCATCGTGCTGTCGGGCGGCCCCATGTTGAACGGCAATTACCGCGGAAAACCGATCGGCTCGGGCACGGATGTGTGGAAGTTTTCCGAAGACGTGCGCGCCGGGCGCATGACATCAAACGAATTCAAGCAGGCCGAATCGTGCATGTCGCGCTCCGCCGGCCACTGCATGACCATGGGCACGGCGTCCACCATGGCCAGCATGGTCGAGGCGCTGGGCGTGACCTTGCCCGGCAACGCCGCCATCCCCGCCGTCGATGCGCGCCGCAAGCTGCAGGCGCAGCTGACGGGGCGGCGCATCGTCGACATGGTGCATGAAGACCTGAAACTGTCGCAGATCCTCACGCGCGACGCGTTTGAAAACGCCATCATGGTCAACGGCGCCATCGGCGGCTCGACCAATGCCGTGATCCACCTGCTGGCCATTGCCGGGCGCATCGGCGTGGACATGCGACTGGGCGACTGGGACCGCCTGGGCCGCGACATTCCTTGTTTGCTGAACCTGATGCCGTCGGGCCAGTACCTGATGGAAGATTTTTACTATGCGGGCGGCCTGCCGGTGATCATCCGCGACCTGCTGGGCAAATTGCATGGCGAGGCGCTTACCGTCACGGGCGCCAGCATGGCCGTCAACGTGGCCGAGGCGGAAAATTTCAATCCCGAAGTGATCACGCCGCTGGCGCAGCCTTTCAAGGACGAGGGCGGCATCGCCGTCCTGCATGGCAACCTGGCCCCGCGCGGCGCCGTCATCAAGCCGTCCGCCGCCTCGCCGGAACTGATGCAGCACCGTGGCCGCGCCGTCGTCTTCAACAGCATCGAGCATTACAAAAAGCGCGTCGACGATCCTGCGCTCGATATCGATGCCAGCTGCGTGATGGTGCTGCAGAATTGCGGCCCGCAGGGCTATCCGGGCATGGCTGAAGTGGGCAATATGGGACTGCCGAAAAAACTGCTGGAGCAGGGTGTCCGCGACATGGTGCGCATTTCGGATGCGCGCATGAGCGGTACTGCCTACGGTACGGTGGTACTGCACGTGGCGCCGGAAGCGGCCGTGGGCGGCCCGCTGGCACTGGTGCGCGATGGCGACATGATTGAACTGGACGTGGCGGGACGGCGTTTGCATCTGGACGTCGACGAGGCCGAGCTGGCGCGCCGGCGTGCAGAATGGAGCGCACCTCAGCCGGCCATGAAGGGCGGCTACCAGGCTATGTACATCAAGCACGTGACGCAGGCCGACGAAGGCGCGGACCTCGACTTCCTCGTCGGTTGCCGCGGTTCTGCAGTGCCGCGTGAGTCACATTGAAAGAAGGAGCAGATATGGGGACACGGGCCCAATTACTGGTCGATGCGCAGAACTTCCTGGGCGAGGGCGTGCGCTGGTGCGAACGCAGCGGTCGCGTTTTCTGGACGAATATCGAAGGCTGCCAGCTGCATGCGCTGGTGCTGGCCACGGGAGAGCGCCGGAGCTGGGCCATGCCCGAGCGCCTGGCGTGCTTTGCGCTGACGGACAGCGACGACGTGCTGCTGCTGGGACTAGCCTCCGGACTGGCCTGGTTTGACGCGCGCAGCGGCGCCGTCACGCTCCTGCACACGGTGGAGGCGGACTTGCCCATGACGCGCCTGAACGATGGCCGCTGCGACCGCCAGGGACGCTTTGTCTTTGGCACGCTCGATGAGCGCCCGTGCCGCGATGCCATCGCCAGCTTCTACCGCCTCAACCTGGACCTGAGCCTGGAATGCTTGCCGCTGCCGCAGATCGCCATCTCGAACAGCATTTGCTTCAGTGTCGATGGCACGGCCATGTACTTTTGCGACTCGATGAAGAAGGCGATCTACCGCTGGGATGATTACCTGGGGGGCGATGCCAGCCGGGTGCGCGTGTTTGCCGTGCTCGAGCCGGGGCCCGGCGCCGCCGACGGCGCCACCATCGATGCGGATGACCACCTGTGGAGCGCGCAATGGGGCGCCGGCACGGTCTTGCGCTTCGCGCCGGACGGCAGCGTCGAGCGCGCGATCACCTTGCCCGTGTCGCAGCCCAGCTGCGTGAGCCTGGGTGGGCCCCACTACGACGAATTGTTCGTCACCACCGCTCAGGAGAGTTTGACGCCGGCGCAGCTGGCGAGCGAACCGCTGGCCGGTGGATTGTTTCATGCGCGCCAGGTGGATGTGCGCGGTTTGCCGGAAGTGCGCTTTGGCGCCCTGCCGGCCTGACAGGAGATAGCATATGCAAAAGCACACGGTTTTTGAGGGCATTATTGAACGGGGCATGGTGGGCATCGTACGCGCACCTTCGGCGCAGGCGGCCGTGCAGATCGCCGAGGCATGCATCGCCGGCGGTATCACGGCGCTGGAAGTGGCCTTCACGACGCCAGATACCCTGGGCGTGTTGCGCACCCTGCGGGAACGCCATGGTCATGACGTGCTGCTGGGTGCGGGCACGGTGCTTGATACCGAGACGGCGCGCGCCGCCATCCTGGCCGGCGCCCAGTTCATCATCTCGCCCGGCGTGAACGTGGAAACCATCGCGCTGTGCCAGCGCTACCAGGTGCTGGCCATGCCGGGGGCGATGACGCCGACGGAAATCGTCACGGCCCTGCAGGCGGGCGCCGACATCGTCAAGGTTTTCCCCGCCGAGATGTTCGGCCCCGCCTACATCAAGGCCCTGCGCGCCCCCTTGCCGCAAGCGCCATTGATGCCGACCGGCGGCGTGACGGTGGAGAACCTGCAGGAATGGTTTGCCAGCGGTGCCGTGGCCGTGGGTATCGGCAGCAGCCTGAGTGGACCGGGCGCTACGGGAGACTATGCGGCAGTGACGGCGCGCGCACAGGCCTTCGTGGCGAAGATGGCGTTGGTGCGCACGGCTAGATCTTCTGGCTAGCTCCCGCAGCGGGATAATTCTGCTACGCTAGGCGGGCAATGTCGCACGCCTAACCACGACCAGAATATGCCCAACATCGCCCGCATCCTGCAAGAGAGCCGCATCATCGCCATCGTCGGCATGTCCGACAAGCCCGAACGCGCCAGCCATGAAGTGGCAGATTACCTGTTGCAGCATGGCTACCGCGTGTTGCCCGTCAATCCTGCACTCGCAGGGCACGACGTGCTGGGGCAGCGCGCTTACGCCACCCTGACGGAGGCCGCGGCGGCTGTCGCGCCGGCGCGCATCGACATCGTCGACTGCTTCCGCAAGTCGGCAGATATTTTGCCCATCGCCGTGGAAGCCGTTGCCGTCAAGGCCGGCTGCCTGTGGCTGCAGCTCGACGTCGTCAATGAAGAGGCGGCGCAGCTGGCGCGGGCGGCGGGCCTGGACGTGGTGATGGACCATTGCACAAAAATCGAGCACCGCAAGCTGGCGGTGGCGGCATGAAGGCGCGCACGCAATTTCGTGCCGGGCAGGGCTTTGAGCTGAACGAGAAATTCGCCGGCAAGCGCCTGCTGGGCGCCGCCACCAAGGCGGCGAACAAGAAGCTGACGCCAGCCCAGTGCAAGGCCCTGGACCGCGAGGAAACCGTGGCGCTGACGGCGCAGATCGCCGAGTGCCAGAGCATGCTGTATGCGCAGCACAAGAAAAAGGTGCTGCTGGTCCTGCAGGGCATGGACACGTCGGGCAAGGATGGTACCGTCAAGGCCATCTTCAGCAATATCAACCCGATGGGCATTCGCGCCGTGGCGTTCAAGGGCCCCACCGATATCGAACTGGCGCACGATTACCTGTGGCGCGTGCACCAGCAGGTGCCCGTCAAGGGCGAGATCGCCATCTTCAATCGCAGCCATTATGAAGATGTACTGATCACGCGCGTGCAGGACATGATAGACAAGGCCGAATGCCAGCGCCGCTACGCGCAGATCCGCGATTTCGAGCGCATGCTGAGCGAAACGGGCACCGTCATCCTGAAAGTCTTCCTGCATATCTCCAAGGACGAGCAACGCGGACGGCTGCAGGAGCGGCTCGACGATCCAGACCGCCAGTGGAAGTTCGATCCCAACGATATCGCCCAGCGCAAGAAGTGGGATGGCTACCAGCGCGCCTATGAAACGGCGATCCGCGAGACGGATGCCGATCACGCGCCGTGGTACGTGGTGCCGTCCAATTCCAAGACCCAGCGCAACCTGGTGGTCGCCTCCCTGCTGCTGGAAACCCTGCAGGGCATGAAGCTGGAATACCCGGCGCCGGACCCGAAACTGTCGTCTTTCAAGGTCGAGTAGAGCTGAGGGCAGTTCAGCGCTGCGCCTGCGGAATCGGCCGCGCTGTGGCATAGTATCCCTCGTCGATAATTCAAACCAGACCGGAGATCCATATGCTGCAGTTGAAAGATCCTACCTTGTTGCGTCACCAGGCTTACCTGAATGGAGCCTGGGCAGATGCCGATGGTGGCCAGACGATTAATGTGAGCAATCCCGCCACCGGCGAGCATATCGGCACGGTGCCCCTGATGGGCGCAGCCGAGACGCGCCGCGCCATCGAGGCGGCCAATGCCGCCTGGCCTGCCTGGCGCAAGAAGACGGCCAAGGAGCGCGCGGCCGTGCTGCGCCGCTGGCATGACCTGATCCTGGAAAACGCCGACGACCTCGCGCTGATCATGACCACCGAGCAGGGTAAGCCGTTGCCGGAGGCGAAGGGCGAAGTGCAGTTCGGCGCCTCCTTCATCGAGTGGTTTGCCGAAGAAGGCAAGCGCGTCGCGGGCGATACCCTGCAATCGCCATGGCCTGACCGCCGCCTGGTCATCACCAAGGAGCCGATCGGCGTGTGCGCCGCCATCACGCCATGGAATTTCCCCGCCGCCATGATCACCCGCAAAGTCGGTCCGGCCCTGGCCGCCGGCTGCCCGATGGTCTTGAAACCGGCTGAAGCAACGCCGTTTTCGGCGCTGGCGCTGGCCGTGCTGGCCGAGCGCGCGGGCGTGCCTGCAGGCGTGTTCAGCATCGTCACGGGTGCGCCGAAAGACATCGGCGGCGAAATGACGTCGAACCCTATCGTGCGCAAGCTGACGTTTACGGGCTCGACTCAGGTGGGCCGCTTGCTGGCAGAGCAATGCGCGCCGACGATAAAGAAGCTGTCGCTGGAACTGGGCGGCAATGCGCCGTTCATCGTCTTTGACGACGCCGACCTGGACGCGGCCGTGGAAGGCGCCATCGCCTCGAAATACCGCAACGCGGGCCAGACTTGCGTCTGCGCCAATCGCCTGTACGTGCAGGACAGCGTGTATGACGCGTTTGCCGAAAAGCTGGTGGCCGCCGTGGCCAAGCTGAAGGTCGGCAATGGCATCGAGGCGGGCGTGACGCAAGGCCCGCTGATCGATGGCAAGGCCGTCGCCAAGGTGGAAGAGCACGTGGCCGATGCATTGGCCAAGGGCGGCCGCCTGCTGGCTGGCGGCAAGCGTCATGCGCTGGGCAACGGCTTTTTCGAGCCGACCATCATCGCCGATGTGACGAACGACATGCGCGTGGCGACGGAAGAAACCTTCGGCCCGCTGGCGCCCCTGTTCCGTTTCAAGACGGACGATGAAGTCATCGCCCTGGCCAATAACACGGAATTCGGCCTGGCCGCCTACTTCTATTCGCGCGACATCGGCCGCATCTGGCGCGTGGCAGAAGGCCTGGAAACGGGTATGGTTGGCGTCAACACGGGCCTGATCTCGAACGAGATCGCGCCCTTCGGCGGCGTCAAGCAATCGGGCCTGGGCCGTGAAGGGTCGACCTACGGTATCGAGGATTATCTCGTTATCAAGTACATCTGCATGGGCGGCATCTAAGGCATCCTAGCGTGAGCCGCGGCGCGCGGCGAGGCGGTCCAGCATGCCCTTGACCGCCTCCATCTGCGTGCCGCTCTTGCGGTAAAAATCCGGGTCGATCGGATTGATGCTGGTGTAGCCCCAGAAATCCCAGCAGCCTTTCGGGTTGTACGGGTAGACGGGGCTCGGTTCGGCTTGCGGATACAGCACGATGATCTTGTTGGCATCCGCCACCTGGTTGTAGCCGGTGCTGGTATAGAAACGGTCGCCGATCGCTTGCGTCGTTTGCAGGCAGCCGTGGAAGACCACATGCACGCGGCAGCTCTCGCTGTCGCAGGCTTTCGGGATGTAGGCGTAGCCTGTATTGTTCATGCTGGAGTACGCGTTCTGGATGAAGCTGCGCTGATTGAAGGCGATCAGCTTGCCCCTCAGGGTGCTCGACGAGGGCTGCAGGTCCGGGTACAGGTGCTGCAGGATGTCGCGCGCCTGCACGTAGTCGCAGTCGTTGATGAAGGGCGACTCCGTCACGGCGCAGGGCTTGTCCTGCTGGCTGTCGGTCAAGATGGCGTGGCCTGCGACTAGCGTGTCGACGAAGCGGATCTGCGCCGCCGGCGTGCCCGCCAATGCATAGAATTTTCCCACCTGCTCCACTACCGGCCGCGTCACGGTCTGGTCTTTCGTTCCGCTGAAAAGATAGATGCGCTGGCGTTTCAGGTTGGCCGTGTCGTCGATGAGACGGGCGCGCGCGAAGTCGTTGGCCGCGCGCAGCAATTCGCTGGCGACAGGCGGCGCCACCTGCGCGCTGCCGGGATTCATGCAGGTGCTCAGGGCATTCGTCAGATAGGGAATGTAGGGGAAGCGGCCCGGCTGGCCCGAACAGAAATACGGGCCGCCCGCGATGATGCCGGCACCGGCGACGGTGGCCGAGTAGGCGACGGCAAATTGCGCCGCCATGAAGCCGCCCGAGGACAGGCCCGATACGGTGGTCTGGCTCAGGTCAGCCTGGTAGGCGGGCAGGGCGGGGGCGTCTTTGCTCGCGGTGCCCGTCTTGACTGTCTTGACGGCCGTGGCGGCGGATGCGCCGTCTGGCGCCAGGATGAGCAGGCTGGCGGCCAGCAGGGTGGTGGGTAATGCGGTCAGTTGCGGGAAGGGCATGGCTACTCCACAGGGCAAGGGCAGGAAGGCCGAGCATAGGTAAAAAAACTGTGTGTTGGGCAAGTACTGCACCGTTCTTGATGCCGGTCAAGCAATCGCAGTGGTTGTGGCCATCATACGCGTGCGCGGCGTTTGACATAGAATGGTTTTTTTCCTTTTCGACCATGGTGCCCTTCATGTCCAAGACCCTTGCCCAGCTCTTCGCGCTGACCACCCTTGCCGCCAGTTCCGCCCTGGCCGTGCCAGCCCATGCTGCTGAAACCGCTGCTGCCACGAGTGCTTCAGCGGCCGCTTGTCCTGCCATCCTCAAGCAGACATTCAAGCGCTTGCAGGATGAAGTACCGCAAAATCTGTGCCAGTACGCGGGCAAGGTCGTGCTGGTCGTGAATACGGCCAGTTATTGTGGTTTTACTAATCAATACGAAGGGCTCGAAGCGCTGTACGCGAAGTACGGCAGCAAGGGCCTGGTGGTGCTGGGTTTCCCGTCGAACGATTTTGGCAAGCAGGAACCCGGCAATAGCAAGGAAATCGCCGATTTCTGCTACAACACCTACGGCGTGAAGTTCCCCATGTTCGCCAAATCGGTGGTCTCCGGCCCCACGCCGAATCCGCTATACGTGGATCTGATCAAGCAAACGGGCAAGACGCCGGCCTGGAATTTCCATAAATACCTGATCGACCGCCATGGCAAGGTCGTCGACAGCTTCCCCAGCAAGGTGACGCCGGACGACAAGAAGCTGGTTGGCGCGGTGGAAAAAGCGCTGGCGATGTAAGTTGCCGATACACAAGCAGGCTTGAATGCCTGCTTTTTTTTAATGCCGTGCTTGTCGCCTTCCCATCATTGTCCTAAGCTGGTTGTTCGTGTTTGTCAAAACAACCATCAAGGAGAACATCATGGCGTATGTCGATGGATTTGTGGTGCCCGTACCGAAAGCCAAGCTCGATGCTTACCTGGCCATGTCGCGCGCCTGCGGCGCCGTCTGGCGCGAATATGGCGCGCTTGAATTTCGCGAATGCGTGGGCGACGACGTCAAACCCGGAAAGCTGACCTCGTTCCCGCAGGCGGTGGACTTGCAGGATGGCGAAGTGGTGGTGTTTTCATGGATCGTGTATGAGTCGCGCGCGAAGCGCGATGAAATCAACGACAAGGTCATGAAAGACCCCCGCCTGGCCGAGATGATGGATCCGGCCAAGCTGCCGTTCGATGGCAAGCGGATGATCTATGGTGGTTATGAAATGCGTGTGGATCTTTAAATAATTTCTGCCGGCAACGCCCCGCGTAGCGCATTGCACACGACAATCGCCTCTGCCTGCGCCAGCATGGCGCGCGTAATGATGGTTTCCTGCGCATCCCAGGCGGGATCGGCCAGCATGGCCGCGCGTTGCACGCCAGGCAGCAGGCCGCAGGACAGGGGCGGCGTATGCCAGCGGCCATCGAGCCGGATGAAGACATTGCTGCGTCCGCCCTCGGTCAGCTCACCCCGCTCGTTAAAGAACAGCATGTCGAAGCCGCCTTGCGCCTCGGCCGCGCGCCAGGCTGCATCGTAGTGCGCGCGCACGCTGCTCTTGTGGCGCAGGAACAGGTCGTTTGCCATCGTAGGGTCAGGCGCCAGCATGACATTGACCGTGGCTGGCAAAGGGGCCAGCGTGCCGCTTTGCACCGTAAACTGGCCATCCTGGCGCAGCGCCAGGCGCAGGCGGAAAGGGGCATCGTCGGGGCGTGCCGCGCAGGCCGCCTGCAGCGCGATGCGGGCAGCGTTGTCATCCCAGGCAAAACCGAAGTAGGCGCTGGAGGTGGCCAGGCGTGCCAGATGGCGCTCCTGCTGGCGGCAGCCACCGGCACGGCTGGCATGCAGGGTCTCGAACAGTTCGAAGTCGTTGCTCAGCCCCGTCAGGAAGCGGGCCTTGAGCTGACACTCCGCAAATTCCTCCTGCGGGTCGCTGTCGAGCACGATGCCGGCGCCCACGCCCATCTCGCCGCGCCGGATGCCGTTCGTCCCGGGTGCCTGCAGCGCCAGCGTGCGGATCGGTACGGACATGCAGAAGTTGCCTACCGCGTGGACAGCGCCGGCGGCGGGAGGATCGAACCAGCCGATGGCGCCCGTGTAGATACCGCGTGGCGCCCCCTCCAGTTCGGCGATGATTTCCATGGTCCGCCGTTTCGGCGCGCCCGTGATTGAGCCGCATGGATACAATGCCTGGAAAATATCGGCCAGGCTGGCATCCTCGCGCAAGCGCGCCTGCACGGTGGAGGTCATTTGCAGCACGCTGCTGTAGCGCGTGACTTCGAACAGGGCCGGCACCTTGACGGAGCCCGTGACGGCGATGCGGCCGATGTCGTTGCGCAGCAGGTCAACGATCATCAGGTTTTCCGCGCGATTCTTTGGATCATTGGCTAGGGCGCTGGCGCGGCGCGCGTTCTCTGCCACTTGATCCGCAGGGGCGGCCGGCGCCGTGCCTTTCATGGGACGCGCCTTCAACTCGCCTTGCGCATGGCGCACGAACAGCTCCGGCGACAGTGACAGCAGTGCGCTGCCATCGGGCAGCATCACCAGCGCGCCGTAGGGTACGGGCTGGCGCGCACGCAGCCGCGCATACAGGGCCAGGGGCGAGCCGAAGGCGTCGAAGCGCAAACGATACGTATAGTTGACCTGGTAGGTGTCGCCGGCCACGATGTAGTCGTGGATGCGGTGCAGCGCGCGGGTGAATTCGGCTTGATCCACATTCGCGTGTATATCGGCCACGCCGGCCGGCGCGGCGTCCGCGCGGACGCGTTCGTCCAGCCACCGTGCCACCTCGTCCTGCGACAGCTGCGTGCATTGGTCAAAGACGAGTACTTGCGCCAGCGGCGGCGCGCCGGAGATGGCCGCGCGTGGCGGCATGGCCAGCAAATGCGCACCCAGCTCGTAGCTGCACACGCTGACGGCGTATTGGCCGCGTTCTAACGCCCCTTGCAGCCCCTGGAGCAGGGCCGGCCAATGTTCCCCCTCGGTGCACCGCAAGACCGCCGCCAGGCCCGTGTACAGGCGCGAACCGGCGCCCGGGGTGCTGGCGTCGTCGAGCAGGGCGAAACAGTCGGTATGCATGGTGACAGCCGCGGCGGTGACTTACCCCAGCAGCATGGCGATTTGCAGCGCCGCTTCCTGGGATGGATTGATCTTGAAGCCGCTCTTGGCGTAGCGGTGCCAGCGTCCGATGACGAAGCTGACGATCAGGGTGGCGCGCGCCGCCACTTCGCTTTCCTTGCCATGGCCTTCGGCGGCGGCCACGCGCAAGGCCTGCTTGAGAGCCAGTTCCACGCGGTCGTAGAACTGGTTCATGCGTACTTGCAGGCGCTCGTCCTCATTGACCAGCGCATCGCCGATCAGCACGCGCGTCATGCCCGGATTGCTGATGGCAAAATTGAGCAGCATGCCGATGATGTCGCGCGTCTGCGTCATGCCGTCGCTGTGCTTGTCCGCGATCTGGTTGATCAGCCCGAAGACGCTCGACTCGATGAATTCGATCAGCCCTTCGAACATTTGCGCCTTGCTGGCGAAATGTCGGTACAGGGCCGCTTCCGACACGGCCAGTCTGGCCGCCAGTGCGGCAGTAGTGATCTTTTCGCCTTTCGGCTGCTCCAGCATTGCGGCGAGGGCCTGAAGAATTTGTAGCCTGCGTTGGCCCGGCGGTGTGCTTGCCATATTTTCTCTTGTCGTTAAAAAAAATGCTGCCTTGATGGGGAGTCCGTCACCGCCGCTAGCGGTGTGGCTTCCGGCGTCAACCGGAAGCGCAGGAGTCCCCTTCAACGCAGACGGTGAAGGCGGCGTGCCAAATGCCGGACAGATTTTACTTTGACATCGACGTAAGCGGGGCGATTTAACGCCTTGGGCAACTTCGCCACGCCGATCGGATCGGCCATTTTCAGGTATTGCGTTACCCAGGCCGTACGCAGGCCCAGTCTTTTTGCGCCCTTCAGGTTGGCCAGGGTGTCTTCCACCAGGATGCAGCGGCCAGGGCGGATCTGGTGCTTGCGCATCAGTTTGCGCAGCATCAGGGTCGATGGCTTGGGCCGCAGCTGGCGGTGCACATGCATCGCCTCGATGGCGATATGCTGCGCAAAGTGCTGACGCAGGCCCAGGTGGCGCATCACGTCGCTCGAATAGCGCAGCGGCGCGTTGGTGAGTAAAATTTTACGGCCTGGCAGGCGTTTGAGTAAAGCCCCCAACCCCCGCTCTGCGCGTATCATGGCGCGCAAATCGTCGAAGGTATGCGTCTCGTGGAGGAAGTGCGCGGCCTGCACCTGATGGTGCTTGACCATGCCCAGCAAGGTGGCGCCATAGCGGCGCCAGTAGGCCGCGCGCGCCGCATTGACGATGGCGTCGTCGGCTGGCGTCACGCCGTCGCCCAGTACGCGGGCAATATACGTGTTCATATTGGCCGTGATGGTGGGGAAAATGGCATGCGAGGCATTGTGCAGCGTGTTGTCGAGGTCAAACAGCCACACCGGCGACGAGCGGTTAAGATGGGACACAGGCACAAGAGTCTTTGCTAGCGAGAGTAGATGAAAAATTCAACAATCAGGAAAACCATGCGACGCCAGATTATAGTGATGTTTTGCGGATTATTCTTGCTGCCGTTGCAGGCGGCCTTGGCGGAAGCGCCGCCCGTGGCGCAAAACCGGGGCGCCCTGTTCAAGGTGCAGGATGCCAGCCACACCCTGTATTTGTTCGGTACCATCCATGTGGGCGCGCCCGATTTTTATCCGCTGGAGCCGACCGTAACGCAGGCATTGGAAGGCGCCGGGGCGCTGGCGCTGGAGATCGATCCCGGCGCCGATCCGCGCGCCGCACTGGGCGCCGTGCTGAAATACGGCATGGAGGCACCGGGTAGCAAAGTACCGATTGACTGCCGCCAGACCCTGGCGCCGCGCTTGGCGCCGCTGTTGCAAAAATACGGCATTGCAGCCGAATCGGTGGCGCCGATGAAGCCGTGGATGCTGGCCAGCATGCTGGCCATCGGCGAATTTTCCAGCCTCGGCTACCGCTCCGACCTGGCGGTGGACAATTATCTGTCGCAGCAGGCCAAGGCGCGCAAGATCCCCGTGGTGGAACTCGAATCGATGGAAGGCCAGATGGCGCTGTTTGGCGCCATGTCGCCGGTCGACCAGTGCCGCTTCCTGGAAGACGGCGTGGCGTCGATCGAAGATCAGGAACAAAGCCAGGAAGCGCGCGAGATCGCCAACGCCTGGCGCACGGCCGACGCGGCCGCCTTTGACAAGCTGGCTGCGAAAGCGGCAACAGACCCTTCGTTCGCCGCGCAATTCGTGCAAAAAGTGCTGCTCGATGGCCGCAACCCGGCCCTGGCCGACGGCATCGCCAAGCTGCTGGCGCGCGAAAAGAACAGCCTGGCCGCCATCGGCGTGCTGCATCTGGTCGGAACGAAAAGCGTGCCGGATCTGTTGCGTCAGAAGGGTTTGAAGGTCGAGCGGGTGTATTGAAACGCGCAGTAGATGCGGGCTACAGATAGCAGAGCAGATGGAAAAGTGTTCAGGACAACGCCGCCATGGACAGTTTTTCAGCTGCGGGGAAAGGATACTGGTGCCCTTGACGTGGATCGAACACGTGGCCTCTCCCTTACCAAGGGAGTGCTCTACCACTGAGCTACAAGGGCAAATTAAAAGCGGCGCCAGGTGATCTGCGCCGCCAAACTACTCGCTGTGATGCATTGCGATTTTTTTAGTGCGAACGGATCATAGTACCAAAAGCCTGTTCGGTCAACACTTCCAGCAATAATGAGTGTTCGATGCGGCCATCGATGATGTGCACCGTGTTCACGCCGGACTTGGCGGCGTCGAGCGCGGACGAGATCTTTGGCAGCATGCCGCCCGAGATCGTGCCATCGGCGAACATCTCGTCGATTTCACGCGCCGACAGATCGGTCACCAGGTTGCCCTGCTTGTCCTGGACGCCGGCGATGTTGGTCATCATGATCAGCTTTTCCGCTTTCAGGATTTCCGCGATTTTTCCCGCCACGACGTCGGCGTTGATGTTGTAGGCCTGGCCGTCCTGGCCGAAACCGATCGGCGAGATGATGGGGATGAAGGCGTCGTCCTGCAGCGCCTTGACGACCGCCGGGTTGATCGCGTCGATCTCGCCCACAAAGCCGATGTCGAGGAATTCGCCCGGATGTTCGCGGTCCGGCATCTGCATCTTGCGCGCGCGGATCAAGCCGCCATCCTTGCCCGTCAGGCCGACCGCCTGGCCACCGTAATGGTTGATCAGCATGACGATATCCTGCTGTACTTCGCCGCCCAGCACCCACTCCACCACTTCCATGGTTTCTTCATCGGTGATGCGCATGCCTTGCACGAAGGTGCCTTGCTTGCCGATCTTTTTCAGCGCGTTGTCGATCTGCGGTCCGCCGCCGTGTACCACGACCGGGTTCATGCCGACGAGCTTGAGCAGAATGACGTCGCGCGCGAAGCCGTGCTTCAGGCGTTCGTCCGTCATGGCATTGCCACCGTATTTGATGACGATGGTCTTGCCATGGAAATTGCGAATGTAGGGAAGGGCCTCGGCCAGAATCTGCGCCTTGATTTGCGGCGACACCGCCGTCAAGTCGTCATTCATGTCCAGGTTCAAGTTAGCTAGTTGATTCATGGCGAGTCCGGAAAATAGATTTGTGAGATTTTACAGGGAAGAAGAAAATCTTGGAGGCATTATAGGGCGATCTTGTTGTATTTTCCCTGATGATCCTATAGTCTGGTCCGATATGTTCGCCAGCCAGCCCTTTTACTGCCAGTTACATCTGCGTCGCACCCCGGTGCAGCATGACACACACTTGCCAATTCAAACACAGTCATGAGCCAGTGCACTCTCTGCGGCGCCACCTTCCAGTGTGGCCAGACTGCCCCGCAGACCAGCGAACCATGCTGGTGCACGGCCTTGCCGCCCGCCATGCCCGTGCCCGGTAGTCGCGCCATCGGCTGCTGGTGCCCGGCCTGCCTTCAAGCGCATATTGCCACCCTGACACCGCCTCTAAAAGCGGTCACGTCGACCAATTAAGCGCTTCGGTACAAATTGCTTTGCAATAAACCTTGCTTTCCGTAGGGGAATACGGTCAGACTTCGATTCTAAAGAATTTCTGACAGGAAAGTCATGCGCTTCAGGGATATCCGCATCGGCGTGCGCATCAATGCCGGTTATGCCATCTTGATCATGTTGATGCTGGTCGTCATTGTCCTGGCGGGCAGCCGCATCTATGCCATCCGCGCCGAGACCGACGATATCCTGCAGCGCGACTGGGTCGCCGCCAAGGCCACCAGCAAGATCCATGGGCTGGCGCGCGAGGCGGCCACGCGCATCGGCAACCTGCCGAACCAGCACGAGCTGGCACGGCGCCAGGAGAATCAGGCGCGCCTGGAAGCGATCAAGCAAGGCATCGATGAGCAGGTGCGCATCCTCGATGGTCTCGATGCGCGGCCCGAGGAACGGCGCCTGCTGGAGCAAATGCATCTTGCACGCGCCGACTACTATGTTTCGCTCAAGGCGATGTTTGAACTGATCGAGCGCGGCGAGGATGCCCGCGCCGAGCAGGCCATGCAGACGCAGACCTTGCCGGTGCTGGAAAAGGTGTTGCTGTATGTGGGGCAGCTCGATGAGTTGCATCAGCAATTGATACGCGACAGCGCGGCCAGGATACGCAACGATATCGATACATCGCTGATCCTGATGGGCGGCATCGGGCTGGCAGCCCTGTTGATCGGCCTGGCCTTTGCCTGGTCGGCGCGCTCGATCACGCGTCCGCTGGGCGAGGCGGTGGCAATCGCTACGCGCGTGGCCAACGGCGACTTAAGTTCCGTCATCGAAGTGACGTCGCGCGATGAGACGGGCGAATTGCTGCAGGCGCTGAAAAACATGAGTACCAGCCTGGCCGTCGAGCAGGACCTGCGCCATGCCGTCGAAGTGGCCGAGGATGCGACCAAGATGAAGTCGGACTTCCTGGCCAATATGTCGCACGAGATCCGCACGCCGATGAACGGTATCATCGGCATGACCCACCTGGCGCTGCAGACGGAGCTCACATCGACCCAGCGCAATTACCTGGAAAAGGTGGAGTCGGCTTCGAAGAACCTGCTGGCCATCATCGACGACATCCTCGATTTCTCGAAGATCGAGGCGGGCAAGATGGCCTTTGAAAAAGTCGATTTTTTCCTCGAGGACGTGCTGGCGCAGATCGCTGACCTTTCCGTGATGCGGGCCCAGGACAAGGGACTCGAACTGCTGTTCGACATCGGCCACGATGTGCCGAACGCATTGCAGGGCGATCCGCTGCGCCTGGGCCAGGTACTCATCAATCTGACCAACAATGCCATCAAATTTACAGACAAGGGCGAGATCGTCGTCAGCATCCGCCTGCAGCAGCTGGAAGAACATGCGGCGGTGCTGCGTGTCGATGTGCGCGACACGGGCATCGGCCTGACGCCGCCCCAGCGCAGCAAGTTGTTCCAGGCATTTACCCAGGCCGACACGTCCACAACGCGCCACCATGGCGGCACGGGCCTGGGACTGACGATCAGCAAGCGCCTTGTGGAAATGATGGAAGGCGAGATCGACCTGGTCAGCGAAGCGGGTGTGGGCAGCACCTTTTTCTTCACCGCCCGCTTCGGCCTGGCCGCCGTGCCGCGCGATAGCTTGCCAGTACCACAGCAGTTTGATGGCCTGCGCGTGCTGGTGGTCGACGACAACCCCAGTGCGCGCGAAATCTTCGTCAGCATGCTGACGGCGCTGGGCTTCGAGGCGCGTGCCGTGTTTGGCGGCGTGCTGGCCATCGGCGCCGTGGCGCAGGCACGCGCTGAGGGGCGCCCCTACGGGCTAGTGCTGATGGACTGGAAAATGCCGGGCATGAACGGCCTCGATACCCTGGCCGGCATCCGTGCCGATGCCGCCGGCACCGATGCTACGCCGGCCTGCATCATGGTCACGGCCTTCCATCGCGAAGCGCTGCTGGAGGCGGCGCGCCAGCGGGAGTTGCCGCTCGATGGCGTATTGAACAAGCCGGTCAGCGCCTCGACCCTGCTCGACCAGATATCGTTCGTGTTTGGCGGCGTGACAGGGCAGAGTCGCAAAACGCAGCGCCAGAGCAGCTACCGCGACGACGAACGCGCCCTGCGCGGTGCCTGGCTGCTGCTGGTGGAGGATAATGAGGTGAACCAGGAAGTGGCTCAGCATATTCTCAACGACGCGGGCATCCGTGTCGACATCGCCAGCAATGGTGCCATCGCGCTGGCGAAGATCGAGGAAAACGCCTATGACGGCGTATTGATGGATTGCCAGATGCCAGTGATGGATGGCTACCAGGCGACGCGAAAACTGCGCCAGGATCCCCGCTATTCGAATTTGCCCGTGATCGCCATGACGGCCAATGCCATGGTGGGCGACAAGGAAAAATGCCTGGACGCCGGCATGAACGATTTTATCGCCAAGCCGATCGACGTGGCGCAGCTGTTCGGTACCCTGGCGCGCTGGATCGCGCCGGCCACGCCGCAGGAAATGACGGCGGTGGTGGCACAGCCGGAAGCGGAGCTGCCCGTGATCGCCGGCTTGAAAATGGCTGAAGCCATGCGGCGCGTGGGAGGCAATGCCACTTTGATGCGAAAATTGCTGGATCGTTTTGTGGAAACCCAGTTCGATGCCATGCAGCGCATCGTCGCCGCCATCGAGAACAACCAGCTCGAGACGGCGATCCGCGAAGCGCATACCCTGAAGGGCCTGGCCGGCAATATCGGCGCCGGCGGCCTGGCCGACAGCGCCGCGCGGGTCGAGCACCTGCTCAGCCTGGGTTCGCACGACGGCTTGCCGCAGGCCCTGGCTGCCTGCACCCTGGTGCTCGACGAACTGGTGCCGAAGATCGTGCTGGCCATGCAGTCGCGCGGCAATGCGGCCGAGGCGGGCAGCGCGGCGGGGGCGCAAGTGGCCCCGGTCGACCGGGCGCACCTGGAAGCGGGTTTGCGCGAACTGTCGCAACTGCTGCTGCAGGACGATGCGCAGGCCGTCAAACACCTCGACGGCATCGGTCCCGTACTGGTTGCGGCGGGGCAGGCGGAACATGCGCGCCAATTGAAGCGCATGCTGGGACAATACGATTTCGAAGGTGCGCTGGCGCAGCTGGGCGAGGTGGCCGAAGCGCTGGAGCTGACACTGTGACAAGGACAGATATGCAGAACGAAGGACGGGCATGAGAGCGCCGGCAAGCAAGCCAACCATCCTGGTGGTCGACGACACGCCAGACAATATCGACCTGCTGCGCGCGGTGCTGGAAGACGATTATCGCACCAAGATCGCCGTCAATGGCGAGCGCGCCCTGAAGATCGCCGCCGGCGGCGACCAGCCCGACCTGATCCTGCTCGACATCATGATGCCGGGCATGAGCGGCTACGATGTGTGCCGCGCGCTGAAGGCCGATCCCGCCACGGCCGGCATACCCGTGATTTTCGTGACCGCCATGAGCGAAGTGGCCGACGAGCAGCTGGGCCTGGCCCTGGGCGCCGTCGACTACATCACCAAGCCGATTTCGGCGCCCATCGTGCTGGCGCGCATCAGGACGCAGCTGGCGATGAAGCAGATGCAGGATTTTTTGCGCGACCAGAACCAGTACCTGGAAACGGAAGTGGAGCGCCGCGTGCAGGAGGTCAAGGCGCTGCAGGACGTCACCATCCACGCCATGGCCTCGCTGGCCGAGACGCGCGACAGCGAGACGGGCAACCATATCCGCCGCACCTCGCACTACCTGAAGGCACTGGCCGAGAAAGTGCGCGGCTTGCCGCGTTTCCGCGATTTTTTGACGGACAAGAATATCGAACTGCTGTTCAAGACGGCGCCGCTGCACGATATCGGCAAGGTGGGCATCCCCGATCATATCCTGCTCAAGCCGGGGCGTTTCGAGCCGCACGAAATGGCCATCATGAAGACGCACACCACGCTGGGACGCGACGCCATCCTGGCGGCCGAACACGAGCTGGGCATCGAAGTCGATTTCCTCAAGTATGCAAAGGAGATCGCCTACAGCCACCACGAGAAATGGGATGGCAGCGGCTACCCGCAGGGGCTGGCTGGCGAAGCCATCCCGATTTCGGCGCGCCTGATGGCGCTGGCCGACGTGTATGACGCCCTGATCAGCCGTCGCATCTACAAGCAGGGCATGGAGCATGCGCAGGCCGTGCAGATCATCGTCGATGGGCGCGGCTCGCACTTTGACGCCGAGATCGTCGACGCCTTCCTGGAAATCCAGGAGCAGTTCATCGCCATCTCCGACCGCTATGCCGACGGCGTGTGCGAGATCGCCGACAAGCAGCGGCAGATCGCGCCCTTCGCCGAAAACATCAGCTGACGGTTTTGAAAAAGCGCAGCATCTCTCGGCTGGCGTCCGGGCCTTTGCCATCGCTCGTTTAACCACCACTGCCGTTGTCGCTGCTGCCGGACCAGGCATGGCCGGCGCCATGCATGCCACCTCCTGAGAAGTGGTTAGCTGACGGTTTTGAAAAAGCGCAGCATCTCTCGGCTGGCGTCCGGGCCTTTGCCGTCGGTATAACTTCCGCTGCCGCTGCCGCCGGACCAGGCATGGCCGGCGCCGTGGATGACCCAGTGTTCACCCAGCGGTGAGCCGTCCGCCTGGCTGTGCGTGGTGCGCGTGTAGCGGTGGCCATTCGGCACGCTGCCATCGATGGAGTCGGCCCTGGCGGCCTTGCCGCCCGCCTGGCTGCGCACGCCCTGGGCGATCAGTTCATCGCCGTTGCGCGGGTTGACGGTGGTGTCGCGGTCGCCATGGAAGACGATGATGGGCACGCCCCCCGCCGGCGCCTTGCGCTGGGCATTGGGCATGGCGCCGCCCTTCATGGCTGCCAGCGCCGACGGCAAGTCCTGCGCCGAGGCGAAGGGCAGGCCCGAATGCACGCCGACGGCGGCGAACAAGTCCGGGTACAGGGTGCCGACGATGACGGCCATGGCGCCCCCCGCCGACAAGCCGGCGACGAACACTTCGCGTTCATTCACCGGGTAGTCGTCGATGACTTGCTGGGCGATGCCGGCGATCAGCGATGGTTCGCCCTGGTCGCGCTGCTGGTCGATGGCATTGAACCAGTTCCAGCAGCGTGAACTGTTGGCGCCCTGCGTTTGCGCCGGGTAGACGACAAAACATTCCTTTTCTTCGGCCAGCGCGTTCATCTGTGTACCGGCGGCGAAATCGTCGGGATTTTGCGTACAGCCGTGCAGCATGACGATCAGCGGCATGGCCTGGCCGTGGTAGCTGCTGGGGATGTACAGTTTGTACGAACGCGTGCCCGCATGGTTGCGGTACACACCGTCGATGAACTGCGCGCCAGCGGGTATTTCCACCGGCGCGGTGCCCGGCGCGTTGAAACCGGGCGTGTGGAAATTCGGCAGTTCGAAGCTGGGCATGTCGAAGCCGTGCTGGCCCAGGCCGGCGGGCACGCCCAGGCGCGCCATGAAATCCTGCGCGAAGTCCTGCGCCGCCTGCGCGGGCGTGGGTGGCGCGGCAGGCGTCTCTGGCCCGGCGGCAGCTTGCGGCTGCTCGGCCCTGGCCTGCGCTGGTGTCGGCGGGGGATTGATATCACGCATGGGAGGCGCTTGCGTGGACGCTGCCGTCGGCGCCAGACCGGCGGCAGACAGCGCCTGCTGGATGGCTTCGGTGGCGGCGGCGGGACCTTGGCCCATCAGATTGCGGGTTGCGGCGCGCATGTGCGCCAACATGTTGAGAGGTAGTTTCATGACCATCCTTAACGGTGCCGCGCATCGGCCGGGTCATCGCCGCAAACCAATACGCTAGTGAATTCGCCCTGCGAGCGCCGTCTTGACGACGGTGCTGGCATGCAGGGCACCTAATACGAAGATCGACTCGATGGTGGCCAGTGCCAATTCCACGGAGACGTCGCTGGCGATGCTGGCCAGTCCCAGCACCTGTATCTGCAGGCGCTGGCCGGCTGCCTGGATCGCTTCCAGGTCGGCGCGCGAATAATGCTGCATGCCCAATACCAGGCTTTTACGGGCGACGGTTTGTCTCACCACGTCGGCGTGGATACCCAGCTGGTTGCGTATGGCCGTACGGATCAGATCCGTGCGGTTGGAATAAAATCCCTCCTGGACCAGCAGATCGATCTGCCCCAGGTCGATTAGACCGAGATTGATCGTGATTTTCTCGGATTCCCCAATTTTGGGCTTGCTGTCTTGCTTGGCCATAAGTCTCCAAAAACTCCATGTGGCATCCATTTGCCATCTGTATGGATGGTAGTATAGTTGTGAAATAGCTCAAGTCAAGCAGGATCTGGCCTGGTCGGGGTGTAGGACAAGGCCCGCTCAGAGTGAAAACGAGGCTTAAAATAAATGTGCGACGGTGATTTTTTAACTATGTTTTATGGTGAAAAATATGGTGATAAAGCCATTGCATGGAGATGCAGCGACTCGCCGGCATGGTTTCGCGGCATAATGCAAGCCTGTACATACACCGATGCCGCTCCATGATGGTCGATACCCTGCCAGCCGTTCCGCTCCCCCTGCCGTCACCGGTACCGTCGCCCTGTGTCAGCCTGTGCAAGATGAATCGCAACAGCGGCTTGTGCGAAGGCTGCATGCGTACGCTCGACGAGATCATCGCCTGGAGCAAGGCGGACGACGACTTCAAGCGCGCCGTATGGGCCGAATTGCCGGGACGCGAATCTTTGCTCGATTTCGAGCCCGACTACTGAGGAAGCCCATGCCGCGATCGCCAGCGCTGTTCCCCGATTCCATTCAGGTGTTCGAACGCGGCTGGCTGTCGTCAAACAACATCCTGTTCAAGGGCCGGGATGACACGGCCCTGATCGACAGCGGCTATGTCACGCATGCGCCGCAAACACTGGCCTTGCTGCGCCATAGCTTGCAAGGGCGACCGCTGGACCGCCTGTTCAACACCCATCTGCACTCCGACCATTGCGGCGGCAACGCACTGCTGCAAGCCGCATACGGCTGCCAGACGGCGATTCCCGTCTCGGAAGCGGACAAGGTACGCAGCTGGGATGTCGATGCCCTCAGTTTCCAGGCCACGGGCCAGCAATGTCCGCGCTTCGGCTTTGACGCTACTGTTTCGCCCGGCGACATCTTGACCCTGGCCGACCTGCGCTGGCAGGCACTGGGCGCGCCCGGCCATGATCCGCATTCATTGATCTTTTATTGTGCCGACGAGGGCATCCTCATTTCCGCCGACGCTCTGTGGGAAAACGGCTTCGGCGTGATCTTCCCTGAACTCGACGGCCGCTCCGGCTTCAGCGAGGCGCGCGCCACCCTGGATCTGATCGCCAGCCTGGACGTGCGCGTCGTCATTCCCGGCCACGGACGACCGTTCCAGGACGCCGCCGGCGCCCTGCAGCGCGCCTATTCGCGCCTCGACTACCTGTCCTCCGATCCCGTGCGCAATGCGCAGAATGCCGTCAAGGTGCTGCTGAAATTTTTGCTGCTGGAGCGTCAGCGCATCGCCATCGCCGCAATACCAGCGCTGTTGCGCGACATGCCCATCTTCGTAGAGGCCAACCGGCGCTTCCTGCGCCAGGAGGCGGTCGCGCTGGCCGAGTGGGCCGTCGCGCAGCTATGTAGAGCCGCAGCGGCGCGTGTTGAGGGTGAGTACTTGCTTAACGAGGGCTGAAACGGATAGGCGATAAATTCAGCACGACCGTACTTTTTCTGCACTATAATCAACGTTCAGTGTGTTTCTCATCCCGATCAACTTTCCAGCGAGTCCGCCATGGCATTGCCTGTTGCGTTGCAAAACCTCTCCTTACCCGTTATCGCTTCGCCGATGTTCATCGCCAGCGGCCCGGCCCTCGTCGCGGCGCAGTGCAAGGCCGGCATCGTCGGTTCCTTTCCTGCGCTGAACGCGCGTCCCGCCGAATTGCTCGACACCTGGCTCACGGATTTGCAAGCCGAACTGGCCGCCTTCCAGGCCGCCAATCCGGATAAAAAAGTGGGACCGATCGCCGTCAACCAGATCGTGCACCAGTCGAACGACCGCTTGGCGCATGACGTGGAAGTGTGCGTGAAACACCGGATACCTATCATCATTTCCTCGCTGCGCGCGCCGCCCAAGGAAATGCTCGACGCCATCCACAGCTATGGCGGCATCGTGCTGCACGATGTGATCTCGATCCGCCATGCGAAAAAGGCGCTGGAGGCGGGTGTCGACGGCTTGATACTGGTGGCCAGCGGCGCTGGCGGCCATGCGGGCACCCTGTCGCCGTTCGCGCTGGTGGGCGAAGTGCGCAAATTCTTTGACGGTCCGCTGGCGCTGTCGGGCTCCATTGCCACGGGCGACGCCGTGCTGGCCGCACAAGCCATGGGTGCTGATTTTGCCTACATCGGCTCGCGCTGGCTGGCGACCAAGGAATCGAACGTGAGCGACGGTTACCGCGACGCCATCGTTGAATCCGCCGCATCGGATATCGTCTACACGAACCTGTTTACGGGCGTGCACGGGAATTATCTGAAAAAATCGATTGTCGCGGCCGGACTCGATCCGGAAGCCTTGCCCGAAGCGGACAAGAGTTCGATGAATTTTGGCTCCGGCAGCGCCAAGGCCTGGCGCGACATCTGGGGCGCGGGCCAAGGCGTGGGCTTGATGGATGACGTGCCTAGCGTAGAAGAGATGGTGGCGCGCCTGAAGGCCGAATACGATGCGGCGCGCGCGCGGCTGAAGCTGTAACGCTGGTGGTAGTTGTGGGATTACGGCCTTTGGCCTAATCCGACCTACGCCACCAGGCACTGGTCGGTCGGATTAGCGCAGCGTCATCCGATAACCACCGTTACATCACTCCTGCTTCAAATCCTCGGGCTTGATGGCCCACAGGCCTGGCAGGTTGCGCCAGTAGCCGTATGCATCCATGCCGAAGCCGACGACGAAGCGGTTCGGGATCACGAGGCCGACGATGTCCGCCTGCACGGGCTTTTTCTTGCCGATGGCTTTGTCTGCAAACACGGCCAGGATGACTTCCGAGGCGCCCATGTCCAGCAAACGCTGCTTGACGTGCGCCAGGGTTTCGCCTTCGTCGAGAATATCGTCGAGCACGATGACGGTGCGGCCCGCCACGTTCGAACGGGGGATGACTTTCCACACCACTTCGCCACCCTTGTCGTCGTCGCCGTAGCGGCTCACATGGATGTAGTCGAATTCGAGCGGGAAGCTCAGTTGCGGCAGCAGGTTGCCCGTGAAGACGACGGCGCCGCCCATCACGCCCAGCACCAGAGGGAATTCCTTGGAATCCTCCGCGTTGAAGCGCGTGTTGAGTACATCGGCCATGCGCGTGATCGACGCCTGCACGGTATCTTGGTCGAACAGCAATTCCGCGTTCTTGATCAGGTCACGGGCACGGTTGTGATGAAATTCTTGCATGGACTCTTGCATGGCGATGAATGGGGCTGATGGTCAATGCCGGTATTATCCCGCAAATTGGCCTTATTTGTAATCGCGCATGTCGTCAATGATCTTGCCATCCTGCGCCAGGCTGCCCACGGCCACCAGCACCACATCGCCGCGCAGCTTGGTCAGTTCGCGGATCGAGCCGATGATGGCTTCCACGCCGCTGGCGTCAAGCGGATCGTCGACTTCGCAATGCAAAGCCATCTCGTCGTTGGCCATGCGGCCAGACACCACCAGCCGCGCTTTTCTGATTTGCGGATGGCGGCGCGCGATTTCATGCACCTGCGACGGATGCACGAACATGGCGCGCACCTTGGTGGTCTGGTCGGCGCGTCCCATCCAGCCTTTGATGCGCGTATTCGTGCGCCCGCACGGCGAATCCGGCGCGTCCATCAGCACGGCCGACAGATCGCCCGTGGCGAAGCGGATCAGCGGATAGTCGGCATTGAAGACGGTGACGACGACTTCACCCACTTCACCCGGCCCGACGGGAATGCCGCTGCCCGGATGGACGATTTCAAGCAGCACGTTTTCGTCAACGACCATGCCCGGATTGAGCTTGCCATTGCTGGCCGTTTCATAGGCGATGCTGCCGATATCGGCCGAGGCATAGGTCTGGAACACGTGCGGCACGCCGTTCTCGGCAAACCAGCTGCGCAAGGATTCGGGCAAGGCTTCCGCTCCCATCAGGGCCTTGGTGACACTGCTGATGTCGGCGCCCATCTCGCGCGCCTTTTCGATGATCAGTTTCAGGAATGACGGCGTGCCGATGTAGGTGTCCGGCTTCAAGTCGACCATCGCCTGCACCTGCATTTCCGTCTGGCCGATGCCGGCCGGGATGACGGTACAGCCGATGCGTGCGGCGCCCCCTTCGACCATAAAGGCGGCTGGTGTGAAATGATACGAAAAACAGTTCTGCAGCAGGCCGCCGGCGCGCACGCCGGCCGCATACATGGGCCGCGCGAAGCGCCACCAGTCCGGGCCTGAGCCTTCCGGATCAAAGATGGGACCGGGCGAGACAAACACGCGTGCCAGGGCGTTCTTCGGCGTCGTGTTCAAGCCGCCGAACGGCAAGGCATCTTGCTGCAACTGCTTGAGGTCGGACTTGCGCGTGACGGGCAGTTGCGCCAATGCGGTACGGCTGGTGATGTCGGCCGCGTTGACGCCATCGAGGATGCGGGCCCAGCCCGGCGCCTTTTGCGCGCGCGCGATCAGCAGCGGCAGGCCGGCCATCAATTCGCGTTCGCGCGCTTCGGGGGCGCGTGCTTCCAGACTGTCGAGCGTATCGGTCATGTTGCTGATTCTCCAATGTCACGTTGCATTTTTTTTGTCAGCCCCGTAAAAATCAGGCTGTATGAGCGCTGCAGCAGGGCCGCCATTTCCCCGTCGTCGAGTGCGTCGGGGCTGGCGATATGCACCCACTTGGCCCGCGCCAGGTACGGCGCCGGGCGGATGCCGGGGCGGTCCGTCAATTCCAGGAAGCGTTCCGCATCGACCTTGAAGCTCATGCCGCGCGTGCTGTGTGCTTCTGCGCCGCACAGCGCGAACAGTCGGCCACCGACGGAAAACGCCAGCACGTTCTTCCATTTGATGTCTTCTGTCGCGCCGGGAAAGGCGCGGCAAACCTGCTTCGCTCGTTCCAGGTCCATGACGGCCGCTCCCGTGTCAGGCCAGCCAGCGCTTGCGGCGGCGGTAGAACTTCATGTCGCGGAAGCTCTTGCGTCCGGCGCTGGAGACGCCCAGATAAAATTCCTTGACGTCTTCGTTGCTGGCCAGTTCCTGTGCTTGTCCCTCCATCACGACCCGTCCGTTTTCCAGGATGTAGCCGAAGTCGGCGTAGCGCAGCGCCACGTTGGTGTTCTGCTCGGCCAGCAGGAACGACACGTTTTCCTTGTGGTTCAGGTCCTTGACGATGCCGAAGATCTCTTCGACGATCTGGGGTGCGATGCCCATCGAGGGTTCGTCCAATAAAATCATCGACGGCTTGGCCATCAGTGCGCGGCCAATGGCGCACATCTGCTGCTCGCCGCCCGAGGTATAGCCGGCCTGGCTGCTGCGCCGTGTTTTCAGGCGCGGGAAATAGTGGTACACCTTCTCCAGCGCGTCTTTCAGCTCGCCGCGCGACAGGCTGCGCGTGTAGGCGCCGGTCAAGAGGTTTTCCTCGATGGTCAGGTGGCCGAAACAGTGGCGTCCTTCCATCACTTGCGACAGGCCCCGCTTGACCAGTTCATTCGGCGTCAATTGATCCACGCGTTCGCCCTTGAACTGGACCTCGCCCTTGGTGACGTCGCCGCGTTCGCCGCGCAGCAGGGTCGAGATGGTTTTCAGGGTGGTCGACTTGCCGGCGCCGTTGGCGCCCAGGAGCGCCACGATCTTGCCTTGCGGCACTTGCAGTGACACGCCCTTCAGGACCAGGATCACGTGGTCGTAGATGACTTCGATATTGTTCACCGACAGGTAGGGCGGTGGGGTGTCTGGTGTTTGCGTGGCAGTGGGTGTCATGGCTGCTTCGTTTTCATGTGATGTTGGTGCTTGTCGGATTACGCTACGCTAATCCGGCCTACGTGGATGCGGCGTAGGTCGGATCAGGCCGCAGGCCGTAATCCGACACCACCCCGAAAGCCGCTTACTTCATGCACGCCGGCGTGATCTTCTTCTCTTCGGCATACTTGCCTGACGATTCCTCGACCAGCTTGCGCACCAGGGCCTTGTCGCCGACGATCCACTTTGGCGTGATGGCAGTCCATTTCTTGCCATCCCACTGCTGCACCTTCACGGCGCCCGAACCTTCATGATCGTCGCAGCTGGTCTTCACGGTGGGGAACATGCCCAGCGCGCCGACGGCCTTCTGGCGCGCGTCGTCGACGTTCAGGTTTTCCAGGCCCCAGCGCATTTGCTCGCCCGTGACCGGCTTGCCCTTGCCGAATTTTTCCTGCGCCACGCGGATCGCTTCCACCCACAGGATGCCGGCCGTCACGCCGCGCATGTGGTAGACGGAGCCGATGCGCGACTGGTCGGACAGGTTGCCCTTGCCGGACGCGTAGAGTTTTTTGCGGATGTCGTCGAGCACGGGGTAGTTGCCTGGCGTATTGAATGTCATCGCCGTGTAGCCCTTGGCCGCGTCACCCGATGGAATCGTGTCTTCCTCGGAGCCGGCCCACCAGACGCCCAGCATCTTGTCGCGCGGGAAGCCGTTGCGCTGCGCCGTCTTGATGGCAACGGAGTTCATCACGCCCCAGCCCCACAGGATCACGTGGTCCGGCTTGGCCTGGCGGATTTGCAGCCATTGCGATTGCTGTTCGCTGCCTGGCGGCGCGACGGGAATTTTCACCAGCTCGAAGCCGTACTGTTTCGACAGGGCTTCGAGCACAGGCAGCGGCTCCTTGCCAAAGGCCGAATCGTGGTACAGGTGGACGATTTTTTTCCCTTTCAGCTTGTCCATGCCGCCATCCTTGTCGCCCAGGTATTTGATCATGGCAGCGGCCTGGCTCCAGTAGCTGGAGATCAGCGGATAGACGTAGGGGAAGACCTTGCCGTTGGCGGCGTCCGAGCGGCCGTAGCCGATCATCGTCATGGGGATCTTGTCCTGCGCCACGCGGTCCAGAATGCCGTAGGCGACGCCCGTGGACAGGGTTTCGACCAAAGTGGCGCCGCCCTGCTTGGTTTTCAGGCGTTCATAGCATTCGACGCCGCGCGAAGGGTTGTATTCGGTTTCGCATTCTTCCCAGCTGATCTTGACGCCATTGACGCCGCCGGCCTGGTTGACCAGGTTGAAGTAATCGATGATGCCGCCGTAGAAACCGGAACCGCCGGCCGCGTAAGGACCTACGCGGTAGGACGGCAGGGCGATGTACTGTTCCTTGTCCTGCGCCTGCGCGCTGCCGGCCATGGTGAGTGCTGCACTGGCGATGGCGGCGGCCAGCATGAGCGATTTGATGTGTTTCATTGTGTGTCTCCTCTTGTTTTATTTGATTTCAAGTCAACCGACATCAGACTGCAAGGTACAAATTCTTAGTGCGGGAAAGGCCAGAGGCGCAATTTCTCCTTCGCGATCTGCCACAGCCTGGCCAGGCCGTGCGGTTCGACGATCAGGAAGAAGATGATCAGCGCGCCGAACACCATCAGTTCCAGGTTCGAGGCCACGCTGGTCGGCAGTGCCAGACCATGCGCGATGGTGTTCAGGAAGACGGGCAGCAGTACGATGAAAGCCGCGCCCAGGAAGGAGCCGAGAATGGAGCCGACGCCGCCGATGATGATCATGAACAGGATGCGGAAGGACAGATCCAGGTTGTATGCTTCCGGTTCCACCGTGCCCAGGTAGGCATACGCATACAGGGCGCCCGCCACGCCGCAGTAAAACGAGCTGACGGCGAAAGCCAGCAGCTTGGTGCGCATCAATCTGAAACCGATCACTTCGGCCGCCATATCCATGTCGCGTACGGCCATCCACGAGCGGCCCACGTTCGAACGGATCATGTTCTTGGCCAGCAGCGCCATGCCGGCCACGATAGCCAGTACCAGCAGGTATTTGCTTTGCGGCGTATCGAACTGGTAGCCGAGGATGGTCATTTTTTGCACCGTGATCACACCCGAGGAGCTGTAGTTGGTCAGGTACGGGATCTTGGTCAGGCACCAGACGACGAAAAACTGCGTCGCCAGCGTGGAGGCGGCCAGATAAAAGCCGCGGATGCGCAGGGAGGGCAGGCCAAAGGCGATGCCCACCATGGCCGCGCACAGGCCGCCCAGGATGAACGACACCAGAAGTGGTAGTCCCGGCAGGCGGGCCATGAAGTTATACGAGGCAAATGCCCCCACGGCCATGAAGGCGGCCGTGCCCAGCGACAGCTGGCCTGCGTAGCCGGTCAGGATGTTCAGGCCCAGTGCCGCCAGCGCGAAGATCAGGAAGGGAATCAGGATCGCCGACAACATGTAGGGCGAGGCAAAATACGGCAGGAGGAAGACGGCGACAAGCAGCGTGGCCGTCAGCGCCAGGCGGTCCTGGCGGATCGGGAAAATCTGGTTGTCAGCCTGGTAGCTGGTCTTGAATTGTCCTGCTTCACGGTAAATCATGGCGAGTCCTTTGCGATGGAGCGGTAGCGTTGTGCGTCGTGTGCATGGTGCGGCGGTGCGGCGTCAGATGCGCCGGATGATCTTCTCGCCAAACAGGCCTTCCGGGCGCACCAGCAGGAACAGCAGGGCCAGCACATACGGGAACCAGCCTTCGATGCCGCCGCCCACCATGGGGCCCAGGTAGACTTCGGCCAGCTTTTCCGATGCGCCGATGATCAGGCCACCGACGATGGCGCCCGGCACCGAGGTAAAACCGCCGAGGATCAGCACCGGCAGCGCTTTCAAGGCGATGAAGGTGAGGGCGAACTGCACGCCATTGCGCGCGCCCCACAGCAAGCCTGCCACCATGGCCACCAGGCCCGCCACGCCCCACACCACGGCCCAGATGCGCTGCAGCGGGATGCCGACCGCCAGTGCCGCCTGGTGGTCGTCGGCGACGGCGCGCAGGGCGCGGCCCACCTTGGTTTTCGAAAACAGCAGAGCCAGGCAGATCACCAGCAGCGCGCAAATGCCGGCCGCCATCAGGTCGAACTGCGAAATGTTGATGTCGAAGCGGTCCATCAGGAACTGCATTGGCACGTCTTCGATGGGCAAGTCCAGCTTGTGCACTTGCGAACCCCACATCAGCTGCGCCAGGCCTTCGATGAAAAAGGTCAGGCCGATGGTGGCCATGAACAGCGTGATTTCCGGCTGGTTGACGAGGGGCCGCAAGACCACCCTTTCAATCGCCATGCCCAACACGATCATGGTGAGCATCGTCAGCGGGATGGCCAGCCATAGCGACAGGCCGAACTTGTCCATGATGCCGACGCAGGTGAGGGCGGCGAAAAATACCATCGCCCCCTGCGCAAAATTGAACACGCCCGAGGCCTTGTAGATCAGGACAAAACCAATCGCCACCAGCGCGTACATGACGCCCGACAGCAGGCCGCCGATCAGCACTTCAAAGAAAAAATTGATATTCATACGGTGTCCAATGCGTCTTAGTGGGCCACGCCGAGATAGGCGTTGATGACATCCTGATTGCTGCGCACCTCGTCGGGCGTGCCGTCGCCGATCTTCTTGCCGTAGTCGAGCACCACCACGCGGTCAGAGATATCCATCACCACGCCCATGTCGTGCTCGATCAGTACGATGGTCGTGCCCAGCTGGTCGTTGACGTCGAGGATGAAGCGGCACATGTCCTGCTTTTCTTCCACGTTCATGCCGGCCATCGGTTCATCCAGCAGCAGGATTTCCGGTTCGGCCACCAGCGCGCGGCCCAGCTCCACCCGCTTTTGCAGGCCATAGGGCAGGCGCCCCACGGGCGTCTTGCGGATGGCCTGGATTTCCAGGAAGTCGATGATCTCCTCGGCCTTTTTGCGGTGCTCGATTTCCTCGCGCCGCGCCGGACCCCAGTACAGGGCTTGCAAGAGGAAATTCGACTTCATCTTCAGGTTACGCCCCGTCATGATGTTATCGAGCACCGTCATGCCCTTGAACAGGGCGATGTTCTGGAAGGTGCGCGCGATGCCGGACTTGGCGGCCGCGTAGCAATCCATGCCGCGCCGGTGCTCGCCCCGGTAAATGATCTCGCCCTGCTGCGGGCGGTACACGCCGTTGATCACGTTCAGCATCGAGCTCTTGCCGGCGCCGTTCGGGCCGATGATGGCGCGGATTTCATGCTGTTTCACGTCAAACGAGATGTCGGTCAGCGCTTTCACGCCGCCAAACGACAGCGAGATGTTCTTCAGGTCGAGGATCACGGGCCCCGTCTTGCGGGCCGTGCCGAAATGGGCGTCGGGTTCGTTCATTTGCATCGTGCTGTGCTCCATCATGCGGCCAGGCCCTGGGGCCGATACGTTTTGCTGTCCCAGATCTGCAGGTCGGCGCTGGTCGAACCGGTGCGGCCGTCCTCGAATTTCACCTGGGTCTCGATGTATTGCGTTGCCTTGCCTTCATACAGGGCGGAAATGAGCACCGCGTACTTTTCGGCGATGAATTTGCGGCGCACCTTGCGCGTGCGCGTCAGTTCGTCGTCGTCCGGGTCGAGTTCCTTGTGCAGCACCAGGAAGCGGTGCACCTGCGTGCGGTCCATCAAGGGGTCGGCCGCCAGTTCCGCGTTGACTTGCTCGATGCAGTCGCGGATCAAGCCGTAGGTTTCGGCGCGCGCCGCCAGATCGGTGTAGCCGGCATACGCGATGCCGCGCCGCTCGGACCAGTTGCCCACCGCTTCGATGTCGATGTTGATGAAGGCGCACACCTGGTCGCGCGCATGGCCGAAGGCCACCACTTCCTTGATGAAGGGGAAAAACTTGAGCTTGTTTTCGATGTAGTTGGGCGCGAAGATGGCGCCGCACGTCAGCTTGCCGACGTCGGCCGCGCGGTCGATGATTTTCAGGTGGCCTTCGCTATCAAACACGCCAGCGTCTCCCGTATGGAAGTAGCCGTCGGCATCGATCACTTCGGCAGTGGCATCGGGACGCTTGAAGTAGCCGCTCATGGTGGCCGGCGACTTCACCAGCACTTCGCCATTGGCCGCCAGTTTGACTTCCACGCCCGGTGCTGGCAAGCCCACGCTGTCGAACTTGATATTGCCATCCGGCTGCAGACACACATAGGCGCAGGTTTCGGTGGAACCGTACAATTGCTTGAGATTGACGCCGATGGAACGGTAGAAGCGGAACAGGTCGGGGCCGATGGCGGCGCCGGCCGTATAGGCGACGCGCACGCGCGACAGTCCCAGCACGTTTTTCAGGGGGCCGTAGACCAGCAGTTCGCCCAGCTTGTAGCTGAGGCGGTCCGCCAGCGACACGGGCTTGCCATCCAAAATCTGCGCGCCGCAGCGCTTGGCCACGTCCATGAAATGGCTGAACATGTGTCGCTTGATGCTGCTGGCGTCTTCCATGCGTATCATCACGCTGGTGAGCATGTTCTCGAACACGCGCGGCGGGGCAAAGTAGCAGGTGGGGCCGATTTCGCGCATGTCGATCATCACCGTGTCGCCCGATTCGGGGCAGTTGACGGTGAAGCCGGCAACCATGGCTTGCGCCAGCGAAAACAGGCAGTCGCCCACCCACGCCATGGGCAGGTAGGACAGGATGTCTTCGTCGTCTGTGAGCTTGTCGAAGGCCACGCCGCCTTCGCCGGCGGCCAGCAGCGCTGTATGGCTCTGGCATACGCCCTTCGGCTTGCCCGTGGTGCCCGAGGTGTACAGGATGACGGCCGAATCGTGGCCAGCGCCGGCTTCCACCTGGGCCTCATAGAAGCCGGGATGTTCGCGGTCGTAGGCCCTGCCGAGCACCTGCAGGGCGGCAAAGGACGTCAGCTCCGGCTGGCGGTAATGGCGCATGCCCCGTTCATCGTCGTAGGCGATGTGGGCAATGTGCGGGTACAGCGCTTTCAGTTCGAGCAGCTTGTCGACCTGCTCCTGGTCTTCGACGATGGCGTAGCGGATTTCCGCGTCCTGCAGTACGTAGGCCATGTCGGCGGCCGGCGCGTCCTGGTACAGGGGCACGGGCACGCCGCCCAGGCTTTGCGCGGCCAGCATGGCCCAGTACAGGCGGGGACGGTTGTCGCCGATGATGGCCAGGTTCATGCCGCGCCGGAAGCCGATGGCAGCCAGGCCGCAGGCCAGGGCGCGCACCTCGTCGTTAACCTCCAGCCAGGTCCAGGTTTGCCAGATACCCAGATGTTTTTCGCGAAATGCGGGCTTGTCGGATCGTACTGTCCCGTGTTGCAATAAGCGCCGCGGAAAAGTCGGCATCGTTGCTGTGGTAGTCGTTTGCACCAGTGTCTCCCTGTTGCTTGTCTCAGGCTCCATCTCGTTGGATGGCGCTCTGTGTTTTTATGTGTAAGGCGTTTGTGCAATGATAGTAGCTTGCGTTAGTTTGCCAAGTTGTCTTTTCGGGGACATTTACCCACTTTTCGATGGTGCATCGCACAATGACCTACCCTGATATCAGTTTGAAGGATGCCGTGCGCGCGGCCAACTGGGCGCAGCTGCTCGATCGCGTGCAAATGGCCCGGGTCGAGGCGGATGTGTTTGAAACCTTCGTGCCGAAAGGCGGTTTTGTCTGCCGCAAGGGCGAGCCGGTGGATAACTGGATCGGCGTCATCAGCGGCATGGTCAAGATGAATAATTTTTCCGCCTCCGGCAAGGCCATGACCTTCATCGGCGTGCCGCCCGGCAGCTGGTTTGGCGAAGGTTCATTGCTGAAGAATGAAATCCGCAAATACGACACCATGGCCCTGCGCGACACGCGCGTGGCGCGCCTGCCCGGCGCCACTTTCCACTGGCTACTGGAAACGAGTCTGCCATTCACGCGTTTCCTGTTGATGCAGCTGAACGAGCGCCTGGGCCAGTTCATCGGCATGGTGGAAAACGAGCGCTTGCTTGACCTGAACACGCGCGTGGCGCGCTGCCTGGCCTCGATGTTCAACTCGCACCTGTACCCTGGCGTCGATACGCTGGTGCAGTTGTCGCAGGAAGAGATTGGCCTGTTGTCGGGGTCCTCGCGCCAGCGCGCCAACCAGGCCTTGCAGGTGCTGGAAAAGAAAGGCTTGCTGCGCCTCGATTATGGCGGCATCCGCGTGCTGGACCTGGAAGGCTTGCGCCGCTACGAGGCCGATGATGGCGAATGAGGTCTCGCTCGACGACGTGCGGCACCTGACGGAACAGCACTATCAATCGTTCCTGCAGGCGCGCCTGGCCGGCGCAAAGGCGCTGGCGCGGCTGGATGCGGCGATGCAGGCACGCCATGCCCTGCTGCCCATGCCGATTACCCTGAGCGAACTGGCCTTGCTGCCGCAGTTGCGCGACGCCTCCTTGCTGGCGCTTGCCAGCTCGCCGCACAGCGTTCACTGGAGCCGCGACGACATCGGCGCCACGGATCCCGCGCAGGTATTGGCCGACGACGCGGCGTATGCGGATTTTTCGCGCGCCATCCTGGAAGAAGCGGCTGCGCACATCGCGGCCATCCATGCCTGCCAGCTGCCGTATGTGGCCGATGCGGCCTTCGCTACGGCCGATTCCGGCGTGCTGGCGCGCGCCGCGCGGGTGGCTGCCTACCGCGACGAGGGCTGGTTCGCGCCCGTCATCGCCACCTTGCTGCCGCAGGTGTGCGTGGCGCCCGGCACGGCCAAAAGCGCGCCGTCGCAGTCGCTGGCCATGGCCCTGGGCCATGGCGTGGAAACCATCCCGACGCAGGCCAGTGTGCAAGCCCTGCGCACAGCGCTGGAGCAGGTGCGCCACGCGGGCATCAGGAAAAAACTCGAACGCAACCTGAAACCGGCTGAAAAGGCGTTGCGGGTGCGCAGTGCCTTACCCGGGCTAATCGGGGTATCATAGGCGCTTCCCAGCACCGCTCTTTTCGTCCCCATGCAGACACCTGACCAAGCCACTCCCGCCTCCCGTTTGTCGCAACTGCGCAGCGCCATGCACGCGCAGCGCATCGACGCCTGCATCGTGCCATCGGCTGACCCGCATCTGTCCGAGTACCTGCCGGCCCGCTGGCAGGGCCGCGAGTGGCTGTCCGGCTTCACGGGTTCCGTCGGCACCCTGGTCGTGACGCAGGATTTTGCCGGCGTGTGGACCGATGGCCGCTACTGGGAACAGGCGGAAGACGAACTGGCCGGCAGCGGCATCGTCCTGAAAAAAATCCCCTCGGGCGCCAGCGTGCTGTATATCGACTGGCTGGGCGAGACCATGCAGCCGGGGCAGACGGTGGCCGTCGACGGCGCCGTGCTGGGCCTGGCCAATGCGCGCCTGCTGCAGCAGGCGCTGGGCGCGCAAGTGACCCTGCGCACGGACACCGATGTGCTGCAAGCCGTGTGGCCAGAGCGCCCGGCCATGCCCGCCGCGCCTGTGGTCGAGCATGCGGCCGGGTATCCATCGCTGTCGCGCATGGAAAAACTGGCGGCCCTGCGCGCCGGCATGGCGGCACATGGCGCCAGCCACCATGTGATTTCCACCCTCGACGATATCGCCTGGCTGTTCAATCTGCGCGGCGCGGACGTGAACTACAACCCCGTCTTCCTCGCGCATGCGCTGGTGGGTCCCGAGCGCGCCACCCTGTTCGTCGCCGACGGCAAGCTGCCCGCCGCGCTGCGCGCCACGCTGGAGAACCAAGGTGTGGACGTGGCCGCGTATGACCGCACAGCGGCCGCGCTGGCCGCCCTGCCTGATAGCGCTACCTTGCTGCTCGATCCGCGCCGCATCACGTTCGGCACGCGCCAGGCCGTGCCCGAGGGCGTGCGGGTGGTCGAGGCCATCAACCCGACCACCCTGGCCAAGTCGCGCAAGACGGATGCCGAAGCGGCGCACGTGCGCGCCACCATGGAACAGGACGGCGCAGCCCTGTGCGAGTTTTTCAGCTGGCTCGATGCCACTCTGGCCGACCCGCAGCGTGCACCGTTGACGGAGATCGGCATCGACGAACACCTGACGGCCGCCCGCGCGCGCCGTACCGGTTTTGTCAGCCCCAGCTTCGGCACCATCGCCGGCTTCAATGCGCATGGCGCCATCATGCATTACCACGCGCATGCGGGCACGGAAGCGACAATCGAAGGCGACGGCTTGCTGCTGATCGACTCGGGCGGCCAGTATTGGGGCGGCACCACGGATATCACACGCGTGGTCCCCGTCGGCACAATCACGGCCGAGCACAGGCGCGATTTCACCCTGGTCTTGCGCAGCATGATCGCCCTGTCGCGTGCGCAGTTTCCGCGCGGCGTGAAGTCGCCCATGCTCGATGCGATTGCGCGCGCACCGCTATGGGCCGAGGGCATCGACTTTGGCCATGGCACAGGGCACGGCGTGGGCTTTTTCCTGAATGTCCATGAAGGCCCGCAATCGATTTCCCAGTCTGCCATGCCGGAGCCGCAGACAGCCATGGAGACAGGCATGATCACCTCCATCGAACCGGGCATCTACCGTCCCGGCCAGTGGGGCATCCGCATCGAAAACCTGGTGCTCAACGTCCCCGCTGCGTCTTCGCAGTTCGGCGACTTCCTGCGTTTTGAAACGTTGACCCTGTGCCCGATCGACACGCGCTGCGTGGAACGGTCGCTGCTGCGCGACGACGAGGCGGCCTGGCTTAACGACTACCACGCCACCGTGCGCGCGCGCCTGTCGCCGCACTTGGCGGGCGACGCGCTGGCATGGCTGGAACAGCGCACGGGAGCCATCTGATGCGCTCGACCCGCGCCACTTCCGCCATCGAGCGGCTCAAGGAACGCACCGGCCACCGCCTCTACACGATGGCGCGCACGGGCGATGAACTGTTCTTCCTCACCGAAGGCCCGGGCTTGCCGCCCCTGTGCCCGCCGCTGGAGCTGGATGCCTTTGTCGCCTTCGTGAATGGGCTGGGACCGCAAAAGGCGCGCCGCGTCAGCAAGCTCGACGTGGCGTTTGAAAAGCAGCTGACCAAAAAGCCCTAGATGCCGACCATCGACTTCCTGCGCGCCTACTGGTCGCCGGCCGAGCTGGCGACGAATGGCGTAATCCTGCTGAACCTGCTTGGCGCGCTGCTGCTGGGCTTGCTTGTGGGTTACGAGCGTTCATATCACGGGCGCGCGGCGGGCATGCGCACCTACAGCCTGGTCTGCATGGCCTCGGCGGCGTTGACGGTCCTGGGCGGCTATCCCGAGTTCTGGTACGGAGGCCATGGCGCCATCGTCGGCAGCGACCCCACACGTGTCATCCAGGGTATCGTCACGGGCGTGGGCTTTCTGGGCGCCGGCGTCATCATGCGCGAGGGCTTCAATATCAGCGGCCTGACGACGGCTGCCTCGATCTGGGCCTCGTCCGTGATCGGCATCATGGTCGGCATCGGCTTTTATCTGTCGGCCATGGGGCTGGCCTTCCTGTGCGCGATGGCGATGATTTTTCTGTCAAAATTGGAGAACTGGCTGCCGTCGCGCCACGCAGTGGCCATCACCATGCGCTTCAAGCAAGGCTTTGTTCCGCGCGAAGATGCGTTGCGGCGCATGGCCGCCAAGCGCGGTTATGACATTGCCGGCGGCTCGCTGACGATCGGCAGCACCGACGGCATGCAGGAATGGCGCTTTGTCGCCATCGCGCATGGCAAGAATACCGGCGCCAGCCTGTCGGCCATGTCGGCCGAACTGGCCGCCTTCGAAGGCATCGCCGGCTTCCAGCTGTCGCACGCACGCAACTGAAAAGGATGGACATGGACGCACAGGCCCAAGACGTACTCGATTTCTGGTTCCTGCCGCCGGATAACCCTGGCTACGGCCAGTCACGCATGGAATGGTTTCGCAAGGATGACGCCTTCGACGCGCGGATAGGTGCGCGTTTCGGCGCGCTGATCGATGCGGCCGTCGAGGGCGGCTTGCACGCGTGGAACGCGACGCCGCACGGCGCGCTGGCGCACCTCATCGTGCTCGATCAGTTCACGCGCAATGTGTACCGTGGCACGCCGCGCGCCTTTGCCGGCGATAGCCAGGCGCTGGCGCTGGCCGTCGCCTTGACGCAAGCAGGGCAGGACCAGCAGCTGCCGCCGATGCTGCGCGCCTTTGCCTACCTGCCGTTCGAACACGCGGAAGACCTGGCCATGCAGGCGCGCGCCGTCGAGCTGTTCCAGCTGCTGTCGCAGGCGCAGCCCGGTTTTGAAAGCATGCTCGATTATGCGCAGCGTCACCAGGAAGTGATCGCCCGCTTTGGCCGCTTCCCCCACCGTAACGCCATTCTTGGCCGGCCCTCCACGCCGGAAGAAGTGGAGTTCCTGCGCCAGCCCGGTTCCAGCTTTTAGGTAGTCATGAACGTCACCCTGAATATCATCGGCGCCGGCCATGTGGGCCGCGTGCTGGGCCGCCTGTTCGCCGGCGTGGAAAGTACGAACGGCGGAAAAATCCTGGTGCAGGACGTGCTGACGCGCTCGTTGGCGTCGGCGCAGGCGGCCGTGGATTTCATGGGCGCCGGCACCGCCGTCGCCAGCTATGCGGCCTTGCGGCGCGCTGACGTCACCATGCTGGCTGTGGCGGACGACCAGATCGGCCCGGCCTGCGCGGCGCTGGTGGCCGAGGGACGCCAGGCGGGCGCCATCGTGTTCCACTGCAGCGGTGCGCTGGCCTCCAACGTGCTGCTGGCGGCCACGCAGGCCGGTGCATCGGTGGCCAGCGCGCACCCGATCCGCAGCTTTGCCGACCCGCAGCAGGTGGCCGCCACCTTTGACGGCACGTTTTGCGGCGTTGAAGGCGATCCGTTGGCGCTGGCCTTCCTCACGCCAGCCTTGATCGCCATCGGAGCGCGTCCCGTGCCCATCGATCCGGCCGCCAAGACCCTGTATCACGCCGCTGCCGTCTTCGCCAGCAATTACCTGGTGACCGTGCTCGATGCCGCGCTGCGCGCCTACCAGGCGGCCGGCATCCCGGAACCGGTGGCGCGCGAACTGGCGCAGCCCCTGGTGACGGAAGCGGTGGCCAATGTATTTCGCCTGGGCGCCGCGCCCGCGCTGTCCGGCCCCATCGCACGGGGGGACTCGGCCACCGTGCAACGCCAGCAGATGGCGGTGCAAAGCTGGGATGCCGCCACGGGCGAGTTGTACCGCGCGCTGGTGGCGCCCACGCAAGATCTGGCAAGGCGCAAGCGCGAGGGATGAATCAGGCGGCGTGCACGCCGTTGCGTCCCTGCTGTTTTGCCTGATACAGCGCGCTGTCGGCGCGTGAAAAGAAGGCTGACTCGCTTTCGTCGGGCCGGTATTCGGCCACGCCCAGGCTGATCGTCACTGGTAGCTGCGGCGCGGGCAGGCCGAAATCGTGCTCCTCGACGGCGGCGCGCAGGCTTTCCGCCACTTCCACCGCTTTGGCCAGGCTGCAGTTATTCAGCAGCACCAGGTATTCCTCGCCGCCCCAGCGCGTGATGACATCGCTTTCGCGTACGGTGGCGCGCGCCACGTCGGCCACGCCACGGATGACCTTGTCGCCCCACAGGTGGCCGTGGGTATCGTTGACGCGCTTGAAAAAATCGATGTCGAACAGGATGGCCGACATCGGTTGTGCCGTGCGCTTGGACAAGAGCATGGCGCGCTGGAACAGCAATTCCAGCGATTGCCGGTTCAGCAAGCCCGTCAGCGCATCCGTCGAGGCGATGCGTTCGATGCGGCGCTGGTAGCGGTTCACCGTCAGCAAGGTCAGCACCAGTACCAGCAGGGTCACGCCAAAGCTGATGGCCAGATTCAGGATGAACACGCCCTGCAGCGACTTGACTTCGTCGCTGACATTCTGCTCGACCACCAGGTACCAGCCCAGTTCGGGAATGAAACGCGAGTTGACGAGGATTTGCGCGTGGCCCAGCTGGTACGACAGATGCGTCGGTGCGCTCTGGTGGTTGATGATCTGGTCTGCAATGGCGTTTACGCCTGGCAATTTGCGGATGTTGCCGTGACCTTCGCGCATGGTCTTGCCCGATAGCACCAGGGTGCCTGCGCCGTCGACAAAATAGATGTTGCGGTGGAAGCGTACCTGGTAGCGGTCGATGATGTGGCTCATGGTGTCCAGGGTCAGGCCAATGCCGGTGGCGCCGATGAACTGGCCGTTGTAATCGACCACGCGATGGTTGATGAAGATGGTCATGCTGTCACGGTTGGCCATGTCCACATCGACATTGGTTTCATAATCGGTGCTGTCCATGGCGCGCACGCGGTAGTACCAGATGTCGCGCGTTGCTTCCGGGCTGACGGATTTCAGGGTGCCTTCCGCATAATAGTATTTGCTGCTCTTGTCCGAAACGAGAAAGCTGGTGATGGCGCCGTACTTCTTCTTGACTTCGGCCAGGTAGCGCACGATCTGCGCCGGCTTGCTTTCGCCGGCGAGTATCCAGTCGCGCACGAAGGTGTCGTGCGCCATCAGCGACGAGATGAAGACGGGGCGCAGCATGTCCTTCTGGATTTCGGAATAAATATTGTCGCCCGTCAGAGGCAAGGTCTGGTCGGCGATGCCATGTTCGATGGCCTGGCGCGAGGCCAGATAGCTGGCCAGGCTGGTGGCCATGAAGCCCGCGCCCAGGATCAGGGTCAGGAGGATGAGCAAGCGGTACTTGATCGACAGAAGGCGCATGGAGACGAGGAAGTGGCAGGCGGGAAGGCAATCTTTACGCTAGCCAAAAGTATGCAGCAGGCCGGGTATTGGCGCAATGATAACTGGCTTTATTGATAATTTACGCTTGTGTATGCAACAAGATAACCACGACTTACCAAATAAAAGTGCCGATTTGTCGACAAAGATGCAAATTAGCAATAAGATTTGACGAGGGGAATCATTGCGCACCGCCCCTGTCTTGCCGCCCGTTTTCGGCGCAGGACATCACGCGCAGGGAGTGTTGTATGTTATTTTTAAAGAGTACGTCTGTCAGCAAGGCCCCCGGCATTTATGAAGTCGACATCGCCGCCAAACCACCTGGCAAGACCTTTGGCGTTTTCCTCGCCACCGATCCCGATCATCCACCGCATGCCTTGCTGGGACAATTGAAGGCGCTCGGCTACGAGAACACCTATAGTTCGCCCTACCTGCACAAGGATGCGGGCAAGGTGCTGGACCTGCATTTCCAGAAGGATGGCACGGATATCTTCAAGGGCTGGAAAACCGAAGAATGCACGCATAACCTGGCAGCCATCACTGCCCTGTTCGAGGAGCACGGCATCACTATCGCGCCGCGTGTCATGTCGATGGCCGAAGCCTACGCCTGATTGGCGTTGTCGATAGTTTCAACCCACCTCCACGCCGATGTGATACAGCGCCCACGGGCAACTGGCGAAACGCTGGGCCAGGGGCAGCGCCGCCACGGCTGCGATGCGGTCGGCATCATGGATGGCCCATAGCGGCCCCAGGCCGCCCAGCGCCATCGCCTGCCCGTCCAGGTGGGTGGCGACAATAAAGCGCTGGGTGCGCGCCTGTACCACGGTTAGCGCCGCCGCATAGCCATCCACGGCGCGCAGCAGCAGGCGTACATTATCTCCCTCCGGGGCGCCCGCCTCCTTCAAGACATCGACCAGCAGCGGCCCACGCAGGGCATGCGCCTTGCCGTCGTATTCCAGGGTGGGGTGGATGGTGCGCGCCGGCAAGTTCGCCAGCGCCGCGAAGTCGAAGGCCCGCGCCCGCTCAAAACTGATCTTTTGCTTGTGCATCATCTGGTCGCGCACGGCGTCGAAGGGGCCACGGTTGGGCTTGTCTATGCTGCCTGTGATGGTCAGCAGGGCAGGACCGCGCGGGCCGGCGGGCGCCGACCGGGCGATGGCGGGCAGGGCCGCAGCGGCCATGCCGGCGGCGAGAAACTGGCGTTTGTGCATGCACCTCTCCTCTTGACTGAAAAACGCTAATGCTCTTAAGTCTATCTTAAGTTCGCTCAACGGTGCGTATTTTATGGTTATTGTCAGTTTGGAATGTTCACTTACATCTTGTCACAGTTCTTACGGGATCGAGAAAGACGTAGCTTTTTCCGGCTGTTAATGTGTAGTCATCGCACTTCGCTGAACTGCGAATCCAGGCATGTCAACTAATTGAGAGAGAGAACATGATGAAGAAGAAAATCCTGTTTGCAATGATCGCTTCCGTTACCGCACTGACCGGCATGAGCGCCGCGCACGCCGAAGGCGCCTATGTGGGTGCTGGCGTCACGGGCAACCGTTATAACTTCGATATTCCTGGCGCCACCAGCGCCGATAACCACAGCGGCTACAAGGCAGGCGCCAAGATCTTCGCCGGTTACGATTTCGATAAGACCTGGGCGGTCGAGGGCGGCTATGCCGATTTCGGCAGCAAGGATTACAGCTATGTCACCGGTGCCGGCAACGGTTCCGTGAAAAGCGACTCGCACGGCTACTACCTGGCCGGCAAGGCCACCATGCCGGTGACCGACAAGGTCGGCGTGTTCGGCAAACTCGGTGTGGCCAAGGTCAAGAATAGCTTGAGCGGCACGGGCCTGTCGACCGGCATCAGCGGCAACGACAAGACGGGCGTGTACGCTTCCGTCGGTGCCCAGTACGCGATCAACGAGAAAGTCTCGCTGACGGCGGAAGTGGAACACTTCGGCAAGAGCGCCGACCAGGGCCGCAAGGCTACGGGCCTCGCTTTAGGCGCACGCTACAACTTCTAATGGTTTAGAAGTTTGCTGAAAAAAAAGGCAGTTACCGCGAGGTAACTGCCTTTTTGCATGATCCGACGTGAAACTTACGTCGTCAGCGGTTTGTAGCGGATGCGCTTCGGTTTCGCGCCTTCTTCGCCCAGGCGTTTTTTCTTGTCGGCTTCATATTCCTGATAGTTGCCGTCAAAGAAGGTGACCTGCGAATTGCCTTCGAACGCCAGGATGTGCGTGGCGATACGGTCGAGGAACCAGCGATCATGCGAAATGACCATGACGCTTCCGGCAAATTCCAGCAAGGCATCTTCCAGCGCGCGCAAGGTTTCCACGTCCAGATCGTTCGACGGTTCATCGAGCAGGAGGACGTTGCCGCCCATCAGCAGGGTTTTGGCCAGGTGCAGACGTCCCCGTTCACCGCCGGACAGGTTGCCGACCATTTTCTGCTGGTCCGAACCCTTGAAGTTGAAGCGGCCCAGGTAGGCGCGCGACGGCATTTCGAAGCGGCCCACGGTCAGCATGTCGGCGCCGCCGGACACATCTTCAAAGACGGACTTGTTGTCGGCCAGCGAATCGCGGTTCTGGTCGACGATGGACACGCGCGCCGTCTGGCCGATGGCCACTTCGCCGCTGTCCGGCTGTTCCTTGCCTGTAATCATCTTGAACAAGGTCGACTTACCGGCGCCGTTGGGGCCGATGATGCCGACGATGGCGCCTGGCGGCACGGTGAAGCTCAGGTTGTCGATCAGCAAACGGTCGCCGAACGCTTTCGACACGTTCTTGAACTCGATGACGTCATTGCCCAGGCGTTCGGCCACGGGAATGAAGATCTCCTGCGTTTCGTTGCGTTTCTGGTATTCGTGCTCGGACAGCTCGTTGAAGCGGGCCAGGCGGGCTTTCGACTTGGCCTGGCGCGCTTTCGGGTTTTGGCGCGACCATTCCAATTCCTTCTGCAGCGCCTTCTGGCGTGCCGATTCCGTCGATTCCTCCTGCTTCAGGCGGGCTTGCTTCTGCTCCAGCCAGGTCGAGTAATTGCCTTTCCATGGAATGCCGCTGCCGCGGTCCAGCTCCAGGATCCACTCGGCCGCGTTGTCGAGGAAGTAGCGGTCATGGGTGATGGCCACCACGGTGCCAGGGAAGCGCAACAGGAATTGTTCCAGCCAGTCCACCGATTCCGCATCCAGATGGTTGGTCGGCTCGTCGAGCAGCAGCATGTCGGGCTTGGACAGCAACAGTTTGCACAGCGCCACGCGGCGCTTTTCACCGCCGGACAGCACGCCGACCTTGGCGTCCCATGGCGGCAGGCGCAGCGCGTCGGCGGCCATTTCCAGCTGCAAATTCAAATTGCCGCCGTCCGACGTCGAGATGATCGCTTCCAGGCGCGCCTGTTCCGTGGCCAGGGCGTCGAAATCGGCGTCTTCCTCGGCATACGCGGCGTACACGGCTTCCAGCTTGGCTTGCGCTTCAAACACTTCGCCCAGGCCCGATTCGACTTCCTGGCGCACGGTTTTTTCCGGATCCAGTTGCGGTTCCTGCGGCAGGTAGCCGATGTTCAGGCCCGGCATCGGCACGGCTTCGCCCTGGATGTCGGTGTCGATGCCTGCCATGATTTTCAGCAGGGTCGATTTGCCGGAACCATTCAGGCCCAGCACGCCGATCTTCGCGCCTGGGAAGAAGGAGAGGGAAATATCTTTCAGAATCTGGCGCTTGGGCGGGACGATTTTGCCCACGCGATTCATGGTGTAGACGTAATTTGCCATTAGAAATCTCGGGTGATATACAAAGACGGACAGGATACGGTAAACGCCCGCTTCCGGCCAGCGCTGCGCGCTGCGAAAACGGACGCCTGGGGCAAGTCTAGGTGCTGGCGCGTGCCTTGCGGGTTGTCCACAGCCCTTCGGCCGCATACAGGGCGAGCGCCGTCCAGATGATGAGGAAGCCCAGCATGCGCTCGGGCGTGAACGACTCGTGGAAGATCCACACGCCGATCAGCAGCTGGCCCGTGGGGGCGATGTATTGCAGTAAGCCCAGCACAGCCAGCGGCAGGCGGCGCGCACCGGCGGCAAACAGCAGCAGGGGAATGGCCGTGATGGGGCCGGACGCCAGCAGCAGGGCGCGCGTGGCGGACGAGTCAGTATTGACGAAGCCGCTCTGGCCATGCCAGGCCAGCCACAGCATGTAGGCCAGCGCCAGGGGAAACAAAATCAATGTTTCGAATGACAGGCCTTCCAGCGCGCCGAGCGCGGCCGTCTTGCGCAGCAAGCCATAGCCGCCGAAGCTGGCCGCCAGCAGCAGGGCGATCCACGGCACTTGCCCCGCCTGCCAAGTCAGCCAGGCCACGCCGCAGGCGGCCAGGCCGATGGCCAGCCACTGCAGGCGGCGCAAGCGCTCGTGCAGCAGCAAAAAGCCCAGCATGACATTGATCAGGGGCGTTATAAAGTAGCCGAGGCTGGCGTCGACCACGTGGCCGTTGTTGACGGCCCAGATATAGATGAACCAGTTAGCGGACAGCAAAAACGCACTGGCGACGAAGCTGGCCACGACCCTGGGCTGCGCTTTCAGGCTGCCTAGCCAGCGCCACTGGCGGCGCACGGTCAGCACGATGCCCAGGAACAACAGTGACCAGACCATGCGGTGCGCCAGGATTTCCTGCGGCGCGATTTCATCGATGGCATGGAAATACAGGGGGAACAGGCCCCAGCACAGGAAGGCGAGGGAGGCGTACAACATGCCTGGATTCATGATGGTCTTCGCTGGAGAGTAGACAGTCTGTCATTATGGCTGAAAACATCTGGGGCTGCCCGGCGCCGCTGACGAGGCGTAGAATGGCAACAAATCAATGGCCGCAAGCCCGCGCAGCAAGGCGGAGCGGCACAAAACCACGACTTTGGGGCAGCTGCAGAACCATGCAAAAATACTCTTGCTATTTGCTAATACCTATCATATTGTGCGATGCAACAAAACAAAAACGGGTGCAATCTTGACGTCGGAACACAAAAAAAGCAGCCTGGTCGGCTTGACACTGGCTGCCGTCGGCATCGTTTACGGCGATATTGGCACCAGTCCGCTGTATACCCTGAAGACGGTCTTCGACCCTGCCCACGGCCTGGCGGTCACGCATAACAACCTGCTGGGCATCGTCTCGCTGATCTTCTGGGGCCTGACACTGATCGTCTCGCTCAAGTACGTGACCCTGGTGCTGCGTGCCGACAACCGCGGCGAGGGCGGCATCATGGCCCTGATGGCACTGGTGCTGTCATCCGTCAGCAAGTCGTCGCGCTGGCATGTGCCGCTGATGGTGATCGGTGTCTTTGGCGCCACCCTGTTCTATGGCGACAGCGTGATCACGCCCGCCATTTCCGTGCTGTCGGCCATCGAAGGCCTGGAAGTGGCCACACCCGCCTTCAGCCCGTATGTGGTGTGGCTGACGATCGCCGTCCTGGTGGCGCTGTATTCGGTGCAGTCGCATGGTACGGCTGGCATCGGGCGCTTCTTCGCGCCTATCATGCTGATATGGTTTGTCGCGCTCGCCTGCATGGGCGTGGTCAATATCATCAAGTCGCCAGCCATCCTGGCCGCCGTCAATCCCCTGCACGCGGTGGCTTTCCTGCTGGACAATGGCCGCATCGCCTTCCTGTCGCTGGGCGCCGTAGTGCTGGCACTGACGGGCGCCGAGGCGCTGTACGCCGACATGGGCCACTTCGGCAAGAAGCCGATCCGCATGGCCTGGTTCCTGATCGCCTTTCCTGCGCTGGCGCTGAACTACCTGGGCCAGGGCGGGCTGCTGCTGGCGCACCCGGAAGCCATTTCCAATCCGTTCTACCAGCAGCTGGGCGCCTGGAGCGTGTACCCGCTGGTGATTTTGTCGACCATGGCCACCGTGATCGCCTCGCAGGCAACCATTTCCGGCACCTTCTCGATGACCAAGCAAGCCATCGCGCTGGGCTTTTTGCCGCGCATGCGCGTGCGCCACACGTCGGAAAGCGAAATCGGCCAGATCTACATCCCCGCCGTCAACTGGCTGCAGCTGGCCGTCGTACTGATGGCCGTGGTCGGTTTCGGTTCGTCTGAAAAGCTTGCCGCTGCCTACGGCATCGCCGTCACGGCCACCATGCTGGCGACCACGATCCTGACCTTCTTCGTCATCCGCTACCGCTGGAAGATGAATTTGCTGCTGTGCTGGGCTGCCACGGGCTTCTTCCTGATCATCGATGTGAACTTGTTCGCAGCCAGCTCCCTGAAGCTGTTCCACGGCGGCTGGTTCCCGCTGCTGCTGGGCGCCATCCTGTTCACCATCATGCTGACCTGGAAACGGGGCCGCCAGCTGGTGTTCCAGAACCTGGAAAAACACGCGATCCCGCTCAACGAATTCCTTTCGTCGCTGTTTATCGCGCCGCCGCTGCGCGTGCCCGGCACGGCCATCTTCCTGCGCGGCGAGACGGATGGCGTGCCGCATGCGCTGTTGCATAACTTGCTGCACAACAAGGTGCTGCATGAGCGTGTCATTTTCCTCACCGTCTTCATGCATGAAGAGCCGTGGGTGGCGCCGTCCGAGCAGGTGCGCGTGGTGGACCTGGGCCACCAGTGTTTCCAGGTGAACGTGCATTACGGCTTCAAGGATGAACCGGACATTCCGGAGGCCCTGGCCCGCTGCGCGGATCAGGGGCTCGATTTCGAAATGATGGAAACGTCGTTCTTCATCGCGCGCCAGACCATCATCTCGACGCCGGGTGCCGGCATGATGCCGTGGCGCGAGCACCTGTTCGTCACCATGTCGCGCAATGCACGCACGGCGGCCGATTACTATCAGATCCCGAGCAACCGGGTGATCGAACTGGGCACGCAAGTGGAAATCTGAACAATGTGATAATTGTGTCAATGTTGCATTGGCGCATAAATTTAAGGGCTTGCTTACGTCTGCTTACAAATAGGGCGGGCGACTCCTGTTAAACTGCAGCCCGTACCGGTCCACACCGTACGGGCCTCAGTCACACACCAATTTTTAAAGGGAAACGATGAAATCGGTATTTCAATTGATCGCCACGCTCGCTTGCGCCGTGGCCCTGACCGCCTGCGGTGCTGCTGCCAACACCGAGAAGCCAGTCGTGCTCGACCCGAATACGCAAGTGAAAGAACTGGTCATTACCAATCCGGTGGTCGGCACCGGCACGGCAGCGGCAGCTGGCGATACCCTGACCGTGCTTTACACGGGCTGGCTGTATGACGCAAGCAAGCCGGACAACAAGGGCGCGCAGTTCGATGCGACCCAGGCGGGCACCGGCTTTACCTTCCCTCTGGGTATCGGCCGGGTCATCCTGGGCTGGGACCGCGGCCTGGTCGGCATGCAGGTCGGTGGCACGCGCGTGCTGGCTATTCCGTATGACCTGGGCTATGGCAAGGTGGGTAGCCTGCCGAAGATTCCTGGCTACGCCGGCCTGCTGTTTGAAATTAAGCTTGTCGCCGTGACAAAAAAATAAGCACGCGCAGGGCGCATGGACAAAGGGCGATTCCACGGAATCGCCCTTTTTTGCTTAGGCGGCCCGTTTACGCCTCAGGTGGGGCTAGTTCCTGGAAGTAATACGTAGCGCCGCCCAGATCGGCCGGTGCATCATATTGCAGCACCTGCGTGCGGCGCAGCGCCACGGGGGCGCTGAAGGCGGGACCGTCGTAGACGAAGGTGTGAAATTCGCCGTTCTCGCCGCAGGCGTCGACGCCCGGCGGCAGGTCGGCGAGGAAAGATGCGTCGAACTCGCGCCCACAAAATTCGCGTGGCAGATGCCGGCCATTGATGCAGACGACGATGGCCTTGAAGCCGGCGGCGAGAAATTCGTCAACCAGCGCGCGCCGTGCTTCGCCCCACAAGGGCAGGTGGGCCTTCAGGCCGGCCGCGGCGCAGACTTTTTCTTCCCAGTCGCGGTGCGGCTGCAGGTCGATGTCGCCAAACAGGGCGTGGTCTATGCCCTCGTCCTTCGCCGCGCGCAGCATGGCGATGAATTTCTCCTCGTAGCTGGCCCAGCTGGCGTGATAGCGCTGCAGGCGCGCCCCCAGGCTGGCCGCCTGCGCTTCGAGCAGTTCCGGCGGCACGCCGTGCGAGCGCGATTTGCGGCCATCTTCATCCATGGCCGTGATCAGCAGCGGCACGCGCATGCCGGCGTTGCGTGCGCGCCATAGGGCCAGGCAGGAATCCTTGCCGCCGCTCCAGGAGATGAGGGCCGTCGTCATGCTGCCGCTCCCGGCTGTGCCGCGCGCAGCATGTCGATGTGCTGTATGCCGTCTTCGTCGTAGGGGGCGCTGACGGTAACAAAACCGAACGACTGGTAGAAGCGCTCCAGGTACTGCTGCGCACCGATGCGAATGGCGTGGCCAGGGTGCTGGCGTTCGGCGCGCGAGATGCCCTCAAGCAGCAGCTGCTTGCCAGCGCCCGTGGTGCGCGCTTCGGGCGCCGTCAGCACGCGGCCCAGCGACATTTCCACGTATTTGGCGCCAGGCGCCAGCACGCGCAGATATGCAGCCAGCCGGCGCTGGCCATTGACCGTTTGCCAGCCCAGCAAGTGCATGGCTTGCTGGTCATGGCCATCGAGGTCCGGGTAAATACATTGTTGTTCGATGACGAACACGCGCTGGCGCAAGGCCAGCACCTGGTACAAATCGTGGGGGCCGAGTTCGTCGAACGTGTTCCATTGCCAGCTGATCATGGGGCATCCTTGATTGAGAGTGGCCGTGATTTTACCGGCTTCACGCGGCCGGCGCGGGATAGCGCTGCGCATACCACTGCTTCAGGTGCTCGATGCAGCGCGTCACGCGGGGCGCCACCAGCTGGCGCGACGGGTAGATGGCAAACAGTGCCAGACTGGGGCGCTCGACGTCGGGGAACAGCTCGACCAGGGCGCCGCTGGCCAGCTCCTCGCGGCAGATAAAGGTGGGCAGGATGCCGATGCCCAGGCCGCGCAGGATCAGGCTGCGCATGAACAGCGTGTTGTTGGTGCGTACCCAGTTCGGCACTTCGATATCGCTGTGCGGCCCCGCATGGCGCAGCGGCCAGCGGCTGCCGAACAGGGCGTGGCTGTAGATGAAGCAGCGCTGGCGCGTCAGGTCCGTGGGTTCCAGCAGGGGGCCGTGGCGTGCCAGGTAGGCGGGCGCGCAGCAGATGTGCAGGCGGTAATCGTGGATATGGCGCGCCACATAGCTCGAATCGGTGAGCGCCGTGGTCACGCGAAAGCCCAGGTCGTAGTTGGCGGCCGCCAGGTCCACGTATTCGTCCTTCAGGTCCACGTCCAGGCGCAAGGCAGGCCACTCGGCCATGAAATCGGCCAGCCCCTCGGCCAGTTCGCCCACGCCCAGAGATAATGGCGCATTGATGCGCAAGCGGCCCGTCACGTGCGCCGTGGAGTGGGCCACCATGTCCTCGGCCTGCGCCAGTTCGTCGAGCAGCTTGCGGCAGTGCTCAAGGAAGGCGGCGCCCGTTTCCGTCAGGGCCAGCTGGCGCGTGGTGCGCGTCATCAGGCGCCCGCCCAGTTCCTGCTCCAGCTGGCCGATGCGCCGGCTCACATACGAGGCCGACAGATCCAGTTCGTCGGCCGCGCGGCGAAAGCTGCCCAGCTCGGCCACGCGGCGAAACAGTTGCATCGCCTGTAATTTATCCATGTCATTCCTATTCAGCGTTTCTATTCAGTCGTATTGCGCATCAGTGCTGTGCATTATTCATCATTTTTTTGTATTTTTATTCGGAATATGCTGGTGACCTCTCTACAGAAAGGCCACACCATGAAAAAATTACTGATCAGCAGTCTGTTGCTGGCGACCTTTTCCACTGCCCAGGCGGCCGAGGTGCTCGTCGTGCTGTCGGACGCGAATCACCTTGAGCTGCGCGATGGCAAGGTCTTTTCGACGGGCTTTTACCTGAATGAACTGATGCAGCCCGTGAAAAAGCTGCTCGATGCGGGCCACACGGTGACGTTCGCCACGCCGCAGGGCCAGGCGCCGACCCTGGACGCCAGTTCGGATACGGCCGCCTACTTTGGCGGCGACACGGCCGCCCACGCGGCGCACAAGGCCTTGCTGGACCAGCTGGCACTGACCGTGCCGGGCCGCTCGCCCGTGATCAGCCTGAAACGGGTGGCGCAGATCGGCTATGGCCACTACGCAGCCGTGCTGGTGCCGGGCGGCCACGCGCCCATGCAGGATCTGTTGAAGGATGCCAGTCTGGGCGCCTTGCTGCGGCAGTTCCACGCGGACGGCAAGCCGACGGCGCTGCTGTGCCACGGTCCCATCGCCTTGCTGTCGGCCTTGCCGCAGGCGGCGGCATTTGCGGCCGCGCTGGAAGCGGGCCGGACGCCGCCCACGCCGGCGGACTGGATTTACAGCGGCTACCGCATGACGGTGATCAGCAACCAGGAAGAGGCGGCGGCGCAGGGCGCGCTCGGCGGCGGGACGATGAAGTTCTATCCGCAGTCGGGCTTGCAGGCGGCGGGCGCGCAGTATGTGCAGAACCAGGCGCCGTGGACCAGCAACGTGGTGGCCGACCGCGAATTGATCACGGGACAGAATCCGGCCTCGGCGCCAGCGCTGGCAGACAAGCTGCTGCAGGCGCTGCGCTAAGGCGAAAATCCCCGGCGGCGCCTGGGGGCGCGGCCGGGGATGTGCAGGGCGTGTTGCCGCTATTACACGATCGTCAGGGTGACGTCGATGTTGCCGCGCGTGGCGTTCGAGTAAGGGCACACGATGTGGGCGGCGGCGACCAGCGCTTCGGCGGCGGCGCGTTCCATGCCTGGCAGTGAAATTTTCAGTTCCACTTCGATGCCGAAGCCCGTGTCGATGGCGCCGATGCCGACGTTGCCTTCGATGGACAGGTCTGCCGGCAGGGCGATCTTGTCACGGCCGCCGACGAATTTCATGGCGCCGATGAAGCAGGCCGAGTAGCCAGCGGCGAACAGTTGTTCCGGATTGGTGCCCACGGCGCCATTGCCGCCCAGTTCTTTTGGCGTGGTCAGCTTGACGTCCAGCACATTGTCGGACGACACGGCACGGCCTTCGCGGCCTCCGGTGGCGGTAGCTTGTGCGCGGTACAGGACTTGTTTGATCGACATGATGGTTTCCTTTAGATAGATAAATAGGTGACTACTAAATAGTGTACTACTTGTTTCGTGGGCTGCTGCCCCAGGATGCCCGTCTGAAGAAGCGATTTACGGCGTCCATGCATGCAATATATATCGCGCACTATTTAATTGCAAGCGATTTTATTTTCGGGCGACGCCCATTTGTGCTTTATTTTCTTGCCTTTGTCGCCAGTATTGCCCTTCCATCGCATAATGGCCACCGTCCCCGGGGGCTATGGTTATGCTTGGCCCACTTCTATACCAAGGAAAAATCATGACCAGCCTCTTTTTTATTTTCCGCCTCACCCTGGCCACGATGCTCACCTACATCATCGCCACCTCCCTCCTGGTCGAGACCTTTCTGCGCCACATTTTCGGACACACGGAAAGCTTCTTTGTCATCGTCGGCGCGTTGCTGGCCAGCGCCGTCATCACGAATGCGTTTTCGCACGTGCGCCGCGTGCGCCTGATCGCCGACGCCGTCAACCCCGGCACCCTGTCGAGCCGCCAGCGGCGCCAGATCGAGATCCCGTTTGAGGCGGGCGAGGTGTTCGACATGATCGACGCGGCCATCCGCGAACTGCCGGGCAGCGAAGTGGTCGAAAGCGCGCGGGACAGCCTCCAGGTGCAGGCTCGCGTGCGCCGGGCGGCGCCTTACACGCACACGGGTTTGCCCCGCATGCGCCTGCTGGGATTCCTGGAGCCGCGGCCGAACCAGATCCTCGCCACCGTCACGCCGAATGGCGAGGCGGGCAGCGTGACCCTGATCTGCGAGCCGGCGCGCAATGCCTGGACCGACTGGTTCCTCGTCGACCATGGCAGCAACCTGGAAAACGCGGAAGCGGTGACGCGGGCGATGACGCGCCGGGTGGCGCAGCGTCGGCGCGGCGAGCAGGCCGAGGCGCGCCAGACGGTGACGGAAAAGGAGCTCACGGTGGCCAAACTGAGCCTGCTGCATGCGCAGGTCGAGCCGCACTTCCTGTACAACACCCTGGCCAGCGCGCAGCTGCTCACGCGCAGCGATCCCGTGCGCGCCGACGAGATGCTGGGCAACCTGATTTTGTATTTGCGCCATTCGCTGCCACGCACGGAGCAAGCCATGTCGACCCTGGGCACGGAACTGGAACGGGCGCGCGCCTATCTCGATATCCTGAAAATTCGCATGGGCGGACGCCTGAACCTGCAGATCGAGGTACCGCAATACCTGCGCCAGGTGGAGCTGCCGCCGATGATGCTGCAAACCCTGGTGGAAAACGCCATCAAGCATGGCCTGGAGCCGAAAAGCGGCGGCGGCACCATCTGGATCATGGCACGCAGCGGCAACGGCACGGTGATCGTCACGGTGGCCGACGATGGCAAGGGTTTCAGCGACGACGGCGCCGGCACGGGCATCGGTTTGCGCAATGTGCGCGAACGCCTGCGCCTGACTTATGGTGCGGCCGCGTCGTTTTCCATCCTCGCCAATTTCCCCGATGGCGTGACGGCCACCATCACGGTGCCCGACAGCACGGCGCAAGGAGTCTCCTATGCATAAGCCTGAGATGACTTGCGTCATCGCCGAAGACGAAACCCTGTTGCGCGAGGCGCTCGTGGCCCTGCTGGCCGAAGAGTGGCCGGCACTGCGTATCGTCGCCGCCTGCGACGACGGCGGCACGGCGCTCGACGCCATCGCCACCCTGCGACCCGACGTCGCCTTCCTCGATATCCGCATGCCTGGCCTGACGGGGCTGGAAGTGGCAGCCGGCGCGCTCGATGCGAGTCCCGCCACGCAGGTGGTGTTCGTCACCGCCTACGACCAGTACGCGATCGATGCCTTCGATAACGGCGCCGTCGATTATCTATTAAAACCCATAGCCCGCGAGCGCCTGCAAGCGACCTTGCAGCGCGTGCAGGCACGGGCCGGCAAGACCCAAGTGGATGACGGTGCGCTGGCCGGCTTGCTGCAGCAATTGAGCAGCGCCTTGCCGCCGGCCGCCAAGTCGCCGCCGCTGGTGTGGCTGACGGCTAGCAGCGGCAAGGATACGCGGCTGATCATGGTGGAAGACATCGTTTATTTTCAGTCCGACACCAAGTACACGGCCGTCATGACGGCGGACGGCGAGGCGCTGCTGCGCAAGCCGATCCGTGAACTGCTCGACGTGCTTGACCCGGCCATTTTCAAGCAGATCCACCGCTCCACCATCGTCAACATGAAGATGGTGGCATCCGTCACGCGCGACGAGGTGGGACGCGGCGCCTTGCGTCTGAAAACGCGGCCGGAAACCCTGGCCGTGAGCCAGCCGTTCATGGCATTGTTCCGCAATATGTAGCCGCTATTGCGCCGTTTTCAAAACCGTAGCGCACGCTTTTTCATACTTTCTTCGCCCAGCGTTTATTATCATATTTATATTTAATTATGATAATATTAACGTGGCGGCATGCCGTCAGATGTGATTGGCACATCTACCTGATGCGCCTTTATGGCGCTTTGCAAAAATATGAGGAAACCATGAAAAAGAAGCTGTTGTGCGCCATGCTACTTGTCGCTGGAATATCTGCTGCCCATGCGCAGCCGACGACGTGGGAGTTTACCTATCAAGGCTTTGTCAACGCGGCTACTGGCGTATTCGATTCCGATGCGACTTTCCACGGTAGCTTTAGCGGGGAGGACAGAAATGCGGACAGCGTGATTACAGTTGATGAGCTGAGCTATTTCCTCACCCTGGGTCAACTGTTGTTGCCTATCCGGAAAGGCGATTATGGATGCAATACTTCCTCCTTCCTCCGGTGTGAAATCAAAAATTTCAGTTATACGCTGGACGGTGAACTGAATTATGCAACCAAGACTTATGGCTATGATGGTCCGCACTCCTGGTATAGCCAGGCCGTTATCGGCAGTTACTTCCTCAGAGGTGGGAGTAGGCCGGGAACACGATGGGAAAATCGTTATGACTGGTCCGACCAGACGACCTTTACGATTTCCCCGGCACCCGTTCCTGAGCCAACGGTCGCGTTGATGCTGCCCGCCGGCCTGGCACTCATGTGCCTTGCACGGGTACGCCGCCGTAAGACTTCTGCTGAAGCAGGGCTTGCCGGTTTGAGCGTCGCCTCTATTCAGCCGTCTCGAAACCTTCGAGGACGTTCACCACATTGATGCCGATTTCCTTGACCGCATAGCCGCCTTCGAGGATGAAGGCGGTGGGCAAATTCAAATGCGCGAGGCGCTCGCCCACGCGCAGGTAGTCGCCGCTTTGCAGGGAGAAGTGCGACAGCGGGTCGCCGGCGAAAGTATCCACACCGAGCGAGACCACCAGCGCGTCGGGCGCGTACATATTGATGCGCAGGCAGGCCGTTTCCAGCGCGGCGAACCAGCTGGCTGTGGACGTGCCGGCCGGCAGCGGCAGGTTGACGTTGTAGCCGAGCCCCGCACCGCTGCCCGTTTCATCGGCGTGGCCGAGGTAAAACGGATATTCGCTGCGCGGGTCGGCGTGCAGGGAGGCGAACAGCACGTCGTCGCGCGCATAGAAAATGCTTTGCGTGCCGTTGCCGTGGTGGTAATCGATATCGAGGATGGCGACCTTGCGGGCGCCGTCGTCGAGCAAATGCTGCGCGGCCAGGGCAGCGTTGTTCAGAAAACAGTAGCCGCCAAAGAAATCGCTGCCCGCGTGGTGGCCGGGCGGGCGCGTCAGGGCAAACGTGGCCCGCTCTCCCAGGCGCAGCGCGTGGGCCGCGTTGACGGCGCAGTCGGCGCCCGTCTTGGCCGCCGTCCACGTGCCGGCCGTCAGCGGCGTGCCATTGTCCATCGAGTACAGGCCTAGCTTGGCCGTGAAGTCGTCCGGTTCGATGTCGCTGCGCAAGGTGCGCACGGGCCACACGGATGGCAGTGCGTCCTTGCCCGCATTGGCGGGGTCGAGCGCCAGCCAGTCTTGCCAGGCGTGGCGCAAAAAATGCAGGTAGCGCGGCGTGTGGATGCGTTCCAGCGACGTCAGCGGCACGCCGTGCGGCGTGACGATGCGGCCCAGGTTGCGCCGTCCCAGTTCGGCCACCACCATGTCGGCCCGCTCGGGTGTCTCGAAGCAGGGCACCATGGTGCCGCGAAACATCTCGAAGCGGCCCCGGTGCTGGCTGTGCAATTCATTGTAGAAGGTCAGCATGGGGCGCCAGGCAGAAAGTCAGGCAGGATCAGGTGTGCGAACACAGGGTACTGGCGCGGTAGGCGGCGACGAAATCGTCGAAGCTGCCGGCGGGCGCCGCTTCCATGGCGCGCTGCTCGGCCAGCGAGCTGGCGGCCATCTCATCGAAATACGCGCTTTGTTCCTTTGTTGCCGGATGCGCGCGGAAGTAGGCGGCGTGGCGTTCGCTCTGGCGCAGGCCAAAGGCGGCAAACGAGCCGCCGTTGGCGCGCAGCTCGGCCAATACCTTTGCCGATGGCGTCATGTCCGGGTCGGCCAGCTTGGCCGCCTGTACCGCCAGGCTGTCCGCATGCGACGTGCCGCCTTGGCGCGCCGCGTTGCGAGAGTCGAGCAAGGCCGCCACGGGGGCGATACGGGCCAGCAATTGCTCGCCCCACGCCTGCAGGGTGATTTCCTCGCCGTCGCGGCGCAGGGTCAAGCCCGGCTTGCGGCCTTCCTTGACGGTACGGGCAAAATTGTTCGTGTAGCAGGCGCTTTGCTCGGCCGAGATGGGACCGCTGTCGTCGAGCGCGCAGAACAGCAAAAACGCATCGAGGAAACGGCCCGTTTCCAGGCTGATGCCGACCGGTTCGAACGGGTCGACATCCATGCAGCGCACTTCGATGTACTGCACGCCGCGCAGGCACAGGGCCTGGATCGGGCGTTCGCCCGTGCGGATCACGCGCTTGGGGCGGATGGTCGAATAGTATTCATTTTCGATCTGCAACACGTTGGTGGACAGCTGGATCCATTCGCCATCCTTCTTGGTGCCCAGCGCCGCATACGGCGGATATGGGTCGTTGACGGCGTGCGTGAGCGCGTTGACGTAGTCTTCCAGGCTGTTTTCGTGCGGGCGCAGGCCGGACTGGGCATCGTTCTGGTAACCGAGGTCGCTCATGCGCAAGCTGGTCGCGTACGGCAGGAACAGCGTGTCGTCGGACAAGGTATCGAGCTTGTGCGCGCGGCCGCGCAGGAATCCGGCAGACAGGGCCGGCGAAGCGCCGAACAGGTACATCAGCAGCCAGCTGTAACGGCGGAAATTGCGGATCGTCGCCAGGTAGCTTTCCGACTGCACGTCCTTCGGTGTCGCGGCCGCGTGGTGCGGGCTGGCGCTGGTGTCCGGATGGCTGGCCAGCACTTGCCACAACTGCTCGTCGAGCGAGTAGTTGTAGTGGATGCCGGCGATGCATTGCATGGCTTTGCCGTAACGCAAGGCCAGGCCGCGCCGGTAGACGTGCTTGAGCATGCCCATGTTCGACGTCCCGTAGTTGGCGATCGCGATGTCCGCTTCGGGCGGCAGCTGGCAGGGCATTGACTGGCTCCACAGCAATTCGTCGCCGAGGCGGCTGTAGGCGTGGCGGTGCACGGTATCGAGCTTGTCCAGCGTGACGGCGATGTCGCTTTCAGCCGGCGTGATGAATTCGAGCAGCGCTTCGGCGTAGTCGGTGGTGATTTCAGGGTGCGTCAGCGCCGAGCCCAGGGCGGTGGGGTGGGGCGTGGAAGCCAGATGGCCGGCATGGTCGACGCGCAGGGTTTCACGCTCGATGCCGCGCAAGCCGCCCAGCAGCGCGCGGTTGGCATCTTCGGTCAGCAATGCCAGGCGGCGAGTCAACAGGTTGGGCAATTTGAGCTTCCTTTCTTGTGCAGCATATAAATAATTTGTGCTGAGATTAACCGAATTTTGGCAAATGCGTCGGCGCCGGCCCAAAAAACGCCGCGTCGCCAGCGTCCGCCCCGGGGAACGGGGACGGCGCTTCGGTCAGGAATTCGCTTGATATTTTAACAAACTGCGGGGGGATCTGGCGCGCGCCGGGTCAAGCTTTGCGCAGCTTGTCGTGCTTAGCCGAGGCGGGCGCCGCTGACTCTTTCGATGCCGGCCAGGTCGCGCCAGCTTTGCACTTTGTTGTAGCCGGCGGCGGCCAGCAGCTCGCGCACCTGGGCCGCCTGGTCATAGCCGTGCTCCATCAGCAGCCAGGCGCCTGACGCCAGGTGGCGCGCGGCGCCGGAGACGATGATGCGCAGGGCCGACAGGCCGTCCGCATGGTCGGTCAGCGCGCCCGTCGGTTCAAAGCGCAAATCGCCTTCGGCCAGGTGGCGGTCGCCGCTGGCGATGTAGGGGGGATTGGAGATGATCAGGTCAAACTTTTCCGTGCCCAGCGCTTCGAACCAGTCGCTGGCCATGAAGGTGATGTTGACGCCGTTGGCGCTGGCGTTGCGGCGCGCCACGGCCAGCGCCGTGCTGCTGACATCCAGGGCCGTGACCACGGCGTCGGGCCGCGTGTATGCCAGCGCGACGGCGATGGCGCCGCTGCCCGTGCCCATGTCGAGCACGCGCCCGCCCGGTGGCAAGCGCTCGAGCGCCAGTTCCACCAGTACTTCCGTGTCGGGGCGGGGAATCAGCACGGCGTCGTTGACTTCGAACGGCAAGCCGAAAAATTCGCGCTGGCCGACGATGTAGGCGATCGGTTCGCCGCGCAGGCGGCGCGCCAGCAAACCAGACAGACGTTCGGCTTCATCGGGCGTGAGCACACGCTCCGATTGTGTGATCAGGCTCACGCGCGACAGACCCAGCGCATGGCCCAGCAGGATGCGGTTGTCGAGCGGGTCGAGCAGCGGGCGGATTTGCAGGGCGCCGACAGTGCTGCCGGCGGGAATCAGTGTTTCAGGCATAAATAGATGGTTATTGTTTGCGGCGTAGCAAAGTCCACAGCAAGGTGAGGGCGAAAATGGCGAACCAGGCGAACGCCCATTGCGGGATCGACAGGCCGAAGAACGGCTCGCCGGCATTTTCGCAGGCGCCATACGATTCAAACATGAAGGGCATGACTTGCGCCGTGAAAATCTTGTTCAGCACCGTTTCCACGGGGTCGATGCCGCACGAGAAGCCGGGGTTGGCCAGCACGTACAAATGCTTGGCGCCCACGCCCAGGCCACCCAGGGCCGCCAGAACGCCGATGCCGGCGCCGATTTTCGGCCGGTTGGCCGCGGCGCCTGCCAGGCAGGCGATGCCGATGGCAAGGAAGAGGTAGCGCTGGATCACGCACAGCGGGCACGGTGCCATGTTCATGGCATGCTGCAAATACATGGCCACGCCCAGCATCAGGAAACACAGGGCAGAGATCAACAGGAGGACGGTGCGTGAATTTTTCATGGGCGACACGGTGAGGTGGATGGAAGCGAGCTGGTCATTTTCGCACAAGGCTGGATTTTTATTGCTTAGCCGCTACTTAAACCGCGGGGTCAGACCCCCGCTTGTGCCGACGCCTGATCAGCAGGCAGCGGTGGAGAGGGTCTGACCCCAGCCGTTGCTTGGGGTTCTTTAATCCCCCAGCGCTGCTAAAAGCTCTGCCTGGTGCTCTGCCGCCAGCGCATTCGTCAGTTCCGTCAAATCCCCATCCATGATGAAATCGAGCTTGTACAAGGTCAAATTGATGCGGTGGTCCGTCAGGCGGCCTTGCGGGAAATTATAAGTGCGGATGCGCTCGCTGCGGTCGCCCGAACCGATCAGGCTCTTGCGGGTAGCCGCTTCCTTCGACTGCTGTTCGCGCAGTTGCACGTCCTTGATGCGCGCGGCCAGTACTTTCATCGCTTGCGCTTTGTTCTTGTGCTGGCTGCGGTCATCCTGGCATTCGACCACGATGCCGGTGGGCAAGTGGGTGATGCGTACGGCCGAATCCGTCTTGTTGATGTGCTGTCCGCCCGCGCCCGAGGCGCGGTAGGTATCGATGCGCAGGTCGGCCGGGTTGATGTTGACGTCTTCCACTTCGTCCGCTTCCGGCATCACGGCCACCGTGCAGGCGGACGTGTGGATGCGGCCCTGGGTTTCCGTGGCCGGTACGCGCTGCACGCGGTGGCCGCCCGACTCGAATTTCAGCTTTGAATACGCGCCGTTGCCGACCACGCGCACGATCACTTCGCGGTAGCCGCCCAGGTCGGAGTCGGACGACGACACCAGTTCCACCTGCCAGCGGTTGCGTTCGGCAAAGCGCGAGTACATGCGTAACAAATCGCCCGCGAACAGGGCCGATTCGTCGCCGCCCGTGCCGGCGCGAATTTCCAGGAAGATATTGCGCTCGTCATTGACGTCCTTCGGCAGCAGCATGGTTTGCAATTCGCGTTCCAGGCGCGCCATGGTGGCCTTCGCCGCCTCGATTTCTTCCTGCGCGAATTCCTTCATGTCCGGGTCGCCCAGCATCTCTTGCGCTGCCGCAATATCGTTGCCCGCTTCCTGGTAGGAGCGGTACAAGGCCACCAGCGGGCCCAGTTCGGCGTGCTCGCGCGTCATCTTGCGGTAGCTGTCCATGTTCGACGTGGCGTCCGGGTGCATCAACAGTTCGTCGAGTTCGACCAGGCGGTTCGCCAGTTGATCGAGTTTGGCCAGCATGGATGGTTTCATAGCGATTCGCGGTAAAAGAGTGTAGGGGTGGTGCGGGTCCGGCACGCCCGGCAGGCGGGCAGGGGGCGACCGCGCGGGCGGCCAGCGGGGCTGCGCTAACGGCGGGGGCGGAACAATTTCGGCAGCAGGGTGACCAGTTGCTTGCGCTCGTCGCCCTGCGCATGGTGCAGCGCCTGCTGCGGACCGTGCAGGAACTTGGCCGTCAAGCCTTTCGACAGCGCTTCCAGCACGGCATCGATGTCGGCGCCCTTGGCCAGCATCTTGCGTGCCCGTTCCACTTCGATCAGGCGCAGCGCTTCGCTGTTTTCATGCAAATGCTGGATGACGGGCACCATGGCGCGGTCGTCGACCCAGCTCATGAACGATTGCACGCGCGTCTCGATGATGGCCTCGGCTTGCGCCACGGCCGCTTGCCGGCTTTCCAGGCCCGTCTGCACGACCTTGCCCAGGTCGTCGACCGTGTACAGGAAGACGTCGTTCAGGCGGCCCACTTCCGATTCGATGTCGCGCGGCACGGCCAGGTCGACCATGAACATGGGTTTGTGGCGGCGCGCCTTGATGGCGCGCTCGACCAGGCCCAGACCCAGCAGCGGCAAGGACGACGCCGTGCACGAGATGACGATGTCGAACTGGTGCAGTTGCTCCGGCAGGTCGGCCAGGCGGATGGCCTTGCCATTGAAGCGGTGCGCCAGTTCCTCGCCCCGTTCCATGGTGCGGTTGGCAATGGTGATGCTTTTCGGGTTCTGCGCGGCAAAGTGCGTGGCGCACAATTCGATCATTTCGCCGGCGCCGATGAACAGCACGTTCTGCTCGGCAATTTTATCGAAGATGCGTTGCGACAGGCGCACGGCGGCAGCCGCCATGGAAACGCTGTGGGCGCCGATTTCCGTGCTGCTGCGCACTTCCTTGGCGACGGAAAAGCTGCGCTGGAACAACTGGTGCAGATACGTGCCCAGGCCGCCCGCCTCGTCGGCCGTGCGGATGGCATCCTTGATCTGCCCCAGGATCTGCGTTTCACCCAGCACCATCGAGTCCAGCCCGGAGGCGACGCGGAAGGTGTGGCGCACGGCATCGTGCTGCGGCAGCATATATAAATGGGGGCGCAGCTCGCTGTAGTTGAGCTTGTGATAATCGGCCAGGAAATGCGCGCCCGCGTCGAGCGGGTTCGGCACATGGCTGGCCGCATACAGCTCGGTGCGGTTGCACGTCGAGAGTATGGCCGCTTCGTCGTTGTCGCGCAGGTCGATGCGCTGGAACCAGGTCCGCGCCGCCATCACCGCCTGACCCAGATGCTCAGGCGCAAACGCCAGCTGTTCGCGGAGCGACACTGGGGCGGTGGTATGGTTGAGGCCGACGGCGAGCAGTTGCATTTCAGGGCTGTTGGGAATTCTTATGCCGACATTATAACGCCTTGTGCCCGCGCTTTGAGCAGTTCGCCTGTTTTGGTCCGGATGCGTGGGCGTCACCCGCCCAGTTTTTCAAGGCGATAACCATAACTGTAGACGGGCACCAGGCGGTAGCCGTGTTCCGGTTTCAGCTGCAGCTTGTTGCGCACGCGCGAGACGTGGGTATCCATGGTGCGCGAGGGCAGGGCCGTGTCGCGCTGCCACACGGCTTCGTGGATGTAGGCGCGCGACAGGGGGCGGCCCAGGTTGCGGAAAAAAAGCAGCGCCAGGGCGAATTCCTTGTGCGTCACGTCCAGCACTTCGCCATCCTTCAGCAGGCGGCCGGGTCGGGTTTCAAACGTGTAATGACCAAATTGCAAATACTCGGCGCCATTCTGGGCCGGGTAAGCCACGCGCAACAGTGCCTGGGTGCGCAAAGTCAGTTCGCTGCGCCGCAAGGGCTTGATCATGTAGTCATCGGCACCCGCCGTCATGCCGGCCACCACATCGTCTTCGCCCGAGCTGTTGGTCATAAACAACACGGGTGCCTTCGGCGCCAGTTTTTCCCGGGCGCGGCGCAAGACTTCCGCACCATCCAGGTCGCTCACATGCCAGTCGAGGATGAGCATGTCGCAACTGTCCTTGCGCAATTGCCCCAGCATTTCCTTGCCACTCTGAAACTCGTGGCAAGCGTGGCCGGCGGCGGTGAGCACCTGGCAGATCAGTTCTGCCTGGCTATGGTCGCTATCGAGTACGGCAATTCGCATAATGGGCTGGAATGTGTAACAACAAACAGACGGTCCGCTCTGCTTATCGTAATGTTAAGGAATGCTCAAGTGAAATATAACAGAGATTGCAACTGTGTCCAGTGAAATCGGCAGCTTGGACCTTTACGTTACACTTGTTCATCTACCCCTTACTGCGGAGGAACGGCAATGACAGACAATAGCAGCACGGATTGGACCCTGATACCGGCCAGTCGTGCCGAAATCGAGCAAGTGCGCGAGCGTTGCCGGCGCCTGGTGCAGCGGCGTGCCGTGATGTCGGCGGGTGCCTCGGCCATTCCCATTCCTGGCATCGACCTGATGTCGGATGTCGGACTGTTTTCCATGCTGATTAACGATATCAACCACGAATTCGGCCTGACGCCCGAACAGATCGAGCGCCTCAACCCGCAGTTCAAGATGATGGCCTACCGCGCGGCGGTGGGCATGGGCGGCATGCTGGTAGGGAAGCTGGTGTCGCGCGAATTGATCCTCCAGCTGCTCAAGCGCAGTGGCGTCAAGATAGCCACCAAGCAGGTGGCGCGCTTCGTGCCGTTCGCCGGGCAGGCGGTGGCGGCAGCCATCGGTTACGCGGTGTTCCGCCAGATCGGCAACCATCACGTGAACGCCTGCGCCGCGGTGGCGCAGGAATTGCTCACGGTCAGGCCGGATCAGACCTAGAGACTATCCCAGTGGGGAGCGGCATCTATTGGGACAGGTTCTATGCGTCCGGCAGTACCACGTTGACGTCGAGTACTTCCAGGTTGCCCTGGCGGTCCAGCGAAATCTTGATGTCGTCGGCATTGACCTTGGTGTACTTGGAAATGACGGCGATCAATTCCTTGTGCAGGGCGGGCAGGAAGTCCGGACCGTCGCGTCCGCTACGTTCGCGGGCGATGATGATCTGCAGGCGTTCCTTTGCCGCGGTGGCCGTCTTCGGCTTGGGGGGGAACAGGAAAGAAAGCAAGGCCATATCACTTCGCCCCAAAAATGCGCTGGAGTAATCCAGGCTTTTCATAGTTGGTAAAGCGCAACTCGACATCTTCGCCGAGGAAACGCGAGACCACGTCTTCATAGGCTTGCGCCACATCCGTCCCCTTGAAATGGATGGCAGGATTGCCCTGGTTCGAGGCGGCCAGCACTTGTTCCGATTCCGGAATGATGCCCACCAGCGGGATGCGCAGGATTTCCTGCACGTCCTGGTAAGACAGCATTTCATCCGATTCCACGCGTTTCGGCGAGTAGCGGGTAATCAGCAAATGTTCCTTGACCGGCTCGCCGCCCGTCTGCGCGCGGCGCGACTTGGCTTGCAAGATGCCGAGGATGCGGTCCGAATCGCGCACCGACGACACTTCCGGGTTGGTGACGATGATGGCTTCGTCGGCGAACGTCAGCGCCATCAGCGCGCCATGCTCGATACCGGCCGGCGAATCGCAGATGATGAATTCGAAACCCATGTTGATCAGGTCGTTCAACACGCGTTCCACGCCTTCTTCCGACAAGGCATCTTTGTCGCGCGTCTGCGAGGCAGGCAGAATGAACAGGTTGTCGCAGTGCTTGTCCTTGATCAAGGCCTGGTTCAGGGTTGCCTCTTTGTTGATCACATTGATCAAGTCATACACGACGCGGCGCTCGCAACCCATGATCAGGTCGAGGTTGCGCAGGCCCACGTCGAAGTCGAGCACGGCTGTCTTGTGGCCGCGCATGGCCAGACCAGTGGAAAAACTGGCGCTAGAGGTCGTCTTGCCGACACCGCCCTTGCCGGACGTCACAACAATAATTCTTGCCACAAATAATCCTTTTCAGATATCTCTTGAATTGTGCAGCTTAAGAGCGGTTCACGGGAGTGACCGGATTGACAGAGTGTATATCGATTCTGTCTCCAGCCAAACGAATTTGCGCGGGTCCACGCGCCATTTCCGCAGGGAAACCATCCTCGAACGTGCGGTACACGCCGGCGATCGAGACCAGTTCCGGTTCCATGGACAGTGCGAAGATGCGCGCCTGGGCATTGCCCGAGGCGCCGGCCAGCGCGCGGCCGTACAGCGACGAATACACGTGGATGCTGCCGTCGGCGATGATTTCGGCGCCATTGTTGACGACAGCGGTGATGATCAGGTCGCAGCCGCGCGCGTAAATGCGCTGGCCGGCACGCACGGGCGTGTCGATCACCATCACTTGCGCTTCGGCGCCCGACTGGGCGGCCGCCGTGGCGGTATCCTTGGGGCCATCCTTGGGCGGGGCATCGTCGCGCGTCTTGCCGCTGTCGAGGCTCAAGCCTTGCGCCAGGATGGCGTCATGCATCTCGGCCGGCGCATTGCGCACAGCCACGGCATTCAAACGGTATTTTTTCAGCAGTGCCACGAGGGCGGCCCAGTCGATGGGTACGCTGCCGGGCGGCAAGGCGGCCACGTCCAGTACGGCCAGGTCGTCTTCGAAAAAGTCCGCCACGCCTCCCGTCATGTCACGCAAGGCGGCATCGAGTGCCTGCGTATCGGCGCTATGCATAATGGCGGAGACGGCAACGACGGTGGAAATCTTGATTTCGATAGGCTTCTGCGACGGGCTTTTGGACATAAACATTTATCAAAGTGGAACTGCGGCAGGCCAGATGTTCCGTACGGCAACAATGGGAGCAGTAAATTTCTTGCATTCTACTGCAAAAAAATCAGCATCAGGGGCCTGGCGCGTGCTATTCCGCAGGGCAACACCTACTTCATGTCAAAAAAAATGGGCGGTGCCCCGGAAAACCGGTGCGCCGCCCCGCAAGCCGCCGAGAATGCGCCCTGACGGCGCTGTCCTGTATCAAGCCGCGCGTATCTGCCGTGCCGCCGCAACCATATTTTTTAAATCCGCTTCCGTTTCCAGCCAGCCACGCGTCTTCAAGCCGCAGTCCGGGTTGACCCGTAAATGGGCTGGTGGAATCACGGCGATGCGGTAGGCGCGCGTGGCCCAGTCCAGGTAGGCGTCCCACTGGCCGCGGCGCAGCGGCAAGCCGTCGCGGATGGCCGGCTCGTCGATCTGGATGCTGCCGATGCCGGCCGTTTCCAGGTCTGCCACCTCGTCGCGGATGGCCAGGGCCAGTTGCAGCGCCGTGGTGGCGCGCGACTGGTCGTCGCGCACGAACGAGCATTGCAAGATCGTCACCGGCCCCGTCAGCATGCCCTTCACCGGTTTATGCGTCAGGCTTTGCGCGTGCACCGTCCATTCGACGGTCATGGCGGCCGGGCGCTGCACGTCGCCGTAGATGATGGGAGGCTTGACGCAGCGCGAGCCATACGATTGCACCCAGCCCAGGCGCGTGAAGGCGAAACCGTCCAATTGCCCGCCGAAGTATTCGATCATGTCGTTGCGTTCCGCTTCGCCATGCACGAGTACGTCCAGGCCCAGCGCTTCCTGGCGGATGGCCGTCGTTGGCGGGAAGGAGCCGATGGTCGTTGTCGGGAAGTCGGGCAGTTGCAGGCGCTGCGTCACTTGCGGACGGTGCACGCGGGGGCTGGTACGGCGGCTGGCAATGGCCAGGCGAGACATGGCCAATGCGGCCAGCGCGGCGTCATCGGGATGGCCTTCGAGCGCGCCCTTGAGGACGGCGATCTCCGACAGCTTTTCCGTGGCAAACGCCAGCCAGGTCCGGATTTCACCGTCGAGCTCCGTCTCGGCTTCCAGGCTGAATGGTACGTGCAGCAGGGAGCATGACGGCGCCAGCCACAGGTTGCCGTTGCGTTTGGCTGCCAGTGGCTGCAGCACGGCGAGGGCCGCGTCGAGGTCGGTGCGCCAGATGTTGCGCCCGTCGACGATGCCGATCGACAAGACTTTATGCGCGGGCAGCCAGTCCGTCACGCTGATCAATTCATGCGGCGCGCGGATGCCGTCGACATGCAGGCCGGCCACGGGCAGGCGGCACGTCAGGCTGAGGTTTTCTTCCAGCGGCGAGAAATACGTGGCCAGCAAGATATTCACGCCCACCTGGTTCAACTGCCAATACGTGCTTTCGAAGGCGCTGCGCCAGGCGTTGGGCAAATCCAGGCCCAGGATTGGTTCGTCGACCTGCACCCACGTCACGCCTTGCTGCTTCAGGCGGTCGAGCAGGGCGCTGTAGACGGGCAGCAACTGTTCCAGCAGGGCCAGGCGCTCGAAACCCGGTGTCTTTTCCTTGCCCAGCCAGAGGAAGGTGAGGGGGCCGATCAGGGCCGCCTTGACCTGGTGGCCGAGCGCTTGCGCCTCGGCCACTTCCGCCAGCAGGCGCTCGCAAGCCAGCGAGAAGCGGGTCTGCGGCGACAATTCGGGCACCAGGTAATGGTAATTGCTGTCAAACCACTTGGTCATTTCCAGCGCGGGATTGCCAGCGCTGTGTTCGTGGCGGGCATGGCCATGGTTGCAAGCGGCGGGTTCGGCATGATTGTCGTTGCCGCGCGCCATTGTGAAATAGCGCGACAGCGATGACTGCTCTGGCGCGAAATTGAAACGGGCCGGTTCGCAGCCCAGCAGCTGGATATGGTTGGCCATGTGGTCGTAAAAGGCGAAGTCGCCTACGGTGACGTAGTCGAGTCCGGCGTCCCTTTGTTGCGCCCAGTGGGCCGCGCGCAATTGCTGGCCCGTGGCTTCCAGGGCGGCCTCGGATACCTCGCCACGCCAGTGGCTTTCCAGCGCCAGTTTCAGTTCACGCGCGGCACCGATATGGGGAAAGCCAAGGATGTGGGTACAAATGGTCATGATGTCATCGAGATTTAATGTGAATGCGCTAGAGTGTGCGGCAACTTGATCTATAATCAAAACGAAACATTTTGCCGAATAACATGAAAATAATTCACGTACATCCACCAATTTCCCGATGCTAGAAATCCGCCACCTGCGCACCCTGAGTGCCTTGCGTTCGTCCGGCAGCCTGGTGCGCGCCGCGCAACTGCTCAATCTGACCCAGTCGGCCCTGTCGCACCAGATCCGTTTGCTGGAAGAGCGCTACAAGGCGCCCTTGTTCGAGCGCAAGTCGATGCCGATCGCGTTTACGGCCACGGGCAGCCGGCTGCTGGAGCTGGCCGACAAGCTGCTGCCCGAGATCGAGCTGGCCGAGCGCGAGGTGGCGCGCCTGTCGCAGGGCGACCAGGGGCAGTTGCGCGTGGCGCTCGAATGCCATACCTGCTTCGACTGGCTCATGCCGGTGATGGATGCGTTCCGCCAGCGCTGGCCGGAAGTGGAGATCGACCTGGTGTCGGGCTTTCACAGCGAACCGGCGGATTTGCTGCGCTCGGGCGAGGCGGACCTCGTGATCGGCTCGCCGTATGCCCCCGATTTCACCGTGTTTCCCCTGTTCCGCTTTGAAATGCTGGTGGTGATGGCGCAGAAGCACCGCCTGCAGGCGCAGCGCCGGCTCGTGGCGGCCGACTTTACGGGCGAAACCCTGATCACCTATCCGGTGCCCGAAGAGCGCATCGATCTGATCCGCGAAGTGCTGCGGCCGGCCGGCATCCAGTTTGAACGCCGCACGGCGGAATTGACGGTGGCCGTGCTGCAACTGGTGGCGAGCCGGCGCGGCATCGCCGCTTTGCCGAACTGGGCCATCAAGAATTACGTCGATTACGATTATGTGGTGGCGCGCCCGGTGGGCGAACACGGCTTGTGGAGCGACCTGTATGTCTCGGTGCCGGAGCAGTTGCAAGACAAGGCGTATGTGCGCGATTTCGTCAGTGTGATACGCGAGCAGTGCGCGGCCTCGCTCGACGGTATCAAATTGTTGTCCTGATTAGCGTTGTATTGGAAACAAACCAACAGGGAACATTGATAAATATCAAGGTTTAGTAATGAACGACCGCTTACAGTTGAGCACTGTGCGGCGCAACATGGCGCCGTCTACTCTTTGGAGAGGAACGACATGTTTTCATTTTCCGAACAATGGGCACGCGCCGGCAAGGCCGTGATGGAAGCACAATTGATCAGTGCGCAAGCGTATGTCCAGGCTGCCGTCGACAGCGGTGCCAGCGTGCTGGACTTGCAGCTCGATGCGGCCCGCGCGGCGTTGGCCGCCGCTACGGTAGCGGGCAATCAGCTGCTGTCCGCGAAGGATCCGCAAGCGCTGCTGGAACTGTCACGTACACAGTCGCAACTGGCCATCGAACGCATCGGTGCATATAACCGCCAGGCAAAGGATGTTGCTCAAGAAAACCAGGAGAAATTCGATACTGTGACAAAGGGTGAGTTTGCTGCATCGCGTCAAAAATTTGGCGAGCTGTTGCAGGTGGTAAAGCAAACGCCCGTGCCCCTGACTATTCCCTTCAATAATTTTCTAAAAACCACTTTCGGCGGCGCCGATGAAGGGTATGATAAAAATAAAAACACGCGCCCTGCTCGTCAAACGTAGGCGCGTTGCGGCCCGGCAGCGGCTATCCGCCGCGCCCGGCCTGTGGCCGCCACCGCAAGCAGGCTGTGATCGCCGCCGCCTGCGGTGCGGCGCTGGAACTGCGGCGCATGCCGCGCTAGAATGAAACACAGCTTGCTGTGTCTTCCCGGATTCATTGGATTGTATTAGCACCTTGACCTTGGCCCTCGTGGCCTGCATATCGGAGAAATAAATGGATGATGTCGTAATCGTGGCCGCCGGCCGTACCGCAGTCGGCAAATTCGGTGGCAGTCTGGCCAAGATTCCCGCGTCCGAACTGGGCGCACATGTAATCAAGGGCTTGCTGGCACAAACCGGCATCGACCCGAACCTGATCGGCGAAGCGATCCTGGGCCAGGTACTGACGGCCGCCGTCGGCCAGAACGCCGCGCGCCAGGCCGTCATCAAGGCTGGCCTGCCCAGCTCCATCCCGGCATTCACCATCAACAAGGTATGCGGCAGCGGCCTGAAGGCCACGCACCTGGCGGCGCAAGCGATCAAATGTGGTGACGCCAACATCATCATCGCCGGTGGCCAGGAAAACATGAGTGCGTCGCCGCACGCCATGAACGGCTCGCGCGACGGTTTCCGCATGGGCGACTTCAAGATGGTCGACACCATGATCGTCGACGGCCTGTGGGACGTGTACAACCAGTACCACATGGGCATCACGGCGGAAAACGTCGCCAAGAAATACGAAGTGACGCGCGCCGAGCAGGATGAATTCGCGCTGCAGTCGCAACTGAAGGCGGAAGCGGCGCAAAAAGCGGGCAAGTTCAAGGATGAAATCCTGCCGCTGGAAATCGCCAACAAAAAAGGCACTGTCGTCTTCGATAGCGATGAATACATCAAGCCCGGCTCGACCCTGGAATCGCTGACCGGCCTGCGCCCCGCGTTCGCCAAGGACGGCACTGTCACCGCCGGCAATGCTTCCGGCCTGAACGATGGCGCCGCCGCCGTCATCATGATGTCGGCCTCGCAAGCGAAAGAACTGGGCTTGAAGCCGCTGGCACGCATCAAGGCCTACGCTTCGTCGGGCCTGGACCCGGCCGTCATGGGCATGGGCCCCGTCTCCGCTTCGCGCTTGTGCCTGAAAAAAGCCGGCTGGACGCATGAAGAGCTGGACTTGATGGAAATCAATGAAGCGTTTGCCGCGCAAGCGATTGCCGTCAACAAGGAAATGGGCTGGGATACCAGCAAGATCAATGTGAACGGTGGCGCGATTGCTATCGGCCACCCGATCGGCGCCTCCGGCGCGCGCATCCTGGTCACCCTGATCCACGAAATGATACGCCGCGACGCCAAGAAAGGCCTGGCCGCGTTGTGCATCGGCGGCGGCATGGGCGTTGCTCTGGCGATCGAGCGCGACTAATGGTGGACATCGAACCTAAGCTACTGCGCGTCGCGATTTGCGGCCTGCGATGCTCACCGTGCTAGAGCACGGTTGCGCTTCTTAGCCACAACTCGCTGCCGCTCGCTACGGTTAGGTTCGATGTAATCCGCCGTTGGATTGGATCGGCGGGACAGGATAGCTTTAATTAAATAATTAACTTTTTAGCAACAGAACGACACTGAGGGGATGAAAATGGCAAGAGTTGCATTGGTAACTGGTGGCATGGGTGGTCTGGGAGAAGCGGTCTGTTTCAAGCTGGCGGCGCTCGGCTATCGCGTGGTCACAACCTATTCTCCAGGCAATCCGAAGGTCGCGGAATGGCTGGCAACAACCAAGGACATGGGCTATGACTTCAAGGCGTATCCGTGCGATGTGGCCGACTACGATTCGGCGGCCGCCTGCGTGGCTGCCGTGGAAAAGGACATCGGTCCTGTCGACGTGCTGGTGAATAACGCCGGCATCACGCGCGACATGACGTTCAAGAAGATGGACAAGCCGAACTGGGATGCCGTGATGGGCACCAACCTCGATTCCGTCTTCAACATGACCAAGCCCGTTTGCGACGGCATGGTGGAACGCGGCTGGGGCCGCATCATCAACATCTCGTCCGTGAATGGCCAGAAGGGCGCCTTCGGCCAGACCAACTATTCGGCCGCGAAAGCCGGCATGCATGGTTTCACCAAGTCGCTGGCGCTGGAAGTGGCGCGCAAGAACGTTACCGTCAACACCATTTCGCCAGGCTACATCGGCACCAAGATGGTCATGGCGATTCCACAGGAAGTGCTCGACAGCAAAATCATCCCGCAAATTCCGATGGCGCGCCTGGGCAAGCCGGAAGAAGTGGCCGGTCTGGTCGCTTATCTGGCCTCCGATGAGGCAGCGTTCGTCACGGGCGCGAATATCTCGATCAACGGCGGCCAGCACATGTCGTAATCGTTGTTGAGGTAAAACAGAGAGACAGCTGCGGCTGTCTTTTTTTTATGCTGGCGAGCAAAACGGGACAAGCGCGTGCTTTGCCTTAGAATCAGTATTTCTCCACTGCATCATCTCCATGACCCTCTTTCCAGCCTTGCGCCGTGCCAGCGTGCTTGCCTTCCTTCTCCTGGGCACTACCGCTGTCCAGGCCAGCGTCGCGTTTCACGTCAGCGTCACCACGCAGCGCACCGACCAGCCCGGCGCGAAAAAGTCGCTGCCACGGCAGGAGAAGCAGGACAGCGATGTCGTGCTGGGCCAGCATTACCTGAGCGTGCGTGATGGCAAGAGCCTGTCCGTGCTCGATTTTGCCTCGCGCCGCCGCTACGTCATCGATTTGGCGGCATCCACCTACGACGCGTATTCGCTGTTCGACGTGGTGGCTTATCGGCGTATCGAGATCGGACACCGCAAGGGCATGGCCGGCGCGCTCCAGGCTGGCGGCTTGCAGGCCCACGTCACGCCGCCCGTATATGAGGAGCAAGCGCTGTCCGTGCCGGCGGCAAGGCGGCGCAATGCACTGCAGCCCCAGGTGCAGGACGGCGCCGTGCTGTGGTCGCTCGACGAGCAGCCTCTGCTGCGTTTGGGGATAGCCGGCAGCCCCGTCAGCGGCGACGACGCCACGGCGTTCGCCCAGTACCTGCGCTATACCTGGGGCGGTCACCCGTTGTTGCTGAAGATGCTGGCCGATGGCAAGCGCATTCCCGCCGACTTCACCTTGCATTACCAGGAGGTGGGCGGCGCGGTCACGCGCCATTTCCGCATCAGCGCCATGACGGCGGGTGCGCCCGCCACGTATGCGCTGGCAGCTTACCGGCCACGTCCGCTGGCAGCCGACGCGCCGGCGCTCGAAAGAGTGCTGGCGCAGGCGGCGCGGTTGCCGCCGCTGGGATCCCAGGCCCATCCCGCGCTGCGGGCTGAAGCGGAGCGTCTGTTTGCGGAAGAGAAACCCTTTGAGGCCTTCCTGAGCATGCTGGAAGACCATTTTTCCACGGGCGCGCTGGTCGAAAAACTCACGCCCCGGCAGCAACTGGCCATGCAGGAGTGCGAGCCCATTCACGACTTGACGCGGGGGCTGCTGGCCAAGGACCCGGCGGGCATCGCGGCCGCGCTGGCCACCGTGCAGGAATTAAGAGAAAAAACGGGACTGGAGCAGCCCGTACTGGCCTTGTTCGAAGGGAATTTGCGCGCCAAGCTGGGGCAATGGCCGGAAGCGACCGCGCTGTATCTGCAAGTGCTGCAGGCAAAACCGCAGATGGCGGCCGTGTACCAGGACCTGGGCGACGCCTTGCTGGCGCAGTTCGATGCGCCGAATGCCTGGCGCAGCTGGGATGCGGGGCGGGTCATGGCGCCGTCGCTGCGGCAATTTCGCAAGGCTAACGAGCTTGAACGTAGCCTGCTGAAGGAGTACCCCGCCTTCTTTGCAGGCGGGGCGCCGGTGCAGCCGACAGTTCAGCCCAGCACCAGCCGTCCGGCCAGCAGAACGAAGACGGTGGGCAGCACGAACTTGCCGTAAGGCGAAGGTTTGCCGCGCAAGCGGTGCGCCAGGCGCGCGGCCAGCACGGCGTACATGGCATCAAACAATAGGCCCATCAGCACCAGGACAGCGCCCAGGCGCAGGTATTGCATGCCGACATGCTCGCTGCCGACGACGAATTGCGGCAGGAACATGCTGCAAAACAGCAGTGCCTTCGGATTGAGCAGATTGGTCAGGAAGCCGCGCACCAGGCTGGCGCGGGCGCCGTGCGCCGTGGCGGGGGCGCCTTCTTCCTGCGCCGCTTTTTTCGACAGGGCCGACTGTAACAGGCGCAGCGCCAGGTACAGCAGATAGGCGGCACCTGCCCATTTGACCCACTGCAAGGCTTGCGGATGTGTCACCATCAGCGCCGCCAGGCCCGCGCCGGACAGCGCCACGTGCACGGCCCGTGCACCGGCGATACCCACTGCAGTCACCAGCGCCGTGGCCACGCCGCGCGCCGCGCCCGTCGCCAGCACCAGCGCCATGTCGGGACCTGGTAATAAAAAGGCGCCGGCCAGTGCCAGCAGGTACATCAGGAAGGTAGAATCGGACATGGCGCAGCTCGGTCACAGGCAAAAAGTAAGGGCGGGAGCAACGGCCGCTTGCCGCATGCTCGCCGGGCCCCATTATGTTCTTGCCGTGATGAAATGTGCTTGCTTTTCCTGCCCTGCATACCCTAGTATTCGGGTAGATTCCACTCCTATAAAAACAAAAAATAGATGAAAATTTCAGAAGTTAGCCTCGACGCCACCGATTTGCAGATACTCAGGCTGTTGCAGGATGAAGGACGGCTGTCGAATGCGCGCCTGGCCGAGCGCTTGAAGCTCAGTGAAACCCCCGTCTGGCGCCGCTTGCGCCGCCTGGAAGAGGAAGGCTTTATCACCGGCTACCAGGCTTTGCTCAACCGCAAGAAGTTGGGGATCGGCCTGGTCGCGTTCGTGCGCGTCGTGTTTGCCAACCATGGCGGCGAGCAACCCTCGCAGTTTGAGCAAGCCATCGCGACGATACCCGAGATATTGTCGTGCCACAATGTGGCGGGCGAAGCCGATTATTTCCTGCAAGTGGTGGCGCGCGACCTGGAAGCGTATGGCGAATTCGTCTCGACCGTGCTGCGCCGCCTGCCCGGCGTGGCGGAAATCCAGTCCAGCCTGTCGATGCGCGAAATCAAGTCGTCGAACCGCCTTCCCTTGCCGCTGGCCTGAGGCGCCGGGGGCGCACTATGGCACTATAATTGGGTCTTTGCCAGGCATCCGCTGCCTGGCTTCCAGACCTTCTGCGAGGACCGCCATGCCTGATTCCCTGTCGCCCCTGTTTCCCGTCCTGACGCCGAACCGGCACGGCATGCTGGCGGTCGATGACCTGCACACCATTTATTGGGAAGAGTGCGGCAATCCCGACGGCATTCCCGTGCTGTTCCTGCATGGCGGTCCCGGCGCGGGCCTGTCGCCGCAGCACCGCCGTTTCTTCGATCCGCAGCGCTACCGCGTAATCCTGTTCGACCAGCGCGGCGCGGGCAAGTCCACGCCGCTGGGCGAATGGCGCAACAACACGACGCAACTGCTGATCGAGGATATCGAAGTACTGCGCGCCCAGTTCGGCATCGCTCAATGGCTGGTGTTTGGCGGTTCCTGGGGTTCGACCCTGGCGCTGGCGTATGGCCAGGCGCATCCGGAGGCTTGCCTCGGTTTCGTGCTGCGTGGCATTTTCCTGTGCACGCAGGCGGAGATCGACTGGTTCATCGAAGGCGTGCGCTGGTTTTATCCGGAACTGTACGCGGAATTTGCCGCGCCCATTCCGCCAGAGGAGCAGGGCGACTTGCTGGCGGCCTACGTGAAACGCATCCTCAGCAGCGATCCCGCCGTGTACTGGCCGGCCGCACGCGCCTGGAGCCGCTTCGAGGGCCGCCGCGTCTACCTGATGCCGCAGCCGGAAGATGCGCCGAACGATGCGCTGGACCTGGGCGTGGGCCGGCTTGAATCGCATTACATGGCCAATCTTGGTTTCTTCGAGGAGGACCAGCTGATTCGCAACATGGGGCGCATCGCGCATTTGCCGGCCGTCATCGTGCAGGGACGCTACGACGCCATCTGCCCGCCCCTGTCAGCCTACCGCCTGCAGCAGGCATGGCCTGGCGCACAGCTGGAGATGATACCGGACGCGGGCCATGGCGCGCTGGAGCACGGCATCGCTTCGGCGCTGGTGCGCGCCACCGAACGCTTCGTCCCGGGGCGCGGCTTCGCATGACATTTAAACATGCCGGTTGGCAAAGCTGCCAGCCGGCGTGCGCCACCTGCTACACTACGGCCTGTGCTGGCGCCAGGGTCGGGCGCCGGTGTGAACCCACGACTTTTTATCCATGAACATACAGATCGGCGACATCGGCCATATCATCCAGCTGGCGATTGCGCCGGTTTTCCTGCTGACCGGTATCGGCACCATGCTGGTGGTGCTGACCAACCGCCTGGGCCGCATCATCGACCGCACGCGCGTGCTGGAAGACCGGCTCGACATCGGTTACAACGATTTTTATATGGATGAGCTAGATACCTTGTATCAGCGTACCCATCTGATCAATTACTCGATTTCGCTCAGCACGGCGTGCGGTTTTTTCGTCTGCGTCATCATCGCCATGCTGTTTTTGGGCGACATTTTGAACCTGACCCTGGACAAATACATCGCGGCCTTCTTTGTGCTGGCCGTGATTTGCCTGATCGGCTGTTTTATCTATTTACTGCGCGAAATTTACCTGGCCGCCAGGGCCCAGCGCATCCGGCGCCATATCCGTCCGCCCCGTTAAGCGGCCGCGCCGGTTTTACCCTACTATTGAAGAACGAGTCCAGCATGCACGATTACAAACGTCCCCCCACCCTGCACCGCTACGGCCAGCGCAGCGAACTTGAGCTGGCACTGAGCCTGGGCCAGTTCCGCCTGATGCCAGCGGGCAATTGTTTGACCCTCAGCTTTTCGCAAGTATGGGACAAGCAACTGTTCGACCTGTTCGCCCCGGCCGATGCCTGTTTGATCATCCACAATACGGAAGAATTCGGCGAACGCCTGCACCGCGCCGTGCAGCGTACTTTGCCCAGCTGGGCCGGCATCGACGGCCTCGTCGAGTATGGCCAGCGTGCGGCCCTGGGCGCCGCCTTCACCAAGACGCGCGCCGAAGCGCCCGAGCAGGAATGGCTGTTCGCCTGGCGCTCGATGCAGCCGCAGGCCAGCCTGAATCCCGTCACGGTGAAACTGGGCAGCCTGGAAAATTTTGCGGAAATCCGCGACCGCGATACCTATTTAGCCTGATTTATCCGGATTTATCGGCGTACTGGCTGTCGATGCGGGTGAGCACGGCCGCCATCATGCGCTCGATATCGCCGCGTATCATGGTCGTGCCCAGCATGCCGGGCACATAGAAGCCCGGCATCAGCCGGCTGGAAAAGACGATGCGCGTGCCGCCCGTCTCGGGGATGGAATACAAATTCCAGCGCGATTCGTAATGCCGCATGTCGCCCGAAATGAGGGCGATATCGATGGCCGTGAACGGCGTTTCCGTGGCCCGCACCACCAGGTGGATGGCGTGGTTCATGAACAGGAAGCGCGCCATGCCCTGCTGCTCGATGATGACTTCATTGCCGTTGCGCGACAGCACGCGGCAGGAGCTGAGGTCGGGCACGAATTCATTCATGCGCTCGTAGGTGGTCAGGGTCTTCCAGACGGACGCCAGCGGCGCCTGCACGCTGCCGCTGGCATCGACTTCATACATGCGCTGCCCGTCGACCTCGATGCGCTTGACGTCGACCTTCAGCTTGTCCAGACGTGGCGCCTGCATCTGCGCTTGTGCTGCAGCCGGGGTGGCAACGGTACACAGCATCAGCAGGCAGAGGAAGAGTCGTGTCATGCTACCTAGCCTACGGGAAACTTGCGCCCTGCACAAGCTGTACCCATCGCCGGCGGGCGCGCCGGGCGATTTAGAACTCCCGGTCTAGAGAAATACGCTGCGGCGGCCAGCAATGCTTGTTACCGTACGGCCTGCATACCATCTTCTATCGGACCGACCATGACTGCCTATCCCCATTTGCTGGCCCCGCTCGACCTGGGCTTCACCACCTTGCGCAACCGCGTCATCATGGGGTCCATGCACACGGGCCTGGAAGACCGGTTTTATCATTATGGCAAGCTGGCCGCGTTTTACCGCGAGCGGGCGCGCGGTGGCGTGGGGCTGATCGTCACGGGCGGCATCTCGCCGAACCGCCAGGGCTGGCTGCTGCCGTTTGGTGGCACCCTCAATTTTCTCGGCGACGTACCGAACCACCGCAAGGTGACGCGCGCCGTGCACGAGGAGGGCGGCAAAATCGTCATGCAGATTCTGCATGCGGGCCGCTATGGTTATCAACCGTTCGTCGTTTCGGCGTCGGCGAAAAAATCGCCGATTTCGCCATTCCGCCCCCGTCCCTTGAGCGAGCGGGGCATCGAGCGCACGATCTGCGACTACGTACGTTGCGCGCGCCTGGCACAAAAGGCGGGCTACGACGGCATCGAAGTGATGGGCAGCGAAGGATACTTATTGAACCAGTTCCTGTGCGCACGCACGAATCTGCGCCAGGACCGCTGGGGCGGCACGATCGATAACCGCATGCGCCTGCCCGTGGAAATCGTGCGCCGTATCCGCGCCGCCGTCGGTCCCAACTTCATCATCATGTACCGCCACTCCCTGCTCGACCTGGTCGAGGGCGGCAATACCTGGGACGACGTGGTGACGGTGGCCAGGGCGCTGGAGCAGGCCGGCGTGACGATACTCAATACGGGCTTCGGCTGGCATGAGGCGAGGGTCCCCACCATCGTCACCTCGGTGCCGCGCGCCGCCTTTGCCTCCGTGGCGGGTCGGCTGCGCCGCGAAGTCAGCATTCCCGTGGTGGCATCGAACCGCATCAACATGCCGCACGAAGCGAATGCCATCCTGGAGCGGGGCGACTGCGACCTGGTGTCGATGGCGCGCCCCTTCCTCGCCGACCCTGACTTTGTCGCCAAGGCCGCTTCCGGCCGCGCCGACGAGATCAACACCTGCATCGGCTGCAACCAGGCCTGTCTCGACCACACGTTCGCCAACAAGCGTGCCAGTTGCCTCGTCAACCCGCGCGCCTGCCATGAAACGGAACTCGTGTACGCGAAAAAGGCCGTGCCGCGCAAGGTGGCCGTCGTTGGCGCCGGCCCCGCTGGCCTGTCGGCCGCCACCGTGGCTGCCGAATGCGGGCACGACGTGACCCTGTTCGACAGCAGCGACAGCTTGGGCGGCCAGTTCAAGGTGGCCATGCAGATACCGGGCAAGGAAGAGTTTACGGAAACCATCCGCTATTTTTCCCGCCGCATCGCCTTGTCGAACATCAAGCTGCGCCTGGGCCAGCGCGTCACGCGCGAGCAATTGCTGGCCGGCGGCTATGACGACGTCATTGTCGCCACCGGCATCAAGGTGCGTCTGCCGGCCATTCCCGGCATCGAGCACCCGAAAGTGCTGTCGTATCTGGACGTGCTGCAAGCCAAGAAACCTGTCGGCGCGCGCGTGGCCATCATCGGCGCGGGCGGCATCGGTTTTGACGTGGGGGAATACCTGCTGCACGACCCGGCGCACCCGCTTCCGCAACCCGTATCGGCCTGGGCGGGGGAGTGGGGCGTGGACCTGAACGCGGCCACCGGCGGCGGATTGGTGGCGCCCGTGGCCTCTGCGCCCGTGCGGCAGATTTTCCTGTTGCAGCGCAAGACGTCGAAGGTGGGCGCGGGCCTGGGCAAGACGTCGGGCTGGGTGCACCGTGCGGCGCTGGCGAGAAACGGCGTCGCCATGCTGGCGGGCGTGACCTACGACAAGATCGATGGGCAAGGCTTGCACATCACCGTGGGCGGCGAGCAGCGCTTGCTGGCGGTGGACAACGTGGTCATCTGCGCGGGCCAGGACAGCTTGACGGAACTCATGCCGCCCGTCGACAAGGATGGCAAGCCCCTGCATGCGGGCGGCCCGCGTTTCCATAAAATCGGCGGCGCCGCGCTGGCGGCGGAACTCGACGCCAAGCGGGCGATACGGGAAGGTGCGGAGCTGGCCGCGAGTTTGTAAATTGAGGGCTGGGGTCAGACCCGGCGGGTCTGACCCCGGATGTCGCTGCACGTGCCATTATTAATGGCCATGCCCCTTTTTCACCGCCTCAAAACTCTGCAGCACGTGCTCGGCCATGCCATTCGCCAGTTCTTGCTCGCCAATGAAGACTTTGCCCGCGTTTTCTGCGCGCAGCAATTCCGCCTCTTCCTCGCTGTGCGTGCGCACCACCGTCATGATGGAGGGGTTCAGCGCGCGCGCCGTCTCGATCATGGCGCGCACGTGGAAGGTGTCCGGCGTGGCGATGACGAGCATGGTGGCGTGCGTGATGTGCGCCTGGATCAGCACGGCCGGTTCGCCCGCATTGCCGGCCACGGCCGGAATGCCCTGCTTGCGCAACTGGTCGACGATTTCCCGGTTTTCCTCGGCCACGACGAAGTGGATACCCCGCTCCATCAGGGCGGCGGCGATGCGCCGGCCTACGCGGCCGTAGCCGACCAGGACGATCTGGCCCGACAGCTTTTCGTGCGGCACCGTCATCGGCAGCTCGGCCAGCGGGTCGGTCGTGCGTTCGAACTTGCGCGCGAAATCGCTGTTGCCGATCACGCGCAGCAGCGGCTTGGCCATGCTGAACACGAGCGGGTTGAGGGCAATGGAGAGGATGGCACCGGCCAGTATCAGGCTTTGTCCTTCCTGCGGCATCAGGCCCAAGGAGAGGCCCAGGGCGGCCAGAATGAACGAGAATTCGCCGATCTGCGCCAGGCTGGCCGAGACGATGATGGCTGTTTTCGGCGGATAGCGCAGGGCCATCACCAGCAAAAACGCGGCGATCGACTTGCCGAAGATAATGATGGCGCACACGGCCAGCACTTGCAGCGGCTTGTCGATGAGAATATTCGGCTCGAACAGCATGCCGACGGAAACGAAGAACAGCACGGCGAAGGCGTCGCGCAGCGGCAAGGATTCTTCCGCAGCGCGGTGGCTGAGTTCTGATTCGCGCAGCACCATGCCGGCGAAGAAGGCGCCCAGCGCGAACGACACGCCAAACAGCTTGGTCGAAGCGTAGGCGATGCCCACGGCGGCGGCGATCACGCACAGGGTAAACAGTTCACGCGAACCGGTGCGCGCCACTTGCCATAAAATCCATGGGAACAGCTTGCGGCCGACGACCAGCATGAAGACGATGAAACCGGCCACTTGCCCCAGCGTCACGGCCAGGGTTTGCCACAGGCTGACGGCCTCGGCATCCGGCGCGACTTTGCCGCCCAGCACACCGGCGAACGCCGGCAGCAGCACCAGCACCAGTACAGTGACGAGATCTTCCACCACCAGCCAGCCGACGGCGATGCGGCCGTTGAGCGAGTCGAGGATGCCCCGTTCTTCCAGCGCGCGCAGCAGCACCACGGTACTGGCCACGGACAGCGCCAGGCCAAAGATCAGTCCGCCACCGAGAGTCCAGCCCCACCAGTGGGCCAGGCCCATGCCCATCGCCGTGGCGACGCCAATCTGCAGGATGGCGCCGGGCAGCGCAATCTTGCGCACGTCCCACAAATCTTCGATGGAAAAGTGCAGGCCGACGCCAAACATCATCAGCATCACCCCGATCTCCGCCAATTGCCCCGCTATTTCCGCATCTGCCACAAAACCGGGCGTGGCCGGTCCGATGATGATGCCGGCGGCCAGATAGCCGACCAATGCCGGCAGTTTCAGGCGGGCGGCGATGAAGCCGAAGATGAGGCCGAACCCGAGGGCGGCGGCGATGGTGGTGATCAGACTGATGTCATGGGGCATGCGTGGTGGGTTCCTTATGGTGACGTGCGGATGGAAAAAGAGGGGATTCAGCGATTGAGTATAAACGCAACAAAGCTGCGGCTGGAATTTTCCTGCCGCTTTTTTTACAAAAAATTTACGCTATATCTTCGTCCAGGTGCCTGCGAACGCATGCCATCCACTGCGATCTGCGCCTAATTGAGGCAATCAGGCGCATCTCGCGGCTAACGCTTACACCTTGCGTACGACCACGCAGCCGATGGAATAGCCGGCGCCGAACGAACAGATGACGCCCAGGCCGCCTGCCGCCATGTCATCTTGATATTTATGGAAGGCAATGATCGAACCGGCCGACGAGGTGTTGGCGTAGGTGTCGAGGATCACGGGCGCTTCGTTGGCCTCGGCGTCGCGGCCGAGGATCAGGCGCGCGATCAGCAGATTCATGTTCAGGTTGGCCTGGTGCAGCCAGTAGCGGCTCACTTGCGCCACTTCCACGCCGGCCTTGGCCAGGGTCGCCTTGATCATCTCGGCGGCCATCGGACACACTTCCTTGAAGACCTTGCGGCCTTGCTGGCGGAACAATTTGTCGGCCTTGCCCACGCCGGATTCGTCAAAACGGTTGAGGAAGCCGAAATTGTTGCGGATGGCATTCGAGAAGCGCGTTTTGAGTTCCGTGCCGATGATCTCGAACTGGTGCTGCGACACGGCCGTGTCCTTGGCTTCGACGATGATGGCGGTGCAGGCGTCGCCGAAAATGAAGTGGCTGTCGCGGTCGCGCCAGTTCAGGTGGCCGCTGGTGATTTCGGGATTCAAGACCAGCACGGCGCGCGCCTGGCCGCTTTGCACGGCGGCCACGGCTTGCTGGATGCCGAAGGTGGCGGACGAACACGCCACGTTCATGTCAAAACCATAACCATCGATGCCGAGCGCATCCTGCACTTCCACGGCCATGGCCGGGTAGGCGCGCTGCATGTTGCTGCACGCCACCAGCACCATGTCGATATCGGCCGCCGTGCGGCCGGCGCGCGCCAAGGCGTCACGCGCGGCAGCGACGGCCATCTCGGCCTGCAAGGACAGTTCGTCATCGCCCCGTTCCGCAATGCGCGAGACCATGCGCGTCGGATCGAGGATGCCTTCTTTTTCCATCACGAAGCGCGACTTGATGCCGGACGCCTTTTCGATGAAGGCCACGCTCGACAGGTCCAGCGCCGTCACCTCGCCTGCGGCGATCGCGTCGGCGTGATCGGCATTGAATTTTTCTGCGTAGGCATTGAAGCAGGTGACCAGCTCTTCGTTGGAGATCGAAAATGGCGGCGTATACAGTCCGGTACCGCTGATGACGACTTGTTTCATGGTTAAACTTTCAAATTTGGCAATCGACGCGCTGCCGATAAGTGAAGCAAATTTTACACAAACAGACTCGACCGTAGAGAGTTTCGTGTTGCGGGGGAGGGGAAAGTGTGGCGGAAGATTGATTTTTGTCGCGTGGACGGTGGCAGGGGGTATTGCGTGTGATGGGGGCAGACGGGGGCGCCGAGTCCCGACGGGTCTGACCCCAAACTGCCTACTTTTTCTGTTCTTTCTTGACGTCAGCCTGCACCACCACCGGTTCGGCCTTGGCCAGCTGGACAGGCAAGCCTTTCAGGTGATTCAGCGCCTGGTGCAGCTGGAAATCGTCCTTGCTGCCAAATTCCAGCGGCTTGCGGGTTTTTTCCAGGGCGATGATGCGCAATTGCTCTTCCATCTCGTCGTTGACGGGCGCGGCCTTGGTACTTTCCTGGTCGCGGTCGTTGCTCAGGTGCTTGGTCAGGTCCGCTTCGCGGATGCGCAAGCCGTTCAAGCCGTCGCCATCCGCATTTTCATCGACCAGCAGGTCGGGTACGATGCCCTTGGCCTGGATCGAGCGGCCATTCGGCGTGTAGTAGCGGGCCGTCGTCAGCTTGACGGCCGTGTCGGCGGTCAACTGGCGTATGGTTTGCACGGAACCCTTGCCGAAGGTTTGCGTGCCGATGATGGTGGCGCGCTTGTAATCCTGCAGGGCGCCGGCGACGATTTCCGACGCCGAGGCCGAGCCTGTGTTGACCAGCACCACCAGCGGCACCTTCTTGATAGCAGCCGGCAATTTCGCCAGCGCATCGCCTTCCGAGCGGAAGGAATAGTATTCGGCGCGGCCGTAGAACACCTGTTTCGAATCCGGTAACTGGCCGTTGGTCGAGACAATGGCCGAGTCCTTCGGCAGGAAGGCGGCCGAGACGCCGATGGCGCCTTGCAGCACGCCGCCGGGATCGTTGCGCAGGTCGAGCACCATGCCCTTGAGGTTAGGGTCTTGCTGATACAGGGCCGTGATCTGCGCGGCCATGTCGTCGACGGTCGGTTCCTGGAACTGCGACACGCGCAGCCAGGCGTAGCCCGGCTCGACCATCTTCGCCTTCACGCTCTTTTGATGGATTTCCTCGCGCGTGATGGTGAAGGCCAGCGGCTGGGGTTCATCCTTGCGGGCAATGGTCAGCGACACCTTGGTGCCCGGTTCACCGCGCATGCGCTTGACGCTGTCGTCCAGGCTGACGCCTTTGACGGGCTGGCCATCGAGGCGGGTGATCAGGTCACCGGCCTTGATGCCGGCACGGTAGGCGGGCGAATCCTCGATGGGCGAGACGATCTTGATGTAGCCGTCTTCATTCATGCCAATTTCAATACCCAGGCCGACAAACTTGCCTTCGGAGCCTTCGCGCAGCTCGGCGTAGGCTTTCTTGTCCAGGTAGGCGGAATGGGGGTCGAGCGAGGCAACCATGCCGGAAATGGCGTCCTCCAGCAGTTTTTTGTCTTCCACCGGCTCGACGTAATCGGACTTGATCAGGCCAAACACATCAGCCAGCTGGCGCAGCTCTTCCAGCGGCAGGGGCGGCTCGACGTTCTTTTGCGCCATGGCCGAAAATTGCAGCGACACGGCGACGCCGGCCACCACGCCCAGGCCGATCAAGCCGGTATTTTTGAGTTTGCCCATCATTGCACCTTTGCAGCTAGCGTGTCTTGCACAAGCGCCAGTCCCCGTGGAGCGGCGCTTTGTTGAAAGTATAGACCTGAATCTCTGCCGGCGTGGGCCGGTCGTGGAAAAAGCGTACCTGGCCGCAGTCTACGCGCGAAAACGGGACTTTCAGCTTGCCATATGTTGCGGTTTTGTATGCGATGTATAGTTACTCTTGAGGGGAGTAAGCATTTGTAAGAGTCGAAAAAAAGCGTGTGCGGCGGCCCTATAGTGGATTCGCATTCTCGACCCGAAGTGGTTTTGCCTGCGTCTGCGGACGCAGGCTTTTTTTTATCCGGAGCCCCCATGACATCGCCGACCTTTTCCCGCACCTTGCGCCGCCTCAGCCTGGCCTTCCTGCTGGGCAGCACCGCCTTGGCCGCCTCGGCCGTGCCGATCGCCGAGATGCGCCTGGAAGACTTGCTGCCGATGGCCCCCGATTTCAGGACGGAATTGAAACTCAATGCGAATCAAAGCACCTTGTGGCAGCAGGTGGAAGGAAAAACCCGTCAACTCCTGCGCGAACGCAAGGCGCGCCGCGAACGCCTGCAAGCGGCGGTGACGCAGGGCTTGCAGGCGCCCCGGCTGGAGTTGCGCGACCTGCTCGCCGGCCTGGACAATGAAAGCGCGCTGAGCCTGGCCGAAGAAAAGCAGGTGCGCGAGTGGTGGCTCAGCGTCAACGATGCCCTGGACGAGCAGCAGCGCCAGATGGTGGCCCAGTTCATCGCCGGGCAGATGGCGCGCGTGATGGACGCCGCCGTACCTCACAGTGAATCGCGCGGTGCGCCCGTTGGCGAACACGGCGGGCGCAAGGGGGGCAAGGGTGGCATGGGAGGCGTGAGCATGGGCAATGGGGGCGCCGGCATGACGATACCCGCTAACTGAGGGGCAATCCAGGGGTAGTCCAGGGGCAAAGGATGGCCAAATGGCATGGTCGCGTGCTACATTCCCGTAGCGCCTGGCGCGGCGGGCTATCCGCCCGCAGCTATCTGCCCGGTCTTTTTGACATGCCCCATAAGGACAATCCGTGAATCGCTATCTCTTGAGCAGTCTGACCCTGACCCTGTTGGCTGCGTTTGCCCATGCCGCCGAACCGGTATCCGCCGCATCCTCCATGTCGGCACCGACCGTGGCGCCCAGTGTCGCACCTTCCGCGCCTGCCGCCGCTGGCGTCGTTTCCGGCATCGATGTGCAGTACATCGACCCTGCCGTGCGCGTGCAGGACGATTTCTTCACCCACTTGAATGGCAAGTGGCTGGCCACGGCCGAGATTCCTGCCGACAAGTCGAGCTGGGGTTCGTTCGCCAAGTTGCGCGATGACACCACGCCACAGTTGCGCGGCATCATCGAGTCCACGCAACAGGACAAGCACAAGAAGGCCGGTTCCGAAGCGCAGAAAATTGGCGACCTGTACGCCAGCTACATGGATGAAGCCCGCCTCGATGCGCTGGGCACGAAGCCGCTTGCCGGTGAACTGAACCGTATCCGCTCGCTGCGCGACAAGAAGGGCGTGCCTGCCCTGATCGCCCACCTGAGCCAGACGGGCGTGCCCACCCCGTACGCCGTGTACGTGGGCCAGGATGCGCGTGCCTCGACGAAATACGCCGCCTATGTCAGCCAAAGCGGCCTGGGCATGCCTGACCGCGATTACTACCTGGAAGCCAAGCAGGCTGGCGTGAAGGAAAAATACCAGGCGCACGTAGAAAAAATGCTGGCCATGGCCGGCGACAAGAACGCCGCCGCCCGCGCCAAGGCCGTAGTTGCCCTGGAAACATCGCTGGCCGAAGTGCAATGGACCAAAGTCGAGAACCGCGACCCCGTCAAACGCTACAACAAGACCGACATTAACAAGCTGAACGACCTGACCCCCGGCTACGACCTGAAGTCCAGCCTGGCAGCCCTGGGCATCGCCAACAAGGTCGATTACGTCATCGTCAACCAGCCGAGCTACCTGGCCGGCTACAACAAGGTGCTCGCTGCCACCGACCTGGACACCCTGAAAGCCTACTTTGAATGGCAGTTGCTGCGCAGCTATGCCAGCTACCTGTCGAAAAACTTCGTCGACGAGAGCTTTGCTTTCTACGGCACGGTACTGAGCGGCGTGACGGAAAACCAGCCGCGCTGGAAGCGTGGCGTGGGCGCCGTCGAAGGCGTGCTGGGCGAAGCCGTCGGCAAACTGTACGTGGCGCAATATTTCCCGGCTGAGCGCAAGGCGCACATGCAGGAACTGGTGAAAAACGTGCTGGCCGCCTACAAGGACAGCATCGATACGCTGGACTGGATGAGCCCGGAAACCAAGAAGGAAGCGCAAGCCAAGCTGGCCAAGTTCACGCCGAAGATTGCCTATCCGAACAAATGGCGCGATTACACGAAGCTGCAAATCGTCCAGGGCGACTTGGTGGGCAACATCATGCGCGCGGCCAATTTCGCTTCGGCGCGCCAGGTGGCCAAGCTGGGCAAACCGATCGACCGTGAAGAGTGGGGCATGACGCCGCAAACGGTGAACGCCTATTACAGCTCGACGATGAATGAGATCGTCTTCCCCGCCTCCATCCTGCAGCCGCCATTCTTTGACGCCAACGCGGACGACGCCGTCAACTATGGCGCCATTGGCGCTGTTATCGGCCATGAAATCAGCCACGGCTTCGACGACAAGGGCAGCCAGTCCGATGGCGACGGCAACCTGCGCGACTGGTGGACCCCGGCCGACCGCAAGAACTTTGCGGCCAAGGCCGACGCGCTGACCAAGCAGTACGATGGCTACAGCCCATTGCCTGGCTACAACGTCAACGGCGCGCTGACCCTGGGCGAGAACATCGCCGACAACTCGGGCGTGGCCATCGCGTACAAGGCGTACAAGATTTCGCTGGGTGGCAAGCCGGCGCCTGTGCTTGATGGCTTGACGGGCGACCAGCGCTTCTACATGGGCTTTGGCCAGGTATGGCGCAGCAAGATGCGCGAAGCGCAGCAGATCGTGCAAATCAAGACCGACCCGCATTCGCCGGGCCAGTACCGTGCGAACGGCACCATGGTTAACCAGCCTGGCTTCTATGAAGCGTTTGGCGTGAAACCGGGCGACAAGATGTATGTCGCCCCGGAAAACCGCGTGATCATCTGGTAATCGCGTACGCGTCGTCGTGAAAAACGTACTACTGTAACAACAGAAAGGACCACCTCGCGTGGTCTTTTTTGTATTCCGGACAAAGTTCTTTCTGTCGTTTCGGCCGGTATGCTACAGTCAAAAACCGGGCCAGAAGCCTTGGGCCTTCTGACCCTTATATTTTACACAATACAATATAGAGGACAACCGTGAATCGTTATTTGTTAAGTGCATTGACCCTGAGTTTGCTGGCTGGCGTGTCCGGCATGGCTGGCGCCGCTGATTCTGCCAAGAAAGCCGCTGTCGCTCCCGCCACGGCCGTCGCCGCTGCGGCGCTGACGTCCGGTATCGCCATCGAATACGTCGACCCTGCCGTGCGCGCGCAGGACGACCTGTTCCAGCACCTGAATGGTAAATGGCTGGCGGAAACTGTCATTCCTGCCGATAAGTCGAGCTGGGGCAGCTTTGCCAAGCTGGCCGACGATACGCAAACCCAGCTGCGCGGCATCGTCGAAGGTGCGAGCGCCGACAAGGCCCGCGCGGCCGGCTCGAATGCCCAGAAAATCGGTGATTTTTATACCAGCTTCATGGATGAAGCCAAGCTGGAAAGCCTGGGCCTGACCCCCTTGAACGCGGAGCTGGCGAAGATCGCCGCGCTGCAGGACAAGGCGGAGTTGCCTGCCGTCATCGCTCATTTCAGCAAGCTGGGCGTGACCTCGCCTTACGACTTCGGCATCCACCAGGACGCCAAGGATTCCACCAAATACGTGGCCGACATCGTGCAAAGCGGCCTGGGCTTGCCTGACCGCGATTACTACCTGGAAGAAGGCAAGGCCGATACGCGCGCCAAGTACCTGGCCCACGTGGAAAAAATGCTCAGCCTGGCCGGCGATGCGAATGCTGCTGCCAACGCCAAGGCTATCCTCGCGCTGGAAACGGAACTGGCAAAGGCGCAATGGAGCAATGTGCAGAACCGCGATCCCGTCAAGACCTACAACAAGGTGGAGTTGGCGAAACTGGCCGCCCTGGCGCCAGGCTACGACTGGGCCCGCTACCTGAAGGACACGGGCATTGCCGGCAAGGTCAATTATGTGATCGTCAGCCAGCCCAGCTACCTGAAAGGCTTTGCCGAGATCGCCAACAAGACGCCGCTGGACACATGGAAAGCGTATTTCCAGTGGCACTTGCTGCACGCCAACGCCGGCTACCTTCCGAAAGCGTATGTCGATGAAAACTTCGCGTTTTATGGCACCACCCTGACGGGCGTGACGGAAATGCGTCCGCGCTGGAAACGCGGCGTGGGCGCCGTCGAAGGCGCGCTGGGCGAAGCCGTGGGCCAGCTGTACGTCGAGCAATATTTCCCGGCCGAGCGCAAGGTGCGCATGGAAGCGCTGGTGAAAAACCTGATGACGGCCTACAAGCAAAGCATCGACAAGCTCGACTGGATGAGCCCTGTTACCAAGAAACAGGCGCAGATCAAGCTGGCCAAGTTCACCACCAAGATCGGCTATCCGAACAAATGGCGCGATTACTCGGGCCTGACGGTGACGCCGGACGATTTGATCGGCAACATCCAGCGTTCGCACTTGCTTAACTACAACCGCGAATTGAACAAGCTGGGCCAGCCTATCGACCGCGACGAGTGGGGCATGACGCCGCAAACCGTGAATGCTTATTACAACCCGGAACTGAACGAAATCGTCTTCCCTGCCGCCATCCTGCAAGCGCCGTTCTTCGACGCCAATGCGGACGATGCCGTCAACTATGGCGCCATCGGCGGCGTGATCGGTCATGAAATCAGCCACGGCTTCGATGACCAGGGCGCCCAGTACGATGGCGACGGCAACCTGCGCGACTGGTGGACCAAGGCCGACCATAAAAACTTCGCCAAGAAAACCAAGCAGCTGGTGGCGCAGTACAACAGTTTCAGCCCCGTCAAGGGCCACTTCGTCAACGGCGAACTGACCCTGGGCGAGAACATCGCCGACAATTCCGGCGTGGCGATTGCCTACAAAGCGTATAAATTGTCGCTGAATGGCAAGAAAGCCCCTGTCATCGACGGTTTCACGGGCGAGCAGCGCTTCTATGCGGGCTTTGCCCAGGTCTGGCGCATGAAGATGCGCGAAGCGCAGCAACTGGTCTTGCTGAAAACGGACCCGCACTCGCCAGGCCAGTTCCGCGCCAACGGTACCATGCGCAACCAGCCCGGCTTCTATCAAGCCTTCGACGTGAAACCGGGCGACAAGATGTATCTGCCACCGAAAGACCGCGTCATCATGTGGTAAGACGGTTGTCCCAGGCATAAGTTGCCAGCCGCCCCGCGCAAGCCGGGCGGCTTTTTTACATCGGGTGATCTGGCACAAACTGCGGGCGAAAAAAAACCGCCCATCCGGGCGGTTCCTGGTCCAGCGCGCTGGCTGAATTATTTGGCAGGCTCGGCTGCAGGAGCAGCGCCGTCAGCGGCAGCGGCCGGTGCCGGCACTTCCGGTTCCTTGAATTTGCCGCCCGAAGCGTTGGCCATGTAGACCACGGCGCGCGCCACTTCTACATCGTCGAGGTCGGGATTGCCGCCCTTGGCCGGCATCGCGCGCAAGCCTACGATGGCGTGCTTCAGGACCGTATCGTAGCCCTGGGCCAGACGGGCCGACCAGCTGCCCGCGTCGCCAAACTTCGGTGCACCGGCCACGCCGGCGCCATGGCACGCCACGCAGGTGGCTGTGTAGACGGCTTCGCCGCCTTGCAGCACCTTCGGACCGCTGGCATCCTTGAAGGTAAAGCCGGCGTTGGCCACGGGGCTCAAGCGTTCGGCAATGGCTTCCGGCGACTGGCTGTCCGTCCCCGCACCCGTCAGTTTTTGCGCCGTGACGAACTGCACCAGCAGGATGATGCCAATGACGGTGATGAGGAAGAAGCCAGCTACGGCGGCAAGCAGTTGTTTAGGCGTTTTGATCGCTGATTGTTGTTCGTTATGTGCGTCGCTCATGATGTCCTTAGTCCAGATTTGAAACTGATGGCCGTGTAAGGTAGCATTTTTACATGCTTGTATGTAAACCTTTATGAAACCCACAATTATAGGCACAAAAATTGAGCAGTGACATGCAATTGCCAGCGATACGACAGTTTCCGTAGACGTAGGTAAAGAAAAACGGTATCCTTCGCATCACTTCAGAAATTCCCCCTACGCGGCTGTAGCTCAGTGGATAGAGTATTGGCCTCCGAAGCCAAGGGTCGTGGGTTCGATCCCCGCCAGCCGCACCAGACAAATCAAGACTCCCGTTTTATCCAGTCAGCATTGCCATGCTGGCTGCATGCCGCATCCCCACTCCCACTATTACTTCCGCAAGCCTGACAAGGTCTATCGCTGCTTGCCAGGGATGCCACTCTTTGTGCGTCGCTTACCCGAAAACGCCCCTGACGTACTTGCCGTTATCGCTTTGCAAGCTCCAGTATCCGCCCGACGCCGATATCAAAATTGATATCGAAACTGTGGAAAAATTGATTGGAGGGATTATCGTCCAGCCCCTAAGATCAATGCCGAGCATGCGAACGACATGCAAGCAGCATGACAATATCAATACAGTCTCTGGAGATTCATGATACGCAACACCATCGGCCCGCTCGCGGCCACTTCTCCTCATCGTCCATTCAACTTGAAGGCCGCCGTTGTGGCATCGGCCGGTATCGGCCTGCTGAGCACGGCTTCGGCATGGGCGCAGGACGCGGTGGTGGCGGACGCCAGTGGCGAGCCTGCGGCGGAAGTGTCAGTCGTGACCGTCAGCGGGGTGCGCCGCGCCGACAGCATCGCCGGCCTGGCCGACGCACCGAGCCGCGAAATCAAAGATAAATTGTTCCAGCGCCGTATGTATGCGATCCGCCGGAATTCCGCAGCTTCTGGGCCAAGGAGTCCGCCGACTTGCTCGACCCGTTTTCGTGGAGCACGTCGCCCGAGCCCGTGTTTGCTACCTGCTACGAGCACGGCAACTATGGCCCCGGCCACAACAGCTGCACCAAGGCCGGCGGCGACGTATTGCTGGTGTACCATGCCCGCACCTACCCGGACATCGTCGGCGACCCGCTGTGGAATCCGGTTCGCCACACGTTTGTCAAACCGCGGCGCCGGGATGCGCAAGGCATGCCCGTGTTTGGCCGCTCATCGACCCTGTAAAACCTGGACCCTACGCCATGACCCCAGTTAATTCTGTTTCTGTGACGCAAGCGCCGTTCGGCATCCTGCCCGACGGCCAGCAGGTAACCGTCTTTACCCTGACGAACCGCCGCGGCATGCAAGTCAAAGTGCTCGACTTTGGCGCCATCATCAGCGAAATCCACGTGCCCGACCGCGACGGCAACTTTGCCGACGTGGTGCTGGGTTTCGAGCGTATCGAGCCCTACCTGGCCAACAGCGCTTTCCTGGGCGCCGTCATCGGGCGCTTCGGCAACCGCATCGCGGCAGGACGTTTCCATCTCGATGGAATGGATTACCAGTTGGCCGTCAACAACGCGCCGAATCACTTGCATGGTGGCAACCAGGGCTTTCACCAGGTCATGTGGCAGGCTGAGCCGTTCACCAGGGATGAGGCGGTCGGCGTGACGTTGACGCGCAGCAGCCCGCACGGCGAGGATGGCTATCCGGGCAAGCTCGACGTCACCGTCGTGTACGAACTGGACAACGACAACGCGCTGAGCCTGCGTTACCACGCCGTGACGGACCAGGCCACGCCCGTCAACCTGACCAACCATAGCTATTTCAACCTGGCGGGGCAGGGCACTATCCTCGGCCACGCGCTGACGATCAACGCGGACCGCTACCTGCCCGTCGATGCCGGGTCCATCCCCACGGGCGAACTGGCGGACGTGTCCGGCACGCCGTTCGACTTGCGCCAGAGCACCGTCATCGGCGGCCGCATCGATTTGCCGCATGAGCAGATCCGCATCGGCCGTGGCTACGACCATAACTTTGTGCTCAATCAACAGGCAGATCAAGGGCTGAACCTGGCCGCCAGCGTGCGCGATCCCGTGTCGGGGCGCGTGATGCAGGTGTACACGCAGGAGCCTGGCATCCAGTTTTATTCCGGCAATTTCCTCGACGGCAGCCAGCACGGCAAGCAGGGCCCCATTCGCTACCGCGGCGCGCTGTGCCTGGAAACCCAGCATTTCCCGGATGCGCCGAACCAGCCCCACTTCCCCAGCACCATTTTGCGCCCGGATCAGGTGTATCGGACGCAAACCGTGTACCGCTTTTCTGCAGAATAATCGTCGCAGCTCCCGGGGTCTGACCCGGCGGGTCAGACCCCAAATACCTTCCACGCCCTGCCGCCACGCGCCCGCAGGGCGTTTTCATTGGGACATGCCGATACCGTTTTCGATATCGGAACGCATTAAAAATTGATTGGAAAGGCATGGCTGGATTCTTTAGTATTCCAACATCGCTGCCCGGGCCGACGACCTTAGATCCGGCACGGCACAACCAGGAGAATGGCATGTCTGAGACAAAAAAGAAGGTTGCCCTGCGCTCGGCCGAGTGGTTTGGCTCGCAGGACAAGAATGGCTTCATGTACCGCAGCTGGATGAAAAACCAGGGCATACCTGACCACGAATTCCATGGCAAGCCCATCATCGGCATCTGCAATACCTGGTCCGAACTGACCCCCTGCAACGCGCATTTCCGCCAGCTGGCAGAACACGTCAAGCGCGGCATCCTGGAAGCGGGCGGTTTCCCCGTGGAATTCCCTGTCTTCTCGAATGGCGAGTCGAATCTGCGTCCGACAGCCATGCTGACGCGCAACCTGGCCTCGATGGACGTGGAAGAATCGATCCGAGGCAACCCGATGGACGCCGTCGTGCTGCTGGTGGGCTGCGACAAGACCACGCCTGCGCTGTTGATGGGCGCGGCCAGTGTCGACATTCCCACCATCGTCGTCAGCGGCGGCCCCATGCTGAACGGCAAGCTCAACGGCAAGGACATCGGCTCCGGCACGGCCGTGTGGCAGTTGCACGAGCAGATGAAGGCCGGTTCCATCACCCTGCACCAGTTCATGTCGGCCGAGTCCGGCATGTCGCGCTCGGCCGGTACCTGCAACACCATGGGCACGGCCTCGACCATGGCCAGCATGGCCGAAGCACTAGGCACGTCCCTGCCGCACAACGCGGCCATTCCCGCCGTCGACTCGCGCCGCTACGTGCTGGCGCACATGTCGGGCATCCGCATCGTCGAAATGGTGCACGAAGACCTGCGCCTGTCGAAAGTGCTGACGCGTGCAGCGTTTGAAAACGCCATCAAGGTCAACGCCGCCATCGGTGGCTCGACCAATGCCGTGATCCACCTGAAGGCGATTGCCGGACGCATCGGCGTGCCCCTGGAGCTGGAAGACTGGACCCGTGTGGGCCGTGGCACGCCGACCATCGTCGACTTGCTGCCGTCGGGCCGTTTCCTGATGGAAGAGTTTTACTATGCAGGCGGCTTGCCCGCCGTGATACGCCGCCTGGGCGAAGGCGATTTGCTGCCGCACAAGAATGCCTTGACCGTGAACGGCAAGTCGATCTGGGACAATTGCGTCGAAGCACCGATCTACAACGATGAAGTGGTGCGCACCTTGGACAACCCGCTGCTGGCCGATGGCGGCATTTGCGTGCTGCGCGGCAATCTGGCGCCTCGCGGCGCCGTCCTGAAACCGTCGGCCGCCTCGCCGCATTTGATGCAGCACCGGGGCAAGGCCGTCGTCTTCGAGGATTTCGAACATTACAAATCGCGCATTCTTGATCCGGACCTCGATGTCGATGCCGACTCCGTGCTGGTCATGAAAAATTGCGGCCCGAAAGGCTACCCCGGCATGGCCGAAGTGGGCAACATGGGCTTGCCGCCGAAGCTGCTGGCGCAAGGCATCACCGACATGGTGCGCATCTCGGACGCGCGCATGAGCGGTACGGCCTACGGCACGGTCGTCTTGCACGTGGCGCCGGAAGCCATGGCGGGCGGCCCGCTGGGCATCGTCAGGGATGGCGACATGATCGCCCTCGATTGCCACGCCGGCAGCCTGAATATCGACATCAGCGACGCGGAAATCGCCGAGCGCCTGGCGAAGCGCGAGCTGGGCAGCGCGCCCGGGCCGAAGAGCGGCTACCAGCAGCTGTACATCGAACACGTGTTGCAGGCCGACGAAGGCTGCGATTTCGACTTCCTGGTCGGCAATCGCGGTTCAGCCGTGCCGCGCCACTCACACTAAGCGGAGAATCCCATGCTGTTGCTGCAATTTACGAATGAACATCGCGGGCGTCTCGTCGGCCTGCTGCAAGACGACCAGATCCGCGTCATCGAAGGCTACAACACGACGTATGCGCTGGCGCAAGACGCCATCCGCAAAAAGGTCAGTCTGGCGGAACTGGTCAACGCCAGCGTCGGCAACAGCATGCATTCCTATGCTGACGTGGCCGCTGCCGGACGTGTGCTGCCGCCGCTGGACCACGCCGATGAAGCGCACTGCTATGTGACGGGTACGGGCCTGACCCATTTGGGTAGCGCCGGTGCGCGCGACGCCATGCACAAGAAGATAGGCGGCGACGCGGAGTCGCTCAGCGATTCGATGAAAATGTTCCGCCTGGGCGTGGAAGGCGGCAAGCCTGAAGCCGGCACGGCCGGCGCCCAGCCCGAGTGGTTCTATAAAGGCGACGGTTCCATCGTGCGCGCCAGCGGCCAGTCGCTGCGCATGCCGGATTTCGCCCTCGATGGCGGCGAAGAGCCGGAAATCGCCGGCCTGTACGTGATTGGCGACGACGGCCAGCCCTACCGCGTTGGCTATGCCATCGGCAATGAATTCTCGGACCACGTCACGGAACGCCAGAATTATCTGTACCTGGCCCACTCGAAGCTGCGCATGTGCAGCGTGGGTCCGGCCCTGCTGGTGGGCGAATTGCCCGCGCACATCGCCGGCGCCTCGCGCGTGTTGGACACGGCCGGCAATGTGCGCTGGGAAAAGGCCTTTGTCAGCGGCGAAGACAATATGTCGCACACGATTGCCAACCTGGAACACCATCATTTCAAGTATCCGCTGTTCAAGCGCCCTGGCGACGTGCACGTGCACTTCTTCGGCACGGCTACCTTGAGCTTTGCCGATGGCGTGAGCGTGGCGCCGGGCGAAACCTTTGAAATCGAAGCGCCTGCCTTTGGCCCCGCCCTGCGCAACCGCCTCGACGTCTTCCCAACCGAATTTGCGAAAGTGAGCACATTATGAGTTTCAATATCACCGGTGATGCATTGATCGGCGGCGTCGCCGTCAAGGGCAATGGCGGCTCCTTCGAAGCGTGGGACCCGGCCGCGCGCGCACACATCGCGCCCGCCTTCCACATGGTGGACGTAGCGCAAATCGACGAGGCTTGCCGTCTGGCGCAAGCGGCGTTCGACCCTTTCCGCGCCACCACGGATGCGCAGCGTGCCGATTTCCTGGACACCATCGCCGCGCAAATCCTCGAACTGGGCGACGAGCTGATCGTGCGCGCCATGACGGAAAGCGGCTTGCCGCGCGCGCGCCTGGAAGGCGAACGCGGCCGCACGGTGGGTCAATTGAAATTGTTTGCCGGCTTGCTGCGCGAAGGCTCGTGGACCGATGCGCGCATCGATTCGGCCTTGCCCGAGCGCGTGCCGCCGCGTCCAGACTTGCGCCTGCGCATGATAGGCCTGGGTCCCGTCGCCGTGTTTGCAGCGAGCAATTTCCCGCTGGCCTTCTCGGTCGCGGGCGGCGATACGGCCTCGGCCCTGGCGGCTGGTTGCCCCGTCGTGCTGAAGGCCCACTCGGCGCATCCGGGCACGTCGGAGCTGGTGGCGCGCGCCATCGTCAAGGCGATTGCCGTTTGCCAGCTGCCGGCCGGCGTGTTCGCCTTGCTGACGGGCACGGGCAACGGTATCGGCCAGGCGCTGGTGGCCCATCCGGCCATCCAGGCCGTGGGTTTTACGGGATCGCGTTCGGGCGGCATCGCCCTGATGAAGGTGGCGGCCGAACGTGCGCAACCGATACCTGTCTATGCTGAAATGAGCAGCATCAACCCCGTGTTTGTGCTGCCGCAAGCCTTGGCTGCCCGTGGTGCGGCCATTGCCAGCGGCTTTGCCGCCTCGCTGACGATGGGCGTGGGCCAGTTCTGCACCAATCCCGGCCTGGTGCTGGGCCTGGCCGGCGCTGACTTTACGGCCTTTGCCGCTGCCGCCGCCGAAGCGCTGGCGCCGGCCCCGGCCGCCACCATGTTGACGGCCGGCATCGCCAGCAGCTATGCCAAGGGCGTGGCCGCGCTGGCGCAGCACGCCGACGTGACATCGCTGGTGCAAAATGTGGGCGAGGAAGGCAAGGGTGCCGCCGCCCTGTTCGTCACTTCGGGCGAGGCGTTTTTGGCCAGGCATGACTTGCGCGACGAAGTCTTCGGCCCGGCCTCCCTGCTGGTGGCTTGCCGCGACATGGAACAATTGCTGGCGATTACGGAAAGCCTGGAAGGCCAGCTGACGGCCACCCTGCAAATGGAGGCGGGCGACCTGGAAGACGCGCGCCGTTTGCTGCCCGTGCTGGAACGCCGCGTGGGCCGCATCCTGGCCAACGGTTTCCCGACGGGCGTGGAAGTGTCGACGGCCATGGTGCACGGCGGCCCGTTCCCCGCCACCTCGGACGGCCGCAGCACGTCCGTGGGCACGGCGGCCATCAACCGCTTCCTGCGCCCCGTGTCGTACCAGAACCTGCCGCAGGACTTGCTGCCGGAAGCGCTGCGCGATGATAATCGGCTGGGGATATGGCGCCGCAAGGATGGCGTGCTGGGCAAGGAGTAACAACACGGCGCGCCGCATGCGATTGCGGTTCGCTGCTGTTGCACGTTGTACATAAAAAATAAACAGGTGGAGACAAGATGAAGCAATTGGCGAAATATGGCAGCTTGCAGGGCAAGCGCGTGTTCATCACGGGTGGTGGCAGCGGCATCGGCGAATCTCTGGTGGCCGAGTTTGCCGCCCAGGGCGCGCTGGTGGCGTTTGTCGATATCGCAGTGGAAGCGAGCGAGGCCCTGTGCCGCCGCCTGGCCGAAGCGGGCATGATGGCGCCCTTGTTCCGTCATTGCGACATTACGGATATTGCCTCCTTGCAAGCCGTCATGGCGGAACTGGCCGAGCAATTGGGCGACTTCGATATCCTCGTCAACAATGCGGCCAACGACCAGCGCCACCAGGCGCAGGACGTGACCCTGGAATACTGGAACGAGCGCATTGCGATCAATCAACGTCCCATGTTCTTTACTTGCCAGGCTGTCTTCGAGGGCATGAAACGCAAGGGCGGCGGTTCCATCATCAATGTCAGCTCGATTTCCTGGCACATGAAGTCGGGCGGCTATCCCGTGTATGCCACCACCAAGGCGGCTGTCGTGGGTCTGACGCGGGGCCTGGCGCGCGATTATGGCGCCCACAATATCCGCGTCAACACGGTCACGCCCGGCTGGGTCATGACGCAGCGCCAGATCGACCTGTGGGTCGACGAGGCGGCGGAAGTGGAAATCAAGAAAAGCCAATGCTTGCCAAGCAAGCTGATGCCACAGGACATCGCCGCCATGGTGCTGTTCCTCGCTTCCGATGACGGAGCGATGTGCTCCAGTCAAGAGTTCATCGTCGACGCCGGCTGGGTCTGAGAAAACTTCCAGGGCGTTGCTGCAGGGTCGGATGTCATCGTACTGATGTACCAGCGTACTGTCTTCGACCCTGCGCCTGGCCATGGCCGCCGGTAGCACCTTCTCGGCGCCCGTCAATGTCACCATCGCCGAACACTTGGGCACGGGTATCTGCGAAGGCATGTGGGTGGTGCCCGACTCTTCCATTCCAAACACCAAGGGCTGACGCAATCGACGTGCTGCACACGTGCGTGACGGCGGACAACTACATGCAGAAACGCAAGGTCCTGCCCATGACGTGGGATAAGGATGGCTGGCCGCAAGTCAATGCGCGCGGCTTGAACCGCGATCAAAGCCGCCAATGAGCGGCCGCCAAACGGTACGGAGGCAGGAGATGTGTGCCAGGTGATACGCAAATCGGTATCGCAAGCGAAAAAGAATTGATTGGATGGCTATGTTGCTTTCTCCTACCATTGCTTCATAAAAAAACCGCCCATCCGGCATCCGGCTGTGATGGTATTCCAAAAAAAACTGGAGACAAGAATGACATTGACACGCCGCACACTCCTCGCCAGCGCCATGCTGCTGGCCTTTTCCGCCACCACCTTCGCTACCTCGTCCGCCTTCGCCGCCAAGCCCCTGGTCATGGGCTTTTCGCAGGTAGGCGCCGAGAGCGAGTGGCGCACCGCCAATACCGTCTCCATCAAGGATGCAGCCAAGAAAGACGGTGTCACCCTGAAATTTGCCGACGCGCAGCAAAAGCAGGAAAACCAGGTCAAGGCCCTGCGCTCCTTCATCGCGCAAAAGGTCGACGTGATCGCCTTCTCGCCTGTCGTTGAATCCGGCTGGGATACGGTCTTGCGCGAAGCCAAGGCCGCCAAGATTCCCGTCATCCTGACGGACCGCGCCGTCAATGTGGCCGACAAATCGCTGTACGTGACCTTCATCGGTTCCGACTTCGTGGAAGAGGGCCGCCGCGCCGGACAATGGCTGCTTGAGCACGCCAAGAAAACCCCGGACGCCACCTTGAACATCGTCGAACTGCAGGGTACGGTGGGTTCCGCCCCGGCCATCGACCGCAAGGAAGGCTTCCAGGAAGTCATCGGCAAGAATCCCAAGCTGAAGATCATCCGTTCGCAAACGGGCGACTTTACGCGCGCCAAGGGCAAGGAAGTGATGGAAGCTTTCCTGAAGGCCGAAGGCAAGAAGATCAACGTGCTGTATGCGCACAATGACGACATGGCCATCGGCGCCATCCAGGCCATCGAAGAAGCGGGCATGAAGCCGGGCAAGGACATCATCATCATCTCCATCGATGGCGTGAAAGGCGCATTCGAAGCCATGATCGCCGGCAAGCTGAATGTCACCGTGGAATGCAGCCCGCTGCTGGGCCCGCAACTGATGTCCATCGCCCGCGATGTGGTGGCCGGTAAACCCGTGCCAGCGCGCATCACGACGGTGGAAGGCGTGTTCCCTGCCGAGGTGGCCGCCAAGGAATTCCCGAACCGTAAGTACTAAGCTTGCCGCATGATGAAGACGCAAGCGCATCACAACGCCGCGCCAGCCCCCCTGCTGGAGTTGCGCGGCATCAGCAAATCCTTTCCCGGCGTCAAAGCCCTCAGCGATGTTGCCCTGCGCCTGTATCCGGGTGAAGTGCATACCTTGATGGGGCAAAACGGCGCCGGAAAGTCGACCCTGATCAAGGTGCTGACGGGCGTCTATACGCCCGACAGCGGCCAGATCCTGCTCGACGGCAAAGCCATCGCCCCAGCGTCCACGTCGGACGCGCAGGCGCTCGGCATCAGCACCGTGTATCAGGAAGTCAATCTGTGCCCGAACCTGTCGGTGGCGGAAAACATTTTTATCGGCCGTTATCCACGCCGCTTTGGCATCATCGATTGGCGTGCCATGCAGCAACAGGCGCGTGCCTTGCTGCAGCAATTGCAGATCGATATCGACGTCACGGCGCAATTGTCCAGCTTCCCGCTGGCCATCCAGCAAATGGTGGCCATTTCGCGCGCGCTGAACATTTCGGCCCGCGTGCTGATCCTCGACGAACCCACGTCCAGCCTGGACGAGGCGGAAGTCAGTCTGCTGTTTTCCGTGCTGCGCCGCCTGCGCGAGCAGGGCATGGCGATCCTGTTCGTCACCCACTTTCTGGACCAGACCTACGCCATTTCCGACCGCATCACGGTGATGCGCAACGGCGAGCGGGAAGGGGAATACGCGTGCAGCGAGCTGTCGCGCCTGGCACTGGTGAATAAAATGATCGGCGTGGCGGCCGACACGCAGGAACAAGCGCTGGATCTGGCGCAGGACGCGGGCGGCGCCAGCTTTGGCCCCACCGTGCTGGAGGCGCAGGGCCTGGGCCGCAAGGGCGCCTTGCTGCCCATGGATTTCCACATCCGCCAGGGCGAATTGCTGGGCCTGGCGGGCTTGCTGGGCTCGGGCCGTACCGAGCTGGCGCGATTGCTGTTCGGCGCCGACAAGGCCGATTCCGGCAGCATCACCATGCAGGGCAAGCCGCGCCAGTTCAGCGTGCCGCGCGACGCGATTGCGCACGATATCGGCTTTTGCTCGGAAGACCGCAAGCACGAGGGGGCGATTTTGTCGCTGTCCGTGCGCGAAAACATCATCCTGGCTTTGCAAGCCCGCACAGGTTTGCTGCGCGCAATCCCGTTCAAACGCCAGCAGGCGCTGGCCGACGAATATGTGAAGGCGCTGGGCATCAAGACGGCCAGCATCGAGACGCCGATCGGCAGCTTGTCGGGCGGCAATCAACAAAAGGCCTTGCTGGCGCGCTGGCTGCTGACCTCGCCCGCCATGCTGATTTTAGACGAACCGACGCGCGGCATCGACGTGCGCGCCAAGCAGGAAATCATGACTTATGTGAGCAAGCTGTGTCGCAAGGGCATGGCGATTCTGTTCATTTCGTCCGAGCTGCCCGAAGTGCTGCGCTGCAGCGACCGTATCGTCGTCATGCGCGATCGCAAGGCTTGCGGCGACTATGCGCGTGGCGAACTGGACGACAGTTCCGTGCTGCAAGTGATCGCCGGAGATGCCACATGAGTTTATCCACACCCTCCAGCGCGGCATTGACGCGTGCGGCTTCCCTTACGAATGCTTCCATGTTGCAGAGTGTCTTGCACCACCCTTTGAGCCGCCCCCTGGCCGCGTTGCTGTTGCTGCTGCTGGTCGACTTCTTTGCCATCCCAGGCTTTTTTCATCTGGAAATCCGTGACGGTCACCTGTACGGCAGCGTGATCGACATCGTCAACCGCGCCGCACCCTTGATGCTGGCCGCGCTGGGCATGACCCTGGTGATTGCCACGCGCGGCATCGATATTTCCGTGGGCGCCGTCGTGGCCCTGTCCGGCACCGTGGCCGCCATGCTGATCGGCGGCACCATGGTGATGGAGAATGGCGTGGCGACGTATGTGAGCAACATCCCCATGGGCTGGGCCCTGGCGGCGGCCCTGGGCGCGGCCTTGCTGTGCGGCGCCTGGAATGGCGTGCTGGTAGCCGGCCTGGGCTTGCAGCCCATCGTCGCTACCCTGATTCTGATGGTGGCGGGGCGGGGCCTGGCGCAGCTGTTGACGGATGGGCAAATCGTCACCGTCTACTATCAACCGTACTTCTTCATCGGCAGCGGTTACCTGTTCGGCTTGCCCTTTTCCCTGTTCCTCGTAGCGGCGGTCTTCCTCATCACGGCCGTGCTGATGCGCAAGACTGCGCTGGGCCTGTTCATCCAGGCTGCCGGCATCAATCCTGTCGCCGCCCGCCTGGCCGGCATCAAGACGGCAACCCTGATCTTTTTCGTCTACGTGTTTTGCGCCGCCTGCGCGGGCTTGTCGGGGCTGATGATCAGCTCGAACATCAAGAGCGCGGACGCGAACAATGCTGGCCTGATGCTGGAACTTGACGCCATCCTGGCCGTCACTCTGGGAGGGACGTCCCTGGCCGGCGGCAAGTTCAGTCTCGTGGGCAGCATGATCGGCGCGCTCATCATCCAGACCCTCACCTACACCATCTATTCGCTGGGCGTGCCGCCGGAAGTGAACATGGTCGTCAAGTCGGTCGTCGTGTTCCTCGTCTGCCTGTCGCAATCGTCGGAATTCAAGCAATTGCTACAACGGAGAAAAGCATGAAGGGCTTGCTGCACACCCCGTATTTCACTTCGCTCGTCACCGTGCTGCTGTTGGTGGTGATGCTGGGCCTGGGCGGCGCCGCCTATCCGGGCTTGCTGTCGACGCAAGTGATCTTTAACCTGTTGATCGATAACGCCTTTTTGCTGGTGATCGCCGTCGGCATGACCTTCGTCATCGTTTCCGGCGGCATCGATCTGTCCGTCGGGTCCGTGCTGGCCCTGTCGACCATGATCGCCGCCTGGCTGCTCCACGTGGCGCACTGGCCGCCGCTGCTGGTGATCGCCACCGTGCTGGCGCTTGGCACCATCTTTGGTGCCGGCATGGGTGCGCTGATCCATTATTTCAAATTGCAGCCATTCATCGTCACCCTGGCCGGCATGTTTCTGGCGCGCGGTCTGTGCTATTTGATCAGCATCAATTCCATCACCATCGATAACCCGCTGTTCGTGGCCATGTCGCAGACGCAATTGGGGCTCTTGGGCGGCTTTGTCTCGCCCGGCGTGGTGATTGCCGTGATCACTTTGCTGCTGGCCATCTGGCTGGCGCACGCCACGCCGTTCGGGCGCGCCGTGTATGCGATAGGCGGCAATGAACAGTCGGCCCTGATGATGGGCTTGCCCGTAGGCCGCACCAAGGTGCTGATATACGCCTTCAGCGGCTTTTGCGCCTCGCTGGGCGGTGTGCTGTTTTCGTTTTACATGCTGTCCGGCTATGGCTTGCATGCGCAAGGCACGGAGCTCGATGCGATTGCCGCCGTCGTCATCGGCGGCACCCTGCTCAGCGGCGGCTACGGCTACGTGGCGGGCGCCCTGTCCGGCGTGCTGGTGCTGGGCACCATCCAGACCCTGATCGCCTTCGACGGCACGCTCAGCTCGTGGTGGACCAAGATCGTCATTGGCGGCCTGCTGTTCGTCTTTTGCGTCGTGCAGAGATTGATGGCCATGGGCCAGAAAAATACCAAGGGGAGTTAAGCTTTATGTTGAAGTAACACACACTTGCGTACAAGCCGGACGGCGGCATCGAGTTCATCCATCAAACGGCTGGCCCCGCAGCTAATCCCGGCGCCGCCTGCAAGGCAACCTGAACGCTTGCTGACGATGGACCAGACACACCGATATCAGTAGTATCGATATTGAATTAAAACTGATATCGATCATGATATGATTTATTGATGGATACCCTCAACCCCAACTGGTTCTTGCGAGCCCGCCTGAAGACGCGGCAATTGCTGCTGTTGATCGCCCTGGATGAGCAGCGCAACATCCACCGCGCGGCGGAAGAATTGCACATGACGCAGCCGGCCGCGTCCAAGCAAATCAAGGACCTGGAAGAGATGCTCGACGTGCGCCTGTTTGACCGCTTGCCGCGCGGCATGGAGCCGACCATCTACGGCGAGACGATGATACGCCACGCGCGCATGGCCCTGACGAGCCTGTCGCTGGCGCATGACGATATCGTGGCCCTGAAGTCGGGCTTGACGGGCCAGGTGGAAGTGGGCGTCATCATGACGCCGGCCATGGCCTTGCTGCCGCGCGCGATTGCCCGCATCAAGCAGCAGGCGCCGCTGATGCGCATCGGCGTGCACCTGGAGCACAGCAACACCCTGATGGACATGCTGCAGCATGGCACGCTGGACTTCATGATCGGGCGCATCCTGGAAAAGGAAAGCAGCGCCGGCCTCATCTACGAGGAGTTGACGGAAGAGCCGGCCAGCGCCGTGGCGCGCAATGGCCACCCGCTGCTGTCACGCAAGAATCTGCAATTGAAGGATTTGGCGGGCCAGCCGTGGATCTTGCCGCCGCAGGGCAGCATCCTGCGCCACCGCTTCGACATGATGTTCCGCCGCGCCAGCCTGGAACCGCCCGTCGACGTGGTCGACACCACCGCCTTGCTCTTGATCACGTCCTTGCTGCAGCAAACGGATTCCCTGCACGTGATGCCGACGGAAGTGGCGCATTACTACGAATCGTTGAACGTGCTGAGCATCCTGCCCATCGAGCTGCCGTGCAAGATGGATGCCTTCGGCATCATCCGCCAGCAGGATCATCTGCTGTCGCCGGGCGCGGATATGCTTTTAAAAGCTGTGCGGGCCACGGCGGCGGATATGTATTGACACGACGCGGTGGTGGCTGTGTCGGATTACGCGTTCCGCTAATCCGACCTACGCATGGTCCCGTGACAGGTAGGTCGGATTAGTCCGCAGGGCGTAATCCGACAACACCGGCGCAGCATGCTTAATCGGGCACTTCAAAAAAGAACAGCTGCACCAATCGCCCATTCTCCGGCGTGTCGCCAAACACATTGCTGATCGAGTGAAAGTAATGGCCCTTGTAGACGATCAGGCGGTTGTGGCGCATGGGTACTTCCAGCAGCGCTTGCCAACTGTCGCGCTGTTCCTGCAAGTCGTTGAATTTCTGCACTTTATTGTTTGGCAGCCAGCGCTTCTGGAAATCCTTGAAGCTGGCGTAGCCGCCCGCCTTGACGTCCGCCTCGGGCAAGCGCCGATACCAGCCGCTGGGCTGGTGGCGCCAGAAGGTGGTGCCGCCCTGGCACTGCTCGGGCGGGTTCAAATACAGCACGCCCGCATAGAAATTGAAATTATTCCCCGTCTCGTTGTCCACATGGATATCCGTGCGCGCCATCGCGTCCGCATAGCTGAGGCGGTAGGAGCCATTGTCGGGCGAAATGAAACGGATGGGGCGGTCCAGCGCCGTGGCGATGCGTTCCATGATGGCTTGGCAAGGCTGGCCCGCCGTCTGGCTGCCCGGATAGTTCTGTCCCGCATAGCGCTGCTGCTCAAATGGTAAAGCCAGCGCCTGCGCGCGCCAGGCGGCCGGATCGGGCAGGAAATCGTCGAGGATGTGCAAGTCCGTTTCGCGCAGGAAGTCCTGCAGCGATGGCGCGGCATCGATCGGTGTCAACGTTTCCGCGTGGTCCGCTTGCGGACTGGCAAAGCCGATGCTGCATATTTGCGCCAGCGCCGGGTGCAGCGCGATACCCTGCGCATAGCGGGCCAGCGCCAGTTCCTGCTGGCCCGTGCGGTAATACATCTCGGCCAGTCCCTGCAGGTTTTGCCAGCGTTCGGGACGCAAGGCATGGGCGCGTTCGAGTTCCACGATGGCTTCGGGCAGGCGCAGCTTGGAAAGCAGTAATTCGGAATGCACGATGGCGAAATCGTGTTCGTGCGGCGCCAGCCGCGCCGCCGTGGCGTAGCTGGCCAGCGCCGCTTCGCTATCCGTACCGCGCAACACATTGCCCAGGTTGTAGTGGAACAAGGCATTGTCGGGTTGTTGCTTGAGCGACAATTTCAGCAAGCCCAGGCCAATGGTGGCCTGGCCCAGTTCCAGCATGGCCAGGCCCTGGAAATGCTGGGCTTCCACCAGGGCCTGGTCCAGTTTATAGGCGGCTTGGTAGGCATTGATCGCTTCAATCAGCTTGCCCGCCTGGTGCAGCCGTTGCCCGTTTGCCAGATGTTGTTCCGCCAGTGTCTGTTCGCCCATGTCCCGATCCCGATGCAATGTGGCGAACAGTGTAACGCAAAGGCCCCGGTGCTTACAGCGCTTGCTGCACAGGAATTTCCTGCCCGTTCAGCTTGATCGCCACCTTGACGATCTGCGCCTTGACCTGGTTACTGGCCATGTCCGCTTCCTGAGCGTAGGCATACACGATGATGGCGAAGTCCTTGTAGCCGCTGCGCGCCGCCTCGATCTTGCGCGCCGCCTCCTGGTCCACTTTCAGCAGCGAGTAGCCGTCGCCATTCGTGAACGCCAGCTTGTAGTCGCCGTTGTCGTACATGTAGTAATACGTGCCCGCTTCGGCGAATTTGGCGGGGAAGGCGGCCTTGTCCATGGCATACGGCGACAGCGCGCCCTGGCCATTGATCTGGTAGCGCAGGTAGCGTTTGGTTTTCGCTTCGCTGACCTTGGCGTCGATCTGCGGTTTCAGCGCGTCGAGCACTTCCTGCTTGCGGAAGGCGTCGTTGCTGCCCGCATATTCGCGCGAGACGCGCTGCGCCACGGCCGCATAGTCGGGCGGTACGCCGGACAGGGCGATGTAGCTGTACATCAACTGGTTGCCGCTGCTGATGTCGACATAGCTGGCGCTTGGCGTGGCAGTGTCCGCTTGTGGCAGGCTGGCGGCAGCCGCCTTGACTTGCGCCTTGGCGGCCAGGTCGGCCACGCTGGTGGCGGGCGCGGCGACGGTCGGTGTGGCGTTATTGTGCTCGGTCTTGCCGCAGGCGGACAGGATCAGGGCGATGGCGAGCAGGGCGGGCAGGGTAGCTTGCATGATATTTCCTTCAGGATGAGTGTGCGGGAGGTTGTCGGGATTAGCCGATGGTCTTGCGTTTGTACTCGCCGACGCCGTAAGCGGCCAGGACGATGGAAGAGGCCAGCACCAGGTAAAAACCGATGCCGAAGGACAAGCCTTGCCACACTTGTCCCAGCATTTCGCTGGCCATCTGCTCGGCCATGCGGGCCGCGCGGCTACCCATGATGCCGCCCATGGCGTTGCCCGCATCGCTGACGGCGCCCTTGATTTTGATGAACAGCAAGCTGCTGTGGATGACGACGAACAGCAGCGGCGCGCACTTGCCCAGCGCCGCTTTCGGGTGGCTGCTGGCCATGGTGGCGCAGCAGCCGGCAATGGCCAGCAGGAAGAAAAATTGTGCGGAAGTAAAACCGCCGCCGCCATCGCGGGCGAAGCTTTCCAGGCTGTCGGCGGACAGGCCCAGCAACTGCCAATAGGTGCGCGAGACGGAAGCGAACAAACGGATGCCGATGGTGTTGAAGACAAAGGCACCGGCGATCAATACACCCAGGCTTGCCAGCACCTTGATGCCCAGGGCCGCGACGGCCTGGCCCCACAGTTGCTGACCCTTGTCGCGCGCCAGTTTCGCCGCGCCGGCCATCTCTTCCTGCGCCAGTTGCTGCGTCGCCACGGCGCTGACGGTGACGAGGCTGCCCGCGTCATCGAAGCGCACGTCGACGACGGCGTTGATGGCGGGCGCCACGTCCGAGCGCCAGTGCGTGGCCACGTCGAACGCATGTTGAATGCCGGCCACGCTGACGGAACCTTGTCCGCTTGTTTGGTAGGCGAGGATGCGGCCCCGTTGGCCGGTGGTCATGGTTGCTGCTGGGATCGATGTTTGCATGGGATTTCCCTGGTCACTGTCATGCTGTATTGCATGTACCCACGGATAACGGGGGCAGTTCAGGGAAATCTAAAATTATTTTGAGTTATTTTTTTGCGGCTGCATCAAGTCCTTGGCGGCGCCCTGGTAATCCTTCATCAAGCCCATGAAGGCGTCCTGCAAATGGCGGGCCGCGTCTTGCGGCGGCGCGCCCGTGCGCCGTGCCAGGTCGAATTTATAAGCGTGCGCGGCCGTGTAGCCCGCTTGCGAGGCGGCGTCCAGCAGCACGCCGGCCAGTTTCAAGGATGCCGGGTCGCCCTTGACCATCAGCAATTCGGCCAGATAGGTCTGGGCGATGGGAAAATCTTTCGCTGCCGCCTTTTCCAGCCACTGCATGCCCGCCTTCGGCTGTTTGATGCCGGCATCGCCGCCGCCGATGCCATAGCCGAGCGCCGTCAGCGCCACCAGGTCGCCGCCCCGCGCGCGTTTTTCCAGCTGCTGGCGGGGAAATGGCCGCGCCGCGATCTGCATGCGGATTTCATAGTTGATGTCCTGTAATACATTGCCTGGCCACACTTTCGCGCCCGAAGCAGTGGTCGCGGCTGGCTGGGCGGCTGGCGCCGGCGCCGGGAGGGGAGCGCGCATGCCGCTGTTGCCGGAAGCCTGCACGCCTGGCACCGGCGGGCTGACACCCTTGCCGCTGCCCATGTTCAGCACCAGGCGCGCCGACGTTTCGCCGAACGAGACGCGGGGCTTTTGCACATCGTGCGTCATGGCCGCCACCCTGGCCGCCACTTGCGAGAACACATCGCCCATCGGCAAGCCCGGGGCATCGAGCGCGTCGAGCAGGGCGCTCGTGTAGGGGCTGTTGCGCGAATCGGGCGACCAGAAATCGCGGGCCAGGGCGCCCGGTCCCGCCGAATAGGCGATCACCACGCCCCGTGGCGCTTGTGTGTCGGCAAAACCGTGGCTGGCCGCGTTGCTGCCACCGGGCACGGGCACCATTGCACCGCCGCGCGTATATTCCTGGCGGCAAGCGTCGAGGATCAGCACGGCGCCGCGCGCGCCTGTGCGCTGCAAATCGCCCGCCAGGCTGGAAACGGACACGCCCTGTGCGGCAATCGCGGCGGCGCTCAGCGCATTCATGTTGGCGCCCAGCGGCAGCACGTAATTGGCTTCGCCCGCCTGCGCGCCGTGGCCCGCGTAAAACACGAGGGCGATATCGGCGCCGCGCGCCTGCGTGGAAAACTCGGCCGACGCTTTTTGCAGCTGCGCCGCATTGATGTCCGTGCGCAGCAGTACTTCAAAGCCCAGGCGGCGCAGGCGTTCGGCCATGGCGCGCGCATCGTTCACGGGATTCAATAGCGGCTGCGGATAGGCCGCATTGCCGATCACCAGGGCGATGCGCTTGCCGGGAGACGCTTGCACAGGAGCTGGCACGGCAGCGTGCGCTACCTTGCTGCCCAGCAAAAAGAACAGGCTCAAGAACAGGAGAATCAGGCGATGCATGGGCGTCTCGGGAATTGTCGTGAAAGTAACAAAAGTTAGCGATTTTTACTGTGATATGCGAAAATTGCTTAAATGCATTTTACCTTACTGACAAGTTTCTCTTGTCTGGCCAGCGCATTGCTTGATTGCCGGTGCGCTTCGCCGCCGGCCAGTGGCGCGTGCCGCCCAACACACGATCGGACCGGCTGTGCAATCGGAACAATTTGAACGGATTCATGCTTTCTGGACCCGCCGCCCGCAGCTGACGCAAGGCGAACTGGGCGAGTTTTACCAGCGCGTCATCGCCGCGTTGACGCCGTGCCGCCCGCGCGAGGCGGCGTCGCTGGGCGATTCCCTGGCTGATTTGCGCCACCAGTTTTTCATTGAAAAAGTCCTGCACAGCGATAGCGACGCCGCGCCCCATCACGTGGGCGCTCTGTTTTTATACTTCAAGCGCTTCATCATCGACCAGCTGCGCAAGCAGCGCGATGACGAAGATGCCGATGCGCAAGAGGGCTGCGAGCTGCGCGCGCCCGACGCCTATGCCGAACCGCTGCGCGACTACCAGCTCACGCCGCAGCAAGTGCGCGTAGCGGCCGACGGTTTTATCACCACCTTGCCGCAGGATTTGATCTTGCTGCTGCGCCATTGTGGCTGCGGCGGCATGCCTGTCAAGGAATTGGCCGAGCAGATCGCTTCCGCGCATTACCACGGCGGCAAGCTGGGCCTGGTGCACAGGCAGAAGGGCGATAGCCTCAGCGCGGGACGTCAGATCGTCGAACCGGCCCACCGCTCTACCCTGCTGGGCAACTGGGTCTTGACCCTGCTCAAGCTGCGCGTGGGTGATGCCTTGACCGCGCGCGATATGCAGGCGGCGCAAATAGTTTTGGATATCTTGTGCGTGGCCGCGTTATCCCTGCACCTGGACCCCGCGTCCACCCACCCGAGCACTGATGAAAGGCCACCGGCATGACTGCATTGACGCCCACACTGGCCATCGTTGCCGCGCGCCTGCCATCTCCCCCATCTTCCGCCGAAATGCTGGACGCGGAGGTGAGCGGCGATACTCCCGACTGGCGCGGCATTGCCGTGCCGGAACACCTGCTGCAGCGTTTCGCGCGCCGCAGTGATGCCGCGCCGCTGGCCGCGCGGCCCATCGCGGGCGGACAGATTCACTTGCTGGCGCGCCGCCCCGGCTTTGGCGCCGTGCTGCTCGATGCCTGGGACAGCTCGCGGCAGCGCTGGCGAGGCTGGCTCGTCACGCCCGACACAGCGTATGCGGATGCCTGCGGCCTGGTGGTCGAGGAGCGCGACGCGCCCGCCGACCCCCGGGCGGGGCTGGTGTTGTGCGACATGCCCGTGACCCTGGACGTGACGGACCTGGGCGCCTGCCTGGGCGTGTTCAGCCAAGAGCGCCTGCAGGCGGCGCGCTGGCTGGAAACGCATGGCCGCGCCAATGCCGCCACGGCGGCGCCCGGCGTGATCGCCCGCGTGGCCTTGCCCGGCGACGACTATGTGCTGACGGGCACGCCCCTGTCGAGCGAGCTGGGCAAGGATGGCCGCGTGGCTTACCGGCAATTGCTCCGCCAGGGGCTGCAGCAGTTGCAGATCGCTACCGCCGATACCACCGCGCCACAGCTAAAGACCCCGGTGAAGGCGGCAAATTCAAACCGCTGGCTGAAGCTCGTCACGGCCGTGGCCGCCAGCGTGATGGTGGTGCAATCGGCGTGGCTGTTCCTGCCGAAAGAGAATGCTGTCGTCGGCAATGCGGAATTCCGCAGCGGCAGTGGCGTCGAGACGGGTGTGCGCACGCGCGTGCTGTTCCGTGCCGAGGCAACAGAGGCGGAAATCCGCACCTGGCTGCAACGCGAGCAACTGGAAATCGTTGCCGGCCCGGACACCCTGGGCGCCTACACCCTGCTGTCGCGCGACCGCCAGAAAGTCTTGCCGCCGCCAGGCCCGGGCAATCCCCTGGCCGTGATCAATCCTTGACCCAGAAATTAGAGAAAGTTATCCAGCATGACAACGTATAAGAATTTTCTATCTACTCAGGGGCGCGAGCTGGCCCTGGGTCTGGCTGCTGGCCTCCTGTTGACGGGCTGCGCCATGACGCCGAATGGCCGTGGCGGCGTGATGGTGGGCCTAGATACTGCCGAGTTGTTCGGCACGCCGATTTCCACCTTCCGTCTGCGCGACGGCATGGAAGGCACCTTGCGCAAGGACCCGCAAGGCAAGTATTCGATCAAACTGTCGCAGGCGTTTCGCGTCGTGCCGCTGGCCAACGCCATCACGGCCCGCGTGGCGAGGGTGGAAAACGTGGGCGAGCGTACCGTGGTGATCGTGGAAACGCAGGAGCGCGGCTGCGCCTACCGCTATGAAGTGCTGGCCTTCCAGGGGACGGACGTGCTGCAGTGGACGGTAGGCAATTGCAAGGACCGCCCCCGCGTGGAACTGGCGGCGGACGCGAAATCGCTGAATATCGATTTTCCCAACTACAACCGCCTGTCGCGCATGATTTACACGGACAACCGCCTGCTCAACGCCAGCGTAGCCGTGCCGCCCGGCGTCGATACGCGCGCCCAGCCGTTTGCCGACGATGCCTTGCGCGCCACAGGCCCGGCGTTGGCCACCGTGCCGGGCAACGACAGCGGCCGCGTGATCCCTGCGCCACCGGCTGCCACCCCGGCACCCGCTGGCGCGCCGAAAGCGGGCAGCCGCGCCAGCGCCAAGCCGCGCCGCCAGGAGGTCCAGGCCAGGGTGGCGGCGCCCGCCGCCATCAGCCTGCCCGCGCCGCGTACCGCCACTTCTGTGCAGGCGGCGCCGATGATCTTCCAGGCCGAAGAGATCAAGCCCGTCGTCATCGATTTGAGGAAATAAGATGGCCGCGAGTTTGCGCAGTCTGCAGATCCGGCAGACCTTGATCCTGATCGTCCTGACGATCATTTACCTGTGCTTCGAGCTGGGCTTCAATGCCCGTTTGCTCGACGTGGTGGGCGGCGACGTCAAGCCGCACGACGTGGAGGGCGTGGAATTCTATGGCCGCAGCCTGTCGGGCATCGCCGCCGCGCTGGTGGTGCTGCAGTTGATGTGGCGCCGCCGCCTGAAGAACAATGGAAGCGGCCCCAGCTGGAAAAAAATCATCTTTTGCTGCATCGCCACGGCTGCGGTCGTGTTCGGCATTTTGAAGACCACGGTCACGGTGCTGGTTGAAACACGCGACGCGCAATTTCGCCGCCTGGCCTTCAACACCACCCTGATGCAGCGCTCACTGGTGGGCGGCAGCTTGCAATTGCAGGGCCTGGTAGATGATCCCACCCTGTTTGCCAAGCCCGAAGGCAAGGCCTTCCTAGCCCTGTTCCCCTTCCTGGCAGTGTCGGTCGGCCATCTCGACGAGCGCATGGAACCCGCCAAGGAGCAGTTGATCAATTTCAACGTCCGCAAGATCGCTGGCGGCGCGGCCGGGTATTACGAAAAGTACCAGCAGGCGATCGGCGAAGTGCGCGACAAGTGGAAATTGTATTCGGGCATGATTCCCGATGACGATGCGGGCTTGCGCCAGCAGCAGGAATCGGCATGGAGCGATTACCGGCAAAGCCTGTCCCGCCATGGCTGGCAACCGGAGTCGGTGCCGGCGCGCCGGCGCGCGGCCGTGGTCAATAATGTGCGAAAGAAAGTGCCGGTATCGGCCAACTGGCACCCGGCCGACCAGATATCGTTCCGCCTGGCAGTCAAGCGCCGCTATGCGTCGGAAGCGGCCAGCAAGGGCTTGAGCATCAAGGGCGAGCGTATTCCGCCTGGCTTGTCCTTCCCCGCCTTCGTGGCGCGCCCCGGCATCCAGGCCGTCTTGCGCGACGGGCCGGACGGCGGCGACGGCAGCGAAGCGAGCAAGGGTTTGCGGCTGCCCAAAGGCGCCGTGGTGCAAGACGCGTATGCGAGCCCTGCCGAGTTCAGCCGGTTGTTCGACCAGTTCGCCGCGCGCCAGACGGCGGAGAAGCTGGTGGAGTACCGCGCCAGCCGCAATGACTTTGAAGTGGGCGGCAAGTACTTTGACGAAGGCAAGGAAGCGGCGCGCGCGGCCATCGTGCCGCCCGTGGCCCTGTTTTTCTCCTTGCTGGGCGCCATCGGCCACTTCTCGAAACTGCTGTACCTGATCGCCACGGTGGGCTTGCTGGTGTTGGCGGCGCGCCGGGGAGAGCAGGCGGGCGCAGATGGCCAGCTGAGCCGTCGTTCCGCCTGGATCGCCACGGGCGTGCTGGCCGGCGCCTTCCTGGGAACCTGGGGCATCTTCAGCCTCTCGGACAACAATGTCACGAAGAGCGAGCTGTTTCGCCAGATGCTGGACTGGAACCGCCAGGCGGCTGACGACAGCACGCGCTGGCAAATCGCCGGCAAGGGCTTGCTGGCCAATATCACGCACGTCGTGGCGGTGGGGCAGGGTTACAGCTACCCCGTCAACGAAGCCATCCGCATCCACGTTTTGCAGGGAGTTCATTATGGTTATCATCCGGGACAAAAATAAGGCGGCCGCACTGGCGCTGCTGCTCTGCATGGCCAGCACGGCTGTACAGGCCGACTGCCTGGGCATGAAGGTACACGCCCACCGCGGCGCGGGCAATGCGCCGGAAAACTCGCTGAGCGCGCTGCGCAACACGTATTTCGGCACCTGGGACGGCGTCGAGACGGATTTGCAGCTGCTGGGCGACGGCAGCTGGGTGGTGCACCACGATCTGTTGACGGGGAGAGTCGTCGACACGGGATCACCGCGCACCGTGAAGCAATTGACGGCCGACGACTGGCGCGCCGCCAGCATGAAGAACCGCGGCGTGCTGACGGCGGAAACGCCGCCCTTCGTCAGCGATATCGCCGACCTGGCGACGGCGTTCCCGAACAAGACCCTGAATGCGGAAATCAAGGATGTCGTTTCCTCGTGCGCGCCCATCAACACCCTGGTGGGGCAGTTGCGTGCGAACATCAAGCATGGCAACTGGTTTCTCACTTCGGGCGTGCCGAACAACCTCGCCTGCGCGCGCCGCGCCGATCCGCAGGGCTACTTGGGCCTGCTCGTGTTTGACGCGCGCAATGCGCAGGCGGCCGGCGCGAACCGGGTCAGCCGCTATATCGCGAAAAATGCCCGCCCGCCCAAGCTCGACAAGCCGTGGCTGCAGCGCGTGCAGCAGCAGATCGGCATGCCCGCCGGCGTGCACGTGGATGCGCGCAGCCTCGACGCCAATCCGAATTTGCTGGCCGACGCGGCCAGCCTGAGCATGCCCGTCTTCGTCTACGCCGTCGATGGCGACTCGGCCCTGGCCGCGTCCTTGCTGCGTGCCCAGCAGCGCAGCCACCGCTGGCCCAGCGGCGTCATTCTTGACGGCAATCCAGAAACGTTTTGCGCGATGATGAAGTAATCACGTTATGTGCCGGGAGACCCTGCCTTGATCCTGCCTCAGCCCGACCGTGCCGCCGCGCTTGCCCGTAGCGCCATCGGCGCCATGTTCTTTTCCCTGTTTGGCGGCCTGTGGGTGGCCGCCTGGTGCGTGCAGACGTATGGCGCGCATCCCTTAAGGTTGCTGCCGGTTGCCGGCATCACCGTCTTGCTGTTCATGCTGGCGTGGCGCCAGTTTCGCCGCCACCGCGCCGCGCATGCGGCGGCGGAACAATCGCCGGAGGCAAAACGCGTGGGCCGGCTGTTCCATATCGTGAATGCGGGGCAGTGGATTGCCATCTTCATCGTCGGCAACGTCTTGAAAAACCTGGGGCTGCAGGCGTGGTTCATTCCCGCCGTCATTTTGATCGTGGGTCTGCATTTCTTCCCGCTGGCCTGGCTGTTCAAGGCACGCCGCCACCTGGCGATCGGCATGGCGCTGTGCGTGTGGGCCATCGGCTATCCGCTCACCTTGCGCCACGGCCCCATCCATCCCGTCGGCTGCCTGGGCGCCGGCCTGATCCTGTGGGTGGCGGCCCTTTCTGCCGTGCGTGCCGGTTTTGCCGTGCAGCAGAGCGCTGGGCAAGCCCAGAAATAGCAGCTTGCGACGGCCCGCGCAGGGCCGTTTTTGTAGACTTTCCTGCCTGTTTTTTGCGCATTGCAGCATCGATAATGTTTGCATCAGGCGGCGTGCTGGCATATAAATGTAATCGATTACATTTATTTGAAAACCCCATGCCGCCAGTCGCTCCATCCCCTTTGCCGACAGAAACCGTCTCCATCAGCGCCGTTGCCGCGCATGCCGGGGTGTCGGTGGCCACCGTTTCGCGCGTGATGAACGAGCAGGCCGGAGTGCGGGCGCCCACGCGCGACAAGGTGCTCGCTTCCGTGGCCGCGCTGGGCTACCGCATGAACCATCTGGCGCGCAGCCTGCGCACGGCCGAGAGCCGCATGTTGCTGACCATGGTGCCCGACGTGGGCAATCCCTTCTATGCGCAGATCGTGCGCGGCATCGACACGGTGGCGCGCGAACACGGCTACTTCGTGCTGCTGTGCGACACGGGCGCCGATGCGGGCCGCGAGCGCTCATATTTCGACTTGCTGCGCATGCACCGCGCCGACGGCGCCATCTGCCTGGACCCGGACACGGTGCAGCATGCCCTGTTGCATGAATCCATCAGCCTGCCCTGGGTGGCGTGCTGCGAATTCGACCCTGCCGTGGCCGTGCCCTATGTCGGCATCGATAACCACCGGGCCGCGTCGGACGCCGTCGCGCATTTGCTGGCGCGCGGCCACACGCGCATCGGCCTGATCAACTCCGATGAACGCTATCTGTACGCGCGGCAACGCCAGCAAGGCTACCTGGACACCCTCGCGGCCGCCGGCCTGCCCGTGCAGCCGGACTGGGTGCACACGGTGCAAAGCCTCGATTACGAAGCGGGCACGGCCGCCACCTTGCGGATGATGGCGCAGCCCGACGCGCCCACGGCCATCTTTGCCGTCTCCGACACCCTGGCCATTGGCGTGCTGAGCGCACTGCGCCAGCTGAACAAGCGGGTGCCGGAAGACGTGGCCGTCATCGGCTTCGACGATATTGCCATCGCCGCGCAGATAGCTCCCGGTCTCACCACCATCGCGCAGCCGATGCGCGAACTGGGTGAGACGGCGGCCCGATTATTGCTGCAGCGCCTGGCCAACCCTGTGGCCAGCGTGCCGGGCGTGCTGCTGCAACACCGATTAATTCTGCGAGGGAGTGCATAGTGAGCGTTGCCGTCGGTTTCGAGGGGGTGTGCAAGGATTTCGGCCCCGTGCGCGTCTTGCATGGCGTCAGTTTTACCTTGTCGCCCGGGCGCGTGTATGGCTTGCTGGGCGAAAACGGCGCCGGCAAGTCGACCCTGATGAAAATCCTCGCCGGCTACGAAAGCGTGAGCGAGGGGCAACTGCTGATCGATGGCCAGCCCCGGCGCTTCGCCAGCTCGCGCGCGGCGGAGAGCGCCGGCATCGTGCTGATCCATCAGGAATTCAACCTGGCCGAGCACCTGACGGTAGCGCAAAACATGTTCCTGGGTCACGAAAAGACGCGCGGCTGGTTGCTCGACGAGGCCGCCATGCGCGAAGAAGCGTCGCGCTATCTGAAGCAGGTGGGCCTGGACGTGTCGCCCGACACGAAAATCCGCGACCTGATCGTGGCTGAAAAGCAGCTGGTGGAAATCGCCAAGGCCCTGTCGCGCCGCGCCCGCTTCCTGATCATGGACGAGCCGACCGCCACCCTGACGTCGTCCGAGACGCAGCGCCTGTTCGCCGTGATGGCCCAGCTGAAAGCGGATGGTGTCACGATTTTGTATATTTCCCACAAGCTCGACGAAGTGGAGCGCAACACGGACGAGGTCATCGTCATGCGCGACGGGCGTTTCGTCACGCGCGAGCCGACGGCCAGCCTGACGCGCCAGCAGATGGCGAACCTGATGGTGGGACGCGAATTGTCCGACATGTTCCCCGCCAAGGTGGCGCTGGCGAAAGAAGCTCCTGTGCTCCTGAAAGTGGACGGCCTGTGCGTTCCCGGCTGGTCGAAAGACCTGTCGTTCGAGGTGCGCGCCGGTGAAGTGCTGGGCTTTGCGGGCCTGGTGGGCGCGGGGCGCACGGAATCGTTCGAGGCACTGCTGGGCTTGCGCCCGCGCAGCGCGGGCAAGATCTTTCTCAATGGCCAGCCCGTGGACATCCGCACGCCCAGGCAAGCCATGCAGCATGGCATGACCTACCTGAGCGAAGACCGCAAGGGCAAGGGCTTGCATGTGAACCTGGGCTTGCGCGAAAACCTCACCATGATGACGATGGAACGCTATGCGCGGCCCTGGCTCGATGTCAAGGCGGAGAAGCAGGCGCTGGCCACGGCCGTCGAGGATTTCAATATCCGCACGGGCGACCTCGACAGCCGAGCGCGCATGCTGTCCGGGGGCAACCAGCAAAAGCTGGCGCTGGCCAAATACCTGCATTCGGACCCCAGGGTCGTGGTTTTGGACGAGCCGAGCCGTGGCGTGGACGTGGGCGCCAAGCGCGACATTTACTTTCTGATCCACCGCCTGGCCGCCGAAGGGCGCGCCGTGATCGTGATCTCGTCCGAACTGATTGAATTGATTGGCTTGTGCCACCGCGTGGCGGTGATGCGCGCCGGCACCCTGCAAGCCACCCTGGCTGCTGACCACCTGACTGAAGAGGAGTTGATTGCCCATGCAACCGGCACGCACTGACACCACCGTATCCCCGATTGCCGCCGCCGTTGCCAGCTTTGGCGCGCGCATCAAGGGCTTTGGCCCCGTGCTGGGCCTGCTGGCCCTGTGCATCGCGGGCACCCTGCTCAATGGCGACTTCGCCACCCTGGACAACCTGATGAACGTGCTGACGCGCACGGCCTTCATCGGCATCATCGCCGTGGGCATGACCTTTGTCATCATTTCCGGCGGCATCGACCTGTCCGTGGGCTCCATGGCCGCCCTGATCGCCGGCTGCATGATTTATTTCATGAATGCGCTGGCGCAAGGGGCGGGCGGCAACCTGGCGCCCATCACCATGCTGGTGCTGGGCATCGCCATGGCGCTGGTGCTGGGCGCGGGCTTCGGCCTGATGCATGGCTTGTTGATCAGCAAGGGCAATATCGAGCCCTTCATCGTCACCTTGGGAACGCTGGGTATTTTCCGCGCCGTGCTCACTTACCTGGCCGATGGCGGCGCGCTGACCCTGGACGCGACCCTGTCCGAGCTGTACAGCCCCGTCTATTACACGAGCGTGCTGGGCGCGCCGATACCGATCTGGATTTTCCTGTTCGTCGCGGCGGCAGGCGCCATTATCCTCAACCGCACGACGTTTGGCCGCCACGTGCAGGCGATTGGTTCCAACGAGCAAGTGGCACGCTATGCGGCCATTAATGTCGACAGGGTCAAGGTCGCCACCTATATGCTGCTGGGCGTCTGCGTGGGCATCGCCACGGTGCTGTACGTACCGCGCCTGGGCTCGGCCACGCCCACCACGGGCTTGCTGTGGGAACTGGAAGCGATTGCCGCCGTCGTCGTGGGCGGCACGGCCCTGAAAGGGGGAGAAGGTCGCATCGTCGGCACCGTCATCGGCGCCATCCTTTTGTCTGTGATCAGCAATATCCTGAATTTGACCAGCATCATCAGTGTCTACCTGAATGCCGCAGTGCAAGGCGTGGTGATCATCGCCGTCGCCTTCCTGCAGCGAGGCCGCAAATAAAAACACAGCGGCGTTCTGAAAGGGCAGCCAACGGGCGCCCACAACCTTGGAGGAGAGCAGCATGAAGAGCTTTATACGGGTCGCAGGGATGGCAGTACTGGTGATGCAGGCGTGGGCGCTGCCGAGTGCGCAGGCCGCTGAAAAAATGGTGGTGGGCGTAGCCATCCCCACGGCCACGCACAGTTTTACCTCGGGCATCGTGTGGTGGGCCAACCAGGCCAAGGCGGAGCTGGAAAAAGCCCATCCGGGCCTGAAAATTATCGTCAAGACGGCCGCCACGGCGCCCGAGCAGGCGAACCAGTTGCAGGATATGTTGACGGTGAACAAGATCAACACCCTGGTGATCTTCCCCATCGAGTCGGCGTCCCTGACGCAGCCCGTGGCGCAAGTCAAAAACAAGGGCGTCTATGTGACCGTGGTGGACCGTGGCTTGACGAATACGCAGTCGCAGGATGCGTATATTGCGGGCGACAACACGGCGTTTGGCAAGCTGCCGGCCGAATATCTGGCGAAAAGCCTGAACGGCAAGGGCAATATCGTCGTGCTGCGCGGCATGCCAACCACCCTCGATAACGAACGCTACGATGCGTTTTCTGGCGTGATGAAGGGCCATCCCGAGATCAAGGTCCTGGATGCCAAGTATGGCAACTGGAACCGCGACGATGCCTTCAAGGTCATGCAGGATTATCTGACGCGCTTCAAGCACATCGACGCTGTCTGGGCGGCCGATGACGACATGGCCATCGGCGTGCAGAAGGCCATCGCGCAAGCGAAGCGCACGGACATCAAGCAAGTGTTCGGCGGCGCGGGTGCTAAGGGCGCCGTGAAGAAGATCATGGATGGCTCCGACCCGCTGATCGTGGCTGACGTGTCGTACTCGCCCAAGTTCATGTACGACGCCATCAAGCTGACGACGGAAGCGCGCCTGAAAGGTGATAAATTGCCGGCCAACACGATCATTCCCTCGGTGCTGATCACGCGCGAGAACGCCAAGCAATTTTACTTTCCGAACTCGCCTTTTTAAATTCTGGGGTCAGACCCCCTCGCCCGCTAGCAATGAACTGCGCGTTAGCGGCATTGAGGGTCTGACCCCGGCTTTAGCTAACAGGACATTGATATGAACACCATCCAGGGCCCGGCCATTTTCCTGGCCCAGTTTCTCGGCGATGAAGCACCGTTCGATTCGCTCGAACACCTGGCGCAATGGGCGGCCGGCCTGGGTTACAAGGGCTTGCAGCTGCCCACGGCGCCGCGCTTGTTTGACCTGGAACAAGCGGCCAACAGCCAGCAGTATTGCGACGACGTGGTCGCCTTGCTGGCGCGCCATGGCTTGCAGGTGACGGAATTGTCGACGCACTTGCAGGGCCAGCTGATCGCCGTGCATCCCGCCTACGACGCCCTGTTCGACGGTTTTGCGCCCGAGCACGTGCGCGGCGATAGCGCGGCCCGCACGGCCTGGGCCACGCAGCAATTGCTGTGGGCGGCCACCGCTTCGCAACGACTGGGTCTCAAGGCGCACGTGACGTTTTCCGGCGCGCTGGCCTGGCCGTATCTGTACCCGTGGCCGCAGCGCCCGCTGGGACTGGTGGAGACGGCATTCGCGGAACTGGCCAAGCGCTGGCTGCCCATCCTCGATGCGTTTGACGCGGCCGGCGTGGACCTGTGCTATGAGCTGCATCCCGGTGAGGATCTGCACGACGGCGTGACTTTCGAGCGCTTTCTTGCCGCCGTCAACGATCACCCACGTGCATCGATTTTGTACGACCCCAGTCACTTCGTGTTGCAGCAGCTCGACTATCTCGCCTTTATCGACATTTATCATGCGCGCATCAAGGCCTTCCATGTGAAGGATGCGGAATTCCGGCCCAACGGGCGCCAGGGCGTGTATGGCGGCTATGGCGACTGGCAAGACCGGGCCGGGCGCTTCCGCTCGCTCGGTGACGGGCAGATCGATTTCAAGGCGATCTTTTCCAAGATGGCGCAGTACGACTTCCCCGGCTGGGCCGTGCTGGAATGGGAATGCTGTCTGAAACACCCGGAAGATGGGGCGGCAGAAGGGGCGCGCTTCATCCGCGAACACATCATCCATGTGGCTGAACGCGCTTTCGATGATTTTGCGGGCAGTGCGGTGGACCAGGATCAAATTCATCACTTGCTTGGCTTGAAATAAGGAAAAAACATGCAGCGACGCTTACGGCTGGGCATGGTAGGGGGCGGGCAGGGCGCGTTCATCGGCGCCGTGCACCGCATCGCGGCGCGCATCGACGACCAGTACGAGCTGGTGGCGGGCGCCCTGTCGTCCGACCCGGACCGCGCGCGCGACAGCGGCGCCGCGCTGTACCTGGCGCCCGAACGCTGCTACAGCGATTACCGCGCCATGGCGCAGGCGGAGGCTGCCAGGGCGGACGGTATCGAAGCGGTGGCCATCGTCACGCCCAACCATTTACACGCGCCCGTCGCCATGGCGTTCCTGGAAGCGGGCATCCACGTGATCTGCGACAAGCCGCTGGGCATTTCGCTGGCGGAAGGCCAGGCGCTGGCGGCGCTGGCGCAGCAGAAAAATCTGCTGTTTGCGCTCACGCATACCTACAGCGGCTACCCGCTGCTGCGCCATGCGAAAGCCATGGTCGAGGCGGGCGACATAGGCGAGCTGCGTCTCGTGCAGGTCGAGTATTCGCAGGATTGGCTGGCCGACGCCATCGCGGCTGGCGGCATGAGCGAGGGCAACTGGCACAACGACCCGCACAAGGCCGGTCCCGGCGGCACCTTGCTCGACGTGGGCTTGCACGCCTATCACCTGGCGCAGTTTGTCAGCGGCTTGACGCCGCACTCCGTGCTGGCGGAATTGTCGACCTTTGTTCCGAATCGCACCCTGGACGACCACGTGCAGGTGATGCTGCGCTATGCGAATGGCGCCAGGGGCACCCTGTGGGCCAGCCAGGTGGCGACGGGCTGCGAAAACACGGTGCGATTGCGCCTGTTCGGCAGCAAGGCGCAGCTGGACTTTGACCAGGAACAACCGAATGCGCTGTGGTTTACGCCGCAGGGCGGCAACCGCCAGCTGCTGCGCCCGGGGCGGGTCGACAGCGCGGCCGCGCGCCACGCCACGCGCGTGCCGGCCGGTCATCCTGAGGGTTATCTGGAAGCATTCGCACAGCTGTATCTGGATGCCGCCTTGAGCATTCGCGCCTTGCAGGCAGGGGCGCCCATACCGGAGGCGGCGCGCTGGCTGCCTACCGTCAATGATGGCGTGGCGGGCCTGGCCTTTGCCGAAGCCGTGCTGCGCAGCCATGCGGCTGGCGCGCAGTGGACGACCTTGGCCGACTGTTAAACTGGGCGCATGAGCGCACCTTTTACTATCACCATCGTCCCCCAAGGCTGGCAATTCACTGCCGAGGCCGGCACTACCGTGCTGGCCGCCGCCGAGCTGGCCGGTATCCGCCTGCTCAGTTCCTGCCGCAACGGCACTTGCCGCACCTGCATCTGTCACATGCCCGAGGGAAAAGTGCGCTACACGGTGGACTGGCCGGGCATCAGCCCCGATGAACGGCTCGATGGCTACATCCTGCCCTGCGTGGCCGTGGCCGAAAGCGATGTTTCCCTGCAGGCGCGGGCCGTGCGCACGGGCGCCTGACTTTGAGCCTGTCCCGGTAGATGAATACATCTCCTGCTGGCGCGCCTCGGAAGCGGGGACTGCGTTGCTCGTCGTCGCGTGGCTCGCCACGCGTCCTCCTCACGCCTTGTCCGCGCTCCCGAATATACTGCCAGCAGCAGACGCTCCCAACCGGAATAGGCTCTCACGACGGCTTGCCGCCCTTGAGGCGCTGCAGCAGCGCGTCCACGCTGTCGCTCACGGGCAAGCCGTGGCGACGCAGCAACTGCACGTGCAATACCAGGTTTTCCAGCACCAGCTTGGCCGCCACAGCCAACAGGGCCAGGTTGCGGTCTTCCGGGCTGAAACTTTCCATGGCATCGGCCATCTCGCACAAGTGGTTGGCGATCAGTCCGCGCAATTCCTGCTCGTCGAAAGGCAGATCGGCAAAATCGATGGGATCGGCCACTTCCACTTCCTGCATCAGCACCGCTAGTTCTTCCGGGGTAATCGTCATGCCTGGCCTCCTTGTGTGCTTGCCTCTATTTTAGGCCATGCGCCATTGTATCGTCCGCAAAGCGGACTAGAATGAGTCCAGGCCGATGACGTCGAAGGCAGCATGGCGCACTTGCATTTTACCCAACAATTGGCACGTTTTCTCGACGTCCCCACCGTGGTCGTGGCAGCGCCACGCCTGCGCGCCGCCTTGGATGCCGCATTTGCGCAGCAGCCGCGCCTGCGCGGCTACGTGCTCGACGAGCAGGGGGGGGTGCGCCCGAATGTGGTGATCTTCATCGATGGCGCGCGCTGCCGCGAACGGCGCGTGCTTGACGATGCTTTGCAGCCCGACAGCCAGGTGTATATCTTGCAGGCACTTTCAGGAGGTTAATCATGGCACCAGGCATGGCTCAACGCGCGTATCTCGGCACCCGCAAGGGCTTGTTCCAGTTCGATGTCGATGCGGCCGGCGCCTGGCAGCTGGTGCTGGTGCAGTTTGCAGGCGACCCCGTCTCCATGTTCCTGCACGATAGCCGCGACGGCAGCTTGTACGCGGCCCTGAACCTGGGGCACTTCGGCGCCAAGCTGCACCGCCTCGATGTGGGCAGTCGCGCGTGGCAAGAGATCGCCGTGCCCGCCTATCCCGCCAAGCCGGAAGACAGCACCGATACGGTGGACTGGACCTTGCGGCAAATCTGGTCGCTGGCGGCCGGTGGCGCGGACCAGCCCGGCGTGTTGTGGGCGGGCACCCTGCCGGGCGGCCTGTTTCGTTCCAGCGACCGTGGCGACAGCTGGCAACTGGTGGAATCCTTGTGGAACGTGCCGCAGCGGGCGCAGTGGTTTGGCGGTGGCTACGACGTGCCCGGCATCCACAGCATTTGCGTCGATCCGCGCGACAGCAATAAAGTGCTGGTCGGCGTGTCCTGCGGCGGCGTCTGGCAAACGGTCGATGGCGGCGCCAGCTGGGCCTTGAGCGCGACGGGCATGCGCGCCGACTACATGCCGCCCGAGCTCGATGAAAACGAAGCCGTGCAAGACCCGCACCGCATCGTGCGCAGCGCCGGCATGCCGGACGCGCTGTGGTGCCAGCACCATAACGGCATCTGGCGTTCGCGCGATGCGGGCTGGCACTGGCAGGAAGTGAGCACGGCGCCGCTGTCGCATTTCGGTTTTGCCGTGGCAGTGCATCCGCGCGATGGCGACACGGCCTGGTTCGTGCCGGCGCAGGCGGACGTGCTGCGCATTCCGCTGGACGGCGCGCTGGCCGTGACGCGCACGCGCGATGGCGGCAAGACGTTTGAGGTATTGCGCGCGGGATTGCCGCAGCAGCATTGCTACGACCTCGTGTACCGGCATGGGCTGGCGCTGGCCGACGATGGGCGCAGTTTATTGATGGCATCGACGACGGGTGGCGCCTGGTATTCCTTCGACGAAGGTGAGCATTGGCAGACCATCTCTGCCCACTTGCCGCCCGTTTATGCCGTCTGTTTTGCTACGCCGTAATAGCACAGGAAAATATCGACGGCCAGTTCCGTCACTTCGCGTCGGCGTGCCGGGCCCAGCAGGGGCTCACCCATGGTGATCTGCGGCCAGAAGGCAAAGGTCTTCAGTGGAGACATCAGCAGGTGCGCCACTTCCAGCGTCTCGCCCGCCTTGATGCGCCCATCTTGCTGCGCCGCGCGGATCCAGATATTCAGGCCCGTTTCCTTTTCATTCAGGCGCGCCACCATGGCTCGCGCGCGCTCGGGCGAGTGGATGGTTTCGCCAAAGATCACGCGCGCCAGGTCGATGAAGGCCGCGTCGCACAGCAAGTCCATTTTCTGCTCGACCAGGGCCAGCACTTGCGGGCGCAGCGGCTGGTCGGCGACATAGGGTACGGCAGGCTGGGCCATGCTGCTTTCCCACATGCGCTGCAGGATTTCCGCGAACAACTCGTCCTTGCTGGGGAAATGGTTGTACACGGTGCGCTTGGAAACAGCGGCCGTGGCGGCGATCTTGTCCATGCTGGTCGCGTCAAAACCGTGCTCGCGAAACTCGGCGATGGCGGCATCGACGATGGCGACGCGCTTGCGGTCGGTGAGGCGTTGCGGTGCGGCCATGGCGGGAAATCTCCTTTGAAAACAATATTTTACACCTCTTGGTTTACTTTGCCAGAAATAGGAACTACACTGTGTAGTGTAATTTAATCCTTGTTCATTCTTTACCGGGCCGCCTATGCACTTGCACCGAGTCGCACGTCGTCTCTTCTTTCTGGGAGTCCTGATCATCATGAGTTCTTGCACCTTGCGCGCCGCGCCAGTTTCTTCGCCTGTCCCGTCACCACAACGCCTCGAAGGCAAGTTCCGCAATCCCGTGCAGATGCACAAGCTGGGCACGGCAGCAACGCTCAAGCTGATGTGGACATTCTTCTTTGACAAACCGGACAGCACGGTGCCTGCCGCTGCCGTGCCCGTGCAAGCCTTGAGCCGGGCGCAGCTGCTGGCCGCACCGGACAACAGCCTGTTTCGCCTCGGCCATTCGACCCTGCTGCTGAAACTGAACAATGAATTCTTCCTCACCGACCCTGTGTTTTCCGAGCGCGCCTCGCCCGTACAGTGGGCGGGGCCGAAGCGCTTTCACCAGCCGCCGATCAGCATCGCGGACTTGCCGCCGATCAAGGCCGTCATCCTGTCGCACGACCATTACGATCACCTCGACCATGCCGCTGTGCTGCAGCTGGCCGCCAAGACCGAACACTTCATTGCGCCGCTGGGCGTGGGTGATACCTTGATTCAATGGGGCGTACCGGCCGCCAAGGTGCAGCAGTTCGACTGGTGGCAGGGCACAACGATTGGCGGCGTAAAACTCGTCGCCACGCCCTCGCAGCATTTCTCGGGACGCGGCTTGTTTGATGGCAATCAAACCCTGTGGGCATCATGGGTGATCGACGCCCCGGACGTGCGCGTGTTTTTCAGCGGAGACTCCGGCTATTTCGACGGTTTCAAGCAGATTGGCGACAAATACGGGCCATTCGACGTGACCATGGTCGAGACGGGCGCATATGACAAGCTGTGGCCGGACGTGCACATGCAGCCGGAGGAAACCCTGCAAGCCCACCTGGACTTGCGCGGCAAGTGGCTGATGCCCGTGCATAACGGCACCTTTGACCTGGGCTTGCACGCCTGGCATGAACCGTTCGACCGCATTACGGGGCTGGCGGCGAAGCAGGGCGTGAACCTGGCCACGCCGGAGATGGGCGAGGCGGTCGACCTGACGCAGCCGCAGAAGGGTAAAAAATGGTGGCTGGCGATGCTGGAAGAGGAAATGGCCCGGTAAAGCTGGTTCAGGCCGTCACATCGATCAGGCGGCCCAGGGTCTGGCCATAGCTGTTCAGCTGGGGCGTGCTTTTCGGCGCAGCGGGAGCTGCTTGCTGCGGCACGGCCACCTTGATTGCCCGATCCAGCTGCGGCGCCTTGACGGCGGCCGGGGCATCGGCCTGGGCTTGCTGGCTGCTGCGCTGTGTCTGGCTTAGCGATTCCTGTTCCCGCGCCAGCGACTGGCGACTTTGCGCCAGCTGTTCACTGTCGCGCTGTACCTGGTTCTGGCCTTGTTCGACGCGCCGTTGCGCCGTGGCCAGCGAAGCTTGCAGATTATTGACGGACGTTAGCGTGACCACATTGTTCACCTTTGAAAGTATGCCCAGGCGTGCGCAGAAGGGGAAAGGTCAGGGCGGGGAGGCCGACATGTCTGCAGGAAATCTTTACCTGAATCAAGAGTAGGACAAATTCTCGCATAGTTCCAGTTAATTATGTTTTCTTGATAATTTTATCGTGCGCGCCTTGTATTGCCAAACCGGCATGCCTGAGCCGGTGCGCTACTTGTCAAAGTGAGTACCCGCTGTCGCTTGAAGCTGTTGTTTGTATGCCATCGCCGATGCCACGCTGAGGACGCGGCAAAAATGCTTGTCTTCAAAAGCCACTTTCTAGAGTGTCAATATGTTGTTGTTTTTTCACCATTACGGCGCACGGTAATGCGCGGCCTGCTTGGCGCTCTGGGCTATAATTGACGGTCAGAGTTGGTTTTTTTTGCCATACAGACAGGTAGTTAACACATGAATCTCAAGAGCCTCGCAATTGCCCTCGGCATGTCGAAAACGACAGTCAGCAGGGCGTTGAACGGCTATCCGGAAGTCAATTCCCGCACCCGTGAAATCGTCCTGGCCGCCGCCAAGAAAGTCGGCTACCGGCCCAACCCGCTGGCGCGCAGCCTGGCCGTCGGCCGTACCAATGTGCTGGGCATGATTTATCCCCTGCTGCCCAGCGACCTGGGCGATAGCGTCTTTCTTTCCGTGGTGAATGGCATGTCGGACGCCGTGGAAGCATCGAAGATGAGTCTCATCATCGCCCCCGTCTCGCCGCAGAATGAACAGCCTTCGTATGAAACCATGGTGCGCGGACGCCAGGTCGATGGCCTGGTGGTGGGCCGCACCAAGGTGGTCGATGAGCGCATCGCGTATTTGACGAAGGTGGGCTTTCCCTTTGTTGCGAATGGCCGCACGCGCATCGATGCGCCATACGCGTACTTTGACTACGACAATGATACGGGCATCGACTTGGCCGTGTCCTTCCTGGCCGCACACGGCCACCAGCGCATCGCCTTGTTGAGTGCGCCGCTGGATTTGCATTTCGCTTACGAGCGCAAGGAAAGCTTTATCCGCTGCATGGCGCAGGCGGGTTTGCAGCTTGATTCCCGCTATCTGCTCGACAATACCTTCGACCGCCGCAGCGGCTACCAGGCCATGCAGCAATTGCTGGCTTGCTCGCCCCGTCCCACGGCCGTCATCGTCGACAACCATTTGTCCGGCGTGGGCGTGGTGCGCGCGCTGATGGATGCGGGCATCGAGATTGGCAAGGAAATCTCCGTTATCGTCTGGGGCAATGTGGAAGACACCTTGATCGGCATCAACGTCACCACCATCGACCAGCCCGACCTGCGCCGCGCCGGCGCCAAGATGGTCGAAATGCTGCAATCCATGCTGGCCGGCACGCCGCCGGAGCGGCTGCAGGAAATCTGGCAACCGGTGCTGTTGCCGGGGGCGACCGTGGGGCGTTGCCCGGACGCATAAAAAAACGCAGAGCCGAGGCTCTGCGTTTTTCATTGCCCTACCGGTCAGCTAGGCCGCGTGTTTCGATCCATCGGCCAGCACAGCCAGCAATCGTGCCTTGTCCTTGCGGTAGGTCGCGACGGCGGCTTCCTTGACGTGGCCGAAGCCGCGGATTTTCTCCGGCAGCGATGCCAGTTCCACGCAGGTGCCGAGATTTTCCGCTGTCAGGTTCACCAGCAGGCCGGCCAGCAGTTCGCGGTACTCGACGATCAGGGCGCGCTCCATCTTGCGTTCAGCCGTATAGCCGAAGAGGTCGAAGGTGCCGCCCCGCAGACCTTTGGCTTTCGCCAGCAGCTTGAAGGCGCGCCACATCCAGGAACCGAATTCCGCTTTCACGAGGTGACCTTTCGCATCTTTCTTGGCGAACAGCGGCGGCGCCAGGTTGAATTTCACCGAGATTGTCCCTTCGAACTGCTGCTGCAATTGCTCCACGAAACGGCCATCCGTGTACAGGCGCGCCACTTCGTACTCGTCCTTGTAGGCCAGCAATTTGAAGTAGTTCTTCGCCACGGCAGTCGACAGCTTCTGGCCCAGTCCCAGGGTATTCTCGCGGTCGCGCACCTGTTTGACCAGGGTCAGATAACCGTCCGCATACGCGGCGTTCTGGTAGGCGGTGAGGAACTCCACACGCTTCTTGATGACGCTATCGAGGCTTTGCGGCATTTGCACGAGGATCGCTTGCGACGGCGTGGCGATCTGCGTGACACGGCGCACGTCGACGGCGGCGCGGCGGCCCCACAGGAAACTTTTCTTGTTCGATTCGATGCCCACGCCGTTCAGTTCGATGGCGCGCAGCAGCGCCGCTTCGGTCAAGGGAATGCGGCCTTTTTGCCAGGCGTAGCCGAGCATGAACAGGTTGGCGGCGATCGAGTCACCCATCAGCGCGGTAGCCAGTTTGGTGGCGTCGATGAAGTCGGCCGCGTCCGCGCCGCCGACGGATTCCTCGATCAGCTGGCGCACTTCCGCCGTTGGATATTGCCAGTCGGCATTTTGCGCAAACGTGCCTGGCGGCTGCTCGTGCAGGTTGACCACGGCCAGGCTGCGGCCCGGGCGCATTTTCGACACGGCATCCTGCGCGCCGGCCGTCAGCATGTCGCAGCCTAAAATCAGATCCGCTTCGCCCGTGGCGATGCGCTGGGCGCGGATATGCGCCGGGGACTTGGCGATTTTCACGTGCGAAGTGACGGAACCGTTCTTTTGCGACATGCCCGTCATGTCCAGCACGGAGGCGCCCTTGCCTTCCAAATGGGCTGCCATGCCCATCAGCGCGCCCACGGTGATGACGCCCGTGCCGCCGATGCCATTGATGAGGATGTTATACGGCGCGTCGCAGGCTGGCAGGACGGGTTCCGGCAGCGGGCCGAAGTTGTCCGTCTCGCCTGGCTTGCTGGCGCCTGTTTTTGTCTTTTTCAGGGTGCCGCCCTCGACGGTGACGAAGCTGGGACAAAAGCCCTTGGCGCACGAGTAATCCTTGTTGCATGAGGATTGGTCGATGGTGCGCTTGCGGCCAAATTCCGTCTCTTTCGGCAGGATCGACACGCAGTTCGACTGCACGCCGCAGTCGCCGCAGCCTTCGCAGACGGCGTCGTTGATGACCATGCGTTTGGCAATGTCCGGATACTCGCCTTTCTTCCGGCGCCGGCGTTTTTCGGCCGCGCAGGTCTGGTCGTAGATCAGCACGGACACGCCTTGCACCTCGCGCAATTCGCGCTGCACGGCATCCATGTCCTTGCGGTCGTGCAAGGTCACGTGGGCGGGCAGGTTGCTGCGGTCGCTGTAGCGCGATAAATCTTCCGTGACCAGGGCGATGCGGGCGATGCCTTCGGCCGCCACTTGCTGCGCCATCATGGGCACGGTGATCAAGCCGTCCACGGGCTGGCCGCCCGTCATGGCGACGGCGTCGTTGTAGAGAATCTTGTAGGTGATGTTCACCTTGGCGGCCTGCGCGGCGCGGATTGCCAGGTAGCCGGAATGGAAATACGTGCCGTCGCCCAGGTTCTGGAACACGTGCGGCAATTCCGAGAACGCAGCTTGCCCGATCCACGGCGCGCCTTCGCCGCCCATGTGCGTGGTCAGCTTGTTCATTTCCGGGTAGATCGACGTGGCCATCACGTGGCAGCCGATGCCGGCCAGCGCCAGGCTGCCCTCCGGCACCTTGGTCGAGGTGTTGTGCGGGCAGCCGGAGCAGTAGAACGCGGGGCGGAACGGCGTGTTCACGGCCTTTTTCAGGACCGCATCCTTGGCGTCGAGGAAACTCAGGCGTGCCTTGATCAGGTCGCAGGTGACAGGGTCGGAAATCAGGCGCGCAATGCGGCTGGCGATGACACGTGCCACTTGCGAGACGGAAAAATCCGCCTTGGAAGTCAGCAGCCATTCGCCGCGCGGCGCCACCCATTCGCCTTTTTCGTCGAACTTGCCGATGACACGCGGACGCACGTCGTCGCGCCAGTTGTACAGCTGTTCCTTGAGCTGGTATTCGACGATTTGCCGCTTCTCTTCGACCACGAGGATTTCATCGAGACCTTGCGCAAACTCACGCACGCTGTCCGGTTCCAGCGGCCACGGCATGGCCACCTTGAACAGGCGCATGCCGACGTCGGCCGCCATCTGCTCGTCGATGCCCAGCTCTTCCAGCGCCTCCAATACATCCAGGTAGGACTTGCCGGAAGCGATGATGCCCAGCTTGGCGTTCGGGCTGTCGATGGTGGTGTGGTTGAGCTTGTTTTCGCGCGCGTAGGCCAGGGCCGCATAGATCTTGTAGTCCTGCATCAGCGCTTCCTGGTTGCGCGCCTGCTGGCCCAGCGGAATGCTCGACAGGCGCGCGTTCAGGCCGCCTTCGGGCATGACGAAATCCTGCGGAATCTTGACTTCCACGCGGAATGGGTCGGCATCGATGGAGGCCGACGATTCGACCGTGTCGGCCAGGGCCTTGAAGGCCACCGTGCAGCCGGAAAAGCGCGACATGGCCCAGCCGTGGATGCCCAGATCCAGGTATTCCTGCACATTGCATGGATACAAGACGGGGATCATCGAGGCCGAGAACAGATGGTCGGACTGGTGCGGCAGGGTTGAGGAATACGCGCCATGGTCGTCGCCGGCCACCAGCAGCACGCCGCCCAGTTTCGCCGTGCCAGCATGGTTCATGTGCTTGAAGACATCGCCGCAGCGGTCCACGCCCGGCCCCTTGCCGTACCACATGGCGAACACGCCGTCGTACTTGGCCGGGCCGATCAGGTCCACCTGCTGCGAACCCCAGACGGCCGTGGCGGCCAAGTCTTCGTTGACGCCGGGCACGAATTGCACGTGGTGCGCTTCCAGCTGCTTCTTGGCTTTCCACAGGTTTTCGTCCAGGCCGCCCAGGGGCGAACCGCGGTAGCCGGAAATGAAGCCGGCCGTATTCAATCCGGCAGCCTGGTCGCGCAGGCGCTGCATCATGGGCAGGCGCACGAGGGCCTGGATGCCGGACAGGAAGATGGCGCCGGAAGTGGCCGTGTATTTGTCGTCGAGGCTGACGGTGGTCAAACGGGAAGTGTCGGGGGGTGTAGATGGCGCGGCACCGGCGTTTCTAGCGAACGCTGCGGGGCCGTTTTCCGTGGTCACGGACATGGCTGTCTCCAAAAGGGTGTTTCAGATAGCGGCTGTACAAGGGGCGTGCCCGGTAAGGCGCGCACTGTGCAGACGGGATGGCCGCGTGTGGGCGGCACCTAACTATTTTAAATTTAAAATAGTTAATGTGGTCAGTGTAGAACGAGTCAGTAGCGTGGGCAAATACGCTTTGACGATGGGGGTATAAGAAATACTTATGCCATGGGCGAGAGCACGTGCGCCCCCACCCAGCGTCCGCTGCCGCACAGCTCGGCGGCCACTTGCAGCACGAGGTTTTTGACGGCGTTGCCTGCATTTGTCAGGGGAATGTTCTTCGACGCGCACAGGGCCACCGTGCGCGACAGCACGGGGCTGTGGATGGCGTAGCTGCGCATGGCGCCGCTGTCCAGTTCGGCCAGCAGGGGCGCGGCCGGCAGAATGGTGGCGCCCATGCCGGCCAGGATGGCCGATTTCAGGATGGCGATCGAGTTGATCTCGATCACGTTTGCCGTCTCAAGGCCCAGTTCGCGGGCGCGGCTGTCGATGCGCGGACGCACGCCATGCTGCAGGCCCGGCAGGATCAGGGTGGCGCTCAATGCCTGCGGGAACGACAGCGCCAGGCCTGGCGGGGCGAATGGCGAATCGCTGCGGCAGATAAAACGCATCTCTTCTTCCACCAGCGGGCTGCAGGCAAACGGCGTGAGCTGGCCATCGTCGAACAGCACGGCCAGGTTGATGCGGCCCGATTTCAATTGTTCGTTCAGGTTCCCCGTGATTTCTTCCGTCAGCTGCAGGGTGATTTCGGGGTAGCGTTCGCGCGCGGCCAGCAGCAAGGGCAGGGCTAGCGCGCCGGAGATGCTGTGCGGCAAGCCGAGGGTGACATTGCCGGATGGCCGCGCGGCGCTTTGCGTGACGGCCGAGCGGGCGTCGGCCACCTGTTTCAGGATCGCCTGCGCGTGTTCGTAAAATACCTTGCCAGCGTCCGTGCTGAGCACGCCCTGGGCCGAGCGGTGTAGCAGCTGCACCCCCAATTCCTCTTCCAGCTGGCGCAGCTGCTGCGTCAGGGCCGGCTGCGCCACATGCAGGATCAGGGCTGCGCGCGACAGGGAACCGTGGTCGACGATGGCAACAAAGTAGCGTAATTGGCGCAGTTCCATGGGTCCCAGACGCGGTGCGGTGATCGGAAAATACAGGGTGTTGCGCCGCAGCGCCGAACGCGGCCAGCAGAATAACAATTTTGTTATACTCATTCTAGCGCCTTCGGTGCTCCAGACGTGTATTTGTGGGATGACAGCATGCTCAAGAAAGTTGATTCGTCTCAATTAAAAGTGGGCATGTACATCCACGACCTCAGCTGCGACTGGATGACGCATCCATTCGTGCGCAACCGTTTCCTGTTGCGCAGCGACGATGAAATCCGCAAGATCGTGCAAGCCGGCATCCACGACGTGGTGATCGACAGCGGCAAGGGCCTCGACGTGCAGGATGCGCCCACCGTGGCCCAGGCGCGGGCCGAGACGGAACGCGAACTGGTGCAGATAGCCACCCCGCCGCAGGTCGTCACGCGCGTGTCGCTGGGCATGGAACTGGCGCGCGCCACGCAAGTGCGGCGGCAGGCGGCTAGCCTGGTGCGCACGGTGATGGCCGATGTGCGCCTGGGCAAGGCCGTCGAGATCGACCGCGTGCAGCACACGGTGCAAGATATTACCGAATCGATCCTGCGCAATCCCGGCGCCCTCGTCGGCTTGTTGCGCATCAAGAGCAAGGACGATTACACCTTCTTGCATTCCGTCAGCGTGTGTGCGCTGCTGGTGGCGTTCTGCCGCTCGCGGGGCATTGATGGGGCCACCACGCACCAGGCCGGCCTGGGCGGCTTGCTGCATGACACGGGCAAGGCGATGGTGCCCGACAGCGTGCTGAACAAACCCGGCCCCCTGACGCCGGAAGAATTTGCCCTGATCAAGCGCCATCCTCGCGATGGCTACGACATCCTGTGCCGTTCGCCCGAGCTGGGCGCCATTCCCCTCGACATCGCCTTGCATCACCATGAGCGGCGCGACGGCAGCGGCTATCCGGACCAGCTGGCCGGTGACGCCATCAGCGAGCTGGCGCAGATGGCTGCCATCGTCGACGTGTATGACGCGCTGACGTCCGACCGCAGCTATCACAAGGGCATCGCCGCCGCCGAAGCCTTGCGCAAGATCTATGAATGGAGCAAATTCCACTTCAACCCCGTGTTTGCGCAGGATTTCATGCGCTGCGTGGGCATCTATCCGGTTGGCACCATGGTGATGCTGGAATCGGGCCGCCTGGCCGTCGTCATCGAGGCGCACGAGAGCAACCTGCTGGCGCCGAAGGTGAATGTGTTTTTCAGTACGAAGAGCAATGCCTACATCAAGCCCGAGACAGTCGACCTGTCGCGCGGTTTAGGCTTCGGCGGCGGCGACAAGATCGTCGGCCATGAGTCGGCTGCCAAGTGGCAAGTCGATCCCATGCGCTTTCTTTCCCTGGCGGATGCCTAGAAAAACTCCGCCGTATCGTTCGAGGCAATGGTAGTGAGCAAACCCTTGGCGACCAGCTCGTCATAGTGGCAAGCCAGGTTGCGGCCATGGCTTTTCGCGTAGTACAGGGCCTGGTCGGCGCGGCCGAGGATGATGACGGGCGCCTCGTAGGCGTTGATGCTGACGAAACCCACGCTGACGGTGACTCTGCCCACTTGCGGGAAGTCGTGTGCTTCGACATTGGTGCGGAAGCGGTCGATGATTCTCTGCGCATTCTCCAGGGTGATCGAGCGCAGCAGCACGACGAATTCCTCGCCGCCGAAGCGGAAGATGCGGTCTTGCGAGCGGAACGACGATTGCAGCTGGTTGGCGATCAGGATCAGCACTTCATCGCCATACAGGTGGCCGAACTTATCGTTGACCAGTTTGAAATGATCGACGTCGATCACGGCCAGCCATTGCCGTTCCGTGTCCGTATGGTGGCGCCGTTCTTCATCGACGGGACGCGGCTTCTCCGCTTCCGGTTCGCCGCGGCTTTGCAGGATTTTCGCCAGCTGGTCGTCGAAGGTCTTGCGATTTAACAAGCCGGTGAGCGAATCGCGTTCGCTGTAGTCGAGCAGGTTCTGGAAATTGCGGTACACGCTGACGATGCCGCCAATCACCTGGATGGTGGCGCCCGTATAGGGCGTGGGGTTGGTGATTTCCAGGCAGGTGGTGACCTGGTCGCCGATCCAGATGGGCAGCCACAGCAGGTGCCGGCCATCGGCGCACAGGGTATCTGCGCTCGCTTCATGGCGCGCGATGCAGGCGGCCAGCGCCGGATAGTCCGACAGCGGTTCGCCCGGCAGCGACGGGTCGGGATTGTCTTCCATGCGGGCCACGCTGCCGGCCACGATGATGGCCCGCGACCGCACGAACACCTGGCCACGCACGGTGGTCAGTGCCAGCACACGGGTCTGCGACGCGGAAGCGAGTTCCTGAACCGCCGAGATCACGGAGATGTCGAGCATCGTGTGGTCGCGGTGCCCGGTCATGTCCACCATGTGTTTCAGTAGGGAATCCATTGTCGTTCTCTGGAAAGTAGTCACACAAGTGTCGTCATACCAGCATTGCATCAAGCAAGAGCATGTTCGCGTCCGTCTACAAGAAGCCAAGAATTATTTGGTGGCATGACGCTCTTTACCGCAGGGCGAGAGGCCTTTCCAAAGAAGAACTAAGCAGGATAAAGTCTTTTTGCCTAATAGGCAATTAACGTATGCAATATTTCATGTAAATACATGAGATTCACGCACTACGTTGCAAAAAATTTGCCTTGATGAAGGCTTTCAATCCTGATCGCAACATTTGTTTGCGCCAGCCATCATTTCAACAAGGTTTGATAATTTCCATATGGAAACTTGTGGCGCGTCAATTTGCCAAATCGTGGACGCTTTATAGTCAATGCAATGGCGCAGAAATTTACGGCAGGAAACATATTAGCAGGAATGGGCAATGTTTCACACCCGCTTGCGCCAGGGACTTGTGATTCACTTTTGGGAGCTAGTCATGCATACCTTCCTGTCGGCAGTACAGCAGTTTATCAAGGATGAGGATGGCATTACGGCAATCGAATACGGCTTGATTGCGGCCGTGATGGCTACCGCCATCACGGCCGGTTTCTTGCTGATCAAGACCAACCTGCTGGCCGTCCTCACCGACATTTCGTCGAACCTGGTGTTGACGCCCTAAGCGGGTGCCCGCCGCTGGCCGGCCGGTGGCGGGTTTTTTTTCAGGAGGTGTGCCATGCCTGCAGCCGCCTTGTGCGACCTGCTGTTGTTGTGTTTTGTGACGGGGGCCGCCGTCAGTGATCTGATCCGCCGCAAGATACCCAATGGTTTGGTGCTATCGGGCATCCTCGCCGCGCTGGCCTTGCACCTGTGGCTGTGGCCGCAAAACGTGCCGTCGTTGTGGCTGGGCGGCATGGCGACGGGCTTCTTCCTGTTCCTGCCTTTATACGTGCATCGCGGCATGGCCGCCGGTGACGTCAAGCTGATCGCCATGGTGGGTGCTTTTGCCGGTCCGTGGCCCGTGCTGCTGATCTGTTTCGCCACCTTTGTGCTGGGCGGCCTGATGGCCGTGCTGATGATTACCTACCAGGGCAAGTGGCGCGTTTGCCTGGGCAATCTGCGCCAACTGCTGTGGCCGGTAATCGCGCGCATGGCCGGCATTCCCCTGGCGCCTGCAGCGCTGGATAGCGGCGCCAGCGTGGGCAACATGCCTTACGGACTGGCCATTGCCCTGGGCTGTCTGGTGGTGCAGGGGCGCCATTATTTCTGATTGTCATTCATTGCTCTGAATCAATGGGCGACGGTCCCCGCTGGCTAGAATGAATTCTGTTCAATGCAGTCTTAACCGGCTTGGAGGCACAGGATGACCGAGGTCGACTATTCCATGAGCGGCGAGCGTGCGCCGCGCCCCACCGACGCGAACCTGATGCCGCCCTTGCCGCCGCAGCCGAAGAGTTTGCGCGAAACGGGCCTGGAGCGGCCGCTGGTGGTTGAACTGATCGCCAAGCTGATGTTTGTGAGCGGCAAGACGCACCTGTCCGCAATGACGACGCGCTTGCGCCTGTCGATCAATGTCTTGCGGGAAGTGCTCGATTTCATGGTGGCCGAGCAGATGGCCGAAGTGGCCTGGCGCGGCGAATCCGAGATCGACGTGCAATACCAGTTGACGGGTGCCGGCAAGCAGCGCGCCAGCGCCTTCCTCGAGCGCTGCGCATATATCGGCGCCGCCCCCGTCACCCTGGAAGCGTACCGCGCCATGGTGGCGCGCCAGTCGTGGCTGGCGCAGGAACAGCGCGTCGGCAGCGATGACCTGGCGGCCGTGCTGGGCAGCGCCCATGCGGGGCCGGGCATGCTCGACGTGGTGGGTGCGGCCCTGCATTCGGGGCGCTCGCTGCTGCTGTACGGTCCGCCCGGCAGCGGCAAGTCGACCCTGGCGCTGCAGCTGGGACAATTGCTGCACGGGCTGGTGACCGTGCCGTACGCCATTGTTGTCGGCCAGGACATCATCGAGCTGTACGATCCGGCGCAGCACCTGCCGCCCGCGCCACAGCAGGCCAGCCATGCGCGCCAGGCGCTGGAGCGGCGCAGCACCGACATCCGCTGGGTGCTGTGCCAGCGTCCCGTGATCCACATGGGCGCCGAGCTCGACGCCTGCATGCTGGCGCTGCGCCATGACGCCAGCGGCGGCTGCTACCAGGCGCCGCCCCATGTGCGGGCCAACAACGGCATGCTGATCATCGACGACCTGGGCCGCCAGCGCCTGGGCGCGCAAGAGCTGCTGAGGTGGCTGATGCAGCCACTGGCACGGGGCAGCGATCAGCTGGGCCTGCCCGGCGGCGTGCAGATCAGCATGCCCTTCGACAACGCCCTGGTGCTGGCCACGAATGTGCCGCCGGGCGAGCTGTTTGACGCCGCCTTGCTGCGCCGCATCGGCTACAAGGTGCAGGTGGGGCCGCTGGCCGAGAGCGCCTATCGCGCCCTGTTCCGCCAGCGATGCCGCCTGGCCGGCATGGCCATCGACGAGCGGGCCCTGAACCACCTGCTGCAGCTGCATGGCGCGCAGGGACGGCCCTTGCTGGCCAGCTATCCTGGTGAATTGCTGGCGCGCATAGGCGACTTTGCCGGCTTTGCCGGCTGCGAAGCGCGCCTGACGGTGGCCGCCCTGGAACAGGCCTGGAGCAGCCTGTTTGCCAGCTGCGACATGCCGGCCGCCAGCCTGTGCGAGCGTATCGCATGAAAAACCGGCGCGCCCTCTTGATGATGGGTCTGGCTGTGGTGCTGGGCCTGCTGGCCGTGCTGCTGGCCTCGCACTGGCTGCTGCGCCAGACGCCGGCCGGCAAGGGCAAGATCGTCGTGGCCGCCAGCGATGTCAACCTGGGCCAGCGTCTGACGCCCGAGATGCTGCGCCTGGCCGAGTGGCCTGCGGAAAGTTTGCCGCAGGGCGCGTTGCAAGACCCGGCAAAACTGGCGGGACGGGTGCTGAAAACCAGCGTGTTGCGCGGCGAACCGCTGAGCGAAGTCAAGCTGGCACCCGTGGGCACCCTGGGCGGCCTGTCGGCGCTGATCACGGAAGGGCGGCGCGCCATCACCGTGCGCGTCAACGACGTGATCGGCGTGGCCGGCTTCGCCTTGCCGGGCAACTATGTCGACATCATCGTGAGCACACAGCAGGATGCCGGCGACCGGGCCTTTCCGCAAAGCCACAATATTTCCAAGATCGTCCTCGAACGCATCCTGGTGCTGGCCGTGGCGCAGGAAGTGGGGCGCGACGAGACCAAGCCGCGTGTGGTCAATGCGGTGACCCTGGAAGTGACGCCGGAACAGGCGGAAAACCTGGACCTGGCGCGCAGCGTGGGCAGCCTGTCGCTGGTGTTGCGCAATCAGGTCGACCCGCAGCCGGGCGTGACGGCGGGCGCCACCAAGCTGACTCTGCTGGGAGGAGCGTACGAAGCCGAGCCCGCGCCTGTCGCCGCCCCCTCGCTTGCCTTGGCGCCGCGCCCTGTGCGCGTGGCGAAGGCTCTGTTGCCGCCACCGCGCCAGTGCAGCGGCGTCATCGACGGGACGCGCCAGTCGCGCGAATGTTTTTAGCCAACCATGGACACGCTCATGAACCGCGCCCTGCTGACACTGTGCTGCCTGCTGTCGCCGCTTGCCGGTGCGGCGGCCGATCCTGGCCCGCGCTGCGGCGGGGAAGCGGCTACACCCGGCAACTTGCAGCTACAGGTGGGCAAGTCGAGCATGCTGCGCCTGCCCGAGGCAGTGCTGGCCCGCAGCGTCGGCAATCCGGCCGTGCTGCAAGCCATGCTGGTGGCGCCCGACACGTTGTATGTGGTGGGTGTCGACGTTGGCAGCACGAATATGATCATCCAGGGACGCAGCGGCGTGTGCAGCGTGGTGAACGTCAGCGTCAGCATGGACCCGTCCGGCTTGCAATCGACGCTGGCGGCACTCATGCCGGAAGAAAAAGCCATCCGCGTGACGGCCGTGGCCGACACCCTGGTGCTGTCGGGTACGGTGCAGGATGCGGGCGCCGTGCTGCGCGCCGTCGAGCTGGCGCACGCCTATGTGCGCCGCGCCACTGCTCCCTTGACGCTGCCCAAGCCCGCCGATGGCGCTGCCGTGCCTGTGGCGGCCACGGCGCCCGCTGGCGGCGCGAACAGCCGCGTCATCAATATGCTCGACGTCAGCGCTCCGCAGCAAGTGATGCTGGCCGTGCAGATCGCCGAAGTGTCGAAGTCGCTGCTGGAGCGCCTGGAAGTGGGCGCCACCTTGCGCTTCGCTTCCGGCAGCTGGGCCACCACTTTGCTGTCGAATTTCTTGAGCGGCACGGCCAACGGCTTGCTCGACGTGCGCAAATCGAATGGCCAGCAGCTGACCATCGAGGCGCAGAAACAGAATGGCCTGGTGCGCATCCTGGCCGAGCCGACGGTGATGGCGATCAGCGGGCAAGAGGGCAGTTTTCTGGCCGGCGGCAAGATTTTCATTCCCGTCGGCCAGGACAACAACAAGATTACCCTGGAAGAGCGCGAGTATGGCGTCGGCCTGCGTTTTACTCCCACCGTGCTGTCGGGCGGGCGCATCAATCTGAAGGTGGCGCCGGAAGTGTCGGAACTGTCGCGCGAAGGAGTGGGCATTTCCGCCGCCGGCGTCAGCGGGCGCTCGATCCTGCCCGTCATCACCACGCGGCGCGCCTCGACCACGGTGCAGCTGTACGACGGCCAGAGCTACGCCATCGGCGGCTTGATCAAGAACAACCAGGTGAGCAACATCACGGGCGTGCCCTGGCTCAGCGAAGTGCCTATCCTCGGTGCGCTGTTTCGCAGCACGGATTTCCAGCATGACCGCACGGAATTGCTGTTCGTCATTACCGCGCACCTGGTGAAACCCTTGCCGGCCGGTGCCGTGCTGCCGACGGCGCAACTGGCGCCCCCTTCGCGCACGGACTTGATGTTGGGCGGCAAGATGGAAGGGACGCTGGCGCCGCCGTCCTTGCCGCCGCCTTTGCCGGCACTGCGCGCAGCCAACGGTTTCGAGTTGAAATGAGATGGGGAGACATGCCATGCCGAACTCGCTTTTGATGTCGCTGCGGCGCCTGGCGTCGCTGCTGCTGGCACTGCAGCTGGTCGCCTGCGCGCACGGCAGCACGCCGCAGCTGGACCGGCGCTTCGGCGACGCCGTGCGCCTGGCCATGGCGCAGCAGGTGCGCGATCCCGCCAGCGCCGGCAATCGCACGCCGGCCGATGGCCTTGATGGCTCCAGCGCGCACGCCGTCATGCAGCGCTACCGCGCCTCGTTTGCCGAAGCGAACGGCCAGGCGCCGCAGCCGGTGCAATTCATGCTGGGAGGCGGCAATGGCAAATAGACGCCAGCGCCAGCGCGGGGCGATGCTGATCGCCTTTTCCATCCTGCTCATTGTGGTGCTGGGCTTTATCGGCCTGGCGCTCGATGTGGGGCAGGTCATCGGCCGCAAGACGGAACTGCAGAACCTGGCCGACAACGCGGCGATGGCGGCGGCGGCGGAACTGGTGGGCACGCCAGAGGGTCTGGCTGCGGCCGTGACGAAAGCCAAGCACAGTGCGGCTGACAGGAGCGTATGGCGGCGCCGCATGGAGGGCGCGATCCTGTCGGATGCCAGCATTCGTTTCGCCAGCGCGCCCGACGCGCCCGCCAGCGAGTGGCATGCGGCGGGCGCCTTGCCCGATCCTGCCACGGCGCTGTTCGTGCGCGTCGATACGCAGGCCAATGACCCGTCGCTGGGGCGGGTAGCGACGGCGTTCCTGGGCGCCTGGTCGCCGGCGCTGCGCACCTTGGAAACGGGCGCGCGCGCCGTGGCGGGGCGGACCAGCCTGCACCTGACGCCGCTGGCCATCTGCGCCCTGTCGGGCAGTGCCGCCAGCGCGCGCACGAATGCGGCCCTGCTGCCGGCCGTCGAGCTGCTGGAATATGGCTTTCGGCGTGGCGTGGCGTATAACCTGTTGAAGCTTAATCCGCATGGCCCGACGGCCGAACATTTCGTGCTCAATCCGCTGGGCCGGCCGGGCGTGGTGGGACCATCGTTGCAGGTCAGCGAATTGAGCGTGTTGCCGTTTGTCTGCGGCGGCAGCGTGCTGTATCCGCGCATCGGGAACGCCCGGGTACATGTGCACCGGCCCTTTCCCGCCGCGCTGTGGCCGGCCTTCAATGCGCGCTTCAACCAGCATGCGGGCAGCGGCTGCCATCCTGTCACGGCGCCGCCCGACACGAACATCCGCGCGTATCCGAATACGGCGGCGAACTGGTGGATGACGAATACGCCCGATGCGCCCAGCGCGCTGAGCATCGGCAACCCGCTGCTGTCGGTGGCCGATCCGGAATCGAACGCGACGCCGCCCGCCATCGGCAGTTACGGGCCGCTGTGGTCGTTTTCCAGGGCGGCCAGGTACAGCAACCCGAAGCCAGCCGGCGGCTATGTGCCGTTTGCCACCAGCGACTGGCCCAAGCTGTATCCCGCTGCCCCGGCCGCCCCGGCTGCCAAGTCCGGCTACCCCATCGACAGGTCACCCTACCTGACACTGGCTTACCAGACGGCGCCGGCCGGCAACACGGGTGTGGCGCAGCGGCGTTTGCTGCACATTGCGCTGCTGGCTTGCCCCTTGCCGGCCGGCAGTGACGTGCTGGCCCAGGTGCGCGGTATCGGCCGCTTCTTCATGACGGCGCCGGCCAGCAATGGCGTGCTGAGCGCCGAATTTGCCGGCCTGGCGAACGAGGGATCGCTGATCGGCCCGGCGGAGCTGCTGCAATGACGCCGCGCCGCCGCGCGCCACGTCGCCAAGGCGGTGTCGCCGCCATCGAGCTGGCGCTGATCCTGCTGTTTTTCATGGGACTGCTGCCCTTCGTGCTGCTGTTCGGCCGCGCGCTGCTGGTGTACACGGCCTTGCAAAAAAGCGTGCATGACGCGGCGCGCTACATGGCGACCATGCCGCTGCCGCAGATGGGCAGCATCGGCACGGCAACCCAGGGAGTCGCGTTTTCCCGTCAGATGGTGGTCGATGCGATGGCGGAAAGCTGGCCGCACATGGAGGCCGCCCGGGTCAGCGTGGACTGCGTGTATGTCGACGAGTCCTTTAGCTGCGGTAGCTACCCGACGGCGCCGCTGCAGGTACGCATCAAGGTGACCGTGGACATGCCGGTCGATTTCCTGCCTGAGCTGACGCGCAAGTGGCTGCCGCAGCTGGCGCCGATACCGTTGCGTGCCAATGCGACATTGCGTTATGTCAATTAAGCTGCGCTCCTGCCGACAGCGCCAGGGCGGCGTCTTCGCCGTCGAATTCGCCATGCTGGCGCTGCTCTTCTTCCTCTTCCTGTTTGCGATGCTGGAAGTGGCGCGCGCCGTGTACGTGTGGAACATGGTGCACGAGATCACCCGGCGCGCGGCGCGCGCTGCCGCCGTCACCGATTTCAGCAATGCCGGCGCGCTGCAGGCCGTGCGCACGCAAGCCGTGCTGCGCACCACGCCGGGCGCGCTGCCGCTGGGTGGCGGCATCAGCGATGCGTATGTGCACATCGATTATTTGTCGGAGAGCAGTGGCGGCGCCGCGCTGGCGGCAGTGCCGGTGACGGTGATGCCAGGCTGTCCGCAACGTAACCGCATCAATTGCCTGGACGATCCGCATGGCCCCAGCTGCATCCGCTTCGTGCGCGCGCGCCTGTGCGTGCCGGGCGATGGCGCGCGCTGCGAGAGGGTGCCGTACCGGCCCGTCCTGCCCCTGCTGGGGATGATGTTGCCCTCCGGCGCTGGGGCCGTGCGTTTGCCCAGCGGGACCACCATGGCGGTGGCCGGGGCCCTGGGCTATCCGGACAACCCGAATTTCTGTCCCTGAGCGCCGCCAGACGTTGGCAGCCGACTGTATTGATCTGAAAGAAGCGAGGAAGTGCGATGAAAGCCTTGATGATTAGCCGTGACGCCAGCTTGCACGATGAAATCGCCGCGCAAGGCGCGGCCCGCATGCCGGTGCTGCGTCTGCTGGAGCGGCGCAGCGGCCTGCGCGACGCCGTCGAGCGCATGCTGCCCGAAGCGCCCGAGCTGGTGATCGTCGACGCCAGCGGCATCGACGCCGAGGAAGCCGATCTGCTCGAGCGCCTGGCGCGCCAGTATCCGCTGGCCGTGCTGATGCTGCTCACGCGTGGCCAGCAGCAGGATGTGCTGATCCGCGCCATGCGCGCCGGCATGCGCGAGGTGCTGCAGCTGCCACTGGTGCACAAGGCCTTTCACGAGGCGATGGACAGGGTCGACATCCAGGCCGGCGTGACGCAGATGCGCGACGGCAAGGTGCTGGCCTTCATCTCGTGCAAGGGTGGCAGCGGCGCCACCTTTTTGTCGACGAATTTTTCCTACGCGCTGGCCAGCCTGGCCGGCTGCAAGGTGCTGCTGATCGATCTGCACGGCCAGTTCGGCGACGCCACTTTGTACGTGTCGGACCAGAAACCGGCCATGACGCTGTCCGATATCTGCGCCCAGATCGCGCGCATGGATGGCGCCTTTCTTGCCTCGTGCCTGGTGCACGTGACGCCGAACTTCGGCGTGCTGGCGGCGGCCGACGATCCCGCGCACAAAGTCGACATGCAGCCCGAGCACATGGACCGCATCCTGGCCGTGGCGCGCCAGCATTACGATTACATCGTGCTCGACGTGGGGCGCCAGATCGATGCGCTGTCGCTGCGCGCGCTCGACAACGCCGACGCCATTTATCCGGTGCTGCAACTGGCCTTGCCCGACATCCGCGACGGACGCCGACTGCTCGATATCTTCCGCTCGCTCGGCTATCCGGGCGAGCGCTTGCGCCTGATCGTCAACCGCTATGAAAAGGGCGGGCGCCTGCGCCTGGTGGACCTGGAGCAGGCGCTGGGCGCGGAAGTGGTGCATACGGTGCCCAACGATTACATCGCCGCCACGGATTCCGTCAACCAGGGCATCCCGCTGCTGCAACTGTCGCGCGCCAGCGCCGTCGCGCGCAGCCTGGCCGAGCTGGTAGAGCTGGTGACGGCGCGCCGCGTGACGGAAAGCCGCGGCCTGTTCGACCGTTTGTTCAGCCGCAGCGAGGCCTAGGACACGGAGATATGTCAAGGCTCCCGCCGGGGGCCATCATGGGAGCCGAGATGACTTTACGCGAACGCCTGGCGGCGAATGAAACGGTGCGCCCCGCCAGCAACGGGCAAGGGGCGCTGGCGTTGCACGCCTACCAGGAACTGAAGAAGAGCATGCACCAGACGATACTCGACCGTATCGACCTGGAACGGTTAAAGCGCCTGACGGCGGAGCAGTTCAAGCACGAGCTGGCGCTGCTGGTGCAGCGCGTGATCGAGGAAGAGCGCATCGTGCTGAATCAGCATGAGCGGCATAGCCTGGTGCTCGACATACAGCACGAGATGCTGGGCTTTGGCCCGCTCGAACCCTTGCTGGCCGACGCCAGCGTGTCCGACATACTGGTCAATACCTGCGACAAGGTGTATGTCGAGCGGGGCGGGCGACTGCAACTGACGGACGTGACCTTCCACGACAATGCGCACCTGATGAAGATCATCGAAAAGATCGTTTCGCGCGTGGGACGGCGCGTCGATGAATCGAGTCCGATGGTCGATGCGCGCCTGCCGGACGGCTCCCGGGTCAACGCCATCATTCCGCCGCTGGCCGTCGATGGCCCGATATTGTCGATCCGGCGCTTTGCCGTGCAGCCTTTGAGCATCGCCAACCTGCTCGACTACAAGAGCCTGACGCCGCCCATGGTGCAGGTGCTGCAGGCGCTGGGCCAGGCCAAGGTCAATATCCTGATCTCGGGCGGTACGGGCAGCGGCAAGACGACCCTGCTCAACGTGCTGTCCGGCTTCATTCCCGGCAGCGAGCGCATCGTCACCATCGAAGATGCGGCCGAACTGGCGCTGCGCCAGCCGCACGTGGTGCGCCTGGAAACGCGCCCGCCGAACATCGAGGGCAAGGGCGAAGTGAGCCAGCGCGCGCTGGTACGCAACGCGCTGCGCATGCGCCCCGACCGCATCATCCTGGGCGAGGTGCGCGGCGCGGAGGCGCTCGACATGCTGCAGGCGATGAACACGGGCCATGAGGGTTCGCTGGCGACCATCCACTCAAACACGGCGCGCGATGCGCTGGCGCGGCTGGAAAACATGGTCGGCATGGCCAACGTGAATCTGACGCCGCGCGCCACGCGCCAGCAGATCTGCTCGGCCGTGACGGTGGTGATGCAAGTGTCGCGCCTGACGGATGGCGCGCGCAAGCTGGTCAGCCTGCAGGAAGTGACGGGCATGGAAGGCGACATCATCGCCATGCATGAAATCTTCCGCTTCGAGCAGACGGGCGTGGACGTCGGTGGCAAGGTGCAGGGCCACTTCTGCGCCACCGGCGTGCGACCCCATTTCACGGAACGCCTGCGCATGTTTGGCGCACCGGTGCCCGATAGTGTCTTCGACCCGGATCGCATCTACGAATAAGGGAGGGCGCATCATGGACCTGGTGTTCTACGGCTTTGCCGTACTGCTGTTCGCCGCCTGCATCCTGATGGTGGAAGGCGCCTGGCTGTGGTGGGCGGGTACGCATGGCAGCGCGGCACGGCGCATCAACCGGCGCTTGCGGCTGATGGCCGCGCGCGGCGAGGCGGGCGAGGAGCGGGTCTCCATCCTCAAGCAGCGCCGCTATGCGCGTGCGCCCGGCCTGGAGCGTTTGCTGCGGCGCGCGCCGCAGGCGGCGCAGCTCGACCACCTGCTGCTGCAATCGGGCTTGTCCTGGTCGGTGGCGCAATTCATCGGCGTCACCGGCGCCCTGTTGCTGGCGGCCTTGCTGCTGCTGGCGGTCTGGTCCATGCCCTTGCCTGGCGCCTTGCTGCTGCTGTCTGGCGCCGTCAGCGGACCGTGGCTGTTCGTGCTGCGCGCGCGCGCGGCACGGCTGAAAAAGATCGAGGCACAATTGCCGGAAGCGGCCGATTTCCTGGCCCGCGCGCTGCGCGCCGGCCACTCGTTTTCGAATGTGCTGCAGATGGTGGGCGATGAATTGAGCGAGCCGATCAGCGGCGAATTCAAGATGGCGCACGAAGAAATCAATTACGGCGTGCCGATGAACGAGGCGCTGCAAAACCTGGCGGTGCGCATTCCGCTGACGGACTTGCGCTACCTCGTCATCGCCGTGCTGGTGCAGCGCGAATCGGGGGGGAACCTGGCTGAAGTGCTGATCAGCATCGCGCGCATCATCCGCGCCCGATTAAAACTGCTGGGGCAGGTGCGCGTGCTGTCCGCCGAGGGGCGCATGTCGGCCTGGGTGCTGGGACTGATGCCGGTGGTGATGATAGGCGTCATGGCCGTGGTCAACCCGCAATACATCCGCCTGCTGTGGACCGATCCCGCCGGCATCAAATTGCTGTGGTACGCGGCCGGCATGGTGGCGCTGGGCGTGGTCTGGATGCGCAATGTGATACGTATCAGGATATAACAACAGGGGGGTGGCATGAACGGTTCGCAACTGCTGTTTCTCGTGATTGTCTTCGTCGTGGTTGTGGCGCTGGCCCTGCTGGCGTGGCTGATCTTCTTTCCCGGCACCTTGCGCCAGCGCCTGTTTGGCGCCATGGTGCCGGCGGCCAGCGACGCGGTGGCCGACCATGGCTGGGTGGAGCGGGTGGCACGCGTGGCGCAGCCATTCAGCAAGCTGTCGCTGCCGGAAGAGGGCTGGGAGCGTTCGCCGTTGCGCACGCGCTTCATGAACGCGGGGTGGCGGCAAGCGAGCGCGCCAGCCCTGTACTTTGCGGCGAAAACCGTGCTGGCCCTGCTGTTTCCCACCGTGCTGGGCCTGTATGCGGCCAGCGCCATGGCGGCACAGTTGCGCAGCGTGCTGCTGTTGCTGCTATGCGTCAGCGCCACCATCGGCTATTACCTGCCGAATCTGGTGCTGGCCGACACGGCCAGGCGGCGTAAGCGCGACATCTTCGAAAACATCCCCGATGCGCTCGACTTGCTGACCGTGTGCGTGGAAGCGGGCCTGAGCCTTGAGCGCGCGCTGGTGAAGGTGTCGGGCGAAATCCACATCAAAAGCGTGGTGCTGGCGCAGGAATTGCAATTGGTGCTGATGGAAATGCGCGCCGGCTTTTCCAAGGAAAAGGCGCTGCGCAACCTGGCCCTGCGCAGCGGCGTGGACGATGTCGATACCCTCGTCGCCATGCTGATCCAATCGGAGCGCTTCGGCACCAGCATGGGCGATTCACTGCGCGTGCATTCGGAAAACCTGCGCAGCAAGCGCAGCCTGCTGGCTGAGGAGGCAGCAGCGAAGATCGCCCTGAAACTGCTGTTCCCGCTGATTTTTTGCGTCTTTCCCACCCTGATGCTGGTGCTCATGGGGCCGGCCGTGATCGAAGTCTATCGCGTGCTCGTGCCGGCCATGGCCAGCCGCTGAAAGGAGTTTCCATGCGCTTGATGCTCTCCCGCCTGGCAGCCGCCTGTGCATGCCTGGGCCTGGCCGCCTGTACCTCGCAACTGGCCCAGATACCGGTACCGCCCTGGCCTGACGCCGATGCCGCCTATGTGGCGGGGCGCCAGCATTTCGAGCGGGGCGACCTGCCCGCCGCGCAAGCGGCCTATGAAGAAGTCCTGCGCCATGCGCCGCGCCACGTGAATGCGCGCAACGGCCTGGCCGTGCTGCACGCGCAGCGTGGCGAATATGACGCGGCCATCGCCCAGTGGCAGGCGCTGATACAGGAAATGGGCATGGCGCGGCCGCAGCAGGCCTATCTGTTCAGTAATCTCGGCCATGCCTATTCTCTGAGCGGGCGCGATACGCAAGCCTTGACTGCGCTGGAACAGGCGTGTCTGCTCGATCCGCTCAATGCGCTGGCCTGGCGGCATCTGGCGCAGGTGCTCGAACGGCTGGGACAGCATGAGCGCGCCGCCCTCATGCGGCGCCAGGCGGCCAGTTTGCAGGAACACGACCTGCGGCGCGACATGGCCTTGTTGCGCGGCGCGGCGCCGCCGCAGCTGGTGCCCGCGACCGCGCCGGTGCACGATGTGCCCGCCATGGCGCGCGTGGAGATCACGCAGAGCGATGGCATGGCCCAGCTGCGGCGCGTGCGCGGCCTGCCCGCTAGCTCCCTGCTACCGCTGGTGCCGCTGCGGCCCATGCCGTCGGCCGGCGCGCCGCAGCCGCGCCTGGAAATTGTGAATGGCAACGGGGTGCCGGGCATGGCCGCCGCGCTGGCGCGCAGCCTGGCCGGCGGCCCCGTGCAGGTGGTGCGCCTGGCCAATGCCAACAGCTTTCAGGTGGCGCGCACGCGCATCGAATACCGGCCCGCGCAGGAGCAGGCGGCGCGCCAGCTGGCCCGCCAGCTGGGTGCCAAGGTGCAGACCCAGGCCGCGGATTGCCCTGCCAGCGAGCTGCGCCTGGTACTGGGGCGCGACCTGAGTGACCCCGCCATGTTGTACCGCTATTATCTGCAGCAATTGCAGCTGGCGCGCCAGGCACTGGCACGGCTCGGTTAAAACGCCTTTGCTGGCGTGTTTTGAGCATGCCGATTGCTATGTCGGCTGGCGCCGGCCAGCGACAGCGTGCAAGCGCTGGTGGTGATGCGGAAATTGTTCAACTCGTTGACGGCCAGGCCGTAGGCGCCGCAATGATAAGCAGGTGGCCAGCCGAATTGCTTGCGCAACCGCAAACGATGCGCGCCACTTCCCCGGCTTACGTCAATTTCCAGTTGGTAATCGTCGTGCGCTGCCAGTCGATGTCGCTTTTCTTGACAGGTTTTACCGTCAAGGTGCGCTGCCATACATCCGTGTATTCCATCAGCTCCTCGTCGTCGCCGATCTCGACGTGGCGGTGAATCAGGGCAATGCCAAAGCGGTCGCGTGCGCAATCGCGCTGCAGTACGTCGCGCAATGTCCGAAAGCGGGCCGGGGCTACGGCCTGCAGCGGGGCGATGGCGGAAATATCGGCAGGGGCTTGCCATTGCATGGCATGGATGGTCAGGCTGTGCATGAAAGGCGCCCGTGCCCCGTGACGAAAAGGCCCTGGCGGCCGGAGCGGCGCTTGCGCCATATCAAAGCTGCGGTACATCGCATCTCGTCCGATAATTGCCCGGTAAAATAGGCCATGGCAAACAAAACCCCCACCTTCCCCGGCGCACGCACGGGCCGCGGCCAGGTCCTGGCCGTGCTGCTGTCGAACCGCGACCAGTCCGGCACCGAACCCCTGCAAGGCCGCGTCTCCCTGGCCGCCATCGTCAAAGCGCTCAAACGCAAATACCACTGGCCGATTGAAACCCACAGCTTTCCCGCCAACACGCAGGATGGCCGCGCCAGCTGGGCGACCGTCTACAGCTTGCCAGAAAAGGTCATTGAGGCCGCGCTGGAGGCCGGCGGCCGGGAGTGGCTGGAGAGCCGGGGAGCGGCCGGGCGGCGGTGAATGCACCGCAGGGTGCTATTCGAGCCGGAAGCCGACCTTCAGCGTGACCTGGAAGTGCGCCACCTTGCCATCGACGATATGCCCGCGTGACTCTGTCACTTCATACCAGTCCATATGCTTGACCGTGAGCGCCGCCTTGGCGATGGCATCGCGTATCGCCTGATCGCTGCTCTCGGTCGATGTGCCGACCAGTTCGATCAGCTTGTAAGTGTGTGCGGACATGATGTTCCCCCAGGTAGGCAAGCCAGACATCGGAGTTAATTCTTCGCTAGCAAGTGCCCATAGTGCGCCTAAACGCGCTGGACGTCATTGCGCGGTGCAGCAAGGCGTCACGGGAGTGGTTTGCAGAAGGGAAAAAAGAAAAAAGGGCTACAAGCCGAAGCCTGTAACCCTTTGATTTCCTACTGAATTCTGGTGCGACTGCCGGTTTCGAACTGGCCACCTGATGATTACAAATCGCTGGGATTTTGATTCCCGATAGTTTCCCATCCATACTGAAGAGTACCTCTGTCATAGGAGAAACTGCTCTTTTTTGTCATATTGGCAGCGACCAGACTTGCCGATACTTTCCCCTAATTTGATAGAATCTGCCTACACAGTGCCTACATGGCGCCTACACAAGGGAGAGCAGACAGGTGGCGAAAGTTAATTTCACGGCTGACCGGGTGGCCGCATTTCAATGCGAGGTCGGCAAGCAGCAGAGCATCATGTGGGATGCGAAAACGCCAGGTTTGGGACTGCGCGTGACCGCCGCCGGCGCGCGTTCTTACATCTTCGAAACTCGTCTGGAGGGCAAAACCATCCGCATCACCATTGGCGACATCCGGACGTGGACGGTAGGGAAGGCGCAGGCGGAGGCCACGCGCCACAAGGCGCAGACCGACCAAGGCATCGACCCGCGCCTGGTGCGTGCTGAACAGCATGCAGCGCAGGTGGCAGTAAAGGTCGAGACAGCGGCCGCCGCGTTGCGGGATTCCGTTACCCTCGGCGCCGTGTGGCCTGTCTACGTCGCGGAGCGCACGCCACACTGGGGTGAGCATCAAATTTCTGCGCATCGAAAAATCATTCAGGCTGGAGGGGAGGGGCGCAAGCGTAGCCCAAAACCGACCAAAGCGGGCCCACTTTCCGACCTTGCCGCCGAGCGCCTTGTCGACTTGAGCGATGCGCGAATCGAGGCATGGGCGAAAGTTGAAGCTCAGACCCGCCCGTCCAGCGCGCGACTGGCCATGCGCTTGCTAAAAGCCTTCCTGAACTGGTGCGCTGCCCATCCGCACTACTCGGCCATCGTCACCAGAAACGCAGCCAAAAGTGCCAAGGCACGTGAGATACTTGGTAAACCGAAGGTGAAGCATGACCTGCTGCAGCGCGAGCAACTGGCAGCGTGGTTCAATGGGGTTCGCAAGATAGGAAATCCTGTCATCGCCGCCTACCTGCAGACGCTGCTGCTGATCGGAGCCCGTCGCGAAGAGGTGGCCGGGCTGCGCTGGGCCGACGTCGATTTCCAGTGGGGTAGTATGAAGCTGGGCGACAAGGTGGAGGACTTCCGCATGGTGCCGCTGACGCCTTACGTCGCCCACTTGCTGGGCGCGCTGCCGCGCCGGAATGAGTGGGTATTCAGTAGCACCAGCGCCGAGTCGGGCAAGCTGGCCGAGCCACGCATTGCCCATAACGAGGCGGTGGCTGCCGCCGGCCTGCCGCACCTGACCTTGCATGGCCTGCGCCGCAGCTTTGCAACGTTGAGCGAGTGGACCGAAACGCCGGCTGGAATCGCTGCGCAAATTCAAGGCCATGCGCCCCAGGGCGTCCGCGAACAGAACTACATCCGCCGCCCGCTGGACCTGCTGCGGAAATGGCACGTTAAAATAGAAGAATGGATGTTGGAACAAGCGGCAATCCAGTTCCAACCAGCGCCAGCAGAATTGAGAGTAGTATCGGCAGCCTGACCGTATTGGGCACGATTTACGCTGCAGCCTACCTTTAGCGGGGGAAAAGTCGGCTCCTTCACCGACCTGGTTGCAGCACCTATTTTATGAAGGCGGACACCTGAAGGGGTGCACATGCCAAAATTTGAAGCGAAAGACTATATCCGCGTCGACGGCCCTGGTCAGCAAACGATTACCAGCCTGGCGTATTGGCTTACACCCGATGGCATAAATCCGATTACCGCCGAACTGCTTCAAAAAGCCATCAACGAAGATGATGATGCAGAGTTTGCAGAGGCTTTTGATGGTGCGTCCAAAGATGATGCCCGTGCGTTCCTCGAAAAGTGGGAACTGAGCTACATGCCCTACTGGTCCGGGGAGGAGGTTGCGCGAGTTATCGCGATGTCTGGCAGCACCAGAAACGCAGCCACAGCATCGAGGGCAATTACCCTTGCCCAGCAAGCTGGCGAGTTAGCGCAGGCATTCACGCCGCGCCAAGGCGTGTTGTGGGCGATGGCGCGCGGTTATATGCTTGATGGTGACATATGCCAGCTTGTTGGCGTGCAGCCAGGCCAATATGGGCATCCACATAACTCTCTAAGCGAATCAGTGCAAGTTATTGAACCATCGACGGTTCAGTCTGACACCCAAGTAATCCCTCCACCTGAGCTGTCCCCCGGATCGAAAATATATAGGACAAAAACGCGAATACGCCTACTCGATTCAGAAATTGCGCATGCTTGTGAAAACGTCGGCAACAATGATTATCATGCTGTGTGGACTGCGTTAACAGAGATGGCCTGGGCGGCTACGCCACCCTTTACCGGCGAAGTTGATGCCTCGGAAGGAATTGCTTATAACAAGGAGGGGAAAGTAGCTTATCTCTCTAAGGATGCATTGCGTCAACGGCTCAAAAAGCTGGTCGATAACGGTCACTAACGGTCTGTATCGCTCGATAGCGGTCAATAGCGGTTCGTTCTATCGGAGAAAATCAACAAGCCGGAAATGATGCACTCATACCGTGAAAACGGGACCACAGGAGTGCATCAGATGCAAACATTTTCCCTTCCCCCAGCGCTGGCTGCCGTCGCTCAAGGCCGCGACCACATTACCACCGCCGAGTTTGCGCGCGCCATGTGCCGCGCCACCCAAACCGTACTGAAGAATCACTGCCTCACCGGTGAGTGCTACGGCGTGCGTCCCATCAAGCGCGGCAAAATGCTGATGTGGCCTTTGGTCGGCGTTGCCCGCGCGCTGAGCCCGGAGGCGTAATGGACCGCCCGCCACCGACGCCACAAATGAAAAAGTCAGGGGATGCTGGGGAGCGCCCTGACTCTGTCGAAAATGCTGTATCTACTGCGAATTCTACACCTGCCACAAAAATGTCCAGCCAGGAAATCGCTGCGCTGACTGGCAAAGAGCATTTCAACGTCATCATCGATATCAAAAAAATGCTCGGCGAGCTCGGGGAAGATGTCTTGAAATTTCAAGGCATCTACAAAGACAGCATGAATCGGAGGCAAACCGAGTATCTGCTCGACCGCGAACTAACCGACACGTTGCTGACCGGTTACAGTGCCGTGCTACGCCGCAAAGTGATCGCGCGCTGGCGCGAATTGGAAGCCAATGTAGCGCCAGCAGTACCGACAAGCCTTTCTAGTGCGTTGCGCATGGCCGCAGAGCAAGCAGAACTTATCGAGCGTCAGCAGATCGAGCTGGCCAGCGCCGCGCCGGCCGTCGAGTTCGTTGATCGCTACGTCGACAGCACTGGCTTGAAAGGATTCCGCCAAGTATGTAAGTTGATCGGCGCGAACGAGAACACGTTCCGCACCTTCCTTGATGACAAGGGGATCATGTACAAGCTTGGTAGTGAGTGGGTACCGTATGCACAGCACCTGACGGCGGGTCGATTCGTGGTCAAGGCTGGCACAGCCGATATCAGCGGCCATGCTTTCAACAGCGCAAAGTTCACGCCGCGCGGCGTACAGTGGGTGGCCGGCGAGTTCGCCAAATACCTGTTGGCAGAAAAACAGGCTGTTGAATGATAGTAGTGAACTGCCGGCGACATGCTGCAGGAATGTGCTCACTGCTGCCTTGTGTTGCGGCGCCGGGGTGCACATGACGCAATCAATGTTTTTGCGCATGAAGGGGCTCAAGGGCAAGGCCATCATCGTGACGGCGGCAAAGCACAATCTGCGCGAGATATTGGCAGAGCTGGACGGCGACCAGAGGGCAACCATCGACCCGAGCCGCACGCCTATGAATTGCATCGTGCGCGGCGCTGCAACTGCCGCCGGCGTGGCCAGCGAGGCGCGCGCGCTCATGGCCGCCGCTGGCATTACCACGCTGCGCAAGGATGCGTTGCGCGGCATCGAAATCATTTTCAGCCTGCCAGCCGGCACCACCATCGACCAGCGCGCATTCTTTGATGATGCGCTGTCATGGGCTGCGCAATGGTTTTCCGTGCCCATACTCAGTGCCATCGTTCATAACGACGAGGCGGCGCCGCACTGCCATGTAATCCTGCTGCCGCTGGTCGATGGTCGGATGCGCGGCAGCGAGCTGATGGGCAACCGCATGAAGATCATGGCGATGCAGGGCGACTTTCACGCGAAGGTAGGGCAGCGCTACGGACTAGTGCGCCAGGCAGCGCCAGCACGTCCCAGCGCCGCGCGTCGACAGCAGGCCATAGACGCAGCACTTGCTGTGCTTGAGGCGAATAGCGGATTGAAGGGTGGGTTGCTGCGCGTGCTGCTGGAACCGCACAAGGCCAACCCGGAACCGCTCTTGCTGGCGCTGGGCATCGCCATGCCAGCGGCGCAGCCGAAGACCAAGCGCGCCGACACTTTCGCCGGCATCATGACGCGGCCATGTAAGCCTGAGCGGAAGCCTATAGGGGTTGTCCGTTCAAAGCCTATAGGGTTCGTGTCGGACGACATGCCGAAAAGTGACCAACCCCTATCCTGTGTAGGGGTTGCCGAAGTCGCGGCTATCAAACCCACCTATTTCCAGCACCAAGTTGCCAGCGGCAGCACCGGCACCCAGCAGGCAATCGAGCCAGCCAGCGCCAGCTCCCGCCGCGACATGTCGGGCAGCGCACCAGCGGCATCAAGCGCTTACAGCACCATCGCCACCACTGGCCCCGTCGAGCAGGCCACCGCCGGCACCGCGGCCCCCGATTATTTCCAGACCGTCAGTTTGGCGCAGCACCAGGCCGAAGCAGAAGCGGGAAATTTTTCCGGCATCCCATCGGTGCCGAGCATTGAGCCCGCCGAAGTGGTGTTCTCGGTGCCCGAGTGTGACCTGGTGCCCAAAGGCCCGCCCCGCGCGGCACCTGTTCGACGCGCCAGCACCAGTCCGGCCGCCCACGCCGCGCCCGGCAACTACATCCGCCAGCGCGATGCCGACCAGCCCGCCGTGCATTGGGACAGCGAGCGTGGCGAGTTCATGCCGGCCACCGGCCCGCCCAGCGCGCGCACCCTGCGTATCGCCCTGGAATCCGTTACACCCTATCGCCCGACCACCGGGCAGAAAGTCGAAGCATGAGCATCAAGACCATTGAACCCGACGCCAACACGCCTGACGGCATGCTGCTGGCCGCTGCAGAGGCGCTGTACGGTTGTCCGGATGACCTGACACCGGAAGCCCAGCAGTTCGCTCGCAGCCTGATTGCCGGCGTACTGGCAGCGGCCGGCGCCCAGCGTTTCCCGCAGGTCGACATCCTGGCAACGCTGCTGGCCAGGTGCGAAATCACCGCGCGAACGGCACACATGGCACGCCGCGCATGCGATGCCGCAGGGACCGTGGCAATGCGTCGGCTATGCGAACGCATCGGCTTGGCATTCGGTTAAACGCATCTCGCCCGCTGACCAGGTGCCGGCCGGGCGCGCAGTAGCAGCAAAAACTAAAGCATTTATCAACGAAAGGCAACATCATGAAACTGAAATTGAACAAAGACGGCTCGGCCGTCGTCAAGGACGGCAAGCCTGTCTACGTGCATGCCAACGGCCGCGAAGAAGCATTCGACGCCCCTGCAGCGTGGAAGCTGGCGCTGGGCAAGCACTTTGAAACCTCGCCCACGATGGCCGGGCTGAAAATCCCGCACGACCTGGCCGCTGCAGCGTTCTCGGATGCATTCCGCATCGAGGGCGGCAAGTTGGTGGCGGTCGACCAGCACGGCATGCCGCTGTACTCGCCCACGCGCTACGGTGAGGTGGCGAACTTCGATGAGGCGTTCGGCAGGCTGGTTGATGGCTACCCGAATAAGGCGATGATTCAGCGGGAAGGCGGCGCGCCGGCCGGGCCTGGTCCTGATGCTGCCGGCGGTGCAGTTCAAGCTGGCCAGCCCGGCACCGGCGGCGCGGTCAGCCGCCAGCAGTTCGACGCCATGAACCCGCAAGAGCGCATGAACCACATCAAAGCGGGCGGTATCGTCGCAGATGGCGCCAGCAAGCCAGCGCCAGCTACGCCCGCGCACGGTGCCAAGGTGGTGACGCGCGCGCAGTTCGAGCAGATGCCGCACACCGACCGGGCAGCCTATTGCAAATCGGGCGGCACCATCGAAGGCTAAACAAAATCGGCCCGCTGAGCGGCTGGCGCTGCTTGGTAATGCCAACCCATCAGGCAAGGGCCGTTCGTGCCACCACGGCCCGATTCTGGCCCTTGCCGCAGAGACTGACGAGATGAACCACGACCGAGAATTGATACACGCCGCCCTGCAATGGCATGCTGCCCATACCCGACGTATGGCCATCGGCGCCGAGAAGCGCCAGCACGAGAAGGCGCTCAAGGCCATTGGCGACAACTACGACTGGAATACTCGCCTGCCGCATAGCGATGCTGCCGCCCGGCTGACCCCGGCTAGGCATAAGGAGCTGGCGGCGCTGCGCAAGCTGGCCAAGGCCTGTGCCGCCCAGCGAGGGCAGTTTGATGAGGCCGATATCATCGACTTGGACGGCGCTGTGACGCTCCTGGCGGGCGCAGACTGAGCGCCGCCTTGCTTGACCGGCCTTGACGGATTTAGAACGATGACAGCCCTCCCAACCGCCGTAATCATGCACATTGTCATAGAGCTGGCATGCTTCGACACGCCCGCCCAAGTGGCCAGCACCGTCAAGCAACGTTTTGGCCTGAGCCTGAGCCGTCAACGCATCGAGGCGTATCACCCTGAGCGGCAGGCCGGCGCCAGGCTGGGCGCCAAGTGGCGGACCGTGTTCTACGACACCAGGGCGCGGTTGCTGGCCGAGCTGGACGATATCCCTATTGCTTGCCGGGCATACCGCCTGCGGGTATTGGAGCGAGCCGCTGCGAAAGCTGAGAGCATGGGCAACCTGCCGCTGGCCGCGCGCATCATCGAGCAGGCCGCGCGCGAGGTGGGGAGTTAGCCTCGCCTACGGACGCGCCGCTCGGCGCTGGGCAAGGTCATATGGCAAGACGTACAAATATTCAATCAGTGCTTGAAGAAATTCTATGAGCTGAGAGGCGTCTGCATTGGATACTGTATCGATTGGGTCGAAGTGCGCACCGCTATTTCCAATAGCCCTTACCTCTTTTGCCCAGTCTGCCAGTGTCGGTTGGAGCAGGCCGCTTGCAGCCATATTCGCTAACTGCTTTGCAAGCGCGTCTTTGGATTTCCCTCCTCCTTTATCCGTTGCGATTGCTTCAAGTGTCCGTCGAGCCATTACTGCAGCAGCACGTGGACAATTTGCAGAAAGGCACAAGACTGCCTCGTTTAGGGCGCTAGCAATCTCTGATGGAACTGCGGAATGCGCCGAGGAGCCGGCAAGTGGCCACCAATGAAAGCCGTGCCAAGAAATTTCTCCTAAGGGGCGTTCCCCACTCTTTTGTACGCGCCCTCCAGTTAGCTCTTCTTCGAGCACCGAAATTCCTTGTTCGCAGTGTCGACAGACCAGAACAGTCGCTCGCTCGTGGAATACTCGTTCCCGGACGCCCCCAGGTCGCACCATATACCCCTCGCCAAAAGTGAGAGGAATGCTTCCCAGTATTTCGAAACTGGATTGCTTTCTGCACCGGGGGCAGAGCCCCGATGGGTTTGTCGAGTCTGGCGCGCCACTATGTTCAACAGGCATTGGCTCGCCTCGCTCCCCCTGAATTTTCTTGCGGAAATTAAATCCTAACATTGTTGCAACCCGTTTCATTGTTGTTTATTAGTAATCACAGTATCCATCGTAAACATCAAATCTTCAATCTGGAATTGCCAACATGCAGCATGTGCGGAAAAATTCGTGGATGTAATATGAAGTGTCAGGAACTTAGCGCGACGTTGGAAACTTCAAATGCGCGACGATGTATCATTCATTCACACATCACAATATCGGAATCCCCTTGAAAATACCTAAGCTGTTCTTCCTGTGTGCAATCCTGTCGACCAACTTGCAGGCTGCTGAGGACGGGAAGGACAACTATTGCATCAAAATTGCGGCAACATATGGAAATTCCCTCGTCGCGCGCGATGCTGGCCTTGAGCCTATTCAGGCGTTAGGAATGTCAGACTTCAAGGAAATACCGTTGCAAGTGCGCAAAGACATCGTAAACCAGGTTTATTTCAACCCCGCATTGTCCTCAATGCACGACAGCCGAGACCTTAGATTTGACTTGATCCAAAACTGCTTGTATGGGCCGAAAAAGCCACCGGAACGATTAAAGTAATAACTTTCCGATAAAACTTCGGCTAGGTACGTGGTTGTTAGGCCCCTATCGCAAGAAAAATAAGTGCGCAGTATTGCGACAAAAAATGTCCCGGAAAGCCTTGCGTGGCGTGCTTGCTCGCTCTGGGTAAGTTCGATTTCCTAAAGTTTTGGTACGCAGATAGGTGCGCAATTGCGCGCCGGTAGATACGCACCCGGCGTAGCCTTTGCTGGCGCTGGAATTTCCCGGCGATGGAGGTCATCATGGCAAAGAGTGGCGGTAGCGGTAGCGGCAGTGCCGGCAAGGCCGGTTCGGGTTCTGGTGGTGGCAAAGGCGGCAGTAGTGGAGGCAGAGGGTCGGGCCCAGGTAACGCCGGCGGCTGGCCAAGCACGACCGGTAAGCCGTCCGGCGGCGACAGGTCGAACGCGCCACCTGCACCAAGCAAATAACGCGCTCCTGCAGCAGCTCCCTCGTTCTGAGAGCGGTGACCGGCGTCAGCCACGCGTCAAGCACGCGTGCAGCACGCGTCAAGCACGCGTGCTGCACGCGTCAAACTCACTGATATCGCAAACCCTGCATCACCCCGAAGTAGGATAATCACACTTTGCCCCGCGTCGATATCCTGAGCTTTCAGGTGATGGGCTCAGATTTGAGCTGACCTCCAGCCATGTGGCACCCTAGCTTGAGCTGACCTCCAGCCATGTGGCACCCTAGCAGGAATTTACCGACGTCCATCCAAATTTGGTGAGACGGTGCCGGCCAGCCGTAACAGAAACCGCAATAGCACTTGTAACGGCTGTAACACGTGCAGGTGCGTTGCAGGAACCCTTTGGGTAACGCTTCGCAAACCCTTTCGATACCCATCAAAGCCGATTGCAAGCCCGTTCGATGGGCCTTGCATGCAAGGGGGGCGCCGCGTCGAACGTGGGCAAACTACGGAAACCCAGCCGGTTCCCACCAGGTTCCTATCTGGTACCCACTGGACTCAGGGGCTGCAGGTATCGTTCGGTGCGACCACATTGCGCCTTTGGTGCCTATTACTTGCATTTCCTGCCATCAATGAGCGATTGCCATCGCCATTGGATTCAATCCATCCACTGACGCTTCTGTGACAAGCTCCAACTCCTGAAGCATGCCCCGCATTAAGAACGCTTGTTTCAAGCCTTCTCGTATCGTTGCAGACATTCGTTGATAATTTGGCCCCTTTCTCGAAGCGCCAAACTCCATTAGTTGTTTGACACTAAATTTCACATCCCTTTTTTTCGATGATAATTCTCTCATAAGTAAAGCAAATAGAGACTTACCACGAAGTATATTAGAGTAATTCTCTCTGATCGTTTTTAGCAATTCATCAGGATAAGCCTCCCCTTCCGAAAGGGAAATTTCGGAGGAAAAATATTCTTCATCATCTAATATTTTCCCTGGATGCGTCCTAAAAGTTGAAATAACGCCACGCATATTCCTGTCCACAGCCAGTGCATACCAACGTGTGAATTTTTCAAGATCTTCGTGAAATTTTTTAAGTTCATCAACGTTCAAAAGACTCTCCAAATTTCCATCCATATAGAGATCATTTTCTATAGAATAACCGAAGGTTGTGATAACGTGATCATATTTTACGTCTGGCTTGGCATATCCATGTACCCAAAGATCGTTATCTACGACAAAAATGGTTGGAGAGGGGACGGGCTTTTCGGATATTTTTTTGCATAATTCTAATACTGCGCCCTTATTTCCTGCGGGCAGCATATCAACATTAAAGTCGCGTAGTTCTTGCTCAACCTTTCTATAAAAAATAATATCATCTTTTCCTTCAACCAACACAGTTGGCAAAGACGATCGTTTTAATAGTGCGTATAATTCGTCCGTTGTGGGGAGCGGCTTGTTTGCAGACATATCATTCCCCCTTGTCATTTCCGATAGCAACTTCTTTATCAGGATATTTGGCGTATATAAATGGGGAGTGTGTTGCAAATATAAATTGATTGCCAGAATCTTGAGATTCCAGAATTTGATACAGTTGACGCTGCCAATCTACGTGCAGGCTTAACTCCGGCTCATCAATGAAAATAACACTATTTTGATGGAATGCGTTATAGCAGATAAAACTCAACATCTGTTTTTCGCCTGCTGATAGGGAGTCACTTGCTATTGCTTCGGCAGCGTCACCGAAGCTCAACCTTTTCCCGAACGAAATTCCAGAATGTTGGAATAGTTTTTCAGCCAACACTCTTATAGCATCCAATGGTTTCATCGTTTCAAGTCTAAACTCTTCGATTTTTTCAATTTCTGCACGAGTTTTTGATAAAAGTGCATCCGCTTCAGATAACCCAGTTGGCGTAGTCTCATATTGACGAATTTTATCAATGACATTTCTTGAAACTGTTGCTTGATAATTGTTGATTTCTTCAGAAAATGCAGCATATCTACGTTGCAATAGACTAGTCACATCTTGAGTAGATATGGCAGAAATAAAAATATGTTCTTTATTGCTTAATTTTTTTGAAAATGATGCAAGTGTTTCGTCTATTTCTGACTCTCCACGACTTCCGGAGCGAATTCTGGCGGAGTTATTTGCAGACATAGAGAACCCACCTTCAATTCGGCGGAATGTTGGGAAAAATATTGAACTTCCCACGCCCATTATTACTGGATTTGCTTTATCCTCCGCAGATTCCATAAAAGGCTCGAATTCCGGATCTCCGGTGTCATCTTCAAAAACATGTCGTTCACCATTAACTTCTAATTCTATTTTGCAAGTTAGCGCGCCTGTACGGGTAACGGTGCAAGAATATATATCTGTCACTACTGTGCATACTTTAAAATTTATTTCTCGCAATGCCAATAAAACATTTCCACTTATAATAAACCAGGCCAATTTCATAATTGTGGTTTTTCCAGACCCATTGCGACCAGTTAAAATATTTAAATCAGGGTTGAAATTATATGTCACATTCTGGTTTTTCTCGAAAAGCCCAATTACATTGACCGATTTCAGTTTCACAAACAACTCCTTAGATAGACACCTTAGTGTCCAATAGATTAGATTTACTTTTTTTAAAAATTCTTTAGAGATAAAATAGGATATAGCATCCATAGTCACCACAATACTATTGCTTAGCTTGTCGTCTGCTCCTGCACTATAGTGGCAACAGAGCATAGCGGATTGCTTGATGGAAAAACTCACACATTGTCACAAGGCAACTGCGTGCAGGGTGGTGGTCGTGATTTGGCACTGCAATGACACATGTGCCTGCCTCGCCGTATGCAGTTCGAATGCAGGTGCAATGCGTTCGCAGAGCATCGGCTTCAGGTATTTCATGTCCACGTGCGGGTTTAGTTAAAGCTTGACGCCGAAGTATCCTCCGACTATCCTAAAAAGGCTCTAAGAAAAAGGGGCACGGGTTTGGCGACTCGGAAGCGTATGGCGGATGACCGCCGCCCTAGGCGGTATTTTTTTGTCCGTTGTATCATCACGTCCTCTATGAGCGGCGGTGGTGGGGATACCTTCGGGTATGCCGGTTTCCGTATGCACCGGTTCGCCAACCCCATCACTTGCTGCTCTCCCCGTTTGGCGACGGGGCGTGCAGTTTATCAACTGCATATCGGAGGCAACCATGCCAGGCACCACCACACCCAACCACATCTCAGCAGCAGCCCTGTCCGTCAACCAGCTCTATCAAACCGCGTTTTACACCGGCCGCACCCCGCGAAGCCAGGAATACAAGGCTGGCGCACGCATGGCGCTTGAGCACCGCATCGAGCGCAAGGACTTCGATATGCCGTACCAGGTGGGCACGGCCGCCGCTGATGCTTTCTTTGCAGGTATCGAGGAGGGCAAAACCATCTGGCGTGCTGCCGCAGCAAAGATGGGCGGTGCAGCATGAGCGCCGCCGTCAGTATGCTGACCAGCGCCAGCGGCCAAGTGCTGGACGGCGCCGTTATCCGCCAGCATGCGTCTGATATCAGCGCGCACGCGGCCCGGCTGGAAATCCTGCTGCTGGAAGTCTTCGACAAGCTGGATGGCATCAAACCCAAGGACGAGGCCACGCGCGGCGCGGTCGACGCTGTGGAGTGCTTTACCACCTGCGCCCTTCGCAACGGCGTGTTGATACGCGAGGCCGCCGACCAGATAGCCGCCCTAGTGGCTGAAGGCGGTGACGCATGAAGACGCCATCGAAAGACGAGGCCGCAGCCCTTGCGCTGGTGCCGCTCGCACTGACCGCCGACGAAAGCACGCTGCTGCAGCGTTACCGCGCCACGGCACCGCACTGGCGCGCCGACATCGTTGACTTCGCTAATACCGTGGCAAAGATGTTCCCGCAGGTGAAGCCGACCGCCGCGCCGGCCGTTATCCACTTGGTCAGCAGCGACAACCAGCGGGGGCGGAAATGAGCGCCCCGCGCGCGCCATTCGATGGCGGTACTGACGAGCCGCTGTACGATGTACTCACCGAGCGCGGCGAAGTGCTGGCGCTGGACCTTTCACTTGATACCGCCCATGAATTTGCGTGCAAGCATCAAGCCGCAGCGGATTACCCTGCGTACGGTGAGTTATCAATCCGCTCGGTGCGTATTCGCCACCAGAGCGAGCGGCTCGCCGCCAGCCGTTACTCGCTGCCCGAGCCTCCCGAAGTGGGCCCGCCGCCTGCGCTGGTTTATGGCGGTGGAACCCTTGGCCTTGAGGATGCCCACAAGGTGACGATTCAAGCACGCGCACCTCGCGGCCTGGTGAGCATGACGCTTGAGCAGGCGCTGCGCTGCATCGACCAATTCGCGGAACCCGGCCGCAGTCGCATCCTGCTTGTGCTGCCCTACCACTTCTACATGCCTGGCGGTCGCGTATGAGCACTCTAGCGGAACTGGCACGCATACGCGCCGAGTATGGGCTGGCGCCGGTGGGTGGCGTCCTGTGGCTGGGCGTCGGCATGTTGCCACCCAAACGCAACGCCATCGAAATCGACCCGGCCAACCTGCCCACCGCGCTGGAGTGCCGCGCGGTGGCCGGCCTGGACGTGGTGCTGATATTCCCCGGAAAGCTGACCAGGTACGGCGCGCTGCGCACGCTGTCCGACCGGCTGTATCAGGCCAGGCCGCGCCGGCTGCTGCTGGTCGACGGTGACCACAAACGCACGGCCTTTCTCAAACTGGCGGAATCATGATGACGGACAAACACACAGATGGCCAGATGGCCGGCTTCACGCTGGGCAGGGAGGATGACGCTGCGCGCGCCGCCCGCATCGAGCTGGACCGCCAGGGAGAAACGGCACGCCAGTTCGACCGGAGCATGCAGCGGGGCGAACGGGTAGTGAAAATCCGCTGTGGTGCCGACATCAAGCCGCTGCCCATCACTTGGCTGTGGCCTGGCTGGGTGCCGGCTGGAAAGCTGACCATCCTGGCCGGCGCCGCCGGTACCGGCAAGACCACCCTTGCGCTGGCGCTGGCCGGCGTCATCACGACGGGCGGCCGGTGGCCAGATGGTAGCGAGTGCAAGGGCGGTGGCAATGTCCTGATATGGTCAAGCGAGGACGTGGCCGATGATACGCTCGTACCGCGGCTGATTGCCTCCGGCGCCGACCTGGCACGCTGCCACTTTATTGAGGGTATCGCGCAGGATGGCGAAAGCGTGCCGTTCGACCCGTCGCAGGACATACCCGACCTGCGCCGCGCGGTTGATGCCATAGGCGGCGTGAGCCTGCTGCTGATAGACCCGATTGTGTCCGCCGTCGCCGGCGACATGCACCGGGCCAACGACGTGCGCCGCAGCCTGCAGGCGGTGGTGGACTTCGCAGACGCTCACGGCTGCGCGGTCATCGGCATCACCCACTTTGCCAAGGGCGGCGCCGGCAAGGCGCCACAGGACCGGGTTATCGGCTCACAGGCATTCGGCGCCCTGGCGCGTATGGTGCTGGTGACTGCGAAGGAAGAGGGCAGCAATCGGCGCGTTATGGCCAGGGCGAAATCGAACATTGCGCCGGATGATGGCGGTGTCGCCTACTCGCTGGAGCTGGCCACCATCGCCGGCGGCATTGAGGCGACGCATGCGGTATGGGCCGGTGCCATCGAGGGGACGGCGCGGGAAATCCTTGGCGACGTGGAGCACGACGACAGCGAGGGTGGCGGCGAGCGCCTGGACGCGGAGCAGTTCCTGCGCGACCTGCTGGCCGACGGGCCGCTGCCTACCCGCCAAATCAAGGCCGATGCGGACGGCGCCGGCTATTCTTGGGCTACCGTGCGGCGAGCGCAAAAGTCCTTGGGGATCCTGGCAATCAAGGGCGGCATGAAAGCGGGCTGGACCTGGAGGCTATGAACCCGTGATTCGCGAAGGTGCTCAAAAATCGGCGAAGATGCTCATAAAATTTTGTGAGCGCCTTCGGGGAAAGTGAGCTCCTTCGTGTCGTTATTCGGAACTATGCCGGCGGCACGTACCTGGGGCTATGAACGCAACTTAAGTCTCTTCGGAATCATCGTTGGACTTCATTTCAGAGATGAGTGCGTTGAGCGCTTTCAAGCGCTGCGGAACTCCGAGTGCTTGGCGATTCGCCGATTTATAGAGCTGATTCATGGTTGAGTAATCAGAGTCAGATTGATCTACAGACCATGAGTCTATGACTGTACTGTCCTTGTCATACAAGCCAAATGCAACAAAGGGCTCGTCTGAGTATTCGTCGTTTCCTGCCCATAGAGAGAACTTAGATTTGTCAATGGCCAAGGCCAGAGAAAATTTATCCTTCTTCCACGCTATGTCACCTTCATTTGTTTTCGTTGTAAGAGATTTAACGATTTCACGGTAATCAGTTGGTATCGGCATTTGTTGCTCCATTAGCCCCGGCTTGGGCAGCAAGGTTGGTAAAAAGGGTATGTAGTCTTCCGACTTCATGTAACAGCGCTTCCCTGTCGTCCTTGCTAGTGCGGTTTACCAATGATAAGGACTCCAGCCTCTTGTGTACATCAGCTACCTCCGATACGGTCTTAGTCCAGAGTTCCAAACTCACGATAAGCTTACTTTGATCGTTGTGTTGATATCTGGCAACGGTATCTCTCAGCTCAAACGCAGCGGCAGCAGCAGGCGCAAGACTTTTGCTTCGTAGTAAACGATGAAGTTCGCGCGACCTGCTTGAGATGTCATGCATCTTAGTTGCTGCTTCCAGACGCTTCACCGCCGAAAAGGCACTATGTGCGGACTCACGAGCCGCTTGAGCCGCTGTATGAGTGCGGCGAAGTTGCCAAAGTGTTATTGCCAAGGCAGTGAGCGCAACTAGTCTATCAATGGTTGTTATGTCCATAATGCAATTGTAGCTTTAGCGGCTAGTTATACCAAGCATGATATGGGACTACAGTTCCCCTCGGGTGTTGGAAAACGACCGTTTTCCAACATCTATCAAAATCAACGATTATCACTGTTGGAAATATAGGGATTGCAATTTCTAACGGGTAAGGATATTCTAACAGTGTTTTCTAACACCACTTATCGGGAAATCATCATGGCAACCTTCGCATACGGCCGCGTCAGCACCAAAGAACAGACCGCTGACAATCAGCGCCTCGAAATAGAGGGTGCAGGCCACCAAGTCGATTACTGGTTCTCCGACACCATCAGTGGCAAGACCAGCGCCACCCAGCGCCCGCAGTTCGCTGCGCTGTTAGCCCAGATTCGCAATGGGGAAACGCTGGTGGTGTCAAAGCTGGACCGACTGGGCCGCGACGCGCAGGACGTCGGTGCCACCGTCAAGCTGCTGGCCGCCCGGAAAATCTCCGTCATCGTTCTGCAGCTCGGCAAACTGGACTTGGCGTCCGCTGCCGGCAAGATGATGCTGACCATGCTGGCGGCGGTGGCCGAGATGGAGCGTGATTTGCTGGTGGAGCGCACACAGTCGGGTCTAGCCCGGGCAAAGAGCGAAGGCAAGACGCTGGGGCGGCCATCGAAGACGACAGCTGAGCAGCGCGCCGAGATTGTCGCCAAGTACGAGCAGGGTGAGAGCGTTAGCGCATTGGCACGGATGTACGAGATATCGCGCGCTAATATCTTGGGGGTGGTAAAACCAGCTTGAATTAGCTTAGTTTTTCATGCACGACGAGAAATTAAATCTGAAACCTTCTTTTGCAAGAAAACGTTGAAGAGTGGGTGCGTAAGAATCTTGTCATAAACTTCAGTGCGTCCGGCCATTCGATGACGCACATTGGTAAAGAAGAGTGCAGCGGAAGTATCCTTCTTATTACAAGCCGAGATAATTGCGTTAACGCTATGTTTTATGTTCTCTTGAATTGCAATGGCATCAGTGTCTTGAATGATTTCATCGAATATTTCCCTCCAAGGACGTTCATCCGCAATCTGGTCAGGAACGTTTTCTTCACCAAAATACAGCCAATGGTGCGTCCCCTTGAAATCCATACTGTAGCAAGCGGAGCTCTCCTCAACTCGTACCGAGCCAGCGAATTTCTCACCCTGTGCGAAAGGCCTAACTAAGGTGCCTTGCGAACTTATTGAGGTAGCCACGAGGCCTTCGTCGTTTGTGCGAGCGTAGACATAGCCAGGAGGAAGAGCATTGTTCAGTGCGATAGTTGCGGCAGCCATCGATGTGCCGCATAGGTCGAGGGTCATCCTGATAACGCTCGTCGGGTCTTTTTGAGTAAGAATTTGGTCGCGAAGCCAATCTCGCGGCATTAATAGTTCTGCAGCGAATCGATTTGCCTCAGCCTCCATCTCCCAATAAGCGTTATCGGCATCTTCTGTGTGCTTCACCGAGTCACTATAGGAGAAAATTGTACCGGAATGCCAAGGGATCAGGACGTGACCGAACTCGTGGGCTAAAGTAAATTTAGCTCTAGTGGCAGCGATTTGTGAATTTACAATTATCGATGGTCGCCGCAATTTTGCCTTCAGGTGAAGCGATACTCCGTCGACTTGCTGAACAGGAATTGGCAAGAAGTCGACATCTGCATAGACTGAAACCAAATCAAGTAAGCTTTCGCCTGGCGTAAATCCATGCCGCTCTGCAATTAGCCGGGCAATCGCAACTTCAGGCCAGCGGTCAATCAAGCTTGCCCAACTTTCTTAGCCAATCGGTTACTTTCTTAGCGTCGTCTGTACTCCCAGCACGAGCAGCCAGGGGCATGGAAAAGTAATCTTCAGTGAAGTCCTCTATAGGACGCTTAGTTCGTTTGGCCGCAACAATTCCATATATTGCGTTTGCATCCCGCATCCACACTGCATACTCGTGTTTATTCATCCCGAGCAACTCGCGGAGTTCCAAATCTTGGCCAATCTGACCTTCGTGCCACTGCTCTACGTAGTCATCAATCTGGTCTGGCAACGCGGTACCACGAACGCAGCGGTCAATGAATGACATGTTAGACATTTATCTTCCTCCCTTTAACTGCTTCTTTTGTTTGTTCGCCAGATTGAGCATGGAATGCGCCCAGATGGCGGCCGCGTTTATCGAAACCTTCGATTTCTCCGTGGAGAGAGTCCCAGGTGTAGTAGTTGTTTCTGTCTCTGCTAGCCCATACTTGTTGGGCCCCTTGAACTTTGATCTTGTCGCAACTGTCGAGAAATGATGGTACTGGTTTAGGGATTTGTACCATTCAAACGCGCTCAAGGGCGCCCAGTTATAAGCTGAAATATATTCTATCGCGATTAACTTGCAAGGTAAACAAGTCAATCCGACATCCGCGTACCGTAACGACGGGGAATGCCTACATGGCGCCTACACAATCCATCGTATGCCAAAGAAAAATGACAAAGGGCTACAAGCAGAAGCATGTAACCCTTTGATTTTCCTACTAAATTCTGGTGCCGACTGCCGGTTTCGAACTGGCCACCTGATGATTACAAATCAACTGCTCTACCAAATGAGCTAAGTCGGCAAAAACTGTGCGTTGCGAATTATACGCTATTTAATGCGTGTCAGGGTCGGGCGGCCGCCTTTTTTTGGTGGCTCGTCGTCGCCGGGCGTGGCGTTGTCGCGTTGTTCGGAGGAACTGGTCGGCACGGACGACAAGGTCGGGGCGCTGGAAACCGGCGCGATCGCTGGCGGCGGCACGTCGCTGGATGCGGGGCTGTCCGTCGGTTGCGCATCGGGATCATCGTTGCCCAGCACGGGCTCGAAGGCCATGCCCTGGCCGTTTTCGTTGGCGTAGATGGCCATCACGTTGTCGACTGGCACATAGATTTCGCGCGAGACACCACCAAAGCGGGCGTGGAAGCGGACGGCGTCGTTGTCCATCTTCAGGCCACTGGTGGCGCCGAAGCTGATGTTGAGCACGATTTCGCCCTTTTTCACGTATTCCATCGGTACCGTGGTGCGCGAATCGACTTTGACCGCGAGATAAGGCGTGTAGCCGCTGTCGGTGCACCATTCGTAGATGGCGCGCAGCATATAAGGTTTGGTTGAGATTTCAGACATGATAGGCACTGTGAGGCGGGAGCGCCCCCCGTCAAGCATGAGGCGGGCGCACCGGTAGTTCAATGAAACGATGGGACAACTAATTCAATAAAAGAACAAAGAATGACAGTTGGCCCAAGATGCCCCGGCAAGCGTGGCTTGCCGGGAATATCTTAACGGCGCATGACCTTTTCGGAAGGCGTCAGCGCTTCGATGTACGCAGGGCGCGAGAAGATGCGTTCGGCGTATTTCATCAGCGGTGCAGCCGTCTTCGACAGTTCGATGCCGTAGTGGTCCAGGCGCCACAGCAGCGGCGCGACAGCCACGTCGAGCATCGAGAATTCGTCACCCAGCATGTACTTGTTTTTCAGGAACAGCGGCGCCAGGGTCGTCAGGCGGTCGCGGATTTCCGCGCGTGCCTTGTCGTGGGCCTTGTCGTTGCTTTTGGCGCGTTCGCTTTCCAGCACGTGCACGTGCACGAACAGTTCTTTTTCGAAATTGAACAGCATCAGGCGCGCGCGGGCACGCATCAGCGGATCGGCCGGCATCAGTTGCGGATGCGGGAAGCGCTCATCGATGTACTCGTTGATGATGTTCGATTCATACAGGATCAGTTCGCGCTCGACCAGGATAGGCACCTGGCCATACGGGTTCATGGTCGAAATATCTTCCGGTTTGTTGAACAGGTCGACGTCGCGCACTTCGAAGTCCATGCCTTTTTCAAACAGGACCAGGCGGCAGCGTTGCGAAAATGGGCAGGTTGTACCCGAATAGAGAACCATCATTTTTTATAGTTCCTTAGAAACAAAGGGGGTGAAGCCGCGAACGGCTCACCCCAGGTCGCTTGTCCACTCATGCGGACAACGCAGAAACAGGCATAAACCGGCCTATGGCCGGCGCCTCACTTATTTGACTTCCTTCCAGAACGACGCGTTAAGGCGCCATGCCAGCAGAGCAAATACCGACAGGAACAGCAGCACCCAGACGCCCAGGCGCTTGCGTGTTTGCTGTGCCGGTTCGGCCATCCACTCCATGTAACCGACCAGGTCGGCTACCGCATTGTCATACTCGATCTTGTTCAACGTGCCTGGCTTGACCTGCTCGAAGCCGGCAAATTTGTGGATCTTCTTGCCAGCTTCGTGCGGATCATTTTCTTCCACGAACTTGGCAGTCTGGACACCTTGCAATTCCCATAATACATGCGGCATGGCAACATTCGGCAAGACCATGTTGTTCCAGCCGGTCGGCCGAGTGTCGTCTTTATAGAACGTACGCAGGTAAGTATACAGGTAGTCGCCGCCTGTGCCAGCGGAAGATGATTTCGCGCGCGAAATTACCGACAAATCCGGCGGTACGACGCCAAAGAAGGCCTTGGCGTCCTGTGGTGCCAGGCTTGTTGTCATCAGGTCGCCTACTTTATCACCTGAGAACAACAGATTCTGCTTGATCTGGTCTTCCGTCAAGCCCAGGTCGCGCAGGCGGTTGTAACGCATCGACACGGCAGCGTGGCAATTCAGGCAATAATTGACGAACAATTTGGCGCCATGTTGCAGCGCTGCCATGTTCGTCTGGCGGTCAGGTGCCTTGTCCAGCGGAAAGCCGCCTTCGCTGGCGAGAGCCATGGCGGGCACGAAGGCCAGGATGGCGAGCAGTTTTTTTGCAATCTTCATATGATGTATGTCCTTTGAGCGTGGCGTGAGAGCGGCTTAGTGCGGGTGAAACGTCACACGCGACGGCACGGTCTTGAACTTGCCCATTGCACTCCACCATGGCATCAGCAGGAAAAAGCTGAAGTAAATCAGTGTGCACACTTGCGACACGATGGTTTTCGTATCCGTTGGCGCCTGGGTGCCGAGGTAGCCCAGGATCAGGAACGACAGGCCGAAGATGGCGTACACATATTTGTGCCAGTTCGGACGGTAGCGGATCGATTTCACAGGCGAATGGTCGAGCCATGGCAGGAAGGCCAGGATCACGACGGAACCGCCAAAGAACACCACGCCCCAGAATTTCGCGTCCAGCACCTGTGGCAGCATGCCGATGATGGCGACGATGGCGATGCCGGCGATGGCCGACTTGACGGTCGTCGACAGGCGCGACTTGAGCCAGATGAACACCACGTAAGCGGCCACGACACCCATCAGCACGTACATGAAGTCGGCCGTGGTGGCACGCAGCACCGAGTAGAACGGCGTGAAGTACCAGGTTGGCGCGATGTGCAGCGGGGTTTTCAGCGAATCGCCGGGCAGGAAGTTGTTGTATTCCAGGAAATATCCACCCATTTCCGGCGCGAAGAACACGACGGCGCTGAAAATGACGAGGAAGATCGACACGCCGAACAGATCATGCACGGTGTAGTACGGATGCGACGGGATGGAATCGACCGGGTGGCCATCGGCGCCCAGGTTTTCCTTCACTTCGATGCCGTCCGGGTTGCTCGAGCCCACTTCATGCAGGGCGATCAAGTGCGCTGCAACCAAGCCCAGCAGTACCAGCGGGATGGCGATCACGTGGAAGGCGAAGAAGCGGTTCAGGGTCGCGTCGGAAACAACGTAGTCGCCGCGTATCCACAACGACAGGTCAGGGCCGATGAACGGGATGGCGCCAAACAGGTTGACGATCACTTGTGCGCCCCAGTACGACATCTGGCCCCATGGCAGCAGGTAGCCGAAGAACGCTTCGGCCATCAGGCACAGGAAGATGGCGAAACCGAACAGCCAGATCAGTTCACGTGGCTTGCGGTACGAGCCGTACAGCAGGGCGCGCGTCATGTGCAGGTAGACGATGATGAAGAAGGCCGAGGCGCCCGTCGAGTGCATGTAGCGCACCAGCCAGCCCCACGGGACCTCGCGCATGATGTACTCGACGGAATTGAAGGCCAGGGCCGCATCCGGTTTGTAGTGCATGGTCAGGAAGATGCCGGTGACGATCTGCAAGACCAGCACCAGCATGGCCAGCGAGCCGAAGATGTACCAGAAATTGAAGTTTTTCGGGGCGTAGTACTTGCCCCATTGGTCATTCCACAGCTTGGTCAGGGGAAAGCGGTCATCTACCCAGCCCAGCGCTTTTTCGGCGACGGGAGCGTCTGCCGGGAATTTCGTTTCTTTAAAAGCAGCCATGATCAAGCCTCGCCTTTCTCGTCTTTACCTATCAGCAATTTGGTGTCGCTCAGGTACATATGGCGCGGCACTTGCAGGTTGTCCGGTGCTGGCTTGTTCTTGAACACGCGGCCTGCCATGTCGAAGGTGGAGCCGTGGCAAGGGCACAGGAAGCCGCCTTCCCAGTCATCGGGCAGCGACGGTTGCGGGCCGGGGGCAAATTTCGAGGAAGGGGAGCAGCCAAGATGGGTGCAGATGCCGACGGCGACGAGAATTTCAGGCTTGATCGAGCGCGCTTCGTTCATGCAGTATTCAGGCGTGAATTCGGCGGGATTGCGTTGCGAATTGGCATCGGCGACTTTGCCATCGGTCTTTTTCAGGGACGCGATCATTTCCGGCGTGCGTTTCAGAATCCAGACCGGCTTGCCACGCCATTCGACGGTGCGCATTTCGCCGGGTTGCAAGGTGGTGATGTCTACTTCGACCGGCGCGCCAGCCGCTTTTGCGCGCTCCGACGGCTGGAAGGTGCTTACCAAGGCTCCCGCGGTTGCCAATCCAACTACACTGCCCGCCGCGCACGTGGCGACGAGCAAGCCGCGACGGCCTGAATCGACCTGCTTTTCGTTACTCATGCAAACCCCAATCAGTCAAAATGCGAATCTTTATTATGAGTGGCAGCCGCGAAAAACCCGTCGCCGAAGCTCTATCCCACTGATTGCCGCAACCCGCATCTTTGTACGGTAAAGTGGCAACATCCCTGCGGAACTTCGGCCAATGGCGCAGCCCGTGCCAGTTTCTTGTTGATTATCCGGAAGTGAAAAAGCCACTACTGGCAACCGCAAATTATAAGTGAAGCAAACAACGAATAGAACAAAAACGTTGCTTGTACCATAATTTATATACTTTTGCAGGAGGTGGCTAGTTCTTTCGAACTAGATGCGCCCGGCTGTGCCCGAATTGGTCCTGCCGACAACCATAAGTTGGTGGCACCGGGAATCAATAGTATGATCGACATGTTTTTTATACATATCCGAAGGAGAAATTCATGGCAATGATGAAGGAATTTAAAGAATTTGCAATGAAAGGCAACGTTGTCGATCTGGCGGTCGGTGTCATCATCGGCGGCGCCTTCGGCAAGATTGTCGATTCCCTGGTGCAAGACGTGATCATGCCGCCCATCGGCCGCATTTTCGGTGGCCTCGATTTCGCCAATTATTACCTGCCCCTGAACGGCCAAGCCACGACGATGACCCTGGTGGAAGCGAAAAAGGCGGGCGCCGTGCTGGCCTACGGTAATTTCCTCACTATTTTGCTCAACTTTGTCATTCTTGCCTTCATCATCTTCCAGATGGTGCGCCTGATGAACAAGGCCCGCCGCAGCGAACCTGTCGCGCCGGCGCCAGCGCCGGCCACGCCGGAAGACATCGTGCTGCTGCGTGAGATCCGCGACTCCCTGCAGAAGAACGGACAGAATAGCAACGATCTGGCAAAATAAGTCGTTCCGGCAATGGCCGGCTGACCTGGGCAGAGAACTCTATGCGACGATTCTGGTTATTGTTTGCGCAAACCGTGACCATCGCGTTGGCGCTGTACTTTGTGTACGGCGCGCTGCGTCCGGCCAGCCGGGTACAGCAGCTGGGCTCTGCCGCCAAGCCGGTCCCCGTGGTGGAAACGGCGTCCAGCAGCCTGGCGCCCGGTTCCTACCGCGACGCGGCGGCGCGCGCCATGCCCGCCGTCGTCAACATCCTCACCCTGCAAGTGCCCAAACGCGGCGCCCATCCGCTGGCGCGCGATCCCTTCTTCAAACGTTTCTTCGGCGAACGCGACCCGGACGGCGAGGATGACGAGGACTTGAAAAACAGCCTGGGCTCGGGCGTCATCGTCAGCCATGAAGGTTACGTGCTGACCAACAACCACGTGGTCGAAGGCGCCGATGAAATCGAAGTGGTGCTCACCGACGGGCGCAAGGCGCCGGCCAAGGTAGTGGGCCTGGATCCCGAAACGGACCTGGCCGTGATCAAGATCGACCTCGACAAGCTGCCCGTCATCGTGCTGGGCCAGTCGGAACTGGCGCGCGTGGGCGACGTGGTGCTGGCCATCGGCAATCCGTTCGGCGTGGGCCAGACGGTGACCATGGGCATCATCTCCGCCCTGGGCCGCAACAACTTGCACATCAACAGCTTTGAAAACTTCATCCAGACGGATGCGGCCATCAACTTCGGCAATTCGGGCGGCGCCCTGGTCGATACGCGCGGCAACTTGATCGGCATCAATACGGCGATTTATTCGCAAAGCGGCGGTTCCGTCGGCATCGGCTTCGCCATTCCTGTCTCGACGGCCAAGACGGTGATGGAAGCCATCATCAAGGATGGCCACGTGGTGCGCGGCTGGATCGGCGTGGAAACGCAGGACATCACGCCAGAGTTGGCGCAAAGCTTCAACTTGCAGCGCTCAAGCGGCGCCATCATTGCCGGCGTGGTGCGCAACGGGCCGGCCGACAAGGCTGGCATCGTGCCCGGCGACATCCTGCTGACGGTGGAAGGCAAGCCCGTGGCCGACACGACGGAAATGCTCAATCTGATCGCCCAACTGCCGCCCGGCGGAAAAGCTAAAATGACGGTGCTGCGCAAGAATCGCGAAGCGGCACTCGACGTGATGGTGGGCAAGCGCCCCCTCCCGAAAGAGCTTTCCAAATAGTTGCTGATCGGAATTTGACACATGCATGTGCGTGATTTGACCCAATTTTTACGTGAACTGAGCGATAACAACAATCGTCCCTGGTTTGTCATGAACAAGCCCCGTTACGACATTTTGCGCGAGGAATTCCTGGCGCTGGTCACTAGCCTGATCGGTGAGCTGGGCAAATTTGACCCGGCCGTGAAGTACTGCAATCCGAAGAAGGCCTTGTTCCGCATCAACCGCGACGTGCGTTTCGCGCACGACAAGAGCCCGTATAAAACGCGCTTTTCGGCCGCCATCGCGCCAAACGACATGCGCCGTCCCAGCAAGGCGGGCGGCCCCACGTATTATCTGCAGATCGATGGCCAGGGCAACTTGCTGTTCGGCGCCGGCGAATACATGCCGCCCCCTGGCCGCCTGAAGGCGCTGCGCGAACACATGGTCAACGACGCGCCAGGTTTTTCCAAAGTGCTGAAAAATAAGCGTTTAAAAGCCCGCTTCGGCACCATCCAGAATGAGGGCAAGTTGCAGCGCCCGCCCAAGGGCTTCGAGGCGGATGCCGAACATATCGAATTCATCAAGCTGAAAAGCTTTTTTGTCTGGACCGAAATACCGCTGCCCGTGAACGAACCGGAAAAACTGCTGCCGACCCTGGCGGAAGGCTTGAAGGATGCGTGGCCGCTGGTCGAGTGGATGCGCGGCGCGAAAGAGCCGGAGGAAGTCACCGAGTAATTGCTGAAGGAGCACATAATGGCACTGGAGCACGCAAGTTCAGGACAGGTGATTGAGGTGTTGCGCAGGAATGGCGACGACCTGTCGCAGTTTTCCGCCATCGCGCTGGCCAGGACGGACGAACTGGAATTGATCCGCATGTGCATGCCCAAGGGCAAGACCATGCCCGAGCATCATGTGCTCGGTGAAATCACTCTGCTGTGCCTGCAAGGACAGGTGGCGGTGACGGCGCATGGCGGGGAGCAATTGCTGGGGCCGGGGCAGATGCTGTATCTGCACGGCGGCCAGGCGCATGCGCTGGCCGCGCGCGAAGACAGTCTGGTGCTGCTGACGATATTGATGGCCAAGGCGGGACGCTAAGTTTCCCCTGCCGCGTCAGGCCGCCTCGGCGCGCGGATCGCGTGACAGCAGCTGCTGCACCATCACGTGCGGCAAATCCCCATCGAACAGTACGCCGGCCACCGCGTTGGTGATCGGCATGTCGACGCCCATGCGGCGCGCCAGTTCGCGCACGGCTTTGGCGCAGGGTACGCCTTCGGCCACATGACCGAGTTCGGCCACGATGGTGGCCAAGGCCTTGCCTTGCGCCAGGCCCAGGCCGACCCGGCGGTTGCGCGACAAGTCGCCCGTGCAGGTCAAAATCAAGTCTCCCATGCCCGTCAAGCCCATGAACGTTTCCGTCTGGCCACCCAGGGCCGTGCCCAGGCGCGTGATTTCCGCCAGACCGCGCGTGATCAGCGCGGCGCGCGCATTCAAGCCCAGGCCCAGGCCGTCGGCCACGCCCGTGGCAATGGCCAGCACGTTCTTCACGGCGCCGCCCACTTCCACGCCCACCAGGTCTTCGCTCGCATACACGCGGATAGTGCCGCCATGCAAGGCCGAGACGACGGCGCCGCGCAAGGCGGCACTGTGCGAGGCGATGGTCAGCGCGCACGGCAGGCCGCGTGCCACTTCCTGTGCGAACGAGGGGCCGGACAGGGCGCCGCCGGCGACTGTGTCGCCCAGCACTTCCCGCACGATCTGGTGCGGCAGCAGGCCCGTGCCTCCTTCAAACCCCTTGCACAGCCACACCAGATTCGGGATGGCCTTGTCTTTCAGTTGCAGCAGCAGAGGCCGCAAGCCCGCCACGGGGCAGGCGGCGATCAAGAGGCCCCGTTCGCCGCTGGCATGCGCGACGGCGGCGTCGAAATCGGCGCTGATGTGCAGTTGCGGCGGTAATGGGAAGCCGGGCAGATAGCTGTTTTCGCCACTGGCAGTCATGGCGGCCATGGCGTCGCCATTGCGGCCCCACAGCAGCACGTCGTGGCGGCCGGCCAGGGCCATGGCCACGGCCGTGCCCCAGGCGCCGGCACCCAGCACGGTGATCTTGCACGGGACGGCCTTGGCGCTGGTATCGGGAGTGTTTTCAGGGGAAACTTGCATGCAACCTCAGTCTGGCAGGGGGAAGGGCACGGCGCGGCTGGCCGCTGCCCCGATGAATCTGGCGGTGCTTACAAGCCCCACACTTCGCTGGTCTTGACGTAGCCGCTCTGGCCATCCTTATGCCGCACCTTGACCCAGCCGGAGCTGGGCTGCTCGCTCATTTCCAGCAGCACGCCCTTGTCGACGAGGATGATGGGGGAGGCGGTGTCATCGGGGCTGGCGCGTACCTTCAGGTTCGCGGCGCGCGCCACGACGTTGCGCTTGGCCGACAGGCCCTTGGCTTCCGTCCAGGCCATTTCGCCGCTGGCGTCGCGTACCTTGACCCATTCGCCGTAGCTGAGCACGACTTCCAGCGGCATGCCGCGTGGCGCCACGTACAGCTTGCCGCCCTTGGCGGACGGCGCGTCGTACAGGATCACGGGGGCCGCGCCCACCGTTTTGAAATCGACGGCGTGGCTGGCGGCGGTGGCCAGCAGCAGCACGGCGCCGGCCATCCAGCGGAACTTGCTCAAGAGCGCACTATTCAACATGATATTTTTTGAACCTTAACGAAACACGGCGGCCAGGCCGCCGTGTCAGGCCAGCCTTGACGGCCGGCGGGGTCTTGCAAAGCTTAGTGCGTTTCGCTGGCTGCTGGTGCTGCGGCAGCGGCGTCAGCAATAGCTTGCAGACGTTGTTGGTAGAACACTTCGAAGTTGATCTCGGCCAGGTGCACTGGCGGGAAGCCGGCACGGGTGATCACGTCGGCGATGTTGGCGCGCAGGTAAGGGTAGATGATGTTCGGGCAGCCGATTCCCAGCAGCGGATCGAGTTGATCGGCAGGAATGTTGCGTGCTTCGAAGATACCGGCTTGCTTGCCTTCTACCAGGAAAGCGACTTTGTCGCCGACTTTGGCGGTCACGGTGATGGTCACGGTTGCTTCGAAGATGCCGTCGGCCAGAGGCGCAGCGCCCACGTCCAGAGCGACTTCGATGGCTGGTGCTTCTTGTTCCAGGAAAATAGCTGGGGAATTTGGTTGTTCCAGCGACATGTCTTTCAGGTAGACGCGTTGGATTTGGAAGACTGGTTGCAGATTTTCGTCAGACATGGAACGCTTTCGTTGTAATGGACAAGAACGGCACACCGTTCAAATATGGTGCTTGCGGTATTCAAACCGCGCCGGATAGGCGCGGCCAGATCAGGTGCGAGGCAATTGTATCAAAACAATACGACAAAAAACCAAGCAATTTCTCGAACCCGCTTTATATCAGGCTGCCGTGCCGTTTAACAAGGGGTCGAGCTTGCCAGCTTGATCGAGCGCATACAAATCGTCGAATCCGCCCACGTGGGTGTCGCCCACATAGATTTGCGGCACCGTGCGGCGACCCGTGCGTTCCATCATCTTGATGCGCTCTTCCGGGTCGAGGTCGACGCGGATCTTTTGCACGGTCACGCCCTTGGCTTCCAAGAGGCGCTCGGCGCGCACGCAATACGGGCACACGGCGGTGCTATACACAATTACAGGGACGGTCATGATGATTCCTTCAGTTAAAAACACCGAACCAAACCTGCTGCGCGTCGTGATTTGCGGTCTGCGATGCTCACTGTGCCTTCGCACAGTTGCGCTTCTCAACCACAACTCCCATCCGCTCGCTACGGTTTTGTTGGGTGTTGTAATACGGACTTATTTGGCCAGCGACAAGGTTTTCAATGGCAAACCTTGCTTTTTCCATTCGTCGAGGCCGCCTTCCAGGCTCGTTGCCTCAGCGAAACCGGCTTTACCCAGCAGGCCGACGGCCGTTGCCGAACGCGAACCTTTCTGGCAAACCACTACAATGGGGCGCGTTTTGAATTTTTCCAGCTCGCCCAGGCGTTTTGCCAGTTCCGGCAGCGGCATGTTTTTCGCGTCAGGCAAGTGGCCCGTGGCGAATTCTTCCGCGCTGCGCACGTCGACGATGATGGTCTTGCCACGGTTGATCAGTTGCGTGACTTCCAGCACGGTCGCGCGCTTGCCGCGCATCGACAGCAGTGGCCAGAGGAGGGCGCCGCCGGAAATAATGACGATGGCAAACAGAAAAATGTGGTCGATAATGAATTTCACGTAGGGTCCAATGGTTTAAGTCAATCCGCGCATTATAAAATAGAAGCTGGACGAGGTCTTTTTACGTTTTGCTTTTTTGATTTGAACCCCTTGAGAAGATAGAACTATGTACAAAATCGTTTTCATGCGTCACGGCGAGTCCACCTGGAACCTCGATAACCGCTTCACCGGCTGGACCGACGTCGATCTGACGGAAAAGGGCGTCAACGAAGCCAAGGCCGCCGGCCAGATCCTCAAGCAGGAAGGTTTTACGTTCGACGTGGCCTACACTTCGGTCTTGAAGCGCGCCATTCGCACCCTGTGGCTGGCGCTCGACGAGATGGACATGATGTATTTGCCAATCAAGAACGACTGGCGCTTGAACGAACGCCACTACGGCGCCCTGCAAGGCCTGGACAAGGGCGAGACGGCCGCCAAGTATGGCGACGAGCAAGTACTGGTATGGCGCCGCAGCTATGACACGCCGCCGCCGCCGCTGGAAGCTGACGATGACCGCGCCTCGTTCAATGATCCGCGCTATGCCGGCTTGCCGAAAGCGTCGATTCCGCTGACCGAATGCCTGAAAGACACCGTGGCGCGCGTGATGCCGTCCTGGGACGAAGAGATCGCCCCGGCCATCCGCGCCGGCAAGAAGATCATCATTTCGGCCCACGGCAACAGCCTGCGCGCGCTGATCAAGATGCTCGATGGCATCAGCGACAGCGACATCGTGGGCCTGAACATTCCGAACGGCCAGCCGCTCGTGTATGAACTGGACGCCGACCTGAAACCGATTCGTCATTACTACCTGGGCGACCCGGCAGCGATTGCGGCAGCGCAAGCGGCCGTGGCGAACCAAGGGAAGGCCAAGTAACTTGTTGTCTTTCTTCCGCGGCACAGCGATCGCCCCCTCTGCTGAACGACCCCTGCCGGCGTGGCGCGCCGGCGCCATGCTGTGCGCAGCGCTGCTGTTGTCGAGCGGCGCCGTACAGGGTGCCAAGCCCACCGAACGCAGCAAGCAGAAAGCGGCCGCGGAAGCACAACGTGCTGGATTGCAACAAAAGCTGACGGCGCTCAAGCGCGACATCAGCCGCACGGAAAGCGCCAAGGATGACGCGGCCGATACTCTGGCCGAGTCGGAAGAGGCCATTTCCAACGCCAACCGCGCCTTGCGCGACCTGGCACAGGAGCAAAGCGCGACGGGCGTGAAACTCAATGCGCTGGGGCAGGAGCACCAGCAACTGACGGCCACCGTCGAGAAACAGAAGACGCAGCTGTCAAAGTTGCTGCGTGAACAATATGTCGCCGGCAACGAAGACCGCATCAAGCTGCTCTTGTCGGGTGACAACCCGAACCGCATCAACCGCGACTTGCAACTGATGGCGTATGTGTCGCAGGCGCAGGCGCGCCTGCTGGAAGCCTTGCGCGCCAACTTGCTGGCGGTCGAGAAAAACCAGGCGGACGTGCAGAACGCCAAGGATGAACTGGAAGAAATCGCGCAGGAAGAGCGCGACCAGAAGGCCCTGCTGGTGCAGGAAAAGGCGCGCCGCGCCGCCTTGCTGACGAGCTTGTCGCAGCGCCTGGTGGCGCAGCGCAAGGAAGTGGGCAATGTCGAGCGCGACGAACAGCGCATGGGCAACCTGGTCGACAAGCTGGCGAAACTGATCGAAGAGCAGGCCGCCGCCGCCGCGGCCGAAAAGAAACGCCAGCAATTGCTGGCCGAGCAACGCGCCGCCGCAAAAGCGGCCGCCGACGCCAAGATCGCCGCGGAAAAGCGCGAACGCCTGCTGGCCGCGCGCGCCAAGGCCGCCCAGGCGCAGGCTGAACGCGAACGCATTGCAAAAGAGCAACAAAATAAATCGGGCAAGATCAAGCCGCAGACGCCGCCACCGCCCGTCAAGCTTGAACCGATCGATGACGACGAGCCGCCGCAAGTGGCCAAGGTCATGCCGAAACCCGAGCCGAAACCGGAACCGGAGCCGGAACGCCCGAGCCTGGGCCCGGCTGCACCGGCCGGCGCTTTTGCCAGCATGAAAGGGCAGTTGCGCGCGCCCGTGGCGGGCAAGATTGCCGCCCGCTTTGGCAGCAAGCGCGGTGACGGACCCAGCTGGAAGGGCGTGTTCATCCGCACGGGCGAAGGCAGCGAGATTCACGCCATCGCTGGTGGCCGCGTGGTGTTTTCCGACTGGCTGCGCGGTTTCGGCAATTTGATCATCGTCGACCATGGCGGCCAGTACATGAGTATTTATGGCAATAACCAATCCTTGCTGAAACGGGTGGGCGATGCCGTCAAGGGCGGCGAAGCCATTGCCAGCGCGGGCAACAGCGGCGGCAACGAGGAATCAGGGCTATACTTTGAATTGCGTCATCAGGGCCGCGCCTTCGACCCCGCCACCTGGGTGAAGTTTTAAGTTCCCACCATTGCTGCGGCAGCGAATTTGTAGATTGCGAAGAATAAATGGGTATCAAAGTCAAAAGTATCGGCCTGATCGGTCTGGGCGTACTGGCCGGTATCGGCATGTCGCTGCAGTTCCCGGCCGTGGCGCAGAAAATCACGAATGCCCCGCTGCCGCTCGACGAGCTGCGCCAGTTGTCCGATGTCTTCGGCCTGATCAAGTCCGATTATGTCGAGAAGGTGGAAGACAAGAAACTCCTGACGGAAGCCATTTCCGGCATGGTGTCGTCGCTGGACCCGCATTCCGTCTACCTGGATAAAAATGCTTTCAAGGAAATGCGCGAAAGCGTGCAAGGCAAGTTTGTCGGCATCGGCATCGAAGTGAGCATGGAAGACGGCTACGTGAAAGTCGTCTCGCCCATCGAGGACAGCCCGGCCGCCAAGGCGGGCATCCTGGCCGGTGACCTGATCACCCGTCTCGACAATATCCCGCTGAAAGGCTTGCAGCTGGAGGAAGTCATCAAGAAGATGCGCGGCCAGCCCGGCAGCAAGCTGGTGCTGACCATGTCGCGCAAGGGCGAAAGCAAGCCGCTGGTGTTCCCCATCGTGCGCGAGGAAATCCGCGTGCAAAGCGTGAAGGCGAAGATGGTCGCGCCCGGCTACGCCTGGCTGCGTATCGCCCAGTTCCAGGAACCGACCGTCGATGACATGGTCAAAAAGATTAACGCGCTGTATGCGCAAGACCCCAAGCTGAAGGGCCTGGTGCTGGACTTGCGCAACGATCCCGGTGGCGTCGTGCCTGGCGCCATCGGCGTGGCGACAGCATTCCTTCCGGGTAATTCCGTGATCGTTTCCACCAAGGGCCAGTTGCCGGAGTCGAAGCAAGTGTTTTATGGCCGCCGCGAATTTTATGCGCCGCCGGGCGCCAAGGCCGACCCGCTGGCCAAGCTGCCGGCCGCGCTGAAGACCGTGCCGCTAGTGGTATTGGTCAATGCCGGCTCCGCTTCAGCCTCGGAAATCGTCGCCGGCGCCTTGCAGGATTACCAGCGCGCGACCGTCATCGGCACGCAAACGTTCGGCAAGGGTTCCGTGCAAACCTTGCGCCAGATCACGGCCGACACGGCCGTCAAGCTGACGACGGCCCGCTACTACACGCCTAAAGGCCGGGCCATCCAGGCGCGCGGCATCGTGCCCGACTTGCTGGTCGATGAAACGGCCGAGGGCGATGGCTGGAACAGCCTGCGCGTGCGCGAGGCGGACCTGGAAAAACACCTGAGCAGCAACGATGGCAAGCCGGAAGCGGCCAAGCCAACGATGGAAGGCATGCAGGATCAATTGGAAGAAGAGCAGCGCCTGATCGCCACGGCGAAAAAGCGCAAGCCGCTCGAATACGGCGCCAAGGATGATTTCCAGCTACAGCAAGCCTTGAACCACTTCCAGGGCTTGCCGGTGCAACTGGCCAAGGTCGACGCCAAGGGCGAGAAGATCGGCGCCAAGCCGGAAATTGCTTCCGACATCAAGGCGGACGACAAGAAAATTCCTGTGCAAAAACCGTAGTCGTCGCCATGAACGACCATCAGCTGCTGCGCTATTCGCGCCATATCCTGTTAGACGAGATCGGCATTGAAGGCCAGCAAGCCTTGCTCGACGCGCATGTGCTGGTGATCGGCGCGGGCGGGCTGGGCTCGCCGGCCGCCATGTACCTGGCCGCCAGCGGTGTCGGCAAGCTGACCCTGGTCGATGACGACACGGTCGACCTGACCAATCTGCAGCGCCAGATCGCCCATACGACGGCGCGCGTGGGCCAGCCGAAAGTGCTGTCGGCGCGCGAAACATTGACTGGCATCAATCCCGAGATCGAATTAATCGCTTTGCAGGAGCGCCTCGACGGTGCGCGCCTGGCCGAACTGGTCTGCTCCGCCACGGTGGTGCTCGACTGCACGGATAACTTCGCCACGCGCCACGCCGTCAACCGCGCCTGCGTGGCGGCCAGGGTGCCGCTGGTGTCGGGCGCCGTGATCCGCTTCGACGGGCAAGTGAGCGTCTTCGACCCGCGCACGGGTACCCAGCCGTGTTATTCCTGCCTGTTTCCGCAGGAGCAGCAGTTCACGGACGAGGCGTGCTCGACCATGGGCGTGTTTGCGCCGCTGGTGGGCGTGGTGGGCGCCATGCAGGCGGCCGAGGCGCTGAAACTCATCATGGGCGTTGGGGAATCACTGGCGGGACGGCTGCTGCTGCTTGATGGCTTGCACATGGAATGGAGCAGCATGCGGGTGGCGCGCGACCCCGGCTGCGCCGTTTGCGGTGTAGTGGTCTTGCCGCTCTGAGTAGCCCCGCACAAATTTTTCCCCATATGACAGGCTTTGTCATATTTCCGCTTTATACTCTGCACTCATTACTTACCTTCTTCTCTCTTTCTTATGCAAAACGCTGCAAACCATCCGATACGCCAGCGCCGCGCGCGCGGCTTCACTTTGATCGAAATCATGGTCGTGGTGGTGATCATGGGCATCCTCGCCTCGCTGGTGGTACCCAAGCTGATCGCCCGCACGGGCGAGTCGAAAGTGGCGGCGGCGAAAGTCGACATCGCTACCGTGATGCAAGCCTTGAAACTGTACCGCCTGGATAACCAGCGCTACCCGACCACCGAGCAGGGCTTGCAGGCGCTGATCGAAAAACCGACCACGGGACCGGCCGCGAATGGCTGGAAGGCGGGCGGTTACCTGGAAAAGATGCCGAAGGATCCATGGGGTAACCCGTACCAGTTCCTGTCGCCGGGCGTGAAGGGCGAAGTCGACATCATTTCGCTGGGCGCCGACGGCCAACCTGGCGGTAGCGGCGATGACGCCGATATCGGCTCCTGGGAACTGTAAGTTTTCCATTGCATGCCTGCCATGACCACCGGTCGCGCACTGCCCCGGCCACGCGCCAGCGGCTTCACGCTGATCGAATTGCTGGTGGTGATGGTCATCATCGGGGTGACCCTGGGCCTGGTGTCGCTGAACGCCATGCCGAATGGCCAGCAAGCGTTGCAGAAGGAAGCCGAGCGCATCGCCCTGCTGCTGCAGCTGGCGCGCGATGAAGCCATCGTGCGCAGCCGGCAGGTGGCATTCGAGGCTGACGAAAATCAATACCGTTTCCTGGTCCTCAATGAAAAACTGTGGCAACCCGTGACACAGGATGACTTGCTGCGCGAACGCAGCTTCAACAATACGCCCATGCTGCTCAGCGTGCAGCCGTCAAACAGCGTGGCTCAGCCTCTGCGCATCATCTTCGGCCGCGAACCGGTCGACAAGCCTTTCGTGCTGACCCTGGCCAGCGGCGAACGCAGCGTGGCCATCCGCGCCGATGGCATCGGCCATTTCACGGTCGAGCAATGATGGGCATCTCCCGACACTACCGCCAGCGCGGCTTCACTTTACTGGAAGTATTGGTGGCCCTGGTCATCGTCGGCACGGCCCTGGGCGCGTCCTTGCGCGCCGTGGGCAGCCTGACGCAGAACAGCGATGGCTTGCGCAGCGCCATGATGGCCACCTGGTCGGCGGAAAACCACCTGGTGCGCTTGCGCCTGGCAAAAACCTTTCCGCAGACGGGCAAGCGCACGGTCGACTGCCCGCAAGGCGATTTAAAACTTATCTGCGAGGAGGAAGTGGTGGCCACGCCGAATCCCCGCATCCGGCAAGTGCGCGTGAACGTGTACGACGTGCAATACCCGGCCCGGCGCATCGTGCGCCTGGTCTTGCTGGCGTTTAACGACTGATGGCGCGCCGCAATCACTCCGCCGCTGGCTTCACCCTGATCGAGCTGCTCGTGGCGATCGGCATTTTGGCCATGGTCGCCGTGCTGGGCTGGCGCGGCCTGGACAGCATCATGCGTTCGCGTGAAGTGCTGACCAGCCAGCTGGAGCAGGCGCGCGGCATGCAGCTGGCGTTTGCCCAGATGCAAAGCGATTGCGACCATCTGGCCGGCGCCGGCCAAAGCAATACCCTGCTGAATGGCCGCACCAACCTGAGCGCCGAGACCGACCGCCTGACTCTGGTGCGCCTGGCCGCATCGGAACAGGAGCCGCAACAGTTGCAAGTGGTCACTTACCGCCTGCGCGGCGGCGTGCTGACGCGGCGCGAGTCGAACGGCACGCGCGACCTGGCGGTGCTCGACACCCTGTGGCAGGCGGCGCGCGACGATACCGATAGCTCCAGCGCCGACGTGGCCCTGATGCATGGCGTCGACAGCATGGTCATGCGTGGCTGGAACAATGGCGCCTGGAATGTGCTGACGGCGGGCGTCACCATCTCCACGCAAGTGCCGGGCCTGGAAGTGACCTTGCAAATGCCGGGCCAGGACGCTGGCCTGTCCAAAGTCTTTTTATTGGGACCGGGATGAAGCCCGTCAAGCTCCCTGCGCGCCAGCGTGGCGTGGCCGTCATCACGGCCCTGCTGCTGACGGCGCTGGCCATCACGGTCGTCGCCAGCCTGTTCTGGCAGCAGCAAGTGCAAGTGCGTTCGATGGAAAACCAGCGTTTGCGCCTGCAGACACAGTGGGCCATGCGCGGCATGGTTGACTTCGCCCGCTTCTGGTTGCGCCAGGACAATCCCATGCTGACGGCGCTGGACGGCGTGTGGGCGACGCCCATCGAGGAAGCGCGGCTTGACGATTACGTCGACCGTGAAAAGGTCGATACGGAAAAATTCGACGCCACCGTCTCTGGCCGCGCGCTCGACGCGCAGGCGCGGTTTAATATTACCAACCTGGTCGCCGCCACGGGCGGCATCAATCCGAAACAGGTGCTGGCCTACCAGCGATTATTGTCAAACATGAAGCTCGATAGTGGCTTGGCGCAGGCCACGGCCGATGCCGTGCTGCGCGCCAAGCCGAAACCACGCACTGGTAGCAGCGGCAGCGATGGCAAGACGCCCGCCGTCCCTGTCGCCTCGGGTAGCAGCAGCGAGCCGGTAGCGTTTACGCAGGTGGAGGATTTGCTGTCCGTGCCCGGCTATACGCCGCAGATGATCGAGCAATTGCGCGATGTCGTTATTATCTTGCCGGAGATCACGGGTGTGAACGTCAATACGGCCCCGGCCGAGGTGCTGGCTGCCGTGACGATGATGTCGCTGTCCGAGGCGAGTGCCCTGACTTTGAGCAATCCGCGTAAAAAGTTTGTTGATTTAGCAAACTTCAAGAATAATATTGATAGTAAGCAAGTGATTGAAGATGTGGAACTCGATGTGAAGAGCCGCTACTTTCTCACCGTCATCCGTGTGCGGCTGGACCGTGCCGCCCTGGATGCCGTGGCGCTCATCAATCGAAAAACGGATCCGCAGCGCACCACCAGCCTGGTCTGGCTGCGGGAAAATTAACAGCTGAAAGCGAGTCACTTTGACAATATTGTATATCCGTCACCCGGCCAAGGCGTCCACTGACAGCGCACCGGCCTGCCCCTTCGTGCTGGCCGGCGACGGCGGCGCCCTGCAGCAGCAGGGCAGCGCGCCGCTGGGCAGCCTGGGCCAGCTGATCGCTGGTGCGAAGCAGGTGGTGCTGCTGCTGGCGGCGGCCGACGTGACTCTGCTGCGCCTGAAAACGCCGCCACTGGCTGGCGCCCGTTTGCGCGCGGCCTTGCCCGGCCTGGTGGAAGAACATATCCTCGGCGACACCCAGGATTGCCTGTTGGCCGCCGGCGCGCCCGACGCTGCCGGCATGCGCACGGTGGCCGTGGCGCAGCGCGCCTGGGCCGAGGTACTCGTGAAAGCTTTGCTGGCGCAGGGCGCGCGCAAGGTGGCGCTGCTGCCGTCGCAGCTATGCCTGCCCTTGCAGCCGGGCAGCGTGACGGCATTCTTGCAGGCAAGCGGCGACAGCCTGGAACTGGCCTTGCGCCAGGCACCGCAAGAAGGTTTGGGCCTGGTATTGCCGGCCCAGCCGCAGCAGGCGCTGCTGACGACGCGCGCGTTTGCCGGCGATGTGCCACTGACGGTCTACGTGGCGCAGGCCGAGCTTGCGCAATATCAACAGCTCGCTGCCGGCATGGATGGCGTGACGCTGGAGCCTGACCACTGGGCGCACTGGATTGCTGGTGCCAAGAATGCAGGACTGGACCTGGCCGCCGCGCTTGGCACGGCCACGGGATCTGCCACGGAATGGCGCCGCTGGCGCTGGCCGCTGCGCCTGGCGCTGCTGGCAGTGATCGTCAACCTGGCCGGCATGAATATCGAATGGATGCGCCTGAAGCGCGAGGCCGCCACCGTGCGTACCTCGATGCAGCAAACCTTCAAGGCCGCGTATCCGAATGAAGCGCCCGTGTTTGGGCTGGAAGCGGAACAGATGCGGCGCAATATCGCTGCCGCCCGCCTGCAAAGCGGGCAAGCGAGCATGGATGACTTCACCAGCATGAGCGCGGCACTGGGCGAGGCCCTGGGTGGCCTGGCCGGGCGCGGCGTGGTGGCCTCGCTGGAATACCGCGAGCGCAGCCTGATCGTCAAGCTGAAACCGGACATGGTCGATGCCAGCGCACAGGCGCAGGTGCGCGATGGCCTGGCCGCGCGCAAGCTGGCCTTGAATGAAACGGCGCCGGGCGTGTGGAAGATCACGCCGGCCACGGGAGCAAAAGCATGAGTGCAGCAGTAAACAAGGCGCGCGCCGCGTTGACGCGGCAGCAGCAGGCCGTGCAAGCCTTCTGGGCGGAACGCACGCAGCAGGAGCGCAAGTTGTTGACCATCGGCGGCGTGGTGGCGGGGCTGGCCCTCGTCTACGCGGTGTTTTTCGAGCCGGCCTGGACGGGACGCATCGCCTTGCAAAAGAGCTTGCCCGAGCTGCGCCAGAACGCGGCCCAGTTGCAGGCACTGGCACGTGAAGCGGGCGAACTGGCGCGCCAGGCGCCCGTGCAGGTCGCTCCCATGGGCCGCGAAAGCCTCGACGCCTCGTTGAAAGCGCGCGGCTTGACGCCACAATCGCTGTCGCTGACGGGCGAATACGCGCGCGTGCAGCTCAATGGCGTGCCGTTTGCCAGCGTCATGCTGTGGCTGGACGGCTTGCGCCGCGAAGGCCGCGTGGCGGTGCAGGACGCGAAGATCACGGCACAGGGCAAGGCGGGGCTGGTCGATGCCAGTCTGACCCTGCACCAGAGTCCGGGCGCGGCACGATGATGCGCTTGCTTGGCTGGCTGCTGGCCATCATCGTCAGCGTGTGTGTCACCCTGCTGGTATTTTTCCCGGCTGGCTGGGTCGCGGGCATCGTGGAAAAGCAGACAGGCGGACGTTTGACCTTGGGCGACGCGCAAGGTACCCTGTGGCGCGGTTCGGCCTTTATTGGCGGGGCGGCCAGCGCGAATGGCGCCGTGACGCCACTGCTGCCGGGGCGGTTCAGCTGGCGTATTTCGCCGTCCGTGCTGTGGGGATCGGTCGACGTGGAATTGCAGAATGCGCAGGCGCTGTCGCAGGCCGTCAATTTGCGCGGCTCGTGGTCGCACTGGCAGGTCAGTCCGGCGGCCCTGCTGCTGCCGGCCGATGGCCTGGGCGGCCTGGGCGCGCCGTTAAATACCGTGGCGCCGACGGGCAGCATGCGCCTGTCGTGGAGCACCCTGGAGCTGGCTTTGGTGCAGCGGCAGTTTTCCGCCGTTGGCCGCACCACCTTGCAGATGACGGACATGGCCTCGCGCCTGTCGTCCTTGCGTCCGCTGGGAAGCTACGAGCTTGATTTCGATTGGCAGGGGCAGCAGGCGACGTTGACCTTGCGCTCCCTCAAGGGACCGCTGCTGCTCGACGGCAGCGGCAGCCTGCAACAGGGGCGCATGCAGTTTTCCGGCCAGGCCCAGGCCGCAGCAGGATATGAAGAGACCTTGGCGAGTTTGTTGAATTTGCTGGGACAGCGCCGTAGCAATAGCGAAAAAAACATCATCGCCTTAGAGTTCAGACAATGAAAAAACCATCCGTGAGCCCCCATACCTTCTCCTTTTCGCTGCGCCGCCTGTCGGCCGCCGCCTTGCTGTGCTGTTCCGTGGCCGGCATGCCGGCACCCGCCTGGGCCGCGCCCGGCGATGAAGCGGCACTCAATTTCGTCGGCGCCGACATCGAATCGGTGATCAAGGCAGTGGGCCATTACACCAACATCAATTTCGTCATCGATCCCCGCGTCAAGGGCACGATCACGCTGGTGTCGGAAAAATCCATCAGCAAGACGCAAGCCTTCGGGCTGCTGGCCTCCGCGTTGCGCCTGCAGGGCTACGCGGTGGTCTCCGGCGACGGCTATGCGAAAGTGGTGCCGGAAGCGGACGCCAAGCTGCAATCCGTGCCGACCCAGGTGGGCAACGGCGCCAGCCAGGTGAAGGGCGACCAGATCGCCACCCAGGTGTTTTACCTGAACTACGAATCGTCGTCCAATCTGCTGGCCGTGCTGCGCCCCTTGATCTCGCCGAACAACACGATCAACGCCAACCCGGGCAACAACTCCTTGGTGATCACCGATTACGCGGATAACCTCAAGCGCCTGGCGAAGATCATCGCCGCGCTCGACGTGCCCGCCTCGACGGACCTGGACGTGATCCCCGTGCGCTATGCCATCGCTTCCGACCTGGCCTCGATGGTGAACAAGCTGATGGAAGGCGGGAATGCGGGTGCCGGCGCGGCCGCCGACACGGGCAAGGTTTCCGTGCTGGCCGACCCGCGCACCAATTCGCTGGTGCTGCGCGCGCCATCGGCGGCGCGCGCCAACCTGGCCAAGTCGCTGATCTCCAAGCTGGACCAGCCCACCACGCAGCTGGGCAATGTGCACGTGGTGTACCTGAAGAACGCGGATGCCACCAAGCTGGCGCAGACCCTGCGCTCGGTGGTGACGTCGGACGGCACGGCCGCCACGGCGCAGCAGGGCACCAGCAACCAGGGCACGAATAACCAGATCAGCCAGAACAACAGTGGCATGAACAGCACTGGCCTGGGCGGCAATACGCAAAGCGGCACCACGGGTGGCGCTTCGCTGAACAACGGGCCGCAGCAGCTGTCGTCCGGTGGTGCGGCCGGCTTTATTCAGGCCGATGCGTCGACGAATACCCTGATTCTGACGTGCAACGAGGCTGTCTACCGTAACCTGCGCGCCGTAATCGACCAGCTCGACGTGCGCCGCGCCCAGGTCTACATCGAGGCGCTGATCGTCGAAGTGACGTCGTCCAAGGCGTCCGAATTCGGCGTGCAGTGGTTGGGCCTGTCAGGCGACAGCAGCAGCAACTACCGCGTGGGGGCGCTGCAGTCGTTCGCCTCGGGCACCACCAACAACATCGGCGCCATCGCCACGGGCGGCGGCAAGGTCTTGCCGACGGGCGGTCTGACGGTGGGCATCTTCAAGCAGATCAACGGCGCGCTGGGCCTGGGCGCCGTGGCGCATGCGCTGGAATCGGACGGCAACGCCAACATCCTGTCGACGCCGAACCTGATCACCCTGGACAATGAACTGGCGACCATCAAGGTGGGCCAGAACGTGCCTATCCTGACCGGTCAGTACACCAGCACGGCCGGCACCAATACCAATCCCTTCCAGACCATCGACCGCAAGGAAGTGGGCCTGACCCTGAAGGTGCGCCCGCAGATTTCCGAGGGCGGCACGATCAAGCTGGGCATCTATCACGAGACGTCGAGCGTGGACAAATCCACGGCGTCGGCCGTCAGCGGCATTACCATCAACAACCGCGTGATCGAAAACAATGTGCTGGCCGACGATGGCCAGATCATCGTGCTCGGTGGCCTGATCGAGGACAGCACGGGCGACAATGCGGAAAAAGTGCGCGGCCTGGGCGACATCCCCCTGATTGGCAACCTGTTCAAGTACCAGACGCGCGAGCGCAAGAAAACGAATTTGATGATCTTCCTGCGCCCCGTCATCGTGCGCAACAAGGAGCAGAGCGGCAGCCTGGCGGCCGACCGCTACGACTACATGCGCTCGGCCGAGACGGCTGCCGTGCCGGCCACGGGCAATCTGATGCTGAAAGACCTGGGCACGCCCGTCCTGCCGGCCCTGCAGGATGGCCAGCCGGTGGGTGGCAACATGGTGACGCGCCCCGTGCCGCCGGCACCGACGCCGCCGCCAGGCGCGCCGGCCAACGCCGCCACGCCGCCGCTGCTGCAGCAATACCAGCAGCAGTCGCAGTCGCAGCCTCCGCAGCAGCAGAAGTGACGGGACAGCCATGAGCAATCTGCTTCCCTACGCCTACGCGCGCGATTTCGGCCTGCTGGCCCGGCCCGGCGCGGTCGATGGCGCCCCGGTCGACGTGCTGGTGGCGGCATCGACGGCGCCTGCGGCCATTGCCGAAGTGTCGCGCCGTTTCGGCCAGATTCAATTGACGGTGCTGCCGCGCGGCGAACTCGATGCGGCCATCGCCAGCGCCTACGCGGGCGGCGGCGGCGACGCGTCGCAGATGGCCGATGAATTCGACGCCGACCTGGACTTGACCAAGCTGCTGCAGGACGTGCCGGCCATCGAGGACTTGCTCGAATCGTCCGACGACGCGCCCGTCATCCGCATGATCAACGCGCTGCTGACGCAGGCGCTGCGCGAAGGTGCTTCCGATATTCACATCGAGCCCTTCGAGCAGACGTCCGTCGTGCGCTTTCGCATCGACGGCAGCCTGCGCGACGTGGTGCGCCCCCGCAAGGCCATCCACGGTTCGCTGATCTCGCGCATCAAGATCATGGCGCAGCTCGACATTGCCGAAAAGCGCTTGCCGCAGGACGGCCGTATCACCCTGCGCGTGGGTGGAAAACCCGTCGACGTGCGCGTCTCGACCCTGCCGACGGGGCATGGCGAACGGGCCGTATTGCGTTTGCTGGACAAGGAAGCGGGCCGCCTCGACTTGCAGCACTTGGGCATGAGCGCCCCCATGTTGAAACAGTTCGATGGTCTGATCACGCAGCCGCACGGCATCGTGCTCGTCACCGGTCCCACCGGTTCGGGCAAGACGACGACTTTGTACGCGGCGCTGTCGATGCTCAACGCCACCACTACGAACATCCTGACGGTGGAAGACCCGATCGAGTACGACCTGGCGGGAGTGGGGCAAACGCAGGTCAACCCGCGCATCGACATGACTTTTGCCAAGGCGCTGCGGGCAATTTTGCGGCAAGATCCCGATGTGATCATGATCGGCGAGATCCGCGACCTGGAAACGGCGCAGATCGCCGTGCAGGCATCGCTGACGGGTCACCTGGTGCTGGCGACCTTGCACACGAACGATGCGTCGGCGGCCGTCACGCGATTGCTGGACATGGGCATCGAACCGTTCCTGCTGTCGTCATCCTTGCTTGGGGTGCTGGCGCAGCGCCTGGTGCGCAAGTTGTGCGGCTCCTGCAAAACCTTCGATGGCCAGTACTGGCAGGCGGTCGGTTGCGAGCAGTGCGGCCAGACGGGCTACCAGGGCCGCGTGGGCGTGTACGAGCTGCTGCGCACGACGGAGCAGATCCGCGCGCAGATCCACAACCGCGCCTCGGAAGCGGACGTGCGCGCCGTCGCCCTGCAGGACGGCATGACGAGCATGCGCGACGACGGCGAACGCTGGCTGCGCGACGGCACCACCACGCAGGCTGAATTGCTGCGCGTGACCAAAGACTAGGCCCGCCACCATGCCCGCATTCCGCTATGAAGCCGTCGACGCCCAAGGGGCCACCCGCAAGGGCGTGCTCAATGCCGATAGCCCCCGTTCCGCGCGCGCCGAGTTGCGCGTGCAAGGCCTGGTACCGCTGACCGTCGAGCCGATCGCCGCGCAGGTCGATGCCGCCGGCGTCACCAAGCGGCGCGGCTTCGGCGAGCGCCTGTCCAGCACCGAGCTGGCCCTGTTTACGCGCCAGCTGGCCAGCCTGCTGGAAGCGGGCCTGCCGCTGGAGCAAGCCTTTTCCGCCCTGCTGGAACAGGCCGAGCGGCAGTATCTGCGCGACCTGATCGCTTCCATCCGTTCGGAAGTGATAGGCGGCGCCGCGTTTTCCGACGTGCTGGCGCGCCATCCACGCGATTTTGCGGAAATTTATCGTGCGCTGGTGGCGTCGGGCGAGCAGATCGGCCATTTGTCGCGCGTGCTGTCGCGCCTGGCCGACTATATCGAGCGGCGCAATGCGCTGGTGCAGAAGGTCAAGCTGGCGTTTACCTATCCGGCCATCGTCACGGTGGTGGCGTTTTCCATCGTGATTTTCCTGCTCACCTACGTGGTGCCGCAGATCGTTTCCGTGTTCGCCAATACCAAGCAGAAGCTGCCCATGCTGACGGTGATCATGCTGGCGCTGTCGGACTTCGTGCGCCACTACGGCATCATCGTGGCGATTGCCCTCGTCGGCGCCTGGGTGGCCTGGCGCCGCGCGCTGCAGCAGCCTGCATTGAAACGGCGCTGGCATACCTGGCTGCTGACGGCGCCCCTGTACGGCAAGTTCGAGCGCAGCCTGAACACGGCGCGCTTCGCCAGCACGCTGGCCATCACCACGGGGTCCGGCGTGCCGATCCTGCGCGCGCTCGACACCAGCCGCGATACCTTGACCAATGTGGCGATGCAGGAACTGGTGGCCGAGGCCAGCGGCGCCGTGCGCGAGGGCGTCAGCCTGGCGCGCGCGCTGTCGGCGCAAAAGCATTTTCCGCCCATGCTGATCCACATGATACGCGCGGGCGAAATCACGGGCGAGCTGCCGGCCATGCTGGAACGCGCCGCCAGTGCGCAGGAGCAGGATCTGGAACGCCGCACCCTGACCATCGCCGGCTTGCTGGAGCCGGCGCTGATCCTGGCCATGGGTGTGGTGGTGCTGCTGATCGTGCTGGCCGTGCTGATGCCGATTATTGAGATTAATCAGCTGGTGCGTTAAGAGAAATATCAAGGAAACCATGAAGCGTTTGCCACAACTTGTAAGTTTGCTCGCCGTCGTGGCGCTGTCCGTGTCGCTGGCCTACTGGGCCATGCAGCTGTTCAAGGCACCGCAACGCCCCATCAATCCACCCCCCGTGCCGGTGGTGCAGGATGCCAGCGTGGAGGCGGGCGCTTCGCTGTTCGGCGGCCAGGTCAGCGTGGCCACGGCCAGCAACTACCAGCTCAAGGGCGTGGTCGCCGCCGGCAATGGCCGTGGCAGCGTGGCCATCATCTCGACCGATGGCAAGCCTTCTGTGGCACTGCCGGAAGGCGCCGAGGTGGTGCCAGGCGTGACGGTGCTGGAAGTGCATGCGCGCCATGTGCTGCTGCGCGATGGCGGCGTCAGCAAGCGTATCGACCTGGTGGCCGACGACAAGGCGCTGGCTTTGCCGGCGCAAGTGTCCGCCACCCCGGCGCCGGCCCCTGCGCCGACAACGAATTTGGTGCCGCCGCCGCTGCCGATGGAGCAGCAGCGTCCGGCAACCATAATGCCGGCGCCGCCGCAGGTGACCACCACCAGCACGCCGCCGTCGAATTGAGCTGATTTTCGGAACTACCCCATTACCATCATGCTGATGGCGCCGTGTCGCCATCGCGACAGGAGTCCTCATGTTTTCCATCCGTGCCGTCCTGGCAGCAGGCTGCGTGGCGGCGCTGTGCGCCTTGCCACAAGCTGGCGCCGCCGCTGATGTTCCCGCCGTCATTGCCCCTCCCCCTGTTTCCGCTTCCGCGCTGGCCGTTCCCGCACCCGTAGCGGCGCGTCCGCGCATCGCCCTGGTGCTGTCGGGTGGCGGTGCGCGCGGTCTCGCGCATATCGGCGTATTGAAAGTGCTGCAGGAGCTGCATGTGCCGATCGACATGGTGGTCGGCACCAGCATGGGTGGGGTGGTGGGCGGCGCCTATGCGGCGGGCGCGTCCGTGGCGGACCTGGAGAAGATGGCGCGCGAGACCAACTGGGCGCGCGTGGTGGCCGACCGGCCGCCGCGCGACGAGCTGGCTTTCCGCCGCCGCGAGGAAGATTTATTGCTGCCGTCGCGCATCGAATTTGGCGTGAGCCGCAATGGCATTTCCACGCCGCCGGCCGCGGCCAGCAATGCGGCGCTGGAGATGGCCTTGAACCGGCTGCTGCCGGCCGGCATGCGCGACCGTCCCGCCAGCCAGCTGCCGCTGCCTTTCCGCTCGGTGGCGTCGGACCTGGTCAATGGCGAGCTGGTGGAGCTGGTCGACACGCCGCTGTTCCTGTCGATGCGCGCCTCGCTGGCGGTGCCGGGCGTGTTTTCGCCCGTGCGCGTCAACAACCGGCTGGTGGTGGACGGGGGCCTGGTGCGCAACCTGCCCGTCGACATGGCGCGCGCCATGGGCGCCGACATCGTCATCGCCGTTAACGTGGGCACGCCGCTGGCGCCGGAAAAAGACCTGGGCAGCGCCATCGGCGTGGCGCAGCAAATGCTGCAGATTCTCACGGAGCAGAACGTGCAGCGCTCGCTCAAGGAGCTACGCCCGCAGGATATCCTTGTGGCGCCGGACCTGACGGGCGTCAGTTTCCTCGACTTTGAAAATTATGCGCGCGCCATGCGCGCCGGCGAGCAGGCGGCGCAAGCGCTGGCCGCGCGCCTGGCTCCCCTGGCCCTGCCGCCGGAGCAGTATGCGGCGCGCGAGCAGCTGCGCCTGGCCGCGCCGGCCCTGCTGGACGTGGCCTTGCCGCTGACCCGCCTGGTGGTGGAGAGCGAGGGGGATATCAACCCGCGCATCCTGCAAGCCCAATCGGGGCTGGAGGAAGGGCAGGCGGTCAGCCAGGAAGACGTGCTCAAGGCGGCCGGCAAGCTGTATGGCCGGGGCGACGTGGCGCGCGTGGAGACGGAAGTGGTCGATGCCGGTGAGCAGCGCGCGGTGACCATCAAGGCGGTCGAAGCGCCATGGGCCAGCAATCGCCTGCGCTTGGGCCTGGAGCTGTCCAGCGATTTCAGGGACAGCAATAGCTTTGCCCTGAAGCTGCTGCATGTGCGTTCGAACCTGAACAGCTGGGGCGGCGAGTTGCGCAGCATGGCGCAGATCGGCAATGCGCGCGGCTATGGCGTGCAGTTCTGGCAGCCGCTGGGTGCCGGCAACCCGTGGTACATCGCACCGCAGTTGCAATACACCTCGTCGGCGATGGATTTGTTCGACCAGGGACGGCGCAGCGCGCGCCTGGCCTATAACGGCCAGACGGCGGCGCTGGTACTGGGACGCCAGTTCGGCAACTGGGGCGATTTGCAGTTTGGCGTCACGCGCAGGGAAGTCAAGGGCAAGCTGGCGATTCCGGCCGACCCCGCGCTGCCTGAGTTGCGCGCGCTGGGCAGCACACAGTTTGTGCAGTTCCGCGCCGATACGCTCGATTCGCCCGGCTTCCCCACGCGCGGCGTGCTGTTTGACGCCACCTGGACGCGCGATACGACCACGGGGTCGGGCGAAGCGGCCGTGGGTCAATCGTCCATCACGGGGTTGAAGGCTTTTAGCCGCGGCAACTGGGCTGGCCATGTGTATGGCGAATGGGCGCGCTCGCAGCGTGGCGAGGCACCGCTCAACCTCGGTGGTTTCCTGCGCCTGTCCGGCACGGAATTTCAATCGGTGAGCGGGCGCAGCATCGCCCTGGCGCGCTTCGTGATGGCGCGCCGCATCGGTTCCCTGCCCAGCACTCTGGGCGGCGCCGTGCGGGCCGGATTTTCGCTGGAAATGGGCGGCGGTTTCGACCAGAACGCGCGCTGGAAGGCCAGCAAGTTCACGCAGGCGAGCAGCGCCTTCATCTCCGTCGATACGCGCTTCGGCCCCGTGTACGTCGCCTCGGGCGCGTCCAAGGGCGGCGAGAGCACCTTCTATCTGTTCCTGGGACCGGTCTGGTAAACGGCGCCCGGCGCTGCGGCCGAGCTGCGGCGCAAAGCCGTGAAGGCGGCAAATTCCCATGAACGGAAACCCAGCAGCAGGGTGAAACCGTCGCGCTCGGCGGGCGCCAGGCGCCGGTCATTCTGGTGCAGCCGCGCCAGTTCCTCGGCCAGCTGGCGGATTTTCTGCACCAGCTCTTGCGCACTCGACAGCGACAGGCGCGCCGGGATGCACATCAGGGTTTCGCCGGCGCCGTCGAAATGCCCGCTGAAATAATCGGCCACCACATGTTCGCGGAAGTACTGCTGCACCGGGCCGTCGGCCAGCCAGTGGAAGGCGTTCGAGACGCGCAGGCTGTAGCGGTTCAGCGGTTTGAGTTCGATCAGGCCTAGCCGGTCCAGTTCGGCCAGGCAGCCGATGCACTCGGCCTGCGTCAGCGCATACGTTTCCACCACCTGCTCCAGGCTCCAGTGGCCCAGGCAGCAGATCGCCACCAGCAGCAGGCGCGGATGCGCCACCAGCGACTTTTCCTGCACCAGGGTGAGTGTGTCGGCATGCGGCGTGATGTCGGCTGCGCCGCGCAGTACGTCTTCCATGGCGATGCCGGAGGCCTTGCAGATCAGGGCCAGGCGCGACAGCGACATATCGTGCTGGCCAAACATGCGCTTGACGCTCGATTCGCTCATGGCGATGCGTTCGGCCAGTACCTTGTACGTGATGCCGGCGGCGCGCAGTTGGGTGCGCAGCACGCGCAAAACCAGTTCAGGTGAACTCACGAGATATCCTTTTTTACAAGTTTGGTAGCGGATGACGGTACCGAATGTAGCCGCTAATGGCACTTTGCACAAGGTGATAGTACTTCTCGGCAAAAGAGATGACACTCCCGCTTGTGGCTCGCGCAGCGCGCTACAACCAGGCAATCCATCCACTTGTAGAGGTTATCCATGTTTCCATCTTTCCGTTTCCCCGCAGCGCTGCTGGCGTTGGCCGCCATCGCTCCCCTGCATGCCGCCGCAGCCGAGCCTGTACCAGGTCCTTTCTATGCGGGCGCCAGCTATGGCTTTCGCGCCAGTAGCGGCCTCGATTGCGTGCCTGGACAAGGCGACTGCGACAAAAGCAGCAAGCGCAATGGCAAGGCCTACCTGGGTTACAGTTTCGACGCGCTGCCGTTTCAGGGCGGCGTGGCCCTGCCTTCGGTTGAGCTGGTGGGGTATCTGGGTGGTGAAGTCAAATCCGGCTTCGACACGGGCGCAGGCAAGGTTGCCGGCCGCGGCAAGTTCACCGGCCTCGGCATGCAAGGCGTGCTCGCCTACCAGTTCGACGCCTTCAGCCTGAGCGGACGCGCCGGTGCTGCCTATACGCAGGGCAAGGTCGATTATCTGGGCGGCGGTTCGGACAAGAAGGACAAGATTGGCTTGATCTATGGCGTTGGCGCGGCGTATGCGCTGAACAAGAACTGGTCGCTGCACCTCGATTGGGACCGCGTGCCCGTCAAGTACAACAGCAAGCAAACGACCAAGGTTGACATGTTTTCGCTGGGCGCGTCCTACCGTTTCTGACGGTAGGTGGCCGGCAATGATGGCCTGATGGCGGACGCCCCCAGAAACGGGGGTGTCCGCGGGCGGCCTATTTATCCGTTTCTACCTTCAGCAGCAATTTCGCCAGCAGGCGTTTTTCCTGCTGGCGCTGGCCGGACATGGTTTTCACGTGCGCGCCGGCGGCGCGCTGCAGGGCGGCTGTGGCGACGGGGTTGCGTGGTTTTTGCGAGGGTTCGACGCGGAACTGCATTTTCTGCCGCGTCGCCAAGGCCTTGTTTGCCATCGGTTTCCCTCCTTGATTACAGCACGTAGCGCGACAGGTCCTCGTTGACCGACAGCGCCTCCAGGCGTTCATTCACATACGCGGCATCGATCACCAGCACGTTTTCCGTCGTGCTGCTGCCTTCGCTGGCCGTAAACGACACTTCTTCCAGCAGTTTTTCCATCACCGTGTGCAGACGGCGCGCGCCGATGTTTTCCGTGCGCTCGTTGACCGAATAAGCGATCTCCGCCAGGCGCGTGATGCCTTCCGGCGCGAATTGCAGCTTCAGGTTTTCCGTCGCCAGCAAGGCTTCGTACTGCATCGTCAGGCAGGCGTCGGTGCTGGTCAAAATGCGTTCGAAGTCCGAAATCGACAGCGATTCCAGCTCCACGCGGATGGGGAAGCGCCCCTGCAGTTCGGGAATCAGGTCCGACGGTTTCGACAGGTGGAACGCGCCCGAGGCGATGAACAGGATGTGGTCCGTGCGTATCATGCCGTATTTGGTGTTGACGGTCGTGCCCTCGACCAGCGGCAGCAGGTCGCGCTGTACGCCAGCGCGCGAGACGTCGGCGCCGCCCGATTCCGAGCGCGAGGCGATCTTGTCGATTTCATCCAGGAAGACGATGCCGTTCTGCTCGACGTTCTGGATGGCCTTCTGTTTCAGCTCATCTTCGTTGACCAGCTTGGCCGCTTCTTCCTCGACCAGCAGTTTCAATGCTTCGCGGATCTTGACCTTGCGCGCCTTCTTGCGCTGCCCGCCCACGCCCGAGAACATGGACTTGATCTGCTCCGTCATTTCTTCCATGCCCGGCGGCGCCATGATTTCCATCTGCGGACCCGCCTCGGCCAGCTCGATCTCGATTTCCTTGTCATCGAGCTCGCCCTGGCGCAATCGCTTGCGGAAGGTCTGGCGCGTGCTGTCGCCGTTGCCGCTGCCGCTGTCCACGGCCGCAGGCGTATTCGGCGTGAAACCGAAGTCGCGCGCCGGCGGCACCAGGATGTCGATCACGCGGTCTTCTGCCGCATCTTCGGCGCGTGCGCGCACTTTCTTCATTTCCAGCGCGCGCGTCTGCTTGATGCCGATGTCGATCAGGTCGCGGATGATGGTGTCGACATCGCGGCCCACATAGCCCACTTCCGTAAACTTGGTCGCTTCGATCTTGATGAACGGCGCCTCGGCCAGCTTGGCCAGGCGGCGCGCGATCTCCGTCTTGCCGACGCCAGTGGGGCCGATCATGAGGATATTCTTGGGCGTGATTTCATGGCGCAGGGGCTCGGCCACCTGCTGGCGGCGCCAGCGGTTGCGCAGGGCGATGGCGACGGCGCGCTTGGCCTTGGCCTGGCCCACCACGTGCTTGTCGAGTTCGGTAACGATTTCCGACGGGGTCATGTTCATGATCATAGTTGGCTTTCTGTATTCTTTGCTCGGGGACGTTTAGTCCAGCGTCTCGATGATGTGCGACATATTCGTGTAAATGCACAGCTCGGCGGCGATGGTCAGCGATTTCTTGACCACTTCGGCCGGCGACAAGTCCGTGTTTTCCTGCAGCGCCTTGGCGGCGGACTGGGCGAAGGTGCCGCCCGAGCCGATGGCGCCGATGCCGTCTTCCGGTTCCAGCACGTCGCCATTGCCCGTGATGACCAGGGTCGACTCGCTGTCGGCCACCAGCAGCATCGCTTCCAGGCGGCGCAGCACGCGGTCGGTGCGCCAGTCCTTGGCCAGTTCGACGGAGGCGCGCAGCAAATTGCCCTGGTGCTTTTCCAGCTTGCCTTCAAAACGGTCGAGCAGGGTGAAGGCATCGGCGGTGCCGCCGGCAAAGCCGACCAGGACCTTGCCCTGATACAACTTACGCACTTTGCGGGCCGTGCCCTTCATGACGATGTTGCCCAGCGTTACCTGGCCGTCGCCGCCCAGCGCGACTTGCTTGCCGCGCCGGACGCAGAGGATGGTGGTGCCGTGAAATTGTTCCATAGTGACCTCAAAAGATTCGTGCCGATGCGTGCAGCGTCATGCGGTGCGCGCCCATGGCTCAAAAGTGGGGATGGAAAAGGCAATTGCAAGCGGCACTTGCCGCAGCCCTGTCTGCTTTAGTGTAGTCGGCGCGGGACGAAAAAAAAGCACGCAACGCAGGTTGTGTGCTTTTTTTCGCCATCGCGGGGCCGCCGGGGCGGCCGCGCCAGGTGAGGGAGATCAGTCGCCGTACAGCTTTTGCTTCAGTTCGCGCCGTTGCTGTGCTTCCAGCGACAAGGTGGCGGTCGGACGGGCGATCAGGCGCGGGATGCCGATAGGCTCGCCCGTTTCTTCGCACCAGCCATAGTCGCCGGCGTCGATGCTGGCGATCGATTGCTGTACTTTCTTCAGCAATTTGCGTTCGCGGTCGCGCGTGCGCAGTTCCAGCGCATGCTCTTCCTCGATGGTGGCGCGGTCGGCAGGGTCCGGTACGAGCACGGTTTCACGCAAGTGTTCCGTGGTTTCGCCGGCGTTTTTCAGCAAGTCTTTTTCGAGCTGCTGCAGGCGCGCCTTGAAGAATGCCAGTTGTGCCGGATTCATGTAGTCATCTTCGCTCATGGCGCGAATTTGGTCTTCGCTGATGAGAGGGATGTCTTGGTTGGCGGCCGGGGTCGATTTATTAGTTTTGGTCATAACTTCGCTTACCTTCGATACGACAGAGTTTTCAAATTGATCAGTTGATGCGGCGATGCCGAGCAACTGTACAGGTTCCGCTGGGCATTGCTGTCCGGATGTACTGCTTGCGACCTTGGCTTGCCGGCGGCGGCCAGGACTACCGGCCGGCTACATTTGCCATGTTGATAACTTTTTACCGCTCTATGCCAGTCGCGCTATGCGCGCGACAATGGGCGTGTTGGGTGGATCGCTTGCATGCCTGGCATGTGGCCAGTGGCAGTTTGCCAGCATTTCATGACAGGCGAACGACATGGGCCGTTTTCGTCGCTGATTTTGGCATGCTTTGCCTTATATTGCCATCCCGATTTGTTGCCTAGCCGATCAGAGACGGCTACTTGTTGGTTTATACCAGCAAGATGGGTGTCGGACAGCGGGAAAGCATGCTTAACTTTCCCTTTTGTTTCTGCTTTGCAAAGAATACTTTGCAAAACCCGGCTAGTTTATACCAAACATTGTTCGAGTCCGCGAATAAAAATGTCTTTTGGTAGATTCTTGCCAATAAACACCATTTTGCTGCCACGCACCTCATTCTCTCCCCATTTGGCGCCCAGGTCGCTGCCCATCAACTGGTGCACGCCCTGGAATACCACCTTGCGTTCGGCACCCTGCATCAGCAGCACGCCCTTGTAGCGCAACATGCGCGGGCCATACACTTGCACCAGGCCGCCGAGGAACTCATCGAGCTTGGCGCTGTCGAACGGTTGCGTGCTCTTGAAAACAAAGGCGGCGATATCGTCGCTATGCTGCGCATGGTGGTGGTCTGCGTGGCCGCAATCGGTGGCGCAGGCGTCGCTGTGCTCGTGATGATGTGCTTTCTCGCCAGTATGCTCATGGGCGTGCTCGTGCTCGTGCGCGTGGTCATGATCGTGGACGTGCGCCGTTTCGGTGGCCAGGAAATCCGGGTCCAGTTCCAGCTTTTCATTCAGGTTGAAACCGCGGATGTCGAGCACTTCGGCCAGCGGCGCGCGGCCGAAATCGACCCTGGCGATGGGGGCGCGGGGATTGATGCGCTTCAGGCGGCGAGTCAGGGTGGCCACGTCCTCTTCACTGACGAGGTCAGTTTTCGACAGCAGCAGCTTGTCGGCGAAGCCCACTTGCCGCTGGGCTTCCTCATATTCATCGAGTTGTTTCATCGCATGGCGGGCATCGACCACCGTGATAATGGCGTCGAGCATGTAGTGGCTGCCCACTTCTTCATCGACAAAAAAGGTTTGCGCCACGGGGCCGGGATTGGCCAGGCCCGTCGTTTCGATGACGACGCGGTCAAATGCCAGCAGGCCGGCGTCGCGCTTGCGCGCCAGTTCCGTCAGGCCCACGATCAGGTCGCCGCGTACGGTGCAGCAGATGCAGCCGTTATTCATCTCGATGATGTGCTCGTTGCTATCCTGCACCAGGATTTCATTGTCGATGTTTTCCTGGCCAAACTCGTTTTCGATCACGGCGATGCGCATGCCGTGGTCTTCCTGCAGTATGCGGTTGAGCAAGGTGGTTTTGCCGGCGCCCAGGAAACCGGTAAGGATGGTGGTTGGAATCAGTGCCATGAAGGATGCCTATGCTGTAATCGATGGTGCCGCCGCGCAAGCGGAAGAATGCGGACGATTATGCCGGAATTTTGCAAATGCTTGCAAATGCGCGCCCATCCGCTTGATATGGATCAGGCTGGTCTACTGGCGCGGCTGCCTACTTGAGCTTGGCGCGCGGGTGCGCCTGGTCATACACGTGCGCCAGATGCTGGAAATCGAGGGCCGTGTAGACCTGGGTCGAGGTGATGCTGGAATGGCCCAGCATTTCCTGCACGGCGCGCAGGTCGCCCGACGATTGCAGCACATGCGAGGCGAAAGAGTGGCGCAGCACGTGCGGGTGCACGTTGGCGGGGATTTCGGTGGCCAGCGCATGCGCCTTCAGGCGCAGCTGCAATACGCGCGGCGAGATGCGCGTGTTGCGCGTGCTTAAAAACAAGGCAGCGCTGCCATCCCTGGCGGGCGGGCGCACGGCCAGCCAGCTGGCCAGCGCGACGAGCGCTGCCTTGCCAACGGGTACCTTGCGCATCTTGTTGCCCTTGCCCGTGACGATGACTTCGAAGCTGGCCATGTCTAGCCAGCCCAGCGAGGCGTGCTGGCCGCCCTCGGCCTTGCAGTAATGGGTGTCCAGGCTGGTCAGTTCGGAGACGCGCAAGCCGCTCGAATACAGCAGTTCGAACATGGCGCGGTTGCACAATTGCTCCGGCTCGGCGCTACCCTGCTGGTGTTGCGCGGGCGCCACGAGGCGCACGGCATCGTCCACCGACAGGGCTTTCGGTAAGGTTTTGGCCCGCTTGGGGGCGCGGATGCCGTCGACGGGATTGGCGTCGAGCTTGGTCTCGCCACTGAGCCAGTTGAAAAAGCCCCGCCACGACGACAGCTTGCGGGCGATCGAACGCGGGTCGAGGCCGCCGCTGTGCAGCTTGGCCGTGTAGCGGCGTATTTCGTTGTGTGCGAGGGCGGTCCAGGGCGTATCGCCGCTTAGTTCCAGCAAGGCGCGCAGGTCGCGCCCGTAGGCGTCGAGCGTGTGCGGCGACAGCTTGCGCTGCGTGGCCAGCTGCGCCAGGTAGCTGGCCAGCCATTCAGCCTTGCCGCGCGCCTCGCCCATGACTGACTCAGGCAGGCGAGCCGGCGCGCAGCGCGGCCAGGGCGGCGCTGGCCGTGGCGCCGATATGCACGAGGAAGTCGGTGCCCATGCTGGAGGTAAAACGTTCGCTGTCGGGCGAACCGAGCACCAGCAAGCCGAAGGTGCCTGTGGTGCCGGGGGCGCGCAGGGCGATCATGACGGTCGATTCGATTTTATCCGCCTGCAACCAGTGCACGGCCTCGAAATCGCGGTTGCTGCCGCAGTACGGCGCTTGCAAGCTGTTGGCGAACATGCGCACGTCGGCCGTGACATCTTCCGTGAACCAGCCATTGGCGTGTTCCGGCAGCACTTGCCACAGGCGCAGGCTGACATAGGGCACGTCGAAATTGCTTTGCAAGGCATCGACCAGCACGCGCGGCATGGCCGCATCGCTGCGCACTTGCAGCATGGCCTGGTTCCAGCCGTGGAACTTGCTGGCGATGTCGCCATTTTCCTCGGCCAGGCGGCTCAGCTTGGACATGCGCAGTTCCAGCGCCTTGTATTTGTCACGCATCACTTCCATTTGCCGCTCCTGCAGCGAGATGGTGCGTCCCGTCAGCGGGCTGCTCAGCTTGACCTCGCCGAGCAGCGCGGTATGCTCTTCGAAGAAAGTCGGATGCTCGCTCAGGTACTGGGCGACGGTGCTGGAATCGAGTGTGGCGGTCATTGAGAATGTCTGTCAGTGAAGGATGAACGCTTCATTCTAACCGAGAGTACGCCCGCATAGGCGCAAAGGGCAGGGCGCCGATGCATTTTCCGCGCGCACATGAAAAAGGCGGCATGGTTGCCCATGCCGCCTTGCATTCCTTGCTCAGCAATCACCCATTGAGGGTGACGTGCGGGGCATTAGAAGTTGTGATGTACGCCCAGGCCGATGTAGCTGACCGAGGTGGTGTTGTTGTAGTTGGCGGCGCTGGCCGATTTCTTGTTCGAAATATCTGCGTACAGGTAGGTACGTTTCGACAGATTGTAGTCATAGCCCAGCGATGCCTGTTTGGTCTTGGCGACGCCATCCGGCGTTTTCTGACCGTAGCCAGCGCGGATCTTGCCTGGGCCGACGTCGTAGTTGGCGCCCAGCACCCACGATTTGGTGTCGGTGTTGACGATTTTGAAATTGCCGTCATCCTGATGCTGGTACGACGCCATCAGTTTCAATTCCGCGATTGGATTGAACGATGCACCGACCGACCACAGTTTGGCTTGCAGGCCGTTACGCTCGTAGGCAGCCATGGCTGCGAACTGGGCGTAGTTGTACGTTGCCGAAACCGAGTACGGGTTCGATGCTGGCGCCACATTGGCTGCTACGGCGAAATTGCCCGTGGCATTCGTCGTCAGGTTGCGCACGGTGGCTGCAACGGCGGCGTTGTTGTTCGCTTCCTTGGCGGCCACGGTGGCGTTGAACTGGAAACCGCTCATGACTGGCGAGTTATAGAACACGGCATTCGAGAAGCGGTTTTTCGAGTTGCCTGGTGCGCTCAGCGGATCGCTACTATAGGCGGCCACGGTCAGGTCGGTCTGGAAACCCGCTGGCGTCGGCATGCCGGACCATGGTTCGAAACTGGTGCTCGTTTCCTGGAAGGCGGTCAGGCCACGACCCAGGCGCAAGGTACCGAAGTCGCCTTGCAGGCCGACGCGGCTTTGACCCTGGAACAGCGGACGCGAATTGATGCCCGAGGTGTTTTCTACGGTGCCGGTGTCGGATTCATAGCGAATTTCCAGTTGGAAAATAGCTTTCAAGCCATTGCCCAGATCTTCCGTGCCCTTGAAACCCAGCTTGTTATTGTCGCGTTTGGTGACGCTAGTGGTTCCATTCGATGCTTTACCCAGGCCTGCATCGATCGTGCCGTAGATTTGGACGGACGACTGTGCTTGTGCGGTTGCGGCAAAAGCGCCGAAGAGTGCGAGGGCAACGAGTGTTTTTTTCATGTCTTATTCCCTATTAAAAGTGAGTTCCGTCCGAGATCCGAGCAGATTGAAAGGCGCCAATTGCCGCGTTCCGATGAATGAACCTTAATTCGTCGGCGCGCAAGTCGCGCGGGATTGGTCAAATGTGCGTGAAAAGATTGGTGAAAAGCGTCATAAATCCATGGCCCTGTTGTATTTTTGTAACGCGCGGTTTCTGCCTATCCTGCGCCGATGGCCAGCCTTCTCCCTCTCGCCACGGTGGCAGCGCCTTGCCATATTGGCGTGTTCCGGCAAGGACATTGTTGCGTTGAATCAAGTTCTTAAGCCGGCTTGGTCGGATTTATGTCACAAGGACGTTACACTAAGGGACGGCCTGCACTGATGGGCCCGGAGACGACACTATTATTAGAATCATTGACTCAATATCGAGAATCGATGGCAAATCGCGAAACATTAGGATTGATCAAGGGCGCACGTGCCGGCGATGTGGCGTGCCAGCTGGCGTTGGGACGGGTGTATCTGTTCGGACAGGGTGTGCCGCAGAGCTTGCCGACAGCCTTGCACTGGCTGGCGCGGGCAGCCCAGGAGAATAGCCAGGAAGCATGCTTGCTGATCGGTACGCACGTGCCGTTCGAAGTGGCGCAACCGGCAGCCAGGACACTGATTCCGTATTACGCGCAGGCGTTCGATGCGGGCCTGGTGCAGGCGGGCCTGGTGCTGGCGCAACTGGTGCTGGGCAACAACGCCAGCAGTTGCGAAACCTTGCGCGCCAAGGCGCGCGTGGCGCTGGACGCCGCCGTGCGTGCCGGCTTGCCCGATGCGCAATGGTTGTTATCCATGCAAGAAGGATCGTCCGCAGCCTCCATGCCGGATAGCGGCGTCGCTGGCGAGCAAGCCCTCGACGGCGACGCGCCCCTGTACGCCTGGCTGGAGCAGGCCTGGAGCCAGGGCAACCATGCCGGCTTCCTGACGCAAGGCTTGCCGCAGGCGCGCGAGCTGTTACAGCGCCAGGCCGCAGCCGGGGCGCGCACGATCGCGCTGGACACGCAGCAGGTGCTGTTGTTGTCGCGTTGTGCCCAGGCACTGGCCCCAGGCGGCGATGTCGAGGGTTGGCAATGTTGCGAGCTGGCCGCGCATGGCGGCGACCGCACGGCGCAGCTGGAGCTGGGACTCGGCTATGCGCGCATGGATGCGCATGGCCGGCGGCTGGCCACGCGCAGCGGCGCGGCCAATTTCAAGCGGGCCGTGCGCTGGCTGACGCAGGCTGGCGAGCAGGGCCTGGCCGAAGCCTGGTTCGTGCTGTCGCGCATCTATACAAAGCCGGAATTTTCCCAGCGCAATGTGGTCGAAGCCCATTCCTGCCTGGAGCGTGCCGCCGACCTGGGACATGGCCCGGCCCAGCTCGAGTGCGGCATGCATGCCTGGCGCAATCGCCGCGATAGTGTCAACAACGATGTGCGTGCCGCCTATTGGCTGCTGCAGGCGCAGGCGCAAGGCAGCAGTGAAGCCGAGGCGGCGCTGGCGAAGATCGCGCCACGCGGCGAGCCCGGCGACTGGGGCCAGTGCGCCGCCCTGCACGCCGATGGACAACTGCGCCAGCTGGGTCAGAGCCACCCTTTGCTGGCGGCGCGGCTGGAGCTGGCGCGCCGCTTTCACCTGTCGCGTGCCGAGGCGCTGCTGCTCGATCTCCATGCGGCCGACCAGGGGCATTGCCTGCTGATCGATATCAGCGCCACGCATGGACGCGGCAAGCGGCGCCTGGCATTGATCCGCACGGCGCAGGAGCGCCAGCTGGTCGACCAGGTAGTACGCCTGTTCGAACGCGTCGATTGCGGCGTGACGGGGCCGGAAGGCAATTACCGGCAACGCCTGTACCGCCTGAAGTGTTACTTGGCCGAGCTGGGTGTCACGCAGGAACAGCAGTTCCTGGCGGCCTGACTTTTACTCCTGATTGTTCGCTGTTTACAGCTCGATTACAGCTCGATCGTGCCTTCGAACACGGTCACGGCCGGGCCCGTCATCAGGACGGGCTGGCCGGGGCCTTGCCAGGCGATCGACAGTTCGCCACCGCGCGCGCTGATGCGCACGGGCGAGTCGAGCAGGCCGCGCATGATGCCGGCCACGGCGGCGGCGCAGGCGCCGGTGCCGCAAGCGAGCGTTTCGCCCGCGCCCCGTTCATACACGCGCAGTTTCACGTGATGGCGGTCGATGACCTGCAGGTAGCCTGCGTTGACTCTGCGGGGAAAGCGCGGATGGTGCTCGATGCGCGGGCCAGATTGCTCCAGATCCTGCGCGTCGACATCGTCGACCACTTGCACGGCATGCGGGTTGCCCATCGACACGACAGATACCAGCACGGGGGTACTGTGGCCCGGCAGCGCCAGGTCCAGCGGCCACAAGGTGTCGTTACCCTCGGCCACGCCATCGAGGCCGCCAGCATCGAACGGCACCAGTTTTGGCTCCAGCACGGGCGCGCCCATGTCGACCGTGATGCTGCCATCGAGCTCCAGGCGCGGCGCAATGATGCCGGCCATGGTTTCCACGCGGATGCTGGTCTTGCTTGACAGGCCTTTTTCGCTGACGAACTTGACGAAGGCGCGCGCGCCGTTGCCGCATTGTTCGACTTCGCCGCCATCGTTGTTATAGATGCGATAGCGGAAGTCGCAGCCGGGCAGGCGCGGCTTTTCCACCACGAGGATCTGGTCGGCGCCGATGCCGAAACGGCGGTCGGCCAGGCGTTGCCACTGGGCCGGCGTGAAGTCGATATCTTGATTGATGGCATCGATGACGATGAAGTCATTGCCGGCGCCATGCATCTTGGTAAATTGGAGTTTCATGTTTTGCCGTATCACTTGTGCTGGTTATAGAACGACGCTTCGCCTTCGGGACGCGTCTTGAAGCGTTTATGCGTCCAGAAGTACTCGGCCGGCGCTTCGCGCACGCGCTCTTCGATAAATGCGTTCATGCGGCGCGTGGCGGCCGTGATGTCGTCGCCCGGATAATCGTCCCAGGCCGGGTAATAGGTCACTTTCCAGCCCTGGTAATTGGGCAAGAAGGTGGCGATGACGGGAATCACCTGCGCCTTGGCGGCCAGCGCCAGGCGCGCCGTAGCCGTCAGGGTGGCGGCGGGGACGCCGAAGAAGGGCACGAATTCCGCATCCTTTTCACCGAAATCCATGTCCGGCAGCATGAAATACGGCAAGCCGTCGCGCAGCGCGCGCAGAATCGTCTTGATGCCGTCCTGGCGCGTAAACAACTTGGGCGGCTTGAAGCGCGAACGGCCGTTGCGCAAGGCCTGGTCGAAGGCGGCGTTCTTTTGCTGCACATACATGGACGAGGCCGAAATTTCCATGGCCGTGGCGGCACCGGCCACGTCGAGGCAGACGAAGTGCGGGCACAGCAAGATGGTGGGCTTGGCCGCGATCTGCTGGCCCGGGAAGGCGGGCACTTTTTTGATCAGGCGATTCAGGCGTTCTTCCGACGACCACCACAGGATGCTGCGCTCCCACACGCTGCGTGAATACGCCTGGAAATGCTGGCGCGCCAGCGCCACGCGCTGCTGTTCCGTCAACTCCGGCATGCACAGGCGCAAATTCGTCAGGGCGATGGCGCGCCGCGTGGGCATGGCGATGAACAGCACGCTGCCGACGGCCACGCCGAAGCGGCCCAGGATGGGCAGGGGCAGCCAGTGCAGCAGCCACATGAAAGCGATCAGCAGTCTCATGGCTGCTCCTTGGCCGCATCGGGGCTGGCCGGCGTGGGCGGCGCCGCGCCGCGCGGCACCTTGTAGCGGTTGTAGCTCCACAGGTATTGCGCGGGACTACGCGCGATCAACTGTTCCATCGCCGCGTTGATGGTGCGCGCCTGCTCTGCCGAGGTGCTGGCTAGCGACTCGGTGAAGGGTACGAAATGCACGATGTAGCCGCGCCCGCCGGGCAGGCGCTCGGCGTAGGTGATGATGACTTCGGCGCCGCCCATTTGCGCCAGCTTGGCCGGCAGGGTCATGGTGTAGGCGGGGCGGCCGAAGAAATCGGCCCACACGCCTTCGCCCTCTTGCGGCACCTGATCGGGCAGCAAGCCGATGGGCTGGCCTTTTTTCAGGCATTTGGCAAAGATGCGCACGCCCGACATGTTGGCCGGCGCCAGCATCAGGTTTTCGCGCGCGCGGGCCCCTTCGATCAGCGGCTTCAGCGCGGCGCGCTTGGGCGGGCGGTACATCACGGTGAGCGGTGTGCGCAGGGCGATTTGCTGGGCGACGATTTCAAAGCAGCCCAGGTGCGGCGTCAGGAAGACGATGCCGCGGCCATGCTGCAGCGCTTTTTCCACCAGTTCCCAGTTTTCCACCGTCGCATGGCGCGCCACGCGTTCGGCTGGGGCGCACCAGATGAAAGGCAGTTCCAGCACGCTCTTGCCCGCTTCGGCCACGGCCGTGTGCAAGTGTTGCGAAAACCCCGCACCCTGCATATTCTCGCGCATGCGGCGCCGGTAAGACGGGGATATGGCGTAAATCACCCAGCCGAGTACAGCGCCAAGGCCATGCAGGACGGGCAGGGGAAAGATGGATAAAAAGCGGAAAATTGGGACTAACATGAATAAGCTGTTTCCAGGAATGGCGTGTTGCCGTGCCAAAATTTTTTAAGAAGCGTAAAATACCACGTATGCAGTAACCGCTGAGTTAATAGACAACTTGCGAAGCGGAATATAAATATCGCTAAAGCGTCGCAGGCAAAATCCTCTTTACTGCGACAGAACATTCACATAGTAATCAGGAGCTTGCAATGTCAAACGACTATCTCTTCACTTCCGAATCCGTCTCGGAAGGCCATCCCGACAAGGTTGCCGATCAAATTTCCGACGCCATCCTTGACGCCATCCTGACCCAGGATCCGACCGCCCGCGTGGCTGCCGAAACCTTGTGCAACACGGGTCTGGTGGTACTGGCTGGCGAGATTACCACTCACGCCAATGTGGATTATATTCAAGTTGCGCGCGAAACCATCAAACGTATCGGCTACGACAACACGGAATACGGCATCGACTACAAGGGTTGCGCCGTGCTGGTGGCCTACGACAAGCAGTCGCCCGACATCGCGCAAGGCGTCGATGAAGGTGCGGGGATTGACCTGGATCAAGGCGCTGGCGATCAGGGCCTGATGTTCGGCTACGCCTGCGATGAAACGGCCGAGCTGATGCCTGCCGCCATCCATTACGCGCACCGCCTGGTCGAGCGCCAGTCGCAACTGCGCAAGGATGGCCGTCTGCCATGGCTGCGTCCGGATGCAAAATCGCAAGTGACCCTGCGCTACGTCGATGGCCGTCCCGTCGGCGTGCACACGGTCGTGCTGTCGACCCAGCATGCGCCGGAAATCTCGCACAAGCAGATCGAAGAAGCGGTCATCGAAGAAATCATCAAGCCCATCCTGCCGCGCGAATGGCTGACGGAGACCAAATTCCTCGTCAACCCGACGGGCCGTTTCGTCATCGGCGGTCCGCAAGGCGATTGCGGCTTGACCGGGCGCAAGATCATCGTCGATACCTACGGTGGCGCAGCCCCGCACGGCGGCGGCGCGTTCTCGGGCAAGGATCCGTCGAAAGTCGACCGTTCGGCAGCCTACGCCGCTCGCTACGTGGCGAAAAACATCGTCGCGGCAGGTCTGGCGCGTCAATGCCAGGTGCAGGTCAGCTACGCCATCGGCGTGGCCAAGCCGATCAACATCACCGTCTACACGGAAGGCACGGGCGTGATTCCCGACGCGGAAATCGCCAAGCTGGTGCTGGCGCACTTCGACCTGCGTCCAAAAGGCATCGTGCAAATGCTGGACCTGCTGCGTCCGATCTACCAGAAGAGCGCCGCTTACGGCCACTTCGGCCGCGAAGAGCCGGAATTCACGTGGGAGCGCACCGACAAGGTCGCCCTGCTGCGCGACGCTGCCGGTCTGAAGTAATCTAGTCCGCTTGCAAGAAAAGCGCCCCGGCCAGCAGGCCGCGGGCGCTTTTTTTATGGGTGCGCATGGGACGGCGCGTACCGAACGGCGCGGTCATGGGGATACACTACAATTCATTGCAAATAAAACAATTAGGGAATTTCATGATCTTGTTGCGCCCACGCTCGCTGCTTGTTGTTCTGCTGGCTACATTGAGCCTGTCCGTTGTCGCGGCGGCGCCGGCTACGCTGACGGTGGGGCAATGGCTGGACAAGGCAGAAGGGGGCGATGGCCATGCCGTGCTGACCCTGGCGGCGGCCGGCAAATTTGTTTTCCCCGATGGTACGCTGGCGACGCCGGTCCAGATCCGGCCCGAGCTCACCGAGTTGATGGAGCAAATGTCGGTACGCCAGGCCTTGCATGTGCTCACCATTTATGCGGACAGTGGTTTTCTCGCCACGGATCCCGATGCCTGGCGCTCGAATATCAAGCCCGATCCCGTGATCACTTGCAAATGGGCCATGCGCGCCGCGAATTACCCGACCGACGGCAGCAAGGCCGATAAAGACATGGTGCCCATCCTGCGCGACCTGGCCGATGAAATGGCGCGGCGCCTGGATGCTGACGCGCGCGCCAGCTGTCTCAGCCAGGGCAAGAACTGGCCGCGCAAACCCTAGGGTGCCAGCGCGCGCCGCGGACCTGACAAGCGGCCGGCCCGCTTGACTAATGGTTGCCGCCGGCGCATGGCCAATGTTATGATGCAGGGTCCGAGGAGCGTTGCGACGAAGAAATTCGCCAGGCTCGGAATATCCTGCAACTGCGCTCACGTACCTTTTTCAACTGAAAGGAGGGCGTGATGAACGCCGTACTCAAATCGCAACACGACTACACCATCGCCGATATCACTCTGGCCGCATGGGGCGACAAAGAAATCAAGATTGCTGAAACGGAAATGCCTGGCCTGATGGCCATCCGCGAAGAATTCGCGGCAGCGCAGCCCCTGAAAGGCGCGCGCATCACCGGTTCCATCCACATGACCATCCAGACCGCCGTGCTGATCCAGACTCTGGAAGCACTGGGCGCGCAAGTGCGTTGGGCATCGTGCAACATTTACTCGACGCAAGATCACGCTGCCGCCGCCATCGCTGCCGCCGGCACGCCTGTCTTCGCCATCAAGGGCGAGTCGCTGGACGACTACTGGGAATACACGCACCGCATCTTCGAATGGCCGAGCGTGGATGGCAAGGCTGTCTACTCGAACATGATCCTCGACGATGGCGGCGACGCTACCCTGCTGCTGCACCTTGGCGTGCGCGCGGAAGCCGATCTGTCGGTGCTGGCGAATCCGGGTTCGGAAGAAGAAATCTGCATGTTCAACTCGATCAAGAAACACTTGGTGACCGACCCGACCTGGTACTCGAAGCGTCTGCCGGAAATCCTGGGCGTGACGGAAGAAACCACCACCGGCGTGCACCGTTTGTATCAGATGCACAAGGAAGGCAAGCTGGCTTTCCCTGCGATCAACGTCAACGATTCCGTCACGAAGTCGAAATTCGACAACCTGTACGGCTGCCGCGAGTCCCTGGTCGACGGCATCAAGCGCGCCACCGACGTGATGATCGCCGGTAAAGTGGCCGTCATCGCCGGTTACGGTGACGTGGGTAAAGGTTCGGCACAAGCCATGCGCGCCCTGTCGGCGCAAGTGTGGGTGACGGAAGTCGACCCGATCTGCGCACTGCAGGCGGCGATGGAAGGCTACCGCGTGGTGACCATGGATTACGCCTGCGAACACGGCGACATCTTCGTTACCTGCACGGGCAACTACCATATCCTCACGCACGACCACCTGACGCGCATGAAAGACCAGGCCATCGTCTGCAACATTGGTCACTTTGACAATGAAATCGACGTTGCTTCGTTGAAGCAATACGAGTGGGAAAACATCAAGCCGCAAGTCGACCACATCATCTTCCCGTCGGGCCGCCGCATCATCCTGCTGGCCGAAGGCCGCCTGGTCAACCTCGGTTGCGGCACGGGCCACCCGTCGTACGTGATGAGCTCGTCGTTCGCCAACCAGACGATCGCCCAGATCGAGCTGTACGCGAACACGGCCAATTACCCGGTCGGCGTGTACACCCTGCCAAAACACCTGGACGAAAAAGTCGCCCGTTTGCAACTCAAAAAGTTGAACGCGCAGCTGACGGAACTGACGCAAGAGCAAGCCGACTACATCGGCGTGCGCACGGAAGGTCCATACAAACCCGAACATTACCGTTATTAATCGGTAGTCCGGGGCTGTAACTCACCCTCTGAGGGCCGGCGCCTGCCGCCGGCCTGACCCTACTTTTGACAGGCTAGAGAAATGCGCTTGCTACTGATTTGGTTTATCAATGCGGCAGCCCTGTTTGCCGTTCCTTACCTGATGCACTCGGTGACGATGAGCAGCGGCTGGACCGCGCTGCTGGCCGCTGCCGTGCTGGGGCTGGTCAATGCGCTGATCCGCCCATTGCTGATCTTGCTGACCCTGCCCGTGACATTCTTGTCGCTGGGCCTGTTCATCCTGATCATCAACGGCTTCCTGTTCTGGCTGGTGGCGCAGGTGATAGATGGTTTCCATGTCGCCAGTTTCTGGTCTGCCGTGGGCGGTGCCATTCTGTACAGCATCATTTCCTGGGCCTTGTCGACCTTACTTTTGAGTAATGACGATGGAAAAGCATAATTTCAGTATTGAGTTTTTCCCGCCAAAAACCCCGGAAGGGGCGGAAAAGCTGCGCGCCACGCGTATCAAGTTATCTGAATTGCATCCGAAGTATTTCTCGGTGACGTTTGGCGCCGGTGGCACCACGCAGCAGGGTACCCTGGACACCGTGCGCGAGATCCTGGCGGCCGGCGAACAAGCCGCGCCCCATCTGTCTTGCGTCGGCGGGTCGCGCGAATCGATCCGCGCCGTGCTGGCCGACTTCAAGGCGGCCGGCGTGAGCCGTATCGTGGCTTTGCGGGGCGACTTGCCCAGCGGCTATGGCGCTTCGGGCGAGTTCCGCTACGCCAACGAGCTGGTGGAATTCATCCGCGCCGAGACGGGCGACCATTTCCATATCGAAGTGGCCGCCTATCCGGAAGTGCACCCGCAAGCCCGTTCGCCGCAGGACGACTTGAACGCGTTCGCGCGCAAGGTGCAGGCGGGCGCCGATGCGGCCATCACCCAGTACTTTTACAATGCCGATGCGTATTTCCAGTTTGTCGAGCAGACACAGAAGATGGGGATCAACGTGCCTATCGTGGCCGGCATCATGCCGATCACGAATTACACGCAGCTGATGCGCTTTTCGGACATGTGCGGTGCGGAAATTCCACGCTGGGTGCGTCTGAAGCTGGCCAGCTTTGGCGATGACAGCGCGTCCATCAAGGCTTTTGGCCTGGACGTGGTGACGGGCTTGTGCGAGCGTTTGCTGGAAGGCGGCGCGCCAGGCTTGCATTTCTATAGCATGAACCAGGCGGCGCCCACTACCGCCCTGTGGCAGCGCCTGGTCAAGTAATTCCTCGGGGTTATAGCGCCTAACAGAACCGTAGCGAGCGGATGCGAGTTGTGGCTGAGAAGCGGAACTGTGCTATAGCACAGTGAGCATCGGAGGCCGCAAATCGCGACGCGCAGTAGGTTATGTTAGGTGCTATCAGAACAGATCGCCCTCGGTCATTATGTGATCGAGGGCGATGTCGTATTCGCCACTTGCGAAGTGTGCCGCCAGGCAGGCATAGGCGATCCCCAGGGTGCGCGGACGGGGCGCTTGCGCCAGGGTACGGTCGTAATAGCCGCCGCCATAGCCGAGGCGAAAACGTTCCAAACTAAAACCCAGGCAGGGCACCAGCAGGGTGGTGGGCGCCGGGCGCAGGCGTAATTGGGCGGGCACGGCCACGCCCATGCCATCTTTCACCATCGCTTCGCCGGGCCTCCAGTTGCTGAATGCCAGCGGTGCATGCTTTTCCAGCACCACCGGCAGGCATAATTTCACGCCGCGCGCGTCCAGCTGCGCATACGCGCCATGCAGGTCCGGCTCGCCATGCAGGGGCCAGTACACGCCCAGTTCTGTAATATTTTCCTGCGCGCACCAGTCGAGCAGACGCCGGGCGATGGCAGCGTCCCACCCTGCGCGCGTGGTCTCGGGCAGGGCGCGGCGGGCCGCCAGCAGGGCCTTGCGCAAGCCGGCTTTGTCCTGTGGAGCAATGGGTGGCCGTGCAGCCGGATCGCATGTTATTCTAGGGTCGCTATTCATATCACCATCAAGTTAAGATTGAGAGTCGTACATTGATTTCCCCACTGAAATGGATTGCCGGCACGATGCTGTGTGTTGCATCGGCCTTGTCTCCCCTGGCCGCCCTGGCCCAGGTGCCAGCCACCGTCTCTCCTGCCGCACCGGACACGCGCAGCGAGGACGATGCCTTCCTGCTGCTGCGCGACGCCGCGCGCAAGGATGACGCCGAAAAAGCCGACTTTTATGCGGGTCGCCTGACGAATTACCAGATTCCATCGTATGTTGACTATTATCGGCTGAAACCGCGCATCAAACTGCTGACCGAGGCGCAATTTCGCGATTACCTGAACCGCTACAAGGGCAGTGCCATCGCCGACCGTTTCCGCAACGACTGGCTGCTGGAGCTGGGCCGCAAGCGTGATTGGGTCGTGTTTGACGAGCAATACCCGCAATTCGCCCTCGATGACGACACCCAGCTCAAGTGCTATGCGCTGATGTCGCGCGCCGCCAAGGGGCAGAACGTGGCGCCCGAGGCGCGCAACCTGCTCGTGTCGCCGCCCGGCTATGGCGAAGCGTGCGGCAGCCTGATCGCCATGTTGGCGCAAAATGGTCAATTCGACACGAATGACCTATGGGCGCAGATTCGCCTGGCGGGCCAGACGAATGCCACTGGCCCGGCGCGCCGCATCGCGCTGCTGCTGGGTGCGTCCGACGCGAAGATGGCGCAAGCCATCGATTTACCGGCGCTGATGCTGGCCAAGGGACCGGGACCCAGCCGCGCCGACCATGAAATGTACCTGGTGGCCGTCGGCCGCATGGCGAAAAGCACCCTGAAACTGGGCGTGGTGGCGCTGCAAAAAGCCAGTGGGCAGCTGACGCCGCAGGAGCAGGCCATCGGCTGGGCCAACCTGGCCTTGCAGGCATCGTATTCGCTGGCGCCGGAAGCGTTTGAATATTGGCAAAAATCCAATGGCGCACCATTGACCCTGGAACAGATGCAGTGGAAAACGCGCATAGCCCTGCGCGAAGGCAGCTGGCCCGTGGTGAAGTCGTCCATCCAGGCCATGCCCGCCTCCCTGCGCACGGACCCCACCTGGGTCTACTGGCTGGCGCGCGCACAGCAGGCGGAAACCCCGGGCCGCCCGAATACCCAGGCCGATACCCTGTACCGCACGATTGCCGACCAGTCGAATTTCTATGGCTTGCTGGCCAACGAAGAACTGGGCAACCATTTGGTCTTGCCGCCGCCGGGCCAGCCCGTCACGCCGATGGAAATCGCCGCCATGGCCGCCAATCCGGGCTTGCAGCGGGCGCTGAAATTTTTCAACATGCGCTTGCGCTTTGAAGGCACGCGCGAGTGGAACTGGGAATTGCGTTCGATGACGGATCGCCAGCATCTGGCGGCCGCGGAATTTGCGCGCCAGAACAATGTGCTCGACCGCATGGTCAATACCTCGGACCGCACGCGCCTGGAAGTCGATTACACGCAGCGCTACCCGACGCCGCACGACGACGTCATGCATCCGGCCACGCAAACCCTGGGCCTGGATAAAGCCTGGGTGTATGGCTTGATTCGCCAGGAATCGCGCTTCATCATGGATGCGCAGTCGCATGTGGGCGCGTCCGGCCTGATGCAGGTGATGCCGTCGACGGCCCGCTATGTCGCCAAGAAGATCGGCCTGACCGATTTCGTCACGGAAACATTGAGCGATGTGCGCACCAACGTCTTGCTGGGCACGAATTACCTGAACATGGTGCTCGGTGGCCTCGATGGTTCGCAAGTGCTGGCCAGCGCCGCCTACAACGCGGGACCGGGGCGCTTGCGCATCTGGCGCGCCACCATGACGCGTCCGCTGGAAGGGGCCGTCTTCGCCGAAACGATTCCGTACACGGAAACGCGCGGCTACGTGAAAAACGTGATGGCCAACGCCACCTATTACGCGGCCCTGTTCGAGAAGCGCCCGCAATCGCTGAAAGCACGCCTGGGTACCGTGGGGCCGAAAAACAGCGCCATCGCGGCCGATTTGCCTTGAACCATACCTTTGATACCCGACCATGCAAACGACTATCCTTGACCCCAGCCTGACGCAAACCCTGGCCGCCGCGCGCGAACCGGGCCTGACCCTCATCATCGGCAACAAGAATTACTCATCGTGGTCGATGCGCCCGTGGGTGGCCATGACAGCCTTCGGCATCCCGTTCCAGGAAGTGCGCGTGCTGCTCGACCAAAGCGACACGGCCACTAAAATCGCCGAATATTCGGCCTGCGGCCGGGTGCCCGTGCTGCTGGCGGGAGAAATAACCATCTGGGACAGCCTGGCCATTTGCGAATACCTGGCCGAGCAGTTTCCTGACAAACACATGTGGCCGCAAGACGTGGCCGCGCGCGCCATGGCGCGTTGTGTCTGCGCGGAAATGCATTCCGGCTTTGCCGGCTTGCGTACGGATATGTCGATGAATATCAAGGCCAAGTTGCCGGGCCGGGGCCGCACGGCTGCCGCGCAGGCGGACATAGGCCGCATCAGCGAAATCTGGGAAGAGTGTTTGTCGCGCTTTGGCCACCACCAGTTCCTGTTTGGTGAGTTTTCCATCGCCGATGCGTATTTTGCCCCCGTCGTCATGCGTTTCCGCACCTATGGCGTGAGCCTGGCGCCGGCCCTGAACGCGTATTGCGAGCGCGTGCAGGCGCACCCGGCCGTGGCGCGCTGGATCACGGAAGCGCTGGCGGAGACGGAAGTGGCTGCCAAGCACGACGCGGAATTACCTGATTAAGAAAAGAGTGTTATGAAGATTTACACGGTCGGTGGTGCGGTGCGCGACCAACTGCTGGGCTTGCCCGTGAAAGACCATGATCACGTCGTCGTGGGCGCGACGCCCGACGACATGCTGCGCCAGGGCTTCCGGCCTGTCGGCAAGGATTTCCCCGTGTTTTTGCATCCGAAGACGCAGGAAGAATACGCGCTGGCCCGCACGGAACGCAAGACGGCACCCGGCTACCGGGGCTTTGTCTTCCACACGGCGCCCGACGTCACGCTGGAAGAAGACCTGGTGCGGCGCGATCTCACCATCAACGCCATCGCCCGGGCCGAAGATGGCAGCCTGACCGACCCGTTCGGCGGCATCGAGGATATTCGCAACAAAATCTTCCGCCACGTCTCCGATGCGTTCGGCGAAGACCCCGTGCGCATCTTGCGCCTGGCCCGCTTTGCCGCACGTTTTGACGCTTTCACCGTGGCACCGGCCACCATGGCCCTGATGCGGCGAATGGTGGCGGATGGCGAAGTCGATGCCCTGGTGGCCGAGCGCGTCTGGCAGGAAGTGGCCAAGGGGCTGATGGAAAGCCATCCTTCGCGCATGCTGACGGTGTTGCACGAGTGCGGCGCGCTGGCGCGCATCATGGGGGAAATTCAGCTCAGCGAACGCTTGCTGCAGGTCATCGACCATGCCGCTGCGCAAGGTCATGAATTGCCCGTGCGCTTCGCCGCCTTGATGCTGCATGTGAGTAAGGATGCCATCGAGCAACTGAGCGAGCGCCTGCGCGTGCCCAACGAGTGCCGCGAGCTGGCTGTCATGGCGGCGCGCGAGCTGGACAATATCAACGGCGCGCTGAACTTGACCGCCGAAGCCGTGGTGAGCATGTGCGAACGCTGCGATGGCTTGCGCAAGCCGCAGCGCTTTGCGCAGATGCTGCAGGCCGTGGCGTGCGATGGGCTGGTCGCGGGCGACTTTGCGCCGGCGGCACGGCTGCAGGGCGGGCTGGACGCGGCGCGCGCCGTGAATGCGGGCGCTTTGGCGCAGGGCTGCGTGGAGCCGAAACGCATCCCCGAAGTCATCCATGCGGCGCGGGTGGCGGCCGTGCAAGCATTCCTGGCTCAGGCTTGAATGGTGGGAATAGGCTACAATGGCGACATAATGTTGCACTGCACAATATCGGCCTGACGTGCCGCAGCACCGCCCCAGGAGTCGTCGTGACCTTACCCAAGTTATTTCAAAATCCGTTTCGCCGCTGGCTCAGTCGTAGCGGCGGCGGGCGTCCGACCGTACTGGTCAAGCAGTTGCATGAGCGCGACCGGCGCCGCATGATGAAGCATTTCCTGTCGCTCGAAAAAAGCGATCGTTTGCTGCGCTTCGGCAGCGCCTTGCCCGATGAACTGGTGGCGCAGTACGTGCAGAAGATGGATTTCTCGCGTGACATGATTTATGGCGTCTACAACAGCCTGTTCAAGCTGGTGGGCGTGGGCCATCTGGCGTTCGCGCCGAAGGACAAGTCGCCGGCGAAAAGTGTCGTGACGGACAAGGAGCAGGTGGCCGAGTTTGGCGTGTCCGTGTCGAAATCCATGCGCGGCATGGGCGTGGGCTCGAAACTGTTCGAACGGGCGGCGATTCACTGCCGCAATAACGATGTCGATACCCTGTACATGCATTGTTTGTCGTCAAACAAGACGATGATGCATATCGCCAAGAAGGCAGGCATGGAAATCCAGCGCGACTATGGCGAAGCTGATGCTTATTTGAAACTATTGCCGCCGAACCCGACCAGCATGCTGCAGGAAGCCGTGCAGGAGCAGTTTGCCATGTTCGACTACACGTTCAAGGCGAACGCGCGCGCCGCATTCAAACTGTGGGATCGCTTGCCAGGACGCAAGAAGAAGCCCGAGCCACCGTCACCGCCGTCACAGTAAGGGCAGGGCCGTCGTATCCTTGATGCGCTGCAAGGCAAAGCTCGATTTCACGTCCAGCACGGCCGGGTGGCGCAGCAATGTCGCCATCATGAAGCGCGAAAAGTGCTCCATGTCTTCCACGTGCACGCGCAGCAGATAATCCATTTCCCCCGTCATCGCATAGCAAGCCACGACTTCGGGCCAATGCGCGACGGCCACGGCGAAGTCGGCGCGCGGCGAGGTATTCGTCACCAGGTTGGGCGCCAGTACCCTTGCCGTGCTGTGGGCGGTGGCGTCGCTGTGCTTTTCCAGTCGCACATTCACATAGGCCAGCAAGCCCAGGCCGATCTTTTCCGGGTCCAGCAGGGCCACGTACTGGCGGATGACGCCCGCTTCTTCCAGCCGTTTGACGCGGCGCAAGCATGGCGACGGCGACAGGCTGACCTGTTCGGCCACGTCCTGATTGGACAGGCGGCCATCGGCCTGCAGGACGGCAAGGATCTTGCGGTCCGTTTTATCCAGCGTAATTTTGCTCATGCTTCCTCCGGTGGTTCTCGTTTCACGCAATATTATTGCGCAAATCATGATTGTTCGGGAGATCTTTGGCATTTAATGCCCGTGACCCACGCCTATACTGTGCGCTACTTCTTGGAGGAGACATCATGCAATTTCAGCCTTGGGATAACCCGATGGGTACCGATGGTTTCGAGTTCGTCGAGTATGCAGCACCAGACCCAAAAGCATTGGGCAAGCTGTTCGAGAACATGGGCTTCACGGCCATCGCGCGCCACCGCCACAAGGATGTGACCCTGTACCGTCAGGGTGACATCAATTTCATCATCAATGCCGAACAAGATTCGTTCGCGCAGCGTTTTGCCCGCCACCACGGCCCATCCGTGTGCGCCATCGCCATCCGCGTCGACGACGCGGCCTTTGTGTACCGCCGCGCGCTGGAACTGGGCGCCTGGGGTTTCGACAATAAAACGGGCCCGATGGAGCTCAATATCCCTGCCATCAAGGGCGTGGGCGATTCCCTGCTGTACTTCGTCGACCGCTGGCGCGGCAAGGGTGCCGACAAGGAAGGCGCTGCCGCGCCGGGCGGCATCGGCGACATCAGCATCTATGACGTCGATTTCGTCGCCATTCCCGGCGCTGTCGCCAACCCCGTCGGCCATGGCCTGACGTATATCGACCACCTGACGCACAATGTGCACCGTGGCCGCATGAAGGAATGGGCGAGCTTCTACGAAAGCCTGTTCAACTTCCGCGAAGTGCGCTATTTCGACATCGAAGGCAAGCTGACGGGCCTCAAGTCGAAGGCCATGACTTCGCCCTGCGGCAAGATCCGCATCCCGATCAACGAATCGTCGGACGACAAGTCGCAGATCGCCGAATACCTGGACCAGTACCATGGCGAAGGCATCCAGCACATCGCCCTGGGCACGGACAATATCTACTCTTCCGTGCAAGGCATGCGCGATACAGGTATCGATTTCCAGGACACGATTGAAACTTACTATGAACTGGTCAACCGCCGCCTGCCGAACCACGGCGAGCAGCTGGAAGAACTGCGCCGCCTGCGCATCCTGATCGATGGCCACAGCACGGAAACGGAACGCGAACTGCTGCTGCAGATTTTTACGCAGACGGTGATCGGTCCGATCTTCTTCGAGATCATCCAGCGCAAGGGCGACCAGGGCTTCGGCGAGGGCAATTTCCGCGCCCTGTTCGAGTCGATCGAGCTGGACCAGATCAAGCGAGGCGTGCTGAAAGATACGAATGCGGCGTAATGTTGCTTTGTAGCAAGTAGTAGTAAAAATAGTAGCAAAAAGGCAGCGACGCGGGAGTGCAGTGCAGCAAAGAACTGCGCGCATTCCTGTGGTAGTCTACGACAAACAAGTCATTTTTCCGCACCGGCATTGCTCACAAAGCGCGGCCGGTACGTGTGAGTTCAACCGACTTTGCACGCGTAGCACAGAGAACAATGGAGACAAGTAATGAATGCACCAATCAAGGGCTCGAGTCTTGAGCCGGGCGCGCACGCGTCCGAGATTTCCCTGAACGACAAATACACGCTGGAGCGTGGACGCGCCTTCATGACGGGCACGCAAGCGCTGATCCGCCTGCCCATGCTGCAGCGCGAGCGCGACCTCAAGGCTGGCCTGAACACGGCCGGCTATATCACCGGTTACCGCGGTTCGCCTGTGACGTCCGTCGACATGACGGCGATCAAGGCCAAGAAATACCTCGATGAACACCACGTCAAATTCCACCCGGGCCTGAACGAAGACCTGGCCGCCACGGCTGTCTGGGGCACGCAGCAAACGAATCTGTTCGAAGACGCGAAATACGACGGCGTCTTCGGCATGTGGTACGGCAAGGGCCCTGGCGTCGACCGCTGCGGCGACGTGTTCAAGCACGCCAATAACGCCGGTTCCGCCAAGCACGGCGGCGTGCTGGTGCTGGCCGGCGACGACCATGCGGCCAAATCCTCGTCCACCGCGCACCAGTCCGACCATATCCTGAACGCCTGCGGCATCCCCGTGCTGTACCCGTCGTCGGTGCAGGAATACATCGACTACGGCTTGCACGCCTGGGCCATGAGCCGCTACACGGGCCTGTGGGTATCGATGAAATGCGTGACCGACATCATCGAGTCGGGCGCCGCCGTCGATTTCGACCCGGACCGCGTGCAGATCGTGTTACCGACCGACTTCGAAATGCCGGCAGGTGGCCTGAACATCCGCTGGCCCGACACGGTGCTGGAACAAGAAGTGCGCATGAACAGCTACAAATGGTATGCGGCGCTGGCGTATGCGCGTGCCAACAAGCTCAATAAAATCATCTGGGACAGCCCGAAGGCGCGCATCGGCATCATCACGGCCGGCAAATCCTACCTGGACACGCGCCAGGCGCTGGCCGACCTGGGCATCGACGAGCAGACGGCGTCCGACATCGGCATCCGCCTGTACAAGATCGGCATGACCTGGCCGCTGGAAGCGGACGGCGTGCACGAATTCGCTAAGGGTCTCGATGAAATCCTCGTGGTGGAAGAAAAGCGCCAAATCCTTGAATACGCGCTGAAGGAAGAACTGTACAACCTGAAGGATGGCGAGCGTCCGCGCGTGGTCGGCAAGTTCGACGACACGGGCGAATGGAGCAACCAGAAGGGCACGGGACACGGCGACTGGCTGCTGCCGGCCACGTATGAGCTGAACCCGGCCATGATCGCCCGCGCGATTGCCAGCCGCATTTCGCGCTACTACGCCGGGCATCCCGTCGAGCAGCGCGTGAAGGAACGCATCGCCTACCTGGAAGCCAAAGAGAATGTGCTGAAAGCGATCAGCGCGAAACCCGATCCGCAGAAAGACCGCACGCCGTTCTTCTGCTCCGGCTGCCCGCACAATACCTCGACCAAGGTACCGGAAGGCTCGCGCGCGCTGGCCGGCATCGGCTGCCATTACATGGTGCTGTGGATGGACCGCGAGACGTCGACGTTTACCCATATGGGCGCCGAAGGCGTCACCTGGGTGGGGCAGGCGCCGTTCACGAATGAAAAGCACGTGTTTACCAACCTCGGTGACGGCACGTATTTCCACTCGGGCATCCTGGCCATCCGCGCCGCCGTCTCGGCCAAGGTGAACATCACCTACAAGATTCTGTTCAACGATGCGGTAGCGATGACGGGCGGCCAGGAATTCGACGGCCCCCTGTCTCCGGCCATCATTTCGCGCCAGATCGCCGCCGAAGGCGTCGGTCCCATCATCGTTGTCACGGACGAACCGGAAAAGTACCCGGACGATTACGCCTGGGCGGAAGGCGTCACCGTGCGCCACCGTTCGGAACTGATGGACGTGCAGCGCGAACTGCGCGACATGCCCGGCGTGTCTGCCATGATTTACGACCAGACCTGTGCCTCGGAAAAACGCCGCCGCCGGAAACGCAATGAGTATCCGGATCCGGCCAAGCGCGCCGTCATCAACGAAGCCGTCTGCGAAGGCTGCGGCGACTGCTCCGTGCAATCGAACTGCCTGTCGGTGGAACCGCTGGAAACGGAACTGGGGCGCAAGCGCCAGATCAACCAGTCGTCCTGCAACAAGGATTTCTCGTGCACGACGGGCTTCTGCCCAAGTTTTGTCACGGTGGAAGGCGGCGGCTTGAAGAAGCCGAAGAAGGCGGCTGGCGCCGACAAGGATGCACCGGCGGTGCCGGCCTTGCCGACACCCGTCATTCCCTCGACGGCGGAACCATTCGGCATTTTAGTGACCGGCATTGGCGGCACGGGCGTGGTCACCGTCGGCCAGATCCTGGCCATGGCGGCCCACGTGGAAGGCAAGGGCTGTTCCGTGCTGGACATGAGCGGCCTGGCGCAAAAAGGCGGCCCCGTGATGTCGCACGTGCGCCTGGCTGACCGCCAGGAAGACATCCACTCGACCCGCGTCGGCACCGGTGCGGCCGATCTCGTGATCGGCTGCGACCTGATCGTCACGGCCAGCCGCGATGCCCTGTCGCGCATGGGAGAAGGACGCAGCTGGGCCATGATCAACTCGACCAGCTCGTCGACGGCCGCCTTCGTGAAAAACCCGGACTGGCAATTCCCAGGCGCTTCCGCGCGCATGGAAATCGAAAAGGCCTGCGGCAGCGACCACGTGGACTTCATCGATGCGGGCCAGATCGCCACGGCGCTGATGGGCGACTCCATCGCGACGAACATGTTCATGCTCGGTTATGCCTGGCAAAAGGGCAAGGTACCGCTCACCGAAGCGTCCATCATGAAGGCCATCGACTTGAACAACGTCTCGGTGGCGTTCAACAAGGCCGCCTTCAACTGGGGCCGCGCGGGCGCCCACGATACGGCCAGCCTGGTGCGCATGACAACCCCCGCCAAGGTGGTGGAATTCAAGCGCATTGACACGCTCGACGATGTGATCGAAAAGCGCGTGGCCCTGTTGACTGCCTATCAGGACCGCGCGTATGCGCAGCAGTACCTGGACTTCGTCGGCCAGGTGCGCGCCGCCGAAAGCGCCCTGAATGGCCCGCATCTGCGCCTGACGGAAGCCGTGGCCCGCTACTTCTACAAGCTGATGGCTTACAAGGATGAGTACGAAGTGGCGCGCCTGTACACGGACGGCGCCTTCCAGGCGAAGATCGCCGCCATGTTCGAAGGCGACATCAAGCTCAAGTTCCACCTGGCGCCGCCGATCATGGCGAAAACGGATGCCCAGGGCCATCTGATCAAGAAGGAATATGGCCCGTGGATGCTGAAGGCGTTCGGCGTGCTGGCCAAGTTCAAGGGCTTGCGCGGCACGGCCTTCGACGTGTTCGGCCATACGGCCGAGCGCAAGATGGAACGCGCGCTGATTGCCGAATACCGCGCGACGGTTGGCGGCTTGCTGCCGAAACTGACGACGGCCAAGCTGGCGCAAGCCGTGGCCATTGCCAGCATCCCGGAAGACATCCGCGGCTATGGCCATGTGAAGGAGCGTCATTTGAAGGCGGCGAAAGAGAAGGAAGCGAGTCTGCTGATCGCCTTCAACGCGCCAACGCCGCTGCCGCCCGTCGTGGCAGCGCCCGTGGCGGCCACCGTGGCGTGATGGAGTGAACTTTACGCTGTAACAATGGCGCCTGCGGGCGCCATTTTTTTGTGTCAAAGAAAACAACGCCTGTTTGTAAAACGCATTATAATTTTTCGATAATTTCTTTCTGGAAAGTTTGTCATGCCTTCCTTGCGCTTTTCCGCCCTGGCGGTTCCCCTTGCTCGTCCTCCTGCTCTTGCTCTTGCATTGCTGTTGAGTGCCTGCGGCGGTGGCGGTGGCAGCGATAGTGCACCCGTCGTCCCGCCCGTGGCGCCGACGGGCCCCACGGCGCTGGTCGCTGCATCCACGGTGGTGAACCGTTGCGCGGCGCCGCGCAGCGGCAGCAGCATCGACAAGCCGGGCACCTTGCTCGATGAGCTGACCTGGGTGCGCAGCTGGATCGATGAAACGTATCTGTGGTACCGCGAAGTGCCGACCTCGTACCTGCCGCAAAGCTTTGCCACGCCGAAGGCGTATTTCGATGTGCTCAAAACGACTGCCACGACGGCGTCCGGCAAGCCCAAGGACCAGTTCCATTTCACGTATACGACGGCGGAATGGGAAGCCTCGCTCAACGGCGTGGAACTGGGTTACGGCATGCTGCTGGCCATCACACAGACCACGCCGCCGCGCAAGGCCGTGATCTCCATCGTCGAGCCGGGTTCGCCGGCGGCGCTGGCGGGCTTGCGGCGCGGCGACGTGCTGCAAACCGTCGACGGAACCGATTTCGTCAATGCCCCCGATACGGCCAGCGTGAATATCATCAACGCGGGCCTGTTCCCTGCAGCGCAAGGCACGCACACGCTGGGATTCAGCCGTGGTGGGACGGCGCTGAGCGCCACCCTGCAGGCCGTCGAGGTCAGCACCAGCGCCGTGCAGAACGAGCGCATCATCGACACGCCCACGGGCAAGGTGGGCTACCTGACCTTCAATACGCATAACAACGTGGCCGAGCGCCAGCTGGTCGAGACCATGCGCCGCTTCCAGGCTGCCGGCATCAGCGACCTGGTGCTCGACGTGCGCTACAACGGCGGCGGCTACCTCGATGTCGCCAGCGAGCTCGCTTACATGATTGCAGGTCCGCAAGTCACCACCGGCAAGACCTTCGAGCAGGTGCTCTTCAATGACAAGACCACGCCGGAAGCGCCCATGCCATTCCATGCGCAAAGCCAGGGTTTCGGCGGGCCGAACCCCCTGCCCAAGGGGACGGCGCTGCCTTCGCTGGGTCTCAAGCGGGTGACCTTGCTGACAACGGGCAATACCTGCTCCGCCAGTGAAGCCATCATCAACGGCTTGCGCGGCGTGGATGTGCAAGTCAACTTGATCGGCGGTACGACGTGCGGCAAGCCCTACGGTTTTTACCCTGCACCGAATTGCGGCACCACCTATTTCGCCGTGCAGTTCCAGGGTGTCAACGCCAAGGGCTTTGGCGACTATGCCGATGGCATGGCGCCTACCTGCGACGTGACGGACGATTATCAGCACCAGCTGGGTGACGCCGCAGAAGGCATGCTGGCGGCGGCGCTGCGCTACCGCAGCAGCGGCAGCTGCGTCCCGGCCACGGGCGCGACCAGGCTGTTGAGTTCGATGGAGAATCCGGTCGACACAGCCACGCGCCTGTTGCGGCCGTCTTACAAGGAAATTGCCATCATGCGCCGTTAAAGCGCATGTTTCTGCCATGAGCTAGCCTCAGCGCTTGGCGTTTTCCTGCTCATGAATCTTTCTATATAACAATTTTGATATATAGAAAGATGAATCCATTCGTTCTGGAATGACTGGCATTTTGCTATCTTGCCGCTTTTCTCCCACCTTGAGAAGCGCAACGATGTCGAAACAGTTCAAGTTAACACCGCTCAGCCTTGGCGTACTGGCCATCCTGGGCGGCACCGCATGGCAGGCGCACGCGCAAACGCAAGCGCCCACAGCGGATCAGCAGCCGGCGGCCACCCCGCCAGCCGTCGTGGTCACCGGTTCGCGCATTCCCCGCGCCAGCCTGGAAGGCCCGTCCTCCGTCACCATCCTGACCGGCGATGAAATCACCAAGCAGGGCTACAAGAACGTCTTCGACGCGCTGACCAGCCAGGTGCAGAACAGCGGCTTTACGCAAGGCGAAGATTACGGCAATACCTTCACGCCGTCGGCCAATACCATCAGCCTGCGCGGCCTGGGTCCGAACCATACCTTGATCCTGCTGAATGGCCGCCGCCTGGCCGACTTCCCCATCGCCTATGACGGCGCCGTCAACTTCACCAACCTGGCGAACATCCCGTCTAGCATTGTCGATCGCATCGAGATCCTCAACGGCGGCGCCTCGGCCATCTATGGCTCGGACGCGATCGCCGGCGTGGTCAACGTGATCCTGAAAAAACAGGCGGAAGGTTTCGATATCAACGTCAAGCTGGGCGGCACCTCGCGTGGCGGCGCCGGCAACCAGCGCGTGCAGCTGACGGGCGGCGGCAATTTCGACAAGCTGCATACCCTGTTCAGCGTGGAATTGAGCGAGCGCGATCCGTTGTGGAGCATGGACCGCGACTTCATGACCAGCCGCTCGGGCGTGCCGACCACGGTCGCTTCGCGCCGCGTGATGGCGTCAGGCACGTCCGGCCGCTATGTGGACCTGGGCGACACTTGCAGCCAGTTTGGCGACATGTTCGGCGGCAGCGTCAGCAAGTACACGGCAAAAAATGGCAGCTATTGCGCCAGCCCGAAAGCCCGTCCCACTTACTGGACCACGCAGACCAAAAATAGCAGCCAGAACGTGTTTGGCAGCGCCAATTACGAGCTCGATGCCGATACGACCTTGTTTGCCGACTTCCTGCTTGGCAAGAACAAGACCGTCAACACGACGCGCGGCCCGTCGTGGACCTCGGCCTCGCTGGGCAACGGTTACTTCCTGAACCAGAACAGCGGTGCCTACGAAGAGTGGACCCGCTTCATGTCGCCCGAGGAAATCGGCGGCGTGCAGCGCTACAAACGCAGCTGGGACGACATGGCGACCGCCATCTCGCTGGGCGCCAAGGGCCGCATCCCGGGCACCGCATGGCAGTATGAAGCCAACTACAACGCGTCTGTCTACAAGAGCGAAGGCCACACGCCGCGCATATTGTCGAACATCGACAGCTTCTTCCTGGGACCCAAGCTGGGCACGGATGCCAAGGGCGTGGCCATCTACGCACCGGATGCGGCGCGCCTGTCTCGCCGCCTGACGCCCGCCGAATTCGACAGTATCAGCGGTTACAGCGACAGCAATGACAAGGCATGGACGAATACGCTGAGCCTGGCTACGAATGGCGACTTGTTCCAGCTGCCTGCCGGCACGGTGAAAATCGCCACGATAGCTGAAGCGAGCAAGCAGGGCTTCAGCAACGAACCCGATGCGCGCATCGATGAAGGCTATTTCAATATCGCCACCGGTTCGGGCACCACAGCCGGCACCCGTTCGCGCTATGCGCTGGGCGCGGAATTGAATGTGCCGCTGCATGAAAAGCTGACGGGTACCCTGGCTGGCCGCTATGACCGCTACAGCTTTGCCGGCCGCAAGGAAGGCAAGTTCACCTACAACGGCGGGCTGGAACTGCGCCCGGCGCCCGAGCTGCTGTTCCGCGCCAACTACGCCACCAGCTTCCGCGCGCCGGACATGAATTACATCTACCAGGCCCGCGGCAAAGGCTATTATTCGAGCACCACCGACTACTACCGTTGCGACGCTGCCGGGCAAGCCATCGAAGGCTGCGAATATGCCAATAAATCGCCTGGCGCCGATTACGTGCAAAACGGCAGCCGCGACCTGCAGTCGGAAAAGGGCAAGTCCTTCGGCGTGGGCGCCGTCTGGTCGCCGAGTTCCAATTTCGACGTCTCGGTCGACTACTGGAGCATCAAGATCGACGACCTGGTGACCAACCTGAGCGCCGACAAGCTGCTGCGCGATGAATCCGACTGCCGCCTGGGCAAGGCCGACATCGGCTCGCCGACCTGCGTCGATACCGTGGGCCGCATCGAGCGTTACGCGGCCAATGCCTTGAACAAGGCGGGCGAGATCAAGACCATCACCGTCAACCCGATCAACGCAGCCAAGCAAAGCAGCAGCGGCGTCGACATCAGCCTGAAGTATTTGCTGCGCACGACAGACTATGGCCGTTTTGCCTTCAAGGCCAACTACGCCCGGGTGCTGAGCAAGAAATCGCAGCAATTCGTCGGCGATGAAGAGACCGACGAAACCAAATCGATGACGAACATGGATTGGCCTGACAAGCTGAACCTGAGCGTCAACTGGGCGGCTGGCGACTGGTCGAATACCTTGCTGGTCAGCCGCTACGGCAAGGTGCCGAATGCCGCCGGCACCGGCTACCTGACGCCAACGGCGCTGGCCAACATCAGCACCGTCTACCGCATCAATGACCGCGCCACCGTCTCGCTGATCGTCAACAATGTGTTCGACAAGATCAAGCGCGATACCAGCAATGGCTGGCCGTACTACCCAATCGGCAATTACAGCCCGCAAGGCCGCCAGGGATGGATCGAGTTCAACTACCATTTTGGCTCGTAACTCACGCTTGCCAGAACAAGGCCGGAGCAGCTGACGCTGTTCCGGCTTTTTTATTGGCCGCTGCGTTTTTACCTGACCGCCACTCTATAATTGCCCGCTTGTCCTTCTTGATGGAGCTAGCCCGATGCTACGCCATGTCCTGTTGTCCGCCGCCGTGTTTTCCCTGTTTTCCGTCAACGCGCATGCCGCACGCGATATGCGGCAGTTTTCCCTGAGGACGGTGGCCGAGTACTCGGGTTTCCAGCAGACCGGCCGCTACGAGGAGGTGGAAGCCTTGTGCCAGCGCTTCGAGGAGCACCATCCGAAACAGGTGCGCTGCTTTGAATTTGGCCGCACGCCGGAAGGACGACGCATGCTGGCGCTGGCCGTTTCCAACACGGGAGCGCTGACGCCGGAGGCGGCCAAGCTGCGCAAGTTACCGGTACTGCTGGTACAGGGCGGCATCCATGCGGGCGAAATCGACGGCAAGGATGCCGGTTTCCTGGCCCTGCGCGAAGTCTTGGAAGGCAAGGCGGCCGCCGGCGCGCTGGACAAGCAGGTGCTGCTATTCGTGCCGGTGCTGAATGTCGACGGCCATGAGCGCTTTGCTGCCTGGAACCGCCCGAACCAGCGGGGGCCGCAGGAAATGGGCTGGCGCAGCACGGCGCAGAATTTCAATTTGAACCGTGACTACATGAAGGCCGACTCTCCCGAGATGCAGCACATGCTGGCGCTGGTCAATGCCTGGGATCCTCTGGCTTACGTGGACTTGCACGTGACGGACGGCGCGCAGTTCGAACCCGATATCTCGATCCAGGTCGAACCCGTGCACGCGGGCGATGCGGCCTTGCGTGTGGCGGGGACGGCCCTGCGCGACGGCGTGCTTGCCGACCTGGCAAAGCAGGGTTCCGATCCGAAGCCGTTCTACATGTCGTTTGCCGAGGAAGACAATCCCCAGTCGGGTTTTGTCGATTCGACGCCGAATCCGCGCTTTTCGCACGGCTATTTCCTGTTACGTAACCGTTTCGGCGTGCTGGTGGAAACCCACTCGTGGAAGGACTACCCGACCCGTGTGCGCATCACGCGCAACACCATCATTTCCCTGCTGTCGCACATGGCGCAGCACGGTGCCGCATGGCAGCAGACCGCAGTGGAGGCGGACATGCGCGCGATGCAGCTGGCCGGCAGCCAGCTTCCCCTCAGCTACAAGACCACGGAGAAAAGCCGCATGATCGCGTTTCGCGGCTATGCCTATACGCGTACGCCGTCCGAGGTCTCGGGCGCGCTGATGACGCGCTATGACGAAAAGACGCCGCAAATCTGGAACGTGCCCTTGCGCGACGAGATCGTGCCCGACCTGCAGGCGGCCGCGCCGAAGGCCGGCTACCTGGTGCCGCGCGCGCAGGCGGCCATGGTGGGCGCCAAACTGCGCCAGCACGGCATCGCTTACCAGGAAATGAGCAGCATCATCGCCAGGCAGAATGTGGAAGTCTTCCGCGCCACACAAGTGAAGTTTGGCGCGCAGTCGTTCGAAGGACGCCAGACGCTGGCGGTACAGGGCGAATGGCAAAAGGAAGAGCGCCTGGTCGATGCGGGCGTGCTGTACGTGCCCGTCAACCAGCCGAAGGCGCGCCTGGTGATGGCGCTGCTCGAACCGCGCGCGCCCGATTCGCTGCTGGCCTGGGGCAGCTTCAACACCGCGTTCGAGCGCAAGGAATACATGGAAGACTATGTGGCCGAGGATGTGGCGCGCGCGCAGATGGCGGCCGACCCGGCGCTGGCGGCACAATTCCGGCAGAAGCTGGCCGACGAGCCCGCGTTTGCAAAGAATCCGCATGCGCGCCTGGAATTTTTCGCCCGCCGCCACGCCTCGTGGGATGAGCGGCTGAACCTGTATCCGGTCATGCGTGTCGACGTGGCGCCCGTCAGTTTCATGGATTGATAAGGCCCATGATGACCGTGATGCGAAAATGCCAGCCTTCCAATCCTCCGCGTCAGCGGCCACCTGTTCCATGCATCGGTTTCCCATGACGGAAAAAAAGCAGAAAAAAATTCTCCTGTTGAGCTTCTCTGCCGGCGCCGGCCACATGCGCGCGGCGCAAGCCATCGAGGCATATGCGGCGCGCGATGACGGCACCGGTCTCGCGGCAAAGGCCCGTCATCTGGATGTGATGGACTTTGTCACGCCCGCATTCCGCAAGCTGTACACGGATTTTTACATCAAGCTGGTCAACAAGGCACCCGCGCTGTGGGGCTATCTCTATCATGCCAGCCATGACGCGCCCAAGGATAGCTCCATGCAGCGCCTGCGCCGTGGCATCGAGCGCCTCAACACGCGCGCCCTGATGGCGCAGATCGCCGCCTTCCAGCCCGACGCCATCATCTGCACGCATTTCCTGCCGGCGGAACTGCTGTCGCGCGCGCTGCGCCAGGAACAGCTGGCGTGCCCCGTCTGGGTACAGGTCACCGACTTCGATTTGCACCGCATGTGGGTGCAAGAACGGATGCAGGGCTATTTTGCCGCCACCGACGAGGTGGCGTTCCGCATGCGCCACGAAGGCATCCCCGCCGACCGCATCCACGTGACGGGCATCCCGATCATGCCCGCGTTCGCGCAAGTGCCGGAGCGCGTGCAGTGCGCGCAGGCATTTGGCCTCGACCCGCAGCGCACGACCATCCTCCTGATGGGCGGCGGGGCCGGCCTGGGCAGCCTGGAGACCGTCGCCGCGCGCCTGCTGGCGCTGGACGGCGACTTCCAGCTGATCGTGCTGGCGGGGAAAAATGCCGCCGCGCTGGCGGCGTTGCGGGACTTGGCCAGCCAGTACCCGGGCCGCTTGCTGGCGCAAGGTTTTACCAGCGAAGTCGAGCGCCTGATGGCCTGTGCCGACCTGGTGATCACCAAGCCGGGCGGGCTGACCACCTCGGAATGCCTGGCCCTGGGCTTGCCCATGATCGTCAATGCGCCGATTCCCGGCCAGGAAGAGCGCAACGCCGACTATCTGCTGGAACAGGGCGTGGCCTTGAAGGCCTTCGATGCCGTGACCCTGGAATATCGCGTGCGCCATTTGCTCGACCATCCGCAGCAGTTGCAATCCATGCGCGCCAAGGCCCTGGCCCTGGGCCGCCCGCGCGCCGCCTGCGACGTGCTGGCGCTGGTACTGGACGACGGGCGCGCTGGCGCCGCTCTTCGATAACAAGGGCATCACGACCGTGATCAGCCTGCGCTCCTTCCAATCTCGACGAGATACGCGCGCGCATCGACTCTCCGCAGCCCTGATCCCCGTGGGCGCGCCACTTCAGGCATGATTGCGATTCCAATCACGTTTTTCCGGAATCCGCATGGAACACCACAGCTTTCTCATCAACATACTGTTTTACCTGGTGGCCGCCATCATCATGGTGCCGCTGGCCAAGCGCCTGGGCATGGGCGCCGTCCTGGGCTACCTGGTGGCCGGCGTCGTTATCGGCCCCTGGGGCCTGGGCCTGATCAAGAATGTGGAGGTGATCCTCAGCTTTTCCGAATTCGGCGTGGTGCTGTTGCTGTTCCTGATCGGGCTGGAGCTCGAACCCAAACGATTATGGCTGCTGCGCCGGCCGATTTTCGGCTGGGGCGGGGTGCAGGTGGGCGTCGTCAGCGCGGGGCTGTGCGCGGTGGCCATGGCCTTCGGCGTGGACTGGCGCACGGCGCTGGTGGGTGCGCTGGGCCTGTCGCTGTCGTCGACGGCCATCGTGCTGGCCACCCTGGGCGAACGAAAATTGATGAGCACGCCAGCCGGCTCCGCCGGCTTTTCCATCCTGCTGTTCCAGGATATCGCCGCCATTCCCATGATCGCGCTGGTGCCGCTCCTGGGCGGCCTGGTCACGCATAGCGGCGAACCGGGCTGGCTGCGCGTGGCCAAGCTGGCCGCCGTGCTGGCGGCGCTGGTGATCGGCGGGCGCTTCCTCGTCAACCCCATCCTGCGCTTCATCGCCAGGACGGACTTGCGCGAAATCTTCACGGCCTTTGCCCTGCTGCTGGTGATCGCCATCTGCGTGCTGATGGAATCGGTGGGCTTGTCGATGGCGCTGGGCACCTTCATGGCAGGCGTGCTGCTGGCCGATTCCGAATACCGGCATGAACTGATCAGCGACCTGGAACCGTTCAAGGGCTTGCTCCTGGGCCTGTTCTTCATCGCCGTCGGCATGTCCGTCGATTTCGGCGTGCTGCGCGCCCAGCCGCTGCTGATCCTGGCCCTGGTGGCGGGGCTGCTGGTGGTCAAGATCGCCTTGCTGTACGTGTTGTCGAAGTTCGTCGACATTCCCCGCGGCCAGCAGCTGTTCTTTGCGCTGCTGCTGTCGCAGGGCGGCGAATTTGCCTTCGTCGTGTTTGCCGCCGCCGAGGCCGCGCATGTGTTTACCCCGCAGACGGCCGCGCTGCTGGTCGTGGTGGTGACCCTGTCGATGGTGGCCACGCCCTTGCTGCTGCTGTTGCACGACAAAATTGTCGCGCCGCGCCTTCAGGGCGAAAGGAAGCGCCGTCCCGACGACCATATCGAGGCGCAGGACAACCCCATCGTCATCGCCGGCTTTGGCCGCTTCGGCCAGATCATCGGCCGCCTGCTGGCCGCGAACAAGATCGGCGTGACGGTGCTCGACCACGACCCGGACCAGATCGAATTGCTGCGCAAGTTCGGCTTTAAAGTGTTTTATGGCGATGCCACGCGTGTGGACCTGCTGGTGGCGGCCGGCATCGAGAAGGCGAAGGCGCTGGTGATCGCCATCGACAATGTGGACGACAGCCTGGCGCTGGTCGACGCCGTGCGTCTGCGCCTGCCCGAACTGACGATTTTGGCGCGCGCGCGCAACGTCACGCACTACTATGAATTGATGAAGCGGGGCGTGACCCTGATCGAGCGCGAGACCTTTGCTGCGGCGCTGCTGCTGGGCGAGCAGACCTTGCAGCAGGTAGGATTCAGCGCGGAGCGGGCGCAGCACGCGGCCGGCATCTTTGGCCGGCATAACCTGAAAACCTTGCTGGAAGTGGCGCCGCACTTCCAGGACCAGCAAAAAGTCATGTCGCTCACGCGCCAGGCGCGCGAGGAACTGGAAGACATGTTCGAGAGCGATGCGGCGGCGTTTGCGGCTGCGGGAACGGAAAGTCCGGGGTCAGACCCTCAACACCGCTAACGCAGAGGCTTGCGCTAACGTACGTGGGGGTCTGACCCCAGCCTTTGCTTTTGGGGCTACTTCCCCCGCTTCGCTTCAATCGCCTCGATCTGGTCCATGATGCCGTTCATGCGCGCCACCAGCGCCTGGTATGGTTTCGGCGAGGCCAGGTCGACGCCGGCCGCCTTCACCAGATCATATGGATAGGCCGAGCCGCCCGCGCCGAGCATTTTCAGGTAGGCGGCCAGCGCGCCCGGTTCCTTGTCGAGGATGCGCTGCGCGAAATCCTGCGCCGCGGCGATCGAGGTGGCGTACTGGAACACATAGAAGCCGTGATAAAAATGCGGCACATACGCCCATTCCAGCGCGTAGGCGGGATCGATGGTCATGACGCCTTGCGCTTCGCCGTGGTAGCGCTTGAGGATGCCGGCGTAAATGGCCGTGATCTCTTCGCCCGTCAGCGATTCGCCCTTGTCCACTTTGCCGTGGATGGCCGCCTCGAATTCGGCGAACATGGCCTGGCGGAAGAAGGTGCCGCGCAGGTTTTCCAGCGCCGCGCCCAGATACAGCAGGCGTTCGTCATCGTCCTTGGCCTGCTTCAGGCGCGCGTCGAGCAGCAGCGCCTCGTTGGTGGTCGAGGCGATTTCCGCGACAAAGATGCTGTACGGCGCATAGATCGACGGTTGCGCCTTGTTGGCCAGCACCGAGTGCATGGCATGGCCCCATTCGTGCGTCAGGGTGCTGACGGCTTCGTAGTTGTCCGTGTAGTTGAGCAGCACGAACGGGTGCACATCGTACGCGTCGCCATTCATGTAGGCGCCCGCCGCCTTGCGCGGACGCGGATACACATCCATCCAGCGCGCCTCCACGGCGGCAGTGAGTGCCTTGACATAGTCCGGGCCCAGCGGCGCGACGGAGGCCAGCATCATCTGCTTGCCGTCGGCCAGCGGGAAGCTGCGCTCGCTTTTCAGCAGCGGCGCATAGATGTCGTAGTAGGCCAGGTCCTTGACGCCCAGCATGCGCGCGCGCAGCTTGAAGTAGCGGTGCAGGGTGGGCAGGTTGGCGTTGGTTTGCGCGATCAGGGTCTGGTAGACGGCCGGTGGCAGGTGGTCGGCGTCCAGCGCGGCGCTCTGCGAGTCGGCATAACGGCGTACCTTCGCATACGCGGCATCCGTTTTCAGCTGGCCGTACAGGGTTTCGCCGAACGTGCGTTCATACTCTTTCCACTTGCCGAAGAAGGCATCGAACACCAGTTTGCGGTCGGCGCGCTTGTCGTCGCCACGGTATTTGGTATAGGCCGCCTGGTCGAGCCGTACTTGCGTGCCATCCGATAATTTGACTGTCGGCCACGGGATTTCCGCATTGGCCAGGGTACGGTAGACGCTGGCGGCCGAGCTCGTCGCCAGGCCGAATTGCGCTACCAGCTGTTCGCCGGCCGCGTCGAGCGTATGTGGCGCGCTGCGCAGCATGTTGCTCAATTGAAAACGGTACAGCTGCAAACCCTTGTCTTTCGCCAGCATGGCATCGATTTTTTTGGCGCCCAGGGCCAGGATTTCCGGCTGCAAGAAGGTAGACGCCTGGGTAAATTCATTGCCGAGCAGGGCGGCGCGCTGGTTCAGCTGGTTACCCTTGCTGTCGCCCGTATCCTGGTCGTAGTACTGCGCCGCATAGGTAGTGAGCGTGTTGACGCGCTTGCGCGCATCGGCGTACAGGTCCAGGCAGCTTTTCAGGCGGGCCGGCGACGCACCCAGTTGGCCCTTGCAGGTGCTCAGTTGCTGCAGCTGAGCCGACAGCTTTTTCGCGTCGGCGTCGAATGCGGCCTCACTGGCATACAGCGCTGTCAAGTCCCAGCGGTCGGCCTGCCGGTCGGCTGGCATGGGAGCGGGGGCGGCAAAGGCGGTGGAGAGGGCAAAACTGAGGGCCAGCAGGGTCAGTACGGGGCGGTTGAGCGCGGTTGTCGGCATACAGTATCCGTTCATGGTCTGGTTGCAAGGGACGCCAGCACAGGCGTGGCGGCAGACACCGAGCTTAGCGCAGCATGGGGACGAAGGAAAGCACTTCGGGAAGGTAGGGAGGGAGCGGGGAAGGCCAGCTTCCCCGCCTGCTAAGTGATTACTGTTTCTTGCCCAGCAAGTCGAGCAGGATCGACGTTTCCGCCGTGATCGCCGCCTTGATGGTCGGCTGGTACTCGGGCGCCCATTGCGGCGAGTGCGGTCCGGCCAGCGGTTTGCCGCTGGCCTTGGCGGCGGCCAGCTTGCCCGGCTCTACCGCGCCGATATGCAGCAGCACGGCTTTTACGCCGGCCTGGCCATAGTTGGCGAAGTCTTCCGACGTCATCTTGGCGGGCATTTCCGTCACGTTGGCCGCGCCCAGCGATTTTTGCAAGGTCGATACCATGCGCAGGGTCAGGTCCGGGTCGTTGTAGACGGCGTCGGTACCGGGACGAATTTCCACCAGCGGCTCTTTCGGCGCGCCGGCGGCAAACGCCTCGCCCTTGACTTCACGCGCGATGCTGGCCAGCACGCGCTTGCGCACGGCATCCTTGAAGGTGCGCACCGTCAGTTGCATGGTCACCTGGTCGGGCACGATGTTGGCCTGGGTGCCGCCATGGATGCTGCCCACCGTGATGACGACGGGGTCCATCGGATTGTTTTCACGCGAGACCAGGGTTTGCAATGCCAGCACGATGCGCGCGGCCATCACGACCGGGTCGCGCGTGTCGTGCGGTGCTGCGCCGTGGCCACCCTGGCCATACACGGTAATGCTGATGGTGTCGGCGGCGGCGCGGAAGTAGCCGGCGTGGTAGCCGACCGTGCCCGATGGCAGTGTCGCTTCATCGTGGAAGGACAGCGCGTAGTCCGGCTTCGGGAAGCGCGTAAACAAGCCGTCCTTCAGCATGGCGGCCGCGCCCAGCAGCGGTTCCTCGGCCGGCTGGCCCACCAGCATCAGCGTGCCGCTCCAGTGCTGGCGGTTGTCGGCCATCAGCTTGGCGCTGCCATACCAGGCCGACATGTGCACGTCGTGGCCGCAGGCATGCATCACGGGAACGCTTTCGCCGGCCGCATTTTTCGTTACCGCGCTGCTGGCAAACGGCAGGCCGGTTTTTTCCAGCACGGGCAGGGCGTCGATTTCCGTGCGCAGCATGACGACGGGGCCGGGGCCGTTGCGCAGGATGGCGACGACGCCGGTGCCGCCGACGCCGGTGCTCACGTCAAAACCGAGGGCCTTGACTTTTTCGGCCAGTTTTTTTGCCGTCTCGACTTCCTGGAACGCCAGTTCCGGGTGGCGGTGCAGGTCCAGGTACAGGCTTTCCACGGCGGGATAGTTGGCATTCAGTTGCGCGGCGATGGCCGGTGGCAGGGCCGCGCCGTGGGCGAGGCCGGCACAGGCAAGGGCTGCGGCGCAGGTGATTTGTTTCAGGGGCAATGCGGGAAATTTCATAGATTTCTTTGAGAAACAGGCGTGCGGAGATGCGCGGCGCGTCTGTAGTTGCTGAGGAGACTTTTAAATTAACAGAAACATTTCTCAAAATCAACAAATCAGCTACATATATTTCAATAATGTATAATCTGCAATATAAATGATTCCTTAGGGAATTAAAAGTATCTTCAACGCATGATTTTAGAGAAAAGACACCATGGGCTTTATCGCAAATATCAAGATCGGCAAGCGCCTGAGTATCGGCTTTGTCCTGATCCTGGCAATGACCGTTCTGATTGCTACAGTGGGCGTGTGGCGCCTGAATGAGGTGGCGACGTCCACGCGCGCCATGATGGCCGAACCGCTGACCAAGGAACGCCTGATTACTGACTGGTATGGCTTGAACTTTGCCTCGATCCGCCGCACGGCCGCTATCGTCAAGAGCAGCGACCCGGCGCTGGGACCGTATTTCAAGGAAGACTCGGCCGCCTCGGTGAAGAAGGCGGCCGAATTGCTCAAGCAGATCGAGCCGCTGGTCTCGGGCGAGAAGGAAAAAGCCCTGTTCGCCAAGATCCTCGAGCAGCGCAAGGTGTACAGCGCTTCGCGCGATGGTGCCGTCAAGGCCAAGGCCGATGGCGACGTGGAAGGCGCGGCGAAAATCCTCGACACCGCGTTTACGCCGGCCGCCCAGGTTTACCAGGATTTGCTGCAGGAACTGGTGACCTTGCAGCGCGAAAGCATCGATGCGACGGCCAAGCAGATCGACGCCTCCGCCGTGCATGACACCACCGTCATCAGCCTGCTGACCCTGTTCGCCGTGGCCTTCGGCGTGTTGTGCTCGTGGCTGCTGACGACGGGCATCACGCGTCCGCTGCGCCAGGCGCTGGCGCTGGCTGAAACGGTGGCCGCCGGCGACCTGACGCAGACCGTCGCCACGACGGCGAAGGATGAAATGGGGGCGCTGCTCACGGCCCTGGGCAATATGAACAACAACCTGGTCAGCATCGTCAGCCAGGTGCGCAGCGGCACGGACAGCATCGCCACGGCATCATCGGAAATCGCCGCCGGCAACCTGGACCTGTCATCGCGCACGGAACAGCAGGCCGGTTCGCTGGAAGAAACGGCCTCGTCCATGGAAGAACTGACCAGCACCGTCAAGCAGAATGCCGACAATGCGCGCCAGGCCAACCAGCTGGCGATCACGGCGGCCGGCATCGCCAGCCGCGGCGGCTCGGTGGTGGCCGAAGTGGTGGCGACCATGGGCTCGATCAACGAATCGTCGCGCAAGATCGTCGACATTATCAGCGTGATCGACGGCATCGCCTTCCAGACGAATATCCTGGCGCTCAATGCGGCCGTGGAAGCGGCGCGGGCCGGCGAGCAAGGGCGCGGTTTTGCCGTGGTGGCCGGCGAGGTGCGCAACCTGGCGCAGCGTTCGGCAGCGGCGGCCAAGGAAATCAAGGGATTGATCGACGATTCGGTCAGCAAGGTGGGCGTGGGCGCCAAGCTGGTCGACCAGGCTGGCGCGACGATGGATGAAGTGGTCTCCAGCGTCAAGCGCGTGACCGATATCATCGGCGAGATTTCCAGTGCCAGCCAGGAGCAGACGCATGGCATCGAACAAGTCAATCAGGCCATCACGCAGATGGACCAGGTGACGCAGCAAAATGCGGCGCTGGTGGAAGAGGCGGCGGCGGCCGCCGGTTCTCTGCAAGAGCAGGCGCACGGCCTGGCGCAAGTGGTCAGCGTATTCAAGTTGCGTGAACAGCCAGGTTTGCTGCGCCGCGCGGCGCCACAGCCGGCAGTCGCGCGCCCTGCGCCAGTGCCGCGTGTTGCCGCGCGCAGCATTGCCGTCAAGGCGAAGCCGCCGGCTCCCGCGAAGGCGCTGGCTGGTGACGACTGGGAAGAGTTTTAAATCAAGACAGACGGCGGCGCCATCGCCATGATGGCGCCGTGCGTCGGGGTCAGCCTTGCTGGAGCGGAATGGTGCCGAACGTCGTCGGCGTCGAGCATGGCTCTTCGTCAAAGGCGATGTCGCCCATGGGGTTGGCCATACCGTCCGCCTTCAAATCCTTGAAGCCGAACAGCTTCGGGTCCATCAGGTGCGACGGCGCCACGTTCGACAGGGCCGAGAAGATGCTTTCCACGCGGCCGGGGAATTTCTTGTCCCATTCGCGCATCAGGCCCTTGATCTGCTTGCGCTGCAGGTTTTCCTGCGAGCCGCACAGGTCGCATGGAATGATGGGGAAGCCCTTGACTTCCGCATAGCGCTGCGTGTCTTCTTCTTTGACGTAGGCCATCGGACGAATGACGATGTGCTTGCCGTCGTCCGATTGCAGCTTGGCTGGCATGCCTTTCAGTTTTCCACCGAAGAACATATTCAGGAAGAACGTTTCCAGGATGTCGTCGCGGTGGTGGCCCAGGGCGATCTTGTTGGCGCCCAGCTCGTCGGCAACGCGGTACAGGATACCGCGGCGCAGGCGCGAGCACAGCGAGCAAGTCGTCTTGCCTTCCGGGATCAGGCGCTTGACGATGCTGTAGGTATCCTGGTTTTCGATGTGGAAGGCCACGCCCAGTTCCGTCAGGTAGGCGGGCAGGATTTCCGGCGGGAAGTTCGGCTGTTTCTGGTCCAGGTTGACGGCAACGATGTCGAAGTGAATCGGTGCGCGTTCGCGCAAGGTCATCAGGATGTCCAGCAGCGCGTAGCTATCCTTGCCGCCGGACAGGCACACCATCACCTTGTCGCCGTCTTCGATCATATTAAAATCGCCGATGGCTTGCCCCACCAGGCGGCACAAGCGCTTGTGCAGCTTGTTGTTTTCCAGGGCGATCTTTTCCGCCTTCTTGCGCGCCAGTTTCTGCGCTTCCACGTTGGCCGGGAATTCCACGGCCGTTGTCGTCGTTTCCATCACTGCGGCATTGCTCATGTTGCTCATACTTCATCCTTGATCTTGAATACTTCCACGCCCACGCCTTCGCAGTCGGGATACACGTCCGGTTTCATGCTCGACACGCGCGCGGCGCGCACGCGCGGGTGCGCCAGCATGGCGGCGAGCACGTCGTCGACCAGGCTTTCCTGCAGCTGCACATGGCCTTGCGCCATGCGTTTGGCGATGGTTTCGCGCATGAAGTCGTAGTCGACCACTTCGTCCAGCTGGTCATCCTTCGGCGTCGACAGGGCCAGGGGAATGTACAGGTCGACGTTGATGAGGACGCGCTGCTCGCCCTTTTTCTCGAAGTCGTAGACGCCGATATTGATGAGGATTTCATAATTGCGCAGGAACAGGCGGCGGCAATCAGCCAGGCGAGGATGGTACAGGGCGGACGACATAGTTTTACCTTTTAGGGAATGCTGGAATGCTGGTTGTTTGGCAGGACTGCTGATTATTTGGTCAAAAACATGACGTCACGCGGCAAACCGATCAAATGCTGGCCGCCATCGACCAGCAGGGTCGTGCCCGTCAGCGCGCGCGCGCCGGCCACGTAACAGACGCAGTCGGCCACATCCTCGGGCGTGCTGGAGCGGCCCAGCGGCGTGTTTTCATGCGCCTTGGCAAAGTTCGCTTCCGTCTGCTCGCCGGAGACCATGGTGATGCCGGGGGCAATGCCCACCACGCGCACTTTCGGCGCCAGCGCCTGGGCCAGCATGGTGGTCGCCGACAGCAGCGCCGCCTTGGACAGGGTGTACGACAAAAAATCAGGATTGAGATTGTACAGTTTTTGGTCCAGCAAGTTGATGACCACGGCTTGTCCGCCTGTCGGGGTGGCCTGGTACAAGGCTTGCGCCAGCAGGATGGGGGCGGCCAGGTTGGCGTGCATGTGGGCGTCGAGCGCGGTGACGGAAAAATCGCCCGCATTGTCGTATTCAAACAACGATGCGTTGTTGACCACGCAAGTGATCGGGCCCAGCGCTGCCTGCGCCTGCGGCAACAGCTGGCGCACGGCCTCTTCCTGCGCCAGGTCGCAGGGGAACGCTTGCGCGCGGCGTCCCAAGGCGGTGATTTCCGCTACCAGGCTGAGCGCTTCGTCATGCGATGCGCGGTAATGCACGGCGATATCCCAGCCGTCGCGCGCCAGGCCCAGCGCGATGGCGCGCCCGATGCGGCGCGCGGCGCCAGTGACGAGGGCGACGCGGGGTGTGCTGTGTGGCAGTGTCGATGCTGGAGTCATGTCTCTATTTACTGTGCTTGTGTGTGAAGTGCGCATGGCCGCCTCGGCCGGTACTGGCGCCGTGGCCCGCCGATTCGCTACAATGCGGGAATGTCTCTTCCCGCACCCGATAGCGACGCGCTGGCCGCGTCCCATGCCTTGCAGCACCAGATTGCCGCCGAAATCGCGCGCAATGACGGTGCCATTCCCTTTGTCCGCTTCATGGAGCTGGCGCTGTATGCGCCTGACCTCGGCTATTACAGCGGCGGCGCCGCCAAGCTGGGTAAAGATGGCGATTTTACAACCGCGCCGGAGATTTCTCCCCTGTTCGGCGCCACGCTGGCCCATGTGGCAGCCGCTATTATGGCGCAAACGGCTCCGCGCATCCTCGAATTCGGCGCCGGCACGGGCAAGCTGGCCTTCGATATCCTGACAGAAGCGGCCAGCGCCGGTATCCCTATAGAACAGTATGCGATCGTCGAATTGTCCGGCGAATTGCGCGCGCGCCAGGAACTGGCGCTGGCAGCCTTTCCGCAAGTGGTGTGGCTCGACGGCTTTCCCGACAGTTTCGAGGGCGCTGTGTTCGGCAATGAAGTGCTGGACGCCATGCCCGTCAACCTGATCAGCAAGACGCCCGCCGGCTGGTGTGAACTCGATGTCAGCATTGCCGATGGCCAGTTCGTCTTTGTCGAACGCCCGGCCGGTGCCGACGTCGCCGCGCAGATCGCCGCCCAGGTGCCGGACGCCGATGCCTTGCCGGTCGGCTATGTCAGCGAGATCCACGGGGTCGCCTGCGGCTTCATGCGCTCGCTGGCGCGCATGCTGACCAATGGCAAGGGTGGGGCGGCCGTGCTGTTCGACTATGGCTTCCCCGCGCATGAGTATTACCTGGACCTGCGCGCCACGGGCACCCTGATGTGCCATTACCGCCATCATGCCCATGCGGAGCCGTTTTATTTGCCTGGCTTGCAGGACATCACGGCGCACGTCGATTTTACGGCCATGGCGGTGGCGGCGCAGGATGCGGGCCTCGATGTGCTCGCGTACATGAATCAGGCTTCCTTCCTGCTGGGCGCAGGTATCGGCGACTTGCTGCTGCGCACCGATCCGGAGCAGGTCAAGACCTACCTGCCGCAGGCCAGCGCCGTGCAAAAGCTGGTATCGCCGGCCGAGATGGGGGAATTGTTCAAGGTGCTGGCGGTGGGGCACCGCGTGGAGTTGCCGGAAGCCCTGTTGTCCTCTGACCGCAGTCATCGCTTATAAGCGCTGCAATATCAAGGCAGGGCAGTCTTGCCCTGCAATTTCCTGTCCGCCGGTGGTTATTATCTTGTCATATCGTATATGATGACCGACACAGCACGGTTCCATCCTGCAAGAACCCGTCGCCGCGCACCGATTTCAAGATAGAACGATGGGAAAGATACATACACACTATGACAACCTGAAGGTGGCGCGCCTGGCGCCGCAGGAAGTCATACGTGCCGCGTACAAAGCCCTCAGCCAGAAATACCACCCTGACAAGAATCCCGGCGACGAAAAGGCCGCCCGCATCATGGCGATCCTCAACAGCGCCTATGGCACCTTGTCCGATCCGCAACGTCGCAGGGAACACGACGAATGGATCGCTGCCGAGGAGTGGGAAATCGAATGGCTGGAAAGCACCCACCACGAAGAAGGCAAAAGCCGCGATGGCCGCGCGAAAGGCCATGCCCAGTCGCATGAGCATGCTTGGGCGCAGGATGTGCCACCACCAAAGGGCAAACCGCGACGCGGCCTGCAGCCCATCTGGCGCAACTGGCGCTGGTGGCTGAGCCTGCTTGTCTGCCTGTTGCTGGGCTGGCTGGGCGCCTTGCTGATGCTCGATACCTCCCAGCCCATGCCGACCGCGCTGGCGTCGGCCTGGAGCGGGCTGGCCCGCGATGGCGCCAAGCCCCATGCGCCGACCGCCACGCCAGCGGCCAGTGCCACGCCAGCGGCATCGAAAGCTGAGGCCGTGGCAGTCGACAGCTGGGCGGTGGGCAAGCCGTATGCACCGGAACCCCGGGAAACGCCGATGCCCGAGATCCGCGTGCTGGCCGTTTCCCAGCTGAGCCTGAAAGCCATCCAGCCCGCCTGCGATGGCGTAGCTAAGGCAGAGTCCGCATCGCTGGTGGCGCCCAATGGCGAACCCTGGCCAGTGCATTCCGGCTATGTCGATGGATTTCCGATCGGGAACAAGGGCGATGAGCTGGCCGTCAGCATCGACAACAGCAACAATACCGCGCCCGTGTTCGTCAAACTGTATGACACGGAGCGGCGCTCGAACGTGCGCTACCTGTACATCCTCGCCAACGACAAGCTGCTGGTGGAACAGCTCAGCGCGGGCAGGTATGAAGTGCGCTACCAGGCAGTCGGGCCGGGCCAGGACAATTGTGGCGGCACCACGCGCGGCGGTGCATCGGCTCCCGCGCCGGCCGTTGGCGAAGATGGTGCGAAGAATCCTGTTGTAAGCAGCATCTAATCTGATTATGCTTGATATGCATCAACGCAGCGTCCACATCGAACTTATCCATTAGGAGTATTCATGACCGACCTCAAAGCCGATGCAGACGATGACTGGCTGCTCGACGAGGATGAGCCGGTGGCCAGTCCTGCCGGGCTGGCCGCGCCCGACCAGCGCCTGTGGCGCGTCCTGATCGTCGATGATGACGTCGATGTGCATGCGGTAACGCGGCTGGCGCTGCGCAATGTCAGCTTCAAGGGCCGCGAACTGGAACTGTTTTCCGCCTATAGTGGCCGCGAAGCGTTTGAGATCTTGCGCGATACGCCCGATATTGCGCTGGTGCTGCTCGATGTGGTGATGGAAACGGACGATGCGGGTCTGATCCTCGCCAAGCGCATTCGCGCCGACCTGAACAACTCCATCGTGCGCGTCGTGCTGCGCACGGGCCAGCCGGGCCAGGCGCCCGAGCAGCGCGTCATCATCGAATACGACATCAACGATTACAAGGCCAAGACGGAGCTGACGACGCAGAAGCTGTTTACCACCGTCATCTCGGCTCTGCGTGCCTACGAGAGCCTGATGATGCTCGAGCGCAGCCGCATCGGCCTGGGCAAGATCCTCGCCGGCGCCACCAATCTGTACCAGATCCATTCTCTGCGCGAATTCGCTTCCGGTGTGCTCAACCAGGTGAGCGCCATCCTCGATGTGGGTGCCGACGGAGTGCTGTGCCTGATGCAGGGCGGCGCCGGAGGGCCAGAGGTGGTCGCCGCCACGGGCACCTATGCCACGCTGGCCGAGTCGGAAGCCCTGCCGGCCGACCATGCGCTCGCCCCCACCATCGCCAAGGCGTTTGCGGAAAAGCGCAGCCAGTTCGAGCATCCGGCCAATGTGCTGTTTATCCACACGGAAGGCAACCGCGAGCTGGCCATCTCCGTCACGCCGCCCTGGCCGCTGGCGCAGATCCAGCGCGACCTGCTGGAAGTATTTTGCCAGCGCATCGCCGCCGCCTTCGACAACCTGTATATGTTTGGCCAGCTGCGCAAGGCGCAGGAAGCAACTGTGGTGGCGCTGGCCGACCTGGCCGAGTTCCGCGACAGCGACACGGGCGGCCATGTGCGGCGGGTACAGCAATTGTCTGATGCCATCGCCCGGCGCATGCAGCAGCGCGGCGTATATGCCGACGAGCTGACGCCGCAGCTGCTCGACATGATCGGCCTGGCCAGCATCTTGCACGACGTGGGCAAGGTGGCCACGCCGGACGCCGTGCTGCTGAAACCAGGCAAGCATACGGATGAGGAGCGGGCGCAGATGCAGCTGCATGCCAGCGTCGGGCGCACCATCCTCGAGCGGGCCGCCAATATGGTCGACGGCGTCAGCTACCTCACGTATGGCGCGCAGATCGCCGGCGGCCACCACGAGCATTTCGATGGCGCCGGCTATCCGGACGGCCTGAAGGGGCGCACTATTCCCATAGCCGCGCGCATCGTTGCCGTGGTCGACGTCTTCGATGCCCTGTTGCACGAGCGGCCCTACAAGGAGCCATGGCCGTATCCGCAGGTGCGCGAATACATCGAACAGCGCAGCGGCAGCCAGTTCGATCCGGAAGTGGTGACGGCACTGCTGGACCTGATCGACCATGAGCCGGAACTGTGGCATCCGGAGAGCGCCGCCGCTTGAGTTGCAGCTTCCTGCCCGGCTTCGTTGGCGTTTTTCGGCGCCACACCATTCCCTTGCGCGCGGCGCCGTCATATACTCGGCTGCCTCATGCTGGCCGGCGCCACGCACCAGTGTGGCGCGCCGCGGAGTTTTCGGACATTACGACATGAAAGAACTCAAGGGTCTCAGCGCACTGATCATCGAGCCGCATCCGGGCATGCGTGCCAGCCTGCACAATATGCTCAATCTGTGTGGCTTGGCAAAGATCGATGACGCGGCCAGTTCGGGCCAGGCGATCCGCATGCTGGGCAGCAAATCGTATGATTTGATCCTGTGCGAATATGATCTCGACGGAGGACAGGATGGCCAGCAGATGCTGGAAGACTTGCGCCACCACAAATTGATGCACGCGTCCACCATGTTTTTCATGGTCACGGGCGAGGGCAGCTTCGCCAAGGTGGTCAGCGCCGTCGAGCTGTTGCCCACCGATTACATTCTCAAGCCATTCACCGCTGACAACATGCTCGAGCGCATCGGCCGCGCGCTGGACAAGCGCAACGCCTTCGTGCCCGTCTATGAACTGATCGACGTGGGCAATGAGCGTGCGGCGATTGCCGCCTGCGCCGAGGGCGCCAGCCTGTATCCCCGTTACGCTACCGATTTCCTGCGCCTGCGCGCGGAACTGCATTTGTTGCTGGGCGAAGCGGCCGACGCGGAACCGATCTACGCAGCCCTGTACGGCGCCAAGGCTATCGGCTGGGCGCGCCTGGGACAGGCGAAGACGCAATTCCTGCTGGGCGAGTACGAAGCGGCGCAGGGCACGCTGGAAGGATTGCTGGAAAATAACAAGCGCTTTCTCGATGCGTATGACTGGCTGGCGCGCACGCACTTGGCGCAAGGCAAGCCGGAACTGGCGCAGGCGGCCCTGAGCGAAGCGGTGGCCCTGTCGCCGCATGCCGTGCGCCGCTTGCGCCGGCTGGGCGAGGCGGCCCTCGCGGCCGACGATATAGAGATGGCGGAAAAAGCCCTGAAGCTGGTGGTCAGCAAGGCCAAGTATTCGGAGTTCCGCGACCCGGAAGACCATGTGCGCCTGGTGCAGACCCTGGTGCGCAAGGGCGACCCCTTGCAGGTGGGCGCCGTGATCCGCGACCTCGACAAGTCGATGGGCGGACAAAAGAATGCGCAATTGTGCAGCGCCCTGTGCAGCGCCATGCTGCATGCGCATACGGGCAACGAGGAGCGCCTGCAGCAATCGCTCGACGCCGCCCTGGCCGCCAACCGCCATAGCGTGGGCAGCTCGAATACGCTGAAAACGGAACTGGCGCGCCACTGCCTGGCGCACGGGCGCGAAGACGGCGCGGCCGAGGTGATGCGTGAAGTCATGCGCAATGCGCCCGACAGCGCGGCCATGACGCGCGCCATGGCCGTGTTCGAACAGGCGGGGCGCGAAGAGTTGGCCAAGGCACTGGCGCGGCAAAGCCGCCAGGAAGTGGCCGATATGGTGGCGGCGGGCGCCGCCAAGGCGGGAGAAGGCGATTTCCGTGGTGCCGTCGAACTGATGGGCGAAGCCGTCACGCGCCTGCCCGACAATCCGCAAGTGGTGTTCAATGCGGCCGTGGCGGTACTGAAATGCCTGGAGCACGAAGGTTGGGATGAGCGCATGGGGCAGCAGGCGCTGACTTTTATTGCCGGTGTGCGCCGCCTGGACCCGCGCAACCCCAAATTACCGGTGCTGTCGGGCCTGCATCAGCAGTTGTTGCGTAAATATAAGCCCCTTGGCAACTCCTGGATGCATCCGCCTGACGCCCGGTAAACAGGAAAAATGCGGGGTGAGTGACGGAAAAATGCGGCTTGCAGCCAGGGGGGATAAAAAAATGCGAAAAAAAGTCGACTTTTTCGCGCCAACCCTTGCACATTCTCAAATCGGGAGCTTATAATCACGCCCCGAAGCAGCCAACTTCTTCTTTATACGCAAATGCAGCAGTCAGGCATCAGTAAATAAGGTTGACAGTTGTGAGTAGATGCTTCATACTCTGCGGTTCCCGCGGAGGGGTGGCCGAGTGGTTAAAGGCGACAGACTGTAAATCTGTTCTCTATGAGTACGCTGGTTCGAATCCAGCCCCCTCCACCAAGTTTTTGCAAGGAAAACTGGGTAGTAGCAAGTAAGTGAAGATAAGTGAACGATACCTCGCGGGTGTAGCTCAATGGTAGAGCAGAAGCCTTCCAAGCTTACGACGAGGGTTCGATTCCCTTCACCCGCTCCAGTTTCCGTTCAGATGCTTGATGCATCGCATGCAACAAATTACAGCCCTTGTAGCTCAGTGGTAGAGCACTCCCTTGGTAAGGGAGAGGCCACGTGTTCGATCCACGTCAAGGGCACCAGAATTCGCAGCAGGCAGCACAGAAGCAATTCAAACCAGACCGTCGGGCGTGTGCCTGAGCAATCTAATCAAATCATTAGGAGTTCAAAATGGCAAAAGGTAAATTCGAACGGACCAAGCCGCACGTCAACGTCGGCACCATCGGCCACGTCGACCACGGTAAAACCACGCTGACCGCTGCAATCGCAACGGTTCTGTCGAAGAAATTCGGCGGCGAAGCTAAAGCATACGACCAGATCGATGCGGCTCCAGAAGAAAAAGCGCGCGGTATCACGATTAACACCGCCCACGTTGAGTACGAAACGGCGACGCGTCACTACGCGCACGTTGACTGCCCAGGCCACGCCGATTACATCAAAAACATGATTACCGGTGCTGCGCAGATGGACGGCGCGATCCTGGTATGCTCGGCAGCTGACGGCCCAATGCCACAGACCCGCGAACACATCCTGCTGGCCCGCCAAGTTGGCGTTCCATACATCATCGTGTTCCTGAACAAGTGCGACCTGGTCGACGACGCAGAGCTGCTGGAACTGGTTGAAATGGAAGTGCGCGAGCTGTTGTCGAAGTACGAATTCCCAGGCGACGACCTGCCTATCATCAAAGGTTCGGCACGTATGGCGCTGGAAGGCAAAGAAGGCGAAATGGGCGTTGACGCAGTATTGCGTCTGGCCGATGCGCTGGATGCTTACATCCCAACGCCAGAGCGCGCTGTTGATGGTGCATTCCTGATGCCAGTGGAAGACGTGTTCTCGATCTCGGGTCGCGGTACCGTTGTGACCGGTCGTATCGAGCGCGGCATTGTTAAAGTCGGCGAAGAGATCGAAATCGTTGGTATCACCGATACCGTCAAAACGACTTGCACCGGCGTGGAAATGTTCCGCAAACTGCTGGACCAAGGTCAAGCAGGCGACAACGTTGGTCTGCTGCTGCGCGGCACCAAGCGTGAAGACGTGCAACGTGGTCAAGTTCTGGCAAAGCCAGGCTCGATCAAGCCGCATGCTCACTTCACCGGCGAGATCTATGTTCTGTCGAAAGACGAAGGCGGCCGTCATACGCCATTCTTCAACAACTACCGTCCACAGTTCTACTTCCGCACGACGGACGTGACTGGTTCGATCGAGTTGCCAGCAGACAAAGAAATGGTTATGCCAGGCGATAACGTGTCGATCACCGTCAAGCTGATCAACCCGATCGCGATGGAAGAAGGTCTGCGCTTCGCTATTCGTGAAGGCGGTCGTACCGTCGGCGCCGGCGTGGTTGCAAAAATCCTCGCATAAGGAAATGTTATGCTTCCACCCGGGGCGTCCTGGGTGGTAGAATAGCACTCCTCGAAAGTTTTACGTAGGGACGTAGCTCAATTGGCAGAGCGTCGGTCTCCAAAACCGAAGGTTGGGGGTTCGATGCCCTCCGTCCCTGCCACCGTCAAGGTGCAGGGCACCGAAAGTAGAAAAATGTCAAATCAATCCGTGCAAACCGTTAGCACGTCGAGTGACAAGATAAAAGTCGCGCTGGCAATAGTGGCTGCGATTGCAGGAGTAGTCGGGTTTTATTACCTGGCAGGCCAACCAGCTCTGGTGCGTGCAAGCGCGCTTGTGGCTGGTTTGGTTATTGCTGTTGCACTCTTGTATATCTCGACGACCGGCCGTGAATTTCTCAATTTCGCCAAAGAAGCTGTGCGCGAAACCAAGAAAGTCGTTTGGCCTACCCGCAAAGAAGCCACGCAGATTACTGCGATCGTGTTTGCCTTTGTGCTGGTCATGGCGATTTTCCTGTGGGGCACGGATAAATTGCTCGAGTTTTTGTTGTATGACGTAATTCTGGGTTGGAAAAAATAATGAGCGAAAATGTGCATGATGAAGCGGCGGACGAGTCCGTTCCGGGCGACGCTCCGGTAGCGGATACTGGTGCAGCGCTGAGCGTGCCAGTGAGCAGCAAGCGCTGGTATGTCGTGCATGCTTATTCCGGCATGGAAAAAAGCGTCATGCGCGCACTGACCGAGCGCATCGAGCGCGCGGGCATGCAAGACCAGTTCGGCCAGATCCTGGTGCCGATCGAAGAAGTAGTCGAAGTCAAGAATGGTGTGAAGTCCGTCACCGAACGTCGTTTCTATCCTGGCTATGTGCTGGTTGAAATGGAAATGACGGACGAGAGTTGGCACTTGGTCAAGAACACCAGCAAGGTTACCGGCTTTATCGGTGGCAAGTCGAACAAGCCGACGCCGATCTCCGCGCGCGAAATCGACGGCATCATGAAGCAGATGCAAGAAGGTGTTGAAAAGCCCCGTCCAAAAACCTTGTACGAGGTGGGCGAGCAGGTACGCATCAAGGATGGTCCGTTCACCGATTTCAACGGCAATGTCGAAGAAGTCAATTACGAGAAATCCAAAGTGCGCGTCTCGGTCACCATCTTCGGCCGCGCTACTCCGGTGGAGCTCGAATTCGGCCAGGTCGAAAAAGTTTAAGTTGTATCAGCGCCACCAGGAGCGTCGCGGCAGTCTCAGCGAAATCCGGTCAGAGGAGCCCCGCCAGGGTAGGATCGGCGGGGCGCTACTACTCAATCCAAGATAGGAGCCATCATGGCAAAGAAAATCATTGGTTTTATCAAGCTGCAAGTGCCAGCTGGTAAAGCAAACCCATCCCCACCAATCGGTCCAGCTCTGGGTCAACGTGGTCTGAACATCATGGAATTCTGCAAGGCCTTCAATGCACAGACCCAAGGTCTGGAGCCAGGCATGCCGATTCCAGTCGTGATCACCGCGTTTGCGGACAAGTCCTTCACGTTCGTGATGAAGACGCCTCCAGCAACCTACCTGATCAAAAAAGCTGCTGCGATCACCAAAGGTTCGCCGAAGCCACATACCGACAAAGTCGGTACGCTGACCCGCGCACAAGCTGAAGAAATCGCTAAATTGAAAACCCCTGATCTGACCGCTGCCGACATGGATGCTGCTGTACGCACCATCGCTGGTTCCGCTCGTTCGATTGGTATCACGGTGGAAGGTGTTGTATAATGGCTAAGTTATCCAAACGTATCAAGGCTTTGAAAGCCAAAGTCGACCGTACCAAAGTGTACGCTTTCGACAACGCTGTCGCTCTGATCAAAGAGTGCGCAACGGCCAAGTTCAATGAATCGATCGACGTATCGGTACAACTGGGTGTTGATCCTAAGAAATCCGACCAAGTGGTGCGCGGCTCCGTCGTGCTGCCAGCTGGTACCGGCAAAACCGTACGCGTTGCAGTATTCGCGTCGGGTGAAAAAGCAGAAGCTGCTAAAGCAGCTGGCGCCGACATCGTTGGTATGGAAGACCTGGCTGAGCGTATCAAAGCCGGCGACATGCCTTTCGATATCGTTATCGCTTCGCCAGATACCATGCGTATCGTTGGTACCCTGGGTCAGATCCTGGGCCCACGCGGCATGATGCCTAACCCGAAAGTTGGCACTGTTACTCCTGACGTCGCTACCGCCGTGAAAAACGCGAAAGCCGGTCAAGTTCAGTACCGTACCGACAAATCCGGTATCATCCACGCTACCATCGGTCGTAAATCGTTCGCTGACGCAGATCTGAAATCGAATCTGGTCGCACTGATCGACGCACTGAACAAAGCCAAGCCAGCATCGAGCAAAGGCGTGTACCTGCGCAAAGTTTCGCTGTCGTCGACCATGGGCGCTGGCGTCCGTGTTGACCAGGCTAGCCTGGCAGCTTAAGTAAAGAATCAAGTCCTGTGGCGCCTCCGGGCGCTGCGGGCGCATCTTTGGGCTGTCTGCCCGGTGTTCGCACCAGGCAGGCAGACAATCAAAGACCGTTGGGCCGACTGCGATCGCACATGCAGAAGGTTAATAGGCTTGCCGGCAACGGCAAGTGCCCAACGCAGATGGTGTACCCGAACAAGTTTTGTAGTCCTCATGCTGCGTGAATCCATCCGCTCAGTTTAGTACTTCTTGACTTCGGACGCCGTGTTCGAACCGATGCAAGGCGCTCAACCACTCGGTTGTGATTGCCGAACATCATTTAAGGAGGTTGACCGTGAGTCTCAATCTGAATGACAAAAAGGCCGTCGTCGCCGAAGTTTCCGCACAAGTAGCAAATGCGCAAACGATCGTCGTGGCCGAATATCGTGGCATCCAGGTTGGTCACTTGACGCAACTGCGTGCTAAAGCGCGTGCCCAAGGCGTGTACCTGCGTGTGTTGAAAAACACTCTGGCTCGTCGCTCCGTTGAAGGTACCGCATTCGCCAGCCTGGCAGATGCCATGACCGGCCCGTTGATCTACTCGATCTCGGCCGATGCCGTTGCAGCAGCTAAAGTCATCGCTGACTTCGCTAAAACCAACGACAAACTGGTCATCAAAGCAGGTAACTACGCAGGCAAGCCGCTGGATACAGCTGCTGTCACCGCGTTGGCGAGCATTCCTAGCCGTGAAGTCCTCATTTCGCAGTTGTTGGGCGTTATGCTGGCTCCGGTTTCGGGCTTTGCACGTGGTCTGGCTGCCCTGGCAGCGAAAAAAGGCGAAGGCGCCGAAGCTCCTGCAGAAGCAGCAGCAGAAGAAGCCCCAGCAGCCGCTTAATTGCGCGCGCTTTTTTCTCTCAGTACCAATCTGATGTAACTAACGTAATAAATTTAGGAGTTTCAAAATGGCAATTAGCAAAGACGATATCCTGGAAGCAGTTAGCGCCATGTCCGTAATGGACCTGAACGACCTGGTTAAAGCATTCGAAGAAAAATTCGGCGTGTCCGCAGCAGCTATGGCTTCGGCCGGTCCTGCAGCAGGCCCAGCAGCAGCTGCTGAAGAGCAAACCGAATTCAACGTCATCCTGGACAGCTTCGGCGCAAACAAAGTTGGCGTCATTAAAGCAGTTCGCGAAATCACCGGCCTGGGCTTGAAAGAAGCTAAAGACCTGGTCGATGGCGCACCAAAAACTGTGAAAGAAGCAGTGTCGAAAGCTGACGCTGAAGCAGCACAGAAGAAACTGGTAGAAGCCGGCGCAACCGCTTCGATCAAGTAATATCTGTACCGGCGGCAGTTAGCGCCCGAGTCAAAGTCTGAGGTTTCCCCTCGCAAGGGGGGAAATCCGACTTTGGCTCCTTTGTCGTCTGCATCGTATTTGTCATGTAGTTGTAGCAGCAGTTTTTATTCGATTCAAGCCGGAAAGCAGAGCCTTGAGGTTTCGTCTGTGTCACACGCAGCGGTGCAAACGAACACTTGCAAAACCTGAATTTTCTATCCTTTCTGTCACTCACGGAGTGTCCATGCACTACTCATTTACTGAGAAGAAACGCATTCGCAAATCATTCGCGAAGCGCGCCAACGTTCACCACGTTCCGTTCCTGCTGGCGACCCAGCTCGAGTCTTATCATAGCTTCTTGCAAGAGGACATAGCACCGTCTGGCCGCAAGAATGATGGCCTGCAGTCGGCTTTCACTTCGATTTTCCCTATCGTTTCGCACAATGGTTTTGCGCGTCTCGAATTCTTGTCGTACGTTTTGGGCGATCCTGCCTTTGACGTCAAAGAATGTCAACAACGTGGCCTGACGTTCGCGTCGCCGCTGCGCGCGAAAGTGCGCCTGGTGATTCTGGACAAGGAATCGCCAACCAAGCCTGTCGTCAAGGAAATGAAAGAACAGGAAGTCTACATGGGCGAATTGCCGCTCATGACGACCACCGGTTCGTTCGTGATCAACGGCACGGAGCGGGTGATCGTTTCCCAGTTGCACCGTTCGCCTGGCGTGTTCTTCGAGCACGACCGCGGCAAGACTCACTCGTCCGGTAAACTGCTGTTCTCCGCGCGTATCATTCCTTACCGCGGTTCGTGGCTGGACTTCGAGTTCGATCCGAAAGACATCCTGTTCTTCCGCGTCGACCGCCGCCGCAAGATGCCAGTGACGATCCTGCTCAAAGCCATCGGCATGTCGCATGAGCAAATCCTGGCCAATTTCTTTGTCTTCGACAATTTCAACCTGCGCTCCGAAGGCGCGGAAATGGAATTCGTCGCCGAACGTCTGCGCGGCGAAGTGGCGCGCTTTGACATCGTCGACAAGTCGGGCAAGACCCTGGTGCTGAAAGACAAGCGTATCAACGCCAAGCACGTGCGTGATATCGAAGCTGCCGGCATCAAGCACATTTCCGTACCGGAAGACTACCTGCTGGGCCGCGTATTGGCGAAGAACATCGTCGATGGCGACACCGGCGAAGTCGTCGCCTCCGCGAACGATGAGCTGACCGAAGACCTGTTGGGCCGCTTGCGCGATGCCAACATCAGCGAAATCCAAACGTTGTACACCAACGACCTGGATCAAGGCGCCTATATCTCGCAAACCCTGCGTATCGACGACACCGCCGACCAGATGGCTGCGAAAGTGGCGATCTATCGCATGATGCGTCCAGGCGAACCGCCAACGGAAGACTCCGTTGAAGCGCTGTTCAATGGCCTGTTCTACAACTCGGACCGCTACGACCTGTCGGCCGTGGGCCGCATGAAGTTCAACCGCCGCATTGGCCGCGATGAACTGACCGGCGCCATGACCCTGTCGAACGAAGACGTGCTGGCCGTGATCAAGATCCTGGTGGAACTGCGCAATGGTCGCGGCGAAGTCGACGATATCGATCACCTGGGTAACCGTCGCGTACGTTGCGTAGGCGAACTGGCTGAGAATCAATTCCGCGCCGGCCTGGTGCGTGTTGAGCGCGCCGTCAAGGAACGCCTCGGCCAAGCCGAAGCGGACAACCTGATGCCGCACGACCTGATCAACTCGAAGCCGATTTCGGCTGCGATTCGCGAGTTCTTCGGTTCGTCCCAGCTGTCGCAGTTCATGGGCCAAACCAATCCTCTGTCGGAAATTACCCACAAGCGCCGCGTATCGGCTCTGGGACCCGGCGGTCTGACACGCGAACGCGCTGGCTTTGAAGTGCGCGACGTGCATCCGACCCACTACGGCCGCGTCTGCCCGATCGAGACACCGGAAGGTCCGAACATTGGTCTGATCAACTCGCTGGCTCTGTATGCCCGCCTGAATGAATACGGTTTCCTGGAAACCCCGTACCGCAAGGTCGAAGGCTCCAAGATTACCGATCAGATCGACTACCTGTCCGCCATCGAAGAGGGTCGCTACATCATCGCTCAGGCGAATGCGACCATCAGCGATGAAGGTACGCTGTCCGATGAACTGGTCTCGGCCCGTGAAGCCGGCGAAACCATTCTGGTATCCCCGGAGCGCATCCAGTACATGGACGTGGCGCCAGGCCAGATCGTTTCCGTCGCTGCCTCGCTGATTCCGTTCCTCGAACACGATGATGCAAACCGTGCATTGATGGGCGCCAACATGCAACGCCAGGCTGTGCCTTGCTTGCGTCCTGAAAAAGCGCTGGTCGGTACCGGTATCGAACGCACCGTTGCGGTCGACTCGGGCACCACCGTGCAAGCCTTGCGTGGCGGTATCGTCGATTACATCGATGCGGGCCGTGTCGTGATTCGCGTCAACGATGACGAAGCTACCGCTGGTGAAGTGGGCGTCGACATCTACAACCTGATCAAGTACACCCGTTCGAACCAGAACACCAACATCAACCAGCGTCCTATCGTGCAGGTGGGCGACCGTGTTGCCAAGCGCGACGTGATCGCCGACGGCGCATCGACCGACCTGGGTGAATTGGCTCTGGGCCAGAACATGACCGTGGCGTTCATGCCATGGAATGGTCTGAACTTCGAAGATTCGATCCTGATCTCGGAAAACGTCGTCAAGGACGACCGCTACACCTCGATTCACATCGAAGAGTTGTCGGTTGTTGCCCGTGACACGAAGCTGGGCGCGGAAGAAATTACGCGCGACATCTCGAACCTGGCTGAAAATCAGCTGGCACGTCTGGATGAGTCCGGTATCGTCTACATCGGCGCTGAAGTACAAGCCGGCGACACCCTGGTCGGTAAAGTGACGCCTAAAGGCGAAACCCAGCTGACCCCGGAAGAGAAGCTGCTGCGCGCGATTTTCGGCGAAAAAGCGTCGGACGTAAAAGATACTTCGCTGCGCGTGCCTTCGGGCATGATCGGTACCGTGATCGACGTCCAGGTCTTCACCCGTGAAGGCATCGTGCGCGACAAGCGTGCCCAGCAAATTATCGATGACGAACTGAAACGTTTCCGTCTGGATTTGAACGACCAGATGCGTATCGTTGAAGGCGATGCCTTCCAGCGTCTGGAAAAAATGCTGATCGGCAAAGTTGTCAACGGCGGTCCTAAAAAGCTGGCCAAAGGCGCCAAGATCACCAAGGAATACCTGGCCGATCTGGATAAATACCACTGGTTCGACATCCGCCCTGCGGACGACGATGCAGCGGTAGCGCTGGAAGCGATCAAGGAATCGATCAACGAGAAGCGTCACCAGTTCGATCTGGCCTTCGAAGAGAAGCGCAAGAAACTGACGCAAGGCGATGAGCTGCAACCAGGCGTGCAAAAAATGGTCAAGGTGTACCTGGCCGTGAAACGCCGCCTGCAGTCGGGCGACAAGATGGCCGGTCGCCACGGTAACAAGGGTGTGGTTTCCCGTATTGTTCCTGTGGAAGATATGCCATACATGGCCGACGGCACGCCAGCCGACGTTGTGCTGAACCCGCTGGGCGTTCCTTCGCGGATGAACGTTGGTCAGATTCTCGAGACTCACTTGGGCTGGGCTGCCAAGGGTCTGGGTATCCGCATCGGCGAAATGCTGAAGGCGCAAACCAAGGTCGAGCAAGTGCGCAAGTACCTGACGACGATCTACAACGAGAATGGCCGCGCGGAAGATCTGGACAAGTTTGATGATGAAGAGATCATGAAACTGGCCGAGAATCTGAAAAAAGGTGTGCCATTCGCCACGCCAGTGTTTGACGGCGCGAACGAAGAAGAGATCCGCCGCATGCTGGACCTGGCGTATCCGGACGACATCGCCAAGAACCTGGGCATGACCCCGTCGAAGAACCAGGTGACCATGTATGACGGTCGCACCGGTGAAGCATTCGAGCGCAAGGTCACTGTCGGCGTCATGCACATGCTGAAACTGCATCACTTGGTTGATGACAAGATGCATGCGCGTTCGACCGGTCCTTACTCGCTGGTGACGCAACAGCCGCTGGGTGGTAAAGCCCAGTTCGGTGGTCAGCGTTTCGGTGAGATGGAAGTCTGGGCACTGGAAGCGTATGGCGCGTCGTATGTCTTGCAAGAGATGTTGACCGTCAAGTCCGATGACGTGAATGGCCGTACCAAAGTGTACGAGAACCTGGTCAAGGGCGATCACGTGATCGACGCCGGCATGCCGGAATCGTTCAACGTGCTGGTCAAGGAAATCCGTTCGCTGGGTATCGATATCGACCTCGAACGCAACTAAAAGACAGCCACCTGTCATTTGGTTTGGGAAACACAAAGCCCGGCTGGGAAACCACGCCGGGCAATGTAGTCTCAGGAATATAGAAATTTAATCACCTCTGGAGTGATACATGAAAGCACTGCTCGATCTATTCAAGCAAGTACAGACCAACGAGACCTTCGATGCAATCAAGATCGGTCTCGCTTCGCCTGAGAAAATCCGTTCGTGGTCCTACGGCGAAGTCAAGAAGCCGGAAACCATCAACTACCGTACCTTCAAGCCTGAGCGCGATGGCCTGTTCTGCGCCAAGATCTTTGGCCCGATCAAGGATTACGAATGCCTGTGCGGCAAGTACAAGCGCCTGAAACACCGCGGCGTGATCTGCGAAAAGTGCGGCGTCGAAGTCACGCTGGCCAAGGTGCGCCGCGAGCGCATGGGCCACATCGAACTGGCCTCGCCTACCGCGCACATCTGGTTCCTGAAGTCGCTGCCGTCGCGTCTGGGCATGGTCCTGGACATGACCCTGCGGGACATCGAACGCGTGCTGTACTTTGAAGCATACGTCGTGACCGATCCGGGCATGACCCCGCTGAAGAAGTGCCAGATCATGTCGGAAGACGACTACGCCGCCAAGTACGAAGAGTACGGCGACGACTTCACCGCCTTCATGGGCGCCGAAGGTATCCGTGAACTGCTGCGCTCGATCGACATCCACCGCGATGCCGAAACCCTGCGCGTGGAACTGAAGGAATCGAAATCCGAAGCCAAGATCAAGAAATACGCGAAGCGCCTGAAAGTGCTGGAAGCGTTCCAACGTTCGGGCATCAAGCCTGACTGGATGATCATGGAAGTGCTGCCAGTGCTGCCGCCGGAACTGCGTCCGCTGGTACCGCTGGATGGTGGCCGTTTCGCGACCTCGGATCTGAACGATCTGTATCGCCGCGTCATCAACCGTAACAACCGTCTGAAACGCCTGATGGAGCTGCGCGCTCCAGAGATCATCACGCGCAACGAAAAGCGCATGCTGCAAGAAGCAGTCGATTCGCTGCTGGACAACGGCCGTCGCGGCAAAGCGATGACCGGCGCCAACAAGCGTCCGCTGAAATCGCTGGCAGAGATGATCAAAGGCAAGGGCGGCCGTTTCCGTCAAAACTTGCTGGGCAAACGCGTCGATTACTCCGGTCGTTCGGTCATCGTCGTGGGCCCGCAATTGAAACTGCATCAGTGCGGCTTGCCGAAACTGATGGCGCTGGAACTGTTCAAGCCATTCATTTTCAATAAACTGGAACTGATGGGTCTGGCGACCACGATCAAGGCAGCGAAAAAGCTGGTCGAGATCCAGGAGCCGGTCGTGTGGGACATCCTGGAAGACGTGATTCGCGAACATCCGATCATGTTGAACCGCGCACCTACGCTGCACCGTCTGGGTATCCAGGCGTTCGAGCCAGTCCTGATTGAAGGCAAGGCCATCCAGTTGCACCCACTCGTCTGCGCGGCATTCAATGCCGACTTTGACGGTGACCAAATGGCGGTCCACGTTCCTCTGTCGATCGAAGCGCAGATGGAAGCACGCACCCTGATGCTGGCATCGAACAACATCCTGTTCCCATCGAACGGCGAACCGTCGATCGTGCCGTCGCAGGATATCGTGCTGGGTCTGTACTACGCGACCCGCGAAGCGATCAATGCGAAGAACGAAGGGATGATGTTCCCTGACGTTTCGGAAGTGATCCGCGCCTACGACAACAAGGAAGTCGAACTGACGACCCGCGTTACCGTGCGTATTACCGAATACCCGAAAAACGCCGAAACGGGCGAGTTCGAGAAAACGGTAACCCGCTACGAAACGACGATCGGCCGTGCGATCCTGTCGGAAATTCTGCCTAAAGGCTTGCCGTTCTCCGTTCTGAACCGCGCGCTGAAAAAGAAAGAAATTTCCAAGCTGATCAACACGTCGTTCCGCAAGTGCGGCCTGCGCGCCACCGTGGTGTTCGCAGACAAACTGATGCAATCGGGTTTCCGCCTGGCGACACGCGCCGGTATCTCGATCTGCGTCGACGACATGCTGGTACCGCCTCAAAAAGTTACCCTGATCGCGACGGCCGAATCGGAAGTCAAGCAGATCGAACAGCAATACGCCTCGGGTCTCGTGACCGCCGGCGAGCGTTACAACAAGGTAGTCGATATCTGGGGCAAAACCTCGGATGAAGTCGGCAAGGCCATGATGGACCAGCTCAAAGTCGAAGACGTGATCCGCCGCGACGGCACCAAGTCGACGCAAGAATCGTTCAACGCCATTTACATGATGGCCGACTCCGGCGCGCGCGGTTCCGCAGCCCAGATTCGCCAGTTGGCCGGTATGCGTGGTCTGATGGCCAAACCGGACGGCTCGATTATCGAAACGCCGATTACCGCGAACTTCCGCGAAGGTCTGAACGTTTTGCAGTACTTCATTTCGACCCACGGCGCGCGTAAAGGTCTGGCCGATACGGCGCTGAAAACGGCTAACTCCGGTTACCTGACGCGTCGTCTGGTTGACGTGACGCAAGATCTGGTGGTGATCGAGGACGATTGCGGCACCATGAACGGCGCCGTCATGAAGGCACTGGTCGAAGGTGGTGAAGTCATCGAACCGTTGCGTGACCGTATCCTCGGCCGCGTGGTGGTGCATGACGTCGTCAATCCTGAAACCCAGGAAACGCTGTACGAAGCCGGCACCCTGATGGACGAAGACATGGTCGAAGAGATCGAGCGTCTGTCCATCGATGAAGTCAAGGTCCGCACGCCACTGACTTGCGACACGCGCTTCGGCCTGTGCGCCAAGTGCTATGGCCGCGACCTGGGCCGCGGCATGCTGGTCAACGCCGGCGAAGCCGTCGGTGTGGTGGCAGCGCAGTCGATTGGTGAGCCGGGTACCCAGCTGACCATGCGTACGTTCCACATTGGTGGTGCGGCTTCGCGTGCAGCAGTGGCATCGTCGGTGGAAGCCAAGTCGAACGGTACCATCCGCTTCACGGCAACCATGCGTTACGTGACGAACGGCAAGGGCGCGCAAATCGTCATTTCCCGTTCCGGCGAAGTGCTGATCACCGACGACCATGGCCGTGAGCGTGAGCGTCATAAAGTACCGTACGGTGCGACCCTGATCGTCAAGGACGGCATGGTCATCAAGGCCGGTACGGCCCTGGCAACGTGGGATCCGCTGACCCGTCCGATCATTACCGAATACGCCGGTCAAGTGCGTTTCGAGAACGTCGAAGAAGGCGTCACCGTCGCCCGTCAGGTCGACGAAGTGACCGGTCTGTCCACCCTGGTGGCGATCGATGCGAAACGTCGCGGTTCGCTGACGAAAACGTTGCGTCCGCAAGTCAAGCTGATCAACGACGCGAACGAAGAAGTCAAGATCGCCGGCACTGAACACTCGGTGGCGATCGGCTTCCAGGTCGGCGCACTGATCATGGTGAAAGACGGTCAACAGGTATCGGTTGGTGAAGTGCTGGCACGTATTCCTACCGAATCGCAAAAAACGCGCGATATTACCGGTGGTCTGCCACGCGTTGCGGAACTGTTCGAAGCGCGCTCGCCGAAAGATGCCGGTATGCTGGCGGAAGTCACGGGTACCGTTGCGTTCGGTAAAGAAACCAAGGGCAAGCAGCGTCTGGAAATCACGGACATGGACGGCAACAAGCATGAGTTCTTGATTACCAAGGACAAACAAGTGCTGGTGCATGACGGCCAAGTCGTGAACAAGGGCGAGATGATCGTGGACGGCCCTGCCGATCCGCAAGACATCCTGCGCCTGCTGGGTATCGAAGCACTGGCACGTTACATCGTTGACGAAGTGCAAGACGTGTACCGTCTGCAAGGCGTGAAGATCAATGACAAGCACATCGAAGTGATCGTGCGTCAGATGCTGCGCCGTGTTCAGATCGTCAATGCCGGCGACACCAACTACATCGTTGGCGAGCAGGTAGAGCGTTCGGAACTGTTGGACGAGAACGATCGCATGGCTGTTGAGAACAAGATTCCAGCGACCTACGAAAACGTCTTGTTGGGTATTACCAAGGCATCGCTGTCGACCGATTCGTTCATCTCGGCCGCATCGTTCCAGGAAACCACCCGCGTGCTGACCGAAGCGGCGATCATGGGCAAGCGCGATGGTCTGCGCGGCCTGAAAGAGAACGTCATCGTCGGCCGTCTGATTCCTGGCGGTACGGGCCTGGCCTTCCACCGCGCACGCAAAGAGAAAGAAGCGTGGGAAGTGGAAGAGCGTCAAGCGCTGCTGCTGGCCGAGAAAGCCTCGATGGCTGGCGAAGCTGCCGAAGCGCTGCAAGATATCGAAAGCCAGCAACACCACGGCGACGAAGCGTAATTTACGCTGTCAGCTGACAAGAACGGCACCTTCGGGTGCCGTTTTTTTATGCTTTACGGCGCCTTTCCACCGCACACGCAAGGAGAAGGCGGCGTGGGAAGTGGCGGAGTTTCCAGCCCCGCTGCTGGCCGATAAAGCCACCCTGGCCAGTGAAACCACCGAAGAGCTGCTAGCCATCGAAAGCCATCTACACCATGGCGACGAAGCGTAATTTACGCGGTCAGCTGACAAGAACGGCACCTTCGGGTGCCGTTTTTTTATGCCTTACGGCGCCTTTCCACCGCACACGCAAGGAGAAGGCGGCGAGGGAAGTGGCGGAGTTTCAAGCCCCGCTGCTGGCCGATAAAGCCACCCTGGCCAGTGAAACCACCGAAGAGCTGCTAGCCCTCGAAAGCCAGCAACACCACGGCGACGAAGCGTAATTTACGCGGTCAGCTGACAAAAACGGCACCTTCGGGTGCCGTTTTTTTATGCCTTACGGCGCCTTTCCACCGCACACGCAAGGAGAAGGCGGCGAGGGAAGTGGCGGAGTTTCAAGCCCCGCTGCTGGCCGATAAAGCCACCCTGGCCAGTGAAACCACCGAAGAGCTGCTAGCCATCGAAAGCCAGCAACACCACGGCGACGAAGCGTAATTTACGCGGTCAGCTGACAAGAACGGCACCTTAGGGTGCCGTTTTTTTATGCCTGAACGATTAAGCAAGATATGTGCAGGAATAGCGTGGTACGCGGAAAATCATGGTGGCGCATTGATAGAGGGTAAAGCGTCATTTATATGCTGCATTAAAATATGGCTAGTATGGGTAAATGGAAAGTGCCTGATGCAATGAAAGTCATGTAGTTATTAGTGGCTGAGATTGTGAATAAAATTTATGTACCGGTATGCATGCTGTTTGGCTTCTGAATAAATATGGCCAAGTTACTATTGCATCTGGCATGCCTGAATTGATGGACTAAATTCGGTGATGCGGTTGGCGCCAGAATGGCGCAGGCACGGTTTGGTATATCGGCCCGCTGTGCCCGCGTATCTGAAGTGAGCGCTCACAAAGAGATGTGCTTGCTGACCTTGTCACCCATTGCTGTGCCATCCCCACGTTGCTGCGCATGGGCCCGCCCAATTGCTGGTGACGGCGCATGCCGCTTTGTTGTGGCGTCACGCCCTATTGCCCTCGTCGCGCCAGTTTTCAGTTCATTCATGCTAAGATTTGGCGCATGATTGCCCAAGCCCTGTTCACTCCCGCCCAGCAAAAATTGCTGGGCTTGCTCTTTGTTCGCGTGAATGAAGGTTTTCATTTGAACGAGATCATGCGTCTGACGGGCCTGGGCAGCGCGTCTGCGCAGCGTGAACTGCGGCGTCTGCATGAATCCGGCCTCATCACTTCGGAGCGGATCGGCAATGTGCGGCGTTTCTGGCCCAACAAGGAAAGCCTCGTGTATCCCGAGTTGAGCGGGCTGGTGCAGAAAACCTTCGGCATCGTTGGCGTGCTCAGCGGGACCCTGGAACCTTTGCGTGCCCAGTTGCACCTGGCATTCGTGTCGGGTGCCACAGCGAAGGGACAGGACATGCCCGGTAGTGCCATCGACTTGCTGCTGGTGGGCGAAGAAGCCAATTATGGCGACCTGTTGACGGGATTGGCCCCGGCCGAGCGAACCTTAAGGCGTAAAATCAATCCCAACTTATATACGCTGGCCGATTATCGCCGACGTCTGCGTGAAGGTCAGCCATTTCTGTTGCAGGTATTGCAGCAGCCGAAATTATTTGTCATTGGCGATGAATCACTATTGCAGGCGCTGGCATTGCCGGACGCTTCCTTGCAAGCGAATGACATCCCATCTTTATTCTAAAGGCCGGGCCTGGCATTCAATTTCTGATGCATGAAATTGTTGGCTGGAAAAACATCTGAGGCGGATTAATCGTATGATGAATAAACTACAGGCTTTCGGTTTAATTGTTTCCCAGGCAGTGCGCGGAGAATTGACGTTTCCCACAAGTGTTAATTCCGCATTGCAATTGCAATTGGCCCTGGCTGAACCGGACTGCCATATCGACCATGCGATCAAGCTGGTATTGGGCGAGCCCTTGCTGGCCGCGCGCACGGTCGCGCTGGCCAACTCGGCCGTGTACAGCCGCGGGGATGCGGCGCCCGTGACCAGCGTGCGCGCCGCCGTCATGCGCATGGGTTACCGCAATCTGTATGCGCTGGTGGTGGCCATGGTGGTGCGCCAGTTCGGCAGCAAGATCATCGACCCCGTGCTGCGCCAGAAGGCGAACCAGTTGTGGGAGCACACGGCGCACGTGGCGGCGCTGGCGCATGTGCTTGCCCGCCGCGTGACGCACGTTGATGTCGACACGGCCCTGTTCGCCGGTATTGTGCATGAGGTGGGCGGTTTTTATTTGTTGTCGCGTGCCGATGAATTTCCCGGTCTGCTCGACGACGATGTGAATCACTGGATGGAGTCCGCCGAAGAAATCATTTCCCGCGAAGTCATGAAGAAGCTGCTGATCCCGCTGGCCGTGAGTGTCGCCATCGAAGGCTTGCGCGATGGCTTGCTGTCCATCCCGCCCGACTCCCTGCTCGACACCTTATTGTTGGCCAAGCAACTGTCGCCCGTGCCGTCGCCCTTGCAGGTGACCTACGTGGAAATGCTCACGCCTTCCGATTCCGTCATCGATTTCATTATCGATAACGAGACCCTGCAAAGCCTCCTGGCCGAATCGGCCGAGGAAGTGCGCTCGATGAGTGCGGCGCTGCTGGTGTAGCTGAAAACGCCAGCAGCGAAAAAAAAACGGCAGCGCCATCGAGGTGCTGCCGTTTTGATTTCAGGCGCTGCGTTTTACTTCTGCTGCGCGATCCACCGGTCGACCTTGGCTTCCAGCAGCTTCAGGGGAAGGGTGCCGTCGCCGAGCACCACTTCATGGAACTTCGGCAGGCTGAACTTGTCGCCCAGCGCCTGTTGCGCGCGCTGGCGCAGTTCGACAATTTTCAGCGAGCCGATCTTGTAGCCCAGGGCCTGGCCTGGCCATGCCATGTAGCGTTCCGTTTCGCTTTTCGCTACGGCGTCATAGCCGAGGGTGTCGCGCATGTACTTGATCGTTTGCTCGCGCGTCCACCCCTTGGTGTGCAAGCCCGTGTCGACCACCAGGCGCACGGCGCGCAGCATCTCGTCGTTCAAGTGGCCGAAATACTGGGCCGGATCGTCGAACAGTCCCATTTCCTTGCCCAGGGTTTCCGCATACAGGGCCCAGCCTTCCGTGAAGGCATTGTTGCCGCCGAAACGGCGGAAGTTCGGCAAGTCCATCTCTTGCACCAGCGCCAGGTGGAAATGGTGGCCGGGCTTGCCTTCGTGCAGGAACAAGGTGGTCATGCCCGTGTCGCCATACAGTGTGGGATCCGTGACGACGGACCAGAATACGCCGGGGCGCGAGCCGTCGGCGGCGGGCGCCGTGTAGTGGTCGGCGGCCGTGTCGCGGCTCAGTTCAGGTTCCAGGCGCAAGTCCAGCGGCGCCTTCGGCACCAGGGTGAACAGGGCGGGCAATTTGCTGTCGAGCAGCACGTTCAGTTTGCGGTAGACGTCCAGCACTTCCTGTTCCGTCTTGAACGGGCGGTATTTCGCCTGTTCCGACACCCACACGGGCAAGCCGGCGGCCGGACCGTTGTAGCCCATCTTCGGGCCCACGATCGCATATTGTTCCTGGATGCGCGCCACTTCCTTCAAGCCGATGGCGTGGATCTGCTCCGGTTTCAAATCCGTGGTGGTGCTGCTGGCCACGCGCGCCTGGTACCAGGCAGCGCCATCGGGCAGGGCGCTCCAGCCGCTGCTCGTGCGGCCGGCAGGCAGGTAGTCGCGTTCCATGAAGGTGGACAGGCGCTGCAGCGCAGGCATCAGCTTGGCCTCGATGATGCTGGTGTAGCTTTGTGTCAGGCGCGCCTTGTCCGCATCGGAAAAGCTGGCCGGCAAGTTTTTGATGGGCGTGTAATAAACGCTGTCCTGCGGCGTGGCGCTGACGAGTTTCTTGAATTGCGGCAATGCCGATTCCGTCAGCGCCTTCGGCAGCACGATGCCCTTTTGCATGCCGACTTTCATGTTGGCGATGGCCTGGTCTATCCAGCCCGGCAATTGGCCGATACGGCTCAGGTAAGCGTCATACTCCTTGACCGTGGTCAAAGGCTGCGATGCCTCGCCGCCCGCATAATTGGCCAGGGTGACGGGCATGCTGTCCATCTGGTTCAGTGGCAGCAGGTATTCGGGGAAGCGTTCGAAGCTCAGCGCCGTGGCCAGTTCATAGTCGAGGATATCGTAGTTGATCTGGTCCTGGCGCGACAGCTGTGCGCGGGCGATGGCGCGCAGGGTCTTCTGGTACTGGCGGTACAGGGCGAACTGTTTTGCGCGCGCGGCGGGCACGATGGCTGAACCGAGCTGGTCGTCAAAACGGTTGTCGCCGCTCTCGGTGGCATTGATCGGCTCGAAACGGGCCTGCGCATCGTAGTATTTGTCGGCCAGCACTTGCAGCTGATGCTTCGCTTGTGGCGCACTGACGGCCACGGTCTTGGTTGCGGGCTGGGCCGCTTGTGCCATGGGCGCGTGGGCGAGTAACAGGGAGATGGCCAGGGTGCCGAGGGTGCCGGCGGCAAAACGATGCTTCATGCGCGATGTCCTTTGTAAGGAGAGGAATGAACGGGGGCGTAGCGAGGTCGGGGTGGCCGCTCGCGAAGGAACAGCCGGGGCGTAAGCATACGCCATTGCCCAGTGCGTTTGGATAAATTGTAGTGAGGGAATGTTGCTATTTCGCCGTAGGCGGCAGGGCCGCTTTCATGGCCTGCCAGTGCTTGCTCGCCAATGGGACGCAGGCGGGGCAGGGCTTGCTGGCGATCAGGCTCTCGATCTGCTGGGCGCGCGCCGCCGTTTGCGGGTGCGAGGAAATCCAGCCCGGCGTCGCCCCCTTGTCCTTGTCATCAAGCTTCTGGAAAAAGCGCAGCATGCCATCGGGACGGATCTGCGCGCGCTGCAAGGCAAGCAAACCCAGCCGGTCCGCTTCCTCTTCCATGTCGCGGCTGAAATACAGGGTGCCGGCCTGGTGCGCCAGCATGGAGGCCACGGTGCTGATGTCGCCGATGGTCACGCCTACTAGTGCGCCCCAGCCCAGGCTGCTGATCATTTGCCGCAGCGAATGGCGCTGTTCCACATGCTGCACTTCATGCGCCAGCACGCCGGCCAGCTCGCCCGGGTCGCCCGCCTGGCGCAGCAAGCCCGTATGCACGACGATGATGCCGCCTGGCATGGCAAAGGCGTTCACGGTGTCGTCCTGCTTGATCAGCCAGCGGTATTGGTAGCGCGAACCGGCCGTCAGCGTGCGGCCGATGTCCTGCACCGTTTGCTGTGCCGCGCCGTGCTCGCTGATGCCGCCCTGCGCGCGCACGTGCGTCAGGGCCAGTTCGCCCAGCTGTTTTTCCACCGACAGGGGAATCAATCGCGCCAGTGCGCCAACGGCATGGCCGCCTTGCCACCACAGCAGGGCAGAGGCGATGACGGCTGTACCCGTCAAACCGGCCAGCCAGCCCGACACTTGCCGCCGGTTGCGCTGGCGCTCCCCCCACAGGCGCTGCAGTTGCGGCTGCAGCGCGGGCGGCGCTTCCTTCAGGACGATGGCGATGTCGCTCGCTGTCAACGGCTTGAGCGACGCCTGCCGGCCTTGTGCATCGAGCCAGTTCAGGAACAGTTCGGGTCCATCGATACCGCCCACGCTGACAAGCAGTTGCGCCACATCGACGGCGGAGCCGGGTGCATCGATGGCCAGTTGCGCGCCGAAAAAATGCGCGTTGACAATCGCGCCGGTGGCGCCGCCATCGGGGCCGGTCAGCAGTGCCTGGAATGGCGTCATGCGGCCGCCTCGGCGAAGCGGCTTTCATATAAGGCCGCCATCAGATCGGACTGGCTGATGATGCCAGCCAGGCGCTCTTCATCGTCAAGGATGGGAATATGGTGATAGCCGGCGTCTGCCATCAGGGGCACGAGATCCATGATGGGCGTGCCCCGGCGGGCCGTGTGTGGCGACGGCGTCATCAACTGGCCCACCACTTCAGGCTTGTCGCTGTGGGACAGGCCGCTGCGCTGCAGCAGGCTGCGCAGGCGCTGGCGCATGCCTTGATAATCGTCGAGTCCGCCATGGCGCAGAAAATCCGTCTGCGTGATGATGCCGATGACCCGGCGCGCCCGGTTGACGACGGGCAGGGCACCCACGTCGTGTTCGCGCATGGTGCGCCAGGCAACATCGAGCGGCGTGCCGAATTCCACGCTGAGCACGTCCTTCGACATGATGTCGGCGCAGGTGACGACGCCGAAGCGGCGCTGGTAGGCACGCATTTCCGTTTGCAGGAAGATCGCCTGCAAATCGTCGCGGCTGATGTCGAGCACTTCGCTGTGCTGGCGCAAGACGGCATCGAGGTCATCCGGCGAAAATCCCAGGCGGGTGCTGGGGATGTCATCCTTCGTGGCGTGCGGATGCGGTGCGGCCAGTTGCTGGGTGTGCGGGTAGCGGCGTCCCGTCAGGTTGTTGTACAGCACGGCGCAGGCGACCAGCACGGCTGAGTTGAACAGCACGGTGATGAAGACGAATTCGAAGCCGGCCGCATGCACGCTGGCGCCGCCGACCACGGTGGTCAGGGCCACGGCGCCGCCCGGCGGATGCAAACAGCGCAGGGCAAACATGGCGCCGATGGCCAGGCAGGCCGCCAGCGCAGCCACGCCCACGCTGGGCCCTAGCCATTTGACGCAAGCCATGCCCACCAGGCCGGAGACGACATTGCCGCCCACCACGGACCACGGTTGCGCCAGCGGGCTGGCTGGCAAGCAGAACAGCAGCACGGCCGAGGCGCCCATGGGTGCGATCAGGTAGACGCTGGCGCTATCGGGCGCCAGCAGGAAGTGGCAGATGAGTCCTGTCAGCAGCAAACCGCAGATGGCGCCCGCGCAGGCGCGCACTTGTTCGCGGCGACTGCCATTGTTCGGCTGCGGCAGCCAGCGTGCCAGAAAAGAAGTCGTCATGTGGGAGGGCGCGTTCGGGCCGCGTTGCTCAGTGTGAGCCCTGTATTATCCCATGCGTTCCATTTCGCTGCCGGCGGAGCCTAGTCCTCGGCGCAGACCGCTTGCAAGCCGTGCCGCTCCAGCAAGTGCCTGGTGGCCTCGATGGCGGAGGGCTCCGGTTTGCTGCTGACGCAGGCATAGATGTCATTGAGGATCGTCGCCGCATCCTTGCCCGTAACGGCTGCCATCAGCTCGACCAGGTTGCGGTCGGAAAAGTGTTCATACAGCAAGGCCAGCACGGCGAAATACGCCGTATCGGGCATGCCGCCGGGATAGGCGCTGCGCAGCATGTGCGCGGCGCCGGACAGCGTTGGGGGCAGGGTATCTGGCATGTGCAAGCGGCTTCTCCTTGGTGGCGCTTATACGTGCTTATACGTTTTCCGCATAAGCACAGTGCAATTAAATGGTGGATATTTCCCACAAGCAGGCATATTCTAGACAATCACGCCCGCTGGCAGCTGTCCAGCTGGCCCCACGATTTCTCCCAGGAGCCCTGCATGCGCTTTTCCCTTCTTCTTGCCAGCCTGCTGCTTGCCGGCACCGCTGTTGCCGCCGCCCCGACACCGGGCAACCCTGTCGCCACGCCGCATTTGCCGTATAACGCGGCGGCCGACGCCAAGGCCGACGTGGCCCGCGCGCTGGCCGAGGCCAAGGCGGCGCATGTGCCCGTACTGCTGATCTTTGGCGCCAACTGGTGCGAGGATTGCCGCGCGCTGGACAAGGCCTTGAAGGAGGGCAAGAACGCCGAGTTGATGCAACAGCAGTTCAAGGTCGTCAAGGTCGACGTGGGCAACTTTGACCATAACCTCGATGTGGCGCAAGCCTATGGCAATCCGCTCAAAAAAGGCATCCCGGCTGCCGTGCTGGTCTCGAGCGACAACAACCAGGTGCTGTACGCCACCAAGGGAGGCGAACTGGCGAATGCGCGCCGCATGAGCGAGAGCGGTATTTATGACTTCTTCAAGCAAGCGGCGAGCGTGAAAGCACCGGCGATTTAATCGCCTTTAAAACTCTTCCCACGCATCGCTGGCCGGCGCTTTCGGGCGCGCGGCGCGGATCGCTGCTTTGACCATCACCGGGCGGGACGGCTTGGCCAGCGTGGGCTTGCGGGCCGGTTGCTGCGGCGGCGCTGCATGCCCCGTTTCTTCCAGTTTGAAGACGCTGACCACCTGTGCCAGCTTGCCAGCCTGATCTTGCAAGGATTGGGCTGCCGCTGCTGCTTCTTCCACCAGGGCCGCGTTTTGCTGGGTCGCGTCATCCATTTGCGTGACGGTGGCATTGACTTGCGCGATGCCCTGGCTTTGCTCCTGGCTGGCTGAAGCGATCTCGCCCATCAGGTCGGCAACCCTCTGGACCGACACGACGATGTCCTGCATGGTGGCGCCGGCGGAGTCGACCAGTTTGCTACCCGCCTCCACCTTGCTGCCCGAGTCGATGATCAAGTCCTTGATTTCCTTGGCCGCCGCTGCCGAGCGTTGCGCCAGGTTGCGCACTTCTGTCGCCACCACGGCAAAGCCGCGGCCCTGTTCGCCCGCGCGCGCCGCCTCGACTGCAGCGTTCAGGGCAAGGATATTGGTTTGAAAGGCAATGCCGTCAATTACGCCGATAATGTCCGCGATCTTGCGCGAACTTTCCGTAATCGCGCCCATCGTCTGCACCACCTGGCCCACCACCTCGCCACCCTTGACAGCGTGGCTCGAGGCCGACACCACCAGCTGGTTCGCCTGGCGCGCATTATCCGCGTTCTGTTTCACGGTCGACGTCAGCTCTTCCATGGCCGCCGCCGTCTCTTCCAGGCTCGATGCCTGGGCTTCCGTACGGGCCGACAGGTCCAGGTTGCCCGAGGCGATCTGGCTCGATGCGCTGGCAATGGATCCGGTACTGTCGCGAACTTCGCGTATCGTCACGTTCAGCGATGCGACGAAACGGTTGAAGGCAGCGGCCAGCGCGCCGACCTCGTCTTCCGATTCGACGGGCATGCGGCGGCTCAGGTCGCCGTTTCCGCTGGCAATTTCGCTGAGCATGTCGGCCGCCCGTGCGACGGGGGCGGCGATGGCGCGGCTGATGACATAAATGATGCACAGGGCGATACCGCCACCCACCAGTCCGGCGATCAGGGCGGCGATCAGGGCTGACCGCGTGACATTGCCCAGCACTTCCGCTTCCGGCACTTCGGCCATTACATATAAATTCAACTCGGGCACGAAGGAGGCGGCGACGAACTGCTTGCCGGCCGGCGCCGAATAACTGGCATAGGTGTATTTGTGGCCGGTCAGCAGAGTCTTGCTCAATGCCTCATTAAAGCCGGGCAAGTTCTTCAACTGATGCTTACCGTCGGCCAGGGCAGGATCGCGGTGGATCAGCAGGCTGCCGTCGGCGCGTACCAGGTAGACATGGCCCGTCTGGCCGACCTTGTAGCTACGGATGGTTTCGGCCATGGTGTCGACGCTCAAGCCCATGCCTGCAATGACGGCCTTGCCACCGGCCGTCTGGCCCCGCGCATTCAGGAACAGCATGAAACTGCCCGAGGCCGGATCGCGATCCAGATTGATCGTGTGCTGTTTGTTTTCGTCGAGCATGCTGAAGAACCAGTGATCTGCTGGCAACTGCTTGTCCAGCGTGCGGATCAAGCCCGCATCGGTCATGTACCTGGACGCAGCCTGTGAGCTCCAGCTGACGACGGCCGCCTTGTTTTTTTCCTTGAGCATCTTGGCATAGCGCTGGAAAGTGGCCATGCCAATGTCGGCCAGCTCCGCGTCTTCCCAGTCCTGCAGGAAGACATCATTGGCCATCGTCTGCACCACCGACAGCGGCTGGCTGATCTGGCGCAGCACGTCGTTGCGGATCTCGCCTACCTGGGCCGGCAGTTCCTGGCCGACGACGCGCTCGCGCACATAATCGCTGCTCATGCGCACGCTGAGGAAAGAGGAAATGCCCATGAACAGCAACAGACATAAACCCATGCTGAACATCAATTTTTTCTGAATGGAGAGGTGGCGAAGCAGATGCATGGACGACCCTGGGAATGGGCCCGCGCGCCTGGCAGAGGTTGCCGGACATGCACAGGCACGTGCGCAGTATAGCGACGGATAGGGTGGAAATATGGGGAGAATATCGTATTTAATTGATGGTTGTTGCCACAAGGCAACGATTGCATGATGTTAACATGCGTGATTTTCATGCGCATCCGTACGGCGCGGAAAAACGTTCAGGCAGGTAAGCCGTGGGCGATCAATTCCAGTGGCAATTCCGTGCTGCACTTGATTTGCTCCATGGAAAAGGCGGACGACACGCCCGTCAGTTGCACGGCCTTGATGAGTTTTTTATAGAAGGTATCGTAGCCCTTGATGTCGGTGGTGACGACTTTCAGCAGGTAGTCGATGTCACCGCTCATGCGGTGGAATTCCTGTACCTCGGGCAGGACGATGACAGCGGCGGCGAAGCGGCGCAACCATTTTTCATCGTGCTGTCCCGTGCGCACGCTGACGAAAACCGTGACGGGCAAGCCCACTTTTTGCCGGTTGACGATGGCCACGCGGCTCTCGATATAGCCCTCTTCCTCCAGGCGCTTGACGCGCTTCCAGCAGGGCGTGCTGGACAGGCCGATCTTCTCGCTGAGGGCGGCGATCGACAGGGTGCCGTCCTGCTGCAGGGCGGCCAGGATGGCGCAGTCGAATTTGTCGAGCAGGGTATTTAGTGAATTCATTTTGTTTTTCAGGTTTTTATGGCATAAGCATGCTACATAGTACCGTGTTTGCAGTGTCTTTTGGCATATCTTCACGGGAGCATGCCGGTAGACTATTCATACGTTCCAGCCGCCTGCGCTGCGTCCTTTTTAGCTGCGCCCTTTTCATAGAATACTCAGACTGCCATCATGAAAGAAATCTACCTCGACAGCAATGCCACTACCTGCGTGCTGCCCGCCGCCGTTGCCGCCGCCCGGCAAGCGATGGAGCAGGGCTATGGCAATCCCAGCAGCACCCATGCCACGGGTTTGCAGGCCAAGGCCATGATGGATGGCGTACGCCAGCGCGCCAGCCGCTTGCTGGGCGTGGGTGACGGCCGCTTGATGTTTAATAGCGGCGCCACCGAAGGCATTCAGACGGCCGTGCTGTCGGCCCTGTGCGCGCTGCGCGAACGCCGCGATGCGGGCAAGCGCATCGGCAGTCTGCTGCTGTATGGCGCGACCGAGCACAAGGCCGTGCCGGAAAGCCTGGCGCACTGGAACCGTTTATTGGGCCTGAACCTGGAAGTGCGCAAGCTGCCTGTCGACGCGCAGGGACGCCACGATCTGCAGGCGCTCGATGCGCTGATCGGCGATACGGCCATGCTGTGCACGATGGCAGCCAACAATGAAACGGGCGTCATCAGCGATTTGTCCGCCATCGCCCAGCTGCTGCAGGACCGCGGTGCGGACGCCTACTGGATGGTCGATTGCGTACAGGCGCTGGGCAAGCTGAAATTGAACCTGGCCGCCACGCGCATCGACTACGCGCCGTTCTCTGGTCACAAGCTGTATGCGCCCAAGGGTATCGGCATGCTGTACGTGCGCGCCGGTGCGCCATTTACACCGTTGATGATGGGCGGCGGCCAGGAAGCTGGCCTGCGCTCGGGCACGGAGAACATGGCCGGCATCGCTGCCTTGGGCGCCGTGCTGGCCGCCCTGGAGGATAGCAAGACTTTCCGCAGCCACGCGGAACTGGCTACTTTTCGAGAGCAGCTGGTGGCCAGCCTGGAGCACGCATTTCCCGGCATCGTGTTCAATATGCCGTTTGACTTGGCGCTGCCGACGACGCTCAATTTTTCCGTGCCTGGCTTGTCCTCAAAAGAGCTGCTGGACCTGTTCGACGCGGCGCGCGTGCGCGTCAGCTCGGGCAGCGCCTGTTCCGCCGCCAAGGCCCTGCCCAGTTATGTACTGGAAGCGATGCATGTGCCGCAATGGCGTGCCAGCTCGGCCATCCGTTTGTCGTTCGGCCCCCTGATTGACGCGGCAACCGTCGCATCCGCCTGCGCGCGCATTGAACGCTGCGGCGAGGCGCTGCGCAGCAGCTGTCTGTTGCCGTCGGCCCTGGCGCCATCGCCGCAGGACGGGGTGATCCAGCTGAGCGTGGACGGCCAATGCACCTGGCTGCTCAGCGACGCCGCCAGCGCCAGTTGTGTCGTCATTGATCCCGCCGCCGAACTCGTGCCGCGCCTGGCCGCTTTTATCCGTTGCCAGCACCTGGCCTTGCGCGCAATCGTGCACACGGCGGCTCCAGCCGACCACGGCGTGGCGCGCCTGGCGCTGCTGCAGGAACTCGCCATTGAACAGGTGGGGCGTTTCGATATCGACGGTGGGCTGGCACTGGGCCAGCAGCGCCTGCGCCAGATCGAGTGCGGTGAGACGCATGTTTACTTGCTGGGGCAGCGCTTCGCCTTTATCGGCAATCTGGCGCCCGACGCGCTGACGCCCTTGCTGGAGGCGGCGCTGGTGACGCCAGACACCGTACTGTGCGGCTCACGCGACGACGGCGACATCTGCAGCACCGTACGCGCGGTGCGGGAAGGCATCGTGGCGGCTGCCGACCGGCAGCTCGATGCGGCCGCTTTGCCCGGCTTCCTGCGCCAGCATCCCGACGCCATCCTCGTCGACGTGCGCGAAGCATATGAACATGCGGCCTGCGCCGGCACGGTGTTCGAGGGCTGTGCCGTGCACAGCGTACCGCTGAGTCGCCTGGCAGGGCAGGTGGCCGCCTGGCTGCAGCAGCCACAGCGCCCCCTGATCTTTTTCTGCCGCAGCGGCAACCGCAGCGCGCGCGCAGCCGCCTGTCTGCGCCGTCTGGGCCATGCTGCGGCATGGCAACTCAACGGCGGCATGGCGATGGCGGAAGCGACACGTCTCCCGCTAGCCATCGCGGCCTGACGGGGCAGAAGTTCCTCCGTTGGAATGTTGCACCGTGCCATCATTGGCACGGTGTCTCAGTTTATTTTCTCGCCTTCCTTTCCTGCCGGCATTTTTCTCCCCTGCCATTGGCTGATTTCTTTGCCTGCACGTCCCCAATACCTCGGCTATGTACGCTAGCGCACGGTCTTGCGCGCTGGGCGGACCTACGATGAAGTTCAGAAAATCTCCCTATACCCTGAGATTCGTCGCAACGCTCCGGCGCTTCGCTTTCCGTCTTCGCCAGTGTCCGATCGTTTTCTTCCAGACTCGGCCGGCGTGATGGCGGCCGCTGATTGCCTGCGCGCACCTAGCGAGGCCAAGTTGAAAGAGTACACCGCAGTAGTCACGCAGCAAATCAAGGAACGGCTTTCCAAATTCAAGGAAAGCTTCCGCGACCATCCCCATGTACCGGACAGTTTCGACGCCGCGCGCGACGATGCCTTGCCCCTGCGTTCGGAGTTATTCAGTGCCATGCAGATGGCCGCCCACGGCAAGAACGTGGCCGCCGGCCACGCGGTGGGCAAGCACCATGGCCGCGACCGCCTACTGGCGCGTCTGGCTGACAATGCGGCCCTGATCACGGCCACCATCAATGAACTGACGGCCACCGTCAAGAGCGGGCGCCAGGTCACGCCCGCCTCGGAGTGGCTGCTGGACAATTTTTACCTGATCGAAGAGCAGATCCGCACCACGCGGCGCCACCTGCCGAAGAACTACAGCAAGGAGCTGCCGCGCCTGACGTCTGGCGTGGACGCGGGCTGCCCGCGCGTGTATAAAATTGCGCTGGAAATCATTTCGCATGGCGACGGCCGGGTCGACCTGGAAAACCTGTGCCATTTCATCGAGGCTTACCAGGATGTGGCAACGCTCACGCTGGGCGAATTGTGGGCCGTGCCCATCATGCTGCGCCTGGCCCTGATCGAAAACCTGCGCCGCGTCGCCGTGCGCGTGGCCGACGACCGCATGCAGCGCGACCTGGCCAATACCTGGGCCGACCAGATGACGGACATCGCCGAGCGCAATCCCAGCGGCTTGATACTGCTGGTGGCCGACATGGCCCGTTCGAATCCGCCGATGACCAGCGCCTTCGTGGCTGAATTGTCGCGCCGCCTGCAGGGACAAAGCTCGTCGCTGACCCTGGCCCTGTCGTGGCTGACGCACAAGCTGGCCGAATCGGGCCTCACCCTCGAGCAGCAGGTCCAGTCCGAGATCGGGCAGCAGGCGGCCGACCAGGTGTCGATCGCCAACAGCATCGGCAGCTTGCGTTTTCTGGGCACCATGGATTGGCAGGAATTCGTCGAGACCATGAGCGTGGTCGAGCAAACCCTGCGCCTGGATCCGGCCGGCACGTATGGCTTGATGGATTTCGCCACGCGCGACAGCTATCGCCACGCCATCGAGCGTATCGCCAGGCGCAGCGCGCGCAGCGAAGTGGAAGTGGCCGAGATGGTGGTGCAACTGGCACATACGCACGGCAACGGCAATGACGCACGCCGTGGCCACATTGGCTTTTACCTGGTCGGGCGCGGCGTGCTGGTGCTGGAAAAGCAGGCCGGCGCGAAGCTGCCGTTCATCGAGGCGCTGCAGCATACGGCGCGCGCCGCGCCGCTGGCCGTCTACCTGGGTGCCATCTCGTTCCTGACCCTGGCGACGAGCGCATTGCTGCTCGAACGCGCCGTGCGCCATGGCGTGCAGGGCTGGCCATTGGCGGCGCTGGGCGCGCTGGCGCTGCTGGGCAGCAGCCAGCTGGCCGTGGCCGTGGTGAACTGGCTGGCGACCCTGATGACGTCGCCGCATCCGCTGCCGCGCATGGATTACCAGGCCGGCATTCCGTCGGATGCGCGCGGCATCGTCGTGGTACCGACCCTGATCTACAGCGAGGAAAACGTGGCCGCCCTGTGCGAGGCGCTGGAAGTGCGCTACCTGGCCAACCGCGATCCCAACCTGCGTTTCTGCCTGCTGACGGATTTTGTCGATGCATCCGCGCAAACGATGCCGGGCGACGAAGCCTTGCTGCGCCAGGCGCAGGAGACCATCCGTGGCTTGAACGATAAATACCGCGTGGAAGGCACCGAGTTCAAGGGCAATGGCGAGCCGGCCGACCGCGACGAGCTGGGTCATGCAGGGCCATTTCTGCTGCTGCACCGTCCGCGCTTGTGGAATTCGCAGCAGAATGCGTGGATGGGGCAGGAGCGCAAGCGCGGAAAATTGTCCGACCTGCACGCCTTTCTGCGCGGCGGCGCGCGTGACAAATTCTCGCTGGTGGAAGGCGAATTGCGCGGCTTGCGCACCATCAGATACGTGATCACGCTCGACACCGATACGCAGCTGCCGCGCGACGCGGCACGCGAATTCATCGCCACCATGATGCACCCGTTGAACCGTCCCGTGCTGGACGCGGCGGGCACGCGCGTGGTGGCCGGCTATGGCATCCTGCAGCCGCGCGTGGCCGTGGCGCTGCCCAGCGCGAATGCGTCGCGCTACGAGCTGCTGTGCGGTGGCGAACCGGGCATCGATCCCTACACGCGCACCGTCTCCGACCTGTACCAGGATGTATTTTATGAAGGCTCCTTCATCGGCAAGGGCATCTATGACCTCGACATGTTCGAGCGGGTGCTGGGCCAGCGCCTGCCCGACAACAAAATCCTCAGCCACGATTTGCTCGAAGGCTGCTATCTGCGCGCCGGCCTGCTCAGCGACTCGCAACTGTATGAGGAATATCCGGCCCGCTACGACGCCGATGTCAGCCGCCGCCAGCGCTGGATACGCGGCGATTGGCAGCTGATCGGCTGGCTGCTGGGCCGCGTGCCTGGCCGCGCCGGCAAGCGTGAACGCAATCCCCTGTCGATGCTGTCGCGCTGGAAGCTGTTCGACAATCTGCGCCGCAGCGTCGTGGCGCCGGCCACCACGCTGTCGCTGCTGCTGGTGTGGGGCTTCTTGCCCCATGTGGCCTTCTGGAGTGCGGCGGTGCTGGCCATTATCTTCCTGCCGCCCGTCTTCTCGGCCCTGTACGACCTGTTGCGCAAGCCGCGCGACACCCTGTGGCGCCAGCATCTGGCCGCGTTCGAGCGGCGCTGCGGCGTGCAGTTTTCGCATGCCATGCTGACCCTCGTCTTCCTGCCCTACGAGGCGTGGATCAGCCTGGACGCCATCGCGCGCACCCTGTGGCGCCTGGGCGTGTCGCATAAACATTTGCTTGACTGGCGCGCCTCGAATCTGCATACGGCTTCCGGCTCGCAGGGAGACAGTTGGCGCGCCATGTGGTGCTCGCCCGCGCTGGCGCTGGCCACCTTTGCTGCCTTGCTGCACTGGCGCGCGGAAGCGTTGCCGGCCGCCGCCGTGGTGCTGCTGCTATGGCTGGCCGCACCTGCCATCGCCTGGTGGATCAGCCGCCCCATCGAACGGGCCGTGGCGCGCCTGTCGGCCGAGCAGGGGCGCTTCCTGCATGGCGTGGCGCGCAAGACCTGGGCGTATTTCGATACTTTCGTCGGTCCCGATGATCACTGGCTGCCGCCCGATAACATGCAGGAGCATCCGAGCCTGGTGGTAGCGCACCGCACCTCGCCGACGAATATCGGCCTGGCGCTGCTGGCCAACCTGACGGCCTACGACTTCGGCTATGTCACCATGGGCCAGTTGATCGAGCGCAGTCGCGCCACCTTGCATAGCATGGGGGAACTGGAACGCTTTCAGGGGCATTTCTATAACTGGTACGACACGCAAACGCTCAAGGCGCTGCAGCCGATGTACATCTCGACGGTCGACAGCGGCAACCTGGCCGGCCATCTGCTGACCTTGCAGCCTGGTCTGGTGGAACTGTACGACGCCCCCATCATGGGGCCACAGATCGTCGATGGCATCCGCACGACGGCGCAGGTACTGCAGGAGTTCATTGCCGCCGAAGGCGAAGGCCAGGAGGTGCGCTCATCGCTGGCGCTGCTGCAAATGCCGGCCGCGCCAGCCAGCCTGGCCGAATGGCATGCCTACCTGAGTACCGCGAATGGCGCAGCCGACGCGCTGCTGTCGCTGACCCTGCAAAGCGAGGATGGCGAGCGGTCCATGTGGAGCGGTGCGCTGGCGCGCCAGTGCCGCGCGGCGCTGGCCGAATTGCTGCAACTGGCGCCGTGGGCGGCGCAGGCTGGCATTGATGCGGCGTGGCTGCGCGTGCCGACCCTGCGCGAACTGGCCAAACTGGACGTGGCGGAAGGTACGCCGCCCGAGCTGGCGGCATTGTTGGCGCAAGGCCGCGAGCAGGCGGGTCGCCACATGCGCGACATCGCCCACGCGGCGGGCCAGGCGCGCGACTTCGCGCAGATCGAATACGCTTTCCTGTACAACCCGTCGACAAAACTGCTGGCCATCGGCTACAACGTCAGCGAACGGCGGCTCGACCCCAGCTACTACGATTTGCTGGCCTCCGAAGTACGCCTGGCCAGCTTCATCGCCATCGCCCAGGGACAGCTGCCGCAGGAGCACTGGTTTGCCCTGGGCCGCCAGCTATGCATGGTGGCCGGCCAGCCCGTGCTGCTGTCATGGAGCGGCTCGATGTTCGAGTACCTGATGCCGCTGCTGGTGATGCCTAATTATCCGAATACCCTGCTCGACCAGACTTACCACTCCGTCATCGAGGCGCAGATCGACTATGGCCGCCAGCGCGACGTGCCGTGGGGGATTTCCGAATCCGGCTACAACACGGTCGACGCCAGCCTGAATTACCAGTATCGCGCCTTTGGCGTGCCGGGGCTGGGCCTGAAGCGGGGCCTGGGCGACGACCTGGTGGTGGCGCCGTACGCCAGCATGATGGGCCTGATGGTGCAGCCGGAAGCGTCGTGCCAGAACTTGCAGCGCATGCAGGCGGCCGGCTACATGGGCCGCTACGGGTTTTTTGAAGCCATCGATTTCACCACCGCGCGCCTGCCGCGCGGGCAGAGCAGCGCCGTCATCCGCTCCTTCATGGTGCATCATCAGGGCATGGGTTTCCTGGCCCTCAGCTACCTTTTGCACGACCGCCCCATGCAGCGCCGCTTTGAGTCCGATCCGCTGCTGCAATCGGCCTTGCTGGTGCTGCAGGAACGTACGCCGCAGGCAGGTGCGTTTTACTCGAACACGGCCGAACTGGCGGTGCTGCGCAGCGGCGCGTCCGAGCAGGCCATGCCGATGCGTATCCTCACGCAGGCCAACAGCGCCGTGCCTGAAACGCAGTTGCTGTCGAATGGCCGCTACCACGTCATGGTAAGCAATGCTGGCGGCAGCTATAGCCGTTGGAAAGACTTGTCCGTGACGCGCTGGCGCGAGGACAGCACGCGCGACAACTGGGGCAACTTCTGCTATTTGCGCGACCTCGACGACGGTGCCGTCTGGTCCACCATGTACCAGCCCACGTTGGCCGAGCCGAAGAATTACGAAGTGATTTTCTCCGAGGGACGCGCGGAATTTCGCCGTGCCGACCATGGTCTCGACTTGTACACGGAAATCGTCGTCTCGCCCGAGGACGACATCGAAATCCGGCGTACGCGCATCAGCAATAATTCGAACCGCCAGCGGCGCATCGAGATCACCAGCTTTGCCGAAGTGGTGATGGCGCCGGCGGCGGCCGATGCGGCCCACCCCGCGTTCAGCAAGTTGTTCGTGCAGACGGAAATCCTCGCGCATGAAAATGCGATTTTGTGCACGCGTCGGCCCCGCTCGAAGGACGAGCAGATGCCATGGCTGCTGCACGTGATGACCGTGCACGATATCGAGCACTATGCCGTGTCGTTCGAGACGGACCGCGCGCGTTTCATCGGCCGCGGCAACACGGCGCAACTGCCGCAGGCACTGCAGGAGAGTGGCCCGCTGGCTGGCGGCCACGGCTCCGTGCTCGACCCCATCGTGGCCATCCGTTACGTCATCACGCTTGAACCCGACCAGGCAGTGACGGTCGACAGCGTGACCGGCATGGTGGAGCAGCGCGAGGCGGCGTTGCACCTGATCGATAAATACCAGGATCGCCATCTGGCTGACCGCGTGTTCGAGCTGGCCTGGACGCACAGCCAGGTAGTGCTGCGCCAGTTGAATGCCAGCGAAGCCGATGCGCAGCTGTATGCGCGCCTTGCCAATGCCGTGATCTATGCGAATGCGGCCTTGCGCGCCGAGGCGGGCATCCTGATCAAGAACCAGCGCGGCCAGTCCGGCCTGTGGGCGTATGCCATCTCGGGTGACCTGCCCATCGTGCTGTTGCAGATACGCGACGTAGCCAATATCGAACTGGCGCGCCAGATGGTGCAGGCGCATGCCTACTGGCGCCTGAAAGGGCTGGTGGTGGACCTGGTGATCTGGTGTGAGGACCAGTCGGGCTACCGCCAGCTGCTGCACGACCAGATCATGGGCCTGATCGCCTCGGGCATCGATGCGCAGGCGATCGACCGCCCGGGCGGCATCTTCGTACGCCAGGCCGAGCAGATCGCCAATGAAGACCGCATCTTGCTGCAATCGGTGGCGCGCGCCATCATCAGCGACTTGCGCGGTACCCTGGCCGAGCAGGTCAAGCGCCCTCCCAGCCCCGTGCTGCGCATGCCGCCGCTGCTGCAGGATCCGGCCCGCGAACATGGCGGCGTGCCGTACCAGGCACCAAAGCGCGAGTTGATCCTGGAAAATGGCCTGGGCGGTTTCACGCCCGACGGGCGCGAATACGTGATTACCACTGGCGAAGGCAAACAGACTCCGGCGCCATGGTCGAACGTGCTGGCCAATGCGCAATTTGGCACGGTGGTGTCCGAAGGCGGCCAGGCGTATACATGGAGCGAGAATGCGCATGAATTCCGTTTGACACCATGGCAAAACGACCCCGTTTCCGACTTGTCCGGCGAAGCGTTTTACGTGCGCGACGAGCAGAGTGGCCAGTTCTGGTCGCCGTCGGCCCTGCCGGCGCGCGGCAGCGGCGACTACGTGACACGTCACGGCTTCGGCTACAGCATTTTTGAACACAGCGAGGGCGGCATCGCCACCGAACTGTGCACCTATGTGGCGCTGGACGCGGCGGTCAAATACTCCGTCATCAAGGTGCGCAACGACAGCGGCGTGCCGCGCCGCCTTTCCGTCACGGGCTATGTGGAATGGGTACTTGCCGACCTGCGCGCCAAGTCCGGCATGCATGTGGCCACCGAAGTCGACACCATCAGCGGCGCGCTGTTTGCGCGCAATAACTACAACACGGAGTTTTCCGGTCGTGTCGGCTTTTTCAATACTGACGCCAGCATCCGCTCCATCACTTGCGACCGCAATGAATTCATCGGCCGCAACGGCAGTCTGGCGCAGCCGGCGGCGCTGCGGCGCGTGCGCCTGTCCGGCAAGGCGGGCACTGGGCTGGACCCGTGCGCAGCGATCCAGGTACCGTTTGAACTGCAGCCGGGGCAGGAGCGTGAAATTGTCTTCCTCCTTGGCGTGGGCGGTCGCCGCAATGCCGACGCCAGTACCATGGTGCAGCGCCATGCGGGCAAGGATGCGGCGCGCAATGCCCTCGACGCGGTGCGCGCGCACTGGGAGAGCACCCTGAGTGCCGTGCGCATCGAAACGCCCGATCCGTCGCTGGATGTGATCGCCAATGGCTGGCTGATGTACCAGACCATTGCCTGCCGTTTGTGGGCGCGCAGCGGCTATTACCAATCGGGTGGCGCGTATGGTTTCCGCGACCAGCTGCAAGATGCGATGGCCATGATCCACACGACACCGCAACTGTTGCGCGGCCATTTGCTGCTGTGCGCGGCGCACCAGTTTGTCGAAGGCGACGTACAGCATTGGTGGCATCCGCCATCGGACCGGGGCGTACGCACGCACTGCTCCGACGATTACCTGTGGCTGCCGCTGGCTGCTTGCCGCTATGTGATCGCCACGGGCGAAGTCAATGTGCTGTCCGAAGTGGCGCCCTTCATCGAGGGGCGCGCCCTCAAGCCTGACGAGGATTCGTATTACGACCTGCCCGTGCGTTCGGGCGAGTCGGCCGACCTGTACGAGCACTGCGTGCGTGCTATCCGCCATGGCCTGCGCCTGGGCGTGCACGGCTTGCCCCTGATGGGTTCGTGCGACTGGAATGACGGCATGGACAAGGTGGGTGAGCATGGCAAGGGCGAGAGCGTCTGGCTGGCCTTCTTCCTGTACGAAGTGCTGCAGCGCTTCGCCGAGGTGGCCATGCTGCGCGGCGATGCGGCTTTTGCCCAGTTCTGCCGCGACGAAGCCGCCAAGCTGGCGGCCAATGTCGAGGAACACGCGTGGGATGGCGAGTGGTACCGACGTGCCTACTTCGACGACGGCACGCCATTGGGATCGCACACCAACGAGGAATGCCAGATCGATTCGATTTCGCAAAGCTGGGGCGTGCTGTCGGGCGCGGCCAACAAGGAGCGTGTCGCCGGCGCCATGCGCCAGGTCGATGCGCGCCTGGTTCGGCGTGATTCTGGAGTGATCCAGCTGCTCGATCCGCCGTTCGACAAATCCAGCCTCAATCCCGGCTATATCCGTGGCTATGTGCCGGGCGTGCGCGAGAATGGTGGCCAGTACACGCATGCAGCTATCTGGACGGCAATGGCGTTTGCCCGCATGGGAGAGAGTGAGAAGGCGTGGGAACTGCTGCGCATGATCAATCCCGTGCGCCACGGTGTTGACGCGCAGGCTGTGGCGCGCTACAAGGTCGAACCGTACGTGGTGACGGCCGACGTGTATGCCGTGGCGCCGCACGTAGGACGGGGAGGCTGGAGCTGGTACACGGGATCGTCGGGTTGGCTGTACCGGCTGATCGTCGAATCCCTGCTCGGCGTGACGCGCGAAGCGAATGTGCTGCACCTGCGGCCGGCCATGCCGGGCGAGTGGGACAGCTTCAAGCTGCAGTACCGCTTCGGCGCCAGCAGCTATGCCATCACGGTGGAGCGTGCGCAGGGGCGGCCGGCGGGGCTGTCGCTCGATGGCGTCGCGCAGGGCGGCAACAGCATCGCGCTGCGCGACGAGGGCCGCGAGTATGCGGTGCTACTGCTGGTCTAGTCTTGCCACGTGTCGTGTTCCGGACGGCGCCGGCCAAGCAGCAGGATCAGGCCGGCGCCCAGCAACAGCAGGTCGCGCGTGGAGACTTCGTTCGCGGTGGGGCGTGCGGCGTGCGTGGCAACTGCCTGGCGTTGCGTATGGGGGGCTGCGGCGCCGGCCTGGCTTGCGTAGGCGGCCAGGCACAGCGCCGCCATCTTTCCATTCAAATGCATACATTCCTCAAGAAAGCGCGCTGGCCAATCGGGACCAGCGCGCCGGTATTCAAGTCGCTGCCATTGTAATTATGAGCATGAATATTGTAAATGGGAAATTATATGAGGCTGCGTCAGTGTGATGCCTCAACATCCCAAGGCCGCGCCCGCGCCCAGCAAGGTTGCCACGCCCAGTATGGCAAAGACCAGCGCCGCGATGCCATGCACCAGGCGCAACGGGACGCGGTTGGCGATCTTGTCGCCCAGGTACACGGCCGGTACGTTGGCCAGCATCATGCCGAAGGTGGTGCCTAGCACGACGGAAACAATGTCGTGGTAGCGCGCCGCCAGCGCCACCGTGGCTACCTGCGTTTTATCTCCCATTTCGGCCATGAAGAAGGCGATTAGGGTGGTCAGGAAGACGCCGTACTTGGCCAGCTTCGCCTCGTCTTCATCGATCTTGTCGGGAATCAGGGTCCAGGCCGCCATCGCCAGGAATGACACGCCCAGTACCCAGCGCAGCACGTCGGGTCCCAGCATGCTGGTGATCCAGGCGCCCACGGCGGCGGCGAACGCGTGATTGGCGATGGTGGCGACGAAGATCGCCAGCACGATGGGCAGGGGCCTGCGGAATTTGGCGGCCAGCAAAAAGGCCAGGAGTTGGGTTTTGTCGCCGATTTCAGCGAGACCGACGATGCCGGTGGAGATGAGGAAAGCTTCCATGAGATTGCAAGAGGTACGCGGGCCGGACGAATTAACCAATGACCCACGGGCGACTCCGGCCCATGCGGCCGCCCTGGATCAATGGTCTCGTCAAGTTCTGCAACCACCTGCACCATGGCCTGCGGGCCAATTATGTTGATACAGGTTCCTGCGGCTGACCGCAGGACGACTACTCCCCAATGTTCGAGGCGCATGATACGCCAATGCCGGCGTCGGCGCCAGTGCCGCGGGGGCGGGGCGCGGCCTTGTGTGTGGGACTTCGACAACAATGATCGATTTGCAAACAGACTCGACTTAGAATGCAGTTTGTCCACGACTCCCAGATGGAATGCGCCATGCCGGTCCTTGTCCGCTTGCTTGCCTTGTGTTTGACCCTGTTTGCTCCTTTGCCCGTCCTGTGCGCCGCCACGCCTTTCGATGACAAGTTCCGCCAGCTGGAAGAATTGCTGCCCACGCCCAACGCCTATCGCACCGCGTCAGGCGCGCCGGGCCACGCCTACTGGCAGCAGCGGGCCGACTACGTTATCCGCGCCACCTTGGACGAAACGCGCCGCGAAATCACGGCCAGCGAACAGATCACCTATCACAACCGCTCGCCGGACAGCCTCGCGTATCTGTGGCTGCAACTGGACCAGAATGGCTTGCGCCAGGATGCCGACCAGCGCCGCGTCCTGAGCGCGCCGTCGCGTCAGGCCTGGCTCAGCGGCACTGAAGAGGAAGCGCTGAAATTCGAGGACTTGCGCGCCATTCATGCGGGGCGCGAGTTTGATGGCGGCTTCAAGCTCACCGCCGTGAAAGCGGCCAGCGGCAAAGCCTTGCCGTATGTAGTCAACCAGACCATGCTGCGCATCGATTTGCCCGTGGCGCTGGCGCCCGGCCAGAGTATCAGCTTTGGCATCGACTGGTCCTATAAAGTCAATGACCAGAAGGTGCTGGTCGAGCGCTCCGGCTATGAATATTTTGAAGACGACAAGAACACGATTTTCCAGATCGCACAGTGGTTTCCGCGCATGGCCGCGTATTACGACGCTGTCGGCTGGCAGCACAAGCAGTTCCTCGGTTCCGGTGAATTTACCCTGGAGTTTGGCGACTACGAGCTGTACCTGACAGTGCCGGGTGATCACGTCGTCGCCGCCACGGGCGAGCTGCAAAATCCTGCCAGCGTGTTGAGCGCGGCGCAGCGCGAGCGTCTGGCGCGGGCGAAAAACAGCAATACGCCGCTGCTGGTGATCACGCCTGCCGAGGCGCTTGCGGCGGAAAAGGGCCGGGCGGCTGGGATGAAAACCTGGCACTTCAAGGCGGCCAATGTGCGCGACGTGGCGTGGGCGTCGAGCCGCAAGTTCATTTGGGATGCGCAGGGACTGGACAGTGGCGGCAAGCGCGTGATGGCCATGTCCTACTATCCGAACGAGGGCAACCCGCTGTGGCAGCAGTACAGCACGCGCGCCGTCGTGCACGCCATCGAGCAGTACAACAAGTACAGTTTCGACTATCCGTATCCGAACGCGATTTCCGTCAATGGCGCCGTGGGCGGCATGGAGTATCCGATGATCTCGTTCAATGGCGGGCGCCCCGTGAAGGACAAGAAGACGGGCGAGCTCACGTATTCGAAGACGGCGAAATATGACCTGATTGGCGTGATCATCCACGAAGTGGGACACAATTACTTCCCCATGATCGTCAACTCGGACGAGCGCCAGTGGACGTGGATGGACGAGGGCCTCAATTCCTTCCTGCAGTACTTGGCCGAGCAGGCGTGGGAAGAGCATTTCCCCTCCTGGAATGGCGAGCCGCGCAAGATCGTCGACTACATGCGCAGCCAGAACCAGGTGCCCATCATGACCAATTCCGAGTCCTTGCTGCAGTTCACGGCGAATGCCTACGACAAGCCGGCCACTGCGCTCAACATCCTGCGCGAGACGATACTTGGGCGTGAACTGTTCGACTTCGCCTTCAAGCAATATGCCTTGCGCTGGAAGTTCAAGCGTCCCACGCCGGCCGATTTTTTCCGCACCATGGAAGACGCTTCCGGCACGGACCTGGACTGGTTCTGGCGCGGCTGGTTTTATACCACCGATGCGGTTGATATCAGCATTGACGGCATCAGCGAATATGGCGTGAGCACGAAAAATCCAGAAACGGAAAAGGCGTGGAAGAAGGCGCAGAAGGCCGCGCAGCCCATCTCGATCTCGGACCAGCGCAACAAGGCGCTGCCAAAGAAGGTTGACCTGGACCCCGCGCTGAAGGACTTCTATAACCGGCACGATGAATTCACGGTCACCAACAAGGACCGCAACAGCTATGCGGAGGAGCAGGAAACGCTGGAACCTTGGGAGCGGAAACTGCTTGAGCAGCGCAATATGGGCAAGCATCTGTACCTGGTCGACTTTTCGAATATTGGCGGCCTGGTGATGCCGCTGATCCTGGAAATCGAACTGAAAAGCGGCAAGAAGATCATCGAGCGCGTACCGGCCGAAGTATGGCGTTATTCGCCGCACAAGATCAGCAAGGTCATCATCACGGACGAGCCAATGGTGAGCCTGGTGCAAGACCCGTACTGGGAGACGGCCGATATCGACACCAGCAACAACGCCTGGCCGCGAAAAATCACGCCATCGCGCCTGGAGCTGTTCAAGCTGGACCGCGACAAGAATAACCTGATGAAGGATTTTAATACGCCGCTGAAGGCGCCCGAAGCCAAGGCCGGAACGAAATAGTGAAACAGCGCCGGCCAGTCCGGCGTTTTTTTTCTGCCTGCCTGCGCCGGAAGTGCTATTCTGCGCGACGCCTCGGCGCACACGGACCGGGGCTTTCGCAAATCATTCAAAAGACGACCATGCAAACTTTGACCTTCCTGCGCGCGCTGGGCTGTGCGCTACTTTGCCAGGTAACCCTGGCGGCGCACGCCGATCCCCTTAGCTACGCGCGTTACGACCAGGTGCGCACGCGCGACCTGCAGCTGGACCTGAAAGCCGATTTCAAGCAAAAGACCCTCTCCGGCTATGCCGAGCTGTCCTTGAACTGGATCGATCCGGCGGCGCGCACCCTGGTGCTCGATACGCGCGATTTGTCGATCGCGAAAGTGCAGGTGCAGGACAAGCGCGGCGCATGGCAGATGGCGCCGTATCAGCTGGACAAGGCCGACCCGGAAAAGGGCCAGGCGCTGCGCATCACCACCACGGGCCAGCCGGGCAAAGTGCGCGTCTACTATCACACGGCGCCAAACGCCATCGCGCTGCAGTGGCTCACGCCGCAGCAGACCATGTCGGGCAAGCTGCCCTTCATGTTCAGCCAGTCGCAAAGCATCAACGCCCGCTCATGGGTGCCGTCGCAGGATACGCCAGCCGTGCGTTTTACCTACAGCGCACGCATTGATGCCCCAAGCGGCATGCGCGTCGTGATGAGCGCCGAGAATGACGAAAAAGCGACGGGCAAGGGCGGTTGGAAATTCAGGATGCCGCAGCCGATTCCATCGTACCTGCTGGCCATTGCCATCGGCGAACTGGAAGTGCGCAAGCTCGGTCCCCGTTCCGCCGTGTATGCCGAACCGCCGCGTATCAAGGCGGCCGAATACGAACTCGCCGACACGGAAAAGATGATCCAGGCCGCCGAAGCGCTATACGGTCCGTATGGATGGGGACGCTACGACATGATCGTGTTGCCGCCATCGTTCCCCTACGGTGGCATGGAAAACCCGCGCCTGACCTTCCTCACGCCAACCATGATCGCGGGCGACCGCAGCCTGGTCGACCTGATCGCGCATGAACTGGCCCACTCGTGGTCGGGCAACCTGGTCACCAACGCCTCGTGGAAGCACATGTGGCTCAACGAAGGTTTCACCACCTACGTCACCACGCGCATCGTCGAGCAGCTGTATGGCAGCGAAGTGGCGCAGATGGGCGTGCAGGTCGACCAGGAAGAACTGGCCGCGTCGATCAAGACATTGCCGGCGGCGAAAACGGCGTTGATCACGCGCGATGCGGATGCCAATCCCGCAGAAACGTATACGGACGATGGCATCATCTACCCGAAAGGTGCCTGGTTCCTGGCTACCATGGAGCGCCGTGCCGGCCGTGCCGTGTTCGATCCCTTCCTGCGCGGCTGGTTCGACCAGCACGCGTTCCAGAGCGTGACGACGGAGCAGTTCATCGCCTACCTGCGCAAGAATCTGCTGGCGCAGCATCCGGACGTGATGCCGGAAGCGGAACTCGATGAATGGCTGTATGGCACCGGCGTGCCGGCCAGCGCGCAGCGCGTTGTCTCGCCGCGCCTGGCGCTGCTCGACCAGCACCGCGACGCCTGGCTCAAGGGGGAGCTGGCGACGAAAGAGCTGGGCATGGATCATTGGGTCGCCATCGAATCGATGCACTTCCTGAACGACATCAACAACAAGGCCAGCGCGGCGCAATTGCGCGAACTGGATCAGGTCTACGGTGTGGGCAAGAGCGGCAACAATGAAGTGGCCTACCGCTTTTACCTCGCTGCCGTGAACGCCGGCTACGACGTGCAGCAGCCCTTGCAGGCATTCCTGATGAGCGTGGGCCGCCAGAAGTTCGTCGTGCCCCTGTACAGCGCGCTGATGAAGACGCCGCAAGGCCATGCCTGGGCCAAGGACGTGTATGCGCAGGCGCGCGCACGCTACCACCCGGTGACGCAGGAAAGCGTCGATAAATTGATGGCCGCGCAAGCGCATTGAACTTTCTTTGGACATCCTGAGCATGCATTCCATGAACCGTCTCGCCGCCGCCATCGTGCTGGCGTTTTCCAGCGTCACTGTGCCGGCACTGGCCTTTGACGCCGCCCCTGTTGCTGCTGCTGCGCCGGCGCCCGCGCCTGCCTTCGATCTTGACCGTGACGTCGCCACCGCCCTGAAGGTTTTCGACGTGCCCGGCATGGCGATCGCCATCGTCAAGGATGGCAAGGTCATCACCGCCAAGGGCTTTGGCGTGCGCAAGCTGGGCGAACCGGCATCCGTCGGCGCCAAGACCCTGTTCGAAGTGGCATCGAACTCGAAAGGCTTCACGGCCGCCGCTCTGGCCATGCTGGTTGACGAGGGCAAGCTGGCCTGGGACGATCCCGTCACCAAGCACTTGCCAGGCTTCCAGATGCACGATTCCTACGTGACGGGCGCCATGACCATCCGCGATTTGCTGACGCACCGCAGTGGCCTGGGCCTGGGCGCCGGCGACTTGCTGTGGTGGCCCACCACCACGTTCAGCACCGACGAGATCATCGAGAAGCTGCGCTACATCCGCCCAGCCACGAGTTTTCGCAACAGCTATGCCTACGATAATCTGCTGTACATCGTCGCTGGCAAGATCATCGCCGACAAGGCCGGCAAGAGCTGGGGCGAGGCGATGCACGAACGCATCCTGGCGCCGTTGGGCATGACGGGCAGCACCACCAGCCTGGCCGAGAACGTTGGCAATCCCGACGTGGCCAATGCGCACAGCAAGATCGACGGCAAGGTCACCGCCGTCAAATCGATGCCGGTGCCGAACGCCGTGGGCGCCGTCGGCATCAACACGAATGCGGAAGATATCGCCAAGTGGATGATGGTGCTGCTCGACGAAGGCAAGATCGCCGGCGTGATGGACAAGGATGGCAAGGAAGCGCGTCTGTTCAGTGAAAAGCAGGGCCGCGAGATGTGGACGGCGCAAACGCCGATCAAGATTGCCGAGCCGAAGCCAAAGCTGGCAGCGACCAAGCCGAATTTCAGCGCGTATGGCCTGGGCTTCCAGCTACGCGACTACAAGGGCATGAAAGTGGCCATGCACGGCGGCGCGCTGCAGGGCTTTTATTCGCGCGTGGTGATGGTGCCGGAAGCGAAACTGGGGGTGGCCATTCTCACCAATGCTGAAAATGGCGGTTCCATGACGGCGTTGCAATGGCGCATCCTCGACCATTACCTGCAGGCAGCGCCGTCGGACTGGCTCGCGCTGGTGGCCCAGGTGGAGCAGGACCAGCATGCGGAAGAAGTCAAGAAGCAGGGCAAGGCGTCGAGCGCGCGCGCGGTGAAATCGCAGCCATCGCTGCCGCTGGCGGCGTATGACGGCGAGTATGAGGATGCCTGGTACGGCAAGGTCGTGATCAAGCCGGAGGGGAAAAAACATATCCTCAGCTTCACGCGCACGCCGGACCTGACGGGCGAGCTGGAACACTGGCAGCATGATACCTTCATCGTGCGCTGGAAAGAGCGTAACTTCAACGCCGACGCCTATGTGACCTTCTCGCTCAATCCCGATGGCAGCATTGACAGGGTGAAAATGGCGCCCGTGTCGGCCGAAACGGATTTCAGCTATGACTTCCAGGATTTGAGCCTAGTACCGGTGAAGCCGAAGGAAACGAAGAAATAAAGCGGTAGGTCGGGTTAGCGCGTTACGCGTAACCCGACGCCATCACCGACGCCAACGATGTTGTCGGATTACGCGCGGCGGTGCCGCGCTAAGCCGACCTACTTGACGAACTTCAGGGTCATACGGTCACTCTCGCCGATGGCCGTGTATTTGGCCCGCTCCACATCCTTGTTGGCGTAGGTGGGTGGCAGTGCCCAGACGCCGCCCTGGTGGTCTGCCGTGTCCTTGGGATTGGCGTTGATGTCCGACTTGGCCGCCAGTTTGAAACCGGCGCCTTCAGCCAGTTTGATCACATATGCTTCGTGCATGTAGCCGCTGCTGGCCGTGGCATCCTGCACCTTGTTCGCCGGCAGGCGGTGTTCGACGACGCCGAACACGCCGCCCGGTTTCAGGCTGTCATAGACTTCCTTGAACAGGGTCTGCATGCCTGCTTCGCCAATGGGTATCCAGTTGTGGATATTGCGGAAGGTGAGCACCATGTCGGCCGTGCCTTTGGGCGCGATGCGGTAGGTGGTGGGTGGCGCGAAGGCGCCGATTTCCACCTTGCCGAAAGCGGCCGGATTGGCGTCGAGTTTTTGCTGGAAGCGGGCCGCGCCGCGGCGTGCGCCTTCGCTGGCGGATTGCGGATCGTTGCCGGCGGCGATCAGCTTGCCGTTCTCGCGCAGGTAGGGCGCCAGGATTTCCGTATACCAGCCGCCGCCAGGCGCCAGTTCGACCACTGTCATGCCCGGTTTGATGCCGAAGAACGTCAGCGTTTCATACGGGTGGCGGGCGCTGTCGCGTAGCGCGTTGGCCGGCGTGCGCGCACTGCCGGCAATGGCTGCCTTCAGGGCCGCGTCGCCGGCATCGGCGGCCAGTGCCGCACCGCTGCCGCCACAGGCCAGCATGACCATCAAGGCCGCAGCCAGGGATACTCGCTTCATCATCATATGCTCCATGCGTGATTGGATCGGTTGGTAAATTGGTGGCGATCGCCATCAACGCCGATCATCGGGCAAGCACGCCGGCCGGTCAAGCGGATTCCGTACCCCATGCAGCGGCATATGCGGGCAACTCGCTGGTGTTGAGCGCATCGGCGATGGCCGCGCCCCGACCGTGCGTAAACGGCAGTTCACCCGTCCAGACGTCATGCGCCATGTCGCCCGCATCGTCCAGCGGACCGCCCCTGCGCTGCTTGACGGCGCATTCGTCGAGCGCGATGCGCAGCACGGTGGTAGCGGCGTATTCCTTGGTGCTGCCACCGCGCACTTGTGCCAGGCGTCCCGGCGCCAGCTTTTCCATCAGCGCATCCATGGCCGCATGCTGCTGGCCGATGTCGCTTACTTTTTCAAACTGCCCGTACACCATCGCCGAGCGGTAGTTCATGGTGTGATTGAAGGCCGAGCGCGCCAGCACCAGGCCGTCGAGATGGGTCACCGTCACGCACACGCCCGTATCGCGCAGCAGCTGCTTGAGCATGCGGCTGCCGTTCGAGCCATGGATGTACAGGTGGCCGCCGATGCGCCAGCAGGCGGTCGGGATGCAATGGTTTCCGTGCTCGTCCTGGAAGGCGATATGGCACAGATAGGCGGCGTCGAGGACGGCGTACAGGGTGGCTTGCTCGTAGCTGGCCAGTTCGGCGACGCGGCGTACGCGGGTGCGGGGGCTGGGAGGCAGGGCGGTAGCGGTCATGGTGGAAATCCGGTTGGTTGAAGAAGCAGGCCGCACTATAATCGGCATCTGGCCCTGAAAAAAGATCCAGAACTGATAAATAATTTAGAGCCACAAGGAGGCGCATGGACTTTGCTTTGCTACTGGGTGCATTCGAACGCACGCATCGCGAGCGGGGCTGGCCGCGTCAGCGCCTGCTGCATGAATGCCTGCGCGCGGCGATCCGCGGCGGCCAGCTGGCTCCTGGTACGCGGCTGGCCGCCACGCGCGTGCTTGCTGCGGAACTGGGACTGGCGCGCAATACCGTGCTGTACGCCTACGAGCAATTGGCCAGCGAAGGGTTTGTCTTGCCGGACCGGCGCGGCACCGTCGTCGCCGGCAGTGCCGGCGAGCCGATGGCATCGCCAGTGAGTGGCGGCCAGGATGGCTTGTCGCGCCGCGCCCGGCATTTGCGCGGCGTGGCGGGACAGGATGTGAATGCGGCGCTGGTATTTCCTGCTGACGCCATGGGCGCGTTCGCGCCTGGCGTGCCGGCGCTCGACGAATTTCCGCTGGCGCAGTGGCGGCGCATGCTGGATCGTGCATGGCGTGCGCTGACGCCGCGCCAGCTCAATTACGGCGACCCTGCCGGTGAGCCGCAGCTGCGCATGGCCATCGCCGACCATTTGCGCGCCGCGCGCGGCGTCGTCTGCGATGCGAGCCAGGTGTTCATCACGGATGGCACGCAGAGCAGCCTGGATGTGTGCCTGCGCGCCTTTGCCGACCAGGGCGACACCTTGTGGATCGAGCACCCTGGCTATGGCGGCGCGCTGGCGGCGGGCCGCGGCGCCGGCCTGCAGGTGAGGGGTATTGCGGTAGACATGGATGGCATCGCACCGACAGACGACGACTGGAACGCGGCGCCGCCGCGCCTGATCTACACCACACCGTCGCACCAGTATCCGACCGGCAGCGTGCTTAGTCCCGCGCGCCGCATGGTGCTGCTCGACCGGGCCCGTGCCGCCGGCGCCCTGATTATTGAAGATGATTACGATAGCGAATTTCGCCATGGCGGCCCGCCCCTGGCTGCGATGCAGGGACTGGTGGAGGATGCGCCCGTCGTGTATATGGGCACCTTCAGCAAGACCATGTTTCCCGCCTTGCGCCTGGCCTTTATCGTCGTGCCGGCGACGCTGGCTGGGGCCTTCGCGCAGATGCAGGCACAGGGCGCCGCCAGGGGGCGCGTGGCTGAACAACTGGCACTGGCCGAGTTCCTGCGCAGCGGTCTGTTTGCGCGCCATGTGCGCCGCATGCGCCGCCTGTACCGCCAGCGGCGAGACGCCTTGAGCGAGGCATTGCAGCGCCATGCGTGTGCGGGCGCTGGCATCCATGGCGGCACAGCCGGCATGCATTTGGCGCTGCGTTTCCAAGATGCCGCATGGGATGATCTGGCGCTGAGTCGCCGCGCAGCGCAGGACGGCATCGTGGCGCTGGCGCTGTCCGCGCATGGCACGGGAGAGAGGAGGGGCGAGGGCGCCGGCTGGAACGGTTTCCTGCTCGGTTATGCGCAGGTACCGGCCGAGAATATGGATGGCCTGGCGCGCCGCCTGGGCGCGCTGCTGCCGGCGTGATGCCGCGCTACTGTATTACTGCTGGTCCTGCATCCACTGCTTCAAGCCGTTGACCCAGTTCTTGGCGGGCAGGTTGAACTGCTTCTTGATGGCGGCGGCACGTTCGTACAAGTCGCTGAAATCGAGCGACGGCGATTTTTTGAACGCCAGCACGACTATATTTTCATCTTCCATTTCTGGCACCCAGACGACGGCGTCGAAGACCAGTTCCATCGCCTGCAAATTCTTGTCGTAGTTGGGGAAGTCGCCGAAGACATTCGTGCACATGATGCCGTCGTCTGCCAGGCAGTCGAAGCAGGCCTGGTAGAACTCGGGCGTGTCGAGTACGGGGCCGCGCGCGTCTTCGTCGTACAGGTCCACCTGCAGCGCATTGACCGTGCCGTGGTTGGCAGGATCGAGCACGAAGTCGAGCGCATTCATCTCGCGCACGTCGAGGCGCGCGTCATTCGGCGGCAGCGCAAACTGGGCGCCGCAGATGGCGATCACATTCGGATTGAGTTCGATGGCTGTGACCGAGGCATCGGGGAAGCGGCGGTAGCTGAATTTTGTCAGCGCAGCGCTGCCCAGTCCCAGCTGCACGATGCGCCTGGGCTGTGTCTTGAACAGCATCCACATCATCATCATCTGCACGTATTCGAGCTCGATGGCGTCGGGTTTGTCCAGGCGCATGGCTCCCTGCACCCACTTGGTGCCCAGGTGCAGGTAGCGGATGCCGCGGTGTTCGGTGGTGGTGGCAGGCGGGTGGCCAGGATGGCTGAAAGCGGTACTGCTGGTGGAAGTGAAATCTGTTGTCATGGCTCCAGTGTAGCAGGAGCGAAAAAAAAGACGCTGCAGCGTCTTTTGGGAGGGGAGCTCAAGATTGCTTGCGGCGTCGTGCCAGGAAGCCCAGTATCCCCAGGCCGGCCAGCATCATGGCATACGTTTCCGGCTCCGGAACCGGGGCCAGGGTCAGGTTGAAGTCGCCGGCATAACTGCCACCTTTGGAGTTGCCCATGACTGTGAGAACCAGGGGCGCGCCGATCAAAATCTCAGTCGGAGCAAGGAGCGCGCCATGGAAGGCGCCGAAAGGCGTGCTGGTGCTGACATCTGTCAGGGCAATGCTGTTCAGCGAGACGGAGCTGAACGTGACCGCCATATTGTCAGCGCCGGTATAGGAGATGTTCGCAAGAAAGGTTTGCACGAACGAACCGGCAGTTGCTGATGGACTGAACGTGAATGTATCGGTAAAGTCACCTATGACGGGAGTGGCGCCGTAGCTTGCCGTCCATACATTGGTGCCTGTATTGTTAAGGTCTATGGAATACGCCGCCGCACAGGCGCTGCCGATGGACGCCGCGCCCAAGACCGTTGCTGCAATGAGTGATTTCAGTTTCATATTTATCCCCGCGAGAAAACGATTGATGTTTCAAAAAAACCGTACCGCTCAGATAAATTATCGCCAAGACATTTCATTGTCAATCAGCTATTTTTATATCATTATGCAAACTTAAATAGCTTATTTCTAACATACGGGCATGGCGCTCATGATGTTGCAATATTTAAAACTCTAATTATCAATATTGCACCGCGAAATAATTGCGAATGGTGTGATTTAAAAATCGTTACACGAGGAACTAATTTCTGTCCTGCAATGGAAGAATCAAGGTTACCGCCAGCCCTCCGCCTTCGCGGTTGGCGAGGGTGATGCGTCCACCGTGCGCTTCGGCGATTTCGCGCGCCAGGGCCAGGCCGAGTCCCGTGCCGCTGCGCTTGGTGGAATAAAACGGCACCAGCGCGTTTTCCAGCACGGCACCGCTCATGCCCGGCCCGCGGTCGCGCACTTCGATGCGCAGCTGCCCTTGACCCTGGCTGACGTGCAGGCCGATATGCTGGGGCTTTGAACCGGATTCCAGCGCGTTCTTGAGCAGGTTGAGCAGCGCCTGCTGCATTTGCGCCGCATCGAACACGGCGGCCTGCGCGGGCGGCGTGCCGTCAAGCGTGAAGGCCGCTTGCGAGGTCAGGCTGTCGAGGAAGGGTTGCCACTCGCATGGCGCCAGACGTGGTGCGGGCAGCTTGGCAAAGCGCGCATAGCCGAGGATAAAAGTTTCCAGGTGACGCGTGCGTTCCTCGATGGTGGCGAGGATTTGCGGCAGGCGCTCGGTCTGGCCGCGGCGCACCAGCTCGGCGCCGGAATGGGCCAGCGAGGCCAGTGGCGCCAGCGAGTTGTTGAGCTCATGGCTGATGACGCGGATGACTTTCTTCCAGGTTTGCACCTCCTGGCGCCGCAGTTCCAGGGTTAGCTGGCGCAACAGCAGCAGTTCGTGCTTGCGCCCGTTCAGGCTGAAGCTGCGCCGTGCCAGGTGATACACCTCTTCCTGCTCCCCTTCGCCGCTGGTAAACAGGCCGTCGTTGCGGCGCGCCAGCGCCTCGGCCAGGGCTGGCGCCGCCTCGCGCACGATGTCTGCCAGGTGGTGTCCTTCGAGCCGGCGGCCGTGGTGCAGCAACTGGCGCGCGGCCAGGTTGGCGTAGACGATGGCGCTGCCCTCGGCCACCAGCAGCATGGCCACCGGCGTGTTTTGCACCATGGTGTCGAGCAGCAGTTCGCGCTGCACCAGATCCAGGCGCTGCTTGCGCAGCACGTCACCCAGCGCATTGTGGGCCGCCACCAGGTCGGCCAGTTCATCGTTCTGCGGCCAGCGCAAGCTGAAGCCGAAGTCGCCGTCCTGGTAACTGGCAACCGTGCCGCTCAAGGCGCGAAACAGCGACAGCATCGATTGCAGCTGCGCGCGGATGGTAATGACGGCCACCGGCAGCACGCACAGCAGGGTACCCGCCAGCACCAGCAGCGGCTGGCCCGGCAAAAAATGCGCCAGCAGCAAGGCGATGACTATGCCCAGCACCAGCAAGGTGACGATCAGCGCCGTCCAGCGCGTGAGCAGGGAGAGGCGCATGGGAGGGTATGCCATCAGCCGCGTGCGATGCCCAGGCGTTCCATGCGCCGGTACAGCGCCTGGCGCGAGAGCCCCAGTTCCTGCGCCGCCTGCGCCACCACGCCGTGTGCGCGCGCCAGGGCGGCGACGACGCTGTCGCGGTCCGTCTCTGTCGCGTCGGCATCCTGAGGTGCGCGCAGCGATGGCAGTCCCGCCAGTGGCAAGCCTGTTTCCTGCGCGCTGATCACCGGGCCGGCCGTCAGCAGACTGGCGCGCTGCATGACGTTTTTCAGTTCGCGCACATTGCCCGGCCAGCCGTGCGCCAGCAGGGTAGCCTCTGCCAGCACATCCAGCGTTTTCTCACTGCCCAGGAAATGCCGCGCCAGCACCAGGATGTCAAGCGGGCGCTGGGCCAGTGGAGGCAGGCGCAGTTCGATCACGTTCAAGCGGTAGAACAGGTCTTCGCGAAACGTGCCTGCCCTGATCATCGCTGGCAGGTCGGCGTTGCTGGCGCTGATGACGCGCACTTTCACTTGCCGCTCGCGGTTCGAGCCGAGGCGCTCGAAGCGTCCCGTTTCCAGCACGCGCAGCAGTTTCATTTGCCCGGCCAGCGGCAGGTTGCCGATCTCGTCGAGGAACAGGGTGCCGCCGTCGGCCGCGTCGAACTTGCCATCGCGTGCGCGGGTGATGCCGGTGTAGGCGCCAGCCTCGGCGCCGAACAGTTCCGCTTCGATCAACTCCACCGGCACGGCGCCGCAATTGAGCACGACGAAGGGACCGCTGGCGACCTGGGAATTGGCTTGCACGATGGCGGCGATGCGTTCCTTGCCGCTGCCGTTCGGCCCCGAAATGAGCACGGGCACGTCGGCGCGCGCCACCTGGCAGGCCAGGTGCACCACTCTTTCGGTGGCCGGATCTTGCCATACCATGCCGCGCAGATCGAAGTCGTGCTCCAGGGCGTGGCGCTGGCGCTGCTCGGCCATCACACGCTGACGCAGCGCGCGGTTGGCCTGCCCCAGCTCCAGCAGGTTCTGGACGCTGGTGATCAGGCGCCTGTCATCCCATGGCTTGGCCAGATAGTCGGCCGCGCCGGACTTGATCAAGTCGACGGCCGCATCGAGCTGGGTCCATGCCGTCAGCAGAATCACGGGCAGGTCCGGGTAGCGCGCGCGGATGGCGTGGAACAGCGCGCTGCCTTCCTCGCCCGAGGTGGTGTCGGCCGTGAAGTTCATGTCCTGCACCACCAGGTCGATGGTGTGGCGCTCGAGCAGAAGCAGGCCTTCCTCGGGCGAGGAGGCGCGCACGGCGTCGATCTCGTGCAGGGAAAACAGCACGTCGAGCGCGATCGCCACGGCGGCATTGTCGTCAATAATCAGTACGGTAGGCATGCGCGCAGCATAACATTGTCAGGCCAGCCATGGCGGGGGCAAATTCATGCGCTGCGCGTGGCCGTGGCAGGCGAAATACTGGCCGCACGCCATGCCGGACCGTACACTGCGCCCAGGCCCAGAAGCCAGAACACCAGCGCGCCTCCCACCAGATAGGGCAGGGGCAGGCGGGCCATTTCCAGCTGGCTCACCAGCAGCTGGTTCAGCGCGAGGGCCAGCATTACGCCGGCCGCCACGCCCACGCTGGTAATCATGAAGTTCTCCGTCAGGAAGTAGCGCAAGATGTCGAGGCGGCGCGCACCGAGCGCGCGCCGTACGCCGATCTGCTTGCGCCGCTGCGTGACCCACAGGCTGGCAATGCCGACGATGCCGCTGGCCGTCACCAGCAGGAGCAGGGCCGAGACGGTGATCAGCATCCACGACAGGGCGCGGTCGGCGCGGTAGCGCGTGTCGCGGTCTTCGTCGAAGCTGCGGATGCGCACGATCAGTTTGTCCGGCGTGGCTGCGCGGACGGCTTGTTCCACTTCTTTCATCACGCGGTCACGCTGACCCGGTTCGGCTCGGATGGTCAGCAATGCATCGCCGTCGCCCGTCAGGCGCACGGGAAACAGGATCGAATATTCGCCGCGCTCGCCCACTTCCGCGCCCTGGGTCTGCAACCGTTCGATGACGCCGACGACCTGCAATTTCTCTGCGTCCTCGCCGGTGCCCATGAACATGGGCATGTTCAAGGCGCTGCCGCCGCCAGGGTACATTTTTTTTGCCAGCGCCCGCGTGATGATGACTTGCGGTGGTGATTCTTTTGTCACATTCTGGTCAACTTCCGTAATTTCAGCGGGCGTAAAATCGCGCCCTTCCACCAGTTTCAAGCCCCATGTCTTGATCAGCGAGTCGGGGGTGAGATACACGGCGGCATTGGCGGAGGTGTTTTCCTGTGTGCGGTTGACAGCAAAGCCGCTGCTGCTGCCGTTGCGCGACAGCGGCACCTGGCTTACCTGCGCCACTGAGACGACGCCCGGCACGGCACGCGCAGCGGCGGCCAGGCGCTTTTGCAGAGCCAGTTCTTCATTGTGGCCCTGCTGGCGCAAGTTGCGCGCCAGCAGATGGAAGACGTCGCGCTCTGCCGCCACGCCGCTGGGGCGCGCCGCCACCTCCTGGCGTACGTTGACGATATGCAGGGCATTGGCCAGGATGGCCAGACTAAGGGCTACCTGCACGGCAACCAGGATGGCGCCGGTTTTGCTGCGCATCAGCGCAGACAGGATGGGTCGGATTTCCATGGTGTCCTATTCGTGTGCGGTTATTGGGATTTGAGCTGGAGGGCCGGCGTCACCTGGCAGGCGCGCCAGGTCGGCAGCAGGCCGGCCAGGATCGCTGCGGCCACCGAGATGACGAAGGTCATGGCCAGCATCACCCAGTCCATGTGCGCGGCGACGGTCAGCTGCTTCGACTGCATGCCGATGAGTGCCAATGCGCCGAAGGACAGCAGCAGGCCAAGCACGCCGCCAGCCAGGCCGATGACGGTCGTCTCGATGAGGAACTGGCGGAAGATGTCGCTGCGCGAGGCGCCCAGTGCGCGGCGGATGCCGACTTCGGCGGCGCGCACGGAAAATTTGGCCAGCAGCAGGCCGATGGTGTTGACCAGGCACAGGGCCAGGAAGCCAAAGGCCAGCCAGGCCGACAGCTTGTTGTCGTTGCCGACCACGCGCAGGTGCGCCATCCATTCATCGATGGTAAACAGCTGGTTGGGGGCATTGCGCTTCAGGCGGCCCAGCTTGCGCTGTTCCTGCGCATAGCTGTCGAGGTAGTTCTGCAATTCGCTGCGCTGACCATCGCTGGCCATCTCGAACCAGAACTGCATCCACGTGCATTCCGAGTCGAGCGTGCCCTGGTAGCCAGGCTCGCGGTTGCCGCTGCAGCTCATGCTGCCGTTGTGGCTCATCTGATGGCGTATCGCGCTGGTGAACGGGATGAAGTAGCTGTCTTCGCTGCCGAAGGCGCCGCTGCCGATGATGCGGTGGATGCGCGGTACCGGGTCCCATTTATCGAGCACACCCGTGATCTGATACTGGAAACCCATGAGTGTCATGCGCTGGCCGACCGGATTGCTGTCGCCGTACAGCTTTTCCGCCAGCTTGCGCGACAGGACGACGACATCGGCACCGGCGGCATCGTCGGCAGCACTCCACGGCTGGCCGTATCGGAACGGCGTCTCGAACATGGGGAAGAAGTCGCGGTAGGCTGCCAGTCCCTGGGAACTGAAAGCGCCGATATCCTTGCGTGCTGGTTCGATGGCGCCGCTCACGCCATACATGACGCTACGCCGTTCGCCCAGTTTACTGTTCTGGAAATTGACGGCGTCGCGGTAGCTGAGCTGGTCGTCGCCCGACTTGTTACCCGGCGTATAGCCGGCGAGGGGACCGTTGTCGAGCAACGGCACGAACATCCGGCCATTCTTGTGCGGCAGGGGATTGCCGGACATGACGTGCAGGATGGTGAGAGTGGAAATGCTGGCAGCCACGCCGATGGCCAGGGTCAGCACCATCAGTGCCGTCAGGGCCGGATTGCGGCGCAGGCTGCGCAGGCCGAGCAGGAAGTAATACTGGAACATGAATACTCCTCAGGCGGTGGCGGCGTTGCTGCCGGCCTTTGCCTGGCTGCTTGCCAGCGATGGCCCCTTGTGCACCAGGTCCGACACCTGGCCGTCGATGATGTGCACATTGCGCTGGCTGCGCAGCGCCAGTTCCGGATCGTGCGTGACCATCAGTATGGTGGTGCCTTGCGCATTGATGTCTTCGAGCAGCTCCATCACGCCGCGCGCCATCTGCGTGTCGAGGTTGCCTGTCGGTTCATCGGCCAGCAGCAGCTTGGGCGACCCGGCCAGCGCGCGCGCGATCGCCACGCGCTGTTGCTGGCCGCCCGACAATTCGGCCGGATAGTGCTTCATGCGCGAGGCCAGTCCCACCTTTGCCAAGGCATCCTCGATGCGTTCGCGTCGTTCGGCGCTGTTATAGCCCCGGTAGCGCAGCGGCACGTCGACGTTGTCGAACAGCGACAGATCGGGGATCAGATTAAAACCCTGGAAGATGAAGCCCAGTTTTTCATTGCGCAGGCGCGAACGGGCATTGTCGTTCATGCCTTTCACGTTGACGCCGTCGAGTATGTATTCGCCATCCGTGAATTCCTCGAGCAGGCCGGCGATGTTCAGGAAGCTCGTCTTGCCGGAGCCGGACGGTCCCGTGACAGTGACGAATTCCCCCTGCTTGACGTGGATTTCAAAACCGCGCAACGCGTGCGTTTCGATCATGTGGGTGCGGTAGACTTTGTTCAGGTTTTGCATGCGCAGCATGGCGTGCCTCTTTCTAGGATGGGATGCAGCTTATTGATTGATGGAGATGCGGGCAGCGTTTTCAAACGATTCCGTGCCGGCGACGACGACCTTGTCGCCCAGCTTCAGGCCATCGAGAATTTCCACGGATGAGACGCTGGTGGCGCCCATCTTGATGGGGGTGCGGATGGCCACGCCGTCGCGCACCACATAGGCGAAACGGCCGCCTTCTGCCTCGACGAAGGGGCCGCGCGCCAGCATCAGCACATTCGGCTTTTCGTCGATCAGCAGGCGCGCCGTGATGCGCTGGTTTTGCCGCAGCCCTGCCGGTTGTTCACCATTGAAGCGCACGCGTGCCAGCACCTGGTTTTTCACTACTTCCGGCGACAGCGCCGACAGTTTCCCTGTCGCCTTGATGGCACCCGTTTCGATTTCCGCGCTCATGCCCAGGCCGATATCGGCCACATACGTTTCCGGCACTTCCAACTCGACTTCCAGCTGCGACAGGTCGACCAGGGTCATCAGCGCCGTATTGGCTTGCACCACGCTGCGGTTGGCCACCGAGAGCGTGCCGATGAAGCCGTTGACGGGGGCGCGCACGGTCAGTTCATCGACGCGGCGCTGGGCGTTGTCGCGGCTCAGGCGCTGGCGTTCCAGTTCATTGACCTTGGTCTTCAGTGCCAGGGTCACGTCCTCGCTTTCCAGGCCTGCCGCCTGCGAAGCGTGCTTGCTGCGGATGTCGGCTGAATTGAGCGCGTCCTTGGCCTTCTGGTAATCGATTTTGGCGATGATGCCCACTTGCGCCACGCTTTCGTAGCGTTCCAGGGTGCGCTGCGCTGACAGGCGTTCGATTTCCGCCGTATCGGCTTCGCGCCGCGCCAGCAGCTTCTGTTTTTTTGCCAGGATCTGCTGGCGTGCCACTTCCGCTTCCAGTTGCTGCACGCTCGACTGCTCCCGTTTCAGGGCGTCGGAGAGGTCCGGCGATTCAAGCACGGCCAGGATGTCGCCTTTTTTTACCGTGTCACCCGCCTTGGCCTTCAGGGTCACTGTGGCCACCGTGGTCGAGTACAGGGTGGGGCTGATGGCGGCCACCACGCGGCCATTCACGGCTGCGTCGCGGATCAGGGTGCCGCGCGTGACCTCGGCGATGCGCAGGCGGCTGGCATTGACGGAATGTTCGCTGTTGCGCCAGCCGGCAAATACGGCGACGGCGCCGCCGATGACGATGACGGCGCCGGCCAGCAGCAGGGCGCGTTTCTTGTGGCGCTGGCCCGGCGGGGCGGACAGTACGGCGTCTTGAGAGGAGGTATCGCGGATCATGGTCATGTCTCGTGGAGGATGACTTATCCAATGCACGATCCGTGCCACTGCATAAGCCATTGATCTGCAAAGAGAAAAACCGGAGTGTCCGGCTGTCCGCCGTGTCCGCGCCGTCCGCCAGGTGTCCGCGCGGCCATACCGGCGCGGCATGGAGCGATGGATCTTGATAATCTGGCAATCGGCCTGATCTGTGGCGTGGCAGTGATGGCGCGCGGCGCCATGCTGATCCCTGATTGGAGCCTGATGCCGTCCTCGCCCTCCCAGTTTTCTAGCCTGAACCGCTGGCTGCGCCAGTTTGCCAGCCTGCCTGAACCGGCGGAATTCGATTACCCCTTTGCCCGCAGCGACATTGCCATGCTGGAGCAGGTCGAAGCTGGCCCGGTCCAGCTCGATGAACAGACCTGGGACGAAATGCTGCTCGATGACTACCATATGCAGCTCGCCGATCAGACCAGCATTCTTGGCCAGCAGCGATTGCATCAGCGTCTGGCGAGCGGCATGGCAAGTGCCGCGTCGCGCGCGCGCATCACGGCCCTGCTGGCCGCGCCGGCACAGCAGGCAGCGCTCGAGCAAGCCATGCGGCCGCTGCGCACGGCAGACATGGAAGTGGCTGCGCTGCTGTGCGGCGCGCCCCCGTCAGCGCCGCCGTGGTGGAGCCGCTGGCTGCTGCTGCCGACCCTGGTGCTGCTGGTAGCGCTGCTGGCCGCGTGGCTGGTCGCGCCGTTGGCGTGGGCCGTCGTCGTTCCCGTCTGGCTCTTCCTGATGGCGTTGCAGATGCGTTTTTACGATCGCTGCAAACCGTGGGCGCGTAGCGTGTTTACCTTGCAGCAGATATTGCTGGTGCATGGCCGCCTGGGAGCGCTCGATTCGCCGTTCACGGCGCAGTTGCGCGAAGGCGTCCGGGCGGCAGGCGTGATCAATCGCCAGATCACGCCGCTGGGCTGGATCAAGATGATTCCCCTGTTGAGCGAATATGACGACTGGCTCATGCTGGGCAATATTCGGCGCTATTTCCATAGCCTGCGCGTGGTGCGGCGCGAACGGGCCTTCTTGCGCCAGAGTTTCCGGTTGCTGGCCGACCTCGAGGCCGACGTGGCACTGGCGCGCCACGTGCGCGGCCGCCCGCAATTTTGCTGGGTGCAGGAAGCCGATGCGCGGCAGTTGTCGCTCGATGCCATGGTGCATCCGCTGCTGGGCGGTGCCATGCCGCTGTCGCTGCGGCTCGATGGCCGGGGCGCCTTCATTTCGGGGCAGAATGCGATCGGAAAAAGTACCTTGCTGCGCGGCGTGGGACTCAATCTGATCAGCGCACGCGCCTTCGGTTTTTGCTATGCGCAGGCCGCCCACGTGCCCATGCTGCCGCTGTATTCGAGCATGCAGAATGAAGATTCCCTCGATGGCGGCGAAAGTTTATATATTGCTGAACTGCGGCGCGCGCGCGAACTGCTGGCGCTGGCCGAGAGCGGGGAACCGGCGCTGTTTCTGATCGACGAGATTTTTCGCGGCACGAACCACCTTGAATCGGTGGCGGCGGCGGCCGCCGTGCTGCATTCCCTGGCCGCGCGCCACCTGGTGATCGTCTCGTCGCACAACCTGGTGCTGGGGCCGCTGCTGGAAGACTGCCTGGCGCCCTGGTGTGTGCGCCGCGATGACGCTGGCGCGCTGCAGCTGGCGCCCGGCGTGCTGCAGGCCACGAACGGCATCGCCCTGCTGGCGCAGCGCGGTTTTGACGCCGGTATCGCTGACAAGGCCGGACGCGTCTTCGACTGGCTCAGCACGCACATGGCGCAGCCGGCCGATTGCGGCGGCGTGCTGGAGCGGGCCTGACGGCCGCCCTTAGCCCTTACTTTTCCTGTTTCTCCGGCGTGCTCTTGTCGATCACTTCGCGGCAATCGCCGCGGATGATGGCGTTGTCGTAGTTGGTCCAGCCGTAGCTGTCGACGTAGCGCTTGTGCTGCTTGAAGCGGGGGCTGGCGATGCTCCATTCGGGCTGTTCGCCGGCGAAGCGGATGTCGCCCAGGTCGAGCAGGGTATGGAACATGTTTTCCGTCGACAGGCGTGCCTTCTGATGGCGCTGCAGCTGCGTCACCTTGTCCGGATAGTGCTGCTGGAATTGCGGCGAATACCAGACGAAGGCGGGCACGTGGAACTCGAACTGCGTGTTGTGGCCATGGAAGGCCAGGCGGCAGCTGCCGTCGTACAAGGTCTGGCCGTGATCGGCCACGTAGACGAGCGAGCTGCGCAGGGCGGTGCGCTGGCCATCATCCTTCAGCATGCCGATCACGTTTGACAGGAACCAGTCCGTGTACAGGATGGAGCTGTCGTAGCTGTTGTTCAGCTGTGGCTTGATGGCCGTGTCCGTGTAGACGGGCTTGTCGACGCCGAACAGCGACGGTTGCCACTTGTCGAAGGATTTCGGATAACGCTGGCTGTAGTTCCAGTGGCTGCCCAGGGTGTGCAGCACGATGAGCTTTTTCGGCGCCGGGTCGGCCAGCGCGTTCTTGAACGGATCGAACAGGATCTGGTCGAAGTTCGAATTATTGGTGAAGCCGCCCAGGTTCAGGAATTGCACCACGTCTGCCTCCTTGGCAAACACGGATACGGGCGTATCGAATTGGCCGAACGAGATCTGGTTCGACAGCCAGTAGGTCTTGAAGCCCGCTTCCTTGTAGGCGGTGAGGAAGGATTTTTCCGAGAAGCCATCCTTGAGGCTTTGCGTGGCCGGCTTGCGCGAGATGATGACGGGCACGGACAGGCGCGTGGCGGAAACGGCCGTGATGACGTCGGCCAGCGGCACCAGGTTGCTTTCCTGTTTCAGCAGGGGATTGGTGTCGCGCTCATAGCCGTTCAGGCTCCAGCGGTCGTAGCGCGACGATTCGCCGATTACCATGACGACTACTTCCGGATGGGCGTCGGGATGTTGCTGGTGCGCGCCGAAACGGAAGCTGCTGCTCTTCTTTCCCAGTTCGGCCAGGTACCGACGTTCCTTGTAAAAATCGAAGCCGCGCGCGGCCAGGCCGAAGGGCCAGGAATTGCTGACGGTGTCGAATGCATAGGGCAGGCGCGCCCAGTGGGGCAGGCTGGGCCAGCCCAGTCCCGTTTCGTCGGCGCCGGCGATGCTGGCGTTCTCCGGCTTGCTGCTTTCCTCGTCGTCTTCGGCCGTTTCGTCGTCGGCCGAACTGGCGTCGCCGAAGCCGGAAGCGCCTGCCTTGGCGCTGGCTGGTGGCAGGCTGGCCTTGGCTGATGCGGGAGCGCTATGCAGAACCTTGGCCTCGAAACCGAATTCGTAGCCATACCACCAGAAGCCGCCCAGCAGGATCAGCAATACGAAGGCGGCCGGGCGCGTCTTGCCGCGCCAGTCGAGGTCGCGCGTGCGCGTGGCCGCCAACCAGCCGAGCGCGCACCAGGCGATCACGCCCAGCATGACGGCGCCCATCAGCCACACTTTTTGCCCCAGGAACTCCATCGCTTCCTTGGGGCTGGTTTCGAAGATGATGCCCAGGTGGTGCGTGGAAATGCCCTGGCCATAGAAGATGAACAGGTAGATTTCCGTCGGCAGGGCCAGGAAGGCGGGCACCAGCAGCCAGTGAAAGTATGCGGGGCGCTTGAACACGCTCCATACGGCCAGCCAGGCCAGCAGCTCAAGCGTGAGCATCTGCCAGGGATGTTCGAGCGCACGCCCCAGCAGCGCGGGGACGAAAGGCACGGCCGTCAGCAAGGCATACGTCAGGAGCAGGAACAGAGTGGCAGGGCGAAGCAAGGAGCGCATAAAGGGAGGCAGCGAAAAATGTCCGCTATTATCAATCCTTTTGTTGTATTGCGGTCGTACAAGAATGCGCCCTACTGATGCTTGGCCTCAGAGAAAGAATGCCAAATCATCAATCATCGCGGGATGCCGCTGCCTGCGCATTGCTGCCAAAGATTAGTCAAAATGCCACAAATGAGCCGCTTTTTTGCCTTTTTTTATAGCAAAAAGCGGTAAACTGATTGACCCCCTGTAACACAAGGTCTAAACTAGCGAGTTCTCGATTTTATTCTGCTCATCGTTTACGTATTGCCTGGCACTTTTTGGCCGCTCCTTATCGAGTGGCTGCGGGCGCCTCCGGTGCGCAGTAGATGAAAGCGGGACGAGGTTTTAGTCGCCGGGCATCTTGCCCGGGTTATTAATCGTAGTTTTTTGTTGGATTTATAACGATGCCAACCATCAATCAATTGATTCGCAATCCACGCGTCGCTTTGACCGTGAAGAGCAAATCGCCGGCGCTGGAAAACAGCCCGCAAAAACGTGGCGTCTGCACACGTGTTTACACAACGACTCCAAAGAAGCCTAACTCGGCTCTGCGTAAAGTCGCTAAAGTTCGTCTGACCAATGGTTTCGAAGTCATTTCGTACATTGGCGGTGAAGGCCATAACCTGCAAGAGCATAGTGTTGTGCTGTTGCGCGGCGGCCGCGTCAAGGATTTGCCGGGTGTGCGTTACCACATGGTTCGCGGTGCCCTGGATACCCAAGGCGTTAAAGACCGTAAGCAATCGCGTTCGAAGTACGGTACCAAGCGCGCTAAAGCAGGCAAGAAGTAATAAGTTGTACGCAGCAAACCCAAGTTTCGCTCAGTGGCAACTAGCTAAGTGAATGTAGTCGACCGCATCTGGTCGAGTAAGTGGAAGACTATGATGGTCGTCCGCGAGTGTGCGAAGAACGCGCGCTCAACTGAAGATTGAAAGGAATTGATATGCCACGTCGTCGTGAAGTACCCAAGCGCGAAATTTTGCCAGATCCAAAATTCGGCAACACTGATGTCGCTAAATTTGTAAACGTGCTGATGCTGTCCGGTAAGAAATCGGTTGCAGAAAACATCATCTACGGTGCTTTCGAGCACATCGCAGCAAAATCGGGCAAAGATCCGCTCGAAGTTTTTGCTACCGCAATCAACAACGCCAAGCCGCTGGTTGAGGTGAAATCCCGTCGCGTCGGTGGTGCAAACTACCAGGTGCCGGTCGAAGTTCGCCCAGTCCGTCGTATGGCTTTGTCCATGCGTTGGTTGCGTGAAGCTGCTAACAAGCGCAGCGAAAAATCGATGCCACAACGCCTCGGCGGTGAGCTGATGGAAGCGGCTGAAAGCCGCGGCGGCGCGATGAAAAAACGCGACGAAGTCCATCGTATGGCTGAAGCGAACAAAGCGTTCTCGCATTTCCGCTTCTAATATAAAGCCAGCTACCGCAAGGCGGCTGTCAAGCATCTGTTGTTCGAGGCCGGGCTCATTTTTGCAAAAAAATGCTGCTCGGTTTTGTCCATTCATTTAGGATTAATTATGGCCCGCAAGACCCCCATTGAGCGCTACCGCAATATCGGTATCTCCGCTCACATCGATGCAGGTAAGACGACCACCACCGAGCGCGTTCTGTTCTACACCGGCGTGAACCACAAGCTGGGCGAAGTCCATGATGGCGCAGCCACCACCGACTGGATGGCGCAGGAGCAAGAGCGCGGTATCACGATTACCTCGGCTGCTGTTACGTGCTTCTGGAAAGGCATGGCAAACAACTTCCCAGCGCATCACATCAACATCATCGACACCCCAGGCCACGTTGACTTCACCATTGAAGTTGAACGTTCGATGCGCGTGCTGGATGGCGCCTGCATGGTTTACTGTGCAGTCGGCGGCGTGCAGCCACAATCGGAAACGGTATGGCGTCAGGCTAACAAGTACAAAGTGCCACGTCTGGCCTTCGTGAACAAGATGGACCGTACCGGCGCCAACTTCTTCAAGGTCTACGATCAGATGCGTTCGCGTCTGAAAGCCAACCCAGTACCTATTCAGATGCCTATCGGTGCTGAAGACGTCTTTACCGGTGTTATCGATCTGGTCAAGATGAAAGCGGTCATCTGGGATGACGCTTCGCAAGGCATGAAGTTTGAATACGGCGAAATTCCTGCCAACCTGGCTGCTGAAGCTGCCAAGTGGCGCGAAAACATGGTTGAGGCCGCTGCTGAAGCGTCCGAAGAACTGATGAACAAGTACCTGGAAGAAGGCGACCTGTCGGAAGCCGAGATCAAGGCTGCTCTGCGTCAGCGCACCATCGCCAGCGAAATCGTTCCAATGTTGTGCGGTACCGCCTTTAAAAACAAGGGCGTACAAGCAATGTTGGACGCGGTCATCGAGTACCTGCCATCGCCAATCGACATTCCACCTGTCCCAGGTCTGGACGAGGACGAGCAGCCAGTCGAGCGCGCAGCCGACGACAATGAGAAGTTCTCGGCATTGGCGTTCAAGATCGCAACCGATCCGTTCGTGGGTCAGCTGTGCTTCATCCGCTGCTATTCGGGCACATTGAATTCGGGCGATTCGGTCCTGAACTCCGTGAAGCAGAAGAAAGAGCGTATTGGCCGTATCGTGCAGATGCAAGCCAATGAGCGCGAAGAAATCAAAGAAATGCGCGCTGGCGACATCGCCGCTGTCGTGGGTCTGAAAGACACCACCACTGGCGATACGCTTTGCGACGAAAAAGCAAGCGTCGTTCTGGAACGCATGGTCTTCCCTGAGCCGGTGATTTCGCAGGCAGTCGAGCCAAAAACCAAGGCTGACCAGGAAAAAATGGGCCTGGCGCTGAACCGTCTGGCAGCAGAAGATCCATCGTTCCGCGTGCGTACCGATGAAGAATCGGGCCAGACCATCATCGCCGGTATGGGCGAGTTGCATCTGGACATCATCGTTGACCGCATGAAGCGCGAATTCAACGTTGAAGCCACCGTCGGCAAGCCACAAGTGGCTTACCGCGAAACGATCCGTAAAGTGTGCGAAGAGTCGGAAGGCAAATTCGTCAAGCAATCGGGTGGTCGTGGTCAATACGGTCACGTGGTTCTGAAGATCGAACCGCAAGAACCGGGCAAGGGCTTCGAATTCGTTGACGCGATCAAGGGCGGTACCGTTCCTCGCGAATACATCCCTGCAGTTGAAAAAGGTGTACGCGACACGCTGACTTCGGGCGTGATGGCTGGTTACCCAGTTGTTGACGTTAAAGTCACGCTGTTCTTCGGTTCGTACCATGATGTTGACTCGAACGAAAATGCATTCCGCATGGCCGCTTCGATGGCATTCAAAGATGGCTGCCGCAAAGCATCGCCAGTCATCCTGGAGCCGATGATGGCCGTGGAAGTGGAAACGCCGGAAGACTACGCCGGTACCGTGATGGGCGATCTGTCGTCGCGTCGCGGTATGGTGCAAGGCATGGATGAAATTGCTGGTGGTGGCGGCAAGATCATCAAGGCCGAAGTACCTCTGTCGGAAATGTTCGGTTACGCCACATCGTTGCGTTCGTCGACCCAAGGTCGTGCGACTTACACGATGGAATTCAAGCACTATGCTGAAGCACCTAAGCATGTGACTGAAGCGATCGTAAGCTCGAAAGCTAAGTAATAGAAGTTCCGGGCCGGCTTTCACGAGAATGCCGGTCCCTACATTTAAATCATTGTTCTAAGGAAGAATAAAATGGCAAAAGGTAAATTCGAACGGACCAAGCCGCACGTCAACGTCGGCACCATCGGCCACGTCGACCACGGTAAAACCACGCTGACCGCTGCAATCGCAACGGTTCTGTCGAAGAAATTCGGCGGCGAAGCTAAAGCATACGACCAGATCGATGCGGCTCCAGAAGAAAAAGCGCGCGGTATCACGATTAACACCGCCCACGTTGAGTACGAAACGGCGACGCGTCACTACGCGCACGTTGACTGCCCAGGTCACGCCGATTACATCAAAAACATGATTACCGGTGCTGCGCAGATGGACGGCGCGATCCTGGTATGCTCGGCAGCTGACGGCCCAATGCCACAGACCCGCGAACACATCCTGCTGGCCCGCCAAGTTGGCGTTCCATACATCATCGTGTTCCTGAACAAGTGCGACCTGGTCGACGACGCAGAGCTGCTGGAACTGGTTGAAATGGAAGTGCGCGAGCTGTTGTCGAAGTACGAATTCCCAGGCGACGACCTGCCTATCATCAAAGGTTCGGCACGTATGGCGCTGGAAGGCAAAGAAGGCGAAATGGGCGTTGACGCAGTATTGCGTCTGGCCGATGCGCTGGATGCTTACATCCCAACGCCAGAGCGCGCTGTTGATGGTGCATTCCTGATGCCAGTGGAAGACGTGTTCTCGATCTCGGGTCGCGGTACCGTTGTGACCGGTCGTATCGAGCGCGGCATTGTTAAAGTCGGCGAAGAGATCGAAATCGTTGGTATCACCGATACCGTCAAAACGACTTGCACCGGCGTGGAAATGTTCCGCAAACTGCTGGACCAAGGTCAAGCAGGCGACAACGTTGGTCTGCTGCTGCGCGGCACCAAGCGTGAAGACGTGCAACGTGGTCAAGTTCTGGCAAAGCCAGGCTCGATCAAGCCGCATGCTCACTTCACCGGCGAGATCTATGTTCTGTCGAAAGACGAAGGCGGCCGTCATACGCCATTCTTCAACAACTACCGTCCACAGTTCTACTTCCGCACGACGGACGTGACTGGTTCGATCGAGTTGCCAGCAGACAAAGAAATGGTTATGCCAGGCGATAACGTGTCGATCACCGTCAAGCTGATCAACCCGATCGCGATGGAAGAAGGTCTGCGCTTCGCTATCCGCGAAGGCGGTCGTACCGTCGGCGCTGGTGTTGTTGCAAAAATCCTGGCTTAATTCTTAAGCCTGCATAAAAGAAGACGCGTCGTCGCCCGGCGCCCTTCTTTTTATTCAACTGCCGGGGTTGGCAAGCATTTTGGTGCTATCATGTCGACCCTGACGGTTGTTGCGTCAGAAATTCCCGTATGACCTCATTGCCGTGCAGACTGCGCGGTTCGTTCTTTTAAGGAAATATCATGTCGGCACCAAACCAAAAAATCCGTATCCGCCTGAAGGCTTTCGATTACAAACTGATCGACCAGTCCGCTCTGGAAATCGTTGAAACCGCGAAGCGCACCGGCGCTGTCGTCAAAGGCCCAGTACCACTGCCTACCCGTATTCAACGTTTCGATGTGCTGCGTTCCCCGCACGTCAACAAAACTTCGCGCGATCAGTTCGAGATCCGTACGCACCAACGCCTGATGGACATCGTTGACCCAACGGACAAAACCGTTGACGCGCTGATGAAGCTGGACCTGCCAGCTGGTGTTGATGTTGAAATCAAACTGCAATAAGAGTTTCAAGGGCAGCTGACAATACCGTAGCATCAGGTGTTGACAGTTGTTCCAGGCTGGCGGGGTGTCCCGCTGTCTGATGATGGGGCCGGGCCTGCTCACAATCGTGAGTGCGCCCGGCCCCATTGCTATTGGTGCTAGGTCGACAATGGCTGCAAGGCCGTACGCGAGCAAAATTGCTTTACAGCGTTGCGGCCGCTCGATAAAGTTCCGGCATGCTCAATGCCCTCGATACCCACCTGTTAAATGCCGCGCCCCGTAACCGCTTGCGCGGCTGGCCGCGTTTCCTGACCGAATTCCTGTATTTTGGCATCAAGGAGGCGAGGTCGTGCCTGTTCGTGGGGCTGTTTTTTACTGCCGTGTTCCTGGTGCCGCGCGCCGGCCTGTTCGGCCTACCGCGTTATGACGTGCTTCTGCTGGTCGCCCTGGCGATCCAGGGCGCGATGGTCTGGCGCGGGCTGGAAACGTGGGATGAGTTGAAAGCCATCTGCCTGTTTCACGCGGTCGGCTTCGCGTTGGAGGTGTTCAAGGTATCGGGGTCGATCCAGTCATGGAGCTATCCTGATTTCGCCTACAGCAAGGTGTTCGGCGTCCCCCTGTTCTCCGGCTTCATGTATGCGGCCGTCGGTAGCTACATCATCCAGACCTGGCGCCTGCTCGACATGCGGATACGCCACCATCCGCCGTACTGGATGGCGGTGCTGATCGCGCTGCTGATCTATGCCAACTTCTTTACCCATCACTACATCGGCGACTATCGCTGGTATCTGGCCGCCTGCGCGCTGGGCTTGTACGCGCGCACCACTGTGGTGTTTCGTCCGCTCGACCGCGACCGCAGCATGCCCTTGCTGCTCGGTTTCGTGCTGGTCGGCTTTTTTATCTGGCTGGCCGAAAACATCAGCACCTTCTGGGGCGTGTGGCGCTATCCCAACCAGCTTGGCGCCTGGTCGGTGGTGCATGTCAGCAAATGGAGCTCATGGTCGCTGCTGGTGGTGATGACGTTCACCATCGTAGCCCACCTCAAGCACATCAAGGCCAGCATCCACGTCGCCCAGTCCTAGGCCGGGCCCTGGGGCCACTTATTGCAGGCTGGCCGCGACTGCTGCAAAGCGTACGCCCAGCGCCGCTTGCGGGCCGCCTTGCAGCTGCCTGGCGTACTGGCGCAGCACTTCCGCCGAATACGTGCGCGCAGCGGGCGACAGCTTCGGCAGCAGCGGTAGCACGCTTTCCAGATAGCCCGTGCCTTCCTGCCACTTCCCTTGCGCCGCCAGCGCCGACGCCAGTTCCACCGTGCGACGGCCGACACGCGCCTCGCTGCGTGGCTGCGCCGCTTCTTCCGTGGCCAGGGCTTGCCGGTACAGTTGCTCCGCTTCGGCATTCTTGCCCTGCAAGCGCTTGATGCGGCCCAGGTTGTACTGGCGCTGGGAGAGGATGTCTGCGCTGGCACCGGCCTGCTCGGCGCTGCGCAGCGCCTGTACGCAAGCCAGTTCCGCTTCGCCAAACTGTCCCTTGAGTTCGGCCGCGTTGCAGGCGTCGTGTTGTGCGTTGGAGGTGGTGAGTGTCGCTGGCGCCGCGCAGGCGGCCAGCAGGCTGACAGCGCATAGCAGGCTGATGGTATGGTTCTTCATAGTCTCCTCGGACGGGTGTTGGACACGGTGTATCAGTGGAGTCATGCTGCAATAAATATACTATAAGTTTTTTTGGCTCGGTGGCTTTTTGCCGGGGCACCGCAAAGCGCGCGATTGACGCCGCTTGCGTGCGTCGGGGATACTCCGGGTCTGTCCACTAATGCGTGCCGCCGCCATGTCCAAGACTGTCCTGATCGTGGAAGATGAACAGGCGATTGCCGACAGCATCGCCTATGCCCTGCGCACGGACGGCTTTACGCCGCGTCATGTGATGTTGGGCGAGCAAGCCCTGGCCGCGCTGCGCCCAACGCCCGGCGAAGCGGCGCAGATGCCCGTTCTGGTGGTGCTCGACGTGGGCTTGCCTGACATGAGCGGGCTGGAAGTGTGTCGCCGCCTGCGCCAGTTTTCTGAAGTGCCAGTGATCTTCCTGACGGCCCGCAGCGACGAGATCGACCGCATCGTCGGCCTGGAAATCGGCGCCGATGATTACGTCACCAAGCCGTTTTCGCCGCGCGAACTGGTGGCGCGCATCCGCGTCATCCTGCGCCGCGCAGGTGTCGCGCCAGCGCCCCGCGAGACTGGCATGGCGATAGCCGCGCCTGTCGCCGCGACCGCTCCGGCCCGCTTCGCGTTGCGCGCGCTGGAGGCGAAAGTACTGTTTCACGGCCAGCCGCTGGACCTGACCCGCTATGAATACCTGTTGCTGAAGACCTTGCTCGAGCATCCGGGCCACGTCCTGTCGCGCGCGCAGCTGATGGAGCGTGTGTGGAGCGGGGCGCCCGACACGCTAGAGCGCACCGTCGATGCGCATGTCAAATCGCTGCGCGCCAAGCTGCGCGCCATCGATGCGCAGGTCGATCCCATTCATACCCACCGTGGCCTCGGCTACAGCCTGAGCGGCGCATGAAGATCGGCCTGCGCATCCTGCTCGGCTACTTCCTGATCGTCGGCCTTGCCGCGTGGTTCCTGTTGAACGTCTTCATGGAGCAGGTCAAGCCTGGCGTGCGCTCGACCCTGGAAGACACCCTGGTCGATACCTCGCAACTGCTGGCTAACCTGGTGGCGCCCGACGTGGCGGCGGGCACGCTGGCACAGTCGCCCATAGCCGAACGCATGCAGGACTACGCGCGCCATGGCGTCGACGTCAATATCAATGGCGTGCGCAAGCGCACGCTCGATTACCGCATTACCATCACGGACCGGCACGGCATCGTGCTGTTCGATTCCAGCGGGCGCGACGTAGGGCGCGACTATTCGCGCTGGAATGACGTGTATCTCACCTTGCAGGGCAAGTATGGCGCGCGCAGCACGCGCAGCCGGCCAGACGACGAGATGTCGACGGTGATGCACGTGGCCGCGCCGATTCGCGACGGCAATGAAGTGATCGGCGTGCTGACGGTGGCCAAGCCGAATGCCAGCGTGCAAGCGTTTGTCGAACGCAGCCAGCGCAAGATATTGCAGCGTGGCGCCATCCTGTTGCTGCTGTCGCTGCTGATCGGCCTGGCATTCGCCTGGTGGTTGCACCATGCGCTGGGCAAGCTGATGCATTACATCGGCGACGTGGAAGCAGGGCGCAAGGTGGCGCTGCCGGCGCTGGGCAAGAACGAGATTGGCACCTTGGGCCGGGCGCTGGAGGCGATGCGCACGCGCCTGGAAGGCAAGGAATATGTGGAGCAGCTGATGCACACGCTGGCGCATGAGTTGAAAAGCCCGATCGCCGCCATCCAGGCCTCGGCGGAACTGCTGCAGGAAGACATGCCGCCGGCCGAGCGGCGCCAGTTCCTGGCCAGTATCCTGGAACAGAACGCGCGTCAGCGGCAGCTGATCGACAAGCTGCTGGCCCTGGTGCGCGTGGAAAAGCAGCAGCGGCTGGAGCATCCCGAGCGCATCGCACTGAGGCCGTTGCTGGCGCAAGTGGCGCAGGACGCGGCCGCCACCCTGGCGGCACGCGGCGTGCGCCTGCAGATGCAGGCGGACGAGGCGAGCGTGGCCGGGGACGCCCTGCTGCTGCGCCAGGCCCTGGGTAACCTGCTCGACAACGCGGCCGGCTTTGCGCCGCCGGGCAGCTGCATCGATCTGACGGCGCATTGCCAGGGCAGCCAGGTGGAAATTGCCGTGCGAGACCAAGGCGCAGGCATCCCCGCGTATGCGCTCGAACGCGTCTTCGAGCGCTTTTATTCCTTGCCGCGCCCGAGCGCGGGCAAGAGTACTGGCCTGGGCCTGCCCTTCGTGCGCGAGGTCGCTTCCCTGCACGGCGGCGCGGTCGAGGTGCTCAATCATGCGGAGGGCGGCGCCTGCGCGCGCCTGTGCCTGCCGCTGGCCTAGGCTCAGCGCACTTTATTTGCCGGCTTCACACAGACTGCATCGTCAGCGCATACAACTTTTTTACACTGGCATTCTTTATTCAAGGATGCGCCATGCAAAAAACTCTATTCGTCAAAGCGTTGATGGTGTTCGGCCTGATGCTGGTGATCGGCCTGCCTTTGCTGATGATTCAGGAAACGATCAAGGAGCGGATGGAATTCCGCCAGGAAGCCGTCGACAGCATCGCCGCCGATTCGGTGCGCGAACAAACCATCATCGGCCCCATCCTGGTGATCCCCTACACGGAACAATATGAAGAGCGCGTGGAAGTGGGGAAGGGCGATGACAAGACACAGGCAGAGAGTGGGCCTGCGCGCACGGAGTTGCTGCGCCGTACGGTGCAGCGCCGCTTGCTCGTGTACCCGAACCTTTTGCTGCAGGTGGGAACCATCGAGACCGACCGCCGCTACCGTGGTATCCACCAGGTGCTGGTGTACAGCGGCCAGCATGCGTTCAAGGGCGACTTCACGGTGCCGAGTCTTGACCAACTGCCGCGCAAGACGCCGGACGCGCGTATTGCCGTCGGCCAGCCTTTCATTGCGCTATCGATCGAGGATGTGCGTGGCATTCACAATATCCCGAAAATCGATTGGGGTGGGCGCCAAATCGAGTTTGAACAGGGCACCGACCTGTTTGCCTTCCGCAGCGGGCTGCACGCGCCGCTGGGCGCCATGCCGCTGGCGCAAACGCAAGAGGTGAAATTCAGCTTTGACCTGGGACTGGACGGCATCGAACGCCAGCATTTCGTGCCGGTGGCGAAAAACAGCCAGATCAGCATCAAGTCGAATTGGCCTCATCCGCAGTTTGGCGGGCGCTTCCTGCCGTCGCCGAAATATCGCCAGATCAACGCCGATGGCTTTCAGACCGAGTGGAACATCTCGTCGCTGGCCAGCAATGCGCAAACGCAGCTGAGCACCATCGAGGGGGAATTCAAGGTGCTCGACAGTGCGCCGCTGGGCCGGGTGGATCGCTTCAGCGTCGGCTTCATCGAGCCGGTGAACGTGTACTCGCAATCGGACCGCGCCACCAAATATGGATTGCTGTTCGTGGCGCTGACCTTTGCCGCCTTCTTCATCTTTGAAATTTTGAAAAGCCTGCCGATCCATCCGGTGCAGTATTTGCTGGTGGGCCTGTCGCTGGTGATCTTCTTCCTGCTGCTGGTGGGCCTGGCCGAGCATATCGCCTTCCTCGCCGCCTATCTGATTGCCAGCGCCGCCTGTATCGTGCTGACCAGCTTTTACCTGACTTACGTACTCAGGAGCACCGGGCGCGCGATCGGCTTTGGCGTGGCCCTGATGGTGCTGTATGGCGCCTTGTACGGCTTGCTGAACTCGGAAAACAATGCGCTGGTGATGGGCAGCATTCTATTGTTTGCCGTGCTGGCGGCCATCATGGTGGTAACGCGCAAGGTGGACTGGTATCAGATTGGCAGAGGATCAGCGCAAGAGTAGGGCGGCGATATGTGCCCGGCTGCGGCATGGCATTGGCGAGTTGCAGATGATTCCGCGGCTCGCCATTTGTATGGCTGAAGGCGAGCGCGCCAAACGCATAAACTTATCTGGTTTCTACATAAATTGGTGTTTGGTTGGTATTGTTTACGGTATTCTATTGGTGTTACTTTTTTAGTAATGGCGGGCCGTCCGTAGTGTCGTGATGGCGTGGCGGTCCTGCCGGTTCTTCCATCATTTTGTAGATAACCCGAACGGAGACATACCATGATCAAGAACACCACGGCCTTCCTGTTTGCGCTCGGCCTGAGCGCTTCGTATGCGTTTGCCGGCAATGACTGCACGCTGGAGTGTGCCATCCGGGCCAATGTGTGTTCGGGCGGCATGCCCGGCTCGGCCTCCAGTCCCATCTGTGAGATGATTTACAAGCATTGCATCGAGCAGTGCAAGGTCTGAAATGAGGTGCGCCCGCGTGTGCACCATGCGTGATTGACGAGGTGAAGAGGGCGCGTATGCTGTGTACGCGCCCTCGTTGTTTCTGTCGCTGCCAGCGTGTGCCGCGCGCGCTGTTCATCGCTTCAAGGCCGCATGCGGCCGCGCTTTGGGTGCTTTGCATTGCCTTGCAGCAGCGTTTTTCAAGCCCGCCGACAACTCCCGCAGGGGCGTCGCGCAACACTTTGACATACCTCGTGTTAACTTGTTGCGTCAAGGGTTTTTGTGCTATATACTAGCCGGCTTCGGTATGGATTCGTCTTTTTTGAGTCCTACGTTACTTTGTAGTTAAACAAGCCCCGCCCAATCGCAGGTGGGAATGGAGAAAAAATGAGCCTAGGCCTTCTCGGTCGCAAGGTTGGTATGATGCGCATTTTCACGGATGAAGGGGATTCGATCCCGGTCACCGTGTTGGACGTATCGAACAACCGTGTTGCGCAAATCAAAACCCCTGAAACAGATGGTTACTCCGCTGTTCAGGTCGCATTCGGTCAACGTCGCGCTTCCCGCGTGACCAAAGCTGTTGCTGGTCATCACGCTAAAGCTGGTGTTGAAGCCGGTACTCTGTTGAAAGAGTTCCGTGTCGACGCTGCTAAAGCCGCTGAACTGAAAGCTGGCGATGTTGTCGCTGCTTCCCTGTTCGAAGTCGGTCAAAAGATCGACGTGCAAGGCGTTACCATCGGTAAAGGCTATGCAGGCGTTATCAAACGTTACCACTTCGCTTCTGGCCGTGCAACGCACGGTAACTCGCGTTCGCATAACGTTCCAGGTTCCATCGGTATGGCACAAGATCCAGGTCGCGTTTTCCCTGGTAAGCGCATGACCGGTCATCTGGGTGACGTTAACCGTACGATCCAGAACCTCGTGATCGCCCGTATCGATGCCGACCGTCAGCTGTTGCTGGTCAAAGGCGCGATTCCAGGTGCGAAAAATGGCCAGGTAGTTGTCTCGCCAGCCATCAAAACCAAAGCCAAGAAGGGAGCTTAAACGATGGAACTCAAGCTTCTGAATGCGCAAGGTCAAGCCGCCTCGAACGTTGCTGCAGCCGATACGATTTTCGGCCGTGACTACAATGAAGCGCTGATCCACCAAGTCGTCATCGCTTATCAAGCGAATGCACGTAGTGGTAACCGCAAGCAAAAAGACCGTGAAGAAGTTCACCACACGACGAAAAAGCCATGGCGCCAAAAAGGTACCGGCCGCGCTCGTGCTGGTATGTCGTCGTCGCCACTGTGGCGCGGCGGTGGTCGGATTTTCCCGAACTCGCCTGACGAAAACTTCACCCACAAAGTGAACAAAAAAATGTATCGCGCAGGTATCTGCTCGATCCTGTCGCAGCTGGCTCGCGAAGAGCGCCTGATCGTCATCGACGATCTGACGATCGACGCGCCAAAAACCAAGCTGCTGTCGCAAAAATTGAGCGGCCTGGGCTTTGATTCGGTTCTGATCATCACCGACGTTCTGAACGAAAACCTGGAACTGGCATCGCGCAACCTGCCTAACGTACTCGTCGTTGAGCCACGTCACGCAGACCCGATGTCCCTGGTGTTCTACAAGAAGATCTTGGTCACCAAAGCTGCATTGGCTAAGATTGAGGAGATGCTGGCATGAGCGCGATTTTGAAACATAGCGAAGAACGCTTGATGAAGGTGCTGTTGGCGCCGGTCATTTCCGAAAAGGCCACCATGGTCGCGGAAAAGAACGAGCAAATTGTATTCCGCGTACTGCCGGATGCAACCAAGCCTGAAATCAAGGCAGCGGTCGAACTGCTGTTCAAGGTTGAAGTTCTGTCCGTGCAAACTGCAAACCGCGAAGGTAAGCAAAAGCGCACCGGCAAGTTCAACGGTCGTCGTAACCATACCAAGCGTGCTTTCGTGTGCCTGAAGCCTGGCCAGGAAATCAACTTCTCCGAGGAGGCTGCATAATGGCACTCGTTAAGATGAAACCAACCTCGCCAGGCCGTCGCGGCATGGTAAAGGTGGTGAACCCAGATCTGTACAAAGGTCGTCCGTTCGCTGCCCTGGTTGAAAAGAAATCCAAGACCGCTGGTCGTAACAACAACGGTCACATCACCACCCGTCATATCGGTGGTGGTCATAAGCAACACTATCGCCTGATCGACTTCAAGCGCACCAAAGATGGTATTCCAGCGAAAGTGGAACGTATCGAATACGATCCAAACCGCACCGCGAATATCGCTCTGCTGTGCTACGCCGACGGCGAACGTCACTACATCATCGCAACCAAAGGCATGGCCGTTGGCGACAGCGTGATGAACGGTTCGGAAGCACCGATCAAATCGGGTAACTGCTTGCCAATCCGTAACATCCCAGTCGGCACCGTGATGCATTGCGTCGAGATGCTGCCAGGTAAAGGTGCCCAAATGGCACGTACCGCTGGTGCTGGTGTTGTGCTGATGGCGCGTGAAGGTACCTACGCTCAAGTGCGTCTGCGCTCGGGTGAAGTACGTCGCGTGCACATCGAGTGCCGTGCAACGGTTGGTGAAGTCGGCAATGCCGAGCACAGCCTGCGTAAAATCGGTAAAGCTGGCGCGATGCGCTGGCGCGGTGTTCGTCCTACCGTTCGCGGTGTGGTCATGAACCCGGTCGATCACCCGCACGGTGGTGGTGAAGGTAAAACAGCAGCTGGTCGTCATCCAGTTTCGCCATGGGGCCAACAGACCAAGGGTAAGAAAACACGCAGCAACAAGCGTACGACTTCCATGATCGTCTCGCGCCGCGGCAAGAAATAAGGGGTAGCACATGACACGTTCATTGAAAAAAGGGCCGTTCTGTGACGCCCACCTGGTGAAAAAAGTTGAAGCCGCGCAAGCAGCCAAAGACAAAAAGCCAATCAAAACCTGGTCGCGTCGTTCGACAATCATGCCTGACTTCATCGGCCTGACGATCGCGGTTCATAACGGCAAGCTGCACGTGCCGGTTTATGTTTCCGAAAACATGGTTGGTCACAAGCTCGGCGAATTCGCACTGACCCGTACGTTCAAGGGCCATGCAGCTGACAAAAAGGCTAAGAAATAATGGAAACTAAAGCTATCCTCAAAGGTGTGCGCCTGTCGGACCAAAAGGGCCGCCTGGTTGCTGACCTGATCCGTGGCAAGAAAGTTGACGCTGCACTCAACATCTTGCAATTCAGCCCGAAAAAAGGTGCTGCGATCATCAAACGCGTTCTGGAATCCGCTATTGCGAATGCCGAGCACAATGATGGCGCGGACATCGACGAATTGTTCGTGAAAACGATCTACGTCGAAAAGGGCCCCGTCCTGAAGCGCTTCACCGCGCGTGCAAAAGGCCGTGGCGACCGTATTTCGAAACAATCCTGTCACGTTTACGTGACTGTCGGTAACTAAGGAGCCACGATGGGTCAGAAAATTCATCCAACCGGTTTCCGTCTGGCGGTCACCCGTAACTGGGCTTCGCGCTGGTATGCAGGCAACGGTAATTTCGCTGCCATGCTGAACGAAGACTTGAAAGCACGTGCTTACCTGAAAAAGAAACTGAAGAACGCTTCCGTTGGCCGCATCGTTATCGAGCGCCCAGCCAAGAACGCGCGATTCACGATCTACAGCTCGCGTCCAGGCGTGGTCATTGGTAAAAAAGGCGAAGACATCGAAGTACTGAAGTCCGCGCTGACCAAGATCATGGGCGTACCTGTTCACGTGAACATCGAAGAAATTCGCAAGCCAGAAATCGACTCGCAACTGATCGCCGATTCGATCGCTCAGCAGCTGGAAAAACGGATCATGTTCCGCCGCGCCATGAAGCGTGCAATGCAAAATGCAATGCGCCTGGGTGCTCTCGGTATCAAGATCATGTCGTCCGGCCGTCTGAACGGTATCGAAATCGCGCGTAAAGAGTGGTACCGCGAAGGCCGCGTGCCTCTGCATACCCTGCGCGCCGATATCGACTACGGTACCAGCGAAGCGTCGACCACCTACGGCATCATCGGTGTCAAGGTGTGGGTATACAAAGGTGACCGCGCGCCTAACGGCGATGCACCAGTCATCGATACCCCAGCTGACGAGAAGAAAAGCCGCGGCCCACGCCGTGACGATGGCAAGCCAGCTGGCCGTCCACGTCCAGCCGGTGCCGGTGCGAAACCATCCACAGCACCAGGTGCACGTGTGCGTACCGCCGCTAAACCGGCCGCCGCAGCAGCACCAGCTGAGAAAGCAGGAGAATAATCATGCTGCAACCAGCACGCAGAAAGTATCGTAAAGAGCAGAAAGGCCGTAACACCGGTATTTCGCACAGCCGCGGCACCGCCGTGTCGTTTGGCGAATTCGGTCTGAAGGCAGTTGCGCGCGGTCGTATCACTGCGCGTCAAATTGAAGCGGCGCGTCGTGCAATGACGCGTCACATCAAGCGCGGTGGCCGTATCTGGATCCGTATTTTCCCGGACAAACCGATTTCGAACAAACCGGCTGAAGTCCGTATGGGTAACGGTAAAGGTAATCCTGAGTACTACGTCGCTGAAATTCAGCCAGGCAAAGTACTGTACGAAATGGATGGCGTTGATGAAGCGCTGGCACGGGAAGCATTCCGTCTTGCCGCCGCTAAACTGCCACTGGCGACGACGTTTGTCATCCGCCAAGTCGGCCAATAATTGGAGTTGTATATGAAAGCATCTGAACTCCGCGGCAAGGACCAGCCAGCTCTGCAAAAAGAGCTGAATGACCTGTTGAAGGCACAGTTCGGCCTGCGCATGCAAATCGCTACGCAGCAGCTGAGCAACACTTCGCAGCTCAAGAAGGTACGCCGCGATATCGCGCGTGTGAAGACGGTAATGAATCTGAAGGAAGCCAAATGAACGAACCAGTGAAACAGTCGCTCAAGCGCACGCTGATCGGTAAAGTGGTTTCGGACAAGATGGACAAGACCGTTACCGTTCTGATCGAGCGCCACGTAAAACATCCTTTGTATGGCAAGATCATCATGCGCTCGAACAAGTATCACGCGCATGACGAGACCAACCAAGTCAAGGCCGGTGATACGGTCGAGATCCAGGAAGGTCGCCCGATCTCCAAAACGAAGGCATGGACGGTGACACGTGTGGTTCAAGCCGCACCAACCGTTTAAATAAAAACCACCGTTTCGGCGGTGGGTTTTAATTAGTACTTGCAGGCCCGCAAATTGTATGTAATACTTGCGGGCTTCGTTCATGTAACGCCGCAAAGTGTCTGGCCACAGACAGTAGCATTCGCGGTCAGTTGATGTATGAAGGTCATGCACCCAAACAGTGAAGCCCAGCAGGGCGGCTCTGGCGGGACCAAGACTGACCGTGGGTCTACATTGTGTGGATTCTTCGGCTTAAGTTGGGAAAGAGAATACTATGATTCAAACTGAAAGCCGGCTCGAAGTGGCTGACAATACCGGTGCCAAAGAAGTAATGTGCATCAAGGTATTGGGCGGCTCCAAGCGCCGTTATGCTGGCATTGGCGATGTGATCAAGGTAACCGTTAAGGTTGCTGCGCCACGTGGCCGTGTCAAAAAAGGTGAAATTTATAACGCCGTGGTTGTGCGCACCGCTAAAGGTGTTCGCCGCCAAGACGGTTCCCTGGTGAAGTTCGACGGCAACGCCGCCGTTCTGTTGAACGCCAAGCTGGAACCGATCGGTACCCGTATTTTTGGACCTGTCACACGCGAACTGCGTACTGAGAAGTTCATGAAAATCGTGTCCCTGGCACCGGAAGTCCTGTAAGGAGTCGTAATGGATAAGATTCGTAAAAACGACGAAGTCATCGTTCTGACCGGGAAAGACAAGGGCAAACGTGGTGTGGTACAGCAGCGTATCGATGCTGAACATATCGTGGTTGATGGCATTAACATCGCTAAAAAAGCGACTAAGCCAAACCCGATGACTGGCGTAACTGGTGGTATCGTCGATAAGACCATGCCAATTCACGTGTCCAACGTTGCATTGTTTAATGCAGCGACTGGCAAGGCAGATCGCGTGGGTTTCAAAGAAGTGGACGGCAAGAAAGTCCGCATCTTTAAATCCTCCGGCGAAGTAGTGAAGGCTTAAGAAATCATGGCACGTCTCCAAGAATTCTATAAAGAAAAAGTCGTTGCCGACCTGACCAGCAAGTTTGGTTACAAGTCGGTAATGGAAGTTCCACGCCTGACCAAAATCACCCTGAACATGGGTGTTGGTGAGGCTATCGCGGATAAAAAAGTTCTCGAGCACGCAGTTGCTGACTTGACCAAGATCGCCGGCCAGAAGCCAGTGACCACCAAGTCCCGCAAAGCGATCGCAGGCTTCAAAATCCGTGAAGGTTACCCGATCGGTACGATGGTCACCCTGCGCGGCGCTCGCATGTACGAGTTCCTGGATCGCTTCATTACCGTGGCTCTGCCGCGCGTACGCGATTTCCGTGGTGTGAACGGCCGTGCATTTGATGGTCGTGGTAACTACAACATCGGTGTCAAGGAACAGATCATTTTCCCTGAAATCGAATACGACAAGATTGACGCGTTGCGCGGTATGAATATCAGCATCACGACAACCGCTAAGACCGATGACGAAGCCAAAGCTTTGCTCGCCGCCTTTAAATTCCCTTTCAGGAACTGATCATGGCCAAACTGTCACTGATTAATCGTGAGATCAAGCGTGCTGACCTGGTGGCGAAATTCGCCCCTAAGCGCGAAGCTCTCAAGGCCATCGTCGATGACCAATCGAAATCGGAAGAAGAGCGCTACGAAGCTCGCCTGAAATTGCAGGCGCTGCCACGTAACTCGAACCCGACGCGTCAACGTAATCGTTGCGCCATCACCGGTCGTCCGCGCGGCACATTCCGTAAATTCGGTCTGGGTCGTATCAAGCTCCGTGAATTCGCCATGCGTGGTGAAATTCCGGGTATGACAAAAGCAAGCTGGTAATAGGAGAATATGCAATGAGTATGAGCGATCCTATCGCCGATATGCTGACCCGCATTCGCAATGCACAAGGCGTGCAAAAGACGACCGTGGCCATGCCATCGTCGAAAGTCAAAATTGCGATTGCCAGCGTCCTGAAGGACGAGGGTTACATTGAAGATTTCGCTGTTGCCGAAGCTGGTGGCAAAGCGGAACTGAAAATCGGTTTGAAGTATTATGTTGGCCGTCCCGTTATTGAGCGCTTGGAGCGCGTGTCCCGTCCGGGTCTGCGCGTCTACAAGGGTAAAGACGAGATCCCTGTTGTGATGAATGGCTTGGGTGTGGCGATCGTGTCGACTCCGCAAGGCGTCATGACTGACCGCAAAGCACGCGCTACCGGTGTCGGCGGCGAAGTTATTTGCTACGTGGCTTAAGGAGTTACACATGTCTCGAGTAGCTAAAATGCCTATCGTAGTGCCAGCTGGCGCCGAAGTCGCCATCTCCGCACAAGCGATCACCGTAAAAGGCCCGCTGGGCGTACTTTCCCAGGCCCTTACCGGTCAGGTCAAAGTAGAAAACAATGCAGGAACCCTGAGTTTCGACGTGGCGAACGACAGCCGCGAAGCCAATGCCATGTCCGGCACGCTGCGCGCACTGGTCAACAACATGGTTGTTGGCGTCACCAAGGGTTTCGAGAAAAAGCTGAACCTGGTAGGCGTGGGTTACAAGGCGCAAGCTCAAGGCGACAAGTTGAATCTGTCCCTGGGTTTCTCGCACCCTGTAGTGCATGACATGCCAGCTGGCGTTACCTGCGCAACACCAACCCCGACCGAGATCCTGATTAAAGGTATCGACCGTCAACAGGTTGGTCAGGTAGCCGCTGAAGTTCGTGCTTACCGCGCTCCTGAGCCTTATAAAGGCAAGGGCGTTCGCTATGCGGACGAAGTGGTTAAGCTTAAAGAAACCAAGAAGAAGTAATTAGGGGCTGACGATGGATAAGAAAGAATCACGGCTTCGCCGCGGACGCCAAACCCGCATCAAGATTGCGGAATTGAAAGTAAATCGCTTGTCGGTGCATCGCACCAACCTGCACATTTACGCCAACCTGATCAGCCCGGATGCAAAAATCCTGGTTTCGGCCTCGACGGCTGAAGCGGAAGTTCGCGCTGAACTGGCAGGCCAATCCGGCAAAGGCGGCAATGCCGCTGCTGCAGCCTTGATCGGCAAGCGCGTCGCTGAAAAAGCGTTGAAAGCAGGGATTACCGAAGTTGCGTTTGACCGCTCCGGTTTCCGTTACCACGGCCGTGTGAAAGCGTTGGCAGAAGCCGCACGCGAAGCCGGTCTGAAGTTCTAAGGATCAATCATGGCAAAAATGCAAGCAAAAATGCAAAGCGACAAGCCGGATGATGGCATGCGCGAAAAAATGATCGCGATCAACCGCGTGACCAAAGTGGTCAAGGGTGGTCGTATCATGGGTTTCGCCGCGCTGACCGTAGTTGGTGATGGCGATGGCCGCGTCGGCATGGGCAAGGGCAAATCGAAAGAAGTGCCAGTTGGCGTGCAGAAGGCAATGGAAGAAGCCCGTCGCAACCTGATCAAAGTACCGCTCAAAAACGGTACCTTGCATCACACGGTTGTTGGTCGTCACGGCGCCTCCAAGGTCCTGATGAACCCAGCTAAGCCTGGTACTGGCGTTATCGCTGGTGGCGCAATGCGCGCTATCTTCGAAGTGATGGGCGTGACGGACGTGGTGGCGAAATCCACCGGTTCGAACAACCCATACAACCTGGTACGCGCTACGCTGGACGGCCTGTCGAAAATGAGCACTGCTTCCGATATCGCTGCCAAACGCGGCAAGTCGGTCGAAGACATTCTGGCTTAAGGTGGACAAAATGACAAACACAGTCAAAGTGCAATTGGTCAAGGGCTTGATCGGTACGCGCGAATCGCATCGCGCTACCGTGCGCGGTCTGGGTCTGCGTCGTGTAAATTCGGTTTCCGAATTGCAAGACACCCCATCCGTACGCGGCATGATCAATAAAGTATCGTATCTCGTTAAAGTTGTCGGGTAAGCCTTCGGGCTTACACGAACGGAGCAAATCATGGAATTGAATACTATTGCACCAGCCGAAGGCGCTAAGCACTACAAGCGTCGCGTCGGTCGCGGTATCGGCTCCGGCCTGGGTAAAACCTCGGGTCGTGGTCACAAAGGTCAGAAATCGCGTTCGGGCGGCTTTCATAAAGTCGGTTTCGAAGGCGGTCAGATGCCTCTGCAACGCCGTCTGCCTAAGCGCGGTTTCAAATCGATGCACGCAACCTTCAAAGCTGAAGTGCGCCTGTCCGATCTGAACAACCTGGCTGTTGGCGATGTCGACATTCTGGTCTTGAAGCAAGCTGGCGTTCTGGGCGTGTTGGCCCGTGACGTGCGCGTGATCTTGTCCGGCGAAATCACCAAAGCGGTGAATTTGAAGGGCTTGAAAGTGTCCGCTGGCGCGAAAGCAGCCATCGAAGCAGCCGGCGGCTCGGTAGCCTGAGTTGACCGCTAACAGCTTGATCGGAGCGAAAATTGGCGACTAATCCACAACTTGCTAAAAGTGCAGCGGCCGGTTTCCCTTGGGGACGGCTCTGGTTTTTGCTTGGCGCATTGGTGGTTTATCGTATCGGTGCTCACGTCCCGGTTCCCGGGATTGACCCGACACAATTAGCCTCGCTGTTCAAGGAGCACGAAGGCGGCGTCCTGGGCATGTTCAACATGTTCTCGGGCGGTGCCTTGTCTCGTTTTACAGTGTTTGCGCTGGGTATCATGCCTTATATCTCGGCCTCGATCATCATGCAGTTGCTGTCGATCGTGTCACCGCAGATGGAAGCGTTGAAAAAAGAAGGCGAAGCAGGTCGTCGCAAGATCACCCAGTACACCCGGTATTTCACGGTTGCCCTGGCACTGTTCCAAGCGTTGGGCATTGCAGTCGCACTGGAGTCGCAAGCTGGTCTCGTGTTGGAACCTGGTCTTGCATTCCGCTTCGTGACGGTCGTCACTTTGTTGACCGGTACAATGTTTTTGATGTGGTTGGGTGAGCAAATTACCGAGCGTGGTTTGGGTAATGGCATCTCGATCATCATTTTTGCCGGGATTGCAGCAGGTCTGCCGTCGGCGTTGGGTGGCTTGTTCACTCAGGTGTCGAATGGTTCGATCGGCAGCTTCAGCGCGATTTTCATCGTGATTCTGGTAGCACTGGTAACGTACTTCGTTGTATTCGTCGAACGTGGTCAGCGCAAAATATTGGTCAATTACGCGAAGCGCCAGGTAGGCAACAAGATTTATGGCGGTCAAACCAGCCATTTGCCGTTGAAGCTGAACATGGCCGGCGTGATCCCGCCGATCTTTGCTTCTTCGATCATCTTGTTTCCGGCCACTATCGTGGACTGGTTTTCAAAGGGCGCCGACAACGCTAACCCTGCGGTGCGGTTCTTGAAAGATTTGGCAGCATCGATGGGGCCTGGTGAGCCTATCCATGCGCTGTTGTACGCAGTGGCTATCGTGTTTTTCTGTTTCTTCTATACAGCGCTGGTGTTTAACAGCAAGGAAACAGCGGATAACTTGAAGAAAAGCGGTGCGTTCATTCCCGGGATCCGTCCAGGCGAGCAAACAGCCCGTTACATCGACAAGATCCTGACACGCTTGACACTTGCCGGCGCAGTCTACATCACCCTGGTGTGTTTATTGCCGGAATTTATGCAAGCCCAGTGGAAAGTACCATTCTATTTCGGCGGTACTTCTTTATTGATTATTGTAGTTGTCACCATGGATTTCATGGCGCAAGTACAGAACTACGTGATGTCGCAGCAATATGATTCGCTGCTGCGCAAAGCAAATTTCAAGGGCGGAATTCCGACGCGTTAAGCGCGGTAAACATACCGAATGGCAAAAGACGACGTCATACAGATGCAGGGCGAGATTCTTGAGAATCTCCCAAATGCAACATTTCGAGTGAAGCTGGAGAACGGACACGTGGTGCTCGGGCATATTTCAGGTAAAATGCGGATGAACTATATTCGCATTCTCCCTGGAGACAAGGTGACGGTGGAGTTAACGCCGTACGACCTGAGCCGAGCCCGCATTGTGTTCCGTACCAAGTAACACACTGAATCAAACCAAAGAAGCGAAAGAAAGAGCCCAAAAATGAAAGTTCTCGCATCAGTCAAGCGGATCTGCCGCAACTGCAAGATCATCAAGCGCAAAGGCGTAGTCCGCGTAATCTGCGTGGAACCACGTCACAAGCAGCGTCAAGGTTAATCGAGGAATAACAAATGGCACGTATTGCAGGGGTTAATATCCCAAATCATCAGCATACCGTTATCGGCCTGACGGCCATCTACGGTGTGGGCCGTCCACGCGCAGAGAAAATCTGTGCATCGACCGGTGTAGCAACCAACAAAAAGATCAAAGATCTGGATGACAGCGAACTGGAAAAACTGCGCGATGAAGTAGGTAAATTCATCGTCGAAGGCGATCTGCGTCGTGAACTGTCCATGAACATCAAGCGTTTGATGGATCTGGGTTGCTACCGCGGCATGCGTCATCGTAAGGGTCTGCCTTGCCGTGGCCAGCGTACGCGTACGAACGCACGTACCCGCAAGGGACCGCGTAAAGCCGCTCAATCGCTGAAAAAATAATCCGCTAGGGAATAATTATGGCTAAGTCGCAAAATAACGCCGCATCAGCACGCGTGCGTAAAAAAGTTAAAAAGAACGTCGCTGAAGGCATTGCACATGTCCACGCTTCGTTCAATAACACCATCATTACCATCACCGATCGTCAAGGCAATGCCTTGTCGTGGGCTACCTCCGGCGGTGCAGGCTTCAAGGGTTCGCGTAAATCGACCCCGTTCGCAGCGCAGGTCGCCGCGGAAGCCGCTGGTAAAGTGGCTGTTGAGTGTGGCGTCAAGAACCTGGAAGTACGTATCAAGGGCCCAGGTCCTGGTCGTGAGTCCGCCGTTCGCGCGCTGAACAACCTGGGCATCAAGATCACCGAGATCCAGGACGTGACGCCGGTACCGCACAACGGTTGCCGTCCACCGAAACGTCGTCGTATCTAAGATAGTGTTGCAGAGGGCGCTTCGGCGCCAGCTGCTTTGCTGTCTGTTGTAACTCAGTACAGTTGTGTGAAATCGCTGGAGCAGGGAGCCGGAAACGGTTATACTGCCCGGCTGTTCTTGCCTGTCAAATTCAATTTGACGGGTTTTTCGTTTTCAGCCACCGTCTGATTGAAACCAAATCAGACTAGCGCCTAACCGCATCAGTGTGTTTCATCATGCATGTGGCTGGGGCGTTATCATTAAAAAAAGGAAGTATCGTGGCACGTTATATCGGACCTAAAGCAAAACTCTCCCGCCGTGAAGGTACTGACCTGTTCCTGAAGAGCGCACGTCGCTCGCTGGACAGCAAGTGCAAACTGGACGTCAAACCAGGCCAGCACGGTGTCAAATCCGGCGCCCGCACCTCGGACTACGGTAACCAACTGCGCGAAAAGCAAAAAGTCAAGCGCATGTACGGCGTGCTGGAACGTCAATTCCGCCGCTACTTCGCTGAAGCAGACCGTCGTAAAGGCAACACCGGCGAAACGCTGTTGAAGTTGCTGGAAACGCGTCTGGACAACGTTTGCTACCGCATGGGCTTTGGCTCGACCCGCGCTGAAGCGCGTCAATTGGTCAGCCACAAAGCGTTCACCGTGAACGGTATCGTTGTCAACATCGCTTCGTACGCTGTCAAAGTTGGCGACATCGTTGCTGTTCGTGAAAAATCGAAAAAGCAAGTGCGTATCGTTGAAGCACTGTCGCTGGCTGAACAAGTCGGCATGCCTAGCTGGGTTTCGGTTGATGCCAAGAAAATGGAAGGTACCTTCAAGTCCCTGCCAGAGCGTAACGAAATCGCTAACGACGTCAACGAATCGCTGATCGTCGAGCTGTACTCGCGTTAATAGTAGTTAGCACCATCACCGCCCACTCGATCGAGTGGGCGTTTTACTAATGCCATCAGCCTTATCGGTGTAATGAGCCGAGGGTATTGAAAAGGACATTTCATGCAAAACAGTTTGTTGAAGCCACGTATTATCGATGTTGAAGCTCTCGGTGCCGGTCACGCCAAAGTCGTGATGGAGCCGTTCGAGCGCGGCTATGGCCACACATTGGGTAACGCGTTGCGCCGCGTTCTGCTGTCGTCGATGGTAGGCTATGCGCCAACCGAAGTGACGATCGCTGGCGTCGTCCACGAATATTCCTCCCTCGATGGCGTGCAAGAAGACGTCGTCGATCTGTTGCTGAACTTGAAGGGTGTGGTTTTCAAAGTCCACAACCGCGATTCGGTAACCCTGACCCTGAAAAAAGAAGGCGAAGGCGCGATCCTGGCCTCCGACATCGACCTGCCGCATGACGTCGAACTGATCAACCCTGACCACGTGATCGCCCACCTGACCGCCGGTGGCAAGCTGGACATGCAGATCAAGGTTGAAAAAGGCCGCGGCTACGTTCCTGGTAACGTGCGTCGCCTGTCGGAAGACACGAACAAGACCATCGGTCGCATCATCCTGGACGCGTCGTTCTCGCCAGTGCGCCGTGTATCGTACTTCGTTGAATCGGCCCGCGTTGAACAGCGTACCGACCTGGACAAGCTGATCATCAACATCGAAACCAACGGCGTGATCTCGCCGGAAGAAGCGATCCGCCAGTCGGCCCGCGTTCTGGTGGACCAGTTGAATGTGTTCGCTGCCCTGGAAGGCACGGAAGCTGCCGCCGAAGCGCCATCGCGCGCTCCGCTGGTCGATCCTATCCTGTTGCGTCCAGTCGACGATCTGGAGTTGACCGTGCGTTCGGCGAACTGCCTGAAAGCGGAAAACATCTACTACATCGGCGACCTGATCCAACGTTCGGAAAACGAACTGCTGAAAACGCCAAATCTGGGTCGCAAGTCCCTGAACGAAATCAAGGAAGTGCTGGCATCGCGCGGCTTGACCTTGGGCATGAAGCTGGAAAACTGGCCGCCTGCAGGCCTGGAAAAGTAATTCGTAGTTGTAGCAAACTGCCTGGGACAGGTGTCCCAGGCTTTTATTTTTGAAGTAACAAACCGGCCCGCGATGTTGCACTAGCTTCATCGATCGAAGAGCTGGAATTTAAACACTCACCGAAAGGATTTATCATGCGTCACGGTCACGGCCTCCGTAAACTGAATCGTACCTCGTCCCACCGTCTGGCAATGCTGCGCAACATGACAGTATCGCTGCTGCGTCACGAAGCGATCAAAACCACCCTGCCAAAAGCAAAAGAACTGCGCCGCGTTGTCGAGCCAATTCTGACCCTGGGCAAAACTGACTGCCTGGCAAACAAGCGTCTGGCTTTCAACCGCCTGCGCGATCGTGAAATGGTCTTGAAGCTGTTCGCTGAACTGGGCCCACGTTACGCCAACCGTAACGGCGGCTATGTGCGTATCCTGAAAATGGGTTTCCGCGTCGGCGATAACGCTCCTATGGCGTTCGTTGAACTGATGGATCGTCCAGATACGACCGAAGCAGTTGAAATCGCTGGCGAGTAATCCCAGTAATTGCATCTAAGAAAGCCAGGCCTAGCCTGGCTTTTTTGTTTTCTGCTGCAGCTATCCTTTCAGCGGTGTACTATTCTCCTTTCGCGCCGGCCCGGCACATGCGCTGCCTGCTCCGCGCGTCCTCTGTCGAATGGTTGAAAAGGTAGTTCATGTCCCGTTTCCCCTCCAGCGCCACTGCGGGCGCCGCGCCGCGCCATCCTTTCCTCACCTGGTTTGCGGCCTGCCTCTTCCTGTTGATCGCCGTTGTTGGCGCCGGCCATGCCCGTGCCGACGATGAGTTCCTTGATCCCGAGCTGGCTTTCAAATTTTCCGCCCGCATGCAGGACCCGGCCACCATCGCCGTCACCTATGTGATTGCCGATGGTTACTATATGTACCACGAGCGCTTCAAGTTCGACGCCGTGGGCGCCAAGCTGGGCACGCCCGTGTATCCGGCCGGCAAGGTCAAGTTTGACGACACTTTCCAGAAGAACGTGGAAACGTTCCGCAAGACCCTCACCATCACCATTCCTGTCGAGGCGGCTGGTGCGTTTACCCTGAAGGCGACGGGACAGGGCTGTTCCGACAAGGGATTGTGCTATGCGCCGCAGGATGCTACGGTCCAGCTGGTGGGTGGTGGCGGCGGCCAGAGCATGGCGCCCGGTGGCGTGGCATCGAAGTTCGCCTTGCCGGCCGCGCCGGCAGCCGACACGGCGGCCGTCAACGGCCCGCAGGCGCAAGCGTCGCCTGGCGTATCAGTGATAAGCATCGCCAATCCCGATATCACGGCCACGCCCGACCCGGTGGCGGTGGCTCCCGTGGCGGCAAACCCGGCGCCGGCGCAGAACGAGCTGGGCAAGATCGAATCGGCGCTGAAGGGAGGCAAGCTGCTGGTCATCGTGCCCCTGTTCATGTTGCTGGGCCTGGGGCTGGCGTTCACCCCGTGCGTGCTGCCGATGGTGCCGATCTTGTCGTCGATCATCATCGGCGATGGTGCCAAGGTCAGCCGCTCACGTGGCTTGCTGTTGTCGCTGACATACGCGCTGGGCATGGCCATCGTCTACACGGCGCTGGGCGTGGCAGCCGGCTTGGCGGGCGAAGGCCTCGCGGCCAAGCTGCAAAATCCGTGGGTGCTTGGCGTTTTCGCCTTGCTGATGGCGGGCCTGGCGCTGTCGATGTTCGGCTTGTATGAGTTGCAAGTGCCAGCTTTCCTGCAGGGCAAGCTGACATCCGTGTCGAACCAGCAGTCGTCGGGCCGCCTGGCGGGCGTATTTGTCATGGGCGCCATTTCCGCCCTGATCGTGGGGCCATGCGTGGCCGCGCCGCTGGCCGGCGCCTTGCTGTACATCAGCCAGACCCGCGACGTCGTCATCGGCGGCGGCGCCCTGTTTGCCATGGCCGTGGGCATGAGCGTGCCTTTGCTGTTGGTGGGTATTTCGGCCGGCACCTTGCTGCCCCGTGCCGGAGCCTGGATGGATGCCGTCAAGCGCTTCTTTGGTGTGCTGCAATTGGGCGTGGCCTGGTGGCTGGTCTCGCCCGTGCTACCGGGTGCCGTGCAGATGCTGGGCTGGACGGTGCTGTTCGTCGGTTACGGCATGTATCTGCTGGTGGGCAAGAGCGGCGCGAAGAACGCCTGGGTAGCCAAGGCCTTCGGCCTGGTGTTTGCCGTGTTGGGCGTGCTGCAACTGGTCGGCGTGGCCAGCGGTGGGCGCGACCCGCTGGCGCCGTTGGCCCACTTGGGCGGCGGACAGGTACATGCGCAGCCGTTTACGCGCGTGAAAACCGTGGCGCAGCTCGACGCGGCGCTGGCGCAGCTCAATGGCAAGCCAGCCTTGCTGGATTTTTATGCGGACTGGTGCGTGTCCTGCATTGAAATGGAAAAGCTGACCTTTGTCGACCCTGCCGTGCGCGAGAAGATGGGACAGGCCGTGCTGCTGCAAGTGGACGTGACGGCCAATGACGCCGACGACAAGGCCATGCTGAAGCGTTTCCAGTTGTTCGGCCCACCGGGGATCATCATGTTCAACCCGCAGGGTCAGGAAATCGCCCAGTCGCGCGTGATCGGTTTCCAAAATGCATCGACGTTCCTGACTTCCCTGCGCAAGCTCGAGGAGTAGGTCGGGTTAGCCCGTCAGGGCGTAACCCGACACCACCGTACACGCCAACAAAGTTGTTGGGTTACGGTCCTGCGGACCTAATCCGACTTACCCAGCTTTGGGATGCTCCTGCATGCCGTGGTGGCCACCACGATGGCCGCCATGCTTGCCGCCAGGCACGTTGTCATCAAATACTTTCTTTTGCTCCGGCGTCAGTACGGCATAGAAGGTTTTCAGCGAGGCCAAACGGCTTTCCTGGCCGGCGATGCGTTCCTTCGACATGGCAATCCATTGCTCCATACGTTCCGGCGCCGACAGCTTGGCCATCGCTTCGTGCCTGGCCTTCCAGTCGCCCATCGGCTTCTTCGGCGCGTTGGCGGCCGTGAAGGCGGTCCAGGCCGGTTCCTGTGCGGCTGTCAGTTTCAGCTTGTCGTGCAGGCGGGCCTGGTATTTGGCCATGCGTTCGGCGGGATTGCCACCACGGTGCTGGCCGCGCTGGCCGTCATGTTGCATCTTGGTACTGGCGGCAGGCGCACTGGCCGCCGCTTCCTGGGCGTGGACGGTCAGCGATGCCGCACCCATGCCGAGTACGCTCATGGCGATGATCAAGTTCTTGCGCAAGGTTGTCATTGAGGCGTTCATCTGGATTCCTTTGTAAAAGATGAGGGATGTACATGTTGCTGCACATGAATCCATGTTGGACGCGCCATGTTTCTCCGAAGTGTCCGCTGCCAGACAGTTTGTATCTATATGTTTCTTCGGGTCTCCTATATACAAGACGATACAAATGCGTTGTGCAAGGGCGGGGGAAGTGGGGATAATTCGTACCATGGAACCCACTTCTACAATTCTCATCGTCGACGATGACCGCGACATCCGCAGTTTGCTGGCGGACTACCTGGAAACGAACGCCTACCGCACCCTGGGCGCGGCAGATGGCACGGCCATGTGGAAAATCCTCGATGAAACGCGGCCCGACCTGATCGTGCTCGACTTGAACCTGCCGGGTGACGACGGCCTGACCTTGTGCCGCAAACTGCGTGCCCAATCGACGGTGCCGGTGATCATGCTGACGGCGCGCAATGAGCCGCTGGACCGCATCCTGGGCCTGGAAATGGGTGCCGACGATTATTTGCCGAAACCGTTCGAGCCGCGTGAATTGCTGGCGCGCATACGCAGCGTGCTGCGCCGCAGTCACGCCATGCCGTCGAATGCCCCGTCCGACAAGGCGCAGCAAATCCGCTTTTCCGGCTGGACCCTGGACTTGACGGCGCGCCACCTGCTCAATCCCACCGGCCTGGTGATCATGCTGTCGGGCGCCGAGTTCCGCCTGTTGCGCGTGTTCCTGGAACATCCGAACCGCGTGCTCAACCGTGACCAGCTGCTGAACTTGACGCAGGGGCGCGACGCCGACCCGTTCGACCGCTCCATCGATATCCAGATCAGCCGCTTGCGGCAAAAACTCGGTGAAGATGCCCGTTTGCCGCAAATCATCAAGACCGTACGTAACGGCGGCTATGTGCTGGCCGGGCAAGTCAACGTGGAGCCGCACGCGTGAAGGCCTTCCTGGGGTCGATGACGGGCCGTGTATTCATGTTTCTGCTGATCGGCATCGTCGCTTCGGCCGCGCTGACGCAGTGGCTGGCCGTGGGCGAACGCCAGCGTGCCATTGAGCAATACCGCGACTACCACGCCGTCGAGCGGGCCGAGCAGCTGGTGATGGCGGCCGACGTGGTGCCGCTGGCTTCGCGCGCCGCCTACCTGAAAGTGGCCAACAAGGGCAGCGTGCGCCTGGAACTGCGTCCCGACACAAAACATGTGCCCGGCGCGCCGACGGAATTTTCCAGCGCCCTGCAAGCCAAGCTGGGCGAGGGCTTCAAGGTCAGCGCGCTGGCCGAACGTCCGGCTGCCTGTATCGAGCCGCGCCAGTCGCCGGGCATGTTCGGTGCCAAACCATGGGGCGGTACCTGTGAAAACCTCGACGTGCGCATGCAGGACGGTCACGTGCTGCGTCTGATGGTCTTGCCGCCACGCCAGCAGCCACCGTTCAATGAACATAACGACTGGATGACCCTGCTGCCTTTCCTGATCAGCATCGCCATCCTCGCTTACCTGGTCACGCGCATGACCATGCGTCCGCTCAAACAACTGGCGCAGGCGGCGAAAGACCTGGGCAACGACATCAACCATCCGCCGCTGACCCTGTCGGGCGCCAGCGAGATCCGGCAGGCCAGTGCCGCCTTCAATGCCATGCAGGCGCGCATACGCCAGCATATTTCCCAGCGTACACAAATGCTGGCCGCCATCACGCATGATTTGCAAACGCCGTTGACGCGTTTGCGCCTGCGCCTGGAAAAAGTGGCCGATACAGAGTTGTATGACCGTCTGGTAGGCGACCTGTCGGCCATGCAGAGCATGGTCAAGGAAGGGCTGGACCTGGCCCGCTCGATGGATAGCACAGAAGCAATGCAGGCGCTCGATCTCGATTCCCTGCTCGACAGCGTCTGCTCCGACGCAGCCGATGCCGGCCAGAATGTGACCCTGGCCGGGCAGGCCAGCATGGCCTTGATGGCCCGTCCCATCGCCATGCGGCGCTGCCTGGTGAACTTGATCGACAATGCCGTCAAATATGGCGTGTACGCGCAGGTCACCGTCGAGCGTATCGCCGGCGCGGCGCGCATCCGCATCCGCGACGGCGGGCCGGGTATTGCGCCAGATCAACTGGCCAAGGTATTCGAACCGTTTTACCGCATCGAGACATCGCGCTCGCGCGAATCGGGCGGAACGGGCCTGGGCCTGACCATCGCGCGCAACATCGCCGAGCAGCATGGCGCCACGGTCTTGCTGGCCAATCATGGTGACGGTGGACTGGAAGTCACCCTTATCGTGCCAGAGTATTACGCAGGAAAGTGAGCATTTCCGTGCGACAATATTGTGCTTTATGCCCCCCTGGCAACTACATTCAACCTGCAGCCCTGCGCTGCAACAGCGTGACAGAACAATGAAAAAGACTAGCTTGGCAATCCTCGTGGGTGCGGCCCTGTGTATCGGTGGCGGCATCTGGTATTTCAATCATCAGTCCGGTGTGGCTGCCGGTGGGCAGGATGGCAAAGGGGGCAAGGGCGCACAGGGACCGACCACCGTGAGCGTGGTTGCGCCGCTGCGCCAGGATGTGCCGATGGTGCTGCAAGCCAATGGCAGCGTGATGTCCATCAGCAGCGTCGATCTGCATCCACAGACGACCAGTACGATTACCAAGGTGCACATCCGCGAAGGCCAGTTCGTCAAACAGGGCGAGCTGATGTTCACGCTGGACGCCCGCAGCGAGCACGCGAATGTTGACAAGGCGCAAGCGCAGGTCTTGCGCGACCGCGCCTCGGTGCTGGATCTCGAACGCCAGCTCAAGCGCAGCCAGGATTTGCTGAGCAAGAACTTCATCGCCCAGGGCGCCGTGGACACCCTGCAAAGCCAGCTGGACGCGGCACGCGGCTTGCTGGCTGCCGACCAAGCCGCCTTGCGCGCCGCCCAGGTCGATTCCAGCTACACCGTCCTGCGCGCGCCGCAGGGGGGCCGTGTGGGCGCCATCAGTGTCTACGCGGGCAGCCTGGTGCAGCCGACCACTTCGCTCACCAGCATCACCCAGCTTGACCCGATCGATGTGGTGTTCACTTTGCCGGAAAGTAGCCTGTCGGGCTTGCTGACGGCGCAGAAGGCGGGCGAGGTAGCGGTCAAGGCGCTGCTGTCGGACGCGGGTGGCAAGCAGCTGGAAGGCAAACTGAACTTTATCGATAATGCCGTCGATCCCGCCACGGGCGTGATCAAGGTCAAGGCCCGCTTCAATAATGGCGGTACCGACTTGTGGCCCGGCCAGTATGTGAATACACAGCTGACGGTGCGCACGCTCAAGGATGCGCTGGTCATCCCGCAAAACGCCATCATCACCAATACCACGGGCGTCTTCGTGTATTCGATGGAGCCAGATAACACCGCCAAGGTGCGCAAGATTGCGCGCGTGTATGCGTTTGGCCCGAATGCCGTCGTGACCGGATTGACCGGCGATGAAAAAATCATCGTCGATGGTAAGCAGAACCTGCGTCCGGGCGGCAAGGTGCGCCTGGCGGAAAAACACAAGGCAGCCGATGGCGCCGCCGCACCGCAAGGCAAGCCAGCATGAATCTGTCCGAACTGAGCATCCGCCGCCCCGTCATGGTGGTGCTGCTATCCCTCTCCATCATCCTGGCCGGCGTGCTGGCGTATGGCCACATTCCCGTGGCGGCCTTGCCGAGCTACAACACGCCTGTCATCAACGTCAGCGCCGACCTGGCAGGCGCCAGCCCCGATACCATGGCGTCGTCCGTGGCCTTGCCGTTGGAAAAGCAATTTTCCACCATTGCCGGCCTGAGCCTGATCACCTCCACGAGTACCCTGGGCAATACATCGCTGACCCTGGAGTTTGACGCCAGCATCAATGTCAACGAGGCCGCCGTCGACGTGCAGGCGGCCCTGCTGCGCGCTCAGCGCCAGTTGCCGACGGAAATGACGGACTTGCCGTCCTACCGCAAAGTCAATCCGGCCGATGCGCCCGTGCTGTTCATCCAGATGACGTCGCCATCGCTGAACTTGTCGGATCTGAATGATTATGCGGAAAACCTGATCGCGCCCAGCCTGTCGACCTTGCCTGGCGTGGCCCAGGTCAGCGTGAATGGCCAGAAACGCTTTGCCGTGCGCGTGCGCGCCCGTGCCGACCTGATGAACGCGCGCAACCTGACCATGGACGAGCTGGCCACAGCGCTGCGCGCCTCGAACACGAATTCGCCGCTGGGCATCCTCGACGGCCCCAGCCAGACCTTGACCATCCAGGGCAACCCGCAGATGATGAAGGCGGCCGATTTTGCCGAACTCATCGTCGCCACGCGCAACGGCCAGCCTGTGCGCCTGAAGGAAGTGGCCGAGGTGGAAGACAGTTTCCAATCGACCAAGACGGCCGGCAGTTTCAATGGCGAGCGCTCGATCACCTTGCTGGTGCAGCGCCAACCGGATGCGAACACCGTGCAAGTGGTCGATGCCGTGCGCAAGCTCTTGCCGGGTTTCAAGGCACAATTGCCTGCTTCCATCCAGATCAGCCTGGTCAATGACCGTTCCGTCTCGATCCGTGAAGCCATTCACGACGTCAACCTGACCCTGGCCTTGACGGTGATCCTGGTGGTGCTGGTGATCTTTTTGTTCCTGCACCGTGCGGCGGCCACCTTCATTCCGGCCGTCACCATGCCCATTTCCCTGCTCGGTGCGCTGGCCCTGCTGTACTGGCTTGGCTACAGCCTCGACAACGTTTCCCTGCTGGGCATTACCCTGGCCGTGGGCCTGGTGGTCGACGATGCCATCGTGGTGCTCGAAAACATCGTGCGCCATATCGAGATGGGCAAGAAGCCGATCCAGGCGGCCCTCGTGGGCGCCAAGGAAATGGGGTTCACCATCATCTCGATTTCCGTCTCGCTGGTGGCCGTGTTCATCCCCATTTTCTTCATGCCGGGCGTGATCGGCTTGCTGTTCCACGAGTTTGCCGTCGTCGTCTCGCTGTCCATCCTCGTGTCGGCCATCGTGTCGCTGACCCTGGTGCCGATGCTGGCCAGCCGCTTCCTGCCGGCCGATACACGCGAACACAATGACAGCGATCCCACGCATGGCGAGAAGTCCTTCATCGGCCGCCATTTCGAAGCGGGTTTCACGAAATTGCGCAACGGCTATGTCCATTTGCTCGACAAGGCCCTGGCGCATCGTAACGTGGTGCTGTTCATCGCCGTGTGCACGTTTGCGCTGACGGTGCTGCTGTACGCGACCATTCCGAAAGGTTTCTTCCCCGAGGAAGACCTGGGCCAGATCCAGGTGAATACGGAAGCGTCGGAGGATATTTCCTCGGCGGCATTGCAGGACTTGCAAGCCCGCGTGGCGGCCGTGCTCAAGGCGGACCCCAGCGTGCAGGATGTGACCTCGTTCGTCGGCGGCGGCAACACGGGCCGCATGTTCATGGTATTAAAACCGCGCAGCGAGCGGCCGAAAATGCCCGTGGTGCTGGAAAACCTGCGCCGCGCGACGAGCACCGTGCCCGGCATGGCCGTGTATTTCCGCCCCGTGCAAAACTTGCAGTTGGGTGGGCGCCAGAGCAAGAGCCGCTACCAGTACACCTTGCAAAGCGTCAGTCCCGATGCCTTGAATGACTGGGCGGAAAAGTTCATTGCCGGCATGCGCGCCGATCCCGCCTTCCGCGACGTCACCAGCGATTCGCAGATCAAGGGCTTGCAGGCATCCCTCAGGATCGACCGCGACAAGGCCAATCTGCTGGGCGTGCAAATGTCCGATATCCGCACGGCCCTGTACAGCGCCTTTGGCGAGCGGCAAGTGTCGACCATCTATTCCTCGGCAGCGAGCTACTACGTGATCCTGGAAGCGGCCACGCAGGACCGTCAGTATGACGATGCGCTCACGCGCGTGTCCGTGCGCAGCAAGTCGGGCGAGCTGGTGAAACTGTCGAGTATTGCCTACGTGGAACGCACCATCGGTCCCACGGCCGTGAATCACCAGGGGCAACTGCAGGCCGTCACGATCGCCTTCAACCTGGCGCCGGACGTGCCGCTGGGCATCGCCACGGGCAAGATCGATGTGATGGGCAAGGAAATGAGCTTGCCGGCCTCCATCATCACGCGTTACGGCGGCGATGCGGCCGTGTTCCAGGATTCGCAGTCCAGCCAGATCATCCTCATCATTGCCGCGCTGGCCGTCATCTATGTGCTGCTCGGCGTGCTGTATGAAAGTTATATCCACCCGCTGACCATCCTGGCCGGCTTGCCGTCGGCGGCCGTGGGCGCCTTGCTGACCCTGCGCCTGTTCGGCATGGATCTGACCATGATCGCCATTATCGGCATCTTGATGCTGATCGGTATCGTCAAGAAAAACGCCATCATGATGATCGACTTTGCCCTGCATGCGCAGCGCAACGAAGGCATGAGCCCGCCTGAAGCCATCCGCCAGGCTTGCATCTTGCGTTTCCGCCCCATCATGATGACGTCGGCGGCCGCCCTGATGGGCGCCTTGCCCATCGCCCTGGGCCTGGGCGCCGGCGCCGAACTGCGCCAGCCGCTGGGCTTGGCGGTGGTCGGTGGATTGTTGTTTTCACAAGTGATTACCCTGTTCATCACCCCCGTCATCTATTTGTTCCTGGACAAGTACAGCGGCACGGGGCCGATGACGGACGAGCAACTGGTGCTACTCGACAACAAGGCTTGAGCGCGTGCGTGCCCCGCGGGCGCTTGACCGGCGCCCCATTCCTGCGTGAATGGGGCGCCGGTTTTGTATGGGCAGTGATACATACGGTAACAACCGTCAAGAGACGGCTCGGGTACTCTGTTTAGCGCTGCAAGGAATGTCGCTATCCTGTACGCTTCGGGTTGGAAAGGCCGAGGAAGTGTTCCCAAAAGCAAGGGACTCTGGCACTATGGCTGCCCTGTAATGTTATTTCTTCGCTACACAGAAAGCACGATTCATTTTGCATGACACGACCCATTTGTTGGCTGCCGATTCCGATGTTTGCCCCACTTGCGGGCAAGTAATCCAGCCACCACCGGCCTACGGGTCCAAGACCAGCACCACGCGCAAGGTTGCGCTCGGGGTGTCCGTCTTGCTGCACGTGCTGCTGGCGGCGTATGTCCTGTTGCGCAGCGACAAGATCGAAAAGATTCCGCCGCCGAAGAAGGAAAGCGCGATGGTCTACATCGCGCCGCTGAAGGACAAGCCGCAACCGAAGCCGCAACCGAAGCCGCAGCCCAAGCCCACGCCGAAACCCAAAGACACGAAAGTGGCCAAGGTGAAACCGCCGCCGGCCCCGAGCAAGCGCGTGGTCACAAAAGACGTGCCGCGCGACAAGCCGAAACTGGAAACCTACACGCCGCCGCTGGTGTCGAAAGTGCCGTTGCCGCCGCCGCCGGCTGAAGACATGAGCTCGATGATCGAGCAGCGCCGCAAGCAGCGCGAGGCGCAGAACCCCACGCCACCGGCCGAGGAAAGCGAAAACGACCGCGCCATGCGCGTGGCCAAGGCGAATATCGCTGGCGCCCAGGGGCGTAATTCCGGTAGCGACCGCGAGGATTCGGGCGGCGTGTTTTCCATCGTCAACCAGACTTCGTTCAGCGCGGAAGTCAAGTTCAAGGGCTGGAATGGCAACTTCAAACGCAACTGGCTGAAGCAGGAAAAAGTCGAACTGGGCAATGAGCCCGATATCGAAACGGCCATCATCAAGAAGATGATCCAGCTGATCCGCGCCGAAAAACCTGGTGACTTCGTCTGGGAATCGCGGCGCCTGGGGCGCAACGTCAACCTCAGCGCCAGAGTGGAAGACACGGCCGAGCTGAGCGCTTTCCTGCGCCAGGAATTCTTTTCGGAGAAGCGGCCAGGGCCGGGACGGCGCTAGGAACTCGCTGTAATAAAAAAGGCTGCACCGTGTGAACGGGCAGCCTTTTTTTACGTCGCGTTGATGTCGATCAAGCCGGTTTGTCCGACTCCGGCTCGACGTCGTCTTCCATGTCGATCAGTTCGACCATCTGGGCCGCACCGTCTTCGCTGATGCCAGCCAGTTCCATGATCTTGTCATTGGCTTCGTCGATGCCGACGCGTTTCAAGGCCGAGAACAGTTGCACGGTGAACGGGAAGCCGACACCGTCTTCATCCACATAGCTGTCGAGCTTGGCTTTCGCCTGGCGCAGCGCGTTGACAGACTCATTGCGGTTGAGCTTATCGACCTTCGTCAGGATGCAGTGGATCGGCTTGCCCGTCGGGGCGAACCATTCCAGCATCTGGATGTCCAGGTCGGTGAACGGACGGCGCGAATCCATGATCAGGATCAAGCCGGCCAATTGTTCGCGGCGTTGCACGTAGTCGCCCAGCAGGCGCTGCCAGTGCAATTTGGCCGAGCCCGAAACTTCCGCGTAGCCGTAGCCAGGCAAGTCGACCAGCAGGCATTCGATCTCTTCGACGATGGTGGCATCCTTGCGGTGCTGCGCCACGTGGGCGCCGCCGATGGAGAAGTAGTTGATGTGCTGGGTACGGCCAGGTGTCTTGGAGGCGAACGCCAAGCCTTTCTGATTACACAAGATGTTGATGGCGGTCGATTTACCGGCATTGGAGCGGCCGGCAAAGGCGATTTCCGGCACCGTGGTATCGGGCAGGTCACGCAATTGGTTGACGGTCGTAAAGAAGCGGGCTTGCCAGAGTTTTGACATGGGAGTAGTAAAGCAACAAAAGGGAGCGATAAGGGAGCGATAACGCCAAGAAGCTATTGTACAATAAGGGGTTGTTTATTGTTGCCGGCGTAGCAGCGATGCGGCTTGCGGCCCTGAAAATAAAGCAAAAATCCACAGGGCGCGGCAATGTCCACCACTAATTTCTCACTGTCTCAGGGTGCCTGAATGAATCGTGCGTTTTCACCGTTGTTCAAATCCATGTTGCTCGCTTTGCTGGCTGTATCGGCAACTGCTTCCGCTGTCGAACCACCGAAACCGGCCGTCAAGGCCGACGCTGCCAAGGGTGCTACCCTGTACGCCGATGGAGATGCGGCGCGCGGCTTGCCTGCCTGCGTATCCTGCCATGGTGCTGCCGGCAACTCGACCATCACGGTCAACCCGAAGCTGGCCGGCCAGCATGAAAGCTATATCTACAAGCAACTGGTCGATTTCACCACGCCGGAGCGCAACCAGCCCGTCATGACGACCTATGCCAAGATGCTCAGCGACGCCGACAAGAAGAATATCGCCGCTTACCTGGGCGCGCAGCTGTCCAAGCCGGGTGCCGCGAAAAACAAGGATACTATCGATTTGGGCAAGAAAATTTACCGTGGTGGCATTGCTTCCAAGCAAGTTGCTGCCTGCGCCAGCTGTCATGGCGCGACGGGCAATGGTCTTCCCGTTCAGTATCCACGCATCGCCGGCCAGCACCAGGACTACACAGTGGCCCAGCTGAGCATGTTCCGCAGCACCAAGGCTGATGCCCGCAAGAACAGCGCGCAAATGCACACCATTGCCGCCCGCATGTCGGATGACGAGATTGCCGCCGTAGCCGACTATATCGCCGGCCTGAAGTAAGTTTTCATATTGGCAAGAGATTGCCAGGCGCACCAGCGCGCATGAAGAGGGCGGCCGTCTCAACGGGCTGCCCTTTTTTATGGCAGGGGGCAAACAGGAGTATGCTGCCGCCTTGCGCGGAGAAACTATCTGCTCCATGCCACATTTTCTTGAAGATTGCATATCCCGTATGAGTATCCACGTATGAGCACAGGCACGACCGGAATCGAGTTAAAGACACAACGCCGCAGCTTGGCTGAATTCGTCGAGCTGGTCTCGTCGATGCGCTTTGCCATCAGCTTGCTGACCCTGATCGCTGTCGCCTCCATTATTGGCACCGTGCTCAAGCAGAACGAGCCCATGCCCAATTATGTGAACCAGTTCGGTCCGTTCTGGTTCGCCGTCTTTGACAAGCTGAGCCTGTATTCAGTGTATTCGGCCTGGTGGTTCCTGGTGATCATGGGTTTCCTCGTCGCCTCGACCTCGCTGTGCATCGTGCGCAATGCGCCGAAGATGCTCAAGGATATGCGCAGCTGGCGCGACAATGTGCGCGAGCAATCCTTGCGCAATTTCCATCACAAGATGGAATGGCAGGCGCCGCTGCCGCGTGCCGTGCTGGCGCAGCAAATGGTGATGCGCCTGAAAGACAGCGGCTATGCGGCCAAGGTGGTCGAGAAGGACAATGCCACCCTGGTGGCGGCCAAGCGGGGCGCCGCCAATAAATGGGGCTATATCTTTGCCCACGGCGCCATCGTCATTATCTGCGTGGGCGGCTTGCTCGATTCGGAAATGCCGATCCGCGTACAGCAATGGTTCTTTGGCAAGACGCCTTTTTCCGGCAGCGGCGTGATCGCCGACATTCCCGCCCAGCACCGTTTGAGCCTGTCAAACCCCACTTTCCGCGGCAACACCATGATCCCGGAAGGCTCGTCGAGCAACACGGCCATCATTCCCCAGGCCGATGGCGTGCTGATCCAGGATCTGCCGATCACGATTTTGCTGAAGAAATTCCATATCGATTTCTACAGCACGGGCATGCCCAAGCTGTTTGCCAGCGATGTCGTCATCACCGATCATGTAACGGGAGAAAGTTTTCCTGCCACCATCAAAGTCAACCAACCCTTGCTGTACAAGGGCCTGGCCCTGTACCAGTCCAGCTTTGAGGATGGCGGCAGCAAGCTCAAGTTGACGGGTTTTCCCATGACGGGCAAGACGACGAAACGCTTCGATATCGGCGGCGAAGTGGGCGGCAGTACGCCGCTCGAACGCAGCGATGGCAATTCCTACACAGTGGAATGGTCGGGTTTCCGTCCGTTTAACGTGGAAAATCTCAGCGCCGGCCAGGATGTGCGCGCCGTCAGCAAGGCGGAGAGTTTCAACGATAAATTTGCCGTCGGCCTGGACAAGCGCCTCGGTTCGGCCGCGAAGAATGCCCACAACAAGGATCTCAAGAATGTGGGCCCCTCGGTGCAATACAAATTGCGCGACAAGACGGGTCAGGCACGCGAATACCAGAATTACATGCAGCCCGTCACCGTGGATGGCACGACGGTGTTCCTGGCCGGCATGCGCGTCAACCCCAGCGACCCGTTCAGCTATCTGCGCATTCCCGCCGATGACAATTACAGCGTAAGCGAGTGGATGCGTTTGCGTGCCGCACTGCAAGATCCCGCGCTGCGCCAGCAGGCTGCCACGCGCTATGCGGCGCGCGCCATGCCGCAAGCGGGGGCGGAAGCCTTGCGCGGCCAGTTGCAGGAATCGGCGGCGAAGAGCCTGGGTATTTTTGCCGGCAATGGGCAAGAGGGCGGTTTCCTGGCCATTTCGCGTTTCCTGGAGAAAATTCCCGCCGCCGAGCAGGAAAAAGCGGCCGATATCTTCATGAAGATCTTGAATGGCAGCCTGTGGGACTTGTGGCAGGCGGCGCGCGCCCAGGATGGCTTGAAAGCCATCGAGGCCGATGACAAGCACGGCCGCTTCCTGCAACTGGCAACGAATGCGCTGTCCGACAGCTTCTTCTATGGCGCACCCGTGTATTTGCAGCTGGACGACTTCACGGAAATCAAGGCGTCCGTGCTGCAGGTGACGCGTTCGCCGGGCAAGAGCGTGGTGTACCTCGGTTGTCTGTTCCTCGTGATCGGCGTGTTTTCCATGTTTTATATCCGCGAGCGCCGCCTGTGGGTGTGGATCAAGGATGGCGAAGGCGGCAGCGAAGCCCTGATGGCCATGAGCACGCAACGCAAGACGCTGGATTTTGAAAAAGAATTTGAGACTTTGAAGGCAAAGCTGCCGCAATCGGCGTAAGCTGCGCTGTGTCCGGGACGCTTGCGCGTCGCCGGGAATGGAGAAAATGATGGAATTGGCAAACAAGCAAATATATACGCAGGAACCAGGATTTTTCAAGCGCCTGAGCCTGATCGATTGGCTGTATGGCGCCGGCTTGCTGGCGGCCTCCCTGTTCGGCCTGATGCGCTTTGGCGCCTTCATGGATATCTATGAAAAGGCCATCTTGCTGGCAGCGGCGCCCACGTTCGCGTGGCTAGGCTGGCACTGGAAGCCCGTGCGCTGGCTGATCCCCCTGGCGGCCGTGCTGTCGCTGTTCGCCATCGAGCTGTACTCGGGCCATCTGGAGATGGCGAATCAGAAATTTTTCCTGAAATATATCTTGTCGAGCCAGTCCGCCATCCTGTGGATGGGCACCCTGTTCGTGCTGTCGACGCTGTTCTACTGGATCGGCCTGGTAGCGCGCTCGGAATTCGGCTCGTCCGTCGGCTCCCTGCTGTGCTGGGCCGGCGTGGTGCTGGGCCTGACAGGCATGCTGGTGCGCTGGTACGAGTCTTACCTGATCGGCGCCGACGTGGGCCACATTCCCGTGTCGAACCTTTATGAAGTGTTCATCCTGTTCTCGCTGATCACGGCCATGTTCTACCTGTATTACGAGCAGCATTATGCGACGCGCCAACTGGGCGCCTTCGTCATGCTGGTCATTTCGGCGGCCGTGGTGTTCCTGATGTGGTACACGGTCACGCGCGACGCGGCGGAAATCCAGCCGCTGGTGCCGGCCCTGCAAAGCTGGTGGATGAAGATCCACGTGCCGGCCAACTTCATCGGCTACGGCACCTTTGCCCTGTCGGCCATGGTGGCGGCGGCGTATCTGCTCAAATCGAGCGGCTACCTGGTTGACCGCCTGCCGTCGCTGGAAGTGCTCGACGACGTCATGTACAAGGCCATTTCCGTGGGCTTCGCTTTCTTCACGGTAGCGACCATCCTGGGTGCGCTGTGGGCGGCCGAAGCATGGGGCGGCTACTGGTCGTGGGACCCGAAAGAAACCTGGGCGCTGATCGTCTGGCTCAACTATGCAGCCTGGCTGCACATGCGCCTGATGACGGGCTTGCGCGGCCGCGTCGCTTCGTGGTGGGCGCTGGTGGGCTTGCTGGTGACGACGTTTGCCTTCCTGGGCGTGAATATGTTCCTGTCCGGCCTGCATTCTTACGGGAAATTGTAAAAGCGCCCGAGAAAAAGCCCATGGCAGCCTTGCCTTGCCCTGAACTTTTTAGGACACTTTGCTAACGATTTTTTTCATGACAGAAGCGTCATGAACGGCCCGGGAAAACTGGTGTAAGGTATAAACAATCACCTTTTCCCGGAGCCGCCATGTTGATCAAGCGCTGTCCCAACGGCATCGAATTGCCGTATTCTTCCGAAATTACGCCGCGCGCCGTGTTTGAATCGCGCCGCAGCTTCATCAAGCAAGTAGCGCTGGGTTCGATATCCAGCGCGGCCTTGCTGGAAATGGCCAGCCGCGAAGCGTTCGCGCAAGGCACGAATCCCAAGCTGGCTGCCAAGCTCAATCCCGCCTATTCAGCGCTGGAAAAGCAGACGGCCTATAAAGACGCCACCAGCTACAACAATTTCTACGAATTCGGCACGGACAAGAGCGACCCTGCGCAAAACGCTGGCACCCTGCGCACGCGGCCGTGGACAGTCAGTATCGAAGGCGAAGTGAAAAAGCCGATGACCCTGGATCTCGATGCCTTGCTGAAGCTGGCACCGCTGGAAGAGCGCGTGTACCGGCTGCGCTGCGTGGAAGGCTGGTCGATGGTCATCCCGTGGGTCGGTTATTCCTTCTCGGAAATTATCAAGAAGGTCGAGCCGACGGGCAATGCCAAGTACGTGGAATTCATCACCCTGGCCGACAAGAAGCAAATGCCGGGCGTGGGCAGCCGCGTGCTGCAGTGGCCCTATACGGAAGGCTTGCGCATCGATGAAGCGAACCATCCGCTGGCGCTGCTGACCCTGGGCATGTATGGCGAAACCTTGCCGAACCAGAACGGCGCGCCCGTGCGCATGGTCTTGCCGTGGAAATATGGTTTCAAGTCAGCAAAATCCATCGTCAAGATCCGTTTCGTCAAGGAACAGCCGCGCACCTCGTGGAACCTGTCGGCGCCGTCCGAATACGGTTTTTACTCGAATGTGAACCCGAACGTCGATCATCCGCGCTGGTCGCAAGCTTCCGAGCGGCGCATTGGCGAAGACGGTTTTCTCGCGCGCAAGCGCAAGACCCTGATGTTCAACGGCTACAACGATGTCGCTTCCTTGTATGCGGGCATGGATCTGAAGAAGTTTTTTTAAGGAAAGACCATGGCCATCAATCCCACGACCAGGCAGCTGTCGCTGCTGAAAAGCCTGATTTTCTTGCTGGCGCTGCTGCCGTTTGCACGCATGGTCTGGCTGACGTACACGGGGCAACTGGTGGAACCGCTGGAATTCATCACGCGCGGCACGGGCGACTGGACCCTGTATTTCCTGTGTATCAGCCTGGCGGTCACGCCCTTGCGGCGCCTCACCCAATGGAATTGGCTGATCAAGCTGCGGCGCATGCTGGGCCTGTTCGCGTTTTTCTACGCGGCGCTGCATTTCACTACCTTCCTGTGGTTCGATCACTTTTTTGATGTGCAGGAAATGTGGAAGGATGTGCTCAAGCGTCCGTTCATCACGGTGGGCTTTATCGCCTTCGTCTTGCTCATCCCGCTGGCCGTGACGAGCACGAACGGCATGGTGAAACGCCTGGGCGGCAAGCGCTGGCAGTGGCTGCACCGCCTGATCTATGTCATCGCGCCCCTGGGCATCCTGCATTTCTGGTGGATGAAGGCGGGCAAGAATAATTTCGCGCAACCCATTCTTTTTGGCAGCATCGTCGCGCTACTTCTGCTAATTCGCGTTTATTTCGCCTGGAGTAAACGAGAGAAAAGCGCCAGGACGGCCAAAGCAGCCACCCCGGTGCGTTCCGTTTAAGTGGCTGGTACGATCACGGGCGGCGGCGGCACGGGTGCCGGTTCGACCGGCCCTTTGGCTGGTGCGCCCTTGGCCGCTGGCGGCTTGGGCAGGTACAGGGGGCCGGGCTGGCCGCAGCCGGCCAGGACGCTAGAGACCACAATGGCGATGCCGATATAAAACGCTGAGGATGACTTCACGATTAGAATCACGGTTTGATTAAGATCTTTGGAGTGTAGCATGAGCGAATCGGAATTCCTGGCCCTGGCCGAAGCCACCCTGACCCAGATCGAGGCGGCGCTGGACCGGCTGAACGATGAAGACGTGCTCGACGTCGAATGCAGCCGCAGCGGCAATGTGCTGGAAATCGAGTTCATCGACAACGGCACGAAAATCATCGTCAACAGCCAGGCCCCCATGCGCGAAATGTGGGTGGCTGCCCGCTCCGGCGGTTTCCACTACAAGCGCGTAGGCGACGAGTGGATCAACACGCGCGACAGCTCGGAACTGTTTGCGGCCCTGTCGGCCATGGCCAGCGAGCAGGCCGGTGCGCCCGTGGTCCTGAAATAAGCTTTTCGCCGCGGCAATCAAAAAGGGCAGACTTTGCAGTCTGCCCTTTTTGCATCAAACGATCTTAGAACAGTTCGTTCTTGACGGCTTCCTTGGCTTTTTCTTCCTCCGGCGTGCCGCGCGCCGCGCCTTCCAGGCTGCCTACGCCCGTGCCCGGTGGATTTTCCGCATAGTAATACTCGTCGCCCACGTGGATCAGGCCTTCCGGTACCGCGCGTTCCTCGACGGGAATGCTTTTCAGGGCTTTTGCCATGTAGCTGATCCAGATCGGCAAGGCCAGGCCGCCGCCCGTTTCCCGGTTGCCCAGGTTGCGCGGCTGGTCGTAACCGATCCAGGCGATACCTACCAGCTTGGCCTGGTAACCGGCGAACCAGGCGTCGATGGAATCGTTGGTGGTGCCCGTCTTGCCTGCCAGGTCAGGGCGCTTCAAGGCCATGGCCTTGTTCGCCGTGCCGAAGCGCACGACGTCGTTGAGCATGCTATTCATCATGAAGGCATTGCGCTCGTCGATGACGCGGTTGGCTTCTTCGCCCGCCAGGTCCGGCTTGGCTTGCGACAGGATATTGCCATCGCTATCGGTCACCTTGGCGATCAGATACGGATTGATCTTGTAGCCACCGTTGGCAAACACGGCGTAGGCGCCCGCCATCTGCAGCGGCGTCACGTTGCCGGCGCCCAGGGCCAGGGTCAGGTACGGCGGGTTCTTGTCCGCGTCAAAGCCGAAGCGCGTCGCGTATTCCTGGCCATACTTGGCGCCGATCTTGTGCAGGATGCGGATGGAAATCATGTTCTTCGATTTCATCAAGCCCTTGCGCATGGTCATCGGACCATCGTATTTGCTGTCGTAGTTCTTCGGTTCCCACGCCTGGCCGCCCGTCTGGCCCGCGTCGAACGAGATCGGCGCATCGTTGATGATGGTGGCTGGCGACAGGCCGCGTTCCAGCGAAGCGGAATAGATGAAGGGCTTGAAGGCCGAACCTGGCTGGCGCCACGCCTGCGTGACATGGTTGAACTTGTTGCGGTTGTAGTCGAAGCCGCCCACCATGGCGCGGATGGCACCGTCGGTGGTGCTGGCCGAAACGAAGGCCGATTGGACTTCCGGCATCTGCGTCAAGACCCAGGTGTTGCCTTCCTGCATGACGCGGATCACGGCGCCGCGCTTGATACGGCGGTTCGGTGCCGCTTTTTCCGACAGCCAGGCCGCGCCGAATGTCAGGCCGGGGCCCGTAATGGTGATTTCTTCGCCGGCCGAAGTGACTGCCTGCAGCGATTTGGGCGAGGCTTGCAGCACCATGGCGGCGATGATGTCGTCGCTGTCCGGGTGGTCGGCCAGTTCTGTCTCGATGGCGTCATCCGCTTCTGCCTTGGTTTTCGGAATCTCGATGTAGGCTTCCGGACCGCGGTAGCCGTGGCGTTTCTCGTAATCCATCACGCCCTTGCGCAAGGCAATGTAGGCAGCGTCCTGATCGGCTTTGGTGATGGTGGTGTAGACGTTCAGGCCGCGCGTATACGTGTCTTCCTTGAATTGCTCGTAGACCAGCTGGCGCGCCATTTCCGACACGTATTCCGCGTGCACGCCGAAGGCGCTGCTGTCGGTTTTTACTTTCAGCTCTTCATTCTTGGCTTCCGTGTACTGCTCTGGCGTAATGTAGCCCAGCTGCGCCATGCGCTGCAGAATGTATTGCTGGCGCATGCGCGCGCGTTTCGGGTTGACGACTGGATTGTAGGCCGACGGCGCTTTCGGCAAGCCGGCCAGCATGGCCGCTTCGGCCACGGTGAGATCCTGGATATTCTTGCCGAAATAGATTTGTGCGGCCGAGGCGAAACCGTAGGCGCGCTGACCCAGATAAATCTGGTTCATATACACTTCGAGGATCTGGTCCTTGCTAAGGTTTTTCTCGATCTTCCACGCCAGCAAGACTTCATACGCCTTGCGCTTCAAGGTCTGTTCACTGGACAGGAAGAAATTGCGCGCCACCTGCTGCGTGATGGTCGAGGCGCCTTGCTTGGCGCCGCCCGTCAGGTTGTGCAGGGCCGCGCGGGTGATGCCCAGATAGTCGACACCGCCATGTTCATAGAAGCGGTCATCTTCGATGGCCAGCACGGCTTTCTTCATGACATCGGGAATATCCTTGATATGCACCATGTTGCGCCGTTCTTCACCGAACTCGCCGATCAGCACACTGTCGGACGTGAACACGCGCAGCGGCATTTTCGGCTTGTAATCGGTCAAGGTATCGAGCGCAGGCAGGTTCGGATAGGCCATGGCCAGGCCAAAAACCACCAGCAAGACGCCGACGATGCCCAGGCCCAGCAGCGATACCAGCGCCATCAGCAGAAAACGTTTGGGTTTGCTGCCCTTGGTGGGCGGCTTCGAGCCAGCGGAGCCAGCGGTGTTTGAAGATGTCATGCGTCGTATGTCTTTCGGTTAATTATGCCGGTCAATTATAAGCGAGCTTGCCGGGGTGGCAGCGCGCCGTGGCGCTTGCCGGGGGAAGTGTCGACACTTGTCGATACTCTATATAAGCGTGTATTGGCCCGCTGGCAACCAGGATTTGGTAACAATTATTCTGCGCCAGATCATAGCCGGGCCAGATAGGCGCCGCGCGCCGCAGACACCAGCGTGAAATCCATTTACAAGCCAGCGCTGCCAGGACTAGGCTTTCGGATGGCAGGATCCCCTCCCACGCTGACGTTTCTCTATGAAAAACATGTCCATCCGCAGTTTTATTGGCATCGGTTTGCTGGGCGTCGACATGGCGGACGATGCCGTGCGCGTGGTCGAGTTAACACGCAGGCGGGGTAAATTGTCATGCGGGCATTGCGGCAGCGCCGCGCTGGCGGCAGGGGTGATGCTTGAGGGCAATGTCGAAGATGTGCAGGGCCTGGCCACCACCGTGCGTCTGGCTTGGCGCAACAGTGGCAGCGGCTGCACCCGCGTGGCGCTGGCCATGCCGGCCACGGCCTTGATCACGCATGTGATACGCCTGCAGGCGGGCTTGCCGGAGGAGCAGCTCGAAATCCTGGTGGAACTGGAGGCGGCGCAATACATGCCGTTTGCGCTGGAAGACGCCAGCCTGGATTTTTACCAGCTCGGGCCGGCGCCGCCGCTTGCCGGCCATACGGAGCGGGAGATCGAAGTGCTGCTGGTGGCTGCACGACGCGCCAGCGTGCAGCGCCGCCTCGATGCGGCTACGGCGGCCGGCTTGACGCCCGTCGTCATGGATAGCGAAGCGCTGGCGCGCCAGGCGGCCGTTGCACAAGGGGGATGGCAAGCTTTGCCGGACAGCGGCCTGGCATTTCAGCTGGCCTGGGGGCTGGCTTTGCACCGGTACGCCCGATGAAGGCCGTGGCGCAAGTGCCATGTATCAACCTTTTGCCGCATCGGCAGGCGACACGGCGCCGGCGTATGCAGGTGCTGCTGTGGCAGCTGGCCGGCGGGGCGCTGCTGGGATTGCTGCTGGCCCTGGCTGCAGGCGCCTGGCTGCAGCAGCGGCTCGACGCGCAGCTGCACCGTCAGGAGGGCTGGCGCAATGCCATGCAGCAAGTCAATGCCATCCTTGTCGCCGGCAAGCTGGTGCAGGGCGAGATGGCGGCGCTGTTGCTGCGCCAACAGGCCATTGCCAGTTTGCAGGAACAACGCAATGCCTGGGTGCGCATGCTGGACGTGCTGGCCCAGGCGATGCCGGCCGGCGTGGCCTTGCACAGTGTGCGCCAGGAAACGGCGATGGTGCGCTTGCAAGGGCGTGCAGTCTCGCAGGACAAGGTCGCGGCAATGCTGTTGGCGCTGGAACAGGCAGCGCCCTGGTCCCGCCCGGAATTGTTGGAAGTGCGGCTGGAAGTGCGCGGTGCGGCAGATGGTGCGGTGGAATGGACGATACGGCTGGCGTTGGCTAGCGCTGGGCAATCTTAGTCGTGGAGGTTGATGATGCTGAGCTTGAAGACCGCATCGCTGTGGCCGCTACCCGTGCGTCTCGCTTGCGCTGCCCTGTCTGGCATGCTGGTGGCCGCCCTGCTGCACGCCGCATGGCTGGATGACATGATGGCTGCCGTGCAGGCGGCGCAAAGGGAAGAAGGCCGCTTGCGCGCCGAGTATGTGTCGGCGCAGGCCCGGGCGAAGCACTTGCCGCAGTGGCGTGCGCAGCTGCGCCAGGCTGGCGCCGAGCTGGCCCTCCTGGAACAGCAGCTGCCCGACCAGCAAGCGATGGCGGTGCTGTTGACGGACATCAACGCCGCAGGCCAGTCGCGCGGTCTGCAATTTTCACTGTTCAAGCCGGGTGCGCGCCGGCCGCGAGCGCCATATGTCGCCTTGCCGATCACCATACAGTTGCGCGGCAGCTATCACGCCATGGGGGCGCTGCTGGCAGACCTGGCGCGTCTGCCGCGCATCGTCACGGTGCATGAGCTCGCCTTGACTCTCGGCAAGGATCGCTTGCTGACGCTCGATGCCGTACTGCAGGCGTATCGCTTGCCCGAAGCGGGAGAACGGGCGGCGCAAGCTGCCTTGTCGTCCAAGCCGGGCGGCTCCGCAGCCGCGCCTGCATGGCATCCGCTTGCCACGGTCGCGCCATATCCCTACGAGGCCGCCACCTTGGCCGACCCTTTTGGCGCATTGCCTACAGCGCCCGCGCCCGGCCAGCGGGGCAGCGTGGCGGGGCCCGACCCGCGCCGTGTGCGCGAACCGCTGGAAAGCGTGGCATTGCCGGCCATCAGCATGGTGGGCAGCGTGCAACAGGCCGGGCGCCTGAACGCGCTGCTGCTGGCGGGCCAGCGCGTGTACCGGGTGGCGGCAGGGCAGTATCTGGGGCCAGACCATGGCCTGGTCACGCAAATCAGCGAACAGGCGCTGCAGTACCGGGAGTTGCTGCAGGATGCGGGGGGCGGGTGGCGCGAACGGCATGGCAGCCTGTCCCTGCAAAAGCCGGGTGACGCCAAGGCCAGCGTACCGGAGGCCACGCCATGAAGCCGTTTATGTGGATGTGCTCGATGTGTTGGGCACTGCTGCATGGCGTCGTTCTGGCCGGGGACGAGGCGGTGGTGCTGGTGACTGCGCCGCGCCTGTATGCCGGCGAGAAAATCTCCGTCGATTTCCAGAACGTGGGTGTGCGCGCGGCCCTGCACATCCTGGCCGACGCGTCGGGGCAAAACATCATCGCCAGCGACAGCGTGACGGGCAACCTGACCCTGCGCCTGCGTGACTTGCCGTGGGACCAGGCGCTCGACGTACTGCTGCAGGCGAAGGGCCTGGACATGCGGCGCAATGGCAACGTGCTGTGGATCGCGCCGCGCGAGGAAATGCTGGCGCGCGAAAAACTGGAACTGGAGCAGCGCGCGCAGATCGCGGAACTCGAACCCTTGCAGTCGGCCATCTTCCCGCTCAATTACCAGAAAGCGGAAGCGTTCCGCACGGTGTTCGGCCTGGACGCGGGGGAAGGGCGCAGCCGGCTGTTGTCGCGCCGTGGCAGCGTGCTGATCGAGCCGCGCACGAATCAGCTGTTCGTGACCGACGTGCCGGCGCGCCTGGAGCAGATCCGTCAACTGATTGCCAAGACTGATATTGCTACGCGGCAAGTGATGATCGAGGCACGCATCGTCGAAGCGAACGACAGTTTCAGCCGCAACCTGGGCGCGCGCCTGGGTTTTACGGACCAGCGCCTGGCACAGGGCCAGCAGCCCGGTTTTTCTTTGGGCGGCAGTGGACGCCGCGCGGCCATCGGCGGCAGCTACCAGGGTGTGGGCGAGGCGACGGGGCAAACGGTGGCCGGCGCCGGCGCTTTTGTGCCGAACACGCAATTCGTCAACTTGCCGGCCGCCAGCATCAATGGCCTGCCGCCGGCCAGCTTCGCCCTGAGCCTGTTTTCGGCGGCCGCCAACCGCTTTTTGAACCTGGAACTGTCCGCGCTGGAAGCGGACGGCAGGGGCAAGATCATTTCCAGCCCCCGCGTGGTGACGGCCGACAAAGTGCTGGCGCTGATCGAACAGGGCATCGAATTGCCCTACCAGGTGGCCACCAGCAGCGGCGCCACGTCGATCACGTTCCGCAAGGCGAACCTGCGCCTGGAGGTAACGCCGCAGATCACGCCGGACGGCAACGTGGTGCTGGAAGTGGACGTCAACAAGGACAGTGTGGGCCAGGAAACCCGTTCCGGCTTCGCCATCGACACCAAGCACGTGCGCACGCAGGTGATGGTGGAAGACGGCGGCACGGTGGTGCTGGGCGGTATTTATCAGCAGTCCGAACGGGGCACGGACAGCAAGGTGCCGATTCTTGGCGACATCCCCGTGTTGGGTGTTTTTTTCCGCAGTACGGGCCGCAGTCAAGAAAAAACGGAACTCATGGTGTTTATTACGCCGAAAATAGTGGCAGATCGCCCAGCAACACGTTAATGTCACATCTTTACGTTTAAGTAACAATGCAAACGAAAGCGGACTGATGACGACTATGCGGAATTTTTCTTTAGGCAATACTTCTTGGAGTGCGGTATCGAATTGGCTGACCTTGCTGTTGCTGGGTGCCTCGCTGGCCGCGTGTGGCGGTGGTGGCGGCGATCCGACCATCGATGGTGGCATCAGCGGCGGCACGACGGGTCCCGTGGCCGCGAAAGTCAGCGTGACCTTGTATAACGCGGCAGGCCAGTTCAGCATTGCATTGAGCAATACGACGCCATTGACGGTCAAGGCTTCCGTCGTAGACGCGAATGGCGCGCCTGTGAGCAATGCACTGGTGACATTTTCCACCGATAAGTCGCTCGCGACGCTTTCTACGACGAATAGCACGACGCTCACCGACGCCAAGGGGGTCGCCAGCATTACTTTGGCAGCGTTAAATTCGACGGTCACGGGGGCTGGCAAGGTGACCGCTACAGTGGCGGCAGGCCCCGCCAGCGTAAGCGGTGAGGTGAATTACGAGATAAAGACGGCCCAGGCATCGAGTGCCCAGCTGGCGCTGTCCTTGTTGCGCGGAACCAACGCCAGTCATGCACTGTCGAGTGCTACGCCGCTGACGGCAAGGGCACTGCTCAGTGACCTGAGTGGCACACCGGTCTCGGGGGACCGGCTGGTATTCTCGACTGACCATACTCTTGCGGACATATCCTCGTTGACCGGGATCGCGTTGACGGATGCCGCTGGCCAGGTCCATATGACTTTGCGGCCTTTGAGCCTGTCAGAGAGTGGCGGCGCCACCTTGATTGTGACAGCAGCGGTCAGTGCCGCTATAGCCAGTAATCAAGGCAACTATTCTGGCGGCGCGACTGAACTTGCCTTGGCAATCTGAATTTGTTGCCCGCCAGCATACCTGCCTATGGCCCTTCCGTGATCTCTGTGAGTGTGCTCGCTGGCGGTGCCCTGTACACGGGCCAGAAAGGCAATGTGCGTTTCAGCTCCAGTTGTGAACGGCTGTTCTTGCACCAGTACGCCAGCCACGCCTGCGGCCACCATCATGGCCTTCCTGGGCGACCAGGCGGGCACCCCTGTTGCTGATGCTATGCCTGTCGTTTTCCAGAGCACCTTGGGCGCGGTCGGCTCCTGCGGCATGGGCGGCTGTACGACGACGAATGCACTCGATAGCGCTGTATCCGTATCACCAAGCCTCGTACAAAATGTTTTCCCGCCCAATGCACTCGGCGTAGCTGACCGGATGGGAAGCAACATTCAGGGTAACCAGGGAAGCTGGCATACCGTTACAATTAACAGCCTGACGCCAGCAAATTATGTGGTGGGAGTAGATAGTACGTTCTATGTGGCAAACACTACGCCGTGGGGCAATGTGACCAGTTACCCGTTTACGCTGAAGTTCTCTTGTTCTTGAGGCAAGGGAAAAACGGGCGGTGTTGAGTTTGAATGCGCGCCCGTTTATTTTCTGAATGATATAAAAGTGTCCGAAATTTCCAACAGCAATATTTTTCTTGTCGGCCTCATGGGCGCAGGCAAAACGACGATCGGGCGCATCCTGGCCCGCAAGCTGGGCTTGCGCTTTGTCGATTCCGACCATGAAATCGAGGCACGCACGGGAGCGACCATCCCGTGGATCTTTGAAATCGAGGGCGAGGCCAGCTTTCGCCGGCGCGAGGCCGAAGTCATCCGCGACCTGAGCGCCCAGGAAGGCATCGTCATGGCCACCGGCGGCGGCGCCATCCTCAACGCCGACAGCCGTGCCTACCTGAAGGAACGGGGCACGGTCGTGTACCTGCGCGCCAGCGTCAGCAACATCCTGGCGCGCACCAGCCACGACAAGAACCGCCCCCTGCTGCAGACGGCAGACCCGCGCCGCAAGCTGGAAGAATTGACATCACAGCGCGAGCCCCATTACATGGAAGTGGCCGACATTGTGATCGACACGGGCCGTCCTAACGTACAATCGATGGTTCAGACCATCCTGATGCAGCTGGCCAGCCTCGAATGCGAGGCGTCGCCCAACTGCGTCATTCATGCAGAGCCTTCGATGAACGAGCAATCCAAAATGTTGTTGAGCGTAGACCTCGACGAACGCAGTTATCCGATCGCCATCGGTCCCGGCCTGCTGGCCGACGCCGATGCGCTGCTGCGTCATATCAGCGGCCACAAGGTGGCCATTGTCACCAATACCACCGTCGCTCCCCTGTACCTTGGCCGTCTGCAGGCGGCACTGGCCAGCGATGGCCGCGAAGTGATCTGCATCGTCCTGCCGGACGGCGAAGAATATAAAAACTGGGCCAGCCTGATGCAGATCTTCGACGCGCTGCTGGCCAATAAATGCGACCGCAAGACCACACTGGTGGCGCTGGGTGGCGGCGTGATCGGCGACCTGACCGGCTATGCGGCCGCCAGCTACATGCGCGGCATCGGCTTCGTGCAAGTGCCGACCACCCTGCTGGCGCAGGTTGATTCCTCCGTCGGCGGCAAGACGGGCATCAACCACCCGCTGGGCAAGAACATGATCGGCGCCTTCTACCAGCCGCGCGCCGTGATCGCCGACACCTCGACCCTGGAAACCCTGCCGGCGCGTGAGCTGTCGGCGGGTCTGGCCGAAGTGATCAAGCATGGCGCCATCATCGATGCTGCCTTCTTCGACTGGATCGAGGCGAACATGGCCAAGCTGATGGCACGCGACAAGGGGGCTTTGGCGTATGCGATTGCCCGTTCGTGCGAAATCAAGGCTGACGTGGTGCGCCAGGACGAGCGCGAAGGCGGCTTGCGCGCCATCCTGAACTTCGGCCACACTTTCGGCCACGCCATCGAGGCGGGCCTGGGCTATGGCCACTGGCTGCATGGCGAAGCCGTCGGCTGCGGCATGGTGATGGCCGCCGACCTGTCCTGCCGCATGGGCTATATCGACCAGGTAGCCGTGGAGCGCGTGCGCAAGCTCGTCGCCGCCGCCGGCTTGCCCGTCAAGGCGCCTGACCTGGGTGTCGATCGCTGGCTGGAACTGATGGAAGTGGACAAGAAGAACGAGGGCGGCGCCATCAAGTTCATCCTGTTGAAACCTCTGGGTAGCCCGTGCATCACGTCCGCGCCGCATGAACTGGTGCTGGCCACCCTGGCCGCCGGAGTACAGCAAGCATGACCCCCGAAGACTTCCTCGCCCCGTATGCGGCCCATTCGGCACAGGGGCAGGGACGTCGCTTTGCCGAAGCGGCACACGCCTCGCGCAGCCAGTTCCAGCGCGACCGCGACCGCATCATCCATTCATCGGCCTTCCGCCGCCTCGAATACAAGACCCAGGTTTTCCTCAACCACGAGGGAGACCTGTTCCGCACGCGCCTGACGCACAGCCTGGAAGTGGCGCAAGTGGGCCGCTCCATCGCGCGCAACCTGCGCCTGAACGAAGACCTGGTCGAGGCGATCGCGCTCGCGCATGACCTGGGCCACACGCCGTTCGGCCACGTGGGCCAGGACGTGCTCAATGAGTGCATGCAGGCGCACGGCGGCTTCGAGCACAACTTGCAAAGCCTGCGCGTTGTCGATACCCTGGAAGAGCACTACGGCGCCTTCGATGGCTTGAATCTGATGTTCGAGACGCGCGAAGGTATTCTGAAACACTGCTCGCTGGCGCATGCGCGTGAACTGGGTCCCGTGGCCCAGCGTTTCATCGACCGCACGCAACCGACGCTGGAAGCGCAGCTGACCAACCTGGCCGATGAAATCGCCTACAACAGCCACGATATCGACGATGGCCTGCGCTCCGGCCTGATCACCATCGCCCAGCTGGAAGAGGTGGAATTTTTCGGCCGCCTGTGGCGCGACGTGCAGCAGGCGTTTCCCGGCCTGTCGGGCCGGCGCGCCATCTACGAGACCCTGCGCCGCCTGATCACGGCGCTGGCCGACGATTTGATCGTCACATCGAATGCCTTGATCCTTGACGCGGCACCGCGCGACGTCAGCGAAGTGCGCGCCTGTGCGCCGCTGATCCGTTTTTCGGATGCCATGCGCACGGACGCGACGGAGCTGAAACGCTTCTTGCGGGTGAATCTGTACCGCCACTACCAGGTCAACCGCATGCGCGTGAAAGCGAGCCGCATCGTGCGCGAACTGTATGACAGCTTCATGGCCGAACCGGCCCTGCTGCCGCCCGACTATCAACTCAAGGATGGCGACGTCACGCAGCAGGCGCGCAAGATCGCCGACTACATCGCGGGCATGACGGACCGCTATGCGATCCGCGAGCACCGCCGCCTGTATTCTCTGGATGAATTGTAGGTCGGGTTAGCCGGAACGGCGTAACCCGACACCACCTCCATCCCTGCCAACAAGGTTGTCGGATGACGCGCTTGCACGCTAATCCGACCTACTCCGCATTATCGATCCTGTCAATTGGCATGATCATCTAGGTCCCCACCCGATCACCCCAATACCCCCGCAGCACCTTCTTTTCTATCATGGCAGCAAGTCAACAAGGGCTTGCCGCCCATAGTCAAGGAGAGTGTCATGATTGAATCGCGCCGCAGTTTTTTGCGCGCCTTGCCAGCCGTCACCATCGGGGCGGCCATCGCGCCGCTGCCCGGCAAGGCTGCCACCAAGGGTGAAGGCGGTCAGCGCTGGGCGATGGTGGTCGATGTGCAGAAATGCATCGGCTGCCAGGCGTGCACGGTCTCCTGCATCATGGAAAACGCCGTGCCGGAAAACAGCTTCCGCACCGTCGTCTCGACCTATGAAGTCAAGGAAGAGAACCGCTGCGGCACCTACATGCTGCCGCGCCTGTGCAACCACTGCGCCAATCCTCCCTGCATTCCCGTCTGCCCCGTAGGCGCCACTTTCCAGCGCAAGGATGGCGTCGTCGTCGTCGATGGTGACCGCTGCGTGGGCTGCGCCTACTGCGTGCAAGCCTGCCCGTACGACGCGCGCTTCATCAATCACGAGACGGGCAAGGCCGACAAATGCACGTTCTGTGCGCACCGCGTGGACGAAGGCTTGCTGCCGGCCTGCGTGGAAACCTGCGTGGGTGGCGCGCGCATCTTCGGCGACCTGAATGATCCGGAAAGCATGGTGCACCAGCTGCTCACCGAGAACAAGGTGAAAGTGCTGAAACCCGAACAGGGTACCCAGCCCCACGTGTTCTATCTGGGATTGGACACGCGCTTCGCCGGCCACGTCGAGGGCGAAGCGACACTTTGGCAACCGAGCAAACACGGGAAATAAACCATGGACAGCCACATCACCGAAATTCTCAACGTCACGCGCGAAGCGGCATGGCTGCCGTGGGCGGTGCAGTATTTTTTCCTTATCGGCCTCAGTTACGGCAGCTTCATGCTGACCCTGCCGTACTTCGTCTTCGGCCGCAAGGCGTATGAACGCTTGGGGCGCATCGCGCTGCTGGCATCCCTCGTCTGCGGCATGACGGCGCCCGTGGCGCTGCTGGCCGACCTGCACGGGCCGGGCCGCTTCTATCACTTCTATATTTACTTCCAGCCGCAGTCGTGGATGTCGTGGGGCTCGTTCTTCATTCCCCTCTACCTGGGCTGTCTGATGCTGTATGCATGGCTGGCGCTGCGCGTGGACTTCGCCACGCGGGGACAGGGCCAGGACCGTTTGGCCTTCCTGTACCGCCTTGCCGGGCGCGGTGGCGCCGCTTCGCGCAAAGCCATCCGTATCGCCGCCGCCTTCACCTTGCTCGCCGCCTTTGTCGTGGGTCTGTACACGGGCATGGAAGTGATGGTGGTGCGCGCCCGTCCCCTGTGGTTCACGCCCTTCCTGCCGGCGCAATTCGCCGCCACAGCCTTTGTGGGGGCCGTTGGCCTGGCGCTGCTGTTCAACCGCTTCCTGCCGGGCCGCGACAAGGCACTGGAAGTGTCGCTGAACCGCGCGCTGGCCCTGTCGCTGGCGCTGGTGCTGGCGCTGGGCGGCGGCTGGCTGTTCGTCAGCCTGTCCGGCGTGAGTGCCAGCCACAGCATGGCGTTTACCCAGGTGGCCGGCATGCCGCAATGGCAGTTCACGGCTGTCTGGGCCGTGCTGTCGTCCATCGTGCCGATGGCACTGGCCATCTGGCGCCCGGCCACGAGTGGCCTGGTCAATGGCCTGATCGCGCTGCATAGCGCCTGGATGATGCGCTGGACCATTTTCATCGGCGGCCAGACGATCCCGAAAACGGGCGCGGGCCTGTACGACTACCACCTGCCGATGGGGAACGACGGCTTGCTGGGGATCATCGGCACGGCCGGCCTGTGGATCGCGCTGCTGTTGCTGATGCTGGAATTTTTGCCATGGGCGGGACGCGCGATCGCTACCCGTAGCCGTCCTGCCATGGCCACGCACTGAGGAGTTAATGATGAACGATCAAGTACATAACAACGCAAACAACGGCGCCCCTGAAGACGAAAACGAAAAGCGCCGCAAGCTGCTGCGCTACGGCGCCATCGGCGGCGGCCTGGCCGCCTTTGCCGCCAGCTTTTCCACCACGGCAGGCCGCATGGTCGACCACGCGCTGGGCAAGGACAAGCCGGTGCAGAAACTGCACGGCAATTCCCTGCAACCCGAGTTTTCCGTCGATACCGCCACGGGGAAATTGACGCTCAATCCCGACCAGCAGGTCAGCTACACCATGTGCATGGGCTGCACCACGTTTTGCGGCGTGCGCGTGCGCCTCGACAAGAAAAGCGGCAAGGTGCTGCGCGTGGCGGGCAATCCCTACAGTCCCATGTCGGCCGACCCGGCGCTGCCATATCAAACCTCGATCCGCGACAGCTTTGTATCGCTTTCGCGTTTCCAGGAAAAGGGCCTGAAAGGCCGCTCGACCGCTTGTGGCCGGGGCAACGGCGTGCTGGAACAGATGGAGTCGCCGTTTCGCGTGCTGGCGCCCATGAAGCGCGTGGGACCGCGTGGCGGCGGCCAGTGGGAGCCGATCGCCTTCGATCAGCTGGTGAAGGAAGTGACGGAAGGCGGCGATCTGTTTGGCGAAGGTCACGTGCAGGGCTTGCGCGCCTTGCGCGAGCTGGAAAAACCCATCGATCCGGCGCAGCCGGAACTGGGCCCGCAAGTCAACCAGGTGGGCCTGATGTGCAGCACGGACGATGGCCGCCTGGCGTTTGGCACGCGCTTTTTCAAGCAGTCGTACGGCAGTCTGAACTTGGTCAACCATGGCTCGTATTGTGGCGGCGCTTACCGCAGCGGCTCCGGCGCCATGTTCGGCGACATGAAGAAAATGCCGCATGCGAAAGTGGACCTGGAAAACACGGAGTTCTGCATTTTTGTCGGCACGGCGCCGGGCAATGCGGGCAATCCATTCAAGCGCCAGGGCACGCTCATAGCGAAAGCCCGCTCGGGCAAACGTGATTTCAGCTATGTCGTCGTCGATCCGGTGCTGACGAATGCGGACAGCCTGGCAGCGGGCGACCGCAGCCGCTGGGTACCGATCAAGCCGGGTACGGATGGCGCGCTGGCCATGGCGATGATCCGCTGGATCATCGAGCAGGAGCGCTATGACCGTCATTTCCTCGCGCAGCCCAACCTGAAGGTGGCGGAAGCGGCGGGCGAGGCCGCCTGGTGCAATGCCACGCATTTGATCATCAACGAGAAAGGCCATCCGCGCGATGGACGCTACCTGCGCGCGTCCGACATCGGCGCGGTGGAGCTGGCGGAAGAGGAGCGCTACAAGGATGGCGACGCATTTTGCGTGATCGACGCTGCCACGCAAGCCATCTTGCCGCACAACGCCGCCAAGGGCGAGGGTCGCTTGTTCTTCGATGGTCCGCTGGAAGTGGCAGGCGCGCCGCTGCACCTGAAGACGGCAATGACGATGCTGAACGAGGAAGCGCAGCGCCACAGCATGGATGAATACGCAGCCGCCTGCGGCATCTCGCGCGACATCATCGAAGGGCTGGCGCAGGAACTCACCAGCCATGGCAAGCGCGCAGCCGTCAATGCGCATGGCGGCATGATGTCGGGCGCCGGTTTCTACAACGCGTATGCGCTGGTCATGCTCAATACCCTGATCGGCAATTTGAACCGCAAGGGCGGCACCCTGGTCAATGGCGGCAGCTTCAAGGATGCGGGCCCCGGTCCGCGCTATAACCTGGAGAGTTTCGACGGCGAGATCAAGGCGGCGGGCATGCCGATCGGGCGTAATGTGCCATATGAAAAAACCTCGGAATTCAAGCTGAAGAAGGAAGCCGGCAAGGCGTATCCGGCCAGGGCGCCGTGGTATCCGAACGCGCCGGCACTGGCGACCGAATGGCTCACCAGTGCCATGAATGGCTACCCGTACACCTTGAAGGCGCTGATACTGTGGAGCTGCAATCCTGTCTACGGCATCACGGGCTTGCGCGCGCAGATCGGCAAGGAGCTGGCCGATCCGAAGAAGATTCCGCTGATCGTCGCCATCGATCCCTTCATCAACGAAAGCTCGGCGTTTGCCGATTACCTGTTGCCCGATACCTTGCTGTATGAAAGCTGGGGCTGGGCCGGCGCCTGGGGCGGCATGCCCGTCAAAATGAGCACGGCGCGCTGGCCCGTGGTCGAACCGCGCGTGCAGAAAACGCCGGACGGCCAGACCATCTGCATGGAGTCGTTCTTCATTGCGCTGGCCAAAACGATGGCCTTGCCCGGCTTCGGCCCCGAGGCCTTGCAAGACATGGATGGCCAGCGCTTCCCCCTGCAGCGCGCGGAAGACTGGTATCTGCGCGGCGGTGCCAACATCGCCTGGCAGGGCAAGACAGCTGTGCCAGAGGCGAGCGACGACGATATCGAATTGTCCGGCGTGGCACGCATCCGCTCCGAACTTGAGCGCACACTGAAACCGGAAGAGTGGCGCAAGGTGGCCTTCATGCTGGCGCGGGGAGGACGCTACCAGAGCTATGGCGAGATGTTCGGCCTGCGCCTGCCGCCACCGGCGAATGCCAAGGCGCCCGTGGTTCCCGCTCCGCTGGTCGACGAGACGCCGTATCCGCAGGACTGGTCCACGCACCGCTATCTGAAGCCCATGATGCTGTACAACGAGGGCCTGGGCGTGAGCAAGAACAGCTTGAGCGGCAAACGCTTCTCCGGTACACCTGCCTGGAGAGTGGCGGCGTTTGCCGACGGCACGCCCGTGCGCAAGGCCTACCCGGCCAGCGAGTGGCCATTCGAGTTGATCAGTTTTAAATCAGCGCTGCAGAACTCCTACAGCATCGGCGCGCGGCGCTTGCGCGGCATCCATCCTGACAACCCGGTTGCCGTGCATCCCGACGATGCGGCCCGTTTGAAACTGGAAAATGGCGATGAAATTTACCTGGAAACGCCGGGCGGCAGGGCCAGGGCCACGGTGATGCTGCGCCATGGCGTGCAGCAGGGCGTGATCGCCGTCGAACACGGTTTCGGCCACAAGGAGCATGGCGCGCGGGCTCACCGCATCGGCAAGTCGCGCCAGCCAGACGAGCCGGCCATCGGCGCGGGCATCAACCTGAACGACCTGGGGTTGACGGACCCGAGCCGCGGCGACAAGAACGTGTTTGTCGATCCCGTCTCGGGCACGTCAGTGCGGCAGGGTCTTCCTGCGCGTATCGTGCGGGCTTAGATTTGCCCACCTGCCATCAGCAGCCGGGCTACCTCGGCTGCTGAATGCAGGCCCAGTTTTTCCATCGTGTTATGGCGGTGCACCTGCACCGTCTTGTCGCTGATGCCCAGCTCGCGGGCGATGACTTTCGAGGCTTTGCCTTCGGCCATCAGCAGCGCCACTTCGCGCTCGCGCGCGGTGAGCCTGGCCAGCGCCGTTTGCGCCGTATTCGCGCTGGCGGCGCTGCGGCTTTCTTCCACGCTGCGGGCCACGGCGCGCGAGACGGCGTCCAGCAGCACCTGGTCCTTGCACGGTTTTTCCAAGAAATCGCAGGCGCCGGCCTTCATCGTCTGCACGGCCATGGCCAGATCGCCGTGGCCACTGAGGAAAATCACGGGCAGCGAGATCGCATGGCGCGCCAGTTCCTGTTGCAGTTCCAGCCCGCTCATCAGGGGCATGCGCACGTCGAGCAGCAAACAGCCCGGCGCATGGCCATCATAGCGTTGAAGGAAATCGCGTGCCGATTCGAATGCCTCCACTTTCCAGCCGGCTGAATCGAACAGATAGGCCAGCGAGCGGCGCATGGCGGCGTCGTCGTCGACGACAAAAAGGATGGCATCGCTTTCATTCATGGTGTTTCCTTGTTTGCTTCCATGCCAGTATCTTCAGGCAGGCGGAACCAGACCGTCAAGCCCGGCGCATCGGCATTGGCGTGCGCCGACAGGCTGCCGCCGAACGATTCGATGATGCTTTTGCTGAGCGACATGCCCAGGCCCAGGCCTTCGGTCTTGGTCGTGAAAAAAGGCTCAAACAGGCGCGCCATCTGTGCCGCTTCCAGGCCGCAGCCGGCGTCGCGAACGGCCACCGTGCAGGCGCCGTTTTCCCGGTGCAGCAGCACGCCGATGGCGTGCCCGGGATTGTCGTTCTCCACCTGCGCATCGAGCGCATTCTTGAGCAAATTCAGGAGCACCTGCTGTACTTGCTGCGGGTCGGCCAGCACGCGAGGGTCAGGACTGGCAGCGTCGTGGCGCCAGCTGATATTGGCTTGCGGATGGGCCGCGCAAAACAGGGCGACGGCTTGCTCCACGGCGAGGGCCAGGGCGAAGGGGGTGCTGTGCGCGGGCCGCTTTTGCGCCATCGCGCGAATGTGACGGATGATGGCGCCCGCGCGTTCGCTTTGCGTGGCGATTTCCTGCGCGCCGTCGAGCAGGGGCGCCGCGTCCAGCCGACCCGCCGCGATGCGGCGCGCCATGCCGCGCGCGAAATTGCCGATGGCCGCCAGCGGCTGGTTTAATTCGTGCGCAATGGCGCTGGCCATCTCGCCCAGGATGGCCAGGCGCGCCGTGTGGTCGAGCGTGGCCTGGCGCTGGCGTGCCTGCTCCTCCAGTGCGCGCTGCTGGTGCTGGGCGGCACGTAATTGCTCCGTGCGCCGGCTGACCAGGTATTCCACGCGCACCGTGTGCACGGCCCAGGCCACCAGCAAGGCCAGCACCAGCAGCATCCAGCCCCAGTAGCGGCGCAGCGCCGTCTCGAATGTCAACTTGTTCAGGTAGGCGTAGGGGCCGATGCGCAATTCACGGAACAGCTCATCGACGATCTGGTAATCGCTTGGCACCGTCCAGCTGTAGCCCTCACTGGTGCGCGGCATGGCCAGCAAGGCCAGCGCCACTTTTTTCGCCAGCGCCGGCGGCGTCTGGCGCAGGGCCACGAAGGGCCAGTCCGGATACAGCCGCGACGAGCTGGCGCAGCGAAAACCGGGAATCGGACGCGTAGTGATCACGCGCAGTTCGTCAGCCTGCACTTCCCCGCGCGTCACCATCTGTTCCAGCAGGCAGGTGCGCACGATGCCGGCATCCATGCGTCCGGAGCGCACGGCTTCGACGATCTGCTGCGACGGGAAACCGCTGTAGCGCAGGCTGGAAAAATCGTGCGCGGGATCGATACCCGCTTCCAGCAGCTCGCGTGCGGCGATCTGGTAACCGCCAAACGCATCGGGCGCCACCGCCATCACGTTCTTGCCCGCCAGGTCGGCCAGGTCGTGCAGCGGCGACGCATTGCGCACGACGATGGCCGAGCCGATGGCCTGGCGTGGCGAGTCGGTCCATGGCGATTCGAGCGTGGCGATGCGACTCGCGCCATCGCTGTGTTCCAGTGCCACGTAATGACCGCTGCTGGTGATGGCAAAGGCGATCGATTGCGACTGCACGGCGCGCGTCAGGCCCGCCTGGTCATAGTCGGCCAGTACAAAACGGATGCCGGGGACGCTGGCTTGCAGGTGGCGCGTCACGTACGACCAGTCCTGCTGCACGGCGTCGCTGCCCTTGTAGGCCAGCACGCCAATTCTCACCTCAGGTACTTCGGAACGCTCGTCCGCCGCTTGCGCGCCGTGCAGGCACAGCGCCGCCAGTGTCAATGCGACTAGCCTGCGCACTAGAACATGCTGCGCTGTGCTGCGCGCGCATCGCCGAACAGTTCCAGCAACAGTTTCTTGATGGGGGCGGGCAGCGGCGCGTTTGCAATTTTCGCGCTGTCGTACCAGACGTGGGTCGCTTCCCCGGCCAGTGCCAGGCGGCGCGCCAGGGTGATGCGGCAGGGGACGATGTGCAATTTGTAGTGGGTAAATACATGCACGATGGGCAGCAGCCGTTCCTGCGCCTCGATCTCGCCGAATGGCGCCACGGCGCATGCCAGCGCATGCTGGTCTATCTCTCGCGGTGAGTCTTCATCTGCCAGCACGTGGCCATCGAGTTCGGGCAGCGACAGCAAGCCGCCCCAGATGCCCGAGCCGGGACGCTGTTCCAGCAGCACCTGGCCATCGTCGATGATGAGCAGCATGACGGCGTGCTTTTCCGGGCTGGTTTTTTTCGGTTTGCGTACCGGCAGATCCTTGGTGCGGCCGGTGGCGTAAGCCACGCAGCGCGGCTGCAGCGGGCAGCGGCTGCAATCGGGACTGCTGCGCGTGCACAGGGTGGCGCCGAAGTCCATCAAGCCTTGCGTGTAGGCTTCGATGCCCGTTTCCGGCAGCAGCGCTTCTGCGCGGCGCCACATGGCTTCCTCGACCCGTTTTTCACCGGGATAGGCATCGATGCCGAAGGTGCGCGCGAAGACGCGCTTGACGTTGCCATCCATGATGGCTGCGCGCGTGCCGCTGGAAAACGCGGAGATGGCGGCGGCCGTCGAGCGGCCGATGCCGGGCAGGTCGGCCAGGAGGACCGGGTCGCTGGGGAAGATGCCGCCGTATTCGGCGACCACGCGCTGCGCGCATTTGTGCAAGTTGCGCGCCCGCGTGTAGTAACCGAGACCGCTCCATTGCGCCATCACGTCTTCCACCGGTGCTTCCGCCAAATCGCGCAGGGTGGGGAAGCGTTCGAGGAAGCGCGCGTAGTAGCCCAGCACGGCCGTCACCTGCGTTTGCTGCAGCATGATTTCGGACAGCCAGATCAGGTAGGCGTCGCGCGTGTTTTGCCATGGCAGCGCGTGGCGGCCATGCTGCTTTTGCCAGGCGATGACGGTGGCGGAAAAAGTTGGGTCGACATAATTTTCAAGCGCGTTCTCAAACTGAGCTGCGCCCTGGGCGGGCGAGAGCGGATGCAGCAGACGTTTCATGCAGGGTTCCAGTGTTCGGTTGTTTTATGTTGCGCTGGCCGTGCGCAAGGCGGCAAGCAATTGTGCCAGCTGCGCCTTGTCGCGTTCGAGCGCTGCCAGGCTGGCTTCGAAGCCGGCGATCTTCTGTTCCAGGCTGCCGGTGGCGTCGTGGATGCGCTGGATCGAGGCAAAGCGCAGTTTCAGCTGTTCCTTGTACTCGACGATCTGTGCTTCGAGCGGCGCCATGATGACTTTCAGCCAGGCGCTGGCGTCGTCGTTGGCGTTGGTGAAACTGCGGCGCACGCGCGAGGCGATGGTGTCGAAGAATTTCTCCATCAGCACAACCCGGCTGGTGGTGAGCAGGGTCGCCGTGCCGAACTGCTTATGGTAGACGGCTTCGATATCGGCGATCTCCTGGCGGTAGCGGGCCAGCGAAAACGGCATCGGCAAGGCCAGCGCCAGGCCATGTTCGGTGGCGAACTTGCGGTACATTACATTCATCATTTCCGTGATCTCGGCTGTCTTGCCTTCCGAGCGGTCCAGGTTTTGGGCGATGCGTTCGAAATACTGGCGCACGGCTTCGCGCAGGCCCGTGAAAAAGCGGCTGCGCTGCATGGCGGCGCGCACGCTGTCGATATCGTCGCGCACGATGTCCATGCCCAGGCTCGTATAGAGTTCCGTCGACAGGCGGGTAAATACGGCGCGCGTCGCCTGCAGCTTGAACAGGCTGCTGTCGAATTCCTTCTTCTCGATATCGATGCGCCGCATCATGTGCGCGATCACGCTCTGGTTCTTGCCGCGCAGGCTGTGCAGCTCGTGCAGCTGCTCGGCGATGCCGCGCGCGCGGGCCGCCGCCTGCACCTGCTGCGCCGCTTCGATGGCGTCCAGATCGAACGCCAGCTGACGCCGGATGATGTCCTTGCGCGCGGGGATCAGTTCCTCGAAAAGGGCCGTCTCCAGCGGCAGCAGGCGGCTCTTTTCCAGCAGCGCCGCATCGTGGTTGATCTTGCCCACCAGGGCCTTTTGCGCCGACACGGGAAACACCTGGCCAGCGTCCAGGGCCAGGAGATGTGCCACGCTGGCCTGCTGGCGCTCGATCGCCTGCGCCACCTCCAGGTCGCCGCGCAATTCATCCCACATGCTGTCGATCTTGTTGAGCACCACCAGGCGGCCGGCGCCAGCGCCGATATGGTTGCGCCAAACCTCGATGTCGCTGCGCGTGACACCCGTGTCGGCGGCCAGGATGAACAGCACCGCGTGCGCATTCGGGATCAGGTTCAAGGTCAGTTCCGGTTCCGTGCCGATGGCGTTCAAGCCCGGCGTGTCGAGGATGACCAGGCCCTGTTTCAGCAGCGGATGGGGAAAGTTGATGATGGCGTGGCGCCACATGGAGATTTCCACATGGCCGTCCTCGTCGAGCATGGCGGGTGCATCCGCGTCGTCGGCATCGTACAGGCCGTAGCGCGCTGCTTCTTCCACGCTGACTTTTTTCGTCAGGCTGACCTGGCGGATGGCTTCCTGCATGTCGCCGCCCGCATCGATGTTCAGGGGCAGGACGGTCCAGGCGGCGGGCAGGTCGCGGTAGTCGCTGGTTGACAGGTTCTGTGCGCGCGTCTCGATGGGCAGCAGGCGGATCGATGGCTGCCATGCCGGGTCGTACAGCAGCTCGGTGGGACACATGGTGGTGCGGCCCGCGCCCGAGGGCAGGATGCGCTGGCCGTAGTCGGCAAAGAAGATGGCGTTGATCAGCTCGGATTTTCCGCGCGAGAATTCCGCCACGAAGGCCACGGACAGGCGGTCGTCAGTCAGGCGGGAAACGCAGCGGGCCAGGCGCAGCGCGGAAGCGCCGTCGACCAGGCCAGCCGCGCTGGCGGCTTGCCGGTATGCCTGCAAGGCCGCCAGCACATCCTGGCGCCATGCGCTGTATTGTTCCAAGTCCCTGACCATCTGGCTCCCTTTGCGAGTGACTTACTTTTGACAATTCACGCAGTAAAACGTGGAACGTTGTCCTTGCACGATTTGGCGGATCGGCGCGCCGCATACGCGACATGGCTTGCCCGCGCGGTTGTAGGTGAAATACGTCTGCTGGAAGTAGCCAGACTGGCCGTTTACGCCGATGAAGTCGCGCAAGGTGCTGCCGCCTTGCACGATGGCTTCGGCCAGCACGTCGCGTATCGCCTGCGCCAGTTTCTCATAGCGCGCCAGGCCGATGCGCCGGGCCGGCGTCTTCGGGTTGATCCCCGCGCGAAACAGGCTCTCGGAACAATAGATATTGCCCACGCCGACGACGATGTCGCCCGCCATCAGTACCTGCTTGATATTGGTGCCCTTGTTGCGTGTTTTTTCGAACAGCAGCTGGCCCGTGAAGCCGCCTTCCAGTGGTTCCGTACCCAGGCCGCGCAGCAGCGCGTGGCCGTCCAGCGGGCCGTCGGCCTCGTCGTGCCACAGCACGGCGCCGAAGCGGCGCGGGTCCGTCATGCGCAGCACCTGGCTGCCGCCGTCCGCATCTTCCACGACAAGGTCGAAATGATCGTGCTTTTGCGCCTCCGTCCCCGTTGGCAGCACGCGCAAATGGCCCGACATGCCCAGGTGGATAATCAGCGTGCCGTGGCGGAAGTGGATCAGCAGGTATTTGCCGCGCCGCCCCGTCAGGCCGATGGTTTGGCCCGACAATTGTTCGCCAAGGGCCGGAGGGAAGGGCCAGCGCAGGCCGTCGCGGCGGAGCACGACGGCGCGCACGGCGCGGCCCTCGATGTGGGGCGCGACACCGCGTCGTGTGACTTCGACTTCTGGCAATTCTGGCATAGGGCTCGAATGGTTGAAAAGCGGATAAAAACAGGCAGCTTGCCGGCGGATGGCTGGCCCGGGCACGCCATGCCGCCACGACGTATATATTTCGTTACATACGTGAAGTACGCGATAGCCGCGTTGGGCGTAGAATCAAACTTTGCCGTTTAGCCAGGATCAGCCTTTGAAAAACGCTTTCGCCATTGTAACCTTGTCCGCCCTGATGGCCACGCATGCCATGGCACAGACGCCTGTCGCCCCCGCTAATGCTGCGGCCGGCCCCTCTACGGCCGCGCCCGTCGCGCCACAGGAAGAGGGCGCCGAGTCCAAGGCGGGCGCCAAGGAGGACGCCAAGGCGGAGGGTTTGCCGAAGGTCGAATTGAGCAGCGACTTGCTGTACAAGCTGACCAAGGCCGAAATGGAATTCAAGAGCGGCCAGTGGCAAGGGCCGTACGTGACGATGATGGTGGCGGCGCAGCAGACGCGCGACCCGCGCCTGGCGCGCCGCGCTTCCGAAATGGCGCTGTCTGCCAAGCAGGGCGGCGAAGCGCTGGCCGCCATCCGCCTGTGGCGCGAGCTGGCGCCCGACTCGGACGAGGCGACGCAGTTCTTCCTCGGCTTCGTCGTGTTGACGGACAAAATCGAAGAAGCGGAACCGATTTTTGCCGAGCGCCTGGCCAATGCGCCGGCGGGCGCCCGCGGCGTGGCCCTGTTCCAGATGCAGCAGATCCTGTCGCGGTCGAATGACAAGCTATATGCCTACTCGATGGTGACGCGCCTGGTGCAGCCTTACCTGGACATGTTCGAGGCCCATCTGGTGCTGGCGCAGGGCGCCCTGTCGATCGGCGAGCGTGAGCGCGCCATCGGCGAAGCGAACAAGGCGCTGGCGATCAAGCCGAACTCCGAGCTGGCCGTGTTGACTCTGGCGCAGGTGACGGGCGAACCCGAGGCGGCAGGCAAGGTGCTTGCCACATTCCTGCAAAAGAATCCGGACGCCGTCGAAGTGCGCGGCGCGTATGCGCGCCTGCTGGTTGAGCAAAAACAACTGGAGCCGGCGCGCGATCAATTCCTGCTGCTGCTGAAAAGCCAGCCCGATAACGTGGGCGGCCTGTACGCGCTGGGTATCGTGGCGCTACAGCTGGAAGACACCAAGGGCGCCGAGCAGTACTTCAAGCGCTTCCTGGCCGTGCTCGAAAAGTCTCCTGGCGACACGCGCGATCCGTTCAAGGCCCTGATGATTTTGTCGCAGATCGCCGAGACGCGGGGCGACACGGCGGGCGCCATCGCCTGGCTGGACAAGGTCGACAACAGTGCATCAAGCGGCTACGTCGAGGCGCGCTTGCGCCGCGCCCAGCTGATCGCCCGTGGCGGCAATCTTGATGCGGCCCGCAAGGCGCTGACGGAAATCGAAACGGACGATCCGGCAAGCCAGGCACAGGTGCTGCTGGTCGACGCGCAATTCCTGCGCGACGCCGGCTATGTGCAAAGCGCCTATACGGTGCTGGAAAACGCCTTGCTGCGTTTCCCCGACAATCCCGAACTGCTGTACGACTACGCCTTGCTGGCCGAACGCCTGGATAAACTCGATTTGATGGAGGCCAGCCTGCGCCGCGTGATGGCGCTGGCACCCGACAACCAGCATGCGTATAACGCCCTGGGCTACTCGCTGGCCGAACGGGGCATCCGCCTGGAGGAGGCCCATGCGCTGATCGAGAAGGCGCTGCAGATGGCGCCGGGCGACCCGTTCATCATGGACAGCATGGGCTGGGTGCAGTTCCGCATGGGCAACCTGGCCGCGGCGGAAAACGCCTTGCGCCGTGCCTATGCCGTGCGCAGTGATCCGGAAATCGCCGTCCACCTGGGCGAAGTGCTGTGGCAGAAGGGTGACAAGGAAGAAGCGCAAAAACTGTGGCGCGATGCGCAAGGCAAGGACCCGAAAAACGAGGCCCTGAAAAGCACCCTGGCGCGCCTGAATGTCAGTTTGTAACGCAATGTTAACTAAAATATGGGGTCAGGCCCGACGGGTCTGACCCCAGCTTTACGCTGCTGGTTCTTTATTATTCCCATGCCAAAAAAACTCTTCCCCCTCACGCTCGTCTGCCTGGCCCTGTCGGCCTGCTCGACCCTGACCTCTCCCTTTTCGTCCGGCGCCGCGCCATCGTCGCAAGCGGTGGCGCCTTACCGCGAGCAGCTGGAGCTGACGGGCCGCTTGAACGTGGTGTATCAGAAGGATGACAGGCCCGAATCGGCCACCGTCAATTTCAACTGGCAGCAGACGGCGCAGCGCACGGACGTGACACTGTATTCGCCCGTCGGCAGTACCCTGGCCACCATCGCCGTCACGCCGCAGCAGGCCGTGTTGACGCAAAGCGGCAAGGCGCCGCGCAGCGCGCCCGATGTTGATACCTTGAGCGCGCAGATGCTGGGCTGGTCCTTGCCCGTGTCGGGCTTGCGCGACTGGCTGCAGGGCTATGCCGTGGGCGCCGATGGCAAGCGCTTTGTCGCTTCGCCGGCCAACGACAGCGTGACCACCAAGGATGGCTGGCGTTTGCGCTATGTGTCGTGGCAAGATGCTGCAGACAATACACCGGGCGCCTTGCCCCAACCGCGGCGTATCGATGCGGAACGTAATGCCAGCGCGCAGGCCGATGCCGTCTCGCTGCGCATCGTGCTCGATCCTGCCCCTTCCGCACCTGCACCATGACACTGACGACTCTGAACAATTGCCCGGCCCCGGCCAAGCTGAACTTATTTCTACACGTCAACGGCCGCCGCGCCGATGGCTACCACCTGCTGCAGACGGTGTTCCAATTGCTCGACCATGGCGACACCTTGCACTTCGCGCTGCGCGACGACACGGCGATTGTCCGCGTGACGGCCCTCGCCGGCGTGCCGGAGGAGCAGGACCTGATCATCCGTGCCGCCAGCTTGCTGCAAGCGGAAGTGCTGCGCCGCACGGGCGCCTTGCCGCGCGGCGTCGATATCGCCATCGACAAGGTGTTGCCCATGGGGGGAGGCCTCGGCGGCGGTTCGTCCGATGCGGCCACGGCCCTGATGGCATTGAACCGACTGTGGCAGGCGGGTTTGACGCGCGAGGAATTGATGGCGCTGGGCTTGCCGCTGGGTGCCGACATCCCGTTTTTCATCTTTGGTGAGAATGCCTTTGCCGAAGGCGTGGGCGAGGCACTGCAGCCCGTCACCACGCCCGAATGCTGGTATGTGGTGATCGAGCCGGGCGTGCAAGTGCCCACCGCGGCAATTTTTTGCGCGGAAGGCTTGACGAGAAATACCGAACCCGTCACAATAGCGGACTTTTCCAGGTACCTCGCAGAAGGAAACGATGCGGGCGGGTTTGGTAAGAATGATTTACAGCAAGTGGCATGCAGTCTTTTCAAGCCGGTAGCAGATGCGGTAGAATGGCTGGGTGCTTACGGTGAGGCCAGGATGACTGGTTCCGGTGCTTGTGTGTTTAGTGCGTTTGGCAGTCAGGAAGAAGCGGATGCGGTGCTCAGCAATGTGCCACCAGTCTGGATCGCCTGGAAGGCAAAAGCGCTGAGTCGCCACCCGATGCTCACGCTGTTGTAAAGCAAAGCAAGCAGCAAAAAAAGATTTTGCTTAGCGTCAAATAGTCGGTATAATACTGGCCAACATGACGGCAAGCAGTCAGTAACGTAGGGGAATCGCCAAGCTGGTTAAGGCACTGGATTTTGATTCCAGCATGCGAAGGTTCGAATCCTTCTTCCCCTGCCACCATTTCACCGTAGTCTGTCGATGCGAAGTTAGCGTCCAGTGCGGGAAAAAGCAGATATGTCGCCACGCGGCATATTCTAAACAATGACTGACCGGGCCCATGCCCGGTTAGTGCTTTTCAAGACTTCTATATCACCTCTTGGGACTCCCATGGCTTACGAAAACCTGATGGTTTTTACCGGCAACGCGAATCCAGCGTTGGCAGAGGGGGTCGCAAAAAACCTCGGCATCCCTCTCGGTAAAGCAAACGTTTCGAAATTCTCCGACGGCGAAGTAATGGTCGAGATTAACGAAAACGTGCGCGGCAAGGATGTTTTTGTTTTGCAATCCACCTGTGCTCCAACCAACGACAGTCTGATGGAAATCATGCTGATGGTTGATGCCTTGAAACGTGCTTCCGCTGGCCGCATCACTGCCGCGATTCCTTACTTCGGCTACGCCCGCCAAGACCGTCGTCCACGCTCCGCGCGTGTGGCGATTTCGGCCAAGGTGGTGGCGAACATGCTGGAAGAAGCCGGTGTCGAGCGCGTCCTGATCATGGACTTGCACGCTGACCAAATTCAAGGTTTCTTCGATATCCCAGTCGACAATATCTACGCTTCGCCAATTTTGCTGGGTGACCTGCAAAAGAAAAACTACCAGGATCTGCTGGTCGTGTCGCCGGACGTCGGTGGTGTGGTACGTGCGCGCGCCCTGGCAAAACGCCTGGGCTGCGACCTGGCCATCATCGACAAACGCCGCCCAAAGGCGAACGTGTCCGAAGTGATGAACATCATCGGTGAAGTCGAAGGCCGCAACTGCGTGATCATGGATGACATGGTCGACACGGCAGGCACCCTGACCAAGGCTGCCGAAGTGCTTAAAGAGCGCGGCGCGAAAAAAGTCGTGGCGTATTGCACGCACGCGGTGCTGTCCGGCCCGGCGATCGACCGTATCTCGGCTTCGCCACTCGATGAGCTGGTCGTGACTGACACGATCCCCCTGTCCGAAGCGGCCCTGGCCTGCGGCAAGATCCGTCAATTGACGTGCGCGCCGCTGCTGGCCGAGACGTTCAAGCGCATCATCAAGGGTGATTCGGTTATTTCCCTCTTTATCGACTAATTCGGTAAGTAGAAACAGACGTAATGCCTGCGGCGCGACCGGCTTTTTGCCTGTTGCGCCGCAGTGTTTTAGTTTTCGGGGCGCGTATGCGCCCATTTCCGAGGATTCCTGGTCGCGGGAATCTTCATAACACAAGGCATCTGCCTTGTTCTTCTTGGAGTATCACATGAAAGTTATCGCATTTAAACGCGAATTGCAAGGTTCCGGAGCGAGCCGCCGCCTGCGCATTTCCGGCCAAACCCCTGGTATCGTCTACGGTGGCGCTGAAGCCCCGGTGCTGATCTCGCTGGATCACAACGCCCTGTACCACGCGTTGAAAAAAGAAGTGTTCCACTCGTCGATCCTGGATCTGGAAATCGACGGTGTTTCCCAGCAAGTTCTGTTGCGCGACTTCCAAGTCCACGCATACAAACAACTGGTTCTGCACGCTGACTTCCAGCGCGTTGACGCTAAGCAAGCTATCCACGTGAAAGTTGCTCTGCACTTCATCAACGCTGACGTTTCCCCAGCAGTCAAACTGCATGGCGCGACCATCAGCCACGTTGCCAACGAAATCGAAGTTTCGTGCCTGCCAGGCCAACTGCCAGAATTCATCAACGTTGACCTGTCGAACATCGACGTCGGTCACTCGTTGCACATCGGCGACCTGGTCCTGCCAGCTGGCGTGACCGCTGTCACCCACGGCGCCAACCTGACCATCGCTACCGCTTCGGTACCGGCTGGCCACGTTGCTGCTGAAGCTGAAGCAGCCGCTGCTGTTGACGCCGACAAGAAGTAATTTTGCCGCCGCAGTAATGCGGTAGTTGCAAGGAAAAACCCGCCAGGTTCGCCGCGCGGGTTTTTTTCTGCCTGTTTTCACCGATAATGTTTCCTTTTTCATTGCAGACACAGCCATGCCCATACGCCTGATCGTCGGCCTCGGCAACCCGGGACCCGAATACGAACAAACCCGTCACAATGCCGGTTTCTGGCTGCTGGACAATCTTGCCAACAGCTTGCCCGGCACGCACTTGCAGCGCGATTCGCGCTATAACGCCATGCTGGCCAAGACTTCCATCGGCGGCAACGAAGTCTGGCTGCTCGAACCGCTGACCTTCATGAACCGCTCGGGCCAGTCCGTGGGCGCGCTGGCGCGCTTCTTCAAGATCGCCGCCGATGAAGTGCTGGTGGTGCACGACGAGCTCGATCTGATGCCCGGCATTGCGCGCCTGAAGAAAGGCGGCTCGGCCGGCGGCCACAATGGCTTGAAAGACATCACGGCCGCGCTGGGCACGCAGGATTACTGGCGCTTGCGCCTGGGCATCGGCCACCCGCGCACCCTGAGCCTGCAGCAGCAAGTAGCCGATTTCGTGCTGCACCGTCCGCGCCGCGAAGACCAGGAGCTGATCGAGCAAGCCATCGACAAATCCTTGCAGGTGATGCCGCAGATCGTCGAAGGTAAGTTCGAGGCAGCGACCATGAAGCTGCATACGGCATAATTATTTGGTGGCCTTGCCGAAGCTGGCCATGATTGTTTTCGCCATCTGCTGCTGGCTGGTCTGGGCGCTGCTGCCTTCGCCCGCGTTGGCGGCGATCAGCAAGCCGTCGCCGCTGCCGGGCGCCAGCGCGATCAGCGCGTGCCAGTAGCCGTTAGAACCCAGGTGGGTGAGCACGCGCTGCGGCGCCTGGGGCGGAAAGTGCATCACGCCCCAGCCCAATGCCGCATTCGTGTCGCCCTGCGCCGTGTGCAGCAACATATACGTTTCCTGCTTCAGCAGCTTGCCCTTGCCTTGCTCGCCGTGCAGTTGATCGAGCGCAAACTTGGCCCAGTCTCGCATGCTCAGGTGAATTTCTCCATCGGGTGCCATCATCAGCGGATTGCTGGCCATCAAGCCGGCAATCGGCTTGTTTTCCTTGTGCCCCAGATTTTGCCCCCGCACGGTGGGGCCGAAGGCGGCCCGCATGCCCAGCGGGCCGAACACTTCGGCCTGCATCAATTCTTCATATGTCTTGCCCGTGGCGCGCTCGGCGATGGCGGCGGCGATCATGGCGCCGCTGTTCGAGTAATGCGATTCACCGCGCGGCGTGGCCACCGGCGCGTCGGCCAGCGCGCGCTGCGCGTATTCCAGGCGCAGCAGCGGCAATGGCCGCGTATCCGTGTAGGTGGAATTGATCCATGCTTCGTCCGGATTCGGCGGCAGGCCGGCGCGGTGCGACAGCAGATCCATCAGGTTGACGTCGCGGTACTCGGCGCGCATGCCGCCTGCCAGCGCGGGCAGCATGCTTGACAGTGGCGCATCCCACGACAGCACGCCCCGTTCCACCAGACGCGCGATCAGGGTCACTGTCATGGCCTTGCCGTTGGAACCGATATTCCACACGTCATCAGCGCGCACGGCGTCATGCCCGTCATTGGCCCGCACGCCCGCTTGTGTCTGTGCCTCGATCTTGCCGTCGCGGATCACGAGTATGGCCATGGCCGGCACGCTCTTGTCTGCCAGCGCCTGCTGCAGCATGGCATGCAAGTCATGGGCGCGGGCGGCGCCGCTGAGCAAAAAGGCGGTGCTGCAAACGAGTGAGGCAAGCAGGGTTTTCATGGTGTCTCCAGTCGATAAGGGTGGGGTAACATGTTAAAATGGTCGCAAAACATGATTTAATTATTGTTTTACGATAATTTATTCTAGCAACACTTTACGCATCCGTATACTTTTGAATATGAAAAAAAATCCAACGGGACCGGCGGCACTGAGCCGGCGCGTGCGCTACGGCGTCTCGGCGTTCTTTGTGCTGTACCTGCTGCTGACGGTGCTGGGCTGGCTGGCGCCTGCGCCGGCAGCGCGCGGCAGCCTGGGCAGCGCCGGCATGTATGAATTGCTGCTGCAGTTGCAGAGCCAGCCATTCGCACGCCTGGCGGCCATGCCCTTGTGGCAGCGGGGTCTGGGCCTGGCGCTGGCCTTGCCAGCCTTGCTGGTGCTGGGCGATGCCGTGCGCCAGTTGGCCCTGGTCTTGCGCCAGTTCGAGCAGGGCGTGTTTTTTACGCCGCAGGTGGCGCAGCGCTTTCGCCGTTTTGCCGGCGGCTTGCTGCTGGGAACGGTGTTGACGTTGCTGGAGCCGACCGTGCGCGGCATGCTGTTTGGTTTGCTGGAAGAGGGAACGAGCCAGTTGCGCCTGGTCATCGACATCACGGGCGGCGACTTGTGGACCTTGCTGCTGTGCACGGTTTTCCTTGCGCTGGCGCAAATCCTCCATGAAGGCCAGCGCCTGGCCGATGAAAACAGCGGGTTCATCTGATGGGCATCGTCGTGCGCCTCGACCTGGTACTGGCCAGGAAAAAAGTGAAATCGAAGGAGCTGGCGGCCTTCATCGGCATCACGGAGCAGAACTTGTCCCTCTTAAAATCGGGCAAGGTGCGCGGTGTGCGTTTCGATACGCTGTCGAAAATTTGCGAGATGCTCGAGTGCCAGCCTGGTGACATCCTGGAATTCGATGCGTCGCAGCCGGACGACGCGGACGATGCGCCCTAACAGCAGAGGGGGCGGTTTTTTTGAAGAGTAGGGTGCATAGAGGTACAATTGACCCTTAGAGCATTAATACAGCAAGATTATCCAGAAAACGCCCGCAACGGCCGTTTTGCACCAGCCGCTTGCCGGCAATATTGATTATTTAAAGGTTTTCCATGAGTCTCCAATGCGGTATCGTCGGCTTGCCGAACGTCGGCAAGTCCACCCTGTTCAATGCACTGACGAAAGCCGGCATCCCGGCTGAAAACTATCCGTTCTGCACCATCGAGCCGAACGTCGGCGTCGTTGAAGTGCCGGATCCGCGCATGGATGCGCTGGCCGCCATCGTCAAGCCGGAACGCATGGTCAATGCCATCGTGGAATTCGTCGACATCGCCGGTCTGGTGGCTGGTGCATCGAAAGGCGAGGGCCTGGGCAACCAGTTCCTGTCCCACATCCGCGAAACGGACGCCATCGTCAACGTCGTGCGTTGCTTCGAAGATGACAACGTCATCCACGTGGCCGGCAAGATCAACCCGCTCGACGATATCGAAGTCATCCAGACCGAACTGGCGCTGGCCGACATGGGCACCGTGGAAAAAGCCATCCACCGCGAAAACAAGAAAGCCCGCTCGGGCGACAAGGACGCGGCCAAGCTGCTGGCCATCATGGAACGCATGATGCCTTACCTGAACGACGCCAAGCCGGTGCGCGCCATGGGCCTGGACGCCGACGAAATGGAACTGATCAAGCCTTTGTGCCTGATCACGGCCAAGCCAGCCATGTTCGTGGCCAATGTGTCGGACACGGGCTTTACCAACAACCCGCTGCTGGACCAGCTGACGGCCTACGCGCAATCGCAAAATGCCCCTATCGTCGCCATCTGCGCGGCGCTGGAAGCGGAAATCGCCGACCTGGACGATGCCGACAAGGGCGCTTTCCTGGCCGACATGGGCATGGAAGAGCCAGGCCTGGATCGCCTGATCCGCGGCGCCTACAAGCTGCTGGGCCTGCAAACCTACTTCACGGCGGGCGTGAAGGAAGTGCGCGCCTGGACCATCCATGTGGGCGACACGGCACCGCAAGCGGCCGGCGTGATCCATACCGACTTCGAACGCGGCTTCATCCGCGCGCAAACCATCGCCTATGACGACTTCATTGCCTACAAAGGCGAAGCCGGTGCCAAGGAAGCGGGCAAGATGCGCGCCGAGGGCAAGGAATACGTGGTCAAGGATGGCGACGTGCTGAACTTCCTGTTCAACGTCTAACTTCCTGCCCGGCCCCGGATGGGGCGACAGACAACCCTGCAAATCATTGATTTGCAGGGTTTTTTATTGCCCGGATAACCAGCATGGCTGCAATTGGACGGTTCTCTAGTCCTCGCGGCCGCGCGCCAGGCTATCCGAACGTTGCCATGTCCACATCAGACCGATGCCGGCCGAGGTGCCGCTGTTCTGGCGCAGCAGGGGGCTGGCGCGGTTGGCGGCGCCTGCGTAGTTGTCGTAGCGCAAAAATGCAAAGGCCCGCCAGTCCCGCTGCAGCCGGTACGAACCGCCCAGGCCCAGGCGTGTGAGCATCAGTCCGCTCTTCGCCGCATATGATGGGCGCTGACCGGTGGCAAACGCGGGGCTGACGCCATAAAAGTAATCGTTGATGGCGGCATTGCCCAGCACGGCGCCCAGGCTGGCATCGACATGCCACGCCTGCTGTTCGCCTTGCAGCGCATACACGAGGCGTGGCTCGAACGTGGCGCCCTGGCGGTGCAGGCCGCCGCGCGCTTCGATGACGGCGCGCAAGGGCAGCTCCAGGCCCAGACGGCTGTGTTGCGTCGGCTCGGCCAGCTTGATTTTCAGGCGCGGGCCAAATTCCACCAGGGTGCCCAGATCCGGCATGCCGCGCCGGGCCGGCACGTCGCTGGACCTGGCAGGCAAGGACAGGGCAAAGCCGATATCGACATCGAATCGCTCCGTGTCGAGCAGGCGCGCGCCCACGCCGGAGCGGTCGGCGCGTAATACTTTGCCACGGTAAATCAGATAGGGCAGGGCCAGGCTGCGCGTCGAGCGTTCGCTGGCGCCGGGATAGGCGGGCGTGACGGCTGTGCCGCCAAACACGCCCGCTTCCCATAATGGCAGCGGTGGTTCGATGGCGCGCGCCGGTGCCATGGCGGCGAAGACGGCGGAGGCGGCCAGCAAGGTGGGTGCGAGGTTCATCGAGGAACTCCGCAAGGCTTGCCCACCGGCAGCGATTCGAACTCAGCAACGAAGGCCATCAGCCCCCTCCCGTTCCAGCCCAGTTCATCGCGCACGGCTTCCGCTTCCGCCCTCTTGCCCTGGCGTTCATACTGGTCGATTAGCGCCCTGTAGCTGAGGGCGCTCGATTGTTTGCTGCGCTTTGCCAGCGCAATGGCTTCGCGGAAATGAAATTCGGCCGCGTCGTAGCGGCAGGCCGCGCTGGCGGCGCGTCCCGCCTGGTGATGCAGCCGCTCCTGCCAAGCGAGGTCGCCACGGCCCAGTTCTACATTTTCGACGGCTGCCTCGTAGCTGCGCATGGCTTGCGTCCAGTCGCCCTGGCTGGCCGCTTCCCGCGCGAACTGTTCCTGCTGCGCCGCCGTGCGCAGTTCGATCTGCGTGGAGCAGGCGTTGAGCGCCATTAAGACTAGCGGCAGGATGAGGCAAGAGCGGAGGGGGGGCAATGTGGACATGGCGCTACTGTAGCGCATGCGTAGCGCGCACGTTTGCGCGCTACGCATGAATTGGATATTTCCCCGGGCATGGATGACATATAATTTGCACACGACTTTGTTATTTTTGACAGTACACCTCACGGGAGCACCATGTTTTCACGCAAATTCCATTCTTGTGCACAGCTGATGCTGGCCACCTTGCTGATGGGCTTTATCGCCGCTTCCCCGGCGCGCGCTCAGCAAGCGGCCGTCAAATTGCCGAATGTGGTGATCCTGGCCACGGGCGGCACCATCGCCGGCAGCGGCGCCGACAGCACCACCACCGTGGGCTACACCTCGGCCACCGTGGGCGTCGAGCGCCTGATCGCGGCCGTGCCGGAACTGAAAAAAGTGGCGAATGTGAAAGGCGAGCAAGTGTTCCAGATCGCCAGCGAAAGCATGGGCAATGAACACTGGCTGACCCTTGCCAAGCGCATCAACGTGCTGCTGGCCTCGAACGATGTCGATGGCGTGGTCGTCACGCACGGCACCGACACCATCGAAGAAACGGCCTATTTCCTGAACCTGACCGTGAAAAGCCATAAACCGGTGGTGGTGGTGGGCGCCATGCGTCCGTCGACCGCCATCTCGGCTGACGGCCCCATCAACCTGTACAACGCCGTGATGCTGGCCGGCAGCAAGGAAGCCGTGGGCAAGGGCGTGCTGGTGGCATTGAATGACCAGATCAACGCCGCGCGCGAAGTCACCAAAACGAACACCTCGACGACCGACACCTTCAAGTCGCCGGAACTGGGCATGCTCGGCTACATCCAGGGCAGCAAGGCCTTTTTCTACCGCCAGTCGACGCGCAAGCACACGCTGGAATCGGAATTTGACATCAGCAAGCTCGATGCCCTGCCGCAAGTGGACATTGTCTACGGCTACGCCAACATGAACCGTGTCGGCATGGACGCCTTCATTGCCGCCGGCGCCAAGGGCATCATCCATGCGGGCGTGGGCGATGGCAGCGTGGCCGCGCAAATGAAGCCGGCCCTGGTAGAGGCGCGCCAGAAGGGCGTGCTGATCGTGCGTTCGAGCCGTGTCGGCCAGGGCATCGTGGCACGCAATGGCGAAGCCAATGACGATGAACTCGACAGTGTCGTGTCGGATACCCTGAACCCACAAAAAGCCCGCATCCTGCTGATGCTGGCCTTGACCAAAACGAATAGCACGCAAGAAATCCAGCGCATTTTCTACACGTATTGATCCTTGTCGCGCCAGGCCAGCCTCATTGGCTGAGCCTGGCCGATTTACGCTTGCCCGCTTTGCTGCCATACTTCGTTTCTGAATAACTTTCTGGAAGAAGCAGCAACACTGTTCCTTGTCCCCTGTCCATGGCTATCCTGTCCGACATCATCCTGTATCCCATCAAATCGTGCGCCGGCATCCACTTGCAGGAGGCCGTGCTCACGCATTCCGGGCTGATGAGCGAGCACGTCTTCGACCGCGAATGGATGGTGGTGGATCCGCAGGGTCGCTTCCTGACCCAGCGCGAACATCCGCGCATGGCACTGATCGTGCCGTCCATCAAGGCCACCACGCTGGAATTGCGCGCGCCGGGCATGCTGTGCCTGGAAATCGAGCTGGGCTTGCCGCACCCGGAACTGGCTCCCATGCTGGAAGTGCAGGTGTGGGACGATACCGTGCGCGCCTACGATTGCGATGACGTCACGGCTACCTGGTTTTCCAACGCCATCGGCGTGCCGTGCCGCCTGGCGCGCTTTCACCCGGACGTGGTACGCGCCACCAGCACCGCCTGGACGGACGGCGTGGCCGCCTCGACCATGTTTGCCGATGGCTATCCGGTACTGATCGCGGGCAGTGCCTCGCTCGCCGATGTGAACGACAAGCTGCGCGCCGCCGGCCGCGAGGCGCTGCCGATGAATCGTTTCCGTCCCAACCTGGTCATCGGCGATATCGGCGCCTTCGAGGAAGACTACGCCGCGTTCCTGCAATTTGGCGCCACTGTGCTCAAGCCTGTCAAACCATGCTCGCGCTGTCCGATTCCGTCGGTGGACCAGGCCACGGGCGTGCCCGGACCGGACCCGCTCGACGTCATGCATGGCTATCGCGCCAAGCCCGAGCTCGATGGCGCCATCTGCTTTGGCATGAACGCCATCGTCACCGGCGGCGGCGACGAGCGTATCGTGGTAGGGCAGGACATCGGTTTCGAACTGGCATTTTAAGCATGGCGCCCGTACAGAAGGGTTTAAGGTTTCTATGAATCAAGCAATACCGCCGGACCCGCGCATTGCCAGCCTCGAAGCCGAAAACCAGGCCTTGCGCGCGCGCATGGCTTTCCTGCTGGAGCAGGTCGAGCGCAACCACGACATCATGTGTCGCCACCAGGCGTTTGACCTGGAAATCGTCAGCGCGTCCACGTTTCCCGAATTGATTGGCACCATCTTTCGCACCTTGCCCGTGATTTCCGACCTCGACGGCGTCACCCTGAGCCTGCTCGACGAGGATGACGATATCGTGCTGGTGATGGAAAAGCTGGGCGTCGATTTCAGCGCCTTTCCGCAGTTGCTGTTCGTGCATGCCGTGGCGGAGCTGGGTTTTGCTGCACCAAAGCCCTTGGCCGAGGGAGAAGCGCCCTTGCCGGCGTCGCCGCTGCTGGGACAGTTCGATGCACGCGTGCATGGCCCGCGCTTTCCGCAGATCGACGCTCCCCTGCGCAGCGTGGCGCTGGTGCCCTTGCTGCGCAACAAGCGCCTGATCGGCAGCCTGAACCTGGCCAGCGTCGACGTGACGCGCTTTACGCCCTCGCTGGGCACGGATTTCATCAAGCACATGGCCTCCATCATCGCTATTTGCCTGGAAAACGTGATCAGCAATGAAATGCTGAAATACATCGGCTTGACCGATTCCCTGACGGGCGTCTACAACCGCCGCTATATCGACCGCCGGCTGCTGGAAGAAATCGCCCGCGCGCGGCGCCAGAATTATTGTATTTCATGCATGTATATCGACATCGACCATTTCAAGCTGGTCAATGATACCTATGGCCACCAGGGCGGCGATGAAGTGCTGCGCGAAGTGGCCACGCGCATCCGCACGGAGTTGCGCCGCTCCGATGCGCTGGGACGCTTCGGCGGCGAGGAATTCGTCGTCCTGCTGATTGACGCCGACCTCGACAGCGCGACGTTTGTTGCCGAACGCATCCGCGCCAGCATCGCCGGCACCATGTTTGACTTGCCGGGCAGCGCGCAAGCGTGGGTCAGCGTATCGATCGGCGTGGCCAGCCTTGAGGCGGGTGCGGCCCTGTTGCCGATCGAAACGGTGGCGCAGCAACTGGTGGCGCACGCCGACCAGGCCCTGTACCAGGCCAAGGCGGGTGGACGCAACATGGTCGTCAACTGGCAGCCAGAGGTCGGCTGACCAGGATCGCCTGATTATTTCAGTAGCAATGTTTCGGCTTTGGCCACGGCGTCGGCTGTGCCGCGCAGCACCACCACGTCGCCGCTGGCCAGTTGCGTTTCGGGCGTGACATCGAGACGGTCGCGGCCGCGGCGGATGGCCGTCACAAATGCACCGCAGCCGGCTATGTCGATCATGCTTAAAGGCAAGCCCACGCACTGCGCGCCCTCGTTGACGGTGACCGTATGCAGGCGTTCCAGTTCGGCATCGTCGCCCGCGTCGCTGGAACCGTGGAAATAGCCGCGCAAGGAGGCGTAGCGCTCCTCGCGTGCCGCCTGCACCCGGTGCACCACGCGGCGCAGGGGCACGCCCATCATGATCAGCGCGTGCGAAGCGAGCATCAGGCTGCCTTCCATCAATTCCGGCACCACTTCGGCCGCGCCCGCGCTTTTCAGCTGGTCGAGGTCGGTGTCGTCGTGGCTGCGCACGATGACGGGCAACGTTGGCGCCATTTCTTTGAGTAAATGCAACAACTTCAGTGCCGAGGGGGTGTTGGCGTAGGTAATCACGACGGTGCTGGCCCGGTAGATGCCGGCCGCCACCAGGCTTTCGCGCCGGCCCGCGTCGCCATACGAGACGTTGGCACCGGCCAGTTGCGCTTCCTGCACCCGTTCCGGGTCCAGGTCCAGCGCGTGGTATTCGATTTTTTCCTCTGCCAGCAGGGTGGCCAGGCTTTGCCCGCTGCGCCCGAAGCCGGCGATCAGCACGTGTTTCTGCGACGCCATGGTGCGCGTGGCGATCTTCGTGAGGGCCAGCGATTGCATCATCCAGTCGTTGGCGGCCAGTTTCATGACGATGGCATCGGACTTGGCGATGAGGAAGGGCGCCACCAGCATCGACAGCACCATCGAGGCCAGCACCACCTGCACGACGAACGGGTCCATCAACTTGATGCCGCCAGCCAGGTTCAGCAGCACGAAGCCGAACTCGCCCGCCTGCGCCAGTCCCAACCCCGTGCGCAGGGCCACGCCGTTGCTGGAACCAAACAGCCGGGCCAGGCCCGCGATCAGGGCGAATTTCAGCAGCACGGGGCCGCACAGCAGCAGCAAGACCAGCCACCAGTTGTCGAGCACCACGCGGATATTGAGCAGCATGCCGACGGTGATGAAGAACAGGCCCAGCAGCACGTCGCGGAAGGGTTTGATATCTTCTTCCACCTGATGCTTGAATTCCGTTTCGGAAATGAGCATGCCGGCAACAAACGCCCCCAGGGCCAGCGACAACCCGGCCCGTTCCGTGATCCAGGCCGCGCCCAGCGTGATCAGCAGCAGGTTGAGCATGAACAACTCCTGCGAGCGGCGCTTGGCGACGATAGTCAGCCAGCCCCGCACCAGCTTCTGGCCGATGAACAGGAGCAAAATGAGGACAAGCAGGGCCTTGCCGCCGGCCCAGGCCAGGGTTTCGGCCAGATTGTCGGAATCGCGGGTGAGGGCGGGGATCAGGATCAGCAGGGGCACCACGGCCAGGTCCTGGAACAGCAGGATGCCGATGATCTTGCGGCCGTGTTCGCTTTCCAGCTCCAGCCGTTCCGTGAGCATTTTGGAGACGATGGCCGTTGACGACATGGCCAGCGCGCCGCCCAGGGCGAAGGCGGCTTGCCAGCTCAGGTGGATGTAGGCGGACAGGTAGCGTCCGACGAACCAGCCGAAGACGACGGTGGCGATGATGGTGGTGACCACCTGCGCCATGCCAAGGCCAAAGACGATGCGCCGCATGGCGAGAAATTTGGGAAGCGAGAATTCGAGTCCGATGGAAAACATCAGGAAGACGACGCCGAATTCGGCCAGGGTGTGGCTGGCCTCGTTTTCCGCCGCCAGCCCCAGCGCGTGGGGGCCGATGACGATGCCGACAGCCAGGTAGCCCAGCATTGGCGGCAAATGCAACATTCTGAAAGCGACCACGCCCAGCACGGCGCTGCCGAGTAACATCAGGGTCAGTTCAAGCGAGGAAAACATGGGTTGCCCGGTGCGGTCAATGGAAATCGTTGTTTGTTGTGACTGGCAAGTTTTTTGCTTTCCTAATTCGTTTATACTTTGGGCATGAGTGTAACCCATGAAAAAACAATGCTGAAAGCTTTTGATCGAATTGACATGCAAGCGACGACCGAGCGCGCCGTCGCGCTGGCCCGCACCACCTTGCAGATCGAGTCCGACGCCATCGTTGCGCTGCAGGCGCGCCTGGCCACGGACGACAGCGTGGGCCGCGCCGTGGCGATGTTGCTGCAATGCAAGGGGCGTGTCGTCGTCTCCGGCATCGGCAAGTCCGGCCATATCGCACGCAAGATTGCCGCCACGCTCGCTTCCACCGGTACGCCGGCCCTGTTCGTGCATCCGGCCGAAGCGGCCCATGGCGACTTGGGCATGGTCACTTCGGAAGATGCTTTTATTGCCATATCGTACTCCGGAGAATCGTCGGAATTGATGGCCATCATGCCCGTCGTCAAGCGCATGGGCGGCGTGCTCATTTCCATGACGGGTAAACCGAACTCCAGCCTGGCTCAGCTGGCCGACGTGCACCTGGATATTTCTGTTGAGAAAGAAGCCTGTCCGCTGAACCTGGCGCCGACGGCCAGCACCACTGTGACCCTGGCCCTGGGCGATGCGATCGCCGTGGCCTTGCTGGACTTGCGCGGCTTCAAGGAAGAAGATTTTGCCCGCTCGCACCCGGGCGGCGCCCTGGGCCGTCGCCTGCTCACGCATGTGCATGACGTCATGCGCAGCGGTGAACGGGTGCCCAAGGTGGCCGTGGACGCTTCCTTGCTCCAGGCGCTGGAAGAAATGACGAAGAAGGGCATGGGCATGACGGCCGTCGTCGATGCGGATGACCGCCCCGTGGGCGTGTTCACCGATGGCGACTTGCGCCGCATGTTCGAGCGCGTGCAGGATTTCACGCAAGTGGCGATCCGCGACGTCATGCATGCGCAGCCGCGCAGCATCGCGCCCGAACGCCTGGCAGTGGACGCCGTGGCCGTGATGGAGCAGTTCCGCATCAACCAGATGCTGGTCGTCGATGCCGACGGCAAACTGGTGGGCGCCCTGCATATCCATGATCTGACGCAAGCGAAGGTGATCTGATGGACAGCGTTGCGGACAACCTGGCGCGGGCGGCCAAGGTCAAACTGATGATTTTTGACGTCGATGGCGTGCTCACCGACGGCAGCCTGCATTTCGGCCCGGATGGCGAGATGATGAAAACGTTTAATGTGTATGATGGCCTGGGCATCAAGCTGCTGCAGGAATCGGGCGTGCAGACGGCCATCATCAGTGCGCGCCGCTCGGCCATCACGGCGCGCCGCGCGCAAGACCTGGGCATTACCCATGTGCACCAGGGCGGTCATGACAAGCTGACACCGTTTCGCGAATTGCTGGCGCTGACGGGCTTGACGGAAGAACAATGCGGCTATATCGGCGACGATGTCATCGATGCGCCCATCCTGCGCCGCGTTGGCTTTGCCGTCAGCGTGCCAGGCGGGCGTCCGGAAGCGCTGGGCCTGGCGCACCATGTGACGCAAGCCGGCGGCGGCCGCGGCGCGGTGCGCGAGATCTGTGAATTCGTGCTGCGCGCCCAGAACAACTATGCGCGCGTCATGGCGCCGTTCCTGGAATGAGGCGTACCGCCTCGCCGCCAGTGATATTTGAAAGAGTGAAATCCTATGCGTAAGCCAGGAGGCGCCCATCGCTGGCGCATGATTTTTACCGTGCTGGGGGCAGTCGTCTTTGCGCTGGGCAGCTTTTGGCTGCTGGAAGTGATGAACAAGAATGGCCTGGACATCACGGCCAGCAAGCATCAGGATGAGCCAGACTATTTCATCACCAATTTCAGCCTGGTGCGCATGGACTTGACGGGTAAGCCCAGCTATATCGTGTCGGGCACCAAGCTCACCCATTATCCGCTGGACGATTCATCCGATATCGACCAGCCTTTCGTGCGCAAACTGTCGCCAGGCATGCCGCCGATGAACATGAATGCGGAACTGGCGCATATCGACCAGGACAATACCCGGCTGCAACTGCACCGCAATGTCGTGATCGACCGCGTGGCCAGTCCGAAGTCACAGAACCTGACGGTCAAGACGGAAGCGCTGACGGTGTTCCCGGATGAGGAAAGAATGGAAACGAACGTGCCTGTCGATATCCTGACGGGCGCCTCGCGCATCAATGGCGTGGGCATGAAGGCCAATAACGCCACCGGCGTGGTGGAAGTGCAGAATGCGCTGCGCATGGTCCTCCCGCCGAAACCGCGCCCGGCCGCGGCGGCAAAATGACAGAATGAAACAAGGAAACCATACTATGAAGAACATCTTGCTATTGACTCTATTCTCGACCATTTGCTCGCTGGGCATCGTGGGCGCGGCACATGCCGAGAAAGCCGATTCCGAGAAGGAGGCCATCATCACGGCTCGTAGCGGCCACGTCGATGACGTCAAGCAGGTGCGTACCTTGACGGGCGATGTGGTGCTGGTGAAAGGGACTCTGACCATGAAGGCGGGCCGGGCCCTGATCACGGAAGACCCGCAAGGCTACCAGTTCATCACTTTCTGGGCCGATCCTGGCAAGCTGGCCACCTTCCGCCAGAAGCGCGATGGCGCAGGCGACCTGTGGGTGGAGGGCGAGGCGGAGCGCGTGGAATACAACAACAAGACGGAAGTGGTGAAACTGTTTTCCAAGGCCAAGCTGACGCGCCTGGAAGGCACGAAGCCGACCGACGTGGCCAACGGCGCCTTCATCTCGTATGACAGCCGCAAGGAGGAATTTGCGATGGAAAATTCCGATAGCGGCACCAGCACCCCCGATGGCGGCAGCGTGCGCATGGTGATCCAGCCGAAGCCCAAGGCACCGGCGGCGGAGAAAGCGCCGGCCACGCCTGCGTCAGGAAATAAATAATGGACAATACTCGTTGCGGCAGCACCCTGATCGTTCGCGGGCTGCAAAAAACCTATGGCAAGCGGCAAGTCGTGCATGATGTCTCGCTGCAAGTCGAATGCGGAGAAGTGGTCGGGCTATTGGGGCCGAACGGCGCCGGCAAGACCACCTCGTTCTATATGATCGTCGGCCTGGTGCCGTCGGACGGCGGCAGCATCGATATCAGCGGCGTGGATATTTCCCGCCTGCCGATCCACCGCCGCGCGCAGATGGGCCTGTCGTATCTGCCGCAGGAAGCGTCCGTGTTCCGCAAGCTGACGGTGGAAGACAATATCCGTGCCGTGCTGGAAATCCAGACCGTCGAAGGCCGTCCCTTGAAGAAGGCCGAGATCGAGGAGCGCCTGGATAAATTGCTGGCCGACTTGCAGATTGAAAAATTGCGCGAGAATCAGGCGCTGTCCCTGTCTGGCGGCGAGCGCCGCCGCGTGGAAATCGCCCGCGCGCTGGCCACCGACCCCCGTTTCGTCCTGCTCGACGAGCCGTTCGCCGGTGTCGACCCCATCGCCGTGATCGAGATCCAGCGTATCGTGCGCTTCTTGAAGGAGCGCAATATCGGCGTCCTGATCACCGATCATAATGTGCGCGAGACGCTGGGTATCTGCGACCGTGCCTACATCATCAACCAGGGCTCGGTGCTGGCGTCGGGACGCCCCGACGACATCATCGCGAACGAGTCGGTACGCCGGGTCTATCTGGGCGAACACTTCCGTATGTGAGCCAATGAAACAATCATTGCAGCTGCGCACTTCGCAGCACCTGGCACTGACGCCGCAGTTGCAGCAATCGATACGCCTGTTGCAATTGTCTACACTGGAATTGCACCAGGAGCTGGAGCAGTTGCTGACGGACAATCCCTTGCTCGAACGCCTCGACGATCCGCTCGACCGTTCGTTGCGCCTGCTGTCCGACGGCGCATTGAGTTCCACGGCCGCGCCGGCCGAAGCACCGCCCCAGCCGCCAGGCCAGGAGGCACCCGCCGCGCCGGCCGAAGCGGAAACCTTTGATGGCGAGGCTGGCGACAGCCCTGCCGCAGCGGAGGGCGGCGACAGCGACTGGAGCGAGGCGAGCAGGGGCAAGGCGCCCGACGACGAAGATTCCCGTCCGCAACTTGAAGCCCACCACTGCACCTTGCGCGAACACCTGATGGAGCAGATGCGCGTAACGGTGCTCGAATTGCGCGACCGCGCGCTCGTCGAGCTGATCATCGACGCGCTCGACGACAATGGCTACCTGGAAGAGTCGCTCGACGACATCCTGGCGCGTTTGCCGGAAGAGCTGGAAATCGACGCTGACGAGATGCGTACGGCCTTGTCCCTGTTGCAAAGTTTCGATCCGCCCGGCGTGGGCGCGCGCAACGCGTCCGAATGCCTGGCGCTGCAAATCAAGCGCTTGCCGCACATCGCCATGGTGACGCGGCGCATGGCCCTCGTCATTGTGGAAAAACACCTGGCCTGGTTTGCCCAGCGCGATTTTAACAAGCTGAAAAAAGCCCTCGATTGCGATGATGAAGACTTGCGCGAAGCGCAGACGGTGATTCGCCAGTGCAACCCGCATCCGGGTGCCGTGTTCGCCTCGGACGTGTCCGATTACGTGGTGCCCGACGTCGTCGTCAAGCGCGCGCGCAATGGCTGGCAAGTCACTCTGAACAACGACGTCATGCCTCGCCTGCGCGTTAACGCCATGTACGCCAACTTGCTCAAGCAGGGCAAGGGCGAGGGTGCCATGGGCGCACAGTTGCAGGAAGCCAAGTGGCTGATCAAGAATATGCGCCAGCGCTTCGACACCATCCTGCGTGTAGCGCAAGCGATAGTAGAAAGACAAAAGAACTTTTTCTCGCATGGGGCCGTTGCCATGCGCCCCCTTGTGCTCCGTGAAATAGCTGATACACTGGGTTTACACGAGAGTACTATCTCGCGCGTAACAACTCAAAAGTACATGCTGACCCCGCACGGCATGTTCGAGTTGAAATATTTCTTTGGTAGCCACGTCGCCACCGAAGCGGGGGGCGAAGCGTCATCGACGGCGATACGGGCATTGATCGTGCAACTGACAGGAGCAGAAGACCCTAAAAATCCTTTATCCGACAGTAAGATTGCGGACATGCTGGGGGAACAAGGCATGGTGATTGCGCGACGTACTGTTGCCAAATACCGGGAAGCGTTGAAAATTCCGCCAGTGAGCCTGCGTAAGTGTTTGTAAGTTTTTTTCGGTTCCTCTGCGGGCCGGATACGATGGACCGCACGAACCCGATCATCTTTAGGAGTGTGTATGAATCTCACCATCAGCGGACATCATCTCGAAGTCACACCAGCCATCCGTGAATACGTACAAACGAAGCTGGAACGCGTGAAACGGCATTTCGATCAAGTCATCGATATCGCCGTGATTCTGACCGTGGATAACCTCAAAGAGAAAGAAAAACGTCAAAAGGCCGAAGTCAATTTGCGTCTGAGTGGCAAAACTGTCTATGTGGAAAGTCTGGCGCACGACCTGTATGCCGCCATCGATATCCTGATCGACAAGCTGGACAGGCAAGTGATGAAGTACAAAACCAAAGTGCAAGGGCACGGTAAAGAGGCGATCAAGCATCTGCCAGACAACTCGGAAGAAGAATTCGCCGCCGCCTAAGCGGCCTGCGACTTTCAACCGGTTGTGATCAACTAAGGGCGCACATTGCGCCCTTTTTTGCGCCCGTAGCTGTTGAGCGCTATGTTCCCCTCACAGGCGCTAGAATGTGCCCGTTCTCACTTCTTTTCACTTTGCCATGAGCGACTTCGTCCAGACCTCCATCCGCAACCGCACGGGCCACATCGTGCTCGACCGCCCCAAAGCCCTGAATTCCCTCTCACTGGAGATGGTGCGCGCCCTGAGTACCGTTTTGCTGGCCTGGCGCGACGATCCGCAGGTGGACGCCGTGGTGATCCGTTCCAGCAGTGAGAAAGCCCTGTGCGCCGGTGGCGACATCCGTTTCTTTTACGATGCGGGCCTGGCCACACCGCAGGGCGGCAGTGCGTTGCTGGAAGATTTCTTTACGGAAGAATATGCTTTAAATCATGTAATCCACTTCTATCCGAAACCGTATATCGCCGTGATGGATGGCGTGGTGATGGGCGGCGGCATGGGCGTGGCGCAGGCCGGGCCTGGCAACCGCCTGCGCATCGTGACGGGCCGCACGCGCATGGCCATGCCGGAAGTCAATATCGGCCTGTTTCCCGACGTGGGCGGCAGTTATTTCCTGTCTCGCCTGGCCGGTCAGCTGGGCTTGTACCTGGGCTTGACGGGCTTGACGATCAACGCGGCCGATGCCTTGTACACGGGCCTGGCCGATGTGTACCTGCCCGAGGCGCAGATGGGGGCGCTGCTGGCCCTGTTCGAATCGACGCCAGGCCAGGGCTTGCCGGTCGCCATCAAGGCCCTGGCAGCGCCGTTCCAGGCCCAGGCGGGCGTTTCTGCGCTGACCATGGCGCGCGCGGCGCTGGACCGCCATTTCGGCGCTGGCTCCGTCGCTGCCATCATGGCTTCGCTGGCGCAGGATGACAGCGCGTTTGCCAGCAAGGCGCTGGCGGCCATGCGCCAGCGTTCGCCGCTGATGATGTCGGTGACCCTGGAATTGTTGCAGCGGGGCGCCCAACTGGGCGTAGCCGATTGCCTGCGCATGGAGCGCACCGTGGTGCGCCACAATTTCGAGCATGGCGAAGTGCTGGAAGGCGTGCGCGCGCTGGTGGTCGACAAGGACAATGCTCCGCGTTGGAACCCTGCCAGCCTGGACGAGGTTGATGCGGCCATGGTGGCGCGCTTCTTTGCCCCCGTCTGGCCGGCGCAAGCGCATCCGCTGCGCCATCTGGATTAACAACGCCAAATAACACCGTAGCGAGCGGAAGGGAGGGGTGGTTGAGAAGCGGAACTGTGCTTTACGCACATGAGCATCGCAGACCACCTATACCGAAGCGCAGTAGATTTTAATGGCGTTCTAGCTACGTTCGCGGTGGCGTAGCACGACCCGTTCATTGGGGCCGAAATACTGCGCCAGCCGTTCTGCCATGTACACCGAGCGGTGCTGGCCGCCCGTGCAGCCCAGCGCCACCGTCAGGTAGCTGCGGTTGTCGGACTTGAATGATGGCAACCATTTCTCGATGAAGGCGCGGATGTCGGCCAGCAGTTCCAGCGCGCTGGGCTGCGCGTCGAGGAAGGCGATCACGGGTGCGTCGCGTCCGTCGAGCGGGCGCAGCGCCAAGTCGTAATAGGGATTGGGCAAGGCCCGCACGTCGAAGACGAAATCGGCGTCCAGCGGCACGCCCAGTTTAAAGGCGAAGGATTCAAAGAACAGGATCAGGGGCGCGCGTTCGGAGGCGACAATATCCTTGACCCAGGCGCGCAGCTTGTTGGCGCTCAGTTCCGAGGTATCGATTACATGACCCAGCTGTTCGATGGCCGACAGGCGTTCCCGTTCTTCCGAGATGCACTCGATCAGGGTACGGCGGCTGGCCGGATTCTGGTTCGGGCGCAATTCATGCGACAGGGGATGGCTGCGCCGCGTTTCCGAGAAGCGCGCCACCAGCGAATGCGTGGTGGCCGTGAGGAACATTACCTTGACATCGTGCCCCTGGTCGCGCAGCAGCGCCACATTGTGCGGCAGGCTGGTCAGCGACTCGGCACTGCGCGCATCGACGGCGACGGCCAGTTGCGGTGTACCTTCGTCGAGCAGCGTTTGCACCAGGCTGGGCAGGAGCGCCGGTGGCAGGTTGTCAACACAATAGTAACCGGTATCTTCCAGCACATTGAGCGCGACGGATTTACCGGAGCCGGATATTCCGGTGATAAGGACGATATGCATAGGCCGATCATACAATAAAGATCGGCACTGCGCTCCAAGGCAATGCTCTTTACAAATTATTGCAATTTTGATTGTGGTGTTGGTGAAGCAAATGCTGGAGCACAGATAGTAGGTCGGCTTAGCGCAAAGCGCGTAAGCCGACGCTGCGGCATAGGCCAACATTGTTGTCGGATTACGCGGGGCCTTGCCCCGCTAATCCGACCTACGTTGTTAATCTCCACTCATGGCGAGTCGTTGGTGAGCAGGGAATTCACGCAGCGTTGCTGCGTGCCTGCGTAACGGTTCGCCCTTGCAAGGGCGAACTCCTTGGCAACATTAATCGCCACTCATGGCGAGTCGTTGCCGTTCCATGAACTCTTGCAAGGTATCGATGCCGCGCAGCTGCAAGATGGTATTGCGCACGGCCGCTTCCAGCAGTACGGCGATGTTGCGGCCGGCAGCGACGGGGATGACGACCTTGCGCACGGGTAAGCCGAGCACGTCTTCCGTGGGGAACAGGAAGGGCAGGCGCTCGACTTCTTCTTCCAGCGCGTTGCGGCGCACCAGGTGCACGATCAGTTTCAAGCGCATCTTGCGGCGCACGGCTGTTTCGCCAAAGATGGCCTTGATGTCAAGCAAGCCCAGGCCCCGCACTTCCAGCAGATTTTGCAGCAGAGGCGGACAGCGGCCTTCGATCATGTTGGGCGCGATGCGCGAAAATTCCACGGCGTCGTCGGCCACCAGGCCGTGGCTGCGCGAAATCAGTTCCAGCCCCAGTTCGCTCTTGCCCAGGCCCGAATCGCCCGTGATCAGCACGCCGACGCCCAGCACGTCCATGAACACGCCGTGCATGATGATGCGCTGCGCCAGCTTTTTCGACAGGTAGACGCGCAGGAAGTCGATCACTTGCGCTGCCGGCAGCGGGGTGGAGAACAGGGGAATGTTTTGCTCGTCGCAGATGGCGAGGATGTCGGGCGGCGTTTCCAGCCCTTGTGCGATGATGAGCGCGGGCGGGCCGCCGGCGATCAGTTCACCGATCACATGGGTGCGCGTATTGACCTTCAGGCGCTGATAGTAATTGATTTCCTGGTGACCAAAGACCTGGATGCGGCCCGGATGGATCAGGTTCAAGTGGCCCACCTGGTCGGCGGCCGACGAGACGTCGCCCGAGATCAGGCGTTCGCCGCCGGGGAAGCCGGCGAACCAGCCCAGTTGCAGACTTTCACGATTATCGTCGTACAGGCGTTGTATCGTCAGCGGCGTTTGCAACATGGCAGTCTTCTTCAGGAGTGGAGGAATACCTGAAGTTTAACCTGCCGCTTGCAGACTGGGTTGCCAATTGACGATGCGCGAATGCACGGATTTCGGTTCCGGATCCGTGGCCAGCGCCGTGCGGAACGCGTCGTCGGAAAACATTTCGGCGATTTCCGACAGGATTTCCAGATGTTGCTGGGTGACATGATCCGGAATCAGCAGGAAAAACAGCAGATTGACGGGCTTGCCATCGGGCGACTCGAAGGGAATCGGCTCGGCCAGGCGCACGAAGGCGCCCAGCGGCGCTTTCAGGGTCTTGCTGCCCTTGACCCTGCCATGTGGCACAGCCACGCCATGGCCCAGGCCAGTCGAGCCCAGGCGTTCGCGGGCAAACAGATTGTCCGAAACGGTAGAGCGGGCGATGCCGTAATTGTTTTCGAAGATCAGGCCGGCTTGCTCGAAAGCGCGCTTTTTACTGGAGACTTCCAGGTCCAGCAGGACGTTTTCGAGAGATAATATTTTGCTAAGATTAGTCATGACACTCAATGAAATGGTGCAATGCGCAGAGGGCTTGCGAGCCGAATTATAGGCCTGTTTCCGCGGCCTGTAACGCCAATTCTCAACAGTATACGCCCGCTGCGGGCGCAGTGGGCGCTACAGCTCATGTCGCCATCATTTTAGCAAAAAACCAACGCTGGGGTGTATCGGCTATTTCTTGATTAAAAACACGTAGCGCGCCGGTTTTTCCGCCGCCGAATGCCGATTTTCCGATTTTTCAGCGTCTTTGACATGCACTGGGGCACTACCGCAACGTTGTTTTAAAACACAGCCAATATTCCTGCTGGCATGATTTCTAGGTGTTGCGCGGTGTTACTGGCGCGCATTGCGCAGATTGCCCGGCATCGCGCCCGTGCTGTAGTTGCTGCGCCACGGATTGATATCGAGGCCCCCGCGGCGCGTATAGCGCGCATACACGGACAGTTTTTGCGGCTTGCACTGGCGCAAGATATCGACAAAGATGCGTTCCACGCATTGCTCGTGAAATTCATTGTGTTCGCGGAAGCCAATCAGATAGCGCAGCAGACTTTCCTGGTCGATCTGTGGCCCTGCATACTCGATCTGCACGCTGCCCCAGTCGGGCTGGCCCGTCACCAGGCAATTCGATTTCAACAGGTGCGAGACGAGTTTTTCTTCCACCGGTGCTGCGTCCAGCGCTGCCTTCAAGAGTTGCGGCGAAGGCGAGTACTGCGTGATTTCCAGGTCCAGGCGGTCCAGCAGCACGCCATCGAATTCACCCATTTTCAGCTTGCCGAAATCTTCCTGCAAGGTCAGTTCCACTTGCACAGGCGCGCCAAAACCATTCGACAAGTCTTGCTTGAGCAAGGTCAACAGGGCTTCCGGGCTATCCAGTTTGGTCTGGTTGTAGGAGTTCAGGTAGAGCTTGAACGATTTCGATTCGATGATGTTCGGCGAATCAGCCGGCGCGCTGATCTTGGCAATGGCCACCTGCGGCTTGCCGCGCTGGTTCAGCCACGACAGTTCGTAGGCATTCCAGATGTCGAGGCCAAAGAATGGCAGTGTGCCGTGCAGTTCCAGTTCATCGCGCTTGCCCTGGCGGGGAATCGGGAACAGCAGTTCTGGCGCGTAATCGGTGCGGTAGGCCGAGCTTTTGCCCAGGGGCGACAGTTCGGCGAGGTCGTTGGTGGTGGTCATGGTGGCGTGGCTACAAATTCTGTGAAGGGTGAATGGTAGCCTATTTCAACCCAACGGCAAGGACCGGGGTCAGGCCCTGAGGGGGAATGCGCCCCAGTGGGGCGCATTCGGATTCCGAAGGAACTGACCTTCTGGCTTACCCTAAAAACAGCTTGTACACAGGATTGCTGCTTTCATCCCAGTAACGATAGCCCAAGGTATCGAGGAAGCGGGCGAATTCTCCCATTTCATCGGGCGGCACTTGCAGGCCCACCAGGATGCGGCCCACGTCGCCGCCTTGGCTGCGGTAATGACACAGGGAAATATTCCAGTTCGGCGCCATGCTGTCGAGGAAGCGCATCAGCGCGCCCGGACGTTCGGGAAATTCAAAGCGGTACAGCAGCTCGTCCTGCGCCAGGCGGCTCTTGCCGCCCACCAGGTGGCGGATGTGCGACTTGGCCAGCTCGTCGTGCGTCAAGTCCAGCGTCTTGAATTCATGCTCTTCGAATTTCTTCGCCATCGCCCCGGATTCATGCCGGTCGGCGATCTGGATGCCGACGAACACGTGCGCGGCTTTTTCATCGCTGATGCGGTAATTAAATTCCGTCACATTGCGCGCGCCGATGAGCGAGCAGAAGCGCTTGAAGCTGCCCCGCTGTTCGCGCATGGTGACGGCAAACACGGCTTCGCGGAACTCGCCCAGCTCGGCACGCTCGGCGACGAAGCGCAGGCGGTCGAAATTCATGTTGGCGCCGCAGGCAATGGTGACCAGTGTCTGGTTGACGATAGGGTGCTTGCTCAGGCTGGCCCGCTCCACATAGGCCTTGGCGCCCGCGATGGCCAGTGCGCCGGCCGGTTCCAAAATGGAGCGCGTATCCGTAAACACATCCTTGATGGCGGCGCAGATGGCGTCCGTGTCGACGATGATGATGTCATCGACATATTGCTGCGCCAGGCGGAATGTTTCCTCGCCCACCAGGCGCACGGCCGTGCCGTCCGAAAACAGGCCCACGTCGGGCAGGGTGACGCGCGCGCCCGCTTTGAGCGAGCGCGCCATGGCGTCCGAATCGACCGTTTGCACGCCGATGATCTTGATGTCGGGGCGAATCTGTTTCACGTAGGCAGCTACGCCGGCGATCAGTCCGCCGCCGCCGATGGCCACGAAGATGGCGTGGATGGGACCGGAATGCTGGCGCAGGATTTCCATGCCTATCGTGCCCTGGCCGGCGATCACGTCCGGATCGTCGAACGGATGCACAAAGGTCAGCTTCTGTTCTTTTTCCAGGGTCAGCGCGTGGTTGTAGGCATCCGTGTAGGACTCGCCGTGCAGCACGATTTCCACATGCACGCCGCCGCGTGCCTTAACGGCGTCGATCTTGACGGGGGGCGTGGTGGTGGGCATGACGATGACGGCGCGGCAACCCATGCGCGCGGCCGACAGTGCTACGCCCTGGGCATGGTTGCCGGCCGAGGCGCAAATGACGCCGCGCTTGCGTTCCGCATCGCTGAGCTGGGCCATCTTGTTGTAGGCGCCGCGAATCTTGAAGCTGAACACGCTTTGCATGTCTTCGCGCTTGAAGTAAATCTGGTTGTTCAGGCGCTGCGACAGGGCAGGGGCCAGTTCCAGCGGCGTTTCGGTGGCGACGTCGTAGACGCGGGCGGTCAGGATTTTCTTGAGGTAGTCGATGTTCATAGTCTGCTAGCAAGTGATTCTGGGCCAGAAAGGTACTGGAGCGTGTCGGTCGATAGCGGCGGCGCCGCGGCGGATAGCCTGGCGACAATATTGCTCTGTGGAACTGCGGGCGGGTATGCCTTTGCCTGCCGGCGCGGATTGTGCGGCGCCCAGGCTGCTCTTCATTATAATGGAGAGCCTTACTGCATCGTGAAGTGTTCCATGATCGAATCCGCAATCGCCTGGCTGCTGCAGCTGATCGCAGCACCGGAAGTCGGGCTGACATCGGTCTTTCTGATCAGCTTTATTTCCGCCACCTTGTTGCCGCTCGGCTCGGAGCCGGCCGTCTTTGCCGTCATCAAGGCCAATCCCGCGCTGTTCTGGGCCGCCATCGGCGTCGCCACCCTGGGCAATACCCTGGGCGGTATCGTCGATTACTGGCTCGGGTACCGGGCCAAGCAGGCGTTTGCCAAGGAGCGCGACACGCGCTGGTTCCGCTGGCTGGCCCGCTATGGCGCCAAGACCATGCTGCTGGCCTGGCTGCCCGTCGTGGGCGACCCCCTGTGCACGCTGGCGGGTTGGCTCAAGCTGCCGTTCTGGCCCAGCGTGGCCTACATGGCCATCGGCAAGTGCGCGCGCTACCTGACCATGACGGCTTTGTTGCTGTACGTGCCCGATGGCGTATGGCACTGGATCGGGCAAATGCTGGCGTGATGGCGATGGCGCATATTGCAACGCCTGTTTGCCCTATATTTGGGCAGCTTGATAGTTTGTAGCTGAGTCCGATTCTTGGCATTTTCACGTCAAAAAATCATGGAAACTAATTTTTTATTCATGCAGAAGTAGGCTTTTCCATATTTGCTATGGTGGCAGATGAGGTGCTTAAACCTTAGGCGGGCTAAGGCTGTTCCCGCATGGTGCGGCGCAATAAGATAAAATGGTCCTTTAGGGTCCAGTCCACATCGTCACCACACTCCATGAACGCTCCCGCACAACTCCAAGCTTTACTGGCAGAAACGCCAAATGGTCCCGCAGCAAGCCGCCTGCGTGAAATCCCCTATAACTACACGTCGTTTTCCGATCGCGAGATCGTCATACGCCTGTTGGGGGAGGACTCCTGGCGCCTGCTCGACGAGCTGCGAGGCGCTCGCCAGACGGGCCGTTCGGCCCGCATGCTGTACGAGGTGCTGGGCGATATCTGGGTCGTGCGCCGCAACCCCTACCTGCAGGATGACTTGCTCGATAACCCGAAGCGCCGCCAGGGCTTGATCGATGCCCTGCATCACCGCCTGGCCGAAGTCGACAAGCGCCGCTTGTCCATCGATGCGGCCGGCGGCGACGTGGCCGCCAGTGGCGAAACGCCGGAAGTGGCGCAGGCGCGCAGCAACAATGTCGAGCTGCTGCTGAAAGCGGCCAGCAAGGCCGTGGCCGACTTCGGCGACGAATTCCGCAAGACCTACGATTTGCGCAAGCGCACGATCAAGGTGCTGGGCCGCTACACGGAAAAACACAATGTGCGCTTCGATGGCATGACGCGCGTGTCGCACGTGACGGACGCCACCGACTGGCGCGTGGAATACCCGTTCGTCGTGCTCACGCCTGACACGGAAGAGGAAATGGCCGGCCTGGTGAAAGGCTGCATCGAACTGGGGCTGACCATCATCCCGCGCGGCGGCGGCACCGGCTACACGGGCGGCGCGATTCCCCTGACGCCGATGTCGGCCGTCATCAACACGGAAAAACTCATTACCCTGGGCGCCGTCGAAATGACGGTCTTGCCGGGCCTGACGCATGAATACGCGACGATCAATTCGGGCGCGGGCGTGATCACGAACAAGGTATCGGAAGCGGCGGAAAAAGCCGGCTTCGTGTTTGCCGTCGACCCGACCTCGGCGCACGCCTCTTGCATCGGCGGCAACGTCGCCATGAATGCGGGCGGCAAGAAAGCCGTGCTGTGGGGCACGGCGCTGGACAACCTGGCTTCGTGGCGCATGGTCGACCCGAATGGCGACTGGCTCGACGTCACGCGTCTGGACCATAACCTGGGCAAGATTCACGATATCGCGCTGGCACGTTTCCAGCTGGAGTGGCGTCACCCGAGCACGCGCGACGCGACCAAGCCGAACGCGCCATTCAAGACGGAAATTCTGGAAATTCCTGGCCGCAAGTTCCGCAAGGAGGGCTTGGGCAAGGACGTGACGGACAAATTCCTCGCCGGCTTGCCGGGCATCCAGAAAGAAGGCTGTGACGGTCTCATCACGTCGGCGCGCTGGATTCTGCACAAGATGCCGAAATTCGCCCGCACCGTCTGCCTGGAATTCTTTGGCCAGGCGCGCGACGCGATCCCGTCGATCGTGGAAATCAAGGATTACCTCGATGGCTTGCCAGCCAAGGGCGAGCAATACACGAGCATCCGCCTGGCGGGCCTGGAACACCTGGACGAGCGCTACCTGCGCGCCGTCGGCTACGCCACCAAGTCGAAGCGGGGCGTGTTGCCGAAGATGGCCCTGTTTGGCGACATCGTCGGCGACGATGAAAATGCCGTCGCCCAGGCGGCGTCGGAAGTTGTGCGCATCGCCAACACCCGCGTGGGTGAAGGTTTTGTGGCCGTCAGCCCCGAAGCGCGCAAGAAATTCTGGTTGGATCGCGCCCGCACGGCAGCGATCGCCAAGCACACCAATGCGTTCAAGATTAACGAAGACGTCGTGATCCCGCTCAACCGCATGGGCGAATACACGGATGGCATCGAACGCATCAATATCGAGCTGTCGATCAAGAACAAGCTGCAACTGGCCGACGCCTTGAGCGAATTCTTTGCCAAGGGTAATTTGCCAATTGGCAAGAGTGACGATGCGTCGGACGACCGGGTCGACGATGCGGAAATGCTGGGCGACCGCGCCGAGCAGGCACAGCAGTTGCTGGCGCAAGTCACGGCACGCTGGACGTATCTGCTGGCCCAGCTGGACCGTCCGCTGGCGGACGTGAAGGGTGAGCTGGCCGAGCTGGGCATGGAGCGCTTGCTGCCCGTGTTCGATGTACGCCTGGAAACGCAGCCGACCGCCACCCTGTTCGATGTGGTGCAGGACCGCACCGTGCGCATTACCTGGAAGCAAGAGATCCGCGCGCAGCTGCGCCAGATCTTCAATGGCGCTGCGTTCAAGCTGATCCTTGACGAGGCGACAGCCATCCACGCGCGCATCTTGCGTAGCCGCGTATTTGTCGCGCTGCACATGCATGCGGGCGATGGCAATGTGCATACAAACTTGCCCGTCAACTCGGACAATTACGAAATGCTGCAGGACGCCCACCAAGCCGTGGGGCGCATCATGATACTGGCCCGCTCACTGAATGGCGTCATTTCCGGTGAACACGGTATCGGCATCACCAAGCTGGAGTTTTTGACGGAAGAAGAGATCGGTGAATTCCGCAGCTACAAGCAGCGCATCGATCCGGAAGGCCGTTTCAACAAGGGCAAATTGCTGAACCTGCCGGGCATGGGCGCCGACTTGCGCAATGCCTACACGCCATCGTTCGGCCTGATGGGCCACGAATCGCTGATCATGCAGCAAAGCGATATCGGCGCCATCGCTGACAGCGTCAAGGATTGCTTGCGCTGTGGCAAGTGCAAGCCCGTCTGCTCGACCCACGTGCCGCGCGCCAATTTGCTGTACTCGCCGCGCGATAAAATCCTGGCGACCTCGTCCCTGATCGAAGCCTTCCTTTACGAAGAGCAGACGCGGCGCGGTATTTCCATCAAGCATTGGGAAGAGTTTGAAGACGTGGCTGACCACTGCACGGTGTGCCATAAATGCGTCACGCCTTGCCCGGTCAACATCGACTTCGGCGACGTGTCGATGAATATGCGCAATTTGCTGCGCAAGATGGACAAGAAGAGCTTCAATCCGGGCACCAAGGCGACGATGCTGTTCCTCAACGCCACCGATCCCGTGACCATCAACGCCACGCGCAAGGTCATGATCGGCTGGGGTTACAAGGCGCAGCGCCTGGGCCACGATCTGTTGAAGAAGTTTGCCAAGAAGCAAACCAAGGCGCCGCCGCCATCGACGGGCAAGCCGCCCGTCAAGGCGCAGGTGATTCACTTCATTAACAAGAAGATGCCGGGTAACCTGCCGAAGAAAACGGCGCGCGCGCTGCTCGACATTGAGGACGATAAAGTCATTCCGATCATCCGCAATCCGAAGACGACCACGGCCGATACGGAAGCCGTGTTTTACTTCCCCGGTTGCGGTTCGGAGCGCTTGTTCTCGCAAGTGGGCCTGGCGACGCAAGCGATGCTGTGGGAAGTGGGCGTGCAGACGGTCTTGCCGCCTGGCTACCTGTGCTGCGGTTATCCGCAGCGGGGCGCGGGCGAGTTCGACAAGGCCGAGAAGATGATGACGGATAACCGCGTCCTGTTCCACCGCATGGCCAACACGCTCAATTACCTGGACATCAAGACGGTGCTCGTGTCGTGCGGCACTTGCTATGACCAACTGGCAACGTATCAGTTTGAAAAGATTTTCCCAGGCTGCCGCATCATGGATATCCATGAGTATTTGCTGGAGAAAAACGTCAAGCTGGAAGGCGTCAACGGCACGCGCTATATGTACCACGAACCTTGCCACAATCCGATGAAGTTGCAGGAATCGGGCAAGACCATCAATTCCTTGATCAGCACGGTAGACAACGTGAAGATCGAGAAAAATGATCGTTGCTGCGGCGAATCGGGTTCCTTGGCTGTCACGCGTCCCGACATTTCCACGCAAGTGCGTTTCCGCAAGGAAGAAGAAATGGTCAAAGGCGCCGACAAGCTGCGCGGCGACGGGTTTACCGGCGACGTGAAAATCCTCACCAGCTGCCCGTCGTGCCTGCAAGGCCTGTCGCGCTACAATGACGATTCGGGCACGACGGCCGACTACATCGTCGTCGAGATCGCCAAACACTTGCTGGGAGAGAACTGGATGCCGGATTACGTAAAACGCGCCAATGACGGCGGCATTGAACGGGTGCTGGTGTGACCTGCGATTTATGTCAGTTGCTCGATAGCTTCGCCAACAAGCACGGTTGTGCAACCTTGCTGTGGCGTAGCGAGCGCCTGTCCGTGGTGGCCGTCGATGATCCGGCCTATCCCGGCTTTTGCCGCGTGATCTGGAACAAACACGTGAAGGAAATGACGGATTTGACGCCGGGCGAGCGCAATTACGTCATGGAAGTCGTGTGGCAAGTCGAGCTGGCCGTGCGTGAAGTGATGCAGCCGGAAAAGGTCAATGTGGCCAGTTTCGGCAACATGACGCCGCATGTGCACTGGCACGTGATTCCCCGCTACCGCGACGACGCGCATTTCCCCAATCCAAGCTGGGCCGTGGTGCAGCGCGAGACGGCGCCCGAGGTGCTGGCGGCACGCCGCGCCCTGTTGCCGGCACTGCGCGCCGCCATCATTCAACGTTTATCCGCATAAAGTATTGTCATGACTGAAAAAGCAGCAACACCCCAACCGACCGGTTTGACCGTGCACAACCAGTCGCGCGTGCTCGACGTGGCTTTCGACGATGGCAGCGAATTTGCGCTGCCGTTCGAATACCTGCGCGTGTACTCGCCTTCGGCCGAAGTGCAGGGCCATGGCAAGGGCCAGGAAACCTTGCAGTTAGGAAAGCGCCTGGTGGGCATCACCAGCCTGGAACCCGTCGGCAACTACGCCGTGCAACCGACCTTCAGCGATGGCCACAATTCCGGTCTGTACACTTGGGCCTACCTGTACAAGCTGGGCGCGGAGCAAGCTACCTTGTGGCAAGCCTACCTGGACCAACTGACGGCAGCCGGCTACCCCGGTGACAGCGGCCGCGACGCCAAGGCCGACATGACGGTCAAGCAATCTTCCGGTCACGTTCACGGCCCGAGCTGCGGGCATAAACACTAAGGTGAAAAAATAGTGCGGTAATCTTGTCGGATTGCTGCTGGTTCGTTCGTCGTATGGATGCCCGCGCTTGCGGGCATTTTTCTTTTGGAGAAGAGACTATGGAATACCTGATCCTGATCTACGCCGACGAGGCGCGCTATGCCGCAATGCCAGAAGGGCAGATGGCCAGCCTGATGGCGGACTTTGCCAGTTACACGCAGGACCTGGAAGCAGCCGGCGTGCTGCGCGGCGGGGCCGAGCTGGCGCCTGTGGACAACGCCACCAGCGTACGTGTGCGCAATGGCAAGCCTGTCATCACGGATGGGCCGTTTGCGGAAACCAAGGAGCAGCTGGGCGGCTACTATCTGCTCGCCTGCGCCAACTTGGACGAGGCGCTGGCCTGGGCTGCGCGTTGCCCGGTAGCTTCCCTGGGCACCATCGAAGTGCGGCCGGTGACGGCCTGAGCATGGTTGGCGACGCCATCGCGGCCGTCGAGCACGTCTTTCGCCAGGAGAGGGGCAGGGTATTGGCCGGCCTGATGCGGCGTTTCGGCGACCTGGGCCTGGCGGAAGATATGTTGCAGGAAGCATGCCGCAAGGCGCTGGAACTGTGGCCGCGCACGGGCATTCCCGATAGTCCCGCCGCCTGGCTCAGTGCCGTGGCGCGCAATGCCGGCCTCGATCAGGTGCGCCGCGCGGGCAAGAGCGTCGTCGATGCCGAGGCCGTGCTGTCGAGCCTGCCGGCATCTGCGATGGAAGAAATGCACGCCATCGACGATGACCGGCTGCGCCTGCTGTTCATCTGCTGTCATCCCGCGCTGGCGCCCGAGGCGCAGGTAGCGCTGGCCCTGCGTACCCTGTGTGGCTTGTCCACGGGTGAAATCGCGCGCGCCTTCGGCCTGGCAGAAGCGGCCCTGTCGCAGCGGCTATTGCGCGCCAGGCGCAAGATCGCCGAAGCGCGCATTCCTTTCGAGTTGCCGCGGACGCAAGACTGGCCACACCGGCTGGCGCAAGTACAGCATGTCGTCTATCTGGTATTCAGTGAAGGCTATTGTGCCAGCGGGGGCGATAGCCTGGTGCGCGCGGACTTGTGCGCGGAGGCGCTGCGCCTGGGGCGGCTGCTCGACAGCCTGCTGCCCTGCCAGCCGGAAGTGCAGGGTTTATTGGCCCTGATGCTGCTGCAGGCATCGCGCGGCCCGGCCCGTCTCTCGCCCGGCGGTGAACTGCTGACCCTGGAAGAGCAGGACCGGCGCCTGTGGCAGCGTGACTTGATCGCCGAGGGACAGGCCATGCTGGCACTGGCTTTGCCGGCGCGTTCGCCGGGACCGTATCAGTTGCAGGCCGCCATTGCCGCCTTGCACGCCACGGCGGCTGCGGCCAGCCAGACGGATTGGCGCCAGATCAGCGTCCTGTATGGCGTCTTGCTGCGGCACAAGCCGGAACCCTTGATTTTGCTCAATGCGGTGATTGCCTGTGCGATGGCGCATGGCGCCGAGCACGGCCTGGCGTGGCTGGCGCGGCTGGAAACCGTGCCCAGCCTGGCGCAATCGCATTATCTGCATGCGGCCAGGGCCGACTTGCTGCGCCGCCAGGGCGACCGGCGGGGGGCACTGGCGGCGTATGCGCAGGCGGCAAAGCTGGCGTCGAATGCAGTGGAAAGGCAATACCTTCTCCGGCGTCAGGGGGAAATGCGCCTGCCGCTTGTATAATGCGTGCAAGTTCAAACAGACTGCCTACCATGACCAATACGACCCATTTCGGATACAAAACAGTTGCAGAAGACGACAAAGTGCGCGAAGTCGCCAAGGTGTTCCATTCCGTCGCTGCCAAATACGACGTGATGAACGACTTGATGTCGGGCGGGCTGCACCGTCTGTGGAAGACGTTCACCATTGCCAACGCGGGCGTGCGTCCCGGCTTCAAGGTGCTCGACATCGCCGGCGGCACGGGCGACCTGTCGAAGGCGTTTGCCAAGCAGGCGGGTCCTACCGGCGAAGTCTGGTTGACCGATATCAATGAATCGATGTTGCGCGTGGGCCGCGACCGCCTCTTGAATCGCGGCTTGCTCACCCCCACCTTGTTGTGTGACGCGGAAAAACTGCCGTTCCCCGATAACTATTTTGACCGTGTCAGCGTGGCCTTCGGCCTGCGCAACATGACGCACAAGGATGTGGCGCTGGCGGAAATGCGCCGCGTGCTGAAGCCGGGCGGCAAGCTGCTGGTGCTGGAATTTTCCAAGGTGGCCGCACCGCTGCAAAAGCCGTATGACCTGTATTCGTTCTCGGTCTTGCCATGGTTCGGACAGAAAATCGCCGGCGACGCGGAAAGTTATCGCTACCTGGCAGAATCGATCCGCATGCACCCGGACCAGGAAACGCTGAAGACCATGATGGAAACGGCGGGCCTGGAGCGCGTGCAGTACTACAATTTGACGGCAGGCATTGCCGCTTTGCATACCGGCATCAAGATGTAGTTCACCCTTGCCGGTGATTTTAGGAGATGGAATGAAACTGAAGAAATTTATGGTTGGCATGATGCTGGCCGCGACCACGGTATCCATGCTGGGCGAGGCGCTGGCCCGTCCGATGGGCGGTGGCCGTTCGTTTGGCCGCCAGTCGCAAAACGTGGGCCGCCAGGCGCCCGCCCCGGCACCGACCCCGGCACCGGCTGCCACGCCACGCCAGGCGCAACCTGCGCCAGCCCCCGCACCGGCCCCTGCCGCCAAGGCACCGAGCCGCTGGAAGGGCTTGCTGGGCGGCGCCTTGCTGGGCCTGGGTCTGGGCGCGCTGCTGTCGCATTTCGGCCTGGGCGGCGCCCTGGCCAGCATGATCAGCACCCTGCTGATGGTGGCTTTGCTGGCCGGTGTGGCCTTCTTCATCTACCGCATGGTGCGCGGCAAGCGCGACAGCAACGGTAACGCGGGCAATGCGCCGTTCGCGGGTTTTGGCGGCAACCAGCCGGCACCGGCCGGCAACGTGCCCGACATCGGTTCGCGCATCCCGCCGCTGCCGTCGCTGCAGCCCGTTTCGTCCGGCGTCGGCCTGGACAAGCCGGCACCGGCTGCTGCGCCATGGGGCGTGCCTGCCGATTTCGACAAAGATGCCTTCCTGCGCCACGCGAAAAGCAATTTCATTCGCCTGCAAGCGGCCTGGGACAAGGCGGACGTCAACGATATCCGTGAATTCACGTCGCCGGAAGTGTATGCGGAACTGCGCATGCAAATCCAGGAACGGGGCGCGCAGCCAGACTTTACCGATGTCGTCACCATCGATGCCGAACTGCTGGGCATCGAGACGAGCGTCAACGATTACCTGGCCAGCGTGAAGTTTACGGGCCTGATCCGTTCGGCGCCGGGCGCCGCGGCCGAGCCGTTCGCGGAAGTATGGAATATGTCGAAACCCGTCAGCGGCAATAGCGGCTGGGTCTTGGCAGGCATCCAGCAATTGAATTAATTGTCAAAACTTGCTGAATCATGGCTTAAGTCCATGCGGAATGCATGATGCTTGACAGATATTTCCTGCCGAACTGGTAAGATCGAAACCGCCCACGTTGTTTTACGGGCGGTTTTTTCTTTTTTGGGGCGCGCGCGGCGCGCGGTATAGACATGTCACCACTTTCCGATCTCTCCCTGATGACGCCCGTCATCGCGACCATCAACCATTTGCTGGCGCAGGAGCCGTGGGCGCGCCAGCAGTTGGCACTGCACGCGGGCAAGCTGGCCTGCATCGACACGGGGGCAGTGGCTTTGCGCCTGCGGGTAGACAGCGCAGGCATGCTGGAAGCGGCGCCGGCCGATATGCCGGCTAACGTCACCATCCGCGTGAAATTGTCCGATGTGCCGCTGATCCTGCAAAACCGCGAACGGGCGTTTTCCTACGTCAAGATCGAAGGCGATGCCGAGTTTGCCAATGCGATTTCGCAATTGAGCAAAGGCTTGCGCTGGGAAGCCGAGCATGACCTGGAAAAGGTATTCGGTCCCATGCTGGCCACGCGCCTTGTTTCCGGGGCGAAAGATGCGGCCGCTTTTGTGCGCACGGGCCAGCAGAAGCTGGCGGAAAGCGTGGCTGAATATTTTCTCGACGAAGAGCCCATGCTGATCCGTCCTTCTACCTTGCAAGAGTATTCCGCGGGCGTGACGCGCGTGCGCGATGACGTCGAACGCCTGGCCAAGCGCCTTGCCCGGCTGGAAAAGGCGGCAGCCGCCGCCCAGCCTTTGTCTCCCACACCGGATTTGTCTACATGATATTGAAATTCCTGCGCCTGTTTAAAATCATCCGTGTTTCCATCAAGTACGGTCTGGATGAGATAGCGATTTCTGGTCTGCAAGTTCCCCGCACCGCCAAATTGATCGACACCCTGATTTTCTGGCGCGACCTGTCGTCGCCACGGGGTTTGCGCCTGCGCCTGGCGCTGGAAGAGCTGGGTCCCATTTTCGTGAAATTCGGCCAGGTGCTGTCGACCCGGCGCGACCTGATGCCGCTCGACATCGCCGAAGAACTGGCGCGCCTGCAAGACCGCGTGCCGCCCTTTGATTCCGACCTGGCCATCGCGCAAATCACCAAGTCGCTCGGTGCGCACCCGGACCAGCTGTTTGCCAGCTTCGAGCGCGAGCCGGTGGCTTCGGCCTCGATTGCCCAGGTGCACTTCGCCACCCTGAAAGATGGACGCGAAGTGGCCGTGAAGGTCTTGCGTCCAGGCATGAAAAAGCTGATCGACGAAGACGTGGCCCTGATGCACATCGCCGCCGACTGGACCAGCCGCCTGTGGGCCGACAGCAAGCGCCTCAAGCCGAAAGAGGTGGTGGGCGAGTTCGACAAATACCTGCACGACGAGCTGGACCTGATGCGCGAGGCAGCCAATGCCAGCCAGCTGCGCCGCAACTTCGCCAACTCGGACTTGCTGCTGGTGCCGGAAATGCACTGGGATTATTGCTCCAGCAGCGTCATCGTGATGGAACGCATGGTTGGCATTCCCGTGTCGCAGATCGACCGCCTGGTGGCGGCCGGGGTGGACTTGCGCAAGCTCTCCAGCGATGGCGTGGAGATTTTCTTCACGCAAGTGTTCCGCGACGGCTTTTTCCATGCGGATATGCACCCGGGTAATATTCTCGTATCGATCGCGCCCGAATCGTTCGGCCGCTACATCGCCCTGGACTTTGGCATCGTGGGCACCCTGAACGACTACGACAAGGATTATCTGTCGCAAAACTTCCTCGCCTTCTTCCGCCGCGACTACAAGCGCGTGGCCGAGGCGCACATCGAATCGGGCTGGGCGCCGAAGGATACGCGCGTCGATGAGCTGGAAGCGGCCGTGCGCGCCTGCTGCGAGCCGATCTTCGACCGCCCGCTGAAGGATATTTCTTTTGGACAAGTTTTGCTGCGCCTGTTCCAGACCTCGCGCCGCTTTAACGTGGAAGTGCAGCCGCAACTGGTGCTGCTGCAAAAGACCCTGCTCAATATCGAAGGCCTGGGCCGCCAGCTCGATCCGGAACTGGACCTGTGGCAAACGGCCAAGCCTTATCTGGAAAAATGGATGAGCAACCAAGTGGGGCCGCAAGGCTTCATGGAGCGCCTGCGTGCCGAGGCGCCCCGTTATGCGCATATCTTCCCGCAACTGCCGCGTTTGCTGCACCAGGCCTTGACGGTGCATGGCGAACCGCGCGAAAACGACGTGGAATTGATGAAAACCTTGCTGGCAGAGCAACGCCAGACGAATCGATTGCTGAGCTTTATCGTGTACTTCGTGGGTGCCTTTGCCCTCGGTGCGCTGGGCTTGCAAGTGTTCATGCGCTGGCATCAACTGCCGTTTTAACTGGCTGAGGACGTAAGTGATGGCTGACTTTCAAACCCGCGATCCGCTCTCGCCCGCCTTCTGGGACGAGCGTTTCGAGAAGCAATTTACGCCCTGGGACCAGGGCGGCGTGCCCGCGCGCCTGCGCAGTTTCGTTGCCGGCAGTCCCGCGCCGCTGCGCTGCCTGATTCCCGGCTGCGGCTCGGCCTATGAACTGGTCTTCATGCTCGATCACGGCTGGCATGCCACGGCCATCGACTTTTCACCGGCCGCCGTGGCCGCCGCGCGCGCTGTCGTCGGTGCGCGGGCAGGGCAGGTGATGGAAGCCGATTTCTTTGCCTGGCAGCCAGAAGCGCCTCTGGACCTGATCTATGAGCGGGCTTTCCTGTGCGCCATGCCGCGCGCCATGTGGCCGCAAGTGGCGGCCCGCTGGGCGCAGCTGCTGGCGCCGGGCGCCATGCTGGCCGGTTACTTTTTCTTCGACGACAATGCCAAGGGGCCGCCATTTGGTATTTCGCGTGAGCAATTGCAGGCCTTGCTTGCGCCGCATTTCGACTGCCTGGCCGACGAAGCCGTGGACGATTCCATTGCCGTCTTCGCAGGCAAGGAGCGCTGGATGAGCTGGCGCCGCCGGGCGGACTGAGCCTGGCAGGCCGAGCGAGCGGGCATTTTCCGCTGGGAAGGGCGGAAAAGCTTTATAATTCAGGGTTTTTGATGATTTTCTCGGAGTAGAGATGCCGATTTACGCTTACCGTTGTGACGAGTGTGGTTTTGCCAAGGATGTCTTGCAAAAGATCTCCGATCCAGTACTGACGGTGTGCCTGTCGTGCGGCAAGCCCAGTTTCAAGAAACAATTGACGGCCGCCGGTTTCCAATTGAAGGGCACTGGCTGGTACGCGACCGATTTCCGCGGCGGCACGGCGCCCACCACAGCTATTCCGACCGGCCCGGCCGATAACGCCAAGCCCGCCCCAGCCGCCGAGAGCGCGCCTGCCGCGGCGCCTGCGTCCACCCCGGCTGCTGCTGCGCCGAAAGCGGATTGAAAAAGCGCGCCGCGCCGATACGATCCATTACCGAGAAACCGATGCGTAAATACTTTATTACCGGATTACTGATTTTGGTTCCCCTGGCCATTACCGCCTGGGTCTTGAATCTGGTCATCAGCACAATGGACCAGTCGCTGTTGCTGGTGCCCGGCAGTACGCAGCCCAGCGTATGGTTCGGTCACAAGGTTCCCGCGCTGAGCACCATTCCCGGCCTGGGGACGGTATTGACGGTACTGATCGTTTTCTTCACGGGCTTGCTGACGAATAACCTGGTCGGCAATTACGTGGTGAAACTGTGGGAAAAATTGCTGCAACGCATACCCATCGTCAATTCCCTGTATTCAAGCGTCAAGCAAGTGTCCGATACCTTGTTTTCCCCTTCGGGCAATGCCTTCCGCAAGGCTGTGCTGGTGCCGTATCCGCACCAGAACTCCTGGACCATCGCCTTCCTGACCGGCGTGCCGGGCGGCGATGCGGCGAACCACCTGGTGGGCGACTATGTCAGCGTGTATGTGCCGACGACGCCCAACCCGACGTCAGGCTTTTTCCTGATGATGAAGCGTAGCGATGTTGTCGAACTCGACATGAGCGTCGATGCGGCGCTCAAATATATCGTCTCGATGGGCGTGGTAGCGCCTGCGGAAGTTGTTGCTGTACCGGCCCCGGCAGCCAAAGAATAAAGGCAGGCGTCCCACGAGGGACGTGGCCGGATTGAACACTCACTAACCTGAACTGAGAATTTTATGTCTATGCGTACTGAATACTGCGGCCTCGTTACCGAAGCCATGCTGGGACAAACCGTCAGCCTGTGCGGCTGGGTACATCGCCGCCGCGACCACGGCAGCCTGATTTTCATCGACTTGCGCGACCGTGAAGGCCTGGTGCAAATCGTCTGCAACCCGGAACAAGCGGAGATGTTCAAGGTCGCCGAAGCCGTGCGCAACGAATTCTGCCTGCGCGTGACGGGCGTCGTGACCAGCCGTATCGACGGCACCATCAACAACAACCTGAAATCGGGCAAGATCGAAGTGGTCTGCTCGGAACTGGAAGTGCTGAACCCTTCCGTACCCGTGCCGTTCCAGCTCGATGACGACAACCTGTCGGAAACGACGCGTCTGACGCACCGCGTGCTGGACCTGCGCCGCCCGCAAATGCAAAACAACCTGCGCCTGCGCTACAAGGTGACGATGGAAGTGCGCAAGTACCTCGACGCGCTGGGCTTCATCGACATCGAAACGCCGATGCTGACCAAGTCCACGCCAGAAGGCGCGCGCGATTACCTGGTGCCGTCGCGCGTGAACGCGGGCAGCTTCTTCGCCTTGCCGCAATCGCCACAGTTGTTCAAGCAACTGCTGATGGTCGCCAACTTCGACCGTTACTACCAGATCACCAAGTGCTTCCGCGACGAAGACTTGCGCGCTGACCGCCAGCCTGAATTCACGCAGATCGATTGCGAGACCTCGTTCCTGACGGAACAGGAAATCCGCGACCTGTTCGAAGACATGATCCGTGTCGTCTTCAAGAACACCTTGAACATCGACTTGCCGAACCCGTTCCCGGTGATGGATTTCGCCGAAGCGATGGGCCTGTACGGTTCCGACAAGCCGGACATGCGCGTCAAGCTGGCGTTCACGGACTTGACCGAAGTCATGAAGACGGTCGAATTCAAGGTCTTCAACGGCGCCGCCAACATGAAGGGCGGCCGCGTGGTGGCCCTGCGCGTGCCGCAAGGCGGCAGCATGCCGCGTTCGGAAATCGACGCTTACACGCAGTTTGTCGCCATTTACGGCGCCAAGGGCCTGGCTTACATCAAGGTCAACGAGAAAGCCAAGGGTCCTGAAGGCTTGCAGTCGCCGATCGTCAAGTTCCTGCCTGCCGACGTGCTGGCCACGATTCTCGAGCAGACGGGCGCGCAAGACGGCGACTTGATCTTCTTTGGCGCGGACAAGGCCAAGGTTGTCAACGACGCCATCGGCGCACTGCGCGTAAAAATCGGTCACAGCGAGTTCGGCAAGAAAGCCGGCCTGTTCGAGGACGTCTGGAAGCCATTGTGGGTGGTCGACTTCCCAATGTTCGAACACGACGAAGAAGCGGACCGCTGGACGGCGACCCACCATCCGTTCACGGCACCGAAAGACGGCCATGAAGACATGCTGGAAACCAATCCGGGCGCCTGCATCGCCAAGGCCTACGACATGGTCTTGAACGGCTGGGAACTGGGTGGCGGCTCGATCCGTATCCACCGCGAAGAAGTGCAAAGCAAGGTCTTCCGCGCATTGAAAATCGATGCCGAAGAAGCGCAGCTGAAGTTCGGCTTCCTGCTTGACGCCCTGCAATACGGCGCGCCACCGCATGGCGGCCTGGCATTCGGCCTGGACCGAATCGTGACCATGATGACGGGTTCCGATTCGATCCGCGACGTAATCGCCTTCCCGAAAACCCAGCGCGCCCAGTGTCTGCTGACACAAGCGCCGTCGGAAGTGGACGAGAAGCAATTGCGCGAACTGCACATCCGTTTGCGTGGCGCCGAGCCTAAAGTAGCGTAATGCAGCATGCGGCCGCTGCGGCGGCCGCTGTTTGATAATGCTATGCAAAAAGAGGCGCTGACGAGGCGCCTTTTTCATTGTTGATATGAACCATAAAATTCCCGTTTCCGTCCTGGTCGTCATTCATACGATTGATCTGGACGTCTTGCTGATCGAACGCGCGGGCCAGCCTGGTTTCTGGCAATCGGTGACCGGTTCCGTCGACGCCGTCGACGAGCCGCTGCTGCAGACGGCCGCGCGCGAATTGTGCGAGGAGACCGGTATCGTCGTCGATGGACACGACATCGTGCTGCGCGACTGGAACTTGTCGAATGTGTACGAGATCTATCCGATCTGGCGCCACCGCTACGCCCCCGGCGTGACGCGTAACACGGAACACGTGTTCAGCGTGCAAGTGCCGCGCGATACGGTGATTACGCTCAGTCCCCGCGAGCACTTGCAATACGCGTGGCTGCCCTATCTGGCGGCGGCCGACCGCTGTTTCTCGTCGTCCAACGCGGAAGCGATTTTGCAATTGCCGGCCATGACGGGCCTGGCGCGCCCTGCCTGATTTCCCTAGAAAGCATTCCATGTTGAACTGGTTACATTTGACTGCGCAGCAAAAACTGCTGGGCACCCTGGGCATTGTTTTTTGCCTGTGCTTCATTTTTCTGCTGTTTAGCTCCACCGTGCCTGGCCGCACGCCGCCCATCGGCATGCCGCTGATGGCGATCGGCTGGCTGCTGCATCCGGGCGCCTTTGCCAAGGGCAAGCGCACCGTGGCCTGGCGCGGCGCACCCTTGCTGGTCAAGATTGTCTGGGCTGCCGGCATTACCGCGCTGATCGTCAGCGTGACGGCAGGCGTGGGACGCATGCTGGCTTGATCCACTGCAAATATTGTCACATGGTATTATTGCCTTAATGGTAATTTCACTTGATGACGCAAGGCTAACATGCTGAACTGGGCTCAACTTTCTTTTCAACAGCGCCTCTTGGGCGCCATATTCCTGTCCTGGATTTTTGGCGCCCTGTATGCCGTGTGTTTTCCCGATCAGCCACATGCCCGCTTGCCACAGGCAGGCTTGCCCTTGCTGATGCTGGGATTTCTCCTGCACCCCCGTTGCTTTGCCGGGGGACGGGGCGCTTTTAGCTGGAGCAGCGCCCCCAGGCTGGTGAAGGGCTTGTGGGTAATCGGCATCGTGGTGGGCAGCATCAGTGCCGCCGATAGTTTGCTGCAAGCGATAGCCGGCAAATAATGTGGGACATGGGTGCGCACGCGCACCTATGCTGGCGCCGCAGGAGACCCGTCAGGGAGTAGAATCGATGCATGAAAATCCGCGTAGCAACTTATAATATACACAAGGGCGTCTCCTCCGTTCGTGGCTTGCCCAGAGTGCATGCCTTGAAGCAGGCAATCGCTCTGTTCAATGCCGATGTCGTCTTTTTGCAGGAAGTGCAAGGCAAGCATGACCGTAATGCGGCCCGCTATGGCGCCGAGAAGAATGGTCACAAGCATTGGCCGGAAGCGTCGCAGCATGAATTCTTTGCCGGCGCCGAACACCATTCCGCGTATGGCATGAATGCCGTGTATGACCATGGCCATCATGGCAACGCCTTGCTGAGCAAGTTTCCCATCGCCTCGCAAACCAACCACGACGTGTCCGACCATGCCTACGAGCAGCGCGGCATCCTGCATTGCGTGCTCAAGACGCCGCAGGCCGACGTGCATTGCTATGTCGTCCACCTGGGCCTGTTCGAATCGGGACGGGGCCGCCAGACGCAGGCGCTGATCGACGCCGTCATGGAATCGGCGCCGAATGGCGAGCCCGTCATCATCGCCGGCGACTTCAACGACTGGCGCAATACGCTCAGCGACAAGCTGCGCAATGCGCTGGGCGTGGTGGAAGTATTCGACCAGCGCGCGTCGAACTCGGCTCTGGGCGACCTGGTGCGCACCCTGGCGCGGCGCCAGACGAAAACACCCGTGCCCGTGCCGGCGCGCACCTTTCCCGCCGCCTTGCCTTGGTTCCGCCTGGACCGCATCTATGTGCGCGGTTTCCACGTGGAAGGCGCGCAAGTGATGCACGGCACCTTGTGGGCAAAATTGTCGGACCACGCGCCGATCGTTGCTGCTTTAAAACTCGCGTAGACTGCCGGCATGCGCACAGTCAATTTCATCGCCCACAACGACATCCAGCTGCTGTATTGCGGCACCGATTACTTTCCTGCCTTGATAGCCGCCATCGACGGCGCACGCTCGGAAGTGTATTTCGAAACGTATATCTTTGCCGACGACGCCACGGGCACCCTGGTGCTCGATGCGCTCAAGCGTGCTGCCGCGCGCGGCGTGCTGGTGTGCATGATCACGGACTGGTTCGGCACCGGCAACCGCCGCGTGAAAGCCATGCATGCGCAGCTGGAAGCGGCCGGCGTGCACCACCGCATCTTCAACCCGTGGTTCCGGCGCGGCATCACGCGCACGCACCGCAAGATCTGCGTTGCCGATGGCGAGATCGCCCTGGTGGGCGGCATCAATATCAACGATGACATGTTTTGCGACTACGACCACAATATCAGCCTGGAAGCGCCGCGCTGGGACTTCGCCGTGCAGGTGAAGGGGCCGCTGGTGGATGCCATCCATGAGGAAGTGCAGGCCCAGTGGGCGCGCTTGGGCAAGATGAACCTGGTGCGGCGTATCAAGCTGTACCGCAAGATGCGGGTCGTCAGCAAGGAGCTGGCGAAGAACCCCGTCGTGGCCGGCTTCGTCGTGCGCGACAACTTGCGCAACCGCCGCACCATCCAGCGCGCCTACTTGCAGGCGCTGGGCCAGGCGCGAAAAAGCGTGATGCTGGCCAATCCGTATTTCGCGCCCGGGCACAAGCTGCGCCACGCCCTGGCCCAGGCGGCTCAGCGGGGCGTCGACGTGGTCTTGCTGATCGGCGTGGGGGAGTTCCGCATGCAAGATGCCGTGGCGCACTCGTTTTATCCGAAACTGCTGGCTGCCGGCGTGAAAATCGTTGAATACCGCAAGACGCAGCTGCACGCCAAGGTGGCCGTCGTCGACGATGATTGGGCGACGGTCGGCTCCAGCAATATTGATGCGCTGAGCCTGTTCCTGAACCAGGAAGCCAACGTGGTCATCAAGGACGTGGCCTTCGCGCAAAGCTTGCGCCAGCATATCGAGCAGGGCGTGGCGGACGGCATCGTGATTCACCAGGATGATTTCAAGCACATCGGCCGTTTCCGGCGCATCGGCTACGAAGCCGCCTTCCTCCTGTACCGGCTGGTGATGCGCATTTTTTCAGTAGGCAAGTACGCATGAACGAGATGACAACGGTAAGGCTGGACAAATGGCTGTGGGCGGCGCGCTTCTTCAAGACGCGCTCGCTGGCCAGCGAGGCCGTCGACACGGGCAAGGTGAAAGTGGGCGGCGAACGCGTGAAACCGGCGCGCAGCCTGCGCGTGGGCGACGAGCTGGCCATCGACAATGGTGCGGAGACATGGGAAGTGGCCGTGCTGGGCCTGTCCGACAAGCGCGGTGCAGCACCCGTGGCGCGCCTGCTGTACGGGGAAACGCCGGCCAGCATTGCCCGCCGCGAGCAGCTGGCCGAGGAGCGCAAGCTGTTCCGCGAGCCAGGTACCACCATCAAAGGGCGGCCGACCAAGCGCGACCGCCGTCAACTGAGCAAGGCAGGCGACCTTTCCTGAGGCGCAGCTGTTGTTGTAAGGCAATGGCGCGCAACGCTTTTGTCCTCGTGAAATTGCTATAAACACTTAGCCAAAAAATGCTGCGCTGCACCAATAGAACGCCGGCTCTAAAGTTCCCGTTTGACTTTTACGTGGTAGTGGATAATAGTACGAGCGTTCGGATTTTTTCGGAGCGTGCTTTTTTTACCCGCGTTCCCATCCGCCAGACCGGCAACATCACTTTTAGAACGGACCTCTTGAATACTTCAGTCAAATTCATGCGCAAGGGCGAACTGACCCGTGCAGCCATCCTCGACGTGGCGCTGGACCTGTCCAGCCGCGACGGCCTGGAAGGCCTGACCATTGGGCTGCTTGCGGACAAAATGAACATGAGCAAGTCGGGCGTGTTTGCCCACTTTGGCTCGCGCGAAGACTTGCAGATGGAAGTGCTGAAGCTCTACCACTATCGTTTCGAGCAAGAAGTCTTTTTCCCCAGCATGAAAGAACCACGCGGCATCCAGCGCCTGCAATCGATGTTTGCGCGCTGGGTCAAGCGGGTCAGCGTGGAAATCGCTTCCGGCTGCATCTATATCAGCGGCGCCGTCGAGTATGACGACCGTCCCGGCCCCATCCGCGAGGCCCTGGTGGCCATGGTGCGGGCCTGGCAGGGTGCGCTGCTGCGCTGTGTCGAGCAATCGATCGCCACGGGCGACCTGAAAGCGGACACGGACGCCCAGCAGCTGGTATACGAGATGTATGGCCTGATCCTGGCCCTGCATCACGACGCGCGCTTCCTGCGCGTGCCAGGCAGCATCGAACGGGCGCAGGCCGGGTTTGTCCGCTTGCTGGCGTCGTACCAGAATTCTGTAACAAGCAAATAAGCCGTCAGGCAGTATCCGCAGCAACGCACACGCAGTTCACAAGTACAACACTTTAGCTAAACGCCTTCAGGAGAAAATTATGGGTCAATACGTCGCGCCAATCCGGGATATGCAATTCGTTCTGCATGAGTTCCTGCAAGTGGAAGAAGAACTGAAGCAAATGCCGTCGTACGCCGACGTCGACGCCGACATCATCAACCAGGTACTGGAAGAGGGCGGCAAGTTCACTTCCGAGGTATTGTTCCCCCTGAATCACTCCGGCGACCGCGAAGGCTGTCACCACGATCCTGTCACGAAAAGCGTGACCACGCCTAAAGGTTTCAAGGAAGCGTATAAACAGTACGTCGAAGGCGGCTGGGCGGCCTTGGCTTGCGATCCGGAATACGGTGGCCAGGGCTTGCCGGTCGTGCTGAACAATTCGTTCTATGAAATGCTGAACTCGTCGAACCAGGCCTGGTCCATGTACCCTGGCCTGTCGCACGGCGCCTACGAGTGCCTGAAGGAGCACGGCACCGACCACCAGAAGGAAGTGTATCTGCCGAAACTGGTGTCGGGCGAATGGACGGGCACCATGTGCCTGACCGAGCCGCATTGCGGCACCGACCTGGGCCTGCTGCGCTCGAAGGCATTGCCTGAAGCGGACGGTTCCTGGACCATCACCGGCAACAAGATCTTCATCTCGGCCGGCGAGCACGACATGGCGGAAAACATCCTGCACCTGGTGCTGGCCCGCGTGCCGGACGCGCCGGAAGGCTCGAAAGGCATTTCGCTGTTCCTGGTGCCGAAATTCCTGCCGAATGCGGATGGCACGGTCGGTGAGCGCAACCCGATCACCTGTGGCGCCATCGAAGAAAAAATGGGCATCCATGGCAATTCGACCTGCCAGATGAACCTGGACGGCGCAAAAGGCTGGATCATCGGCCAGCCGAACAAGGGCCTCAACGCCATGTTCGTCTTCATGAACGCGGCCCGCCTGGGCGTGGGCATGCAGTCGCTGGGCCTGACGGAAATCGCCTACCAGAACGCGCTGATCTACGCCAAGGACCGCACGCAAATGCGTTCGCTGTCCGGCATCAAGAACCCGGAACTGCCGGCCGACCGCATCATCGTGCACCCTGACGTACGCCGCATGCTATTGACGGGCAAAGCCTATGCCGAAGGCGCGCGCGCTTTCACTTCCTACGTGGCGCTGCAGATTGACCGCGAACTGCACCATCCGGACGCCGATGTGCGCAAGGAAGCGGCCGACGAAGTGGCGCTGCTGACCCCTGTCATCAAGGCTTTCATCACCGACAATGCCTGGATCGCCACCTCGGACGCGATGCAAGTGTTCGGTGGCCACGGCTACATCTCGGAATGGGGCATGGAGCAGTATGTGCGTGACGCGCGCATCAACATGATCTACGAAGGTACGAACACGATCCAGTCGCTGGACCTGCTGGGCCGCAAGATCCTGGGCGACAACGGAGCCAAGCTGCGCAAGTTCGGCGAAAAGATCAAGGCTTTCGTCGAGGACAACGGCACCGATGAAGCGATGAGCGAATTCGTCACACCACTGGGCGACCTGGGCGACAAAGTCACCAAGCTGACCATGGAAATCGGCATGAAGGCATTCCAGAATCCTGACGAAGTGGGCGCGGCATGCGTGCCTTACCTGCGCGTCGTCGGCCACATGATCTACAGCTACCTGTTCGCGCAGATGGCCAAGATCGCCCTCGAAAAAGAATCCAGCGGCGACAAGTTCTATACCGCCAAACTGGCTACCGCACGTTTCTACTTCGCCCGTTTGCAGCCTGAGACGGCAACCCTGATCCGTCAGGCACGTTCCGGTTCGGCCAACCTGATGGCACTCGACGCAGACCTGTTCTAAGACTTGAGGAAAATATGACCAATTTCATCGTTAAAAAAGTAGCCGTCCTCGGCGCCGGCGTGATGGGCGCGCAGATTGCCGCCCATTGCATCAACGCGAAAGTGCCGGTCGTGCTGTTCGACCTGCCGGCCAAGGAAGGCCCGAAGAATGGCATCGTGCTGCGCGCCATCGAGAACCTGAAAAAGCTGTCGCCTGCGCCGCTGGGCAACAAGGATGACGCCGCGCTGATCCAGGTGGCCAACTACGAAGACAACCTTGACCTGCTGGCCGGTTGCGACCTGATCATCGAAGCCATCGCCGAGCGCATGGACTGGAAACACGACCTGTATCAAAAGGTCGCGCCGCACATCGGCCCGAACGCGATCTTCGCCTCGAACACTTCGGGCCTGTCGATCACCAAGCTGGCCGAAGGCTTCGACGCCGACCTGAAAGCGCGCTACTGCGGCGTGCACTTCTTCAACCCGCCGCGCTATATGCACTTGGTCGAGATCATCCCGACCGCGTTTACCAAGCCTGAAATCGCCGACCAGCTGGAAGGCTTCCTGACCACCACCCTGGGCAAGGGCGTGGTACGCGCCAAGGATACGCCGAACTTCATCGCCAACCGCGTTGGCGTGTTCGGCATCCTGGCCATCGTGCACGAAGCCGAGAAATTCGGCCTGTCCGTGGACGTCGTCGATGACCTGACGGGCTCCAAGCTGGGCCGTGCCAAGTCGGGCACCTTCCGCACCGCGGACGTGGTCGGCCTGGACACCATGGGCCATGTGATCAAGACCATGCAGGACTACCTGCCGAACGATCCGTTCGCTGCCGTCTACAAGACGCCAGCCGTGCTGGCGCAACTGGTGGAAAAAGGCGCGCTGGGCCAGAAGAGCGGCGCGGGCTTCTACAAGAAAGTCGGCAAGGAGATTCAGCGCCTGGACTTCGCCACCGGTGAATACGTCGCCGGCGGCGCCAAGGCTGCCGACATCATCGCCCGCATCCTGAAGGAAAAGGATCCGGTCAAGAAGATGAAGGCGCTGCGCGAATCGACGAATCCGCAAGGCCAGTTCCTGTGGGCGATCTTCCGCGACGCTTTCCACTACATCGCCATCCACCTGGACACCGTGGCCGACAATGCGCGCGATATCGACTTCGCCATGCGCTGGGGCTTCGGCTGGAACGTCGGTCCGTTTGAAACGTGGCAGGCATCGAACTGGCTGCAAGTGGCCAACTGGGTCAAGGAAGACATCGACGCCGGCCACGCGCTGTGCAACGCACCGCTGCCAGCCTGGGTCTTCGAAGGTCCGGTCGCTGAAAAAGGCGGCGTGCATACGCCGGAAGGTTCCTACTCCGCCGTGTCGAACAGCTTCGTGCCCCGTTCGACCCTGTCCGTGTATGACCGCCAGCCATTCCGCGCGCCAGTACTGGGCAGCGGCGCCATCGACGGCAAGACCGCCGGCACCACCGTCTTCGAAGACGAATCCGTGCGCGTCTGGCATACGGGCGACGATGTCTTGATCATCTCGTTCAAGACCAAGATGCACGTGATCGGTGAAGGCGTGATCAATGGCCTGAAACTGGCCCTGGCCGAAGCCGAAAAGAATTTCAAAGGTTTGGTGATCTGGCACGCCGACGCAGCCGAAGGCGGTGCCTTCTCGGCCGGCGCCGACCTGCAATCGGCCCTGCCAGCGTTCATGCAAGGCGGCGTGAAAGCCGTCGATCCGATCATCGCCGAACTGCAGAACACCTTCATGTCGCTGAAATACGCGAACGTGCCGGTGATCGCCGCAGTCGCTGGCCTGGCCCTGGGCGGCGGTTGCGAACTGGCGCTGCACGCGTCGAAGCGCGTGGCCTCGATCGAGTCCTACATCGGCCTGGTGGAAGTGGGCGTGGGCCTGATTCCTGCCGGTGGCGGCTTGAAGGAAGCAGCGCAGCGCGCCTACAAGGAAGCCAAGGGTAACGACATCCTGCAATTCCTGAAAACGGGCTTCACCAATGCGGCCACCGCCAACGTGTCGAAATCGGCACTGGAAGCCAAAAAAATGGGCTACCTGAAGGAAGACGACGTGATCGTGTTCAACGCCTACGAGCTGCTGCACGTGGCCAAGGTCGAAGCGCGCGCCATGTTCGACGCGGGCTTCCGTCCCCAACTGCCGTCGCTGATCCAGGTCACAGGCCGTTACGGCTGGGGCACCATCAAGGCGCAGCTGGTCAATATGCGCGACGGCGGCTTCATTTCGGCGCACGATTTCAAGCTGGGCGAGATGATCGCCGAGATCGTATCGGGCGGCGACGTGGACCAGGGCAGTTTCGTCAGCGAACAGTGGCTGCTGGATATGGAACGCAAGGCATTCCTGGAGCTGTTGAACCATCCGAAAACCCAGGAACGGATCATGGGCATGATGCAGACCGGTAAGCCGGTACGCAACTAAGCCCATCGTCGATGAAGATCCTGTCGTTGGTATTTAAAGTATTACTGCGCGTGAGGCCAAGCATGGTGTATGACCGTATCAAACAACAGATGATGGACACCTTGCCCTTCGTGCGGCTGCTGGGGATCAGCATCGACGACATCGGCGCCGGCACCTCCAGGGTGTCGATGCCGGAAGATCCAAAACTGAATAATCACCTGGGTACGCAGCATGCGGGCGCCTTGTTTACCCTGGCCGAAACGGCTTCCGGCGCGGCCATGGCTGGCGGCTTCGCCGAGCTGATACTGGGCTTGCGCCCGGTGGCCAAGGAGTCGCGTATCGCCTACCAGAAGCTGGCCCGGGGCGCGACGCGCGCCGAAGGCCGGGTACCGGGCGACCTGGCTGCCTTGAAGGCGCAGCTGGCACAGGACGGCAAGGTTGCGTTTCCCGTGGAAGTCGATATCTTCGACTCTGAAGGCACGCTGGCGGCACAGGTGACGGTGGACTGGTATTTGTCGCAGAAGCGATAGACCAGCATCCCGGACATTCGACAGAACACGAACCTCGTTCAACATCTTTGAAAGAATAAAATGAGCAAACAACTTCAAGACGCTTACATCGTCTCTGCAACCCGCACCCCGATCGGCAAGGCGCCGCGCGGCATGTTCAGAAACACCCGCCCGGACGACCTGCTGGTGCGCGTGCTGCAATCGGCCCTGGCGCAAGCACCTGGCCTCGACCCGGCGCTGATCACCGACGCCATCATCGGCTGCTCGTTCCCGGAAGCGGAGCAGGGCTTCAATATCGCCCGTAACTCGGTGCTGCTGGCCGGCTTGCCGAAAACCGTGGGCGGCGTGACCGTCAACCGTTACTGCGCTTCGGGCATCACGGCCATTGCCATGGCGGCCGACCGCATCCGCGTGGGCGAGGCCGACGTCATGATTGCCGGCGGCATCGAATCGATGTCGATGGTGCCGATGATGGGCCACCACCCATCGATGAACCTGGACATGTTCAGCGATGAAAACATCGGCATGGCCTACGGCATGGGTCTGACGGCCGAAAAAGTGGCGCAACAATGGAAAGTGTCGCGCGAACAGCAGGACGCGTTCTCGGTCGAGTCGCACCGCCGCGCCATCGCCGCGCAGCAAGCCGGCTTCTTCAAGGCCGAAACGACGCCCGTGGAGATCATCACGCGCACGCCGAACCTGGCTACCGGCCAGGTCGATGTGACGCGCCGCACGGTCGACACCGACGAAGGCGCGCGCGCCGATTCGACGATGGAGTCGCTGGGCAAACTCAAACCCGTGTTTGCCGCCAAGGGTACCGTCACGGCCGCGAACAGCTCGCAGATGTCCGATGGCGCTGGCGCGCTGTTGATCGTCAGCGAAAAGATTTTGCGCGAGCATAACCTGACCCCGCTGGCGAAATTCTCTTCGTTCGCCGTGCGCGGCGTGCCGCCGGAAATCATGGGCATCGGTCCGAAATTCGCGATTCCTGCAGCGTGCGCCGCTGCCGGCATCACGCAAGACCAGCTGGACTGGATCGAACTGAACGAAGCATTTGCCGCACAGGCGCTGGCAGTCATCGGCGACCTGGGCCTGGACCCATTGAAGGTCAACCCGATGGGCGGCGCTATCGCCCTGGGTCACCCGCTGGGCGCCACAGGCGCCATCCGCGCGGCCACCGTGATCCACGCACTGCAGCGCACCAAGCAGAAGTACGGCATGGTCACGATGTGCGTCGGTGCCGGCATGGGCGCCGCCGGAATCTTTGAGCGCGTATAAGCTTGACGGGCTGAAGCAATAAAACAGGGCGCTGCGGGATTACCCCGGCGCCCTTTATATTTTTGGAGACGACATGGATATTTTGTGCAGCAAGAGCGAGGGCATCCTCACCCTGGAATTCAACCGCCTGGAACGCAAGAATGCGATCACGGGCGCCATGTACCAGACCCTGGCCGATGCGCTGGTGGCTGCCGAGACGGACAACGACGTGCGCGCCATCCTGATCTGCGGCAAGCGCGAGATTTTCACGGCTGGCAACGACCTCGATGACTTCATGAAGACGGCGCGGCCGAAGGATGGCTCGCTCGACCATGACCGTCCCGTGTTCCAGTTCATGCGCGCCCTGTACGGCAGCAGCAAGCCCGTGGTGGCAGCGGTCTCCGGCCCCGCCATCGGCATCGGCACGACGCTGTTGATGCATTGCGACCTGGTCTACGCGGCCGACAATGCCAGCTTCTCGATGCCGTTCACGCAGCTGGGCCTGTGCCCGGAATTCGGCTCCAGCCTGTTGCTTACGCAACTGGCCGGTTACCCGCGTGCGGCGGAAAAACTGATGCTGGGCGAGTCGTTCCCGGCACAGGAAGCGCTGGAGATGGGCTTGGTTTCGAAAGTCGTGCCCCTGTACGAATTGATGACGTACGCGCAAGGCCAGGCCGCCAAGCTGGTGGCCCTGCCAGCCGCATCCATCCGCGCCACCAAGCGCCTGATGAAACAAAGCCGCATGGAACCGGTGAAGGCGGCCATCGCGGAAGAAAACAAACTGTTCAGCGCCATGCTGGGCGGCGCCGAAGCGAAGGAAGCGTTTACGGCCTTCTTTGAAAAGCGCAAGCCGGACTTCAAGAAGTTTGCCTAGGCTGGATGCCGACCATCTGCTGCACCTGGACGCAGACTGGGATAGCATCCCAGCTGCTCCAAGATGCTGGTGATAACGTCGAAGGCAATTCGGCAAGCGTCCAGTCAGGGATGCGTATCGGTACTGCCGCATTCGCAAAGTGCCGATGGATGCGCAGTCAGATTTTAAGTGTAGTGTGACGAAGCGATTGCTCTAATGTGGCGTTGCTGAACAGCTCAATAGTCCAGTCGGTGAACGCTCGCATCGCCGGGGACAGAAAGCGGTGATGGGGGTAGAGTAGTGATACCGGCACCGGCGCTGGCCGCCTGTCGGCCAGCACCTCGACCAAATCCCCGGCTTGCAAATGGTCGGTCACCAGGATCTCGGCCAGCTGCATCAAGCCGTGGCCGTCGAGGCCCAGCTTGATGTACAGCCCGGTCTCGTTGACCGCTACCGTGCCCGGCACCGGGACGGCAATGCTGATGCCCTCGTCGACGAAATGCAGATCGCTCCCCCGCCGCGCGGTACTGGAAAAATAATGGACCGCCCGGTGTCGTTGCACATCCTCCAGGACCTCGGGAACACCCAGCTCGGCCAGGTAGGAAGGGGCTGCGCAGGTGATCCAGCGCAGTTCGCCCAGGCGGCGCGCGACCAGCGTCGAGTCATCGAGGCTACCGGTGCGGATGACGCAATCGACTCCCTCCTGTATCAAGTCCACCTGGCGATCATTGACGCCGATCATCAGGTAGATATCCGGGTAGCGCTGCTGGAATTGCCGTAACTGCGGCAGGATTAGGGCATGGGCAATGCCGCCAGGCATATCGACGCGCAATCGTCCTTGCGGGCGCTCGTTTGAGCCTTGCAGGCTGGCTTCGGTGTCGGCGATCAGGTCGAGTATTTCGCGGCAGCGGTGGAAGTAGCGCTCACCTTCCGGTGTCAGGCTGAGGTTTCTGGTGGAACGATTCAGCAAGCGCGTCTGCAAATGTTTTTCCAGCCGCTTGATGACGCCGGTGACCGACGATGCCGGCAAGCCCAGGGTCTCTGCTGCGCGCACAAAACTCCTGCTCTCGACCACGCGAAGGAATACCTGCATTGCTTGTACGCGATCCATGGCTTGTCCGTATGGCGGTAAAGGAAACGGCACTATAACCCAACATTGTTCCGATTTTCTGCATGGTGAAAACCTCCATGCCTACTTTTTCTGCATGCTTGCCTGCACTAGACTGGGTGCAACTCATTACCTATGGCAGGAATCAATCATGCTTGAACAAACCCCTCAATTGCAGGCTCTGCTTGCGCCGCTGGCCGCAGTCCCACACAAGATGCTGATTCGAGGCGCAACGATCATCAGCATGGATGGCAATGTTGGCAATTTGCCCAAGGGCGATATCCTGATTGCCGATGGCGCCATTGCCGCCATCGGCTTGCACCTGGAGGCTGATGGTGCCGAAGTGATCGATGCCGCGGAGATGATTGCCATTCCGGGCATGGTCGATACGCATCGCCATTCCTGGGAAGGCCAGCTGCGCCGCATCAACCCGAATGCGGCAACGCTTGAGGACTATTGCAACGCCACGCATTTCTCGTTTGCCAAATACTACAGGCCGCGCGACATCTACGTGGGCAACCTGCTCACGGCCTTGGGCTGCATCGATGCCGGCATCACGACCGTGATCGACAACTCCCACAACAGCCGCACAGGGGCGCACTCCGACGCGGCAGTCGAAGCACTGCTCGATACGGGCATCCGCGCGGTGCACGCCTCCGGAGCACCCGTATCGGGTGTCTGGGATGAGGCGCACTGGCCTGGCAACCTCGCGCGCCTGCAGGCCAAGTATTTCAGCAATCCTGACAGCCTGGTGACACTGGCCATGATGGCGCAGCTGGAACCTGAGCAGTGGGCCGTCGCGCGAGCACTGGGTATTCCCATCGTGACCGAGTTTTTTGGCGGTGGCATGGCAGCCGAGCTCGAAGGCTTGCACCAGCAGGGGCTGCTTGGCAGCGACAACATCTTCAACCACTGCACCTGCCTGCCGGAATCGGGCTGGAAAATCTTGCGCGAGGCAGGTGTGCGCGTCAATGTATGCCCGCGTTCGGATGCCCACTACGGTATCGAGGATGGCATGAACGCCTGGCAGGCCGCGTTCCAGCACGGCATACGCCCCGGTCTGAGTGTCGACAACGAGACTTCATATAGTGGCGACATGTTCATGGAAATGCGCGTGGCGTTCTACCTGCAAAGGGTCATGGGACATAGCCAGCGCCTCCATGGTCATCACCATGTGGCGGCGCCCACCGATGCGTTTCGCTTGCTGGAGGCTGCCACGATTGACGGCGCCGCTTGTGCGGGGCTGGAACAACGCATTGGCAGCTTGAGCCCAGGCAAGCAGGCCGACCTGGTACTGATACGCACCAGCGACCTCAACCTGTACCCGGTCAACAACGCCATCGGTACCGTAGTGCACGCGGCGGAGCGCAGCAATATCGATACCGTCATCATCAAGGGGCGCGTGCGCAAACGCGGTGGCGTCGTGCTGGGCGTGGATCAGGCAAAGCTGCGCGCCGCCATCGACGAGTCCTGTGCCCATCTGTTCAATGCCGCCGGTTACCAGCCCGATCTGTTTGGGGTATCGTTCGCACCGATCCACCATGCGTAAGCGGTGCCTGATGAATGCGATACTGTTAACGTGTTTTCTACCAGCCGCGCCAATGCCCGTTCATTCATGGCAAGAAGGTCAGCCCATAGACGAAGGGGCGTGCGATCACAGGGATAGGCGATGAGGGTATCGGGGAGGCGCCTGATTTTCGGATGGTTGGACATCGGCAAATGTAGACGACTGGTCTAATTGTGCTATCATGCAGCGCATGAAAGCTGAATACACCGACGTGCGCCAGCACATTATCGACCAGGGCAAGGCCATCATCACGCGCAAGGGCTTTGCCGGCGTGGGGCTGAACGAGATTTTGTCGGCCGCCGACGTGCCCAAGGGTTCGTTCTACCATTACTTCAAGTCCAAGGAATTGTTTGGTGAATCGATGCTGGAAGATTACGTCACCGGCTACCTGGCCGGGATGGAAGACGTGCTGGGCCAGCCGGGCCAGAGCGCGGCGCAGTCGCTGATGGCGTATTGGGCCAGCTGGACCAGCGAGAGCCTCGATGGCAGCGGTTGTGACTGCCGCTGCCTGGTGGTCAAGCTCAGCAGCGAAGTGGCGGACATGTCCGAACCGATGCGCGTGGCGCTGCTGGACGGTACCCACCGCATCATCGCCAGGCTGGCCCAGGCCATCGCACGGGGCAGGGCGGACGATTCGCTGCCATCGGTGGCCGATCCCGCGCAGATGGCCGCCACCTTGTACCAGCTGTGGCTGGGCGCGGCCCTGCTGACCAAGCTGCGGCGCGACGCCAGCGCCTTGCAAACGGCCTGGCAGGCGACCCTGGACATGTTGCAGCTGTCGCCGGACAGCTACCGATAGCCAGCAAGCAAGCGGACGCACCACGTCCGCGTTTTTTTGAGTGAATCGTAGACGACCAGTCTAATAATAAGGAGCGACAGCATGAAAAATTTTGAATTCCATAACCCGACCCGCATCGTGTTCGGTGCCGACACTGTCACCACATTGTCCACCCTGGTGCCGCACGATGCGCGCGTGCTGATTTTGTACGGCGGCGCCAGCGCGGAAAAGACGGGCACCCTGGCCGAAGTGCGAACTGCTCTTGCGCTGGGCCAGCGCAGCGTGCAGGAGTTTGGCGGCATCGAACCCAATCCCAGCTATGAAACCCTGATGCGCGCCGTGGCGCAGGTGCGTGGCGCCAAGCTGGACTTCCTGCTGGCCGTCGGTGGCGGCTCTGTCATCGACGGCACCAAGTTCGTCGCCGCTGCCGCCCTGTACGACGGCGAGCCATGGGAAATCGCCGAACGCGGCGGCGCCAATGTACGTCAAGCCCTGCCTTTTGGCACGGTGCTGACCTTGCCGGCCACGGGTTCGGAAATGAACAGCGGCGGCGTGGTGACGAAAAAAGCTACGCATGACAAGCTGAGTTTTCGCAGTCCCCTGCTGTACCCGCAATTTTCCGTGCTCGATCCGAGCAAGACTTTCACGTTGCCGGCCAGACAGGTGGCCAATGGCCTGGTCGACGCCTTTGTCCACACCACGGAACAGTATTTGACCTATCCGGCGCAAGCGATGGTGCAGGACCGCTTTGCCGAAGGCTTGCTGCAGACCCTGGTCGAGATCGCGCCGCAAGCGGTGGCCGCGCCCGACGATTATGCCACCCGCGCCAACCTGATGTGGACGGCCACCCTGGCCCTGAATGGCCTGATCGGCGCGGGCGTGCCGCAGGACTGGGCCACCCACATGATCGGCCATGAACTGACGGCCCTGTACGACATCGACCACGCACGCACCCTGGCCCTGGTGCTGCCGGCACTGCTGGACGTACAGCGCGAGCAGAAACGCGGCAAATTGCTACAGTATGGCGAGCGTGTCTGGAACATCACCGTCGGCAGTGAAGACGAGCGCATCAGCGCCGCCATCGCCAGCACCCGCGCCTTCTTTGAAGGCCTGGGCATCCCGACCCGCTTGTCCGCTTACCAGCTGGGGCAGGAAGCGGTGGAAGCGGTCTTGACGCAACTGGAAGCACATGGCATGACCTCCCTCGGCGAACACCGCGATATTGACCTCGCGCGTAGCCGCCGTATCCTCGAAGCAGCACTGTAACCCTGACATAAAAGGACACAAGATGAACATCCTGATGGTACTGACCTCGCACGATCAACTCGGCGACACCGGCAAGAAAACCGGCTTCTGGCTGGAAGAATTCGCCGCGCCTTACTATGTCTTGCAGGAAGCGGGCGCAAAGCTGACGGTCGTTTCGCCCAACGGCGGCCAGCCGCCGCTGGACCCGAAAAGCGACGAGCCCGATTCGCAAACGGATGCCACGCGCCGTTTCAAGCTGGACGCCGATGCACAAGCCGTGCTGGCCAACACGGGCAAGCTGTCCGAGGTGAAGGCGGCCGACTTCGACGCCGTGTTTTACCCGGGCGGCCATGGCCCGCTGTGGGACCTGGCCGAAGACCCGCACTCGATCGCCCTGATCGAGCAGATGATTGCCGCCGGTAAGCCGGTCGCCGCCGTCTGCCACGCGCCCGGCGTGCTGCGCCACGTGAAGGCAGCCGACGGCACGCCGCTGGTGCGCGGCAAGCAGGTGACGGGCTTTACGAATACCGAGGAAGACGCCGTCGGCTTGACGGCCATCGTGCCTTTCCTGGTCGAGGATATGCTCAAGCAAAACGGCGGCGTCTACTCCAAGCTGGGCGACTGGCAGCCGTACGCCGTCACCGATGGCTTGCTGGTCACGGGCCAGAACCCGGCATCGTCGGAAGCAGCCGCCCAGGCGCTGCTCAAGCTGCTGGCCTGATGGCAGATGTCCGGCTGTGCGTTCGTCGAGGAAGCCGGGCTTGAATGCTTTATGCCCCGGCGGCCATGCCAGCAAGGATCAGGCCGACCGAGGCGTGCCATTGCGTCTCGCTGGTCGGCCTGCCCGCCAGCGCATAGCCGTGCAGGAAATCGACAAGCGCATCGCGCCCGCGCAGCCGGATTTTTTTCTCCAGCGAGAGACCGTCGACGGCCAGCTCGAACAGCGCCGTAAACCGCTCGGCCACGTCGTCTTGCGTCACCAGCCCGCGCGCCATCAGGCGCACGAAGTAGGGCGTGGCGCTGATCAGTTCCAGGTACAGCGCGCACAGCGCGAGCAGGCGCCGCAGGGGCGTCTGGCGCCGCGTAAACGGCGGCTGGCGCGGATCGAGCGCGGCAAAACGCTGCACCATCAATGCCAGCAATAACTCCTCTTTTCCTGCGTAGTAGTGATACAGGGCCATGGCATCGACGCCCAGGCCTCGCGCCAGCGCGCGCATGGAAAACGCCTCGCCTTGCTCTTCCAGCAGGGCCAGGGCAGCGTGCAGGATGCTGGCGCTGTCCAGTGCGGGCGCGGCGCGGCGCGGACGCCCCGCGCGGCGCACGGGAGATTCTATGGCTTGAAGTTTTGGAGTTTTCATGGGCATAATTCTACACTGTAGAATTAATTGAGGGAGCACCATGCAAAAAACTTCTGTCAGCGTTTTTCTCGGCATCAGCATCGATGGCTGCATCGCCGGAGAAAACGGCGACCTGTCCTGGCTGGCCGAACTGGCCCCCGACTCGCCCGACGCCACCGGCTACACGGCCTTGATGGATCAAGTCGATACCCTGCTGATCGGCCGTACCACCTATGAGGCCGTGCTGGGGTTCGAGCCGTGGCCGTATGCGGGCAAGCGCGTGGTGGTATTGAGTCACCGCGACTTCGCGCCACGGCATGGCGAACAGCGCCGCGAAGGCAGCGTGCGGGAAGTGCTGGAGGGGCTGGCAGAGGAGGGTTGCCGCCACGTGTATCTCGATGGCGGCGCCGTCATCCGCGCCGGCTTGCGCGAGGGCGTCATCGACAGCCTGACCTTGTCCGTGCTGCCCGTGGTGCTGGGCAAGGGCGTGCGCCTGTTCGATGACGCGCTGCCGCGCAGCGACTGGCGCCTGGAAGATACGCGCCCGCTACCGAGCGGCGTGATGCAGCTGCGCTATCGAAAAAATTAAACCGTGCTGGCGATGTCGACGATGAAGCCGGTGTCAAAGCGTTCGTTTTCGGGCGTGCCGTCCGGCTTCTTGTAGCCGCAGGGGTTGCACACGACGCGGCACTCGCCTATCTGGTAGTCGAGCGATGCGTGCATGTGGCCATGCACCCACAGGTCAGCTTGCGTCACCAGCGCGTCCAGCTGCGAGGCGAATGCGGGCGAGCCCAGGTTCGTCGCGTATTGCTCTTCCACCGACAGCATCGATGGCGCCATGTGCGTGATGACTACGGTTTTCCCGGCGAACGGCTGCGTCAGCTGCTGTTCCAGCCAGCAGCGGTGCTGTGCGTGCAGCTGCGCCGTGTCGCTGGCGCACAAGAGGCGCGGCGTCTCGCCACCTGTACTGATGTGCTTGTAGTCGGGCATGTAGGCTTGCGCCGCGTTAAGCGCTTCTTCCTGGCGCTCGGCACCGAACAGCAGAAAATCCGTCCACAGCGTGATGCCAAGGAAGCGTACTCCATCGATTGTCACGGCGTCGCCGTCGAGCAGGCGGATGTTGGCGCCGTGCGCATTCGCGCTGGCGCAGGCATCGCGCACGGCGTCCTGCATGTGTTCGAGCTGGTGGCCATAGCCTTCGTGGTTGCCGTGCACGTACAGCACGGGCAGGGCGCCGAAGGTGCGCGCGGCCCAGGCGATGGCATGGTTACCTGTAGCGATGTCGCCGGCCAGGATCACCACGTCGGGGCGGCTGGCGGCAAGGTTGATGGCGGGTGTGTCTTCACCCCAGACTTCCAGGTGCAGGTCGGACAGGATCAGCAAACGCATGGCAGTGGGCGCGGCAAGGCGCACGGCAGGTCTATGGGCCTCTATCGTAGCGCAAGTCGCAGCGCCCGTCTGCTTGACCGCGCCAGGCTGGCGACGTTACCCTATGGCATCGATTACCACACACTCATTCCTGGAGCCGCATGCCGCCTTTCTTCATTCCCAAGACCTTGCTGAACATCGCGCTGGCCGCCATGGCGCTACCGTTGACGGCGCATGCCGCCACGCCCGCCGTCGATCCTCTGACGCAGCCGATTGCCTCACCCTATGCGGCGCAGTGGAACCGCCCGCAGCAACCGGCGCGCATCCATGGCGACACCTATTACGTGGGCGTGGGCGGCTTGAGCGTGGTGCTGATAGACACGCGTGCAGGCTTGATCCTGATCGACGGCGCGTTGCCGCAATCGGTGGCCGCCATCAAGGAGCATATCCTCGAGCTGGGCTTTCGCCTGGAAGACATCAAGTTCATCCTGAATACGGAAGCGCATTTCGACCATTCGGGCGGCATCGCCGCCCTGGCCCGCGACAGCGGCGCGCAAGTGGTCGCCAGCCCGCTGGGAGCGGAGGCGCTGCGCGCGGGAGCGGTGCTCGCCGCAGATCCGCAAGCGGGCGAAATCGATCCCATGCCGGCCGTGGAAAACGTGCGCGAGATCGCCGATGGCGAAACCCTGCAACTGGGCGACGTGACCATCACGGCGCGCTACACGCCTGGCCATACGCCGGGCAGCACCAGCTGGACCTGGGTTTCATGCGAGGATGCAGAGCGTCAGGAATGCCTGAACGTGGTGTTCGGCGCCAGCCTCACGCCGGTGGCGGCCGACGATTTTCACTACCTGGCCGATGAGCGCCATGCGGACCTGACGCCGGCCTTCCGCCGCGTCATGCAGGACTTTGCCAGGCTGCCGTGCGACATCCTGATCTCGGCCCATCCTGACCACTCCGGCGGCGACAGCAAGCTGACGCAGTTGCTGGAAGGCGTCACACCGAATCCCTTCATCGATACGCAAGCGTGCAGCAACTACGCTGCCAAAAATGAAGCCAAGCTCGATGCCCGCATTGCGAAAGAAAAAACAGATGCGAAAAAATAGCAAGCTTGGAGCATGCGCCATGAAAGGTGGTTGACGCACTGCAGCATACGGTGCAGAATCAGCGTCCGTAGTGCACATTAAACAAACGAAAGAAAGGAAACCCATGTTCGAGCAGGCTGGCAGCAAGTTGACTTAGCACTAGCCCCGCGCATGACGCTCGGGGCCATCGGCAGCATTGCCGATCCCGAGCCGGTGTCCTTCAAACCCCGGTGAGGAAACTCGCCGGGTTTTTTTTGTTTTGGGCGACCCCGGCATAAGGACAGGAAATACCGTGATGCCGATGCATCAAGGGTTGAAAGGAGACACCATGAAAATCAAAGTGAAAGCCACGCCCAAGCCGCGCAATCCGCTGGTGGCGGCCGCCAGGTTGCGAGGCGGCGCCGGTGCGCACCAGTCGGAGTCCTCGCCGCGCGCGGCGCGCCGGGCCGGCAAGCACCGCCTGCAGCAATGGCTGGCGGGCCGGCTCAAACCTGACGATTAGCGGGCCGGCAGCTCGACGATGAAGTTCGGATCAAAATCGGGATTTTGCGGCGTGCCGCTGCGCGTCTTGTAGCCGCAGGGGTTGCTCACCACGCGGCACGGGCCGATCCGGTAGTCGCGTGAAGCATGGATGTGCCCATGCACCCACAGGTCCGCCTGCGCGGCCAGGTCGTCCAGGCGCGAAGCGTAAGCGGGCGAACACGCCTCGCTGCCATACGCGCCGTCGATGGATTGCAGCGACGGCGCCATGTGGCTGATGACGACGGTCGCGCCATCGAAGGGTTGCGCCAGTTCGCGCGACAGCCAGGCTTTTTGCTGCGCGTGGAACATGGCCGTGTCGGCCGCGCGCAGCTTGCGAAAGCCCATGTTGGCCAGGCGGATGCGCTTGTAGTCATTCATGGCGGCTTCCGCGTCGCGCATGGCCGACTGGCGCGTATCGTCGCCCAGCAGGCGGAAATCCGTCCATAGAGTGGCGCCCAGGAAGCGCACGGCGTTGCCCGCCTGGTCGGCGATGACGTGGCTATCGGCGTCGAGAAAATGCACGTTGTCCGTGGCGGCGCAGGCGCTGCGCAGCTCCTGGCGCACCTTGTCCAGATGGTGGCCATAGCCTTCGTGGTTGCCATGCACGTACAGCACCGGCAGTCCCGCGAATGCGCTGGCGGCCCAGGCGACGGCGCGGGCGCCCGTGTCGATGTCGCCGGCCAGGATGACGGCGTCGGGGCAGCTGAGCGCTAGGTCGCCTTGCGGCGCTTCGTCGCGCCATAACTCATGGTGCAGGTCCGACAAAATCAGTAAACGCATGCGGTATCCAGGCGATTGGAGAGTACGCCATCGTACCTGAAAACCCTCACTCTTCCTCCAGCGCGGCGAAGCTGTGCGCCAGGTAGTCGATCAGCGCGCGCACGGCCGGCAGCAGGCCGCGCCGTGAAGGAAACACGGCGTGGATGATTTCGCGCTGCGGCCGCCATTGTTCCATCAGCGGCAGCAGGCTGCCATTGGCCACCTGCTCGGTGATCATCATGGTCGGCAACTGGACCACGCCCACGCCGGCCACGGCCGCGTCGCGCAGGGTCAGCATGTCGCCCGTGACGAAGCGCGGCGTGTGGCGCAACTGGGCGCGCGCGCCATCGGGGCCGTACAAATCCCACTGGTAGTGTTGTTGCGGCATGCCCAGGGCCAGGGTGGGCCAGTCGGCCAGGTCGGCCGGCGCCTTCGGCACGGGCGCGCCGGCGAACAGCAGCGGGCTGCCCACCATGCACTGGCTGCGTTCGGCCAGCACGCGCAGCACCAGATCGCTGTCGGGCAGCGGCGGCGGACGCACGCGGATGGCCACGTCGATGCCTTCGGCCACCAGGTCGACACGGCGGTTGCTTGCTTCGAGCAGCAGGGTCACTTGCGGATGCGCGCGCATGAAGCCGGCCAGCATGGGCGCGACCAGGGAGTGCAGCAGGGCGATGGGGCAGGACAGGCGCACCGTGCCGCGCGGCGCGGCCCGCGTCAGTTCGATCGCTTCCTGCGCCGCCTCCGCTTCCACCAGCATCGCCTTGCAATGCTCGTAAAACGTCTGGCCCACGTCGGTGACGGAAAAATGCCGCGTCGTGCGCTGCAGCAGGCGCGCGCCGAGGCGCTCTTCCAGCAGCGCGATGCGCCGGCTCAGTTTTGATTTCGGCATGCCCAGCGCGCGCCCGGCCGGCGCGAAGCCGCCATGGTCGACCACTTGCACAAAGTAATACAAGTCATTCAAGTCCTGCATGCCACCTCCTTGATCGTTCTATTTTTAGAACGCTGATGGCATATTTTACCTTCTACCCGCTTCATCGTTGCAAGCGTATTCTGTCTCCATCGTCATGCACACCCCACAGGAGATCGAGATGAACACAGTCACAGGTATCTACAGCGCACCGCGCCAGCACTGGGTCGGCGACGGTTTTCCCGTGCGCTCGATGTTTTCGTACAACGGCCATGGCAAGCAGCTGAGCCCCTTCCTGCTGCTCGACTATGCCGGCCCGGCCGAATTCGCGCCCGGCACGCGTCCGCCCGGCGTCGGTTCGCACCCGCACCGCGGCTTTGAAACGGTAACCATCGTCTACAAGGGCGAAGTGGCGCACCGCGATTCGACGGGCCAGGGCGGCCTGATCGGCCCCGGCGACGTGCAGTGGATGACGGCCGGTGCCGGCATCCTGCATGAAGAGTTTCACTCGCCTGCCTTCACGCAGTCCGGCGGCACCCTGGAAATGGTGCAGCTGTGGGTGAACCTGCCGGCCAAGAACAAGATGACGGCACCGGGCTACCAGGCCATCACCAGCGACACCATTCCCACCGTGGCGCTGCCCGATGCCGCCGGTTCGGTACGCGTGATCGCCGGCACCTTCGATGGCCAGCATGGCCCGGCCCGCACGTTCTCGACTATGCAGGTGTGGGACCTGCGCCTGGCCCAGGGCAAGCTGACGGAACTGCCCGCACACGCCGGCTGGAGCACGGCGCTGATCGTCCTGCATGGCACGGTGCTGGTGAATGGCGAGAGCGTGGTGCGCGAAGCGCAGATGGCGCTGTTCGAACGCGATGGCGACAGCATCACCGTCGAGGCGAACAGCGATGCCGTGGTACTGCTGCTGAGCGGCGAACCGATCGATGAGCCCATCGTCGGCCATGGCCCCTTCGTCATGAATACCGAAGCGGAAATCGCGCAGGCGTTCGAGGATTTCAACAGCGGCCGCTTTGCCCGCATCGCGACGTAATGCCGGCCATGCTCAAGGGTATCGAGCATGGCCGTGAAACCAGGCTGGTGATACTGGAGACGGCTGGCAAGATGCCGCTTCAGCGTTCCAGCATCTGACAAAACTGTAGCGAGTGGCAGTGAGTTGTGGCTGGGAAGTGGGGCAGTGCGCATGCACAGTGAGCATTGCAAGCCGCATTTTGCGGCGCGCAGCAGGTTGGATGGATGTTCTACGGTGCTTCATAGCGGGCGCGTATCGCCGCCAACACGCCGCGCTGTTCCAGGTGCGTGATGGCGGCGTTCAGGCGCGCCAGGTCGTCGGCGCTGGTCGTGCGCACATTGAGCATCAGGTGCACGGGTGCGCGCAGGACCAGGAAGGGCAGGCTGCTCAAGGCGACGCCCTGCAGGTGCGCTTCGTGGCGTACGGCCAGCACGTCGCCCAGCAGCAGGTCGGCGCGGCCCGCGTCGAGCATGAGGATGCCCTGCCGGAAGTTGCCGAAGGTATTCAGGCGGCCGGCCTTTTCCAGCGCCGGCCGGGCCGCCGCATACTGCGCGCCATACCAGCCCACCTTGGGCGCCAGCAAGGTTGACTTGCCGCGGGCCAGCTGGCCAAAGCTGCCGACATGGCGCTGCGCGGCGGGCGTGCCGGCCTTGCCGAAGATGCCCACGGTTTCGTCGCGGTAGCTCACGGTGAAACGCGCATACGCATGGCGTTCGGACGTGTCGGAGGCGGCGGGCAGCAAGTCCAGTTCGCCTTTCTGGAACAGCAACTGGCGCCGCGCCGTGGGCAGCTCCGGCACGCTCAGCAAGGTACAGCGCGCTTCCTTGAAGATGGCGCGCAGCAGCTCCAGGTCCAGCCCCGTGTAGTTGCCTTGTGCATCGCGATACAGGTAGGGCGGCCATTGCTCGAGCGCCATCGTCATGCGGCAGGCCTGGGCGGGCAGGACGCTGCCGAGCAGCGTTGCCGCAAGCAGTACGTGGCGCAAGCGCATGGAACATCTCCGCAGTGGTTCTTGGGTACTGTTACCCAATTTGCCAGAATGGCCAGGGAAGTCAAGCAGTGCGTGGCTGGTTTCGGATATCAAATGGGCTATAGTGGCAGCGTGCCTTCATTCAAAGGAATCCGCTTGACTCCCCCGCTCGAGATCGCCGCCAATGTCTTGATGACTGTTTCCATCATCCTGGCCGGACGCAATAATATTCATTCCTGGTGGATAGGCATCGTCGGCTGCGTGCTGTTTGCCGTGCTGTTTTTCCAGGTTAATCTGTATGCTGACGTGATGCTGCAGCTGTTTTTCATCGTCACCTGCGTCATCGGCTGGCTGCAATGGCGGCGCGGTGCCAGCGGCAAGCCGTTGCCGATCACGCGCACGGGCTGGCGCAGCCTGGCCTGGGTGGTGCCGGCAGGCATCGCCTCCGTGGTCATCTACGGCATGCTGCTGCACCGGTTTACGAATGCCTACGCGCCCTTCATCGATTCGGCAGTGTTGGTATTTAGCATCATCGCGCAATTTTTGCTGATGAGCCGACGCATCGAAACCTGGGCCTTCTGGCTGTTGGTCAACACCGTGGCCGTGCCGCTCTACTACAGCCGCGGCCTGCACCTGACGGCCGTGCTATATGCGGCCTACTGGGTCAATGCCCTGATTTCCTGGTACTGGTGGGGCGTCCAGGCACGCCGCGCGGCGCTGGCGCCCGCAGCGCCGTCCACGGCGATCGCCGACGCCTGATGTTGCCAAACGCCAAGTCCTTAGATTCAAATCATATATACAATCAATTTTTAATTCGTTCACGCCATAAATACACCGGGATATAGTGGTCTTTCCCCGCTTACCGGTGTCTTTTATGTTGCGCTTTAGTCTTTCTACCTATTTTTACGCCGCCCGGCACCTACTGACCATGCAATGCATGGCGCAGTGGATGCCGATGCGTGCCCGTCCACGCATCCCCTAAGTCATTCCCATTCATTTCGTTGTCGTTTGCCCGCTGGCCCACCCGGTCCGCGTGCCCCTGCTCGGCCTTTTTTATCGGAAAAAGGCTGCAATCCCAATAAGAGGAAACCATGTTCAAACCACTCGCCATCAGTCTTGCCATCGCCGCCGCCTTTCCCGCTTTCCCCACCCTTGCCCACGCCGGGGACGACATGCTGCGTGTTAACGTCACCGGATCGAATATCCGCGTCAGCGAAAAGGAGGGCGCCAGCGCCGTGCAAGTCATCACGGCCAAGGAATTGAAAGCCAGCGGCAAGACCAGCGTGTCGGACGTGCTGCGCGCCATCTCCGCCAACAGCGGCAACAGCTACAACGAACAATATACGGGCAGCTTCTCGGCCGGTACTTCGGGCCTGTCGCTGCGTGGTATCGGCCAGAAAAATACCTTGATCCTGGTCAATGGCAAGCGCGTGGCCAGCTATGCGACGGCGCAAAACCTGCAGGAAACCTTTGTCGACCTGAATAGCTTGCCGATGGCGGCCGTGCAGCGCATCGAGGTGCTCAAGGATGGCGCCTCGTCCGTCTACGGTTCCGACGCCGTGGCCGGCGTGGTCAACATCATCCTCTACAAGGAATTCACGGGCACGGACATCACGGCGCAATGGGGTGGCTCGACCGAAGGCACGGGCCAGCATGAAAAGAGCGCGGCGCTGCAAACGGGTTTTGGCAAGCTGGAGGAAGACGGCTACAGCCTGGTCTTCTCGATAGATGCACAGCAGCGCGACAAGCTGCAGCAGAGCGACGTGGAGTGGATGCGCGATGCGGACTTCCGCAACCAGCAGCGCGGTAGTCTGGGCTGGGCCATCACCAACTATGCGGGCACCGACCCGACCAGGACCTTGGGCGGCGTGCGGGGACCATTGCAGCTGGTCAATTATGGCGACATCACGCCCGGCAAGACGGGACAAGTGCTGGCCTACAACCCATCGCCGTACAAAACCCTGATTCCCGGCATCCAGCGCGTGCACACGGCCGCGCGCGCCACCGTCAAGCTGAACGCGGACACGGAAGCGTATGTCGATTTGCTGCACAGTTATTCGCGCGCCGACCAGACTTTCAGCGCGCCGTTGACGGTGAACAATGCCACGCGCGTGTGGAACAACGCCACCCAGGCACTCGACACCATCCCCGTCGTGCTGCCCGTGGGCCATCCGAACAATCCGGGTACCGCGCCCCTGCCGTTCACGGCCACCCTGTTCGACCTGGGGCCGCGCCTGAAGCAGGACAAGGTCACGTTCTACCGTGCGCTGGCCGGCGTCAAAGGCACGCTGGCGGGCTGGGACTGGGATGCAGCCGTGGGCCACTCCAGCAGCAAGCTGGAAGAAACGGTGCAGAACTTCGTCAACCGCTATGAATTCCAGAAAGTGCTGGCCGATGGCAGCTACAATTTCTTTGATCAGTCGCAAAACAGCGAAGCCGTGCGTAACCGCCTGCGCCTGTCGACCCTGCGTCCGGCCGAATCGACGCTCGACACGCTCGACTTCTCGGCGGCCAAGGATATCTGGGACTTGCCCGCCGGCCCGCTGGGCTTTGCCGCCGGCGCACAGTGGCGCCGCGAAAAGATGGATTCGCAAACCTCGACTGCCGTGCTGTCGGGTACGGAGCTGCGCCCGGCCATCAACATCATCAACGGTACGCGCAGCGTCTCGGCCCTGTTTGCCGAATTCAACGTACCTGTAGTGAAAGACCTGTCTGTCAACCTGGCGGGCCGCGCCGACCATTACAGCGATTTCGGCAATGCATTTTCGCCGAAAGCCAGCGCCCGTTACCAGGCGGCGCCGTGGCTGCTGGTGCGCGGCACCGTGTCGCGTGGCTTCCGCGCGCCATCGCTTCCGGAAATCACGCAAAGCACGGCCGTCAGCTATGTCAGCGTGCTCGATCCGCGCGACCCGATCACGCCGACGCAGACGCGCGGCGTGACGGCCATTACCATTGCCAATACGGCGCTGCGTCCCGAGCGCTCGAACAACCTGAACCTGGGCGTGGTGGTCTCGCCGACCAGCAGTTCGAGCATCGGCCTCGATTATTACCGCATCAAGCAGGAGGGTGTGATCGGCACGGAAAGCGCCACCACCACCATCGCCAACGAAGCGACGGCGCCGCAAAAGGTCACGCGCGACGCCGATGGCCGCATCACGACCTTGTACCGCCAGTACCGCAACCAGGGCCAGCGCGAAGTGTCGGGCATCGATATCGACCTGCGCCAGCGCTTCGTCGACAAGGACTGGGGCAAGCTGACCCTGGCCGGCCAGCTGAGCCGGGTGCTGCGCTTCGCCGAACCGCTGTCGGACGGCGCGCCGCTCACGGATGGCGCCGGCACCAATTACTTCGGTTCCATCCCGAAATGGCGCGGCGTCAGCTCGGCCACCTGGGAGCAGGGCAAGTGGTCGTCCACGCTCACATGGAATTACGTGGGCAGCTATGCGCAAAACACGCATCTCGATGAATCGGTGGCCGCCTTCAGCACCTTTGACGTGACCAGCAGCTGGCAGGTGACATCAAAGGCGAACGTCACGTTCATCGTGCAAAACCTGGCCAACAAACGTGCGCCCTGGGACTATGCGTCCACCGGCTTTGACTTTACCCAGGCCGATCCGCGCGGACGCGTTGCGGCGCTCAAGCTGAACTACAAGTTCTAGTAGCCGCCCGCCGCCTGCCGCTGTCCTGTTTGCTCCTGCAGGCGCTGGCGGTAGGCGCTGGGCGTGACGCCCATGCGTTCTCGGAAGGCCGTGGCGAAGTTGCCCGCGTTGTGAAAGCCAATCAGCAGGGCGATATCCTGCACGTCGATTTCCGTCTGCTGCAGCAGTTCCACGCCGCGGGCGATGCGCGCTTCGCGGATGAAGGCGAAGACCGTCATGCCCGTCTGCTCGCGGAACATCAGGGTCAGCTTTTCGCGGTAGGTGCCCACGCTGCGGGCGATGTCGGACAGGTTGGGCAGGCTGCCCAGGTTGTCGAGGATGAGCTGTTTGACGGCATTGACGAACACCAGGTCGGGATGCTGCAGTTTGTCGCGGATCAGCGTCGTGGCTGGCAAGGTACTGTTGCTTTTACGCATCAACCCCAGGTGGATATGGATGCGTGCGGCCAGTTCTTCCGGCGTGAACGGCTTCGAAATGTAGTCGACGCCCCCCACCTGCAAGCCCATGATGCGTTCCTTGGCGGAATCGGCGCCGCTGAGAAAGATCACGGGTATCTCTTCCGTTTCGGGATTGGCCTTGAGCAAACGGCAGGCCGTGTAGCCATCCATCTCTGGCATGCGCACGTCGAGCAGGATCAGGTCGGGATGCGTGGCCAGTGCCAGCTGGTAGCCCTGGTAGCCGTTGAACGCGATGCTGAAACGGTAGGGCTGTTCGCCGAGCAGGTCCATCAGCATGCGCTGCTCGAACGCGGAATCGTCCACGATCAAGATGTTTTTTTTGATGGTTTCGCTGGTCAATGGCATGGCATGGATGACTTAACCAAATAGCAAGTAGTGGCTTATTATGCCTCGCTTTTTCTTTTTTTTCTGCTTTTCTCGTGTTTCAAAAGAGGTTTCTCCGCCAGAAGAAGCGCGGATTTTCCAGATCGCCAATAATTCATTCATGCATTGATTTTAAGCAATGTCGATTGCCAAAAAATCTGTTTTGCCAATGCTGCAAAAAGTGCCGGAGTCCCCGGGTTCCTGACTCTCGGCACAGGTATTTTGTCGTCCTGGTTTGCGTGCCCCAAAAAACGCCGGCAATACCGTGACTATCCTCGATGCCCTTCATATTGGCGGGCTCATTAATGATGTTCCATCATCAGGAGGTATCATGTTGCGAGTCATTTTCCCCCGCCTTGCCGTTGCCGCCAGCGTGGCTTTTGCCAGCACGGCGCTCATGCCTCGCGTCGCCGACGCAGCCGTGTATCTGAACGGCAGCAACACCGCAACCTTTGATGTCACCCTGAAAATCATCGCCAATTGCACCATTGCGGCGGCCGGTCTCGACTTTGGCCAAAGTCAGGGTGTACTGGCTACTGCCGTGAACGTCAATACGACCGTGAATGTCACCTGTACCAGTACCACCCCGTATAACGTGGGCCTGACGGCGGGCACGGGCACGGGGTCGAGCGGCACCACGCGCTACCTGAGCGGCACCGGCGGCAACGTGGGGACGGTGCAATTCAACCTGTACCAGACCGCTGGCAGCACCTTGTGGGGCGATACGCAGGGAACGAATACCGTCAGCGGCACCGGCAATGGCGCATCGCAGCCGATCACGGTGTACGGCAATATTCCGCCGCAAGCGACACCGGCGCCCGATACCTACAAGTCGACCATCACAGCCACCGTTTACTTTTGAGCGGGGGGCTGCGTGAAGGCCGGTTTCGCTTCCCTGATGAAAAACATGCTGGCGCTGCTGGCCTGCTGCGCGGCGGGCGTGCACGGCGCCAACTTGCAGATTTCGCCGGTGACGCTCAATTTGCGCGCCCCACAGAGTGCGGCCGGAATCAACCTGCAAAACCTCGGTGATCAGCCCATGTACGGGCAGGTGCGGGTGTTCGCCTGGGAGCAGCGCGACGGCGATGAGGTACTGGCACCGACGCAGGAACTGGTGGCCAGTCCGCCGATCGTCGAAATCGCCGCCAACAGCCGGCAGACCATCCGCCTGGTGCGTGCCCAGGGCGGCCCCGTCGCGCAGGAAAAGACGTATCGCGTACTCATTGATGAAGTCGGCCGCGACGATGATCCGGGCCGCAGCGGCGTCGATATCCGTCTGCGCTACTCGGTGCCTGTGTTCGTGCTGCCGGCCGGTGCGCCGGGCAAGGAAATTCTCGACTGGCAAGTCTTTCGCGAGCAGGGTGCATGGATGTTGCGTATCAAGAACAGCGGCAACGTCCATGCGCAGATCGGTGCGATGACATTCACGAATCAGGCGGGCAAGGTGTTTGTCATCAGCAAGGGGCTGTTTGGTTATGTCCTGGCGGCACGCATGCGCGTATGGCGCCTGCCCGTCGCCGGGGAGGCTGAACTGGATGGGCCGTTGAGTATTGCGGTGCATGTGAATGCAAAGGCGCTCGTTGCCACGAATTCGACACCTTGAACATGGCCACCATGACGGGCGAGCTTGTCGCGCGCCTTCGGCATGGGCGCAACCGGCTTAAACCATGAGACGCGTACTGACATGGCGGATTTGCTGGACTTTGCTGCTGCTGGCCATGGCGGCACTGGCCAGGGCCGATGGATCGGCCGCCGTGACGGGCGCCGACCCGGGGCCGGCCAGCTTGCCCAGCGATCCGATGGCCCCGAATGAACTGTATCTGGAGGTGAGTGTGAATGCTGTATCAACCGGGTTGATCTTGCGTTTTACCCAGGTGGGTAAAGGCTTGCTCAGCAGTGTGGCGAACTTGCAGCAGCTTGGGCTGGACCCGGCGCGCCTGGGTGCGCCCGCTTGGGCCGACGTGGCGCTCGATGCGATTCCCGGGCTCAGCTATGATTATGATGCGGCGCGCCAGAGCGTGTCGCTGCAGGTCGCGGACGACTTGCGCTCACCGTTCCGCATCAACGCGCGCCTGGCGGCGCAGGCGCCGCCGTCGCGCGTCACGCCCGGCGCCGTCCTCAATTACGAAGCCTATGCGGAACTGGGGCAAACGCGGCGCGCCGCCATCTTCAACGACTTGCGCTATTTCAATGACAGCGGCGTCTTCAGCAATACGGGCACCGTGAACCTGGGGTCGGACCAGCACAAGTACATGCGCTTTGACACTTTCTGGAGCCACGCCGACCCCGAGACCCTGCAAACGTGGCAAGTGGGCGACCTGATTTCCTCCTCGCTCAGCTGGAGCCGCGCCGTGCGCGTCGGCGGTGTGCAGTGGCGCAAGAATTTCCAGCTGCGTCCCGACCTGCTGACCTTTCCCGTCGCCTCCGTCGATGGCACGGCGCTCGTACCCTCGTCGCTGAGCCTGTATGTCAATGGCGTGCAGCAATATGCTGCCAGTGTGCCCAGCGGTCCGTTTGTGCTGAACCAGGTGGCGGGCATCAATGGTGCCGGGCAAGCCACCATCGTCACGCGCGATGCTCTGGGGCGTAGCGTGACGACCGTGCTGCCCCTGTATGTCGATACGCGCATGCTGGCCAGCGGCTTGAGCGATTACTCGGTCGAGGCGGGCGCCATGCGGCGCGGCTATGGCCGACGCCTGTTCGGCTATGAGCGGCAACTGGTCGCCAGCGCTTCCGGCCGCCATGGCGTCAATGACAGCGTCACCCTCGAAGGCCACGCGGAACTGGCTGCCGGCCTGTACCAGGCGGGCGCGGGCGTGCTGGTGCGCCTGGGTCAGGCGGGCGTGCTGAACGGTTCGCTGTCGGCCAGCGGGGGACAGCGCCGCGGCGCGCAACTGGGCGCCGGCTACCAGTACATGGGGCCAAGCTTCAGCGTCGATGTGCAAAGCGTGCGCGCCAGCGCCGCGTTTGGCGACCTGGCCTCGCGCGACGGCAGTGCCGTGGTGCGCGCGGCGGACAGATTCACCGTCAGCCTGCCACTGCCGGCAGGAAGCAGCATCAGCAGCAGCTACATCAGTTACCGCACGCCCGGCGCACCGCCATCGAAGCTGGCCACCGTGGGCTATTCGGCTACCCTGTTTCACGGCTTGTTCCTGAATGCCAGCCTGTTCCAGGACTTGCTCCAACGCGAGAAGCGGGGGTTTTACTTCGGCCTGAGCATGGCCTTCGACAACAATCTGGCCATCAGCACGACCAGCAGCCGGCAAAACGGCGAGAGCGGCCGCAGCGTCAGCGCGCAGCGCCCGGCGGACTTTGGCGGCGGCTTCGGCTGGAATTTGCAGGCTGGCACGGTGGGCGGCAACACCTACCGGCAGGCGCAAGTGGAATACCTGGGCAATGGCGGCCGCGTGAGCGCGCGCACGCAAAGCAGCGGCATGGGCAATGTTTCCTCGCTGGGCGCGGCTGGTGCGCTGGTGCTGATGGATGGTCATGTCGAGGCGGCACGCCAGGTGGGCAACGGTTTTGCGCTGGTGTCCACTGGGGGCGTGGGCAATATTCCTGTGTTGCATGAGAACCGCCAGATTGGCGTGACGGGTAGTAGCGGTTATCTGCTCGTGCCGAATTTAAATCCTTATGGCAATAACCAGATCAGCATCGCCACGGAGGAACTCGACGTCGATGCGCGGGTGCCCGTGACGAATATCAATGTCGTGCCGCGACACCTGGCCGGTGCGCTGGCCGCTTTTCCCATCGAACGCTACAGCGCGGCCACCGTCATCGTGCAGGGCGCCGATGGCAAGCCGCTGACGACGGGCTTGCCCGTGCTGCACGTGCAAAGCGGCAAGCGGACGGTGGTGGGATTTGACGGCATCGTTTTCGTCGATGATCTGCTGGAGCAGAATCAGTTGCAAGTCGGCGAGGGCGACAGCGTGTGCACGGTGCGTTTTGCCTATGCGCGTCCGGCGGCGGGCGGCTTGCCCGTGATCGGCCCGCTACGCTGCGCTGCCGCTGCCGCTGCCGTTGGCGCCGGGGGAGGCCGCTGATGCGCCGCCTGCTGCTATGGCTGACCCTGCTGCTAGGCTGTGCCTGGGGCGGTACGGCGCAGGCCGATACCTGCTCGGTCAGCATGACGAATATCGATTTCGGCGCTGTCAGCCCGATTTCCGGTACCGATCACGTAGCGCAGGCAACGGGCACCTTCAGCTGCGTGTTTTCCTCGCTGAACCTGGGACAGTTGCTCACGCCGAATGCGCAAGTGTGCATCTCGCTGGGGCTGGGCACGAATTCCACCTCGGCCTTGCCGCGCAAGCTGGGTAATGGCAGCAATCGCATGGAGTACAACGTGTATGTGGACAGTTCCTATGCCACGGCGAAGATATGGGGCGGCGCCGGCGTGACTGGCGCGCCAGCGACCTTAGGCATGACTTTGTCGGCCGGCTTGCTGGCGCCGCCCGGCACGTATTCGACGACGTTTACCGTGTACGCGAAGATCCCTGCCGGCGCCGCCCTGGCGGCCGTGCCCACGGTGGGTAACGCCAATACCGTGTATACCTCGAGCTTTGCCGGGCAGGGCACGTATACCTACACCACGTATGGCCTCGTCAACTTGTTTGGCTGCACGGTCAACAGCGGCAGCTTCGGTTTTACGGTGAATGCCACGGCCGTCAACGATTGCACCATCACCGCCACGCCGATGGCGTTTGCGAACGCCACCATCCTGACGGGCAACTTGCGCAGCACCAGCACCTTGTCGGTGCGCTGCGTCAATAACAATGCCTATCAGATTGCCCTGAACGGCGGCAGCGTGGCACTCAATGTGGCCAACCGGCAAATGAAGAATACGGTGACGACGGAGAAGGTCAGTTACCTGTTATCCGCCACCCTCGATGGTGCGCCATGGGGCGATGGCACGGCAGGCACGAGCATGGTGACTGGTACGGGCACGGGCGCGAGCGTGCCGCTGACGATCTACGGTCGCGTGCCGGCGCAGGTGTCGCCGCGCCCCGGTGACTACAAGGATACGGTGACGGCAACGATTTATTTTTAGAACGTGACGGTGACGAGGCCGGCGCCTGATGGCGTTGCCTGCTGGAGCAGCAGATACGGTGTGTTGTGCTGGCAGCGCACCCGGGCGCTGCTGCGCTGCGAGACGATGGTGCACGCTTCGTTGATGACGAAGGTGGCCTGGAGCGTCGCGGAAGACATGGTGCCGGCGGTGGTGGTCTGGCAAAGGGACAGGGCGAGCAGGGCAGGCAGTACGGCAAGCTTCAAAGGGGTCATCGTAAACGCAGCGAGTGAAAACGGGCGTGGGCAGCAGCGCTGGAAGGCGTGGCTGGCACCGTTTTTCGCACCGGGATTGGGAGAACAGAACCAGCCATGATTGTACTTGAAGTAGGAAAGTGTGAGTTTTCGCGTATTTTCAGGCCGTCGGCATGGTGGGTAGGTGACTTTGCTTTTGATAGTAACTGATGTTTCCGTGTTGCAACTGAGATATTTTTCGATTGTTGTGTTGAATCAACGTGAGGAGATGGTCATGAAACATACCAACTTTAATAATTTGCCCTGCCCGATCGCTCGCAGCCTGGGCAAGGTGGGCGAATGGTGGAGCATCCTCATCCTGCGCGAGGCGTTTTATGGCAAGACGCGCTTCGACGAATTTGAAAAAAGCCTCAAGATCGCGCCCACCATCCTGACGCGCCGCCTGGCCGATCTGGTGGAAGGCGGCTTGATGACGCGCCGCCTGTATTGCGCCAAGCCGCCCCGCTACGACTATGTGCTGAGCAAGTCCGGGCGCGCCTTCAAGCCGGTCTTGCTGGCCTTTATTGCCTGGGGAAATGAAAACTTTGCGCCGGAAGGTGCCAGTCTCGTCATCGCCAGCCGCGACACGGGCCTGGCCGCCGATCCCGTGCTGGTCGACGCCATGACGGGCTTGCCCATCAATGACGAGTATTACGCCTTCGCGCCAGGGCCGGCCGCCAGCGACAGCATGCGCAGCATCATCCTCGATGCGGAAAAAAGCAGCGGCATCGCGCCCAAACCGAAGGCCGCGCCCGCCAATCGGGGCTGGGTGGCAGAAGGTCACCTGGCCTGAAGACGGGCCGGCAGGCGAGCAGCAAGTTTGGCGAAAAGCAAAGCGGACAAGGCGGCATGGCCTTACAGTCGCACTATGCAACACCAGAGTGGCGCAAGCCCGGTTGTGCGGGGCCGGGCGCCCTTCGTGACCCGCTGTCCGCTGTCCGTTACTGTCCGTTGAAGGAGACCTGCGATGAGCACATTGCAACAACACCTGCGCCGCGCCGCCACCGTGCTGGCGCTGGCAGCCCTGCTGGGCGCCTGTTCCCATGGTCCGCATCATCCGGGCGGCCATGACGTCACCTTGACGGGCGCGCAGGAGGTGCCGGCCAACACCAGCACGGCCAGTGGCAGCAGTACTATCCGCGTCGCCCAAGACCGCAGTGTCAGCGGCGGCGTGCGCTACACGGGCATGCTGGCGACCGTCGCGCATATCCACGAAGCGCCGACCGGCGCCAACGGCCCTGTCATCTTGCCGCTGGTGAAAACCGCCGAAGGCATGTTTTCCGTGCCGGACGGCACCCTGCTCACGCCGCCCCAGTATGCGAGCTACCAGGCCGGCAAGCTGTACGTCAACGTGCACAGTGCCGCCTACCCGGCGGGCGAGATCCGCGCCCAGCTCACGCCATAGCCTGCCAGCGGCGCTTTCCCCCGAAACCTCCTTGGGCCGCGTGAGCGGCCTTTTTTTTACGTCCGGCGGCCAGCCAGAGCAGCGCGCTACAATGGCGCTCCATGCTGACCATCCTTGCCATCACCTTTCCCTTCTTCGCCCTGGTGCTGTGCGGCTATCTGGCCGTGCGGCGCAAGCTGCTGCCGCTGGCCGCCATCGGCGGCTTGAACAGTTTTGTCCTGTATTTCGCGCTGCCATGCATGTTGTACCGTTTCGGCGCCGCCACGCCCATCGCGCAGCTGCTCGACGCCAGCGTGTTTGGCGTCTACCTGCTGTGCGCCCTGATCATGGTGGGCGTCACCATGGCCATGACCCTGAGCCACCGCATCGACTGGAACAACGCCGCCTTCGGCGCGCTGGTGGCCGCCTTCCCGAACACGGGCTTCATGGGCGTGCCCTTGCTGTTGACCTTGCTCGGACCCCGTTCTTCGGGACCCGTCATCGTCACCATCGTCGTCGACATGCTGATTACCAGCTCGCTGTGCATTGCCCTGTCACGCATCGGCAGCGGCGGCGCGCACGGCAGCCGCGCCGCCGTCGGCAACGCCTTGAAGGGCATGGCGGGCAATCCCATGCCGTGGGCGATCGTGCTCGGCGCCCTGTCGTCGTGGCTGGAACTGGCCTTGCCCAAGCCTTTGACGCAGACGGTGGGCTTGCTGGCCGACGCCGCCTCTCCGGTCGCCCTGTTTACCATCGGCGCCGTGCTGGCCCGTTCGCAGATGAGCACGGCCGATCCGGCGCCGCTGGGGGAGTATGTGCCGGTGGCGCTGAAAAAACTGCTGCTGCATCCGCTGCTGGTGTGGTCCATCGGCCACGCGGCCATCGCGCTGGGTGCGCCGCTCGATCCGTTCGCGCTGACCTGCATGGTACTGGTGGCTTGCCTGCCCAGCGCCAGCAATGTGTCGCTGCTGTCCGAGCGCTTCGGGGCAAACACGGCGCGCATCGCCCGCATCATCCTCGTGTCGACGGCGCTGTCGTTCCTGACGTTTTCGGCGGCTGTCAGCTGGCTGGCGTGACGTTGGCGGCGATCAGTGCGCCCAACGCCCGGGCCGCGCCGGGTTGAGTGTCCAGCGCCAGGCCATGCGCCATGCTGGCCTGGTCTTGCAGGCTGCGGTTCTGCCCCAGCTTCCATTTTCCCGTGATGCGCGTGAGGGGGATTTCGATGCCGACGATGGCTTTGAGCATCTTGTCGATGTAGTCGGCCGGCGCATCGCTCACCCGCCATGGTGCGGCTTGATTTGCCTCATGGCGCGCCGTCAGCCGCTCCAGCAAGTCCATCAGCCACGCCGCGTCATCGATGGCGCGCAAGGGGCCGTGCGTGTGCACGACCGCATAATTGAAGGTCGGCACTACCTTGCCGCTACCCTGCTTTTCCGCATACCAGGCGGGCGTGATGTAGGCGTGCGGCCCCTGGAAAATCACCATGCAGTCATCGTCCCCGCCGGCGCGCCACAGCGGGTTGGCACGCGCCACGTGGGCGCGCAGGATGCCGAACGGGGCCTCGGGCGTGGGCGCGGCGATCTCGAACGGCACATGGTCGGCGCATAATCCATCGGCGCCGTGGCGTACCAGCGCGCCCAGGGGATGTGCCTGGATCAGGCCATGCAGCACGTCGAGGCGCTCTTCGCGAAAACTGGCGGGCGTGTACATCTAGGGCGCTCCTTCCACGACCACATCGGCCGTGAGCGAATTGGCGATGTAGCAGCGTTCGTGCGCGTCGTGGTGCAGGGCGGCCAAGGCCTCTGGCGAGGGTGCCGCGCCTGAAAACACGATGCGCGGGCGCAGCACGATGCGCGTCATGGCCAGCCGCCCCGCAGCGTTTTTTCCCAGCTCGCCGACGGCATCGTCGCGGTAGTCGTCGATGACGTAGCCGCGCTGCGCTGCCAGCGACAGGAAGAACAGCATGTGGCAGCTCGACGTGGCGGCCACCAGCGCTTCTTCCGGGTCGATATTTTCCGCCACCGACATGGGCAGCGGCACGGACAAGGGAGACGACGAGGCGGGTACGTGCAGGCCGCCGTCGAACTGCCATTCATGGCCGCGGCTGTAGCGCTGGCCGGCGAAATCCTGGCCGTCGCGCTGCCAGGCGACGGTAGCGAAAAACTGATGCATGGGTGCTCCGCAAGAGTCGAAAGGGAAGCGCCATCTTAGCGCTTGTTTTGGCTATTTAAAACAGCCAATAAGTGCTATCTTGAAGATACCAATTCAAGAGCCATTGCGCCATGCCAGCTTCCCACCTGAATCAGATCATCGCCGCCTTGCCGCTGCAACGCGGCGCCATCGAGCCGCTATTTCGCCAATTGTATGCTGCCATCAAGGCAGCCATCCTCGATGGCCGCATGAGTCCCGGCATGCAGTTGCCACCCACGCGCGACTTTTGCCATCTGCTGGCCGTGTCGCGCCAGACGGTGCTCAATGCCTATGCGCTGTTGACGGCGGAAGGTTATCTCGATGGCGCCGTGGGACGCGGTACTTTTGTCAGCGTCGACGTGCCTGTGGCCGCGTCGGCCGGCAAGACCGAGGCGCCGGGTCTGCTACGGCCCCTGTCAGCGCGCGGGCAGGGAGTGGTGACGGCCATGCGCCAGGTGGCATACCACCGTGGCCCATTGCGCGCTTTCCGCGTCGGCATGCCGCGCATCGACCATTTTCCGTTTGACGTGTGGAACCGCCTGGAAGCGCGGCGCTGGCGTCGCCCCGACCACCAGTTCGGCTACAGCGATCCGGCCGGCTACCTGCCACTGCGCGAGCTGCTGTGCGTGTACCTGAAGGCGTCGCGCGGCGTGCATTGCACGCCGCAGCAGATCGTGATTACCTCGGGCTCGCAGCAGGCGCTGTTCTTGCTGTCGACCATCCTGCTCGCGCCGGGCGATGCGGCCTGGATGGAGTCGCCCGGCTACCGGGGCGCCAGCGGCCCGCTGCGCGCCGCTGGCGCGCGCGTGTTTCCCGTTCCCGTCGATGCGCAGGGACTGGATGTGGCATATGGCGTGGCGCACTGTCCGCAGGCGAAACTGGCCTACGTGACGCCATCGCACCAGTTGCCACTGGGCGTGAGCATGAGTTTGCCCCGCCGCCTGGCCTTGCTGGCCTGGGCCGCACAGAACAAGGCCTGGCTGGTGGAAGACGATTACGACAGCGAATACCGCTACACGGGCGCGCCGCTGGCCTCCCTGCAAAGCCTGGACCGGGCCGGCTGCGTGGTGTACGTGGGCACCCTGTCAAAAGTGATGTTCCCCGGCCTGCGCCTGGGCTATATGGTGGCGCCGCCCGCGCTGGCCGAAGCGCTGGTGCAAGCCAAGGCCGTGATGGACCGCCACACGGCCATCGTGCCGCAGATGGCGCTGGCCGACTTCATCGCCGAGGGCCATTTTGGCCGGCATATCCGCCGCACGCGCGACAGCAATGCCGAGCGGCGCGACCTGCTGGTGCGCGGTATCGCGCGCGAACTCGACGACCAGCTCGCATGCGGGCCGGCCGACAGCGGCCTGGAATTGTGCGCGTATTTTCGCGGCGGCCACGATGAAGAAACGGTCTCGCGCGAGGGGCTGGCACGGGGAATTGAATTGCGCCCGCTGGGGCACTATGCCGACCCTGACGCCGGCGTCGCCTGCGCCACCCCGCCAGGACTGCTGCTGGGCTTTGCGGCGATTCCCCCGGCCGAGATGGCGCACGGTTTGCTGGAACTGGGGCACATCCTGCGCGGCCGATAAACTATACTGGCGTTTGCCCGCACATGAAGAACACGACCATGACCACCATCCGCTGCTCCTGGGCCAATCCGGCCAATCCCCGCTATCTCGCGTATCACGACACGGAGTGGGGCGTGCCCTGCCACGACGAGCGCCAGCTGTTCGAGATGCTGAACCTGGAAGGTGCGCAGGCGGGACTGAGCTGGGAAACCATCCTCAACAAGCGCGACACTTACCGCGCAGCCTTTGACGGCTGGGACGCGGAAAAGATCGCCGCCTATGGCCCGGAGAAGGTGGCGCAGCTGCTGGCCGACCCCGGCATCGTGCGCAACCGCCTGAAGGTGGCGGCAGCCATCACGAATGCGCAAGCCTATTTGCGCCTGCGCGCGGAAGGCCAGACCCTGGACAGCTTTCTGTGGGCCTACGTCGATGGCCAGCCCATCGTCAACAGCTGGCAGCCCGGCGACTTCCCGTCCAAGACGGCCTTGTCGGACAGGCTCTCGAAAGACCTGCTCAAGCGGGGCTTCAAATTTGTCGGCTCGACCATCATCTACGCCTACATGCAGGGCATCGGCATGGTCAACGACCACGCGCCTTCCTGTTTCTGCCGCGCGGGGCGCTGATGGCCCACGTGCTCGTCGTGCTCGACACGGATTTCGACGGCGCGCGCTTTGGCGCCGCCTGTGGCGCCCATGGCGGGCGGCGCCTGCACTACATCGCGCTGGCGCCGCGTCCCGTCGATGCCAGCCATTTGCCGCAGGAATGGCGCGTGCAATGGCCGCCCTGCGTGCCTGGCCAGCACCGCATGGTCTCGCGCGATGGCCTCGTCACGCTCGATGTGCTGATCGGCCAGCCCGATGCCTGCCTGGCGCAATTGGCGGCGCGTGTCGATGAAGTGCACCTGGCCTGGGTGCCGGCAGCCATGCCGGTGCTGGCGCGCCTGATGGTCGATGGCGCGCGCCTGCAGGCCGTGCACCTGGACGAGGCGCAGCGCGCGGAGTTGCAAAAAAACGGCTTTGTTTTTGACGAGAGCCGATTGCGTGCCGTGTTTTATGCGCGTCGCGGCGAGCACGCAGCCTTCACCGCGCCCGAGCGTCGCGCCATCGTCATCGGCGCGGGCGTGGCCGGCGCGGCCGCCTGCGAACGGCTGGCCGCGCGCGGCTGGAAGGTGACCCTGGTCGAGCGCCACGCGCAGCCTGCCAGCGAAGCGTCGGGCAACCTGGCCGGCATCTTCATGCCGCTGATGTCCAAGGATGACAATATCGCCACGCGCCTGGTGCGCGCCGCCTACCTGTATTCGCTGGGCCGCTGGAAAGACCTGGGCGGCATCGGCGCCGCCATCGAGGGTGTGCAAAGCGGCGTGCTGCACCTGGCGCGCGACGGCGCGCATGCGCAGGTGCAGCGGCAGATCGCCGCCAGCGGCTTGTATCCGCGCGAATTCGCCCGCTGGCTCGAAGCGCCCGAGGCGACCGCCATGCTGGGCGCACCGGCGCCCGATGGCGCCTGGTGGTTCGAACAGGGCGGTTGGGCGCGCCCGTCTTCCATCTGCGCGGCCATGCTCGCCGCCTGCGGCGCCTTGCTCACGCGGCGCTTTTCCAGCAGCGCCCTGCGCCTGGAGCGTGGCGATGAGGAATGGCTGGTGCGCGATGCGGACGGTGCCCTGATCGCTGCGGCACCCACCGTCATCCTGGCGGCAGGCACGGGTGCCGTGGATTTCGAACAGGCGGCCGGTCTGCCGCTGGACGCCGTGCGCGGCCAGGTCACGCACCTTGCCGAAGGCAGTCTGCCATCCTTGCCGTTTGTTGTCTGCCGCGAAGCCTACATGACGCCGGCGCACCAGGGCATCGTGTGCGTGGGCGCCAGCTACGATGCGGACGCGGATGCCGAGGTACGCGCATCGAGCCAGCACGAGAATATCCACAAGATCGCCGCTATCCTCGATGTGCCGGCGTTTGACGCGCCGCTGGCCGGGCGCACGGGCTTTCGCTGCATGGCGCCGGACCGCCTTCCGCTGGCGGGCGCCTTGCCCGACCCGGGCGTGCCGGGCCGCTGCGAACGCTTGCGCGACGTGCCCCGCTGGCCAGGCCTGTTTGGCTTGCTCGGTTACGCCTCGCGCGGCCTGATCTGGGCGCCGCTGGCGGCCGAGTTGCTGGCTTGCCAGCTGGAGGGCGAGCCGCTGCCGCTGGAGAGTCAATTGGCCGCTGCGCTTGACCCAGCGCGCTTTTTATTACGAGAGCGCCGTAGAGCATATTGATTCTGGTCTTTTTCTAATTCACCCCCCAAACAAGTTCCGGGGTCAGACGCGGCGGGTCTGACCCCGGATTTACGCTGCAATATCTCCATATACGTTTTTCAGCTTTCCAAACTCTTTTTAATTTGTTTTCCGAACAACATAAGTTCGCTACAGTGGACGTGTGCTGGTTTTTGACGACGGAATAAAGAGGTGGAACGATGGCTGCTGCAGAACTGATTTTCGACCCTCGTGCCGCGCACGGCGAGGCGGCCTTTGATGAAGTGCTCCATCTCGCGCGTGTCCAGGCGCAGGCCCAGGGCTTGCCGTATGCGGGCATCGTCAGTGCGCAGGATGCATGGCAGCTGGTGCAGGCTGGCAAAGCCGTACTGGTCGATGTGCGCACCAACGAGGAACGCACTTTTGTCGGCTACGTTCCCGCCTCGCTGCACGTGGCGTGGGCGACCGGCACGTCCATGAACCGCAATCCCCGCTTTGTGCGCGAACTGGAAGCGAAGGTGGGTGGCAAGGATGTCGTCGTGGTGCTGCTGTGCCGCAGCGGCAAGCGCTCTGCCGCAGCAGCCGAAGCGGCGGCCAAGGCGGGTTTCACGCACGTCTTTAATATCGCGCAAGGCTTCGAGGGCGATCTCGACGCGCAGCAGCAGCGTGGCCACAGCGGCGGCTGGCGCTGGCATGCGCTGCCCTGGCTGCAAGATTAAACCTCTTCCCGGGACCACCATGAACCAGCGAGCCCTTCCCCCTGCCTCCCTTGCCGCGCAGCCGCAATGGGAACTGCACCAGATCGTCGATGAATTGCGCGCCGTGCGCGCGCAGTGGCGCCTGGGGCTGGCCAGCAGCCAGGAGTGCGGCGCGCGCGAATTCCCGTCGCGCCAGCACCTGCGCGATATCGTCGGCGCCCTGTGCGCGGCCCTGTTTCCCATGCGCCTGGGCCCCCTCGACCTGCAGCAGGAGAGCGAAGATTTCTTCGTCGGCCATACGCTCGACACGACCTTGACGGGCCTGCACGAACAGGTGCGGCGCGAACTCAGTTACCACGCGCGCCAGCACGGCTTGCAGCAGACGGTCTCCATCGAACAGCAGGCGCTGGCCATCGTGCAGCGCTTCGCCCGCGCGCTGCCGCGCATCCGCGCCCAGCTCGACACGGACGTGGCGGCTGCCTTCCATGGCGACCCGGCCGCGCACAGCGTCGATGAAGTGCTGCTGTGCTATCCGGGCATCCTGGCCATCATCCACTACCGCCTGGCCCATACCTTGTACGCGCTGGGTGCGCCTCTGGTGGCGCGCATCATCGCCGAAGTGGCCCATTCGCAGACGGGCATCGACATCCATCCTGGCGCCATTATCGGCAGCAGTTTTTTCATCGACCATGGCACGGGCGTGGTGATTGGCGAGACGGCCATCATCGGCGAAAGGGTGCGCATTTATCAAGCGGTCACCCTGGGCGCCAAGCGCTTTCCCGCCGGCGCTGACGGCGTGCTGAAGAAGGGACTGGCGCGCCACCCCATCGTGCAGGACGACGTGGTCATCTATGCGGGCGCGACGATCCTGGGACGGGTGACCATCGGTCAGGGCTCCGTCATCGGCGGCAATGTCTGGCTGACCCGCAGCGTGGCACCGGGCAGCCATGTCACGCAAGCGCACAACCAGCAGGAGGCACCGGACTTGTCGGCGCCATCCCAACCCGCTTTTGCCCACCACCCATGAGGACAGCATGTTGATCAAACAGTTTGGACTGGCCGTGCGCCAGTTGCGCGAAGGGCAAGGCTGGTCGCAGGAACGCCTGGCCGAAGCGGCCGACTTGAACCGCTCCTTCATCGGCGAAATCGAACGTGGCGCCGCCACGCCGTCGCTGCTGACGGTGGAAAAACTGGCCGGCGCCCTGGGCATCGGCCTGGCGGGATTGATGGCCCGCTGCGAACCGGAACTGGTGGATTAAAACGCCGCGTTGGTGGCGATAGCATGTTGAGAGAAGAGGGGAGACGTCCGATACTTTATTCGTTTTTCAGATAAGCATATTCACTTTTCTCATCAGGAGTAGTCATGGCAGAAGCAACAGAGAGCCAGTTTGCGCTGGGCGATAACGCCGCGCGCCAGCTGGCCAATGCAAGCAAGAGCGTCCCCCAGTTATCCACCATCACGCCGCGCTGGCTGGTGCACCTGCTGCAATGGTTGCCCGTGGAAGCGGGTATCTACCGCCTGAACCGCGTGAAAAACCCGAAGGATGTGCGCGTGGCCTGCTCGCAGCGCGACGAGTCGGAATTGCCGCAAACCTTCGTCGACTACGACGACCAGCCGCGCGAATATTTTCTCAATGCCGTCAGCACGGTGCTCGACGTGCACACCCGCGTATCGGACCTGTACAGCAGCCCGCACGACCAGATCAAGGAGCAACTGCGCCTGACCATCGAAACGATCAAGGAGCGCCAGGAAAGCGAATTGATCAACAATCCCGACTACGGCCTGCTGGCCAGCGTGCATGACGACCAGCGCATCTTCACCCTGACGGGCGCGCCCACGCCGGATGACCTCGACGAACTGCTGACGAAAGTGTGGAAGGAACCGGGCTTTTTCCTCGCCCACCCGCTGGCCATTGCCGCTTTTGGGCGAGAATGCACGCGCCGCGGCGTGCCGCCTCCCACCGTCAGCCTGTTCGGTTCCCAGTTCCTCACGTGGCGCGGCGTGCCTCTGGTGCCGTCCGACAAACTGCCCATCGAAGACGGCAAGACGAAGATCATTTTGCTGCGTGCGGGCGAACAGCGCCAGGGCGTGATCGGCTTGTTCCAGCCTGGCCTGGCGGGCGAGCAAAGCCCGGGCCTGTCCGTGCGCTTCATGGGCATCAACCGCCACGCGATTTCGTCCTACCTGATTTCGCTGTATTGCTCGCTGGCCGTGCTGACCGACGATGCGCTGGCCGTACTGGAAGACGTGGAGATCGGTAAATACCATGACTACCCAGACACCTACAAGTGATGGCGCGGCGGGCTTGCCTGCCGTCCCGTTTTTACCCGATGAAGCGACCCTGAACCGGCTGGCGGGCGAGTTTTTCGCGCGTTTGCCGGGGGTGCCCCCTGCGTTGGACAAGCCTCCCAGTCTCGGTGGCTCCGGCAGCGTGCTCGATGCGGCGCCCCGCTATGCGAACCGTCCGCCGCCGCAGCCCGGCCCTTCGTTCGCCGCCATCGCCCCCGGCGTGGCGACGGCGCAAGTGCCGCCCGTGACGGCGCCCCTGGAGTCGCCGATTGCACCGGCGCCTGCTTCCGTGCCGACGCCACGCTTGTCCGCCCTCGGTGCACCGTCGCCCTACTATTTTGTCGGCGGCGCGCATGGCTATCCCGTGTCGAACGGCAAGCTCGATGGCCTGGCACAGCAGGGGTTGGGACAGGCTGCTCCCGACGATTTGCGGGGACTGTTTGCCACGCCGCAACAGGCACCCGCGCGCCAGCTGCCCGTATCGCCGGCTAACAGCCAGCCCGTGTTTTATTTCCAGACCGAGCTGCCTTCAGCGACGAAACCGGGCCAACACCAGGCGCCGGCACCGTTCGACGTGCATGCCGTACGGCGCGACTTCCCCGTGCTGGCCGAACGGGTCAATGGCAAGCCGCTGGCCTGGTTCGACAATGCGGCCACCACGCACAAGCCGCAGTCGGTGATCGACCGGGTGTCGTATTTCTATGCGCACGAGAATTCGAACATCCACCGCGCCGCCCACGCGCTGGCTGCGCGCGCCAGCGATGCGTACGAGGCGGCGCGCGCCAAGGTGGCGAACTTCCTGGGCGCCGCGTCGGCCAATGAAATCATTTTTGTCCGTGGCGCCACCGAGGGCATCAACCTGATCGCCAATACCTTTGGCCGCAAGGTCATCGGTAGCGGCGACGAAATCATCGTCTCGCAGCTCGAGCACCACGCCAATATCGTGCCATGGCAGCAACTGGCGGCGGAAAAGGGCGCGATCCTGCGCGTGATTCCTGTCGATGACAGCGGCCAGATCCTCCTCGATGAATTCCGCAAGCTGCTCAATGGGCGCACCAAGCTGGTGTCCGTGACGCAGGTGTCGAATGCGCTGGGGACGGTGACGCCCGTGGCGCAGATCATCGCGCTGGCGCATGCGGCCGGCGTGCGCGTGCTGGTCGATGGGGCGCAAGCCGTGTCGCACCTGCGCGTGGACGTGCAGGCGCTGGGCGCCGATTTTTACGTGTTTTCGGGGCATAAAGTGTTCGGCCCGACGGGCATCGGCGCCGTATACGGCAAGGCGGACTTGCTGGAGCAGCTGCCGCCATGGCAGGGCGGCGGCAACATGATCGCCGACGTCACGTTCGAGCGTACCGTCTACCAGGGCGTGCCGAACCGTTTCGAGGCGGGCACGGGCAATATCGCCGATGCCGTGGGCCTGGGTGCGGCCATCGATTACGTGCAGCGCATCGGCCTGGACAACATCGCCGCCTATGAGCACGCGCTGCTGGAATACGCCACCCACCATTTGCAGGCCATTCCCGGCGTGCGCCTGATCGGTACGGCGCTCGAGAAGGCCAGCGTGGCCTCGTTCGTGCTGGCCGGCTACGAGCCGGCGGAAGTGGGGCGCGCTCTGAACGACGAGGGCATCGCCGTGCGCTCGGGCCACCACTGCGCCCAGCCGATTTTGCGCCGCTTCGGCGTGGAAGCGACCGTGCGGCCATCTTTCGCCTTCTACAACACGTATGAGGAAATCGACCGCATGATCGTCGTGGTCAAACGCCTGGCGGGCGCGCGCCGCTGATCTTGCCGGCTTATCAAGACTATGCCGCCCTTGCGCAAGCGGGGGCGGCATTGTTGCGTCAGCTCACGGTCTTTGCGCGCGGCTGGCTGGCGCCGGCATGCTGGCGGTATAATTTATCCTTGGCAATAATCAAGCTGCGGCCCCAAGGAGATATCCGGTGGAAGATCAACACAGCTCGCCCGAGCTTTTCCTGTTCCTGGCGTCGACCGTGCACGACATGAAAAACTCGATCAGCGTGGTCAGCGGCACCCTGGAATCCTTGCTGGCGGCCGAGCAGGCCAAGCCCGCGCCCCAGGCCGACCCCGCCTATCTGCAAATGGCGCAAATGCTATACCAGACCAAGCGCCTGAACGATAACCTGATCCAGCTGCTGGCCCTGTACAAGGAAGTGGGCAAGCCCGGCTACCCCTTCGACGTGCAGCCGCAACTGGTGAGCCAGGTAGTCGACCAGGTGGTGGACCAGGAAAAGATCCTGCTGGCTTCGAAAGGCATCCGCCTGGAGACAGTCTGCCCGCCGGAGCTGATCTGGACCCTGGATGAAGACCTGGTCATCGGCGTGCTGGCGCATGCCATCAACAACGCCATCCGCTACACGAAAGACACGATCCGCCTGTCGGTGCGCCAGGCGGACGCCTTGCTGGAGCTGCGCGTGGAAGACAATGGCGACGGCTACTCGCAGGCGCTGCTCGATGCGGGCAGCGCGGCCATGGATGGCATGGCGGCCGGCGTGAACTTTTCCACCAACAGCACGGGCCTCGGCCTGTATTTTTCCAGTGTGGTGGCGAAGATGCACAAGCACCGGGGCAATAGCGGCAGCATCGCCCTGGAAAATGGCGGCGTGCTGGGCGGCGGCTGTTTCATCCTGCGCCTGCCCTGAACGAGGAATTCATGACAACAGACAGCCACGCCACCGCCGCCGAAGCGGGCAGCACCGACTGGGCCGACAAGCATTATCTGCTGGTCGATGACTTCATCGGCATTCGCATCCTGCTGCGCGAATCGCTGCGCAACCTGGGCGCGCGCCATATCGACCAGGCGGCCAGCGGCGGCGAAGCCATGAAGCTGCTGGCCAAGACGCGCTATGACGTGGTGCTGTGCGACTACAACCTGGGTGAAGGCAAGAATGGCCAGCAAGTGCTGGAAGAGACGCGCGTGCGCAACCTGACGGCGCCGTCGAGCGTGTGGCTGATGGTGTCGGCCGAGAAAAGCGTGGAATCGGTGATGGGCGCGGCCGAGCACCAGCCCGACGCCTACCTGATCAAACCGATCACGGAAGGCGTGCTGCTGACGCGGCTGAACCGCGTGTGGCACAAGAAGCAGGTATTCCGCGAAATCGACCAGGCCTGCATGGAAAAGGATTATTTGCGCGCGGCCAAGCTGTGCGACGCGCAGATCGAGCTCAACAAGCTGCACGCGCTGGAACTGCTGCGCATGAAGGCATCCCTGCTGCTGAAAAGCGGCGAGCCGGAAAAGGCCCGCGCCGTGTACGAAAAAGTGTTGGCCGAGCGCGATTACAGCTGGGCCAGGGCAGGATTGGGCAAGATTCGCATGAATAACGGCGAACACGAGGCGGCGCGGCAGATCTTCCAGGGCGTGATCGTCGAAAACAAGTATTACATCGACGCCTACGACCAGATGGCCGTGGCTTACCAGCTGATGGGCCAGCACGAGGAAGCGTGCGGGGTACTGGAAAAGGCGGCGCGCCTGTCGCCCAATTCCGTGCCGCGCCAGCGCAACCTGGGACTGGCCGCCTTGAAAGTCGGCAATGTCAGCATGGCGGAAAAGGCTTTTCGCAAATGTATTGCCATCGGTGAATTTTCCGTCATGAAGACGCCTGACGCGTATCTGGGGCTGGCGCGCGTGTGCGGCCTGAAGAAGGATGCCAAGGAGGCGCTGCAATGGCTGCTGCTGGCGCAGCGCGAATTTCCGCCCGAGAAAATTGGTTTGCGCGCGAAGATCACGGAAGGCATGGTGCACCACGAAACGGGCGATTACCGGCGTGCGCGCAAGTGTGGCGACGAACTGGAAGTCATGCTGCTTGACGACCCGGCGCGGCCCGAGAAAAGCATTTGCATGGAACTGGCTACCTTGCTGTTCGCCGTCGGCGTCAAAGATGCACCGTCCAGCCTGCTGTGCTATGTGGTGAAGAACAACCACGACAACCAGGTGGTACAGGACGAGGTGCAAAAAATCTTCGACAAGGCGAAGATGGGCGACGAGGGCACCAGCCTGATCATCGCTTCGCGCAAGGAAGCATCGGATTTGATGAACAAGGGCGTGCTGCTGTGGAAGACGGACAAGCTTAACGAGGCGGTCGCCTGGATGCGCGCGGCGCGCGAAAAGCTGCCGAACAACCTGCGCATCCTGTTCAACTCCGCGCAGATCATCGTGTCTTTCCTGGAGCAGCGCGGTTACCAGGCGGAATTGGCGGCCGAAGCCATGGAAGTGTTGTTGTATGTAGACAAAATTGCACCAGGACAGCAGCGCTTCGCGCAATTGATGGAGCAACTGGTGCAGCTGACGCCGCCGCCCGGGCCGGAAGTGGCCGTCGAGGTGCCGGATAAAACGCCGCCGGCGCCGGAAAAAGGGGGAAAATCCGTGCGCGAGCGTGCCGGATGATAAACTAGGGGCCAGCGTGGGTTCGCCCGTGCTTGAGTTGCTTTACAACAATAAGGAAGAAACTATGCGTGATGTGGTCAATGAAGTGTACAAAAAAATGAAGGTCGGCAGTATTGCCTGGGTACGCCCGGTCGCCGCCAAGGGAGACACGCTGGAAACATTCCAGTCTTCGTACGAGCACGCCAAGGCGCTGGCCGACGAAGGCCTGATCACGATCGGTGACGTAAAACGCCAGGCCGACAACATGATCGAGGCGATCCGCATTCATCGTATCGCCTGATCATATCGCCGGCTTGCGTATCAGGCCTTGCCTGGTGCTTTGGACTTGGGCGCTGCGCGTTTTGCGGGCGCCTTGCGCAGCGGGGCCTTGGCCTTGGCTGCCGTGCCTGCTTCCGCAGGCTTGCCAGCGGCAGGTTTGGCCTTGCTGCCCTGGCCTAAGCTGGCTGCTGCTGCACCGGCGGCGTCGGGCGACATGGCTGTCGATACCGCCTGCTTGAACTGATCTTGTAACAAATTCCACCAAGCACTTGGATTGGCCAGCTGGGCTGCCGCCTGGCTGCCGGCATCGTCGGGCGCCGCCGCAGCGGGTTCTGGCGCGGGTGCCGGTGCCGGTTTCGGCGCAGGCGCGGGTGCAGCAGGCGCTGCCTGCTGGAAAAACGCGGAAGCGTAGGGCACCGATTCAAATACGGTTTTCTCGCTGGCGCCGGGCTGGGTGATGGCCGCCGCCAGCGAAGCACCCATCGATTTCAGGGTGGCGATGGTGCCGCGCTGTACTTCCAGCGCCTGGATACTGCCGCGCAGCATGCTGGTATTGAGGTTCAGCCATGCTTCGACGGCTTTCAGGTCGCTGATCTTCTTGTCCAGCTCTTCCACCGACATGGTGGGCGCCGTGATGCCGGGCATACCCATGCCGGGCACGCTCATGCTGCCCCACAGGTTCTTGACGAAGTCGAGGGTATCGGTCACAACTGCTGCGCCCGGCATTTGGGGCATTTGCGGGTTTGCCATGCGAAATCTCCTGGTAGGTGGATGTCCCTAGCGTAGCAGATATCAGCTTGCAACTGACGCAAGCTCACCAACATTTTCTTACATAAAACATCAGGAGTTGAGCACGGGCAAGAAGCGGGAAGCGGGGCGGAGGCGTTACACTACGGCCTATGATGCCCGATTCCTTCTTTTCGCGCCCGCGCCGCCGTACCGTCATTTTTGTCGCGGTCATCGGCGCACTGCATTACATGGCGCTGGAATGGCTCACCTCGCGTGCCAGCATGGTGGCGCTGGGGCAGGATCATGGGCAGGTGGTCAGCATGGCATTGATCGCCGAAGCACCCAAACCCCAGCCGGTGCTGGCGCCGCTTCCGCCGCCCAAGCTGCGGCCCGTTCCCGAGCCCCGCCTGCCGCCACCGCCGCCGCCGACGGACCTGCCGTCGAGCGAGATAGCCCAGTGGACGGCGCCCGCCAGTGACGTGCCGGAAGGTCCGGTTACGTCCGAGCCGGCTGCTGTGGCCGCCCCCGCCATCACGGCGCCTGCGCCCGCCGTGGCCGCCGTGCCCGCACCGGCCAGCGCGCCGCCGCCAGCCGTCGAGCAGGCACGGCACTACAAGACGAATGTGCCTGCCTCGGCCCAATTCGACCTGCACGTGGACCGGCGCGATGCCGACGGCACCAAGTGGCAGGGCGTGGCGGCCATGGCGTGGGAAAACAGGGGCGATACCTACCAGCTGAAACTGGAAGTGGGCTTGAGCATGCTGATCACGCGCATCAACCTTCTGGTGCTGACCAGCGAGGGCGTGATCGATGCCAGCGGTATCGTGCCCGTCACGGCCACGGAGAAGCGCAAGGGCCGCGCGCAAACGGCCACGCATTTCAACCGCGACGCCAAGGCCATCACGTTTTCGGCCGTGACAGCCACAGCGCCGTGGCAAGAGGGGGCGCAAGACAAGGCCAGCGTGCCGTTCCAGCTGGCCGCCATCGGCCGCGCCGACGTCAACCAGCTGGCGGGCAACATCGATATCCTCGTCGGCGAGGAAAAGGAAGCGACCGTGTTCCGCTTCCAGCTGGTGGGCGAGGAAGAGCTGGATACCAAAATGGGGCGCCTGGTGACCTGGCATGTGCGCCGGCCACCGAAGCCCGGCACCTATTCGTCGCAGCTCGACATCTGGCTGGCGCCGTCCATGCAATGGTATCCGGTACAAATACGCAATACAGAAGCGAACGGGGCGCTGACCACGCAAACCGTGACCAAGATCTCCGTAAATGATTCAACAGGAAAATAAATGACTACTTTGACTACTTTGAAACGCGTCCTGGCTGCCAGCCTGCTGGCTGCCACCCTGACGCCCGCCATGGCGGCGGACGAGCCCGTGGACCACCCCGTCATCAAGCGCCCATACAAGCTGGCGCCATCGGCAGACCTCGTGTATTCGATCAAGGCGAAGCAGCGCGGCATTGCGCTGTCCGGAGAATCGGTCAGCAACTGGCGCGCCGGCGAAGGCAAGTATTCGCTGCTGGCCGAAACCAAGGCTGCGCTGTTCGGCAAGATCCTCGAGCAGCGCAGCGAAGGCACGGTCGACGATTACGGCCTGGCGCCTGCCCAGTTCGTGGAAAAACGCTTCCGCAAGGAAGCGGCCACGACCACGTTTAAGCGCGACAGCAAGACCATCGTCTTCAGTGAGGGCGATGACAGCTATCCGTTGAAGGGCGGCGAGCAGGACCGCAACAGCACCGTCTGGCAACTGGTCAGCGTGGCGCGCGCCACGCCCGAGAAATTTACGCCGGGCTCGGAATGGAGCTTCTTCGTTGCTGGCCGCCACGACGCCGAGCCGTGGACCTTCAAGGTCGTCAAGCAGGAGACCGTCGCCACCGGCCAGGGTTTGGTGGAGGCCGTGCACCTGGTCAAGGCGCCGCCGCCGGACAAGAAGGGCCAGCAAGTGGACCTGTGGCTGGCGCCGTCGCTGGAATGGTATCCCGTGAAGGTGACGTTCGCCGATGAAGATGGCGATTATGTCGAGCAAACCTTGCAGAAGATCATTAAAAAGTAAGTGCTCACCAATGTGCAGGGCCAGGCATGCCGGGTTTGCTTCCCTGTTTTGCCATCCTGGCCCGGCATGGCGCCGCGGCTGTGTTGCGCCGCGTCCGCAGCACCCCCTCCCGCACGCTAAATTGCATGTCAGAACTGATATACTGACGCCCCCGCCCCGCAGCGCCGCGTTAGCCCGCTGCGCCGCCCGCTGAACACTCATCCGGAAAAGAATGATTGATATAATGGCAAGTGCAGCCGTGGCTACGGATGCAAATCAGACAGAGCAAGAGCATCACGATTCCTTGCAGGCGCATTTCCAGCCCAATATTTCGGCCGATGAAATTGAGCAAGTTTTTCACTTGAAGCGGGCGCAGCCCTTGCTGCAAGTGTTTACGGCCCTGTTCCATGGTGGTTTCGATGGCGTGCTGGTGCGGCTGCTGGTGTTGCGCGAGCTGGCGTCCGATGCGGCCACGTCCGCCTATACGCGCGCCGATATCAATACGAAACTGGCGTATCTATTGCCGGAAAGCCTGGAAACGGTCTTGCTGCGCCTGCGCTCGAACCAGTTGCTGGCATGGGATGCGCAGCAGGGCGTGTACCGCGTCACGCCCATGGCGCGCAATGTGCTGTCCGCCATCGACAGCTTGCTGGGCCTGGGCCAGACGGAAGATGAAGCGGAAATGGGTTTCCTGCTGTCGCAGGTGGCCGGTGCGCAAGCCGTGGGCGGCGTATCCGTTGAACAACTCCAGCATTTGCTGGGCCGCCTGGTGGACTTGACGGAAGAATTCTCCGACGCCATCGCCTCCGGTTCCGAATTCCGTTTGCGCACGGCGCAGGCGAAGTGGAACATGGCGTGCGACTGGGTGGAAAAAGGTTCGGAAATTCTGGTGGCCATCACTTCCGATGAAAACGCGGACAGCGCCACGCACAAGGCAGCGCAGGCGATCGGCCGCGCGCAAAGTAAATTGTTGAACATGCAAGGCATGTTTTCGCGCGCGCTGAACCAGATCGAGCGCCAGCGCGTGCACCTGGGCCAGTCGGGCCTGTCGACCACCGACATCAAGCGCTGGCTCTTGCTGCATGAAGACCTGGCCAGCCTGGCCGAGGGCGCCATCGACCAGCCTGTCGTGCCCCTGTTCTCCACGCCGGCCGAGATGATCGACGTGGCCGAAACGGAACTGCTGTCCGAACGGGCGGCGGGTGTCATCAACACGGGCCTGCCCAGCGGAGAGGACGCGCCCACTACCATCAGCGACGGTCCCGCCATGCAACTCGAACTCGATGACTTGCTCGAACGCCTGTCGAACTTCGCCAGCCTGGGCAATTTCCCCAGCATCGGCGAAGAAGGGCCGAAGTCCGTACCGGTGCAGGACTCTCTGCTGCCGGCCAGTTTTGCCGTGGCGTCCTACCGCGCCTCGATGCTGCCGCTCCTGGGCGATGTGTCCGAAGCGAGCTTGCAAGGCTCGACGGCCGAACTGGCGCGTTTGCCGATCACCTTTACACCGACCGACGAGATGGTCCAACTGACCGACCCCCACGTGGCGGCCATGTCGATCGCCTCGCTTTCACTGAATGTTTCACTTGATTTAGATAGCGGCACAGCCGATGAATGACGATTCCCAAATCCTGATTGCGCGCCTGCTCACGCATCAAACCCTGCGCCGCGACGACAAGCTCGTCAAGCGTGTGCTATCCGACGAGCTGTTCCGCGCCGAAATCGATGCGCGCCTGCTGGCCTGCGGCTTGAAATTGCTCGACAACGTGTACGCCGACCATGTCACCCTGGCCCTGACGCGCACCATCGAACCGAAGATTTTCGGCGCGCGCGACGTGTGGCAAAACAATAATTTTGGCCTGGCACGCGATGGCGTGGCCTTGCTGGTGGTGCTGTGGGCGCAGATCATCCTGCCCAAGCGCGAACGCCAGGAAACGCACCAGCATGCGGATGATGATCAGAACGATATGTTTGGCACGGAAAAGCCCCTGCCGCGCGCGGAAGACGCATCGATCGGCATTTCCTACAAGGCGCTGCTGTCCGACTTCGGCGACAAGCTGGGCAAGAAGACGCGCATGGACATGAATCTGGGTACCCTGGCCAAGCTGGGCTTCATCGAGCGGCGCGGCGACTTTATCCTGGAAGGTCCGCTGCTGGACTTGATGATGGATACAGACGTCCTGAAAGAGCGCATCATCAACGGCGCCCTGGCCGACGTGTTCAAGCGGGCGCCTGCGCGCCTGGTGGCTGTCGACCCCGATGCCGACCTGGCAGACGACCTGTCCGCCGACATCGGCGACTTGCCCGACGCCGGCGACGAGCCCGTGTCCGACCTTCCTCACTGAAAGCACCCATGTTTCATATCAAATCACTTGAACTGGTGCACTGGGATTACTGGCAGCGCATCAAGAATATTCCGCTCGACGCGAAGATCATCACCATCGCGGGGCAGAACGGCTCGGGCAAGACCACCTTGCTCGACGCCTTGCGCACCTTGTTCGGCCTCGACTGTTCGATGGGGCGCACCTATAAACACTATGCGCGCCACTCGGGCCAGCAAACGGCATGGCTGCGCGCCGTGGTCGACAACAAGAACGTGGGCAAGCAGCTGTCGAACCGTCCGTTCCGCAGTTCCGGCTTCTTCAGCGACGATGAAGTGACCCTGTTTTGCCAGATCCAGAAGAATGGCGGCGACTGGAAGCGTCAGTATCTGATGCGTCCGGGCAATGTGCAGATCGAAGACATCACGGATGCCAACGACTGGCTGGGCGTGGAAAACTACCGCAAGCGCCTGGCCAATGCGGGCCTGTCGCCCGCCATGTCGAAAGTGCTGGCGCTGGAGCAGGGCGAGACGGACAAATTGTGCGAATACGCGCCGCGCCAGCTGCTCGACCTGGTGTTCCAGGTGTTCGGCGACAAGGAAGTGCTGGATGCCTACGATGAAGCCAAGCGCCACCAGCGCGATACGGAAGTGGAGCTGAAGCGCTTCGAGACGGAACTGGAAGCGTCCAAGACCAACCTGGAAGGCTTGCGCCTGCGTGTGGCCAATTACCACCAGTGGGAAAGTCTGCACAAAGAGCGCCGCAACTTGCTGGAAGAAGTGCTGCCCAGCCTGCAATACCACGAGGCGCGCGAAAAGGCGGCCACGGCCAGCCGGCAATTGCGCGATGCGCGCAAACCGATGGCGCAGGCGGATCAGCAGCTGACCGACAAGCGCAATGCGCTGGCCGCGCAAGCGAAGGCCCTGTCCGACGCGCAAATGAACGAAACCCTGCTGGAGCAGGAATCCATAGGCCTGCAGAGTCGCCTTTCACTGATCAATGTAAAACTGAAACCGCTGGACAGCCTGCTGGAACAGAAAGACCGTTTGCAGAAGCTGGCGGCCGACTCGGGCAGCGATATCGCCGAAGTGGCTGCCCAGCTGGAACAGAAGGAAGCACAATTGCTGCAGCAGCGCCAGCAGCGCGACGCCTTGTCCGCCCGCATCGCGGGTGAGCAGGCGACGATTGCCGCGCTGCAAGGCAAGACGGCCATGCCGGAGCCGGACAATGTGCGCGGCATGCGCCGCGCGCTGCGCGATGCTGGCATTGCACATGCGATGTTGTCGGACATCGTCGAAGTGACGGACAGCCGCTGGCAGGGTGCCGTCGAAGGCGTGCTGGGCGGTTACGCCTCGGTCGTCCTGCTCGATAAAGCCAAGGATGCGGCCGCTGCCTACCGCCTGGCCGAGAAAGAACGCTATCGCCACTTCATCGTGCCGGAGCTGGTCACGGCACCTGTCGCCAACGACGAAAGCCTGCTGGCCGTGGTGAAATTCTCCGCGCCCGTGCCTAGCTGGCTGATCGAGCAACTGTCGCGCATTGCGCGCGTCGATTCCGTCGAAGCGGGCTTCAAGCTGGGCAACCACGAAGAGTGGATCACACCCGAGGCGTATCACCGCGAACGCCGGGGCGGACGCTCCCTGTTCGTGGAAGCATCGCGCTACCGCTTCGGCCAGGCAGGCCGCAGCGGCCGCCTGGAAGCGCTGCTGCGTTCCTTGCCGGGCCTGGAAGGGCAGGAAGACACGCTCACCCTGGCGATCTCGAAGCTGGCGGCGGAAGTGGGCGCTTTAAAAGCGCGCATCGCCGGCGTCGACGCGGCCAAGGAACTCAGTGCGCGCCAGGAAGAATTCGCCGAAGCGCTGCGCAATTCGAAACCGCTCAAGGAAGAGCGCCTGGAAGTCGGCGGCCGCCTGGGCGAGCTGCAGAATCTGACCAAGAACGCCACCGTGGCGCGCACGCGCGCCGATACCGTGTGGCAAAACGCGCGCCTGGCCCTCTCGGAAGCGGAAGCCGGTTCGCGCCTGGGCTACAAGAAACAAATTGAACAGCGCGCCGAGCACGCGCGCGCCTTGCTGGCTTTGCGCCATGCGTGGCGCCATCTGCCGAAAAGCTGGCGCCGTCCCGCGCGCCGCGCGGCCCTCGTGGCCGAACACCAGAATGCGCACCAGGTCGACTTGCGCGTGGCCAGCCTGCAAAACAGCCTGGCGCGCGACGACTGGGAACTCGACGCCACCGTCATCGACCAGCACCACCGCCTGTCGGACCAGTTGCATGGCCGCCAGTCGGAAACGGACGAGCGCCGCTACCAGAACAACCGCGCCATCGAAGCGACGGGCAATGCGCGCGGCGCCTACATGGAGCGCTTGCGCTACACCATCAAGACTTATAGCAAGAACATCAAGGAGCTGGGCGAGCTGGCCGGCATCGAAGTGCATGCGGACCCTGTGCGCCTGGAAAATGACGACGTGCAACTGTCGCAGGCGGGCTTGCACGTGCGATTCAAGTTTGACGGCAAGGGCGTGATCGGCATGAACGATGGCGAAGCGTCGGGCGGCCAGCAGGTGATGAAGTCGCTGGTGCTGCTGATCGGCTTGCTGAAATCGGAAGACGGTTCCGGCGGCTTCGTCTTCATCGATGAACCGTTTGCCCACCTCGATATCCGCAACATCCAGCTGGTGGGCGAGTTCCTGAAAAACACGGAAGCGCAATACCTGATGACGACGCCGTTGACGCACAACACGGATGTCTACGATCCATCGGAGCTGACGCTGATCACCAGCAAGAAGAAAAAGGATACGCAATGGGCGCAACCGATTTTCGTGCTGCAGCGCAGAGTCGAACCCGTACCGGGCAAGGCCGCGTGATGGCCGTGCGCAAGCTCGTTTTGGCCGCTGCCCTGTCGCTGGCCTTGGCCGGCACGGCCGTGGCCAACGACGGCATCGGTTCCGTTAGCGCGGGCGGCATCCTGTTCGGCAAGACCGATGCCGTGGCCATGAAAAAGGAAGTGCTCAGCGTGAGCACGGACTTGATCAAGGTCGAATACGAATTCCTCAATGAATCGGCGAAGGATGTGGAAGAGACGATTTTCTTCCCGCTGCCCGAATACGCGGCCGGCTACCATGGCTCGCCCACGTATTATGGCCAGCCGCAGCAGTTTACTGTCGACGTGGACGGCAAGCGCAAGGACTATAAAACCACCTTCGTCGCCAAGCTCGACAGCAACGATGTGACGGCCCGCTTGCGCCAGCTGGGCTTGTCGGACGCGCAGATCGCCTATTTCCCCTCGCACACGCCGTTCGACAGGAAAGTGGCGCCGCTGACGGCCGCGCAGAGCAAGATCATGATCGGCGAAGGCTTGCTGGCGCAGTTGTATGACGAAGAATGGGTGCCGGCCTGGACCGTGAAAGTCATCTACCTGTGGCAGCAGAAATTTCCCGCCGGCAAAGTCGTGCGCGTGCGCCATCAATATGCGCCATTCGTCGCGGCCGGGCCCGGCGCTTCCTACCTGGGCGATGGCAATGCATTTGAAAAGAAATACTGTGGCGACCAGGCCTTCTACAAGACGTGGAACCGCCTGGCGGCCAAGCAGGGCGAAAGCGGCTTCGTCAATGCTGTCTGGGTGTCGTATATTTTGACGACGGGCAACACCTGGAAGAATGGCATCGAAGACTTCACCTTGAACCTGATCAAGGGCAAGCCGGATGAGCTGATCAGCCTGTGCTTCCCTGGCACGTTCACCAAAATTAACCCCACCACCTTGCAAGTCAAGCTGCGCAACTTCCATCCGAAGCAAGACCTGGATGTGTACTTCGGCAATGTAGAAGGGACGGTTAGCCACGACGGCGTGGCGCCGCAGATCCGGCCATAGCAGAATGAGCACATGAGTGGGCAGGAGGCACTGGCGGCGCGCCTGCGCGCCATCGCCCGCGCCACGCCGTGGTGCATGCAAGCCTTGCAGGCCGTGCAGCAGTTGGGCTTGCCCCACTGCTGCATCGGCGCCGGTGCCGTGCGTACGCTCGTGTGGGATGCCTTGCACGGCTACGCACAAGCGTCGGCACTGAGCGACGTCGACGTGGCGTATTTCGATGCGCACGATGTGCAAGCCCGGCGCGAGGTGGAACTGCGCCAGCGCCTGGAAACCCTGCTACCCGGCGTGCCGTGGGAAGTGTGCAACCAGGCCAGGGTGCATCTGTGGTTTGAAGACGCGTTCGGCTATGTCGTGCCGCCCTTGCTGTCGCTGGACGACGCCATCGCTTCCTGGCCCGAGTTTGCCACGGCCGTCGGCATTTATCTGCAGCCTGATGGCGAGATCGGCATCATCGCGCCACACGGCCTCGATGAGCTGTTCGCCATGGTGGTGCGGCGCAACCCGGCGCGCATCAGCCTGGATGGGTATGTGCAGCGGCTGGCCAGTAAAAACTATGCGGCGCACTGGCCGCGCGTCACCATCATCGCCCCCGAAGATGATGGTGTAAAACACAATTAAATGCACCGTGGATACATTTTTCATATAATTGCCAATTATCCAATAGTGCTTTCAGCATCCTCATCCAATGTCCTTATCGATTTCCACGCCGCTGCGCCGCATCGGCCAGCTGTTCTTCCTTTCCTCCGCCTTCGTGGTGCCCGCCGCCTGGGCCGACAGCTACGGCGATTTCCAGCAAGCCAGCGGCCAGCTGGAAGCGCTGATGGCCAAGGCGACGACGCACAGCGGCTTGCCGCGCCTGGGCGACCCTGACGTGGCAGCATTGTTTGCCCGGATTACCGATGCGCCGCGCCTGTTCCAGGCGCCCGTCGCCGCGTTGCAGGACATGAATCAGAGCGTGGCCCTGTGCGAGCGGGCGACCAAGCTCGGCAAGGCGTATTACGCGTTTGACTTGGAGCGGCCGTTGCCGCTGTCGGGGGCGGAATTGCAGCAGGCGCGCGCGGACCAGGTAAGGCAGAACCTGGCCAATTATGGCGATGAAATGAGTACTTTTTTTGCCTTTGGCATGCATTGCCATGGTCATTTGATTCAGCTGATGGAGCAGGAATTCAGTGCCCTGCCCGCCGATGCGGTGAGCGGGACCGAGCGTCTGCGCGCGCGCGCCTTCAGCAAGGGCTCGACCACCATGTATGTTGGCGTGGTGCAATTCGTGCAAGTGCCGTACTGGAACGTGGCGCAAAAGAAGCGGATGCTGGAAGCGGCGGCACAGCACGCCACGGCGAATGTTGCGTTGATGCCGCCGCCGTTGCGCGAGCGTTTGCTGGGTACTCTTGCGCAGGCGGACCAGGACCTCGATCCAACCCTGGCGCCGGCGCTGGCGACGATACGCCAGGCGCTGTCCGTGACGACGTGCGAAGGCCTGTGCCAGTTCTATTGAGCTAGGGCGGACTTACTCGGGTGCCTGCAAAGGCTTGTTGCGCTTGCGCCAGCGCAGCAAGCCCCAGGCGTAGACGGCGTAGTAGCCGATGACCAGGCCGTAGGCGGCCATGGTCAGCGGGCTCTGGCCGAACGGCGGCGGCGGCACGGGCACGTCCAGGCGCGTGTTCAGGTAGATTTCCATGCCACGGTACAGCAAGCGGGCGATGAACAGCATCGTGATGGCCAGGCCAAGGTAGCGGTGCTGGGTAAAAAAGAAATCTTGTCCTACTTGCTCGAAGCGCGTCAGCTTCAAGCCCAGCACGCCCAGCCAGCCACCGGCCAGCGCGCCTGCGCCCAGGCTGGACAGGGGCAGGACCTCGAATTTCGTCGTCGTCGCCAGGAACAGCAGCAGCGCGGGAAACGCGACCGCCACGCTCCAGTGCCGCCACAGCTGCGACTTCTGGCGCGCCACCAGTTTCTTCAGGCGCGAATAAATGCGCCAGACCAGCAGCGGGACCAGGAACAGCAGGGCGAGGGTAGTGGTTTCCATGTAGGCATTCGGGTGCGGGTAAAACAGCGATTGTAAGCGAGATGGGGGCGGCCGGCGATGCTTGTCAAACAGTAAAAGTTGCTGGTTGACATTTACATGGCATGAACGCACTATGCCTTGTCACAAAGCGCCGCCATGAGCGGTGCCGTGCGCTCGCTGCCTGTCACCACCTTCATACACTGGAGTCCCATGTCTACTCGTTTGCCTTTGCTGCCTCTCACTGTTGGCCTGATGGCCTCGTCTTCCCTGGCCATGGCGCAAGATGGCGCTTATCAAGCCCCGCCGGCGCCCCTGCAAGCCATCGTCGATGCGCCGCGCGCGCCGACCCTGAGCCTGAGCCCGAAACGCAACCTGGCCGCCGTGCTGCCCACGCCATCCTTGCCCAGCATTAGCGAAGTGGCGCAGCCAGAACTGAAGCTGGCGGGCTTGCGCATCAATCCGCGCACGTATTCGGCCAGCCGTTTCAGTTTTCACACGGGACTGGGCTTGCTCGACATCGATACGCAGAAGGAAATCAAGGTCAGCGGCTTGCCCGCCTCACCCCGCATCGCCGATCTGGCCTGGTCGCCCGACCAGCGATACCTGGCGTTTACGCACATCGCCTTTGCCGATCCCGCCAGGGGCGTGAAGGAGTCCGGCGTGGAGCTGTGGCTGCTCGACGTGCAGACGAAAGCGGCGCGCAAGCTGGGCAATCAATCGCTGTCGGCCGTTTATGGTCGCGGCTTTTCCTGGATGCCCGACAGCAAGACCTTGCTGGTCCAGCTGAAACCGGCCAAGCTGGGAGCGGCGCCCGTGGCGAGCGGCATTCCGACGGGCCCATCCATCCAGGACAGCGTGCCGGGCAGCGGCGTCAAGCAATTGCGCACCTATCCCGACTTGCTGAAAAACGAACAGGATGCGCAGCTGTTCGAACACTACATTACCGTCCAGCTGGCCTTGCTGGACGTGGCGGGCAAGCAGCGTCTGGTTGGCCAGCCGGGCCAGTTCTCGCGCGTGTCGGCCTCGCCCGATGGCAAGCACCTGCTGACGACCAGCATCGTGCGTCCGTATTCCTATATCGTGCCGGCGCATGACTTCGGCCATAAAATCGACGTGCGCGACCTGAATGGCAAGGTGGTGCATGCGGTGGCGGCCCTGCCGCTGGAAGAAGGGCTGCCGCCAGGCAATGATGCCGTGTCCGCCGGCGTGCGCTCCGTCAGCTGGCGCGTCGATGCGCCCGCCACCCTGGTGTGGGCTGAAGCGCAGGATGGCGGCGACCCGGCCAAGGCGGTCGAGATCCGCGACATCGTCTATACGCAGGCGTCACCGTTCACCAACAAGCCGGCCGTGCTGGCCAAGCTCGGCTCGCGCTATGCGGGCGTGGCCTGGGGCCGCGGCGACCTGGCCCTGCTCAGCGAAGCGTGGTACAAGACGCGCGCCGTCAAGCAATGGCGCATCCAGCCGGATCAGCCGTCCGCCGTGGCGGGCACGCCTGGCGACCTCGTGTATGCCGGTTCCTTCGAAGACCGCTACAACGATCCGGGCCAGCCCGTCATGCGCGCGGACGCTGCCGGCTTGCCGCGCCTGCTCATCGCCGCCGATGGTTCCATCCTGCTTGACGGCCAGGGCGCTTCGAAGGAAGGCGACCGTCCCTTCATCGACCGCCTGAACCTGGCGACGAAACAGAAGGAGCGGCTGTTCCAGAGCGCCGCACCGTATTATGAAAATGTGGTGGCCGTGCTGGACGAGGATGGCAGCCGTTTGCTGTCGACGCGCGAATCGCCGACCGAGCAGCCGAATTTCTTCGTGCGCAACCTGAAACAGCAGGGCGCCGCGCAATTGACGGCCCTCACGCATTTCCCCCATCCGTTGCCGCAACTGAAGGACGTGCAGAAAGAGCTGATCCGCTACAAGCGCGCCGATGGCGTGGACTTGACGGCCACCCTGATGCTGCCGCCAAACTACGACGCCCGCCGCGACGGTCCGCTGCCGACCCTGATGTGGGCGTATCCGCAGGAATTCAAGACGGCCAGCGCGGCCAGCCAGACCAAGGGTTCGCCGTACAAATTCAATGCCGTCAGTTACTGGGGCCCGGCCGCCTTTCTGTCCATGGGCTACGCCGTGCTCGACAATCCATCGTTCCCCATCGTCGGCAATGGCGAGCAGGAGCCGAACGACACCTACCTGCCGCAGCTGGTGGCTGACGCCGAAGCTGCCGTCGACGAGGTGGTGCGCCGTGGCGTGTCCGACCGAAACCGCATCGCCATCGGCGGCCACTCGTATGGCGCCTTCATGACGGGCAATTTGCTCGCGCACACACGGCTATTCCGCGCCGGCATCGCCCGCAGCGGCGCCTATAACCGCACCTTGACGCCGTTCGGCTTCCAGGCGGAAGAGCGCTCGTTCTGGCAGGCGCCGGCCGTCTACCAGGCCATGTCGCCGTTTAATTATGCGGACAAGATCAAGGATGCGCTGCTGATGATCCATGGCGAGCAGGACAACAACTCGGGCACTTTCCCCATCCAGAGCGAGCGCATGTTCCAGGCCGTCAAGGGACTGGGCGGCACGGCGCGCCTGGTGATGCTGCCGAACGAAAGCCACGGCTACCGCGCGCGCGAATCGATCATGCAGATGCTGTATGAAAGCAACAACTGGCTGGAGAAATATGTGAAGAACGCGGCGCCGCCGGCCGCCGACGTCAAGCCGGCAGGCAAATAAGGGCAGCGGCACGCATCTCGTGGTATGGTCTTCCTTTGTCTGCAGGGAGGCCAGCCATGTCAGTCATCAACGCCCACCGCGCGCCCGACCCGGCGCCAGTCGATGAACCCATGCCGGCGCCGGAGCCGCAAGAAGCACCCGGGCGCCAGCCGGGGCCCGTGCATCCGGTGCCGCAGGACGATCCTGTGCCGCACCCGCATCCCAGTTAATCTCGTCAAGAAAGGCTGTTTTAGATGGCAATTGTCAAGGAAGTCTACACACGCAAAGTCAGCGGAGAATCGTTCGACTATGAACTCGATTACACCCAGGGCGCGGACGTGGCCTGGATTGCGCGCGTGTACCACGACGGCGTGCTGAAAGGCTCGCCGCACGGCGCGCTGACGGCCAACGTGCTGTCCGGCCCCGCGCTGGAACAATATCTGCGCGCCTACGTCGAAGGCATGATCGAGCGGGGGCTTGACCTGGCCGAATAAACTGTTTGTGGTAGAGCAAAGAAAAGGGCGCCGAGGCGCCCTTTGTTGTTTCTGGTGGTGTCGGATTACGCGGCTGCGCCGCTAATCCGACCTACGCACTTTGTTGTTTCGTGGCGTCGGATTAGCGCGGCAACGCCACGCGTAATCCGACAACATTGTTGGCCGCCACTCTAGTCAAACGCCCACGTGTACAACACGTCCAGTGCATTGTTCGTGCCCGTCTGGAATTGCAGGGTAATGCGGCGGTTCAGCTTGTAGCGCAGCTTGACCAGGCTCGTCGCCGTGCTCGTGCCTTGTTCGAACGTCAGGTAGGCGCGCGACGACAGGCGCTTGCCGACAGTGACGACCGTGCTTTCCAGCCCTTGCGCCTGCGACAGGCCCACTTCGTCGAGGCCCAGCGAATTGGCCAGCTTGCCCTGCAAGCCGCCGCCGGAGCCGCCGAAGAGGGCGCCTGCGGCCGTCGTCAGCAGGGCCATTTCATCGCCGGCCGCCGTTTCCGCGCCGTGGCCGAGGATCAGCCAGGCCAGCTTGTCGCTGTCCGACACGCTCGGCGTGGAGACCAGCTTGGCCGTCGGCGACTGCGCCGTGCCGCGCACTTCCACGCCCGCTTCCACATTCGTTTCCGACAGCGCTTCGCCCTCGGGCCGCTTGCGCACGGCCAGGATGTTCAGGGACGGGTTGTCGTAGGCGCCCGTGAAGGCGATCAAGCCCCGTTCGATCGACAACTTTTGCCCATAGGCCGCGTACTGGCCGTTGCTGACTTTGATGCTGCCCGTCACGCGCGGCGCGGCGCGGTTGATGACGCGGGCGCGTATATTGCCCGCCAGGTCGGCGTCGAGGCCCATGCCGCGCAAGTGGAAGGCATTGCCCAGGTCGAACTCGAGGTCGATATTCAGGGGCAGCGAAGGCGCTTCCTTGCTGCCCTTGACTTCCTTGCCCAGCACCACCACGTCGCTGCTTTGCGTGGGGGTATCTTGCGGCGCCAGTTCGATCAGCGCACGGTTGGCCTTGAACTTGCCCTCGAAGCTGAAGCGCTTGTCGTTGCGCACCAGGGTACTGTTGCCCGACAGGATCAAGGTGCGGTCGGGACGCGACAGCGCCTGCAGGCGGTCGGCCATCAGTTTCAATTCCAGGCTCGCTTCGCCATTCGCAAAGCGTACCCAGCCATCAGCCTGCACCTTGCCATCGCCGCCGTCAAAGCTCAGGCGCTGCAATTGCAATTGATCGCCGGCCAGCTTGGCTTGCAGCACGCCATTGCGCAACTTCAAGCCCTGGTCGGCCCAGTTCACCAGCAGCTTGCTGCCATTGATGTCGCCATTCAATTGCGGCGCGCCGATGCTGCCGCTGCCGGCCAGCGCGATTTTCAGGGCGCCGCCCAGCTCCAGGCCTGGCTGGCCCGTCAGCGGCGCCAGCCAGGCCAGTGTATCGACGTTGGTGGTGGCCGTCAGCGAGAGGGCACTGTCGTTGCTGATGCGTCCACCCAGCATTTGCACGGTGGCATTGATATCGCTCTGGCCTGCGCGCGCGCCATCGAGTTTTACGGCCAGGCGCAGTTGCTGGTTCGCTACATCCACGCGGGCATCGAAGGTGCGCAAGCCCAGCGCCAGCGGCTGTTCCACGCCCACCGTCACGTCGCCTTTTTCGCGGTAGATGTGCAGCATGCCGGCCAAAGACGGATCTTTCTGCTTGGCCGTCGGTACCTGCATGTCGAGCGACCATTGCGCGCCCAGGGTCAGGTCGCTGCGCGCATTGGCTTGCAGCGAGGGTATCACTTGCGCCAGATAGGTCAGCGCCACGCCGGCCGCCTGGCCGGAACTGGTCCAGCGGGGGCCGTTCTTGACCAGGCTTTGCATGGTGATGCTGCCTGCGGGTAATTTGATGACGGTGTTGCCCACGCTGATCTGTTCAGGCTGGCCCAGGCCCGCCACGCCGCTGCCGGCGGGACCGGCCACTTTCACGGGCACGGGCGCTTGCAGCACCAGCGCATAACGGCCCTTGTTTTGCAGGCTGTCGATCGTGCCTGTCCAGTTGGCACCGCTCTGGCTGCCCCGGATTTGCACGGTGGCATCGAAATCGTCATTGCGCGCCGTCAAACTGACCGTATGGCTGCCGCGCGTGCCCGTCGTACCCAGGCGGGCGCTGGCCAGCTTGAAGGTGGGCGTGCTGTAGCCCGTGATGTCCAGGCTGCTGACCATGGGGTCGAGCGCGCCCTGGCCGGCGCCCACGCTGGCGCTGCCTTTGATGGCTTTCAATTGCTGGTCGCCAAAGAAGGTCAGGTCACGGCCATCGAGCGTCAGTTGCGCGGCCGGCGCATCCATCTTGCCGCTCACGGAACCGGCTGCCTGCAGCACGCCGGCAAAGCGCGGACCCAGGGTCGACAGTTGCGGCGCGTCGAGTTTCCACGCCAGCTTGTCCGTGGCGCCGCCCAGCGCGCCCTTGGCCTGCAGGCTGTTCGGCCCCAGGCGCAGTTCCGCATCCACGCTGTCGACGCGTTTCGCGTTGGCCGACAGCCTGGCATAGCCGGCCAGCGGCGCGTTTTGCAGCGTCGATTCGCGCAAGCCGAGGTTCAGGGCCACTTGCCAGTCGCCGCTCAGGCGGCCGCTGCCGTTGAAATCCGCATTGACGTTGCCGTTGGGCAGTGATGCGCCAAACGCGGCCGGGTTGATCTTTTGCAAGGAACCCGTCATCTTCAATTCCGCTTCCTTCTTCGGTCCCGTCAAGCCCACGTCGCCGCTGGCGTGGATGGCGCTGTCTGGCGCGGGGCGCTTGCCGCTGGTGAGGCCCAGTCCTTTTGCATCGGCAACAAAGCTCGTGCGCGGTTGCTGCAGGGTGCCCTGCACCACGCCGCTGGCCAGCACGCTGCCCAGCAAGTCGCCCTGCAGGGCGGAAAGTTGCCGTGCATCGACGTTCCAGTTGAGCTTTTCGCCGGCGCCGCCAAAGTTGCCCTTGGCCGTGAGATTATTCTTGCCCAGCGCCAATTGCACGTCGATGCCGCTGAAATGAGCCGCATCGGCCGTCAGCTTGCCCTTGCCGGACAGGGGTTGGTCGAGCAGTTTGCTGGGGCGCACGGTGAAGTCCGCATTGGCCAGCCATTGTGGCGCCACGTGGCCGCTGGCGCGCACGTCGAGGTTCAGGTCGGCCACGGGGAAGGCGCCGAAGTCTGCGGGATTGAGGCGGCTGGTATTGGCCACGGCCTTGAATGGCTGTTCATCCTTCAGGCTGATCTGGCCCGTCGCGTTGACGCTGCTTTTGCCTGCTTGCAAGGTTGCCTTGCGTAGTTGCACCAGGGAATCTGCCAGGGTGGCTTCCACGTCCAGGCGCAACTTGGCTTCACCGAGCCTGGCGCGCAGGGTTTGCGTCTTGCCGTCGCTGTCGAGCACGATATCGCCGACGATCTTCGTGCTATTGATGCTGCTGTAAATATGCTGCAAGTCGATCTTGTCCGTGTGCAAGGTCAGCTGCGCAGTGCCGATGGGAGCATCGGCCGCATCGCGGTTGAGTTTGCCACTGCCCGTGAATTTGCCCGCGTTGCCGAAATCGATGATGGCCGACTCCAGGGTGGTGGCTGTCAGGGTGCCGCCCAGGCGCGCTTCGAACTGGCGCAGCGGCAGCTTTTGCTGGTCGATGGGGCCGGGCGGGGCGTGGTTGAGGATGGCCAGCTTGCCCGACACGGTTTGCGCATTGGGCCGCGTGTCGATGGCGGCATCGAGCTCCAGGCTCAGGTCCGCCTGCGGCAGGGTCGCGTCGAACTTGCCCGGATTGATGTTGCGGCCTTTGATGCTGGCCGAGCGCAGGATGATGACGGGGTCGAACGGTACCAGCGCCAACTGGGCGTCGGCCGTAGCAGCACCCGCGCTGCCCTTGGCTGTCACGTTCAGCACGTTCAAGTCGCCGCCCAGCTGCAGGGTCAGGGCGGCTGGTTTTTCACCGGCAGCGGCATTGAGCTGCGTCAAGCCCGCCTTGCCGCTGAGCTTGAACGGCTGCGTGGCGGCAATCGTCGCGCTGGCCGTGGCCTGGCCGAACGGCGTCAAGGCCGAGGCGTCTTCCAGCTGCCATTGGGTCTTGTCGCCCGACAAGGTGAAATGAATTTTTTCAAATACCGTGTTGCCGCCCGCGCTGATGAGGGTGACCTTGTCCAGGCGCGCGTCGGAAATGCCGATCTTGAACGGCGACGCCAGGCTGGCGGGCATGGTCGACGGTTCATCGGAGGGCGCCGTACTCTCCACGGACAGGCTGGCCACATGCAGTTCGCTGATGGCGATGCCTTCCGAAAAGAATTGGAAGGGTGACCAGTTGATATCGATATTGTCGGCCGTGATGTGCTGCGTCTTGCTGCGGTAGCTGACGTGGCCCAGGTGCATGCGATTGTAGAGCGAGCCGGACACGCCCGACACTTCGATTTCGCCGCCGCTGGCACTGGCCACTTTTTGCACCAGCATCTGCAAGGTCGATTCGCGGCCCAGGAACCAGAAGGCACCACCCAGCAGCACGGCCAGGCTGGCAACGGCGATCAGGAGGTAGCGCAGCGCCCGGCGCGGTTTTTTCGCCGGCGGTGGCGGCGCGGTGTCGTGGGACTCGGTAGTAATATCAGACATCAGAAAGTGAATCCCAGAGAGAAGTGCAAACGGTATTTTTGGACGGCATGGCCATATGCCACGTCGACATTGATGGGGCCGACGGGGCTCTTGTAGCGCCCGCCCAGGCCGTAGCCCGATTTCGGCGTCATGGCCGCTTTCACGGTATCGGCCGCGTTACCGGCGTCATAGAAGGCGGCAATCGCCCATTTCGGCTTGAACCAGTATTGGTATTCGGCGCTGCCGGTCAGCATGTAGCGTCCGCCGACGGTGGCGTCGCCTTCCTTGACGCCCAGTTCCTGGTAGCCATAGCCGCGCACCGACTGGTCGCCGCCCGCGCGGAACAGGTAGACGGCCGGCACGCCGCGCTTTTCCTTCGAACCCAGCGCGCCCATTTCGCCACGCACGATCAGCTCGCCTTTTTCGCCCAGCGGACGGTAATACACGGCCTTGCCGGCCACACGCACGAAGCGCTCGTCCGTCAGCACGGGCAGCAGGGCGCCGCCCACCTGGGCATTGATGACATAGCCCTTGGTGGGGAACAGCAGGCTGTCGAGGCTGCGCTTGGTGATGGCATAGGTCAGGGGCAAGCTCTTGCTGCGCGTCTGTTCCAGGCCCACGACGGTCTTGTCTTCGCTGAGGAACTCGAACGTCAGGCTGCGTTCGAGGTTGGTGCCGCCCCAGTTACGCTTGGCCGAGATGGTGGTGACGGCCGTGATTTCATTGGAAATGTCGCTGCGTTCGAACGAAGCGCCCGCGCTGTCGTTGTAGCCGCGTTCGGTCGTCGGAAAGTAAAAATTGGCGTGCGCCGCCTGTTTCTTCGTTTCCATGGTGAGGGCGCTCTTGAAGCGCGTGCCCCACACGTTCAGGTTGTCATAGTTGAGCTGGGCGCGATTGCCCGTATTCGTACTGAAACCAAGGCCGGCGCTGACGTTCTGCTGCTTGTTTTCCGTCACGCGCACCACCAGCGGCAGCTGCGGCGCGGGGCCGCGGTTGACGGGCCTGGCTTCGGGGACGGCGCCGGAGGCCTCGGCTTGCTGGCTTTCCTGGCCCGCCTCAATCTGCTCGCCCAGGATGCTGCTCATGTCGGCGCTCACCTCCACGCTGGCAAAGTAGCCCGTGTCCTGCAGGCGAGCCTGCAACGATTGCAACGCCGATTCGCTGTAATAGTCACCCGGGCGTATCTTGTCGAGGTTGCGGATGATGGCTTCCGGGTAGCGTTTCAGGCCTTCGATGCGCAGTTCGCCAAAGCGTAGTTCAGGGCCGCTGTCGAGCACCACCAGCAAGGATACCTTGTGCGTTTCCGGGTCGACCACGGCTTGCGTATCGACCAGTTGGGCGCGCGGATAACGCGTCTGCACCACTTCGCGCAGCAGCGCGCGCTTGGCCGATTCCCAGTCGGCCTGGCGAAACACGCTGCCTGCCTTCAGCGGCCAGCTGCGCTTGAGCGCTTCCGTATCATATGGTTCGGATGCGGCCAGCGGCGGCGTGGGATCGAAGCCGCGCAATTCCAGCTCGACCTTGTCAATGGTCACCGGTGCACCCGGCTCGACGTCGACGATGACGACAGGTTTGGCGCCCGTCGTATCGACGCGCACCGTGACGACGGGCGTATAGTAGCCAGCCGTGGCGACGAGGTTCCTGGCTTGCTCAGGCGTATCACGCACGAGGCGCTGCAATTGCACACGGTCCATGCGCGGGTTGCCGCGGAAGCGTTCCAGGTCCAGGTTTTTTTCCAGCAAGTCATCGAGGTCACCGGGCGCGTTGACCTTGACCTCGTACTGCAGCGGGGCGGGAGCCGCTTCCGTGCTGACGGGGCCGTCTGCAACGGCGTCTTGCGGACGCTCTTGCGTGCGCTCCTGTGTTCCGTCCTGCGCGCGGGCCTGGGCGATCGGGCATATCAAGATGACACTACCAGCGGCCGCCAGTGTCAGTTGACCCATTACTTTTGTCACTACTTGTGCCAAAATTCGTGGTCGTATCGCCTTGCCGGCAGCCGTATGCCGTATGGGTCGTGCAGAAAACATGGTGCTCCAGATGAGTAAATGCTGACTGCATGTTACCGGAATCGGTAAACTGATGGCGGACGAATAAGTATTTTTTGCGCAGGGAATCATGTTTCCCCGCGCACGATTGCAACAGAGTAAAACTGAAAAGAAAGAAATTATGCTAGCAACTGATTCCGCACTGGTGCTCTTTAGCGGTGGGCAAGATTCCACCACCTGCCTGGCCTGGGCCCTCAAGCACTATAGCCGCGTGGAAACCATCGGCTTTGACTATGGACAGCGCCATGCGATCGAGCTGACCGTGCGTCCGGGCGTGCTCGAGCAGATGCGCCAGCAATCGCCCGAGTGGGACAGCCGCCTGGGCCAGGATCACATGATAGACCTGTCCCTGATTTCCGCCATTTCCGATACGGCCATGACGCAGAACGTCGAGATCGTCATGCAGGAAAACGGCTTGCCGAACACCTTCGTTCCTGGGCGCAACTTGCTGTTCATGACGGTGGCCGCCACCGTGGCGTACCGCCGCGGCTTGACGGTCCTGGTAGGCGGCATGTGCGAGACGGATTTTTCCGGCTATCCGGATTGCCGCGACGACACGATGAAGGCCCTGCAAGTGGCGCTGAACCTGGGCATGAACACGCGTTTGAAACTGGAAACGCCGCTGATGTGGCTGGACAAGGCGCAAAGCTGGGACCTAGCGGAAGACCTGGGCGGCCAGCCGCTGGTCGACCTGATCCGCAGCGGCACCCACACCTGCTATCTGGGTGAGCGGGGCGAGCTGCACGACTGGGGCTATGGTTGCGGCACTTGCCCCGCCTGCGCCCTGCGCGCCAACGGCTACCAGCAGTACGCTGCGCGCAAAGCCCTGAAGTAAGCAAGTTGTAACGAAGTTGCGTCGTTTCTTCAAGCGGCGCGGCAGGGTTGACGGTCATGCTGTGGTTTTTGCCACAGGAGCGTCTTGCCATGAAATCTCTCTTCGCCGCGCTGTACGGCCCCGTCTTCTGGGCCGGCTTCATCGGCGCCGCCGCCTGCTTGGTGGCGGCTTGCCATTTTTCGCTCTGGGTCTTGCCGCCCTTGTTGCTGCTGGCCCTGCTCACTTCCTTGTTTGCCGAACGCTATCTGCCGTATGACGGCGCGTGGAACCGCGATCATGGCGACGGCTGGCGCGACAGCCTGCATGCGCTCGTCAACGAAGCGCTGTACCTGCTGGGCCTGGCGGCTTTCCCCTTGCTGGCTGGCCATCTGGCGCTGGGGCCACTCTGGCCCGGCCAGTTGCCATTCTGGCTGCAACTGCTGCTGGCCATCCTGATCGCCGATTGCGGCATTACCTTGGTGCATTACCTGAGCCACCGTTATTACTTTCTGTGGAAATTGCATGCAGTACACCACAGCGTGCAGCGCCTGTATGGTTTTAATGGCTGGATGAAACACCCGCTGCATTTGCTGCTGGAAGCGGCGGGCGGCATGCTGCCGCTGTTGCTGTTGGGCATACCGGAAGCTGTCATGGCCGTGCTGGCGTTTGCCGTGGCGGTGCAATTGTTGTTGCAGCACGCGAATGTCGACATGCGCATGGGGCCGCTGCGCCACGTGTTTGCCTGGGCGCCATTACACCGTTTCCACCACATGAAATACGGCACGGCGGGCGACGTGAATTTCGGCCTGTTCTTTACCTGCTGGGATCGCCTGCTGGGCACAGCCTTCGACGCGCCCGGCTACCGCATGCGGGGCGAGGACCTGGGCATCGGCAGCCGTCCCGACTATCCCGTGGCCTACCTGCGGCAATTGATCGAACCGTTCCGCGCGGAAGAGGGCGTGCGCGCACCCGAGCTGCCGGCCAGCTTGCGCCACGGGCCTCAATCGACAAGTTAATCAAGCAGCTTGACGTTGAGCTGGCGCAAGCTGCGGTCGGCGCGCACGCCGAACAGGGTGCGCATGGTGCGCGAAAAATGCGCTGCATCGGCAAAGCCGGCGCCGTGGGCTGCCTCCGTCAGGGTGCTGCCGAGCAAGATGAAACGGATGGCCAGGCGCAAGCGGCGCCACAGCACGAGACGCCGCACGGGCAAGCCCAGCTGGGCGCTGAACAGGCGTTCCAGCTGGCTCAGCGACAAATGCGCCGCCTCGGCCACGGCCGCCGCGCTGACCTTGCCGGACAACAAGACATCGACCTGGTCCAGCGCGCGCTGAACGCGTGCGTCGGCCAGGATTTCGCGCGGCTGTGCCTGCAGCGCGGCTGCCAGGCTGTCCAGGCTGGGCGCGCCTGCGCTGCCGGCGGCCGCCAGCAAGGCCGCGCCGCCCAGGCGCTGCGGTTCCGCATAGATGGTCAGCACGGGTGACGGTGCAGCAACGATGGCGTGCGGGTGCAGGCTCTCGACCAGTAAGTGCTGCGCCGTATGGACGATGCCGTCGAGCTCGGCCGTGAAGGGCGCCCCGGTGCTCAGCATCAGCTGGTGCGCGTAATGGGCGTGGCTATCCGTGGCGCCCGCTGCGCCATGCAAGATGGCAAAGTCCGGCGCCAGCCATAATGTTCCCTGCCAGCTATCGTGCTGCAAACGCGGCTCCTTGGTGATGACTGCGGGGCGATCATACCAGCCGCTGGGGATGGTTTTCACGGCATCGAATTTTCCTGGAGTACGCATCATTGCATTGACGAAATATGTGATCTTTTTAATACAATATTCAGTATTGCAAGGGCGCCCGCTGTAACGTACTATCATTCTCATCGACTACCGATGGTAATCGTGCAGCCCGCTGCCAGCCATGCTGCTGAGCGTGTAGCGGTTTGAGGTCCGTTCTGCTTGTCCGCCTGTCATGCCTACACGCGCGCCTACGTCGTGGTTTGCTCGCTCAGTGTCGCACTGGGTGGGGCCGCGCGTGCTGGCTGCGCTGGTACTGGCACTATGCCTGGGACTGACGTATGGCGCCTGGCGCAATGCCCGCGACGCCAGCGAACAGCAGGTACAGGCCGATTTTGACTTCCGCGTGCGCGAACTGGTGGGCAACATCGTTGTCCGCATGCAGACCTATATCCAGGTGCTGCACGGGGTGCAGGGACTGTATGCCAGTTCGCAGGACGTCGCGCGCCGCGAATTCCAGGCCTATCTGGCGGTGCAGCAGGTGGACCGCCACTTTCCCGGCATTCACGGCATCGGCTACCTGCCCCTGTTGCCGGTTGCCGGGCTGGCGCGGCACGAAGCCCGCGTGCGCGCGGAAGGCTATCCCGGCTATGCCGTGCGTCCGCCCGGCCAGCGCGCCTGGTACGCGCCCATTACCTATCTGGAACCTTCAAGCGAGAGCAACCTGCTGGCCATCGGCTACGACATCGGGTCCGAAGCCGTGCGCCGCGCAGCGCTCGAGCAGGCACGCGACACGGGCCAGGCCGCCATGACGGGCAAGATCCACCTGGTGCAGGATGGCGGCAGCGCGCAGGCGCATGGCTTCCTGGTCGTGTTGCCCGTCTATGACAATGGCTTGCCGCATGCCAGCCTGGCGCAGCGGCGTGCCGCCTTGCGCGCCTGGGTGTTTGCGCCGTTCCGCATGGGCGACCTGATGGCGGGCGTGGGTGGCGAGGGGGCGCGCCAGCTGGACCTGGAAATCTATGATGGCGCGCAACTAACCGAGGCGGCCCTGATGTATGACAGCTTGCCGGGCGCGCAGTCGTCTGCCGCGTCGGACAGCCTGGTGTCGCAGCAGGCGATCAGCATCGCAGGCCATGCCTGGACCTTGCGCATGCGCGCCATGCCGGGCTTCGATGGCGAGCTGCTTGCGCGGCCCCGCCTGGTGGCCTGGGCCGGCTTGCTGGCCAGCGTCGTGCTGGCGCTGGCGGCCTGGCTGCTGGCGGCGGGCCGTGCCCGCGCCCAGGCGGCGCTGGCGCGATCGAGCGAGCTGACTGGCCAGCTGGAGCAGGGGCAGGCGAGCGTGCTGGCGATGGCCGAGGCAGCGCAGCGTAGCCAGGCCATGCTGCGCAGCATCCTCGATTCGACCATCGACGGCATCCTGGTCGACAACGTCGATGGTCGCATCTTCACCTCGAACCGGCGCTTCCGCGACCTGTGGCAAGTGCCCGATGCGCTCGACTGGCAGGCCGATGGCGCGGCGCTGGTGCGCCATGTGGAATGCCAGCTGGAGCAGGCGGCGCCTTTCCTGGGAGCACGCGCCCACGCGCCGCATGGCCACCGCGAGCGGCGCGACGTGCTGCATCTGCGCGATGGCCGGGTGGTCGAGCAATACGTGCGCAGCATGCAGCTGGGCAATGAACAGGCGCGCTTGTGGACCTTCCGCGATATCAGCGAGCGCAGCCAGATGGAGCGGCGCGAGCACACGCGGCGGCAGGTGCTGGAAATGCTGGCCACGGGCGCGCCGCTGGAACGGGTGCTGGAAAGCGTGGTGCTGAGCGTGCAAGCCGACCATCCTGCCATGCTGTGCAGCATCTTGCTGCTCGATGAAAGCCGCCACCGCCTGGTGCTGGGCGCGGCGCCGAGCTTGCCCGCGTTTTTCAATTTGGCCAGCCATGGCCATGACCTCGACACCCTGCAGGGCGTGCATGGCATCGCGGTGCAGGCCTTGCGCGACGGCCAGCGCGTGATCGTGGGCGACCTGCATGCCGCTGCCGATGCGCAAGAGACGATGGAACTTGCGTGGCGAGCCCAACTGCAATCGTGCTGGGCCGAGCCCGTACGGGGCGGCTCGGGCAAGCTGCTGGGCGTGATGATGGCGTATCACCGCCAGCCCACGCTACCGGGCGCGGCACATCTGGCGCGGCTCAGCGAGGCGGCGCATCTGGCCGGCATGGCCATCGAACAGGCGCAGGTGGCGCTGGCCCTGCGCGCCGGCGAAGCGCGTTTCCGCAGCCTGTACGACCATGCACCCGTGGCCCTGTGGGAACAGGACTGGTCGGCCGTGCGCGCTGCGCTCGATGCGCTCGAGCAAGCGGGCGTGCGCGACCTGGGTGCCTACTTCCACGCCAATCCGGACGCGCTGCAGCGGCTGGCGGGGCTGGTGCGCATCATCGATGCGAATGGCGCCGCGCTGGCGCAGGTGCGCGCCAACGAGGATGACCAGCGGCGCGGCGCGCTGGGCCTGGCGCAGAATTTCGATGATAGCGCCTTGCCCTGTTTTGGCGATGCGCTGCTGGCGCTGGCTGGCGGCGCCCACCTGTACGAGTGCGAGAGCAGTTTTGTGCGTCTCGATGGTGCGGCGCGGCAAAATGAATTGAGCTTGCTGGTGATGCCCGGCCATGCGGACAGCCTGGACTTTGTCATGGTGTCTACGCTCGATATCACCGAGCGCAAGCGCATGAACGCGGAATTGCTGCAGCTGGCCACCACCGATTTCCTGACTGGATTGCCGAACCGACGCCACTTCATGGCGGCGTTGGAAAACGAGCATGCACGGCTGCAGCGCGAACTGGCCAGGTGCGCCAGCGTGCTGATGCTCGACATCGATCATTTCAAGCGTGTCAACGACGAGTATGGCCATGCGGTGGGCGATGCCGTGCTGCGCCACTTGGGCGCGCTGATGTGCCAGGCGCTGCGCAAGGTCGATGTGCCAGGCCGCGTGGGCGGCGAAGAATTCGCCATCTTGCTGCCGGGCACGGACCTGGCGGCGGCAGCCGTGTTTGCCGAACGGCTGCGCCGGCGGGTGGCGGAAAGTTCGCTGACCACCGATGGCGGCATCCTGATCACCATTACGGTGAGCATCGGCATGGCCGCCATGGCCGGCACCGATGCCGATTGCGACGCCGTGCTGGCGCGCGCCGACGAGGCGCTGTACCGGGCCAAGCGTGGCGGGCGCAACCGTATCGAACAGAATGATGGCGGCAGCGACGGCGTGCTCAGCAAGTTCATGGCGCAGTGATTACAGGCTGTGCTGACGCGCTTGCGCCTGCTTGTGCTTGCGGCTGAGGATCAGCCAGACGATGGCGACGGGTATCAGCAGCGGCAGCAGCACGGGCGTGCTCAGCGCCAGTACCAGCACCACGCAGAAGGCCACCACGGCGATCAGCACCACGCCCACGCCAGCCAGGACGACCCCTGTCACGACGGCGGCACACACCAGCGCAATGGCGGCGATCAGCAAGCCGCCACCGGCAAACACCAGGCCGAACAGCCATTCCAGAGGACCGTCGACATCGTCGCCGTTGAACTGCATGTGCATGTCGCTGCCGCTTATCTTGTCGAGGAACAGGCAGGCGAGCATGACGATGAGGACGAAGGTGAGCAATTTTTTCATGGTAAGCCTCAGTGGGTGTGTGATGGGGTGTTGCATGGTCACACTGTAGGGGGGCGCCGGGCTGGCCGCCAGCAGTGTGCGACAGGCGGTTGTTTTCACGGTATGGGAGGTCTGTACGGGCAGAAAACGCTGATCTGGAACAAGATTTCTTTTCTTGTAAAACGCGCAAGCCGTCCTATACTGAACACCTCAGTCTCGCAAGGAGGGCAACATGCTTTTGTTTGCAGATACCGGGGATCAATCGCTATCCCTTTCCCACCATCGAACCACGCGCCAGCCTGGCGCCACGCAGTCCTGCGCCGAGCCCGTCGGCGCGCCATCGGCGATACCGCCGATCATCATCAACCCCTTTAATTACCACGCGCCGCTGCCAGCCATCGACCCGCGCTGGGTGCCGCCCGGTCCGCCGCTGACCTGGCCCAACCGGCCTGCCATGTCCATGTGTTGATCGCCGCCGTGGCGGCAGGCTGGGCCGTGCTGTGTGACGTTCCGTCGCCATTGCGGCAAGGCGGCACGGGAGGGCGTTTTCGACTATCATGCTAGCCCCGACCCTCCATCACGAGCACCGCCATGAGTACCGATTTTCCCGACTTTTCCGACGAAGCAGCCGAGCAAGACAATGATGCCCCGATCCAGGAGCCGCGCCTGTGGGTAGGCAATGGCTGGACGGCGCGTGTGATCAAGAACGAGGAAGATGAAGGTTGGGCCGTGGCCATGATCAAGGATGGCGAACCGGAGCCGGCGCTGGTGGGCCCGTGGACCATGGGCCGCGACAAGAAAAACCCGAAGCCGCTCGACGTCAACGCGTTTAATACGCTGGTCAAGACAGCTTCGGAAGTGCTGCGCCGTCACGAGCAGCAGCTGCATGCACAATTGCACAAGAACCTGTTTGTCGCCACCGACGAGGGTCAAATCAAGGTGATGTTCGACATCGTGCCTGATGAAGACCACCCGTACGCGGAACTGAGCGCCTACGACGCGGACGGCGAACAGATCGCCAAGGTACGCACCTCGGCGGCCTTCAAGTTCAATGCCACTGCAGCAGCGAACTGGATCGAGGGCGGCTACCGCAAGCCATGACCAGGTAGGTCGGATTAGCGGGGCTTTGCTCCGCGTAATCCGACACCACCACCGGCGCCAACAATGTGTCGGATTACGCGTGCCCTTCGGCCACGCTAATCCGACCTACCTCCTCTTCCTCCTCCTCTTGCCGGCGGTATGCCAGCCGGTACAGCAATGGCAGCACCAGCAAGGTCAAGGCCGTCGACGACAGGATGCCACCGATCACCACGGTGGCCAGCGGGCGCTGCACTTCGGCGCCCGTACCCGTGGCAATGGCCATCGGCACGAAGCCCAGCGACGCCACCAGCGCCGTCATCAGCACGGGCCGCAGGCGGGTAATGGCGCCTGCACGTATCGCTTCCTGCAGCGGCATGCCCTGTTCGCGCAGCTGGCGGATGTAGGCGATCATCACCAGACCATTGAGGACGGCCACGCCGGACAGGGCGATGAAGCCCACTGCTGCCGAGATCGACATGGGAATGTCGCGCAGCCACAGGGCGACGATGCCGCCCGTCAAGGCGAACGGGATGCCGCTGAACACCAGTAGCCCATCCTTCACGTTGCCGAACATGGCGAACAGCAGCACGAAGACGAGCGCCAGCGCCACGGGCACCACCAGTTCCAGGCGTTTCGTGGCCGACTGCAATTGCTCGAACTGGCCGCCCCAGCTGGTCCAGTAGCCGGGAGGGATGGCCACCTGCGATTGCAACTGCTGCGTGGCGTCGGCCACGAAGGAGCCGATATCGCGTCCGCGCACGTTGGCGCTGACGACGATGCGGCGCTTGCCGTCTTCGCGGCTGATCTGGTTCGGCCCCGGCGCCACTTGCAGGCTGGCGACTTCACCGAGCGGGATGAAGCGCGCGCGGCCTTCCGCCGCCGCCCCCACAGGCAGGGCGATGGGCAGGCGCTTCAATTGCTCCAGGTCGCTGCGCAGACTGTCGGGCAGGCGCACGACGATGTCGAAGCGGCGGTCGCCCTGGAACAGGGTGCCTGCCTCTTGCCCTCCGATGGCCGTGGCTATTGCCGATTGCACGTCAGCAATGTTGAGGCCGTAGCGGGCCGTCTGCTCGCGGTCTATCTGCACCGTCAGCATGGGCAAGCCCGTCGTTTGTTCCACTTTCACTTCGGTGGCACCCGGAATCTTGCCCAGTACGCCCGCGATCTTCGCCGCCGTGCTGTCGAGCACGGCCATATCGTCGCCGAACAGTTTCACGGCCACGTCGCTGCGCACGCCGGAAATGAGTTCATTGAAGCGCAGCTGGATCGGTTGCGAAAACTCATAGTTATTGCCCGGCAAGCTCGTGGCCGTCGCTTCGATTTCCGCCAGCAGTTGCTCGCGCGATTTTGTCGGCTGCGGCCATGCGTCGCGGGGCTTGAGCATGATGTAGCCGTCGGAAATGTTCGGCGGCATGGGGTCCGACGCGATCTCGGCCGTTCCCGTGCGGGCGAACACGCGCGCGATTTCCTTGTGGTTTGCCATCAGCTTGCTTTCCAGTTGCTGCTGCATGGCCAGCGATTGCGTCAAGCTGGTGCCGGGGATGCGCAAGGCCTGGATGGCGATGTCGCCCTCGTTCAGGCTGGGCACGAATTCGCTGCCCATGCGCGTGGCCAGCAAGCCTGACAGCAGTACGGCCACCGCCGCGCCCGTCAGCACCACGGGCGTATTGCGCATCACCTTGCCCAGCAGCGGCGCATACCAGCGCTTGGCGGCGCGCATGATGGCGTTTTCCTTCTCCGCCACCTTGTCGCCAATAAACAGCGCCACGGCGGCAGGGATGAAGGTGATCGACAGCAGCATGGCGCCCAGCAGGGCGATCACCACCGTCAGGGCCATCGGCGTAAACATGCGGCCTTCCACGCCCGTCAGCGCGAAGATGGGCAGGTACACGACCATGATGATCAGCTGGCCATACAGCAAGGGCCGGCGCGCTTCTTGCGATGCCGCAAACACTTCATGAAAACGCTCCTGCAAGGTCAGCGGCCGTCCCAGTTTTTGCTGCGCATGGGCCAGGCGGCGCACGCAGTTTTCCACGATCACCACGGCGCCATCGATGATGATGCCGAAGTCCAGCGCCCCCAAACTCATCAGGTTGGCGCTCACATGGTATTGCACCATGCCCGTAAACGTGAACAGCATGGCCAGCGGAATCACCATGGCCGTGATGAGGGCCGCGCGGATATTGCCGAGGAACAGGAACAGGATGGCGATCACCAGCACGGCGCCTTCCAGCAGGTTTTTCTTCACCGTATTGATGGCCTTGTCGACGAGGACCGTGCGGTCATACACGGTGACGGCGTGCACGCCTTTCGGCAGGCTGCGGTTGATTTCCACCATCTTCTTGTCGACGGCTTGCGAGACGGCGCGGCTGTTTTGTCCGATCAGCATGAAGACCGTGCCCAGCACCACTTCGCGGCCGTTTTCCGTGGCCGCGCCCGTGCGCAGCTCGCGCCCCAGCACCACATCGGCCACGTCGCGGATGCGGATGGCCACGCCCTGCACATTGGCGACGACGATGTTGCCGATGTCGTCTTTCGATGCCACCTGGCCCGGCGCGCGTATCAGCAGTTGCTCGCCCTGTCTTTCGATATAGCCGGCGCCCACGTTGCTGTTGTTGCGCTCGAGCGCAGTCACCACGTCTTGCAGGCTGATGCCGTAGGCGGCCAGTTTTTCCGGGTAGGGCGCTACCTGGTATTGCTTGGCGTAGCCGCCGATGGCATTGATCTCTGTGACGCCCGTGACGTTGCGCAATTGCGGTTTGATGATCCAGTCCTGGATTTCGCGCAAGTCCGTGGGCGTGTACGGCGTGCCATCGGGCTTCTTCGCGCCGTCTTGCGTCTCCACCGTCCACAGGTAGATTTCGCCGAGGCCCGTGGAGACGGGCCCCATCTTTGGCGTGATGCCAGCGGGCAAACTTTCCTTGGCTTCCTGCAAGCGCTCGTTGATCATCTGGCGCGCAAAATAAATGTCCGTGCCATCCTTGAAGATCACGGTCACTTGCGACAGGCCGTAGCGCGACAGTGAGCGCGTCTGTTCCAGGTTCGGCAAGCCGGCCATGGCCGTCTCGATGGGGAAGGTGACCCTCTGCTCGGTTTCCAGCGGCGAATAGCCCGCGGACTGGGTATTGATTTGCACCTGCACATTGGTGATATCGGGCACGGCGTCGATGGGTAGCTTTTGATAGCTGTAGATGCCCAAGCCGGCCATGGCGGCCACAGCCAGCATCACCAGCCAGCGCTGGTCGATGGCGAAGCGGATCAAGCGTTCAAACATGATGGTTTCCTTAGCTTTGACGTGATCAATGTTCGTGGCCGGCGGAATCTTTGCCCAGCTCGGACTTCAGCACAAAGCTGCCTTGCGCCGCGTACGGCGTGCCGGCGGCCAGGCCCTGCTTGATATGCGTCAAGGTGCCATCGCTGCGCCCCAGCACCACGGGCGTGGCCTGGTAACCCTCCTTGACTTGCACGAAGACGACGGGCTTGTCTTCCACCGTCTGGATGGCCGTGCTGAGCACGGTGACGGGCGCGTCCGCTTCACCGGACACCACTTCCACCGTGACGAACAGGCCCGGGCGCCAGGCCATGTCGGGGTTCAGCAAGCTGATGCGTGCCTTGGCCGTGCGCGTCTGCTCGCCCAGCAGCGCGCCCACATAGGTGATCGTGCCTTGCGCGCTGGCATCAAAAGCGCTGGCTTTCACTTTCGCCTTGCCTCCCATGCGCACGGTGGCCAGGTCTTTCGCTGGCACGGCGATTTCCGCCCACACGGTCGAGAGGTCGGAAATGACGAAGATGTTCGCGTCTTCCTTGACGGCCTCGCCCAGGGTGATGTGTTTTTCCAGCACCATGCCGTCGAACGGCGCGCGGATGTCGTAGCGGTTCAGCGGCCCTTTGCCGGAAGCACCGGCGCCCAGCGCGCTGAGCTTTTGCTGCGCATTATGAACGGCGATTTCCGCCTCGCGCCACGTTTGCTGCGCTTGCAGATAATCTTGCTCCGCCGAAATTTTCTCGCGCCACAGTTTTTCTTCGCGTTCATACGTGGAGCGGGCCAGGGATAAACGCCGCTGCGCCGACAGCAATGCGCTGCGCTGTTCCGACAGTTCCGTGCTGGCGATGACGGCCAGGATCTGCCCCTTTTTCACCAGCTGGCCCAGGTCAGCCTGTACGGCTTCCACCACGCCTGCCAGGCGCGGCACGACGTGGGCCGTGCGGTCTTCATTGAAACGGATTTCGCCGGGCAGGGCGATTGTCGTCTTGATGCGGCCTGGCGCGGCCGTGGCGGTGACGACGCCGGCTGCGCGGCTTTGCGCAGCCGTCAATTCCAGCCTGCCTTCCACTTCCTCGTGGCCATGTTCGTCTTTCTTTTCCGCATGTGCTTCCGCCTTGACGGCAGGCGGCGGTGTCTTGGATGTGCCCGTGCCGAGGATGAGAATGGCCAGGACGATGCCGGTGGCCGCGATGGAAGCGATGGCAATCGCCTGCTTTTTATTCAGTGTGATATTCATGGCTGGTGTTCCTTACAGGGAGGAGGGGGCGCCCAGCAGGCGCTCGATCTCGGCAGCGGCGTGCTGCGCTTCGGTCAGCGCGCGCAGGTATTGGTTTTTGGCTTGCAGCAAGGTGCGCTGGGCATCGAGCACGTCGAGGAAGGCGAACTTGCCGAACTCAAAACCCTTGCTGGCCGCGTCGTAGGCGCTTTGTGCGCCAGGCAAAATGTCCTGGCGCAAGCTTTCCACGTCAAGCCGGGCCGTGGCCAGCCGTTCGCTGGCGGCGGCTACATTGGTCTGCACGGCGATGCGGGCGGCGGCCAGCTCGTCGCTGGCCTTGTCGCTGCGGCGCAGGGCGTCGAGCCTGTTGCCGGCATTGCGGTCGAACAGGGGCAGCGGCAAGGCCAGGCCGATGATGGCCTGGTTGCGGCCCAGCTCTTCCGAGCGCTTCATGCCGATGCTGACCGTGACGTCGGGCGTGGCGCGCCGCTGTTCCACGTCCAGCATGGCTTGCCGCTGGGCCAGCGCGCTGTGCGCCTGGCGCACGGCCGGGGCCTGGTCCAGGCGTGCCGCCAGTTCGCTGGCGGATGGCAGCTCCGGCAAGGTTTCCAGGCGTCCTTCCGCGACGCTGAAGCGCGGCGTGGCATTGCCCCACAGGGCGGCCAGGCGCTTGCGGGCGCTGGCCAGGGTACTGCGGGCCAGGTTCAGCTCCAGCCGCACGCTCGCTTCGGCAACCTTGGCACGCGTTTCTTCGACAGGGGACGCCTTGCCGGCCGTGACCCGGCGCGCCGTGATGTCGCTGGCGCGCGCGGCCAGCGCCTGCGCGCTGTCGGCCAGGCGCAAGCCTTCCTGGGCGGCCAGCACGTCGACAAAGGCGGTGGTGACGGCGGCGCGCGTGTCGGCTTGCTGAAGGAACAGGCCCGCTTGCGCCAGGTCTTCGCCGCGCTGGGCGACGACCGTGCGGGCACCGCGCTTGCCGCCCAGTTCTATGAGCTGGTTGAGCTGCACGGTGGTGCTGCGCGTGGCGCGCCGCGTGTCTTCCAGCACGGTTTGCAGTTCCGGATTGGGCAGGGAGCGCGCCTGTTGCAGGGCGCCCCCTTGCGCCGCCAGTTCATGGCGGGCGGCCGACAGGGTGGCGTTGCCGCCTTCGGCGAGCAGCAGCGCGGCGGGCAAGGTCAGGGGTCCGGCGGGCTCCGCAGGTGTTTGCGCATGGGCAAGATTGCCGGCCAGCAGGCCGGCGGAGAGCAATAACAGATGAATGGATCGGTACATCGAATTCTCCAAAAGCATGGAAAAGAATTCGACGGGACGCGCAGGCTGGCGCCCAGGTCAATCAGGCGCGTGTATTGCGATCAGTGGAATGAAATGTCCCGTCGGCCTAAATGGCCGACGACCAGTCAGGGCGCTTGGGAGCGTCCGGGATGTGAGACGCGTAAAAGAAGGGGGAAGTGTCCGCGTTGACGGAGGCCATGTCGCCGACCGGCAGGCTGGAGCCGGCCGGTAGCCACGCATGGCCGATGCCATGGCAGACGTTGCAATCGCTGTGCGGCTGGCCTTTTTTCTGCTGGTCAGCTTTGTCAGCCACGGGTTTCTTGTCAGCATCCGCCTTGTGCTGGTGGCTGTGGTGGCCCAGGTGCTGCGCCGCCTTGCCTTCTTCGTGCAGGCAATACGCGCTCGCCGCAGCCCAGGACATCTGGAGCGGAAGCACGAACAGCAGCAAAATGAGGAAGAATCGTCGCATAGTGAAGGCTATTGTACAGAAAGGCGGGCGACCGTGCCCAGCTTAGCGCGGCTGGGCGCGCCACGCCTTCAGCTGCGCGGCGATGGCCTTGCCCTGGAACATTTGCGGCTCGGAATGCTCTTCCGCTTCCATGCCGCCTTCGCGGAAATCGGCCGCCTCGCGCGCCTGCACCAGCACCCTGGCCTGGTCGAACGCTTCGGCAAAGCCGGCACTCTTTGGCAGCGCTTCCTTGAAATACGCTTCGCTGAAATACGTGAAATCGCTCTGGTCGTCGCACCCGAACGAGGTGCGGTCGCTGCGCGCGGCCGTGATGACCAGCGTCTGATCATCCTTCAGCGCATCGATGAAACCGCCCGCGTAGCAGGCCGAGATCACGATGACCTTCCAGCGGATGCCGCTGTGCTTGAGCATGGTGGCAAGCTCCTGCGCGGGCAGGCTGTGCAAGTCCATGCCGTTCTGCGCCAGCGCCAGTTCGTGCTCGGGCGAGCCGTGGCTGGTGAGGAACAGGAACAGGATGTCGTTCCGCTTGTCCATCTTCGCGCCCAGGGCGTCGAGGCTGGCGGCTATGCTGGTACGCGTGGCCATCGGCTGCTGCGCCACCGTGTTGCGGCTATTGACCAGCATCAGGGAGCGGCCTACGGTGCCGTAATCGCGGTCGAACTGGCGCTGCACGAAGGCCGTTTCGCGGTGAAACACTTCCTGCGCGCCATCGCCCGCCACGCCCAGCAAATACAGATTGATCTTCTTCGCCGCATCGCGCGGCGCGATGCGCGCCAGGGCACCGTCGAGCAGGGTGCGCTGGTTATACAGGGCCAGTTCGATATTGTCGCGCGTGAGCTTATCCAAGGCCGGGTCGTCCAGCTGGCCTTCGGTCCAGTTGCCGCTGTCTTCGCGCCGGCCATCGGCCTGTGCGACGGCGTAGCGCAGCACGCCCTTGCCGTCGAATTGGCCATTCTTGAAACTGCCCCGGTATTCATCGCCGTCGGCCGTGCGCAGCACGCCTTCGCCTTCGAATTTCCAGTCTTTCAGCTCGCCTTCGTAGTGGATGCCGTCGCTGGTGCTGACCTTGGCCTTGCCCTGCAGCTGGCCCTGTACGAAGTCGCCTTCGAAGACGGTGCCGTCCGTGTCGGTCAGCTTGCCTGCGCCGTGCGGGCGCCAGTGTTTGAAATGGCCTTCGAAGGTGGCGCCATCGGCGCCCTGGAAGCGGCCTTGTCCTTCGAAGCTGCCCTTGACGAAGTCGCCCGCATAGATCTCGCCCTTGGGCGAGGTGTAGCGGCCGATGCCATCGAAGGCACCCTGGCGGAAGGCGCCCGTGTATTCGACGCCGGACGCCTGGCGCAGCGTGCCCTGGCCGGAAAACACGCCGCGCGCGAAGCCCCCTTCGTAAAACGCACCGCTCGCGTACTCGAGCCGGCCCTGTCCGTGCATCTTGCCCGCGACGAGGGGGCCAAAATAGCGTCCGCCATCGGCCGTTTCCGCTGCCGGCGCCTTGGCTGGCGCGGCGCACAGCGGCGGCATGCCCAGCGCGGCAAAGGCCAGCAGGCCAGCGAGGGTATAGGGGCGAAGCGAGGCGCGTAGCGTGGCAGTCATGAGGACGGTCTGGTCTGTAGGAAGGGGCCTAGTCTGCCACTGTATCGCCAGCGTGGCAAATGCCGGCGTTGCGTGTGTTGCTCTGCCTTAAGGCAAGATTGTGCGTTTTATGCCGTGCCAAGGCTGGGCTGAACTGATAATATTGATTTTCAGAACATTATATGTACACAAGGCACACAGTTACCCATGGAAAGCCGTCTTAGCCGCCTGGAAGCCGTCCAGACCGTGTTGCTGGAAATCGGGCAGCGCTCGAGCACCTGCAGCGATATCAGCGAATTCCTGCAGGCGGTGCATGCGGCGCTGGGGCGCATCATGTATGCGGCCAATTTTTATGTGGCCCTGAGCGACCGTGACGACGGCCTGGTGCGCTTTCCCTATTTTGTCGATGAATTCGATGCGGCGCCCGACCCGGACATCGGCGTGCGCCTGGCCAGCGCCGCGCAATCGCCCACGGCGTGGGTCATCGTCAACCGCAAGCAACTGGTGATGACGGCCGACGACGACGCCATGCGCGCCATCGGTGGCGGCGCATGGGGCGGCGGCACGGCGGCCGAGCACTGGATCGGCTGTCCGCTGCTGGACCAGCAGCACCAGGTACTGGGTGCCATCGTCATCCAGAGCTATGACGCGCAGCACCGCTTCAGCCTGGAAGACCAGGCCCTGTTCGCGCTGATCGCCACACACGTGTCGAGCGCCCTGCAAGGCATGCAAAGCATGGACCGGCTGGAAAAGGCGGTGCAGGAGCGCACGGCCCTGCTGGCGCACGAGGTGGCCGAGCGGCGCCGCGCGGAAAACCTGCAGCATGCGCTATATGAAATCGCCAACCTGTCGGCGCAGGCGTCCGATGCGACGACCCTGTATGCGCGGCTGCACGCCATCATCAGCGAGCTGGTGACGGCGAAGAACTTCCTCATCGCCCTGTACCATCCGGACAACAAGGACATCACGATCCCGTATTTTGTCGATGAAAAGGACGCGCAGGCGCCCGTGAAGCGCTTTCATTACGGCATCGGCATGAGTTCGTACGTGCTGGCGCGCCGCCAGGCCTGCCTGCTCGATGCGGACAGCTATGCGGCGCTGGTGGACAGTGGCGAGATGGACGAGCCGCTGGGCAATGTGGGCATCGCCAGCTGGATGGGTGCGCCCATGCTGCTGGGCGAGCGGAAATATGGCGTGATCATCGTGCAAAGCTACGATACTTCCGTCGTGTATGGGCAGGCGGAACTGGACGTGCTGGCCTTCATGGCCAGCCATGTGGCCGTGGCGATGGCCCGTATTCAGGCCGACAGCGCCATGCGCCAGGCCAAGGAAGCGCTGGAAGAGCAGAACGCGGCCCTGAACAGCGCCCTGAGCGCCTTGCAGGAGGCGCAGTCGGAACTGGTACGCCAGGAAAAGCTCGCCTCGCTGGGCCGCCTGGTGGCGGGCGTGGCGCATGAAATCAATACGCCGCTGGGCATTTGCGTCACGGCCACCAGTCACCTGGTGCAGGAATTGAAGCTGACGCGCGAAGACCTGGACGGCGGCCAACTCGATGAAGACGGTTTGCGGCAGTTTTTCGACATCATCGACCAGACCCTGCGCATCATGACGACGAATACGCAGCGTGCCGCGGCGCTGGTGCGCAGCTTCAAGCAGGTGGCCGTGGACCAGTCGTCGGATGAGTTGCGCAGCTTTAATTTGCGCAAATATCTCGATGAAATCCTGCTCTCTCTGCAGCCCAAGCTGAAGGGCAAGCCGATCAAAGTAGACATCGATTGCGCGCCCGAGGTGCAGCTGCGCAGCTATCCGGGCGCTGTCTCGCAGATCGTCACGAACATGGTGGTCAATTCACTGGTGCACGGCTTTGTCGAAGGCGAGCCGGGCAAGATCAAGATCAGCGTGCGGACGGCCGGCGAGATGCTGGAACTCGACTACAGCGATGACGGCATGGGCATGGATAACGCCACCCTGGGCCAGCTGTTTGATCCCTTCTTCACGACGAAGCGGGGCTCGGGCGGCAGCGGCCTCGGTGCGCATATCCTGTACAACCTGGTGACGGGGCCGCTGGGCGGCACGGTGAAGGTGGTCAGCGCGCCGGGCATGGGATTGCATTACAAGATCCGTTTCCCACTCGAACCACGTAGCTCGGATTAGCGGCAAGGCCGCGTAATCCGACGCCGGCGGCGGTTTCAATGATGTGTCCTTGAAAACCTAAAACGGCGGGCCGGAGACGCGGGCCTGAGAAAATGCCGATGGCGGCGTTGCAGCTCCTTGCCGTACATGCGTACTGTCTGCGTCGCTGCGCCTTGCCCTCGACATTTTTCAGGCCCGCTTGGCCCGGAACGCCCGTATTGGGGGCTAGTGCCGAAGCGTGTTTTGCCGGCGTGCGTATCGCTCTGGGGCACTTGGCTTTTTGATGAACCGCGTAATCCGACCTACTAATCAGGGAAACGCTGATTCAACGCAAGCGCTTCGTCGAGATTCGCAATCAGCAACTCCACATACTGCGGGTCGAGGTGGCTGCCGCTCACTTCGCGCAGGTAGCTGACCACGCGCTCCAGGGGCCAGGCGTCCTTGTAGCAGCGCTTGTGCATGAGGGCGTCGAAGACATCGGCGACGGCGGCGATGCGCGCGTATTTGTGGATGTTTTCGCCGACCAGGCCTTGCGGATAGCCGCTGCCGTCGTACTTTTCATGGTGCTGGTGGGCGATCACGGCCGCTGCTTTGAGCAGCGGGCGCTGCGAGCCGTCGAGGATGGACATGCCCACCGTCGGATGCTGCTTCATGATTTCCCATTCGGCCGCGTCGAGCTTGCCCGGTTTGAGCAGCACGGCGTCAGGCGTGGAAATCTTGCCGATATCATGCATGGGCGCCGCGTGGCGCAGCACCATGGTTTCCTCTTCCGACATGCCGGATGCCTGCGCCAGCAGCTGGCACACTTCGGCCATGCGGCGCACGTGGTTGCCGCCTTCGTGCGAGCGTGATTCGACCACGTCGCCCAGGCGCAGGATCAGTTCGGCCTGGGTATCGGTGATTTCCTGCGTCAGCAGGATGTTGTCGAAGGCGATCGCCACGCCGGAGCAGAATACTTCCAGCAATTGCGCATCGAGGTCGGAAATCTCTTCCACGCCTTTGAGTACCAGCAAGGATGCCTTGCCGCTGCTGTTCGGAAAATAGCCGACATAGGTGTCGCCGTGCAGGCGCGAGATCTTGTTGCTCTTGGCATCGTCCAGCTGCGACAGCAGTGACGGGCTGAGGATGCCGCCATCGGCTTCATGGTCGCCGATCTGCGCAAGGATTTCATAATCCTGTTCGCCCGTGATGGCGCTGGCGCCGCGCAGGCGCAGCAGCATGCTCGTTTCCAGGCGCAGCAGGGCGACGACTTGCTGCAGCAGGCCGCTGGCGAAGTCGCGCAGGTTGCGCTGCTTGAAGATATGCGCCGACGCCGCGATGACTCTTTCCAGGCCTTCGCGATAGTGCAGCTGGGCCAGGCGCGCCTCTTCCACCTTCATGATGTCGCGGTAGGCGCGCAGGGCGGCAAAGGTGGTGGTGAACAGCTTGGTGCGGTCCAGTTCCGTCTTTTCCTTATAGTCGTTGATGTCGTAATTGACGATCACCCGTTCTTCCGGCGCCTGTCCCGGCTGTCCCGTGCGCAGCACGATGCGCGTAAACTGGTTGCCCAGGTCTTCGCGCATCCAGCGCGCCACCTCCAGGCCGCTGTCTTCGCGTTCCATCACCACGTCGAGGAAGACTAGCGCGATGCCTTCTTCGCGCGCCAGCACCTGCTTGGCTTCGGCGCCGCTATACGCATGCACGAAGCTCAGGGCGCGGCCCTCGAGGCGGAAACGGCTCAGTGTCAGTTTGGTGATGTCGTGGATGTCGGGTTCATCATCGACGAGCAAGACTTTCCAGGGGAGTAACTTGGGTGAGGCTGAAGACAAAAATGACATAAGGGCGAGTTCCGCTAAAAGGCATAACTGACGCAATGCTGAGACGCCCGCGCCAGGCTAGCCTGTGCGCCACGACTGGCGTTGCGCGTTTTTTGGGCGCATTTTATCGATTGTAGACTGACGGCCAAGTATTAACAATAAGCAAGAAAAATTGACCAACAACATGCAACACAGCTGCTAAAAAAACACTTTAAATGCCTGCTGCTGACACTATCTATACTTTATCGCTTAGGCAACTATATTTTCAAGACAATACTTTGTTTTAATTAATATTGCCAATGAATCTGCAAAAAAATACGCCGTTCCGCCTTTCTCACGGAAAATCAGAAAAGTAACAAGGTATGAATTTCGCGTCAGAATGGGGTGGAGCGCGCTATATTGAATAGGCATAAGAAGTGGCCCCATGCCACTCACTTTTCCTGAAAGGGTACATCATGCAAAAGCAAACGACGCGCGCCCTGATCGCCGGCCTGGCCTTGCTCGCCAGCAGTGCGGCCTGGGCAGGAACCGAGGTGCATTTCAGCAAACCGGATCAATTCACGGATGTCCCGTTCAATCCGCACGAACGGGAAGAGGCGTTAAAGGAACTGAGTCGGCATTTCGCGAAGCTGGGCGCATCGCTGCCACCCGGGCAGACCTTGAAAATCGACGTCACGGACGTGGATCTGGCGGGACGTGAAGATCCCGCGCTGCGTGCAGGCCAGGATATCCGCGTCATGAATGGCCGGGTCGACTGGCCGCGCATGCGCCTGCACTATGTGCTGGAACAGGATGGCAAGGTCATTCGCAGTGGCGATGCAGCCTTGTCCGACATGTCGTACCTGACCCGCATCAATCATTACTTCAGCAATGAAAAGCTGCGCTATGAGAAGCTGATGATCGATGACTGGTATGGTGACACCTTCGGCATCAAGGTGAAGCGCCAGGCGCGCAAGTAAGCGAGCATGCACCGCTATGTCAGCGCAGGTACGCCCCTTCGATGCGTGCCAGCTGGCCGTTCTGCCGCATGGCAAGCAGGGCCGCATTCATCTTGTTGATGAAGTCGGCCTTGTAGGCGGGCGTATTGCGCGCGCTGTAGGCAATGTAGGTGGCTTCGGATGACAGTTCCAGCACTTCGTGCAATTGAAAGGCGTATCTGTCCAGTTCGCCTTGCAGTTGGCGCGCCGTGTGGCGTGCCGCGCCGCGGTCGCTGGCGTAGCAATCGATGCGCCGCAGTGCCAGTTTCTTCAGATTGGCTTCATTGCCCTTGGCCGCTTCCAGGTGCAGCAATCCCTGGCGGGCCGGCGCCATCAATTTTTCCGACAGCAAAAAACCCGTGTTGACGCCTATGGTCAGGCCGGCGAAATCGGCAGGAAAATGCGTGCGCGGCGTGCGCATCACGGCATCATGGCAAAACAACACCACCGATTCGCGGTACAACATGGTCGAATACGGTTGCACGTACGGCCGTTCCGTCTTGTACCCGGGCGGGAACAGGCCGAATACCTGGCCTTTTTCCAGCGCATCGAGACCCCGTTTCCAGGGACGCGGCTGCAGTTCCAGCCGGTAGTCGGGCATCGTGCTGGCTGCCAGGCGCAGGATATCGATGTACATGCCCTTGAAGACGCCGTTTTCCACATAGCTGTACGGGGCATAGTCGTCGTCGCCGTACAAAATGACGGTTTGCGGCGCGGCCAGGGCGGTCGTCGGCCACAGGCCCGGCAAGGCCAGGGCCAGGCATAGTCTTGCCGTTATCGCTGCTTGCATGCCGCTCCAGTGTTAATGTCTTCCTGGCAAGCATACAGCATGGCGGCAAGGCGACCCGCTTAATCCAGCCCTTAATCGATCCAGTTCACCTGCGGGAACTTGCTACCGAACTCTTCCGGCATCGGCACGACCTGGCTGCGCTTGTAGTTGAAAAACACAAAGCCGGACTTTGCCATCGCGATCAGGGTGTTGTCGCGAGGACGCGTGATGCGGAAGGTGATGTCGCCCCCATATTTATTAAAATCCATGACGCCCACTTCGAACAGCAGCTGGTCGCGCGCATGGGCTTCGGCACGGTAGGTAGTGGCCAGGTCGGTGACGATGATGCCGGTGCCGTCCGCTTCGATGTCGCGCACGCCGAACTCGAACAGGAAGCGGGCGCGGGCCTCGGAAATCATGGAAATCATGGAGTCGTTGCCGAGATGGTTGCCGGCATTGATGTCCGTGGTGCGTACCGTCAGTTGCGAGGAATAGCAGTACTGGTCTTCGGGAAATTCAAGTTTCAAACGGGCCATGGTGTTCTCTTGGGCTGATGCGCAGGGCGCGGCGTAAAAAAACCATTTTAGCCGGTTCCCCGCGCCCCGTCGAAAAACGCCCTCAGCCGCGTGCGCCACCATGTCCGCCTGCGCACGCTTATTTGCGTACGCTTATTTATGTACGCTTATTTACGGACGATCTGGTAGACCTTGCCCGTGCCGCTCAACATGTACAGCTCGTTTTGCGCATCCTGGCCAAACGACAGGATATTGCCCACGTTAGTGATGCCCCAATCTGTCACGGCGGAAGCCGTGCCATTGCCGTAGCTGAAGCTTTTTAGCCAGCCGCTGCAGTAGTCCGAATACAAGTACTGCCCGACCAGTTCCGGCAGGGCCGAGCCCCGGTATACATAGCCGCCCGTGACCGAGCAACCGCCGGCAGCATCGTGGCTGTATTCGATGGCGGGCAGGACCAGAGCCGCCTGCGTGCAACTGCTGCTGTTGTAGCAGTGCGCGCCTTCCATGATGTTCCAGCCGTAATTGTTGCCCGCCTGGCCCATGGGGCGCACATCGACCTCCTCCCAATTGGCCTGGCCCACGTCGGCGATATACAGCAGCTGGGCCGGCATGTCGAAGGCGTAGCGCCACGGGTTGCGCAAGCCATACGCCCAGATTTCCCCGCGTGCGCCGGGCATGCCGGCAAACGGATTGCCAGGTGGAATTGCGTACGGCTGGGCCACCGTGCTGGCGTTGACGTCCAGGCGCAGCAGTTTTCCCAGCAGGACGTTCGTATTTTGCGCATTGCCGGACGGATCGCCCGCGCTGCCGCCGTCACCCGTGCCCGCATACAGGTAGCCATCCGGGCCAAAGCTGAGCAAGCCGCCATAGTGGTTGCTGAACGTGGGGTGGGGTATCGTGAGGATGGTCAGGGCGGACAGGGGATCGGCCACGTTGGCGTTGCCCGCCGACACTTGTCGGCGCTCGATGACGATATCGCCGGCCAGGTTGGTGTAATACAGGAAGAAATAGCCGTTGCTGGCATATTGCGGATGGAAGGCCATGGATAACAAGCCCCGTTCGCCGCTGGTGCTGGTCAGGCTGCTGATGTCGAGGAAGGGCGTGGCCAGCAGGCCGCCGTTCTGTACTACGCGGATGCGGCCGGGGCGTTCGAGAATGAAGAGGCGGCTGTCGCCGGGCGGCGCCGTCAGGAAGATGGGCGCGCTCAAGCCGCTGGCCACTTCTTGCAGGGCCAGGGCCAGCGGTGCCGTGGCTGCATAGGTGACGCCGGCGCTGGCCGTGGCGTCCGCATTGATTTGCACCTGCTGCGTGACGGGCGTGGGGGCCAGCGTTACCGTGCCTTGCGCAACGCTGGCGGCGCTGAGCATGTAGGCGCCGGGCGCCAGCTTGGTGAGCGTGGTGCTCGCCGTCAGCAGCTTGCTGTAGGACGCGGGCCCCGTGACCGTGACTGCGCCCGCCACGCCGGCCGGCAAGCCGCCGATGGTGACTGCCAGGCTGCCGGTGGTGGCGCCGGGTGGTGGGTGGTCTTGGCCGCCGCCACAGGCGGCCAGCAGGGCCAGGCAGCATGCCAGCAGCAGCGCTGGCCAGGTGATGGGCAGTCGAAATAGCGAGTTGCGCATGTCAGTCTCCTGCGGGAACGATGAAATGGCGAGTCAGTGAGATGCATCAAGGGAATGCTGTTACGTCAAGAATGCACGTTTTTGTGCCCGCAAGATTGAGCTTGCGCAAGCGTACGCCTGTCATACACCGCGCTTCCGTGCGCTGCTGCACGGTACGGCGGCATCGGACAAATGCGCCGCGTTTTCAGACAAGCACGGGGCCAGCTGCCCCATCGCGTCCGCCGGCGCCCGATAATGGCGAATCTGAAACCGAGCAGGAAGAATCCCCATGAAAACCAAAGCCGCGATTGCCTGGAAGGCGGGTGCCCCGCTGACCATTGAAGAAGTCGACCTGGCCGGCCCGCGCGCCGGCGAAGTGCTGGTCGAGCTGAAAGCCACTGGCATTTGCCATACCGATTACTACACCCTGTCGGGCGCCGACCCGGAAGGTATCTTCCCGGCCATCCTGGGCCACGAAGGCGCCGGCGTCGTCGTCGATGTGGGTCCGGGCGTGACGACCCTGAAAAAGGATGACCACGTTATCCCCCTGTACACGCCGGAATGTCGCCAGTGCAAGTTCTGCCTGTCGCAAAAGACGAATTTGTGCCAGGCCATCCGCTCCACGCAGGGCCGCGGCCTGATGCCCGATGCCACCAGCCGCTTTTCGCTGAATGGCCAGCCGCTGTTCCACTACATGGGCACCTCGACCTTTTCCAATTACATCGTCGTGCCGGAAATCGCTCTCGCCAAGATCCGCGAAGATGCGCCGTTCGACAAGGTCTGCTACATCGGCTGCGGCGTGACGACGGGCGTGGGCGCGGTATTGTTCTCGGCCAAGGTGGAAGCGGGCGCGAATGTGGCCGTATTTGGCCTGGGCGGCATCGGCCTGAACGTGATCCAGGCGGCGAAAATGGTCGGCGCCGATAAAATCATCGGCATCGATATCAACCCGGCGCGCCAGGCCATCGCGCGCAAGTTTGGCATGACGCATTTCATCAATCCTAACGCGGTGGAAAACGTCGTCGATGCCATCGTGCAATTGACCGATGGCGGTGCCGATTATTCATTTGAATGCGTCGGCAACACGACGCTGATGCGCCAGGCGCTCGAGTGCACGCACAAGGGCTGGGGAAAATCGTTCATCATCGGCGTGGCGGCAGCGGGCGAGGAAATTTCCACGCGGCCATTCCAGCTGGTGACGGGGCGTGAATGGCGCGGTTCGGCCTTCGGCGGCGCACGGGGCCGCACGGACGTGCCGAAGATCGTCGACTGGTACATGGAAGGCAAGCTCAATATTGACGACCTGATCACGCACCGCTTGCCGCTCGAACGCATCAATGAGGGTTTCGACCTGATGAAGAGCGGAGAATCGATCCGTTCCGTGGTGCTGTATTAATCTTCTTGTATTAATCTTCCTGTATTGATCGCACCGTAATGTACTCAATGCGCAACACTTGACGGACGGGGCAGGGCGGCAGGCTGTACTTCGCTGCCTGCGCCTGCTAGTGTGAAGGCATCCGCCTTGCTTTGGGAGCCGTTCATGTTTGCCACTGCCTACCTCGCCACGTTGCGCCGCATGCTGCCCATCTTCTTCGGCGCGGCCCTATCCTCCCTGCTGGCCTTGTGGTGGAGCAATGCCGCCATCCTCGCCTCGCCCGCCATCTGGCTGGCGCTGCTGGCCACCTATCTGCTGTGCGCGCTGATGTTTACGCCGCTGGCCTGGCACCGCCAGCAGTTGGCCACGCGCCACGTGCGTACCAAGAAGTCGCGCTGATTCTCGCTGCGCCTAACGCGCCGTGCTGGAAAAGCGTTCGCGGTAGTCGCGTGGCGTGATGGCGAGTTTCTTTTGAAACAGGCGGCGCAGCCTTTCCTCGCTGTGCAAGCCTGCCTGCACTGCCACCTGTTTTAAGGAGGACACATTGTCTTCCAGCAAGCGGCGCGCCACTTCAAAGCGGGCCGTTTCGATGAATTCCGTGGGGCTGCTACCCGTTTCGCGCTGGAACACGCGCGTAAAATTGCGCTCGCTCATGGCCAGCCTGGCCGCCAGCAGCGGTATGCCGAGTTCTTCGTCCAGGTGTTCCATGATCCAGCCCTGCAACTGGCGGATGGTTGGGTGCGTGGTCATCTGGCTCGACAGGTGCACGGAAAACTGCGACTGGCCGCCGGGCCGTTTCAGGTACACCACCAGGTCGCGCGCCACTTCCAGCGCGATATCGCGGCCGAAATCGTCTTCCACCAGGGCCAGGGCCAGGTCGATACCTGCCGTCACGCCGGCCGACGTCCAGAATTTCCCCTCTCGCACGAAAATCGCATCGGCATTGACCTGTATCAAGGGATAGCGCTGACGCAGGCTGTCCACGGCGCTCCAGTGCGTGGCGGCGCTCTTGCCGTCGAGCACGCCCGCTTCGGCCAGGAAGAAGCAGCCCGTGCACAGGGCCGCCAGGGTCGTGATGCGCGGCGCCGCCTCGGCCACCCAGGCGGCGAGGGCGGGGAGGTCCTGCAAGACTTGCTCGACATGGTGGCAGCCGACGATGACGGCCAGGTCGGGAAGGCGGCTGGCATCGAGCGCCTTGCTGGCGTGCAGCGACATCAGGGTGTCGGACTCGACGGGGCCGATGGCCGTCGACGCGATGCGCACGTCGTAGCCACCGGGCAGATTGCGCAGGCGCAAATGGGTGTTGGCGTAGTCAAACACTTTCATGGCGCCGATGGCTTCGAGCGCCTTGAAGCCTGGATAGACGATGATGTCGACGGTGCGCAGGGGGAATTCTTTGGGGCTTTGCTTGATCATGCGAAGTACGTGTGGGTGGAAAACACTGCCATAATGCAACACCTGCGATGGTACAGCTTAGCATGAGATAGTTAATGTGCCGCCCGCCACCTCCCATTTATCCGATTTCTGAACATCGTGCGCATACACATTTTTTTCCTTGGTTTGTTCTTCTTGTTATCGACCGGCATGGCCCAGGCGGCCACCCTTAATTTCGATGGCGGCGCTGTCGCTGGCTGCAACGTGAACGAAGCCAGGACAGAGTATACCTGCGCGTCCCTGGCGATGGAGTGGAACGACGCCGTCGTTATTGCCACTGGCATCAGCGTTGTAGTCAACAGCCCTGTGACCATAACGTATAACCAAGGCTTGACGATGAGAGGCACAGCTACCCTGACGGCCAAGGGAGATATCAATGTCAGCGACAACCCGCCATCGAGTTTGAAAATAAGTGGCGGTACCATTATCGCCAATGGCGGCACCTTCATCGCAGGCGGGCAGAACGGGCAAAACATAGTCGCCAATATCATAGCGTCGTCGATCAAGCTGGGTGGTAGTCCGATCAGCGTGACAGGCAATCTTAATACAACGGGTGCCGTCACTATCTCTGCCCGTTCGACCGTGAATGGCGCTATCCAAGGCGGCTCCGTGGCCATCGAGGCTGATTCCAAGGTCACAAACGGTATTAGCTCGACAGGGCCAATAAATCTCGCATCGAGAGTGAATGTCACGGGGGCTATTACCGGTACTACCATCGTTACCGCTTCCGCTGTCGTTATTGATGGCAGCATCACCGCCAGCACCTCGCTCTTGATCGAGTCTGCAAGCAAGGTGACGGGCAACCTGACTGCCCCTTCCATCCAACTCAAGTCGACGGACCTGGTTGTGACGGGCGATGTGAAGGCATCCCAGACGCTGGTCGTTGAGAACAAAGCTACCATCAAGGGCAATGTAGAAGGTGGAAACGTGACCCTTGGGAATTCCGATGCGACCATCACCGGCAACGCCTTGGTCGATCACATTACATTGGGATATCACGGCCGGGTGCAGCAGACCATTACCTGCAAGGCCTACACGCCGTCCAATCCGTGCAGCTGCGTGACGAACAACAGTGGCTGGGCCTTCAATGAACCGATGGGGCCGAAGTGCGGCCCTGGCACCCAGGCGGGGCCGCATCATTTCCAGATCACGCATCCGCCCTCGGCGCTGAGCTGCGCGCCTGCGCCCGTGACCGTGACGGCCTGCGCCGACGCGGCCTGCAGCGCCATCTACACAGGCGCGGCCGAGGTCACGCTGACGCCGGGCGGCGCGGTGGCGCAAATCAACGCCACCCAGCCGGCGACGGGCACGGCCACGTCCAGCGTGGCGCAGACCACGCCGGCCAGCAACGTTCCCCTGAGCCTGAGCAGTACGCTGGCGACGACGGGGGCGCTGGTCTGCAAGAGCAGCGTCGACGGCAGCATGACCAATTGTCAGATGGCATTTGTGAGCAGCGCGCTGCAGGTGAGCGGCATACCCCGTTATGCCGAGGTCGAGGAGCGCATCGCCATCAGCGCGCTGCAGGCGTCGCCATCGAATCCGCGCGCCTGCGTGCCCCTGTTTGCCAACCAGAACAAGACCTTGCAGCTGCGCTGCACCTATGCCAATCCCGGCACGGGCACCTTGCCCGCGCGCATACAGGACAAGGATGGCACCTACATCCCCCTGGCCGCCAATACGGGCAGTGCCTGCAGCGCGGGCGGTGCCGCCGTGCCGCTGGCCTTCGATGTCAACGGCCAGGCCACGCCGAACATGCAGTACGCCGATGCGGGCGCGCTGGGCCTGACGGCCGCGTATGCCTCGACCAGCGGCAGCGACAGCGGCTTGAGCATGACGGGCAGCGGCAATGTCATCGTGGGTCCCAAGCGTTTCGCGTTCAGCGCCATCGCCACACCGCAGCGCGCCGGGCTGGCCGCGGTGCCGGCGGCGCCGGCCACCCGCATCAGCGTATCGGCCTTGAACGCGGCCGGTGCCGTAACAGGTAACTTTGGCCGGGAAACGACGGCGCAGACGGTGATGCTGGGCAGTATCCTCGTCGCTCCCACTTTTGGCGCGGCCAACCCCGCAGTCGCGGGCAGCCTGGCCTTCAACAATGGCAACGGCATAGGCACCGCCAGCAACATGAGCTGGCCGGAAGTAGGCACTATCCAATTTACCGCCACCTTGCCTGCCTACCTGGGGTGGACGTTGCCACCTGTCAATGGCATCACGCCACCGGTGGCAACAGGCAATAGCGCCAATGTGCAATTCATTCCCCACCACTTTGCGACGGCAGTGACCGGGACGGTGCCCATGCCATGCGTTGCGCCACTGACGTGCGTGGGTGCGCAGGCGGGCCAGACCGCGGGCAAATTTGTGTATTCCAGACAAGCGTTTGGCTTGCGCATCACGGCGCAGAATGCATCGAATGCGACGACGATCAATTTCGACGGTCAGGACAAGAGCTTGCCGGCGAACGTGGCTTTGCAGGCCTATGATGCAGCCACTGGCAAGACGGCTTTGCCACCGGTCGATCCTGCGGGTAGCCAGCTCACCGATGGCACCGCCGCGCAGACTGTCGTGAGCGGCATCGCCGCAAGCAATTTCAAAAAAGGCGTGGCCGACACCGTCATCGCTTATCGCTTTCCCGGCGCCTATGCGGTGCCAGCCGGTGCTACAGTGCTGGCGCCACCCACCGACGTGCTGTTCCGCGCCACCACCACGTACCCAGGCGTCGGCGTCGTGACGTCGGCGCCGTCCGCCTCGGGCACGGAAGGAAAGTTGACCGTCCTGACGGGCCGCATGATGGTGCCGAACAGCTATGGTTCCGAGCGCCTGCCCATCCGGCTGCCCGTGCAAGTGCAGTACTGGAATGGGCGCTGGGTGAGCAATACGTCCGACAGCGTCACTACATTTACCCAGGCCGCCGTCGTTCTGGCCAACTGCCGCAAGATGCTCACTTCCGGGGACGGCGTGTGCAATGGCGCCACGAAGGTGCAGGGCGGGACCTATGCCTTTGTCGCAGGGCTTTTGCCTCCCAACGGGAGCCTGATGTTGCTGGCCCCTGGCGTGCCGGGCAGCGTCGATGTCTCCGTGCCCGGCCTGACCTACCTGCCCAGCACGGTGGGCAGTGTCGTGTTTGGTGTCTTGCGATCCGGTCCCGTTATTTATTTGCGCGAGATGTATTAACTCCTGGCCAAGAGCCGAGAGGTGCCGGCACGGGAAGGGAGAAAAACCAGTAACATGCCTGGCTGTGGCATTCCCCTCAACCTCAGACTGGAGTTTCTATGAGCACAACTTCGCAGTGGATCGATATCGCCGGCCCGGACGGCAGCTTCCAGGCTTATCTGGCCGTGCCGCATGTGGGCAAGGGCCCCGCCATCATCCTGTTGCAGGAAATTTTCGGCGTCAACGAGCACATCCGCGCCGTGGCCGATCAGTACGCGGCCGATGGTTACGTGGTGCTGGTGCCCGACCTGTTCTGGCGCGCTGGCGCGCACATCGAGCTGGGCTATGACGCGGACGGCTGGAAGCGCGCTGTGGAATTGATGCAGGCCACCGATAATCCGCATGCCGACGCCGATATCGCCGCCACCGTTGCCGTCTTGCGCGCGCGCCCGGAAGTGACGGGCAAGCTGGCCTCGGTCGGCTACTGCTTCGGCGGCCGTTTGTCGTTTCAAACGGCTGCGGCCGGCCTGGTCGACGCGGCCATCGCTTATTACGGCGGCGGCATCCAGAACAAGCTGGACCTGGCCGACCGGATCAAGGTGCCGCTGCTCATGCATTTCGGCGACCAGGACAGCCACATCCCGCTTGACGCCGTGCAAAAGATCGCCGAACGCTTCGACGACCGGCAAGACGTGGAAATCCATATCTACCCGGGCGCCGAGCACGGTTTCAATTGCACCCACCGCGACAGCTACCAGCAGCGCGCCGCAGCCCACGCGCACGGCAATTCCTTGATTTTCCTGGCGGAAAACTTGTAAGACTTCCTCGCCAGGCTGGCCAGCCGCTATTGTCTAGCCCAACGCGCGCTCAGCAGCAAAGCCGCATGGGCGCTAAAATAGCGGCTGTGCCGGGCAACTCCGGCCGGCCGGGCGGAGTTGCCCGGCAAACCTGGATGAGGAACCGAATTAAAGATGGCCCAAGTAATTGTTTCTGTAACATTGGCGGCAAGCGCCGAACGCGTGTGGGATTTTATCGGCGGCTTCCAGTCGCTGGCTGAATGGTCGAGCTCGATCAAAACCAGCCTGTCCGAGCATGGCGGCCGCGTGCGCCGCCTGAAAACCACGGACGGCGCCATCATCGCCGAACGCCTGCAAAGCTACAGCGAGGCGGACAAGAGCTACAGCTACACCATCGTCTCGGGCCCGATCCCCGTCAAGAATTACCGTTCCACCTTGCGCGTCACGGGCGAGCCGGGCGCAAATGAGTGCGTGGCGGAATGGTCTAGCGAGTTCGACGCGGCCGAGGGCGTGGAAGAGGTCATGGTGGGCGCGTTTCAACATTTGTATGAAACGGCGTTCATCGACTTGAAACGCATCATGGCGATTTGAATCAACCAGTGTAGGTCGGATTAGCGGCTACGCCGCGTAATCCGACACCACCGCTAATCCGACCTACGCTAGACGTTACCGCTTCACCTTTCCAAACGCCTCGCCCTTGTTCCAAGTAGGCAAGTTCTTGTCGTTTGCGACTTCATAGCCGAGGTTCAGTGTGAATTGCGCCTGCTGCACCATGCCCGACAAGTCCCACGACGGGTGGTATTCATCCGTTACCTGATGGTAATCCTTTTTAAACGCGACCAGGCGCTCGCCGGAGGCTTTCGGCTCCTGCACGAAGTCGAACGAGCCGTCGCCGGAAAACACGGCCGAGCCCACGTTGAAGGCGGGCACGCCAGCCTTGGCGAAGGCAAAATGGTCGGCCCGGTAAAAGGCGCCGGACAGGTCGGGTATCGTCGGCGCCAGGCGCAGGCCCATGCGCTTGGCTACCTTGGCGGCGCTCGCGTACAGGCTGCTGCGCTCGGCGCCGGCCACGCCGATGTCGTGCGTCTTGCCGACGAAATTCATGCTGTCGAGGTTCAGGTCGGCGGCCGTCTTGGCCAGCGGCCACAGGGGCGCGCGCGTGTAGGCCGTGCTGCCCAGCATGCCCGTTTCCTCGCCGGCCGGCCACAGGAAGATCTGCGTGCGGCGCGCCGGCTGTTTCACGGCCACCTGCGCCATGGCCAGCAGGGCCGCCGCGCCCGAAGCGTTGTCGATGGCGCCGTTGTAGATATGGTCACTCTGGCCGCTGCGGCCGTTGCCTACGTCATCCTTGCCCAGGTGGTCCCAGTGGGCCGAGTAAATGACGGCTTCGTCCTTCAGTTTCGGGTCCGTGCCTGGCACGATGCCGGCCACGTTGAATTGCTCGATGCTGCGGATCTGGCTGTCGACTTGCACTTTGACCGTGGCATTCAAGGCCACGGGGCGGAACTCGCGCGTTTCCGCCTGTGCGCGCAAGGCGTCCAGATCCTGTCCGCCCGCCTGGAACAGGGCGCGCGCCGTGTCTTCCTGCAGCCAGCCTTCCATGGCATTACCCGCGCCAGCCAGGCTGAAGCGCTCGTGGCCGAAGCCATTGGCGGGCACCGACCACGGATACGAAGCGGACTCGGTCGTATGGATCAGCAAGACGCCGGCGGCGCCCTGGCGCAGCGCTTCCTCGTACTTGTAGACCCAGCGGCCGTAATATGTGAGGGACTTGCCGGCAAAGCGCTTCGGCTCGGCAGCGGTCGGCTGCGGATCGTTGACCATCATGATGAGCAACTTTCCTTTTAAATCTACACCCTTGAAATCGTCCCAGCGCTCTTCGGGAGCACGGATACCGTAGCCGGCAAACACGACGGGCGCGTCGAATGCCACCTTGTCCTTGCCATTGGCGGCACCAAAGACGATGTCCTTGCCGAATGCGGGAGCGAGGGTCTTGCCGCCGACGCTGAACGTCACCTTGCTCGATGGCAAGGCCTTGCTGCCGACGATGCTCAGCGCCTGGCGGTACGTGCCATCCTTCAATGGCTGCAAGCCGGCCACGGCCGCCTGGGTTTCCAGGTAGCGCACGGCCAGGTCGCCGCCGCGCTGGCCCGTGCCGCGTCCTTCGAGCAAATCGTCGGCCAGGAAGGACAGATGGGCGCGTAGGGGCGCTTCGGCAACGAGCGGTTGGGCGAGGGCGGCCGTGCTGAACAGGCTGGCGGCGAGGACGTAGGGAAAACGCATGACAACTCCAAAAGTGAATACGGGAAAGCAAAGCAGCGGCAATCTTACTCTACCGCAATGCCCAGCGTAGCGCGCGGCGTGTGCGCGACATTGCGGCCACAATGGCAGTTGGCCCACCGACAAGGAGCGTTCCATGACTGCCACTGACTTGCAATCGAGCAATACCCTGCGTACCGCCGACGGCACCCTGATCTACTACAAGGACTGGGGCAGCGGTCCGCCCGTCGTCTTCAGCCACGGCTGGCCGCTGTCGTCCGACGCCTGGGAAGACCAGATGTTTTATTTGGCCTCGCATGGCTACCGCGTCATCGCGCACGACCGGCGCGGCCATGGCCGCTCCAGCCAGCCCTTCGACGGCAACGACATGGATACTTATGCCGATGACCTGGCCGCCCTGATCGAGGCGCTGGACTTGACGGGCGCCACCCTGGTCGGTCACTCGACGGGTGGCGGCGAGGTGGCGCGCTACATCGGCCGCCATGGTACGGACCGCCTGGCGGGCGCGGTGCTGGTAGGCGCCGTGCCGCCCCTGATGCTGCAGACGCCGGACAACCCGACGGGCTTGCCGCTATCCACCTTTGACGCCATCCGCGCGGGCGTGCAGGCCGACCGCAGCCAATTCTTCCGCGACTTGAGCGAGGCCTTCTATGGCTACAACCGCCCCGATGCAAAGCCGTCGCAGGGCGTGCGCGACAGTTTCTGGCGTCAAGGCATGCAGGCCGGCATGCCGGCATCCTATCTGTGCATCAAGCAATTTTCAGAAACGGATTTCACCGGCGACCTGGCCAGGTTCGACGTGCCGACTTTGGTGATCCATGGCGACGACGATCAGATCGTGCCCATCGCCGCCTCCGCTCGGCGCACGGCTGAGCTCGTCATCGGCAGCAAATTGCTCGTGTATGCGGGCGCGCCGCACGGCCTGGCGACAACGCACAAGGACCGCCTGAATGAAGACTTGCTGGAGTTCCTGCGCACCTGAAAAGGGGCGGGCGCCTTAGTCGCGAGGCGCCCGCCGTTGCCGTTGCTGCGCAGAACAGGCGCAGGCGGCACATTGTTGTGTATCGTTTAATGTTGGCAAAAGTTAGCTAAATCACGCGCCAATTGCGTGCGGATCACCGATTTTTCTGCCTTTTTTCGGTCCATATGCCGCAAAAAACGGCGTTCTGCGGCATGCAGCCACCCGGTAAGGTCCAGTAAAGAGTAAACTAGCAGATACACTCTTTCGCATTGGGCGATTCGAGCGAACTTGTGAGTGATTTCATGTCTGATACACCAATTTCCTTATTTTCCGACCTCAACCTGAGCGAGCCGCTGATTCGCGCGCTCAAGGATGTCGGTTACGAAACACCGTCGCCTATCCAGGCGGCCACGATTCCATTGTTGCTCGCTAACCGCGACGTGCTGGGCCAGGCGCAAACAGGCACGGGTAAGACCGCCGCCTTCGCCTTGCCTATCCTGTCGCGCATTGATCTGAAACAAAGCTCACCCCAAGCCCTGGTCCTGGCACCGACGCGCGAACTGGCCATCCAGGTCGCCGAAGCGTTCCAGGTGTACGCTGCCCACATCCCCGGCTTCCATGTACTGCCGATCTACGGCGGCCAAAGCTACGGTCCGCAACTGTCGGCCTTGCGCCGCGGTGTGCACGTCATCGTTGGCACCCCTGGCCGCGTCATCGATCACCTGGACAAGGGTTCGCTCGACCTGTCCAAGCTGAAAACGCTGGTGCTCGACGAAGCCGATGAAATGCTGCGCATGGGCTTTATCGACGATGTCGAACGTATCTTGAAAGAAACGCCGGATGGCCATCAAACGGCCCTGTTCTCGGCCACCATGCCTTCCGTCATCAAACGCATTGCCACGACGTACCTGGTGAACCCGGCCGAAGTGACGGTTGCCGCCAAGACGGGCACGGCCGACAACATCCGCCAGCGCTACTGGCTGGTGTCGGGCATGCACAAGCTCGACGCGTTGACCCGCATCCTGGAAGCGGAAGCGTTTGACGGCATGATCATCTTCGCCCGCACCAAGCTGGGCACGGAAGAGCTGGCTGGCAAACTGCAAGCCCGCGGCTTCTCGGCTGCCGCCATCAATGGCGACATCCAGCAAGCGCAGCGCGAGCGCACGATCCAGCAGTTGAAAGACGGCAAGATCGACATCCTCGTGGCAACCGACGTGGCCGCCCGCGGCCTGGACGTCGAGCGCATCAGCCACGTCGTCAACTACGACGTGCCGCACGATCCGGAAAGCTATACCCACCGCATCGGCCGCACTGGCCGCGCTGGCCGCAGCGGCGAAGCGATTCTGTTCATCACCCCGCGTGAAAAGAACTTGCTGAAAGCCATCGAACGCTCGACTCGCCAGCCGATCAGCATGCTGGAACTGCCAACGATCCAGGCCGTCAACGACGTGCGTATCGCCAAGTTCAAGGAACAGATCAGCGAAACCCTGGCCCTGGGCGAACTGGAGCAGTTCCAGTCGCTGATCGAAGATCTTGAACGCGAAAAGAACATTCCCGCCATCGAAATCGCCGCCGCCCTGGCGAAGATGGCGCGTGGCAATGTGCCTTTGTTGCTGGACAAGAACAAGGCGCGCGAGCAAGCCACGTGGCAAGACGACCGTCCTGTGCGCCAGGACCGTTTCGAGCGCAACGATCGTCCGGAACGGGGCGACCGCTTCGAGCGTAACGAGCGCAGCGAGCGTGGCGAACGCCCGGCCTTCCCGAAAAAGGAACGCATTCAACGTCCAGCCGACGCCGGCATGCAAACTTTCCGTATTGAGGTAGGTCATCAGCATGGCGTGAAACCGGGCAATATCGTGGGCGCCATCGCCAACGAAGCGGGCATCGATTCTAAAAATATCGGCCGCATCGAAATCTATGACGATTACAGCGTCCTGGACTTGCCAGACAGCATGCCGAAAGAATTGCTGGACCAGCTGAAAACCGTGTGGGTAGCGGGCCAGCAGCTGCGCATCAGCCGCGACGGCGATGCACCTGACCTGGCGCCGCCAGCCGCGCCGCGCAAGCCGTTTGCCGCCAAGTCCGCGCCAGCGTTCAAGGATGCCCCGGCCGACGCGGGCGACGCAGCACCAGCGCCGCGCGCGCCGAAGAAGGAACGTCCACGCCCGGGCGTGACGGCTTACCGTATCGAAGTGGGCCGTGAGCACGCCGTGACGCCAAGCAACATCGTCGGCGCCATCGCCAACGAAGCGAACCTGGAAGCCAAGCATATCGGCCGCATCGATATCTTTGACAACTACAGCGTGCTGGACCTGCCGGAAGGCATGCCGCCGGAAATCCTCGACCACCTGAAATCGGTCGTGGTCTCGGGCCAGAAATTGCGCATCAGCCTCGATGACGGCACGACGGAACGCAAGCCTGCGGCTCCGCGTCCGAAGTCGCCACCGCGTAAGACATTCAAGTAAGCCATCCCCACGGGCGCTCCGGCGCCTGTGTCGCGGATTGGAGACATATCCCCCACTGGCGCGTTCGCGCCAGTTTTTTATTTTCCCTCAGTAAATGTTCATGATGGCTAAGTCATGCCTGCCGGCAGGCGTCGCCAAGTGCCGCCAGTGATTGCAATGCTTCCGCGTCTTTTTATCGGCATACACACCATATTTATTGTCTGCCGCATCGTTACATAAATTTTTATTAATTATTGTGTGTGCACGCAATTTGAATATCGCATTTCAATAAAATCAATTAAGTTGAATCAAAGTAAATTGTAAAACATAAATAAATTAACTTTTATTAAATTGTTTGACCAGCATCACTGTCGCCTTGGCGATATCTTGCCGGTGCTTGATGTGGTATATTGTTTTTATGTTTTTGTTATGCTAGTTGAAAAAAATAGAGGAGCGACGATGCGGGTCAATACGCCAATCACGCAAAATGAATACGTATTAAATGAAGGCATGACGATTGTTTCCACCACGGATTTAAAGGGAAACATCAATTACGCCAATCAGTATTTCATTGAAGTCAGCGGTTTTTCAGAAATGGAACTGCTGGGTGCGCCACAGAATATCCTGCGTCATCCCGATATGCCGGCCGAAGCCTTTGCCGACCTGTGGGATACCATCAAGACGGGCATGCCATGGACTGGCATGGTCAAGAACCGCTGCAAGAATGGCGATTTTTATTGGGTCTTCGCCAATATCACCCCCGTCATTGAAAACGGCCGTCCGATCGGCTATATGTCCGTGCGTACCAAGCCCACGCGCGAGCAGATCAATGAAGCGGCAGCCCTGTATAAAAGTTTTAAAGATGGCAATACCGCCAGGCTGGCGATTCGCAAGGGCCGCGTCGTGCGCCAGGGCTGGGCCGCCAAGCTGGCCGAATGGCGCAAGCTGAGCCTGTCGCAAGACCTGGCCCTGCATTGCATCGTCTTTGGCGTGGTGCTGGCCATCCTCGGCTGCGCCGTGTGGAATATCGATGGCGATACGAGCACGGCCACGCGCAGCTGGCTCAGTGGCGCGGCCGCCGCGGCTGTCGCGCTGATGCTGTATTTCTGGGCCCATCTGCACAATTCGCTGGTCGCGCCGCTGGGCGACGCCATCACGGTGGCGCGCAAGATGGCAGGTGGCGACCTGACGGGCGTGATCGACAAGGTGCGTGATGATGATATGGGTCAATTGATGGCGGCCTTGCGCCAGACCAACATCAACTTGCACAGCATCATCGGCGACGTGCGTGCCAACTTCGAGGATATCCGCGTCACTACGGCGGAAATTGCCACCGGCAATATGGACTTGTCCAGCCGCACGGAATCGCAGGCTTCCAGCCTGGAGCAGACGGCGGCCAGCATGGAGGAATTGACGTCCACGGTGCAAAACAGCGCCGACCACGTCGCCACGGCCAACGACCTGGCAGTGCAGGCATCGACCGTCGCGGCCAAGGGCGGCACCATCGTCAGTGAAGTGGTCACCACGATGAATGAAATCAGCACCTCGTCGCGCAAGATTCTCGACATCATCGGCCTGATCGACGGCATCGCTTTCCAGACGAACATCCTGGCCTTGAACGCGGCCGTGGAAGCGGCGCGTGCGGGAGAGCATGGCCGCGGCTTCGCCGTCGTGGCCGGTGAAGTGCGCAGCCTGGCGCAGCGCTCGGCAACGGCGGCCAAGGAAGTCAAGAATCTGATCGACCATTCGATCGCCACCGTGAATGCGGGCAGCGTGCTGACCAGCAATGCGGGCGCCACCATGGCGGAAGTGATTGCCTCGGTGGCCCGCGTGACGGAAGTGATGGACGAGATTTCTTCCACCACGCGCGAGCAGAACCAGGGCATCGGTCAAGTCAACCAGGCCGTTATCCACATGGACGGCATCACGCAGCAGAATGCGGCGCTGGTGGAGCAGGCCGCTGCGGCTGCCACCAACCTGGCGCGGCGCACCGACAGCGTGGCCCAGTCGATCGGTATCTTTAAATTGAAGGCATCGCCCAAGCGCAAGGCTGCCGGCGTGGGCCGCAGCGTGGGTGCGGGCGTGACGGCAAGGGCACTGTTAAAGGCGAGGTAGCAAAATGCCGGGGTCAGTCACTGCGTGATCGGTATGCTCCCCATTGGGGCGCATACCCCCCGTCGGGTCTGCCCCCAATTTACCCGCCTTCAGCTACGCGCTACAGTCATTACCTCTTTACCCGATACACTTCCCCGCTGCGCACCTTCTGCACCACCCCATCCCCGCCAAACAAAATCACATATTCTCCCTGCGCGCCCGCAGCGGCGGGGTAGTTGTACATCCACACTTCATTGCCGCTGTCGAAACGGATGGACGTGCTGTCGCCTAGCGCCGTGCGCACCTGTTCGCGCGTGCTGCTGCCCGGCTGCACCGTCTGCTCCAGGGTGGCGTAAGGCACAGTCTTGCTTGCCTGTAATGCGCGCGTGCCGGAGCAGGCGGCCAGCGTTGTCAAGATGATCAGTGACAGCCATTTCATGGCGCCACCTCGTCCATGTAAGTAAATTCCAGCAAGGTATCGTCGGGCCAGCTGGCGTCCCACAGGGGTGCGTAATACGTGCGGTCGAGCAAGACCTGGCAATCGCAATAGGGCAGCGAGGCGGGCGTTTGCTCGCCGCCCGCGTACAGCATGGTGAACGGCAGGGCAAGGCGGCGCTCGCCATGCACGAGGGTTACGCCAAACAGGGGACGGTCCGTGAAAAACAAATAATTGCCGTCCGCTTCGGAACACACCTTGTCGGTGCTGTAGAGCATGCTGGACAGCCAGGCGATGATTTGCGGGTTGTTTGAAATCAGGCCCGAATCCATGCCGGCGCGGCATTCCAGGCGCAAGTCGCCCAGGCGCCGCGTGCCGGGCGGCAAGCCGGGCGTGATGACCTGCGCGCGCCAGCTCATGGTGGAAGCCCTGCGGTTGGCGATCAGGATGGCATCCTCGCGCGCGGCTTGCGCGTTGCGCACGGGGGCAAAGCTGTTGTCCTCCGCCAAGGGCAGAGGAATGCTGATGGTGTCGCCGGCGATGCGCAGCTGCACGCCTCTCATGTCCACGCCAGGTTGGCGCGGCAGCAAACGGAAGCGCAGTGTCGCCTGCGGCGCCAGCGCATGGTCGCGCTCGAAGCGGTCCACGCCCTGCAGCATCTTGCGGTAGGATTTGTCGACGGGGTCGCGCGTGGCGTCCACTTTCACTTGCGGCACGGACGCGGTTTGCGCCAGCGCAGCAGCGCTGGACAGTGAACCAGCGAGCAAGCCAGCAAGCAGCAGGGAGAGAGGGATGCGCATGGCTTGATGCTACGCCTTTTTTGCGCGGCAGCCACGCACGCATGGTTGTCAGTATTGCGTCGATTTGCGCGCGTCGCCGCGGACCTGCTGCGCCGGGTACTTCTGTGCGTTGAGCAGCATCTTTTCCAGCACGGCCGCATGCAGGTCGACGCCGCTCTTGTCGGCCAGGCGCACCAGGTACATCAGCACGTCGGCCAGTTCGTGGCGGATGCCCGTGCGCGACGCTTCGTCCAGCTCGCTGTCCGCACCCGTGGGCAGCCACTGGTAGTGCTCTGCCAGTTCCGCCACTTCCACGGACAAGGCCATGGCCAGGTTTTTGGGCGTGTGGAACTGGTCCCAGTCGCGCTCGGCGGCAAAGGCGCGCAGGCGCGCGCGGATGTCGAGCAGGCTGTCGGATGGCGCATTCATGCGGCCACCTGCAGCGGTTTTTCCATGAAGACACTGAACGGATCGTCGGGGTAGTCGCCGTACGGTCCGCGCTGTTGATAGCCGTGGCGCGCGTACAGGGCGATGGCTGCAGGCTGGTGGATGCCCGTCTCCAAGGTCAGCAAACGGCAGCCGCGCGCCAGCGCCTGTTCTTCCAGCAGGGCCAGCAGACGCCTGGCCAGGCCCTGGCCGCGGCTGTCCGGGTGCACATACATGCGCTTGACTTCGCCGAAATCGGGTGTGACGACGATGGCGCCGCAGGCGCGCGCCGTGCCTTCTGCATCGCGGGCAACGGCAAACAGCAGGCTGTCCGGCGGCACGGACGCCAGGTCCAGCGAGTACACGCATTCGGCCGGATACAGGGTTTGTTGATAGGCATCAAGCTCGGCGATCAGGAGCTGCACATCGGCTTGCTGCGGCGATTCCAGGCGGATTGTCATGGGGAATTCAAGTAGATGAGATGTTCTCCATGGTATCACTGTGGTCGCGCCAGGCGCATGGACAGGCCGATGGGCGACATCACAAAGCCCATCAGTTCCTGTGCCTCGCCGCCATCGGGCGTATCGACGCCAGCGATGTCGAAGCTGCCCAGCAGCATGGCCATGGCGATCTTGATTTCCAGCAAGGCCAGATAGCGGCCGGGGCAGGTGCGTAGCCCGGCGCCGAAGGGCATGGCGGCGCGCTTGTCGTTGGCTTCTTCATTGCCGGCCAGCCAGCGCTCGGGCCGGAAAGCCTGGGCGTCGGGAAAGTGCGCATCGGACACGCTGTCATGGCGCATCACGCACCACAGCATGCTGCCGGCGGGGACGGCCACGTCCCCCACCACCGTGTCGCGCAGCGCTTCGAGCGGGATGTAGGGCGCCACCGGCTTCAGACGCATGGCCTCGCTGGCGCAGGCGCCAAGATAGTCGAGGCTGTCCATTTGCGCCAGGCTGAAGTGCGCCACGTCGGGCGCCAGACGCCGCACTTCCTCGCGCGCCTTGGCCAGGGTGTGCGGATGGCGTTGCAGCAGGTAAATCATCCAGGACAGCGTGTTGGCCGTCGTGTCTTCGCCCGCCAGCAGCATGGTCAGCACATTGCCGGCCACGGCGCGGTCGTCCACGCCACTGTCGGCTTCGTCGGCGGCGGCGATCATGGCTTCGAGCAGGTTGGGCGGGCGCACGCGCCGCGCGGGATCGTGCTCCAGGCGGGCCCGCGCTTGCCGCACCAGGTCGGCCACGGCCACGTCCAGCGCCGCCACGTCGCGGTCCAGGCGCCGGTCGACGGGTAGTTTGACATAGCGCCAGTACGGCAGCATCGACAGGCTGCGCCGCGCCACGGCAGGCAGGATCGAATCGAGGTGGCGCTGGATCACGTCCTCGCCCGATTCGAGCGTATTGACTGCCGTGCCGAAGGCCAGGCCGGCGATGATGTCGACCGTGTAGCGTTTCAGGTCGCCATCGAGGCTGATCGTCTGGCCTTGCGTGGCGGCAATGTGCCAGCGTCGCTGCAGGCGCTGCGCCACCGTCACCAGCGCCGGGAAGTAGGCCTTGATGGCGCCCGGCGCCATGCCGGCCATGACCATGCGGCGCTGGTTGCGCCATTGCGTGCCCTCGGCCAGGAACAGGCCCGGGTTGCCGCCCATTTCCACCGAAACCGTATAGCTCGACAAGGGGCGCCGGAAGCCATCCGGGCGGTCGCGCAGCACGGCAGCCACGACTTCGCTGTCGGCCACCACCAGCACCAGGGTGCGGCCGAACCAGGCGCGCACGTAGGGGCCATAGCGCCGGACCCAGCCTTCCACGTCGCGGTGGATACGCGGCAGTTTCACTTGCAGCGCGTTGCCGATAATGGGCAGGGCAAACGGCCCCGGCAATTGGCGGATCTGCCGCAGGGGCGGAGTGGTGGCGGGCGCGGCGGCGTGGTCGAGTGGTGGCATGACAAGCTCCTGTTTCAGTGGGAACGATGACATGACTGTAGCGCGCTTGCGTTCGCGCGTCTTGAACGAATACGACATCGCGCGGCGCCCGCAATTGCCGGTACAATCGTCGCCATGCCTGCCGCCCAGACGCCCCCACCGCCCCTGACCCGCCTGATCGCGCCGCGCACCGCGCTCGCTTCCTGCGTGCGCGCCTTCCTCGTGCGCGACACCACCGGCTGTGCGCTCTTGCCGCCGGCGCAGCGCCTGAACCGTTTCCCCGCCACGCCCATGTGCTGCCTGCTGTGGACCGTCGCGGGCGAGGTCGAGGCGGCGGCACCTGGCCCCGACCTGCTGCATGTGCGCATGCCGCCAGCCCTGTTCAGTGGCCCGCGCGGCTATCCGCTGGTCAGCTACAACCCCGGCCCCGTGCACTCGTTCATGGTGATGCTGTATCCGGCCGCGCTGCACGCGCTGACGGGCATCGACATGGCAGTTATGTTCGACCAGGTGCGCCCGCTCGAACCGCTGTTCGATGCCGACTGGCTGGCGCTGTCCGATGCCGTGCTGGCCGCACCCGACGACGCGGCACGCATCGCGCTGGTGGAGGCCTTCCTGGCGCCGCGCTGGGCGGTGGCGCGCGGAAATGGCGACCATCCGGCCGGCGCCATGCAGGACTGGGTGCGCCGCCTGGGTGTGCAAGCGGCATCGACGGGCCTGGCCAGCGGCGTGCGCAATATCGAGCGCCGCATCAAGGCCTGGGCCGGCCAGCCCATGCGCACCTTGCGCCGCATGCGCCGCGCGGAGCAGTCGTTTCTCGACGCGCGCGAGGCCATGCTGCAAGGCAATGCTTCATGGAGCGATATCGCCGCCGAGGGCGGCTACGCCGACCAGGCCCATCTGTGCCGCGAGGTGCGCGCCATCACGGGCTTGAGCCCCACCGAACTGGCGCGCGCCAGCCGCGATGATGAAAGTTACTGGGTCTACCGAGTGTGGGCGTAGGTCGGATGAGGTCCGAAGGGCCGTCATCCGACAACGTCGTTGGCGAGGCCGGTGGTGGTGTCGGATTACGCGGCGTTGCCGCTAATCCGACCTACCGTTCGCTGTACACTTTTCCCTTGGATAGGGTGACTTCATGGTGGCCCGCGCCGGGCGCCATCATGGGGAAGCAGTTTTCTGCGCCGTGCACGCGCACGTCGAGGAAGCAGGGGCCTTCGGATGCCAGGCAGGCGGCCAACGCTGCATCGAGTTCCTCGCGCCGGCTCACCGTGTGCGCTTGCCAGCCAAACGCACGCGCCAGGGCGACGAAATCGGGCAGCGCTTCCGTGTAGCTGTGGCTGTAGCGCTCGCCGTGGTGCAGCTCCTGCCACTGGCGCACCATGCCCATATAGCCATTGTTCGACAATACCACTTTGACGGGCAGGCGGTGCTGCACTGCCGTCGCCAGTTCCTGGATATTCATCAAAATCGAGGCGTCGCCGCTGACACACACGACGCGCTTGCCGGGATGGGCGACCTGCGCGCCGATGGCGGCCGGCAAGCCATAACCCATGGTGCCGGCGCCGCCCGAGGTGAGCCAGCGGCGCGGCTGCTCGAAACGCAAGTGCTGCGCCGCCCACATCTGGTGCTGGCCCACGTCGGTGGATACGATGGCGTCCTGTCCGTCCAGGGCCGCCTGCAGCCGCTGCATCAGCGCCTGCGGCGCGATCACTTCCGGCGTGTCGTCGAAGGCCAGCGAATTGTGCGCGCGCCAGCCATCGATGCGCCGCCACCACGGCTGGCGGTCCGCCAGCAAGCGTCCGCGCAGCTGCGCCAGCAGGGCGGTGAGCACGGGCGCGCAGTCGCCGCGCAGGGCCACGTCGGCGCGCACCACCTTGTCTATCGACGCCGGGTCGATATCGACGTGGATGATCTTTGCGCCAGGACAAAAGGCATCCAGGCGCCCCGTGACCCTGTCGTCGAAGCGGGCGCCGACGCAGACGATCAGGTCCGCATGGTGCATGGCCAGGTTCGCTTCCAGCGTGCCATGCATGCCCAGCATGCCCAGGAAGGCGGGGTGCGAGGCGGGAAAGGCGCCCAGGCCCAGCAGGGTCAGGGTACAGGGCGCGGCAGCCAGTTTCACCAACTGCCCGAAGGCGGCGCAGGCGTCCAGGCCGGAATTGATGAGACCCCCGCCGCCATAGAACACGGGCTGGCGCGCGCCCGCGATCAGGCTGGCGGCCCGTTCCAGGTCGGCGCTGGCGGGCAGGGGAACCCGGGCGGCGGCGGGTGGCAGCGGCGTGTGGTGCGTGACGGGCGCCAGCTGCATATCCTTGGGAAAGTCGATCAGCACGGGGCCGGGCCTTCCCTGCGTGGCTTGCGCGTACGCTTCCTGCACCACGGCCGCCGTTTCTTCTGCCGTGCGGATCTGCCGGTTCCACTTGGTGACGGGGCGCGAAATGCCCAGCGCATCGCATTCCTGGAAGGCGTTTGTACCGATGCTGGTGGTGGCCACCTGGCCACTGATGCAGATGACGGGAATCGAATCGCACAGGGCGTCGAGCAAGCCCGTGGTGGTGTTGCTCATGCCGGGGCCGGAGGTGACGAAGACGACGCCGGGCCGGCCCGTGCTGCGCGCATAACCTTCGGCCGCGTGCACGGCTGCCTGTTCGTGGCGCACCAGCACGTGGCGCAAACGGGGCTGGGCGTGCAGCGCGTCGTACAGGGGCAGCACGGCGCCGCCCGGATAGCCGAAGACGGTGTCGACGCCCAGGGCGAGCAGAGTGTCGATGAGGGTGCTGGCGCCGCTGCGCGGCGCAAGATCGTGGGCGGGAGCGAGGAGGGGGGCGGGATCGGGTTTCATGGGTCTATTTTCTGCTTGCCCTGGCAGAAAAGGCTGCTGGTTTTCTCGGATAGAATGTAATATTCAGTAAAATTTGCTGTGAAATAAGGATATGACAGAATGAAGCTGGACAAATTCGACCTCGCCATCCTGACGGCCTTGCAGCAGGATGCCCGCATCAGCCTGCACGAGCTGAGCGCCAGGGTGGGCCTGACCTCGTCACCATGCTGGGCGCGCATCAAGCGCATGGAAGACGATGGCGTCATCGAGGGCTATACGGTGAACGTCAACGCGGCCAAGGTGGGGCTGGCCGACACCGTCATCGTGCAAGTCACGCTGGACGACCATTCGGACCAGGCCCTGTTCGAATTCGGCCACGCCCTGGCCATGATCCCGGAAGTGCTGGAAGCGTTTCTCGTCTCCGGCGACTACGATTACTACCTGCGCATCGCCGTCAGCGACACGCGCGACTACGAACGCCTGCTGCGCGAGCGTTTATATAAAATCCCCGGCATCCGCCACAGCAAATCGAGCTTTGTCTTGCGCCAGCTCAAACAGAGTTACTTGCCACTGCAACGTTAATCCCCTGCACGGCGGGAGTTTTTCCCTAGTCCATTGGTGGCCGCTGCCTGATACTGGACAGTAATAAAAACCATGATAAAACTGGGGACCCGCATGAAATTGACTTTATTCGCTGCCGCCGCCATGGCGCTGTGCCAGGCGCAGGCCGCCGACCTTGCCGCTGACGCCAGCACGATCATCGCCGTCGACTTGCCCACCGTCATCATCACGGGCAGCATGCCGCTGCCTACCGTGGATCAGCCGCGCGATACCTTGGCCGCACCCGTGCAGACGGCCAGCGCGCAGCAGATCGCCCGCAGCGATGCGCTCGACATTTCAGCCTTCTTGCGCCGCAACCTGGGCAGCGTGGTGGTGAACGAGGTGCAAAACAACCCGTTCCAGCCCGACGTCAGCTACCGCGGCTACACGGCTTCGCCCTTGCTGGGCACGCCGCAAGGCCTGTCCGTGTATCTGGACGGCATGCGGCTGAACCAGCCCTTTGGCGATGTCGTCAGCTGGGACTTGATCCCGCGCATGGCGATAGCCTCTCTGACCCTGATGCCCGGCTCGAATCCCCTGTTCGGCCTCAACACCCTGGGCGGCGCGCTGGCCCTGCAAACCAAGGATGGCAAGAGCAGTCCCGGCACCGCCATCGAAGCGCGCCTGGGCTCGAACCAGCGGCGCGCCGTCGAGTTCGAGCATGGCGGCAGCAATGCGCAGGGCTGGCACTGGTATGGGACGGGCAACCGTTTCAAGGAAGATGGCTGGCGCGACGATTCACCGTCCGACGTGCGCCAGGTGTTCGGCAAGCTGGGCTGGAGCGATGCACGCACGGACATTGCCGCCACCGTGGCGCACGCGGACAATGCGCTGACGGGCAATGGCTTGCAGGAACAGCGCCTGCTGGCGCGCGACTACCGCAGCGTGTACACCAAGCCCGATTTGACGCAGAACAAGTCGACCCTGCTGAACCTGTCGGGCAAGCACCAGGCCAGCGATGCCTTGCTATTGTCCGGCAATGTGTACTACCGCAAGATCGACACGCACACCTTCAACGGCGACTTGAACGACGAGTCGCTCGACCAGTCCGTCTACCAGCCTGGTGCGGCCGAGCGGGCGGCGCTGGCGGCGGCCGGCTACACGGGTTTTCCCGCCAGCGGGGCGAATGCAAGCAATACGCCTTTCCCCAAGTGGCGCTGCATCGGCAATGTGCTGCTGAACGATGAGCCAGCCGAAAAATGCAACGGCATGATCAACCGCAGCCACACGCAGCAGGAAAACTATGGTTTTTCGGGCCAGTTCACCGTGCTGGCCGACGTGGCCGGCGCGCGCCATGCCGTCACGGCCGGCGCCGCCTTTGATGCGAGCCACGCTACGTTCCGCCAGAGCAGCCAGTTCGGCTATCTGAATCCGGACCGCAGCATCACGCCCGTCGCGTTCTTTGCCGACGGCACGGAAATCGATGACGACGGCACGCCCGTGGACAACCGGGTCGACTTGAGCGGGCGCATGCGCACCTGGAGCGTGTATGCGAGCGATAGCATTACGCTCAATCAAGATTTAACGTTGACCGTTTCCGGCCGCTACAACCGCAGCACGGTGCGCAACCGCGATGCCATCACGCCCGGCGGCGGCAGCGGTTCGCTCGATGGCGACCACCGTTTCAGCCGCTTCAATCCCGCCATCGGCCTGGCTTATGCGCCGGCCGCCGGCATCGGCGCCTACCTCGGTTACAACGAAGGCAGCCGCACGCCGACGGCCATCGAACTCGGTTGCGCCGATCCGGAAAACCCATGCCGTTTGCCCAACGCCATGGCCGGCGACCCGCCATTAAAACAGGTGGTGACGAAGACGTGGGAAGCGGGTGTGCGCGGCAAGCTCTCCAGCGTGGCCCGCTGGAGCGCGGGCGTGTTCCGCGCGGAAAACCACGACGATATCCTGTTCGTGGCCGATAACCAGGCCGGCTTTGGCTACTTCAAGAATTTCGGCAAGACGCGCCACCAGGGCGTCGAGCTGGCGGTCGATGGCAAGGCGGGCGCGCTGGATTTCGGCGTCAATTACACGTGGTTGCAGGCGACGTATCAAAGCCGCGAGCTTGTCAACGGCAGCGCCAACAGCAGCAGCGACGCGCAAGCGCCCGGCCTCGAAGGCAATATTGTCATCACGCCGGGCAACCGGATTCCCCTGACGCCCAGCCATATCTTCAAGGCGCACGTGGATGTCCAGGGCGGACGCGACTGGACGGTGGGCCTGGCCATGACGGCCGTCTCCAGCGCCTATGCGCGCGGCAATGAAAACAACCAGCACCAGGCAGGCGGACCAGCGTATCTGGGATCGGGCAAGAGCGGCGGCTATGCCGTGGTCGAGCTGAATGGCAAATACCAGCTGACGCCGCGGCTCAGCATATTTGCCCAGGTGAATAACCTGCTCGACCGGAAATATGCGACGGCGGCCCAACTGGGCGCGACGGGTTTCGATGCCAGCGGCAATTTCAGTGCCCGGCCGCTGCCCGCCGTGAACGGCGCGTATCCGATGGTCAACGCGACCTTCTATGCGGCCGGGGCGCCGCGCAGCGTGAATGCGGGCTTGCGCTATGTATTTAATTAGGTTTTCTTGACACTCAAGATGCCTGACAAAACCGTAGCGAGCGGATGGGATTTGTGGCTAAGAAGCGCAACCGTACTCTAGTACGGTGAGCATCGCAGGCCGCAAAGCGTGCCGCGCAGTAGGTTTGGTCAGGCATTCGGCAGAACGTGTTCGATGACCCCGTTGCGTAAGGCCAGGTGGACCAAAGCGGCGGGGCCGGGCACGTCGAGCTTTTCCTTGATGCAGGTCTGGTGGTTGGCCACCGTCTTGCTGCTCACGTGCAGCAGGCGGGCGCAGTCGGCGGCGCTGCGGCCTTCGGCCAGCAGGCGGAAGATTTCGAATTCGCGCTGGCTCAGACTGCTCAAACGCTGCGCTTCCATGCGGGCCGTACCCTGTAGCATGGCGGGGGCGCTACGCGGGTCGAGGTAGCGCCGGCCTGCGTGGGCGGCGCGCACGGCATCTACCAGGTGCTCCGGGTCGGCTTGCTTGCTGACGAAGCCGCAGGCACCACCATCGAGTGCACGCGCGATCAGCTGCGGCGTGTCGTGCATGCTGAATACCAGCACGCGCGCGTCGGCATCGCGGGCCAGCAGCTTGCGCAGCAATTCCAGGCCGCCGATGCCGGGCATGGACAAATCCGTCACGCACACATCGGGGTCCTGCTCCAGATACAGGGCATACGCCGTTTCGCCATTTCCCGCCTCGGCCACGACGGCGATGTCGCCGCCCTGTTCCAGCAGGCGCCGGTAGCCCGTGCGCACCACCGGGTGGTCATCCACCAGCATCACGCGGATCGCTTGCAGGGCGCTGTTCATGGCGTTCATGCCGCGCACCGTGCCGCCAGGGCCACTTCGATGCGCAAGCCGTTGCCCAGCGCGCTGATCCAGCGGATATGGCCGCGCAGGCCCGCCACTCTTTCACGCATGCCCAGCATGCCGAAGCCATCTGCTGGCGTTTTTTCCTGGGGCAAACCCTGGCCATTGTCTTCGATGGCCAGGTGCAGCAAGCCGTGCGTATCGGCGCGCAATTCCACCGTGGCCTGGTCGGCGCCCGCGTGGCGCGCCACATTCGTCAATCCTTCCTGCACCAGGCGGTAGATGGCCGTGGCGACGCTGTCGTCTAGGCTGGCGGGAATGGCGTGCGGCGCAAAACGGCAAACGATGCCGTGCTGCTGCGCCCAGCTGTCGCACAGCGTCTGCAGGGCCGCTTCCAGGCCCAGGCTGTCGAGTACGGGCGGGCGCAATCGGCGCAGCATGGTGCGCACCATCGCATGCAGCGTTTCCGCCGAGCGGGCGATACTGGCGGCGCAGGCTTGCACGTTCGCCTGGTCGCCATCGCGCGCGCGCAGGATGTAGCTGGCGGCGGCGCGGATGGCCGTGCAGTCTTGTCCCACTTCATCGTGCAGCTCGCGCGCCAGCGCGCAGCGCTCCTCCTCCTGCGCGCGCAGCAGGCGCTGCGTGAGGGCGCGGTTCTGCGCCAGCAGCAGGGCCACCTGCCGCCCGCGCCGCACGGCAAAGGCAGCCATCGCCAGCACCAGCAGCAGCAGGCTCAGGGCTAATTCGTCGAGTTGCCAGTGTTCTTGGCGCCAGAGGGCGTGCGTCAGCCGTTCGGCCAGGTCCAGCCTGGCGGCCAGCAGGAAAAAAGCCAGTGCCAGCGCGCAGCACACGATGCTGCGCCGGACCGGCCGCGTGCCTGAGCGGCCGCTGCCGGCCAGTTGGTAGTGTTCCATGATGCGGCTCCCTGAGCACGGTCGATCCCCTTGTTGTGCAAGCTTCATGCCATCGGCACAGGAGGGGGCTGGGGCGCAAGTGGTGCGTCTGGCGGAGCGCCGGCGGACCAATACCTGTTCCAGGATGGAACAGGTGTACCGCGATGTGACGGTGCGGCAAGCGCGGCATTTCAGGCGCGAGCGCAAGGCACGCCTCCGGGCACGCTTTTTTCTATTCAAACACCCCCGTCCGGGAGGAATAGCACTTGCATGGCGCTAAGGCCCCCGGTATCTTGTCGGATAGCCATGGCTTTGTGCCCTGGCATTCTTGGGGAGTCGCGCGTGACCAGTTTCCGCACCAATACCGACCGCCTGCTGGAAGTGCGCCTGCAGGATGAAAAAGTGCTGGCGATCGCCGGCGCCATGGTCGCCTATACGGGCAGCATCAAATTTGAAAAATCCTTGCTCGGTGGCGAGGGCATCTTCGGCGCGCTCAAGCGCAAGGTGACGAACGAAGGCATGCAGGTGATGCAGGCCGCCGGCACGGGCACCGTGTTTTTTGCGCAGAATGCGGCCGAGATCACCGTCATGGCGCTGGCCGGCGAAAAGCTGACCATCGAAAGCAGCAGCCTGCTGGCCTACGACACGAGCCTGAAGACGGGCACCAGCTTTGCCGGCCTGCGCGGCGCCAGTTCGGGCCAGGGCCTGTTTTCCACCACCGTCGAAGGTCACGGCAACCTGGCCGTCATTTCGCGCGGCAACCTGATCATGCTGGAAGTGACCCCCGCGCACCCGCTGCGCGTGGACCCGGACGCCTTCGTCGGCTTCAAGGGCGATATTCGCCAGGAATTCGTCTTCGACGTCAACTGGCGCACCATGATCGGCCAGAGCTCGGGCGAATCGTACCAGCATAAATTCACAGGCCAGGGCGTGGTGTTCATCCAGCCCGCCGAACGCTAGGAGTCGCCATGCCTGTCTATCAGCAAATCAACGAAAAGATGCTTGAGGTCAAACTCGGCAATGAGGAAGTGTTTGCGCGCAAGGGCGCCATGGTGTCTTACCAGGGCGACGTGGCGTTTAGCCGCTCCTTCCTGGCGGGCCAGGGCGTGCAAAGCCTGGCCATGCGCGCCGTCACGAATGAGGGTTATGCCCTGATGTCGGCGCGTGGCACGGGCAGCGTGTTTTATGCGCAGGGAGGCCTGTTCGTCAGCATCGTGCCCGTGCGCGGTGAAACGTTTTATGTGGAAAGCGATTCCCTGCTGGCCTTCGATGCGCGCCTGACGGCCGGCACCATGTTTCTGGGCAACCAGGGCGGCGTGCAGGGCGTGGTGCGCGGCATGGCCTCGGGCCAGGGCTTGTTTACCACCACCTTGCAAGGCACGGGCGAAGTGGCGATTTTGTCGGATGGCAATGCCATCGGCTTGCCCGTCACGCCGGACGTGCCCGTGTTTGTCGACCCGCAAGCGTATATCGGCCACACAGGGCAGCTGAGTTCAACCATCGTCACGGACCTTAACTGGAAAACCTTTGTCGGCCAGGCGTCGGGCGAGTCGTACCAGGTGAAGTTCACTGGCCAGGGTACGGTCTACATCCAAGCGAGCGAAAGGTAAGCCATGACGATTTACAATCCCGATACCTTGCCGAAGAACGATAATCTGAACCGCTTTTCGTATGTCATCGACGTCAAGGAACAGATCTTCATCCGCAAGGGCAAGATGATCGCCTTCTATGGCGAGTTGCGCTTCGAATCCATGGGCAGCAGCGTGCTCGACTTGATCGTGCGCAATGCCTTCAATGCGCCCAAGTACGTGCATCACTTTGTCGTGGCGCAAGGCCAGGGCCAATTGATTTTGGGCGACAACGGCAATGACCTGGCGTGCTACGACCTTGACAGCGCCAACATGACCATCCGCGCGAAAAACCTGCTGGGCTTTACCAAGGATGTGATTTGCCAGGAATCGACCCTGCCCGGCTATCTGACCATGATAGGCACGGGTAAAGTCATCGCCTCGTCGAACGGTCCCGTGCACTTCCTGGAGTTGCCTTGCCGCGTGGATGAGCAGGCCGTGCTGGGCTGGGCCGACTGCCCCAGCCCTTCGTATCACTACGACTATGCCCACGTTCAGGGCTGGGCCTCGGCCGCCGGCGCGCTCACGGGTTTTACCCTTTCGGGCGAGGAAAAGCAGATCGACTTCACGGGCGTCGGCACGGTGCTGGTGCAGTCGTCCGAGCTGGACGTGACGGGCAGCTCGGCCCTGATGCAGCTGCTGGCGCAATTGCCACTGCTGGGCAAGGAAGACCTGGGGACCTTGAGTCTTTCCGTCCAGCAGCAGATGAAGCAAGAGCGTTAAACTACTTTACGGCCGCGCCCAGCTGGGCGGCCGTTTCTCCAGGAAGGCGGCGACGCCTTCGTCCGCATCCTCTTCCATCATGTTGCGCGCCATCACGTCGCCCGCATACGCATACGCGTCGTCCAGCGGCAGCTGGCGCTGCCGGTAGAACATGGCTTTGCCATAGCGGATGGCTGTCGGGCTTTTCGCCATGATTTGCTGTGCCAGGCGCGCCACGGCTTCGTCGAGCGCCGCGTCGGCCACCGTTTCATTGATCAGGCCCCAGTCGACGGCCGTGTCGGCATCGATGAAGCGGCCCGTCACCAGCATGTCGAAGGCCCGCTTGGGCGAGACATTGCGCGACAGGGCCACGGACGGCGTGGCGCAGAACAGGCCCACGTTGATGCCGGACACGGCGAAGCGGGCGGACGCGCCCGCCACGGCCAGGTCGCAGCTGGCCACCAGCTGGCAGCCGGCCGCCGTGGCGATGCCATGCACGCGGGCAATCACGGGCACGGGCAAGGACTGGATGGCTTGCATCACGCGCGAGCATTGCGCGAACAGGGTTTGATAATACTCAAGCTCACGCGTGGCTTGCATCTGGCGCAAATCGTGGCCCGCGCAAAAGGCCTTGCCTTCGGCGGCCAGCACCACACAGCGCACCTGCGGTTGCTGCGCGATGCTATCGAACGCCTCTTGCAACGCCGCCAGCATGGCGACGGACAGGGCGTTGAATTGCAGCGGGCGGTTCAGGCGCAGGGTGACGAGGCCATCGTGCTCCTCGCGCAGCACCAGCGGTGCGTCGGTATCTTGGGTATCGGGTGTTGCGCTCATGCGGTCTCCAGCGGCTTGATGGCCTTGTTTTTGTCAGGAAGTCTTACTTGGCGGCGTTGACGCTGCCGATGCCGGCGATCGATTTGTGCACGATCTTCGGCTTGCCGTAATACGTCAGTTCGCCCATGCCGCGCACCACGGCGTTCAGTTCGCCCGAGGAATACACCTTGACGGAGCCGATGCCGTCGAAATTGACATCGACGTTTTTCGCCAGCAAGGCTTTCGTATCGACTTCGCCCACGCCTTGCGCCTTCAAGCGCAGCCAGTCGACCTGGCCTTCGGCGGTCAGGCGGCCCGCGCCCTTGTAGCTGATGTCGACCCTGGGGCCATTGAGCTTGGTCAAGATCTTCTCGCCTGCGCCTTCCGCGATCAGCTTGCGCAAGGCGGGCATGGTGATGATGACCCGCGGGTCGCCCTCGGTCTTCTTGATATCCTTGTCTTTCATGGAAATTTTCAACTCGCCATCGACCACCTCCGTGATCACGCCGCTGAGGAACTTATGGTCGCCGCGCAGCAGCAGGCTTTGCTCCTTGCCCGATTCCACCTCGATGCTGATGGGGCCACGGATGTCGATGGCGTTGAAGGCGGCGACCGTGCGGCTTTGCTCGTCGGCATGCGCGAGGGTGGAGAGGCAAGCGAGGGACAGGACTGACAACAGGAACAGAGGACGCATGGCGGTTTCCTTGAGTAGTTGATCAGTGTATTCTAGGGCGCAAGTTCTCCGAGAGGGAGAAATTTGCGATGAACTGCACAAATCTCGGCGCGGATGCCACCGCGCGGCCATCGGCCAGGCGCGCGCCCGCCGAGGCGCCATTGGTCTATGCTATGGCGTACCGCGTCCTGGAGAGCAGATGAAAAATTACCACAAAGAAGATTATCCCGTCGCCGATATCCGGCGCTTCCTCGAGCCCGGGCCGGTGGTGCTGGTCAGCTCCACCTGGAAGGGCGAGAGCGACGTCATGACCATGGCCTGGCACATGCTGATGGAATTGTCGCCATCGTTGCTGGGCTGCTTCATTTCCGACGCGAATCACAGCTATGAAATGATCAAGCGCAGCATGGAGTGCGTGATCAACCTGCCCACGGCCGACATGGTCGACCAGGTGGTGGCCATCGGCAATTGCAGTGGCGAAGACACGGACAAGTTCACGGCCTTCGGCCTGACGCCGCAGCCGGCCGAACGGGTGGGCGCGCCCCTGATCGCCGAGTGCTACGCCAACTTCGAATGCAAGCTGGCGCAGGTGGCGGGTAATCCGAAGGGCGGCTTTTTCATTTTCGAGTGCGTGAAGGCCCACGTGGCCACCTCGCCCAAGCTGCCCGAAACCCTGCACTACCGCGGCAACGGCGAGTTCATGGTGTCGGGCCGCACCATCAGCCGCAAGAGCCTGATGAAGCCTGAAATGTTGTAGGCCGGCGTAGGTCGGATTAGGCGCAAGGCGCCGTAATCCGACAACACCGTTGGCCGATGATTAAATCACCCCTTGCGCCAGCATCGCATCGGCCACTTTGACAAAACCGGCGATATTGGCGCCATCCACATAGCTGACGGTGCCGTCAGGACGCGTGCCGTACTGCTTGCACGCCGCATGGATGCCTTGCATGATCTGCAGCAAACGCGCGTCGACTTCTTCGCGCGGCCACGCCATGCGGGCCGCGTTCTGGCTCATTTCCAGGCCCGACGTGGCCACGCCGCCCGCATTGCTGGCCTTGCCCGGCGCATACAGCACGCCGGCCGCCTCGAACGCCTTGGCCGCCTCGATGGTGGTGGGCATGTTGGCGCCTTCGGCCACGCACTGCACGCCATTGGCGATGAGAAGGCGCGCGTCGTCGATGTTTAATTCATTCTGCGTGGCGCAGGGCAGGGCGATGTCGACCGGCACGTGCCATGGCGACACGCCCGCCTCGAAGCGCACGCCCGTGCGCTCGGCGTAATCGCTGACGCGGCCGTACAGGTGGTTCTTGATTTCCATCAGGATGGCCAGCTTTTCCGGCGTAAAGCCGTCTTCGTCGATGACGGTGCCGCTGGAATCGGAGACGGTGATGACTTTCGCGCCCATTGCCATGGCTTTCTCCACCGCGTACTGCGCCACGTTGCCCGACCCGGAAACGGACACGCGCATGCCTTCGAACGAGCGGCCCTGCGTTTTCAGCATTTCTTCGGCGAAATAGACGGTGCCGTAGCCCGTCGCTTCAGGCCGCATCAGCGAGCCGCCAAAGCTGGCGCCCTTGCCCGTAAACACGCAGTCGGCGCGGTTGCTGAGCTTTTTCATCATGCCGGCCATGTAGCCCACTTCGCGGCCGCCCACGCCGATGTCGCCAGCCGGCACATCCGTGTCCGAACCCACATGGCGGAACAGTTCACTGACGAAGGCTTGGCAAAAGCGCATCACTTCGCCCGGGCTCTTGCCCTTCGGATCGAAATCGGCGCCGCCCTTGCCGCCGCCCATCGGCAAGGTCGTCAGGGCATTCTTGAACGTTTGCTCGAAGGCGAGGAATTTCAGCACCGACAGGGTGACGGACGGATGGAAGCGGATGCCGCCCTTGTACGGCCCGATGGCCATGCTGTGCTGGATGCGGTAGCCGCGATTGACTTGCACCTGGCCATGGTCATCGACCCACGAGACGCGGAACATGACCACGCGTTCCGGCTCGATCAAGCGTTCCAGCAAGCCTTGTTCCGCGTATTTCGGGTGCTGCTCGAGGAACGGCCACAAGCTCTCCATGACTTCGGTGACGGCTTGCAGAAACTCGGGCTGACCTGGATTGCGTGCGGCGACATGCTGGACATACTCGTGAGCAGATGCGTATTTCATCAGAATTCCATGGAGGTGATCGGTTATTTGGGCAACTATCATCGCAGATTTTGCACGAAAATAGTGCAAAAATTTGGTTTTGAGGGGTTTCTGCTACATTTTGGGGATTTTTTGGAGGCTCTCAGGCCGAAGCAAGGGCGAATGCCTTATTGCGAAAAAACACGTGACGAGGCGGTTTCAGCGGCATGCCAGGCCCACAAACGACAACGCCAGCCCTAAGGCTGGCGTCGTTGTCATGGCCGGGTGAATCACCCCGCCATGGCGCGCAATATCAAACCCGTGATGTAAGCGCCATAGGTGCCCAGCGCGTAGCCGAGCACGGCCAGCAGCACGCCGACGGGGGCCAGGGCCGGGTGGAAGGCGCTGGCGATGACGGGGGCGGAGGCGGCGCCGCCGATGTTCGCTTGCGATCCCACGGCCATGAAGAACAGCGGCGCACGTATCAGCTTGGCGACGAGCAGCATCAGGCCGCCGTGCACGGCGATCCAGATCAGGCCCAGCAGGAACAGGAATGGCTTGTCGAACAGGGCTTTCAAGTCCATGTGCATGCCGATGGTGGCCACCAGCACGTACAGCATGGCCGAGCCGATGGTCGAGGCGCCCGCGCCTTCCAGGCTGCGCGCCCGGGTAAAACTGAGCAGCAGGCCGAAGGTAGTGGCGAGCACGACGATCCAGAAGAAGTTCGACGTCAGGCTGTAGTCCTGCAGGCGCCATTCGGCGGGCAGGGTGTTGATCCAGCTGATGATGGGGCCGGCCAGGAAGTGCGACAGGCCCGTCACGCCCAGGCCCACGCCGAGGATGATCATGATGTCGGTCAGGCTGGCAACGCGCGCGTGCTGGGCCCGGTAGCTCTCGATGCTGTCCTTGAGCGCATTGATGGCTGTCAAGTCGGCGCCCGTCCAGCGATCGAAGGCGCCCGCGCGGCCGGCCAGGAACAGCAGCACGGCCGTCCAGACGTTGGCCACCAGCACGTCGACGGCGACGAACTGGCCGAACAGGGTGGCGTCCACTTCAAACACTTCCTTCATGGCTGCCTGGTTGGCGCCGCCGCCTATCCACGAGCCGGCCACGGTGGTCATGCCGCGCCAGGTGTCGCCCGCCACCGTTTCCGGGTGGATCAAACGCAAGGCTTCGAACGAGACAAGGGCGCCCAGCATGACGCCAAGCGTGCCAGTGAGAAACATGATGATGGCTTTGGGCCCCAGGCGGATGATGCCGCCGAAATCGATGGCCACGCACAGCAGGACCAGCGCGCTGGGCAGCAGATAGTCGCGCGCCACGGCGTACAGGCCGGACGTGTTGCCATCGATGATGCCGAAGGTGTTGAGCAGCGCCGGGATCAGGTAGCACATCAGCAGCGACGGGATATACGTGTAAAACTTTTTCCAGAAGCCGTTCGTTCGGGAAGCGGTCCAGAAAACGGCCCCCAGGGTCATGGCGAGCAGGCCGAGGACGACGGCGTCATTGGTGATCAGGGCAGGTGTGGCAGGTGGCATCGGGGATTCCGGTGAACGTGTCAGGAACGCCCGGGATGCCGATAAGGCTCCCGGACGCAGGGTGGCCGTATCGTATAGTAATGTTGAGGCTTAAACAAATTGTTTAAGCGGTGCTGTGTGGATTTTTACTTGTCAAATCAAACACTTAGAAACTGCTCGCCACAGCACGCGCTAGACTGGTGGTTACAAATAGCGGGCCAGCAAAGCCTTGTCGAGGGCACCGTCGAGTTCGATGCGCACGAAGTGGCCGCTGCCGGGCGCAACCTGGATTTCCTTGCCGTCATCGCTGAGCATGCGTGCTAGGGTGAAATCGCGGTTGCCGCCCGGATGCAGGGCCTCGATGCGGTCGCCCACGGCGAAGCGGTTTTTCACTTCCACCCTGGCCCAGCCGTCCGCCACGCCCAGCACGTCGCCCACGTACTGGCTGCGGTCCGCTTCCGAGGCGCCGCGCATGTAGTTCTGATGTGTTTGCGTGTGGTGGCGCTGGTAAAAACCATCCGTGTAGCCGCGGTTGGCCAGGCCTTGCAGCTGGCCCAGCAGGCTGATGTCGAAAGGACGGCCCGCCACGGCGTCATCGATGGCCTGGCGGTAGACTTGCGCCGTGCGCGCCGCGTAGTACAGCGACTTGGTGCGGCCCTCGACCTTTAGCGAATCGACGCCGATCTTGACCAGGCGTTCGATATGCTCGACAGCGCGCAAGTCCTTCGAGTTCATGATGTAGGTGCCGTGCTCGTCTTCGAGTATTGGCATCAGCTGGCCAGGGCGCTGTGCTTCTTCAATGAAATAGGGCTGGTCGGCCAGCGGGTGGCGCGGCTGCTGGTGCAGGGCCGAAAACGCGTTGTTGTCGGCCTCGGCCAGCGCCTGGTGAAATTCCAGCGGCACCACCTGCATGCCGCCCAGATCGCCGCTGGCGTCTTCCGAAGCATTTTTCACCTTGTAATCCCAGCGGCAGGAATTCGTGCACGTGCCCTGGTTCGGGTCGCGGTGGTTGAAATAGCCGGACAGCAGGCAGCGGCCAGAGTAGGCGATGCACAGGGCGCCGTGGACGAACACTTCCAGTTCCATCTCCGGGCAGCGCTGGCGGATTTCCTCGATCTCGTCGAGCGACAGTTCGCGCGACAGAATCACGCGCGTCAGGCCCATGCGGTGCCAGAATTTTACATCCGCCCAGTTCACGGCATTCGCCTGCACGGACAGGTGGACGGGGACGTCCGGCCACTTGTCGCGCACCATCATGATCAAGCCCGGGTCGGCCATGATCAGGGCGTCGGGACGCATGGCGATCACAGGTTCCATGTCGCGCAGATAGGTTTTCAGCTTGGCATTGTGGGCGAAGATATTGCTGGCGACAAAGAACTGCTTGCCACGCGCATGGGCGCCATCAATTCCCTCCTGCAAGGCTTGCAAGGTTGAAAAATCGTTATTGCGCACGCGCAAACTGTAGCGCGGCTGGCCCGCGTAGACGGCATCGGCGCCATAGTCGAAGGCGGCGTGCATCTTGGCCAGGGAGCCGGCAGGAAGGAGGAGTTCGGGAGCGTGGCGCATGGAGGAGGAGCAAAGCCGGCGATTGTAGGCGGCTTGGCGCCAGATTGCCTTGCCTTGGGTCAAGGGATTGACAGCCGGCACCAAGGCGCTCAGGCGTAAGGCGTGCCCGCCAGCGCCGCGTTCAAGCCGATATGTCCCTGGTCCAGCAGCGCGAGAAAGCTGGCCTTGGCCTGCCGCGCGTCGCCATGCTGGCGAAAGTGCCGGTGCGCTTCGATGAGGGCGGTGCTCCAGGTTGCCAGCAGCAGGCTGGCCGCCAGTTGTGCCAGAGGATCGTGCGCGTCGCGCCCGGTGCTCTCGGTCAGTGCCTGCGCCACCACGTGCGCCAGCTCGTCGCGTATCGCCCGCGCCCGCGCCTTCAGGGTATCGCTGGCCTCGATGGTGGCAATGAAGCCCTGGCCGGCGGCGGAAAATGTGATGTAGGGACTGTCCTCCAGTACCAGCCGGTGCGCCAGCAGGCGCAGGGTGTCGATAGGCGCGATGGCGGGATCGCGCTGGCGCAAGGCGGCACGCAGCAGTTCGCGTCCCTCTTCCTCGCGGTCGAAGAACATGTCTTCCTTGCGCGGGAAGTGGTTGAACACCGTCATGCGTCCCACGCTGGCGGCCGCTGCGATCTCGTCCACCGTCACTTGCTCGAAGCCGCGTACGAAGAACAGGCGCGTGGCGGCATTCGAGATGGCTTGCCGGGTGGCAAGGCGTTTGCGGGAGCGGAGGTCGGCAGGAATCGTCATGTTGCCGCAATCATACACCAGGTGTACTGAGTACAGATAAGGCTTGATGACACAGTCAGGCGGGGCGTATTATTTATGTACTGAGTATATATTTGGATTGAGTATATGAAGCCATCCGTTCCGACGACAGCGCTGTCTGTCATCTTCGCCACGGTCGTGCTCGATGCCGTCGGCATCGGCCTGATCTTCCCCATCCTGCCTGCACTGCTACGGGATGTCACGCATGCCGCCAACGTGGCGCCGTATATCGGCATCATGACGGCCTTGTACGCGCTGATGCAGTTCATCTTTGCGCCCGTGCTGGGAGCGCTGAGCGACCGCCTGGGGCGGCGCCCCGTGCTGCTGGTTTCGCTGGCGGGCGCCGCCGTCAACTACCTGTTCCTGGCGTTTGCGCCCAGCCTGTGGATGCTGTTGCTGGGGCGCGCCATCGCGGGGCTGACGAGCGCCAACGTCTCCGTGGCCACGGCTTACATCACCGATATTTCGGCCGAGAAGCAGCGGGCGCGCCGCTTCGGCTTGCTCAACGCCATGTTCGGCGCAGGCTTCATCATCGGCCCCGTGCTGGGCGGTGCGCTGGGCGATTACGGGCTGCGCCTGCCGTTCATGGCGGCGGCCATCTTGAATACCGGCAACCTGTTGTTGACGTTTCTTACCTTGCCCGAGTCACGTCCCCCCATGCGCCAGCCCACGCGCGCGAAAATTGACCTGGCGGCATTGAATCCCTTGCGTCCGCTGCGCTGGGTTTTCTCGCAGAAAACCTTGCTGCCGATCACCGTCATCTTTTTTACCTTCAGCGCGGCCGGTGAAGTGTATGGCGTGTGCTGGGCCTTGTGGGGCCACGATGCGTTCGAGTGGAACGGCCTGTGGATCGGCCTGTCGCTGGGCGCCTTTGGCCTGTGCCAGGCGCTGGCACAGGCCTTCTTGCCCGGCCCGGCCGTGAAACTGCTGGGCGAGGGCGCCACCATCCTGACCGGGGTGGCCTGCGCCTGCCTGGCGCTGGTCGTCATGGCCTTTGCCAGCCGCAGCTGGATGATCTTCGCCATCATGCCTGTGTTCGCCTTGGGCGGCATCGGCGCGCCGGCCCTGCAGTCGCTGGCCACGCGGCAAGTCGCCGACGACCGGCAAGGCCAGTTCCAGGGCGTGCTGGCCTCGTCCGTGAGCCTGGCGTCCGTGCTCTGCCCGCTGGTGTTTTCCAGCCTGTATTTTGTGTTCAAGGAACACTGGCCCGGCGCCATCTGGCTGTCGGTGATCGTCGTGTACGCGGCGCTCGTGCCGCTCGTACTGGGTCTGGACATCAGGACGCCAGCCAGCAAGCTGGCATCCTGAACTAGCAAGCCGGCGTGGCCGGCACGGACTTAATGTGTGTGCGTGTGCGCGGCGCTACTGCTGCCGGCCTGTCCCGCCATGGGCAGGTGTTCGGGCGGCATGCCGTCCTTGAACAATTGACGCAGCTGCTGGCGCAGCTCCGGCGTGTCGTGGTGATGGTGTACCGAAACCGCGTGTTCCACAGCAATTCCCAATAGCTCTTCCTCGCTGTCGGCCGAGATGGCCACCGAGCAATGCGTGTCGCTTGGAAATTCCCGGCAATCGATGAATTTGCGTGTCATGATCGACTCCTTTCTGCCAAGAGCGGGTACCGCACCCGCCCCCTTCAGTATAGGCCGCAATCTGGCCTAGGCCACGCGGCTGCTGGCATTCGTCCTGTGCGCAGGCAAGTGTCTGGGCTGTGCCGTATCGGCGGGGAAATCGTTGACCTGTATCAAGCCATCGACCAGGCACGCATATTCCAGCAAGGTATTGTGCTCCTGGCAGCTGACCAAGTTTGCTGGCTTGGCCGCAGCCAGCCACTGTTGCATGGCAGACAGGCTTTGCGGCAGGCGCCTGAGGGACGCCCCTTCGGGCGTGTCTTTCAGGCGTTTTTCGATGTGCAGCACGTCGGGCAGCAAGGCCAGCGCCCGTTCGGCGCAAGCCAGCGTATCGTCGGTGTCGCTGGCGACATGGTCGTCGGCCAGCAGGCGCTCGCGGTCGGCGCCCGGCGTTTGCAGGGCCAGCGCCACCTCGCTGCCCAGTTCGTCGGACGGCGGACGATGGGGCAGGCCGAAGGGCAAGAGCAGCATGCGCAGCAACACCGCCAGCACGCGTGCGGGAAAATTGTCCAGTACGCCCGTCAAGCCCTGCTGCGCCTTGACCAGCGCATCTTGCAGCGCCCAGTGCACGTAAGGCAGGTCGGCGGCGAAACGGCCATCGTCCTCGTAACGCTTCAGCACGGACGACGCCAGGTACAGTTGCGCCAGCACGTCGCCAAGGCGGGCGGACAGCCGCTCGCGGCGCTTGAGCTCGCCACCGAGCACGAACATCGACATATCCGTCATGACGGCAAAGGCCGTCGACATGCGCGTCAGCGCGCGGTAATAGGGAGCCAGTACGGGTGCGCTGGCGTCGGGCACGGCCACCAGGCGCGCGCCGCCCAGTGCGTACCACAATCCCCTGGCCAGGTTGCCCAGCACAAAGCCTACGTGGCCAAAGAAGGCTGCATCGAAATCGCGCACGGCTTTGCGGCCATCGCTTTCGCTGACGGCCGCCATTTCCCGGAGTACATATGGATGCGCGCGGATGGCGCCCTGGCCAAAGATGATCAGGCTGCGCGTGAGGATGTTGGCACCCTCAACGGTAATCGCGATGGGGATTTGCTGGTAGGCGCTGGCGAGGAAATTGTCCGGCCCCACGCAGATGCCCTTGCCGCCCAGGATGTCCATGCCGTCATTGACGAGCGCGCGTCCCCGTTCCGTGACGTGGTATTTGACGATGGCGGAAATGACGGCCGGCTTTTCGCCCAGGTCGACGGCGTGCGCAGCCAGGGTGCGGGCCGCGTCCATCAGGTACAGATTGGCGCCCATGCGGGCCAGCGCTTCCTGTACCCCCTCGAATTTGCCGATAGCCATGTTGAACTGGCGCCGCACGGCCGCATATGCGCCGGTGCCGCGCACGGCCATCTTGCCCATGCCCACGCTGGACGAGGGCAGGGAAATGGCGCGCCCGGCCGCCAGGCATTCCATCAGCATGCGCCAACCTTTACCCACTTGCGCCTGGCCGCCGATGACCCAGTCGATGGGGATGAAAACATCGTTACCGGACGTGGGGCCGTTCTGGAACGCGGCGTTCAAGGGGTGATGGCGGCGGCCGATCACCACGCCGTCGTGGCTGGCGGGGATCAGGGCGCAGGTGATGCCCGGCGCATCGTTGTCGGAGAGCAAATGATCGGGGTCGCTGGTCTGGAATGCCAGCCCCAGCAAGGTCGCCACGGGTGCCAGGGTGATGTAGCGCTTGTTCCAGCTGAGGCGGAAACCCACAGTGGCGCGCCCTTCATGCATGCCCATGCACACGATGCCAAGGTCGGGAATGGCAGCCGCATCGGAACCCGCATACGGGCTGGTCAGTGCAAAGCAGGGAATCTCCGTGCCGGAAGCCAATCGCGGCAGGTAGTAATCCTTTTGTTCTTCGGTGCCGTAGTGCAGCAGCAGTTCGGCCGGTCCCAGCGAATTGGGCACCATCACGGTCACGGCCAGCGCCGAGCAGCGGCTCGACAATTTCATCACCACCTGCGAATGCATGTAGGCGGAGAATTCCTTGCCGCCGTATTGTTTCGGGATGATCATGCCGAGGAAACCCTGCGCCTTCATGTAGGCCCAGGCTTGCGGCGGCAAATCCTGCGCCTGCTGCGTTTCCCAGTCGTTGACCAGTTCGCACAGCCGCTCGACGTCGTGGTCAAGAAAATGGCGCTCGTCGGCAGTGAGCGAGGCGCGGCCATAAGCCAGCAGCCTGGACCAGTCGGGCCGGCCGGAAAACAGCTGGGCATCCCACCAGGTGGTGCCCGCCTCAAGGGCGTCGCGTTCCGTGTCGGACATGCTCGGCAAGATGCGCTTGAACAGGGCCAGCAAGTGTGGGGTAATCAGGGCGCGGCGCACGGGGCCGGGCGCGAACAGTGCAAGCAGGCCCAGCAGGGCCACCATCAGTACGATCATCAGCATGCGATATCTCCCTGTGTAATAAGTACAGGGTAGGCCGATATGGCCGATGTTACTGTGCGGTACTGCGCATACGCACAACGCCAACCGGATGGGTTGGCGTTGTGGTGTGTGGCGTGAGGCGTATTAGCGTTGTGGAACGACAATCACCGTGTCGCCTGTCTTGCCCTTGGCACCGTCGTCGCCCTTGGCACCGTCGTTGCCTTGGACACCATCGTTGCCTTGAACACCATCGTTGCCTTTTGCGCCAGTGGCGCCCTTGGCGCCATCATATCCGGCGGCACCGCTGTCGCCGGTCTGGCCAGTGGCGCCGGTCGCACCGGTTGCGCCGGCAGGAGCTTCGGCACCCGTGGCACCCGTTGCGCCGGCTGGACCAGGCGCGCCGGCAGGGCCGGGGACGACTTGCACGACGGGTGGCGCTTCGCGCTGGCAAGCGGTCAAGGCGAGGGTAGAGGCGAGCGCGAGCAATATCAGGGTTGTTTTCATGATGCATCCTTTGGAGTGTGCCGTTATGTACGGAACGGCTCGACGGCGTCGGGCGCGAGTTTCGCATGGCGGGGAGAGATGACCAGTTGACCCGTCTGCCGTGTTGCGCATGGCGCGGACGGCGGGAAGGGAATTAGTGGTCTGCCTGCAGCATGTGCTCCTGGACGGCTGCAGTCCGTACGTTTGCGTACACAGCGGTGGGCGCGATGGTGGTTTTGTGCAAAGACAAACAAAAACGCCACCCGAAGGTGGCGTTTTTGATAAGTTCTGCTGAATTCTTGGTGGCCCGGGGCGGAATCGAACCACCGACACAAGGATTTTCAATCCTCTGCTCTACCGACTGAGCTACCAGGCCAAGGCGGCGAATTATAGCAGAAAGACTTTCCACCTGACCAGAGCTAGCTGTGTTCAAATGCAACAGATGGCCAAAACATAGTGTTTTGGCATCGATATGCGACATAAGGATGCGACGATGCAGCGACGTATTGGAGTGCAAGGCTTGGCGGTGGCGGGCTTGTTCAGTTTGTTTTGCAGTACGGCGCGGGCCGACGGGCTGGCCGATTTGAATGCGGCGCTGGCGCGCTTGCAGGGGCAGATGCCTATCAAGGCACAGGTGGAATCGAAAACCTGGCGCCGCGAGGGCGAAGGCAAGGCGGCGGAAGAGGATAGCGGTCAGGCCATGGTGACTGTCGACGGCGGGTCGGCGGGCTTGCAGGTGCTCTACGGCAAGGATTTGCTGGCGAAAGTGGAAGCCGAGCAGCGCGCCAAGGTGAAGGATCCCAAGGTCAAGACGCCGATCGGCTTTGCGCTGGGGGAAATGAAGGCGACGGAGCTGCGTTCCATGGTGTCGGCGGCGGACGCCCTGTCGCGCGAGATCGAGGAAGCCGTGTTCAGCGGCGAAAAAATGGATAGCTACAAGGGCAAGCCGGCGCGCCTGATCAGCTTTACCCTGTCGCTCGACAAGGTGCCTGAGAAAGACCGCAAGTATGTGAAGAAGTTCGAAGGCGGCATCGAGGTGTGGATCGCTGCAGACGGCACGCCGCTGGCCAGCCATTTCCACGTGGATGTGAGCGGACGCGCCTTTGTCGTCATCAGCTTTACGCAAAAGACGGATGAGACGCGCCAGTATGGCGTCAGCGGTGACCATTTATTGTTGCTGCGCAAGGAAAGCAAGAACGCCACCTCGGGTGCGGGCGAGAAGGTGGAAAGCAAAATTATCAAGACCTTGCAGCTGCAATCCTGAAGCGTTGCAAAACCTCCCAAGCCGCTGATCCAGTGGCTTTTTTTACATCGCCGAGCTGCCGCCCATGACGCTCTTTTGCAGTACGCATCGTCCCGCTTCGCAGGTGGCGCCCGGGTCCGTGACGATGGAGCAGGTCGACATCATGCCATCCGCCTGCTGCTGCTTGCGGCTGGCCTCGGCTTGCGCCTGGGCCAGTGCCTTGAGTGTCTTGCCGTCATGGTCCTTGCTGGACCACGCCAGATAGCGCTCGGGCCCACCGCAGGCCTTGGCGCCGATGGCGAGGGTGTGGCATTGCTGGGTGGAGTCGCAGGCGGCGGCACCCACTTCCGCCTGGATTTGCGCCAGCAAGCCGGCATTGCCGGGGGCGGGCGGCGCATCCTGTGCGGGGGCGCTGCCACAGGCACTGGCGGCCAGCAGCACGATGGAGGAGCACGCGGCGCGCAGCAGTGGTAACAGGATGGGGGAGGTAGGTATATGCATGCCTTCATCATGTGCCACGCTTGCCCGAATGGCAAGCGCGATTCGCACGCTGGACGCACATGCTGTTGCCGATCCTGCCGTCATCGAGCGACACGACGCCGCGGCCCCTGCCGTTTGACTGACGTCAAGATGCCGTACATAAAAATGCCCGCATGAAAGCGGGCAGTTAAACTTACTTCAGCGTGCGCTGGAACAACTGATAAATCCTGCGGTACTCGTCATACCACGCTTCGGGCTGCACGAAGCCGTGGCGCTCCATGGGGTAGCTGGCCATTTCCCAGTTATCCTTTTTGAGCTCGATCAAACGCTGCGACAGGCGCACGGAATCCTGGTAAAACACGTTGTCGTCGATCATGCCATGGGCAATCAAGAGGTTGCCCGTCAGTTTGTCAGCGTATTCGATCGGCGAGGAGATTTTGTACGCTTGCGGATCGATGTCCGGCGTGTTCAGGATATTGGCCGTGTACTCGTGGTTGTAGGTAGTCCAGTCCGTCACGGGACGCAGCGCTGCGCCGGACTTGAACACGTCCGGCGCGCGCATCAGGGCCATCAGGCTCATGAAGCCGCCATAGCTGCCGCCATAGATGCCCACGTTCTTGATGTCCCCCTGGTGCTGCTGTGCCAGCCAGTTGGCGCCGTCGAGGAAATCTTCCAGTTCCGGGTGGCCCATCTGGCGGTAGATGGCCGTGCGCCACGCGCTGCCGTAGCCCATCGAGGCGCGGTAGTCGACGTCGAGCACGATATAGCCTTGCTCCACCAGCAGGTTGTGGAACATCTGTTCGCGGAAGTACACAGGGTAGCGCTCGGTCACGTTCTGCAGGTAGCCGGCGCCGTGCGCGAACATGACGATGGGATAGCGCTTGCCCGCTTCCAGTTGCGCAGGGCGGTACAGCTTGGCCCAGATGGGCGCCGCGCCATGCGTGGATGGCACTTGCACCAGTTCCGGCATGACCCAGCTGCGCGCCTTGAAGGCCTCGCTGCGCGTATCGGTCAGGATAGTCGCCTTGCCGCCTGCAACGGAAATCGTCGCCAGCTGGGCCGGCAGGTAGCTGTTCGAGTAGCGCAGCAGCAGCTTGCCGTTATCCGGCGACAGGCCGAAGTTTTCCACGCCTTTCAAATTTGTCACTTCGCGCACGCCGCCCTCCCTGGCCGTGCTGGCGCACACTTCATAGGTGCCGGGCGCCTGCGGGTTGCACATAAAGTAGGCGGTCTTGCCGTCGCGGCTCCACTCGACGGCGCTCACTTCCCATTGGCCTTGCGTCAACGCGCGCGCCGGAGCCGCGCCCGTTTTTGTGTACAAGTGGGCGTAGCCGCTTTCCTCGGACAAATACCACAGGGTGGCGTTGTCGGCCAGCCAGCCGAATTCGTCGGCGCGGCGGTTCACCCACGCCGTGTCGCTCATGCGGTGTACGGGCAGGAGGGCGCCATTGGCCAGGTCGACGTTGGCGATCCAGCGGTCCTTGTTGTCGATGGCGCGCACGCGCACGGCCACGCGCGAACCGTCATCGGTCCAGGCGATGCCGTCGCGCTGGGCGTCGATGCGCACGGGACGGTTGCCTTTCAGTGGCGGCAGCTTCTGTTCGGCGCGCAAGGCCGCCAGCGGATCGGTGGCGATGCCGGGCAGGCTGTCGAAAGCGATCTCGCGCACCTGGCCCGTGCGCAGGTCGGCCAGTTTCAGGCTTTGCGCGATGGGCATGTTGCGGCCCACGCGCGTACGCTCGTCATCCGCTTCCGGGTAGCCTGTTTCCGTGACGTAGCGGGCCAGTTTGCCCAGCTTGCCTTTTTCGGCGGCCTTGTCTTGCGTGACGAACAGCAGCCAGCGGCCATCCGGCGACAGGGCGCTGCCCGATATCGTCACTTTTTCGCCCAGGTAAATCGGTTCCGGCGCGCGCGTGGCGTCCAGGCGGCGCTCTTCGTGGCGGCGCTCGCGGCTTGCATCGCGATCTTCCTTCTGGCGCGCCAGGTTGACGATCAGGCGCAGTTGCAGCTCGCGCAGGGCGTCCGCTTCGGGCTTGGCATCCGGGTCTTTGGCTGTGCGCAGCAGGGCGACGGGTGCACTCAGGCGGTCAACGCGGCTCCAGCTGAACCAGTCGCTGCCGCTACGGTACTGCACCGCGCTGCCGTCGGCGGAGTATTGCGGGTCGCTGATGGCCGAGACGCCGCGCGTGATCTGGATCAAGGCGCCGTTTTTCAGGTCGCGCTCGAACAAGTCGCCATTGCGCAGCAGGATGGCGCGCGTGCCGGCCCGGTTGACGACCATCTGCTGGCCATCGAGGTTCGCCAGTTGCGCATCGGCAACCTTCTTGCCGCTATTGAGCTTGGCGTTCGCGCCTGGCAATTGATAGGTGTCGCGCAGAGGCGAACCAAGGCGTTTTTGCTTGTAATACAGCTGCCCATTCCAGCCCCACCACGCCGCTTCGACGGGTGTGCCGATCCAGTCGGGATCGGCCATGGCCTGGTCCAGGGTGATGGACGTGGGAGCTGCGGTAGTGGATGGGGCCGCATGCGCGGCGGGCAGGGCGGTGGCCAGCAGAGACAGTAGCAGAGGTGTCAGCAGGGGTTGGGCCAACAGGGGAAGAACCAGACGCATCGGGGATCGCTTTATTTGACGAGATGATAAAAGGGGATGGTGAAGGTACAGGCCATGAGGCCGGTATTCTAGCGGAGGAGTTTCGTGCAGGAAATGTCGGAAAGCTAAGCTTGATGTTGGGCCAGCCAGGCGAGAAAGTCATCGAGCGGCATGGGCCGCGCATACAGGTAGCCCTGCAAGCCATCGCAATCGTGGGCGACCAGGAAGTCGGCCTGCTCCTGCGTTTCCACGCCTTCGGCCACGACGCGCAAGCTCAGATGGCGCGCCATGGCCAATATCGCTTGCACGATGGCCGTATCGCGCGCATCGCGCGGCGTGTCGTCGATGAAGCGCTTGTCGATTTTAAGTTCGTACAGCGGCATCGAGGTCAGGTAGGCGAGGCTGGAATAGCCGGTGCCGAAATCGTCGATGGAAAAGCGGATGCCCAATGCCGCCAGTTCGCGCATGCGCGCCAGCGAGGCGTCGCGCTGGTCGATCAGCAAGCCTTCCGTCAATTCCAGGATCAGGGCGCCGGCCGGCGTGCCGTACTCGGCCAGCGCCGCCTGCACACGGGCGGCGAAATCAGGCTGGCGAAATTGGGCCGGACTCACGTTTACCGACAGCGCCACGGGCGATCCCGCCTGCGCCAGCAGGCTGGCGGCGCGGCACGCTTCGCGCAGGGCCCAGTGCCCCAGCCTGACGATCAGTCCCGATTCCTCGGCGATGGGGATGAAGACACCCGGCCCGATATGCGTGCCGTCCGCCTGTGGCCAGCGCATCAGCAGCTCGGCCCCCGTCACCCGGCCTTGGCGGTCGACCTGCGGCTGCACGTGCATGCATAATTCATGCTCATCGAGGGCGCGCGCAAGCGCCCGTTCCAGGGTCAGGCGCCGTTCCACGCCTGCCTGCATGGCCGCTTCAAAGAAGGCGATGCCGTTGCGCCCTTCCGCCTTGGAGCGGTACATGGCGATGTCGGCTTCGCGCAGCAGGTCGTGCGCCTGTTGGCCCGTTTTTGGCAGCAGGGTCACGCCGATGCTGGCGCTGCAATGATAGGACTGCCCCTCGATATCGAAGTCGCGCGCGATGGCGGCGCGGATTTTCTCGGCCACCTGGGCTGCCGCGCGGGCGGCGCAGTCCAGGTCATTGGCCAGGTGCGCCAGCAGCACGACGAATTCGTCACCGCCGATGCGCGCCACCGTGTCGGCTTTGCGCATCAGCTGCGCCAGTCGTTCACCGGCCAGGCGCAGCAGCGCGTCGCCGGTGGCGTGGCCGCGCGCGTCGTTGATGTGTTTGAAGTGGTCGAGGTCGATGAACATCAGCGCGCTGATTTTATTGTCGCGCGGCGCGGCGGCCAGCAGGTGGGCGATGCGGTCCATCAGCAGGCGCCGGTTGGGAAGGCCCGTCAGCACGTCGTAGAAGGCCAGGCGGTGGATGTCCGCTTCCGATTTCTTGCGCTCGTCAATTTCGCGCTCGACAGCCACCCAGTGCGTCTGCCTGCCGTCCGCATCCGTAAACGGCACCAGTTCCGCTTCGACCCAGTACGCCTTGCCGGCCTTGTTGTAGTTCAGTAACTCCGCCCTGGCCGGCTGGGCGCTGGCCATGGCGGCGGCGACGCGGGCCAGTTCGTCCGCATCGGTGGCGGGGCCCTGCTGGAACAGCAGGCTGCGGCCCAGCACCTCGGCACGCGTATAGCCGCTGCTGCGCGTGAAGGCGTCGTTGACGAAGATGATGCGCGTGGCCGGCACCGCGCCGGGGCCGGGCGGGCCGTCCAGCACTTCGGCGATCATCACCATGTCGTTCAGGCGGGCCAGCGCCGTGGCCGTCAAGCGCAGCTCGGCGTTGCGTTGCGACAGGGCCTTGCTGCTGTCTTCCAGGTGGCGCAGCAGGAAGGCGCAGGACAGGGTCAGCACGGCGGCGATGAACAGGAAATTCAGGGCCACGATCAGCGCGCGCAGCGCGGGAGAATCAGGCGTGCCCGGCAAGTGCAGGGCGACGTCGGGATACAGGCCCAGGAAAAAGATGGTCAGAGACGTCAGGGCCAAGGTTGACAGGGCTGGCCGCATGCCCAGCAGCAGTGCCGCCAGTACGGGCATGAGCATCATGTAGATCTGGCTGACGGGGCCGATTTTCAGCAGCAGGCCCACGCCCACCAGGTAGGCGACGATCAGGAACTGCCACACGCGCCAGCGGTAGGACATGGCACGCAGATGCCAGATGACGCCGACCCAGCCGATGGCCAGCAGGTCGAGGACGACAATGGACCAGATGGCTTCGCTCGCGGCCAGCAGTGCGCTGGGAATGGCCGTCACGAAGCCAAGCAGCAGAACCACCTGCAGCAGGCGCTTAAAGACCTGGCCGCGCCAATGCGCGAGATCGTTCGACGCCACCACGCTGCCGTCCTTTCTCCAGAATGCCATGTAACCGTACTGAGCAGTAGGTTGATTAAATACTACGCGCTATCTTTCCTCATGTCATCTTGATCATTCATCATGATTGCCGGCGTTCAGCGTTCAGCGTTGTCGACGGATTCATTGATCCATTGGTAGGGCATGATGACCTTGCTGGCGACGGGCTTGCCGTCCAGCGTTTCAGGCTGGAAGACGCACTTGCCCAGCGCATCGCGGGCCGCCTGGTCGAGAGCGGGATAGCCGCTGGAGCGGATGACAGCCGCTTTGCTGACCTTGCCGTCTGCTTCTACCGTGAAGTGCAAGGTCACTCTGCCTTGGGCGCCGCGACGTTTCTCGCCCGGGGGCCAGGCTGGCTGGGTGCAAGCGGCCGGCATGCTGGCTGGCACGCGCACGGCCGGTGTCGAAATGGGCGCCGGCGTGCTTGTGTGACAGCCTGGCAAGAGAATGGCGAGGCAGGTGGCGGCCAGCAGGCTGCCGGCAGTGGAAGGGGACAGGCGATAGGGCAAGAGGAGACTCCAGGTGGTGGGAACAAAAAAAAGCCAGCCTTTCGGCTGGCGCTGTGGGGTGAAGCGCACACTGGCGCTTCGAACCGGCGCTTATTTCTTGGGCGCGCTCAGGCATTCTTTCATGAACGCCTTGCGCGCGTCGCCCTTCATGTCCTTGGCGTCGGCATTGCACGTTTTCATCTTGGTTTGCTGCGTCATGGCCGGCGCCGGCTTGGCGCTCAGGCATTCCTTCATGAAGGATTTGCGCTCATCGCCTTTTTTGCCTGCGGCATCGGCATTGCAGGTGGTCATTTTCGACTGTTGCGCCGTCTTGGCGGCGGGGGCCGCTTCCGGTGCGGCGGCAAAGGCGGTGCTGGCAAACGCGGCAGCGATGCAGAGGGCGATTAATTGTTTCATGGCAAATCCTTGTAGACGCAGGCGATGGAAGGGGACAGGCAATCGGCAGCTCACTGCCGATATACAGAACGTAACTAACTATATGACATTTATCAACAAAATTTCCAATCGAGTGTGTCTTTTTGTTACTGCCGGGCGCCAGGCGTCGACCGGCAGGCCCGGCCAGTCATTCTGCGGCGGCAGCGGCCCTGTTTTTTGCTATGCTAACGTCTTTCCACCGGCCGATGCCGCAGTCTCGGCTGGCGCACCCTCATACGGAGTAGTTATGGTCTCGTTGCAAGAGCAGTTTTTAAAGGCCGGCCTGGTCGACAAGAAGAAGGTCAAGCTGGCCAACCAGGACAAGAGCAAGCAAAAAAAGGACGAGCGCAAGAGCGGCACGCAAAGTGTCGACGAGGTGCGCCTGGCCGCGCTCGAGACGCAGCGCAAGAACGCCGAGCGCGCGCGCGAATTGAACGCGCAGCGCGACGCGGCCGCCAACCAGAAGGCCATCGTGGCGCAGATTGCGCAAATGGTGCAAAAGAACCGTCAAAGCAAGGGCAACCACGGCGAGCTGCCGTACAACTTTACTTTTAACAACAAAATCGAGCGCATCTATGTGACGGCTGCCGTGCAAGCCCACCTGGTGGCGGGCCGCCTGGTGATCGTCTGCCTGGGCGGTGCCGTGGAGCTGGTGCCGCGCATCATCGCCGACAAGATCGCCGAACGCGATCCGGCCATCGTCGTACGTGTAAAACAGGCCAGCACCGAAGTGGACGAGGACGATCCGTATGCGGCGTTCCAGATTCCTGATGATTTGATGTGGTAAAGCGGATTGCCCGGCGCCAGGTGCGTCGGCTGATGTAGCGAGCGGGCCGGAGATGGCTCGTTCAGGACGGCGCTTATAGCAGCGCCAGATCCGTTTTTTCCGTAAGATTGTGGCACCGCCAGAATGTGGCATGCTCGATCGTGCTGGCCGTCAGGCCGTCCAGTGGCGGCCGGTTTCTGCTTCGGTTGCCTCCTGCGACACCCTGCGTCCTTCGTCCTTCGTTCTACGTTAGCCAGAGTGATCAACATGCGTATGCGAAAAAAATCTGACCTTCCGACCAAACGCTGTCAGCAATGCCAGTTGTCGTTTGCATGGCGTAAAAAATGGGAAAAGGTCTGGGACGAGGTGAAATACTGTTCAGATCGCTGTCGCCAGGATAGCAAGCGTCAGACATGAATACCGACCCCGCCGCAAGGTCGGCACAAACGCATATTTACTGGTTCCGCAATGATTTGCGGCTCGAGGATAATCCGGCTTTGCGCCAGGCCTGCCAACGCGCCGGCCATCTGTTGTTTGTGTATTGCCATCGCAGCGCGCCGGTCGCGACGCGCTGGAATGTGCCGCGCACCAGCCCGCATCGCCAGCATTTTCTCCGCTCGGGCCTGGCGGACTTGGCGACGCAGCTGGGGTCGTACGGCAGTCAGTTGCTGGAGGTCGAGGGCGACCCCGCCCAGGTGTTGTTGGCACTGGCGCACTCCATCGGCGCGACGACTATCCATTGCGAGGAGATTGCCGCGCCAGAAGAGCAGGGCGACCTTGCCGCACTGCGTGCTGCAGGCCTGACAGTTGAAGCGCTGTGGCAATCGAGCTTGCTCGATCCGGCCGCGCTGCCGTTTCCGTGCGCTGCCTTGCCTGATGTATTCACCAACTTCCGCATACTCGTAGAGCGAGAGCAGGTGGCGCCGTCGGCCCCGCTCGCGCGGCCGACGACGATTCCGCCCTTGCCGCCGGACTTCGAAGCACTGGCTGAAACCTGGGCTGTGGTGCCGGACGTGCTCCAGGACGCGCATCTTGCCACCGCACGGTCGTCGTTCCCGTACGCGCTACCGGCTTTTTACGGTGGCCCGAGTGCCGCCGCTGCACATCTGCGCCAGTATTTCGGTGGCGAGCTGGCGCACACCTACAAGCTCACACGCAATGGTTTGACCGGCGTGGACTACTCCACCAAATTTTCTCCATGGCTAGCCTGCGGCGCACTATCCGCGCGCGTGGTGTGCGCCGCGCTCAGGCAATTTGAAGCAGAGCACGGCGCCAACGACAGCACATACTGGATCTGGTTTGAATTGATGTGGCGCGACTATTTTCGCTTTCTGCACCTGCAGCATGGGGGCGCGCTGTACCGGGCGCAAGGCTTGAGCAGCCTGGGCCAGCCCAGTCACGATGCGCATCGATTCGAAGCATGGTGCCAAGCCCGCACCAGTGAACCGCTTGTCAATGCGGGCATGGCCGAGCTCAGTGCCACCGGTTATCTCTCCAACCGGCTGCGTCAAATTGTTGCCAGTTACCTAGTGCACGATCTGGGCTGCGATTGGCGCGCCGGCGCTGCCTGGTTTGAAGCGCAACTGATCGACTACGACGTTTACAGCAATCAGGGTAACTGGCTGTACGTTGCCGGCCGAGGAACCGACCCGCGCAATGGGCGACGGTTCAACCTGCAAAAGCAAATGCGTGACCATGATCCAGACGGGGCCTATCGGCGCCTCTGGGCGACGCAAGGCACGGCGCAGGTCGAGCTGAAGTGAGGGATGTCAACGGGGCGCAGCTTTTGCGCCGGAAATGAACCGGCGCCAAGGACTGCGCACCCCGGAAACGACAACGCCCACTAGCATGAGTGGGCGTTGCGTGAACGAATTCTTGGTGGCCCGGGGCGGAATCGAACCACCGACACAAGGATTTTCAATCCTCTGCTCTACCGACTGAGCTACCAGGCCAAGGTGGCGAATTATAGCAGACCAAAACGGGAATGCAAGAGCCGGCTGTGACTTTTCCCGGATTTCTTGCAGCGGCAGGTCTTTACTTGCCTGTGGGTCAAATATTATTTGAGGTAAGCGGTATTTTTCTCAACAAAAGAACGGTGCATAGTGTGCTCATCGTTACTGATTTGAGAGGACTACCGCATGAACGCCACTACCAATCGCACCGCCATCCCCGCCATCGGCCTGGGCACTTTCCGCCTGCAGGGGCAGGTCGTCATCGATTCCGTCGCCACGGGCCTGGACGTCGGCTACCGCCATATCGATACGGCGCAAATCTACGGCAATGAAGCCGAAGTGGGCCAGGCGATTGCCGCCAGTCCCGTCCCGCGCGACGAACTGTTCGTCACCACCAAGATATGGATCGACAATCTGCAGCGCGACAAACTCATTCCAAGTTTAAAAGACAGCCTGCACAAGCTGCAACTGGAGCAGCTGGACCTGACCCTGATCCATTGGCCGTCGCCGCAGGACGCGATTCCCGTCGCCGACTACATGGCGGCGCTGCTGGAAGCCAAGGCGCAAGGGCTGACCAGGGCCATCGGCGTATCGAATTTCACCAACGCGCAGCTGCGGCAAGCCATCGCTACCGTGGGCGCCGGGCAAATCGCCACGCAGCAGGTCGAGATCCACCCGTTTCTGCAAAACCGCACCGTCATCGATTTCGCGCGCAGCCAGGGCATCCACATGACGGCCTATATGCCGCTTGCGTATGGCAAGGTGGTGATGGACCCCGTGATTGCGGCCATCGCCGCCAAACACGGCGTGACGCCAGCGCAAGTGGCACTGAGCTGGTCGCTGCAGCAGGGCTTTGCCGTGATCCCGTCGTCGACCAAACGCGCCAACCTGGAAGCAAACCTGCATTTCCAGCGCATTACCCTGTCGCCGGACGAGATGGCGCAGATGGCAACTCTGGAGCGTGGCGAGCGCCTGGCCAACCCTGACGGCCTGGCGCCGCAGTGGGATTGAGGAGAAGATGATGACTGCGATGAACAAGCTGGGGCAGGGCGGCGGATTGAGTATCGGCCTGGAATTGCCGCTTGATAATGACTGGTCGTCCACGGGGCGCCAGGCGAATGCGGCGTCCGTCCGCGTGCCGGGCGAGCCTGACATGAAGCAGCACGCGGCGCTGGCGCAGCTGGCCGACCGCCTGGGTTTCAGGGCCCTGTGGCTGCGCGACGTGCCCCTGTATGACCCCTCGTTCGGCGACGCGGCCCAGGTCTTCGAGGTGTTTACCTACCTCGGCTACCTGGCTGGCATCACCGAGAACATCTTGCTGGGCACGGCCGCCGTGGTGTTGCCGCTGCGCGAACCCGTATTGACCTTGAAGGCGGCGGCCAGCGTCGACCAGTTGAGCGGCGGGCGCCTGCTGTTGGGCGTGGCCAGCGGCGACCGGCCCGTCGAGTATCCCGTGTTTGGCCGCGACTTCGACCAGCGCGGCGCCGCCTTCCGCGAGCAGGTGGCCATGCTGCGCGACTGGGGCGTAACGCGCCTGCCGTCCGGCATCCGCCTGTTGCCCAGGCCAGCCGCGCGCTTGCCGCTGCTGGTGGCAGGGCTGGCGCAGCAGTCGCCCGCCTGGATCGGTGAACAAATGGATGGCTGGCTCGCCTATCCGGGGACGCCCGACGACCATGCGCGCCGTTCGGCACAATGGCGCGCCGTGGCCGGTGGCGACAAGCCGTATGTCAGCTTCATCCACCTGGACCTGGACGAAGATCCCGCCATGCCGCTGCAGCGTTTCCGCTTTGGCGGGCGCACGGGGCGTGATGGCCTGATCGCGGAGCTGCACGCGATGCGCGAGGCCGGCGTGCGGCATATCGGCCTGCAACTGCGGCAGAACCGCCGCCCGCTGGCCGAGACCTTGCAGGAGATCGCGGACCACGTGCTGCCTGTATTTCATGGAGCCGCTTGATCTGGGGCACGCGTCCTGTACTTCCGGACTATCTGAAAAGGGTGGGGCAAACGCTATAATGGCCGTATGAACAGTCCCACTCCCCCCACCATGCGGCGCTTCATGCATAGCCACAGCGACGTTTGCATCGTCGGCGACGGCGCCATCGCGAAAACCACGGCGCTGGCGTTTGCCCAGGCAGGACAAAGCGTCACCCTGTTATCCCCGGTGAGCCCTCCGGCACCCACCGTCAAGCCGGTCGAAGCCAGCTGGGATGTACGCGTGTATGCGCTCAATCACACGGCGCACCAGTTGCTGTCGTCGCTGAAGGTGTGGGGCGCTTTGGCGGCCGACAGGGTGGCGCCCATCGATGCCATGCTGGTCAACGGCGACGGTGTGCAGGCGGGCGGACTCGGTTTCGACGCTTACGGCGCCCATGTGGGCACGCTGGCGTGGATCGTCGAGGACCGCAACCTGGGCCAGGCGCTGGACGCCGCGCTGAAATTCGCACCTAACGTCAATGTGGTGCAGGGCCGCGCCAGCCGCCTGGAATGGACGAATGATACGGCCATCGTGCACCTCGATGGCGGCGACACCATCACCTGCGCGCTGGTGGTGGGCGCGGACGGCGCCCAATCGTGGGTGCGGGGCCAGTGCGACATCGGTCTCGATTACCGCTCGTATGGCCAGCGCGGCGTGGTCAGCAACTTCGCCTGCGAAAAGCCGCACCATGGCGCGGCCCACCAATGGTTTACCGGCAGCGAAGGCATCGTCGCGCTGCTGCCGCTGCCGGGGGACCGCGTTTCGCTGGTCTGGTCGGCGCCCGATGCGCTGGCCGATACCTTGATGAGCGAATCGGCCGACGCCCTGGCCGAGCGCCTGGCCGCGTATTGCCACGACAAGCTGGGCAAGCTGATACCTTTGCAGCCGGAACTGGTGCGCGCGTTTCCACTGACCCTGATGCGCCCGCACGCCATGGTGGCGCCACGCGTGGCCCTGGTAGGCGATGCCGCCCACGTGGTGCACCCGATGGCCGGCCACGGCATGAACCTTGGCTTTGCCGACGTGGCGCAACTGGTCAAGACGATCAGCGAACGCGAGGCGCACCGCGGCATCGGTGACGAGCGCGTGCTGGCCCGCTATGCCCGCGCGCGCAAGGAAGACGTGCTGCTGATGCAGCTGGCGACCGATGGCCTGGCGCGTTTGTTCGGCGCCGATCTTGAACCGTTGCGCGTGGTTCGCAATTTGGGATTAAACTTGCTGGATAAATTACCTGCCCTGAAGCGAAAAATGATTTCTCACGCGTTGGGACATCATTAAGTCTTAAGATATCGCTGGATAATGGAAGCAGTGAAAATTCAAGGTCGCCGCAGCTGGTCTGCGGCGCTCGTTTTGTTAAGAAGATAGTTGCGCCGGGCCAGAGGCCAGTTCCGCCAGGCGTTTCAAGTGGAGAAGTGATAGTGATAAAAATGAGTAGAATCGCATTAGTGCTGGCCTCGGGCCTGATGATGTCGTGCGCCGGCGCGGAAACGCCTACGGAAGCGAGCATTAAAAAGCTGATCGAACCGCGCCTGGGCGAAGGCGCCAAGGTTGATTCGGTCAAGGAAACCCCGTATGGAGGCCTGTACGAAGTGCGCACGGGTGGCGATATCCTGTACACGGACAAAGCCGCGCAATACCTGTTTGTTGGCCACGTCTTCGACGCCAAGACGTCGCAAGACCTGACCAAGGTGCGCCTGGACGAAGTCAACCGCATCAAGTTCTCCGACCTGCCGCTCGATTCGGCCATGAAATCCGTCAAGGGCAATGGCAAGCGCGTGATCGCCGTGTTCGAAGATCCGAACTGCGGTTATTGCAAGCGTTTCCGCCAGAATGCGCTGAAGGAAATCGACAACGTCACCGTCTACACCTTCATGTACAACATCCTGTCACCGGACTCCATCGTCAAGTCGCGCAACGTGTGGTGCGCGCCGGACCGCAACAAGGCCTGGGACGACTGGATGCTGAACGGCAAGGCGCCAGCCACGGTCGCTGCCAATTGCGCCAACCCGCATGAGAAAATCCTGGCCCTGGGCCAGCAATTGCGCGTCTCGGGCACGCCTGCCATCTTCTTTGCCGACGGCAGCCGCATTCCGGGCGCAGTCGATGCGAAAACGCTGGAACAGAAATTCTCGACCATTAAGTAATCCGGGCTGTCGCCAGAAAGGCTGGACGGCGCGCCCTCGCAAGGCGCGCTTTTTTTTGCACTTTTTTCCGCTGTCGTATTATCAAGTGTTGTTTGTAGACGCCATAACAATCCAAAAAAGGGGAAGCAGCAGATGATTACCTTGAATATCAACGGACGAGACACGCAGGTCGATGCCGATCCTTCCACGCCCATTCTGTGGGCGCTGCGCGATAACCTGAACATGACGGGCACCAAATTCGGTTGCGGCGCGGCCCTGTGCGGCGCCTGCACGGTGCACCTTGACGGCCAGCCTATCCGCTCGTGTATCACGCCGATTTCCTCGGTCGGCGCGCAAAAGATCACCACCATCGAAGCGATGGAAAACGACCAGGTGGGCAAAGCGGTGCAGGCGGCGTGGGTGCGCCACGACGTGCCGCAATGCGGCTACTGTCAAAGCGGCCAGGTGATGAGCGCCACAGCGCTGCTGCGCACCAACAAGGCACCCAGCGATGCCGACATTGACGGCGCCATGAGCGGCAATATCTGCCGCTGCGGCACCTATCAACGGATCCGCGCAGCCATCAAGGACGCGGCCAAGACCCTGGCCTGAGGAGAGAGACATGCGTATCGAATGGTTGAATCAGGAAGCATTGCAGCATGGCGGGGTGACCCTGGGCGCGGCGCTGGCATCGGCCCCGGTGGCGCTTGCAGATGGTGTGTCGCGGCGCGGTTTCATGAAAGCCGGCGCGGTGGCGGGCGGCGGCTTGATGCTGGGCTTTTTCCTGCCCGGCGCAGGGAAACTGGCACAGGCGGCCGATGCTGCATCCGCCAAGCCCGCGTACGCGCCGAACGCCTTTTTGCACATCGCCCCCGATAATATGGTGACAGTACAGGTGAACCGCCTGGAATTTGGCCAGGGCGTGCAAACGAGCTTGCCCATGCTGATCGCCGAGGAACTCGACGCCGACTGGAGCCTGGTGCATGGCGCGCTGGCGCCAGCCGGCGAACAGTACAAGGATGCCGCCTACGGCATGCAGATGACGGGAGGCTCCGGCAGCATCGCCCATTCGTTCACCCAGTACCGCGAAATTGGCGCCAAGGCGCGCGCCATGCTGGTAGGCGCCGCCGCCGCACAGTGGAAAGTCAGTCCCGACCAGGTGCGTGCCGCGAAAGGCGTGCTGTATGGCCCCGGCGGGCAAAAGGCGACATATGGCGAGTTTGCCGACGCGGCCATGCGCCAACCCGTACCTGCCAGCGTCATGCTGAAGGACCCACGCGACTTTTCCATCATCGGCAAACCCGTGAAACGGCTCGACGCGGCGGCCAAGTCCACAGGAAAACAGCAGTTCGGCATCGACTTCAAGCCGCCTGGCGCGAAAGTGGCCATGGTGGCCCGCCCGCCCGTGTTTGGCGCCAAGGTGGCGAAATTCGACGCCAGCAAGGCCAGGGCTATCAAGGGCGTGCTGGAAGTACTGGAAGTAAAGACCGACCGTGGCGGTAGCGGCGTGGCCGTCATCGCCGACGGCTACTGGCCCGCCAAACAAGGGCGCGACGCGCTGGTGATCGAGTGGGATTCGAGCGCCGTGGAAAAAGTCAGCAGCGCCCAGCAACTGGCCGCCTTCAAGGCGCTGGCCAAAACGCCGGGCACTGTCGCCAAACCTGCCGACATGGGCAAGTTGGCCTCCGCGCCGAAAAAGATCGAGGCCGTCTATGAATTCCCTTACCTGGCACATGCGCCGATGGAACCGCTCAATTGCGTCGTCGACCTGCAGACCGACAAATGCACGATGTGGGTGGGCTCGCAATTCCAGACGGGCGACCAGGCGGCGATTGCTGCCACCTCTGGCCTGAAACCGGAGCAGGTGACCTTGCATACGATGATGGCGGGCGGCGGCTTCGGCCGGCGTGCCGTGCCATCTTCCGATTACGTGGTCGAAGCCGTCAACGTCGCCAAGGCTTATCGCGCGGCGGGCAAGAGCGGTCCATTGAAGCTGATGTGGAGCCGCGAGGACGACATCAAGGGCGGCTACTACCGGCCGTCGCATGTGCACCGCGCGCAGATCGGCCTCGACGCCAAGGGCAAGATACTCGCCTGGGACCACACCATCGTGGGCCAGTCCATCATGGCCGGCACGCCGTTCGAAGCCTTCATGGTGAAAAATGGCGTCGACGGCACCATGGTCGAAGGCATGGGCGAACCGTACACCCTGCCGATGAAGCTGTCCGTGCACACGGCCAAGGCGAACGTGCCCGTGCTGTGGTGGCGTTCCGTCGGCTCGACGCATACGGCCTTTGTCATGGAAACCCTGATCGACGAAGCGGCGCACGTGGCGAAGATGGACCCCGTCGCCTACCGCAAGCAGCTGATCGACGCCAAGCATACGCGCCACATCGCCGCGCTGGACCTGGCCGTAGCCAAGTCCGGTTATGGCAGGAAGAAGCTGCCGAAGGGACAGGCCTGGGGTGTGGCCATGCATGAATCGTTCAATTCCGTGGTCGCCTACGTGGTGACGGCGTCGGTGGTCGAGGGCGCGCCCAAGCTGCACCAGGTATGGGCGGGCGTGCATTGCAACCTGGCCGTCAACCCCCTGACGATCGAGGCGCAAGTGCAGGGTGCCGCGCTGATGGCGCTGGGCATGACCATTCCCGGCGCGGCCATCACGCTCAAGGATGGCTTGGTGGAGCAGCAGAACTTCGGCGACTATCCGGTGCCGCGCATGCCCGACATGCCGGTGATCGAGGTGCATCTGGTACCGTCGGGCGACGCGCCGACGGGCATGGGTGAACCCGGCGTGCCGCCGCTGGCGCCCGCTTTCGCCAATGCGTTGTTCGCCCTGACGGGCAAGCGCCTGCGCAAGCTGCCGTTTGATCTGGCGGCCGCATGACGGTAGCAGTTTTTTGAGTACGGTCGGCATCCTGCTGGCAGCCGGAAGGGGACGCAGGTTCGACCCTTCCGGCGCACAGAACAAATTATTGCAGCCTTTGACGGAAGGCCCGCATGCTGGCTTGCCGGTGGTGGTGGCGGCCGCAAAGTCCATGCTGGCGGCCTTGCCGCGCGTGCTGGCCGTGGTGCGCGCCGACGACACGCAGGTGGCACGCGCACTTGGGGCGCTGGGCTGCGAGGTGCGCGTCTGCCATGATGCCGACACGGGCATGGCGGCCTCGCTCACCTGCGCCATCGATTACGTGCGCGGCGCGCCGGGTTGGCTGATCGCCCTGGGCGACATGCCTGGTGTGGAAGCGGCTACAATCGCCGCCTTGTCGCAAGCCATCGGCGATGGCGCACACATCGCCGTGCCCGTCTTTCAGGGGCGGCGCGGCAATCCTGTCGCGTTCAGTGCCTTTCACTTGCCGCTGCTGCTGGCGCTCGATGGCGACCAGGGTGCGCGCAGCATCGTCAACAGCCATGCCGTATGCGAAGTGACAGTGGACGACTGCGGCATCTTGCGCGATATTGATACACCTGACGATTTGTAAGGCGGGGCAGTGGCGCTCCCGGGAAGACAAGCCAGACACGAGGAAAACATGAAAAAAGCTCCAATTAAAAAAAGCATCGCCAAGGCAGGAGCCAAGGCGAGCGGCAAAGCCACAAGCAAAGCCGCGGCGAAAACCGCAGTGAAAACCACACCGGCCGCCGGCATCATCTACAGCATCGCCGCCCTTGATCTGGCGGGCCACATGTTCAAAGTGACGTTGACAGTCAAGTCGCCGGCCGCCATCGGCCAGGTCTTGTCCCTGCCGGCCTGGATCCCGGGCAGCTACATGATCCGCGAATTTTCGCGCAACATCGTCAGCATCCGCGCCGAGTCCGGGGGCAAGGCAGTCGCGCTGACCAAGCTGGACAAGCACTCGTGGCAAGCCGCGCCTTGCCAGGGCGCCCTGACGGTCGAATATGACGTCTACGCCTGGGATTTGTCCGTGCGCGCCGCTCACCTGGACCAGAATCATGGCTTCTTCAACGGTACCAGCGTGTTCCTGCGCGTGCTGGGCCAGGAATCCGACGCCCATGAAGTGCACATCGTGCAGCCGAAGGATGCGGCCTGCAAGACCTGGAGAGTCGCCACCACCCTGCCGGAACTCAAAGCGAAGCGCTATGGCTTCGGCAGCTACCAGGCGGCCAACTACGATGAGCTGATCGACCACCCGGTGGAGATGGGCGACTTCGCGCTGGCCACCTTCAGCGCGCATGGGGTGCCCCACGATATCGTCGTCACGGGCAAGGTGCCGAACCTGGACCTGGACCGTCTGTGCCGCGACCTGAAAGCCATCTGCGAAACGCAGATCGCCTTCTTCGAGCCGAAAACCAAAAAAGCGCCGATGGACCGCTATGTGTTCATGACCATGGCCGTCGGCGACGGTTACGGCGGCCTGGAACATCGCGCCTCGACGGCGCTGATCTGCGCGCGCGCCGACCTGCCGACGACGGCTTCAAACAGCACCGAGATCGGCGACGGCTACCTGAAATTCCTGGGCCTGTGCAGCCACGAGTACTTCCATACCTGGAACGTCAAGCGCATCAAGCCGGCTGCCTTTGCGCCGTATAACCTGCAGGCGGAGAGCTACTCGCCGCTGCTGTGGCTCTTCGAGGGTTTCACCAGTTATTACGATGACCTGATGCTGGTGCGCGCGGGCCTGATCGACGAGGCAGCCTATTTCAAATTGCTCGGGAAAACCGTCAACAGCGTGCTGCGCGGCAGCGGCCGCACCAAGCAAAGCGTGGCCGATTCCAGCTTCGACGCCTGGGGCAAGTACTACCGCCAGGATGAAAACGCGCCGAACGCCATCGTCAGCTACTACACCAAGGGTTCGCTGATCGCGCTGGCATTCGACCTGACGATCCGCGCCAAGACGAACGGCGAAAAATCGCTGGACGACGTGATGCAGGCTCTGTGGCAGCGCTATGGCCGCGATTTCTACAAGGGCAAAGCGCGCGGCGTGACGCCGGCTGAAGTCGAAGCCCTGTTCGATGAGGTTTCCGGCACGCGCATGAAACCGTTCTTCGAGCGCTACATCCGCGGCACGGACGACGTGCCACTGGCGCGCCTGCTGGCGCCATTCGGCGTGAAATACAGCGACGCGCGCAAGGCCGAAAAAGCCAGCCTGGACGTCAACCTGGGCCGCGACGGCAACGATGCCAGGCTGGCGCAGGTGCACCAGGGCGGTGCCGCCCACCTGGCTGGTCTGTCTGCCGGCGACGTGCTGGTGGCTGTCGATGGCTTGCGCGTGACGGGCAACCCGGCCAACCTGGACACTTTGCTGGGTCGTTACGCCGTCGGCGCCAGGGTGGCGATCCATGCTTTCCGCCGCGACGAGCTGATGACGTTTGCGGCCGTGCTGCAAGGCGACCGCGTGCCGGGTGTCAGCCTGGCGTTGCTGCCGGCGCCAAAGAAAGCCACGGGACCGAAGCGTCCTAGCGCGGCATGATGCTGTTTGTCGTGCAGTAAGACAGAAAACCGGCCTTTACTGGCCGGTTTTTTCTTTCAGGATATATTTCCTCAAATGTAATTCACCTGCCGACACTGCCGGGTTGCCATCATATTTCCTGCAAATGAACTAATTTTTCTTTAACTAAACTAAAATTGCCGCACTGTCTCTTTTAGATCGCGCCCAACGTGCAAACCCTCGATCCACGAACGATTATGTTGATGACGACCCTGATGTGCGGGGCGATGTGCATCGTCATGTTCTCGGTCTATCACAGCTTCCGGCGCGAGGTGCATGGCCTTGGGCATTGGGCGGCCGGTTTGCTGTTGCTGGTGTGCGCGTCCCTGCTGTTCGGCACCCGCGAGGTGCTGCCGCCTGAATTGTCCATGATCGCGGCCAATGCGGCGCTGGTGGCCGGCATCGGCCTGTCGATGCTGGGCACGGAGAAATTCTTTGGCCTGGCGCCCAGCCGCCGCGCTTATTGGCTGATACTTGCCCTGGCCATCGCCGGCAATAGCTGGTGGCTGCTGGCGCGCCCCGATTTCTCGGCGCGCGTGGCGGTCTTCTCCCTGCTGGTCTTCCTGTTTTATGCGCGCCAGGTGCAACTGGTGTGGCACCATGGCGAGCGCCATTTCTCAAGTTTTTTCTTTGGGGCGCTGATGCTGCTGCAAGCTGTCGTGGTGCTGGCGCGCGGCGTGTCGGCGTTGCTGCATGGCGGCGCCAGCGTGAACCTGGCGGTGGCAAGCACACCGGCCGGCATCTATCTGGCGGTCGCCAATTTCATGGCGCTGCTGCTGACGGTGGGCTTCATGACGGTGGCGACGCGCCGTCTGCAGCAGATACTGGAGCGCCGCTCGACCCACGATCCATTGACGCAGGTGCTGAACCGGCGCGGCTTTGGCGATGCCTATGCCCGCGAGATAGGCAATCTGCGCCGCCGCCGTTTACCGCTGACACTGCTCAGCATCGACCTCGATTACTTCAAATCGATCAATGACCGCTACGGTCACGCGGTGGGTGACCAGGTGCTGGCGCATGTGGCCACCGTCATCGGAGGCGCCCTGCGCGAATCGGATTGCGTGGCGCGTTTCGGCGGCGAGGAGTTCGTCGTACTGATGCCGGATATGCCTGTGCATAATGCCTTGGGCGTGGCCGAACGCATTCGCACCTTGCTGCGCGAGTCCAGTCATGCGGGACTGCCTTCGTGTACCGTCAGCATTGGCGTCGCTTGCCAGGCATCGGTGGTGGAGGGGCTGGAAGGATTGCTGTCGCGCGCCGATGCGGCCCTGTACCTGGCCAAGGAGCGGGGACGCGACCGCATCGAGCTCGATGCTGCCGCGTTTACTGAGGACCGGACAATGTCCGCAGCTGGAATCGGTACTGCTCGTTGAACAGGAAGGTTTCGGAAAAATCGAAGGTTTTGGCGCGGCTGTGCATCAGGTGTGCGGCCGGCGGAAAGAGGGTTTGCACGCGCCGCACGGCGGCCAGCGCCACGGCCGATGCTTCGCTGTCGCGTGAACGGTGTACATGCACGCTTTTCAGCGCGCCGTCTGGGCCAACGCTCAGGTCGAGTACGACGATGGCCGGCAACATGGGCGGCAGGCGCCCGCTGAATGTGTATTCCACATTGGCCGCCATGATCTGCTGGGCCACCAGCGACTTGTAGGCGTCGATGTTGGCGGCAAGCTGTATCGCGGCTGGCGTGCCAGGGGGCGTGCGCTCCAATGGCGAGGGTCTGCGCTCCCCTGGAGGGGATGCAGTCTGGCAAGCCGACAGCAGGACAGTGGCGGCAAGGGCGATGATCGCGTGTCTCATGGCTGCCAGACTAGCATGTTTTAACTAAACAGGCGTTCCAGCTCCACGCCGGGGTCTGGTGCGCGCATGAACGCTTCGCCCACGAGGAAGCTGTGGATGTGCGCATCGCGCATGCGCTTCACGTCGGCCGTGCTGTGGATGCCCGATTCCGTGATGATCAATTTGTCTTGCGGGATGCGCGGCAAGAGATTGATGGTCGTGTCGAGCGAGGTCTCAAACGTGCGCAGGTTGCGGTTGTTGATGCCGATCAGCGCGCTCTTGAGCTTGAGCGCTGCCGTCAGTTCTTCGCCGTCGTGGCTTTCGATCAGCACGTCCATGCCCAGTTCGTGGGCGCACGATTCCATTTCGGCCATCAGGCCGTGGTCGAGCGCGGCCACGATCAGCAGGATGCAGTCGGCACCCATGGCCCGCGCTTCATAGATCTGGTACATGTCGACCATGAAATCCTTGCGCAGCACGGGGATGGCGCAGGCGGCGCGCGCCTGCTGCAGATAGTCCACGGCCCCCTGGAAGAACTGCTCGTCTGTCAGCACGGACAGACAAGCCGCGCCATGCGCCGCATAGCTGGCGGCGATGTCGGCCGGGCGGAAGTCCGCGCGGATCACGCCTTTCGATGGCGACGCCTTTTTTACTTCGGCGATGATGCCGGGTTTGCCGGCGGCGATGTGCTGGCGCAGGCTCGCTTCAAAGCCGCGCAGGCCGGCGCGCAGAGCACTGTCGCTTTCCACGTCGCCGCGCAGGCTGGCCAGGCTGCGGTGGGCTTTGGCCTTGGCCACTTCGTCGGCCTTCACGGCCAGGATTTTATCGAGTATGTCGGACATGATGGTCGCTATTCTAAAAAGGAGGGCGGGGAGCTTACGCCTGCGCCGGGGTGCCCAGTTGCTGCGTCACCTGCACGAACTGATCGAGTTTCGCCAGCGCGGCGCCCGAGCTGACGGCCTTGCGCGCACGGGCCAGGCCGTCTTCGATCGAACTGGCCACGCCGGCCGCGTACAGCGCCGTGCCCGCATTCAGGGCGACGATGTCAGCTGCCGCACCGGGTTCGCCGCGCAGCGCTTCCATCATCTTGGCTTTCGATTCGATGGAATCGGCCACCTTCAGGTTGCGGCTGGCGATCATCGACATGCCGAAATCTTCGGGATGGATTTCATACTCGCGGATCTCTCCGTTGATCAATTCGCCCACCATGGTGGCTGCGCCCAGCGACACTTCATCCATATTGTCGCGGCCATACACGACGATGGCATGCTGCGCGCCCAGGCGCTGCAGCACGCGTACCTGGATGCCGACCAGGTCGGCGTGGAACACGCCCATCAGAATGTTCGGCGCGCCGGCCGGGTTCGTCAGAGGCCCCAGGATATTGAAAATCGTGCGCACGCCCAGTTCCTTGCGCACGGGCGCCGCATGCTTCATGGCCGCGTGGTGGTTCGGTGCGTACATGAAGCCGATGCCCGTCTGCGCGATCGACTGGGCGATCTGCTCGGGCTGCAGGTTGATGTTGACGCCCAGGGAGTCCAGCACGTCGGCGCTGCCGGACGAGGACGAGACGCTGCGTCCGCCATGCTTGGCCACGCGCGCGCCGGCTGCCGCCGCCACGAACATCGAGGCGGTGGAGATATTAAAAGTGTGCGCGCCGTCGCCGCCCGTGCCGACGATGTCGAGCAGGTTGGTGGTGTCGGCCATGGGCACCTTGGTGGAAAACTCGCGCATCACTTGCGCGGCGGCGGCGATTTCGCCGATGGTTTCCTTTTTCACGCGCAAGCCCATGGTGAGCGCCGCGATCATGGTGGGCGACATTTCGCCGGACATGATCTGGCGGAACAGGTAGAGCATTTCGTCGTGAAAGATTTCGCGGTGTTCGATGCAGCGCAGCAGGGCTTCTTGTGGGGTGATCGGCATGATGCTTCCTTCTTCAATGATGGCGCAGGAGGACACTGATGGCACGCCGTGGCGTGCGCATGGAATCAGCGCTCGAGGAAATTCTTCAGCAGGGCGTGGCCGTGCTCCGAGAGGATCGATTCGGGGTGGAACTGCACCCCCTCGATATCGTATTCCCGGTGGCGCACGCCCATGATTTCGCCGTCGTCCGTCCACGCCGTCACTTCCAGGCAGGAAGGCAGCGAGGCGCGTTCGATCGCCAAAGAGTGGTAGCGGATCACTGTGAAGGGGCTGGGGATGTCCTTGAAGACACCCACACCCGTATGCGCGATGACGGAAGTCTTGCCATGCATGACCTGCTTGGCGCGGATGACCTTGCCACCAAATGCTTCGCCGATGGCCTGATGGCCCAGACAGACGCCCAGTATCGGTTTCTTGCCGGCGAAGTGCTTGAGCACTTCCACCGAAATACCCGCCTGCTTTGGAGCTTTCGGGCCGGGCGAGATGCAGATGCGGTCCGGGTTCAGCGCTTCGATCTGTTCGATCGTGATTTCATCGTTGCGGTAGACCCGCACGTCTTCGCCCAACTCGCCGAAATACTGCACGATGTTGTAGGTGAAGGAGTCATAGTTGTCGATCATCAGCAGCATCTTAAAACTCCCCATCCAGGCCATCTTGCACTTGTTCGGCGGCGCGCAATACGGCGCGCGCCTTGTTTTCGGTTTCCTGCCATTCCATTTCGGGGATGGAGTCGGCCACGATGCCGGCCGCAGCCTGCACGTACAGCATGCCGTCCTTGATCACGCCCGTGCGGATGGCGATCGCCACGTCCATTTCGCCGCCAAACGACAGGTAGCCGCATGCGCCGCCATAGATGCCGCGCTTGGTGATTTCCAGCTCGTCGATCACTTCCATGGCGCGCACTTTCGGCGCGCCCGTCAGGGTGCCGGCCGGGAAGGTGGCGCGCAGCACGTCCAGGTTCGACAGGCCGTCTTTCAAAGTGCCTTCCACGTTCGAGACGATGTGCTGCACGTGCGAGTATTTTTCGATGACCATGCGGTCGGTGACTTGCACGCTGCCCGTTTCGGCGATGCGGCCGATGTCGTTGCGGGCCAGGTCGATCAGCATCACGTGCTCGGCGATCTCTTTCGGATCGGCCAGCAGTTCGGCCGACAGCTCGGCGTCGCGCTCTGGCGTGGCGCCGCGAGGACGGGTGCCGGCGATGGGGCGCAAGGTGACTTTCTTGCCGCCGTCCGCCAGCTTCTCGTTGCGCACCAAAATCTCGGGCGAGGCGCCGATGATCTGCATGTCGCCGAAATTATAGAAGTACATGTACGGCGACGGATTGAGCGACCGCAGGGCGCGGTACAGGGTCAGCGGAGAATCGACATACGGTTTGCGGATGCGCTGGCCGATCTGCACTTGCATCAAGTCGCCGGCCATCACGTATTCGTGCGCCTTGGCCACCGCCTTCAAATAGTCTTCCTTGGAAAAATCGCGGATGGTTTCCGTACGCACGGAGGCGCTGGTAACGGGCGCATCGACGCCGCGGCGCAACATCATGCGCAAGTCTTTCAGGCGCTGGCGAGCCTTGCTGAACGACTCGGGCTGCGCCGTGTCGGCGTAGACGATCAGGTACAGTTTGCCGGACAGGTTGTCGATGACGGCCAGTTCCTCCGTCACCATCAACTGGATGTCGGGCAGGTTCAAGTCGTCTTTCGGCGCGCCCCCTGCCAGTTTTTTCTCGATGTGGCGTACGGTGTCGTAGCCGAAGTAGCCAGCCAGGCCGCCACAGAAACGCGGCATGCCAGGGCGCAGGGCCACCTTGAAGCGAGACTGGTACTGTTCGATGAAGTCGAGCGGATTGCCTTCGTGCTCTTCGATCACGGCACCGTTCTTGACGATCTCGGTGCGGTTGCCATGGCTGCGCAAGACGGTCGTGGCGGGCAAGCCGATGAAGGAATAGCGGCCGAAGCGTTCGCCGCCGACGACGGATTCGAGCAGGAAGGTGTTCTTGCCGCCTTGCTGGGTTTGCGCCAGTTTCAGGTACAGCGTGAGCGGGGTTTCCAGGTCGGCAAAAGCTTCAGCGATCAGGGGGATGCGGTTGTAGCCTTGTTGGGCCAGCGATTTGAATTCGAGTTCGGTCATGTGTCTCTCCATGCCGCCAGGGTACGCGTGTGCGTCGTGCTTATAAAACACAAACCCTGCGGTGGGTTATCAAAAAACCTGCCGGTGCGCGCGCGCAGCCGACAGCAATCTTACACGGCTCGGCCCTTAGGCCTGCCAGGATTGCCAGCGTCGCCAAAGCCAGGCCTCAATCGAGCCGGTTTGGGTGACATTGTGTTTTTTGATGAGAAACGTGTTCACGATGTGGTGTTGGTCAGTATGCTGGTCTGTTGTGCATGCTTATAAAATGCGCTGCTTCGAGCAGCGTATTTACTATACCATCGGAATCGGTGTCGTGTATAGAGTGTCCGTGGTTGTAACCATACGGTACGGTCAAGACGGGGCAAGCCGCAGCCCGTGCCGCTTGCGCGTCATTCGAGGAGTCGCCGATGGCCACCACTTTGGCGGGCGCCAGATCGAAGTCCGCGCACACTTGCAGCAGTGGCATGGGGTGTGGTTTTTTCTTCGGCAGCGAATCGCCCCCGTAGACGATCTCGAAATACTGTGCCAGGTTTTTCTGCTTCAGCAGGGGCAGGGCGAAGGCGATCGGCTTGTTGGTGACGCAGGCCAGGCGCAGGCCCGCCGCCTTCATTGCCCCCAGCCCTGCTTCCACGTCCGGATACAGGGTGCTGAACTGGCCATTGATGGCCAGGTAGTGGCGCTGGTAAGCCTCCATTGCCTGCTCGAAACGCTGTTCCACGCCGGCCGCATCGAAGTCGAGCGCCAGCACGGTGCGGATCAGGTTTTCCGAGCCCTTGCCCACCATCAGTTTGATGGCGTCGGCGCTGATGGGCGCCAGATCCAGTTCCGCGCGCATGCCATTGATGGCGACATGAAAATCGGGCACGGTGTCGAGCATCGTGCCATCGAGGTCGATGATGGCGGCGCGCACGCCGGCCAGTACGTGGTCTTTCACCGTGCCCGCTTGCATCAGGCGCCCTTCACTTTTGCCAATTCGGCACGCATGGCGTCGATGACTGCCTTGTAGTCAGGCTTGCCGAAGATGGCCGAACCAGCGACGAAGGTGTCGGCGCCGGCAGCGGCGGCCGCGGCGATGTTGTCGATCTTGATGCCGCCATCGACTTCCAGCATGATGTCACGTCCGGATTCGTCGATCATGCGGCGTGCTTCTGCGATTTTCTTCAGCGCTTGTGGAATGAAGGACTGGCCGCCGAAGCCCGGGTTGACCGACATGATCAGGATGATGTCGATCTTGTCCATCACGTGTTCCAGGTAGTGCAGCGGCGTGCCAGGGTTGAAAACCAGGCCTGATTTGCAGCCATTGTCGCGGATCAGCTGCAAGGAACGGTCAACGTGATCCGACGCTTCCGGATGGAAGGTGATGATGTTCGCGCCAGCCTTGGCGAAATCCGGGATAATGCGATCGACAGGCTTCACCATCAGGTGCACATCGATGGGTACTTGCACGTGCGGGCGGATAGCCTCGCACACCAGCGGGCCGATGGTCAGGTTCGGCACATAATGGTTATCCATCACGTCGAAGTGGATGATGTCGGCGCCGGCGGTAACGACGTTGCGCACTTCTTCGCCCAGACGGGCAAAGTCGGCGGACAGGATGCTGGGAGCGATACGGAATGTTGTCATGGTGGCTAAGGGCTTAGAGTAGAAAATGCGAAGATGCGCTATTTTACGCTTGGCGCCGTTACCATGCCTCATTGAAGTACAGTGAAACACAGAATACGCATCGCGCGATGGCCAATGCGGCGCGCGCGACACACAATATACGACTGGCAATGTCTGAATAGGAATGACGATGGCGACTTATGAATTTACGGTAACGGTCAAGACGCAATATCTGCCCGAGCAATCGGCACCGGACCAGGGGCGGCACGTGTTCAGCTACACGATACGCGTCGTCAACACGGGCACAGCTGGCGCGCAGCTGATTTCGCGCCACTGGGTCATCACGGATGCGAACAACAAGGTGGAAGAGGTGCGCGGCCTGGGCGCCGTCGGCCACCAGCCGTTGCTGCAGCCGGGCGAGCAGTTCGAATACACGAGCGGTACCATGCTGGGTACGCCGCAAGGCTCGATGCACGGCGAATACTTTTGCGTGGCCGAGGATGGCCATCAATTCGAAGCGCCGATTCCCGAGTTCGTGCTGTCGGTGCCGCGCACCCTGCATTAACGAGTGACGTGGGGCTCGCGCCCCTTATTTCAGTTTTTCGGTGCGGTCCTGTTCTTCGCTGAGCTGCTTGCGTGCAGGTGGCGCGGGTTTTTTACCCGAATACATGGTCCACCAGACTATAAATGCCAGCAAGAAGAACGCCACCAGCGCCTCTATCATCAAGATCCACATACGCACCCCTATGTTATTTACCCGCAGCTTAGTATTTACCCGCCGTCTACTGACACGCGGTAGTCTACCCGTTTCAATCGGCGCCGTCGCGCTTGCTTTGTCCGCATGCACCACGCCGCCCACGCCGTCCGCTGCCTCCAGCGGTAAGGCGCCCGCCATTGCTCCGACCGTCGTCAAGCCTGTACCTGCCAAGCCGGCGGATGCCAAGGATGCCACGGATGTGGCGGCGCCCACTTTTGTGCCCGCCAAGTTTGCCGCCTTGCCAGGTTGGGCCCGCGACGACATGCGCGCCGCCTGGCCAGCGTTCATGGCTTCGTGCGGGGTGCTGGTGAAACGCCCGGACTGGAAGGAGTCGTGCACGATTGCGCGCCAGGTGAATGCGGATAGCGACAAGGCCATCCGCCTGTTCTTCGAGACCTTCTTTGTGCCCAATCAAGTCGTTACCGCCGATGGCGCCAGTACCGGTTTGGTGACCGGCTATTACGAACCGCTGCTGCACGGGGCGCGCAAGCGCGGCGGTCCATATCAGACACCGCTGTACAAGGTGCCCGACGATCTGGTCTCGGTCGATTTGTCCGGCGTATATCCGGAATTGAAGAATATGCGCTTGCGCGGCAAGCTGGTCGGCAAGAAGGTGATACCGTATGCGACCCGTGCCGACATCGAGCGCGCCACGTCCGTCACGGGTAAGGAATTGCTGTGGGTGGATGACGAAGTCGAAGCGTTCTTCCTGCAGGTGCAGGGTTCCGGGCGCGTGCAGCTGACCGATACGCAGGAAACCGTGCGCGTGGCGTACGCGGACCAGAACGGTCACCCGTACAAATCGATCGGACGTTACCTGGTCGACAAGGGCGAGCTGACGCTGAGCCAGGCGTCCGCGCAGGGCATCAAGGCGTGGATCGCCGGCCATCCCACGCGCAAAGATGAATTGTTCAACGCTAACCCGAGCTATGTCTTCTTCAAGGAAGAGCGCCTGCCCGATCCCAAAGTGGGACCGAAGGGCGCATTGGGCGTGCCGTTGACGCCGCAGCGTTCGGTCGCCATCGATTCGCGCTTCCTGCCGCTGGGTGCGCCCGTGTTCCTGTCCACCACGCAAGCCAACAGCGAGATTCCCATGCAGCGCCTGGTGATGGCGCAGGATACGGGCGGCGCCATTCGCGGGCCCATCCGGGTCGATTACTTCTTTGGTTTCGGTGCGGAAGCGGCGGAGAACGCGGGCCGCATGAAGCAGAGCGGCGCCGTGTGGGTGTTGCTGCCGAAGCAGGCGCCGGCGCGCTGAGTTTGTCGCGGCGCCGGACGGGGATTGCGCTAGCGCAAGGTTAGCGCAGGACCATGACTGGCAGCTGGGTATGCGCCAGTACTTTTTGCGTTTCGCTGCCCACGAACAGCTTGTTCAAGCCTTTGCGGCCATGCGAGGCCATCAGGATGATGTCGCAATGGTAGGTTTGCGCCGCATTGACGATTTCCTCGTGTGGGCTGGGCGAGACGACGACTACGCCTTCGAAGGGCACGCCGACAGCGCGCGCCGCTTCGCCGATCTTGTCAACGGCGCGTTGCGAGGATTCCTGCATTTGTTGCTCGTACAAACCGGCGTCGAGCACGATGCCGCCATCGGCCATCGGCGAGAATGGGAAGGGCTGCACCACGCTGATGGTAACCAGCTTGGCCTTGTTCAATTGAGCGAAGGCGAGGGCCGTCTCGGCGGCTTTGTCGGACAGCGGCGAACCGTCGGTGGGAAATAAGATGGTGTTAAACATGACGTGCTCCTAGAGTGATGTAAGACAGCTTATGGATTTACATCAATGAAAACCTTGATGTAAATCAAACCTCACAGGCTTTGGCATGAATAGTGTCGCCAAGGCAATCTTTCAGCAGTGTATGCCCGTTCGTCGCTTCAGGTGCGCACGCTACGCAGCGGCGTGCCCCACACCATGGCGATGGTCAGTGCAATGCCGCCTGCCGCGATGCACGCCAGGCCATTGCGCACGCCAAAGTGTTGCGCTACCCAGCCGGCAGCCAGCGCGCCCAGCGGCGCCGTCGCCACCGTCAGGAAACGCATGGTCGAGGTCATGCGGCCCAGCATGGGGTCGGGCGTAACCTTCTGGCGCAAGCCCAGGTAGGGAATAAAGAACAGCATCACGCCGCAATCAAAAAAGAACATCAGCACGGCATATGCCACGGCGCTGGCAGCTGTGCTGCCGAACAAGGCGGCGGGGATGGTGGGCGTCAGGGCAAAGCACACGGAGGTGGAAGCGAGTCCGATCAGGATGGTTCTGCCGGCGCCATAGCGGCGCGTCAGCGGCTTGACGATAAAGGCGCTGAGCAGTACGCCGGCGCCACCGAGCATCTGCGTCATGCCCAGCACGCCAGGACTCATGCCCAGGTCGCGCGTGGCGAACAGCACCGTCAAGGCCATGCTGGCGTAAAACAGGAAGTGCCAGATGCCGGCGCCCCAGGCCAGCGCGCGCAGCAGTGGTTCACGCCAGACAAACAGCAAGCCGTCAGCGATGTCGCGCAGGGCGTGCTTGTCGGACGGCGCGGGACGCGGGTCGCGCACGCTCATGGCGCGCAGGTTGCAGACCGAAACTAAATAGCCACAAGCCGTGCACAGGATGGCGACGGGCGCCGACAAGACCTGAACCAGCACGCCGGCCAGGCCGGGACCGATCAGGCGCGAAGTCGATTCGGTGGCGGCAAATTTCGACTGCGCATCGATCAAGCCATCGCGGCCCACCAAAAAGGTCAGGAAAACCTGTTCGGCGCCGCCACCGACGACAAAGCCCGTGCCGATGATGAATCCCACTATATATAACCACGGCATCGACAGCACGCCGCACCAGTAGGCGACCGCCACGCTGGCCAGGGCCAGGCCCGACATGCTTTCGCTGAGCAGCATGATGGGGTGCTTGCTGCGCCGGTCCAGCAGTACGCCGACGGGCAAGCCGAAGAGGGCGAACGGCAGCGCCTGCAGGGCGACCAGCACCCCCATCTGTTCCGGCGTCGCATGCAGTAGCAGCACCGCGCACAGGGGCAGGGCCAGCGAGGTGATCTGGGCGCCGAAGCAATTGAGGCCGTTGCTGAACCATAGGCGGCGAAAATTGACGCTGGCGACGCTGCCGTCGCCGCGCAGGTAGCGGGCGCAGTACTGGAAGAGGGAGGTGAAAATACGCTGCTCGATAAAGGTGATCGGGCTCACAATAATAGCAGTGCGCCTGTCGTATCGCCGCCGTTAGCCGCTACAATCGTCACACCGTTCATCGAGAGGAGACACTATGCAATACGAAGACCTGATCATCGACATCCAGGACAAAGTGGCGGTCATCCGCCTGAATCGCCCGAAGGCGCTCAACGCCTTGAACGACAACATGATGAATGAGCTGGGCGACGCCCTGTTGAAGTTCGACGCGGATGACAATATCGGCTGTATCGTGCTCACGGGCAGCGAAAAGGCGTTTGCCGCTGGCGCCGACATCGCTGCCATGGCCGATTACACCTATCCGGACACCTTCACCCAGGGTTATATCAGCCGCAACTGGGAGCATATCTTGCGGGTGCGCAAACCCGTAGTGGGCGCCGTAGCGGGTTACGCACTCGGTGGCGGCTGCGAACTGGCCATGATGTGCGACTTCCTGATCGCTGCCGACAGCGCCAAATTTGGCCAGCCGGAAATCAAGGTGGGTGTCACGCCAGGTGCTGGCGGCACGCAGCGTCTGCCGCGCGCCATCGGCAAGGCCAAGGCCATGGATCTGCTGCTGACGGCACGCACCATTGATGCAGTGGAAGCGGAACGCATCGGCCTGGTATCGCGCGTGGTACCGGCCGATAAATTGCTGGAAGAAACGCTGGCCGCTGCCAAGACCATCGCCGCCATGCCCACCTCGGTCGCCATGATGATCAAGGATTGCGTCAACCGCGCCTTTGAAACCACCCTGACCGATGGCGTTGCCTACGAGCGTCGCTTGTTCCAGGCCGCCTTTGGTACGCCCGCGCAAAAAGAAGGCATGCACGCTTTCTTGGAAAAGCGCTTGCCAAACTTCGGCGGTCTTTGATATGATTCGCCTCCCCGATGAGACGCACTAGTTTGCGGCGCAAAGGGGACAGCCTTCCGGGGCTGGATAGTAAAAAGTTTTTAAGCGCAATGCGCTGAAAAACGGGGGTTGACGGACGTAGCAAAATGCTTCATACTCTTCCTTCTTCGCAGCTGACAAACACAACGCTTTGTCGATAGCGCGAAAGCAGTACCGAATACCGTTCTTTAACAATTAACAGTCGATAAGTGTGGGCATTTGATGTAAGTGCAGCAGTGATCTTCGGATCGCTGTAAAACTTAAAATATCAAATGTTCACAAGAAATAATGAAATAGGATACTTCTTCGGAAGTAGCCTGTCAGTTTTTTGAGTGAGCGACCCGTCGCAAGACGGTGCCAATAAAATGGCAAAGTAACAGAGATTAAACTGAAGAGTTTGATCCTGGCTCAGATTGAACGCTGGCGGCATGCCTTACACATGCAAGTCGAACGGCAGCACGGAGCTTGCTCTGGTGGCGAGTGGCGAACGGGTGAGTAATATATCGGAACGTACCCTAGAGTGGGGGATAACGTAGCGAAAGTTACGCTAATACCGCATACGATCTAAGGATGAAAGTGGGGGATCGCAAGACCTCATGCTCGTGGAGCGGCCGATATCTGATTAGCTAGTTGGTAGGGTAAAAGCCTACCAAGGCATCGATCAGTAGCTGGTCTGAGAGGACGACCAGCCACACTGGAACTGAGACACGGTCCAGACTCCTACGGGAGGCAGCAGTGGGGAATTTTGGACAATGGGCGAAAGCCTGATCCAGCAATGCCGCGTGAGTGAAGAAGGCCTTCGGGTTGTAAAGCTCTTTTGTCAGGGAAGAAACGGTGAAAGCTAATATCTTTTGCTAATGACGGTACCTGAAGAATAAGCACCGGCTAACTACGTGCCAGCAGCCGCGGTAATACGTAGGGTGCAAGCGTTAATCGGAATTACTGGGCGTAAAGCGTGCGCAGGCGGTTTTGTAAGTCTGATGTGAAATCCCCGGGCTCAACCTGGGAATTGCATTGGAGACTGCAAGGCTAGAATCTGGCAGAGGGGGGTAGAATTCCACGTGTAGCAGTGAAATGCGTAGATATGTGGAGGAACACCGATGGCGAAGGCAGCCCCCTGGGTCAAGATTGACGCTCATGCACGAAAGCGTGGGGAGCAAACAGGATTAGATACCCTGGTAGTCCACGCCCTAAACGATGTCTACTAGTTGTCGGGTCTTAATTGACTTGGTAACGCAGCTAACGCGTGAAGTAGACCGCCTGGGGAGTACGGTCGCAAGATTAAAACTCAAAGGAATTGACGGGGACCCGCACAAGCGGTGGATGATGTGGATTAATTCGATGCAACGCGAAAAACCTTACCTACCCTTGACATGGCTGGAATCCCGGAGAGATTTGGGAGTGCTCGAAAGAGAACCAGTACACAGGTGCTGCATGGCTGTCGTCAGCTCGTGTCGTGAGATGTTGGGTTAAGTCCCGCAACGAGCGCAACCCTTGTCATTAGTTGCTACGAAAGGGCACTCTAATGAGACTGCCGGTGACAAACCGGAGGAAGGTGGGGATGACGTCAAGTCCTCATGGCCCTTATGGGTAGGGCTTCACACGTCATACAATGGTACATACAGAGCGCCGCCAACCCGCGAGGGGGAGCTAATCGCAGAAAGTGTATCGTAGTCCGGATTGTAGTCTGCAACTCGACTGCATGAAGTTGGAATCGCTAGTAATCGCGGATCAGCATGTCGCGGTGAATACGTTCCCGGGTCTTGTACACACCGCCCGTCACACCATGGGAGCGGGTTTTACCAGAAGTAGGTAGCTTAACCGTAAGGAGGGCGCTTACCACGGTAGGATTCGTGACTGGGGTGAAGTCGTAACAAGGTAGCCGTATCGGAAGGTGCGGCTGGATCACCTCCTTTCTAGAGTTTGCACGAATCATGTAAATGATTCACGCATCAAATGTTCACACTTATCGGCTGTTAATATAAAGAACAGCATTTGGGGCTGTAGCTCAGCTGGTTAGAGCACCGTGTTGATAACGCGGGGGTCGTTGGTTCGAGTCCAACCAGCCCTACCAGTTTCTGCAGTCTGGAAATACCCTAGGGGGATTAGCTCAGCTGGGAGAGCACCTGCTTTGCAAGCAGGGGGTCGTCGGTTCGATCCCGTCATCCTCCACCAAAAGTTCAAACGTAAATCAGTGCTGATTAATGCACCGGGATTTAGGTTTGGTCTTTTCGAGATCAAGTGCTGTATGTTCTTTAACAATCTGGAAGAAGTAAAGATTATTTATTGATTGATTTGCCGTAAAAAGCAAATCGATGGGTAATGATTGTATGTATCAACAAACAAGCAACAACGTTGTACTTTCTTATCCCTGTAGCGCTCTTTCATTATGCAAATGATGAGAGGCTAACGTTATAGGGACAAGCGAATAAGTGCACATGGTGGATGCCTTGGCGATTACAGGCGATGAAGGACGTAGTAGCTTGCGATAAGCTGCGGGGAGTGAGCAAACACACTTTGATCCGCAGATTTCCGAATGGGGCAACCCACCCTTTTAGGGTATTGCATACTGAATACATAGGTATGCAAGGCGAACGCGGCGAACTGAAACATCTAAGTAGCTGCAGGAAAAGAAATCAACCGAGATTCCCAAAGTAGCGGCGAGCGAAATGGGAAGAGCCTGTACGTGATAGTCGGACCGATAACAGAATCCTCTGGAAATAGGAGCCATAGTGGGTGATAGCCCCGTATGTGAAATTGGACCGGTGATACTAAGCGTACGACAAGTAGGGCGGGACACGTGACATCCTGTCTGAATATGGGGGGACCATCCTCCAAGGCTAAATACTCGTAATCGACCGATAGTGAACCAGTACCGTGAGGGAAAGGCGAAAAGAACCCCGGAAGGGGAGTGAAATAGATCCTGAAACCGTGTGCATACAAACAGTAGGAGCGGACTTGTTCCGTGACTGCGTACCTTTTGTATAATGGGTCAGCGACTTACATTCAGTGGCAAGGTTAACCGAATAGGGAAGCCGTAGAGAAATCGAGTCCGAATAGGGCGATCAGTCGCTGGGTGTAGACCCGAAACCAAGTGATCTACTCATGGCCAGGATGAAGGTGCGGTAACACGCCCTGGAGGTCCGAACCCACTAATGTTGAAAAATTAGGGGATGAGCTGTGGGTAGGGGTGAAAGGCTAAACAAACTTGGAAATAGCTGGTTCTCTCCGAAAACTATTTAGGTAGTGCCTCAAGTATCACCATCGGGGGTAGAGCACTGTTATGGCTAGGGGGTCATTGCGACTTACCAAACCATTGCAAACTCCGAATACCGATGAGTGCGAGCTTGGGAGACAGACGTCGGGTGCTAACGTCCGGCGTCAAGAGGGAAACAACCCAGACCGCCAGCTAAGGTCCCAAAGATTGGCTAAGTGGAAAACGAAGTGGGAAGGCTAAAACAGTCAGGATGTTGGCTTAGAAGCAGCCATCATTTAAAGAAAGCGTAATAGCTCACTGATCGAGTCGTCCTGCGCGGAAGATGTAACGGGGCTAAGCCAGTCACCGAAGCTGCGGATATTGTTCTGTGATTTATCACAGATATATATGGTAGGAGAGCGTTCTGTAAGCCTGCGAAGGTGTCTTGTAAAGGATGCTGGAGGTATCAGAAGTGCGAATGCTGACATGAGTAGCGATAATGGGGGTGAAAAGCCTCCACGCCGTAAGCCCAAGGTTTCCTGTTCAACGTTCATCGGAGCAGGGTGAGTCGGCCCCTAAGGCGAGGCAGAGATGCGTAGCTGATGGGAAGCAGGTTAATATTCCTGCACCGTCGTATGATGCGATGGGGGGACGGATCGCGGAAGGTTGTCCAACTGTTGGAATAGTTGGTTTTTGGCTCATAGAAGGCACTTAGGCAAATCCGGGTGCGGAATTCAAGGGGTTGAGACGAGTGAACTTGTTCACGAAGCAATCGGAAGTGGTTCCAAGAAAAGCCTCTAAGCTTCAGTCATACGAGACCGTACCGCAAACCGACACAGGTGGGCGAGATGAGTATTCTAAGGCGCTTGAGAGAACTCGGGAGAAGGAACTCGGCAAATTGGTACCGTAACTTCGGGAAAAGGTACGCCCCGGTAGCTTGATTGGTTTACTCCATGAGGGTGAAAGGGTTGCAATAAACTGGTGGCTGCGACTGTTTAATAAAAACACAGCACTCTGCAAACACGAAAGTGGACGTATAGGGTGTGACGCCTGCCCGGTGCTGGAAGATTAAATGATGGGGTGCAAGCTCTTGATTGAAGTCCCAGTAAACGGCGGCCGTAACTATAACGGTCCTAAGGTAGCGAAATTCCTTGTCGGGTAAGTTCCGACCTGCACGAATGGCGTAACGATGGCCACACTGTCTCCTCCCGAGACTCAGCGAAGTTGAAATGTTTGTGATGATGCAATCTACCCGCGGCTAGACGGAAAGACCCCATGAACCTTTACTGTAGCTTTGCATTGGACTTTGAACCAATCTGTGTAGGATAGGTGGGAGGCTTTGAAGCGGGGACGCTAGTTCTCGTGGAGCCAACCTTGAAATACCACCCTGGTTTGTTTGAGGTTCTAACCTTGGTCCGTTATCCGGATCGGGGACAGTGCATGGTAGGCAGTTTGACTGGGGCGGTCTCCTCCTAAAGTGTAACGGAGGAGTTCGAAGGTACGCTAGATACGGTCGGACATCGTGTTGATAGTGCAATGGCATAAGCGTGCTTAACTGCGAGACTGACAAGTCGAGCAGGTACGAAAGTAGGACATAGTGATCCGGTGGTTCTGTATGGAAGGGCCATCGCTCAACGGATAAAAGGTACTCTGGGGATAACAGGCTGATTCCTCCCAAGAGTTCATATCGACGGGGGAGTTTGGCACCTCGATGTCGGCTCATCACATCCTGGGGCTGTAGCCGGTCCCAAGGGTATGGCTGTTCGCCATTTAAAGTGGTACGTGAGCTGGGTTTAAAACGTCGTGAGACAGTTTGGTCCCTATCTGCCGTGGGCGTTGGAAATTTGAAGGGGGCTGCTCCTAGTACGAGAGGACCGGAGTGGACGAACCTCTGGTGTACCGGTTGTCACGCCAGTGGCATTGCCGGGTAGCTAAGTTCGGAAGAGATAACCGCTGAAAGCATCTAAGCGGGAAACTTGCCTTGAGATGAGATTTCCCAGAGCCTTGAGCTCTTTGAAGGGTCGTTCGAGACCAGGACGTTGATAGGCTGGGTGTGGAAGTGCAGTAATGCATTAAGCTAACCAGTACTAATTGCCCGTACGGCTTGTCCCTATAACCTTAGCAGGTACAGAGGATAAGACGGTACAACGTTGTGAGTTTGTTGATACTACTATTCATTACCCCAATCTTTGCTTCTTCCAGATTCAGGCTTTGTCGCTCAATTGAGGACAAATGCCAGTACAAGTTATGCCTGATGACCATAGCAAGTTGGTCCCACCCCTTCCCATCCCGAACAGGACCGTGAAACAACTTTGCGCCGATGATAGTGCTGCAACCAGTGTGAAAGTAGGTTATCGTCAGGCTTGTTATTCGTAGTAGAGAAAAACCCCACCAGCAATGGTGGGGTTTTTTTTCGTCTGGAGATTTATTTCAATAAAAACCGGGGCTTTTGGCACCGCATTGAGGCGAATTGCTATATAATTCGCCTCCTCAGATCAGATGGTTTGCTGCCCCGTTGGGAGCAGGCTGTTGAAAAAGTTATGCCTGATGACCATAGCAAGTTGGTCCCACCCCTTCCCATCCCGAACAGGACCGTGAAACAACTTTGCGCCGATGATAGTGCTGCAACCAGTGTGAAAGTAGGTTATCGTCAGGCTTGTTATATAAAAAAACCCCGCGTGCGCGGGGTTTTTTTTCGTCTTCAGTGTTCATCGAACTAGATGCCCCAGGTGATGCTTTCACCTTCCGCCTTGGCTGAGCGCAGCATTTCCATCAATGGGTAGGCACGCTGCGAAAAATGCACTTTCTGTGCGCGCGCATGGGTGCCCGTTTCGCCATCTTCCAGCGATTCAGGCGTATGCGCATCGTGTTCGATGTCGTTCTCCGGATGCAGTTTGCTTTCCGCGACTTCCTTTTCCAGCAAGGCCAGGGCATCTCCCGCTTCCATCGGCGTGATCACGCCGCGGGTGGGGTTTTTGTGCAGGATGTCGAGGATACGCTGGGCATGTTCCTGGTACATCAGCACTTCAGGGGAGGATTTGGATTTGAATGAGATCAACATAAGCGCTTTCTGAAACTTGTTGTTAGTGTCGAAACAATATCACGACTTGAAATATTGCACAGGCTGTCCGATTGCCCGGATGACGCATTTGCGAGCCGGATAGGGCTATCTGTTGGACAGCACACGTATTTACAAGGGCGGCTGCTCCAGGCAGCTGCCTGTTTAAGCGATCATTAAGTCTCAATCCAGTTTCACTGAGTCCATGAAAGTGTCGATGGTGTCACGCGACAGCTTGCGCTCTTCACCGAGAATGATGATCTGGAAGATGTGCTTGTCCTGTGCCACGAAACGGCCGACCAGCAAGACAGGCTTGCCTTGCTGCGTGCCGCTCGTCTCGATGCTGAGCGAAGTGCGCTGGCGCGTTCCGGAAGCAGTGCTGCTGGCCGCCGATGCGGTTTTTTCGCTGCGCACGGTGCCGTTGATATTTTTCAACAGAGCTGTCTGCATGGCGGGCAGGGCAGCTTGCGCCTGTTCTGCGCTGTCGAGCACCGCGCTGCCGATGGCGAAGGTATTGCCATCGATTTCGCTCGCTGTCATGGTCAGGCTGACTTTCTTGCCATCGAGATCGATCTCGCGCGTCAGCACGGCCGGCTTGCCTGGAAACAGGGCCGTGAACTGGGCGTCGGGGCTGCGATAGTCGCGCCAGTCGAATTTCGGACTGCAGGCGGCCAGCGTGCAGGCTGTAGCGAGCATGGCAAGGAAGAGGGCAAGTGATGGTTTTTTCATCAGCAGATGGTAGCAGTGCCGCCAATCACGCGCAATCGCGCACGTGTGGCGGTCACTGGCCGCTTTATATCTCGCGCAGCACGCGCCGGTACTGGATCGCTTCGGCGACATGCGGCTGCGTGATAGCGGGGCTGCCCGCCAGGTCTGCGATGCTGCGTGCCACGCGCAGTACCCGGTGGTAGGTGCGTGCCGACCAGTGCAGGCGGGACATGGCGCCATGCAGCAACTGCTCACCATGTATTTCCAGATGACAATGTTGTTCGATTTCCATGCTGCTCAGGTGCTGGTTTGCTTTCCCCTGGCGTGCCAATTGCAGAGCAAAGGCTGCCGCCACCCGGGTGGCGATGGCTTGCGTGCTTTCGCCAGCGCCTGCGTGCCTGCCCAGCGCCGCAGGCGGCATGGCGGCAACTTCGATTTGCAAGTCGATACGGTCGAGCAGCGGGCCGGACAGGCGACTGTGATAGCGCAGCACGGCGTCCGGTGTGCAGCGGCAGCGGCCGGAAGCGTGGCCCAGATAGCCGCATGGGCAGGGATTCATGGCGGCGATCAACTGAAAGCGGGCAGGAAATTCGGCCTGGCGGGCCGCGCGCGAAATGCTGATGACGCCCGATTCCATAGGCTGGCGCAAGACATCGAGTACCCGGCGCTGGAATTCGGCGATTTCATCGAGAAACAACACGCCGCAGTGGGCCAGCGAGATTTCTCCTGGGCGCGGCACGTTGCCGCCACCCACCAGGGCCACGCCGGACGCCGTCTGGTGCGGGGCACGATAGGGACGACGTTTCCAGTGTTCCACTTTGAAGTGGCCGCTCAGGGAATGCACGGCGGCCGATTCCAGCGCCTCTTCATCGCTCATGGGCGGCAGCACGCCGGGGAAGCGGCTGGCCAGCATGGTTTTGCCCGCGCCCGGTGGCCCCACCATCAGCACGTTATGGCCGCCTGCGGCCGCTACCTCCAGTGCGCGCCGCGCCTGCTGCTGCCCCTGTACGTCAGCAAAGTCGGGATACGCAAAAACCTGCGCTGCCAGCACGGGCTGATGGCGCTGCAGCGCGGTCTTGCTGGCATGCGCGGCAAAATGGGCGCAGACCTCGAGCAGGCTGTGGGCGGGATAGATGCAGGCATCACTGACCAGCGCCGCCTCGTCCGCGTTCGCCTGCGGCAGGATGAAGGCGCGTGGCGCGCCAGCCTGGCTGCGCTGCATGGCAAAGGTCATGGCCAGTGCGCCACGGATGGGGCGGAGCTGTCCCGATAGCGACAGTTCCCCCGCGAATTCGTAATGGTGTAATTGGTCGCCTGGCAACTGGCCGGAGGCGGCCAGGATGCCCAGCGCAATGGGCAAGTCGAAGCGGCCCGATTCCTTGGGCAGGTCCGCAGGCGCCAGATTGGCTGTAATGCGCCGCGCCGGCATGTCAAAGCCACAGTTTTGCAGCGCGGCACGGACGCGGTCGCGCGATTCCTTCACTTCGGTGTCCGGCAGGCCGACTATCGTAAAGGAGGGCAAGCCATTGGCAAGGTGGACTTCGACACTTACCTCGGGTGCCTCCATGCCGGCCAGGGCGCGGCTTTTCAGGACGGCCAGACTCATCAGACTCCCCTTTAGCGCGGGCGCGGTCAGGATCAGTCTAGTCCTTGAAAAGGTGTCAGGCTTGAGGTATGCCAGCAAGGTTGTCAATAACGCGACCTTGCTGGCGATACTTTATGCCTTTGCTTCGTTCAGGCGCGTTTCCAGTTCGATCAGGCGCAATTCCAGTGCGTCCAGCTTGGCGCGGGTCTTGGCCAGCACTTGTGCCTGGATATCGAATTCCTCGCGCGTGACGAGATCGAGACGGGCGAAGCCCTGGGTCATCATCGATTTCACGTTTTTCTCGATATCCTTGGCAGGCGAGTTTTCGATGGCTTGATGGATCTTGCCTTGCAAGTCGTTAAAGAAGGTATTCATGTCCATGGTCAGTCCTTTTATGGTGCGGCCTGTGCATCGCACCATTGCGGTGCACAGCGGCGTTAATCTGGTGCGAAACTGGGCGGTTCATTGTGCTTCAGCAGTCCATTAGCGCAGTCCTGGCGGCTTGCAGGGTATGTATGGACGGAAATGCACCTGTCAAGGTGGCAAGAGAGCTGGCACGTATTCTGCTAAAGAAGCTATGAACGCTTTGTGATCTCCAGCCAAGATTTTAAACCTCAACCGCTTTAAAAGTTCAATAAAAGGGAATCGCCATGAAGAATCTGTCCAAGAACATGACTTTAGTAGCAGCGTTGACGCTGGCCATGACCGCCGTGTGCGGTAGCGCCATGGCCCAGGATGCAGTGGCAGCGCCTGCTGCGGCCGAAGCCGTACCTGATAACGTGGTGAGCTATAACGTGGCGCTGACCAGCGACTATCGTTACCGTGGGATCTCGCAAAGTCGACTCGATCCTGCCATCAGCGGTGGTGCCGACTACACCCACAATCCGACGGGCCTGTATGTAGGCACCTGGCTGTCGAGCATCAAATGGATCAAGGACGGCGGCGGCGATACCAACCTGGAATGGGATATCTACGGCGGCAAGCGTGGCGAGATCAGCAAGGACTTCACCTACGATGTGGGCGGCCTGTACTACTTCTATCCCTCGAATGGGCTGAGCACCAACGCGAACACCTTCGAGCTGTATGGCCAGCTCGGCTATGGTCCGGCCTACATCAAGTACTCGCACTCGACGACCAATCTGTTTGGCGTGGCTGACAGCAAGAACAGCGGCTACCTCGATGTGGGCGCGAATATCGATGTATACGAAGGTTATCTGCTGAACCTGCATGTGGGCCGCCAGAAAGTCGAGCACAACGATTCCCTCAGCTATACCGATTACAAGCTGGGTGTCACCAAGGATTTCGGCGTGGCAACAGTCGCCCTGGCCTACGTCAAAGCCAATATCACGTCGCTGGCGCCGAATGGCAAGAACCTGGCGAAATCCGGTCTCGTGCTGACCGTGTCCAAAACCTTTTAAGCGAGAATGCCATGAAAATGATTACAGCAATCATTAAACCGTTCAAACTGGACGAAGTGCGCGAAGCCTTGTCGGCTATCAATGTGCAAGGCATTACCGTCACCGAAGTCAAAGGGTTCGGTCGCCAGAAAGGTCACACGGAACTCTACCGTGGCGCTGAGTATGTCGTCGATTTCTTGCCAAAAACTAAGATTGAAGCGGCCGTGGATGACGCCATTGTCGACCAGGCCATTGAAGCGATCGAAGGTGCCGCGCGTACCGGTAAAATCGGCGATGGCAAGATCTTCGTCTACAACCTGGAACAAGTCATCCGCATCCGTACCGGTGAAACCGGCAACGAAGCGCTCTAAGGGGAATATTGATGCGTAAAAATATAACAAAATTGCTCGCTGGGATAGCCTGTCTGTGTGCTTTTGGCCTTGCCACGCCGAGCTTTGCCGATGCCCCCGCCAAGGCGGAAGAGGCCACGACTACTGTCGTCGCCGCTCCCGCCGTGACGCCGGTTCCTGACGCAGCGCCCGCAGCTGCCGCTCCGGCACCGGCAGCTGCCGCGCCAGCAGCTGCGCCCGTCGCCAACAAGGGCGATACCAGCTTCATGATGATCAGCACCTTGCTGGTGATTTTGATGACCATCCCCGGCCTGGCCCTGTTCTACGGCGGCCTGGTGCGGTCGAAGAACATGCTGTCGGTGCTGATGCAAGTGTTCATGGTGTTCGCGCTAGTGATCGTGCTGTGGTGTATTTATGGCTACTCGATCGCCTTCACGGAAAAAACCGCCTTCTTCGGTGGCTTCGACCGCCTGTTCCTGAACGGCATCTGGGATCCGGCCAAGGGCACGTTTGCCGCCGCCGCCACCTTCAGCAAGGGCGTCGTCATTCCCGAGTTCGTCTTCGTGGCTTTCCAGGGCACGTTTGCCGCCATCACGTGCGCACTGATCGTCGGCGCCTTTGCCGAGCGCGCAAAGTTTGCCGCGGTGCTGGCCTTCGTCGTGCTGTGGTTCACGTTCGCCTACCTGCCGGCCGCCCACATGGTGTGGTTCTGGACCGGTCCTGACCTGATCACGAATGCCGCCACCTCGGCCAGTGAAGCCCTGAAGGCTGGCTGGATCTGGCAAAAAGGCGCGCTGGACTTCGCCGGCGGCACCGTGGTGCACATCAATGCCGCTGTCGCCGGCCTGGTGGGTGCGATCATGATCGGCAAGCGCGTTGGCTACGGCCGTGAATCGATGGCGCCGCACTCGCTGACGATGACCATGATCGGCGCCTCCCTGTTGTGGGTGGGCTGGTTCGGTTTCAATGCCGGTTCCTCGCTGGAAGCGGGCGATGTGGCTGCCTTGGCCTTCGTCAACACACTGCTGGCAACTGCTGCCGCCACCCTGTCGTGGGTATTTGGCGAGTGGATCAGCAAAGGCAAGCCATCCATGCTCGGTGGCGCATCGGGCGCCGTTGCCGGCCTGGTGGCGATCACCCCGGCGGCCGGCTTTGTCGGCCCGATGGGCGGCCTGGTCATCGGCTTGCTGGCCGGTGTCATCTGCCTGTGGGGCGTGAACGGCTTGAAACGCCTGATCGGCGCCGACGATTCGCTCGACGTGTTTGGCGTGCATGGCGTGGGCGGCATCCTGGGTGCCTTGTTGACGGGTGTGTTTGCTGCACCACAACTGGGTGGTCAAGGCATCTTCGACTATGTCACCAACAAGATGTCGGCTGACCCGTATTCGATCGGACACCAGGTATGGGTGCAGGCGCAAGCGGTCGGCACCACCATCATCTGGTCGGCCGTGGTCTCCCTCATCGCGTATAAGCTGGTCGACATCGTCATCGGCCTGCGCGTACCGGAAGAAGAAGAGCGCGAAGGCCTCGATATCACCAGCCATGGCGAACAGGCATATCATGGCTAAATGATAATGATCTGGCATGTCAGCGCCCCGGCGCGGCATGCTAGGCTTGAAAAGGCGCCTCTTTGAGGTGCCTTTTTTTTCGTTGTGGGAATGGAAAAGGTCTTTAAAACAAGGCTTTTGCCCCGATTTGGGGTACTTACACGGTAATATAGTCGGCAGTTCTGTGTGCTTTTTTGAATACTGCACATAATTTAAGGATGTAACTATGGTTCCCCATCTCGTCACGGCCCTGACCGGACCGCTGCTCGACCTCGAAAAAAAGATTCTGGCCGCGACGCCGGCCATTGAGCGCTGGTTCCGCATGGAGTGGCAAGAGCACACGCCGCCCTTCTATTGCTCGGTGGATTTGCGTAATGCGGGCTACAAGCTGGCGCCCGTCGATACCAATTTGTTCCCCGGCGGTTTTCATAACCTCGCCACGGAAATGCTGCCCTTGTCAGTGCAGGCGGCCATGGCTGCCATCGACAAGTATTGCCCGGACGCCCGCAACCTGCTGATGGTGCCGGAATTGCACAACACCACGCCGCAATACTTGCAAAACGTGGCGCGATTGATGCAGATCTTCCGCCAGACGGGACTGCACGTGCGCCTGGGCTCGTGGTCGCCCGAGATCACCCAGCCGACACCGCTGGCGTTGCCAGATGGCAACATGCTCGTCATCGAGCCGCTCGTGCGCCTGAATAACGGCCGCCGCCTGGGCTTGAAGGATTTCGATCCGTGCACGATCTTGCTGAATAACGACTTGTCGGACGGCATCCCCGATATCTTGCAAAATATTCATGAACAAAGCCTGCTGCCGCCTTTGCACGCGGGCTGGGCCCTGCGCCGCAAGAGCAACCACTACACGGCCTACGATGAGGTGGTGAAAAAATTCGGCAAGATGATCGATGTCGATCCATGGATGCTCAACCCGTTTCACGCCAAGTGCAGTGACGTCAACTTCCAGGAAGGCGAGGGCGAAGATGCGCTGGCCGCCAGCGTCGACGTGCTGCTGGCCAAGATCCGCAAGAAATACAAGGAATACGGCATCAAGGAAAAGCCCTTCGTCATCGTCAAGCCCGATGCGGGCACGTATGGCACGGGCATCATGACGGTGCGCGACGCCAGCGAAGTGCGCGACTTGTCGCGCAAGCAGCGCGACAAGATGTCCATCGTCAAGGACGGCAAAGTCGTCACCGACGTCATCATCCAGGAAGGCGTGCCCACGTTTGAAAGCATCAAGGATGCCGTGGCCGAGCCTGTTGTCTACATGATCGACCGCTACGTGGTGGGCGGTTTCTATCGCGTGCACGCGGAGCGGGGCGTGGACCAGAACCTGAACGCGCCCGGTTCGCAGTACGTGCCGCTGGCGTTTGCCCAGCAGCATGCCGTGCCGGACTTGAAGGCCAAGCCGGGCACGGCCGCGCCGAACCGCTTCTATGTGTATGGCGTGGTGGCGCGACTGGCCTTGTTGGCTGCATCGCTGGAAATGGAGCGCACGGACCCGAATCCCGAGGTGTATTGATCGATCCCAGCAGCTTGCCGGGCGCGGTGACTACTGCGCCTGGCGATCTCGGCTAGAATCAAGCATTCCTTATCCAGGCTCCCCGATTGGACGCACCATGAAAATTGCATTCCTTGCCGACCCGCTGGCAGGCTTCAAGACTTACAAAGATTCCACTTTCGCCATGATGCGCGAAGCGGCCAAACGCGGCCACGCCGTCTACGCCTTCGAGCAGAAGGACATGGCGCTGGAAGAGGGCATCGTCACGGCCCATGTGCAGCACATCGAGCTGACCGGCGACGAGCACGACTGGTACAAGGTTGTCTCGCGCGAGGAAGTGCGCCTGTCGGCCTTGGACGCCATCATCGAACGCAAGGACCCGCCGTTCGACATGGAATACGTGTACGGCACGTATCTGCTGGAACTGGCGGAAAAGCAGGGCGCGCATGTCTTCAACAAGCCGTCCGCCATCCGCGACAACAATGAAAAGCTGGCCATCGCCCAGTTTTCCGAATTCACTTCGCCCACCCTGGTGACGTCGAATGAAGCGCGCCTGCGCGCCTTCCACGCCAAGCACCAGGACGTCATCTTCAAGCCGCTCGACGGCATGGGCGGCACGGGCATCTTCCGCGTCAAGGCCGATGGCCTGAACCTGGGCGCCATCATCGAGACCTTGAGCGAGAACGGCGCGCAAACCATCATGGCGCAGCGTTTCATTGCCGACATCGTCAAGGGCGACAAGCGCATCCTCGTCATCGGCGGCAAGCCGGTGCCATTTTCGCTGGCGCGCATCCCGCAGGCGGGCGAAGTACGCGGCAACCTGGCGGCCGGTGGAACGGGCGTGGCGCAGCCCTTGACGGCGCGCGATCTGGAAATAGCAGAAAAGCTGGGCCCGATCCTGGCCGCGCGTGGCCTGATGCTGGTAGGATTGGATGTGATCGGCGACTATCTGACGGAAGTCAATGTCACCAGCCCGACCTGCTTCCAGGAAATCATGCAGCAGACGGGTTTTGACGTGGCGGCCATGTTTGTCGACGCCGTCGAACATGGCGTCGCACAAGCGCAGCAGCGCCAGAAGGTGAAATGACTATGGTAGGGATTTTGCTCATGACACATGCCCCGCTGGGACAGGCGTTCATCGCCGCCTGCGCGCATGTGTTTCGCGGGCCAACAGAACGTTTTGAAGCCATCGATGTCGTCGCCGACCAGGACCTGGCGGAAGTGCAAAAGCTGGCTTCCGAAGCCATTTGCCGCCTCGACGACGGCTCCGGCGTGCTGGTAATTACCGATGTGAAGGGCGGCACGCCGTCGAACTGCTGCAACAAGCTGGCCGATGCTGGCCGGGTGGAAGTCATCGCCGGCATCAGCCTGCCGATGCTGCTGCGCGCCATCACGTATCGCCGCGACACGCTCGACGTGGTGGTGGAGATGGCGCTGGCCGGTGCGCAAAGCGGCGCCGTGCGCGTCGATAACCGCATCCGTGTGGGCGAATAAGGAAGTGCATGGCCGCCGCCCTGAAGGCGGCGGGTTTTATAGGCCAAGATTGTCATCAGCGTAGTGCATTCAGGGATAGAGACCATACAAAAATGATTCAAAGAGAACTCGAAATCATCAACAAGCTGGGACTGCACGCACGCGCCTCCGCCAAATTTACCCAGCTCGCCGCCAAGTTCAAGAGCGACGTCTGGCTGACACGCAACGCGCGCCGCATCAACGCCAAGTCCATCATGGGCGTAATGATGCTGGCCGCCGGCAAGGGCGCGAAAGTGACCCTGGAAGCCGAGGGCGATGATGAGCAGGCATGTGTCGATGCGCTCACCGCCCTGATTAATGACAGGTTTGGCGAAGGCGAGTAATGCCCGCCGAACGCAGCCGCAGCCGCATTCCGACAGGTCACCCCATGGCATCTTTCACGCTCCACGGCATCCCGGTCTCCCGCGGCATCGCCATTGGCCGCGCGCATCTGCTGGCGCCGGCAGCCCTTGACGTCAAACATTACCTGGTCGCCCAGGAACAGATCGAAGCCGAAGTCCAGCGTTTGCAAAACGCCATCGCCGCCGTCCACAAGGAACTGCAAACCCTGTGGAACGAGCTGCCGAAAGATGCGCCCACCGAGCTGGGTGCGTTCATCGATGTGCATGCGCTGATCCTCTCGGACCCGATGATCGCCGAAGCGCCGCTCGACATCATCCGTTCGCGCCATTACAACGCCGAATGGGCGCTGCTGACGCAAATCGATGAATTATCGGCGCAGTTCGACGAAATCGAAGACCCGTATTTGCGCGAGCGCAAGGCCGATATCCAGCAAGTGGCCGAACGCGTGCTGAAGGTCTTGCTGGGCACCGAACAGCTGCTGCCCAAGGCGGCAGCCGAAGATGAGGTGCTGGCGCAGATGATCGTGGTCGCCCACGATATTTCGCCCGCCGACATGCTGCAATTCCGCGACCGTTCCTTCATCGGCTTCATTACCGACGTGGGCGGACAGAACTCGCACACGGCCATCGTCGCGCGTAGCCTGGATATCCCGGCCGCCGTTGGCATGTCGCAGGCGTCGATGCTGATCGAGCAGGACGACTGGCTGATCATCGACGGCGACGCCGGCGTGGTCATCGCCAACCCCAGCGCCCTGGTGCTGGAGCAGTACCGCGAGCGCCAGGTGGCCATGCAGCGCGCGCGCAAGAAGCTGGGCAAGCTGAAAAAGACGCCGGCCGTCACCAAGTGCGGCACCCCCATCACCCTGCTGGCGAATATCGAACTGCCCGAGGATTGTCCGTTTGCGCTGGAATCGGGCGCCAGCGGCGTGGGCCTGTTCCGTTCTGAATTCCTGTTCATGGGCCGCGCCCACAAGATTCCTACAGAGGACGAGCAGTTCGAGGCTTACCGCAGCACGGTGCAGTCGATGAAAGGGCGCGTGGTGACCATCCGCACGCTCGACATCGGCGCCGACAAGCCGCTCGATCAGTCCGACCATACGGCCTTGAATCCTGCCCTGGGCCTGCGCGCCATCCGTTACTGCCTGGCCGAGCCGCAACTGTTCCTGACGCAGCTGCGCGCGATTCTGCGCGCCTCGGCCTTTGGCAAGGTGCGCATCCTGATCCCCATGCTGGCGCATGCCTTCGAGATCGATCAGTCGCTGGCCATGATCGCCCAGGCGAAGGCCAGCCTGCGCGAGGAGGGCGTCAAGTTCGACGACGCCGTCGAAGTGGGCGCCATGATCGAGATTCCCGCCGCTGCGCTGGCCTTGCCCATGTTCGTCAAGCGCATGGATTTCCTGTCGATCGGCACGAATGATTTGATCCAGTACACCCTGGCCATCGACCGCGTCGATTACGAAGTGGCGCATTTGTACAATCCGCTGCACCCGGCCGTGCTGCAGCTGATCTCCATGACGATTGCGGCTGGCCACAAGGCGGGCATCGACGTGGCCGTGTGCGGCGAAATGGCGGGCGACGTGAAGCTCACGCGCTTGCTGCTGGGTATGGGGCTGCGCGAGTTTTCCATGCATCCGGCCCAGCTGTTGGCGGTCAAGCAAGAGATCCTCAACAGCGACCTGGGTCTGATCGCACCACAAATGCGCAAAATTATGCGCTCCATGGAACCAAATGTGATCGCGGAAGCCGTACAACAGTTGCAGCTCATGTAAACTGTCGCTTTATCAGCACCAGGAGGCATCGCGCGCGGCAAGATGTTTCCTGGTGTTAAAGTTGCAGAACCTATCATCGCGGTGCTGCATCGACCATGGCCCGTGGGGCCACCCCCTTTTATAAACCGACACACATGTCATCCATTGGAATCGTTTCGCCGCAAACCATGTATTTTGCGCAACCCCTGCAGCTGCAAAGCGGAGCATCGCTGCGGGACTATATGTTGATGTATGAAACCTACGGCACCCTGAACGCCGACAAATCGAACGCGGTGCTGGTTTGCCACGCCCTGAATGCCTCGCACCACGTGGCCGGCGTGTATGCCGACGAGCCGAAGAGCACGGGCTGGTGGGACAATATGGTGGGGCCGGGCAAGCCGCTCGATACGAACAAATTCTTTGTCATCGGCGTCAACAACCTGGGTTCCTGCTTCGGTTCGACGGGCCCCATGCACACCAATCCCGCCACCGGCAAGCCATATGGCGCCTCTTTCCCTGTCGTGACGGTGGAAGACTGGGTCAGCGCGCAGGCGCGCCTGGCCGATGAGCTGGGCATCAGACAGTTCGCCGCCGTGATGGGCGGCTCGCTGGGCGGCATGCAGGCGCTGGCGTGGAGCATCATGTTCCCCGAGCGGTTGAGGCACTGTGTGGTAATCGCCTCGACGGCCAAGCTGTCGGCGCAGAACATCGCCTTCAATGACGTTGCGCGCCAGGCCATCCTGTCCGACCCCGATTACCATGGCGGCGACTTCTATGCACACGGCGTGGTGCCGAAGAACGGCTTGCGCGTGGCGCGCATGGTGGGCCACATCACGTATCTGTCAAATGACGACATGGCCGAAAAATTCGGCCGCAAGCTGCGCGATGCGGCGCAGACGGGCGACTACAAATTCGGCTTCGGCATCGATTTCGAGATCGAATCGTACTTGCGCTACCAGGGCGACAAGTTCTCCGAGTACTTCGACGCGAACACCTATCTGCTGATTACCAAGGCGCTCGATTATTTCGATCCGGCGCGCGCGCATGGCGGCGACCTGGCCAAGGCCCTGTCGGGCACCCAGGCCAAGTTCTTCCTCGCCTCGTTTTCCACCGACTGGCGTTTCTCGCCCGAGCGCAGCCGCGAAATCGTCGAGGCGCTGGTGTGCAACCGCCGCCAGGTGACCTATGCGGAAATCGACGCGCCGCACGGCCACGACGCTTTCCTGCTGGAAGATGCGCGCTACATGAACATGGTGCGCGCCTATTATGGCCAGGTATGGAATGACATCAACGTGGGCGCGCCCGCAGCAGCCAGGAACACCGCCGTCCGCCAGGGCGCCAAGGAGATAGCATGACTTTTGACGAATTGAGCGCGTTGCGCCCCGACCTGGCCTTCATCGCCCACTGGGTGCCGAATAACGCGCATGTGCTGGACGTGGGCTGCGGCGAAGGCGTGATGCTGCAGTACCTGCAAAGCGACAAGGAGTGCAGCGGCTATGGCATCGAGATCGCCGACGACAAGGTATTGGCCAGTACTTTACGCGGCGTCAATGTGATCCAGCAGGACATGGAAAAAGGCCTGGCCATTTTTGGCGACAACAGCTTCGACACGGTGCTGTGTCTGTCGTCCTTGCAGATGATGAAGCAGGTCGAGCCGCTGCTGCGCGACATCGTGCGCGTGGGCGCCGAGGCTATCGTCTCGTTTCCCAATTTCGCCTACTGGCCGCACCGCGTGGCGCTGCTGAAAGGGCGCATGCCCGTGTCGAAATCGCTGCCTTACCAGTGGTATGACACGCCCAACGTGCGCTGCGCTACCATCAATGACTTCCGTGAACTGGCCGAAGAATGCGGCCTGGAAGTGATCGAATGCGTGGCCCTTGCCGAAGGCAAGATGGTCTCCGTGCTGCCGAACCTGCGCGGCGACCTGGCCGTCTTCCGTCTGCGCAAAAAAGCGGTGCATTGATGACGACAAGTCCGGCGCCAGGCTGGCGTTCCTACGCCAGCGGCCGTATGCTGGCCGTGCTGGTGCTGGGCTTCAGTTCCGGCCTGCCCCTGTTCATCCTGCTGTACCTGCTGCAGGCATGGCTGGCCAAGTCGGGCCTGAACGTAAAAGCGCTGGGGCTGTTCGCCCTGGTGCAGTTCCCCTACATCTGGAAATTCCTGTGGGCGCCTCTGATGGACCGCTACCGCATCCTGGGACTGGGTCGCCGGCGCGGCTGGATGGCACTTACGCAGGTGGCGCTGTTCTTTTCCATCGGCGGCATGGGCATGCTCGATCCGCTCACGCAGATCGGCCTGATCGCCGCCGCTGCGGGCGGCGTGGCCTTTCTGTCGGCCAGCCAGGACATCGTTATCGACGCCTACCGACGCGAAATCCTTTCCGATAACGAGCAGGGCCTGGGCGCCGCCGTCATCGTCAACGCCTATAAAGTGGCGGGCATGGTGCCGGGTGCGCTGTCGCTGATCCTGGCCGACCGCATGCCGTGGCAGCCCGTCTTCTGGATCACGGCCGCCTTCATGTTGCCGGGCCTCGTCTGTACCTTGCTGATCAAGGAACCCACCGTCTACGGTTCGCCGCCGAAGACCATGCGCGAAGCGATCATCTTGCCGTTCCAGGAATTCATCGCGCGCGATGGTTGGCGTAACGCAATGTGGATCCTCGCCTTCGTACTACTCTACAAAATCGGCGACAGCATGGCCACGGCGCTGGCGACGAAGTTTTACCTGGACCTGGGGTTTAGCATGACGCAGATCGGCCTGGCCGCCAATACCACGGGTTTCTGGGCCAGCCTGGCCGGCGGCGTGGTGGGCGGCGTGTGGATGCTCAAGCTGGGCATCAACCGTGGCCTGTGGGTGTTTGGCGCGCTGCAGGCGATCGCCATTCTCGGCTTTGCCTGGCTGGCGCAGGTGGGGCCGAACACCATGCTGCTCAGTGCCGTGATCGGTTTTGAAGCATTTGCCAGCCTGGGCCTGGGTGCTGCCGCCTTTGTCGCGTTCCTGTCGCGCACCACGGATCCGCGCTACACGGCCACGCAATATGCGCTGTTTTCCAGTTTGAGCGCCGTGCCGCGCACCCTGATCAATGCCTCGGTGGGCTTTCTGGTTGCCGAGCTGGGCTGGTTCTCGTTTTTCATTGTTTGCTTCTTCCTGGCCTTCCCGGCCATGATGATGTTGCCTAAAATTGCCCCATGGAGGTCTGCCAATGGCACCAATATCCCTTAAACGTTATACCGTCCTGGCCAGCCTGTGCGCGGCCACCGCGCTGGCGCCCCTGTCCGTCTTTGCCCAGCAGGCGACGGTACAGGATGGCATCAAGGTGCGTCCTTTGTCGACCTCGCGCATCTTTGCCGGCGGCGCCGATTTCAACGCACAATCGAAGCAGCAATATACGCAGCTGGTCAACGAAGCGAAGGAAAAAAATGCGCTGGTGCCGGACAGCGACCCGCAAGTGAAACGCCTGCGCGCCATCGCCCAGCGCATCATCCCGTTCGCCACGCGCTGGAACGAGGCGGCGGCTAACTGGAACTGGCAGGTCAACCTGCTCAACTCGGATGAGGTCAACGCCTTTTGCATGCCGGGCGGGCAGATCGCTTTTTACAGCGGCATTATCACGAAGCTGAATTTGACCGACGATGAAGTGGCCGTCGTCATGGGACATGAAATTTCGCATGCCTTGCGCGAACACGCGCAGGCGCAGGCAGGCAAGGGCAACCTGGCCGCCGTCGGCGCCAAGCTGGCCGGTGCCGGCCTGTCGGCCTGGCTCGGCGTCGACCCGAATCTGACCAGCACCGCCACGAATATGGCGGCCAAGGGCGTGATGCTGAAGTTCTCGCGCGACGATGAACGCGAGGCGGATTTGATCGGCATGGACCTGGCCGCGCGTGCAGGTTTCGATCCGCGCGCCGGCGTCATCCTGTGGCAGAAGATGGCGGCCGCAAGCGCGGGCGCGCCGCCGGAATTCCTCTCGACCCACCCGTCGGGCAAGGACCGCATCTCGCAGATGAACAGCCATATGGCGCAGGTGCTGCCCCTGTACGCGCGCAGCAAGGGCGTCAGTGTCGAGGCATTGCCGCCCTACCGCAGCAACGCTATCGCGCAGCGCTAGGATGTCCAGCCGCCACGCTGCCTCACCCTTGCCCATGCGCGATGGCGTGGCGCCCAGCTACCTGTGGCTGCCGGAAGGACAATGGCCCGACATGCTGTCGTTTCTGCTTGATCGCTATCCGCAGATCAGCGCCGCGCAATGGCAGGACCGCATGGCGCGCGGTGACGTGGTCAATGGCGACGGCGCCGTGCTGGCGCCCGACAGCGCATACCGGCGCGGCATGCGCATTTTTTACTACCGCGAGCTGGAGCGCGAAACGCCGATCCCGTTCCAGGAAGAGATCCTGTTCCAGGACGAACACCTGGTGGTGGTCGACAAACCGCATTTCCTGCCCATGACGCCGGCCGGGCGGTTCGTGCAGGAGACCTTGCTGACGCGCCTGAAGAAAAACCTGGACTGCGCCGAGCTGACGCCGATCCACCGCCTCGACCGCGAGACGGCCGGCGTGGTGATTTTTTCGCGCCTGGTAGCCAGCCGTGGCGCCTACCAGTCGCTGTTCCAGCGCCGCGAAGTGCGCAAGACGTATGAGGCACTGGCGCCGCACCTCGATGGCCACGATTTTCCGTTCACCTATCGCAGCCGCATGGTCGAGGGCGAGCAGTTCTTCCTCATGCGTGAGGAGGCGGGCGAGCCGAACTCGGAAACCGTCATCGACGTGATCGAACGGCGCGGCGAGGTGAACCTGTACCGGCTGTACCCGCACACGGGGCGCAAGCACCAGCTGCGCGTGCACCTGGCTTCACTCGGCATCCCCATCGTCAACGATGCGTTTTACCCGCTGGCCCTGCAGTGCAAGGAAGATGACATGTCGCAGCCCTTGCAGCTGCTGGCGCGGGCGATCGATTTCACGGACCCGTTGACGGGCGACCTGCGCCATTTTGAAAGCCGGCGCAGCCTGTAGCAGTGCTTACGCCTTGATCGTGTAATCGATGATCAGTGGCGCATGGTCGGAGAACCGCTCGTCCTTGTAGACGCTGACCGTATGCGCCTGGGCCGCGATACCGGGCGTGGCGACATGGTAGTCGATGCGCCAGCCCACGTTCTTCGCGTAGGCCTGGCCCCGGTTGCTCCACCATGTGTACTGGTCTTCGCGCTTGTCCAGGCCGCGGTGCACGTCGACAAAGCCCACTTCGTCGAAGACGCGCGTCAGCCACGCGCGCTCTTCCGGCAGGAAGCCGGAATTCTTCTTGTTGCCCTTCCAGTTCTTCAGGTCGATTTCATGGTGAGCGATATTCCAGTCGCCGCAGATGACCACTTCGCGGCCCAGCGCCTTCAATTCCAGCAGATGCGGCAGGAATAGCTCCATGAAACGGAACTTGGCTTCCTGGCGCTCCGGGCCGGACGAGCCGGAAGGGCAGTACACGGAAATGACGGACAGCTTGCCAAAATCACAGCGCACGTAGCGGCCTTCGGCGTCGAATTCCGGGCTGCCGAAGCCGATATGCACGGCGTCCGGTTCGACCTTGCTATATATGCCCGTTCCCGAATAACCCTTCTTCTCGGCATAGTGGAAATGGCCATGATAGCCGTGGGGATTGAGGAATTCCGGCGTCATGTCGGGCAGTTGCGCCTTCAATTCCTGCACGCAGATGAAATCGGCCGTCTGCGTGCCCATCCAGTTGAAAAAGCCTTTTTTGGCGGCGGAACGGATGCCGTTCAAGTTGGCGGAGATAATTTTTGGCATAAGTCGAGAGTGAAAGGGCGCTGGACGGGGCCGGCGGGCGCGGCATGGCGATTGTCTCGCCGGTGCGCGCGGATTAAAATACAGGCACTTTTAAAAAATGAGGCTAATGTGAATAATTTACGCCAGCAGTTTATCGCGTTTTCAGTATCCAAGGGAGTCTTGCGGTTTGGCGAGTTCACCACCAAGGCCGGACGCCAGTCGCCATACTTCTTCAATGCGGGCCTGTTCCATGATGGTGCTACCCTGGCCGAGCTGGCGCAGTTCTACGCGCAGACCCTGCTCGACTCGGGCGTCGAATTCGACATGCTGTTCGGCCCCGCCTACAAGGGCATCACCCTGGCATCGGCCACCGCCGTGGCGCTGGCCGGCAAGGGCCGCAACACTTCGTTCGCCTTCAACCGCAAGGAAGCCAAGGACCATGGCGAAGGCGGCACCATCGTCGGCGCCAAGCTGCATGGCAAGGTTGTCATTATTGACGATGTGATCTCGGCCGGTACCTCGGTACGCGAGTCGGTGGACATGATCCGCGCCGCCGGCGCCGAGCCATGCGCCGTGCTGATCGCCCTGGACCGCATGGAGCGTTCGGGCCCGGACGGCCAGCTGTCGCCAAGTTCGGCGGTGCAGGAAGTGTCGAAACAGTATGGTATTCCCGTCATCTCAATCGGCAACCTGGACGACTTGTTCGGCTACCTGAATGGCGCGGGCGCCGATCCGGAACTGCTGAAATATAAAGAGGCTGTTTCCGCGTACCGCAATCGGTATGGAATTTAAGTAGTCCTCTCCAGCAGCGCCCGCAGCCGCGGGTCGCTGCAGGTAGCGCTGGCCGATGGGTGGCATTGCAACAAGCGCCGCAACAGCGCGCCGCCGATGCCGCGCCGCCGGAACGGCGGTTTCACGAACAGCATGTTCACCGTCACTTCATCGGCGCGCCTGCTGATATCGAGCATGGCCACTTGCTGGCCGTCGATCCACGCGCACAGCGCGCTGTCCCCTTGCCACTCTATCTGCATCATGCCAGCCATGGTTTCAGCGCGGCATGCAGGCCCAGGGCGAACAGCCCGACAAAAAAGCACCGCTTGAATACTTGCTGCGCGATGCGCCCGCGCAGCCATTGGCCGGCCAGCATGCCGACCAGCGCCGGCAGCAGCGCATACGCGGAAGCGGCCGCCGCGCCCAGGCTGAAGTTGCCGTGCAATGCCAGGCTGGCCGCCAGCGCCACGGTCGATGCCGTAAACGCCAGGCCCAGCGCCTGCACCAGCGCGTCGCGTGCCAGCCCCAGTCCCTGCAGATACGGCACGGCGGGGATCACGAAGACGCCCGTGGCGGCAGTCAGCAATCCCGTCACGGCGCCTGCCATGGGCCCCAGCCAGGCTTCGTGCCGCGTCGGCACGCGCAGTTGCAGCGAGAACAGTCCCGCCAGCGCGTACAGCATCAGCGCCACGCCCAGCGCAACGACGGCCCAGGCGCCGCTGTCCTGCGGCAGCAGGGCGCCGCCCGCCAAGGTGCCTGCCATGACTGCGGCCAGCATGGGCCACAAACGGCGGAGCAGGGCGCGCAGGCCCGGGCCGGCCGCCAGCTGCCATACATTCGTCACCATCGACGGCACGATCAGCAGGGCTGCCGCCTGCACGGGTGGCATGACGAGGCTGAGCGTGCCCATGGCCACCGTCGGCAGCCCCAGTCCGACTACGCCCTTGACGAAGCCAGCGACGAGGAAGCTGGCGCCGACAGCCAGCAGAAATGATGTCTCCATTTTTTATTCCACAGTGGTTTTGCAAGGATTCTGCGCCTGCCCGCGCCTTTCGCCAAGGTGGATTATCTTGAGTCAGCCTTAGGGATGGACGAAGGCTGATAAGATGGCGAAAAGGAGAGCTGCCATGCGTTTTGATCTGGTCGATTTGCAGCTGTTTGTCAACGTGGTGGAGGCGGGCAGCCTGACGGCGGGGGCTGCGCGCAGCCACCTGGCGCTGGCCTCAAGCAGCGCGCGCGTGCGCGGCATGGAAGAGATGCTGGGCATGCCCCTGCTGCTGCGCGGGCGGCGTGGCGTTGAGCCGACACCGGTAGGGCAGACCTTGCTGCATCACGCGCGCCTGGTACTGCTGCAAATGGAGAAAATGCGCGGCGAGTTAGGTGAATTTGCGCGCGGCTTGAAAGGACAGTTGCGGCTGCTGTGCAATACGGCGGCGCTCAGCGAATTTTTGCCTGAGGCACTCGGTGCTTTTCTCGACCGCCATCCGAACCTGACCATCGACCTGGAGGAGCGCCTCAGTTACGATATCGTCAAAGCCGTTTCGGAAGGGCTGGCCGACATGGGCATCGTGTCCGACTCGGTCGACATGCGCGGCTTGCAGACGTTTTTGTTCCGCCCCGACCGTTTAGTCGTCATCGCGGCAGCCGACGGCGTGCATCACCGCGCGCTCGGCCAGGATGGCGTCGTCGCGTTCTCCACGCTGCTGGATCACGATTTCATCGGCCTGGCCGATGACAGCGCGATGCAGCAGTACCTTGGCATGCATGCGGCGCGCCTGGGTCGTCCGTTGAAGGTGCGCGTGCGCCTGCGCAGTTTCGATGCCGTGTGCCGCATGGTCGCCAGCGGCGTGGGCATCAGCGTGGTGCCGCTGGCGGCGGCCAGCCGCTGCCAGCAGACGATGGCGCTGCGCTGCCTGGAATTATCCGATCCCTGGTCGGTACGCAATCTGACGATTTGCGTACGCCAGTTCAGTGAATTACCCCTGTACGCGCGCCAGTTGATCGATCATCTGAAGGCGTAACAGGGCACGACAGGAGCAGCGATGCGTTTCTCAGAAGACAAGATGGCCTGCCTGCTGTGCAGCGACCAGGTCGAGCGGCCCATTCATATCTGGCAGCCGCCACAGCCCCAACGCCCCCGCGCCGTGATCCTGGCGATCCACGGCGGCATGGCGCACGCGGGCGATTACGTCACGCCGGCGCTGACCTTCCGCCAACATGGCTTCGCCACCGTCAGCTTCGACATGGTGGGCCACGATGGCAAGCGCAAGGTGGATATCCCTTCGTTCGAGGCCTTCCTCGACGACGAGGAACTGTTCCTCGCCTGGATCAAGCAGGCGTATCCGGGCTTGCCGATTTTCGTCATGGGCCATTCCATGGGGGGCTTGATCGCCACGCACCTTGGCCTGCGCCGTTTTGCGGGCGACCCGGCCATCCGGGGTTTCATTATCTCCTCGCCGTATTACGTGAATGCGATTCCCGTGCCGAAGGTGCTGCAGATGCTGTCCGGCTGGCTGGCCAAGCGCTACCCCACGATGAAGGTGCCGCTGGGCAACCTGACCATGTTGCTGACGCACGATCAAACCATCACCGCGCGCCATTTTCAGGATGAGCGCGATGGCATACGCGCCAGTGCAGCGTCGGTGCGCTTCGCCCATGCCTTGACGTCGGCGCAAAAGGAACTGGCGGGCGGCTTGTCGGATTGGCGCTTCCCCCTGTTTGCCGTGGTGGCGGGCGACGACAAGCTGGCCAACAGCCGCGCCACGGAAAGCCTGCTGCGCAGCGTGCCCGAGGGCCTGCTCGACTATCATTACTATCCGGCCAATTACCACGAGAATTTCAATGAAGTGAACCGCGACGTGATCTTTGCCGCCATCCTGGCCTGGATCGAAAAGCTGCTCCCACCCGTGCCGGCGTGAGTCGCAGGTATCGTTATAATCGGATAAATTGATTTTATCGCCGGCGCGCCGGCCCGGTCCCCGCGGCACAGGGGAATACTCAAGGAACGAACGATGCGCTTGCTGATTGCCCTGATACTCCCGTGGCTGACCTTTTTCACCATCGGCCGCCCCATTGCCGGCATCATTTGCCTGATCCTGCAAATCACCTTGATCGGCTGGCTGCCAGCCACGATCTGGGCCGTGTATGCGCTGAGCCAGTACAAGACGGACCAGAAGATCGCCGAAGCCATGCGCCGGCGCTGATCGTGTTCTAAGGCTGGCCTAAGCTGCGCTTCCTATCTTGATTCAAGCAATATGAGGAGAGTGAGATGGCACCAGACAGACGCGGTACCCTGAGCCTGGCGGCGGTAATGCTGGCAGCCGGGCTGTTGCTGGGAAGTGCGGTGCAAGCCCAAACCGACAGCGCACTGCCGCCCGTGCAAAAGAGCGGCGCGGTGGAATATCTGAGCGGCGGTATCGGCCTCGACGAGTCGACTGCCATCAAGAGCGCCAGCCGGCATTGGCCCTTGAGCCTGGTGTTTTCCGTGCAGGCGGGGGGCAAGGCGGAATTTGCCTCCGACGTGAAGCTGGAAATACACGATGCCAAGGGCGCGCAGGTGCTTGAAACGACGGCCAGCGGACCGTTCCTGCTGGCGAAACTGCCGCCGGGCAGCTACAGCTTGCGCGCTACCTTGGCCGGCAATACTTTGGCGCGCAAGGTGCAGGTCAAGGCGGGATCGTCCGCGCGCGTTGAGCTGGTCTGGGCGGCGGGAACGAACCAGGGCCGGCCTTGATGCCAGGCGACGGCAAGGCGTCCGAACGGGGCTTGTCGGCGCATATCCTGCCCACATCGGCGACGATGGTCGGCGTGTGCATGACGGTGCTGTCGATCGGGCACCTGGCGCCGCGCGGCGAGGTGCGCGTGGCCATCGACAAGCTGCTCGCCGTCGATGCCATCGTCTTTCTCGTCAGCGCCGTGCTTTCGTTCATGTCGCTGCGCCCGGGCCAGTCGCGCTTGCGCTACGAATGGTGGGGGGAACTGCTGTTCATTTGCGGCCTGGCCCTGCTGGCGCTGGGTGCCGTGGTGCTGGCCTTCGTCATCAACTGACCTCGGTCAGTTGACATCGAATCAGCTGACTGCGAGCACGCGTCCTTCGGCGGCGCTTTGCAGCGCCAGTTCGATCAGGCGTATTGTCGCTGCCGCATCCTCGGCTGCTACGGGCGCCGGTGCGCCGTGGCGGATGGCGTCGGCCATGCCCTGGTAAAAGTCCTGGTAGCGGCCCGCCTGCATGTCGAGGTGTTCAAAATGTCCGTCCGGCTGGGTGCCCAGGTGCAGCGCGCCGCGCACGGGGTCCACGCCCCAACCGGGCTGTCCCGGCCTGCCGCCCGCCTTCAGGGCATCTTCCTGCGGGTCGAGGCCAAACTTCACGAAGCTGCCTTGATCGCCATGCACGGCGAAGCGCGCCGTCGGCGCCTTCACCAGGCAGCCGGCTTGCAGCACCACGCGCAAGCGGTCGTAGTACAAAACGATGTGCATATAGTCGACTGCTTGCGCCCCATCGCGCTGCAGGACGATATCGGCGTACAGTTTTTCCGGCTGGCCGAACAGCTGCATGGCCTGGTCCAGCATGTGCGGGCCCAGGTCGTACAGCAAGCCGCCACCGGGTGCGCCAGACTCGCGCCAGCGCTGGCGGATCTCGGGGCGGAAACGGTCGAAATGCGATTCGACGCTGGCGATGCGCCCCAGGGTGCCCTGTGCCAGCAGTGTTTTCAGGGTCAGGAAGTCGCCATCCCAGCGCCGGTTGTGATACACGCTGAGCACCAGCTTGCGTTCCTTGGCCAGGGCGATCAGGGTCTGCGCCTCGGCGCTGGAAATGGTAAATGGCTTGTCGACCACCACGTGCTTGCCCGCCTGCAGGGCCGCCAGGGCCAGGCTGAAATGCGCTTCATTGGGCGCGGCGATGACGACCAGCTCGATCGACGCATCGGCAAACAGCTGCGCCGCTTCCGCATACACGGTCGTATTCGGCCAATCCTTGTGCACGAGCTCCGGTTTGCTGGAGGCGACGGCGGCCAGTTCCAGGGCAGAGACGGTAGACAGGACGGGGGCGTGGAAGGTGGAGCCGGCAAAGCCGTAGCCAACCAGGCCGGTTTTGATCTTGTTCATGGCGGGTTCACAGGTGCGTGGAAGAATCCATGATCATACCCGCAAGCGGGCGGCGGCAGCGCTGCTGCAATGTTGCTACGATGCCGCCGCGCATACATTAGTTCAGGCTCCAGACGTATTGCACCTTGACGCTGGCGCTGACAGGCTTGCCGCCAGCAAGGGCAGGCTTGAACGTACACTTGGCAATGCCGCTGCGCGCCGCCTCGTCGAGGGCCGGATGGCCGCTGCTTTTGACCACGCTCGAGCCCAACACCTTGCCGGAGGCATTGACGTCAAAGGACATGTTGACCGTGCCCTCTTCTTTCGCCTGCAGCGATGCGGCTGGGTAGACCGGTTTGCCGCAGACGCCAAAGTCGATGATGGGCCGGCGCTCCAGTACAGGTGCACTGTCGGCGGCGACGGCCTGGCCGTAGATGCCGAGGCAGGCGCCGGCGAGGGCCAGCAGCGGCACGGCCGCTTTCCAGTTCAAGGTTTGTGGTGCAGGGCGCAGCAATCGTTTGATACGTGACATAAGATCTCCTCCGTTGGCCGCTTGGGCCAGGTGGTGGGTTGAGAACTGGAGACGTTCCAGTTCCGAGAGTGCAAGAGCCAGACGCCGCGGTTCGCCCAGTTGTCTTGCTGCGAAATCATCTGCAATATGTTCGCGTTCGAGGCGCACGCCGCGAGAGATCCACCAGACGGCAGGGTGGAAGAACAGCAGCGTCTCGATGGCGTTTTGCAGCAGGTTGATCAGATAATCGTGGCGCCGGATGTGCGCCAGTTCGTGCGCCAGCAGCGCATCGAGCAGGTGCGGCGGCATGCCGGTGATCAGCGCTGCAGGCACCAGCACCATGGGGCGCCAGATGCCGGCCGTGAGCGGGCTGGCAATGTTGTCGAGCACGCGCAGACGCACGGGCCGTCCCACGCCGGCATGCTGCGCCATGCGCGACAGCCTTGTCTGCAGTTGCGGGTGCGTGGCCCCGGTGTTCCTGGCGCTGCGCTCTATCCACAGCATGCCCAGCGCCATGCGCACGGCCAGCACGGCGGCGCACAGGGCCCACACGCCGACGACGGCGCGCAGCAGCAGGTCCAGGTCGGGCAAGCTGTCGGGCGCCAGCAGGGCGGCCGGCAGCAAGGCACTGGAGAACAGCGCGCCCGTGGCATCGCCGCCGGCCAGGCGCAGATACAAGCCCGCCGCCGGCCATGCCAGGCTGGCCAGCAAGGCGCCGCAACCGATGGCGTAGCGCGCCTCGGGACGCGCGTTGCGCAGGGCCGCCCACGCCAGCGCCGTGGCGCAGCCGATCAGCAAGCCTTGCCACAGGAAGTGCAGCAGGGTCCAGCCCAGCGCTGGCACGAAGCCGTTCATGATTGATCCTCCTTGAGCATTTTTTCTATCTCTTCACGTTCTGCGCGCGACACGCCCGTGCGCAGCGCCGCCAGCACCAGCGCCTTGGCCGAACCGGCAAAGGCCTTCTGCATCAATTCCTTGAGCAGGTTCGTCTGCAGGCTGTCCTGCGCCTGGGCCGGCGCATACACGTGCGAACGCTGGCTTGCGTCGCGAATCAGCAAGCCCTTGGTGTGCATGATCTGCATCAGGCGCAGCACGGTGCCATACGTGATGGCCGGCTTGGCCAGGGCCATCGCCTCGTGCACCTGCTTGGCCGTGGCGGCGCCCAGCGGCCACAGTGCCTGCAGCAGATCGAGTTCGGCTGCCGTCGGTTTCGGGATGTCGTGCGTCTTGGCCATGCTGTTTTCCTCTTGCCTGAAAATCAATAAGGTTAGAATAGTCGTTGTAGACAGAAATGTATACTTTAATTTTATGTGCCGCATAAACGCCTTCCAGCCATGCGGGAAAAACTAGACAAGCTTGTTTATGAGTGAAGTGGCCAGGCAAAAAAAAAGACGCCGCGGCGTCTTTTTTGGGGGGCGTGGGAATTATCCCGCCAGCTTGGCCTTCAGCAGTTCCGTCAGCTGGGCCGGGTTGGCCTTGCCCTTGGACGCTTTCATGGCCTGGCCGATCAGCGCGTTGATGGCCGCTTCCTTGCCGGCGCGGTATTGCTCCACCGACTTGGCGTTGGCCGCCAGTACTTCATCAACGATGGCTTCCAGAGCGCCCGAGTCCGAGATCTGTTTCAGACCCTTGGCGTCGATGATGGCGTCGACCAGGTTCTCGTCGCTGGACTTGGCTTCCCACATGCCGGCGAAGACTTCCTTTGCCGCCTTGTTCGAGATCGTGCCATCGGCGATGCGCTTGAGCATGGCGGCCAGCTGCGCGGCGGAGACGGGGGCGTCGTCCAGGTCCACGCCTTCGCGGTTCAGGGTCGACGACACGTCGCCCATCAGCCAGTTGGCGGCAGCCTTGGCGTTTTCCTTGCCGGCCTTGTCCACCACGGCGACGAAATAGGTCGCCATGGCTTTCGATTGCGTCAGCACCAGCGCATCATATTCAGGCAGCGCGTATTCGCTGATGAAGCGCGCGCGCATGGCGGCCGGCAGTTCCGGCATCGAGGCCTTGACGGTGTCGATCCACGCTTGCGAGATGACCAGCGGCGGCAGGTCGGGGTCCGGGAAGTAGCGGTAATCCTGGGCGTCTTCCTTGCTGCGCATTTCGCGCGTTTCCTTGCGATCCGGATCGTACAAACGCGTGGCTTGCACGACCTTGCCGCCGTCTTCGATCAGCTCGATCTGGCGGCGCACTTCCACGTGCACGGCTTCCTCGATGAAGCGGAAGGAGTTCAGGTTCTTGATCTCGCAGCGGGTGCCGAATTCTTTCTGGCCGACAGGACGCACGGAGACGTTGACGTCGCAGCGGAACGAGCCTTCCTGCATGTTGCCGTCGCAAACGCCCAGCCACATGACCAGCGAGTGCAGGGCCTTGGCGTAGGCCACGGCTTCGGCAGCGCTGCGGATCTCCGGTTCCGAGACGATTTCCAGCAGCGGCGTGCCGGCGCGGTTCAAGTCAATGCCGCTCATGCCTGCGTAGTCTTCGTGCAGGGATTTACCCGCGTCTTCTTCCAGGTGGGCGCGCGTCAGGTTCACCGTCTTGGTGACGAATTCGCCATCCTTTTCATAGCCGAAGGTCAGCGCACCGCCGATGACGACAGGGTCCTCGAACTGGCTGATCTGGTAGCCCTTGGGCGAATCCGGATAAAAATAATTCTTGCGCGCGAAGACCGAGTGCGGCGCGACGGTGGCGCCGACGGCCAGGCCGAAGCGGATTGCGCGGTCGACCGCTTGCTTGTTCATGACGGGCAGCACGCCTGGCAGCGCCAGGTCTACCGGGCTGGCCTGCGTGTTGGCTTCGGCGCCGTACTTGATCGGCGAACCGCTGAAAATTTTGGATTCGGTCGTGAGCTGCACGTGGTTCTCAAGACCGATGACGACTTCCCATTGCATAGTGTTCTCGCTTATTTTTTAGTGGCGCCGCCAGGGCGGCGCGTCTGTTCTTAAATGCCGGCAGGGCTGCGCGTATGCCAGTCCGTCACTTGCTGGAACTGGTGGGCCACGTTCAGCAGCTTGGCTTCGCCAAAATAATTGCCGATGATTTGCAGGCCAACGGGGCGCTTGGCGTTTTTCTCGCCGGTGCCGAAACCGCAAGGGATCGACATGCCGGGCAGGCCGGCCAGGCTGGTCGACAGGGTGTAGATGTCGGCCAGGTAGTTCGCCACCGGGTCATCCGTCTTGTCGCCCAGGTCCCAGGCGACAGTTGGCGCGACCGGTCCCATGATGACGTCACAGACGGCGTTCGGACCATTTAATACGGCATCGAAATCCTGCGCGATCAGGCGGCGGATCTTTTGCGCCTTCAGGTAGTAGGCGTCGTAGTAGCCGTGGCACAGCACATAGGTACCGACCATGATGCGGCGCTGCACTTCCGGGCCGAAGCCCTGTGCGCGCGATTTCTTGTACATGTCCTGCAAGTCCTTGTACTCGGCGGCGCGGTGGCCGTAGCGCACGCCGTCGTAGCGCGACAGGTTCGACGACGCTTCAGCCGGGGCGATCATGTAGTAGGCGGGAATCGACAGGGCCGTGTTCGGCAGCGAGATGTCGACCAGGGTGGCACCCAGTTTTTCATACTGCGCCAGTGCGCCGCGCACGGCCGCTTCCACGTCCTTGGCCAGGCCCTCGCCGAAGTACTCGCGCGGCACGCCGATGCGCAAGCCCGTCAACGGCTGGCCCAGTTCACGCGAAAAATCTTCCGCCACGCCGCCTTGTTCCGGGGAGAGGCTGGTCGAGTCGCGCTCGTCGAAGCCGGCCATGGCGGTGAGCAGCAGGGCGCAGTCTTCGGCCGAGCGAGCCATCGGGCCACCCTGGTCCAGCGACGAGGCAAAGGCGATCATGCCGAAGCGCGACACGCGGCCATAGGTTGGCTTGATGCCGGTGATGCCGCAGAAGGCGGCAGGCTGGCGGATCGAGCCGCCAGTGTCGGTGCCGGTTGCCGCTGGTGTCAGGCCTGCAGCAACGGCGGCGGCCGAGCCGCCGGACGAGCCGCCCGGCACTGCTGTTGTATCCCAGGGATTCTTCACGGCGCCGAAGGCCGAGTTTTCGTTGCCGGAACCCATGGCGAATTCATCGCAATTGACCTTGCCCAGGGTGACCATGCCAGCCGCCAGGAATTTTTCCACCACGGTGGCGTCAAACGGGCTGGCGTAGTTGGCCAGCATTTTCGAGCCGGCCGTGGTGCGCCAGCCACGGGTCACGAACAGGTCCTTGTGCGCGATCGGCACGCCCGTCAATGGTGTGGCCGTGCCGGCGGCGATGCGCGCGTCGGCCTCTGCAGCTTGCGCCAGGGTCAAGGCACGGTCGACGTGCAGGAAGGCGTTCGAGTTGTCCGCTTCGATGCGGTCGAGGAAGTGCGTCGCCAGTGCAACGGCGGAAATTTCCTTGTTCTGCAAAAGCGTGGACAGCTGTTTGATGGATTTTGTATGCATGGCGTTTCTATTTTTATCTATTCGCAAGGTTGTTTTTCGTGCACTGCGCCGTTCTAGCGCCTGACAGAAGCGTAGCGAGCGAAAGTGAGTTGTGGCCGAGAAGCGGAGCTGTGCTTTGGCACAGTGAGCATCGGAGGCCGCAAGTCGCGACGCGCAGTAGCTTATGTCAGGTGCCAGTTATTCGATCACTTTCGGCACCAGATACAGGCCATCCTGGACTTTCGGTGCCACTGCCTGGTAGGCGTCGCGGTGATTTGCTTCGGTGGCGATGTCCTCGCGCAGGCGCAGGGCGATATTGTCCATGTGGGCGGCCAGCGGGTGGCTCAGGGGGGCCACGCCATCGGTATTGACGGCTTGCATTTGTTCCGCCAGTGCAAAAATCTTGTTCAATTGGGCCAGCGACGTGACGGCCTGATCGTCGGCCATTTCAAGTTGTGCCAGGTGGGCGATGCGTTTTACGTCGGATAGTGTCAGGGACATGGCGAATGGCGCGGAGTGCCGCGCATGAGTATTAAGTTGGCGTTTTGTTAAAACGCGGGTATATGCTGCTTTTTTGCTCACAAAAGCCAAGGAATGCCGCGTAACTCGCGGCTGCAAGAGTCGCACTTTTCCATGGTTTTTGAGCAAATCGCATTCAAATTATAAGGTAGAATGGCGGGTTAATGCGTTGCCGGCGCTGATGGACTGCTGCCGCAGCATAGAAAAGATTGCGCAAGCGCCAAGCGAAACCCGGGAAAATCGCCTTCATGGATTTTCAGGGTGCCTGAAAGCGCCCGCTTTGAAACTCCCCATAAACAGCTTTTGCGCAGCTCGATGCGCTACAGGACACTCATGTTTGGTTTTTTACGCAGGTATATCTCCACCGATCTGGCCATTGACTTGGGCACGGCCAACACCCTTATTTATGTGCGCGGCCTCGGTATCGTCCTGGACGAGCCATCCGTCGTCGCCATCCGCCAGGAAGGCGGTCCGAATGGCAAGAAGACCATTCAGGCAGTCGGCAAGGAAGCCAAGCAGATGCTGGGCAAGGTGCCGGGCAATATCGAAGCGATTCGTCCGATGAAAGATGGCGTGATCGCCGACTTCACCGTGACCGAACAGATGCTCAAGCAGTTCATCCGCATGGTGCACGACTCGAAATTCTTCCGTCCTTCGCCACGCATCATCATTTGCGTGCCGTGCGGTTCGACCCAGGTCGAGCGCCGCGCGATCCGCGAATCGGCCCTGGGCGCCGGGGCCTCGCAGGTATACCTGATCGAAGAACCGATGGCAGCGGCCATCGGCGCGGGCTTGCCCGTGTCCGAAGCGACCGGCTCGATGGTGGTCGACATCGGCGGCGGCACCACGGAAGTGGGCATCATCTCGCTGGGCGGCATGGTCTACAAGGGTTCCGTGCGCGTGGGCGGCGACAAGTTCGATGAAGCCATCGTCAACTACATCCGCCGCAACTACGGCATGCTGATCGGCGAACAAACGGCCGAAGCCATCAAGAAGGCCATCGGTTCGGCTTTCCCGGGTTCGGAAGTGAAGGAAATGGAAGTCAAGGGCCGCAACCTGTCCGAAGGCATCCCGCGCTCGTTCACCATTTCCAGCAACGAGATTCTCGAAGCGCTGACCGATCCGCTGAACAACATCGTCTCGGCCGTGAAGAACGCGCTGGAACAGACACCGCCGGAACTGGGCGCCGACATCGCCGAAAAAGGCATGATGCTGACGGGCGGCGGCGCACTGCTGCGCGACCTGGACCGCCTGCTGATGGAGGAAACCGGCCTGCCGGTGCTGGTGGCCGAGGACCCGCTCACCTGCGTGGTGCGTGGTTCCGGGATGGCCCTGGAGCGTATGGACAAGCTCGGCTCGATCTTCTCCTACGAATAATCTGACAGAAGGGCCGGAAACCAACTCCGGCCTTTTTTTGGTTTTGGCGCCGGCGTTCGACCGGGCCTTGCACGTTGGCGCACTGCGCCTGATTATTGGATGTCATGGAATACAGTCCTCCGCCACTTTTCAAACAAGGCGCCTCCGCCCGCGTCAAGATGATGGTGTTCGCCGGCATTTCTATCGCCCTGTTGCTGGTCGATTCGCGCATGCACGCCTTGACGGCCGTGCGCCAGGCAGTCGGCACCGTGCTGTATCCGGTGCAGATGGCAGCCCTGGTGCCGCGCGATGTGGCGCTTGGCGTCGGCAACTACTTTTCTTCGCTGTCTTCCCTGGAAAAACAGGTGCGCGACCTGAAGCACGAACAAATCGCTTCGGCGCAGATCATGCAGCAGGCGCAGCTCAATATCGTTGAAAACAACCATTTGCGCAAATTGATGGAGGCGCGCGAAAGAGTCCCCGTCAAGACCCTGATGGCTGAAGTGCTGTATGACACGCGCGATTCTGCCACGCGCAAGATCGTGCTGGACAGGGGCATCCAGAATGGCGTCGAACTGGGCCGCCCCGTGATCGACAACCTGGGCGTGGTGGGACAAGTCACGCGCGTGTTCCCGTTCACCTCGGAAGTGACCTTGCTGACCGATGAAGAACAAGCCATTCCCGTGCAGCTGCTGCGCAATGGCGTGCGCAGCGTGGCCATCGGTCGCGGCAAGTCCGGCACCATGGAGCTGCGTTTTACAGCGCCCACCGCCGATATCCAGATCGGTGACATCGTCATTACCTCTGGCCTCGACGGCCTGTACCCGGCCGGCCTGGCAGTGGCGCGCGTGACACTGGTCGAGCGCAACGCGCATGGCCCGTTTGGCCGCGTCGTGTGCCAGCCGCTGGCCGGCATCGAACGCAACACCCAACTGCTTATCTTGATGACGTCGCCCGAGATGCCCGCCCGCCCGCCGACCGAAGAAGTCAAGACGGGCCGCAAGATCGCCGGCAAGATGGCGCCGATCAAGGACCCTGTCAAGGAGGCTGCCGCCGGCGGGGCGGCGACAGCGCCGGCCACCGCACCGGCCACACCGGCCGCGAAGCCGTCCGCTAGCCCGGTTCCGAAACCGGCGGCGCCGGCCGCTGCCACAACACCTGCTGCCGTGCCACCGAAGGAAGCGACACGATGAACCGCCCGCATTACATCCTGCTGCCGGTCAGCCCCCTGTTCATCGGATTTTCCCTGCTGTGCGCTTTTCTGCTGAACCTGCTGCCATGGGGACAGTTTGTCGGCGTGCCCGATTTCGTCGCCCTGGTGCTGGTCTTCTGGGGTATCCACCAGCCGCGCAAGGTCGGCATCGGCGTGGCATTCTTCATGGGTTTGATGATGGACGTGCACGACTCGACCCTGCTGGGTGAGAATGCGCTGGCCTACACCTTGCTGTCTTATTTCGCCATCATGATGCACCGCCGCGTGCTGTGGTTCCCCATCCTGACGCAAGCGCTGCACGTGCTGCCGCTGCTGCTGCTGACGCAGGCGCTGCAATTGCTGACGCGCCTGATCGTCTCGGGCCGTTTCCCCGGATGGCTCAATTTCATCGAGAGCTTCGTCGCCGTGGCCCTGTGGCCCTTCGTCACGTGGATCTTGCTGGCGCCGCAGCGCCGCGCCGTGGACCGCGACCATAACCGGCCGATTTGACGGGCGCCTGCCATGACTGAACTTAAGAATACCGAGCGCGAACTGCATTTTTTCCGCATGCGCCTGACCATCCTGGGCGGGCTTGTCTTCGTCTGCTTTTCGCTGTTGCTGGCGCGCTTCATCTGGCTGCAGGTGATCAAGCACGAGGACTACGCGACCAAGGCCGAGGACAACCGCATCGCCGTGGTGCCCATCGTGCCCACGCGCGGCCTGATCCTCGATCGTAACGGCGTGGTATTGGCGCGCAATTACTCGGCCTATACGCTGGAAATCACGCCATCGAAATTGAGTGCCAGCCTCGATTCGGTGATCGACGAGCTGTCGACACTGGTGCAGATCGACATCAAGGACCGCCGCCGCTTCAAGAAGCTGCTGGAAGAGTCGAAGAACTTCGTCAGCGTGCCGCTGCGCACGCGCCTGACGGACGAGGAAGTGGCGCGCTTCACGGCGCAGCGCTTCCGCTTCCCCGGCGTCGAGGTGCAGGCGCGATTGTTCCGCCAGTATCCGATGGGCGAGGTGGCGTCGCACGTGGTGGGCTTCATCGGGCGCATCAACCGCAATGAAGCCAAGGCGCTGGAAGAGGGCGAGGACGCGGCCAACTACAACGGTACCGACCATATCGGCAAGGAAGGCCTGGAAAAAAGCTACGAAAAGCAGCTGCATGGCACCACCGGCTACGAAGAAGTGGAAGTGTCGGCTGGCGGGCGCGCCATGCGCACCCTGTCGCGCACGGCAGCGACGCCTGGTAACAACCTGATCCTGTCGATCGACATTGAACTGCAAAAAGTGGTCGAGGAAGCGTTTGGGGAATGGCGTGGCGCAGCCGTGGCGATCGACCCGGCCACGGGCGACATCCTGGCTTACGTCTCCAAGCCCGGCTACGACCCCAACTTGTTCGTCGACGGCATCGACCAGCAAAGCTGGAATGAACTCAATACCTCTCTGGACCGGCCGATGGTGAACCGTCCCCTGTCCGGCACCTACGCGCCCGGCTCGACCTTCAAGCCCTTCATGGCGCTGGCCGCACTCGAATTGGGCAAGCGCACGCCGAGCCAGTCGATTTCCGATCCCGGTTTCTTCATCCTCGGTGGCCACACCTTCCGCGACGACAAGGTGGGCGGCCATGGCACGGTGGACATGCACAAGTCCATCGTTGTCTCCTGCAACACCTATTACTATCAGCTGGGCCGCGACATGGGCATCGATGCCATCCACGACTTCATGAAGCCGTTCGGTTTCGGCCAGTTGACGGGCATCGACCTGAATAATGAAAAGACGGGCGTGCTGCCGTCGACGGAATGGAAGCGCAACCGCTTCAAGACGCCACAGCAGAAAAAATGGGTGGGCGGCGACACGATTTCGGTGAGTAACGGCTCCGGCTATAATTCCTACACGCCGCTGCAGATCGCCCACGCGACAGCCAACCTGGCCAATAACGGCGTGGTGATGAAGCCGCATCTGGTGAAGATCATCGAAGACGCCGCCACGCGCGCGCGTACCCTGACGGTACCGAAGGAAAGCTACCGCATCGCGCTCAAGCAGGAAAACATCGACACCATCAAGCGCGCCATGGTGGGCGTGACCAGCGAGCAGGGCGGCACGGCCGCGCGCATCTTCGCCGGCGTGCAGTACACGGTGGGCGGCAAGACGGGTACGGCGCAGGTGGTAGGCATCAAGAAAAACGAGAAGTACAATGCCAAGCTGCTGGCCGAACGCCTGCGCGACAACGCCTTGTTTACGGCCTTCGCGCCGGCCGACAAGCCGCGCATCGCGATTGCCATCGTGGTGGAAAATGCGGGCTTCGGCGCCGGCGTGGCTGCGCCGATCGCGCGCAAGGCACTCGACTACTACCTGCTGGGCAAGCGCCCGAGCGACAAGGAAAGGGACACTACCAAGGTGCCCAAGGAAGATGTCGACGAAGTGCGTACCCTGGAAGAAATCACTGACGAGCAGGCTGCCCCGGCGCCGCCTGCCAGGCAATAAAGGAAGCACATGCCCATTAACGAGAGGCGCTCGCTGTGGCGGCGCGCCAAACCCTATCTGGCGGTGTTCGATCCACCGCTGATGATCATCATCCTGATGTTGCTCAGCACCAGTCTGCTGACCCTGTATTCGGCCAGCATCGGCATCCCCGGCAAGATCGAGGACCACCTGCGCAACATCCTGTTGTGCTTTTTCGTCATGTGGGTGGCGGCCAACGTCACGCCGCAGATGATGATGCGCATCGCCGTGCCGGCGTACACGGTATCGGTGATACTGCTGGTGGCCGTGGCGCTGTTCGGCACCATCAAGCTGGGCGCGCGGCGCTGGCTGCATATCGGCGTGATCGACATCCAGCCCTCGGAATTCCTGAAGATCGCCACGCCCCTGATGCTGGCCTGGTTCTTCCAGCACAATGCGGGCGCCCTGCGCTGGAAATCGTTCCTGATTGCGGCCGTGCTGTTGCTGGTACCCGTCTACCTGATCGCGCGCCAGCCCGACCTGGGCACTGCATTGCTGGTGGTGGCGGCCGGCTTTACCGTCATCTTCCTGGCCGGCCTGTCGTGGAAGGTGCTGGCCGGCTTGCTGATCACCTTTGTTTCCTGCCTGCCGATCGCCTGGTCGCATCTGCATGATTACCAGCGTGACCGCGTGATGATGCTGATCGATCCGACCAAGGACCCGCTGGGCAAGGGCTTCCATATCATCCAGTCCATCATTGCCATCGGCTCCGGCGGCATGACGGGCAAGGGCTGGACGCACGGCACGCAGGCCCACCTGGAATTCGTCCCGGAGCGCACGACCGACTTTATCTTCGCCGTGTATTCGGAGGAGTTTGGCCTGGTGGGTAATCTGATTCTGATGCTGATGTATTTGCTGCTGGTGGGACGGGGCATGATGATTGCCGCCAACGCCCCCAGTTTTTTCACTCGCCTGCTGGCAGGAGCGATAACAATGATTTTCTTTACGTATGCGTTTGTAAACATGGGCATGGTCAGCGGCATCGTGCCGGTGGTCGGCGTTCCCCTTCCTTTCCTCAGCTATGGCGGCACCGCGCTGCTGACCCTGGGCGTGGCCACCGGTATCTTGATGAGCATCCAGCGTCATCGCAAGCTGGTGCAGACCTGATGCGCGCGCCTTTCGACACTCTCGCCATGCGCGGACTGAGCCTGGCGGTCTTGCTGACCCTGGCCGCCTGCGGCACCACGCCGCACAAACCGGCATCGAATAACGTGCCGCTGCCGTCAGGCGGCAAGGTCAAGTCCCCCGTGCGCCAGGACCCTACCTTGCCGGCGCTGCCGGCGGCCGGCTCCGGACGCGGCGGCTACTACAAGGACGATGGTCCGGGCGACAATCCGCCTGCCAACCTGCGCGACGTGCCCGACGCGGAAGTACGCAACGAGCCGTATTCGACGCGTTCGAACCGTCCCTACGTCGTGTTTGGCAAGACGTACACGCCGATCACCGACAACGAACCGTTCAAGCAGAAGGGCACGGGGACCTGGTATGGCAAGAAATTTCATGGCCAGCGCACCTCCTCGGGTGAAATCTACGATATGTACAAGATGACGGCGGCCCATCCCACCTTGCCGATTCCGTCGTATGCGCGCGTGACGAGCATCGACAGCGGCGAACAGGTGATCGTGCGTATCAATGACCGTGGCCCCTTCCACGCCACGCGCGTGATCGACGTATCCTACACGGCGGCGCTGAAACTGGGCTTCCTGGGCAAGGGCAGCCACCAGGTGGTCGTCGAACGCTTGCTGCCGGCCGATATCGACGCCATCCTGGCTGCCAGAGCGGCGCCCAAGCCGGTGCCTTCCGTGGTGGCCATCTCCATCGACACGCCGGTGGAAACGGGCGCCGTGGTGCAGCCGGAAGTGTCGTCGCAGATGTTGCCCGTCGATGCGACGGTGGCCATGCCTGCCCCGGCGGCGCTGGCCAGCGGCTTTTATTTGCAGCTGGGCGCTTACTCGCGCGCCGACAATGCGGAAACGGGGCGTACGCGCCTGGCGCCATACGCGGCGGCCCTGGGTACGCTTGGGGTGGTGCAGACCGGTAACCTGTTCCGCCTGTACGGCGGACCGTTCTCCAGCCGTGCCGAGGCGGCACGCGCGGCGGCTAATTTACCGGAATCGACTGGTATCAAGCCTATCGTTATTCAAAGGTAGTTATTTGCAATTACGCAATTCCTGCTCCGGGAATTGCGCTTTGATTTTCTCCAGCCGCGCGCGCGTGGCGGCGTCGAGGTCGCGGAATTGGTAGGCCATCTGCTTGCTGGCGCTGTAGCGCGGCGCGATGCGGGCGCTGTGCACGCCCTGCTTGTTGAGCGATGCCAACTGGCTTTGCGCGCTGTTTTCCGACTTGAATACGCCCAAGGAAATGCCCCAGCGCAGCGGGCTGCTGTCGTTCATGATGAAGTAATTCGTCACGCCCAGCTGCTTCAATTCGCCTGCCTTGCGGTCCGCGCCTTCCTTGCTGCCCTGCGGCGGGATGTACACCATGTAGCTGGAAATCTCCTGGCCGGCCACGTTGCGGCGCGACTGCCGGTCGCCCAGATCCAGCGCTGCCACTTGCGCTTCGAAGCGGCGTCCGTCGGCCAGCAGGAAATTGCCCACCTCCGTACAGGCATACGTAGGCTGCGGCGCCGGCACTGCGGGCGTCGCCGCCGCCTCGGCGGCTGGCGGCGCGGCTGCCGCCGTGGCCTGCTCCTGCGTGAGCAAGGTTAGCTTGGTCACCTGCAGCTGGTTTTTCAGACGCGCCGGTTCGCGCGTCTCGCTGCGAAAACTGCCTAGATAACCCTGGCCGATGGCCAAGACCAGCAGGTTGACGCCGGCCAGCAGCCAGAAGACGAATTTCAGCATACGTGGTTTCCTTGTGTTCCTGCCGCGCCGGCGCGCGCGGCTGCCTGCAGGCCGATCATGACGATATTGTCCACCAGATTCAGCGGTACCGGCAGTGCCAGGGCCGGTGCGATACGCGGCGCGGCGCCGCCTGACAATACACAGGTGCTGGCGCCGTGCATGCGCACGGCCCGTTCAATGGCGCCCGCCTGGGCCGCCAGGCAACCACTCAAAATCGCGTCGTCCGTGTTGTCGGCAAAGCCGGCCGGCAGCATGGTGTCGCCGGCGATTTGCGGCAGCTGTGCCGTATTGCGCGCCAGCGAACTGGCCATCAATCCCAGCCCGGGCAAGATCATCCCGCCGAGGAAAACGCCGTCGGCGGTGATGGCGTCGATGGTGGTGGCAGTACCGCAATTGGCGACGATGACGGCCTGGTCAGGCGTCAGCGCCCGTGCGCCGATGGCGGCGGCAAAACGGTCGCAGCCCAGTTGCGAAGGCGCGCGGTAGGCGTTCGTCAGTCCGGCCAGCTGCGGCAGCGAGGCGAAGTCGCGGGGCACCACCGGCAGCATGGCGCGCAGGCGCGTGCCGATGACGCTGCCTGCCACGTTCGACAGCAGCACCTCATTGATGGCGAGTGTCTCCCACTGCGTAGCCAGCGTATCGATCTGCGCATGCGTGACGGCGCCGCTGGCCAGCCAGCCGCCGAGGGGGCTATCGGCGGCCACGAGTGCCCATTTGATGCGCGTATTGCCGGCGTCTATCAGCAGTAGCATGCGCTTACTCCCCGGCCAGGCGCAAGGACACATCGCCGGACATGATTTCCTGCAAGCCGCCGTCGGTACGCAGCAGCAGGCGGCCCAGCTGGTCCACGCCGGCGGCCACGCCTTGCTGCATCAGCTGGCCGTTGTCGAGGATTTTCACGTGCTGGCCCTGCCAGGCATGCAGCAGGTTCCAGCGTTCGGCAAAGGGCGCGAAGCCCGTGTCGTCGAATTCGGCCAGCACGCCAGCGAGGCGGCTGAGCAGGGCTGCCACCAAGGTATTGCGCTCCATCTGCGCCAGCCAGGGCACGGCCGAGGCGCTGCGGCCGATCTGCCGCTCCAGCGCATCGGGCATCAACAAATTGATGCCGCAGCCGATGACGGCCCACACGCCGCCATCCGCTGCCTGCTGCGTCTCGACCAGGATGCCGGCCAGTTTATGGCCATCCCTGAGCATGTCGTTCGGCCACTTCAGTTGTACCGGCACGCCCAAGGAAGTCATGCTTTCGGCCAGCGCCACGCCGACGGCCAGTGGCAGGCCGACCAGTTGATGCAGCGGCCCCTTGAAGCGCCAGGCCAGCGAGAACATCAGGCTGGCGTCCGGCTGCGACACCCACGGCCGTCCGGCGCGTCCGCGTCCGGCCGTCTGCTGGCCGGCGATGCGCAATGTCGGCCCGCCCAGGGTGGCGCAGCGCGCCAGCAGGTCGGCGTTGGTCGATCCCGTTTCGTCGACCACTTCGATGGCCACGTGGGAAGCGCCCGTGGCGCAATGGGCGGCGATGGCCGCGCTGTTCAGGTCTGTGTGCTTCGTCATGGGGATCGTAGAGTTTTACTGGCTGTCGCCGGAGGGCTTGTTGCGCGCCTTGTGCGGCGCATTCGCGAAGGCCCGGTCGTACACGGCATTGGGCAGCGCGCGCAGCAGCTTGGCGACGACGCCCATCTGCCACGGGATCACGCGGTAGCTGTCGCCGTCGGCGATGGCGCGCGCGGCGCGCACGGCGAATTTTTCGGCCGGCATCAGGAAGGGCATGCGGTAGGCGTTATGGCGCGTCATCGGCGTGTCGATGTAGCCGGGCGTGATGGTGACGACCCTGATGCCGGCGGGCTTGAGTTCCAGGCGCAGCGATTCGCAGTAGCTGATCACGGCCGCCTTCGAGGCGCTGTAGGCTTCGGCGCCGGGCAGGCCGCGGATGCCGGCCACGCTGCCGATGCCCACCAGGCGCCCGCTGCCCTGGGTTTTCATGGCGGCGATGAAGGGCGCGAAGGTGGCAACGGTGGCCGTGACGTTGATGGCCATCAGGCGCGCGAAGGCGTCGAGGTCTTCCGCGTGTTCAGTCAGGGTGCCGAACGATACGCCGGCGCTGGCGATGACGACGTCGATGCGGCCAGCGTAGCCGATGAAGTCCTGCGCCGCGCTTTTCAGGGCGGCGTGGTCGCACACATCGACGGCGTAGGCGCGGTGGCGTTCAGGGTGGGGCAGGGAGGCGATCAGTTGCTGCAGGGTGTCGCCGCGGCGGGCCAGCAGGCCCAATTTGGCGCCCTGGCGTGCGTACTGCAGCGCCAGGGCGGCGCCCAGTCCGCTCGACGCGCCCGTGATGAAAACGCTGTGCATCAGGCGATGCCCGGGCGCGCCAGGGAAGTGGCCATGCTTATTTCTTTTCCGCTTTGGCTTTCGCAACCAGCACGTCCATCACGCTGAGCGCCTGGGCGTTCAGCTGCTCTTCGTTCTTGGCCGACTTGCTGCCCTGGTCGGCCTGCGATGGCGAAGTGATGTAGCGGCCATCGATGGCGATCATGGGCCAGAACGTCACGTTATAGCCCTGCATCATGGCGTCCGCACGGCGCACGCGGGCCGAGATCCCCATCGAACGGTAGGTGTCGATGAATTTCTGGCGGTCCACGCCCTGCTTGGCGACGAAGTCGAATACGGCGTCATCGGTATTGAGGCGGTTGCGCTCCACGTGCATGGCGTGGAAGACGCTGGTGTGCAGCTTGTCGAGCAGGCCCATGGCTTGCAGGGTGAAGAACAAACGCTGCTGCGGCGCCACGCTGTCATCGCGCGACACGTGCACGCGCTTGAAGACGATGTTGTCGCCTTGTTTCTTGACCCAGGCCGCCAGTTGCGGTTCAAGCACGTTGCAATGCGGGCAGTAATAGGCGAAGAATTCAGTCACTTCGATTTTCTTGCCCGATTCCGTTGCCTGCGGCGTGGCCAGAGTTTCGTATTCGACGCCATTCTTCGGCTCGGCCGGCGAGGCCGATGCGCCCATGGCGGCCGTGCACAGGGCGGCGGCGAACAGGATTTTCTTCAGAAAACGCATGCTGGTTCCTTATTTTTGGTTGCGGACGACGGCGACATCGATGCCGTTTTCAGACAGTTTGGTGCGCGCGCGGTTCATCGATTCGAGCTGGTTGAACGGCCCGATGCGCACGCGGTGCAGCACGCCGGCATCGGTGCTGCGGTCACTGATGGCCGCTTCGAAGCCAAGCAGCGCCAGTTTGCCGCGCGTGCTTTCGGCGTCCGACATGTCATGGAATGCGCCGGCCTGCAGATAATAAATCCATTTGTCGCTGGCTGCATCGGCCTTGGCTTCGGTTTTCACGTCGGCCTTGGCTTGCGCTGCCGGCGCTGCCGCTGGCGTTTTCGGTGCCGGCTTGTCCTTCAGGGTGCCGATCAATTCCTGCAACGCGTCCGGCGGCGGTGCCTTCGGCTGCTGCGCGGTGCTTGGCGAGGGCGCTGGCGCGACTGGCTGCGTCGGCGTGACGATCTCGCGTGGCTCCTTGGAGAAGTCGCGCGCCGCTTCCTTGGCCGCTTCCTTGTTGCCGTACATCGGCTTGTTCGGGTCGGCGATCTGGCCGGCCGTCGGTTCGGCCGATTTGCCGGCCTTGCCCGACTTGTCGGTGAAGGGCGAGGCGCCCTTGGTGATCACCAGGGCGACCACCACGGCGATGCCCAGACCGATGACCAGGCCGATGATGATGCCGACCAGGGTATTGCCCTGCTGGCGCCGGGTCGAAGAGAAGCGGGAAGCGTGGGGAGAAGCGTGACTCATTGACGGTTTGACCTTCGCGATTACATTTTGTTTGGCGCGGACACGCCGATCAGTGCCAGGCCGTTGCGCAGCACCTGGCGCGCGGCGATGACGAGGGCCAGGCGGGCCATCTTGACGGCTTCGTCCTCGACCAGCACTTTTTCGGCGAAGTAGAAGCTGTGCAGGTTGGCAGCCAGGTCGCGCAGGTAGAAAGCGACTTGATGCGGTCCCAGTTCCGCTTGCGCGCGCGCCAGCATTTCCGGATAGGCAGCCAGGGTTGCCAGCAGGGTCGCTTCGGTCGGTGCCGTCAGGGGAGACAAGTCAACGCCGGCGACCGTGCTTGCATCGCCGCCCCAGTTTTCCAGGATGCGGCAGATGCGCGCATGCGCGTACTGCACGTAATACACCGGGTTTTCATCGGTGGTTTTCAGCGCCACGTCGACGTCGAAGACGAATTCCGTGTCGGCCTTGCGTGAGATCAGGAAGAAGCGCACCGCGTCGCGGCCCTTGGCGATGTCGCCGCCGCCCGACCATTCGATCAGGTCGCGCACGGTCACGTAGGAGCCGGCGCGCTTCGAAATCTTGACTTCTTCGCCGTCTTTCATGACGGTGACCATCTTGTGCAGCACGTAGTCGGGGTAACCTTGCGGGATGCCCATGTCGACCGCCTGCAAGCCGGCGCGCACGCGCGCGATGGTGCCGTGGTGGTCGCTGCCCTGGATATTGATGGCCTGTACGAAGCCGCGCTGCCATTTCACCAAGTGATATGCCACGTCCGGCACGAAATACGTGTAGGTGCCATCCGTCTTGCGCATGACGCGGTCCTTGTCGTCGCCGAAGTCGGTGGTGCGCAGCCACAGCGCGCCATCCTGCTCGTAGGTGTGGCCCGCCTTGATCAGCATTTCCACGGCGCTATTGACCTTGCCGTCCGCGTACAGCGACGATTCCAGGTAGTAATTGTCGAACTTCACGCCAAACGCCTGCAAGTCGATATCCTGCTCGTTGCGCAGGTAGGTGACGGCGAATGGGCGGATCGAATCGATGTCGTCGATGTTGCCATTGGCCGTGGCAGGCAAGCCATCGCTGGCCGAGACGGTCTTGCCGGCCTTGAAATCGTTGGCGATATCGGCGATGTAGTCGCCGTTGTAGGCCGACTCGGGCCATTCGGCGTCGCCCGGCTTGAAGCCGCGCGCGCGCGCCTGGACGGAATTGGCCAGGGTCTGGATCTGCACGCCCGCGTCGTTATAGTAGAACTCGCGCGTCACTTGGTAGCCTTGCGCGTCAAACAGCGAGGACAGGGCGTCGCCCAGGGCCGCCTGGCGGCCGTGGCCCACGTGCAGCGGGCCGGTCGGGTTGGCCGAGACGAATTCCAGGATGACCTGCTTGCCGGTGCCTGCCGTGCTGCGGCCATAGCTGTCACCTTCACCCAGGATGGTCTTCACCACGGCCTGCTTGGCGGCGGCGGAGACGCGCACGTTGATGAAGCCGGGACCGGCGATTTCCACTGCCTCGATCAAGCCCTGGCCAGCCGGATTGGCCAGCACGGCCGTGACGATGGTTTGCGCCAGTTCTCGGGGATTCTGTTTCAGCTGCTTGGCCAGTTGCATGGCGATGTTGCATGCGACGTCGCCATGCGATGCGTCGCGTGGTCGCTCGAGCACCACGGATGGCTCAAGCGAAGTGCCGGCCAGGACGGGAGCGAGGGCGGCCTGGAACAGGGCGATGATTTCTTGTTTCTGTTGGGCGAGCATGAGCAGGATGGCGGTGGAACCGCGTTAAGAATGAATAGAATGAATCAAAAAGCAAAACGGACGGCCAGTACCCAAGCCGCCCAGACTGCGTCAATTATACTGGTTTGCCGGCGGGAACAATACGCTTGCCGGCAAGGTCCCCGTGCCGGCGCATTTCACGATATTATCAGGAGTACATGCCCATGTTGGTGCATGAAAACATCAGCATGGCGCATTCTGCTTGTATATATGCAGTTTTTTGCCCCAAATTGCCCATATCGCTGCAATCGCTTGGGCCAGAGAGCGCCACAAACGCTACAATCGACCCTTTATTGATGACGCGCGGCCGCGTATTTGCTTCCATGCCGCCAGCCGCGCGCAGCCACACCGGATAATTATGAACAAGCGCCCCACGCTGAAATTGAAAACCAAGCCGGCGCCAGGCCAGGCTCCTGCCCCTGCCGCACCGAAATTGCGTCCCAGCTACCATCCCGACCTGAAACCGGTCTTGCAGCCAGGCTTCCAACCCGATTTGCGCGCCGACTCGCTGGCGTTTTGCCTGCTGGGCGCCGCCAATGCCGTGTCGCAGGTGCGCACGGGCACGGCCCTGCCGCAGGCGCTGGCCAAGGTGTTTACGCAATCGAACGCCAGCCCGCAGGCGCGCGGCGCCATCCAGGATATTTCCTACCGCACCATGCGCCAGCTGGGCCGCAGCGAAACCCTGGTCGGCCTGATGACGTCGAAGGCGCCCGAGCCGCCGATGCTTGCGGCGCTGCTGTGCTGCGCGCTGTCGCTGATGTCCGCCGAGCCGGGCGAGCAGCCCTACGAAGAGTTTACCGTTGTCGACCAGGCTGTCACGGTGGCCACCTCGCATCCTGACCTGGCGCATGCCAAGGGCATGGTGAACGCCGTATTGCGCCGTTTCTTGCGCGAGCGCAAGTCCTTGCTGGAAGCGGCCCTGCAGCAGCCTTTGGCGCAATGGAATTATCCGCAATGGTGGATCGATTCGCTGCGCCTGGCCTATCCCCGCGACTGGCAAGCCATTTTGACAGCCGGCAATGCCGTGCCGCCATTGACCTTGCGCGTGAATCGCCGCAAGAGCACGGTTGTAGCGTATCTGGCCGTGCTGGCAGAGGCGGGCATCGCCGCGCGCCAGGTGGGGCCGTTTGCCGTGCGCCTGGACAAGCCCATCGGCGTGGCGCTGATCCCCGGCTTCGAGCAGGGAGTCGTCTCCGTGCAGGATGCCGGCGCGCAACTGGCGGCCCCGCTGCTGGACTTGCAAGATGGAATGCGCGTGCTCGATGCCTGTGCGGCGCCCGGCGGCAAGACGTGCCACATCCTGGAACTGGCCGATGTGCAAGTCACCGCCATCGACGCGGACGCCAAGCGCCTGCCGCGCATCGCGGAAAACCTCGAGCGCCTGGGCCTGGATGCCACCTTGAAGGCGCAGGACGCGCAATCGAGCGCGTGGTGGGACGGCCAGCAGTACGACCGCATCCTGGCCGACGTGCCTTGCACGGCTTCGGGCATCGTGCGTCGCCATCCGGACATTCGCTGGTTGCGCCGCAAGGGCGATGCGTTCCAACTTGCAACACTTTCCTCCAAAATTCTGGACAACCTGTGGCAGATGCTGCGTCCCGATGGTAAATTGCTATTCGTGACATGTTCATTGTGGCCGCAGGAGTCCGAGGCACAGGCGGCGGCATTTGCGGTGCGCAATAATGCGACCCGATTGACAGCGCCTGGCCAGCTGTTGCCGACTGGCAGCGCGGAGCAGGACCATGACGGTTTGTTCTATGCTCTATTCCAAAAAAATGCGGCTTGAACGATTCGTCGAACCTTTTCTTACGGACACCACCGGCACACTTGTGACAACACGACTCTTCCGACTCCTGACCCTGCTGCTGATGCTGGCATGTACCATGCCACGCGCGCATGCTGGCGATATGGTCGAGATTACCCGTGCCTACATCGAGTCGAGTGAAGAGGGCTACAAGCTGGCCGCCACCTACTCCTTTGATCTCAATCACGACCTCGATGATGCCGTGCAGCATGGCGTGCCGCTGTTTTTCACGACGGAAATCGAACTGACCCGGCCCCGCTGGTACTGGTTCGATGAAAAGGCCATCGTGGCGCGCCAGACCAGCCGGCTGTCGTACAACGTGCTCACGCGCCAGTATCATGTGTCGGGCGGTGGCTTGCAGCAAAGTTTCCCCACGCTCGACGATGCGCTGTTCCTGATTCGGCGCCCCAGCCGCTGGCTGGTGGCGCCGCGCGGTGCGCTGAAAGTGGGGCAGACGTATAACGTCACCTTGCGCATGGGCATGGACCGTGACTACCTGCCCAAGCCGATACAGGTCAATGCCTTCAATAACAGCGACTGGCGCCTGGCTTCGAATAAGAAAACCTTTTTGTATACGGCGGAGTAGTGAGTCAAGCATTGCGCTATCTGCTGGTGGTAGGCGGCGGCATTGTCAGTATTTTGCTGTTCCTGCTGGCGTCGGCTTCCGACAATTCCGGCTTTTTCGACCGTTATTACACCTGGCTGCTGGGCCTGAATGCGGCCGTGGCAGTGTCGCTGCTGGCGCTGGTGGGCATTTCCCTGGGCCGCCTGTACGTGCGCTACAAGAGCGGCAAGTTCGGCTCCAAGCTGATGACACGCCTGGTGATGCTGTTCGCCGCCGTCGGCATCCTGCCGGGGCTGGTGATTTTTCTTGTCTCTGTGCAATTCGTCTCCCACTCCATCGAGTCCTGGTTCAACGTCAAGATCGAAGCGGCGCTGGAGTCGGGGATTGAGCTGGGCCGTGCCGGCCTCGATGCGGCGCTGGTCGAGCTGGACCACCGGGGCCACAAGGCGGTCGAAGAACTGGGCGCCGACCCGGTGGCTGGTCCGGCGGTGCTGACGAGCCTGTTACGCGAAGAAGGCATGCAAAATGTCATGATCGTCAGCGGCGACGGCGTGCTGCTGGCCAGCGCCGGGCCGCACAGCGCGGCCGACTTGCCCACGCCGGCCATGCTGGTGCAGGCCGCCTTGCCGGCCGGTTATGCCTCCGCCGAAGGGGGGCTGGAGTTGCACGATGATGGCACGGAGTCGGGCGGAGGCGGTTTTCGCGCGGGTACGTCGGCATCGCTGGAAACGGCGGCGAGCCTGCGTTTGCGCGTGCTGGTGGCCGTGCCGGGCCCTTCCGTCTCTCCCCGCTACCTGCAACTGCTGCAGGCGGTACCGCCCAAGCTGGCGACGAATGGAGAGGTGCTGCGCGCCGCCTACAGCGAATACAAGGAACGTTTCGTCGCGCGCGTGGGCTTGCGCAAGATGTACATGGAAATCCTCACCTTGACCTTGCTGCTGGCCATCTTTGGCGCCATCGGCAGCGCTTTTCTGATCGCGGGTAACCTGGCCCAGCCGCTGCTACTGCTGGCCGAAGGCACGCGCGCCGTGGCCGAGGGTGACCTGTCGCCGCGCCCCATCGTCGCCACCAAGGATGAACTGGGCACCCTGACGCAGTCGTTCAACATCATGACGCGCCAGCTGCTCGACGCGCGCACGGCCGTGGAAAGCAACCGCGCCGCGCTGCAAAACGCCAAGGCCCACCTGGAATCGGTGCTGGCGAACATGTCGGCCGGCGTGATGGTGCTCGACGGCGATTTCAAATTGGTGACGTGCAACGAATCGGTCGAGCGCATCTTGCAGCATTCGGGCATGAGCATGGTAGGCCAGCCGCTGGCACATATTGCTGGAATGGAAGAGTTTGGCGGTGCCATCATCAGCGCCTTCACGGCGCAAAGCGCGCAATCGGCGTCGGGTCGCAACCAGCAGCGCCTGCACTGGCAGCGCCAGATCGAGATTCCGCGCCGCCTGGGCAGTAGTGCCGACGAGCATGACATCACCTTGCTGGCGCGCGGTTCGCGCCTGCCGCTGGAGTCCGGCAGCGGCTACATCGTCGTCTTCGATGATATTTCCGATGTCATTTCCGCGCAGCGCTCGATCGCCTGGGGCGAGGTGGCGCGCCGCCTGGCGCATGAAATCAAGAATCCGCTCACGCCCATCCAGCTGTCGGCCGAGCGCCTGCAGATGAAGCTCGAAGGCAAGCTTGAGCAGCCTGATGCAGATTTGCTCAGCCGCGCCACCACCACCATCGTCAAGCAGGTCGATGCTATGAAGCGCATGGTCGATGACTTCCGCGACTATGCGCGCACGCCGCCGGCCGTGCTCACGCCTTTGCGCCTGAACGAACTGATCGAAGAAATCCTGAACCTGTACCTGCGCGGTGATGATGGCGACATCATCCACCCGCAGCTGGCGCAGAATCTGCCGATGGTGATGGGCGATCCGACCCAGTTGCGCCAGGTGATCCATAACTTGCTGCAGAACGCGCAGGACGCCATGGCCGACTTGCCGCCGGACTCGCCGCATCCGCGGATTGACGTAAGGACGGAAGCAATTCATTATCGCAGTGCGGACGGCGGCGTGAATATCGCCGTGCGGCTGGCCATCACCGACAATGGCCCTGGTTTCGCGCCAAAAATCCTGGCGCGCGCCTTCGAACCCTATGTGACGTCGAAGGCGCGCGGTACGGGATTGGGCCTGGCGATGGTAAAGAAAATTATCGATGAACATGGCGGACGCATCGATATCGAGAACCGGGTCGACGGCAATGGCGCTTCGGTGGTCATTTTGCTGTTAAAGTTAGCTCCCGACACTCCTGCCCAGGAATTCCTGGCGTGAGGGTCTGGTTTAGTATTTAAAACACTAATAAAATCATAGCTGTCCGCCGTGTGCATCTTGTGCGCGAGGGCCGGCGAAATGAGGAAGGCAAGACACGAATGGCAAACATACTCGTAGTGGATGATGAAATGGGTATCCGTGAGTTGCTCTCGGAAATATTGGGCGACGAAGGACATGCTATCCAGCTGGCCGAAAATGCGCAGCAGGCGCGTGAAGCGCGTGCCGCCGGTGCGCCGGATCTGGTATTGCTCGATATCTGGATGCCCGACACCGATGGCGTGACCCTGCTCAAGGAATGGCAGCGTGACGGCTTGTTGACCATGCCGGTGATCATGATGTCGGGCCACGCCACCATCGATACGGCGGTCGAGGCGACGCGCATCGGCGCCATGAACTTCCTGGAAAAACCGATTGCCCTGCAAAAACTGCTGAAAGCAGTCCAGCAAGGCTTGACGCGGGCACAGGAAACCGTGCGCGCGCCGAGTGTGGCGCCGCGTCCCGTGGCAGCCGTGGTGGCCGAGGAAAGCAGTCATCCCGTGCCCAGCTTTGGCGGCAGTGCACCGCAGCAGCTGATGGTGCGCCCAGGCATCGCCGTACCGGCGGTGGCCGAAGGCCATGGCTACAACCTGTCATTCGACTTGCCGCTGCGCGAGGCGCGCGACGCGTTCGAGCGCATGTATTTCGAACACCACCTGGGCCGTGAAGGCGGCAGCATGACCCGCGTGGCGGAAAAGACAGGCCTGGAACGTACCCATTTGTACCGCAAGCTGAAACAGCTGGGCGTCGAACCGGGCAAGCTGGCCAAGAAAAGCCTGTGACGGCAGCAGTGCGGCGTCCGACGCCGCTGACCCTGGTCAGCGGTGGACGCGCCGCCGAGCGCGAGGCAGCCATCGCGCGAGCCTTGGCACCGGACCAGCCGGCCGCCGTGATCCTCGAGGGACTGGCTGACGGCAGCGCGATCCTGGCCGACCTGGCCGAACAAGTTTCCCCTTCTCCATCGTTTCCATTGCAACTTTTGCGCATTGCGCCTGGTTGCCTGTGCTGCAGCGGCAATCTCGTATTGCGTGTAACATTGAATCGTCTGCTGCGTCATCCTCCCGCACGCTTGTTCATCAGCCTGGCCGATGCCACGCATATCGAACAATTGCGCGCTTGGCTCACTGCCAGTCCCTACGACGTCCTGTTGGCGCTGCAAGCCGACATAGTGGTTGCTTGACGATCTCCTGATGGTATTACCGCACTTGCCTTTGCATCTCGTTACAACTCTGTAGCCCGCCGGGTGGCATGGCGCTTGAAATGGCGCCGTATCAGCCCCACCTCTGTTCTGAAACCGCAGGAGGCTCTCCTGCTTGAGCGAAGGATGCAAAATGAATCTGATCTATAACAGCGAACAATACAGCGTCGTGGAATTCGGCGCCGACGTCGACCTGGAAGCCCTGCGCTTTGGCGGCTATGAAATCGTCGACAAGGGCGGCAAGCGCGAAACCTTTATCGCCGGCATCCTTGCGCAAAACTTCCGCCGTGACGTCACGGAATTGATCGCCAGCGAACCCAGCATGGAAGAGATCGATGAATTTTTGGGCAGCTACGATTCCCTCATGAGCCAGCCCGTGCTGTTGCACTGACCGGATGGCTATCGCCACCATACCAATCCGTCTGACGGCATGGTATGGTGGTTGTGTTATCCAGCTGCAAACAGACCATGTGCCAACTTCTCGGAATGAATTGCAATGTCCCCACGGACATTGTCTTTAGTTTTACCGGCTTCGCCATGCGCGGCGGCCATACCGATACCCACCATGACGGCTGGGGCATCGCTTTTTTCGAGGGCGCCGGCGTGCGCCATTTCGTCGACCACCAGGCGGCCATCGCCTCGCCAGTGGCCGAACTGATCAAGCGCTATCCCATCAAGTCGCGCAATGTCATCGCGCATATCCGCAAGGCCACGCAAGGCCAGGTGGCGTTGGAAAACTGCCATCCCTTCGTGCGCGAACTGTGGGGCCGCTACTGGGTATTTGCCCACAATGGCGATTTAAAGGAATTCCATCCCGTGCTGACGGGCAGTTACCGCCCTGTCGGCTGCACCGACAGCGAGCTGGCCTTCTGCTATCTGCTGCAGGAACTGCATGCGCGCTTTGGCGATGCCCCGCCAGCCTTGCCGCAGCTGCATGCTGCCCTGGCGGAGTTGTTGCCCAGCATTGCCGCCCACGGCACATTCAACATGATGCTGTCGAGCGGCGAGGCGCTGTTCGCCCATTGCTCGACCAGCTTGCATTATCTGGTGCGACAACATCCGTTTCCAACTGCTAAACTCTCCGATGAAGACCTGAGCGTCGACTTTTCCCAAGTGACGACGCCCCAGGACCGCGTGGCCGTGATCGTTACCCAGCCGCTGACGACGAATGAGCAATGGACGGCGTTTGCACCGGGCGAATTGAAATTATTTGTCGACGGGATGGTGCAAGACACGCCAGTGGCCTAATTTGTTGACGACAATACGCTTGATTGCTGCCAAAATACCCACAGCGCGGGCGAAATTCAGCTAAAGTATTGTCAATAGTGAACCTTGATGCGGGCGCGGCGCGGCCGGTGTCACTCGACCTGATTGATGAAGACTTAATGATCGATATTTCCAGCAACGACATCACCCCGAAACCCTTGCGTGTGCGCGAGTTCTATCTGGGTCGACAACCTATTCTTGACCGCAATCAAGCGCTGTTTGGCTATGAGTTGCTATTCCGCAACGCTCCGGTCGGCCCCGCCAACATTACCAGCGACCTGTCCGCCACGGCGTCCGTGATCGCCCATGCGTCCCAGCTGGGCATGGAAAAGGTCATCGGCGACGCGCTCGGTTTCGTCAACGTCGATGCCGACGTGATCATGAGCGATATCTTCGTTTTCCTGCCGCGTGAAAAAGTCGTGCTGGAAATCGTCGAATCGATGCCCGTCACACCGGAAGTGCGCGCACGCATCAGCGAATTGGTGGGCCATGGCTTCACCTTCGCGCTGGAAAACGTCGTTTCCGACACGGTGCAAGTGCAGGAGCTGCTGCCGCTGGTGCAATACGTCAAGATGGACATGAGTACCGTCGATCCGAAAGTGCTGGCAGCCCTGGCGCCCCGTTTCAAGCGGGAACAAAAGAAACTGGTGGCGGAGAAGGTCGAGACGCGCGAAGAATTCAAGTCGGGCCTGGACTTGGGCTTCGATTATTTCCAGGGCTATTATTTCGCCAAGCCCGCGATCATGACGGGCAAGAAGCTGTCGCCGTCGCAACTGGCTGTCATGGAACTGATGACACTGGTGACGTCCGACGCCGATAACATGGATATCGAGCGCGCCATCAAGCGCGACGTATCGCTGGCCCTGAACCTGTTGCGTTTGGTCAATACGCCCGCCGTGGGCGCCCGCCAGCGCATCGATTCGCTGAGCCAGGCCGTGACCGTGCTGGGCCGCCGCCAATTGCAGCGCTGGCTGCAAATCATGTTGTATGCGGAGCCAAGCAAACGCGGCCATAGCATGACGCCTTTGCTGATGCTGGCCACCACGCGCGGCCGTTTGCTGGAGCTGCTCGCGCATAAACTGCGCCCGAACCATGCCCATTCGGCCGATATCGCCTTTACGGTTGGCATCATGTCCCTGATGGATACCCTGTTCGGCGTGCCGATGTCGGAAATCCTCAGCCAGATCGAAGTCATCGATGAAGTGGCCGAAGCGCTGCTGTCGCGCGAGGGCTTCTACGGCGACCTGCTGCGCCTGGCTGAATGCATCGAGCGCATCGAAGACATGGAAGGCGAGATCGTGCCGACCCTGCGCGAGTTGGCCATGTCGCCGGACGACCTGGTGGAACTGGAAATGGCGGCCTATGAATGGAGCGACAACGTCGTAAGGTATGCGTTGTAGGTCGGATTAGGTGGGGCCGCCGAGGCCCGCAGGGCCGTAACCCGACAACATTGTTGGCGCTGACCGGTGTTGTCGGATTACGTGCAAGCGCTAATCCGACCTACCCGCTGTCGTAGCATCCCTTAAAAAGCCCCGTACGGCGTCGCCGTAGCGGGGTTTTTCTTAGGCTGCCGCGCCGGGCCAGTGCTTGTGCAGCTCGGGGGTGTTACGCAACTCCCACAGGGCCAGCACGGCGACGGCGATACCGACAAGCAGCTCGTTCCGCATGAGGACGCGCTGTTCGGTTAGTGCGCTGCGGCGCGCGATAAGTTCCGCGCGCCTTGCGCCTATCAGGACAGATTGGGTGCCAGCCAGCGTTCCACGTCCTCGATGCTGGCGCCGCGGCGCTTGGCCATGTCTTCCACCTGGTCCATGCCGATCTTGCCGACAACGAAGTATTTCGACTCCGGGTGGGCAAAATAGAAGCCGGAAACGGCCGCGCCAGGGAACATGGCATACGATTCCGTCAGCTGCATGCCGATTTCCTCGGCTTGCATGACCTCGAACATCTCTTTTTTGACCGTGTGCTCGGGGCAGGCGGGGTAGCCGGGCGCGGGGCGGATGCCGACATATTTCTCGCCGATCATGTCGTCGTTGTTCAGCTGCTCGTCCGGCACATAGCCCCACAGGTCTTTGCGCACGCGCTCATGCAGGTATTCGGCAAACGCCTCGGCCAGACGGTCGGCCAGGGATTTGAGCATGATGGACGAGTAATCGTCATGCGCATCTTCGAAGCGCTTCTCGTATTTCTCGATGCCCAAGCCGGACGTGACGGCGAACATGCCGATGTAATCCTTCACCCCCGATGCCTTAGGCGCAATGAAATCGGCCAGGCACTGGTTCGGCCGTTGCACGCCATCGACCACGGGCTTGACGCCCTGCTGGCGCATGCCGTAATAGGTGAACGCCACCGTACTGCGCGTATCGTCCGTGTACACCTCGATATCGTCGTCATTGACGCTGTTTGCCGGCAGCAGGGACACGACGCCGTTGGCCGTCAGCCAGCGCCCGTCGATGAGTTTCTTCAGCAAGGCCTGGCCTTCGGCGTACACCTTGGTGGCCGCGTCGCCCACGACTTCATCCGTCAAAATGGCGGGGAAGGGGCCGGCCAGATCCCAGGTCTGGAAGAACGGGCCCCAGTCGATATAGTTGGCCAGGGCGGCCAGGTCGACATTTTTAAAGACGCGGCGGCCGATGAACTTCGGTTTCACGGGTGTGCAGGGACCGTCGAAGGGCACGATCATCTTGTTGGCGCGCGCCTGCGCCAGCGGCAGGATGGGCAGGGCCTTCTTGTTGGCGTGCTGCTCGCGGATGCGTGCGTAGTCGAGTTCGATGTCTTCCACGTATTTGTCGCGCTGCTCCGGCGTCAGCAGCGATTGCGCCACGGACACGGAACGCGAGGCGTCCGGCACGTAGATCACGGGCCCTTCGTAGTTGTGGGCGATTTTCACTGCCGTGTGGGCGCGGCTGGTGGTGGCGCCGCCGATCAGGAGGGGGATTTTCAGCATGCGGAAATGTTCATCGCGCTGCATTTCCTTGGCGACGTACGCCATTTCTTCCAGCGACGGCGTAATCAGACCCGACAGGCCGATGATGTCCGCGTTTTCCACCTTGGCGCGCGCCAGGATTTCCGAGCACGGCACCATCACGCCCATGTTCACCACTTCAAAGTTATTGCACTGCAGAACGACGGTGACGATGTTCTTGCCAATGTCATGCACGTCGCCCTTCACGGTGGCCATGATGATCTTGCCCTTCGGCTTGGCGACGATGCCCGTGCGTTTTTCTTCCAGCAGCTTTTCTTCCTCGATGAACGGAATCAAATGGGCCACGGCTTGCTTCATCACACGGGCCGATTTCACCACTTGCGGCAGGAACATCTTGCCCTGGCCAAACAGATCGCCGACCACGTCCATGCCGGCCATGAGCGGGCCCTCGATCACGTGGATGGGACGGCCGCCATTGTGCAATAGCTCCTGGCGCGCCTCTTCCGTGTCTTCGACGATGAATTGCGTGATGCCGTGCACCAGCGCGTGCGACAGGCGGGCCTGCACCGTGCCTTCGCGCCAGGCCAGGGTTTGCGCTTCGGCCTTGCCGCCCGCCTTCAGGGTGCCGGCAAACTCGATCATGCGTTCGGTGGAGTCTTCGCGGCGGTTCAGCACCACGTCTTCCACGCGCTCGCGCAATTCCGGGTCCAGATTGTCGTACACGCCCACCATGCCGGCGTTGACGATACCCATGGTCATGCCGGCCTTGATGGCGTGGTACAGGAACACCGTGTGGATGGCTTCGCGGGCCGGATCGTTGCCGCGGAAACTGAAGGACACATTCGATACGCCGCCCGAGATCTTCGCGTACGGCAAGTTTTCCTTGATCCAGCGCGTGGCGTTGATGAAGTCGACGGCGTAATTATTGTGCTCTTCGATGCCGGTGGCGACGGCAAAGATGTTTGGATCGAAAATGATGTCTTCCGGCGGGAAGTCCAGCGCATCGATCAACAGGTGATACGCGCGTGCGCAAATCTCGATCTTGCGCTCGAAGGTATCGGCTTGCCCCTTTTCATCGAAAGCCATGACGATCACGGCCGCGCCATAGCGGCGGCACAGTTTCGCCTGGCGCAGGAATTCTTCCTCGCCTTCCTTCATCGAGATGGAATTGACGATGGCTTTGCCCTGCACGCACTTCAGGCCCGCTTCGATGACGGACCATTTCGAGGAGTCGACCATGATGGGCACGCGCGAAATATCGGGTTCCGAGGCGATCAGGTTCAAAAAGCGCGTCATGGCGGCCAGCGAATCGAGCATGGCCTCGTCCATGTTGATGTCGATCACTTGCGCGCCATTTTCCACTTGCTGTCGTGCCACGGACAGGGCTTCGTCGTATTGCTCGTTAAGAATCATGCGCGCGAACGCCTTCGAGCCCGTGACGTTGGTGCGCTCGCCCACGTTGACGAACAGCGATTCTTCGTTGACGACGAACGGTTCGAGGCCGGCCAGGCGCAAGTCATGCGACGGTGCAGGCACGGTGCGCGGCGTGTTTTTCGACAGCAACTCTCCGATGGCGGCGATGTGCTCGGGCGTGGTGCCGCAGCAGCCGCCCGCCATGTTCAAAAAGCCCGCGTCGGCGAATTCGCGCAGCAGGGCGGACGTGTCGGCTGGCAACTCGTCAAAGCCCGTGTCGCTCATGGGATTGGGCAAGCCCGCGTTCGGGTAGATGCACACGAAGGTGTCGGCGATCTTGGCCAGCTCTTCCGCGTACGGGCGCATCAGGGCGGCGCCCAGCGCGCAGTTCAGGCCGATGGTCAGCGGTTTCGCGTGGCGCACGGAATTCCAGAAGGCGGGCACGGTCTGGCCCGACAGGATGCGCCCCGAGGCGTCCGTGACGGTGCCGGAAATCATCAGCGGCAGGCGCACGACGGTCGGATTTAGCTCGTAGAACAGGTCGATGGCGAACAGGGCCGCCTTGCAGTTCAAGGTATCGAAAATGGTTTCCACCAGCAGCACGTCGGCGCCGCCTTCCACCAGGCCCTGCGTCTGCTGCAGGTAGGCGGCCACCAGCTGATCGAAACTGACGTTGCGCGCGGCCGGGTCGTTGACGTCGGGCGAGATCGATGCCGTCTTTGGCGTGGGGCCCAGGGCGCCGGCGACGAAGCGCGGCTTGTCCGGGGTGGAATACTTGTCGCAGGCGGCACGCGCCAGCTTGGCCGCCTGGACGTTCATTTCATAGGCCAGGTGGGCCATGTGGTAATCGTCTTGCGCGATCGTCGTCGCGCCGAAAGTATTCGTTTCGATCAGGTCGGCGCCCGCCGCCAGGTAGCGCTCGTGGATTTCCTGGATGATGTGCGGCTGCGTCAGGGTCAGCAGCTCGTTATTGCCCTTGACGAACAGTTCACGCGCGCCACTATCGGCCGGCGCGGCGAAATCGATGAAGCGGCCAGCGGGGCCGCCGCGGTACGCTTCTTCGTCGAGCTTGTATTGCTGGATGATCGTGCCCATGGCGCCGTCGAGTATCATGATCCGTCGCGCAAGAATGGCGCGCAAGGTGGCTTCGGTCGGGGACATGGCGGGGATCACGGTATCGTTCATTTCATGCTTTCAATAGGCAAACGGGCGGCGGCGCGGCGACAAGACTTTACGAGGCGGATGCGGGCCAGCAGGATCAGCTGACGGAGAGTTGCCGGCCGGGTAGGGCAGGCAGAAGGTGGCAATCGCCTGATTTCACCGGGTCTAAAATTATACGGCATCAGGCTGCTTTGGTTTTAAGCAAAATCGGCCGTTCGCGCCACGGCAGGCCTTCTTGCAACACATCACCTTCCACCTGGCCTGCTTCTGAAATTACATTTCTGAAAATCTTACTCAAAATGTTAATTCTTCCAATAAAGTTGGCAGGAAAATACGGTGTCTGGGCTGTGGAAAAATTTCCACATTATTTGTGCTGTCTGAGGATATTTTTAATGAATTGAATGGCAATAGCTGCAAAGGAAAATAATTGTGACTTAAGTCAATGCAGAGCGAAGCGAATAGTTCTCAACATAGCGATTGCCAATCAGATACGTTATTTATTATCAAAACCAATTGAATCAAAAGCAGCAATAGTTGTCGCTAGGAATCGAGTTAGCCCATAATATTGGTTCCTCGAAAGTAAATTCTCACCAAAAATCTCCAATATGTCACATTTCCTTCGTGTCCTCCCCGGCATCGCGCTACACCAACATGGTTGCCAGCCATGAAAAACCATTTGCTTGTTGCATTGTTTGTCGTGCTGGGCCTGTCCGCTTGCGGCGGGGGAGGCGGTGGCGGTGGCGACACGGTGGTGGCGACCACCTCGGGCAATCCTGTCGTGATGCCTGCCGTGACGGCCGTCTCGGCGGCGAATCTCGCCGTTGGTGGCAGCTTGGTGGTGACGGGTACGAATCTGAGCCGCGTGACGGCCTTCCAGGTGGGCGGCGTGAAGCTTGCCACCAGCGCCGCCAGCGATACCAGCGTGACCCTGGCCATGCCGGGCGTGCCCGTCTCTGGCGCCTTGAGCCTGGTCAGCGCCAGCGGCACGGCGGCCACCAGCTATAACGTCAATGTGTACCTGCCATTGAGTGTGGTCAGCGTCGCACCAGCGACGGGCGGCGTCGGTTCCAGCGTGACGATCGCGGGCGCTGGTATGGGTGCCGTGACGGCGGTGCAGTTTGGCAATGGCGCAGCAGCAACGCCGCAAAGCCAGACGGCCGGCAGCGTGACCGTGCTGGTGCCCTTGGGTGCGGCAACGGGGGCGCTGACGGTGCGCGGTCCTTACAATGATGCCATCAGCAGCGATACGTACAAGGTATTGGCGAGCGTAACCGTGACGTCGATCACCTCGGCCGTCAACGGCGGGACCTTGTCGGTGACGGTGCAGGGCAGCAATCTTGACCAGGTCAGCTCGGCATCGGTGGGCAATACACCGGCCGTGATCGTCAGCGCCAGTGCCAGCCAGCTGCTGTTGACTGCACCAGGCTCGGCAACGGGCGATGTGATGCTGTCAGCCGCTGCGCGCGTTGCCGTCAATGCGGGCGCGGTGTCGGCCTTTACCCTGGGCAGCATTGATTTCGCGCAAGTACTGAATTTGAACGCCAGCAATACGGCCTTGCGCCTGACGCGCGGCAAGCCGGCCGCCGTACGCGTGTCCGTGCTGGCCCCGCAGGCGGGCCAGGCCAGTCCCGCCGTGACCTTGAATGCGACCACCGCCAATGGCAGCAACCTGGGAAGCATCAGCATGAGCGGCCCGTCGGTTTTGCCGACGCAAAAGAACGATGACAGTTTCAACGGCAATTTCAGTGCCATCCTGCCTGCAGGCTGGATCTTGCCGGGCGTGCGCGTGCGCGTGACGGCCATCGGCAATAACGGCGTGCAAGTGAGCCAGGAAGCGGCGCCCGTGGTGGCCAGCTTGGCCAGAATCCGCTTGGTGCTCGTGCCCTTGAGCACCGACGATGGCGTGGCGCAACTGCCTGACGCCGCGATGATCCGCGCCGCGCTGCTGCGCGTGTATCCGTATGCGACGGAAAATATCAGCATCACCACGCGCGCGGCGCTGAGCATGCCTGGCAGCAGCACGGCTGACAGCTGGTGGAGCGATGCCCTGGGCAAGCTGGAAGACAAGCGCGCGCTGGAAGACAGCGGCGCTTATTATTATGGTTTCGTGCCGAAGATGTCTTCCACGCGTGCCGCCGGCCTGGCCTACATCAACCTGACTGGCAATAGCCACGACTTCACGTCGGCCATCGGCCTGGACGCCAAGGCCAGCAACATCGCATCGGTCGATCCCTTCGGTAATCAATGGCCTGAATGGCTGACCACGCTCGTGCATGAGCTGGGCCACAACCATTCGCTGCAGCACGTTGCCTGCGGCGGCGCGGCCAATGCGGCTACCGACTACCCGTATGTCAATGGCGATCTGGGCCCGCAACCTCTGTATAACAGCGACTATGCGGGCAACATTGGCCAGCTGAGCAAGGCAGTCTATGGCAGCACGCCGATGAAGGATGTGATGAGCTATTGCAGCGGCGCCTGGTTCTCCGATTACAGCTATGCGCGGGTACAGCAATTCCTGGAAAAACGCAGCACGCAAGTGACGGGCAGCAATGTGCTGGCCGCCAGCATGTCCGTGGCCCAGCAGGGCTATCTGACCATTTCCGGTCGCATCACGCCGACCGGCGTGGCCTTGCGCCCAGCCGTTGCCTCGTCCTCGCGTGTGGGCGCAGTGGCCAGCGGCAGCGGCCAGGCGTACACCCTGCGGGTCCTGACGGCGTCGGGAGCGACTATCGACTTGCCCTTTGATGCCGTAACCGTGGCTGACCATGGCGGCAGCGCCATGAGCCACTTCCGCGTCAGCTTCGCCAACCCGGGAGAAATCAGCGACGTGCAGGTGCTGGCAAATGGCAAGGCCTTGGCCAAGCTGGAGCGCCCGGCGCGCCGCAGCAAGGCCGCCGCCAACGATGCCACGTTTGATGCGACACAAAGCGGCGGCAAGCTGGTGCTGACCTGGAATGCCCAGGCTGAACCGTACGCCGCCGTGCTGCACGTAGCCGCAGATGGCCGCAAGACGGTGGTCGCCAGTGACTTGACTGGCGGAAACGCCAGCGTCGATGTCAGCGCCTTGCCGGCCGGTGGCCGCTTCGAGGTCAGTCTGTCGTCGTCCCTGGGCGCACGCCTGATGAAAGTGGCGCGCCGGTAAACACGGGTGCCGGATGCAAAAAGGGCTTGCCGCGGCAAGCCCTTTTTTGATGGCCGTCGACAGGACGACGCCGTGCCATCAAGTAAAACGTTTGCCTTCCAGCGGGAAGCCCTTGATGAACTCGGCCGCAGGCAGGCGCTTGCCGCCCGGTTTTTGCAGTTCCGTCAGGCGCAGGGAGCCATTGCCGCAAGCCACAACGATGCCGTGCTGGGCGTCGGCTGCCAGCAGCTGGCCAGGCGCTTCCTTGCTGTCCGCTTCGAGCACGTCGGCGGCCCAGATCTTGATGGTTGTGCCATCAACCTGGCCGCAGGCGCCGGGAAATGGATTGAAGGCGCGGATTTTCAGGCCCAGTTCCAGCGCAGGCTGGCTGAAATCGAGCGCCGCCTCGTCCTTGGCGATCTTTGCCGCGTAGGTCACGCCTGCTTCCGGCTGCGGCACGGCTTCCAGCGGCTGATGCTGCATCTTGCGCAGGGTCTCGACGATCATTCTGCCGCCCAGGGCGGCCAGCTTGTCGTGCAGGCTGGCGGTGGAATCGCCCGCCTCGATGGGCGTGCGCTCGATGGCCAGCATGGGGCCCGTATCGAGGCCTTCTTCCATCTGCATGATGGTCACGCCCGTTTCATCGTCACCTGCCTCGATGGCGCGGTGGATGGGCGCGGCACCGCGCCAGCGTGGCAGCAATGAACCGTGGATATTGATGCAGGGTTTGATGTCGAGCGTGCTGCGCGGCAAGATTAAGCCGTAGGCCGCCACCACCATCACGTCGTAATCCGTGGCCAGCAGGCGCTCGTGGGCCGCTTTTGCCTCGGCGGCGCGCTGCGGGTCCTTGCTGTCCATGCGCAGGGACAAAGGCTGCAGCACGTCGATGCCATGCTGCTGCGCATACTGCTTGACGGCCGAGGCGTGCAATTGCATGCCGCGTCCGGCAGGGCGGTCGGGCTGGGTCAGCACCAGCGGAATGTCAAAACCCGCTTCGTGCAAGTCTTTCAAGGCCGTGGCGGCGAATTCAGGCGTGCCTGCGAAGATCACTTTCATATGGTTCCTTGACGTGAGGTGCGCAGGCCCGCGCCCGAGGGCGCCAGGCTGGCGTGGTGTAACGAGTACTGTTGTTGCTTAGTCTATCAGCAGTGGCTTAAAAACGGCGGTTCTGTGCGCGCAGGCTCGCTTCGCGCTCGAGACCACGGATTTCCTTGATCATCTTGGTCTTGATGCGGTTGCGCTTGAGCGGCGACAGGTATTCGACGAATACCTTGCCCAGCAGATGATCCATCTCATGCTGGATGCAGACGGCCAGCAAGCCATCGGCTTCCAGCTCGAACTGCTTGCCGTGACGGTCCAGGGAGCGCACCTTGATGCGGGCAGGGCGCTCGACGCCATCGTAGACGCCAGGCACGGACAAACAGCCTTCGTCGTAGACCTGCTTTTCTTCGCTGGCCCAGGTGATTTCCGGATTGATGAACACTTGCAGCTGGTTTTTCTCTTCGGTGATGTCGATCACCATCATCTGGATATGCTCGTCCACTTGCGACGCGGCCAGGCCGACGCCAGGGGCGTCGTACATGGTTTCGGCCATGTCGTCGATCAGGGTTTGCAGGCGCGCGTCAAATTCGGTGACGGGCTTGGCGATCGTGTGCAGGCGAGGATCGGGGTAACGCAGGATATTTAATATGGACATACTGATTCGACTGGTTAAGGTGGACGCCGGTGCGCCGGATTATTCATGCCTGGGCCATGCGAACGATGGCAGGGCTATTTTATTTGAGTACGCTACGGTTGGGCGCGTATGGCACAACGGCGCGGCAGATGCGTTTGCCAGTGCGCTTCGTTTGCTGCAAAGGGAAATTTTATCACAGACGCCCATGGCCCTGTGGACGGCGGGCCGTTTGGCACGGCCATTGCACGCATCCTTGCGCGCGTCGGTATCGCGTGCGCGCCATGGCGCTAGCATTGGGGGGCACAGTACACAGTGAGGTTGTCATGCATGCAATTGCAACGACGGCAGACACGGCCACGGAACTGGCGGGCTGGCTGCGCCTGCAGCATCTGCCCGGCGTGGGGCCGGTGGCGGCGCGCGCCTTGCTGGCCCGCTTCGGCTTGCCGCCGCAAATCTTTGCCGCGCCGTTCGATGCCTTGCGCGCTGTGGTGCCGGCCAGCGTGGCGCGTGCCATCGTGCAACCGCCCAAACCGGTGGCCAACAGCCAGCTGGCGCTCACACTGCAGTGGTTGCAGCGGCCCGGCAATGCCGTGCTGACCCTGGCCGACGCCGCGTATCCGCCCCTGCTGCTGGAAATTGCCGATCCGCCGCTATTACTATATGTACGGGGGCGGGCGGAACTGCTGTCGCGCCCCGGCGTGGCCATTATTGGCAGCCGCAATGCCAGCGCGCAAGGCATGCAGAATGCTGCCGCCTTTGCCCACGCCCTCAGCGCGGCAGGCTTGACCATCATTTCCGGGCTGGCGCTGGGCATCGATACGCATGCGCACGAGGGCGGTTTGCGCGGTGCGGGCGCCACCGTGGCCGTGATCGGCACGGGCGCCGATCTGGTGTATCCACGACGCAACCTTGATCTGGCGCAAAGAATTGCCGAACAAGGCTGCATCGTCAGCGAATACGCGCTGGGCTTGCCGGCCATGCCAGCTAACTTTCCGCGCCGCAACCGGCTGATCAGCGGTCTGGCGCGCGGCGTGCTGGTGATCGAGGCGGCGGCCCAATCGGGTTCCCTGATCACGGCGCGCCTGGCCGGTGAACAGGGGCGCGACGTGTATGCCTTGCCCGGTTCCATCCATGCCACCCTGTCCAAGGGTTGCCATGCGCTGATCAAGCAGGGCGCCAAGCTGGTCGAGTCGGCCGATGACGTGCTGCAAGAGTTGCAGTGGCGAGTCGGCGTGCCCGTTGTACCGCCCGCGCTGGAAGACGAAACACCGCTGCTGGCCGCACTGGGCCACGATCCCCTCGATGCCGATACCCTGGCCGCGCGCAGCGGCCTGGCCATGGGTGCGCTGATGGGCGAATTGCTGGCGCTGGAGCTGGCGGGCCTGGTCGAACGCTTGCCAGGAGGACTGTTTCAACGCTGCAAATGACAGCTTGTCACTTGTGTGGCGGCCTTGCCGCACGGGGGCGCTTTGTCGGCGCGCACCCTTGTGTCGCAGCGAACTTAGCTGATAGAGTAGAGCCATGTTCGATATCCTGGTGTACCTCTACGAGACTTACTATCGCCCCGACGCCTGCCCCGAGCCGGCAGTCCTGGCGCGCAAACTGTCGGCCGTCGGTTTCGACGACGTGGAGATTTCCGAAGCGCTGGTCTGGCTGACGGACTTGAACGCCATGGCCGGCGTCGAGCAAACCCTGACGTCCAGTTCCACGGGCACGCGCTTCTATGTGCAGCAGGAAAGCGACGTGCTGGGCACGGCAGCCATCGGTTTCATCCAGTTTCTGGAAAGCGCCAAGGTGCTCTCGCCGCTGCAGCGCGAAATCGTCATCGAACGGGCGCTGGCGCTCGACGAGGCGCCCGTGTCGCTGGGCAAGCTGAAAGTCATCGTGCTGATGCTGCTGTGGAGCCAGGGCAAGGAACCGGATGCCCTGATGTTTGACGATCTGTTCGTAGACGACGAAGACCTGCCTCCCCGCCTGCTACACTAATAAAAATGTCCATGGCGGCGTTACAGCGTCTTGCCGTACTAGCGTACTGTCTGCGCCGCTGAGCCTTGCCCTGAACATTTTTATGCTGTCTTGCTGGCTGCCACTGCAGCCGTTGGCCCGACCCTGGCGCCGCTGCCGCGCCATCCCCTTTAAGATGCACTGCACCAGCGCGCACGCCGGACCATTGTGTTTGCGCCTGCGCATTCTTGCTTGCAGATAACTTGCCGAATTCTTCAATAGGCGCTTATCATTGGCCGCTTGACAAGACCACAAGTCACAAGGCCTTGCTCAGACAAAAGCGTCGGCGCCTGGCAATGCACTGTATGATGCGCATGCTGAAACTATCCTAGAGCATTTTTCGAGACCAAAAAATATGACAAAAACCCTCATCATCGCCGAGAAGCCTTCTGTCGCGAACGATATCGCGAAGACGCTTGGCGGCTTCACCAAGCACGATGAGTACTTTGAATCGGATGAATACGTCCTGTCGTCGGCGGTTGGCCACTTGCTGGAGATCGCCGTACCGGAAGAATTCGACGTGAAGCGCGGCAAATGGAGTTTCGCGCACTTGCCGATGATTCCACCGTATTTCGCGCTGAACCCGATCGCCAAGACGGAAGCGCGCCTCAAAGTATTAAACAAGCTGATCAAACGTAAAGACGTCACTACCCTCATCAACGCATGCGATGCGGGGCGCGAAGGCGAGCTGATTTTCCGCCTGATCGCGCAAAACGCGAAAGCCAAGCAACCGGTCAAGCGCCTGTGGCTGCAGTCGATGACGCCGGGCGCCATCCGCGACGGTTTCTCGCATCTGCGCAGCGACGAAGAAATGCTGCCGCTGGCGGACGCGGCCCGCTGCCGCTCGGAAGCCGATTGGTTGATCGGTATCAATGGCACGCGCGCCATGACGGCGTTTAATTCGAAAGAAGGCGGCTTCTACCTGACCACCGTGGGCCGCGTGCAGACGCCAACCTTGTCCATCGTGGTCGAACGCGAAGACAAGATCAAAAAATTCGTGCCGCGCGACTTCTGGGAAGTGCGCGCCGAATTCGTTTGCGCAGCCGGCATCTATGAAGGCCGCTGGCTCGACACCAAGTTCAAGAAGGACGAGAACGACCCCGAGAAGCGTGCCGAGCGCCTGTGGAGCAAGACGGCTGCCGATTCGATCGCCACCGCCTGCCGTGGCCGCCAAGGCATCGTCACGGAAGAGTCGAAACCGACCACCTCGATGGCGCCGGGCCTGTTCGACCTGACCAGCTTGCAGCGCGAAGCAAACTCGCGTTTTGGCTTCTCGGCCAAGAACACCCTGGGCCTGGCCCAGGCGCTGTATGAAAAGCACAAGGTATTGACCTATCCGCGTACCGATTCGCGCCACCTGCCGGAAGACTACATGCCGACCGTGCTGCAGGCGCTGGAAACGGTCAAGGAAAACAGCAACTACCACCAGTTCGCCAAGCAGATCATCGACAAGGGCTGGGTCAAGCCGAACAAGCGCATCTTCGACAATACCAAGATCTCGGATCACTTCGCGATCATCCCGACGACGATCGCGCCGAAGAATTTGTCCGAGCCGGAACAAAAATTGTATGACTTGGTCACGCGCCGCTTCATGGCCGTGTTCTTCCCGCCTGCAGAATTCCAGGTCACCACGCGCTACACGGAAGTGTCCGGCCATCAGTTCAAGACTGAAGGCAAGGTCATGACCAATCCGGGCTGGCTGGCCATCTACGGCAAGGAAGCATCGACGGACGCGGACAAGGAAAGCAATGGCAATGGCAACCTGGTGCCCGTGGCCAAGGGCGAGAAAGTGCAGACGGAAAGCGTCAGCGCCAACGGCCTGGTAACGAAACCGCCAGCGCGCTTCACGGAGGCGACCTTGCTGTCGGCCATGGAAGGCGCCGGCAAGCTGATCGACGACGACGAGCTGCGCGATGCGATGGCCGGCAAGGGTCTTGGAACCCCGGCAACGCGCGCAGCCACCATCGAGGGCTTGCTGACAGAACGCTATCTGATACGCGAAGGCCGCGAACTGATTCCGACGGCCAAGGCTTCGCAGTTGATGACTTTGCTCAAAGGCCTGGGCGTCAATGAATTGACGGCACCGGAACTGACGGGCGAGTGGGAATACAAGCTGTCGCAGATGGAAAAAGGCAAGATTTCGCGCGAAGAATTCATGCGTGAAATTGCGCAGATGACGCAAATCATCGTCAAGCGCGCCAAGGAATACGACAACGATACTATCCCCGGCGACTATGCCACCCTGGAAACGCCTTGCCCGAATTGCAGTGGCGTGGTGAAGGAAAACTACCGTCGTTTCGCCTGCACCAAGTGCGAATTTTCGATGAGCAAGACACCGGGTTCGCGCCAGTTTGAAATCGCCGAAGTGGAACAATTGCTGAAGGACCGCACCATCGGCCCGCTGCAAGGCTTCCGCTCGAAGATGGGCCGTCCGTTCGCCGCCATCCTGCGCATCGTGCGCGATGAAGAGATCAAGAATTTCAAGCTGGAATTCGATTTCGGCCAAAACGACGAGAGTGAAGATGGCGAAGGCGTCGATTTCACGGGCCAGACGCCCGTGGGACCTTGCCCCAAGTGCAATGCCGGCGTGTATGAAATGGGCCTGGCCTATGTGTGCGAACACAGCATGGCCAAGCCGAAGACGTGCGATTTCCGTAGCGGCCGCATCATCTTGCAGCAGGAAATCTTGCCGGAACAAATGGCAAAACTGCTCAACGATGGCAAGACGGACTTGCTGCCAGGCTTTGTTTCGCAGCGTACCCGTCGCCCGTTCAAGGCTTTCCTCGTACGGGGCAAGGATGGCAAGGTGAGCTTCGAGTTTGAAGAGCGCAAGGCCAAGCCGGGCGCCAAGTCCAAAGCGGCAGCGACCGAGGTCGAAGGCGAAGAAGGCGCGGCGCCAGCGAAGAAAACGGCCGTCAAGAAAGCGGCAGCCGTCAAAAAAGCGCCAGCCAAGAAAGCCACGGCCGTGAAAAAGCCGGCCGCCAAGAAGGCGCCGGCTAAGAAAGCGGCAGCGGCGGAGTAATCCGGCGCCGGTCAAACAAAAGCCAGGGATTTTCCCTGGCTTTTTTTACGTCCCGATGCTGCCTGTTGCTAGCCTGGCGCTTAGTCCAGGTAGTCGGAATACTCGCGCTGCGCGTAGTGCTGCAGATTGGCCCACGGCTGCGCCTTGCTGACGGTCGGCTGCAACTTGACGTCGACTCGGCGATAGAAGGTATTCGCGCGGTCGCCGCTTTCGATGACCAGGGGAATCTGTTTTTGCTCGTCCCACAGGATGCGCTGGAACACGCCATTCTTTTCCACTTCGCGCCAGCGCGCGCCCGTCACAGTCGACGCCTGTTTCGACAGCGGCATGGCGGCCACCAGTTTCGGGTCCAGCAGATAAAAACTGTTTTCCCAGGAACCGTCGAAATTGACGTTTTCGTACTCGGCTTTCGGGATGGAGACGACGATCTTGTCATGCGCATCGATGTATTCCACGCGCACGGTGTTCTTTTCCAGCATCACGTGGCGAGGTATCAGCACGGGATTGAAATGCTTGTGTTCATGCTGGGTGGCCTTCAGCGCCACTTTGGTGTTGTCGCCATGCTTGTGGCCCGCATGCGCGTCCGTCGATGGCGCCAGCACGCGCTCGACCCACACGTGGCCGGGGCGGCGCAGCATCTTTTCTTCGTAGCGGCTCTCGCGCGTCACGCCTTCGGGCGTCAGGACGCGGCTGTAATAAGTGATGCCGAGGTCCAGGTCGACAGGGGCGGAAGGCGTGGCAGGCGCTGCCTGGGCGCTGGCGGCAAAGCCGGCGGCAAGGAGGACGGCGATCAGGGACGATTTCATGGTGTTGCCTTTACGTGCAGAGGGGCGGAGGGCAGTGCCATCCGCCCCGGTGGGGTTACCGTGTTGATGCGGATCAGAAGCCGAAAGCCGCCTTCAGCAAGTCGAACACCTTGGTGTTGTCCAGGGTGCCCTTGAAGGTCTTGGCGCCGGCGCCCGTGGCCAGCAGCTTGACGTCGCCGCCGCCGTGGGTTTCGCTGGCCAGGCGCACGCCTGTTTCTTGCAGGTAGTTGTCTTTCAGGGCCGTGGCGCTGTCGACGTTGCTGCGCAGGGCAGGGCGGTTCGGGCCGTTGCCGAACACCAGGGTGGTGTAGGTATTGCCGTCCGCATCCTTGCTCGGCTGGTTATCCTTGTAGCCGCGGTTGATGTCGAGGATAGGGTTGCCGCGCTTGCCGTAGCCGTTGAAGGCCAGCGTGTGGTCATGGTCGGCCGTGACGACGATCAGGGTATTGGCCAGGGTCGGATCGGTTTCCTTGATCTTCGCGATGGCCGCCTTGATGGCGTCGTCGAAGGCGATGGTGTCGGTCAGCGCGCGCTTGGCGTTGATGCCGTGCAAGGCGTGGTCGATACGGCCGCCTTCGACCATCAGGAAGTAGCCGTTCGCGTTTTTCGACAGCAAGTCGATGGCTTTCAGCGTCATTTCCGACAGGCTAGGCTGGGTCGCGCCTTCGCCCAGTGGCGGCGTGGCGGTGCGGTCCAGTTCATATTCCAGGTGGCTGCGCGTGCTGTACAGACCGATGAACTTCTTGCCGCTCGGCGCTGCCGCCATTTCCGCTTTCGTCGCGGCCACGGTGTAGCCCTTGGCGGCAAATTCCGTCAACAGGTTGCGGCCATCGGCGCGGCCATACTTGTTGCTTGCCGACCATGGGGTGAAGTGGTTGCGTCCGCCACCCATCAGCACGTCCACGCCGTCGCCCAGGGCGGCGTTGTAGCCTGCGCCGCCTGGCGCCGTTTGCGCGGCGATCGCGTATTGGGCGTTGCGGTTGCAGATGTGCGAGAAAGTCGTCGCTGGCGTGGCGTGCGTCAATTCCGTGGTGGTGATGGCGCCCACGGCCTTGCCCTTGGCTTTTGCCAGTTCCAGGATGGTCGGCACGGTCTTGCCGCCGGCCGGGCAGTTGTCCACGCCCAGGTTGCCGTTGGCGTCGCGGCCGGGTTCCTTGGCGATGGTGTCCTGCGCCATCGAGATGACTTCATTGTTCATCTTGACGCCGGTCATGTAGGCGGCCATCGATGGCGCGCTGTCCGTCGTTTGCGCATCGTTCGAGAACGTTTTGATGCGCGCCGTGCGCTCCAGCGTGTCCATGGTCAGGCTGCCTTCTTCCTTGTACTGGTAGATGCGCGCCGCCGTCACGACGGACGGGCCCATGCCGTCGCCCAGGAAGAAGATGACGTTCTTGGCGTCGGCGGCGTAGGCGCTGGTAACGCTGGCGGCCACGAGCGTGGTCAGCAAGGAGAGTTTCAGGGCCGATTTCAGTGCGGCGGGTTTCGATGCAAGTTTCATGTGCTTGTCCAATTCTTGTCTCTTGGGGATTACAGACCGCCGGCGGTCTTGACCAGGCCGAATACTTTGGTGTTGTCGATGGTGCCAAGGAAGGTTTCCGAACCCTTGCCGATGGCGCCCAGGAAGACGTCGGTGCCGCCGTGGGTTTCATTGCCTGCCGTGGTGCGGATTACCGCTTCCTGGTGGTAGGTGTTGGCGCTGGTGACGGTTTCATCGAGGCTGGCCATGGCGGCGCGGCTCGATTGCGTGCGGTTTTCGCCATTGCCGAAGCCGATGATCGAATACGGTGCGCCGTCCAGGTCTTTCTCGACCGCGCCGGTCACGTAGTTCTTCACCACGCCCAGCACGCCAGCGTTGCCGGCAGCCGTCTTGCCCGTGCGCTTGGCGTAGCCGTTCAGCACCAGCGTGTGATCATGGTCGGCCGTGACGACGATCAGGGTATTGGCCAGGGTCGGATCTGTCACCTTGGCTTTTTCGATGGCGGCCTTGATGGCGTTGTCGAAGGCGACGGTATCTTGCAGCGCTTTCTTGGCCGTGGTTTCGTGCAGCGCATGGTCGATGCGGCCGCCTTCGACCATCAGGAAATAACCCTTCTTGTTCTTGGCCAATACATCCATGGCCTTGGTGGTCATTTCCGCCAGGCTAGGCTCCTTGGCTGCATCGCGGTCCAGGTCGTAGCTCATGTGGCTGGAAGTGAACACGCCGAACAGGCGGTCCGTCTTGGCAGCATCGACAGCCTTGAAGTCGGTGGCGTTGTTGGCCACGGTGTAGCTCTTCGCTTTCAGCTCGGCCACCAGATCGCGGTCGTCGGAACGCTTGCCGCCATTCTTGAATGGCGTAAAGAATTGCGCGCCGCCACCGAGGACTACTTCCAGGCCGGTGGCGCCCAAGGCGCTGTTGTAGCCCGTGCCGCCTGGCACGAGGGCCGCAGCGATATCGTTTTCCAGGTCGCGGTGGCAGATGTGCGAATAGGTCGCGGCCGGCGTGGCGTGCGTCACGCGCGCCGTGCTGACGACGCCGGCGGCAAAGCCCTTGGCCTTGGCCAGTTCCAGCAGGGTGGTGGCGGGCGTGCCGTTACCGGTACCGCATTTGTTGACCAGCTTGTTGCCGTTCGCATCCGTGCCCGGATCGATGGCAACCGTGTTGGCCGACATGGAAATGACTTCGTTGTTCATCTTCACGCCCGTCATGTAGGCAGCCATCGATGGCGCGCTGTCGGTGACTTGCGCGTCGTTCGAGAAGGTCTTGACGAAGGCCGTTTCCGGCAGGGTGTCCATGGTCAGCGCACCGTCTTCGCCCACCGAATAGATGCGCGCGGCCGTCATGGTGGTCAGGCCCATGCCATCGCCGAGGAAGAAGATGACGTTTTTCGGTGGCGCTTCTGGCGTCACATCTTCTTTTTTGGCGTCGCTGCCGCAGGCGGCTAGCATCAGGGTAATGGCGACGCTGCAGCCAGCGACGGAAATTTTTCTGCGTGTCATGTGGTTCATCCGGCTAGGTTTGAAAGAGCTAGCAAGATAACAATCCAATGTGACACCCTCATGACGTTGTGACACGTTTTGCGACGGCGCTACGCCGACGCCTGTGGCGCGGTTTTTGCGCACGTTATCGCTGGAAAAATACAGCGTATCGCGCAAGCGGTCCTGCCCGCCTTTGCCTGGCATTTCTCTGTTGTATCGTTTATTGCACCGAAATATGCAACAAACTATTGCGTTTTATTGGGTTTTTCTACCGGATTAGGCAACGTAAGATGCAGGCATCCCAATCATCTTGTGAAGGCACATCATGTTCTCCAAATCCATCAGCAGCGTTCTTGTTTCCACCCTGTTTGCCGCCGGCGCCGCCTCGGCCGCCGCCAGCGCCCCACTGACCCTGGACGTGTTCAATCCGGGCGAAGCGGCCATCTTCCCCGTCGCTTCCGTGCTGGTCGCGGGCAAGCATGATGCCGTGCTGATCGATGCGCAGTTTTCGCGCGCCGAAGCGCAAAAACTGGTGGAGAAGATCCGCGCCAGCGGCAAGAAACTGACGACGGTGTACATCAGCCACAGCGATCCCGATTTTTACTTTGGCCTCGACGTGATCAAGGCTGCGTTCCCGCAGGCAAAAATCGTCGCCACGCCGGAGACGGTGGCGGAAATCCGCCGCAAGGCCGATGCCAAGGTCGCCTACTGGGGCCCGATTTTGAAGGATAACGCGCCGCACAGCATCGTCATTCCCGAAGCGCTGAAAGGCCATCGCATCAGCCTGGAAGGCCAGTCGCTGACCATCTCGGGGCCGACGCCATCGCGTACCTATGTGTGGATTCCATCGATCAAGGCCGTCGTCGGCGGCGTGGTGCTGTTTGGCAATCTGCACGTGTGGACGGCCGATACGCAAAGCCTGCAATCGCGCCAGGACTGGCTCAAGACACTCGATGGCATCGCCGCGCTGAAACCCGTCACCGTCGTGCCGGGCCACTTCAAGGTCGGTTCCAGCTTGACGCCCGACAGCATTGGTTTTACGCGCGACTACCTGGTGACGTTTGAAGCGGAAACGGCCAAGGCCGCCAATTCGGCCGCCCTGATCGAGTCCATGAAACAGCACTACCCGAGCCTGGGCCTCGATGGCGCCTTAGAGACCAGCGCGAAGGTCGCCAAAGGTGAAATGAAATGGTAAGCGGAAACAAGGAGGTCGTCATGCCCACACTGCACTACATTTTCGATCCCCTGTGCGGCTGGTGCTACGGCGCCGCGCCGCTGGTCGAGGCGGCGCGCGCCGTACCTGGCCTGACAGTGGCCTTTCACGGCGGCGGCATGATGACGGGCAGCAATCGCCGTCAGATTACGCCCGCCTGGCGCGGCTACGTCTTGCCGCATGACCGCCGCATCGAGCAATTGTCTGGCCAGCCATTTGGTGACGCCTACGTCAACGGCTTGCTGAACGACACCACGGCCATGATGGATTCCGAACCGCCGATCACGGCCATCCTGGCGGCCGAATCGCTGGCCGGCAAGGGCCTGGACATGCTGCAGCGCGTGCAGCGCGCCCATTACGTGGACGGCTTGCGCATCGCGGACCTGCCCGTGCTGGTGGCGCTGGCGCAAGAACTGGGCATGGATGGCGCTGCCTTTCAGGCCGAATATGCGCAGCAGGCGGGTACCGCCACGCAGCAGCATATCGATGCCAGCCGCGCCTTGCTGGCGCAGGTGGGCGGGCAGGGCTTTCCCACGTTCGTGCTCGACGATGGCAGCGGCGCACTGTCCGTGATCGATATCGGCGATTACCTGGGCCAGCCGGCGAAGCTGCAGGCGCAGCTGGGCGGCGTGTGCGACGCTCACGGTTGTACATTGTAAATATCTATCGCTTCGATAAAATCAATTATCTTTTCCTTTGTTGTCGACCTCGCTACACTGCTTTCATCAGTCAACAACGAAGGAAAAGCAGCCATGAGCCAACAGCCGCCATTCAGTACCGCCTCGGGCATCCCCGTCGCCGACAATCAGAATTCCATCAGCGCCGGCCCCCGCGGCCCCCTGCTGCTGCAAGATTTCCACCTGATCGAAAAACTCCAGCATTTCAACCGCGAGCGCATTCCCGAGCGCGTGGTGCACGCGAAAGGCTCGGGCGCCTATGGCACCTTTACCGTGACGCATGACATCGCGCGCTACACCAAGGCCAAGCTGTTCAGTGAAGTTGGCAAGCAGACGGCGACTTTCGCCCGCTTTTCCACCGTTGGCGGCGAACGCGGCAGTGCCGATACGGAACGCGACCCGCGCGGCTTTGCCGTGCGCTTCTATACGGAAGAAGGCAACTGGGATTTGGTAGGCAACAACACGCCGATGTTCTTCATCAAGGACCCGATCAAGTTCCCCGATTTCGTCCACACGCAAAAGCGCGATCCGCAAAGCAATCTGAAATCGGCCGAGATGATGTTCGATTTCTGGAGCCATGCGCCGGAAAGCCTGCACCAGGTCACCATGCTGTTCTCGGACCGCGGCACGCCGGACGGCTACCGTCATATGGATGGCTTCGGCAGTCACACGTATAGCCTGATCAATGCCGACGGCCAGCGCGTGTACGTGAAATGGCATTTCAAGACACGCCAGGGCATCAAGAATCTGCCTGCCTCGGAAGCGGGCCGCCTGGCCGGCCTTGATCCCGACTACGCCCAGCGCGACCTGTTCGGCGCCATCGAACGCGGTGATTTCCCGCAGTGGGAAGTCAAGCTGCAGGTGGCAACGCAGGAGCAGCTCGATGCATGGGAGCAGCGCACGGGCTGGAACCCGTTCGACCTGACGAAAGTCTGGCCGCATGCGGACTTCCCGCTGGTGCCGGTGGGTATTTTCGAGCTGAACCGTAACCCGGACAATTACCACGCGGAGGTCGAGCAGGCGGCCTTTTCGCCGGCCAATGCCGTGCCGGGCATGGGCTATTCGCCGGACAAGATGCTGCAAGGCCGGCTGTTCGCCTACCACGACGCCCAGCTGTACCGAGTCGGCACCAACCACCAGCATCTGCCCGTGAATGCGGCCCGCTGCCCCTTCCATAACCAGCAGCGCGACGGCAGCATGGCGATCAACAATGGCGGCGCGGCGCAGAATTACGCGAACGTGGCGGCGGCAGGCACGCAGCCGCAAGGCCTGGGCCATGGCGAGGGGGCGCTGGCGCTCGATGGTGGCGCGGCGCGCTACGATGGGCGCGGCGTGGAAGACGATTACACGCAGGCCGGCAATCTGTTCCGTCTGATGTCCGTCCAGGCGAAACAGAACCTGTTCGACAACCTGGCCGGTCCCTTGAGCCAGGTGCGCGCAGAAACCTTGCAGCGTCAGCTGGCTCACTTCGACCAGGCCGACCCGGCCTATGGCACCGGCGTACGGGCAGCCTTGCAGGCGCGTGGCGTGACCCTGTAAGTGTGTCTGTGGCAGACGGACCTACCCTGTTCCGTCTGTTGTTGATATAGCACAAATTGGTGGTTGATATTAAATATTGCCGTATGGACATATTTGTCTTCCATGCGTAGACTTGTCGGTCTGATGATTGCGCCGTCTTCCTGGCGGCATCCTGACTAGAAAGTCTTGCAATATGAATATGGTGAAGCTGTCGGTGCATGGGGATGACCCCACGCTCAAATCCATTCTCGAAGTCTTGCCCACTGATCCGGAACGGCAATGGCGCAAGGGCGAGGCGAAGGGAGCGGGCCGCGTGCATCTCGATTCCGGCTTTGAAGTGCTCATCGCGCAGGCGTCCAAAGCGCAAGTGCTGCCCTCGCGCATACGCACCTACCTGGCCGAATGCCGTTCGCGCGGCGTCACGTTCACCATGCCGCGCATTGTGGCCGAGCTGCAACTGGAGTTGAATGGCGATGACACGGTCGATGCGCCGCTGGACCTGACCCTGGCCGACATGCAGCACCTGACGGAAATGGGCATCAGCCTGAGCCTGGTGACGCGCTGCGCCGCAGTCTGACATCCAATGATACCGAAAATGGCCGCCCTGAACAGGCGGCCATTTTTCGTCACGGTTCTTCGAGCTCGACGGTGACCATATTGTCGTCCGGCTTGCGGTCGATCAGCTTGTTGTCGGGATCGATGCCCGCCTTGCCGGGCCGGCTGCTGACGATTACGGTATAGCTCGCTTCACGGGCCGTCATGCGCAGGCGTTCGCGCAGCAGCGGATAGCCATTCGCATCGTCGACGCCGATCTCGATCCAGTCGTGCAGGGGGGCGTCGTGTTCCTCTCCTTGTTCGCCGGCCGTCAATTTGCTCGCCTGCACCTTGAGGGTGACTGCATACTTGCCATCGCTGCGTTTGATGGCCGTGGCCGACAGGGCGCGGTTGTCAAACAGCACGATTTTCTCGAACAGATCGTCGATCAGGTAAGCCTGCTCGGGTGGCGTGACCTTGCGCAAGCCGTCGATCAGCGCCGTCACGCTTGCATACGGCGGCCCCTTCTGGCCGTAAGTCTTCAGCAGCTCGCGCAGCACGCCGTTGACCTTGTCTTCGCCGATGATGTCCTGCAGCAAATACATGGCCAGGCTGCCCTTGTTGTAATGGATGTAGGTCTGGTTTTCATTCTCGGCCAGCGGCAGTTCCTTCTTGCGTTCTTCGCTGCGCCCCATCAGATATTGATTCAGGTCATAGCGCAGGAAGCGGCGCATCTTTGCCGGCCCCGTGGTTTTTTTCATGACCATCAGGGCCGAATACTCGGCCAGTGTTTCGCTGAGCACGGTGGCGCCGCGCGTGTTGCCGCCCACCAATTGATGCGCCCACCACTGGTGCGCCACTTCATGCGCCGTGACGTAGAACGGATAGTCGAGGTCTTTCGGATTCTTGTCATCTACCTTGGCGATGAAGCCCAGGCCTTCCGAGTACGGAATCGTGTTCGGGAACGATTGCGCAAACGTGGCGTAGCGGGGGAATTCGACGATGCGCAGGACCTTGTGCTGGTAGGGACCGAAGTTTTTCGTGTAGTACTCAAGCGCTTCCTTGCTGCCACGCACGAAACGATCGAGGTTGTATTCATGGCCAGGATGGTAATACACGTCGATGGCCACATCCTGCCAGCGCTCATGCCTGACGGCGTAGCGGGCCGACTGGAACGCGTAGAAATTCAGGATCGGCTGGTCCATTGTGTAATGGAAGTAATGGCGGCCCTTGGCGATCCAGTCGTTGTCCAGCATGCCGGGCGCAATGGCCGTCTGGCCGTCGACGGTGCTGACGGTGGCGTCAAAGTTGATGCGGTCGGCGTCAATGCTGACGTAATTGTCCGCCAGTCCCCGTGCATCGTCGCGCGGCAAGGCCCGTTCGCGCGCCGGCAAGCCGTGTTTCTTGCGGTCGCGCGGGTCCGTCAATTCCAGCTGCGGCTGGTAGCCGATGTGCGGCAGCACGGCATTCGTGAAGAAGGTGCCGTTGGCCACCACGGGCGTGTCCTGGCCCAGGCCGAAGATGCCGCGCGGCGCATAGGAAATGTCGAAATCGAGGCCCAGGCTGGCGCCCGGCGCCAGCGGCGCGGCCAGGCGGTAGCTGTAAAAACCCAGCTTGCTGTCATCGAGGCCGGGATGTACGCGCGCATCAAAACGCAGCCGCATGGTGGAAGTGGGGTCTTGCTGCACAAAAATGTGGCTGATCGGCAAGCTGGTCTTGTTTTGCAGCATATAGCGGCCCGTGACGGCCAGGCTGCGCTGCGCCGGGTAGATGGCCACGTCGAGTTTCACGTCGGTGATTCTCGGCTGCGGCGTGGCGGCAAACTTGCGGTACTGGCGCTCGGCACTGGCGCGGTCCGCATCGCGGGAAAATTCGGATTTGTAATCGTTGGCCACGTGGAAGACGTAGAACAGCACGCCGCCTGCGCCGACGAAAATCAGGGCGCCGCCGGCAAAGCTGGCCAGCACGCCCTGCGTCAGGCCGTGGCGCGCCAGGCGCAGCCGGATGCGCCAGCTATCGTGCGCGCCGCGAGGCCAGAACAGCAGCGACAGCACCGCCAGCATGACGGCCGCGCCGCTCCAGTACAGCAAGTACCAGCGCTCGCGCAACACATAGTGGCCGGCGCCGTTCATGGCCGAATACACGAAATCCGGTGTGCTGCCGTACAGCAGCAGCGGGTCGCCCAGGCCCAGCGAGGCAAAGCTGATGCTGGCGATGTGGTACAGAATCATGGCGAAATACGCCAGATACTTGTGATTGATCACCACTTGCAAAAAGATGGCCAGCACGGCGATCAGAGCGTAGTAGGGCAAGTGCGACAGGAACAGCGATTCCAGGTACAGGCCGGGATCGAGGCGGTAATAGCCCTTGAAGACCTGGATCGACATGCCGCACAGCATGATGACCAGGCTCAACAGTGCTTGCAGGCCGATCAGGGCGAACAGCTTTGACAGCAGCGGCAGCCAGTTCGGCACGGGCAGGGCGTCGAGCATCAGGTGGATGCTGGTCTCGCGTTCGCGCCACACCAGCTCTCCCGCGTAGAAGGTGGTAATGATCAGCATGAACAGGGCGAACGAGGCGCTGACCATTTCCAGCACTTTTTCCGTCACCGGATAGGTATTCGTGCCGTAGATGGAACCCATGTCGAGCGCGCCGCCATACATGGTCAGCACGCCGGCCAGCACGATGACGACAAAATAAATGTTCTTGATGGTTTCGCGCAGGTTCAGCCAGCTCATCTTGACGAGCAAGGCGGCCAGGTTGCGCTGCGCGAAGTCCGGCGCTTCCTGCGTGGACAGCGAGGCGTTCGACAGGCGCAGCGGCACGTCGCCATCGCTGCGGCGCTTGCTGGCGCCCGCGTCCGTCGTGGCGTGGAACTGGAAGCGCCAATAGCCGAGCAGCAAGGCCACCAGGGCGAAGCCGGACCAGATGGCGCGGTTCAGCAAATACACGCCCTCCAAGGTCACCAGGCGCGTGTTGCGCTCCGCGTTCGGCCAGTATTCCGTCAGGCGTATCAGTGCCGTGGTGCCGAAGGGGTCGATCAGGGCGGCCAGGGTCTTGTAGTCGAGGTCGCGCGCCAGCGAGGGCGCCACCAGATAGCCGATCAGCATCACCACCGAGCTGATGTACACAGGCAGCATGCGCCGCGTCAGGGCGGCGATGACGAAGAAGATGGCGCCGAAGATGAACAGGTTGGGCAGCAGGGTAAACACGTAGGGCATCAGGTAGGCCAGCGCGCGCTGCGGCCCCAGGCGCTCCGGGTCGATGCCGGGCAGCCAGGCGCCGAGCCAGGCGCCGATGACGATGCTGGAAAACACCACGGCCAGTACCAGGTAGGCGCCGAGGAAACGGCCAAATACATACTGATATTTTTTGATCGGCGCGCTGAAGAAGAAATGCTGCATGCCGTATTCGAAATCCTGCTGTACCGAGCGGCCCATCATGGCGGCCACCACCACGGCGCCGAAGCAGCCCAGCAGGCTGCACGTGAACGCCAGCGAGCGGGGCGCGTTGATCAGGAACTTGCCGCCAAAACTGATGCTCGCTTCCTTGAAGACGCCGCCGGCGGCAGCCATCCACAGCATGGCCAGGGCCAGGAACATGGCGAAATACACCCAGGTGGACAGCAGCTTGAGCCGCTGTCGCGCTTCAAAGCGGGCGATGGCAAACATGGCAGCCCCCTCAGTCGCACTGCGGGGCGACGCGGTGGCGCCCTGCAATGGTGGCGAAATACAGGTCTTCCAGGTCGCCGATGGCTTCCTCGAAGCCGTCGCCCGGGTCGTCGTCGCTGTAGACGTGGATCAGGGTGCGGCCTGATAGCAATCGCGTGGAAATGACGGCGTGGCGCTGCTGGAAGCTGGCCAGTTCTTTCTTTTCGACAAAGCGTGCCCAGATCTTGCAGCTGACTTCATCGATGAGTTCCTGGGTCTTGCCGCACAGCAGCAAATGGCCCTTGTTGATGATGGCCATGTTGGCGCACAGGTCGGCCACGTCGGACACGATGTGGGTCGACAGGATCACCGTCTTGTCTTCGCCGATGTCGGACAATAAATTGTGGAAGCGCACGCGTTCCTGCGGGTCGAGGCCAGCCGTCGGCTCGTCGACGATGATCAGTTTCGGGTCGCCCAGCAGGGCCTGGGCGATGCCGAAGCGCTGGCGCATGCCGCCGGAAAAGCTGCCCAGGCGCTGGTGGCGCACGTCGAACAGATTGGTTTGCTGCAACAGACCATCGACTACCTCGCGCCGGCGCGCCTTTTGCGACAGCCCTTTTAACATGGCGAAGTGGTCGAGCAATTCGTAAGCCGTCACTTTCGGGTACAGGCCGAAGTCTTGCGGCAGGTAGCCCAGCATGCGGCGGATCTCGTCCTTGTCGTCGAGCACGTCGTAGTCGCCGAAGAAGATGGAGCCGGAATCGCATTCCTGCAGTGTGGCCAGGGTGCGCATCAGGGTCGACTTGCCGGCGCCATTCGGGCCCAGCAAGCCAAACATCCCGGGCGGTATTGTCAGCGATACGTTATCCAGCGCCACCACGCCATTCGCGTAGGTCTTCGACAATTTGCGAATCTGCAATTCCATACAACTCCTAACTCATGCGTTGCAGCCCGATGGTGCAGGGCTTCTCTATGCTGGCATTGTATTGAATTTAAGACGTACTGGGCAGTTGCATGCGATACACGGCATTTTCGCGTGCCCAGAGTGCGGATGGGCGGGGTGGATGGCGCGCCATATCGGGGACTGTTGTACCCCGCTGGCGCGCCGCGTGACTATCAATTACGGAAGAGGACCGATTCGCGGTTAAACCACCAGCGGCACAGCATCAAGAGGGCGCCTGCGATCACCGTGGTCGAAGCCAGGATCACGCCGAACATGCGGTAATCCATGGTGCCTTTCACCAGTTCCTTCATGGCCAGAGACACGTTCGTCAGCGGCACCATGGCCCATATCCAGTTCAGCTCCACGCCGGGCAGCATGGCCGCTACCGTGGGCAGGATGACGAACAGCATCAGCGGCGTGATCATGCCGGCCGCTTCCTTGTAGCTTTTTGCGTAGATCGAGATCGACAGCAGCAGCGAGGCGAAGATGGCGGCCGTCGGGACCAGCATCAGGGTCACCATGGCCAGGTCGGGCAAGCCGATGCTGCGCACCATGACGGCCATGTGGCCCTCGAGCGAACTGCCGAAGATGGCCAGCAGGGCGCCCATGCTGCCGACCATCAGCACGGCGGACGTCATGCCGACGGTAAATAGCACGAGGAACTTGGCCAGTACGATGGCGCTGCGCGGCACGGGCGCCAGCAGCAGGGTTTCCAGGGTGCCCCGCTCCTTTTCGCCGGCGCCCAGGTCGATGGCCGGATACATGGCCGCCGTCAGGCACACCATCAGCAGCAGATAGGGCAGCAGGCCGCCGATGACGGCGCCCATCTGCTCTCGCTCGTTGGCAGTCGATTGCTTGTCGAGCACGATGGGGTGCAGGGCGAAAGCCAACTGGGCCGGACTCAGGTTCAGGGCCGACAGCGCCCCCTCGCGCAGACTGGCGTTGTAGGTGTCTACGATTTCGCGCACCCTTTGCTGGGTCACGTCGACCGTGCTGGCGCTGTTGTAATGCAGGGTCACCTTGGCTTGCTGTTGTTGCTGCAGCGCTTCTTCAAAGTGGGGTGGGATGACGACGGCAAACTTGATGGTGTCGTCGCCGATGGCGCGGCGGATGTCCCCCTCGCTGGCCAGCGGCACTTCGCGCAGGTTGTTCTGTTGGGCAAAACGCGCGCTCAGGCCCGGCGAATGGTCCTTGCCGAACAAGCTGTAGCGCATTTCCGCCGTCTTGGCGTTCTTGAACATATTGTTCGAGACGTAGGCGAAGCCGCCAAAGATCAGCGGCATGGCAAAGATGGGGATGAGGATGGTGAAAATCAGCGTCTTGCGGTCGCGCGTGAGCTCCAGCAACTCTTTCAGATAAATGGTCCACATGGCTCAGGCTCCCTGGTTGATGACGCTGACAAAGGCGTCGTACAGATCGGTACTGCCGCCCAGGTGGCGCAGTTCCTTGACTGTGCCATTGAAAGCGGTGGTGCCGCGGTTGATGATGCAGACGCGGTCGCACAGCTTTTCCACCTCGTGCAGGTGGTGCGTGGAAAAGATCAGTGGCACGCGCAGCGCCTTGTAACTGGCGATGAAGTCGAGCAGGATCTTGGCCGACATCACATCGAGGCCTGTCGTCGGCTCATCGAGGATCACCACCTGCGGCTCATGCACGACGGTGCGGGCGATTGCGCACTTCTGTTTCATGCCCGTCGACAACTGATCGGCCCGCTTGCCGCCGTATTCCTCCATTTGCAGCAGGGAAAACAGCTCATCGCAGCGGCGTTTCAGCTTGTCGGCCGGCATGCCATGCAAGCGGCCAAAGTACTCGACGTTTTCGCGCGCCGTCAGGCGGCCATACAAGCCCGTCGAACCGGAGAGGAAACCGATGCTCTGGCGCGCCACCAGCGGCTGGCGCAGCACATCGACGCCGTTGACGAGGGCGCTGCCGGCGTCCGCCTGCAGGGCCGTCGACAGCAGGCGCAAGGTGGTGGTCTTGCCGGCGCCGTTCGGACCCAGCAGGCCCAGCACCTCGCCCGGGGCGCAGCTGAAACTGACGTCGCGCACGGCGTGAAACCAGCCATCATGTTCGCGCGGATCGCTGACGTGCACGCCCTTGCCCTTGTGGGGCGGCATGCGGAAACGTTTTGCCAGGTGTTTGACCTCAATCATGTATTTCATCCATTCAAAGGTGAAGAACGAGAGTAGCATGCAAAAAATGTAACTTGCAAGATGGAAATATCGTTTGGTCTATTGAAAAAAACAGCATCTTCATGCAAGCTGGCCCGGTAGGCGCCGGCGGACGGCGCGGGAGAGCGCAATGCAAACGATCGATCAGGCAATGCAGGACAAGGTACTGGCCGTGGCGCGCGCCGGCATGACCAGTGCCGAAGCCATCGGTTTCTTCCGCGTCAGCCTGGGCTTGTACTACCTGGCCGGCCTGATGACGGAAGAAACGCTCGACTTCAAGCAGATCGACGCCAGGTACAACCGCTTTATTTATCACTCGATAGGTGGCGGGCACAGCATCGCCAGCGTGCTGCAATTCATGAGCGGCGAGAAAGTCTTGCGCGTGCTGCAGTCGGAGCGCTTTCTCGCCGCGTTTGCCGCGCACTGCCCGGATATTCCCGTCGACAGCATTTCCTTCCTGGTTTCACTGAACCTGGGCGTGGCGAAAAGCCTGTCCGGCCTGGACGCCGTCGGCCCCGTGGTCGATTGGATCGAGCGGGAAAAAGCGCGCACAAGTCAATAAAGCCCCGTTCACCCTGCGCGCGGCGTGGGTACGGCTGGCCCTGATCGTCCTATAATCCATGTTTTCCCTTACATGAATAGCCACGATGACCGCGAACCGCCATTTTGACCCCCTGGATCGTTTGATTGTTGGCGCCGACAAGGCCCTGCGCGTCATCGCGGGCGTGGCTTCGGCCTCGCGCCCTACGCCGGCTGCGCACGCGCCCGATGCGGAGCTGAGCGCGGCCGAGCAGCGCCACAGCGCCGGCTTGATGCGCGTCAATCACGTGGGCGAAGTATGCGCGCAAGCCCTGTACAACTCGCAGGCGCGCTTTGCGCACAGCCCGGCCATCCGCGCCCAGTTCGATGAGGCGGGACGCGAAGAGGAAGACCACCTGGCCTGGACGGCGCAACGTTTGACGGAGCTGGGCTCGCGTTTGAGTCTGCTCAATCCCCTGTGGTATGCGGGTTCCTTTGCGTTGGGCACCATCGCCGCGCGCATGGGCGACGGCCGCAGCCTGGGTTTTGTGGTGGAAACAGAGCGACAGGTGGAAGCGCACCTGGCCAGCCATTTGCAGGAATTGCCGCCGCAGGACGCCAAGTCGCGCGCCATCGTCAAGCAGATGGCGATGGACGAAGTGGAACACGGCGCCGCCGCCCAGCGCCTGGGCGCCATCGATACCCCGGCGCCCGTGAAGGCGTTGATGGGCATCATGGGTAAAGTGATGACAAAAACGGCTTACTATATTTAGGCGCAGAAAATAGCCGGGGTCAGACCCGTCGGGTCTGACCCCAGTTTTCTGCTGCATCCAAGCAAATTGTGCCGATTATTCCTCGATGATTTCGAACGAGTGCGTGATGTCCGCCGTCTTGGCCAGCATGATCGACGCCGAGCAATATTTGTCGTGTGATAACGAAACGGCCCGTTCCACGGCCGCCGGTTTCAGGGCCTTGCCCCGCACGGTGAAATGGAAGTGGATCTTGGTAAATACTTTCGGATCGGTGTCGGCGCGCTCGGCCTTCAGGGTCACTTCGCAGCCACTGACGGCTTCGCGCCCCCGTTTCAGGATCAGCACCACGTCATAGGCGGTGCAGCCGCCCGTGCCCAGCAAGACCATTTCCATGGGGCGTGGCGCCAGGTTGTGGCCGCCGCCATCGGGCGCGCCATCCATGGTCACCATGTGGCCGGAACCGGTTTCTGCCCGAAAACTCATGCCCGACGGGCCGTTCCAGCTGACTTTGCATTCCATCGTACTCTCCGAAAATTGTAAGCGTTTTGTATTGTAATAGAGGAATGCCTGTCCATGTGCCACCCGCCAGCCCGCAGCCGGTCTGCATCGTGGCTTGACGCGGCAAGGCAAAGCCGCTTATACTTGTCGGCTTTCCGTTCGCTCAGGAAAAGTAAATAAGGCAGAGTCCGCATAGCAACATCGGCGGAACCACCATTTGAGCGTGTAATCTATTAGGAAGTCAACATGAAAACATTTTCCGCTAAAGGACATGAAGTCCAGCGCGATTGGTTCGTGGTTGACGCGACGGACAAAGTCCTCGGACGTGTTGCCAGCGAAGTGGCACTCCGACTGCGCGGCAAACACAAACCAGAATTTACTCCTCACGTCGATACCGGCGACTTTATCGTCGTCATCAACGCAGGCAAACTGCGTGTGACCGGTACCAAAGCTACTGAGAAAATTTACTACCGTCACTCTGGCTATCCAGGCGGCATCTACGAAACCAACTTCCAGAAAATGCAACAGCGTTTTCCAGGTCGCGCGCTTGAGAAAGCGGTCAAGGGCATGCTGCCTAAAGGCCCACTCGGCTACGCAATGATCAAGAAGCTGAAAGTGTACGCGGAAGGTTCCCATCCGCACGCTGCTCAGCAACCTAAAGCACTTGTTCTCTAAGGAACTGACATGATCGGTAATTACAATTATGGAACCGGCCGTCGCAAAAGTGCAGTGGCTCGGGTTTTTATCAAAGTTGGCACAGGCTTGATCGTTGTTAACGGCAAACCAGCAAACGAATACTTTTCGCGCGAAACGGGTCTGATGGTCATCCGTCAACCACTGGAACTGACCGGCAATGTCGAGCGTTTCGACATCAAAGTCAACGTCCATGGCGGCGGTGAGTCGGGCCAGGCTGGTGCAGTTCGTCACGGCATCACCCGCGCACTGATCGACTACGATGCAGCGTTGAAACCGGAACTGGCTAAAGCCGGCTTCGTTACCCGCGATGCACGTGAAGTCGAGCGTAAAAAAGTTGGTCTGCGCAAGGCACGTCGCGCAAAGCAATTCTCGAAGCGTTAATTCTTACGCTACAGCACCTTCGGGTGCTGGTCGAAAAGCCGCTGGACTTTGGTCTCGCGGCTTTTTTGCATTTCAGCGGGATGCGCCGTTGCGCTGTAAAATACGCGGAAAACCCGCTGGGGTAGCATTTCCCCTCATCTTTATGCAATCTATACACAAGGAAAGAACATGATCAAAGTTGGCATCGTCGGCGGCACTGGATACACGGGCGTGGAATTGCTGCGCTTGCTGGCAACCCATCCAGATGTCGAGTTGACGGCGATTACCTCGCGCAAGGAAGATGGCTTGCCCGTTGCTGACATGTATCCTTCCCTGCGTGGCCACGTGAGCCTGGCGTTCACTTCGCCAGACAAAGCCAACCTGGAACAGTGCGACGTGGTTTTCTTTGCCACCCCGCATGGTGTTGCCATGGCGCAAGCGCCAGCCCTGCTGGCCGCCGGTGTGAAAGTCATCGACCTGGCGGCTGATTTCCGCCTGAAAGACCAGGCCAAGTTCGAGCAATGGTACAAGATTGCCCACACTGCGCCCGAGTTGATCGAGCAAGCCGTGTACGGCTTGCCGGAACTGAACCGCGAAGATATTAAAAAAGCCAGCCTGATCGCCAATCCCGGTTGCTACCCGACCACCATGCAGCTGGGCTTTTACCCCTTGCTCAAGGCGGGCCTGGTCAACGCGGGCGGCTTGATCGCCGACTGCAAGTCGGGCGTGTCGGGTGCCGGCCGCAAGGCGGAAATCGGCATCCTGTTCTCGGAAAGCAGCGACAGCTTCAAAGCATACGGCGTGGCCGGCCACCGCCACCTGCCGGAAACGGCGGCGCAATTGCAGCGTTTCACGGATGAGAAAGTGGGGCTGACCTTTACGCCGCACCTGGTGCCGATGATACGCGGCATGCATTCGACCCTGTACGCGCAGCTGAACAAGGACGTCAGCAATGAAGCATTGCAAGCCTTGTTCGAAGAGCAATACAAGGATGAGCCTTTCGTCGACGTGATGCCATTCGGCTCGCACCCGGAAACCCGCTCCACGCGCGGCTCGAACATGCTGCGCCTGGCCTTGCACCGTCCTGAAGGCGGCAATACCGTCATCGTGCTGGTGGTGCAAGATAATCTGGTCAAGGGCGCGTCGGGCCAGGCTGTGCAATGCATGAACTTGATGTTTGGCCTGAAAGAAACGGCCGGTTTGCAACATATCGCCGTGATGCCTTAAATATAGGCACTAGCGTTTGCGGAGGTCCGGCGTCTTTTTGCCGGACCTGTGATAAATTGGGCTGCCACGTACACCGGATAGGATGACGTTCATGTTCGAGCGCAACGCGAAAAACCCCATCGATACCCTGATCGGCGCCTCCACGCGGATCGAGGGTGACTTGCTGTTTTGCGGTGGCCTGCGCATCGATGGTCAGGTGCGCGGCAATGTCACGGGCGAGCCGGGCGAGCCCACGTATGTGGTGCTGGGCGAGGCGGGGCGCATCGATGGCGAAGTGCGCTGCTCCAGCCTGGTCGTCAGCGGCGAGATCAACGGCCCCGTGTACGTGTCCGAAATGCTTGAAATCCAGCCGAAAGCCCGCATTGTAGGAGAGGTCTATTACAAGGTGCTGGAAATGCACAGCGGCGCCCTGGTGCAAGGCAGGCTGAGTCGCCACGACAGCGCCGACCCCGTGCTGCACCTGGCCGTGTCGGAAATGTGAGCAAGAACAACACCGTCCAGCCGCCTCAGTGGCTGTCGCAGCGCGAGTTGCGGCAACAGTCTATAATGAGTTAATGTTTTCTAGTAGGAGTGTCCAATATGAATGCCGTCGCTGAAATGCAAGATGTGATCCCTTCACCCATTATCTTTACCGATAGCGCCGCTGAAAAAGTCGCGCAGTTGATCGAAGAAGAAGGTAATCCCGACCTGAAATTGCGCGTTTTCGTGCAGGGTGGCGGCTGTTCCGGCTTCCAGTACGGTTTCACCTTCGACGAAATCGTCAATGAAGATGACACCACCATGGTCAAGAACGGCGTCCAGCTGTTGATCGACTCCATGAGCTACCAGTACCTGGTCGGCGCGGAAATCGATTACAAGGATGACCTGGAGGGTGCGCAGTTCGTGATTAAAAACCCAACGGCTACTTCTACCTGCGGTTGCGGCTCGTCCTTCTCCGTTTAAGTATTCGGCGGAGCAAGCAAGAAAATAGCGGATCGTTGATCCGCTATTTGTGTTTCTACGCATGATCAACGGGGATACAGCGCACCCAATACTCGCAAACCCTGCGCGCCCGTCACGGCCGGCAAGTTGCCAGGCTTGCGCTGTGTAAAACGCCAGGCCAGCCAGGCAAAGGCCAGCGCCTCGACCTGGCTGGGCGCCACGCCCAGCGCTTCCGTCGATGCCACCGCGATGCCCGGCAATTCAGCGGCCAGGGCAGCCATCAGGCTGGCGTTCTGCGCGCCGCCGCCACATACATACACGTTTTCCGCCTGCGCCCCGTCGCGCGCGATGGCTTGCGCCAGGCTGGCGGCCGTCAGCTGCGTCAGGGTCGCTTGCACGTCGGCCGGCCGGGCAGCTGTATGCCTGGCCAGCTTGGCTTGTAGCCAGTCGGCATGGAACAGGTCGCGCCCCGTGCTTTTTGGCGCCGGCAAGTCAAAATACGGTTCATTAAGCAATTCTGCCAGCAGGGCGGGGATGACCTGGCCTGTAGCGGCCCAGGCGCCGTTGGCGTCGTACGGTTGGCCCTGGTGCTGCAAGACCCAGCCATCCATCAGCGCATTGCCCGGGCCTGTGTCGTAGCCCGTCACCGTGCCATCCGCATGCAGCACGCTGATATTGCTGATACCGCCGATATTGGCCAGCACGCGCGTGTGGCCGGGAAGATTGAAAATGGCTTGATGGAAAGCTGGTACCAGCGGCGCGCCCTGGCCGCCGGCAGCCACGTCGCGGCTGCGCAAGTCGGCAATGACATCGATGCCCGTCAGTTCGGCCAGCAGAGCCGGGTTGTTCAGCTGGCGCGTAAAACCCAGTTCGGGGCGGTGGCGGATGGTCTGGCCATGCGCGCCGATGGCGGTGATGGCGTCCGGGGCAATGCCGGCGTTGCTCAATAGCATGGCGACGCAGTCGGCGTAATGGCGCACCAGTTGATTGGCCGCCAGCGCTTCGCGTTCGATTTCATTCTGGCCCGCACTTTGCAGGGCCATCAGGTCGGCGCGCAGGCTGGCGGGAAAGGCAATATAGCTGTCGCCAAGGCTGCGCACGCCGCCATCGTCGGAAAAATCGACCAGCGCGCCGTCGACGCCATCGAGGCTGGTGCCCGACATTAAACCGATATATAGCATGGGTGTTTCCTCGCGTGCGTAAGTGATGAGGTGCATTGTGCCGCATTTGTGCCGTACGCAAAAGCGCGGGGGAAAAAACAAAGGCACCGGCCATCTGCATGGGCGGTGCCTTTGTGTATTGCCCGAAGGCAGTGTCGCAGTGTTGCTTAGCGCGACGCCAGTGCCGTGTCGTTCGGACGCAGCAGGGTGAAGCGGTGCATCATGTCAGCGGAGACCATGCGGAAGCGGCTCAGCTCGGCGGCCGTCAGCGGCGCCTGGGCTTGCACGTTCAGCTTGCTTGGGTCTTGTGCCACGCCGCCGACGCGGAATTCATAGTGCAAATGGGCGCCCGTGGACCAGCCGGTGGTGCCGACATAGCCAATCACATCGCCCTGGCTTACTTTTTGACCCTTTTTCAAGCCCGAAGCGAAGCGGCTCATGTGGGCGTAGGCGGTACTGTAGTTGGCCCAGTGTTTCAGGACAACAACATTGCCGTAGCCATTTTGGCTGCCAACGGAATCGACCACGCCGTCGCCCGAGGCGCGGATAGGCGTGCCAGTTGCTGCGGCGAAATCGATGCCCTTGTGCGCTTTCCAGTTGCCGGAAATCGGGTGCACACGCATGGAGAAGCCGGACGAGATGCGGGAAAATTCGAGGGGGGATTTCAGGAAGGCTTTTTTGAGGGACTTGCCGTCAAAACTGTAGTAGCCGCCGCCTTGCTTGCTGGCTGGGTCTTCGAACCAAACGGACTGGTAGGTCTTGCCGCGGTTGGTGAATTCACCGGCCAGGATGCGGCCCGCGCGGACAAATTCGCCATCTTGCCAGAATGTTTCGTAGACAACGTTGAACGAATCGCCGCGTTTCAGATCGGAGCGGAAGTCGATATTGGTGGAGAACATTTCCACGATTTGCGCGGAAATCGTGTCTGGCAGGCGGGTGCCGTCCAGGCTGGAATCGGTGGCGGCAAACAGGGTGGAGGTAATCTTGCGCGCGTGCATTTCAACGCGGCGTTCCAGCTGGGCTGCCACTTCCGTGGCCACGAACTTGTCGCCCTTGCGGGTGATCAGGATGTTCTTGACCGATTTGTCCGTGCCATCGACGAGAGTGGCGCGCATCCAGTTGAGGTCGCCGTTTTCGGACGTTTGCGCTTGCACGCGCTTGCCCGATTTGAGCAACATCACGCCGCGCGCGATCTTGTCGGTCTTGATGAAATTGGCGGCCGCCGGATCATTCACGCCGAGACGGGTCAGCAGGGTGGCGAGGGTATCGCCAGCGCGGACTTTTTCTTCGTGGGTGAAATTCTGGTCTACCTGTTCCATCGCGGAAATTTGCGAGGCGAGATCAGGCATTTCCAGGTTCTGGGCGATGGACGTGACCGGCAAGTCGGATGCGTCGGGCGCCATGGGCGACACAGCGACAGCGCCGAAGGCGGCGACGGCGAGCAGCACGGCGGACGCGCCGATAATGCGTGCCTTGCGTGTCGTCGTCAGCTGTGTGTACAAGCGTGAGCTTGTGATTTTATGTATAGGGTTCATGCAATCAGTTAAAATTTGCCCTTGAACGATTCGTGAACTAGTGCTCTTTGTTATTGTTATTTTGGTTCGTTTTCATACGGCAAGATTGATGGGATCGAGCATTATAGCAAACTCCGCAAACCTACTACCATTTTGAGATCTACAGTCAAATTTTATGGAAATCAACACCACCGCATCGCCTACAAAGGCTAACGCCGCTCAGACCGCGCTTGTGCTGTCGGACAGAGTACAAGAAGCCCTCGCGATTACCAAGCGTGGCGTCGACGAACTCTTGATCGAAAGCGAATTTGCGCAAAAATTAGCACGCTCCGAGAAAACCGGTGTTCCACTGCGCATCAAACTGGGCCTGGACCCGACTGCACCCGACTTGCATCTGGGCCACACTGTCGTGCTGAACAAAATGCGCCAGTTGCAAAACCTGGGCCATCAAGTCATTTTCCTCATTGGCGACTTCACTTCGATGATCGGCGACCCTTCGGGCCGCAACGTCACGCGCCCGCCTTTGACCAAGGAACAGATCGAGATTAACGCGATGACGTATTTCGCGCAAGCATCTTTAGTGTTGGACGCCAGCAAGACCGAAATCCGATATAACTCCGAGTGGTGCGATCCGCTGGGCGCGCGCGGCATCATTCAGCTCGCTTCCCACTACACGGTGGCGCGCATGATCGAGCGCGACGACTTCACCAAGCGCTTCCAGGGCGGCATTCCTATTTCCGTGCATGAATTCCTCTACCCGCTGATGCAAGGCTACGACTCGGTGGCCCTGAAGTCGGACCTGGAACTGGGCGGCACGGACCAGAAGTTCAACCTGCTGGTGGGCCGCGAACTGCAAAAGCAGTATGGACAGGAGCAGCAATGTATTCTGACCATGCCGTTGCTGGAAGGTTTGGACGGCGTGGAAAAAATGTCCAAGTCGAAGAATAACTACATCGGCATCACGGAACCGGGTAACACCATGTTCGCCAAGCTGATGAGTATTTCCGACGTCATGATGTGGCGCTACTACGAGTTGCTGTCGTGGCGTTCGATCGCCGAACTGGCCCAGCTGAAGCGCGAAGTCGAGGAAGGCCGCAATCCACGCGATGCCAAGGTTGCGCTGGCGCAAGAAATCGTCGCCCGTTTCCATTCGCAGCAGGCGGCGGAAGATGCGCTGGCCGACTTCGTCAACCGCTCGAAGGGCGGCATTCCCGACGATATCCCGGCAGTGGCGCTGGCTGGCGCACCGCTGGGCATCCCGCAATTGCTCAAGCAAGCAGGTCTGTGCCCATCGACCTCGGAAGCCATGCGCAAGATCGACCAGGGCGGCGTGCGCATCGACGGCACCGTCATCAGCGACAAGGGCTTGCAAGTGGCGGCCGGCGAATTCGTGTTGCAAGTTGGCAAGCGCAGTTTCGCGCGCGTCACCTTGACGGCATGATTGCGCTGCTGCAAAGAGTCACGCAGGCGAAAGTCGACATTGCCGGCGCCACCATCGGCGCCATTGACGCCGGCCTGATGGTGCTGGTGTGTGCGGAGCGGGGCGATACGGAGAAGGAAGCGGACGCCCTGCTGACCAAATTGCTTGGCTATCGCGTGTTTGCCGACGAAGCGGGCAAGATGAACCGCAGTGTGACGGACGTGGCCGGCGGCTTGCTGCTGGTGCCCCAGTTTACGCTGGCGGCCGATACCAAGTCCGGTACGCGCCCGTCATTTACGCCGGCAGCCGCGCCGCAGGATGGCTTGCGCCTGTTTTCGCATTTCGTGGAACAGGCGCGCAGCCGCCATGCGACCGTGCAAACGGGACAGTTTGGCGCCGACATGCAAGTGTCGCTGACGAATGACGGACCCGTCACCTTTTGGCTGCAAGTGAATGCAAAGCAATAACTAAAAAGATAAAAGGGAGCAAGCGATGATTTTGTGGAGCGAGACGTTTCGTGATGGCGGTCTGATGCCGGCCGACTATGCGTTTGCCGAGATCGATCCGGCCAGCCGCGTGCGCCTCGCCGGCAACCGCAATCCCCATCTGGCCTGGGATGAGGTGCCTAGCGGCACCGAATCGCTGGCCCTGTTCTGCATCGACCCCGATGCGCCGCAAGACGCCAGTCTGGCCAACCGTGATGACCAGGCTCTGCCGCTGACGGCGCCGCGCGGCGACTTTTATCACTGGAGCTTGCTCGACTTGCCGCCGGACATGCGGGTCATAGCCGCCGGAGAGTTTTCCAGCGGCATCACGCCGCGCGGCAAGCCTGCTGGTACTGTGTTGCGCCAGGGCATCAACGACTACACGGGCTGGTTTGCCGGCGATCCTGACATGGCCGGCGATTATTACGGTTATGATGGCCCGTGCCCGCCGTGGAATGACGAGCGCATCCACCACTACATCTTCCGCCTGTATGCGCTCGACGTGCCGCGCCTGGCCTTGCCCGAGCGTTTTACGGGGCAGCAAGCCCATGCCGCTCTCTACGGCCACATCCTCGACGAAGCCCAGCTCGTCGCTGCCTACTCGCTCAAGCCCGAGCTGGCACTTACCCTGAAGAAATAAAGCATGAGCACCACGATTTTACTGATACGCCATGGCGAAACGGCCTGGAACGCGGGTCGCCGCCTGCAGGGCCATATCGACATCGCCTTGAACGAGGCGGGTCTGGCGCAAGCGGCCGCGCTGGGGCGGGCGCTGGCGGACGAACCGCTGGCCGCCATCATTGCCAGCGACTTGCAACGCGCGCAGCAGACGGCGCAAGCCGTAGCCGATGTGAAAGACCTTCCCGTGCAGGCAGACCCCTTGCTGCGCGAGCGCTGCTATGGCGCTTTCGAAGGCTTGCTGTATGCGGACATCGCCGCGCGCTATCCGCATGAGTATGCGCAATGGCAATCGCGGCAGATCGATGCCGTGATGCCCTCCGGCGAGCGCGTAGCGGAGAGCTTCCGCCAGTTCTATGCGCGCGCAAATGGCGCCATCGCGCGCTGGGCCCAGCGCTATGAAGGCCAGACGATAGCCATCGTGGCACACGGCGGCGTGCTCGAATGCGCCTACCGCGAGGCGATCGGCATGGCGCTCGACAGTCCGCGCGACTTCCAGGTTCAAAATGCCAGCGTCAACCGTTTTTCGTATGCGGATGGCAAGCTGCATTTGGTGCACTGGGGAAATGTCGAACACTTGAACGCGCCCGCAATGGACGAGCTGGGCTAACAGTCGGGGCGAGCTGCCGGACCGGGCCGCCAGCGGTCCGTTTTGCTGTGCTGCACAAGCGCGGCGCCCACTCTGGCGCACTGAAACAAAAAAATAGTGCTTATTAAATAGGCAGGGAATCGGTTAAAATAGCAGGTTCCTCCGTCCATTCCAGGTTCTTCAGTGCAAATCGGCCCTCACATTCTGCGCAATAACGTTTTCGTCGCTCCCATGGCGGGCGTGACGGATCGGCCTTTCCGCCAGTTGTGCAAGCAGCTGGGTGCCGGCTATGCCGTGTCGGAAATGGCGGCGTCGAATCCACGCCTGTGGGCGACGGAAAAAAGCGCGCGCCGCACGGACCACGAAGGCGAAATGGAGCCGAAAGCCGTGCAAATCGCCGGTGCCGATCCGCAAGACCTGGCCGATTGCGCCAAGTTCAACGTGGACCGGGGCGCGCAGATCATCGACATCAACATGGGTTGCCCCGTGAAGAAGGTGTGCAACAGCTGGTGCGGTTCGGCCCTGCTGCAAAACGAAAGCCTGGTCGAAAAGATCCTGCACGCCGTCGTCAATGCCGTCGACGTGCCCGTCACCCTGAAATTTCGCACGGGCTGGAACCGCGAAAACAAGAATGCCCTGAAAATCGCCCGCATCGCCGAGCAGGCTGGCATCCAGATGCTGACCTTGCACGGCCGTACGCGCGCCGATGGCTACAAGGGCGATGCCGAATATGAAACCATTGCCGCCGTGAAAGCATCAGTGGGTATTCCCGTGGTGGCCAATGGCGACATTACCAGTCCGCAGAAGGCCCGTTTTGTGCTCGATCAAACGGGCGCCGATGCCGTCATGATCGGCCGCGCGGCGCAGGGCCGGCCGTGGATTTGCCGCGAAATCGACCATTTCCTGCGCACCGGTACCGTGTTGCCGGCACCTTACGTGGATGAAGTGCGTGCCCTGATGGATGAGCATTTGCGCGCCCATTACGCGTTTTACGGAGAATTTCTCGGTGTGCGCACGGCGCGCAAGCACATCGGCTGGTATGTGAAAGACCTGGAAGGCGGCGAAGCGTTCCGCCAGCAAATGAACTTGCTGGAGTCGACGGACGCGCAATTGCTGGCCGTCGATCAATTTTTTGAGTCGCAATGGAAATTTGGCGAGCGGTTACAATACCGCCTCTCCGAATCCAGTGAAAGTGGCCTGCTAGAAACGGCCACGGCAGCATGAGCAGATAGCAACGCAGTGATATAAGTTACAAGCAATAGTTGCGAGAAGTACAAGGGCGAGCGCCTATACAGAGCGTCATGCAATATTAATTACAACACCGAGGCAAGAGGGCAGCACGCGGACCGCATGAGCGGCGCGGCACCGCATTGCCAGGTGTTCAGCCGGTTGAAGCATAAAAATGAGCAAAGAAAGCATTCAGGAAGTCGTACAGAAAAGTCTAGAAGATTACTTCAATGACCTGGGCGAACAGCAAGCATCGAATATCTATGACATGGTCGTGCTGACCGTGGAAAAGCCCATCCTGGAAGTCGTGATGACACGCGCCGATGGCAACCAGTCGCACGCCGCGCAGATGCTGGGCATCAACCGCAATACCCTGCGCAAGAAATTGCAGGAGCACGGTTTGCTGTAATGCCGGCATGCAAGTGACGCCAAGATTTGAATCCGCCGCAGCGGGCTTAGCCTGAAGCTGAGCGCTGCGCCATTCTCCAAGAACACTTAACCACCTAGCCACAGCCATGATCAAACAAGCTCTCCTCTCCGTTTCCGACAAGACCGGCGTTCTCGAATTCGCCCGTGCCCTGTCGGCCCTCGGCGTCAACCTCCTGTCCACCGGCGGTACCGCAAAATTGCTGGCAGACAACGGTGTTCCTGTCACGGAAGTTGCCGATTACACGGGTTTCCCGGAGATGCTCGATGGCCGTGTGAAAACCTTGCACCCGAAAGTGCATGGCGGTATCCTGGCGCGCCGCGATTTCCCTGAGCACATGTCGAAACTGGTCGAGCACGACATGCCGACCATCGACATGGTGGTGGTCAACCTGTACCCGTTTCAGGGCACGGTTGCCAAGGCCGATTGCACGCTGGAAGACGCCATCGAAAACATCGATATCGGCGGCCCGACCATGCTGCGTTCGGCGGCCAAGAACCACAAGGACGTGGTCGTCATCTGCGATCCGACCGACTACGACGCCGTGCTGGCGGAAATGCGCTCGGCCGACGGCAAGGCAGGCGACGTCAGCTACGACACCAAATTCATGCTGGCGAAAAAAGTCTTTGCGCACACGGCGCAATACGATGGCGCCATCACCAACTACCTGACCAGCCTGGGCCCGACGAAAGTGCACGCCGAGCGCGGCGCTTATCCGCAAATCCTGAACGTTGCCTTTGAAAAAGTGCAAGACATGCGCTACGGTGAAAACCCGCACCAGAGCGCCGCCTTCTACCGCGACCTGGTGACCATCGATGGCGCGCTGGCCAACTATCGCCAGCTGCAAGGCAAGGAATTGTCGTATAACAACATCGCCGATGCCGATGCAGCCTGGGAATGTGTGAAGAGCCTGGGCGGCTTCGAGCAAAGCGCCGCCTGCGTGATCGTCAAGCACGCGAACCCATGCGGCGTAGCCCTGGGCAAGAATGCGGCCGAAGCGTATGCGCGTGCCCTGCAGACGGACCCGACCTCCGCGTTTGGCGGCATCATCGCCTTCAACACGGAACTCGATGGCGCCACCGCCGGCGAAATCGCCAAGCTGTTCGTGGAAGTGCTGATCGCCCCATCGTTTTCAAAGGAAGCGAAACAGATTCTGTCGAGCAAGCAAAACGTGCGCATGCTGGAAATCCCACTGGGCAATGGCGTCAACGCCATGGACTTCAAGCGCGTGGGTGGCGGTCTGCTGGTGCAATCGCCGGACGCGAAAAACGTCGGTATCGGCGACTTGCGCGTGGTCAGCAAGCTGCAGCCAACACCGCAGCAATTGTCTGACCTGATGTTTGCCTGGAAAGTGGCGAAATTCGTCAAGTCGAACGCCATCGTCTTCTGCGGCAATAACATGACTCTGGGCGTGGGTGCTGGCCAAATGAGCCGTATCGATTCGGCCCGCATCGCTTCCATCAAGGCGCAAAACGCGGGCCTGTCGCTGACCGGTTCCGTGGTGGCGTCGGACGCCTTCTTCCCGTTCCGCGACGGCCTCGACGTCGTCGTCGATGCGGGCGCGACCTGCGTCATCCACCCGGGCGGCTCCATGCGTGACCAGGAAGTGATCGATGCGGCGGACGAGCGCGGCGTGGTCATGCTCTACACGGGCACGCGTCACTTCCGTCATTGATCGATGGAGAAAGTAGGTCGGATTAGCGGGGCCGCAGGCCGCGCGTAATCCGACAAGCGCAGTTGGCAACGCATGTCGGATTACGCGTACCGCTAATCCGACCTACAGCCTCTCTAAAAAGTACTCAGCGGCAGGCATCGGTTATTCACCGGTGCCTGCCGTATTCATTATAGAATCTGGCGATGATTATTCTTGGCATCGATCCTGGCCTGCGCACGACCGGCTTTGGGGTCATTGAAAAACACGGCAACAAGCTGCGCTATATCGCGTCAGGGACCATCAAGACGGGTTCCGAAGGGCAATTGCCACCGCGCCTGAAGATCATCCTGCAGGGCGTGAGCGAAATTGTAGGTACCTACCAGCCCGATTGCGCGGCCATCGAAAAAGTGTTTGTCAACGTCAATCCCCAATCGACCCTGCTGCTGGGCCAGGCGCGCGGCGCGGCCATCTGCGCGCTCGTGCATGCCGACCTGTCGGTGGCCGAATATACGGCGCTGCAAGTGAAACAGGCCGTCACGGGCCACGGCAAGGCGGCCAAGGAGCAGGTGCAGGAAATGGTGTCGCGGCTGTTGTCACTGCCCGGCTTGCCCGGCACGGATGCGGCCGATGCCCTGGGCGTGGCCATTTGCCACGCCAACAGCATCGATGCGCTGGCCATGATAGGCGCACTGGCGCCCCAGTTGCAGGGCTTGCGCATGAAGCGCGGCCGTTTAGTGGGGTAAACGCATGGCCCATAACTATATACACAACATTAGGAACACGCGATGATAGGTCGTCTCTCCGGTATTTTGCTTGAAAAGAATCCGCCACAATTGCTGGTCGATTGCCAGGGCGTCGGCTATGAAGTCGACGTGCCGATGAGCACGTTTTACAACTTGCCGCACGTGGGTGAAAAAGTCGTGCTGTTCACGCACCAGGCCATCCGCGAAGATGCGCATCTGTTGTTTGGCTTCGGCAATGCGGCTGAGCGGGCCGTGTTCCGCCAGTTGATCAAGATCACGGGCGTGGGCGCGCGCATGGCCTTGTCCATCCTGTCGGGCATGACGATTGCCGACCTGGCGCAAGCGATCACCTTGCAGGATTCGGGCCGCCTGGTCAAAGTACCTGGCATCGGCAAGAAGACGGCCGAGCGTCTGCTGCTGGAATTGAAGGGCAAGTTGGGTGCCGATATCGGCGCCGGTGGCGCACACGCGGCGCCGGACGCGCAATCGGATATTTTGAACGCGCTGGTGGCGCTCGGTTATTCGGACAAGGAAGCGCTGGCTGCCGTGAAAAACGTGCCGGCTGGCAGCGGCGTCTCGGACGGCATCAAACTGGCGCTGAAAGCGCTGTCGAAAGGCTGATAAGGCATGAGCATCCAGACCGACAGCTTCACGGAACAGCGCATCATCGACGCGGCGCCCATCTCGCACAACGAAGAAGCCATCGAACGGGCTTTGCGCCCCAAGCAGCTAGACGAGTATGTGGGGCAGGAAAAGATCCGCGACCAGCTGGAAATCTTCATCACGGCGGCGCGCCAGCGCAAGGAAGCGCTCGACCATACCTTGCTGTTCGGGCCGCCGGGCCTGGGCAAGACGACCCTGGCGCACATTATCGCGCGCGAAATGGGCGTCAACCTGCGCCAGACGTCCGGCCCCGTGCTGGAGCGCCCGGGCGACCTGGCGGCGATTTTGACGAACCTGGAAGCGAACGACGTCCTGTTCATCGATGAAATCCACCGGCTGTCGCCTGTCGTGGAAGAGATTTTGTATCCGGCGCTTGAGGATTATCAAATCGATATTATGATCGGCGAAGGTCCGGCTGCCCGTTCCGTGAAACTCGATCTGCAACCGTTTACCCTGGTCGGCGCCACCACGCGGGCCGGCATGTTGACCAACCCGCTGCGCGACCGCTTCGGCATCGTGGCGCGCCTGGAGTTTTACAACACGGGCGAACTGACGAAGATCGTCACGCGCAGCGCCGCCTTGCTGAAAGCGCCCATCGACCCGGAAGGCGCGCACGAGATCGCCCAGCGCGCCCGTGGCACGCCGCGTATTGCCAACCGCTTGCTGCGCCGCGTGCGCGATTTTGCGGAAGTCAAAAGCAATGGCGAGATCACCAAGGTGGTGGCCGACCGCGCCTTGGCCATGCTGGACGTCGATTCTGTGGGCTTCGACGTGATGGACCGCAAGCTGCTCGAAGCCGTGCTGTTCAAGTTTGGCGGCGGTCCCGTCGGCATCGGCAACCTGGCGGCCGCTATCGGTGAAGCGGCCGATACCATCGAAGACGTGCTGGAACCGTATCTGATCCAGCAAGGCTTCTTGCAGCGCACGCCGCGTGGCCGCGTTGCCACGCCGGCCGCCTATTTGCACTTCGGCGTCAGCGCACCGCGCATGGGCCCCGGCGGCGAAGCGTGGGAACTGTGATGGCGGACGGTAGTCAGCAAGCCATGCCGGGCATGCAAATCTGGATCGACGCCGATGCCTGCCCCGTGGTCATCAAGGAAATCCTGTACCGCGTGGCCGATCGCCTGGAGTTGCCGCTCATCCTGGTGGCCAACCAGGGCTTGCGCGTGCCGCCGTCGCGCTTCATCCGCACCGTGCAAGTGCCGTCCGGCGCCGATGTTGCCGACCAGGAAATCGTGCGCCTGCTCAATCCCGGCGACCTCGTCATCACGGGTGACATCCCGCTGGCTGCCGACGTGCTGACCAAGGGCGGTTTTGCGCTGAATCCCCGTGGCGAGTTTTATACGAAAGATAATATCGCCCAGCAACTGACGATGCGTGCCTTCATGGAAGAATTGCGCAGCGGTGGCGTGGACACGGGCGGCCCGGCCGCCTTCAGCCAGTCCGACCGGCAGCAGTTCGCCAACAGCCTGGACCGGCATCTGAGCAAGCATCACCGCAAGCCGGCGCCAGCCGTGCGTCAGACGTAAAAAAGCCGGCGCAGGGCCGGCTTCATCAGGGCAGGGCGTGCGCTGCTTATTCTTCGCGAACCCACGTCTGCGAGCGGCCAAACATTGGTACACCGATGTAGCCGCGCACTTGCAACTTGGTGCCGCCTTCCATCAGTTCGGCCTTGCTCTTGTAAGTCTTGCCATTGGCCGGGTCCGTGATTTCGCCGCCCGTCCATTCCTTGCCGTCATACTTCAGGCCGGACAGGATTACCAGGCCGATGATGGGCTGGTCCTTGTTGGCGCCCGTGCACTTGTCGCACTTCGGGTTTTGATCTTCATTCGGGGCGCGGAACAGCTTGTCGATCTTGCCTTGCAAGACACCGTTGTTTTCCGTGATGACGACGAGCGATTTCGGCTTGCCGGTGGCGTCGTCGATGGTTTTCCACGTGCCTACGGGCGTGTGGTTATCGTCGCGCGCTGTGGCGCTGCCGGCGATGGCCAGGGCGGCCATCATGATGCTTGCTGTGACGCTTGCTTTGAATATTTTATGCATTGCTAGTCTCCAATGGTTTTTTTGATCGGGTCACGAACAGTTTATATACCAAGGCAAGACCAGCGGTACTGCGCGGCGTCACGGATGACGCCGCGCAATCCTTCCAAACTTGCCTTATGCGCTGGCTAGTTTAGCAAACTGTTCGCGCAATTTTTCAATTGTGGCCGAAAAACTGAGCAAACGCTCGTTTTCTTGCGCAACGATGGCGGCCGGGGCGCGCGCGACAAAGCTTTCATTGCCTAATTTGCTATTTACTTTGGCAATTTCCGCTTCGATGCGGGCGATTTCCTTGCCCAGGCGTTCGCGTTCGGCGGCCACGTCGATTTCCACTTTCAGCATCAGCTTGGTGGTGCCGACGATGGCGACGGCCGCAGGCGAGTCCGGCAGCGCATCGACGATCTGCACTTCGGCCAGCTTGCCCAGCGACTGGATGTAGGGCGCATACGATGCCAGCGCTTCTTTCTCGCTGGCATTGCCCGCTTCGACGATCAGCGGCACGCGCACGGAAGGAGAAATTTGCATTTCGCCGCGCAGGTTGCGCGTCGCATCCGTCAAGGCTTTCAGTTGCTGCATCCATGCTTCGGCCGACTCGTCGATCTTGTCGGTATTGGCGATCGGATACGGCTGCATCATGATGGAATCACCTTCCGCCTTGAGCGTCCTGCCGGCCAAAGGCGCCACCGTTTGCCACAGCGCTTCCGTGACAAACGGGATGATCGGATGGGCCAGACGCAATACCACTTCCAGCACGCGCAGCAGGGTGTGGCGGGTGGCGCGTTGCTGGCCTTCCGTGCCCTGTTGCACTTGGACTTTCGCCACTTCCAGGTACCAGTCGCAATACTCGTCCCAGACGAATTTGTAGATGGTGGCGGCGATGTTGTCGAAACGGAAGTCTTCAAAGCCCTTGGCCACGTCCAGCTCGGCCTTTTGCAGCAGGGAAATAATCCACTTGTCCGCTTGCGACAGGTCGGCGTCATTCGGCGTGCAATCCTTGCCTTCCGTATTCATCATGACGAAACGGGTAGCGTTCCACATCTTGTTGCAGAAGTTGCGGTAGCCTTCGCAGCGGCCCAGGTCGAAGTTGATGTTGCGGCCCAGGGAGGCATAGCTGGCCATGGTGAAGCGCACGGCGTCCGTGCCGTAGGCCGAAATGCCTTCCGGGAATTCCTTGCGCGTCGCCTTGGTGATTTTTTCCGCGTCGCGCGGGTTCATCAGGCCCGTGGTGCGCTTGACGATCAAGCCTTCCAGGTCGATGCCGTCGATCAAGTCGATCGGGTCCAGCGTATTGCCCTTCGACTTGGACATCTTCTGTCCCGTCGAATCGCGCACCAGGCCGTGCACGTAGACAGTTTCAAACGGTACCTTGCCCGTGAAGTGCGCCGTCATCATGACCATGCGCGCGACCCAGAAGAAGATGATGTCGAAACCCGTCACCAGCACGGACGACGGCAGGAACGCCTTCATGTCCGGCGTTTCTTCAGGCCAACCCATGGTCGAGAATGGCACCAGGGCCGACGAGAACCAGGTGTCGAGCACGTCGTCATCGCGCTTCAAGGGCCCCGTGCTGCCGGCGGCCACGGCCTTGGCTTGCGCCTCAGCTTCCGTCTTGGCAACGAAGATATTGCCCTTGTCGTCGTACCAGGCCGGGATTTGATGGCCCCACCACAGCTGGCGCGAGATGCACCAGTCCTGGATGTTGTTGAGCCACTGATTGTAGGTGGTGCTCCAGTTTTCCGGCACGAACTTGATTTCGCCATTGGCGACCTTGTCCAGTGCCGTTTCGGCGATCGACTTGCCTGGGAAGAAAGTGCCTTCCGGGGCCGGCTTGCTCATGGCGACGAACCACTGGTCCGTCAGCATCGGCTCGATGACGACGCCAGTGCGGTCGCCGCGCGGCACCATCAGCTTGTGCGGCTTGACTTGCTCGAGCAGGCCTTGCGCATCGAGGTCGGCGACGATTTGCTTGCGTGCGGCGAAGCGGTCCATGCCGCGGTAGGCTTCAGGTGCGTCGTCGGTGATCTTCGCGTCCAGGGTCAGAATGACGATCTGCGCCAGTTTGTGGCGCTGGCCGACGGCGTAATCGTTCATGTCGTGCGCGGGGGTAATCTTCACGCAGCCCGTGCCGAATTCCTTGTCGACGTATTCGTCGGCGATGATGGGAATTTCACGGTCCGTCAGTGGAAGTTTCAGCATCTTGCCCACCAGCGCTGCGTAGCGCTCGTCCGTCGGGTCGACGGCCACGGCCACGTCGCCCAGCATGGTTTCAGGACGGGTGGTGGCCACCGTCAGGAAACCGCTGCCATCGGCCAGCGGGTACTTGATGTACCACATGGAGCCGTCTTCTTCCTCGGACACCACTTCCAGGTCGGACACAGCCGTACCCAGCACGGGGTCCCAGTTGACGAGGCGCTTGCCGCGGTAGATCAGGCCTTGCTCGAACAGGCGCACGAAGACGTCGGTGACGACTTTCGAGCGCGGTTCATCCATCGTGAAGTATTCGCGCTGCCAGTCGGCCGAGGCGCCCAGGCGGCGCATTTGGCCGGTGATGATGGAACCGGATTTTTCTTTCCATTCCCACACTTTTTCCACGAATTTCTCGCGGCCCAGGTCATGGCGTGAAATCTTTTGCGCGTCCAGCTGGCGTTGCACGACGATTTGCGTGGCGATGCCCGCGTGATCGGTGCCGGGAATCCAGGCCGTGTTGTGGCCCAGCATACGGTGGTAGCGGGTCAGGCCATCCATGATGGTCTGGTTGAACGCATGGCCCATGTGCAGGGTGCCGGTGACGTTCGGCGGCGGCAACTGGATGCTGAAGGAAGGTTTTCCGGCATCGAGGGTGGCGGTAAAGTAACCGCGCTGTTCCCACTCGGTGCGCCAGAATTGTTCAATGTCGGCGGGCTCGAAAGACTTGGCTAATTCCATGATTTGGCGTGTGATTGGCAAAAGGAACCATTATAGATGACGCGGCATCGCCCGCAGCGTGGCAACTGGCCTTTTTCAGTGTTTTGGCGGCTTTGCGGGCCGTTTTCCCGCAACAGAACGGGGATAAACGCGCTGCCGATGTTATAATGCCGGCCTCGGCGCCTCCTGCCCCATCTTTGCGGACGGCGCCTGCAGACGCAGTTTTATCCAACTCCCGTCCGCGCCACAAGGCCAGTGCATCAGCGATGCCTGCCATTTCAGAGCGTCCCCTTCGGGCCGGGCGCCTGAGCCACGCGCACCCTCAGCGGTGCACCATTCACGGCGGAATCAAAGCGGCTCGTTATTGCGCGCCGCTGCCGCCACAGCTTAGCCAGGAATGTTGTTATCTGGCCCGTCGTCTTTCGATACGGCATGTCACTACAGCGCGCCTTGACGCCTGTGGCCATGCCATGGCCGCGCGCTTTCCCGGTTTTGCTTTTACAAGGAAACCACCATGAAGAAAATCTCGTTCACCATCCGCCTTGTTTCGACCATCGCCAGCCTGGGCGCCATTCCCCTTGCCTATGCTCAGTCGTCCGTCGACGTGTACGGCCTGATGGATGCGGGCCTGGTGCAGGAAGGCGGCATTAGCAAGCTCACCAGTGGTGTGTCGGCCGGCTCGCGCCTGGGCCTGCGCGGCACGGAATCGCTGGGCGAAGGCTGGCAAGCCGTGTTCACCCTGGAAGCGGGTGTGCAGGGCGATACGGGCCGCTCGGACCAGGCGGGGCAATTGTTCGGCCGCCAGGCTTTTGTCGGCCTCGACAGCCCGCTGGGCATGCTGACCGTGGGGCGCCAGTACAACCTGCAAAGCCAGGCGCTGACCGACGTAGCCGATCCGTTCGAGGGCGGCCTGGCCGGGGCGGCGACCAACCTGGCCGGCTATTCGGCCACGCGCATCGACAACACCGTGCGCTACACCTCGCCCGAGCTGCGCGGCGTCACGGCCACCGTCATGTTTGGCTTTGGCGAACATACGGGTGTTGTGGCCGATCAACGTTCGCTGGGTCTGGCCCTCGGTTATGTCAACGGCCCCCTGACCCTGCGCCTGGCGCGCCAGAGCCGTGCCGGCGAGCCGGGCAAGGCCGACGTGAACAACACCATTTTGGCCGGCAACTACAACTTCGGCGTGGCCACCGCGTTTGCCGGCTATGGCCGCAACACGGGCGATGGTAGCACCATGTTCTTTGCGGAAAACCCGTATGGCGCGGCGCAGGCGCCAACCCGCTCAAGCGACAGCCGCGACGCCATCGTCGGCGTGTCCGTGCCGCTGGGCGCGACCACCTTGCTGGCCTCGTACGTGCGCAAGGATGACCGCGACGCGGCCAACCGCGATGCGCAGCAGCTGGCCATCGGCGCCACGTATGCCTTGTCCAAGCGCAGCAAGGTGTATCTTGCTTACGCGCATATCCGCAACCGCAACGACGCTGCCTACATGGTGGGCAATGCCACGGAAGTGGGCACGGGCAACCGCGCGCTGAATATCGGCTTGCGTCACGCGTTTTAAGCGGCCAGCATTTTTCTCTGCAGCAACAGTTCCTCGAAGGCGTCTGCGGTCAGCGGGCGGCTGAACAGATAGCCCTGCATCTGGTCGCAGCCGTGCTGGCGCAGGAAGGCCAGCTGCTGCGGCGTTTCCACGCCTTCGGCGATCACTTTCAGGCGCAGGCTGTGCGCCAGCGAAATGATGGCGCGCACGATGGCCACGTCATCGTCGCTGTTTGTGATGTCGCTGACGAAGGTCTTGTCGATTTTCAGCACGTCGATGGGGAAGTGGCGCAGGTAGGCCAGGCTGGAATAGCCGGTGCCGAAGTCGTCGATGGACAGTTGCACGCCCAGCGCCTTGAGATTGCTCATGATGGCCGTGGCTTGCTCCACGTCATGCATGACCATGCTTTCCGTCAATTCCAGTTCCAGATGGGTGGCATCGAGGCCTGTCTCGGCCAATGCCTGCGCCACCGCGTGCAGCAGATTCCTTTGTTTGAATTGCCGCGCCGACAAGTTGACGGCCAGGCGCAGCCGGCCATGGCCGGCCAGTTGCCAGGCGCGCGTTTGGGCGCACGCCGTGTGCAGCACCCAGTCGCCGATGGGGGTGATCAAGCCCATTTCCTCGGCCAGGCCGATGAAGCTGGCGGGTGGAATACGCCCCAGTTGCGGATGGTGCCAGCGCAGCAGCGCTTCCATGCCCACCACCTTGCCGCTGGCCAAGTCCAGCTGGGGCTGATATTCGAGGTGAAACTGTCCCCGTTCCAGGGCGTGGCGCAACTCGCTTTCCAGTCCCAGCCGCTCCAGAGTGCCCGCGTTCATGCTCGATGCATAGAATTGCCAGTGGCCCCGTCCCTGTTCCTTGGCGCGGTACATGGCGATGTCGGCATGCTTGATCAGGGTGTCGGCATTCTGGCCATCGTCGGGATACACGGCCACTCCCATGCAACAGCTGAGAAAAAATTCATATTCGCCCAGTTGCAGCGGCTGCGCCACGGCGTCCTGGATGCGCTGCAGGATAGCCGCGCCCGGTTCTCCATTGCCATGCTGGGGTAGCAGCAGCACGAATTCGTCGCCGCCCAGGCGCGCCACCGTGTCGACTTCGCGCGTGGCGCCGCGCAGGCGCTCGGCCACGTTTTTCAGCACGCTGTCGCCCGCATCGTGGCCCAGGGTATCGTTGACGAATTTAAAGCGGTCGAGGTCGATGAACACCACCCACAGGGGCATGCCGCTGCGCCGCGTCACGGCCATCGCCAGTTCCAGCCGTTCTCGCAGCAGGGCCCGGTTGGCCAGGCCCGTGAGGATATCGTGCCGGGCCTGGAATTCCAGCTCCTGTTCGAAGCGCATGACGGTGCTGATGTCGTATTGCTCCACGACAAAGTGGCTGACGGTGCCATCGCCATCGTCGCGCACGGGAGCGATGAACAGCTCGCTCCAGTAGCAACTGCCATCCTTGCGGAAATTGCGCACGATGGCCTTGCCTTCGCGCTGTTCGCGCAGGGCCGCCGTAATTGGGTGCATGTCTTGCCGCCCTTGCGCGGGACCCTGCAAGTCTTCCAGGCGCTGGCCGATGACTTCCGCGGCCACATAGCCGGTGATGCGTTCGAAGGCGGGATTGACGTATTCGATCAGGTAGCCCGGTGCGTCGGCGCTGCACAGGATGATGGCATTGGCCGACACTTCGATGATGCGTTCGCGCAAACGCAACGACTTCTCATTGTGCATGCGCGCGGCAATGTCTTCGGACAGGCGCAAATTGGCAAACTGCAGCGCCACCGTGCGTTCGCCCGTGATGCGGGCAATCACGGAATTGCGCGTCACAAGCTGAAAGACATAGGCGGTTGCCAGCAGGCTCGACAGTAATCCGCCCAGCAGTACATACAGGGAGCCGCGATGGTTCGCATTGAAGCTCATGCCGCTGGCTGGCAGCAGGGCGGCGCCCAGCGTGTGCCCGCTGGCGTGGTATTCCAGCAGCAGCCGGGTGCTTTCCGACTCGATCTGGCGCGCCGAGACATAGCACAGGGCCGTCAGGCACAGCCCGACCGCCAGGGTGATCAGGGCCGAGGTGGAAACGGAAATGGAAATACGTTTGAAGAATGATTGCATGATGGCGTCCGGTAGCAGTGCCGGTGCCGATCCATGATCCGGCAGCCCTGGCAGTGATGCCGACTGTAGGGCGCGCGGCACATGGACGTCCGTTCGCTGGCGAACGGACAAGCATGCCTACAAGAAATATAGTGGGCACTGTGCAAGCGCTGTGTTACGCTGCTGCATATGGCGCCCCTCGTTCGGACGTCTTACCTCTATCCCCTAGCTGACGACTGGAAACCAGGAAAACTGCCCATGTCGAGTCCGCATGCCCAGCTGCACAACCCGAATCAAAACCATTTGCTCGCCGCCATGCTAGACGCCGATTTCGCGCGCCTGGCCCCCCACCTGGAGCAAGTCTCCATGTTGCTCGGTGACGTGATCTACGATTCGGGCGATAAGCTGCAGCATGTGTACTTTCCCACCACGGCCATCGTTTCACTGCACTATCTGCTGGAAAACGGCGGCTCGTCGGAAATCGCAGGCGTGGGCAATGAAGGCGTGGTGGGCGTGTCTCTGTTCATGGGCGGCAACTCGACACCGAGCCGCGCCGTGGTGCAGACGGGTGGCGTCGGCTATCGCCTGAAGGCGCATTTGCTGATGGAAGAATTCGACCGCGCCGGTCCCGTCATGCGTTTGCTGCTGCGCTATACGCAAGCCTTGATCACGCAAATGTCGCAGACGGCCGTGTGCAACCGCCACCATACGGTAGAGCAGCAGCTGTGCCGCTGGCTGCTGCTGACCATGGACCGGCTGCCGAACCGCGAGCTGACCATGACGCAGGAACTCATCGCCAACATGCTGGGCGTGCGCCGCGAAGGCGTGACGGAAGCGGCGGGGCGCTTGCAGGCGCGCGGTTTCATCAGTTACCGGCGCGGCCATATTTCCGTGCTGGACCGCGCCGGCCTCGAAGGCCATGTGTGCGAATGCTATGGCGTGGTCAAGAAGGAATTCACGCGCCTGCTGTCGGACGTGCGCCAGCGCCAGGCGCAGTGAACACCGCACCTGATACCGCATTTCCCTTCTTATCGTTGTCATTGCCCAGGCTCATCATGCAATCTGTCGAAAACATCCCCCCGCGCGCGCCGTCGCGCTGGCCCATGGCGCTGGCGTTTTCGTTCAGCGCCGTCGTGTTGCTGGCCGTCGGCGTGCTGGCCTGGCGCGCGCCGTTCGAGACGGCATGCGTCATTGACGCGCTGGTATTTTTGCTGCTGATGCTGCTCGCGGCGCTGTACCGGCGCACGGTGTCGGCCAGCCTGCCACGCCAGTTGCTCAAGGCGGGCGCCTTGCAGGATGCGATTTTCAACAGTGCCAATTTTTCCTGCATCGCCACCGATGCGCAAGGCGTGATCCAGATTTTCAATGTGGGCGCCGAACGCATGCTCGGCTATGAAGCCAGCGACGTGGTCGACAAGCTGACGCCGGCCGGCATTTCCGACGCGCAAGAAATCGTTGCGCGCGCTGCCGCCCTCAGTGCCGAACTCGACACCGTTATCACGCCGGGCGTGGAAGCGCTGGTGTTCAAGGCCTCGCGCGGCATCGAAGACATTTACGAATTGACCTATATCCGCAAGGATGGCAGCCGCTTCCCGGCCATGGTTTCCGTGACGGCCCTGCGCGACGCGCAGAGCAAGGTCATCGGTTACTTGCTGATCGGCACCGACAACACGGCGCGCAAGCAGGTCGAGGCGGAACAGGCGCAGCTGGACCAGCGCTTGCGCGAGCAGCAGTTCTACACGCGCTCTCTGATCGAATCGAATATCGATGCCCTGATGACGACGGACCCGCGCGGCATCATCAGCGACGTCAACCAGCAGATGGAAGCGCTGACGGGCTGCACGCGCGACGAATTGATCGGCGCGCCGTGCAAGAATTACTTTACGGAACCAGAACGGGCCGAGGAAGCCATCGCGCGCGTGTTGCGTGAAGGAAAGTTGACCAATTACGAGCTGACGGCCCTGGCGCGAGACGGCAAGCAGACGGTGGTGTCGTACAACGCGTCGACCTTCCATGACCGCGACCGCAAGCTGCAGGGCGTGTTTGCCGCCGCCCGCGACGTGACGGAACGCAAGCAGTTCGAGCAAGCCTTGCAAGACACGAATATCGAAATGGAAAAGGCCCGCCAGGCGGCGGAAAAGGCGAACCTGGCGAAGTCCGAGTTTCTGTCGAGCATGAGCCATGAATTGCGCACGCCCTTGAACGCCGTCCTGGGCTTTGCCCAGCTGATGGCGTCCGAGACGCCGGCGCCAAGCTTGCCGCAACAGCGCTCGATCGACCAGATCCTCAAGGGCGGCTGGTATCTCTTGCGCTTGATCAATGAAATCCTCGACTTGGCCATGATCGAGTCGGGCAAGGTCACCATGTCGCAAGAGGCGATGTCCCTGCTCGACGTGCTGCAGGATTGCCAGGCGATGATCGCGCCGCAGGCGGAAAAGCGCGGCATCAGCATGCATTTCCCCCGCTGCGGCAAGGCCTTCTATGTGCATGCGGACCGCACGCGCGTGAAACAGGTGATGATCAATCTGCTGTCGAACGCCATCAAATATAACCAGAGCGGCGGCAGCGTGAAGGTCGAGTGCAGCCGCCACGGCGACCGGGTGCGCGTCAGTGTCACCGACAGCGGCGCCGGCCTGAATGCCGAACAGATGAGTCAGCTGTTCCAGCCCTTTAACCGCCTGGGCCAGGAAAGCAGCACGGAAGAGGGCACGGGCATCGGCCTGGTCGTCACCAAGCAGCTGGTCGAATTGATGGGCGGCACCATCGGCGTCGACAGCACGGTGGGCGTGGGTACCACTTTCTGGGTCGAATTCAAGGCCTCGCGCGCGCCGGAGCTGCATCTGGAAGAGGGGGCAGTGCTGCCGGTGGTGCAGGAGAACCAGGAAAGCCAGCGTACCCTGCTGTACGTGGAAGACAATCCCGCCAACCTGGCACTGGTGGAGCAACTGATCGCCCGTCGCAGCGATTTGAAATTGCTGACGGCCGTCGATGCGCACCTGGGCATCGACCTGGCGCGCACGTATCAACCGGACGTGATCTTGATGGATATCAACCTGCCCGGCATCAGCGGCTATGGCGCCCTGCACATCCTGCACGACGATCCGCTCACCAGCCACATTCCCGTGATGGCCCTGTCCGCCAACGCCGTGCCGCGCGACATCGAGAAAGGCCTGGAAGCGGGCTTCTTCCGCTACCTGACCAAGCCGATCAAGGTCGTCGAATTCATGGATGCGCTTGACGTGGCCCTGCACCATGCGGCCGAGCACGGCCTGGCCGACGACATTCACACAGTACGCTAATTCAGCACTTCATTTTAGGAACACCGCCATGCTTCAAGCCACCGAGATCCTGAACGCCAGCATTCTCATCGTCGATGACCAGGAGGCTAACGTCATGCTGCTGGAACAGGTGCTGCGCAATGCCGGATATACGCGCATCACTTCCACCATGGACCCGCAAGCCGTGCGCGCGCTGCATCAGCAGCACCGCTACGACTTGATCCTGCTCGACTTGCAGATGCCGGAAATGGATGGCTTCGAAGTGATGGAAGGCTTGCGCGACATCGAGGCCGGCAGTTATCTGCCCGTGCTGGTGATCACTGCCCAGCCAGGCCACAAGCTGCGCGCGCTGCAGGCGGGCGCCAAGGATTTCGTCAGCAAGCCCTTCGACCTGGTGGAAGTGAAGACGCGCATCCACAATATGCTGGAAGTGCGCTTGCTGTACCAGAAGCTGGCCGAATACAACAAGTCGCTGGAACTGATGGTGGAAGAGCGCACGGCGGAGTTGCGCGAAAGCGAAGCGCGCTTCCAGCGCTTCACGGAACTGTCGTCCGACTGGTACTGGGAACAGGATGCGCAAGGCAATCTGACGCGCTTTTCCGGTCCCGTGGCTGAAATGCTGGGCATCGGCAGCGAGGAAGAGCCGCAGCGCTGGAACGCGGCCGAGCGCGCCTTGCTCGATGCCAAGATTGCTGCGCGCGAACCGTTTCTCGACTTCATCTACAGCCGCGCCAACCTCGATGGCAGCACGCAGTACCTGCAGGTCAGCGGCGAACCGATGTTCGACAATGGCAGCCGCTTCATCGGCTACCGCGGTATCGGCCTCGATGTCACGGAGCGTCATCGCAGCGCCTGATTTATACTTGCTGCTATCGACATCCACAAGGAAAGCACCATGGCTGACAAATCTCCCTCCTACTGGTTTCCCGCCAAGACCTATGGCTGGGGCTGGGGCTTGCCCATCACGTGGCAGGGCTGGCTGGTGTTCCTGGCCGCGTTGGCGCTGTTCGCCTGCGGCGCCTTCCTGTTTCCCCCGCAAACCATGCTGGCAGGCTATATCGTGTATGAAGTGGCCATCGTTGCCGCGCTGATCGCTGTGTGCCAGTGGAAGGGCGAACCGACCGCCTGGCGCTGGGGCAAGAAGAAATAGACGTGCCGGCATCTGCTGCATTGCAGCAGATGCACATAGGCGACAAAGCAAGAAATCATCTGGCCACGCGGCGCGAACCGCGTATAATTGGCTCGCTGCCGCAAGGCGGCAAACGCTAGGGGTCCTGCCTTTCGCTGTGGAAACACAGTGCAAGCGCGGGTGAGAAATACCCTCCGAACCTGATCTGGATAATGCCAGCGAAGGGAAGCTTTAGGATGAACGCACCCCGCCTTTCCGCGTGCGCAATTCCGAACCTCCTTAGCTGGCTCCAGGCTATAAATAGTCTAGCTGCAAGTCTAGCCAAGGAGCCAAAATGAACGCCAACCCGAAATTCCTCTCTGCCACCGCCACGGTCGACGAAGCCGCCATCGCGCCACTGCCCAATTCGCGCAAGATCTATGTGGAAGGCAGCCGCCCCGACATCCGCGTGCCCATGCGGAGAATCAGCCAATCCGACACGGAAGCGTCGTTCGGCGGCGAAAAGAATCCGCCGATCTACGTGTACGACACGTCCGGCCCCTACACGGACCCGGACGTGCAGATCGACATCCGCTCGGGCCTCGATACGCCGCGCCTGCCGTGGATCATGGAACGTGCCGACACGGAAGAATTGCCCGGCCCCACCTCCGATTACGGCATCGCCCGCCTGGCCGACCCGAAACTGGCCGAGCTGCGTTTTAATTTGCACCGCAAGCCGCGCCGCGCCATTGCCGGCAAGAACGTCACGCAAATGCATTACGCGAGGCGCGGCATCATCACGCCGGAAATGGAATTCGTCGCCATCCGCGAAAACATGCGCCGCCAGGAGTATTTGCGGGAACTGAAAGCCTCCGGCCCCATGGGTGAACGCCTGGCCGAGCTGATGGGCCGCCAGCACCCAGGCCAGTCGTTCGGCGCCAGCATCCCGGCCGAAATCACGCCGGAATTCGTGCGCGAGGAAATCGCCCGCGGCCGCGCCATCATCCCCGCCAACATCAATCACCCGGAAGTCGAACCGATGATCATCGGCCGCAATTTCCTGGTAAAAATCAACGCCAATATCGGCAATTCGGCCGTCACCTCGTCGATAGGCGAGGAGGTGGAAAAAATGACCTGGGCCATCCGCTGGGGCGGCGATAACGTGATGGACCTGTCTACCGGCAAGCACATCCACGAAACGCGCGAATGGATCGTGCGCAACAGCCCCGTGCCCATCGGCACCGTGCCCATCTATCAGGCGCTGGAAAAGGTCAATGGCAAGGCTGAAGATCTGACGTGGGAAATTTTCCGCGACACCCTGATCGAGCAGGCAGAGCAGGGTGTCGACTACTTCACCATCCACGCGGGCGTGCTGCTGCGCTATGTGCCGATGACGGCCAAGCGCCTGACGGGCATCGTCTCGCGCGGCGGCTCCATCATGGCGAAATGGTGTCTGGCGCACCACCAGGAATCGTTCCTGTACACGCATTTCGAAGACATCTGCGAAATCATGAAGGCGTATGACGTGTCGTTCTCGCTGGGCGATGGCTTGCGCCCCGGTTCCATCTACGACGCCAACGATGAGGCGCAGCTGGGCGAACTGAAAACCCTGGGCGAACTGACCCAAGTGGCCTGGAAGCACGACGTGCAAGTGATGATCGAAGGCCCGGGCCACGTGCCCATGCAATTGATCAAGGAAAACATGGACTTGCAGCTGGAGCAGTGCGGCGAAGCGCCGTTCTACACCCTGGGGCCGTTGACGACCGACATCGCGCCTGGTTATGACCACATCACGTCGGGCATCGGCGCGGCCATGATCGGCTGGTATGGCACGGCCATGCTGTGCTATGTGACGCCGAAGGAACACCTGGGCCTGCCCAACAAGGCCGACGTCAAGGACGGCATCATCACCTACAAGATCGCTGCGCACGCGGCCGACCTGGCAAAAGGCCATCCGGGCGCACAAATCCGCGACAACGCCCTGTCGAAAGCCCGCTTCGAATTCCGCTGGGACGACCAGTTCAACATCGGCCTGGACCCGGACAAGGCGCGCGAATTCCACGATGAAACCTTGCCCAAGGATTCGGCCAAGGTGGCGCATTTCTGCTCCATGTGCGGCCCCCACTTCTGCTCGATGAAGATCACGCAGGAAGTGCGTGAATACGCGGCCGGCATGGGCATCGCGGAAGACAAGGCGCTCAAGCAGGGCATGGAAATCAAGGCCATTGAATTCATCAAGAACGGCGCCGAGCTGTACCGCAAGGTCTGAAGGAGAGCGTGATGCCAGCATTGATATCCATCACGCTCAACGGCGCGCCGCACCAGGTGCCGCCGGGGCAAACCCTCGATCAACTGATCGCCGCGCTGTCGCTGGAAAACCAGGCGCTGGCGCTGGCCGTCAACCGCAATGTGGTGCCGCGCAAGGCGTGGCCGGGACAGGTCTTGCAGGTACAAGACCAGGTTGAAATAGTCCGCGCCATCGGCGGCGGCTAGACTAAGGAAAAGCAATGACAAGTAATAACAACGACGACTTGCTGACTATCGCAGGAAAACAGTACCAATCGCGCTTGCTGGTGGGTAGCGGCAAGTACAAGGACTTGCCACAGACGCGCGAGGCGACGGACGCGGCCGAAGCGCAGATCATCACGGTGGCCATCCGCAGGGTGAATATCGGGCAAGATCCGAACGCGCCCAGCCTGCTCGATTTTGTGCCGCCGGACCAGTACACGATCTTGCCGAACACGGCCGGCTGTTACAACGCGAAAGATGCCGTCTACACCCTGCAACTGGCGCGCGAGCTGCTGGGCGGGCGCAATCTGGTCAAGCTGGAAGTGCTGGGCGATGAAAAGACCCTGTTTCCGCATATGCCGGAAACCCTGATCGCGGCCGAAGCGCTGGTCAAGGATGGCTTTGACGTAATGGTCTACTGCAGCGACGACCCCATCCAGGCGAAGATTTTGGAAGACATCGGCTGCGTGGCTGTCATGCCGCTGGCGTCACTGATCGGTTCGGGCATGGGCATCTTGAATCCGTGGAATTTGTCGCTGATCATAGACCAGGCGAAAGTGCCCGTGCTCGTCGATGCTGGCGTGGGCACGGCGTCGGATGCGGCCATTGCCATGGAACTCGGTTGCGATGGCGTGCTGATGAATACGGCCATTGCCGGCGCGCGCGACCCCGTGCGCATGGCGCATGCGATGAAGCTGGCCGTGCGGGCCGGGCGTCTAGCGTTTCTGGCGGGCCGCATGCCCCGTAAATTCGCCGCCTCGCCGTCGTCGCCGATGGCCGGCCGCCTGGCGTGACGGGGCGACAGCGTCTGCCGTGTCGTCCGGTTGTGCTGGTGTTTGCCGGCCTAGATCCTTCCGGCGGCGCCGGCATCGCCGCCGACATTGTTGCCATTGCGGCGCAGGGCGCGCATGCCTTGCCCGTCATCTCGGCGCTGACGGTGCAGGACAACGACCGCGTGTTTGCTGTCGAACCGGTGGCGCCGGAATTGCTGCGGCGCCAGGCGCAGGCGCTGATAGCCAAGATCGCCATTCACGCCGTCAAGATCGGCATCCCCGGCAGTGCCGCGAATGCAGCCGTCATCGCGCAACTGATCGCGCAATTGCGGCTGGCTCGGCCGGATTTGCCTGTGGTGCTCGACCCCGTGCTGGCCAGCGGCCATGGCGATGTGCTTAGCCGTGACGACGCGGTGATGGCGCTGGCGCCCTTGCTGCCGCTGACGACCGTCATCGTGCCGAACGGGCCGGAAGCGCTGGCACTGGGCGGCGAAGAAAACCTGCGCGCGCAAGGCTGCAAGCACGTGCTGGTGACGGGCGGCCATGGCGAGGGCGAGGTGATCGTCAACCGCTGGATAGACGCGAATGGCGGCGAGCGAGCGTGGCGCTGGCCACGCCTGCCTGGCCAATTCCACGGCAGCGGCTGCACTCTGGCGTCCGCCATCGCGGCGCGTCTGGCGCTGGGAGAGGCGCTGCCGGACGCGCTTGATCTGGCGCAAGCCTATTGTCATGCGGCCTTGTCCGATGCGTATGCCATTGCGCCAGGCCAGCTCATGCCCCAACGATTCATTCAATAAGGAAAACATCATGCGTGGACTGTATCTGGTCACCCCGAACTGGGATGACACCGACCGCCTGCTCGACGTGAGCGAGCAAGCCTTGCAGGAAGGCGTGGCTCTGCTGCAATACCGCCACAAGAGCGCCGAGGCGCAACAACGGCGCGAACAGGCGGGCGCCCTGCTGGCCCTGGCCCGCAAGTATGGCGTGCCCTTCATCATCAATGACTTTATCGAATTGTGCGAAGAGCTCGACGCCGATGGCGTGCACGTGGGCGGCACGGATGCATCCGTCGCACAGGTGCGCGCGCGCCTGGGCAAGGACAAGATCGTTGGCGCTTCCTGCTATGGCGACATGGCCCTGGCACGGACTGCCGAGGCGGGCGGCGCCAGCTATGTGGCCTTCGGCGGTTTTTATCCGTCGCTGGTGAAAAAATATCCGGTAACCACGCCCCTGGATATGGTGCTGCAAGCCAAACGCGAGATAGCCTTGCCGTGCGTGGTGATCGGCGGCATGACGCCGGAAAACGCGGCACCGCTGGCAGCGCGCGGCGCCGACATGGTGGCGGCCATCAGCAGCGTATTTGGCAAGGCAGGCCAGGCGCACGATGTGAATATTGCAGTGCAGCAATTCAACCAATTGTTTGCGGCGTGAGCATGGGCATGGGGGCTGATTTGGGGGAATAATCGGCATATAATAAGAGCATCTTCATTACCGAGGTTCCTTTACCCATGAGTCAGCCAGCCGCCGCGAAACGCCTAATCCTGATCGTTGACGATGACCAACTCCTGTTGGAATTCCTCGGCGAAATCCTGCGCCATGCCGGCTATGAGACGGCCCTGGCCAATTCGGCCGAAGTGGCGCTGCAAATGGTCGCCCAGCGCGAGCCGGACCTGGCCTTGCTCGACATCCATATGCCGGGCATGTCGGGCCTGGAACTGGCCAAGCGCCTGCATGGCGAGACGGGCGTGCCATTCATGTTCCTGTCCGGCAGCGGCGACAGCGAATCGGGCAAGCAGGCGGCCGCCTACGGCGCCGTCGGCTACGTGGTGAAACCCGTCGATGAAGGCCGCTTGATGCCCGCCTTCGAAGCGGGCCTGGCGCGCGCCGATGAAATCCGCCAGCTCCGGCGCACCGAGCTGAACCTGAACGCGGCCCTGGCCGCCGGCCGCGAAACCAGCCTGGCCGTCGGCTTGCTGATGGGCAAGTTCCAGACGGACCGCAACACGGCTTTCGAGGTGCTGCGCGACCACGCCCGCTCCAGCCGCCGCAAGATCAATGAAATCGCCAGCCAGCTGCTGCTGGCCGAAGAAACCCTGAACGGCTTGCATGGCGCCTTCCTCAACAGGGCGAAAACCAAGTAAGCGTTGCACCGGCGCCGGCGTGGCACGTCGGCGCCTGCCTTGTTATGATGTGACGATATGGCGCGCTGGCGCGCCTGGTTCAACCATAGACAGGACATACATGAAAACCAAAGCAGCGATTGCATGGAAGGCGGGCGCGCCTTTGACCATCGAAGAAGTCGACCTGGCGGGCCCGCGCGAGGGCGAGGTACTGGTCGAAATCAAGGCCACGGGCATTTGCCACACCGATTACTACACCCTGTCGGGCGCCGATCCGGAAGGCATTTTCCCATCCATTCTCGGTCATGAAGGCGCCGGCATCGTCGTCGATGTGGGGCCGGGCGTGAAAAGCCTGAAAAAGGATGACCATGTCATCCCCCTGTACACGCCGGAATGCCGTCAGTGCAAATTCTGCCTGTCGCAAAAAACCAATCTGTGCCAGTCGATCCGCTCGACCCAGGGCCGCGGCCTGATGCCGGACGCGACGTCGCGCTTTTCCATCGACGGCAAACCCATCTTCCACTACATGGGCACGTCCACCTTCTCGAACTACATCGTCGTGCCGGAAATTGCGCTGGCGAAGATCCGCGAAGACGCGCCTTTCGATAAAGTCTGCTACATCGGTTGTGGCGTCACGACGGGCGTGGGCGCCGTGCTGTTTACGGCCAAGGTTGAGGCAGGCGCCAACGTGGTCGTGTTCGGCCTGGGCGGCATCGGCTTGAACGTGATTCAGGCAGCCAAGATGGTGGGCGCAGACAAGATCATCGGCGTGGATATCAACCCGGCGCGCCAGGCCATCGCGCGCAAGTTCGGCATGACGCATTTCGTCAACGCCAACGAAGTGGAAAACGTGGTCGACACCATCGTGCAGCTGACGGACGGCGGCGCCGACTACAGTTTTGAGTGTATCGGCAACACCACCACCATGCGCCAGTCGCTCGAGTGCTGCCACAAGGGCTGGGGCCAGTCCATCATCATCGGCGTCGCCGCGGCCGGCCAGGAAATTTCTACGCGTCCGTTCCAGCTGGTGACGGGACGCGTGTGGAAAGGTTCCGCCTTCGGTGGCGCGCGCGGCCGCACGGACGTGCCGAAGATCGTCGACTGGTATATGGAAGGCAAGCTCAATATCGATGATTTGATCACGCACCGTTTGAAACTGGACGATATCAACCAGGGTTTCGACTTGATGAAGAGCGGCGAATCGATCCGCTCCGTCGTGTTGTACTGATAAACATACGCCGTACCACGGCGTTTTTGCGGAGGCTGCGGCCTCCGTTTTTTTCGTCCGTGGTTTGCCATTCATCGCGCAAGCCTGCCGTCCAGGCCAGCCTTTGTGCAGCCTGTCGCACCGCGCTGGAGACGTGATTCATCCGCCGTTAAAGTCAACGCTCCACTACTTTTGCGACGAGGCAGCCATGTCCACTTCCTATCGTTTGATCCTCAGCCTGGCCGGTATCGTGCTTGGCGGCAGTGCACTGGCCGTGCAGCCGCCCGAGCCGCCCGCGCCACCGGCCGCCCCGGCCGCACCCAGCAAGAAAATCACTATCTCCATGGACAGCGGCGATGGCTATGCGCTCGTCGACAGCAGCGAGGATAGCGTCACCATGGCAGGCAGCGATGTCGATGGCCAGCAGATTAAACAGCTGCAGCGTTCGCTCAAGGGGCATTTCCTGTGGTTCCGTGACCAGGGCAAGGGCTATGTGACGCAGGATGCCGCGCTGTTGGCCCGCGTCCGCGACGCCTGGAAGCCATCGCAGCAGCTGGGCTTGCAGATGAGCGGTCTGGGCAAGCAGATGAGCGAGCACGGCAAGGCGATGGGCGAACTGGGCAGCAAGATGGGCGTTCATGGCGCTGCGCAGGCGAATGGCGGTACGCGCGATGCGCAGCAGCTGCAAACGCTGGGCCGCCAGCAGCAGGAACTGGGCCGCAAGATGGGCGAGGCGGCGCGCCGCCAGGCGCAAGCGACCACAGAGACAGCGCGCCGTGCGGCAGGGCGCGAGGTGGAACGCCTGCAGCAGCAGATGGAGGATGCGCAGGATGCCATGGAAGAGGTCAACGATCGCATTGCCGCCACGCAAGAGCGCGAAGCGGCCAAAGTGGATGCGCTGTCGCGCCAGATGGATCAGCGCGGCAAGCCGATGGAAACCCTGGGCAAGCAAATGGAAGCGCTGGGACGCCAGCAGGAAAAGGCATCAAAAGCAGCCGACAAGACCACGCGCCAGGTGATCGCCCAGGCGCTCAGCGAAGGCAAGGCAAAGCTGGTGCGCTGAATGGTGTGCTGAATCAGCGGGCCAGCGGCTTGCGCATCAGGCAGCGCAGCGCCGGATCGTGCCCGTCCTGCGCTTCGCGCGCCAGCTTGAGCGCGTGACCCGCGCCCAGCGCTACGGCATCGATTTCGCTGAAACCGTGACGCGCATAGTAGGGCGCGTTCCAAGGCAGATGGCGGTGGGTGCTCAGTGTCAGGCTGGCGCAGCCCTGCGCCCGGGCGTGGGCCTCCGCCGCGTCAAGCAGGCGCGCGCCCAGTCCCTGCCGTTGATGCAACAGGGCAACGGACAATTCCACGATGAATATCTGGCCGTCAAGCGGCTGGGCTGCCAGGAAACCCGCGGGCCTGTCCTGCCCATCGGCAGCCACCCACACGCCGCCATGCTGCTGCAGCGCCTGCAAGGTGCGCAGTGCCAAGGGTTCACCGTGCGCCAGCCACGCCAAGTCCGCCCCGGCCTGCGCAAACAGGGCCGCGGCACTGCGCTCGACCTGGGCCAGCAGGGGCAAGTCGACATGGCTGGCCGCACGGATGGCGTAGCTCACGGCGTATGGCAGGTGGCGGCCACGGCGCGGTATTGCGCCGGCAGCTGCTCCCTGGCCTCTTCCACGCTGGCATACACCTCATCCTGCACCGTTTCCCAGCGCGCATCGCAGCAGAAGCGGTAGGCGCACGCCTCGTCACCGTAGCGGCACACGGCCAGGCCATGAATGGCGATGGGGGCTGCGCCAGCATGCTCATCGGTGACGTGGCCGAAGGGCAGGTCGGACCAGGCCCAGGCCAGCACGCGGGCGCCGTCGAGGTGAGTGGGTGGTGTCATGGGATACGGGCTGCTGTGTCGGGACGCCGATTGTAGCGCGCACATGGAAAACTGGCGCGACCGCTGGACAAATGCACAGTATTTTTAGCCATGCCGGTATAATCACGGCATGCAAAATCTTCTTCACAACCTCAATCCCGAACAATTGGCTGCCGTCACCTTGCCGGCCCAGCATGCGTTGATCCTGGCTGGCGCCGGTTCGGGCAAGACCCGCGTGCTGACCACCCGCATCGCGTGGCTGATCCAGACTCAGCAGGTATCGCCGCCCGGCATCCTGGCCGTGACCTTTACGAACAAGGCCGCCAAGGAAATGCTCACGCGCCTGTCAGCCATGCTGCCGATCAACACGCGCGGCATGTGGATCGGCACCTTTCACGGCCTGTGCAACCGCTTGCTGCGCACGCATTACCGCGATGCCGCCTTGCCGCAGACCTTCCAGATCCTCGATTCGCAGGATCAATTGTCGGTGATCAAGCGCTTGTTGAAGGCGAACAACATCGATGATGAGAAATTCCCGCCGAAGACGGTGATGTATTTCATCAACAATGCCAAGGATCAGGGCTTGCGCGCCACGGACGTGGAAGCGTACGACGCGCACGAGCGCAAGATGGTCGAGCTGTACCAGCTGTATGACGACCAGTGCCAGCGTGAAGGTGTGGTCGATTTTGCCGAATTGCTGCTGCGCACGTACGAATTGCTCAGCCGCAACCAGCCGCTGCGTGAACACTATCAGGCGCGCTTCCGCCACATCCTCGTGGACGAGTTCCAGGATACGAACAACCTGCAATACAACTGGCTCAAGTTGCTGGCCGGCCACGGCAGCCGCGATGGCGGCGCCCTGTTTGCCGTCGGCGACGATGACCAGAGCATCTACGCGTTTCGCGGCGCCAACGTGGGCAATATGAGCGCCTTCGAGCACGAATTCCAGGTCAAGAACTTGATCAAGCTGGAGCAGAACTACCGCTCGCATGGCCACATCCTCGACAGCGCTAACGTGCTGATCGCGAACAATAGCAAGCGCCTGGGCAAGAATCTGCGCACGGACGCGGGCCATGGCGAGCAGGTGCGCGTGTACGAAGCCAGTTCCGACTTGCAGGAAGCGCAGTGGATCATCGAAGAGGCGAAAAGTCTGATCGCCGATGGTGCCTCTCGCAGCGAAATCGCTATTCTCTACCGCTCGAACGCGCAGTCGCGCGTGATCGAACATGCGCTGTTTTCAGCCAGTATTCCGTACCACGTGTATGGCGGCCAGCGCTATTTCCAGCGCGCCGAGGTCAAGCACGCGATTGCTTATTTGCAATTGATGGACAACCCGCACAATGACTCCGCTTTCTTGCGCGTGGTCAATTTCCCTACGCGGGGCATCGGCATGCGCTCGATCGAGCAATTGCAGGCCGCGTCGGAACAGTACGGCATCTCGCTGTACGCGTCCGTGCCCTACGTGGCGGGCAAGGCGGGCAGCGTGCTGGCCGGTTTCGTCAAGCTGATCGAGGGCGTGCGTTTCGAAACGCAGCAATTGTCCTTGCCCGAAATGGTGCGCGTGGTGCTGGAAGCGAGTACTTTGCTGCAGCATTATCAGAATGAAAAGGAAGGCGCCGACCGCATCGAAAACCTGGAGCAGATGGTCAGCGCGGCCAGCCAGTTCGTTTCCGAAGAAGGTTTCGGCCAGGCAGCACCGGCCCATCTGGGGCCAGCCGCCCAGGCGCAGTCGGGCGCGCCCGTCGTCAACCAGGATGGCATCGAAATTCTGGATGCCGATGCGCCGCTGCCGGCCGTGATGTCGCCGCTCTCCGCTTTCCTGTCGCACGCGTCGCTGGAAGCGGGCGATAACCAGGCGCAGGCGGGCCAGGATGCGCTGCAGATGATGACGGTGCACTCGGCCAAGGGCCTGGAATTCGACAACGTGTTCATTACCGGCCTGGAAGAGGGCCTGTTCCCGCACGAAAGCAGCTCGAAGGAAGACAACGGCGTGGAAGAAGAACGCCGCCTGATGTACGTGGCGATCACGCGCGCGCGCAAGCGGCTATATATGAGCTTTTCGCAGACGCGCATGCTGCACGGCCAGACGCGCTATAACATGAAGTCGCGCTTCTTCGATGAATTGCCGGAAGAAGCGCTGAAATGGCTGTCGCCCAAGGTACAGGCGAACTGGTTCGGTAACCGCAAGTCGGCCTGGGACGAGGCGCCGCGCGTTGCCAGCCTGGGTTCGGACAATGCGATTGCGCAAAAGATCGCGCAAAAAGCCACGGGTGGCGGCTGGCGCATCGGCGAATCGGTGGCGCACGCCAAGTTCGGCGAAGGCGTGATCGTCAATATCGAAGGCGGCGGCGGCAATGCGCGCGCGCAGATCAATTTTGGACAGCACGGCATGAAGGTGCTGGACCTGGGGATTGCGAAACTGGAACGGCTGGGACGGTGATCTGGCCGGGTGCGTAGGTCGGATTAGCGTAGCGTAATCCGACACCATTGTTGGCCTCGCAGCGTCGGATTACGCGGCGTGCCGCCGCTAATCCGACCTACGCCTGACCGGCGATCACTCGCCGGTCTTGTCCAGCGACACCGTCTTGCTCTCATCGACGGGCACGCCGAAGATCTGGCGGTAGGCGGCGTAGAACGAGCAATGCATGATGATGGTGAGTAGCATCGACAGCGGCATCATCAGTTGCATCATCAGCGGCGTGCGGCCAAAGATGACGGCCAGCAACTGGCTGGTGACGACGCTGATGGCGAACCAGGTGGAAGCGAAGACGATGAAGGCCGACAGCGAACGCCAGACGGCGAAAAAGCTGAAGAACAGCGCCTTGCCCAAACCGGTTTTTCTCCAGTAGATCAGCGGCGCGGCAAAGCAGAAGGCCATGGCGGCCGGCACATACAGCACGATGGCCAGCAGGATGCCCAGGCCCAGGCGAGATTCGGGGATGGCGGTGCGCGCCGCTTCTTCCGTCAGTTGTCCCGTGACCAGTTGCCACAGCAAACCGTCGTCCACCAGAGTCGAGGCGCCTATGGCCGCGATGGCCATCAGGATGTACAGCACGCCCAGGCCCAACAGGGAAGGAAACGCCGGCTTGCGGAAGCCCGAGATCAACAGGCTGGGCAAGACGCGCTTGCCTTGGTCGATATTCAGGCAGCCTTGCACGAAGGCCACGGAAAACACGGGGACGAGGATGACGGGCAGCAATTGGCCGAGCAGGGGCACGATGCTGACGGCCAGCATGCAGAACATATAGCCGAGAAACAGCATCGACATGCCGCCAGGTTGCTTGCGAAACAGGGCGAAGCCTTGTTTCACCCATTGCCAACCTGTACTTGCAGGTAATTTTTCCATGTTTAAAACAGTTCCGGAGCAGGTGTGGCGATACGTTCGCGCAGAATGCGTTCGAAATGCGCCGGATCGTGCGGGGTCAGCATTTCCGCTTCGCGCGGCTGGTAATAATCGTACAGGCGCGACAGCCAGAAGCGCAGCGCGGCGGCGCGCAGCATTGCTTGCCATGCCGTCTGTTCTTCGTGCGTGAACGGGCGCACGGCCCGGTAGGCGTCGAGCAGGGCGCGCACGCGCACCGTGTCGAGTACGCCCGTGGCCAGGTCCACGCACCAGTCGTTGACGGTGACGGCCACATCGAACAGCCAGGTGTCGCAGCCGGCAAAGTAAAAGTCGAAAAAGCCCGTCAGTTGCTCGCCGTCAAACATGACATTGTTGCGGAACAAGTCGGCATGCACGGGGCCGCGCGGGATGGCTTTATACGTAGCGCAGGCAGCGAAGGCATCCTGGAAATGGATTTCCGCGCGCAGCAAATGCGCCTTGGCATCGTCGAGGTGGTGCAAGACCAGCGGCGTGGTGGTGTTCCACCAGTCCAGGCCGCGCAGATTTGGCTGCTGCAGGGGGAAGTCCTGCCCCGCCAGGTGCATCTTCGCCAGCATGGCGCCGACAGCCGCGCAATGCACGGCTTGCGGCGCCATCTGCGAGCTGCCGTCGAGTTTGCTGACGATGGCGGCCGGCTTGCCCTGCAGGGCCGTCACCAGTTCGCCATCGGCATTGGCGATCGGTGCGGGCACCAGCACGCCCCGGTCCGCCAAATGGCGCATCAGTTGCAGATAGAACGGCAATTGCTCGAAGCTGAGGTTTTCAAAGATCGTCAGCACGTACTCGCCGCGCTCCGTGCTCAGGAAGAAATTGCTGTTTTCGATGCCGGACGCGATGCCCTTGAGCGCCAGAGGTTTGCCGAGTGGAAACTGCATGAGCCACGGGCCGATATCGTCCAGGTGTAGCGCGGTAAAAACTGCCATGGGAAAGAGAGGAATGGTCTAAAAGGTCAAAAAAAGCCGGCTGTCCCGCAGGTGGCCGGGACAGGGCAGAGGAGAGTGGCTGCTTACTTCGCTGTTGCGGGCGGTGCTGGCGCGTCCGCTGCCTCTTCATCGCGTTGTTTCTGTTTCTTCTTGCCCAGGTCGAATTCCAGCACTTTCCATTGCGGGCCGCGCAGGGCGTTGCCGTTGGCCTGGTCGGCGCCGGCGGCCGGCTTCATGTAATAGGTGCTGCCGCCCGTCGTCACTTTCACTTCGGACGTCACGCCGGCTTCGCGTTTTTCGGTAATCTGCTGCTTGGCGGGGGCCGGCGCCACGGTGATGGGCGCTTCGCCCATTTCCTCGATACGCTCGAGCTTTGGCGGCGCTTCGCTCGGTTTGGCCGGCGTCTGGGCGCTGGCGATGGCCGAACATGCCAGCAGGGGCAGGGCGAGGAATGTCCAGAGTGTCGATGTACGCATCATGATGGGTTCGCTTCCATGTGTGGGACTGCAGCGCGTGCAGTGCTGTATTGCCGTCAATTTATCTATAGGGCATTGTAACAAACTGGTAGGCAATGCTGCTTAACACGGCTGATTAAATGCGCGGAAATAGGCCCTGGCCGCCGTGCAGGCGGCCAGGCGGGGGCTTCGCCATGGCAAACGGCGCAAAAACGGGGGCCGCGTCCCCGGTGGCGCGGACCTAAACTCTGCGATAATTGTGCGATATTCCGCCCGCCGCTGTTTCTTCCCTGCTGGCGCGGCTCACCTTATTTTATTGGCATTATGCAAAACACCCTGCTGTTAGTCGACGGTTCCAGTTACCTTTATCGCGCCTTCCATGCGCTGCCAGACCTGCGCAGCCCGGACGGCTATCCCACGGGCGCCATGCACGGCATGGTCAATATGCTGCGCCGCCTGCGCGCCGATTACCCGGCCGCCTATATCGCCTGCGTGTTCGATGCCAAGGGTAAAACTTTCCGCGATGACATGTATCCCGAGTACAAGGCCACGCGCGCCTCGATGCCGGACGACCTGCGCCTGCAGATCGAACCCATCCACGAAGCCGTGCGCGCCATGGGCTGGCCTATCTTGATGGTCGACGGCGTGGAAGCCGATGACGTGATCGGCACCCTGGCCGTGCAGGCTGCGGCAGCGGGCATGAACGTGGTGGTCTCCACTGGCGACAAGGACCTGGCGCAGCTGGTCAACAGCCAGGTGACCCTGATCAATACCATGAGCAATGAAAAGCTCGATGAAGCGGCCGTGCTGGCCAAGTTCGGCGTGCCGCCGAACCGCATCATCGATTATCTGTCGCTGATCGGCGATACGGTGGACAACGTGCCGGGCGTATCGAAATGCGGCCCGAAAACGGCCGTCAAATGGCTGACCTTGTACGACAGCCTGGAAGGTGTGATGGAAAACGCGGCCAAGGTGGGCGGCGCCGTGGGTGAACACCTGCGCACGGCCTTGCCCTGGCTGCCGCAGGCGCGCGCCTTGATCACCGTCAAGACGGATTGCGATTTGTCCGGCCACATGACGACGATCGCCGACTCGCTGGTGGCGAAACACGAAGACAAGGAAGCGCTGCTGGCCTTCTTCAACCGCTACGGCTTCAAGGCCCTGCTGCGCGAACTGGGTGCCACGCCGCCGCCGATGTCACCAGTCGGTGCGCCAGTTGCGGCCGGTGCTGCCGCCAATACCACGGGCGACATGTTTGCCGACGCCTCGCCAACGGTGGAAGCCGTGTATGAAACCGTGCTGACGGACGAGCAGCTCGATAAATGGCTGGCCCTGATCGACGCTGCGCCCCTGACGGCCGTGGACACGGAAACCACCTCGCTGGAACCGATGACGGCGCAAATGGTTGGCATTTCCCTGTCCGTTGCCGAGCACGCCGCCTGCTACATCCCGCTCGCCCACGACTATGCGGGCGCGCCCGAGCAATTAACGCGTGAACACGTGCTGGCGAAACTGCGTCCATGGCTGGAAGATGCGAACAAGCCCAAGCTGGGCCAGAATCTGAAGTATGACAGCCACATCTTCGCCAACCATGGCGTGATTCTGCGCGGCATCGCCCACGATACCCTGCTGGAATCGTATGTGTTCGAATCGCACAAGAAGCACGACATGGACAGCCTGGCCCTGCGCCACCTGAATTACACGACGATTCCGTTCGAAGACGTGTGCGGCAAGGGCGCCAAGCAGATCACCTTCAATCAGGTTGAGCTAGGGCAGGCTGCCAAGTATGCGGCCGAGGACGCCGATGTGACTTTGCGTTTGCACAATGCCATGTGGGGCAATGTGGCGAACGATGACAAGCTGACTTTCATCTATGAAAAGATCGAGATGCCGACGGCCGTGGTCTTGCAAAAGATCGAGCGTAACGGCGTGCTGATCGATGACGCATTGCTCAACATCCAGTCGGCCGAACTGGCCGTGAAAATCCTCGAACTGGAAAAGAAGGCGTATGAACTGGCCGAGCAGCCGTTTAACCTGGGCTCGCCCAAGCAGATCGGTGAAATCTTCTTCGAGAAGCTGAAGTTGCCAGTGGTCAAGAAGACGCCGACGGGCGCGCCATCGACCGATGAAGAAGTGCTGCAAAAGTTGGCCGAGGATTATCCGCTGCCGAAGGTGCTGCTGGAATACCGCGGCATGGCCAAGCTGAAATCGACTTACACGGACAAATTGCCGAAGATGATCAACGTCACCACGGGCAGGGTGCACACGAACTACGCGCAAGCCGTGGCCGTGACGGGGCGCCTGGCGTCAAACGACCCGAACTTGCAGAATATTCCCATCCGCAGCGCGGAAGGCCGCCGCATCCGCGAAGCCTTTATCGCGCCGCCCGGCAGCCACATCGTCTCGGCCGACTATTCGCAGATCGAATTGCGCATCATGGCGCACATCTCGGGCGACGAAGCCATGCTGCGCGCGTTTGCCGACGGCATCGACATTCACCGGGCCACGGCCGCCGAAATCTTTGGCGTGCCGGCCGCGGAAGTGCAGAGCGAACAGCGCCGCTATGCGAAAGTCATCAACTTCGGTTTGATCTACGGCATGAGCGCGTTTGGCCTGGCCGGTAACCTGGGCGTGGACCGCACGGCCGCGCAAAGCTATATCGACCGCTACTTTGCGCGTTTTTCTGGCGTGAAACAGTATATGGAAGACACGCGCCAGCAAGCCAAGGCGCGCGGCTACGTGGAAACGGTGTTTGGTCGCCGTTTGTGGTTGCCGGAAATCAATTCGCCGAACGGTCCGCGTCGCCAGGGTGCGGAACGGGCGGCGATCAACGCGCCCATGCAGGGCACGGCCGCCGACCTGATCAAGCTGGCCATGATCGCCGTGCAAGGCTGGCTGGAAACGGACAATTTGCAGACGAAGATGATCATGCAGGTGCACGATGAACTGGTGCTGGAAGTGCCGGACGCCGAGCTCGAATTGGTCAAGCGCAAGCTGCCTGAGCTGATGGCCGGCGTGGCCGAGCTGAAAGTGCCGCTGACGGCCGAGGTAGGAGTAGGCAAGAACTGGGACGAAGCGCACTGATGCGGTGTCGGCTTACGCGGGGCATGCCCCGCTAAGCCGACCTACATGTTTAACATTAGCAATGACCGTAGGTCGGCTTAGCGCGCAGCGCGTAAGCCGACATTTTTTGTCAACACACCTTTCAGGAGAGACGCATGAGCAACATGATCACCGATTGTGAAAGTTTGCTGGGCCAGAGCAGCTTGTCCGGGCCGGACGGCCGGCGTGGTTTCCTGAAGGTGGCGCTGGGGACCGGTTTTGCCGTGGCCGTGCTGCCCGTGGCGGCGCAAAACGTCATCAAGACGGATTCTGCCGGACTCGTCACGGGCACCATGTCGGTGATGGTCGATGGCCAGGCCGTGCCCGTATATGCGGCGCAGCCTGAGGGCAAGACGGGCTTGCCCGTGGTCCTGGTCATTTCGGAAATCTTTGGCGTGCATGAACATATCGCCGACATGGCGCGCCGCTTTGCCAAACAGGGTTATCTGGCGCTGGCGCCCGACTTGTTCGTGCGCCAGGGCGATCCTACCAAGGTCAGCAGTATTCCGGAACTCATGAAAGGCATCATTGCCAAGACGCCGGACGCGCAAGTGATGGCGGATCTCGATGCTGTTGTTGCGTGGGCGAAACAGAATGGCGGCGACACCAGCCGCCTGGGCATCACGGGCTTTTGCTGGGGTGGGCGCATCACCTGGCTGTACGCGGCGCACAATCCGGCCGTCAAGGCAGGCGTGGCCTGGTATGGCCGTCTGGTGGGCGAACCGACTCCCTTGCAGCCAAGCAACCCCATCGATTTCGCCGCCACCTTGAAGGTCCCCGTGCTGGGCTTGTATGGTGGCAAGGATACGGGCATTCCGCAGGAATCGATCGCCAAGATGAAAGACGCGCTGGCCAAGGGCGGCAACAAGTCGGAATTTGTCGTCTACCCAGATGCGGGCCACGCCTTCAACGCCGATTACCGCCCCAGCTATGTGGCGGCCGATGCGAAAGACGGCTATGTCCGTTGTTTAGCCTGGTTCAAAAAGCATGGCGTTGCCTGAGGTTGCAAGCTTAAAAGTGCCTGATTGGCACATTTTTTCCATCCCTTGACGCGAAAGGCGCACCGGGCTGTAAAATGCCCGGTGCGCGTCAATGCAGTACAATTGCATCTTCATCGCGCTACGCTGCCGCCAAACGCGCAAAAAATTAAATAATAGATAACAACGCATTCATCAGGCCAGACGCCAGCATCGCGGGCGCCAGTGACCCGGCGCCATTTTGAGGTAAGAAAATCATCGATCCCGTCCTTATATCCATTTTGCTCGCGACCACGATCGCGGGCGTCTTCAGCATTACTGCGGCGGCGATCTTTTCGTTTGCATTCCTGTCCAAGGTGGTCGAGCGCATGGTCAGCTTGTCCGTCGGCATCATGCTGTCGACGTCTCTGCTGCACGCCTTGCCCGAAGCGTTCGAGTCGCAGGCGGATCCGCGCAGCCTGTTCGCCACCCTGCTGGCGGGCTTGCTGGCCTTTTTCATGCTGGAAAAGTTCGCCATCCTGCGCCATTCGCACCACCATGAAGGCGATGGCCACCACCATGCGCACGGCCACGACAAGCACGAGGCGGGCAAGTCCGGCTGGATGATCCTGGTCGGCGATGGGATGCACAACTTCACGGACGGCATTTTGATCGCCGCCGCTTTCCTGGCCGACCCGAAGCTTGGCCTGGTCACTGGCCTGGCCATCATCGCGCATGAAATCCCGCAGGAAATCGGCGACTTCATCGTGCTGCTCAATGCGGGTTTCTCGCGCCTGCGCGCCTACGTCTTCAATCTGCTGTGCAGCCTGATGGCGGTGGCGGGTGGCTTGCTTGGCTATTTCACCCTGGACCGCGCCAGCAACCTGATTCCTTATGTGCTCGTGTTCGCCTCGTCCGGCTTCATCTATATTGCCTTGTCCGACCTGATGCCGCAGATGCAGCGCCGCGCCACCTTGCGCGAAACCATCCCGCAAGTGCTGCTCATCGCGCTGGGCGTGTGTATCGTGCTGTTCCTCACGCACAAGCGCCACGGCGGTTGAGGCGCGGTTCTACCGGCGCAGTGTCACCTATGCTATATTGCCTTTTTGATTAACTTGAACAGAAAGGAGGAAAATATAATGGAAGAAAACCTGTTGCTCGCCTTGTGGCGCGCACGCTCTTTAAGCGCATTTGCCAGCTCTTGCCCACGTTCTATCGCGCTGCGATAACCTGGCCAGAGCAAAGTTACCCTCCTACACGAGTCCTTTCCTGGTACTCCGTTGTCGTTAGCGCTCCTGTTAACGCGGATGCTTGCATCCCGAACAAAGACAAGAGCCATGACTACCCTTATCTCGACACAAGCTTTACAGCTGGATACCCACGACGGTTTCCTCTTCAACGAACTCGCCTTTACCTTGCGCCAGGGCGACCGCATCGGCCTGATCGGCCACAATGGTTGCGGCAAATCTACCTTGCTGGGCTTGCTCAGCGGCGCGCGGGAAGCGACTGCAGGCACCATCCATGTCGCCCGTGCCTGCCGCTTGCAGCACGTGGAACAGCACTTGCCGGCCGAACTTGCCAGCCTGAGCCTGTACGACGCCTTGCTGGCGCCCGTGCTGGAGCAGCCCGAGCTGCATTGGCGGGTCGACAGCCTGCTGGCCGAACTGGGTTTCGACCCTGATACGGCGCAAGTGCCCGTGCATGCGCTGTCCGGCGGCCAGCACACGCGGCTGCTGCTGGGGCGCGCCCTGCTGCAGGAACCGAATGTGCTGCTGCTGGACGAGCCGAGCAATCACCTGGACTTGCCGTCGCTGCTGTGGCTGGAGCAATTCCTGCTGACATGGCGCGGCGCCTTCATCCTTGTCTCGCACGACCAGCGCCTGCTCGACAACGTGGCCACGCGCAGCTGGATCTTGCGCGATAGCCGCCTGTACGACTTCGACTTGCCTTGCGGCCCCGCGCTGGCGGCGCTGGCCGAAGCCGATCTTGCCGCTGCCGCCCGGCATGCGGCCGAGCAGAAGGAAATCGACCGCCTGTCCGCCAGCAGCGCCCGCCTGGCCCTGTGGGGCCGCACCTATGACAATGAAGATCTGGCGCGCAAGGCCAAGACCATGCAGCGGCGCATCGACAAGTTGAAGGATGCGCAATCGTTCGTCAGCGATGGTGCGCCCTGGCTTTTGCGCTTGCGCGGCAAGGCGCTGGCGGCCGACCAGCTGCTGGCGCTCGATGGACTGGACGTGCGCGCCGTAGCTGCCTCGCCGCTGCTGTTCCACGTTGATCAGCTGTGGCTGAAACCGGGCGACCGCATCGCCTTGCTGGGCGCCAACGGCAGCGGCAAGTCGTCCTTGCTGCGCCTGTGCTGGCAAGCGATCCAGGCGCAGCAGGAGCGCGGCGACTTGCGCTACCACCACGCCGCCAATATCGGTTACTACGACCAGTCGCTCAGGCAACTGGCGGATACGGCTGACTTGTCCGACGCCTTGTACCCGTTTGCCGTGCAAAACGAGGCCGCACGCAGCCAGGTGGCGCGCAAGCAAGCCTTGATTGCGGCCGGTTTTCCGTATGCGCGCCATGGACAGACGGTGGCGACCCTGAGTGGCGGCGAGCGGGCGCGGCTGTTGTTCCTGGGGCTGTCCCTGGCCAGTTATCACTTGCTGCTGCTCGACGAACCGAGCAACCACCTGGACATGCAGGGCAAGGCGGAACTGGGCCAAGCCCTGCGCGGCTTTGAAGGGGGCTGCCTGCTGGTATCGCACGACCGCGACCTGATCGAGACAGCGTGCAACCGTTTTTGGGTGGTGGCCGATGGCCAGCTGGAAGAGTGGCCCGATGCCGCCAGCGCGTATGCACGGCTGAGTGCGGAAGATGGGCAGGCGCTGACACCGGCTCCGCGCGTGGAGAATGCGTCTGCGGTACTGACGGACATCGACGTGCAGCTGGAGCGTTTGTGCGAACTGGAGCAATTGCTGGCCGAAGACCTGGCCCGCAAGGCGCGCCATCAGAAGCCGGCCAGCCAGCAGGCATGGCTGGCGGAACTGGAGCGCTTGAATCAGTCGCTGGGGATAAGCTCGTAGTTATCCACCGGACATGAAAAAGCGGACCGTGGTCCGCTTTTTTTTAGTTGCCCGTTGCCACGGGTCGTGCCGGATCGGCGCACCATTCGCTCCACGAGCCCGGGTACAGGGCCGCGCCAGGCAAACCGGCCACTTCCAGTGCCAGCAAGTTGTGGCAAGCCGTCACGCCGGAGCCACACTGCATGACGGCCGTTTGCGGTGAGGCTATCAAGGCGCTGAAGTCGCGCTGCAGTTCATCGGCGCTTTTAAAACGGCCATCCGCCTGCAAGTTATCCTTGAAGAAACGGTTTTTTGCGCCGGGGATGTGGCCGCCCACGGGGTCGATGGTTTCGTTCTCTCCGCGATAACGGTCGGGGGCGCGCGCGTCGATGACGTTCAAGGCCTGGTTTTCCAGGTTGGCGATGAGCTCTTGCACGCTGACCGTGCGCGTCAGGCTGGGTTTTTCCGTGAGCTTGCCCGCCGCGCGGGGCGCCACGGGCGTGACCAGGGGCAAGCCTTGCGCTTGCCAGGCGGCAAGGCCGCCGTCGAGCACGGCGACGGCCGGATGGCCGAGCCAGCGCAGCAGCCACCACAGACGGGCGGCGAACATGCCGCCCTGGCCATCATAGGCGACCACTTGCGTGTCGTCATTGATGCCCCAGCCGCGCAAGGTGGCCAGCAGGGCGTTGCGGTCGGGCAAGGGATGCCGGCCCGCAAAGTCCACACCCCGCGCCGTCTTGGGGGCGGACAGGGCCGTGTCGATGTCGGCGAACTGTGCATTCTGGATGTGGCCGGCGGCAAAGGCATCGCTGCCGGCTGTCGGCTTGAGCAAGTCGTGGCGGCAATCGAAAATGACCCAGTCGCTGTCATTCAGGTGGCTGGCCAGTTCGTTGGCCTGGATCAGGGTGGTGTACATCAGGAACGCTCCTTTACACTTCGCTGGCGATGGGATCCGTGCGCGCGATGGCGGCGCCACGGGTCGTGTTGCGGGTATTGTAATAGGTCGCGGCAATGCCGGAAGCGAGAATGATGCCGATGCCGGCCCAGCCGTGCCAGTCGAACAGGTCGCCAAAGATCACCACGCCCCAGAAGCTGGAAAAGACGATGCCAGTGTATTGCAGATTTGCAACCACGAGGGTCTTGCCCAGGCGATAGGCGCGCGTCATGGCCATCTGCGCCATGGTGGCGCACAGGCCGATGGCGGCCAGCAAGCCGATGCCGTAGCCGCTCGTGTGCGCGTGCCAGACGACGGGGCCGCCGCCGGCGCTGGCCACGTGGCCGATCACGCCGGCGAGGAAATTGACGACCGAGAAATAAAACACGACGCGGTATTCGGGTTCGCCCAGCAAGCCCAGCTTGCGCACTTGCAAGTAGGCGAGCGCAGACAGCATGCCGGAAATCAAGGCCGTGATGGCGCCAGCCAACTGGTCCGTCTCGAACACGGGTTGCAGCAGCAGGGTCACGCCGACAAAGCTCATGGCAATCGCTGCTACCAGCGGCCACTCGACTTGTTGCGTCGCTTTCCACCAGCCGCCCGCCAGCAGGATCACGGCGATCCAGATGGGCGCCATGTAATTGAGCGTCATGGCCGTGGCCAGCGGCAGGATGGCGATGGCATAAAACCACAGCCACAGGGCGATCACGCCCACCACGCCGCGCCACAGATGCTGGCCCGGCATCGTGGTTTTAAAGCTGCCGCCCTGGTACAAAATCGTGCAGCTCATGACGGTCATGCCGATGATGCCGCGGTACATGACGATTTCGGAGGTCGAATACATATCCGACGCCAGCTTGACGCACACGCCCATGATGGCAAACATGAAACTGGCGAATAACATCCATAGCGATTGCATGAGTAATCCTGGTGATGAAAATGAAAAAGGCCGCGCAATGCGGCCCTTGAGGGAATTACAGTTCGATATTGTTGCGGTACCACTCGTGGAAGTGCTGCATGCCGTCTTCCATGGGCGACTGGTAAGGCCCCACTTCGTTCTCGCCGCGCGCCATCAGGGCCTTGCGGCCGGCGTCCATGCGCAGGGCGATTTCATCGTCCTCGACGCAGGTTTCCATGTAGGCAGCCCGTTCCGCTTCGACGAAGTCGCGCTCGAACAGCACGATTTCTTCCGGGTAATAGAACTCCACCACATTGCGCGTTTTTTGCGGGCCGTCCGGCCACAGGGTCGAGACGATCAGCACGTGCGGATACCATTCGACCATGATGTTCGGATACAGGGTCAGCCAGATGGCGCCATACGGTGGCACTTCGCCACCACGGAATTGCAGCACCTGCTCCTGCCATTTTTTATAGGCGGGCGAACCGGCTTGCTGCAGGCCGCGGTGCACGCCTACCGTCTGCACGCTGTAATCCTTGCCGAATTCCCAGCGCAGGTCGTCGCAGCTGACAAAGCTGCCCAGGCCCGGGTGGAACGGTTCCACGTGATAATCCTCGAGGTAGACTTCGATGAAAGTCTTCCAGTTGTAATCGCACTCGTGGATTTCCACGTGGTCGAACATGTAGCCGGAAAAATCGAGGTCTTTCGAGACGGATAAATCTTTCAATTTTTCCATCACGTTGTAGCCATTTTGCTCGAATAACAAGCCATTCCAGCTTTGCAGCGGCGTTTTCGACAGGTTCAGGCACGGCGTCTCGGGGAAATGCGGCGCGCCGATCAATTCACCCTTGAGGTCGTAAGTCCAGCGGTGCAGCGGACAGACGATATGGTTCGCATTGCCGCGGCCATTGAACATCAGCGCCTGCCGGTGGCGGCACACATTGGACAGCACTTCGATGCCATTGGCGTTGCGCACGAGCATGCGCCCTTCGTTCTCAGACGCCAGGGTCGCAAAATCGCCGGTTTCCGGCACCATCAGTGCATGCCCGACATAGCGCGGGCCGGCTTGGAACAATTGCTGCATTTCACGCTGCAACAGCGTTTCGTCAAAATAGACGTGGACCGGAAGTTGCGCGTTTGAACGCGCCAGCTTGGCGTGAGTAGCCAGATCGGACATCCCAACCCCCCATAAATGTACAACGGTCAGCAGTGCCCCAGGCCATTCCCTGGGCAACCGCTACAGAGAGAAAGAATCCGCAAAGACCTGAATTCAAATTTGTTGAAACGGTATTTCGGACAGAACCGGCGATTATAGCGCGTATCGGCCTCGGCATTGCCAATCCCCCCCGGTAAATACGCTATTAATGAGAAACATTGTCATTTACCGTCTCATTTCCAGCGAATAGGGGCGATTGCGCTAGAATTCACTGCCAAGCTGGTAACGTCTTCCCCGTTGAGCACGCCGATTGCGCTTTAGTTTTCACTTAATAGTGTGGTTTGTTCTAAAATAACGCTTCTATGCTGGCCGGGAGTCCCCGGCGTCTCCCTACATACCCCTCGTGCCACGAAGAGATCTGAGTCTATGTCGAAGAAATTAACTGCCGCTGCCGCAGCGCCGGCCTCGTTTGAAGAGGCAATGGCGGAACTGGCGCAGCTGGTAACGCAAATGGAAGCGGGCCAGTTGCCGCTGGAAGCATCGGTCGCGGCGTATCAGCGCGGCTCGGAACTGGTCAAGTATTGCGCGACCCAGCTCGATAGCGTCGAAGCGCAGGTGAAAGTACTGGAAGGCGACATGTTGAAACCGTTCGTGGATGCCGGCGAGGCCGCACTATGATGGCCAGCGTACAACAGGACGGCGTGACTTTCGGCGACTGGATGCAAAGCACCCAGTCCGGCGTGGAAGGCAGGCTCGACCAATTCCTGCCTTCGGCCGATACCGTGCCGCACAAACTGCACGCGGCCATGCGCTATGCGCTACTGGGCGGTGGCAAGCGCGTGCGTCCGCTGCTGGTGATGGCGGCCGGTGAACTGTTTGACGCCGATCAAGATACCCTGGCGCGCGCTGCTTGCGCGCTGGAAATGATTCACGTGTATTCGCTGGTGCACGACGACATGCCTTGCATGGATGACGATGCCTTGCGCCGTGGCAAGCCCACCGTGCACATCGCCTACGATGAAGCGACGGCCCTGCTGGTGGGCGACGCGCTGCAATCGCAGGCGTTCATGCTGCTGGCAGACGGCGCGGCGATTCCTCCGGCGCGGCAAATGGCCATGATCAAGCTGCTGGCGCACGCCTCCGGTTCCTTTGGCATGTGCGGCGGCCAGGCGATCGACCTCGACAGCGTCGGCCAGGCCTTGACCTTGCCGCAGCTGGAACAGATGCATCAACTGAAAACGGGTGCCTTGCTGCGTGCGGCCGTGATGCTTGGCGCGCTGGCAGGCAAGGACTTGACGCCAGACGAGATGACGGCGCTGAACGCGTATGCGCGCGCCGTGGGACTGGCGTTCCAGGTGGTCGACGACGTGCTCGACGCGACGGCCGATTCGGCCACTCTGGGCAAGACGGCGGGCAAGGATGCGGCGGCCAACAAGCCGACCTACGTATCGATTCTGGGGCTGGAGCCATCGAGAGCCCTGGCAGAACAATTGCGGTGCGACGCCCATGCGGCGCTGGCGCCATTCGGGGACAAGGCACGCCGTTTGCGCGAGCTGGCGGACCTGGTCGTGCAGCGGAAGGCATAAATGAAACTGTTAGAAACCATCAATGAACCAGCGCAAGTGCGCAAGCTGGCCCGCTCGCAACTGGTGCCGCTGGCCCAGGAATTGCGCAGCTTCCTGCTCGACTCCGTTTCCAAGACGGGCGGCCATCTGTCGTCCAACCTGGGCACGGTCGAGCTGACTGTCGCGCTGCACTACGTCTTCAACACGCCGCACGACCGCATCGTCTGGGACGTGGGCCACCAGACCTATTCGCACAAGATCCTCACGGGCCGGCGCGAGCGCATGCATACCCTGCGCCAGAAAGACGGCATTTCCGGCTTCCCGAAGCGCGACGAGAGCGAATACGACACCTTCGGCACGGCGCACTCGTCAACGTCCATTTCCGCAGCGCTGGGCATGGCGCAGGCCGCCAAGATCAAAGGCGACCCGCTGCACGCGATCGCCGTGATCGGCGACGGTTCGATGACGGCCGGCATGGCCTTCGAGGCGATGAACAATGCCGGCGTGCAGGAAGACGTCAACCTGCTGGTGATCTTGAACGACAACGATATGTCGATCTCGCCGCCCGTGGGCGCGCTGAACCGCCACCTGGCGCGTTTGATGTCGGGCCAGTTCTATGCGGCGGCTAAAAATGTCGGCAAGTCCGTCTTGCCCGGCCCCGTGCTGGAACTGGCGAAACGCTTCGAAGAACACGCCAAGGGCATGGTCGTGCCCGCCACCATGTTCGAGGAATTCGGTTTTAACTATATCGGTCCCATCGATGGTCACGACCTCGATTCGCTGATCCCGACCTTGCAAAATATCAAGCAATTGAAGGGTCCGCAATTCCTGCACGTGGTCACCAAGAAGGGGCAGGGCTACAAGCTGGCCGAGGCGGAGCCTATCCTGTATCACGGCACGGGCAAGTTCAACCCGGCCGAAGGCATCAAGCCGGCGACGGCACCGGCCAAGATGACGTACACGGAAGTGTTCGGCAACTGGCTGTGCGACATGGCTGCGCACGACAAGCGCCTGGTGGGCATCACGCCGGCCATGCGCGAAGGCTCGGGCATGGTCAAGTTCGAACAGCAATTCCCCAACCGCTACTTTGACGTGGGTATTGCCGAGCAGCATTCGGTCACCTTCGCCGCTGGCCTGGCTTGCGAAGGCTTGAAGCCCGTCGTGGCCATTTATTCAACTTTCCTGCAGCGCGCCTACGATCAGCTGATCCACGACGTGGCGCTGCAAAACCTGGACGTGACGTTCGCGCTGGACCGCGCCGGCCTGGTGGGCGCCGACGGCGCCACGCACGCGGGCAACTACGACATGGCGTTTTTGCGCTGCATTCCGAACATGGTCGTCATGGCCGCGTCCGATGAAAATGAATGCCGGCAAATGCTCACCACGGGCTACCACTATCCGGGCCCGGCCGCGATCCGCTATCCGCGCGGCGCCGGTGCCGGCGCGGCCATCGTGCCGGAACTGACGGGCATTGAGATTGGCAAGGGCGAGCTCAAGCGCCACGGCAAGCGCATCGCCATCCTGGCTTTCGGTTCCATGGTGGCACCTGGCGTGGCGGCGGGCGAGAAGCTCGACGCGACGGTCGCCAACATGCGCTTCGTCAAGCCGCTCGACGTGGCGCTGGTGAAACAGCTTGCCGCTGAGCACGATTACCTGGTGACGGTGGAAGAGGGCTGCATCATGGGCGGCGCCGGTTCGGCCGTGGCGGAAGCGCTGGCGGCCGAAGGCATCGTCAAGCCGATTTTGATGCTGGGCTTGCCGGACGTCTTCATAGACCATGGCGACCCCGTACAGCTGCTGAAAAGCGTGGGCCTCGATGCCACCGGTATCGCCGCCTCGATCGAGCAGCGCTTTGGCGGCAGCCAGCCGCGCCTGTCCGCCGTCAGCTAAGTTGGCTTGCATACGGAAAAGCGACACTGCGGTGCCGCTTTTTTTTCGTCCAGCGGGATTTTACGCTGCACTGCAACATTATTCACCCGGGAATGCTACGATGACGCTTTGATACTCTTTCAAAGTCAAACTTGCATTTCAGGAAACTTCACCGCCGTTCACGCGCACTGGCCGGCCGCTGGCTGACTGGCATGCACGCCTATACCGACAAACTGGTACAACGCCGTCCCCTGTGGATGGTCACCCTGGCCATCGACGAAACGAATCTGTCCGAAGGATTGCGGGCGGCTTGCGCCTCGAGCGCCATGTTGCTCTTGGGCCTGCTGTTCGACCACCCCGATTTTTCCTGGGCCGCCATCGGCGCCTTCTGGACTTGCCTGGCCGATGCGGCCGGAACGCGGCGCATGCGCTTCGTCTCGATGGTGGGCTTCGGCCTGCTGTCGACGGTGGCCGGCGGCCTGACGGCGCTGGCGGCCGGCCATGGCGCGGCGGCCGCCGCCGTTGCCGTGCTGCTGTTTTCCTGGGCCGGCGCACTGGCGCGCATCTGGGGCGCGGCCACGGCGCAAGTGGCCATCCTGGCGGCCACGGCCTGCGTCGTGATGGTCACGCATCCGCTGGCATCGATGACGCAGACTGCGCCTTTCCTGGGGCTCTACATGTTTGGCTGCCTGTTTGCCACCGTGCTCAGTTTTACGGTCTGGCGCATCCACCCGTTTAGCCCGGCCCGGCGCGCGATACGCGCCGCGTACTCGCGCCTTGCCGGTATTGCGCGCGACAATGCGCGCTTCCTGGCGCAAGGTCTGGCATTGCCGGACGCGGCCGCGCATGGCGCCAGCTACCGTTCGCAGGCGCGCGCTGCGCTGGAAGCGGCGCGGGTGGCGCTGGCCGCCGTGCCGCCCGCGCGTGCGGGCCGTAGCGCCCTGTACGACAACCTGCTGCTGGCGCTTAGCGACGCCGAGCGCGTCTTCGCCTATCTGATCGCTGTCACGCATACGTGCGAGCGCGATCAGCAGCGTCTGCGCCAGGACCCGCGCGCGCGGCGCAGCCTGGAAGTGATGGCCGTGCTGTTGCGCCGCCTGGGGCAAGCCGTGCAGCGCCAACCGGAAACGCCGCCTCTGGAATTGCAGCGCCGCCTGGCTGGCTGCGGACGGCGCCTGGAAGCGGCGCTTGGCGCCTTGCTGCCCTTGCGCCTGAACGTGGACTTCATGGAACTGGGCTTGCCGCGCGCGGCGCAGCTGCCGTGGCGCGAGGCGGCTTTCCTGGCGCTGGGGCAGGCGTGGCAGACGGCAAAAGTCAACGCCACGCCGCAGTCGCTGAGCTGGCGCCATGCGGCGCGCGTGTCGCTGGCGACGACGGCCGGCTTCCTGCTGGTCGAGGCCTTGCATATTCCATTCGGTTACTGGGCGACCATGGCCACCTTGCTGATCTTGCAGCCATCCGTATCGACCACCTGGCCGCGCGGCATCGAGCGGGTCGCTGGCAGCGTGCTGGGCGCCGTGCTGGCCGTGCTGATCGGCCTCGCCGTGCACACCCCGCTGGCGATCTCGCTGGTGGTGTTTCCCCTGATCGTCGCCACCATGGCCTTGCGCCGCGTCAGCTACAGCCTGCACGTGCTGTTCATGACGCCGGCTTTCGTGCTGGTGGCCGACTATGCGGCGCCCGCCAGCGAGATGGTGTATGCCGCGAGCCGCCTGGGCAACAATGTGCTCGGTTGCATGCTGGCCCTGCTGGCCACGTTTTTCCTGTGGCCGGACCGCGAGGCGGACGACCTGGACCAGCGCCTGGCGAAAGCCGTGTCGGCCAACCTGAAATACCTGCTGGCCGTGCTGGCGGCGGGCGGACGCTGGGATAGCGCCATCGCGCGCTTGCGCCGCGAGGCGGGGCTGGCCAGCAATAACGCGGAGCAGGTGCTGCAGCGCCTGCGCATCGAACGCCGCCTGGACCGCAGCAGCGGCGTAGGCCTGGCGGCACTGCGCACATTGCCGCTGCTGCGCCGCGTGGCGGGCAGCACGGCGCGCATCAGTTTGAGTCCCCAGGCCGAGCCGGCGCCGCCCCAGCTGCAGCAATGGATTGCCGCCGTCAGCGGGGAAATCGATGCGCTGCTGCGCGGCGAATCGGGCACGCCTTCCCCCGCGCCCTGCGCCAGCGACGGCTTGACAGCCCTGCAAGCCGACGCCGTGGCTCAGGTGCAGCTGCTGCGTGGCTTGCTGCGCGAGCATATGCAGGCGCAAGCGCAAGCGCAGGGGAAGCGGGAAAAATTGACGCAGGTCGCCGAATAGACTACGGCTGTCCGGTTTCGCTTTGTCGCTGCCAGGCTTGATGGTTATCATTTGTCGATGCCAGCGTATAAAACAGGAATGAGCGACGTGGATAGATTGACAGCGGGGAAGACATGCCGGGTGGCCGCTGCCGTGCTGGCCATGGTCTTGGGATTGCCGGCAGGCGGCGATGTCGCGGCGCGCGAGGACCCAGCTGTCGTTTGCGCCAGCGCAAGCGGCTGGGACATGGCCTGTTTGCGCCAGGTCTATGTCCAGCCCATCGCCAACTGGCCTGGTCCTCAGTTACCCGCTGGCGTGGCGGCTGCGGAAATGGCGCCCGTCTCCGCCATTCCCGTGGTCCCCGTGGCGCCGGCCATCGTGGCGCTGGGGCAGCGCCTGTTCAATGATCCCCGTTTGTCGCGCTCGAATGCGGTGGCCTGCATTAGCTGTCACAGTCCAGCCTACAGTTTCGCCGACAGCAAGCGAGTTTCCGTGGGGCACGAAGGGCGCCTGGGCCAGCGTAATGTGCCGGGCTTGCTGGGCGTGGGCCAGATCACGCCGCTGTTCTGGGATGGCCGCGCCAGTAGCCTGGAAGAGCAGGCGCTGGGACCTTTGCAGCATCCGGATGAAATGGCGGCCGTGGCTGCGCAATTGCCCGCCAAGCTGGCTGCGCTGGACGACTACGCGGCGCAATTCGATGTGGCCTTCGGTCAGGGCGCGGGCGTGACCCTGTCGCGCATGTTGACGGCGCTGGCCGATTACCAGCGCACCCTGCTGCCGCCCGTCACGCGCTTCGATACTTTCCTGGAAGGCGAACGCACGGCCTTGACCGATCGCGAACTGCTGGGCCTGCACCTGTTTCGCACCAAGGCGCGCTGCATGACGTGCCACAGCGGCGCCTTGCTGACGGACCAGCAATTCCACAACCTGGGAATGAGCAATTACGGCAGCCGCAAGTATGAAGATCTGGGGCGCTACCTGGTGACGGGCAAGAATGAGGATGTGGGCAAGTTCCGCACACCGGGCCTGCGCGGCGTGGCGCAATCGGGGCCGTGGATGCACAATGGCGCATTCGCGCAGATGGTGGGCATGTTGAATATGTACAACGCGGGCATGTCGCGCCCCGAGCCACAAAACGCGCAGCAGGCGGCCGATCCGAAGTTTCCCGTCACATCGACGCTGCTGCAGCCATTGCAGCTGACGTCCGATGAAATCATTGCGCTGAAGAGCTTTCTGGAAGCCCTGTAGCCGCTCGGCCGGTTGCGCCCGCAACCGGCCTTTTCCTGCCTGCGGCGCCATATTGTATAGACGTTTGGCGCGCCGTAATCTCTCCAAATGCCACATTCCACAGGCTTCGCCGATATATTTTCTAAAATAGAAATTTATCTATAGGAAATGTTGACTCTAAAATAAGTGCGGTCTATAGTCGATTTTGTAGCAAGCTTATTCGGTATGCGCAGCAGCCGGACACGGGTTGTGGACAGGACGGTGCCTTTGTTGGCCGTGATTTTTTTTCAACCATAGTAGATGTCGTCGCAGACAAGGGAAGCGCTCACGATGCAGAAAAAACTGAAAACCACGGCGCTGTACCTGGTGATCCTGGCCGCCGGCCTGGGCAGCGGTTATGGCCTGTCCTTGCTGCCTGGTCTATTCAAATCGACTTACACGGAAGGTAATTACGCCGCGTATCTCCCGAATGCCCAGGCGAAGGTGGTGTTGTACGGCACGGACTGGTGCGGCTATTGCGCCAAGACCCGTGCGTATTTCAAGGAAAACAAGATCGAATTCGTCGATCTCGATATCGAGAAATCCCCGGCAGCAAAAAAAGCCCATGAGGAACTCGGCGGCGGCGGCGTGCCCGTGGTGCTGATCGGCAACCGCAAGATCCAGGGTTTCAATACGGGTGCGCTGGAAGCGGCGCTGAAGAAAATCTGACGTTACAGTTTTTTAACTTGAAAGGCTCGCCATGTTCAAAAAGATTGCCGTTTTCCTGTTTGCCGCCGGCGCCGCGCTGTCCTTCAGTGCCCAGGCATTTGGCCCGGACTGCACCTTTGTCTGCGATCGCAACCTGCTCGATTGCGTGGAATTCGGCCAGCCGGCCTGCATCGAAAACTATCAGGCTTGCCAGAAGGAATGCCTGCGCCCACCGCGTCAGTGACGCGCGGATGCACTACCAGCTGATGGATGGCGCGTAAGAGACGGCGCGCCATGGATGTCTGTGATCGTCTGTCAATTCAACAGGAGTACTTATGTTCAAAAAACTGGGTTTCTTTTTGTTTGCCATGGGCGTCAGCGCCTCGTACGCGATGGCCGGTGGCGGCGAGGCGGAATGTTATACGCAATGCGATGAGGGGCTGGAGCAGTGCATGATCAACCGGCCGACGTCGTCCGGCGCCTGTACCAAGATTCATCGCATGTGCTATCAACGCTGCGACCAGGTAAATCAATAAGCACGGCGCGCGGCGAGGCCTGTTCTTGCAGGCCTGGCCGCGCCTATTTTGTCTCAGCCCCGCGTGCGGTCATGCCGCCACAGTACATCGCTGCCGCCGGCAAATCGGTTCAGCACGCGCGACAGCACGAACAGCAGGTCCGACAGGCGGTTCACGTACTGGCGCGGATGCTCATGAAGGGTTTCCGCATTGGCCAGCGTGACGATGCTGCGCTCGGCGCGGCGGCATACGGTGCGGCACACATGCGCCAGCGAGGCGGCGCGCGAACCGGCCGGCAGGATGAATTCACTCAAGGCCGGCAAGTCCGCATTGTATTTCGCCAGTAAATCATCGAGGCGCAGCACGTGCTCTTCCTTGATCAGCTGATAGCCGGGGATGCAGATTTCGCCACCCAGGTCGAACAGATCGTGCTGGATGGCCACCAGCTCCTCGCGCAAGGCGTCGGGCATGGCTTCGCACAGCAGCAAGCCGATATTTGAATTGAGTTCGTCCACGTCACCCATGGCGTGGATGCGCGCGCTGTCCTTGCTGGTGCGGCTGCCGTCGCCCAGGCCGGTGCTGCCATTGTCGCCCGTGCGCGTGGCGATTTTCGAAAGTCGGTTACCCATGATGCCGATCCTGTCAAAGAAGAATGGGGGCAGCATACGACACTGCGCGCCGCCTGGCTGCGGATTTGGCTGCAAATCGGACAAAAAATGCGCTGCGCGCCACTTTTGTGCTTACAATCGTTGCACGCCCATGCCTTTTTGCCCCCATCTTATGCTCAATGCTGCCCCTGAATCCGGATTGACCGCTGCGCGCCAGCAAGCCGTCGTTGCGGCCCTGCTGGCCGTGCTGCCTGCCCGCTGCGTGCTGTCCGACGCCGAAGATACGCGCCCGTATGAATGCGACGGCCTGGCCGCCTATCGCCAGTTGCCGATGGTGGTCACCCTGCCGGATACGGAAGAGCAGGTCATCGCCATCCTCGGCGTCTGCCGGGAACTGAAGGTGCCGATCGTGCCGCGCGGCGCCGGCACGGGCTTGTCGGGCGGCGCCTTGCCCATCGCCGATGGCGTGGTGCTGTCGACGGCGCGCCTGAACCGCATCGTGCGCCTGGATGCCTACGCGCGCACGGCCGTGGTCCAGCCGGGCGTGCGCAATCTGGCCATTTCCGAAGCGGCCGCGCCCTACGCGCTGTACTACGCACCCGATCCGTCCTCGCAGATCGCCTGCAGCATCGGCGGCAACGTAGCGGAAAATTCGGGCGGTGTGCATTGCCTCAAATACGGCTTGACCGTGCACAATGTGCTGCGCGTGCGCGTTGTTACCATCGCTGGCGATGTGCTGGAACTGGGCGGCGAATGCCTGGACTCGCCCGGCCTCGACCTGCTGGCCGTCTTCATCGGCTCCGAAGGCATGCTGGGCATCGTCACGGAAGTGACGGTCAAGCTGATACCGAAACCGGCTACGGCGCGTGTCATCATGGCCTCGTTCGGCGACGTCGTCACGGGTGGCAATGCCGTGGCCAACGTGATCGCCGCCGGCATCATTCCGGCCGGGCTGGAAATGATGGACCAGACGTCCTCGCGCATGGTCGAACCGTTCGTCAAGGCCGGCTACGACACCGACGCGGCGGCCATTTTGCTGTGTGAGGCTGATGGCACGCACGAGGAAGTGGAAGAGGAAATCGCCCGCATGACGGCCGTGCTGGAAGGGGCGGGCGCCAGCGCCATCGCCGTCTCGCAGTCGGAAGCGGAGCGCATGAAGTTCTGGTCCGGCCGCAAGAACGCCTTTCCCGCCGCTGGTCGCATCTCGCCCGACTACTACTGCATGGACGGCACCATCCCGAGAAAAAAACTGGCGGAAGTCCTGACGGGCATCGCCGGCATGGAAACGACACATGGCTTGCGCTGCGCGAATGTGTTCCACGCGGGAGATGGCAATTTGCACCCGCTGATCCTGTTCGACGCCAACAAGCCCGGTGAATTCGAGCGCGCCGAAGCGTTTGGCGCGGACATCCTGGCTCTGTGCGTGGCCGTCGGCGGCACCATCACGGGCGAGCATGGCGTGGGCATGGAAAAGATCAATTCCATGTGCGTGCAGTTTACGCGCGCCGAACTCGATGCCTTCTTTGCCGTCAAGCGCGCGTTTGATCCTCACACCTTGCTGAACCCGGACAAGGCGATCCCCACCTTGAACCGCTGCGCCGAATTCGGCAAGATGCATGTGACCGCAGGACGCCTGCCGTTCGCCAACCTGCCCCGTTTTTAACCGCCGGAGACTCCCTTGCAAGCAATCGTGGAACAATTCAGGCAGACCATCCTGGCCGCCAGCGCAGCGGGCAGTCCCGTGCGCCTGCGCGGCGGCGGTACGAAAGACTGGTATGGCCAGCAATTCGACGGCGAGGTGCTCGATACGCGCGCGTATGCGGGCATCATCGACTATGAACCAACGGAGCTGGTGATCACGGCCCGCTGCGGCACGCCGCTGGCGGAGATCGAGGCGGCGCTGGCCGCGCGCAACCAGATGCTGGCCTTCGAACCACCGCATTTCGGCTCGCAAGCCACGGTGGGCGGCGTCGTCGCCAGCGCGCTTTCCGGGCCGCGCCGCGCCAGTGCGGGCGCTTTACGTGATTTTGTGCTGGGTGCCGTGCTGATGGATGGCCATGGCGAACGCCTGGCGTTTGGCGGGCAGGTGATGAAAAACGTGGCTGGCTACGATGTCTCGCGCCTGCTGGCCGGCTCGCTGGGGACCTTGGGCCTGATCCTGGAAGTGTCGCTGAAGGTGCTGCCCTTGCCCTTGCGCGAAGCGACGTTTCGTCTGGCGTGCGCTGAAATCGCCGCCTTGCGCCTGCTCAATGAATGGGCGGGCAAGCCGCTGCCGATATCGGCCAGCTGCTGGCACGACGGCGTGCTGACGGTACGCCTGTCCGGCGCCGAGGCGGCCGTGTCGGCGGCGCTGCGCACGCTGGACGGCGAACTGCTGGCAGCCGATGACGCGGCGGCCTTCTGGCTGGACGTGCGCGAACAGACGCATGCTTTCTTTGCGGGCGCGGGCAGCCTGTGGCGCTTGTCTCTGCCGCCGCACGCCAGTGCCGTGATTTTAAAGGGGCGCCAGCTGATCGAGTGGGGCGGGGCACAGCGCTGGTTGAAGCTCGACGGCGACGCCGATGCCGATAGCGCCCGGCACATTCGCCAGGCGGTGGCTGCGCTTGGGGGCCACGCCACCCTGTTCCGCGGCGGCGACAAGGCGGTGGGCGTGTTCCACCCGCTGGCGCCGGCCGTTGCCACCATCCACCAGCGCCTGCGGCAGGCTTTCGACCCTGCCGGCATCTTTAACCCGCACAGAATGTATTGAGCGCGCATGCAAACCAATCTCGCTGATTTCATCAAGAACACGCCGGCAGGCGACGAAGCCGAAGCCATCTTGCGCGCTTGCGTGCATTGCGGTTTTTGCACGGCCACCTGCCCCACCTACCAGTTGCTGGGCGATGAACTCGATGGCCCGCGCGGACGCATTTACCTGATCAAGCAAGTGCTCGAAGGCGCGCCCGTCACCGCCAAGACGCAGATGCACCTGGACCGCTGTCTGACCTGCCGCAACTGCGAGTCGACCTGCCCCTCGGGTGTGCAGTACGGGCGCCTGGTCGATATCGGCCGCAATGTCGTCGAGCAGCGCGTGCAGCGCCCCTTGCGCGAACGGGCCTTGCGCTTCGCCCTGAAGGAAGCCTTGCCACGCCGCTGGCTGTTTACGCCCGTGTACAAGGCGGGGCAGGCGCTGCGGCCCTTGCTCTCAAAAAGTTTGCAGGACAAATTGCGCCCGGGCGCCACCGCCGGCGCATGGCCCACGCGCCAGCACGCGCGCAGCATGCTGCTGCTTGACGGCTGCGTGCAGCCGGCCATGTCGCCGAACATCAACGCGGCCACGGCGCGCGTGTTTGATGCCCTGGGCGTGCAGCTGATCGTGGCGCCGAAGGCGGGCTGCTGCGGCGCGCTGCGCCATCACCTGAATGACCAGGAAGCGGCGCTGGATGACATGCGCCGCAATATCGACGCCTGGTGGCCGTATGTGGACAGCGCAGAAGCCATCGTCATGACGGCATCCGGCTGCGGGGCCACGGTCAAGGAATATGGACATCTGCTGGCGCACGATGCCCACTATGCGGAGAAGGCGCGGCGCATCGCCGCACTGACGCGCGATTTGTCCGAGATCATGCCGGCGTTTGAAACGGAGCTGGTGGACCTGCTGAAAGGGCGCATCGGCAAGCGAGTGGCGTATCACCCGCCCTGCACCCTGCAGCACGGCCAGCAGGTGCGCGGCAAGGTGGAGCAGGTGCTGCGCGCCGTCGGCGTCGATGTGCGCCTGTGCGCCGACAGCCATTTGTGCTGCGGTTCGGCGGGCACGTATTCGATTCTGCAACCGGCACTGTCGCAGCAGCTGCGCGACAACAAGGTGGCGAACCTGGAAGCGTGCGAGCCGGACATGATCGTGTCGGCGAATATCGGCTGCCTGAGCCACCTGCAGTCTGGCACCGAGACGCCCGTGCGGCACTGGATCGAGCTGATCGACGCGGCCTTGAACCCCTAAGAGCCTATTCCGGTAGGGAGCGCCAGCAGGAGATGTATTCATCTGCTGGAATCAGCTCTACATAGGCACTTCGCTGTACTGCGCGATGCGCCATTGCGGGGCTGGGACGAAATTGTTCGCCCATTCCACCACGGCGTCGGCCGGCATGGGGCGGGCGATGCCGTAGCCTTGCGCCAGGTCGCAGCCCAGCTGGATCAGGCGCGCGCCATGCTCGACGCTTTCCACGCCTTCGGCGATCACCGTCAAGCTGAATGACCGGGCCAGGCCGATGACGGCGCGCACCAGGTGCAGGTCGTCGCGGTCGTTGAGCATATTGCGCACGAAGCTCTGGTCGATCTTGACGATGTTTGCCGGCAGGCGCTTCAAGTAGGACATCGATGAATAGCCGGTGCCGAAATCGTCGAGGGCAAAGGTGATGCCCAGCGCCTGGCAGGCGCGGATGATGCGACGCACGTCCTGGATGTCGTGCAGGGCAGACGATTCGAGGATTTCCAGTTCCAGCATGCTGGCGCACACGCTGGGAAATTCGCCGAGGATGGTTTCCAGGCGCGAGACAAAGTCGGGTTGCTGGAAGTGGCGCGCCGCGATATTCACGCTGACTACCCAATGCTTGCCGCAAGCCGCCCAGCGATGCGTCTGCCACAGGGCCTGGCGCAGCACCCATTCGCCGATGTCGATGATCAAATCCGTCTGCTCCACCAGCGGCAGGAATTGCGCGGGCGCCAGCAGGCCGCGACGCGCATGCTGCCAGCGCAGCAATGCTTCCATGCCCACCACCGTGCCGGCGCGCATGTTCACCTTGGGTTGGTAATGCAGCCGCAGTTCGCCGTTGATCAGGGCCTGGCGCACTTCCGTGCGCTGGTTGTGCTGGGTACGCACTTCTTCATCGAGATTGGTGTCGAAGAAGTGGTACTGGTTGCGCCCCGTCAATTTCGCCTGGTAGACGGCGTGGTCGGCGTGGCGCAGCAGGCTTTCCGTATTCAAGTCCTTGCCCGCATAGACGGCGATGCCGACGCTGGCCGTCATGTGCAGCGCCTGCTGGTCGCACTGGTAGGGGTGGCTCAGTTCCTGCATCAATTGCGTGACGTTCTGTTCGATGCTGGCGATGTTGGCCTGGCCGCACAGCAGCATGACGAATTCATCGCCGCCCAGGCGCGCCGCGTAGTGGACCTGGCCCGTAAAACTGTGCAGGCGGGCAGCCACCTGCTTGAGAATTTCATCGCCCGCTTCGGCGCCGTGGCGGTCGTTGATGGCCTGGAAGTGGTCGAGGTCGAACAGGCAGACGGCCAGCAGGCGCTGGCGTTCGCGCGCCAGGAACAGTTCCTGTTCGAAGCGTGCGGCCAGCGCGGCACGGTTGGGTAAACCCGTCAGTACATCATTGTAGTTTTGCCACGACAGTTTTTGCAGCGCCTGCTGCATGTGCATGGTTTCGTTCAGCTGTTCGCCCAGCTGGCGCTGGCTGGTCTTCAGTGACGTCAACAGCTCTTCGACATCGCCCGCCATGCTGTTGAACGAGTCCGACACGGCTCGCGCTTCGGGCGTGGCGCCGACTGCCAGGCGCACGGCGAAATTGCCTTCGCGGAAGCGATCGGTCGCTTGCACGAGCCGCGCCAGCAGCCGGCGGTGCGACGCCAGGATCAAGCCCAGCAGGAGGAAGACCAGGGCGATATTGATGGTGCTGAGGACGGCCTGTTCGCGCACCCGGTGCCATACCTGCTCCAGAGGCAGTGCGGGCGTGTAGTGCAGGGCGAGGATGCCGTCGCCGCCGTCCGGCAGCGCCACCGTCAGGCGGCTGCGGATGGGCGTGATGCCAGCCAGGCGCGCGAACCAGGCGGGCACGCTGTCGGCCAGCGGTTTGTCGGCCAGCACTTCGACATGCCCGCCAGTTGTATCCCAGTGCGCGGAGGCGAGGCTGCGGTTCAGCGGCAGGGCGCTGCGCAGCACCTGGCGCACCTTGTCGTGCATCGCGTGACTGTTCGTGTGCACGGTCAGCGGCAGCACGCTATTGGCCAGGAACAGGTCGAGTTGTCGGGCATCGCTCTGATAGCGCGCGTTGGCCAGCGCGCTTTCCGTACCGAGCAGGGCGTGGTAGCGGACAGCGCAAACGGCGAGTATCAGGAAGAAAATAGGAATGAATAGGCGGGAATAAATGCCCATCCGCATCCATGAAGATATTATTTTCCCAAAGACTGGCATCGTTTTTTGATCGATATCTGCGAATAATTATGTCAACATTATCACCGAAATTTGCTATTGGAAACACAATATTGATATCAAGCATGAAATAAATGCAGATTGATTGATTTCAGCATTTATTGTTATAAATTAAAAGCATCGCATTGCTATTCCTGTAGCAATTGGCGAATATCGTCCGCCAGGCCGGCCGGTTTGCTGGCCGTCGCGTAGCGGCGAAATACGCTGCCATCCTTGCGCACCAAAAACTTGGTGAAGTTCCATTTGATCGATTGCGTGCCCAGTATGCCGGGCGCCGCCTGTTTCAATTGCGCAAACAGGGGATGGGCATGCGGGCCATTCACATCAACCTTGGCAAACAGGGGAAAGGTGACGCCGAAATTTTTTTCGCAAAAGGCTTTGATATCTCCGCGCGAACCCGGTTCCTGCTGGCGGAATTGATTGCAGGGAAAGCCCAGCACGACCAGGCCCTGCTCATGGAATTCGCGGTACAGCGCTTCCAGGCCCTGGTATTGGGGCGTGAAACCGCAGGCGCTGGCCGTGTTGACGATCAGCAGCACCTTGCCTCGGTATTGCGCCAGATCGACGGGCGTGCCGTCCAGCGCCTCGGCCTGGAAATCGTGGATGCTGCTCATGTCAGAGGAGTCCCAGTGTGGTGGCGTTCGCCGACGGCGCCGCTGCCGGTGCCATTGTGCCCTTCAGTTTGATCGCCAGGCGCAGGTCGTTGACGGAGTCCGCATTGCGCAGCGCATCTTCATGGCTGATGGCGCCCGCTTCGTGCAGGTCGAACAGGGCCTGGTCAAAGGTCTGCATGCCATGCTCGCGCGATTTTTTCATCAATTCCTTGATCTCGTGCACCTGGCCCTTGAAGATCAGCTCGCTCATCAGCGGCGAATTGAGCAGGATTTCCAGCGCCGCCTTGCGCCCGCCGCCTTCCTTGTTGGGGATCAATCGCTGCGAAATCATGCCCTTCAAATTAAGCGACAAGTCCATCAACAGCTGCTGGCGCCGCTCTTCGGGGAAGAAATTGATGATGCGGTCCAGTGCCTGGTTGGCGTTGTTCGCGTGCAAGGTCGCCAGGCACAGATGGCCCGTCTCGGCAAACGCGATGGCGTGGTCCATGGTGTCGCGGTCGCGGATTTCCCCGATCTGTATCACGTCGGGCGCCTGGCGCAGGGTGTTTTTCAGGGCCGTGGCCCAGTCGTCCGTATCGACGCCCACTTCGCGCTGGGTGACGATGCAGTTGCCGTGCGGATGGATGAATTCCACGGGATCTTCGATGGTGATGATATGGCCGTGGCTGTGGGCGTTGCGGTGACCCACCATCGCCGCCAGGGTGGTCGACTTGCCGCAGCCCGTGGCGCCCACCATGATGACGAGGCCCCGCTTGCTCATCACGATGTCTTGCAGGATGGCGGGCAAGCCCAGCGCGTCCAGGGAGGGGATGGCGGTATTGATCAATCGCAAGACCATGCCTGCCTGGCCCATCTGCACGAAGGCGGACACGCGGAAACGCCCCAGGCCTTCCGGGCTGATGGCGAAATTGGCTTCGCGGCTGGACTCGAACTCGGCGGCCTGGCGCGCATTCATGACGGCGCGCACGTAGCCTGCCGCCTGCTGCGCGGCGAGCGCGCCGCCGGCCAGCGGCGTCAGCTTGCCATCGAGCTTGATGGCGGCAGGAAAGCCTGCCGTGATGAACAGGTCCGAGCCGCCCCGAGCGCGCATCTGCGCCAGCAGCGCGTGCATGGCTTCATAGTGTTCGTGCGTCGTTTGCATGGCTTATCCGGGGAAGTTTTCAGGCGACTTGGCGGCCGCGCGGGCCGCTTCTGCGGAAATCGTGCCGCGCCGCACCAGGTCGGTGAGACATTGGTCCAGCGTCTGCATGCCTACGTTGCTGCCCGTCTGGATGGCCGAATACATCTGCGCCACTTTCGCTTCGCGGATCAGGTTGCGCACGGCCGGCGTGGCCAGCATGATTTCATGCGCGGCTACGCGGCCGTTGCCGTCCTTGGTTTTCAGCAAGTTTTGCGAAATGACGGCTTGCAAGGATTCTGACAACATGGCGCGCACCATTTCCTTTTCTTCGGCGGGGAAGACGTCGATGATGCGGTCGATCGATTTTGCCGCCGAGGAGGTGTGCAGGGTGCCGAACACCAGGTGGCCCGTCTCGGCCGCCGTCAGCGCCAGGCGGATGGTTTCCAGGTCGCGCAATTCGCCCACCAAAATCACGTCCGGGTCCTCGCGCAGGGCCGAACGCAGCGCGCTGCTGAACGAATGCGTGTGCGAGCCCACCTCGCGCTGGTTGATCAGGCATTTTTTCGGTTCATGCACGAATTCGATCGGGTCTTCGATGGTGAGAATATGGTGGTTCAGGCGTTCGTTGACGTGGTTCACCATGGCCGCCAGGGTGGTCGACTTGCCGGAACCCGTCGGGCCCGTCACCAGCACGAGGCCGCGCGGGCGCATGGCCAGCTCGCCGAAGATGCGTGGGGCGTTGAGTTCGTCCAGGGTCAGCACTTTCGACGGAATCGTGCGCAGCACGGCCGAAGCACCCCGTTCCTGGTTGTAGGCGTTGACGCGGAAGCGGGCCAGGCCAGGAATCTCGAACGAGAAGTCGCATTCCAGCGCTTCTTCATAGACCTTGCGCTGGCTGTCGTTCATGATGTCGTAGATCATGCTGTGCACTTCCTTGTGCTCGAGCGGGGCCACGTTCAGGCGGCGCACGTCGCCATGGACCCGTATCATCGGCGGCAGGCCGGAAGACAGATGCAAGTCGGAAGCCTTGTTGCTGACGGAGAAAGCGAGTAATTCGGAGATGTCCATTTATAATCCCTGTGCCTGCATTGATGGGCTGGCGCACTGTGCCGCCGCCCCTATACACTAGAAAATGATTATGTCCACAATCGAACAGAACTTGCAAGCCGTGCGCGACAGTATTGCGCAGGCCGCCTCTGACGCGCAGCGCGCGCCGACCGACGTGACCCTGCTGGCAGTCTCGAAGACCTTTGGCGCGGACGCCGTGCTGGCAGCGATGCGCGCGGGCCAGGCGGCGTTTGGCGAAAACTATTTGCAGGAAGCGCTCGACAAGATCGCCGCCGTCAAGCTTGCGCTGCCGCAAGGCGCACCCGTCTGGCACTTCATCGGCCCCATCCAGAGCAACAAGACGCGCCCCATCGCCGAACATTTCGACTGGGTGCACACGGTGGAACGGGAAAAGATCGCCGCGCGCCTGTCCGAACAGCGCCCGGCCGGCTTGCCGGACCTGAATATCTGTCTGCAAGTCAATATCAGCGGCGAGGCCAGCAAGAGCGGTGTGACGCCAGCGGAATTGCCGGCGCTGGCGCGCGCTGTGGCGCAGCTGCCCCGCTTGCGCCTGCGCGGCCTGATGGCGATTCCCGAGCCGGAAACGGATGTCTCCCTCCAGCGCCGGGCCTTTGCGCAATTGCGTGCGCTGTACGAACAATTGAAGGCTGAAGGGCTGGCGCTCGATACCCTGTCCATGGGCATGTCGGCTGACATGCGCGCCGCCGTGCTGGAAGGCGCCACCATCGTGCGCGTGGGCAGTGCCATCTTCGGTTCCCGTAATTACTCTCACTGATTGAATGAAAGCATCGCCATGACGACAGAATTGAATATCGCATTTGTGGGCGGCGGCAATATGGCTGCGGCTCTGATCGCCGGCCTGGCCGGCAAGTTGACCTTGGGCGGCAACATCCACGTGATCGACCCGCACGCGCCAGCGCTGGAAAAATTGCAGGCCCAATTCGGCGTCACGACGGCGATGCTTGCGGACGAAGCGCTGCGCGCCGTGGACGTGATCGTGCTGGCAGTCAAACCGCAAAGCATGCGCGAAGTGGTGGCGCAGTTGCTGCCCTTCCTCGATGGGGAACGGGCGCCATTGATCCTGTCGATCGCCGCCGGCATCCGCGCGCAAGACCTGTCGCGCTGGCTCGGTGATTATCCCGCCATCGTGCGCTGCATGCCGAACACGCCGGCCCTGATCGGCATGGGCATCACGGGCATGGTGGCCAGCAGCGGCGTCAGCGAGGAACAGAAAAAGACGGCGGACGCCATCCTGCGCGCCGTCGGCCAGACCGTCTGGCTCGACGACGAGGCGAAGATCGACCCTGTGACGGCCGTGTCGGGCAGCGGCCCCGCTTACGTGTTTTACTTTATCGAAGCGATGCAGCAGGCGGCCGCAGAACTGGGCTTGACGCCGGAGCAGGGCACGCAGCTGGCGATTGCCACCTTTACGGGCGCCGCGCAGCTGGCGGCGAACTCCAGCGAACCCGTGTCGCTGCTGCGCGAGCGCGTTACCTCGAAAGGGGGCACCACGTATGCGGCGCTGACCAGTATGGAAGAGAGCGGCGTCAAGGCTGCCATCGTCAAGGGCATCAAGGCGGCCGCGCAGCGGGGGCGCGAGATGGGGGACGAGCTGGGCAAATAAGTTCCGCTTACATCACCTTGACGGCGCGGCCGATGTATAAAATCGGCCCCGTCGGCCGACCCGTGGGCGAACCCGTAGCCGGTTCCAGCGTGATTTCAAACAGTTGCTCCGGCTGCAGCGGCGGCAGCTTGTCCAATGTCAACTTGACGGATTGACCCGGCTTGACCAGGCCCAGCGAGACGGGGGCGCCCCAGTCCTTGCCCTTGGTCCAGAATTGCAGGGCTTTTTGCTGCGGCACGCTAGTCGGGCCCAGCGGGATCAGGCTCAGGTCGCGGTTCTTGCCGCCGCGTCCGCCCGCCTGCACGATCCAGCCCGGCGATTTATCCTGCGGCGCCACCAGCACCACCAGGTAGCCGGGTCCGCTTGGCGCTTGCAGCTGCACCGTGACCAGCACGGCCAGCGCTGCCGTGGCCACCAGGCCGCCGCCGGCCAGCACGCGCCAGAAAGCCAGGCTGTTCCACCACGCTTGCCAGCCGCCCGCCTGCTGCACGGTTTTCGGCGTGAACAGGCTGGCGCTGATGCGTGGCCACAGTTGCGCAGAGGGCGCTGCGGGCGGCGCCAGCGTGGTCAATGGCAGCAGACGCTGTTCCCACGCAGCAACCGCGTCGCGCAGCGCTGGCTCGCGCGGCAAGCGCTGTTCCACTTCCGCGCGCTCGGCCAGTTCCAGGGTACCCAGCACGTATTGGCTGGCCAGCCTTTGCAATTCCTCGTCGCTATTCATCATCCCATGCACTCCCGCAAGGCGGCCAGCCCACGCTTGACCCAAGCCTTGACGGTGCCCAGCGGCGCTTGCAGGCGCTGCGCGATTTCGCTGTGGGAACAGCCATCCACGTAGGCGTACAGAATGCTATTGCGTTTGGATTCGTCCAGGTGACCGAGGCAATCGTGCAGCTTGCCCATGTCCGCCTGAAGGGCGTAGGCGTCGCCGGCATCATGGCCTTGTCGTTCGTGCAGCAGGGTTTCCACGGTATCCTCGTCGGCCGATACTTCATGGGCGCGGGCGCGCGCCACGTTCAGCGCCTGATGCCGCACCACCACATAGATCCAGCCCTTGCCGCTGCCGCGCGTGGCGTCGAAACTGCCGGCGCGGCGCCAGATGTTCAGGAAGGCGTCGTGCAGCACGTCTTCGGCCAGTGCCCGCTGGCGCACGATGCGCAGGGCCACGCCCAGCAGATAGCGGCTTTCTTGCTGGTACAGGCCGTGCAAGGCCTGCTGCTCGCCCCTGGCGCAGGCGCGCAGGGCGGCATCGTAATCGAACGGGGTGGCTAGCGTTGGCAAGGTGGGCGCAATCGTCAAGAGTTAACGGTTAGCAAGTTTTCAGTGCCGAGTATAGGCCAGAAACGGGCTTGCCAACCATCGTTTTCACTGATTTATGCGGCTTTCCAGAAGATATAGTCAGCCTGGTAGGGCACCCATTGCTTGACGCCAACGGTGTCCATGCCGCACGGCGTTGCCGGGGCCACGCCGCCGCTGGTGGCCACGCGCTGGATGTAGCTGACGCCCTGCATGGCGCCGCTGCCCGTGGCCGGATTGGCTTTCACCAGCTGATACGGGATATTGCCCGCGCCGGCGGGCGCCACGGCCACTTGCGTCGCCGTCACTTTCGAACCGTCCAGGTTGGCCCAAGTCGCAGGCGGACCGACATACGTGCCCACTTGCATGCCGCTGCGGTCGTTCAGGGCCGCATCCGGGCCCACGAAGACCCATTCATGGCCCGTCATGTCTTTTTTTACCTTGCATTCGTAGGCGATCTTGCCCACGCCTACAGTCTGCATGGCGACTTGGTGGCCATCGGGTACTTTAACGGCGTTCGGTAATTGTTCCTGCGAATAGCGCGCGCTCATGGGGGCGCAGGCGCTCAGCAGCAGGGCGGCGCTCAGCAGGGCGAAGGCGGGAACGGCGTGGCGTGGTGCGGTGTGGGCAAGCATGGCGAACTCCTGGTAGTTGGCTCAACCGGCTGGTTGATACCATGACTACCCATGGGCCTGTCATTTGGATGCAGCCAGGTAAAAATATTTTTCAGGGCGGAGGCGGCGCCTGCTTGCCGACGCGGTGCAACAGGGTGCGGATCAGGGGCAGGGCAGCGTTCGCATGCTTGAGCAGCGAGGCGCCAGCCAGCAGCAGCGGCACGAAACGCCGCGGGCGTACCAGCAGCAGGCCCAGCGCGGCGCCGCCCAGCATCAGGGGAATCTTGAAACGCGTGGCCAGGGTGTGGCGCAGATTGCCGCCTGTCAATGGTTCCAGCAACTGGCGCGTCTGCACGCCCAGGGCCAGACGCTGCAGCGTGCATTCGGCCAGCAGCGCGTCGCGCCGCTGCGCCAGGCTGGCGGCCGTGTGAACATGCGACAGTTTGGTGGGATGCGTGGTCATGGCCGCTCCGATTCCCGGCGCGCCAGCAGTTGCAGCTCGTCCAGGTCTTTGTTCAGTTCTGAAAGTGTGAAGGACAGCAGTTTCGGCTTGCTGCGGAAGCTGGCGCGCACGCCCAGCAGGGTGGCGAGGGCGGCAGTGATGAAGACGGCGGCCGTGATGGCGATGGCGGCAATGCGATGCGTGTCCCAGAATACGACGATGACGAGGAAGACCAGCAGCACCAGGCCGACAAACAGGCACAGCAGTGCCAACATGGCCAGCGCCAGATAGGACAGGAAGCGCAGCGACTCTTCTTCCATTTCCACGGCCGCCAGGGCCAGACGGGTCTGGACGATGGCGGCGAGGGTCGCTGCGACTTGGGCGACATGGTGCACGATAGCCATATGCTGCCTTTCGCGTCAGGAGACGGCCTAGGCCGTCGGTACGGCGTCGTTACTGTTTAGCGGCGTGACGAGGAGAGCAGCAGACCGAACAGCACGCCCACGACGGCGCCCGCGCCCACGGCTTTCCATGGATTGTCCTGCACGTATTCATCGGTGGCCTTGGCCGCCTTCTTGGTACGTTCGAGCAAGTCTTCTTCCAGCTTGATCAAGTCTTTCTTGGCCGTTTCCAGGGTGGCGATGAACTTGTCCTTGACGGCTTTGACATTCTCGCCCGTCTGATCCTTGGCGCCATCGAGCCAGCCTTCCGCTTCATTGATGACGGTTTTCAGGTCGCCGACCAGTTTGTCGCGGGCCTTGTCGGCGTCGGCGAGGATGCTGTCGCTGCTGGATTTTCCGGTATGTATCGAGCTCATGTATTACCTCATGGAAGTGAAACTGCACAGTGAAATACCAGTGTAGGCAGCAGCGGACAGGCTAGTCTTGCGCCGCCTCAAGGGTTGCCGCAGCGCAAGATCATTGATTAACGGAAAGCAAAGTCCAGCACCACGCCCGCAAACACCGCTGCTCCTAGCCAGTTATTATGCCGGAACGCCGCAAAACACGGCATACGCTCGCGTGCGCGGATCAGGGTGTAGTGGTAAACGGCGCAGCCGGCCGCCACCAGCAAGCCCGCCACATACCAGTAGCGCAAGCCCAGGTGCCAGCCGCAGACCAGCCACAGCAGCAGGAAAGCGGCATAGCACAGCATGATGATGGCCACGTCGTAGCGGCCAAAGGTGATGGCCGAGGTCTTGATGCCGATTTTTAAGTCGTCGTCGCGGTCGACCATCGCGTACTCCGTATCGTAGGCCACGGCCCAGAAGACATTACCCAGCAGCAGCAGCCAGGCGACGACGGGCACGCTATCCGTGATGGCGGCAAAGCCCATGGGGATGCCGAAGCCGAAGGCGATACCCAGGTAGGCTTGCGGAATCGCAAAGAAGCGCTTGAAGTAGGGGTAGGTGCCGGCGATGATGACGGCGGCCACCGACAGCTGCTTGGTCAGCGCATTCAAGGGCAGGATCAGGCAAAAGGCCAGCACGCTCAGTACGCCGGCAACAGCCAGCGCTTCCTTGCCGCTGATCCGCCCGCTGGTGATGGGACGGTCCACCGTACGCTTGACGAATTTGTCGATATCCTGATCGGCGTAGTCGTTGATGGCGCAGCCAGCCGAGCGCATCAGGAAAGTGCCGAGGGTGAAGATGAGCAGCAGCCGCCAGTCCGGCACGCCCTGCTGCGCCAGCCATAGCGCACACAGGGTAGGCCACAGCAGCAATACGGTACCGATAGGCTTGTCCAGCCGTATCAGGCGGAAATACAGCGCCAGCTTGTTCATGGAAGACTCGATCTTGTTGAAGAGAAAGATCGATTATCGCAAAATAGTGCGTGGTCTACTATTTGACGCCGCCGACCTACTCCTCGCAGAGTGGTGTGATGCCGGGCAAGTCGCAGCTGGCGATGGCTGCGCAGAGGGCGTCGATGGCGGCCTTGCGCGTAAAACTCTTGCGCCAGAGCATCACCACCCTGCGTGATGGCACGGGGGCGGCGAATGGCCGGTATTCGAGCATGCCCTCGGTGGTGTGCATATTTGACACGGAGGCGCGCGGCAAGACCGTCAGGCCGATGCCGCTGGCCACCATGTGACGGATGGTTTCCAGGGAGGAACCTTCAAACGTGCGCTGCATACCGTTGCCGGGCGAGGAAAAGCGTGCCATTTCGGGGCACACTTCCAGCACCTGGTCGCGGAAGCAATGGCCATTGCCCAGCAGGAGCATGGTTTCCGATTTCAAATCTTGCGCGGCGATTTTTTCACGCGCTGTCCACGGATGCTGGCGCGGCATGGCCACGACGAACGGTTCATCATACAGTTCCTGCATGGACATGCCGTGGTCGGGCAGCGGCAGGGCCATGATGGCCACGTCCAGTTCGCCCTGGCGCAGCAATTCGAGCAGGCGAACCGTGAAGTTTTCCTGCAAAATCAAAGGCATCTGCGGCACCTGGTCTATCATGGCCTTGACCAGGGGCGGCAGCAGGTAGGGGCCGATCGTATAGATCACGCCCAGGCGCAGGGGGCCGGCCAGCGGGTCCTTGTTTTGCTTGGCGAGTTCCTTGATGGCGGCCGTCTGTTCCAGCACACGCTCGGCTTGCGCAATGATCTGCGCGCCCAGGGGCGTGACGGAGATTTCCGCGCCGCCCCGTTCGAACAGGACCACACCCAATTCGTCTTCGAGTTTCTTGATCGCCACTGACAGGGTGGGCTGGGCAACGAAGCAGGCTTCGGCAGCATGCCCGAAGTGCTTCGCTCGCGCGACTGCAACGATATATTTCAGTTCAGTCAGTGTCATAGTCCGATTGAAACACAGGAAGTGCTTACTTGCAATGAATGAAAGGTGGCGCAAACGTGAAACTGTGGCGCCGATGGCGTATTGTAGCGGATCGCCCCCTATAATGCGGGACCAGGCAGCGAAGGGAGAGGGCGATGGAACTGCAGATGCAGGCGCTGGAAGCGGCAATCAACTACTGGCGTGCCAGGCAACCGGCGCGCGGCAATGAATATGCGCTGTCGCCGCCCGTCAGCCGCCTGGCCAGCGTGTATGCGCTGATGATTTACTACCGGCAAGATCACATCGCCGAAGAGGGCCTGGAACCGGCCATCCTGGCCTTGATCGATGCCTGGCGCCACGATGGCGGCGGCATGCAAGGCGATAGCCACGCCGGGTCGTGACCACATATATAACCCAACAAGAGATATCCATGCCTGATTTTGAAAACAAACTGTGCGGCCGTGACGAACTGCGCGCCCGCGCCGCGGCCCTGCCGAAACCGGTGGTGGTGACGAATGGCGTGTTCGACATTCTGCACCGCGGCCACGTGACCTATCTGGCGCAGGCGCGCGCGCTGGGCGCCTCGCTGGTGGTGGCCGTGAACACGGATGCCTCGGTGAAACGCCTGGGCAAGGGCGACGACCGTCCGTTGAACAGCTGCGAAGACCGCATGGCCGTGCTGGCCGCGCTGGAAGCGGTGAGCCTGGTGGTGCCGTTCTCGGAAGACAGCGCCCTGGAAGTGGTGCAGGAGATCGAGCCGGAAATCTATGCCAAGGGTGGCGACTACGATATGGCGGCCATTCCTGAAGGCAAGGCCGTGCTGGCGTATGGCGGCCAGGCCGTAGCCATCGATTTCGCACACGACCGCTCGACCACGAAGCTGTTGACGAAAGTGCGGACGCAGCAGGGCTGAGGAACGCCGTCAATGTTTCCATACAGATAAAAAGACGTTACTATGAGAACTGCCAGGGCTGCGACCTCGTTGCGTCAGCCCCAGCACACGTTACACCATATGCATTGTTTGTCATAGAAAATACATGGATCTTAAAACTTCTGGGGATTGGGGCGTGCCCTCTGGCGTCTGGTTCGTCGATGACGATGGCGCGTGGACCATGCAGCGCAGCGCGGACGGCCAGAACGTCTCGCCTTTGCTGAGCCCTGCCGATATCGGCCTGCTGATGCACGCGCGGCGCCTGCCCGCTGCCGCCGGCGCGCCCGTGCGGCAGTTTCCGCCTGAATTCTCGTTCGACCCTGCCACCGGCACGGCCTTGCAGGTGCCGCCCGACACGGCCGTCACGCCGCCGTGGGTGCCGCCCTACGGTGCGCATCCCGTCAGCGAGGTGCCACCGGCTGGCGCGGCCGGCTTGCGCCAGGCCAGCGTGCCTTTGAAACTGGCCGACCAGCGCGCGCGCGAAGAGCATGCGCAGGCCGACGCCTCGCTGCCCATGCCGCCGCCGGGCGAGTATGAATTTTTTTCCGCCCAGTTTGGCACCAGCGCTGCCGCGCTGCTGGCACTGGACCCGCGCAAGGCGGTCTTGCACGCCTGGCTGCCCGCCTCGAAACGCTGGCTGGCGCTGGACCCCGCGTATGGCGGCTTGCTGGCTGAATCGGACCTGGTCCACGGCGCCTGGCGCGCCGAGCTGGTGCCGGAATTTAACAGCGTGCTGGTCTTGCCGACGAGTCACGGCCTCGCTTGCCTCCGTCCCGACGTGCCTTCGCTGAGCTACGTGGTCGAGCATGTGGGCGGCGCGCCTTGCGCGGCCGCGCCCGTCTGGTTCCAGAACCGCCTGTGGGCGCCGCTGCGCGACGACGATGGCCGTATCCGCTTCGTCAACCTTGACGCAACGCAAAAGCCGGGCAGCGACGTGCTGCTCGACGGCGTCGTGGACCTGGGCGCCGTCAGTGCGCCCGTGGCTTACAACCGCATGGCCGTGTGGCCCTGCGCCAACGGCCAGCTGCGGCTGCAACTGCAGCCGGACGGCAACGTGGCCGCTTCGTTTACGCCCTGGCCCGAAGGACTGGTGCCGCACTTCGAATTCGGCAGCCCCTACCTGTCGCGCGACGGTGGCCTGTGGCAACTGTGCTTTGAAAACCGCCGCGGCACCTACGTGTATGTGAAACTGGGTGTCCAGGTCGAGAAGGCCGACGCGCTGGCGCCGCGCCTGTGCTCGGGCAGCTTCAATTACCGCTTCGCCACCAAGCTGAAGACGGCGCCGTGGGAAGAGCCGGAACACGGCGACGATGGCGGCAAGAACCAGGCTGTCATGCCGCTGCTCGAATCGGGCGGGGGCAACAGCGTCTTCGGTGTCAAGTTCGCCACCAGCGCGGGTCTGTCCAGCGTGCTGCGCTCGAATGAACGCCTGGCAGCCCAGCTGGTGCAGGACGATGAATTGCGCGAAACCGTGTTTCATACCTTTGCCGTCAGCGAGCCGTGGCGAGTACGCCTGTTTATCCATGAACGCACGCTGTGGGGGTACCACCCGCTGCTGTCGCGCATCGATGGCTGGACCTTGCAGGCATGAAGGCGCGCGTCCTGATCGCGGCCTGTGCCGCTTTGCTCAGTGCAGCCGGCGTGCAGGCCGCGGGCATCCAGCAAGCGTTTCTGGTGCAAAACTCGGGCTGGATGGAACCGTTCTACACGGACGAGCATTCGCAATTGAAGGCATTGGTGGGCGCCGTGGCGCAGGCCGCCACGAACCCGTCCGATAAAGTCTATACCTTGGCCTTCAGCCAGAGCAGCGGCGCGCACGTGTCGCCGTCGCTGCTGGGGCAGGGCCAGGGCGGCGCCGGCGTGGCGGGCCAGCTGGCCAGCCTGGGCCTGGCGCGCAAGGGCAATGGCGGCGCACTGGCTGACACGGATTTCCAGGAAGCCGTCACAAAAACCATCACGGGGCCGTTTCAGTCCGCCTCCGGCATCGTGTGGATCTTTACCAATAACAAGAACAGCCCGAACAACGACAGCCAGACGGCCGAGCGCAACCGCGACTTTTACCGCTTGCTGCATTTGGAACCATCGATCACCAAGACCTTGGTGTTTCCGCTGCGCATGCCCGTGCAGGGCAAGCTGTACAGTGCCAAGGGCTTGATGGTGTATGCGCTGGCGTATGGCCAGCCCGCGTCCGAGGCGTTGACCCGCATCCTGGCTGAAGGGCGGTTGTCGCAAGTGCTGACGCGTCCGCCCGCACGATTAAAACCGGTGGACCAGGATGCCGTGCGCATCGTGCCCCAGTCCGTCAAGAACAGTCCCAACGTGCACGCCAGCCTGGGCCGCGACGGGCGCACCATCGTGCTCGACGTCGATGCGGCGAGCCTGGTGCCGCAAGTGGTGCTGCAGGCGTCCCTGCAAAACATGTTTTTCCCGTACGTCATCGATAGCGCCAAAGTGCACGCCAGTCTGGCGGGCCAGAATGCGCCCCTGCACGTGGCGCCCGATCAAATCCGCCAGCTGCAGCCGGGCGCCAGCCAGGCCGTGCAGGTACAGTTTGCGTTGCCGATGGCGCAGATTCCCTCGCCGTGGTCGGCGCAGGCGATCGCCGCCATGGGCAAGCAAGTGATGCTGCCCATGCAGGCGCAAGTGAGCTTGTCGGAACAGCGGCTGGCGCTGGCCGGAAGTTTTGGCAAGGATTTGCAGGAACTCTTCCCCGGCGACCCGATCTCAAGCATGTTTACGCCGCCAGACAGCGTGCGCGCCTCGCAGGCGACGATTCCCCTGCTGGTGCGCATCCAGTATCCGCTGCTGCCCGTGCTGGTGATATTGGGCGGCGTGCTGGCACTCGTGCTGGGTCTGCTGGCGCTGGGTTTGCTGGGTACGCGCGCCACGCGCTACAAGGTGATGGTAGACGGCCTGCAGCGGCAAGTGTTAATGAAACCATTTAAAAGCGTGCAGATCCGCGATGATAACGGCCGCGACATCGGCGAACTCAAGCGTGGACTGGGCAAGCCGGCCGTCGTGCGCGTGGCGGACGGCCATACCCTGAGCCTGGCCTGAACAACGAATCCTTAAAAATTACTCCCATTCAACAGAGGCATACCATGGCGCAAGATACTCCAAAAGACAACACAGGCTTTACTTTGCCGGTCCCGGTCCCGGTCCCGGTGACGGCCCCGGCATCCGTGCCGCCCGCCGCCGACGCTTCCGCCGCCAGCGCTGCCAGCAGCACCACGGCCACCACCGAAGCTGCGCCCGCATTGGATCCTGCCAGCACGACCGATACCTCGTCGCGCGACACCCTGGTCGGCGGCGTGGTGCTCTTGCTGCTGTTCATCGCCTTTTTCTTTGCCAAGAATGCCTATGCGAATGGTTTGGTGGCCAAGCGCGTTCCGCCGAACAAGGCCAATGCTTCAGGCTGGTGGCTGTTCATCTTCCTGGCCAGCCTGGCCACGGGCGTGGTGCTGGCCGCCGTGAACGCGCATAAATTCCTCGCGCCACTATTCATGGGACCGCTGGTGCTGGTGGGCCTGGTCGCGTTACTGTTGACCTTTACATCGAGCCGCCGCTAAGCCGCACGCCGTCGTACGCATCATCGAAGGAATCACCATGGCAGAGAACCTGAACCAAACCATCACCGGCGGCGCCAGCGAGCGCAAGCAGGACAAGATCATCGAGCTGCGCCCGACCCTGTTCATCGGCATCGGCGGCACGGGCATGCAGGTGCTGATGCGCGTGCGACGGCGCATCCTCAACACCCTGTGGGGCGGCGCGGGCAACCGCACGCGCATCGAGGGCTTGGCGGACTTTCCCATCGCGCAATTCATCCATTTCGACCTGGACAATGGTGCCGTGATCGAAAGCGGCGAATCGCAGGCCAAGGACTTGCAGTTCGACCAGGTGAAGTTCACGGATGACGACAAGGTGGTCGAGGCGTTCGACATGGACAAGTACAGCCGTGATGAAGATTCCTTGGAAAAATATCCGCACATCAAGGAATGGCTGCCGCTGACGCCGCAGCGCATCCGCGAATTGCGTTTCGACATGAGCAGCGGCGCGGGCCAGATCCGCGCCGTCTCGCGCCTGTATTTCTTTGACAAGTATGCGAAGATCCGCGACAAGATCCGCTTGAAACTGAAAGCCCTGAAGGCGGGCTTGTCGCACGAGCGCCAGCTGGCCGAGCTGGGCTTGCGCATGGAAACGAACCGTTTTCGCATCGTCATCGTCGGTTCCGTGGCGGGCGGCACGGGTTCCGGTTCCTTTTTGGACATGGGTTTGCTGGCGCGCTGGCTGGCGCGCAGCGAAGTGGGCGCGGCCGACGTCGAGCTGATGCTGTTCTTGCCGACCGGCTATACCAAGGCCAACAAGGACCGGGTCGAGGCCAACGGCTATGCGGCGCTGATGGAGCTGGAATCGGCGATGATGGGCAACAAGGGCTATGTGGGCCGCTGGGATGCGTATGACCGGCCGGAACTGACGCGCGAGCCGTACAGCGAGGTTTACCTCATCGATTCGGGTAATCTTGCCCAGCAGCACACCAAGGAAGTCAGCGACGTGTACCACATGGTGGCCGACTCGCTGTTCGAGGATTTCGCCTCGGCCGACTTCGCGCGCGCCAAGCGTTCGATCGCCGTCAACCAGGCGCAGCACAAGAATTCCCTGTACAACGCGCCCGTGCCGCAAGACCGCTTCGGCGACATGCGCCTGTATTTCTCGAAGCGTTTTTCCTCATTCGGCATGGCCGTGCTCGATACGCGCCAGGAAGCGGCGCGTGATGAGCGGGCCCATCGCTGGGCCGGCGCCATGCTGCAGGCGTTCTTTGGCGTGGGCGGCACGGATGCGGGCGCCAACCGCGCCACCGATACGCAGCGCGATAATTTCCTCGCCGCCAATATGTTCCTGAAAGGAACGCCATTCAGCGATTTCCCCGAGTTTTCCGACAAGAGCATCGAACTGAAGCGCTCCAGCGGCGACTTCATCGATTTTCGCGTCGTCGACGAATTGCTGGAAGACCGCCACGGCCACTTGCTGGCCGGCGTGGAAAACAGGGTCAATACGCGCATCAACGATATCCGCACGGGTTTCGACCGCAGCGAATGGCCGGCGCAAGTGCGCGACGCCATGAAACACCTGGAACGCGACGCCGTGCGCGACCAGGATTCCACGGCAGACACGACGGAAGACCGCATCAGTAAGCGCCGCCGCGAAGTGCTCGACGATGTCAAGAAAGTCGTGCGCGACCAGCTGTATGGCTATCTTGACAATAAAGAGTTCGGCGGCCTGGAGTACGTGCTGTCGCTGGTGGAACAGATCAAGGACCGTATCGAGGCGCCGGGCAGCGGCTTGACGGCGCAGATCGGCGCGAATGCCGAGCGCTACCGCGAAATCAAGGAAGCCGTGCGTTCGCGCGAATACGAGCGCCTGCTGAACAACCTGGAGCAGACGCGCAGCACCTTCGGTTTCCTCAGCAATGGCGAAAAGCAGGCTGGCGTGGTGATGGACCATTTGCGCACGGAAATGGCGAATGCCCTGAAATTCCATTTGCGCGCCAAGGCGGCGGACGAGTCCGTCATCCTGCTGGGCGAACTGTCGCGCTGGCTGGGCAACCGCGTGGGCGTCGATGCGCAAGGCCGCGCGCAGTGGAATGGCCTGGTGGGCGAGCTGCAATCGGGCCGCGAAGGCGTGCTGGCCATGCTGGCGGAATTGAAAACGGCCAATACCATCCTGCAAAAGGACTTGGACAAGGAACATGCGACCCTGATCGTAATTCCCGTCACGGAAAAAGACATAGCACTGCCGTCGGCGGCCACCTTGCGCCAGTGGGCCGATGAAGCGTTCAAGGACATGGGCGGCTCGAAAGCGCTGTTCCCCATGTTGGGCGAACCGGCGCAACGGGGCTTGATCCTGGCCAAGGTCACGCGCATGGCCGAAAACATGATCGCCACGGCGGGCCTGGCCGAAGGGGTGACGAGCACGCCCGACCCCTTGTTCGAGGCATTGGAACAGATGGATGTGTCCGAGCGCCTGGACCGCTTCCGCAAGTTGCTGGCCTGCTCCATGCCATGGATCGACGCCAATATGGCGGGCGATTTCACGGTCGTGTCGGACCAGTTCAAGTGCGTGATCGGCGTGGCCAACGCGGCCGCTTTCAAGGCGAAGTTCGGCGCCGAGCTCGAATCGTGCGTGCCGACCCAGGTGGGTATCACGGTGAGCCAGCTGGAAATTGTCGAGACGGGCATACGCGGGCGCGCCGTCTGCTATTGCGAACTGGCCGGCGTGCCGATGACGGTGCTGCGGGGCCTGGAAGGCTGGCGCACCAGCTACCGCAAGGAGGGCGACAACGACAAGGCGCCGACGCACACCCATATTGACCCAACGCAATTCACGCACCCTATCGCACCGAACACGGACGAAATGAAGCGCCTGGCGGAAGATTTCGGCGAATTCCTGCAAGCGATTATGCTGGGCATACTGACGCGCCACACGGGCCGCGTCGTGCCGCCGGGCCAATACCAGTTTGCGGTCGAACCGGGCGACTTGCGCCGCATCGGCAATGAACGGGCCATCCGCCAGAACGGCATGCCCGCTTCATACGAGAAAAATATCGCCCTGCGCATCGAAGAAAAATTGGCTGCGCTTGACGCCGTGCAGACGGCGGCCCTGGCGGCGCTGGCAAAATATTATGAACGGGGCGTGTATGCGCCCAGGCTGGTGGCGCAGGCCGATGGCTCGCAACTGCCGTATATCGGCTTTGGCAGCGCCATTTCCGCTGAAGTGGGCGCGCGCCTGCGCGAGTCGGCGCGCCGCAAGGGCATGACCAGCGATGAGCTCGACCGCACGGTGCAAGACTTGCTGGGCCGTCTGAAGGAGTGGGCGAATGTCATCGGCGACTCCGACAGCGATGCCTACGATTGGGAAGTGCGCGAGCCGGAAGCGGATGGCCAGCCCCGTTTGAAATATGCGATCAAGGGGGAAATGCTGGAAGCGGGGCGCCTCGAGCAATTGCTGCGCCCTGCCGGCGCCGCCGCCCCCGTTGCAGCCGCGTTCGGCATGGCGCCGCCACCGCTGGGCGGCATGCCGCCGCCCTTGGTGGAATACCAGTATTTCCTGGGCATCAACGGCCAGCAGCAGGGACCGTTCACGGCCCAGCAGATCGTGCAGTACGTGCAGGCGGGACAAGTCGTGCCGGCCACCGCCAAGGTATGGCGCGCCGGCTTGCCGGCCTGGGTCGACCTGGCCCAGTTCCCCGAGCTGGCACTCCTGTTCCTCAGCGCGCCGCCACCGTTGATGCCGCCGCCCCTGTGAACGCTGGAATGACGCTGGAATGAAGGATTAGTTTTGGATATCTGCAACAAATGTAAAACGGGCCTGTGGACCGCTGTCAGTCATTGCCCGTACTGCGGACAGGCGCAGGCTGGCACGGCCCGGCCAGCTGTGGCCGTGCCGCCACCGCGGCCTGTGCCCCGGCCTTTGCCAGCTTCACCGCCTGTGGCGCCCAAGCCGCCGCCCGTGCCGGTAGCCCCGGCGCCTGCGCCGAAACCGCCGCCGCAACCGGCTTCCGCGCAGCCGCGAGCCATGCCAAAGCCCGTACCTGCGCCTATGCTTCCACCGGCGCCTCCACCGGCGCCAGCCCCGGCAACACCAGTGCTGCCGTCACCGCCGCGCAAGTGGCTGCGCTGGCTGGGCGGAGCCGCCGTGCTGGCGGCCGTCATCGTCTACATGAATGGCAAGCCGGGCGGCAAGAACGATGCAGCCTGCAATGACGCCATCGATAGCGGCCTCAAGTTGGTAGCCAATGGCAGCCTGGACGGTGCCCGCCAGAAGCTGGCGACGGCGAAAAATGTGTGTGCGGGCAAGTCCAGCGCCAAGGCGGACGATTTGCAGGCGGCGATCGGCAAGGCGGGCGCCGCATCGGGCAGTTGCCAGCGGGGCGTGCGCGTCATCGAGCGCAATATTGACGGCCATCAATTGCAAAGCGCCGCCACGGGCATCGCCGCGCTCGACGTTGATTGTGCGGGCGCATCCAGCGTGGCATCCTTGCGCAAGCAGCTGGCGCGCCAGCAGGCGGCAGCCGCATCGGTGCTGGTAGGGGTGCGCCAGGCGCTCGATGCCAAGGATGCGGCAGCGGCAAGGAATAGCATCGCCCGGCTGGAAGCGATCGACCGCGAAGCGGTGGAGTTGCCGCAGTTGAAGGCCGACGTGCAAGCGCTGTCGGCGGCCGCGGCGCCTGCACCCGCGCCCGTTTCTGCACCGGCACCGCTGGAAACGGCGCCGGCCCGCATCGTGCCAACGGAACCGGCGCCCGTGCGCGCGGTCGAACGTTCAGCGGCGGCCGAACGCCGTCCGCTGGACACGTCGCCCGTCGATAGCGGCGCGGCCATGCGCAGCGAGATGGCGCAATCGTTCCTGCGCGATGCCGAACGCTCTTTGCTGGAAGGCAAGTTTGATGCGTCCAAGACCTATCTGGAAAGCGCGCGCCGCGTCGATCCCGGCAATGCGCGCATTGACAATCTGTCGCGCCGCATCCGCGAGCGCGAACGGCAAGTGCTGCAGACGGAAACAACGATCAATTAGTTATCAGGGGGCACCATGCTGAATCACACCACCTTGCGCGCGGTCGCTGCGCTGACCATCGCGGCCATGCTGGCCGGCTGCGCCACGGCGACCATGCAACCGAACGGCGTGCGCCAGGACGGTTCCTATACGCAAGGTGGCGCCCAGGCGGCAACAGATCAGGACCCGTGCAGCGTGGGCACGTCGGCTGCGGCCGGCGCGGCCGTGGGGGCGCTGCTGGGCGCGCTGGCGGGCGGCAAGAATGGCGCGCTGAAGGGCGCGGCCATCGGGGGCGGCCTGGCGGCGGCCGGTTGCCTGGCCATCAACGTCAATTCGCGCCAGACCAAGACGGCGGCGCAGGCGGACCGCGACTACATCCGCGCGCGCGGCGCGCTGCCGCGCGAGCCGCAAGTGGTGTCGTACACGCCGCAGCTGAGCGCATCGACCGTCAAGCGGGGCCAGCCGTTCAAGGTCACAAGCGTGGTGGAGCTGGTCAACGGCAGCGCGCAGAGCGTCAATGACGTGCGCGAAGAACTGGTGGTGCTCGACCCGCAAGGCCAGCCATTCAAGTCCGGCTCGAAAGCCCTGGCCAGCAGCAACAAGTCGGGCGGACGTTTTGAAAACTCCTTCGAGCTGACCTTGCCGGCCGGCGTGTCGCAGGGCGTGTATGGCGTCAAGACGAATCTGTACGTGAACGGCAAGCTGGCCGCCACGCGCGACTTGCGCACGCAGCTGGTGATGCTGGACGCGGACGGTGCCGCAGTGCAGCTGGCGCAGCGTTAAGCTCCACCACTGTAGCCATGTTGGCGCCAGGCCTCGTAGACCACGACGGCCACCGTATTCGACAAATTCAAACTGCGGTTATCGGGTCGCATGGGCAGGCGGATGCGTTGCTCTGCCGGAAAGCCGTCGCGCAGGGCCGGATCCAGGCCTTTTGTTTCCGAACCGAACACGAATACGTCGCCCGGCAGGAAGGCCACGTCGCCGAACGGGCGCGAACCGCGCGTGGTCATGGCGAACATGCGGGCCGGGTCGGGCTGGGTGTCAGCCAGGAACGCTGCCCAGTTCTTGTGCACCTTCATCTTGGCGTAGTCGTGGTAATCGAGGCCGGCGCGCTTCATCTTGGCGTCGTCGAGCGGAAAGCCCAGCGGTTCGACCAGGTGCAGCTGCGCGCCCGTGTTGGCGCACAGGCGGATGACGTTGCCCGTGTTGGGCGGGATTTCAGGTTCTACCAAAACAACGTGAAACAAAATGCTCTCCTTGGGTCTATCTCTCATATAGTTCATTCAATGCGGCGGCGTGCGCGCCACGACCAGGATGCTGACCTTCGCCGCCCCCCCGCGCTTGCAGGCGGTGGCCAGGGCGTTGACGGTATGGCCGCTGCTCATCACGTCGTCGACGATGCCGACATGGCATCCTTGCAATAGCGCCCCGTGTTCGGGCGCGATGGCGAAGGCATGCGCCAGGTTGGCTTGCCGTTCCTGTGGCGCCACGCTGCTTTGCGCCCTGGTGTCGCGCACGCGCAGCGCCAGGCGGGGCTGCAAATGTACGTCCAGCAGGCGCGCCAGCGGGCGGGCAATTTCCAGCGCCTGGTTGTATCCCCGTTCGGCCAGCCTGGCCGGTCCCAGTGGTATGGGGCACAGCAATTGCGGCGCGCCCCAATCTGCTTGTTGCTGAATGGCAACATGCAGCAGTTGCGCAAACAGGGGCGCCAGCGCCAGGCGCGCGCCGAATTTCAGCTGCAACAGCAACTGGTCGACAGGCGCCGCATAATCAAACGCCGTGATCGTGGTGTCATATGCGGGCCTTTGGCGCAAACAGCGTCCGCACAGCAGAGCCACATCAATGTCTGCGAGCGGATTGGCGCATTGGCGGCAGCGGTGGCGCAGCAGCCCCAGGTATTGTGCGCGGCAGGGCAGGCACAGCACTTCCGGGCAGCCGATGCCGCACAGCGCGCACTGGGCCGGCAGCACCGTGGCGCCCAGCCAACGGTGCAGCGCCTGCCAGGCGGCATCAAGCCGGGGCCGGATGGCGGTCCGCATCGCGATGGCGTCGTTCCATGTACACTGCCGACATTATCTCACCTCCCCCGATTCAACATGCCAGTTCCCACCAGTCCGCCCAAAATGAGTGCGCCCATCGATGCGGTGCAAGTACGCGATTTCTTTTCCCGTCCGGCGCGCAGCGCACCGTCGGACTTCCTGCGCCGCGAAGTATCACAGCGCATGCACGAGCGCCTGGAGCTGGTGAAAATCACGCCGCATCGCGTGCTCGATGCTGGCTGCGGCCCCGGTGCGGACCTGGCGCAGCTGCAAAAGGATTATCCCGCCGCGCAGATTATTGGTCTCGATGCAGCGCAAGCGATGATGCAGGCGGCGCGCGCGCCCGCGTCGAAACTGGCCGGCCTGAACCAGTTCCTCAGCAAGTTGCTGCCGGCCAAGGCGGGCGTGGATCTGCTGTGCGGCGACCTGGGCGACCTGCCGCTGGCGCAGGGCAGCATCGACCTCGTGTGGTCGAACCTGGCGCTGCACTGGCATGCCCAGCCAGACCGCGTGTTCGCCGAATGGCGGCGCGCGCTGCGCCTCGATGGCTTGCTGATGTTTTCCTGCTTCGGTCCCGACACCTTCCGCGAAGTGCGTGACGCTTTTGCCGAGGCGGACCTGTTTCCGCACGCCTTGCCCTTTGTCGACATGCACGACTTTGGCGACATGCTGGTTGAGACGGGTTTTTCCACGCCCGTGCTGGACATGGAAATCATCACCGTCACTTACGATACGGCGGAAAAACTGCTGGCGGACGTGCGTGCCTTTGGCGGCAACCCGCTCACCACGCGCCGGCGCGGCCTGATGGGCAAGGCTGCCTGGCAGCGCATGCTGGCCGCGCTGGAAAAGATGCGTCGTCCCGACGGCAAGCTGGGCCTGAGTTTCGAGGTGATCTATGGCCACGCCTTCCGTCCCGCACCGCGCGTGACGCGCAATGGCGAGGCGATCATCCGCTTTGATTTACCCAGAAAACCTCGATAAAAGGGGAAAGAAACCGACACTTGGTCGGCATCCGTGCGTCAATGCTGCAGTAACCGTTGCAAAGCGCGCGGCGGCCGGGAGAAGGGCGCGCACAAAGCGGATTATTGCTTGATGGATTCAAGTTTACTTGATTATAATCGTTGATTGTTTGTCAGCTTGTTAAGTAGAAAAAACAAGGGCTGCATACAAAATAAAAAAAACAAAGCAAGACTTATTCGAAGTTACTGCATTAGTATAGTAACCATCTTCCACGCGAGGCCATTTCAAGGTGGGGAAGAAAAACAGGGTTCCAGCATGGTTGCGCGCCGCCGTTTTTGCTGCGGCAGCCAGCATGGAATTCGCTGGTGCTTGACGCACATGGCCGTATTCTGGCCGTGTTGCTTTCATGGAGGAGCGGCAGCGGTCCAGTACGGAGAAGTCCGCAGCCGTTTAAAATATCATTATTTTTGGGTGGTTGGGGAAAACATGACACATGCAAAGCGACTTCAATCGTTGCTGCTCGGGCTGTCTTTGACAGCGTTTGGCATCGGGCGATGGGCCACGGCGGCACCGGCTGCCGGCACCTATCCCGGCACCGGCGGTCCCGTGCCGTTCGAAATGAATCTGCAACCGCCGGCGACACAGATCGCCCATGAAATCTACGATTTGCACACCCTGATGATGATCATCTGCCTGGTGATCTTCGTGGCCGTGTTCGGCGTCATGTTTTATTCCATCTTCAAGCACCGCAAGTCCCTGGGCCACAAACCGGCCACCTTCCACGAAAGCACCACCGTCGAGATCGCCTGGACCGTCGTGCCTTTCCTGATCGTCATCGGCATGGCCCTGCCTGCCACGCGCACCGTGGTGGGCATGAAGGATACCTCGAACGCCGATATCACCATCAAGGCCACCGGCATGCAGTGGAAATGGGGCTATGACTACCTGAAAGGCGAGGGTGAAGGCATTTCCTTCCTCTCCAACCTGTCCACGCCCCGTTCGCAGGTGGGGGCGCCAGGCGCGCCGCCGACGGAAAAACGCGGTGAAAACTACCTGATCGAAGTCGACAACGAAGTCGTGGTGCCGGTCAACAAGAAGATCCGCATGGTGCTGACGGCCAACGACGTTATCCACGCCTGGTCCGTGCCCGCCTTCGGCGTGAAACAGGATGCGATTCCCGGCTTCGTGCGCGACACCTGGTTCAAGGCCGACCATATCGGCACCTTCCGCGGCAATTGCGCCGAACTGTGCGGCAAGGAGCACGCCTTCATGCCCATCGTCGTCAAGGTCGTATCCAACGAGGACTACAAGGCCTGGGTTGATGTAAAACAAAAGGAAATGGCGGCATTGGCCGATGATCCAAGCAAGGTGTGGACCATCGACGAATTGAAGGTCAAGGGCGAGAAAGTGTATACGGCCAACTGCGTGGTCTGCCACCAGGCGACAGGCAAGGGCGTGCCCGGTGCCTTTGCAGCGCTGGACGGCTCTGCCGTGGTGAACGGTCCGAAAGCGGAACAGATTCATGTCTTGCTGAACGGGCAAAAGAGCGGCAAGTATCCAGCGGAAATGCCCGCCTGGAAACAGCTGTCCGACACGGAAATTGCCGCAGTGATCACTTACACGCGCAATTCCTGGTCGAACAAGGCCGAAGAGAACATCGTTCAACCAGCCGAAGTCGTGGCTGCACGCAAGTAATTAGGAGCCGTACATGAGCACTAGCACCTTGGACCACGCCGGTCACGACCATGCCCACGACCATCCCACTGGCTACCGCCGCTGGCTGTTTGCCACCAACCACAAGGATATCGGTACCCTGTACCTGTGGTTCTCGTTCATCATGCTGCTGTCGGGCGGCGTGCTGGCCCTGATGATACGTACGGAACTGTTTCATCCCGGCTTGCAATTTTTTCACCCTGAATTCTTCAACCAGCTGACCACCATGCACGGCCTGGTGATGGTGTTTGGCGCCATCATGCCGGCCTTCGTCGGCTACGCCAACTGGATGATCCCGCTGCAAGTGGGCGCATCCGACATGGCCTTCGCCCGCATGAACAACTTCTCGTTCTGGCTGCTGCCACCGGCCGCGCTGCTGCTGGCCACGTCCTTCCTCGTGCCGGGCGGCGCCACTGCTGCCGGCTGGACCCTGTATGCGCCGCTGTCGACGCAGATGGGCCCCGGCATGGACATGGCGATTTTTGCCATGCACCTGATGGGCGCCTCGTCCATCATGGGTTCGATCAACATCATCGTCACCATCCTCAACATGCGCGCTCCCGGCATGACCCTGATGAAAATGCCGATGTTCTGCTGGACCTGGCTGATTACCGCTTACCTGTTGATCGCCGTGATGCCCGTGCTGGCCGGCGCCATTACCATGACCCTGACGGACCGCCATTTCGGCACGTCCTTCTTTAACGCTGCCGGTGGCGGCGACCCCGTCATGTACCAGCACATCTTCTGGTTCTTCGGCCACCCCGAGGTCTACATCATGATCTTGCCGGCCTTCGGCATCGTCTCGCAGATCCTGCCCGCGTTTGCCCGCAAGCCATTGTTCGGCTACGCCTCGATGGTCTACGCCACGGCCTCGATTGCGATTCTGTCCTTCATCGTCTGGGCGCATCACATGTTTACCACCGGCATGCCGGTGACGAGCCAGCTGTTCTTCATGTACGCGACCATGCTGATCGCCGTGCCGACGGGCGTGAAAGTGTTCAACTGGATCGCCACGATGTGGAAGGGTTCCATGACGTTCGAAACGCCGATGCTGTTCTCGGTGGGCTTCATCTTCGTCTTTACCATGGGCGGTTTCACGGGCCTGATCCTGGCGGTGACACCGATCGACATCCAGTTGCAGGATACCTATTACGTGGTGGCGCACTTCCACTACGTGCTGGTGGCCGGTTCGCTGTTTGCCCTGTTCGCCGGCTTCTACTACTGGTCGCCGAAATGGACTGGCCACATGTACAACGAGACGCGCGGCAAGATTCACTTCTGGCTGTCCTTGATCACGTTCAACGTGACCTTCTTCCCGATGCACTTCCTGGGCCTGGCCGGCATGCCGCGCCGCTACGCCGACTATCCGGCGCAGTTCACCGATTTCAATATGATCGCCTCGATCGGCGGCTTCGGTTTTGGCCTGATGCAGGTGTACTTCCTGTTCTTCGTGGTCTTGCCGACCATCCGCGGCGGCAAAGCTGCGCCAGCGAAACCATGGGAAGGCGCGGAAGGCCTGGAATGGACCGTGCCGAGCCCTGCGCCGTTCCACACGTTTGAAACGCCGCCAACCGTCAAGTAGTCATCATTAATTTATGCCAGTGTCACGGGCCGGCGCTGCTGCCGGCCCCTTTGAATAGAGTGCCTGCCATGACCGAAGTAAAAACTGAGCGCAAGAAACCCAACAACCTGCGTACGGGGCTGATACTGGGGGCCCTGGCGGCCTTCTTCTTCCTGTCCGTATTCGTCAAGCGCATGTGGCTCTGACGTGACGACGCCGATGCAACAGGAAACACGCGGCCTGAACCGCAAGATGCTGGGCAAGCTGATCGTCATTGCCATCCTGATGTTTGGCTTTGGCTATGCCCTGATTCCCGTCTACAAGCAGATTTGCGAAGTGATGGGCATCAACGTGCTGACGCAAAAAGATGGCACGGTGGCCTACGATAACAATACGCAGGTCGATACGACGCGCAGCATCACCGTCGAGTTCGACGGCAATGCCCAGGGGCCATGGCGCTTCCGCCCGACCGTGTCGAGCATGCGGGTGCATCCGGGCGAACTGGTGACCGTCATGTATGAAGTGGTCAACACGCAAAACCGCGTCGTCAATGCGCAAGCCATTCCCAGCTATGCGCCGCAGAGCGCCACGCCGCATTTCAAGAAGGTCGAGTGCTTCTGCTTCAAGCAGCAGACCTTGAAACCCCACGAAGCGCGGCAGATGCCGGTGGTGTTCTTCCTCGATCCGGCCCTGCCGAAAGAGGTGAAAACCATCACCCTGTCGTACACGTTTTTCGAGATCGCCGGTCTGAGCCAGGCTCAAACGCCGGCCGTCCAATAGGAGAGTGTCATGGGCGAACCCAAGCAGCCTGAAAAAGCGTCGTTCCTGTATTCGCTGCGGGCCGTGGTGTGGTCATTCACGGGTCTGCGCCGCAAGAGCGATTTCGACACGGATTCGGCCAAGCTCAATCCCGTGCACATCGTCATCGCCGGTTTCCTGGTGGTGGCTTGCCTGATCGGCATCCTGATTTCGATTGTTAAATTCGTCGTTTTATAAATTATAAAAAACCACCCTATAAGTTTTTGAGGAGATGATGATGAGTTCCAACCACGCCGCCGTACCTTATTATTTCGTGCCCGGCCCGTCGCGCTGGCCCATGCTGGGCGGCGCCAGCCTGCTGCTGACCATGATCGGCGCCTCGGCCTGGGTCAACGACGTCTCCTGGGGCCCGTACGTGAATTACCTGGGCATCGCCGGCATCCTGCTGGTGCTGTATTTCTGGTTCGGCGACGCCATCAGCGAATCGGAGCAGGGCCTGTACAGCGAGCGCATCGATCACTCCTTCCGCTGGAGCATGAGCTGGTTCATCTTTTCGGAAGTCATGTTCTTCGCCGCCTTCTTTGGCGCCCTGTTCTATGCGCGCAGCATCTCGATGCCATGGCTGGCTGACCTCGACCACAAGGTCATCTGGCCCGATTTCGCCGCCCAATGGGGCAATACGGGCCCGGCAGGCACGGTGCAGGAATTTACCACCATGACGCCGTTCTGGATTCCGACCATCAATACGGCCTTGCTGCTGACGTCGGGCGTGACCCTGACCATCTCGCACCACGCGCTGCGCGCCGGCCACCGCGCCATGACGGCGCTGTTCCTGTTCGCCACCATCGTGCTGGGCGCCGTCTTCATGGGCTTTCAGGTGTATGAATACATGCACGCCTACAGCGAACTGAATTTGAAACTGACGTCCGGCATCTACGGCGCCACCTTCTTCATGCTGACGGGCTTCCACGGCTTCCACGTGACTCTGGGCGCCATCATGCTGTCCGTCATCCTGTACCGCGTGCTGAAGGGCCACTTTACGCCCGACCACCACTTCGGCTTCGAAGGCGCGGCCTGGTACTGGCACTTTGTCGATGTCGTCTGGCTGGGACTGTACGTGGTCGTGTATTGGTTATAATGGCGGGGCAGGGCGTGCGTCGTTGACGCTTGCGCCTGCACCACAAAAAAAAGCCGTACCGGGACATCCTGGGTACGGCTTTTTTCTTAGCGTGAAGAATTTGCCAATCAGGCAAGAAGAAGCTTAATGTATGCCGGTCGGCTGAATGTAACCCAGATGATGCGCCAGCAGGATCAGCAGGAACAGCGTGATCGAGAAGCCCACGCGCATGGCCAGCGCCTGCACGGTGCGGTTGCTCTTGCCCTTGTCGCGCATGAGGAAGAACAGGGCCGAGCCCAGGCTGCCCAGAATCAGGATGAAGGCAATGGCAACGAGGATTTTCATGGATGGTAGCGCCAGGCTTGAGGAGGTTTCATTGTAATGCGTATCCGCTTCCATTTTAGATGGATTCCATTTGTTGTAATGCTGCTACTGGTGGCGCTGGGTATTTCTCTGGCGCAATGGCAGCAGCGCCGTGGCGACGAGAAAATCGCCCGCGCCGCCCGGCTCGAGGCTGGCAACCAGGCCGCACCGCTGGCATTGACGGCCGTGCCCTTGCTGCCGGCCGATGCGCAAGCGATCGAATACCGCCGCGTCACCGTCACGGGCCGTTTCCTGCCCGCCTGGACGGTCTACCTGGACAACCGTCCCTACAAGGGCCAGGCCGGCTTCCATGTGCTCACTCCCTTCCAGATCGACGGTTCCCGGATGCACGTGCTGGTGGCGCAGGGCTGGTTGCCGCGCAACAACGCCGAGCGCACGCGCATCCCCGACTACGCCACGCCCACGGGCACGGTGACCATCAGCGGCATCGCGCGCCTGAACGCTGGCCATGTCATGGAACTGGGCACGGCGCCGCCCCTGGCGCCGCACGCCATCGTGCAAAATGCCGACATCGGCCAGCTGGCACAGGCCAGCAGCCTGGCCTTGCAGTCCTTCCTCATCGAACAAACAGTCGCCCCAGTTGATCTGACAGCGCCGCCAGCGGCCAGCGCGCTTCCCGTGCGTGACTGGCCGGCACCCGACCTGGGCGCGGACAAGCACCGCGGCTACGCATTCCAGTGGTATGCACTGGCACTGATGGCTTTTTTATTTTTTGTCTTTACAGGATTTCGACGTGCAAACAAACAGCCCTGAAACAACACAAGACAGCACCGGCAAGCAGCTACAGAACACGGGTCGGTGGAAACTATTGGCCGTGGTGGCCGTGTGCGCCTTTCCCATCATCGCCTCGTATTTCACGTACTACATCATCAAGCCCACGGGCCGCAACAATTACGGCGCCCTGATCGACCCGCGCCTGCATCCTATACCGGAGGAGGCGTTGCAGGTGACAGAACTCGACGGCAAGGCCGCGCCGCTGGCGCAGTTCAAGGGCAAGTGGGTGCTGCTGCAAACGGGGCCGTCCGATTGCCAGGAAGCATGCAAGAAGCAATTATTTGACATGCAACAACTGCGCCTGATGCAGGGCAAGGAGCGCGAACGCCTTGAACGGGTCTGGCTGGTGACGGATGCGCAGCCGCTCGACACGCTCGTGATGCGCGAATTCGACGGCACCAGCATGCTGCGCGTGAATAACGACGCCCTGAAAGCCTGGCTGCCCGTGGAGGCGGGAGGCAAGACCAGCGACCACCTGTATTTGATCGATCCGCTGGGCAATTTGATGATGCGCTTTCCGAAAGATGCGGACCCGAACAAGATCAAGAAAGACATCGCCAAGCTGCTCAAAGCTTCGGCGATCGGTTAAGGAGTCTGCATGCCGACGATGCATCTCTCTGCGCTGGCCCAGCTGGGCTTGACGGGTCTGCTGGTGGCGCTGCTGCCGTTGACCATGGTCTGGGTGTCCGCGGACGCCAACAAATACCGCAAGCTCGTGTGGATCGCCGTCTTTTTGACGGTCGACCTGATCATGTTTGGCGGCTTTACGCGCCTGTCCGATTCGGGCCTCGGTTGTCCTGACTGGCCAGGCTGCTATGGTTCCGCCAATCCTTTCCTCGCGCACGAGCACATCGTGGCGGCGGAAACCCTGATGCCGACGGGACCCGTGACGGTGGTCAAGGCGTGGATCGAAATGACGCACCGCTATCTGGCCATGGCCATTGGCGTGCTGATCGTGGCGATGATGGTGCAGGCGTGGCGCCAGTGGAAGAAAAGCAAACGCCAGGAATTTGCCCCGGCGTTGCCGACGGCGCTGTTTTTGTTCGTCTGCCTGCAAGGCGCGTTCGGTGCCTGGACCGTCACATTGAAGCTGCAGCCGGTGATCGTCACCATCCACTTGCTGCTGGGCATGGGCTTGCTGGCCATGCTGACGTGGCTGGGCGGGCGCCAGGACCATGCCGTCAAACCCTTGCTGCGCGCCGATGCGGATGCGTCCGTGCTGCGCCCCGTGCGCGCGCTGGCCGTCATGTCGCTCGTGCTGCTCACCATGCAGATCGCGCTCGGTGGCTGGGTGAGCACCAACTACGCCACCCTGGCCTGCACGGATTTCCCCCTGTGCGGCGGCAAAGTCATTCCGGAGATGGATTTCGAGCATGGTTTCCATTTGTGGCGCGAACTGGGCAAGACGGCCGCCGGCCATTACTTGCCGTTTTCAGCGCTGACAGCCATCCACTGGGTGCACCGCAATTTCGCCTTCATCGTGCTGGCCGGTGTCGGCTATACAGTGTTGCGCGCGTGGAAACTTCCATCCTTGCGCGGCACAGCCCGCTGGCTTGCCTTGGTGCTGGCCTTGCAGGCGGCCACGGGCCTGGCGACGATCTACCTGAGCTGGCCATTGTCGATTGCCGTCCTGCATAACGGCGGGGCGGCGCTGCTCGTGTTGTTGCTGACCATGTTAAACTACAAGGCTAAATTCCAACTCGATGTAGCGCGGAAATCTGCTTCCGCCTCCGCGCCAGTGCCCTCGGCACCAGCCAGTTCTTCCCGTATCGCATAAATGACTACTCAGACCATCAGCCGTAAACCTTCCCCCCGCATCGCCCAGTACTGGGCGCTGACCAAGCCCCGCGTGACGCAACTGGCCGTGTTTTGCGCCGTCATCGGCATGTTCCTGGCCAGCGAGGAGTTGCCGGACTGGCGCGCGGTGGTGTTTGGCACCGTCGGCATCTGGCTGCTGGCAGGCGCCGCGTTTGCCGTCAACTGCCTGGCCGAGCGCGAAATCGATGCGCGCATGGCCCGCACGGCGCGCCGCCCGATGGCCATGGGCGACATCACCGTCAAGCAGACGGTGGTGTTCGCGCTGGTGATCGGCGGCCTGGGCATGGCGATTCTGTATAACCTCGTCAATCCGCTGACCATGTGGCTGACCTTTGTCACCTTTGTCGGCTACGCCTTGATCTACACCATGGTGCTGAAACCGGCCACGCCGCAAAATATCGTCATCGGCGGCCTGTCCGGCGCCATGCCGCCTGCGCTGGGCTGGGCTGCCGTCGCCAACGACGTGCCGATGCAGGCCTGGCTGCTGGTCTTGATCATTTTCGTGTGGACGCCGCCGCACTTCTGGGCGCTGGCCATGTACCGCCGCGACGATTATGCGCGTTCGGGCTTGCCCATGCTGCCCGTCACGCACGGCTTGAAATTCACGCAATTTCACGTCTGGCTGTACTCGATCGCGCTGGCCGCCACCACCTTGTTGCCCTTTGCCGTGCGCATGAGCGGCCTGATCTACCTGGTCTCGGCCGTGCTGCTCAATGCCGGTTTCCTGTATTACTCGTGGAAAATGTACCGCCACTACACGGACTTGATCGCGCGCAAAGCTTTTACGTATTCCATCATTTACCTGGCATTGCTGTTCGCAGCCTTGCTGGTCGACCACTATATTCCCCTCGGAACATGAAAAAATACCTGACCTTGTTGTTGGCGGCCGCCCTGGTCGCCGTCCTTGCCGGCTGCGGCAAGCCGGCCGCGCCCAAGCTGGCATTCAAGAATACGGACGTGACGGGCCTGGGCTATGCGCGCGAGTTCGCGCTGACGGACCACACGGGCCACCCGCGCACCCTGGCCGATTACAAGGGCAAGCTGGTGCTGATGTTCTTCGGTTACACGCAATGCCCGGACGTGTGTCCCACTACCATGGCCGACATGGCGCAAGTGATGCGGGAAATGGGGCCGCAGGCGGAGCAGGTGCAAGTACTGTTCGTCACCGTCGACCCCGAGCGCGACACGCAGCAATTGCTGGCGCAGTATGTGCCCGCCTTCGACAAGCGCTTCGTGGGCCTGTATGGCGACGCCGCCGCGACGGCCAAGGTAGCCAAGGAATTCAAAGTGTATTACGCCAAGGTCGAGGGCGAAACGGATAGCAGCTACACGGTCGACCACACGGCCGGCACCTATGTGTTCGACCGCGAAGGCAAGATCCGCCTGTTCGTGCGCCACGGCGAAAAACCTGCCCTCATCGCGCACGATCTTAAACTTCTGCTATCCTGATCCGGTCGCGCCCCCGGGCGCCATCTTCAGGATTTGCAGTACATGGATAAACGTTTCGAGCCTCACGCACGCCTGGCAGCCATCATCTTCTTGCTGATCGGCTGCTTTTTCGTCCTGCGGCCCTTCCTGGCCGCCATGCTGTTTGCCGCCTGCGTGGGCATTTCCAGCTGGCCCCTGTATATCCTTCTGCTGGAGCGTCTGAAAGGCCGGCGCAACTGGGCGGCCGCCATCATGACCGTGTCCCTGATCCTCGTCATCGTGCTGCCGCTGGCCCTCGTCACTTACAACCTGGCCGACAATGTGTCGCGCGTGTACGAGCAGATCCGCGTCGCGCTGGAATCGGGCGGCCTGCATCCTCCGGCCTGGCTGTCCAGCATTCCCGTGGTGGGCGAAACCATCGATGGCTATGTGCGGCGCCTGCTGGAAGACCGCGAAGAATTATTGAATTTGGGTAAGACCATGCTGGAGCCGGCGCGCCATTTCCTCGCTTCCGGCGGCATCTTGCTGGGCACGGGCCTGGCGCAGACCAGCTTGGCCGTGTTTGTCAGCTTCTTCCTCTACCGCGACGGCCAGCAACTGAGCCGTGCCCTGATGACGGGCGCCGGCCGCATCATCGGCGACAGCGCACCGGGCGTGGGCCTGACCATCAGCCGCACCGTGCGCGGCGTCATGTACGGCTTGCTGGGCACGGCGCTGGCGCAGGCTTTGGTGGCCGTGGTGGGTTTTTTGATCGCCGGCGTGCCGGCCGTGGCGCTGCTGGGCGTGGCCACTTTCATCTTTTCGCTGATCCCCGTGGGGCCGCCCCTGATCTGGGGCGGTGCCGCCATCTGGCTGTTTACGGAAGGGCAGACGGGCTGGGGTATTTTCATGGTGATGTGGGGCGCGCTGCTGATCAGCGGCGTGGACAATGTCGTCAAGCCCATGCTGATCAGCCGCGGCAGCAGCCTGCCATTTTTGCTGGTGCTGCTGGGCGTGCTGGGCGGCGTACTGGCCTTCGGCTTCGTCGGCATCTTCATCGGCCCGACCCTGCTGGCGGTGCTGTACAGTTTGCTGCAAACGTGGACGGTGGGAGAGACCACCGTGCCACAGGGCAAAGATACGCTGACGCGCAAGAAGTAATCAGTCTCTTAAATCCGCATCCAGATCCCGCTCCTGCTTGGGGATTACCTTGATCAGTACGATGCGGGGCCCGTTCATTTTCTTGACGACGATGTCGAAGTCGACAAAGGTGATGCGCTGGCCCTGCTTCGGAATGTCCCCCAGCTTGACCATGATCAAGCCGCCCACCGATTCCACATCGTCCAGCCCCAGTTCCTCGTTTTCAATATCGATGCCGAGGATGCGTTCGAGCGAAAAGATGGGCAGGCTGGCCTTGCCGATCAGGGTGCCGTCGCTTTGTTTGAGCCAGTCGTTTTCATTGCGGCGGAATTCATCGCGGATTTCGCCCACCATGGCGCCAAGCAAGTTATCCAGGGTGATGAAACCCAGCGGGCGCTTGCCCTTTTCGCCGATCAAGGCGAAGTGGGGCGCGCCATCTCGGAACCGGCGGAACAGTTCCAGCGCCGGCGTGCGCGCGGAAATGATATCGACGGGACGCAGGAAGGGCGTAAACGAGGTGATCGGTTTACCCGCCTGCTGGGCAAAGAACAGGTCTTTCAGGTGCACCACGCCCAGCACATCGTCTTCATTCATGTCGAAATACGGGTAGCGGCTGAAGCGGTTGCGCAGCACCGTGTCGAGGTTTTCTTCCAGGGTGCTCGACGCGTGCAGGGCGATCACTTCATTGATCGGACGCATCAGGTCCGACACCGTCATTTGTTCGAAATCAAGCGACTGGGCCAGGATGTTGCGCTCGTCGCGCGTAAATTTTTCGCCCGGCTGGCTGGTGCGCAGGATCAGTTTCAGCTCTTCGGACGAGTAATGGGCGTCGTGGCCGCCCTTGCCGGACAGGCCCGCCATGCGCAGCACCCAGTTGGCGCTGGCGTTGAGCAGGTAAATGGCTGGATACATGGCCCAATAGAAACCATACAGGGGAATCGCGCTCCACAGGCCGACGGCTTCCGGATTGCGGATGGCCATCGATTTGGGCGCCAGTTCGCCCACGACGATGTGCAGGAAGGAAATGACGCTGAAGGCGACGACGAAAGACACGCCGTGGATCAGTTCTTGCGAAGTGACGCCGACGGCGCCGAACAGCGGCTCCAGCAAGCCGGCAAACGCCGGTTCGCCGACCCAGCCCAGGCCCAGCGAGGCCAGGGTAATGCCCAGCTGGCAGGCGGACAGGTAGGCGTCCAGCTGGCCATGCACCTTGGACAGGATGCGGCCCCGTAGTCCCTGTGTCTTGGCGATGGCGCGAATGCGCGTGCGCCGTAATGTAACGATGCCAAACTCGGCGGCAACAAAAAAACCGTTCAGCGCGACCAGGAAGAGGGCGAGCAGGACTAGCAAGACATTGTGCATGGGGGCGCTGAAGATGGGCTGTAAAAACGTCATCTTAAACGACGAAGGGCGGCATAACCTAATTTAGCCGCGCCCCCCGCCCCTGCAGGCGGTGGCGCGCGCTGGGTTATTCCCGCTTTTTCAGCCTTTGGCCGCCGTTTGCGGTCCTCCGCGCATGGCAAAGACCATGACGGCCGAGACGATGGCGGGGATGGCGACGACGAGGAAAATCGTGCTGTTGGGCCAGTTCAGGCGGATCAGTTCGCCACCGAGCACGGGGCCGATGATGGAGCCGATACGCCCGATGCCCAGGCTCCAGCCTATGCCCGTCGAGCGCAAGGTGGTCGGGTAGTAGCTTGCCGCCAGGGCGTTGACGGCAGGTTGGCCGCCCACCACGCAAAAGCCCGCGATGAAGATGGTGATGAAGAGGAAGGCCAGCGACACGTCGGGACGGCCGATCAGGGCAATCGCCACGGCGGCGACTAAAAAGCATGGCAGCAGGATGCGGCGGAAGCTGGAGCGGTCGATCAGCTGGCCCATGACGAGCGTGCCGATGGTGCCGCCCACTTGCAGGGCCGTGCCCGCTAGCACGGCGTTGGCCGTGGACAGGCCCGCTTCCTTGGCGATGGTCGGCAGCCAGTTCGACAGGAAATACAAATTCAGCAAGTTCATGAAGTTGATGACCCACAACAGAATTGTCATCTTCGCGCGGCCACCCGTAAACAATTGCAGCACGGGCGCGCCCTTGTGTGCCTTCTCATGCACGACATATTGCGTGTCGGCCGTGATGGTGACCGTCGGATCGATACGTTTCAACCACTGCGCCACTTTGTCGAGCTTGCGTTTCTTCAATACCAGGAATTGCATCGATTCCGGCAACAGGAAGAACATCAGCACGCCGATCACCAGCGGCACCACGCCACCCACGTAAAACACGGATTGCCAGCCGAATGCGGGAATCAGCGCGGCGGACAACAGGCCACCGAGCACGGCGCCCAGGGTAAAGCCGCACGAGACCAGCATCATCAGCGTGACTTTCTTGCGCAGGGGGCTGTATTCGCCGGCCAGCGCCATGGCGTTCGGCATCACGGCGCCCAGGCCCAGTCCCGTGATGAAACGGATCAGCTGCAATTGTTCGATGTTGGTCGCCAGCGGTGTGACCAGCATGCACAGCGAAAAGAAGATGGTCGAGCCGATCAGTACGGGGCGGCGGCCGAACTTGTCGGCCGTGATGCTGAAGACGAGCGAGCCAACCAGCATGCCCAGCAGGCCCGCGCCAAACACGGGGCCCAGGTTGGCCTTGCTGACATGCCAGTCGGCAATGATGGCTGGCGCCACATAGCCCATCGCCTGCACGTCGAAGCCATCCATGATGACGCACAGCCCGCACAGAATCAGCATGCCGATCTGGAAGGAGCCGATCTTGTTGTTATTGATGAGATCGGGAATATCGATCGTCTTGCCTGCCGTGGACATGGTGCCGCTCCTGTTTTTTTATGGTGGTCGCGCCCCTCCGGCGAGGGATAGGCGCGTGTTTGTCTCAGGCTTCATTACAATCGCTTTTGATTGATTATTCAAACGTTATTTTCGAATGGATTTATCGGATTAACTAATGAATATGGCGCGGAAGTAACCTTGTCTACATGCTAATATCGCGCCATGAAAAATCTTGTTAGCCACTTTCTTGCCCTGCAAGCCAGCCTGCCGGCGCACGGCCCCGGTTTCAGCGCGCTGATCCTGCGCGACGGCGAGACCGTTTTGGAGCTGCATCACGGCCTGGCGTGCCTGGAACTGGGCGTGCCCCTGACGGCGCAGTCGCGTTACTACCTGGCTTCGGAATCAAAGCAATTCACGGCAGCCTGCGTGCTCGACCTGGTGCGCCGGGGCACCATTGGCCTCGACGATGACGTGGCGTCCCATCTGCCCGAGGTGCGGCAGTTCGGCGCCATCATCACGGTGCGCCAGTTGCTCAATCACACCAGCGGCATTCCCGATTATTTTGACTACCTGGCGTGCCAGCTGGGTCGCCACGACGGCGATTACTTTGACAATGCGCTGCTGCTGCGCCTGATCGCCCGGATGGACGCGCTGACGTTCCCGCCCGGCAGCTCGCATGCCTACAGTAATTGCAATTACATTTTGCTGGCCAAACTGGTGGAGGTGGTATCTGGTCAGCCGCTGGCCACGCAGGCGCGCGAACGCCTGTTTGCGCCGCTGGGCATGCACGCCACGGCATTTGATGTCGACCGGCAAGCTGTCATGCCGCAGCGCGTGCGCAGCTATACCGTTGATCCTGCGCAAGCGTGCGCCTATCGCCAGCACCTGGGCAATGCGAATACGGTCGGTGACGGCGGCGTGTATGCCTCGCTGCACGACCTGGTCTTGTGGGAGCGCGACTGGCAGCGCCAGTACCACGACCCGGCCAGCCTGGTGCGTGCGCAGCTGGCCGAAACGCCGGGCCCCGATGGCCAAAGCTGGTCCTACCGCTTTGGCCTGGAGCAAATCGAGCATGGCGGACGTGCGGTGGTGTTCCATGACGGCGGGCTGTGGGGTTTCCGTGCCTTGCTGCTGCGCGTGCCCGAGGCAGGCCTGTCCGTGATCCAGCTGGCGAACGTGGATAGCTGCGAGCCGGACCAGGCGGCCTGGCTGGCAGCCATCGCCACCGATCTGGACGCCTGATCAGTGCCGCTTCAGTGCACGGCGCGGCCGGGCACGGCCGCTAGGATCACGTCCAGCGCCGGGTGCATGATCTTGCGTTCGTTCGAGATGACGTAAAACTGCTCGCGCAGGGACGAGGCGTCACCGACCAGCACGGCGCCGAATTGCTCCTCGATATCGGCCGCCAGGCTGGCCGAGGCGAAGAACAGGCCCAGGCCCTTGCGGCCGAAGGCGTTGAGCATGGCGTTGTCTTCGAATTCACCGACCACGTCGGGGCGCACGCCCTGCTGCACCATCCATTCGTCGATGCGTCCGCGCAGGGCGTTATTGCGCGCGGGCAGCAGAAATGGCGCACCGTGCAGGCTGTGCGGGAAATTATCGCGGTATTGTTCGGCCAGCGCGGGGATGGCGAACAGCTTCATGGCGCTTTCGCCCCACAGGTGGCTGGACACGCGCAGGCTGGCGCCGGCCGGCACGGCGCGGTCCGTCAATACCAGGTCCAGCTTGTGCAGGGCCAGGTCGGCCAGCAGGGACTCGAATTCATCTTCCAGGCACACCAGCTTGACGGGCTTGTCCAGGCTGCGCGTGGCGTCGAGCATGCGGTAGGCCATCAGTTTCGGCAGGGAATCGGAAATGCCCACGGTCAGGCGCATCTTTTCCGCGTCGGTGTCGGCCAGCGCTTCCTGCATCTGTTCACCGAGCAGGAAAATCTGGTCCGCGTAGCCGAGCGCCAGCCGGCCCGCTTCCGTCGGCACCAAACGCCGTCCCTGCGGCTGCAGCAGGGACTTGCCCAGTTCCTTTTCCAGCAAGGCCAACTGGGTGCTGATGGTTTGCACGGCCAGGCCCAGGCGTTCGGCCGCGCGCGTCACGCCGCCTTCCTTGGCGACTACCCAAAAGAAATACAAATGGCGGTAATTGAAACCGGTAGTTTTCATCGTGAGGGCCTATCTTCTGTTTTTACGAAGTAATACTTCCATTATCTTCTATTTTTAAATGTGTCACACATCCCTATACTACGTTCCATTGAATTTGGATAAAGGGGAACTATCGATGAAACATTTCAGAGTGTCATTTTTAGTGACATTTATCTGCTTGGGAATTTCCGCCTGGTGGGGTTACACGCACGGTGGCGTGTCGACCATGCTGTCGGCATTGGGCATTGCGGTGATCCTGGGCGTGATGGAAGTGTCGCTGTCGTTTGACAACGCGGTGGTCAATGCCTCGGTGCTGAAGAACTGGGACAAGTTCTGGCAGAACCTGTTCCTGGGCGTGGGTATCATCATCGCCGTCTTCGGCATGCGTCTGCTGTTCCCGCTGGTCATCGTGGCGCAAGCGGCGGACCTGGGCTTGATGGAAGTGTGGAATCTGGCCCTGAGCAACCCGGAACAGTATTCGATGCACCTGACGAATCACCATGCGGAAGTGGCGGCTTTCGGCGGCATTTTCCTGCTGCTGGTGTTCCTGAACTTCCTACTGGACTCGGAAAAAGAAACGCACTGGCTGGGCCGTATTGAAGAAAAACTGGGCGCGCTGGGCAAGATCTCCTCGATTTCTGTGATGATCGCGCTGGGTACCCTGATGGTCAGCCTGTCGATGATCGAAGAAGGCCAGAAGCTGGTGGTCTTGACGGCCGGCTTGTGGGGCATCCTGACCTACGTGGGCGTCGATGTGATCAGTGGCTTGCTGGAAGGCGATAACGGCGACGGCAACATGGGCGACATCATTAAGCGCGGCGGTATTGGCGGCTTCCTGTACCTGGAAGTGCTCGACGCCTCGTTCAGCTTTGACGGCGTGATCGGCGCGTTTGCCATCACCAAGGATGTCGTGATCATCATGCTGGGTCTGGCGATTGGCGCGATGTTCGTGCGGTCGATGACGGTGTTCCTGGTACGCAAGGGTACGCTTGACGAGTTCGTTTATCTGGAGCACGGCGCGCACTATGCGATCGGTATCCTGGCCGTGATCATGTTGGTCAGCATGAAGTTCCACATTCCCGAGATTTTCACGGGTCTGATCGGGGTAGCCTTCATTCTCGCCTCGCTGTGGTCGTCGATCCGCTACAAGCGCAGGATGGCCCTCGAAGAAGGCAAGATGGAAGCGCTGGAACCAGTCAAGGCAACAGTAGCGTAAAGAATGCGCGGCAAACGACTACACCGGTTTGTCGGCAAGTTGTAGCAAGCGTCGCCGCCGGCCTGGGGAGTCAGGCCGGTGGAGGGCGCCAGGTGTTATTTATTTCATTAGCTGGACTTTATTTCACATAGGAGAAATACATCATGGCAATCAGTCTGCAAAAAGGCGGCAACGTCAACCTGAGCAAGGAAGCTCCTGGCATTTCGAAAATGATCATCGGCCTGGGCTGGGATGCCCGCGCCACCGACGGCGCCGCCTTCGACATCGACGGTTCCGTGTTCCTGCTGAAGGCCGATGGCAAGGTACGCGCCGACGTCGACATGATTTTCTACAACAACCTGAAATCGAGCGACGGCTCCGTCACCCACTCGGGCGACAACACCACCGGCGCCGGCGATGGCGACGATGAAACCGTCATCGTCGACCTGGCCACCGTGCCAGCCGAGATCGACAAGATCGCCGTCTGCGTGACGATCCACGATGCCGAAGCGCGCAAGCAAAACTTTGGTATGGTATCGAAGGCTTACGTGCGTTGCGTGAATGCCAACGGCAACACGGAAATCGCCCGCTTCGACCTGTCGGAAGACGGTTCGGCGGAAACGGCCATGGTCTTCGGTGAAATCTACCGCAATGGCGCCGATTGGAAATTCAAGGCCATCGGCCAGGGCTACAAGGGCGGTCTGGGTCCTTTGGCAGCCTCGTTCGGCGTCGGTGTGTAAGGTAGCCACACCAAACCTACTGCGCGGTGCGCTTTGCGGCCGGCGATGCTCACCGTACTAAAGTACGGTTGCGCTTCTCGGCCACAAATCACATCCGCTCGCTACGGTTTTGTGCGGCACCGTTATTCTGTAGTAAGGGCGGCGGTTTAGCCCGACACCATCATCATCGTCAAGGAAGGAACAGTCGTATGCCAGTTTTCAATATTACCGGGGACGTCGACCCGTTCCTGCATGTGTCGCTTGCCAAAGGCGAGAAGATTTATTGCGAATCCAACGCGATGGTGATGATGGAAACCAATCTTGAGCTGAAAGGCAAGATGACTGGCGGCATAGGCGCGGCGCTGATGCGCACTTTTGCCAACGGGGAATCGTTCTTTCAGCAGCATATCGAGGCCATGCGGGGCGACGGCGACTGCCTGCTGTCGCCCACCTTGCCCGGCGCGATGCGGGTGCTCGAGGTGGGCGCCCAGCAATACATGATCAGCGACGGCGCCTTCGTGGCGGCCAGTGCTGGCGTGGAATTGAAGGTGCGCACGCAAAGCCTTGGCAATGCGCTGTTTGCCCAGAGCGGTGGTTTTTTCATCACCGAGACGGCAGGCAGCGGCCAGTTGGCGGTATCCGGTTTTGGCGCGATGTCGATACTGGAAGTGACGCCTGGCAAGGACGTGGTGATCGATAACGCCCACGTCGTGTGCTGGGATAACCGCCTGCAATACGAAATTTCCATGACGACCGGCAGCAGCGGCGGCTTTCTGGGTAATTTGATCAATAGCCAGACCAGCGGCGAGGGCATGGTGCTGAAGTTTTCAGGCACGGGGAAAATCCTCGTATGCTCGCGCAATCGCGCGGCCTTCCTCGCCTGGACCCAAAGCAAGCCGGCGTAACACGTAGTTGATGTAACCAACCAAACAGGAGCAATGCGTATGTCTGTCAATTTGAGCAAAGGCCAGAAGATTTCTCTGGACAAAGAAGCTGGTGCCACCCTGACCCGTATCACCATGGGCCTGGGCTGGGATGCCGTGAAGACCAAGGGTTTCCTGGGTTTCGGTTCGAAGACGGAAGCCGTCGACCTGGACGCCTCGTGCGTCATGTTCGATGAAAACAAGAGCACGTCCGACATCGTCTGGTTCCGCCAGCTGAAAAGCAAGGACGGCAGCATTGTCCACACGGGCGACAACCGCACGGGCGCGGGCGATGGCGACGACGAACAGATCAATGTCGATCTGTCGAAAGTGCCGGCGAACGTGAAAAGCCTGGTCTTCACCGTCAACAGCTTTACTGGCCAGAACTTCTCGCAGGTGGAAAACGCCTATTGCCGCATCTTGAATGCCAGCAATAACCAGGAAGTCGCGCGTTTCAATCTGTCTGTGCAAGGTTCCCACACGGCACAGATCATGGCCAAGCTGTACCGCCATAACGGCGAATGGAAGATGCACGCCATCGGAGAAAACGGCAACGGTCGCACTTTTGACGACTTGATGCCGCAAATTTCCGTGCATCTATAAGGAGCAGTACGCAGCGGGCGGGGGACGGACCGGATACCGGCCCTTGTCCGCTGCTCTATATTGAAGGAGAGTATGTCGTGATGCGATTGCTGATAGCCTTGCTATTTCCGTGTCTCACGTTTTTCATGCTGGGGCGCACGCTGGCCGGTGCCGCCGCCTTGATTTTGCAGTGCACTGTGATCGGCTGGGCGCCGGCGGCCCTGTGGGCCCTGTACACGGTGAACCAGCATAAAACGGAGCAGGAACTGGAAGGTGCATTAAGCCGCAGCTACATGCGCAGGCGTAGTCGGTTGATCTAAGTCAACCGGGCGCTTGGAATCCTTGCGCTAAAGCCCGCACGAGCGATCGTGCGGGCTTTTTTGTGCGCGCTCACTTCTTGCAGCGTATCGGCACATTCACAGAATTGCCGTCCGAACTCAGGTTGCGGTACTGCAAATCTTCGCTTTCGATGGCAAAGCGGGGCACGGCGTGCACATAGCGCTGCTTGCAGACGGTGTCGTCATTGATCAGCCGGCCCGCCAGCATGTAGTCGCACAGGGCGAAGCGCGATTCCTCATCGTCGAGGATCAGTACGCGCGCGGCGCTGTACAGGGCCGATTGCAAGACGTCCGGGCTGCAGTTTTCCGGGCCCGTCAGTTTCAAATGAGTTTTTGTCTGCGTGGCCAGGCGTTGCAGCTTGACGAGGGCGGCGCGCTCTTCCTTGCGCGCCCCATCGACTCGCGCATCGCCGCTGGACAGGCGCAGCGCCAGCGAGGCGATCTGGTCGATGGAAATATGCCAGGCAAAGCCTTCCAGCCGCGTGCGGATCTGGCCGGGCAAGGGATCGGCCGCATCGACTTCGCAGCGGTACTGGCCCAGGTGGGGGCGGCACAGCACGGGAATGGCAAAGGCCGAAGTGCGTTTACCCTTGACGAATTTCTGGCTCAGGTCGCCAAAGTTTTCATGCGTGATGGTGTCGAAGCGGGCTTGCCCAAAGCCCATCTTGACGAGGTTTTCCTTGCGCTGGCGTGAAAACAGCGCGTCGACGGCATCGTAGATATTCTTGTTGAAAATGCGGTCCAGCGGCTGGCGTTCGTCCGACATCTTTTCAAACACGGCGCTGGAATTGGGCGCGTTGGCATCGATGGAAATGAGGATGAAGGGCTTGCTGTTCAGGCGCGGCGGCACGACGGCCATGTCGTTGCCATACAGCTGCGTCAGGGCCACGTCCCACAGGGTTTCCACGCCCAGGTTATCCGCCGCACCGCCGTCGAACAGATGCACGTAGGACGGCGATTCGCGCGATTCGGAACCGAGTTCCGGCACGAAACTGTTTTTTGGCCGGAAACGCTCGAAGGTGACGGAATCGAACACGCCGGGAAAAGCGGCCGAGGTGGCCACAGCCGTGGCCAGGCGGATATCCTGGATCGGCGAATGCAGGGTGCCGTAAAAATACTCATAGGAAAACACCACGCGCTTGCCGCCATCGGTGGCGTCCGTCGCATTGGCCAGGAAGATGGGGCCGTCATGCGGCAAGTCCTGGTAGGTTTTTTTATCGTACAGCACATCGTCAAACACGTCGGACAGGAACGATGTGCGCGTCTTGTTCGTCAACAACATCGTCGTCAGGTTGGCGGGTTTCAGGATGGTCTGGCCGAAGAAATCCGTTTTCAGCTTGCTGCGCAGCAAGGGCCAGTCCGTCTGCTTGCCGTGCAGCGCATAGTAGCCGCCCGCGATGGCGCCGCCCGAGACGCCGGAAATGGCCGAGGCGCCGCTGACGAGGCCGAATTCTTCCAGCTGCTCCAGCGAGGCGGCCGAGAAATTGGCCGCCCGGCTACCGCCGCCGGACAGGGCGATGCCGATGAAGTGGTCGTTGGGCATGGGCTTCTGGATGCGCGCCTTGGGCGCGTCAATGCGCAGGCGCGGTGCTTCCTGCACGGTAAATGTGCGGTTTTCGACGCCGCTGTTGGGTCGCAGGGCGAGTACCGTGCAGCCGCTCAGCAGCGCAAGGAGGATAAAGGATGCGAACAAAGGTGGATGCATGCGTGGTCTGTGCGTAGTCATTGCTTGGGATACGGACGGAAACGTGTGCGATTCTAGCAAATAAGCATTACCTGCCCAGCTGAAACGCCAGAATGGCCGCGTTATAGCCCGCATGCACGAGCATGGGCGCCAGCAGCGATCCGCTGCGCTCGTACGTCAGTCCCGTGCAAAGGCCCAGCACGAACACGGGCAGCATCGACGCGGGAGGATGCACGATGGCAAACAGGGCGGCGGCGATACCGATCGCTTGCCAGGCGGGCAGCGAGCGGCGCAGGCCGCCCTGAATCAGGCCGCGGAAGATGAATTCTTCGCACAGGGGCGCGGCCAGCACCGTCAAGCCCAGCAGCCACATGCCGTTCCACGGATTGCCGCCCAAGGGCGCTGCCGCCGGCGGCTGCAGTAGCAGTGCGTAGGCGATGCCGCAGAGGGCCGCCACGGCCGCGCCCGCCGCACCCCAGCGCCCGGGGTGCCGGCCTGCTCCGATGCGCGGCACGTCGGCCGTCTTGCTGCGCCAGTACACGAGGCGCACCAGCGCGTACGTGAGCGCGCCGGCGCCGCCGAAAGCGATGGCTACTTGCGCCAGTGGTTCGGCCACTTTGCCTTTGAGCAGGAGCAAGGCCAGGGTCTGCAAGGTGAAAAACAGCATGGCGGCGATCAGGCCGTCCGACGCGGAAACTTTGGCTGGCGGCGAGGCGGCCGGGTCGAGCAGGTAAGGCACTTCATCGCGCGCCTTTTGCCACAGGGCCACAGCCAGCGCCGCCGTCAGCACGACGAAGGCCAACTGCTGCGCCAGGCTGCCGGCCGCCAGCGCGGCGACGTACAGGCCGGTGAGCAGCAAATACAGATACATATACGTGGGGCGCATCTTCGCCGTTGCCTCGGTGGCCAGCGGGTCGCTGGCAAATACACCCAGCGCCACGGCGATCACCGCGTACATGGGAATGCCGGCCAGGGCCAGCAGCATCAGCCCCGCCGTCTGCCAGGACCAGGCTGGCAGCCAGGCCAGCGCCGCGCCAAACAGCATCACCGGGTAGAGCAGGGCCAGCACGGCCCAGAGCTGCGCCTTTTGCCGCAGCGCCTGCTCGACGCTGACGGGAAAGGTGTACAGCAGCCACAGCGCGCCGCCTTCCTTGTTGAGGGTCTGGAAGGCCGACATCATCAGCACATAGGTGCCGAGGAAAAAGCCGGTGGAGACCAGCAGGACGGGATGCTCCAGCAGCGCGTGCAGGTTGCGCGCCTGGCCCGTAAACAGGGCCTGGCCGCCGAGGATCAGCAGGGGCAGCAGCAGGGTTTGCACCATGAAGTTACGGTCGCGTGCCAGCAGCGTCAGTTCACGGCGCTGTATCACCGTGCCGATGCGCGCGAAGCACGTGCCGGCAGGCAGCGCTATCGGGGCACTCTTGCGGCTGGCCTCGCGCTGGCCCGCGCCGACCACGCCGTGACGCAGCTGGTGGCGCAGGATGGCCATGCCCAGCCACATCAACAGCAGTACTTGCGCCAGCAGCAAGACGGCTGGCAGCAGCATTGCTGCCACGTCGGATGCATTGAGCAGGCGCAGCAGCAATCCCGGCGGCGTCCAGGCGCTCCAGGCGGGCATGGTGGTCGCCCACGTATACGCGTAGCCGCCCGTACCTACGCCGAAGGACATGCCCATATACATGGGAAACAGGCCGGCTACCGAGATCAATGCCTGCAGGTTGCCCAGCTGGGCAGGGCTGAGCGACAGGCGCAAGCCCGTGTCGACCAGGGTGCGCAGCATGGCGGCCAGGGCCAGCAGGAGCAGGCTGGCGAGCAGTCCGGACAGTGGTGCAAGCCAGCCCTGGCCCGAATACCAGGCGATCACGGTGGTGCTGGGCCACAAGGCCAGCAAGCCGGCTGGATTGACGACCGTGCGTTCGAGCACGCGCGCCCACAGCATGGTACTTTTCTCGACGGGTAGGGTGACCAGCCATTCCAGGTCCCAGTCCGGCTTCGACAACTCTCCCATACCCAGCGGCAGCAGGACGCTGACCAGCCACAACAGCGCCAACTGCAGGGTCAGGCCGCCCATCAGCAGCGCGCTGAAGGGAGTGTGGATGAGCTGGTTGATGACGGGGTCGAGCAACTGGCTGCTGGTTTGCATGCTGCCTTTGGCCTGGCAGGCGGCCACCTGGTCCAGCAGGCAATGCATGTTCAGCAGGCTATGGCGGGCGATATTGCCGAAGGAAAAGAGCATGGGCAGTACCAGCAGCACGCCCAGCAGCCAGCGCCCCCGTCTCTTGCCGGGCGTGGCGGCGCGGCTTGTATTGTTTTTCTGGAAGGAAAAGCCCCGGCCGCTGACGTTGAGCAGGCGCTGCAGGCGCAAGCGGGTCAGCAGCCAGACGGCGCGCCAGTTGTCGGGTGGCACGGGCATCACGCGGTGGCCGTTTCATCGGTGAGTTGCAGGAAAATGTCTTCCAGGCTGCCCTCGCTGGATAGCTGATGGCGGATATCGTCCAGGCTGCCCGTGGCAACGAGGGCGCCCCGATGAATGATGGCGACGCGGCTGCACAGCTTTTGCGCCATGTCGAGCAAGTGCGTGGAGACAAAAATCGTGGTGCCGGCCGCAGCGATGCGCAGCAAGCGTTCCTGTACGTCGCGCGAGGCGCGCGGGTCGAGGCCGTTGATCGGCTCGTCGAGGATCAGCACGGCCGGATCGTGGATCAGCGCACAGGCCAGGCCCAGTTTTTTTTTCATGCCCAGCGAGTAGTTGACGGCAAAATCTTCGCTCGCCTCGTCCAGGCCGAACTCCTTCAGCAGCCGCGCCGTGCGCACGGCGGCCTCGGCGCGTGGATAGCCATGCATTTCGGCCACGAACTGCAGGATTTCACGGCCCCGCAAATAATCGTAAAAGATGGGATTGTCGGGCAGATATCCCACCTTGCGCTTGACGGCGGCGCCGTCGCTGTGGCAATCGAGGCCATCGACCAGGACACGGCCGCTGCTGGGAACGAGTATGCCCATCAGCATGCGGATGGTGGTGGTCTTGCCGGCCCCGTTCGGACCCAGGAAGCCGAAGACTTCCCCCTTGCCTACCTGCAAGGTCAGCGGCTTGACGGCCTCGAACGTGCCGTACTGTTTGGACAAGCTTTCAAAGGCAATCATCAAGCATCCCGCAAAAAAGGTCGATGGCAGGATGATAGCCTGACACTCGCCGTCCGCAGGGATGCCTGCGCCTTTAATGGTGCAGCATGACGCCTGTGGCGATGCAGGAGATGATCGCCACGCTCATGGTCAGGCCATATGCCGTTATCAGGAGCGCCCAGCGGCAGAGGGTAGCGAATTTTCCGCTCGGATACACCCGCCACATGGCCCAGGGCAGATAGGCCAGCAGCCAGGCGCCGAGCATGAGGCGGACGAAATCGATGGGGATCAGGGTCATCAGCGCCATCGTGACGAACGCGAAGGCATTTGTATGCAGGGCGAACAGGAAATGCTCTCCATAGCGGCGCCCGCTGCCCAGGTAGAGGATCTTCAGATACAGGCCGAACAGCGGCATCAGGCAAAACATGGCGTACGGTGCGTAATGGAAAAAGCTTTCCCTGATGAGCTTTTGTTTTCCGGCCGCGGGCAGTTGCTGAAAGTCCTGCCACTGATGTGGCAGCGTGGGTGTCTGGCCCAGGATGCGTATCTGCATCTGCGATGGCCGGTTTTCTGGCGCCGCAGGGGAGACGTGGGCGCTCTCCTGGACTTGCACGCCATTGTGTACCTGCAGGAATTCGAAGTCGCCAAATTTGAGGATGGCAAAGAACAGGATGCTGAAGGTCAGGTAGACGCGCAGCGGCTCGACGTAACGCACGCGGCGTCCTGTAATGTACTCATTCGTCAGCGCGCCGGGGCGAAACAGCAGCAGGGCCAGGGTACGCCAGAGCTTGCCTTCGAGCGCCACATAATGCGCGACAAATTCATGCAGGAATTCGCGCGCGCTGGGCACATGCAGGGTAGTAGCCTGGCCACAGGCGCTGCAGAAGTTGCCTGGCGCGTCGGTGTTGCAGTTATGGCAGGTGCTGGCGGGACTTGCGCTGGACGACACTGTTTTCAAGATGGACTCTTTCTATAGCCGAAAGGGAAAAATGAGCGCTCAAGAGCGCAGCATATGATGAATGAAAACAATGATAAAAGGGCATTTTTCTCGCCGTAGTTGCTCCAGAGATACAAAATACCTACGCCGTTCAGCCGCCAGCGAAGGCGGCCAGCAGGCGACGTTCGCCAGCCGGTGTGAGGTGCAGGGCGCGGCTGTCGAGTTCGCGCTCGGCCCAGCGCTGGCGCAGGGCCAGTTGCAGGATGGCCGCCCCCAGCGCGCCACCCAGGTGGGCGCGCCGTTCGCTCCAGTCCAGGCAGGCACAGGCGAAGCGGCGGCGCTGCAGCTGCAGTTGCAGCACGTCGATGCCCAGGGCCGCGATGCCGGCCGCGCCCGCTTCGGACAGGCGATATTCTCCGCCATCGTCCAGCAGCCAGCCTTGCGCGTGCAACTGGTCGTGCAGGGTGACAGCGACGGTGCCGGCCATGTGATCGTAGCAGGTGCGCGCATGGCGCAAGCGGTCCGGCGTGGTGGGCGTAAAGGGCATTGCCGGCACGCCGGCCACCACCAGCAGCGCTTCCAGCGCCCGTGCCACCTCTGCATTGGCCAGGCGGTAATAGCGGTGCTTGCCCTGCGCCACCATCGACAGCAAGCCATCGTCGCGCAAGCGCGCCAGATGGGCGCTGGCCGTCGAAGCGCCGGCCTCGGCCAGTGCCGCCAATTCCGTGGCCGTACGCGCGTGGCCATCGAGCAGGCTGCACAGCATGCGCGCGCGCGCCGGTTCGGCGATGGCGCCTGCCAGTTGTGCCAGGCGTACATCGGCCGTGTGGGGAAGGGTGCTGTCATCCATGATTCGTTTGCGGGCGAAGTGTTGTAGCGGGAGGAGCAGCATACTCGTGTCCCTATCTCACTGCAATGGAATGCGCATGCCGCTCGCTGATCCCACCGATCCTTTTTCTGCCGTCACCCACGCGGCGCCGTATGACTACTATCGCCGCCTGGCGGACGGTCCGCCCCTGCGATTCGAGGCGCAGCTCGATGGCTGGCTGGCGACGGGCATGGCCGGCGTGCAGGCCGTGCTGGCGCATCCCGCCTGCCGCGTGCGCCCGCCTGGACAGGGCGTGCCGCACAAGCTGGCGGGCACGCCGTGCGGCGCGATTTTTGCCGAACTGGTGCGTATGAACGATGGCGAGCGGCATGCCGGGCCGAAACAGGTGCTGGCGCGTGCGCTGGGCCAGGTGGACCTGGCGCGCCTGCATGCGCGCACCCTGCATCTGGCGCAAGAGCAGCTGCCCGGCAGCGCCACCCGGCTGAATGATGCGTTGTTCGAACTGCCCCTGTTCGTCATGGCGGACTTGCTGGGTTTTGCGCCAGCGCAATGGCCGCTGCTGGCCGTCTGGACGCGCGATTTCGTCGCCTGCCTGTCGCCGCTGAGCAATGGCGCGCAGCTGGCCGGAGCGCAGGCGGCAGCCGAGGCGCTATTGCAACGCTTCACGGTGTTGCTGTGGGAGGGAGAGGTGCTGCCCGGCAGCTTGCTGGACGATATTGTCGCCGGGGCGCGGCAGGCAGGCTGGCACGCATCGGGCGGCGTGCTGGCCAATCTGGTGGGTCTGCTGTCGCAGACCTGCGACGCCACGGCCGGCTTGCTGGGCAATGCGATCGTGGCCTTGCGCACCCAAGCGGATTTTCTGCCGCGACTGCGTGCGGCGCCACAGCTGTGGCCAGCCATGTTGCGCGAGGTCAGCCGGCAGGATCCCTCCATTCACAACACGCGCCGCTACACGGTGGAAGACGTGGAGTTCAATGGCGTGTGCGTGCCGGCCGGGCAGATGATCGTCGTCGTGCTGGCCAGCGCCGGCCATACGGAGGCAGGCTTTGGCCATGGCCGCCACGCCTGTCCGGGCCAGGCCATCGCGCACGTGATCGCCACGGCATGCCTGCAGGCATGGGCGGAGGGCCTGGAGCGCATGCCGCTGGCGTGGGGTTATTTGCCGTCGCTGAACGCCCGCATCCCTGTCTTTTGCGCGGGAGGAATAGCATGATCGCCGTGATTTTCGAAGTCTGGCCCAGTGCCGGAGGGCGCCAGCAGTACCTGGACCTGGCAGCCGCGTTGCGGCCCCTGCTCGACGAGGTCGACGGTTTCATTTCCATCGAACGCTTCAGCAGCCTGAGCGAGCCAGGCAAATTGCTGTCGCTATCCTTCTTTCGCGATGAAGCGGCGCTGGCGCAGTGGCGGCAGCGCGAGGCGCACCGCGCGGCGCAGTCGGCCGGCCGGTACGGCGTGTTTGATGATTACCGGCTGCGTATTGCCGCCGTGGTACGCGATTACGGCATGCTTGACCGGCAACAGGCGCCCACCGACAGCCGCCAGCGCCACGATGCCTAGCGTTTAGCGGGGCAGCGCCCCCTGCGTGATTTTTACTTTGACCCGGTACGTGGGCTCGGCCGCGTTCAGGGCGGGCGGCGTGGCGGGGTCGACGTCGAGCAGCGTGAACGTCAGGTGCCTGATGCTGACGGAACTGGCGGCGCCGGGCATGGAATCGGACAAGACGATGTCCGTGGCGCCCGCGCTGTTGAGCAAGCTGAAACTGTAGCTGACGTAGCCTTTCCACACGCACACGGCACCCTTGCGGCAGCGGCTGTCGTTGACACGCTCCAGTTTCAGGGTGTCGGTGGCTGTAATGGCGACTTGCTGGCCTGGCGAGAGCACGTGGGTGACGCTGCGCGGCGTGTTTTCCGCGTCGCCGGTGCTGCCGGCCGCGCCGCAGCCAGCCAGCGCTGCCAGGAAGGCAAAAAACAGGGGAAGTAACAGGGTAGGGCAAAAGCGGGTCAGATTAGGCATGTTTTTCCTTTCAGGTAGAACGTCCCTGGCGCGGCGTCCACGCATGGGATAATAATAACAAAATGATATTTTCCTGGCGCACCATAGGCGCGTTGCGGATGAATTGATGCGCCGGCCACGCGGCGCGCCGATTACTGCGTAGAATGGCTGTTTTGAAAATCAGGAAACAACCATGAAAAAAACTGCCCTGGCGAAAAGCGATGCCAAGAAACTGATGGGAAAGATGAATGTTCCCGGCGCCGGTGCATTCGGTAAGGAAGCGGTGGTCGTCGACCGCCGCGAGCAGCGCAAGCGCGATCAGGCCCTGGGCCTGGTGCCATTCGCCGTCAAACTGAACAGCGATCTGGTCTTGCAATTGCAGACCCTGGCCAAGGAGCGCGGCGCGGATCTGAATGAATTGGTCGCCGAAATCCTGGTCAAGGGCTTGGCTGCAGCTTAATGAGCTGCCATGTTTATCTGTTGATAAACATCAAGTAATAAAACTAAAAGGCGCCTTGCGGCGCCTTTTGCATTGCGGAATTGCTTTCTTTATACGTAAGCTGCCAGCGCGCCCTTCATTTTTTTCAGCGCCGCCACTTCGATCTGGCGGATGCGCTCGGCCGATACGCCGAACTCTTCTGCCAAAGCGTGCAAGGTGGCGCCGGAACCGTCGTCGTTGGCCAGCCAGCGCGCTTCGATGATGCGGCGCGAACGGGCGTCCAGCTTGGACAGTGCCGTTTCCAGGCCTTCCGATTGCAGGCGCGTCACTTGTTCCGCTTCCAGCACCTTGGTCGGTTCGCTTTGCTCCGACGACAGGTAGGCGATCGGCGAAAACTTGTCGTCTTCATCGTCGGTCGGCGATTCCAGCGCGATGTCGCGGCCGCTCAGGCGCGTTTCCATCTCGATCACTTCTTCGCGTTTCACGTCGAGCAGCTTGGCCAAGGCATCGATCTGTTTCGGCGTCATCGCGTCCAGGCCCGTCTTGTGGCTGCGCAGGTTGAAGAACAGCTTGCGCTGTGCCTTCGTCGTTGCAACCTTGACCAGGCGCCAGTTTTTCAGGATGTACTCATGCATCTCGGCTTTCACCCAGTGCATGGCGTACGACACCAGGCGCACGCCCTGGTCCGGATCGAAGCGTTTCACGGCTTTCATCAAGCCGATATTGCCTTCCTGAATCAGGTCGGCATGTGGCAAGCCATAGCCCAGATAGCCGCGGGCAATCGAGACCACCAGGCGCAGGTGCGACAGCACCAGCTCTTGCGCGGCGGCCAGGTCATTTTTTTCGCGCAGGCGTTTCGCCAGCGAAATTTCTTCGTCGTGGGTCAACATGGGCAGGCGGTTCACGGCCGAGATATAGGCGTCGATATTGCCCAGATTGCCAGTGAACCCGAGGCCCAGCGCATTACTTTTGGTCGGAACCAATGCGGATGTTGCGGACATCATAGTCATGTTTTCTCCCTCGTAGTCTTGCTTTGTTCCAGTTGGCCATGTCACGCGACGTGGCCCGATAGTCTGTTCGTTTTGCGTATTCGGTCTTGCACTTGCAGATCGCGGCTCCATCTATATCTGGCGCTCATGGCGGTTCTGCTGTTGGTATGTCCCTATATTAGCACTCTCTGCTTGAGAGTGCCAATCAGCACATTTAATCGTCCTGATAGCCTAAATGCTATGGCGGTTTGCTAGTTGATAATTTATCTAAAACGCGCCGCCAAAGCGCATGGTTGCTGCGGTGTGTGCGCCTGCCCCCTCGCGCCTGAGAGGGCTGCACGGCTCGCTACGACAACATGGCTAGTCTACGGCCTCTGGCTGAAGCGAACCTTAAGAATACTTGCTAAATATCAAGATAACCACAACATGGCGTGGATGGTAAAAAACAAGGAGAGGGTGAGGCGCACGGCGGCGCCTGGGGCGCCGCCGTGGAACTGACCGTCACTTCCACGGCGGCGCCTGGGGCGCCGCCGTGGAAGTGACGGTCAGTTCAGGCGCGCCAGGTGGCGCTGTACGCAGAGGAAGGCGCCAATCAGGCCCAGGCCGGCGCTGACGGCCAGCAAGCCGGCCATCGGCAGCGGTGCCAGCGGCACCAGCTGGAATTCGGACGCATACAGGCGGGCAAACTCGGCAATCGCCGTGTTCAGCGGATGCAAGGCCAGCGCCACGGCGCCCAGGGCCAGCGCGCCGGCGCACAAGCCCAGCAGGGCGCCCGTGTAATAGAAGGGGCGGTGAATGAAGGTGTCGGTGGCGCCGATCAATTTCGAGATGCTGATTTCATCGCGCTGCTGCATTACTTGCAGGCGGATGGTATTGAAGACAACAGCGATCACGGCCACGCCCAGGGTAATGGCCAGCAGCAGCAGCACCAGGCGCAGCACGCCCAGCAGAGCCGCCAGGCGCTTGACCCAGGCCGAATCGACTTGCGCCGATTCCACGAATGGCAGATGGCGCAACTGTTCCGCCACCGCATCGACATCCTGCGCTTCGCTGGCGCTGCTGAATGCGTCCAGTTTCAGCACATAGCTGTCGGGCAGGGGATTGTCGCCCAGAGTGCTGAGCACGTCGGCCAGGCCGTTCTTGTTTTTCAGGGTGTCGAGTGCCTGTTCGCGCGGGATGAAGACGATCTTCGCCTTTTGCTCGCCCACGATCTTGCGCATGGCGCTGGCCAGGGCCACGGCTTGCTCGCGCGGCGTATCGATCTTCAGGAAAACGCTGATTTCCGGATCGACCGACATCTGTTCCGACATGGGGCGTACATTATCGAGCATGGTCAGGCCGGCGAACGGCAGCGACAGGGCGATGGCGACGACCAGCACGTTCAATAGGAAGCCGCCCGGCGACTTGCGCAAATGAATCAGCGCCGAACCCAACGCGAAGCGGTGTTGACGGAACCAGCCTCTCATGCCTGTTCTCCCTGCGTGTCATCCGGGCCAGGTGGCGGGGCAAAATCGGGATCGGGCGGCGCGAAGACGGGTGCTTGCGTGGCCTTGTCGATGGCCACCAGCTGGCCGTTTTTCAGGTGGATCACGCGGGCGGCGGCGTCGAGCATCTGTTCGTCATGGCTGGAAATGAGGCAGGTCACGCCCACGGAATGAAAGGCTTTCAGGGCGTCGAGCACCTTGTTGGCGCTGGCGCGGTCCAGGTTGGCCGTCGGTTCATCGGCGAGGATGATTTGTGGCCGGTTGACGATGGCGCGCGCGATGGACACGCGCTGCTGTTCGCCGCCCGACAGCGACAGGGGACGCGCCATGGCGCGGTCCAGCAATCCCACTTTGTCGAGCGCGGCGCGCGCGCGCTGCTCGGCGGCCGCCTTGTGTGCGCCGACGACGAGCAGTGGCAGCATGACATTGGCCAGGATGGAGCGGTCGTTCAATAGTTTTTGTTGCTGGAAGATCAAGCCCATGTTACGGCGCAAAAACGGCACGCCAGCCGGCTTGATCTTCGCCATGTCCTGGCCATTGACGATCAGCTTGCCCGAGCTGGGGCGTTCCATGGCGGCGATCATTTTCAGCAGGGTGGATTTGCCGGCGCCGGACGGGCCGGCCAGAAAGACCAGCTCGCCTTTGGCAATACTGAGCGAAATGTCGCTAAGCGCCACGGCGTCGGGGGAGTATTGCTTGGAGACGTGCTGAAATTCAATCATGTATAGGCTTATCCGAGCAGCGCTTCGACAAATTCGGCAGCCACGAAAGGCTGCAAGTCTTCAATTTTCTCACCGATGCCGATGAAATACACGGGCACGGGGCGCACGCGGGCGATCGCCGCCAGCACGCCGCCCTTGGCGGTCCCGTCCAGCTTGGTGATTACCAGGCCGCTCAACTGCAGGGCATCGTCGAAGGCCTTTACTTGCGTCAAGGCGTTCTGGCCCGTGTTGCCGTCGATGACGAGCAGGGTTTCATGGGGCGCGCCCTCCATGCCTTTGCCGATCACGCGCTTGATTTTCTTTAATTCTTCCATCAGGTGCAGCTGCGTCGGCAAACGGCCTGCCGTGTCGACCATCACCACGTCGATGCCGCGCGCTTTTGCCGATTGCACGGAGTCGTAGGCCACGGCGGCCGGGTCGCCCGATTCCTGCGAAATCACGGTGACGTTGTTGCGCTCGCCCCAGACCATCAGCTGCTCGCGCGCGGCGGCGCGGAAGGTGTCGCCGGCGGCCAGCAGCACGGACTGGTTGTTCGATTGCATGTGCTTGGCCAGCTTGCCGATGGTGGTGGTCTTGCCGGCGCCATTCACACCGGAAATCATCATCACCAGGGGCTTGTGACGGCCCAGCTCGAAGCGCTTTTCCAGCGGGCTCAGGAGGTCGATCAGCAGCACCTTCAGCGCGGCCTTCACGGCGGCGGCGTCGAGCAGCTTGTCTTCCTTGACTTTTTTCTTCAATTCCGTGAGCAGGAATTCGGTGGCGTCGATGCCCGCGTCGGACATCAGCAGGGCCGCTTCCAGCTCTTCGTACAGGGCGTCGTCGATCTTTGCGCCGACGAACAGCACGGATAAGGTGTTCGAGGTTTTCGACAGGCCGGCCTTGAGGCGCGTCATCCACGATTTTTTCTCGGGTTCAGCGGCCACGATGACGGGCACGAGCTCGGCCGGCGCGCCGCTCAGCGGCGCAGCGGCAGGCTGCGGGGCAGGCGGCGTGGCGGCGGGAAGGACGAGGGGCTCGGCTGGCGCAGCCTCGGGAGTGACGGGTTTTTTCTTGAAGAAACTAAACATGGATGTGTGGTGGCGGGTGCTGACCTAAGGCCCGGCGGCGCCGGACACTGTTGTTACGGGCTATTCTACCAGAGCGCGCCCGGCCCTTCACGCTTTACTGTTCGATTGGCAACATTGCGCGGCTATCCACGGAGATCGCCGCAGTTGCTCCGCTTTCCAGCCGGTTCAGTGTGTTTGCAGGGCGCGCGCCTGGTGGCGGCGGCGCCAGTCGGCGATGCTTTCGTCGACTTGCCGCAAGTCCAGCACATGCAAAAAGGGCGGCGGTTGCCTGGTCAGCACGGGACTGCGTCCGCCAGCCCACAATTCCATGTCTGGCGGCAAGCACCCGTGCAGCTGCTGCAGGCTGTCGCGCGTCTGCTTTTGCTTGCTGGCGCTGGAAAACGACAGCGCCACGATGTCGGCCCGTTGCACGCGGGCGGCCGCGACGATGTCGGTCAGCGGCGTTTCCACCCCCAGCGACATGCAATGGGCCCCGGCCGCCGCACATAGCGCCTCGGCCATCAGCAGCCCCAGGCCATGACGTTCCTGCGGCAAGGTACTGAGGACGATGCGCGGCGTGCGCGTGGACGGGCTGCTTGCCTGCGGCAGGGAAAAAATGGCATGGCGCATTACCGTCTGCAAGGTTTCGCTATATAGATGCTCTTCATACACGGCCAATTCGCCGCAGGCCCACGCTTCGCCAACCATGGCCGTGAGGGGCGCGATGACGTCGATGGTAAAGGCTTTCAAGCCCAGCACGGCCAAGGCCTGGCGCAGGGCACCGGCCAGTTCCGCCATCTGGTGGCCACGGCACAGGGACAGGTAGTACGCCAGTTGCGGTTGCGGCGCAGGCGGCGCCGCGTTGCCGGCGCTGGCTAGTTGCTGCAGTTGTAAGGTGCTGTGCTGCATGATTTTTCCCGGGCGAAATCCGAGATCTAGGAGGCGCTTGACCATGCGCAATTTTTGCACTTGCTCGGCCGGATAGCTGCGCTCGCCAAAGGCATCGCGCTGTGGCTGGGGAAAGGCGTAGCGGCGTTCCCAGACACGCAAGGTTTCCTTGGCCAGCCCCGTGTCGCGCTCGACGTCGCTGATGCTGAAGGCGGAAGGGGGGTGCAGCGGTTGCAAATCAGTATCCATACAGAGGGCTTGCTCGCATGCCAAAAGAACGTGGGAAGCATTTTACGCCTTCCATCGCCCGGGACCAAATAGCTGAATCCGATTGAAAGTTGCCAGCGTATAAGTTTGTGAGCGGCAAGCGCCCTCATTGACATAGATCAATATTTGACTGACTATGCAGAAAACTTATTTTGTCCAGGACAAATATGAAACGGGTGCAGCCATGAAGATCGCCGTCGTCGGTGCAGGAATAGCAGGTTTGTCGTGTGCCTATCGCCTGGCGCAGGCCGGCCAGGACGTGACCTTGTATGAGGCGGGTGACTATTTTGGCGGTCACAGCCATACGGTGGACGTCACGCTTGATGGTGTCACGCATGGCGTCGACACGGGTTTTCTCGTGTTCAATCACGCCACTTACCCGAACCTGGTGCAACTGTTCCGGGAACTGGGCGTCGAGGCGGCCGACAGCGATATGTCGTTTTCCGTGAAAATGCCCTTGGGCACTACGCCCGATGCCCGCGTGCTGGAATGGGCGGGCGCCAATTTTGATACCGTGTTTACCCAGCGCAGCAACCTGCTGCGCCCCGCCTTTCTGCGCATGCTGCGCGATATTGTGCGCTTCAACCGTCAGGCCAGCGCCCTGGCCACGGCGAGCGTTCCGGCGCCGGCCATGTCACTGGGCGAGTTCCTGGACCTGCACGGCTATGGTGACGAATTCCGCCACTGGTACCTGTTGCCGATGGCTGCCTGCATCTGGTCGTGCCCGGCGCGCCAGATGCTGGCCTTTCCCTTGGCGACGTTTATTCGTTTCTGCCACAACCATGGCTTGCTGCAAGTGAGTGACCGGCCCCAGTGGCGCACGGTGCGCGGCGGCTCGCGTGTTTACGTGGAAAAACTGCTGGCGGGCATCCCTCAGCAGCGCCTGGCGTGCCCGGTGCTCGCCGTGCGCCGCCAGCCGCACGGCGGCGCGCGCATGGTCGAGCTGCACACGGCCGCTGGCGTCGAGCATGTTGATCATGTGGTGCTCGCTTGCCACAGCGACCAGTCGCTGGCCTTGCTGGCCGATATCCGCGACGACGAGCGCGGTGTGCTCGAAGCCGTGCGCTACCAGCCCAATCGCGCTGTGCTGCATACGGATGCATCCTGCCTGCCGCAGCGTCGCAAGGCCTGGTCGGCCTGGAATTATCAGGGCAGGCCGGCTGCGCACGGCGATGCGCCGCAGGTATGCGTACATTATTTGCTGAACCAGTTACAGCCGCTTCCATTCAGCACGCCCGTGATCGTCTCGCTCAATCCGCTCGACGAGCCCAATCCGGCGTCCATCATCGATGAGTTTTCCTATGCCCACCCCGTGTTCGACGGCGCCGCCATTGCCGGCCAGGCGCGCCTGGCCGGGTTCCAGGGAGCGCAGCACACGTGGTTTGCGGGTGCCTGGACGGGCTACGGTTTCCATGAAGACGGCTTGAAGTCGGGCCTGGGCGTGGCCGAAGCGCTGAACGGCATGGCGTCGGCGGAGCTCGGCCATGCCGCGTGATCCCTCGCCGCCCGTGCCGCCGCAGCCGCAGCTGTGTCTCGGGCGGGTGCGCCATGCGCGGCTGCGTCCGCGCGCGCATGCTTTTAGTTACGGCATGTTTTATCTGCGCCTGCCCTTGCGCAGCATGGGCGCGCACGACTTTCCTGCCCGCCTGATCTCGCGCAATGGCGCCAACGTGCTGGCCTTCCGCGACAGCGACCATGGCGATGGCACGACGCCGCTGCTGGAGTGGATCGATGGCGTGCTGCGCCAGCATGGCGTGCCGGACGCGGACGGCGAAATCTGGCTGCAAACCATGCCGCGCATGTTCGGCTATGTCTTTAATCCCGTCAGTTTCTGGTTTTGCCACCGCCCGGATGGCGCGCTGCGCGCCGTGTTGTGCGATGTGCGCAATACCTTTGGCGAGCGCCACCTGTACCTGCTCGAACAGGGCGGCGCCATCGCCTATGGCAGTGAGTTGCGTGCCAAGAAGATTTTCCATGTCTCGCCATTTTGCAAGGTGGAAGGACAGTACCGATTCCGTTTCCTGCGCAACAACGACAAGGGCGGCGAGCGCCATCTGGCCCGGGTCGATTACGACGACCTCGACGGTCCGATTCTGGAAACGAGCTTGTCCGGCACGGCGCAGCCGCTGCGCGACGGCGCCATTGCCTGGGCCTTGCTGCGTTACCCCCTGATGACGTTTGGCGTGATGGTGCGCATCCATTGGCAAGCTTTGCGCCTGTGGCTGCGCCGCGTGCCGTTTTTCAGCAAACCCCACCCTCCACAAGAAAAGGTCTCCTGATGAGCTCTGACTCCCTACCGACCGGCATGCATGCGCGCAGCAGTGTACGTCCTGATCTCCTGACCGACCACGCGCATCTGGACCTGCCCGCCACCGGGCGCATGATTCTGCGCCTGCTGCAGAAATTACAATATGGCGCCCTGCGCCTGCGCACGCCGGATGGCAGTATCTTGTTGTACGGCGATGGCAGCCACCCCGTCACCCTGGATTTGCACAACTGGCGCCTGTGCTCGGCCGTTTTGCGCTCGGGCGACATCGGCTTTGCCGAAACGTTTATCGCGGGCGACTGGCGCACCGACAATTTGCCGGGCTTGATCGAATTGATGATACGCAACCGTGCGCAGATCGAGTCCTTGATCTATGGCAACTGGTGGGGCAACCTGATCTATAAGGTGCGCCATCTGCTGCACCGCAATTCGCGCGCCGGCAGCAAGAAGAATATCCACGCCCATTACGACATTGGCAACGCCTTTTATCAGCTGTGGCTGGACCCGTCGATGACGTATTCGAGCGCGCTGTTTACTGAAGGCGCCAGCCTGGAACAGGCGCAGGTGGCGAAATACCGGCGCATCGCCGACCAGCTGCAGCTGCAGCCCCAGCTGGGCCAGCGCGTGCTGGAAATCGGTTGCGGATGGGGCGGCTTTGCGGAAACGGCGGCGCGTGACTATGGCGCCCACGTGACGGGCCTGACCTTGTCGACCGAACAGCTGGCGTATGCGCGCCAGCGCCTGCACGAGGCGGGGCTGGCCAGCCTGGCCGATTTGCAGCTGTGCGATTACCGCGACAGCCACGGCCAGTACGACGCCATCGCTTCGATAGAGATGTTCGAAGCGGTGGGGCAAAGCTACTGGCCCGGCTATTTCGCCTGCGTGGCGCACAACTTGAAGCGCGGCGGGCGGGCCTGCATCCAGACCATCGTCATCGCCGATGAATTGTTCGAGCGCTACAGCAAGAGCACTGACTTCATCCAGCAATACATTTTTCCGGGTGGCATGCTGCCTTCGCCGGCTGAGTTTCGCCGCGCCGCCGAGGCGCAGGGCTTGCGCGTAGTGGACGCCTTCAGCTTTGGCCTCGATTACGCGGAAACCTTGCGCCTGTGGCGCGCCAGCTTCCTGGCCCAGCGCACGGCGCTGGAAAAGCAGGGTTTTGATGGCCGTTTCCTGCTGACCTGGGAGTTTTACCTGGCCTATTGCGAAGCGGCCTTCCAGGCGCACAACACGGACGTCATGCAATTTACCCTGGTCAAGGAGTGATCATGCGCCGCTTGCTTACTGCTGTTGTGCTGTCCTTGACCATGTACGGTGCCGTGGCCGCGCCCCCGGCCTTTGTGAATGTGGACGTGCCCGAGGCCCGCCTGGCGGGGGAGGGCGACTATACGTGGTTCGGCATGCGTATTTATCGAGCGCAACTGTGGGTGGGCGCACAAGGCTACCAGGGCGCTGCGTCGGCAACGGCGCCTTTTGTGCTGGAATTGCGCTACGCGCGCGCCCTCGATGGCAAGAAGATTGCCGAGGCCAGCTATGAGCAGATGCAAAAACTGGGCGTGGGAACGGAACAGCAGCGCCTGGCGTGGCTGGCCACCATGCAGCGCATCTTTCCGGACGTCAAGGAAGGCCAGCGTATCGCGGGCGCCTATCGGGCCGGCATCGCGCCCGGCGTGCGCTTTTATCTCGATGGCAAGATGCTGGCCGATGTGAGCGATGGCGACTTCGCGCGCGCTTTCTTCGCCATCTGGCTGTCGCCCGAGTCGACGGCGCCGAAGCTGCGGGCGGCCTTGCTGCAGAGTGCGGCGCCGCTGCCATGAGCAGCGGGACCAGCGCCTTGACCTTGCCTGCCTTGTTCAGTTATGGCCTGTTCGGTTTGCCGCTGGCCATGCTGGCGCTGCCCATCTATATATATGTTGCGCCATTTTATGCGCAGCGCAGCAGCCTTGATCTGGCGCAAATCGGCGCCGTGCTGCTGGCGGCCCGCATTGCCGCCGCCTTCATCGATCCCGCCATGGGCGCCTGGATGGCGCGCGGAGGGCGCAGCTATGCCGTACTGGTCGGTGCCGCGCTGCCCTTGCTGCTGCTGGGCTTTGGCGCCCTGTTCCATCCGCCGCTCCTGTCGCATGGGGCGACCCTGGCATGGTTCCTGGCGTCCTTGTTGCTCGTGTATTCCGCCTATGGCCTGGCCGGCATCGCGCACCAGAGCTGGGGCGCGGCGCTGAGTCAGGCGCCCACGCAGCGGGCGCGGGTGGCGGCCGTGCGCGAAGGCTGCGGCTTGCTCGGCGTTATCCTGGCGGCGGCACTGACTTCCGTGCTCGGCTATGACGGCTTGTCGCTGGCCTTTGCCGTCTGCCTGCTGGCGACGGGCGCGCTGTTGCTGGCGCGCGCGCCGCGGCCGACCTCGCGCAGTGCCGGGGACGTGATCGTCGGCAGTGGCTGGAAAGTCCCGTTGCACCAGCGCGCATTTCGCTGGCTGTTCGCCGTCTTGCTCGTCAATGGCGTAGCCGCCGCCATCCCCGCCACCCTGTTCCTGTTCTTTGCCGGCGATTATTTGCGCCTGGGGCATTACGCGGGGCCGTTCCTGATTGTGTATTTTTGCGCGGCAGCCGCTTCGATGCCCCTTTGGGTGGCGCTGGCGCGCCGCTTTGGCGAAGCGCGCGCCTGGGGCGGCGCCATGCTGCTGGCGGCCAGCGTGTTTGTCTGGGCGTATGGCTTGGACGCGGGCGCCGCCTGGGGCTTTGCCAGCATCTGCTTGCTTTCGGGCTTGGCGCTGGGTGCCGACCTGGCCTTGCCGCCGGCCCTGCTGGCAGGGTTGATCGGCGCGGCGGGCCACGCCGGGCGGCATGAGGCGGCGTATTTCGGCTGGTGGAACTGGGGCGTGCAGATGAGCCTGGCGCTGGCGGCCGGCATTGCCTTGCCCCTGCTGGCCTGGCTGGGTTATGTGCCGGGCAGCAGCAGCGGCTTGCCAGCCTTGTCGGCAGCCTACGCCTTGCTGCCCTGCGCCCTGAAACTCCTGGCGGCGCTGCTGCTGTGGCGCGCGCCTTTACAACATATATATAGTGAAACCAGGGAGTAGCGACTATGCACCTCATGAGATCCTGCCAACGCGGCATTACGGCGACGGCCTTGCTGCTGGCACTGGCCGCCTGTTCCACGCCACCCACACCGGCCATGTACGCGCAGGAACTGCCCGTGCTGGATCTGCAACAGTACTTCAATGGCACGCTCGATGCCCACGGCATCTTCCAGGACCGGTCGGGCAAGGTGGTCAAGCGCTTCACGGTGGTGATGCGGGCCAGCTGGGCGGGCGAGACGGGCACCCTGGACGAGGATTTCACGTATTCGGACGGCAGCCGCCAGCGGCGCGTGTGGACCCTGCGCAAGACGGCGCCCGGGCGCTTCATCGGCACGGCGCCCGACGTGGTCGGCGAGGCCATCGGCGAAGTGGCCGGCAATGCGCTGCGCTGGCAATACGTGCTGGCGCTGCCCGTCGATGGCACGGTCTACCACGTCGACTTCGAGGACTGGATGTTCCTGATGGATGACAAGGTCATGCTCAACCGCGCCGCAATGAGCAAATTCGGCTTCAGCCTGGGCGCCGTCACTTTATCGTTCAGCAAGCGTCCACAGGCGGTCCCATGAATCGCAAGATCACCAGCTGGGCCGGCAAGCGCGTGTGGATCATCGGCGCGTCCAGCGGCATCGGCGCCGCGTGCGCCACCTTGCTGCTGGAGCAGGGCGCGTGCGTAGCCTTGTCGGCCCGCCATCGCGCCAGCCTGGAGCAGCTGTGCCAGGGACAGCCGCTGGCGCAGGCATTGCCGCTCGATATCACCCAGCCCGCGCAGCTACGGGGCGTCTGCGCGCAGCTGCAGCTGCAGTGGACGCATATCGACCTGATACTGGTGGTGGCCGGCGGCTATCAGGCCATGCGCGCCGATAGTTTCGATCTTGAGGCTGCCCAGAGCTTGCTGGCCTTGAATGTGGGCGGCGTCTTCAATTGCCTGGAGCAGGCCTTGCCGTGGTTGTTGCGCCAGGGTAGCGGCGGCATCGGCATCGTCGCCTCGGTGGCCGGCTATGGCGGCTTGCCCAAGGCGCTCGCGTATGGCGCCAGCAAGGCGGCGCTGATCAACCTGACGGAGTCGCTGTATCTGGATTTGCATCCACGCGGGATTGATGTGTATCAAATCAACCCGGGTTTTGTCGCCACGCCCCTGACGGCGGACAATGATTTCAAGATGCCCGCCCTGATGACGGCGCACGACGCCGCCGCCGCCATGCTCGACGGCATCGAGCGGGGCCAGTTTCACATCCACTTTCCCAAACGCTTTACGAATACCCTGCGCCTGGCGCGGCTGTTGCCGTACCGCGCCTATTTTTGGCTGATCCGCAAAGTGACGGGTGTATGAGCGCAAGCATGCCGGAGACGGAGCGCGTGGAGGAGGCGTTGGCGCGCCTGGTGGCGTTTTATGAGCACCTGAGCCTCGAAAACCTGGCGCAACTGGGCGCCGTCTATGCGCCGGACGCCCATTTCAAGGATCCTTTCAACGAGGTGGTGGGGCATGCCGCCATCCTGGCCATCTTCGAGCACATGTTCGTGCAAGTCGACGCGCCCCGGTTTGTCGTGCTGGAAAGCCTGGGGCAGGGGCAGCAGGCGTTCCTGACGTGGGAGTTTCGCTTCCGCATGAAACGACTGGTCTCTGGCGATCAATGTATTCGTGGCGCAACCCATGTGCGCTTCGATGCGCAGGGACGGGTGCTTATGCATCGCGATTATTGGGATGCGGCGGAAGAATTGTATGAAAAATTGCCGTTGCTGGGCGGCCTCATGCGCCTGCTCCGGCGGGCCAGCCAGCGCTAGTATTGTTTCTTGATGCTTTAAGCAAAAAATGCGAAAAAGAAAAAGTAAATTGTGCGGATTCGGGCGCGTAAAAACTTGATTTCGCTCAAAGTGTCGTTTTTTTGACACAAATTTGTCAAAATATTTAGAAGGCAACATTGTAAGAAATTGTTTCAATTGATGCGCAATTTGCAAGCAAGAGTCGTCCTCATCCGCTTCGCTCTGGTCGCCGGCGCATGCGCTGGTAAACATGGAAAACATTTCTATGTGAGCAATTTAAATTACCGGAAAGTCAGTAATTTCATTGTCACTCTGGCTATTTTTTGGGAGCCTACGTCGACGTGAAAATTTGCGCCTACGCCCCTGAATAATGCGGCAACGCACCAAAAAAGCGCGCATTATTTCCCGTTTTTGGGCATTCGGCAGCAAACATCGGCGATGCCGTGTATGCTTCGTCCCGTTTATCCATTATCGCCTGACAAATTGTGCGCTTTGTCGCGTAAATCTTTGAGGGCAAATGACGGGTAAAGCATGTTGACGTTTTAATCACTCGCCTGATACTGTTGCACTAATACAACGGGTGCCAGCATGCCATGCGCTATGATGGAATGGTCAATCAGGCCAATGCATTGGTTGGCAAGGGGCACTGGCTCTGTCGCGTAGTACGGTTGGCGATGGTCGGGATGCCTGAAAAAGCCCCTGGCCTGGTACCGGAAGTAACATGTTGGAACTTGATGGAATGTGAAACGGTCGTTATAGTGCCGCTTCCGGTGCCCTTTGAGCACCGAACCGGCGCACGAATGACGGTCGTTATGCAGCCTTCAAGCTTATCGGTGCAATAGCGTGCCGATACCGATATGAATGTTCCCCTGACCGGAACAGCAATGTGGCAGGTGGAGACCTTGCCCTCACTCATAAAAAGCGCTCTGCTAGAGCGCAGCTCGAGATGCATAGGCTGTATTACTTTTTGCTTCAAAAATTAAAGGAAATTGCAATGAAAAAAACTCTGATCACCCTGGCAGTTCTGGCAGCAGCCACTGGCGTAGCTCAAGCTCAATCGAGCGTTGTTATCTACGGTACCGTTGACGCAGGTTTCGTCAGCGAGCGCGGCGGCGTTAAAGGCAATGTAAACAAGCTGGACAGCGGCGTTGCTTCGGCTTCCCGTCTGGGCTTCAAAGGCACCGAAGATCTGGGCAGCGGCCTGTCGGCTCTGTTCCTGTTGGAATCGGGCTTCAGCGTTGACAACGGTCAACAAGACGTTGCAGGTACCTTGTTCAACCGTCAAGCTTACGTTGGTCTGAGCAGCAAAACGACCGGTACCCTGACCCTGGGTCGTCAATACACCCCTTGGTACAACACCCTGTCGAAAGTTGCTGATCCATTCGCAGCTGGCTACGCTGGTTCCGCTAAAAACTTGTTCCCAGCGAACACCCGCACCAGCAACACCGTGCTGTACACCTCGCCAAACTTCAACGGTTTTGACGGCGACGTAGCGTACACCTTCGGCGAAAACGCTGATTCGAACAAAATCGGCCGCAAAATCGGCGCGTCGGTTGGCTACTCGAATGGTCCTCTGAATGCACGTCTGGCTTACAACAACACCAGCAACGACACCGCGACCATCGAACAAGGTAGCGGCCGCAACTGGTTGGCTGCAGCTAACTACGACTTCGCAGTTGCTAAAGCTTACGTCGCATACGGCGTGAACAAAGGTGCACAAAGCGCCAACCTGAACAACGGTAACGTACAGAACTACAACTACGCTCCTGCTGCTCTGAGCACCGACAGCAACAACATCCTGGTCGGCGCAACCGTACCAGTCGGCCCAGCTGGCACCGTAATGGCTTCGTTCATCCGTACGAACGACAAAACCGCTGCTAACGCTGATGCTGATCAATGGGCACTGGGTTACTCCTACGCTCTGTCGAAGCGCACGAGCACCTACGCTTCGTACGCCAAGATCAAGAACAAAAACGGCGCTAACTACACCGTTGGTAACAACAGCAATGTTGGTACGGGCGACAAAGCCTTCAACGTTGGTGTTCGTCACTCGTTCTAATATTCGCGCAAGCGAAGCTTAGTACCGCCAAGGCATCCCCTCGGGGATGCTGCAAGCAAAGAAACGCGCTGTCTGGCTTCGGCCTGGCAGCGCGTTTTTGCATGTGCGGCGCCAGTTATAATGGCGCCGTTACTCAAGTAAAGGAATGCCATGAATTCATACACCTCGCCGCGTCTGGCTGCCATGCTGGCCGCGCTGCTGCTGCTCGCCAGCGCCACCGGTGCCGCCTTCGCGGCAGTCAAGGGAAAGAAGCCGGTTGGACTGGAGCGCTATGGCGTGGCCGTCTACTCGGATCTATGTCTGCAAAAGGATAGCGGCGAGATCGGCGGCCAGCGCGTGACCCTGCACCGCTTCGCCGAGGCTGATTCCGTCATCTACGAATTCACGGCGGGTGCCCTGAGCTGGCCTATCGTGGCCAACGACGTCAACCTGGACACCGCCACGGGCGCCTTCGATTTCACCATCGCGGGCGCCGACAATGAAGAGCGCACCATCGTCGGCAAGTTTTCCAAAGATGGGCAAACCCTGACACTGGAAGGTGATTACTGCGGCGGCAATGTGCGCATGCCCATGAAACTGAGCCGCGTGCGCGATTTCGGCCGTCCCCTGAAAAATTGCACGCCATGCCCGCCGATGCCGGAAGCGCCGGCGGAGGCCGTGCCTGCCGAGGAAAGTGCGCCCGTGCCCGCTGCCTGAGCGATTGCCTCTGTCAAAAAGAAAAAGGCCCGGTATCGACCGGGCCTTTGTTGTTTCTCGCCTTGCAAGGGGCTTATTTGGCCGCCTGCGCCTTTTCTGCCGTGGCACGGATGGTGGCCAGGGTGGCATTCGGCGTGATCAGGTTGCCGTCGTAGCGCAGCTCGATCAGGGCCGGCAAGCTGTGCGTCCTGGCGTGTGCCAGCGCCCGTTGCAGCGCAGGGGCGAATTCTTCTGTCGTATTCACCACTGCGCCATGCGCGCCATACGCTTGCGCCAGCGCCGCGAAATCGGGATTGTGCAAGGTCGTGCCAGAGACGCGGCCCGGGTAGTCGCGCTCCTGGTGCATGCGGATGGTACCGAACATCTGGTTATTGAAGACGATGATGACCACGCCCGCCTGGTATTGCACGGCGGTGGCCAGTTCCTGGCCATTCATCATGTATTCGCCATCGCCGGCAAAGGTGATCACGGTGCGCTCCGGATGCACGATCTTTGCCGCCACGCCGGACGGCACGCCGTAGCCCATGGCGCCATTCGTCGGTGCCAGTTGCGTGCGCATGCCGCCATAGCGGTAGAAGCGGTGCGCCCACGAGGCGTAATTGCCGGCGCCGTTCGTCAGAATGGTGTCGGGGGGCACCTGTGCCATGATTTCCTGCGTCACTTGCCACAGGTCCAGCGGCGCCTGGCCATCCTGGAAGATGGGTGGGCGCTCTTGGTAGGCTGCCAGCTCGGCCTTGGCTTCGGCCGGCGACTGTTTCCATGTGGAAGCGTCCACGGGGTCCATGGCAGCCAGCATGGCGCAGACCTGCGGCATGCCGCTGTTGATCATCAGCTCAGCCTGGTAAACGCTGCCCAGCTCTTCGGCGTCCGTGTGGATGTGCACCAGACGCTGGCGCGGCACGGGCGAGTCGAACAGGGTGTAGCCGCCCGTCGTCATTTCACCCAGGCGCGGGCCGATGGCGATGACGAGGTCGGCATTTTTCACGCGCGCGGCCAGTTTCGGGTTGATGCCGATGCCGACGTCGCCGATATAGTTCGGGTGGGCATTGTCGAGCAAGTCCTGGAAACGGAAGGCGCAGGCGACGGGCAAGTGATTCGCCTCGGCGAACTGTTGCAGGTCGGCGCACGCCTGCGGCGTCCAGGTGGTGCCGCCCAGCAAGACCAGCGGCTGTTTCGCCGTGGCCAGCATGGCGCGCAGCTGCTGCAACTGCGCGTCTGATGGCGCAGCCTGCACGGGCTGGTAGGCGCGCGTGTCTGCGACAGTCGCCATGGAAATGAGCATGTCTTCCGGCAGGGCCAGCACCACGGGGCCGGGGCGGCCGCTGGTGGCCACCTGGAAGGCACGTGCCAGGTATTCGGGAATGCGCTCGGCGCGGTCGATCTGCGCCACCCACTTGGCCATCTGGCCGTACATGCGGCGGTAGTCGATTTCCTGGAACGCTTCGCGGTCGACAAAATCATTGCCGACCTGGCCGATGAACAGGATCATCGGGGTGGAATCCTGATACGCCGTGTGCACGCCGATCGAGGCATTGGTGGCGCCCGGTCCGCGTGTGACGAAGCAGATGCCCGGCTTGCCCGTCAGCTTGCCGTAGGCTTCGGCCATGAAGGCGGCGCCGCCTTCCTGGCGGTTGATGATGAAGCGGATGCCCGAATCGTGCAGTGCGTCGAGCACGTCCAGGTAGCTTTCGCCAGGCACGCCAAAAGCGGTGTCGACACCATGGATCTGCAGGGCATCGACCAGGATCTGGCCGCCGGTACGGGATTGTTGCGTCATGTTCGGCTCTTTATATTCTAGTGGGTGGCAAAGAAGTGGGGCAAGCGGTGCGCATGCGCTTGCATGCAAGCAGCTTGCCTCATTCTATGTGAGCCGATTTGGCCCGGCTTTTGAAATGGCGACACCGAATTACACAATCCCCCGGGCCGGGGCCCGACGAGGGGGCCGGCGAGCGGTTTCGCGCCTGCACAGGCCTTTTTGCAGAAACATGCTGCGGCGCGGTACAATGGCGGGTGAAGCAGGCCAGACAGTCGCTGGCTGGTGCAGCAATGCACTAGCGGGAGGAAGGTCCGGACTCCATAGAGCGGGGTGACGGTTAACGGCCGTCCGCTGAAAGCCGCAAGGTATAAGGCGAGGAATAGGGCCACAGAGACGAGCGTATTAAGTTACGGTGAAACGCGGTAACCTCCACCTGGTGCAATTTCAAATAGGCACGCGATGATGCTGCTCGCGGAGCGTGCGGGTAGAAAGCTTGAGCGCCCGAGTAATCTGGCGCCTAGAGGAATGACTGTCATAGCGCCAACCTGCAAGGGAAGGCGCCGTAACAAAATCCGGCCTATCGGCCTGCTTCACTTGAATTTGTGTTCCCTGGTCTGCCGGGGAGTGTATCGGACACAGCGGCTTGCCTGCTGCGCGCCACCAAAAAGCCCCCCGCAAAGGGGCTTTTTTTGTTTCTAAAAATATAGCAGTTAAGATAAAGTTGTATATACAACTAAAAATGAACAATTGGTTAAAGTTTCTTCTTTTCAATTAATTGCTGCATTGCAAAAATAGTTTGTCTGCATCAGGCTAGCCCCGGAAAACCGGGCGGGAGCGCGTCATGGGCGAATTTTTTTTGCCTTAAACCAAGTCTTTTGCTGTGGCTGCTTGCTGTTGTGCCTGGATGACGAAAGTATTGTCATGTGTCAACTAACTGTAAAAAATTCAATTTTTCGATTTCGTCTTTTTCGATGTTTACGGTAGGAAAACACATGTGTGCAGATGAGGTAGCACATTCACTATCTTTCATAAGTATCTAATTTATCGATATATTTTTATTTGAGACTGCTTCAACGATATGCGCTAAGTCCTTAATTTCATTAATAAAATTCCTGTTTTACCAATCGGAAACCGCTTGACCACTATCTTTGCTTACTCTAAAGTGGGCAACTGTGTGAAAAAGTGTGTTTTTGTGGGAAATTTCCCCTTTTCATCGTGATGCGCAAGCGTCGCAACCCAAGCTCAAAAAAGGTCTTCCGTGTTTCAAGGCGCGTCCGCAATCAATCTCGATGCCAAAGGCAGGATGTCTATCCCTGCCAAGCACCGTGACGCGCTGGCGATTCAATGCGAAGGCCGTTTGACCTTGACCAAACACCCCGATGGCTGCCTGCTGTTTTTCCCCCGTCCCGTGTGGGAAAGCCACCGCCAGCAAATCGCCGCCTGGCCCATGTCGGCGCGCGCCTGGCAGCGCATCTTCCTCGGCAACGCCGTCGACGTCGAGCTGGACTCGGCTGGCCGCGTGCTGATCTCGCCCGAATTGCGCAACGCCGTGGGGCTGTCGCGCGAAGTCATGATGATCGGCATGGGCAGTCACTTTGAAATATGGGATGCCGTCAAGTTGGCTGATAAAGAACAGCAGGCGATCGATGCCGGCACCCCCGATGTACTTTCCAATTTTTCTTTCTAAGGCTCCGTAATGACACAACTCACGGTGCCGGAATTTCAGCATCGCACGGTGCTGCTCGATGAAGCGGTCGATGCGCTCGACCTCACGGGCGACCGCGCGCACGGCATTTACGTCGATGGCACGTTTGGCCGCGGCGGGCATAGCCGATTGATTTTGTCGCGCCTGGCCGCTGATGCGCGCCTGATCGGCTTCGACAAGGATTTGCAAGCCATCGCCACGGCCGAACAGATCGGCGACCCCCGCTTTGAAATTGTCCATGACAGCTTTGCCACCATGACGGCCAGCCTGGCCGCGCGTGGCGTCCGGCAGGTGGACGGCATCTTGCTCGACCTGGGCATCTCGTCGCCGCAGGTCGACGATGCAGCGCGCGGTTTCAGTTTCCGCAACGACGGACCGCTGGATATGCGCATGGATACCACGCGCGGTATCTCCGCGGCCGAATGGCTGGCGGTGGAAACCGAGCAGAATTTAGAGAAAGTGATACGCGATTATGGGGAAGAACGGTTTGCTTTTCAGATTGCAAAGGCGATTGTTGCTGGCCGGGCAGTCCAGCCAATTTCAAGCACACGACAGCTTGCCAGCATCGTGGCAGGCGCCGTCAAGACCCGCGAGAAGGGTAAGGACCCCGCTACCCGCACCTTTCAGGCCATACGCATTTTCATTAACAAAGAGCTCGAGGATCTCGAGATCGGGCTGAGCCAGGCGTATGCCTGCCTGGCGCCCGGCGCGCGCATGGCCGTGATCAGTTTTCATTCGCTGGAAGACCGCATGGTCAAGCGCTTCTTCGCCTCGAAGGCGAACGTGGAGCAGCCTGACCGCCGCCTGCCGATCCGCGCGGTCGACTTGCCGCAGCCGGAAATGAAGCTGATCTTGAAGATGAAGCCGTCCGATGCCGAGATCGAGGGGAATCCCCGTTCGCGTTCGGCCGTGATGCGCGTGGCGCAGCGCCTGCCGCTGGTCGCCCCTGCGAATGGCGGCTCCCGATGACTGGCAAGCTTTGTGTCGTGCTGTCGGCCCTGCTGGTGTGCTGTGGCCTGTCGCTGGTGAACGCGCAGTACCAGTCGCGCCACCTGCTGATCGACCTGGAGCGCGCGCAAGCGCTGTCCCGCCAGCTCGACATCGACTGGGCGCAGCTGCAGCTGGACCAGTCGACCCTGGGCAAGCATGAGCGCATTGAATCGATTGCTCGGCGTGACCTGAGCATGACGCCGCTGACGGCGGCGCGTACGCAGTACCTGACGGAGGGCGAATAATGAAGTTGGGCGGTAACAGCAACGGCAGGGTGGCGGCATCGAAAGGCGTGCCATTCTCGAAGAACCCCGTACTGGCGGTGCGACTGCCCGTCTGGCGTTCGCGCGTCGTGCTGTTCCTGCTGTTCTTCGCTTTCGCCGGCCTGGGCGTGCGCGCCCTGTGGCTGCAGGGCGTGTCGACGCAGTTTTTGCAAAAGCAGGGCAAGGCACGCTACGAACGCACGCTGGAACTGCCGGCCACGCGCGGCAAGATCACCGACCGCAACGGCCAGGTGCTGGCCTCGTCCGTGCCCGTGAAAGCCATCTGGGCCATTCCCGACGACGTGCTGCAGGCGTCACCCGAGAAAATCAACGCGTTGGCCGGCTTGCTGGAAATGAATGTCAACGAATTGCGCAAGAAGCTCGATTCGGACCGCAGCTTCGTTTACCTGAAACGCCAGGTCGAGATGGACGTGGCCGACAAGATCTCCAAGCTGGGCATCGACGGCATCGACGAGCGCAAGGAATACAAGCGCTTTTATCCACAGGGCGAAGTGATGACCCACGTGGTCGGTTTTACCAATGTGGAAGACGTGGGCCAGGAAAGCATGGAACTGGCGCAGCAGAAAACCCTCGTCGGCACCACCGGCAGCCGCCGCGTGATCAAGGACCGCCTGGGCCACATTGTCGAAGATATCGGCTTCATCCACGAACCGCATGACGGCAAGGACCTGACCCTGTCCGTGGACAGCAAGATCCAGTACATCGCCTTCACGCAGTTGAAGGAAGCGGTGGAAAAATTTAATGCCAAGGCTGGCGGCGCCGTGGTGCTCGACGTGCACACGGGTGAAGTGCTGGCCCTGGCCAACTACCCCAGCTATGACCCGAACGACCGCCGCAAGCTCACGGGCCAGCAGCTGCGCAACCGCGTCATGACCGACACCTTTGAGCCCGGTTCGACCCTGAAACCGATCACCGTCTCGCTGGCGCTCGATACGGGACGCGTCAAGCCGACCACCCTGATCGACACGGGGCCGGGCCGCTACACCATCGCCGACCGAACCATTACCGATACCAAGCCGCACGGCGTGATCAATGTCTCTGAAATCATCGAGATGTCGTCGAACATCGGCACCTCGAAAATCGCGCTGGGCATGCCGTCGCAGGAAATGTGGGAAATGTTTACCAAGGTAGGCTTCGGCCAGCAGCCGAAATGGGGCTTCCCCGGCGCTGTGGCCGGCCGCGTGCGTCCATATAAATCGTGGCGCCCGGTGGAACAGGCCACCATGAGCTACGGTAACGGCATTTCCGTGTCGCTGATCCAGCTGGCGCGCTCTTACATGATGTTCGCCCGTGATGGCGACACGATTCCATTATCGTTCCAGAAGGTCAATGAGCTGCCTGTGGGCCAGCAGGTGATCAAGCCGAAGACGGCCGCCGAAATGCGCGCCATGCTGGAACTGGTGGTCTCCGGCGCGCACGGCTCGGCCAAGCGCGCCCAGGTCGCCGGTTACCGCGTCGGCGGCAAGACGGGTACCGCCTACAAGGTGGAAAACGGCCGTTATGCGATGCCGCGCAAATATATTGGCTCTTTCGTGGGCATGGTGCCGATGTCGGCGCCGCGCTTCATCATTGCCGTGATGATCGATGAACCGACCGGCCCCGCCCACTACGGCGGCCAGGTGGCCGCTCCCGCTTTCGCGGCGATTGCGACCAACGCGCTGCGCGCGATGAACGTACCGCCCGATTCCTCCGTTACCGAAATCGTGGTCCCGGCCAATGCCGGCCCGGAGGCCATGTGAAGTCACTCATGACCATACAAGACATCAGTTTGTGGATCAAAGCGGCTGCCCCGTCCGGGCAGCTGACGTCCGATTCGCGGCGCGTGCAGCGCGGCGACGTGTTTTTCGCCTACGCTGGCGCCACCCATTTCATCGACGCCGCTATCGAGCAGGGCGCCGCCGCCATCGTGCATGACGCCGTGGAATGGAACGCCGCATGGAATGTGCCGCATCTGCTGGTCGGCGACCTGAAGCGCCTGGCTGGCCCCGTGGCACATGCTGTTTACGACATGCCCGACAGTGCCATGTTCAGCGCTGGTGTGACGGGCACGAATGGCAAGACCTCGTGCGCCTTGTGGCTGGCGCAGGCCTTGGCGCGCCTGGGCGAAACATCGTCCGTCATCGGTACTTTGGGCGTGGGCCTGTGCAGGCCGCGCGGCGCCATCGAATTCGACGTCACCGGCTACACCACGCCCGACGCCGTGCTGCTGGCGCGTAAACTCGCCGCCATGCGCGACGCTGGCGCCAAGGCTGTTGCCATCGAAGTGTCGTCGATTGGCCTGGATCAGGACCGCGCGGCCGGCATGCATTTCGATGTCGCCATGTTCACCAATTTGACGCGCGACCACCTCGATTACCATGGCGACATGGCCACTTACGAGGCGGCCAAAGTCAAGCTGTTCGACTGGCCCGGCCTGAAGACGGCCGTCATCAACCTGGACGACCCCATGGGCTTGCGTCTGGCGCGCCACGTGGACGGCAAGCTGGCGGGCGAGTATCCGGTCATCGGCTACACCTTGCAGGATGCGGCGGCCTTGCCCGACCTGCCGGGCGTGCTGATGCTGCGTGCCAGCCAGTTCCGCAGCCGCAATGCCGGCACCGACTTCCATCTGGAATGCGCGCTGGGCGTGGCGCTGGTCAAAACGCAACTGGTGGGTCACTTCAATATCAGCAACGCGCTGGCCGTGCTGGGCGCCTTGCTGGCGCACGGCACCGGCCTGCGCGCCGCCATCGACGGCATCGAATCGCTGCAGCCGGCTCCCGGCCGCATGCAGCAGGTGGGTGGACAGGAAGCGCCGATGGTCGTCATCGATTACGCGCATACGCCGGACGCGCTGGAAAAAACCCTGGCCGCCTTGCGCCAGGTGGCGCAGGAACGGGGCGGCCAGCTGTGGTGCGTGTTCGGCTGCGGTGGCGACCGCGATCCGGGCAAGCGTCCGCAGATGGGCGCCATCGCGCAGCTGGCCGATCACGTGCTGGTTACCAGCGACAATCCGCGCAGCGAAGACCCGCACGCCATCATCGCGCAGATCGTCGCCGGTATGCGCACAGACGGACCGCAGCCGCAGGCTATCGAAGACCGCGCCGCAGCCATCCTGTCGGCCATCAAGCATGCCGCCAAGCCGGACGTGATCCTGCTGGCGGGCAAGGGCCATGAGCCGTACCAGGAAATCAAGGGCAAGAAACTGCCGTTCTCCGATGCCGATCATGCGCAGCTGGCCCTGTCCGCGCGCCTGACCATGATGAGGACGAACTGATGGACCGCCTCATGCACGCGACCCTGGCCGAACTGATGCCTGCCCTGCATGGCGCGCAGATGACGGGCGACACCGTTTTTGACGGTGTATCAACCGACAGCCGCAGCGCGCCAGCCGGCTCGCTCTTCGTCGCCTTGCGCGGCGAAAGTTTCGACGCCCATGACTTCCTCGACCAGGTGGCCGCCAGTGGCGTTGCCGCCGTGGTGGTCGAGCGCCTGCCCGCAGGCTGGGATAGCAGCAAGGTGCCGGCCATCGTGGTCGCTGATACCCTGGTCGCGCTGGGCCGCATCGCCAATTACTGGCGCGGCCGTTTCAACCTGCCCGTCATTGGCGTTACCGGCAGCAATGGCAAGACCACCGTCAAGGAGATGATTTCGTCCATCCTGGCGACGGCCTTTGGCGAAGAAGGCCGCCTGGCCACGCGCGGCAACCTGAATAATGAAATCGGCGTGCCATTGACCCTGTTCCGCCTCAGCGATCAGCACAAGGCGGCCGTGATCGAGATGGGCATGAACCATCCGGGCGAAATCGCGCGCCTTGCGGCAATCGCCGCGCCGACGCTGGCGATGGTTAACAACGCGCAGCGCGAGCACCAGGAATTCATGCACACGGTGGTAGCGGTGGCGCGTGAAAACGGCGCCGCGCTGGCTGCATTGGCCGACGACGGCGTGGCTGTTTTCCCGCACGGCGACGAATTCACGCCCCTGTGGCGCGAACTGGCCGGCGCGCGCGCCGTCATCACCTTCGGGCTGTCGAAGGATGCCGACGTAAGCTGCACGCATCGCGTGGCCGAGGATTTTGGCAGCGACATGTTCGTCAGCGTGCGCGCGCAGGATGGCAGCTTGCGCCAGTTCTTCGTCGGCTTGCAGGCGGCGGGCGAGCACAATGTGCGCAATGCGCTGGCTGCGGCGGCATGCGCCATTGGCGCCGGTATCGCCATCGAGCATATCAAGCAGGGCCTGGAGGCGTTCGCGCCCGTGAACGGTCGCCTGCAGAAAAAACGTGCCGTCAACGGCGCCACCATCATCGACGACACGTATAACGCCAATCCGGATTCGGTGAGGGCGGCCATCGACGTGCTGGCGCAGGCCGCGGCACCGCGCATTCTGGTGCTGGGCGAGATGGCGGAAGTTGGCACGCAGGGGCAGCAGTTCCACGAAGAGATCGGCGCCTACGCCGCCGCCAAAGGCATCGAACACGTGCTGGCGACGGGCGGCCTGGCGCGCCATCTGGTGAATGCGGCGCAGGCTGCCGCCAGCCAGGAATCGGGCACGGTCGTGGAGTATTTCGAACAGTTCGACGGCTTGCTGGCAGCGCTCGATGCGCATCTGTCCGGCCGCTCGGATGCAACAGTATTAATCAAGGGCTCCCGCTCCATGAAAATGGAACGGGCCGTGCAGCATTTGATTGGTTCAAACAACAAAAACAAGGAAGCTCACTAATCATGCTGCTCTGGCTCGCTCATTATTTCCAGGACGACATTGGCCCACTGCGGGTCTTTAACTTCATCACTTTCCGCGCCGTCTTCGCGACCCTGACCGCGATCCTGATCGGCCTGTGCGCCGGTCCCGCCGTGATCCGCATGCTCACGCGCATGAAGGTCGGCCAGGCCGTGCGTACGGACGGCCCGCAAACGCATCTGAAAAAACACGGCACCCCGACCATGGGCGGCGTGCTGATTCTCATTGCCATCGGCATTTCCACCTTGCTGTGGGCCGACTTGTCGAACCGCTTCATCTGGCCAGTGCTGATCGTCACCCTGGGCTTTGGCGCCGTCGGCTGGGCTGATGACTACCGCAAGGTGGTGCACCAGGACCCGGAAGGCATGCGCTCGCGCGAAAAATACTTCTGGCAGTCGCTGATTGGCATCGCCGCCGCGTTTTACCTGGCGTTTTCCGTGTCCATCTCCGAGCCCAATGCTGGCCAGGTGTGGAATCTGATCTACGCCTGGGTGCAGTCCGGCTTCGCCATGGACTTGCCGCCCAAGGCCGACCTGATTGTCCCGTTCTTCAAGACCATCAGCTATCCGCTGGGCGTGTGGGGCTTCATTGCGCTGACCTATTGCGTAATCGTCGGCACCAGCAACGCCGTCAATTTCACGGATGGTCTCGATGGCCTGGCCATCATGCCGACCGTGATGGTGGGTACGGCCCTGGGCCTGTTCGCCTACCTGACGGGCAACGCCACGTATGCGCGCTACCTGTTCATCCCGCATATTCCGGGCGCCGGCGAACTGGTAATTTTCTGCGGCGCGCTGGCCGGTTCCGGCCTGGCCTTCCTCTGGTATAACACGCACCCTGCGAAAGTGTTCATGGGCGACGTGGGCGCGCTGGCACTGGGCGGCGCACTGGGCACCGTGGCCGTCATCGTGCGCCAGGAAATCGTCCTGTTCATCATGGGCGGCATCTTCGTCGTCGAAACACTGTCTGTGATCATCCAGGTCGTCTGGTTCAAGTACACCAAGAAGCGCTACGGCACGGGCCGCCGCGTCTTCCTGATGGCGCCACTGCATCACCATTTTGAACAAAAAGGCTGGAAAGAGACGCAGGTTGTCGTGCGTTTCTGGATCATCACCATGATGCTGGTGCTGCTCGGCCTGACCACCTTGAAGCTGCGCTAATGATGTACGACGCTAAAACCGCACTGGTACTGGGCCTCGGCGAATCGGGGCTGGCCATGGCCCTGTGGCTGGCCCGCAGCGGTGCGGCCGTGCGCGTGGCCGATACAAGGGAAGCCCCGGAGCGCCTGGCCGCCTTGCAGGCCGCCGTGCCGCAGGCGCGCTTCATCGCTGGCGCCTTCACGGCCGAATTGCTCGATGGCGTCGACTTCGTCGCGGTCAGCCCCGGCCTGGCGCCGGGCCGCGAACTGGCGCAGATTGCACCTGCCGCTGCCGAGAAAAATATCCCCGTATGGGGCGAGATCGAACTGTTCGCGCAAGCGCTGGCGGCGTTGAAGGCGGAACGCGGCTATGCGCCGAAAGTCATCGCCATCACGGGCACCAACGGCAAGACGACGGTGACCAGCCTGGTAGGCTTGCTGTGCGAACGCGCGGGCCTGGCCACGCGCGTGGCCGGCAATATCAGCCCGGCGGCGCTGGATGTGTTGCGCGAAGTGCTCGATGCCGAGCCTGCGCCGCAGCCGGTGGATGCGGAAGCTGACGTGGCGGAAGCTGTCGCCAGCACCTTGCCGCAGGCGTGGATTTTGGAGTTGTCCAGCTTCCAGTTGCACACGACCTTCAGCCTGCAGGCCGATGCGGCCACGGTCCTAAATCTGTCGCAGGACCACCTGGACTGGCATGGCGACATGGCTGCGTATGCCAAAGACAAGGCGCGCATCTTCGGCGACCAGACAGTACGCATCCTGAACCGCGACGATGCCGCCGTGATGCACATGGCCGATCCGCTGACCGAGACCGTTACCTTCGGCACGGGCGAGCCGGCGGAGGTGGACAGCTTTGGCCTGGTCAATGAACGGGGTATTTTCTGGCTGGCGCAAGCCGTGCCCAGCGAAGAGGTCATCGAGAAGAAACGCAGGAAGAACGATCCGGCACCGGAACCGGTGCCGACGATGGCCAAGAAACTGATGCCGGCCGATGCGCTGAAAATCCGTGGCCAGCACAATGCCTCGAATGCGCTGGCGGCGCTTGCCCTGTGCCGCGCCATCGGCCTGCCGTTCGCGCCACTGCTGCACGGCTTGCGCGAGTACCAGGGGGAGCCGCATAGGGTGGAACTGATCACGGCCGTCAATGAAGTCGAATACTACGACGATAGCAAGGGCACCAACGTGGGCGCGACAGTGGCTGCGTTGTTCGGCCTGGGCAAGGCGTTTGGCGGTGCGGAACAACGCCTGGTGCTGATCGCCGGCGGCGATGGCAAGGGGCAGGATTTCTCGCCGCTGGCTGAACCCGTGTCGCGCTATGTGCGCGCCGTGGTGCTGATCGGCCGCGACGCGCCGGCGCTGCGCACGGCCCTTGAGCCGGCCGGCGTGGACATCGTCGACTGCGCCACCTTGCCGGAAGCCGTCAAGCGCGCCAGCAGCCTGGCGCTGGCCGGCGATGCCGTGCTGCTGTCGCCCGCTTGCGCCAGCCTGGACATGTTCAAGAACTATGCGCACCGCGCGCAGGTGTTTGTCGACGCCGTGCGCGACATCGCGCTGGAAAACGGACAGGATATCTGATGGCCTTCCAACTGCCCTTCAGCTTTGGTTCCGGCTCGGCTGCCAAGCCGCTGGATAGCCGCGCGCGGCAGTCGAAGATGATGGACTATGACAAGCCGCTGGTGTGGGTGGTCCTGTTGCTCATGCTGCTGGGCATGGTGATGGTGTATTCGGCATCGATTTCGCTGTCGGACGCGCGCAAGTTCGCCGCCTACACCAACAATTATTTCGTTGTGCGTCAGGCGCTGTTCATCGGCGTATCGATCATCGTCGCCGCAATGGTGTTCCGCATCCGCATCGCCACCTGGCAAAAGATCGCGCCGTGGCTGTTCATCGGCACGCTGGTGCTGCTGGTAATGGTCTTGATACCTGGCCTGGGCGTGTCGGTCAATGGCGGGCGCCGCTGGCTGAACTTGCCGGGCCTGCGTCCGCAGCCGTCCGAACTGATGAAGGTAGTGATGGTGCTGTACGCCGCCGACTACACCGTGCGCAAGCAGGAGTACATGCACAAATTGACCAAGGGCTTCATGCCGATGGCGCTGGCCGTCAGCTTCGTCGGCCTGCTGCTGCTGATGGAACCCGACCTGGGCGCTTTCGGCGTGATCGTCTGCATCGCCATGGGCATTCTGTTTTTGGGCGGCGTCAACGCCATCTGGTTCGGCGGCATCGGCGCCATGCTGACGGCGATCTTCGTCACCATCATCGCCTTGTCGAAATTCCGCCGCGAGCGGTTTTTTGCGTATCTCGATCCGTGGCAGGAAGATAATGCGCTCAACAAGGCCTACCAGTTGACGCACTCGCTGATCGCCTTCGGGCGCGGCGAACTGTTTGGCGTGGGACTGGGCGGCAGCGTGGAAAAACTGCACTACCTGCCCGAAGCGCATACGGACTTCTTGCTGGCCGTGATCGGCGAGGAACTGGGCCTGGTGGGCGTGCTGATCGTGATCGGCATGTTTTACTGGATTATCAAGCGGGCCTTCGACATCGGCCGGCAGGCGATCGCCATCGACCAGACCTTCGCCGGATTGACGGCGAAAGGCATCGCCATCTGGATCGGCGTGCAGACCTTCATCAACATGGGCGTGAACCTTGGCCTGCTGCCGACCAAGGGGCTGACTTTGCCCCTGATGAGTTATGGCGGCACGGGCGTACTGATTAACTGTATCGGCCTGGCGATTTTGCTGCGCATCGATTACGAAAACCGGATCCTGATGCGCGGAGGCCGGCTATGAACAATGTGACGAACTTGAAAACGACGAAAAGACTGATGATCATGGCGGCCGGTACTGGCGGCCATATTTTCCCGGGCCTGGCGATTGCGCAGACGATGCGCGCGCGCGGCTGGGAAGTGAGCTGGCTGGGCACGACCCACGGCATGGAACAGGAACTGGTGCCGAAAAGCGGCATTCCCATGGATGCCATCGCGTTCTCAGGCATGCGTGGCAAGGGCCTGGCGCATACGGTCAAAGGCGGTTTCAAGATGCTGGCGAGCTTCTTTGCCATTCGCCGTTTTATCGCCAGCCGCAAGCCGGACGTGGTGATGGGCATGGGCGGCTACGTGACCGTGCCGGGCGGCCTGATGGCGCGCCTGAAGGGCGTGCCGCTGGTGCTGGTCAATGCCGACGCGGCGCTGCTGCTGTCGAACAAGACGCTGGTGCCGCTGGCGCAAAAGGTCTGTTTCGGTTTTCCCGCCGATTTCGGCAGCGCTGCGGGCAAGGCCGTCGTCACGGGCAATCCCGTGCGCGCGGAGATTCTCGCCATGGCGCCGCCGGCGTCCCGCTTTGCGGGCCGCAGCGGGCCGCTGCGTATCCTGGTGGTGGGCGGCAGCCTGGGCGCGAAAGCGCTGAACGACAATCTGCCCGCCGCGCTGGCCTTGATGCCGGAGGGCGAACGTCCGCTGGTGACGCACCAGTCGGGCAAGAAGAATATCGACGCCCTGCATGCAGCGTATGCGCAGGCGGGCGTGCAGGCCGATGTGGTCGACTTCATCGACGACATGGCCAAGGCCTATACCGAGGCCGACCTGGTGATTTGCCGTGCTGGCGCCATCACCCTGTCGGAACTGACGGCGGCCGGCGTGGCCAGCGTGCTTGTGCCGCTGGTAGCGTCAACCACCAGCCACCAGCGCGACAACGCGCAATGGATGGCGAAGCAGGGCGCGGCGATTCATCTGCCGCAGACGGAAATGAGTGCGGCGTCGCTGAGCGCCTTGCTGGCGTCGCTGAGCCGCGATACCTGCCAGCAGATGGCGCAAGCGGCACTGGCAGCAGGCAAGCGCGACGCCAATGAGGCGATCGCACACGTATTGGAAAAATTGGCATGAGGTTAGCTCTGTGAAGCATAAAGTAAACAATATCCACTTTGTCGGCATTGGCGGCAGCGGCATGAGCGGCATCGCCGAAGTGCTGGTCAACCTGGGCTACAAGGTGTCGGGCTCCGACCTGGGCAGCAATGCGGCGACGCAGCGACTGGCGAGCCTTGGTGCGACCGTCATGCTCGGCCACGCGGCCGAGAACATCGGCGACGCCGATGCGGTGGTGACCTCGGGCGCCGTCCCGCAAGACAATCCGGAAGTTGCGGCTGCGCGCGCGCGCAAGATCCCGCTGGTGCCGCGCGCCGTGATGCTCGGTGAATTGATGCGTTTGAAGCGCGGCATCGCCATCGCCGGCACGCACGGCAAGACGACGACGACCAGCCTGGTCGCGTCCGTGCTGGCGCAGGGCGGCCTCGATCCTACTTTTGTGATCGGCGGACGCCTGACCAGCGCCGGCGCGAACGCCAAGCTCGGTTCCGGCGACTACCTGGTGGCCGAAGCCGATGAGTCGGACGCCTCGTTCCTGAACCTGACGCCGATGATCGAAGTGATCACGAATATCGATGCCGATCACATGGACACCTATGAGCACGATTTCGAAAAGCTCAAGCAGGCGTTCGTGCAGTTCACACACCGTCTGCCTTTCTATGGCCGCGCCATGCTGTGCATCGACGATCCGCACGTACGCGCCATCATCCCGTCCGTCACCAAGCCGGTCACCACCTACGGTTTCGCTGAAGACGCGCAAGTGCGCGCCATCAACGCGCGCGCCGTCGGCCTGGAAATGCATTTTACGGTGCTGCAGGAAGGCTATCCCGACCTCGACGTGGTGCTGAACCAGCCCGGCATGCACAACGTGCAAAATGCCTGCTCGGCGATCGCCATCGCGCGCGAAATCGGCATCGCCGACAGCGCCACGCAGCAGGGCCTGGCCGAGTTTTCCGGCGTGGGCCGGCGCTTCACGCGCTATGGCGACGTGGCGCTGCCAAATGGCGGCAGCTTCTCCCTGGTCGACGATTTCGGCCATCATCCGGTGGAAACGGAAGTGACCCTGGCTGCCGCGCGCGCTGCCTATCCTGGCCGCCGCCTGGTGCTGGCGTTCCAGCCGCACCGCTACAGCCGCACGCGCGACCTGTTCGAGGATTTCGTCAAGGTGCTGGGTGCACCCGACGTGCTGCTCTTGTCCGAAGTGTATGCGGCAGGAGAAGCGCCTATCGTCGCCGCCGACGGCCGCGCCCTGGCGCATGCGCTGCGCGCGCGCGGCAAGATCGAACCGATTTTCGTCGAGTCCATGACGGACATGGCCGACACCATCATGAGCGTGGCGCGCGACGGAGACGTCGTGCTGACCATGGGAGCTGGCTCGATCAGCGGCATCCCGCAACAACTGACAACGTATCAATCTCACACTGTAAAGGCCTGACGTGAACCAAGCTTCAGCTATCGACGTTAAACAATTGGGCAAAGTCGGCGTCCTGTTCGGCGGCCGCTCGGCCGAGCGCGAAGTGTCGCTGATGTCCGGTGCCGGCGTGCTAGCCGCTTTGAAAAGTCATGGCGTGGATGCGCATGGCTTCGATACGGGCGAACGCAGCCTGGCCGAACTGGCCGCTGAACAATTTGATCGCGTCTTCATCGCGCTGCACGGCCGCTTCGGCGAAGACGGCAGCCTTCAGGGCGCGCTGGAGCAGCTGGGCATTCCCTACACGGGCAGCGGCGTGATGGCGTGTTCGGTGGGCATGGACAAGGTTTACACCAAGATGATCTGGCTGATGCACCAACTGCCGACGCCAAAATACGCGGTGCTCGATGGTAAATCGGACCTCGCCAAGGTGGCCTCCGAACTGGGCTTGCCGCTGATCGTCAAGCCGCCGCATGAGGGGTCGAGCATCGGCATTACGACGGTCAACGAAGCGTCGGCCTTCCAGGCAGCCTACGACATCGCCGCCGGTCTCGATGATTCGGTGCTGGCCGAGGAATTCATCAAGGGCCGCGAATTTACTGTGGCGATCCTGGGCAAGGGCGCCACGGCGCGCGCGCTGCCGCCGATTGAAATCGTCGCCCCGCAAGGTAATTACGACTATCAGAACAAGTACTTCACGGACGACACCAAGTACTTCTGCCCGCCGCAGCTGGACCCGGCGATCGTGGCCGAAATGGAGCGCATCGCCCTGGAAGCGTACCGCGCGCTCGGCTGCGAAGGCTGGGGACGTGTGGATGTGCTGATGCGCGCTGCCGACAGCAAGCTGTTCCTGCTGGAGGTGAATACCTCGCCGGGCATGACCGGTCACTCGCTCGTACCGATGGCGGCGCGCGCGGAAGGCACCAGCTATGAAGACCTGTGCCTGGAAATCGTTTCCGGCGCAAGCCTGAAAATGCACAAGGGACAGCGCTGATATGTGGCATGACGCTAAAAGCCTCAATACGACTGCCAACGGCTTGCTGGCCGCGGTTCTGGTCGTGTGCGTGGCGGCCGGCGTCTGGTGGGTGTCGCAGCGTCCCATGTTCGACCTGCGCACGATCAAGGTGGAAAGCGCGGACGACAAGGGCCTGCGCCACGTGAATTACCTGACCCTGCGCAGCGGCACCCTGGGGCGCATCAAGGGCAATTTCTTCACGACCAATCTGGAAAGCGTACGCGGGGTGTTCGAATCGGTGCCCTGGGTGCGCCGTGCCAGTGTGCGGCGCGAGTGGCCTAACCAGCTGATCGTGGCGCTGGAAGAACACGAGGCGCTGGGTACCTGGGGCGAGGATGGACGCCTGCTGTCGGTCAAGGGCGACGTGTTTACGGCCAATGTGGCCGAAGCCGAAGACGACCATGAATTGCCTGCCTTCGCCGGCCCCGATGGCAGCGAAAAGGAAGTTCTGGCGACCTACGTGCAGCTGGCAAAGTGGTTTTCGCCCCTGAAAATGGTGCCTGAATCGCTGTCGCTGTCGAGCCGCTATGCGTGGACCGTGAAACTGAACAACGGCATGAGCGTGGCGCTGGGGCGCGAGCAGAATCATACGACCCTGAAGGCGCGGGTCGACCGGCTGGTGGGCATCTACCCGCAGCTGGCGAGCCGGCTGGAGAATATCGACACGATCGATATGCGTTACCAGAATGGCCTGGCGCTCAGTTCCGCCGGCCTGGTGATACCGGCCGAAGGCAAGGATGGCAGGCCGGCGCCAGCGATCAAGAAGAAAAATGGCAGTCCGATTAAAAAACCGACTTAACCGAATAATCAATTTAACAATAGCCCAAAAAACTAGGCGACAGAAATGACAAAAGACGCGAAAAACCTGATCGTCGGCCTCGACATCGGCACCTCGAAAGTGGTGGCGGTGGTAGCCGAAGTGATGTCCGACGGGCGCCACGAAGTGATCGGGCTGGGCCAGCACGAATCGAAGGGCCTGAAAAAAGGCGTGGTGGTCAATATCGAGGCCACGGTGGAGTCCATCCAGCGCGCGCTGGAAGAGGCCGAGCTGATGGCTGACTGCAAGATCCGCAATGTCTATGCGGGCATTGCCGGCAGCCATATCCGCAGCTTCAATTCCAGCGGCATGGTGGCCATCAAGGACAAGGAAGTGACGGCGACCGACGTGGCGCGCGTCATCGAGACGGCAAAAGCGGTTAACATTCCGACCGATCAGCAATTGCTGCACACGGTGCCGCAAGAGTTTATCGTCGACAGCCAGGAAGATGTGCGCGAGCCTATCGGCATGAGCGGCATCCGCCTGGAGGTGAAGGTGCATATTGTCACCGGCGCCGTGTCGGCGGTGCAGAACATCGTCAAGTGCGTGCGCCGCTGCGGCCTGGAAGTGTCGGACCTGATCCTGCAGCCGATGGCGTCTGCCGATGCGGTGCTCACGCCCGATGAGAAGGAACTGGGCGTGGTGTTGATCGACATCGGCGGCGGCACGACCGATGTGGCGGTATTCTCCGATGGCGCGATCCGCCATACGGCAGTCATTCCCATCGCCGGCGACCAGATCACCAACGACATCGCCATGGCCTTGCGTACCCCGACCGCGGAAGCGGAAGAAATCAAGATCCGCTATGGCGTAGCCAAGCAGGTCCTGGCCGACCCCGGCGAATCGCTGGAAGTGCCGGGCCTGGGCGACCGTGGCCCGCGCAACCTGTCGCGCCAGGCGCTGGCGGCAGTGATCGAGCCGCGCGTCGAGGAGCTGTTCGCGATGGTGCACCAGGTGGTGCGCGAATCCGGTTATGAAGGCGTGCTGTCGTCGGGCATCGTGCTCACGGGCGGCACTTCCATCATGCCCGGCATGGTGGAAATGGCGGAAGACATTTTCCTGAAACCGGCGCGCCTGGGCACGCCCGAGTATCGGGGCCAGCTGGCCGACGTGGTGCGCAGTCCGCGCTATGCCACGGTATTGGGCCTGCTGCTGGAAGCGAAGAAGCAATACCTGCGCGGCCACATTGTGACGCGTCAGGACGGCTCGGTGAAGGCAGTCTGGCAGCGCATGAAGGAATGGTTTTTAGGGAATTTTTAAGGGCGTATTTCAGGCCCGGCAGCACAGGTTTTTTGGCAGCATCGCAGGTACACACACATAACTTTATTTTATATTTAACCGCAGTTTTCAATCTCCAGTTCTCCTACCAATATGAGGCCTGGCGCTTGGAAACCGCATCTGATAGGAGCACATCATGGAGTTCGATATGGTCGATAACACAGCTATAGGTACCGTCATCAAGGTCGTCGGCGTCGGCGGTGCGGGTGGCAATGCAGTCCAACACATGATCAACAAAGGCATGTCGGGTGTGGAGTTCATTGCCGCCAACACCGACGCACAGGCCCTGTCGACATCGAAGGCGCACAACATCATCCAGATCGGCGATACCGGTCTGGGCGCCGGCATGAAGCCTGCCGTCGGCCGCCAGCTGGCCGAAGAATCGCGCGCGCGCATCGCCGATGCGCTGCGCGGCGCGCACATGGTTTTCATCGCTGCCGGCATGGGCGGCGGCACGGGCACGGGCGCCGCTCCTATCGTCGCCGAAGTGGCCAAGGAACTGGGCGCGCTGACGGTGGCCGTGGTATCGAAGCCATTCTCGTACGAAGGCCAGAAGTGCATGGACATCGCCGACGAAGGCCTGGAGCAGCTGTCCTTGCACGTCGATTCGCTGATCATCATCCTCAATGAAAAACTGGAAGAGATCTACGAAGACGAAAGCATGCTGGAATGGATGCAGCACGCCGATGATGTGCTCAATAACGCGGTGGCCGGCATTGCCGAGATCATCAACGTGCCGGGTCATATCAATGTCGACTTCAACGACGTGAAAACCATCATGGGCGAGCAGGGCAAGGCCATGATGGGCACGGCGACCGCTTCCGGCGTTGACCGCGCGCGCATCGCCGCCGAACAGGCTGTCGCTTCGCCGCTGTTGGATGGCATCGACCTGTCCGGCGCGCGCGGCGTGCTGGTCAACGTCACGGCCAGCCGTGGCTTGAAGGGTAAAGAGATCAAGGAAGTCATGGCTGCCGTGCGCGCCTTTGCCGCACCGGACGCGTCGATCGCGCAAGGTATCGCCTACGACGACGCCATGGGCGACGATATCCGCGTTACCGTGGTGGCCACTGGCCTGGGCCGCGCGAAGAAGAACATCCAGCTGGTACCGCAGCAAGTGCTGCGCACCGGCACCCACAACAGCCCGCTGACCCCGTCAGCGGCGATGGGCGGCGCGCAGGCAGCGACGACCACCGTGGGTGTGGCCACGCCGGCTGCCGGTTTCGACGGCATGAAGGCGCCGGCAGTATGGCGTCGCGAATCGGCTTCCGAGCAAGTGCGCGCGATGGAAAAGAATGGCATGGAGACGTATGACATTCCAGCCTTCCTGCGTAAACAAGCGGATTAATATGAGCTAAGGTGATCTGATGTCAGCAAAGATGACGGCGGCCTGAGGGCCGCCGTTTTTTTTTGCCGGGTTTTGACTTTTGCGTTTGCCTTTCCGGCCACTTTCTGCACAAATACGGCAAGTCAGGCATACTATCGCGCAGTGTCGGCATCATGCCGGCAGAACCAGATCCCGGGCGCTGTCCGCTCCACGGAACGGGCGGCGTCCATAACCGACAGTACACAAGGAGTCAACATGACCATCAAGATCGGCGACACCCTGCCAGAAGGCACCCTGGCCGAATTCATCGAAAGCGAAACCGAAGGTTGCGCACTGGGCCCGAACACGTTCAACGTACAAGACCTGGTCAAGGGCAAGAAGATCGCCATCTTCGGCCTGCCCGGCGCCTACACCCCAACCTGCTCCGCACAGCACGTGCCAGGCTACGTGCAGCACGCTGCCGACCTGAAAGCTGCGGGCGTCGATGAAATCTGGTGCATCTCCGTCAACGACGCGTTCGTGATGGGCGCCTGGGGCCGTGATCAGAAAGCCACCGGCGTCGTGCGCATGATGGCTGACGGCAATGCCGCCTACAGCAAGGCCCTGGGCCTGGATGCTGATTTCTCCAAGCACGGCATGGGTACGCGCTCGCAGCGCTACTCGATGCTGGTCGACAATGGCGTCGTGACGCAATTGAACATCGAGCAGGGCGGCAAGTTTGAAGTATCGAATGCCGAGACGCTGCTGGGCCAACTGGCTTAAGTTACATGGGGTCAGACCCGGCGGGTCTGACCCCTTCAAAAAACGGCGCCATCGGCGCCGTTTTTTTATTGCACCTGAGGTTTCGTCGCCTCGAACATGGCCGCATCGATACTGAACGAATAATCGTCCTGCAGCGCAAAATATCGCCGCGCTTCATCGGGCGCGCCATCGAACAGATTACGGATGGCCGCTACGCGTTCGGCGGGAGTGCGCATGCGCGCCACCCACTCGTCAAACTGCATGCTCAGTTTCCATACACTGCGCAAGCTGTGCGTGAATCCTGCATGGTCGAACTTGGCGCCCCATTCGCACGTACGGTAGTCGCGTACGTGCGAGGCGTCGCGCAGCATTTCCACCGCCTGCAGGGTGCTGTCGTACAGGGCCGTCTTGGGCGCCACGATGTCGACCACTAATAAGGTGCCGTTGGGACGCAGCACGCGCCAGGCTTCCGCCAGTGCGCCCGCCACGTCGTTCCAGTGGTGGGCGGAAAAGCGCGTGACGACCATGTCGAAGCTGGCGTCGGCAAACGGCAGGCGGGCCACATCGCCCACTTGCGTGCAGATGTTGTGCAAGCCGCGCTGCGCCTTGGCGTAGTCCACCACGTCGAGCATCGGCTGCGCCAGGTCGTAGGCGACGACTGACTTGGCCACGGGAGCGACGGCGAAGCTGGCGTGGCCGGCGCCGCAGCCCAGGTCCAGGACGACTGGCTTGCCATGGCGGCGCGCACATTCCTGCATCAGCACCAGGTCGGCGCCTTGCGCGTGCACCGCGCTGCTCAGGTAGGCGTTGGCCGTCTTGCCAAACTGTTCGGTGACAACATCGTGCTGCTGCATGGTTTTCTCCTGTTGATGGGTGAGTTCCTGCAGAATAGGGATAAAATTATCCTGTAACAAGACCATAACTTATACTGGTATATCCACTACCATGCATCCCTGCCATGTCGAACAAACTCGCTGAATTCATCCGCGCCCGGCGCGAAGCCGTCACCCCCGCCATGGCTGGCTTGCCCGGTGGCGGGCGGCGGCGCACGCCTGGCTTGCGGCGCGAAGAGCTGGCGCAGCTGTGCGATGTCAGCCCTACCTGGCTGACCTGGCTGGAGCAGGGGCGCCCCGTGTCGGCGTCGGCCAAGATGCTGGCCCGCCTGGCGCAGGTGCTGCAGCTGAGCGCGGCAGAGCGCGCCTATCTGTTCGAAGTGGCCGACAAGCATGACCCCAGCCACGGTATAGGCGAAGGCGAGGGGCCAGCCGCCGCCGAGCTGGCCGCCATCGTTGCCGCCATCGACGCGCCCGCGTACATACTGGACCGGGAATGGAATGCCGTGGCGTGGAACGGGGCGGCGTCCGCTTTGTTCACGGGCTGGCTGCATGGCGAAGCGGCCGCACCGAACCAGCTGCGCTTCATGTTCCTGGCCCCTGGAGCGCGTGAGCTGATCGTCGGCTGGCCCGAGCGGGCGCAGCGCCTGGTGGCGGAGTTCCGTGCCGATATCGGCCGACAGGCGGACCAGGCGCCGCTGGCCGGCCTGATCGGCGAACTGACTGAGGCCAGCCTTGAATTTCGCCAGTGGTGGGACGCGCAGCAGGTGCAGGGCCGCGATGGCGGCTTGCGCCGCTTCCAGCATCCGCAGCAGGGCTTGCTCGGCTATCACCAGGTAACCTTGCACCTGGCGCGCCAGCATGAATTGAAACTGGTGATGCTGTTGCCTGTGTCATAAGGGAAAACAGCCGGGCTTGCTATAATCTGGCCGACCGCCTGGCCCTGCCTTTCCAAACCATGCTGTCCTGGCTCCGGCCGTCGCCATGATGACGGTCCCGCTCTTTCGCCAGGAGTCTGTCCTGCTACCCCGCAACCAAAACCTGCGCAGCATCTATGTGATGCTGGTCGCCGTCGCCATGTTTTCCCTGATGGACACGGCCATGAAGCTGCTGTCCGCCCATTATCCGCCGATGCAGGTGACGGCCTTGCGTGCCCTGTCGTCCCTGCCGCTCGTGTGCCTGTACCTGCTGTACCGTGGCGCCTTCAAGAACTTGCTGAAGGTGCGCTGGCCGCTGCACTTGCTGCGCGGCGCGCTGGGCGTGCTGATGATTACGCTGTTCGCCTACGGCTTGAAGCGCATGTCGCTGGCCGAGACGTATGCGCTGTTCTTCGTCGCCCCCTTGCTGATTACGGTCTTGTCGGTGTTTATCCTGAAGGAAAAAGTTGACTTCGCGCGCTGGTGCGCCATCGCCGTGGGGTTGCTGGGCGTGCTGGTGGCGCTGCGTCCCGACGGTTCGGGTTTCTTTTCGCTGGCCGGACTGGCCGTGCTGGGTTCTGCCGCCTGTTACGCCATTTCAGCCGTCACGGGGCGCATCCTGAGCCGCACGGACGCCAGCGAAAGCATGGTCTTCTGGCTGATGGTGATGATGGCCATCGGTGGCGTGGCCCTGTCGGCGCATGAATGGGTGAGCATCCGGCGCGAAGACTGGTGGCTGCTGGCTGGCCTGTCACTGAGCGGTTTCCTGGGCCAGCTGGCCATTACGGAGGCATTTCGCTTTGGCAAGGCGTCCAGCGTGGCGCCGTTCGAATACTCGGCCCTGGCCTGGGGCATGGCCCTGGACTGGATGCTGTGGCGCGCCCTGCCTGACGAATACACCCTGATCGGCGCGGCCATCATCATCGGCAGCGGCATTTACCTCGTGCGCAGGGAGGCTGTCCATGCCGAGAGCGAGCATCCATAAGTAACGGTTGTGGTATTTCTGGCGTGAGCCATGCCGCGCCGCAACGAAAATCCGGCAAATAGATATAATCGACAGATGTTAAAACAACGCACTATCAAACAACAGGTCCGCACCATCGGTGTCGGTTTGCACTCTGGCACCAAGGTCGAGCTGATCTTGCGCCCTGCCGCCATCGACACGGGCATCGTGTTTCGCCGCATCGACCTCGATCCCATCGTGGAGTTCCCCGCCAGCGCCATGGCTGTGGGCGATACGCGCATGGCTTCCGTGCTGATCAAGGATGGCGCCAGGGTGTCCACCGTGGAACACCTGATGTCGGCTGCGGCCGGCCTGGGCGTCGACAATATGGTCATCGACGTGAATGCAGAAGAAATTCCCATCATGGATGGTTCCGCCTCGTCCTTCGTCTATCTGCTGCAGCAGGCTGGCGTGGAAGAGCAGCAAGCGCCGAAGAAATTCATCAAGGTCATCAAGCCGGTGGAAGTGCGTCACGGCAAGGGCGACGCGGAGAAATGGGCGCGCTTGTCGCCGTACGACGGCTTCAAGCTCGATTTCTTTATTGAATTCAATCATCCGGCCGTCGATGGCACGATGCAGCGCGCCTCCGTCGACTTTGGCGACGTGTCGTACGTGCACGACGTGGCGCGCGCGCGCACCTTTGGCTTCATGCAGGACGTGGAAAGCTTGCGCGGCATGGGCCTGGCCCGTGGCGGTTCGCTGGAAAACGCCATCGTCATGGATGAATACCGTATCTTGAATGCCGATGGCTTGCGCTATGAAGACGAGTTCGTGCGCCACAAGATCCTCGACGCCATCGGCGACCTGTATCTGGTGGGCCACCCCTTGCTGGCGTATTACACGGCGCACAAGTCGGGCCACGCACTGAACAACCAGCTGCTGCTGGCGCTGCTGGAGCAGCCGGAATCGTATGAAATTGTCTCGTTCGATACCAACGAGGCGGCGCCGCAATCCTACCTGCGCCAGATGGAGCGCGAGTGGTCGTTGACCTGATCTGAGCGACACCTCATTAAACCTACTGCGCGTCGGCATAGGCGGCCTGCGATGCTCACCGTACCTTCGTACGGTTGCGCTTCTTAGCCACCTCTCCCTTCCGCTCGCTACGGTTTTCTGAGGTGTCAAAATGTTGCCGGGCAGTCTTAATCTTTAGGTTCGCGGTGGTGGCGGACCATGTTGCGCAGCGCCGCGATCAATTGCTCGTTCTGTTTCGACGCGGGCAGGGCCGTGCTCAGTTCTTCCAGGGCCGACATGGCCTTTTCCGGCAAGACCAGCGCGCGTGTATGCACGATGGGCGCGATGCTCTTGATCACTTGCACTTTCAGCTTGATGCCTGAAATCTGCCAGCCTTTCCTTTCCAGTTCCCCTTGCAGTTTCGGCAATTGCTGTTTGAGCTTGGCCGCCAGCGCCGCGTTCGGCGTTGCCAGCACCAGTTGGCCGCCTTCGAATTGCAGGATGTCGCAATGCTCGAACATCGCCGGCAATGCCTTGGCGCAATCTTTTTGCAGGGCGGCCAGGCGCGTGACGGTGGGCATCAGGGAGGCCATCGTCGCGTTGCCACGCAGAAAATCGGTCGCGCCCGTGACGGCCGGGCCCGAACGGGCAAAGCCGTAGCCGCGGCGTTCTGCCTTCGAGTAAGTGGGAGTTCGCATGGCCGAAACATAGCACACTCGCCCGCGCATGACGAGTGCGGCGACAGATACGGAGCAAGCTGGCTGGTCGTATTGCTTTACAGTATGGAAAATGTCCGCAATTTCTGCCATTTGTTTGTCATTAAGCTATTGTTATATGGTGCATTAGCCCAACCTTGGCGGGACGCATGATAAAATCATCGTCTTTTGCCATAGTCGAACTCCGTGCGGTCACGCGATTGTTACCTCGTTGTTACCTACCGAGCTTTTTTTAACGGCGTTTTTTCAAGAATTCAAGCATGTCATTACTGACCCAGATTTTCGGTAGCCGCAACCAGCGGCTGCTCAAGCAATACCAAAAAACGGTACGCGAGATCAATGCGCTCGAGCCGGCCATCGAAAAGCTGTCGGATGCCGAGCTGCAAGCGAAGACGCCTGCCTTCAAGGAACGCATCGCCGCTGGCGAATCGCTTGATGCCTTGTTGCCGGAAGCATTTGCCGTCTGCCGTGAGGCCAGCAAGCGCGTCCTGCGCATGCGCCACTTCGATGTGCAGATGATCGGCGGCATGGTCTTGCACTTTGGCAAGATTGCGGAGATGGGCACGGGCGAGGGCAAGACCCTGATGGCAACCTTGCCGGCCTACCTGAATGCCTTGTCGGGCAAGGGCGTGCATATCGTTACCGTCAATGATTACCTGGCGCAGCGCGATGCCGAGACCATGGGCCGCCTGTATGCATGGCTGGGCCTGTCGACAGGCGTGAACATGTCGCAGATGGAGCACAGCGCCAAGCAGCAGGCGTACAACTCCGACATCACGTATGGCACGAATAATGAATTCGGTTTCGACTTCTTGCGCGACAACATGGTCTATGAAGCGCGCGAAAGAGTGCAGCGCAGCCTGAACTTCGGCATCGTCGATGAAGTCGACTCGATCCTGATCGATGAAGCGCGTACGCCTTTGATCATTTCGGGCCAGGCCGAGAACCACACTGACCTGTATTACAAGATCAATGAAGTGCCTGCGCTGTTGACTTTGCAGATCGGCGAAGAAACGCCCGATGGCAAGGGCAAGGTTGACGTGCCGGGCGACTACACCAAGGATGAAAAGGCGCACCAGGTGCTGCTGACGGAAGCGGGCCATGAAAAGGCCGAGCGCATCCTGATGGAAATGGGCCTGCTGCCGGAAGGCGCCTCGCTGTACGATTCGGCCAACATCACCCTCGTGCACCACCTGTACGCGGCCCTGCGCGCGCACGCGCTGTACTTCAAGGATCAGCACTACGTGGTGCAGAACAGTGAAGTCGTCATCGTCGATGAATTCACGGGTCGTCTGATGACGGGCCGCCGCTGGTCCGATGGCTTGCACCAGGCAGTCGAAGCGAAAGAAGGCGTCAAGATCCAGAACGAGAACCAGACCCTGGCCTCGATCACCTTCCAGAACTACTTCCGCATGTACGCCAAGCTGGCCGGCATGACCGGTACGGCAGATACCGAAGCGTACGAGTTCCAGGAAATCTACGGCCTGGAAACGGTCGTGATCCCGCAGAACCGTCCGCTGCAGCGCAAGGACCGCCAGGATCAGGTCTACAAATCGTCGGCGGAAAAATACAACGCGATGTTGAACGACATCCGTGACTGCTACGAGCGCGGCCAGCCCGTGCTGGTGGGTACGACCTCGATCGAGAACTCGGAACTGTTGTCGGGCATCCTGACCAAGGCCGGTTTGCCGCACAACGTGCTGAACGCAAAACAGCATGCCCGCGAAGCGGAAATCATCGCTCAGGCAGGCCGTCCGAAAGCCATCACCATCGCCACCAACATGGCCGGTCGCGGTACGGACATCGTGCTGGGCGGCAACGTCGAGAACCAGATCAAGTTCATCGAAGCCAATCCTGAACTGAACGATGCCGACAAGGTCGCCCAGTCGCAGACCCTGCGCGATGAATGGCAATCGCTGCATGACCATGTGGTCAATGCTGGCGGCTTGCACATCATCGGCACCGAACGCCATGAATCGCGCCGCGTCGACAATCAGCTGCGTGGCCGTGCCGGTCGCCAGGGCGATCCGGGTTCGTCGCGCTTCTACCTGTCGCTCGACGACGCGCTGCTGCGCATCTTCGCCGGCGACCGCGTGCGCGCCGTGATGGACCGCCTGAAAATGCCGGAAGGCGAACCGATCGAGGCAGGCATTGTCTCGCGTTCGATCGAATCGGCCCAGCGCAAGGTTGAAGCGCGCAACTTCGACATCCGCAAGCAATTGCTGGAATACGATGACGTCGCCAATGACCAGCGCAAGGTGATTTACCAGCAGCGTAACGAGCTGCTGGAAACGACCGACATTTCGGAAATGATCGGCTCGCTGCGCCACGGCGTGTTCACCGACCTGGTGCACGAGTACGTGCCGCACGAATCGGTGGAAGAGCAGTGGGATATCAAAGGCCTGGAAAACACCCTGTCCAGCGAGTGGCAGCTCGACTTGCCGCTGCGTTCCATGCTGGAAGCCGATTCGAGCCTGACGGACGAAGAGATCCTGGAAAAAGTGCTGGTCGCAGCCGATGCCGTGTACCAGTCGAAGATCGATATCGTCGGCAAGGAATCGTTTGGCGGCTTCGAGCGCAATGTCATGTTGCAAAGCGTGGACAGCCACTGGCGCGAACATCTGGCGGCGCTCGATCACCTGCGCCAGGGTATTCATCTGCGCGGTTATGCGCAGAAGAACCCGAAACAGGAATACAAGCGCGAAGCGTTTGAACTGTTTGGCCAGATGCTCGACATGATCAAGAACGACGTCACGAAGCACGTGATGACGGTGCGTATCCAGTCGCGCGAAGAAGTCGATGCGGCCGAACAGGCGCTGCAGCAGTCGCATGTGGAAAACGTGCACTACCAGCACGCTGAATTCGACCCGAACGCGGCGCCGGAAGAACTGCTGGCGCCTACGGCTGGCGGCAACACGGACAACGTTGACGACATGAGCGTGAGCATGGGCGTCAAAGTGGGCCGCAACGACCCATGTCCTTGCGGCAGCGGCAAGAAGTACAAAGCCTGTCATGGAAAATTGGCGTAAAGCCGGTTTGGCAGCTTGAACAAGAACGGAGACTGCGGTCTCCGTTTTTTTATGCCGTTTCAATTTACGGGCGCGCATGTTCAACGGCGCCGCGAAGGCGCTACAATAGCGCTTCCATTTTCCCTCGCAGAAGAACTCCTATGGCCGTCAATTCTCCCAAGCCCGTCGCCGCCGACTTGAAAGCCGTCGCCGGCATTGAAATCGGTGTTGCCGAAGCCGGCATCAAAAAACCCAACCGCAAGGATTTGCTGGTATTGAAACTGGCACCGACGGCCACCGTGGCTGGCGTGTTCACCCTGAACCGCTTCTGCGCTGCGCCCGTGCAAATCTCGAAAGCCAACCTGGCCGCCGTGACGGCTGGCGCCGCGCCGATCCGCGCGCTGCTGGTCAACACGGGCAACGCGAATGCGGGCACGGGCGAATCGGGCCTGGCCGATGCGCAGGCCAGCTGCGCGGCGCTGGCCGAGCTGCTGGGCTGCGCGCCGCAGCAAATTCTGCCGTTTTCCACCGGCGTGATCCTCGAACCCCTGCCCGTGCAGCGCCTGGTCGCCGGCTTGCCGCAAGCCGTGGCCGCGCTGACGTCGGACAACTGGTTCTCGGCCGCCGAAGCCATCATGACCACTGACACGCAGCCAAAAGCGGGTTCGCGCATGGTCACCATCGGTGGCCACACGGTCACCTTGACGGGCATCAGCAAGGGCGCCGGCATGATCAAGCCGAACATGGCCACCATGCTGGGCTTTTTGGCGTTTGACGCCACCGTGGCCCAGCCCGTGCTCGACCAGCTGGTGAAGCAGGCGGCCGACAAATCGTTCAACTGCATCACCATCGACGGCGACACGTCCACCAATGACTCGTTCATGCTGGTCGCCACGGGCGCCGGCAGCCTGGTCATCGATTCGATCGATTCGCCACACTATGCGGAACTGGCCGCTGCCGTCACCGAACTGTCGACCTTCCTGGCGCAAGCCATCGTGCGCGATGGCGAAGGCGCCACCAAGTTCATGACCGTGACCGTGGAAGACGGCCGCAACGTGGAAGAATGCCGCAAGATCGCCTATTCCATCGCCCATTCGCCATTGGTGAAAACGGCCTTCTTCGCCTCCGACCCGAACCTGGGCCGCATCCTGGCCGCCATCGGCTACGCGGGCGTGGACGACCTGGACGTGGGCCAGTTGAACCTGTACCTGGACGACGTGTGGGTGGCCAAGAATGGCGGCCGCAACCCGGACTACCAGGAACAGGATGGCCAGCGCGTGATGCAGCAAAGCGAAATTACCATTCGCGTGAAGCTGGCTCGCGGCGAAGCCAAGGCGACCCTGTGGACATGCGACCTGTCGCATGACTACGTGTCGATCAACGCCGACTATCGCTCATGACCAGTCTCGATCTATTCCTGATCCGTGCCGAGGCCTTGCTGGCCAGGGTGGAAGCGATCTTGCCGCAGCCGATGCCCGCGCCGGACTGGAGCAGCTTTGCCTTCCGCTGGCGCCGGCGGCAGGGCGCAGCAGCGTATTTGCAGGCCGTGGCCCACGTGTCGTCCATCGCTTTGGACGACTTGCACAATATCGGCCCGCAAAAAGCGCAAATTGAACAGAACACGCGCCAGTTCGTTGCCAGCCGCCCGGCAAACAACGTGCTGCTGACGGGTGCGCGGGGTACGGGCAAGTCTTCCTTGATCAAGGCGTGCCTGAACCAGTTCGCTGGCCAGGGCCTGCGCCTGATCGAGGTGGACAAGGCCGACCTGGCCGACTTGCCCGACATCGTCGACCTGGTGGCGGCGCGTCCTGAGCGCTTCATCATCTTTTGCGACGACCTGTCGTTCGAAGAGGGCGAAAGCGGCTACAAGGCGCTGAAAGTGGCGCTCGACGGCAGCATCGCCGCACAATCGGACAATGTGCTGATCTACGCCACGTCGAATCGCCGTCACCTGATGCCGGAACGCATGTCGGACAACACCAGCTACAAGACGGACGACGATGGCGATTTGCATCCAGGCGAGACGGTGGAAGAGAAAATCTCGCTGTCCGAGCGCTTCGGTCTGTGGCTGTCGTTCTACCCGTTCAAGCAGGACGACTATCTCGATATCGCCGCGCACTGGCTGGCCTCGTTTGGCTGCACGCCGGAACAGATCGCGCAAGCGCGCGGCGACGCCCTGCGCTGGGCCTTGCAGCGCGGTTCGCGCTCGGGGCGAGTGGCCTGGCAATTCGCGCGCGATTACGCGGGAAAGCTGCCGCAATGAGCGAAGTGAGTTTGAAGGATAAAGTCCAGCCTGTTGATGTGGCCGTTGGCATCCTGATGAAGCCGAATGGCGATGTGCTGCTGGGCCAGCGCCCGGCAGGCAAACCGTATGACGGCTATTGGGAATTTCCTGGCGGCAAAGTCGAGCCGGGTGAGGCGATCCTCGATGCCTTGAAACGCGAGTTTGTCGAAGAGTTGGGGCTATATATCGACAGTGCAGAGGCCTGGTGCGGCATAGAATATGTGTATCCTCACGCCCATGTGCGCCTGCATTTTTATATCAGCCGCGATTGGCGGGGCGAGCCGCAAAGTCTGGAAGGGCAGGCGTTCGCCTGGCAGGGCACAGTCGGTGTGGAGCCCTTGCTGCCGGCTACCATTCCCCTGCTGGAATGGCTCGATGAGGTGCGCCGGGAATCCCTGGCGCCTGCTTAGTACACCTATCAAAACCTGCTGCGCGTCGGTATAGGCGGCCTGCGATGCTCACCGGCTCGGCGCCCCCGTACCTTCGTACGGTTGCGCTTCTTGGACACCTCTCCCTTCCGCTCGCTACGGTTTTGTTAGGGGTTGTCAATCTCTACTTGTGCCAGCGGGCAGCGCCATGCTGCGCGCTGGCGCAAACTATCCCCTTGCTTTCCTTGTATCGTGCGCGCTTTGCGCTACAGTACTTGCATCAAGCACCGGGGAGTTTCGCATGCCGCTGACACTGACCTTTACCGATACCGATGAATTGCTGATCGCCGCGTTGCACAAGCGTGCCCGTGCGCATGGGCGCAGCATCGAAGATGAGCACCGCGACATCTTGCGCAGCGCCTTGCGGCCCCTGCCGAAGCGCCCGCTCGACGATATTTTGCGCAGCATGCCCGACGTGGGACCCGACACGGATTTCGAACGCCGCTCCTGAGCCGCCATGCCCGCCTACCTGATCGATACGGATGTGATCATCGCGGCGCGCAAGGGCGGCGCTGCGCCGGCAGACGTGGTCACTTTTTTCGAAAGGGTGCCGCCTGAAGCGCGCTATGTGCCGGTGCAGGTGATTGCGCAATTGCGCGCAGGCATACAGCGCAGCTGGCGGCGCGAAGCGGCGCTGGAGGCACTGGCACTGGAAGGCTGGCTGCAAGCCGTGCTGGCAGAGTACGCGCCGCGGCTGCTGGAATTCGACCTCGATTGCGCGCTTGTGTGCTCGCGCGTGCATGGTCGCGGCCACGCGCACGGCGTGGATGGACAGATTGCTGCGATGGGTATTGCCTATGGCTTGACGGTGCTTAGTGGCAGGCTCGACGGTTTCAGGGCGAAGGGTTTGCGCCTGGAAAATCCGTTCCGCTGAGAATTACTGCGGTTTGTTGTCTTCGTCAGCCAGCGGATCTTCGAATGGATCGGCGGCGGGGATCGTGTATTTTTCTTCGGCCCAGGCGCCCAGGTCGATCTGCTTGCAGCGCTCCGAGCAGAAGGGGCGGAATTTGTTGGCCTCAGTCCATTCGACTTTGGCGGCACAGGTAGGGCAGTTTACGACGGTCATGGTAATAACAGTTAAAAATTACAGAGCGTGAGCTCGAACGGGATATCTTCTTCCAGCGGCTTGGGCTTCAGGTCGCCGCCCTGGGTGGTGAAGCGTACCCACAGCATATATTTGTTGGCGGAAATTTCCGGGATGGCGCCGCTGTTTTCATCCAGGCTCAAGCGCAGCATCTGATACACCTTGCCTTGCAGCATCTGCTGGTAGCTGCCGCCATTGGCGATCAGTTTAACGGGTCCGCCGGAATCGCGCAGCAGGCGCAATACCAGGGCCAGTGCATCGAACAGCGGTGCCAGCGGGGCAAACCAGGCGTGGATGTCGGTCAGGCGTTGCTCGGAACTGCGTTTTTGCCAGGCAAAGTAGGACGGCAAGTCAAATTCGCAGGCGCCGCCCGGGATGATGGTACGGCCGCGGATGCTCATCAGCCATTCATTGTCGCGGATATTCTGGCCCGTCTTGCCTTGCGCCGCCACCAGGGCGCCGCTGACACTGTCGAGTTCACCAAGGATGGCGTCCAGGGTTTCCGGCTCCACATTCGGATTGCTGCGGTAGCCCAGCAGGCTCTGGCGCTGGCGCTCGAGTTCCTGCAACAGGTCGGACTTCAGGTCGGCGCGGCCGGCCACTTCGAGCATGTCGAAAATAGTTGCCAAGGCAACATGATGCTGCATTGCGTGCTCTTGCTGGATGAAGAACTTGAATTTGTCGTACAGGTCTTCCAGCCGCAACAAGGTACGTATGCGTTCGTTGAAAGGGTATTCGTAGACAATCAAAATAATTCCCTTAAGTAAGGACCTGCAAACAATCCCGTGATTTTGAACCAAGCGTCGACAAATTACAAACGTTGCGGCCCGATTCCGGCCATTCTTTTTGAAAATGCCAGATATAAATCGTGCAACTGGGCAATCTGCGGCTCCAGGGCGGCCAAATCGCCGTTATTGTCGATCACATCGTCCGCCGCCGCCAGGCGCATGGCGCGCGTGGCTTGCGTCGCCATGATGGCGTTGACTTGTTCTTCCGATAAACCATTGCGCGCCATCACGCGCGACACTTGCAGGCTTTCCAGGCAATCGATGACCAGCACGCGGTTGACACGCTCCACCCATCCGCCGGACTCGACGAGCAAGGGCACGGCAAAGATCACATAGCTGCCCTTCGCTGCGGCGGCGGCCGCCAGGGTGGCCTGGCGGATGCGCGGATGCAGGATGGCTTCCAGTCTTGCCTTGGCGGCGGCGTCGGAAAACACGAGCTTGCGCATCCTGGTACGGTCGAGGGCCCCGCGCGCATCGGCGTAGTCGGGACCAAATTCCGCCACCAGGGCTGGCATGGCCGCGCCATTGGGCGCCGTCAGGCTGTGCGCGATCAGGTCGGTGTCAACAATGGTGGCGCCGCGCGCGGCGAACAGGTCGGCCACCGTGCTCTTGCCGCAACCGATGCCGCCGGTGAGTCCCACGCTGAAATAAGGGGCGTCTTGTCGTTGCATGTGTTTATCCATAGGGTGTGCAGCGCCGTGCGGGTCAGCTGGTCAGCCCGAGCGTGAGGCGCGATAGGGGCGTGCCGTACAGCAGCGCAATCAGGCCTGCCGCCGCCAGGTAGGGGCCGAACGGAATCGGTTTGTCGCGTCCCCGCTTGGCAAACACGATCAGGCCGATGCCAACCACGGCACCGACCAGCGACGACAATAATATGATCGTCGGCAGCATGGTCCAGCCGAGCCACGCACCGAGCGCCGCCAGCAATTTGAAGTCACCATAGCCCATTCCCTCCTTGCCTGTCGCCAGCTTGAAGGCCCAATAGACGGCCCACAGGGTCAGATAGCCGGCGGCGGCGCCGATGACGGCATCCTGCAGGGGCACGAAGGTGCCATTGATATTGACCAGCAGACCCGCCCACAGCAAGGGAAAGGTCAGGTCGTCCGGCAGCATTTGCGTGTCGGCATCGATGAAGGTCATGGCGATCAGCAGCCAGGCAAACACGAGGGTGGCCAGGCCCGTCCAGCCGCTGCCGAAGTGCCAGATCAAGATGGCCGACAGTGCAGCCGTCAGCAGTTCCACCAGCGGATAGCGCACGGAGATGGGCGCCTGGCAGGCGCTGCACTTGCCGCGCAGCAGCAGGTAGCTGATGACGGGGATATTTTCCATGGCGGTGATGCGGTGGCCGCAAGCGGTGCAGTTCGAATGCGGTAGCATCAGGTTGTAGCGGTCCGTATGCGGCAAGGGCAAGCCGCTTTCTTCCGCCACGTAATTATCGGATTCACGCTGCATCATTTTTGGCACGCGGTGGATCACCACATTCAGGAAGCTGCCGACGATCAGGCCGAACAGGGCGGCGACAAGGGCGACGGGCAGGGTGCCGGGCGCAGCGAACAGCAGGGTATCTTGCAGCATGGTGGATTTGTCTGAGGTGAAGATCGTTGCCGCGCAAACATTGCCTGGCATTGCCGTAGTGTAAAACATCTGCCAGCACGTGGGGACGTTTTGCGCGGGGCGCGATGTCAAATCACGGCGCCCAGCTTGAAAATCGGCAAATACAGGGCAATCACGAGTGAACCGACCAGCACGCCCAGCACCACTATCAGCGCCGGTTCCAGCAGCGCGGAAAGGGTGGCCACCGTGGCGTCGATGTCCGCCTCGATGATCTCGGCAGCGCGCGACAGCATGGCGTCGAGGGCACCCGATTGCTCGCCGATCAGGGCAAGTTGCGTCAGCAGCGGGGGAAACACGGCGCTGTGCTCCATGGCCAAGGCCAGGCTGCCGCCGGCGCGGATTTCACGCTCGATGCGCATCGTTGCCTCCTGGTACAGCGCGTGGCCGGAGGCGGCGCCCACCAGGCCGAGCGAGTCGAGCAGTGGCACGCCGGCGGCAAACATGGCGGCCAGGGTGCGCGTCCAGCGGGCAATCGCCGCCTTGCGCAACAGTGGGCCGAACACGGGCAGGCGCAATGCCCGCAGTTGCACGTTGCGCCGCAAGGCGGGCCAGCGGCGCCAGGCCAGGTGCGATAACAGGCAGGCCAGCAGCAGCGTCGCGAGCAAGGCCAGCCAGTAGCGCACGAGAAAGGCCGACAAGCCCATGACGACCAGGGTGGGCAGGGGCAATGGCGCACCGAAGCTGTCGAATACCTGGCGGAAGGCGGGCACGACCACGCTCATGATGATGGCCGTGACGACGATGGCGACGAGTACGATGGCCAGCGGATACATCAGTGCGCCGCGTACTTGCCGCCGCAGCACGATGGATTTTTCCTGGTGCGTGGCCAGGCGCGCCAGCAAGTTCTGCACGATGCCCGCCTGTTCGCCGGCCGCCAGCAGGTTGCAATACAGCTCGTCAAACAGTAACGGAAACTGGCGGAAGGCCTGCTGCAGGCTGCTGCCCGCTTCGATGTCGTGGCGCAAGTCTCGCATCAGCTCGGTGACGGCGGGTTTGGCATGGCCCTTGCCGGCGATGTCGAAGGCGTGCAGCAGTGGCACGCCGGCCGCCATCATGGTCGACAGCTGGCGCGTGAACAGTGCAATATCCTTATGCGTGATGGCCTTGCCTGGCGCGGCGCGAGCAGCCTGTACCCTGGTGGCGAGGATGCCCTGGCGCCGCAAGGCCATGCCGGCTGCGGTGGCATCGGCGGCGCGCAAGATGCCATCGACCGCCTTGCCATGGCGGTCGGTGCCCTTCCATGCAAACCGCCGCTCGACCACCATGCGCACCTCCTGCCATCACGGTAGCAGCGTCAGGCAAAAGCACCAGCCGCGCTGGCGGCAAGCTTGATCTGGCTCAGCTTTTTGTGGTTTGTACTTCCGTTTGCACAAGGGCCTGGGCTTTCACGTCGGCCGCTTCTTCCTCGTCGCTGTCCGTGCCCTTGCTGATGCTTTCGCCATCGTCGCGGCGCAAGGTCCAGAACGTCAGCGAGGACAGCACCGTCAGGGCAGCGAGGGTGAGGAAGGCGTGGTGCAGGGCCGTGCTGAGCATGGCGCGGTCCGACTGCGGCATGTCGCCAAGGTACCAGCCCGTGATCAGCGAACCGAAGGCCAGGCCAAAGCTCATCGACAGTTGCTGCATCGAGCTGGCGATGGTGCTGGCCATGCTGGAGTCGGCCTTGTCGACGTCGGCATACGCGATGGTGTTCATGCTGGAAAATTGCAGCGAATTGAAAAAGCCCATGCACAGGCTGATAGCGACGATCACGTACAGCGGTGTACCCGCGCCTACTTGCGAAAACATGGCGATGGTGATGCCGATCAGCACAGTATTGACGATCAATACCTGGCGGTAGCCGAAGCGGGCCAGCACGCGCGCGGAAATGAATTTCATGCCCATGGCGGCAGCGGCCGACGGCATCATCAGCAAGCCCGACTGCCAGGCGGGCAAGCCCAGACCCAGCTGGTAAAGCAGCGGCAAGAGAAAGGGTAGGCCGCCCACGCCCAGGCGGGTGACGAAGCCGCCTACCACTGAGACGCGGAAGGTGCGGATCTTGAACAGGGTCAGGCGCAGCAGCGGGTGCAGCACTTCGCTCGAATGCCAGGCGTACGCGGCGAGCAGGCTGATGGAAATGAACAGCAGTACGGCCGCCGAGGTAGGGTCGATCTTGTGCTCGCCAAAGATTTCCAGCAGCCAGGACAGCAGCGCGATGCCCGTGCCGAACAGCACCAGGCCGATCAGGTCCAGCGGACGGGGTTTGTCGCCGTAGTAATCGGGCATGTAGCGGTGCGCCAGGTACAGCGCCGCCAGGCCGACGGGGACGTTGACGAAGAAAATCTCGCGCCACGACAGCCAGTGCACGATCAAACCACCCACCGTGGGGCCCAGCAGGGGCCCGATCAAGGCGGGGATGATGACGAAATTCATGGCCGCCAGTAATTGCGACTTGGGAAACGTGCGGATGATGGTGAGCCTGCCCACCGGCATCATCATGGCCGCGCCCACCCCTTGCAGCAGGCGCGCGGCCACCAGCATGGGCGCATTCACGGACAGACCGCACAGGATGGAGGCGATGGTGAAGATGGCAACGGCGGCGGAAAACACGCGCCGCGTACCGAAGCGGTCGGCCATCCAGCCGCTGATGGGAATGCACACGGCCAGGCTCAGGATGTAGCTGGTGACGACAGCCTTGAGACTGAGCGGCGTCACATGCAGGCTGGCGGCCATGGCGGGGATGGCGGTGTTGACGATGGTGGAGTCGAGTTGCTCCATGAATAGGGCGGTGGCAACCACCCAGGGAAGGTAGCTTTTAACGGGGGAACTGGTCATGGATGCGAGCCTGAGGAGGAGAAACGGAGCCGACAGTACGATGAATTGTCACATAAATGGCGCAGGCGTGCCGCCCGCGCCATCCATTTTGACAGCGTGCCGGTGGCAGAGTCCATGGAACATTTGTTCCATGGCAATAGATTGCGGGCAAGGCTAGCATGTGTTTTCTGGCAGCTCCGGCCTCCTCCTTTCCCGAAAGTCACATACATGAAAAATGCACTTACCTTCCTTGTCCTGGGCGCGGCCCTGTCCGCATGCGGTGGCGGCAGCGATGGCGGCACGCCGGAAGCACCCGCCAAGCCACCCATCGTGGTGACGCCTCCCGTCATCCCTGCCGACAGCGTGACGGTGGCATCGGCAGCCGTGGCGAAAGAGGCTGGCCTGAATGTCATTGCCGGTGCCAGCGCTGACGAAAGCGTCTATGACGTGGCCGCCGATATCGGCGACACCTGGCGCATCACGTTTGACAGCGTCAAGAAAACCTATGCCATCCGCGTGTTGTCGACGCAGTTCGGCTTGAGCGACCGCAGCGGCACGTTCAGCGCTACTACCACCGGCAATTTGACCACCTACACGGCGACAGATTTCAGCGTTACTGTCGATGCACGCACGCGTCTACTGTCGGGCAATATCAAATTGGGTAGCATGGTCTCAACCGTCAGCGGCAGCGGCTATGCGGTCGGTGACGTGGCCAAGCTGGCCGGCAGCTATATTTTCCTCGGTGCCATGCGCAATGCATCGAACGGCGCTGACCGTTTCAATCCGAAAGGCAGTCTCAAGATTGCAGCCGACGGAGCGGCCCAATTGTGCAATGGCGGCGTGTTTAATGCGCAAGGCGTGTGCTCTGCAGTATCGCCGCAACTGGAAGCGGAAAACGCCAGCCTGACTCTGGTCAAGGATGCAAAGAATGGCTTGCTCGTCGCCCGCCAGGGTGGCCAGGACTTCGGCATCGTGCATGTGCATGCGGGGGACCGCGGGCTGGCGCTGTTCATCGACCGCTATAGCCGGAACCAGGAAAACGTCATGCGCGTGGGCACCATCGTGGCTGCGAAACAACAGAAGATCGGCACGGAAATCAATGGCAGCTACGCTTGTGCGGCGCAGGGCATCAGCGCGAACATCGTCGTTGCCGGCAGCACCGCCACCCTGACGAACAACACCACCGGCAAGGCGCATGCGGAAACCATCACCGTCAACAAGCTGGGCCTGGGCGGGCAAGCCGTCGATTTCGATGGCATCGCCGTGTTCAAGGACCCTGCCGATGTGCCAGCCGACTATTCGATGTTCATGCCCGTGTCGTCGAGCTTGGCAATCGAGTTTTCGACCGACCGTTCGTACATGGGCATGTGCCTGAAAAAGTAGTCACTAGCGTCTGATTTGCTCCAGGGCGGCCAGCAGCGGCAGCGCCGCGTCGGCGATGCGCTCCAGGCTGGCTTCGCGCAGGGCGGCGGTGTCTACCGTGTGGCCGGAGTCCAGCCCCGCCCAGCGCAGTAGCGCCGAACATGCGGCGGGCGTATCGAACATGCCGTGCAAATAGCTGCCCAGGATTTGCCCGTCGCCCGATACGGCCCCTTCCGGTCGTCCATCGATCATGAACGCCGGCTGCCGCAGGGCGGCGCCCTGCGAGACGCCCATGTGGATTTCGTAGCCGGCTACGGGTGCGCCGGCCGCGCCGGCAAAGACGCAGTGCCCGGCCACCTGTTGCAGGCGTTTTTCCGCCGTCAGTTCAGTCATCATGTCGAGCAATCCCAGCGCCGTTGACTCTCCCGCTGCGCCTTCCACTCCCAGCGGGTCGTGTACGGACTGCCCCAGCATCTGGAAGCCGCCGCAGATGCCCAGCACCTTGCCGCCGTAGCGCAGGTGCTTCGCCAGATAGGCGGGCCAGCCCTGCTGCTGCAGCCAGGCCAGGTCGCCGCGCGTGTTCTTGCTGCCGGGCAGAATCACCAGGTCGGCAGGCGGAATCGGCTGTCCTTGCTGGATGAATTGCAGGTCGATGCCGGGGTGGGCGCGCAGCGCATCGACATCCGTGTGGTTGCTGATGCGCGGCAGTTGCGGCACCACCACCTTGAAGGCGCCGCGTTCTGCCTGCATCGCTTCCACGGCATCTTCCGCGTCTAGGAACAGGCCTTGCAGATAGGGCAGCACGGCCAGCACGGGCTTGCCCGTCTGCTGCTCCAGCCAGTCGATGCCGGGTTGCAGCAGCGAGACGTCGCCGCGGAAGCGGTTGATGACAAAGCCGAGGATGCGCGCGCGCTCGCTGTCGGACAGACAGGCCAGGGTGCCGATGATGTGGGCGAAGACGCCGCCCCGGTCAATGTCGGCCACCAGGATCACGGGGCAGTCGACGGCTTCGGCAAAGCCCATGTTGGCAATGTCGCGCGCGCGCAGGTTGACTTCGGCGGGGCTGCCCGCGCCTTCGACGACGACAGCGTCGTACTGCTGGCGCAGTCGCGCGTACGACTCCAGCACGGCACCCATGGCGATGGTCTTGTATTGCTGGTAGTCGCGCGCATCCATTTCGGCGCGCACCCTGCCATGGATGATCACCTGCGCGCCCGTGTTCGACGAAGGCTTCAGCAGCACCGGATTCATGTCGGTGTGCGGCGCAATGCCGCAGGCCAGTGCCTGCAAAGCCTGGGCGCGGCCGATTTCTCCGCCGTCCGCCGTCACGGCGCTATTCAATGCCATGTTTTGCGGCTTGAACGGCGCGACAGTCACGCCACGGCGCTTCAATAGTCGGCACAGGGCCGCGACGACGGTGCTCTTGCCCGCGTCGGACGTCGTGCCTTGCACCATCAGGGCGGGGAAGGGGCTTATCATGGTTGTCGCTTCTGCCACTGCGCGACGATATCGCTGATCTGGCGTAAGCCTTCTGTGATGGCGGCCGGACCGGGAGAAAGAATGTCGGGCGACTTGATTTCGAACAGCATCTGGTTCTGTACGGCGGGAATCGCGTCCCAGCCCGGGCGTGCCGCCAGTTGCGCGGCTTGGAATTTCTTGCCGCACCAGCTGGCGATGACGATGTCGGGCGCGCGCCGCACCACGGCCAAAGGATCGGCGATGATGCGCTCCCTGGCGCCAGCATGGGCGGACAATTCCGGGAAGGCGTCAGTGCCGCCAGCGATGCCGATCAATTCCGCTGCCCAGCCGATGCCGCTCATCAGGGGATCGTTCCACTCTTCAAAGTAAATCACAGGCTTGCGCGCCCAGGAGGCGGCGCGGGCTTGGACGGCGGCGATGTCGGCGCGCAGGCTGGCGATCAGTACACGGCCCGCTTCCTCGCGCTGCACCAGCGCGGCCAGCACGCCGATCATGCGCAGGATGCCGTCCACCGTGCGCTGGTTGAACTGATGGACTTCGATGCCGGCCTTGACGAGGTCACGGCAGATATCAGCCTGCATGTCGCAAAAGCCGATCACCAGGTCGGGCCGGATGGCCAGGATGCGTTCCAGGTTCGCGGACGAAAAGCCGCTGATCTTGGTTTTTTCCTCGCGCGCCCGTGGCGGACGCACGGTGAAGCCGGAAATGCCCGCGATAACGTCTTCCGCACCCAGCGCATACAGTGTCTCCACGGCTTCCGTCGACAGGCAGGCGATGCGTTGGTAGTGACTCATTGAGCAGCTTTGGTACGGCGCTGGCGGGCCACTTCCAGCTGCTCGCACATGGCGACCGTACCTTCGATCATGCGCGGGCCGGCGCGGTTCAGCAGGTCGCCATTCAGGCGGAACAGGTTATTCTTGCGCACGGCAGTCATGGAGGGGAAGGCACGCCACATGCTCAGGCCGCCTTCGCTGCGCGGATCGCTTTTTTCGCTGGTGCCGAAAATGACTTCCGGGTCTTCCTGCAGCACGCCTTCCGGCGTGACGACGGGTGCCACCACCTTCATCCCGGCAAACACATTCTGGCCGCCGCACACGCGCATGGAGTCGCTGATGATGCTCGCGCCGCTCAAGGTGTACAGGGGTTTATCCCACACCTGGTAAAACACGCGCACGGGCGGACGCTGCGCGTATTGCGCCGTCAGGCTGGCCAGCTTGGCGCGCAGCAGGGCGGCGGCCGGTTTGGCGGTTTTTCCCGTGCCCATCAGCTGGCCCAGGCGCTCCATGCTGTCGGGGATGTCGGCCAGTTTGCGTGGCTCGCTGTGATAGATGGGCACCTTCAGCTGGCGCAGCATGGCGATCTGGCGCTCGGCGCTGCCATGCATCCAGACGACGATCAGGTCCGGTTTCATGGCGATGATGCGCTCCATGTCGTACTGGCGGTTGTCGCCCACTTGCGTGATCTTCTTTGCCGCTTCCGGGTAGTCGCTATAGCTGACGACACCGGTGATCTTGTCGCCGCCACCGGCCGCGAACAGCAGTTCCGTCACATGCGGCGCCAGCGCCAGGATGCGCTGCGCCGGTTTTTCCACGGTGACGGTATTGCCGTCGTCGTCGCGCACGGTGATGGCGGCATGCGCCTGCAGCGAGATCAGTCCGGCCAGCAGCAATGTGGTTTTCAAGTGGTTCATGTGTGATTCCATGTAGTGAGGGTCTGCTGCAGGCGCAGCCAGGCGTGTTCGTCGGGGGGCAGGCCCAGGCGGATGCCATGAGCGGCGTGGCGGAACAGGCGCACCCAGATGCCTGATTCTGCCATGTGGCGCCAGAATGCCTCGGCGCGTTCTTCTGGCCACCACTGAAACAGCGCCGTGCCGCTGCTGGGGATACTGTGCGCGACCAATAGCTGGCGCAGGCGGGCGCCTTCGCCACGCAGGCGTTCTCGCATTACCGCCTGCCAGTGCGTATCGCTCAAGGCCGCCAGCGCCACGTGTTGTGCCGGGCCGCTGACACTCCACGGTCCCAGCATGTCGGCCAGCTGGGCCAGCAGCGCAGCATGGGCGGCGACAAAGCCCAGGCGCAGTCCCGCCAGGCCAAAGAATTTGCCGATGGAGCGCAGCACGATCAGGCCTGGTCGATGCGTATGCGGACCCAGGCTGGCTTGCATTTCCGTGTCGCCAAACGCTTCATCGACAACCAGCCAGCCGCCGCGCGCAGCCAGCTTGCCGGCCCAGTCCAGCAATATCTCGGGCGCGATGCGCTCGCCCGTGGGGTTGTTCGGGTTACAGATGACCAGCACGTCGCAGTGGTCGACGGCATCGGCCAGCTGCGCATACGGCACTTGGCGTAATGCGTGGCCGTGCTGGCCCCAGTGGTGCGCATGTTCCGCATACGATGGTGCGGCCACCACCACGCGTGACGCTGGTCGCAGCCGGGGCAGGGCCTGGATGGCGGCCTGCGTGCCGGCAACCGGCAGCATGGCTGGCGCGTCGTAATACGCGCAGGCGGCGGCCACCAGCGCGGGATCGGCTTCCGGCAGCCGATGCCAGGCATTGGCGTCAGGCGCTGGCGCTACATACCAGTGCGGGTTGATACCGGTTGACAGGTCGATCCAGTCGGCGATTGGTCGTCCATACTCGCGCGCGGCGTCGCGCAGATTGCCGCCATGTTCAAGCAAGGTATTTCCCCCGCAGGTAGTACAGACCGGCCAGCAGCGCCACCCAGATTAGCCACAGCACGGCCGTTTCGGCCACCAGGCGCCAGGCGCGGTCGATATCGCGCGCTTCGGCGGGACGGCCGGCACCCAGCGGCGGGCGGCGTTCCAGCTTGCCGTCGTAGATGGCGTCGCCACCCAAGGCCAGGCCGAGGGCGCCGGCGCCGCTGGCCATCACGGGCCCCGCGTTTGGGCTGCCCCAGTCGGGGGCCTGGCTGCGCCAGCAGTGCCAGGCGCGCTGCTTGTCCGCCATGGTCTTGCCCAGCAAGACATAGGACAGGGCCGTCAGGCGCGCTGGTAGGTAATTGAGGATATCGTCGATGCGCGCAGCGCAGCAGCCGAACCAGTCGTAGCGCGCAGTGCGGTAGCCCCACATGGCGTCGAGCGTATTCGCCAGGCGGAACAGCACGGCGCCGGGGCCGCCCGCCACGGCAAACCAGAACAGGGTGCCGAAGACGGCGTCGTTGCCGTTTTCCAGCAAGGATTCCGTGCTGGCCTTGGCCAGGCTAGCCGCGTCGGCGTTGGCCGTGTCGCGGCTGACGATGCGCGCCGTCAGCAGGCGCGCGTTGTCCAGGTCATCGATGGCCAGGGCATCGGCGATCGGTTGATTGTGGTCGCGCAGGCTGCGCAAGCCCAGGCACAGATATAGCAGGAAGACATGCAGGGCCGCACCGGCCAGGCCGCACAGCCAGTAGGCGGCATAGCTGATCGGCAGCACGGCCAGCAGCCACGCCAGCGCGCCGCGCAGGAAACGCCCATGGCCCTGGTTCAGCAGGCGTTCGAGCGCGCTGGCGAGGCGGCCAAAGCCCACCAGCGGATGCCAGCGGCGCGTCTCGCCCAGGATCAGATCGAGCAGTACGCCGGCCGTCATCAGGCCTGCCAGCATAGACAGCGACAAGCCACTCAGCATGGGGCGCCTTTCAGGTACAGCGGCAGGCCGGCGGCGACAAACGCGGCCCTGTCGCAGATGGCCGCCACGGCCTGGTTCAGACGGCCCGCTTCATCGGTGAAGCAGCGCGAGATGGCGCCGTAGGGCACGATGCCCATGCCCACTTCGTTCGATACCAGCACGATGTCGCAGCCGGTATCGCCGATTTCGGCCAGCGCGTACAGCAGGTGCGTGCGCTCGCTGTGGAACAGTTCGGGCAGGGCGATGTCGCCCACGTCCGGATACGTCTCGCCGGTGGAAAACATCAGATTCGTCAGCCACAGGGTCAGGCAGTCAACCAGCAGCAGGCGGCCTGGCCGTGCTTCCCGCAGGATGGCGTCGCCCAGGCGCAGCGGTTCTTCCAGGGTGGCCCACTCGGCCGGACGCTGTACCCGGTGATGCGCGATGCGCGTGGCCATTTCGCCGTCGCCCGCCTGCGCGGTGGCGATATAGACGACTTCCTTGTCCGACTCGCGGGCCAGCTTTTCCGCATAGGCGCTCTTGCCGGAACGGGCGCCGCCGAAGACCAGGATGCGCGTCATGGCACTGTTACCACTCGGTGCCGATTTGTGCGCCGATGCCGGCCGCGTACGCATGTTTGACGACGGCCATCTCGGTGACGGTGTCGGCGATTGCGATCAGTTCGTCCGGTGCGCCGCGGCCCGTGATGACCACGTGCTGCATGGCCGGGCGTTCCAGCAGGTCGGCGATGACCTTGTGCACGTCGAGGTAGTTGTATTTGAGGGCGATATTGAGTTCGTCGAACAGCACCAGGCCGTAGCTGGGGTCGGCCAGGAAGGTCTTCGCCTGCTCCCATGCCAGTTCGGCCTTTTCGATGTCGCGTTCGCGGTTCTGCGTTTCCCAGGTATAGCCTTCGCCCATCGCATGAAAACTGATTTCGTCGGGGAAGCGGCGCAGGAATTTTTCCTCGCCAGTCGACATGGCGCCCTTGATGAACTGCACCACGCCCACTTTCATCCCGTGGCCCATGGCCCGGATGGCCATGCCGAAGCCGCTCGAACTCTTGCCCTTGCCATTGCCCGTGTTGACGATGATGATGCCGATTTCCTTGTCGGCCTTGGCAATGGCTGCGTCGATGATGGCCTTTTTTCTCTCCATGCGCACGCGGTGGCGTTCGTTGATGGCTGCGGTGTTGGCTGCGGTTTGCGCATCGACGGGTGTGTTGTCGCTCATGTTTAATCCTCTTTCGGTATGAATATCTTGCGTTTGCCGTGGGCGATGATCTCGATCGGGTGGCCCAGGTAGTCGCTCAGGATGGATGCCTGCATCACCTCGGCCACGGGGCCGGCCAGCCAGCCGCCGTCGCCCATCAGCAGCAGCGCATGGGTCGAGACGCTGTGCGCCAGGTTCAGGTCATGCCCCACCATCACCACGGTTTTATTCTGTTCGCGGCACAGTTTCGACAGCAGGCCCATGACGCTGACCTGGTGCGCCAGGTCCAGTGCATTGGCTGGTTCGTCTAGCAGCAGCAGGGGCGTATCCTGCGCCAGCATGGCGGCAATCGCCACGCGCTGGCGTTCGCCGCCGGACAGGCTGCGCACGTCGCGTTCGGCCAGCTGCTCCACTTCCATCGAGGCCAGCGCAGCCAGGGCGATGCGCTGGTCGTCGCTGCCTTCCCAGTAATGGTTGTCGTGATACGGGTGGCGCGCCGACAGCACGGTTTCGATGACGCGGTACGAGAACGCGTCATGCCGCGCTTGCGCCAGGAAGGCTCGTTCGCGCGCTAGCTCATCGAGCGGCCAGTCGATCAGGGCGCGGCCCTGTATCGTCACATGGCCCGCATCCGGTTCGCGCAAGCCTGCCAGGGTGCGCAGCAAGGTGCTCTTGCCCGCGCCATTGCGACCGATCACGCTCCAGCATTCGCCATCCTTGATGTGCCAGATGAGGTTTTCCACGAGGGAGCGCGTGCCTGCCTTCAGGCCGAGTTGGTAAGTACGTATCATGTGCGGCGCAATCGGTGCAGTTGGTACAGGAAGACGGGTGCACCGATCATGGCCGTCACCACGCCGACGGGCAACTGCAAGGGCGCAAGCACGGTGCGCGCCAAGGTATCGGCCAGTACCAGGAAGGTACCGCCGGCCAGTGCGGCCGCCGGTATCAGCAGGCGATGATCGGGGCCGCAGGCGAAGCGCAGCGCATGCGGCACGATCAGACCGACAAAACCCACGCTGCCGGCGCTGGTGACGGCGCTGGCCGTGAGCAGGCCGGAACAGAAGAACAGGCCCTTGCGCAGCGCGCCCACGCGCACGCCCAGTGTGCTGGCTGCTTCCGCGTGCAGGGCCATGACGTTCAGCGAACGCGCGCAGCGCAGTGCAAAGACCATGGCGCCGGCCAGGACCAGCCAGGGCATCAGCCGCGCGGGCGCACCGGACAGGTCGCCGATCATCCAGAACACCATGCTGCGCAAGCGGCTTTCCGGGGCGATGGAAAGCATCAGGGTGACGATGGCCATGCAGGCCGAGGCCAGGATCACGCCCGTCAGCAGCAAGAGCGAGGCGCCGCCTTCGGCAGCCGTGCCGCCGCGCAGGTCGCGGCGGGCAAACAGATACAGCAGCATGGACACGCCGACGGCGCCGGCAAAGGCGGCCGCGTCGACCACCCACAGCGCGCACATGAACAGCAGTGCGGCCAGCGCGCCCACGGAGGCGCCAGCGGAAATGCCCAGGACATACGGGTCGGCCAGGGGATTGCGCAGCAGGGCCTGCATCATCAGGCCCGCCAGCGACAGTGCCGCGCCCGTGACAAAGGCGGTCAGCGCGCGGCCCAGGCGCAGGTCGAGCAGGGTGGCGGCGAGGGTATCGGTCTTGCCCTGTATTACATGGAACAGGGCGGAAGGCAGGTCGGCGAGCGGAATCGCGATCGAACCGATCATGCCGGAGAAAATCAGGCTGGCAACGGCGCATACGACCAGCACCGTGAGGATCACGGTGGCGCGGTGGCGCATGTTGCGGAAAAATGGGTGCATGTACTGCCTTAAAATCGGGAACTGCAGAACTGCAACTGCGGGCGGTGACAACGATGCCATCGCCCGCAGTTTACATCATAGCCATGTGCTTATTTCATGCCGTAGCGTATGCCGACGAAGACTTTCGAACCTGGTGTCGCGTAGAAGCGGGCCAGTTCATAGTCTTTATTGGCGATGTTGTTCCAGCGTGCCAGCATCGACCAGTCGCGGGCGAACTGGTAGGTGGCGTACAGATTGACCAGGCCATAGCCGCCCAGGACATTCTTGTTGGCGGCATCGTCGTAGCGTTTGCCAGACAGCTGCCATTCGGCGCCCGAGGTCAGCGCGCCCAGCGTGTAGTCAACAGCGAAGTTGGCGTGCTGCTTGGCACGGCGCTGCAGCTGCTTGTCCTTGGTTTCGTCGCGTGGGTCTTGCAGGTCTATGTTGCCGCTGACATTGAAGGCGCCGAACTTGCGGCTGGCTGCCAGGGTCACGCCTTCGAGCAGGGCTTTGTTGACGTTGTAGGCGCAACCATAGCTGCCGTTGAACAGCGGGTCCGGGCATGGCGTGGTGTTGACCAGCAGGTCTGTGACCTTGTTATGGTAGTAGGTCGCGCTGGCTTGCGATACGCCGTCGTTGTAGTGCAGGCCAATTTCCGCATTGCGGCCAGTTTCCGGCTTGTTCGATGCCAGGCCGTAGCCGGGGTAGTACAGCTCATTGAAGGTCGGTGCGCGGAAGCTGGTGCCATAGCTGGCGTTTGCGCGCAGCGCATTGCTGATGCGGTAGCCGTAGGCGATGCTGCCCGTGTTGTGCGAGCCGAATGCCGAGTTGTCGTCGCGGCGGCCGCTGATATTGAACAGGTGCGCGCCGCGCACCATGTTGTATGCCGCTGCGTAGGACTTGGTATTGCGTGCGCCCGTCACTTCCGGCGTGCTGCTCGACATGACGTCTTCATCGCGGTAGCTGGCCAGCAGTTGCAGATTGTCGCGGCCGATACGGATGTCGTTCTGCCAGGTGATGTCGGTCTGCTTGGTGTCGATCTGGCTTTTGCCATACGATGCCGCGCTGCTGTCATCGCCCGACTTGTCGCGTGCTTCCGCGTAGCGCAATTCGCTGGTCCAGTTGGGCAGGAATTCGTTCTTCGTGAAGACGGAGACGTTTTGCAGTTTCTGGTTGCTGCGCGCATCGTAACCTGGGCCGGCGTCGTACTGGGCTTTCAGTTCGCTATTCAGGAATACCAGGCCGACTTCATGGCCTTTGGCCATCTGATAGCCGAATTGGCCGCTGACGCTTTCCTTTTCGTAGCCGTCCTTGTCCGGGTTGTAGGTGAACGAAGAGGCGCCCAGCTTGGAAGCGGAGTAGCCATCCGATTTTTCCTTGCCTGCTGCCAGTGCGTAGCTGAAGCTGTTTACTCCACCCGTCGAGCCGGCAACGCTGGCTTCAGCCTGGCGCGTGTTGTTGCTGCCGTAACCAGCGAAAGCGGAAAAGCGCGTGGCGCCGTCGCCTTTCTTGGTGAAGATCTGTATGACGCCCCCGATGGCATCGGCGCCATACATGGTGCTTAATGGACCATAGACGATTTCAACACGGTCGATGCTCGACAGGGGCAGAGCGCTCCAGTTGGCCGTGCCCAGGGTGGACGAACCGATGCGCACGCCGTCGACCAGGACGATATTCTGATTGCTGTTCGCGCCGCGGATGAACACGCTGGCCGAGGTGCCTGCGCCGCCGTTGCGGCTCACTTCAATACCGCGCTGCTTTTGCAGCAGGTCGACCAGCGAGCCAGCACCAGAACGCGCGATGTCTTCCGCGCTGATGGTCTGCGTATCGCTCAACACTTCGCTCAGGTGCTGTGGATAGCGGTTGGCGGTGACGACGATGGGGTCGAAGGTGTCCGGCGTGGATTGAGCGAAAGCGGCTGGTGCGGCAATAGCTAGCGCGAGCGACGTGAGCGCCGCGTGGCGGGAAACAGCATGGGTCATGATAATTTTCAGTTAGTAATATGCAACCAGCCGACGTCCCCGTAGGCCAGATTGAACAGAAGTGGGAACTGACGATGACGATCGAAGATGGCTAGCAGCCATTCGGATCGCGAACATCCCCGTTCGCACACTTCCACCTGTCCTGGCCGGTATCCGGGCTGGCAAGTACGGCTATCCCACCTTCCCATGCTTGATAATTGCGGCACAGTGGTTGTCAGAGATAGCTAGTCGACCGCTTCCTGTCGGGAGTGGCGACACTTGCTTACCGTTGCGGGGGCAGCACACGTTCGCCGCGGTTGCGGCATCGTGTTTCCCGTTTAACTGCGCTCATGGACATGAGCGCGAGCACCAAAACCCGGTCATTATACGTGCAGTGGGCGTAGACTGAAATGTCTGGCTGGACGATTCGATATCAGAAATCGACGACGACCGTCGCACCATAGGCGATTTTGTGGGCCGAATGAGCGGCCAGAAGGGCAGTTTCTTCCAATGGCAGCCGGGCTTGCAATGCTGACAGCAGGCGGATGGTGCCCGCATGGCAGATGATGACGGCTGTTTCGTGTTTTTCGCGCAACAGATCGCCTAAAAACGCATCGACGCGGGTGGCCATCGCCAGCACATTCTCGCCGCCGCCGGGGCGATAGTGGGCCAGGTCGGCAGCCCAGGCATCGATGTCCGCGCGCGCAATCGCGTGCCAGGGCTGCATTTCCCAGGCACCGAAATCCATCTCCGCCAGCCGCGCGTCGAAGTGCAGGGCGCTGGCAGGCAAGTCTTGCGCCAAGGCTGCCGCCAGGTCGGCGCAGCGGCGCAGCGGACTGGCGTAGAGCGGGACGCCGGTCGGCAAAGTGGCTTGCAGGCTGGCGCGCACCGTGGTTATTTCTTGCGGTGCCACCGCCACATCGCTGCAGCCATAGCAGGTGCTGCTGGTCACTTGCGGCGTGGGGTGGCGGACGAGGATCAAACGCATGCTGTTAATAGAAGCGTGTGGGTGGTTGGAAGCTGGACAGGATGGCCAGATAGACCGCCACTTCCGCCAATTGCTGCACGGCGCCAAGGCAGTCGCCCGTATAGCCTCGCAGGCGGTGCTGGCACTTTCGGCCCAGCCAGAAAGCGGCAGCTGCCGCCGCCACGACGGCAAAGGCCAGCGTGGCCCAGTAAAATATCCCCAGGGCGCCGCAGACGATGGCGGGCAGCAGGCCGCAGGTAGCGGCAATGACGAATTCACTGGTGCTCATCTCTTGTGCCATTGGCTTGGACTTGCCTTCGTCGCGCGCATAGTCCATGAGCCAGATCAGGGAAACGGCGGCCAGTCGTGAAAGTGGATGGGCGATGAATAAGGTCGCCACCACCGTGGCAGGTGGCAGCGATGCGAGGGCCGCGCACTTGATGGCCAGCAGGCAGACAATGCCGATGGCGCCATACGCGCCGATGCGCGAATCCTTCATGATTTCCAGCACCCGTTCGCGCGTCATGCCGCCGCCAAAGCCATCGCACATGTCAGCGAAGCCGTCTTCATGGAAGGCGCCCGTCAGATAAATGCCGGCGGCGACCGCCAGCAGCACGGCCACTGGTGCTGGCAGGAGCGAGCTCGCTACCAGATACACGGCGCCACTGATAGCTGCCACCACCACGCCCACCAGGGGGAAGTAGCGCGAGGCGTGCTGCAGCCAGTCCGGCTCGAAACCCACCCAGCGCGGGATGGGCAGGCGCGTGAAGAACTGCAGCGCAATGAAGAACAGGCGGCACTGGTGGACTGCGGCGGAAACGGGATTGGTCATGATCTTAGTCTGGCGTGGACTTTTCGCTGACCTGGGCCGAGGCGAAGGTCGCCATCTCGCGCATGAAGTTGACGGCTGCGTGCAGCAGCGGCAAGGCCAGGGCCGAACCCGTGCCTTCACCGAGGCGCAAATCGAGGTGCAGCAGCGGACGCGCGCCCAGGCTGGCCAGCAGCTGGCGGTGGCCGTTTTCATCGGAGCAGTGCGAAAACACGCAGTAATCGAGGATGGCAGGCTGCAGCCGCGCTGCCACCAGCAGGGCGCTGCTGACGATGAATCCATCTATCAGCAAAATCATGCGCCGCTCGGCTGCTTTGAGCATGGCGCCGGCCATCATGGCGATTTCGAAACCACCGAAGGTGGCCAGTACGTCGAGTGGCTCATTGACTGCCGCGTGATGCGCGATGGCCGCTTCGATCACATGCTGTTTGTGTAATATGCCCTCCTTTGACAGGCCGGTACCGGCGCCCACGCACTCGGCGACAGGCGTTTGCGTGAGCTTGTGCATCAGGGCGGCAGCAGCGGTGGTGTTGCCGATGCCCATCTCGCCAAAGCCCAGCACATTGCCGTCGAGCGTGGGGACCAGGTCCATCCCGGCCTGCATGGCGGCCATGCATTGTTCCTGGCTCATGGCGGGTTCGTTGGCAAAGTTGCGGGTGCCGGGACCCTGCTTGCGATCAAGCAAGCCGTCGCGCGGGCCGAAATCATGGTTCACGCCAGCATCAACTATATAGAGGGCGCAATCGGACTGGCGGGCAAAGACGTTAATGGCTGCGCCATTGCCGAGGAAGTTTTCCACCATTTGCCAGGTCACGCTTTGTGGATAGGCGGAAATGCCTTCGGCGACCACGCCATGGTCGGCCGCGAAAACGATGATGGCAGGCTGGCGCAATGCCAGTTGCGCGCTTTGCTGGATCAGGCCGATCTGGCGGGCCAGGGTTTCCAATAGGCCCAGACTGCCCAGCGGCTTGGTCTTGCTATTGATGGCGTGTTCGAGTGCGCTGGCCAGTACGGGATTGGCGGTGGGGGGGATGTGTGGGATAGGCATGGCAGTCAAGGTGGATGTGGCAGGGTATTTCCGGCGCTACGATATCACACAGCAATATTTGCTCAGCTGCAAAATAGCCCTTGCGGGGCGTGCGGGGCAGGGCTATAATTCGCCCCCTCGCTGAACGACGCATGCAAATGCCGAGTAAAGTGAGAAAAAAGAAGGAGTTGACGGACGTAGCAAAATGCTTCATACTCTTCCTTCTTCGCAGCTGACAAACACAACGCTTTGTCGATAGCGCGAAAGCAGTAACCGAATACAGTTCTTTAACAATTAACAGTCGATAAGTGTGGGCATTTGATGTAAGTGCAGCGTCAATCTTCGGATTGGCGTCTAACTTAAAATATCAAATGTTCACAAGAAATAATGAAATAGGATACTTCTTCGGAAGTAGCCTGTCAGTTTTTTGAGTGAGCGACCCGTCGCAAGACGGTGCCAATAAAATGGCAAAGTAACAGAGATTAAACTGAAGAGTTTGATCCTGGCTCAGATTGAACGCTGGCGGCATGCCTTACACATGCAAGTCGAACGGCAGCACGGAGCTTGCTCTGGTGGCGAGTGGCGAACGGGTGAGTAATATATCGGAACGTACCCTAGAGTGGGGGATAACGTAGCGAAAGTTACGCTAATACCGCATACGATCTAAGGATGAAAGTGGGGGATCGCAAGACCTCATGCTCGTGGAGCGGCCGATATCTGATTAGCTAGTTGGTAGGGTAAAAGCCTACCAAGGCATCGATCAGTAGCTGGTCTGAGAGGACGACCAGCCACACTGGAACTGAGACACGGTCCAGACTCCTACGGGAGGCAGCAGTGGGGAATTTTGGACAATGGGCGAAAGCCTGATCCAGCAATGCCGCGTGAGTGAAGAAGGCCTTCGGGTTGTAAAGCTCTTTTGTCAGGGAAGAAACGGTGAAAGCTAATATCTTTTGCTAATGACGGTACCTGAAGAATAAGCACCGGCTAACTACGTGCCAGCAGCCGCGGTAATACGTAGGGTGCAAGCGTTAATCGGAATTACTGGGCGTAAAGCGTGCGCAGGCGGTTTTGTAAGTCTGATGTGAAATCCCCGGGCTCAACCTGGGAATTGCATTGGAGACTGCAAGGCTAGAATCTGGCAGAGGGGGGTAGAATTCCACGTGTAGCAGTGAAATGCGTAGATATGTGGAGGAACACCGATGGCGAAGGCAGCCCCCTGGGTCAAGATTGACGCTCATGCACGAAAGCGTGGGGAGCAAACAGGATTAGATACCCTGGTAGTCCACGCCCTAAACGATGTCTACTAGTTGTCGGGTCTTAATTGACTTGGTAACGCAGCTAACGCGTGAAGTAGACCGCCTGGGGAGTACGGTCGCAAGATTAAAACTCAAAGGAATTGACGGGGACCCGCACAAGCGGTGGATGATGTGGATTAATTCGATGCAACGCGAAAAACCTTACCTACCCTTGACATGGCTGGAATCCCGGAGAGATTTGGGAGTGCTCGAAAGAGAACCAGTACACAGGTGCTGCATGGCTGTCGTCAGCTCGTGTCGTGAGATGTTGGGTTAAGTCCCGCAACGAGCGCAACCCTTGTCATTAGTTGCTACGAAAGGGCACTCTAATGAGACTGCCGGTGACAAACCGGAGGAAGGTGGGGATGACGTCAAGTCCTCATGGCCCTTATGGGTAGGGCTTCACACGTCATACAATGGTACATACAGAGCGCCGCCAACCCGCGAGGGGGAGCTAATCGCAGAAAGTGTATCGTAGTCCGGATTGTAGTCTGCAACTCGACTGCATGAAGTTGGAATCGCTAGTAATCGCGGATCAGCATGTCGCGGTGAATACGTTCCCGGGTCTTGTACACACCGCCCGTCACACCATGGGAGCGGGTTTTACCAGAAGTAGGTAGCTTAACCGTAAGGAGGGCGCTTACCACGGTAGGATTCGTGACTGGGGTGAAGTCGTAACAAGGTAGCCGTATCGGAAGGTGCGGCTGGATCACCTCCTTTCTAGAGTTTGCACGAATCAGTAATGATTCACGCATCAAATGTTCACACTTATCGGCTGTTTAATTAAGAAGAAACAGTAGTCGTAGTAGTTCCGCGTTGGGGCTGTAGCTCAGCTGGTTAGAGCACCGTGTTGATAACGCGGGGGTCGTTGGTTCGAGTCCAACCAGCCCTACCAGTAAAAACAGACCCGGGGGTAAGGTGGACGCTAGTCCAGCCAGACCTGCCAGTATGTAATACCCACAGGGGGATTAGCTCAGCTGGGAGAGCACCTGCTTTGCAAGCAGGGGGTCGTCGGTTCGATCCCGTCATCCTCCACCAAGTTTTACTCGAAAGTGCAAACGTAAGCCGGTCAACAAGACTGTGGTTTAGGTTTGATCTTTTAGCGATCAAAGCTGTTTCGTTCTTTAACAATCTGGAAGAAGTAAAGATTATTTATTGATTGGTTTGCCGTAAAAAGCAAATCGATGGGTAATGATTGTATGTATCAACAAACAAGCAACAACGTTGTACTTTCTTATCCCTGTAGCGCTCTTTCATTATGCAAATGATGAGAGGCTAACGTTATAGGGACAAGCGAATAAGTGCACATGGTGGATGCCTTGGCGATTACAGGCGATGAAGGACGTAGTAGCTTGCGATAAGCTGCGGGGAGTGAGCAAACACACTTTGATCCGCAGATTTCCGAATGGGGCAACCCACCCTTTTAGGGTATTGCATACTGAATACATAGGTATGCAAGGCGAACGCGGCGAACTGAAACATCTAAGTAGCTGCAGGAAAAGAAATCAACCGAGATTCCCAAAGTAGCGGCGAGCGAAATGGGAAGAGCCTGTACGTGATAGTCGGACCGATAACAGAATCCTCTGGAAATAGGAGCCATAGTGGGTGATAGCCCCGTATGTGAAATTGGACCGGTGATACTAAGCGTACGACAAGTAGGGCGGGACACGTGACATCCTGTCTGAATATGGGGGGACCATCCTCCAAGGCTAAATACTCGTAATCGACCGATAGTGAACCAGTACCGTGAGGGAAAGGCGAAAAGAACCCCGGAAGGGGAGTGAAATAGATCCTGAAACCGTGTGCATACAAACAGTAGGAGCGGACTTGTTCCGTGACTGCGTACCTTTTGTATAATGGGTCAGCGACTTACATTCAGTGGCAAGGTTAACCATATAGGGAAGCCGTAGAGAAATCGAGTCCGAATAGGGCGATCAGTCGCTGGGTGTAGACCCGAAACCAAGTGATCTACTCATGGCCAGGATGAAGGTGCGGTAACACGCCCTGGAGGTCCGAACCCACTAATGTTGAAAAATTAGGGGATGAGCTGTGGGTAGGGGTGAAAGGCTAAACAAACTTGGAAATAGCTGGTTCTCTCCGAAAACTATTTAGGTAGTGCCTCAAGTATCACCATCGGGGGTAGAGCACTGTTATGGCTAGGGGGTCATTGCGACTTACCAAACCATTGCAAACTCCGAATACCGATGAGTGCGAGCTTGGGAGACAGACGTCGGGTGCTAACGTCCGGCGTCAAGAGGGAAACAACCCAGACCGCCAGCTAAGGTCCCAAAGATTGGCTAAGTGGAAAACGAAGTGGGAAGGCTAAAACAGTCAGGATGTTGGCTTAGAAGCAGCCATCATTTAAAGAAAGCGTAATAGCTCACTGATCGAGTCGTCCTGCGCGGAAGATGTAACGGGGCTAAGCCAGTCACCGAAGCTGCGGATATTGTTCTGTGATTTATCACAGATATATATGGTAGGAGAGCGTTCTGTAAGCCTGCGAAGGTGTCTTGTAAAGGATGCTGGAGGTATCAGAAGTGCGAATGCTGACATGAGTAGCGATAATGGGGGTGAAAAGCCTCCACGCCGTAAGCCCAAGGTTTCCTGTTCAACGTTCATCGGAGCAGGGTGAGTCGGCCCCTAAGGCGAGGCAGAGATGCGTAGCTGATGGGAAGCAGGTTAATATTCCTGCACCGTCGTATGATGCGATGGGGGGACGGATCGCGGAAGGTTGTCTGACTGTTGGAATAGTCAGTTTCTGTCTCATAGAAGGCGCTTAGGCAAATCCGGGCGCGGAATTCAAGGGGATGGGACGAGTGAACTTGTTCACGAAGCAATCGGAAGTGGTTCCAAGAAAAGCCTCTAAGCTTCAGTCATACGAGACCGTACCGCAAACCGACACAGGTGGGCGAGATGAGTATTCTAAGGCGCTTGAGAGAACTCGGGAGAAGGAACTCGGCAAATTGGTACCGTAACTTCGGGAAAAGGTACGCCCCGGTAGCTTGATTGGTTTACTCCATGAGGGTGAAAGGGTTGCAATAAACTGGTGGCTGCGACTGTTTAATAAAAACACAGCACTCTGCAAACACGAAAGTGGACGTATAGGGTGTGACGCCTGCCCGGTGCTGGAAGATTAAATGATGGGGTGCAAGCTCTTGATTGAAGTCCCAGTAAACGGCGGCCGTAACTATAACGGTCCTAAGGTAGCGAAATTCCTTGTCGGGTAAGTTCCGACCTGCACGAATGGCGTAACGATGGCCACACTGTCTCCTCCCGAGACTCAGCGAAGTTGAAATGTTTGTGATGATGCAATCTACCCGCGGCTAGACGGAAAGACCCCATGAACCTTTACTGTAGCTTTGCATTGGACTTTGAACCAATCTGTGTAGGATAGGTGGGAGGCTTTGAAGCGGGGACGCTAGTTCTCGTGGAGCCAACCTTGAAATACCACCCTGGTTTGTTTGAGGTTCTAACCTTGGTCCGTTATCCGGATCGGGGACAGTGCATGGTAGGCAGTTTGACTGGGGCGGTCTCCTCCTAAAGTGTAACGGAGGAGTTCGAAGGTACGCTAGATACGGTCGGACATCGTGTTGATAGTGCAATGGCATAAGCGTGCTTAACTGCGAGACTGACAAGTCGAGCAGGTACGAAAGTAGGACATAGTGATCCGGTGGTTCTGTATGGAAGGGCCATCGCTCAACGGATAAAAGGTACTCTGGGGATAACAGGCTGATTCCTCCCAAGAGTTCATATCGACGGGGGAGTTTGGCACCTCGATGTCGGCTCATCACATCCTGGGGCTGTAGCCGGTCCCAAGGGTATGGCTGTTCGCCATTTAAAGTGGTACGTGAGCTGGGTTTAAAACGTCGTGAGACAGTTTGGTCCCTATCTGCCGTGGGCGTTGGAAATTTGAAGGGGGCTGCTCCTAGTACGAGAGGACCGGAGTGGACGAACCTCTGGTGTACCGGTTGTCACGCCAGTGGCATTGCCGGGTAGCTAAGTTCGGAAGAGATAACCGCTGAAAGCATCTAAGCGGGAAACTTGCCTTGAGATGAGATTTCCCAGAGCCTTGAGCTCTTTGAAGGGTCGTTCGAGACCAGGACGTTGATAGGCTGGGTGTGGAAGTGCAGTAATGCATTAAGCTAACCAGTACTAATTGCCCGTACGGCTTGTCCCTATAACCTTAGCAGGTACAGAGGATAAGACGGTACAACGTTGTGAGTTTGTTGATACTACTATTCATTACCCCAATCTTTGCTTCTTCCAGATTCAGGCTTTGTCGCTCAATTGAGGACAAATGCCAGTACAAGTTATGCCTGATGACCATAGCAAGTTGGTCCCACCCCTTCCCATCCCGAACAGGACCGTGAAACAACTTTGCGCCGATGATAGTGCTGCAACCAGTGTGAAAGTAGGTTATCGTCAGGCTTGTTATTCGCAGTAGAGAAAAACCCCACCGGACTCCGGTGGGGTTTTTTTTCGTCTGCTGCTTTTGTTTTGCATTCTTCAATTCTTCCAACAATGTGCCTATCCGGAGCCGAAGGGGCCTGCGCTCGATTCGGCCGTGAATGGCTATGCCGATTATCTGCTCAAGCCATTTTCGCTGCTGGAATTGGAAATCCGCCTGAAAGCCTTGCTGCGCCGCGCGCGGGTAAATGACGGCCGCCGCCGTGCTAGCCGTGGATGAGCTGCATTTCGAAGGATCGGCTACATCATTCTGAAGTGCCTGATGAGCGAGGCACCCAAGTTGGCGCCGCGCGAGATGCTCGGATCGAGGCCAGAAAGCCAGGCGCCAGAATAAGAGCATTTTTACGAGTCACGGATTAGTCCCGATTAATAGTAGAGTGGGTCGAAGCCTTGGCCAATCAGGATCGGCTCTACATCGCCCTGCAGCTTATTGATAACATCAACAGTCACGTTCAAAAGCTTGCCGTTCCTATAATCGTTTTCGCTGAAGAGGGACAGCCACTTGCGGGCGTTCAGCGCAGACTGGTTATTGCTGTACAGGTCCACCTCTCGCTGGGTATCCAGATTTCCGGTGAAGACGCGGGATGCCGCGACTTTTTCCACAATGGTTTTCGAATCGCTACCCTGTGCCGCGTTGACGACCGAGAAAGCGAGATCCGCAAGGGTCAAGGCCCCGGTTTCCAGGTGATGTGACCAGAATTCCAACCCCCCCTTTTCCGCGTCACGGTTGAACAGATGCTGGTACAGCGAATTGACGACTTCCATCGAGGTAGAGTTGCCGTACATACTACGGTATTCGGCACTGTTGCCAAAGTTGTTAATCATCGCAGTAGCATCGCCACCAGTGCGGTTGGTGGCGTCCACCCAATATTGCAGACCAGCAGTATCAGCTGGACGGCCAAAATACGCAAGATAGCCCTTAATGATTGCGTCGGAGGCAGGATCATTAAGCTGTGAGTAAAGCGGCAATTTCGCTTCCTGCTGGATCGCAGCATCAACGACACCATCTGCGTATGCCCAGGAACCGAAAGCCGACTTCATGTGCTCGGGTGTATCAATTCCGTACTGCAGGACCAGTTCCAGCATGTTCTGCAGTATTTCCTTCGAGGTCACGACCTTGTTCGTGGCAAAAAGGTCCGAGCCGAGCGCGACCGAACTAAGGGCGCCGTTGTAACACACTTTGAGTGCGTCAAAGTTGGTGCTTATCGCGACATCTTTGACCACCACGCCGGTATTGCTGATGGTGTCGGTATGTTGCGTGAACGGATTGTCCTTCTCGCCCCGCACGTAAGTGATCGAACCATGTTTTTTTAAATTCGTGTCCATGTGCGCTCGATATGGAACCATGTTGCCGTCGAATTTGTACGGTTCAATATTGCTATAGTTAATGGTCAGCGAGATAAACGGCAGGCTACCAGACGACAAAGTGTGCCCATCTTCGGGATTGTTTTTTAATACTTTAACAGCGATTTCCAGACTCGACCTATCGAGAGAAGCCAGCGAGGTCGAGCCAGGATTAGCGATTTCATCACGCAACATCATGACGATTGGATCTTGGGCGAGAGGACCAGATTTCCAACCGTCAAAACCGTATTGTTCAATGTAGTCAGCCAAAGTTTTCATTACATCTCCTACTGTGTTGTTTGCTTTGTTATTACTGCTACCGCAGCATAATTAAGATTGCCGAGTTAACTAGATTACTCATTTAATAAGTGCCATACGGAATTAGAACACATTTATTGGCAAGTGACAGCAGTTTGAATGAAGCAGCCTGGATTGCCGTATGCGACGGTCTTGCGGCTGGCAGCGCCTGGTGTTGCAGGGTTCATACAACGCGAGAGCTATCGGCTGAGTAGCAGTGAGGAATATCGTTGCCCCCGAAGTCCGATTGCTGCCCGTTCCCGACGACATTCATGCCCTGTGCTTGGCAGGAGCTGGCACGATTCCCTGGATTCGCGGCTAACGCCTGACCAGATTTGTCCGTACGGTTGTAGAACGTGCGCGAAGACGAAGTACAGCTTCCGCTGCTTGTATTGATGCTGCCATTTTTGCAGCTGGCGTACACGCTCCCGTTATTGTCGTTGGACGCGTTAACCCATCGACCCGCGCCGTGCGATATCGCTGTATTGTAGCTATTGCAGGATGCGGAGCTAGATCAATAGACCGTAGTTGCCGAGCAACCTGCAGGCGGTGACATACAGTTTTCCGACTGGAAGGCCCAGCTCCCTTTATTGCAAGAATAGACGGCATTTCCGGAGCCAGGGCTAATGCTGATATTTGCGGTTTGAGCATGCTGTGTGTATGGCACGCTGGCCCTCGCTTTTATCGTTTTATGGGTTTGCGCTTCGCTGCCTGGCGCCTTCATCGCCAATCGCCAATTGCTTGATCACGCCGATCATGTCGCTTACATAAGGCGGCCAGGTGGCCTTGCCACAGCAGGACAGCGCCGATGAATTGGGAATGCTGGTACGCACTTTTGCTGTACGTAAGGCGGAGTTGAGCGAAGTTGGTGATCGCGAATGCTTTTTTAGGGGCGATGTCAGTCATGAACTGCGCACGCCGCTGAGCGTGATCAAGGGCGCGGCGGAAATCCTGATGACGCAAGGCGCGTAAGCACCGCTGGTACGCTCCGCTTCCGGGCGCATCTACTTGGCTGCGCGCGGAACCGGGATTCATTGCCCGCCGCCTGGCGGCAGCGTGCTGCGGATTGATTTCATCTAAGCCTGCTTTTTGCATTTACTTAACGAAAAATGAATGCCCTGTCGACGCGTAATTCATGCGGGCACTTGTAAGGTGAGGCCGGAAGCTCGTCTTGCTCCGTCCGCGTGGTTAATGGTGGGGAACATCATGTTCTCTTCATATTGACACTGTACGATGACTTCCATGGCTACAGTCCTGTGTGGTCAGTACCTTTCATCTCACCAAATAATATGTGCACCCATGCTGGCCAAGCTTAAACTCGTCAAAACTCCCAAAGGCATCGATAGCGTCCTGATGCTGTCGGCCATGCTGATCCTCTGGATCGGCAATTACAGCAACCTCGATCTCATGATCGCCGACAGTATGTTCGACGGGGAGCGTGGGCACTTTGCCGGCGGTGACAGTGCGCTGGCCGGCAGTTTCCAGTTTGGCATGATCTTGCTTGGCGCCGCCGTGATAGGCCTGGCCATCTGGGACACCTTGCGTCCGCTGGCATGGCTTGCATCACGCCGCAGCGTCTTGCGCTCCGTGGCCCTGTCGGTCGTCTTGGTGCCGCCAAGCATCTATTTGCTCTCTTCCTTCAGCGATATGCCCTGTCCTACGGATTTGCTGCGCTATGGTGGACTGGAGCCGTACGCGCGCATGCTGGAAACGTTGCCAGCCAGCGCATCTGGCATGGTTTGCCTGCCCGCGATCCAGGCAAACACTGCCTGGTGGCTGCTGGCTTTGCCATTGTTCTGGCTGCCTGGACGGCCGCGCACTGCGCTTCTGCTCGCCGGTGTCATGCTGCTGTGCGGTTTGGCGTCAGGCTGGCAGCAACAGTTGCAAGGTGCACAATTTTTCACGCACACCTTGTGGTCTGCCTGGATCGCTGCTTTCCTGATACATCTGCTACATAACTTGTTCCGGACCGAGGACGCGTTGGCCTGAAATACAAAAGTACGTCACAATCTGCCTGTCGAGTTGTCGTTTCATACAAAAACAGGAGCACCATGAACGAGCAGATTGCGAGAGAAGTGGTATTGGTACGGGCCATTGAAACGGCCGACCAGAAAAAAGAAGTCCTCAGCGAGGACGACCGCATGTATGCCAGCCGCAGCGCGCGTGAGCTTGCGCAATGGCAAGCTTCGGGCAAGCAGGCCGAAGTGACGGGTGACGACTTCCTGCAGCAGCGGTCCGAGCTGATCATCAAGCGTATCACCGAGCGCACCCCCGCCTTCTCTTCCTTCGCGAAACGCCGCAACGGCATGAAGACCCTGGCACTGACCCTGCCATTGCTGGCCCTGCTGCTGGGGGCCGGGCTCGACCGCATCACCGATCCGCACCGCGTCGACTTGCTGTCGGCGCCCTTGCTGCTGATAATCGCCTGGAATGTGCTGGTCTACCTGGGCTTGCTGATCTGGCTATGCATCCCCTCGCACTCCCTGGGCTGGCCGAAAGCTGGACTGGTGCGCCACCTGAGCGTGGGCCGCCTGGCCCTGCCGCGCAAACTCCCGCACGCCTTGTCCTCGAGCTTGCTCAGCTTCATGGGGGAATGGGCGCACCTGAGCGCCAAGCTGACGGCCGCGCGCCTGGGCCGTACCATCCATTTGAGCGCCGCCATGTTTGCCATCGGCGCCGTGGCTTCGCTGTATGCACGCGGTTTCCTGTCGCAATACGCGGCCGGCTGGGAAAGCACCTTTTTGAGTGCCAGCCAGGTGCACAGCCTGCTTTCGACGCTGTTTGCACCAGCCATTGCCCTATTTCATTTGCAAGGTTTCTCCCTGGCGGAAATCGAAGCGTTGCGCTTCCCGCAAACGACGACCGTGGAAGGGGGCGCGCGCTGGGTGCATTTGTATGCGGCAACGATTTTCTTGCTGGTCGTGGTTCCCCGCCTGATCCTGGCTTTGGCCAACAACTGGCGCGCCGCACGGCTGGCGAAACATTTCCCGTTAGACCTGGATCAACCGTATTTCCGCAAGCTCAATGAAAGTATAGGCGTGGCCACGGGTGGCATGTTGCGCGTCTTGCCGTACAGCTTTACTGTCGATGAGGCGCGTCACAAGGGCTTGGGCCAGCTGTCCATCATGCTGTTTGGCGAGCAGGGGCGCATGATGCTGCGTCCATCGACGTCGTATGGCGAAGAGCCGCAGGACGTCTTGCGCGGCGCCGACCTGAATGATCCGCAAGTCAACGTCACGGCCGTGCTGTTCAATCTGACGGCGACGCCGGAAAAAGAAAATCACGGCGCCTTCCTCGATTACCTGGTGCGATCATCGACACGGGGCATCGCAGTCCTGATCGACGAGTCCAGCTACCTGGAGCGCGCTGGCGAGCAGGTGGATAATGCCGCCCGCTTGGCGGAAAGAGTCGCCTTGTGGCAACAGTTCTGCCTCTTCCATCAAACCCCGGCCACCCTGGTCAATTTGCTCAATCCTGCCTTGCACCCGCTCGATGCCGGTGTTGGCTTGAAAGTATCGGCAGCAGCATGAATGTGAATAAAGATGTCCAGGATGATGCGGTGCAAATTCAGTTTGCACTGATTTCGCATACGAATAATGGCAAGACCACCCTGGCGCGTACCTTGGCGGGCGTAGATATCGGCGAAGTGCGCGACGCTGCCCACGTGACCGTTTTTGCGGAATCGCATACCTTGCTGGCGACGCCGCAAGGCGATGCCCTGCAATTGTGGGACACGCCCGGCTTTGGCGACTCGGTGCGCCTGCTCAAGCGTCTGGGGCAGTCGGGCAATCCCATCGGCTGGTTCCTGCGTGAAGTGCTGGATCGTTATCGCGACCGTCCTTTCTGGCTCAGTCAGCAAGCGCTGCGCACGGCCAAGGACGCGGCCGACGTGGTGCTGTATCTGGTCAACTCGTCGGAGCATCCCAGTGATGCGGGTTACTTGCCGGCGGAAATGAAAATCCTCGAATGGCTGGGCAAGCCCGTGGTGGTCTTGCTCAATCAGATGGGGCCACCACGTCCAGGCAACGAGGAACACAGCGAGCAGGAGCGCTGGCGTGAGCATTTACAGCAATATCCGATTGTGCGCGACGTCCTGGCGCTCGATGCCTTTGCTCGCTGCTGGGTACATGAACGCGTGTTTTACGAAGCCGTTGGCAAGTTGTTACCTCAGTCGCAGCAAGCCGGCTATGCGCGTTTGTTTGGTACCTGGCAAGCGCAGAATACGGCACGTTTCCGGGAGGCCATGCATTTGCTGGCCACGCAGCTGGCTGCGGCAGCCCAGGATCGCGAAGCCATCGAGCCCGTCTCCAAGGGCTTGCTGAAATCGGCCTTGCAAGTAGTCGGCATAGGCAAGAATGCCGAGCAGCAACGCCAGGAGAAGGCGATGGCCAGCCTGGTGGCGCGGCTCAATACGCACAGCGGTGAGACGACGCGCGAACTGTTGATCTTGCACAAACTTGACCCCACAGATGCGCATAAGATCAATACACGGGTGCGCGATAATTTTGCCGTGCGCGCGCCGATTGACAAGGCGCAAGCGGGGCTATTGGGCGCCATGATTTCCGGTGCGGCGACTGGCTTGTCGGCCGACCTGATTTCCGGTGGCCTGACCCTGGGCACGGGCGCCTTGCTTGGTGGCGTGGTCGGTGCACTGACGTTTGCGGGCGCAGCCTGGGGATTTAATTCCGGCACGGAGCGCAATGAACCTACCATGCAATTTACGGATGCCTTCCTGCGTACCTTGGTGGTGGCGGGCGTGCTGCGTTATCTGGCGGTGGCGCACTTTGGCCGTGGCCGCGGCAACTTCGTGGAAGGCGAGGCGCCAGCATTTTGGCAAGATGAGGTCGAGCAAGCGGTCGCGCGCCATGACGCTGCTTTGCTTGAGTTGTGGAAAGATGTGCGCCGAGAAAAAGCACCTGAGCAAGCCTCAGAGCGTGTCGAACCCGTGATTGCCGCCATCGCCTCCGATACCCTGGCGCGTCTGTATCCGGATGTGGCGCGCCTGGTGTAGTTCATCACGCGGGGGCCTGCAGCCACTGCTGCAGGAATTGCACGCAGGCCCTGACCTTGGCTGAGCTCGACAGCCGCGAGGTGGTCACCGCCCACACATCGGCAGCCTGTTGATACGCGGGCAAAATCCGCACCAGCTTGCCTTGCGCCAGGCTGCTTTCCACATCCCATGCCGAGCGCAAAATGATGCCGTGGCCGTCCAGCGCCCATTGATGGACGATCTCGCCATTGTTGGCCGACAGCGCCCCGTCGACCTTCACCGTTTCCAGTCCGTGCGGCCCTTGCAGTTTCCAGCGTCGCCCATCCTGGTCGCGCTCGCGGATGACGATGCAGTCATGCTCGCGCAATTGCTCCAGGGTGTCCGGTGTGCCGCGTTGCGCCAGGTAAGCTGGCGCGGCACACAGCACGCGCTGGTTGCGGGCAATATGGTGGGCGATCAAGTCTGGTTCGTGCACCACGCCAACGCGAATGTCGAGGTCGAAACCTTCTCCCAGCAGGTCTACGGGGCGGTCGAGTAATTCCAGCTGTACTTTCAGGTCTGGATACTGCCATGCCAGCTGGGAGAGGGCTGGACCGAGGCGGTTGCGCCCGAAACCGGAACTGCAGCAAATGCGCAGCATGCCCTGCGGCTGCAATGTCGACTGCGCCACCGCTTCAGCCATCTGTTCGATATCTTCCAGGATGCGCTGTGCCCATTGCCGCACGATCTCGCCGTGATCGGTGACGCTGACCCGGCGCGTGGTCCGGTGCAGCAAACGGACTTGCAGCGCCGCTTCCAGCATGCCGATGCGCTTGCTGACGACCGCTTTCGAAATGCCCAGTTCCAGCGCCGTGGCGGCGAAGCTGGTTTTATGGGCGACCTGGCAAAACAGGCGCAAATCTTCAAGTACCGGCGTATTTTTCATTGATTGAGCACGAAATGTGGATACTGGGGTTATGAATCCACCGATTGTATTCTGATGCGGCGCCAGTATCATTAACGCTTCCATCTATCAACAGGAGAAGCGCATGCCCGCACACAGAATCGCAGTCATCGCCGGCGACGGCATAGGCAATGAAGTCATGCCGGAAGGACTGCGTGTTGTCGAGGCCGCCGCGCGCCGCTTCAATATCGACTTGCAGTTTACGACGATGGCATGGGCGAATTGCGATTATTACCTTGAGCATGGCCAGATGATGCCCTCGGACTGGTTTGCCCAACTCAAGGATTTCGACGCCATCTATTTTGGCGCGGTGGGCTGGCCGGACAAAGTACCCGACCATATTTCCTTATGGGGTTCCTTGTTGAAATTCCGGCGCGAATTCGATGAATACGTCAATTTGCGCCCCGTGCGGCTGATGCCGGGCGTGCCGTGCCCGCTGGCAAATAAAAAGCCGGGCGATATCGATTTCTATGTCGTGCGTGAAAATACAGAGGGAGAATATTCGTCCGTGGGTGGGCGCATGTTCGAGGGGACGGAGCGCGAAACAGTGCTGCAGGAATCCGTGTTTACGCGCAAGGGCGTTGACCGCATCCTGCAATATGCGTTTGAGCTGGCGCAAAGCCGGCCAAAAAAACACCTGACATCGGCGACCAAGTCGAATGGCATCGCAATCAGCATGCCATTCTGGGATGAGCGGGTGGAAGCGATGGCGCCGGAGTTTCCCGATGTGCGCTGGGACAAATACCACATCGACATCCTGGCGGCCCGTTTCGTGCTCAGCCCCGAGCGCTTCGACGTGGTGGTCGCGTCGAATCTGTTTGGCGACATCTTGTCCGACCTGGGCCCCGCCTGCACGGGGACGATTGCCATCGCGCCATCGGCCAATATCAATCCGGAGCGCACTTTCCCCTCCGTGTTTGAGCCGGTGCACGGTTCCGCACCCGATATCTATGGCCAGAATATCGCCAACCCGATCGGCATGATCTGGTCGGGCGCCATGATGCTCGATTTCCTCGGCAATGGCGACGCCCAATACACGGCAGCGCATGACGCGATTGTGCGCGCTATCGAGCAGGTGCTCGAGCATGGTCCACGTACGCCGGACATGGGTGGCAGCGCCAGTACGACCGAGGTGGGGATGGTGGTGGCAGCATTGTTGAAATAATGCTTGCCGCCCGTGGGCGGCTTTGCTATAGTTCGCCTCCCCAATGAGACGCACTAGTTTGCGGCACAAAGGGGACAGCCTTCCGGGGCTGGGTAGTAAAAGAAGGAGTTGACGATTGTGCTGAAATGCTTCATACTCTTCCTTCTTCGCAGCTGACAAACACAACGCTTTGTCGATAGCGCGAAAGCAGTACCGATCACAGTTCTTTAACAATTAACAGTCGATAAGTGTGGGCATTTGATGTAAGTGCAGCAGTGATCTTCGGATCACTGTAAAACTTAAAATATCAAATGTTCACAAGAAATAATGAAATAGGATACTTCTTCGGAAGTAGCCTGTCAGTTTTTTGAGTGAGCGACCCGTCGCAAGACGGTGCCAATAAAATGGCAAAGTAACAGAGATTAAACTGAAGAGTTTGATCCTGGCTCAGATTGAACGCTGGCGGCATGCCTTACACATGCAAGTCGAACGGCAGCACGGAGCTTGCTCTGGTGGCGAGTGGCGAACGGGTGAGTAATATATCGGAACGTACCCTGGAGTGGGGGATAACGTAGCGAAAGTTACGCTAATACCGCATACGATCTAAGGATGAAAGTGGGGGATCGCAAG